>NZ_VIGX01000099.1 GCF_007858475.1 Tsukamurella conjunctivitidis
GGCGGCGGTCGGGAAGAGGGCCGGCAGCGCGGAGGCAAGGTTGGAGATGTAGAAGATCACCGGGACCGCCACCAGGGTGAGTCCCGCCAGCGTCGACCAGATCGCTCCGTGGGCCAGAAGCAGGAACGCAGGGACTGACAGGACGACGGCGCTGGCAGAACCGATCCACAGCACGGGGCGGCGGCCGATGCGGTCCGAGAGCCTGCCTGCCAGTGGGATGCAGGCCGCGGTGACGAGCAGCACGGGGATGGTCAGCAGCGTCCCGTGCACCGCGTCATAGCCCAAGGAGTCCGTGAGGTAGGTGGGCATGTAGGAGGTGAGTGCGTAGCTGGACGTGTTGGCGGCTGCCACCAGCATGATGGCAATGAGGATGGGACGCCAGTGTGTGCGCACCAGGTCCGCGGTGGAGGAAGGGGCATCTGCCGGGCGGTCGGTCCCTGCCTTCTCCTGGGCGTCGAGCTGGGCCTGGAAGGCGGGGCTCTCCTCGATCTTGGTCCGGAAGTAGACGGCCACCGCGCCCAAGGGCCCGGCCACCAGGAACGGGATGCGCCATGCCCCACCCAGGACCGCCTCGGGTCCCAGACCCAACTGGATGGCGGAGACCACTGCGGCGCCCAGGGCGAAGCCGATGTAGGAGCCTGTGTCGAGGATGGAGGCGAAGAAGCCGCGGCGCTCATCTGGCGCGTACTCGGA
>NZ_VIGX01000100.1 GCF_007858475.1 Tsukamurella conjunctivitidis
GGGAGTCTGGACGAACACCGATGGCTCGTCGGCCACCGCCTCCGCGACCGGAGAGTCCGTGTTGGGGACCGGTGTGGGCGCCTTGCCCTCGGCCAGAGCCTTCTCGGTCTCGAGGATCTGGCGCTGATTGCGCCGGGCGTTCTGGAAGGTCCCGATGAGGGAGCGCTTGCCCTGACGCTTGGAGTACACGTCTGCGGCGACCGCGAGGAGGAGGACCAGGCCCTTGATGATCTGGGTCCAGTCGGATCCCACACCCATCAGCTGGAGACCGTTGTTGAGGAAGGCCATGACGAGGGCGCCGACCATGGTCCCGCCGATGGTGCCGATGCCGCCCCACACCGATGCTCCACCGATGAAGCACGCGGCGATGGCATCGAGCTCCCAGCCGGTGCCGTCAGCAGGACCGGAGGCGGTGGAGCGACCGATGAAGACCATGGCTGCGACTGCGGCCAGCACCGAGGAGGTGCACATGACGACGAAGTTGGTGCGCTGGACCCGGATGCCGGTGAGGGCCGCGGCTGCGCGGTTGCCGCCGATGGCGTAGACGCTGCGACCGAGGACCGTGCGGTTGGCGACGAAGGAGAAGACGATCATGAGGATGACGACGATGACGCCGGGGATCGGGAATGACGTGCCCGGACGCCCCGTCGCGAAGAGCCACATGATCCACAGGAGGACAGCGCCGATGG
>NZ_VIGX01000101.1 GCF_007858475.1 Tsukamurella conjunctivitidis
CCTATGGTCGCCCGTTCGCTCTGCTCTACACGCCGGCCACATCCTCTTTCTCGGTCGTGATCGGCACGGAACCTGATGGTGCCGCTCTGGTCGACCAGGAGCAGATCGACGTGTGGGTAGCCGACTGGGGTCACTGGCTGGCGAACCTGGGAGACGAGCCCGGCATCGAGGCGGCATCGGTCACGATCGAAACCGCGCCGGATTCAGGCACGCGGCTGCGTCGCGAGGTCGAGATGAACATCGACGACAACGCTCCTGATTTCGCTCAAGAGATGTTGCGTGAAGTGGTCGCCCGCTACCCGTCAGGATCGTCGACGGTGAAGGCATCCGTCGCCATCACGTTCAACGCCTCCCACCGGTCGGGCAGTAGGAAGCGCAAGGCTGAGGAGATGGCTCGTGAGCTTGCTGCTCGGCTGCCCGGTCTGACGGCCGGATTGCAGGCAACGGGCGCGGGGGCTGCGCATCCTCTGTCCGCACAAGAGCTGTGCGAGGCTATCCGCATCGCCTATGACCCTGCTGCCGCGGTACTCATTGACGAGGCGCACGCTGTCGGCGAGACGCCCGAGCTGACTTGGCCCGATGTAGGCCCATCGGCTGCTCAGGCGTCCTGGGGAGGCTACCGACACGATTCCGCCTACTCGTGCACGTGGGCGATGACGTCAGCTACGCGCGGCAACGTCCAGTCGGG
>NZ_VIGX01000102.1 GCF_007858475.1 Tsukamurella conjunctivitidis
GGGGGAGACGGGTGGTGGGGAGATCGGTGTGCCCCGGGGTCGCCCACGTGGGCCCACCCTGTTCACTGGCGGTCGGGTGCATGTGTGTGCCGATCAGCTGGTCTTCGTGTTGGTGGGATGGGCGCCGATGTAGCCGATGAGAACGGTCCCGAGGTCGCTGGTGCGGTCCTCGAAGTACATGCGGGGGCAGATCGTGCCGCGGGTCTGGATGACGACGTGGGAGACCATCTCCCGGTAGCCGGCAGGATCGATCTCGGTGGGGACCGAGCAGCGACGTTCCTTCATCCAGTCCTTGCGTCCGCGCACCGTCTCAGACTCGTTGTGGCGGATGCGACCCGCCGGGATCAGGTGGGAGCCCGCCGGGGCCTGGCCGCTGAGGTACTCCCGGAGGCCTACTCCCAACGGGTGGTCGGCATCGGTGCTGAACCGGGCGTAGTCGTCGAGCGTCGCCAGCGCGTCCCAGGTCGAGTGCACCCAGAGTCCTGTCGTGTCGTGGACCGCCAGGTCCATGGCCTTGTCCCAGTCACACACGAAGGTGAGATGTCCGAAGGTGCCCATCTCCGCGTACATCCGCAGGTCATCCCAGGAGTCGACGGCCATGTCAAAGGCACGGTCGTCGGGTTCGAGCAATGAGGTGCCATCGTCCGCACCGGTTTCGCGCAGGCGTGTGCGCGCCCGTTCCAACTGG
>NZ_VIGX01000103.1 GCF_007858475.1 Tsukamurella conjunctivitidis
CGAGACATACTATCCCTCTTTTAAAATGTTGTTCTTTGGTCAATGTAATCTTGTAGTTTGTTTCTCTTCCAATCTAACTCCATTCGAATTCGATCTATCTCCGCCAGTACATTGCCTCTCTGATCGATAATTTGATAGATGATGAGCCCATTCCTTTTTTTGCTTAAGCGATTTAATATGCAGCCGTTTTTTCTTAAGTGAGCCTTGACGATGTTATTGATCCAATATGAAGTACGATCTCTGTTATCAGCCATTGACATAGATAGCTCTCCTTTTAATGATGTTTTTTAAATTTAATGAAGTGCCTACCGGTAAAGATCTTCTGGTAATAAGCGTTTTCGCTCTTTAAATCTTAGTTGAGCACCCCATCCGGTCATTTCTAGTGCTTCTTTGGGATCAACAAATCGACCTTTGTTTGTCATAAAACCTTCTTCATAAAGCTTTAATGTCCAGAAGTAGTGTTTACTTGATAGGCTTTGAAAGAAGTCTGTTGCGAATTGATCATCATATTTGATGCAGAGCCTGGTTTTTTCGAGCCTGATCGTTCTATCTTCAAATTTATAGCTAAATAGATATCTAACTGCAGGACATACAATCTGCTCTTTACTGTCGTGCATGTCATGCCTCCTTTAGGTGTTCAGGAAGCGCTGAGCCAAAAGGAAGCTCGTCGCTGGCTTCAACTTCAT
>NZ_VIGX01000104.1 GCF_007858475.1 Tsukamurella conjunctivitidis
GTCCAGGTGGACCGCCTCGACGGCATCACGGCGCAGCAGACGCAGGCCGTTGTGGGCATCCGTCAACTTCATCCCGGTCTGCATGCGCGTGACCGTGGCGGCTGTCTTGAGAACCAGCTTCTTCAGCCATCCGACCGGCGAGGGGCCTCCGAGGAACCGTGACCCGAGGACCACGGCCAGGCCTTCGTTCTGCGCCACTTCTCGCATGCGCACGGCGTCGGAGATCTGGTGCTGCCCGTCGGCGTCGAAGGTGATCAGGTAGCGACCGTCGGTGGAGCGCAGGAAGTAGTCGAACCCCGTCTGCAGGGCCGCTCCCTGCCCGAGGTTGATGGGGTGGCTGATGACCACGGCTCCCGCCTCGTGGGCCAGTCGGGCGGAGTTGTCGTGAGAGCCGTCATCCACGCAGATGACATGGGGAAAGGTCTGGATGGCCTCGCGGATGACACCGCCGATGACAGTCGCCTCGTTGTACAGGGGCACAATCAGCCATGTGTCCGGGAATGGGGTCATGCGGGTATCCTCCCACCAGCTCGCCCGCGACGCGGGACGGTGGCACTCCACGCATAGGATTGGAGTCACCCCGCCGATCGGAGGACACATGCCGCGGATATCTGATTCGGCCGATGTCGCGAACAGTGCGCACATCGGTCAGGGCTCACAGGTCTGGCACCTGGCACAGGTC
>NZ_VIGX01000105.1 GCF_007858475.1 Tsukamurella conjunctivitidis
TGCCCGAGCCAAGACTGCGTGAACGTCGCGTCCAGGTACTGTCTCGACCCGAGGTGCGTGCAACGTACCTTTCGGATCTGGCGTCGGGAACTGCGACGTCTGTCGTGCTCGGAGACGCAATTGAACACCCTGTCTTGAAGGGGATCAGAACCAACTTCTACATGAATTTTATGGAGCGGGCCTGGCGGTCCGTGTCTCCACGGGGCATTGTCGGATTGATCCATCCAGAGAGTCATTTTCTTGATCCAAAGGCGGGGGTTCTCAGGGAGAACACCTATCGGCGTCTGAGGCGGCATTGGCAATTCTTAAATCAGCTGTCCATTTTCCGTGAAGTGGACAATTGGACGGACTTTGGAATACATGTGTACGGTGATCGCCGTGAGATTTCGTTCATGCAGTCCACGGACTTACTGTCGGTTCCGATACTTGAGTCCTCCATGAGCGCTGATGAGAGTCTGCCGATACCCAGTTTGAAGAATGACGAAGGGAAATGGGATCTACGTCCGCACCCTTCAAGGATCGTGACCGTGGACAAGAGAACGCTGGCAACATGGTCAGTCCTGTTGGATCCAATCGGAACTCCGGTTGCGCAGGCCAGGTTGATGCGACCATTTCTTCGTGATAATCAGCAAGTCTTAGATGTGATTTCGAATGGAGGTTCAAACCTAGGTACTCG
>NZ_VIGX01000107.1 GCF_007858475.1 Tsukamurella conjunctivitidis
TTGTTTTATGTGAAGGCAACTGTTTGCTATTTATTGATCTATTACTGATTACTTATCTGATTACATACACTTATTAATTTCTATCTTAATATCGATACTGTTGATACCATCGAGATCTCATTATTCTCTTTTTAGGATTCAGATAATAATGGGCCTTTTCACCTGCTTGTATGTAAAGATCGGTTCTTACATTTTAAGCAAGAAGAGGGGTATTGAGAGAGATATTCAATCATCTCTTGGTGCTATCTTTATCAACTTTAATGATCTTAAGTGATCTTAAATGATTGATAAGATAGGGCTTAGTAGTCACCATTTAAACTATATTGGAATATAACTTTAGATGAGACTATGAAAGAGAAGATTGGGTCGCTATCATGAATGATATTGCAGTATTATAATATATGATATGAAATATTGATCAATCGATATTGATGACATTATTGACGATAATAATGTCGACATAAAATAGAGTTTTTGATTATTGTGCTGATTATAACTTAATAGGGTTTGAGCTCTATTCTAATCATTGAGCTAATTGCTTCAATTTTAAGTAGTAGCGATCAATTTTTGGAATATTCAATATTATCTGAAAAGGGTATTACACCTTAATAAGCCATTTCGATACGCTCTGAAGATCGCTCTGAAAATAATTAAGGGTCAATTGATCTATTATT
>NZ_VIGX01000108.1 GCF_007858475.1 Tsukamurella conjunctivitidis
GCTACCACCCCTTCATCACCAACTCTGACCTGTCGATGCTCCAAGCTGATGAGCGTCACCGAGGCCATGCCCTCATCGAACAAGTCATGGCGGAGCTGAAGGACAATGCCTTGGCCCACCTGCCCTCAGGCCGCTTCACCGCCAACGCCGCCTGGCTGCAGCTGGCGGTACTCGCCTTCAACATCTCCCGGGCCGCAGCCCACGCCGCGGGCATGAACACCGCCCGCATGCCCACCATCCGCCAGCGCCTGGTCATGGTGCCAGCCCGCATCGCCCACCACTCCAGGCGTCGAATCCTGCACTACCCCACCCACTGGCCCTGGCAGCAGGAGCTCATGGACCTGTGGGACCACGCCACCGGCAGCGACCCGCCCATCGCGGCCTGACCACCACCCACACAGCCCCACCGGGCCCAACCCCGAGGAACCCCAGGACAAGCCGACACGAGAGGTCGGAGACTCACTCGCGCCCACACCACCCCGACACCCTTCCACCAGACCTCCCACGCAATCACTCGACCCACCCACCCCAAAACGGTGGATCAGGGCTCAGCCCCGCCTCCTTGACCCCACACATGGTGCTGGGCCTTCCTGACGTCCTGCGGTCAGGGATCATCGACTCCTACGTGAACGCGCTCACCCCGCTCTTCCTGTAGCTCTCACCGCTGCTGG
>NZ_VIGX01000010.1 GCF_007858475.1 Tsukamurella conjunctivitidis
TGCCGGAGGTGCGTAGTCAGTTGGCGTTGTCGTGGGGGACGGAGACCTTCCTGGTGGACGGCGCGGACAGTACTGACGCGATGATCAAGCAGGTCGACCACTCGTTGGAAGGCATCGGCCGGTACTCGAAGGGCGATCAGGTCGTCATCGTCGCGGGTGCGCCCCCCGGGACGATCGGCTCGACCAACCTGATCCAGGTGCACCGGATCGGCGAGGACGACCACTAGGAGCCGCCCAGTAGGCTTCGCGTCATGACGGAGACACTCACCGACTTCGACGAGTTCCTCGGCACCCTGGATCTGGCGCAGGCGGGGGAGGACCGGTTCCTCGGTCGCCACCCCGCCAAGACCGCCTCCCGGACCTTCGGCGGCCAGATCCTCTCGCAGGCGATCGTCGCGTCGGGCACCACTGTTCCGGGCGCACGGGACTCGTTGTTCCTGCACGCGGCGCACACGCACTTCATCAACGGCGGCGAGACGAACGCCGACCTGGAGTTCGTGGTGCGGCGCCTGCGGGACACCCGCAACGTCGCGAACCGTCTGGTCTCCGTGGAGCAGGACGGCACCGTGCTGGCCCTGATGCAGCTCGCGTACCAGACCGACGGCCGGAACCCCCTCGTGCACGGCGACCCCGCGCCGCAGGTGCCGGGCCCCGACGGGCTGCCGAACATCCAGGACACCCTGGAGGGCTACGAGGACGTGGTCACGATGTTCGTCGACGCGCCGCAGCCGATGGACATGCGGTTCACCAACGATCCCGCGTGGATCGCGAAGGGCAAGGGCCTGATCCAGGAGGACAACAACGTCTGGATCAGGACCGCCGGGCCGCTGCCCGACGATCAGGTCATCCACGACGCGGCGCTGGCCTACGCGTCGGACACCACGATCCTCGACTCGATCATCACCCGCCACGGCCTTTCCTGGGGATTCGACCGGATCATGGCGGTCACCCTCAACCAGTCGCTGTGGTTCCACCGCCGCGTCCGATTCGATCAGTACAACCTGTATTCCTCGCATTCCACGGTCGCCGACGGCGGCCGCGGTATGTCGAACGGGCAATTCTTCGATTCGGAAGGCATTCTGGTAGCAAGCACCACCCAGGAGGGTGTGCTCAAGTACTTCCCGTCGAAGGGGGCGAAGTGACGAGCCAGGACACGCAGCAGCGTCCGATCCCGAACGTGCCGGAGGGCACGCCCGGCCGCGATTGGCGTGCGGACCTGCCCCCGGCGCTGCCGTCGGGCGCGCAGCAGCCGTGGCGCCGCCTCGGCCCCGGATCCCGCGCGTGGGTCGCCATCGTCACCGCGGTCGCGTTGGTGCTCATGGCCATCGCCGGTGTCTTCGCGCTGTCCTTCGGCTTCGCGACCACGGCGTTCGAGCGGAACGGCGTGGTCGTGCTGACCCCGTCCGAGTACGTCGCCACCACCACGTCCTGCTCCGGCGCCCGGGACGCCGCCGGCGTCCGTGAGGGGGCGCGGATCGTCTTCAAGAGTGGGCCCGACAGCTTCGGCACGGACCTCGGCAAGGGCGTGCTGCGCTCGGGCCGCTGCGTCTTCCCGTTCACGCTCTCCTCGGTGCACGCGGACCCCGATGTGAACTACGCCGTGACCGTCGGCGACGCCTCGGCGACTCCGGTCGCGGGCAGCGAACTCGCCTCCACGTCGGGCACCCTCATGGTGTCCCTCGCGGGCTAGCCGCCGGTGACCGCACTCGGATCGACGGTCCGCCGCGACTGGCAGCCCGTCGTCACCTACTCGCTGATCGCGGTCAACGTGATCGCCTTCGCGTTCAGCGCGAAACAGTCGGGCAGCATCGACAACAACATGGCCTCGTACGAGGTCGCGCGCCTCGCCCTGTCCGAGCCCGCCACCGCCAACGGCTGGTGGTGGACGGCGGTGACCTCGGGTTTCCTGCACTTCGGGCCGTTCCACCTGCTCGTCAACATGTTCACGCTGTACGTCTTCGGACGTAACGTCGAGCAGGCACTCGGGCGAGCGCGGTTCGGTGCGATCTACGCACTCTCGCTGCTCGGCGGCAGTGCGGCGGTGCTGTGGTTCGGGCTGGAGAACACGATCACCGTGGGCGCGTCGGGCGCGATCTTCGGGCTGATCGGGGCGGAGCTGGTGCTCTTCCTCAAGCTCAAGCTGAACCCGACGTCGCTGCTGGTCCTGATCGGCGTCAACGTCGTCGCCTCGTTCACCTTCTCCGCCATCTCCTGGCTGGGCCACCTCGGTGGCTTCGTCATCGGCGCCGCCGTGACGGCGGGTTTCGTCTACGGGCCCGAGCTGCTGCCCCGGGACAAGCGCACACGGCAGCAGGTGGAGGGCATCGGCTGGGCGTGCGCGGGTGTCATCGCGGCCGTGGTCGTCGCCGCGATCGCCGTCCGGTTCGGTACGTTCCCCGGCGCGCAGGTCTACTCGCTGCGCTAGCCGCCCTCGTCACTGACGGGCCCGTCAGTGGCCCCGGTTCATCTCCCGCAGGCGCGCGTTGTAGGCGGCCAGGGCGGCCTCGTCGTCGTCGATGTCCACGTCGTCGCCGCCCTCGCCCATGAGCTGACCGCGGCGCGCCGAATCGAGCCACGAGCCCATGCCGCCGCCGCGCTTGCCGGTGGCCTCCGCGGTGATCCACTGGAAGGCCACGACGAGCAGCAGGATCATCATCAGGCCGTCGCCGCCGAACCACATGATCGCGCCGGCCGCCGACTGATCCTCGAGCCCGGTGGGGCCCCAACCCAGGCGCGACGCGGCGTAGCCGGGAGCCAGCTCGGTGGTGGTCATCATGAGCGTGACACCGACCAGGGTGTCCGGGCCCATCGCCAGCAGGAACGAGGCGAAGCGCAGCGGGTGCGAGAGCTTGGTGGGCCCGCACAGTTCGTTCCCGATGAGCGGCAGCATGAAGATCCAGCCGACCACGAAGTAGCCGGTGTACTCGAGCTGCTTGAGCCACGGATTGTCGAGCGCGAGATCCTGGAACCCGGTGAGGTGCGTGCTGATCAGCGCGAAGGCGTACAGCGGCAGGCCGACGATCGGGCTGGTGATCAGTCGTACCACCCGGTGGCCCAGGAACGCCCGCACGCGCCGGTCGCCCGTCTCACCCGTCGCCGTGGCCAGCAGCCGGATCGGCTCGGCGAGCACCAGGAACATGGGCACGACCGTGATCAGAACCAGGTGCACCACCATGTGCGCCCAGAAGAGGTGCTTGGCGAGCTCGGCCATCACGCTGTTGACCGCGAGCACGAGGAGCGCCATCGCGACGAACCACGACAGGATGCGGGAGATCGGCCAGGCGACTCCGGCGCGCCGCGCGCGAATCGTGCCGTACACGTAGAGGATGGAGGCGACGACCATGAGCCCCGTCACCACGGGTGTGAAGACCCAGGTGTGAAGCACGTCCGGCGACTGGGTCGCCACAGCTGAGGGAGACATCGATGCCCGTTGTACCACCCCTGGCAAACTAATCCAACCGGCGTGTAACAAACCACGGCGGACGGTCGATGTACGGTCGAACGCCCCTATCAGCTGCCTGGGTACCCGCCCCGGGCTAGAACTCACGGAGTAGAGATGCCGAAGGTCCCCGAGCCCACGCCTCAAGAGGTCCGCGACTTCCTCAGCCCGATCTCGCACTGGTCGCACCTGAAGGCGAACGCTGAGGAGCAGTACCGCAAGACGATCCTCGCCGCGTACGCCGCGCGGATCCCGATCGTGCACATCGCGCGTTACACGGGGACGTCGCCGCAGGCCGTCAAGAAGGTCATCGACCGGCAGAACGACAAGGCCACGGGCGACGCGCCCGCCTTCCAGAACATGCCGCGCACCGGGTACTACCGGGGCCAGCAGCTCCCGCCGTCGCGGTCGGTCCGCGCGGTCTGACCGACCGTCAGGGCGCTCCCGCCGAGTCGGAGGGAGTGCCCAGCGTGTCGATCACCAGGTGCGCGACGGTGCGCATGTCGGTGCGGCGGTCCATCGCCGTCCGCTGGATCCACCGGAACGCCTCCGGTTCCGAGACGCCGTGCGCCTGCATGAGGATGCTCTTCGCCCGGTCCACCAGCTTGCGGGTCTCCAGCTGACCGGAGAGCGTCGTGACCTCCTTCTCGAGCGCCTTGAGCTCGGCGAACCGGCTGATGGCGATCTCGATCGCGGGCACGAGGTCGGCCTTGGTGAAGGGCTTGACCAGGTAGGCCATCGCGCCCGCCTCGCGGGCCTTCTCGACGAACTCGCGCTGACCGAAGGCGGTCAGCATCACGACGGGGGCGATCCGCTCGCGGGCGATGTCCTGTGCGGCGTCGAGCCCGGTGCGGACCGGCATCTTGACGTCCATGATGACGAGGTCGGGCAGCAGCTCCCGGGCCTTCTCCAGGGCTACCTGGCCGTTCTCGGCCTCGCCGACCACGTCGTACCCCTCCTCCCGCAGCATCTCGGTGAGGTCCATGCGAATGATCGCCTCGTCCTCGGCGACGAGCACGCGGTGCGGGGTGGGCTCGGTGGCTTTCATCAGGGGGTACGTTACCGGGCCGCGGAGATCGGGCCCGCCGCGCGCGGTACTGTGAGCCCATGAACGTATTGAGCCTGACTCAATTGCGCGAGCGCGCCGGCAATCTCTGGGCGCTGACCTTCGGCGAGGGTATCCGCCCCGTCGAGCGCACTCCGCACGTCGTGGTGGCCGACGGTGCGCATCGCACGCTCCGCCGATTCGGCTCGGATTCCGATCGTGATGGTGCTGCGATTCCCGGCGCCGCGCCGGTGCTTCTGGTTCCGCCGATCGCCGCGCCCGCCACCTGCTACGACCTCTCGCCCGAGACCTCCGTCGTTGCGCACCTGGTGGCGGCGGGGCGCGTTCCGTACGTCATCGACTTCGGCGAGATGGGCTACGGCGACCGTGGGCTCGGCTTCGAGGACTTCGCGCTCGACATCATCCCGCAGGCCATCGCTCGGGCCCTGGAGGACTTCTGGGGTGGGGAGGTGCCCGACGGTGCCGGCGTCGACCTGTACGGCTGGAGCCTGGGCGGGACGCTGTCCTTCCTCACCGCCGGTGCGTCGACCGACTCGATCCGCTCGATCGTCTCGATCGCCACGCCGCTGAAGTACGCCGCGCAGCCGCCGTACCCGCTCGTGACCTCGCTGATGAAGCCGATCGATGGTTTCGGTCCGGGCGCGCTCATCGCGCTCCTCGGCGGCATCCCCGCGCCGATCGTGCAGGTGGCCTACCGCGCGACGTCGTGGGACCGGGAACTGAAGAAGCCCAAGTTCGTGCTCGAGAACCTCGGCGAGCCCGAGAAGCTCGCGCGCATGGAGGTCATCGACCGTTTCCAGCGGACCTTCCCCGGTTACCCGGGCAAGCTGGCGACCCAGCTGTGGGAGCGCCTGATCTTCCGCGGTGAGCTCGCCGCCGGCGAGGTGCACCTGGGGGAGCGGACGATCGATCTGCACTCCATCGACGTGCCCATCCAGCTGTTCGGCTCGCACCGGGACGCCCTGTGCGCGTGGGAGACCGCGCGGCACGGCGTGGATCTGTTCACCGGTTCGCCGCGGGTGGAGTTCGCGACGGTCGAATCCAGCCACCTCGGCCTCGTCGCCGGCCCCGACGCCGTCCGCGAGACCTGGCCCGTGATCGACGCCTTCCTCGCGTCCGTGGACGCCGAGTCCGAGGCCGCCGACCCCGCCCGGTAAGCTGGCTCGGCTGGCCGTTTCCGACGGTCCGCCGGACGCCCCCGTAGCCCAATTGGCAGAGGCAACGGATTCAAAACCCGTCCAGTGTGAGTTCGAGTCTCACCGGGGGCACAGCGAAGGTCTACCAGGCGATGTCGCCGACGCTGGCGAGCGGCTGGTGCTCAGCGAGACTCTCCGGTGCGTTGTAGGTGTCGCCGCCGTGGAGGTCGTCCGCGAAGCGCAGCTTGGTCCGCTCCTCGATGGTCGCCAGGCTCACCTGGTAGGCGCGGAACTCGTCGAGATCGAGCGCCTCGAGCCGGTCGAGGTTCTGTGTGAGCAGGAATCCACGGGCGACGAGCTTCCCGTCGCTGACGAAGGCGACGACCTTGAAGAACTCGCGGGGGAGTGCGACGCCCCGGTAGGTGCGGTCGTCGTCGCCGAAGACCGGCCCGCCGAAGACGCTGACCTTCAGGTTCTCCGCCTCGGCGTCGGTCAGGACGGCGTTCTCGATCAATCCCCAGATGCCTTGGCGGGCACTCTGGTTGAAGTCCTCGACCTGGGGGGAGATGTTGGTGTAGTAGAACGAGTCGGTGTTCGCCTGCTCGGCTTCGGCGGTGCTGCCCCAGGTCAGGTCGGCGCGGCGCGCAACGTGTCCGCGGTCGATGCGGTTGCCGGAGTACAGCTCGTTGCCGACCTGCGTGTCCGCCGGGAGGCGGGGGTCGAGGACGAACTTCGATCCGCTCCGTTCGATGTTCTTGAGAGTGGTGCCGTCGATGTTCCAGGCGACCCAGCGGGTGAGGCGGCGCGACCGGCTCTGCGTCAGCGAGAAGTGCGTGTAGTCGATGATCGGGCTGCCGTCGACCTCGACCGCGTCGTCGGCCACGCTCGCATCCACCCCGGGCACCGGCACCGCAGCACCGAGGAAGTCGGGGTCGTATCCGGCGCCGATCCGAGCCGCACCCGCGGCCTGCGCCGCGGGGGCACCGTCGGGCGGCGTGAGGGTGATGCCGAGCTTCGTGAACACGGACTTGCCGAGGCACGCGAGTGCGTGGTCGTCGGGGCTGCCGGCGGCTTCCCCGCCGAAGTGCAGGCCGGCGAAGACTCCGGTGGGGCGGCCGTTCGCGGCTTTGAACAGCCACACGGCTCCGGAGTCGCCGCCTTCACTGATCTGGTTGTCGGGCGCGGGGTTCCGCGGGTCCGGCCCGATCTCGAAGCCGCCGATCTGCTGTTCCCCGACGCTGCCGCCGTAATCGATCTTCACGACGACGTCGATGCGGCGCACGAGGCCGTGGGTGACGCCGGTGGTGCGGCCGCTCTTGATCACCTTGTCACCCAGCTCGGGCTCGCCGAGCTCGGTGGGCGCGACGGTCAGCCCGAGCGGTTCGGGAGCGTAGCCGCGGTCCTCGATGGTGGCCACGGCGCAGTCGCCGGCGGCGCCGAGATGCGAGCGGTACAGCGCCCCGAGGCGATTGTCGTCGACCCGGTCATCGTCGTACGCGCCCGGCTGGACGACGGTGTCGCCGATCTTCCCGTCGGGGCCGTTGAGGACGTGCCAGTTCGACAGGACGAGCGGGGTGCCGTCGGTGCGGTCGTAGACGATCGCACCGATGGTGCCCGCGGAGACCTTCACGTTGCCGACGCTGATGCCCGGCCGGATCGGGTCCAGGCGGGCCTTCGCCTCTGCCGGTGCCGCCTCGGGTTCGGCGACGATCCGGTACGAGGCCTCGTAGCTGCGCTCGAGCACATCCGTGGGCACCGCGACACCGTCGACCTCGACGGACTCCGGCAGCAACGAGGTCCCCAGGCTCTCGAGCGCCTCGGGCGCGACCTTCCGGCGCACGGTGAACTGCACTGCGACGGTGTCGGTCGGCTTGCCGTCGACGACCTTGTAGCCGATCCCCACCGAGGTCACGTTCGGGTCGGCCAGGTAGTCGGTGGCGCGTGCGCGGACGAAGCTGCGCAGCGCCTCCGCGGACGCGCGAGACGCGTCCTTGGCCTGCTTGGTCGACGGTGCTGCGGGCTTCCGTTTGTTTCCGGCCATAACTTCGACGGTAGGCGAAATCACGGAACACGGCCGGGTGAGCGAGAACGCGAGCCCCCCGGGGCGGCCTCAGCGGGAGGGGCACTCGCCCCCGTTGACCGCGAAGGTCTGCGCGGTGATCTGGCGCGCGTCCGGGTGTGCGAGAAATGCGACCGTGTTCGCGATGTCCGCCGGAACGCCGGCGCGCTTGGTCATCGCTGCGTCGATCAAGGAGGCGCGGCGGGCGTCGGTGAGGGCATCCCGGAAGAACTCGGTGCGGGCGATGTACCCGGGGGAGACCACATTGGCGGTGATCCCGCGCTCCCCGACGCGTCGGGCGAGGCCGATGTTCCACGACGCGAGACCCGCTTTGGCGGCCCCGTACGACTCGGCTCCTTTGTCGGCGGCGATCGAGCCGATGGAGATGATGGCGCCGCCGCCCGTCATGGTCGGTAGCACCGCCTCGGTCATCAGGACGGCGCTGACGAGGTTGCTCTCGAGGTTGCGCCGCCACGCTGTCGCGAGCGCGGCGAGGTCACCCGGTTCGGGGTGGTCGAAATCGGTGTTGCCGCCCGCGTTGTTGACCAGGACGGTCGTCTCGGTGATCTCGCGGTCGACGAACGCCTGGATCGCCTCGGGATCGGTGCCGTCGAGAGTCGCGGCCCGGACGGTGCCGGTGATCTCGGCTGCTGCGGCGGACACGACGTCGGCACGGCGGCCGGTGATGACGACCTCCGCACCCTCGGCGGCGAGGCGCGCGGCGATCGCCCGGCCGATACCGGTTCCGCCGCCCGTGACGATTGCGATGGTGGACATCTCGATCCTCCTGCACTAGATTACGTTTAGACCTAAACGTAGACGGAATGGTGCGCGGTGACAAGAGAATTGAGCGAGTCCGATCCGGTCGACGCGATCGCCCTCGCATGGCAGCGCGAACGCCCGGACCTTCCGGTTCAGTCGATCGGCGTCATCACGCGAATCTGGCAGGCCGCCAAGATGCTCGGCGACGAACGGACGCGGCTGCTTCGCGAGCAGGGGGCGGACACGGCGACGCTGGACCTGCTGTCGACCCTCCGTCGGTCCGGGCAGCCCTACCGGCTGACCACTCGGGAGCTCGGGCAGGCTGCGATGGTGACGGCGGGCGCGATCTCGCAGAGGGTCGAGCGCGCCGAACGCGCGGGTCTCGTGCGTCGCGCGAACAGACCCGGAAGCCGCACGGTCGACGTGGAACTCACCGAAGCCGGCCACCGTGAGGTGGACCGACTCGTGACGGAGGTTCTCACCCGCGAACAGTCCCTCCTCGCAGGATTGTCGCCGGACGGTATGAGCGACCTCGCCGAGTCGCTTCAAGACCTACTGGAGCACCTGCACGGCGAATTGGGCCGGACGAGACCGAGTCAGGTCGGAGACGGATAGGTACCGCAGGGTGGGGTGCCCGCGGAGCGTGTGCATCCGTGCCGGGACCGAACGACGCCGCCCGCCCTGAAAGCCAGGGCGGGCGGCGTCGTCAGAAGAGTTGCGGCTCAGTACTTGCCGAAGGCGAGTGCCACGTCGTGGCCGCCGAAGCCGAACGAGTTGTTCAAGGCGTACTTGTAGTCACCCTTGCGCGCCTCGCCGTGCACCACGTCGAGCTCGATCTCGGGGTCCTGGTTGTCCAGGTTGAGGGTCGGCGGGATGATGCCGTCGCGGAGCGACAGCACCGTCAGCGCGGCCTCGAGGGCGCCGACGGCACCGATCGAGTGGCCCAGCGCGCCCTTGGGGGCGTAGATCGCTGCGTCGGTGCCGACGACCGCGTTGATGGCCTTGGCCTCGGCGGTGTCGCCGATCGGGGTCGCGGTGGCGTGCGCGTTGATGTAGTCGATGTCCTCGCGCGTGAGGCCGGCCGTCTCCATGGCGCGCTTCATGGCGCGAGCGGCGCCGCCGCCCTCCACGTCGGGGGAGACCATGTGGTAGCCGTCCGAGGTGATGCCGGCGCCGAGCAGGCGCGCGATGGGCTTCGCGCCGCGGGCGAGGGCGTGCTCCTCGGTCTCGATGATCATCAGCGTCTGGGCCTCGCCGAAGACGAAGCCGTCGCGGTCCTTGTCGAACGGGCGTGATGCGGCCAGCGGATCGTCGTTGCGGGTCGAGAGGGCGCGCATCATGGCGAACGGGGCGATGACGGGGCTGTCGATCTTGCCCTCGATGCCGCCGCAGACCGCGATGTCGGCGTCGCCGAGCACGATCTGGCGCCAGGCGTGCGCGATGGCCTCGTTGCCGGTCGAGCAGGCCGAGACCGGTGCGATGGCACCGGCGCGGGCGCCGATCTCCAGGGCCGAGACCGCGCAGGCGCCGTTGGGCATGGCCATCTGCACGGTGAACGGCGAGACCTTGCGGACGCCGTGGTCGCGCAGCGCGTCGACGGCCTCGACCATCGACTCGCCGCCGCCGAGCCCGGTACCGACGACCGCGGCGAGGCGCGTCGGATCGACGTCGGGGCGGCCGGCGTTGTCCCACAGCCGCTTGGTGATCACGTGCGCAGCCTGCTCCACGTAGGACATGCGCCGCTTCGACACGTGCTGCTTGCTGATGTCGCCCGCGTACTTGCGGTCGGGGCGCTCGGGGACCTCGGAGGTGGGATCCTCGAGCAGCTGGCCGCCGAAGCGGACCGGGAGGTCGGCGATGTCGACGCCGATGAAATCGCCCTTGAGCTCGCGAATGCCGCTCTTGCCGGCCAGAAGGCCCGCCCACGTGGACTCGGTGTCGGTGCCGATCGAGGTGGTCATCTCGATCGCGGTGACGACGACGTTGGGGAACTGTCCGCCGAGCGTGCTGAAACTCCGGATGTCTGCCATGCCTTCCATGAAACAGGATCGAAACGTCCATCCGGCTGTTCTCAGGTGAGAACTTCACAGCCGTCTCTTGTGGGATCGTCACGAACCGTTCGGTTCACCCTCAGTCCTCGTCCGCCCCGCGGTCGATGCGCAGCACGCCGTCGACGCCGCCCAGAGCGGCGCCCGCCTCGGTCACACCCCGCCCCACCAGGGATAACGCGACGGTTACCTCGTGGCCGTCGTCAGCGTCATCGGCGGGGCCGTCGACCACCGTGAGCGACGCCACACTCCAACCACGCCGCGAGCACGCGCCGAGGAGTTCCCGCAGAACGCCGGCCCCGTCGCGGTAGGTGACGGTGAAAGCGCGCTCGGCGGTGCCCCGCGCCGCGACCATCCGCCCGACGGGGGTGAAGCCGAGGACCGCCACGAAATGCAGGACGGTCACGGCGACCGCCAGGATCTCGAGCCCGGCCCCGGCCGCCATGCCGATCGCGGCGGTCTCCCACACCGCTGCGGCGGTGGTGAGCCCCCGGATCGCGCCCCGCCGCGTGATGATGAGCCCCGCGCCGAGGAAGCCGATGCCCGAGACGATCTGCGCCGCGACGCGGGACGGGTCGAGGATGACCGTGTCCGGGTCGAGAACATTGCCGAAGCCGTACTTGCTGACCAGGAGGATCAGCGCGGACGTGGTCCCCACGATGGCCTGCGTGCGCAGGCCGGCACTCTTCCCGCGGAACTCGCGCTCGAGCCCGACCACGGTCGACAGGGCGAACGCGAGGACGAGCTGCTCGATCTGGCGCCACCCCTGGCCGGCGCTGATCCATGAGTCCGCGAGCGTGCTCACACCTCCATGGTGCTCCCGATCGGCTCCGATGCAACCGGTTCTCGGCCGCGGATACGGAAGGTCAGGGCGACCGCGCCGGCGCCGATCACGAAACAGAGCAGCGTGAAGGGCAGATTCCCGATCGGGTCCCCGGCCGCCGTGACGCCGTTGTTCGCGTCGAAGAAGTCGGGGAGCGCCGCGATCCAGAGACCCGCGAAGACCACGAGGTAGAGCGTGGCGTACGTCTGGACCAACGGGTTCCGGTGCGCCGGGATCGACGGTGCGCCGGGGGCGGGGGACAGGCACCGTCGGACCGCGTAGAGCGCCGCCGCGGCCATGACGGCGAGCTCCAGCGCGTAGACGGTGCCGCGCACCGTGTCGCCGGCGAGGCCGATGACCGTCGCCGGGAGGGGGAGGATGAACGTGCCCACCGAGGCCGCGAGGCCGATGACGACGGTCCGCCACACCAGCTGCGGGCCCGTGAACCGGGCGGCGTCGACGTGCCGCCCGACCATGAACTGCACGCACAGCGCCAGCGACATCGGCCAGAGCGCGGCGAAGACCACGACCGAGCCCATCGGAACGGACGCGAAGAAGGGCAGGTTGATCGGATTGTCGGGCGCCCACTCCCACCAGCGCAGTTGCGGCCCGATGTGATCGAAGATCTCGTAGAACGCCCCGTGCACCAGCCCGACGGTGCACGCGCCCAGGATGATCCCGCACCGCCGGAAGACGCCGAGCATGCGGACGATCTCGAAGGACATCGTGGCCATCAGGGGGTAGATCGCCACGATGTACAGCGGCAGCCTGCCCCACAGGAACTCGACGGTGAAGAGGTTGTGCGCGAACATCGTGTCCACGTAGTCCTCGATGCCGAAGGCGCCGGGGAAGTACAGCGGCGGCTCGATGACGAAAAGGTAGGCGGTCGCGCCGAACCACACGGCGAGGTTCGTCGCATCGCCCCGGCGCCAGCGCCGGAAGGCGTGCACCAGCATCAGCACCGAGCCGACGATGATCGTCAGCTCCAGCACCGGCAGGGTCCAGTTCTCCAGCTGGAACGGGCTGCGGACCGAGACGAGGCCGCCCGTATCGTCGCAGGTGAAGCCCATGCGGCGCGCGAGGGCGTCGAAGGTGGGGGTGCACATGTCCATCGGTCAGGCCCCGATCGCCGCGTCCGAGGTGTACCACCGGGTGCAGTCGACGCCGTCGTCGTAGCGGCGCAGCCACTCGCCGGCGAGGGCCGGCAGATTCTCATGCGCGGGATCGTGCAGGGGCATCTGGCTGCGGATGATGCCCTTCATGGCGACGGCCTGTTCCGCCTTGGGGAGCACGTCGAAGGCGCGGGGCATGGCGCCCTTCGTCAGGTGCGGCGCCACCGCGACCAGCATCTTCTGCTTGAGCCGGTAGCGGCCGAACATCGAGAGTGCGTCGACCTTGCGGTCCTTGAGCGGCACGTGCTGGTTGAAGCCGGCGCAGGCGATCCGGATCACCTTGAGCACGTGCGCGAAGATCGACGGTGCCATCCGCATCCGGTACACCTCGCTGCCCACCAGCGCGTTGTAGATGATGAGCGCGGAGCTGCGGTGCTCCACCTCCTCGACGAAGTGCCACAGGAACATCGACGCCACCCGGTCGTCGCCGGGGCGGAACAGCGCCTCCTCGTTGTCGAGCATGAGCTTGAAGACCGGCGTGAACGTGGCCTCCAGGTCGGCCGTGTAGGCCAGCCGGTAGTCCGTGGACGTCGCCTCGGTGAGGAGGTCGAACTCGCCGATCACCGCGTCGAGGGTGTTCTCCAGGCCCGGGTACCGATCGATCAGCGCCTGCACGTGTCGACGGTGCGCGGTCGAGTGATGCCCCTCCTGCTGCATGAACGCGGTCGCCTCGGCGGCCACCTCGGGGTCGGGGAACTCCTTGCGCACCTGCAGGATCAGCTTGACGATCATCTTCTCGAAGCCGACGGCGAGGAAGGAGACCGCGTTCATCATCGACGAGAAGGCGGGGTTGTCGGGGTTCCACAGGAAGGGCACGGGAGCCTCGTCGAAGTGGAAGTCCATCTTGCGGGGGTGCAGGTCGGTCATGGCGTCAACATACACATAGAACACGTTCTGTATGGTGAGAACGCGCGAAGCTGTAGCCTGGGGCGATGGCACGCAGGGGATGGGGTGGCTCGCCGCCGGCCAGCGACGAGGAGGCGTCCGCACGCATCGTGGCGGCCGCGGTGGAGATCATCGGCGACCGCGGCACCACGTCGATCGCGGAGGTCGCCGACGCGCTCGGTGTGATCCGGCAGACCGTCTATCGCTACTACCCGACCGTCGACGCGCTGCTCCAGGCGGCGGCGGTCCAGTCGGTCGGCGCCTTCCTCGATCGACTCGCGGCGCACGTGCGGGGTATGCGCGACCCCGCGGAGGCGGTGGTCGAGGGCATCGTCTTCACGCTCGATCAGGTACCGCGGGCGCCACACCTGCGTCTGATGCTCGCGGGGGAGCACTCGCACACCGAGGCGATCGCGTCCGGCCAGGCGATGACCTTCGGCATGACCATGATCCGCCGCTTCGACGTGGACTGGCCCGCCCACGGTTACGACGAGGCGCGGCTGCGGGAGCTGGTCGAGTTCCAACTGCGCATCATGCAGTCCTTCTTCATCTCCCCGGGCGACCCGCCCCGCACGCCCGACGACCTGCGTGCCTACCTCCTCCGGTGGGTTGCGCCCGCCGTCATCGACCTGCGCTGCAACCCTGCTGCAACTCTTGACTCGTAGTGTTCCAGATCACACCGACACGATCCGTCGGTGAAACACGCCGATACCGCCCCGGAAACACGCCGGGAACAGGATCGACCGTGATCAGGAAGGCCCACATGAGTACTGAGCGCCAGGCGCCGCACCAGCTCCACCACGACGGTGTGGACGCGACCATCGAGTCCGACGACTACCTCGCCAAACGCACCCTCCGGTCGGGTTCCGCCGGCTGGGTGCTGCTGGCGGGGCTGGGCGTGAGCTACGTGATCTCCGGCGACTACGCCGGCTGGAACAACGGACTCGCGCAGGGCGGCTGGGGCGGCCTCGCGATCGCCGCCGTGATCATCGCCGGCATGTACCTCGCGATGGTGCTCGGCATGGCCGAGATGTCCTCGGCGCTGCCCGCAGCCGGCGGCGGCTACACCTTCGCTCGGCGTGCGCTCGGCCCCTGGGGCGGCTACGCCACCGGCATCGCGATCCTCATCGAGTACTCCATCGCCCCCGCGGCGATCGCGACCTTCATCGGGGCGTACGTCCAGTCGCTCAACCTGTTCGGGATCACCGACGGCTGGTGGGTCTACCTGTTCGTCTACGCGCTCTTCATCGGCATCCACCTGACGGGCGCCGGCGAGGCGCTCAAGGCCATGTTCGTGATCACCGCGATCGCCCTCGTCGGCCTCGTGATCTTCGCGATCTTCGCCATCGGGAAGTTCGACGCCCACAACCTCACCGACATCGCCGTCACCGATGCCGCGGGCGCCTCGAGCTGGCTCCCGCACGGCTACCTCGGCATCTGGGCCGCCGTGCCCTTCGCGATCTGGTTCTTCCTCGCCATCGAGGGCGTCCCGCTCGCCGCCGAGGAGGCGCGCGAGCCCGAGAAGAACGTGCCCCGGGGCATCATCGTCGCGATGCTGATGCTCGTCGTCACCGGCGCGACGGTGTTCTTCCTGGCGCCCGGCGCCGTCGGAGCGCAGGCGATGTCCACCTCCGGCAACCCGCTGGTCGAGGCACTCGGGGACGGCACCGCCGCCAAGGTGGTGAACTACATCGGCCTCGCCGGCCTGGTCGCGAGCTTCTTCTCGATCATGTACGCCTACTCGCGCCAGACCTTCGCGCTCTCGCGGGCCGGCTACCTCCCGAAGAGCCTCTCGGTCACCAACGCCCGCAAGGCACCGGTCCTCGCGCTGATCGTGCCCGGCGTGATCGGCTTCGCGCTGTCCCTCACCGGGGAGGGCGCGATGCTCCTCAACATGGCCGTCTTCGGCGCCGCCGTCAGCTACGTGCTCATGATGATCAGCCACATCGTGCTGCGCCGCCGCGAGCCCGACATGCCGCGCCCGTACCGCACGCCCGGCGGCATCGTCACCACCTCGTTCGCCCTGGTCGTCGCCTGTATCGCCGTCGTGGCGACCTTCCTCGTCGACCCCACGGCCGCGGGCCTGACCCTCGCCGCGTTCGCCGCCTTCCTCGTCTACTTCGGGGTCTACAGCCGACATCACCTGGTGGCGAACTCGCCCGACGAGGAGTTCGCCGCCCTCGCCGATGCCGAACGGGACCTGCAGTGAGCCGCGCCCGCGCGGCGCTGCTCGCCGCCCTGCTCGCCGTCGCCCCGGCTGCCGTCGCCTGTTCCTCGAGCGACGCGGACTCGAAGGCGGCCGAGTGCCGCACCCTGGCGTCCGACAAGGGCTGGTACGGCGACAACCACGATCGCCTCCAGAACCTCATCACCGAGCGCGGCCACTGCGGCACCACGCCCGACGGTGCCGCCCCCGTCGCCCTGTTCGACTGGGACAACACCGTCGTGCGCAACGACATCGGCTCGGCGACCGCGTACTGGATGATCCGCACCGGCAAGATCCGCCAGCCCGCGAACGGCGACTGGCGGACCACGAGCCGCTACCTCGTCCCCGAGGCGGCGCAGGCCCTCGCCGAGGCGTGCCCCACGGCGCTCGCCGCTCCCGGCTCGCCACTGCCCACCGACCGGGACACCCGCTGCGCCGACGCGCTCGTCGCGGTCGTCGACGACGGCGAGATCGGCGGCAAGGCAGCCTTCGCCGGCTACGACCACCGTCGGATGGAGCCCGCGTACGCCTGGGTCGTCCAACTCATGGCGGGATACACCGAGGCTGAGATCGAGGACTTCGCGAAGAGCGCCCGCAGCGAGGCGCTCGCCGCGGCGGAGGGCTCGAAGCAGCGCGTCGGGACCACGGAGGTAACGGCCTGGGTGCGCTACTACAGCCAGATCAAGGACCTGATCGGGACGCTGGTGGACAACGGCTTCGACGTGCGGATCATCTCCGCCTCCGCGCAGCCCGTCGTACGGGCGTGGGCGCCCGAGGTGGGGCTCGCCCCCGACAAGCTGATCGGCATCCGCCCCGTCGTCACCGACGGGAAGATCGTTCCGCACCTGCGCGGATGCGGCGACGTGCCCGACGGCGACGACTCGATGATCAACTACATCGACGGTAAGCGCTGCCTGGTCAATCAGGAGGTCCTCGGCATCACCGGGGCACAAGCCTGGCAGCAGGCGCCGGAGGCTCGGCGGCAGGTGCTCTCCGCCGGGGACTCCGTCACCGACATCACCTTCCTCGGCGATGCGACCGGCCTGCGGCTCGTGATCAACCGCAACGTCCCCGAGCTGATGTGCACCGCCTACGCGGACGCCGACGGCAAGTGGCTCGTCAACCCCATGTTCATCGAGCCGAAGCCGCAGGCGAAGCCCTACGCGTGTGCCGCCGCCGGCACCGACGCCGCGGGTGCGAAGGTGCCGGTCCGCGGCGCCGATGGCGCCCCGCTGGGCTCCGTCGCGGATACCGTCTACTAGAAGTCACGTCTGAATCGGAGCAATCATGATCCGCAGCCAATCCGTCCGCGGGGAGACTTTCACCTTCACGTCGATGGCCGACCTGCTGGCCAAGGCCACGCCGCTGCGCTCGGGCGACGAGCTGGCCGGGTGCGCGGCCTCCTCCGACGCCGAGCGCGCCGCCGCGAAGTGGGCCCTCGCCGAGGTCCCGTTGACCGCGCTGCTCGAGGAACTCGTGGTGCCCTACGAGTCCGACGAGGTCACGCGCCTCATCATCGACACGCACGACCGGTCGGCCTTCGCCCCGATCGCGCACCTCACCGTCGGAGACCTCCGGGACCTCCTCCTGCGTATCTCCGTCGCCGACGATGCCGGTGCCCGACTCGCCGCCCTCGGCCCCTCCCTGACGCCGGAGATGGTAGCGGCGGTGAGCAAGCTGATGCGCAACCAGGACCTCATCGCCGTGGCCCGGGCAGTCCGCGTCACCGCGGGTTTCCGCACGACGGTCGGTCTGCCGGGCACCCTCGCAACCCGGTTGCAGCCCAACCACCCCACGGACGATCCGCGGGGCATCGCGGCCGCCACCCTGGACGGCCTGCTGCTCGGCTGCGGCGACGCGGTGATCGGGATCAACCCCGCCACCGACTCGCCGCACGCCACCTCGGACCTGCTGCACCTGCTCGACGAGGTGCGCACCCGGTTCGACATCCCGACCCAGTCGTGCGTGCTCAGCCACGTGACCACGACGCTGGGGCTCATCGAGCAGGGCGCTCCGGTGGACCTGGTCTTCCAGTCGATCGCCGGGACCGAGGGTGCCAATTCCGCTTTCGGCGTGACGATCCCGCTGCTCGAGGAGGCGAACGCGGCCGCGCGCGAGCTGGGGCGCGGCACCGTCGGGAACAACGTCATGTACCTGGAGACCGGGCAGGGCTCGGCGTTGTCGTCGGGCACGCATATCGGTACCGACGGTGCGCCCGTCGACCAGCAGACGCTCGAGACCCGTGCGTACGCGGTCGCGCGGCACCTCGATCCGTTGCTCGTCAACACCGTGGTCGGCTTCATCGGGCCCGAGTACCTCTACGACGGCAAGCAGATCACGCGCGCCGGACTCGAGGACCACTTCTGCGGCAAGCTCCTGGGCCTGCCGATGGGCGTCGACGTCTGCTACACCAACCATGCCGAGGCCGACCAGGACGACATGGACGACCTGCTCACGCTGCTCGCCGTCGCCGGGGTCTCCTTCGTCATCACCGTCCCCGGCGCCGACGACGTGATGCTCGGCTACCAGTCGCTGGCCTTCCACGACGCGCTGTACGTGCGCCGCGCGCTCGGCCTGCGCCCCGCGCCCGAGTTCGACGCCTGGCTCGCGCGGCAGGGGATGACCGATGAGTCCGGCGGCCTCCGCGACATCGCCGTCGAGGCGTCCCCGCTCCGCGAACTCGCGGCGGGAGTCGGGCGATGAGCTCACCCGAGCGCGCCGACGGCGCGGCCCGTCGGCCCGCCGACGGCGCCTTCTGGGACGCCCTGCGCGCGACCACCCAGTCCCGGATCGGCCTGGGGCGCACCGGCGATGCGCTGCCGACCCGCCGAGTGCTGGAGTTCTCCGCCGCCCACGCCGCGGCCCGCGACGCCGTGCACCAGCCCCTCGACGCCGACGACCTCGTCGCCCGCGCCCGCGACCTGGGACTCGGCGAACCCGTCGTCGTCACCAGCCGCGCGGCGGACCGCGGCGAGTACCTCCGCCGTCCCGACCTCGGCCGGGAGCCCGCGGACCTCTCCGGCGTGTCGACGGTGACCGCCGGTGCCGACGTCGCTCTCGTCCTCGCCGACGGCCTCTCACCGAAGGCGCTGACCGATCACGGCACGGCGCTGGCGGGAGCGATCCTCGCCGCCCTGCCGCCCGACCTGACGGTGGCGCCGCCCGTCATCGCGACGCAGGCGCGCGTGGCACTGGGCGATCATGTGGCCCGGGCGCTCGGCGTACGCACCCTGCTCGTGCTGATCGGGGAACGCCCGGGCCTGTCGGTCGCCGACAGTCTGGGGATCTACCTGACCCACCGCGCCGACCCCGAGGACTTCGGGGCGGGCGTCACCGACGCGCATCGCAACTGCATCTCCAACATCCACCCGCCCGAGGGACTCGGCTACACCGACGCCGCGCGGATCGCGGCGGGCCTGGTCGTCGGCGCGCGGCGGCTCGGGCGTTCCGGAGTGGATCTCAAGGACACCTCGCGGGCGGAACTGGAGGGCCCTGACCAGCGCGGACTAGACTGAGGTCAGTCCGAAAGAAGGAGTCGGAAGATGATCGGCAAGCGGATCCAGCAGAACATCGACGCGGTCACCCGCATCGCGGCCGATTCGGTACGCAAGTCCGGAGAGATCGTCGAGGGCGCCGGCGAGGCGCTGAAGGGCGACGTGATGGGCGGCGTCAGCCGGATGGCGACCGGCGCGGCCGACATCGCGACCTCCGCCACCGCCGAGGGGGTCAAGCTCGCGGGCGAGAACCTCTCCGCCGCACGCGAGGCCTCCGATGCGGTGGCCGACAAGGTGACCCGGAAGGACTGATCACAGCGCGGTCCGTCGGTACCCGCCGGGCGTGAAGCCGAGGACCTTGCGGAAGTCCCGGACCAGATGCGGCTGATCGGCGTAGCCCAGGTCCGCGGCGATGTCCGCGATCGCGATGTCCGGCTCGGTGCTGAGCAGGTGCGCCGCCTGCTGCAACCGGCGCCGGTGGATCAGCGCCAGCGGGGTCAGACCCACGTACCGGCGGGTGAGGCGCTGCGCCGTCCTGGGAGAGACGCCGATCGCCGCGGCCGCGTCCTCGACGGTGATGATCGACTCGTCCTCCTCGATGGCGACGACGAGTCGATTGGCGAGCGCCGCCTCGTCGGGCACCGTCGGAACCCTTGCGGTGAGCCAGGATTCGACGGTGCGGCAGGCCCCCGTGATGTCGCCGCGTGCCATCGCCGCGGCGACATCCGTGTGCAGGTCCGGTGCGTCGACGGTGGGGTAGTCGTCCAGGACCGCACGGGCGTCGTCAGTGACCGCGGGCGTCGCGGCTGGGCGCAGGAGCGCGCCCACGGCCCATCCCGTGCCGACGAGGTCGCGGTGCGAGCGCTCGGTCGTCGCGCCGGCGAGCCCGACGAGGTCCGTCTCGACAACCAGGTTGAGGGCGGGGAAGGCGAGTACGTCCTGGCGCGACGTGCGGCCGGGCGCGATCTCCCACTGCGAGATCCAGAACCAGCGCACGAGCGCATCCACTCCCGGTGACGGGGCACGGCGCTCGAAGGTCGGCAGCTGCGCCGGATACAGGATGCCGCGGGGGTTCACGGATCGATCCTAGGCGCGAGGGATCTGTCGCGAATGTTCAATCGGCGGTGCGGTGCGCCCTCATAGCGTCAGTGGCATGACAGAGAACACCACCGCCGCGAACGGCGAACACACCACCGACGGCGTCCCGAACTCCTTCTCCTCGCTGACGCCCTTCCTGGCGATCCCGAACGCGAAGGGCGCCATCGACTTCTACGTCTCCGTGCTCGGGGCCCGCTCCCTCGGCGTCACCGAGATGGGCGGTGTGGTCGTCCACGCCGAGCTCGACTTCGGGCACGGGCGCCTCCAGCTCGGGGAACCGAACGAGCAGTTCGGCCTCATCGGGCCGCCCGAGGGTGACGCCGACTGCTACTCGCTGGGGCTCTACTGCAGCGATGTCGACGACGTGGTGGCCCGCGCCGAGGCCGCGGGTGCCACGATCCGCGAGCCCGTCGCGAACTTCGTCTCCGGGGACAGGTTCGCCAGTATCCGCGACCCGTTCGGCGTGCGCTGGTCGATCATGACCCGCGTCGAGGACCTCAGCGACGAGGAGAGCGCCGCGCGGGTCGAGGAGTGGGCGGCGGCCCAGGGCTAGTCCGCGACCTGCGGCGGGATCGGATCCAGTGGCTGCGGGGTGTCCTGCGGCATCGTCTGGAACCGGACGTCGGCCGAGCCCGTGGGATTGGCATTGGCGTCACCGGGGTTCAGCCACTTGAACCGCACGGTGATCTGGCCGGGGCCGTTGCTCCCGACCACCGAGGTGAAGGCGTCTCCCTTCGGCGTCGGCGTGCCGGCGAACTTCTGGTGGTCGAAGAGCAGGATCTGCACGGGCGAGCTGCCGGTGCCGCGGTCGGTGTCGAGACGCACCCAGTTGAGGGTGCAGTCGACCGAACCGCCCATCGCCGTCACGCGCCACGGGACACCGAGCAGCGGCGGCGCGATCGTCCGGATCGCGCCGTCGATGCGGTCCTGCGGGAGCTCGGGGCAGGCGAGCGGCGCGGCGCCGGCCGCGCCGGTCCCGACGGCCGTGGATCCGACACCGGCGGCGACAGCCGCAGCGGAGAGGGCGAGCGCGATCAGAGGCTTGCGCATGGCTTCGTTCCTTCCATCACGGGAGGTCGACGCGGGGCTCCATCGACGGGCACTGCTTGTATCGGGTAACGATCCGTCGACGTTACCTCGCAGGAGTGCCCGCTGGTCATTAGCCTGAGGTCATGAGCGAGGAACAGGGCAGCTACGTCACCGAGAACCAGCCGTACGAGCGCGACACCCGGTACATCGAAACCCGCATCACCCGCGACGGTCGGGACGGATACCCCGTCGAAGCGGGCCGCTACCGGCTCGTCGCCTCGTACGCCTGCCCCTGGGCCACCCGCACCATCATCGTGCGGCGGCTGCTGGGCCTCGAGGACGCGATCTCCCTGGGCATCGCCGGCCCCACGCACGACAAGCGGTCGTGGACCTTCGACCTCGATGAGGGCGGGCTCGATCCCGTACTCAAGATCCCGCGCCTGCAGGACGCGTACTTCAAGCGGGTCCCCGACTACCCGAAGGGGATCACGGTGCCCGCGATCGTCGACGTCCCGACGGGCGCCGTGGTCACCAACGACTTCCCACAGATCACGATCGACTTCTCGCTCGAGTGGACCGACTTCCACCGCCCCGGCGCGCCGCAGCTCTACCCCGAGGACCTGCGTGGCGAGATCGACGAGGTGAACAAGCTGGTCTACCGGGACGTCAACAACGGCGTCTACCGCTGTGGTTTCGCGGGCTCGCAGGAGTCTTACGACGCCGCCTACGACCAACTCTTCTCGCGTCTCGACTGGCTCACCGAGCGGCTCTCGACGCAGCGGTACCTCGTGGGCGACACCATCACCGAGGCCGACGTGCGGTTGTTCACCACGCTGGCCCGGTTCGACCCGGTGTACCACGGCCACTTCAAGTGCAACCGGGAGAAGCTCAGCGAGATGTCGGTGCTGTGGGCCTACGCCCGCGACCTGTTCCAGACGCCCGGCTTCGGCGATTCCACGCACTTCGACCACATCAAGCGGCACTACTACGAGGTGCACCGCGACATCAATCCGTCGGGCATCGTCCCGAAGGGACCGGACCTGCGGAACTGGTTCACCGAGCACGGCCGGGAGAAGCTGGGCGGCAGCCCCTTCGGAGCAGGCACCGCACCCGCGCCGCTACCGGTTCCCGCCGGCTGAGTCCATGACCGAATGGATCGAGGTTCTGAAATCGCTGGTGGACGGCCCGGGTCTGCCTGTGCACGGGATCGTGCGTACGCGGAACGCCGAAGCTCTCGGCAGGACCGAAACGGTCGGGTTCATCGGGGCACCTCCGATGTGGGTCGGAATCGGGGGAGACGACGTCAGGGTATGGCGAGACGGCCGCCGAGTCCGGGTAGAACTGCCCGACGGGTCCCCCTACTTCATTAGTGACGGAGTCACCTCCTGGCAGTTCGACGATGCCGAGACGCCGCCGACGTTCGTCGGTGCTGATCGCGTGTATTACCACGGCCCGGGCGCGGAGCTGCTGATCTCCCGCAATGCGCAGGACTGGTTGCGTGGCGACGATTTCACGCAGCCGACGCGTCCGGTGGCAGAGATCGAGTTCCTCGGGAGGGACTGCTGGTCAGTGGAACTGGCACCGCCGCCGCACAAGCCTGCGCCGCTGCAGATGATCGTCGACCGGCAATCAGGGGCTGTGCTGCAACAGGGGAGCGAGGAGTTCGACGTGTCCGTCGAATTCACCTCGCTCGATGTCGGCGGCCAAGTCGATGATTCGCTGTTCACGTGGGACGGTGCTGCCGTGTCGTTGGACGAGCGTCGTGCGGTTGACGCGCGCGCGGAGCGGGCCGCGTACGAGGAAGCGCAGGCTGACCGCCTGGCCTGGCTCGAGTCCGATCTAGGCGCACGCTCGCTCAACATCCGCGTACCCGTCGAGCTCGCGATCACCGATGTCTACGAACTCGATGAGGGGGACGGCAGCTACTTCGTGCGGATCAGATCCGGATCGGGCGCACACATCGAGGGATGCCTGTGGCGACGGCCGCATCAGCCGGGACGGTGGCGGATCGACAGCACCGATCACACGGTCCATCATTGGTCAGCGGCCGGCTTCGACTGGGCCGTCTGGTTGTACGGCCTCGATGTCAACGGAGACGTGCTTGTCCAGCTTCAGGAGCAACTCCATCCGTCCGAATCGGCCACCGGTTCGTACAGCTCGCGCTGACCACCTGATTCACGCGGTCACGCTGCCAGATCGGGTGCCGTGGATCGGTGCACATGCCCGGTGGGAGTGCGTGTTTCGACGGTGTGCCGTCCGCTCGGGTCGGGGATGACGGTGCTGTGCCAGCCGGCGGCTTCCTTGGCGTAGTTGCACGCTGCGCACAGTCCCTGGCCGTTGTCGAACTCGGTGGGGCCTCCGGCGGCGTGGGGGACGATGTGGTCGGTGTGGGCGATGGGTGCGTCGCAGTACGGGGTGCGGCAGTACCGGTCCCGCGCGCGGATCATCTCCGCCAGTCCGTCGGGGAAGCACCGCTGTCGCGAGTCCATCGCGACCACTGCCCCTGTCTCAGGGGAGATGTAGAGGCGTTTGACCCAGGCGAGACCCGCCGCGGTGGCTTTGCCGACGAGGTTGCGGGCGATCTCCGCGGGTATGGTGCCGCCGCCGTCGAGGTGCCCGGTGCCGGGCTGACCGCCGAGGAGCACTGTGGCGGGGACGGTCAGGTTCACCGTGACCGGTTGCCCGGTGGCGGCCTCGCGGCCGGTGATCCGGGCGAAGGCGGTGTCGGCCATGATCTGCCCTCGTGTGCGGAGGTCCGCGCCGATGCCGATGCGGGTGTCGGCGTGCTTGCGCAGGGCTGCGTAGACGCCGACGCCCTGCGCGACCGGCAGCAGCAGTGACACCCGGGCCATGCCCTCCGGGAGGGGGCGGATAGTGACGGTACGGTCCTTCTCCGCGGCGGCGTTGCGGTCGATGGTCGCCTGTGCGTCGAGCTCGTAGGCGAGCTTCTTCACCAGGTCCGAGATCCGGCCCGGCCCGCATCCGGCCAGGGTGGCGGGGTCGGCGCACAGCAGCTCGTCCGCCCGCTCCCGATCGCAGATGTCCAGATGCGACAGGCCCGCCACCAGGATCGGGATCGCCTCCGGCGCCAGATCACCGCTATACAGTCGGGCGCGGGCGTGGGGCATGGTGCGTTCCAACTCCACCGCCCTCGCCAGGAACCTCGCGGCCGTGTGCGGCGACATGTGCAACGCCAGCCCGATCTCCGCGGCCACGCCCTGCCGCCACCGGTCCTGCGGCAGTCCGGCCGCGACCCGCTCACACACCCGCTCCCGCAGCAGCTCCGCCGCCAACCGGTACTGCTCGAACACCGTCCGACAGCGCTGTCCCTCCATCGAACGCAACCGCTCCACCACCGACACTCCATCAGGAGGCGGGTCTTCCTCTACCGCAACGATTTCATCCATACCCGGACGCTACGCCGACCCCCTGACAAGTTTTCGAAATCGCAAGAGTCGTGGAACTGGAAGCCGAAAGTCGGAGTCGTCGCTTCCCGGCCGATCGGGGCTCACGCTGGCCGATTGTCTCCACACTCGTCGTGGCGGTCGAGGAACCAGAGGATGGCCTGCGCTGCGGCGTCAGGCTCCTGCTCGGTGGGGTAGTGGCCGGACTGCTCCAGCACCACCCCGGTGACGTCCGCGGCCACGGCGCGAAGGCCCTCCTCGACGGCGGTGCTCATGGCGTAGCGACCGCCGAGCGCGAGGACGGGCGTGCGGATCAGCCGGTCCCGCAGGCGCGCGACATCGGCGAGATCGCTGGAGCGGCTGCGGTAGTGCGCGAGCCCGGCCGCGTGCACGACCGCCGGCCGGTAGGCGTCGACGTACGCCGCGAGCGCGGTGGCCTCGAGCCCCGCGGGTCCGGCGCTCTGTCGGAGGAAGGCGCCGTAGTAGGCGTCCTCCCGGCCCGGGACGAGGGTCTCGGCGAGGCCCGGGGTTCGGTTGAACGCGCCGTGCCAGTCCGGATAGTGCGCGCTCCCCGGGGCGGGCACGTTCACGTCGATACCGGGCAGGATCTCCTCTTCGACGACGAGGGCGGCGACCAACTCCGGCGCAGCCGCGGCCAGGTGCACGGCGACCGTGCCGCCCCAGTCGTGGCCGACCACGGCGCACCGTCGAACGCCCTCCGCCGCGAGCCGATCACGCAGTCGCGCCGCGAGCGCGCTCTTGCGGAAGTCGACGGCACCGTCGGCCCCGGCACCGAGACCGGGCAGCGTCACGGGGAGCGGATCGAAGCCCGCGTCGCGCAATCGCGGCACCAGGCCCCGCCAGTGCGCGTCCGTGACGGGCCAGCCGTGCAGTAGGACGACGGGAAGGGCGTCGGTCATGAGGCCGAGCCCAGGTGGGTCGCCGCCAGGCCGGCGACGTCGAAATCGCTTTCGCGCCTGTCGGTCTCGCCGTCCTCGTCGAACCACGCGGCGGACAGGCCCGCGAAGGCGAGCACCCACCGAAGCAGGCGCTCGCGCGGCAGCCCGGACTCCGCGACGATCACGTCGAGCTGCCGGGCGAACCGTGCGGGATCCGCCGCCGTCGGCAGGTCCGGGTTGGTGAGCAGGTTGGCGTAGTCGTAGCCGCGATCCCCGACGACGCACTTCGGATCGATCGCGAGCCAGCCCCGCTCGCCGAAGTCGAGGACGTTGTCGTGGTGCACGTCGCCGTGCAGCACCACCTCGTCGCGCGGATCGGCGAGCAGGGACTCGGCGGCCTCCCACGACCTGCGGTACCGCGGGTCTGCGTCGCGCACCTGCGCGAGCGAACCGAACCAATCCCGCAGCGGAACGAGCACGGTCGCGGGAGCGCCGGGACGCGACCGGTGCAGGTGTTCGACGGTGCCGCACAGGATCCGGGTCGCCTCGTCGTCGCGCCCGCCGAGCGCCATGTTCATCAGATCGCCGGTGCCGGTCGCTCGCTCCATGAGCACGGTGTCGCCCTCGTGCGCGAAGACCTCGGCGGCACCGTCGCCGCCCCACCACCGCAGGACGGCTGCCCCGGCCCGCTCCTCGGCGGTGTTCGCGCGCTTGAGCATCGCGGCCCTGCCATCGAGGCGGACCGGCAGCAGATCGCTGCCGGGCGTGGCGAAGGGCGCACCGTCGGGGGAGAGGCTCCAGCGATCGAGTACGCCGCGCCAGGAATCGAGGGGATCCACGGCTCCCGACCCTAGCCGGGCGCATGATGGTCGGATGAGCGACAGGGACGAGACGTCGGTGGCGATGGCGCGGGTACGGGCGCATGATGAAGCCGTGAGCGACTTCAATCAGGGCATCATCGACGAGTTCCGCGCGAACAACGGCACCGTGACGGCGATGGGCTTCGGCCGCGCGCTGGCCCTCGTGCACAGCGTGGGCGCCAAGTCCGGCGAGCCGCGGGTCAACCCGCTCGCCGCGATCCGCGACGACGAGGGCTGGCTCCTGCCCGCCTCCGCGGGCGGCGCGCCCAAGAACCCGGCCTGGTACCACAACCTCAAGGCGCACCCGGAGATCGAGATCGAGTACCCGGATGAGAACGGCGGCATCTCCACGGCGCAGGTCACCGCGACCGAACTGACCGGTGCCGCGCGCGACGAGGCGTGGGCCCGGTTCAAGGCCCGCTCGTCCGGCTTCGCGGAGTACGAGGAGAAGGCACAGGGCCGGGTGATCCCGGTCTTCCGATTGACCCCCCGCTGACTCAGACGCTCACCGGCTCCGGGGCCGGACGCCGGTCGCGCATCACGACGAACGCGGCGATCGCGGTGGCGACCAGCAGGACGCTGGACACGCCGACGGTCGTGGTGACCGCGTCGACCCAGGCGGACCGGGCGGATTCGGCGAGCGCGGGCGCATCGGGGCCGGTCAGCTCATCGACGCGGGCGAGAGTGTCGCCCAGCGTGCGCGACATCCCGTCGTGGCGGGTGAAGACGGCCGTGGCGACCGAGCCGAGTACGGCGAGTCCGAGGGCGGTGCCCAGCTCGAAGCTCATCTCGGACATCGCCGAGGCCTGGCCCGCCCGCTCCGGCGGCGCCGCGTCGAGCGCGACCGCGGAGACGAATGTGAACAGCGTGCCGTAGCCGACGCCCGCGACTACGGTGCCCAACACGTACAGCCACGACGGGCCGTCCGTGCCGAGCCCGACGAGCAGCAGCTGTCCGGCGGCGGCGAACAGCAGCGCCGTCACGAAGGTCGCGCGCCGGCCCAGGTACTGCTCGATCCACGGCGCCCGCATCGAGAAGTAGGCGACGACGGCCGCCGCGGGCAGGCCGAGCAGCGCGGCGGCGAGCACGTCGAAGCCCACGACCGACTGCAGGTAGATGCCTGTGAGGTAGGACATCGAGCCCAGCGTGGACATCGCGAGGATCGTGCCGGCGATCGCCATGGCGAAGACGCGGTTGCGGAACAGGTCGAACGGGATCAGCGGGTACGGCGTGCGGCGCTGCTGCGCGATGAAAGCCACGAGCATCACCGCACCCGCGGCGCCGATCGCGACCGTGGAACCGTGCACGCCGTGGCCCGCGGCCGACTTGACGGCGTAGACCAGTGGGAAGATCGCCGCCATCGACAGAGCGACGCCGACCAGATCGAAGCGCGCGCTGGAGCTGTTCCGGAAGTCCGGGATGAGGAGCGGCCCGGCCACCAGGAAGGCCAGGAAGACCGGCGCGTTGATGAGGAACACCGAACCCCACCAGAAGTGGTGCAGGAGAACGCCGCCGATGACGGGGCCGACGGCCATGCCGAAGGAGAAGGCGGCGGTCCAGATACCGATGGCGACCCCACGGGCCTTCGGATCGCGGAAGATGTTCGCGATCAGCGCGAGGCTCGCGGGCAGCAGGGTGGCGCCGCCGACGCCCATGAGAGCGCGTGCAGCGATCAGCAGGTCGGGCGACGGTGCGAACGCCGCGATCACGGACGCGATGCCGAACAGTCCCGCACCCCAGGTCATGAGGCGGCGCCGGCCCCAGCGGTCACCGAGGTTGCCCATGGTGATGAGGAGGCCGGCCAGCATGAAGGGGTAGATGTCCAGGATCCATAGCTGCTGTTCCGGGCTCGGATGCAGCGCGCCGGTCAGGTGCGGCATCGCCAGGTACAGCACCGACGCGTCCATCGAGACCAGGAACACCGGCAGGAGCAGTGCGGCGAGACCGGCCCAGGCACGGCGCGGGGTGGTGGACACTTCGAACTCCTCGGGGTGACGACGGCATGCGCGTACGGTGTACGCAGAGGCGGCTGGGTACACTGTACGCAGAATCGCCGATCACGGTCAACGGAGAAAGGGAGCGGGTGTCCGAGACCACGCTGACCCGCGAGGCCATCGTGGCCGAGGCCGTACGCCTCGCCGACGAGGGAGGCCTCGAGAAGGTCTCCATGCGACGGATCGCCGACGCGCTCGGCGCGGGCGCGATGTCCCTGTACCGGCACGTGCCCGACAAGGACAGCCTCGTGCGCGAGATGGCGGCCACCGTCGGTGCGGAGTACCTGTACCCGGCCGAGCTGATGGGTGACCCGGACTGGCGGACCCGCGCGCACGCCGCGGCGGAGGCCGACATGCGGCTCTACCTGCATCATCCCTGGGTGCTGCTCGCGCACTCGATGCCGCGCGCCGCGATGGCGCCGTCGGCGGTCTCCTGCTTCAACTGGCTCGTCGAAGCCTTCACGCACCTCACGGGCACCGTCCCCGAGGCCGCCGAGCTCACCCTGCACGTCTGGAATCACGTCCAGGGCGCCGGCGTCGGGGCCGTCGGCCGGCTGCTGCTGGCTCCGGGCTCGTCGCTGGAGGGCGCCGGCTTCGTCGCGGACCTCGCCGACAACCCCGTGATCGAAGAGCTGCCGCTGCTGCAGGAGCTCGTCGCGGTCGACCGTCCCGATCTGTGCGCCGCCATGCCGCTGCTGCACTCCGGCGTCGAAGCCCTCTGCGACGGATTCGCGCAGCGCTACCGGCGCTGAACCGTCGATCGCCGTTCAGTGTCGCGCCACCGCCGATTCAATCCGATGGGCCAGCGTGGCATTCGTGAGCATGGCGAATCGACGCACCTTCCTCAGGGGAGCCCTGGGCGGCGGTATCGTCGCCGGTATGGGCCTGCTCCCGTCGTCGTTGACCGAGGCGCTGGCCGAGCCCGCACCGTCCGGCGGGCTGGGCGGTCTCGAGCACGTGATCTTCCTGATGCAGGAGAACCGCTCGTTCGACCACTACTACGGCAGCCTGCGCGGCGTGCGCGGTTTCGGTGACCCCGCCGCGATCCGGCTCCGCTCCGGCCACGACGTCTTCTTCCAGCCCACGCGGTCCGGTCTGACGGTGCCGCCCTTCCCGGTCCGCGGCGCCGCCGACCGGCAGCGGATGGACGCGGAGAACATCGACGCGCTGGACCACACCTGGAAGGGCGGCCACGCGGCGCTCGCGGACGGCTGGCACGACGGCTGGATCGCCGCCAAGACCGACTCGACGATGGCGTACTACGAGCGCGAGGACATCCCCTTCCACTACGCGCTCGCCGACGCCTTCACGATCTGCGACCACTACTACTGCAGCTCGCCGACGTCGACCTCGCCGAACCGGAACTTCTTCTTCTCCGGCACCACGGGCTACGAGCCGCTCACGGGCGAGCGGGCGGTCGAGAACACCGCCTACGACCGCGGCCATCCGGGCTACGACTGGCCCTGCATCGGCGAGATCCTGCAGACCGCGGGCGTGCCCTGGCAGGTCTATCAGGAGTGGGACAACTTCACGGACAACAACATCGAGTTCTTCCGCCGGTTCAAGACCGTGTCGAAGGCCGTCTTCGGCGACTTCGGCACCGAGATCGACGACTTCTACCAGGGCCTGCGGCGCCTACCCGCGACGGAGGCTCACCGTCGGTCCGGGGAGGTCGACGCCCGGGCGCGGGCGCTCCCGCAGACCGACCGCGACCTCTTCTTCCGCGGTCTGCGGCGTACCGCCACAGGCACCCTCACCGACCGGATCACGGCCGACATCGCCGCGGGAACCCTTCCCGCCGTCAGCTACGTCGTCGCGCCGGAGCGCGAATCGGAGCACCCCAGCGGCTCCTCGCCCCGAGCCTCGGCGAACCTGGTGTACCGGATCCTCGACGCCCTGGGCCGCAACCCGGAGGTGTGGCGGAAGACCGCGCTGTTCCTGCTCTACGACGAGAACGACGGTTACTTCGACCACGTTCCACCGCCGCGCCCGCCGCGCGACCACGCCGACGAGTGGGTGGGAGACCTGCCGCTCGGACTCGGGGACCGCGTCCCGATGACGGTCGTCTCGCCGTGGACCGTCGGCGGCAACGTCGCCTCGGAGACCTTCGATCACACGTCCACGCTGCGCTTCCTCGAACGCTGGCTGGGCATCGCGGTGCCCGCGATCTCACGCTGGCGGCGCACCGTCTGCGGCGACCTCACCAGCGCTTTCGACTTCCGCGCCCCACAAGTGCTTCCGACGCAGTCGCGCCCCCGCTCCGTCGGATCGCTCAGCCCGCGGTGGAAGCCGCACGCACCGGCCGTCGGCCGGCGCCCCGCCCAGGAACCCGGCGACCGGCCGGCGCGGCCCGTGCCCTACGTCCCCGGAGCCTCTGCGGTCCCGGTGGCCGACGGTGTCCGCGTGCGCCTGACCAACGCGGGGACGCGGAGCGCGCACTTCATCGTCTTCCCCTACCACGCGCCGGATTCCGTGCCGTTGCACGCGGACGTCCTCGGTGCGGAGGAGGTCGTGGTGCCCGCGCCCGGAGGGCGCTTCGACCTGCTGGTGCTCGGCCCCGCGGGCGAGCACTGGACGTTCGTCAGCGATCCGTCCGCCGCAGGATGAAGCCCGCGGTCCCGGCGATACGGGGATCGGGGTCGCGGGCGAGTACACGCAGCGCCGCCTCGGCCCCGGCAGTGGGGACCTCCGCGAGCGCCTGCACCACGCGCTGTCGTACCGCGTAGTCGTCGGTGCCCGCGGCCATCGCCGCCAGCTCGGCGCTGATCGTCTCGGGTGCGGGCGCCGCGACGGCGATCACTCCGAGCGCCTCCGCCGCGTCGACGTCCTTCTGCCCGGTGCGCACCATCGTGAGCAGCTCCGGCGCGGCGGCCGGGTCGCCACGCCGCCCGAGGGCCACGGCCGCGAGCAGTCGCACCGCACCGTCCTCGTGAACGAGCGCCGTCCGCAACGCGTGGTCCTGGCCGGGAATCTCCGCGAGCGCCTCGACCGCGCGGTGCCGGACCTGGGGGGCGGGGGAGTCGAGCGCGGCGACGAGTGAGGTGAGGTCCGCCCCGTCGGCGCGCGCGAGCGCCCAGCGCAGCGCCCCGGCGACGTTCGTGCTCTCCTCGTTCAGGAGCGCCCCTGCCAGCGCGTCGGCGGGAGCGCCGGCCCCCGCCGTCAGAGCCGCGCGCTGCCGGGCGCCGGGGGAGCCGGTGTCGAGCTCGGAGAGCAGCGCGACGACGGCGAGCACCTGTTCCCAGTCCGACGGACCCGTTCCGGCGACGTGCTGCAGCCGTTCCAGGAGCTCCGATTCGAGGCGGATGCGCTCGCGGCTCCGCTCGATCATGTCCGCGACGAGCCGGTCCGGCGCGAACGAGGGATCATCGAGTGCGCGCCCGATCTCCTTGAGCGACAGTCCTAGTGAGCGGAGACTCTCGATGTGGAAGATGCGGCGGATGTCGCCCTCGGAGTACTCCCGGTACCCCGACGACGACCGCTCCGAGGGGTGGACGAGGCCCAGTGCCTCGTAGTGCCGCAGCATGCGCGCGCTCACGCCCGAACGGCGCGCCACCTCGCCGATCCGCATACCCACCGCTCTCCGTTCACTCCGTGCGGCCGAGCGCCGCCACCCGCTGCGCCTCGTGGATCGCGCTCGCGAATCCGGCATCGGGATCGTCCAGAAGCCGCAGGGTCTCCGCGATGTGCCAGCGGACGTCGTCGGTCGTCGCGGGCGCGGTGTGCAGCGCCTGCACGCCCTCCTCGCCGAGGCCGAGGATCGCGCGACTGAGGCTGCGCCGGGCCTCGGCATCGCCTCGCCCCAGCCTGCCGACCAGGGCCGCGGCGGCGGACCGTCGGGCGGCCGAGTCCGGGGCGAGGGCCACGGCCGTACGCCAGGCGGCCTTCGCGACCTCGGCGTCGTCGTCCGCGGCGAGAGCGAGCACCTCGCCGAACGCCGCCGCGGCCTCGGCACCGCCGACCTTCGACAGGGAGTGCAGCGACTGGCTGCGGGCCTGCGGGACGGCGGACGTCAGCTCGGCGCGCAGCAACGGCACCGTCGTCGCCGCGGGCAGCCGGGTCAGAGCCCAGGTCAGCATGTCGCGGACGAAGAAGTCGGGCTCGACCGCGCACCGGGCGACGAGCTCCGCGGCGTCGACGGTACCGGGGTTCGTCCCCGCGTCGAGCGCCGCGCGCAGCCGGATCGAGGCGTTCTGATGATCGAGCAGGGTCCGGGCCATGGTGGCCACCTCCGTTCCTTCGTCGGTGGCACCATGGAAGACCCTGTCACGATGTCAAGGTCAAGAGTCGCTGGTCAGCGACTCACTCCTTGTCGGTGTCGACCACCTTGGCGCCCTCGGCGGCACGCTGCACGGCGGCGGCACCGTCGTGGGCGCCCTTGCGGGTGGCGTAGGCCTGGCCCGAGGCCACGACCTCTCCGTTGCCGGCCTTGAGCCGGAACCGGAACTTGCCGGCGTTGTCCTCGTACACCTCGAACTTGCCTGCCATGTGGAGCACCTTTCTCGTGGTGATCCCCGTCGTCGGGGCCGGATGCAGCGTATGACGCCGCCCACGGGAATGTGAGGTGAAGCGATCGACACGCCGAGAGTCGATCGCCGCGATCTGAACGCCATCAGCCGGCGCTCAGCCGTTCCCAAGCCGCGTGGCTATCGTGGGTGCGACGGCAACGAACGACAGGGGTGGCAGCGCAGATGGGGATCATGGACCGGGTCCGAGGCGAGCTCGTCGACATCATCGAGTGGTTGGAGGACAACCGCTCGACCATGGCGTGGCGGTTCCCGCGCTACAACAACGAGATCAAGAACGGCGCGCAGCTGATCGTGCGCGAAGGGCAAGAGGCGCTGTTCGTCTACCGCGGCCAACTCGCCGATCGCTACGGGCCGGGGAACTACCAGCTGGTCTCGGAGAACATGCCGATCATGTCGACGCTGCAGGGCTGGCCGCACGGCTTCAAGAGTCCGTTCCGCAGCGAGGTCTACTTCGTCAACACCCGCCCCATCACCGACCTGCGTTGGGGCACGGCGAATCCGATCACCATCCGGGACCAGGATTTCGGCATGGTGCAGGTGCGCGCTAACGGACTCTGCGTCGTGCGGGTGGTCGACTCGCCGACCTTCCTGCGTCAGGTGATCGGCACCGACTCCAACGTCGACTCCGACGAGATCGCCGAGCTACTGCGCCGCACCATCACCACGGCGTTCTCCGAGATGCTCATCGAGACCGGCGTGGGCGCGATCGACCTGCAGGCCCGGCAGCGGGAGCTCGCCGCGAAGCTGCAGGAGTACGTGCAGTCGAAGGTCAATCAGCAGTACGGGCTCGCCTGCGAGGCGATCGAGCTGAACATCTCACTGCCGGACGAGATCACGCAGGCGATGACCCGCGGTGTCGCGCGCGGCGTGGAGGAGAAGGGCTACTACGGGAACGTCGGCGACATGAACCGCTTCCAGCAGGGCCGCGCCGCCGACGCGATGCTCGGCGCCGCGACCAACGAGGGCGGCGGCGGTGCGGGGGACTTCCTCGGCGCCGGGATGGGCATGGCGATGGGCCAGCAGTTCGCTCAGAACTTCCAGTCGCAGCAGGGCCAGGGCGGGGCCGCGCAGGGCGTCCCGCCGCGGACACCGGGCGGGCCGCAGCAGGGACCGCCGCCGTTGCCCAACGCGCAGGTCTTCCACGTGGAGCAGAACGGGCAGTCCGCGGGGCCGTTCCCGATCGAGCAGCTGCGCGGCATGAACCTCACTCCGCAGACTCTGGTGTGGTCGCCCGCGATGTCCGAGTGGACTCCAGCGGGACAGGTGCCCGCGTTGGCGCCGCTCTTCGGGCAGACCCCGCCGCCGCTTCCGCCCCGGTCGTAGCGATGTCGGTGCCGCCGCCGCTGCCCGGGCAGCAGCCACCCCCACCGCCCGGAAGCCGGCCGCGCCCGCCGGTTCCCGGGCCGGCCGTGCCTTCGCCACTCGTGCCCGGCGTCCCGTCGGCGAACGACCGCGAGATGCTGCAGGTCACGGAGCAGACGCGCACGTACCCGTGCGGGAACTGCGGCGACGCGCTGATCTACGACCCGGCGATCGGTCAGCTGCGCTCGCCGAGCTGCGGCAGCACGTATCCGGTGCTGCTCGACACACGCAAAGCGCTGATCCCGCACCCGCTGGGCCCCACCATGAACGCGCTGTACGCGCGGGCCGCATCCACCGAGCAGGTGCGGGTCGTGGACCACGAAGTGGTGTGCCAGAACTGCGGCGGACGCACGCTGTTCAGCGGCACCCTCACCGCGGTGCGTTGCCCGTACTGCAACACCCCGATCCAGCGGACCGATGTCCAGGTCGCGCCCGCGCGGCTGCCCGTCGACGGCATCCTGCCGCTCCGCATCGGCGAGGATCGGGCTCGGCAGAACATCGAGGCCTGGGTCAACAGCCGGTGGTTCGCGCCGCGCGAGTTCAAGAAGTACCGGGTACTGGGCTCGTTCACGAGCGTCTACCTGTCGTACTACAGCTACGACGCCGAAGTGACGACGGACTACTCGGGTGCGCGCGGCGTCCACCGGACGCGACGCGACCGCGACGGCAACATCGAGACGTACACGGACTGGTGGCCGGTGAGCGGGCGCGTGCACGACAGCATCCGGCAGCTCGCGGAGTCCGCCAACACCGGTCTCGACGGCGACCGCGTGCGCGATCTCGAGCCCTGGCCCACGGAACAGGCCGTGACGTACACGCCCGAGTTCGTGGCGGGCCACCTGGCGCGCACGTACGACGGCGACGCGGCGCAGGTCTTCGAGGCGCAGGCCCGGCCGCGGATCGAGGGCATCATCGAGCACACCGTGCGTCGCGACATCGGCGGCGACGAGCAGCGCATCAGCCGGATGAACCCGGCCTACCAGTCGATCGACTTCCTCTACCTGCTCATGCCGGTCTGGCTCCTCACCGTCACCTTCGCGAACAAGCCCTTTCAGGTGTTCGTCAACGGCGTGACGGGAGAAGTGCAAGGTCAGCGTCCGTGGAGTGCGATCAAGATCGCCTTCGCGGTCACCCTCGGGTTGCTGCTCGTCGGGCTGGCGGTGTACCTGTACATGCAGGCCCGCGGCGGGTAGCCGCCGCGGCGGAGGAGGTAGGTCGTGTCCTGGATCATCGTGGTGCTGCTCGCCGTCGTCGTGCTGGCCGTGCTCGCGGCCACCGGTTTCGCCATCGCGCTCGTGCGCAACAGCCGCCGGCAGCAGCAGGCCGAGGCCGCCATGCCCTTCCCGTCCCGCGCCCCGCTGTCGTGGTCGGGCTCGCACGTCCCCGAAGCGCGGCTGCACCGCCGCATCCGGACGGCGCTGCGCGCGTTCGAGCAGCCCGCCGGCGCGCTGTCCGCGGCGCAGTTGGACGCGCAGGTGACTCTGACCGTCGCGGCCCAGGAACTCGACGACCGGCTCGTGGCGATCGCCTCGCTGCCCGAGACGGAGAAGACCGCGGCGATCGAGGCCGCCACCGCGGACGTCGCCGACCTCGAGAAGCGCATCGCCGACACCGTCGTCGTGCGGCCCCAGCTGCCGCCCACGACGACCTGACGAAAGCTGTCGGGGGCCATCACTAGACTGCCGGTGTGACTTCTGCGAACTCCTCGACCAAGCCCACGATGCTGCTGATCGACGGGCACTCGATGGCGTTCCGCGCCTTCTTCGCCCTCCCGCTCGACGGGGGACGCTTCCGCACGAAGTCGGGGCAGCCGACCAACGCCGTGTACGGCTTCACGTCGATGCTGATCAAGCTCCTCAAGGAGGAGGCTCCCGGCTACGTCGCCGCGGCCTTCGACGTCTCCCGCCAGACCTTCCGCGCCGAGATGTACCCGGAGTACAAGGCGCAGCGCTCATCCGCACCGGACGACTTCCGCGGCCAGGTCGACGTGGTGAAGGACGTCCTCGCCGCGATGGGCATCCCCACCATGGCGCAGGAGGGCTACGAGGCGGACGACATCATCGCCACGATGACCACGCAGGCCCAGGCGCAGGGTTTCAAGGTGCTCATCGTCACGGGCGACCGGGACGCGCTGCAACTGGTCAACGACGACGTCACGGTCCTCTATCCGCGCAAGGGCGTCTCCGATCTGACCCGGTTCACCCCGGAGGAGGTGGAGTCGAAGTACGGCCTGAGCCCGTCGCAGTACCCGGACTACGCGGCCCTGCGCGGCGACCCGTCGGACAACCTGCCGGGCATCCCGGGCGTCGGCGAGAAGACGGCCGCGAAGTGGATCCGCGAGTACGGGAACCTCGAGGGTCTGGTCACGAACGTCGACAAGGTCAAGGGCAAGGTCGGCGATTCGCTGCGCGAGAATCTCGCGACGGTGCAACTCAACAGGCAGATCACCGAGATGGTGCGCGATATGACCCTGCCGTACGTGCCGGAGGACCTGGCGCTGCAGCCGTGGAACCGCGAGGCCATCCACCAACTCTTCGACGATCTCGAGTTCCGCGTCCTGCGCGAGCGCATCTTCACCGAACTCGCCAGCGCCGAGCCGGAGGCCGACGAGGGCTTCGAGATCTCGGGCGGCATCGTTGCGCCGGGCACCGTCGCCGAGTGGCTCGCCGAGCACGGCGCTTCGGGCGAGCGGTCGGGGCTTGGCGTGATCGGCCCGGAGGTCGTGGTCGACGGCGACGCGGAGGCGGTCGTCATCGCCGCACCCGACGGCGAGGGCGGGTACATCGAGCTGTCGTCGCTGACCCCGCACGACGAAGCGGCGCTCGGCGCCTGGCTGGCGGACGAGGCACAGCCCAAGGCCGCGCACGAGGCCAAGTGGGCCATGCACGCGCTCGCGAGCCGCGGCTGGACCCTCGGTGGTCTGACGTCGGACACGGCGATCGCCGCCTACCTCGTGCGACCGGGCCAGCGGACCTTCAACCTCGACGACCTCTCGGTGCGGTACCTGCACCGGGAGCTGCGGGTCGAGGCGGCCGGTGACGATGCACAACTGTCCCTTCTGGACGACCCGGACGATTCCGCGGGGGAGAAGGCGCAGCAGGCGATCCTGCGGGCACGCGCCGTCGCCGACCTCGCCGCCGCGCTCGACGACGAGCTGGACAACATCGAGTCGCGCCCGCTGCTCGCGGAGATGGAGCTGCCCTTGCTCCGCGTCCTCGACGTCATGGAGGGCACGGGCATCGCGGTCGACACCGCACACCTCGAGGCGCTGCACAGCGAGTTCAGCGAGCGGATCCGCGCCGCGGAGGCGGCAGCGTTCGAGGAGATCGGGGAACAGATCAACCTCGGCTCGCCCAAGCAGCTGCAGGTGATCCTGTTCGAGAAGCTGGGCCTGCCGAAGACGAAGAAGACCAAGACCGGCTACACCACCGACGCGGCCGCACTCGAGGCGCTGTACGAGAAGGAGCCGCACCCTTTCCTGCAACACCTGCTCGAGCACCGCGACGCGATGCGGCTCAAGGTCACGGTCGAGGGCCTGCTCAAGACCGTCGCCTCGGACGGCCGGATCCACTCCACGTTCAACCAGACGGTGGCAGCCACCGGCCGGCTCTCGTCGACCGACCCGAACCTGCAGAACATCCCGGTGCGTACGGAGGCCGGTCGTCAGATCCGGCACGCCTTCGTCGCGGGCGAGGGCTACGAGACGCTGATGACGGCGGACTACAGCCAGATCGAGATGCGCATCATGGCGCACCTGTCGGGCGACGCGGGACTCATCGAGGCCTTCAACACCGGCGAGGACCTGCACAATTTCGTCGGTTCGCGCGCCTTCGGCGTCCCGATCGACGAGGTCACCCCCGACATGCGCCGCCGGGTGAAGGCGATGTCCTACGGGCTCGCCTACGGGCTCTCCGCGTTCGGCCTGGCCGCGCAGCTGAAGATCTCGCGGGACGAGGCGAAGGAGCAGATGGAGGCGTACTTCTCCCGCTTCGGTGGCGTGCGCGACTACCTGCAGGACGTCGTCGTCGAGGCGGGCCGCAACGAGTTCACCGAGACGATCTACGGCCGCCGTCGCTACCTCCCGGATCTCACCTCGACCAACCGGATGCGCCGGGAGGCGGCGGAGCGGATGGCGCTCAACGCGCCGATCCAGGGCAGCGCCGCCGACATCATCAAGGTGGCCATGATCCGCCTGGACGAGAAGATCCGGAACGCCGGCCTGAAGTCCCGCAAGCTTCTCCAGGTGCACGACGAACTCGTGCTCGAGGTCGCGGCGGGGGAGCGGGAGCAACTCGAGGTCCTCGTCCGCGACACGATGGGCGGCGCCGCCGAGCTCTCCGTGCCTCTCGAGGTCTCGGTCGGGTACGGCCGCAGCTGGGATGACGCAGCGCACTAGTACGCCGGGCCTGTGGCAATCTGGAATCATGCGACGTCGCTCGGGTGAGGCGGGATCCGCGCGATCCGTCCCAGCGGTAACCGCTGGGAGCACTGCACAGTCACTCCCTGCGTCCCGCGCCGGCCTGTGCGCTTCGCGCACCTCGCGGCGCTCCGGGACTCTGTTCCAGGTCACCCGAGCGGCGTTCGCATCCCGCGCATGACGGCCGTCGAGATCGTCCGGGGGCTGCCGCGGGCACAGCGGTACGCCGTCGCCGGCCGCGTCGTCTCCCTGACGGAGGACCTCTGGGCCGCCGACGTGATCGCGCCGCTGATCCGCGGCGCGGTGCCCGACGAGCTGGTGGATGCCGCCGTGCAGGCGCTTCTCGCCGGGCACCCGGAGCCGCCGGTCAGGTTCGTCGACGGCGACGTCCTCCAGTCTGGCCCGGGTCCGCTCGTGGCCGCGCTCGACGGGGTCCGCATCGTCGTCGCGCTCGAGCCCGCCGGCCCGGGCGACGTGCCCGGTCTGGCTCTGCCCGATGTCGCGGCGGTGACGCGACTGCTGGATCTGACCGTCCCCGAATTGGAGTGGTTCGCCGACCACGGGATGTGGTTACGGCACGCGCGGCCCCCTCTGCGGCATTACCGCGTCTCACGGATGGACAAGCCGGCCGGCGGGATCCGGATGATCGAGGCTCCCAAGCCGCGGCTCGCCGAGGCGCAGCGGCGGATCCTGCGCCGGGTGCTGGACCCCGCCGGCGCGCACCCGGCGGCGCGCGGTTTCCGGCCCGGCGGCTCGGTCCTCGCCTACGCGGCACCCCACGTCGGCGCGAGGTCCGTAGTCCGGCTCGACCTCCGCGACTGCTTCTCGACGGTGACGGTGCCCCGCGTCCGGAACGTCTTCCGTCGGTTGGGCTACTCGGCCCCGGTGGCGGGCGTCCTGGCGGACCTGTGCACCGTATCGACACCCGCCGACGAGCTCCACGGCCTCGACCCGTGGCAGGCGGCGACGATGCGATCGCGACATCTCCCGCAGGGCGCCCCCACCTCGCCCGCGTTGGTGAACCTCGCACTCCACCGGCTGGACGCACGGCTGACCGGTCTGGCCCGCGCGCAGGGCGCGCGGTACACCCGGTACGGCGACGATCTCGCCTTCTCCGGCGCGCTCGACCCGGCGCTGATCGCCGCGGTGGTACCGAAGATCGTGGCGGCGGAGGGTCTGTCGGTGAATCCCCGGAAGACCCGGATCATGCGGGCGGGCGCGCGGCAGGAACTCGCGGGCCTGGTGGTGAACGCCCGCGCCCAGATCCCGCGCTCCGAGTACGACGCTCTGCGCGCCCTGCTGCACAACGCGGCCCGGTCCGGCGGCGAGATTCAGAACCGCGACGGGCACGACGACTTCCGCGCCCACGTCTACGGCCGGATCGCCTGGGTCGCGCAGGGCAACGACGCCCGGCGCGAGCGCCTGCTCGCCATGGCCGCGCGCGTGCGGTGGTGAGCATCCGCGGCCCGGCGCGACCGCGCGGAGAATGTCGGTGGCGTGTGGCATCTTCTCCCGCATGACCGATCGAACACTAACCCTTCTCGGCCTGCGGATACCGCGCATGCCGAAGCCGGACCCGATGCGGGTCGCCTGGTACGCCCAGATCCCGGTCGCCGCGGTGATGTTCGCCGCCGCCCTGTCTCCGGTCCGGTTACCGTCGGTCGTCATCGGTGTCGGCATCGGCGCCTGCGTGTTGGGCGTGGCATCGGTGTTCCTCGCGTGGCGCCGCCGTCAGGTGTCGTCCTTCGCGGCGCCCGTGGCGGCCACGGTCGTCGCGCAGGCGCTCCTGAACGCCGTCGTCTTCGCGTCGATGCCCTTCCGGGGCGGTGGCCCGACTACGGAGAGCCGGATCCTCTGGGGATTCTGCGCGGTCGTTCTCGTCATCAACAGCGCCTTCACCCTCGGCACCTGGCGCCGGTAGCGTTGGGCGCTGTGTTCACCATCGGCTTCGACCTGGACCTGACGCTGATCGATTCGCGGCAGCGCATCCTGACCGCCGCCCAGCGCGCGTTCGCCGACCTCGGGCACGCGGTGGACGATGCGCCGCTACTGCCGCACATGGGCGTTCCGATCGACGTCGTCGCGCGTGAGGTGGTACCGGGTATCGATGGCGAGCGGTTCCTGCGGCGCTACCGTCTGCACTACGACACGGACACGACCACTCCGGTGCCCGTACTCCCGGGCGCGGAGGAACTGCTCGCGGCCATCCGGGCGGCAGGCGGAACGTCGGTGGTCGTGTCGGCGAAGCAGCAGGCGGCGGCCGAGCGGGCGGTCGCGGATGCGGGACTCGACGTCACCGCCGTCGTGGGTGGCCACTTCGGTGAGCGCAAGGGCGAGGCGCTACGGCGTTTCGGGAACGTCCGCGCCTACCTCGGAGATCACGTCGAGGACGCGTCGGCGGCCCGGGCGGCGGGGTGCCCCTTCATCGGCGTCACGACGGGCGAGTTCGACGACGACGCCCTCACGCGGGCCGGGGCGGCGTGCACCGTCGGGCATCTGGCGGACGTCGTCGCCCTGCTCCCGGGGTACGCGCGCCGCTGAAACCGTCCAAGAGCTGGACATTCACCGGCGGATTTGATATTGCATAACCTATGGGGCAGACAATCGGGGGGACATCGGACACCGTATATCCGATGAAGGCGCGGAAGATCGAGTGGAACACCTACGGGGACTCACTGGCCCGCCGCCTGGTGACGATCCGGAAGGCGCGGGGCCTGTCACAGGAGAAGCTCGCCGAGCTGGCGGGCCTGCATCGCAACCAGATCTCGAACATCGAGCGCAACGTGAGCTCGAACGACGGGGTCTCGGACCCGCACATGTCCACCGTGTACCGCCTCGCGGCGGCGCTGGACGTGCAGCCCGCGCTGCTCATGCCGGACATCGACCGTCGCGTCGCGAACCGTTCCCCGGAGCAGGCGTCGGGAAAGGCGATCGCGACGGTCGAGGCGGCGCTGCGCTCGGCCCTCGCCGAGGGCTGAGCGGACGGGCCTACTTGGCCTTCGCGGACGAGCAGGTGCGGTACGCGTCGGCGACGGCGCGCTGCACGTTGGCCTGCTCGCCGGCCAGGCTCATGGCGGAGCCGGTGCCGCGGAACGCGAGGGCTGCCACGCGGACCTGCCGAGCCAACCCGTCCGACGCCGCGATGTCCGCGAACTCCTGCGGTCCGCCCGCGGCGTCCTCGAGTCGCTTCGCGAGGCCGGGCGACGAGCGGTCGATCGCGGCCCGCAGCTGTCCCACCGTGCACGAGGTACCCGGCACCGCGCGGGCCGATGCGGCGTTCGGCTTGGGGGCGGGCTTCGGCGTCGGGGCGGCGGCGGCGAGCGGCGCGCCGGCCAGGGCGATCGCGCCGAGGACGGCGGCGGTGGCGGCGGTGCGGCGGAAGGTCATGCGGAGGTGCCTTTCGGTGGCGACTGTCGGAGGTGTGGGATCAGTACTTGTCGCAGGTGGCGATGACCTTGGCGATCTTCGCGTCGACCTCGGTGCGGTTGGCCTTGTAGTACGCGGCCGCGGCCGGGTTCTCCTTGGTCAGCCGGTCGATGATCTTCTGGCGATCCTCGGGCTTGGCGGTGAGGAGCTCGACGGCCTGGTCGCGGCCGCCGGGAGTCGCGTCCATGACCGCGATCGCCTCGGGGGCGATGACCTGGGTGGCGCGCTCGACCTGCGCGACGGTGCACTTGGTTCCGGGCACCTTGTCGTTGGGCGCGGCCGAAGCGACGGCGGGGGCGAGCGCGAGAACGCCCGCGAGGGCGGCCACAGCGGCGGAGATGCGGATCCGGTTCATGACTTCCCCTATCGGGCGGTTGACGATTGCCCCGCGAGACTACCGGTTCGCCGGGGGCCGCGAAAGCGCCGTGACAGGCAAAACCAACCCGATGCGGACCGACTGAAACCCGGGTAGGTGCTGTGGTTGCCCGCCGGTTCCGGAGACTGCGCGATGTCGCTGAACTGGGCGTTCACCCGGGTACGGCAGGTCCGGCCCGGTGCGTTCGTCCATGCGGTGAGTGCTACGAATCAGTCCGGCTTCACGCAGACGAAGATCGCCGTTCCGGGGAAGATCTCGCCGCGGAGCGGGCTCCACTGGCCCCATTCCTGAGTGAATCCCTCCGGCCACTCCGGTTCGATCACGTCCGCGACCCTCAGGCCCGCACCCACGATCTCCCGGATCCGGTCGCCCATCGTTCGATGGTGCTCGACGTAGGTGGGGACGCCGTCGTCGTCCGTCTCGACGTAGGGGGACCGGTCGAAGTAGGACAGGGTCGCGACGAGGCCGTCCGGCCCGGGGTCGTCGAGGAACATCCAGCGCATCGGATGGTTCACCGAGAAGACGAAGCGGCCGCCGGGGCGCAGCACGCGGTGCGCCTCCGTCATCACGCGCGCGGAGTCGGCCACGAACGGGATCGCGCCGAACGCGGAGCAGACGATGTCGGCGGCGCCGCCGGCGACCGGAAGGTTCTCCGCCCCGGCCTGGACCAGGAGCGGGTTGGTGCCACGGACATGGGGAAGGCCGCGGCGCAGCATCCCGGCCGAGATGTCGACCCCGAGGACGGTGGCGCCCTGCGCGGCGAGCCAGCGCGCGCACGGGGCGCTGCCGCAGCCGATCTCCACCGCGAGGGTGCCCGGTCCGACGGGGCCGAGGAGCCCGGCCTCGGATTCGCGCAGCCCCTCGGGGCACCAGACGAATTCGCCGTCGGCGGTGTCGACGCCCAGGAACGCTGCGTGTTCGGCGTGGTAGGCCTCGGCATCGGAGTCCCACCACGAGCGGTTCGCGGCCTCGGAACCGGCGCTGTCCCGGCGCATGTCCGGTTTGGGGCGGTGGGACACGGGAGTGAACCTCTCGACGGTGGGGGTGGAGAGGGCGGTTTGCCCAGGTTGCACGCGGTGGAGTAGCCTGGACTCCGCGTGTGCCCATGCGTGCGCGATCTCGACCCACACTACTAGCACCCTGTCCGGAGCAACTTACCCAATGCCCACCACCACCGTTACGTCCCCGCAGGTCGCCGTCAACGACATCGGCACCGCGGAGGACTTCCTCGCCGCGATCGACGCCACGATCAAGTACTTCAACGATGGCGACATCGTCGAGGGCACCATCGTCAAGGTCGACCGTGACGAGGTCCTGCTCGACATCGGTTACAAGACCGAAGGTGTCATCCCCTCCCGCGAGCTGAGCATCAAGCACGACGTCGACCCGTCCGAGGTCGTCAACGTCGGCGATGCCGTCGAGGCCCTCGTCCTCACCAAGGAGGACAAGGAAGGCCGCCTGATCCTGTCGAAGAAGCGTGCGCAGTACGAGCGCGCCTGGGGCACGATCGAGGAGCTCAAGGAGAAGGACGAGGCCGTCAAGGGCACCGTCATCGAGGTGGTCAAGGGTGGTCTCATCCTGGACATCGGCCTCCGCGGCTTCCTCCCGGCCTCGCTGGTCGAGATGCGTCGTGTGCGCGACCTCCAGCCGTACATCGGCAAGGAGATCGAGGCGAAGATCATCGAGCTCGACAAGAACCGCAACAACGTGGTCCTGTCGCGCCGTGCGTGGCTCGAGCAGACCCAGTCCGAGGTCCGCAGCGAGTTCCTGCACCAGCTGCAGAAGGGCCAGGTCCGCAAGGGCGTCGTGTCCTCGATCGTCAACTTCGGTGCCTTCGTGGACCTGGGCGGCGTCGACGGCCTCGTGCACGTCTCGGAGCTGTCCTGGAAGCACATCGATCACCCGTCCGAGGTGGTCACCGTGGGCGACGAGGTCACCGTCGAGGTCCTCGACGTCGACCTGGACCGCGAGCGCGTCTCGCTGTCGCTCAAGGCGACCCAGGAGGATCCGTGGCGTCAGTTCGCCCGGACCCACGCCATCGGCCAGATCGTGCCCGGCAAGGTCACCAAGCTCGTCCCGTTCGGCGCGTTCGTCCGCGTCGAGGAGGGCATCGAGGGCCTCGTCCACATCTCGGAGCTGGCCGAGCGCCACGTCGAGGTCCCGGACCAGGTCGTCTCGGTCGGCGACGACGCCATGGTGCGCGTCATCGACATCGACCTCGAGCGTCGTCGTATCTCGCTGAGCCTCAAGCAGGCCAACGAGGACTACACCGAGGAGTTCGACCCGTCGAAGTACGGCATGGCCGACAGCTACGACGAGAACGGCGAGTACATCTTCCCCGAGGGCTTCGATCCCGAGACCAACGAGTGGCTCGAGGGCTTCGAGAAGCAGCGCGAGGAGTGGGAGGGTCGCTACGCCGAGGCGGAGCGCCGTCACAAGATGCACACCGCGCAGATGGAGAAGTTCGCGGCCGACGAGGCCGCCGAGGCCGCTGCCGGTGGTCCGGCCGCGGGTGGCGCGAACTACTCGAGCGAGTCGTCCTCGAACGACCGCGGCGGCAACGAGGCCCCGCAGAGCACCGGCGGTTCGCTGGCCAGCGATGCGCAGCTCGCCGCTCTCCGCGAGAAGCTGTCGGGCAACGCCTGATCCGCTTCGCCGCACAGCCGGGAACGCCCCGCATCCTCCTCGAGGATGCGGGGCGTTCCCCGTTCGCGGGCCCTAGTTGAGGCGGTCGCCCGTGTCGGGATGGAAGAGGTGGACCGCCGGCTCCACCTGAGCCAGTCGCACCCCGTCGCCGATCCGCGCGGCGGTGCGTCGCGGGCACCGCGCGACGAGCGTGACCGGGGCGCCGTCGACGGAGGTCACGTCCGGATCCTCGACCCGCGCGTAGACGAAGGTGTCGCTCCCGAGGTCCTCGGTGATGGCGACGGTGCCCCCGACGCCCGCGTCCGGCCCGGCGAGGCCGAGGCTCTCCGGCCGGATGCCGACGGTGACCCGCTCCAGCCCGGAGGTGCGGACCGCGGCCTGGGCATCCGCGTCGAGGTCGACGGTGCCGCCGGCCACCGCGATCGCCCCGTCACGCACGGGCGCCGTGAACAGGTTCATCGCGGGCGAGCCGATGAAACCGGCGACGAAGGCGTTGCGCGGCCGGTCGTAGAGCTCCGCCGGTGTCGCGAACTGCTGCAGCACGCCGAACTTCAGCACCGCCACTCGGTCGCCCATCGTCATGGCCTCCACCTGGTCGTGGGTGACGTACACGGTGGTGGTGCCCAGCCGCCGCTGCAGCGCGGCGATCTGCGTCCGGGTCTGCACCCGGAGCTTCGCGTCCAGGTTCGACAGCGGCTCGTCCATGCAGAAGACCTGCGGTTCACGGACGATCGCGCGGCCCATCGCGACGCGCTGCCGCTGCCCGCCGGACAGGCGGGCCGGCTTGCGGTCGAGGTAATCGGTGAGGTCGAGCAGTTTCGCCGCCTCGGCGACCTTCCGCTTGCGCTCGTCGAGCGGGACGCCGCGCATCTTCAGCGCGAAGCCCATGTTCTCGCCGACCGTCTTGTTGGGGTACAGCGCGTAGTTCTGGAAGACCATCGCGATGTCACGGTCCTTGGGGGCGACGCCCACCATGCTGCGGCCGCCGATGGAGATCGCGCCGGAGTCGATATCCTCGAGGCCGGCGAGCATACGCAGCGCCGTGGACTTGCCGGAGCCGGACGGCCCGACCAGAACGACGAACTCGCCGTCGGCGATGTCCAGATCGAGGGAGTCGACGGCGAGGGTGTCGGCGCCGGGGTAGACGCAGCACGCCTGGTCGTAGGTGATGGAAGCCATGTCTCGCTCCTAGATTCGGATGTGGGGTGCGGCTACTTGATGGCGCCGAAGGACAGGCCGCGGACCAGTTTGTTCTGGGCGATCCATCCGCAGATGACGACGGGGAGGGCGGCCAGTACGGACGCGGCGGAGAGCTTCGCCCAGAACAGGCCCTGGCCGGACATGAAGCCGGTGAGCGCCACCGGCATCGTCTGGGCGTTGACCGCGGTGAGGTTCACCGCGAAGAAGAACTCGTTCCACGAGAAGATCACGCAGATCAGCGCGGTAGCGGCGATGCCGGGGGAGATGATCGGCAGGATCACCTCGCGCACCGACGTCCACAGTCCGGCACCGTCCATCCCCGCGGCCTCGAGCAGTTCGCTCGGCACCTCGAGGAAGAACGAGCGCATCATCCACACGGCGATCGGCAGGTTCATCGCGGTGTAGAGGATCACGAGCGTCCAGATGTTGTCGAGCATGCCGATCCGGCCGACGATCACGTACAGCGGGATGATCGCGGCCACGATCGGCAGCATCTTGGTGCTGATGAAGAAGAACAGCGCGTCCTGCGTCTTGCGCACGGGCCGCAGCGAGAGGGCGAACGCCGCGGGCACACCCAGCACCAGCACGAGCGTCGTCGAGATGATTGTGGCGAAGACCGAGTTGAGCAGCGGCACACCGATACCCGAGTCGAAGACGGCCTTGAACTGGTCCAGCGTCGGAACGAAGAAGACGGTCGGAGGCCGGGTCGCCGCGTCGCTCTCCTGCTTGAACGCCGTGAGCACCATCCAGAGCACGGGGAAGAAGAAGCCGATGGCGATGATCCAGGTCAGCGCTGTGAGGGCTCCGCCCTTGGGGTTTCGCCGCCGGCGGGGGACGATGGTCGTGGACATCAGGCTGCTTCCTCTCCGGCGCCGAAGCTCTTGAAGATCAGTCGGATCGCGAGTGTTGAGACGACGATCGTGCCGACCACGGTGACGACGCCCATCGCGGCGGCCTGACCGATGTCGAAGCCCAGGAAGGCGCGCTGATAGATGTAGAAGGGCAGGTTGGAACTCGCGACGCCCGGACCACCCGAGGTCATCATGTACACCGCGTCGAAGGTGTTGACCAGGTAGATCGCCCCGAGGACCGCCCCGAGCTCGATGAACCGCCGCAGGTGGGGCAGCGTCAGCTCCCGGAACAGGCGCACGCTGGTGGCGCCGTCGACCCGTGCCGCCTCCTGGACGTCGCGGGGCATGGACTGCAGGCCCGCGAGGATCAGCAGCATCATGAACGGTGTCCACTGCCAGACGAGCTCGGCTACCACGGACGCCAGCGGGTACTCGGAGAGCCAGTCGACGTGAATGCCGAGCGGGCTCAACACCCATGCGAGGAGGCCGTTCGTGGGGGAGAGCAGGCTCGTCTTCCACAGCAGGGCGGCGGCCACCGGAGTCACGAGGAAGGGGGTGATGAGCAGCGTGCGGACCACGCCGCGCCCCAGGAACTTCCGGTCCAGCAGCAGGGCCAGGATCAGCCCCAGGATCACCGACAGGACGACCGTGCCCACGATGAGCAGCACCGTGTTGAGCGTCACCGTCCAGAACTGGGTGTCGCGGAAGACCTCGACGTAATTGTTGAGCCAGTTGAACTTCCGCGAGCCGGGACGCACCAGGTTCCACGACTGCGTGGAGTAGTAGAGCGTGACCAGGAAGGGGATCTGCGTGACGATCACCATGAAGACCAGTGCCGGCAGCAGGGGGCCGCGCCGTCGCCACGCCTCGGCGCGGGTGATCCGGTCGCGCTTGGAGCGCAGGGGTGTCGCCGGCGGCGCTGCAGTCGGCGTGCTGGTCGTGGTCATCGTGCTGCTCCCGTCCGGTCCTGGCTGTCGCGATAGCTCTTCCCGACGACCTCGGCGTACTTCTGGGACTGGGCCAGCGCGTCGGCGACGGAGATCTGTCCGGCGATGGCGGCACTGATCTGCTGACTCACCCGGGTACCGAGGTCCTGGAACTCGGGAATCGCGAGGAACTGGATACCGGTGTAGGGCACGGGCTCCAGCGTCGGACGCGATTGGTCGGCGGCGAGCATCGAATCGAGCGTCTGCTTCGCGAAGGTCGACGACAGCTCCTTGTAGGCGGGAAGCTCATAGGTGGACAGGCGGCTGCCGGGGGGTACGCGGCTCGCCCCCAGCTTGTCGGCGACGCCGGCGATGTACTGCTTGCTCGTCATCCAGGAGATGAACTTCCACGCGTCACCGGCGCGGGTGCTCTTGGCGGGGATGCCGAGCGACCAGGTGTAGAGCCAGCCGTTGCCGGACTTCGCCATCCGCGGCGCGGGGAGATATCCGACCTGTCCGGCGATCTTCGAGGTTTCGGGGCTCTCGAGGGAGGAGACCGCAGCCGTGGAGTCGTACCACATGGCGGCCTGCCCCTGCGCCAGCAGATTCCCGCACTCCTGGAAGCCGGTGGAGGCGGCGCCCGCCTCGCCGTAGTCGCGCACGGTGTCGACGTAGAACTGCACCGCGTCCCGCATCTGCGGGGAGTCGAACTGCGGGTGCCACTGCTCATCGAACCAGCGACCGCCGAAGGCGTTGATCACGGTGTTCAGCGGCGCCAGCACCTCGCCCCAGCCCGGCTTACCGCGCAGGCAGATGCCCGCCACGTCGCGCGAGTGCAGCGTGCGGGCCGCGTCCGCGACCTCGGGCCACGTCGGCTCGGCGGGCAGGGTGATGCCTGCCTTCGCGAACATCTGCTTGTTGTACATGAGGAACGAGGACTCGCCGTAGAAGGGCACGGAGTACATCCGCCCCTGATACGAGAGCGCCTCGCGCAGCGTGGGGATGAAGTCGCCCGGATCGTACGACGGATCCCGGTCCATCAGGGTGGACAGGTCCGTGAGCCAGCCGTTCTGCGCCCACATCCGCGTCTCGTAGTTGCTGATCATCACGACGTCGAACTCGCCGCCGCCGGTGGAAACCGACGCGGTGATCTTGGCGCGCGCCTCGTTCTCGGACAGCGTGATGAACTTGAGTTTCACGCCGGGGTTGGCGCGTTCGAACTCGGGGGCCAGGCCCACCGCGTCCGTCATCTGCGAGTTCGACACCATGGCCACGGTGACGGCGGAGTCGCCCCCGTCGGTGAAGACACCCGCGCCGGAGCAGCCTGCGAGCAGTGCCGTCACGGCGGCGAGGCCACCTGCGGCCGCGGCGCGGCGTCGAGCGGATCTGCGGATCACGGTCATCCCTTCTGTTCGGTGAGCAGCCACTGCGCGGTCGGGCGGTCCGTGACCAGGGCGGTCGCGAAGCCGCCCCGCAGGGCGCCCAGGATCGATTCCCGGCGGTGTTCGCCGCCGGAGGTGAGAATCGCTGTGGGGCAACGCCGGATGTCCTCCAGCGGTACAGAGACCGTGCGGTCGACGAGCGACGAGGCGACCGGCGTCCCATCGAGTCCGTAGAAGCGACCGCCGATCTCGCCGACGGCCCCGAGCTCGTGGAGCTCGCCCAGGACCTCGGTGTCGATGTACGCGCCCTCGAAGAGAGTCGTGGAGGTCGAGACGGAGCCGACGCCGAAGAGCATCACCTCGGCGGAGCGGGCCGCCTCGAGCGCCTGCGAGACGATGGAATCGCGCTCGAGCGCGCGGACCGTGTCCGGGTCCGCGAACAGCGGCGCCACGAGCCGGACGGGCCGAGCGCCGAGCCGTTCGGAGAAGCGGCCGAGGGCGTGATCGACGCCGGTGTGGTACTCGACCGAGGTCATCGAGCCGTCCATCTGCACGACCCGGGCGCAGGTCGCGCCGCCGCCGAGCGCGTCCGCGACCGCCACCTGCTCAGGACCCCACGTGAAGCCGAAGGTGTCCGTCGGCTGCAGGCGACGGGTGAGGACCGAAGCGCCCGCGCGGCCCAGTGCGGCGTCTCCCGAGGGCGTCCCGTCGGCGTCTTCGGCGATGATCAGCGCCTCGGCGAGCCCGAACGCGGCCTCCAGGTCGCGTTCGAGGCCGGGATGGATCGAGTCCGCGAGGTGCGCCGGCGCGGCGACGGTCACGGTCACGAGGCCCTGCGCGCGGGCCCGGGCCACGAGGCGCCCCGCGGTGGGGCGGGAGACGCCGAGGCGTTCGGCGATCTGCGCCTGCGTCAGGCCCTCCAGGTGGTACATCGTGGCCGCGCGCACCAACAGGCGCAGATCGTGGCCGGGTTCCCCGGGGGTCCGCTGCGGTGATGTCACGCGATGCTCCGTCGATATCGTGAGCAAATGCTCACTAGCGGTGATAATGCTCACTACGCTAGCATCGAGAGTGTGACCCAGGCAACAGTTCCGAACGAAATGCGCGCCAGCGTGCTGTACCCCGGGGGCCGGATGACCCTCGAGACGAGGCCGGTCCCGAGACCCGATCCCGGGGACGTCCTCATCGAGGTCGCGGCGGTGGGAGTGTGCGGATCCGACACCCACTACCTGCGCCACGGCCGGATCGGCGCCTTCGTGGTGGAGGCGCCGCTCGTACTCGGGCACGAGGCGTCGGGCCGCATCGTGGCGGTGGGGCCGGGCGTCCCGGCGGCGCGGATCGGCGAGCGGGTCTCCATCGAACCGCAGCGCCCCGATCCGCACAGCGCCGAGTCGCTGCGCGGCGAGTACAACCTCTGTCCGGCCATGCGGTTCTACGCGACGCCTCCGGTCGACGGCGCGCTCGCCGAGTACGTGACCATCGGATCGGCCTTCGCCCACGCGATCCCCGACACCGTGTCCGACGAGGCGGCCGCGCTGTTCGAGCCGCTGTCCGTGGGTATCGCGGCGCTCCGGAAAGCGGCGGTCGGTCTCGGCGGCAGCGTTCTCGTCGCCGGCGCCGGGCCGATCGGACTGCTGTGCGCGCAGGTCGCGCGCGCGTCCGGGCTGACGCGGATCGTGGTCACCGACCCGGATCCGGCGCGGCGACGTGCGGCGGAACGGTTCGGCGCCACGATCGCCGCCGTGCCGGGGGAGGCCACCGTCGGGACGGGTTTCGACGCCTTCATCGACGCGTCCGGTGCGCCACCGGCGATCCGCGCGGGCATCCCCGCCGTCCGTCCCGGCGGTCGCATCGTGCTCGTGGGCATGGGCGCCGACGATCTGGCGCTGCCGGTCTCGCTGATCCAGTCCCGCGAGCTGGTCCTCACCGGCGTGTTCCGCTACGCCAACACCTGGCCCGCCGCGATCGCGCTCGCCGCGGCGGGCCGCGTCGATCTCGACGGCATGGTCACGGGCCGATTCGCCCTGGAGGACGCCGAGGCCGCGCTCAACGCCGACCGCGACCCGGGCGGCATCAAGGCCGTGGTGCGCCCCGGCGCCGCGCCGCACACCGAGGAGGAGTCATGACCGCACCCGTCGCACTGACCGCGGCCGCGCTACCCGTCATCCGGGGCGCATCCGTACCCGCGTACGACCGCGCCGCCGTCCGCCCCGGCATCGTTCACTTCGGCGTCGGAGGCTTCCATCGTGCCCACCAGGCCGTCTACGTCGATCGGCTGCTCGCGGCCGGGGCCGGCGCGGCGGGCTGGGGTATCTGCGGCGTCGGGCTACGGCCCGCCGACGCCGCGATGCGCGACGCCCTCGTGCCCCAGGACGGGCTCTACACGCTGACCCTCAAGCATCCCGACGGCGCTGTGGAGACCTCTGTCGTCGGGGCGATCGTCGACTACCTGTACGCCCCCGACGATCCCGAGGCGGTCGTCGAGCGGCTCGCGGCGCCGGAGACCCGCATCGTCTCCCTGACGATCACCGAGGGCGGGTACAACTTCTCCGCGACCACCGGCGATTTCGACACCGAGAACCCCGACGTGCGCCACGACCTGGAGGCGAACGGCGCGCCGCGCACCGTCTTCGGGTACGTCACCGAGGCCCTACGCCGGCGGCGCGCGCGGGGCGTTCCGGCGTTCACCGTGATGTCCTGCGACAACATCGAGGGCAACGGCCATGTCGCGCGACGGACGTTCACCGCCTTCGCCCGGCTCGCCGATCCGGGGCTCGCCGCGTGGATCGAGGGGACCGTCCGGTTCCCGAACTCCATGGTCGACCGGATCACGCCCGCGACGCCGGACGCGCTGCGCGCGGAGGTCGCTGCGCGCGCGGGAGTGGACGACCGCTGGCCGGTCGTCGCCGAGCCGTACACCCAGTGGGTGCTCGAGGACGATTTCGGCGCCGGGCGCCCGCACTTCGAAGACGTGGGGGTGCAGGTGGTCGACGACGTCGCTCCCTACGAGCTCATGAAGCTTCGTCTGCTCAATGCGGGGCACCAGGCGCTCGGACATTTCGCCCGCCTCCTGGGCTACGAATTCGTGCACGACGCGGCCGCCGATCCCGACGTCCGGACGCTGTTGCGGCGGTACATGCAGGATGAGGGCCGTCCGACACTGCGGCCGGTTCCGGGGATCGATGTCGACGACTACATCGACACCCTGCTGGAGCGGTTCTCCAACCCCGCGATCGCCGACACCGTCGCGCGCCTGTGCCAGGACGCCTCCGACCGGATTCCCAAGTGGCTCGTGCCCGTGATCACCGCGCGCCTCGACGACGGCGCCGCCGCCCCCCTGGTGGCGGCGGTGGTGGCGGCGTGGACGCGCGGCTGCGAGGGGACCGACGATGCCGGCGCGCCGATCGTCCTGAACGATCGCCACGCGCCGGATCTCGCGGAGCGCGCATCCCGCTCGCGGAGCGAGCCGCTCGCCTTCGTCGCGGTGCCCGACCTCTTCGGGGACCTCGCGCACCGGCCGGGCTTCACCGAGCCCTACCTGGCGGCGCTCGCGTCGCTGCGGGAGCGTGGAGCGCGCGCGACGTTGCGGGCGCTCCTGGCCGGCTAGCTCGGTCGGCGCTCCAGGACCAGGCCCATCGCCCTCCGGTAGCGGTGGTAGACCTCGTGCGTGGGGGCGGCGGAGAAGGTCTCGGCCGTGGGCCGCGGCCAGGCGGGTGCCGGTCCGTCGCCCCGGAGCGCCCACGCCGCCTGCCGCGCCGCACCGCGGGCGACGTACTCGCCGTCCGCGGGGAAGGCGACGTCGCGGCCGAGGATCGCGGGCGCGATCGCCCGCACCGCTGCGGAGCGTCCGCCGCCGCCCACCAGGAGGATCCGCTCCACCACGGTGCCCTGCGCGGTGATGGCGTCGAGGCAGAACCGCAGCGAGCACAGCAGGCCCTCCACGGCGGCCCGGGCGATGTTCTCCCGGGTGAGGTTCGCGCCGGTGACGCCCTGCAGCGCTCCTGTGGCGTTCGGCAGGTTGGGGGAGCGCTCCCCGGCGAAGAACGGGACGAGGACCAGGCCCTCCGCGCCGGGCGGGGCGGCCTGGGCGAGTCGTGCGAACTCCTCGAGGTCGGCCCCCAGCATGCGCGCGGTCGCCGCGAGCACCGGCGCGCCGTTCAGGGTGCACACGAGCGGGAGCTGATGCCCCGTGGCGTCCGCGAACCCGGCGACGATGCCCGACGGGTCCCGCGGCGCGGTCCCCGTCACGGCGCTCACCACGCCCGACGTCCCGAGGGAGACGATGCAGTCGCCGGGCCGGGCGTCGAGGCCCAGTGCGGCACCGGCGTTGTCGCCCGCGCCCGCGCCGAGCAGTGTGCCCCGGCGCAGCGGACCGTCGCCGATCCGGACCGGCACCGAGTCGGCCGGGCCGAGTACCCGGGGCAGTGCGGGGCGGCGCCCGCGGAGGGTGAGTTCGAGGATGTCCGTGCGGTACTCGCCGCTCGCGGCGCTGAAATAGCCGGTCCCCGACGCGTCGGAGCGGTCGGTGACGAGGGAGCCGAGGTCGCCGCCGCCGAGTCGCCAGGTCAGCCAGTCGTGCGGGAGGCAGACCGCCGCGGTCGCGTCCGCGTGGTCGGGCTCGGTGTCGGCGAGCCAGCGCAACTTCGCCGCGGTGAACGCGGCTACCGGTACCACGCCGACCGCGTCGGCCCACTGCTCCGCTCCGCCGAAGTCCGCGACGAGCTGATCCGCCGCGGTGGACGACCGGGTGTCGTTCCACAGCAGTGCGTCTCGCACGACCGCGCCGTCCCGGTCGAGGCACACCATGCCGTGCTGCTGCGCACCCACGGAGGCGGCCGCGACGTCGTCGAGACCGCCCGCGGATCGCGCCGCCGCGGCGAACGCCTCGAGCCACGCGGCGGGGGCGACCTCGGTGCCCGGCGGATGCGGGGCGGACCCGGAACGCACGACCTCGCCCGAATCCGCGTCGCACACCACGACCTTGCAGGATTGGGTGGACGAATCGACGCCGGCGACGAGGGGCATGGACGCGATCCTCTCAGACCGCCGAGCGGCACATGCACGTATCGCCATGGTGATCTTTGACAATGATTTTCATCACCGATTACACCTGTCGTCATGCCCAAGCACCTGCACCTCGCCGCACCCCTTCTCGCCGCCGCAGTCCTGGTCGCCGGATGCGGTTCCTCCCAGCCCGATCCGGCACCGTCGTCCGCCGCCTCCGACGGGTCCGATGCGGACGCCCCCGGGGGCGCGACCGAACAACGCCGTGCCGCACCGCGGCTCGCGATCACCTACGAGGGCGGGGTGCAGATCGTGGACGCGGGAACCCTGCGGGGGATCGCCGACATCCCCGGTGAGGGCTACCTCCGAGTGAATCCGGCGGGCGACGGGCGCCACGCCTTCCTGTCCGAGGGCACCGGCTTCCGGCTGCTCGACCTCGGCGCGTGGTCGGTGCCGCACGGCGATCACCAGCACTTCTACACCGCGGCGCCCCGTCGTACCGACATCCGGATCGAGGCACCCGAGCCCGGTCACGTGGTCCGCCACGACGGCCGCACGGTGCTCTTCTCCGACGGCACCGGCGCGGTCACCTCCATCCCGTCGGACAAGATCGGTGACCCGAACGCACCCCGCGCGACGTACACCGCCCCGAAGCCGCACCACGGCGTCGCCGTCGAGCGCGCCGACGGCTCGATGCTCATCACCCTCGGTGATGAGAAGACCCGCACCGGCGTCGCGATCCTCGACAAGGACCGCAAGGAGATCGCGCGCAACGAGGAGTGCGCGGGCGTGCACGGCGAGGGTGCGGCCGAGGGCGGCGTCGTGCTCTTCGGCTGCGAGGACGGCGTACTCATCGTGCGCGGCAATGAGATCGTCAAGACCGCGGCGCCGACCCCGGGCTACGCGCGCACGGGGAACGTCGCCGCCACTGAGGCGCACGCCGTGGTGCTCGGCGACTACAAGGTGGACAAGGCCGCGAAGCCGGAGCGACCCACGCGGGTCAGCCTGATCGACACCCGCACCGGCGCCGTGAAGCTCGTCGACCTGCCCGCCTCGTACAGCTTCCGGTCCCTCGCGCGGGGCCAGTTCGGCGAGGCGCTCGTGCTCGGTACCGACGGGGTGCTGCGCATCCTCGACCCGGAGACCGGTGCCGTCGTGCGGGAGGTCAAGGCGACCGCGCCGTGGACCGAGGACGCGAACTGGCAGGAGCCGCGGCCCGCCGTGTTCGTGCTGGGCTCCACCGCGTTCGTCACGGAGCCCACCACCAAGACGATCGTCGCGATCGACATCCCGTCGGGGAGCGAACTGCGCCGCGGCACCCTGGAGCACACCCCCGACGAGGTGTCGGGCGTCACCGGGGTCAGCGCGACTCACTAGTGTGAGGGCATGTTGCGGATCGGACTCACGGGCGGCATCGGCGCTGGCAAGTCGACGGTGGCGAAGGAACTCGCGGCGCTCGGCGCCGTCATCGTGGACGGCGACAAGATCGCTCGCGAGGTGGTCGAGCCCGGCACACCCGGCCTGGCCGCCCTGGTGGAGGCATTCGGGGAGGGGATCCTCGCCGAGGACGGCAGCCTGAACCGGCCCGCCCTCGCGGCGATCGCCTTCTCCGACGACGAGTCCCGCGCGAAGCTCAACGCGATCACGCACCCGCTGGTGGGCGCCCGCTCGGCCGAGCTGATCGCGGCTGCCGGACCGGACGCCGTGATCGTGCAGGACATTCCGCTGCTCGTCGAGAACAAGGTGGCGCCGATGTTCCACCTCGTGATCATCGTCTGGGTCGACGCGGAGGAGCGGGTCCGCCGCCTCGTGGGCTCGCGCGGGATGGCGGAGGACGACGCCCGCGCCCGGATCGCTGCCCAGGCCACCGACGAGCAGCGGCACGCCGTCGCCGACGTCTGGCTGGAGAACACCGGCACCGAGGACGCCACGCGGTCCGCGGTCCGCAGCCTCTGGGCGGACCGGATCGCGCCCTTCGCGGCGAACGTCGCCGGGCACCGTCCGGCCGCCGGTGCCCCGCGCGTCGCGGATCCCGCCTACGACGAGCGGTTGGTCGGCCGGCTGTGGGTCACCCTGGGCGCCGACGCCGCCTCCGTCACGGCCGACGGTGCCGTGGCCTCGGTGCTGCTCGCCGACGGCGTGACCGTCGACGCGGTCACCGACAAGCTCGGGGATGCGGGCTTCGCGGCGACCGGCGCCGGAGCCGGCGAGTTCGCGGGCTCCGACCCGGGGCGCGCCGTGACCGTGCGGGTGCGGCCTCAGACCGGTTCGGGTACCGCGTAGTAGTCCCGCACGTGCAGCGCCGCGAGCGGCGTCCAGCGCGGCGCCGGGCGCTCGGCCTCCGCCTCGCCCGCCGGTGCCGATGATCCGTACGACTGGAGCATCAGGGCGGTGACGGGTTCGTGATCGACGAGCGTCGCCAGCGCGTACGCCGCGGCGAGCACGTGCACGCACATGGTGCTGCGTGCCCTGCAGGAGCAGTCCGCGGCCTCCAGCGCGGGAGCGGGGCGCAACCCGCGCGCGATCAGCGCCGCGTGGATCGCGTCGTCGGGCTCGGTGCGCGACCCCAGCGCGTCGCGGAGCGCGGTCGCGACCGCCGGTGCCATCGGGGCGAATTCGAGGTGCGCCACCGAGGCGCTCGCGCCGCTGTGCACCAGGGCCGTGACACGCCGGTCGTCCAACTGCAGCGTGACGCCCCCGTTCCGGGCGAGCATACGGGCCCGGGGAGCGTGGGTGTTCGGGCTGCTCGCCGTGATCGGCTCCGCGATCCGGACGAGGTCGGCGCCCCAGGTCGTGAATCCGAAGGGGTTCGTGGCCATCTCAGTTCTCCCGGTTCCGACGCAGGACGTCCATCAGGCGCTCGTCGTCGAGCGCGGCCAGTTCGGTGACGATCGACCCGTCGTCGGCGTGCACACCGAGAAGCGCCTTGCGGCGGTGCATCTCGTCGATGTGCTCTTCGATGGTGGTCGCCGTCGTCAGCGTGGTCACGGTGACGGGCCGGTCCTGACCGATGCGGTGCGCGCGGTCCGTCGCCTGCGCCTCGACCGCCGGATTCCACCATCGGTCGTAATGCAGTACCTCGCTCGCCCGGGTGAGGGTGAGGCCGGTGCCGCCCGCCTTGAGGCTCATCACGAGGATCCCCGGACCGGCACCGGACTGGAAGTCGTCGGCGATCGCGGATCTCTCGGCGAGGGACAGGCCACCGTGGAAGAACGGGACCGTGGTCCCCAGCACGGAGCCGGCGGCCGCCGCGAGCAGCTCGCCCGTCTCCCGGTACTGGGTGAAGACCAGAGTCGGCCGGTGCGCCGCGACGTTCGCCCCGAGGATCTCCATCGCGACATCGAGCTTGCCGGACCGTCCCGGCTCCCAGGACGGCGCGGCACCGTCGAGCAGGCCCGGATGGTTGCAGATCTGCTTGAGTCCGGTGAGCACCGCGAGGAGACGGCCGTGGCGCTCGAGCCCGCTGCCGAAGCCGTCGTCCGCGGCGCGGGCGAGGACCGCGTCGTAGCGGCGCGCCTGCTCGTCGGTGAGGTCGCACAGCACGGGGTTGTCGATCTTCGGGGGCAGGGCGCCGGCGGCGCGGTCCTTGGTGCGGGCCAGCATCACCGGTGCGACGGCGGCGCGCAGGCGTCGCAGGGCACCGTCGTCCCCGGATTCGACGGCCCGGGTGAAGCGGCGCCGGAAGACCGCCTTCACAGGGAACATTCGCGGCGCGACGACCCGCAGGATCGCCCACAGGTCATCGAGCGAGTTCTCGATCGGCGTGCCGGTGAGGGCGATCCGGAACCCGGCGTCGAGATCTCGTGCTGCGCGCGACACCTGCGTCCGCGGGTTCTTCAGGGTGTGTGCTTCGTCGAAGACGACCGCTGTCCACCGGGTGGTCGCGAGCTCCGCCGCCGAGAGGCGGAGCCGGGCGTAGGAGACGACCGTGACCTCGCCCTGCAGCGCCGGCGCGAACCGGGCGATCTCCCGCCGCCAGTTGGTGGCGAGGCTCGTGGGGCACACCACCAGGTGGGGCCCCGGGCCGAGGCGGGTGAGCGCGCCGATCGCCTGCAGGGTCTTGCCGAGGCCCATCTCGTCGGCGAGGAGCGCGCCGCCGTGATCGTGCAGCGTCCGCAGCAGCCAGGCGACGCCGGCGGACTGATAGGGGCGCGGCTTCGCGTCGAGGTCGCCGGCGAGCGATGCCGCCGTGGCGGCGGTGTCGGCGAAGGCGCGGACCGCGTAGGCGGCGGACGTGACGGCGGTCCCCGTCGGATCGGGCTCGGCGTGCGCCGCGATCGGCAGCAACGCCTCCTCGCCGCGGCCCCGCGCGCTCCACGCGGTGAGCGAGGCGGACGGTCGTGCCCGCTCGGGCAGGGCCGTGACGTCGACGACGTCGCAGCGCACGTCCCGGACGGCGAGCGCGCCGTCCACGGGAACGACCAGCGGGAGAACGGTGCTGCGCGCCGGATCGTCGAGATGGTGCGAGGACCAGAGGGCGAACTGGTGGAGGTCGGGGAGGTACGTGACTTCGAGGCTCAGGGCGTGTCCTTCGCGGGAGTCTAATAGAGTACGTTGTACGGAGTACTCGAACAGTGTACACAGTACGGAGAATGATGTCGATGAATCCCGAGGACGAGGGTCGCGCGCTGGTCAGGCTCCTGTGGAGGTCCGAAGCGGAGGAGCCCGTCCGGGCCCGCAAGGGGCCCAAACAGCGGCTGACCGTCGACGAGGTGGTGGACTCGGCCATCGATCTCGCCGACGCGGAGGGCCTCGGCGCGGTGACCGTGCGCGCCCTCAGTGCGCGCCTGGGAGTAGGGCCGATGAGCGTCTACACCTACGTGCCGACCCGCGACGTGCTCGTGGCCCTCATGGTGGACGCGGTCGCGCTCGCGCAGCCTCCGGTCGAGCGCCTGGCGACGCTGCGCGACTCCCTCGTGGCCGCCGTCCGGGCGCGGCGGGACGAGTACCTCGCGCACACGTGGCTGCTCGACGCGCCGTCGTGGCGCGACGTCCTCGGGCCGGGACGGATCGGGCAGTACGAGGCGCAGCTCGCGCTGCTCGAGGAGCTACCGATCAGCGATCTCGAACGCGACTGGCTGATCGTGCTGTTGGAGAGTTTCGCCGCCGGCGCGGCGCGCAGCTCCGGTGCGCGCGGGGCCGCCTCGCGCCCCATGACCGACGCGCAGTGGTGGGAGGTCGTGGGTCCGGAGCTGGCGGCGATCATGCCGCCCGGCCGGTACCCGCTCGCGGGGCGTGTCGGCACCGCGGTTGGCGAGCACTACAGCGCGCCCGGCGATCCCGACGCCGGCTTCGCACTGGGGCTCGAAGTGCTGCTCGACGGCCTCGAGGCGCGGATCCCGGGTCTGCGGGAGGGGACCGCGCGGGACCTCAGCGCCACGTGATCGGCGCGCCCTCCGCGGCGAGCCAGGCGTCGACGCTGTGCCCGTGCGCCGCCGTGCCGGCGACGGCTCGCGCTGCCGCGTGCACCGCGCGCTCCGCATCCGGCGCGCTCACCAGTTCCGCGGCGGACGCGGCGAGCAGCTCGTCGACGTCGATCAGCTCGATCGGCCGGCCCGGGTGCTCGACCAGGTCGAGGTACCAGTCCTCGGTGTGCCAGACGTTCCCGTCGCGCCACACGCGGGCGACGTCGAGGTACACCCGCTGGTCGCGCTCGTTGCCCCGCGTGAAGTGGAAGACCGTCGCGCGCAGGTCGAACGCGGGCAATAGCCAGGACTCGATGGCATCGAAGCGGGGGTGGTCCGCGCGACGGAAGACGTACAGGCCGAAGGGCGTCTCCCGGAACTCCTCGACCTCGCGGACGAAGCCCTTGGGGTCGGTGTTCGTCATGGCCGGCGGGTCGAAGACCTCGCGCTTGGGCGGGTGCACCGCGCCGTCGTCGAGCGCGGCGTCGTCCGCCAGGCGCAGCACCAGCGTGACCTCGGTGCTTCCCCGAGGCCGGCCGGCGACGGCGCCCGACGGCCGGAACCCGTGGCGGCGCAGCAGCGCGCCGAGCTCGTCGTCATGCGAGCGCACGAGGATCCCGTCGAGGCCGGACGCCCGCTCGCGGGCCGCCGCGAGGAGCGCGGGCACGGCGTCCTCGGCCGCGTCGAGCACGGTCAGGTCGAGCCAACCGCCGCCCACCGCGCCGATGGCCGCCGCCCCGTCGACGGTGAGCTCGAAGGTCTCGTCCGTATCCATTCGTCCACGATACGACCCCTCGCGGGGATTCCCGGACGGCCGCGTCGCCCGGGGGCCAGCGTGGGACTGCCGGCCTGGACACCCCACGTACGATCTCAGCCGTGCCCCAGTACCTGCTCCTGACCGCACCCGCCGCCAACCGCGTCTACGCCGAGGCCGCGGCGTCGATGGTGCGCGCCGAGCTGACCGTGCTCAGCCGCGCCGCGCTGGCCGGCCGGGTCGGCCCCGTCGAGACCGCGACCGTCGCCGGCGTCGAATACCTCGCCTTCGAGGCCGACGAGCTGACCGCCCGTGACTTCGCCTTCCTCGGCCTGGCATCGGCGTTCTACGCGCTGTACGAGGCCGACGGTGAGCTGTTGCGTCCCGTGGCGGTGCCCTCGCCCGACCGGTATCCGTCGGATCTGCTCACGATCCTCAAGTACCAGGGCAAGACGAACGAGCAGTTCACGCGCCTCGTGCTCAACGTGACCGCGGCATCGACCGCCCGGCCCGGCGGACTGCTCGACCGCACGCTGCGCGTGCTGGACCCGGTGTGCGGCAGGGGCACGACGCTGAGCCAGGCCGTCATGTACGGCCTGGACACGGTGGGCATCGACGTCGACACCAAGGACTTCGAGCTCTACAGCTCCTTCTTCACCACGTGGCTCAAGGACCACCGGTTCAAGCACGCGGCGTCCACCACGCCGGTGCGGCGCGAGAAGTCGGTGATCGCCAAGAAGTACGAGGTGGACTTCGCGGCGGAGAAGGCCGACTATCTGGCGGGGAAGAAGCAGTCCCTGACCTTCTACGCCGCCGACACCCTTGTGACCTCCCAGCTGGTGAAGCCCGGCACCGTCGACGTGGTGATCGGGGACCTGCCCTACGGCGTCCAGCACGGCAGCCGCGGCCCCCGCGGACTGGTGCGCAACCCGCTCGATCTGCTCGAGGCCGCGCTGCCGGGCTGGGCCGGCAGGTTGCGCACCGGCGGCGCCATGGGACTGGCGTGGAACACCCGCGTCGCGCCCCGGGTGCGGGTGGCGGAGCTGCTCGAGTCCGCGGGCCTGACGGTGCTCGACGGCCCCGGCTACGACGATCTGCGGCACCGCGTGGACCGGGCGATCACCCGGGACGTGATCGTCGCGCGCAAGGACTGAGGGAGCGCCGCCGCTCGCGGCGAACTTGTCGGTGGGGCGGCCTAGGCTGGTCCCATGGCATTCGCGGCAGAGCAACCGGTGGTGGCGCACTCCGAGCATCGGCCCATCGGGGAGATCGAGCGGGCGTCGGCCGAGTTCACGGTGGTCAGCGAGTACGAGCCGGCGGGCGACCAGCCCACGGCCATCGCCGACCTCGAACGCAGGCTGAAGGCGGGCGAGCGGGACGTGGTGCTGCTGGGCGCCACCGGAACGGGCAAGTCGGCCACCACGGCCTGGCTGATCGAGAAGGTGCAGCGGCCCACGCTGATCATGGCGCCGAACAAGACCCTCGCGGCGCAGCTGGCGAACGAGTTGCGGGCGATGCTGCCGCACAACGCGGTCGAGTACTTCGTCTCGTACTACGACTACTACCAGCCCGAGGCGTATATCGCGCAGTCCGATACGTACATCGAGAAGGACTCGTCCATCAACGACGACGTGGAGCGGCTCCGGCACTCCGCCACCTCGTCGCTGTTGTCGCGGCGGGATGTCGTGGTGGTCGCCTCGGTGTCGTGCATCTACGGTCTCGGCACCCCGCAGAGCTACCTCGACCGGTCGGTCCAGCTCGAGGTGGGGCAGGAGGTCGACCGGGACGCGCTGTTGCGCCTGCTCGTCGACGTGCAGTACAGCCGCAACGACACGGCCTTCACCCGGGGCTCGTTCCGCGTCCGCGGCGATACCGTCGAGATCATCCCCTCCTACGAGGAGCTCGCGATCCGGATCGAGTTCTTCGGAGACGAGATCGAGGCGCTGTACTACCTGCACCCGCTCACCGGCGACATCGTGCGCCAGGTCGACGACCTGCGCATCTTCCCCGCCACGCACTACGTCGCCGGTCCCGAGCGGATGGCCCGTGCGATCGAGGGCATCGAGGCCGAGCTCGAGGAGCGTCTGGCGGAGTTCGAGCGCCAGGGGAAGCTGCTCGAGGCCCAGCGGCTGCGGATGCGCACGCAGTACGACGTGGAGATGATGCGCCAGGTCGGCTTCTGCTCCGGCATCGAGAACTACAGCCGGCACATCGACGGGCGCGAAGCGGGCTCCGCGCCGGCCACCCTCATCGACTACTTCCCGGAGGACTTCCTCCTGGTGATCGACGAGTCCCACGTGACGGTTCCGCAGATCGGTGCGATGTTCGAGGGCGATGCATCGCGCAAACGCAACCTCGTGGACTTCGGCTTCCGGCTGCCCTCCGCCGTCGACAATCGCCCGCTGACCTGGGAGGAGTTCGAGGGCCGGATCGGGCAGACGGTGTACCTGTCCGCGACGCCGGGCCAGTACGAGCTCGGCCAGACCGGCGGCGAGTTCGTCGAGCAGGTGATCCGCCCCACGGGGCTGGTGGATCCGCAGGTGGTCATCAAGCCGACCAAGGGGCAGATCGACGACCTCATCCACGAGATCCGCGATCGCACCGAGAAGGACGAGCGGGTCCTCGTCACCACCCTCACCAAGAAGATGGCGGAGGACCTCACCGACTACCTGCTCGAAGCGGGTATCCGCGTCCGGTACCTGCACAGCGACATCGATACGCTGCGCCGCGTGGAACTGCTGCGGCAACTGCGGCTCGGCGAGTACGACGTGCTGGTCGGTATCAACCTGCTCCGTGAGGGCCTCGACCTCCCCGAGGTCTCGCTGGTCGCGATCCTCGACGCCGACAAGGAGGGCTTCCTCCGTTCCACCACCTCGCTCATCCAGACGATCGGCCGCGCGGCCCGCAACGTCTCGGGGGAGGTGCACATGTACGCCGACAAGGTGACCGAGTCGATGCGCGTCGCCATCGAGGAGACCGAGCGCCGACGGGAGAAGCAGATCGCCTACAACAAGGAGATGGGCGTCGACCCGAAGCCGCTGCGCAAGAAGATCGCCGACATCCTCGACCAGGTGTACACGGAGGCCGACGACACGGAGCAGGCGATCGGCGGCTCGGGCCGCAACGCTACTCGCGGCCGGCGCGCCCAGGGCGAGCTGCGCTCGGCGTCCGCCGTGAGCGCCGGCATGTACGAAGGTGAGGACGTGAAGTCGATGCCGCGGGCCGAGCTCGCGGACCTGATCTCCGAGCTCACCGATCAGATGATGAACGCGGCGCGCGAGCTGCAGTTCGAGCTCGCGGGCCGCATCCGCGACGAGATCGCCGATCTGAAGAAGGAACTGCGCGGAATGGACGCCGCCGGTTTGCAATGACCTGCGAATCGCGTTACACAGGTCGCACCGGTGTGTCCCCTGCCGCAAACTGCCTGTTCCCGGGGACAATGAGGCTATTGTGTCGGAGAAGTATTGCCAGGGCATTCCCGTGGCAGAACTCCGCTGGAGAAATGTAGAGAAAGAGGAGACTCGATGAGTGGCTACAGCACGATCGTCGTCGGCACCGACGGCTCGGAGTCGTCGCTGCGCGCCGTGGAGCGCGCCGCTGCACTGTCCGGCGACGCGAAGCTGGTGATCGCCTGCGCCTTCCTGCCCAGCGAGGGCGCCGATCCCGCGGCCGCCGACATCCTGGGCGCCGACGCGTACCAGCTGCAGGGTGCGAACCCCGTCAACGACATGCTGCGCACCGCCGAGGGACGCGCCGTCAAGGCCGGCGCCACCAACGTCGAGAAGCGGGCCATCAAGGGGCAGCCGGTGGACGCCCTGCTCGATCTGGTCAAGTCGCTGCCCGAGCCGGCTCTGCTCGTCGTGGGTAACAAGGGCATGAACTCCCTCACCGGCCGGCTGCTGGGCTCGGTGCCCTCGGATGCGGCCCGCAAGACGTCCGTGGACATCCTCATCGTCCACACCACGTAGTACCCGCCTCAGGCCTCCAGAGCGCGCAGCGCGCGCGGCAGCGACCCGGACGTGACCACGGTCAACGTCTGGGTCGCTCGCGTCAGGGCCACATACAGGTCGCGGAGCCCGCGATCGAACTCCACCTCGGCGGGCTCTCCCACGATCAGGCCCGGTTCCACCACGATCACGTGATCGAACTCCAGGCCCTTGGAATCCCGCACGCTCATCACCCGCACGCTCGGGGCCGTCAGGCGGCGCAGCGGGGCCACGAGGCTCGACGGAGCCAGCACCGCCGTCAGGCGGTCCTCGTCGCGCGGGAGCTCGTCGCGCACGGCTTCGACGAGAGGGCGGTCCCCGTCGACCCGGACCAGCCGCGGTGGTTCGGCTCCCGCTCGCACCGAGGTCGGCGGCGACAGCGCCGGATCGATCTCGGCCAACACGTCCGCCGCGAGGTCCATGATCTCCTCGGGCGTGCGGTAGTTCACCGTCAGCTCCGATACGGAGAACCGGCCGGGGACGTACGGGTCGAGGGCCTCGCCCCAGCTGGTCATCCCCGCCGCGTCGCCGGTCTGCGCGGTATCGCCGACCAGCGTCATCCAACGGTTCGGGCTGCGTCGCATCAGCATTCGCCACGCCATCGCCGAGAGTTCCTGCGCCTCATCGACGATGACGTGGCCGAAGGTCCACGTCCGGTCGTCGCGGGCGCGGTCGGCGGTGGAGTTGAACTCGCGCACCGTCTGCCGCTGTGCGAGCTGCTCGGCATCGATCAGGTCGTACGCCATGAGGATCTCGGCGTCGAACTCGTCGTCCAGGTCCTGGGGCGCCGAGCCGGTCAGGATGTCGAGTGCCTCCTGCGCCTCCTCGAGACGCTGCCGCCACTGGCGCTCCGCCTCGTCGGCGTCCGCGTCGTCGTCCCCCAGGAACTCGGCGATCTCGTCGAGTAGCGGTGCGTCGGCGGGGGAGAAGGCGGGCTTGCCGTCCGCCCCCGTCGTGGGCGCCCGGCGGAGTTCGGCGCGCTCCGCATCGGTCAGGTCCGGGGCGGCTTCGGTGAGCCGGTCCTCGTCGCGCAGCAGCTCCGTCAGGACGCGCTGCGGCGTCAGGGCCGGCCACAGCTGATCGAGGGCACCGAGGACCTCGCGATCCTGCGCCAGTTCGTCGCGGATGTCGGAGATGTCGGTGCGGGAGAGCAGCATCGTGTTGTCCACCACTGAGGAGCCGATCGTCGCCGCGTGCTGTGCGGCGAGGGCGTCCAGCGCGGACTGCCGGAAGATCGCGCGCGCCGTGTTGTGGGGCCGCCGCGACGAGCGGGCGCGCCCCCGCGCCCGGGTGGCGAGCTTCTTGTCGATCGTGAGGGGGTAACCGTCGAACTTCAGCACGATGGGCTCGTCGGGCACCGTCTGCCACCCCCGGACCGCCTGCTTGAGTACCTCGACCATGGCGGTCGAGCCCTTCAGGCGCGCGGCCGCCGCCGTGTCCTCCAGTGTCGCGACGACCCCGGGGAACAGGTCGCCGATGGTGCTCAGCAGGACACCCGTCTCACCGAGGCTGGGGAGCACCTGACTGATGTAGTTGAGGAAGGTCTCGTTGGGACCGACGATGAGGACGCCCGTGCGGGAGAGGTTCTGCCGGTAGGTGTAGAGCAGGTACGCGGCGCGGTGGAGCGCAACGGCCGTCTTGCCCGTGCCCGGCCCGCCCTGCACGACGAGGACGCCGCGGTGCTCGGACCGGATGATCGCGTCCTGCTCCCGCTGGATCGTCTCGACGATGTCGGCCATGTGTCCGTTGCGCGCCCGGTTCAGCGCGTCCACCAGCGCGGACTCCCCGGCCACGTTCGAGCCGAGGCCCTGCCCGGCGTCGTCGAACTCCGCACCGGTCAGGGTGAGCCGCTCCGCGACCACCCCGGTGAGGTCGCGGCCCCGTGTCCGGACGTGCCGGCGCACCGCGACGCCCTCCGGCTGCGCGGGCGTCGCCAGGTAGAACGGGCGGGCCAGCGGCGCCCGCCAATCGAGTAGGAGCGTGGAGAGGTCGTCGTCGTCATCGAGGACACCGATGCGGCCGATCCGCCGGACGGCGTCGGCAGTGCCGCCGTGTGCGCCGTCGGCCATATCGAGCCGGCCGAAGTAGAGGTTCTGCTCCGCCGCGTCGTACTTCGCGATGTCGTCCGTGTAGAGCTGGTGATACGAGTCCCGCTCGGAGATCTCCTGCGGGTTCTCTCCGACCTCCTGCAGGTTGTCGGCCCGTCGGCGGTTCGCGGTGCTCCGCATGGCATCGATCCGGGCGTACACGCGATCGAGGTGGGCCTGCTCCTCGGCGAGCAGGGGATCGACGGCGTCGGTGGTCACGGGGCTCCTCGTGGACGGCAGCGATGAATCAGACCGTCCATTGTCCACGATCCGCGGAATCCGCGCTGTGACCCCGACGTCACCGCCGGATGATCGTCCTCACCATGAGGTAGCCGAGCAGGAGGGTGAAGGCCAGGAGGATGAGTCCGACCGCGAGACTCGTTCCGTCCTGGCGGTCGACGAAGGCGTAGCCGACGGAGGGCACACCGATGAAGGCGAGGAGGAACAGTATCGCCGCCGCGCGCCGCGTCCGCCGGTTGTCGGGCGGGGGAGTCTCGACGTCGCCCGTGCTGAGGCGCTTGCGTGCGCTGACCGGGTCGACCCGGGTTTCGTCGTCCGGAGCGGGGTTCACGCCGGATCCGTCCCGGCGTAGTCGGGCAGGTCGAGGCCGTTGATCGCGCGCTCGATGACGGCCATGTCCCAGTCCTCGGGCGACGTGGCCGGCGGTTCGCCGGGAGCGGGGACGGTGCGACTGGCCGCGTTCCACTGTCCGACCTGCTGGTTCGCGTCGACCATCGGGCGTAGGAGGCGCTCGTACGCGGCGAACGCCGGCTCCGGCTGCCACTGCGCGGCTGCGAGTTCCCCGGCGAGCACGTAGGCGCCCACCAGCGCGAGGCTGGTGCCCTGCCCGGACATCGGCGACGAGCAGAACGCGGCGTCGCCGAGCAGCGCTACGCGTCCGGTCGACCAGCGGTCCATCACGACCTGCGCGACGGCGTCGAGGTAGAAGTCCTCGGCGCCGTCGGCGTGCGCGAGGATCTGCGGCGTGAGCCAGCCGAGGCCCGCCATCTTGTCGCGGAGCAGGGCCTTCTGGCCGTCGGGATCGCGCCGAGCGAGCTCCCCCTCGGTGGCGCTGAACGAGAACAGCGCCATGCCGAGCGCGGCGTCGCGGATCGGGCGCAGGCCCGCCGACCTGCCCGGGACCACGCAGTCGAGCAGCCAGCGGTCGAGCCCGAAGTCGTTGGGCACGGTGTAGAAGGCCATGGCGTGGCCGAGGTGCCGGAGGTACCGCTCGGGCGGCCCGAAGGCGAGCGCACGGAGCGAGGAGTGCAGGCCGTCGGCGCCGACGACGAGGTCGAACCGGCGCGTGGGACCGTCCGCGAAGGTGACGTCGACCCCGTCGGCGTCCTGTGTCAGCGCGGCGATCCGATCGCCGAAGACGTACCCCACCCGGTCGCGGGTGGCGTCGTGGAGCACCTGCGAGAGGTCGCCGCGCAGGATCTCGATGTCGGCGATGAAGCCGTCGCCGCCGTCGTCCTCGGCGCTGAAGGTCTGCAGGACGGCACCGTCCTCGTCGACGAACCGGGCGCCCGCCGTCTCGGTGCGTGCGGCGCGGACCTGCTCGTCGAGCCCCATCCGGCGGATCACCTCCCGCGCGACGCCGCGCGCGTCGACCGCCTGCCCACCGGGGCGGAGCGCGGGTGCCCGCTCGACGACGGTGACCTCGGCGCCGTAGTGCGTGAGCCAATGCGCGAGTGCGGGACCGGCGATGCTCGCGCCGGCGATCAATACCCTGGGGCCGGGCATGGGGTGTCCTCGATCGTTCGTGGAAACAACGGTGGGGATCATTGTGGCCCAGGATCGCCGTGCGCGGCGTTGTACCGCGCCTTCTTCTCCTTGTTGCCGCAGGTGTTCATCTCGCACCAGCGCCGGCTGCGGCTGCGGCTGGCGTCGAAGAACGCAGCCCGACAGGTGGGCGATGCGCACAGTGCCCAGCGCCCGTCCCGTTCGCCGCTGAGCAGCGCGATGGCATCGGCGGCGACCACGCCGAGGGCGTCCTCGGCCTCGGCGCCGCGCGTGAGCCTCCAGTGGCGTTCGCGGTGCGGGCTCAGGACAGCGGCGGCGCGGCCGCGGGCGCTGTGCGCGTTGATGACGCGCACAGCGCTCTGCGGGAGTGGCTCGTCCTGCGCGGCGGCGGTCGCGGCACGGTGGATCGCTTCGCGCAGTTCCAGCGCACGCGCCCGGGCGTCGTCGTCGCACGACCCGATGGGCAGCCCGACGGCCTCGAACCAGTCGGCCAGCCGGTGCGCCGTCGGCACGCGCTCCACGGGATCGCCGGCGCGTTCCGTGAGCGTCGCGGTGAAGCTCGTGGCCAGGACGCTGCCGAGGCGGAAATCGGGTGACGGAGCCATGGAACCACCATAGCCGGTTGTCGAGAGGTCCGAGGTGATGATAGAACCGGCATAGACGGTTCAGAACGCAGCCGCTTCAGGGTGACGTTCAGGAGGTCGGTCATGCCCCGTTCCGATGACATCGAGACGTTCGAGATCCACGTCGCCGACGCGGACCTCGAGGATCTGCGCGCGCGGTTGGGCGCCGCGCGGCTCCCGGAGCCCGAGACCGTCCGCGGCTCCGCGGAGGGGCGGCGGCGCTGGGATCAGGGGGTTCCGCTCGCCGACCTCGTCGAGCTCGTGGCCTACTGGCGCACCGACTACGACTGGCGACCGTTCGAGGACCGTCTGCGGCGCATCGGTCAGTTCCGCACCACCATCGACGGCCTCGGCATCCACTTCCTGCATCGGAGGTCGCCGCGCACCGACGCGACGCCGCTGCTGATGACGCACGGCTGGCCCGGGAGCGTCGCGGAGTTCGTCGACGTCGTGGACGCGCTGACGGATCCTGCGGACGAAACCGCTCCCGCGTTCCACGTCGTGATCCCGTCGCTGCCCGGGTTCGGGTTCAGCGACAAGCCGTCAGCGCCGGGGTGGGGGACGGAGAGGATCGCCGCCGCATGGGTCGAGCTGATGGGACGACTCGGCTACTCCCGGTTCCTGGCGCACGGCGGCGACTGGGGCGGGAACATCACGACAGTGCTGGCGGGCCGATTCCCGGACCGCGTCCTGGGCATCCACACGACCTTCGCGGAGGGACCGCCCGGACTGACCACGGAGGGACTCACCCCGGTGGAGCGCCGCTGGGCCGCGGAGACCGCGGACTTCTGGACGAACCGCGCCGGGTACGCCAAACAGCAGGCGACCCGGCCGCAGACCATCGGGTACTCGCTCGTCGATTCGCCCGTGGGACTCCTCGCCTGGATCCTCGACAAGTTCGCCGAGTGGTCGGACACCGAGGACAGCCCGTTCGAGACGCTCTCGCGCGACCGTGTTCTCGACGACGTCACGCTGTACTGGCTGACCCGCTCCGGGGCCTCCGCCGCGCGGATCTACGCCGAGAGCCACGCGTCGCTCGACCCGGATCTGCGCGTCGACGTCCCGGCGGCGATCACGATCTACCCCCGCGATATCGAGAAGTACCCGCGACCGTGGTCGGAGCAGCGGTACCGGCGCATCGTCCGATGGCGGTCACCCGCGCGCGGGGGTCACTTCCCGTCATTGGAGGTTCCCGAACTGTTCGTCCAGGACCTCAGAGAGGGGCTCGCGGCGGTACTCGCCGGCGCACGGTGATCCCACGGCGTGAACGTGGGTACGGCCCGGCTCCTGTTGCGTGACGTCGGCGAACCCGAGGCGGTTCATCGCGGCCGCGCTGCACACTGGACGCATGACGCGGTGGGTGCTGCACGTCGACATGGATCAGTTCTTGGCTGCGATCGAGATGCGGCGTCGCCCCGAGCTGGTGGGCTTGCCGGTGGTCGTCGGCGGACGCGGCGACCCGACCGAACGGGCCGTGGTGTCGACGGCGTCGTACGAGGCCCGCGCGTTCGGCATCCGGTCCGGCATGCCGCTGCGTATCGCCGCCAAGCGATGTCCCGACGCCGTCTTCCTCCCGGTGGACTTCCCGGTCTACGAACAGGTGTCCGCCGAGGTGATGGGCACGCTGCGGGCCCTCCCGGACGCGGACGTGCAGGTGCTGGGCTGGGACGAGGCCTTCGTCGGGCTGGTCACTGAGGACCCGGCCGCGGCGGCCGCCGCCATCCAGCGGGCCGTGCTCGCGAAGACCGGCCTGCATTGCTCGATCGGGATCGGCGACACCACTGTCCGTGCGAAGAACGCCACCGACCTCGGGAAGCCCCGGGGAACGTTCCAGCTCACGCGCCAGAACTGGCTCCCGGTGATGGGAGGCAGGCCCGTGCGCGACCTGTGGGGAATCGGCTCGCGCCTGTCCCAGCGCATGGCCGGACTGGGCATCGCCACGGTCGCGGATCTCGCCGCGGCGGACGAGATCGCCCTTGCCGCGGAGTTCGGTCCGCGCACCGGCCCGTATCTGCTGGGGTTGGGGCGGGGCGCGGGGCCCGACCGGGTCGACGAGACGCCGTGGGTCGCTCGTGCCCACGGGCACGAGCGGACGTTCCAGGAGGACCTCGCGACACCCGAGCAGGTCCGCGCCGCGCTCGACGAGCTCGCGGGCGCAGTCGCGTCGGATCTGCGGGACGAGGGCCGCCCATGCATGCGGGTGCACGTGAAGGTCCGGTTCGCGCCATTCTTCACCGTCAACCGCGTGCGGAAGCTGCCCGAGCCGACCTTCGACCCGGCGAGCATCGCCGATACCGCCGAGGCGCTGTACCGAGCCCTCGACGACGATCGCCCGGTTCGGCTGTTGGGCGTGCGTGGTGAGATGGTGCCGCCGGAGGGCGGCTACCCCTGATCGACTACCAGCCGCGCTCGCGCCACTCGGCGAGGTGCGGGCGCTCGGCGCCGAGCGTGGTGCCCTTGCCGTGCCCGGGGTGCACGACGGTGTCGTCGTCGAACCGGTCGAAGAGCTTGGTGGTCACGTCGGCGTAGAGGCGGTCGAAGTCGCCCGGCTCCCACGTCTTGCCCACACCGCCGGGGAAGAGGCAGTCGCCGGTGAACAGGTGCACCGGCGCACCGTCGAACTCGGGGCGCAGGGCGAGGGCGATCGACCCGGGCGTGTGCCCGACCAGCTCGATGACGTCGAAGGTCAGATCGCCCACCCTGAGCACCTCGCCGTCGGACAGCGCGCGATCGGTCGCCACGGGGATGCCCTCGGCGTCGTTCACGCCGGCCGCCGACGGGACGTCCAGACCGGCCTTGACCTCGGCGAGGGCCTGCCAGTGATCGGGGTGGCGATGCGTGGTGAGCACCAGCTCGACGCCGCCGATCTCGCGCGCCGCGCCGAGCACCTCCTCCGCGTCGTTCGCCGCGTCGATGAGCAGGGTGTGCCCGGCGGAATCACTGACCAGGTACACGTTGTTGTCCATGGGGCCGACTGACAGCTGGCTGATCGTGGTGGTCACGGCCACACGGTACCGCGCGGGGAAAAACTTGTCGGTGGGCTTCTCTAGCATTGATCCGGGCTCGTCCGTGGGCCTGCACGCTCGGATGGAAGGAAGACGGTGGCTGATCGCCTGATCGTGCGCGGAGCGCGCGAACACAACCTGCGGGGTGTCGATGTGGATCTCCCGCGCGACAGCCTGATCGTGTTCACCGGCCTGTCCGGCTCCGGCAAGTCCAGCCTCGCGTTCGACACGATCTTCGCGGAGGGGCAGCGGCGCTACGTGGAGTCGCTCTCCGCGTACGCGCGGCAGTTCCTCGGACAGATGGACAAGCCCGACGTCGACTTCATCGAGGGGCTCTCGCCCGCCGTCTCGATCGACCAGAAGTCGACCAACCGCAACCCGCGGTCGACGGTCGGCACCATCACGGAGGTCTACGACTACCTCCGCCTCCTCTACGCCCGCGCCGGGACGCCGCACTGTCCCGAGTGCGGCTCCGTGATCGCGCGGCAGACGCCGCAGCAGATCGTCGACCAGGTGCTGGACATGGAGCAGGGCACCCGCTTCCAGGTGCTCGCGCCCGTCGTCCGCACCCGCAAGGGCGAGTTCGTCGACCTGTTCAACCAGCTGCAGACGCAGGGCTACTCGCGCGCCCGGATCGACGGGGTGGTGTACCAGCTCGCCGAGCCTCCGAAGCTGAAGAAGCAGGAGAAGCACGACATCGAGGTGGTGATCGACCGCCTGGCCGTGAAGGCGACGGCCAAGCAGCGTCTCACCGACTCGATCGAGACGGCCCTCCGGTTGGCCGACGGCATCGTCGTGCTCGATTTCGTCGACCGCGAGGAGAACGACCCCGAGCGGGAGCGGCGCTTCTCCGAGAAGATGGCCTGCCCCAACGGCCACCCGATCGCCGTGGACGATCTGGAGCCCCGCTCCTTCTCCTTCAACTCGCCGTACGGCGCGTGCCCGGAGTGCGACGGCCTCGGCGTCCGCAAGGAGGTCGATCCGGAGCTCGTCGTGCCCGACCCGCTGCTCTCGCTGGCCGACGGTGCCATCGCGCCCTGGTCGTCCGGGCAGAGTGCCGAGTACTTCCTGCGCCTGCTCTCCGGCCTCGCCGACGCGATGGGCTTCGACCTCGCGACCCCGTGGAAGGACCTGCCGGCGAAGGCCCGCAAGGCGGTCATCGAGGGCTCCGAGCATCAGGTGCACGTCAAGTACCGGAACCGCTACGGCCGCACCCGCTCGTACTACGCCGAGTTCGAGGGCGTGATGCCCTTCCTGCACCGCCGCCTCGAATCCACCGAGTCGGAGCAGATGAAGGAACGGTACGAGGGCTACATGCGCGACGTGCCGTGTCCTGCGTGCTCCGGCGCACGCCTGCGGCCCGAGATCCTCGCCGTGACGCTCGACCACCCGCGGTTCGGCGAGAAGTCGATCGCCGACGTCGCCGGAATGTCCGTGGGTGAGTGCTCCGACTACCTCTCGGACCTCAAGCTGGGCGCCCGCGAGGCCGCCATCGCCGGCCGCGTCCTCAAGGAGGTGCAGGCCCGGATCGCCTTCCTGCTGGACGTGGGGCTGGAGTACCTCTCGCTCTCCCGTGCCGCGGGCTCGCTGTCGGGCGGTGAGGCGCAGCGCATCCGGCTCGCCACACAGATCGGCTCCGGCCTCGCCGGGGTCCTGTACGTGCTCGACGAGCCGTCGATCGGCCTGCACCAGCGTGACAACCGACGCCTCATCGACACCCTCGTGCGGCTGCGCGACCTGGGCAACACGCTCATCGTCGTCGAGCACGACGAGGACACCATCCGTACCGCCGACTGGGTGGTCGACATCGGCCCGTACGCGGGCGAACACGGCGGCAAGGTCGTGCACAGCGGCACCTACAAGGCGCTGCTCAAGAACAAGGAGTCGCTGACCGGCGCGTACCTGTCGGGGCGGCGCGCCCTGCCGGTGCCGGCCGTGCGGCGACCCGTCGACAAGAAGCGCCAGCTCAAGGTCGTCGGCGCGCGCGAGCACAATCTCCAGAACATCGACGTGACCTTCCCCCTGGGCGTGCTGACGGCGGTCACCGGCGTCTCGGGTTCGGGCAAGTCCACCCTGGTCAACGACATCCTCGCGACCGTGCTGGCGAACAAGCTCAACGGCGCGCGGCAGGTCCCCGGCCGGCACAGCCGCGTCACGGGACTCGACGGTCTCGACAAGCTCGTACAGGTCGACCAGTCGCCGATCGGCCGGACCCCGCGGTCCAACCCGGCCACCTACACGGGCGTCTTCGACAAGATCCGCACGCTGTTCGCGGCCACCACCGAGGCGAAGGTGCGCGGCTACCAGCCGGGACGCTTCTCCTTCAACGTCAAGGGCGGCCGGTGCGAGGCGTGCTCGGGCGACGGCACCATCAAGATCGAGATGAACTTCCTGCCGGACGTCTACGTGCCCTGCGAGGTGTGCCACGGCGCGCGCTACAACCGCGAGACGCTCGAGGTGCACTACAAGGGCAAGAACATCGCCGAGGTGCTCGACATGCCGATCGAGGAGGCCGCGGAGTTCTTCGAGGCGGTCACGTCGATCCACCGGTACCTCAAGACGCTGGTCGAGGTCGGGCTCGGCTACGTCCGGCTGGGGCAGCCCGCCACCACCCTGTCCGGTGGCGAGGCCCAGCGCGTGAAGCTCGCGGCCGAACTGCAGAAGCGGTCCAACGGGCGCACCGTCTACATCCTGGACGAGCCCACGACGGGCCTGCACTTCGAGGACATCGCGAAGCTGCTGCAGGTGATCGACGGTCTGGTCGACAAGGGCAACTCGGTGCTCGTCATCGAGCACAACCTCGACGTCATCAAGACCGCCGACTGGATCGTCGACATGGGACCCGAGGGCGGCAGCGGGGGCGGCACCGTCGTCGCCCAGGGCACGCCCGAGGACGTCGCGGCGGTGCCCGAGTCGTACACCGGGAAGTTCCTGGCGGAGGTACTCGGGGCCTGACAGGGTGGGGCACACCCGACGGCCAGCGCTCAGCGGAGGTACCCATGAGCTTCACCCCACCCGACGCCTTCACCACCCGGCCGACCCTGCGGGGATCCTTCGGGATGAGCGCGTCCACCCACTGGCTCGCCACCGCCGCGGCGCAGGCCGTCCTCGAGCGGGGCGGCAACGCCTTCGACGGTGCGGTCGCCGCCGGTTTCGTGCTCCACGTGGCCGAGCCGCATCTCAACGGGCCCGGCGGTGACCTCACGGGCGTCTTCTTCGACGTTCGCATCGGTGTGCCGCGCGTGCTGATGGGACAGGGGCCAGCCCCCGCGGGTGCCACCCGCGAGCACTTCCTCGACGCGGGCCTGGAGATGGTGCCCGGCGCGGGCGCCCTGGCGGCGGCGGTCCCCGGGGCGGTCGACGCGTGGCTGCATCTCCTGGCCGAGCACGGCACCTGGGAATTGTCCGAGGTGGTGGAGTTCGCCGTCGGCTACGCCCGGGACGGCTGCCCCATGGTGGGGCGGGTCGGCGAGACGATCGCCGCGGTCCGGGACCTGTTCGCATTGCACTGGCCGACGTCGGCGGCGGTCTGGCTGCCCGGCGGCCGCGTTCCGACCGACGGGGAGATCCTGCGCAATCCCGCTTACGCCCGCACGCTGGAACGGCTGGTCAAGGCGGGGGCGACGGTGGCCGGCGACGGGGAGGAGGCGCGTGTCGCCCGGATCGAGGCCGCGCGCGCGGCCTGGTCGACGGGCTTCGTCGCCGCGGCCGCGGCCGACTTCGTCGCGGCGCCGCACCGGCACTCGACGGGCACGGATCACGCGGGCGTGATCGCCAGGAGCGACTTCGCCGGATTCCGGGCGGGCGAGGAGGAGCCGGTCAGCATCGTCTTCCGCGGTCACACCATCGCCAAGACCGGCCCCTGGGGGCAAGGGCCCGCGCTCCTGCAGGCGCTGCGGATCCTCGAGGGCTACGAGGACCACGAACTGGATCCGTCCACCGCCGACGGAGCGCACCGGATCATCGAGGCCCAGAAACTGGCCTTCGCCGACCGCGAGGCCCACTACGGCGACGCGACGGCCGTCCCGTTGGATCGGCTGCTGTCCCCGGAGTACGGCGCGGAACGTCGCGCCCTGATCGCGCCGACGGCCTCCTTCGACCTGCGCCCCGGCGCAGTCGACGGACGGGCGCCCTTCGTCCCGCCCCTGCGCGAGGATTACGACACTCCCGCGGGCGGCGGTGCGGGGGAGCCGACGGTGCGCGTCACGGGCGAGGTCCGCGGCGACACCTGCCACCTCGACGTGGCGGATCGGCACGGGAACATGGTGTCGATCACGCCGTCGGGCGGCTGGCTGCAGTCGTCCCCGTTGATCCCCGAGCTCGGCTTCTGCCTGGGGACCCGACTGCAGATGACCTGGCTGGAGCCCGACGGCCCGGCGACGCTGACTCCCGGCCGGCGCCCGCGGACCACGCTGACTCCCACCTTGGTCCTCGTCGACGGGCTTCCCGTCACCGCGCTCGGCTCGCCCGGCGGCGATCAGCAGGACCAGTGGCAGCTGCTCTACCTGCTGCGCACGATCGTCGGCGGATACAGCCCGCAGGAGGCGATCGATGCGCCGGCCTTCCACACCACGGCGGTGCCGGGCTCGTTCTGGCCGCGCACCTGGACGCCGGGCGGCGTCGTCGTCGAGGACCGTCTCGGAGACGACGTGATCGCCGCTCTCGAAGCACGGGGCCACCGCGTCACGCGCGCGGGGGACTGGGCCCTGGGCCGGCTGTCGATGGCGGGCCGGGAACGCCGGACCGGACTGCTCTGCGCGGCCGCGAACCCGAGGGGCGCGCAGGGGTACGCCGCAGGACGGTGACGCAGTGCTCCCGCTCCGCAGAAGCCGTGGGGCGGGCGGGACGGTCGGACGCGACCGATCGGTGCACATCCGGTTCGCGTCGATTCCTCCACAGACCGGACCCGATCCGCGTTCCCGCCTGCTCCGGGATGCACTCGGGTGGGGACCGAGCTGTGGAAGAAATGTGCATCAACCCCTTGATCTTGTGCAAATTGCAGAGATGTAACACAAGATGTAGTGTTGAAGGCATGAGCAACGTGACCGTCTACACCAAGCCCGCGTGCGTGCAGTGCACGGCGACCTACCGTGCGCTCGATAAGGCGGGTATCGAGTACACCTCGATCGACATCAGCCTCGACGACGAGGCGCGGGAGTACGTCCTCGCGCTCGGCTACCTGCAGGCTCCCGTCGTGGTGGTCGACGGCGCCGACCACTGGTCCGGCTTCCGTCCGGACCGCATCAAGGCGCTCACCGCGCAGGTCGCGGCCGCCGGCGCATAGTCGGACCGGCACGTCGAACGGGCCCTCAGTCGCGGGGATGCGACTGAGGGCCCGTTCGTTCGGCCGTGAAGGGTTGTTCGACTCAGCGGTGCGGGTAGCACCGGCCGGGCTCCCACCGGCCGGGAACCCAACGGCCCTGCTCGTACCAGCCGTTGTGCCAACGCGGCTGCACCCAGTAGCCCGGGTGCCAGCCCCAGCGATCCACCCAGCCCGGCCGCCAGTAGCCGCGCTCCCACCAGCCCGGGTGCCAGCGGCCCTGGGTCCAGTAGCCGCCCACCCAGCGTCCCGGTTCGCACCACCCGTGCCCGGGGTGCGAGACCGCGGGGGTCGGGGCGGCCGCCGCTGTTGCGGCGGTGACGCCCCCGAGGGGTGCCATTACTCCTGCAGCGACCAGTACGCCGGCCGCAAGCGCTCTCATCCTTGTCATGCCGTGACGGTACGCCTCGTGTGACGTGGAACACTAGACCTATTTACACAGGTCAGGGTGTTTTTGGGGGATAACCCTGAGAGTTAGCTGTACACCGGTCCCGTGTACTTCTCGCCCGGACCGTGCCCCGGCTCGTCGGGGTAGCTGCTGTATTCGCGGAACGCGAGCTGCAAGGACTTCAGTCCGTCGCGGTACGGGCCCGCGTGGGGGCCGAGGTACTCGACCGATGCCGTGGTCAGGCCGGCCAGTGCGGTGATGAGCCTCCGGGCCTCGTCGAGATCGAAGTGGGGGCTCTCGCGCGGATCGAAGGCCGAGGCCTCGTCGCTGTCGGCACCTGTGAGGCCGAGCTTCTCCGCCGCCGCGCTCATCAGCAGCATCCAGGCGCTCGAGATCACCTCGATCGACGGCGAGTCCGCGACCAGGCGTTCCAGGGTGTCGGGCTCGGGGGACGAATTCGGATTCTCACTCACGACTGCTACACTGTCATGTGCGACCGCTCCGGCTGTGCCCGGGGCAGCAAGTGGAGTCCACTCCCACCACGTCGACCTCCGGTCGGCTGGTCCGGTCGCCGCCGCGGATTCCGTGAGGAATTACCGCGGCGGTCTCCTTGTTTCAGGAGGGGTCGATCGTCGGCGTACGCCGGCGGGGCCCGAATCGGTCGGTGTGGGCCCCGTCAGGCGAATTGCCTGGTCGGGGCCTTTTCGCTGTATGGGACTTGGTGGGCCTCGTCGGCTGCGCGGCGGTCTACGAGTGAAGACCGCTCGCAACGAGACACGAGCACCTATCCAAGGAGGCCCCATCAGCACTGAGACACGCACCAACGGTCAGATCCGCGTTCCCGAGGTCCGACTAGTCGGCCCCGGCGGCGAGCAGGTCGGGATCGTGCGAGTTGAGGATGCGCTCAAGCTGGCGTACGAGGCGGATCTCGACCTGGTCGAGGTGGCGCCGAACGCCCGCCCGCCCGTGTGCAAGATCATGGATTACGGCAAGTTCAAGTACGAGGCCGCGCAGAAGTTGCGCGAGTCGCGGAAGAACCAGCAGCTGACCGTGATCAAGGAGCAGAAGCTCCGCCCGAAGATCGACGACCACGACTACGAGACCAAGAAGGGTCACGTCGTCCGGTTCCTGGAGCAGGGCTCCAAGGTCAAGGTCACGATCATGTTCCGCGGTCGCGAGCAGTCGCGTCCGGAACTGGGTTTCCGTCTGCTGCAGCGCCTGGGCGCCGATGTCGCCGAGTACGGCTTCGTCGAGACGTCCGCGAAGCAGGACGGCCGCAACATGACCATGGTCCTCGCCCCGCACAAGGGCGCGAAGACCCGCGCCAAGGCGCAGCAGGACAAGGAAGCCCCGGTGGCACGGCCCGCCGCGCCCGAGGCTCCGGCCGAGTAGCGACGCACGTCGCGCCCGGCAGAAGAACGACACAGAGAGACGAACACATGCCGAAGAACAAGTCCCACAGCGGTACCTCGAAGCGCTTCAAGCTCTCGGGGAGCGGCAAGGTCCTGCGCCAGAAGGCCGGCCGTCGCCACCTGCTCGAGCACAAGAGCTCGCGCGTGACCCGTCGCCTCGACGGTGTGGCCGAGGTCGCGCCCGCCGACGTGCGTCGCGTCAAGAAGCTGCTCGGCAAGTAAGCCGTTCCCCGGTACCCGCTAGAACTTTTTTCATCACGTAAGGACGAAGACCTATGGCACGCGTCAAGCGCGCAGTGAACGCTCAGAAGAAGCGTCGTTCCATCCTCGAGGCCTCGAAGGGCTACCGCGGTCAGCGGTCGCGGCTCTACCGCAAGGCCAAGGAGCAGCAGCTCCACTCGCTCACCTACGCGTACCGCGACCGTCGCGCGCGCAAGGGCGACTTCCGCAAGCTGTGGATCACGCGTATCAACGCCGCCGCGCGGGCCAACGACCTCACCTACAACCGTCTGATCCAGGGCCTGAACCTGGCCGGCGTCGAGGTCGACCGCAAGAACCTCGCCGAGATCGCCGTCTCGGATCCGGCCGCCTTCACCGCGCTCGTCGAGATCGCCCGTAAGGCGCTCCCGGCCGACGTGAACGCGCCTGTCGCGTAATTCGGCCCCACCAGGTTGAATCAGCACTCGCAACGACCCGCGGACCAGCTCTTCACGGAGCGGACCCCGCGGGTCGTTGCTGCGTCCAAGCTCCTGCGTGCGGCAGGTCGCCGCAAGGCGGGCCTGTTCCTCGCCGAGGGCTCCAACGCCGTCACCTCCGCCCTCGAGGCCGGCCTCGTCGACGAACTCTTCGTCACCGAGGAGGGCGCTGAGCGGTACGCCTCGCTGCTCACCGGGCGCGAGGCGTACGTGACCGAGCGCGCGATGCGGGGGCTGTCGGACACCGTCACCCCGCCGGGGATCGTGGCCGTCTGCCGCGCTCTCCCCGAGGCCCGCGTGCCCGATGGTGCGCGTCTGGTCGCCGTTCCCGTCGATGTCGCCGAGCCCGGTAACGCCGGGACCGTGATCCGGGTGGCCGATGCCGTCGGCGCCGATGCCGTGCTCCTCGCGGGCGACGCCGTCGACCCGATGAACGGTAAGGTCGTTCGCGCCTCGGCCGGCTCCGTCTTCCATCTGCCCGTCGTGCAGGATCGCGACCCCGCCGCCGCGATCGCGCAACTCCAGGACTCCGGCCTCACGGTGCTGGCCACCGCCGCCGACGGGGAGGTCTGCCTCGACGACGCCGACGAGATGCTCTCCGGCCCCACGGCATGGCTGTTCGGCAACGAGGCGCACGGCCTGCCGCGCGAGCTGCAGGCTCTCGCGGATCACCGGGTCGCCATCCCGATCCGCGGCCGTGCCGAGTCCCTGAATCTGGCCACCGCCGCGTCGATCTGCCTCTACGCCAGCTCCCGGGTGCAGAATCGCGGATAGGTCCTCATCGGTTCCGGGTAGGACTACTCATTCCTGACGGCGCCCGCGCCGGAAGCATGGTGACCATGAGATTCCTGCCCCCCCGCGCCGCCGTTCTCGACAGCACCCCGGAGACACGCGACCGCGCGATCGACGTGGCCCGCCTCGTGAGCCTGCTCGTCGTCCTGTTCGGGCACTGCGTGCTCCTGCTGGCGACCGTCACTCCGTCGGGCGTGTGGGTGGGCAACACGCTCGGCGCGCAGCCCTCGCTGCAGCCCATCACCTGGTTGCTGCAGGTGATGCCGCTCTTCTTCCTCGCCGGCGCGGCATCGTCGGCCTACGGTCTGAAGCCGGGGACACCCTGGGGCGGATGGCTGTTCGGGCGCGCGCAGCGCCTCGCCCGGCCGGTGTTCTGGTACCTGGCGTTCTGGTCGCTCGCGCTCGGCGCGACTCGGGTGCTCCTGGGGGAGTCGAGTGCCGCACGGCTCGGCGGCGAGTCCGTCGCACTGCTGTGGTTCATCGGCGTGTACCTCCTGGTCCTGCCGTTCGTGCCCTTTCTCATGCGGTGCGGCACGGCCGCGCTCGCCGGGGTCGTCGTGGCGCTGCTGGCCGCGTCCGCCCTGGTCGACGGTGCGCGGCTCGCCTCCGGAGCGATCGAGTGGGGATTCCCGAACTTCCTCATCGTGTGGCTGATCCCCGTCGTCATCGGGGTCGCGTATGCGCGGCGGCAGATCCGCACGCGGTTCGCACTCGTGATCGCGGCGGTCGCCTTCGCCGCCGCGCTCGCCGCAGTCGTTCTCGGACCGTACGACGTGCCGCTCGTCGTGACCGGCACCGAGACCTTCTCCAATACCACGCCGCCGACCTTCCTGCTGGGCCTGCATTGCGTGTGGGTGAGCCTGCTCTTCGTCGCGGCGGCGCCCGCGATCGGCCGGTGGGCCAGGATCCCGCGGGGCTGGTACCCGATCGCCGTCGGCAACAGCGGCGCGATGACTCTCTACCTCTGGCACATCCCCGCGATCGCCGTCGCCGCCTTCGCCCTGCACGCCGTGGGCATCGACGCCGTCGACCCGGCCCAGGCGGGCTTCTGGGGCCTGATGGCGCTGCGCGCCATGGTGTTCGCCGTCGTGATGTTCGCGCTGTTCGTCCTGCTCTCGCCGCTGGAGCACCGGCGTCTGCCCTGGTGGGATGCGCGCGTGACGATCCGCGGCGTGCGCGGCGCCGGCGCCGGCGTGCTCGTGTGCGTCGCCGGGGCGGCGGCGTTGCTCATGGCGAAGGAGGGACTCGGCTCGGCGACGGGGTGGTCGGCCCTTGCCGTGTTCGTGGTGACAATGGTCGCTGCGCGCGCACTGGCCGGTGCCACCGCTCCGCGGGACGCATTGCGAGACGCCGCCTCGGCGCCCGGACTCACACGCCCGGGGGCGCAGGCCGGGGGGTCAGCGGGCGCGGCGTGACGTGGCCGGAGACGGACCACGTTCGGCGTGACGTGGCCGCCATGCCGCTGCGAATTCCGACGCCCATGACCAGCAGGGCCGGGGCCCCTCAGACGGATGTGCGCGCGCCCTGGGCCTCCGTGGCCGACGGTGCCGCCGCGGCACCGTCGGACGCCTGACCGGTGCGTTCGACCTCGTCGGGGACCCCGGCCGCTGGGCCCGCCGCCACGATCGACGGCTGCTCGGGCGCGCCGGGGAGAAGGACGTTGAACAGCAGGTTGAGGACCACCGCCACGATCGCGGCTGCGCTGATGCCCGAATGGAAGATCACCACGAACCACGACGGGAAGGCGTGCCAGAAGTCCGTGGAGACGACCGGGATGAGCCCGAAGGCGATCGACGCCGCGACCACCAGCAGGTTGTTGTTGCCCTGGTAGTCGACCTTGGCGAGGGTGCGGATCCCGCTGGCCGCGACCGTGCCGAACAGCACGATCCCGGCACCCCCGAGCACCGGCCCGGGGATCACGCTGAACGCGGCCGCCGCCATCGGCGACAGACCGAGGAGTAGGAGGATCGCGCCGCCCGCCGCCACGGCGAACCGGCTCGTGATCCCGGTGAGCGCGACCAACCCGACGTTCTGCGCGAACGCGGTGGCGGGGAACGAGTTGAACACGGGCGCGAGCAGCGAGGAGGCCATGTCGGCCCGCAGTCCGTCCGCCACCCGCCGCGAGTCGACTTTCGTGCCCACGACCTCGCCGACCGCCAGGATGTCCGCGGTGGTCTCGACCATCGTCACCAGGATCACGACGGTGAGCGAGACGATCGCGCCGATCTCGAACATCGGCCCGCCGAAGGCGAACGGGTGGGGGAGGGAGAACACCGGCGCGGATCCCACGGCCCCGACGTCGGCGCGGCCGACGATCAGCGCGGCGACGGTGCCGACCACCAGCCCCAGCAGCACCGACAGCCGGGAGAACACACGCACCTTGCTGAGCAGGACGACGGCGAGGAACGTGAACATCGCGAGGCCGATGTTCGGGAGCGCGGCGAAATCCGGATTGGCCACCTTCCGCCCGTCGACGGTGACCGTCGGCTGCCCCGTGATCCATCCCGCCGCCACCGGCATGAGCGACAGGCCGATCACCGAGATGATCGATCCGGTGACGACCGGTGGGAAGAAGCGGATCACGCGCGCGAAGAACGGAGTGATGGCCAGACCGATCGCCGCGGCGACGAGCAACGACCCGAAGACGACGCGGAGCCCGTGCTCGGGGTCGCCCGCCAGGATCGTGAGGATCGTCGAGACCGTCGCGAAGCTGGTGCCCTGCACGAGAGGAAGCCGGCTGCCGAAGAACGGCACGGCGAGCGTCTGCAGCATCGTCGCCAGGCCGCTGACGAACAGCCCGCTCGCGACCAGGAGCGCCTTCTGCGTGGTATCCAGACCGGCCGCGCCGCCCACGATCAGCGGAACGGCGATGACACCGCCGAACATCGCGAGGATGTGCTGGATCCCGTATCCGAGAGTCTTCCCGACGCCCAGGTACTCGTCCTCGGGCCGCGTGTGCGGCGTGCCGCCGTCCGTCGTCGTGATCGCCATGGCCCGACGGTAGGCAGCCCGATCCGCCGATCGATTGCCTCGATGTGACGACGGTGTTGCATCACGCCAGGGCGATGTTGCCCGGGTGCGCGCGGACCGAGGACGGTGTGTGGTGTGATAAACACAGAGTGTCGAATCATGTGGAGGGAGATCGGGATGAAGCGGATCGTCATCGCAGGAATCATCGGAATGGGCGCGATCGCCGTGCCGGCCGCAGCGGCTCAGGCGGCTCCGGGTGCACCGGTCACGGTCACCTGTGACGTGTACGCGCAGCAGTTCGGCAACCAGTTCGCGTCGTTCGCGGGGACTGTGCACGGGACCGGGCCGAATCGCGCAGCCGCGCGCGCGAACGCGGAGTCGAAGATCTGGGGCCCGTACGGGTCGATGCCGTACGTGGCGAACTGCCGCTGAGCCGGCGTACCGTCGGGGCCGTGACGAGGGCGGCACGCATCGAGGACGTGGCCGCGGTCGCGCTCGCCCTGCCGCGGGTGGTGGAGGTCGCGGCGTGGGGTGGCCGCCCGGCGTGGCAGGTGGGCAAGAAGGTGTTCTGCGGCAACCGGTCTCCGCGCCCGGACGCCGTCGACGATGCGGGCGTCCGGTTGGATGACGTGATTCTCATCCGCACGCCGGACGAGTCCGACAAGCTCGCTCTCGTCCAGGCCGAGGGCCCGTTCTTCACCACGCCGCATTTCGACGGCTACAACGCGGTTCTGATCCGGGCGTCGCGCCTCGGTGAGATCACCCGCGACGAACTGGCCGAGGTCATCGAGGACGCGTGGTGCGCGTGCGCCCCGAAGACGGTCGTCAGGGCCTGGTTGGCTGAGCGCGCCCGCTGACGTCCGGCGGGGTTCGGACGAGGCCGGCGACGACGATCGCCGGGGCCGCCATCAGCGCGATATTCGGTCCCCACCACGCGAGGTCGACATCGCCCGCGAACGCCCAGAACGAGATCGCCATGAGGCCCGCGCAGAACGTCAGGGTGCAACCGGCGGTGAGGACGATCCGCCCTGCCGCGGGGCGCGTACGCACGAGCCGCAGGCCCGCCGCGCCGAGACCGACGGCGAGCGCGTCGAGCGGGAGGAAGGACCAGTTCCACGCCTGCACGACGGGGTTCGAGTAGTCGCGGAAGCGCCACTGCTCGGGGAGGGCGCCGGCGATGATCGCCGCCCAATAGGCGGCGAGGGCCAAGTCGACAGCGAGGAGCAACGCCTTCGCGGCCCTCATTCGGCGGCCGTCGACAGATTGATGATCGCGACACCGACCACCGTGATCGCCATGCCGAGGATCGTGCTCGCCGAGACGCGATCGCCGAACAGGACCGCCGCCGCAGCGGTGATCAGCACGGTCCCGGCCGCAGACCAGACCGCGTAGGCCACACCGACGGAGACCTCGCGGAGCGACAACCCGAGGAAGGCGAACGCGCCGAGGTAGCCGGGTATCACGACGAGGAGTGGCCAGAGGTTCTTGTACCCGTCCGTCGCGCGGAGGGCGAGGGTGCCGGCGACCTCGCAGGCGACGGCCGCGGCGAGGAGTAGTGCAGCTGTGCGGGACATTCCACCTCCGAAGAACCAGACCGGTTGGTATGTTTCAAGATGAATCACGGACTGTCAAGAGGGGGACGGATGCAGGAGAGGGCGGCGCGCACACGGGAGTCCCTCCTCGATGCGGCGGCGGAGATCGTCGATGCGCGAGGCTACGACGGTGCCGCGCTCACGGACGTCCTCGCGCGCGCCGGCGTGACCAAGGGGGCGATGTATCACCATTTCCCGTCCAAGGCCGCCCTGGTCGGCGCCCTGGTCGAGGAGCAGTTCGCGCCCGCGCTGGCGGACCCGAGCGTTCCGGGGATGCCCGTCCTGCACGCGGCCGAAGTCACGTTCCAGGCGCTCGCCGCCAGTGTCGACGACGTCCGGTTCCGCGCCGCCCTCGGCGTGGTCATCGATCGCCCGCATCCCGACCTCGCCCCGTGGGCGCGCCCCGTCGCCGACTGGTCCCACGTGTTCGCCGGTCTGTTCGCGGCCGCGCGGGACGCGGGCGACCTCGCCGCCGACGTCGACGTGACGGCCGAGGCGGAGGCGATCGTCGCGATGACGATCGGGGCCTTCTGCGTGGCCCGCGCCGTCGGCGAGCCGGCTCGCGCCCTCGCGGTCGCGACGACGGCCTGGGGGATGGTCGTCGATCGTGCCGTCGCGACGGACCGCCGCGCCGCGCACCGTCGGGCGCTGAGCGACCTGGTGGGCGCGTACCAGCGGTAATGCGATTCCGTCCGGGGAACGCCGTCGACTACTCTGATCGGGTACCGTCCCACCCGCACCGAGGAGCCCAGAGCAGTGTCGGAAGACCAGATCGCCCCCGTCGACGACCTCAGCGAAGCCGCGCTCGACGCGTTCGCCGACGAGGCCGCGCGGGCGTTCGACGCCGCGTCCGACCTCGAAGCCCTGAACGCCGCCCGGCTGGCCCACCTGGGGGAGAAGTCGCCGCTCGCGCTCAGCAAGCGCGCCCTCGGCTCCATCCCCAAGGACGAGCGCAAGGACGCCGGCAAGCGCGTCAACGTCGCGCAGGGGCGTGCCCGCGCGGCCTACGAGCAGCGCAAGACGGTGCTCGACGCCGAGCGCGACGCCGCCGTCCTCGTCTCCGAGTCCATCGACGTGACCCTGCCGTCGGCACGCGCCCCGCAGGGCGCCCGCCATCCGGTCAGCATCATCGCCGACGAGGTCGCCGACTTCTTCGTCGGCATCGGCTGGGAGATCGCCGAGGGGCCCGAGGTCGAGACGGAGCACTTCAACTTCGACGCGCTCAACTTCCTCCCGGACCACCCGGCGCGCTCCATGCAGGACACCTTCTACATCGCGCCCGAGGGCTCGCGGCAGGTGCTCCGCACCCACACCTCCCCGGTGCAGGTGCGGTCGATGCTCACGCGCGACGTGCCGATCTACGTGGCCTGCCCGGGTCGCACCTTCCGCACCGACGAGCTCGACGCCACCCACACCCCGGTGTTCAGTCAGGTCGAGGGGCTCGCCGTCGACAAGGGGCTGACGATGGCGCACCTGCGCGGCACCCTGGAGGCCTTCGCCAAGGCGATGTTCGGTCCCGAGACCACCACCCGCATGCGGCCGAACTACTTCCCGTTCACGGAACCGTCCGCGGAGGTCGACGTGTGGTTCCCGAACAAGAAGGGCGGCGCGGGCTGGATCGAGTGGGGCGGCTGCGGCATGGTCAACCCGAACGTGCTGCGCGCGTGCGGCATCGACCCCGAGGAGTACTCCGGCTTCGCCTTCGGCATGGGTCTCGAGCGGACGCTGCAGTTCCGCACCGGCCTGTCCGACATGCGCGACATCGTCGAGGGCGACGTCCGCTTCACGCTGCCCTTCGGCGTCCGCGGCTAGACCCGGCAGCTCAGAAAACCAGCACACAGCCACTCCAGGAGAAGGACTTCCACCGTGCGCGTTGCACAGTCATGGCTCACCGAGATCCTCCGTCGCGACACCCCCGAGTGGGGCGTCACGGCCGACGAACTGGACGCCGGGTTCGTGCGCGTCGGCTTCGAGGTCGAGGAACTCGACTCGCTCGACACCGTGACGGGCCCGCTGAAGATCGGTCGCGTCGCGCACATCGAGGAGCTCACGGAGTTCCGCAAGCCCATCCGCTTCTGCCAGGTCGACGTGGGCGAGGCGGAGCCGCGCGGCATCGTCTGCGGCGCACGGAACTTCGCCGAGGGCGACCTCATCGTGGCGGCGCTCCCGGGCGCCGTCCTGCCCGGCGGCTTCGAGATCGCCACCCGCAAGACCTACGACCACATCTCCGACGGCATGATCTGCTCGGTCTCCGAGCTGGGCCTCGGCACCGACCACTCCGGCATCCTCGTGCTGCCCGAGGGCACGGCGCAGCCGGGTGACGACGCCAAGCCGGTGCTCGGGATGGACGACACCGTCATCGAGCTCAACGTCACGCCCGATCGCGGGTACGCCTTCTCGGTCCGCGGCCTCGCCCGCGAGCTGGCCTGCGGGTACGACCTGCCGTTCACCGACATCACCACGCCGTCGGCGAAGGCCGGGAGCGGCACGGGCGGGGTGGACGTCACCGTCGAGCCCGAGTCCGGCTGCACCCGCTTCACGGCGCTGCGCGTCGAGGGCATCGACCCGAAGGCGGTGACGCCGTGGTGGATGCAGCGCCGCCTGCTCACCTCCGGCGTCCGGCCGATCAGCGCCGCGGTCGACGTGACCAACTACCTCATGCTGCTCAGCGGCCAGCCGCTGCACGCCTTCGACGCCGACACGGTGCAGGGCGGGCTGACGGTGCGTGCCGCGCGCGCGGGCGAGACGCTCGAGACGATCGACCACGTCACGCGGAAGCTCGACCCCGAGGACGCGGTCATCGTCGACGAGACCGGACCCGTCTCGCTCGCGGGCGTCATGGGCGGCGCGACCACCGAGGTCGGCGACGAGACCGTCAACGTGATCCTCGAGGGCGCGATCTGGAACCCCGTCAAGGTCTTCCGGACCGGTAAGCGGCACAAGCTCAGCTCGGACGCCGCGAAGCGGTACGAGCGCACCGTCGACCCCGCGATCTCCGTGTGGACGGTCCGCGAGGCGGCCCGCCTGCTCACCGAGATCGCCGGCGGCACCGTCGTCGGGGAGATCACCGATCTGGGGTCCTACGACGACCGCCCGCAGGTGACCATCGCCGCGGACCGCCCCGACCGCGTCGCCGGCATCACCTACGCGCCGGGGACGACGGTGCGCCGCCTCGCCCAGATCGGCTGCGCCGTCCAGGGCGAGAGCAGCCTGACGGTGACCCCGCCGACCTGGCGGCCCGACCTGACGATGGTCGCCGACCTGGTCGAGGAGGTGCTGCGGCTCGAAGGGCTGGAGCAGATCCCGCCCGTGCTGCCGGCCGCCCCCGGTGGGCGGGGCCTGAACGCGCGCCAGCGCCGCCGCCGCGTCGTGAGCCGCTCGCTCGCGCACACCGGCCACGTCGAGGTGCTGACCAGCCCGTTCCTGCCCGCCGACGTCTTCGACACCTGGGCCCTCGACGCCGACGACCCGCGCCGCACCACCACCACGGTGCTCAACCCGCTGGAGTCGGATCGGCCCTCGCTGGCGACGACGCTGCTCCCGGGCCTGCTGGAGATCCTGGCGCGCAACGTCTCCCGCGGCCAGCGTGACCTCGCGCTGTACACGATCGCCCAGGTCGTGCTCCCGACGGATCAGACGGTCGCCGTCGACCCGATCCCCGTCGACCGGCGGCCCACCGCCGAGCAGGTCGCGGAGCTGAACGCCTCGCTGCCGCAGCAGCCAGAGCACGTCGCTCTCGTCTTCACCGGCGCCCGCGGCACCGCCGGCCCGTGGGGTCCGGCGCGTCCGGCGGACGCCACGGACGCCTTCGAGGCCGTCCGGGAGATCGGCCGGGCGAGCAACATCGCGCTCACACTGCGCGCCGCGCAGTACGCGCCCTTCCACCCCGGCCGGTGCGCCGAGGTCCTGGCGGGGGAGACGGTCGTCGGGCACGCCGGCGAGCTGCACCCCGCGGTGCTCGAGCGCGCCGGGCTCCCGGCGCGCACCTGCGCCGTCGAGATCGACCTCGACGCGGTCCCGCTCGTGGAGAACCTGCCCGCACCGGTGGTCTCGCCGTTCCCGGCGGTACTGCAGGACGTGGCGGTCGTCGTGGACGCCGCGGTGCCGGCGCAGGCCGTCGAGGCCGCGCTCGCCGACGGTGCCGGCGAGCTTCTCGAGGCGATCTCGCTGTTCGACGTCTTCACCGGCGCGCAGGTGGGCGAGGGGCGCAAGTCCCTTGCCTTCTCGCTGCGCTTCCGGGCGGGCGATCGCACGCTGACCGAGGACGAGGCGTCGGCCGCTCGCGACGCCGCGGTGGCGAAGGCGTCGGAGGCCGTGGGCGCCGTCCTGCGCTGACCCCCCGGACATGGAGCCGGCCCCGGCGACCAGTGTTCTGGTCGCCGGGGCCGGAGTCTGTGCGGTGGCTAGCTGGTGTGGTGCACCTCGGCCAGCTTGTAGACCGGGGTGTCGATGCCCTCGTAGCGGGCCTTGAGCTGCAGTGCCAGGTACAGCGAGTAGTGCCGCGACTGGTGCAGGTTCCCGCCCATCATCCAGAGCGCCGGCACCTGTGTCGGCTTCCACATGTTCCGCTGCTCCCCCTCCCACGGACCGGGGTCCTTGGTGGTGTCGGAGCCGAGGCCCCAGCACTTGCCCAGCTTGTCGGCCACGTCCTGGCCCATGAGGTCGGCGGCCCAGCCGTTCATCGAGCCGTATCCGGTGGCGTAGACCACCAGGTCGGCGGGGAGCTCGGTGCCGTCCTTCAGGACGACGCTGTTCTCCGTCAGGTGGTCGACCTGACCCTTCGCGAGCTTGATCGAACCGTCGATGATGAGCCCGGCGGCGCCGACGTCGATGTAGTAGCCCGAGCCCCGTCGGAGGTACTTCATGAACAGGCCGGAGTCGTCGTCGCCGAAGTCCAGTTCGTAGCCGGCGTCCTCGAGCCCCCGGTAGAAGTCGGCGTCGATCTCGCGGACCTTGTCGTAGATCGGCTTCTGGAACTCGTTCATGATCCGATAGGGCAGCGACGCGAAGATCATGTCGGCCTTGTCGGTGGTCACGCCGCTCGCGACGGCCCGCTCGCTGTACAGGTCGCCGAGGCCGTGCTCCATGAGGGACTCGGACTTGATGATGTGCGTCGAGCTGCGCTGCACCATGGTCACTTCGGCACCCGCCTCGATCAACGCCTTGCTGATGTCGAGGGCCGAGTTGTTCGCGCCGATGATCACGACCTTCTTGCCCGCGTAGGCGTCCGGTCCCGGGTGCTTCGACGAATGGTGCTGCTCGCCGGCGAAGACGTCCATGCCGGGGAAGTCCGGGATGTTCGGCTTGCCTGACATGCCGGTCGCCAGTACGAGCTGCTTGGGGTGCAGGGTCAGCTTCTCGCCGTCCTTGTTCACCTCGACGGTCCACTCGCCCTTCGCCTCGTCGTACGACGCAGACAGCGCCTCGGTGCGCGACCAGTACGGCACCTCCATGACGCGCGTGTACATCTCGAGCCAGTCGCCGATCTTGTCCTTGGGGGCGAAGACGGGCCAGTTCGCCGGGAAGGGCAGGTAGGGGAGGTGGTCGTACCAGACCGGATCGTGCAGGCACAGGGACTTGTAGCGGCCGCGCCACTGGTCGCCGGGGCGGTCGTACTTGTCGACGACCAGCGCGGGCACGCCGAGCTGCCGCAGACGCGCCCCGAGCGCGATGCCACCCTGCCCGCCGCCGATGACGAGAGTGTCGGGCTGGATCGAGCGACCCAGCTCGGCCTCCTCCTGCTCGCGGCGCTCCGCCCACGTCGGCGCCGCGTTGTGCGCCCCGTGCACCGCACCCATCGGGCGCCGGGTGCCGAAGGACTCCTCGTGGCCCTTGAGCTCACGCAGGGTGGTGAGCAGCGTCCAGGCGCGGTCGACGCCGTCCTCACCCTGCCGGATGCGCACGTGTCCCTTGCCGCGGCCCACGCCGGTCTCGAACCCGAGGAAGGCTTCGGCCACGTCGTCGCCCGACGCCGGGTCCGTCGTCACGAACCCGCTCGGGGCCGCGTCGGCCAGACGCTCGGTCAGCATCGCGGCGATCTGGTCGCGCCCCTCGCTGGTGTGCAGGTTCCAGGTGAACGAGACCAGATCGCGCCAGAAGCCGCCGGGCTCGAACAGTTCCGCCGCCGCGGCGACGTCCCGCGCGACCAGCGCCGCCTCGAACTTCGCGAGCCAGGCGTCCACCCGCTCCTGGGGCCCGGTGGCGACGTCCTGTGCCGATTCCGCGATCGCGGTCATGTCCTACTCCTTCACGTTCGGTGTGGTGCTGTGGTGTGAATCACACGCCGGGTGTGACGGGGGTTACAAGGGTTGCGCCCCGTTGCACCGTTCTGGGCGATCGCGCCTGCCGCGACGGGCGGCGATGCAGAATCGAGGGGTGGCACACGCAGTGGAGCCGGCTGTGGCGCACGGAGAGGACCCCCGGACCTACGCGCGTCTGCTGGCCGAGGTGTACGACGCGACGATGGCCGGGGAGCGGCCGCCCGCGCGTCCGCGAGAGGTGATCGGCGACTCCTGGGAACGTGTCATCGCCGCAGGGCTGCGGCCCGATTCCGGAGCCGGCCCTGCGATCCACGCGGCCGCGCTCTCGCGGCTGCGCCGCGAGTCCGGGCTGACGGGGCTCATCGACGACTTCGCCGCCGGTCTGGCGCCGATCACCGACGCCGGGTCGAGCATCATGGTCGTCTCCGACACCGAGGGCCGGCTGCTGTGGCGCAGCGGCTCGACCCGAGTACTGCGCGAGGCCGATCGGCTGGGCTTCGTGGAGGGCGCCGCGTGGTCGGAGAACGACGTGGGCACCAACGCCATCGGGACGGCGCTCGCCTCGCGCGCTCCGGTGCAGACCTTCTCGGCGGAGCACTTCGCCCGCAACCAACACCCGTGGACCTGCTCCGCCGCGCCGATCCGGGACCGTCGCACGGGCCGCGTGCTCGGCGTCGTCGACGTCAGCGGGCCGGCCTCGACCGTGCACCCCACGACGCTGGCGCTGGTCGCCGCCGTCGCGGGCCTGGCGGAGGCCTCGCTGCGTGAGGCGCACCTCGCCGGCCTCGATCAGCTGCGCACCGTCGCCGCGCCGCTGCTCGCGCGCCTCGCCGGCCCGGGGCTGGTCGTGGACTCCCACGGCTGGGTCGCCGCCGTCGGGCAGCTCGCGCCGTGCACGCGCGTCACCCTTCCCGGCACCGTGGACTCGGCGCATCTGTGGCTCCCCGAGCTCGGACAGTGCACCGTCGAGCCGCTGCCCGGCGGCTGGCTGTTGCGGCCCGTCGCCGACGAGCCGCGCGACGGCGCCACACGCGTGACGCTCGACCTGCGGGCGGGGCGGACTCCGGCGGTGACCGTCGCGGGTGCCACCGGCGAGTGGCGGCACCAGCTGACGCCCCGGCACGCGCAGATCCTCGAGCTGCTGGCCGACGGGCGCGGTCACACCGCCGCGCAGGTGGCCCAGTCGATCTTCGGCGACCCGGCGCGGGTGGTCACCGTGCGCGCGGAGATCTCCCGGCTGCGCCGGGTGCTCTCAGGGCTCATCGCTGCGCAGCCCTACCGGTTCGCCGACGCCGCGGTGGTCGAGACGCTCCGCTGATCCCGTCGCGCGACCGCAACCCCGCGCAACCTTTGCCGTGTGTGTCCCGGGTCACATAGACCGGAGGCGATCACGTCGACGAAGGGACACACGATGGCACGGATCGCACTGGTGACGGGCGCGGGACGAGGGATCGGGGCGGGGATCGCCCGGCGGCTCGCCGCGGACGGCTTCGACCTGGCGCTCGTCGACCTCACCGCCGACGGTGTCGCGGCCGTCGCGGAGGAGGTGACGGCGACGGGCCGTCGTGCCGTCGCACTCACCGCCGACGTCTCCGATCGCGACGCGGTCTTCGGCGTCGTCGAGGCAACGGTCGAGGCGCTCGGCGGGCTGGACGTCATGATCAACAACGCCGGCGTGGCGCTCGTCGGACCCGTCGCCGACGTGACACCCGACCAGCTGCGGCGCTTGTTCTCGGTGAACGTCGACGGCGTGCTGTGGGGCATCCAGGCCGCGGCGGCCTCGTTCATCGAGCGAGGAGTGTGCGGCAAGATCGTCAACGCCGCCTCGATCGCCGGACACGAGGGCTTCGCGATGCTCGGCGCCTACAGCGCCACCAAGTTCGCCGTGCGGGGCTTCACCCAGGCCGCTGCGAAGGAGTACGCGACGCACGGCATCACCGTGAACGCGTACTGCCCGGGCGTCGTCGGAACCGACATGTGGGTCGAGATCGATCGCCGGTTCGCCGAGCTCACCGGGGCGGCGGTCGGTGCTACCTACGACCAGTTCGTCGGCGGCATCGCGCTGGGCCGGGCCCAGACCCCGGAGGACGTCGCCGCGTTCGTCTCGCACCTCGCGTCTCCCGATTCCGACTACATGACCGGTCAGGCCGTACTGATCGACGGTGGCCTCGTCTACCGCTGACGCGAGCAGGAGGGAGTGAGATGGCCGAACCGGCGATGTCCGCGGGCGAGGACCCGCGGCACTACGCGCGCCTGCTGTCCGAGGTCTACGACGCGACGATGAGCGGAGTGCGGCCGCCCGCGCGGCCGCGCGGCGTGATCGGCGACTCGTGGGAGCGCGTGCGGGCCGCGGGGCTCGCGCCCGACTCCGCTGCGGGACCGGCGATGGGCTGGATGGACGTGGAACTGAGCCGGCAGGAATCCGGTCTCGGCCCCGTGCTCGACGAACTCACGGCGGGCCTCGCGCCGCTGACCGCCGATGGCGACAACATCCTGGTGGTGGCGGATCGGTTCGGGCGGGTGCTGTGGCGCTCCGGTGCGACGCGGGTCCTCTCGCACGCGGACCGGCTCGGTTTCGTCGAAGGCGCGGGCTGGGCCGAGGAGCAGGTGGGGACGAACGCGATCGGCACCGCGATCGCCTCGCGCACGCCCGTCCAGATCTTCTCCGCCGAGCACTTCGCGCGCAGCCACCACTCCTGGACCTGCGCCGGCGCGCCCATCCGCGACGTCCACACCGGGCACATCCTGGGTGTGGTCGACGTCTCCGGTCCTGCCGCCACGGTGCATCCGACGACTCTCGCGCTGGTGTCCACGGTCGCCAAACTCGCCGAGGCACGACTCCGCGAGGTGCACCAGGCCGGCCTGGAGCGCCTGCGGTCGGTGGCCGCGCCGATGCTGGCGGGACTCGGCCGCCCGGGCATCGCCGTCGACACCAACGGCTGGGTCGCCGCGGTGGGCGACCTGCCGCCGCGTTCGCGCGTCGCGCTGCCCGCCGACCTGACCGGTCCAGCCGTCCGCCTCCCCGAGCTCGGGCTGTGCACCGTCGACGCGCTGCCCGGCGGCTGGCTCCTGCAGCCCGACCCGGGAGACGGGCCGGACACGATCACCCGGGTGACTCTGGACCTGCGGCCCGGCCGCGCACCGGAGGTCGCGGTCACCGGCGGGGGAGGTGCGTGGCGGTACCAGCCCTCGCCGCGGCACGCGCAGATCCTCGCCCTCCTCGCCGACGGTGCGGGCCGCACGGCCGCGCAGCTCGCCGAGGCGCTCTTCGGGGACCCGGGCCGGGTGGTCACCGTGCGGGCCGAGATCTCGCGGCTGCGCCGTGTGCTGTCCGGCGTGATCGCGGCGCAGCCCTACCGCTTCGCCGACGGCGTCTCGGTCGAGTTGCTGCGCTGACCGGCCGCGGGCTCTAGCGTGGAGCCCGTGAGCGAGCCGGAGATCTTCCCCGAGGACTGGACCACGGCGCTCGTCCTGGTGGCGCACCCGGACGACCCCGAGTACGGAATGGCGGCGGCGGTCGCCCGCTGGACCTCCCAGGGCAAGACGGTGGTCTACGGCCTCGCCACCTCCGGCGAGGCCGGTATCGAGGGGATGTCGCCCGGTACCGCGGGGCCGGTGCGCGAGGAGGAGCAACGACGGTCCGCCGCCGTCGTCGGGGTCGACGAGGTGCGCTTCTGGGGCTACCCCGACTCGCGCGTCACGAACACGCCGGAGCTGCGGGAGTCGGTGCGCAAGTCCATCGCCCGGTACGAGCCCGACATCGTGATCACCCTGTGGGGCGGGCCCGAATGGGCGCCCGGCGCGCCGAACCAGAGCGATCACATGGAGTTCACCCGTGCGGTCGCCGAGGCCGCCGCGGCGGCGGGCATCACGGCGTACCAGACCGCGCCCGACCCGGCGTACATCGTCGACGTCACCGGCTTCACCGAGCGCGCCGTCGAATCGCTCGCCGAGCACCGCCAGTACCTGTCGGTGCTGGATCCGGTCACGCCGGTGATCGAGCAGGCGCGCGCGCAGGTGGCGTCCGCGTGCCTGCCGCGCGGCGAGTACCGCCACACCGTGGGCTTCCGCGATCTCGCCTGAGGGACCCGCCCTCGTCGGCGGGGACCTGCCCTCGTCGGCGCGGCGCGGCGCCTGTGAGATGCTCTGCGCGACGCGGTCCCGACGACGGAAAGGTCGACCGATGACGCACGGACAGGGCGGCGACGACGCCGGTCTCGGCTTCGGAGTGGACGAGCGGGGTGTCGCGACCATCACGCTGCGGCGGCCCGACGCGGCCAACGCGCTGAACCAGCCGCTGGCGGATGCGCTGGTCGACGCGACCCGGGCGATCGCGGTCGACGCCACCGTGCGCGTCGTGGTGCTGCGCGCCGAGGGGCGGTTCTTCTGTGCGGGCGGCGATGTCAGGGCGATGGTCGCGGCCGAGGATCGCGGGGCGATGCTCGATCGGCTCGCGGGCACGATCCACGACGCCCTCGCGGAGATGGATCGGCTGGCGGTGCCCGTCGTCGCCGCGATCCAGGGGCCGGTCGCCGGCGGCGGGCTCGGTCTGGTCCTCGCCGCCGACGTAGCGATTGCTGCCGAGACGGCGCACTTCTCCACCGCGTACGCGGGGGTCGGCCTCAGCCCCGACTGCGGCGTCTCGGCGTTGTTGCCGAAGGCGGTGGGGATGCGGCGTGCGCTGCGGATGCTCCTGCACGGGGAGCGGATCGATGCGCCGACCGCTGCATCGTGGGAGTTGATCGACCGGGCCGTCCCCTCGGGCGACCTCGACGCCGAGGTGGGCGCGACGGTCGACGGACTGCTCGCCGGGCCGTATCCGGCGCTCGGTGAGGCGCGCCGATTGGTGCGGGCCTCGTACGCGCGCAGCTACGGCGAGCAACTCGACGACGAGCGGCGCACGATCGCCCGGATGGGCGGAACCGACGCGGCTGCGGCGCGGCTCGCGCGCTTCGCCTGACCGCGACGGATCGTCGGGTCAGCCCAGGTGGAACGCCTGGGTGATGTGGTTGCCGCGGCGGTGGTCGCCCACCAGGCTGGGGCGGCCGCGGCCCATCTTCACGAGCATGGCGCGGTTCTCCACGCGCGGCGCGAAGCCGTCGAGGACGCGGTTGACGGTGCCTCGCAGGCCCCGCTGCGGACGCGGTAGCGTCAGCGGCTGGGTGAGGGCGTCGGGAGTGTGCTGGTGGTCGTTGCGCATGTGAGGTCCTTCGGGTGCGGGGCACGTTTCGTTACGTGTTCCCCAGAGTGCCGACGGCTCCTGAAGAGCGGCTGGGCACAACCTGTGGGGACGTCGGGGACCCTCTCGCCGTATCCGCTGTGAATAGGCTTGCATGATGGTGCATAATCATTGCATGACTGTTTCCGTGGCGATCGCGGGCGCCAGCGGCTACGCCGGGGGAGAGATCCTCCGGCTGCTGCTGAACCATCCGCAGTACCTGTCCGGTGAGCTCACCATCGGCGCGCTCACCGCCGGCGGCAATGCCGGCAGCACACTCTTCGAGCACCACCCGCATCTCCTGCCCCTCGCCGACCGCGTCCTGCAGGAGACCACGCCGGACACGCTGCGCGGCCACGACGTGGTCTTCCTCGGCCTACCGCACGGCAAGTCGGCCGAGATCGCCGAGGCGCTGCCTCCGTCGACCCTCATCATCGACTGCGGCGCCGACTACCGGCTCAAGGACCCCGCCGAGTGGGAGCACTACTACGGCAGCGCGCACGCCGGCACCTGGCCCTACGGCCTGCCGGAGCTCCCGGGCAACCGGGAGGTGCTCGCCGGCGCGTCCCGCATCGCGGTCCCGGGCTGTTACCCGACGGTGTCGACCCTCGCCTTCCTGCCCGCCGTCGCGGCCGGCATCGTCGCCCCCGAGGTCGCCGTCGTCGCCGTGAGCGGCACCTCCGGCGCCGGGAAGTCCCTGCGGACGGACCTGCTCGCCTCCGAGGCGATCGGCTCCGCGCGGGCCTACGGCGTCACCACCCACCGGCACACTCCGGAGATCACACAGAACCTCTCGGCGGCCGCGAACTCGCCCGTCACCGTGTCGTTCACGCCGATCCTGGTGCCCATGGCCCGGGGCATCCTCGCCACCGTCTCCGCCCCGACGACGGTGACCACCGCGCAGGCCCGGGAGGTCTACGCGAAGGCCTACGCCGACGAGCCCTTCGTGCACCTGCTCCCCGAAGGAGCGCAGCCGCAGACGAAGTCGGTGCTCGGCAGCAACGCCGTGCAGGTCCAGGTCGCGGTCGACGAGCGCGCCGGGCGCCTCATCGCGACCGCGGCGATCGACAACCTCACCAAGGGCACCGGTGGTGCCGCCGTCCAGTCCATGAATCTCGCGCTCGGCTGGCCCGAGACCGCCGGCCTCTCGACCGTAGGAGTCGCACCGTGAGCGAAGCGAAGACGTCCACCACGCCGAACACGTTCAAGCTGGTCCGGAACCAGGGCGTCACCGCGCCACTGGGTTTCAAGGCCGCCGGCATCGCTGCGGGGATCAAGGCCTCCGGCAAGCCCGACCTCGCGCTGGTCTTCAACGAGGGCCCGCACTACGCGGCCGCGGGCGTCTTCACCCGCAACAAGGTGCGCGCGGCGCCCGTGCTGTGGAGTGAGCAGGTCTTGGGGGACGGCCACCTGCGTGCGGTGATCCTCAACTCGGGCGGCGCCAACGCGTGCACCGGGCCCGGCGGCTTCCAGGACACGCACGCGACCGCCGAGAAGGTGGCGGAGGCCCTGAGTCACTGGGGGACCGAGACCGGCGCGGGCGAGGTCGCGGTCTGCTCGACCGGCCTCATCGGCGACCGGCTGCCCATGGACAAGGTGCTCGCCGGTGTGACCGAGATCGTCCACGAGATGGGCGGTGGGCTCACCGGGGGCACCGACGCCGCGCACGCGATCATGACGACCGACACCGTGCCGAAGGAGGCCGCGCTGCACCACGGCGGCGGCTGGAACGTGGGCGGCATGGCGAAGGGGGCCGGCATGATGGCGCCCTCGCTCGCGACGATGCTCGTCGTGCTCACCACCGACGTTCACGCCACCCCGGAGCAGCTGGACCAGGCCCTTCGGTACGCCACGGGCTACACCTTCGACCGGCTCGACGTGGACGGTGCCACCTCCACCAACGACACCGTGCTCCTGCTCAGCAGCGGCGCGAGCGAGAAGACCTGCACCCAGGAGGAACTCAACGCCGCCGTGCGCGAGGTCTGCGACGATCTGGCGGCGCAGCTGCAGGGCGACGCCGAGGGCGTCACGAAGCGGATCCTCATCACCGTGACCGGCGCCGTCTCCGAGGAGGAGGCGCTGATCGGCGCCCGCGCCATCGCCCGCGACAGCCTGGTGAAGACCGCGCTGTTCGGCAGCGACCCCAACTGGGGCCGCGTCATGGCCGCGATCGGCATCGCCCCGATCGAGCTGGTGCACGACAAGCTCACCGTCTCCTTCAACGGGCAACCCATCGCCGAGCACGGTTGCGGCGTCCCCGGGGCCCGCGACGTGGACCTCTCCGGCCCCGAGATCGACGTCACCGTCGACCTCGGCCTCGGCCGTGGCACCGCGACGATCCGCACCACCGATCTCTCGCACGCGTACGTCGAAGAGAACTCGGCGTACTCCTCATGAGCGCCCCTGACCTCACGCCGCTCGACAAGGCCGGCGTCCTCGCCGAGGCGCTGCCCTGGTTGCTCGACTTCCACGGCAGGACCGTCGTGGTCAAGTACGGCGGCAACGCCATGATCGACGACGAGCTCAAGCGCTCCTTCGCGCAGGACATGGTCTTCCTGCGCACCTGCGGCCTGCACCCCGTGGTCGTGCACGGCGGCGGCCCGCAGATCACCGCGATGCTGAAGCGCCTCGGCATGGAGGGCGAGTTCCGCGGCGGCTTCCGCGTGACCACGCCCGAGGTGATGGACGTCGTCCGGATGGTGCTGTTCGGGCAGGTCGGGCGTGAGCTGGTCGGGCTGATCAACTCCTACGGTCCCTTCGCCGTCGGCATGTCCGGTGAGGATGCGCACCTCTTCACCGCCACGCGGCGGCAGGTCGTCGTCGACGGTGCCCCCACCGACATCGGTCTCGTCGGCGACGTCACGGCGGTCAACCCCGAGGCGGTCAACGACCTCATCGCCGCCGGCCGCATCCCCGTGATCTCCACGATCGCGCCGGACGCGGAGGGCGTGGTGCACAACATCAACGCCGACACCGCCGCCGCCGCACTCGCGGAGGCGCTCGGGGCGGAGAAGCTCGTGGTGCTCACCGACGTCGAGGGCCTCTACACGAACTGGCCGGACCGGTCCTCCCTGACCTCCGAGATCGACACGGACGCGCTGACCGAGCTGCTGCCGAGCCTCGACTCCGGCATGGTCCCGAAGATGGAGGCGTGCCTGCGAGCCGTGCACGGGGGCGTTCCCACCGCGCACGTCATCGACGGGCGGGTGCCGCACTCCGTGCTCCTCGAACTGTTCACGAGCAAGGGCATCGGCACCATGGTGACCCCGCCGAAACCTCCTTCAGAGACCTGGATCTGACACACATGAGCAACGAAGCAATGCAGTCGCGGTGGAACGCCGCGGTGATGGACACCTACGGCACCCCTCCCATCGCGCTGGTCTCGGGGCGCGGCGCGGCGGTGACCGACGCCGACGGCAAGGAGTACGTCGACCTGCTCGGCGGCATCGCCGTCAACGCGCTCGGCCACGCCCATCCGAAGATCATCGAGGCGGTGACGCATCAGGTCTCGACCCTGGGACACGTCTCCAATCTGTACATCAGCGAGCCCGTCGTGCGCCTCGCCGAACGCCTCACCGAGGCCGTGGGCGTACCGGGCACCCGCGTCTTCTTCAGCAACTCGGGCGCCGAGGCCAACGAGGCCGCGATCAAGATCGGCCGGCGCACGGGTCGCACCCGGATGGTGGCCGCCGACGGCGCCTTCCACGGCCGGACCATGGGCTCGCTCGCGCTCACCGGCCAGCCCGCTAAGCGGGAGCCCTTCGCGCCCCTCATCGAGTCGGTCACCCACGTGCCCTACGGCGACGCCGCGGCCCTGCGCGCCGCCGCCGAGGGAGCGGCCGCGATCTTCCTGGAGCCGATCATGGGGGAGGGCGGCGTCGTCGTCCCGCCCGCGGGTTACCTCGCGGAGGCCCGCGCCGCCGCCACCGAAGCCGGCGCGCTCCTCGTCCTCGACGAGGTGCAGACCGGGATCGCCCGGACCGGAACACTGTTCGCGTACCAGCGGGCCGGCGTCACGCCCGACGTCTTCACGCTCGCCAAGGGACTCGGTGGTGGCCTGCCGATCGGTGCGACGGTGGCCGTCGGCGCCGCGGGCGAGCTGCTCACGCCCGGCCAGCACGGCACCACCTTCGGCGGCAACCCCGTCGCCGCGGCCGCCGCGAACGCCGTCCTCGACGTGATCGAGGCGGAGGGCCTCGCCGAGCGCGCCGACGCCCTCGGCAAGCACATCGCCGCCACCGTCGAGGGCTTCGGCCACCCGCTCGTGACCGGCGTCCGCGGCTCCGGCCTCCTGCTCGGGATCACCCTGTCCCGGCCCGCCGCCAAGGCGATCGAGGCCGGTGCCCGGGACGCCGGCTTCCTGCTCAACGCCGCCCAGCCCGACGTGGTCCGCCTGGCCCCGCCCCTCGTCCTCACCGACGAGCAGGCCGACCGCTTCCTCACTGCACTCCCGTCCCTCCTCGATTCAGCCCAGGAGAACCCATGACCCGCCATTTCCTCCGCGACGACGACCTCAGCCCGGCCGAGCAGCGGGAGGTGCTCGCCCTGGCCGCGGAGCTGAAGGCGCAGCCCTTCTCGCGGCGTCCCCTCGACGGCCCGAAGGGGGTGGCGGTGCTGTTCGACAAGAACTCCACGCGCACCCGGTTCAGCTTCGACGTGGGCATCGCGCAGCTCGGCGGCCACGCCGTCGTGGTGGACACCAAGTCCACCCAGATGGGGCGCGACGAGTCGCTCGCCGATACCGCGCGTGTGCTCTCCCGGTTCGTCGATGCCATCGTCTGGCGCACCTACGCGCAGGAGGGCCTCGAGGAACTCGCCCGGTACTCGACGGTGCCCGTCGTCAACGCCCTCTCCGACGACTTCCACCCGTGCCAGATCCTCGCAGACCTGCAGACGATCGCGGAACGCAAGGGGGCGGAGGGGACGGGCTCCGTCGCCGGCCTGAAGCTCACCTACCTCGGCGACGGCGCGAACAACATGGCGCACAGCTACATGCTCGGGTGCGTCACCGCCGGCATCGACGTGACCATCAGCGCACCGTCGGGCTTCGAGCCGGACGAGCGCTTCGTGAACGCGGCCCGGGAGCGCGCGAAGGAGACCGGGGCCGAGGTCAGTGTGATCTCCGATCCGGTGCTCGCGGTGGCGGGCGTGGACGTGGTGGTCACCGACACCTGGGTCTCGATGGGGCAGGAGGACGACGGCGTCGACCGCAACGCGCCCTTCCGGCCCTACCAGATCAACGCCGAACTGCTCGCCCACGCCGATCCCGATGCGATCGTGCTGCACTGCCTGCCGGCGCACCGCGGTGACGAGATCACCGACGAGGTGATCGACGGTCCGCAGTCCGCCGTCTTCGACGAGGCCGAGAACCGGCTGCACGCACAGAAAGCGTTGCTCACCTGGCTCCTGGAGCGGTCGTGAGCGAGCAACCGCTCGCCACGCGCGCCGGGCGGCAGGCGGCGATCGTCGAGATCTTGGCGAACCACCAGGTGCGCAGCCAGGCCGAGCTGCAGGCGCTGCTCGTCCGCGGTGGCTACGAGGCGACGCAGGCCACCATCTCGCGCGACCTCGACGAGCTCGGCGCCGTGAAACTGCGCGGCGCCGACGGCGGCACCGGCGTGTACGTGGTCCCCGAGGACGGCTCGCCCGTGCGCGGCGTCTCGGGCGGCACGGAGCGGCTCTCCCGCCTCCTGGGCGAACTGCTCGTCTCCACCGACCACAGTGGCAACATCTGCGTGCTGCGCACCCCGCCCGGTGCCGCCAACTTCCTCGCCAGCGCGCTCGACCGCTCGTCGCTCCCGGAGGTCGTCGGCACCGTCGCCGGCGACGACACCGTGCTCGTCGTCGCGCGCGAGCCCCTGACCGGCAAGGACCTCGCCGAGCGCCTCGTGGCGCTCGCCTGAATCCGCACACTCACCACCAGATAGGCTTATCGACCATGTCCAAGGTCCTCTCCACCCTGCCCATCGGCGAGCGCGTCGGCATCGCCTTCTCCGGCGGCCTCGACACCTCCGTGGCCGTCGCCTGGATGCGCGACAAGGGCGCGGTGCCCTGCACCTACACCGCCAACATCGGCCAGCCCGACGAGCCGGACATCGACGCGGTCCCGGATCGCGCCAAGGAGTACGGCGCCGAGATCGCGCGCCTGGTGGACGTGCAGCCGCTGCTGGTGCAGGAGGGCATCGCCGCCCTGCAGACCGGCGCCTTCCACATCCGCTCGGGCGGCAAGACCTACTTCAACACCACCCCCATCGGCCGCGTCGTGACCGGCACGATGCTGGTGCGGGCCATGAAGGAGGACGGCGTCGACATCTGGGGCGACGGCTCCACCTACAAGGGCAACGACATCGAGCGGTTCTACCGCTACGGCCTCATGGCGAACCCAGCCCTGCGGATCTACAAGCCGTGGCTCGACTCGCAGTTCGTCACGGAGCTGGGCGGCCGCAAGGAGATGAGCGAGTGGCTCGTCGCGCACGGCTTTCCGTACCGCGACTCCACCGAGAAGGCGTACTCGACCGACGCCAACATCTGGGGCGCCACCCATGAGGCCAAGGACCTGGAGTACCTCAACACCGGCGTCGTCATCGTCGAGCCGATCATGGGCGTCGCCCCGTGGGACGAGTCCGTCGAGATCACGACCGAGGACGTCACCGTCACCTTCGAGGCGGGCGTGCCGGTCGCGATCAACGGCGTCGAGTACTCCGACCCGGTCGAGCTGGTCCGCGAGGCCAACCGCATCGGCGGCCGCCACGGCCTGGGCATCTCCGACCAGATCGAGAACCGGATCATCGAGGCCAAGTCGCGCGGCATCTACGAGGCCCCCGGCATGGCGCTCCTGCACGCGACCTACGAGCGGCTCGTCAACGCGATCCACAACGAGGACACCATCGCGACGTACCACAACGAGGGCCGCCGCCTGGGCCGCCTGATGTACGAGGGCCGCTGGCTGGATCCGCAGTCGCTCATGCAGCGCGAGGCGATCATCCGCTGGGTGGCCTCGGCCGTCACCGGCTCGGTCACGCTGCGCCTGCGCCGCGGCGACGACTACTCGATCATCGACACGAGCGGCCCCAACCTGAGCTACCACCCCGAGAAGCTCTCGATGGAGCGGGTGGGCGACGCCGCCTTCGGCCCCGACGAGCGCATCGGCCAGCTCACCATGCGCAACCTCGACATCGCGGACTCGCGCTCGCGCCTCGAGCAGTACGCCGCGCAGGGCATCGTCGCGGGCGAGACCGCCGCGCTGGTCGGCGAGCTCGAGCAGGGCGGCGCCGACGCCATCGTCTCCGGCGGCGAGAAGATTCCGTCCGCCCTCGACGAGGCGAGCAACCACGCCGCGTTCGACCTCGGCACCGACTAGGAGATCCGTTGAGCGAGAAGCACGGCACCAACGAGGGCAGCCTGTGGGGCGGGCGCTTCGCGTCCGGACCCGCCGAGGCGATGGCCGCGCTGAGCAAGTCCACGCACTTCGACTGGGCGCTCGCCCCGTACGACGTGCGCGCGTCGAAGGCGCACGCCCGCGTGCTGCACCGCGCCGGGCTGCTGTCGGAGGAGGACCTCGAGGCCATGCTCGCGGCGCTCACGCGTCTCGGGGACGACGTGGCCTCGGGCGCCTTCCAGCCGGCGGATTCCGACGAGGACGTGCACGGCGCGCTGGAGCGCGGGCTGATCGAGCGCGCCGGTGCCGAGGTGGGTGGGCGGCTGCGCGCGGGCCGGTCGCGGAACGACCAGGTGGCCACGCTGTTCCGCCTGTGGCTGCGCGACGCGGTGCGCCTCGTGGCGGTCGGCGTGCTCGACGTGGTGGACGCCTTCGTCGCCCAGGCGCAGGCGAATCCCGAGGCGATCCTGCCGGGCAAGACGCACCTGCAGGCGGCGCAGCCGATCCTGCTCGCGCACCACCTGCTCGCCTACACGCACCCGCTGCTGCGGGACGTGCAGCGGCTGCAGGACCTGGACAAGCGGATCGCGGTCTCGCCGTACGGTTCCGGCGCGCTCGCCGGATCGTCGCTGGGCCTCGACCCCGACGCGATCGCCGCCGATCTGGGCTTCGACTCCGCCGCGGACAACAGCCTCGACGCGACGGCCTCGCGCGACTTCGCGGCGGAGGCGGCCTACGTCTTCGCGCAGATCGCCGTGGACCTGTCGCGCTGGTCTGAGGACGTGATCCTGTGGAGCACGGCCGAGTTCGGCTACGTGACCCTCGCGGACGCGTGGTCCACCGGAAGCTCGATCATGCCGCAGAAGAAGAACCCGGACGTCGCGGAGCTCTCGCGTGGCAAGGCGGGCAGGCTGATCGGCAATCTCTCGGGCCTGCTGGCGACCCTGAAGGCGCAGCCGCTCGCGTACAACCGCGATCTGCAGGAGGACAAGGAGCCGGTCTTCGATTCGGTCGAGCAACTGCGCCTGCTGCTGCCGGCCGTCGCCGGCCTGACCGCGACGCTCACCTTCCACCCGGAGCGCATGGCGCAGCTCGCCCCCGCGGGCTTCACGCTGGCGACCGATGTCGCCGAGTGGATGGTGCGACAGGGCGTTCCGTTCCGTGTGGCGCACGAGGCGGCGGGCGAGTGCGTCCGCGCCGCCGAATCGCGGGGCGTCGGCCTCGACGGCCTCACCGACGAGGAGTTCGCCGCGATCCACCCGGCGCTGACCCCGCAGGTCCGCGAAGTGCTGACGGTGCGCGGCTCCGTCGCCTCCCGCGACGCCCGCGGCGGCACGGCGCCGTCGGCCGTCGCCCGTCAGCTCGAGACCGTCACCGCCGCCGTCCCGCCCCTGCGCACCTGGGCCACCGCCACCCCGTGACCGAATTGAACACCGTTTCTGACACGAAAACCGCAGGTCGGCGTGAGCAGAAACGGCGTTCAATCGCGGGTGGGGTGGGGGAGCGGTCCGGTGATGACCTGTTGCAGCGCGGGCGCGGCGAGGTCGACGACCTCGTCGACGGTGAGCGAGGCGAGCGGCTCGAAGCCGACGACGTAGCGGGAGACCAGGAGTCCGAGCACCTGCGCGATCATGAGGTTCGCCCGGACGGGGCCGTCGCCGTGCTCCGCGTTGATCCGGTCGACCAGTTCGGCGAGCACCAGCTCCATGAGGAAACCGCGCACGATCGCGGGATCGCCGCCCGCGCCCAGGTTGGTGCGCACCACGGCGACGCCGATCTCGCGCAGCGGTCCGTCCCACATGGGCAGCAGCGCGCTCAGTAGAGTGCGGGCCGCGACGTCGAGCGGTGCCTCGCGCAGCGGTGCGCGCACGAACTCCGGGTCGACGGGGATCGCCAGCGCCGCGAGGTAGAGCTCCTGTTTCGTGCCGAAGTAGTGGTGCACCAGCGCCGAATCCACGCCCGCGGCCTCCGCGATCGAGCGCACCGTCGTCCCGCCCAGGCCGCCGCGGGCGAACGCGGCCCGGGCGGCGGCGAGGATCTCGGCCCGCGTGTCCGGGCTGCCCGTGCGCCGGCCGGACCTCCGGCCCGCGCCGCTCACGCGACCTTGCGCGGCAGGGTGGCGGCCGCCAGGGCCAGGGCGGCGATCGCGAAACCGGCGACCACCGCGAGCGAGGTCCACATGGTGGTGGTCGCGGCCCCGTGGGCACCCACCTCCTGGAGCGCCTTCACCGCGTAGGTCATCGGCAGGACGTCGGCGATGCCCTGCAACCAACCGGGCATCGCGTCGTGCGGGACGAGCAGCCCGCACAGGAAGATCTGCGGCACCACGACGATCGGCATGAACTGCACGGCCTGGAACTCGGTGCGGGCGAAGGCGCTGAACAGCAACCCGAGCGCGACGCCCAGCCAGGCGTCCACGACGGCGATCAGTACCACCAGCCACACGCTCCCGGCGGTCTCCATGCCGAGCAGGTAGGCCGCTACGGTCGTCGCGACCGCGGCCTGCACCGTGGCGGCCGCCGAGAAGGCGATCGCGTAGCCGAGCAGGAGATCCGCCTTGGCGAGCGGCGTGGTGAGCAGCCGCTCGAGCGTGCCGGAGACCCGCTCGCGCTGCATCGCGATCGACGTGACGATGAACATCAGGGCGAACGGCAGAACGCCCAGGAGGACCAGTGCGATGCGGCTGAACAGCGCTGCGCCGCCGGGGGAATCGCGGTAGAGGAAGTACATCAGCGTCAGCAGTGCCGTCGGCACCACCACGATCATGGCGATCGTGCGCGGATCCGCGCGCAGCTGGCGCAGCACGCGGACCGTCGTCGCGCGGGTGATGCTCGGATTCAGGACGGTGCTCATGCGGTGGCCTCCTGCTCGCGGACGAGCGCGAGGAAGGCGTCGTCCAGGGTGGGTGCGCCGGTGCGCGTCAGCAGGTCCGACGGTGCGAGCTCGGCGACCAGGCGCCCCTCGCGCAACAGGAGGAGGCGGGCGCAGTGCGCGGCCTCGTCCATGACATGGCTCGAGACGAGCAGCGTGGTCCCGGCGGCGGCCATCGCGGCGAACCGCTCCCACAGCTCGGCGCGCAGCAGCGGATCGAGCCCGACGGTCGGCTCGTCGAGGATGAGGAGCTCCGGATGCGCCACGAGCGCGCAGGCGATGCTCACGCGGGAGCGCTGCCCGCCCGAGAGGGCGTCGGCCCGGCGACCGGCGAGGGCGGCCAGCCCGACGGCGTCGATGGCCTCGGCGACGTCGGCCCCGGCGGTGCCGCGTCGCGCGGGGTAGAGCGCCGCGAAGTACTCGACGTTCTGCGCGACGGTGAGATCGCCGTAGACGGCGGGGGATTGGGTGGTGTATCCGACGCGGGCCCGCAGGTCCGGACTGCCCGCGGGGCGGCCGAGCACCGTCGCGCCGCCGCCGGTGATCCGCTGCGCGCCGACGATCACGCGCATGAGCGTGGTCTTGCCCGAGCCCGACGGGCCGAGCAGACCGGTGATCGCGCCGGCGGGGATCTCGGCGTCGAGGCCGTCCAGGACGGTAGCGCCCGAGCGGACCACGGTGAGCCCGGACAGGGTGATCGCACTGGTCATGGCGCCTCCAAAGAATTCACTCGACGATGAATTCATCGTCGAGTGAATTATGCGCCCGGGATTCCGGAGACGTCAAGAGGTGGGTCAGTCGCGCTGCCTGCGATCGCCGAGTCGTCGCATCGCGCTCAGCGCGGCGAGACCGACGGACGGCGCCGCGTCGGTCGACCGGGCGAGGGCGCCGCGCCAGCGCGGCACCACCCGGAAGATCTGGCGTGATCGCAGGAGGCGCAGTCCGGCGGCCGCGACGTCGTCGGCATCGAGCGGCCGCGGCCCGGCGAACAGCAGAGCGGCACCCGGATCCTGCTCCCGGGCCGTGACCATCGCGGTGCGGACCACGTCCGGGCACAGCGCGCGGGCCCGGATCGGCAGGCCGGCGTGGTCCAGGTCGCCCTGGAGCGAGGTCGTGTACGACAGCACGGCGGCCTTGGTCGCGGCGTACAGGGCGAGACCGGGCACCGGCGAGAGGGCGGAGAGCGAGGCGACGTTGAGGATCGCCCCGCCGCGCGCGCCCATGGCGTTCACCGCCGCGGCGGATCCGCCGATCGGACCGCGCAGGTTCACGTCGAGGATCGCGGTCACCTGATCGTCGGCGTGCTCCCAGCTGTCGCCGGCGATCAGGATGCCCGCGTTGTTCACCCACACGGCCAGCCGCCCGAGCTCCTGGGCGTGCTCCGCGACGGTGCGGTGGGACTCGAGGTCGCGCACGTCCTGCGCGAGGCCGACCGCGTCCCGTCCGACCTGCGCGGCCGCCGCTCGGGCGGCCGCACCGTCGATGTCGGTGAGGATCACACGATGGCCCTCGTCCGCCAGGCGGTGGGCGAATCGGAGGCCGATGCCGCGGCCCGCTCCGGTGACTACTGCGATGGATGTCATGTCGACGAACCTAGGCGGTGCGCGGCGACGGGGCCACACCCCTCGCTCCGCTGAAACGTGTTCCGTTTCCGGGCCTGCGGTCGGAGAACATCGGATAACATCGCGGCATGACCGCAGAGCGCACCGTCCGCGGGCTCATCGACGAGCCACAGCACTCCGAACCCGCCGAACTCGCCGGGCTGTTCGCGCAGCTCGAGCCCGTCACGATCGACTTCATGCTCGGCGATTGGCACGGCGGCGAGCTGCCCTCGGGGCACCCGATGGACGGCGCCCTCGGCAAGGCGCGCTGGTACGGCAAGAGTTTCCGGTCCGCGAACGACGTGCAGCCGCTGGTGTGCCTGGACGACGCCGGCGAGAAGTACTCGAACGTCGCCCTCGGCAAGGGCGAGGCCTCGCTGCGGCTGATCGACTTCGGCGGCACGGTGACCGCGTCGATGGTCTACGACGGCCAGCCGGTGATCGATCATTTCGCCAAGGTCGACGACGACACGGTCATGGGCGTCATGACCGGGAAGAAGCTGGCCGCGCCGTACTTCTACTTCTACCTCGAACGAGACGCCGCATCCGGTACGTCCGGCGGCTGCCTGGCGGACCGGTGACGGGCACGCTCGCGCGGGTCGTCGCCGCGCCCGGCGAGGCACCGTCGCCCCTGGAGATCGACGTGCCGGCGCCGACCGGAAACCAGGTGCTGGTGCGGATCCACGCGGTCGGGGTCTGCCACACCGACCTGACCCTCGCCGCGCAGTGGCCCGAGCAGGGGCTGCCGGTGATCCTGGGCCACGAGGGCGCCGGCGTCGTCGAGGCGCTCGGCCCCGATGCGCGGGGCCTGGCCGTCGGCGACCGCGTATCGCTCACCTTCGACAGCTGCGGCACCTGCGAGTTCTGCACCGCCGGCACGCCCGGCTACTGCGAGCAGTCGATCACCCGCAACTACTTGGGCCTGCCCGGAATCCGATCGGGTGAGACCCCGGTGACCGGCGGGTTCTTCGGCCAGTCGAGCTTCGCGGGCCTGGCGTTGGCGACCGACCGGAACACCGTCCCGATCGGCGACCTGCCCTTCGAATTGGCCGCCCCGCTCGGCTGCAGCGTGCAGACGGGCGTCGGCACGGTGACCCGCGCGCTGAAGGTGCAGCCGGGGCAGTCGGTCGTGGTCTTCGGGACCGGTGCCGTCGGGCTCGCCGCCGTCATGGGCGCGAAGCTCGCCGGCGCGACCACGATCATCGCGGTCGACCCGCGGGAGGACCGCCGCGACCTCGCCCTGTCGCTCGGCGCGACGCACGCGGTCGAGGCGGGGCCGGAGGCCGCGCAGCGCGTGATCGAGGCGACCGGCGGCGGGGCGCATGCGGCCGTCGACACCACCGCGCGCGCCGACGTCCTCAGCCAGGCGATCCTCGCCCTGCGCCCGCGCGGCACACTCGCGGTGGTCGGGTTGGGCGCGCCGTCGGCGGACCTGCCGGTCATGGTGATCATGGCCCGCGGCCTGCGCGTGATCGGCGTGATCGAGGGCGATTCGGAACCGTCGGAGTTCCTCCCGGAGCTGTCGGCCGCCGTCGCGGCCGGCCGACTGCCCGTCGACCGGCTGGTGACCACCTTCACCGACTTCGACGAGGCCTGGGCCGCGGCCCGCGAGGGCACCGCGGTCAAGCCCGTCTGGCTCCCCGCTGGGTAGCATGGCGCCATGGCCATCGACGCGACGCTGCTGAAGATCCTCGCCTGCCCGCAGGACAAGGGGCCGCTGCTGTACGTGCCGGACGAGCTGTTCTACAACCCGCGCCTTCGTCGCGCCTATCCGATCGAGGACGGCCTGCCGGTGCTGCTCGTCGGCGAGGCCCGCGACGTCGACGACGCGGAGCACGAGTCGATCCTGGCGCGCGCCGCGCAGTGACCCCGGGCCGGGCGCGGGAGCGCCTGTCCGGGCATCCGCTCGCAGCCGCGCGGCTGGTGCTGGGCTCCGTGCTCGACGTGGGTGGGGTCCGGGCCCGGATCGTCGAGGTGGAGGCGTACGGATCTCCCGCCGACGGGCCCTGGCCCGATCCCGCCGCGCACACCTACCCGGGGCCGACGCCGCGCAATGCGGTGATGTTCGGGCCCGCCGGCCACCTGTACGTCTACCTGTCCTACGGCATCCACCAGTGCGTGAACATCACCGCGGGACCCGACGGCGAGGGCGGGGGAGTGCTGCTGCGCGCCGCCGCCATCGAAGCCGGGATCGAGCTCGTCCGCGACCGGCGTGCGGTCCGCGACCCCGATGCACGCCTCGCCGCCGGCCCCGGCCGGCTCGGCCAGGCACTGGGGATCACCGTGGCGGACAAGGGGATCGACGTGCTCGCCCCGGCCTCCGCGGTGCGCCTGGAGATCGCCGCTCGCCGGGGTCCGGTCGCGTCCGGACCCCGGATAGGGATCAGCAAGGCCGTCGACCTGCCGTGGCGGCTGTGGCTGGCCGGGCACCCGTCGGTGAGCCGCTGACCCGCGCCGCCCCTGGCGGAGGCCAACCGCGGACCAAGCGGGTCCGGGTGGACTGGCGGCATGAACGCCGTTGACGAGCTCGCCCGGGACCGCGGCCTGAACGCCGTGCACGCGCGGGCCTTCGCCCAGCCGGACGAGGCGGAGGCGGCCCGTGCCATCGTGGGGGCGCCGTTCCCCGCGACGACCGTCGGCCTCGTCGAGGCGGGATGGGCACTGGTGCCGATCCTGCAGGCGCGGTCGGCGACGCAGCTCGCGACGGCCGCCGAGGCCCGGCTGACCTCCATTCTCGGCCTGCTCGAGCTGCGCCGGCTCGATTCGGCCACAGCGCGGGCCAGGGACGAACTCGACCGGCACCGGCGGGTTGCGCACAGCGCGCAGATCCCGGTCGAGGGCATGGCATCCCTCGCGATCGGGATGGGCGTGGCGGGCATCGCTGCCGGACTGGTGTGGCTGGCGTCGTTGGCGGGCGCAGTCTTCGGCATCGGCGTGCTGGTCGCGACGGTGATCGTCGCAGCGGGGGTGTTCGTCCTCCTGCGTGCCATGACGCGCGCCGAGCTCGCCGCCGGCGGCATCGGCGTCCACGGACTGCGGATCGATCCCTGGCTCCGCGACCTCCCGCCGGCCGCCGCTGCGGCGGCGCAGAGCTTCTTCGACCTGCCGCACGGGCTCGCCGATCTGGAGTTCGTGGAGCGACGCGACCTGATCACGGTCGCCGACGGAGCCGGGACCGCCGCGGTCGTCGCCCGGTCACGCTTGTTGTGGGACCTGGCGCGGATGGCCCCGTCGACCGCCGACGAGGTGCGAGAACTCCTGGCCGGCTACCTCCGGACCGGTATGCCGGGCGCCCTCCTGCTCCGCGGTTCCGTGCCGAAGCCGGCCTGGTTGCGCGGTCCGTTCGACGACTGGGAGCGCCTGTTCGACCGGTTCGGCGCAATGGGCTCGATCACCGCACGGTGGACGGTGCGCGGCGGCGCGGTGATCGCCGAACTCGCGCCGGAGTACGAGGATGAGCCGGCCGCGGTCATGATCGCCGACCTGGTGGCGATCGCCTCGGCATCGGGCGCAGCGTGCCTGACCGACGCGGCCGCGGCCGCCCGCGCCGTCGCGGACCTGCTCGTGAACCAGCTGGTGCACGGCGATCTGGTGATGTTCACCCGGGGCGGCGGCCCCGCAGACCGGGAACTGCTGGTGACCGCTCTCCAGGGTGGCGACCTCGGGGAGGCGGCCGTTCGTTCACAATGGTCCGGTGAGCACTGACATCCTCGAGGAACTGTCCTGGCGCGGCCTGATCGCGCAATCCACCGACATCGACGCGCTCCGAGAGCGCCTCGCCTCGGGGTCGATCACCCTCTACGCCGGGTTCGATCCGACTGCCTCGTCGCTGCACGCCGGCCATCTCGTGCAACTGCTGACCCTGCGTCGCTTCCAGGAGGCGGGACATCGCCCGATCGTCCTGGGTGGCGGTGCGACGGGACAGGTGGGCGACCCGCGGGACGTGGGGGAGCGCGTGATGAACTCGGTGGACACCGTCGCCGAGTGGGCCGCCAAGATCGACACCCAGTTGCGGCGCTTCGTCTCCTTCGACGGGGACAACGCCGCGATCCTGGTGAACAACCTCGACTGGCACGGCCAGATGAACGTGCCCACCTTCCTGCGCGACGTGGGCAAGCACTTCTCGATCAACGTGATGCTCGCGCGCGACACCGTCAAGCGGCGTCTCGAGTCCGACGGGATCAGCTACACCGAGTTCAGCTACATGCTGCTGCAGGCATACGACTACGTGGAGCTCGCGCGCCGGTACGGGACGGCGCTGCAGATCGGCGGCTCCGACCAGTGGGGCAACATCATCGCGGGCGTGGATCTCAACCGGAAGATCGACGGCCGGCACGTGCACGCGTTGACCACGCAGCTCGTGACGTCGTCGGACGGGAAGAAGTTCGGCAAGTCCACCGGCGGCGGTTCCCTGTGGCTCGACCCGGAGATGACCAGCCCGTACGCCTGGTACCAGTACTTCGTGAACACGGCCGACGCCGACGTCATCCGCTACTTGCGCTGGTTCACCTTCCTCACGCAGGAGGAGATCGCGGAGCTGGAGCGCGAGACGGCGGAGGCGCCGCACAAGCGCACCGCGCAGAAACGGCTCGCCGCCGAGATGACGACCCTGGTGCACGGAGAGGAGCACACCCGTGCGGCGGAACTCGCCGCGCAGGCGCTGTTCGGCCGGGGTGAGCTGGCTGATCTGCCCGAGTCCACCCTCGCGGCCGCGCTCACGGAGGCATCGGTCGTCGAGGTGGCGCAGGGTGAGCCGCGCACGATCGTCGATCTGCTCGCCGCATCCGGACTCTGCGAGTCCAAGGGAGCCGCTCGTCGCGCGGTCAAGGAGGGCGGCGCCTACGCGAACAACGTGAAGGTGGAGTCCGAGGACTGGGAGCCGGCCGCTACCGATCTGCTCCACGGACGCTGGCTGGTGCTCCGGCGGGGCAAGAAGAACTTCGCCGGTGCTCGATTCGACTGAAACACCTGGTCATAACCACTGAGGCCGCCCCGTGAATCCACGCGGGGCGGCCTTTGTGCTGCAGGTCACAAATGTGTGATTCGACGGTGCTTCGACCCTCTCGACCCTCTGACCAGGGCAGATGAACAGCACGTTACGCGCTGACCTGCGGATTTGTGCTTGACGTTCCCGGTGCGTAACTTATTCGAAGTCAGCGCGACACCGACCAGGACGGGGCCGAAAAGCCCAGGTCAGGCGGTAGAAACGCGGACAGCTTTGACAACATGGAGTCGGCCCCGGTTTGACACCGAGATCGCCTCCGACATAAGCTGGAACGGTTGCTTCGAGCAGCCAGCCCCATAAACGAACATCACTGTCGAGCGCTTGGTGCGGTCGGGAGGGTTCGAGTGTGTGGTTGTGCGGTGTGAAGCGCTTCCGAGGGTGGCCCGCGAGAGCGAGTTGCACACGGAAATCCGATCTGCTAAGCTTGAACGGTTGCTCCGAGCGGGTCAGCCCAGTGAGTTTGACTGGGTGAC
>NZ_VIGX01000109.1 GCF_007858475.1 Tsukamurella conjunctivitidis
GTGGGAGAGGGACGAGGACCTTCACCGCGCCAGACTCCGTTCCGCCTGCCATCACATCAACGGTGCAGTGGCAGTGCTCCAGAGCGCTGCGCTTCTCCACGGTGCGCACCTCAAGACACTCTCCCCCCAGGCTCACCTGTGGGTCCCGTGGCGACGCAGTGCCACGCCGGGACAGACAGGTCGGCTGTGGAGCCTGTCCCCTGCATTGCGTGAGGTGCGACTGTCGGGACGCTCCGTGGTCAATCACCGCATGGAGATCGATCAGGAGGACGTGGTCGACATCGACGGTGTGCCCACCACAGGTCTGATGCAGACCACGGTCCAGTGCGCCCGGTTCCTGCCCGCCGACGAGGCATTCGACGTCGTCGACTCATTGGTCGCCGTGGCGGCGGGCAGGGACGCTCAGTGGCGCGAGCACCGCAGTGAGGTGGAGAACGCGGCGCGGATGTTCCTTGAGTCAGCACGCAGAGTCCTCGAGGACTTCAGAGGTCAACGGGGTGCAGCCCAGGCCCGCGAGATCCTCGAATGCAGTACTCCTCTGTCGGAGTCGGTGTGGGAATCAGAGATGCGTAGGGTCGCGCTGGCGGCCGGGTATGTCGAAGTCGAACCGCAGATGGAGATCCGCACATCGACCGGCGTGCGCTGGGCGGACCTCGGAATGAGACGGG
>NZ_VIGX01000110.1 GCF_007858475.1 Tsukamurella conjunctivitidis
AGTGGAAATGTTGCTTCCCGTCTCGACACGGGCAATCGTGGGACGTGAGACTTCTGCTTCCGCAGCCAGCTTGTTCTGCGACCAGCCGAGTTCGTTCCGAGCGTCGCGGATGTCCTTACCGATGCCCTGGGCCGGGTTAGGTTTACGGCTCATCAGGCCACCTCCAGCACAGGCTCCAGACGTCGCTCTGCACGGACGCGAAGGGCACGCCCGTACTGTGCCATGCCCGCCCAGTCCACGACGGTCTCGCCGTCGGCATCAGTGGTGACCGGGACCATGATGCGGGTCGCTCGTAGACGAGCCATTGACACGCCGTAACCCCAAGAGAACTTCTGCAGAGCTCGACGCATCGTGGTCACTAAGAAAAGTCCACTCGCCTCGTCGAGTCGTTTATGGCGGAAAATCAGGAAGTTCTGCGCCGTATAGAACGGAGCGGGCTGATAAAACGTCGCCTGAGTCTTCAGAGTGACGGTGATACAGTTTCCTCGTTCCTTTTGGCCGGTCTGATCAGCCACAACATCAGCAATCGAGTTTGCAGCTTGAGTCTGACTGAGGTATAGATTTCGACCAGGGCCTTGCACCAGATGGACACGGTCATACCAGGACTTCGAGGCTGCCATCGTGTCGAACACGTCGGGGATAAACATCGGCTCGAACCTCAGGTCCGG
>NZ_VIGX01000111.1 GCF_007858475.1 Tsukamurella conjunctivitidis
CCTTCGCGCTGGTCGCCGACGCGACCTCCGCCACGCGCGCATGTGGCAAGACGGTTCCGGGCACGGGCGCCCAGGTGCCCTACGGGACCGCGGCAGTGAACGGGAACTCGGTGTGTCTCTCCGATGAGAACGGCATGTCGTGCTGGAACACCGTCTCCGGACAGAGCTTCGCACTGGCGCGCCAGGGGTGGCAGACCGGCAACTCCGGGCCGATCGAGCCGACGACGTTCCTCTGGTGAGATCCAGCGCCCGGGTGGAAGTGTTCCGGGTGGATGTGTCGCGGGGGGATGTGTTCCGGGCGGATGTGTCGCGGGCGGGTCGGCTGGGGCCCCTCGGCCCCGGTCGGATTCAGGCAGTTGCGCCCAGGGCGTGTGCGAGGGCGGGGAGGTAGACCCCGCAGTCACCCTCGATGCGCAGGGCGACTCCGGGATCGTGGTCGAGGTCCGTGGGGCCGCGGTTGATGACCACCAGGGCCGCACCCGAGGAGGCTGCCTGACCCGCCACCCACACGGCTGTCGACACCTTCACCGAGGTCCCCACCACCAGCAGGACATCGCAGCTGTCCGCCATGGCGAAGGCATCGCTGAGCGCAGCCTGGGGCAGTGACTCCCCGAAGAAGACGACATCCGGTTTCAGGAGCCCGCCGCAGTCCGGGCAGTCGACCAGG
>NZ_VIGX01000112.1 GCF_007858475.1 Tsukamurella conjunctivitidis
CACACACTGCCGCCCGACTTCGCCCTGGAGGTCCCGGCGGACTACATCGAGGCCAGCGAGAGGTCCGTCCACGACGCGATGCAGGCCTCCGGGGTCGATCCGGAGGCGGTGATCGGTCTCGGGGTCGATGCGACCTCCTCGACCGTGGTGGTCACGGATGCCCAGGGGACCCCGCTGTGCGAGCGCCCCGAGTTCGCGGACAACCCCCACGCCTACATCAAGTTGTGGAAGCACCACGGGGGTCAGTCCCAGGCCGAGCGCATCGTGGAACTGGCCCGACAGCGTGAGGAGTCGTGGCTGGGGCGCTACGGGGGAACCCTGTCCTCGGAGATGCTCCTGCCCAAGATCCTCGAGACCTTCGAGGAGGCGCCAGAGGTGTACGCCGCCACGGAAGAGGTGCTCGACGTCCTGGACTGGCTCACGTGGAAGCTCACCGGGCGCCTCACCTACGCGGCAGGGGACTCCGGCTACAAGCGGATGTACCAGGACGGCAGCTATCCCTCCCGGGACTTCCTCGAGGCGCTCGCACCGGGTTTCGGTGGGGTCTTCGAGGAGAAGATGTCCCATGAGGTCCTGCCCCTGGGCGCGCGGGTGGGTGGGTTGGACGCCGAGTTCGCCCGTGCCTTCGGCCTTCCCGAAGGCATCGCCGTGGCATCGGGGAACATC
>NZ_VIGX01000113.1 GCF_007858475.1 Tsukamurella conjunctivitidis
GGGTCGAGACCGTGGAGGGACCGGAGGGCACGACCTACCTCAAGGTCTCCCCCCAGGCCCTGGAGCTGCTGTCGCGCACCGCCTACCACGACATCTCCTTCTACCTGCGCACAGCCCACCTGGAGCAGGTCCGTCGCATCATCGACGATCCCGAGGCCTCCGCCAACGACCGCTTCGTGGCGCTGGACCTGCTGCGCAACGCCAATGTCGCTGCCGCCGGTGTCCTGCCCATGTGCCAGGACACCGGAACGGCCATCATCAAGGGGTCGCGTGGCCAGCGCATCATCACCGAGGGCACCGACGAGCGCCCCCTGGCCAAGGGCGTCTATGAGGCCTACACGGAGCTCAACCTGCGCTACTCGCAGAACGCGCCGATCACCATGTACGAGGAGAAGAACACCGGGTGCAACCTGCCCGCCCAGATCGAGCTCTACGCCGACACGGCCCCGGGCGAGGAGGACGAGTACCACTTCCTCTTCATGGCCAAGGGCGGCGGCTCGGCCAACAAGTCTTACCTCTACCAGATGACCAAGGCCATCCTGGACCCCACGCACATGATGCAGTTCCTCGAGGAGAAGATCCGCAGCCTCGGGACCGCGGCCTGCCCGCCCTACCACCTGGCCATCGTCGTGGGCGGCACCTCCGCGGAGTACGCGCTGAAGACC
>NZ_VIGX01000114.1 GCF_007858475.1 Tsukamurella conjunctivitidis
CCCGCCAGGAGCAGCGGCACCATGATGTCGGAGAACAGGACTGCCGCATCCACGCCATGGCGGCGCACCGGCTGGAGGGTCGCCTCGGTGGCCAGGGCGGGGTCGAGGCAGGTCTCCAACATGGACTTCCCGCAGCTGGCGCGCAGTGCGCGGTACTCCGGCAGTGAACGTCCTGCCTGGCGCATGAACCACACGGGTGGTCGTGGGGGGCGGTCACCGAGAAGGGCGCGCAGCATCCCCGGGAGGTGGGTGGGGTCCCAGGGGTCCGGGGCGGTGGCCTCGCTGCTCGCTGCGCCCTTCGGCGGTCCATTCATGAGGACGTCCTTTTCTGTATTCGTGTCAGGAAATGACCCGGACGTGCTTTTCCGGAACAATGTCAGAAAAGAGCCCGAGTGCAATTCTTCATGAATTGTGCACCCTCTCGCGGGAAATGATTGAATGAGGCCATTGTGAGTCTCCACCTCTTCTCCGTCACGCATTCCGGTCAGGGCCTCGACGCAGTCGCGCGCGCTGCGCGACGAGTCCGGGATTCGGGTGCGCTCGTCCGGGGAATCGGGCACGTCGAGGGCTCCCTGGTCCTGTCCACCTGCAACCGTCTCGATGTCTACGTCGACATCAGTGCCGACGCTGGTGGGGACGCCCAGGAGACGGTGGACCAGGTCCGC
>NZ_VIGX01000115.1 GCF_007858475.1 Tsukamurella conjunctivitidis
CGGGTACGTGCGCCACTGACCCACCCGCCCCCTGCCCCACCCCTGGCGAAGTCCGTCCCCAATCTCGCCGAAGTCCGTCCTCTTTCCCGCCGAAGTCCGTCGCCCTGTCGCGCGCAGTCCGGTGTGCTTCCTGGGGGCCGGTGGTCGTGGAGCGTCAGGACAACCTTCCACGAGGGCGGCGCCGCTGCGCTCGCGCTGCGATGGGGTCCTCGCCCTACGATGAACCATGGGAACTCTGTCCTACACAGCGACAGTCTCGGTCGACGGCTACGTCGCTGACGCCGACGGCGACTTCCAGTGGTCAGCGCCCGGCGATGAGGTCTTCGACTTCCATGTCGAGCGCATGGCGGCGGTCTCCACCGAGGTACTCGGGCGCAAGACCTACCAACTGATGAGGTACTGGGAGTCCGAGCCCGAAGGGGAGGACTGGGGCGAGGCTGAGAAGGAGTTCGCCCGCGGCTGGAAGGCCTTGGACCTGGTGGTCGCATCCTCGACCCTCGGCGAGTCCGACCTGTGGGAGGGGAACGTGACCCTGGTGCCCCACCTCGGCCTGGACGAGCTCCAGCGCATCGTCGACGATGCAGCCGGAGAGGTCGAGATCTTCGGCCCGACCGTCGCCGCCGAAGCCATACGTGCCGGGCTGGTGCAGGACTTCAGGTTCTT
>NZ_VIGX01000116.1 GCF_007858475.1 Tsukamurella conjunctivitidis
TCGACAATGAGCAGACACGAGAACTCGCGGCCGCCCTCGTCAATGGGTTCGCAACGTACTGCAGCGCGGGGGAGGCGGGAGCGGCGCCCGAGGTCGACTGCACCACGGACCCGGCTACCGCGTTCCAGTCGTTCCTGGACTCCCCCGCCGGGCGGGAGATCCAGGAGGAGAACCGGGCGACGATCGAGGAGCTGACCTCGGCGGCGGAGGGGGCCGGCCAGGAGCTGGAGGAGCAGCTGCTCACCCGCCTGGGACAGGCAGTCCAGGAGCAGGTCACCGCCCACAGCGCCGAGCTGCAGGACCAGATTGCCGCCGCGATGCAGGACTACATGCAGCAGGCCACCCAGGCCTACATGACGCAGCTCTCCGGGCAGTTGTCCTCCCAGATCGGAGGGCAGCTGCGCCAGCAACTGGGGGAGCGCAGTGCGCAGCTGTCGACGAACCTGCAGTCCGCCCTGCAGGAGCAACTCGGATCGGCGATCTCGCGGGCGACCAGCCAGCTGGCGGGGAACATGGCGGGGGCGATGGGGGTGGACGAGGACGCCCTGCGGGGGGCCTTCCGCTTCGACATGGATCAGGAGGAGCTCTCCGAACTCCTGGTCTCCATGCTCTCCTCACGCCAGGCCTCCCTGGACGCCAACCTCGCCACGCTGGGGCACGCGG
>NZ_VIGX01000117.1 GCF_007858475.1 Tsukamurella conjunctivitidis
CCAGCGCACGGCCCGGGAGGACCTGGACACGGCGACGCCGAGGAGCCCGCCTGTCAGGCATTGCGTCATCGACAGTGGGGCTCCCAGCAGCGATCCGCCGATGACGGCTCCCGATGTCGCCAGTTCCGTTGACAGGAGCCCGACGGGAGTGACTGCTGCCACGCCGTGACGCAGGAAACGGCCCCGTCCGCGAACCCCGGACAGGGTTCCAATCGCGAAGACCAATCCGCCCGCCATGAGCCACGCCGGGGCGCTGGCCGCCCGCGTCACGTCTGAGCTGGTCATCAACGCCAGCGCAAAGACCACCTTCTGCCCGTCGTTGGTGGAGTAGGCAATGGCGAGCAACCAGAAGGTCATCCGTCGAAGCCTGCCGAACCGCGCGACATTGCCGAGTCGGCCCGCCAGTGGAAGTGCATGGCGATTGAGGACAAAGGCCACCCCGGCGGCGACCAGAGGGGAGAGGAGGCCGACCAGGAGGACTCGGGCAAGCAGGTGCCAGTTCGAGGCCTGCCCGTCAGTGACAGCCACCCCCGTGACCGCTCCGACCAACGCCAGGGTGATTGATGTCGGAATCCGCACGGCGTTGGACAGCAGGACCACTGCGGTCGCGGTTGCAAGGACGACAACGGCTCTGGGTGCGTCATCGCGGGCACCCCCCACG
>NZ_VIGX01000118.1 GCF_007858475.1 Tsukamurella conjunctivitidis
CTGACACTCGGTGAGTTGCGCAATGCCGGATCGGAGGCCATCGCGCTCAATGGGGTGCGTCTGACCTCCCGTACCTGGTTCTCCTCAGGGGAGGACGGAATCATCGTGGACTCCACGCCGATCACGAGCCCCTACACGTGGCAGGTCATCGGCGACTCCCAGACGATCGCGCCCGCGCTTGAGATCTCCGCCGGTGCTGCCTCCCAGATGAGGGCCCGGGGGGCCCAGGTCGAGGTGGAGCCCGCGCAGGACGTGGTCATCGATGCCGTGGTGCAGCCCTCCAGCCCGCGTTTCGCCCAGGTGGAGTGACGGTGCGGGCATGGTCATGACACCGCATGGGCCGCAAGTCACTACACTGGACCCATCCTGACATCCGTAGACATCGCAAGACCCTGGGGAGGGACGAATGGAACCTCAGAAGGACATTGATCCCACGGCGACATCAATCCTGGGGGTCCCTGTCCCCGACGAGGTCGACGCGTCCGTGCCCATGCCGTTGTCGGCGCGGGATCGTGACGCGGTCGATGCCCTGCCGGCGGGCTCCGCCCTCCTCATCGTCCAGCGCGGCCCGAACTCCGGTGCGCGCTTCCTGTTGGATCCCGAGGTCACCAACGCGGGTCGCTCGCCCAAGTCCGACATCTTCCTCGACGATGTGACGG
>NZ_VIGX01000011.1 GCF_007858475.1 Tsukamurella conjunctivitidis
GTAGGCGGCCTGGATGGCGGCCTTGCCGGTCACGGCCTGCACTCGGGGCGCCGCGGCGGTGGCGGCGGGCGGGGCGGGGATGCCGGGGATCACGGGGGCGGCCGGCGCGGTGGGTGCGGCCGGCGCGGCGGGAGCCGCGGGCGCCACAGGCGCCGCGGGGGAACCCGCGGCAGCGACCGCCGGGGCGGCGCCGGGGACCGTCGGGACGGCAGGGGCCGCGGGCGCGGCCGGGGCCGCAGGGGCGCCGGGGGCTGCGGCGACAGCGCCTGCGCTCGGCGCGGTGGCGGTCGGGGTCGACGCGCCCGTCGGGGCGGTCTGCGCGGCGTTCGGGGCCGTGGGGACCGGGTTGAACGGGTCGACGGGAGCCGCGACGATCGGGCGGTCGACGACGCGGCCGGGCACGGGCGCCTGGGTCGCGGTCGACGGCGCGGACGCGGCGCCGGGGGCGCTCGGGGCGCCGGGAGCCGGTGCCGACGCCGGGGCCTGGCCGTCGATGGTGAACCAGTCCGACCGGAGGCCGAGCTTCTTGCGGACCTCGTCGCCCTTCGCGGTGACGGTGCGGTTCGCCCCGACGATCTCGACCGCCTCGACGCGCCCGGCCTGGGCCGATTGCACCTTGACCACGCGGATCGACTTCAGCGCACCGACGCCGAACTCCTGCGCGATCTTCGTGGCGGGCACCTTCTGGGTCCAGTTCTTGAACGGCGAGACGACGTCGCCGTCGTCCTTGACGGCCGTGAAGTCGCCGCCCGCGGTCCAGCCGCCCGTGGAGCTGGAGAACTCGGTGGGCACGGCGAAGCCGTTCTTCGCCATGACGAGGCCGGCGGTGCTCGCGACGGCCTTGTCGGTGCGCGGGTCCTCCTTGCCCGCGCCGCCGTAGACCTGCGAGTCCTGGGTGTCGTTGTAGCGGTCGCCGCGCTTGGCGCCCTCGGCGAGGGCGTACGAGCGGGCGGCGATGGCCTGGGCGCGCAGAGCCTCGTAGCCGCCCTGATCCGCCCACTCGACCTTGCTCTCGACGGGGACCACACCGCGGACGTAGTCCTCGATGTTGACCACGTTGAAGACCTTGCCGTCCTTCGCCGCGATGCCGCCGCGGTAGGTGGCGTTGGTGCCGCAGAACTTCAGCAGCTCGCCCGCGGGGCGGTTCGCGGCGGCGTTGAGCGGGGCGATGACGGCGTCGTCGCCGGCGGGGACGGTCTTGACGACGGGGCCGCCGCAGCCCGTGGTGATGACGGCGTTGCCGCCCTCGAGGCGCACGGCCTGGCCCTGCGCGATCGGCTGGTCGCCGATCTTCGCGCCGGCGGGGGCCAGCACGTTCGCGGTTTTCTGGGTGGTCAGCTGCACGCGGACGGGCAGGTTCACGTCGGCGCGGGAGAGCTGGGAGCCGCCGTAGTAGTGGGCGACGATCTGCTCGGCCTTCCAGCCCGACTTCGCGTAGCCGAAGGCCCCCCACTGGCCGAGGCCGCGGCCGTGGCCGTTGCCCTGCCCGGTGAAGGTGACGTCGCTGCCGGCGGCCAGGTCGGGGTCGCCGACGATGTTCGTGGTGCTGAGCAGCGCGGTCGCGCCACCCACGGCCAGGACCGGGAGCAGCGCGAGCGCGACGGTACGCCGTCCGCGGCGGCGACGAGGACCGCCGTCGATCCACACGGGCATGGCTTCTCCTTAGCTCGACAGGTGAGCCGTGCCCGATCGGGCAAAGCTCAACGTGAGGTCGAGACTAACACCATCTGCAACATTCGTCACGTGAGCAACACTCGTCACATGTGTCACATAGCGAAGGGGGTGGGTGGGCGCGCGGGGCCCAGACCACATCTTTCGAAGCGTTCTGCGACGAGATGGCCCGGATCCCTCGCAGAACACTTCGAAAGATGTGTGCCGACGCTAGAACCAGCGCTCGAGCACCCGGGCGACGCCGTCGTCGAGGTTGGTCGCCGTCACGACGTTCGCCGCGCCGCGGGCGATCGGGTGGGCGTTACCCATGGCGACGCCCATGCTGGCCCAGCGGAGCATCTCGGCATCGTTGGGCATGTCGCCGAAGGCGGCGGTGCGGACGCCGTCGGTCAGCCCCAGGTGCTCGATCGCGAGCCGGATCCCCGTGGCCTTGGTGACCCCGGGGACGTGGAACTCGATGAGCCCGTTGTTGGTGGCGTAGGTGACGTCGGCGAGGCCGTTCAGGTGCGGCGCGATCCGGGCGTGCATCTCATCGGAGGTCATCCCCGGCTGCCGGACCAGCAGCTTCACGGCGGGATGCGCGAGGACCTCGGCGTCGGCGGCGGTCACGGTGTCGGGCTCGAGCCAGGCGTGCTGATACCCGGTGGACGCGGCGAACCGCGGCGTCGCGGAGTCGTGCTCGCCCTGCGCGACCCGCTCGGCCGCGAAGCCGGCGCCGGGCAGGTGCCGTCGGACGAGCTCGGCGACGGTCTCGAGCAGCTCGGGCGACATCAGCGCCGCCGAGACCACCCGGCCCGAACCGGTGTCGTACAGCACCGCGCCGTTCGCGCAGACCGCCAGCGGCGCGAAGTCGAGCTGCGCGGCGATGGGATCGACGGCCCGCGGCGGCCGGCCGGTGGCGAGCACGAAGTGTCCGCCGGCCGCGCGCACCGCGTTCACGGCGACGTGGGTGCGCAGCGTGAGCCGCTCGTGATCGTCGACGAGCGTGCCGTCGACGTCGCTCGCGACCAGCAGAGGCGCCGAGCCGAGCGCGTCGAGACCGGGCGCCTCGACGCCGGCCCCGCCCGCCTCGCGGGAGGCGTCCACCACGCCGAACTCGCTGCCGCCGGCCCCTGTCCGTGGCGCCTCAGGCACCGTCGGCCTGACGTTCCTCCCGGCCGCGGCGACGCTCCTCGAGGTCGGCGGCATCCATGGCGTCCGCCTCGTCCAGCGTGGGCGCGGTGCCGCCGAGGCGCGCTGGCACCCACGGCTCGCCCTGCGGGTGCGGCCCGTAGAGGTCCTGCAGCTGCAGCAGCATGGCCTGCATCGACTCCTTGAGCCGCGCGGTCAGCTCCTCCGGCGGCCCCACGGGGTCGAGCGGATCGCACACGCCGATGACGATGCGGAACTTGTTCCGGCCGAGCTTCTTGGGCAGGCCCTTGGTCCAGATCTGCTGGGCGCCCCACACCACGACGGGGACGATCGGCACGTTCGCCTCGATGGCCATGCGGGCGGCGCCGGACTTGAAGCCCTTGAGCTCGAAGCTGCGGCTGTGCGTGGCCTCGGGGTACACGCCCACGAGCTCGCCGGCCTTGAGCGCGTCCACCGCGGCCGCGTACGCGGAGGCGCCGGCCTCGCGGTCGACGGGGATGTGCTTGAGCGCGCGCATGATGGGCCCCGACGTGGAGTTGTCGAAGACCTCCTTCTTCGCCATGAACCGCACCTTGCGGCGCCCGGCTGCGTACGCGGGCTTCCCGGCGAAGGGGAAGTCCAGGTAGCCGGTGTGGTTGATGGCGACCACAGCCCCGCCCGTACGGGGGAACTTATGGAAGTCCACCTCGGTGAACTTGATGCCTTGGAAGGCCCACATGCCGCGGGCAACTTCGAGAATCGTTCCGTAGACGGGTTCCACACCGCCAGCGTAGCCGCGGAGCCGAGTCCGCGGTGTGTCAGCCGGGTGCTCGGGCGCCCATTAGGCTGTAGCGGTAACGAACACAGGCGAAAGGCTCCACAGTGCAGGTCACCAGCGTCGGGCACGCGGGTTTCCACGTCTCCACCGCCGCAGGAACCATCCTGTGCGATCCGTGGGTCAACCCCGCGTACTTCGGGTCGTGGTTCCCCTTCCCGGACAACACCCAGCTGGACTGGAAGACGCTCGGCGACGTCGACTACCTCTACGTCTCCCACCTGCACCGGGATCACTTCGACGCGCGCAACCTCGCGGAGAACGTCAGCAAGGACGCCACCGTCCTGCTGCCCGACTACCCCGTGCCGGACCTGCGGCGCGAGCTGGAGAAACTGGGCTTCACGAAGTTCTTCGAGACGCAGGACTCGGTGAAGCACACGATCAGCGGCCCCAAGGGCGATCTGGACGTGATGATCATCGCGCTGCGCGCCCCCGCCGACGGCCCCATCGGCGACTCGGGCCTCGTCGTCTCCGACGGCGAGACGGTGCTGTTCAACATGAACGACGCCCGCCCCGTCGACATGGAGGTGCTCGACGAGTTCGGCGGCGTCGACGTGCACCTGCTGCAGTACTCGGGCGCCATCTGGTACCCCATGGTCTACGACATGCCGAAGGGCTCCAAGCGGCGCTTCGCCGAGCAGAAGCGCCAGCGCGGCATGGACCGCGCGCGCAGCTACGTCGACCAGGTCGCCGGCACCTGGGTCGTGCCGTCGGCGGGCCCGCCCGCCTTCCTCGACCCCGAGCTGCGCTACCTCAACGACGAGGGCCGCGTGGACCGCGAGACGATCGGCGGCGACCCGTCGAACATCTTCCCGGACCAGATCACCTTCCTCGAGGAGATGCGCAAGAACGGGAACGACGGGGGCCTGCTCATGATCCCCGGCACGGTCGGCGAGTTCCGCGGCAAGGAGCTGGTGGCGCTCACGCACCCGGTCTCCGAGGCCGAGGTCATGGACATCTTCGAGAACAAGACCGCCTACCTGGACGCCTTCGCGGCGCGTCAGGCACCGGTCCTGGAGGCCGAGAAGGCCACCTGGGCGAAGGACGACGGTACGCCGCTCCTCCCCGCTCTCAAGGCCAAGTTCGAGCCGATCATGCAGGCGTCCGCGCTGATCAGCGACGGTATCGGGTACCCGGTCGGGCTGGAGATGGCCGCGTCCGACGGCTCCGTCGAGACCGTGGTGCTCGACTTCCCGCAGCGCATCGTCCGCGGGCCGGAGGAGGGCGACGGCAAGTACCGGTACGGCTTCCGCATCGCCGCCGAGCTGGTGCGCACCGTGCTCCGCGACGACGAGCCGGACTGGGTGAACACGATCTTCCTGTCGACGCGGTTCACCACGTGGCGCATCGGCGGCTACAACGAGTTCCTCTACACCTTCTTCAAGTGCCTCACCGACGAGCGGATCGCCTACGCCGACGGCTGGTTCTCCGAGGCGCACGACGACACCGCGTCGACCGAGCTGGACGGCTGGGAGGTGCAGCGCCGCTGCCCGCACCTCAAGGCGGACCTGTCGAAGTTCGGTGTGGTCGAGGGCGGCAAGCTGACCTGCAACCTGCACGGCTGGCAGTGGGACCTGGAGTCGGGCCGCTGCCTGACCTCGAGTGGGCACGAGCTGCGCGCGAAGAAGCTGCCATGAGCGGGCCGCGGCGTCCGCGCAACAACCGGCAGCGCGTCGAGGACTACTACGGCGTGCACGACACGGGCATGGGCTCGCGCCCGGCGCCCGCCGCACCGCCCGCTCCCCCGACGGTGCCCCCGGCGGGTCCACCGCAGGGCCCGCCCCAGGGGCAGGCACAGCAGGGACCTCCGCCGCAGGCTCCGCGCCGGCCGCGGGTGATCCCGCCGCCCGAGGAGCAGCTCGCCGCGAAGGAGGCGGCCCGTGCCGCCGCGGGCGTGCCGCCGTCCGCGCCCGGCTCGCCCTCCGCTCCGATGCCGGGCCCCGGTCCGGCACCGTCCGACCCGCTGGCCGGCGTCGCGGCCCCGTCGTTCCCGCAGCCGGGCAGCCCGGCGCCCGACGCGCCCCGCACCAAGCCCGACCCCTTGACCGATCCACTCACCTCGGAGACCTTCCAGGGCGTGCAGCAGGCGTCGGACACCTTCGAGGCGGGCGTGGTCGGCGGCTTCGGCTACAGCGCGTCGACGGGCCCGCAGACGCGTTCGAACACGTCCGCGACCGCGTTCGACGGCGGCTTCGACCAGTTCGCGCCGCCCCGGTTCGAGCGCCGCGCCGACGGCCCCGAGGGGGACGGCTGGACCGACACCGCGCCGCAGCCGGGGCACGCGGGCGAGACCTTCGAGGCGACGTTCGAGGCGCACCCCGAGAGCGAGACGCTCGACGAGCCCGACGAGTCGTACATCGACGTCGAAGTGGTCGACGTCGAGGTGCACGAGGGTGCCGTGCCCACCGCGGCGGACGCGCCCGCGCGCGATGATGCCGAGGAGCACGAGGGCGAGGTGCACCACGCGGAGTTCGTCGACCACGAGCCCGAGACCGCACCCGTCGACGAGCCCGACGCCGCCGGGCATCCGACGGGGGCGACCGCGCATCCGGCGGACATCGACGTCGACGGGCAGGCGGACGCCGACGAGCGGCGCGGTGCGGCGACGAGCACCGGCACGGACGGGACCGGCGACGAGCACGCGGCGGCCGAAGAGGGCGTGGCGGGCGAGGAGTCCGGGCCCACGGAGAAGCAGGCTCCGCCGCGGTTCCGCGAGCCGCTCGCGATCGACCCGTACCCGTACACGCAGATCGATGAGACCTACGTCGATCCCGAGACGCTGCAGGATCTGCAGGACCGCCAGGCACAGCACGAACCGAAGGAACCCGGTGACATGACCGAATTCAACGAGTCCCTCCAGGAAGCCATGACCATCGACGGCGCGCTCGGCGTGGCGCTCGTCGACGCGGGCAGCGGCATGGCCCTCGCGACCGCCGGCAACCCCGCGGAGTTCAACCTCGAGGTGGCGGCCGCCGGCAACTCGGCGCTGGTGCAGGCGATGAGCCGCACGCTGGGCGATCTGGACCTCGACGATCACATCGAGGACATCCTCATCACCCTCGGCACGCAGTACCAGATCGTGCGCCCGATCAACCAGGGCAGCGACGACCTGTTCCTCTACCTCGTGCTCGACCGCTCGCGCGCCAACCTCGCGATGGCCCGCTTCCGCCTCACCAAGCTCGCGGAGCAGATCGAGGTCTGATCAGGCGGCCCGGGCGCCCGCGTCGAGACGGGTGCGGCCGAGTGGGTCGAGCCCCAAGGCGAGGCGGGCGCGCAGGTCCACGAGGTGGCCGCGGTAGAGCAGGCTCGCGGGGTAGAACCGGTCGGCGACGCGCACCACGCGCATGAGGAGTTCGAGGCGGCGCTGCTCGGCGTCCGACCAGGTCCAGCCCATTGCCTCGCGGATGCGCGGGTGCACCGTGCCGCGGGTGAAGAACCGGAACGGTCGTCCCAGAAGGCCTGCGAGGATCACGCCGGCGGGCCCCATCGGCTCCTTGATGAAGTCGAGCGTCGCGAGATCCTCGAGGTAGTCGCGCACGGGCTGCGCGATCGCGACGTCGTCGAGCGAGGCCTCCCAGTACGCGGTGAACTCGGCCCAGGTCGCCGGCCACTCCTCGGCGGTGAGGTTCACGCCGGTGGCCAGCGTGACGGCGTCGGCGGTCAGCCTGTCGAGGGTCGGCTCGTCCAGCGCACCGTAGAGCAGCTGGTACTGGTCGACGTAGTAGTAGAACAGGCACGCAGCCACCCAGAGCTGCAGCTTGCGGGCGTTGCCGCTGTACCGGACCGGGCTCTTCTCGGTGGAGTGGACGTGCGCGTGCACCGCCGCGATCGCCCGACGGTACGCCGACCGGTCCTGTTCGGAGCCGTAGAGCGCGACGGCGAGGTACTGCGTCGTGGTCCGCGCCCGCTTGAACGGCCGGTCGACGACCCGCCCGGAGGCCACCCGGCTCTCCTGCACACCGTGCCCGACGCCGGGGATGGCCAGCTGCATCACCACGTTGGCCGCGTTGTTCGACAACCCGGCGAGCGTCACGAGATCGTCCAGGGTCTCCGGCGTCCGCCGCCGCATGCGATAGAACTCGGTCATGAATCTATCGTGAACCACGTCACACGCGATTGTAAGAGTTTGCGAATATTCATTCACATTCCACTCGCCCGCCCCACCGCCGACAGCGTTCACCTACGCTCGGCGCATGATCGCTGAGCCTCGCACCCTCGTCCGAGCCGGGTGGCTCCTCACGGGCCTGGTCCTGGCGAACTGTGTCTTCGTGCTGCGCTCCACGATGCTCGGCGTCGACGACTTCACGGAGATCTTGCCGTGGCTCTTCGGTCTCATCCTGTTCGGCCTGTGGGTGACCTACCTTGCCGTCTGTTTCCGCCGGGGGATGTCCCCCTCATGGCTCCTGCTGCCGATCCCACTCATCGGAGCACTCACCATCGCACTCTGGGTGACCGATACCCCGCGACGGCTGCAGTGGGCCTACGACGAGCCCCGACTGACGGCGGCCGCCCAGCAAGTACTCACCGACCCACGCGTCGACTTCACCGACCAGGGCGATCGTCGCATCGGCACGCTGCGGGTCCACCGGACGACCAAGCAGGGCGGCAACGTCGCCTTCGCAATCCCTCCCACCGACAACACGACCGGCATCAGCCACCTGGAGTACCGACCCGATGGCAGCAGTCCGGCCGTGGACAGCGTCGCCGTCGCTCACAGGCTCAGCCCGGAGTGGTGGCGCGTGATCGGATTCTGACCGACGAGCGCAGGCGCGCCGCGGGCCGAAAACCTACGGCCGCAGCACGTCCGTCCCGATGAAGGGCTGCAGCGCCGCGGGGACGCGCACGGAACCGTCGGGCTGCTGGTGGTTCTCCCAGATCGCGACGAGCCACCGCGTCGTGGCCAGGGTGCCGTTGAGGGTCGCGGCGATCTGCGGCCGGCCGTCGTCGTCGCGGTAGCGGATGCCCAGGCGGCGGGCCTGGAAGGTGGTGCAGTTCGAGGTCGACGTGAGCTCGCGGTAACGACCCTGCGACGGCACCCAGGCCTCGCTGTCGTACTTGCGCGCCGCCGACGAGCCGAGGTCGCCCGCCGCCACGTCGATCACCCGGTAGGGCACCTCGACGGCCGCGAGCATCTCCTTCTCCCAGTTCAGCAGGCGCTGATGCTCGGCCTCCGCGTCCTCGGGCTTGCAGTAGACGAACATCTCGATCTTGTCGAACTGGTGCACGCGGATGATGCCGCGCGTGTCCTTGCCGTACGAGCCGGCCTCGCGCCGGAAGCAGCTCGACTGCGCGGCGTACCGGACGGGACCGTCGGACAGGTCCAGGATCTCGTCCATGTGATAGCCGGCGAGCGGCACCTCGGAGGTGCCCACGAGGTACAGGTCGTCGGCTTCGAGACGGTAGATCTCGTCGGCGTGCGCGCCGAGGAAGCCGGTGCCCGCCATGACCTCGGGCTTGACCAGGACGGGCGGCACCATCAGCGTGAAGCCGTTCGCGACGGCCTTCTGCACCGCGAGCTGCAGCAGCGCCATCTGGAACAGCGCGCCGTGGCCCTTCATGAAGTAGAAGCGCGACCCCGAGACCTTCGCGCCGCGCTCCATGTCCAGCAGGCCCAGGCCCTCGGCGAGCTCCAGGTGGTCCTTCGGGTTCTCGATCTCGGGGATCTCGCCCACGTGCTCGAGCACGACGAAGTCGTCCTCACCGCCGGCCGGCACCCCGTCGATGATGACGTTGCCGATCTTCCGTGCGACCTCGTCGAAGACCTCATCGGCCCGGGCCTGCGCCGCCTCGGCCTCCTTGACCTTCCCGGCGAGCTCGCCCGCGGTCGCCACCAGGGCCTTGCGGTCCTCGGGGGCCGCCTTGCCGATCGATTTCGACGATGCCTTGTGCTCGGCCCGGAGGGTATCGGCCGCCAGCACCGCCGCCCGACGGTCCGCGTCCGCGGACAGCAGGGCGTCGACCAGCGACGGGTCCTCTCCACGGGCGCGCTGCGAGGCGCGCACACGGTCGGGGTTCTCGCGTACCAGCTTGACGTCGATCACCCGACCAGCCTATTACGGCACCGTCGACCGGCCCCAACCGCTACACCGCCCACCCGTCCCGGCCCGCACCGGGCATGATGGAGGGCGATGGCCGACGACACCGACACCCAGCCCGCCCCCACCGAGAAGTCCAGCCGCTCGGGAGCGGTTGCCGTGCGCGCCGTACTGGCCGCGGTGATCGTGGGCGCGCTCGCGATCGGCGCGGGCCTGTACTTCACCGGCGCGTTCGAGCCCAAGAACGAGGAGAAGGCGCCGCGACTCGCAGCGGCCGGGACCACGCTCGCCCGCTCCAAGCCCGGCACGTGCCTGACCTGGGACAAGGACCCCACCACCATGGCGCCCGTCGACTGCCTCCAGCCCCACAAGTTCGAGGTCGCGGGCGAGCCGGCCCGCACCCTGCCGGAGAACGCGCCCTACCCGACCCAGTCGGTCATCGCGGCGCAGCGCGACCAGCTGTGCCCGCCCGTCGTCACCGAGTACCTCGGCACCCGGCTCGACCCGAAGGGCCGGTTCCAGATGGGACTGCTCGCGCCCGGTGAGAAGGCGTGGGAGTCGGGCGACCGGACCATGCGCTGCGGAATCCAGGTGTCCGATGCAGCCGGCGAGGTGCAGGACGTGCAGGGCAAGGTCGTGAACCAGGACAAGTCGCTGACCTGGCCGCCGGGCACCTGCATCGGCATCGACGACCGCGGCCAGCTCACCGGCCCCGTCGCCTGCGCCCAGCCGCACGCCTTCGAGGTGACCTCCGTGATCGACATGCGGCAGGGCTTCCCCGACGCCTCCTGGCCCACCGAGCGGCAGCAGGAGGAGTACCTGAGCCGCATCTGCCCGTCGCGCACCACGGGCTGGTTCGGCTCGCAGGACGGGCTCCGCAAGTCGGGCCTGCAGCTCGCCTGGAACAAGCTCTCCCAGCCCTCGTGGACCGCGGGCTCGCGCTCGGTGATCTGCTTCCTCGCCTCGTCGAAGGACGGCAGGACCTTCACCCCGATCACGGGCTCCGCGAAGTCGCCCGACCTCCTTATCGACGGCAAGAAGCCCGTCATGCCGACCTTCCCCGGCGCCGGCCCCGCCCCGACGCCCGCCCCCGGCCGGTAGCCGTGCACGTCTCCCGCCGCGCCTTCCAGGAGTGGGTGTCGGACGCGCTCGACGACGTCCCGCCCGAGCTCGCCAAGGCGATGGACAACGTGGTGGTGCTGGTGCGCGACCGCAACGAGGAGGAGCCGACGCTGCTCGGCCTGTACGAGGGCATCGCGCTGACCGAGCGGGACTGGAACTACGTGGGCACCCTGCCGGACACCATCACCATCTACCGCGAGGCGCTCATGGACATCTGCGACACCGAGGAGCAGCTACGCCACGAGATCCGGGTGACCGTGCTGCACGAGATCGGCCACCATTTCGGAATTGACGACCACCGACTCCACGACCTGGGTTGGGCCTGACCGGGCGGGTGCCACCCTCCGGAATAGACGACCACCGACTCCACGACCCGGGCTGAGCCTGAGAGGAATCCACATGCCGACACCGCACAACTCCGCCGCCCCCGGTGACTACGCGCCCGCCGTCCTCATGCCGGGCGACCCGCGGCGCGCCCGCCGCATCGCCGAAACCCTGTTCGACGATGCCCGCCTGGTCAACGAGGTGCGCGGGATGGAGGCGTACACGGGCACCGTGGGCGGGCGGCCGATCTCGGTGATGGGCTCGGGCATGGGCATGCCCACCATGACGATCTACGCCACCGAGCTGTACCGCGAGTACGGCGTGGAGCGGATCATCCGGGTGGGCACGTCGGGCGGCTTCCAGGACGACCTCGCCCTCGGCGACGTGATCGTCGCGACCGCCGCCCACACCGATTCCGCGATCAACGATCCCCGCATCCCCGGCGTGCGGTTCGCCCCCGCCGCGTCCTATCCGCTGCTCCGCGCCGCGGTGGACGCCGCCGAGCGGGCCGGCACGCCCGTGCGGGTGGGGCCGGTGTACTCGTCCGACCACTTCTACCTGGCGCGCCCGGGCCTGCACGAGGGCCTGCGCGACCACGGCGTCCTCGGCGTCGACATGGAGACCGCCGCGCTCTACGCCGTCGCCGCAGCGGAGGGCCGCGAGGCCCTGACGGTGCTCACGGTGAGCGATCACCTCTTCCGCGAGGAAGCGATGCCGTCCGACGACCGCGAGAAGAGCTTCGCCGCCGCCGCGAACATCGCGATCGAGGCCGCCTTCAGCTGAGCACTAACCCATCGGGTCCAGGCGCGACGGGGCGTCGACCCGGGTCACGCCGGCGTACCCTGCACCGGCGCCCCGGCATCGTCCTCGGGCGCCCGAGGCGGCTGCGGAGGGGCCGCCTCGGCTTCCGGATCCGGGGTCCGACCGCCGCCGCCCAGGATCGGAGTGAGCACCAACACCAGCACCGCGCCGAGGGCGGCACCGATCGGCCAGCTCAGCGCCGTCACGTATTGCGAGCTCGGCACCAGGGCGATCACCACGGCCACGGCGCCGGAAATCACGAGGGCTACCACCGCGGCGGGGTTGACGCCCCGGACGAAGTAGTAGGAGCCGTCGGGACGAGTGGAGTACAGGTCGGCGATCCGCGTGCCCTGCTTGCGGATCAGGTAGTAGTCCACGACCAGGATCCCGAACACCGGCCCCATCAGCGCCCCGACACCGCCGAGGAAGTAGACCACCGCGGCCTCGCTGCCCCACACCTTCCACGGCAGCACGACGATGGACAGCACGGCGGTGATGATGCCGCCGGTGCGGAAGGAGATGTACTTGGGCGCCACGTTGCTGATGTCGTAGGACGGCGAGACGAAGTTCAGCACCACGTTGATCCCCACGGTGGCGACCGCGAACAGGAGCGCGGCGATCACGACGACGACGTCCGAGTCGATCTCCGAGACCAGCGCCACCGGATCTTTCGAGCTGTCGCCGAACACCTTGAGCGAGCACAGCGAGATCACCAGGGAGATCAGCACGAAGGCGGTCTCGTTGAGCGGGATCCCGAGCGCGTTCCCGCGCCGGATGGCGCGGGTGGAGGGCGACAGTCGAGCGAAGTCGGCGTAGTTCACGAGAGGGCCGGCCATGAACGCCACCATCAGGAAGGCGACGGCCACGAAGGCCGCGACGGTGCTCGGCCCCGACAGCGGAGATCCGGCGCGCGCGTTCCAGTCGATGCTCCAGTCCGCCTTGTTCAGCATCCACAGCGCCAGCGCGAACATCCCGATCCACACCACCGGACCGGCGAAGTCCGAGACCCGGCGGACGATGTCCATGCCGTACGACAGGATCAGCAGCTGCACCACCCACAGGCTCATGAAGACCGCCCATCCGAGCGGGCTCTGCCCGAGGAAGCCGCCGTGCGTCCAGGCCTCGGTGGAGGGCCAGATCCGCACGATGAGGGCGATCACCGCCAGCGCCGCGAGGTAGGTCTGGATGCCGTACCAGAACACGGCGACCAGGCCGCGCAGCAGCGCGGGAATGTTGGCGCCGAAGATCCCGAAGGTCGCCCGGGCGAACACCGGGAAGGGCACGCCCACCTTCTGCCCGGCCACGCCGATCAGGTTCGATCCGGCCCACAGCATCAGGACGCCGACGAACAGCGCGACCACGGTCTGCCACCCCGTGAGGCCGAGCGCCAGCATGCCGACGGCGAATCCGTAGCTCCCCAGGCTGTGCGCCGAGGTCATCCACAGGCAGAACAGGTCCCACGACTTCCAAGTGGCGTTCTCCTTGGTGGTGGGAGCCAGATCAGCGTTCAACAGCGCCGAACCGCTGGGCGCGGTAACCCGTTCGGACATGACGGAGCCCCTGTCGTTCGATCAGTCGTTCTGCGGGAACCCGAGATTGATGCCGCCGTGGCTGGGATCCAGCCACCGCGACGTGACGGCCTTCTCTCGGGTAAAGAAGGCATAGCCGGCGGCGCCGTAGGCCTTCGCATCGCCGAACATCGACGCCTTCCATCCGCCGAAGCTGTAGTAGGCCACGGGAACCGGGATCGGGACGTTGATCCCGATCATGCCCACCTGCACCTGCCGCTGGAAGCGGCGCGCCGCGCCGCCGTCGTTGGTGAAGATCGCGGTGCCGTTGCCGTAGGGAGAGGCGTTGATGATGTCGACCGCCTCGGCGAACCCGGACACCCGGATCACCGAGAGCACGGGGCCGAAGATCTCGTCGCAGTAGGCCTGGGAGTCGAGCGGGACCCGGTCGAGCAGGGTGGGGCCGAGCCAGAAACCGTCGGCGGCACCGTCGAACTCGCCGCCGCGCCCGTCGACGACAACGGTGGCACCGTCGGCGGCGGCCACGTCGATGTACCCGGACACCCGGTCGCGGTGCGCGGCGGTGATCAGGGGTCCCATGTCGCACCCCCGCCGGCCGTCACCCGTCCGCAGCGCCGCCATCCGGGTGCGGATCCGCTCGATCAGAGCGTCCGCCACCGAATCGACCACCAGGAGTGCGGAGACCGCCATGCACCGCTCACCCGCACTGCCGAATCCGGCGTTCACCGCGGCGTCGGCGGCGAGATCCAGATCGGCGTCCGGGAGCACGAGCATGTGGTTTTTGGCGCCGCCGAGTGCCTGCACCCGCTTCCCCGCCACGGTCGCTTGCTGGTACACGTACTGCGCGATGGGGGTGGAGCCGACGAACGAGATCGCCGCCACGCCGGGGTGCACCAACAGCGCGTCGACGGCCTCCTTGTCGCCGTGCACCACGTTCATCACCCCGGGCGGCAGGCCGGCCTCATCGAGCAGGGCGGCCAACCAGTTCGAGGCCGACGGGTCCTTCTCGCTCGGCTTGAGCACCACCGCGTTCCCGGCCGCGATGGCGAGCGGGAAGAACCACAGCGGCACCATGGCCGGGAAGTTGAACGGACTGATGATGCCGACCACGCCGAGCGGCTCCCGCACCGAGTACACGTCGACACCGGTGGACGCGTTCTGGGTGAATTCGCCCTTGTTCAGGTGCGGCATGGTGAGCGCGAAGTCGACCACCTCGATCCCGCGGGCGATCTCGCCGGCGGCGTCGGCGAGCACCTTGCCGTGTTCGGCGGTGAGGATCTGCGCCAGCTCGTCGCGGCGGGTGGTGAGCAGCTCGCGGAACCGGAACAGCACGTCCATGCGGCGGGCGATGGACGCCTCGCCCCAGTCCACCTGGGCGGCCCGGGCCTGCGTCACGACGGCGTCGACATCGGCGGCGGAGGCGAGCCGGACCTCGGTGCTGACCACGCCGAGGGCCGGATCGTACACCGGTGCGGTGCGGGTGGAGGTGCCGGCCCACGGCCGGCCGGCGACGAGGTGATCCAGGGTGGTGACGGTCATCGGTGTTCTCCCATCAGGACGGAGCGGTAGATCGCGATCGCCTCGGCGACCTCGGAATCGGTGACGGTGCACGGCGGGACCACATGGATCCGGTTGTCGGCCACCATCGGCAGCAGCCCGCCGGCGATGAGGCTGGCCTTGATCCGGGCCAGCCGGTCGGCACGGAGCGGCGCACGGGTGGTGCGGTCCTCGACGAGCTCGAGCGCCCAGAAGACGCCCTCGCCGCGCACCTCGCCGATCAGCGGGCAGTCGTCGGCGAGCGCGCGCAGTGCGGGACCGAGCACGTCGCGACCGATGCGGGCGGCGTTCTCGACGATGCCCTCCTCGGCCATCGCATCGAGCGCCGCCACGATGGACGCGCACGCCAGCGGGTGGCCGCTGTACGTCAGGCCGCCGGGGAAGACGCGATCGTCGAAGGTCTTCGCGATGGCCTCGCCGATGACAATGCCGCCGACCGGTACGTATCCGGAGTTGACGCCCTTGGCGAAGGTGATGAGGTCCGGCCGCACGCCGTGCCGGGTGTGCGCGAACCACGCGCCGGTCCGGCCGAAGCCGGCCATCACCTCGTCGAGGATGAGCAGGATGCCGTGGCGGTCGGCGATCTCCCGCACACCCGCCAGGTATCCGGGCGGCGGCACCAGCACCCCGGCGGTACCGGGTACGGACTCCAGCAGGATCGCCGCGACGCTGTTCGGGCCCTCGACCACGACGGTGCGCTCCAGGTGCGCGAGCGCGCGCTCGCACTCCTGCTCCCGCGTCTGCGCCCAGAACTCGGAGCGGTACAGATACGGGCCGTGGAAGTGCGCGTGGCCGTGGGCGTACTCGTTCGGCAGGCGTCGCCAGTCGCCGGTCGCCACGACGGCCGCCCCCGTGTTGCCGTGATAGGAGCGGTAGGCACTGAGCACCTTGGTGCGCCCGGTGTGCAAGCGCGCCATGCGGATCGCGTTCTCCACCGCGTCCGCGCCGCCGTTGGTGAAGAAGACCTTGGTGAAGCCCTCGGGCGCCAGCCCGACGATCCGGCTGGCCGCCTCGCCGCGCGCCAGATTGGCGACGGACGGCCCGACCGTGCACAACTGCTCCGCCTGATCGGCGATCGCGCGCAACATCTTCGGGTGCTGGTGCCCGATGTTGACGTTGACCAGTTGGCTGGAGAAGTCGAGGTAGCTGCGCCCGGAAGCGTCCCACACCCGGGTGCCGAGCGCGCCGCTGATCACCATCGGGTCGAGCGCGGCCTGCGCCGACCAGGAGTGGAAGACGAAGTCCCGATCCAGCTCGTACGCGCGACGATCCAGGTCCGCGGTGTCGGCGGCCATGTCAGGCGTCCTTCTTCGCCGTGATGGTGCGGTTGACGGCGGGGATGATGTGTTCGCCGTACTGGCGCATCGTCTCCTCCTTCTGGTCGTGCTGCAGGTAGCCGGCGAACTGGTGCACACCGAGCTTCTGCAGCGCCTCGATCTTGGTGAGGTGATCGGCCACGGAGCCCAGCAGGCAGAACCGGTCGATCACTTCGTCGGACACGAAGTCGGCGTGGGTGTTCCCCGCCTGCCCGTGCTGGTTGTAGTCGTACCCGCTGCGCTGGGCGATGTAGTCGGTCAGCGCGGCGGGCACCGCGCCGCCGGTGGCGCCGTACCGGGCGACGATGTCGGCCACGTGGTTTCCGACCATGCCGCCGAACCACCGGCACTGATCGCGCTGGTGGGCGAGATCGTCCCCGATGTACATCGGGGCGGCGACGCAGATCTTCACCGCCTCGGGATCGCGGCCGGCGTCCGACGCGGCGGACTTCACCGCGTCGATCATCCACGCGGCGATGTCCAGGTCGGCCAGCTGCAGGATGAACCCGTCGGCCACCTCGCCGGTCAGGGCCAGGGCCTTGGGGCCGTACGCCGCCACCCACATCTCCAGTTCCGAGCCGGCGCTCCAGGGGAACTGCAGTGTCGAGCCGCGGTACTCGACCGGACGGGAGTTGGCGAGTTCGCGGATTACGTGGATGGATTCACGCAGGGTCGCCAGGGTGGTGGGCTTCCCGTTGGTCACCCGGACCGCGGAATCGCCGCGTCCGATGCCGCAGACCGTCCGGTTGCCGAACATCTCGTTGAGCGTTGCGTACAGCGACGCGGTGACGGTCCAGTCGCGGGTGGCGGGGTTGGTCACCATGGGCCCCACCGTGACCCGCCGGGTCTCGGCGAGCATCTGCGAGTACAGCACGTAGGGCTCCTGCCACAGCAGGTGCGAGTCGAACGTCCACACGTGGTTGAAGCCGTGCGACTCCGCCAGTTTCGTGAGTGCGATGGTGCGGGCGGCGGGCGGGTGACACTGCAGGACGACGCCGAAATCCATGGTCAGCTCCTAGATGAGGTACTGGCTAAGTGCGCGATGGACGAACCGGCCGTCGCCCTTGCGCCCGAGGTACTGGCCGTCGTCGACGATCACCTTGCCGCGCGAGAGCACGGTGTCCACGTGGCCGTCGATCTCGAATCCCTCCCAGGCGGAGTAGTCGAGGTTCATGTGGTGCGTCTTCTCGAGCCCGATGGACGTGTGCCCGTTCGGGTCGTAGACCACGATGTCCGCATCGGCCCCCGGGGCGAGTACCCCCTTGCGGCCGTACATCCCGAACATCCGGGCCGGCGTCGTCGACGTGATCTCCACCCAGCGTTCCAGGGTGATCTTGCCCGACACCACGCCCTGGTACATCAGGTCCATCCGGTGTTCCACCGAGCCGATGCCGTTGGGGATCTTGGAGAAGTCGCCGATCCCCATGTCCTTCTGGCCCTTCATGCAGAAGGGGCAGTGATCGGTGGACACCATCTGCAGGTCGTTGGTGCGCAGCGCCTGCCAGACCTCGTCCTGGTGGTGCTCGTGCTTGGACCGCAGGGGCGTGGAGCACACCCACTTCGCGCCCTCGAAACCCGGTGCGCCGAGCTGATCCTCGAGCGAGAGGTAGAGGTACTGCGGGCAGGTCTCCCCGTACACGTTCTGTCCCTGATCCCGCGCCGCGGCGAGCTGCGCCACGGCCTGCTTCGCCGAGACGTGCACCACGTACAGGGGCGCCCCGGTCAACTGCGCCAGCATGATCGCGCGGTGCGTGGCCTCCTCCTCGAGCTGCCAGGCGCGGGCGATGCCGTGGTAGTACGGATCGGTCTTGCCCTGCGCGAGGAGTTGCTGCACGAGCACGTCGATCGCGGGGCCGTTCTCGGCGTGCATCATCGTCAGCAGTCCGGTGTCGGCGGACACCTGCATGGCCTGCAGGATCTGCGCGTCGTCGCTGTAGAACACGCCCGGGTAGGCCATGAACATCTTGAAGCTGGTGATGCCCTCATCCTGCAGGCCGCGGATCGCCGACAGCGATGCCGAGTTCACATCTCCCACGATCTGGTGGAACGCGTAGTCCACGGCGCATTCCCCGCCGGCCATCGCGTGCCAGGTGGCGAGCGAGTCCTCCAGTCGCTCACCGAACTTCTGCACGGCGAAATCGACGATGGTGGTGGTTCCGCCCCAGGCCGCCGCGCGCGTGCCGGTCTCGAAGGTGTCCGAGGCGTTGGTGCCGCCGAAGGGCATCGACATGTGCGTGTGCGCGTCGATCCCGCCGGGGATCACGTACTTGCCGGTTGCGTCGATCACGGTGTCCGCGGTGGCCGCGAGGTCGCTGCCGAGCACGGTGGTGCCCGGTTCGAGCAGGGCGACGATGCGCTCCCCGTCGACCAGCACGTCCGCCGCTCCGCGGCCGGTGGCCGAGACCACGGTGCCGCCGGTGATGAAGGTCGTCGACATGGCGGCGCCTACCGAGCCGGGATCGCGGTGTAGGAGTCAGGCCGGCGGTCCCGATAGAACTGCCAGTCGTTGCGGACCGCGCGGACCAGTCCGAGGTCGAGGTCGCGGATCACGATCTCCTCCGTGTCGGTCGAGCCCGCGTCGCCGACCAGGTTGCCGCGCGGGTCCACGAAGTAGGAGGTGCCGTAGAAGGTGACGGCGAGGTCGCCGAATTCGTCCGTCTCCGTGCCGATCCGGTTGTTCGCCGCGACGAAGTACTGGTTGGCCGCCGCCGCGGCCGGCTGCTCGAGCTCCCACAGGCGGTTCGACAGCCCGGGCTTGGTCGCCGACGGATTGAAGACCAGTTCGGCCCCGCCCAGGCCCAGCTCGCGCCAGCCCTCCGGGAAGTGCCGGTCGTAGCAGATGTACACGCCGACCTTGCCGACGGCGGTGTCGAACACCGGGTATCCGAGGTTACCCGGCCGGAAGTAGAACTTCTCCCAGAAGCGATCCAGGTTCGGGATGTGGTGCTTGCGGTACTTGCCGAGGTAGGTGCCGTCGGCGTCGAGAACGGCGGCGGTGTTGTAGTACAGGCCGGGCATCTCCTCCTCGTACACGGGGAGCACGATGACCACCCCGAGTTCGCGGGCGAGGGCTCCGAACCGCTCGGTCAGCGGGCCCGGCACCTGCTGGGCGTACTCGTAGTACTTGGCGTCCTCGACGATGCCGAAGTAGGGGCCGTGGAACAGCTCCTGGAAGCAGACGATCTGTGCGCCGTCCGCCGCGGCCTGCCGCGCCAGCGCCTCGTGCTTGTCCACCATCGACGCCTCGTCGCCGGTCCATGTGGCCTGAGTGATGGCCGCCCTGATCACCGTCATCGTGTCCTCCGATCCGTCTCGACTTGCTTCTGTTACTCTATTGTTTGAACATTTCTCTAATATTTCAGCTGCGTGAGGTTACGTTAAGGAGTGTGCCGCACCGCGGCGCTCGTGGAGGCGAGATGGATAAATCACCGACCGAACCGGTCCGCGACACCCCCGCCCTCCACATCGACGATCCGTCGCCGGCCGGGATCGCCGGCGCCATCGCCCGGATGATCAACGCCGGCGAGCTGGTCCCCGGCGACCGGCTGCCCACCGTGCGCGCCCTCTCCCGACAACTGAACGTCTCGCCCGCCACCGTCAGCCAGGGCTGGCAGGCCCTCGCCCGGTCCGGCCTCGTCGTCTCGCGGGGCCGCAGCGGCACCTTCGTCGCCGAGGGGGCCGCGCGGAGGCCCGCACCGGCATCGCGGACGATGACGATGGCCGGCCCGGACGGGGACGTCCGGTGGGATCTGTCCCTCGGGGCTCCCGACCCGCGCCTCCTGCCCGAGATCGCGCAATCCCTTGGCGCCGTTGCCCGCCGGGCGGAGACCACGAACTACCACGAGCACCCCGTGGTCCCCGAACTCGGCGCTCTGCTGAGCGACAGCTGGCCGACCTCCTCCGAAGCACTGACGATCGTCGACGGCGCGCTCGACGCAGTGGTCCGGGCGGTGGACGCCGTCACCCGCTACGGCGACCGGGTCATCGTGGAGAACCCGACCTTCCCCCAGTTCCTCGACCTCCTGGAGGTCAACGGCCTGCACCCCCTGCCGGTCCGGCTGGACGAGGAGGGGATCCGGCCGGACGACTTCGCGCGCGCGCTGGAACAGGGCCCGTCCGCCGCGATCATCCAGCCGCGAGCGCAGAACCCCACCGGCCGGTCGATGTCGCGGAGCCGCGCGGAGGAACTCGTCCGCCTGCTGCGCGGGGACGCGCGCTGCATGGTGATCGAGGACGACCACTCCGGTTCGGTCGTCTCCGCGGGCGACCTCAGCCTCGGCCAATGGATACCCGAACGGGTCCTGCACATTCGGAGCTTCTCCAAATCGCACGGGCCCGACCTCCGGATCGCCGCGATGTCCGGCCCCGCCGCCGTGATCAACCGGGTGGTCGCGCGGCGCGCACTCGGCCCCGGGTGGACGCCGCGGATCCTCCAGCGCCTGCTCTACGACCTTCTCTCCGACGCGACGGCGGAACGCACCGTGGCCCGCGCCCGCGACGAGTACGCGCGCCGCCGCGACGCGCTCGTCCCCGCGCTCGCGGGAATCGACGCCGGCGCGGCCACCGCGGAGGGACTCAACCTCTGGATCCCCGTGGAGGACGAACGGCGAGCCCTGATCCATCTGGCCGCCGAGGGCATCCGCGTGGCCCCCGGCACGCCGTTCGTGGTGGGCACACCGGACATCGACCACATCCGCGTCACGATCGCCCCGCTCGACACCGACTTCGCCGACGTCGGCCGCGCCGTGGCCACCGCCGCCGCCCCCGTCCGGCGGGACGGGTTCTACGCGCTCCGCGAGCTCTGAACGCGCGGACTAGCCCATCGGGTCCAGGTGCGACGGGGCGTCTGCCCAGCTCACCAGCTCCCAGCCGGCGTCGACGGGGCGGAGCACGATCTCGCCGGTGTTCGGCAGGTGATGCTTGTGCGCGTAGGCGCCGTCGACCCCCGACAGGTGGAAGCCGACGAGCCGGATGGCGGCCCCGTGGCTGACCAGGTAGGCGTCGCCGCGCGGCAGGTGCTCGGCGCGGATCGCGTCCACCGCGGGCAGGTACCGCGCCAGCAGATCCTCGGCGCTCTCGCCGCCGGGCATCGCGGCGGTCGGCTCGCCGGAGTACCAGCGGCGCACGACGTCCTGGAAGACCTCGATGGAGGCCTCGTCGTTGAAGCCCTCGAGGTCGCCGGCCTGCACCTCGTGCACCCCGTCGATCACGGAGGTCGGCACGCCCCAGGCGTCGGCGATGTGTCCCGCGGTCTGCTGCGCGCGGCGCGCGACCGAGCTGAGCAGCACGGCCGGAGCGGCGTTCGGCCGCCCGACGCCGAACCGACGGGCCTGCTCGGCCCCCTCGGGCGTGAGCGGCGCGCCGGGCGGCAGGGTGTCGAGGATCCGTGCGACGTTCGCGGTGGTCTGGCCGTGCCGGACCAGGTGCAGCAGGCCGGTCATCGCTCTCCCCTCCGCAGGCCGTCGAACCAGGCCTCGGAGTCACCGGGGTCGACGGGGGCCGTGCCGGGCCCGCCCGGGCGCGGCCAGGAGCCCAGGAAGCGGAGGTCGTCGCACACCCGGTGCAGGGCGCGCAGCGCCTCGCCCACCGCGGGATCGTCGATGTGGCCGACGCAGTCGAAGTGGAAGACGTAGCTGCCGAAGACGGTTCGCTTCGGGCGTGACTCGATCCGCGTGAGATCCACACCGCGCAACGCGAACTCGGCCATCGCCAGGGCCAGCGACCCGGGCCTGCTCGGCACGTCGAGAACGACCGCCGTGCAGTCGCTGCCGGTGCGCTCGGGCGCCGGACCGGGCTTGCCGCACAGCACGAATCGAGTGCGGGCGTCGGCGACGTCGGCCACGCCGGTCGCCGCCTCGGGGACGTCGTACATCCGCGCGGCGAGCGCCGTGGTGACCCCGGCGTCCACCCGCCCCTCCGCCACGTCGAGTGCCGCGGCGGCGTTGGAGGCGGCCGGAACCACCTGAGCCTGCGGCATGTTCGCGGCGAGCCACGCGCGGACCTGCGCGGCGGCCACCGGATACGCGCCCACGGTCCGGGCCTCGGCCAGCGGCTTCGACGACGCGAGCGAGAAGGCGACGGCCAGGTCGGTCTCGGCGAAGATCTGCAGCGGCGCGCCGAACCCGAGGGTGTCGAGCGTCGGTGTGACGGGCCCCTCGACGGACGACTCGATGGGCACGCACGCGAGATCGGCGGCACCGTCGGAGACCATCTCGAGGGCGGCCACCTGACTGGGGGCGCTGATCCGCTCCGCCCCGACGAGGTCGACGCCGGGCACCGTCATCGCACCGCGAGCGGCGAGTTCCTGGCACTGGAGCAGCGCCATCTCGGTGAACGTCCCCTCGGGGCCGAAGTAGGCGATGCGCGTCACGCCACGAGCCTAGCGGGGCCGCCACCGCGGGGCGGCCACGCGGCGATTTAGTAGAGTCACTTCAATCTTTGCAGAGATGGGGATGGGGATGTCGTACGACGAGAATCCGCTGGACCGGATCAGTTCCGGTCCGGCGCCGACGGGTCCGAGTCCGTGGCGCTCGAACCGCCTCCCCACCGGCAGTCCCTACGCGGGCGGCGGCCGGTACGGAACCGGCGACGTGCGGAACCGCCGGCGGCGGCTCGGTCGCGGCGGATGGATCACGCTCGTCGTCGCGGTCGTCCTGATCGCCGGGGCCGTGGGGTGGGCAGCGGTCTCCAAGCCCGGGACGCCCGAGTTCGCCTCCCCGATCGGCACGGCGACGGCTCCCCCGCCGCCGCCGAGCGTCGGCCAGATCACCGGCAGCAGCGTCTTCACCACCGGCCTGGTCTCGCCGCCCGGATGCGCGCTCCCGCCGCTCGCCGCCACCCGCGAATCCGTCGAGGCCTTCGCGCGGACCGGCACCGTCTGCCTCGAGGCCGTGTGGGGCCTGCGCGCCGGAACCGTCCGCCCGTTCAGCTCGCCCGACGACGTGCCGCCCGGCCCGGGCTGCTACACCGGCGTCCCGGTGACCAGCTACGGGACCTGCAACGACATCATCTACCTCAACGTCGACGCGGCGATCGAGGCCGCCGGCAACCAGGCCCCGCGCCTGCTGCAGTGGCTCGCGATGGCGGTCGCCGACCGGGCCGAAAGCCGCGCGGGTGTCGCCTCCGACACGGGCGCGCTGGTCCGGTCCGTCGACGCCGACAGCGCCCTCGGACTCGAGTACCGCAAGCGCGATAAGGCGCAGCACCTGTGCCTCGCTGGCGCCACGATCCAGCGCCTGGTCGACCACGGGATCACGCGTGCCGATGTCGAGCAGGCGTCGGCCCAGTCCCGCGTCTGGACGTTGCTCGGCGAGGGCCCGGACGGCCCGCGCGTCCAGGCCGCCACGGCGCAGCAGTGGTTCGACCGCGGCAGCCTGTCCCCGACGCAGGAGGTCTGCCGGACCGCGTGGACCGTCCCCGTCGACCAGGTGTCCTGAGCTACTTCAGCCCGAGGGCCCGCAGCCGATCAGTGACCGCCTGCGGGTCCGGGGCGACGAGGTGCCGCAGCCGCTCACGCACCGCGTCCTGCGCCATCGGGTTGAGTGCGGCGAGCCGCGCCTCGTCGGGAGCCTCGAGGGCCGCCGGGATGTCGTCGCCGGTGAGCGCCGCGACGGTCGCGCAGAGCACGGCCACGGCCTGGTCGGCATCCGCCACCGCGATCTCGAAACCGGGCCCCTCGTCGTGCACGCCGTGCACGAGGAACTCCACGAGCGCGGTGGGATCGCCGGGCGCGTAGGTGCAGCTCGGACGGCCCGACGGTGCCGCCACGGCCAGCCCGTCGACCAGGGACATCGGCTCGCGCGGGGGCGCGAGCAACTCCAGTTCGATCGCCATCACGTTGACCCTAACTCTTGCCCGGGGTTGCTCGCCGCATTAGGTTAGGGTTACCTTCATGTCTATCCAGCACCGAGCGAGAGGAGTCGTCATGAGCGCCCCGACCATCGCCGAGCCGACACCGGCCGAGCGCGTCCGCACCATCGCGGCCGTCCCCCATGCCGCGGTCCTCGCGGCCGACGGTTACGAGCCGATCACCGTCGCGCTGCACCACGTGCTGGGCGACCGACTCGTGGTCGCCGTCTCCGACGACGCGCCCTGGCTCGAGGGCGCGCGCGCCATGGTGGAGATCAACGACATCTCGCCGCTCCCGCTGCGCGAGCGCACCCGCTCCCTCGTCTGGCTCTCCGGCCGGCTGTCCGAGGTGGCCGACGGTGCCGCGCTCGCCGCCCGCATCGCGGTGGACAACCCGCTCGAGGAACTGCTCGACGTGGGCAACGGCTCGCGGCTGCTGACCATGCCGATCGAGACGGCCGTGCTCGCGGACGCCGCCGGCGCCTCGTCCGTGACGGGCGACGAGTTGGCCGCCGCCGAACCGGATCCGTTCGCCGGCTACGAGACCGCCTGGCTCGCGCATGTGGAATCCGGGCACCCGGAGATGGTCGGGCAGCTCGCCCGCCGCCTGCCCGGGAAGCTGCGCAACCACCGCATCCGGCTCCTGGGCATCGACCGCTTCGGCATCCGCCTGCGCGCCGAGCACCACGAGCTCTCCGACGTGGACGTGCGGCTGAACTTCCAGCAGCCCGCCGACGACATGGCCGCGCTCCAGCGCGGCATCCGCATCCTGCTGGGCTGCCCGTTCCTCAACGGCCTCCGCACGAGCTGAGCGTTCTCAGGATGTCGAATTCCTGAGCGGCGGAGGCGCGCTCACACACCTCGACCGCACCAGAACTCGACGTTGTGAAGCAATCGACCGTCCGGCGAAGGTTTCGTACGCTTTCTGGGGATAGCGGCCGTCGGCCGGGCGCCCCGCTCGCGTCGGCGGGGGACCGTTGCGTCATGGACCTCAGCGCACTGATCGCCGCGCACGCCGATGGAGGGGTCGTCTCCCGCGCCCGACTACTCGCGCTCGGTGCCGATCCGCGGGAGGTCAGCGCGCTGCGCCACGCCGGCGCCCTCACGGTGATCCGGCGGGGTTGGTACGCGATCGTCGGCGCGGATCCCGCGGTGGTCGCGGCGGTGCGCAGCGGCGGCACACTGACCTGCGTCTCGGCCCTGCGGTTCGCCCAGGGCGTGTGGGTGCCGCCCGGCATCACGAGGGCGCACGTCCGCTGGCCGGCGCACCTCGCGACGGCGGCCTCGGCCCGTCGGCTCCGAACTCGCGCAACAGGCACGCCCCGGTGCGGCACGCCGAGCACACCCGGCTCGACCGACCGCTCCACCCGCTGCCACGCGCATCGCGGGCTGCCGACGTCGATCCGCGCGATCGACCCCCTCACCGTGGCACTGCAGTGCGCGGCGCACTGCCTCTCGGACGACTACCTGGTGGCGGTGCTGGACTCGACGCTGCGGATGCCGCATCCGGCTCCGGAACCACCATGTCCTGGTGCGGAGTCAAGCTGAGATCGAGGACGTCGGCCGCGTCGACCTTCTCGTCGGCGAGAAGCTGATCCTCGAGTGCGACAGCCGGGAGTTCCACAACGACGCGCAGCGTCGGAAGGACAATCGACGCGACCGCATCGCCACGGTGGGCGGCTACTGCGTGCTGCGGATCGACTACGCCGAGGTGATGTTCGGCTGGGATGCGGTGTTCGCCGACGTCATGGACCTCGTGCGCGTCCGTCGGCATCGCGCACCCCGGCCGAGGCGGCTCACGATATCGAGTTCTGGAGACACGGAGGTGTTCTGACGCACGTCCGCCTCGTCGAAACCCGACATCGTGAACCGTCGACGGGTTCAGTGCGCCTGCACCGTGATGTCGGTGCCCTTCGGGGTCAGGGCGTACACCCCGACCGCGACGACGAACAGGATCACGCCGCCGACCAGGCCGGTGGTCTGCAGTGACGCCGTGAAGCCGGTCGCCGCGTGCTCGGCGAGCGCGGGCAGGCCCGCCTGCTGCGCGATCGCCATGGCGGCGCCCAGCGATTCGCCCGCGGCGTCGGCGACCGCCGCATCCACGCCGGGGATCGCGCCGAAGTCGGCGTCCGCCGTGTAGAGCATCGCGGCGACGCTGCCGAGGATCGCGACGCCGAGCACGTTGCCCAGGTCGTAGCTCGTCTCCTCGAGCGCGGCGGCGTTGCCCGCCTTCTCCTCCGGCGTCCCGGACATGATCATCGCGGAGGCCACCGTCATCGCGCCCATGCCGAGTCCCACGAGGACGAGCGGCGCCAGCAGGCCCGCGTAGTCCAGGTGCTCGGGCGCCGCGAGGAGAACCATGCCGATCGACGCCGCCACCAGACCACCCGCGAGGACGATTCGCGCGTTCAGGACGTTCGCCAGCCACGGCGCGGCGAGCGAGGCCACCACCGCGGCCACGGCGACGGGGAGCAGCCGGACGCCGGTCTCGATGGGCCCGTAGCCCGCCACCAGCTGCATCCACTGCGCGAGCAGCAGCAGCGCCGCGGCCATCGCGAACATGACGCCCAGCGCCGCGATGATGCCCGCGGAGAACTGGCGCCGCTCGAAGAGCCGCACGTCGAGCAGCGGGTTCTCGCGGCGCAGCGACCGCCGCACGAACAGCCCGAGCACCACGACGGCGATCAGCAGGGCCACCAGCCCCGGCCCCGAGAGCAGGGTGTGGTCCTTCGCGAACCGCTTGATGGACCACACCAGCGCGACCATCCCGGTGATCGACATGAGCGCGCCGAGCCAGTCCCATGCGCCGGGCGAGGCGACCTTCGATTCGGGCAGCAGGAAGAAGCCGACGATCAGCACGATCACCATCACCGGAACGTTCACCATGAAGGCGGCGCGCCACGAGAAGTTCTCCAGCAGAACGCCGCCCACGATCGGTCCGATGGCCGCGCCGACGCCGGAGACCGCGGCCCACAGACCGAGCGCCTTGGCGCGCTCCGCGGGATCGGTGAAGATCACCCGCAGCATGGTCAGCGTGGTCGGCATGATCATCGCGCCGCCCACGCCGAGGGCCGCCCGGAGGGCGATCACCTGGGCCGGCGTCTCCGCCCACATCACCAACGCCGAGGCGACGCCGAAGACGATGTAGCCGAGGAGCAGCATGCGTTTGCGGCCGAACCGGTCGCCCAGCGAGCTGGTGGAGACGAGCAGCCCGGCGAGCACGAGCGAGTAGGCGTCGATGATCCAGAGCTGTTGCGCCGCGGTGGGCCGCAGGTCGGCGGCGAGGTCGGGGATGGCGATGTTGAGGATCGTCATGTCCACGGTGATGACGAGCAGGCTCGCCGAGAGGAGCAGCGCCGCGGCCCAGCGCCGGGTCGCGGACGCCACGGGCGCGGTCGAGAGGTCGGTCATTCCGTCGTCTCCTGTCGAGGGGTCCACAGTGCGGTGATCGCACGTTCGAGCAGCTCCGGATCGGCGGGCTGCTCGTCGAGCACGGTGGTCATGATCGCGCCGTCGGTGAACATCGCTACCGCGCGGGCGCTTTCGGGGGTGATGTAGCGCTCCAGGGTGGCCGCGAAGTCCGCGGCCCAGTGGGTGCTCAACGCGCGCAGGTCAGGATGCGACGGCGCGGCGCAGGTCACCGCGAAATCGCCGCCGACGAGCTGCGGGTCGCTCAGATAGCAGTGGAGCGCGGCGGTGTAGGCCGCCGGCGAGGCACCGTCGCGGACGAAGGTCTCCTCCAGCTCGTCGAGCCAGACCTCAGCCTCCTCGATCAGCGACCTGAGCGCGGCCGCACGCAGGTCGGCGAGCGTGGCGAAGTACTGCGTGGTCGAGCCGAGGGGGACCTCGGCACGCGCGGCGACCTTCCGGTGCGTCAGCGCGTCCGGGCCCGATTCGACGACGATCGCCGCGGCGGCGGCGATGATCTCGCGCCGACGACGTTCCGGGTCGCGGCGGCGGGGCGTCTCGGTCATCACTCTCCTCATGGACGTTTGTACATGTACAACTGTACATCATGTGCGACAGCGAAGAACGGGTTAGATTGGGGCGATGAGCACCACACCGGACGATCCGTCGCCTGACCAGCCCGAAAGCGCGTCGAAGCCCGACTTCGCCTCGCGCACCAAGAGCCACGTCGATGACGTGACCACCCGCGCGCGGACCCACGTCGACGACGCGGCGGCGCGCGCCCGGACGCACGCCGACGACGTCGCCGGCCGGGCCAAGACGAAGGCCGGCGACGCCGCGACCCGCGCCGGCGAGGCGGCGAAGAAGTGGCTGCGCCGCGCGATCGTCGCGGCCGTCCTCATCCTGGTCCTCATCGGCGCCTACTTCGCGCTCGCGGCGTACCTGCCGCGCAAGTGGGCGGACATGCTCGTCGGCTGGGTGGGCACCGACGGCGGCACTCTGAAGGGCACCGCGTTCGGGCTCGGCATCGGCTTCCTCTGCGCCGGACTCCCGCTCCTGATCCTGTGGTTCGCCGCCAAGCGGGCGGCCAGCCATCCGAAGATCGCGACCGTGCTCGGGCTCATCGCCGTGGTGGTCGCCGTGCCGAACCTCATGACGCTCGCCGTCGCCATCGGCACCGGCAGCGGCGCGAACTACGCGCGCACCAAGCTCGACCAGAACGCCGCGGGCTTCCGCTGGTCGACGCTCATCGGCGTGATCATCGGCGTCCTCGCCGCGATCGCCCTCGCGATCTTCCTCGAGGTTCAGCGCCGCAAGCGAGCGAAGAAGAAGCAGCGCAAGGCCGCCGAGAAGGAGGCCAAGGCGCTCGCCAAGCAGGCGGAGAAGGACGCGAAGGCCGCCGAGAAAGCCCGCGGCGGCCACGCTCCCGGCCTCGACGAGCAGCCACCGTCGGGCGAGGGCGACGGGCGATAGCGCCCGTCAGATCCCGAACAGCACCTCGATCGGCTCCTTCGCGAAGTACAGCAGGAACAGCCCGGAGACGATCCACAGCAGCGGGTGCACCTCCCTGGCCTTCCCGCGCGCCACGGCCATCACCACCCAGGTGATGAAGCCGATGCCGATGCCGTTGGCGATCGAGTAGGTGAAGGGCATCGAGACCACCGTGAGGAAGACCGGCAGCACGACGTAGAACTTGCTCCAGTCGATGTCCTTGAGCTGGCCCAGCATCATCGCGCCCACGATGACCAGCGCCGGAGCGGCGGCCTCGGAGGGGACCACCTCGTAGAGCGGGGTGAAGAACATCGCGGCCAGGAAGAGCACGCCGGTCACGATGTTCGCGAGGCCCGTCCGCGCCCCCTCGGCGATGCCCGACGCGGACTCCACGAAGACCGTGTTCGACGAGGCCGAGGCGCCGCCGCCCACGATCGCGCCCGCACCCTCCACGGCCAGCGCCTTGCCGATGTTCGGCACCGTGCCGTCCTCGCGCATCAGGTTCGCCTCCTTGGTGAGGCCGGTGATGGTGCCCATGGCGTCGAAGAAGTTCGACAGCACCAGCGCGAAGACCAGCACCGACGCCGCCAGCACACCGATGCGGGTGAACGCGCCGAAGACGTCGACCTCGCCGACCAGCGACAGGTCCGGCAACCCGCCGAGGCTCGACGGGAGCTCGGGGATGTTCAGGCTCCAGCCGTGCGGGTCCTTGAACGACGGCCCGAGGCCGGCCACCTTCTGCACGATCAGGGCGACGATCGTGGTGATGACGATGCCGAGCAGGATCGCGCCCGGCACCTTGCGGACCACGAGCACACCGATGAGCAGGACGCCGAAGACGAAGACCGCCGTGGGCCAGGCCGCGACGGAGTTGCCGATGCCGAGGCCCACGGGCACCGTCGTGCCGGCGGCGTCCGGGATGCGCCGGACGAAGCCCGCATCCACGAAGCCGATGAACGCGATGAAGCAGCCGATGCCCGCGGCGATCGCGGCCTTGAGCTCGGCGGGGATGGCGCGGAAGACCGCCGTGCGGAAGCCCGTGACGCCGAGCAGCACGATGATGATGCCGTCGATCACCACCAGACCCATGGCCTCGGGCCAGGTGACCTGCGGCGCGACGCTCACGGCCAGGAGGCTGTTGACGCCGAGACCGGCGGCGATGCCGAACGGATAGTTGACGATGGCGCCGAAGACGATGCACATCACGCCCGCGGCGAGCGCCGTCACCGCGGCGACCTGCGCGGTGGGCAGCACGTGGCCGAGCACGTCGACGTTCTTGCTCTGCCCGACGACACCGCCGATGATGATCGGGTTGAGCACCACGATGTAGGCCATCGTGAAGAACGTGACGAGACCGCCGCGGAGCTCGCGCGGCACCGTCGAGCCGCGCTCGGAGATGCGGAAGTACCGGTCGATGGGCCCCAACTGGGGCTCGGTGGGAGCGGACACGTCGTGACCCCTTCGCTCGCTGCAGGACCGGGCAATCGTAACGGTGCCCGGATAGGGTGTCCCGGTGAGCGCCCCCGAGCCCGTGCCGACCGCCGAGCGACGCCCGTTACGCGCCGAGGTCGCCATCGTGCTGCTGGTGACTTTCGCCTGGTCGGGGCTGTATTCGGTGATTCGGTTGATCGGCTACCAGCTCGGCGCGGGCGTGGGCTCGACGACGGTGACCCTCAACCCGGTGCGGAGCCCGCACGCGGTGATCGACTTCCTCCTGCAGGTGATGGGGGCCGTCCAGCTCTTCGGCTGGGCGGCGCTGGCCCTGTACCTGCTGTACCGGTCCGGCATCGGTTTCGCCGACATCGGCTTCGCGCTGCGCCGGCCGCGGCGCGCGCTGTTGCGCGACATCGGCCTGGGGACCGGGCTCGCGGCGCTCATCGGCGTCCCCGGCCTGGCGCTCTACGCGGCGGGCCGCGCGCTGGGCGTCACCGCGAGCGTCGTGCCCGCGTCGGGCGATGTGCAGTGGTGGCGCGTCCTCGCGTACGTGCTGCTCGCGGCGGGGAACGCCGTCGCCGAGGAGGTCGTGGTCGTGGGCTACCTCATGACCCGGCTGCGGCAGCTGGGTGTCGGGCGGGCCGGTTCCATCGCGGCGTCGTCCGTGCTGCGCGGTTCGTACCACCTCTACCAGGGCTTCGGCGCGGGCCTCGGGAACCTCGTGATGGGCGTGATCTTCGGCGCCGCCTACGAGCGGTGGCGCCGGCTGTGGCCGCTGGTCATCGCCCACTTCCTGCTCGATGTCGTGGCCTTCGTAGGCTACGCGCTGTTGCGCCCCTACCTCGGATTCCTCGGTTGACCCACCCTGCGACCCGGGTCACGCGCTGAGGCGATTTCTCAGTTCGTGCCCGTACAGTCGATGTGCGTGAACGACGAACGACCGCGCGACGAGCGGAACCTCGCCTGGTCGCAGGTCCCCGAGGGCGACCCGCGCTCCCGCGCGCCGCGGCACCCGCAGGGCATCCCCCGCCCGCGGCAGGGCGCCCGGCCCGGCCCGCCCCCGCAGCGTCCCGCGCAACAGCCGCCCCGCCGGCCGATTCCGCCCCAGCAGCCCGCCCCGGCACCGCCCCGGGCCACCCGGGTCGAGCGCCCGCAACCGCAGCCCCGCCAGGCTTGGGCTCCCCGCCAGGAGCCGGAACCGGTCCCCGCGAGCGAGGTCAAGCGCACCGTCGGGGCGCGGGGCTCCAGCGACGGCCGGGTCCCGCCGCCCCCGCGCCCGCCGCGCGGCCGCTCCCGCGACCGGGATCCGGGCCGACGGTCCTCCGCCCCCGCTCCGGCGGCGCCAGCGCCGAAGAAGCTCCGGCGCAAGCGCAAGCTGCACCCCTTCCGCTGGCTGGGCCTGTTCCTCGTCCTGCTGCTCGTGGGCACGGTGGCCGGCACGATCTACTTCGACGGCAAGCTCACGCGGATCGACGCGCTCGCGGCGTACGCGGGCCGCGTCGCCGACACCCCGGGGACGAACTGGCTGCTCGTGGGCACCGACGCCCGCGAGGGCCTCACGCCCGCGCAGCAGAAGGCCCTCGCCACGGGCGGAGACCTCGGCGGCGCCCGCACCGACACGATCATGCTGGTGCACATCCCGACGTCGGGCGACGCGACGGTGGTCTCGATCCCCCGCGACCTCTACGTGCAGATCCCCGGTCAGGGCGGACACAAGATCAACGCCGCCTACTTCCTCGGCAGCACCTCGGGCGCCGGCGACGCGGGCGGCGCACAGCTGCTCGTGCAGACCTTCGAGAAGGCCTCGGGCGTGCACATCGATCACTACGCGGAGATCGGCTTCGGCGGCTTCGCGACCATGGTCGACGCGATCGGCGGGGTCGAGATGTGCCCGAAGTACCCGATCAACGACCCCAAGGCCGGGCTGCGCATCAAGGCCGGATGCCAGACGCTCGACGGTGCCCAGGCCCTCGGCTACGTCCGCACCCGCGCCACCCCGAACGCCGACCTCGACCGGGTGGTGCATCAGCGCGAGTTCATGTCGGCGCTGTTCAAGGAGGCGACCTCGCCCACGACGCTGCTCAACCCCTTCGAGGTGTGGGGCCTGTCGAACGCGGTGGTCGAGGCGCTCTCCGTCGACAAGGAGACGCACCTGTGGGACCTCGCCCGCCTCGCCTGGGCGATGAGCGGCACCACCGTGACCACGACGACGCCCACCGCGGGCAGCGAGTACACCAGCGACGGGGACTCCCTGGCGTGGGGGAAGAACACCGACGAGTTCTTCGGTCTGCTGGCCGCCGACCGCCCCGTTCCCGCTCGTCTCCTGAGCGGGACCCCGGGAACCGGTTAAGGTGGCGCCATGAATGAACGCGGCCGTATCGGCCGCCCGCCGAAGGTGAATCGCGAGCAGGTGGTGGCCGCCGCCGCCGACATCCTCACCACCGACGGGCCGTTGAAGTTCTCGATGCGCACCCTCGCCGCGCGCCTGGACATCAGCGCCATGGGCATCTACCACTACTTCGACTCGAAGAACGACCTGCTCGGCGCCGTTCTCGAGCATCAGTCCTGGAACACGCCCGTGCCGGAGCTGGCCGAGGATCCGCATGAGCGGCTGGTGCAGCTGCCGCTCATCGTGATCGACCACCTCACGCGCCATCCGTGGGTCATCGACGTGCTCTCGGCCGACGAGATCATCGACGCCTACTCGGCGTGGTCCTTCGACGAGTTCCTGCGGACCACCGACGAGATCGGCATTCCCGAGGCCGAGTCGCTGCACCTGCTGCTCGGGCTGTGGCGGTTCACCATCGGCGAGGTCACGGTGCGCACCAACCAGGCGATGCGCGACGCCCGCCCGACGTCGAGCGCCTGGTACGAACGGGAGATCCCGCAGCACGTCATCGACCGGCCACGGCTGGCCCGCGCCCTCGGCGCGCTGGATCCGAGCGCCGAGACCTACGACGTGCGGCAGACCATCCTCGCGTACCTCCGCGGCGCGCTCGGCGACCGCTTCCACGGCTGACCCGGCGCCCGCCGGGCGGACCTACAGCGAGACCTGGCGGCCGCGCAGCCCGTCGCGGCTGCGCCGCTGCGCGGCGGTGAGCTCGGAATCGTCGGTGAGGGCCTCGGCGAGGCGCTTCGCCAGTTCGACGGTGCCCGGCACCCACTCGTCCGGGTGCGACTCCGGATCGAGGTCGAAGACCGGCACGAGCAGGCCGTCGGAGCGGAACGAGCCGGCGAACCGCGAGCCCTCGCCCACGGTGAGGCCGCCGGCGGCGTGCACACGGGCCAGCGCGGCCATCAGCTCGTCCTCGGGCGCGGGGTGCACCCAGCGCAGGTGCGCCTTGGAGCCGGTGTCGGCCCACCAGGGCGCGCCGACGCCGTCTGCGCCCAGGTCCAGGCGCGCGGCGGGGGTGATGAGCGAGTTGGCGTGCTCGACGAGCTGCCGGGTCTGCGCATCGGCATCGCCGGCGAGCCACCAGTCGAAGTCCTTGTGCACGGTCACCTCGAGCGGCGCGGCGGCGTCGAGAACCTCGAGCAGCGCGCCGTCGCGCTCCTCGGAGAGCGCCTCGCCCGCCTCGGCGTCGGCGGCGAACCGGGCGGCGCCGGCGAGCGCGGCGCCGGGCTCGAGCGGGCGGGTCGCGGTCTGCAGGGCGGCGTAGCCGATGACCCCGTCGGACTCCTCGCGGACGAGGGCCTGCGCGGCGCCTGGGAGCACCGTCGCGAGGCGGATCTCGCGGTTCGCGCCGGCCACCGTCAGGGGCGCGGTGGCGCTGGGCACGAAATTGCGGAGGGCGACGATGTCGCACTCGGCGACCAGGCCCTCGAAAGGACGGGCGGTGTCCGCGGCGCTCGCCTCGGCGCGGGCGCGCTGGGCGGCGACCTTCTCGGCACGGTTCGATCCCTCGCGGGGAGTGGCATTGCGTTCGCGTCTACCCATGCCCGGCAGCCTATCCCCGCAGCCAGGAGCGCGTGCGGGCCGGGTGGTTGGTGGCGATCCACTCGACGCCGAGGCCGTTGCAGAGGGCGACGTCGGCCTCGGAATCGACGGTCCAGCAGTAGGTGAAACGGCCGGCGGCACGGGCCTTGGCCACGGTGTCGGGGCGCTCGCGCAGCGAATCCACCGACGGCCCGATGCCCTGGGCGCGGACCGCGGTCGCGGCGCCGCCGCCGAGCAGCCGCGAGGCCTCACCCAGGAGCACTGCGGGGACGCCCGGCGCGTTGCGCCGCACGCGCCAGACGGCGGAGCCGGAGAAGGAGATGACGACGACGGGCGCGTCGGCCGGGTCGTCGGGGTGGGAGAGGCCGTGCCGCTGCAGGGTGGCGAGCAGCTTCTGCTCCACCATCGCGCCGAACCGCACGGGGTGCTTGGTCTCGACGAAGAGCTTGCGCCCGGACGTGCGGGCCAGCTCGATCAGTTCGTCGAGGGTGACCACCGACTCCGCGTGGCCGGGCCGCTTCCACGAGCCGAAGTCCATGGCCCGCAGGTCGGCGAGATCGAGCTCCGAGACGGCGCCGGTGCCGTCGGACGTGCGCTCGACGGTGCGGTCGTGGAGGCAGACGAGATGCTGGTCCTTGGTGAGCCGGACGTCGCATTCGATCGCGTCGGCGCCCTCCGCGACGGCCGCCTCGAAGGCGCTCATGGTGTGCTCGGGGAACTCCCCGCTGGCACCCCGGTGGGCCACGATCCCCGCTACGCCGCCAACCATCGCGTCCCGTCCTCCTGCTTCCGGGCCGTGGGCCCCCCGTCGATCACGCGGACCAACCGTGCCGTGACCAGCAGGAACGCTCCGCACAGCAGGTAGGTCAGCGCGGTGTAGACCATCGCGTCGGCGCCGTGCTGCAGGCCGCCGTCCGCGCGCGAGTACGCCACGCACCCCAGCGTGACGATAGTCAGCGCGACCCACGCGACCCACCACCGCCGGATGAACAGAGCGCGACGATCCGTCGCCAGCCCCGCGGCCCGCTTCTGCGCGTCGGCCAGCTCGAGGACGAGGACGGGCGCGGCCGCGAGATTCACGACGGGGACCAGGCAGTACACCCACAACTGCCACCCGGGTCGGGGCTCGCGCGTACCCAGGTCGGCGTAAGCGCGCTCGCGCGCGACCCGCAACCACAGCGCGAGCACGACGAACAGCGCGATCACCGCGAGCACGGCCAGCCACCCCACGGCGAAGACGGCGACGGTCGCGGTCACGGCGAGCCACCCCGGCAGGGGGGCCGCCCGGTTGATCACCAGGAGCAGGTAGGCCAGGCCCTCCACGACCGCCGCGGCGAAGACGATGCCGGTGGTCAGGCGGAGGACGAAGGGAGTCGCTTCGGCCGCGGTCTCCGCCGTGGTCGGCGCGGTCGACGGGGCCGGGGTGAAGTCCTGCCGCAGCCCCCAGCGCGGGGTGACGGGGTAGCGCGGCGTCGGCTTCGGGTCCGACGGTCCGCGGCGCGGCACCGGCAGCGTCTCGGGTGGGCGACGGGCCAGCCAGCGGAGCCGGCCGCGGGGCTGCGCGGTGCGCCCGGGGTTCGGGTACATCACACGACCCCCGGGCTGCCGTCCGGTCGCACCACGGGTCGGCCGACGGACGCCCAGGCGATCATCCCGCCGTCCACGACGGCGGCCTCGATCCCGACGGTCTCGAGGTAGCGCACGGCCTGCTCGGAGCGTCCCCCGCCACGACAGATGACGTACACCCGGTCGTCGAGGTCGATCTCCTCGAAGCGGACGGGCAGATCGGGCAGCGGCAGGTGCACGGCTCCGGGAGCGTGGCCGAGCTCCCATTCGCCCGGGTCGCGGACGTCGAGCACGGTGAGGCCCGGCGCCGCGGCGAGGTCGGCGGGCAGGGCGTCGACGGGGATCGGACCGTCCGCGGGGTAGTCGGTCATGGCTCCAGTCTTCCACGGGCGGCGGGGGCCGCCGACGATTCATCCACAGTTTCCACAGGCTCATCCACAACTTGAGGGTTGTGCTGTGAGTGCTTCACCAGCGCGAATCGCGCGCCCTGTGGATCGACCATGTCAAGCCCCGAAGTTCGCCCACAGGCCGCGGCGCTGCAGGCCCGCGAGCGCACCGTCGAGCACGCCGGCCGTGACGGAGGCGGCGAGCCCGGCACCGTCGACCGCGGTGCCGCCGCCCAGCAGGCGTGCGAGCAGGGGTTTCGGGGTGTGCATGGCCTCGACCTCCGCGTCGGGGTAGCGCTCGTCGAGCACGCCGCGCAGGGTGCCGATGCCGTCGGCGAGACCCAGGTCGACGGCCTTGCGACCGATCCACACCTCGCCCGTGAAGAGGGATGGATCCTGGCCCAGGCGATCGCCGCGACGGCTGGTGACCCACTCGCGGAAGGCGCTGTGGATATCGCCCTGGATGCCGTGCAGCCACTCGATGTCGCCCTCGCGGACGTCCTCGAACATGTCGAGGCGGTGCTTGGCATCGCCCTCGGTGAAGACGCGACGCTCGAGGCCGATCTTGCCGATCAGCTCCTTCGCCCCGAAGCTCGCGGAGATCACGCCGATGGACCCGACGATGGACGTGGTGGTCACGAAGATCTCGTCGGCGGCGCAGGCCAGCCAGTACCCGCCCGACGCCGCGACGTCCTCGCAGAAGGCGAGGACGGGCAGTTCGTGCTTCGCGGCGAGTTGCCGGATCCGGGTGGCGATGAGCTCGGACTGGGCCGGCGAGCCTCCGGGGCTGTTGAGCACGAGCGCGACGGCGACGGCATCGTCGGTCTCGAAGGCGCGGCGGAGCACCGACTCGACCCCCGCGAGGTTGAGGGTGCCGCGGCCGAGCCCGCCCGACATGGCGGGCGCCGCGATGGGGCCTTCGAGGCGCACGACGGGGACCACTCCCCCGGCCTGCCCGAGGGCGGAGCGCACGCGATGACTGGCGGCCTTCGCCGCGTCCTGCAGTTCGGTCACGAGGGGACTCATGGCCCCGACGGTAGCGGGCGAATCCGGCATCCGTGATCGCCGCAGGTCAGGGCGCGAGCGGAGACCCGGGGAAGTTCCGCGCGACGGTCCACACGACGGCCAGCACGCCGACGGTGATCCAGAGGTACTTGTTCTGCGGCACCGCCGGCACCGAGAAGCCCACCCGGCGGCCGAGCCAGGCGAGCCACAGCCAGACCAGCACCGCGCCGGCCGGGTAGATCAGCGCGTTCGAGCCGAGGGCGGCCAGGAAGTCGCCGTTGGTGACGTCGTTGACGGCGCGCAGGCCGCCGCAGCCGGGGCAGTACAGCCCGGTCGCGGCGTAGAGCGGGCACACGCCCCAGCTGTTCTGGACGTGCGGATCACGCACGTGCAGCGCGAGGACGACGGCGCCGGTCCCCGCCGCGGCGGCGAGGGGCCATGCGGCCGCCCGCAGGCGCGCGGCCGGCGACGGCGCGGTCGTGGTCATGTCCTCAGGTTAGCGCCGCGCCCCGCGGGCGCGCCGGTGCGGAGTGGGGCACTCGCGGCGGCGCATCCCTACAGCGCGGAGACGAACGCGAGACCGCCGAACAGGCAGCCGAGGGAGACGAGCGCGTCGAGCAGCGCGTACCCCCAGGCGAGGCGGCGATTGAGCAGGTTGAGCACCGCGTGCGCGCCGAAGGTGGTGCCGAGCAGCAGCGAAGTCAGGAAGGTGATGGCCAGCACGTCGAACGTGCCGGTGTACGTGCACGCCATCGCCGCGCACTCGCGGATCGAGGGCATCGCGCGCACGGCGAGCACGAGGTTGAGAATCGTCGCCGTGAAGGAGGCGACGAGCAGTGTCATCGACACGACGATGTCGGCGCGGGTCTGGCGGCCGCCGACGAGGGTGCGAATGCGGCCAGCCCGATCACCGCTGAGGCGCTGGGTGCGCACCCCGATGCTGGTTCCGGTCATGTCCACCATCGTCGCGCGCCGGACGGCGGATTCCAAGCGTTTGCGATAGGAACCAGTGGCGTTTCTATCGGATCCCGCCGAAGCGATGCAGGTGGACGCCGTAAATCGATCCGCCGGTCTAATAGGTCACATTTGCTTGAATGAACAACAAACATCGGGCATTTCCGCCCGGCCGCCGATGCACGCCCCGCGCCGCCCTGGGCGATTTCCTACCCCGGTGTAGGTCCGCTACAGTGTTCCACACCACATCTGTGACGCGCTTCACAGGTGCAACACACGGAAGGCGGCGCGATGACGGTCAAGCACACCCACTCCCTCGCCGCCGGGCGCGATGCTGCGTCGCGCAGTTCCTGCACCGTGTACTTCTCGCGATCGCTGACGCGCACGCTGCTGACGGTCGCCGTGCTCGCGCTGGCCCTGGCGCTCATCGTCGTCCTGGGCTGACCCCTCCGTTCGGCACGCGCCACTTCTCGGCCGGGGCCCTCGTCGTCGCCCCGGCGAAACCGCCGCACCCCGCGAACCTCAACCGCACTTCATGCGCTTTCGGCCGTCCTTATTGCGGAACCATTCCAGATAAGAAAGGCTGGAAGGGTACGAAGGACCAACCAGGAAGCGATCGCTTCCGCTATCGAAGGGAAAGACGTGGCCGTCTACACTCTGCCGGACCTCGACTACGACTACAGCGCGCTCGCGCCCCACATCTCGGGCGAGATCATGGAGCTGCACCACAGCAAGCACCACGCCGCCTACGTCGCCGGCGCCAACCAGGCCCTCGAGCAGCTCGCGGAGGCCCGCGAGGACGGCTCGATCGCCACCAAGGCGCCGCTGCTGAGCAAGAACCTCGCCTTCCACCTCGGTGGCCACACCAACCACTCGATCTTCTGGAAGAACCTGTCCCCCAACGGTGGCGACAAGCCGGTGGGCGACCTGGCCGCCGCCATCGACGAGTACTTCGGCGACTTCGACAAGTTCCAGGCCCACTTCACCGCCGTCGCGATGACGCTGCAGGGCTCCGGCTGGTCCGTGCTGGCGTACGACCACATCGGTCAGCGCCTCGTGCTCCAGCAGCTCACCGACCAGCAGGGCAACATCTCGATCAACCTGACCCCGCTGCTCATGCTCGACATGTGGGAGCACGCCTTCTACCTGCAGTACAAGAACGTCAAGGCCGATTACGTCAAGGCCTGGTGGAACGTCGTGAACTGGGACGACGTCGCTGCGCGCTACGCCGCAGCGAAGGCCTGATCCTCCCTTCTCAGCCTCGGAACCCCGTCCAGCGCACTCGCGCCGGCGGGGTTTCGTCGTTCCCCGCTCATGGGCACGACGACCATTCGCTATCGTGAGTTCGAAATCCACGTATCGGAAAGGTCCGTCATGCTCTCGCGCCTCACCGCAGCCCTCACTTCCGCTGCCACCGTCGTCGTCCTCGCCCCGGCCGTCGCGCACGCCGCGCCCGCCCCCGGCGACGAGGCCACCGCCCGCCGCATCGCGTGCCAGGAGTACGCGGTCGGAGCGGCGACCCTCGACTACCGCGCACCGGCGGTGTGGCGCGCCAACGTCGTCCGCGGCACATCGCCCGAACTGCGCACGAAGATCGAGAGCAGCTCCGGCGCACTCGAGCGGATCCAGCAGGATCTGAAGTGGGTTGCCAACGCCAGGCTTTCCGGTGCCGAGGTCCGCCCCATCGGTGGCGACGTCTGGGCGGCGAAGTGCTTCGTCGCCGTTCACTCGACCACGGTGAAGTCGCCCCAGGGCATCGACACCGTCGCCGTCTACAACATCACGCTCGACAAGAAGCGCAACTGGCTCATCACCGATGTCACCGGGGACGACACCCAGCGGCGCTGACGCCGCGGCGCCGGATGTCAGTCGGCGATGCGAGAGTGGGCACATGACGCAGCCGGGATACGACGCCCTCGCCGACCTCTACGCCGAGACCTTCCCGGATCCGTATCAGTTCCCGATCGAGCGGCACGCCGCGGCGGCCTTCGCGGAAGCGGCCGCCGAGCGGCCGGGCCGCACGGTGGACGTGGGCTGCGGGCTCGGCCACGTCGCGGCGGATCTCGCCGAGCGGGGGCTCGACGTGGTCGGGGTCGACCCCAGCGCCGGCATGCTCACACACGCCCGCCGGTTGTACCCGGAGCTGCCCTTCGTCGACGGTGACGCCTCCCTCGCCGCCCTGCCCTCGGACGTCCCGATCGCGGCGATCCTCGCCCGGTTCAGCCTGATCCACGTGGCGCCGGCGCAGGTCCGCGCCGCGCTGCGCGGCTGGGCCGGCCGCGTGGATGCGGGCACGCCGGTGCTCGTCGCCTTCCAGGCCGCCGATGAGCCCGGCCCTCCGATCGCCTTCGACCACGTCGTGGCGCCCGCCTGGCGCTGGAATCCCGACGCGTTCGCGCAGGCTCTGGCCGACGCGGGCTTCTCCGAGTCGTGGCGGATCATCCACCGCGACAAGGACTACCGCTTCCCCATGGCACAGCTCCTCGCCGTCCGCGCCTGACCCGGGCGCGACGGTGCCGGACGGCCGGCACCGTCGGATCCGGGTACCCGAAACCGGCCCGACGGGCCCGTGAAGAATCCATGCAGGGCTTCAAAACTCTTGCGCTACTTGTCATTTCGACGAACCCCGACTAATCTGGTGATCGCACGAAGGGGAGTAGCCCCCAATCGCGCGGTCGACACACTGGCGAGAGCCCGGCCGCGCGAACCGAGCCGGAGGCTTCGGTGGGCGAGACCTTTGTGCCACTTGCGCGGTCCGACGGTCGGATCCGTGTGGCACAGGTCTTCGCAGGAGGTATGCACCGTGCTCAACGCGTTGCTCATCAGTTTCGCCGTCGTCTTCGTGGCCGAGCTCGGCGACAAGTCCCAGCTCATGGCGATGACCTTCGCCGCCCGCTTCAAGTGGTGGGTCGTCCTCCTCGGTATCACCGCGGCGACCGCTCTCACCCACATCGCGTCGGTGGGGATCGGCTTCGCCCTCGGCTCGGCGATCCCCAGCCAGCTCATCACCGCCGTCGCGGGCATCTCGATGCTGGTCTTCGCCTTCTGGACGTGGCGCGGTGACACCCTCTCCGACGATGAGAGCGGCACCGCCGACCGTGTGACGCGATCCGTCTTCCTCGCGGTCGCCTCGGCCTTCTTCCTCGCGGAGCTCGGCGACAAGACGATGCTCGCGACGATCACCCTCACGACGCAGCACAACTGGTTCGGCGTGTGGATCGGCTCGACCCTCGGCATGGTGGCCGCAGACGCCCTCGCCATCGCGGTCGGAGCCCTGCTCGGCTCGAGGCTGCCCGAGCGCGCCATCGCGATCGGCGCCACCGTCCTGTTCTTCGGCTTCGGCGCCTGGCTCCTGGCCGAGGCCTGGCCGGAGCTGGACGGCACCAGCCGCATCGTCACCGGCCTGGTCGTCGCCGTCACGATGGTCGGCGGCGGACTGATCGTGCGCCGGGCCCACCGCGCCGCGGCGGCGGCACCGTCGACCCCGGAGGTCCCGACGGCCGACGACAGCACCCCCGGACCCGGAAGAACCGCCCTTCACTAATGTGAGGTGGGTCGCGCCGCCCACCGGCGAGTGCGCTCCACTACAGAAGGGAATCAGCCATGGATGTCTCCGGCTCCTCCGTCATCGTCACCGGTGGCGCATCCGGCCTCGGCGCCGCCACCGCGAAGCGCTTCGCCGATGCCGGCGCCACCGTCTTCGGCCTCGACCTGCAGCCGTCGATCGATAAGGCGACCCCGGTCGAGAACGTGCACCTCATCGCGACCGACGTCACCAAGGAGGACGAGGTCCTCGCCGCGATCGCCGAGGCCGTCAAGGCGGGCCCGCTCCGGGTGGCCGTCAACTGCGCCGGCGTCGGCTGGGCCGGCCGCATCCTGTCGAAGAACGGGCCGCACGCGCTGGACCTGTTCCAGACGGTCATCAACATCAACCTGGTGGGCACGTTCAACGTGATGCGCCTGGCCGCCGACCAGATGTCCAAGCAGGAGGCCGTCGACGAGCAGGGCTCGCGCGGCCTCATCGTCAACACCGCCTCCGTCGCGGCGTTCGAGGGCCAGATCGGCCAGATCGCCTACACCGCGTCCAAGGGCGGCGTGCACGCGATGACGATCACCGCGGCGCGCGACCTCGCGCAGTTCGGCATCCGCGTCAACACCATCGCCCCCGGCACCATCAACACCCCGATGCTCGCCGGCGTCACCCCCGAGTTCAAGAAGACCCTCGAGGCGGGCATCCCGTTCCCGTCGCGCCTGGGCGAGCCCGCCGAGTACGCGCAGCTGGCGTGCTTCCTCTCGGAGCACGACTACATCAACGGCGAGACGATCCGCATGGATGGGGCACTGCGGATGGCGCCGCGCTAGATCTGCAGCTCTTCCGCCGGCGTCGCCCCGACCGCGTCCGACAGGACGAGGAGCGGGGCGGCGTCGTCGTCGATGGAGGTGCCGTCGGGCGGCAGCACCATGCTCGACGGTGCCGGGGTCGCCCCGGCCTCGTTGCGCAGGTCGATCGCCACGAGCAGGTTGTGCACGTTTTCCTCGGGCACCCCGTCGCCGAAGTCGTCGGGCAGGTACGGGCTGAGCTGCACCAGCACGTCGCGGATCTCGACGACCCGGCGCTGGAAGCGCAGGTGCGGGTCGCGGCGGGCCTTGCCCGCGTCGAGCACCACCTCGGGCACGGCGGTGGTGAGCAGCGTCCACAGCGGTTCGAGCCGCTTGTAGTCGCGGCGGTGCTTCTTGCGGTACTGCAGCTGCACGACGAAGCCGCGCACGCCCGGGTAGCTCAGGCCCACCACGAACAGCAGGATGCCGCCCGCGGTGCAGGCCTGCGACAGACTGAGAAGCATCGGCCAGGAGGCGACGTGGCCCGCGCTGGTGAGCACGAAGGCCACCTGGGCGAGGGAGCCGACCGCGGTGATGGCGAGGCCCGCGGACATGAGCCGCAGCGAGGTCGTGAGGTAGCCGTCGGCGAAGGGCATGAGCCGCGTCAGCGAGAGCACGCAGTCGGCGAGCCCGTACATGAGGTAGCCGCCCGCGATCACGAAGAAGACGGCGAAGCCGAGTTCCTGCACCGTGAGGGTGTCGAGGGTGGCGTCGCGCAGCGAGGGCGGCGTCACCGTCATGGCGACGGACAGGCCCACGACCGCCGCGATGAGCGGGATCGCTTCCATGCCGGCGCGGCGCTGCCGGGCCGATTCGGTGGGGCCGTAGAAGAACGCGACGGCCAGCGCCGCCACGCCCAGGGCGAGCGAGGCGTAGCCGCCAAGGCGCGAGGAACCGCGCCAGAGCGCACCGTCGATGCTCTCGGCGAGTGGCGAGCCGAGCAGGAGGACGGCCAGGGTGAGCGCGGCGATCGCGACCGTGACCGCGACGGCCTGGATGCCGGCCTTCGCGCGGTAGAGCCGGTCGACGCGCCAGCACAACACCAGTGTGAAGAACGCGACGCCGAGTACGTTCACGAGCTTCACAGCCACCGGGAATGACCTCCCAGGGCGCGCTGGATCCCGCGCAGGCTGTCGTGCTTGGCGGTGCGACCGGCGAGGGCGCCGGCCTCAGAGGCCCACCCGAGGATGATGGAGGCGATCATCTCGGCCTCCCACTCGTGCTCGTCGTCGTAACAGGTTCGGTGCAGGGCGGCATCGGCCTCCGGGGAGGACATCTCCGCGGTCTGCGGGGCGGCCGCAGCGGGGCCGGCGTTCTGGTGGCCCGCGATGAGGTGGCCGAACTCGTGGATGATGATCTGGTCGCGATGCGTGCGCGACGTATTGGCCTGGTAGAAGAAGTAGTCGGCGTCGTCACCCACCAGCCACAGCCCGTTCGGCATACCGACCGGCAGGGGCTGGGAGATCACCAGGATGTCCCGGCCGCGGCGCTTGCCGTACTTCTCGCACAGCTGCACGGCGTCGAAGGGCAGGTCCAGATCGAGGCTGCGCACCTCGTTCTCGCACAGGCGGCGCAGCGCTTTCACGGAACGCATAGACCACCTCCACACGGTCGTAGAGGGACGACGCGCGCCGGAGGCACACCCACGGCGGCCCGGACGGGCCGCACCGTGTCAGCCGATGAGGCTAGAGCCCCTCGTTTTCGCGCGAGTCTACGGGAAGCTCGGGCGGGTCGGCGGGCAAGCCCTGCTGCACGCGCAGCACCTTGATGAGCTCGTTGACCATGTTCACCGAGTCCGGCGAGAGCCCCGCCAGGCGGAACGCGGCCATCTGCACCTTGGTGTCGGCCTGCAGACGCATGAGGTGGATCTGATCGCGCGTGCGCTGGGCGGCCTCGTCCTCGAGGAAGTAGTGCACGTCCACGCCGAACGCGGCCGAGATGCCCTCGACGGTGCGGAAGGACGGCGACTTCGCCTTGCCGGAACGGAGCTGGCTCAGGTACGACTCGCCCAGGCGGAAGCCCAGGGCGGTCGAGCGCTGGGCGATCGCCTTCGCGGTGAATGCGCGGCCGTTCGGGCCGGGCACCGTGCGGAACAGCTCCTCGAGACGACTCGCGAACAAGCCCTGGCCCACCAGGGCGTCGCTGTCGTACTTATTACCTGTATCCACTTGTGCCATCCCTCTCTATCACCGGCACGACCTCCGCCCGCGGAACACATTTTGTTGCGAGTCCACAAGCTTCAATCACACTATAGCGCACTTCACCATGAGACACGACCGCTTCGTGATCAGCTATCACTCATGAGCGCGGATACTGTATTCTTACCTACGCCTGTGTACGAATAGCGGAAGGGGTGTGTTGTGTCGCGTCCGACGCACCTCGGTCGACGTCTCCGCGCCATCGGCGTGACCGCTCTCGCCGTGGGCGCCATCGCGTCCGCGCCCGCCTGGGCCGACCCCGATTCGTCCGATAACAGCAGCTCCGGCTCCGATTCGACGTCGCAGACGGACTCCGGCTCGTCCGGCTCCACCGGTTCGTCCTCCAGCTCCAGCGGCTCGTCGAGCGCGGGGTCCTCGAGCGCCGGCTCCTCCGGCTCGATCGGTGCGTCGAGCACCGGCTCGTCCGGGCGCGGTTCCGGGTCCGACGACAGCTCGTCCGCGCGGACGAGCTCCTCCGACGACGACAAGGCCGGCGCCGACAAGACCGATCCGACCACGCACGAGAAGGACCCCGACGAGGGCAAGGACGCGGACGACAAAGACCAGTCCGGCAAGGACAAGGACCAGTCCGGCAAGGACAAGGACCAGTCCGGCAAGGACAAGCACGGGGGCGGTCTCCTCGGAGGAATCCTCGGAGGGATCTTCGGCCACGGCGGCTCCGGCGGCGGTTCGACGGGTGGTTCGACCGGCGGCTCGACGGGTTCGACCGGCGGCTCGGCCGGCGCCCCCGCCACCGGCCCGAGCGGCACGAGCGGCTCCACCGGTACGACGGGCTCCGGCGGCGCGCCCATCTCCAGCGGCGGCGGCGTCCGCACCGGCAACCCGCTCCCCGAGTCCTCGGGAGCGGGGAAGGACAGTGCCGACGGCGGCAGCGGTGGCAGCGCCCCGAACTCCGGCGCCCCGGCTGCGGCGCCCGCCGCACCGGCGGCACCCGTCCCCGCGGCCCCCGTCGTCGCGGCACCGATCATCGTCCCGCCGGCCGTGATGGGGCCGGCCGTCCCCGCGCCGGCGGCGAAGCCGCGCCCCGCGGCCCCGGCCCCCGCGCCGGCACCGGCACCTGCACCGGCACCTGCGCCGGCACCGTCGAACACCGATCGCGCGCCGTCGGACCGCAGCTCCGGGGGGAGCGGTGAGTCGACCGTCTTCGCGGCGGCGTACACCTCCGCGCAGCGCGTCGCGCCCGTCGCGGCGGAGACCGCACGGCAGCTCTCGCCCGCGATGATCGCCATCCTCGGCGGCATCGCGCTGCTGGGCAGCGGCAGCTTCGCCGATGCCCTGCGGCGCGCGCACCTGCGCCAGGCCCAGGCCTGACGCCCGCCTCCGGCCGGAGCTAGCCCTCCACGACCGGCAGCGCCAACACGCGCTCGCTCGCCATGAACGCGCGCAGCGCGGCGGTGGCCTTCACATCGTCCTCGTTGTACTCGAGGATCCGCTGCCGCTGCGCCGCACGATCCGCGTCGGCGAACCCCGCGTCGATGCCGACACCCACCCGGTACCAGAGCATCGACGCCTCGCCGCCCGCCTCGGCGTCGCGCCACTGGAATCCGGCGACCGGCGCGACCTTCTTCAGGCCGCGCCCCTCGAGGGAGAGGAAGGCGTCGCCGACGGCGTCGAACATGTCGACCCACTCCGGTGAGGCGATGAACTCCTCCACCGCGCGCCGTGCGGGGATGCCAGGCTCGCCGGCGAACCGGTCGGCGGAGGCCAGCAGCCACTTGTTCTCGGCGTTCTGCGAGTAGCAGTACGCGGCGAAGGTCTTGCCGGCGGCGTGCGCCTCCGCGCGACGGTCCATCAGGTACGCCCAGAACTCGGCGAAGGAGCGGGCCTCGTCGCGCGTGGGCACGGGGTCCCAGGTGACGAACGGCCGGTACCCGAGCTCGACCCCGTCGCGCCGCAGCCACGTGCCCCAGAGGTACGCGCCGTACTCCTGGTAGCTCTCCATGTCGACGTCCACCTCGACGTCGGCCCGCCGGACCTTCACCTCGGGCCGCCGGCGCACCAGCACCTGCCCCTCGCGCCAGGCCCGCGCCATGGCCCGCAGGTCCGCGATCGGCACGGGCACGTCCTCGGGCTGCGGCCCCGCGTACTCGGCCAGTTGGTCGACGGTGACGATGCCCACCGCCCGCAGTCCCGCCACCGAGCGCCCGTCGGCCACCAGGCTCACATCGCGCGCCAGCGTCAGCGTCTGCGCGCACTGCGGCCACCAGGGGCACCGCCGGCATTCCGCGACGCGCACCGGCTCGGTCGGGGCGGTCCCGGCCAGCACGGCCCGACGGTCCGCGAACCGCTCGTCGTAGGCGGCCAGGAGCGGGCCGACCTCGTGCACGACGATGCGCGCACCGTCGACCCCGATGCTGCCGCCGAGCAGTGTGCGGGACGCGAAGCCCGAGTCCTGCAGCATGCGGGTGAGGTGGGCCAGGCGCATCTGGTCGCCGCGGTGCTGCCGCGAGCGAACCGTCCCGTCCTCCCGGGGTTCCCAGCGGTCCAGCGGCGACGTGACGGCGCCGGAGCCCGGGTCGCAGGTCTTGTGGTTGACCACGATGACGGGGATGTAGCCGTCGGCGAGGCGGATCAGGAGCTCGCTGTGGCCGCGACGGTCGTGGGCCGTGGGGAGCACGGCGTTCCAGATGCGGTCGGCGCCGTCCTCCATCGCGGCGAGGGTGCGGCGCACCGCGCCCTCCCCCGGCTCGATGATCGTCAGCCCCGGCAGCCGGTCCCGGACGGAGGCGCGGAAGACCGCCGCCGCCTCGACCCGCAGCTCCATGCCGGGGTCGGGGTCGCCCTGCGGTGCCCGCGCCTCGAGCGCCAAGCGGTGCCGACAACCGGTGAGCGACCGCGCGCTCACCGGATTCGTCGTCGTTGCCTCGTCGATGTTCACTTCACTAGCAGTATGGCGGGCGGCACCGACAACCCGCGGAGCCGCGCTGTGCAATGCTGTAGCGGACGGCAGTACTGACCTACAAGGACGTGCACTGATGGGTTTGTTCGGCAAGAAGACGAAGTCCTCCCGCGCGGAACGTCGCGCGCAGGCCAAGGCGCTCAAGTCCAAGGCGCGCCTCGAGGCGAAGCTCGCCGCCAAGAACGCGGATCGTGATGCCAAGCGCGTCGTGAAGACCGCGTCGAAGAGCGAGCGCAAGGCCCTCAAGGCCGACCTGCAGCGTTCCAAGATCGTGGCGAAGGCGCAGGGCAAGGCCGATGCGGCCAACCTGAAGATCGCCGAGACGAACGCCCGCGCGGCCGTCGAGGGCAAGCTGCTCTCCGAGGCGCGGCTCAAGCGCTACATCTCGACCGCGCGCCTCCTGGCGCCCGTCGTGGTGCCGATCGCCTACCGGGCCGCACAGGCCGGCCGGAACCAGCTCGACGCCGCGAAGGCCTCGCGCCTGGGCGTGCCGGTCGACGAGGTCGCGGCGTTCGCCGGCTACGGCGGCGGCCTGTCGGCGCGGGTCGCGGCGGCCCGGCGCTCCCTGGATCAGCTCGCGGCCACGCACCCCGATGCGGAGACCAAGTCCTTCACCGCCGCCGTCGCGCAGCGCCTCGACGATCTGGGCACCGCGATCACCGCGTCCGAGTCGATGCCGCCCGCCCGGCGTCGCCCGGCGCACCAGGCGATCGCCCGCGAGCTCGACGGCATCGACGCCGACCTGCTCAACCGCCTCGGCGTCAGCTCCTGATCCGGGCCCTCCGCGCGGCGGTTCACCGCTGCCGCGCGGAGGCGTCGGTGACCAGCTCCGGACACGACGCACCGGTCCGTAGCTCGTAGTGCCAGACCTCGTTCGCGTACGTCCGGCACAGACCGAAGCGCTCGGAGTAGCGGTCCATCCAGTAGGCGGCCTCCGTCGGACCGACGTCGACGGCGTCCCCCGTCACGTGCTCCGACTCCGCCGGGCTCGCGACCAGCCGCGCCGCCTCCTCCGCCCCGTCGCGGCGCACGGCATCGTCGTAGAGGTACTGCTGGTATCGAGCCGATCGCCAGCCCGAGGTGAGATGCATCGTCACGCCGTCGCGCTCGGCCGCCTGTGCCGCCCTCCGCACCGCCTTCCGCAGGCGCGGGTCGAGCTTCGTGACCGCCGGGACGTCCGCGTCGACGGCCACGCGGTCCAGGACGACGCCGTCGGCCTCCCCCAGTTGCCCGACGGTGCCCGGACCCGTCCCGTTCGGTATCCCCGGGAGCGTCTCCGAACACGCCGCGATCACCGCCACAGCGGCGATCAACACCGCCAGCGCCGCAGCCGATTTCGTGAGTAGCTGAGCCATGTGCTCACGATGGGCTGCGCACGTCTCGGTACCGTCCCCGACGGTCCGCCGTCCCGTCCCAGTCGCGCCTCAAACCTGCGACCCACGCTGTACCGCACACCCTGCGAAGCCCGCGACGACGGTGTGGGCCTGTGAGTAGTCTCACCGGCTGCCGCACTGCGACCACCGCGGGGCGGACGTAGCGTTTCGCCATGGCAGAGAGCACATTGACCGTTGTCGTTCCCGCCTACAACGAGGACGAGGTCATCGAGGAATGCCTCGAGCGACTGCTCGCCGAGGGCTCCGAGATCGACGAGATCATCGTGGTCGACAACAACTCGACCGACCGCACCGTCGCCCTGGTGGAGGCCACTGCCGCGGCGAACCCCGTCGTGAAACTGATCCGCGAGACCCGGCAGGGCCTGGTGTGGGCCCGCAACGCGGGTCTCGACGCCGCCACGTCGTCGGTGATCGCCCGCATCGACGCGGACACCGTCGTCGCTCCGGGGTGGGCGCGGCGCCTGCGCACGTTCTTCGACACCGACGACGGCCGCGGCTTCGACGTCGTCTCCACCCTCGGGGAGTTCCGCGGGCTGCCCGGACGCCGCTTCCAGTCCGCGCTGAACAAGTGGAACGATCCGTTCGGGCGCAACGAGAAGCGCGCGCAGCGGGTGAGCTACTGCTTCGGCCCGAGCATGGCCTTCCGCGCCGAGACGTGGCGTCGGATACGGCCGCGCGTCGCGATGCGCCGCGACGTCTTCGAGGACGTCGACATCGCCCTCTGCGTCCAGGACTCCGGCGGGGAGTGCGCGCTGATCCGCGATGTCGTGGTGGAGGTCTCGCCCCGCCGCTTCTACACCGGCGTCGGCAGCTACGCGACGTACGCCGCGTACCTGCCCCGCACCTTCTGGATCCACGGCAGGCGGGGAACGGCCACCTGGCTGACGGCGGCGCTCCCGCTGACCGTCGGCTTCCACGCGGCGCGACTCGCGATCCTGCGCGGCATCGGCGACGGCGGCTTCGCCCTGCGGAACGTCTTCCGAAGCACCGGCACGGAGCGAGAGCGACCATGAGGCGGCCGCCACCGGCGATCCTGGGCGCACTCCTCCCGGTGATCGCCTACTTCAGCGCCACGCGCCTGGCCGGCCTGTCACAGCTGAACGGCGTCGTGCTCGGCATCGTCACGGGTTTGGTGATCGTCGCCTGGCGCATGCTCGCCACCCGCCAGGTCGGTCAGCTGGAGCTGTTCACGACGGCCATCCTCGCCGTGGCCCTCATCCCGTCACTCGTCACCGGGGAACCGCGGATCGCCCTGGCGGCGCAGTCCATCGACGGCTTCTTCGCGGCGGCCTACTTCCTCGTCTCGGCCTTCACCCGCAGACCACTCGTGGCGAGCATCCTCGAGCCGATGTACGTGAAGGCGCTCAAGGTCGAACCGACGGCGTGGGAGCGGTGCCTCGATGAGTCACCGCGGTTCCGCAACCGGATCCGCTGGATGAGCGCGGTCTGCGCCGTCACCGCAGTCACCGGATCGTCGGCCGGCCTGTACCTCGCCCTGCACTACCCGATCGACACCGTGGTTCTCGTCGGTCCGGTGATCGGCTTCGTCCTGGTACCGCTGGCACTGATCGTCATCAAACTGGCGGACCGGCCCCTCCGCACGGAGCTGCGCCGCCCCGCAGGCCCCCAACCCGCCTGACCGCGCGCGGTCACCACCGCAGCGTGAGCTCGCCCCCGTCGGGCAGCGCCGCCCAGCGCGGCGCGAAATCGTCGTACCGCGCGAAGATCCGCTCGCGCAGTGCGGGGTCGATGTCCGCGTCGTCGAGCGCGCCGGGCCACGCGGGCTCCGGCTTCCGATGCCCGCGCTCGACCTCCCACAGCGCTGCGGTGAGCGACGCGAGGTACTCCGAGCGCGCCATGTCCGCCGACTGCGCCGCGGTCGGCCGCCGCTTCCTCCGCGAGGCCTTGCGGCGCTCCGCGGGATCCGCGGGCCAGAAGAGCCCGTCGAGCCCGTTCGCGTCGGCGATCCGGCCGAACACCCCGCCGCGCAGGCCCGCCTCGGCCTCGACGATGAGGTGCGCCGCGTCGTGCGGCACCGGCGGCCGGCCTCCCGGGCCGCCGCGGGGCGCCAGCTCCGGGCCCTGCGCACGGCTGATCCGCACGTCGTACCCGTTCCGCCGCTTGATGAACGTCACCTCCATGCCGTCCAGGGTCTCGCCGGGGGCGCCCGCTGCGCAACGGGTTTTCGACGGGCTGCGGAAGGTCGCCGCGGGCAATACAGTGACGGCATGTCGATGCGCGCGCGCCGGTCCCCGTCCCTGCTCGGCGCGGCGGTCCTCGCCACGACGGCCGCGATCGGCGCAGGAGCGGCGCAGGCCGCGCCTGCCGCGCCCGTGTACGTCGCGCTCGGCGACTCGTACTCCTCGCTGCCCGCCGATGCCACCGTCGGTCCGACGCAACAGGAGCTCTCCTGCGGGCGATCCACGGGCAACTACCCCAAGCTGGTGGCCGCCTCCCTGGGACTCGCTCCGAACGCGCTGCGGGACAACACCTGCGGCGGCGCCAAGACCCAGGACGCCTTCACGAGCCAGCGCGCCGGCTCGGCGGACACCGGCTACTACAACGCCGCTCCGCAGCTCGACGGGATCACATCCGCCACCCGACTCGTCACGATCTCGCTCGGCGGCAACGACGGCGACCTGTACTCGAGCATCCTCGAATCGTGCGCGGTCGGCCCGACGTCGGCGGCGGCGCGGTGCACCGCCGATCAGCGCACGCGCCCGGCCCGCCTGTCCGACGACGCCGTCTCCTCCCGGCTCGCACGGATCACCGCGGCCAACGAGCGCATCATCCGCGCCGTTCGCGAGCGGTCGCCCGGCGCACGAATCCTCGTGGTGGGCTATCCCTCCGTCTTCGCCGGCGACCGGACCTGCGCCGCGATCGCGCCCTTCCGCTCCGTCTCGATCCCGTGGATGCGCAGCGTCCTCACCGAGCGGCTCAACCGGGCCGTGCACCGCGCAGCGGTGACCGAGCGCGCCGAGTACATCGACATGGAGCCCGCGTCGAAGGGGCACGAGCTGTGCAGCGCGCAGCCGTGGATCAACGGCGTCGAGGAGGTTCCCCGCGCCGCCGGGATGCACCCCTTCCCCGAGGAGGGCCGGGCGGTCGCCGCAGCCGTCACCGCCGCGGTGCGGGCATCAGGCCCGCGCCCGTAACGACGGCAGGAACGGCGGCAGGAACTCGGACTACCGCCCGATCAGCTTGAGCGCCTTGATCACCGAGGGCACGACGTTGAGGAAGACGTTGCGCGGCACGCCCTTGATCCCGCCGATGCCGATGATCCGCTGCTGCGCGATGGTCTTGGACTCGCAGTACTTGAGCAGGCCCTCCGCGCCGTGGCGGCGGCCCACGCCGGAGATGCCCATGCCGCCCATGGGCGCCGCGGTGGAGCCCCACGCCGCGGCGTAGCCCTCGTTGATGTTGACGGTGCCGGCGTTGATGCGCTCGGCGATCTCCTGCGCCTGCTTCGACGAGCCGGCGAAGACGCTGGCGTTGAGACCGTACTCGGTGTCGTTCGCCTTCTCGACGGCCTCGTCGATGGAGTCGACGGGGTAGATCGAGACGAGCGGGCCGAAGGTCTCCGACTTGAAGCAGACGGCCTCCTCCGGGACGTCCTTGAGCACGGTCGGCTCGTAGAAGAAGGGCCCGAGGTCGGGACGGGCCTTGCCGCCGGCGAGCACCGTGGCGCCCTTGGCGACGGCGTCGTCGACGTGCGCGGCGACCGTATCGATCTGCGACTTCGACGCGAGCGAGCCCATCTCGTTCTCGAAGTCGTAGCCGGCGCCCAGGGCGAGGTTCGCGGTGCGCTCGGCGAAGGCGCGCGCGAACTCGTCGGCGATCGCCCGCTCGACGTAGATCCGCTCGATCGAGATGCACAGCTGACCCGAGTTCGAGAACGCGGCGCGGGCGGCACCGTCGGCCGTGTGCGCGATGTCGGCGTCCTTGGTGACGACCATCGGGTTCTTGCCGCCCAGCTCGGCGGAGAAGCCGATGAGGCGCTTGCCGCACTGCTCCGCGAGGGTCGCGCCGGTGGCGGAGGAGCCGGTGAACATGAGGTAGTCGGCCCGCTCGACGATCGCGGTGCCGACGACGCCGCCGGGTCCCGGGACCACGGCGAAGAGGTCGCGCGGCAGGCCAGCACGGTAGAGCAGCTCGACGGCCGCGAGCGCGCAGTAGGGCGTCTGCGAATCGGGCTTGAGGACGACGGCGTTGCCGGCGGCGAGCGCGGCGATGCCGTCCGAGACGGCCAGGGTGATGGGGTAGTTCCACGGCGCGATCACGCCGACGACGCCCTTGGGCTGGTAGCGCACGCGGGTCTTGGTGAACACCGGCAGCATGCCGTCGGTGCTCTTCTCCGCCAGGATCTTCGGCGCGTTCTTGCCGTACCAGCGGGCCGTCATGGCGACGTCCAGCGCCTCCTCCTGGGCGTACTGGCGGGCCTTACCGGTCTCCAACTGCACCATGTCCATCAGCTCGCCGCGGTGATCGCCGACCAGATCGGCGAACTTCAGCAGCACCGCGGCGCGGTCCTTCGCACTGCGAGCGGCCCACTGCTTCTGCGCGAGACGAGCCCGCTCGAAGGCCTTCTCCACGTCCTCGACGGTGCCGACGGGGATGGTGGTCACCTTCTCGCCCGAGAACGCCTCGAGGACGTCGCGCGACTCGCGCTGCTCGGGGTGATCGATCGCCGCAAGGGCGCGAAGACGGTCGAACGTGGCCTGGGTGGGTGCTGGCATGACGCCAGGTTACCTGCTTGTTGACGACGCCTCAATAGCGCGCCGATTTCCGAGGCGGAGAACCAGCCGAATTCGTCGCGGGGCCGGATACATGTGCTCTGAGCTCGTATTCAGCGGATTTTCCGAAGCCTCCCCTCCACAGGTGAGGTTATGAATCCGCCGATGACGGCGCGGCGCCGCAGATATCGATCGCCACCTCGAAATCAGCCGATTCCTCGAGCCGGATACCCTGGCGACCATGAGCGACGTGCAGTTCACCCCCACCGCGGACCTGGTCGACGAGATCGGCCCCGACGTGCGCAGCTGCGACACCCAGTTCCGCCAGTTCGGCGGGAGGCGACAGTTCGCCGGCGAGGTCGTCACGGTCAAGTGCTTCCAGGACAACGCGCTGCTCAAGTCGATCCTGGGCGAGCCCGGCGAGGGGCGAGTCCTGGTCATCGACGGCTCGGACGCCGACGGTGTGCCGTCGCTGCACACCGCGCTGGTCGGCGACCTCATCGCCGAGCTCGGTCGCGGCAACGGCTGGGCGGGGATCGTGGCCTACGGCGCCGTGCGCGACGCCGCCGTGATCGGCACGCTCGACATCGGCGTCAAGGCGCTCGGAACCAACCCGCGCAAGTCCACCAAGACCGCCGAGGGGCAGCGCGACGTGCCGCTCACCTTCGGCGGCGTCACGTTCCACCCGGGCGACGTGCTGTTCAGCGACGACGACGGCATCGTCCTCCGGTAGCGGCCCGCGAAAGCGCCCCTGTCCGAAGCCGTGTGGAGCACGCGAGAGGTCGCTGAGCTGGCGGGGACCAGTCTGCGCACCGTGCGGCACTACCACGAGGTCGGCCTGCTGAACGAGCCCGAGCGACGCTCGAACGGGTACAAGACCTACGGCGTGGAGCATCTCGTACGACTGGTCTGGATCCGCCGGATGACGGGACTGGGCTTCAGCCTCGCGCAGATCGCCGCGATGGACACCGACGGTGTGGACGACGACGCGGCGGCCGCGCTCGACGCGAAGCTCGCCGCGGACATCGCCCGGCTGCAGGGAGTCCGCGAGGAACTCCGCGAGCTCCGTCGGTCGACGGCACCGTCGGACCTCCCACCCGGGCTGTCGGAGGCTGCGACCGCCCACCAGCTCTCCCCCGCCGACCGCAAGTTCAGCGTCGTCCTCGCCCAGCTGGTGGGCCCGGCGCGGGCCGAGGAGTACGCGCGGATGCTCACCGCGCACGGCCGCACCGCCGCGGGCGACGACTTCGACCGGCTGCCCGCCGACGCGGACGACGGGACGATCGAGGACGTCACCAGGCGCCTCGTCCCCGAGGTCCTGCGGCAGATGACGGACTTCCCGGAGCTCGGCATCTGGTCCGAGGAGGGCGGTCACGATCAGCGGACGGCGCAGCGGGTCATCCTCGCCGCGCTGTCGGAGCTCTACAACCCCGCGCAGCTCGCGGTGCTGGGCCGGGTCGCTGTGGCCGCGGCCTCGGCCCGCGAGGAGAACTGACCGCTCAGCGCGCGACGCGGGCGGACCGCCCGAAGACCTCCACCACGTCGCCGACCGCGAGCTGCCGCCCCCGACGGGTGTCGACCTCGCCGTTCACGGCGACCTCGCCCTCGGCGATCACCGCCTTCGCCTCGGCGCCGGAGTCGATGAGACCCGCCAGCTTGAGGAACTGCCCCAGCCGGATCACCTCGTCGCTGATGGTCACGTCGATCGCCTCACTCACGCCCCACATCATGCCCGACTACTCTCGGGGCGTGCTGCTCGATCTCGCGGGTACCCGCACCCATGTGGTGGTCGACGCGGCGGCCGGGCGCGTCTCCGGCCCGCCCGTCGTGCTGAACTCCGGTCTGGCCGGGAACTGGTTCGACTGGGACGCCGTCACCGAACTGCTCACGCCCGGCCGCACCGTCGTCCGACTGGACCGGCCCGGGTACGGCCTCTCCGATCCGTGGCCCGACGGTGCCGTCCCCACGCTCGATTCCGAGGTCACCCGGCTGCGCGAGCTGCTCGACGCGCTCGACCTGGAGTCGGCGGTGCTGGTCGGGCATTCCATGGCGAGCTTCTACGTCGAGGCCTTCGTGCGCGAACACCCCCGGCGAACGGCGGGATCGGTCCTGCTCGACGGCAGTATCGAGCCGTCGCCGCGGTGGGTTCTGCCGGGCGACCTGCGGGACGCGCTCCTGCTGCGGACGGCCGATGCCGCCGCCGCGGTGCGGATGAACCTGTTCGGCCCGGTCGCACACCGGATGCTCGGTGCAGGGGCTCCGCCGCCGGAGTACGCGGAGATCCTCTCCTCCGAGGCGTATTTCCGCGCGGCCTTCCTGGAGAACGGCCGCTATCCCGTGCTGGCCCACGACATCGCGGAGCTGCGCGAGCGGACGCCGCTGCCGGCCGGGGTCCCGATCACGGTCGCCGCGGCGTTCGCCGGGCGCCGCACTCCGTGGGCGAAGCACTGGCTGGAGCAGCAGCGGGAGCTGGCCGACGTGCTGCGGGCGCGGTTCGCCGTGATCGCGCCCAGCGGGCATCAGGCCATGGTCGATCAGCCCGCGCAAACGGCGGCGCTGATCCTGGATGCGACTATCCCGCGCGGAGAACCCGAAGATCCGAGGCGGTGACGAGGCGCTCGCCGTCCTCGGTGAGGGTGCGCGCGAGGCGACGGTTCCGCAAGCGGGAGATCGCCTTCGAGCCCAACAGGGTGGTGCGTCGGTGCAGCTTCACAGGAATCTCCGGGCGATCTCGATGCGGAACGGTTGGTTACAGATACTGTATTCCTCGTTCGGGGCGGGGTCCAGCGCTCAGCTCCGAAGCGTGTCGCTCCTCACATCCGGGTTCCGGCGAGCAGCCGCACATCCCGCCGCTACGCTGTGGGTGTTCGTTCACTTCTTTGCGTCCTCACACATCCTCCAAGGAGAACCGTGTCCGATCTCGACGATCTGATCAAGTCCATCCCGCTCGCGGATATCGCCGCTCAGCTCGGCGTCTCGGAGGACGTCGCCTCGGAGGCCGTCAACCAGACGGTGCCGACGCTGCTCGCCGGCCTGCAGGCGCAGGACACCACCGAGGCCCCCGCCGATCTCGCCCAGGCCGCCGACAGCGGCGACGGCCAGCAGATCGTGTCCAGCCTGTTCGGTGAGAAGACCGACGACGTGGCCGCCGCGGCCGCCGCGCCGCTGTCCTCCGGCGTCACCGACGGCCTCGTCAAGCAGCTGCTCCCGATCCTCGCGCCCATCGTCATCAGCTTCGTCATGAAGAAGCTGGCCGGCGGCGGCGCGGCCGCACCGCAGCAGGAGCAGGCCCCGGCCCCGCAGCAGGGCGGCGGCGACGTCCTCGGCAGCATCCTGGGCAACATGCTCGGCGGAGGCAATCAGCAGGCCGGCGGCAACGCCGCGGGCAACGTCCTGGGCAGCATCCTGGGCGGCCTGCTCAAGGGCAAGTAGCCCACCGGAACGACCGAAGGCCGGCTCCCGTGCGGGAGCCGGCCTTCGTCGTCCGACGGTGCGCCGTCGGCCGCGGAGCTACCGCTGCGGCGCGGTGGTGGGGACGATCGGCGCGGGCAGCGCGGTATCCCCCATGAGGAAGCGGTCGACGGCGGCCGCGGCGCTGCGGCCCTCGGCGATCGCCCACACGATGAGCGACTGGCCACGGCCGGCGTCGCCGGCCACGAAGACGCCGGGCACCGTCGACTGGAAGTCGTCGTCGCGGGCGACGTTGCCGCGGTCGCTGTACTCGACGCCGAGCTTGTCGAGCAGGTCGTCGCGCTGCGGGCCGACGAAGCCCATGGCGAGCAGCACCAGATCGGCCTCGAGGGTGAAGTCGGTGCCCTCGACCTTCTCGAAGCGGCCGCCCTCCATCTTGACCTCGTAGGCCTTGAGGCCGGTGACCCGGCCGTCCTCGCCGACGAACTCCTCGGTGCTGACGGAGAAGACGCGCTCGCCGCCCTCCTCGTGCGCGGAGCTGATGCGGTACATCAGCGGGTAGGTCGGCCACGGGGTCGACTCGGCGCGCTCGCGCGGCGGGATCGGCATGATCTCGAACTGGTGCACGCTGGCCGCGCCCTGGCGCAGCGAGGTGCCCAGGCAGTCGGCGCCGGTGTCACCGCCGCCGATGATGACGACCTTCTTGTCCTTGGCGTGCAGCGGCGGCAGGCCGTTCTCGTCGACGACGTCGTCGCCGACCGCGGCGCGGTTGGCCCACGGCAGGAACTCCATCGCCTGATGGATGCCGTCCAGCTCGCGCCCGGGGATCGGCAGGTCGCGCCAGACGGTCGCGCCGTTCGCGAGCACGACCGCGTCGAAGTCCTCGCGGAGCTGTTCGACGGTCACGTCGACGCCCACGTTGACGCCGGTCTTGAAGACCGTGCCCTCGGCGTTCATCTGGGCGAGGCGGCGATCGATGTGCCGCTTCTCCATCTTGAACTCGGGGATGCCGTAGCGGAGCAGGCCGCCGATGCGGTCGGCGCGCTCGAAGACCGTCACGGTGTGGCCGCCGCGGGTGAGCTGCTGCGCCGCGGCGAGACCCGCCGGGCCGGAGCCGACGACGGCGATCTTCTTGCCGGTCAGCTTGGTCGGGTGCTGCGGCGAGACCCACCCCTCGTCGAAGGCCTTGTCGATGAGTTCGACCTCGACCTGCTTGATGGTGACGGGGTCCTGGTTGATGCCGAGGACGCACGAGGCCTCGCAGGGCGCGGGGCACAGCCGCCCGGTGAACTCCGGGAAGTTGTTCGTCGCGTGCAGCCGCTCGATGCCGTCCTGCCACCGGTCCTTGTACGCCAGCGTGTTCCACTCGGGGATCAGGTTCCCCAGCGGGCAGCCGTTGTGGCAGAACGGGATACCGCAGTCCATGCACCGGGACGCCTGCTTGCGCAGGGTGGTCCCGTCGAAGGGCTTGTAGACCTCGTTCCAGTCCAGGAGCCGGAGCGGAACCGGCCGGCGGACCGGCAGCTCGCGCGAGTTGTTCTTCAGAAAGCCTTGCGGATCAGCCACGAGCGGCCTCCATCACTGCGTCGTCGATGTTGCGGCCGTCGAGTTCGGCGCGCTTGATGGCGGTGAGAACGCGCTTGTAGTCGCGCGGCATCACCTTGGCGAAGAGCTGGCGCTCCCGCGGCCAGTTGGCCAGCACGCGCTCCGCGACCGCGGAACCCGTGTAGTCGTAGTGCTTCGTCACGGCGCTGTGAACGAACTCGAGATCGGACTCGTCGAGCGACTCCAGCTCCACCAGTTCGGTGTTGAGGTCGCGCTCGAACCGGCCATCGGCGTTGTAGACGTAGGCGACGCCGCCGGACATGCCGGCGCCGAAGTTGCGACCCGTGTCGCCGAGGACGACGACGCGGCCACCGGTCATGTACTCGCAGCCGTGGTCGCCGACGCCCTCGACCACCGCGACGGCGCCCGAGTTGCGCACGGCGAACCGCTCGCCCGCCTTGCCGTTGAGGTACACCTCGCCGGCGGTCGCACCGAACAGGATCACGTTGCCCGCGATGATGTTCTCGCCCGCGACGAACTCCTCGGGGGCGTTGCGCGCGGGACGGACCACGATCTTGCCGCCGGAGAGACCCTTGCCGACGAAGTCGTTGGCGTCGCCCTCGAGGCGCAGCGTGATGCCCTTCGGGACGAAGGCGCCGAAGCTGTTGCCCGCGCTGCCCTTGAAGGTGATGTCGATGGTGTCCTCGGGGAGGCCGTCGGCGCCGTGCGCCTTGGTGACCTCGTGGCCGAGCATCGTGCCCACCGTGCGGTTGACGTTGGAGATCGGCGTCTCGATGGTGACGGGAGCGCCGGTCTCGACGGCGACCCGCGCCTGCGAGATCAGCTGCTGGTCCAGGGCCTTCTCGAGGCCGTGGTCCTGCGGCTGGCTGCAGAACGGGTCCTGCTTCATGAACGGCGAGTCGACCTGCGCCAGGATCGGCGAAAGATCGAGCTTGCCGGCCTTGGCGTCGGACCAGTGCGCCTGCGCCGCCGTGGTGTCGAGGATCTGCGACTGGCCCACGGCCTCCTGCAGGGTGCGGAAGCCCAGCTCGGCGAGCAGCTCGCGCACCTCCTCGGCGATGTAGAGGAAGAAGTTCTCCACGAACTCGGGCTTGCCGGTGAAGCGGCGTCGCAGCACCGGGTTCTGGGTCGCCACGCCCACGGGGCAGGTGTCCAGGTGGCACACGCGCATCATGATGCAGCCGGAGACCACGAGCGGTGCGGTCGCGAAGCCGAACTCCTCACCGCCGAGCAGCGCGGCGACGATGACATCGCGGCCGGTCTTGAGCTGGCCGTCCACCTGCACCACGATCCGGTCGCGCAGGCCGTTGAGCAGCAGCGTCTGCTGGGTCTCGGCGAGCCCGATCTCCCAGGGCGCACCCGCGTGCTTGACCGAGGTCAGCGGGGTGGCGCCCGTGCCGCCGTCGTGACCCGAGATGAGCACCACGTCGGCGTGCGCCTTGGAGACGCCCGCGGCGACGGTGCCCACACCGATCTCCGAGACGAGTTTCACGTGAATCCGCGCCTGCGGGTTCGCGTTCTTCAGGTCGTGGATCAGCTGCGCCAGGTCCTCGATCGAGTAGATGTCGTGGTGCGGCGGGGGCGAGATCAGGCCGACGCCGGGCGTCGAGCCACGGACCTCGGCGACCCACGGGTACACCTTGTGCGGGGGCAGCTGGCCGCCCTCGCCGGGCTTCGCGCCCTGCGCCATCTTGATCTGGATGTCGGTGCAGTTGCTCAGGTAGTGCGAGGTCACGCCGAACCGGCCCGAGGCGACCTGCTTGATCGCCGAACGCCGGAAGTCGCCGTTCTCGTCGGGCGTGAACCGCGCCGGATCCTCGCCGCCCTCACCGGAGTTCGAGCGGCCGCCGAGGCGGTTCATGGCGATCGCCAGGGTCTCGTGCGCCTCGGCCGAGATCGAGCCGTAGCTCATGGCGCCGGTCGAGAAGCGCTTGACGATCTCGCTGGCGGGCTCCACCTCGTCGATGGAGATCGACGGGCGATCGCTCGCGAAGCGGAACAGGCCGCGCAGCGAGGCGAGCCGCTGGCTCTGGTCGTCGACGAGCTTCGTGTACTCCTTGAACACCTTGTACTGACCGGTGCGCGTCGCGTGCTGGAGCTTGAAGACGGTGTCCGGGTTGAACAGGTGGTACTCGCCCTCGCGGCGCCACTGGTACTCGCCGCCGACCTCGAGCTCGCGGTGCGCCAGCTCCTCGGGGCGGTCGTTCATGGCGCGCTTGTGCCGCGCGGAGACGTCGGCGGCGATCTCGTCGAGGCCGATGCCGCCGAGCTGGCTCTGCAGGCCGGTGAAGAACTCGTCGACGACCTCCTGCGAGAGGCCGATCACCTGGAAGAGCTGGGCGCCGGTGTACGAGGCCAGCGTGGAGATGCCCATCTTGGACATCACCTTGAGCACGCCCTTACCGGCGGCCTTGACGTAGTTGGCGTTGAGCTTCTCCAGCGGGGTGCCGTTGAGCTCGCCGCGGATGTGCATGTCCTCGATGGTGGCGAAGGCCATGTACGGGTTGACCGCCGCGGCACCGCAGCCGATGAGGGCGGCCATGTGGTGCACCTCGCGGGCGTCGCCGGACTCCACGATCAGGCCGACCTTGGTGCGGCTGCGCTCGCGGACCAGGTGGTGGTGCACCGCGGAGGTCAGCAGGAGCGACGGGATCGGCGCCAGCAGCCGGTCGGAGTTGCGGTCCGAGAGCACGATCAGGCGCGCGCCGCCGTCGATGGCCTCGGAGACCTGGGTGCGCACGGTGTCGAGCGCCTCACGCAGACCCTTGCCGCCCTCGGCCACGTGGTACAGGCCCGGGATCACCACGGACCGGAACTCGGGCAGGGTGCCGTCGTCGTTGACCTTGACCAGCTTCTGCAACTCGTCGTTGTTGAGGATCGGCTGCTCGAGGTGGATCTGGCGGCAGCTGATCGCCGTGGGGTTGAGCAGATCGGACTCGCTGCCGATCGTGCCGCCGAGCGCGGTCACGATCTCCTCGCGGATCGCGTCGAGCGGCGGGTTGGTGACCTGCGCGAAGAGCTGCTGGAAGTAGTCGAACAGCAGGCGCGGGCGCAGCGAGAGCACGGCGACGGGGGTGTCGGTACCCATGGAGCCGATCGCCTCGGCGCCGGTCTTCGCCATCGGGGTGAGCAGGATGTCCAGCTCCTCCGTGGTGTAGCCGAACATCTGCTGCCGCTGGGTGACCCGGTCGTGCGCCATCACGGTGTGGGGGCGGTCGGGCAGGTCCTTCAGGCGCAGCAGGCCCTCATCGAGCCACTCCTGGTAGGGCTCGGCGGCGGCCAGCTCGCTCTTGATCTCCTCGTCGGAGACGATGCGGCCCTGCGCGGTGTCCACGAGGAACATGCGGCCCGGCTGCAGGCGGGTCTTGTAGACCACCTCCGAGTGGTCGATGTCGAGCACGCCCACCTCGGAACCGAGCACGACGAGGCCGTCCTTGGTCACCCAGATGCGCGACGGGCGCAGGCCGTTGCGGTCGAGGACCGCGCCGATGACGGTGCCGTCGGTGAAGCAGACCGAGGCCGGCCCGTCCCACGGCTCCATCAGCGAGGAGTGGTACTCGTAGAACGCCCGGCGGGCCGGGTCCATGTCCTGGTGCCGCTCCCACGCCTCGGGGATCATCATCAGCACGGCGTGCGGCAGGCTGCGGCCGCCGAGGTGCAGCAGCTCGAGCACCTCGTCGAACCGCGCGGTGTCGGAGCCGCCCTCGGTGCAGATCGGGAAGATCTTCTCGCCGGCGTCCTCGCCGAAGGCCGAGACGTCCAGCAGCGCCTCGCGGGCCCGCATCCAGTTCTCGTTGCCGCCGACGGTGTTGATCTCACCGTTGTGCGCCACGCGCCGGTAGGGGTGCGCGAGCGGCCAGCTCGGGAAGGTGTTGGTCGAGAAGCGCGAGTGCACCAGGCCGAGAGCGGATTCCACGCGCTCGTCCTGGAGGTCCACGAAGAAGCCGCGCAGCTGCGGCGTGGTCAGCATGCCCTTGTAGACGAAGGTCTGGCCGGACAGCGACGGGAAGTACACCGACTCCTCGCCCTGCGAGCCCGCGCCGGCGCCGTCGGTGCCGAGCTCGCGCTCGACGCGCTTGCGGATCACGAAGCAGCGGCGCTCGAGGTCCATGCCCGAGAGGGGCGCACCGTCGGAATCCGTTCCGGCGATGAAGACCTGGCGCATGGTGGGCATGGCGTCACGGGCCAGCGCGCCCAGCGAGCCGTCGTCGGTGGGCTGGTCGCGCCACCCGAGGACCGACAGGCCCTCCTCGGCGACGATGCGCTCGACGCCCTCGGCCGCGGCGGTCGCCTCGGCGGCGGCCTGCGGGAGGAAGGCGATGCCCGTGGCGTAGGCGCCCTGATGGGGCAGCTCGAAATCGACGACCTCGCGGAAGAAGCGGTCCGGGACCTGGATCAGGATGCCCGCACCGTCACCGGTGTTGGGCTCGGCGCCCGCGGCGCCACGGTGCTCGAGGTTGACCAGGGCGGTGATGGCCTTGTCGACGATGTCCCGGGACTTGCGTCCGTGCATGTCCACCACGAAGGCGACACCACAGGCGTCGTGCTCGTTCGCGGGGTGGTACAGGCCCTGGGGGCCCGGGGGGACGAATCGGCTCATCGAATACCTGCCTCTACGCAGCGCCTCACGGCGGAACGGGTTCTTCAAGGTTCGGCGATCGGGACTGCAGATCACCTCAGGCATCGTTGGCTGTACCAGAAACTGTAGTTTCCCACTCCTCGATCACCAAATGAAAGGTCAACCTTACCGGTCATGACCTGCGTCGATCCGGCGGAGAGGCCACCGAGCGCCCTCGTTTCGGCTAGGTTTCCGGGACGTGACCGGAAGTGATCCGGGCGAGCTGCTCACGGTGGGCCCGGGGCTCGCCGTCGCCCTCGTCGCCCTCGCCCTGACGGGCGCCGCGGTGGCGTGGCTGGGGCGCACCGGATACGGCCCCGCGATCCTCGGCGCCACGGCGCGGGCGGTCGTCCAGCTGGCCGTCCTGGGGATGGCGCTCAGCCTGATCGTCCGGAGCCTGTGGTTCACGGCGGCGTTCGTGGTGCTCATGGGCGGCACCGCCGGCTGGACGGCGGCGCGGCGCATCGTGGGGCGACGGCCCCGGCGCTCCGAGCTCGCGGTCACGACGGTCGCCGTCGCGGGCCCGGCGGCCGTCCTCGCCGTGGCGCTCATCGTGAGCGGCGTGCTTCCCGCGCGGGGGATCGCCGTGATTCCCGTGGCGGGCAGCGCGATCGGCGCGGCGATGGCCGGCGCCGGGCTCGGCGGGAAGCGCGCGCTGGAAGAGCTGGCCGCGCGGCGCGGCGAGCTGGAGGCGGGTCTCGCGCTGGGACTCGATCCGCTGTTCATCCGGCTCGAGCTCACGCGGGCGGCGGCCGCGACGGCGCTGATCCCCGCCCTGGACCAGACGCGCACCGTCGGGCTGGTCACCATCCCCGGCGCGTTCGTCGGCATGGTGCTGGGCGGCGCCTCGCCACTGGCGGCGGCGGTCATGCAGCTGTACGTCCTGGTCGCGATCCTCTGCGTGACCCCGATCGCCGTCGTGGCCGTGACCTGGTTGGTTGCAGCCGGCCGGTACGAAACCGGACCTCGGAACTACTGACGCCCTGTGTGCGATCGTGTCCGCTCAGCGGTCACAATCCAACACACTTACGACGCGCCGATCGCGTCCAGCTCGGCGAGCGCGTCCTCCGGGAGCTCCAGCGCGGCGCCGGCGATGTTCTCCCGCAGGTGCACGACCGACGAGGTGCCCGGGATCAGCAGGATGTTCGGCGAGCGCTGCAGCAGCCACGCGAGGGCGACCGCCATCGGGGTGGCGCCGAGCCGGGCCGCGACCGCGTTGAGCGCGTCCGACTGCAGCGGGCTGAACCCGCCGAGCGGGAAGTAGGGCACGTACGCGATGCCCTGCGCCGCCAGGGAATCCACCAGGTCGTCGTCGACGCGATGGGCGATGTTGTAGAAGTTCTGGACGCACGCCACGGGCGCGATCGACTGCGCCTCGGCGACCTGCTCGGCGGTCACGGTGCTCACGCCGAGGTGCCGGATCAGGCCCTGCTGCTGCAACTCCGCGAGCACGGTGAAGGGCTCCGCGATCGACCCGGGCGCGGGGGTGTCGAAGTCGCCGACGCGCAGATTCACCACGTCGATCACGTCGAGGCCCAACCGCTCGAGGTTCTCGTCGACGGCGCGGCGCAGGTCGTCGGGCTCGAGCGCCGGCGGCCAGCCGCCGGTGTCGTCGCGTCGCGCACCGACCTTGGTGACGATGTGCAGGGAATCCGGGTACGGGTGCAGGGCCTCGCGGATGATCTCGTTGGTGACGAACGGGCCGTAGTAGTCGCTGGTGTCGATGTGCGTGATGCCGAGGTCGATCACGTCGTGCAGTACCTCGATCGCCGCCTCGCGGTCGGCGGGCGGACCGAAGACGTGCGGCCCCGCGAGCTGCATGGCGCCGTATCCGAATCGCGTGACCGTCAGGTCGCCGCCGAGGTCGAAGGTGCCGCCGGGCGGGGTGGGTGCGGACATGGTGCAACTCCTTCGTGCGGGACGATGTGACGGCCTCCAGTATCGCGCCGATCGTTCCGGCGCACCCGGCTGCATCACCACGAGTCCGTGTTGCCCGGATCCCGCTGACGTGTCGCGCTTCAGTACCCGTGCTTGTCGAGCCGGATGCGGCGCCAGCGTTCCATCACCTCGGGGAGTTCGGTGATCATGAACTCGAAGAAGTCGCGCATCACCGACAGACGCTCGGCGGCCGGGCCGCCGGCGGGGAGTTCCTCGATCCCCTCGGTCGCCACGTCCCGCCACCGCTCCAGGATCGGATTGCGCGAGGCGAAGGCCTCGTACCAGATGTCGTCACCGAGGGTGATGAGACTGTGCCGCGACCCCGGGACGTGCGTGCGGCGGATCATGCTCGTCTGCTCCAGGTACCTCACCGCACCCGATACCGCACCCGCGGACACCTGCAGCTGTGCGGCGATCTGCGACGGTGTGAGCGCGGCCTCCGGCGACGTGAGGACCGCGGCGAAGACCCGGGAAGCCATGCGCTGCATCCCCGCATCCACGAACGCGGCTGCCATGTTCTCCACGAATTCCGGCGCATCCATGCAGGTCACGATACCAGAATTCAGACACTTCACAAATTTGTGAACTGGGCGTAGCGTCGGCGCCATGACAACCGAAGTCATCCGCGTCGAGGGCCTCACCAAGACCTTCGGCAGCGCACACGCACTCACCGGCCTCGACCTCCACGTGACGCCGGGCGAGGTCCACGCCTTCCTCGGCCCCAACGGGGCCGGCAAGTCCACCACCATCCGCGTCCTCCTCGGCCTCCTGAAGAAGACCTCGGGCACCGTCGAACTGCTGGGCGGGGATCCGTGGGCACAGGCCCCCGAGCTCCACCGCCGCCTGGCGTACGTCCCGGGCGATGTGACGCTGTGGCCGAACCTGTCCGGCGGCGAGATCATCGACCTCATGGGACGCCTGCGCGGCGGCCTCGACGAGGCGCGACGGGCGGAGCTCATCGAGCGCTTCGCCCTCGACCCCGCGAAGAAGGCCCGCACGTACAGCAAGGGCAACCGGCAGAAGGTGGCGCTGGTGGCGGCGTTCGCGGCCCGCGCCGAGCTGATGATCCTCGACGAGCCCACATCCGGCCTCGATCCCCTCATGGAGGAGGTCTTCACGCAGTGCCTGGCCGAGGCCAAGGCCGCCGGCACCTCGATCCTGCTCTCCAGCCACATCCTCTCCGAGGTGGACCGGGTCGCCGACACCGTCACCATCATCAAGGACGGCGCGACCGTCGAGACCGGCTCGCTCGACTCGCTCCGGCACCTCTCCCGCACCCGCGTCGAGGCGACACTGGCGCGGCCCGTCGACCTCGCGGGAACCGCCGGCGTGCACGACCTCCAGGCCGACGGTGACCGGATCTCGTTCAGCGTCGAATCCTCCGATCTCGGCAGGGTTCTCACCGAGCTCGCGGCCGCCGGCCCCACGTCGCTCACCAGCCGCCCGCCCACGCTCGAGGAGCTCTTCCTCCGCCACTACGACACCGCGGGGGCCGTACGATGACCGGCCTCGCCGCCACCCTCCGGCTCGTGGTGCGGCGCGATCGCATCCAGCTGGTGGTGTGGCTGCTGCTGTACGTGGCCATGGCCGCGTCGGCGTACTCGACGGCGAAGACCAACTACGCCGACCAGGCCTCGCTCGACTCGGCCGCCCGCGCAGCGAGCGAGAATCCTTCGCTCGTCGCCATGTTCGGCCCTGTCTACTCCGCCACGACGGGAGCGGTCGGCATGATCAAGATGGTCGTCATGATGGCGGCCGCGCTCGGCCTGCTCACCGGCCTGCTCGTCATCCGGCACACCCGCGCCGACGAGGAGTCCGGGCGCCGGGAGATGTTGGGCGCCTCCGCGATCGACCGCACCGCTCCCCCGATCGCGGCCCTGATCGAGTCGACGGTGCTCAGCCTCGCGATCGGCGTGCTCAGCGCGCTGGTACTGGTGGGGATGGGTGCGGATGCGCAGGGCAGCATCATGTTCGGCGCGCTCTGGACCTTCACCGGCATCGTCTTCGCCGCCTTCGCACTGCTGTGCGCGCAACTCACGGAAGGAGCGCGGGCCGCACGCGGCCTCTTCGCCGTGGGCCTCGGCGCGGCCTACCTGCTCCGGGCCGTCGGCGACGTCTCCGTCATCCGGAGTGACGGGACGCTCCCCGCCGAGCCCGGATGGGAGTCGTGGCTCTCCCCGCTCGGGTGGGCACAGCAGATCCGGCCCTTCGCCGACGACCGGCCGTGGCCGATCCTGTTGCTGCTCGCGGCCTCGGTGGTGCTCACCGCGGTGGCGCTGCGCATCGCCGCCCAGCGCGACCTCGGTGCCGGCCTGATCCCCGTGGGCCGGGGCCGCGAGCGCGGCAGCGCGCTGCTGGGTTCGGTGGAGGCGCTCACGTGGCGGCTGCACCGCGGTCAGCTCATCGGGTGGAGCATCGGCATGCTCGCGGTGGGTCTCGCCTTCGGCGGCATGGGCAGCGCGATCGACTCGCTGGCCGGCAATGCGGGGACGCGCGAGATGCTGGAGCGGCTCGGCGGATCCGGCTCGAGTCTGCTCGACATCTTCTTCGGCGCCGAGTTCTCCATCATGGGCATGGCGATCGCAGCGCTGGGCATCTCCATCGTCAACACGGCGTGCTCCGAGGAGACCTCCGGCCGCGCCGAGTACCTGCTCTCCGGTCCCGTGCCGAGGGTGCGCTGGTACGTCTCGCACCTGACGGCGGCCGTCGTCGCCACGTCGATCGCGAGCCTCGCACTGGGCGTGGGGGTCACCCTCACCGCGGGCCGCCAGCTCATCGTGCCCGCGCTCGCCGCCCTCCCCGCGGTGTGGGTGATCACGGCGATCGCCGCGCTCGCCGGGGCGATCTCGGCCCGCTGGGCGTCGGTCGGCTGGATCGTCCTGGCGCTGTGCGTGACGACGATGGTCGCCGACGTGCTGAAGCTGCCCGATTGGGTCGCGAAGATCTCGCCGTTCAAGCACGTCGCGACGCAGCCCGGGGCGACGGTGCTCACCGGCGCCACGGTGGCGCTCGTCGTGATCGCGGCGGTAGGGCTGATCGCCGCAACGCTGTCCGAGTCGCGGCGGGACCTGGCGGCGTAGCGGACCAGCGCTGCGGTCTGTGCGGCGACGCTGCCGTCCGTGACTCTGCGGCGGGCAGGTCCTCCGTTCGAGCCCCGAGACCAGCTGTGTGAGACTGCATTCGTGATGAACGAACAGCAACCGGGCGGTCCTGCCTCCGGCACGTCGGCGGAGGGAGCAGACCGGATGCCCCCACTGACGGTGGAATGGGTCGCGCGACCAGGGGACCTCCGCCGCGCGACGCTCTCCGTGCTGCGGCAGCGCCGCTTCTGGGTACGGTCGTTCGTGATCGGCCTGATCGTGGGCGTGGTCGTCGTCGCGGTCTGCATCGCCACCGGTAGCGGATGGCCCCTGGGGCTCCTGATCGGCGGGTGCTTCTTCCTCGGCCTGAGCCTCGAAGTGCTCCTCCTCTGCCTCGTCGCCGCGTGGCGACAGAACCGGAAGGTCCTGCGGGCGGGCACGCGCTGGGCAGCGGGCAGCGATGCCCAGCGCATCCGCATTGAAAACCGGATCAACACGATCATCATCGCCCGCGAGAACATCAAGGGCTTCCGACGAGTCGGCAGTCTCTTCGTGCTGCAACTACCCGAGGGCGAGGTCTTCGCGATCCCAATGGCTCTGCTCGACTCGATCCTGACGGATCCGGATCTGGCCCGTCTCATTGACTGAGACACTTGACGTTTCACCTGAGAGACGCCGGGCTAACTTGAGAGATCAAAAGCCCTGCAAATGACTACTGACCGCAGCGAGCGAGTCAGCTGCGGTCAGTGCACTCTCAGGATAACAGGAGAGTTGCGGTCATGCATATATCTCATCGCGATTCTTTTGTCATGGCGTTTTCACGCTGCGACCGCATCGCTCCAGCAGAAGCCGCCCGGCGGGGTACGCGGCCAGGGCCGCGGGCAGCGCGCCGGGACGGCCGGACTCCAGCACGGCCACCACGTCGCCCAGCTCCGGCGGTCCGCCGGGCTCCACGCCGAGGCGGCGCAGGGCCTGTCGCGCGACGGGTTCCGGCGAGTCGAAGACCACGACGTCCCGGCCGGTCCGCTCCCGCAGGGCCGCCACGATCGGTTCCCTGACCAGCCCGTAGTGCGTGCAGCCCAGCACCACCGATTCGATGTCCACCGGAGTCGCCGCGGCGGCGGCGTCGATCGCAGCCGTCACTCGTTCCGGTGAACCCGAGTCGATCGCCTCGGCCAGTCCGTAGCAGGGGATGCGGTGCGCCAGCGCCGGGTCGGCGAAGGCGTCGATCAGGGAGGTCTGGTAGTCGCTCACCGTGGCGGCGGCGGTCGCCCAGACGGCGAAGGGGCGCCCCGTCGACCCTGCGGGACGGATGGCGGGCACCACGCCGACCACGGGGATCGCGGGCTCGAACCGGGCCCGCGCGGCCTCGAGCGCGTACATCGAACCGGTGTTGCAGGCGACGATGATCGCGTCGACCTCGAACTTCGCGGCCGCGGCTGCCATGGCCACCACGCACTCGGAGATCCGCGCGGGCTCGAGCAGGCCGTAGGGCATGTTGTCGGGGTCGCGGGCGAGCACCAGCTCGGTATCGGGACGGACGCGGGAGAGGGCGTCGGCGTAGTTGACCATCCCGAAACCGGAGTCGATCACCGCAACGCGCATGCCCTCGAATTTACCGGCCGAGCCACAGGCGGAACACGGTGGACGCACCGTCGCGCCGGTAATCGACATCGCCACCCAGGAGCCGCGCGTTGTCGCGGGCGATCGCCAGCCCGAGTCCCGCTCCCCCGCCGGTGCCGCGCGAGCGGGCCTCCTGGGCCTTCGCGAACCGGCCGAAGACCCGCTCCTCGTCCCCGGGCGGCACGCCCGGCCCGTGGTCACGCACCTCGACGACGGTGCCGTCGGGCGCTGCGGTCACGGTGACGGTCACGGGCGGAGCGCCGTGTCGCACCGCGTTGCCGACCAGGTTGGTCACCACGGCGACCACTCGGCGCCGGTCGGATTCGAGCGAGAGGCTGGGCACACCGTCGAGCGCGACGGACCGCCAACCGCGTGCGGAGAGCGCCTCGCGGATCGCGCCGACCAGCTCGAAGGGCGCGCGCCGGACCTCCGCGGCACCGGCGTCGAGACGGGTCATCTCCAGGAGATCGTCGACGAGCTCGGCGAGGGTGTCGACCTCGGAGGCGACCAGTTCGGAGGCGCGCCGCAAGTCGGACTCGGGGCCGAGCGACGCGGCCTCCTCGCGCAACACCTCGGCCGCGGGGACCAGCGCGGCGAGCGGGCTGCGCAACTCGTGCGAGACGTCCCCGACGAAGCGCCGCGAGCGGGCGTCCTGCCGGCGCAGGACGTCGATCGACTCGCTCTGGCGGTCGAGCATCGAGTTGAAGGTCTCGGTGAGGTCGCGCAGCTCGGTCACCTCGGTGGCGGGAAGCCGGGCCTCGACGTCGCCCTCGGTCACCCGGGCGGCGACCGCCTGGATCCGGCTGAGCGGGCGGATCACCGTTCGCGCGACGACCAGCGCGACGAGGATGCCCAACAGGGCGCTGCCGACCACCGCGACGATCAGCAATATCGTCAGGCGGTTCAATCGCGAGCCCACGTCCTCGAGCGGCTGCACGCCGTACACCACCACGCTCGAGGCATCGAAGTTCGCGGGCCGGTTCACGCTGTGCGCGACGAGCATGCGGCCGTCCGACATGCGTTGGAAGCGGTACAGCGACGGCACCGCCACCAGCTCCGACCGCATGGACCGCGGGATGTCCTGCGGCCTGATACCGCTCCCCCACTGCACCGTCTCGCCGTCGACCTCGACGAGGTACTCACTCGCCAATGCGGTGAACCGGGGCGGCTGGTCCCCTCCCGCCGGCGCCCCCGGCGGTGCGTCCCCGTCCGGCCACGCCCGCGACCGCGTGGGGGTGCGTTCGAAGGTCTCCATGTCGTGCCGGAAGGTCGTGAGCACGGCGTCCTGCGCGTCCTGATAGACCCAGTCCCGCACCACCACCGTCACCGCGATCCCGGTGACGCCCGCCGTGAGGCAGGTGACGACGACGATGATCGCGAGGATCCGGGCGCGCAGGCCCGCGATGAGGGGGCGCCGCGCGCCGCGCGCCGTCACGGTGCCGGCCGGAACCGGTAGCCGAAGCCGCGCACCGTCTCGATGTGGCTGCTCCCGTCGGGCGGGTCGATCTTCGGCCGGAGCCGCAGGATCGCGTTGTCCACAAGCCGGGAGTCCCCGAGGAAGTCCTGATTCCACGCCATCGCGAGGAGTTGCTCACGGCTGAGCACCTGGCCCGGATGATCGGCGAAGGCGTACATCAGGCGCTTCTCGGTGGGCGTGAGCGGCAGGGGCTCGCCGTCGCGCAGCACCTCGGCGCCCGCCCGGTCGACGGTCAGCGGACCGTCGGCCGACGGTGTCGCGGGCTCCGCCGACGGTGCCGGCGCGGGATCCGCGGGCGCGGACCGGCGCAGCGCGGCCTTGATCCTGGCATCCAGCACGCGGGGGCTGACGGGCTTGACCACGTAGTCGTCGGCGCCGGCTTCGAGCCCGGCGACGGTGTCGATGTCGTCGGAGCGGGCGGTGAGCATGAGGATCGGCACGGTGCTGGAACGACGGATGCGGCGGCAGACGGCGAAGCCGTCCTCCCCGGGCAGGCCCACGTCCAGGATCACGGCGTCGGCGTCGGCCACCCGCTCCTCGAGGTCGTCCGTGGCGGCGGCCAGGTGCTCGACGGTGTGATCGAGCCGGCCCAGCGACAGCGTCAGCGCGTCGACGATCGCCGGGTCATCCTCGATGAGCAGCAGCCTGACCACCCGCGAGGCTCCCTTCCACATCGGAGGTCCAGACCCAGGCGGCATGGCCGACCCGGACCACCGCGGCGGCGGCCGCGGCCACCAACCATGCTCCCAGGACATCGCCCGGCCGGTGCCACTGTTGGGCGACCACGAGCACCGAGACGACGCTGCCCACGACCGCCGCGACGAGCATCGCCACCGCCCGGTACCGGCGCGCGGCGGAGCCGACCAGGATCACCGCGAGCGCCGCGACCACGGCGACGGTGTTCGACGGGAAGGAGTTGAGCTCGGGTCCGACGCCGAACGAGGGGCGCTCCAGCAGGGCCTTGAGAATGAAGGCGCCCGCGACCGTGGCCACGAGGACGAGCGCGGCGGAGACCGCGACGGCCTTCGAGCGACGGCTCGCGACGACCGCGGCCACGAGCAGGCCGCCGACGGCGAGCATCGGGAGCTGATAGCGGCCCAGGGCGCCCTCGACGGGGTTCTCCACCCCGAACGCGGCGGAGAGCGTGCGCATGAGCTCGTGGTCGATCTGCTGGCCCGCCGGCGTGACGACGACCGCGAGGTAGAGCCCGGCGAGCGCCAGCGCGGCGACGACGGCCGCCGTCGCGGCGGTCCAGGGGCGTGTGGTTGCGAACATGACGCCGAGCATTGTCCCCCATCGTCGCCCGGCGGACTCCGTTCCGCCCCGCGAATGTCACAGCCGTGTCGCAATCCGCGACCGCGACGCACCCTCGACGCCAACTCTTCCCTTACGGGAGGGTAGAGTTCTGACTGTCGCGCGGCGGTCCCCGTCCCGCACCATCCCTCCCCGCACCCGCGCCCGGCACGCGCCGCCCGGTGCGCCCCAGGCACGAAGGATCGATCGATGACAGTGGATGCACACGTGATGCGGGCATTCCGTGACAGCGACGTCGTGGCCGCGCTGCGCAGCCCGAAGCGCCTGAGGACCGAGACCCTCGCGGGGCTCGTCGTCGCGCTGGCACTGATCCCGGAGGCGATCTCCTTCTCGATCATCGCCGGCGTCGATCCCCGCGTGGGATTGTTCGCGTCCTTCACCATGGCGGTGACGATCGCGGTCGTGGGCGGCAGGCCCGCGATGATCTCCGCCGCTACGGGCGCGGTCGCCCTGGTCGTGGCCCCCATCGCGCGCGAGCACGGGTTGGACTACCTGCTCGCGACGGTCATTCTCGCGGGCGTCCTGCAAATGCTGCTCAGCGCCCTCGGCGTAGCGAAGCTCATGCGGTTCATCCCACGATCCGTGATGGTCGGATTCGTCAACGCGCTCGCGATCCTCATCCTCCTCGCCCAGGTGCCGCACATGACCGGCGTGCCGTGGCTCGTGTACCCGATGATCGCCGCCGGCCTGCTCATCATGGTCGGCCTTCCGCGGCTCACCACCGCGGTGCCGGCGCCGCTGGTCGCGATCGTCCTCCTGACCGCGGTCACGATGATCGCCGGCCTCACGGTGCCGAACGTGGGCGACGAGGGCGAACTGCCGAACACGCTGCCCCAGTGGCTGATCCCCGACGTACCGTACGACCTGGACACCCTTCGGCTGATCGCGCCGTACGCACTCGCGGTGGCCCTCGTAGGCCTGCTCGAGTCGCTCATGACCGCCAAGCTCGTCGACGACATCACCGATACGCACTCCGACAAGACCCGCGAGGGCTGGGGGCAGGGCGTGGCGAACGTGGTGACCGGCTTCTTCGGCGGTATGGGCGGCTGCGCGATGATCGGGCAGACGATGATCAACGTCAAGAGCTCCGGCGCGCGGACGCGGATCTCGACCTTCCTCGCCGGCCTGTTCCTGCTGATCCTCGTGGTGGGACTCGGGGACCTCGTCGCACGGATCCCGATGGCCGCTCTGGTGGCGGTGATGGTGATGGTCGCGGTCGGCACCTTCGACTGGCACAGCATCGCCCCGGCGACGCTGCGCCGCATGCCCCGCAGCGAGACGGCGGTCATGCTCGTCACCGTCGCGATCACCGTCGCCACCCACAACCTCGCCTACGGCGTCGTCGGGGGCGTGATCGTCGCGACGCTCCTCCTCGTCCGCCGGGTCGCACACTTCACCGAGGTCGTCCCCGTCGAGTCCGACACCCCGGGCACGCGCGCCTACCGCGTACGGGGCGAGCTGTTCTTCGCCTCCAGCAACGACCTGGTGCACCAGTTCGACTACAGGAATGATCCGCCGCACGTGATCGTCGACCTCGCCGCTACCCACGTCTGGGACGCCTCCACCGTCGCGGCCCTCGACGCGATCGAGACCAAGTACCGCAGTAAGGGCACGAGGGTCGAGTTCGTCGGGCTCGACGCGGCCTCGGCGGAGCGGCACGCCCGTCTCAGCGGCCACCTCGGCGGAGAGAACTAGGCTCGGGCCATGGCTGACGTACCGGAGAGCGGCCGGCTCCTGCAGATCGGACAGGTTGCGGAGGCCACCGCCCTCTCGCTCAAGACGATCCGGCACTACGACGAGGTCGGGCTGGTCACGCCGTCCGAGCGCAGCCCGGGCGGATTCCGCCTCTACACCGCCACGGACGTCGACCGCCTGCTCGTGATCCGGCGCATGAAGCCGCTCGGCTTCACGCTCGAGCAGATGCGGGATCTGCTCGCGGCGTTGGACACGCTCGCCGACCCCGCTGCGGCGCCCGAGGTGCGCGCCGACGCGCAGGCCTTCATCGACCAGTGCTCGGATGCCGCGCAGCAGCGCTGTGCGGAGTTGCGGGCGCAGTTGGCGATCGCCGAGGAGTTCGCGAACACGCTCTCCGCGCTCGCCCGGCAGCACTGACGGCCGCGGCTGCGCGCGAGATGCGCGGCGCCGCGGGGGTGAGCTCCGCAGCGCCGCGCCGGCGTGCCGCTAGGCGTGGGTGAGAGTGTCCGCCTCCACGACCGCCGAGTCCGTCACGCGCAGCACCCGGCCGGACGCGATGTCGAAGAACAGGCCGATCACCTCGATGCGCCCCGCCGCCACCGCGGCGCGCGCCAGCGGATGCTCCGCGACCGCCGCCACCTGGACGGCGACGTTGACCAGGGAGAGTTGGTCGGCGGCATCGAAGCCGAGGTCCGCCGCCGCCGCCCGCACGGGGTGCCCGGCGCGGAAGGCCGCGGTCGTCGGTGCCGCGTGCGCGATCCAGCGCTCGATCGTCGGCGGCACCGGGGGCGAGGAGAGTGCGACTCCCATCGCCCCGCAGGCCGAGTGCCCGCAGACGATGATCTGGCGCACCGCGAGCTGGTCTACGGCGTAGGCCAGCGAGGCCTCGATCGACGGGTCGGTGCCCGGGGCGGGGACGAGGTTGCCCACGTTGCGCACGGTGAACAGGTCGCCCGGGCCGCTGCCGGTGATGACGTTCGGGACGACCCGGGAGTCGGCGCAGGTGAGGAACAGCGCCTCGGGTCGTTGGCCGCCGCTGAGCTGGTCGAAGTCGTCGCTCAGCAGCGCCGCGTGCCGCCGGTGGTAGCGGGCGATGCCGTCCGCGAGGCCGCCCCGGGCATGCGCACGCCACGGCAGCAGACCACGCTCGGCCGGGCGTTCCGTGATGCGCCGCGGCGTGCGGGTGGCGGCCACGTCGAGCGCCGCGCCGCCCAGGTCGTCGACGGTGACGGTGCCGCCGGCCGCTCGGTAACGGCGCGCCCACTCCTGGATCTCCTCGGCCGCCGCGTGGTCGAGGAAGTCGACGGTGAGCTCGATCGCGACGTCCTGTCCGGGCGGGACGGCCGCGAGCACCCGGGTGAGGCGGGGCAGGGAGAAGAAGGACAGCGTCCCGTCGACGGTGACGTGCCAGCGCCCGGCACCGTCGACCACGGCCTCGATGTGGGCCCGCGCGACGCGCCACAGGACGAGGACCAGCGCGACGACGAGCCCTGCGAGCACGCCCTCGAGCAGGTTGAGGAACAGCACGCCCCCGATGGTGACGGCGTAGACGAGCAGGTCGCCGGTGCGGCGGGCGGTGCGGATGTGGGAGATCTTCACCAGCTGCACGCCGATCACGATGAGCAGGCCGGCGAGCGCGGAGGTGGGGATCTTCTCGACGAGGCCGGACAGCGCGACGGAGAAGAGGAGGAGCCACACGCCGTGCAGGACCGCGGACCAGCGGGTGCGCGCGCCGGCGGCGACGTTGGTGGCGCTGCGCACGATGACGCCGGTCACGGGCAGGCCGCCGAGCAGCCCGGAGACGGTGTTGGCCGCGCCCTGACCGACGAGCTCGCGGTCGAGGTTCGTCTTGGCGCCGTCGTGCATGCGGTCGGTGGCGACCGCGGACAGGAGGGACTCGACGCTGGCGATGAGCGCGACGGTGAGCACGCCCAGCGCCACGGCGCCCCAGTTGCCGGTCGGCATGGCCGGCAGCCCGATCGCGTCGATGATGGAGCCGTTCAGGCGGATCCGCTCGACGTTCATATCGCCGACGAGCGACAGGACCGTCGCCGCGGTGACGGCGACGAGCGCACCGGGGACGCGGCGCCAGGCCGCGGGCAGCTTCGGCCAGAGCACCATCACACCGATCACCACGAGCCCGACGGCGAGGTCCGGCCAGTGCAGGGCGCCGATCCGCGAGGGCAGCTCCGCGAGATTCTGCAGCACCGAGCTGCGCGAGGAGCCACCGAGCAGGACGTGCACCTGCTGGATCACGATGGTCACGCCGATGCCGGCCAGCATGGCGTGCACCACGACCGGGGAGATCGCCAGCGCCGCACGGGCGATCCGGCTCAGCCCCAGACCGATCTGCACCAGGCCGGCGGCGACGGTGATCGCGGTGGTGACCTTCCAACCGAAGGTCGCGATGAGCTCCGCCACCACCACCGTGAGGCCGGCGGCCGGTCCGCTCACGAGCAGCGGAGAGCCGCCCAGGAGGCCGCCCACGATGCCGCCGATCACGCCCGCGATGAGGCCCGCCATGAGCGGGGCGCCCGAGGCCAGCGCGATCCCGAGGGACAGCGGCAGCGCGACGAGGAAGACGACGATCGACGACGGCCCGTCGAAACGCGCGATGTCTCTGAGTTTCTCCTGCATGGGCACCACTGTGGCGGCGTGGTGTGGCCGCTCCGCCGCGACGTCGTGAAGGTTCCGTGAAGGTGCGATCAGGGCGCGGGGAGTGTGAAGGCGAAGACGGCGCCGCGGCCCGGTCCGTCGGATTCGACCCACATGTGCCCGTCGTGCGCGGTCACGATGGCGCGACTGATGGTGAGCCCCACCCCGCTGCCGCCGTGGTCGCGATCGCGCGCGACGTCGGTGCGGTAGAAGCGCTCGAAGATCCACGGCAGGTGCTCAGCGGCGATGCCGTCGCCGTGATCGACCACCGCGATCCGGATCCGGCGGTGCGGCTGACCGTCGGCCTGAAGCTCCACCACCGCGCCGGAGTCACTGTGCCGCAGCGCGTTCGACAACAGATTCGCGAGCACCTGGTCGAGCCGCTGGCGGTCGGCGCGGATCGTGCGGTGGGCACCCGGGCCGATCCGCACGTGCAACCGGACCCCCTTCTCGGCGTAGGCCCGCGCCGCCGCGGCGGCCGCGGCCTCGAGGACCTCCACCACATCGGCGGCGCTGGGCCGCAGGTTCAACGCGCCCTCCTCGGCGTGCGAGACGGACAGCACGTCGTCGGTGAGGCGCGCCAGGCGGGTGGTCTGCGTGCGGAGCATCGCGAGGGTCTCCGCATCCGGCTCGACCACGCCGTCCGCGATGCCCTCGAGGTAGCCGTCGAGAACGCTCACCGGCGTGCGGATCTCGTGCGCGAGGTCGGCGAGCAGCCGCCGCCGCGACTGATCGCCGGATTCGAGCTGCACCGCCATGTCGTTGAACGCCGACACCAGCCCGTCGGCCTCGGGTCCGAGCCCGACGGGCGCGACCCGCACGCCCGCGCGGCCGTCGGCCACCTGGCGCGCGGCGCGTTCCAGTCGCGCCATGGTGCGCCCCAACCGGCGCGCGATGAAGACGCTCGCCCCGATGGAGAAGGCCACCGCGCAACCGAATCCGAGGACCACGGCGAGCACGTTCACCGAGACCGTGCCCGTCCGCCCCAGGATCAGCGGCCACACCACGAAGTCGACGACGGCCGTCACGGCGAGCGTGCCCAGCGAGACGGCCATGAGCATGCCGCCCATCCGGGCGCCCATCCCGACATCCCCCACGGACCTCACCCGGGCCCCATCCGATAGCCCACGCCCCGGACCGTGCGCACGTACCGCGGATCCGCGGCGTCGTCGCCGAGCTTGCGGCGCACGCGGCCCACGTGCACGTCCACGAGGCGCTCGTCGCCGACCCAGCCGGCACCCCAGATCGCCTCGATGAGCTGCCCGCGCGAGAAGGCGATGTTGGGACTGCGAGCGAGGGTTGCGAGCACGTCGAACTCGGTGGCGGTGAGCTCCACGACGCGCTGCCCCACCGTGACCTCGCGGGCCAGCGGGTCGATGACGAGCTCACCGAACCGCCGGGCCGCGGCGGCGCCGGCACCGTCGGGCAGGGTGCGCGGGCGGCGCAGCATGGCCCGGACCCGCGCCACCACCTCGCGCGGGCTGAAGGGCTTCACCAGGTAGTCGTCGGCACCGACCGAGAGGCCGACGATCGTGTCGAGCTCGTCGCCGCGCGCCGTGAGCATGATGACGTAGGCATCGCTGAAGGCGCGGACGGCGCGGCACACCTCCAGCCCGTCGATGCGGGGCAGGCCGATGTCGAGCAGGATCACGGCCGGATCCAGCTCCCGCGCGAGCGCCAGGCCGCGTTCGCCGTCCGCCGCCGTCGTCACGTCGAAACCGTCGCGCGCCAGGTATTCCTGCGTCAGCCGAGCGAGGGCGGGTTCGTCCTCGATCACCAGTACCTTGTGAGTGGTCATGCTTCATATAGTAATATGCGCATGTGCTGATTCCTGATCCACCGGTCGACGCACCGTCGATCCTGGGCATGCTCGGCTGGGATCCGCCCGCTCTCCCGGTGCTCCCACTGGCGGCGGCGATCGCGGCCGCGCTGTACCTGCTGGGGGTACGGACGGTGCGGCGCCGGGGACGACGGTGGCCGCTCGCGCGCGTGGTGAGCTTCCTCCTCGGCTGCGTGGTGCTGGCCGGCGTCACCGGGCTGCGCATCGAGGCCTACTCCTGGCATCTGTTCAGCGCATTCATGTTCCAACAACTCACGCTGTCGATCCTGGTGCCGCCGCTGATCGTCGGCGGCGCGCCCGGGGTGCTCCTGCTGCGCGCCACGCCGCACCGCGGCCTCGGCCGCATCGTGCTGGCGGCGGCGCTCGGGCTGCTGCGCAGCCGCGCGCCGCGGATCCTGCTGCACTCCGGCTTCACCATCCCGCTGTTCCTGGCGAGCTACTACGGCGTCTACCTCGGCGGCGTCGTCGACGCGATCGGCGGGACCTGGCTCGGCCACACCGCGCTGCAGGTCTTCTTCCTCGGCGCGGGGCTGCTGTTCATCATCCCGATCCTGTCGATCGGGCCGCTCCCCGGCCGCGACTCCTGGCTGATGCGCTTCTTCGACATCTTCATCGAGATGCCGCTGCACGTCTTCATCGGCGTGATCCTGATGATGGCGACCACCCCGATGGTCGCGCTCTTCGCCGCGCCGCCGGCGTCCTGGGGGATCGACCCGCTGCGCGATCAGTCCATCGCCGGCGCGCTCGCGTGGTCCTACGGCGAGCCGATCGCGATGATCACGACCTGCCTCTTCGCGCTGCGCTGGCGGCGGTCCGAGCGGCGCGACGCCGCCCGGGCGGGCGCGGACCGTCGGGAAGAGGACGAGCGCGAGGCGTACAACGCCTACCTGCGCGAACTCCGCTCTCGGTAGCGTGGTGCCCATGCGCCGCGCCCGACTCATCCTGCTCGCCGGCACCGCGCTCTACTCGGCCTGGATCATCGCACCGCTCCTGGGCTCCGGGCTGAGCCCGCTGTACTCCTACGTCAGCGAGGCCGGCGCCGCCGGCCAGCCGCACGCCCTGCTCTTCCGCGCCACCGATCTGCTCGCCGGCACGGCCTTCGTCGTCGCGGCCGTGCTCGCCCACCGCGCCGCCCGGCCGGTGCCGCGGCTGGCCCTCGCCGCACTCGCCGGCCTGCTGATCCTGGGGGCCGCGACCATGTGCGACGCCCTCATGCCGCTGTCGTGCACCCCGACCGCCGACGCCGCCTGCGCCGCCCGGGAGGCCGCCGGGCAGGTGCCCCTCACGCACGTCGGGCACGCCGTCTCATCGGGGATCGCGGGCTTCGGCGGTGTCGTCGCGGTGCTCGGGTGGGGGCTGTGGCGCCGGTCGAGCCGACACGGTTCGGGGAGCGGCTTCGACGGTGCGCGGATCCCGCTGGCCCTGGGCGCGCTGTACCTGGTGACCACCGCGTGGACGCTGGCCGCGATGCTGGAGCCGGCGCTCTACCTCGGGCTGGCGCAGCGCGGACAGGTGCTCTCGCTCACGCTGTGGCTGGTGCTTCTCGCGACGTCGCCTCGCGCTCAGCGGCTCCCAGCACCGAATCGAGCAGACCGGGGTACGCCGCGTTCACCTCGTCGACGAGCAACAACTGGCGGGCCGTCGCGCCCAGATCGTCCCGACGGGTGAGCCCCGCCTCGCGCAGCACCTTGAAGTGATGGCTGGCCGTGGCCTTGGTGACCCCGTCGTAGAGCTCGGCGCAGGCGAGCGGGCGCTGCTCGCGGTGCAGGCGCCGCACCATCTCCAGCCGCACCGGATCGGCCAGCGCGCTCAGCACGGTGTGCAGCGGGACGGCGGCAGTGGCGGTGGCGTCGGTCATGATTCTCGTTCCCTGAGACAACGGTTTGATCTTCGTCGAACCGGGTGTACCGTTGGCAACGGTTCGATGATCGTCGAACCTCGACGATACACCCGGAGGCGAGCATGAGTCTGGCGCAGCAGGTCGCGGCACCGTCGACGCACATCCACCCGCAGCGCTGGTCCTTCGCTCTCCTGCTCACCCTGCTCGCGCTGGCCCTCGGCGTCTCCGGCTTGCCGTCCCCGCTGTACCCGCTCTACCAGCAGCAATGGCACATGTCGGCGCTGTCGACCACCGTCGTCTTCGCGGTTTACGCGATCGGCGCGCTGGGCGCGGCGCTGACCGTCGGCCCGATCTCCGACGCCATCGGCCGCAAGCCGGTCCTGCTCGCCGCCGTCGGGACCATCCTCGCGGGGCTGCTCCTGTTCCTGTTCGCGGGTGCCGAATGGCAGCTGATCCTGGCGCGGTTCCTGCACGGCGCCGCCATCGGTTCGATCACCGTGGTCGCGGGCGCGGCCCTGCTCGACGTCCGGCCCACCGACGGCGCCCGCAACGGCATGCTGTCCGGCGTCGCCCTCAACATCGGCATCGCCGCGACCGCGCTCGGCGCCGCGGCCGTCGCCCAGTACGCGCCGCATCCGCTGCGCACGCCCTTCGTGACGATGGGCGTCGTGGTGCTCGCGATCCTGCTCGGCGTCATCGCGCTGATCGAACCGCACGTCGGGCGCACGGGCGAGCGGGTCCGGCTCAGCCGCCCCGGCGTGCCCGGAGAGATCACCGCCGACTTCTGGTTCTCCGGCATCGGCATCATCACCGCCTGGTCGGTGCTCGGCGTCTTCCTCAGCCTCTATCCCGCGCTGGTGCAGCACGTGACCGGGCACGGCTCGGTGATCTTCACCGGCGGCCTCGTCGCCGTGATGGCGCTGGCCTCAGCGGTCTCGCAGTTCATCGGCGGCCGGTACCCGGCCAAGCCGACCGCGATCGTCGGCGACGTCGGCCTCGCCGCGTCGCTGATCCTCGCCGTGGTCGCGGTCCGCTACGGCCACACCTGGCTGATCGTGGTCGACACGGTCCTGCTCGGCGCCACCTTCGGCCTGGCCTTCGGCGGCTCGCTGCGGCACCTCGGCTCCGTCGCCCCCGCGCACGCGCGCGGCCAGGTGATGAGTGCCTACTACCTGCTCGGCTACCTCGCGATGGGCGTGCCCACCGTGATCGCCGGCTACCTCGCCACGCAGTACAGCACGGCGACGATCTTCCCCTGGTTCGCCGCCGCCGTGGCCGCGGCCTGCCTGGGTGCCGCCTGGATCGGCCTCCGCGGCCGACGGTCCGCCGTGGTCGCGTAAGCGCCGCGGCTCCCGTGGAGGAGGCGGCTTCGCGCGGGGGACGACCGCACCCGCGTCGCCGCGGGATCAGCCTCCGGCGGTACCCGAGGGCGGCACCGTCGACGGCGAGGGCGCCGCGGACGTGGTCTCCGGCGCCTCGCCCTGATCGCCGCGCGGGAGAGCGCTCCCCGCGACCCAGGTGGCCCAGGGCACGGACCAGTCGCCGTTCTGCCACTGCTCCAGCGCGGGGCCCCCGGTGTTGCGGACCTCCACGACGTCGCCGGGCTGCGAGAGCCCGAAGAACCATTGCGCGTTCGCGGGGCTCAGGTTGAGGCAGCCGTGCGACTCGTTGCGGACGCCCTGCGCGCCGATGTTGTCGAGGGCGTGCAGGTAGATCCCGTCGTTGCTGATCCGGGTGGCCCAGCCGATGCTCTGCTTGTAGCCCAGCCGCGAATTGATCGGCAGGCCGTAGGTCGACGAGTCCATGATCACCGGATTCGCCTTGTCGAGGACGGTGTAGACGCCGCGCTGCGTCCAGAAGTGGAAGGTCTGGCCGTTGATGACCTCGTTGCCGCCCTGCCCCATCGACGTGGGCATCGACCGCACCATCTGGCCGTTCACGAAAACCTGCACCTGCTTGGTGTTGTCGTCGGCGATGGAGACGTGCGACTCGCCGATCGAGAACGTGATCGCGATGTCCTTCTCACCCCAGAGGCCGGGGCTGACCTCCTTGCCGAAGGCGTTGACCTGGATCGAGACCTTGGTGCCCGACGGGTAGTAGTCCTTCGGCCGCCACGCCACCGTCTTGTCGGTGGTCCACATCCACGCGCCCTCGACCGGCGGGGTCGTCGTGACCTTGAGGAGCTTCTGGGCCATGGCCCGGTCCTTGATCGGCTCGTCGAAATGGACGACCGCGACCTGCCCGACGCCGTAGACGGCACCGTCGTTGAGCGACATCCCGCCCGTGTTCTCGAAGTAGGGCAGCGTCTTGTTGGTGTCGTCGACGGTGACGGTGGAGAAGGTGGTCCGCTTCTCCCGCTGCTGCCCCAGCGTCTCGTACTTCGCGACCAGCGTGTACTGCGCGTTGTACTCGAGCGGCTTCGACGCCTTCCAGGTCAGCATGTCCGTCGAGAGCGCGCCCTCCACGGCGACGCCCTTGGCGTCGGTGAGCGTGACCGAACCGAGGACGGCCTTCGCGATCGTCACCGTGACCGGCGTGATCGGGCTGACGGCCTGCGCGCCGTCGGCCGGGGCGACCGTCACCTCCGCCGGGTCGGGCGGGGGCGTGGAGGGCCCAGCACTCGTGCCGCCACCGGTCAGATCGCCGATCGTGCAGCCTGCGGCCACCAGGGGCACCGCCGCGGCGGCACCGACCAGGACCGCGCGCCGGCCGACGCGCTCGTTGAACATGCTCACTGAATCGTCCCCTCGCTGATTACATGCGAGTCTAACGATGCTTCCTGACATCCCCGTCCGGGTAACGCTCCCGATGCATCGCCTCGGACAGCGGGCGACGCTCGCGCCAACCGAATCGCTCCAGGTCGGGCACCGTCTGCAGGGCGGTCACGGGGCCCACGCACAGCCACGCCACGATGTGGACGTGCTCGGGGACGTCGACCAGGGCGCGCAGGAAGGGCTCGCGGTAGAACGACACCCAGCCCACGCCGATGCCCTCCGCGGTCGCGGCCAGCCACAGGTTCTGGATGGCCAGGGCCACGGACAGTCGGCCGGTCTCGTCGATCGTGTGCCGGCCGAGGATGTGGGTGCCACCGCGGGTCGGATCGTAGGTGACGACGACGCCGGTGCGGGACGACTCGATGCCCTCGATGACGATCGGGTTGAAGGTGTCCTTGCGGTCCGGCGGCAACGAGCGGGCGAAGTCCTCCCGGCATTCGCCGACGTGCCCGGCGAACCGCTCGAGCGTCTCCGGATCCTGGACGACGACGAAGTCCCAGGGCTGGGTGTTCCCGACGCTGGGCGCGCTGTGCGCGGCGCCGAGGATCCGTACCAGCCGCTCCTCGTCGATCCGCTCGCCCGAGAACTCGTTGCGCACGTCGCGCCGGCGCAGGATCGCCTCGAAGACGTCCATCAGGCCCCGCCGGCGCGGACGGCACCGTCGGCCTGCGCGGCCAGGGCCCCGAGGCTCTCGCCCGTGAGTCGTTGCGTGGTCCACTCTTCCATCGGCACCGCGCCGATCGACCGGTAGAAGCCGATCGCGGGGGCGTTCCAATCGAGGACGGTCCACTCGAGCCGGGCGTAACCGTTGTCGCGGCACTCCTGCGCGAGGGCGGCGAGCAACTTCTTGCCGTGGCCGCCGCCGCGCGCGCCGGGCCGGACGTAGAGGTCCTCGAGCCAGATGCCGTGGGTCCCGGTCCAGGTGGAGAAGGTGCGGAAGTACACGGCCATCCCGACCACCGTCTCGGTTCCGCCGGGGCGGCGCACCGCATCGTCGGCCGGCCCCGGCTCGGAGGCGATGAGCGCGAAGACGGCGGGCGCCGGCCCGAACAGCGCGGCGTGCAACTGCTCGGCCGTGGCGACCGCGGCGTCGGGTTCCTTCTCGTACGCGGCGAGCTCGGCGATCATCGTGAGGATCTCCGGCACGTCGGCGGGCGTCGCCGGACGGATCACTGCGCGCCGCCCGATGCCGAGCCGCTCGCGGCCGCGGCCTGCGCCGCGATCGCGGGCATCAGACACTCGCGGACGACGCGGCCCGCGGTGTAGGGATCGTCGAAGCTGATGAGACCGTCGGGCGCGAGGAGCACCGAGTGCCCGACGCGCGCGAAGATCTCGGCGATCGGCTTCGGGTCGAACTCCGGCAGGTCGCCGCTCGACTGGAAACCCGCGATGATGTTGGCGGCGAACTCACGGCCGATCTCGATGACCATGCCGCCGCCCTGCGCGATCATCGGCAGGCCGACGACGACGTTGCCGTCGCCGATGCCGCGGATCAGCGGCCGACGATGCGCCTCGCGCAGGAAGGCGACGAAGCCCTCGGTGAGCGCCTCCTCGACGGAGCCCAGCCCCTGCACCTGTTGTTCCACCGTCTTGAGCAGCTGTTCGGCTTCGTACCGGATGGCCTGCTGGACGAGGTTGTCCTTCCGGTTGAAACGCCGGTAGACGGTGGCCACGCCGATGCCCGCGAGGTTGGCGACGTTCTCCATCGTGGTCCGCGAAATGCCGACGCTGCCGATGCTCGACACCGCTGCAGACAAGATGCTCTGCGCGGTCTGATCGTTTCTGCCGGGACTCACAACGTCCGATTCTAGGCGCAGTGGGACCATGGAGGTATGAACGACGGTCCGAGCAAGCCCAACCCCGTGCAGTACGTCCTGTACTCCTACGGCAGGACGGTGCTGCCGCCGTCGATGCACGAGTGGGTGGCGAACGACCTCGCGGGCCCGCGTGCCGCACTGCGGACCGTCGTGCGCTTCGCGATCCCCTGTCTGCTGATCCTGGTCCCGTTCTGGTTCATCGACACCTCCGTGCTGAACCGGGCGACGATGACCCTGCCGATCTTCATCCCGTTCGTCTACTTCTCGATCGCGCTGAACAAGATCTACCGGCGCGGCCGGCTGCGCCACCACGGGCTGGACCCCGACCTCGTCGACGTGATCGCCCGCGAGAAGGAGGCGGACCTGCACGCCGCCTACATCGCCAAGCACGGCCCGCGCGACACCTGAGACGGCCGCCGCCGCGGCGCTGATACGTGATCCGCGTCCTACTATCAGTGCCATGGCGCTCACCGAAGTCCTCCAGAAGCTGGCCCTGCAGATCCCGACCCCGCTCGTCGCGGGGGCGGCGAAGATGCTGTTCGGGCTGCCCGCGCATGTCAAGCAGCGCCTCGGCACCCCGCAGACCGTCGAGGGCAACGAGCTGGACCTGGATTCGCGGATCACCCTCCTGCTGCTGGGCCTGCAGGGGGTCGACGGGCTCTCCGGTGCCCGCGACGTCGACTTCTCCCGCGCCTCGATGCTCAAGCTGAGCCAGGTCGTCGGCGCGGGCACCGCGCCGTCGGTCGGCGTCCGGGGTCTCATGGTCGACGGTGCCGAAGGCCCCCTCCCGGCACGGCTGTACACGCCGGCCGGGCTCGAGGCGGGCTCGCCGCTGGTCGTCTTCTTCCACGGGGGCGGTTTCGTCCTCGGTGATCTGGATTCCCACGACGCACCGTGCCGCTACATCGCGGATCGGGCTCGCGTGCGGGTGCTGTCCGTCGACTACCGGCTGGCGCCCGAGGCGATCTTCCCCGCGGCGGCCGACGACGCCGTCGCCGCCACGGCGTGGGCGCTCGCCCACGCCGACCAGCTGGGCGCCGACCCCACCAGGGTGGCGGTATCGGGCGACAGCGCGGGCGGCAACCTCGCGGGCGTCGCCGCCCGCGAGCTGGCACTGGCCGGCGGCGCGCAGCCCGCGTTCTCGCTCCTCTTCTACCCCGTGACCGGTGCGGATCCGGCGAACCGCAGTCGCGACACCTTCGCCAGCGGCTACTTCCTCACCAAGGACGACATCGAGTACTTCCGGCAGCTGTACACGCCGGAGCCGGGCCAGGACACCGACCCGAAGTTCGACCTGCGGCACGCCGACGACCTCGCCGGCATCGGCCGCACGCACGTCGTGGTAGCGGGGTTCGACCCGCTGCGCGACGAGGGCGCGGCCTACGCACAGCGGCTGCGCGACGCCGGCGTCGACGCCACGACCCAGCTCGCGCCGGGAGCGCTCCACGGCTTCCTCAACACCGTCGGCGTGAGCGCCGACGCGCGGGTCGACGTGGACGCCGCGCTCGACGTCCTGCGGTCCGCGCTCGCCCGTCGTTAGCGACAACAAGCGTTGGCAGTTGCAGTCGCACGCGAACACGCATGTCACGAAAGGTGGCACCCGTACGCGTATACCCCGTATCGTGGGTTCTGCGGCCGCCATATGACGTCTCCCCCCACGTCGGCGGCTGCGTGATTGAGCCTTGATACCGGCTCCCCCTCCTCCCCCCATTCCGGGAGCCGGTATCAAGGCCTTTCACGTTTTCGGACCCGGTGCGCCGAGGTGGATACTGGAGGGGTGACTGATCTCGACCAGGCCCCCGCTCCGGCCGCGCAGCCGGAGCAGGCGCAACGCACCTTCCTCGATGTCGGCGGCATGACGTGCGCCGCGTGCGTCGGGCGGGTGGAGCGCAAGCTCAACAAGCTCGACGGGGTGCGCGCCGTGGTCAATCTGGCGACGCGGACGGCCACCGTCGAGCACGCGCCGACGGTCAGCGTCGAGCAGCTGACCGGGACCGTCGAGGCTGCGGGGTACACCGCCGCGCCGAAGTCCCCGAACCCGCGCCGCGCGATCCTCGCCGAGGAGCGCGAGCGCCGCGACGTGCTGCGCCGGCTGATCGTCTCGCTGGTGCTGTTCGTGCCCGCCGCGGATCTGTCGATCGTGCTCGCGACCATCCCGTCGACGCGGTTCACCGGCTGGCAGTGGGTGCTGCTCGCGTTGAGCCTGCCCGTCGTGACCTGGGGCGCCTGGCCGCTGCACAAGCGGGCCTTCCAGGGAGCGCGGCACGGCGCCGCGACCATGGACACGCTGGTCTCGGTCGGCATCATCTCCGCCACCGCCTGGTCGGTGGTCACGGTGCTCACGCCCGGCCGGCAGCGCCCGGATCCGCACGGCTTCTGGAACGCGATCATCCAGTCCGACCCGATCTACCTCGAGGTCGCGATGGGCGTCACCGTCTTCGTGCTCGCGGGCCGGTACTTCGAGGCGTCGGCGCGCGCGAAGGCCGCGTCCGCGCTGCGCGAGCTCGCCACGCGCGGCGCGCGCGAGGTGTCGGTGCTGGTCCGCGACGGTTCCGAGCTGCGCATCCCGGTCGGCGAGCTGCGCGAGGAGCAGCTCTTCGTGGTGCGCCCCGGCGAGACGATCGCGACGGACGGCGTCGTCGAGTCCGGCTCCGCGTTCGTCGACAACTCGGCGATGACCGGCGAGTCCCGGCCCGTGCCCGCGGGCCCGGGCGACCGCGTCGTCGGCGGCACCGTCTGCCAGGACGGCCGCCTGACGGTCCGCGCGACCGCCGTCGGGGAGGACACCACTTTCGCCGCGATGCTCCGGCTCGTCGAGGACGCGCAGGCGAGCAAGGCGCGGATGCAGCGCCTCGCCGATCGGGTCTCCGCCGTCTTCGTGCCGTGCGTTTTCGCCATCGCCGCACTCACCTTCGCGGGCTGGCTGATCGGCAGCGGGATCGACAGCGCGGTGAAGTCCGCGATCGCCGTGCTCGTGATCGCCTGCCCGTGCGCGCTGGGGCTCGCCACGCCCGTCGCCTTCATGGTCGCCTCCGGCCGCGGCGCGCAGCTGGGCGTCTACGTCCGCGGGCATCAGGCGCTCGAAGCCACCGAGACCATCGACACCGTCGTCTTCGACAAGACCGGCACCGTGACCACCGGCGTGCTCTCGGTGGCCGGCGTGAGCGTCGCGCCGGGATTCACCGAGGACGCCGTGCTGCGATTGGCCGGCGCCGTCGAGGCGGCGTCCGAGCACGCCGTCGCCCGGGCGGTCGTCGCGCGCGCCGGGGGCGACCTGCCCGCGGTCGAGGACTTCCGGGCCGTGCCGGGCCTCGGCGCCACCGGCGTCGTCGACGGTGCCGCCGTGCGCGTCGGATCGCCGCGGTTCGTCGCGCCGGGCGTGCTCTCCGGGGCGGTCGAGGCCGCCGCCGAGGCGGGCCGGACCGTCGCCGTGGTGGAGGTCGACGGTGCCGTCGCCGCCGTCCTCGAGGTGGCCGACACGATCAAGCCGGATGCGGCGGCCTCCGTCGCGCGGCTGCACGAGGCCGGGATCCGGACGGTGCTGCTCACCGGCGACAACGCCGCCGCGGCGGCCAAGGTCGCGGCGCTCGTCGGCATCGACGACGTGCGCGCCGACGTGCTGCCCGACGGGAAGGTCGCGGCGGTGCGGGAGCTGCAGGCGTCGGGCCGGAAGGTCGCCATGGTGGGCGACGGCGTGAACGACGGCCCCGCCCTCGCCGCCGCCGACCTGGGCCTGGCGATGGGCACGGGCACCGACGTGGCGCAGAGCGCGGCCGATATCGTCCTGATGCGCGAAGAGCTCTCCGCGGTGCCCGACGCGCTCGGCCTCGCCCGCGCCACGCTGAAAACCATCAAGACGAACCTGGTGTGGGCCTTCGGCTACAACGTCGCCGCGATCCCCGTCGCCGTCGCCGGCCTGCTGAATCCCCTGATCGGCGCCGCGGCCATGGCGTTCAGCTCGTTCTTCGTGGTGTGGAACAGCCTGCGCCTGCGCACGTTCGGTAAACGCTAGCGGGAATTCGCCTGGTCTAATTCCCTCATTCCCCGTTGCAAAAGCAACGCGCGGGAATACTGTGACGCCTGAGGCTAATGAGGTCTCGCTGTCGCCTAGGGAGTTGCCATGCCAAGCAGTCGGGGATCCTCCTTCCGTAACCACCGCGAGCCCGCGCCGGGGCGGCGCCTCAGGTGGCGTGCCGCACTGATACTCGCCGCATCTCTACTGGTGGCCATCAATGGCATGCGACCTGCCGTACCAGCGCAGGCAGCCGTCCAAGTAGGCGACGGGCAACGCGGACTCAACATCCAAACGCTGTACGTTCAGGCGAACATCATCTACGACCACCCGACCGCAGTCGGTACCGGCGAGCCGCAGTCGTCGTACAACTACCTCGCGGGATTGGGACACAAGCTCATTCGCCTGAACATTAATTGGGACTACCTCCAGCCGAACCTCGACACGGGTAATCGCACATTCCACTCGGCCTACTGGGCGGCGGTCAAGTCGGAAGTCTCGAAAATTAGGACTGCCGGCATGCGCACCGTGCTGGATCTGCACAACGGTTGTGAGTGGAAGAAGCCCAAGACGTCGACCACCCTTCTCTGCGGCGCCGGCCTCACCACGACGGATACCACCGACGTCTGGCGCAAACTCTCGACCGAATTCAAGAACGACACCAGCGTCGTCGCGTACGACCTGTTCAACGAGCCCGTGCGGTTCAATCACCCCACCCGCCCGGAAGTTCGGAAGCCGGACTACCAGCCCTATTCGACGTACAAGACGCACGTCAACGCGGTCGTCGCCGCGATCCGGGCGAACAGTGACAACAAGACCATCTGGGTCGAATCACTGTGCTGCCATTGGTCGCAGGACCTACCGGACACCGATCCCGGAGGCGGCTGGGTCGTCGATCCTCAGAACAAGATCGTCTACTCGTTGCACATGTATCCGGTTGGCGACAGCACCGCGGGCGAAACCTATAACCCTGCGAAAGAAGATCCGAACTACGAGCAGCCACCCGGCAACTTCTGGGCCGACTACGGGTACGACCGAGGCTTTCTCGGGCGCCTCGACCGATTCGGGAGGTGGTGCGTCGATCGGGGTGTCCGGTGTTCGATCGGCGAGGTTGGTTGGTACGGCTACGGCCAGTCGGCCACCAGTGCCGCGCAATGGAATGAGCTCGGCGACATCTGGTACTACAAGGCCAACTTCTACGGTTTGGACGTCACGTACTTCGGTGCGTCGTCGGCATATCACGAGGGCCTCACCGCGTACGACGCACCCGGGCCCGACACGTGGTTGCCCGCTGCTGGAATCAGCCGCAAACAGGCGCAGGCGACGATCCTGGAGAAACCTGAGCACCGCTCGCGGTAGTCGCGTCGGCTAACGCTCACGCAGGGTCGCGTTCCTCACCTCGAATGAAGAATCGGAAGCAGCACGAGTCCGGCAGTAGTGAGCGCCTGCAACGCGGCCAGGGCGACCAGCGGCCAGAGCCTGCGCACGTGATTCGATACGAACAGCTGGGTCAGTAGGAGAACCGTCAGCACGGCGGCCGGCAGCTCTACGTACTTCTGGTACAGCTGCGCGCCGAACATCAGCGCCGCAGCGAGCGCGACCAGAGATGCCACCAGGACTGCGCCGTAGCGGGCCGGCACGGCCCGCACGGCCACTGTCGCCGCGAAACCGCCGAGGAAGGCCAGGACCACCAGCACCGGCGAACGGCCTGCGATGTCCGGGAACGCCCCGACGGCCGACCAGACGAGTCCGCCCCGCCGGGAGTCATCGGGGGAAAGCGTCGCCCCACTGGCGAAGACGACTGCGGGCACCGCCGCGATCACGCCCACCACGGAGGCCTCCCGCGCCCGGACGAGCACGCCCGAGAATCCCGCGGTGGCCAGCACGGTCGGCACGAGGAAGACTGCGGCCACCGCCGAGACGAAGGACAGCGATGTCGGGCTCAGGTGCATCCCACTCATCTCTTTACCTGCGGGCGGAGCAAGCCCCTCACAGCGCGGTGAGCCACGCCGACATGGCCAGCCCCGGCGCGCAGATCCGGACCAGCGCCGGCACCCCGGGCCAGCGCGGACCACTTCCTCCAGCGAAGGCGTACGCTGCGCACGCCGGCAGCAACAACCAGATGAAGTTCTGACGGGTGGGGAGGCTCCCGCGATGAGCACGCCGACACCCAGCTGCGCGCGGGCCCCGTCCGAACGTCAGGGCTGCGGCGAGCGCGGCGAAGGCGAACAGCGTCGCGGCATCATTGCCTAGAAGCTTCCTGATGAGCCGCCGCCGTCGGAGAAGCCGCCCGAGCTCGACGAGGAGCTCGGGCCGCTCGAGCCGCTGTCGGAGGCGAAGCTCGAGCTCGATCCGCCACCGCCGAAGACCCCGCCCGACGAACTCGAACCCGTCTCCGATTCCCGTACGTGCCACTGCGGGTAGATGCTGTTCCACGTGACCAGGCCGACGCCGGTGTGCCGGTGCGCATGGGCGTAGCGCTTGCGGTTCGACCAGGTCGCGTAGCCGGGCTCGTCGTCGATGACAGCGGCGAGGCGCGAGCGCAGTTCGGGGGTGTCAGCGTTCGCGGCGGCCCCGAGCTTCGTCACGATCGAGACGACGATGCCGATCGCCACCAGGACGAAGATTGCGATGATCACCCCGGGGATCCCACTGTTCTGCGTCGCCGGGCTCTGCCAGTGTGGGGAAGATCCGGGATAGCTGCCGTAGATCCCGCCGTCGCCGGGGTTGTACGTCGTCCCGCCCGCGAGGCCGGGAGCGAGCACCACAGCATCGTCAGGGGTGGTGGCGACGGCGGCGGTCGTTGTGGCCACGGCGAGCCCGGTGGCGACGTCGGCGAGACCTCGCAGCCCGGCGATGACGCCGTTCGCGTAGTTCCCCGCACGGAAGGGCGGCGTGATGGCGGTGTCGATGACGCGGGTGATCTCGGCATCGGGGATGCGCGTCATCGCCGTCGGTGTGGTGTAGACACCGACCTTCCTCGTCTGTACGTCCACCGCGATCACCACCGCCTCGCCGCGATCCCGGCCGAGCACCGCGCCCGCGCCGGTGGCGAACGCGCGGATGTCCTGCCCCCCGATCCCGTTCGCGGTGACGACGGTGCCGGTCATCCCCGTCCGCAGCTGGAAATCGTCCAAGGCCGCCCCCACGTCGCCCGCCCGGTCGCCGAACAGCCCGGCGCGGTCGGCGACACCCGTCGGATCAGCTGCCGCCGTGCCGACACCGGCGGTCAGAGCTACGATCAGCACGCACACGATGCCGAAGATCCGGTTCATGATCGGATCATACTTAGCGATCGTGATGTTCTGCTGCATGATCGTTAGGGCATTGTCGACAGCCTCGCCCCTCCGCCGGAGCCCCGGGGGACCGACGGCCTCACGGCCGACTCAGAGCAACTCTGGCTCGGAGTCCTCGTCGCGGTTGCGCCACGCCCAGTGCAGGACGAGACCGAGGGTGACGAGCGCGATCGCGGCCTCGTCGGTGGCCCACGCGACGACGCCGCCGACGAACTGGTCGCGGTGCAGGTCCGTCATCCACGGGAAGTCGAGGTAGAGGTACAGGCGCGAGCCGACGAGACCGTCCATCGTCATCACGATGAGCGCGAACACCATGGTGATCGGCATCATCGCGAGCAGCATGCCGATGCGGCCGATGAACGGCAGCTCGCCCGGCACCGGGTCGATCTGGAAGACGCGCCAGTAGAACAGGAAGCCGGTGAACAGCAGCGCGGCGTAGATCGCCAGGTGGCCCCAGTGGTAGCGGCCGATGCTGTCGAAGAGCGGCGTGAAGTACAGACCGTAGAGCACCGCCGCGAACAGTCCGAGCTGCACGACGGGCCGCATGAGCACGGCGAAGGACTTCGACTCGAGCACGGTCGAGAGCCACCGCGCGGGCGCCCCGGTGAGCGTGTCCCGCATCAGCGTGATCGGCGCTCCCAGCAGCAGGAAGACCGGCACGATCGAGGTCATCAGCATGTGCACCACCATGTGCACGCTGAACATCGCGTTGGAGTAGGTGCGCAGCCCGGAGCTGGTCAGAGTGAGCAGGAAGACGCAGCCGAGCACGAAGAAGACGCTGCGGTACCAGGGCCAGTTCGTCGTACGCCGCACCAGCAGCAGGTAGCCGACGGCGAGGGCGATCGCGAAGGGCGCGAGGTTCAGGTCGGGCCGCCAGTTCCCGAGGAAGGACATCGCACTCGGCGGATCCGGCAGGTTGTAGCCGAGGAAGTTCTCCCCCACCGTGGGCCGGCTGCGCAGGAACGGCGGCGGCGTCAGTTCCGAGGCCGCGATGGCGGTGCCGAAGGCCGCCGTCAGTAGCGCCGCCGCGACCGGCAGCGCGCGCAGCCAGTGCGCCGCGCCCGCGACGAGGAGAAGCGCCCCGGTGGCGAGCAGAAGCAGGCCGTACCAAGTGACCCAGAGGTCGGATCCGGGTGCCATGACCACGGCGATGACAGCGCCGTTGACCAGCGCCACGGCGGCGAACAGCGGGCCGATCCAGCGGCGCTCGGGCCGGGCCGGCAACCGCACCGCCGACCACAGACCACCGAGCCACAGGGCCGCGACGACCGCAAGCGTCGTCAGCGCGGCGGTCGTGTAGTCGTGGTTCCAGTTCTGGGCCTCGTTGGCGGTCACGACCGTGGCGAGCAGGCCGACGACCGCGGGCAGCAGCATCCACAGGTGCGCCATCCACGTCATCGCGGTGCGCAGAGCCGCGTACACGATCACCGCGCAGACGAGCGAGACGATCCAGCCCTTCGCCGTGTCGGAGGCCGAGATCAGGATGCCGAGACCGCCGACCCGGTACGTGTCGACGAGGTTCTGGGCGGCGCTCTCCGCGGCCGCGAGGAAGATCATCGGGAGCGAGACGACGGCCCAGACGGCGGCGTACCGTCGGGCCTGCAACTGCGTGAGGTACCCGCGCAGGCCCAGCTCCCCCGTGTCGAGGGCCTTGGTCCGGAAGACCGCGTAGCCCACCGCGCCGAAGGTCAGCGCCGCGGCGACGGTGCCGATCACCCGGCCGACGGCCGCGCCGTAGGCGGTGAGCGCCCCGGGGTAGGCATTGCCGTTGACGAGGTAGCGCAGCTCGCCCTCGCTCGCGACCAGCCAGATCACCACCGCGACGGCGGCGACGGAGCCGACGGCGAGCGCTGCGACGCCGCCCGCGCGCGGGGCGCCCGGGGATCCTTCGGTCGTCGCAGCGGCGTCGGACTCCTGCGCCACCGTCGTCAAGCTACTTCGCGTCCTTGATCTTCTTCACGGCCTTGTCGAGGAAGCCGTTGAACTCGCCGCGATCCGGGTCGCCGCCGAGCTTGGTGCCCTGCACCGCGACGGTGTAGCCGCGCAGCGAGGCCACGCCGACGAGGACCTTCTGGTGGATCGGGAAGGAGTCGGCGCCCTTGGTGCGGGTGCCGTCGAGGGCGATCTCGAAGGTGGCCTTCTGCTTGTCCGAGGAGACCTCCTTGGTGATGGCGCGCACCTTGATGGTGCCGCCCCGCGGATCGTTGGTCTCGATGGTCACGTCGGAGCACATCTTGAGCAGGCCGACCTTGACGGTGTCGACGTCGACGTCCTTGGCGACGAGCGTCTCGCTCAGGCTCTTGCGGTCCTGATCGTGCACGCCGGCGACGGTGTCGCCGTCGCTCTGGCCGCCCTTGACGGCGGTGAGGAGGTTCTTGCACTCCGGCGGCGTGACCTTCGCCGAGCTGGCGAGGGTCAGCGGGTCGGCGCCGAGTTCGTTGGCCAGCCGCTGCTGCGGCGACGGCACGACGATGTAGCCGCCCGGGAAGTCGCTGGAGTTCAGCAGCAGCTCCGCCGACGGTGCGGTGGGCTTGGTAGTGGTGTCGGGGTCGGCGACGGCGACACCACCGGTCAGGCCGACGACCAGCGAGGTCGCGGCAGTGAGGGTGGCGGCGCGACGCAGGCCCGCTCGCTTGAGGTCAGTCTTCGCGTTCATCCTTCACCTATCTCCGGTCTCGAGCCGTTCGTTACGCGGAACGACGGTGACGGTGGTCACCGCACGGCACGCTTGCGCAGCGCGATCATGCTCAGCGCCGCGACGGCCACGGCGATCTCCGCCGCGGCGAAGACGATCATCAGGGTCATCCAGGGCTGCATCGAGCTCATCGAGTGGCCCATCGCGCCCATGTCCATCCCGGGCATGGAGTGGTCCATGCCCGCCATGCCGGAGTCCATCGCCGACATCAACACCGGGTGCAGCGCGATCATGATCGCGCCCATCGCCGCGGTCCGCACCCAGGCGCTCACCGTCGGGTTGCGGAACAGGCACACCGAGCAGTGCGCGCAACCGATCAGCATCGCCGCGACGATCAGCGAGACCACCCAGCTGTTGTCGCCGAGCATCGGAAGGTGCACGAGCGACGTGGCGAGCGCGACGGCGGCGCCGACCCACCCCCAGATGCGGGCGGTCCGGGACGTTCCGGCGGCGTCGGCGTGCGCGTGGTTCACGCCCGTGATCCTACCCGGCGGGCTCCTCGACCACGTCCGGCGGCGGCTGGTCGCCGGACAAGACGTACACCGCCCCGGCCAGCGCCGCGAGAATCCAGGTCATGTACCAGATCTGCATGAAGCCCGAGGTGTCGAGGATCAGGCAGATCACGATCAGCGCGGCGATGGACCCGCTGATACCGCTGGCGATGTCGGCGAGCGCCCCGTGGGCCCTCGCCGAAGCGCGGATCGCGAGGTAGAGACCCACTCCCAGGGCGCCGAGGAACGTGACCAGACCGAAGACACCGGCCTCCATGAGGCGCGAGAGGTACTGGTTGTCGAGGACCGGCTGCTTGAGCGTCGGATACGCGCCCACCCCCTGCCCGAACCAGAGCCGTTTCCAGACGTTCTCCGCAACGAAGGCCTGGCCGACGGCCCGCGATTGCAGCGACGAGTCGTTGCCGGATCCCGCGAAGGTCTCGATCAGCGCGGTGATGATCTTGATCTGCGCGATCGTACCGACGATCACGATCGTGGCGGCGCTGACGACGATGCCGAGCAACCGGCGCACTGGCCAGCGCCAGCACATTACGAGCAGTGCGGCGACCCCGCCGACGACCGCCGACCGGGACAGGGACGCCGCGTCCGCGACAACGATGAGGCCCGTGCACGTCAGCCAGGGCCACACCTTAGCCCCACGGGCTCGGGCGGCCAGGATCATCCCGGCACCGAGCGGGACGAGCAGCGTGAGCACCGCGCCCAGCTCAAGTGGGTGCCCCGCGCTGCCCTGCGGCCGATTCAGCCCTGCCCGCGTTGCGTTCTTGATCAAGACGAAATCGTTCGCCTTCGTGAGCCCCGGAATCCGGAAGCTGGCCGCGATGTCGAGCCCTGTGCCGGCGAACAGCAGCGCGAACAGAGCGCTCACGGTTCCGCCGAGCAGGAGGCCGCCCAGGATGATACGGAGCGACTGCTCGGTCCGCGCGACCGCGAGGATCAGCAGCACCATTCCGACCAACAACATGTCGACGATGATGTAGCGGTCCATCGCCTCGACCGTGATGCCGCTCGGGACGCCGCGCGACATTGCGCCCGCGTAGGAGACGAAGGAGGCACACGCGTAGGCGAGCACGGCCGCCACGATGGTGCGGTCGCGCACAGGCAGTCCGTACCCGGTAAACGCGGCGGTCCCCCACACCAACGCACCCACCGCGAACATGGTCTGGGCCAGCGTCAGTCCGTACGTGGCCGGGACCGTGATCGTCTGGCGCATCGACAGCAACGCGAAACCGCACGTCGCCACGAACACCGCGCCCGGTGGCCCGATCGTCCGGGCGATCCTGCGCGTGATCGTCGATCCCACGTCGACAGGATCGAGTACGGCGAGCGACTCCCGCAGCCGTGTCACAACAACGCCTGCTCGGTGTGAGGATCCACTGTCGCCGATGCGCCGTCCTCCAGGGGGCCGGAGTGAGTCGGATGGTCACCATCGACGGGCTCGGGCCCGCCCCGGGCAGCACTTCCTCGCAGTCCCGCCAGCAGGACCACGACGAACAGGACCAGGAGCATTCCGCCCATCGCGTATCCGACGGCGGTCCGCGCCGGATCCGCACCGCTCAGGACTCCCGGCCTGGGCTCGACCGCCACTCGTAGGTCGGCGAAGGTCCCGTCGACCATGCCCGATTCCCGTTGCATGGCCTGGAGGCGGACGCGCAGAAAGTCAATGAGGGCCACCGCCGCCTCACGGGACGCCCACTGGTTCGGCGCGCGGACCGCGAACACGACCTGCGGGGAGAGAAGCGCGGACGAGCCCTCACCTGCCACCGTCGAGACGACGTAGTCCGGCGACCCGCCCTTGTCCGCGACGACACGCCGGGCGTCCTCACTGACCGCCACGGTCGCCAGGACGTGCGCCAACTGTGCCGTATTGGACAGGTTCGTGAACGGGTTCAGCGTGGGGTTCGGGTTACCGGCACCAGGCGGGATGGCGACGACCGCCCCCACCGATTCGTATTCGACGGTGATCGACTTCCAGCCCACGGCACCGCAGACGATGGCGGCGACGATAACGGCGGCGACGACGACACGGCGCAGGAAGACGTCTCGAACCATGCCCGCAATGTCCACGTCCGTCCTTCCCGCCTCACTCTGTCTGTCGCGCCTCCCAGGACTGTGAGCGCCTGCGATAATGCGATCGCAATGATAGCCGGAAGGAACCGAATGCCCCGCATACTCGACTCCCTGCGTGCGCTCCCGCGCTCCCACGCGGTCGCCCTGGCCATGTTCGCAGCAGCATCGCTCCTTGTCATCGCCTATGCGGTCCACAGCGGCACACCGCTGCGCTACAGCGACGAGAAAGAGTACGTCGAGATCGCGCGCGGGATCGTGGCCGGCGACGGGTACCGCCTGTACGGGGCAGATAGTGCGTACCGACCTCCTGCCTGGCCTCTGTTGTTGGCGGCGTTCCTCGCGGTCGGGGTTCCGGAATCCCTGCTACCCGCCGTCTCCGCCGCGCTTCTGGTGATCGCGGCTGTGAGCGCGGGTGTTTTGGGTGTGCGCATCACCCGGTGCGCGCTCGGCGCGATCGCCGCTCCGTTCGTCCTGCTCTATCCCATCAACGCCTACACGGCGACGACGCTTTATCCGCAGGCCCTTGCCACGGCGGCACTGGTCCTGCTCGTGCTGTACGCGTCCCGCGCCGGCGACGGCCACCTGTCCACGCGCTCCGCGTTGGCGATCGGGGCCCTGCTCGCCGTATCGGTGCTCTCCGTCCCCACGATGGGATTCAGCGCCGCCGTGATCGGGCTGTGGATCCTCGTGCGTCAGCACGGCAACCGCTTCCGATACGCAGTCGCCGCCGGGCTCACCGCCTTCGCCCCGATCGCGGCGTGGACGGTCTACAACGCGCACCGCCTGGGATCGCCCGTGGTGGTCAGCACCAGCGGGGGCCGCAACCTGCTGATCGGGAACAACCCCTCCGCCACCGGCAGTTCCGGAGTCGCCGTCGACCTGGGCCCGTACGAAGCAGGTGCACGAGGCTTGAACGAGGTGGATCAGGATCGCTACATGCAGCAGTCGGCGATCGACTGGATCACCGCGAATCCGGGCCGGGCCGCCTCTCTGTACGTCGAGAAGACGTTGAACTATTTCGCGCCCTACAACCCGCCGGCCACCGCCGAGCAGGCCGAGAGTCCCGCTCGCATCGCACTGTTGGTACTCGCATTCGCAGTGATGCTCGTAGGTGTCGCGCTACGGTTGGGCCTCCATCGCAGGCTGTCGATCCGGCCGGTGGAGTGGCTGATCATGGGCCTGTTCGTCGCGAACGCGCCCGTGATGGCCGTCTTCTTCACCCGAACCCGGTTCCGACAGCCACTGGATGCTCTGCTTCTGATCGAAACCGCGGTCGCCGTCGCGGTCGTGGTGCCCCTGCTGCTCGCCCGTCGGCGCTCCGCACGTACCGCCACACCAACGCCAATCCCAGAGTGACCAGGGCGGAGACCGCGCCGAAGGTCAACGCGGCAATGGCGAGATCACCGGTGACCTCGTGCGCCGCGGGCGCGGGCACTGCGACCTGGACCTGGGCCATCCGGTCCACGGGAACGCCGGCGCTGGTCTGGATCGAGCGGACGGCATCGCGGACGGCAGCGACGAGCGCATCGGCACCGCGCCGGGCGGCGTCGGCATCGCCGGCGTTGATGGTGTAGTCGATCTGGGCGACGTTCTGGGCGAAATTCGCGCGCACCTCCCGCGCCACCGTCTCGAGGGTGTAGTCGCGGCGCGCTCCGGACGAGGCGGCCACGCGATCGCGGGTCTCCTCCGATCGGACATTCGTCGCCACGACCGCGGTGAACTGTGTGGAGTTGTACATGTTCGCGAACGGGTTCTGACCTGCATCCTTGCTGCCCGCTCCAGGCGGCAGCACGATGACCGTCCCCTGCGTCGTGTAGTACGGCTCCGTCGTCGAGTACCCGACAGTCCCGCCGGCGGCGGCCGCGGCGACCACCAGCGCGGCGGCGAACACCCTGCCGCGCAGGCCCCGGAGCCACCGGGCCAGATCAGTCCACACGTTTCCTCAGCACCCCGTCGGTCTTCACGATCGCAATCGACTCTAGCGTGCCGTGAGCCTCGGAGCCCAACCCCGCGGGGCTTGACCGTCCCGAACCGTCGTGATCGACTGGGCGCAGGTAATCGGCGTTACGAAACCAGCGCTTGTGCAATCCGACCGATCGGAACGGGTCCGTCATGAATGCGAAGCCCCTGGGCGCGATGGCCGCCGCCCTCCTCACCGTCGCCGCCCTCACGGCGTGCGGGTCCAGCGAGGATCAGCAGGACAGCTCCGTCGCCTTCTCCCAGATCACCGGCGACGACTTCACGGCCAACCCCGGCGCCTGGCAGACCGACGGTGTGCCCGTGCCCGAGAAGGGCGTCACGATGGTGGGCGATCCCGTCGCCGCGCAGGCCCTGGCGAACGCGGGGCTCGAGCAGGGCACCATCACCGCCAGTTCCGGCGACGGTGCCACCGTCTTCTACCCGAAGGCGCCGCCCGTACCCGGTCTGCCCGTCGGCGAGCACGAGGTGGCGCCTCCGCCGCCGCAGCTCACGCGACCCGTCAACACCCGTCCGTGGAACTACACGCCGCACCAGATCGCCGTGTACCGCCAGATCTGCGAGACGGGCCGGTGGAACGGCTGGGTCGCCGGCGCCGAGGTGCAGTCGCAGACCTGTTGGACCGTGTACGGACGGCAGCTCGGCGTTCGACCGTGGTACCCCGGGCAGCCGAAGCCGTGGGAGCGCCCGTCCTGGCCCAAGCCCTGGTACGACGCCGCCTTCCGCGCCGACGTTCCCGTGATGTGGGTGTATCCGCGCGACTGGAGCCGGCCGCGGCCGCAGCCGATCATCTCCGTCTCGATCGGGCTGAACGTGCCGCAGAACCCGCACGCCCGTCCCAACCCGCGGTTCCGCGACGACCCCTACCTGCCGGTGTGGGCGGTCACGCCCGGCCGGCCCGTCGCGGCCCGGGACCAGGCCCGGGTCGTCGCGCCGTGGCTCGCCTACGACGTCACGCCGACGGCCCGCTACACCCCGCCGCCCGTCTACCCGGGCACGGCCCTCGCCGCGATGCCCTCGTCGGGCCGGGCCGAGGTCATCACCGCTCTTCCCGGCGCGGACGGCGAGTGGAACCCGAACCGGGACCGGACGGTGCTCTCCCCCTCCGCCCGCGCCATCGCCGGCGCGGCCGTCTACAACGGGACCAGGGCCGACGTGGTGCGGGCCCTGGGCGAGGACGTCGACGTGAGCGTCGCGACCAGCCGCAGCCGCCCGTCGACGACCACGACCACGACCACGAAGGCGAAGACCGGCTCGAGCGCGGCCGCCACCTCGACGGCCCGGACGACCGACGCCGACGGCGCGGAGTCCACGACGACCACACGGACCACCGATCGCACGACCACCACGACGACCACGAAGGCTCCGTCCACCACCACGACGAAGCCCGTGAAGACCACGGAGCCGACCACGACGAAGCCCGAGACCTCGGCACCGTCGGCGACGCGGACCACGACGACCGCGCCGAAGACGACCACGACCGAGGCCCCGGTCAGCACGACGCAGGCGGAGAAGCCGGCGACGACCACCACGACCACACCGCCGAAGCGGACCACCACCGCGCCGGCCGCGACGACGACCACGACGACTCCGGCGCGCTGACCGCACGGCGGGCTCCCCACCGGCCGCCGCGGTTCGCCTCCGCTCCCCACGCGACTCATAGTCGTTCGATAGTGTTGTGCGATCTCGAAAACTTGTCGGTGGGTCGGCGTAGCGTCCTGGTATGGACGAAAACATTGCGGTAGAGGAGGACCCGCCTCCCGAGGGAAGGTCGGTGGCCGAGCGGTTGCGTTCGAGTCATGTGCGGCGGTGCCTGGCTGGTGCTCGAACAGTACGCGCTCGCTGCTGATCTGTTGCGGGAGCGGGTGTGCGAGCGGATCGCCGCCGGGTTGGCGCAGGATCGGTGGCAGCAGGGCGTGGCCGCGGAGATCGGGCTGGCCTTGCACATGTCGCCGCATACGGCCGCGCGGTTCCTTGCGCGGGCGGTGGAGTTGGAACGCAACATGCCGCAGCTACGGGCCCGGCTGCATGCGGGTGATCTGACGCCGGAAGCGATCCCGACTCTGCTGGCAGGACTTGCGCATCTCGATGTCGCGGATCGGCAACGGGCTGACGCGGAACTGTGCGCGGATCCGGCCGTGTTGGCCGGGTTGGGGCTCAAGCAGATCGCGGCCCGCGTGGAGCAGGTCGCTTACCGTCTCGGCGCGCAGGCGACGGTGGATCGGAACGCCGCCGCGGAGAAGGACCGCACCGTCACCATTCGGCCGCTGCCGGAGGGGATGGCCCGGGTCTCGCTGCTGCTGCCGGTCGCGCAGGCCGTCGGTGTGTACGCGGCCGTTCGGAAGGCTGCGGAGTCGCTGCGCGGCATCGGGGAGGAGGCGCGGACCGTGGGGCAGCTGATGGCCGACACGGCCATTGCCCGCCTCACCGGCCGCGAGGCCGCCGCCGGGCAGCCGGTCACGGTGAACCTGACCATCCCCGCCACTGTGCTCCTCGGCGATCAGTCCGGGACCGGGCACCTCGACGGTGGCGGCACCATACCCGCGGAGATCGCCCGCAACCTCGTCGGGAGGGCCACCGCCGCTGGCGTCGCCTGGGTCAAACGGCTCTACGTCGCGGAGTCGGGTGCGGTGGTGGCGATGGACTCGCGGCAACGCTGCTTCCCCGACGGACTCGCGGAGCTGATCCGCGCCCGAGACCGGTACTGCCGCACCCCGTACTGCGACGCACCCATCGCGCACACCGATCACGTCGTCCCACACGCGAAAGGTGGTGCCACCGAGTTCGAGAACGGCCAAGGCCTCTGCGCAGCATGCAACTACGCCAAGGAAGCCGCCGGCTGGCGAAGCACCGTCATCCCCGACCCGAGCGGGCGCCACACCGTCGAAACCCGCACCCCCACCGGGCATGTGCACCGATCCACGGCGCCGCCCCAGGCGGCGTGATCAGATCCGGCGGCCGAGCCCCACGCGGGTCAGCGTGCCGGCGAGGCGCAGCGTGCGCCCGAGCTGCCGCGGCGAGGCCATGATGGTCCGCTTGTGCCGGTGCCCGGCCTTGGCGGCGGGCTTGCCGTCGAGCCGGTCGGCGAGCCAACCGAGCAGCATCGGCGCCGAGAGGAAGTGCATGGAGAAGTGGTCGCTCCACTGGTCGGTCACGTACTCGACGTGCGTGCCGCCGGCGGCGTATCGCCCGACGTGCGCCTCGGCGTCGGTGACCGGGGAGATCTGGTCCTTGGTGGACTGCACCACGAGCATCGGCACCGCGGGCGCGGACTGGCCGGGCCGGATGTCGTCGAAGATCTCCAGCAGCTTGGGCAGCCGGGCGATGTCCTCGAACGGGATGTCGCAGTAGTAGCCGAAGTCCTTGTGCGCCATCTTGCGGATGGCCCGCTCGGGTGACCAGTGGAGCGCGTCCTCGTAGAAGAGCTTGCGGCCCTTGTCGTCGACGTGCTCGGCGAGCACCTCGCGGAGCGTCGGGTACTCGCGGGCCAGCGCCGCGATCACCAGCGTCGGCAGCCCCGTGAACAGGGTGTTGTTGAGGTAGACGAAGACATTGCCCGGGTCGGAGACGGGTGCGCCCACGGCCCCGGCGACCAGGTTCAGCTCCGGGGCGTACGACGGTGCGATCTCCGCCGCCCAGGACGTGGCGAGGCCGCCGCCCGAATAGCCCCAGACGCCGAGGCGCGTGTCGGCGGCGAGGCCGAGCGGCTCGTGCGAGAGCGCGGCACGCAGGCCGTCGAGCACCATGTAGCCGGGCTCGCGGGGGATGCCCCAGCGGCCGGCCTGGCCACCGTGATCGGGCACGGAGACGGTCCACCCCTTGGCGACGGCAGCGGCGATGAAGAGGTACTCGATCTGCGGGAACGAGGCGTCGTCGCAGCGGACGCCGTGCTGCAGCACGTACGAGGGGAAGGTCTTGGGGTGCAGCGAGTCGATCGCGCACTGGTACGAGACCAGCGGGGCTCCGGGCTTCGCGCCGCGCAGCGGGCTGAGCACCGTGGTCACGGTGACCTCGGGGACGCCGTGCATGTTGACGGTGCGGTACAGCAGCTGGGTGGCGCGCACCTTCTGCTTGATCCGGCCGAGGAAGCCGATGCTCACGTCGCGGTACCGCAGCACGGTGCCCTCGGGCGCGTCCTCGAAGCCCGACGGGGCGTCGAAGAACGGGTCGGAGCCCACCATCTGCGGCTCCGCGGGTGCGGGCCACTGCTCGGCGAGGTCCGTGCGGTTCTGCACAGCCGTCATGTCGCGTCCTCCTGATCGGGCGTTCGGGGCGACACTACACGCAGTTGGGACAGATCTGAAGAATCTGTCCCATTTGTGATCGGTGAACATCCCATGAACCGGCCTCAAGAAGTCGTTCGACGGGCTACGTTTGCACCTTCACGAAGCAGAAGAGGTGACCGCCATGACCCCCGGCGATCGAGTACAGCTCCGCGGCGAGGAGCTCGGCTTCGGCACGGTGCTCAGCACGGACGACGAGAAGGTGTCCGTCAAGCTCGACGACGGCCGTGCCGTCGCAGTGCATCGCGAGGCGCTCGTCCTCCTCTGACCCCTGCGGCTCCGACTCCTACTGGACGCCCATGAGCGCCAGCGTCGTCTGCAGCGAGGTGACCAGGGACTCCGTCGGAATCGTCGGGTCCAGCGCGCGGTGGATGCCCATGCCGACCCCCGCGCTCAGCATCAGGTCGGCCGCGTACTCGATCTGCTCGCCGTCCACAGCGCCGGAGTTCGCCACGCCGAGCAGGCCCGTGAGCCCGTCGACCACCGCCTGCCGCAGGGAGTTCCGCAGCGCCACCGCCATCGCGCGCAGTTCGGGGTCGTTCCGCGCGACCACCATGAACTCCAGCTCGAGCATCGTCCAGCCCACGTCCCCGAGGGTTCGCTCCACCCAGTCCGAGAACCGGTCGATCCGGTCCGAGACCTGCCCCGGCGCGGTCGCCAGCGCCTCGATCTCGGCCGCCTTCTCCTCGTGAATGGCCTGCAGCACCTCGCGGCACAGGTTCGGCTTGTCGACGAAATTCGAGTAGACGGCGCCCTTGGAGTAGCCGGCGCGGTCGGCGATGTCCTCCAGGCTCGCTGCGGCGTAGCCCACCTCGAGGAATCGCTCCCGCGCGGCGAGCAGCAGGTCGGCGCGCGTCTGCGCGCGTTGCTCCACCCTGGTCAGCCTGGCCACCCGAAAAGAATACGGCAGCGGGTATTCAAAAACTACCGGTATTCGGATACTGTCGGTCGCATGAACCTGTTCTCCTCCACCGATCACCTCGCGCGGCTCGACGGCGCCCTCGTCGTCGTCACCGGCGGCGCACGCGGCATCGGCGCCGCCACCGCCCGCCTCTTCGCGCAGCACGGTGCCCGTGTCGTCCTCGCGGACGTCGACCTCGACGTCGCGGAGGCCACCGCCGCGACCATTCCCGACGCGCGCGCAGTGCGCCTCGACGTGACGGACCGCGCGTCGTGGACCGCGCTGGTCGACGACCTCGACGCGCCGATCGACGTGCTGATCAACAACGCCGGAGTCATGCCGCTCGGCGCCTTCGATGCGGAGTCCGAGGACACCACCGACCTCATCCTCGACGTGAACGTGCGCGGCATGCTCAACGGCATGCGGGCGGGTATTCCCGGCATGGTCGCGCAGGGCCGCGGCCACATCGTCAACGTCGCGTCGATGGCCGGAATGATCCCGATCCCCGGCATGGTCACGTACAACGCGAGCAAGTTCGCGGCGCTCGGCGCGTCCGTGGCCGCCCGCCGCGAGTACGACGGGACCGGCGTCACCGTCTGCGCGATCCTCCCGTCCGCGGTCCGCACCGAACTCTCCTCCGGCGCGCAGCTCGGCGGCGGCATGCCGACCGTCGACCCCGAGGACGTGGCCGCCGCGATCCTCGACACCCTCCGCACCCGCGCCGCCCGCACCTCGGTGCCGAAGTGGGTCGCGCCGGGCTGGAGCCTCGTCGAGGCCTTCGTCCCCGAGCCGATCGAGCGGCTCGCCCGCAGGCTCCTCGACGATCGCCGCACGCTCGCGCTCGACGCGCAGGCCCGCAAGGCCTACACCGACCGCATCGCCCGCCAGGCGTCCCAGCACGCCGCGCTCACGGACGGGGAGGCGTCCCGGTGACCCGCGCGCTCGTCATCGGGTGCGGCGGCACCATCGGCGGGGCGTGGACCGTCGCCGCGCTCGCCGCGCTCGAGGAACAGCTCGGCATCGACGTCCGCGACCTCGACGTGCTGCAGGGCACCTCCGCGGGCTCGGAGATCATCACGGCGCTGCAGTCCTTCTCGGTGCAGGACCTCGTCGCGATGCAGGAGGGCCGCGCGGATTCGCCCGTGCTGCAGCACCACCTGGCGGCGACGCCTGCCCCACTGCCGCGCGTCCCGTTCTCGCTGCCCGCCGATCCGTCGACGCTGTGGACCCGCCGCGGCGGGCACGCGCCGCTCACCGGCATCGCGCCGCGCGGCCGCGGCGACGCGACCTGGCTGCAGGAGCTGGCCGACGCCACCGTCGGCGCCGGTGCCCTCGTGCCGCCGAAGGCCCGCCTGGTGGCCTACGAGCCCGCGACCGGGGAGCGCGTCGCCTTCGGCGCCCCCGGTGCGCCGAAGGCCACTGCCGGGGAAGCACTCCGGGCCTCGTGGGCGATCCCCGCGTGGATGCCGCCCGTCGAGATCGGCGGCCGCACCTACGTCGACGGCGGCGCCGCCTCGACCGCATCCGTCGATCTGGTGACGCCCGCCGACGCGGACGAGATCTTCGCCGTCGTGTCCATGGCCTCCGCGCCCGGCGTGCGCGGCCCCGGCGTCGGGGGACTCCTCGAGTACGCGGTACTGCGCCGCCCCATGTCGCAGGTCTTCTGGTCCGAGGTGGCCGTGGCCCGAGCCCGTGGACAGAAGGTCACCGTCGTCTCGCCCGATGGTGCCGACCTCGCCGGCCTGGGCGCGAACTTCATGGCCCGGAGCAAGCGCGCGGACGCCTTCGCGGCCGCGCGGCGCACCGCCCCGCTCGCTGTGCGCCGCGGCCTGGAGGAGGCGCGATGACCGAGCCCCGCATCGTGGTGATCGGCGCCGGCGTCGCCGGCATCTCCACCGCGCACGTGCTGCAGGAGCAGGGCTTCACCGACTGGGTGGTGCTGGAGAAGGGCGCCGACGTGGGCGGCGTGTGGTTCTGGAATCACTACCCCGGGCTGACCTGCGACGTGCCCTCGCAGATCTACCAGTTCGCCTTCGCCCCGAAGCCCGACTGGGAGAAGATCTGGGCCACCGGCCCGCAGATCCAGCAGTACCACCGCGACGTGGTCGACCGACTGGGCCTGGCGGACCGGATCCGCTGCAACACCGAGGTTCTGGCCGCCGAGTTCGACGATGCGACCGCCACCTGGACGCTGACCCTGAACACCGGCGAGACCATGACCGCCGACGTCGTCGTCTGCGCGACCGGCGTCCTGCACAACCCGGCGATCCCGGACATCGAGGGCCTCGCCGATTTCGACGGCGACGTGGTGCACACCGCCCGCTGGGACGACTCCCTCGTCACCGAGGGCCGCCGGATCGCCGTCATCGGCACGGGATCGACCGGCGTGCAGGTGGTCTCGGCGCTCCAGCCGAAGGCGAAGCACCTCACGCACTTCGTGCGCTCCCCGCAGTGGGTGCTGTGGGCACCGATGCGCCTGCCCCAGCTCGGCCTGATCTCCGAGCTCTTCTCCCGCGCCCCGAAAGTGCTCGACCGGGTGCACCAGGGCCTGCTCTGGGGTTCCGGCATCCTCGCCGACATCGTGACCACGCCGTCGTGGCGCCGGCGCGCCGTGCAGGCCTACGCGCGGCTGTCCCTGCGTGCTCAGGTCCCGTCGTCGATGCGACGGGACCTGACGCCCGACGACGAGCCGCTGTGCAAGCGGCAGGTGGTCTCGGGCACGTACTACTCGGCGCTCAAGGCGCGCAACGCCTCCCTGGTGACCCAGGGCATCGAGCGGATCGAGGCCGGCGGCGTCCGGACCACCGACGGTACGCTGCACGAGGCCGACCTCCTGGTGCTCGCCACCGGCTTCCGCGCGCACGACTACATGCGGCCCATGCGCGTCACTGGCCGCGACGGCCGCAAGCTCGACGACGCCTGGGCCGACGGTCCGCGCGCCTACCGGATGACGGCGATCCCGGGCTTTCCCAACCTGTTCACCGTGCTCGGCCCCAACTCACCGACCGGCTCGATCTCCCTGCAGTTCTCCGCCGAGCTCACGGCGCGCTACATCGCGCAGTGGCTGGACCGGTTCCGCCGCGGCGAGGTCACGGAGGTCGAGGTCACCGAGGAGGCCACGGAGACCTTCAACCGGCAGGTGGCGGAGGCGATGGGCCCGACGGTCTGGAACACCGGCTGCAACTCGTGGTACTTCACCGAGGGCGGGTCCATCGACCTATGGCCCTTCGACCGGAAGACGATGGTGCGCATGCTCTCCGCGCCCGACGACGCGGACTTCCACGTCCGACGGCCCGCCGACCGCTCCTGAGGTCACGTCGCCCCGAGGTGGGCGCGGAGGACGGACAGGGCCCGGTGCTGCACGAGCCGCACCTGGTCCTCCGTCATCATCAGGACGTCGGCGCACTCGGCGACGCTGCGCCCCTGCTGGATCCGCAGGACCAGAACGATCCGCAGCTCGTCGGGGAGGCGGTCCACCGCGGTCACCCGGGCGCGGCACGGCGCGGCGTCGGAGTCGATCATGAGCCGATCCTCCGATGCTGGTGCGGCGGCCTCTCCTCGGTCTCGTCACGGCCGCGTCGCGATCGTGTCGCAGTCCGTCAGAACCAGACCCGGGCGAGCCACGCCGCGAGGCCGAGCCCGCACACGGCGACGATCACGCGCAGACGTGCCGCGTCGATCCGGGCCACGACGGGCGGCCCGCACCAGCCGCCCGCGAAGCCGCCGATCGCCATCGCGATCGCCGCGGGCCAGTGCACGGGACCGAAGATCGCGAATCCGATGGCGGCCACCAGGTTCGCGAGCCCGAGGGCGTAGCTCTTGAGCATCGCCGCGCGCCACAGCGGCTCGCTGGTCGCCAAGAGCGTCAGTGCCAGGATCATCACGCCCGCGCCGGCCCCGAAGTAGCCGCCGTACACCGCGACCAGGAACACCCCCACCGGGTAGAACCGCGCGAGCCGCGCCACGCCGGGATGCTCGTGCAGGCGCGGCTGCAGCAGGATGGCGATCGCCGCGCCCGCGATGAGGACGGGGACGACGTTCTCGAAGGTGCTGCCCGGCGCCAGCAGGAGCAGGGCCGAGCCGACCAGCCCGCCGGCGATCGCGAGGACGGCGAGCGTGCGCATCTGCGCGGGGTTCTTCCGCAGTTCCGACGCCGACGACGCGATCGAGCCACCCCCCACCGCGACCATGGCCACGGTGTTCGTGACGTTAGCGGCGACCGGCGACAGCCCGAACACCAGCAGCGCCGGATAGGAGACGAGCGAGGCCAATCCGGTGAGGTAGCCGATCAGCCCGGCGGCGAAGCCCGCGAGCACCATCGCGGCGACCGTCGCCGCCGTCATCGGTTCCCCATCGCCCGCACTCTACCTGCGCGAACGGCGCGGATTCAGACTGCGGGCTGCTGCTGGGTGATGCAGTGGATGCCGCCGCCGCGGGCGAACAGCGGCCGCGCGTCGACGGTCACGATCTCGCGTCCGGGATAGGCCGCGGCCAGGGCCTCCACGGCGACGCCGTCGTGGGGGTCGTCGAAGGAGCACGCCACCACCGCGTCGTTCACCACGACGTGGTTGATGTAGCTGTAGTCGACGAAGCCCTCGTCGTCGCGGAGCACCGTCGGCGCGGGAACGGGGACGACCTCGAAGGCGCGCCCCGCGGCATCGGTCGAGCCCGCCAGCACGTCGCGCAGGTGTGCGGAGCGCTCGTGATCGGGATGCGCCGGATCGCGCTGGTCGTGCAGGAGCACGGTGCCCGGCGACGGGATCGTCGCGACGATGTCGACGTGGCCGCGGGTGCCGAAGGTGTCGTAGTCCCGGGTGAGGCCGTAGGGCAGCCAGACGGCGTGGGTGGCGCCGATGGTCCGCTGCATCTCGGCCTCGACCCGCCGCTTCGTCCACCCCGGATTGCGCCCGGGATCGAGCTGGACGGTGTCCGTGAGCAGGACGGTGCCGGCACCGTCGACGTGGAGACCGCCGCCCTCGCCCACCAGCTCGGATCCGATGTACTCGGCCCCGGCGAGCTCGGCGACGAACCGCCCGATCCGGCCGTCGCGGTCCCACCGCGTCCAGTCCTGGCCGCCCCAGCCGTTGAAGATCCAGTCGACGGCGCCCAACCGGCCCGCCTCGTCGACGACGAAGGTGGGGCCGATGTCGCGCATCCAGGCGTCGTCGAGCGGCGCCTCGACCACGTCGACCCGGCTCGAGAGGTACCGCCCGGCGGCCTCCCGCTCCGCGGGGTCGACGACCACCGTCACGGGCTGGAAGTCGACGATCGCGTTCGCCACCGCCGCCCAGGTCGCGCGCGCGGCGTGGTGCTCCTCGGCGGTGTCGCCGAGCGAGTAGCCGGCGGACGGGTAGGCCATCCAGGTGCGGGTCTGCGGGGCCGTCTCCGACGGCATGCGCCAGCTCATCGGGCACCGCCGCCCAGCGGCCCGTTGGCCGCGACGGGCGCGGTGAGCGCGCCGTAGGTGTCGGGGCGGCGGGTCGCGAGGAACGGGAACAGCGTGAGCCAGTCGCGGCGCTGGTCCAGGTCCAGGTCGGCGACCAGCACGGCCGAGGCGTCGCGCGGCGCCTCAACCAGGATGCGGCCGTACGGGTCGGAGATGAACGAGCTGCCGTAGAAGGTGATCGCGCCCTCGTCGCCCCACCGGTTGGGCACCACCATGAAGGTGCCGCTCGCGATGCCGTTGCCCACGATCACCTGCCGCCACAGCGGGGCGGTGTCGAATTCGGGGTGGTCGGGCTCGGATCCGATGGCCGTGGGGTAGGCGAGGACCTCGGCGCCGCCGAGCGAGTAGGCGCGCGCCACCTCGGGGAACCATTCGTCCCAGCAGGTCGGGAGGCCGAAGCGCGCGCCGCCCAGCTCCGAGGGTGCGTGCACCGGGTAGGGCTCGGCGCCGTCCGCCTGGGACGGACCCCGGAGGAAGTAGGTGTCCTCGTAGTAGCCGGCGGTCACGGGGATGTGCAGCTTGCGGGTCTTCGCAAGCAGCTCACCGGATGGCGAGACCATGATCGCGGTGTTGTAGCCGAGCGGCTCGGCGTCGGGGTGCCGCTCGTACAGCGAGGCGTGTACGACGACGCCGTGCCGCTTCGCCGCGGCGGCGGCGAAGGTGAACGTCGGCCCGGTGAGCAGGTCCTCGGCGAGCCTGCTCGGCTGCGCGCCGCCGCGCTCGAAGGCCGGGTACTGCATCAGCGTGATCTCGGAGAGGAAGACCGCCTCGGCGCCGGCCGCGGCGGCCTGCCCGATCCCGTCGGTGAGCTCCCGGGCGAGGAGGTCGGCGTCGTCGTGCCAGCGGTGCTGCACCAGCCCCACCCGGAGCGGGGCGCGCTCCGGCCGGTCGACGCGGGCGGGCGACACCGGGACACCGGGCGCGAGGATGAGCTCCATCTCGTCTCCTGAGGCTTAATCGATAGGCTTTCGATTAAAGATAGACCGATGTGGCTCCGGCCACAAGACCTCAATCGACAACCTTTCGATTAGTGCAGACATCCGGTAGGTTCACGCAGGTGAGCAGACGCGCCGGACGACCGAGCACCCCGCAGCTCGACCGGGCCGCGATCGGCGCCGCCGCCCTGGAACTCGTCGATCGCGACGGTGGTTTCAGCCTGCCCGCCCTCGCCCGCCGGCTCGGCGTGACGGTCTCGTCGATCTACCACCACGCCGACGGCCGCGCCGCCGTGATCGGCCTCGTCCGCGACCTCGTGACCGCCGACATCGACGCCGGCTGCTTCGACGTCCTGCCCTGGGACCGGGCGCTCGACACCTGGGCGCGCACCTACCGCGACGCCTTCGCCGCTCACCCGTCCGCGGTGCGGCTGCTCGCGACCGAGACGATCGGCGGCCGTCAGAACCTCGCGATGTACAGCGCCGCGACGTCGGGCCTGCTCCGCGCGGGTTTCCCCGAGGAACTGGTCATGGGCATCGTCGTGGCGGTCGAGAACTTCCTGCTCGGCGCGGCGCTCGACGTCTCGGCGCCCGACGAGCCCATCCACGTCGACGACGAGGCCGGCACCGACGACCTGCGCCGCGCGCTGGCGGCGGCACCGTCGGGCCCGGAGCGGTCCCTGCAGGCCTTCGATCTTGGGCTCGCCGCGCTGATCGAGGGGCTGCGGGCGCTACTCGTCGCCGAACAGCAGCGCCAGTAGCAGCTCGGCCCGCACTCGGGCCGACTTCAGGTCGACGCCCAGGAGCTCCTCGGCCCGGGCCACCCGCGCCCGCGCGGTGTGCCGGTGCACGCCGAGCGCGGCGGCCGTGCCCTCCCACTGCCCGTGGTGGTCGAGGTAGGCGCGCAGGGCCTCCACCAGCCCGCCGTCGTGCGCACGAAGGGGCTCGAGCAGGGCCCGGTCGAGCCGGGCGAGCGCCTCGCGGGTGCCCGGCTCGGTGACGAGGGTGCGCCCCGCCAGCGCGGAGGCGTCGACGGTGCCGCCGCCGGGCCGGGCGGCGCGGGCCGCGAGCTCAGCCGCCGCGACGGCCTCGGCGACGGCGCCCGGTGCGTGCGGCGGCCCGAGGCCGAGCTGCAGCCGGCCGCGTTCGCGGGGCGCGAAGCCCG
>NZ_VIGX01000119.1 GCF_007858475.1 Tsukamurella conjunctivitidis
CGCCATCAGCACGATGAGCGCGATGACGACCAGGGGGACCAGGGAGCGTCGGGGATCATGTCCCTCCACGACCCGCAGGTCGGGACGGGTGGTCTCGCGCAGGCGTTCAGGCCTGGAGGCGGGATGTGTCCGTGCGGCAGCGGTGCTCATGAACGGTTCCTCCAGGGGTGGACGATCTCGACCCCACGCAGCCGCACGGAGGCGGAACGAGGGTTGCGGGCGACTTCTTCTTCATCGGCGCGCCCGGCCCCGCGGGTGAGGAGGCGCAGGGGTGCGTCCGATTCGCCGGGGAGCACGGGCAGTCCCGGCGGTGTCATGTCCCTGCTCCCCTCACGGAAGACCGCCTTGACGATTCGGTCCTCCAGCGATTGGTAGGCCTCGACCACGACACGACCACCCACGCGCACATGCGTCAGCGCCCGGGGCAGGGCTACCTCAAGGATGCGCAGTTCGTCATTGACCGCGACCCGCAGTGCCTGGAACGTCCGCTTCGAGGGGTTCCCCCCGGTGCGCCGGGCGGGTGCAGGGATGGCGCGTCGCACCAGGTCGGCCAGCTGGGAGGTGCGGGTGAGGGGGACTGCAGCACGTTCGGAGACGATGAGGCGCGCGATGCGCTGGGCGAAGCGCTCCTCGCCGTAGGTGCGCAGGATGCGGGT
>NZ_VIGX01000120.1 GCF_007858475.1 Tsukamurella conjunctivitidis
GTCGGGCTGGAGTGCTCTGGCTCCGTTGGTCGGACGGGCCCGTGGCGTTCCTATGAGGACTCCGACGAGGGCACCGTGGAGTTCAACGTTGAGGCGCAACCTCCTCCTCCCACGTGGCGCTGAAGTGGATCCCGGTCGCACGGGCAAGCTCGAGGAGGCGCCGCAGGTAGAGGGTGGACTTGCCGGTCTCGATCTCGGAGACTGCGCTCTGGCTGATGCCGAGCTCCTCGGCGAGACTGCTCTGTGACAGCCCGTGAGCCATCCTCGCCTGTTGGACGGCGAGTCCGAAGTCTGCGGGCGCTCGGAGGACGGACTTTCGCGCAACCATGGTCGACCTCCTTCGGTAGGTGATCGGGTTTTCAGGATGCCGTCGTTGTATCGGGAAATCCAGATCTCCTCACAGTGGTGCCCCGCACCGCGCTGGGCGGTGCGGGACACGTGACTGGTTCTGTCTCAGGCATCGTGCGACTTGGACTCGGCCTTTGCCTTCTTGGCCGCCCGCTTCTCCTTCAGACTCTTCCCGGCGGGGGTCTTGCTGCTGGACTTCTTCGGTGACTTGTCACCCATCGGCTCATCACCTCCTCAGATGTGTCGGTGGTCACGACATGTCGAGACTACGCCAGGTCGTCCTCGTCGGACGGGAGGAAGAGGGCC
>NZ_VIGX01000121.1 GCF_007858475.1 Tsukamurella conjunctivitidis
TGGATGCCCGGATGAATGACATGTTTCCTCCACAGCCCACCCCGCCACATCCACATCTCGTGCCCAGGGCACATGCACATCCCAATTCGTTGGGACGACGGGGAAGGAAGCGGTTCTCCACAGTTTCCACACACCCTGTGACGGTGACGATTCTTGTAATTCCAAGAATGATGTGGACAGCCTTCAAGTGTCCCGGCCCCCGCATCCCCTGCATGCGCCCCACCACTGACCGGCTCTGGAGGTTGTCCCCATGACGTGCCCCCGTCGCGTAGAGTTGGACGGCACATCCGAATCATCTGGAGGGACCCGGCAATGAAGTTCACCGTCGCTCGTGACGTCCTCTCCGAGGCAGTGTCCTGGACGGCTCGAGCACTCCCGGTCCGCCCGGCCACCCCGATCCTGGCAGGTGTGCGTATCCATGCCCACGACCAGGAACTGACACTCTCCTCCTTCGACTACGAGGTCTCGGCGAACTCCGAGGTTCCCGCCCAGGTCGAGGAGGACGGTGAGGTGCTGGTCTCCGGGCGCCTGCTCGCCGACATCTCGAAGTCCCTTCCCAACCAGCCCGTCCACATGGTCCTCGAGGGGCAGAAGGTCAGCCTGACCTGCGGGTCCTCACACTTCACCCTGGCTGTGATGCCGCTGGAGGAGTA
>NZ_VIGX01000122.1 GCF_007858475.1 Tsukamurella conjunctivitidis
GGCACGCCGGAGGGGGGCGAGGAGGGCGGCTACCGGCGCGACATCCTCGCCCATGCCCTGCGCCGGGAGCAGGCGGGCGCCGAGACGGTGGTGCTCCCACGCATCCTCGGCCCCTGGGACGTGGCCGGTCACGGGGATCCCGCCCGCGGGTGGGGTGACATCCTCGTCGGCCCGGGATGCGGGGACAATGCCGGGGCCGCGCTGGGGGTCGGTCTGGGCCCGGGTCGGGCCCTGCTGTCCCTGGGGACCTCCGGGGTCGTGGCAGCGGTGTCGGATCATTCCGTGGTCGACCCCTCGGGGTTGGTCACCGGGTTCGCGGATGCGACGGGGAACTGGCTTCCGCTGGCCTGCACGCTCAATGCCTCGCGCATCATCGACGCCATGGCGGCCGTGACCGGACTGGGCTACGAGGACTTCGACCGGGAGGCCCTCTCGGTGCCGGATGCGGGTGGGCTGGTCCTCACCCCCTACTTCGAGGGCGAGCGAACCCCGAACCTGCCCGATGCCACGGCCTCCCTGGAGGGTATGACCCTGGCGAACTCGGACCGCGCCCACGTCGCACGGGCCACCGTCGAGGGCCTCTTGCGGCTCATGGGCGGAGCCCTGGACGCCGTGCGGGTGCTGGGGGTCCCCCTGGGGGATGTGTGCATGGT
>NZ_VIGX01000123.1 GCF_007858475.1 Tsukamurella conjunctivitidis
GATTGGGACGGTTGGTTATGTGGTAGGAAATTATGCCGGGACGATTATCTATCTAATCACGACACGATTAATGTAGCGAAGCTCAAATTAGAAACACGATTACAATGAAAGCATCATGACAATAAAAGCATTATTACAATAAAACTATCATTGCAAGAAAGTGCAGCGTTCGATAAAAAAGGCGTCTCATTTGAGGCGCCTTTCTTGGTTTTTAATATTTATTGTTATTGACCATTGGTTTATTGATGATCGTTTATCGCTGACCATTATTGTGATGATCATCGATCTGTTACGATCTTTTTTATGCCAATGTATTATCGCCGGCATGGTAGCTTGAACGAACCATGGGGCCGATATGGGCAAGCTTAACGCCTAAGCGATACGCCTCTTCTTCATATGCCTTAAAGGTTTTGGGGGTTACATAACGTTCTACGGCAAGATGGCCCCCTGAGGGTTGAAGATATTGGCCGATGGTGATCATTTCGATATCGTGTTCACGCATATAACGCATCACCTCCATCATCTCCTCATCAGTTTCACCAACACCGACCATCAATCCTGATTTTGTCGGCACATCGGGATTACGTGCTTTAAATTTCTTAAGGAGCATAAGCGAGTGATCATAATCTGCACCGGGACGCACCTGTTTATAG
>NZ_VIGX01000124.1 GCF_007858475.1 Tsukamurella conjunctivitidis
GCCAGGTGATGGCCGAGCGGACGGCGTGGCGGATCTGTGCTGACAACGGCTGGTGGTCAGCGTTCGGGAAGAAGCGCGTCCGCAACGGCAAGAAGCCTGGTCCGCCGGTCCACGACGACCTGTGCGCCATCACTGATGAGAAGGGCCGGACCCGGCACGAGTTCACCGCTACGGCCCCGAGCGAGTTGTGGATCGGCGACATCACCGAGCACTGGACGAACGAGGGGAAGCTGTACCTGTGCGCGTTCAAGGACGTGTACTCCAACCGGATCGTGGGCTACTCCATCGACTCGAGGATGAAGTCCCGCCTCGCCGTCACCGCCCTGAACAATGCCGCCGCCCGCCGCGGTGACGTTGCCGGTTGTGTGGTTCACACCGATCGAGGGTCGCAATTTCGGAGCAGGAAGTTCGTCGGTGCGCTCAACCGGCACCACATGGTCGGATCCATGGGCCGGGTCGGTGCCTGCGGCGACAACGCCGCCATGGAGTCGTTCTTCTCCCTGCTTCAGAAGAATGTTCTGAACCGGCGCACCTGGGCCACCAGGGAGGAGCTCCGGATCGCGATCGTGACTTGGATCGAACGCACCTGCCACCGCCGCCGGCGCCAGGACGGGTTGGGCCGGTTGACCCCCATCGAGTACGAGACCATCAT
>NZ_VIGX01000125.1 GCF_007858475.1 Tsukamurella conjunctivitidis
GTGGGGGTGTGATAGTGGGCGGGCGTTGCGTGTGCGGTGTTGTGGGGCTCATCTGGCCATCTTCTGCCGGGGGTGGGGATTGCGTGCTGCTTGGTTGGTGAATGGCCTGGGATGGTCGACCGAAGAGCGTGAGAGTCGTGTAGGCGGCTGGTGGTGCGTGGTTTGGGGTGGGTGCCCGAGTAGCGCGGGGCTCGTGGAATCTCGTGTGAATCTGCCAGGACCACCTGGTAAGCCTAAATACTACTTGGTGACCGATAGTGCATAGTACCGTGAGGGAATGGTGAAAAGTACCCCGGGAGGGGAGTGAAATAGTGCCTGAAACCGGACGCTGTCAAGCCGTCGGAGCCTTGAGGGGTGACGGCGTGCCTTTTGAAGAATGAGCCTGCGAGTCAGTGATGCGTGGCGTGCTTAACCCGTGTGGGGGATGCGTAGCGAAAGCGAGTCTGAAATATGGCGTTTGTCGCGTGTTCTGGACCCGAAGCGGGGTGATCTACCCATGGCCAGGTTGAAGCGATGGTAAGACGTCGTGGAGGACCGCACCCACCAGGGTTGAAAACCTGGGGGATGAGCTGTGGGTAGGGGTGAAAGGCCAATCAAACTCCGTGATAGCTGGTTCTCCCCGAAATGCATTTAGGTGCAGCGTTGTGTGTTG
>NZ_VIGX01000126.1 GCF_007858475.1 Tsukamurella conjunctivitidis
GAGTGGACGGCGATGTACGCAGAGGAACGTCAGCAACAGATCCTGCAGGCGATCGAACAGGACGGACGGGTGTCGGTGTCCGCCCTCGCGCGACGCTTCGAGGTGGCCACCGAGACCATCAGGCGGGACCTCGACGCACTCTCCTTGGCGGGTCTGCTCACACGGGTCCACGGGGGGGCGATCCCCAGCCGCAGCGGGGACGAACCCGACCTGCCCACCAGGCTGTCCACCAACACTGCAGCCAAACGCCGCATCGCCCGGGCTGCAGCCGCCTACCTACCCGCGGGGAGTGACCCGACGATCCTCCTGGATGCAGGCTCCACCACCATTGAGCTCATCCCCCACCTGCAGGGCCGCAACCTGCGCGTCGTGACGAACTCTCTGCCGGTGGCCGAGTCGGCCCTGGCGATGAACGTCCCCGCCGTCGACATGCTGCCCGGACGGGTGCGTGGACTCACCCGTGCCGCCGTCGGGGTGGACACGGTCCACGCACTGGCCCGCATCCACCCCGACGTCGCCTTCATCGGATGCAACGGCATGGGGCCCGCCGGGATCACCACGCCGGACCCTGACGAAGCGGCCACCAAGTCGGCCATGATGGAGGCAGCCAGCCGGCGCATCATCCTGGCCGACTCGTCCAAGGCGGGTCAG
>NZ_VIGX01000127.1 GCF_007858475.1 Tsukamurella conjunctivitidis
GCCGGTGTGGGTCCTGCTCACCCCGCGCGACTACCTCTCGACCTTCATGAAGGTGGGGACCATCCTCGTCCTCGCACTGGGGATCGTCATCGTGCGTCCGGTCGTGGAGATGCCCGCCATCACGGAGTTCGCCTCCAACACCGACGGGCCGGTCTTCGCCGGCACGCTCTTCCCCTTCCTCTTCATCACCATCGCCTGCGGTGCCCTCTCCGGTATGCATGCCACGGTCTCCTCGGGCACCACACCCAAGATGATCCAGAAGGAGAGCCAGGTCCGCATGATCGGCTACGGCGGCATGCTCATGGAGTCCTTCGTGGCCATCATGGCGCTCGCAGCAGCCGTCTCCCTCAACCAGGGCATCTACTTCGGCATGAACACCTCCGAGGCGACGGTTGCCAACCTGGCCGGCGTCAGTGTCTCGGATGTCAAGGCCGACGCAGGTGCAGGCGCTGAGTACACGGCCCAGGCCGTGCAGAACCTCGGTGTCACCGACGTCCACGGGAACACGATCAAGGCCCAGTGGGACTCGTGGGACGAAGCGGGCAACGACAAGGTCTACGAGGGTGCCGAGGCCTTCACGATGCTCGCCAAGGACGTCGGCGAGCCCTCGGTGACCTCGCGCACCGGCGGCGCCCCGACGCTGGCCGTGGG
>NZ_VIGX01000128.1 GCF_007858475.1 Tsukamurella conjunctivitidis
GCCGTGTTCACCCCGATCATCATGGTGGCCCTGGTGGCCGTCCTCCTGTTCACGCTGGCACGCCCCCGCATCGGCACAGCCTTCGAGGAGACACCACCGCCTGCCGCCACCGTCCTGGCCCGCACCCTGCCCTTCGGCGCGCTGGTGGGCTTCTACGACGGAGTGCTCGGCCCGGGCACCGGCTCCTTCCTGGTCCTGGGACTGGCCGTGCTCATGCACACGACCTTCCTGCGGGCCACCGCGGTGACGAAGATCGTCAATGCCGCGACGAACTTGGGGGCGTTGGTCTACTTCGTTCCCCTGGGACTGGTGGAGTGGCGACTCGGGTTCCTCATCGGCGCCGCCAACATGGTGGGCGGCTACCTGGGGGCGCGTACCGCCGTGCGCCTGGGCAACCGGTTCGTGCGCGGTGTGCTCCTGGTCGTCGTCACCGCACTCCTGGTGCGCCTGGGGATCCAGGTCCTCTCCTCCTGACCTCCCGTCCCGCTGCACGCCCCGGTGCGCGACGAGGGACGCCCGGCCCCCGTCCCGGCGATCGGGCCGACGAGGGCGACGCAGGGTTCAGGTCCGGGCGCCCGCCCTCAGAAGGTGGTCGCCAACTGGGCGACGCGACGTGATGCCGCATCCATGAGCTCATCGGCGTTGGCGGG
>NZ_VIGX01000012.1 GCF_007858475.1 Tsukamurella conjunctivitidis
GTCGGCGCAACCACACTGCGCACCCGCGGCCGCCCATCCACACCCCGGACTCTAGCGGCTCAGGGCCCCACTCAGGTGGGGCCGAATGAAACCGCCCTACCGGGGCCAGATCAACTTGACATAGCCAATCGGGCACGGCTAGCGTTGTTCGAACCCGCTGCACTGCATAATCACAGCCCATCGGTGGCCGACGCGGAGATCGGGGTTCCGTCGCGCTCGACGGTGACCGTCCACCACTGCGTATCGAGCACGATCACCCTGTCCGCGTCGTTGACAGTGACCCGCCCCTGCTCGGGCGTGCCAGTGACGGCGATCGTGCCGCCGAGCGACGCCTGCCACAACTCGATCGCCTCGTTGCCCCCCTCGGCGTAGGCGTTGAGCCAGTCCTCGGCGGGATATCCGGTCAGGTCGCCGTCGATGAGGTCGCGCACGAACACGCGGAGTTGGGTGTCGGCCTCGAACTCATCCATGGCCGGAGGCTACCGGCGACCACCGACACGTCTCCACATCGTGGCGGGGGCAGGTAGGCCGCGAACGCGAGCGCATCGGTATTCACCTCGCGTCCTCCTTGGATCCTGTCAGCCCACCCGGCTACGGTCGCGCTCGACAGCACATTTCGTCACGACCAGGAGGAACACACAATGGCACTCCCCACCCTCACCCCGGAACAGCGCGCCGACGCACTCGCCAAGGCCGCCGCCGTTCGTAGCGCCCGAGCCGCGATCAAGAATCAGCTCAAGACCAGGGCGACCACCCTCTCCGCGGTCCTCGGCCGTGCGGATGAGCCGGCGGTCGGCAAGATGCGCGTCGCCGCGCTGCTCGAGGCCCTGCCGAAGATCGGGAAGGTCAAGGCCTCCGAAATCATGACCGAGCTGGAGATCGCGGAGAGCCGCCGCGTCGCCGGCCTCGGCGAGCGTCAGCGCGCCGCACTGGTCGAGAGATTCGCCGCCTGACCGAGTTCCACACCGAAGCCCGTCACCGTGGTGGTGGCGAGCTTCAATGTTTCCGGCGCGGGTATGACGGCTACTCGGGCAGGTCCTCCGTCTCACGCCGGATTGCTTCAGCTTCCTCGGCTGCCGTGATCGCGCCGCCGTCGCGGAGCACGCGCCAGTATTCGCGGCGGCGAGCGAACTCGCGCTCAACCCAGTCGGGTAGGCGCTGCCCGCCCTCGATCGGCTCGTCGTCGGTCACCGCCTGAGATTAGCTGCGGCGCACGAGCGAGCGAGGCGTTCTTATCCATCGTCGAGGGTGATCAAAGCCCGTAGGCCCGGTCGCTGCGTGATGCAGCGTTTTGGTCCCGCCCGATTGGATCTTTAGCGTTTGGTTGCGAGCGCGACTGTGGTGATGCATCCGGTCTTCTTGGAGACGTAGAAGTCGGCGACGCCGCCGTTGATGTTTGCGTAGTACGCCACAGTGGGGTCGGGGCCGTCGAAGCTACCGAGAGCTTCGCCGGTGATGGTGTACTTGCTCTTGATTGTGTCCGCGATGTTCGTTGCGCAGGGCTGGCTAGCGGCTGACACTGTGAAGCGGGTTCGGACCCACTTCTTGGTGGTCGGGCTGTTGGCGACGAGGACGGAGTCGAACTGGATTGTTCCGACGTTGCCGGTGCGTGATTCGTAGCGTTCGTCGGTCAGGGTGGCAGGTTCGAGCGGCTTGCCGATTAGCTTCGCTGTGGTGTCGCGGGTGAGCGGCATCTGACTGATTGCGGTGTCTACGAACTTCCAGAAGTCTTGCGTGGTGTCGCCGCTGGTTCCGGTGGACACAGGCATCGGGTCCTTCGCTGTGGATGGGTCAGAACAGCTGGTCAGAGCCATTGCGCATCCGAGGATCGCAGCCGTGAAGGTTGCCGCGTTAACAGTTTTCGGCATGGTGGTCAGCATCCCTTCGTATAGTATTGGAGGTAGTTGATGGTCGGGCATGTTGACGGCGATTCGTTCACGCCCCAGTGGTCAGCAATCTTACGAGCCGCCGCTTCGTACGCGGCGGCCGTTTTTCCTGCTGCAACGAATTCGTCGTAGGCGGCCCGGTACACGGCAACGTTCTTGGAGCTTCCCGAGGAGACAGCGATCTGTACTCCGTTGGCGGCGGCTTCCTGAGCGACTGTCAGGTTGTTGAGCGCTGCGTCGGCTTCGCCTAGCAGACCTCCGTCCGGCGTGGCCGGCCGCGGCCGTAGGGTGTGTCCGAGTTCGTGTGCCAGCATGCCCGCCAGTACGGAGTTGTTCCCAGTGTTGAGCTTGGGATCGAGGTAGATGTCCTTGCCGCCGTTGACGTAGGTCCCGCCGCCGGGCTTGCCGTATTGCACTGAACCACCGCTTTCCAGGAGGTTGTCGAGCTGTCGGCGAAGCAGCGGTGAGGCCTCGAGCTCCTTGCGCAGGCGGTAGTACAACACGTCGCGAGCAGACGCCGTGGCAGTACCCTCAACGCGCTCGGGAGTGGGAATCGTGCAGTTGTAGATGCCCGCCGGGCACGGATACGGCGTGCGACCACTCGATTCAGTGGGGGCACTCGGCGTTGTCGTCACTGTCGGGGGATTCAGCGTCGAGGTGGGGCTCGGTTCCGAGCAATTGAAGATGCACCCCGACTCCGTAGGAGTAGCGGTCGGCATCGTCGGCACGTTGCCCTGTACCGTGGGAGTGCCCGCTCCTTGTGTAGGTGCCTGCAAACCTGTCTCCGGGAGTTGTCCCGGTACCGTCGTTTGGGGTGCCTGCGGCGCGGTGGTGGGAACTGAATTGCCCTGCGTCGGAACATTGCCCTGCGTCGGGTTTGGGCCGCACGTGTTGCCAGATCCGTCGGGACAGGGTGCAGCGGCCGCCGGAGCTGCCAGCCAGCTGCCGCCGGTCGACTCCGACGCGGCCAGTGGCACCATCGCGATCGCCGTAGCAGCAACTGCCACCAGACCCGCGCCGCGCAAACGCCGCCGCCAAGCCGCGCCGCGATGCGCCCGTACTTCTCCATTGCAATCAAGCACAGCTCACGCCCCCTCAAGCTGTTCACGAACGCGAACAGCAGTCAAAGCAATATACCAAAGTATTTACTGGTTGCGATACATGATTGACCAGAACGGCCCAGAGGTCGGGTACCTGGAGTTGCTATCAGCGCGTATGAGCGGCGCGGTAGTGGGCGGCGACGTCTGTGAAGTAGAGGCGGCAGGCCGGACACGGTGCTCGGATTCCGTAGCCGGGCAGGGAGGCCTGTGCATTGGGGCGGGAGGACTGGCGGAGAGTCTCGGGGTGTGCTGTCCACCAGTGTCGGAGCTGTTCGAGGATGTCGACTTGCGGGACGCCGAGGTGTGCGGCGATGACGGAGATGCCGGCGTGGTGGTGTGCGGCCCAGTTGATGGCGTCGTTCCAGGTGGTCCAGCGGGCGCGGGCGAGCCGGTCTTGCCAGTGCTGGTCGATCGTGTAACCGGCAGGCACTTCCGTGTCGGCGGCGCTCGCCGTGCTGTGTGGTAGCTCTGCGGCTGCGCTCGTGGCGTCAGTCCCGCCCGGGCTCTCGTTGGTGGAAGCACGGCTGAGTGTTCGCTTCGTGGACGTGGACGGTGGCCTGGGTGTGGTGCGCCAGGCGGGGTGGAGGTGGTCGAGGAGGGCGTGGACCCACGGGTCGGGCAGCGGTTTGCCCCCGGTTTCGAGGTGCTGGCGGTTGGTGAGCCAGTGCCGCAGTGGTCATCCTCGTCGTGGCGTAACGGCTGCGTCACCGGCGCGTCCCCTCTCCGAATAGGTCTCGACCTGCATAAACAATTCGGACACCTGCGTTACCGACTCGGTGACGCAGACCCACGTACCGGAGTTAGCCTCCGCCGCACAGCACGACTTCCACGTACACACGTTTGGTTTCAGTTCAGTAACGATCGTACCTGCGGGTTGCAAACATCCGAAGCTTCCTGTTTAGCTCCGTTACGCAAGTGACTGATGTGACAAATGTGATTACGTCTAGCGATGGGCGTAGAAGGTTGGGGAAATCGTGACCGACAGTTCTCGGAAGCAGCCTCGGCGCACTGAGCCCGCGCGACGTGGCAATCTCGAGCAGAAGCAGCGGGACCGCGACATCAAGTCGAACCTGCGCACCGCGGCCGCGATCACTGTCGTCAGTGGCGTCGTTCTCGCCGGCGGCGTCGTCGCCGCGGCACCGCCGTCGGCAGATAAGGCGCCGCGGCCCGGAGCCATCCGGACGGGCTTGTTCGCCGACACCTCCCGGGCGCTCGAAACCCGCGAGGGGTATGTGATCCGGGCGTGGAAGTACGGTGAGGAACTCCGGTCGATCATCCCGCTCGGCCGTGCCCTGAACACATATGAGGCGATAGTCTCGATCGCCGGCGAAGGCCTGATCGAGTACAAGGATCCGAAGAACAAGCCGAAGGTGCCGATCCGGAGCGCGTCGATCACGGTCGGTCTGACCTTGGCGTGCGCGGCAACCCCCCAAAACATGCAGGTCAGCGGCACATTATCGAACGCGGTGAACGCCTCGGTGACGCCGTCACTGTCCGGCACCGTCGGCGCCACCGCTGGTGGCCAGGGCGGTTCGAGCGGCGGGCAGGGCAGCGGCTCGGTGAACGGGTCCATCACGCCCGGCGTCTCGGGGACGCTCGGTGACACGGTCACCACGTCGGGAACCATGACCGGCACCATCGCGCCGGGAACGTCGAAGGACTTCCCGATCGCCAAGAAGAGCCTCGCGGGCCAGTCCGGGTATGTGGTGACCAAGGAGACGCGGATCGCGATGGACTCGTGCCTGGGCGGGGCGCAGGTCCGCGCGTACGCGACTGCGACCCTGTCGACCGATCAGGGCGACTCCGCGATCACGACCTACGGCAAGCCACTGTTCATCGAGCGCGACAACCCCGGTCCGACTAAGAACCCGCCGAAGGTCAGCGAGGATCCGAAGCCGGCTCCCGCACCGGCTGTCGCGGGAACCACGATCGCTGCCGCCAAGAAGGCCGAGCCGGTCAAACCCGCGCCCAAGCCCGAAGGTACGGCGCCCAAGCCCGAAGGTACGGCGCCGAGGCCTGCCCCTGCACCGGCCGCGAAGCCGGTCGCTGCGACCCCGCCGAAGCCCGCCCCCGCACCCGCGCCGCCGTCGGCTGCCGCACCGCCCGCGAAGTCCGCCCCGGTGAAGCCGGGTGGCGCTGAGCAGCTGGTGCAGGTCCGGTGACCGCGCGCCGTAGAGCAGGGGAGCGGACTCATGGCTGAACAGGGACGCGGGAGCGTGCTCAAGGACGCGCTGGGCTTCGCTGCAGGCGCGGTGTTGATCGTGTGCTGCGCAGTGACGCTCCCGCAGCTCCCGAAGGCGGTCGAGGCGATCGGCCCCTGGCCGGTGTGGGGCGGGTTCTTCGTCATCACGATGGTCGCGGGCTGGCTGTTCTGGTCGAACGTCCAGAAGCTGTACGAGGCGATGCGACGGTGAGCGATCCTGCGGAGCTGAACCTCGCCCAGGCGCTGCAGCGGGCGTTCATCGAGGCCGGCGAGCCGAGCATCAGCTCCGTCGCCACCGGGTCCGGGGTCTCTCGCCAGCGCCTGTCGGCGTGGCGGTCGGGCCGGCACGTCCCTTCGCGATTCGAGGACCTCGAGCCCGTCGTCGCGTACCTGCACCTCGCCAGTGACAGCTCGGGCGCCGCTACGGACGGTTCGCTCGGTGCCGAGCGGGTCACCCTCTGGGAGGCAGGGCACTGGAGGCAGGCATGGAGTCGCTCGCTCACCGCCGAACCAGGCGGAGACGCCGGCGAGGGGGATCGAGGTGGCGCGAACGCCCCTGCTCCACTGGCCGAGGATCCGCCGGACGAGTACGACCGCAAGCCACTCGCTCTCGCCGTCGTCACCCTCCTGGTCGTCCTCGTCGCGGCCCTCGCCGTCGGGGCGTTCTTCTTGAGTAAGGCCTACGTCTGATGGTGCTGGAGGCCGCAAGACCGCAAGACCCGCACCTCTTGCGGGCCCCCGGACGCCCGCCCCGAATATCACGGTTTGGTCACGGAAAATGCTGTGACCAGCGGTCCGATGCCGCAAGACCGCGCAAGACCCCGCCGGACCGTTGAACCCGCGCCCCTGACCGTGCTCTGGTGAACCCACTTCCCGCTGATCGTGAACACCGCACCGATCGGCACCCCTCTTCTCCTCACGAAACGAGGCACCCCTGTGGCATCCCCATCCGATCCACCCACCGGCCGCGCCGGCGACACGGAACAGTTCCCGGTCGCCCGCACCGGCGCGCACGCGGCGCAGCCCAGCGACGCCGCACCCACCGACGGGCCCGCGCACGCGGTGGGATCCGACTCGGGCTCCGGCATCACCCGTGGCGGCTGGTGGGCCATCACCATCGCCGCTGCGGTCCTGCTGATCCTCGGGTTCCTGCTGACCTTCGGCCCGGCCCGCTACTGGACTCCAGTGCCAGTGGTCTTCCTCGGCTACTTCCTCATCTCCGGCCTCATCGGGCTCGTCTTCTGGAAGGGCGTCCGCGAGCTCCGGGACTCGAACCCGAACCTGCACTCCGGCGACGGACCCGCCTCACCCGGCGCCCGGGTCGCCGCTGCGATCGGCGCCGTCGGCATCGCGTCCGCATTGATCCTGCTCCCCGCCGGCCTCTCCGATGCGCCGGCCAACGCGGCGCCGTGTCCCGACGGTTCTAGTACCTGCGGCCCCACCGCTCCGACTCAGGACCAGCCGACGCAGGGCAACGGCGGCAACACCACCGCCCCGCAGGCACCGAACACGACCGTGCCCGGCTACACCCCACCCGACGCGCCGCCGCAGCAAGGCAACGGCAGCACCCCGACCGTGCAGGGCCAGGTCCCGACCATGCCCACCGGCGACACACCGTCCAACGGCTGCATCTTCAACTGCGGCCCCACCCAAGCACAGGCCCCGCAGACCGGACAGGCCACCCCGCCACAGACCGGACAGAACCCGGTCACCACCGCGCCGAACACGCCCGCGACCACCCCGCAGGCACCGACCACGACGCCGCAGCTGCGCACCCCGACACCGGAGACCACCACCTCCGCGTCGCGCAGGGCCCGCGACATCAACGAGCAGCGCAGCAGCAACGAGGACCGCGACAAGAACTCCGGCATCCCGTACCAGGCCGCCGAGCTCGCAGCCGTGGCTGGAACGTACCGGCGGCGCACCGCTTGGGCGAATCGAGCGCTGCAGGACGGTCGGACCGTCGCGAGCGACACGACGCAGATGGTCTTCAAGAGCATGCCCGACCGTGGATCCGGGGATATGACTCCTGGTTCCTCCACGAGCGAGATGACCGAGGGCAACTCGGCGTACAACCGGGCGATTCAGTACATCTACGACGAGATGATGCGGAATTCGTCGGGCAAGGTGGCCGAGAGTATCCGCGCAGCATGGAACATGGAGGGCGACGAGAACACAGGCGACGTCAGTAAGGGAGGAAAGGCGGCCGCACTCGCGATCTGGACTGCGCAAGTCCATTCCGGAGGCTCGTGGGATCATAAGCCCAAGTTGGCGGCCATGTTCAACATGGAGAAGATGGGCTACTACTTCAGAATGCCTGGCAGCGTTCGCCCTGATGGCGCGGCCGACCTGCTGTTTTACGACATCTTCTCGAACATCCACTACGGCTACGTAGGTCGCGCGTCGGGCATTCCGTCGACCGTCCTCATGGGCGGACAGATGATCCCGCTACCCGGCGTCGGCCTGGTAGACCGCGGCGATCTGGAGAGCATCCGCCTCGGAATGCAGCTGTACGACAAGTTCGGAGCAGACATGACCAGTTCCCAGTTGAATTTGGCGGTGACGGAAATGGTCAAGGAGTGGGTGGCCGCTGGGGGCCGCGGCAAGGTGATCGTCGGGGGTACCGGTGGTCTCGCCTAGCGACTACAGCGGGCGGGGGTATGCCAGGACGAACTGGCGCGCGATTGCGCAACGAGCGTTGCTCTTCGCGTCGCTTGCCGGAGTCTTGGCGGGCGGGCTCATAGGGATCGGAGCTTCCGTCCGCGAGTGCCTTCCGCTCTCCGTCGATGCAAGCTCGAGAACATCGATCACTCTGTACACCGTGGGGTGGTCGACGTGGGCGATGGCGCTGTCCGCAGCGGTCTACTTCGGCCTCCACACGGGGCGAATGTCCAGGTGGGTTCGATTTGCCATCGTCGCCTCCGCAGCAATACTCCTGATCAGCGGTGTCGCAGCTGTGCATATGTGGAGCCACAACACGCTGTGCTCAGTGCCGGACTCCGCTTTCCAGCGCGGAAACCATGCGGGCCACTAACGCCTTGGTCACCCAGCGGAGGCGGGCCCCGCCGCCGACACCACAAATCCAGATGGTCTCGCAGCGCAAGGTCGCCCGCGCACTTCTCACGGTAGGAGTCGGAGGTGTAGACATCGGCCTCGCGGGCGCTGCGCACCAAGGGCTGATCTCGGTGTACCAGCATCTAGTCATCGGCAACAACGGCCCGGCTGAACGACCGGTTCTCGGATTCCCCCCGCTCCAACCGGTGCCATGAGTGACGACGACACTTGGCGTTGGAACGAATCCGTAGCCGCCCCGCGGCGGTCGGTCTTCTACTCGAGATTCATCCGGTTCACGACATGGACATACGTGGCGCTGGTGTTGACCCCGATTCCCGTGGCCCTCGTGCTCGGCCTACAGGCCTTTCCACGCTTCGTGGGGCCCGCGCTCCTGTACATCTTGTGGATGGGAGCGCTCGCCTTGTTCTTCGGCGTCCTCATCGCACCGGCTGCGGGTTTCGTCCTCGCAGTCTTGGTCACGGCATACATACGGGCAACAGTCGCACTCGCTTCGAGACGCGGTGACCGATCCAAGGAGGTGATGTGAGCGTGAATCAACGCTCCCGTTCCGACGTACAGCGGCGTGCTCGCGAAGAAGGCTGGCGGCAACGACATCTTCCAAATAAGGCCCGCATGAAGGGTGACTGGCCGTGTTTCTAATCGCATCCACCGCATTCTGCGCGATCATGTTCCGTTACCCGAACGTCTGCGACGATACAACCCCGGGTTATGGCTTCGCGTACCTGGCCAGGATATTCCTGGCCCTGGTGCTATGCGCGCTGTTCGAGCCGATCCTAATCTCCGCCGCGGTATGTCTCAGACGCCGGGTTGGCACTGCCCTCGCAGTCGCCACATACCTATGGAGTTCAATCGTCGCGACTGCGGCAACGGTTGTGCCGTTCGCACTGTGGCTAAGTGGAGCATGCCCTTCCGTCCGGCAAGACTCCATCGCTCCGTATTGGCCTTGGGCTATCGCATTCCTCGCCGGTGGAACAATCCTGCTCACAACGACTGTGGTCGCCAAGGTTAGGCGGCATCGCAGAGGTCGAACAGTCGAACCGACGAGTCGGCCGAAGTGGTGACGATGCGACGTCCGGGCAAGTGGCAGATCGTGTTCCTCATCTCGCTGGTGGTGGTCATCGCGCTGAGTCTCCTCGCGATCTGGGCCACCTCGTGCGGCAGCAGCTGCGGGAACCCGAGCGTCGGCACCTCGTCCGTACCAACATCGACAGCGAGGTGACCGCGTTCACGAGCTAAGCAGCCCCGCCGAATAACCCTCACCCACACCGCGCACACCCGGAACCACAGTCACCGACGGCAACACTGCAGGCAGCGTCATCGGCGACACCGCGCACACCCCCACGAGCCCTGCCCGTGTTCTACCGGCCGCAGAGCACGCCGTCGGCGCTGCCGAACGAGCTGACACCCCACCCCCCAGAGCAGACAAACAAGCCACCCCAGACACACCGGCGGCACCCGATGCCGACCGGACGCCTATCGGCACTGCTGCAATGCCTTCCGATACCCCTCGCCCGCAGGTTGACCGCGAGTTCACGGTCACCGGCAAAGACATACCCGGCCCAAAGACCTCGTTCGCAAGCCGATCAGATCTCGAGCCCAACGCCGTCTACCGCGTCGAAGGACGAGGTGACTTCTACACAGACACAGACGGCAAGGTCAACTTCATCGAAACCACCTACGGCAGTAACGGTAAACTCAACGCTGAACTGCAGAACCCGCAGCCCAACACCACCTATGCCGTGCACCCTAGCGTCCACACCCCCTCCGCTGACGCCAGCAATGCGCACATCTTCAAAACAGACGGCGAGGGCCGTGTCACCTTCGCGCACACAGAGAGCCTGCAACCAGGTGACGCATATCGCTCTGGCAGTGTGACAGGACGTGTTGGTAACCTGGGCGGCGAAGCCTACGAAGGCGGACACACTTTCGGCAACTTCTTCGGCGGCGGCACCGAGGTTACCAACCTCGACCCGATGCTCCGCGCCGTCAACAGAGGAAGCGGCGAAAGCTTCGGCAACCTGGAAAGATCTTGGCGAACACTGCTAGATAGCCCCAATCCGCCGAATATCGAGGTCGCCGTCGAGAAAATTTTCGAAGGCGACAGCAAGGTGCCAACAAAGTTCATTGTCGACTACCGAATCGATGGAGGCAGACCAATGACAAAGATCTTCGAAAATGTTCGGTAATAGCAGAGGGATTCATGCACAGCACGAAGCGCAGGCTGCGCTCAGCGCCGCAGTGGTCCAGCTGATACCACCCGATGCGACCGCCCTGAGGATCACCGCCTCGTTACTCGACCCTGTTTCTCTGTATACCTTCGATGCAGAGGCAGACGACGGTTCTGTCGAGTACGTGAGGCGACCACGAGGGCTCGACTTGGGCTTGATCAGGAACCTCCGAGCCGCGATGTATCAAGACGGGCTCGGGACTTGGTTCTCCGCCGTGATTCGTGTGGACCGCAGCGGAGCGGTTGATGCGACGTTCAACTACGATGACGAACCCGAGTGGGACGCGCCCGTTGACTCCATCGCCTACCTGACCGATCAAGAAACTTTCCCCCGCGATGTCGAAAAGCAGCCGCCCTGGTTGCAGGAGAAGATCGCGGAGGGCGTGAAGCGTCGTCGGGAACTGGGCTTCGAATAGGGCGCATACCTATCTGTCCATGGTGTCTGGCCACTCGCTGTGAGTATCCCGGTCCCGACATACTCCGGTCGGCCGAAGCGCGCCCCGGCCCTGAGGGTGTGTCGATGGAGTTGGAGGAGGAGGCCTATTCCGAGAACCAGGCGGGGCGAATACGGTGGCGATCAGCATCGTTACCGGAGACAGCGCTCGCAATGGTCGCCGCCCCACCATTGGGGGTAGTGTCACGGCCCCCAGCCGCTCGTGGAGGGCACGCGGCAGCGCCCGCCACCCCGGAGAGCAACTTCGCGAACTCCGGTGATCGGATCACCCCCAACGGCACCGTCAGCCAGGAGACCCGCAGCGGCTGGGAGAAGTTCCGTGCCGGAGACTGGCTGCCGATGAAATACCGCGCCAAAGACGCCCTCGGACGCGAGCAATCCCTGGTACACCATCGACAAGATCGACGATCAGACATCGACAATCACCCAGCACATCGCCCCCAACAAGAACGCGTTGTACCCACTGGTGGCGGATGCAACCGATCCTGGTGGTGGCGGTGCCTCCGGTGAAGGCGGTGAATCCCACAACGACAGCCCGAACACAAGTGGCAAGGTGTGGCAAGGTGTGGCAAGTTTCGAGGGTCCCGATGCCGTGTCCGGCACCGGGACCCTGTTCTACCTGCGGAAGCGGAGGGATTTGAACCCCCGGTGGTTTCACCCACGCTCGCTTTCAAGGCGAGTGCATTCGGCCGCTCTGCCACGCTTCCCTAGCGCCGTACGATACCGGACTCACCAGGGGATCACCGCTCACAGCCGCTCGATGATCGTCCCGTTCGCCATGCCGTTGCCCTCGCACATCGTCTGCAGGCCGTAGTGGCCGCCGGTCTGCTCGAGGTGGTTGACCAGCGTCGCGAGCAGCCTGGTGCCGGACGCGCCGAGCGGGTGCCCGAGCGCGATGGCGCCGCCGCGGGGGTTCAGGCGGGCGGGGTCGACGTCGAACTCGGCGGCCCAGGCCATCGGCACCGACGCGAAGGCCTCGTTGACCTCGAAGGCGTCGATGTCGTCGGCGCGCAGGCCGGCGCGGGCGAGCACCTTGTGCGTCGCGGGGATCGGTCCGCTGAGCATGACCTCGGGGTCGGAGCCGACCACGGAGAAGGAGTGGAACCGCGCCCTGGGCGTCAGGCCGAGGGCCTCGGCCTTCGCGGCGCTCATGATCAGCGCGGCGGAGGCACCGTCGGTGAGCGGCGACGAGTTGCCCGGCGTGATGGACCAGTCGATCTCGGGGTACCGCTCCGCGAACCGGGGATCGGCGAAGGCGGGCTTGAGACCGCCCAGCCCCTCCGCAGTGGTCGAGCCGCGCACGGTCTCGTCGACGGCGTGCGTGCCACCGTCCGGCAGCGCGACGGGCACGATCTCCCGGTCGAAGCCACCGGCGGCCTGCGTCGACGCGGCCCGACGGTGCGATTCGGCGGCGAAGGCGTCGAGCGCCTCGCGGTCGAACTTGCCTCGTGCGGCGAGCAACTCGGCTCCGATGCCCTGGTGCGGCAGGCTCGGGAAGCGGGCCGCCAGCGGCGCGAAGGGCGCACCCCCGGCGGGGCTGGTGCCCATGGGCACGCGGCTCATGGACTCGACGCCGCCGGCGATCACCACGTCGTACGCACCGGCGATCACACCCTGGGCCGCGAAATGCGCCGCCTGCTGCGAGGATCCGCACTGGCGATCGATCGTGGTGCCGGGCGTCTCGATCGGGAGCCCGGCGGTGAGCGCGGCGACCCGCGCGATATTGAGCGCCTGATCCCCCACCTGCTGAACGCAGCCACCGATCACGTCCTCGACGAGGGCGGGATCGAGGTCGTTGCGCTCGATCAGGGCGGAGATGACACCCGCGAACAGGTCGACGGGGTGCACGGGATGCAGGGCGCCGCCCGGCTTCCCCTTGCCGGACGGGGTGCGGACGATGTCGACGATGACGGCGTCGGTCATGGCGGGAGTTCCTTCTGCAGTGGGAGGGATTGTCAGCGCGGTGCCATGCGGATGGCACCGTCGAGGCGGATGGTCTCGCCGTTGAGCATCGGGTTGCCCACGACGGCGGCGACGAGATCGGCGTACTCGGAGGGATCGCCGAGCCGCGCGGGGTGCGGCACCTGCGCGCCGAGGGAGGCGCGGGCCTCCTCGGGCAGCGTGCCGAGCAGGGGCGTGAGGAACAGTCCCGGCGCGATGGTCACGACGCGGATCGCGACGGATGCGAGGTCACGGGCGATGGGCAGGGTCATGCCGACGACGCCGCCCTTGGACGCCGAGTACGCCGCCTGGCCGATCTGTCCGTCGAAGGCCGCGACGGACGCGGTGTTGATGATGACGCCGCGCTCCTCGCCGTCACGCTCGTTCCCCGCGATCGCGGTGGCGGCCAGCCGGACCACGTTGAACGTACCGATCAGATTGACCGAGACCACCTTCGAGAAGGCGTCGAGCGGGAACGCACCCTTCGCGCCGGTGGTCTTGATCGCGTTGCCGATGCCGGCGCAGTTCACGACGATCGCGAGCGAGCCCTCGTCGTTCGCGAGGTCGACGGCGGCCTGCACCGCGGCCTCGTCGGTCACGTCCGCCGGCGCGAACCGCACGGCGTCGCCGAGTGCCGCGAGCGCCGAGGTATCGGCGCCCGGCAGGTCGATCGCGACGACGCGGGCGCCACCTGCGGCGAGGCGGGTCACGGTCGCGAGGCCCAGGCCGGAGGCCCCGCCCGTGACGAGCGCCGTCGTGTTCTTCAGGTCCATCGCGTTCTCCTCACCATCAGGCGTCCAAGTGACAGAATGTTCATTCACTTCTAACACACGGCGGCCGGCGCGGTCGCATTCTCACGAAGCCGGGGCCCACACCACAGCCCACGCGGCGGCGGCACCCGGTGTGCTACCCATGAACCATGAGGGCGATCGGAGTCGACGAAACCACGCAGGACCTGCAGCTCATCGACCTGCCGACCCCGGAGCCGGGCCCCGGCGAGGTGCGCATCGCCGTCGCCGCGACAGCGGTCAACCGCGCCGACCTGATGCAGCGCCGGGGCCTCTATCCGCCACCGCCCGGCGCCAGCCCGATCCTCGGCCTGGAGGTCTCCGGCACCGTCGACGCCGTGGGACCGCGGGTCGAGGGCCTCGCCGTCGGCGACGAGGTCTGCGCGCTCCTGTCCGGGGGCGGCTACGCCGAGTACGCGCTGGCTCCTGCGGTGCAGTGCCTACCCGTGCCCGCCGGAGTGTCCCTCGTCGACGCCGCGGCGTTGCCCGAGGTCGCCTGCACGGTCCACTCGAACGTCGTCACCGAGGCCGGGCTCCGCGCCGGCGAGACGCTCCTGATCCACGGCGGCGGCAGTGGGATCGGGACGCACGCCATCCAACTCGGCAAGGCGCTGGGCGCGACGGTGGCGGTCACCGTCGGCTCGGGGTTCAAGGCGCAGCGCTGCCGCGACCTGGGCGCCGACATCGTGATCGACTACCACGACGAGGATTTCGCGGAGGTCCTGCGGGACCGGGCCGACGTGATCCTCGACATCATGGGCGCCAAGTACCTGCCCCGCAACGTCCGGGCGCTCGCCCCGCAGGGCCGGCTGGTGATCATCGGCCTGCAGGGCGGCGTCACCGGCGAGCTGAACATCGGTGCGCTGCTGGGCAAGCGGGGCCGCGTCAGCGCCACCAACCTGCGGAACCGTCCCGCCGACGGGCCGCACGGGAAGGCCGAGGTGGTCGCCGCGGTCCGCGCGCAGGTCTGGCCCTTGTTCGCCGACGGTGCGCTGCGCCCCGTCGTCTCCGCGCGACTGCCGCTCGCCGACGCCGCGGCGGCGCACGAGCGCCTGAACTCCCCCGAATCCGTCGGAAAGGTACTGCTGACGCCATGATCGACGACCTCGCCACCCGCCTCCTCGAGGCGCAGACCGCCTTCGCGCGCAAACAGCTCCGCGACACCGCCTACCACTCCCTGGTGATCGACGAGGTGGACCACGCACTCGCCGTCGCCTCCGAGCTGACGCTCGCCGAGGCCGTCACGCCCGACATGATCAAGGCGGTCGCCGCGAAGTACGCGGTCCAGGTCCCGGTCGAGGGCGCGATCCCCGAGCTCGTCGGCGAGATCGCCGGACGCCTGCACCGGCACCCCGTCAACGAGACCACCCGCCTCGATGAGGTGATCGACAGCCACAGCTTCGAGAAGCTGCTGGCGACCGTCACCGAGATGGACCTCACCCATCGCGTGCTGCAGGCGGTCTCGGAGAGCCCGGCGACCGAGGACGCGGTCGCCTCGGTCCTGCACGCCGCCGCCTCGTCGGCGGCCGACGACGCGACCCGAGCCCTGGCCCGGAACGCGGTGACCCGCACCGTCGCCGGCGCGGCCGCCCGCGCGCTGCGCCCCGCCCTCCCCACGATCGGGCAGCGCGCCGATGCGGCAGCGCGGCGCGGCGTCCGCTTCGCGCTGCGGAGGGTCGCCGTGGAGGGGGACGAGACCCTCGCCGACGCGATCCGCGACTTCTGGCGCCGGCAGCGGGGCAGCGTCCTCGCCGACTACCGCGGAGTGCTGACCGACGGGGACCTCGAGGACGTCGTGGTGCTGATCTTCGAGTTCTGGCGCACCTTCCGCGACACCGACTACTTCCGGGCACTGCTCGACGAGGGCATCGACCACGTCTTCGACAAGTACGGCGACTCCTCGCTGTACGAGTTGCTCGCCGAACTGGGAGTGGGCCGCGAGGACATGATCGAGGAGGCGCTGCGCTTCGGCCCGCCCGTGATCGCCACGCTCGACGAGCGCGGCGTGATCGAGGACCTCCTCCGGCGTCGGCTCACCCCGTTCTTCGAGTCCGAGGAGTACCGCGCCGCGATCGGCTGACGGGCACCGTCACACGAACGCGAGTACCAGCACCACCACGCCGGCGACGGCGGAGATCGCCGCACCGACCGCGGTCACGATGCGCTGGATCCGGTCCGTGGACCGGGCGCGCAGTACTGCGCCGAAGGAGAGCAGCACCAGGTTCCAGCCGACCGAGGCGATCCCGACGCCCAGCGCGAAGGCCGTCGCCACCGGCACGCGGCTCAGACTCTCGCCGAATCCCACGGCGATCGCACCGAAGTACACCAGCGGGAAGGGATTGACCACCGTCAGGGCGAAGAACATCCCGAACCGGGCCAGGCCCCTGCCGCCGCGGGAGGAATCGGAGTCGTCATCCTTCGGGGCGGGCCGGCGCGCCTGGCGGGCGAGGACCACTGCGACGACCAGCAGGAGCACCCCGCCGATGATGGACGGCCACGGCTCCCAGCCCTCCACGATCGGAGCGACGACGGTGCCGGCCGCGAGGGCGACGATCGCGAACAGCAGGTCCGCGACGCCCACGCCGAGCGCGGCGGGAACCGCGCGCCGCCACCCCCGGGACGAGCCCTCGTTCAGCAGCAGAATCCCTATCGCACCCAGCGGAAGGACCGCACCCAGACCGGCCACGATCCCCGCGCCGAACGCGCCCGCCAGGGCCGACGGGCCCACCGTCAGCCCAGGGAGGCGAGGGCGCGGACCAGCTGGTCCACGTCGTACGGGGTCGAGTACGGCGCCAGCCCGACGGTGACGGCACCGCCGTACTCCGGCACGCCGAGCCCGGCGAAGTACCGGCTGGGCACGTTCGAGAGGGCGCACACGCCGTTGTCCGCGAGACGCTTCGCCGCCTTGGCCGCCGGCACGCCGGGCATGGTGAAGGAGACAGTCGGAACCCGTCGCTCGGCGCGGCCGATGATCGCCACCTGCGGCGCGGAGGCCAGGGAGTTGAGCAAGTAGAACAGGAGCCGCTGCTGGTACTGGCGCAGGCCGAACATCGACTGCTCCAGCCTGTCGCGCCGGGTCCCGACCGACGACTCGTCGAGGCCCGCGAGGTGGTCGATCGAGGCGATGAGACCGGCGAGCATGGCGTACTGGTGCTCGCCGAGCTCGAACCGCTCCGGCCCCGTCAGGCTGCGGTCGGGGTTCACGGCGCGCAGCCGGCCGAACAGCGACGGATCGCGGAAGGCCATCGCGGCCACCTGCGGCCCGCCCCACCGGTTCGCGCTGACGAGCAGGACGTCGGCACCCAGGCGCTCGATGTCCAGGAGCTCGTACGGCGCGGCGCTCGTCGCGTCGACCACGAGCAGTGCGCCCACCCGGTGGGCGGCCTCCGCGGCCGCGGCCACGTCGATGACGGTGCCGATGGTCGACGAGGCGTAGGGCACGGCGATCACCGACGTGCTCGGCCCGGCCAGCTCGGCGAACTGCCACGCCGGCACCTCGCCGGTCTCGATGTCGGCCTCGACCCACCGGACCCGGCCGCCGCCGCGGTCCGCGACGCGCAACCACGGAGACTGGTTCGCATCGTCGTCCAGGCGGCACAGCACGATCTCCGAACCGAGCCCCAGGCGCGCGCTCAGCGACTCGGCGAGCGAGTTGAGCAGTTGCTCACGGCTCGGCCCCAACACCACGCCCTCGGGCTTGCCGCCCACCAGATCCGCCACGGCGACCCGGGCGGCCTGCACGATCGAGCGCGTGTGGGCCGCCGCGGCGTACACGCCGTACGGGTTGCTCACGAACCCGCGGAAGGCATTCGCCACGGCCGAGGAGACGGCGCCGGGGATCTGCGCGCCGGCCTGGGGATCGAAGTGGATCCACCCGTCCCCCAGGGCAGGGTAGAGCCCCCGGACGCGGGCAACGTCGAATGCGGATACCGCAACCGCAGTCGATGCCCGGCCGGGTGCACCCTGGCCTTCTGAGAACGTGTTCACTGGGACGCAGATTACACCGCCGCACTGACGACACCGTGGTCCGCCCGCGGGGAGCTGCCAGAATGGTGCTATGAACGATCGCAACGAGGTGGAGATCATTCCTGCAGGAACAGGCACCGGCGCACCCGGTGGGGACGACGATGCGGACAACGCCGCCGAGGAGCTGCACGGCATGGTCGAGCAGCCCGCGAAGGTGATGCGGATCGGGACGATGATCAAGCAGCTCCTGGAGGAGGTGCGCGCCGCACCGCTCGACGAGGCCAGCCGCGCGCGCCTCAAGGACATCCATCGCACGTCGATCAAGGAGCTCGAGGACGGGCTCTCCCCCGACCTGCAGGCGGAGCTGGAGCGCCTGGCGCTGCCCTTCACCGACGAGTCGACCCCGTCGGACGCCGAGCTGCGGATCGCGCAGGCCCAGCTCGTCGGCTGGCTGGAGGGCCTGTTCCACGGCATCCAGACCGCGCTCTTCGCCCAGCAGATGGCCGCCCGGGCGCAGCTCGAGCAGATGCGGCAGGGCGCGCTGCCTCCGGGGATGACGCCCGGACCGGAGTCGCAGACGGGCCACGGCCAGTACCTGTGACGCCGCCGCCGATGCCGGGCCGGGGCGGCCGGGCGCCGTCGACCTCCCCGAGTCCCCAGTGCGCGACGGGTACCCTTCAGACTCGTGCCCGTCGATAGCCCCAACGCCGCCCAACCGGCGCCACTCGTCTCGGACTCGCGCACCTTCCGGCGCGCGATCCGGGACCTCGTCGACGGTGCCACCGTGCACCGCGAGCTGTGGCTGGAGCTGGGCTGGCAGGACATCAAGCAGCGTTACCGCCGGTCGGTGATCGGCCCGTTCTGGATCACGATCGCCACCGGCGTCACGGCCAGCGCGCTCGCGCTGCTGTGGTCCGTCCTCCTCAGCGCCGACGTGAAGGTCCTGCTGCCGCAGCTCACCGTCGGCTTCGTGCTGTGGGCCTTCATCCAGAGCTCGATCATCGACGGCGCCGAGGTCTTCATCGCCAACGAGGGACTGATCAAGCAGCTGCCCTCACCGCTCTCGGTGCACGTCTACCGGCTGGTGTGGCGACACCTGCTGTTCCTGGCCCACAACGCCATCATCCTGGTGATCGTGCTGGCGATCTTCCCGCCCGAGCAGTGGTCGTGGACGCAGCTGAGCCTGATCCCGGCGATCGGCATGCTCGCCATCACCGGGGTGTGGGTCTCGATGTCCTTCGGCATCCTGGCCACCCGATTCCGCGACATCGCCCCGCTGCTCACCGCACTCACCCAGCTGCTCTTCTACATCACCCCCGTGGTGTGGACGCTCGACACGGTGCCGGGCGGCAACACCGAGCGCGCGAAGCTGGTCAAGCTCAACCCGCTGTACCACTACCTGGAGATGGTCCGCGGGCCGCTCACGGGCAAGCCCTTCGATCCCCAGCACTGGTACGTGGTGATCGGCTGCACCGTTGTCGGCATCGCGCTGATGCTGGTGCTCATGAAGCAGTTCCGTTCCCGAGTCGCGTATTGGGTGTGAGATGAGCGTTTCCATTCGGACGCAGGACGCCTGCGTCGACTTCCCGGTGTTCGACGCCAAATCGCGCTCGATCAAGCGCGCCGTCATGGGCTCGGCCGGCGGCAAGGTGATGGCCGACGACAACGTCGTCGTGGTCGAGGCCCTGCGCAACATCACCATGAGCCTCGATGAGGGCGACCGCGTCGGCCTCGTCGGCCACAACGGCGCCGGCAAGTCGACGCTGCTGCGCCTGCTGGCCGGGATCTACGAGCCGACCCGCGGCACCGCGGCGGTGAAGGGACGCGTGGCCCCGGTCTTCGACCTGGGGGTCGGCATGGACCCGGAGATCTCCGGGATGGAGAACATCATCATCCGCGGCCTGTTCCTCGGGCAGACCCGCAAGTCCATGCAGCGCAAGGCCGACGAGATCGCGGAGTTCACCGAGCTCGGCGACTACCTCTCGATGCCGCTGCGCACCTATTCGACGGGCATGCGGGTCCGGATCGCGCTCGGGGTGGTCACGTCGATCGATCCGGAGATCCTGCTGCTCGACGAGGGCATCGGCGCCGTCGACGCGGAGTTCATGCGCAAGGCCCGTAAGCGCCTGCAGGCGCTGGTCGAGCGCTCGGGCATCCTCGTCTTCGCGTCGCACTCGAACGAGTTCCTCGCGCAGCTCTGCGACCGGGCGATGTGGATCGACCACGGTCAGATCCGCCAGGAGGGCGGCATCGAGGAGGTCGTGACCGCCTACGAGGGCGATGAGGCCGGTGCCCAGGTCCGCACGGTCCTCGACAAGATCGCGGCCGAGGATGACTGACGACCGGGGCACCGTCGTCGCGGTGGTCGTCACGCACGACCGCGCGGAGCTGCTGTCGAAGTCGCTGGAGGTGCTCAGCTCGCAGGAGCGCCCCGTCGACCACCTGATCGTCGTCGACAACGCGGCGCAGGACGAGGTACGCGCACTCGTCGAGTCGCAGCCCGTCGCCACCACCTACCTCCCCTCGCAGTTCAACCTCGGCGGGGCCGGCGGCTTCGCGCTGGGCATGCTGCACGCGCTCGCGCTGGGCGCCGACTGGATCTGGCTCGCGGACGACGACGGCCGCCCCGAGGGGCCGAAGGTCCTGGCCACGCTGCTCGAGTGCGCCGAGCGGCACGGCCTCGCGGAGGTCTCCCCCGTGGTCGCCACCATCGACGATCCCGAGACGCTCGCGTTCCCGCTGCGCCGCGGCCTGGTCTGGCGGCGCACGCGCTCCGAGCTGATCGATCCCGAGGCCCCGTCGGACGACGTGCTGACCGGCATCGCCTCCCTGTTCAACGGGGCACTGTTCCGCAAGGACACCGTCGCGGCGGTCGGCGTGCCGGACCTGCGGCTGTTCATCCGCGGCGACGAGGTGGAGATCCACCGCCGGCTGGTGCGTTCGGGCCTGCCTTTCGGCACCTGCCTCACCACCGCGTACCTGCACCCGAACGGCGCCGACGAGTTCCGTCCCATCCTCGGCGGGCGCATGCACACGCAGTACCCGGACAACGAGACCAAGCGCTTCTTCACGTACCGCAACCGCGGCTACCTGCAGTCGCAGCCGGGCATGCGCAAGCTGATCCCGCAGGAGTGGGCGCGCTTCGGATGGTTCTTCCTGGTGCAGCGTCGCGATGTCGCGGGGTTCCGGGAGTGGCTGCGGCTGCGCAAGCTCGGTCGGGACGAGCGGTTCACCCGCCCCTGAGCCGCGCGGGAGGCCCTCGATCACGAGCCTATTGAGACCCCCTCAACAAAGAGCGGGCGCTGCCTCTATCATCGTCGTCATGGGAACGAGCCTGGTCTCCGATCTGTTCGCACAGGGCCATGCCCTCACGCGCATGCTGCAGCGACGGGTCGTCGACCCCGCGCGTCCGGACGTCGCGCTGCGCGCCCTCGGCTACAACCGGCAGTACGGCCCGCAGGCCGCCCTGGTGATCAAGGGCGCCGCCGAGAGCCCCGACCGCACGGCCATCGTCGACGAGCGCGGTTCCCTGACCTACGCGCAGTACGAGGCGCAGTCGAACGCGCTGGCCCGCGGGCTCCGTGCCTCCGGCCTGAAGTCGGGCGACGTCATCGCGGTGCTGGCCCGCGATCACCGCGGCCTGCTGCTCATCATCAGCGCCGCGGCCCGCGCCGGCATGCGGCTGGCGATGATGAACACCGGCTTCGCCAAGCCCCAGTTCGCCGAGGTCTGCGAGCGGGAGAAGGTGCAGGCCGTCTTCCACGACAGCGAGTTCACCTCGCTGCTCGATGCGCTGCCCGAGGACATGCCCCGCTACCTGACCTGGGTCGACGACGCCGACTCGGTGCCCGAGGGCGCCCAGACCATCGACCAGCTGGCCGCCGGCCGCGACGCCAAGCGCGTGCCCCCGCCCGAGAAGCAGGGCGGCTTCATCATCCTCACCTCCGGCACCACCGGCCTGCCCAAGGGCGCCACCCGCAGCAAGGTGCCCTCACTGGCGACCGCGATGCTCGTGGACCGCATTCCGTTCAAGCGGCGCGGCACCGTCGTCATCGCCTCGCCGATCTTCCACTCCACCGGATTCGCCATGTGGTCCGCCGGGATGTCCGTCGGGTGCACCACCGTGACGATGCGCCGCTTCGACCCCGAGAACACGCTCAAGCTGATCGCCGACAACCGCGCCGACATGCTGGTCGCGGTGCCCACCATGCTCACCCGCATGCTGAGCCTGCCCGCGGAGACCCTGGCGAAGTACGACACCAGCTGCCTGAAGTCGGTCGTCGTCGCGGGATCCGCGGTCTCCCCCGAACTGTCCGAGAAGTTCCAGGACGTCTTCGGCGACGTCCTCTACAACGTCTACGGTTCGACCGAGGTCGCCGTCGCCACCGTCGCCACGCCGCGCAACCTGCGCACCGCGCCCGGCACCGTCGGCAAGCCCCCCGTGCTGACCACCGTCCGGCTCTACGACGAGAACGACGCGCTCGTCGAGGGCGTCGGCAAGCGCGGCCGCGTCTTCGTCCGCGCCGGCGCGCCTTTCGAGGGCTACAGCGACGGCCGCACCAAGCAGATCATCGACGGCCACCTCTCGTCGGGCGACATGGGCCACTGGGACGAGCACGGCCTGTTGCACATCGACGGCCGCGACGACGACATGATCGTCTCCGGCGGCGAGAACGTCTACCCGCTCGAGGTGGAGAACCTGCTGGTCACCCGCGACGACGTGGTCGAGGCCGCGGTGATCGGCGTGCCCGATCCCGAATTCGGCCAGCGCCTGCGCGCCTTCGTCGTGATCGACGGCGGTGCCCCCTCCGACGACGAGGCCCTGGTCAAGGATCTCAAGGACTTCATCCGCGGCAATCTCGCCCGGTTCAAGGTCCCGCGCGACGTCGTCTTCCTCGACACCCTGCCCCGCAACCCGACGGGCAAGATCGTCCGCCGCGAACTGCCGAAGGACTAACGGCCCACGAGTTCTGGTGCGTGTCGGCGACGACACGCCGAGCGACCGCCGCCGAGATCCACCGAAGATCCCTGCGGCGGTCGTCGTCTCAGGCCGTGCGCCGCGTCGTCCCCCAGACCACCGCGGCGAGCGCGAGCAGGGGCAGGCCGATCGCCACCGAGGTGCTGAGCGCGGACCGCAGGTGCAGCGCCTCGATCAGCACGGAGTAGACGGCGCCGGCGCCCATCTGGAGGAAGAAGAACAGCCCCGCCCCGACGCCCTGGGCCTTGAGATCCAGCTCCAGCAGGCCCGCCTGCGCGAAGGGGATCGACGCCCCGACCCCGAGAAATCCGATTGCGAGCGGCACCACGACCGCGGCGGCGGTCGGGACGCCGGTCGCGGCGAGCGCGACGAGGGCGGCGCCACCCAGAGCCGAGCCGATCGTGCACGCGCGCACCGCGGTCCGTGCCTCGGCGGCCCGGCGGATCACGACGCTGCCCGCGATGTACCCGAGCGCGGGAACGATGAGCAGCAACCCGTACTGGATCTCCGTCGCGCCGTGCAGCCCCTGCAGGATGAACGCGGACTGCTCGATGAACAGGAAGTAGCCCATCCAGGCCAGCGAGATCACCACGGCATGCCGGTGGAATCCTCGGCGCGAGAACGCCTCCGCCACCCCGCGCCCGATGGCACGGGGCGAGGGGGCGACCGGCGTCACGGGCGGGGCGACGGGCACCAGCCGGAGGAAGGCGAGCGCCAGGACCACACCGACCGCGGCCAGCCCCAGGAACAGCGCCCGCCACGGCGCCACCTGGACCAGCGCCGATCCGAAGAAGGGCGAGAGCGCGGGCGTCGCGGCGATCACGATCGACAGTGACGTGAGCAGGTGCATCCGGGCATCCGTCGGATACCGTCGCTGGATCACCAAGCGGCACAGCACCGTCGCCGATGTCCCGCCCACGGCCTGCACGAACCGCGCGACGCCGAGCACGGCCACCGTGGGAGCCGCGGCGGCGAGCACACCGCCGAGCGCGAACAGCACGAGCCCCAGCGCCTGCAGCGCCCGCGCGTCGTACCGGTCGGCCAGCACGCCCGCGGCGAACATCGAGACCGCGTAGCCCGCCATGTAACACGACAGTGTGAGCTGGACCGCGGAGACGCTGGTGTGCAGGTCGACCGCCATCTGCGGCGTCGACGGATTGAGCAGGCTCAGCCCCAGCTGCGGCCCGGTGACCGCGACCAGCAGCATCACGGTGGTCCACCTGCCGGGCGCGCGCACGGCGGCCTCCCGTCGCTCCGCGACCGCGCTCGCCTCAGCCACCGGCCACCACCCGCACGGGCTCGTGCGCAGCCGGGGTCACCCGCTCCGCGATCGACCGGGCCACGGCTCGGGCCCGGCGACGGATCTTGGCGATGCTGCTGATGTAGTACAGGTCGCCCGAGGCGATCTCGCCGAGCGCGTACAGCCCGGGCACCGAGGCGCCGTCGCGGCCGACGATCGAATTGTCGTTCACGTTGATCCGCAGCCCGCCGTACGGGTTTCGTCGCGCGGTGCCCGCGTAGACGAGCGACGAGACCAGGCTCGCCGCCGCGCCCGACGGCGCACCGGCCGGCGTGCGCGTCGCGTTCACCACGTGCTCGACGGCCTCGTCGCCGTCGGCGCTGCTCACCACCAGCCCGGAGTCCGACGGGGCGACGTCGCGGACGCCGTGCCGCACGGTCAGCGAACCGTCGACCACCATGGCGCCGAGGACCTGCGCGCTGCGCGCCGGCAGCGGGTTGGCGAGCGCCTGGAAGGGCGCGTGCACGCTCGCGACCATGGCGGAGCGCGCCGACCGCGTCATCGCGGACCACAGATCGTTGGCGTAGTACTGCGCGACGCAGATGACGAGGCGCTGGACCTCCGGCGCGATCGAGGCGGGGCGGCCGGAGAATCCCGCGAGGCGGGGACCGGCGGGCTCGGCGATCGCGCGGAAGGCGGCCCGCACCTCGGACCGGCGCAGCCCCTCGCCCACGGCGAGGTAGTCGACGATGTTCACCACGTCCTCCCACTCGAGGCCGCCGTGCCTCAGCTGCACCCGCCGGATGAGCGCGCCCACGTCGGGGTCGAAGTCGAGCGGCTCGAGGTCGCTGCGCACGTCGGGGAGGATGCCCTGCCGGGAGGCCATGAGCAGGCGGCCGGTCCAGTTGCGGGACCGGACGGCCAGCGCGACGTCGATCGCGCTGAGCCCGGTGCCGATCACGGCGGCGGTCTCGCCGGCGAGGACGGTCGGCAGCCAGTCGTCGACGGGGTACGGGTCCTGCGTGTAGTGCTCGGTGCCCTCGAGCCGGTACGGGTCGGCGGGCGGGCTCGACCCGAGCGCGAGGACGACGATGTCGTGCCGGTACGTCTCGGGCGGGAGTCCCGGCCGGTGCACGACGAGGCGCCAGACATCGCCCTCGCGCGCCGCGTCGGTGACGCGGCCGGTGATCCGGGTCAGCGAGTCGCCGAAATCGAGCGCCCGCGCCTGTGTGCACTGCCGGAGGTAGCGGCCGTACGCCCAGCGCGGGACGAAGCTGTGCCCGCCGTCGAGGAGCAGTTCCGGATGCTCCGTGCGGCACCACTGCACGAACTCGTCGGGTTCCTCCGCCGAGATGGACATCGCGAAGGCCTGCCTGTTGAGCAGAGCCGAATCGGATTCCTCGGCGTAGGCCCGCCCGGGTCCGATGACCCGGTCGGCGTACACGGAGACGGACAGATCGTCGCTCACCGGGAGCTGCCGCAGCAGACTGACGGCCGCGGCACCTCCTCCGACGATCCCGACTGACACCACGACGCTCTCCCCTCGATTCGTTACCTGTGCGTAACGATCGTCGCGAAGGCGGCGAGCGCGGGCAACCCTGGATATCTCACACCGGACAAGGGTGGACACGACCGACAAAGTGGTATATACGCCTAACGAATTGTTCCCTCGGGGCTGTCACCAGTAGGTATGCACCGTGTGCGGGAGCGGCTGCGGATCGGGACCGACCGCGGGCGGGGGCCGCCGCAGGTGCACCACCTGCAGGATGTGGAACTGCTCCTGATGCACCACCGCGAGGCCGCCGTAGTCCAGCGAGACCTGCATGTCGGAGCCCATGAACCGGGACGGCCGGAACGTCCACCACAGGTTCCCGTTCTCCTGCCGGAAGTCGTCCTCGGCGCGGTCGGCATCGGTGAGCACCCAGGCGGCGGTGCACTCGTCGGCCGCCCACGACGCCCACTGGTTGACGCCCTTCTCCTTGTCCCAGAGCTTGCCCTCGGCGCGCCGGTCACCGTCGTTGCCCATGTCCCGCAGGCCGTCGAACATCCCGGGCAGGCCGTCGTGCGCGATCCGCAGCGACGGCCACGCCCAGCTCGGCTGGACCTGGAAGAAGACGCAGTCCCCGGGGCGGGCGTTGTCGCGGATGTAGCGCGCGGCGTAGCTGAAGTCGCTGCCGCCCGGCTTCGACAGCGGGCTGTGCTGCCACAGGTAGCCCGGTATCGCGGCCACCGTCAACGCCGCCAGCAGCACCGCGCCGGCGATCCGCGGGCGCGGCAGGGCCCGCGCCACCGTCGTGACCGCGGCGGCGAGCACCAGCACCACCCCCGGCACCGTGAAGCTCACGTACCGCCCCACGTACGACGGGACCACGGGCGAGACCAGCAGGATCGCCGCGAGCGGCACCAGCGCGCCGGCCAGGCCGTACCGGAGCGCGGGGAGCAGGTCCGACGGGACGCCGCGCCGCCACCACAGCAGCGCGGCGGCGGCGATGACGAGCCACGCCGCGATCGCGAAGGCACAGGAGTGGTCGAACCACTGGTCGACCAGCACGTTCTGGAAGATCCGCCACCCCGGCCAGCGCAGCCACGAGACCTGGTCGCGCTGCGTCGCGGCGAGGATCGCGACGGGGCTCGCGAGGACGATCGCGGACGCGGAGGCGATCAGCACCGGTCGCAGCACCGCGCGCGTCCGCGTCCTCGGTTCCCAGGCGAAGACCGCCAGCACCGCGAGGACCAGCGTCGCGGAGTAGAGGAAGAGCACCGTCGCGAGCAGCAGTGCCGCGCCGTACGCGAGCCAGGCCCTCCGCACCGTCCGCGTTGCCGACGGCGCCCTCTCGTTCCGGAGCGTCGCCCCGGCCGCACCGTGCGCGGCGATCAGCACCAGCGCCGCGGACGCGATCACCCAGGAGTAGGACCGGGCCTCGACGCCCGACCAGGTCAGCCGCGGCAGGATCAGCGCGATCACGCCCGCGACCAGCGCGAAGGCCTCGCCGCCGAGCCGTCGCGCGAGGACGTGGCAGGCCGCGACCGCCGCGCCGACGCCGAGCGCGGAGAACGCCCGCAGCGCGGTCTCGTCGAGACCGAAGACCAGCGAGAAGGTGCGCACGCCCCAGTAGTAGAGGCCGTGCACCGCGTCGATGTTCGTCAGCAGGTGCCACAGCTCACCGGGCGACCGGTCGATCGCGGAGGCCGTGGCGAGCTCGTCGAACCACACGGACGGACGCCCACCGTGCCAGAGCGAGAGCAGGATGCCGACGAGCGCGAAGGCCCCGGGCACGAGCAGTGTTCGCCGCGGCCGAATTGCCGGGGCCATCACATCAGCTTGAAGATCACCGTGCGCTGGACGATGAAATTGACGACGGTCGCGGTGCCCTGGGCGATCACGAAGGCGAAGAGCCGGTTGAGATAGCTGCCGATGCCGTCCTCGGGCGGCGGGAACAGCGTGTAGAACGCCATGTAGAGCCCCAGCTGCACGCCGTACATGGCGATGTAGAGCGCCCACACCGCGATGAGCCGCTTCGTCGACGGCTCGGCCTGGAAGGTCCAGCGGCGGTTGAGCAGGTACGCGGTGGTCGTGCCGCAGATGAAGCCGATGGTCTTGGCCAGTGCCTCGTCGAGCCCGAGGAACTTGCCGAGCAGCAGGGTGAGCCCGAAGTCGACGACGGCGGAGAAGCCGCCGGTCAGCACGAAACGGATCAGCTGGGTCTTGAGATCGAGGTGTTCCCGATCGGCCGCTTCGGAGGTGGTCACGAGGTCACAGCGTACCGAGACATCCTTCGTTACTCGAATACGTCGTCGTCAGCGGCGGCCGCGGCCTCCCGGCGGCGCTCCGCCCTCGTCGCCAGCAGGACGGCGCCGCCCGCGATCCCGGCACCCACGAGCCCACCGACGGCGGCGCCCGCGATGGTGCTCGCGTCGCGGTCCAACTGCAGAGCGCACCAGATCGCCAGGTACGGGATGAGGATCGCCGCCATCGCGGCCTTGCGCCTCGGCGTCATGAAGGCGCGGTAGATGGTCGCCAGCGGTACGTCGTGCCGGGTGCAGTAGCGGTACGTGGCCAGCTGCGTCGCGAGCAGCAGGAGCAGCACCGCCATCGCGGTGACCCGGGCGCCCTCCGCCGCTGCGATCAGCGACGCGACGAGCGCTGCGGGCGCGGCCCAGTAGTAGCCCACCGTCATCGCGCGGTAGTACTCCTCGCGATGACGCTCGTCCCCCCAGGCGGGGTCCGACGGGGCGAGGATGAAGTCCTCGATGCGACTCTCAGCCGACATGATCGTCCTCCTTCAGGGGAAACAGGTCCTCGACGGTGGACTCCAGGGCCCGGGCGATCTTCAGTGCGAGGTACACGCTGGGCGCGTAGTCGCCCTTCTCGACCGAGACCACCGTCTGCCGGCTCACGCCGACCGCGGCGGCCAGATCGGCCTGGGTGATCCGCTGAGCGCGTCGCCGCACTCGCACCGGGTTCTCGTCGTCCACACCCCGAAGTCAAGCAGCCTTGACATATCCTGTCAAGAATTCTTGTCATTGCGGGAATCTTCGCGCCGATTCGTCGCGAATCGGTCTCATTCCTGCCCGAAACCGGGCAGATAATTGACAGCGCACCGTCGGGGCCGCAAGATCGACACCGTGCCGGACAGCGATCTCGTGGATCACATCGCGCGGACCACGGGGCTCTCCGCCGCCGAGGCCGTGCGTGTCATCGACGATGTCACGGCGTACTACCGGGAGCCGGTCGAGGAGTTCGTCCGCCGCCGCCACCGTGACCTCCAGGGTCGCGGGGCCAAGAACGCGGAGATCTTCGCGACCCTCGCCGACGAGTTGAGCAGCCGGCTCGTCGCGGCCCCGGACCTCACCGAGCGGCAGCTGCGCCGCCTCGTCTACAGCTAGGAGCCGCCTGAAGCATGTGCGGAATCGTCGGATACATCGGTGGCCAGACGGCCGTGGACATCCTCGTCGACGGACTGACCCAGCTCGAATATCGCGGGTACGACTCGGCGGGCATCGCCGTCCTCGGCCCGTCGGGCGCCAAGCGCGTCCGCAGCGTCGGGCGCGTGCGCGACCTGGAGGCCGCGCTGCCGAAGCGCCTCGCCGGTAAGACCGGCATCGGGCACACGCGGTGGGCTACGCACGGCGCTCCGTCGGAGGCCAACGCCCACCCGCACACCTCCACCCCGGACGCCAACGGCGACGAGCGGATCTTCGTGGTGCACAACGGCATCATCGACAACGCCCGCGACCTGCGGATCGAGCTCGAGGCGCAGGGCGTGGAGCTCACGTCCGACACCGACACCGAGGCGGTCGCGCATCTGATCGCCCGCAGCGACGCCGACACCCTCGAGGACGCCGTCCGCGCGACCCTGCACCGCCTCAGCGGCACCTACGCGCTGGCTGTCATCGACACCGCGCACCCCGATCGGATCGTGGTGGCCCGTAACGGTTCCCCGCTGATCCTCGGCGTGGGTGACAAGGAGATGTTCGTCGCCTCCGACATCTCCGCCGTGGTCCGGCACACCAGCCAGGTGGTTCACCTCGACGACGGCGAGTGCGCCACCGTCACCGCCTCCGGTTTCCGGATGTTCAGCGCCGACGACGCCCGCGCGGTCGCGAAGTCGGCCACCACCGTGGACATCTCGCCCGACGAGCTGGAGCTGGGTAACCACAGCCACTTCATGCTCAAGGAGATCGCGGAGCAGCCGTCCTCGCTCGAGCGCATGCTCTCGGGCCGGCTCGACGAGCGCTTCGCCACCGCCCGCCTCGACGGCCTGAACCTGGACGCGCAGGCCATGCGGCGCTTCAAGCGGGTCAAGATCCTCGGCTGCGGCAGCGCGTACTACATGGGACAGCTGGGCGCCTCGCTCATCGAGGAGCTCGCCCGCATCCCCGCGGATGCCGAGCCCGCCAGCGAGTTCCGCTACCGCAATCCGATCGTCGAGCCCGACACGCTGTACGTCGCGGTGAGCCAGTCGGGCGAGACCGCCGACACCGCGTTCGCGGTGCAGGAGGTCAAGCGCAAGGGCGGCACCATCGTCGGCCTGGTCAACGTGGTCGGTTCCACGATCGCGCGCGAGGTCTCGGGCGGCATCTACCTGCACGCCGGCCCCGAGGTCTCCGTGGCCTCCACCAAGGCGAACACCCACATGGCCGTGGGCTTCGCGCTGCTCGCGCTGGCCCTGGGCCGCGTCCGCGACCTCTCGATCACCGATGGCACGCGGATCGTCAAGGGCCTCAAGGCACTCCCGGCGCAGATCGGCGAGATCATCAGCGAGCCCGGGGACGTGGAAGAGGCGGCGAAGCTGCTCGCCGAGGCGCCCAGCCTGTTCTTCATCGGCCGCGTGCGCGGCTACCCGACGGCCCGTGAGGGCGCGCAGAAGTTCAAGGAGATCAGCTACCGCCACGCCGAGGCGTACCAGGCGTCCGAGCTCAAGCACGGCCCGCTCGCGCTGATCAGCCCGGAGATGCCGACCGTCGCCATCGTCCCCGACGACGAGCTGCTGGACCGCAACATCGGTGCACTGCACGAGATCGCGGCCCGCGGCGGCGACATCGTGGCGATCACCAACCCGGGCGTCGAGCTGCCCGAGTCCAAGGTCACGCTCACGGTGCCGAAGAACGAGCCGGAACTGGACCCGATCCTGCTGATGATCCCCACGCAGCTGCTCGCCTACTACGCGGCGCTGAGCCTGGGACTCAACATCGACCGGCCCCGCAACCTGGCGAAGTCGGTCACCGTCGAGTAGCGCCGCGGGAGGTCAGTCCCGCTTCGGGCCGACCCAGACCTGCTGGGCGTTGACGAACTCGTGGATGCCGGCGCGGCCCAGCTCGCGGCCGTAGCCGGAGCGCTTGATCCCGCCGCTCGGCAGCCGCGGGTCGGTCTTGACGATCCCGTTGACGCTGACCTGCCCCGCCTCGAGTTCGCGGGCCATGGCCTCGCCGCGCGCCGTCTCCGTCCAGACGCTCGCGGCGAGGCCGTACTGCGTCGCGTTCGCCAGGTCGACGGCGTGCTCCGCATCGACCGCCATCATCACCGCGGCGACGGGCCCGAAGGTCTCCTCGGCGCAGGCCGCCATCCCCGGTCGCACCCCGGTGAGCAGGGTCGGCGGGTAGTAGAAGCCCGGGACGTCGGGCACCGTGCCGCCGAGCAGACACGTGGCGCCGGCGGTCACCGTCTCCGTCACCTGGCGATGCAGGGCGTCGCGCAGGTCGGCGCGCGCGATCGGCCCCACCTGCGTGTCGTCGTGCCGAGGATCGCCCATCCGCAGCGCGGCGAGCCGGCTGCGGAGCGCCTCGACGAATTCGTCGTGCACCGATCGCTCGACGATGATGCGCTTCGCCGCGATGCAGGACTGGCCGGCGTTGATGATCCGGGACAGCGCCAGCGTCTCGGCGGCGGCCTCGATGTCGGCGTCCGCCAGCACGATCGACGGGTCGGAGCCGCCGAGTTCCAGTACCGCGGGCTTGATCTCGGAGGCGGCCACCGAGGCCACCGCGGCGCCGGCACGGTCGGAGCCGGTGAACGAGACCGCGCGGATGCGGCGGTCGCGGATCACCCCCGCGACGTCCGGCGTGGCCGCCGGGAGCGAGGCGAACACCCCGTCGGGAGCCCCGACCGCGCGGAACGCCCCGGCGATCGCCGCGGCGCATCCGGGAACGTGCGGGTCGTGCTTCATGACGCAGGTGTTGCCCGCCATGAGCGCCGGCGCACAGAAGCGGAAGGCCAACCAGAAGGGCGCGTTCCACGGCAGCACGCCGAGCACCGTCCCGAGCGGGAGGTACTGGACGTAGCTCGACGTGGCGTCCGACTCGACGACGTCGGGGGCCAGGTACTGCTCGCCGTGCTCCGCGTAGTGCTCCGCCGCCCACGCCGCCTTGACCACCTCTCCCCTCGCCTCGGTGATGGGCTTGCCCATCTCCTCGGTCATCAGGTAGGCGTAATCCTCGATGCCGCGGCGCAGCTCGGCACCGACGGCGCGCAGGAGCTCCCCGCGGTCGGCGAAGCTCGTCCGCCGCCAGTCGCCGAAGGCCGTCTCCGCCCGTGCGAGCGTGGTCTCGATCTCCGCGGGCCCCGCCGCCGGGACCTCGCGGATCTGCGCGCCGGTCGAGGGGTCGATCACGGTCAGCATCGTCGTCATGGGAGCACCTCCGCCTCGGTCGTGTCCTGGTGTGGCCCTTCGTCCACGACGGCGCCGTTCACCCCGGCCGTGGCCGCGGCGTCGTCGTGGACGGTGAAGTCCTCGTCCAGCGTGAAGAAGGACTCGCACCCGTCCTCGGTGATCCGGATCGTGTCCGAGATGCCGACGGTCTTGTCCCCGTCGACGCCCCACATCCACGGGATCACGTGGAAGGTCATCCCCGGTTCCAGCGCGGTGAAGTCGCCCGGGTTGAGGCTGAGGATGTACCCCTCGTCCCACGACGGCGGGAAGGCGATGCCGATCGAGTACCCCGAGCGCGTGACCAGGCGCGCCCCGACGGTGTTGTCCGAGATGATCCGGCGCACCAGCGAATCGGCGTCGGAGACCGTCATGCCCGGGCGCATGAGGGACTTCAGCTCGGAGAGCGCGAGCTTCATCCGTTCCTGCGCCTCGTACATCGTGGGCGAGAGCTCACCGTTCACCGCGGTGCGCATGAGCGCCGCGTGGTACCGGCGGTAGCAGCCACCCACCTCGAGGAAGACGTGCTCACCGGGCTCGATGGTGCGCCCCTCCCAGGTGGCGTGGCCGATCATCGAGCGCGGCCCGGAGGCGACGTAGGGCATCACGGCGGGGAATTCGCCGCCGGCGCGGAACATGGCGGCGCTGATCGCCGCCGCCACGTCGTTCTCCGTGTTGCCCGGCACGGCGGCCTCGAGACCGGCCGCCATGCCCGCCTCGGCCGCCCGCGCGGCGCGGCGCATCACCGCGATCTCCGCGTCCGACTTCGTCGCGCGGCCGGCCTCGACGATGCCGAAGCAGTCCATGAGCACGCCCTGCTGGAACGAGGTGTGCACGCGGTCCTGCTGGTACGCGGGGAAGAAGTAGCTGTTGCGCTCGTAGCCCACGCGTTTGGTGCCGAGGCCGCCCTCTTTGAGCGTGAGCACCAGTTCCTGGATGGCGTCGCCGGTGTCGGGATACGGGCGGGTGCGTTCGACCCAGGTCCGCGCGATGACATTGGACTCCTCCATCGCGCGGGTGATCATCACCGGCTCGTCGTCGAGCGGGACGACCAGCGCCTGGAAGAACGAGTAGCCGGTGGTCTGGTAGTCGGTGAGGTACATCAGGTTCTCGGGGTCGGTGATCACCACCGCGTCCAGCCCCCGCTTGTCCATCCGCTCGCGCAGCTCCGCCAGGCGGCGCTCGTACTCCTCGGGAGGGAAGGTCATGTCGTCGCGCTGCTTCATCGCGCCACCTCCGCCACGGCGGCCTCGAGCAGGTCCAGTCCCTCGGCGAGGTCCTGCTCCGGGATCGTCAGCGGCGGGATGAGTTTGAGTACCCGGCCTCCGCTCCCGCACGGGCCGATGAGGAGACCCGTGTCGAAACAGGCCTTCTGCACGGCCTTCGCGAAGGCGCCGTCGCCCGTGTCCAGGGCCTGCATCATGCCCTTGCCCCGCACCTCCCAGTCGCGGTCCGGGTGCGCCGCCGCGATGGACGCGAGCCTCTCCCGCATCGTCTCGCCCTTCGCGGCGACGGCGGACATCAGCTCGTCGTCGGCGAAGTAGTCGAGGGCGACGGTGCCCGCCACCATCGACAGGCCCTGCCCGCGGAAGGTGCCGGTGTGCGCGCCGGGCGACCAGTGCGCGTCCACGGCGGGCTTGTTGAGGTTCATGGCGATCGGGGTGCCGTACCCGCCGAGGCCCTTGGCGAGGGTGATGACATCGGGATCGAGTCCGTAGCCGTCGAAGCTGAAATAGCTACCGGTGCGACCGCATCCGGCCTGGATGTCGTCGATGATGAACAGTGCGCCGGTCTCGCGCGCGAGGTCCTGGACGGCGTGCAGCCAGTCGGCGCTGGCGACGTTGACGCCGCCCTCCGCCTGCACCGCCTCCACGAGGAAGGCCGCGGGCGCCGTGTGCCCGCTGGACGGATCCGCCAGTGCCGCGGCGTAGTCGGAGAGGGCCGTCTTCCCGCCGGGTGCGGTCTCGAAGGGCAGCCGCACCACGTCGCGCAGCGGGACGCCCGCCCACTGCCGGAAGGCCTCGTTCGCCGTCGCGGCCAGGGCGCCGAGGGTCATGCCGTGAAAGCCGTGGCTGAAGGCGACGACCTCCCGCCGGCCGGTGGCCAGGCGCGCCAGTTTGAGCGCGGCCTCGACGGCGTTCGTGCCGGTGGGGCCGGTGAACTGCATCCGGTGGTCCATGCCGCGCGGCGCGAGGATCACGTCGTGGAACCGGGTCAGGAAGTCGCGCTTGGTGGTGGTGTAGGTGTCGAGGCTGTGGGCCACGCCGTCGGCCTCCAGGAAGTCGATCATGGCGCGCTTCATCGTCGGGTTGTTGTGCCCGAAGTTGAGAACCCCGGCTCCGGCGAAGAAGTCGATGTAGCTCTTCCCGGCCTCGTCCACCTGCCGGGCGTTGGACGCGGACGCGAAGACGGTGGGGAAGTTCCGGCAGTAGCCGCGGACTTCCGATTCCCAGTTCTCGAAAGCAGTGGTGTCCATGCGAATCCCTTCGTTTCGTGCGGTCCTCAGTGGTCGGGCGGCTCCGGCGCCCCCGCGAGACCCACCAGCAGGCGCGCGGCGGGATCGAGCAGGGCATCGTCGAAGTCGTATTCGGCGCTGTGCAGCGGCGCCGTGGTGCCGGAACCGAGCAGAGCGAAGGCGCCCGGGATCCGCTTCAGGTAGTAGCTGAAATCCTCCGAGGCGAGCACCGGTACGGCGGCGGGCGCGGACCACTCCGGGCCGAGCACCGTCGACAGGCGCCTCCGCAGCTCCGCGGCAGGGCCGGCGTGGTTGACGGTGGCGCCGTAGCGCACCGTCGTGGTGACCTCGGCACGCACGCCGTGCGCCGCGGCGGTGGCCCGGGCGATGTCGTCGATGAGGGCGAAGACCGTGGACCTGGCGTCGTCGTCGGCGGCGCGCACGCTGCCGGCCAGCGAGGCCTCGTCGGGGGTCACGGTGGCGGCGCTCTCGGCGGTCAGCGAGGTCACGGCCACGACGGCGGCCTGCTGCGGGGAGGTCCGGCGCGCCACGATCTGCTGCAGGGCGAGCACGACGGCCGCGGCGGCGAGGACGGGATCGCGGGTGGCCTCGGGCTGCGAGGCGTGCCCGCCCCGGCCGATCAGCCGGACCTCGAAGGTGCCGTTCGCCGACATCACGGGGCCGTCGGGGCACAGCGCCCGTCCGAGCGGCAGTCCCGGCCAGTTGTGCCACCCGAAGACGACGTCCACCCCGTCGAGCGCACCGTCCGCGATCATGCCGCGCGCGCCGTGCCCGCCCTCCTCGGCGGGCTGGAACAGGAGTGTGACCGGTCCGGGGAGCTCCGCCTCGTGCACGCGGAGCCAGCGCGCCGCGGCGAGCAGGGCGGCCGTATGACCGTCGTGCCCGCAGGCGTGCATGACCCCCTCGGCCGTGGAGGCGTACGGCAGGCCCGTGGCCTCGCGGATCGGCATGGCGTCCAGGTCGGCGCGCAGCGCCACGTGCCGGCCGGGCGCGTGCGGGGCGAGGCGGACGACGGTGCCCGTATCCGCGCAGGGCCGCCAGCCGAGGCCGATCGCGTCGAGTTCGGCGCGCACGGCCGCGGCGGTGGCCTGCTCCGCCCAGGCGAGCTCGGGGCGGCGATGAAGTTCGCGTCGGAGTTCAGTGGCCCGGGCAACGGTCTCGGCCCAAGAGTCGTTCATCGGACCTCCTCGGATGGGTGTCCGTTTCGGTCTCTTTCAACGTACCGCGATCCGACGAAAGGCGAGCGGACATCACCCGAATGGCGGATGTGCCCGGAATCACAGCGCCCTACCGTGAATCATCATGGGGCGAAGGACACGGACGACCGACGCGTGGTTGCGCGCGACGCTGCCGCCGGAGCTCTACCGTGTGCTGCAGCTGCGCGTGACCCAGGGGCGGACCGTCGACGAGACGGCCGCGCTGCTGCGGACCACGCCGCAGGCGGTGCGGCTGCAGCAGCACCGCGCGCTGGAGCGGATCCGTTGCGGCCTCGCACGTTCCGATGCCGAGGCCGGGTAGGGAGTGGTCAGAGGCTTCGGCCGATCAGCTCCTTCATGATCTCGTTGGTGCCGCCGTAGATCTTCTGGACGCGAGCGCCCGCGTACAGCTGCGCGATGGGGTACTCCATCATGTAGCCGTACCCGCCGAAGAGCTGCAGGACACTGTCGACGACGCGGCACTGCATGTCGGTGGCCCACAGCTTCGCCATCGACGCGGTAGTGGCGTCGAGCGTGCCGTCGATCGCGCGGCCGATGCAGTGGTCGATGAGCGTGCGGCCCGCGAAGACCTCCGTCTTGGCCTCGGCGAGCACGAACCTGGTGTTCTGGAAGTCGGCGATCGGCCGGCCGAAGGCCGTGCGCTCCTTGGTGTACTCGATGGCCTCGACGACCGCCTTCTCCGCCGCGTCGACGCCGCCGATCGCGATGCTCAGCCGCTCGCGCGGGAGTTGGCGCATCAGCTGGAAGAAGCCCTGGCCCTCGACGCCGCCGAGCAGGTTGTCCACCGGGACGCGCATGTCCGTGAACGCGAGCTCCCGCGTGTCCTGGCCGTGCTGACCGATCTTCTTGAGGACGCGGCCCCGCTCGAAGCCGGGGAGATCCCTCGTCTCCGCCACGATCAGGGATATCCCCTTGGCGCCCTGGGACGGGTCGGTCTTCGCGACGATGATCAGCAGGTCGCAGTGGCTGCCGTTGGAGATGAAGGTCTTCGACCCGTTGATCACGTACTCGTCGCCCTCACGCACCGCGGTGGTGCGCACGGCCTGCAGGTCGGACCCCGTGCCGGGCTCCGTCATCGCGATCGCCAGGACGGCCTCGCCCGACGCCGCCCTCGGCAGCCAGCGCTCCTTCTGCTCCTCGGTCCCGCAGTCGGCGATGTAGTGCGCGCAGATGGTCGAGTGCACGCCGTAGCCGAAGGCACCGTCGCCCGAGAGGACGAGCTCCTCCAGCACGACCGTGTCGTGCCCGAAGTCGCCGCCCGCCCCGCCGAGCGCCTCGGGCAGTTCGGTGCAGAGCAGGCCCGCCGCGCCGGCCTTGTTCCAGAATTCGCGGTCCACCTGGTGCTGCTCGGCCCAGCGCTCCTGATGCGGGGTGGCCTCCCGCCGGAAGAACTCCGCGGCGTGCTTGCGCAGTTCGGTGTGCTCGGGGGTCTCCCAGGCGGGCCGGTAGTCGGGGAACAGTGCGGTCATGGGCTTCTCTTCTCTCCACGGGCGAGTCGGCAATACGTTTGTATAGTCACCGATGTGTCTGTATAGCGCAAGCCTCCGCCGTTAGGCTCGGTCGGAGATGAAGGGACACCCGTGACCGACCTCCCCGCGTCGAACGACGACCTCACCGCCAAGGCCCGGATCCGCAACGCCGCGCTCGAACTCTTCGCCGCGCGGGGGGCGAGCGCGGTCTCCCTGCGGGCCGTGGCTGCGCACGCCGGGGTCACCGTCGGCCTGGTGCAGCACCACTTCACGACCAAGGACGGACTGCGCCGCGCCGTCGAGGAACAGATCGTCGAGTTGCACGCCCGGGCGATCGCCGCCGTGCCCGACGAGGGGCCGCCGGCCGAGGTCGCGGCGGCTCGCGACGGATCCGTGCGGGAGATGCTGTCGCGGCGGCCCGCCGTCGTGGACTACCTGCGCCGCTCCTTCCTGGAGCCCAGCGGCTCGGAGCTCCTCATCCGGCTCACCGAACTCGGTCGCAGCGAGGTGGTCCGGCTGCGCGCCGCACACCTGGCCTCCACCGAGCGGCCCGAATCGGACCAGGTGATCGGGCTGATGGTGCGGCAGATGGGCACGCTGTTCCTGCAGCCGCTCGTCGACGCGATGTGGGAGCACCTGCGCGAGCCCGGCGCACCGTCGGAGGCGAAGCCCGTGCTGTCCGTGAGCACCGAGCCGACCCGGCCGGACGCCCCGTCGATGTGACCAAGACGAGGTCACAGCCTCCGCAACCTCAGCATCGACTCAGGTTGGGCGCGGTAATCTGATGGGCGATGTCCGAGACAACTCTTCCCTATCTGCCCATCTCGACGCGCAAGCTGGTGGGCTGGTCGCGCACCACGCCGATCGAGGGCCACGTGCTGTCCACGCCCGACGTGGACCAGATCGCCAAGGCCGTCGCCCTCGTGGCCGACGCCGAGGCCGATAAGCCCGCCTACCTGCGACGCGGCGTGATCGCGCGCGGGCTGGGCCGCTCGTACAACGAGTCGGCGCAGAACACCGGCGGCCTCACGATCGAAATGACGCCGCTGAGCGCCATCCACGACATCGACGCGGAGAGCGCCGTCGTGGACGTGGACGCCGGCGTCGACCTCGACACCCTGATGCAGGCGGCGCTGCCGTACGGCCTCTGGGTGCCCGTGCTGCCCGGTACGCGCCAAGTGACGATCGGCGGCGCCATCGCCCATGACATCCACGGCAAGAACCACCACAGCCAGGGCTCGTTCGGCAATCACATCCTCGAGATGACGCTGCTCACGGCCGACGGCAAGGTGCTCACGCTGACCCCGAAGGGCTCGTCCGACGATCCCGACGGCGAGCTGTTCTGGGCCACCGTCGCCGGCGTCGGCATGACCGGCATCATCCTGCGCGCGAAGATCCAGATGAAGCGCACCGAGAGCGCCTACTTCATCGCCGACACCGAGCGCACCGGCTCGCTGCAGGAGACGATCGACCTGCACCTGCAGGACGGTTTCGAGGACGGTTACGAGTACGCCTCGGGCTGGTTCGACGCGATCAGCGCGCCGCCGAAGCTCGGCCGCGGCACCTTCTCCCGCGGCAACCTGGCCACGCTCGACGAGCTGCCGGAGAAGTACCGCAAGGATCCGCTGAGCTTCAACAACAAGCCGCTGATCAGCTTCCCCAACATCTTCCCCAACGGGCTGGCGAACAAGTTCGACTTCTCGCTGGTGGGCGAGGCCTACTGGCGCGCCGGGCCGCCCAGCCAGGGCAAGGTGAAGAATCTCGCGGGCTTCTACCACATGCTCGACGTCTTCGGCGGCTGGAACAACGCGTACGGCCGCACCGGCGGCTTCTGCCAGTACCAGTTCATCGTGCCCACCGGCAACGAGCCCGAGTTCATCAAGCTGATCGAGGACATCCAGGCCTCCGGCAACGTGAGCTTCCTCAACGTGATCAAGCTGTTCGGCGACGGGAACCAGGCTCCGCTGAGCTTCCCGTTCAAGGGCTGGAACGTCTGCCTCGACTTCCCCGTCAAGCGGGGCCTCGCCGAGTTCCTCAACGAGCTCGATGTGCGCATCATGGCCATGGGCGGCCGCCTGTACACGGCGAAGGACTCGCGCACCACCGCGGAGCGCTTCCACGCCATGTACCCGCAGATCGACGAGTGGATCGCCACCCGCCGGAAGATCGACCCCACGGGCGTCTTCATCTCCGATCTCGGCCGCCGCCTCGAACTCGCCTAAGACCTGTAAGGAAGCATTCGCATGATCAACGCCGTCGGCGTCCCCCAGTCCATCCTGCTGCTCGGCGGCACCTCCGAGATCGGCCTGTCGATCGTCGAGGAGTACCTCGCCAAGGGCACGCAGCGCGTCGTGCTCGCCGCGCTGCCGAACGATCCGCTGCGCGAGCAGGCCGTCGCCCAGGTCACGGCGGGCGGTGCCGCCTCGGTCGAGGTCGTCGACTTCGACGCGACCGACTTCGACGGCCACCAGAAGACGATCGACGCCGCCTTCTCCGGCGGCGACATCGACGTCGCGATCGTGGCCTTCGCCCTCGACTTCGACGCCGAGGAGCTGTGGCAGAACCAGCGCAAGGCCGTCCTGCTCGCGCAGGTCAACTACACCGGCGCCGTGTCCGTCGGCGTGCTCCTGGGCCAGAAGATCAAGGAGCAGGGCCACGGCCAGATCATCGCGATGAGCTCCGTCGCGGGCCTGCGCCCGCGCCGCAGCAACTTCGTCTACGGCTCCTCGAAGGCCGGCTTCGACGGCTTCTACCTCAACCTCGGCCAGGCGCTGGAGCCCTTCGGCGGTTCGGTGCTCGTGGTCCGGCCGGGCATGGTGCGCACCAAGTTCTCCGCGCACGTCAAGGAGGCCCCGCTGACGATCGACAAGGACGTCATCGGCAAGCTCGCGGTCGACGCCGCGATCAAGGGCAAGTCGCTGGTCTACGCCCCCGCGCCGTGGGGCTTCGTCAGCTTCGGCCTCAAGAACATCCCGCAGCCGATCTTCCGCAAGCTCCCCATCTAGGCGTTCCGTGGAGCCACGACGCCACCGTCTACGCTGGCCCGCGTGACTGATACACGCCCCGGCACCGTCGCCCCGCCAGCACCACCACGGGCCCGGGACCTGGTCCTCGACCTCGCCGCCGCCGCGATCCTCGCGGCGGCGGTCGGCGTCGTCGGGTGGTTCGCGATCAGCACCGTCGACTGGCCCGCGTACAGCAGCTCCAACGTCACGCGGGCCTTCGCGACCGTCTTCCAGGTGATCGCGATCGCCGTGCTCGCCGGATGCGCCGTGCTGCTCTCGCGGGCGATCCCGGCCTGGCAGGCCCGCACGGCCCGGCTGCTCTCCTTCACGACCGTGGCCGGCTTCGTCACCGTCACCCTCGCCCTGCCGCTCGGGGGCACCAAGCTGTACCTGGGCGGCATCTCCGTCGACCAGCAGTTCCGCACCGAGTTCCTGACCCGGTTCACGTCGTCGCCGCGGCTGGCGGACATGACCTACATCGACATGCCGCCGCTGTACTCCCCCGGCTGGTTCTGGTTGGGCGGCCGGTTCGCGAAGGTCTTCGGCATGCAGGGCTGGGAGGCGTTCCAGCCCTGGTCGATCATCTCCCTCGCCGTCGCGGCCGCGGTCGCGCTGGCGCTGTGGCTCGTCGTCGTGAGCCCCGCCCGGGCCCTCGCCGCGACCCTCGCCACCACCGTGGCCATGCTGCTCTACGGCTCCGCCGAGCCCTACGGCGCGGCCGTCGCGATCCTGCTGCCGCCGGTGCTGATCGTCGCGTGGTTCGCGATCCTGCGCGGCCGTCGCGGCGCGATCGCCCTCGTGGGCGTGTATCTCGGTGTCGCGGTGTGGTTCTACACGCTCTACCTCGGCGTCGCGGCGTTCGCGGTGGTGCTCATGGGCGTCGTCGCGCTCGGCGCGGCGTGGATCCGCGAGCGGCGTTTCGAGTGGCGCTACCCCGCCCGCGTCGCGGTCATGGGCCTGATCGCCATCGTGATCGGCCTGCCCGCGTACGGCCCCTTCCTGCTGCGCGTGGCCCGCGACGGCACCGACTCCAAGGGCTCCGCCTTCCACTACCTGCCCGAGCAGGGCTCCGTGCTGTCGCTACCGATGCTGCACTTCACGCTGCTCGGAGCGCTCGGCATGATCGGCATCGTCTGGATCCTGGTGAAGGCCCGCGGATGTCTGCCCGCGCAGGCGCTCGGGCTGGGCATCGCGGGCTCGTACCTGTGGGCGCTGCTGTCGATGGTCGCCTCACCCGCCGGCACCACACTGCTCGGCTTCCGCACCGAACCGGTGCTGCACATCCTGCTCGCCGCTGCGGGCGCGCTCGGCGCCGTGACCATGGTCGGCGCACTCGGCGACGGCTACCCGCGCTACCGCGATGCGGGAGTCGTGCTCGGCGTGCTCGCCGCGATCGGTGTGGCGCAGACGATTCCCGCGCAGCTGGCCGGTGAGATCGCGGTCGCCTACTCCGACACCGACGGCGACGGGCAGCGCGGCGACCGCCGGCCCGCGGGCGCGGAATCGTCGTACAAGGACGTGGACGCCGCGATCCTGGCCGCCACCGGCAAGCCCCGGACCGACACCGTCGTGCTCACGGCCGACTACGGCTTCCTCGCGATCTACCCCTACTGGGGCTTCCAGAACCTGACCTCGAATTACGCGAACCCCTTGGCGCACTTCACCGCACGGTCCGCCGCGATCGAGTCGTGGGCGAAGCTGGAGAAGCCCGACGAGCTCATCAAGGCCCTCGACGAAACCCCCTGGCGCGCCCCGGACGCCTTCGTCTTCCGACGGTCCGCCGACGGCCTCTCGCTGCGCCTCGCCGAGGACGTGTACCCGAACGACCCGAACGTGCGCCGGTACACCGTGGTCTTCCCCGAGAAGCTCTTCGAGGACCCCCGATTCGCCGTCACCGAGACGGGCCCGTTCGTCGTGATCGTGAGGAAGTGACCATGTCCCTGTCCCGTTCGGTACGCGATCTGATGCAGCGCCGCAGCCTCCTGCCCGAGTCCGTCGACGCCGCGCTCTCCGGGCGGGGGCGCACGCTGCGCGGCCTGCGCATCGTCATCACCGGGGCGTCGGCCGGCATCGGCCGGGAAGCCGCGCTGCAGCTGGCCGAGCGCGGCGCGCACGTCATCGCGGTGGCGCGGCGCGAACAGGAGCTCGAGGAGCTGTGCGCGCTCACCGGCGGCGAGTACCGCGTGTGCGACCTCACGGACAGCGATTCGATCGACGGGCTGCTCACCGGCCTCGGCGAGGTCGACGTGCTGGTCAACAACGCCGGCCACTCGATCCGGCGGACCATCGCCGATTCCACCGAACGCTTCCACGACTACCAGCGCACGATGAACCTCAATTACTTCTCGGCCGTGCAGCTCTCGCTGGGCGTGCTGCCGGGGATGATCGAGCGCGGCCGCGGGCAGATCGTCAACGTCTGCACCTGGGGCCTGCTCGCCAACACCTTCCCGAAGTTCTCCGCCTACGCGGCGTCCAAGAGCGCGCTCGCCATCTTCGGTCGCAGCCTCAATGCGGAGCAGCCGCATCCGGGAGTGCGCGCGACCAATGTCTACTTCCCGCTGGTGCGCACCGAGATGATCGCGCCGACCGCGGAGTACGCGGGCGCCTCCGCGCTCGAGCCCGACGAGGCCGGACGGTGGATCGTCCGGGCGATCACGCACCAGCCCGTCGAGGTCTCGCCGGCCGCGCTGCGCGCGCTGCTGCCCGTCGTCGACCTGCTCTCCCCCACGGCCTCCGATCGCACCATCTCATCGCTGACCTGAGCGGCCCCGCCGTTGCGGGCCGTCGCGATCGCACCTCTTACCCGACGTAACTTTGATGTGCCTCACCTAAGACGTGGGATACGCTTCGGCGCGTGATGACACGATCCCTCGCCCGCCGGCTCGCGCCCGCGGTCGTGCTGTTGGCCGCCACCGTCGGCATCAGCGCCTGCTCGAACTCGAACGACGACGCCAAGACCCCGGGTAACACCGAGGTCGCCACCGGCGGCGAGCGCTTCGGCACCGCCGACGCCGAAACGGCGAAGCTCGGCACCGATGCGAAGCCCGGCGTCTTCCCCCGCACGATCACGCACGCACGCGGCGCGACCGAGCTCCCGAAGAAGCCCGAGCGCGTCGTCGTGCTCGACAGCGGCGAGCTGGACGCGGTGCTCACGCTGGGCATCAAGCCCGTCGGCATGGTGGTCACCGACGGCGCCAGCCCGATCCCGACGTACCTCGCCGACAAGGTGCAGGGCGTCGAGACCGTCGGCAAGAACACAAGCCTCGACCTCGAGAAGATCGCCAGGCTCAAGCCCGACCTGATCCTGGGCAGCCAGCTGCGCGTGGACAAGCAGTACGACCAGCTCGCCGCGATCGCACCGACGGTCTTCTCCATCCGCCCCGGCTTCCCGTGGAAGGAGAACTTCCGGCTGATCGGCGCCGCCGTCGGCGAGGAACAGAAGGCCAAGGACGCCCTGAACTCGTACGCCGACAACGCCAAGGCGCTCAGCGCGAAGTTCACCGGCGCCAAGCCGACCATCTCGCTCGTCCGGTTCATGCCGAACCGGCTGCGCCTGTACGGCAACAAGTCGCTGATCGGCGTGATCCTGCAGGACGCGGGCCTGCCGCGGGCCGGCAACCAGGGCGTCGACGAGCTGGCCACCGAGATCTCGCTGGAGAACATCTCGCAGGCCGACGGCGACTACATCTTCTACTCCAGCTACGGCAAGCCCGAGAACACAGGCGAGACCGCGGCACTGGCGAACCCGGCATGGTCGCAGCTCAGCGGCGTGCAGAAGGGCAAGTCCTTCCGCGTGGACGACGACGTCTGGTACTTGGGCCTCGGCCCAACCGGCGCGAACCTCATCGTCAAGCAGTTGGGCGAGTACCTGGCCAAGTAGGCGTCGGGGGTGGCACCTGCGCACCGCAGGTGTCACCCGCCTGTTAACGATGTTACGCGTGTTGTTCATGTGTCTCATGGGGTTTGTGGTTAGGGTCTCTATCCATGACCACACGCCGGGGATTCCTGCGCGCGGGCGCCGTCGCCGCGCTCGCCACCGCCACCGCCGCCGCCACCGGCCGCATCGCGCACGCACTGCCCGGGACGACCGTCGCCGGGCGCATCACCGGCACCACGCTCGAGCGGGTGAGCGTGCCCGGGCAGGCCCGCGCCGGCGGCTACCGCCCGCTGGTCGACGGTGCCGGCTGGCCCCTGTACGTCCGCCAGGAACTCGCGACCGCCGGCGCCACCCGCGAGGCGATGCGCGCCCCGCTCGCCTCCTTCGTGCAGCTCACCGACATGCACATCGTGGACGCCCAGAGTCCCGCCCGGTTCGAGTTCGTCCACCCCTTCCAGGCCCCGGCCTTCCGCCCCCAGGAGACGCTGACGACGCAGGGCGCCGTCTCGCTGGTCGAGCGGATCAACGCGATCGGCTCCGGCCCGTTCACCGGCCGCGCCTTCGACTGCGTCATCACCACCGGCGACAACACGGACAACCGGGAGTTCGCCGAGCTGAACTGGTTCCAGACGGTGCTCTCGGGCGGCACCGTGGTGCCCAACACCGGCGCCCCCGACCGCTTCGAGGGCCTGCAGGCCCATGGCGCCGCGCTCTACTGGCAGCCCGAATCGCCCTACTGGGACATGTACAAGGACAAGGGCTTCCAGCAGATCCCCGGCTTCCTGCGCGCGGCCATCGGCGCGCACACCAGCCCCGGCCTGCGGATGCCCTGGTACGCCGTCGTCGGCAATCACGACGACAGCCTGCTCGGTACCCTGCCCAACGGCATCGCCGACTGGCTCTACCTCTCGCCGGTCAAGCTCGACATCCCGCACACCGATCCCGCGGCGCTCGCCATCGCCCGCGCGCTCACCACTGATCCGTCGCAGGTCGGGCCGATGCTCACCAAGCTCAAGCTCTCCGGTCCGGTCATCCCCGTCACCGTCGACCCGAAGCGGGCCCCGTTCAGCCCGCGCGACTTCGTGCGCCGGCACTTCGACCCCGCCGTCACCGGCCCCGGGCCCGTCGGGCACGGCTTCTCCAGCCCGGACGGCCCCACCTGGTACACCTTCCAGATCGCCCCCGGCGTGCTCGGAATCGCCCTCGACACCACCAACAACCTCGGCATCGCCGAGGGCACCATCGGCGAGAAGCAGCTGGCCTGGCTCGTCGCGCAGCTCAAGGCCCACCCGGACCAGCTGGTGATCGTCTTCAGCCACCACACCTCGAAGTCGATGACCGCGGGGCTCCCCGATCCCGAGGAGCCGGGCGAGAAGCAGTACCAGGGCGAGGTGGTGGTCAAGACGCTCACCGACCACCCCAACGTGATCGCCTGGGTCAACGGACACACCCACAAGAACGAGATGATCGCGCACACCGGCCCCACGCCGAAGCAGAGCTTCTGGGAGATCAACACCGCCAGCCACGTCGACTTCCCGCAGCTGGCACGGATCATCGAGGTCGCCGACAACCGCGACGGGACGATCAGCCTGTTCACCCCGCTCATCGAGGCCGCGAGCCCCGCCACGGCGAACCCCTCGGACCTCAGCGCGAAGGGCCTCGCCAGCCTCTACCGCGAGCTGGCCTACAACGACATCCACCGCGACGACAAGCTCCTCGGCGCCGAGGCCGACCGCAACTGCGAGCTCCTCCTCACCCACCCGCTGCGCTGACCGTCGCGGCGGGGCGGAGTCGCGAGCGGTTACAGCCCGCGGGCGGCGAGGGCCTCGCCGAGCAGGTCCGCGTCGCGGATCAGGCGGATGAGCACCGTCGGGAGCACGCGGACGAGCGAGGCGCGCTGACCGCGCGCCCACGCCGCCTCGCGGCTCTGCCGGACGACGGCGATCACCGTCGGGATGGAGCGGATCGTCAGCGCGACCAGCAGTTCCACCCGCCACCCCAGGATCCGGCCGGCGAGCGCGGCGAGGTCGCCGGCGCGCGTGGTGAAGACCAGCAGGTTGCCCGCCAGCACGCCCACGACGAGCTGCCCGACGGGGCCGACGGCGGCGCGGGCACCGTCGGACAATCCCTGGCTGATCAGGTAGAAGACGGTCAGCACCACCGCGAAGAGCAGGGCCGGACGCAGGGCGCGCCACAGGTGCACCGGGCGCAGCCGCGCCACCGGGAACAGGGCGGCGACCACCAGCGCCGACACCGCGAGCGGGATCGGGCGCGGCAGGACCGCGAGGAACGTGACGAGCACGAGCATCGCCGCCAGCTTCACGGCGGCCGGCGTGCGGTGCAGCGGCGACTCGCGCGGGACGTAGCGGCCGAGCATCAGCGGGCCGCCAGCTCGCGGTAGAAGGCGATCGCGTCGGCGGGCGGACCGTCGAAGACGAGCGCACCGTCGTCCATGACCAGCACCCGGTCGAAGTCGTCGAGCATGTCGAGGTGGTGCGTGAGCAGGATGACCTGCTGCTCGAGCGCGGCGAGCCGGTCCCGGACCGTGAGCACGTTGCGCAGGTCGAGGAGCGTCGTGGGCTCGTCGCAGACCAGGATCTCCGGGTCCGTGACCAGCACAGACGCGAAGGCGAGCATCTGCTTCTGGCCCGAGCTGAGCAGCTGGGCGGGCGCGTCCGCGTGGTCGGCGAGGCCGAACTCGGAGAGGATCTCCGCGACCCGTTCCGCGTCCGCGGCGACGGCCTCGGACCGCTCGGAACGCTTCCACGGCGCCCGGCGGCGCTCGCGTCCGGGCGGGCGGAGCGAGAGCGCGACGTCCTCGGCCGGCGTCGGCATGACGATCTGCGCGGAGGCATCGGCGAACATGAAGCCCACGCGGCGCCGCACCTCCGACACCTTCTTCCGCACGTCGAGCCCCAGGGTCTCGACGGTGCCGGAGTCGGGCACGACGAGGCCGTTGAACGTGCGCGCGAGCGTCGACTTGCCCGAGCCGTTGGCACCGATGATCCCGATCCGTCGTTCCGACAGCTCCGCCGTGATGCCACGGAGCACCGGCCGCTCGTCGTAGGTGTGGCGGACGTCGTCGAGGCGGATCACGCCCGGCTCCCCGCGGGGGCGCGCCGCGGCGGGATCATGCCCTCTTCTTCGCGATGCGGGGGTACGCCCGCGCCACCGTCACCACCACGAGCGCGGTGATGACCACCTTGATGAGGTCGCCGGGGACGAACTGGAAGCCCAGCGTGAGCTTGGCGAACAGGCCCGACCCGGTGCGCCAGCCCAGCCACGGCAGGCCGACGGCGTAGACGACGAGCACGAGCCCGATGACGTTGGCGAGCCCCACCTTCAGCGGGTTGGTACGGCCCCACGTGTCGACGAGCCAGCCGGTCACCAGCGCGCCGATGATGCCGCCGATGAGGAAGCCGCCCGTCGGGCCGGTCAGCACCGCCAGACCGCCGCGTCCACCCGCGCCGATCGGCAGTCCCACGACGATGAGCAGCACGTACAGTGCCACCGACGCCCCGCCCCAGGGGTAGCCGAGCAGCGACGCGGCGAGCATGAACCCGAGCGTCTGCAGGGTGATGGGCGCGATGCCGCTGATCGTGACCGTGGGCATCGCCAGCACCGCGGTGAGAGCGGTGAAGACGGCGACGAGAGCGAGATCGCGCGGCGTGGCGCGATACGTGGCGGCGTTGAACACGGTTCAAGAAGTATCGGGGCGCTCGGCTAGAGTCAAGTCCGTGGCCATCAACCGCTCCGACGTGCTGACCTCCGCGATCGGCGTCCTCGACCGGTCGGGCCTGCCGGACCTGACGATGCGCCGGGTGGCCGCCGACCTGGGTGTCGCCCCGGGCGCCCTGTACTGGCACATCCCGAACAAGCAGTCGCTGCTGGCCGCGATCGCCGACACCATTCTCGCCGACCCGTCGCTCGCCGCGGCGGCGTCGAAGTCCCGGATGCGGTGGGACCGCCAACTCACGGGCTACGCGCACGCGCTGCGCGCCGTGCTGCGCAAGCACCGCGACGGCGCCGAGGTGGTCTCCGCGTCCCTCGCCTCGCAGCTCGGGACCAGCAACCTGCAGGCGCAGATCGCGGAGATCGCGGCCGCCGCCGGCGCGGGACCCGCCGACGCGAACGCCGTCGCCCTCACCCTGACGCACTTCGTCGTGGGCTTCACCTTCGAGGAGCAGACCCGCGAGGCGATGGCCCGCGCCGGTGCCGCCGCGGGCGACCTCGATCAGACCGCCACCGACCGGTCCTTCGCCGGCGGCGTCGACCTCATCGTCGACGGGCTGCGGGCCCGCACGGCCACGCTGGCCTGACTCCGCCGCGCAGCGGATCGGGCAGGGCGTCAGGACAGATCGACGGCGCGATCCACGGCGTAGCCGTACCCGGCGATCCCGAATCCGGCGATCACGCCCGCAGCGACCGGCGAGACGTACGAGTGGTGCCGGAACGCCTCACGCGCGTGCACGTTGGAGATGTGCACCTCGATGACGGGGACGTCCGGAATCACCAATGCATCGGCGAGCGCCACTGAAGTATGTGTCCACGCTGCCGGATTGATCACGATCGCGGAGAATTCACGTTCCCGCGCGACGTCGTGAATCCACCCCAACAGCTCGGCCTCGTCATTGGTCTGCCGGACCTCCACCTCGGCGTTCCGCGCGGCCGCGGCCCGGCGACAGACGTCGACGACGTCGGCGTACGAATTATCCCCATAGACCTGCGGCTGCCGCACTCCCAGCATGTTCAGATTCGGTCCGTTCAGCACCAGAATGCGGGCTCCCATGCGGCCAGAATAGCTGTCCACCGTTCCAGAGAAATGGGATACATGTCCCACGCCGTGCGCATCGCGCCCGCGGATCATGTAATCTCCCAGTATTCGCAATCTGGAAGGGAGGGCCTCATGACGACGTTCGCGGCCAAGTTGAACCGACTTTTCGAGGTCGTGCATCCCGCAGACCGGGGGCCCTACACCTCCTCGGAGTTCTGCAGGATGGTCGAGGAGAGCGGCGGCAAGCTGTCCGTTCCCTATCTGTCGCAGCTGCGCTCGGGCCGGAGCTCGCGCCCGGCGTACGACATGGTGGCGTCCATCGCCCAGACCTTCGGCGTGCGCGCCGAGTACTTCTCGGATCCGCTCTACGAGCGTGAGGTCCTGGCCGACCTCGAGCTGACCCGCGAGCTGCGCGAGTCGGGCATGCTCGAGATGGCACGCCGCTCGACGAAGCTGTCGGCGGACCGTCGGGCAGCGCTCGCCGGTCTCCTCGCCGAGCTCGAGGCGGAGGACGGCAAGGAGGGTACGGCCTAGCCGTATCCCTCCGGGCCGGCACCGGCCCACCGGGGCTCAGCGCACCCGCTCCAACAGGGGCGACGGGGTGTGCTGGGCCCTTTTCGTCACTGCGGCCGTCCACCGCGACGTCCGCCAGCCCGACGGGGGCTCCAGGTCGACGGCGTGCACGGAACCGTACGGCGCCTCGCGGTCCAGCCAGCGGGCCACCGCGTCCGCGCGGTCGGTCGGCGAGGCCCCGGACAGCTTCCCCTCGCCCGGGCTCGCGAGCATCGCCCAGCCGTCGAGCACGACCACGGCGCGAGCCTCCGCCGTCTCGACCCAGCCGCCCCCCTGCCGCACGACGGCCTCGAGGTCGGGAAAGAGCTCCTTGACCTGCTCGTACGCCGGCCGGAAGTGCAGCCACTCGCGCGCGGAGATCAGGATCGACGTCAGCCACGAGGCCATCAGCACGAGCGTCCAGCTCGCGAACGCCGCGTCGAGCATGAGCCGGTTGAGCCGTAGCACCCACACGCCCACCTGCAACTGCTGCAGCAGGACGCCGCCCGCGATGACGTTCGCGACCGCCACGATCGCGAGCAGGACGCCGCCGAGCGCCAGCAGACGCAATTGCGCGCGGTGCACCCGGCTGCGCTTGGACACCCGCCACGTCGACACCGCCACGACGAGCGCGGTGGTGCCGAGACAGGTGTAGATCAGGGCCGTCTCGACGGCCAGCCCGAATTCGCCGCCGAAGCCGAGGCCCGTCGGATCGTCGAGCCGGCCCAGGACCGCACCGGTCACGATCACGACGCCGACCGCGACCAGCGGCAGCGCCCACGCGGTCAACCGGGCACGGGTGAGCACCCCGTCGAGCGCGAACGCGAAGACGAGCGCCCCGAAGCAGGCCACGAGGAGAAGTACGCGCTCGACGGTCACGACCTCGAACTCCCGCATCCCCAGGTCGCCCAGGGCGGCGATGACCATGGGGGTGTCGATCGTGACCATCAGCGCCAGCGCCACGGCGGTCAGCAGCGCGCCGCCGGCGGGGGCGTTCCGATTGGCGCGCCACCGGCTGTACCGTTCCAGCGCACCGAGCCAGAGGATCGGTGCGACGAGTGAAGCGATCATCCGAGCAGTTCGTCGACCACCGAGTCGACGCGGGTGATCGTGTGTCCGGCCTTGACCCGGCGCACGAGCAGCGTGGCGAAGGATTCCGCCTCCGCCTCGCACCGCGCGGCCCTGCCGCTGTCGGGGTCGGACGAGCAGCCCTGTTCGTGGCCGAGCACCAGGTGGCCCAATTCGTGCGCGAGCGTCTGCTCGAAGGTGGCGACGCCGCTGGAGACCACGAGGAGGTCCCGCTCGTCGGAGCGCAGCCACATGCCGAAGACGCCGACGGGCATCGTCATCCGCTGCACGTCGATCCGGCGGCCCAGGTGCTCGGCGTACGCGGCGACCACCTCGGCGACGGTGCCGGGACCCGACCCCGCCTGCGGGGTCACGGCGCGCACGACGGCGCGCACTGCGCGCGTCGGCCGGTCGGATCCCCTCATGCACGAAACTGTACGTCGGTTCGTCGGCTCGTTGTACACCAAGCCGCGCATAGCACCGGTTCGCCCGGATTCCACCAGGTCGCGGCGTCTAGACTCGCGGGGTGCCCGAACCGTCCGCTGCTGCCCGCGCAGCCCGCACCACAGCCCGGACCGCCGCCCTGACCGGCGTGCTCGGGGTGCTGTTCGCGCTGCTCACGCCGTTCATGCCCGTCAAGCAGACGACCGCGGCGCTGGACTGGCCGCAGCGCGGTTCGCTCGAAGCGGTCACCGCGCCCCTGCTGTCGTACGTGCCCGATCGCATCGACGTCACGATCCCGTGTTCCGCCGTGAGCGCCCTGCCCGGCGGGGTCGGGACCCTGGTCGCGACGGGGCCCGTGGACTCGCCGGACACGGTCCGACGGGGCATGACGATCGGCGTCACCACCCTTCCCGACCAGCGCCGCATGCTGGAGGTGGTGGTCCGCAACACCCCCCTGCTCACGGTCGACGTCGCGGCCCTGGCCGCGCCCGGCTGCCGATCGATCGTCTTCTCCGGCGACACGAAAACGGTGAAAGCTGAGGTCACGGGCGTCGCAGGCCCCGACGGGGCGCCGCTCACCGGTGGCAAGGACAACGGCTTCGACTACCGGCCGCAGGTCGTCGGTGTGTTCACAGAACTACATGGCACAGTGACGGACGGCACGCGAATTCAGTTCCGTGCGGATATCGACACGCGCTACTCGACCGTTCCGGCCGCTGCGCGGTGGGTCGTCATCATCCTCGCGATCGCGCTGATCGTGGCGAGCCTCGTCGCGCTCCACCGGCTCGACGTCGCCGCCGACGGCCGCCGGCACCGTCGGATACTGCCCGCGGGCTGGTGGCGCCCGAGCAAGCTCGACAGCACCGTCATCGCGCTCCTCGTCGCGTGGCACTTCATCGGCGCGAACACCTCCGACGACGGCTACATCCTCACCATGGCGCGCACGGCCGAGGCCGCGGGGTACACGGCCAACTACTACCGCTGGTACGGCGCGCCGGAGACCCCGTTCGGCTGGTACTACCAGGCCTTCGCCTGGCTCTCGCACCTCTCCACGGCCAGCCCCTGGGTCCGCCTGCCCGCGCTGATCTGCGGCATCGCGACGTGGCTCATCATCAGCCGCGAGGTGGTACCGAGACTCGGGCGCGCGGCCCGCTCCCGGTTCGCACTCTGGGCCGCGGCCGGGGTCTTCCTGGTCTACTGGTTCGCCTTCAACAACGGCCTGCGCCCCGAGCCCGTGATCGCCCTCGGCGCCCTGCTCACCTGGTGTTCCGTGGAACGCGCCATCGCGACGGGGCGGGTCCTCCCGTTCGCCGCCGCCGCGGTCTTCGCGGGGTGGACGGTGGCCGCCGGCCCGACCGGCATCATGACGGTGGCCGCGCTGCTCGCCGGCGTCCGCCCGGTGGGACGCCGCATCCTGGCGCGGGCCCGCACGAGTCCCCTCGGCTTCCGGCTCACCATCGCGGCGTACGTCGCACCCGTGCTGGCCGCGGGCGTGCTGCTGGTGCCCATCATCTTCTCCAAACTCACCGCGTCGGCCTTCGTCGCGAAGACGCTCATGCAGTCCGATGTGGGCACCGTCGTCGACACCAAGAAGTGGTACAACGAGATCGACCGGTACTCGGCCCTGTTCACGTTCACGGCCGACGGCGGCGTCGCCCGGCGGTTCGCGGTCATCGTCACCATCGTCTGCCTGCTGCTGGCGGGCGCGGTACTGCTGCGCAAGGGCCGGATCCCGGGCGCCAGCCTCGGGCCGAGCCGGCGCCTGGTCGCCGTCACCCTCGGCGGCCTCCTGTTGCTGATGTTCACGCCCACCAAGTGGACGCACCAGTTCGGCGCCTTCGCGGGGCTCGCGGGCGCCCTCGCGGCGCTGGCGGCCATCGCGATCGCCCCGGCCGCGCTGCGCAGCGCCCGCAACCGCGCGCTCAGCGCCGCGGTGGTCCTCCTGGTCCTCGGCCTGTCCTTCAGCGGTCCCAACGGCTGGTGGTACGCGAGCAACTACGGCGTCCCGTGGGGCGAGTCGACGGTGCTGGCGCTCGGCACGGTCTTCTTCGCCGGGGCGGGGATCGCCCTGCTCGTCGCGGGGTGGCTGCACTTCCACGAGCCCGATCCGGCCCCGGTGCCGCCGCGCGCGAAGCGGGTCGTCGACTTCTTCGGCAGGCAGTCGTCGATCACCTGGGCCGCGTGGACCGTGGTGATCCTCTGCATCGGCTCGATGGCGGCGACCACCGGCATCACCCAGTTCTCCTCCTTCTCCAACGGGAAGGCGAACCTGCGCGCGCTCGGCGGCCACGGGTGCAACCTGGCGGACTACGTGCTCACCGAGCCCGACCCCACGTCGGGCCTGCTACTGCCGCTCGACGGGAACATCCGCGACGGGCTCGCCGGGCCGGGCACGACCGGCGTCTCGCCCGACGGGGTGCCGACCATCATCAATGCGACGACCAGCTCGAACACCGACGACTCGAGCACCTCCCTCGACGCGATGGCGCGCCTGCCGCAGGACACGACGTCGGGCCGCACGTCGACGGCCGGGATCAACGGCTCGCACATGCGCCTGCCGTACGGGCTGGACCCGGCGCGCACCCCCGTGCTGGGCTCGTACTCGCAGGAGGCGCAGTCCAAGGCCCAGGTGGTCTCGAAGTGGTATCCGCTGCCGGCACAGGCCGCCGACCGCTCCCTGATCACGCTCTCGGCCGCCGGCAAGTTCACCGACGACGAGCTGTACCTCGAGTACGCCACGGACGCCCCGGCCGTCGGCGCCGAACCGAAGGTCGCGGGCAAGAAGTCCCTCATCGACATCGGCCCGAAGCCGGCGTGGCGCAACCTGCGCCTGCCGCGCACCGATCTGCCCGCGAACGCGACCGCGATCCGCGTGGTCGCGGTCGACGACGACCTGGCGATCGACCACTGGCTGGCCGTCACCCCGCCGCGGGTGTCGAAGCTGGTCACGGCGCAGGAGCTGATCGGCTCCACCGAGCCGGTGCTCCTGGACTGGACGTCGGGCCTGGCCTTCCCGTGCCAGCGCCCGTTCAGCCACAGCAACGGGGTCGCCGAGGTGCCGCAGTGGCGGATCACGCCCGACCAGAACCTGTCGCCGGTGACCACGGAGTGGGAGGGCACGCTCGGCGGCGGGCCGCTGGGCTGGGCGCAGATGCTGCTCCAGCAGGAGAAGATCCCCGGCTACCTCCAGGGCGATCTGGGGCAGGACTTCGGCGACGTGATGCGGCTGGTCCCGTACTCGCAGGCCCGAGCGGCGGATCTCACACTCGGGAAACGCACCGTGTGGGGGACCCACGTCGAGGCGCCGATCCGCAAGGACCGGACCGATTCCTGACCGGGTTTCCTGACCTGCGGCATCGCGCGGACTGAGAATCGCCTGAACGATGGGGGCTTCCCCGGACGGCGAATCGGTTCTCCCAGCTCTCTGGCATACCATGAGCACCCGTGTCCGTGCCTACGTCGAGCTCCGAGCAGGAGCCAGAGCGGCGACCCGCGAGCGATGGTCCGCGGCGAGCCACCAGCGATGCTCCGCGCGGTGTCGCCGGCGCCCGCCTCGTCGCGGTCGTCGCCGGCGCCGTCGGCCTCCTGCTCTGCCTGCTGACCCCGCTGCTGCCCGTCCAGCAGTCCACCGCCTCGCTCGACTGGCCGCAGCTGAGGCCGGGCGCCGAGAGCGCGGAGGTCACGGCCTCCCTGGTGACGCAGTCGCCCGCCGATCTCACCGCGACGGTGCCGTGCGCAGCGATCGCCCGCGCCGCCGGCTCCGGCGGGACGGTGCTGTCGACGCTGCCCGTCGGCTCGGGCGCGGCGCGGGAGCTGGGCCTGAACGTCGTGGTCGGGGCGCCCGGGCCGGGTCAGTCGGTGACCGTCTCCTCGCGGAACACCGTCATCGCGGCGGCACCCGTCGACCGGGTGCGGGGCTGCTCGCAGCTGCGGCTGTGGTCGAACGCCGCCGAGGTGGGCGCGCGCTTCGAGGGCATCGACGTGGCCGGTGCGATCCCGACGGAGAACCGTCCGGTCATGGGCGGCGTCTTCACCTCGCTCCAGGCCGACGACGTCGCGGCCGCGGGCCCGGGCCTGCGCCTGCACGCCGACCTGGACACCCGCTTCGAGCTCTCCCCGTCCCCGCTCAAGGCGGCGGCGATCGGTTTCGGCCTGCTCTGCGTGCTCGCCTCGCTCGTCGCGTTGTGGCTGCTGGACCGGGCCTTCGGGCACCACCGCCGGGCGCCGCACCGCACCCTCGGGCAGCTCCTGCGCCCCCGCCCCGTCGACGCGGCGGTGATCGGCGGCCTGGCCCTGTGGACCGTGCTCGGCGCCGGCAGCTCCGACGACGGCTACATCCTGTCCATGGGCAAGGTCGCGGCAGAGGCCGGGTATACCGCCAATTACTACCGCTTCTTCGGCGCCCCCGAGGCCCCGTTCGACTGGTACTACACCTTCCTCTCGCACTGGGGCTCGGTCAGCGCCAACGCCATCTGGATGCGCCTGCCCATGCTGGCCGCGGGCGTCGTGGTGTGGCTGCTGCTCAGCCGCGTGCTGCTCCCCCGTCTCGGGCCGGGGATCCGCCGTTACCCGCTGGCCGTGTGGGCCGCGGGCGCGATGCTGCTGGCCTTCTGGTTCCCGCTGGCCTCGGGACTGCGCTCGGAGCCGATCATCGTGCTCGGCACCATCGTCACCTGGGCCGCCGTGGAGCGGTCGGTCGCGACGCACCGCGCGCTGCCCGCAGCGATCGCCGCGATGGCGGCGGGGCTGACGCTGGGCCTCGCGCCGCAGGGCGTCATCGCGGCGGCGCTGCTCCTGGCCTCGTCGGCCGCGGTGCTCCGCGTGCTCGTCGCGCGCCGGCGCGAGGCCGGACTGGCCGCGCTGGTGCTGCCCGTCCTGGCCGCGGCCGCGGTGATCATCCCGATCGCCTTCCGCGACCAGTCGCTGGCCTCGGTCGCCGAGGCCATCCGGATCCGCCTCGAAGTGGGCCCGGCGGCGCCGTGGACGCAGGAGTACCTGCGCTTCTTCTTCCTCACGGTCGAGACCACCGACGGCTCGCTCGTCCGCCGCGTGCCGGTCTACCTCTTCGTCATGTGCCTGTTCGTGGCGCTCTTCGTGATGCTCCGCGGCCGGCGCATCCCCCGCATCGCACCGGGCCCGGTGTGGCGCCTGGTGGGCGCCGTCTTCATCGCGGCGGCCCTGCTCTCGCTCACGCCCACCAAGTGGACGGTGCACTTCGGGGTGTACGCCGGCCTCGCCGCCGCGCTCGCCGCGGTGACGACGGTGGCGGTGGTCGAGGCCGCACGCACCTCCGTCCGGAACTTCACGTTCTTCCTGTGCGGGATGCTCTTCGCACTCGCCGCGGCGTTCGCGGGCTTCAACCTGTGGTCGTGGCCCTACCTGTGGGGCGTGCCGTGGTTCGACCGGGCACCCGAGGTCGCCGGCATCACCTTCAGCAAGGCCTTCCTGATCCTCGCCGGGCTCGCCGGGGCGCTCGCCGCGTGGCAGCACTTCCGGATCGACTTCCGCGGCCGCGGCGAGGGCGGTCTGGTCGAGGACGGCACCGTCGACGACACCGCCCTCGAGGACACCGAACTCGCCACCCACACCCGGGCCGACCGGGACCAGGCCCTGCGCAGTCGCCGCCGGCTGCGGCTGGCCTCGCTGCCGCTCGTCGCGGTCCTGGGCATGCTCGTGCTCGGCGAGGGCGCGATCTTCGCGAAGGCCTACGTCTCCAACCCCGCCACGTACACGGTCGCCAAGGGCAACCTGGACGCGCTGCGCGGCGACAGCTGCGGCATGGCGCGCTCCGTGCTCGTCGAGACCGACCCCAACGCCGACATGCTGACCTCGGCGGAGGGCCGCCCGGCCGCGCAGGCGCTGACGGGGCCCGGCACACACGGCTTCACGCCCGACGGCATCGCGAACGAGCTCAAGCCCCTGGCGATCAGCTCGGCGCCCGGCCAGATCAACATGGCCTCCCCCATCACCTCCCCGTTCACGTCCACCGCGGCGACGACGGGCACCGGCGGCGGCACCGGGCCCCGCACGATCAACGGCAGCACGGCGGCCCTGCCCTTCGGGCTCGATCCGGCGCACACCCCCGTCGTCGGCTCATACGGCCAGAACACGGTGCCCGCCGAGCTGTTCAGCGACTGGTACAGCCTGCCGGCGCGGTCGGCGGACCGCCCCCTCGTGGCGTTCGCCGCGTCCGGCGCCATCTCCTCGGTCGGCCCGACCGGCAAGAAGGAGTACGGCCAGCCGGTGACCCTGGAATGGGCCGAGCGCCGCGCGGACGGCTCGATCGGCGCCCGCGGGGCCATCGACCCGATCGACCCGGGGCCGAACAAGCCCTGGCGCAACCTCCGCGTGCCGATGGAGGCGATCCCGCCGACCGCGAACGTCGTCCGCATCCACGTGCGCGACCCGAACCTCGGCGATCAGCAGTGGGTCGGAGTCACGCCGCCGCGCGTCCCTCGACTGCGGACCCTGCAGGACGTCGTCGGCGAGACGGACCCCGTTCTGCTCGACCTGCTCGTCGGCCAGCAGTTCCCGTGCCAGCGCCCGCTGGCGATCCGGAACGGCACCTACGAGGTCCCGAAGTGGCGCATCCTGCCCACGCGCAAGGACGCACTCTCCACCTCCGGGACCTGGCAGGCCCGTGAGGCCGGCGGCGTCCTGACGGTGCCGGACACGCTGCTGCGGACGACGACGCTGCCCACGTACATGACCGGGGACCTCACCCGGGACTGGGGCGAGCTGCAGCAGTACACGCCCCTCGCCGACGACGCCCCCGCGGCGGGCCTGACGGTCGGTGTCCAGACGCGGTCGGGATGGTGGCGCCAGGGCCCGATCCGCGCGCTGACCAACCAGACGGTGAAGAACTAGGAATCGATGATGAGCAGCGAGAACTCGACCGCGCCCGCGACGGTGCCGCCGGAGCAGCGCTACGGGAAGTGGCGGATCGTCGCCGCCGTCGCCGGCCTGCTGGGCTTCGTCCTGGCGATCCTCACGCCCTTCCTGCCCGTCAAGGAGACGACGACCGCGGTGCACTGGCCGCAGGACGGCCGGATCTCCAACGTCGAGCTCCCGTTGGTCTCGTACACGCCGGTGCGGCTGGACGTCTCGCTCCCGTGCTCGGTGGTGAACGCGTTGCCGGCCGCCGGCGGCACCCTGCTGCGCACGCTGCCCGAGGACGGGCCGCGCCCCGGCCTGCAGGGCCTGGTGATCCGCGCCGACGCGAAGAACGTCATCATCGCCGACCGCGACGTGGCGCTGGCGACCGCGAGCCGGACCGACGTCGCGCGAGCGGGATCCGACTGCGCGATCCGCTTCGTCTCCACACCGGAGTCGACCAGTGCCTCGTTCACCGGGGTCACGGCCTCCGACCCCGGCGCGAACCAGCTGTCGGTCACCGTCAACGATCCCAACCTGCGCCCGCAGATCGCCGGTTTCTACACGGACCTCCCGGCGTCGACGCCCGTCGCCGGGGTCGACGTCTCGACGCAGGTGGACACGCGTTTCAACACCACGCCGTCGACGATCAAGCTGATCGCGATCGTCGTGGGCATCGCCTCGACGATCCTCGCGCTCATCGCGCTCGGCTTCGTGGACATGCGCGACGGCCGCGGCCACATCCGCTTCATGCCGCAGGGCTGGTTGCGCCCCCGGCCCGTCGACTTCACCGTGATCGGCGTGCTCGGGATCTGGTGGCTGATCGGGCCGAACACGTCCGACGACGGCTACCAGATCACGATGGCCACGCAGACGAAGTTCAGCGGCTACATGATCAATTACTTCCGCAGCTTCGGCGTGCCGGAGAACCCCGTCGGCTGGAACGACTACCTGTTCACCGCGATCTCCCACGTCACGACGGCCGCGCCCGCGATGCGGCTGCCCGGCCTGGTTTTCGGGCTGCTGACCTGGCTCATCATCTCCCGCGAGATGATCCCCCGACTGGGCCGCGCGGTCCGCAACAACCCCGCCGCGCTGTGGGCGGGCGCGGGCGGCTTCCTGCTGATCTGGCTGCCGCTCAACAACGGCCTGCGCCCCGAGCCCGCGGTGGTCTTCTTCTCGCTGCTCACCTGGGTGTCGGTGGAGCGCGCCATCGCGACGGGCCGCATGCTGCCCGTCGCCATCGCCGTCCCGTGCGCCGCGCTCTGCGTGGGCGCGGCACCCGGCGGCCTCATCGCCGTCGCCGCGCTGCTCGCCGCGTCGCGCCAGATCATCACGCGCATCGTCAAGCGCCGGGGGCGCGACGGGCTCCTGCCGATGATCGCGCCGATCCTCGCCTCGGGGATGGCGTACCTGTTCTACGCCTTCTTCACGCCGAGCTTCGCCGCGCTCCGCGAGGCGATCACGGTCAAGACCGTCACCGGCCCGACCCTCGACTGGTACGAGGAGGGCGTCCGCTACTACTACCTCATGCTCGAGACGGAGGACGGCTCCGCCGTTCGCCGGATCGGCGTGCTCACCGCTTTCCTGTGCCTGTTGACGGTGCTGACGTTCATGCTCCGGCGCAAGCGCCCGGCGGGCATCTCCGCGGGCCCGGTGTGGCGCCTCATGGCGGTCTTCTTCGCCACCGTGGTGCTGCTGGCCTTCACCCCCACCAAGTGGACGCACCACCTGGGCCTCTTCGCCGGCTACGCCGCCGGCATCGCCGCCGTCGCCGCGACACTGACGATGGCGCCGATGATGCGCTCGAAGCGCAATCGCGTCTTCTTCGCCGCGGCGGCGCTGTTCATCGCCGCCATCTCCTTCGCCGCGCGCGTCGGCTACTACTGGGTGGGCACCTACGGCATCCCGTGGAACACCATGCCGCCGCAGCTCTTCGGGCTCGAGATCTCCTGGCTGCTGTTCTTCGCCTCCGTGCTCACGGCCCTCTACGGCCTGTGGCTGCACTACCGCCGCGACTACGCCCCCGAGCCCACCAAGACCCGCGGGCGCACGCTCCCCACGCTCGCGATCCTCACCATGCTGATGGTGCTCTTCGACGTGGGCACGATGGCCAAGGGCGCCTACGCGCAGCGCGGCAGCTTCTCCTGGACGGCGTCGAACGTCCGCGCGCTGCAGGGTGATACCTGCTCGATGGCGGACTACGTCCTCATGGAGACCGACCCCAACGCGGGGCAGCTCAAGCCCGCGCCCCGCCCCGACGGCACCGTGCCGAGCGCGGCGCAGGCCCTCGCCGGGAAGTCGACGGGCTTCTCGCCCACCGGCATTCCCGGTTGGCTGTCGCCAGTGAAGTCCAACCCCGGGCACAACACCGACGTCACCAACTCCGACGTACCGGAGACGGTGGGCGGCAAGCGGAACCCCGATCCGAAGACCGACGGCGTGCCGCTGCCCTTCGGCCTCGACCCGGCGACGACCCCCGTGCTGGGTTCCTCGGGCGCGACGGGCCTGGCGAACCTCACCTCCGACTGGTACACCCTCGGCGCGGTGGACGAGTCGACACCGCTGGTGACGCTGTCCGTCGCCGGTCCCGTGGCGGCGACCGGCATCAACGGCGTCGCGCGCGACGGGCGCACGTTGTTCCTCGAGGCCGGACACCGCGCCGCGAACGGCACGGTGCAGCCGCTGGGCCGTCTGGCGCCGCTCGACGCCTGGACCAACAACAACTGGCGCAACCTGCGGTTCCCGACCGCGGACCTGCCGCGCGGCACCAACACGGTGCGCGTGGTGGTCGACGACCGGGTGCCCTCGCCCGACCCGATCGTCGTGACCCCGCCGCGGATGACGCCGATGAAGACGCTGCAGGAGTTCCTGGGCCGCGACACCGTGGTGGCGATGGACTTCATGGTGGCCTTCGCCTTCCCGTGCCAGCACCAGGTGCGCGCCGTCAACGGCGTCTTCGAGCGGCCCGAGTACCGGATCTCGCCCGACTACATGGCGACCGTGCTCACCTCGAACACGTGGCAGGGCTGGAAGACCGGCGGCCCGCTCGGCGTCACGGACGCGCTGTACCACGAGCAGATCGTGCCCACCTACCTCAAGGGCAAGTGGGCGATGGACTGGGGCACGCTGACGAAGTTCACGCCGTGGACGGCGGCCGAACCGGCGCGGCTCGAGCTCGGCACCACCACCCGCACGGGCTGGTACACGCCGGGGCCGATGCGGTCCGCGCCGTACTGATCGCGCACCGGCCCGGGCCCGGCGGAGATCGCCGCCGGGCCCGTCGCGGGCGTACCGTCGAGGCATGGAACCGATCACCGGGCATCGCATCGAGGACGTCACGCCGGGCACGCTCTGGTCGTCCTTCGGGGTGCTCGCGCGCGCCTTCGCCGATGATCCCGTGATCCGCTGGGTCCAGCCGCGGCCGTGGGGCGACCGCCTCACCTTCGCGGGCATGTACCTCGCCTCGCACGGCGCTCCGGGCACCGGCCATCTGCTGTTCGACGGTGGCGTGCCGGCCGCGGCGGCGTACTGGGATCCGCCCGGTCACGAACCCGGCCCGGCGCGCCAGGTCGCCGCGCTGCCGCTGCTGGCGGCGGGGATCAGGACCGGGTTCGGGCGCGGCGCCGCGCTGGTGCGGGCGCTGCAGGAGCGCCGGCCGGCGGAGCCGCACTGGTACCTCTCCACGCTCGGCGCGGAGCGTCCCGGGTGCGGGTTCGGCTCGGCGCTCCTGCGGTACGGCCTCGAGCGGGTGACGGGCCCCGCCTATCTGGAGTCGAGCAATCCCCGCAACGTACCCCTGTACCGGCGATTCGGCTTCGAGCCGCTGGCGCCGATCCCGCTCCCGGGCGGCCCCGAACTCATCCCGATGATCCGTCCCGCCGCGTAGGGGCGGCGGTCAGCGGACGCCGTCCCAGAGGGCGCGGAGCGCGGGCGCGGGATCGACGGCGGTGCCGCCCTTCCCGCCGAACACCCGCACGGTGCGGGCGGGCAGGTAGGGCTCCCAGCCCGGGTCCTCGCCGCGGGTGAAACGTACCCAGGCGCCGTGGGTCTCGTCGGCGACGGCCTGCGAGGGCGCGGGCCCCGTGAGGTTCGTGACGCCGTCGGCGTGCAGGTTGTCGAAGGCGAAGGCCAGCTCGACGGCGTGGCACGCTCCGAGGCGCCCGCCGAGCGCCGTGGACGGCTCGTCGAAGCGGTAGAAGAAGGTCTCCGCCGGGCCCTGCGCCCGGGCCTCGGCGATCCGCACCGCCGGGATGCCGAAGAACCAGTCGGCCATGATGCGGCAGAACAGGTCCCCGGGCGACGCGTCGGGCTCGGCCTCGCGGTACGCGGCGACCGCCGCCGCGGGGTCGGGCAGGCCGTACTTCGCGGCGGTGGGGGCCAGCGCCGCCTCGGGCAGCAGGTCGATCAGCCCGCCCGGCACGATGAAGAACCGGGCCTCGTCGGCGTTGGCGCCCACCAGGACCCGCACGCCGGCGCCGGAGCCGGCGCGGATCGCGTCGATCGGCAGCCGGGGTAGGACGTCCCCGTCGATCACGGGCTCGAAGATCATCACGTTCCGGGTCAGCTCACCCCAGGCCGCGGGGTCCGGGTTCGCCTGGATCTCGGCGTCGAGGGCGGTGGTGGCGTCGACCAGGGTGCCGGCGTCGATGCTCGCGAAGCCCTCCCGCGTGGGTTCGATGCCGAGCCGCTCGGCGAGCGCCCGGGTCACCTTCTGCGCGGTCTCGCGGGTGATCGCGTGGTGGCCGGCGCCGCTCTGCAGCACGGCCTGGGCGAACAGGCCCTGCGCGAGCGGCGAGGCGAGCAGGGAGCCGACGCTCATCCCGCCCGCCGACTCCCCCGCCACCGTGACGCGCGCGGGATCGCCGCCGAAGCCAGCGATGTTGTCGCGCACCCACTGCAGCGCCATGATCTGGTCGCGCAGACCGAGGTTGGTGTGCTCGTCGCCGGTGTCGAGGAAGCCGAGGGCACCGAGGCGGTAGTTGATGGTCACGCACACGACGCCGTCGCGGGCGAAGGCGGCGCCGTCGTAGTAGCCGCTGCGGCCGCTGCCGTTGCGGAAGGCGCCGCCGTGGATCCATACGAAGACCGGCAGCCCGCCGGCCCCGCCGGACGCCGCGACGTCGCCGCCGGGCGCCGGCGCCCACACGTTGAGGTTGAGGCACTCCGCGCCGGGGAAGTCCGGCTCCGCCGTGAGGATCTCGGCGACGGGCCCCTGATACCCGGGCTTGGGCACCGTCGGGCCGAAGGCGGAGGCGTCGCGCTCGCCCTCCCACGGCGCGGGCGGGACGGCGGGCAGGAGCCACCCGGCACCGTCGAGCGGTGCGGCGTAGGGCAGGCCCAGGTAGCGGGCCACGCCCTGCTCGACGGTGCCGCGGACGCGGCCGGAACGGGTCTCGGCGGTGACGGAGGAGGTCATACCTCCTTGTCTACCGGGAGTCGTCGCCCTTGGTCTCGATATCGACCTCGATCGGCCCGGAGTGATCGGCGTCGTAGACCTCGATCGTGACCAGCTCGCCGGTGTGCGGCGGGTGGTACAGGTCCTCCGGCACCGTGCCGTCGGAGTAGACGGGCAGGTCCTCCGAGGGCAGCACGTCGGTGCTGTCGTCGGTCACCGCGAGGGTGTTCGCGTGCCAGCGCATGCGCTCGCCCAGCTCCTCGCGATGGGCGCGCTCCGCGACGATCAGCGGGTCGTGCCACAGGTCCATCATCAGGCCGGCGCACATGCCGACCATCACCACGAGGAAGGGGGCCGCCGCGATGATCGCCATCTGTTTGATGCCGGTCAGCGCGTCGTCGCCGCTCACCCAGAGCAGCAGGGCCGCGACGGTGCCGGTGAGCACGCCCCAGAAGACGGTGATCAGGCGGTTCGGTTCCTCCGCGCCGCGCTGGGACAACGTGCCCATGACGATGGAGGCGGAGTCCGCGCCGGAGACGAAGAAGATGCCGACGAGGAGCACCACCAGGAAGGCGGTGATCGTGGGCCACGGCAGATTGCCGAGGACGTCGAAGAGCATGACCTCCTCGTTCTCGGCCTTGCTGATGCCGAGGCCCGCCTGCTCCTGGTTGATGGCGGTGCCGCCGAAGACGGCGAACCAGACCAGCGAGACCAGGGTGGGTACGGCCATGACGCCGATCACGAACTCGCGGATGGTGCGGCCGCGCGAGATCTTCGCGAGGAACAGGCCGACGAACGGGGTCCAGCTGACCCACCACGCCCAGTAGAAGATGGTCCAGGAGGCCAGCCACTTGCCCGCCTCCGGCTCGTTCGCGGCGCTCCGGGCCGACATGTCCATGAAATCCGCCGCGTACGCGCCCATCGACGTCGGCAGCAGGTTCAGGATGAACACGGTCGGGCCGACCACGAAGACGAAGACCGCGAGCACCAGCGCGAGCACCATGTTGGTGTTCGACAGCCACTGGATGCCCTTGGCGACGCCCGACACCGCGGACGCCACGAACGCCAGCGTCAGAAGGGCGATGATGGCGACCAGCAGCAGCTTGCTGGAGCCGTCCTCGGCCCAGCCGAGGCGCTCGAGGCCCGCGCCGACCTGTGCGGCGCCGAGGCCCAGCGAGGCGGTGGTACCGAAGAGCGTGGCGAAGATCGCGAGGATGTCGATGACGCGGCCGCCCACGCCGTGCCCGCCGGTGCGGTTGAAGATCGGCGCGAAGACCGAGCTGATGAGCTGGCTGCGCCCGCACCGGTAGGTGCTGTACGCGATGGCCAGGCCGACCACGGCGTAGATGGCCCACGGGTGGAATCCCCAGTGGAACATGGTGGTCGCCATGGCGACGGCCACGTCGTGGCTGTTCATGCCGGGAGGGGCGCCCACGAAGTGATAGATCGGCTCGGCGGCGCCGAAGAACATCAGGCCGATGCCCATGCCCGCGCTGAACATCATCGCGATCCAGGAAACGGTCTTGAACTCGGGGCGCTCCCCGTCGCGTCCCAGCGGGATGCGGCCGAACCGGGAGAAAGCCAGAAAGACGGCGAAAAGAACGAAGAAGCTGGCTGAAATGAGGAACAGCCAACCCAAATCGGTGATGATCCAATTGAGGACGTCGGAGGTCGTCTGCTTCAACCCGTCCGAATCCAGGAAACCCCAGAGGACGAACGCCAGGACCGCGACGCTCGTCACACCGAAAACGACCCAGTCGGTCGTCCGGCGATGGTCTCCTGCCTTATTAGTTACAGTAGCCATGATCCCACTAGATCACAGTGGACATGGCGCAGGTCAAATCTCCGGTGAACTCCTCCGTGCCCGATCGGCGCGAACTAGACTGCCCGACCTGCAGGTTCGTGCGCTGCGGAGATCCCGCCCGATCAGGCGGACGGAACGACCGATCGCACCCAGCCCTCGAGGCCGCGCGGGTTGCGCGTCTGCAGAAGTACGCGGCCGGGCCCGGTGAATTCGAAGACCATTCCCTCGCCGGATTTCATCGACTGGATCCACTTCCCCTGCACGGCGCGGCGCATGGAGAACTGCATGTTCAAGTCGTAGGCAACCACGTGGCCGGTATCGATCACCACCTGTTCGCCGGGCCGCAGATCCAGCACGTCGATCGCGCCGTAACAGGAGATCAGCACCTCGCCCTGGCCCGCGGCCTGCAGGCCGAAGGCGCCCTCGCCGCCGAAGAAGGTCTTCGCGCCGCCGAACTGCGTGGTGGTCTGCACTCCGTAGGAGCTCGCGAGCCACCCGCCCCGGGTCACGTAGTAGGGGCGGTCCGGCTGGATCTGCAGCACGGCGATGTCGCCGGGCAGCGTGCCGGCGACGTCCACCCAGCCGCCCTGCTGCGGCGCCGTGAAGGTGGAGACGAAAAACGACTCCCCCGAGAGCAGGCTGCGCTTGAGGCCCTGCATGATGCCGCCCTGCGCCTGCGACTGCAGGTTCATCCCGGCGGAGTGCGCGACCATGGCGCCCGACTCGAGGGTCATGGGCTCGCTCGGCGCCAGCTGGCAGCGGGCCATGGAGAACGACGGGTTGTGACGGAGCTGTACCTGCATGCCGTCGAATCTAGCCGAATCCGGTCAGCCGGCGATACGCTCGCGCCGCCGCGCGTCCCGCTCCAGCGCCCGGTCGCGCGCCTCCTCGAATCTGCGCGCACCGACCTCCAGGTCGTCGACGAACGCGCCGATCAGGTCGCGCATCCGCGCGGCCTCGCCGGTGAGGTCCGTCCGCTCCAGGAGGTTCCACTTCCGCAGTACCGGCACCACCACGGCGTCGCGGTGCTGGCGCAGGTCGTAGATGCCGTTCTTCGCCATGAGCACCGCGTCCCGCCGGAAGTGGGGGAGCGCGGCGCCGGGCATCTGGAAGTTGGTGAGCACCGCGTGGATCGCGGTGAGAGCCTGCTCCGGTGCGACCTCGATCGCCGCGCCCAGGATGTTGCGGTAGAAGAGCATGTGCAGGTTCTCGTCGGCGGCCACCCGCGCCAGCATCCGGTCGGCCACCGGGTCGGCGCAGACCGCGGCCGTGTTCCGGTGGCTGATCCGGGTCGCGAGTTCCTGGAAGGTCACGTAACTCACCGACAGCAGCATCGAGTTCATCCCGGGCGCGAAGCCGTGCTGCATCTGCGTCATCCGCAGGTCCTCGAGCTCGACGGGATCCACGCCACGGGTCACGGTGAGGTAGTCGCGGAGGACGATCGAGTGGCGCGCCTCCTCCGCCGTCCAGCGGTGCACCCAGAAGCCCCAGGCCCCGTCGAGGGAGAAGTTCTGGGCGATCTCCCGGTGATAGCTCGGGAGGTTGTCCTCGGTGAGCAGATTCATCACCAGCGCGGCCCGCGCCACGGGCGACAGCGCCGAGTCCGCCTCCTCGTAGTCCTCGCCGCCGAGCGCCGCGAAGTCACGGCCGCGGCTCCACGGCACGTAGTCGTGCGGGTGCCAGTCGACCGCCTGCCGCAGGTGTCGGTCGACCTCCCGCTCGGCGGTCTCCGAGAGCTCGTACAGCAGTTCCAGGTCGGTCAGATCACTCATGTCGTCCACCCTGCTCGCGCACCCGCGGGCCGGGCAGTGGCGATGGTCCCCGCTCCCGTCCCGGCGCCGGGCCGCGCCTCGTCGTCGCAGGTGAGGACGTGTGCACCGGGTCGGCCGGGGCATATGTCCCGAGTTCCTCGGCCGACGGTCCTCCTGCGGTGGTCGGGGCCGCGAGCGGCCTAGGCTGAGTGCATGCCCTCGGTGTTCCTCGTCGACGACCACGAGATCGTCCGGCGCGGGCTGGCCGACCTCCTCGCCACGGACGGGACCCACACCGTCGTCGGCGAGGCGTCGACGGTCCGCGAGGCCCTCGCCCGCGTCCCCGCGGTGCGTCCCGATGTCGCGGTGGTCGACGTCCGGCTGCCGGACGGATCGGGCATCGATCTCATCCGCTCGTTGCGCGACCTGGTGCCGGGCCTGCCCTGTCTGGTCCTCACCTCCTACTCGGACGACGACGCCCTCCTCGAGGCCATCACCGCGGGCGCGCAGGGATACGTGCTCAAGCAGATCCGCGGCACCGAGTTGGTCTCCGCCATCGGGACGGTCGCGGGCGGCGGGTCCCTCCTGGACTCGGCCAGCACCGCCCGCGTGCTGCACCGGATCCGCCGGGATCAGGTCGCGCCCGCGGTGCCCTCGGGCCTGACCGGGCAGGAGGAGGCGGTGCTCGAGCTCCTGGCCGAGGGCCTGACGAACAAGCAGATCGCGGAGCGGATGTTCCTGGCCGAGAAGACGGTCCGCAATCACGTCACCGGCGTTCTCGCGAAGCTCGGGGTGGAGAACCGGGTGCAGGCGGCGCTGCGCGCGGCGCAGTGGCGCGATGCCGGCGGGGCCCGGCGATGACCCGGTCAGGCCAGGGCGGCGCGGGCACGGAGCCAGGTGTCGACGGCGGGCGTGCCGCGTTGCACCGCCCGTTCGGCGAGCAGCCTGCCGAGCAGCCGGCACACGAGGTACTCCCAGTCCAGGTCGTCCACGGCGGCGGCGGTGCGCACCTCGTTCCAGCGGGCCACGCGGCCGGTGTAGGCCGCCTCGGCGAGGTCCACGACGAGCGCGCGCACGTCGGGGCGGTCCAGCGGGTCGATGTCGATTCCGTTCACGCCCTCCAGCGTCGCGGCCCGATCGGCACGGGACCAGGGACGTCCGTCCCGACAGTGCTCCCCCTTTCCGGGGCGGTCCGGTGACCGGGGAACAGCGCGCCGGCGCGCAGCGGCCGGACGCCGACCTGCAGGACATCCTCAGCGCGGTGATGGTCGTCGCGCAGGGGCTGGACCTACCGGCGACGGTGCGCCGCATCGTCACCTCCGCGATGGCGCTCGTCGATGCGCGCTACGGCGCCGTGGGCGTGAGCAACGACGACGGCTCGCTGCAGGAGTTCATCTACGTCGGCGTCGACGCCGAGACCGCGGCGCTGATCGGCGACCCGCCGTGCGGGCGCGGGCTCCTCGGCTACCTGCTCGAGGTGCAGCAACCCGTCCGCGTCGCCGAGCTGTCCGAACACCCGTCCTCGGTCGGCTTCCCGCCGAACCATCCCCCGATGCACAGCTTCCTCGGCGCCCCGATCATCGTCGGCGGGAACCTCTTCGGGTGCATCTACCTCGCGGAGAAGGCGGACGGCATCGCCTTCACCGCCAGCGACGCGAAGGCGATCGAGATCTTCGCGGCGGCCACCGCGGTCGCGATCGACAACGCCCAGATGCACGCCGAGGCGCTGCAGCAGCAGCAGCGGCTCGGCGAACTCCAGGTGATCGAGGAGCGCGAGCGCATCGGTCGGGACCTGCACGACCACGTGATCCAGCGGATCTTCGCGGCCGGCCTCGGACTGCAGGTGGCCCGGTCCGCCGCCCGGGACGAGCCCGTCCGGGACCGGCTCGACTCGGTGATCGGCGAACTGGACCGCACGATCGCCGACATCCGCTCCACGATCTTCGAGCTGTCCGCGGGCGGCAGCGGTCTCCGTACCCGCCTGGTCCGGGCGGTGCGGGCGGTCGCGCACGGCGGCGAGCTGTCGGTCGACGTCGGCTTCTCCGGCCCGGTGGAGAGTGCGGTCGCCGACGACGGACTCGCCCGCGACCTGGAGGCCGTGGTGACGGAGAGCGTCTCGAACGCCGTACGGCACTCGGGGGGCACCCGCGTGGCGGTGACGGTCCTCGCGAGCAGCGACTCGGTCACGGTCGAGGTCGCCGACGACGGGACGGGCGTCCCCGACGGCGGCCGGCGCAGCGGCCTGCGGAACCTCGCCACCCGCGCGGAACTCCGGGGCGGCACCGTCGAGCTGCTGCCCGCGAACGCGGAGGCGGAGCGGCCCGGCACCGTCGTGCGGTGGTCCGTACCGCGCGAGCCCTAGCCGGCGGCGGGCGCCGCGGGGACGGCCGCGAGCGCGGTGTATCCGCCCGCGAGATCCGCTGCGCGGTGCAGCCCGATGTCGCGCAGGGCCGCGGCGGCCAGGGAACTGGAGTACCCCTCCGAGCACATCACGATCCACCGCACGTCCCAGCCGGTGGCCTCGGGGATCCGGGCGTCGGACGACGGGTCGAGCCGCCATTCGAGCACGTTCCGCTCGATGATCAGGGCGCCCTCGACCTCACCCTCGGCGGCGCGCTGGGCGGCGGGCCGGGTGTCCACGAGGATCGCGCCCGCCTCCAGCTCGGCGCGCAGGTCAGCGGCCTCGACGCGGTCGATGCGGTCCCGCGCACTCGCCAGCAGCTCGTCGATGCCGCGCCCGCCGGTGGGGCCCTCGGGTTCGTCGGTCAGTTCACTGCGCACCCTGCGGAGCCTACCGCCGGGCGTGACCTCGTAGTACGACATCGCGGTCAGCGGCGGCGAATACGCGTGCACCGAGAGAGTGGGGGCCGTGGCCTCGCCGCTCGCCGCGTCGTGCGCGTCGGCGTGGCGGGTCACGTCGTGCACCCAGCCACGGTCGAAGGACGCCTGCCCGCCGGCGTCGATCCGGCGCTCCCGCAGCGCCTCCCCGTCCCAGCTGCGCTCCGCGAGCGCACCGGAGACCACCGTCAGGGCGCCCAGCGAGCCGGCGTGGTCGTGCAGCTCCGTCGACCGTTCGGGGACCCAGCTGATCAGCCAGACGTCCACCTCGTCGTCGCCCCACAGGCGCGTCGACCACCGCTCCCCCACCGGCCACTCGGTGGGGATCACGCGGTCGTAGTCGCCGGCACACACCTTGGCGGCCTCGGTCGCGGTGAGCGCCAGCAGGTCCGGTGCGGTATCGGTCATGCGGTTCAGTGTCGGACGGTGCGAGCGCCCGGTGAACCCTTCCGCTCACCGCGACCGAAAGCGTGCTCAGCGGACGAGGCCCACCTTCTTGAGCCAGGTCGCCGCCACGTCGGCGGGGTCGCGGCCCTCGATGTCGATCTGCCCGTTGAGCTCCTGCATGGTCTCGTTGGTCAGCAGGCGGCTGACCCTGCCCAGCACGTCCTTGATCGCGGGATACTTCGCGAGCGCGTCCGTGCGGACCTCGGGCACGCCGTCGTAGGGCAGGAAGAACTTCCGGTCGTCCTCGAGCAACTGCAGGCCCAGCTTCCGGATCCGGCCGTCGGTCGCGTAGACGTCGCCGGCGAGGCAGGTGTTCGCCGAGATCGCCGAGTACACCACGCCCGCGTCCATCGTGGTGACGGTGTTCTGCGGTGTCCCGCTGCCGAGCGGCACCTCGTACTTCTGCAGCAGGGGTCCGAGTCCGTCCGGGCGGGAATGGAACTCGGGGTCCACGCAGAGGGTGCGCTGCGCCGGCGGCAGCCGGAACAGGTCGCTGAGGGTCCGCAGGTTCAGCTGCGCCTTCTGCGCGGGGGTCACCGCGAAGGCGTAGGTGTTGTTGAAGGGCGCGGGCTCGAGCACCTCGATGCCCTTGGCCCGCTCCGCCTCACGCACCCGGGTCAGCAACTCGGAGGAATCGCTGACGGTCTCGGTCTGCTTGAGGTAGCTGACCCAGATCGTGCCCGTGTACTCCCACGAGACGTCGGCGGCGCCGCTCGTCATGGCCTGCCGGGACGACATCGAACCCGGAGCGTTGGTGAGGTCGGTGATCTGGGCGCCCGCCGCCTGCAGGATCGTGGTGCTGATCTTGCCGAGCAGAATGCCCTCGGAGAACGACTTCGACGTGACGGAGATCTTCGCGCCCGCCAGCGGGGTCCGTCCATCGGCGGACTCCGCGTGCACGAAGTGGCCGGACGAGCTCTCCAGCCCGCAGCCGGCGAGGACCAGGGACAGGGCCGCCAGCACCGGCAGCAGCGCGCGCCGCACGCGCGCCCGCCCCGTCACGCGGTCACCCCGCGCAGGCCGCGCGGCGCCAGCAGGTACTCGGCGAGCCGGGCCAGCCAATCGATGGCGAGCGCGAGCAGTGCGACGAGCAGGGCACCGGAGAAGAGCAGCGCCGGCAGGTACAGGGTCACGCCGGTGGTGATGAGCACGCCGAGCCCGCCGGCGCCGATGAAGGTGCCGAGCGTCGCGGTGCCCACCAGGATCACGAGCGCGGTGCGCACGCCGTGCAGGATCACCGGCACCGAGAGCGGCAGCTCCACACGGAGGAGGGTCTGGAAGGCGGAGAAGCCCTGCCCGCGTGCGGCTTCGATGACGCGATCGTCGACCTGCCGCAGGCCGGTGACGGTGTTCTGCAGGATCGGCAGGACCGCGTAGACCACGAGCGCGGCGACCGCGGTGCGGAAGCCGGTGCCGAACCACATGGCGAACAGCACCACCATGCCGAGGACGGGTGCCGCCTGGCCGACGTTGGCGAGCGCGACGATCACCGGCGCGACGCGGGCGAACCGCTTGCGCGTGACCAGGATCCCGAGGGGGATCGCGATCAGGACGACGAGCACGGCGGAGACCACGGTCAGCTGGATGTGCTGCCACACGGATTCGCCGAGTGCCGACCATTCGAGCTGGGCCTCGGTCTTGGTGAAGGTCTGCGCCGCGTGCCAGATGAGATATCCGACGAAGCCCACGACCACGAGCAGGGGTTCGAGGATCAGGTCGATCGGCACGCCACCCGCGAACCGCGGCGTGGGTCCGACGCGCGCCGTCTTCGGCGCCTGGGCCGCGGCGGTCACGACGGCGCCGCCCGATAGGTGTCGGCGGCCTGCTCCGGGTTCGCCAACGCTTGGCGCTCGCGGATCCGCTGCGCCACCTGTTCGATGGTGAGCGCGCCGATGACCTTGCCGCGCTGTGTGACCAGCACGCCGCCCTGGCTGGAGGCCAGCATCACGTCGAGCGCGTCGGCGAGCGTCGCGGTGCGCTCGGCCACGGGGAGCCGCTGATCCACGTACGTCGAGACCACCGGCTTGCTGAGCACCTCGGAGACCGAGGGCCAGGCCCGCGGCCGGTCCTCCTCGTCCACCACGACGACCCAGCTCAGCTTCGCCTCCTTCGCCCGCGCGGCCACCTCCTCCGACGGATCGCCGGGGCGGGCGATCACGACCGGCGCGCTGGGGATCTCCCCGACGGAGCTGAGCGAGAGGTGCTTGAGGGTGGCGCCCGAGCCGACGAACTCCTCGACGAAGGCGTTGGCGGGCGACGTGAGGATCTCCTCGGGCGTGCCGAACTGCTCGATCTGGCCGCCCTCGGACAGGATCAGCACCCGGTCGCCGAGCTTGATCGCCTCGTCGACGTCGTGCGTGACGATCACGATGGTCTTGTGCAGCTCCTCCTGGATCGCCAGGAGCTGGTCCTGCAGCCGGACGCGCGTGATGGGGTCAACGGCGCCGAAGGGCTCGTCCATGAGCAGGACGGGCGGGTCGGCCGCGAGGGCACGGGCCACGCCCACACGCTGCTGCTGCCCGCCGGACATCTCCTTGGGGAACCGACCCCGGAAGACGTCCGGATCCAGGCCGACGAGTTCGAGCAGTTCGGTGACCCGGGCGCGCGTGCGGGCCTTGTCCCAGCCGAGGAGGCCGGGCACGGCGCCGATGTTCTTCTCGACGGTCCAGTGCGGGAACAGGCCGCCCGCCTGCACGACGTAGCCGATGCCCTGCCGGAGGTCGTCGGCGTCGGCCTTGGTGACGTCGGTCCCGCCGATGAGTACCCGCCCCGAGGTCGGCTCGATCAGCCTGTTGATCATCTTCAGCGTGGTGGTCTTGCCGCAGCCGGAGGGCCCGACGATGGCGACCGTCTCCCCCGCCTCGATGGCGATGGACAGCTCCTTCACCGCCGGCTTGTCCTGCCCGCGGTAGCGCTTGATCACCTTCTCCAGCTCGATCGAAACGCCGGTGGTTTCACTCATCGCAGTCCCTTCGAGACGGTGACGCGGCCCAGCAGGACCAGCAGGCCGTCGAGTACGAGCGCGACGGCCACCACGAGAACGGTGCCCACCAACGCGGATTCGAGGGCGCCCGCGCCGCCGAGGCGGGCGAGGCCGGAGAAGATCAGGGAGCCCAGGCCCGGGCCGAGCACGTAGGCGACGACCGTCGCGACGCCGACGACGAGCTGCGTACTGACCCGGATCCCGGTGAGGATCACGGGCCAGGCGTTGGGCAGCTCGACCGTCGTCAGCACGCGCCAGCGGGGCATGCCGAGGCCGCGCGCGGCCTCGACGAGCGCGGGCGGCACCGCCTGCAGCCCGACGATCGCGCTGGTCAGGATCGGCAGTGTCGCGTAGAAGGCGAGCATCGTGACCGACGGCGTGACGCCCAGCCCGAACACGATGAGCAGCAGCGCCAGGAGCGCGAGGGACGGCACCGTCATGCCGACGGACGCGACGGCGGTGGCGAACGCGGCGCCCGCGCGGGAGCGGTACACCAGCGCGGCGATGACCAGCGCGATCACCGCCCCCAGCACCACGCACTGGATCACCAGGGAGGCGTGTTGATAGGTCAGGAAGCCGAGCTGACCCCCACGACCGTCGAGGAATCTTCGGAGGTCCACTCGTCCGAACCTACAGACGATGCGCGCTTCCCGCGCGGTTCGCGTCAGAGTGGGCGCAACCGGCGTGCCGTGACGGGGGCCTGATCGAGCGGGAACGGGCGCGCGCGAACGCGGAATCTCTCTCCCACTTCACTGTATAGCCCACCCCGGGCCTTGCCGCAAGGCCCCGTCCGGGGCGCATACTCGCTGGCCGGATCCGAATTCTTGCGAGGTGGGTGCATGTCCGAGTACGAGAACGAGCTGACCGAGGAACTGATGCAGGAGCGTGCGTACGTCGCGGGGTTGTACGCGCGGTTGGACGCCGAACGGGACCGAGCGCGGCGACGCTACACGAACGCGCTCCGCGACCACGAGGGCAGGGCGGTGGACCGGGAGGGCGATGTGATGACCTCCGCGCGGGAGGTGCGGCGGTTGAGCGTGGCCGAGGAGGGGCTGGCCTTCGGCCGGCTCGACGGGGAGCCCGGCGGCACCGTCGGGACGCGGTACGTGGGGCGCCTGGGCCTGTTCGACGAGGAGGACGGCGACCGGGAACTACTTCTGGACTGGCGGGCCCCGGCGTCGCGGCCCTTCTACACGGCGACGGGTGCGCACCCGGAGGGCGTGCACCGGCGACGCCAGTTCCTCAGCGACGGCCGCACGCTGACCGCGTTCACCGACGAGATGCTGGGCCGGCCGGGCGCCGACGCCCGCGGCGACGCGGCGCTGCTGGCCGCCGTGAACGCGCCGCGCGGCGAGGGGATGCGCGACATCGTCGCGACCATCCAGGCCGATCAGGACCGGATCATCCGTTCCGACAACCCCGGGGTCACCGTGATCGAGGGCGGGCCGGGCACGGGCAAGACCGTGGTGGCGCTGCATCGCGTGGCGTACCTGCTGTACACGCAGCGGGCGCGGTTCGAGCGGCACGGCGTGCTGGTGGTGGGGCCGAACACGTCCTTCCTGCAGCACATCGGGCGGGTGCTGCCCTCGCTCGGCGAATCGGACGTGGTCTTCGCGACGCCCGCCACGCTGTATCCGGGCGTCGCGGCCCGGGCCGAGGACGCGCCCGCGGTGGCGCGGATCAAGGGCGCGGCCGCGATGGCGGACGTCCTCGCCGCCGCGGTCGCGGATCGTCGCACGTTGCCGGAGACGCCGGTCTCCATCGGGCTGGGCGACGCGACCGTGCGGATCGAGGCCGACGTGGTCGGCTGGGCGCGGGACGAAGCCCGGATGAGCGGGCAGCCGCACAACCAGGCGCGCGCCGTCTTCCTCGACGTGCTGACGTGGGCGATCACCGAACGCGCGCTGGGCCGGATCGGGAAGCAGTGGCTGCGGCGCGAGGACACCCGGGCCTGGGAGGAGATGCGCGGCAGCATGCTCGCCGACCTCGCGATCGACGGGACCTTCCGGCGGACCGTCGACGCGCTGTGGCCCGTGCTCTCCCCGGAGGCCCTCCTCGCGGACCTGCTGAGCTCTCCCGAGCGCCTGGCCGCGGCGGGCGCCGACCCGTCGCTGCTGCGGGCCGACGGTGCCGCGTGGACCGTCTCCGACGTGCCCCTGCTGGACGAGCTCGCCGAGCTGCTCGGCCCGCACGAGGCGCCGGACGACACCGCCGCGGCCGCGGCCCGGAAGGAGCAGGCGGAGTTCGCGGAGGGGGTGCTGGATTCGCTGGTGTCGCGGGCGGATTCGATGGACGACGAGGACCATCTCTTCGCCACCGACCTGCTCTACGCCGACGACCTGGCCGGGCGGTTCGAGGAGCGGGACACCCGCGACCTGGTGGAGCGCGCGGCGGCGGACCGGACGTGGGTGTACCGGCACGTGGTGGTCGACGAGGCGCAGGAGCTCTCGGCGATGGACTGGCGAGTGCTGATGCGGCGCTGCCCGTCCCGGTCGTTCACGGTGGTCGGCGACCTCACCCAGCGCAGCGCCCCCGCGGGCGCCCGCACGTGGGGCGAGATGCTGGATCCGTACGTCGCCGACCGGTGGGCGTACACCGCGCTCACCGTGAACTACCGCACCCCGTCGGAGATCATGGCGGTGGCGGCCGACCTCCTCGCGGAGTTCGCTCCCGGCGCCGTGCCGCCGGAGTCGGTGCGCGCCTCCGGGAATCGCCCATGGGCACGGCGGGTGACCGACGAGGGCCTGGCCGGCGCGATCGAGGCCTTCACTCGCGACGAGGCGGGCCGGGAGGGCACGTCGGTCGTCATCGGGCCCGACGGCACGCCCGGCGCGGTGCCGCCGTCGGAGACGAAGGGGCTCGAGTTCGACGCGGTGCTGGTGGTGGATCCCGAGGCGATCCTCACCGCGGGCGAGCGCGGAGCGGCGGAGCTGTACGTGGCGCTCACCCGCGCGACGCAGCGGCTCGGGGTGCTGCACCGCGCGCCGCTGCCGGCGTGCCTGGCCGGGCTCGAGAGCCCCGTGGCCACGGCGTGATCAGCACGCACGGCGTGCTCAGCCTCCGCCCTTGATCCAGTCCAGCGCGATCGCCACGACGGCCGCGTTGAAGAAGAAGCTGAGCACGCTGTGCGCGATCACCAGGCGGCGCGTGGAGCGCTTGGTGACGGTGACGTCCGAGACCGCGAACGAGGTGCCGATCGTGATGGAGAAGTAGACGAACTCGGTGAGCTGCGGCCGTTCGCACGCGGGGAAGACGAGGCCGGGATCGCCCGCGAAATAGTCCCGGGCGTAGATCTGCGCGAACGCGGTGTGCAGCAGTATCCAGGACAGCAGCACCGTCGCCGCCGCGGCGGGCTGCAAGAACGAATCGGAGTCCTCACCCCGGGTCGCGATCATCAGGAAGCCGCCCACGAGGCCCGAGCCGCTGACCACCAGCGCGAACAGGGTGGTCTGCCAGCGCGGCGCGAGCAACTCCGGATCGTCGTCCTCGACGGGGATCCGCCGGTGCAGCAGGAGCCATCCCGCAGTGACGTAGGCGATCGCGGCCACGTCCCACGCGATGAGCAGCGGCACTGCGGCGCGGCCGAACAGCAGCACCGCGGCCAGCCACGCGAGGCCCAGCAGCGTGAGCACCGTCTCGAGCAGGGGGACCATCACCGAACGTCGCATGCGGCAAGCTTTCCACGGCACCGGGCGCTCGGCGGATACCATCGCCGCATGCCCCCCGCCCGCTCGAGCCCGTCGCGCTACGTCCAACTGCGATTCCTGGAGGCGGGCCTGGCGGTGCTGGCGGAGCGGGGGCACGCGGCGCTCAAGCTGGCCGCGGTGTGCGAGCAGGCGGGCTCGTCGACGGGCAGCTTCTACCACGCCTACCCGAGCTGGCCCGAGTTCACCTCGGCGCTCATCGCGTACTGGCGACAGACCAAGAGCGACCGGCTGATCGAGGCCGCGCGCCAGGTGCCCGACGCCTACGACCGGTTGATGTCGCTCATCGACGTCGGCATGACGCTGCCGCACGCCACCGAGGCGGCGATCCGGGTGTGGGCCGCGCACGACCCGGAGGTGGCGCGGCACCAGGCGGCGGTCGACCTCGAGCGGCGCGACGTGATCGCGGAGACCTACACCGAGGTGATCGGGGACCGCGAGCTCGCGGAGAAGTACGCGACCACCGCGCTGTACCTGCTGGTGGGTTACGAGAGCGGCACGCTGCAATCGCTCGACACGCTGGCCTTCGCCTTCCGTACCTTCACCGACGGTGCCCTCGGCGGGCCGCCCGAGGCCGACTGAACGCGGGGCCGGGGACGAGGAGGCGCGGCCGCCTGCGGGTGGGGCGTCAGCGGCTCCGGCGGACCACGAGGGCGTCGAGCAGATCGAAGACCTGCGCGGTGAGGACGGCGCCCGCGTTCTCATCGCCGAGGACGCGGCGACGGACGGCGCGCTCGAAGGGCCCGTCGAGTGCGGCGTAGGTGCCCGCGGCGTCGAGGAGCGGCGTGCCGCCCGCGAGCTCCGCGTAGCGGCTCACGACCCGCCAGATCATCGCCTCGAGCGAGCCGTCGATCTCGCGCACGTCGTCGGTGAGAGCCGCCTCGAACATGGCCTGCGAGCGCAGGTCGTACCAGAGCTTATGGGTAGGGAGGTCGTGCTCCATGGTGGCGGCCAGCCGCTCCGCGAACCGCAGGCGCAGCGCGGCCGCATCGTCGTCGGGACGGAGCACGTCGTCGTAGGAGGCGATGCACTCGGCCTTGTAGAGGTGCACGCAGTGCGCGATGAGCTCGAGCCGGTCGGCGAAGTAGTAGTGCAGCACGCCGTGGCTGTACTCCGAGTTCGCGGCGATCTCGCGGAGGCTGGTGCGGGCGTAGCCGAGCTCGGAGAGGGTCTTGAGGGCCGCACGGGCCAGCTCGTCGCGCTTGGCCGCGACCTTAGTGGCGTGCTTGGTGGCGCCCACGGCAGCGGGCGCGATCACCTCGGTCACCCCGCACTCCTTCCTCCGGCCGACGGCCCGTCGGCATCGTCCCAGGATAGCGCCTGTGCCGCGCCCCGGGGCGGCACCCCGAGCGAGAACTCTTGACGAATGTCCAACAATTTTCTTGACAGTCGTCTAGATTTTGGAATGTGACGGCCGCCACACGCCGCACGGACACCGATCCACCTCGATCAAGGGAGTAGTCGTGAGCGCATTCGATCTGACCGGCCGGCGGGTCCTGATCACCGGCGGGGCACAGGGGCTCGGCGAGGGCATGGCCCGTGCGCTGACCGTCGCCGGCGCCCGGGTGATGCTCGGCGACCTGCAGGCGGACCGTGCCGCCACCGTCGCGTCCGAGCTGGGAGCCGGCAACGGCTCGGTCCACCTCGACGTCACCTCCGAGAAGAGCTGGACCGTCGCGATCGACGCCACCGTCGCGCAGCTCGGCGGGCTCGACGTGGTGGTCAACAACGCCGGCGTCGAGATCACGGGGCTGCTCACCGAGATCACCGTCGAGGACGTGCGCCGCCAGCTCGACGTGAACGTGCTCGGCACGGCCCTCGGCCTCAAGCACGGACTGCGGGCCCTGCGTCCGGGCGGGGCGGCCGGTGGCGGCGGCGCCATCATCAACGTCGCCTCCGTGGCGGCGACCATCGCCTTCCCCGGCATCGCGATCTACTCCGCCACCAAGTCGGCCATCGACCGGATGACCCGTGTGGCGGCGATGGAGGCCGGCAAGCTCGGCTACGGCGTGCGGGTCAACTGCATCTACCCGGGCCTCGTGCCCACCGAGATGGGCACGGGCCTCGCGGTCGACATGGCGAACATCGGGCTGTTCGGCTCCCCCGAGGAGGCGGTCGAGGCGGTCGTAGGACTCACGCCCAGCGGCCGGCTCGGCGAGGTGCAGGACATGGCGGACGCCGTCGTCTTCCTCGCCTCCGACGCCTCCCGCTTCGTCAACGGGGCCGGGCTGCCCGTCGACGGCGGCATGGGCATGTGACGGAAACATCCACAGGACAAGGAGAATCATGAGCAACAAGCCGGTAGTGGTGTACGGGGCATCGGGGTACACGGGACGCCTCATCTGCGAGTACCTGCGCGAGTACAACGTGCCCTTCACCGCGGCGGGCCGCGACGAGGGAAAGCTGACCGCGTCGATGGAGAAGAACGTCGCGGGCATCGAGACCGCCGACTACGAGGTCGTGCAGGTCGATCACGACGTCGACTCCCTCACCGAGCTCTTCCGCGGCAGCTCCGTCGTACTGAACACGGTGGGGCCGTTCATCAAGTTCGGCGACACGGTGGTCCAGGCCAGCTTGAACGCCGGTGCGCACTACAGCGACACCAACGGTGAGCAGGACTGGATGATCCACTGCGACGACACGTTCCATAACCAATACGCGGACGCGGGCCTGCTCCTGGCGCCCGGTATCGCGCACATGTACACCACGGGCGAGATCGCGGCCCAGATCGCTCTGGAGACACCGGGTCTCGACACCCTCGACATCGCGGTCTTCTGGGGCGGCAGCCCCACCATCGCGTCCACCCGCACGATCCTCGTGAACGCCGCAGGCGGCGACGCCTTCTACCTGGAGCAGAACGAGTACACGTCGTTCGACCCGATGCAGGGGCTGGTCCCGCTCGTGGTGCCCGGGCAGCACGAGCTGGCGCAGTCGCTGCCGTGGGGCGGCACCTCGCATCCCGTCTGGTTCAAGCGCGATCCCCGCGTGGCGAACTGCAAGGCGCAGGGCGGCGTCTTCAACGCCGCGCTGATGAACAACGTGCCGGTGATCGTGGCCGACGCGCTGGAGGCCACGAAGGACATGTCGCCCGAGGACCGCGCCGACGCGCTGGACGCGGTCGCCGCGCAGGTGATGAATTCGATGCCGCCCCGCGAGAATCCGCGCGTGAACAAGTCGCTCGACTCGGTGCACGCCTCCGGCCCGCTGGGCCGCGCGCACGTCGTGATCCACGGCAACAGCAACTACAAGCAGACGGGCCTGCTGCAGGCCTACGCCGCGTACTCGCTGCTGCAGCAGCCGCCGCGGCGCGTCGGGCTGGCATCGGGCTGCCAGGCCTTTGGTCACCGGGAACTCGAGGGCGTGCTGCGCACCTTCGGGCTCATCTCGGAGCCGATCGTGACGGTGCATCGATGACGGTGCCCGGCCTTCCCGAGGTGCCCGCCCTCCCGGAGTTCCGAGCGGCGCGGGCACCGTCGGACCCGGCGATCGCGGACGACCGGCTCTCCCTCTCGAACACGGACTTCGCCGCGGCCGTCCGGACCGCGGCCACCCGGCTGGAAGAGTACGGCGTCTCGGCCGGCGACGTGGTGGGCCTGCTGCTACCGAACCGGGTGGAGCTGGTGGTCGCGGTGTTCGCGGCTTGGCGCCTCGGCGCGGCGGTCACGCCCATCAACCCCGCACTCGCACCGCCCGAGATCGCCTACCAGGCCGCCGATGCCGGCGCCCGCGTGCTGGTGACGGAGTCCGGGATCGACACCGCCGACGGCGTCGCCGCGCTCCCGTGCGACGAACTGCTCACCGCGACCGACGGTGAGGCGGCCGCGCCCGCGCAGGTGCGGGCCGGCGATCTCGCCCTCCTCATCTACACCGCCGGTACGACCGGGAAACCCAAGGGCGTCATGATCAGCCACGGGAACATCGCGGCCATGACGGCGTCGTTCATCGAGCACTTCTCGTTCACGGAATGCGATCACAGCCTGCTGGTCCTCCCGCTCTTCCACGCCAACGGCGTCGTCCTCGGCACACTCACTCCGCTCCGGGCGGGCGGCCGCACCACGATCGTCGGACGGTTCCGGCCGGACGAGTTCTTCCCGGCGGTGGAGCGGCACCGGCCCACCTACTTCTCCGCGGTGCCCGCGATCTACGCGATGCTCACCACGCTGCCGGAGGAGGTGCGTCCGGATTCGTCGTCGCTGCGGTTCGGGATCTGTGGCGCCGCACCGATGCCCGTCGACCTCATCGAGCGGTTCGAGTCCCGGTTCGGCGTACCGATCGTCGAGGGCTACGGGCTGTCCGAGACGACCACCGCATCGGCCATCAACCCGCTCGACGGTCCGCGCAAGCCCGGCACCGTCGGGCCCGCGCTGCCGGGCCAGCGGATCCGCATCGTCGACGGTGCCCTCCGCGATGTGCCGCCCGGGGAGACCGGCGAGGTGCTCATCGCCGGCGACGTGGTGATGGCGGGCTATCTGAACCGCCCCGACGCCACCGCGGAGACGATCGTCGACGGGTGGCTCCGCACCGGCGACGTGGGGCTGCTCGACGAGGACGGCTACCTGCGCCTGGTGGATCGGGTGAAGGACATGGTGATCCGCGGCGGCGAGAACATCTACCCCAAGGAGATCGAGGCGCAGCTGTACCGCAACCCGGACGTGTTCGAGGCGGCGGTGATCGGCCGCCCGCACGAGGTGCTCGGCGAGGTGCCCGTGGCCTACGTGTCGTTGCGCGCGGGAGCCACGGTGACCGCCGCCGAGCTGTTGGACGGCCTGCGCGGCGAGCTGGCGAAGGTGAAGGTCCCCGTCGACCTGATCCTGCTCGACGAGGTCCCGAAGAATCCCGTCGGCAAGATCGACAAACCCACTCTGCGGCAGGGCGACCGATCCGGGCCGTAGCGGCTCGGGCGGTCCGGGCGACCTCGGCGGGCCCGCGCGCGTAGGGGCCTAGGCGCGCCGTGCGAGGGCGCGGACCGGGGCACCGTCGAACGGCCCGACCTTGAGCGGATGGATACCGACCTCGCACACCGCCGGGAGCCCGGTGAGACCGCGCAGGTTCTCGACGATGAGACCGTCGCACCCCAGCACGGCGGCGTGCACCGGGAAGTCCTCGGAATCGAGGGGATCGGGGCTGTAGCAGTCCACGCCCAGGACCCGCATTCCGCGCTCCCACAGCACCTGTGCCGCCTCCGGCGCCAGCGCCGGGTGGTGCCGGTAACGCTCCGTACCGAACCATCGGTCCCAGCCGGTCGCGATCAGCACGATCGAGGGGAGCCGCGCGGGCAGGTCGCCGAGGTCCGCCACGCCGATCGTGCCGTCCGGTCCGCCGCCGACGTGCAGGACCGCGGCGGTCCCGATCAACTCGTCGACGGACACCTCGTCCATCGTGCGACCGCCCGGCACGGTATGGCAGGGCGCATCCACGTGCGTACCGCTGTGGGTCGACAGATGCAGCGCGGTCACGGCCACTCCGTCGGTCTCCGGCGTCAGCGCGGGTTCGATCGCGATCGGGGGATCGCCCGGGTACTCGGTGCCGGGCCGCAGGGTGTGCGTCAGATCGATCCAGCTCATAGCCGCGCCGGCTCCGCTGCACCGCGGCGGACGGCCACGCTCGCGCCCCAGTACAGGCCGGCGCTCACCAGGAAGGTCGGGACCGTGGCACCCACCGGGCTGACCCACAGGTAGGTGATCGCCGACGAGAAGCCGACGCCCACGATCCACACCGCGACGGCGACCGGGTTCCAGCCGCCGCGGTACCAGTAGTCGCGCGAGCCGGCCTCGGCCGGCGAGGCGGCGTACCGCCCGCGGCGCAGCACGTAGAAGTCCACGACGATGATCGCGAAGACGGGGATGAACACGATGCCGATGGCGGTGAGGAAGGACGTGAACTTGTCGAGCAGCGCCAGCCAGGCCGATCCCGCGATGGAGATCACGCCGAGTCCCAGTGCGGCGGGCAGGAATCGGATGCGACCCGGCTCGGCGTTCACCAGCGAGGTGACCATGCCGTAGACGGCCATCGAGTTGGTCGCCATGACGGAGAAGAAGACCACGCCGGCGAGCGGGACGCCGAACTCGGCCACGATCACCGTCGGGTCGAAGGGCGGTGCGTCCTTGCCGTTCGCGAGCAACCACGCGATCGCGGTGGCGCCCAGGGCCATCGCTGCCACCGTCGAGGCGACGTAGCCGATCCCCGAGCCGATCACGCCGCCCCGCTCGCTCCGCGCGAACCGGTTGATGTCCGCCGAGAGCACGGTCCAGGAGATCGCCGTCGCCACCACGATGTCGAAGATACCGAGGCCGCTGAGCCCCTCGGGATCGCGGGGCAGCGCGTTCAGGCGGGCGAAGCCGTCACCGAACATGTCGATGAAGAGGTACGCCATGATCGCCAGGATCACCACGGCGAGAATCGGTTCCACCTTGGCGATGCCCGCGTGGCCGAAGATGGCCAGCGACACCACGATCACCTCGCACAGCACCGAGAACAGGGCCGGATTCGAGTAGCCGGTCTGCTGCTCGACCACGTAGTTCACGGTGACGCCGGCGAGCATCGCCTGCACCCAGCTCCACCCCATGAGCACGGCGATGTTGGCCGCCACCGGGATCCGGCTGCCACGCACCCCGAAGGAGGCGCGGGTGAGCGCCATCGTCGGCAGGCCGGTGCGAGTGCCCACATTCCCGACCGCGACCAGCACCAGGGCGCCGACGACGGTGCCCGCGAGGATCAGCCAGAGCGCGCCGGTCAGCGAGACCGACGGCACGAACAGCGTGCCGGTGAGCATCGTGGTGACGACGAGGTTCGCCGCGAGCCAGATGGCGAAGATGCGCCGCCCGCTGAGCTCGCCCCGGACGGCGGTCCCGTCGTCGGCGGACGCGTGCAGGTGCGCGTCGAGCCGGCGGTAATAGCGCAGCATCACGCGGCCGAGAGGTGCTCGTGGACGGCCACGAGGGTGCCGTCGGGGGCCGTCGCGAAGACGATCGACTCGCGCTCGCGCGTCTCGGTGCGCGTCCCGTCGCCGTCCTGGGTGACGGTGTGCACGTCGTGGCTGAAGACGGCGGTGCCGCCCAGGGCCGTCACGATCCGCGCGGTGCTCTCGCACGAGAGCACGCGCCAGCCGGAGTCGACCCAGCCGGCCCACAGCCGCTCGTACTCCGCGCGGTCGGCCAGCGTCCGCGGTTCGGTGTGGAAGACGAAGGTCGCGCGCGGGTCGAAGCCCGCGAAGTAGCCGTCGGTGTCCGTGGCGGCGAAGGCCTCGATGATGCGGTCGGCCGCCGCGAGCACCTCGCCCTCGGGGATCGTGTGCTGCATTTCGTCTCCTGACCTGCGGTTCTCCCGCTTCGGATCGGCCAACTGTAAGCCCGATCACAGGACCTCGCAAGCAGTTCGCTAGCAGCCGCACCACGACCTCGCACGATCTGCACAGCCGTCGTGGCGGATGTGCGCCACTCGCTGCGCCGGCGGGCGGCCCCGTGCATGATCGGAGCGACCACCCGTCCCGAAAAGGCGGCGGACGAACTTCCTCGGGGGACGCCATGGACGACATCGACCGGACGCTCGTGGCGCTCCTCAGCCGCGACGGGCGGATGAGCCACCGCGAGCTCGCCACCGCCGCGGGTATCACTCGCGCCACAGTGGCTGCGCGGATGCGCCGGCTCCTCGGCTCCGGGGCGTTCACGGTGCAGGGAGTGGTCCACCCGTCGGTACTCGGCCGCGGCACCATCTGCTACACCCGGATCGAGGTCGACGGTGCCGCCGCTCCCGTTGCGGCGGCGGTCGCCGCGCTGCCCGAGGTGGTCTACGTGTCGATCACCACCGGACGGTTCGCCGTCGCGGCGGAGATCCGCAGCGGATCGGGCGATGCGGTGGACGCGGTCCTGGCCCGCCTCCGCAACCTGCCCGGCGTCGCACGGGCCGAGACCCTGGCCTACCGCGAGGTCATCCGCGACGCGGCCGGGCCCGTCGGCGAGGCGACGGCGCAGCTCGATGCGGCGGACGTCGCCCTTCTCCAGATCCTCGAGGGCGACGGCCGCGCATCGTACGTGCGGCTGGCGGCCGCGACGGGCCTCTCGGCGGCCGCGGCGCGACGACGGGTGCTCCGCCTGGTGGAGGGTTCGGTGGTGCGGATCGGCCCGATCGTGAGCCGCGGTTCCGAGCACGCCGTGGGGATGGGGATCCACGTGCGCGGCGCCGCCCGCGATGCCGCCCGCGACGTGGCCGCGGTCGCCGGCGTGAGCTTCCTCGCCCGCACCGTGGGGTCCTTCGACCTGCTCGCGACGGTGCGCGGCCCGTCGGCGGCGACGCTGGCCGAGACCGTCGACGCCGTGCGGACCCAGCCCGCGGTCGGCGGCGTGGAGACCTGGTCGCACCTGCGGTTCGTCAAGGAGTCGTACGCGTCGCTCGGGGCGGCCGAACCAGCACCGGCCCCGGGGGACGGCGACTGATCCGTGCGGGTGTAGGGTCTCATTCCACTTGGCATCTGACACGCCTGTGGCCTGCGGTGATGTAAGTTGTCCCACGCACTTGGCATCTCGCCAGTCTCACAGACATGGCATTTCCTACAGCGATCTTGATTCCGGGCGGCAGCGACAGCCGATGAGGCAGGCAGTACTCTCCGGTCAGCCGCCACCTTTCGTCACTGTGACACAACGCGCCCCGGCTTCGGGGATCGGAACCACCCCGCCGCACGATAGTGCAGAAGTGGGGCACCCAAACTTGTGAGCTGACAGGACTGCCGCTACCCCGCCTGCTCACCTCTCCGCGTCACCCGACCGACCAAAAGCTCTGACCTCAACGCGTCGACTGCACATGTTGGAAATGAGTCTCGAGAGATCCTCACAGTGGTCTTGCCGACACATGCCGATCACCTACCGACCTCGGGTGCCGCCCCTTGGCATTGTGCACCCGTACGCGGCCCTGTGCGGCGCAATTGGTTTCGACAGTCGATCCGTACGCCGATAGGTCTTGGACCGGAGTGGCACTGCGGTGCTGAGATCGTTGAGGTGATTCGAGTGAGCCATCGTGGCGGACGGTGCGTTTCGCGCCCCACGCCCAGGCGTCGCGATTGTCCATGGCTTTGGAAGCACGGTTCCTAGCCTCTGGCACTCTTTCGCCCAGCCGTCACAGGACTCGAGAGTGGAAAATCTAGGAGATTTTGAATGGAGCGCATGGTCTATACAGCAGAGCATGAGGAATTCCGGTCTGCCGTCCGGCGATTCCTCGAGCGAGAGGCGCTGCCGAAGTACGCGACCTGGGAACGTCAGGGCTTTGTCGATCCCGAATTCTTCCTCCAGATGGGAGAACTCGGCTTCTTGGGGATGCAGGTACCCAAGGAATTCGGCGGTTCGGGTATCGAATCGTACAAGTTCAACGCGGTCCTCAACGAAGAAGCCGCCGCTGCGGGGCTTGCCTTGGGATCGCTGCGCACGCACCTCGACCTTGTGTACCCCTACCTGCAGCGATTCGCGAACGCCGAGCAGAAGAAGCGGTGGCTCCCGGGATTCGCCAGCGGCGAAACAATGACCGCCATCGCCATGACCGAACCGGATACCGGCTCCGATCTCGCCGGCATCCGCACGACGGCCCGACGCGCTGGGGAGGTCTATATTGTCAACGGCGCCAAGACATTCATCACCGGCGGTCGCCAGGCCAGGCGGGTCCTGGTGGTCTGCCGCACCTCGCCACCGGAGAAGGCCAACCGCCGCGCCGGTCTGACCATCCTCGCGATCGACACCGCCACGCCGGGATTCACGAGCGGCCGTATGCTCAGCAAGCTGGGGCTCAAGGCTCAGGACACGTGCGAGCTCTCTTTCGACGACGTCCGCGTCCCGATCGAGGACCGGGTCGGGGAGGAAGGGCAGGCCTTCCGGCTACTCTCACAGAACCTTCCGCAAGAACGGTTGGTCATCGCCATCGGCGCCGTCGCCTCTGCGCGCCGAGCCGTCGAGCACACGGTGGACTACACCCTCAACCGTAAGGCGTTCGGCACGCCCGTCGCGTCGTTCCAGAACACCAAGTTTGTCCTTGCCGACTGCGCGGCAGACGTCGCCGCAGGACAGGCACTGGTCGACGACGCCATCGAGCGGCACGACGCCGACGCACTCACCCCGGCACAGGCCGCGCTGGTCAAGCTATGGAGCACCGAGATGCAGGGTCGGGTCGTGGACAAGTGCCTGCAGCTGCACGGCGGCTATGGCTATATCACCGAATACCCCATCGCCAGGCTCTACGCCGATGCGCGGGTGACCCGAATCCTGGGTGGAACCAGCGAGGTGATGCGCACTGTGGTCGCCAAGTCGATGCAGCTCTGACTAATCGAGTACAAGATGAAATTTCCCGAAAGGACCGTCACCGCCATGCCTGCCTACTGGCCAGAAAACATCCCACGCCATCTCGAGTATCCGACAGTCGGGGTCGGCCAGTTGCTGACCGCAGCCTGCCGTCTGCACGGCGATCGCGTCGCTGTCGAAGACGGAGACCTCCGGATGACCTACGCCCAGTTGTGGGATGAGGCTACCTCCGTCGCTGCCGCACTCGTGGCGGACGGTGTCCGACCGGGCGATGTTGTGCTGGTGCATTTGCCCAACACAGTGTGGTTCGTCGTGACCTATCTCGGTGTGCAGCTAGCGGGTGCCGTCGTGTCGCCGGTGAGTCCGCTGCGGCAGGTCGCCGGATTGCGGGACCAGGCGCTCGAGGTTGATGCCGTCCTGGCGTTCTCGCATCCCTCCCATGTCGGTGCGCTCGTCGAAGCCGCCGCTGGCACCGGTCTACGGCGCATCGTCGTGGTGCCCGGCTCGGCGGCTGCACCGGCGGAGAGCGCGTCCGTGGGCGATTCTGTGATTGGATTTGCTGAGTGGACGGTGAAGCAGCCGCGTGAATTCGAACCAGTGGTGGTGGATCGTGACGCGCTCGCGCACCTCGTGTTCACGGGCGGTACCACTGGTGTCTCCAAGGGGGTGCGCACGCTCCAGCGCAACGTCGTCGCGCAGATCACCCAGGCGCTGGCCTGGCGCATGGGCAGCCTCATCACCGTGGACAAAAACGGTCGCCTGCAGTTCACCCAATACCGCACGGACGGAGCGCTCGCCATCGGTGAGACCGTCTCACTGATCGTCGGACCGCTGTATCACACCCAGTCATTGCTGACCATGTGCAACCTCATCTGCGCCGGTGCATCGATCGTATTTCCAGGGCGATTCTCTCCGGAATCGGTCCTCAGATTGATCGAGGAGAAGGGCGTCACCTACATCAACGGCAGCCCCAGCATGTGGCACTCCCTGTTGAGCTGTCCCGATATCCGTACCCGGGATCTGTCCTCACTGCGTGCGCTGTCGTCAGGTGCGGCCCCTCTCGATCACGAGACCCTCACCACTATGAAGGACGTCTTTCCCAGGGCGATGTTGATCGAGGGATACGGATTGACGGAGGGGACGTGCCTGGTGCTGTCCGTTCCGGGTTTTCATGGGGCTCGCCATAAGCAGGGCAGCGTCGGCCAGCCGATCCCCGACACTGAGTTCGAGATTCGCGACGCCGACGGACAGGCGCTCGGCGCCGGCGCCCAAGGCGAACTCTGGCTACGGGGGCCGCAGATCGCCGACGGTTACCACCGGCATCCGGACAAGACCGCTGAGCAGTTCGCTGGCGGGTGGTTGCGGACCGGAGACATCGCCTATGCCGACGACGAAGGTTTCCTATTCATCAGTGGACGCGCAAAGGACATGCTCGTCTACAAGGGGTACAACGTCTATCCCCGCGTTCTCGAAGAGCTGCTGACCAGTGATCCGAACGTCGACTCCGCGGCCGTCGTCGGGCGCAGTGATCCCAACGCCGGACAGATCCCGGTGGCGTTCGTGGTGCCCCGGCCGGGACGTACCGTCGAGCCCGATCAACTGCTTGCCGATGTGGCGGGGCAGGTCCTGCCGTACCAGCGGGTGCGAGAGATCATTGTCGTCGACGCCCTGCCTACGAGCGCCGCGGGCAAGATACTCAAGAATGATCTGCGAGCCCGCCTCGACGCCGCACAGTCCAACGCGCGCAGCCAGTAGTCGGACCCACCTGTCTGCACTAAGGTTCCTCGGCCGCTGCGACCCTGGAGGGGGTTGCAGCGGCCGATGTTGTTGTGCGAATCAATTCGACCCGATGGGGGTCTGGACCCAGAACACGGTGAAGGGAGGGGCCACCCGGTTGCGGTTGGCCCCTCCCTTCGCCGTTGGTGGTCAGCCGAACGTGCCACCTTCTTTGGCCAGGCGGACCAACAGCGGCGCAGGCTGCCAGCCGTCGGGGTTGTCGGCGATCAACTCGGCGAGCACCCGGTCGAGGCCGATCTGGTCGGCGTAGTACATGGGGCCGCCCAGGTGTCGGGGGAAGCCGTAGCCGGACACGTAGACAACGTCGATGTCGGACGATCGCTGAGCGATGCCTTCGTCGAGTATTCGGGCGCCCTCGTCAACCAGGGCGTACACCAGGCTTTCGGCGACCTGCCGATCGCTGGGGCGTTCATCTACGGCGATGCGGGGTCGGAAACGAGAGAGCATTTCCTCCACGACGGGGCTCGGTGCCGGGTTCCGGCCGCCGTTCGGGTAGTCGTACCAGCCAGCGCCAGTCTTCTGACCGAATCGTCCCATCTCGCAGAGGGTGTCAGAGATGGTGTCGTGCGGCATGTCGGGGTTCTCGGCGTATCGGCGTTTACGCACAGACCAGCCGACGTCGTTGCCTGCAAGATCCCCCACACGGTAGGGGCCCATGGCGAAGCCGAAGGATTCGATCGCGTTGTCGATGTCCTGCGGCGATAGGCCAGATCGAAGAAGCCGGCCGGCCGCGTCACGGTAGCTCTGCAGCATCCGGTTGCCGATGAAGCCGTCACATACACCTGACACGACGGCGGTCTTGCCGAGGCGGCGGGCGGTGGTCATCGCGGTCGCGAGCACGTCGGGTGCGGTGCGGTCTCCGCGGACCACCTCGAGCAGCTTCATGACGTGGGCGGGGCTGAAGAAGTGCAACCCGACGACGTCCTGGGGGCGTTCGGTGACGTCCGCAAGTTCGTCCACGTCGAGAGTGGAGGTGTTGGTTGCGAGAATTGCTCCCGGTTTCATCACGGCATCGAGGCGCGAGAACACGCTTCGTTTGACATCCCAGCTCTCGAAGACGGCCTCTACCACGAGATCGGCATTCGCGCCGTCAAGCAGATCAACGCTAGTGCGCAAGCGCAGCAGTCGCGAGTCCCGCTCGCTCGAGCTCAGCGTTCCCTTGCGCACGTGGGAGTCTAAGATTGCGGTGATGGTTCCGCGACCACGTTCCAGTGCGTCCCTCGTCGTGTCGATCAGGGTGACGGGTAACCCTGCATTGAGGAAGTTCACGGCAATACCGCAACCCATGGTGCCCGCCCCGATGACCACAACCGTCTCGATTGTGCGCGCGACCGTGTCCTCGGGCAGATTCGGGATCTTGCGGGCCCGGCGTTCGGCAAAGAAGACGTGACGGAGACCGGCTGACTGCGCGCCTCCGACCAGTCGCAGAAAGGTGTCGCGCTCTTCGGCGATGGCGTCATCGAACGGTGTGGCCGCCGAATGGGCAATAAGGTCCAGCGCCGCGATCGGTGCCTCGAGGCCTCGGTGCTTGGCGCGCAGCGATGCGTGCATCTCGGACAACTGGTTGTCCCCGATCCGATCGGCGGGAGTGAGATCGCGCAGGCGGGGCAAGGGACGAGCATCAGCGCTACGAGCTGCGACCTGCACTGCGTGTACGACGATGTCGCCGTCGCACAAACCCTCGAATAGTCGCTGCCCGGGGATGGCGGCGAGCTCTGCGGCTGCCTTAGGTTTCCCGGTCGTGATGAGGTCGGCGGCTGCTGCCATGCCGATGGCGCGTGGAAGGCGTTGTGTTCCTCCGGAGCCGGGCACGAAGCCGAGGTTCACCTCCGGTAGGGCGAGGGAGCTCGACGGCGTGGCGACTCGGTAGTGCATCGCAAGCGCCAGCTCGAGGCCACCACCGAAACACGTGCCGTCGATGGCGGCGACGATCGGCTTCGGGGAGGCGTCAACTTCGCCGATGATCTCGGCCAGCGTGGGTGTGGCCGTCGAACGGGGGGTTCCGAATTCGGTGATGTCGGCCCCGGCGGAGAAGCATCCTTCTCGCCCGGTCACCACCACGGCTCGGATGGCGTCCGAGCCCAGTGCCCGCCGCAGTTCGCACAGCAGTTCGGTGCGGACCGTGTGTCCGAGTCCGTTGACAGGGGGGTGGTCGATGGTGACGACGGCGACGCCGCAGTCGACACGAGAAGTCACAGGCATGGATCTTCCTTCATGGTTTGGTATCGAGACGGTGCTCGTCACCGATCGCCTGAGCGTCGCGGAGCGGGCTGGTATTGAGCGATCGCGCGAATGGTTTCGGGATGCGCGAAGAGGTTGGCGAAGACGTCGACGCTAGCGTCGATGCCCTCCTGAAGGCTTGTGTTCAACCACGTCTCGAATAGTCCCTTCTGTGCCGCCATTACCTGCGGCGTGTACGAACCGAGTTGCTTGGCAAACGCCAGCGCGGTCTCGCTCAGCTCGCTTGCGTCCACGATTCGGTTCGCCATCCCCGTGTGAGCGAAGTCGGACAGCGGATACATCTCGCCCGTCAAGATGATTTCCTTGGCCTTGGACAGGCCCACGTACTGGTGCAGCAGTGCAGCATCGACCACGGACGGGATTCCGAGCTTGACTTCGGGCAGCCCGAACTGCACATCGGGATGTGCCACTCGCAGATCACATGCCAGGGCCATTTCGAAGGCCGCACCGATGCAGTAGCCATTGATCAGTGCCACCGTCGGTACGGGGGACAGACGGATGGCTCCGACACAGTCACGCACCCGCGCGATGCTCTCGCGGGCACTCTGCGGGGTGGCGTCGGCGAAGGTTTTGACGTGCATCCCGGCCGAGAAGGCCCGGTCACCGGTGCCGGTGAGAATGATCGCCCGCACGTGCGAGCTGGCGGATTGGACGCCGTCAGTGATCGCGTCGAGGTCTTCGACCTGCAGTGCGTTACGAATCTCCGGCCGGTCGAGGGTGATCCACCGGATTCCGTCCTCGTCGCGGATGAGGGGCAGTCCCATGACGTGCTCACTTTCTTTCTTAAGGATGGCTGTAGCGAACAGGAAACTCGGGCAGGCGCATTCGACCTAGGCGGCGGGAGTGGACGTCAGGCCCGCGAGGCCGACAATGGTGCGCTCGGCTTCTCCCACGATGCGCTGCACCAGATCTGCAACAGGGGGAATGTCGTCGATGAGCCCCTGCACCATGCCGACCGTCCAAATACCGCGCTCCGGGTCACCGAATTCGTACACCTCGCGACCGCGGGCGCCGGCAACCAGCTCCCGCACATCGTCGAACGTCCCACCCTCGGCGAGGGTGTCCACGACCTTCCGGCTGACCATGTTGCCGGCCACCCGAGAGGTGTTTCGCAGTGGTCGGAAGATCAATTCAGTGTCCCTCTCGGTGGCGGCCACGATGCGGTCCTTGATGTTGCTGTGGATCGGCGACTCGACGGTGCACATGAAACGGGTCCCCATCGAAATACCGTCGGCCCCCAACGCCAGCGCGGACACCAGTCCTCGGCCGGTAGCGAAACCACCAGACGCAAGCATCGGCACTGTGATAGCTCGTGCGGCCTGCGCGATCAGCACGAGCCCCGGAACATCGTCCTCGCCGGGGTGGCCGGCGCACTCGAATCCGTCGATGCTGACACCGTCGACACCGATCGACTGAGCCTTCAGCGCGTGCCGCACACTCGTGCATTTGTGCAGGACCTTGACACCTCCCTGTTGGAAGGCGGGCAGGTGCGGCGATGGGTCTTGGCCTGCGGTCTCCACGATCGGGACACCTGACTCGATGATCGCCTGGCGATACTCCGTGTAGGGCGGCGGATTGATCGCCGGCAACATGGTCAGGTTGACCCCGAAGGGCTCGTCGGTCATGTCACGGCACCGCGCGACCTCTTTCACGAGCGCTTCCGGTGTCGGCTGGGTGAGTGCAGACAGGAATCCAAGCGCGCCGGCGTTGGCGACCGCGGCAACGAGCTCGGCGCGAGCAACCCACTGCATGCCCCCCTGGGCAATCGGATACCGGATCCCAAAGGCTTCGGTGAATCGAGTACTCAGCATCATTGGTCTCTCTCTCAGGCGCCCCTCGCCGGGGCACCGGGTGCGACAACACCGCTGGACGTCGCCAGCCGGTGAAGGGACACCCGAGTCCATCACCCAGCCGAAGACGACCACAAAGACCCAGCAGCGCACAGTTTCATCGCCGTTTCCTATACCTACTGGTCAGGCCAGGCATAATGTGTGCCCTATGAGAGCCTCCCGGTCAGCTGCTGTCGCCACAATCTTCCAGCGCTCCGGCGGTCTGGGATGACGGAGCTGAGCCTGAGTGAAGTGGATTTGCGGCTGATCGAGTACTTCGTGGCGGTGGCTGACCACGGAACGGTGACCCGCGCGGCACAGAGCCTGTACGTCGCACAGCCGTCGCTGTCCCAGGCGATCCGGACCCTCGAGCGCAAACTCGGGGTCACCCTCTTTCGCCGGTCAGGGCGGGGGCTGACACTCACCACGGACGGGACCCTGCTCCTCGCACCTGCGCGGCGGATCCTGACCGACGTGCACCTCGCCGTCGAACAGGTGAAGGCGGTGCGCGACGTGGCCGGCGGCCGACTCAAACTGGCAGCACTGTCGAGTCTGGCGATCGATCCCCTCGCGGGGCTGCTGAGTCGTTTCCACACGCAGTGTCCAAACGTGGTGCTCGATGTCGCGGATGCGGACAACTTCGCCGACGTCGTCGAGTCGGTTCGGGAGGGACGAACCGAACTCGGTTTGACAGAACTGAGCGAACCCACGCACTCACTGCAGACGAGGTTCGTTCAGGAGCAGGAAATCGCTCTTGTTCTTCCACTGGAGCTTGCCGCGACTGTTCCCGACCCCGTGCCGATGCCCGCGGCCGCCGACCTACCCGTCGTGGTGGAACTGTCGACCACCTTCGGCCGGGCTTTCATCGATACCACTCTCGCCGGCACGCTGAGAAACGTCGTGGTGGAATGCGCCCACCGTCAGGCTCTATGGGAACTGGTGCGCGCCGGAGTAGGCGCGACCGTGCTACCGCGCCGATTCGCCGAGACCGAACTCGAAGGCGTGGTCGTCAGGTCCTTCTCCCCACCGATCACCCGGCCGATCGGATGGGTGTTCCGGCCGGGGCCGCTGTCTCCAGCCGCGGAGGCGTTCCTCGAATCGTCAATGCCATGAAACCTGTCTCGCGCGCACTGTCTCGACGAAGACGCGTCCGGCGACAGAGAGCCGGTCCGGGTCATAGACGAGACCGACTGGGCTGCTAACCCGCGGCGAGATCGATCGGACAGTAGCCCCCCGCCTCTGCGCCTCCTCGGCCAACGGTCGGTCGAGGAATGCGGCGCCCAGCCCTGCGAGTACGTAACTGAGCCGCGCTTCGCGGTGTTCCAATACCGCCGATACGCGCAGTTCGCGCCCTGCCCGGCGTACCTCGATTTCGATCTCTCGTGCTCGCGGAGTCCCCTTCGGCACCACCACGAACGGAGTATCGGGCACGTCGGCCAGCATCAGCGGGTCCGTACCCGGAACGCCCATCCCTGGTGGGAAGGTCAACCACCACTCCTGTTCGCCAAACTCGAGCTCGGCCAATCCTGTTCCGACCGCAACAGGCAGATGACAGATCGCGATCTCGCAGTGGCCTTCGCGGAGCAGCAACGGTGCGGCAGCCTCGTCGCTAAGCTCGCTGATCCGAAGCACCACGCCGGGCGCCTCACGCCGAACAGCTGCCACGATGTCCGCCAGAGTGCCGGCGGACATCGTTGATGCGGCCGCCAGATCGAGTCGGCCGCGGGCGCGACCGATGTTGTCGGACAGCGCACTGCCCGCCACTATGAGATCCCGCATCACCCGACGGGCCGGACCGACAAGTGCATGGCCAGCCGACGACAGCACCATCCCCCGGCCAATCCGATGGAACAACAGCACGCCGAGCTCGCGTTCGGTCAACCGGATTGCCTGGGAAATCGTCGGCTGCGCGAGGTTGAGAGCGGAAGCGGCCGCATTGATCCCCCCGTGGTCGACCACGGCAAGGAAGTACTCGAACTGGTATCGCTCCACAAGATCCGCCTTCCGCCGGCGTCCACCTCAGCCGTTGACCAGCGCAGTCAGGATGACCAGCAGGTATAGGCGCTGACTCTCAGTTGTATCACTGCCCGGTCCTGGTCCAGCCGTCGCGGCCATGGTTGCTTGGAACCAGAGCGGCATCGCCGACGTGAGCTTCGGATCACCGCCCTGATCAAGTCATGTCGCTCGGCAAATGCACACAGAACACGGCTTCGGTCGGAGTGGCCGATCCGATTTCGCCGTCTATAGCCCTTTGGCAGGAGAGCACCCATGGACTTCTCGTTGACCGACGAGCAGAAGGCAATCCGGGACACCACCCGGGCCTTCATCGACAAGGAAGTGCGACCTCTCGAGCAGGAGGTTCTGCTGCGTGAGCGTCAGCACCGCATCGGCCTGGAGCCCAGCGAACTGCGCGAATTGCAACTCAAAGCCAAGAAGTTCGGGTTCTGGGGTATCGCCTCCCCCGAGGAGTACGGAGGCATGAACCTCCCTGCAGTCACCCAATCCCTGATCTGGACCGAGATCGGGAAGACCTTCATCCCGTTCCGCTTCGGCGGCGATGCCGACATCCTGCTGCGCCACACCAACGAAGAACAGGCGGAGGAGTATCTCTTCCCGTCGATCGACGGCGATCGCATCTCGTGCTTCGCGATCACCGAACCCGGCGCCGGCTCGGATGCCGCCAACATCAGGACCTCCGCAAGCAAAGTCGACGACCACTGGGTCATCAACGGCGAGAAGACGTTCATCACCAACGGAAATGAAGCGGACTTCGCCATCGTCATCGCGGTCACTGATCGAGAGAAGGGCGCCCGACACGGCTCTACCGCCTTCCTCGTCGACCGAGACATGGGCTGGAAGTCTGAATTCATCGCGACCATGGGAGAGGGCGGACCCGCCTCGCTCATCTTCGACAACGTCCGCGTCCCTCACCGCAACGTCCTCGGCGAGGTCGGACAAGGCTTCGATCTCGCGATGGAATGGATCGGCCGGGGTCGATACACCATTCCGTCGCAGGCCGTCGGCAGCGCCGAACGTGCTCTGCAGATGGCCATCGATCACGCCAACACCCGCGAGACATTCGGTCGCAAGATCGGCACCAACCAGGCCATCCAATGGATGATCGCCGATTCCGAGGTCGAACTAGAAGCGGCACGTCTGCTGGTGCTGCGCGCCGCGTGGATCATCGACCAGCAACGCAGCCCCCGCCACGCCTCCTCCATCGCCAAGCTGTACGGCGCCGGCATGGTCAACCGCGTCATCGACCGCGTCCTGCAGATCCATGGCGGCATGGGATACACGCGCGAACTCCCGCTCGAGCGTTGGTACCGGTCTGTCCGCGTATTCCGAATCCTCGAGGGATCCGACGAGATCCAGCGACTAATCATCTCACGCGACCTGCTGCGGGGCTACACCAAGCTCGGCGCCGAACTGACCTGAGCATCGAATCGGCCTGGTGGACTGCGCCCCGATGCCGAAAGACTGATCATCACGACCTTCATGGCCCCTTGCCTACATTCGATTCATCTACAAAGGATGCCCGAAATGACCACCACCAGAAGCCTCAACCCGAATGAAACGGATCATGGGCAATATCGGCAAGCATGGATGATGACTCTCATGCTTGTCGCGCTCTACATGCTAAATTGGGCCGACAAGGCAGTTCTCGGCATCGTCGCACAGCCGCTGAAAGAGGAGTTAGGTTTCACCGCTGCCCAGATCGGTCTGGCCAGCAGCCTCTTCTATTTGACGTTCAGCCTCGGTGGATTTCTGGCTGGCCCGCTGAACCGCTGGATGGGGCTGCGTTGGGCGCTGGTCGTCATGGCAGTGGTGTGGGCCGCGTCGATGCTGCCGATGGTGTTCGCCGCGAGCTTTGCAGTGCTGATCGCGAGTCGGTGCCTGCTCGGTCTCGGCGAGGGCCCCAATTCAGCGCTCGCGAACACCGCGGCGTTCTCCTGGTTCCCCGAGGAGAAACGGGGACTACCGGCGGCGGCCATTACTTCCGGCGGATCGATCGCCAAGATCGCCTTTGCACCGGTCCTGGCCCTCGTCACCTCCGTGTTCGGCTGGCGCGCCGCCTTCATCACGCTGGCGATCGCCGCGCTGATCTGGGTTCCGATCTGGTTGGCGCTCTGGCGGCCCGGCCCCTTCGGTGCCGAGCGCCGCACCGGCGCCACCGAGAAGGCCCCCGCCGCCCGAGCGGCGAACAGGGCGTCATTGCGGCGGGCCATCGTGACCCGTACCTTCATCGGCGGGTTCCTCGCCGCCGCGGCAATGTATGCAATTGCGGCGATGGTGATCACCTGGCTGCCTTCCTACCTCGAAGTGGGCTTGGGCTACAGCCGGGTCGCCGCCGGATCTCTGCTCGCCGTTCCCAGCATCGCGGCGTTCGTGTGTCTGTTGTCCGTCTCCGCGTTGATCGATCGCGCGGTCAGCCGAGGAACAAACGTCCGACTCATGCGAGTGGTGATCCCCGCCCTCGGGCTCGTCGTCTGCGGCCTATCCCTGATCGTTGTGCCCTACGTCGGTTCCGCCGTCCTTGTCGTCGTTATCGTCTCGGTCGGATATGGCCTCGGAATGAGCATCCTGCCCCAGCTCAATGCTGTCATGTCGATGATCTTTCCGCGGCACCAGGTAGCCGGGGGTCTCGGGATCTTCCTTGCCTTGACCTCATTCGGCCCGCTCGTCGCACCCTATGTCTCTGGATTGATCATCGATGGCGCCGCACTCCCGGCCGACGGCTATGCCACCGCCTTCCAAGCAATCGGCGTCGTCGCGGTACTCGGCGCAGTGATCGCCCTGTTCACTGTCAACCCGGTCCGCGACCGAGCACACGCCGGTCAGTGAGCTGCCACAGACACCGGAATTTGCCTCGACACCGCGGATCCCGGCCCGCATCCCCCTCATCTGACAGGAGAATCCATGCGTGAAGCAGCCATCATCTCGACTGCCCGGACGCCACTGACGAAGTCCCATCGTGGAGAGTTCAACAGCACCGCCGGCCCCACCCTCGCCTCGTTCGCTGTGCGGGAGGCGGTCCGCCGCTCTCTCATCGATCCCCACATGATCGAGGACCTCATCCTCGGCTGTGCCTACCCGGAGGGTCCCCAGGGACGAAACATAGGTCGGCAGACCGCGATCCGATCCGGATTGCCCACCGCGGTCGGGGGCGCCACCGTCAACCGCTTCTGTTCCTCCGGGCTCCAGGCGATCGCCATCGCGGCAGGACGCATCGTGGTCGACGGCACCCCCGCCATGATCGCCGGAGGCGTCGAGAACATCTCGACCGGCCCAGGCCGCAGCCAGCTCCCCCTCGACCACCCCGAGTTCGATCCGTGGATCGCCGAGCACAAGCCCGCGATGTACATGACGATGCTGGAAACCGCCGACGTCGTCGCCCAACGGTATGGGATCACCCGCGAGGACCAGGACGAGTTCGCGGCCGAAAGTCAACGCCGCACCGCCGCGGCGCAGAGAGCCCAACGCTTCGAAGACGAGATCGTCGGCTGCACATCCGTCATGACCGTCACGGACAGGGAGACGAACCAGGTCAGTCGAGAGGAGGTCACTGTCACTGCCGACACCTGCAATCGCCCCGACACGACCATCGCGCGACTGGCCTCCCTCACTCCAGTTCGAGGCGCCGATCAGTTCGTCACCGCCGGGAACTCCTCCCAACTCTCCGATGGAGCGTCCGCTTGTGTCATGGTCGAAGTCAAGGACGCTGAGCGACAAGGCATGGAGCCGCTCGGCATCTTCCGAGGCATGGCGATCGCCGGCTGCGAGCCCGACGAGATGGGGATCGGACCGGTATACGCAGTACCGAAACTCCTTGCACGGCATGGTCTCACCATCGACGACATCGACCTATGGGAACTCAACGAAGCCTTCGCCTCCCAAGCGATCTACTGCCAACGCCGACTCGGCATCCCGTCCGAGCGGCTCAACGTCAACGGCGGAGCCATCTCGGTCGGCCACCCCTTCGGAATGACCGGCTCGCGACTAACCGGTCACGTACTGCTTGAAGGGCGCCGGCGAAAAGCACGGTACGCCGTCGTGACCATGTGCGTCGGCGGCGGAATGGGCGCAGCCGGCCTGTTCGAGATCTGCTACTGATACGTCAATCACCCCGAAGGGCTATCTCGCGGGGCACCCGATCGAGTCGGGGCACCACGCGAATCGGCTCTCGAAAAGAACTTCCGGCTGGAAAGAACGAGGAGCCGCCCGATGCCCGAACAACCGACAGCAACGGTCCCGTCCACCCGCACCGAGCCCAATGTGATTGGGCCACGAAAGCAGGTCGAGGTAGCCCACAACGGCGAAATCGTCACGATCACTCTAGACCGGCCCGGCAAGAAGAACGCTCTGGACGCTGCGGGGTGGGCCGCTCTCGGCGATGCGCTCGACACCGTCGCGTCCGACCCAGACGCACGAGTGCTGATCATCACCGGGGCCGGAGAGGACTTCTGTTCCGGCACCGACCTGGCCGGGAACAAGGATAACCACCCGACAACGAGTCTGCGGCGGTTAAATCGGGCCGCAACCGCACTCATGGAACTGCCCATCCCTGTCATAGCGCGGGTGCAGGGAGTCGCGGTGGGAGCCGGATGGAACATCGCGCTGTGCTGCGACTTCGTCGTCGCAGCCACTACCGCTCGCTTCAGCCAGATCTTCGTAGATCGTGGTCTGTCACCGGATTTCGGCGGTACCTGGCTGCTGCCCCGACTTGTCGGCCTGCAACGAGCCAAACAGCTGACCATGCTCCCCGAGCTCATCGGTGCCGACCAGGCCGCCCAGTTGGGTCTGGTGACCTGGGTCGTGCCGCCCGAGGAACTCGATCGCCACATCAACGACATCGCGCACCGACTGGCCGCAGGGCCCCCTGTAGCGCTCTCTCAAACCAAGGCACTGATCAATTCCAGTAGTGCCGGTTCGTTGCGTTGCGCCCTTGAGGCCGAAGGTCGAGCTCAGGTCGTCAACTTCGCCACCACAGACGCGCAGGCTGCGCGTGAAGCGTTCCTCACGAAGACAGCGCCCAACTTCACGGGAGGCTGGATCCCTCACTCGAAGGCTCCGCTGCTCAGCGAACGGTTGCGGGACACGCAAACTCACGCGCGCACGGACTGACGCACGCCTTGTCATTCTCGACCCCAATACGGCCGCTGGGCGGAGCGAAAAGTTTCGAACCCTCCACGCCGGCCGAGGGCGCGCGTCAGCGTCATGATCCTGCATGGATTAGCTGAATCTGGACACGGACCACTCGGGTCAGCTCGTTGGCAGGCAACACTGCGAGCGTGACGAACGCGACGAGTTCCGTGCTCGGCGTCCTACTCGACCCGACAGGTGTCGTGTTCAGACAACTTTGTGTCGCTATAGGACAAGTAGGCGTGGTGTCGGATGGCCAGTCTAGAAAGGTAATGCCCGATGGCGCGGTGACAGCACGGAGGGCCCAGATTCTGTTGTTTCGGAGGTACGTGTATGCGTGCGTTGATGTTTGTGAAGCCGGGTGAGCTTCGGTTCGATGACGTCGAGGCCCCGACGATCGTGCAGGGAACCGATGCGCTGGTCCGCCCGATTGCGGCAACAACCTGTGACCTCGATCATCACGTCATCGATGACAAGACGCCGTTTTCGGGTGTTGGGCCGTTCCCGCTCGGGCATGAGTGCGTCGGGCGGGTCGTCGAAGTGGGGCCGGACTGCACGACCGTCCAGGTCGGTGACATCGTTGGGGTGGCGTGGCACATCGCCTGCGGCACATGCAAACAGTGCCGCCTTGGGCATACCGCCCGCTGCCTGGTCCACGGCGACTCGCAGTACGGACTCCCAATCAACGGACTGTGGGGCGGAACGTTCTCCGAGCTGATCCGGGTTCCGTTCGCGGACTTCAATCTACTGCGAATTCCGGACGGCATCGATCCTGTACACCTGGCGTCTATTGGCGACAACTTGGCCCTCGGCTGGGAGACTACCGTGCCCACGGTGGCCGGCATCGCTGAGCCGGAGATCGCAGTGTTCGGCGGAACCGGGTCGATCGGCCTGTACGTCGCCGACGTCGCGGCGAACTGCTTGCCTGGCCGCACTGTGTACTACGACGACGATCCCACCCGCTGCGAGGTAGCCAAGCAGCTGGGGGCCGAAGTTCGCGACATCGATGGCTCGATCGAAGATCACTACGATCTCGCTGTCGACACCACGTGCGATCCACTCAAACTGCGCAAAGTTCTCACGTCCGTGCGGCCCGAGGGGTATGTCAATAGTGTCGGGATCTACTTCCGCAGCGTGAAGATTCCCATGCTGCATCTGTACATGCGAGGTGTCCACTTTCACAACGGCAAGGGGCACGCACGACCGAACATGACCCCGATCCTTGAGAAGGTCGCGGACGGAACCCTGCACCCCGAACTCGTGACCAGCGGCATCTACGACTGGGACGAGATCCCCACAGTCCTCACCTCGGGGAATCCCGGTCACAAGCCGATATTCGTACTAGCCGATGCGTGAGTTGACCTACGTCCGTCCAAGGCGACTGGAATGGCGTGAACGACCGGACCCAAGTCTCGAGACTCCTACGGATGCACTTGTGCGACCGTTTGTCGCCGGACGCTGCGACGGAGACACCTTGCCGCTGCATCACAGGGTGAGCCGCCCCATGCAGCTCGGTCTCACCCTCGGCGGCATCGATCCGATCGTCAGGCATATCGCCGGCAGCCCTCCCTTTCACGGACCGTTCGGAATCGGCCACGAGTGCGTCGCTCAGATCACCGCCGTTGGTGAGGAAGTGAGCGACCTTGAAGTGGGCGACATCGTTGTGGTGCCATGGGCAATCTCGTGCGGTACCTGTGATCGATGTCGGCAGGGCCTTACCGCCAAGTGCGCCACGACCACCACAACCACACCTGGCGGAACACTGTCAGCGTTCGGATTCGGCACGCAGTGCGGGCGCTGGGGATCGATGATCGCCGACACGGTTCGCGTTCCGTTCGCTGACCACATGCTCGTCAAGGTTCCTGCCGGTCTCGCACCACTGAAGGTCGCCTCAGCGAGCGACAACCTTGCCGATGCATGGCGCGCGGTCGTCCCACACCTGCGCGAGCGCCCCGAGGGGGCAGTCTTGGTGATTGGAGGCGGCGCCAAAAGCATTGGGCTCTACGCCGCCGGCCTCGCTGTAGCCCATGGCGCCGGCACCGTCGACTATGTGGACCACGACGATGAACGGCTGGAGATCGCGGAACGACTCGGCGCGACGTCGTACAAGAGTGGCGGACACGGCAAGGTCGGCACCGCGCTGCGCAGAGTGAACATGCGATACGACATCGCAGTCGAGGCATCATCGCGCCAGCGTGGACTCGACGCCGCCCTCCGGATGCTCGCACCGGGTGGAATCTGCACCGCTACCGGCTATTACGTTGCACGGCGCTCACGACTGCCGGTCATGAGCATGTACGCCGCCAGTGCCACATTGCACGCCGGGGTGTCGCACGTGCGGCCGATCCTGCCGGAACTCCTTGACTTCGTCGCAGCGACCGGATTCGAATCCGACCTCGTCACCACGACCGTCGCGGACTGGGATCAAGCTCCGCACGTGTACGCAACACGCACAACCAAACTCGTCCTCCACAGGGCTCCACTACCGCCAAAGGAGCGGCCGTCGACAGGCCGACCTCCGCCGCACTCAGACAGTTAGAAGATCCGCCATGGCAATCACAGACATCGCCGAGTACGCACACCTCACCGACGCCGACATCGAAGCGCTCGGCGCTGAACTCGATGCACTACGAAAAGAGATCGAGGACGGCCGCGGCGAGACGGACGCCAGGTACATCCGCCGCGTGATCAAGAGCCAGCGCATCGCGGAGACCGCGGGCCGCGTCTTCGGCCTCGGCGCCGGCATGAAGGGCTGGAAGGGCAAGGCCGCCTGGGCCGCCTCCGCCGCGTGCCTGTCGTACGCCAAGGTCATCGAGAACAACGAGCTCGGCCACAACATCATGCACGGCCAGTGGGACTGGATGAACGATCCGGAGATCCACTCGACCACCTGGGAATGGGACTCCGCGTGCGATAGCTCCTTCTGGCGGCACACCCACAACTACATGCACCACAAGTACACCAACGTCACCGATCTCGACGACGACATCGGCTACGGCATCCTGCGCGTCACGCGCGATCAGCCGTGGGAGCCGTACATGCTGTTCAACCCGGTGTACAACGTGATTCTGATGCTCGGCTTCCAGTACGGCAAGGCCGTTCAGCACTTGGAGCTGATGAACGCGCTCAAAGCAGCACTCAACGGCGGCGCGCAGTACAGAGAGCACGACTGGCCCGAGTTCCGCAACCGGCTGAAGGTCGTACTCACCAAGATTGCCAAGCAGACCGCCAAGGACTACGTGCTCTTTCCGGCGATGGCCGTTCCCATTGCCGGGAGCGCGGGGTTTAGGCGGTCGGCGCTGGCGAACATGACGGCGAACACTGTTCGTAACGTGTGGGATCATGTGACAATCTTCTGCGCTCACTTCCCCGACGACGCGGAGAAGTTCACGGTTGAGGAGATCGACAGGGAGACAATGCCCCAGTGGTATCTGCGTCAGATGCTCGGCAGTGCGAACTTCGAGGGCAGCAGCACTCTGCATTTCCTCTCCGGCCACCTGGGCCGGCAAATCGAGCACCACCTTTATCCGGACCTGCCATCGAATCGCTACAACTACATAGCCTCACGTGTGCGGGAGATCGCCGACAAGTACGACCTCACCTACACAACAGGGCCGATCTGGCGTCAATACGCCCAGACGTGGCGCACCGTGGCTAAACTCTCGCTGCCCGACCGCTTCCTCCTCGCGACCGCGGACAACGCTCCGGAGACCCACTCAGAAAAAAGATTCCACGACGCGACCGGCACATCGACCGTAGTCAAGGGCGACATCGACGCGTACGGCAACCGGCGCGGACTTCGAAGTCGTGTACGAGAGACCGCTCAGCGCACCGCAAGACAGTAATGGCCCGGCGGGACTACACCGAAACGTCGGGCATGGTTCTTGTGATACAGCGACTCCCACTCCCACAGCTACCGGAGTGTCGACCACACGGAGGAAACATTCAGTGTCTGCGTTCAAACTTCCCGATATCCCAGCAGAATCCAGGGCGATCCTCGACCGGTTAGTCCCCCCACCGCATCGACCGCCGCTGCTCTATCTGGCTATGGCGGCGAATCCCGAAGTTCTCCGTGCGTATGCGGAGGGCCCGATCCTCGGTCTCCGCGGCCTCCTTTACACCGGCCAGGTCGGCAAGGCGGATCGCGAGTTGTGCATTCTACGGGTAACCGCACGTTGCCGCGCAGAGCATGAGTGGGGCGTCCATGTGGCGTACTTCGGGAAGACCTCCGGGCTATCCGACAGCCAGGTCAGGTCGACCGTGACCGACGAGACACCTACACCCGCCTGGTCTGATCGGCAGCGAGCGGTGATCGCCATTGCCGACTCGATCGCCGGGATGCGACCATTCACCGAACAGGAAGACCACGTGATCGGCCGCGAACTGACCGACGCCGAACGAACAGAGTTCGTGGCGACGGCAGCGCTCTACTTGGGGATCTCCGCGCAGTGCCGGACATTGGAGATTCCCCCCGAACCTGACGCGCCGCAAATGCCGAATCCTTGTTAGTGTGCGATCTGTCCAACTTTGATCAAGAGGAGTACCGTCTTGCCAATCATCTGCGCTGTCCGCTACTCGGTGCGGCCCGGTTCTCGACCAGCGGTCATGACAATTGCGGAGAAGAACGTCCACCTCACCCGCCTGGAGCCGGGAAACATCGCCTACTCCCATTTTCCGTCGATGGAAAACGATACCGACATGTTTGTATACGAAGTGTGGGAGTCTCAAGCCGCAGTCGAAGCCCACCTTCACGCACCGCACTACTTGGAGTTCTCCGAACTACGGAAGCCTATGCTGACAGCTCACTCGTATCATTTTACGGTTTACGAAGCCACTGAAATTCAGAGCGGAACCTCTATTCCCACGTGGTGATCCGAGAGGGATCGTAGTGGGATCGGGGCGACGAGGACAGGTACGGCACCGAATGCGAAGTTTCGCGTGAGGCTCGGGCCCGCTCCGGTTGCGAGTCGGACAATTGGACTCAATGCACAAGAAGCCTTGCCGGGTTGGATGTAGGCCGGGGTCTGCCCGTGGCTGACGAAACCCGACACATCGACGCTCGCCCCCTGGCAGGCCGGGGGGACAGATGCCCGATTCTGTGTCACGGTGACATCTTCGCCCCATCCGCCGTGGCGGCGAGGGCATCTCCGCAGCCGAGTGGAGCTGCACTCGCCGGACCTGATGCCGTGCGCGACGAAGAAGTTCGTGCAGTCAACCACGGAAACATCGGAGCGGGGTGGCTATGGCGGACGCCCCTGAGGCACGGTTGGTGGAATTGGTCACTGTTGCCGACACATCGTCACGGCAGTTCTTCGTCTCATCAGCACGGCACGTCGGCGGGACAGGCCGGCAACAGCGGCGCAGCCGGATCGTCCGACGTCCGACGGCCGGGCTGGTACGGGGGGCTACCGCCGCTTTGCGAGTGCGACGAGGTCGGCGTATCGAATGAGGGTGCCGCCTGCTCCCCAGGTTCCGTCGGGCTGCTCGTGGATGAACACCCACACCCGCAGACCTTCGTCAGCGTCGAGGCCCGCGGCAGCGAGCACCTGCCGGGTGACATCGCCGACAAGGCCAGCGCGCGCTTCGTCGTTCAGGGCTCCAGCGGGGACTGTGACATCGACTCGGAATCGTGGGAGCTCGTCCTCCGCGGTGATCTGTCCTCCCGCGGGGATCGCATGCAGGTATGACCATGCCTGCGCTCGGAAGAAGGCATTGTCCGGTGCCCCTTCCCATTTCAGAAGTGTCGTCGCGAGATCTCGCTGAATGGTGGTGGCGCCCTCGGATGTGAGTGAGCCTTCGACTGCGGTGAGTTCGATCTGAGGCATGAAACGGTCCTTTCGTCGATTCCGGACCGACCGTCCGGCGGATGTGTCCTGGACAGGATTGCGCGGTACTCCATACGCCTTTTGACGAAACATGACATATCCTTATCGGTCTGCGACAATCGGTGCTGTGGCGAGTGCGCGGGACATGACTGTGGTGAGGTCAGCGACATTGCGAGGCTTCCGCGAGGTACTCGCCGGGCTCAACGCGGACCCGGTGGAGTACGCCATCCGGTTCGGTCTCCCGCCGCAATGCTTGGACGAGGACGATGTGCTCATCCCGGCGCCGGCCGCCTCGGCGATGCTCGACCTTGCTGCAACTGAACTCGACTGTCCGGATCTTGGGCTGCGTCTGGCAGGAGTGCAGTCGTTGTCGGTGTTGGGGCCGCTCGCCGTTGCGGTGACGAACGCCCCGACGATCGGTGACGCACTCGATTGCCTCACCCGGTACATCTCGGTGCACTCCAGGATGGTCACTCTGACCACCGAGCCGGACCTGCAAGGCGAACCCGGCACCGTGGCCGTGGTCTACCGGCCAGCGGGACGATCCGGCCCAGTTCAAGCCGCCGACATGGGCATCGGATTCACGCACCGCTTGATCACCTACCTCAACCGCGGGCCGTACAGCTTGCGCAGTGTTGAGCTGCCGTACCAGCCCGCGGCGCCATTGTCGGTGCATCAGGACTTCTTCGGCGCGCTCGTTCGTACCCGTCGTCGTTCCGGCGCTGCTCTGCGCGTCGGGACGGAAGTACTGTCGACACCGCTGCGCAGGGTCGATGACACCATCCATCAGCTCGCGATCGCCTACCTAGCTCGACGGAGCGCCACCGGCAGCGACGACATCGTCTCGCGAGTCCGCACCGCCACCCAGGAGATGCTCGGCACAGGTACCGCGAACCTGACCGGGATCGCCAAGCTGATGACAGTTCATCCGCGCACTCTGCAGCGGCAACTCGCAGCGCAAGGTCATCCGTTCAACCAGATCCTCGAACAGGAACGCCGCGACAAGGCGCTAAGGCTGCTTATTGGGACGGACCTACCGCTGGGGCAGATCGCTGCCATGGTCGGCTTCGACGAACAGGCTTCCCTGAGCCGGGCCGCACGCCACTGGTGGGGTGTCCCCCCGAGTCGGGTCCGACGCGAACGCCGAAAACCTGCGTCGGGATCGGAATAACAGTTGTCGTGATCAGACAATGGCCGGTCGGCTGGTCCTTGAAGACTGGACACTATGCCCCATCACGACACCGGACTTCCCCCACACATTGACGTACTCGTGGTCGGAGCCGGCCTGTCCGGCATCGACGCCGCCTACCGGTTGCAGACGGAGTGCGCGAACCGTTCGTACCTCATCGTGGAAGCACGGGAGAACTTGGGCGGCACCTGGGATCTGTTCCGGTACCCAGGAGTCCGCTCGGACTCAGACATGTTCACCCTCGGCTATCCGTTCAAACCCTGGAAGGACGCGAAAGCGATCGCCGACGGCGAGTCCATCCTGAACTACATTAACGAGACCGCGGACGAGTTCGGCATCGCAGAGAAGATCCGGTACGGCTGCAAGGTCACAGCAGCAGACTGGTCCACGAGCGACCAGCAGTGGACAGTCACTGTGCAACGCGACACCGAACAAACTGAGATCACCTGCAGCTTCCTCTACGTGTGCGCGGGCTACTACGACTACGACACCGGCCACGCCCCCGAATTCCCCGGCCAGAGCCACTTCGCCGGGCAACTGGTTCATCCACAGTTCTGGCCCGACGACCTCGACTACGAGGGCAAGCGCATCGTAGTCATCGGCAGCGGCGCGACCGCCGTGACCCTCGTACCGGCGATGGCGTCATCGAACACACACGTGACCATGCTTCAACGTAGTCCGACCTGGATCAGCGCCGTGCCCAGTCGGGACAAGCACGCCGACTGGCTCCGTGCCCATCTGCCCGAACAGCTGGCTATGTCAAGTTGATCTGGCCCCGGTAGGGCGGTTTCATTCGGCCCCACCTGAGTGGGGCCCTGAGCCGCTAGAGTCCGGGGTGTGGATGGGCGGCCGCGGGTGCGCAGTGTGGTTGCGCCGAC
>NZ_VIGX01000129.1 GCF_007858475.1 Tsukamurella conjunctivitidis
AATGTTTTTAAATAAAGTTGTTAAACGGTTTAAAAAATAGTTAAAAATAAGTTTGACAAGTTTAGATTGGGTCTGTAGTATAGTTCGTCTGCTTAGGGCGGTAGCGAAAAGCTTCGCAGAATTATCTCCCTAATGTTCTTTAACAAATTAATCTTAAGTAAGTTTGTATGGGGGCTTGTATTTGTTTGCGTGAGCAAAAGAATAGAAGTCTAACCAAACAATTCCAGCATCTATTTTTTTATAATGGAAATAGAAGCAGTAATTGAGCAGTAACGAAAGTTACATGGTTAGATCGAAAGATTTAAACATTATAAAGATTGAACTGAAGAGTTTGATCCTGGCTCAGATTGAACGCTGGCGGTATGCTTAACACATGCAAGTCGAACGGCAGCACGAGGAGAGTTTACTCTCTTCGGTGGCGAGTGGCGGACGGGTGAGTAATGCATAGGAATCTACCTTTTAGTCTAGGATAACTACCCGAAAGGGTGGCTAATACTGGATGTGGACTATGGTTTAAAGCAGGGGACCTTCGGGCCTTGCGCTAAGAGATGAGCCTATGTGGGATTAGCTAGTTGGTGAGGTAACGGCTCACCAAGGCGACGATCTCTAGCTGGTTTGAGAGGATGATCAGCCACACTGGGACTGAGAC
>NZ_VIGX01000130.1 GCF_007858475.1 Tsukamurella conjunctivitidis
GTGCTCCGAGACCTGCGTGGGACGCCTGCGCTACCTCGGTGTCCTGCTCTACGACGCCGACCGCGTGGGTGAGGTCGCGGCCACGGAGGACCCCCAGGATCTCTACATGGCCCAACGTTCCGTGCTGCTGGACCCCCACGACCCCGAGGTCGTGGCTGGCGCCCTGGCCGAGGACATCCCCCAGGACTGGATCACCGCCGCCCAGCAGTCCCCCATCTGGGACCTCATCGACACCTACGAGGTGGCGCTGCCCCTGCACCCGGAGTACCGGACGCTGCCCATGGTCTGGTACGTGCCTCCCCTGTCCCCCGTGGTCGACGCCGTCTCCGCCTCCGGGTCGGACGGCGAGGACCACCGGGTGCTGCTCAGCGCCATCTCCCAGATGCGCATCCCCCTGGACTACCTGGCCGAGCTCTTCACCGCCGGGGACACCCGCGTGGTGGAGCGTGTCCTGCGGCGCCTGGGCGCCATGCGCTCCTACATGCGCGACATCGACCTGGGGCGCGAGGGCAGTGAGGAGATCGCCGGGGCCGTCGGGATGACCGGGGAGGACCTGCAGCGCATGTACCGTCTGCTGGCCATCGCCAAGTATGACGACCGCTACGTCATCCCCACCAACCACCCCGAGACCCCCCGCGGGATCGCCTC
>NZ_VIGX01000131.1 GCF_007858475.1 Tsukamurella conjunctivitidis
TACCGGAAGGTCCTCACCACCGTCGAGCATGCGTGACCAGTGCTCCACCAGACAATGGGTGAGGGCGGCGAAGGCGGCAACTTCCAGGGAGTTCGTCGCGGCATCGAAGACACGGTTCTCCACGGTCCCGAGCTTGGGTGAGGGACGCACGTCCCAACGGATCTCGTCGAAACCCTGGATGACACCCGTGGACACCATGTCGTCCGTGTAGTGCTCCAGTTGGGCCCACGTTGCGAACTGGCGCGGGATGCCCGCGGTGGGCAGCTGCTGGAAGACCATCGCCCTGTTGGAGGCGTAGGCGGTGTCCACCCCCGCCCAGAACGGGGAGGAGGCCGACAGGGACTGCAACTGTCCGAGTCGGGTGGCCAGGGCGCGCAGGATGGGAAGCAGCTTGTCCTGACGCTCGACACCGACGTGTACGTGGACGCCGTAGAGGAGCATCTGGCGGCCCCAGTACTGGGTGCGCTCCACGAGTTCCGCATAGCGCTGGGAGTCCGTGACCCTCTGGTAGGCGGGGCGGGCGAAAGGGTGGGTCCCGGCCGTCGCCAGATCGATGCGCAGGGCATCGGTGATGGGACGCAGGTCGGAGATGGTGCGGGTGAGGTCCTCGATGCACTGCGCGACGGTCTGGCGGGCGCCGGAGGTGAC
>NZ_VIGX01000132.1 GCF_007858475.1 Tsukamurella conjunctivitidis
CCAGGTCATCGTGGATCTTTCCCTCCTGCTGGGAGAGCTCGACGATGGAGGCCACCTCCTCGGCGGTGAAGGCCGCGGAGATCTCGGAGCGCGGGGTGATGCCGCGGACCTTGAGGAACCAGTTCGCTGCGTGGTCCATCGCCTCGATGACGGGGCGCAGGACGTGGCCGAAGGCCACCAGGGGGGGCGCCAGGACCAGCAGTGCCCGGTGGGGATTCGCGATGGCAATGTTCTTCGGCACCATCTCACCGAAGACCACGTGCAGGAAGAGGACGATGACCAGTGCCGCGGTGAAGCCGACCACATGGGAGGTCGCGGCAGGCAGGCCCAGGTGGACCAGGGGCCCCTCGACCAGGTGGGCGATGGCGGGCTCGGCCACGACACCCAGGGAGGTGGAGGCCACGGTGATCCCCAGCTGGCAGATTGCCAGCATCAGGGACACGTGCTGGAGGGCGTACATGGCCTTGGCGGAGCCACGCCTGCCCTGTTCGTAGAGAGGTTCGATCTGGGACCGCCTGGAGGAGGTCGTGGCGAACTCGCCCGTGACGAAGAAGGCGTTCACCCCCAGGAGGAAGACGGTCACCAACACGCCGACCAACGGGCTCACAGTGTCACCTCCTCGTGGTGGACGGGAGGGGCAGGCATG
>NZ_VIGX01000133.1 GCF_007858475.1 Tsukamurella conjunctivitidis
TAGTTACTTCTCAGCCTATTAGTAATCCTAAAGAGCAAGATTTTGGTAATTTTATGTTCTTTGAAACCTTGACACTATTCCCCATTGATACACGTCTGATGGAGCGCTCACTCCTTACAGCAGAAGAGATTGAGTGGGTTAATCAATATCATCAAAGCGTCTATGAGAAGCTCGCTCCTCGCATTGAGGATGAAGCGGTATTAGCTTGGTTGAAAGAACGTACTGCCGCTATTTAAGTATTAAGTATCAGTAGTCGATAGATACATTCTTGATAAATCCCGTGAAAATAACTCTGGAAGATGATAACGATCACTAGAATCGCCAGAGTCAGCAGAATAAAAAAACTCAATTAAAAAGGTCTAAGTTTCAATACTTAGACCTTTTTTCTTAAATATTTTGAATCTTTTTAATTTTTTGAATCTTTCGCAGATCGTGCTCTGCTCTTACTCTGATCTTTCTCTTAATACTGTTATGTTCTTATGCTCTTATATTCTTATACTCTTATGATTCTTGAGAGAGTAGCGCTGCCTGCCGTTGCCCTATCTCTTGATAGAGTTTCTCAATATCAGCTGAATCATAGAGGCCATTCATCACCATAACAGGATCCCCTCCTGCCGGAGTATAGATCAAGGTATCCGCAGATG
>NZ_VIGX01000134.1 GCF_007858475.1 Tsukamurella conjunctivitidis
GCATAGATCGCGTCACGCCACTCCTCCAAGCGCGGGAGGGCGAGCTCTCCCTGGACCTCGCGCAGGCCCTCCCCGCCCTCGTCCCCGGCGCCCTCACTGTCCCCTCCCACGGGAACGTCGAAGATGGCCACCTGGTCAGGCTTGGTGGTGTTGAGGTCGATCTTGTTGATCATCGCGTCGAAACGCTCGTCGTGGGCACGCAGGGCCTGGAGGACCTCCCACACGACACGGAAACGGTCATTGTCGTGCAGCACGTCCTCGGGCTGCATCCCGGCGGGGATCCCGATCGGCAACACGATGTACCCGTAGTGCTTGCCCTCCGCCAGGCGCATGACGCGACCCACGGACTGGACGATGTCCACCTGCGACTTCCGCGGGTTCAGGAAGATCACCGCGTCCAAGGCAGGCACATCCACGCCCTCGGACAGGCACCGTGCATTGGACAGGATCCGACACTCCGGGACCCCGTCATCAGTGGCCGTGTCATCAGCGGCCTTGAGCCAGTCGAGCTCCTGGTTGCGGGCCAGGATGTTCATGGTGCCGTCCACGTGGTGCACGCTGGCAGGCAGCGGGTCCTCGATGGGAGTACCCCCCAGACGGGCGACCTCCACGTAGTCCCGCACGACGTGGTCGAAGGTGGCCG
>NZ_VIGX01000135.1 GCF_007858475.1 Tsukamurella conjunctivitidis
GCTCCGACGGCCGGGTGGGGGAGATCGGGCATGTCCGGGTGCCGGGTGCCTCCGAGCTGTGCGTGTGCGGGCAGAGGGGCTGCCTGGAGTCAGAGGCGTCCACGGTGGCGATGGCAGCGAAAATGCGCGCCATCGGACTGACCAGTGCGACGCCGGCAGGTCTGGAGGAGGTGCTCGTGGCCGAACACGGGAACACCGCTGTGGAGCGGCTGATCCATGAGGCCGGTGTCAGCCTGGGTCTGGTCCTGGCCAGCATGTGCAATCTACTGGCTCCCGAACGCCTGGTGCTCGGCGGAGAGCTGGCGGCAGGCGGAGAGTCGCTGCGCACCGGAGTGGTGGAGTCCATCAACCGCTATGCCCTTGCTGCCGTGGCGGACCGCGTCGAGACGCGCCTGTCCACCCTGGGGACTTCCGGACCGGTGCTGGGAGCCGTGGTCCTGGCGGCCAGCCAGCTGCACGCCGACCGTGTGAGCCCCATCGGCCACAGGGCACTCCCGACCCACCCCGCCTGACCCACCCCGCCCGACCCGCTCGGCCGGCCTTGCCCGGTGTGACCTGCACGGTCTGATCCACACCGTCTGAGCGGCTCCGGGGCTGGCCCGCCCCCGGACAGCGCCCGCCGCCCGATCCCCACCCGGCTAG
>NZ_VIGX01000136.1 GCF_007858475.1 Tsukamurella conjunctivitidis
GCCGCATCATAAGCAGCATAGACCTTATTCTCATCATGCCCACCACGATTCAAGCGCCATACATCATTATCAGACATATGTGCCACCATCGCTTTAAGCTCTGGACTGTTGAAGAAATGCTCACGCACATAGGCGCCATCACGAGATTTATAGGTTTGATAGTCCCCATCAACACATTCCATCATCCGTTTGCGTAAGATGCCATCATGATCTTGCGCTAAGAGTGAATCCCAACCATTTCCCCAGATCAGCTTGATCACATTCCAGTTATTTCCGCGGAATCCTGATTCTAACTCCTGAATGATCTTACCATTACCTCGAACCGGACCATCTAAACGCTGTAAGTTACAGTTGATCACAAAGATCAAGTTATCTAACTTTTCACGACCAGCAAGGGAGATTGCACCTAATGATTCTGGTTCATCCATCTCACCATCACCACAGAAACACCAAACTTTTCGGCCTTCTGTATTCGCAAGTCCTCTTGAGTGTAAATATTTTAAGAAACGTGCTTGATAGATTGCTTGAATAGGTCCTAATCCCATCGATACCGTTGGGAATTGCCAGAAATCCTTCATGAGCCAAGGATGCGGGTAGGAAGAGAGCCCTTTATTATCAACTTCACGGCGGAAGTTATCCAT
>NZ_VIGX01000137.1 GCF_007858475.1 Tsukamurella conjunctivitidis
GGTCGCGGTGGACCTGGTGGTGGATGACGGTGTCGTCGTGTTCGTCAACGGAACCGAGATCGGACGCCGGAACGTGGATCCGGGGCCCTTCACACGGGACACGAACGCCAAGGACGGGACACGACGCACCGCCACGATGACGGTACCCGACTCCCTCCTGCGCAGCGGCGTGAACACCATTGCGGTGTCCACGCACCTGAACTCCCGCACCTCACCGATGGTCTCCTTCGATGCGCGGGTCGTGTCCGTCCCGCGTCCCGCCGCAGACGTGACCCTGGTCGCCCCGGGCTCACTGTGGCGCGAGACCCAGGTGACCACCGCTCCCAGCGACTCCTGGACCTCCGTGGAGCAGGCATCCTGGTCGCAGGTGCGCAGCCCCCTGGGTTCGGGTGCCTCCGGACTGGCCACCACACTCACGCGCACGCCCGGGGCATTGCTGCTGGGTCAGCAGGTCTTCACCGTTCCGGAGGGGACCACATACTCCCAGCTCACGCTGCGCACCCTGGTCGATGACGGCGTCCGCGCATTCGTCAACGGGCGTGAGGTGGGCCGTGCGAACATCCCGGCCGGTGCGCTGCAGCCATCCACACGCTCGCGCAGCACGTCCGGAGGCGTCGCAGAGTTCACCGTCCCGCCCTCG
>NZ_VIGX01000138.1 GCF_007858475.1 Tsukamurella conjunctivitidis
GCTCGATGTCGACCTTGGAGATGCCGGCGCGCTCGAGGCTCTCGGAGAGCGTCTTGCGGATCGCCACGTCCTCGGCCACGTAGTCGGCGTAGCGCTGACCCTTCGTCGTGGAGTCGGAGAACCAGTGGGACCGGTGATCGGTGGTGATGCCCAGACGGAACCCGGTGGGGTTGACCTTCTGTCCCATTACAGGTCTCCCTTCAGCTTGTCGTCCTTGGTGCCCACCACGATCGTGATGTGGCTGGAGCGCTTGAGGATCCGGCCGGCGCGCCCCTGGGCGCGGGGACGGAAACGCTTCATCGTCGGGCCCTCGTCGACGTAGGCCTCCAGCACGCGGAGGTCGGCCTCGTTGAAGGTCTCCCCGGCGAGCTCAGCCTTGACCTTGGAGTTGGCCATGGCGCTGAGCAGCACCTTACGGACATCGGTAGCAACGGCCTGCGGGGCGAACCGCAGAATGTCGGCGGCCTCCAGGGCGGCCTTGTCGCGAACCTCGTTCACGACACGGCGAGCCTTCTGGGGCGTGACGCGAACATAACGCGCCTGCGCCTTGGCTTCCATGAAATCTGCCTCTTCTTCCTCAGGGCCGGCTCAGCGCCGACGTCCCTTGCGGTCGTCCTTGTCGTGGCTGCGGAAGGTTCG
>NZ_VIGX01000013.1 GCF_007858475.1 Tsukamurella conjunctivitidis
CGGCGGGGCGGATGGTGGCGCCGGTTCCGCGGCGGGGGCGGCCGCCGCGGGCTGGGGCGTCGCGGGCTGGGGCGTCGCGGGCTGGGGCGTCGCGGGCTGGGGCGTCGCGGGCTGGGGCGTCGTGGGCTGCGGTGTCGAGGCGGGCCTCGGCTCCGGGGCCGCTTCGGCCTGACGCTGGCTGGGCCGGACGAAACGGGCCGGCGGACCGTCGGACGAAGGAGCGGGGACGGCCTGCCCACCGGTTCCCGCGGCGGGAGCCGAAGCGGGCGCGGCACCGTCGACGGGAGCGCCCGCGGGGCGGCGCTCGAGGGTCTCGATGCGCTGCAGGAGCGCGGCCTGCGAGTCCTCCGCGGCGGGCAGGAGCATGCGCGCGCACATCACTTCGAGCAGGAGCCGGGGCGACGTGGCGCCGCGCATCTCGGCGAGCGAGGCGTGCGTGACCTCGGCGCAGCGCGTGAGAGTGGCGAGCCCGAGCTTCGCGGCCTCCCCGCGCATCGTCTCGAGCACGTCCTGCGGCACGTCGATGAGCCCGCGGTCGGCGGCGTCGGGGACGGTGTGGAGAAGGATCAGGTCGCGGAGCCGTTCGAGCAGGTCGGTCGCGAAGCGCCGGGGGTCGTGGCCGGCCTCCATCACCTTCTCGACGGCCCCGAAGAGGGCGGCGCCGTCACCCTCCGCCAGCGCGTCGACGGCGGCGTCGATGAGCGCGGTGTCGGTGACGCCCAGCAGGCCGAGCGCACGCTGATAGGTGACGCCCTCCGGCCCGGCGCCCGCCAGCAGCTGGTCCATGATCGACAGCGAGTCACGCGGGGAGCCGCCGCCCGCGCGGATGACGAGCGGGTAGACCTGCGGCTCGACCGTCACCTGCTCGGCACCGGTGATCTTCTCCAGCAACGGACGCATCACGTTGGGTGCGAGGAGCCGGAACGGATAGTGATGCGTACGGGAGCGGATGGTGGTGAGCACCTTCTCCGGTTCCGTGGTCGCGAAGATGAAGATGAGGTGCTCCGGCGGCTCCTCGACGATCTTCAGCAGTGCGTTGAAGCCCTGCGGCGTGACCATGTGCGCCTCGTCCACGATGAAGACGCGGTAGCGCGATTCGGCCGGCGCGTAGAAGGCGCGGTCGCGCAGCTCACGCGCGTCGTCCACACCGCCGTGGCTGGCCGCGTCCATCTCCGTGACGTCGAGGTTGCCGGGACCGCCCGGCGCCAGCGCCACGCACGAGTTGCAGACACCGCACGGCGTGCTGGTGGGGCCCTGCTCGCAGTTCAGCGAGCGCGCCAGGATGCGCGCCGACGAGGTCTTGCCGCACCCGCGCGGGCCGGAGAACAGGTAGGCGTGGTTCACGCGACCCGAATCGAGCGCGGTGCTCAGCGGCTCGGTGACGTGCTCCTGCCCCACGACCTCGGCGAACGTCGCTGGACGGTACTTGCGGTAGAGAGCCACGGTGCCAGGTTACCGGCAGGGTCCGACAGCGGCGCAGGTCGCTCCGGTGCCGTCCCGGCGGCCGGAGCGCCGACCTATCACGACCGCTTCTCCTCCTCGGGCGCGATCGCGGGGAACTGTCCCGAGGGGTGCGACGGTGCGATGGGGAGCTGCCCCGTCGGGAACGGCGGGACCACCGGGAACTGCCCCGTCGGATACGGCGGGGCCGGCGGCGCGAACCGTCCGGGACCGGGCATCGGCGGAGGCGGCGGGACCTGGGCACCGCCGCCGAGACGACCCGCGAAGGACAGCGCGATCAGCATGCACAGCGAGACGAACAGGACGAGGACGTACGCGGGGTGCACCTGCACCGCGACGAGGCCCAGCGCCACGAACACGCCCCAGATGCAGCAGCTGGCGACGCGAGCCGGGAACGAGCCACGCGCGACGAAGACGGCGAGACCGATGAGCGGGACGAGCAACAGGGCCGCGTCGAACAGTTTCGGCGTGACCACGAGGAACATCATCACGCCGAGGCCGTAGTCGTTCTCGTAGTCCTCCGCCATCGACGGGTACGTCGCCATCCACCAGATCACGAGCCCGACCAGTGTGAGGGCGGCGATCGTCGCCTGGATCAGCGCGAGTGCGCGGTAGATGCGCGGAACGGGTACTGCCTGCGGATACATGTCTCTTCTCCCCCTGACGTTTGCGTCTGCACCCACGGTAGCGGGCCACCGTCGACGGAGGTGGACGAAAGCCGCGAGCCGCGACTCCCGGGGATTCCGGGGGCCGTGGCTCGCGAGTGGGCTCTACGCGTCCCAGGTGGGGCTACTTCTTGTCGCGATCCACGCCGGGCACGTCGTGATGACCGAACGGCCGCACGCGCCTACTTCTTGTCGCGGTCCAAGCCGAGCACGTCCGTGATGTAGAAGAACGGATCGGTCTGGTCGGTCACGCCCACCACGTTGGCGGCGCCCGGCCCGTAGGCGGCGATGCGGACCTGGCCGCCGGTGTGCTGCTCCTCGCCCGGGTCGAGCGACGTGCCGTAGTTGACGGTCAGCAGGCCGCCGTCCTTGGTGTTCAGCGTGCGGGTGAGGCCGGGCGTGTCCGAACCGGTCTCGATGATCTGGCTGGTGTGCGCGTGATCGCCGGTGACGATGACCAGGGTGTCCTTGTCCTTCTTCGCGAACTCGAGCGCGGCGGTCACCGCGTCCGACAGCTGGACGGTCTCGCCGATCTGGCCGCAGGGGTCGGCGTCATGATTGGCCTTGTCGACGGAGCCGGACTCGACCTGCAGGAAGAAGCCCTTGTCGCCCTTGAGCAGGTCGACGGCCTTCTTGGTCAGCGCGCCCAGCTTCGGGGTGGCACCGAACTCGGGGTTGTCCGAGCAGGTGACGGCCGGCTCCTTGCCGCCGCCCTTGGTGGCGGTGGCCTTGCCCCACAGGCGGGGCAGGTTGCCGTCGGCGAAGACGCCGAGCAGTGGCTTGTCCTGGTTCGCCTCGGTGACCCCGTCGAGCTCCGCGCCCGACCGGATGATCTGGTAGCCGCGCTCCTTGGCCTGCACCTCGAGCGTCTTGCCGTTGTACTCGCCGGCGTCGGCGGTCTGCTGGAAGGACTTCCAGCCGCCGCCGAGGGTGACGTCGGCGCGGGCCGCGAGAAGCTGCTCGGTGATCGAGCCGAGGCCGCCGTTGCCGAGCGCGTCCGAGGCGCACTTCTCCTTGGTCTCGACGGGGCCGTAGCACTTGCGCTGGGCGACGTGCGCGACCTGGACGGCCGGGGTGGCGTCCTGCAGCTCGGTGGTGGTGACGTTGCCGGTCTTGCGACCGTTGGCCTTGGCGATCTCGAGGATCGAGCGCTGGGCCTTGCCGTTGACGTCCACACCGACGGCGCCGTTGTAGGTCTTGGTGCCGGTGGACCAGGCGGTGCCGGAAGCGGCGGAATCCGTGGTGTAGTCGGGCTTCTTGGTGTTCTTGTCGAGCGCGTAGGTGGTGTAGTCGCCCGACAGGGGCAGCTGGTCGATGCCGGGGATCTGGCCGCCCGCGCCCCACTGGTAGTTCCGCGCGAGGGTGAGCTCCTGGTTGGCGGTGCCGTCGCCGATCACCAGGATCACGTTCTTGGCCTTCGAGCGCTGGATCGACTCGGCGATCGCCTGGGTCTGGTCGCCGGAGAGGCGTTTCGCGCCACCGTGGGACGTGATGTCGCCGGCCGCCTGGCGGTTGATCTCCACCTTCGAGGCCGTCTCGCCCGAGGTGCCGGGACCGCTGTCGTTGCTGCCGCAGGCCGCGACCACGCCGAGGACCGCCACCGCGCTGACGGCGAGCGCCGTCCGGGCCTTTCCGCTACCGAGTTTCGTCATTGCTGCAGCGAAACATGCGCGAGTGAACATGAATCGGTGCCCGGGTGAACATTGCGCTATCGGGGTCGCCGGCGCCGCTCGACGCGTCCGGTCACCGCCTGCGCGAGGGCGGAACCGAAGAGGAGGCCCAGGGCGAGCGCGCAGATGACGGCGGCCACGTCGACGACGGTGCGCGCGCCCTGTTCGGGATCGATGCCGACGGACGTGACCGAGAGGAGCCCGAGGCTGCCGGGCACGAGCACCCAGAATGCGGGGAGGAAGACCACGAGCCGCGGCAGTTGCGGCCGCACCGACGCCACGAGCGATGCGCCGAGGCTGCCCGCGATCGCGCCCAGGAAGCCGCCGAGGACCGCGCCGGCGAGGTGTTGGCCCGCGAGCTGCGCGCCGAAGGCCGCGGCCACCACGAGACCGATCGCCGGGAGCAGCCGCATCGACGCGCCCTCGTTGAGGCAGACGCCGACGCAGATCAGCGCCAGGCCGACCGGCGGCCCCCACCAGCCGAGCTGGTTGACGCGCTCGTTGACCAGCATGTCCGGCGCGACGCCGAGCGCGGACGTCGCGGCGAGGATGCCGAGCGAGAAGAGCAGCAGCTGCACGGTGCCGAACGTCAGGCGGGAGCTGCCCGCGACCATCGCCCCCGCGGCGAGCTCCGACATGCCCGTGACCATCAGTGCCCCTGGCAGCAGGACGGCGAGGGGCGCGAGGAGGGTGCGCAGCGGACCGTCGAGCCAGCCGGCCTGGGCGGCGGCGAAGACGCCCGTGCCCACGGCGAAGGCCGCGATCGTGGGCAGCAGCGTCGCGGCGAGCCGCACACGTCGCGCCAGCTTCACCAGGAGCATCACCACGACCCCGCCGATCGCCGCGGCGGCGATGTTGGGCCAGCCGGGCTGCAGCAGCATCGCGATGCCCACGGCGATCACCGACCACGACACGTCCTGCACCCACTGCGGGTAGTGGTGCGGCAGCGAGCGCAGTGTGCCGAGGCGGGCGAAGGCCTCGTCCACCGAGAGCGTGCGGGCGACGAGGCCCCGTCGGACCTCCGCGACGACGGCCGACTGGTCGAGCCGCATCGGCCCGTCGACCGACTCGAAAGTGGCGGCCGAGCCGGGCTCGAGGCCCAGCGTGAGGCCGGTGGGCGTGGCCCCGATCTGGGCGAGCGGGTGCCCCATGGCGGTGGCGACGCTCTTCAGCTCGTCCTCGACCTCGTGCACGGGCTGACCGCCCGCGATCATCGCGGCGCCGAGGTAGGCCAGCAGCCGGCGGTCGTCGGCGATCCGGTCAGGCTGCACGGCCGGACCGGTCCGCGCTCGCCGGAACGGCCTCGTCCGCGGTCGTAGTTCCGGTGTCCGTGCTCCGCAGGTACCACGCGGAGCCGATGAGCGTGGCGACGAAGATCCACACGTAGACCCCGCCCGCGAGCGCCTTGAGCACGGGGTTGCCCATCGGTCGCAGGAAGATCCCGATCGCGTAGGTGTCGTGGACGTCGTCGACGCCCGTGGGCTGCAGGGTCGGGAAGTAGGTGACCCAGATGAACGTCGCCGCCACGAGCGCAGCCGCCGCGACCAGTGCGAGCACCCGGTGGAGCGGGTCGTCGGTCAGGAGTGCGCGGCCGATCAGGAGCACGAGGAGCGGCACGATCCACACCCAGTGGTGGCCCCACGAGAAGGGCGAGACCGCGCACGCGGTGAGGCCCACGACGGTGACCGCGAGCAGCACCTCGTCGCGCCGGTACGCCCACGCCGCGATCGCCAGGCCCGCGAGCGCGGCGGGCACGGCGACGGCCAGCCAGAGGATGGTCGACGGTTCCTCGGCATCGGTCAGGTAGGCGATGAGGCCGTTGATCGACTGGTTGCCCACCTGGTTCGGCTCGCCCACGCGGTTGGCGTCGAGGAACGTGCCCGACCAGTACTGCCACGACTGCTGCGGGATCACCAGGAAGCCGATCACGACGGTGCCGGCCAGCGTCGCGATGGCGGTGCGGGCCTCGCGCCACTGCCGCGTGACGACGAGGTAGGCGAGGAAGAACAGCGGCGTCAGCTTGATCCCGGCGGCGATGCCGATGCTGAAGCCCTTGAACCGCGAGCCCGCGGGACGGCCCAGGTCCCACAGCAGGAGCAGCATCAGGAAGACGTTGATCTGGCCGAACCACAGCGTGGTGCGGACGGGCTCGAGGACCGTCGCGACCAGAGTCAGGCAGACGGCCGCGAACCAGACGCGCCAGTCGCGGACGAAGCCGACCAGCCGCAGCGCGATGAGGATGCAGGCCAAGAGGGCGATCATCACCGCGGCGGTCCACACCCACCGCAGCACGTCGGTCGACATCCAGCTCAGCGGCACGAACAGCACGCCCGCGAAGGGCGTGTAGGTGAAGGGCAGGATGTCGTTGAGCAGCGGACCGTCGTAGAGCCCTTCGCCGCCGTGCGCCACGATCTCGCCGCCCTTGCGGTAGACCTCGGCGTCGATCTGATTGTGGAAGAGCCCGTACATCGGCGTGGAGAACGGGATCCGGACGAACTGCTGCCAGACGGCCACCCCCGCGGACACCGCGAAGAGGGCCAGCACCCACCACTGCCGGGGGAACCGCCGGCTGTTCTCATCCGCCACCGGCGCGATCCTCCTGCTCAGGCGCGACCCTAGTCGGGCTGCGACATCAGCTTTTCAGCAGAAGCCAAGAGTACACAGGTCGCCACGCCGTCCATTGCGGTCTCAAGCTCCGCGATGGACGGGAAGGTCGGCGCGAGCCGGATGTTGCGGTCGTGCGGGTCCTCCCCGTGCGGGAAGGTGGCGCCGGCGGCGGTCAGGGCGATGCCCGCCTCCTTCGCCAAGGCGACGGTCCGCTTCGCGGTCCCGTCGAGCACGTCGAGGCTGATGAAGTAGCCGCCGGTGGGCTCACTCCAGGAGGCGACCTTGGCCGCGCCGAGCCGCGCCTCGAGGATCTCCAGGACGCGCGCGAACTTGGGCGCGATCAGGTCGCGGTGCTTGCGCATGTGCGCGCGCACGCCCTCCGCGTCGCCGAAGAAGCGGACGTGCCGCAGCTGGTTCACCTTGTCGGGACCGATCGAGGTCAGGCCGGTGTACTTGCCGTACCAGGCGAGGTTCTCGGCGGAGGCGCCGAAGAAGCTGACGCCGGCGCCCGCGAAGGTGATCTTCGAGGTGCTGGCCAGCACGTACGGCCGGTTCGGGTGGCCGGCCTCGGCGGCCAGGCCCAGGACGTCGGGGTCCGACGGTGCGTCGCCCACCAGGGGGTGCACGGCGTAGGCGTTGTCCCAGAAGATGCGGAAGTCGGGCGCGGCGGTCGGCATCGACGCCAGCTCGCGGGTGACCTCCTCCGAGTACACCGAGCCCGTCGGGTTGGCGAACTTGGGAACGGTCCAGATGCCCTTGATCGCGGGATCGTTCGCCACGAGCTCCTTGACCACCGTCATGTCGGGGCCGTCGGGGTTGAGCGGCACCACGATCATCTCGATGCCGAACTCCTGGGTGATGGCGAAGTGCCGGTCGTAGCCGGGGGCCGGGCAGAGGAACTTCACCGTCTTCTCAGCGCCCCAGGGGCGCTCGCCGTCGACGGTGCCGTGGATCCACGCCAGGGTGATCAGGCGGTGCATGATCTCGAGGCTGGAGTTGTTCTGCGCGTAGAGGTTCGCGACGGGGATGCCCAGCAGCTCGCCGAAGATCGCGCGCAGCTCCGGCAGGCCGGCGAGGCCGCCGTAGTTGCGGGTGTCGGTGCCGTCGGCGGCGCGGTAGTCGTCCGCGCCGGGCAGCGCGAGGAGCCCGTTCGACAGGTCCAGCTGGTCGGGGGCGGGCTTGCCGCGGGTGAGGTCCAGCTTCAGTCCCCGGGCCTTCAGCGTCTCGAACAGCTCCGTCAATGTCGCGTGGACGTCGGCGAGTTCGGACTGACTCAGGGACACGTAGGTGGACATCGGGTGCGCCTCCGGCGGATTCTCGGGCCCGGACATAAAGGGGACTCCGCGCACCCGCCAGAGCCCGTTGACCCTTGCTGCGTTCCCGCCCTGGGGGAGTTCACAGGATGGACGCCGCGCGGAGTCCGGTACCGACTATACGTGGTCGTCCTGGTTTGGGTCGACGGGGGCCGTCGTCTACAGTGGTCCACGGAGGATTCGCCTAGTGGCCTATGGCGCTCGCCTGGAACGCGGGTTGGGTTAATAGCCCTCAGGGGTTCAAATCCCCTATCCTCCGCAGATCAGAGCCGGTTTTTGAGGAAACTCAGAAACCGGCTCTGTTGCTTCCGTCCCACAAATCCCACAAAAATGTACGGACGACCTGGGGAAACGCATGCCCACAGGGTGCCCCTACCACTCCCTGAACCGCCCCGGGTAGTCCGGAGACTCCGAACGTTGGAAGGTAGGAGTCATGGCGGGGAGTACATCGAATCGGTACCCGGCTGAGTTGAAGGCGCGGGCGGTGCGGATGGTCGCGGAGCGGCCGGAAGGTGAGTCGGAGTACGCGGCGATGCAGCGGGTCTCCGCGCTGTTTGGCGGTGACCTCGGCGGAGTCGGTCCGTAAGTGGTTCCGGAAGGCGCAGGTGGATGCGGGCGAGCGGACCGGGATCACGTCGTCGGAGTCGGAGGAAGTCCGCAGAGGTATCAGGTCCGGATTTGACGTTCACGCGCCCGAACTAGTGGACGCGGAGGTCCGCGAGCGGGAGGCTCTGGGGCTGGATGAGGCAGCGGGTGCGGCTGCCGGGGTGCTGGAAAAGTTCGACCTCAAGGGGCGGGTACCGACCGCGAAGGTTCTAGCGGCGGCGTTGTCAGCCGCCTGGTCAGGTGATGCCGCGAACGCGTAACTCACGAGTGCAGTATGTCAAGCAGTGTGAGTTCTACCCGCTATCCTGCGGACATGAACCGCGCATCCCGCATTGCCACATCGGCAATTGCCTCCATCGCATCCGTGGTCGTCGCGGTTTCCGCAGGCGGTGAGGCGACTCGACACGGAGTGTGGGCCTGGATCCTCGCCTGTGTCTGCGTGTTCATCGTCGGTACCGCGCTGTCGCGACTGCTGGGGCAGTGGATCAAGGCTGCGATCCGATGACCTACCTCGACACCTATCTGACGGAATGCGGATTCCCCTATCGCCGTGCGAGAACTCCACGAGAGGTCGCAGCTGCTGGATTGGGCGGTATCCCCCGGAGTCAGGATGAGCAGTACCACACGCTCAGGGACCGCTTAGTCCAGACAATGGCTCCGATACTCCCACAGTCAGCAGAACTGTTCGCCGAACATACCTGGGACGCAGCAGTTCTAGTCAATACCAACAACGACAGTTCTGTCGTTGGCTACCTCGCCTGCTCCGAGACCGAGTACGACGCGGACCGCGCACGACTGTGGATCGGCGGTCCGCCCACCCCAGAGCCCGCCGTCAGCAGCGAACTCCCGCCCGATCTTCTACGGTTCTCCCGAGAAGTTCACTCGGGATTCGTACGGGACGGCGAGGGCGCTGGTCCACTCGGTACCGAAGGCACGGGCTGGACTTTCCGGGAACATTGCGGCGGCAGCGCTCCTGACTGGTGGGACACAGCTGCTTTCGGCGACATCGAGTCGTTTCTGGTCGTGATGCCGAGCTACTGGTGGGACAGCGTCTACTGCTCAACGGGCCCACACGACGTTCTCACCCTCATCGACCCACAACTTCCCGATGATCGCGTTCGACGTGTGGGAACGTTTGCCGAGGAAGCAGACTCACTAATATGCCGTGTCACCACGGAGGACGCAGTGAGGTAGACCGCCACCCACGGGACGTGACATCGCACCCCCGCGGACCCGCCGATCCGAGCACGATCCGCGTCACTAATCTCGTTCCAGCACAGCGAAGAGGAACGCGAGGAAGCGCGGATCATCGCGTCCCTTGAAGAAGTCAGGGAAGCGCTCCACCGCCTCGGGTGACGGTGCAGGCTCATCGAGGTGCGTCACGCGGAACCCGCACTCAGTGAACGTCGTGAACATCGTCGAGAGCGAACGGTCCCAAAAGGTCAGGTCCACTTCCATCCCCGCCAGCTCTGAATCGTGCCGCGCCCGCGTGGCGAAGTAGTTCGTCTCGTTGCCCTCTTGAAGCTGACTGAACCAGATGGCGAGCGGATGCTCTACGGAAAGGATCACCCGCCCACCCGGCTTGAGTACGCGCCACATCTCGGAGAGCGGGCCGTGCCAGTCTTCGAGGTAATGCAGGGCCAACGAGCACACCACGTCGTCGAAAGAGTCGTCCTTGAACGGGAACGGCTCGCCGAGGTCGGCGACGTGCAACTCCGCGCGGGAACCCACACGTCCCCTGGCGATGTCGATCAAAGCGCTGCTGCCGTCGAAGCCGACCGCAACGGCTCCCCCTTCGACCAGGTCCACCAGCGTCGGCCCAGAGCCGCACCCCGCGTCGAGGACCCGCCTTCCGTTCACGGTTCCGAGCAGTTCGCGGATCGCGGGACGGTTGTAGTACTCGTTCAGAATGCTGGTCGCGTTCAGGTCCGCGTACGCCTCCGCGATCGAGTCGTACGCCGCCGCACTAGTGCTTGACTGATCCTTTGGAGTCGTCATGACTCGACGTTACCTACGTATCCACGGTGGGCATCGACCTACGTGCAGGTGCGGGTCCGGAGCGGAAAGCGACGTCACCCGATCACCTGGCCGCAGGGCGGCCTCGCTGTTCGTCGGGCATAAACGGTTCGCCCCACCGGTTGAGCCGAAGGAACCTTCCCCTCCGAGCACAGGAGACACCGTGGCCAAGGGCTATTGGGTCAGCGTCTACCGGGTCATCAAGGACTCCGAGAAGTTGGCCGCCTACGACGAACTGGCGCGCGTGGCCGTCCAGGCCGGCGGTGGGCGGCTCCTCTCCCGCGACGGCCGCGTCGCCCCGTACGAGCAGGGCGTCGCCGAGCGGACGATCCTGATCGAGTTCGCGAGCTTCGAGCAGGCCGTCGCCGCCCGGGAGAGCGCGGCGTACCAGGAGGCGCTGGCCACGCTGGGCGACGCCGTGGAGCGCGATTTCCGCATCGTCGAAGGCCTCGGCTGACACTCGCCGCGCCTCGAACTCGGGAATCCCTGCCAGACTGAGCGCGGACGAGGAGGCCGCGATGACCGACGATCGATTCCGCAGCGCCGAGGGCGCCCGGGAGGTGCGCGAGGAGTACGCACGGCTGCTGTCGGCGTACCTGCCGGATGTGGAGCGCACCGTCGTCGACGGGACGCACGTCCTGAGCGCGGGCCCGGCGGACGCCCCGCCCGTCGTTCTTCTGCACGGCTCCGGCGGAACGTCGCTGAACTGGGCGACGGAGATCCCGCGCCTGGCGCGGACGCACCGAGTGCACGCGCTGGACCTGCCCGGCGAGCCCGGCGGCACCGTCGTCCCGCGGCTGCCGCTCGAACCGGGGGCGCACGCCGCATGGCTCGCGGGGGCGACCGACGCGTTGGGCGCGCCGCACGCGGCGGTGATCGGCGAGTCCCTCGGCGGCTGGGTCGCCCTGGACTACGCGACGGAGCACCCCACCCGCATCCGCTCGCTGGGCCTGCTGGTGCCGGGCGGTCTCGGTCCGCGCCGGACGGCTCCGCTGCTGGTCGCGGGCCTGCTCAGCCTGCTGGGCCGGCCCGGCCGCCGGGCCGCGATGCGCTACTTCACGGGGTGGAGCCCCTCGAACGAACCGGGCCTCGAGCGCGACCTCGCCGTGTTCAGCGACCTCACGTTCCGCGCCTTCCGGCCCCGCACCGACGGCCTCCCCCGTCTTCGCAGACGAGGCCCTCGCCCGGATCACCGTGCCGGTGACCGCCGCGTTCGGCGCGCGAGACAAGATGCTCGACGGTCCGCGGGCCGCAGCGCACGCGCGCACCGTCTTCGGCGACGGGGCCGTCACCCTGCTCGCCGGAGCGGGTCACCTTGTACCGGACCGCGCCGAGCGGGTGATCGCCGCCGCCGGGTAGCCGGACCGCGGCCGGTTGAGTTCGCAAGCACGACGAGCGCAGTCGTGCGAAACTGAGCGCAACCTGAACACGAGAGGCCGCACCGTCATGCGCGAAACCGCCCGCAAGCTCGGATACGTCCTGGTCGCACTGCTCGGTGCGATCGCCCTCACCTTCACCTCCGCGGTCGCCTGGGCGGCCACGACGGTGCTCGTCGTGCCCGGTACCGGCACCAAGGATCCGTCGAAGGTCGAGGGTTACCAGGAGAACGTCGTGGGCTACTACGTGGCGCCGACGGGCGCGTGCGGCGCGACCGACTGCATCGCGAAGCCCGTGCCGTACATCGCCGAGTTCTGGCCGATCCCGCTGTCCGGCTGGGGCGGCCTGCAGGGCGCGAAGTGGGACGACTCCGTGGCGAGCGGAGTCACGAGCCTGAACGAGCAGTACGCCGCCGCCGACAAGGACTCCCCGATCGTCATCTTCGGGTATTCGCAGGGCGGCACCGTGGTCACCGCGGTCAAGAAGCAGCTCGCCGAGAACGGCGGCGTCCCCGACAACGTCTCCTTCGTGCTCATCGGCAACGCGAGCCGCCCCAACGGCGGACTCTTCACCCGGCCGTCGTTCCTCGGCCACATCCCGATCCTCGACGTCACCTTCGGCACCGGCACCCCGACGAACACCGGCACCGGCACCCGCCCCGTCAACACCACCGACGTGGGCTTCCAGTACGACGGCGTCACCGACTTCCCGAAGTACCCGGCCAACCTGCTGGCGACGGCCAACGCGCTCGCCGGGTTCTGGTACGTGCACGGCAAGATGCTGGCGCCCAAGGGTTCCGACGACCCGTCGGCGACGCCGATCGGTTACACCCCGGACGAGGTCCGCGCGGCCGTCGAGGCGGCGACCGCGAACTGCACGGCGGGCACCTACTGCCAGGTGAGCGGCGACACCCGCTACGTGACACTGCCGGCGAAGATCCTGCCGATCATGTTGCCGCTGTTGGACCTCGGCAAGGCCACGGGCACCACCGCGTTGTTCACGCCCTTCATCGACCTCGTCTCGCCCGTCGCCCGGGTACTGATCGAGACCGGCTACGACCGCCGCGATTACGGCGCCGTCTCGCCGTTCGGCATCGTCCCGTTGCTCGATCCGCTGCGGTTGGGCACCGACCTGCTCGGCGCCGCGGTGCAGGGCATCGGCCAGGCCGCGACCGGCACGGGCGACGCGTCCCGCTTCCTCACCCCGAAGCCGGCCACCTCGGCGACGACCGGCGACGCGGAGCCGTCTCGCACGAGCGATCCGACGCCCGCCGCACCGTCGACGCCGCAGCCGACGAAGGAGCAGTCGCCGGTGCTACAGCTCGTGGAGACCGCAGTGCCGCAGCCCGATCCGAGCCCGAGCACGCAACCCTCGCCGACCACCGGGCAGAGCAGCACGGTCGAGCCGAGCGCGACCCCCGAGCCGAGCGCGAAGCAGGAGCCCAGCGCGACGCAGGAGCCGGCCACTTCGGCGACGCCGGAGTCCCCGGCCGCAACGGGCACCGTCGAACCCGCGCCGGCCGGCGCGGCCACGGCCACCGAGTCGAAGCCCGCGACGGATTCCACCGGGACCGCCTCCGACGAACCCGTCGTGGCGGCCGCCGCGGCCTGAGCGGCTACTCGCCGGAGAAGAACGCCGCGGTGCGCCCGCCCTGCGCGCGCGCCTGCTCCTCGGGAACGCCGGCGGCGACGCTCGCCTCGGCCCAGGCCTTGGCAGAGGCGGCGATGAGCGCCTTGGCGGCGGGCGTCGCGAAGAACGCCTCGGCGTCCTCGGGGCGGTCCTGACCGGTGGTGAGCAGCGCGTTGAGGCCGAGGAACGCGAGGTCCCAGCCGACACCGATCGCTCCGGGCCCGAACTGCTCGTAGAAGTCGCGGACGTTGTCGCCGGAGTGGGTGAGCGTCAGGCGGGCACCGTCACCGTCGGGCTCGACGACGACCTCCACCTGCGAGCTGCCGCCCATGATCTCCCAGGAGACGAGGTAGCGGCGCGGGGCGTCGCACTCGAGGACGGTGCCCCCGGCGTTGCCCTCGACCTGGAAGCGGCCGCCGAGCTCGAGATCGCCGTGGACGGGCGCGAACCAGCGCGGCAGACGCTCGGCGCTGGTGACCGCGTCCCAGAGGTCGTCGACGTCGGTGGGGTACGTCTGGCTCAGTGCCCCCGAGACGTAGACGTCCCCCTCGCCGCTGTCGCGCACCTCGGCGCGCCGGGTGACCGCCGTGGGCTGTGCCGCGGCGAGATCGTCGATGTCGTAGGTCATGATTCGTCCTTGTCCGTCGATGTTCGGCGCGCACGCTTCCCGCGCGCGATCTCGGTGCCGAGGGCCGCGAATCGCGGCTCCCAGAAGTGCCGGAACGGGACCAGCCAGTCGTCGATCTCCCGCAGGGGTTCCGGCGAGACCGCGTACAAGCGTCGCGCCCCCTCCGGCCGGACGGTGACGAATCCCGCTTCCCGCAACACCTTCAGGTGCTGCGAGACCGCGGGCTGGCTGATGCCGAAGCGCCCACGCACGTCGTCGCTCAGGTCGCCCGCCGAATGCTCCCCGCGAGCGAGAAGCTCGATCAGGTGGCGGCGGACGGGGTCACCGAGGACGTCGAAGGCGTGCACTCGACGAGTATTTCACTGTTGGCTTATATAAGTCAAGAGTTAATTCGAACGGGTCGCATGCTCAACCGACGGTGACCGTGATCGTCCGCTCGGACGTGGGCTCGTTCAGCTTCGTGGTATCGACCTTGAGCACCTCGAGGCTGTCCTGCAGTCCGTTGGCCAGCATCTTCGGCTTGAGCCGGAACGGAGTCTGCGGTCCCTGAATCCCCTCGAGCCCGAAGTCGCTGTCGTTCGCGATGAACAGAGTCTTGCCGCCATCGGGCGAGGCGAGCCCCTCGACCTTGTCGTGGCCGAAGAACTTCCCGGCGGGGTTGAGCTTGTCGACCAGGCCGCTGAGATCGAGGGCCACCGTCTTGCGCACCGGGCTGATGCCCGCCCCCTTGAGCGCGGCCTCCGCCTCCGCCGTGGTGCTGACGCCGGCGATGGTCTCGGGGTTCTGTTCGGCGAGGGGAGTCGCACCGTCGAGGTTGATGCGGTAGATCGTCTTGTTCGCCTTGGGCGCGGTCTTGCCGTCCCGCTCGTCGACGAGGAACTCGGTGTCGGAGATCGCCGTGATCTCGGAGACCGCCTTCTTGGTGTCCTTCGGATTGTCGAGCAGGTAGGCGTACTGCTGCACGGCCTTCGTCGCGAGGTCGATCGCGACGATCCGCGTGACCGGCACCTCCTTGGCGTTGCCACTGAGACCGGGGACGTTCAAGGCGGACTGCATGATTCCCACCAGCCGCTTACCGTCGGGCGTCACGGTGAGGCCCTCCATGCCCTGGTTCGGCGTCCTGCTCTTGAGTACCTCGGGCAGCCCCTTGCCGGGGGCGAGGCGCTCGAGCTCCTGGCCGTTCGCGTCGAAGTGGACGAGGAAGGGTCCGTATTCGTCCGAGACCCAGAAGGAACCGTCGGCCAGCGCGACAAGGCCCTCGGAATCGATGCCGTGGTCGGTGGGCGGGAGCTCCACGCCGTCCAGATCGAGCATCTTCTCGCCCGTGGGCGCGGCGGTGTCGTTCCGGCCGTTCAGGGGACGGCCGTCGCGCCCCTTGAGCGTGATGACGCTCTGCAGGACAGCGGCGCCGCCCTCGAGCTTGAAGCGGCCGATCTGCGGGGTGAAGTCCGGTGTCACCGACACCTTCTCGTCCTTGTTCGGGCCGTCGACGTTGGGCCCGCGGTCGGTCAGGCCGTAGAACTCACCGGGCGCGCCCGGCACCGGCGTCCAGGACGAGCCGTAGCCGCTGCCATCGATCGAGACGCCGCCGACGGTGGCGAGCGGCGGGATGTCCGACGAGTACAGCGAGACCGCCGGCGAGACGACCGCGGTGAGCCGGACCGAGCCGGTGAAACCGGCTTTCGGCTTGAAGACGAGCGCGCCGCCCTTCGCCGCTTCCACGGTGCCGTCGGAAGTGGGCTTCACATCGACCACCGCGCCGCCCTGTGCGAGTCCCGCGAGTTGCGCGGCCGTGATGGTGAGCGGCGAGTTCGTACCGGTCTTGAGATCGAGCTTCGCGGCGTCCTCACCCCCGCCCGAGGAACAGGCGGCGAGGGAGCCTCCCGCGAGGACGGCGACGAGGGCGACGGCGAGGCGGCGATTCGAGCGCATGCCCTGTGCTTACCAGACCCACGTGAACCGCGCGTGGACCGCGCTCGGCTACTCGATGCGATTGCCCTCGGCATCCCAGTGCTCGGCGACCTTCTTACTGGGTTGCACGCGTGGGGGCTCGCCGGGCATCTTCGGGTAGTCGGGCGGGTAGTTCAGTTCGACGGGGTGCTGCTCCCACAGCTCCAGCAGGGGCGTCAGATCGTGGGCGACGTCGTCCATGTCGGCCCAGGGGTTCCCGCCCGCGAGGCGCTCGGGCACCGTGAACAGGTTGAGTTCGTGCGGGTCCTTGAGCTCCGCCAGCGCATCCCAGGTGAGTGGCGTGGAGACGGTGGCGCCCTGCACTGCGCGCAGCGACCACGCGGAGGCGATGGTGCGGTCACGGCTGTTCTGGTTGTAGTCCACGAAGATCCGCTCACCCCGCTCCTCCTTCCACCACGCGGTGGTCACGCCGTCATCGCGCTTCTCCAGTTCCCTGCCGAACGCGATGGCGGCGTGCCGCACGTCCACGAAGTCCCACCGCGGCGCGATGCGGATGAAGACGTGCACGCCCCTGTTACCCGAGGTCTTGCAGTAGGCCCGCAGCCCGAGGTCGTCGGCCAACTCCCGGGCGATCCCCGCGACGCGGACGGCGTCGCGGAAGTCGGTGCCGGGCTGCGGATCGAGGTCGATGCGCAGCTCGTCCGGATGGTCCACGTCGGCGCTGCGCACCGGCCAGGGGTGGAAGGTGATGGTGCCCATCTGCGCGCACCACACGGGGATCGCGATCTCGGAGGGACACAGCTCGTCGGCGGGGCGGCCGGACGGAAAGGCGATGCGCACCGTCTGCGCGTACTCGGGGGCGCCCTTCATCATCCGCTTCTGGTAGAAGCCGTCGGCGTCCTTGTCCTGCGGGCCCTGCGCGAGCCGGCCGCCGGGGTGCACGCCGCCGGGCCAGCGTTCCAACGCGGTCGGGCGGTCGCCGATCGCGGCGAGCAACGGCTCGCCGACGGCGGCGAAGTACTGCGCCACCTGGAGTTTGGAGACCTCGGGGGTGAGGTCGGTCGCCGGGTAGATGATCCGGTCGGGGCTGGACACCCGGACAGGTCGGTCCCCGTCGGGCCCCGGGACGACCACCTCCGCTGCGGGCGCCTTCGCCATCATTCGCCCTCCTGCAGCACGTCGTCGAGGTCGTAGTTGACCGGGACGTCGAGCTGCTCGTAACCGCAGCTCGACGGGTCGCGGTCGGGGCGCCAGCGCTTGAACTTGGCGGTGTGCCGCAGGCGCATGCCCTCCATCTGGTCGTAGTCGAACTCGACCACGAGCTCGGGCCGCACGGGCACCCACTCCCCCGTCTTCTCCGGCGTCGCCCAGCGGTTGGGCTCGCCCTGCACCGAGTCGGCCGTCCGCATGGGCTCCAGGAGCCGGAGGTACTCCTCGCGCTTGGCGGCGGTGAAGGCGCCGATGCCTCCGATCGGCAGCAGCTGCCCGTCCTGGTAGAGACCGAGGAGCACCGAGCCGACGGCGTTGGGCTGCGACTTGTGCGGGCGGTAGCCGATGACCACCGCCTCGGCGGTGCGCGCGTGCTTGACCTTGATCATCTCGCGCTTGCCGGGTAGGTAGTGCCCGTCGATCCGCTTGGAGATCACCCCGTCGAGGCCCGCGCCCTCGAACCGCTCGAACCACTCGGCGGCGGCCGCGGCGTCGGTGGTGACGCGACTGATCCTGCAGGTCCCCGTGCCCGCGTACGCCGAGACCAGGACCTCGCGCCGCGCGCTGAAGGGCTTGCCGGTGAGGTCGACGTCGGCCATCGCGACGGCGTCGAAACCGATGAAGATCGCCGGTGTCTCCTCGGACAGCTTCGTGATCCGGGACTCCGCGGGGTGGATCCGCGCCGACAGCGATTCCCAGTCGAGCCGCTTGCGGCCCTCGCGGTGCACCGCGACCGCGATCTCCCCGTCGAGCACGCAGCGCTCCGGTAGCTCGGCCCGGGCCGCGGCGACGACCTCGGGGAAGTACCGGCCCAGATCCTTACCGCTGCGCGAGCCGATGAAGACCTCGTCGCCGTCGCGGAAGATCAGGGCGCGGAAACCGTCCCATTTGGGCTCGTGGGAGTAGCCCTCGCCCGGCACGGCCTTCGCGGCCTTGGCGAGCATCGGGTCCAGCGGCGGGTTCACGGGGAGGTCCACGGGTCCGATCGTAGGCGCAGGGGCCGACATCGGGACCGGACCCGAGGAGGCGATCCCGCTAGCCCATGCTCTTCTGGCCGTCGATGCTCTCGCGGATGATGTCGGCGTGCCCGCTGTGGTGGGCCGTCTCCCCGCCGATGTGCAGGAAGACGCGGCGCACCGACCAGAACACGCCCGGCGGCTGCCACGGCGCCTCGGGCAACTCGTACGAGGTGTCGAGATCCAGGGTGCGGACCAGCTCGTCGGTGACGGCGGCGACCCGCTCGTGCTCCGCGAGCACGCCCTCGATCGTCTCGCCGTCGGTGAGGCGGAAGGTGTCCGCGAAGGCCGCGATCTGCTCGGGCGTGAGGCTTTCGAAGTCCATCTCGTCCATCGCGTGGCCTTCGCCGCGGGCGAACTGCTGCCAGCCCTTCTCGACCTCGGTGACGTGCTTGATGAGGCCGCCCACGGTGAGCTCACTGACGGTGCTGCGGGTGTTGGCCTGCTCGTCGGTCAGGCCCTGCGCGGTGAAACGCAGGAAATGCCGGCGTTCGGCGAGGAAGCTGAGGATGTCGTTGCGCTCGGCGGAGATGTTCTGTGTCTCGGTCATGCTGCAAGCCTAGGAAGTATTAGTGTCAGTTTCTGTCCTTAATGCAGAACACACTGGAAATCATGGCGAACACGAGCTCCCGAACCCTGCGGCTGCTGTCCCTGCTGCAGACCCACCGCTACTGGCCGGGCTCCGAACTGGCGGACCGGCTCGAGGTCTCCGTGCGCACCCTGCGACGCGACATCGAGCGCCTGCGCGACCTCGGCTACCCCGTCTCCGCGACCCGCGGCGTCGACGGCGGCTACCAGCTCGCCGCAGGCGCCGCCCTCCCGCCGCTGGTCCTCGACGACGAGGAGGCGGTGGCGATCGCGGTCGGCCTGCAGACCGCAGCGCAGGGCGGGATCACCGGCATCGCCGAGACCTCCGTGCGCGCGCTGGGCAAGGTCGCCGCCGTCATGCCGCCACGGCTGCGCAAACGCGTGGAGGCGCTGGGCGCCGTCACCCAGCCCGCCGTCCTGACCGGCGGTCCGGCCGTGGATCCGCGCGTTCTGACCGGTCTCGCTGAGGCCTGCCGAGCCGAGGAGCGGATCGAGTTCGGCTACACCGCGGCCGACGGTGCCGTGACGGAGCGCCTCGCCGAACCTCTGCGCCTCGTGCCCCTGGGCCGCCGCTGGTACCTCGTGGCCTACGACCTGTACCGCCACGACTGGCGCAGCTTCCGGCTCGACCGGATCAGCGGACCGTCGAGCACGGGGGTGCGGTTCCGCCCGCGCGAGCTCCCGGCCGAGGATGCGGCCGCCTACGTCCGTGCCGCCGTCGGGCAGCGCGCGCCCGGTCATCGCATCGAGTTCCGCGTGGCCGCCCCGATCGACCACGTCCGGGCCGCCATCGGCCGGTACGCGCGCCTCGAGGAGGTGCCGGACGGCACCGTCGTGCGGATGGAGGCCGACTCGCTGGACTGGCCCGCGATGGCGATCGCCGTCCTCGACGCGGACGTCACCGTCGTGGAGCCGGCAGAGCTGACGGCGCACCTGTCGCGCTGGGCCGGGAACCTCGCGCGCGTCCGCTCGTAAGCTGGACCGGTGACAGCTGGACGGTACGCGCCGAGCCCGTCGGGCGACCTGCACGTGGGCAACCTGCGCACCGCGCTGCTCGCCTGGCTCTTCGCCCGGTCGACGGGGCGGGACTTCCTGCTCCGCGTCGAGGATCTCGACCGGGTGGCCGAAGGCGCGGAGGCCCGGCAGCTCGCGGACCTGGCGGCGATCGGCCTGGACTGGGACGGCGCCGTGGTGCGGCAGTCCGCCCGCACCGCCGGGTACGCGGCCGCGCTGACGCGGCTCGACGTCTACGAGTGCTACTGCACGCGCCGCGAGATCCTCTCCGCCCCGTCGGCACCACATGCGCCGGAGGGCGCGTACCCGGGCACCTGCCGCGACCTGACCGACGAGGAGCGCGCGGCGCGGCGACGCGAGCGCCCGGCGGCGCTGCGCCTGCGCGCGACGGTCGACGAGTTCACGGTGACCGATCTGCTGCACGGCGAGTACACCGGCGCGGTCGACGATTTCGTGCTCCGCCGGGGCGACGGGACCTACGCCTACAACCTCGCCGTGGTGGTCGACGATGCCGCGCAGGGCGTCGACCAGGTCGTGCGCGGCGACGACCTCCTGTCCTCCGCGCCGCGGCAGGCGTACCTGGGAACGCTCCTGGGCCACCCGCCACCCACCTACGCTCACGTCCCGATGGTCTTGGGCCCCACCGGCGTCCGGCTCGCCAAGCGCGACGGCGCGGTCACGATGACCGAGCGCGGCGGGCCGGCGGTGGTGCTCCCGGAGATCGCCGCGAGCCTGAGGCTGCGCGGCAGCACCCCGCGGGAGATGCTCGATGACTTCGATCCCGCTCGGCTGCCCCGAGAGCCCTGGACGCTACCGCTCTAACGCGCGTGCCGCCCCGCGGGTGCCGGTCCCAGCCGGGGCCGCTCGCAGGTGCGCGCGCCGTGCGCACCGGGGACGCCCGCTCCGTGGCGGACGAGGTTGCCCGCCGCGATACCGGAGGCGAACTCCCGCATCCATCCCGGGCTCGCGTTCGTCGTCGACGGGGCCGCCCGGGTGCCGCCGAAGACCTTCCTCATCTGCTGAATCCTCATGGCCGCAACGCTATGCGGGGGCCACCGTCGGCGCCCAGGTGTGCGGTGCCGGATTTCCTCAAGATCCGGCCACGGGCCGGGCCGCACTCGGCCCGACGTCGCTGCCGCGGAACCGGTCGCGGTACGCCGTGGGGGCGAGCCCCGTCTGCCGCTTGAAGTGGTAGCGCAGCGTTTCCTCCGCATCGAAACCCGCGCGTCCGGTGATGACGGTGACGGAATCGTCAGTCGTCTCGAGGAGTCGCATCGCGCGGTAGACCCGTTGCCGCATCAGCCATTCGAGCGGCGCGACGCCCGTGTACTGCCGGAACCGCCGATGCAGGGTGCGGCGGGAGACACCGGCGCGGGCCGCCATGTCGTCGAGGCCCTTCACGCCACCGATACCGTGTGCGAGGCCCTGGAGGAAGTCGGCGAAGCGCTTGTCCATATCGGGCCGCAGCGTATCGATGTTGACGAACTGCGATTGATCGCCGTCGCGGTGCGGCGCGACGACGAGGCGGCGTGCGACCTCGTTGGCGGTGCCCGCGCCGTGGTCGCTGCGGATCAGGTGCAGGCACAGGTCGAGACCGGCGGCGGAACCCGCGCCGGTGAGTACCGGTCCGTCCTGGATGTACAGCTCCGAGGGCGTCACGTGCACCCGCGGGAAGCGGAACTGCAACAGGCCCGCACGGCGCCAGTGGGTAGTGGCGCGCCGCCCGTCGAGCAGGCCGGCCGCCGCGAGCGCGAAGGCGCCCGTGCAGATCGAGACGATCCGCGCTCCGTTCGCCGCCGCGGCGCGCAGGGGCTCGTGCCACTCCGGGTTCGCATCGATCCGCGGGTCCGAGACCGCGGTGACGATCACCGTGTCGGCGCCGGCGATCTCGTCGAGGCCGAAGGACGGGCGCAGGACCGCGCCGCCGAGCGTGCGCACCCCGTCGGCCGGGCCGCAGCCGCGCACGTCGTAGCCCAGGGAGGGCAGGTCGTTCCACGCGAAGCCGAGCGCCTCGATCACGGTCCCGTACTCGAGCATCGTCATCCCGTCGCAGACGGGCAACGCGACGACGTGGGCCATGTCCGAATCCTACGGTGCGCGGCCGGGGCGCACGAGCCCGGAATGCGCGATCACCGGTCCCCGTGAGCACGGGGACCGGTGACCGGACGTCCGCGCCTAGTCGGACTTGGCGAGGTGCTGCTGGGTGCCCTTGTAGTAGCGACCCAGGAACTCCTCCTTGAAGTCCCAGTACGTGCCGTCGAGCATCGACTGGCGGATCTTCGCGACCAGCGAGACGACGAACTGCTCGTTATGGATGGTGCAGAGCGTGGCCGCCAGGCTCTCCTTCGCCTTGAAGAGGTGATGGATGTAGGCGCGCGTGTACTGCGAGGTGAAGTTCTCGGTCTCCGGGTCCAGCGGGCGGAAGTCCGTCTTGAACCGCGAGTTCGTCACGTTGTAGCGGCCGTCGAGCGAGTAGATCGCACCGTTGCGCGCCACCCGCGACGGGGAGACGCAGTCGAAGGTGTCGATGCCCTGCTCCACCGCGGCGAAGATGTCGTCGGGCTCGGAGATGCCCAGCAGGTGCTTGGGCTTGTCCTCCTCGAGCTCCTGGTTCACCCAGCGCACGATGGTCGACAGGTTCGCCTTCTCCAGAGCACCGCCGATGCCGTACCCGCCGAAGCCGAGGCCGCCGGAGAGCCGGTCCTCCTCGCTCAGCGCCCGCAGGTCCCTGGCCGCCTTGCGCCGCAGATCCTCGTACTGCGCGCCCTGCACGACGCCCCACAGTGAGATCGCGTCGTGCCGCTGCGCGGTGAGCCAGTTGTGCTCCGAGAGGCAGCGGCGCGCCCACAGGCGGGTGCGCTCCAGCGACTCCACCTGGTACGCACGGGAATTGTGCAGCGTGGTCAGCTCGTCGAAGGCGAAGATGACGTCGGCGCCCAGCTGGTGCTGGATCTGCATCGACACCTCCGGCGTGAACCGGTGCTCCGTGCCGTCGAGATGGCTGCGGAAGGTCACGCCGTCGTCGTCGACGCGGGAGAGCCGGTCCTTGCCCTCGGCGATGGCGTCGTCGCCCTGCAGCTCCTCGCCGCCCGTCATATCGATGACCTTCTTGAAGCCCGAGCCGAGCGACATCACCTGGAAGCCACCGGAATCGGTGAAGGTGGGGCCGTCCCAGTTCATGAACGCGGCGAGGCCGCCGGCCTGCTCGACGATCTCCGGGCCGGGCTGCAGGTACAAGTGGTAGGCGTTCGCGAGCACCGCCTGCGCACCCAGATCCGAGACCGCCTCGGGCAGCACCGTCTTCACGGTCGCCTTCGTACCGACGGGGATGAAGGCGGGCGTGAGCATCTCGCCGTGCGGCGTGAGCAGCCGGCCGGCGCGCCCGAGCGGACCGTCGGGCCCGTCGAGGCGACCCTCGATCTCGAAGCGGGTGGGGTCGCTGATGTGCTCGCTCTGCAGCCGGGTGCGGCTCGCCATCGAGCGGTAGTCGGACCGCAGCGCGCTGAGCTCCGCCGCGATCGCCTTGTTCTGCTCGCGCAGCTGGGCGATCTCGTCCCGGGTGCGATCGCGCGGGCGGATCGGCCCGGTCTCGACGTGATCCGGGCGCGGCACGCCGGGCCGTGCGACCGGGTACTCGCCCGTGTCCGGTGCGACGGACCCGGCCTCCACCTGCTCCGTGTCGGCCTGCGCCGGGCTCGGTGCGGTGACGTGCTCGTCCTCGCCCACCGGCGCCAGCGGCACGGGCGCGGTCGGGGCGGCCGTGGGCCGCTCGGATCCGTTGGCGACGCCGTTGACGTGGCCGTTCACGCCGGCCGTCTGCACGCGCGCGGCACCGCGGGCGTGCACGTCCGTCGGGCCCGCGGCGACCAGTGGCGCGGTGGCCACCGGGATCTCCGCCGTGACCTGCGCGGGGATCGCGGCGGTGTCCGCACTCGTGTCGGCGCGGCCGAGCTGCGAGACGAGCGCCTCGCCCTCGATGTCGACGTTCGGCAGGATCTTGTCGAGCCACTTCGGCAGCCACCACGCCCACTTGCCGAGCAGCGTCATCACCGAGGGGATGATCACCATGCGCACCACGAAGGCGTCGAGCAGCACGGCGGCGGCGAGCCCGAAACCGATCTCCTTGATGAACACCTGCTCGTTGAGGATGAACGAGGCGAACACCGAGATCATGATGATCGCCGCGGCGGTCACCACGCGGGCGCCGTACTGCACGCCGGTCACCACGGACTGGGTCGCGTCCCCGGTGTGCACGAACTCCTCGCGCATGCGCGAGACGAGGAAGACCTGGTAGTCCATCGCGAGACCGAAGACGATGCCGATCAGGAAGATCGGCAGGAAGGACACCAGCGGCTGCGTGTTGTCGATGAGGCCCAGGGCGCCGTCGGTGAAGATCGCCGACGTCACACCGAAGGTCGCGACCACCGACAGGAGGAAGCCCAGGACCGCGGTGAGCGGCACCAGGATCGAGCGGAACGCGAGGAGCAGCAGCAGGAACGCCAAGCCCACCACGATCCCGAGGTAGATCCACAGGGCGTCACCGAGCTTGTCCGAGATGTCCATCTCGATCGCGGTGCTGCCCGCGACGCCCAGGTCGACGCCGAGCCGGGCCATCGTCCCGGAATCGCCGTTGACCATGGTGCGGAGCTTGGTCACCAGCTTCTGGGTGTCCTCGTCGTTGGGCCCGGACTTGGGCGTCACGATCACGGTGGCGGCCTTGTTGTCCTGCGCCAACTGCGCGAGCTGCGCGTTCGCGATCAGCGGCGCCACGGCCTCGTTGCTGTTGAGCTGGTCGACGATCTGCTTGTACGCGGCGAGACGCTGATTCGGCTGGGCCCCGGCACCGTCGAGCGCGACCAGGAGGGTGCCGTTGGCGCCCTTGCCCCAGCCGTCGGCGATCAGGTCGTAGGCCTGACGCTCCGAAGTGCTCTTCTCGCTCATGCCCGAGCCGGGCAGCGCGGTCTTCATGTCCTTCATCGGGATCGCCAGGATGCCCAGCACCGCGACGCCCGCGACCAGGGTGACGACGGGGACCTTCTTGACGAGGTTGGCCCAGCGCAGACCGTTGGCGACGCGTCCCTCGCCCTGGTCCGTGTCCGGCGGGTGCAGGCCCTTGACGCGGCCGGCGAAGACCTTGGAGCCGAAGAGGCCCAGGAAGGCGGGGAGCAGCGTCAGCGCCACGATGACGGCGATGAAGACGCCCCACGCGGCGGCGACGCCCATCTGGCCGAGGAAGTCCATGCCGATGAACGCGAGGGCGGCGAGCGCGATGATCACCGTCAGGCCCGCGAAGATCACGGCGGTGCCGGCGGTGCCGACGGCGATACCCGCGGCCTCGGCCCGCTGCTCCTTCGTGGTGGCGCCGAGGCGCCGCAGTTCGTGGCGGTACCGCGAGACGATGAACAGCGCGTAGTCGATGGTGACGGCCAGGCCGATCATCGAGGTGAGGACCGTCGGGAACGTGCCGAGCTCGATGAAGTGGGTGGCGATCATGACGCCGCCGATGGCGACGGGGACCGCGATGATCGCGTTGATCAGCGGCAGGCCCCAGGCGACGAGCGAGGCGAAGGTGATGATCAGGACGATCGCGGCGACGATCATGCCGATGATCTCGCTGGTCATGCCCATGTCGGGATTGCCGCGAGCGGCGGAACCGTCGGCCTCGATCTGCAGCGTGCCGTTCGACGCGGCCTCGCCGGCCTCGCGGGCCTTCGTGATGTCGTCCGACAGTTCCTTCGGCAGGTCGGTGACCTTGCCGACGAAGTCCACCGTGATCTTGGCGGTCTTGCCGTCGGGGCTCACCGACGAGGTGGCCGTCGCGTCGGCGTCCTTCTGCGCCTGCGTCTTGGTCGACGCGATGGTCTTGCCCTGCTCGGTGACCGCCTCGAGCTTCGAGCGCTGATCCGGGGTGAGCGACGCCGGATCCAGCTTGCCCGTCGGGTTGTGCAGCAGCTCCGGGTCCTGGACCACGGAGACCTTGCGGCCGTCCTCGTCCTTGGTGAGGTTCTTGAGATCGGCGATCGTCCGGTCGATGCCCGCCGCGGCGGCCGGATCGGTGAGCTTGCCCTCCTTGGCGTGGAAGACGATGGTCGCCGACGCGGTGGTGAACGGGTCGCCGCCGCTGTCGCCGAAGTTCTGGGACACGATGTCCGTCGCCTTGGCCGACGGGAGGCCCGGCAGCGAGAAGTTGTCGACGGTGGGCTTGCTCAGGAGCGCGCCGCCGGCGAGCATGCCGACGAAGATCAACAGCCATGCCGCGATGACTTTGAAGCGATTGAGGTAGGCGAACCTCCCCAGCCGGTACAGGAACAGTGCCATGCGAGTCACTCCGAGTCGTCGAGGCGCGACGGGCTGCGCGATGCGGGTCGAGTTCGAGTGTACCGATCGTTGCCGCCCGCAATAATGTCGCTGACCGGCAGTTTTGTGAGGTCCATCACCGGCGGGCGGGTACCGTGCAGGACATGACCGCATTTCAGCACTTCGCAACGCCTGTCACAGCTGTCGCAACTGCAACAGTGTGCGGCCTGATCCTCGCGGGCTGCGGCAGTTCGTCCGATCCCGCCTCGGCCCCCGCGCCGTCGGGCGCACCGTCGGCCACGACGACGATGGCCGAGAACCGCGCCGAGATGTGCGGGCAGACCCGCGGCCCCGACGGGGCCCTCTACGTGCACGCCCTGGGCACCGTGAAGGTCGACTGCGCCGAGGCGATGCGCGTCGCCAACGGCTTCAGCCCCAAGATCGCGATGGCGCAGCCCGTCACCGTCGACGGCTGGAACTGCACCTTCCCGCAGACCCCGGGCATGCTCGCGCGCTGCGACAGCGGCGACAAGGCGATCGGCTTCTTCAGCTCCCACTGACGGCCGCGAGCGCGGCGGCCTCGTCCTCGGGCAGGTCGAGCGCGAAGGTCTCGGCGAGGATCGCCCGACGGTCCGCCACCGCGTACGGCACGGACTCCTTGCAGCCGTCGGGGCGGGTGGTGATCACCGCATCGCGGGTGAGGACATGCCGCGCGCCGGGCCGGTTCACGACGGCCATGATCCGGCCGCGGAAGGGCGAGTGCGGCGAGGTCGCGACGTAGAAGTTGGTCATCCGCAGGTCCGACCAGGTGCGGTCGGCGAGCGCGAACCGGTACTGCGGGCGCCACTGCGCCGAGCTGGGGTCGAGGAAGTCGAGCTGCCACTCCTCGCCGAAGCCGACGGTCGACGCGGTGAGCCGATAGCGCCAGCCGTCGGCGTCCTGCTCGAGCCCGCTCTCCAGGCGCAGCGGCGCCGTCGGGACCGCCCCGAAACCGACCTCCGCGAGGTGCGGCGCACCGTCGACCTCGACGACGAGCAGTGCGTGCGTGCTCGCGGACGGTCGTCCGTCGACGAGGACCCGGCCCGAGGCGGCGCCGAACCGGAAACCCGTGCGCTCCAGCACCGCGGCGAGCAGCGGGACGTGGCCGGTGCATCCGTAGCCGCGGCGACCGTCGATCATGCGGCGCTGCAGGGCGTCGATGGTGAGCTCGCCCGGAACGCCGCGCACGGCGTCGAAGTTCTCCCAGGGCAGCGTGGTCGCGTGGGCGCGGATCAGGGCCGACAGCCCGTCGAGGTCCGGCGGCGGCGCCCCGTGCAGTCCGACCCTGCGCAGGTAGCGCGGAAGGTCGAGATCGGGCGCGCCCCAGGCACCGTCGGCGTTCATCGTCCCTCCTCGAAGGATCCCCCCGATCCATGGTGCCTCACCCGTGCGGACTACGCAGGTCCACCCGCGCGGGTGATCCCGGCCCGCACGTCACGTCCCTAGCGTTTCGCGCATGAAGAAACTGCTGGTGGGCGCCCTGCTGGTGCTCGTCTTCCTCGCCTACTCCCTCCCTCCCTACCTCACGGGCGGCAGCCGCGTCCCGCTCGACGATCAGCCCGACTGGTACTACGGGCTGCTCGTCGGGCACATCCTGCTCGGGTCCGTCGCGATGCTCGCGGGACTGGTGCAGCTGGGCCGTCGCTGGTTCGCGAAGTACCACTGGATCGCCGGCCGGATCTACGTCGCGTGCGCGCTGCCCGTCGGGCTCGCGGCCATCGCGATCGGCACGGTGACTCCGTTCGGGCCGGTGAACGCGGCGTCCAACGTGACGCTCGGCTCGCTCATGCTGCTGTTCACAGCGCTCGGCGTCCGCGCCATCGTCGGCCGCGACGTGACCTCGCACCGGCGCTGGATGCTGCGCAGCGCCGCGCTCATGTACTCGGTGATCATCAATCGGATCCTGGGCCCGGTGGCCTTCCTCGTGCTCGACGCCGCCGGGGTGCCGGAGTCGTTCATGGACGCGTGGGGGCCCGCGATCGTCGCCTGGCCGAGCTGGCTGATCGCGCTCGGCTTCTGCGAGTGGTGGCTGCGGCGACCGGTACGCCCGGCTCGCGCACGCACGTCGCCCCCTGCGGCGCGCTCGTCGCGCGACCTGGGAGTCTCCGGCGCGGGCGCCGCTCAGGCCGATGCCTGAAGGATCGGATCGGCGACGAGTACCGCAGAACCAGGGCCGGAAATGGACTGAGCCGGGATGTCAGCGATCTGACATCCCGGCTCAACCGTGGCGGTGGCGGAGGGATTTGAACCCTCGGTACGGGGTTACCGCACACAGCATTTCGAGTGCTGCACCTTCGGCCGCTCGGACACGCCACCGTCGCGAAACTTTACCGGAAGACGACTCAGGCGTTAAATCGCCAGGTCAGGAGCGGTGCGGGGAGAAGAAGTCGGTGAGCAGCACCGCGCATTCCGCCTCCCGGACGCCGCCGCGCACCGTCACGCGATGCGTGACGCGGGGATCGCGCACCACGTCCCACACGGACCCGACCGCGCCCGTCTTCGGCTCGAAGGCGCCGAAGACGAGGTGCGCGATACGGGCCGAGACCAGCGCGCCGGCGCACATCGCGCAGGGCTCCAGGGTGACGGCCAGGGTGCAACCCTCGAGCCGCCAGCCGTCGCCGAACCGTGTGGCTGCCTCCCGGATCGCGAGGATCTCGGCGTGCGCGGTGGGGTCACCCAGCGCCTCCCTGCGATTGCCGGCCATCGCGATCACGGAACCACTGGGGGAGAGCACCGCCGCGCCGACGGGCACGTCGGCCGGTCCCGCGAGGCGCGCGGCCTCCAGCGCGAACGACATCGACGCGCGTTCGGGGTCCAGAAAGGCCATCAACCCAAGGTATCGAGGATCGCGCCCAGCTCCCCGTCGAACTGCAGCCGCTCGGCGATCACCTGCAGCTGCTCGTCGGGGTAGAGGTCCGGGTCGGCGAGCAGGACGCTGAGCTCCTGTTCGCCCAGGCCGAGGTCGCCGAGGATGCCGAGGTCGCCCTCGGGCCACGGATCGGTGTCCTCGATCTCCTCGGGGTCGATGTCCGGCACCTCGACGTTGAGCCGATCGAGTGCTTGGACGGCGAGCTCGTCGAAGACGGCCGCCGTCGCGTCGGAGAGCAGCAGCCGGGTACCCGACGGGCCGGGACGAACGATGACGAAGTACTCGTCGTCCACGTTGAGCAGGCCGAACACGGCTCCCGTCGCGCGCAGCGCTTTGAGTGCCTGCTCGGCTTTGGCGATACTGCCCAGCGCACCGGGGTCGAGGAGGTGCACCGTCCAGGTGGTCTCCTCACGGGTCACGGCCACGGCGTAGCCGTCGGTGTCGTCGTAGCGCTCCGGCGAGGTCTCTGCGGCCATGGGTGAAACCGTATCCGTAAACGCGCGTCCGCGACACGTCTCATACGGCTTCCTCACGCCGTTGTGAAACGCTGTCGGGGTGTCCGTGCAGCGTGCTCCTCATTCCGGCGTTCCCGTGTGCGTCCTCGGCCTCGGCCTGATCGGCGGCTCGATCCTCCGCGCGCTCGCCCGCGCCGGTCGGCCGGCGTACGGATGGAACCGCTCGGCCGCCGCCGTCGACGACGCCGGGGCCGCGGGCTTCGACGCCTCGACGGACCTGGCCGCGACGCTGCGCCGCGCCGACGAGGGCGGGCACGTCATCATCGTCGCGGTACCGGTCCCCGCGCTCGACGGCGTGCTCGCCGCCGTCGCCGAGCACGCCCCGAACGCCTGGCTGACCGACGCGGTGAGCGTCAAGGGCGACGTCGCCCGACGGGTCGCCGCTGCCGGACTGACCGGGCGGTACGCCGGCGGGCATCCGATGGCGGGGACCGCCCATTCCGGCTGGGAGGCCACCGACGCCGGGCTGTTCGACGGGGCGACCTGGGTGGTCACCGCCGACGACGAGACGCCGGCGGAGGCATGGCGCCTGGCCGCGACCGTCGGGCTCGACTGCGGCGCGGTGGTCGTGCCCGCCGGATCCACCGAGCACGACGCGGCCGTCGCGCGGATCTCGCACTCGGTCCACGTCGTGGCCGAGGCCGTCGCAATCACCGCGGAGCTCGACCCGCCCGCGAAGCAGCTGGCCCTCTCGCTGGCCGCGAGCAGTTTCCGCGACGTCACGCGGGTGGCCGGCACGGCTCCGTCACTGGTGAACGCGATGTGCGAGGCGAACGCGGAGGCGCTGCTCGACGCGCTGGACGACACCATCGCGGAGCTCATCGCCGCGCGCGCCGAGCTCGCCGCGAAGGGCACCGTCGGCGAGATCACCGCGCGCGGCTACGCGGCGCGCCGGCGGTACGAGAACGCCCGCCGCACCCCGTTCACCCCGGTTCTCGACGGGACGGGATGGCAGCGGGCGCTGCGGGAGGCCGGTCACTCCGGGGGCGTGATCACCGCCCTCCCCTGACGCTGCGCGAGACCTACTCGACGCGGCGCGACAGGCCCGGGTAGTCGACGATGAAGCCGTCGGCGTCGACAGAGACCTTGGAGCTGCTGATCGGGGAGATCACGGTGATGCCGTCGGCGGCACCGTCGTAGTTGATGACCGTCTCCTTCACCGCGAGGCTCGGCAGGTCGACGTACACGACGGGCACGTCGATCTCCTCCGGGTGACTCTGCAGGTCGAACCGGCGGATGGTGAGCGCGTTGAAGAACGCGGACTTGAGCACGTCGACGCTCAGCGCGCCGGAGAAGAATCCCCGCTCCGAGCCCTGCGCGCCCTGCACCAGCCAGTGGTTCTCGCCGTCGCGCGCGATCGTCACCTGCGACTCGCCGGCCGCGGTGAGCGCGTGCACGGAGAGCCGCTTGGTGACGCCCTCGTCGTCGGTGACCAGGTCGTACGAGGCGTTGAAGGCCGGGCCGTCGGACGACGGTGCCGCGATGATGCGGCCGTAGGCCTTGATCCGGTCGCCGGTGAGCTGCACGCGGACGGACTCGAGGAGATTCCCGTCCTCGGAACGCCAGGTGAGGATCCTGGGCCAGCTCGCGCCGGTGATCACGGTGGCCACTGCGTCTGCGGATGAAGGGGTACTCACGCCCCTACGGTAACTCCTCGCATCCGGTGCGAACGAACCCCTGTGGCCACCACTCGCCGGCCGCCGTCGCTGTGCCGGCGCTCACATCCGAGCGAACGCCGGCACCGCGGTTACAGGGCCGCGACGGCCTCGAGCTCGACCACCTGGTCGTCGTACCGGAGTCGACTGACGCCGACGATCGACACCGGCGGCAGGTCCACGAAGACCTCGGCCAGCGTCTCCGCGGCGACCTGCAGGTCCACCTGCAGGTGCTCGGCGACGAAGACCGTCAGGCGCGCGACATCGGACAGCTCCGCGCCCTGCTCGCCCAGGATCACCCGCAGGTTCGCGACGGCCGCGCGGACCTGGCCCTGGACGTCGCCCGGGGCCTGCGTCGTGCCGCCCTGATCGAGGGGCGCCACACCGGCGACGTGCAGGGTGGCGCCCGCGGGCACCGTCGCGCTGTACGCGTGCTCGACCGCGGTGGTCAGCTGGTCCGAGCCGTGGAGCTGCACCTTGCCCATGATCAGGCGGCGTTCTTCTGCACGGCTGCGCCGACGCGGGGCAGCGCCGCGACCACGTTCTCCTTGGCCTTGCCGCGCAGGCTCGAGTAGGCCTTGCGCAGCGCCGGCTGGCTGGTCGACTCGGCCTTCTTGTCGGTGACCGCGAGCAGCGCGTCGCCGACGGCGTCGCCGCGGGCCGCGAGGAACTGGCCGAAGTCACCGGGGCCCTGGGCCTGGAACTCGGTCCAGAACGGGTCGAGCGCGGCGGCGAAGTCGGGCAGCAGCTTGGTCAGCGCCGACTCGATGACGTTCGGCGAGACCTTCTTGACCGCGGAGTACGCGGTCTTGATGACGGTGCCGGACAGCCCGCTCTTGTCCCCCACCTCGGCTTCGACGACCGACGCGAAGTCGGCGACGACGGCCGGCTGGCGCGCGGGGTCGAGAAGTGTGGTGGTGAGCGACATGGGGTACCTCCGAATCATGCACGGTCGATTGCGAGATCGAGCTTATCGGGCCTTCCGGCGGCGTGCGGAGTGCTGAATCCGCACTGATCGAGAGCCGCCGGGAATGCAACTGTTCTGCATCGGATCTGCAACAACGGGCACCGCGGTTTGTGAGGTTCGTCACTCGTGCTCTAGGTTGACGGTTGAAGGAAGGGGTTGCAATGGTGACCAGCCGATCCGGCAGAGCGAACGCACGGCTGTCCGGCGTGCGCATCCCGCTCTGGGACCGCAGCCCCTCGCTGCCCGCCCCGTCGGGCGGCCGGCACCACTCGCGCGTCGACCACACGCTGCCCCTCGGCGATCCCACCGGCGGCGCCGACGCCCTCGCCTGGCGCGACGCCGTCGACGGTCGGCTCACCTATCCCCGGGTGCACATCGACCGCAACGTCGACATCCGCATGTCCGACGGGGTGGTGCTGCGGGCCACCGTCGTGCGGCCGGCCGAGCTCGACGGGGTGCCCGTCGAGCGGCCCTACCCCGCGATCCTCAACCTCAACCCCTACAACCGGATGGTCGTCGACGCGATCGACGAGACCACCCATGCCGCGTTCGTCGGGCCGGCACTGACCAACGCCTCGAAGGCGCTCACGGGCGGCACCGTCGACTTCTCGGGCGGCCTGCTGCAGGGTTTCGGCATCAACCGCCGCCTGGTGCGCAGCGGATACGTGCAGGTGATCGTCGATGTCCGCGGCACCGGCACCTCGCACGGCGTGTGGCAGATCCTCGGCCCGCGCGAGCAGCAGGACTCCGTCGAGGTGTTGCGCTGGGCCCGCTCGCAGGATTGGTGCGACGGGAAGCTCGGCATGGGCGGCTGGTCGTACTCCGCGATCAACTCGCTGCAGGCCGCGGGGCACGCGCCCGAGGGCCTCGGCGCGGTCTTCGCGATCGAGGGCAGCGAGGACATCGTCCGGGACATCTACATCACGGGCGGCCTCCCGTCGGTGTTCATCCCGCTGTGGCTCGGCGCCGTGAACGCCCTGAAGTGGCTGTACAACCCCCGCACGCTGCTGCGCGACACCGTCAACGGCAACGTCTTCCGCTGGCTGCACAGCCGGCTGGTCTCGCCCGCGACGGAGATCTCGTCGGTGGTCTCCGGCGTCCTCACCGGCCGTGACCCGCGGGTGAACGACAATCCGTACTTCACCGAGCGGCACGCGAAGATCGACGCGATCACCGCGCCCACCTTCCTGTTCGGCGGCTGGCACGACCTCTTCGGCCGCAGCACGCCCCGCACCTACCAGCGCCTGAACCTGCCCCCGGGCCGGAAGCAGATGGTCATCACGAACGGCTATCACTTCGACATGGGCGCCGGCTTCGGGGGCACCCAGGCGCCGCCGCGGATCGACGTGCTCGAGCGCGCCTGGTACGACCGCTGGCTCAAGAACATCGACAACGGCGTCGACCGGTACGGCCCCGTCACCCTGGAGCAGCAGGGCGGCGGCTGGACCGCGGGCGAGGCCTTCCCCCGGCCCGGGGCCCGGACGCAGCGGCTGTACGCGACGCCGGACCCGTCGGGCACGGCCGGGCACACCAGGTACGACGGTGGCCTCGCCACCTTCCCGGCGCGACGGCGCGCGTCGGCGTCCACCCGGATCGACCTGCGCGGCCTCGCCTCCCCCGACCTGACGATGGTCTTGGCGGGCCTGACGAAGGCCGTCCCGGCGTGCGAGAACGCGCAACTCCAGGAGCGCGGAGCGATCTCCTTCACCTCGCCGCCCGCGGCCGTCCCGGTGCAGCTGAGCGGCGCGATCAACGTGCACCTCGTGACGCAGTGCGAGGGCGAGGAGGCGATCTGGACCGTGACCGTCAACGACGTGGCGCCGGACGGCACCTCGACGGTCCTCTCCGGCGGCGCGCTGCTGGCCTCGAACCGGGCCGTCGACCCCGCCCGCAGCACCTTCGACGTCGACGGTGAGCTGTTGAGCGCGTGCCATCCGCTCACCTGGTCCGCCAAGCAGCGGGTGGTGCCGGGCGAGATCATCGAACTCGACGTCGACGTGGTGCCCACCGATGCGCTGCTCGACGAGGGCCACCGGCTGCGCATCGACGTCTACGCCGGCAGCGTCCCCCGCTACCTGGCGACGGTCCCGGACCTGGTGAAGACCCGGTTCGGCAAGCAGACCGTGCTACTGAGCCCCGAGCACCCCTCCTATGTGAGCCTGCAGATCGTGGGCGATCCGGGCTGGTGACCGCCCGTTCCGGGCTATCGTCGTCTCCACGATGGTGACCGGTTCCCGAGCCGTCGCGTCCGCCGGTGCGGCCGCGCGGCTGCACAGCATGTTCGTCGACGGTGCGGTCGACGAGTCCGCGCTGCGCGCATCGCAGCTGCGCCACCTCATCGCCGAGAGCTGGCAGCGCAGCCGCGCCGTGGGCGTGAACCCGGACGGGGAGGCGCCGTCGGGCGACGGTGCGCTCGACGCCCTGCGCGCCCGCAGTCCCCTGTCCGGCGTGCTGCCCGTGATCCGGCGGCTCCTCGTCGACGATTCCGCCGGCGCGATGGTGGCCGTGGGCGATCGCGACGGGACCCTGCTCTGGGTGGAGGGCGACGGTGCCGCCGTCCGCCGGGCCGCCGCGATGAATTTCATCCCGGGTGCGAACTGGAGCGAGACGGCCGCGGGGACCAACGCCCCGGGGACCGCGCTGGCGCTCGACACCGAGGTGCAGATCGCCGGGTCGGAGCACTTCGCCCGGCGGGCGCATCGCTGGAACTGCACGGCGGTCCCCGTCCACGATCCGGTGACCCGGGCACCGATCGGCGTGCTCGACGTGACCGGCGGCCCCGAGGTGGCCTCGCCGCACGCCCTGGCCCTGGTGCGCGCCGCGGCGTTGGCCGTCGAGGGACAGCTGGCGATCCTCCGACTCGCCCCGCCCACCCCGGCCGCCTCGCCGCGGCTGCGGCTGCTGGGCGGCCGGCCGGTGCTGGAGAAGGACGGCCGCGACGTGCCGCTCACGGGCCGGCACGCGGACATCCTGGCGCTGCTGGCCCGGCATCCGGAGGGCCTGACCGCCGATCACCTGGCCCTACTGCTCGACGAGCGGGACCTCGACGTGGTCACGGTCCGCGCGGAGGTCTCCCGGCTGCGCAAGACGGTCGGCGCCGATCTCCTGGGCTCGCGCCCGTACCGCTTGCTGGGCTCGCTGGACTCCGATGCGGACGACGCCGCGCGCGCCATCCGGGCCGGCCGCGTCGCGGACGCGCTCGCCGTCTACCGCGGCCCTCTGCTGCCCAACTCGGCGGCGCCCGGCGTCGCGCGCCTGCGCACCGAGCTCGCCGAGAGCCTGCGGTCGGCCGTCATGGCGAGCCGGGACCTGGGTCTCCTGCGCCGGTGGCTCGACCTGCCGGACGCCCGCGACGACGAGCACGGCTGGCGGGTGCTGCGCGCCCACGGCGACGCGCGGGCGCGCGCAGAAGCCGACGGCCGGCTCGCGGCGATCGCCATCGACCTGGCCTGACCTGCCCCGATCGGGGATGCAACCGACTGCAACGGTGTTGCAACGGTCACTGCGTACGGTGGACTGTGACTGACATCACGCACTCTCTGGAGGTCCTCCATGACCGTTTACGCACGTCCCGGCGCGGCCGGCTCGCTCATGAGCTACCAGTCCCGCTACGACAACCTGATCGGCGGCGAGTGGGTCGCGCCGGTCAAGGGCCAGTACTTCGAGAACCCGTCGCCCGTGACGGGGCAGACCTTCTGCGAGGTGGCCCGGTCCACCGCGGAGGACATCGAGCTGGCGCTCGACGCCGCCCACGCCGCGGCCCCCGCCTGGGGCAAGACCTCCCCTACGGTCCGCGCGAACATCCTGAACAAGATGGCCGACCGGATGGAGACCAATCTCGAGGCCATCGCGGTCGCCGAGTCCTGGGAGAACGGCAAGCCGGTCCGCGAGACCCTCAACGCCGACATCCCGCTGGCGATCGACCACTTCCGCTACTTCGCCTCGTGCCTGCGCGCGCAGGAGGGCTCGCTCTCGGAGATCGACGAGAACACCGTCGCCTATCACTTCCACGAGCCGCTGGGCGTCGTCGGCCAGATCATCCCCTGGAACTTCCCGATCCTGATGGCCGTCTGGAAGCTGGCGCCGGCGCTGGCCGCGGGCAACGCGATCGTGCTCAAGCCCGCCGAGCAGACCCCGGTCTCGGTGCTCTACCTGTTCTCGCTCATCGGCGACCTGCTGCCCCCGGGCGTGGTGAACATCGTCAACGGCTTCGGCCTCGAAGCGGGCAAGCCGCTCGCCTCGTCGAAGCGCATCCGCAAGATCGCCTTCACGGGTGAAACCACGACGGGCAAGCTGATCGCCGGCTACGCCGCCGACAACCTGATCCCGGTCACCCTGGAGCTGGGCGGCAAGAGCCCGAACGTCTTCTTCAAGGACGTCATGGCCGCGAACGACGACTACCAGGACAAGGCCCTCGAGGGCTTCACGATGTTCGCGCTGAACCAGGGCGAGGTGTGCACCTGCCCGTCGCGCGCCCTGCTGGAGAAGCCGATCTTCGACGAGTTCCTCGAGCTCGGTTCCATCCGAACCAAGTCGATCATCCAGGGCGATCCGCTGGACACCGACACGATGATCGGCGCGCAGGCGTCGAAGGAGCAGCTGGAGAAGATCCTCTCCTACATCGACATCGGCAAGAACGAGGGCGCGACGCTGGTCACCGGCGGCGAGGCGGCCGACCTGGGCGGCGACCTGTCCGGCGGCTACTACATGCAGCCCACGATCTTCTCGGGCGACAACAGCATGCGGATCTTCCAGGAGGAGATCTTCGGCCCGGTCCTCGCAGTGACGTCCTTCGACGGTTACGACAACGCGATGGAGATCGCCAACGACACCCGCTACGGCCTCGGCGCCGGCGTCTGGTCGCGCAACGGCGACGTCGCCTACCGTGCGGGCCGCGACATCCAGGCGGGCCGCGTGTGGACGAACACCTACCACCAGTACCCCGCGCACGCGGCGTTCGGCGGTTACAAGGACTCGGGCATCGGCCGTGAGAACCACAAGATGATGCTCGATCACTACCAGCAGACCAAGAACCTGCTGGTCTCGTACGCGCCGGGCGCGCAGGGCTTCTTCTGATCCCGTCCCCGGACCGCACCTGGTGAGGGTGTCCGCGGCGCCGTTCCCGATCCGGGGGCGGCGCCGCTCGCGTGTCCGGGCGTTCCCGCCCGGCGGTCGCGCGTCAACAGCGGCACCTCGGCGTGGGCGGCAGTGACCCCGACGACGGCATCGCAGATCGTCCCGCCGCGAACACCGTTCTCGCCGAGTCGCGCCACGAACGCTCGCATGCCCACGCTGCCCGACACGGTGTACGAGTGAATCAGTCCACCGGAATGGTGGTGGTGCCGAGCAGGTCCCCCAACTGCCACGGATCGAGTCCGTTGGCGGCGTTCATGTCGCACCGCACGCGGCCGTAGCCCTCGGGCAGCCCGTTGCCGTAGCCGCTGCCGTCGGTGTACTGGTGGATCGCGAAGCGACGCCCCAGCTCCGGCGCGCGCGAGAAGTCGGGCAGTGCGCCGTACGAGGGCACGACGAAGGGCATCTCGGGGAGGGTCGGCCAGATCCCGATGTCGTTGGGGTTGAGGTAGCCGATGCAGCGGGTGGGGCGAGGGTCGGCGCCGCCGCCGCGCCACTCGGAGGCGCCCCGGGTGAAGCCGTTGAAGGCGTCCGAGTGGTCGCCGACGATCTGCCCGCCCCAGGATTCCGCGTCCGCCATCGTCACCACGTCGGCGCGATCCTCGCCTTGCATCTCCACGTGCACGGCGAGGCTCTCCTCCCAGTTCGGCCGCACCACGGCGTAGACGATCGCGCCGACCAGGCGCCCGTCGTCGAGCATGCGCCGCACCGTGTCCCAGTTCTCGGCGAACCGACGGTCGCGGTAGGTGCCGTCGTTGGAGCGAATGGCGACCCACCGGTACGGGTACTTCTCGGGCAGCGGCGGCTGCCATTCCGAGACGTCCGCGTACAGCGTGTCGCTCTGCAGCCGCGCGGCGCGCGCCCGCCTCAGTCGCTTCCTCACGGTGCCCACGCTACCCCGTGAGCACCCGGTCATGAGGTGCGCTTTACCCGGTCTTGGGTTGCCCGAACGACTTTCGCGCGGGCATTCTGGTCGGATGAACTCCCTCACCGGCCGCGGCCGGGCCCTGCTCGCCGCCGCGGCCGCGCTCCTCGTCGGCGTCGTCGTCCTCGGTCTGCTCGTCGGCTGGAAGCCGGTCACCGACGCCGACGGCGAGGTGCTGGAGGAGATGGTCGAGCATCGCGACGCCGCCGCCACGTCCGTGATGACCCTGCTCACGGACGTCTTCTCACCCGGCGGCACGATCGCCCTCGGGCTCGTGGCGGCGGCGCTCCTGGCGTGGCGACGGTCCGCCTCCGCCGCGCTCTTCGTGCTCAGCTCGACGGCGTTCGCCTCGGCGGCGACCCTGGCACTGAAGTACGTCTTCGCTCGGCAGCGTCCCCCGGTCGTCGATCACCTGGTCAACGAGACGGATTACGGCTTCCCGTCCGGCCACGTCACCGGCACGACCGCGCTGCTCCTCGCGGCGACGGTGGCGGTCACCGCCGGGTGGTCGGCGCGACGGCGTCTGCTCGCCCTGTTCGTTCCCGCGGTCGTCATCGGCGCGGTCGCGGCGAGCCGCCTCTACCTCGGCGTGCACTGGTTCTCGGACACCGCGGCGGGCTTCGCGGTCGGCCTCGCCGGGCTGGCGGTGGGCCTGGCGCTGCTGCCACCCGACTCCTGGGCGCGCGGCGACCGACGGATCGCGGATCTGGTCAGCCGCGGTCGCGTTCCGCGAACACGTCCCGCGCGACCAGCGTCGCGTTGATCGCCCGGGGAAAGCCCGCGTAGAGCGCGGAGTGCAGGAAGATCTCGGTGATCTCCTCGCGCGTGATCCCCACGTTGAGCGAGGTGTTGATGTGCACGCGCAGTTGCGGATCCGTGCCCAGCGCGGTGAGGATGCCCAGCGTCACCAGCTGTCGGCTGCGCGGGTCCAGACCGGGCCGCGCGTAGATCTCCCCGAAACCCCACGCCGCGATGTGGTGCGCGAGCGCGGGGCTCACCTCCGCCAGGCCGTCGATCACGGTGCGGGCGTCCTCGCCGTCGATGCCGGCCAGCACCTCGAGACCGGCCTCGCGCCGCTCGATCGCCGCTTCGCTGTCGATGTCGTACTGCTCGGGCACGCGCCCCTCCGTCCGCGGCTCGTCGTTCGCAAGCCTCACGACTGACGGTAACCCGGCCCGGACGACCGCGCGCGGCTCAGCTCCTGGGCACAGGGCAGGCGGCACCGTCGGCGCCGACGATCCGCACCCGCGAGACGAAACGCTTCCCCGTCGAACCCTCCAGGGAGAAGCCCGCGGCACGCCCGGGCTCGAGGTCCAGGATCAGCACGCTGTTCTCCCACACCCGCGCTTCTCCGTCGGAGACCCACACCGGAACCGCCCGTCCGTCCTCCAGGTCGACGGTGCCCAGCCGCACGTTCGCGTCGCCCACGCGGAATTCGTCGACGGCGAAACACATCGGGGCGGAACCGTCGCAGCAGCCGCCGCTCTGGTGGATCAGGAGCGCGCCGTTGCCGTCCCACAGCTCCCGCAGCATCTCCCGTGCCGCGGGAGTCGATTCGACCCGCTCGTCCATGCCCACTCCCTTCGCCTCCCTCGACGGTAACGCAGCGACACCACGCTGAGGCCGGGTCCGGCGGATCACCCGCGTGCGCAGCCCTTTCCGCCGTGCGCCGTCAGCTTCCGTGTGCACCCGCCCGCCGGCCGGAGAAGACGCAATCGGCGAGCGAGAGACCACTGACGTAGGAATCGGAGCAGATGCCGACCGCCGCGCGGCCGGCGGCGAACAGACCCGGCACCGGCGCACCGTCGGGCCGGAGCACGGCCCCGGTCTCCTCGTCGACGACGAGCCCCCCGAGAGTGAGCATCGGCATGGGGTATGTGGTCCGGGCGCGGAAGGAGATGTCGAGCAGCGTGAACGGGCCGGCACCGATCGGCCGGCGGACCGCGTCGGGCTTGCCGAACGGGTCGGGTACGCCGTCTTCGATGGCGCGATTGTGCGCGTCGACGGTGCTCTGCAGCGCAGCGGGATCGACGCCCGCCCGCGTGGCTACCTCGTCGAGCGTGGCGCCCCGGGTGGCGCCGAGCCGCAGTAGCCGCTCGGTCTGCAGGCGCTGGAACCAGGTGGACTGCTGGGGGATCTGCCTGCGCGCCTCGGCGAGGAGCGGTGCGTCCACGAGGAGCCAGCCGCGGTGGTCGGGGCGGGTCGCGAGGGCGTCGCCGAGCGCGGCGCCGTAGCGGGACTCGTCGATCATGCGGCGGCCGTCGCTCCCCACGGCGAGGCCCGCGAAGAAGGCGCTCGGCGGGCCGATGAACCGCCAGTTGGAGATGTGGTCCATCTTGTCGACGGCGGCGCCGGCCTTGCACCCCATCGTGATTCCGCTGCCGTCGTCGGCGGCGGTACCCAGCGGCAGGCCCTCGTCCCAGGGGAAGTCGGGCCGGTGCGCGGCGACCATGGCGCGGTTCGCGATGAAGCCGCCGGTCGTGATGATCACCGACGAGGTCGCGCGGATGCGGATGGTGCGGCCGTGGCGGCGCTCGAGGCGGTCCAGGAGCGCCTGTAGAACGGATCGGAATCCCTGGTGGTAGACGCCGGGCTTCGCGGAGAGCTTCGTGAGCGCGGCGAACCGGCGCAGCACGGCGGGCGGCGCACCGTCGAGCGTGACGGCCTCGACGCCGACGACGCGGCCCTCCTCCAGGACGAGATCGGTGACGCGCGTGCCGGTCCGAACCCGCACACCCGCCCGCGCGGCCGACGCCGCGAGGGGCCGGTAGAAGGCCTTGCCCGAGACCCCCGGGCCGTGGGCGCGGTGCCCGCGCTGGCGGGGGACGGCGCGGTCGGGGAAGGAGTTCTCGCTCCCCGAGTAGTAGAGGTAGTAGTCGTCGGTGGGGTACGAGGTCTTGTACGGGCACGACGACGGATCGAAGGGCACGCCGTGCCCCGTGAGCCAGTCGATCATGGCGGGCGAGCCCGCGCAGAAGCTGCGGAGCGTGGCCTCGGAGACGACCTCGCCCACCTCGCCCCGCAGGTAGGCGTACATGGTGTCGACGGTGTCCTCGACCCCGGCCGCACGTTGCACCCAGGTGCCGCCCCCGGCGTAGACGATGCCGCCGGACAGGTCCGTCGCGCCGCCGCCCAGATAGCGGTCCAGCGCCAGCACGTCCGCGCCGGCTTCGCGCGCCGCCAGCGCGGCCACGACGCCGGCGCCGCCGTAGCCGACCACCACCACCTCAGCCGACAGATCCCACTCACTCATGCACCAGCCACCGTCCCGCGTCGATTTCTAGAACACGTTACAGAACCGGGGCCGGAATTCTCGGCGATGCGGCTCGACCCGTATGCACCGGCCTCGAACCTTGATACGCTCGAATCGGTTGATCGACACAGCCCCGAGTTCGCGTTTCCCCGCCCGTGCGGCCAGGTAGGCCCACGCCGAAACGCACCACCCACGGGAGCCGTATGAGTTCACCAATTTCCGGGTCGACCGCATCCCCCACCTCCGCCCGTGCTCACCGGGTCGCCGTGCAGCGCGGTACCTCGACGTCGCCGGCGATACTCTCCGTCACCGGATTCATCGACGCCTCGAACACCCGCGAGGTCGCCCGCAGCGTGCAGTGCCAGTTCAATCAGCGCAACGACATCGTGATCGACCTGTCGCAGCTCCACTTCATCGGCCTCGGCGCACTGTGGATCGTCATCGGACTGCCGCAGATCGCGTTCTCCCGGGATCTGTGCTGCGCCGTCGTCGCGGGCCGCCGCGTCGATCACCTCCTCGACCGCGTCAACGACGGTCGCCCGCCGTGGGTCTTCGGCGACCTCCCGCGGGCGTGTGACGCGGTACTGACCGGCGGACACCACCACCTGTCGATGTCCCGGGCGAGCGCATGATCGGCCTCGGTACGCACGTCGTCATCGATGTCGGCGCGGGCCGACGGGTCGGTTGTCGGGTCGCGGCGATCCGGCACGCGCCGTTCAGCTACGTCGAACTCGAACCCCTCGACGGCGGGGCCCGGCGGACGATGCCCCTGCGGGTCGTCGAGGCACTCCTGCTGGCGCAGGGGCCGAGTACGCCGCGCTCCGCGTAGGACCGCCGTGCAGCGAGGACCGGCGTGTGCCCGGAAACGAATCAGGTCCGGTTTCCATCGCTGGAAACCGGACCTGACCTCTGTGCGCCCGAAGGGATTCGAACCCCTGACCTTCTGATCCGTAGTCAGATGCTCTATCCACTGAGCTACGGGCGCATACCCATATTCAATTCTCGCCGGCCCGAAGACCGACGTGGCGGAGGCGAGAGGATTTGAACCTCCGGTCCGGTGTTGGCCGGACAACTCATTAGCAGTGAGTCCCATTCGGCCGCTCTGGCACGCCTCCAAATCGGACGCGATGCGCGAGCGATCCTTACGGGTCACGCGCAACCGCCGAGCAGCTACTTTACACAACCTCCCCGCAACCCACAAAACAGCAGGTCAGTCCCCATCGGGGCCCGCGCGGGCGATCAGGGCGATCAGATCGGCTCGGGCGTCAGGACGTCCTCCCACGTGAGGTCGACGCGCACGTCCGCGTCGCCGATCATCCTCCGCACGACGTCCTCCGCCAGCGCGCGCAGTCGGTCGCCACCGTCGAGCAGCGACCGCGATCGTCCGTCCGCACCGACGGCCACGAGGTGGACGTGCACGGCGGTCAGCCGGGCGCCCGCGAGATCCAGAGCCACGTCCGCGACCGCCGCCGCCTCGGCGGCGGCGGCATCCGAGAGCGCCGCGGTGACGGCCTTGGAGAGCGCGAGCTCGGTGACCGCGATCCCCGGCCGCACCGTCTCGATCGCGCGGGAGCGACGGGGCAGTCCCGACACCTGGAGCGCGACGGCGGCACGCAGCCGCTCGACGGCGTCGGCACCCCAGCGGGGGTCGACCTCGGGCGCCGCCGACCCGGGTCCGGCCAGCCCTGCGAGCCGACGTGTCGCGTCGGCTATCCAATCGGTGGCCTGCGCCGGTTCGGCGTGGCCACTCTCCACTCGCCTGAAACTCATCGCTCCCCCAGTGTGACCACGTCGCGTTGGATTGCACAACGTTCCCGCTTCCGCGGGCCGCGTCGGATCGCTCATGGCCAGTACTCCCCCAGCGCGTCGGCGAGGCGCTGCCGCGTCCGCTGCAGGTGCCCGCGCACCGATCCCTCGGTGGTCCGCAGGACGCCGGCGATCTCGGCGACCGAGAGTCCGTCGACCTCCCGGAGCCACCACGCCGCACGGGCCGGGTACGGCAGCCGAGCGAGCTCCCTCCCGAGCGCGTCGAGGAAGTCCCGGTCGGTCGCCTTCTCCACGGGCCCGGGCCCGCTCGCCACGGCCTCGTCCACGACCTCCGAATCGACGACCGGCGCGCGACGACGCAGCACGTCAGCGGTCTTCCGGGCCGCGATCGAGAACAGCCAGGTCCGCAGGCTCGACCGGTAGGCGAAATTCGGGAGCGCCTTCCAGGCCGCGATGAGCGACTCCTGCACGATGTCGTCGCAATCGCTGCGTTCGGGCATGGTCCGCGCGACGAAGCGGTGCAGCGCGGGCGCGTGGCGCTGCACGAGCACGTCGAAGGCCGCGGCGTCACCCCTCTGGGCGCGCCGGGTCAGGGTCTCGTCGGACAGCGACGGCAGCAGCTCCGAGTCGAACAACCACCCTCCTGATGTGAGATGGGTCACAATCGCGTGCCGATCTCCGAGAGCCGGCGACTCACCTAGTGTGCCGGAACGGATCCCGGTACATCAGTCGACACAAGGAGACGGAAGATGACCTCGACCACCACCAAGCCCTCCGCAGCGGCCACCGACGAGCCGACGGCCGGCAAGCCGGGCTCCGCGGTCTCCACTCAGGTCGGTCGCGGCAGCACGAGCATCGCCGACATCGTCGTGTCCAAGATCGCCGGCATCGCGGCGCGCGAGGTCGACGGCGTGTACGACCTCGGCGGCCAGGCCGCCCGCGTGGTCGGCCGCATTCGTGAGACCCTCCCCGGCGCGCCCGATCTGACGCAGGGCGTCACCGTCGAGGTGGGCGAGAAGCAGGCGGCCGTGGATGTGGCGATCGTCGCCGAGTACGGTGTCGCGATCCACGATCTCGCCGCGGGTATCCGCAGCAACGTCATCGACGCCGTCGAGACGATGACCGGCCTCGAAGTGACCGAGGTCAACGTCACCGTCCACGACGTCCACTTCGCCGACGACGACGAGGCCGCCGAGGAGACCTCGACCGAGCCGCGAGTCCAGTGAGCAAGGCGCACGCAGCGCGCGTCGACGGGGTCGTCGCCGCGGTGACGGCCATCGACGGCGTCGTGGACGTCCACGCCGGCGGCCCCGGCTCGCCCGCTACCCACCTGCCGGGCCGGACGGTCCGCGGGATCCGCCTCGACGACGAGGGCGGGCAGGTCTGCGTCGTCCTCGAGTTCCGCCGCGACATCGACCTCGTCGACCTCGCGGACCGGGTCCGACGGGCGGCGACCGACGCTGCGGGGGTCCCCGTCGACGTCGTCGTGTCCGACATCGTGGTCTCCGACCTCCCGGAGTCCGCTTCTTCGAAGGAGTACACCGCATGACACCAGGGAACTTCACCGTCTGGGGAGGCGTGATCGGCCTCCTGGTGGCGATCGCCGTCGTCGTCGGCGGGCTCGTCGGCTTCCTGCTCGCGATCGTCCTCGGGGTGGCCGGCATGGCCGTGGGTGCCCACTTCGACGGCCTGATCGACCTCACCGCTCTGCGGCGGCGCGACCGGAGCTGACCATGACCACCGAATCGGTCACTCCCGATACCGCACCCGACGCCACCGATGCACCCGGCCGGTCGGGCGCGGAGCGGGCGGTCGAGACCGCCGACCGGGGTCGCACCGTGATCGACGACCGCGTGCGGCGCAAGCTGATCGAGCACGCCGTCCTGACGGTGCCCGGCACCGAACGCCGCCGGGGGCTGGCGACCCGGCAGCTCCCGGCCGTCCGGTTCGCCGATCGCGACCGGAACGACGTCGACGTGCAGATCGCGGCCGAATGGCCGCTCGACGCCGCCCGCCTGGTCCCGTCCGTGCGCACCGCCATCGATGACGAACTCGCCCGCAGCCTCGGTTCCACCCCGGAGGACGTCCACGTGCACATCACCCGCATCAGCGACGAGCGCACGACCTCCGCCGCCGCGTTCGCGCACCGACGCCCCCTCCCCGAGCGGGAGGAGCCGACGGCGGCACGGACCCTGCGCAAGCAGGCGCCCCGCCGGACCGCCGGAGCGAGCATCGCGACGGTTCCGCTCCTGCTGTGCGTCCTGGCTCTCGGCGTCCTCGCCGTGCGCGACACCGTCGTCTCGCTGGGATGGGTGGCGGGCCACCGATGGCTCGACACGGTCCCCCGCATCGCGGACGACGTGCAGTGGGCCTGGTGGGCGTGGCCGGCGACGATCGGTGCGATCGTGCTGGGCCTGGTGCTGCTCATCGCGGCCGTGAAACCGCGGCGGCGCAGCCACGCGCCGGTGACCGACGACCTCTGGTTCAGCCGGCGCATCGCCGCCGACCGCCGCACCGCCGAGGAGGTGGCCCGATGAAGACCTCGACCCGCGTGATCGACCGGCTGGTCGCCGGCCTGGTCGGGATCGTCCTGCTCGGCGGGGGCCTCTGGGCCCTCGGCTACCGGCTCGGCCAGCGCACGGCCACGGACGCCACCCGCCGGGTGTCGACCGCGACCATCACGCGGCTGCCCGACGAACCGTGGTGGCCCGCCGTGATCGGCGCAGCCGGCGTGGTGCTGATCCTCGGCACGCTGTGGCTGCTGGTGCGGCACCTGCGGAGCGCGTCCACGCGCACCGTCCCCACCGACGGTGGCGGCACCGTCGACCTGGGCCGGGTCGGCGACGCGGTCGCCGCGGACCTGTCGCGGAGCCCGCTGATCCGCCGGGCCCGGCCGTCGACCGTCGTGGAGAAGGGCCGGCCGATCGTCCGGATGGCGGTCAGCGTCGTCCCCGACGCGTCGGTCGAGGACCTGACGGCGCTCGCGTCGGCAGCACGACGCGAGGTCACCGCGGCCACCAACCCCGACGTCGGCTTCCAGATCCTGGTGAACGACCGGCGGGGCGACAAAGGACTTGGGGAACGCCCCCGAGAAGAGGAACACCGAACGATCTCCGAGAGGACATAGGCATGGGAATCGCAGACGACGCCAAGAACAAGGCCGAGGACCTCAAGGGTCGCGCGAAGGAGGCCGCGGGCGCGGCCACCGGCGATGACGATCTCAAGGCCGAGGGCCAGGCCGATCAGGGCCTCGCGGCGGCGAAGGAGAAGATCGCGGACGCGGCCGACAAGGTCAAGGAGGGCGTCGACGCCGTCAAGGACAAGCTGACCGGTAACTGAATCCGCCCAGGTGGGACGCGATTGCAAACGTTCACCCAGCGGGACGGCCCCTGCTCTTGCACAATCAAAGCCTCGGGGGCCGTCCTCGGGTCAGTACATCGTGTTCACCGGAAGGCAACGACATGAGTTTCGCAGACGACGCGAAGAGCAAGGCCGAGGATCTGAAGGGCCGTGCCCAGGAGGCCGCCAGCAAGGTGCAGGGCGACATCGATTCGGCCGCCGCCACCGCCAAGGAGAAGGCCGCCGAGTTCGGCGACAAGGTCAAGGGCGAGGCGAACTCCCTCAAGGACAAGCTCTCGGGCGACTGACGCACCGCAGTACTGACACCGAGGCCGGTCGCCGCGACCGGCCTCGGTGCTCCGCCGGGGCGAACCGGCGGTCTACCCTGGCGTGGTGGCCACTGAGAACCCGTCCCGCCCCGCGCCGCTGAGCATCCGCTCCGATCTCGACGCCCTCCCCGCGTACGTCCCGGGGAAGTCCGCGCCCGGTGCGATCAAGCTCGCCTCCAACGAGATCGTCGACGGCCCGCTGCCGTCCGTCGCCGCCGCCCTCACGGAGGTGCTGCGCAGCGCGAACCGGTATCCCGACAACGGCGCCACGGCACTCAAGGCCGAGCTGGCGAAGCTCACGGGCGCCACCGAGGAACAGGTGCACGCGGGCTGCGGATCCGTGGCGCTGTGCCAGGACCTGGTGCAGGTCACCTGCCGTCCGGGCGACGAGGTGATCTTCGCGTGGCGCAGTTTCGAGGCCTACCCGATCGTCACCCGGGTCGTCGGCGCGACGCCGGTCCAGGTCCCGCTCACCGCCGACCACGAACACGACCTCGATGCGATGGCCGCCGCGATCACCGACCGCACGCGCCTGATCTTCATCTGCAACCCGAACAACCCGACCGGCACGACGGTCTCCGCGGAGGCGCTCGAGGCGTTCCTGGAGAAGGTGCCGCCCCACGTCGTCGTGGCCCTCGACGAGGCCTACTACGAGTACCACCGCGCCAACGAGCAGACGGGCGAGCGCATCGACGGTGCCGCCCTGATCTCCCGGCACCGCAACGTGATCGCGTTGCGCACCTTCTCCAAGGCCTACGGGCTCGCGGGCCTGCGCGTGGGCTACGCCATCGCCGATCCGGAGCTGATCGCCGCGCTCACCAAGGTCCACCTCCCCTTCTCCGTCAGCGTCCCCGCGCAGGCCGCCGCGATCGCCTCGCTGCACGCGGGCGACGAGTTGCTCGCCCGCACCGAGGCCGTCGTCGCCGAACGCGCCCGCGTCCGGGAGGCGCTGCTGGGCGCCGGATTCGAGGTCCCGCACACGCAGGCGAACTTCGTCTGGCTGCCCCTGGGCGCCGATGCCCTGCGGTTCACCGCCGACGCCGCCGAGGCGGGCCTTCTGGTCCGGGGCTTCGACGGGGCCGGGGTCCGCGTCACCGTGACCGATCCCGAGGAGAACGACGCCTTCCTCGCCTTCGCCACGGGGTGGCGGCGGTGAGCCTCGGCAGGTACGAGTTCGCCTTCACCGCACACGTTCCCGTGCGCTGGTCGGATATGGACGCGCTGGGCCACGTCAACCACGCGCGGATGGTGACGCTGCTGGAGGAGGCGCGCATTCAATGGCTGCTCTCCGCCGGCGAGAAGTACGCGCCGCTGATCAAGAGCGCCTTCATCGCCGACGTCGCGATCAAGTACAAGGCGCAGCTGTACCACGAGGATTCGCCGGTCCAGGTGGGCATGTACATCGCGTCGAACCGCAGCGTCGACTTCACCATCGGCTACGAGGTGCGGGCCCGCGAAGCGGCTCCGGAGTCGAAGCCCGCGATCCTCGCGACCACGCAGATGGCCGTGGTCGACATCGACAAGCGCAGCCTGCGGCGCCTCACCGACGAGGAGAAGTCCTACCTGGCGTCCTGGTCGCGCGGCTGAGCCGGGGCCGGCTTCCACGCCTTCGGCGCCTCGCCCGGCAGCGCCGCTCCGGGGCGGGCGCCGTCTCGACCGCCGGCCCCGGCCGAGGGCCCGGCAGGGCCGTGTCCCCCGCCCGGCAGAGCACGCCGCGCACCGTCGGGCAGCGCGGGCGGGAGGTCGCCGCGCGCGCCCATGATCTGACCGGCGACGCGGCGCGCGCTCTGCGTGGAGATCTCGCGCTCGCCCGCGCGCTGCACCAGCTCGTGGATCTGTTGGTCGATCGACTCGATGGACATGCGCCGCGGACGCTTGGAATCCGCGACGTCCACGAGGTCGCCCACGTGGGTGAGCGCGGTGACCCGGTCGACGAGCTCGTCCCACACCTTGTCGAGCTCGCCCGCGCGGGTGCCGTCGGCGAGGCCGGGCGCGTAGCGCAGCTGACCCCACACCGACTTGAGCTGCACGACGTCGGCGGAGATCTGCACCAGGTCGGTCGGCAGGTCGAGCTGGCCGAGTTGCTCGTCGAACTCGCCGGCGCTCACCGAGCGGGAGTAACTGACCTTGTCGTAGACGAGGCCCGCGACGAAGAGCAGCACGTCGTAGCGGTCCTCGAAGACGAGTAGGCCCTCGTCGGGGGCGCCGTGTCCGTCGACCCAGCCCGCGAGCTGCGGCGCGAGCCGCAGGGCCGGCCCGGCCACTCGCGCGACGGTGCGTGCGGCTACCGCCGCGGCCGACGGGGTCACCGGCAGCGGGGTCAGGCACAGCGCGTCGAACAGGGCGTCGCGCTCGTCCAGGTCGAGGTGCACCGCGTCCTTGCGCGCGCGGCGCACCGCGCGCACGCCCGCGGCGAAGGACAGCCGGTTGAGGGTGAAGGCGTGCCGGAAGCCCGCCAGCTTGCGCCGGGCATCGGCGGCGCGGACGGCGTCGGCCGCCGCCCTGGCCTGCTGCAGCGGGTTCGGCGGAGTACCGTCGGCGGCCGGTGCGGGCACCTCGTGCTCGGCGATCCGGCTGAGCCGGCGCAGCTTGGAGTAGCCGCCGATGTCCGGGAAGGCCCGCTCGGTGTCGAAGCGGTTGAGCACCACTTCACGAGCAGCGGGCGACAGGTGTCCGGCGCCGATGAGCAGCGCCGCCTCGTCGGAGAGCTCCCGGCGCGGCATGGGAATGGCGCGCGCATCGCACCACCGGCGCACCGGTGCCTCGATGTGCACCTCAGGCTCCTGCGCGGACATCCGTCACCCCCTTCTCCGTCGTCGTGCGCCTTTCATCATCCCCGAAGGGCAGGGCGGCGCGCAGCGCCCACGCGAGCGGGATGCTGACCGCGGAGGTCGCGAGGAAGGCCACGGCGATGTTCCCGGTGAAGGGCCGCCAGCCGAGGACGTCGAGGAGCAGCACGTCCATGACGATGAGGTGCACCAGGAAATACTCGTAGGAGATCCCGCCGAGCCACACAATCGGACGGCTGCCCAGCAGTCGGTGGTAGAGCGATCCGGAGTGCGGTGCGAGCCCGAGCGGTGCGATCAGCGCGGCCGCGATCACCAGGTACAACGCGGATTTCACGATGGCCTCGACGGGACTCCTCGGCACCATCGTGGGCGGCCCGCCGATCACGGGCAGCGCGGAGACGACGAAGGCGAGCAGCGCCACCGCGAGGCAGGCGGCCGTGGCGCCGCGCGGCCACCGTCGGGCCTGCGCGGCCGCCACGGTCAGGGCCATCCCCGCCAGGAACCACCAGAGGTAGGCGGGCGGCCACATGCGGGCCGTGAGCTCGATGGACGGGGCGATCACGATCCACACCGGGGTGATCGCGGCGAGCGCAGCGAGGCCGGCGAGCAGCCTCCCGGGATGCCACCGATACCGGCACAGCAGCGCGGTCAGTATCCACCCGATCAGCGGGAGCGCGAGGTAGAAGGCCATCTCGACGGCCAGGCTCCACGCCTGCGTGAGGCCGACCCGCAGGTGCCCGAAGCCGTAGATCTGGGTGAAGGTGAGGTTCCGGACGAGACCGTCGATCCCGCCGCCGGACGGATTGGGTTCGTGCCGGACGAGGCCCAGCGCGTACACGACGATCACGACCACCCAGTACGCCGGGACGACGCGCCGGAACCGGTGCCAGGCGTACCGTCGCAGGTCCGGCTGCTGAGCGGAACCGTCCTGCAGCAGGCGCACCCACGGCCGGAACAGCAGGAACCCCGAGAGCGCGAAGAAGATCGGCACACCGATCTCGAACCGCGCCCAGAGGTGGCCGACGAAGTCGTCGGTGTAGTGCCCCGTCGAGAAGGCGGCGTGCGTCAGGCACACCGTGGCCGCCGCGACGGCGCGCAGCCCGGTGAGCGGCGCTACCCGACTCTGCATCCGTTCATCTTGCCCGCCCGACCCCGGGGCTCGTCCAGCGCCCGGGCGGCGCTCGACCGGGCCCGACGGTGCGCGGCTCACGCGCCGGGCGCCGCCCGGAAGGCCCGGCGGTAGCCGAGCGGCGTCATGCCGGTGTCGCGCCGCAGGTGGGCCCGTAGACCGGCGCCCGTACCGAGCCCGGCGTCGCGGGCGACGGCGTCGACGGACAGCTCGGTGGTCTCCAGCAGCTCGCGGGCGCGGTCGAGCCGGCGGCGCAGGATCCACGCCCCCGGGGTCTGTCCGGTCTCCTCGCGGAACCGCCGGTTGAAGGTCCGCACCGACATCCCCGCCCGACGCGCGAGGACCTCCACCGACAGGTTCTCGTGCAGGTTGCGGGCGGCCCAGTCCCGCGGTTCGACGGTGCTGCCCGCCCCGCTCACCGGCACGGGCACGTCGATGAACTGGGCCTGCGTACCCTCGCGCGCGGGCGGGACGACGCAGTGTCGCGCGACCTTGTTCGCGACGGCGGCGCCGTGGTCGCTGCGGATCAGGTGCAGGCACAGGTCGAGCCCGGCGGCGAGGCCGGCGGAGGTGAAGACGTCGCCGTCGTCGGTGAACAGGACGTGGTCGACGAGCCCGACGGACGGGTAGAGCGCGCGCAGCTGCGCGCCGTACTTCCAGTGCGTGGTCACGCTCCGCCCGTCGAGCAGGCCCGCGGCGGCGAGCACGAAGGCGCCGGTGCAGATGGAGACGATGCGGGTGCCCGGCCGGATGGTGGCGAGCGCGGCGCGGACGTCGTCGGGCAGGGTGCCGTCGAACCGCGGACCGGCGATCTTCGTACCCGGCACGATCACCGTGTCGGCGAGGGCGAGTGCCTCGGGGCCCGCCTCGGGGGTGATCGCGTAGCCGCCGGTCGCGCGGACGGGATTCCGGTCGACGCCGCAGGTGATCACCCGGTAGAGAGGCCGGTCGGCCTCGTCGGTGGCCTCGGAGAAGCACATCGGCGGGATCGCGGCGTCGAAGCCGACGATCGGTTCCAGCAGCAGGACGGCGACGACATGCATGGCACGATTCTTTCATATCCTGTCATTAATGCCACTGGTTCGAGTCCGCGGAATCCGGGAATCTGGTCCGGTGACTACACCGCTGAGGCGCCTGCGCGCGCCGCACTACGCCTGGATCGTGGCCGGCGTCGCCTTCGTGACGATGCTGGGCGCGGCCGGTTTCCGGTCCGTCCCCGGTGTGATGATGGACCCGCTGCACATGGAGTTCGGCTGGTCGCACGCGACGATCGGCGCCGCCATGTCGGTGAACATGGCGCTCTTCGGGCTGACCGCCCCCTTCTCCGCGGCGCTCATGGACAAGCTGGGCGTGCGGCCGGTGGTGATCGGCGCGCTCACGCTCGTCGCCGCCGGCACCGGGCTCGCGGTCTTCATGACCGACGCCTGGCAGCTGGTGCTGCTGTGGGGCGTGCTGGTGGGGCTGGGTACCGGCTCGCTCTCGACGGCCTTCGTCGCGACGATCGCCATGCGGTGGTTCGTCGCCCGTCGGGGCCTGGTCACCGGCGTGCTCACCGCGGCCAGCGCCACCGGTCAACTGATCTTCCTCCCGGTGGTCGCCGCGCTGTCGGAGGCGCACGGCTGGCGCACCGCGACCCTCGTGGTCACCGCCGTCGCCGTCGCGGTGATCCCCGTGGCCGGCCTGTTCCTGCGGTCGTGGCCGGCGCAGCTGGGCCTGCCGCCCTTCGGCGGCTCCGAGGTGGTGGCCCCGGCCGCCCCCGCCGGCGGCGCGGTGAAGGCGGCCTTCGCGGGCCTCGCGGCGGGCGCCCGGCGCCCCGCCTTCTGGCTGCTCGCCGCGAGCTTCGCCATCTGCGGCGCCACGACCAACGGCCTGCTGCAGACGCACTTCATCCCCGCCGCCGGCGACCACGGGATGCCCGCCACCGCGGCCGCCTCGTTGCTCGCGCTCATCGGCGTCTTCGACGTGATCGGCACCATCGCCTCGGGCTGGCTCACCGACCGCGTCGACTCCCGGATCCTGCTCGTCGTCTACTACCTCGGGCGCGGACTGGCTCTCGCCCTGCTCCCCGCCCTGCTGTCGCCGGGGATCGCGCCGGGCCTGCTCGTCTTCATCCTGTTCTACGGCCTCGACTGGGTGGCGACGGTGCCGCCCACGATGGCGCTGGCCCGCGAGCACTTCGGCGAGTCGACCCCCGTCGTCTTCGGTTGGATCTTCGCCTCGCACCAGCTGGGTGCCGCCGTCGCGGCCTTCGGCGCCGGGTACATCCGCGACGCGTCGGGCGGCTACGACCCGGCGTTCTACACCGCGGGCGCCCTCTGCGTGGCCGCCGCGGCGATGTGCTGGACGATCCCGCGGGCGCGCGCCCGGGCGGCCGAGCCGGAGCCGGTCGCCGTCTGAGCCGTCAGACCGAGGCCTCGGTGAACAGGCGCAGCCCCTCCGCCCGCACGTGCGCCCGGTCGTCGGCCTCGACGACGCCCGCGAGCCGAACCCCGGCCACGACGCCGGCGGCGGCCGGACCGCCCACCTCCAGCCGGTCCTCCGGCCACGTCGTGGCCTCGCGCACCTCGCGGTACTCGACGGTGGCCGGATCGATGTCGAGCTCGCCGGTGCGTTCCCGCACGTAGGTGCCGGTCTCCTCGAGCAGAACCTCGACGGTGCCGAGGACCGCCGGCGCCGGACCGGCGTCGTGCCAGCCCAGGCTCATGATGAGATCGGTGCGGTAGGGATCGGTCACGGAGAAGCCCAGCTGCGCGTACAGATCGCCGACCCGCACCAGCCCCGACGCGGGATCCCAGTCGAGCACCTCGGGCGCCGGGTAGCCGGGCCGCCGGCTGGGGTGCAGGGTGAGCGAACCGCGCACCGTCCCGCCGACGCGGGGCACCGTGCCGCAGCACTGGTACTCCCAGTTCGAGATGTGCACGTACACGAGCGACACGTCCAGCGACCAAGCAGAATTCACGACTCTGCACCGGGGTGTTCGATTATCCGCACGTAGGTTCCACGGGCTCCCGGCGTACCTCCGCGGCTATCGTAGCCATGCCCCGTCGAAGCGGTGCGATTACACGCACCGAGCGCCGGGATGTCGCCGCCGGCGACGAGAGCGCCCGTGTCGCTCGGGCTCGACGGTCAGGCCGTCTCGACGTCGTCCGGCTCGACGAGCAGCCGCACCATCAACTCGGTCGGCGGATCGTTCGGATCGGGCTCCGTGTACAACACCCCGAAGATCTCCGCGTCACGCCCGAACGCGCTCATCGCGCTGGCCTGAAGGACCTCACCGCGCACCACGCGGGTCAGGTGGGCGAGGACGCCGCCCTTGTCGAGCCGTCGATCGCTGAGGTCGACGACGATGCAGTCGCCCTCGCGCGGCACCGCGCTGCCGAAGCATTCAGTCGGGCCGGTGAGGTGCAGTGTCCTCTCGGCGCGCTCCTCGTCGGCGAGCCGCTCCTCGATCTCGGCATCCGTCGGAATCCGCAGTTCCGTCACGCGCAGCCCGACGACGACACCGATCGTGGCCGCGCCGCCGCTCTCGAGCTGTTCCTCGGGCCAGCGCGTGGCCTCGTCGACGTCGTGGAACTCCCGCGAATCCGGGTCGACCAGGAGCGTCCGGTCCTCGCCGATCGGGAGGAACCGCCCCGTCTCCTCGACCACGCGCTCGATGATCCCGGTCACCGCCGGCCTCGCGTCACTCTCGTGCCAGCCCAGCGCGAGAAGCAGTTCCCCGTCGGGCTCCGAGAGACCGTGGCCGAGCTGCGCGACGGTCGATCCGAGGTGCACCAACCCGGTGCGCGGGTCGAAGCCGGTGACCTCGGGCGCTCGATGGCCGGGGAGCTCGCTCCGGTAGACGGTGAGCGTGCCGCTCAGCTCGGCGCCGACGCGGGGAGCCGTGCCGCAGCACTGGTACTCCCAGGTGTCGATGTGGACGTACAGCAGGGAATCGTCGTACGACGACGGAGTGTTCACGTCATTTCACCGGGCGATGGACGAACCGCGGCGCGAAGGCCCCGGGGCCCGGTGTACCTGTGTTCAGTCTAGCGAAGACCGCACGCGGGATACAAGATTCAGCAGAAGCCGCACTCGCCGTTGGCGGCGAGCTGGGTGAAGCAGTTGGGGCAGAGCTTCGCCGGACGGGGCTCGGGCTTGGCCGGCGCCGCCGTCTTCGTCGCCCGGGCCGACGGTGCCTTCGCCGCCCGCGGGGCCGCGGGGGTGCGGGCCTTCACGACCCGGCCGTTCGAGGCGGCCTTCGCGGGCTTGATCTTCGCGGCGCGCGCGGCGGCGGCCCGCCGGGCCTCCTCGAGCTTCGGCGTGAGCTGCGGGGCCGCGCCGGCGGGCACCGTCGCACCGAAGTGGAGGTAGCAGGCGAACCGGGCCGCGGCCGCGTGCTGATCCAGGTTCTCCGGGACCGGCAGGTCCGCGGCGGCGACGGCGTAGGCGTAGCCCTCGCCGACGGTCTGGTCGTGCGCGACCATGAGAGCGACCAGCGGCGGCTCACCGGCGGCCTGACAGCGGTCCGTGACGCGGCGCTGCAGCGCGGCCACCCAGAGGCGGACGGGCGCGCGGGTGGCAACGCCGGCGTCGGCTTGTGCGCGAGCGGCGAGTTCGGCGTAACTGATGAAGGATCCGTACCGTCCGGCGAGTTCGACGAGGGCGGCGTGGGCCGTCTCCGCCCACAGATCGAGCGCCTCGGAGAAGGGCACGGACAGCTCGTTGGCGGTGCGCCAGGCTTCGAGGTCGATCGGGTCTTCGGGGGCAGCAGCACCGGCTTCGCTCACCCTCCCAGTTTCGGCTATCCATGGGCTACAACGCAAACCGTCGACCTCGACGTGAACTCGACCACACCTCGGCGCGGACGGGACCAAGGCGGCACGGGCATTCTTGGAGGATCGGACAAGTCCCCGGATCGATCGCGCCGATAGTTTGGTCGGCATGCCGAACGAATCCGCTCCTGCCGCCCCGCTGACCCCCGAAGAGATCAGCGAGCGCACCGCGAGCGCCGTCGGCCACCATTACGTGCATCGCGACACCTACCTCGTGGGCCGGGAGAAGGTCCGCGAGTACGCCCTCGCGTCCCAGTTCACCGCTCCGGTCCACTTCGACGTCGAGGCGGCACGCGCCGCAGGGTACGCCGACCTCATCGCGCCGCCGATGCTCGTGAGTGTGGCGGGCATCGTCTCCAACCGCCCGCTGTTCGACGATTCGATCATCGGGTACGGCGCGAGCCAGCTGATGCAGGCCGACGAGAGCATGGTCTACCACCGGCCGGTGCTCGCGGGCGACGAGTTGACCATCCACGTGCACGTGGACAAGCACCGCCGCGTCGGCGGCTACGACATGGTCACCATCCGCAACGAGATGTACTCGCAGGACGACGAGCACCTGGTCACGCTCTCCACCACGCTCATCGGCGGCTCGCCCGACGGCGCCGACGCACCCGACATCAGCGAGGCCGCCGAGAAGATCGTCATGCACGGCGTCATCAACGCCTGAGGCCCCGCGCTCACCGCGCGAACTGCAGCACCACGTCGTAGCCGATCTTGCAGATGAACGCGGAGACCACGACGAGGAAGATCACCTTGACGAAGCCGCTGCCCTTGGCGACCGCGGTTCGCGCGCCGAGGTATCCGCCCGCGACGTTCGCGCACGCCATCGCGGCGCCGAGTTTCCAGTAGCCCGCGCCCTGCGGCAGGAAGACCACGAGCGAGGCGAGGTTGGTCGCGAAGTTCGCGACCTTCGCCTTCGCCGAGGCCTCGAGGAAGGCGTACCCCATGAGGCCGACCATCGCGAAGACGAGGAAGGACCCGGTCCCCGGCCCGAGCGCACCGTCGTACACCCCGATCGCGAACCCGGCCAGTCCGGCCGTCACGAGGTGCCGGTGCCCGCGGTAGCGCAGGGCGGTCTCGTCGCCGAGATCCGGCTGCCGCAGCGTGTAGGCGAAGACGGCGATCAGCGCCGCGAGGATGATCGGGTTGAACGCCGAGCGCGGGATGTGCGAGGCGATCAGGGATCCCGCGATCGCGCCCGCGAACGCCGGGACCGCGAGCGCGACGGCGGTGCGCCAGTCCGGGCGTACGCGTCGCCAGTAGGTGATGCTGCTGGTCGTCGTGCCCGCGATCGAGGCCATCTTGTTGGTCGCGAGCAGGTGGATCGGCGCAGCCGAGGGGAAGGCGATCAGCAACGCGGGCAGCTGGATCAGGCCGCCGCCGCCCACCACGGAGTCCACCCACCCCGCGGCGAGGGCCGCGAGCAGCAGCAGGAGCAGGGTGGTCGTGGTGATGTCGGGCACCGAACGATCGTGCTGTAATGGCCTTGTGCATATCAACCCTTACGGCGAGGGGCCGGTACTCCTGGCCGTCGAGCTGGCGAACGATCCGGCCGTCGACCTCGACGACCTGCTTCGACGGTGCGATACGCACGACATGGTGGCCGAAGCGGTACGGCCGGAGGACTTCGACGGGTGTCGCGCGCTGATCGGGCAGTGGCTCACCGTCGTCGACGCGAAGGACGTGGGTACGCGGGTCGAGCGCCTCAACACGCTGCTCGCGGAGCACGCCTCCCACCCCCGCCTGACGGACCACGCCGGCTCCGGCTGGCACATCCACTACCGCGAGTCGGGCGCCACGCTGACCGGCCAGCTCGCGGTCCTCATCCTCACCGGCACGGCGCTGCACCTGACCACGCGCGGCATGAACCGCTTGGGGCGATGCGCGTCCTCGGACTGCGACGCCGTCTTCGCCGACGTCTCCCGCAACGGCCGCCAGCGGTACTGCTCACCCCGGTGCGGCAGCCGCGAGGCCGTGCGCCGCCATCGCGCGATCTGACAACGGATACTGCATTAGTCATCACAGAAGCAACGGTCCGCGGCCACCAGGGCTTCCTCATCCTGATGCGCTTCCTCAAGCAGCCGGGACCGTACTGCCGCGATTGCGGCATCGCGACGGTTCGCGAGATGTCCGCGAAGAGCCTGTGGCAGGGGTGGACGAGCTTCTTCTCCGTCCTGATCAATCCACTCACGCTCCTGTGGAACCTGGTGATCCGGATCCGCTTGCAGCGCCTGCCCGCCGTCCAGCAGCCCGGCCCCGTCGCCTCGATGGACGAGGGCAGGCCGCTGTACCGGAGACTCGGGATGCTCGGCCTGTTGATTCCGCTCGCCGTCCTCGGCTGGCTCCTCTACAACAAGTTCATCGTGCACGAGTACGACGCGACCGGCGCGAGCGCGGGAGAGTGCGTGGCCACCTCCGGCGACAGGCTCACGGTGGTCGTGGGCTGCAACGAGCCGCGCGCCGACTACCGCGTCGCGGGGAGGCTGCCCGGCACCGTCGACCCGGCGGGGTGCGAGGCCTACCCGAGCACCACTAAGAGCTTCGCGGAAACGCGCAGGAGCGAGAAGTACGTGCTGTGCCTGGAGCCGATCACGAGGTAGTCGCGCGGGAGTCCTCTCGGATGGGCCGGCGGGCGAGCCACGCCGCCACGATCGCACCGGAGACGTTGTGCCACAGCGAGAAGACCGCCGAGGGCAGCGCTGCGAGCGGTGAGAAATGGGCCGTCGCCAGCGTGGCCGCAAGACCGGAGTTCTGCATCCCGACCTCGAAGGCGAGCGCGCGGCGGGCGCGATCGTCGAGGCGGCCGACCTTGCCGGCCAGGTAGCCGAGACCCAGGCCGAATCCGTTGTGCAGCACCACCGCGAGGAAGACGATGCCGCCCGCCGCGGCGAGCTTGCTCGCGCTGCCCGCCACCACGATCGCGACGATGAACGCGATGACGATGGCGGATGCCCAGGGCAGCACCGGGAGCGCCCGCGCCACGAGATCCTTCGCGAACCGTCGCGCCAGCACGCCGAGGATCACCGGCAGGAGAACGGTCTTGACGATGTCGAGCACCATCCCGCCGGCGTCGATCGGCAGGTAGGAGCCCGCGAGCAGGAGGACGAGCAGCGGCGTGACGACCGGCGCGATGAGCGTCGAGACGCTCGCGACCGCCACCGACAGCGCCACGTCGCCCTTGGCCAGGAAGGCCATCACGTTCGACGCGGTACCCGACGGTGCGCAGCCCACGAGGATCACGCCGACCGCCAGCTCCGGCTCGAGCTGCAGCCCGTGGGCGATCACCCAGCCCGCGCCCGGCATGATCACGTAGTGCGCGACGATGCCCAGCACGACCGCCCAGGGACGCTTCGCCACCGACGCCAGGTCCGGCGGCGTCAGTGTGAGCCCCATGCAGAACATGATCACGCCCAGCAGGTACGGCACCGACGGCGCCAGCGGCGTGAACGTGCTCGGCGTCAGGTAGCCGACCACGCCCGCCACGAGGACCAGGAGCGGGAAGACGGTGACCGCCGTCCGCGCGACCCGAGCCTCCGCCGCGAGGGCGGGGTTCGCAGGTGTTCCGGGCGACGGTTCCGACGACATGCTTCGATCGTCTCACTTCCCGTCCCGCGGGGGCGACGCACCACCGTCACGGCTCCGCCGAACCCCCGGCGGCCGCGCGGCGGATCGCGGCGACGGCGTCACGAACCCGGGGATCGGCGATGATCCGCGCCGTGCCCCATACCGCGTGGGTGGAGAGCGCGCCGGCACCGTCGACCTCGAGGAAGACGACGTCCTCGTCCCGGAGGAGCCGCGCGGCGGTCCCCGTGTCGCGGGTCGACAAGGTGAAGGCCTGCCCCGCCGCGACCAGCTGTGCGACGCCGGCGAAGTTGGAGTCCGCGACAGTCGCGCGACGGTGCACCCCGGCCGCGCGGAGCGCTTCATCGAGGCGTCCGTAGAGCGCCGGGGCCGCTGTCGCGTCGATCGACGCGAAGGCGAGGTCGGCGAGCTCCGACAGGTGCACGGACGTCCGATCACCGAGGGCTGTGCCGCGACCGACCACCGCATAGCTGCGCCGCCGCTCGAGCAGAACAGAGTCCACGCCCGGCTCCTCGATCGGGCCGTGCGCGACCGCCAACCCCAGATCCCCGGCACGCAGACTCGCGAGCAACGGGCCGGTGTGGGCAGGGGCGAGCACGACCTCGACGCCGGGGCACGCCTCGGCGATCGCGGCGAGCACGAGGTCCCGCGACGCCGCTGAGACATCGGGCGCGATGCCGACGGTCATCCTGGCCGGCGCCGCCGACTCGGCGATCGCGTCGAATCGCGCCACCACGTCGGCGGCGCGGGGCAGCAGGTCGGCACCGTCCGGTGTGAGCTCCAGCCGGTGGTGCGCCCGGACGAACAGCGCGACCCCCAATTCGCGCTCCAGGTCGCGGATCCGGCGGCTCAGGGGCGACGCCGCCATGTGCAGGCGGTCGGCCGCGCGAGCGACGGTGCCCTCCTCGGCGGCGGCCACGAAGTACCGCAGGTGCCAGATCTCCACGACCGCAGCCTAGCCCGCACCGGACCGCAGCGGTCCGGTTCACCGGCCGGAACGGTCCTGGTCCGACGATGCCCGGCGGCCTACCGTCGGACGGAGACGACGTGAGCCAGGAGGCGGATATGGACCAGCGACCGGTGCGGATCGCGAACTTCTCGGGCTATCTGGGCGATCGCGCGACGGCGATCGCCGAGGTGATCGCCGGCGACCCTGTCGATGTGCTGGTGGGGGACTATCTGGCCGAGATCACCCTGGCGGGTCTCGTCGCCGCGCACCGCGCGGACCCGAGCGCGGGGTACGTGCCCGCTTTCGTCGACCAGGTCCGCCCGCACCTCGGTGTCCTCGCCGAACGAGGGCTGAAGGTGGTGACGAACGCGGGCGGCTTCAATCCCGCCGCGCTGGCCGCGACCCTCCGCGGGGAGGCACGGCTCGCCGGGGCCGCGCTGACGATCGCGCACGTCGAGGGCGATGCGGTGTTCGACCGCCTCGAGGAGCTGGCCGCTGCCGGTCATCGGCTGGACAACCTCGACGACGGCGCACCGATCTCCTCGTGGCGGGCCCGGCCCGTCGCGGCGAACGCCTACCTCGGCGGCTGGGGCATCACCGCCGCCCTGGCCTCGGGTGCCGACATCGTGGTGTGCGGGCGCGTCACGGACGCCTCGCTGATCACGGGCCCCGCAGCCTGGTGGCACGGTTGGGGGCGCGAGGACTTCGACGCGCTCGCCGGTGCCGTCGTCGCGGGGCACATCATCGAGTGCGGGCCGCAGGCGGTCGGGGGGAACTTCTCCGGTTTCACCGCCCTCGGCGACCTGCGCCGCCCCGGCTTCCCGATCGCGGAGATCGCCGCCGACGGCACCGCCGTCATCACCAAGCACGCCCGCGACGGCGGAGCCGTCACCGTGGACACCGTCACCGCACAGCTCGTCTACGAGATCCAGGGCCCGCAGTACCTGAATCCCGACGTCACCGTCGACCTGCAGCACGTCCGGCTGGAGCAGGATGCGCCGGACCGGGTGCGGGTCGCGGGCGCCGCCGGCGCGCCTCCCCCGGCGACGACCAAGGTCGCCGCCTTCGGCGTCGTCGGCCACCGCGTGGTGGGCACCGTCTTCGCCACGGGCACCGACGTTCCCGCGAAGGTGGAGTTGCTGCGCTCGCAGCTCGAGCTGGATCGGCCCGAGGGCGTCACGGTGACCGTCACCCAGGTCGGCGTGCCGGCCGAGGATCCCGAGACCCAGTGGGAGGCCACCGTCGCACTGCGCGTCCTGGCCACCGCTCCGGCCGCCGAAACGCTTGCCGAGTACAACCTGATCCGGCGGCTCGGCAGCCTCTACCTGCAGAGCTTCCCCGGCATCTTCCACGACGGCGCGTCGGTGCTGCAGGGCAAGCCCGTGCCGACCGTCGACTACTGGCCGGGCCTCCTGCCGACCGCGGTGCTCGTGCACCGTGCCGTCCTCGCCGACGGCACCGGCGTCGAGATCGCACCCCCGCAGCGGACGCTGGTTCCCGCGCAGCCCGTCCATCCGGAGCCCGCCGAGGCTCCGGAATCGGTTCCGACGGTCTCGATGCCGCTCGGCGAGGTCGCCCACGCCCGCAGTGGCGACAAGGGCGGCAACAGCAATGTCGGCATCTGGGCGCCGGATGCGGCGGCGTGGCCCTGGCTGCGGCGCTTCCTCAGCACCGACGAGATGCGTCGCCTGTTCCCGGACGCCAAGGACCTCGACATCGTGCGGCACGAATTCCCGGAGATCCGGGCCGTGCACTTCGTCTTCCGGGGACTGCTCGGTACCGGCGGCTCCTCGAACGATCGGATCGACCAGGTGGGCAAGGCCGTCGGCGAGTACCTCCGCTCCCGCATCGTGCCCGTGCCCGAGTCCGTTCTCACCACCACCGATACGGAGACCCGACGATGACCGATCCCCTCGCCGACCGCATCCGCGCCGCCGTCGCGGCGCCGGCCACCGACGCCGCCTTCGACCTGAATGCCGCTCTCGACGAGGTGCTCTCCGGCCTCGGCATGTCGGCGGCCGACACCGGGGGCGCGATCCGGTTCCGCGGCGCGGATCCCGTGGTGCCCAGTACGTTGCGCATCGGCGGCGCCACGTCGATCGCGCTCGCCGCCAAGTCCGCGGCGGTCGCGAAGCTGTGGCGGCTGCGCGGGGGGCAGGGCCAGGACATCGACATCGACCTGCGCCCGACGCCGCACCGACTGTGCCCCTTCTACGATCGCCGTTGGGAACTGGTGAACGGCTACCCCGCGGCGTCGTCGGCCAATGCCACCAACGCCTTCGGTTTCCGCTTCTACTCCACGCGCGACGGGCGGTGGGTGATGCCGCTCAACCCGTACCCGAAGATCAAGGTCGCGGCGCAGAAGCTGCTGGGGGTCCCCGACGACGAGGATGCGGTCGCGGCCGCGATCGCACGGCGGGACGGCCTCGAGCTCGAGGAGTCGGCTGCGGCCGCGGGGGTCGTGCTGCCGATGCTGCGCACCGTCGAGGAGTTCCTCGCGCATCCGCAGTACCTCGAGGGGGTGGCGGGCACGCCCCTGGTGGAGATCACGAGGATCGGCGACTCGGAACCGGAGCCGCTTCCGGCGGGCGAGCAACCCCTCTCCGGCATCCGCGCCCTCGGGATGGGCCATGTCATCGCCGGCGCCGGCGCCGGGCGTTCGCTCGCGCTGCACGGCGCCGACGTGCTCAACGTCTGGCGGCCGGGCGAGCACGAGCACGACACCACCTACGTCACCGCCAACGTCGGGGTGCGCTCGTGCGTCCTGAGTCCGTACCGCGAGGACGGAGCCGCCCGCCTGCGCGAATTGGCCGGCGACGCCGACGTCTTCTACGCGAACCGGCGGCCCGGCTACCTGGCGTCCGTCGGAATGTCCGCCGAGCAGTTGGCGGAACGCCGCCCCGGCATCATCCACGCCACCGCGTCGCTGTTCGGCACCGGCGGCCCGTGGACCGACCGCGTCGGTTTCGACCAGACCGCGGGCAGCCTCGTAGGCATGATGAATCTCGAGGGCGGAGAGGGAGCTCCGGCACTGCCACCGATCCTGGTGGTGAACGACTACATCGTCTCCTGGCTCATGGCGGCGGGCATCACGGAGGCGCTGGCGCGCCGCGCCGTGGACGGCGGCAGCTACCGCGTGCACGTCTCGCTGGTGCGCGCCGCGCTGTGGGTCCTCTCGCTGGGTGTCTTCGACCGCGAGTACGCGCACGCGATTGCGGGAACGCCCGGCGAGCACGAGTACCTGCCACCCGAGACCTTCACCGCCGCTACGCCCCTCGGGCAGTACCAGGGCGTGACCGACCAGGTGCGGATGTCCGCGACGCCCGGCGCGTACCGCACCGTTCTCGTGCCTCGCGGCTCGAGCGCCCCGGAATGGCTGCCGGTCTGAAACGATCGGGCTAGCGGCGGTTCCGGCGCCGCTCGGCCGGGGTCCGTCCCTCCTCCGCAAGGGGTGCATCGAGAACCTTCTGCGCCCCGAGGATCGAGCCGCGCACTCGCAGCCGCAGGCGGAGGTCGAGGAGCAGAACCCGGGCGTAGATCCGGATCGCGTCCGGGTTCACCACATCGGCGACGCGGAGCAGCCGGAGGAGCCTGTCGAACCAGAGTTGCTCGGCCGCCGACCACTCCCAGCCCAGCAGGTCGCGGAACTGCGGCGGGAGATTGCCCCGCGTGAGGAAGTGGTTGATCGGGCCGAAGACCTTCGCCAGCACCCAGCCCGGGGGACCGAGCGCCTCGCCGAGGAACATGAAGTCGGAGAGCGACTTCAGATCGTCCCGCACCTCCGGGGCGATCGAGAGCGACGGCAGCATCGCGTTCCAGTAGTCCTCGAACTCCTGCCAGTCCTTGGGCCATGCGGACTCCGGCACGTTCACGCCCGTCGCGAGTGGGGCGGCGGCGGGCGTCAGGACGTCGAGGGTGGCCCGCTCGAGCGGGCCGTAGAGGAACTCGTACTGGTCGATGTAGAAGCGGTACAGGCACGCCGCCACCCAGAGCTGCAGGTCGCGGGCGTTGCCGCTGTATCCGACCGGGCTGCTCTCCGTCGAGTGCACGTGAGCGTGCACCGCGCGCATCTCCTCCCGGAAAGCCGCCCGGTCGGCCTCGTTCCCCACCACCGAGACCACGAGGTGCTGCGTGGTGGTCCGCAGCCGCTTGAACGGCCGCCGGCGCGGGCTCCCGGAGGCGACCCTGCTCTCGTGTACGCCGTGGCCGACTGCGGGCAGCGAGAGCTGCATGACGATGTTCGCGACGCCGCTCGTCAGGCCGACCATCGTCATCAGGTCCGTGAGCGTTTCGGGCTGTCGCGCGCGGCGGGAGCGGGTCAATACCTGATCGATGACGGGCATGTCCCTATCATGCAACCGCACACCCCGGCGCGCACCCGAATCGAGAACATTCGGTAACTTAGCGGTGCCCGCTCATCGCTTGCCGTCGCCGAAGGGCCCGTCCCGCTCCGCGACCGCCGTCCGGAATCCGGCCGCGGCGGCCCGCTGCTGGAACGCGTACCCCTCCCGCGTGTGCCGGGAGACACCGTCGAAGACCGTGCTGATCATGGCGGAGTTGCCCACGCCCTGCGCGAGGAGCGCACTGTTGAGCGCGAGCTTGGTCATGATGAGCTGGTTGATGGGCAGCCGCGCGATGCGCGCGACCAGTTCCTCGGTCCGCTCGTCGAGCCGGTCCGGGGCCGGGGCCTCGACGGCGAGGCCCCACTCGGCGGCCTGCGCGCCGGTGATGGTGTCGCCGGTCAGGAGCAGGCGCTTCGCCCGTTGATCGCCGACGCGGTGCGCCCACATGCCGGCGGCCGGGACGCCCCACACCCGGGTGGGCGGGTAGCCGATCCGGGTGTCGGCGGCGCAGATGATCTGGTCGGCGTACAGGGCGATGTCGGTGCCGCCGGCGACCGCGAAGCCGTGCAGCTTCGCCACGGTGGGCTTGTTCGCATGGAGCAGGCTGGCGAAGCCGCGGTTGAAGCGGCTCATCATCTGATAGTCGATCATCGGATCCCAGGTGCCCGACGGGTCGTGGTTGCGCGCCTGCACCACGGGATCGAGGACGGATCCCGCCACCGCCGCGCGCTCCTCCGGGTTCTCACCGTTCTCGGCGAAGATGGACAGGTCGTAGCCGCCGCAGAAGCCCTTACCGCGCCCGGCGACCAGGATCACGTGCACCCTCGGGTCCAGGTCCGCCCGTTCCACCGCGTCCGCGAGTTCGATCGGCGTGTCCGCGGTGATCGCGTTGCCGCGCTCGGGCCGGTCGAAGGTGATCCGGGCGACCCGCCCGGTCACCTCGTAGATCAGCGTCCGGTAGCGCACCTCCCGATCGTCGGGAGTGCGTCCTGCGTACTGCGGGGAGTCGGTCTGCGGGTCCCGCCATGCGGCGGGCCGGTCTGCAGCGTCGGTCATCGGCGATCTCCTGATTGTGGTGACGGATCAGTGCACGGGGCCCGTTGCTGCCCGGCGGATCTCGTCCGCCGCGTCCCTCTGCGCCGCGAGTTCGGCCCGCGAGTAGAAGGTGCGCCAGCCGGGATTCCCGAAGCGCCGGCGCAGACCGAAGTAGACGGGCCCGAAGAGACCCGCGACCGGCCGTGGCAGAGTGCGCCAGAACAGCCCGTGGATCTCGCGCTCCATGCGGTCGATCACCGTGGGGCGCAGACCCAACTCGTCGTGGAAGCGCTCCGGAACGCCCGCGAGGATCCCCACGCGGATGGTCCGCACCAGCGGAAGCGAGAGCAGTTGCCACACGGGCAGGGGCACGGCGTCCCAGCCGCGCGGCCTGGGCAGGGTGAGTGCGTGATCGACGATGAACCGCACTTCGGGACCGACCGCGAGGACGTCGTCGACGATCGGCTGCCAGTACTCGACGAAGTCCGCATAGGTATCGGGAAGACCTCGGACGCCGTACCGCCGCCCGATCTCGTTGAGGGCGCGATACGCCTCCGCACGCTCCTCGCCCGTGCGGAACAGCCCGAACTCATCCGCGATATCGATGCCTCCCTTGAGGATCGAACCCCACGTCCAGTTCCAGACGTCCTTGTTCCACGCGTGATAGGGCGAGCCGTCCGGCATCGATCCTGCGATCGGTCGGTGCAGTTCGTACAGTCCGTGCGCGACGTCGTCCGCCTCGGGGCCCGCGAAGACGATCCCCATGACCATCTCGTACGTGCTGATCAAGCGGCGCGACGTGGCCTGCAGATCGGGCAGCCCCTCGCTCCCGTTGAGCGCGCGGTCCTTCTCACTGAGGACGTGTGCGATCTTGGGGTGCAGCGTCGGCATGATGAGGGCGGGGACGTTCGCGTAGAGCAGCACCAGCGGATGGCCCGCGATCCACCGTCCGAATCCGCCGGGAGCCAGGGGGTCGACACCGTCGGGATCACCGGGATGCTCGTCCTGCCGGGCGCGCGGGACGGCATGTTCGTCGAATCCCGGGGCGGGTGCGCCGATATCGGTCATGGCGTGTTCTCCTTGGGGCGATGGGTTGGTCACGCGGCCTCGGTGCGGCGGCGCGGGTTCGTTCACGCGCCGGAGGCGGCGGGGAGGATCGCGGGCTCCGCGAGTCGATCGAGTGCGTCCCGGTACAGCGTCCGCTTGATCGCCGCGAGGTTCGACCCGCGCAGCGGCGCGAGTTCCGCAGCGCGATCGACCGCTGTTGCGAGAACCTCACCCGGCTCGGCGATCTCGTCGACCAGACGGGCGTTCACCGCGGCGTCGGCGTCGTACCGTTCGGCGGTCACCATCGCCGCATGTGCGACGGCCGGCGCCACCCGAGCGGCGACCAGTGCACTCATCCCCGGAAGGAACGGGAAGCCCAGCCGCGCCTCCGGCAGGCACAGGTATCCGCGGTCCGCGCGCATCACCCGCCGGTCGTGGGCCAGCGCGAGGAGCAGACCACCCGCGTAGGTGTGCCCCTGGAGCGCGGCGACCGTGGGAACGCCGGATCCGAGCAGCCTGCCGAGCAGGCTCTGGACGGCGTCCAGATAGCCGTCCAGTGCGAAGGACTCCGGCTCGAGGCCGTTCGAGTAGAACCGCCCGCTCCCCGTGGTGACGAGCGCGGCGGGCCCCGACGCCGATTCCACGTCGTCCAGAACGGCGTGCAGTGCCCCGACCAGCACCCCGTCGAGACGATTCTCTCCGTCCCCGAGGTCGCAGATCAGCACCGCGCCGTCGCGTGTCAGATTCACCATGCCCGCAACATTACATATTTCAATCACTCAACGCAATGTTGTAATGCTTGCCCAGGTGTAGTCTGCCCGATGATGGACAGCGCTCTCGTGCCCCCGGTGACGGCGCGGTCCGCTGTCCTGAGCCTGCTCCTCGGCGCGAGCCCGCCCACGCTCAGCAGTCGCGAGATCATCAGCGCGATGGATCTTTTCGGCATCGCGGAGTCGACGACACGGGTCGCCCTCACCCGGATGGTGGCGAACGGCGACCTCACGCGCGATCGCGGCGTGTACACGCTCTCCGAGCGCCTGGCACAACGCCAGCGTTACGCGCAACCGCCGGAGCAACGGGAGTGGAGCGGGACCTGGGAGATGGCGGTCGTCACCGCCACCGGTCGTAGCGCCGCGGACCGGGTCGCGCTCCGGGAAGAAATGCGCCGGCAGCGGGTCGCCGAGCTCCGGGAGGGCGTCTGGACCCGCCCCGCGAACCTCCGCCGCCCCTGGCCTCGGGCCCTGCTCGACGTCTCGGTCTGCTTCGAGTCGCGGCCCACCTCCGACCCGGCGGCACTCGCCGCACAGCTGTGGGACCTCCCGGCCTGGTCCGCGCGCGGCAACGAGTACCTCGCGCTGATCGCGGCCGTCGACGACGAGCCCACCCGCTTCCGGACGATGGTCGCGGCGGTGCACCACCTGCAGACCGATCCGCTCCTCCCCGCGGAGTTCCTGCCCGCGGACTGGCCCGCCGCGCAGCTGACGTCGTTGTACGACGACTACCGTGCGTGGCTCGCGGAGCTGCGCGAGAGCCTCGCGCCCGTCAGATAGTGTCCGGCGTGGGGCCGAGCATCGTCCAACGCTTCCCGCGCAAACCGCTACGGTTACCGGTGTGCCTGCCACCCGCGCATGCCCGACCGAGGGCCGATGACGTGACGTCCCCTGCGACGGTGCGACAGAGTTCCGTCGCGCTCCTCCACCGGTCGATCCGCGAAGACGACTCCGTCATCAAGACGCGCTGAGACCATGCCCGAGATCGGAGACGACGTCGCCGGGTACGCCCTCCTTCGGCGGCTCGGCCACGGTGGTACCGCGGACGTCTTCCTCGCTCGAAGGCCCGGCGAGCAGGCCGTCGCGCTGAAACTGGCTCGTCGGTCGGGCACGGAAGAGGCTGTGCGTGAGCGCTTCCGGCGGGAGTTCGACGCCGCTGGAACAGTCCACAGCCCGAGCGTCGTCACGCCCATCGAGCTCGGCGAGGCTCCCGCGATGCGCGAAGGACGCGTGATCGGCGCGGCCCGCCCGTGGATCGCTGTGCAGTTCGTGGACGGACGCCCGGCATCCGCCGTCGTTCCGCGCCGCACCGTCGAGCCGGACCTGGCGATCGTTCTTCCCGTACTGGTCGATATCGGCCGCGCCCTCGACGACTGTCACCGGGCCGGGATCCTGCACCGGGATGTCAAGCCCGGCAACGTCCTCATCCGCGACGGTGACCGGCACGGCGTCCGCGGATACCTGACGGACTTCGGAACGGCACAACCCCTCGTGCCGCCGGCCACCGTCCTCTACGACGGCGACCTCCTCCTCTCGGTCCCGTATGCCGCGCCCGAACTGTTGCGAGCGCAGGACCTGTCCCCGCAGACCGACGGGTACGCCTTCGCGGCCACCGCGTTCGAGTTGCTCACCGGGCAGCCGCCCTTCCGGCGCAGCACCGACTTCGCCATCAGGTACGCGCAACTCCACGACCCCGTGCCGCCGCCGGACTCCGTACGACGGTGGCTCCCCTCCGGCCTCACGGCCGTGTTCCGCAAGGCGCTGGCCAAGCGGCCCGAGGACCGATACGCAACCTGCTCGCGACTCGCAGAGATCCTCTACCGCGCACTCCGCGATGTGCAGCCGCTACCGTCGCGCGGCGGCAAGTAGCGCGGCCGTAACAGAAACGGCACCGTTCTCGTCACGAGCCGCACCTACCGTTCCCGGGCATGACGTCACCAACGGATTACGACAACTCGGTCCTCGCACACGAGGAGGAGGGGTATCACAAGACCCTGAAACCGCGACAGATCCAGATGATCGCGATCGGCGGCGCGATCGGAACCGGCCTGTTCATGGGCGCCGGCAGCCGACTGCACGATGCCGGTCCCGGCCTGTTCCTCGTCTACGCGGTGTGCGGCCTCGTCGTCTTCTTCATCCTTCGCGCTCTCGGCGAGTTGGTGCTGCATCGCCCGTCCTCGGGGTCCTTCGTCTCGTACGCGCGCGAATTCTTCGGGGAGAAGACGGCCTTCGTCACGGGGTGGCTGTACTTCTTCAACTGGGCGGCGACCGCGATCGTGGACGTGACCGCGATCGCCCTGTACGTCCACTACTGGGGCGCCTTCGAGGCGATACCCCAGTGGACGATCGCCCTGATCGCGTTGGCGATCGTCATGGCCATGAACATCATCTCCGTCAAGCTCTTCGGCGAGATGGAGTTCTGGGCGGCGATCATCAAGGTCGTCGCACTGGTCGGATTCCTCGTCGTCGGCATCGTCATCCTCGCCTCGCGCATGAAGGTCGACGGCCACACGACCGGTCCCTCGCTCATCGCCGACAACGGAGGCCTGCTCCCGGTCGGCGCCCTGCCGCTGGTCATCGTGGTCTCGGGCGTCGTCTTCGCCTACGCCGCCGTCGAGCTCGTCGGCATCGCGGCGGGCGAGACCGCCGAGCCCGCCAAGGTCATGCCGCGCGCCATCAACTCCGTGATCGTGCGCATCGCCGTCTTCTACGTGGGCTCCCTCATCCTGCTCGCGCTGCTCGTGCCCTATACCGAATTCGCCAAGGGCACCAGCCCGTTCGTCACCTTCTTCTCCAAGATCGGCGTACCGTACGCCGGCGACGTCATGAACCTCGTCGTTCTCACCGCGGCCCTGTCCAGCCTCAACGCAGGCCTGTACTCCACGGGCCGGATCCTGCGGTCGATGGCACTCAACGGCAGCGGCCCGGCGTTCACCGGCACGATGAACCGCAACGGCGTCCCCTTCGGCGGTATCGCCCTCACCGGTGCGCTCACCCTGCTCGGCGTGGTGCTCAACATGTTCGTCCCGGAGGAGGCCTTCAACATCGCGCTCGACCTCTCCGCGCTGGGCATCATCTCGACGTGGGCGATGATCCTGCTGTGCCAGATCCAGCTGCACCGATGGGCCGACAAGGGCATCGTCACCCGGCCGACGTTCCGACAGCTCCTGTCCCCCTGGAGCAGCTACGCATCCCTCGTCTTCCTCGCCGCCGTCATCGTCCTGATGTGTTACGAGAACATCTGGAACCTGTACGCGATCATCGCCCTGGTGCCGATGCTCGTCGGCGGCTGGTACGCGGTGCGCGGCAAGGTGATGGCCGCAGCGGCCGAGCGCGTCGGCTACACCGGCCGGTACCCCGTACTCCCCGAGCCGCCCATCCCGACCGACCACGGTCGCGACGCGGAATGAGCCGAGCCGCAGTGAACGACACGCCCAGGCCGTTCCCCCGGAAGAACGTGTCAATCCGGGCCATCGGGCGGTTCCCTGGGCCACTGTCGTGTTCCTGGAAACCGCCCCTGACCTGCGGAAGCGGAGGGATTTGAACCCCCGGTGGTTTCACCCACGCTCGCTTTCAAGTCACCGCTAACTGGGTAAACGTGATCGTAGCGGACGCACCTGAAGTGTCCCGACGTGCACCTCGGAGTGCCTGATCGCGCTGCCGCAGGACGGGATAGTGGCAGAACTGTGGCAGGTGCGCGAGAGTCCGCCCACACGGCAGATCGCGCGAGTACACAAGCAGGCACTCGGCCGTAGGTAGGTGCACCGCGGCCGCGTGCTCGTCGACAGTCTGCGCCCGACCGCGAGGTGACAGACCGCCCTCCCAGCCTCTCAAACAGCCCCGATCAGAAGACATACGACCGTCGGCCCGTGGCCGATCATCCGGTCGAGTTGGACCGAAACCTCACGCCACCCGGCGCGCAGGTTCAGTCTCACGGTGGATTCGACAGGATTTCCTTTGGCGACGATGGTGACGACGCGCTCGACGTCGGCGGGATGGATGAACGGCTCCAGACCGCTGGAGACCGGGCGGGCTACCTGCGGCGCCCCCTGTCCGATCCATGTCATCACGCCACCGTGCCGGAGGTCGATCATCGCTGCGTATCGGTTTGACCGGTCGAGGCTCAATCTGAGTGCGTCGTGGTCGATGGTCGCGAACGTGGCTTCCCACGGGTCCAGGCGCACGGTTATGTCCTGGTCCACACCCCGGATGACCATGCGCCCTCCCAAGGCGATCACCCGGCGGACCGACCTGATCAAATGATCCGACCCGTCATCGTGTCGCGCGAGGAACTCGTTGACGAAGGAGTCGCCAGGCACCGGGTCGTAGACTCCCCGCATCGCCTTGGTCACCTCTGCCAGCCCGAGCACCCGCCGAAAGACGTCCGCGAGTCCGAACGGACTGGCGACGCTGCGACGCTCCTCCACGCCGTACATCCGCTGGAAATCGTCTGTCCAGAAGGACCGCAACGGCTTCCCCGGCACGCCCACGATCCACTCGTACCCCGCCACGAAGGGCCTCGCCCTAGGGTCCGCCTCACCTATACCAAGCTGGACGGCGTGCACCCGCTTTGACGGACCGAACACCGGAACGGCCTGAACGGTACCGCCATCACCGATCGGCATCTCGACGGGCCGTCCCGCCCGCTGAACCTCGCTGACCGCCTTCAGCGCGGCCACGCGAACCCCACTGCGGAGGTACGTTCCCAGCGGCCGGAAGTTCCGTGCGCGATCGTCCTCGGACACAACTGTTGGCACTTCCGAGAGGGTCTCAACCAGGAGCCACATTCCTTGGACAATAGCCACTTCGACTCCGTCCTTCTCGGTGGAAACATGGACGCCGCCCGCGGACGCCTACTCCAGGAAGTCGCTCACCAGCGAGAGGACCTTCTCCGGCTGCTCGACCAGCAGCATGTGGCCGCTGTCGACCTCCGCGTAGGTGCTCCCGACGATGAGCTGCGCGAGCTCCTGCACCTTTTCGACCGGCACGATCGCATCCGCGGTTCCCGCCACGAGCAGTGTGGGCGCGGTGATTCGGGGCGCCAGTTCGCGGATGTCGATCGTGATGTTCAGGTCGATCTGTCGCGAGGTCCCGACGTGCGGGACGGTGCCGCGCACGGCCTCGTCGACCCCGTCACCGAGTGCCGCGACGAACTGGGGGCTGAACAGCAACAGGACGAGGAATTCGCCGTAGGCCCGGTCGTCGAGATCGGCCAACCGGCGCCACAGGCCCATGAAGAGCTCGTGGCGCGGGTCGGGGCCGGCCCACCCCGCCAGCAGGACCAACCGGCGCACGCGATCCGGGTACCGTCCGGCGTACGCCGCCGCGAGCACCGCCCCGAGCGAGAAGCCGAGGAGGTCGACGGGGCCGTCGTGGGTCCGGTCGTGGAGCGCCGCGATCCGATCGACGATGACATCGAGGTCGACGCCCTCGAGGTCCGGCTCGTCCCCCGTTCCGGGGAGGTTCGGGCGCACGACGCGGTGGCGTGCGGACAGCGCCGGAAGCAGATGCCCGAAGTTGAGCTCGCCGTCGGCGCCGGTGCCGTGGATCAGGAGCAACGGAGTTCCGTCCCCGTCGTCGAAGTAGTCGAGCTCGGAGGCCGGAGTGGCGTGGAAGGTCATAGTGCGCCTTTCTGGGGTTGGGAGGTGCGGCGGAACAGACGAGGAGCCTCGCGAGCGCCGAAGTGGCGCATGGCCGGGCGTTCGACGAGGGTGTGCAGGGCCCATCCCGCGAGCACGGTCGCGAGGAAGAACCCGAGGAGGATGAGAACAGCGACGGGCGTGGAGTACAGGCGCGCGTCCATGACCTTGGTCCGCACCGAGTACATGAGGACGTACTGCGCCATGTAGAAGCCGAAGGAGATGTCGCCGAGCCACTGGAACGCGGGAGTCGCCATCAACCCCGTCCGACCCGACAGGTCGGCCGCGGCGAACGACCCGACCACGAGCAGCAACGGCACGATCAGGACCGCCGTCAGGCTGAACAGGAACGGCGCCCGCAGGTCGATCAGGTACGCCGCGACGAGCAGCCCGACGGCCGCCGCCGGCCGCACCGCGGGCCATCGTCCGGCGACGACGATCCGCGCGACCACCATGCCGAGAACGAACTCGAAGAGCCGCATCGGCGGGAAGTTGTAGCCGAGCCAGAACTGCAATGACGAGATCGGGAAGCCCTCCGGGGTGCGCGGCAGGCTCGGGACCGCCACCTGCACGACCAGTTCGGCGATCACCATTCCGAGGACCAGCGCGCCGACCATCGGCCACAGGTGCGCCTCCCGCAGGCGCTGGATCCACGGGATGAGGAACGGGAACAGGAGGTAGAAGAGCAGCTCACTGCAGAGGGACCAACTCGGCGGGTTGACGCTGATGTACGTGGCGTGGTCCGGACTCCACGAGTGGAGCAGGAACAGATTGAGCAGCGCGGCCGGCCACGGGGTGGTCCACGCCGCGTAGAGCAGCATGGCGAGCAGCCACATCACGATGTGCGTCGGGAAGATCTTCGCGGCCCGTCGCCGCCAGAAGGCGGTTCGGGGCTGCGGCCGCCAGGTCCACGTGAGGATGAATCCGCTGAGCACGAAGAAGAACGACACGCCCATCCAGCCGGCCTTGCTGAACGCCGTCTGATAGGCGTCGCCGATCCCCCGGTCCGCGAACGGGTTCTGGGGCGGATCCCAGAACGACGCGTGGAAGAAGAAGACCAGCGTCGCCGCGACGAAGCGCAGCCCGGTGAGGGACGGGAGGGCGGGCCGGCGGGCGGGCGCGGCCTCGAGCACCCGCTCGTCCGGTGCGGCGGTCACGACGCCTCCGCCCGGTCGACGGTGTCCACGGCGCCCGGTCCGGCAGCATCCGTCTCCGGGGAGCCGTCCGGCCGCAGCCGGGCGTTGAGGATCGTCACGAAGACCCAGCTCGCCAACGCCAGCCCGGCGGCAGCGAAAGCGATCGACGCGGCACTGCCCGTGGCCTCGAGGACCCGACCCCCGAGCAACGATCCACCGGCCGCGCCGACGCCGAACGCCGACATGTTGGCCGTCAATGCCACGTTCGGGGCGGCCGCCGCCGCAGTGAGCACTCGGGTCTGCAGCAGCGGGATGAGGGCGAAGGTCGCGACACCGAAGAACACCAGCGCCGCGACGGTGAGCGGTACACCGTGAGCGAGGCCGACCAACGCGCAGCTCGCCGCGAAGGCGATACCCGCGGCGAGAAGGCGCGGCGGGAGCTTGCCGTTCGCGAGGCGGCCGCCGAGGACGTTCCCGCCCAGCGAGGCGATGCCGTAACCGAACAGCGCGAGGGAGAATCCGAGTCCGGTGATCCCGGCGGCCTCGTCCAAGGTGGGCTGCAGGTAGGTGATGATGGCGAACATCGCGGCCGAATAGAGCGCGGTCGCCACCACCATGCCGCTCACCTGCGGTGCACGGAGCACGGCGAGTTCGTCGGCGAGCGTGGCTCCGCCGCCGTCGGCGTGCGGCTCGGGCGGCCAGACGGTCATGGCGATCAGGACACTCGCGACGGCTCCGAGCAGGCCGATCACCGCGAACGTCCAGCGCCATCCGGCGATGCCGCTGAACCAGGTCCCGAGCGGGACGCCCACGACCGTGGCGAGGTTGATCCCGAACTGCATGGCCGCGACCGCGGAACCGGACTTGCCGGCCGGAGCCGAGCGCTCGGCCAGGATCACGACGACCGCCATCAGCGTGCCGTGGATTGACGCCGTGAGCACCCGACCGAGGAGGAGCACCGGGAAGGTGGGGGCGAGCGCGACGACGGCGGTACCCGCGGCGAACACCAGCAGCAGTGCGACGGCGACCGTACTCCGTCGGTATCGCAGTGTCACCGCGGTCACCGCCGGGCCGAGGAAGGCCATGGTCAGCGCGTACACGGTCACCGTCAGTCCGACGGTCGCGAGCGAGACGCCGAACCGGGTGGCGAGTCCCTGCAGGATCCCGCTCGGGATCAGCTCCGACGTACCGACCGCGAAGATGGCGAGAATGAGGGGAAGTGCTCTGCGGCTCATGCCACCGTCTCCGATCTCGCGACGGGCGCGGGTACGTGCGATCCGGGCGGGGCGGATGGGGACGGCGACACCGCTGCCTCGGGGCGCGCCCGTCTCCGTGACCACCGGGCGTAGGCGGGCTTCTCGACGAACGTGTAGAGGGCCGCACCGGCGGCGACGCTCACGGCGAGGTACAGCAGCTCGACGCCGATCGCGGCGGGGGCCTCGAAGGTCCTCGGCCCGAGGAGTTTCCGTCCCTCGACCAGGACGAGGGCGTGCACGAGATAGAAGCCGAACGAGATCTCCCCCAACCACTGCATTCGCCGGCCGCGCAGGAGGCTCGAGCGCCCCTTGAGATCACCATGTGCGACGGTGCCGATCAGCAGCACGACCGGCACGAGCATGGTGAGCCGGACGCCGACCAGGTACGGGGTCGCGTACGAGAGCGCGTAGAACGCCGGGAAGGCCGCGAGCACCACTGCGATCGGCACCTGCCGCCACCGGCCGCGGACGAGGATCGTCCCCAGCACCAGGCCGGCGACGAAATCGAACAGGCGCGACGGAGGGAAGACGTAGCCGAACCAGTACTGCAGTTCGGACAACGGCAGATCGTCGGGCGTGTGCGGCGACGAGGGGAACAGGACGTACGCGAGCGCCACACTCACCCCGACGGCCCCGACCGCTGCCGCGAGGGCGGGCCACAGCGCACGGTCGGGAAGCCGGCGGATCAGCACGTAGACGAACGGGCAGCAGAGGTAGAAGAAGAGCTCCGTTGACAACGACCAACTGGGCGGGTTGACGCTCAGGAAGGTCGCGTAATCGGGGACCCAGGTCTGCAGGAGCGTCACGTTCACGCTCGCCTGGGCGACTGTCGTGGTCGCGGCGGCGAACAGGACGAGTGCGATCGCCCAGGTCACGATGTGATTCGGGAAGATCTTGACGAGCCGGCGCCGCCAGAAGGCGCCCTTAGGCTCGCCCGGGCGGTCGATGTACGCCATGACGACGCCGGAGAGCACGAAGAAGAAGGTGACACCGAGACCGCCCGCGTAGCGCGCCGCCGTCGTGAACGCATCGGCGATGCCTCCCGTGTCGAAGACGGAGTTGGCGGGCTTCTGCAATGAGGCGTGGAACAGGAACACCGACAGCGCGGCGAAGAAGCGCAGACCGGTCAGCGAATCGAGCCGAGGCCGAGGGCTGCTCGGCGCCGCGGTCACGACACCGCTCCGGGATCGGGTACGAGGAGGACCTTGCCCCGGCTCCCCTGTTCGACCCGGCGATGTGCTGCCGCCGCCTCGTCGAACGGGTAGACTGCCGCGACCGGGTGAACGTAGACCTCGCCCGCATCCACCGCGCGGACGACCTCGCGCAAATCCGCGGCGTCGACCTCGACACCGAGGTGGTGCAGCGCGAAATCACCCGGTTCGGGCAGCGCGAAGGTCGTGATGGACACGTACCTCCCTCCGGCGACGACCTGTCGCGCCGTCTCGGGCCGACCGGCGCAGTCGATGATCACGTCGAACGGCTGATCCTCCAGGTCGGCGTCGGTGAGCACCTCCGCCCCGTAACCGAAGTCGTCCACCGCGCGGCTCCACGTCGCGACGTCTTCGGCGCGGACCACGAGCGACAGGTGCGCGCCCGACCGGGCGGCGAACCCGGCGGCGAACTGCCCGACTCCGCCCTGCGCCCCGACGACGAGCACCCGCAGACCGGGCCCGAGGGCGGCGGCCCGGACCGCTTGCAGGCCCGTCAGCCCGGCGAGGGGAAGCGCGGCCGCGTCGCACAGGGGCACCGACGCCGGTGCCGGAGCGAGGAATCCGCCGTCGATCGCCACGACCTCCGCCGTGCTCCCGACACCGGTGCCGAGCTGGGCGGTGGTTCCGATCACGCGATCGCCGGGTACCCATCCGGTGGCCGGATCCGCCGACCGCACGACGCCCGCGAGGTCCCAACCCGTCACCGCCGGAGTTGGAGTCGGGATCAGGCCGGAACGGGTAGCTATGTCGACGGGGTTGACCGCCGCGGCGACGACGTCGACGACGACCGCTCCGTCGGGAACGGGCACGTCGACGACGTGCAGCACCTCGGGCGGGCCGGGCCGGTCGAAGACGACGGCCCTCATGCGTCCACTCCGTCAGTGCGACGGTCTGCGACGGGGCATCGCGCCGCGATCGTTCGGACGCGGTTAATGATCAGCGACATGGGGAGACTCCTGAACGGATCGGACGGCGATCGCCGTCGTGCGTTGCGGTGCAACCGCACTCGTCTCCCGCGGCCCACGCAACCACAACGCCGCCGAGCACGCAATCCCGGCAATCGTGACGCCGCTCACATTGACAGTCGCAACGGTCGTGGAGGACTCTCTTAGCAGCGGCAATAGCCGCATCGCCCACGAGTCCCGCCCGACTCTGGAGCCCATCAGGACCGCGCCATCGGACATTCAGCCGTCCGGCCGTTCCTTCTCCCGCGCGACGTCTCCCACCAGCACGGCGCGTGAACACCACACTGCTCGAACCAGCTTGCTCCGCTGGCGCTCTGCGCCGGCCGGCGATCCCGTGCGTCCCCGCTCACCGTCGAGCGGGGCACTCCGGCATCCGTCGAACCGAACTCCGTCACCGACACCGATGGGACTTCGCGATGCGAAACGGCACCAGATTCCAGCAAGGGCTCCACCACACCGTCGTCGATCAGACCACGTGGACAGTCGAGGCGGTCAAACAGGTCCGATACCAGGTTGTCGAAGCGAACGGCCTGTTCCGGCCCGAGAACGACCGACTCCTCACAGCCTGCCCCGACGCGCAGATCCGGCGCGGCGACCGCCGCCTCGTCGTGATCGATCACTCCGTCGACCGGCTCCACGGCGATACGATCCGCGCCTACTTCGACCACCACGGCATCGCGGCGACCGTCGTCCCGCTCCAGGCGCACGAAGCGGCCAAGCAGTGGGACAGCGTCACCCGCGTCGTCGATGTGATGAACGCCTTCGGCATCGACCGCCGGCGCGAACCCGTCCTGGCGATCGGCGGCGGCGTCCTCACCGACGTCGTCGGCTTCGCGGCCAGCCTGTACCGCCGCGGCACGCCGTACGTCCGCATCCCGACCACGCTGATCGGCCTCGTCGACGCGGGCGTCGGCGTGAAGACCGGCGTCAACTACGGAACCGGGAAGAACCGCCTGGGAACCTACGCCCCGGCGATGGCGACCTTCCTCGACCGGACGTTCCTGCGCACGGTCGACGCACGCCACCTCAGCAACGGGCTCGCGGAGATCCTCAAGGTCGCCCTAGTGAAATCGGCCGAGCTCTTCGACATCCTCGAAACCGCGGGTCGAGCCGTGCGCGACGACCGGTTCCAGGGCTCGACGACCGAGCTCGAATCGGCCGCGACGGTGATTATCGCCGAGGCGATCCACCTCATGCTCGAGGAACTCCAGCCGAACCTGTGGGAGTCCACGCTGGAGCGCTGCGTCGACTACGGGCACACCTTCAGCCCGACGGTCGAGATGCACGCTCTCCCCGCACTGCTCCACGGGGAGGCCGTGAACGTCGACATGGCGCTGACCACCGCGATCGGGCGATTGCGCGGCGACGTGACCGAGGCCGAGGCCGAGCGGATCTACCGCGTGATGGAGGACCTCGACCTGCCGCTGTGGGACCCCTCCCTCGACACCCCCGACCTCCTCGTCGACGCGCTCACCGACACCGTGCGGCACCGCGACGGCCAGCAGCGGCTGCCCCTCCCCGTGGGAATCGGGCAGCACCGGTTCGTCAACGACGTGACCCCGGAGGAGATCCGGCGCGCGCTGTTCGCGCTACGGCAACGAGCAGGCGCCGCCGGCGCCGTCGCCCGCACCACGAAGGAGAACGCATGAGCAACACGCCCACCGCCGTCGTCGTCGGCGGCTCGACCGGTATCGGCCGCGGGATCGCCGATGCCTGGGCGGCATCGGGATTCGAGACCCACGTCTTCAGCAGGTCGCGGCCCACGGGGCCCGGCGGCGAGGCACTCCAGTGGCACCGCCTCGACTTCCGGGACCCCACCGAGGCGCGGACGGTCCTCGATGCCGAGGTGCCCGCGCGCGTCGACATCGCGTGCTACTCGTCCATCTACTTCACGCTTCGGCGCGAGAACTTCGTCGACGTGGCGCAGTCCGACTGGCTCGACCAGTTCGACATCAACGTCCACGGCCTGTTCCACACTCTCCGCGCGACGCTCCCCGCGCTCCGGCGCGCGGCGCCGGGGCTGTTCCTGCACGTCTCGTCCGAGGTCGTCTACAACGCGGGCCCGGGCCGAGCGGGCTACACCGCCACCAAGGCCGCGGCCAGCGCCCTCATCGATTCCGTCTCCCAGGAGATCGATCCGACCGACGTCACCTTCGTCCAGACGCTTCCGGTCGGCATGGTCGACTCCCCGGGCATCCGCGCGCGACGTCCCGCCGACTTCGACTACAGCGGGTACATGACCCCCGCCGACTTCGGCCCGCTCGCGGCGCATCTCGCCGCGACCCGCGGGCGGGGCCACGCCTCGGAAGCGCTCGTCGTGCACGAGGACCGCACCTGGACATCCGTCTCCGACGGGATTCCGCTGTCGCAGTCCCGACCGCTGACCACGCAGGGCTGAGGGGACCCAATGACGAACTCCACTCCTCCGGCGCTCCTTTTCGACATGGACGGGACTCTCGTCGACTCGACCGCCCTCGTCGAAGACACCTGGGGCGGCTTCGCCGCAGTGCACGGCCTCGACCTCACCACCGTCCTCGCCTTCGCACACGGGCGCCCGACGGCGGCGACGGTCCACCACTTCCTCCGCGACCCCGATGTCGCCGACCGGGAGACCGCCCGGCTCGTCGCGCACGAGGAGGCGACGACCGAGGGCGTCCGCGAGGTCCCCGGGGCCCGTGCTGTTCTCGGCGGGCTTCCCCCGGAATCCTGGGCCGTCGTGACCTCGGCGAGCAGGACTCTCGCACGGAACCGGATGCGTGCCGCGGGCCTGCCGCTCCCCGGAGTGCTCGTGAGCGCGGACGACGTGGTGCGCGGCAAGCCGGACCCCGAAGGCTACCTCCTCGCGGCGAACGCGCTCGGCGTCGACATCACCTCGGCGGTCGTCTTCGAGGACTCCCCCGCCGGAGTACGCGCGGGACGGGCGAGCGGCGCGCGCACCGTCGTCATCGGCGCCCTCGCCGACTTCGACGCCGACCTCGAGCGCTACGCAGACTTCACCGCGCCCGCGCTGGTGACCGCCCTCCTCGGCACGCCGGCCCGCGCGTGACAGTCGCGCCCACGGCCCCGCCGCCCACCTCCGAGCCGGCCGGGGGGACTCGCTTCGCCGCCGACCTCGGAGGCACGTGGCTGCGGATCCGCCGGCGAGCGGACAGCACCGTCGAGCGGCGGCCCGCGCCGAGCCTGCTGAACTTCCCCGCCACCCCCGTCGACGAACTCCGCGCCCGCCTGGTGGATTCCCTCGCCCGTGCGGCTCCCCCGGCGGCCACTGCGGCGATCTCGTGCGGCGCCGCCCTCGACCACACCACCGGGGTCCTCTACGGGTCGGGGCCGCTGTGGGGCCCGACGGACGAGCCCTACGACCTCGCCGGAGCGCTGCGGCGGGCCCGACCCGATGTCACGTGGACGCTCGTGAACGACCTGACCGCGGGCCTGGCGGATTTCGTCCACCGGCGCGCCGGATCCGACGCCCGTCGCGCCGCGTACCTCACCGTCAGCAGCGGCATCGCGCTCCGCACTGCCGACCTGCGCGAACGGACCATCCCCGTCGACGAGAACGGGCTGCAGGGCGAGGTCGGCCACCTGCCGGCCGCCTCCCCGATCGACGACGGTGACCCACTCGTCTGCGAGTGCGGCGTCGCGGGCCACGTCGCGGCCTACTCGTCCGGTCCGGGGATCGAGCGGCTCGCGGGCCGCATCTGTGCCGAACCGGGTGCGGCGCGCTGGCTGACCGCAGCCCTCGGAGCGGACGACCCACGCGCACAACGGATCCTCCGCGCCGCGGTCGCCCCGATCGCGGGCCTGCTGCGCGCCGCGTGGTGCCTCGATCCGCACCTCGATGTCATCGGGATCGGCGGAGGCGTGGTCGACGGGATCGGGGCGCCGTACCGCACGGCACTGCTCGCGCAGCTCGGCAACGCCACCGGTTACGCCGACCGGGGATTCAGCCGGCGGTGGCTCGACCGCCGGCTCGTCTTCTGCACGGCCGGCGACGTCGACTGCCTGCGCGGCGCCGAGTTGATGCGCGACGACTTCCTGACGGTGGCTCCGGCATGACCGCCCGCCACCGCGCCCTCGTCCGCCGCGCCCCCGACAGCGCGGGCCGAACCCTCGTCGACGTCGCCTCGGTACCGACCCCCGACCTGACCCGCGGCGACCTGCTCGTCGCACCCGTCGTCGCCGGGATCTGCGGGACCGACTGGCAGATCCTGCGCGGCGACCGGCCCGACCCCGCCGCGATCCTCGGTCACGAGGGCCTGGCGCGCATCGTTGCCGGGGAGGGCGCGTTCGCGGTCGGCGATCTCGTGACCGTCAACCCGACGCACCCGTCCGACCCTGGATTCCTTCTCGGGCACAACGTCCCGGGGCTGTGGTCGGAGCGCACCGTCGTCCCCGCGTCGGCCGTGGCCGCCGGGCTGGTCCTGCCCGTCACGGAGACACTTCCCGATCCGACTCTCGTCGGCGCCCTGGCGGAACCGCTAGCCTCGGCGATGTACGGGCTCGAGGTCGCCTCGTCGGTCACCGTGCCCAAGTCGCTGGTGGTGTGGGGGGACGGCATCGTCGGGCGGCTGGCGAGTGTGCTCTGGGCGCGCGCACTACCAGGCCTGCGCGTGCTCCGGGTCTCACGATCGGGCGCCGCGGATCCCGGTCTCGCCGGGCAGTTGCACGATCTACCCGGCCCGATCGCGGCCGTGCTCGTCACGCCCAGGTCGGGTACCGCCGGCGCCCTCGTCCACCTGGACCGCCACATCGACACCGAGTTGCTCGTCGACGTGCACGGCGGTATCGACGCCGGTCCGCTTCCGCTGCGCTGCGGCTCCGTCGACGTCGCGGAGGTGCGCGCCGGGAACTGCGGTGGCGAACCGCACACCCCCGTCCACGTCACCCTGCCGCGCCCCGGCGGAGCGCCGATCCACATCGTCGGGCATCGCGGCGTCGCCGGCCGGCACCTGCGCGCAGCGATCGACCTCCTCGCCACCGCTCCAGCGGATTTCGCCCCGGTCCTCACCCACGTGGTCGACCTCGACGGGGCCGCCGGCCTCATCAACGACGTTCTCTCGCGGGGCACCCGCGACCACGGGGGCCGCCGCGTCCTGAAGGCGGCTGTGCGCTTCGACGGGGCAGCATCGTGACGGCCGCCGGGTCGGCGCCGATCACCGTCGACGCACCGCAGTGGCGGCTCAGCGACGACCTCGCCGCCGCCGCTGCCGCCGCCCTGTCCGCGGGCGCGGACGGTCTGCAGCTCGACTTCGGTGGCGCACACCGCGGGCCCCGCCTCGACCTGCCGGACCGACTCGCCGAGGCGCGCCGGCTGTCCCCCTCGATCCCCGTGACCGCGATCGCGGTCAACCACGCGAACGACGTCGGCCTCGTCGCCGAGGACGGCACTCCGAACCCGGTCGCCGAGGAGTTGCTGCGGGCGGGGCTCCGGAGCGCCGTCGCGATCGGCGTTCCGGTGCTCCACGTCCCGGGCTTCCGCCGGAGCACGCCGTCGTCCCCCGCACGGATCACCGGCACGGCGTCTGTGCTGCGCGGGCTGGTCGACGACGCGGCACCTCACGGTGTCGCCGTCGCCTACGAGTCCGCGCTCGACGGCCCCGCGAGCCGTGCGCTCGCCGAGGCCGTCTGGCGGAGCTCGCTCGGCCTGGTCCTCGACGTCGGGAACCTCCTCGACGCCGGGCATTCCCCGTGGTCGTTCCCCGCCGCTGTCGGACCGCGGCTTCACCGGTGCGTGCACGTCAAGGACGCCGTCACCCGGCCGGAGGCGCGGCCTGTCGCAGCCCTGCCGCTCGCGCCAGCAGTGCGCTCGGTGCTTGTCGAGAACGACTACCGCACAGCGCCCGAACGACTCGCGGCCGACATCTCTGCCGTCCGCATCCGGCTCTCGCACCCAATCGAAGGAGCATCATGCGCGCGATCACTCTGACCGCCCCGAACACCGTGGCCCTCGCCGAGATCCCTCCACCCACGGCCGGCCCGGGCGAGGCGCTCGTGCGCGTGACACTCCTCGGGCTGTGCGGCACGGATCTCGGGTTCTTCGACGGCAGCAGCAACTACCTCCGCGACGGACTCAAGTCCTACCCCTTCGTACCCGGTCACGAATGGGTGGGACGGGTCGTCGACGTCGGCGAGGGCGCGCCGCGGGACCTTGTAGGGATTCGGGTCGCGGGCCACAACTTCCGGCCGTGCGGGCGCTGTACCGAGTGCGCGCGGGGCCGGATCAAATACTGCCCCGATCGCAGCGAGATCGGCGTCCTCGGACCGCTGCAGGGCGCCGGCGCGGAGTGGATCACCGTCCCCGTCGACAGCCTCCGCCGGATTCCGGACGCCATGTCGGACGCTGCCGCAACGCTTCTGGAGCCCACGGCCGCGGGGATGCACGCGGTGGAGCGGCTCGGCATCGGTTCCGAGGACCGGGTGGCCGTCCTCGGCGCCGGAACCCTCGGTCTAGCGGCGGCGCAGATCGTCCTGTCCCGCGGTGCTGACCTGTTGCTCTTCGATCCGAGCTCCGTTGCGCGAGCTCTCGCCGCAGACCTCGGGATTGTCGCTGTCGACGGTTCTCGCGAGGCAGACACCGGCGCCTTCGACGCGGTCATCGAGGCCTCGGGAAGCGAAGCGGCGGCGCGAACGGCGGTCGACCTCGTCGCCTCCGGCGGGCGGGTGGCGCAGCTGGGGACACCGCATCACGACGTGAACGGATACCCGGCGGCGACCCTCGTGATCCAGGACGCGACGCTGCACGGCGTGCTGTCGGGTGTCGGTTACTGGGACCCGCTCATCGAGCTCGTCGAATCGGGCGCGGTCGACCTGGACTCCCTGGTGGACACCGTGTATCCGCTTGCCGAGGTCGATCAGGCCTTCGCGCACCTGGCCTCCGGGGCGCGGGCGCGCCCAAAAGTCCTCCTATCGCTCGGACCGGAGACCACCGGCCCTGCGCCCCGGGCGTGAACCGTGTCGTCCACCGAGACCCAGGAAACCTTGGACGCAGCAACACTGATCCGCCTCTCGCTCCTCGCGTGTGCAACCTTCATCTACGTCACCTTCGAGGTCTTCCCGGTCGGGCTGATCTCCGAGATCGCCCACGATCTCGGGCAGCCGGAGAGTCGGGTCGGGCTCCTCGTCAGCGGCTACGCCGTGGTGGCTGCGATCGTGACGATTCCATCGGTGGCATTCGCCGCCCGGCTCTCGCGGGGCACGGCCCTGGTGTTGTCACTGGTGGTCCTTGTGATCGCCGAGTTGCTGACGTCCGTCGCGGTGAACTATCCGATGATGGTCGCCAGCCGCGTGGTCGCGGCCATGACGCACGGCGTCCTATGGTCGCTGGTCGCGCCTGCGGCCGCGGCACTCGTGCCACCGAAGAAGGTCGGAGTAGCGACAGCGATCGTATTCGGCGGCCCGGCCCTGGCCGCGATCCTGGGAAGCCCCGGCACAGCTCTGCTCGGCGGCCTGGTCGGCTGGCGGAACACGGCGCTGATACTGGCAATCGCGACCGTCGCGATCACCATCGGCGTCGCATGGGCGGTTCACTCCCGTCCGGCGGCGTCGGCGGCGTCGGTCCATGTCTCCGCCCCGGGCGCTCCGACACCGCTGATCGCCCAGTGGAACGTGATCGCGCTCCTTTGCATCCTGACTCTCGTCCTCGTCAGTGCACACTTCGTGAGCTTCACCTACTTCGCGCTGATCGTGGACGACGTGACGCGTTCCAGTGGCGGCACCGTGCCCTTCCTGGCGCTGTTCGGCGTCGCGGGCGCGATCGGCACCGTCCTGGTCGGTCGATACACGGACCGGTCACCGCGCAGCACCGCGATCACAGCCTTCGCCATCTTCCTCACCGGTGCCGTGCTCCTCGCCGTCGGCCAGGCCGGCGGCCCGGCCACCATGCGATACGTAGTCCTCGCCTGCGCGGTCGTCGCGTGGGGTGCCGCGTACGCGGCAATCGGGCCGGTCCTGCAGTCCGGGGTTATCCGCGCGTCGGCGGCAGACGCGGACCGCGCCTCGTCGGTATACGTGACCTGCTATCAGGTGGGTATCGCCAGCGGCGCGGCAATTGGGGCGGCAATCCTCAACCACTCGATCAGCGCGCTGCCACTGGTCAGCTCGCTGCTTGCCGCTGTAGCCCTGACCTTCACTGCATCTCCTCGATCCAGCGCCGCCTTTCGCTGAGGATCAGCGGACAATCTTCGACCACCGAATTCCGCGCCACTCTGCACACGCAGCAGTGACCCGGGAGCACCGCGACACTCTGCGTTTCGGCGTGCCGCGACGTCTCAGTTGGTGATGTCAGCGGTCCAAGCGATTATCTGCGGCATGAATGAGAACCTCGCGGGCTGACACGCCGCAGAAGCTGTACACGATGGAAGAGACCGCGGACATCCTTCGCGTGAGCCGAGAATACCTGTACCGGATGCGCCAGCGCGGCGAGTTGGTGGTCGTGAAGTTCGGGCGCAGAACCTTGGTAGAGGCTGACGAGATCGATCGGGTCATCGCGGCAGCGCGCGCCGCATGATCGGCCGTACACACACGCACGCAGGGGAGGCAGTCGAATCGACTGCCTCCCCTGCTGTGTATACAGACTCACCCGCCCCGACTCACCAGTACCGTGTGCGCCGGCGTCCACCCACGGCAGACGCCACCCGGGCAGAACCCGAGCACGGCGTGTTCGTACAGGGCATCGGGTGCCAAGTCGATGACGCCGGCCTCCGTCTCCCAACCGACCGTGCCGCCATCGCAGATCGCCGCCTCCGGGATCATCTCCTCGGCCAGGTGCGCGAACATGCCCGGCCTGCCGAGCAGGTACTCGAAGTCGTGGTCCGCCACCGCGCCGTCGGCGTGGAGCAGGCGCACCACGGTGCCGCCGCGGGACTCAACCGCCGTGATCGGCCACGGGACACTCACGACTCGTCCTCCTCGTTCACCCGCTCGAGTTCGCCCTCGTGCTCGCCCCGCTGGATCGCCGCGGCCGGTCCCAGCTCGACCGGGCCGACGGGGGTGTACTCGCCGCGCTCGACCGACCTGCTCATGCCCTTCCAGTAGTTGTCATCCCGCTCCACCGCGGCGTGCTCCTCGCAGCGCGTCTTCACCCAGCCGCTCGGCAGCGTGACCTCGCGGCCGGGCTGGCCGCATTCCTCGCAGATCCCGCCGCTGCGCCGCTCCGCCGCGTCGAGCAGTTCCTGCGCGGCAGGGCTCCACGGCTCGATCGCGCCATCCAGCACTCCGTACTTCTCGCTCACCTGGATCAGCTCCGCGCCGACTGCGGCGAGGTCCCGCCGCAGCTCCTCCACCAGCGGCCGCCCCCTCTGCCGACGCTCATCGTCCCTCCCGACTCAGAACAACGGCTGTGATCGGCTCGCCGACTAGCTGAGGCCGCATTCCCCCGACCGTGTTCGTCCACTCGGAACCACGACCGTCGACCTCCTCGGCGGCGTCGGCCGGCGTCACGTACCGGCCGAGGTACGCCTGAGCTGCGCCGCGATCCAGCTCCTGGACCTCGGCAACGCCAGCGTGCGCCACCGCGGCGAACCCTGACTCGTAGCTGCTCACCAGCACCGGCATGTCACCGGGCAGACCGGCGAGCAGCGCGCGCAATTCACCAACGGTCATCACGGCCGCACCTCCATCCGGACCGTCGACTCCGTCGCGTTGACATCGACGACATAGCGGCCGTCGCTCGATACGTCGAAACCCGCCTCCCGCAGCCGGTCTGCGGCGCCGGCATCCACGGCGAGCTCCATGTCCACGGTGGTGATCAGATGCGCAGCGAGCGCCTCGATGAACAGCAGCGCCGGTCCGGCGGGCGGCGTGATCCGAAGCCCGCCACCGTCGCGTTCCACCGCCGCGTCGGGGTAGATCGCGCGCCAGAACCGCTCGCTGATTGCGAGGCTGTTGGTGATGAGGCGCAGCTTGCTGATGCCTTCCGGCTCCATCGCCCGCGCGTGCTCGACCACCTGCGCCGCGTAGTCGTGCTCCCCGCGTTCGTACAGGTCTGACGTCGAGCACCAGAGAGCGCGCGACGCGAGCTGAGAGACCGCATCGAGGTCACCCCCGGTGATCCGCCTGTTCGCATCCGGCGGCAGCGACCTCAGCGTGCGATGCAGCGCGGCGGCCTGCATCGCGACACGGTGCAGACTCGCGCGGGTCTCCAGGTCGCTGCTCACCGCCTCGTACCCCTCCTGCGCTGCGGCGGCGCACTGACCGCAGAGCCGGCACACGTTGCCATCGCGCGACACATGCAGCACGCCCGCGGCGCCGCACGCCTCGCAGATGTGGGACGCGCGCCGCTCGGCGTCCCGGATCAGCGCCCGCATCTCCTGGTAGCGGTCGCTGTGGGCAGTGTCGACGCGAACGTCGAGCTCGCCGCACTCCTGCTTGATCTGGTGCACCACGTAGGCCGGGTCGACCTCGGCGAGCGCCTTGTCGAGGTCGATCAGGATCGAGTGCCAGCCGGGGCCAACGCCGATGTACTTCCCCCGGGCCTCGGCGATCCGGTTCAGGATCGGCGTCAACTCCGGGTATTGGTCCTCGTCGTTCATGCCCCGATCATCGTCGCAGGGGCTGACAGTGTCGACGGCGTTTCCGATGCAGGCTACGGATGCACCTGCGTCGAAACCTGCAGCCGCTCATGGCCGGTGGAACTCGTCAGCCGCTCAAGAGAGGATCAGCGCATGACGGACGACAGCCGCATCACCGCGCAGACCACTGACCGCGAGCTCGCCCGCCTCGCCTCCACCGACGAGGCACGCCAGGAGCTCGAGCAGCGGCGCCGGCAGCTCCGGGCAGCGGGCACTGTGCGCGCGGCGGAAGCGCTCATCGACATGCTCGCGACACCGAGGTCGCCCGCCGAGCTGGACCTGATGACCGCGGTGGCGGAAGCGATGCTGCACCACCCGATGCCTGGGCTGAGGACGAAGCTCGACGACATCGCCCGACAGCAGGCCAAGCAGCATTCGCCGGGCGACCTCGTCACCCAGCTCGGCCAGATGCTCACCGACGCCGAGGCGCGTGATGACCGCGCCGGGGCAGCGTGGGCCAGGTACTCCCTCGCCCACGCGATCAGAACGAACGCCCAGATGCAGGCGGTCGCGGACTTGCTCCTCGCGCTGATTCCGGAGAGGGAGCGGGGCGCACTCACCGCGCTGGTGGTCGCCGAGGCCATCCCCCGGATCACGGCTGCGGTGGACGCCGCGGTCGCGGAGGCGAAGCGCGTCGCGGACGAGCTGACGTCGGAGGCGGATCATGGCTGAGACCGAGTTCTACCACCGCCTCGTCGCGCTGCTCGACGCCGTCGACGCCGAGATGGCTATGGTTCACGAACAGGTGCTGAACCTGATGCGAAAGGGAGCGCCGGAGCATCGATTTGACGTTTCGATGCGAGTCTCCGGTCGCCTGGAAGAGCTCATGGAGGCCGTCGACGAGCTGCACGGCTATTACGAGCTGCACCCGGCCGCGCTCGCCGCGCGTGCCGACCGCGTCGTCCTCGTCGAGCGCAGCGGGCCCGAGCTGGTCGAGAGCACCTACTCGATCGAGGAGTGGCGCACCCGCGGTCCGGCGATCCTCACCGCAGCGCTTCGCCTCTGGGACGTCGCAGGAGGACAGGTTCGCCTCTCGGGCAGCTACCTGCGCGGGCGCGGCACCGTCTACACGCAGAGCGGCAGCTACACCGCACGTGCGTGGTACGCGGCCGATGCCGAGGGCGCCATCTGGCCCGAGAACGAGGAGTCCACGCAGTGACCGCCGCAGCGGAGCGCACCGCACTCCTCGCCGCTGCGGTCGCCGTGGTGCTGCTCCTGGTCGCCGGCCTCGGCGCGGCGTTCATCGCCCCCGAGTGGCTGTCCCTCTACACGCCCGCATTCGTGCTGCCCGTGCTCGCGCAGGGTCTCGCGACCGGACTGCGCTGGCGCGCCTGTGATCCCGTGAGCAAGGAAGCACTGTGACCGACACCAAGACCCTGACCGATCTCGTCCGCGGCGGCGGCACTGTCTCGCTGACCGTCACCGCGACCTCGACCAACCTCGACGTCGAGGAGATGGTGCTCGCGGCGCAGCAGGAGCAGGCGACCGTTGTGCACAACCGCCTGGCCGAGCAGGTCGCATCGTGGCGGCGGGAGCTGTACGCGATGCGCGCCGAGCTCGGTGGAGAACCCGCACCGCAGCCTCGCCCGAGCAGCCCGCCGCTCTGCCCGATGCCGGGACGGATGCGAGTACGGGAGACCCTCGATGCGGTGTGGCTCGGCTGGATTGCGCCCGGGAAGCCGATGGATCTCGACAATGTGGAGGCAGTGCGCGTGCCGGTGAGCGCGACCGATACGGACGAGCAGCTCGCAGCTACGGCCGAGCAGTGGCTCACCGGCTACGGCTGCCCGCCCTCCGGCACCGTCGAGTGGATCACACCTCAGTTGCGCCAGCATCGGGACCAGCTCGCCACGGACTAGCCGCGGGGGAGCAATGCGCTGTCAGCGATACGGCGGGGGCTTTCGGTGCCACGTGCACTCCGAGCGTTCTGCTCGGAGTGCACGTGGTTTGCTGTGTCGCACCACTCGCCTCGGAGTAAGTACAACACTCTGGCATAGCTATCGGGCGCGAGGCCCTCTCCCTACCTCCACTTGATGAGGCTTGTTGGCACAGGTGGTGAGTTGCTCTCCACAGATCCGAACGCCGAGAACCACGCCTGCCGCGCTATAGCCACAACGAAATTCTGCGCGTTGCCTCCATCGTTGAACGAAACTCCGTCTGCGCTGTCGTGGCCTGAGGGGAGCCTCGTGGACCTACAGCCGCACCAGCCCACCGTCGGCCATGATGGTCTGTCCGGTCACGAATGCGCAGTCGTCGCTGCTGAGGAAGCACACAGTGCCGACGATGTCGTCGGCGACGCCGCCGCGCTTGATTGCTTGCATCGATGCGACGCCGTCGAGTACGTCGCCGGCGATGTTCGCTTCTCCGCCGGGAGTCCGCGAAGCGGTCGGGGCCACGGCGTTGACGGTGATGCCGTAGGGCGCGAGGTCCGTTGCAAGTCCGCGAGTGAAGCCGACGACTCCGCCCTTGCTGGCCATGTAGTGCGAGAGCGCGGGAACTGCCAAGCCGAGAGAGTTGGATGCGAGGTTGACGATTCGGCCCCATCCGCGCTCTCGCATCGACGGTGCGAACGAACGCGCGGTGAGGAACTGCGAGTCGAGGTTGATCGCCTGAATCTTGCGCCAGTAGTCGAAGTCGACGTCGAAGAAGTCTCGGAATGGGTAGGTCCCGGCGTTGTTGACGAGGATGTCGACGAAGCGGAACGATTCGAGGATCTTCTCACCGGCCGCGCCGATGGCTTCGGGCTGGGACACATCCGCCTGTACGGCCATCGCGCGACGCCCTAGCGCCTGCACCTCAGCGACGGTCTCGTGCGCATCGTTGAGGTCGATCACGGCAATGTCCGCGCCTCTCCGAGCGAGTTCCAGCGCGATGGCGCGGCCGAAACCTTGACCGGCCCCCGTGACCACCGCGACCCGACCCGCGTGCGTCTGCACAACACTCATTCTCGCTCCACTCCTTCACTGTTCGCCTCACCCATCCGGCGAGCGATGCCGAAACGGTAGGCCCTACCCTGCGCACCTGTCAACGTGTTTGTTGAGTTATTGACATTCACGTTGAACTAGGCCATCGTGACATGGCGGGTGTGCCACGTCACACAGCAGTGGCTACCTGCCGAGAGCGACATCGATGGCGCTCGAACCACGAAGTCGAGCGGTGCACCCAGCACCGGCCTGGACACCTGAAAGGTGAAACCTCAATGACAACCGACTCGATATCCGCGACGACTCAGTCGGTCGGCCGCAATCTCATCGCAGGTCGCTGGAGTGATGCCGGCGAGCGCCTCGAGACAATCAACCCTTCGACGGGACAGAGCATCGGCACGTACGCCAGCGCAGGAACCGCTGAGGCGCACGCTGCGATCAACTCTGCGCGCAAGACTTTCGACGAGACTGATTGGTCGCGCGACCCACGTCGCCGGTCTCGCGCCATCAACGAGCTCGCCGACAATCTCGAACGACGCGTCGACCAGATCGCACTGAGTCTCTCCAGAGAAAACGGCAAGCGCATCGGAGAGACCCAATGGGAGGTGTCCACCACGGTCGACTGGCTCCGCTACGCCGCAGCCTCCTCGATCATCCTCGATGGCGGGCGATCCTCCGAAGTCGCGCCCGGCGTGTACTTCCAGACCGGCCGTGAGGCGATGGGAGTCATCGGCATCATCACACCATGGAACTCGCCCGTCATCCTCTCCATGCGATCGATCGGCCCCGCCCTGGCCGCAGGCTGCACGATGGTCGTGAAGATGCCGGGCCAGACCGCCCTCACCAACACCCTCGTAGCCGAGGTGATCGCCGAGACCACGTCGATCCCCGAGGGAGTGGTAAGCATTCTCACCGAAGGCGGCAACGCCGTCGCGCCGGCGCTCGTCGACTCGCCCGACGTCGACATGATCAGCTACACCGGCAGTACCCACGTCGGTCGCGCGATCGCCAAGGCCGGCGCCGACACCCTGAAACGACTCAGCCTCGAACTCGGCGGCAAGACGCCGCTGATCGTCTTCGATGATGCCGACCTCGATGTGGTCATGCAGAACATCGTGGCGGCATGCACGCTAATGAACGGGCAGTTCTGCCTCACCGGATCCCGGCTCCTCGTGCAACGCAGTCTCGCCGACAAGCTGCGGCCAATGGTCATCGAGGCGCTCAGCAGCCTTCGAGTCGGCCCCAGCGAAGATCCGACCAGCGATCTCGGTCCGCTGATCGACGCCGCGAGCGCCCGTCGCGTAGACGGCATCGTCGCCGACGCGGCGAGCTACGGAACGATCCTCGTCCGCGGCGGAGTCGTAGACGACGACGAACGCCCCGGCGGCGCGTACTACCAGCCAAGCCTCGTCGAAGTCGACCGGCTGGACGTGCCGCTCGTCCAGGACGAGCTGTTCGGCCCGGTACAAACATTCGAGATCTTCGACGACGAGGCCGATGCAGTCCGAATGGCGAACGGAACAGCCTTCGGCCTCGGAGCCGCAGTCTTCACAACCAACGAATGGCGCGCCCGCCGGGTCACCCGCAACATGCGAGCAGGCTTCGTGTGGACCAACTGCTGGGGCGTGATTCACGAGGCGTTCGAGGAAGGCGGCTTGAAGCAGAGCGGCTACGGCCTCCTGTGCGGCCCTACTGCCATCACAGAGTTCCAGGACACCAAGCTGTACGCGCAAGTCGCGCCTCAATAGCAGTCCAAGCGAGAAGTGCCTTCGTCCGACCGGATGAAGGCACTTCTCGCTGTTTCAGGACCGTCGAATCGGCCTGACGCAGATGGAGAGCCGCATGCAGTCAGGCCCTTCTCCGGCTCTGACCTCCCACTCGCCCGGCTGCTTGGCTCTTGCTTGTCGGCTCGTTCACCGCTTTCGCGGCGGCGCGACTCCATTGCAGGCGAACCGGATCCAGTCGATTCAGGCACCTGTGAACGTCGGTGACGTCGTCGCGGACGGAGTGCACGTACGCCGCTGATGCGACCGCGGGTCAACCGATCTGGCAGACCCAGCTGTTGGTGTCGTCAGAGTAGATGTAGGTCCCGGACTCGCCCATGCCGGTGGTGCAGGGCTTCCCGCCCGGGTCGTCGTCGCGGACCTTGGGCGCGGTGGTGGTCGGCGCTGTGCCGTTCTCACCCGGGTTGTCACCGGCGCCGTGGTTCGGGTTGGTGCAGATGGTGCCCTGGTCGGGGCCGGTGCACGGAACGTTGTAGGTGCCACCGTTGTCCGGTGCCTGGGTCGGGACCGGCTTGGTGACGGTGCGCGTGGTCCCGGGGTGTTGGGTGACGGTTTTCGTCGGTCCTGCATTGCCGCCGTTCCCCGTCGTGGGCTTGGCGGGTTGTCCCGCGGCGGGCCCCTGGTGGTGGGTCGCGGTCGCGGAGCTCGACGGTGCCGAGGAGCTGTTCGAGGCGGGCTCGGAATCGTCCGAGCATCCTGCGGTGAGGAGGACGAGCGCGGCGATGCTCGCGATTGTTGCGGTGGAGCGCTTGCGCACCATGGTGTTTCCCTTCCTTGACTTGGAGATGTGGTGTCGATCGGCAACTGGTTCGAGGATCCCCGCTCTCGGTGGACTCAGGCGCCGGTGCCGGCGGGTACGGCCCGCGGCCCGTGCTCGGCCACGGTGGCGATAGCGCTCGCGATCATGGGCCACCACGCATTGCGGACGTCGATGACCTCACCGTGGCCAGTCTGGGGGATCTCGATCAGCGCGGTGCTGCCGCCCTTACGTCGGAGAGCCTCGACGTACTCGGCGGCCTCGCGGGGCGGCACGACGGTGTCGTCGGTGCCGGTGATCGCCACGACCGGTACTCGCGGGTCCATGCGCTCGAGTGGATCCACGAGCCGGTAGCGATCCGGGTACTGCTCGGGCGTGCCGCCCATGACCCGCAGGACGTGGTCGTTCTTGGTCAGCGAGAGACGCATGTCGAGAACGCCCGCGAGGGAGACGACCGCGTGCGGCCGGACCGCTGGATTCGCCCCAGGGGCACCATCGGGGAGGGTGCCGCGGCCGGCCGTCCACGCCGCGAGCTGTCCACCCGCGGAATGCCCCACGACGGTGACGCGGCCGAGGTCGATTTCCGGTATCGACTCCTGCAGACGGGAAAGGTGATCGACGCCCGCGGCAAGATCGGTGAAGGTGGTCGGCCAGCCGCCGCCGTCGCCAGCGCGGCGGTAGTTCAGGCTCCACACGAAGAAGCCGCGGGCGGCGAGCGCCTGCGCGGCGGGGCGTACGTACTCAGCGGTCGCGCCCTTGATCCAGCCTCCCCCGTGGATCAGGACGATCGTCGGTCGCGCTCCGGTCGCGCTGTGCGCTGACGGCCGGAACAGGAAACCGCTCAGCGTCTCCGGATCAACGCCGGGCACGTCCAGGTACTGGTGTGTCGACACGGCGGCGGGGTCGGCTGCGCCGGGCGAGTCCGTTTCTGTTGTTCGCCCCCACACCACCACGGCCGCGGCGGCAATGACAAACAAGGTCACGACGATCACCCCGGCCCATCGCCGCGGGCTGAGTGATCCCGCCTCCGTGCGGCGGCTCCTGTTCGCGCCGCCCATTACGAACGTCCGCTTCTTCGCGGGGCCACGGACCCGAAGCGGCTGTGACGGTGAGCGGCGCTTCGTTGACGACCGAGAACGTCCGCGTACTCCCGATCCGAAACGGCCCCAGACATATGCGTGTACCCCCTCTTTCCGGACATGACGCTAACTCGGCGCTTCGCATATCACCCGGCCGACACGAAGCGGTGATGACGCAAACGCGAATCAATTGACGGAGCTAATCAATTCTCCCTACGCCCAGTGAGACGCCCTGTGCGAGCCGGAGGCCGGTTCCCTGTCTGACGCTCAGCACCAGGCTGCGCGAGGGCTCGTATTCCGTGTACTCGTTAGCATTGCGTGGTGGATACCGCTGCGGGAGTGTCGTTCGTCCGTCACGAACACGCCGACTCGATGGAATGGGAGTTCGCCGGGCCCGATCACGAGATTCTCGTATGGCGGCGCGGAAGTGCCCACGCCAAGGAGTTCGAGTTCGAAAGCGGACCGCGGGGCGCGATCACCCCTGCCCCAGGCAACGTCTGGGTGATCCCCGCAGGATTCCGAACCGCAGCGATCGCGCAGCACTGCGCCTGTGACATCGCCCGCATCACCTTGCCGCCACCAACGACTCGATCAACAGAACTCCGCCCCACCGCGGGCACACAGGATCGGCTCCTGCACTACCTCGTGGAGCGGATCGCAAGCACGGCCACACGGGTCGACGCCGTCGGAAAGCTCCTCCATGAGTCCCTGTTGAATGCGGCTCACATGCACATCGTTGACATCTACAGCCTGAAGCCGCGGGCGACGCGAACCACGCCGCGCACACTGAGCCCCGAATCTCAAAGGCTCGTCCTCGAACGCCTCCACCAAGCCTGGGATCCCGACGTGACGCTCCAGGAGCTGGCCGCGACGACCGGACTGACGGTGGATCAATTCGGCCGGGCGTTCGCCGCTACCTTCCACGTCACTCCACATCGGTACCTGCGCGACCGGAAGCTGAGCCGCGCACGCCACCTCCTGTCGACCACCACGATGACGATCACCGACATCAGCGCCGCAGCCGGGTTCTCCAGCCCCAGCCACTTCGCCACCACCTTCAAGCGCCATATCGGTGTGTCCCCCTCCCACTACCGGACGGACACCACGTAGACGCCACCCCCACGGAAGTGCCGGCGCCATCACGACGCCGGCACCCCAGGCGTTAGCTCGACCCGCGACGGGCAACGCAGACGGTCAGCTCGCCGATTTCGATCACGATGTCTTCCGCCTGCCCCTCCCGCGGCCAGGTGCGCGCCGAGAACCCGGCCGCCAGAACATGTTCCAGCGCGGTGTCGAGGTCAGCGGTGACGAACTGCAGCAGCGAGGGAACGCGCTCCCGGTCATCAGCCATCACCTCCAGGCTGATCCCTCCGGACAGGAAGTCGTACCATCTACCCGCTCGACGACTGGCGCACCCAGGGTCCGGCCATCCTGACCGCGGCGCTGCGGCTGTGGGGCGTGGCAGGAGGACAGGTCCGCCTCTCGGGCAGCGCATTACGAGGTCGTGGCTCCGTCTACACGAAGAGCGGCAGCTACACCACGGCGGCGTGGTATGCCGAGGATGAGCACCGCGCCATCTGGCCCGAGGACGCGGAAGGTAAGCGGTGACCGCCGCAGCGGAGCGCACCGCCCTGCTCGCCTCCGCGGTCTCCGCGGCGCTACTCCCGGTCGCCGGCCTCGGTGCGGCGCTCCTCAGTCCCGAGTGGCAGTCCCTCTACACCCCGGCCCTGGCGCTGCCCGCCCTCGCGCATGGGCTCGTGAATGGACTCCGCTGGCGCGACGCCGATCCCATGAGCAAGGAGCCTTGGTGTCCGAGACCCGAACCCTGACCGATCTCGTCCGCGGCGGCGGCACTGTCGAGTTGACCGTCTCCGCGGCGAGCACCGACCTCGACATCGAGAGCACGATCCTCGCGGCGCAGCGCGAGCAGGCCGCCCTCGTCCACAAACGTCTCGCGGAGCAGGTTCAGTCGTGGCGCCGGGAGCTGTATGCGATGCGGGCCGACCTCGGCGGCAAGCCTGCGCCCGAGACGCACGCGCGCAGCCAGCCGACCTGCCCGATGCCGGGACGGATGCGCACCTGGGAGACCGCTGACGCGGTCTGGCTGCAATGGGTTCCGGTCGGGGAGCCGCTCGACCTTGACCACGCCGTCGCGCAGCGGGTTCCGGTCTCCGCGACCGACACCGACGATCAGCTCGCAGAGGCGGCCGAGCGGTGGCTGACCGGCTACGGTTGCCCGCCTGAAGGCACAGTCGCCTGGGTGCTGCCGCAGTTGATCGCGTGGAGAGACCGATTGGCCGAGAGCTAGTAGCGGTCGGGATTGCGGTTGTTTTCCCAGTCGCACGTGAGCTGATCTCCCGCCTGGACGCAGTCGACGATGAAGGTCACTATCGGCTTACCGTGCCTGGTGACCGACGGATCGGTCGAGGTCACGGTGATGTGCCGCGCCTCGGGGGCATCGGACCAGGGATGCCAGGCCATCAGGCCCGCGAGCAGCAACGAAACCGAGACAAGTGCTGCCGCCAGGACCAGCGGGGACCGAAGGGGCGACCGCGACATGTCGTGCGCGGGAGACTGCAGAGAAGTCGACATGTCGGTAGCGTATCAACGATACGTGATCGCGAATAATGGCTTGGTTCAGGGGTCGGGTTGTTCGTCACCGCCTTCCCATGGGGCTTGCTGGGCGAGGTCACCCAAGTTGCGGTCGCGGGCGACGGCCACCGACCACCACCACCTGCTGGATTTAGTTTCTTGAAGTGCTAGATTGCTGGGATTAGCCCGGTCGTTGTGTCCTTGGCGCTTCGGCCCCCATCGTGACTGGAGAAGAGATGATGCGTTCCCTGACTCGCGCCGCCGTCCTGGCGGTGGCTGTTCCGTCTGCACTTGCCGGGCTTGCCGTTCCGGGTGCGGCGTCGGCCGCTCCCGCACCGTCTCCTGGTGGTGCTCGCGTGGCGATGCCCGTGGTGGGGCCGGGGTCGGAGATTGGGGTGGTGCGGGAGCGGCGTGCGGACGGGCGTGTTCGCGCGAGTGATTGCACGGTGGGTTTTGTGGCGGAGCGGCCTGATGGTCGCCGGGTTGCTGTGACTGCGGGGCATTGTGGCCGCCGGGGGCAGCTGGTGGGTGCTCCGATGCCGGGACGCGCGGGTGCGCTGCGCCAGGTGGGGGTGGTGTCGCAGTCATCGAACCCGGCAGAGAACGACTTCACCTCGCCGGACTGGGCGGTGGTGGACTTGCTGCCGTCGGTTCCGACAGTGTCAACGCGCGGGCCTGTGCGGCAGAGCGTGGTTGGCGACGCCCGGGTCGGGGATCGGGTGTGCCAGCAGGGGATCAGCTCGGGATGGCGTTGCGGTGTGGTGCGCGCTGTGACACCGAACCGGATTCTGACCGACATCAAGTCCCGCCCCGGTGACAGCGGCGGCCCGCTGATGCGCCTGTCCGATGGCGCAGCAGTGGGAATCGCCACCGAGGCGACCGATGATCGCGTACCGGCGACCCGGCAGGCAACCATGTATGTGAGCTTGCGGGATGTACTGGCACGCGCCGGCGGCGGACTGCGACTGGCCACGACCAACAAGGGCGGAGCGCGGGTCGATCCGCGGCGTGCGGTCGCCGCCGAGGAGATCGCAGTGTTCACGTCTGAGCCCGCAGTGATGCCCACCGCTCCGACCACGGTCGTCAACTAAAGCAACACCGACCGGCCCGGTCGCGCTCTGGGACATGTTGCTTCGCCGCGCGTTGGGGGCGAGTCCGATGGGAGGCCGCCTTCCTGTGTTTATGACCAATCATGCGCGAAACCGTAGCCAGTGGATGGCGCCTGCTCTTGTTGCGGGCTCACTTGCGGTGCTCGCGCTGGTTCTGGGGCAGCTTCTGGTTGCGGGGATAGCGTTGGTTGTCAGCGCCGGTTTCTGGGACCAGTCGGGCCGTCCTTCGAGGACCCCTGCCTGGCGTGCGTTGTTCATTGGTACGCCGGTTGCGGTCTTTGGATTCGCGGCCTGGGAGCTGGCGTATGGGCGGTGGGCGACGGGCTTCGTGTTGGCGGCGTTCGGGTTGGGGGCGGTGTCGCTGGCGGTGTTCGGCGACTGGCGCACACGGCAGGGGCAGCCGGCGCCCGTGCCGTGTGCGGAGGTTGAGCGCGACGCGGAGCCCCGGGATGCCGTACGTACTTGAGCCCGAAGTTGCCGGTGGCCTCGGTGAGGGATCGGTGCTGGACACGTCAGTGCACCCGCCGCTTCTGTCCCGACTGGAATACGAGGTCATGGACTGGCAGGGCGACGACCTGATCAGCTCCTTCCCCGTGTACTTGGTGTCACCGCGGTTGCTCGCCGCGATAGAGGCCACCAGGTTGACGGGATTCACGGTGAACCCGAACTGTCGCGTCACCGTCGACGAGCAATGCCGTGACGAGGTGCAGGGTTCGGGTGTGCTCGCCTTCACGTGGATCGACATCCACGGCGCCGTCGGCGATGACTTGCACATCACCTCTGACCTGCTGCTCGGCGTGTCGGATCGGGCATGGGCTGTGATCTCGTCGTTCACGCTGAACCGCTGCGACGTCCGCGGAGCAGGCCTCGACAACGAAGGAGCTTGATGGAATCGCACCCGCACCCGCACCCGCAGTCGCCGGCCCGTCAGGAGGCGGTCCGCCTTGCCCGCAAGTCGGACGGCGGTGCGATGGCGTGGCTGTTCCTCGTTGTGGGAATCGTGTGGTTGGTCGGATCTGCGGCGTTCAGCATTCAGGAGACGGCCTTCTGGGCGTCCGCGCGGACGGTCGAGGGGCGCGTCGTCGATGTCGAGTCGCGTGTCGAGCGCAGCCGAACAGACTCATCCACGACGGGACGTGAGATTACGACGCATCAGCGCGTGATCGAGTATCAGGTCGACGGTCACGTGCACCGGTTCACCGAGCGGGGCTCCTCCACGCAGGACCGCTCGGTAGGAGATCGGGTGACAGTCAAATACTCACCCGATGATCCGTCGCGAGCCGCACTCGACAACTGGGGTGAACGGTGGCTGCCGACTCTTATGGTCGGCGGAGCACTGCTGTGGCTAGCGTTGTGGAGTGGCGTTCTCCTCTGGTTACGCCGCGAACGGCAGCGGCGGGTACAGCTCGCGTTGACGGGGCTCGAACTGACCGCGACGGCGGGCGAGCTGACGAAATCGAGATCCCGCAACGTCGACGGAGACCAGCAAACCTCCTGGGAAGTCGAATTCCGAGCGACACACCCAAACACGCACGAGCAGCTGCGCTTCACCAAGACCTACGGCTGGTGGTTCAAGCCGAGAAAGGTACCGGCGGTCGGCTCCACCATCACGGTCATCGTCGACGACAATGAGCATCACAAGTACATCCTCGTCGAGCGATGAGAGCATCCAGACAGCTACCTCGTCGCGGCCTACACACCGCGCCGTTCGATCAGCGCGGCTTCGCTCACCGCACTGATCTGCATGCCGCCGGCGACGACAGTCACTTCCTCCAGCGCGCCCGCGGCGGGCCACGTCGCTGTCGAGAACCCCACCCCGAGAACGCATTCCAGCGCACACGGCAGGTCCGGCACCATCACCTCAAGCACCGCCGGCAGGGCCCGGCAACCGATAGCAACGTCGACGGTGGACTCACCAACACGCAGCGTCGTCGCCTTCGTCTCGGAGCCGTCGCCGTGGATGTACGGCAGCCACATCACGTGGTCGGCACCTGCGAAGGCGGCGAGTGCCACGACGATCTCGGCGGCGTCGGCGGGCTCGGCAAACAGCAGGACACGGGACAGGACAGTTGCGGGCACGGAGGCCTCCTTCGCGACAACGCCGCCGCACCCGGATCGGGTGGCTATGACAGCTTGAAGAGGCCCCGGCTCGACGGCTAGACCTGGCCCCGTTTGCGACTCGCCGGTGGTGTTGCGACGGTTTGATCTGGCCCCACCTGATGGTTGCTCGTGAACATCGTTTCCGAG
>NZ_VIGX01000139.1 GCF_007858475.1 Tsukamurella conjunctivitidis
TTTCCGTTCCACGCATTCGTGAAGAATAACTCGATATGTTCTGACGCGTTGTCACGACAATTCGTCCAGGCCTTTCCCGGGTGATGTCGGGGAGGAATTCAGGACGTTCCTCCCAGACATTCTCCCGGACATTCTCCGGGCCATGAGCCGTGAATGTGAGACAACCGCGGCAATTCCGCTTCCCGCCACCCATGCGCCTGTGACTGCAAGCCCGGGATGGCCGGCGACATCCTCGGCGAGGCGGTCGGCACGTGCCCTGTGCGCCGGGGTGAACGGTGGCAGGGTCCCGTCCCAGTGGACCAGGGAGTGGGCGAGGACGTCTCGGGGATCCAGCTCGACACCGGTGAGGATTGAGGCATCGTGCAGGGCGGCCTCGAGGGTCGGGGTCGGGGAGGGCTGGCCGGGACGCCCGTGGGAGAGCCGGAGCGCATGGACGTGGGGACCGTGGGCGGCGCGCACCGCCTGGTCGATCCAGGGCCACTTGACGGACAGGTGCGACAGGGCCTTCGCCTGCACGGGAGCCGTCGGGTCGGGGGAGACCAGCAGACCCTGGCCGACGGGGCGTGCGTCCAGGCCGTCGGCGCGCACGAGCAGCGTGGTGCGGGCGATGGGGGACCCGCGCCCGAGGTCGACCACGGT
>NZ_VIGX01000140.1 GCF_007858475.1 Tsukamurella conjunctivitidis
CAAATTAACACGAATCATTTGTGGATCATTCAGCTCCTCTTCTGAAAAGATCTGATGTGAAATTCCCGCTTCAAAAAAGGGCGCTAAATCTTCATCTTTAGTCCCGATCCCCATCAGATAAGAGAGCGCATTATCTTGATACGCCTTTTTATCTAATGCTCGGGTAAAGCCCACATAGGTGTGAAACTTTGCTCGTGTTAAAGCGACATAGAGTAACCGAATATCTTCCGCTAAATTCTCTTTTAGAAAGTAACGCTCAATCTCCGGAGTACACTCTTCAGGATAGATATAACGACGCTCTTTTGTCGCATCGATATAGATCCCCTCCTTTTCACCACGCCCTTTAAAGAGTGCAAAAGGAAGAAAGACAATCGGGAACTCTAACCCCTTCGATTTATGAATCGTCATAATTTCTAGGGTCTTAAAATCGCTCTCAAGCCGGATCTTCTCCTGCTGCCGACCTTCGACATTAAAAATTTTGTCATGTAACCAGAGTAGCAATGCTTCCCCATTACTAAAGGATTCCCGCTGCAATATCTCTGCCAAATGAAATAGATCGCTCGCTTGCCGCTCGCCATCCTCTAACATTAAGAGTTTCGCCAGACGATTCTCCCGCACCATAAAGGTTCGGATCAT
>NZ_VIGX01000141.1 GCF_007858475.1 Tsukamurella conjunctivitidis
ACATCAAGGTGGTCGGACCAGTGACGAGGACCCGATGGTCGTTCTGGAGGCGACTGGCCAGACCGGCCCGCGAGACCACCTCCGCGAAGAGCCCCTCCGTGGGCAGGTACAAGATCGCGAAGTCGGTCGAGGCCGGGGGGTCGATGTACTTGGAGGAGATCGTCTTGGCCTGCAGGATGATCGCCTTCTCGAGGGCCACGCCCGCAGCGTCCACCGCCGCGCGGTCGCCGAGTTCCTGGGCGCGCAACAGGCGCTCGTAGTCCTCCTGGGGGAACTTGGAGTCGATGGGCAGGTACACGGGTCGATCCGTGTCCCCACGACCGGGCAGTTTCACGGCGAACTCGACTCGCTCCTGGGATCCCCGTCTGACCTCGACGTTCTGCTCGTACTGGTCGGGAGCGAGGATGTCCTCCAGCTGACGCGAGAGCTGGACCTCACCCCAGGTCCCGCGGCTCTTGACATTGGTGAGCACGCGCTTGAGCCCGCCGACATCGGAGGCCAGGGACTGCATCTCGCCCAGCCCCTTCTGGACCTCCTCGAGTCGCTTGGAGACTACCGTGAACGACTCGCCGAGACGCTTCTCCAGCGTCCCTTGGAGCTTCTCGTCCACCGTAGCCCGCATCGTCTCGAGCTT
>NZ_VIGX01000142.1 GCF_007858475.1 Tsukamurella conjunctivitidis
TCCCCGCTGGCGGGTGGGCGCGGGGGCGTGCTCCAGGCCTGAGGGGCGGGAGGGCACGTCGTGACGAGGGCGCCGCGCTGCGGGACTCTTCGTGACGAGGGCGTGGCGCTGTGGGATTCTTCGTGACCAGGGCGCCGCGCTGCGGGGTTCTTCGTGACGAGGGCGTGGCGGAGCGGTCCCGGGCGATGATTCGCCGACTGCCGCCGACTGCCGCTGAATGGGCAGGAGGCGCGGTGTCCCCCGTGGGCCTTCGGTCCCACCCGTGAGCGCATCAGCGCACGGATCTGTTCCACTCCGTGACCCGATTCCTCAGAAGATGTTCCGCATTGGTCTACCTGGTCCTACAGTGGTCCTACCGGTAGACCACAGGCATCCGAGAACGGACGACATGGACGTCGACCAGCGCTCGCGGACACCAATGTCGCGGGGAACAGGCTTCAACTTCTGAGGAGGTCTCAATTGGACTGGATCAAATTCGCTCTTGAGATCGCAGTGGTGCTGGTGTGCATCGCGATCGGCTCACGCATGGGTGGCATAGCCCTGGGCTTCTGGGGCGGTGTCGGCATGGTCGTCATCGTCACGGTGTTCCGCGAACCCGCAGCGGATCCACCCATGGACGTCATGCTCATCAT
>NZ_VIGX01000143.1 GCF_007858475.1 Tsukamurella conjunctivitidis
TGAGGGCGAGTGCCGTGGCGAGGGGAGCCAGGCGGGTGTGGAGGTACGAGGGCGGGAAGGCCTGGGGAACGCGACGGGAGGGATAGAACGACGGCCTCGGACGCGCCATGGTCACCCTCCTCCCGACACTTCAGAGCCCTCACGCGGACTCCGGCACGGTGACCAGCCTATCCATCGCGCCGAATCGCGCGACATGCCCGGGGCTCCACCGCCTGCCGGGCGCACCGCGAGGGCCCCCGGGGTCCTCGCGGTGCACCCGGATGCCCCCCGCCTCCGTGAGGACGACCCCGTGTCAGTCACGGGTCCGGGTCCATGAGGGCGGGCGCATGTGAGCCACGGGTCCCGCCACCTGTTGACCGGAATACCCCACAGGGGTATCGTCGTGCCGACAGCAGGGAGGGGTCACCATGGCCGGGTACTCGAGTTCGACGGAGCAGTACCTCACGCGCCTGCGGCGCATCGAGGGGCAGGTGCGCGGCGTCCAGCGCATGGTCTCGGAGGACTCCTACTGCATCGACGTCCTCACCCAGGTCTCCGCCATCCAGAGCGCGCTCGACTCGGTGGCCCTCGGCCTGCTCCAGGACCACATGAACCACTGTGTGGTCGACGCGGCCAAGCGCTCCGACGAGGA
>NZ_VIGX01000144.1 GCF_007858475.1 Tsukamurella conjunctivitidis
GGGGACTCCGCCGTGGCGGTGGCCTACCAGCACGTCTCAGCGATCCCGCCGACTCCCTCCTCCATCACCCCTGACGTCCCTGAGGCACTGGACCGGGTGGTCATGAAGGCCCTGGCGAAGAACCGGGACGACCGCTACTCCTCCGCCGCCGAGATGCGGGCCGACCTCATCCGTGCCGCCCGCGGCGCCGATGTCAACGCACCCGCCACGCAGGTGTGGACAGCGGCCGCCGGCTCTGACGCAGCCACCCAGACCCTGGCCATGGCTCCTCCACCCCCGCCGGCCTACACGGGTCCCACCCGCACCAACGGACAGGCACCGTCACCGACCTCGACCATGACGGCCTTGGGCACCAACGGTGGGGGGAACACCGACATTGACGAGGCGGCCGCACACAAGGCACGCAAGAAGCGGAACGCGTGGATCACCGTCCTGGTGATCCTGGCGATCGCACTGGTCGGCGGGGGCATCGCCTTCGCCCTCAACCAGAACCGGGCCCCGGACCAGGTGGCCGTGCCCACGGGGCTGGTGAACCTCGACCCGGCGGATGCGCAGGCGAAGGTGGAGGCCGCAGGCCTCGTGTGGGCAGTGTCCCCCGACACCGCTGCCTCCGACGATGTGGAGGAGGGG
>NZ_VIGX01000145.1 GCF_007858475.1 Tsukamurella conjunctivitidis
CCATTGACGCGGAGTCGACCGCGCGCTCCGTCCTGCGGAGCACCTCAAGCACCCAGGGCGCCATGGGCGGCGGATTCGGCGGTGGCCTGGGTGGCGACTCCGGAGTGTCCTGGGGGAACTTGCTGCTCTGGTCGATCTTCATGGGCAACCACTCAGGTGGAGGCTCCTCCTGGGGCGGCAACGACCACGACTCGCACCGGGGCGGCTTCGGTGGCGGCGGGTTCGGGGGCTTCGGTGGAGGCGGCGGGAGCAGCTTCGGCGGATTCGGCGGGGGCGGAGGCGGCGGATTCGGCGGAGGAGGCGGTTCCTCCTTCTGACTCCTCCGCTCCCCGCACGGGGGCGGATCCACTTCCTGCGCCTGCGCTCCCCGACGTTGCGCTCCAATGCGTACGAGGGCGACCACCACGCACCACACACCGGTCAGCACCTCAACGGGCCAGTGCATTTGCTCGTGGACAAGGGTGAAGTCGCACTCCGCAGGCCAGTGGTGCATCACTGCGTCGCCCTCGTCGACCAGACGCGCCGCCGACTCCCGCTCGGCCCACTGCGGCCCCGGCCGGCCACAGGAACGTGGGGCCACACATGTGAGTCGGGAGCGGGACACCCGACTTGGGTGTGGGATACACAAGT
>NZ_VIGX01000146.1 GCF_007858475.1 Tsukamurella conjunctivitidis
GAGACTGCTGCCGAGGTCGGGGTCGAACGCTTCGTCCTCGACGACGGATGGTTCTCCTCCCGTCGCGACGACACCTCGGGTCTGGGCGACTGGGTGGTCTCCGCGGAGGTCTGGCCCGACGGGCTCACCCCACTGGCCGACGCCGTCCACGAGCGGGGCATGCAGTTCGGGCTCTGGTTCGAGCCGGAGATGATCAATCCCGACTCGGAGGCCGCGCGGGCGCACCCGGACTGGATCCTCTCCCCCGCGACCCATCGCCCTCTCCCAGCACGTTCACAACAGGTCATCGACCTGACGAACCCGCAGGCCTTCTCCCACGTCCTCACACAGATGCTCTCCGTGCTCGACTCCGTGGAGGTCGACTACATCAAATGGGACTTCAACCGGGACCTGTACGAGGCGGTGTCACCCCTGACGGGTCGGCCCGCCTACCATGCCCTGACGCTGGCCACCTACGCGCTCATGGATGCAGTCCTCGCCGCGCATCCGGGCCTGGAGATCGAGTCCTGCGCCGGAGGCGGGGGACGCATCGACCTCGGCATCCTCGAGCGCGCGGTGCGGGTGTGGGGCTCGGACTGCATCGATCCCCTCGAACGACAGCAGATCGAGGCCGGCACGTCCCTGCT
>NZ_VIGX01000147.1 GCF_007858475.1 Tsukamurella conjunctivitidis
TCCTAAATGGTCAACATCATCAACCTGACCATGACCATTACGGATTGCAACTAGCTCTTTTAAGACATCTAAAATATCTTGATTAGAGAGTGTCCCTTCTCCAGTATCGGTATCACGGCCGAGGCGGCGATTAAACTTCATTCGACCTACAGCAGAGAGATCATAACGATCACTTGTGAAGAAGAGGCTAGCAAAGAGATTCTCTGCCGCTTCTTTTGTAGGTGGTTCGCCAGGACGCATCATTCGATAGATTTCGATCTGCGCTTCTAACTGACTTTTTGTTGTATCAGCACGTAAGGTATCTGAGATATAAGCACCGCGATCAACATCATTCGTGAAGAGAACGGGGATCTCATTGATACCATATGCCACAAACTTCTCTAATGCCTCTGCAGTAATAACATCATTTGCTAATGCTAATAATTCACCGGTCGACTCATCCATAATATCTTGCGATATTACTTTACCAACAAGATATTCAAATGGTACTTCTAACTCCTCAATTCCCGCCTCTTCAAGACGTTTAATATGGCGAGCAGTTACACGACGTCCCGTCTCAACTAAGACATCACCATCAAGAATAATGTCAAAAGCAGCCATCTCACCACGAAGACGAGCAGGAACT
>NZ_VIGX01000148.1 GCF_007858475.1 Tsukamurella conjunctivitidis
CTGGACCTGGATCGGAACCTTCATCACGCACCCACCTTCGTCGTCGTGGTCGGGGCTGCCCAGGGCTCGTCCCGGGTCCCGGCCAGCACCTCCGCGAGGTGCATGGTGCGCACACCCGAGCGGGTGCGCGAGAGCCCTCCGCCGATGTGCATGAGGCAGGAGTAGTCCCCGGCCACCAGCACCTCGGCCTTCGTCGACATGACGTTGGCCATCTTGTCGGCGAGCATCGCCGTGGAGGTCTGGGCATTCTTCATCGAGAACGTCCCCCCGAATCCGCAGCAGCTCGTTGCCTCGGGCAGCTCCGTGAGCTGGAGGCCCTCGACCGCCTGCAGGAGGCGGTAGGGCTTGTCCCCGACCTTCGCGATGCGCAGCGAGTGACAGGTGGGGTGGTAGGTGACCCGGTGGGGGAAGTAGGCGCCCACATCGGTGACGCCCAGGACGTCGACGAGCAGTTCGGAGAGCTCATAGGTGTGCTCGGCGATCTGGGCCGCCTTCCTGCTCAGCGGGTCGTCGCCCTCGGATGCCGCCACCATCGCCTGCTGGTGGCGAATGGAACCGGTGCAGGACCCCGAAGGGACGACGATGGCGTCCCATTCCCCGTCGAGGACCGGTTCGAAGGTGCG
>NZ_VIGX01000014.1 GCF_007858475.1 Tsukamurella conjunctivitidis
CCGCTCCGGCGGCCGAGGCACCCGCGACCGACGCACCCGCCGCACCCGCGAAGCCCGCGGTCGGCCTCGGCCTGGCGGGTGGCGCGAAGCGTCCGGGCGCGAAGAAGCCCGGCGCTCCGAAGCCTGCGGCGGCGGCTCCTGCCGCACCCGCGGCCGAGACGCCGGCTCCGGAGGCCCCGGCCCCCGCGGCGGAGTCCGCTCCCGCCGAGGATCGCACGGTCACGACTCCGGGCGAGTCCAAGGCCGCCGGCTTCGGCATCGCCGCGGGCGCCAAGCGCCCCGGTGCCAAGAAGCCGGGTGCTCCGAAACCAGCGCCTGTGACGGATTCGGCGCCCGCACCGGCTGAGACGCCGGTCACACCCGAACCCGCGGCCGAAGCCCCGGCGGAGGCCCCCACGGCGGCGCCGGAGGCGGCGCCGTCGGCCCCGGAAACCCCCGCCGACCAGCCGAAGGCACCGTCGGGCGGCAGCGACCGGACGGTGTCGACGGAGGGCGAGTCGAAGGCCAAGGGCTTCGGGATCGCGGCGGGCGCGAAGCGCCCCGGCGGCAGGAAGTGATCGAAGCTCCCCGAATGGCTATCGCTTCTGCGGCAGGATGTACGCGTGCCTGAGTACGTGACATACGAGGAGTTCGGGCGGCGGTTCTTCGAGATCGCCGTCAACGAGGAGCGCGTGGGCTCCGCGTTCTCCGACATCGCCGGCGGCGACTTCACCGTGGGCCCGATCCCGTCGGGTCCCGGTGGGGTCGCCAAGGTGTGGGCGCAGGTCGAGATCGACGAGCCGCAGCTCACCCGCCAGGTGGGCGAGCTCATCACCTTCACGGTGAAGATCCCGCTGCGCATCGGCCTGCTGATCGACCTCAAGGTGGACCGGATCCGCTACGACGTGGCCGGCCTCATCACGCTGCCGCTCACCGTGCGGGCCGCGGCACCGCTGGAGCTGCGCATCGAGGTCGACCCGCCCAAGCCCAAGGACGTGTGGGTCGACGTCGAGTCGCGCACGATCCGCGGCTCGATCGTCCGCGTCGTCGCGAGCGTCGACTCGGAGATCCGCCGTTTCATCGCGCAGTACGTGGCCAAAGAGATCGACAAGCCCGAGGTCAAGAAGGCCCGGATCATCAACGTCTCCGAGGAGCTGGGGCGCGCCTTTCACAACCTCGGCGACGAGGAGGATCCGCAGACCGCGACCGCGGCGCCGCAGGTACCGCCCGCGGCGCCCACTGCGGAGTCCGAGGTGCTGGAACCGACCGAGATCCTGCCACCGCGCGACTAGCTCTGGAAACCGGCCGATTCCCGCCTCGGGGCGTCGTACATCGATCGTCGGCGAGTATTCGGCCGGTTCCGCGGCGGATCAGCCCTCGGCGCCGTCGACGATCCGCTGAATCGCGGCGCCGTACGTCGCGATCAGCTCCTCGGGCGACGGCTCGACGAACAGCGGCGCCGCGATCAGGTACCGCAGGAAGGCCAGCCCGAACATCGTGCTGGCGACGATCCGCGCCGTCTCGATCGTGACGCCCGAATGCTTGGTCAGCGTCGGAATCATCACCGACGACAGGAACTCGCCGAAGGTGTTGGCCGCGCCCTCGTCCGCGTTGATCGCGGCGCGCAGCAGCGCTCGGAACGCCTCGGACGTCTCCGGCCCCTCCCATACCGTGAGCGCCGCGCGCACCAGGCGCTCCCCCATGCCCTCGCGCGGGCCGTCGAGCGCGGCGGTGAAGATCTCCTCCGGGTCGACCGGCATGCTCATCACGCCCCGGAACAGGCCCTTCTTGTTGCCGTAGTAGTACGAGACCAGGGCCACGTCGACGCCCGCGCGGCTCGCGATGGCGCGGATCGTGGCGCGGTCGTACCCCACCTCGGCGAAGAGCTCACGCGCCGCCTCGAGGATGTCCGCCTTCGCGGTACTGGTGCCCGCCCGTCTGCCCGTCGCCATGCGGCGATCCTAACAGTATTTCAACGAGTGTTGACTTCCAGGCGCACGCGGTCGTACCGTCGTTTCATCACACGTTGAATTACCTCGGAGGCTCTCATGAGCAAGTCCCACGCCACGCTCGCCGCGGCCTTCGCCGCGCTGGCGATCGCCATTCCCCTCATCGTCCTGCTGTTCACCGGCCCCGCCTCGCACGGCAAGCCCCACGACCTGCCGATCGGCGTCGTCGGGCCGGAAGCGGCCGCGCAGCAGGTCGAGCAGCGTCTGGACGCGCAACAGCCCGGCGGCTTCGACGTCCGCGCCTACGGCTCGGAGGCCGCGCTCGTGCGGGCCGCGCAGGACCGCGAGGTCTACGGCGGCCTTGTCCCCGGAGGCCCCGGCACCGAACCCAAGGCCGTCGTCGCGAGCGGCGCCTCGCCCGCCGTCGCACCGATGATCACCCAGATGTCCACCGCGCTGGCCCAGGGCCAGAAGGTGCAGACCGTCGAGGTCGCGCCGCTCTCCGCCGACGATCCGCGCGGCGCGGGCTTCGGTTCCATCGTGATGCCCGTCTTCCTCTCCGGCATGGTCCTGGCTTTGGCCACCGTGATGATCGGCGGCCACCCGAAGATCGTCGCCGCCGCGCTGCCGATCGGCGCCGCGGTCGTCGGCGGCGCCGCGGTCGGCGCGGCCATGTGGATCGGCGTCCTGCCCGGAGGCTTCTGGGGCCAGTGGCTCGCGATGAGCGCGGGCATGCTCGCCATCGGCGCGACGGTGGCCGGCCTGGTCTCCCTCCTCGGCACCAAGGGCATCGGCCCCGCCGCGTTGCTGTTCATGCTGATCGGCATGCCGTTGGCGGGCATCGCGATGCCGCCGGAGTTCCTGCCGCACGTCTGGGCGGTGCTCGGCCAGAGTCTGCCGATCGGCGCCACGGGCACGGCGCTGCGCAGCGCGGCCTTCTTCGCCGACGGTGGCCTGATCGGCGCCGGGGCCGGCGCGGCCTTCGCGGTGCTCGGAGCGTGGATCGTCGTGGGCTACGCCCTGCTCGTCATCGGCGCGGCCAGGCACCGCGCGGAACGCGGCGCACCGTCGGACAACGGCGAGGTGACCGAAAAGGATTTGCCGCAGCCTGCGACGATATAGCTCATGAGCCGACCGCATGTGCCCCACATCCGCACCGAACTCAAGCCGCTCGAGCAGTCCGCCAAGCTGCAGAACGTGCTGTACGAGATCCGTGGACCCGTGGTGGCACAGGCGGCTCGGCTCGAGGCGCAGGGGCACCGCATCCTCAAGCTGAACATCGGCAACCCGGCGACCTTCGGTTTCGAGGCGCCGGACTCCATCGTGCGCGACATGATCCACGCGTTGCCCACCTCGCAGGGCTACAGCGAGTCGCAGGGGATCGCCTCCGCCCGACGGGCCGTGGTGACCCGCTACGAGGAGGTCCAGGACTTCCCGTACTTCGACATCGGCGACGTGTACCTCGGCAACGGCGTCTCCGAGCTGATCACGATGACGCTGCAGGCGCTGCTGAACAACGGCGACGAGGTCCTCATCCCCGCACCCGACTACCCGCTGTGGACGGCCATGACCTCGCTCTCCGGCGGCACACCGGTGCACTACCTGTGCGACGAGGACAACGGCTGGAACCCGTCGGTCGAGGACATCGAGGCGAAGATCACACCGCGCACCAAGGCGATCGTGGTGATCAACCCGAACAACCCCACGGGCGCGGTCTACTCCCGCGAGACGCTGCAGCAGATCGTCGAGGTGGCGCGCAAGCACTCGCTGCTCGTACTCGCCGACGAGATCTACGACCGCATCCTCTACGACGACGCGCAGCACATCTCCATCGCCGAGCTCGCCCCGGACCTGCTGGTGTGCACCTTCAACGGGCTGTCCAAGGCCTACCGCGTGTGCGGCTACCGCGCCGGCTGGATGGTGCTCACCGGCCCCAAGGATCACGCGTCCGGCTTCATCGAGGGCCTGACCCTGCTGGCGTCGACGCGCCTGTGCCCCAACGTTCCCGCGCAGCACGCCATCCAGGTGGCGCTCGGCGGCTACCAGTCGATCAACGACCTGATCCTGCCGGGCGGGCGCCTGCTCGAGCAGCGCGACGTGGCCTTCGAGAAGCTCAACCAGATCGACGGCGTGAGCTGTGTGAAGCCCCGGGGCGCCCTCTACGCCTTCCCCAAGCTGGATCGGGAGGTCCACGACATCCGCGACGACGAGCAGATGGTCCTCGACCTGCTCAACCAGGAGAAGATCCTCCTGGTCCAGGGCACCGGCTTCAACTGGCCCACGCCCGACCACCTGCGTGTTGTGACGCTCCCCTGGGCCCGTGACCTGGCCGAGGCCCTCGATCGTTTCGGCAACTTCCTGAGTTCCTACAAGCAGAAGTAGGGTGTCGGCGTGACAGCCGACCACGACCACGACGTGCACGACGACGCCGCAGCGCACGTGCACAGCCACTCGCTGACCACCATCTCGCTGGGGAGATGGGCGTCGCGGGTCGTCGTCGGGCTGCTCGCCGTCATCGGCGTCCTCGTCGTGGCGGGCGTGATCCTGCTCTGGCCGTCGCAGATCCGCGTCAGCGTGCCCTCGGGGCCGCAGACGCCGACCCTGGCGAAGGGCGAGGTCTCCGAGCAGCTGGTCGGCGACTGCAACTTCTCGCCGTCGGGCAACGGCCAGCTCAGCGACACGGAGCCGCATCCGGTCCTCAACGCCGACGGCGGCTGCCTCAACAGCTCCGTCAAGATCACCAGCGGCCCGGACGCCGGCAAGTGGACCGTGTTCTCGATCGGCACGCAGCGCACCAACGTCTCCGCCGTGCCCGGGCAGACCGCCTCGCCGGATGCGGCACCGTCGGGCGTGGACCTGTCGCGTCCGGCCACGCCCGGGACCGGGCAGCCCGACCTCTCGCCCGGCACGAAGATCATGATGAGCTGGAACGGCGGCGGCGTGGCGGGCTCACCGTCGAACTACGCCTTCTACGACTACGCGCGCGGCGTCTCGCTGTGGGTGTGGGGCCTGGTCTTCGCGGCCGTCGTGATCGCGGTGGCGCAGTGGCGCGGGCTGCGGGCGCTGCTCGGTCTCGCACTCTCGGGCGTGGTGATCGTCTTCTTCGCGCTGCCGTCGATCCTGGACGGACACTCGGCCGTGTGGGTGGCGCTGGTCGCGTCGGCGGTGATCCTCTACCTGGTCCTGTACCTGGCGCACGGCGTCTCGCTGCGGACATCGGCGGCCCTGTTGGGCACGCTCTGTTCGCTGGCGGTGTGCGGGGTCCTCGCCTGGCTCGCGACGGCCACCACCCAGGTCACGGGCCTGAGCAGTGAGGACACCACCAGTCTGCAGGCGTACGCCTCCACGGTCTCGACGTCCGGGGTGCTGCTCGCGGGCTTCGTGATCGGCGCGCTGGGCGTGCTCAACGACGTGACGATCACGCAGTCGTCGGCGACCTTCGAGCTCGCGAAGCTCTCCCCGAAGTCCTCGCGGCGCCGCACCTTCCTCTCGGCCATGCGGGTGGGCCGGGACCACATCGCGTCGACGGTCTACACCCTGGTCTTCGCCTACGTCGGCACCGCGCTGCCGCTGCTCCTGCTGTTCTCCATCGCGGGCCGGCCGCTGGGCCAGGTGCTCACGTCGGACTCCGTGGCGATCGAGCTGGTTCGCGCCTTCGTCGGCGGCATCGGCCTCGCGCTGTCCGTGCCGCTGACCACGGCGATCGCCACCCTGCTCGCGAAGCCGAAGCGGGTGGCCGTGAGCCCCGAGGCCGCGAAGCGCTACTCGCAGAGCCACCCGGACGCCGACCCGGAGGACATCCCCGTGCGGCCCCGTCGGACCGCCAAGCCCGTGACGGCGTCGGCTCCCGCCGACGACGCGGCGCCCGCCCGACGGTCCGCGACGGTCGAACAGGGATCCGCACCCGTGGCGCCGCCGACCGGACAGTTCCCCGTCGCCCCGCACCCCGCGGCGTCCCGCCCCGCGGCGTCCCGTCCCGTCTCGAGCGCCGACTCCCGGCCCGAGGCAGGGCAGCCGCGCCAGGCCCCGTCACCGACGCAGCAGCCCGCGCCGCGGCCGGGCCGGCGACGCCTGCCGGACGAGCCGATTCCCGCGCCCCCGCGGCCGCAGCCTCGCCCGCCGGTGCTGCCCGACCCGCCCGCGCAGGATCCCTCGCCGCGGCGCGGCCGGCATTCGGCTGACTGAGCCGGGAAGTCAGCTCTGGAAGTTGAGATACGCCTTCGAGGGCGTCGGGCCGCGCTGGCCCTGGTACTTCGAGCCCACCGACGAGCTGCCGTAGGGGTTCTCCGCCGGGCTGGTGAGCCGGAACAGGCAGAGCTGGCCGATCTTCATGCCCGGCCACAGCGTGATCGGCAGGTTCGCGACGTTCGACAGCTCCAGCGTGATGTGCCCGGAGAAGCCGGGGTCGATGAAGCCGGCCGTCGAGTGCGTCAGCAGGCCGAGGCGCCCCAGCGAGGACTTGCCCTCGAGGCGGCCGGCGAGGTCGTCGGGCAGGCTGCACACCTCGAGGGTGGAGCCGAGGACGAACTCACCGGGGTGCAGCACGAAGGGCTCTCCCTCGGCGGGCTCGACCAGCGAGGTCAGCTCGTCCTGTCGCTGCTTGGGGTCGATGTGCGTGTACCGGGTGTTGTTGAAGACCCGGAACAGGCCGTCGAGCCGCACGTCGACGCTGGACGGCTGCACCATCTGCGGGTCGAAGGGGTCGATCCCCAGGCGGCCGGATTCCACATGGGCGCGGATGTCGCGATCGGAGAGCAGCACGGGTTCAGCGTAAGGCAGGCCACCACGGCCCCGAGCGTTGCCACGGGTAACGATCCCGGCCCGCGCACCGACCACAGGGCATGAAGCTCGCACGGATCGTGCTCCCCGCCCTCCTGGCCATCGCGGTGTCGGCGTGCGGCTCCGGGTCCGACGGTCCGCCGACGGGCACGGTCCCGCCGCCGGTCACCGCCTCGGAGACGACCGCATCGGCGCCGGTCACGGCGTCCGACACCGTCGCACCCCCGACGCCCGCATCGCCCTCCCCGCAGGCCGCGACGGTGGCCGATCCACCGGACCGGTATCGCCCCGCGTCCGGTCGGGGCGTCTACTTCTTCACGCCGAGCCGCAACATCGCGTGCGGGCTCGACTCGGCCACCGTGGGCTGCCAGGTCTTCACGACCACTGCGATCCCGCCGGGCGCCGACTGCGATCACGGGACGATGCCGCGGGATCGGTTGTCGAAGGGCTACGTCTCCCAGGACGGTGGTGCGTTCACGCCGTCGTGCTTCAACCAGGGCCTGTTCTTCATGGTGGTGCCCGACCAGAAGACCCTGGAGTACGGACACGGCGTGACCGCGGGCGGCGTGAGCTGCGTGTCCGAGACCCGGGGCGTGACCTGCCGGCGCGGGGAGCACGGCTTCTTCGTCTCGGCGCAGAGTTTCGACCGGTGGTGACGGCTCGCCGGACCCGACGGTGCCCGTGCTAGTGTTGCCGTTACGCGCGGCACCGCTCACCGACGGTGCCGCGACTGCCGATGTAGTTCAATGGTAGAACTCCTGCTTCCCAAGCAGGTAGCGCGGGTTCGATTCCCGTCATCGGCTCCAGGACCGGTCCGCGCAGCGGGCCGGTCTTCATCGTTCGGGGCGAGTGCGCCTCAGGCGTCGGCCGCTTCCGCCGTCGCGCTCCGCGACTTCTGGTCGACGTACAAGAGCGCGTTGGTCACGATGAGGAACGGCAGCACCGCGAGCTGCCCGACCACCCAGCCGACGTTCCCGAGCAGGAGGCTGGTGAGGGTCTGGGAGGCGATGTCGTCGCCGGGCCGCGCTTCGAGGGCGGCGAGGGTGAACGGCAGCCCCACGACGGTCGAGACCACGCCCACCAGCACGTAGGTGCAGATCACGCGGCCGAGCAGGCGCCAGTAACCGTGCCGCTGCAGCTCGACTGCGCGCCACAGCGCGTCGACGGGCCGCAGTTTCTCGAGCACGAGCATCGGCCCCGCGATCACGAGCGTCGGCAGGGCGGCGAGCACCACGACGGCCGCGACGGCGAACAGCACCGTCGTGGTCAGGCGGGCGGACTCCGGCCCGGCGCGCACGGCGAGGGCGATCGCGAGCGCGGCGGCGAGGACGACCGGCACGAGGACGACCACCCCGTCCAGGACACCGAGGCCCAGTGCGGAAGCCAGGCGCGGCCTGGACTGCCGCCACGCCAGACGCAGCGTGGTCCGCTCCCCCGCGAGGTGCCGATAGGCGACGATCGAGCCCATCGCCGTCACGGCGACGCTGACGAGCATCCACACGAGCGTCACCAGCATCGTCCCCGCCGGGTAGAAGCCCAGCGTCACCACGACCTGGAGGCTGTCCTGGTCGGCCGACGGGGTCCAGCGGGGGTCCCGGATGAGCGGGAGCCGGGCCAGCACGCCGAGTGCGGCGATCGTGCTGATCAGCACGGCCGCTATCCCGAACGTGGGCCCCGGGTTCGCGCGGAGCACCGCGAGGGACGAACGGTAGATCGTGCCCACCCCGCGCGGCGGGACGGCGTTCAGTCCTTGTCCTCGGGTGCGTCCGGGTGGTTGCGGGCGTCCATCTCCTTGGCCCGGCGGCGCTGCTGCTCGGCGCGCTCACGGCACTGCCGCAGGAACTCGTCGTCGTCGTCCGGGTACTGGGCGATGTGCCGGCCCGGGCGCTCGTACTCGGGGAATCCCGTGGCGCGCGACGGTGCGCCGCCGCCCGCAGGGGCCCCGACGGGCCGGCCCAGAAGGAACCAGATCAGGGAGCCGGCGAGTGGGATCAGGATGACGATGATCAGCCAGCCGCCTTTGGGCAGGTGGCGGACCCGGTACTCGTCCGAGACGATCACGTCGATGAGGGCGGCCACCCACATCAGCATCACCAGCGCACCGAAGTACGGCATCTTGAACCCCCACCCTTAGGAAAACGGATAGCCGATGCTACCGCGAACCCCGCCCACGACTCGACCTATTGTGGCAGCGTGAGCGATCTCAGCTGGCCGGCGGCCCGTTCCCTCAGCATCGGCAAGCGCTCCGGCGCCGTCCGCGGACACCTCGAACTGACCGACACGCACCTGCGATTCCGCCCGGCGGGCATCGCGTCGAAGGTGCAGGGCACCCCGTTCGCGGTCCAGCTCAAGCACGTCGCGGCCGCGGGGACCGTCGAGGAGACGGTCGGCCTGTTCAAGCGGACCCGGCAGCGGCTCTGCGTCACCCTGGGCGACGGTTCGGAGCAGTTCTTCGAGGTGGGACGGCCCGACGAGGTCGCCGAGGCCGTCCGCGGCCGGCTCGGCGGCCGCGCATGATCGGCGTCATCGGCGGGACCGGGCTGTACCGGTTCCTGCCGGGCGAGAGCGAGCAGCGCACCGTCGACACTCCGTACGGGCGGCCGAGCGCGCCGATCACCGTCGGCGAGGTCGCCGGCCGCGAGGTCGCCTTCCTCCCCCGGCACGGGCGCGGCCACGAGTTCTCGCCGCACACCGTGCCGTACCGGGCGAACCTCTGGGCGTTGTGCAGCCTCGGGGTGCGCAAGGTGCTCGCCCCGTGCGCCGTCGGGAGCCTGGACCCCACCGCGGGGCCGGGAACGATCGCGATCCCCGAGCAGCTCGTCGACCGGACGAGCGGCAGGTCGTCGACCTACTTCGACGGTGGCGGGGTGCACGTGAGCTTCGCCGACCCGTACTGCCCCGCCCTGCGCGCGGCGGCGGCGCCGCACGCGGACCGGGCGGCGTCGACGATGGTCGTCATCGAGGGGCCACGCTTCTCGACCCGCGCGGAGAGCCGCTGGTACGCGGCGCAGGGCTGGGACCTGGTGAACATGACCGGCCTGCCCGAGGCGGCGCTGGCCCGCGAACTGAAGCTCTGCTACGCGTCGATCGCGCTGGTCACGGACCTGGACGCGGGCATCGAAGCAGGCACCGGCGTGCGCACCGAGGACGTCCTCGCCGAGTTCACCCGCAACCTGCCGCGGCTGACCGACGTGCTCACGAAGACCATCGCCGCGACCGATTCCGCCGCGAAGTGCGACTGCGCCGCGGGCGATCACGACCTGCCGGCAGGGCTGGATCCGGTGTGGGTCTAGCCGTCGGCGAGGATCTTCGCGCGGGCCGCGGCGCGCTCATCGGCGTCGATCACACCGCGTTCCGCGAGGTCCTCGATCTCCGCGAGCCGCTCCTCGATCGTGCGCTCCGCGCCGAGGGCGCGGCTCTGCAGCGCCTGCACCTGCAGGTCCGTCTCCAAGGTGAAGATGTCCTGCCCCTTCTCCTTGGCCGCACGATAGTTCTTGACCCCGGTCACGATGATCAGCGTCAGGATGCTCAGAAAGAACACCGCGAAGATCACCGCGCCCACAATGAAGAATCCCGGGACCCCGGGCGATTCCACGGTTACCTGCGGCGTGTCCGGATACATGCGGCGACTATAGCGCGAAATACAGAATCCGCACGACCCGATTCGACCGTGCGGATTCTGGAGTGCTAGCGGCTACGCCGAGCCGAGGTAGCGCTCGGTGTCGCGCTGGAGCCACTTGACGATCAGGCCCACCGGGAACCCGCTGAGCCCGATCGCTCGGTCGCCGCCGATCGGTTCGATGAGCAGCGTCCAGGTGAACACGGAGCCGCCGTCGGGGTGCGCCTCGACGCGGTACTTCTCCGCGAGCCGCGCCAGGCCGGGGGCGGTGGCGGACTGCACGTAGAAGGCTTTCTCGCACAGCGTCTCCGACTCCTCCCAGGAGTAGAAGATCTCGTCGGCGCTGATGCCCGGGCCGAGGTGCACCCGGCGGGTGGAGCCGGCGGCGAAGGGCCGCGGGCTGGTCCACTCGATCTTCCGTATCCCCTTGCACCAGTGCAGCGGTCGGTCCGAGGTCAGCTCACCCCACACCCAGTCGACGGGGCGCGCGGAGCGCACCGAGAACTCGTACACACCGGGACGCCCGGCCTGCAGTTCGGCGGGGAGGACGGGCTTGAGAGCGGGCATGTCGGGCTCCTGGGTTCGGCGGTCAGACGGTGTGCGCGTCCGCGACGTTGAGCGCCTCGTCGATGATGGCGAGACCCTCGCGGGCCTCCTCGGCGGAGACGTTGCACGGCGGCACGACGTGGATGCGGTTGTAGTTGGCGAAGGGCAGCAGGCCGCCCTTCTTGAGCGCACCGATGGTCTCGTTCATCGCGGGGCTGCTGCCGCCGTAGGGCGCGAGCGGCTCGCGGGTCTCCTTGTCGCGCACCAGCTCGATGGCGAAGAAGACGCCCTCGCCGCGCACGTCGCCGACGGACGGGTGCGTGGCCTTGAACTGCTCGAGCGTGGGGCGGATGATCTCGTCGCCGATCGTCGCGGCGTTCTCGACCATGCCCTCCTCGGCCATGGCGTTGATCGTGGCGACCGCCGAGGCGGTAGCGAGGGGGTGGCCCGAGTAGGTCAGGCCGCCCGGGTAGGGCTTGTCGGCGAAGGTCGCGGCGATCTCGGCACCGATGGCGACGCCGCCGAGCGGCACGTAGCCGCTGTTCACGCCCTTGGCGAAGGTCAGCAGGTCGGGCACGACGGGACCGGCGGCGGTCGCGCCGTGCTCGATCGCGAACCACTTGCCCGTGCGGCCGAAGCCGGACATGACCTCGTCGGCGATCATGACGATGCCGTACTTGGTGCACAGCTCCCGGACGCCGGCCATGTAGCCGGGCGGCGGGACCATGATGCCGGGCGTGCCGGGGATCGCCTCGAGGATGATCGCGGCGATGGTCGCCGGGCCCTCGAGCACGATGGTGCGCTCCAGATGCTCGAGCGCGCGCTGCGACTCCTGCTCCTCGGTCTCCGCGTAGAAGGAGCTGCGGTAGAGGAAGGGGCCGTCGAAGTGGGCGACGGACTCGCCGCCGAAGTCGCTCGCGAAGCGGCGGGTATCGCCGGTGACGTTGATCGCCAGCTCGGTGCCGCCGTGGTAGCTGCGGTAGCGGCTGAGCACCTTGCGGCGCCCGGTGTGGACGCGGGCCATGCGGATGGCGTGCTCCACGGCGTCGGCGCCGCCGTTGGTGAAGAAGACCTTGTCCAGATCGCCCGGGGTGCGTTCGGCGATGAGCCGCGCGGCCTCGCTGCGGGACTCGTTGACGTGCTGGGGCGCGATGGTGCAGATCTTCGCGGCCTGCTCCGCGATGGCCGCGACGACCTTCGGGTGCTGGTGGCCGATGTTGGTGTTGACCATCTGCGAGCTGAAGTCGAGGAGCTTGCGCCCCTCGCCGTCCCACACGTACGAGCCCTCGGAGGCGAGGATCGTCATCGGGGTGATCTGCGCCTGCGCCGACCACGAGTGGAAGACGTGGGCGCGGTCGAGCTCGTAGGCGCGGGATCCTGCGGCGATCGCGTCGTCGAGGTTCCGGCCGTCGGGCAGCGTGTTCGTCATAGCTGTTACTCCAAGAAAATGTCTGCGGCAATGCTTCTCTGGCGGTATCCGCGGGTATGCGCTGCTCACCTGGTCACGTCACGGTGACTGCAACGATACCCGCCGCTTCCGGCCCGATTCGTCGCGGCCGACGCCGCGACGCCCCGTCGGATAGCTTTGCAGTATGAGTGGGACGAGCACGGAACGACAGCCCGGCGGACTCACCGGGTTCACCGACAACCCCGTCAACGCGGCGATGGCCCGCGTGCTCGACGACGTGCGCCGCGAGGAGCACCCCGGCGCGGTCGCCGACTACATCCCCCAGCTGGCGACGGCCGATCCGGAGGCCTTCGGAGTCGCCTCGGTGTCGGTGCACGGGCACAGCTACGGCGCCGGCGACTACCGCGTCCCGTTCACCATCCAGTCGATGAGCAAACCCTTCGTCTACGCGCTGGCGCTGGAGGCGCTCGGTGTGGAGGCGGTGTGCGCGCGGATCGGGGTCGAGCCCAGCGGCGAGGCCTTCAACGGCATCAGCTTCGACCCCTCGGGCCGGCCCGAGAACCCGCTCATCAACGCGGGGGCGATCGTCTCGACCTCGCTGATCCCCGGGTCCGACGGTGCCGAGCGCTTCGCCACGATCCGGGACGGCCTGTCGCGCTTCGCCGGTCGCGAATTGGAACTCGATGAGGCCGTCTACCGCTCGGAGTCGGACACCGGCTTCCGCAACCTCGCCCTCGCGGCGCTCGCCAAATCGACGGACGCGCTGCGCGTGCCGATCGAGGACGCGCTCGATCCGTACTTCCGGCAGTGCTCGCTGCTGGTCGACGCCCACGACGTCGCGGTGATGGGCGGCACCCTCGCCAACGGCGGCGTCAACCCGGTCACCGGCGAGCGGGTGGTGAGCACGGCGGTCGCGCAGCACGTGCTCTCGGTGATGACGGGCTGCGGCATGTACGACCGGTCCGGGGCCTGGATGGTGTCGGTCGGGATCCCGGCGAAGTCCGGGGTCGGCGGCGGCATCGTCGCCGCGACGCCGGGCGAGTACGGTATCTGCGTCTTCAGCCCGCCGCTCGACGAGGCCGGCAACTCCAGCCGCGGCGTCGCGGTGCTGCAGCGGATGAGCAGTGAATTCGGCCTGCACCTGCTGAGCCGGTCGATGAACCCGGTGAGCGCCGTCGCCGCCGTCACGACGGATCCGGCCACCGGTCGCGTCGTGCTGCGACTGCGCGGCGAGGTCGACTTCGTGGCCGTCGAGGAGGTCGTGCACGAGGCGCTGAGCCTCGGCCATGCGCAGAGCGGCAGCACCATCGTGCTCGACCTCACCGACGTCACCCGGATCTCGACGGTGTCCGCCTACCTCCTCAACCAGCTCGCCTCCGATGTGGGCTACGGCGTGCGCGTGATCGTGCAGGACCCGTCGAGCCTGTGCACGGCGAACCGTCTCGGGGACTGACGTTCTCGGCGACCCGTCGGGTCATCGTGCGGTGACCACGACGCGGTGCCACCCGGTGGCACCGTCGGGGGCGGGCGGTGCCTGCGCGTCGGTCTGGAGCATCCCGTTCGCGTCGGTGGCGCGGACCTCGAGCGTGTGCTCGCCGCGGTCGAGCGGGATCGAGGCGCTCCACTGCCGCCAGGTGTCCGGCCCGACGGTGTCCGCGAGACGCGCGGGGACCCACGGGCCGGAATCGGCACGGACCTCCACCCGGCCGATGCCGGTGTGCTGCGCCCAGGCGACCCCGGCCACCGTCACCGCGCCAGCGGAGACCATTCCGCGCGGCACGTCGATGCGCGAGGAGACCTTGACCGGGCCGAGCGCCGACCAGCCCCGCGGCGTCCAGTAGCCCTGGTCGGCCGCGAACGTGGTGACCTTGAGCGAGGTCACCCACTTCGTCGCCGACACGTAACCGTAGAGGCCGGGGACCACGAGCCGGGCGGGGAAACCGTGGATCACGGGCAGCGGCTCGCCGTTCATCCCGATGGCGAGCAACGACGCACGGGCGGGATCGCGCAGCACCTCGAGCGGCGTCCCCGCGGTGAAACCGTCGCTGCTGCGCGAGAGCACCATGTCGGCCCCGGCGCGCGGTCGCGCCCGTTCCAGTAGGGACCGGATCGGGTAGCCGCGCCAGAGGGCGTTGCCGATGAGGTCGCCGCCCACCTCGTTACTGACGCACGCCAGCGTCGCGTAGTGCTCCTCCAGCGGCAGCGCGAGGAGCTCGTCCCAGGTGAGGGTGAACGGCTCGTCGACCATGCCGTGCACGTCCAACGACCACTCGGCGGGATCGAGCTGCGGCACCCGCAGCGCGGTGTCGATGCGGTAGAAGTCCGCCGCGGGCGTGACATAGGGGGTGAGCCGGTCGATCCCCAGGTCGGCGCCCGCCGGGACGGCGGCCGCCGGCGTCGTCGGCGACGGCAGACGGAGAGTCTCCCGCGCCGACTTCACCGCGACCGCGCCGGCCGAAAGCAGGCGGGCCCCGACGAGGGCGAGCACCGTCGTACCGGCGGCCGCGCCGGCGACGACGAGGAAGCCCCTCCGGTCCAGCGTGGCGGCGCCGGCTCCCTCACCCGACGATCCGGGCCACAGCCGCCGCATCGCGAGACGCAGCACGACGAGCGCCGTTCCGATGCCCACGAGACTCGGCGCGGCCCACAGCGGAGTCGCCTCGGGCCGCGTGAGCGCCGTCCACGTTCCCACGATCCCGACCACCCCGAACAGCACCGATCCCCAGGGCGGCCGGCGGAGCTCGAGCAGACCCGCGACCGCGGCGCCCAGGGCGAGAACAACGCCCATCACGCCGAGGAGGACGGCCTTATCGGCGGTACCGAAGTACTCGACGGCGAAGTCCTTGAGCCACGGCGGCGCGGCGTCGATGACCGCCGCGCCGCCCGTGAAAAGGGTGCTGGACCCGGGCGCGACGACGGCGGCGACGAGCTCCGACACCGCCAGCCCGGCCGCGCCGGCGAGGACACCCGCCAGCGCGGCGTCCCCTCGTTGTGCACCCCGCCCGGCCGGACTCGCGGACTCCTCGGTCATGGATCCAGCGTGGCACGCGGAGGCTGCGCCCGCGAGCGTCGCCCGCACACCTCACGGAATCGTAAGAATCGGGGGAAGGACAAGGGCCGCCGCAGCCTTCCGGCTGCGACGGCCCCGTCGGTCCAGCTACTCCCGCATCAGCTGCGCGAGTCGACCACGGTGTAGGTGTCGTCGGCGTACTCGGCGCGGATGAGCTTCTTGTCGAACTTGCCGACCGAGGTCTTCGGGACCTCGGCGACGAAGGCCCACCGCTCGGGGATCTGCCACTTGGGCAGCTTGTCCTCGAGGAAGGCGCGCTGCGCGGCGACATCGGCGTCGGCGGCGTCCTTGACGACGGCGAGCACGAAGGGACGCTCGTCCCACTTCTCGTCGGGCACGGCGACGACGGCGGCCTCGGCGATGGTCGGGTTGCTCATGACCGTGTTCTCGAGCTCGACGGAGCTGATCCACTCGCCGCCGGTCTTGATCATGTCCTTGGTGCGGTCGCGGATGGTCATGAAGCCGTCCGGGCTGATCGACGCCACGTCGCCGGTGCGGAGCCAGCCGTCGTGGAACTTCGACTCGTCGGAGACGTTGCCCTCGGGCGAGTAGTACGCGCCCGTGATCCAGGGGCCGCGCACCTCGAGCTCGCCGGATGCCTCACCGTCCCAGGGCTGTTCGTTGCCCTCGTCGTCGATGAGACGGGCCTGGACCGACGCGGGGAAGCGGCCCTGCGTGACGCGGTAGCCGAACTCGTCCTCGGCGGAGATGCCGAAGGGCGGGCGCGAGACCGAGCCCAGCGGGGAGGTCTCCGTCATGCCCCAGGCGTGCACGATGCGGGTGCCGAGCGTGTCGAAGGTGCGGATCATCGACGGGGGCACCGCGGCTCCGCCGACGACGACCTCGCGCAGGTGCGAGATGTCCTGCGGCTTGGCGGCGAGCTGCGCGGCGACGCCGGCCCAGATGGTGGGCACGGCGGCCGCGAAGGTGGCCTTCGTGGCGTCGAGGATCTGCAGCAGCGGCTCGGGCTGCAGGAAGCGGTCGGGCATGATCAGCGTGATGCCGCCCATCATCGCCGCGTAGGGCAGGCCCCAGCTCATGACGTGGAACATCGGGACGATCGCGAGCACGGAATCGGCGTTGCCGAGCGCCATGCCCGACGACGAGTTCACCTGCATCGAGTGCAGCCAGATGCTGCGGTGGCTGTAGACGACGCCCTTGGGGTCGCCCGTGGTGCCGGAGGTGTAACACATGACCGCGGCGTCGCGCTCCGAGATCTCGGGCCACGCGAAGGTGGTGGGCTCACCGGCGATCAGCTCGTCGAAGGAGTGCACCGTGATGCCCTCGGGCGCCTCGAGCGCCTCCTTCGGGCCGTTCGCGACGATCACGTGCTGGACGTTCGGGGTCGCGGCCAGGTACTTGCCGAGCAGCGGCGCGACGGAGGCGTCGACGAGAATCACCTTGTCGTCGGCCTGGTTGATGATGAACACCGCCTGCTCGGGCGAGAGGCGCAGGTTCAGGGTGTGCAGCACGGCGCCCATCGCGGGCACGGCGGCGTACGCCACCTGATGCTCGTTGTTGTTCCACATGAACGTCGCGACGCGGTCGCCCCGCTGCACGCCCAGCTTGGTCAGGGCGTGGGCGAGCTGTGCGGCCTTGTCCCCGACCTCGGCGAAGGACAGGTCGCGCAGGCCCTCACCGGTCCACGTGGTGATCTTTGCCTCGGGGAAGACGCGGCGGCTGTACTCGACAAGACGGGCGATCGTCAGCTCGCCGTCCTGCATGGTGGTCGCAATCACGGTGGTGGAGACTCCTTCTCGGATGGGAAATGCAGCCGGTGGCACTACTGGCTGGTGATCTGGTTGACCAAGCGCACGACCGACCTCGGGGCGAATTTACTCGAATTGGACAGCAACGTGGTCAGGGTTCCGACGGAATAGTGGATCCGGGGCAGGAAGGGCACCCGGATCGAGGGGTGTACGGAGTTCCAGACCTGATCGGCGACCTCCTCGGGCGTGATGTTCACGCCGAGCGTGCGCGTGCTCTTGGCGTCGGTGTCCGCCAGCGCCGTCTTCGCCCACAGCGGCCAGATCGCGACCACGCGGATACCGTGCTTCTCCCACTCCAGCTCCAGCGCCTCGGTGAAGCCTGCCACGTAGAACTTCGCGGCGCTGTAGGTCGCGATGCCCGGCTGGCCGTAGATCGCCGACGCGGAGCTGATGTTCACCAGGTGCGCGCCCTCGACACCGGTGAGGTACGGCAGCGCCGCCTTGGCGCCGTAGGTGACGCCGAGGGCGTCGATGTCGATCTGGAGCTTGATCTGCTCCGGCGTGATCTCGTCGAGATCGCCACTGAAGAGGACGCCCGCGTTGTTGTCGAGCACCGTGAGGGTGCCGCCGGTGTGCTGGGTGAAATCGGCGAGCGCCGCCTCCCACTGGCCGTAGTCGGTCACGTCGAGCGTGCCGGTCACGATCGCGGGGTGTTCGGCCTTCAACTCCTCCAGCGCAACGGCGTTGACGTCGTAGACGCCCACCGTCCACCCCTCGGAGAGGAAACGCAGAGCAGTGGCCCGACCGATGCCCGAGGCACCGCCGGAGATGAAGATCGATGGCATGGCGTCCAACCTACCTGCTGGTCAGGCCGGGGTAAACCCCCTACTGAGCAGGACTCAATTAGGGGCGGGTGCCGCCCTCGGGCGCGGATCCGGGCGGTACGACGGTGCCGCTTCCGGGCATGAAATCATCGGATCACCGCACGCTTCATGAGAGGAACGAATGACCTCGCTCTTCGAGCACATCGACACCGCCATCAGCTGGCTCAGCGTCAATCTCTACAACTGGGTCCTGATCTACCTGCTGTTGGGCGTCGGCGCCTACATGACGATCCGAACCCGTTTCGTCCAGGTCCGCCTACTGCCCAGCATGATCCGCGCTATCGGCTCGTCCCGGTCCGACGCGGAGGGCGGCATCTCGTCGTTCCAGGCCTTCTGCGTGGGCCTCGCATCGCGCGTGGGCACCGGCAACATCGCCGGTGTGAGCGTGGCGCTCGTGCTCGGCGGGCCCGGTGCGGTCTTCTGGATGTGGGTCGTCGCGCTCGTCGGCATGGCGACGGCGTTCGTCGAGGCCACTCTGGCGCAGCTGTTCAAGGTGCGGGGCACCGACGGCAGCTTCCGCGGCGGCCCCGCCTACTACATCCAGCGCGGGCTCGGTTCCCGCCGTTGGGGCATGGTCTTCGCGGTGCTGCTGATCTTCGCCTTCGGATTCGCCTTCAACATGGTGCAGGCCAACACGATCGGCGGCTCGCTCGCCGCCACCTTCCACGTCGACACCGCCTGGATCGCGGTGGCGCTCATGGTGATCACCGCACCCATCCTGTACGGCGGCGTGCGCCGCATCGCCAAGGTCGCCGAGGCGATCCTGCCGGTGATGGCGCTGATCTACGTGGGCCTCGCACTCGTGATCGTGGCGCTCAACATCACCGCCTTCCCCGAGGTGATCCGACAGATCGTCGCCGGCGCCTTCGGCCTCGACGAGGCCCTAGCCGGCACCGCGGGCGGCATCCTCGCGGCCCTGCTCAACGGCGTGAAGCGCGGCCTGTTCTCCAACGAGGCCGGCATGGGCAGCGCGCCGAACACCGCCGCGACGGCCACCGTCTCGCATCCCGCGAAGCAGGGCCTGATCCAGTCCTTCGGCGTCTTCGTCGACACCATCATCGTGTGCACGGCGACGGCCTTCATCGTGCTCGTCTCCGGGATCTACACGCCGGGAACCACTCCGGAGTCCGGTGGCGCCGTGCTCACGCAGGATTCGATCTCCGCCGTCCTCGGAGCGTGGACGACGGTGCCGATGGCGCTGCTGGTCTTCGTCTTCGCCTTCTCGTCGATCATCGGCAACTACTCCTACGCCGAGATCAACCTCAACTTCCTCGGGCTGGAGGGCCAGCGGCTGCGCGTCCTCCAGACCCTGGTGCTCGCGGCAGTCGGCGTCGGCACCCTCGCCGAGCTCGACACCGTGTGGATGCTCGCCGACGTCGCGATGGCGCTGATGGCCACGGTGAACCTCGTCGCGATCGCCCTGCTCGGCTCGTGGGCCTTCGGCGCGCTCCGCGACTACGACGCGATGACCAAGCGCGGCGTGGACGAGCGGTTCGTCGGGCGCGGCAACCCGAATCTCCCCGGCGACCTGCCGGGTGATGTGTGGGGCCCCGTCGATGAGGCAGAGCCCGCCCGCTGAGGGGCGACCCCGGAAGTCGTAGGACAGGGTGATGGTTTCTGACATCGCACAGTGGACGGCCTGGTCGATCGCCGCAGTCTGCCTCCTGGTGAACTTCTACACCATTGCGGCAGAGCACGATCGACGAAAGAACGGAGCCCCCTCGCTCGCGTGGGTGTTCTGGACGTCGGCGGGAGCGCTGGCGGCGTCGACGGGCGTCGCCGTGGCAATCCAGCGAAACGCCAGCGCCGGAGTGGCGGCGGCCAGCCTCGTGGTGATCACGGCCCTGCTCGTTGCGATCCGAAGCACTCGGTATGTCCGCCTGTTCGGACGAGTGATCACCATGGCGGACCGATAGACGTCCCGACGGGTAGCCGGGGCATTCCGCGGGCAGCGGAAGGGCCGACGGCGGGTCAGGAGGCCCCGTCGACCATGCGGGCGACGACGGCGAGGAGGCCGGCCATCTGCGCATCGGTGGCGCGGCGGCGGCCGCCGCTGAGGGCGGCGTCGTAGTACAGGCCATCACCGAGGAGGAGGACCGCGCGGGCGGTGGCCTCGTCGGGCACCTCCTGCTGCACCGTCGCGAGGAAGCGGTCCTGCATCGACCGGATCGCGCGCTCGGCGCGATCGTTCGCCGCCTGGCTCAGGCGGAGCACCGCGACGATCGCGCGATCGAGCGGGGAGTCGTCGTAGTTCGAGGTGCGCACGTAGTAGGCGACGGCACCCTCGGGCGCGGCGGCCATCAGCTCGACGTCCGTGGCCACCAGCTCGTCCAGCCAGTCGCACAGGCCGTCGACCAGGGCCTTCTTCGATCCGAAGTGATAGAGCAGGCCACCCTTGCTGACGCCGGCCTCCGCGGCGACGGCCTCGAGCGTAGCCGCGCGTTCGCCGTGCTCGATGAGGATCTTCACGAAGGCGTCGAGCAGCTTGGCGCGGGCGGCGGGAGGGGGCGGCACACCTCGCATCGTAGGGGTGATCGTCGTCTCTCGTTTCTATACCGTCCAGCTGGTACAGTAACGCGGTACTCGAAACAACGACACCGCAGGAAGTGCCGCCATGACCACCACACTCACCACCACGACCGCGTCCCCGCGCGCCACGGTGCGCGATTGGGGTGCGCTCGCGGTCCTGATGCTTCCCGTCCTCCTGGTGTCCATCGACGGCACCGTGCTCGGCTTCGCGCTGCCCTCGATCGCCGCCACGCTGGGGCCCACCGCGGCGCAGCAGCTGTGGATCATCGACGTCTACCCGCTGGTGCTCGCCGGCCTGCTCGTCTCGATGGGCAGCCTCGGCGATCGCTGGGGACGGCGCCGCCTGCTCCTCCTGGGCGCCACCGGCTTCGCCGCGATGTCCGTGGTCGCGGCCTACGCCCCCACGGCCGCGGCGCTCATCGCCGCCCGCGCGGGCCTGGGCTTCTTCGGCGCGATGCTGATGCCGTCGACGCTCTCGTTGCTGCGCAACATCTTCACCGATCCGCAGCAGCGGCGGCTCGCGATCGCGGTGTGGGCCTCGTGCTTCGCCGCCGGTGCCGCGCTCGGCCCCATCGTGGGCGGCTTCCTCCTGGAGCACTTCTGGTGGGGCTCGGTCTTCCTCATGGCCGTGCCGGTGCTGATCCCGCTGCTCGCGCTCGCCCCGGTCTTCGTGCCCGAGTCGCGCGACCCGAAGCCGGGCCGCATCGATCCGGCCTCGATCGCGCTCTCACTGCTCGCGCTGACCCCGATCGTCTACGCCGTCAAGACGCTCGCCAAGGGCGGCGACCTCGTGGTCGTCGCGGTGGCGCTGGCCGTCGGCGCGACGGCGACCGCGCTGTTCCTGCGCCGGCAGCTGCGCCGCCCGGACCCGATGCTGGACGTGCGCCTGTTCGCCGACCGCCGCTTCTCCGGCGCCGTCGCGGTGAACCTGCTCAGCGTCTTCTCGCTGGTCGGCTTCATGTTCTTCGTCTCGCAGCACCTCCAGCTGGTGGTCGGGATGAGCCCGATGGACGCCGGCTGGGCGCTGGTCCCCGGGCTGATCACGATGATGGTCGCGGGCCTGTACGTGGTGCGGGTCGTGCGGTGGATCGCCCCGTCGACCGTGGTGGTAAGCGGCATGCTCGTCTCCGCCGCCGCGTACGCCGTGGTGATGGCCTTCGCCTCGCCGGATTCCACGCTCGCCGTGCTCATCGCCTTCGCGATGCTCGGCGTGGGCATCGGCGCCGCCGAGACGCTGTCGAACGACCTCATCGTCTCGTCGGTGCCCGCCGAGAAGGCGGGTGCGGCATCGGCCGTTTCGGAGACCGCGTACGAACTCGGTTCGGTGCTGGGCACGGCCGTCCTGGGCTCGATCCTGGCCGGTGCGTACGCCGCGAAGCTCGTGCTTCCCGCGGGGCTGAGCGGCGACCAGGCCGGGGCGGCGTCCGAGACGCTGGCCGGCGCGCACCACGTCGCCACGCAGCTGCCCGCCGAGTCCGCCGACGCGCTGGTCCGGGCCGCCGGTCAGGCCTTCGACGCCGGCGTCTCGGTGACCTCCGCGATCGGCGTGGTGCTCATGCTGGCTGCGGCCTGGATCGCGCACCGCACGCTGCGGGCACCGTCCTCGTCGGTCGCGACGACCGTCGCGCAGTAGTCCCGCAGCCGCCGCGCCGCGGCGCTCGCCACCTCCGCGTGGCCGGTGAGCGTCGCGGCCGCGCGGGCGGCGAACGCAGCCACCTCCGGCGGCCCGGCCCGGGTCCGCCAGTGCGCCGCGCGAGTCTCGAAGAAATCCGCGATCTCCTCCCACCGCCGGGCGGCACGCGCCAGTGCCGCCGGGTCCACCGCATCACCGGGCATCGCCGCCCCCTCCCATGAGCACCTCGGCGAAGGCGCGCAGGCTCGGCGATCCCTCGGCGAAGTAGCCGGAATGCGCGCCCGCCGTGGGGAGTGCCCGCTCGCCCGCGGGCAGCGCCGTCGCACCGAACGACGGTGCCGCCGGGTCGGTTCCGAGCCCCACGTAGATCCCGAACAGCCGCGCCAGGCGGGCCGCACCGTCGGTCCGCGCGACCTGCGGGATCGGATCGGCGGGGTCGCGCGCCACGTACACCGGGATCCCCAGCTCGGCGGCCGAGCGCACGGGGCCGGCGCCCGGCGAACCGAGCAGGACCATGGCGTCGACGGTGCCCGCGAGCGCGCCGTCGGCGCCCGCCGTCGCCACCGTGGTCGAGCCGTAGCTGTGCCCGAAGACCACGACGCGCCGGTCCTCGACGAGCGCATCGATCTCCCGCAGGTCGCGCTGCAGCGCGGCCGCGCCGTGTGTCGCCGCGGACCGGCCCAGCACCTTCGCCGACCCCCACCCGGACGGCGCGTCGTAGCCGATCCACGCCACCGTCGCGACGGTGCGCGACGGGTCGGCCCGGCGCGCCTCCGCCAGCAGGTTCTCGGCGTTCCCCAGGACCGCCGTGACCGAGCCGAGCGTGGTGCCCATCCCCGGCACCACGACGCCCACGTTCTGCGCGGCGTCCAGATCGCCGATCGCAACGACGGCGATCCCGTCGCCCGCGAACGCCCCCGACTCGTACGCGACGAGCTGCACCGTCTCCCCGCCCGCCTCCAGCGCGACGATCCGGGCCTCCAGCGCGCCCAGCGCCGCGAGCCGCGCGTCCTCCGCGTGATCGCGACGGCGACCACGCTCCCGCAGGAAGGCCAGGTCGGCGGCGAGCCGCCGCCGATTCTCGCGGTCGCGCGACGCCGTCCTTCGGACGGGCATCGACGGTGCGCCCACCGCCGCGGGCAGGTCGATCGCCGCCAGCCGCTCCGCGAGTCCTCCTCCCCCGGCGAGGATCTCACGCTCCGCCGCCGCGAGCGCCACGGCCAGTGCCGCGGCGGCGGCATCCTGGCGCGACGCCCAGCCGGCGTACGCCGCCGCGGGCGTACCGCGCCACGCCGTCTCGTCGATGACCACCATGGCGTCACGCTAGGCCCCGGCGCCGTCGACCTCGCCCGGTCGACGGCGCTCGAAAGCCCGTTCCTCCACAGGACCGCGGTCCTCCACAGGAGGTCGGACCGCGGCCCGTCGGACGGAAGGAATGTCAGTCCCCGCGGGCCGCGCGGGCGAGCGCCGCATCCTGCTCCGGCGTGCCGCCCGAGACCCCGAGCCCGCCGATCAGGTCCCCAGCATCGTCGAACAGCGGGACCCCGCCGCCCATGAGCAGCAGGCCGCCGCGCGGGACGTGATCGAAGTGCGGGTACGCCTCACCGACCGCGACCGGCGAGGCGAGGTCCTCGCTCGGCATCCGGAACATCACCGCGGTCCGGGCCTTAGCGACCGCGAGGTCGTTCGAGGCCAGCCAGGCGTCGTCCATGCGCTCGAAGGCGACGGGCGAGGCGCCGCGGTCGAGCACCGAGAAGACGGCGTTCAGTCCCTGTTCCGCGGCTCGCGCGCGACCTCGGTCGATGATCTGTCGGGCAGTGTCCAGGGTGATGTCAGGCATGCTGCGTCCACTCCGTCTCCTGCCACTGCTTCGCGGCCTCGATGGTGTCCGCGGGCCGCATCGTGCGGTAGAGGTGGTCCTCCGCGGGGATGATCTCGACCATCGCGTCGATCATCTCCTGCGGATCGGCCTGTCCGGCGAGGCTGTCGCCGAAGTCGGGCATCGGGACCACCGCGGTGTCGGGGTCGTACCACTGGACGTAGCTCTCGGCGCCGGTGTCGTTGAAGCCGGTGCCGAAGACGCCCGGGTTCACGGTGGCGACCTTGACGCCCAGGGGCTCGAGCTCGGCCTTCATCGACCCTGCGATCGCCTCGATGGCGTGCTTGGTCGCGCAGTAGACGCCGAGGAACGGGACCACGAGGATGCCGCCCATTGAGGAGGTCCAGACGACCTTGCCGGCGCCGCGCCGCACCATCTTCGGGACGATGCTCTGCACGAGCTGCAGGTGGCCGAAGACGTTGATCTCGAACGACTCCCGGGCGCGCTGGAGCGGAATGTCCACGATCGATCCGCCCTCCATCACGCCCGCGTTGAGGACGAGGACGTCGGGGTCGTACGAGCCCGCGTGCGCGAGATCGATCTCGTCGAGGATGTTGAGCTTGATGACCTCGATCCGCACGCCAGCCGCTGCGGCGTCCGCGCGGAGCCCGCGGACCTGCGGCCAGGTCTCGGCGGCGGCGATGACCTCGTGACCCTGCCGCGCGAGCTCGAGCGCGGTCCCGCGACCGAATCCGGAGCTCGCCCCGGTGATGAGTATGCGCTGTGCCACGATCTCTCCTTCACTAACTGGTTGGTTACCTTCGAATCCAGAGTGACACCGCAGCGCGACGATGTCAATAACTGGTTAGTTACTTTGGCGGCGAGTAGTGTGCCCGGCGTGCCACCCGACGCCACCGAGACCAAGCGACGCATCCTGGCCGCGGCTCGTACCGAGTTCGCGGCCAACGGGCTCGCGGGTGCCCGCGTCGACCGGATCGCCGAGTCGGCCAGCGCGAACAAGCGGTCGATCTACGTGCACTTCGGCCCGAAGGAAGAGCTCTTCGACCTGGTCGTGGGCCTGGCGCTGCAGGACATGGCCGAGGCTGTGCCGCTCACCCCGGACGACCTCCCCGCCTACGCGGGAGCCCTCTTCGACTACCTCAGCGCGCATCCGGACGTCCTGCGCCTGACCACGTGGTCGCGCCTCGAACGGCCCGACGCGGCACCGTCGGAGGTGGACGCCTACGGCCCGAAGGTCGCCGCCCTGCGCGCCCGGTACGGCGACGCCGCGGTCGACGTTCTCGCGCTCGTGCTCGGACTGATCACCGCCTGGCCGAGCGCCTCCCCCGCGCTCCGCTCGCTGGCCGGCGAGGCGGACGCCGCCGCGCGACTGAGCCGGCACCGGGAGTCCCTCATCGCCGCCGTGCGCGCCACCGTCGACACCGCGACGACCGGACACTGAACGCCGGGCGGACGCCTAAGCTAGCGGCATGCGCATCGGTGCCCATGTCCGCAGTGACACCCACCCCGTCGAAACGGCCGAGCAGCTGGGGGTGGACGTGATCCAGATGTTCGTCTCCGACCCTCAGGGCTGGAAGAGGCCGGAACCGCACCCGCAGACCCAGGCCCTCAAGGACTCGCCCCTGGAAATCGTGGTGCACTCGGCGTACGTCATCAACGTCGCGAGCCTGAACAACCGGCTCCGCATGCCGAGCCGCAAGGCCGTCGAGCAGCAGGCCGCGGCCGCCGCCGACCTCGGGGCCTTCGGACTCGTCGTGCACGGCGGGCACCTGCGTGACGGCGAGGATCTGCAGGCGGGGATCGACAACTGGCGCAAGCTCTTCACCCGCCAGGAGGAGAAGGGCGGCTTCGGCGTGCCGATCCTGATCGAGAACACCGCGGGCGGCGACGGAGCGATCGCGCGCCAGCTGGAGACCATCGACCGGCTGTGGGACGCCGTGGGCGATCAGGGCGCCGGCTTCTGCCTCGACACCTGCCACGCCTGGGCGGGCGGCGAGGAGCTGATGGGGATCGTCGAGCGCGTCCTGGCGATCACCGGTCGCATCGACCTGGTGCACCTGAACAACTCGCGCGACGAGTTCGACTCCGCCCGCGACCGGCACGCCAACCTGCAGGACGGCACCATCGACCCCGACCTGCTGGCCGATGTGGCCCGCGCCGCCGGAGCCCCGATCATCCTCGAGACCCCGTCCGAGGGACTCGCCGACGACGTGGCGTACCTCAAGGAGGCCCTGCTGTGAGCACTCCCGACGGGATCGACCGGGCCGACGAGGAGCGCGAGGACGGCGGGATCGGCCCGCTCTCCCCCGCCGAGCTCGCGCACGGCGAGAAGCAGCTCCGCGGCGCGAAGGAGTGGGACGACCGCTATCGCGCCACCGAACTGGTGTGGGGAACGCCACCCGATCCGTGGATCGTCGAGCAGGTGACGATCCTTCCGCCCGGTCGCGCACTGGACGTGGGATCCGGCGAGGGCCGGCACGCGCTCTGGCTCGCCACACGCGCGTGGGACGTGACGGCCGTCGACTACTCGCGGGTCGGCCTCGACAAGGCGGCCACCGTCGCGGCCCGGTCGCCGCGCACCGTCCGCGCGCGGCTGCACTGGACCCCGCTCGACATCACCACCGATGCGATCCCCGATCAGCCCTACGACCTGGCCGTCTGGGCGTATCTGCACCCCGACCCCGAGGACCGCGCGGCGGCGATCGCCAAGGTCGCGCACGCGCTCGCACCGGGCGGGCTGCTCCTGCTGCTGGCCCACGAGAAGGCCGACTCCCATCCCGGGCTGCCGACCTTCGGGGCCGCCGAGCTGTCCGCGGCCCTGCCCGAGGACATGGTGGTGGAGCACGTGGAATGGCGCGAGAGTGATCCGTACCACGGCACGGGCACTGACCTGGCTGTTCGCGCACGTCGGCGCCGCGGGGAGGCGATCGCGCCGTAGGCGTGCTTGCACTTGTTCGCACGCGGCGAGCGCGTTATCCTGTCCATATTACCGAGCGGTAACTTACCGACAGGTAACAGTCCGACAGCCTGATCTGAGAAGGTGGAACAGCCCCATGGGCCATTACAAGAGCAACGTCCGCGACATCGAGTTCAACCTCTTCGAGGATCTCGGCGTCGGCGAGGTGCTGGCTTCCGGTGCGTACGGCGACCTCGACGAGGATACCGCCAAGGAGATGCTGCGTGAGGCGGCCCGTCAGGCCGAGGGCCCCATCGCCGAGTCCTTCGCCGAGGCCGACCGCAACCCGCCGGTCTTCGACCCGGCCACCCACGAGGTGAAGATCAACGAGGCCTTCAAGAAGTCGCAGGCGCAGTTCGCCGACGGCGGCTGGGCCTACCTGGGCCTGAACGACGAGCTCGGCGGCACCGACGTGCCCCGCTCGCTGTACTGGGGCATCGGCGAGATGTTCCTCGGCGCCAACCCGCCCGTCTTCATGTTCGCCGCGGGCCCCGGCTTCGCGCAGATCCTCTTCGACGAGGGCACCGACGAGCAGAAGAAGTGGGCGAAGATCGCCGCCGAGCGCAACTGGAACGCCACCATGGTGCTCACCGAGCCGGACGCCGGCTCGGACGTCGGCGCCGGCCGCACCAAGGCCATCAAGCAGGAGGACGGCTCCTGGCACATCGAGGGCGTGAAGCGCTTCATCACCTCGGCGGTCATGGACGGCATGTTCGAGTCCACCTTCCACCTCGTCCTCGCCCGCCCCGAGGGCGGCGCGCCCGGCACCAAGGGCCTGGGCCTGTACTTCGTGCCGAAGCACCACTTCGACGAGGAGGGCAACCTCGGCGAGGAGAACGGCGTCTACGTCACCGGCGTCGAGCACAAGATGGGCATCAAGACCTCCACCACCTGTGAGGTCACCTTCGGCGGCCACGGCAAGCCCGCCAAGGGCTGGCTCGTGGGCGAGGAGATCAAGGGCATCGCGCAGATGTTCAAGGTCATCGAGCACGCTCGCATGATGGTCGGCACCAAGGCCATCGGCACCCTCTCGACCGGCTACCTCAACGCGCTCGACTACGCCAAGCAGCGCGTCCAGGGCGCCGACCTGACCCAGATGGCCGACAAGACCGCGCCGCGCGTGACCATCACGCACCACCCGGACGTGCGCCGCTCGCTGCTCACGCAGAAGGCCTACGCCGAGGGCCTGCGCGCCGTGTACCTGTACACCGCCGCGCACCAGGACGTCCGCACCGCGACCCCGGTCTCGGGTGCCGACGAGGAGATGGCTTTCAAGGTCAACGACCTGCTGCTCCCGATCGTCAAGGGCGTCGGCTCCGAGCGCGCGTTCACGCTGCTCGGCCAGGAGTCGCTGCAGACCTTCGGCGGTTCGGGCTTCCTGCAGGACTACCCGATCGAGCAGTACGTCCGCGACTCGAAGATCGACTCGCTGTACGAGGGCACCACGGCCATCCAGGCGCAGGACTTCTTCTTCCGCAAGATCCTCCGGGACCGTGGCGCCGCGCTCGGCCACGTCGCCGGCCAGATCACCGCGTTCATCGAGGCCAACGCCGGCGGCCCGTTCGCCGCGTCGGTCGCGCAGCTGAAGACCGCCGCCGAGGACGTGCAGGCCATGGCCGCCACGCTCACCGGTTTCGCGCTCGCCTCGCAGCAGGAGCCCAAGGAGCTGTACAAGGTGGGCCTCGGCTCGGTGCGCTTCCTCATGGCCTTCGGCGACCTGATGGTCGGCTGGCGCCTGCTGCACCAGGCCGTCATCGCGCAGGCCGCGATCGACGGCGGCGCCACCGGCGCCGACAAGTCCTTCTACGAGGGCAAGGTGGGCGTCGCGACGTTCTTCGCCGCGAACATGCTGCCGCTGCTCACCGGCACCAAGGACATCATCGCCGCGCTCGACAACCAGGCGATGGAGCTCGACGAGGCCGCGTTCTGATCGTCGCCTCGTAGCAACGAGCATCCGAGGGCGCTCCGACCACCGGTCGGGGCGCCCTCGCCCGTTCCCGGGTCCGACGGTGCGCGCGGCACCCTCGGACCCGCCCCCGTAGGATCGACAACCGACCTGCGCCGACGACCTCCGGAGTGCCCCGCATGGATGACGACCAGCCGAACGACGTACAGCTCGCGGCGGTGAACATCGGCGTCGACGGGGAGCACGGGCCCCTGTTCCAGGGCATCGACCTGGAGTTCGGCCCCGGCCTGCACGCCGTCCAGATGCCCGCCGGCCGCGACCAGGACGCGCTGCTGCTCACCCTCGCCGGGCGGCTCAAGCCGAGCCACGGCACCGTCGACGCCCTCGGCGCGACGACCCCGGGCGCGATCCGGAAGAAGTGCGCCATCGCCGCCTTCGAGGACATCGACGACCTGGACGAGTCCGTGACCGTCGAAACGGTGCTCGCCGAGCAGCGGCGCTGGCTCGCACCCTGGTACTCGATGGTCCCGCTCAGCGCGGGCAGCCTGGAGCTGGACCAGGTCTTCGGCGATCTCGACCGGCCCGCGGGCAAGACCCGCATCGTCGAGCTCAGCGACCTGCAGCTGTTCCTGCTCCGGATCACCCTGGCGCTGTTGGGGAACCGGCCGATCCTGATCGTCGGCGACCTCGAGCAGGTCCGCGACAACCCGGGACGCGCCGACGCCGTGCAGCGCCTCGGCGCGATCTCCACCCGTTACACCGTGATCGTCGGGGTCACCAACCCCCTCGGCGGCACCGCCCCGCAGCACACCCTGCACGACCGCCGCGCCCTGACCCGGAAGGACTGATCTCCATGTCCGACAAGAAGAGCCGCCTCATCCCCATCGCCGCCGGCCTCGCCTTCGGTTCCGAGATCAAGCGCTTCGGCCGCAGCCGGCTGACCCGCGCCGCCATCGTCGTGCTCATGCTGCTGCCGCTGGTCTACGGCGCGCTGTACCTGTGGGCCTTCTGGGATCCGTTCGGCAACGTCAACAAGATGCCGGTCGCGCTCGTCAACGCCGACAAGGGGACCGAGGTCAAGGGCCAGAAGATCAACGCGGGCGCCGAGGTCGAGAAGTCGCTCGCCGACGACAAGAGCCTCGACTGGAACATCGTCTCCCCCGCCGAGGCGCAGCAGGGCGTCCAGGACGGCACCTACTACTTCATGCTCGAACTGCCGGAGAACTTCTCCTCCGCGATCGCCTCCCCCATGACCGGCAAGCCCGAGAAGGCACAGCTGCGGGCCGTCTACAACGACGCCAACAACTACATCAGCTCCACCATCGGCCAGACCGCGATGTCGCAGGTGCTCAACGCGGTATCCACCCGCATCTCGGGGCAGGCCGTGAACCAGGTGCTGTCGATGATGATCACCGCCGGTTCCGGGATCGAACAGGCCGCCGACGGCGCAGGGAAGCTCCACGACGGGCTGGTGACCGCGAACGACGGTGCGCAGCAGCTCGCCACGGGCCTCGGGACCGCGAAGACCGGCTCGACGCAGCTGCGCGCCGGCTCGCAGAAGCTCTCCGACGGCATCACCCAGGCCACCGATCCCCTGCTCGCCGTGACCAAGGCCCTCTCCGGGCTGGGCGGGAACACCGCGCAGATCCAGCAGAGCGCCGCCGCCCTGGCGGACGCCGCCGACAAGGCCGGGGTGTTCATCAAGACCCAGGACGCCGCGCTCGCCGGGATCGACGCGGCGATCGCCCAACTGACCACCAGCCCCGATCCGGCGGCGCGACAGGCGGCCGAGGGCCTGCGCGCCGTGCGGGCGCAGCTGGCGCAGGCCTCCGTACCGGCCGCGGCCAAGCAGCAGGTCGTGGCCGCCTCGTCGGCCGCAGCGACGCTCACCGAGCAACTCCGCACGCCCGGCAGCCCGCTGCAGACCCTGCTCACCCAGGTCGGCGCGACCGGCGGTGATCTCACCGCCAAGCTCACCGAGCTGCGCTCGGGCGCACAGCAGCTGGCCGCCGGCAACGCCACGCTCGACGACGGCATCACCAAGCTCTCCGACGGTGCCACGAAGCTCTCCACGGGCACCGGCCAGCTCCGCGACGGCAGTCAGGAGCTGTCGACCAAGCTGCGCGAGGGCGCGGGCGCCGTGCCGAAGTGGTCGCAGGAGCAGACGTCGCAGGTCGCCCAGACCATCGGCGGCCCCGTCCAGCTGGACGCGCAGCACGAGAACCGCGCCCCGAACTTCGGCACCGGCATGGCGCCGTTCTTCCTCACGCTGGCACTGTTCTTCGGCGCCCTGGTGCTGTGGATGGTGTTCCGTCCGCTGCAGAACCGCGCGATCGCCGCCGAGGTGCTCGCGATCCGCGTCGTGATGGCCAGCTATCTCCCGGCCGCGGCGATCGGCCTGTGCCAGGCGGTGATCCTGTACTGCGTGGTGCGCTTCGGGCTGGGGCTCGAGGTGGCGCACCCGGTGGCGATGATCTTCTTCATGATGGGCGTCTCCCTGGCGTTCATCGCCTTCACGCAGGCTGTGAACGCCTTCGTCGGGCCGGCGGTCGGCCGCGTGCTGATCATGGCGCTGCTGATGCTGCAGTTGGTGAGTTCCGGCGGCATGTATCCGGTCGAGACCACGGCGAGACCCTTCCAGATCCTGCACAAGTACGACCCGATGACCTACGGCGTCAACGGTCTCCGGCAGCTGATCCTGGGCGGCATCGATCACCGGCTGTGGGTCGCGCTCGGGGTGCTGTTGTTCATCTGGCTGGCATCGGTCACGGTGTCGTGCCTGTCCGCGCGCCGGAACCGGCTCTGGAACCTCGACAGACTCATCCCCGCGATCAAGATCTGAGGCGCCATCGCTCCCGCTGCGCGCTCCGGCCACGTCCCCGCGCTCACCGGCCTGCGGGCGGTGGCGGCGTTCGGGGTGTGCGTCACGCACGCCGCGTTCTGGGGCGGTGACTTCACCGCGGACTGGCGCGGCGCCGCCTACGCCCGCCTCGAGACCGCCGTGCCGGTCTTCTTCGCACTGTCGGGCTTCCTGCTGGTGCGGCCCTGGCTGCGGGCGCGCACGGAAGCGGTCACGGGGCCCGGGGCCGGAGTGTTGCCCGACCTGCGGCGGTACGTCGTCGCGCGGGCCTGGCGGATCCTGCCCGCGTACTGGACGGTGGTCACCGTCGTCTACGCGATCTACCTCTGGCGGCCCGACGGTTCGCCGCACGGCCACGGGTGGGTCGGGTACCTGCGGCACCTGACCTTCACGCAGATCTACGGGGTCGGCCACGTGCACACCGGGCTGACGCAGATGTGGTCGATGTGCGTCGAAGTCGTCTTCTACCTGCTGCTTCCGCTGCTGGGCCTGTGGCTGCTCCGGGTGCGGCGGGCGTGGATCGTGCCGGCGGCGATGGTCGCGGTGGCGATCGGCTGGCTGGTGCTGGTGATCGCGACGGAGGTCTTCGGCAAGACGGCCCGCTCGTGGCCGCCCGGGTACGCGGCCGCGTTCGCCGCGGGCATGGCGGTGGCGCTTCTGGTGGACCGGGTGCGGCTGCCGCGGTGGCCGTTGTTGGCGGCGGCGGCGGTGGCGTACGGCGTCCTGCTCACCCCGCTCGCGGGTCCGATCGACCTGCGGCTCCCCACGGTCGCGGAGGGCGTGACGAAGTTCCTGCTCGAGGCCCTGATCGGCGGGCTCCTCGTCGCGGCGTTCGCGACCGGACCGTCGCGGGTGCTGGGCTCGCGGCCGATGGTGTGGCTCGGCACCATCAGCTACGAGTTCTTCCTGATCCACGTGATGGTGATGGAGGTGGTGGTGCTGGACGTCTTCGGCTGGTCGCTGTTCACCGGCTCGACGTGGCCGATCGTCGCGGTGACCACCGCGATCACCGTCGTGCTGTCGTGGGCACTGCACCGCTCCGTGGAGCGGTTGCGCGCGGCCGTCAGCGGAGGAGAGTGGAGGTGGTCGCGTCGATGAGGGGGCGGCGCTGGGCGGAGGGCGCGTCCCAGAGCTTGCCGGTCAGCGCCTCCAGGGCCGCGACCTTGGGCTCGAGCTCCCCGAGCGCCTTCGTGCGCTCCTCGCCCGACAGCTGTGCGGCGGCGATGATGCGGTCGTCGAGGGCGAAGACCGCGTCGTCGAGCTCGGCGAGGTCGGACTCGGGACCGTCGATCGCGGAGTCCGGCGGAGGCGGGACGGCGGGTGCGAAGGCGCCGCGGTGCACGTCGGCGATGGCGTAGCGGGTGCGCTGGTGCAGCAGGGCCTCAGTGGAGGTGGCGGTCGCCCACTCGGCGGGCGCGCGACCGGGGCGGCCGGGAATCAGATCGCCGGAGTTGGCGAAGTCCTTGATGCGCTTGTTGGAATCGCGCAGGAACCAGACCACGCCGATCAGCATGAGCACGGCCACCACCGCGACCACGGCGACGACCACGATGCCGAAGCTCATGCGCTCCTCCTGGAGATCCGCGTGCGGCGCTGTTCGATGATGAGGCAGCGGTCCTCGACGTAGAGCAGGCCGGCGGCTTCGGCGATCTCGCGCGCCTCGGCCGAACGGATGCCCAGCTGCAGCCAGAGCGCCGTCGCCCCGGCCGCGACGGCCTGCCGCGCGATCTCGGGCGTCTGCTCCGAGGGCCGGAAGACGTCGACCAGACCGACCTGCTCAGGGATGTCGGCCAGGGACCGGTACACCCGCTCGCCGATGATCTCGTCGGCGTGCGGGTTGACCGGGATGATGCGCCAGCCGCGGTTCTGCATGTACGCGGGCACGTCGTGCGCGGCCTTCGCCGGATCGGCGCTGGCCCCGACCACCGTGATGGTGTCGTAGTCGCGCAGGATCTTCTCGATCGTCTCGTCCGTCGCGCTCATGACCTCAGTGTAGGACGGCCGCAACGACGTCGGGCCGTCCACGTGCGTTCGCAGCACGTGGACGGCCCGAGGTGACGTTGGGGAATCAGCCCTCGATGATGGCGGTGATGCCCTGCCCGCCGGCGGCGCAGATCGAGATCAGCGCGCGACCGCCGCCGTTCTCCTTGATCTGCTTCGCGGCCGAGGCCACGATGCGGCCGCCGGTCGCGGCGAACGGGTGGCCGGCCGCGAGCGACGAGCCGTTGACGTTCAGCTTCGCGCGGTCGATCGAGCCCAGCGGCGTGTCGAGGCCGAGGCGGTCCTTGCAGTACTCGGGCGACTCCCAGGCCTGCAGCGTCGCCAGCACGACGGAGGCGAAGGCCTCGTGGATCTCGTAGAAGTCGAAGTCCTGCAGCGTGAGACCGTTGCGCGCCAGCAGCTTCGGCACCGCGTACGTCGGCGCCATGAGCAGGCCGTCCTTGCCGCCGACGTAGTCCACGGCGGCGTACTCGACGTCCTTGAGGTAGGCGAGCACGGGCAGGCCGCGCTCGGCCGCCCACTCGTCGGAGGACAGCAGCACCGTCGACGCGCCGTCGGTGAGCGGCGTCGAGTTGCCGGCCGTCATGGTCGCGTCGCCCAGCGAGACGCCGAAGACGGGCTTGAGCGTGGCGAGCTTCTCGACCGACGAGCCGGGCCGCAGGTTGTCGTCGCGGGTGAGGCCGAGGTACGGGGTGATCAGGTCCTCGAAGAAGCCGCGGTCGTAGGCGGCGGCCATGTTCGTGTGGCTGAGGTAGGCCAGCTCGTCCTGCTCGGCGCGCGAGACGCCGAACTCCTTGGACGTGATGGCGGCGTGCTCGCCCATCGACATGCCGGTGCGGGGCTCGCCGTTGCGCGGGATGTCGATACCGAGGTTGCCGGGGAGCTTGCCGACCAGCTTGAGCCGGTCGACGGTGCTCGACGCGCGGTTGAGCTCGAGCATCACCTTGCGCATGCCCTCGGAGACGCCGATCGGTGCGTCGGAGGTGGTGTCGACGCCGCCACCGATGGCCGCCTCGTACCGGCCGAGCTGGATGCCCTGGGCCGCGGCGTTGATCGCCTGCAGGCCGGTGGCGCAGGCCTGCTGCACGTCGAAGGCCGGGGTGTACGGGCTCAGCGGGCTGCCGAGGACCGACTCGCGGATCAGATTGAAGTCGCGGCTGTGCTTGAGCACGGCCCCGCCGACCACGGCGCCGAGCTGCTCGCCCTGCAGATTGAAGCGGCTCACGAGACCATTGAGCGCAGCGGTGAACATGTCCTGGTTGCTCGCCTTGGCGTAGGCGCGATCCGAGCGGGCGAACGGGATGCGGTTGCCACCGAGGATGGCGACCGGGCGGGTTTCGATGTTTGCCACGGGTTTCTCCCTGGAATCGAGGGTTGCTACTACCGAGTATTCTTACTCTGGAGTAAGTTGCTTGTCGATAGCCTATCGGAACCCCACACGGATGAGGTACCCCACATGCCTGATGCACCTAGCACGGACTTCTACGCGGCCTTCGTGAAGTCGGGCCCCGGCTCCTTCCTGGCCAGCCGGCTCGGCCTGCCGCAGCCGCCGGTCCTCCGCCGCTACCAGGCCGGTAAGCCCGCGCTGGCCGGCCCCGTCCTCCTCGGCGGCAAGGGCCGCCTCGTCGAGCCGGTTCGCGAGCTGCTCGCGGACTACGACCTCGTCGTCAACAACGGCGGCGCCCGCGGCGCCGAGAAGCTGGGCGGCGCGGTCTTCGACGCCACCGGCATCACCTCGATCGACGAGCTGGTGACCCTCTACGAGTTCTTCGCCCCGCAGATGCGCTCGCTGGGCAACAGCGCCCGCCTCGTGGTGCTCGGCACCACGCCGGAACTGATCGAGGACCTCGACGAGCACATCGTCCAGCGCGCCCTCGAGGGCTTCACCCGCTCCGTCGCCAAGGAACTGCGCGACGGTGCCACCGCCCAGCTGGTCTACGTGCACCCGCAGGCCTCCACCGGCGCCTCGGGCCTCGCGTCGACGCTGCGCTTCCTGCTCTCGGGCAAGTCCGCCTACGTCGATGCGCAGGTCATCCGCGTCACCGACAAGGACGCGACCGCGCCCGCCGACTGGGACAAGCCGCTCGCCGGCAAGGTCGCCCTGGTGACCGGCGCCGCGCGCGGCATCGGCGCCACCATCGCCGAGGTGCTCTCGCGCGACGGAGCCCACGTCATCGCCGCCGACATCCCCGCCGCCGGCGAGGCGCTGTCCGCAGTCGCGAACAAGGTCGGTGGCACCGCGTTGCCGCTGGACGTGACCTCCGAGGACGCGGGCAAGAAGATCGCCGAGCTCGTGAAGGCGCGCCACAGCGGCCTCGACATCATCGTCAACAACGCCGGCATCACCCGCGACAAGCTGCTCGCCAACATGGACGAGGGCCGCTGGAACTCGGTCATGGCGGTCAACCTCAAGGCGCCGAAGCAGCTGGTCGATGCACTGCTCGCCGAGGACGCCCTGAACGAGGGCGGCGCCGTCGTCGACGTCTCGTCGATCGCCGGCATCGCGGGCAACCGCGGCCAGACCAACTACGGCGCCACCAAGGCCGGCGTCATCGGCCTCGTCGACGCCTACACCCCGGTGCTCGCGAAGAAGAACATCACCATCAACGCCGTCGCCCCCGGCTTCATCGAGACCGCCATGACCGCGGCGATCCCGCTGGCCACCCGCCAGGCCGGCCGGCTCATGAACTCGCTGCAGCAGGGCGGCCAGACCGTCGATGTCGCGGAGACCATCGCCTACTTCGCCGCGCCGTCCTCGGCCGCGGTGACCGGCAACGTCGTGCGCGTCTGCGGTCAGAGCCTGCTGGGGGCCTGATCATGGCGACCAAGACCACCGTCCTGCAGGCCCCGCCGTCGAGCCTGTCGGTGCTCACGCGCGGGCTGCGCGGCATCCTGCCCGTGGTCGGCAAGCAGGGCCCGCTCAAGCCGGAGACCGCGCTGCCGGACCGGACCGTCGAGCTCACCGTCGACGTCGATCCCGCACGGGTCGGCGAGTACTGCGAGGTCGTGGGGCTGAAGAACACCGGCGAGGTACCCGTGATGTACCTCTACGTGCTCTCCTTCCCGCTCATCATGGACCTGTTCCTCTCGGACGAGTTCCCGGCCGCGGCCGTGGGCTCGGTGCACGTGGAGAACACGATCACGCGCCGCCGCCGCGTGGTGCCCGGCGAATCGCTGACGCTGCGCACGTCGGTGGGCAACCTGCGGGAGCACCGCAAGGGCATGCTCATCGACTTCACGACGGAGTTCACCGACGCGTCCGGCGCGTCGGTCGCCTCCGAGGTGTCGACGATGCTCATCCAGCAGCGCACGTCGCTGTCGGGTGAGCCCTCGGGGCCCGCTCCCAAGGAGGGCCGCCCGGGCGCCCCCGACGCGCTGCTCTCCGTGAACGGCTCGCTGATCCGGCAGTACGCCGGTGTCAGCGGCGACCGGAACCCGATCCACATGTCGCCGCTCGGCGGCAAGGCCTTCGGCTTCCCGTCGTCGATCGCGCACGGCGCGTGGACCGCCGCCGCGATGCTGCGCGTCGTCGAGGGGCACGTCCCCGACGCGGTGGTGCACCACGTGCGCTTCGGCAAGCCGGTGATCCTGCCCGCGCGGATCGGGCTGTACGTCGCGCGCGACGAGGCCACCGGCGGCACCGAGATCGTCGCGAAGGACCTCAAGAAGGGCTTCCCGCACGTGACGGCCACCGTCACGCCGCTGTAAGTCCTGATCTCCGACGGTGCCCGCCCGGCTTCGGCCGCGGCGGGCACCGTCGTCTCCGGGTGCGGGCGCGCGGGCCGCGGGGGTGCAGTAGTCGTTCAGAAGAGCCATGCGCGGCACGCACACCCGTCACTGCACGCAGCGGCGCCGACATTCCCGCACTCGGGCCATGCAGCATCTCGTAGTGTCGATGCATGACGGCAGATCGTGAGGCGCAGCGCAATTGGACCCACGTCGGGTGCGGCCTCGCGGTCTTCCTCGCGCTCGACGCCGCGGCGCTCCTCTGGGCCGGAACCTTCCCCGGCGACCCCGACCGACGCGGCTCGGACCAGGGGCATACACCTCTCCGGCCGGTGGTGGGCAAGAACTGTCCGACTGACTCACTCCGGCCGCTCGCCGCGGATGCCGCCCCAGAGGAACGAAGTCATGATCTCGACGGCGCGGTCCAGCTCGACCTTGCCGGTGGCCAGACGGTCCGCGATCGCCTCGCCGGAGCCGACGAGCGCGACGGCGTAGAGCTCGAAGTCCGTGTCCTCCGGCGCGTACTTGGCGGCCTCGCGGAGCAGCACCGCCGTCATCTCGACGACCCGCTCGCGGCTGTTCTCCGAGAGGGCGGCGAAGGCGGCCTGACCGGTGGTCTCCCGGTACATCACACGCCAGGCGTCGCGGTTCTCGTCGACGTACTTGAGGAAACCCGCGATCACGGACCGCAGGCGCTGCAGCGGCGGCAGGGTGGGGCTGGCGTCGAACTCGATGCTGCGCATGAACTTGCCGGCCTCGCGGGTCACGCAGGCCGCGAAGAGCTCGTCCTTGGAGCCGTAGTACAGGTAGAGCATCGGCTTGCTGATCTGCGCCTCACGGGCCACCGCGTCCATCGACGTCTCGTAGAAGCCGTTGCGCGAGAACACCTTGATGGCGGCGTCCAGCATCTGCTGCTCGCGCACCGCGCGGGGCAAACGCTTCGTACCACCGGCCATCGGCGTCCTCCTTACTCTCGAGTCAGATCCTAGCCCACCAGGTTACCCACAAGTAAGTTACGGCGGAATCGCCCGGATTTCAGCAGCGGACGGCGTGCTTGGCGCGCGCGACGCGCAGCACCGAGTCGTCGAGCTGCTTCGCGGTGATCCGCTTCGCCTTCACCGAGGCCTCCACAGCATCGATGGCCGCGCGCAGTTGGTCGGTCGAGATCCACAGTGCCACATCCGCGCCCGCCTCCAGCGACTTCGCGACGGCCTGGGGCACCGAGAACCGGTCGGTGATCGCCTTCATGCCGGACAGATCGTCGGTGAAGATCGGCCCGTCGAACCGCTTCGCGCCGTAGCCGGCACCGTCGCGCAGCAACCGCATCGTCGCGGGACTGAGGCTGGTGGGCAGGCCCGGCTCGGTGAGCCCCGGCACCGTCAGGTGGCCCACCATGACGCCCGCGTCGCCGCTCTCGACGGCGGCGCGGAACGGGATCAGATCCTTCTGCTTGAGCTGATTCAGGGGCGGCACGCTCACGCCGCCCCGGTGCGAGTCGCCCGACGAGCTGCCGTGCCCCGGGAAGTGCTTGAACACCGGGTAGACGCCGCCGTCGCGCAGCCCCGCGGCGAAGGCCTGCGAGTACTTGACCACCACCGCGGGGTCGTTCGAGTAGGAACGATCACCGATCACCGAGTCGTCCGGCTGGGCGGAGACGTCGGCGTCGGGCGCGAAGTCCACCGTGATCCCCATGGACTTGAGCAGCTTGCCGATGCGCGCGCCCTCCGCCCGCGCCTGCGCGACCGTCTTCGTCTTCGCCAGCTCACGCGCCGAGACGAGGTCCGCGCCGGGCACGCGGGAGACGCGGCCGCCCTCCTCGTCGACGGAGACCATGGCCGGCACCTTCCCCGCCTTCGCCACGGATTGCAGAGTGCCGCCCGAGAACACCGAACGATCGGTCCAACTGCCGATGAACACGCCGCCCGCGCCCTGCTGGATCGCGCGCCGGGCGTCGGCGGCGTCCGTCACGCCGACCATGAGCAGCTGCCCGATCTTCTCCCGCACCGAGAGCGTGGCGAGCAGGTCCGATCCGCAGGTCGCCGGCCGCCCCGGGCCGGACGACGGCGCGGCCGACGCGGTCGCGGACGGGGCCTGCGCGACGGTCGCGGTCGTCGGCGGCGCCTCCGGCGTCGACGGGCCGCACGCGGCGACCGTGGCCGCCGCGATCGTCAGGATCGTGAGGTTCCGAAACTTCTGCATCGCGGCCAGTCTGTCAGATCGCGCCGGCTACCGGGCCAGTCGAAGCAGCTTGCCGGTCAGCGTGGTCGCGTACATCGCCGCGCCGTCCCAGCCGGGACCGCGCCCGAAGCGCACCGACGTCACACCCCGGTGACCAGTGGCGATCGTGCACTGTGCGCCCGTCTCCGGGACGAGCCGCACGACCGTGCCGGGCAGGTCCAGCGCGGCGTAGACGGCACCGTCGGGCCCGACGGTCAGGTCGTCGGCGAAGTGCGCGGGGCCGAACCCGGGGACCTCGTAGCGGCGCGGCCGGTCGGGGCGAGCGGGATCGATCGCGTAGAGCCGCGTGGTCGCGGTGGTGGCCGTCGAGGCCCACAGCCGGCCCGACGCGCCGTCGAACCAGAGGCCGTTGACGGGCTCGCCGCGCAGCGCGAAGGGCACGGGCGCGCCGCCGGGCGCGGTCGCGACGATCCCCTGCCGCGGCCCGAGGACGGTGCTGGTCACGGCACGCCCGTCGGGCAGGAGCGCCAGGCCGTTCGGCATGGTCAGGCCCGCGGCGACGGTGCGGGCCGCACCGGTGGACGGGTCGACCACCGCCACCGTGCCGTCCGTTCTCCCTAGTAGTCCCGACGGTGCGCTGTTCGCGGTGGTCACGTGCACGGCGCCCTCGCGCACGACGATCCCTCCGGGGTTCGGCAGGTCGACGACGGTGCGCAGCGAGCCGGGGTCGGTCCCCGCGAGCAGACTCCCCTTCCCGGTCACCGGGTTCTGTCGGGAGAGGTAGACGGTGCCGACACCGTCGAAGGCGAGGTTCTCCAGCGCACCCATCCCGGACCGGAGGACCGTCGTGCGCCACCCCGCACAGGCCGGGTCCGACGGTGCCGCCGTGGCCGGGGCCGGGGCGACGGACAGAGCGCCGATCGCGGCGGCGGTAACGGCGACGGGACGGAGCAGGGCGCGGCTTCTTCGCATGCGCGCAGTGTTGCAGGCGCGCGAAAACCAGCCCGGGTGCGCGTCCGCACGCCGCCGGACACGCCCGGACTTGCATCTTGCAACCGTCTCGTTTCGGCGTAGCCTGGAGGCATCAGGTAACCGTGAAGATCGAGGTGATCCGCATGAGTGTCCCCGTCAAGGTTCTGATCGCGTACGACGGTTCCGAGTCCTCCCAGCGCGCCGTCAAGTACGCCAGCAAGGTGCTCGCGCAAGGACGCGACGCCGAGGCGATCGTCGTCACCGCGTGGGAGTCCACGATCCATCAGGCCGCTCGCCTGTCCGCGATGTCCGGCGTGGCCGGCGCCGGCGCGGCCGAGACCGCGCTGACCCGCGAGAGCGACGTCGTGCACGCCGAGGCGAAGAAGACCAACCAGCAGGGTGTCGACCTGGCGGCCGCCGCGGGATTCAGCGCGCACGGCGAGCTCATCGAGGTCTCCACCACGGTGTGGACCGCGCTCATCGCCGCGTCCGACACCTTCGATGTGGACGTCATCGTCTCCGGCAGCCGCGGGATCTCGGGCATCAAGGCGCTGTGGCATTCGTCCGTATCGGAGCACGTGCTCCGCGGCTGCAAGCGGCCGGTCATGATCGTGCCGTCCGGCTGCGCCGAGCTGGACCTGTAGACTTTCCCGCATGGACCGCACCTCGATCATCGCCAGCGCCACCGCCGCGCTCGCCGGCATCGTCGTCGCCGTGGCCCTCGCACTGGTGAGCGGCGCGGCCGTCGCGCAGACGACCCCCTCCTCCGAGGTCACCGCCGTGAACCCCGACAAGGGCTTCCTGCAGGGCTCGTCGAACTACGGCGAGCGCGACGACTCGGGTGCCAACAAGTAGCCCGCACTTCTCCGACGAACCCCTGACCCGCCGCGCAGGCGCGTGGGCGTTCGTCGCCCTGCTCGCGCTGAGCTTCCTCAGCGCGCCCGGCAAGGTCGTCGCCGACACCAAGCTCGACCTCACGGCGAACCCGATCGGCTTCCTCGCCCGCGCGGCCAACGTCTGGTCCAGCCAGTCCCCGCTCGGCCAGGTGCAGAACCAGGCCTACGGATACTTCTTCCCGCACGGCGCCTTCTTCGCGCTCGGCCAGTTCCTGCACGTCCCGCCGTGGATCACGCAGCGCCTGTGGTGGGCACTGCTCCTGTTCGCGGGCTTCTGGGGGATCATCCGGCTCACCGAGGCACTGCGCACCGGGTCCCGCGGCAGCCGCGTGGTGGCCGCCGCCGCGTTCGTGCTGGCGCCACAGGTGCTCACGACGCTGGGCGCCATCAGCTCCGAGACCGCACCGGTGATGCTGGCGCCGTGGGTGCTGTTGCCCCTGGTGCAGCTGCTGCAGGGCGCGGACGTGCCGCTGCGGAACCTCGCCGCGCGGTCGGCGGTCGCGGTCGCCCTGATGGGCGCGGTGAACGCCGTGGCCACGGGCTTCGCGTGCGCGGTCGCCGCGCTGTGGTGGCTGCTGCATGCGCGCGTCGGCGCCGGGACGAGGCGGTTCTGGACGTTCAGCGCCTGGTGGGCGGTGTGCGTGGCGCTCGCGACCACCTGGTGGATCGTGCCGCTGCTCATCATGGGCCGCGTCAGCCCGCCCTTCCTCGAGTTCATCGAGTCCTCCCGCGCGACCACGCAGTGGGCGTCGCTCCCCGAGGTGCTGCGCGGCACCACGTCGTGGAGCCCGTTCATCTCCGACGAGCGCGGCGCCGGCGCCATGCTCACCACCTCCCCCGCGGCCGTCGTGGTCACCGGGCTGGTCGCCTGCGCTGGAATCGCCGGGCTCACCATGCGCCGCATGCCGAAGCGCGGAGTCTGGGCGACGGTGCTGCTCGTCGGGTTGGCGGGGATCGGCGCGGGCTACGCGAGCGGCCTCGGCTCCCCCTTCGCGGAGCCGGTGCGGGTGTTCCTGGACAGCGTCGGCGCGCCCCTGCGCAACGTCTACAAGCTCGAGCCCTTCCTCCGGTTGCCGCTGGTCCTGGGCCTGGCGCACCTGCTGGCCCGCGCGCCGCTGCCCGGCACCGTCGACCTGCGGCGCGTGCGGCGGGCGCTGGCGCACCCCGAGAACGACCGGCTCGCGGCCGGGGCGCTCGCCGTCGTGGTGGTGCTCGCACTCGCGGGCGGCATGGCCTGGACGGGCAAACTCTCGCCCCGCGGCCCCTACGACCGGATCCCCGACTACTGGTCGCAGGCCGCGGACTGGCTGTCCGCCCACGCTGCCGGGACCGCCCCCGGCCAGGCCCGCGCCGAGCGCGCCCTGGTGGTGCCGGGCGCGCCCTTCGGTGCGCAGCTGTGGGGACTCACGCGCGACGAGCCCATCCAGCCCCTCGCCGAGACGCCGTGGGCCGTGCGCGACGCGATCCCGCTCAACCCGCCCGGCGCCATCCGAGCCCTCGATTCGGTGCAGCGCCTGTTCAGCGCGGGCACCCCGTCGGCGGGCCTGGCCGCGACGCTGCGCCGCCAGGGCATCTCCTATCTCGTGCTGCGCGCGGACCTCGACCCCGGTACGTCGCGCTCCGCCCGGCCCGCGCTGGCGCGCGCGGCGATCACCGGTTCCCCCGGGATCAGCGAGGTCGCGCGCTTCGGTCCCGACATCGCGCCGCCGACCGTCGAGAAGGTGGTCGTCGACTCGGGGCTGCGGCCGCCGCTGCCGGCCATCACGATCTACCGGGTCGACGGTGCCGCCCCCACCGGTCCGTACGTCGCGGACCTGGCGGCGATGCCGCGCGTCGCGGGCGGGCCGGAGTCGCTGCTGGGGCTGCAGGCGGACGCCGCCGCGGCCGGCCGGCGCGAGCTCGGGGCGGCGCTGCTCGCCTCGGACGCCGAGGCGGCGGGCCTGCCCGACGGTCCGCTCATCGTCACCGACACCCCCAAGCGGCGCGAGACCGATTACGGCCGCGTCGACGACCACAGCTCCGCGATCCGCACCGCGGACGATCCGCGCCGCACCCTCAACCGCCTGCCCGACTACCCCGCGGCGGGCCTGGTCGACGGCCAGTGGGACGGCGCGACGGTCTCGGCGTCGAGCTCGGCCGCCGATGCCACGCAGCTCGGCACCGTCCTGCCCGGCGCGGGGACGGCCGCCGCGGTGGACGGCGACAAGAACACCGCGTGGGTCTCGTCGGGCCTCGACCACGCGATCAACCAGTGGCTGCAGTTCACCCTCCCCGAGGCCCGCGAGGACCTGTCGGTGACGGTGACCGTCGGCCGGGCGCTGGGCCCCGCTGTGACGCGCCTGCTCATCACCACGGAGGCCGGCTCCGTCTACTCCGACCCGGTCACCGCGGGCACCCCGATCACGCTGGTCGCCCCGTCGGAGCCGACCCGATGGGTACGGATCACCGCCGCCGAGACCGCGGACCGCTCGTGGGGCAACCAGTTCGCGATCACCGAGGCCGAGCTCGCGGACACCCGCACCGGACGGGCCGTCCCCGCGCGGCACGACGTCGCGCTGCCCGCGACCGGGCCGGCGCAGCGCTGGGTCTTCGGACAGGACACGATGGGCCGCTCGGGCTGCGTCGTCACGCCCGGCCCGAACGGCGCGCCGGGGCCCGTGCAGTGCGCCGACATCGCGATCGGGCCGGAGGAGCCCGGGCCGCTGCGACGCACCGTCGACGGCCCGGGCGCACCCGCGGTGACACCGTCGCTGACGGTGCGAGCGCGCCCCGGCCAAGCACTGTCGGCCCTGCTCGGGGCGCCGGGCGCGCCGTCGGCGTTCGCGGAGTCGGCGGTCGGCGACGGCCGGGCGAGTTCCGCGGCCGCCGTCGACGGCGACCCGAACACCGTGTGGTCGGCCCCGCAGTCCGCCACCGAGCCGACGTCGCCGAAGCCGGTGCTGCGGCTGCGGCTGCCATCGGCGCAGGTCGTCGGCGGGCTCACGCTCCGGCTCCCGCGCGGCGAGGCGCCGGCGCATCCCACGCGGGTCGGCGTCGACCTGGGGACGGGCCGGCAGGTCCGGGAGGTTCCGGAGGACTCCGGCTCCGGGGACGAGGTGACCATCAGGCTCGACCCCGCGGTGACGGACTCGATCTCGGTCTCCCTCCTCGACTGGGACGAGCGGATCAACATCAACGACTTCGGCTTCCCGGAGAAGATGGCCCCCGGCCTGGCCGAGGTGCGGGCCGTCGGCCCCGACGGGACGCCCGTCCCCGGCTCGGAGCCGGCCCCCGCGGACCGTCCGGTCGTGGTGCCGTGCGAGACCGGTCCGACGGTGCGCGTCGGCGACCGGGTGCTGCGCTTCCGCGTCGAGGCCGGGGCGCGGGAACTGCGCGACGGTGCGCCCGTCCGCGCGATCGCCTGCGATCCCGCGCCGGTGCCGCTGCCGGCGGGGAAGTCGCAGGTCGTGGCATCGCCGGGGCTCGCCTTCAGCGTCGACACGGTGACCCTGGACGCGCCCGCGCCCGATGCCGCCGCGCCGCGGGACGAGAGCGTGAAGATCCAGAGTTGGACCCCGGACCGCCGGGTGGTGACCGTCAGCGATGCCGGCGCCGACCAGGTGCTCGTCGTCCCCGAGAGCCGCAACTCCGGATGGTCGGCCACCGGCCCCGACGGGACGCCGCTGCGCGCCGTCACCGTCAACGGCTGGCAGCAGGGCTGGGTGGTGCCGAAGGGCACCGACGGTGCCGTCACCCTGCGGTTCGAGCTCAACGCGCCGTACCGGATCGGCCTCTTCGGCGGCCTCGCGCTGCTCGTGATCCTCGCCGCGCTCGCGCTCGTCCCGGGCTCGCGGCCGCGGAGCGCGGGCGGGCCGATCCGGGCGTGGCAGCCGGGCATCGCGGCTGGGCTGGGGATCGGGGCCGTCGCCTTCGTGCTCAGCGGCTGGCCGGGGATCGCGCTCTGGGCGGCCGCGGGCCTCGCGACCTGGGTCGTCTCCGGGCTGCACGTCCGGGCGGACCGTCGGGCGGCGTTGCGGGTGTTCGGCGCCTCCGGGTTCGTGCTCGCGGGAATGCTCCTGCTCGCGACGGGGCCGTGGCACGCCGAGTCCGGCTACGTGGGCCACGACCCCTGGCCCCAGGGCCTCGCCCTGACGGGCGTCCTCCTGATGGCGTGGTCGACGGTGCCACCCACCCGATTCCTCCGCCGGCGCGGCGCTGCGTCCGGCGGGGCCGGCGGCGCGGAGTAGGCCCTGCGGGCTGGGTGTTGTCTCGCAGAGAGGCCATGCGCGCCACGCATACCCTATGAAACTGCAGGTCAGTGGCCGATTTCGCTGATCGAGCGATGCGGCCGGCGCATACCCCGCAGCTCCACACGATTCCGTCGTGCTCGTTCGACGTCCCCACGCGGCGTTCCGTCCCCGCGAGACACACGCTCGGACGTCCCCGCACAGAGTCCGGGTGATGCGCCGCGCGCCACACCCGCTGCCGAAACACGCCTCTGACCTGCAACGACGAGGGGGTATGCGTGGTACGCATAGCTTCCGTGCAGAACTATCCCACCGGCGCGACGGGCTCCGGCGGCTCGATCCGCGTCGGCTCAGGCGAGGGCGCGGACTCCCCGGCCGTCGCGGACCGTCGGGCCTCGCGGCGCGCGAGCCAGCGGCGGGCGGGCTCCTCCACCCAGGCGTAGCTCAGCGCCGCGACCGCGACGGAGAAGACCAGGGTCAGGACCGTCACCTTCAGCATGTTGCCGTGGAAGGGGACGATGGCGAACAGCGGGAAGATCGCGGTGAGCACCACCAGGTGCCAGATGAAGATGCCGTACGACCAGCGCCCCAGCGCCAGCATCGGGCCCGATCCGAGCCAGCGTGCGGGCGCGGACGCGGGCGCCAGCACGAGCGGCGCCAGCAGGAGGAAGCCGAGCACCCCGCCGAGGCCCATCCGGACGGCGAACTGCCAGGACTCGGGACTGTCGAGCGTCACCGGGCCGCCCAGCGGCGTGCAGATCACCGCGAACACCACCAGCGCGGCGGGCCAGCACACCCGCCGCTGTGCGAGCCGCCGGACGGCGCCGTACCGCGTCACGGGAGCGCTCACGATCTCGGCGAGGACGATGCCGGCGACGAACCACGGCACGTACGAGGGGAGCCAGTTGTGGTGGTTCACCCCGGGCGGCAGGGGCAGCGCGGCGCCGACCCACGCCCAGCTCAGCGACACCGCGGCCACGACGAGCAGCACCGGCACCCGCCACCGCGCGGCGGGCCCGCGCAGCCGCACCAGCATCAGCGCGGCCGGCGGAAGCAGCAGGTAGAACAGCATCTCCACGGAGAGCGACCACATCTGCGTGAGGCCGTCCGTCAGCGAATAGGGCACGAAGACCTGGGTGAGCGTGAGGTTCGCGAGCCACGTGGAGCCCGACGGGGCCGTCGACCGCGGCAGCAGCGCCAGCGCGACCACGGCGACCACGAGGTACGCCGGCATGATCCGCACGAAGCGCGATCGGTAGTACCGCCCCGTCGGCGGACCGTCGGACGAGGACCAGGCGGCCCGCGCGTGCGCGCGCCACAGTAGGAAGCCCGAGAGCCCGAAGAAGAGGGCGACCGCCATGTCGAAGCGGCCCCACACCCGGCCGACCACCGAATACCCCACCTGACCGGTCTGGAACGCGGTGTGCGTCAGCATCACGGCGATCGCGGCGCAGGCGCGCATGCCCTCGAGTGCGGGCACGAATCCGGCCGCACCCGCAGGCTTTGCAGATGCGAAATCGCTGGTCCCGACGGTGCTCATCGTCCACCGAATCTACCCGCGAATCGTCCCTCACCCGCGCGCGTGGCCCGTGCCACCCCGGCACCACCTGTAGGCTCGGGTACTTGGAAGGGAGCGCGACCACGTGCCCCGACGGCGTGTGCGAACCACGCACGCGCTCCACAAGAGATGTGAGGAGACACTTCGATGGCGGTAGGCCGTAGCCGGCTGGCGCGCGTTATCGGTCCGATCCTGATCTTCTTGGGCGCGCTGCTGATCACGGCCGCGATCGCCGGGCCGGCGTACGTGGCGGGCAAGCTGACGACGATCCCGCTGGACATCGACACCACGACGGTGGCGAAGTCCGAGAAGGCCGCGGACTCCCAGGCGGATGCCGACTTCCCGGCGAAGTCGCTGGACATGTGCTCGATCGACAAGGCGAAGGCCGTGGTCAACGAGGTCTCGGTGACCACCCAGACCCGCACGCTGGTGACCACCCCGTCGGACAAGTCGACGATGACGGTGCAGTCCGGCAGCTCGATGGTCGTCCCGTCGATCAAGACCAAGGGCGAGCCGCGGCACCCCGAACTCACGGGCGCAGTGCAGGACAAGCGGCCCTGCGACGACGGCCTGGTGCAGGCGTGGCTCGACCGCGTCTCCCTGGACCGCGAGACGGGCAAGCCCACCGGGAAGACCTCGGAGGCCACCTACCAGCCCGGCGAGAGCACGCCCGCCGTGAAGATCGCCGACCGCAAGGGCCTGCAGTACCGCTTCCCCGCCGGCACCACGCAGGACGGGAAGTACGAGTTCTTCGACCTGATCACCCGCAGCAACGTGGGCCTGAAGTTCGTCGAGGAGAAGGAGGTCAGCGGCACCAAGACGCTGCACTTCCAGGGCCAGCAGAGCTGGGTGGACCTCTCCACCATCCGCGACGGCAACGACCCGACGCTGGGCACGGTCCTGACCATGCCCGCCGGCTGGTGGGGCATCGGCGGCGTCGACCCCAAGGACGACATCACGCTGAACCGCTGGGCCAAGACCGACGTCGACCTGTGGGTCGACCCGACCTCGGGCGTCATCGTCGATCAGTCTCTGCATTACACGCAGCAGTTCCGCCTGCCGGGCCAGGTCGCCCCGAACACGCCGAAGCCGGTCCGCGACTTCAAGCTCGACGTCTTCGACGCCAAGCAGCGGTGGGTCGATGCGACGGTCCGCTCGCAGGCGGAGGTCGCGAAGTCGGCGCAGAACAAGATCGCGGTCGCGAAGTACGTGGCGCCCGTCGCGGGCGGCGTGCTCGGTGTGATCGCGCTGGGTCTCGGCGTCTTCGCGCTGCTCCTGGGCCGCAATGCGGCCACCGCGGGCGGCCCGGGCACGGGCGGTCGCGGCGCCGGACGGTCCGCCGCCGGCTCCGACGACGCCGCGCCCACGGCCCCGCTCGACGACGAGCCGATCACCACGCCCGACGGCGGCGGCGATCCGGCGACGGAGGCGTTCAACGCTCAGCCGCGGCCGGACGATTCGCAGACCGAGGCGATCGACTTCCGGAAGCGCGACGAGCGCTGACGGTCACGACCGCACCGATCACCATCACCGCCGCGAGCGCACACAGCGCCGCGGCGGTGATCATTTCGGCGGGACTTCGCGGCACGACGAGCAGGATCGCCGCCTCGACGGCGACCACGGCCCACGCGAACAGCGCCATCCGCGTGCGCTCGACGGCGATGGCGTAGAGCAGGAGGCCCTGCAGCAGCGCCAGCAGTGCGCCCTGGGCCGCGAACAGCCACAGGAGCCCCTGCACCGGCAGGTAGTCCTCACCGGCGAGCGCCGTCGCCAGGGGCGCGCAGACCGCCGCGCCCGCCACGCAGGCGAGCCCCAGGCCGGTCAGCAGCCCCACGACGGTGCGCAAGGCGCCGCGGGCCCGGCCCGGGGTGGCGAGCTGGGGGTAGAAGACGACGCCGACGGCCTGCGGCAGCCAGAACGCGACCTTCGCGGCCACCGCACCGAGGGCGTACGTGCCGGCCGCGGCGGCGCCGAGCACCGGCCGGGAGAGGAGCAGGTCGAGCGACGCGAAGACGACGAGCACCAGCTGCACCGAGCTGGCGCCGAGCACGGCGCGCACCCCCGCGTCCGGCCCGGCCTCGGCCCCGGACGGCGCACCGGCCAGCGCCCGGCCGACGACCGCCGCGACCAGGGCGCCCACCGTCGTGCCGAGCAGGGCGGGCCCCGGGCCCAGCAGGAGCCCCGGCACGGTGAAGACGAGTTTGCCCACGCCCGCCAGGCCGAGCAGGGCCGCGAGCCGCCCGAAGCGGCGCTCTCCCTGCAGCAGCCCCTGCTCGACGGCGAGCAGCACCAGCGCGGGGGCCGCGGCCAGCGCGGCGGCGGCGGTGAGTGCCCGCGTGTGCAGGCCGGCGGCCGCCAGCGGCACGGCCACGGCGGAGAGGACGCCCGCGCCGAGCGCGATCCGGTGGCCGAGCGCCCTCATCTGCGCGGCTCCGGCGCCGCGCACCACCTGTCGCGCGACGACGGTCTGCAGTGCGAGCGCGGGCACCGCGAGGATCAGCGAGAGCTGCAGGAGGGAGGCGAACTCGCCGTAGCCCGACGGGCCCAGCCAGCGGCTCGCCGGCAGGTGCACGAGGTAGGAGCACAGGTTCGCCAGGAGCGAGCCGATCGTCACCCACGCCAGACCACTCACCCGGCCATTGTGTCAGTAGGGTGACGGTGATGAGATCGCGCGACCTGGCCCTCGCCGCCTGGTCCGCCGTGCTCGCCGCCCTGATCCTGGGTCCGCTGGCCGTCGGCGGACGCTATCTGCTGCTCCGTGACGCGGTCTCCACGCCCCGCTCGTACCTCACCGACACGGCGCTCGGCCTCGGCGACAACGCCGCCCGCGCCACGCCGCAGGATTGGCTGATCGCGCTCGGCTCTCAGGTGGTCGACGGTGGCCTCCTGGTCACGGCCCTGCTGTTCGCCGCGCTCGTGGCGGCGGGATGGGGCTTCGGGCGCTGCGCGCTCGCGGTGCTCGAGGCCGTGGGGTGGACCGCGGGCCTCGGCTCCGGCCTCGCCGCGGCGACGGTCGGCCTGTGGAACCCGTACGTCGCCGAGCGCCTGCTGCAGGGGCACTGGAGCCTGCTGGCGGGGTACGCGGCGATCGGCTGGGCGGTGGTCGTCGGCCTCCGGATGCGGGGAGGCGCCCAGCTCGGGGGTTTCGCGGCGTGCCTGGCCGCGGGCGGCCTGACGCCGACCGGCGCCGTCTTCGCGCTGATCGCGGGCCTGGTCGCGGCTCCCCGCCGATGGGCCTGGCAGCTCGGGCTGTTCGTCTGCGCGGCGGCGCCCTGGCTGTATCCGTCGCTCGTCTCGGGCAGCGGCGTACGCGCCGATCCGGCGAGCGTCGCCGTCTTCGCGGCCCGCGCCGAGCCCGGGCTCGGCACACTCGGCTCGCTGCTGGGGCTCGGGGGCATCTGGAACCGGCAGGCCGTGCCCGACGGTGCGCCCTGGCTCTGGACGGCGCTCGCCCTCGCCGTGCTGGTGGGCGGGGCGGCCGTGCTCCGGGCGCGGCTGTTCACTCCCCCGCTCGGCCGGTTCGCGCTGCTCGCACTGTGCGCGGTGGTCCTGCCGGCGCTGGCGGCGACCGGCCCGGGGACGACCCTGCTCGAGGCTGTGGTGCAGGCGATTCCGGGCAGTGGGTTGCTGCGCGACGGGCAGAAGTGGGTGGCTCTGGCGGTGCCGCTGCTCACGACGTGCGCCGCTGCGCTCGTCGCCGCCGCGCCCGCCGCCGCGCGTGCCGCGACCGCGGTCGTGGCGGTGGCCCTGCCGATCGCGGTGCTGCCGGGCCTCGTGTGGGGCGTGGGTGGCGCGCTCGCCCCGGTGACCTATCCGGCGGCGTGGCGGATCGTCGCCGAGGCCGTGCCCGCGGACCGCGGAGCGGTCGCCGTGCTGCCACCCGGGATGTTCCGGACGTACGCGTACGGCCCCGACGCGCCCGTCCTCGATCCCGCGCCGCGGATGCTGCGGGCGCCCGTCCTGCAGACGGGTGAACTCCGCGTCGGCGGGCGCTCCGTGGACCGGGTCCCGGGCGCGGCGTCCGATGCGGAGGACGCGCTCGCCACCGGCGGGGAGGCACTCGCGGGCAGGCTCGCCGGGCTCGGCGTCGGTTGGGTGCTCGTGGAGGCCGTCTCCGACCGCGGCGCAATCGCCTTCCCGACGGTGCCGCTCCCCGGGCTCACGCTCGCGATCGACACTCCTGAACTGCGGCTCTACCGGGTGCCCGGCGACATCACGACGCACGCGACGTCGCGCGCGGAGCGGGCGGGTGCCTGGGCCGCGCACGCGCTCTGGGGGGCCCTCCTCCTCGGCGGCGGGGCCGTCGTCGTGCTGCGCAGGCGGTCCTCGCCCGGTCCCGGCAACGCCCCCGCACCGGTCGCCGGATCGACGGGGCCATGACCGCCGCGGTTTCCGTACGGCGTCCGTGAAAACTCCGGAGAGTTTGCACGTCGAACAGTTCATGCACCCTTGTTGTCCGCATATGTAATTAGCACTGCACATGATGCGTCATAAACCTCGCAATGGGAACCCCTCGCCATTGTCGGATTTCTCACGGAGTACCTGTCTTTTGCTGCGCTATTGAATTCGGGATCATGTTCTGCATGATCTCGGGTTTCTCAGAACAGTGGCAGTGCCCGGCGGGAGAGTGGTCCGTCTGGGCTCCGGACGTGACCACCAAGGAGGCGATGCGCACCGCCCCTGACCTGGATGTCTGCACGTCCTTCGTGCAGGCGGACCACCTGCGCAGCGGCATCGACGGCGAGGCGTGCACCCGCCGGCTCGTCTTCACCACATTCATGATTCACGATGTTTTCGACGAGGCGACCATCGAATCGGTCTTCGTCGATTTCGTGCGTGCGCACGGCGTCTTCCACACCGCATTCCCGGTGTCGACGGATCTCAATCCGCGCGGCCGCACTCTGTCGCCGGAGCGGATCAACCTCGCCGTCGAGGCCACCTCGCAATCGCATCCGGGCGCCACGGTCAAGGACTACCTCATGGCGAACGTTCCCGAACTGCACGACTGGGCGGCCTTCGCCTTCGCCGTGACGGGCGTCGAGAACGCGCGTCCCGGCACCGCGGATCCGCACTTCCAGGTGGTCGTGTGCTCGGACCACCTGTACACCGACGGCGTCTCGCAGGCGGTCTCCTTCTTCGAGATCCTCTCGCGCTACACGGCCGCCCGCAGCGGTACCGCGTACACGCCCGTGCCGGTCCGCCCGCACAGCGACTTCACCCGCGAGCAGCGCACGCTGGCCGCCACCCTCACCAAGACGCACCCGGACGTCGTGCAGTGGCGGGAGACCCTCCGCCGCTCGGGCGGCATGCCGCGCTTCCCCCTACCGCTCGGGCTGACCGACGGCGAGGCGGCCCCCGGCCGGATCGCGGTACACGCCTCGTTCATCGATGCCGATCGCACGGCGCGGTTCAGCGCGGCGGCGAAGCGGGCCGGCGCCAACATGAGTAGCGCCCTTCTCGCGGTGCTGGGGCAGGTGCACCGGGGCCTCACCGGGGATGAGCTGTTCACCATGCTCATCCCCCGCGCCGACCGGTCCGCCACCGGCGACGCGATGGCCGTCGGCTGGTACGTGACCCTGGTGCCCGTGCAGTTCTCCGCCGTCGGGTCCTTCGACGAGGTGGCGCGCAACGCGCACGAGGCGGTCTCCACGGCGAAGCAACTGGATCGCACGCCCGTGTTCCCGATCATCGACCTGCTCGCGGACGACCCGGATTTCCCGGTCGAGCACGGATTCACCGCGCCGATGCTCTCCTACATCGACGTGACCCGAGTGCCGGGCGCGGAACTGGCTCGCCTGCACGACTTCTCGGTGTTCGCGAACGCCACCCCGTCGCGCGAGGTCTTCACCTGGATCAACCGCGACGAGTCGGGCCTCGACTTCAATGCGATGCACCCGGACACGACCCAGGCCACCCGCTCCGTGGACACCGTCTTCCGCCTCCTCCGCGACCGCATCATGGAGGTGGCGGACCACACCCCCGCCCTCATCTCGGCGTGAACCCGCTGAACCACTGACGCGGACCGCACGCCCCGCCGCGCACGCCGGGTGCGATCACCGCACATCAGGCGCGGCTGCGCGCGCCCGGCACGTGCGCCGCACCGGCGTGCGGTGTGCGCGGAGACCGCGTCATGGCCGCGCCAGGGCGTTCCGGGCGCAGGTCGGCGGGAAAGCCGCCGACGCGGGCGTGCAGTTCCGCCTGCAGGACGTCCCGCGTGCGGCGGACGAGTGCGGGCGCGAATGCGGCGGGCGCGACGCCGAAGGCGATCCACGGGCCGGCCGGATCGACGGCCACCGCCGTCACCACGAGTCCGGCGCGACGGTCGGCACCGTCGGGCCCGGGGTCGAAGGGGACGCGCACCAGGACCGGCAGGCCGAGGCTTCCGGGCTGCACGTTCCGCGGGTATCCGAGCAGCCGCTCCGCCTCCTGCACCGGCCTACCGACGAGTTCCTCGGTGCGGACCCGGCCACCGGAGCCCTCGCGGCGCGCGAGCGGCACGAGCGCGGCGAGCACGAGCGCCGCGAGCACGCCGAAGATCGACCAGAAGACGTCGTGGCCGACGAGCGCGATGACGGCGGACGCGGCGGCGAACGCGCACGCCACCACGTGCACGGCGACCTGAACCGCCAACGATCCCGCCGTCGTGACCAGGCCGACGAGCAGGATCGCGGTGACGAGCGCGGCGCTGCCCCAGCGCCGATCCATCACGGCCCCGAGGAGTGCGCCGCCGAAGACCAGCAGGTAGGCGATCCACCACCTGCTCGCCGACGGCCCCATCTGCACCCTGGTCATGCAAAGAAGATACAACCCGGGTTCCGGTTGCGGCGGAAATCAGTGACCCCGGCGGATCCACTCCTCGAGGTGCGGGGACTCGGCGCCCAGCGTGGTGCCGTCGCCGTGGCCCGTGTTCACCCTGGTTTCAGGCGGAAGCGCGAACAGGCGGTCGCGGATGGACTCGATGATCACCGAGAAATCGCTGTAGGAGCGACCGGTGGCACCGGGCCCGCCCGCGAACAGGGTGTCGCCGCTGAACAGCTGCCCCGCCTCCGGCAGGTACAGGCACACCGACCCCGGCGAGTGCCCGGGCGCGTGGATCACCTGGATCTCCGTGCCGCCGAAGGCGATCCGGCTGCCGTCGGCGAGGTCCTCGTGCCCGATGCCGGGGTGCGTCATGTCCCACAGGACGTCGTCGCCGGGGTGCAGCAGGATCGGCGCGTCGAGCCGTTCGGACAGCTCCGGAGCGACGGTCACGTGATCGTTATGCCCATGGGTGCAGACGATTCCGCGCACCTTCCGGCCCGCCACGGCGTCGACGATCGGGTCGGCGGAGTGGGCGGCGTCGATCACCACGACCTCGGTGTCGTCGCCGACCAGCCAGACGTTGTTGTCGACGTCCCAGGTGCCGCCGTCGAGGCTGAACACACCCGACGTGACAACGCGTTCCACGCGCAGGGTCACAGGACCACCACCGAGCGCAGCACCTCGCCGCGGTGCATCGTCGCGAAGGCGTTCTCCACCTCGTCGAGCCCGATGCGCTCGGTGACGAACTTCTCCAGCGGCAGCCGGCCCTGCCGGTACAGGTCCACCAGCTGCGGGAAGTCGCGCTCCGGCAGGCAGTCGCCGTACCAGGAGGACTTGAGCGCCCCACCGCGCGAGAAGAAGTCGATGAGCGGCATGTCGAGCGTCATGTCCGGCGTGGGCACGCCCACGAGGACGACGGTGCCCGCGAGGTCGCGGGCGTAGAAGGCCTGCTTCCAGGTCTCGGGGCGGCCGACGGCGTCGATCACCACATCGGCGCCGAAGCCGTCGGTGAGTTCCTGGATCGCCTCCACCGCATCGGTTTCCGCGGCGTTCACGGTGTGCGTGGCACCCAGCTCGCGCGCCCACTCCAGCTTCTTCGGGTCCCGGTCGACGGCGATGATGGTGCGCGCACCCACGAGGCGGGCACCGGCGATCGCCGCGTCTCCGACCCCGCCGCAACCGATCACGGCGACGGTGTCGCCGCGGGCGACGCCGCCGGTGTTCACCGCCGCGCCGAGCCCGGCCATCACACCGCAGCCGAGCAGGCCCACGACGGCGGGATCCGCCTCGGGATCGACCTTGGTGCACTGCCCCTGGTGGACCAGCGTCTTCTCGGCGAAGGCGCCGATGCCGAGGGCGGGCGAGAGCTCCGTGCCGTCCTCGAGGGTCATCTTCTGCGTGGCGTTGAACGTGTCGAAGCAGTACTGCGGCTTGCCGCGCTTGCACGCGCGGCACTGCCCGCACACGGCGCGCCAGTTGAGCACGACGAAGTCGCCGGGCGCGACGTGATCGACTCCCTCACCGACGGTTTCGACGATGCCGGCAGCCTCGTGCCCGAGCAGGAACGGGAACTCGTCGTTGATGCCGCCCTCGCGGTAGTGCAGGTCGGTGTGGCAGACGCCGCACGCCTGCACCGCGACCACCACCTCACCGGGGCCGGGGTCCGGGATCACGATCGGGACGACTTCGACGGGCTCGCCCTTCGCGCGGGCGACGATTCCTCTGACGGTCTGCGGCACGGTTCTCCTCCTGGTCCGGATACGGCTATTGCCATCCTCGCATTGATCGGGCCGACGAGAACTCGGGCTCAGTGCACGTGGTTGCGCCAGTCGGCGGGCACGCGCCCTTCGGGACCCGGCACGGCCTGCTCGACCGGGCGGTTCTGCGGGTCTGCGAGCCGCGGACCGTCGTAGTAATCCTCGGAGACGTAGTCCCAGAACCAGGTCTCGCCGGGCTCGTAGCTCTGCACGATCGGGTGCCCGGACTCCCGCGCGTGGGCGCTCGCGTGCTGCGACGGCGAGGAGTCGCAGCAGCCGATGTGGCCGCATTTCGCGCAGCGGCGCAGGTGGACCCACCACCCGCCGGTCGCGTCGCAGTCCACGCAGCCGGGGCCGCTGGGCGGCACGGACGCGTCGATCGGGTCGGTCGGATCGCTCATGGCTGCTGCCCTTCTCCCTCGATGCCCGGCTCGTCCGGGATCTCGATGTCCTCGCGCTGCGGCCCGTCGATGGGCAGTTCCACGGTGAACACGGTGTTCCCCGGTTCGGAGCGCACCGCCAGGTCGCCCTGGTGCTTGTTGACGACGATGCGCCACGAGATGTCCAGCCCCAGGCCGGTTCCCTCGCCGACGCCCTTGGTCGTGAAGAAGGGCTCGAAGATGCGGGGCAGCACGTCGGCGGGGATGCCGGAGCCCGTGTCGCCGACCTCGACGACGACCGACTCCTCCTTGCGGTGCGCGCGCAGCGTCAGGGTGCCGCGGCCGTCCATGGCCTGCACCGCGTTGTCGATGAGGTTGGTCCACACCTGGTTCAGCTCGGCGCCGAAGCCCTTGATGTCGGGGAGGTCGGGCTCGTAGTCGCGGACGACGGTGACCTCGCCCAGCTTGCGGCTGAGCATGACGACGGTGCTGTCGAGCAGCTCCCGGACGTCCAGCACCTGGAAGGGTGCCCGGTCCATCTGCGAGTACTGCTTGGCGGCCTGCACGAGGGTGGAGACGCGGTTCGTCGAGTCGGTGATCTCGTTCATCAGCAGCTCGGTCTCGACCGTGTAGTACAGCCAGCGCAGCGCGCCCGAGAGCACAGGACCGTCGTCGAGCGAGCCCGCGACGCGGTCGAGGAAGTCGGTCTGCAGCCCCGCCGCCACGAACACGGGCGCGAGCACGTGACCGTCGCCGATGTCGTGATCGTCCAGCCAGTCCATGAGCTCGTCCTCACGGTCCGAGGCCTCCAGCGGACCGAGATCGGGCGCACTCGCCACGGCCTCGACGGCCTCCTCCTGGAACTTCACGAGGTCGACGAGGCGGGTGCGGTCGAGCTTGCCGCTGGCTATCCCCGCCAGCTTGTGCCGCATGCCGCCGACGCGGGTGCGCAGATCGGCCACCGCGCGGGTGGCCGCACCGGCCGGGTTGTTCAGCTCGTGCGTGAGGCCCGCGGAGAGGGAACCCAGCGCCAGCAGGCGCTCGCGCTGCTCGACGATCTGCCGGGTGCGCTGCCCGCCGTAGAAGACGCCCTCCAGCAGGTGCACCGCCATCGGGAACCACTCGTGCATGGCCTCGTTGAAGTCCTCGGCGGGCAGCATGAAGAACTGCGCCTGCGTCACCGCGCGCATCGACGAGTTGTACTGCTTCTGGGCGGGACCGCCCTTGCCGAGGAAGGCCGACCACGCGCCGGAGTAGGCGCCGCGCTGGTCGGAGCGGGTGGTCTCGACCTCCGCATCGCCCACCTTCTGCGACAACGCGATCGTGCCGTGCAACAGCACGTACAACCACTGCGCCGGTTCGCCGGTGGAGTAGACGGGGCCGGCGGGGAAGGTCTCCACGTGGCCCCGCCGGCACAGCCACTCCAGCTGCTCGTCGCTCAGCTTCTCGAACAGGAACAGGGTGCGCAGTTCGTCGACGAAGCACGGGTCATGAGTGCTCACGAGTCGACTCCTTCCAGATAGCGGTGGACGAACATCACGGCCATCGCGCCCTCGCCCACCGCGGAGGCGACGCGTTTCGCCGATTCGGAGCGCACGTCGCCGGCGACGAAGATGCCGGGCACGCTCGACTCCAGGTGGAACGGCGGGCGGTCCAGTTCCCATCCCCGCGGGGCGGCACCGTCGACCGTGAGGTCCGGACCGGTCAGCAGGAAGCCCCGCCCGTCGCGCTCGACGACGCCGTCGAGCCAGTCCGTGCGCGGCTCGGCACCGATGAAGACGAAGAGGAAGTCGGCGGGGACCTGTTCCGTCTCGCCCGACTGCGTGTCGCGCAGGGTGAGCTGCGTGAGGTGGTCGTCGCCGTGCGCCTCGATCACCTGCGTGTGCGGCCGGACGTGCACGTTCTCGATCGCGTTGAGCTGCTGGATCAGGTAGTACGACATGGACGCCTCGAGCGAGGGCCCGCGCACCAGCAGGGTCACCGAGCGCGCACCCTTCGACAGGTAGGCCGCCGCCTGTCCCGCGGAGTTCGCTCCGCCCACGATGTACACGTTCTGCCCCGCGCAGGCGGGCGCCTCGGTCATTGCGGAGCCGTAGAAGATGCCCGCGCCGGTCAGCCGGTCCATGCCGGGCGCGTCGAGCTGCCGGTAGGCGACGCCCGTCGCGAGGATCACGGTGTGCGCGCCCACGACGGTGCCGTCGGAGAACCGCACGCGCCGCCCCGAGCCGGTCACCTCGAGTTCCACGACGTCCGCGGCGGTGATCATCTCGGCGCCGAACTTGTTCGCCTGCCGCCGCGCCCGGTCCGTGAGCTGAGTGCCAGAGACACCGTCGGGGAAGCCGAGGTAGTTCTCGATGCGGGAGCTCTGCCCGGCCTGCCCGCCCGTGGCGGACCGCTCGACGAGCACCGTGCGCAGCCCCTCCGACGCGCCGTACACGGCGGCGCCGAGGCCCGCCGGGCCGGCGCCCACGACCACCAGGTCGTAGAACTCCTCCGCCGGGGTGGTGTTCAGTCCGACGTGCGCGGCGAGTTCGCTGTCCGACGGTGCGCACAGCGCCGTCCCGTCGGCGGCGGCGACGAGCGGGAGCTCCTGCCCGTCGCTGCCCGCGGCGGCCAGCAGCCGCTGCCCCTCCGGGGACTCCGCCGTGTACCAGCGGTACGGGATCTGGTTGCGGGCCAGGAACTCCCGCACCTCGGACGAGCGGGCCGACCAGCGGTGGCCGACGACCTTCGTCTCCGGGACGGGCCGGTGGTCGCTGCACAGCCAGGCCTCCAGCTGCGCATCGATGACGGGGTAGAGCTTCTCCTCCGGCGGATCCCAGGGCTTGAGGAGGTAGTGGTCCAGGTCGACCACGTTGATCGCCTCGATCGCCGCACCCGTATCCGCGTAGGCGGTGAGGAGCAGCCGGCGGGCACCCGGGTAGACGTCCATCGCGGCCTCGAGGAACTCCAGGCCCGTCATCTGGGGCATGCGGTAGTCCGCGAGGATCGCGGCCACCAGGTCACCGCGGAGCTTGAGCTCCTTAAGAGCTTCGAGGGCCTGTTCACCGCTCTCGGCGCGCACGATCCGGTACTCGTCGCCGTACTTGCGCCGCAGGTCGCGGGCCACCGCGCGGGACACGCTGGGATCGTCGTCGACGGTCAGGATCGCGGGGCGCCTCTTCTCGGATTCAGCCACCGTTTCAGATTACGGCGGTCGCGGCCTCCGCGTCGGCGAGTGCAGCTGTGAGCGAACGCATCGGGTCCGGGCCGTAGGAGACGCGCTGGACGGTGCCCTCCGGCGTGCCGACCGACCAGCGGGTCATCCACCGGTCGTGCAGCCCCTCCGGTTGCGCGATCCGGACCTCCCGATCACCGCGGGCGGTGCGGACCGTCATCGCCGCGATCGGCGCAGTGATCTCGCCCTTGTGCCGCCGCCGGTCGCGGAGGTCGAGCACGAAGAGCACGAGGATCCCCACAGCGAGGACTACCACCGTCATGACACGCCAGGCCGGCCACGGCCCGTAGTCGAGCCACATCACGGTCATCGCGGGAATGAGGAGCACCGCGCCGGCCAGGAAATAGCGCGCGCTGGGAGCGCTCATCGCCGGTTCCATACCGGTCGCGGTGCGCCACGACTGGCCCATCCACGAGCCGAGCACCAGGATCGCCGCCAGGATCGCACCGCGGGCGACCTGTTGGCTGCGCGGTCCGTCGTACGACCAGTCGGTCAGCATGAACGCCGTGACGAGTGTCAGCCACAGGACCAGCAGGACCCCGGCACCGCCCCGCAGCACCGCTACCGGGACCGTCCGGGTCTCCGTATCAGCCGGCCTGGACATCGCGCCCCCTCCGCGCCCGGCGCAGCGCGTAGACGCCCACGACGATCTCGAGCGCGCCGAAGGCCGCCATCGAGGCGCCGAGGATCGTGCGGAAGTCCGGCCACGTCGACCAGTCGCGGATCAGGGCCGCTGCCAGCACTACCGCGCCGAGGCCGATGAAGTACCACGCCACCCGCGGCGTCACCTCGCGTTGCCTCATCACGAATTCAGATTAACGGATTGCACCCGAATCGCCGGTGCTCCTCGCTCCGTCGCGCGGAATGCTTCCCGCCCGGCTCCGCTCACACTCCGCCCTGCGGTGGATTGTGCCCGCTCAGCGGGCAGAATCTCACACACGTGCAGGGCCTTCACGGGATCGCCTCGAACTCCCGACTCGCGGCTCCACACCACCAGAGCCTCGGTGCGTGTCGGCGACGACACGCCAAGGGCCGACCGCCGACACGCACCGAAGATCGGCTCGGGCGTGAAGCGGCCGCAGGATTCAGACCAGCCCGCCCACACGCTCCCCGGCGACGGATGCGGACAGCACGCGGGAGACGCCGTCGGCGGTGGCGGGCCAGGAGAACTCCCCCGCCCGCTCCTGCGCCTTCGCGCCCAGCTCCTCGCGGAGCAGCGCATCGGTGAGCAGCACGTGCACGGACTCGGTGAGACCGGCGAGGTCGCGGACCAGGAGGCCGGTGGCACCGTCGACCACGGAATCGGTGAGCCCGCGCGAACTGACGTAGCCGACGGTGGGCACGCCGTGCTGCGCCGCCTCGATCACGGTGATGCCCCAGCCCTCCTTGCGCGAGGGCATCACGTGCACCCAGGCCCGCGAGAGCAGGCGGTGCTTGCGCTGCTCGGTCACGTGGCCGTGGAAGGTCACCCGGTCGAGCACACCGAGCTTCGCGGCGTGGGCGTAGAGCTCCTCGTCCCACCAGCCGCTGCCGATGACGTCGAGGTGCAGGTCCGGCACCCGGCGGCGCAGGCGGGCGAGCACATCGAGGGCGTCCTCGATCTGCTTGTGCGGCACCAGCCGCGACAGCACCACCATCCGCGGCGACGCCGACCGCACGTCCGCGACGCCCGGCGCCACCCCGTCGATCCCGTTGCGCACCACGGCCACCCGCTCCGGTCCCACGCCGAGGAGCGCCAGCTCCTCCGCCGAGGGCAGCGAGACCGTGAGGTACTGCGCACCGCGGTGCACCCAGGGCGAGAGCCGCGACTCGATGAACCAGCCGATCCGCGCGACGAGCCGCCCGGCGACCGGCCACTGCTCGCGGTGGCAGTGGTGCACGAGCACGGTCACGGGCACGCCCGCGACGAGTCGTGCGAAGAAGGGGATGCCGTTCTGCGTGTCGATCACCGCATCGGGGCGGATGCCGCGCAGCGGGCCGCGGCCGAAGCGTGCGAGCACGATCGCGAGCAACGCCAGCGGGTAGACGGTGAAGCGGCCGCCGCCGCGGGAGACGCGGACGCCGTGCACGGTCTCGGACCGCAGGGCACCCGGGTACATCGCGGTGCGCAGCGTGACCCGCACGGCGCGGGCGGCCAGCTCCTGCCCGACGCGCTCCAGGTACAGCTCACTGCCGCCGCCCTGCGGGTGGCGGGTGTCACGCCAACACAGCAGGAGGACTTCACGCACGGCTTCTAGGGTACCGTCCGGTGGCGTGTACCCCGCTACCTGGAAGAACGCGACGAAACGCCTCCGCCGCCGTGCCACGCTGCGGCGCTCGGTGGGGCTGCTGTCCGACTTCCGGTTCGAGCAGTCCGAGCCGGCCCGGTTCTACGGCTCACTCGCGCGCGACACCGTCGAGCTGACCGGTGACCTGTTCGGCGACCTCGACGGCGCACTCGTGCTCGACGTGGGTGGCGGCCCCGGCTACTTCGAGGACGCCTTCGCCGAGCACGGCGCCGTCTACGTCCCCGTCGAGCCCGATCCCTCCGAGGCGCACGCCGCCGGAATCACCGCGTCGCGAGGGCTGCGCGGTTCGGGCCTCGCGCTCCCCATCGCCGACGGTGCCGTCGACGTCTGCCTCTCGTCCAACGTCGCCGAGCACGTGCGCGACTGGGAGGCGATGGGCGAGGAGATGCTGCGCGTCACCCGGCCCGGCGGCATGGTGATCCTCAGCTACACGCTCTGGTACGGCCCGTTCGGCGGCCACGAGATGGGGCAGACGCACTACCTGGGTGGCGAGCGCGCGGCCCGCATGTACACCCGCAAGCACGGGCATCCGCCGAAGAACCTCTACGGCACGTCGCTGTTCAAGGTGCTCGCGTCCGACGGGTTGCGGTGGGCCCGCCGGGTCGACGGTGCCGACCTGGTCGCGGCCTTCCCGCGCTACCACCCGTCGTGGGCGTGGTGGATGGTCCGCGTCCCGGTCCTGCGCGAACTCCTCGTCTCGAACCTGGTCCTGGTCTTCCGGACGCACTGACCGGGACCGACGACTCCGGCCCCCGCCGCGGGGTGCGCGGCGGGGGCCGGAGGCCGGGAACTCGGTCAGGCGGCGGCGGTGGAGTCCGCAGCGGCGTCCGCAGCGGACGCGGAATCGGTGTCCGCCGCGTCAGCGGCCGTCTCCGCCGGCTTCTCCGCGGGCGTCTCCGCCGCCTCCGCGGGCTCCTCAGCGGTGGTGGTGGACTCCGCACCGGCCTCGGGGACAGCGGTCTCGGGGGCCGCGGTCTGCTCGGCCGCGTCGGCGCCCTTCGTATCCGAGCCCTTCGTATCCGCGCCCTTCGTGCCCGCGCCCGTCGTCGTGCCGGCGACCGACGTCTCGCCGGCCTCGGCCTCGCCCGCGTCCTTGGCTGCGGCTCCGCCCCCGACCACCGGGACGGCGGTCTCGTCGACGGCATCGTCGACCTTGAGGTGACGGGGACCACCGGCCTCCTGCGCGGCCAGGTCCTTCTCGGACAGCACGCTGAAGGGCTTCGACGGGGTGTCGAGCGTCTTCGCCGCGGCGTCGAGCGACTTCGCGGCGTCCGTGCCGGCGAGGCCCTCGAGCCCCTTGGTGACCTTGCCGAAGAGGTCGGTCAGACCGCCGCCGCCGATGATCGACGTCGCGAGCGTGACCGGCAGCGAGATCACGGTGGAGATCAGGGAGAACACGGGCTGCAGCAGGCTCAGGCCGAGGTTGACGGCGGGCGCCACGATGGTGTTGGTCACGAAGGAGATCGGGCCCGCGACGATGGGGCCGACGAACGGGATGTTCGCGATCAGGTTCGGGACGAGCTGCGCGCCGCCGGTGACCACGCCGCCGACGACGCCGGTCAGCAGCTCGGGAAGCTTGGCGATCCCGCCCGGCGTGCCGAGGCTCGCGACGACCAGCGAGACCACGCGGCCGATCAGCTGGCCGTCCATGATGCCGAGGAGCTTGTCGTCGGGGAGGCCGCCGACGATCTCCTTGAGCTTGTCGGTCGGGATGGAACCGACCAGCTTGATGAGCTTGTCGGACGGCAGGCCGGCGACGATCGGGCCGAGCTTCTCCACCGGGATTCCGTTCACCAGCTCGGTGAGGGTTTTGTCGTCGAGGCCCGAGACCACGGTGATGAGCTTGTCGGTCGGGATGCCCTTGACCAGCTGGGTGAGCTTGTCGGCCGGCAGCGCGCCGACGACGGGGGCGAGCTTCTCCACCGGGATGAGGCCGACGATCTCGCCGAGCTTCTTCTCATCGAAGCCCGACACCACCGCGGCCAGCTTCTCGGTGGGGATGTAGCCCACCAGCTGCGAGAGCTTGTCCGTCGGGAGCGCCGCGACGGCCGGGCCGATCTTCGCGGGGTCGACGGTGCCGATCACCTCGGTGAGCACGGACGTCGGCAGGCCCTCGACCAGCTTGGCGATGGTCGCCGGCGGCAGGGTCGCGACCACCGCGCCCAGTTTCTCCACGGGGATCTGCCCGACGAGGGCCGCGAGCTTGTCGTCCGGCAGGCCCCCGACCACGGGCCCGAGGACGTCGGCGGGGATACCGCCGACCAGGTCCTTGAGCTTCTGCTGATCGAGGCCCGAGACGACGGTGACGAGCCGCTCGGTCGGCAGCGCGCCCACGATCTTGCCCAGGGTCGCGTCATCGAGGCTCTTGACCACCTCGATCAGCTTGGCCTCGGGGATCGCCTTGACGACGGCGTTGAGCTTGTCCTGCGACAGGCCCGCGACGATGGTGTTGAGCTTGTTCTGGGGCAGGCCGTTGACGATCGCGGTGAGCTTCTTCTCGTCCATCAGGTTCATGATCGCGACGACCTTCTCCGGCGGCATCGCGTCGAGGATCTTCGCGGTCTTGGCCGGGTCCATGCGCGACATGATGTCGGCGACCTTGGCCGGGTTGGTGAGCGCCATCGCGTCGGCGAGCTTCTGCGAATCGGTGTCCTCGAGCATGCTGGCGATCGTCTGCGGCGACATCCAGTCGATGATGCTGGTCAGCTCGACGTCCACACGCAGCGGCGCGGCGGCGGCCGGCACGGCGAGGATCTGCGCGGGCTTCGGGACGGAGAAGTCCATGGCGGGCACGGTGGCGAGGGTCAGCGACCCCGCGACGACGGTGGCCGCCATCGCCTTCGTGACCACCCCCGTCCGGTTCCAGCTGAACGAGGCGCTCTCGCGCATGAGGGCGCTGTCGCGCAGGGCTGCTTCACGCATGGGTCTCTCCTGGTCTTCACGGGGGTGATCCGCGCCGGAGGGTAGGCGGCGATCGGATGACTGAGAGCGTCCGTCGGATCGGAATAGGTGGGCGCGCTCTCGATCACCGCGAAGACTAATCAGGGGTGTGACTACCCAGCGGTAGCAATTCCTTTTCGAAATGCAACCGTTATAGGATCGTGATGTTAGTCACATTCATCACATTATCCCAGTTCAGAGCCCATTAGCGGAGTTGCACATCAGTCCTGAGTTTGCAATATCAGACACTCTCAGCGCGGCGACCGAGCGTCGACCCGTCCGCACTACCGAGTCCGGATGACGAAGTTAATGAACCGTCCCGAACCTGCGCCACGGAAGGCGCAGTTCATGGATACACACGTTGTCATCCGATGACTGTGCGCAACTTGTCCGGATTGCGCACGGTGTACACGCCCGTCACCGCGCCGCCGCCGACCTCGATGCAGGTGACCTGGTCGACCACGCCGTCGAAGGTCACGACCATCGCCGGCATGCCGTTGTAGACCGCGAACCGCATCCCGAGTTCGCCCATCGTGGCGCCCTTGCGGAACAGCCCCGCGACGAACCGGGCCACGCGGTCCGCCCCCTGCACGGGCCGCCGCGCCGCGGAGACCACCCCGCCGCCGTCGCCGAGGTACACGACGTCGGGGGCGAGCACGTCCATGAGCGCCTGCACGTCCCCCGTCGCCGCGGCCAGGACGAACCGCTCGGCGACGCCCTGCGCCTGCGCGGGAGCGGCGACGGCGCGCGGCCGGCGGGCCCGCACGTGCCCGCGGGCGCGGTGGGCGGTCTGCCGCACCGTCGCCTCGCCCTTGCCGACGGCCCGGGCGATCTCCGGGTACCCGAAGTCGAAGACCTCGCGCAGCACGAACACCGCCCGCTCCGTGGGCGTGAGCGATTCGAGGACGAGCAGCATCGCCGTGGTGACCGCCTCGCCGGTCAGGACGTGCTCGGCGGGACCGTCGCCCGACGGCGCCTCCAGCGGCTCCGGCAGCCACGGACCGACGTACTCCTCGCGCCGCCGCGACGCGGCCCGTAGCGCGTTGAGGGCCTGCCGGGTCACGATCCGCGCCAGGTACGCCCGCGGGTTCTCGACGGTGCCGAGATCCACGTCGCGCCACCGCAGATAGCTCTCCTGCAGCACGTCCTCGGCGTCGGCGACGCTGCCCAGGATCTCGTAGGCGACGGAGAACAGGAGCGGCCGGTGCTCGGTGAACAGGTCCTCGGTGCTCGTCATCGGGGTGCCGGCAGCCAGGCGTAGCGGGCGGTCTTCGCGGCGCCCTTGGCCATCCGGCAGACCTGCTCCTTGACCAGCGCGGCCGAGCGGCCGCCGAACTGGATCCGGGTGGGGCTGTCGTCACGGCGCGCGGCCTGGATGACGGCGCTCCGCCGGCCGATCGACACGTTCTGCCCGGTGTAGCCCATCGAGTAGGCCTTCATCGGTTCGCCCGCCAGCTCGCGCGCGAGGTTGTCGGCGCCGTGCGCGCCCTGCGGCAGCGCGGTCTGGCAGCTCAGCCGCTGGCCGGGGACGGACGCACCGTCGCCCACCGCGACGATCCGCGGGTCACTCGTGCTGCGCAGGTACTCGTCGACCAGCACGCGGCCGGCGTCGTCCACGGCGAGCCCGCTGCGCGCCGCCAGGTCGCTCACCTGCGTCGCGACGGCCCAGAGGACGAGGCCGGCACCGTCGTCCTCGGTGTAGCGGCCGCGCTCGACGACGACGCCCAGCCGGTCGAGGTCGCGCCGCACCCGCGCCCGTGCGCCGGGCCCGAGCGACGCCCCGACCTCGCCCTCGCTGATCAGCCGCACTCGCAGGGCCGGACGGGATTCCGCCACCTCGGCCGCGGTCTCGATCCCCGTCAGGCCGCCACCCACGACGGTGACGGCCGCCCCGTCGGGCAGGTCGGCGAGCGCCTGCCGCGCCAGTTCCGCGGTCTCGATCGCGCCCACCACGTAGGTGCCCGACGGTGCCGTCGGCGCCCCGCCGGCGGCGTAGATCGCGCGGTCGAACGGGAGCGAGGTGCCGTCGGCGAGCAGCAGTGTCCCGTCGCCGATCTTGTCGACCGCGCCGACGACGAGCCGGATCCGCGGGTCGAGCATGTCGGTCAGCGGCGTCAGGGCGGTGCCGCTGCCCGCGATGTGCTCGTGCAGCCGCACCCGCTCGACGAAGTCGGCGCGCGGGTTCACCACCGTCACCTCCGCGTCCGCCTTCTTCACCAGCCGGTTCGCGGCGATGGTGCCCGCATAGCCCGCGCCGATCACGACGACCTTCATGATTGCCTCCTCATGCGATGAACTGATCTTCCGCACATGGGACACCGGCCGCGACCGATCTGTGACAGCTACCGACGAGCGATTCCCGAAAATCGGGTTCACCGGGGCACCGCGGCAGGATTCGGGCGCGGTGGCTCATGGAACCCGACTTTCGGAACCCGCTCACCCCTCCGCGATGGCCGCGAGCGGGGGCGTGCGGGCGGCGCGGATGGCGGGCAGGATCGCCGCGCCCACGCCGACGAAGGCCGACGCGACCAGCATCACGATCACCGTGGACCAGGGCACCACGACGGAGCCCAGCCCCTCGTCGCGCAGCGCGTGCACCAGGGACACGCCGAGCAGCACGCCGAGCACGAGCCCGAGCGCGGCGCCGAAGACCGCGATGAGCATCGACTCCAGGTAGATGGAGCGCCGCACCTGGGAGCGGATCAGGCCGATCGCGCGCAGCATGCCGATCTCGCGGCGCCGCTCCACCACCGACAGCGCGAGCGTGTTGACGATGCCGAGGATCGCGATCACCACGGCGAGGCCGAGCAGCCCGTAGAGCACGCCCATCATCGCCGTGATCGCCTGCCCCGCCTGGTCCTTGAGGTCGTCCTGATCGTCGACGTTGACCACGAGCAGCGGCTTCACCGCTTCCCGCAGGCGCTCCTTGAGGTCACTGACCGACGTGCCGTCCGCGGCGTTGATGAACACCGACTGCGGTGTGACGAGCGGAGCGGAGGCGCCGCTCGCGGGCGGGTACAGCACGTTCATATCGGCGGCCGTGATCACGGGCCCGGACAGGGAACCGCCCGTGGCGGAGTAGATCCCGGTCACGGTGAGCCTGGTCCTCGCGGCGCCGACGGCGGAGGCCGGCTCGACGGTCGAGCCCACGTCCCAGCCGCGCTCCCGCGCGGTGCGGTCGTCGACGAGCAGCCCACCGGGCTTGACCGTCAGGTCCCCCGAGGTGCGGGTGAGGTTGAAGGCGGTCGTCACGTCACCGTCGATCCCGAGCGCGTTCACGCGATCGCTCCCGAGCCGCACCGGCACGCCGTACAGGATGGTCTTGGCCCCGATGCCCGGCACGTCCTTGATCGCGGTGAGCGCGGCGGGCGGCATGCCCAACGACGGGGCCTGCAGCATCAGGTCGGAGCGGATGCCCTGGTCGACCTGTGCGTCGATCGACTTCTGCATCGAGGCGCCGAGCGTGCCGATCACCCCGACCAGCGCGACGCCGATGACCAGCGCGAAGGCGGTGGCCGTGGTGCGCTGCGGATTCCGCATCACGTTGGTGCGACCCAGCCGACCCGCGGGGCCGAAGGGCGCGGCGATGATCTTGCCGACGCCACCGAGCAGGGGCGCCACCAGCGCCGGCCCGCCGATCACGATGGCGAGGATCAGGCCGAAGCCGGCGACGCCGACCTCGATCGCGGCCGTGGAGCCGACCTCGGTGGTCGCCACGAACAGCAGCGCCAGCGAGCAGAGCAGGAGCGCCGCGCCGACGGCGCCGCGCACGAGCAACGACTGCGGGGAGCCGCCGTCCTGCGCGCGCATGGCGGCAACGGGCGGGACGCGCGAGGCCCGCACCGCGGGGATCAGGGCGGAGATCACCGTGACGACCGTGCCCACCACCATCACCGTCACCACCACGGACGGGCTCACGGCGAGGCCGCCGTCGGGGAAGCCGACTCCGGCGGCGGTGACGCCGGCGCGGAGCAGCACCGCGAGGCCGACACCGACCGCGAGGCCGAGCGCGCTGCCGACCACGCCCACGACGAGGGCCTCCAACACGACCGAGTTGCGCACCTGCTCGCGCCCCGCGCCGATGGCGCGCAGCAGCGCCAGCTCGGACAGGCGCTGCGCGACGAGCATCGAGAAGGTGTTGTAGATGATGAAGACGCCGACCAGCAAGCCGATCAAGCCGAACGCGACGAGGAAGTAGTTGAGGAAGCTCAGCCCCTGGTTGATCGTGTCCTCGAACTCCTGCCGCACCTGGGCGCCGGTCTGCACGTTCAGGTCGGGCAGGCGCTCGGCGAGCGCGTCGCGCAGTTGCTCGGGCGAGGTGCCCTGCGCGGCGCCGACCTCGATGTAGGGCGCCGTGGCTCCGTCGCCGAAGAGCTTGCGCGCCTCGTCCTTCGCGAACAGCGCGCCGAGGTAGCCGCCGGAATCGGTGGAGATCGTGTACAGCCCCACGATGGTCACGTCGATCGGTCCGGGGGAATGCGGTGCGACGACGGTGGTCCTCGCGCCCACCGGCAGCTTCAGCCGCTCGGACGCGGATTCGTTGAGCACCATCTCGTTCGGGGCCGACGGTGCCCGGCCGGAAGTGATCTTCAGGCCGTCGGGATCGAGGTTCTCCCCCGGCGGCAGGTAGGCGCCGCCCACCTGGGGTGCACCCGTGGGCGAGACCACCTCGCCGTCGCCGTCGCGCAGGGCGATGGTGCCGGTCACCGCGGGGACCACGACGCGCACGCCCGGCACCGTCTTCACCTGGTCCACGACGGACAGCGGCACGCCCGGGCCCGACGGCCCGAATCCGCCCTGCCCCTGGGCGTTCTCTGGTGAGATCCGCGCGTCGACGCCGACGGCGATCTTGTCGGAGATCCCGTCGAAGGCCTTCGAGAGCGTGCCGGTGAAGACCATCGACCCCGCGATGAACGATGTGCCGAGCAGCACCGAGAGCACCGTCAGCACGAGGCGCCCCTTGTGGGCCAAGAGATTCCGCAGCGCCACCCGGCGCATCGGGTTCGCCATCAGCGGGCGACGAGCTCGTCGAGGTGGATCATCTTCTCCAGCACCCGCTCCGCGGTCGGGCGCCGCATCTCGTCCACGATGCGGCCGTCGGCGAGGAAGACCACGCGGTCGGCGTAGGACGCGGCGCGCGGATCGTGCGTCACGATGACCACGGTCTGCCGGAAGTCGTCGACCGCGGCGCGCAGGATGGACAGCACCTCGGCACCGGAGCGCGAATCCAGGTTGCCCGTGGGCTCGTCGCCGAAGATGATCTCCGGCCGCCCGACCAGGGCCCGGGCGCAGGCGACCCGCTGCTGCTGGCCGCCCGAGAGCTCGGTGGGGCGGTGACCGAGGCGGGGGCGCAACCCCAGCCGGTCGATCACCGTGTCGAGCCACTGCTGATCGGGTGTGCGGCCCGCGATGTCCAGCGGCAGCGTGATGTTCTCGATCGCCGTGAGCGTGGGCACCAGGTTGAAGCTCTGGAAGACGAAGCCGATCCGGTCGCGCCGCAGCTGGGTGATCTGCTTGTCGTTGAGGGAGGTCAGCTCCGTTCCGCCCACCTGCACCGAGCCGCCCGAGGCCGCGTCGAGGCCGGCGAGGCAGTGCATGAGCGTCGACTTGCCCGACCCCGACGGCCCCATGATGGCGGTGAACTCCCCCGCCCGGAAGTCGACGGAGACGCCCGCGAGCGCGTGCACCGTGTTGTCGCCCTCGCCGTAGACCTTGGTGACGCCGACGGCCCGTGCGGCCACGGTCTCGGGCGTGGGCAGCGTCGCCTGCGCGAACGGAGTCTGTGACATGTCACCGAGAATGCCAGAATCTCGTCACCTGCGGCATCAGGGCGATCCCCCAGGACCAACCGGACACGTCGGGTACGGCTCGCCGGGATCCGTCATGATGGACCGATGCGCCTCGAACCTCGGATCCTCACGCAGCTCTCCGGAGTGCTCGACCTGCGCGACGGCAAGTTCTTCGGCAGTTGCTTCGGGCACCGCGTGCCCGATGACCTGCTGGCCGCCGTCACCGTGCACGGCGCCGCGACCAACCGCGCCACCGCGGGCTTCGCGTCCCCGTCGCGGGCGCAGGCCTCGATGCCCGTGGAGCTCGAGCACTGGGACGCCGTGCCGCCCGAGGAGGGCGAGTGGGACACCGTGCTGCGCACCCAGCTGTGCGTCGACACGTCGGGCTCGGTCGAGTGGTTCTCCCCCACCGCGGACGGCCCCGGCGAGGTGCTCGAATTCCCGATGGCCCGCGGCTACTACGAGGTCGAGGCCGCCGCGCGGCACGGCGGCGAGGGCGACGACCACTGGCGGCTGCGGTTCTGGTCGTCGCCGGAGTACGGCCCCGACCTGGCCGAGATCCGCGAGATCGCCGAACTCGCCCGCTGATCGCGCCCCGTCCCGCTAGCCTGAGCGCAACATCGGGGTCTGGGGGGACCACATGGGTACATCTGCGCTCCGCGCGTTCCAGGCGGGCATCGCGGCACTGGGGATCGGGATCGGCGAGTTCGAGGCGACGCCGCGCGACACGGCGCTCGCGCGCCGCGCCTTCGAGGCCGCCACCACCGCCGACCCGGGCATGGCCGACGCCTGGCTGGGCCGCGCCGCGGCCGGCGAGAACACCGCCGAGGTGGTCGCCGCACTGCATCGCCACGCCGACGCGATCGGCACCGCCGCCCGCCGGGTGGGGCTGCCGCCGGGCTCGCTGAGCAGCGCCTTCGCCACCGGCCTGTACGTCGACTACCCGCTGCGCGACGCCGCCACCGCGCACGTCGCCTACGCCGCGCGCCTGCTCGCCGACGGCGCGCCCGAGGAGGCCGAGCGCGTCCTGGACACCGCCCCGCCGTGCCCGATCGCGCACTACCAGCGCGCCGTCACCGCCGCCCGGGCCCGACGGTGGCCGGACGCCCTGACCGCGCTCGACGGCCACGCCGACTGGGACGACGCCGTGCTCGCCGCGGCGGCCGCCACTATCGCGGGCTCCGCCGCCGCGCAGCTCGGGCGGTTCTCCGAGGCGGCGCGGCTGCTCACGGTCGCCGCCGAAGGACCGGTGCCGGGCGCCGCCGCCGCGGCCCGCTACTGCCACGCCCTCGTCCTGCGCGAGCAGGGCGAGGAGGAGCGCGCTCGGGAGCTGCTGGAACGCGCGGCACCGTCGTACCCGCCCGCGGAGGCGGCGCTGCGGGACCCGAGCCATCGCCTGGTGCTCGACGCGCCGGACGCGTCCCTCCCGGCCGACGCGCCCGCCGGGGAGGGCGAGGAACTGCTCGCCGCGGCCGCCGCCGAGTTGGAACGGCAGGTGGGGCTGCGCGAGGTGAAGGAGCAGGTCACCCGCCTGCGGACCACGATGCAACTCGCGAAGGTGCGCGCCGACCGCGGGCTGACCAGCGGCAGCCGCTCGCTGCACCTCGCCTTCACCGGTCCGCCCGGCACGGGCAAGACGACGGTGGCACGCATCGTCGCTCGCATGTATCGCGGCCTGGGGCTGCTCGCCACCGACACCGTCGTCGAGTGCTCTCGCCGCGACCTCGTGGGCCAGTACCTCGGCGCCACCGCGCAGAAGACCAGCGCCGTGATCGACTCCGCGCTGGACGGCGTCCTGTTCATCGACGAGGCATAACTAGGGTTTGGACTCAGTTACTGAGTAGCCCGAAAGGAACCCGTTATGACCACCACACCCGAAATCTCCTCCGCCGCCGACTCCCAGCTTCACGAGGCCATCCAGGCCCTGATGCCGCAGCCCTACAACCTCACACAGGAACAGATCGCGACCATCCGGGCTCAGGTCACCACATGGCTGGACGATGCGTGCGCACGGCTTACGCGCGAACTGCGCATCGAGCGCGACGGCGTGAAAGTCGCTCATTTCGGCGACGGAGTGGTGCACATCCTGATTGACGACACCCACGAGATATACGGCGTTCCGGTACAGACTCTGCGCACCCTGGTCGAGGTCGGCGAGGAACTATTGGCGATGTTGGACGCCCCGAGCTAAATCCAGCTTCACAGCCCTGATGGTCGTAGAGCCGGTTCGACTCCGGTTCGGGGTGCAACGATAACGCGCCACAAGAAGAAGGCGCGATCTACGATTCCCAGAATGAACACCAAGAAGGTCGGTTCGATAGCTGCACTTACGGTTTCGGGACTCCTCCTCATTCCACTGACTTTGCTCCTGCTTCTCCCCATGAAGGCGACAGGCGTCGACTGCGGCACTGTCTTCGCCTCCGACAAGTCGTGGACGTACACCTCGTCCTACAACAGCGACGATCCTGGCGTCTACTTCCGAGGCTCCACGTCACAAGCGGAGCTGGAACAAGGTGCCCAGGATGCCGTCAGTGCTTTGATGGCCGATGCGCGGCGGGGATCAGCTTCGTATCACTATTGCAAAGAACGCCATCAGGAGCGCCGTATCTGGGTCGGCGTCATCGGTGCAGGTGCTGTCCTGGCAGGCGGCTTTGGAGCTTGGCTCTTGTGGGGTCACCGGCTTCGCCGCCCGAGCGCTACTTCGCGATAGATGCGTTCTGCGGCCTTCTTGGCGCGCTCTTCAATGGTGGGTTCTGGCTTGGGTGGGGCGCTCTTGGCCCGTTCCGCTTTTGCAGCGGCAGACGGGGCGACCTCACCGTTCTTGATCTTCTCGAACGCCTCTGGATTGTTCTTCATGACGAAGTGAGCGTCACGCACTGATCTTCCAGACACTCCGAACATGTCACCGGCCTCATCGGAGGCCGTGCCGCCCCTCACCTGTTCTGGCAAATTTGCCATAACTGCCTTAGCGGCCTCGTTATTCTGCGCCGCAATCTGCCGCTTCTTCGCCTCAGCCGCGAACACCTCGAGGTACTCCGCAGCGATAGCTGCTCGTTGCTTGGGTTGGAGGTGCCGACGATGCAGATTGTGCGAGATGATCCACAGACCGATCGCATGCCCCAAACCGAAGGACGTGCGGAAATTCCGCACGTCGAAGAGCGTACCGACACGAAGGGGCGGTCTCAGCCCGCCAGCCCCTAAACGGCGAAAAAGCCCCCGCCAAGGCAATCACACCTTGACGGGGGCTAAATCGTTCTACGGCCAAACTAGAGGCCAATACAGGGAACCTACAGGTTGTGGCCCAATACGACCTTCTCCGGTGCAGCCTGCGGCCCCGGAATACCGCCACCGGTATTTCTCGTGTCAAACGGATCGAACTGCCCCGACACCTCCGGCTCCGTCACCGTGGACTGTGCAGCCGCCTCATACAATTCCCGACCGGACCCATCCTCAATATCCAACTCGATGCGTCCTGTCTTCCGCGCCCACGCCAAGTGCCCAATCCGCCACTGCCGATGCGACAGCTTCGCATGAGCACCCCCCTCGGAAGGAATGGCACGCACATTCAACAGTGCACGCTCGGCGCTCTGGACAGCCTTCCAGGCCCCCAACAGGCTCTTGTACTCGCGGTACTCATCGACCAGCCCAGTACCAATCGCGTCCTCCGCCGACAGGTGCGCGGCAACAGGCCGCAGTTCGTTGTACCGGTCTCGCAGGGCGTCGCGGCGGCGATCAATCTCAGCAACCGCTTCGTCACCATGCTCGGCGAGACTGTCCCGCAGCTCACGAAGATGAACACCCACGATGCGGTCCCCGACAGCTCGCACTCGCGCCGGGTCGGGTTCACTGGCCTCGCGGAGCACCTGCTTCACGTCAAGCTTGTCAGCCCGGAAGGTGGCGGCACCGGCAACATCAGCGAGAAACCGCCTCAGGGTGTTGAACGTGGCCTTCTCGTCCGTCATGTCGAATCCGAGGTAATCGAGGGCTTCGACGGCCTTCCGAACCTCCGCGAAGTCCCTCGCCGAAATCTGAGCAACAGTAGCAGCATCATCCATAGTGTTAATCCTTCTCAATTCCTTCTTGTTAGTCTAGCTCGCCGGCCAGAAACCGGTCCATATCATCAATAGCGGCCAACTCGGCCTTCTTCTCAGCGATCTCACGCTGCAAATCAATCTTCGACCGAGCCTTATCAATAATCTGCCCAGCCGGACCACGCGGCCTACTAGACCCCGCATACCTCTCCAACTTCGAAATCCCCAACGCCGCGAACAGCTGCTTAAGCGTAGACGCAAGATTCCGCAATTCCACGACGAGCGGCGAAGCAACCAAATCCCCACGATGATTCTCCACCATCAAAGGCGAACCATCACGCAAAGCATCATTCACCCGTTCGGCCTGATCCGCGATCCGGCAAGCCTGCACCACCAGGACCTCATTCGAGCTATCCACGTGGTACGCCGCCGAAATCGCAACCCACAACGCCTCACCGGCCTCACCGAACCCGTACTCACCCATCACGCAACCTCCACTGAGGAAGCGCCCACACCGCTGACACCCGCTCAATCCAGGAATCCCGCTGCAACTCCACCGCCGCACGATGAGCAGACGAACGACTCATCCCAGCACACCGGCCAACATCAGCCCAATCAGTCGCCGGGGTCACCCCATCCACCGCAATACTCGCTAAACCGACAAGAAGCCTAACCGCATTCGCAGTCAAATCCGACCGCACTGCCGCCTTCATCAAATCCATTCATTTCCTCCAACCGTCTCAAACTCTAAGGCTATTTCTATCCCCCGCCGAAAACCGAAACTCGAATCAAAATCTCACTTGAACTGTCCCCGCCCCTAAGGCCGAATCCCCGTGGACACACACAGGCCGATACGCCCAGGAGGCGGCCCGAGGGTTGGGGGCAGGCCCTCCCCCCACCCTTGTTGTGCGGCAACGGTTTTCGCTTGTGTTGTTGGCGTGGTGGTGATAGCGTTGTGTCATTCCCCTTTTCCTCTCGTCTTCGGAGGCATTCGCTATGCGTACTGTCATCGCTGTTCTGGTCGTGTTCGCCGGCATCACGCTCACGCCTTCTCTGGGCTCGTTCTTGCTTGGTGGCCTAGTTGTCGGCAGTGCGGGTTTCCTGCTGCTGCTGAACGCGGGTGAGCGGCAAGAGCGCACCATTGTTCGCCGGACGCAGGATGAGTGCGCGGAGTCCATAAAGGCCTACGCCGAGGGGTACGCTGCCGGTCTTGCCGATGAGAGCGAACCTGTCGCGGCTTAGTCGATATCCCAGTCTTCGAAATAGCTTGGCCCCGGTCTGGGCTGGCGCAATCTGACATGCTCGGTGTCGAGGGATTCGAGCCACTCGTATTCGGCTTGCATCACATCGTCGATAATCTGCTCAACGTCGAACCGTTTGGCTCTGCTCATAGGAGGGTTTCCAATTCATCTAAACGGTCATGGAGTTGATCGAGAAGTGTTCTCAGTTCGTTCACTGTGACTGTTATGCGTTGGTGTGAGCTGTGGAGCGTTACTCGTCCTTGGTCACTGAGTCCTACTCGGAGGAGAGGGAGAGTAGAGGCTGTTGGTGGTTTTAGGTGTTGTCCTGCGTGGGGGTTTGTGAGTTGCAAATCACTCCTTTTTGCCGCGCGATTCGAGGTTGTTGAGGAGTTGCGCCGCGAGGGTGTGGAGCACTTGTGCGTCGGTCACCAGGTGCGACCGGTTCGTGCCGGTGTGCTGGTGTTTGGGGTGTCGGGGGCGTGCAAGGCGGTGATCGCTGCGATGAGAGTTTCGGCGCTCGCACCGGGGAAGTAGACAGTCACCCCATCCTGTGAGAGGGCGATACGCCCTGACGCCGTGAGTGACACCGCTATCGGTTCTGTTTCGGTTTGGACCAGGTAGCTGAATTCGGTCACGCTTCACCCCCGCTGCTGTATACCGTGTCCGCGCCGCTATTCAGGGCTTGCGCGATTAGCTGCCCGGCCTCTGCCAGTTCCTCGTCGGTGAGGAAGACGTAGGTGCGTGGGGTGGTGAGTCGCCAGTCGCCGCGTCGGGTCCGTGTGAGTTTCATGTGTTGTTCTCCTGTTGCCATGCGATGCCCGTCGGCGTCGCGATGTAGCCGTGGCCGTCGAGGTAGACGACATAGTTGTGGAGCTTTAGCCAGCCGAGCGCGGTTGCCGTGACGATCTCGCTGATGCCGAGCTGTGCGGCGATGTCTGCGAGGTGGCGTGGTCGGGTTGTGATGAGCGGGATGAGTTCCCTGCGGTGGTCGCGGTCAGTCATCGTGCTGTCCTTCTGCGAGGTCCACGAGGGCGTCGGCTACGCGGATAAGATCGTCTGCTGCGACTCGCACGTAGAAGATTCCGCTGCGGAGGATCGCCCCGTTGGTGTCGGGCTCGACTTCGAGGTGCACGATGGATCGGTCCTGTTGGCCGTCGTCGTAGTGGCGTCGAAGGTCCGTGATGAGCCGGTGCGCGTCGGCAGCGTTTTTTAGTGTCACCGCGTGTGTTCCCCGCCGGATCTCATATTTCTCGCCGTCGCCCCGAAGGCTGAGTCGAGTCAATTGGCAAGCTCCTGCAGGTGTGCGCGACCCGCGTCGGTGATCCGATAGCGCCCACGTACGGGGCGTTCGACAAGTCCTGCGGACAGGAGCGCACCGAGCACGCCGGGAACCGTAGAGGCGGCCAGCAGAGACGTCCGCGACAACTGATCGGTTGTCCAGACTTCGCCGTCCGCGAGCACGCCGAGGACATGCCCCGGCGCGGCCTGGTGAATGTTGATCTGTGCCATTTTTGTGACTCCCTTGGATATGAGAAAAGCCCCTCAGATCGTTTCTGGGGGCTCGATGTGTGTGGTTGTTGTTTAGTGGCCGTGAAGCCGGTTGGCGCGATGCCACTCGGTGACGGTGAGCGGGCTCCAGTGAGGCGGTTCCTGCTCGAACCAGTACGGAGCACGCTCTGGGGCAGGATTGGCGCGATGCCACTGCTCCAGATCGGGCAGAAACTCGTCCTCAGTCACGAGGGGTACCTCCGCTGCAGTTCCCACCAGGACAGCACGCGCAGCTTCGCGCAGACGATGTGCACGGCGGTCTGCTGCGCGGTTGCATTCCATCCACGCCAGGTGATCTCGGCGGGGACTTTCGGCCCGTACTTGCATACGAGTGCGAGGGCCTCGACGGTTACCGCGTCGTGGTCGGCGTCGTTGGGGATTCCTCCGGCGGCGACGATGCTGCGGAGGATCGGCCAGTATTGGTTTCGGATGGCGTGGTGCCCAGTGCGGAGTAGCCGCCCGTTGCTGTCGTAGATCGCGTTGTCTTTGCGAGTGATCGCGGTCAAGTTCGTTCTCCTCCATGGGCGCGGGGTGTTATTCACGTCCCCCGTGGTGCCCGTAGGCTCTGACCTGGTGTTTTATGATCCCCCATGGCTTGCCCCATGGTCCCCCGTGGTGCCCCATGGTCTGACCTGGGGATTTGTAATGTTTGCGCAGGTCACACCTTCGGGGACCTTGGGGGACCTCGGGGGATACCTTGGGGGATGACATATATGCAGGTCATCACCTTCGGGGACCTTGGGGGACGATTTTCTATACCCCAGGGGAATTCGCGTTCCGCCCCGCCTCAGTGGCGATATACCGCGTGGGCTGAAGACGCCCGTTCTCGTCGTGCTGACGCACACCCTGCTCGACATACCCGGCCTTCCGCAGGGACCTCACTGCGCGCTTCAACTTGTCATCGGTGAGCCCTGCGGCCTTCATCGCCGCCTCCCGCGTCAACCCGGTGGGCTCTCCGACGAGGGCAGCCAGCAGCGTCAGGGCGTCGTCGTTCACCTCTTCGCGGTCGGCCTCGCTCATCGGCTGCGTCGACTCATCACCGATCTTGTCGGCATGGAGGTCGGCGACGGTCACGGCGTACTTCCCGCGATACTCGGCGACGGGGATCTTCACGCCGAGCGCATCCACCAGATGCGCCCGGAGCGAGTACCGCAACGCCGGCTGATTACGCGGTAGGAGGTTGTTCTTCACCACGCCCACAGCGAGATCGCTTTCGCCCTGTGCGACGGCCAGCAGGACGCTCCGCGCCTTCTTCGCGTACTCGCGCGAGAAGCCCATGGCTGCCCGGACACTGCCCGACGTGTCGGCGTTCGTGTGCGCGATCCCCAGCGTGGCGAATCCTCCAGCCCGCGAGGCACGGTTCCATGCGGTGAGCATCTGAATCACGGCCCCGGTCTCCATTCGTGGTGCGAGATCATTGATGCTGTCCACCACTACCAGTGCCACAGGGTGCTCGGAGTCGGCCACATTCTTCGCGTACTCGGCGATCACACCTGGCGTCGTCGTCGTCTGCTCGAAGTCATCGTCGTCCTCGGCAAGCACCGTGAGGAGTGAGCAGTCGGCCCCGGCCAGCTCCAGACGGGCGCGCGTCATCGTAGTGATGTCTTCCTCGGTGGCGATCCACACGACACGCCTACCTGTCCTGGTGACCTCGGCGGCGATATGAATTGCCCACGCGGACTTCCCGATTCCCTCGTCACCATATAGATGGTTGTAGGCGTTGGAGACGATCATTCCGGGTACGGCCCACTTCGGCGGCTCCGCTGCTGGGGCACTACTGAGGGGCAGGAAGCGCACACCGTCGATCTTCACTTCCCCGGCTCGGGGATGCTCGGGGTCGATGATGTTGCCGTTGCCGTCGACAATCCAGCCGTCGTCGTTGCGGTCGGCTCCGATCATGCGCGGCCCTCGCGGATCGCGAGCAGCTCTTCGATGAGCATGTTGAGCTTGTCGGAATTGAGGAAGACGAGCCGCCTACCGTCGATTCTGATCACTGCGCCCGGGGCGTTACGGCGTGGTTCAACACTGAAGCAAAGCATAGGGGATTCCTTTGGAATGCGAAAGGGCCGCAACCCGATTCGGCTGCGACCCTTGATTTGAATGCGCACTATCGGCGCGGTAGTGGTGTTCTCGAAAACACCTTCTCTTTAATCTTACCATGTGATCCTGGTAGCGAGATCAATATCCAGGACACTTGTCAATAGGTTGGCGGATAATGTGAGCAATCCAATATTCACGTCGGGGCGTCCACCCCTCTCGTTCACCCCGACGCACACTCAAAGCCATGAGCCACGAGTACCGCATCACAGCCGTCCACCTCGAACCCACGAACTCCCAGCGATTCGAACACATCACAGCCGTAATGGCCGCACGAGTCCACAGCGGAGAGTCCGTCCAGGATGACGAGCGTGAGCGGTCACTACAGACCATCCTCAACTGGATCGCCCTCGGGCACACGTTCTACTGCCGCAGCAAGAGCGGCAGAGCCGACGTTGTCGCTTATCCCAAGGGCGCGCCCCGCTACATCCGAACCGTCCGCGACGGCACGGAGTCGAACAACCTGCTGGAACTGCGCCGGTTCTGATCCCACCGCCTACGCCGCCGACCGTCCCGCCTACTTGCAGTCGAAGGCGAACGGCGTTCTCAATGACAATCTGCTGTCGCTTCCGGAGGTCGATCTACGATAGTCGGGTGAGCAGGAGCATCGAAGTAGCGCTGTATGTTGTCGGCGGTGTCCTGCTGGCGGTCGGCATTGCGTTAGTTGCCTGGGACGCGCACAAGAGTCGGGTCTCCTTCCACAATCTCATGAATTCCCTTCAAGTGAACTACGACTCCGACACTGATGAGATCGAGAAGCTGAAAAGCGACATCGAACAGGCCAGAGCTGGACCGCATGGCGAGTTGGTGGCGCAACTCGTGCACCTTCACGGCAGACCTCAGTACATCGGAAACAGCCTGTATAGGCGCGTAGCGTCTCTTTACGATTACGCGAACGAGAATCGCCCCAGTCAGCTCTACCTGGTTGGGCCAGCCCTGAGCGCTGTGGGGACCGTGCTTACGGTGGTTGCGTCGGTCTCAAGTCTCTACTGATGAGGCTGCAGCTCGGCCCGCCTCAGCGGTATACGGCACTAGGCCGTTATCCCGCGAGCGACACGAGAACCTCTCGATCATCAGCCTGCTCCGCCAGCACCTCCTCCATCAGGTCCACGTCGAGCCAGTCCATCAACTTCCGGCGAAGGAGATCCCGCACAGCCGACGAAGGCAGCGCGTCCACCTCCACCGACGGCCCGAACTCGAGGGCCTTGCGCGCCTGCGCCGCCGACTTCCCCTTGACCTTCGTCGGGCGAGTAATGAGGCCGAACTCCTCGATCTGCGCCGGGGTGACCGCGAGTCGCTCGAACATGAGGTCTTCGCGGTCCATTCCCATGTCTTCGGCGAACTCGGTCAGCTTTCGTCGGGTGTGCTCCCACGCGTGCACTCCGTCAGGATCGTGGTCCCCGAGCTGATAGACGACTGTCGGCTTGTTCACCGCCGCCATGTCTTCGGCAGCCTCGTACAGGAACGTCTCAGAGGCGTATCCGCGAGCCACGTACATCGGCACTGCTAGGTCGCTGGTCACTGGCCACAGCACACCCTTCATTGCATCCTTCTCGACCCACACCTCTGCCCGGTAGTCCTGGTCGATCCACAGGTCTCTACGGAACCGGTGCGCCGACGATCGCATGAAGTGCCCCAGACTGCCCCACGTCTGCGGGCGCGACACGAACCGGGTTCCGTCTGCGATCCAGTTGTACGGCAGGTCGTCCGATCTGCGGAGCTTGAGGCACTGCCGCTGAACGACGGCGTAGCCGCTCTCGTCTTTCGGCACCAGCGGACGGCCTGCGTCGTTGACCAAACCGAGTGAGACAACCCGGTAGAAGACGCCACGGATGGTGACCGGGGCCTCGGCCTCCGCGACCTTGAGGATTGCAGCATTGATGCACGCGAGATCAGCGTTGGTGCGCCGGTACCGGGCCTTTATCGGACTAGTCTCGTAAGCCTCCTCGTCGACGTGCATGTCGAGCGAGCCCGTCGTCGTCACGCCTCCACCTCCTGCAGCCCACGCCCGCCCGTCGCCAGCAGCCGGCGCAGCTCCGCCAGTTGCGCAGCCGTCAGTTTGGGTGCCCGCGCCAGCACCTCCACCGCCGTCCCGTTCTCGGTCTCGATCATCACGCTCTCCTTGGTCTCCGCCCCGCCGCTCGGTGCGATGGGACGAAAACTACGACCACCTCCGCCATGCCATACGATTCCTACGATTCGCCTGGTAGAGTGGCCTACATGCCGCACCCGCTCCGCACGAGCCACACTGAAGAGATCGTCGCCCTGCAGCGCGCGATCGAAGGCCTCGTGCATGCGGAACTCCGAGACGAACGAGACAGCGAATTCATGCGTGAGGCGATGTCAGTGCTCGCGTTCAAGCTCGCACAGACGCCAGACGCTCGCGTCGATGTGTTCGCGCTGCGACGGGCGGGCTGGACAAACCAGAGGATCGCTGATCTCGTGGGATGCACCGAAGGCAACATTCGACGAATCATCAAGCGCGGACCAAGTCCACGCAGCGCAGAGGACGACCTTCGAGGAGAGAGCGAGTGGTGACCCTATCTCCACTCGATCGCAATTCGACCTGACATCGGCCCCCGACGCTCAAACCGCAAGATCCGCACCACCATCAACGCCTTAATCACCTGCGAGCGAACAGCTGGTGTCAGCGACTTCCATTGTTCAGCAACATCATCGGCGAACAGCAGCTCTGCGAGAGGCGAGCGTTCCGATTCCGCTGCCAGCTTTCGATCCACCGCCGCCAGTTGCTCCCGAAGACGACCAGAGGACCTGCGGAATTGCTCGACACTGAGGTCGCCTGCATCCAACATGTCGACCCGCTCCGCAAGAGCCGAATCGAGCCGATCCCGCTCCGCCCTCAACGCTCCTGCATCGCCACCGCCGCGACCGGCGAACGCCTCAACAGCGTCCGGCATCGACAACCTTCCGATCACCAGCTCATCCACGAACTCGTCAACCGATGACTTCTTGGCGCTCAAGTGCGTTGACTTCGAGCACTTGTAGGAACGTCCCACTTCGCTCTTGACGGTGTTCACCGTCGCCCCGCATACGCCGCACAGGTATGCTCCGCCGACACCCTGATGGGCGATCTCGTAGCTGGTCGTAGTCGTCCTCGCGGGGTCTCGCAGAATCGCGACGACGGCCCGCCAATCATCCTCCGAGATAATCCCCGGCCATTGTGCCTTTCCCGCGTCGTCGGTGCTGCGCCCATTGATCGGAACTAGGCCCGCAACACGAGGGGTGAGCAGGATGTGTCTGATCGTCGATACCCGCCACTGGTGCCCGCGAGCCGTCACGTGCCCGCGGTCGTTCCAGTCCATCGTCAGTCGCCGCAGACTGCCGCCGCCAAGTACGTGCGCCGCCGCTTCCCGAACCAACACCGCCTCCGACTCCCGGATCGTCAGACCGTCCTTCTCGTAGCCGAATGGCCGTGGTCCACCCCGATAGCCGCCCTGCGCGAGAGTCTCGGCCTTCGCGCGCTTGACCCGCTCGGCCATCCTTGCGGTCTCGTGCTTTGCGACCGACGCCAAAATCTCGGCCTGGAGGATGCCTGAGGCGGTCGTTAGATCGATCTCCCCCGCCTTCACGGTGCGGATCGCGACGTTGTTGGCTTTCGCGACCTCGATAAGCGAACCCAGGTCTTCGAGCCGCCGGTACGCGCGGTCTGGGTGCCAGAACAGGAGTCCGCCGTACGCGCCGGAGGACAGCAGGTCGATAAGCCGTACGAACGCAGGACGAGGCCTACTCTTGGTGGCGGAGACGTCGTTGTCCACGAGGACGTCCGCAACGTCCCATCCGAGGGAGGCGGCCAGCTCGCGACAGTCCGCCTCTTGTCGCTGGACGCCGGCGTGCTCGCCGGATCGATCGCGGGAGATTCGGCAGTAGATCAGGGCCTGCATCGACTGAGTGTAACTTGACTTAATGACGAGGCCTACACGCTGGTGCAGGAGGGGCTGACGGGCGGCGACGCCTTCGGGCAGGAGGCGATCGACACCCTGCTCGCGCGGATGGAGAACGACCGCGACCGCCTGGTGGTGATCGTGGCGGGCTACGACACCGAGATCGACCGCTTCCTGGGCTCGAACGAGGGCTTGGCCTCGCGGTTCGCGCGCCGCATCCGGTTCCCCGGCTACAGCCCGGGCGAGCTCGCCGAGATCGGGGCCGCGATGGCCCGGTCCCGGGACGCCCTGCTCACGGGCGCGGCGGCGGAGGTGCTGGAGACCTGCTGCGCCGGCGTCGCCGACCGGCTGGACCGCCTGGGCAACGGCCGGTTCGTGCGCAACGTCATCGAGGCGGCCGAGGAGGAGCGGGAGCTACGGCTCATGGACTCGGGCCTGGATCTGGCCGGCGTCGACGAGTCCGTGCTCATGCGGATCGAGGCCGCGGACATGGCCCGCGCGCTCGACGGTGTGCTCGGCGCCGCGGTCCGAGGTGCCGCGGTCTAGCGGGAGCCCGCGACGTTCGCGGCGTAGTCGTCGCTGCTCGACGGCCCGGTGCCGGTCATCATCACCTCGTCGGCGAGCCGGTCGGCCGCCGCGAAGTCGATTCCGGTCTCGCGCTGGCTGTGCACCAGGAAGATCTCCGCATCGATCGAGGGCTCCTCGCCGACGTAGACCATGCACTCGACCACGATGAGGTCGGTCTCCGCCTTCACGATGTGCGAGGTGAGCCGCACGCCGAGGCTGAGCACGTCGCCCACGTGCAGCGGTCGCAGGTAGGTGAAGGACTGGCCGGCGTGCATGATCGCCGCGAGGTTGCACCCCGGGATCGCCTTGCCGACCACTGCGGACGCGGCCTGCAGCATGGGGGCGCCGAGCATGGTCGCCGGGACGGCCACGTCGTTCGGGAGGCGGCGGCTGACCGCGTAGGGGACGTCCCAGCTGCGGGTCGCGCGGGCGAAGGATCGCACCGTCTCCGCGCCGATCTCGTATGCATCGGGGAACCACAGTTCCCATTCGTCGGCGACGGCCACGGTCACTCCTCGAGGGCTCTGCCCTCGTTTCACCTGTGGAGGGACGCTCAAGGATAACCACAGGTCGGGTGGGATCCCAAACACAGGACAGCCCACTGACAACACGACCTGTCAGATGGCCCTCACCTCGGTGACACGGCGGACGTTCCGCACTAGCGTCGATGGCATGTGGAGGACCAACTCACTGCGCGTCGCCGTCGTCGGCGCCGGCATCGGCGGGTTGGCGGTGGCCTCCGGCCTGCAGCGCGCCGGCGCCGAGGTGATCGTCCTCGAGCAGGCCGCCCGTTTCCTGCCCCGCGGCTCCGGCTTGACGCTGCTCTCCAACGGCTTCGCGGCCCTGCGCTCACTCGGCCTGGAGGAGCGGGTGCGCGAGGTCGTGGCCGACGGGCCGCCGTCCATCCCGTACGGCACCCGCCGCGCCGACGGCACCCGGCTCACCGAGTTCTCGCCCGACACCCTCGCCGATCTCCGGGCCGTGGACCGCACCGACCTGCACAGGGCGCTGCTCCGGGACCTGGCACCCGACACCGTCCGGCCCGGAATCCGGGTGGAGGGGCTCAGCCGCGAGACCCTGGACCTCGGCCCCAGCGGCCTGCTCGAGGACTGGCACGTCCTGGTCGGCGCCGACGGCATCCGCAGCCGCGTGCGCGGTAGTCACGCCGGCGACCCGGGTGCCGCGTACTGCGGCTACGGCGCGTGGCGGGGCATCACCGCGACCCCCGTCGAGCTCGCCGACAGCGGCGAGAGCTTCGGCCGCGGCGAGCGCTTCGGGTACGTCCCGCTGCGGGACGGCCGCGTGTACTGGTTCGCGGTGCGCCCCGCGGCCGACGACGACCTGCCCGACCCAGGGGAGCTGCTGGAGCGCTACGGGGACTGGCACGATCCGATTCCCGCGCTGCTCGCCGCGACCGCCCCGGAGCGGATCGGCTACCAGGCCATCGAGCGGCTCGCGCATCCCCTGCGCACCTACTCGCGGGGCCCGGCGACGCTCGTCGGCGACGCCGCGCACGCCATGCCGCCCACTCTGGGGCAGGGCGCCAACCTGGCGCTGGAGGACGCGGCCGTCCTGGTGTCGCTGCTCCGGCCGATCGCGCGGGACCACGATCCGCGCGACATTCCCACCAAGCTCGCCGCCTACGACAAGGCCCGCCGGCCCCGCACGCAGTCGATCGCGCGGCAGGCCCACTTGATCGGCGCCGCGCTGCAGGCGCCCACGCCGATCCTCGCCCGCGGGCGCGACCTGGCGATGCGCGCCGCTCCGAATGCGCTCTTGGACCGGGTGTTCCGCAGCGCGCAGCGCTGGTCGCCGCCCGACTGACGGCCGCCGCGCCCCGGGTGCGGGGCGCGGCGGCCGCCGTCAGAGCAGCGGGAGCGCGTCGAGGATGCCGCCGAGGAGCCCGCCGCCCGACGACTCCCCCGAGCCCGACGAGCCGCCCGGCACGGAGGCCGAGACGCCCGCGTCCGTGCCGCTCGAACCGGTGCCGCCCGAGCCTCCCGTGCCCGTGCCCGAACCGCCTGTGCCCGTTCCACCGGAGCTGCTGCCGCCGGCGCCGGTCGTCGACGAGCCGCCGCTCGATCCGGACGAGGTGACGCCGCCGGCTGTGCCGGTTCCGTCCGCGGCGCGGGCGCCGGTGGATCCGGTGCCCGCCAGCGTGGCGGAGGTGTCGCGGTCCGAGCCGCCCGCGGAGGCGCTCGCCTCGGCGTCCGTACCGGCCGCCTGCACTGTGGAATCCGCGGCGCCGGGAGCGCCCGCGCCCGTGGCGCTTCCGGCGCCGTTCGCGCCCGCGCCGCCGGGCGTGTCCGTTCCGGCCGACGCGCCCGCGGCACCGGACGTGCCGGACGGGGCCGTGGCCTGGGCACCGCTCTGGGTGCCGCCACCCTGCTCCGTCGAGCCCGGCGCGCCGCTGCCGGTGCGTCCCGACGCACCGGACGCTCCCACGCCCGCACCGTTCCCGCCCGCACCGGTGCCGGCGGCGCCGGCAGCGCCCTGGCCGCCCTGAGCGGTCGGCACCCCCGCCGCCGGACCAGCCGGCCTCGCCGGGGTTCCGGGCCCGGGCCTCGTCGGGCGCGCGGGGGCACCGGGTTTCGCGGTCCCGGCCGTCGACGCGGGCCCTCCCGGTTGGGCCGCGCCGGCGGGCTTTCCGGGGGCGCCCGGCATTCCCGGGCCCGCCGGCTGCACCGGCGCGGGCGGTGCAGCCGGGTCGCCGCCCGCCTGCGCGACCCCGGTCCCGAGCCAGACCGACCCCACTGCCACGGCGGCCGCCGCCGACGCCGTCACGCGGGTCACCGACGCGGAGGTCCGCGTGGTCCGACGGTGGCGTCCCTGATACCTGGGCATTGCACTCTCCTTCTCGCTGCGCGCACGACCATTCCCACGGGCGAGCGGCTACCACAGCGCAGCACCGATCACCGCGCATCGCCGATAGGGATCGCGACACGCGGATGAGAAGCCTTGAAGAGAAACAGAATTCAGAGGTGATTGCTATGACTACCGATTCGACCCATCTCTGAGCAAACACGACCGCCTCCGCCGATTCCAGGAAACACGGGTAACGAAAACAACACGATGTGAGCGCGACCACAATGCGCGCCAGACGCTTTTCAGAACTGTCTTGCCCACCGTGAACAGCGCGATGTTTCGCGGTGGTAATTTTCCCGATCACACCCGATAAGTCCGCTTTTCACAGGGGCGTCGGCGAGGGTGGCCGCCGATTGCCGGCGCGATCCCGACCCAATGCCCACGCCCTACGGTTTGCCATCGCCGCACCACCCTCCCCCTCTGCGACATCGCGCCATCCACTGTCTCCCCGTTCGGTTCTCGAGCCCGGCTCCGATTCCCGCGTCGGTATTCCCCTGCTCCCCGTGATGAACCGCACCGTCGCAGCGCGACGACGAAGGCGCATAATCGGACCATGTCATTCGGTGCTCGAAGCGTCTCGGAATTGGTCGGCCACTCGGTCGGCGATCCGCTCGCACCGTTCGCTCTCCGCCCCGAGAAGCACCACGTCGCCGCGCCCGGGGGCGATGCCGCGGTGAGCTACGCGATCCGCCTCGGCGTCGTCGTCGCGAGCGGAGACCCCGTCGGCGTCACCCCGGAGGCCCGCGCCGCGGCGGTCGCGGAGTTCCTGCGCCGCGCCGGGCGCCGGCCGGTCGCGGTCCTGGGCGCCGGCGAGGCGGCGCGCCCGCTGTGGGAGGCGCACGGCCTCCGCGCCGTTCCGATCGGCCGCGACGTGGTCATCGACACCGCGTCCTTCGATCTGGTCGGCCGCCGCTTCCGCAACCTCCGGCAGGCCGTGACCCGTACCCGCAACGCGGGCGTCACCGTGACGATCGTGCGCGAGGGGGACCTCGACGACCTCGAGCGGCAGTCGATCCGGCGGATGGAGACCCTCGCCGGGCACGATCCGGCGCGGGGCTTCTCGATGATCCTCGGCCGCATGCTCGACGGCTCGACGCCCGATGCCGTCTTCGCGCTCGCCCGGATCGCCGACGGCACCGTCTGCGCCGCGCACCGGTACCTCCCCGCCGGACCGGAGGATCTGTCCCTCGACCTGCCGCTCCGACTCCGGCAGGCGCCCAACGGGGTCGACGAGCGACTCACCCACGAGGCCGTCCGGTGGGCGCGGAACCACGGCTACAAGCGGGTCTCCCTCGCTTTCGCGCCGTTCCCGGACCTGTTCGCGGACACCCCCGCCCGGCATCCGTGGCTGCGGGCCGCGGCGCGTCGGGGAGCGCACGCCTTCGACCCACTGATCCACGTGGAGCGCCTGTACCGGTACCTGCGCAAGTACCACTCCTTCGACCAGGAGCGCGCGGTCATGCTGCGGCCGCACCAGGTGGCCCGGGTCGCCGCCGCGCTGATCCTGCTCGAGTACGGCCGCTACGGCAGCGGGCGCACCCTGTGAACGACGACGGCGGCCGCCCCCGATTCCGGGAGCGGCCGCCGTCGCTACAGACGATCAGCCCAGGCGCTGCTTGAGCGCGTCCAGCTCGTCCTTGAGGCCGGTGGGGAGCTTGTCGCCCACGAACTCGAACCACTCGTCGATCGACGGCAGCTCGCCCCGCCACTCGTCGATGTTCACGGCCAGCGCCTCGGCGACGTCCTCGACCGGGGTGTCCAGACCGGTGAGGTCCAGCTCCTCCGGGGTGGCGACGATGCCGACCGGGGTCTCCTTGCCGGTGGCGTTGCCCTCGATGCGGTCCACGATCCACTTGAGCACGCGGCTGTTCTCACCGAACCCGGGCCACAGGAAGCGCTTGTCCTCGCCGCGGCGGAACCAGTTCACGTAGAACACGGCGGGCAGCTTCGACTCGTCGGCCTGCTTGCCGATGTTGAGCCAGTGGTCGAAGTAGTCGCCCACGTTGTAGCCCAGGAAGGGCAGCATCGCCATCGGGTCGCGACGGACGGTGCCCACCTTGCCCTCGGCGGCGGCGGTCTGCTCGGAGCCGACGGTCGCGCCCATGAAGACGCCGTGCTTCCAGTCGCGCGCCTGCGTGACCAGCGGCACCGTCGTCTTGCGGCGGCCGCCGAAGAGGATCGCCGAGATCGGCACGCCCTGCGGGTCGTCCCACTCGGGGGCGATCGACGGGCACTGCGACATCGGGGTGGTGTAGCGCGAGTTCGGGTGCGCGGCGACGGTGACGACGCCGTCCTCGTTCTCGGCCGAGCTGGACTCCCAGTCGTCGCCGCGCCAGTCGGTGAGGTGCTGCGGCGCGGCCGACATGCCCTCCCACCAGACGTCGCCGTCGTCGGTCTTCGCGACGTTGGTGAAGATGGTGTTGCCGGCGTCGATGGTCTTCATCGCGTTCGGGTTCGAGTCCATCGACGTGCCGGGGGCGACGCCGAAGAAGCCGAACTCGGGGTTCACCGCGTAGAGGCGGCCGTCCTTGCCGAAGCGCATCCAGGCGATGTCGTCGCCGACGGTCTCGGCGCGCCAGCCCGGCAGCGTCGGCTGGATCATCGCGAGGTTGGTCTTACCGCAGGCCGACGGGAACGCCGCGGCGATGTAGTAGACCTTGTCCTCCGGCGAGATCAGCTTGAGGATCAGCATGTGCTCGGCGAGCCAGCCCTCGTCGTGCGCCATGGCCGAGGCGATGCGCAGCGCGTAGCACTTCTTGCCCAGCAGCGCGTTCCCGCCGTAACCCGACCCGTAGGACCAGATCTCGCGGGTCTCGGGGAAGTGGGTGATGTACTTGGTCTCGCTGCAGGGCCACGGCACGTCGGCCTCGCCCGGCGCGAGCGGCTTGCCCACGGAGTGGATGGCCTTGACGAAGAAGCCCTCGTCGCCCAGCTTGTCCAGCACCGCGGTGCCCATGCGGGTCATGATCTTCATCGAGACCACGACGTACGGGCTGTCGGTCAGCTCGACGCCCAGCTTCGGGTCGTCGGCGCCCAGCGGGCCCATGCAGAAGGGCACCACGTACATGGTGCGGCCCTGCATCGAGCCGCGGTAGAGGTCGGTCATCGTCGCGCGCATCTCGGCGGGACGGACCCAGTTGTTCGTCGGGCCCGCGCCCTCCTTGGTCTCCGAACAGATGTAGGTGCGCGACTCGACGCGCGCCACGTCCGCCGGATCCGACAGCGCGAGGAAGGAGTTGGGCTTCTTCGCGTCGTTGAGCTTGGTGAAGGTGCCCGCGGCGACCATCTCGGAGGTCAGACGATCCCATTCGGCGTCCGAACCGTCCGCCCACACCACGCGGTCGGGCTGCGTGAGCTCGGCGACCTCACGCACCCACTCGACGAGCTGTGCGTGCTTCGTGGGGACCGAATCCCCGTCGAGGCCGGGAATCGTGGCTGACGTCATAGGTGTCATCTCCAAAGTCGCATACGAACCTTTGAACCAGTGTCACACATCGGGCAAGGTCACAGAACCGAGGGTGACGTGCAACGTCTCACATCACACGTCGGCCCCTTTCCCGGCGGCGGGCAGGAAGCCGATGCGCACCAAGTAGTCGACGTAGACGTCGAGGCCGGCGTCCCCGACGGGCCCCCGGTCACCGTCGAGCCCGATCCGCCCGTCGGCGACGGCGGTGGGGATGAACGCCCCGCCGGTACCGGACGTATCGCGCTCGAGACCCGCACGGATGAGCAGGATGGCGCGCGCGAGCGACTCCGCCACCTCGGGCCGGTCCCGGAAGGCCGCCGTCTGACGCTCGAGGAACTCCACCCCGGGCACGGGCTCCACGGGGTAGCCGCCGCGGCGCAGCGCCCCGACGATCTCCCTCCAGCTGGGCCCGGATCCGCTGCCGACCTCCAGGGCCCGCAGCGGCTCGGTGCCGGTGCGCAGTTCCTCGACCATCGCCTGCGCCGCGCGGTCGACGGGCGTCATCTCGATCGTCTGGTCCAGCATCTCCGACGGTGCCGCCCCCACGGTCGCGATCGACCGGACGAGGTTCCAGAAGGCGTCCTCGGTGTTCGTCGCGCCGGAGACCAGGTCGCCGGTGAGCAGGCCCGGCCGCAGGATCGTCGACCGCACACCGCTCGCCGCGGCGAGCTCCACGATGCGCTCCGCCACCCACTTGGACTGCGTGTAACCGGAGTCGGGGATCTCCTCGAAGGAGCCCGCCGCCGAGATGGTGGAGACGAACTCGAAGACCGTCCCCGGCCGCCGCGACGCGAGCTCCAGCAGGAAGCGCGTGGAGTCGACGTTGGCCGTGCGCAGCCGCGCGTAGGGCTCGACGTGGTTGACCCGCGCCGCGCAGTGGATGATCGCGTCGACCTGCGCGATCACCCGGTCCCAGACGGCCTCGTCGACGCCCAGCGCGGGCGCGCTCAGGTCGCCGGGGAGGGCGGTGATCCGGGCCTCGTCACCCTCGGACCAGGAGCCGTAGCCCCGCATGGCGGTGCGGATGCGCTCGAGCCCCGCCGCTTCGTCGCGGGCGCGGACCAGCGCCCACACCCGGGTCGACGGGTCGGCGTCCAGGACCGCGCGCACGAGGTGCCCGCCCAGCAGGCCGGTGGCACCGGTGATGAGCACGTCGTGGCCGGTGGGCGTCACGTCGGGCGTGCGGGGCGCGAAGCGGATGTCGTCGACGGGGACCTCCACCGCGCGGCGCTCACCCACCTCCGACAGCGACGTGAGGATCGACGCCGGGGTGGCGCTGTCGAACAGCGCCGCGATCGGTACCCGCACGCCGAAGTCCTGATCGACCCGGTCGACCAGGCGCATCAGCGACAGCGAGTCGCCGCCCAGGTCGAAGAAGGAGTCGTCGAGGCCGACCCGGTCGGCGCCGAGGACCGCCTCGAACAGCGCGACCATGGCCCGCTCCTCGTCGCTCGCCGGCGCGCGGTATCCGGCCGCCGCGGCGAAGACGGGCTCCGGCAGCGCGGCGCGGTCGAGTTTGCCGCTCGGGGTGACCGGCAGCGCGTCGAGCACCACGACGAACGGGACCATCGCCGCGGGCAGCCGCCGGGCGACGGACTCGGCGATCGCCTCGGGCGCGAGGCCCGGGGCCACGACGTGGCCGACGAGCCGCGCGCCCGTGGCGCCCTCGTGCACCGACGCGACGGCGGCGCTCACGCCGGGGCACGCGGCGAGCGCCGCCTCGACCTCGCCGAGCTCGATCCGCACGCCGCGGATCTTCACCTGGTCGTCCGCGCGGCCGACGTACTCGAGCTCGCCGCCGGGCAGCCAGCGCACCAGATCGCCGGTCCGGTACATGCGCGCGCCGGCGGCGCCGTAGGGATCGGCGACGAACCGCGCCGCGGTCAGCCCCGGGCGTCCGGCGTAGCCGCGGGCCACGGCCGATCCCGTCACGTAGAGCTCGCCGATGACGCCGGGCCCGACGCGCCGCAGGGCGTCGTCGAGCACCCGGACCGCCATCCCGCGGACGGGCCGGCCGATGGGCACCGGCCCCGTCTCGCCGGGCCGGATCCGCGCCGTCGAGACGACGACGGTGGCTTCGGTGGGGCCGTAGGCGTTGAGCAGGCGACGGCCCTGCCCCCACTGGTCCACCAGCGGCCGCGGCACCGCCTCGGCACCGATGACCAGGGAGGTCAGGCCGCGCATCCGCCCGGCGGGCACCGAGGCCAGCACCGACGGGGTGAGCAGCGCGTTCGAGACGCGATGCTTCTCCACGAAGGCGGCCAGCTCGCGGCCGGTGCGCACCGTGGCCGAGACCACCAGCGTGCCGCCGGTGGTGAGGGCGCACAGCAGCTCCCAGACCGCGGCGTCGAAGCCCACGGAGGAGTTGTGCAGCATGCGCGTGCCGGGGCCGAGGTCCAGCTCGTCGACGAAGGAGCGCACGAGGTCGGCGAGGCCCGCGTGGGTCACCACGACGCCCTTCGGCACGCCCGTCGAACCGGACGTGAAGATGACGTAGGCGGCGTCCTGCGCGGTGAGCTCGGGCCGCTCGTCGTCGGAGAGGGCGCCGTCCGCGACGTCGCCCGGCCCGGCGTCGAGCAGCGCACCGTCGACCTCGAGGGCCGGGTGCACGTCGGCGAACATGGCCTCGACGCGTTCGCGCGGCGTCGTCGCATCGATGGGCAGGAAGGCGGCACCGGCCTTGGCGACGCCCAGCACCACGGCGACGAAGCCGACCGACCGCGGCGCGGTCACGGCCACCACGTCGCCCCGGCCGACGCCCGCGGCGAGGAAGTGCCGCGCCCACCGGTTCGAGAGCGCGTCGAGCTCGGCGTAGGTGAGCCGGGTGCCGTCGCCCGCGACGGCCAGGGACTTCGGGCGGGCCGCGGCGCGGCGCGCGAAGAGCTCCGGCAGGGTGCGGGCGGGCACGCCGCCGATGGCGCCGCCCCAGCGGCGCACGAGCAGCCGCTCGGCCTCGCCGGTGCCGTCGACGTCGGCGAGGCGGGCGTCGGGCCGCGTCACCGCGGCGGTCAGCACGCGCCGCCACCGGTCGATCAGCTCCTCCACGGCCGCCCGGTCCAGCGCGTCGGTGCGGAAGCCCGCGCGCACGTGCATCGTCTTCCCCGGCACCACGGCGACGTGCAGCGGGTAGTGCGTGGCGTCGTCGCCGCGCACGTCGACGACCTCGATGTCGGTGCCGGGGATCGTCGCGCCCGCGGTCGACGGGTAGTTCTCCACCACGAACAGCGAGTCGAAGAGCTCGTCGCGGCCCGTGACGCGGGTGATCCCGGTCAGGCCGAGGTGCTGGTGATCGAGCAGGCGCACGTACTGTTCCTGCACCCCGCGGGCGAGGTCGCGGACCGTCGCGCGCGGGTCGAGGGCGACCCGCACGGGCGCGGTGGTGATGAGCAGGCCCACCAGGTCCTCGACGCCGTCGAGCTGCGCGGGGCGGCCCGACTGCACGGACCCGAAGACCACGTCGCCCAGGCCCGTCGCGCCGCCCAGGGCGATCGCCCAGGTGGCCTGCAGGAGCGCGCCCGTCGTGGTGCCGAGCTTGCCCGCGAGCCGGGTCACGGCCGCGTTGAGGTTGTCGGGGATCGTCGCCCGGACCTCGTCGCGCCCCTCGCCCGACGGTCCGCCGTCGGCCCCGGCGGGCGTCCCGGGCCGGCGGCCCAGGGCGCGGGCGAGCAGCGTCGGCTCCGCGAGGCCCTCGAGCTCGGCGGCCCATGCGGCGCACGCCGCCTCGATGTCGCGGCCCTGCAGCCAGGTGAAGTAGTCGCGCAGGCTCGCCTGCGGGCGGCCCGCGGCGAGGGCGGCGGGGTCGACGCCCGCGTAGGCGGCCAGGAGGTCCCGGAAGATCACGGGCGCCGACCAGCCGTCCCACAGGATGTGGTGGTTGGTCACCACCAGCCGGAACTCCCGCTCCCCCATGCGCACCAGCAGGAACCGGACCCCCGGCTCGCGGTCGAGGCGGAAGCCGCGGCGCCGCTCGGCGGCGGCGATCGCGTCGAACCGGGCCTCGGGGTCGTCCGCGTCGCGCACGTCCTCGTGCCGGTGGGGCACGGGCCCCGGGGCGGCGATGACCTGGACGGGGGCGTCCAGCCCGTCGGCGACGAACCGCGCGCGCAGGGCCTCGCGGCGGGCCATGAGCTCGCCCACCGCCGCGGCGAAGCGGTCCGCGTCGACGGTGCCCTCGAAGTCGATGATCGTCTGCACCACGTAGGGATCGGCATCGTCGTCCGGCCCGTCGCCGAACTCCGCGTGGTAGCGGAAGCCCTGCTGCAGCACGGTCAGCGGCAGCACGTCCTGCAGGCCCGGGTAGCGGGCGTCGAGCCGCTCGACCTGCTCGGTCGTCAGCGCCACCAGCGGGAAATCCGACGGGGTGTGCCCGCCGCCGCTGCCGGCCGCGGCGACCACGTCGGTCAGCGCCGCGAACCACAGCTCGCCGAGCCGGCGCACCGCGTCCTCGTCGATCAGCGCGGGCGCCCACGTCCACGACGCCGCGAGCTCCGGCCCGTCGGCGCCGTCGCGGGCGACGGCGTTCACCTCGAGCGCGTGCATGAGCGCGAGGGCGTCCGGCGCCGGGGAGAGGTCGGGGAAGCGGCGGTCGGGCGCCCAGTCCTGATCGCCCGCGCCGGTGGTGCGGCCCAGGTAGTTGAAGCCGATCTCCGGCTGCGGCAGGCCGGCGAGGGCGGCGCTCCCGGCGCCGGTGCGATCCGGCCCGCTCCCGGCGCCGTAGCGCGCGAGGCCGTAGCCGATGCCGCCGCGCGGCACGGCCCGCAGCTGCTCCTTGACCCGCTTGAGCACCGCCGCGGGGTCGCCCGTCCCCGGCCGCAGCCGCAGCGGGTGGACGTTGGTGAACCAGCCGACGGTGCGCGTGAGGTCCAGCCCGGGGGCCAGGGACTCGTCGCGGCCGTGCGTCTCCACCTCGACGAGGACGGAGTCGTCGGCCCGGCCGCGCTCGGCGGCCCACCGGGCGACCGCGGTGGCGAAGGCCGCGAGCAGCACGTCCTGCACGCCGGCGTGGAAGGACTCCGGCACGGTTCCGAGCAGCGGCCCGGCGACCTCGGCCGACAGCGTCAGCTCGGCGTGGCCGGCGGCGGCGTGGGTGTCGCGGGCGGGGTCGAGCGCACCGTCGAGCAGCGTGGGCGCACCGTCGAGCACGGATCGCCAGTGCGCGAGCTCCTCGGGCCCGACCTCGGTCGCGAGGTCGGCGAGCACCGTCGACCAGCGGCGATAGGAGCTGCCGACGGGCGCCGTGACCACGGGCCGGCCGGTGGTCGCGGCGTGCCAGCCGGTCGCGAGGTCGGTGAGCAGGATGCGCCAGGAGACGCCGTCGACCACGAAGTGGTGCGCGGCCACCAGCAGCGCGCCCTCCCGTTCCGGGCCCAGGTCGAACCACACGATCCGCAGCGGCGACGGTGCGCCGGGCCGCAGCAGGCCGGTCACCCGGCGGTGCTCGGCGGCGATCGCGGCGCCGGCCTCGTCGAGCGAGAGACCGGTGGCGTCGACGCGGTCCACGACATCGGCGGCGGCGATCGCGCCGACGGGCCGCGCGGTGAGCGTCCAGCCCCCGTCGGGCGCGGTGCCGATCTCCGCGCGCAGGGCGTCGTGCCGGTCGAGGATCGCCTGGGTCAGCGCGTGCAGGGTCTCGGTGCCCACGCCCGACGGGGTGCGGACCAGCACCGACTGGTGGAAGCCGTCGGCCGTGCCGCCGTGCGCGGCGAACCAGGAGCGGACCGGGACCGGGGCGATCTCGCCGACGCCGTCGTCGGCGACGGCGTCCGCGGGATCGACCTCGCCCGCCACGGCCGCGAGGCCCGCGACGGTGCGGTGCGCGAAGACGTCGTGGGCGGTGAGCGTCAGGCCCGCTGCGCGGGCGCGGCCGACCAGCTGGATCGACGTGATCGAGTCGCCGCCGAGCTCGAAGAAGGAGTCGTCGACGCCCACCTTCTCCACGCCGAGCACCTCGGCGAAGACGCCGGCCAGGACCTCCTCGGCGGAGGTGCCGGGCGCCCGGTACCGGGCCTCGTCGCTCACGTCGGGCGCGGGCAGCGCCGCGCGGTCGACCTTGCCGTTCGCGGTGAGCGGCAGCGCGTCGAGTACGAGCACCCGCGCGGGCACCATGTGCGCCGGGAGCCGCCGGGCCGTGTACGCCCGGACGTCCGCCTCGGACGCCGTGCCCGTGACGTACCCGACGAGGCGCTTCCCGGCGCCCTCGCCCCGGACCACGACCGCCGCGGCGCCGACGCCGGGGCACGCGGCGAGCGCGGCCTCGACCTCGCCCGGCTCGATCCGGAAGCCGCGCAGCTTCACCTGGTCGTCGGCGCGGCCCACGTACTCCAGGGTGCCGTCGGGGAGCCAGCGCACCAGATCGCCGGTGCGGTAGACGCGCGCGCCGTCCGTGCCGAGCGGGTCGGCGACGAACCGCGACGCGGTGAGGCCGGGCCGCCCGGCGTAGCCGCGCGCGACGCCGGGCCCGCCGACGTACAGCTCGCCCACGACGCCCGGCGGCACGCGCCGCAGCCCGGCGTCGAGGACCAGCGCGCGGGCGCCGCCGATGGGACGGCCGATGGAGACCACGCCCTCCCCCGCGGTGAGCCGGCCGAGGGTCGCGGCGACGGTGAGCTCGGTGGGGCCGTAGGCGTTGATCAGCCGGCGGCCCGGCGCCCAGGTCTCGACCAGCGGCCGGGTGACGGCCTCGGCGCCGACGGTGAGCGAGGTCAGGCAAGCCATCCGGCCGGGCGTGACCGCGGCCAGCACCGACGGGGTGATGAGCGCGTGCGTGACGTCGTGGGCCTCGACGAAATCGGCGAGCTCGTCGCCCACGCGGGTCTCCGCCGAGATGCGCAGCGTCGCGCCGGTGGCGAGGGCGCTGAGCAGGTCCCAGAAGGAGATGTCGAAGCCGACGGAGAAGTTCGACAGCACGCGCGCGCCCGCGCCCGCGCCGGTTTCGGTGACGATGGCCGCGGCCAGGTCGACGGCGCCGGCGTGCGGCACCACGACGCCCTTCGGGGTGCCGGTGGTGCCGGAGGTGTAGATGACGTACGCCGCGTCGCCGGGCCGCAGCGGCCCACCGCGCTCGGCGTCGGTGAGCGGCGCACCGTCGAAGGACTGCAGGTCGGGGGCGGAGTCGGGGCCCACGACGAGGCGCGGCGCCGCGTCCTCGAGCACGAAGGCCCGGCGCTCGTCGGGGTAGGCGGGGTCGATCGGCAGGTAGGCGGCGCCGGCCCGCAGGACGGCCAGCTCCACCACGATCAGCCGGGCGGAGCGCGGCACCGTCACCGCGACCACGTCGCCCGGGCGGACACCCTCGCCGCGCAGGTACCGGGCCCAGCGGTTCGCCGCCCGGTCGAGCTCGGCGTAGGTCAGCGACTCGTCGTCGTCGGCGAGGGCGGGCGCATCGGGCGTCGCCTCGATCCACTTCTCGATGAGCGCGGGGACGGTCGCGGTGCGCCCCGGGCCCGACGGTGCGCCCCACGCCTCGAGCCGCTCGGGCTCGGCGTCGAGCAGCACGTCGAGCGCCCCGACGCGGATGCTCGGGTCGGCGGCGACCTGCTCGAGCAGGCGCCGCCAGCGCGCGACGATGTTCTCGACGGTCGCGCGGTCGAAGACGTCGGTGCGGTACTCGACGCCGCCCGTGAGGCCCTCGGCGGACTCGGTGACGCTGAGCAGCAGGTCGGCGCGGGAGGTGCCGGCGGGGGTCGGGACGACCTCGGCGCCGAGCACGTCGCGCAGGCCGCTGAAGCCCGGGTCCTCGTTCCAGCCGAGGATGACCTGGAAGACGGGGTGCCGGCCGGCGGAGCCGCGGGGCTGCATCGCGACGATCTCGCCGAAGGGCACGTCCTGATGCGCGTAGGCGTCGAGCACCGTCGTGCGGGTGCGCCGCAGGTACTGGCCGAACTCAGCCGACCAGTCGACGGTGGTGCGCAGCGGCAGCAGGTTGACGAACATGCCGACCACGTCGTCGCACGCCGCGGGGCGGCCGGACGCGGCGGTGCCGATCACCACGTCGTCGCCGGCGCCCAGCTTGGAGAGCAGGGCGGCGAGCGCGGCGTAGTGGAGCATGAACAGGCTCGCGCCGTGCCCGCGCGCGACTGTGCGGAGCCGCTCGGTGAGCTCGGCGGGCCACGCGAAATCGACGGTGTCGCCGCCGAACCCGTTCTCGTCGGGGTACGGGCGGTCGACGGGCAGCACGGTCTCGGCGGGCGCGCCGTCGAGCGTGCGGCGCCAGAAGTCGCGCTGCGCGACGATCGGCCCGTCGGGGTCCTGCAGGCGCGCGAGCTGCCAGGCCGCGAAGTCGGCGTACTGCACCGCGGGCGCACCGAGGTCGGGCGCGACGCCGGAGCGGCGCGCGGCGTAGGCGGCGACGAGGTCGCGCAGCAGCGGCCCGACGGACCCACCGTCGCCCGCGCTGTGGTGCAGGACGAGGACGAGGCGCTGGGGCTCGTCCGGGTCGGGGTCGGCGAGCAGCCAGCCGCGGAAGGGCGGCTCGGCGGCGAGGTCGAAGGCGTACGCGGCGCACTCGCGGGCGGCGTCGTCGCGGTCGTCGGCGGGAACGGTGCGCCGCTCCAGCAGGCGCTCGTCGTCGATCGGGACGGTGAGGTCCTGCACCACGTCGTCGTCGCGCAGCCGCAGCACGGTGCGCAGCGCGCGGTGCTTGACCACCAGGTCGCGGACCGCGAGGGCCATCGCGTCGGCGTCGATCGGCTCGTCGAAGTCGAGGACCAGCGGCATGTTGTAGACGGGCGAGGGCCCGCCGAGCTGGAAGTCGCGGAACAGGCCCGCCTGCGCCTGCGAGGCGGGCGCCTCCGCCACGTCGCCGAGCGCGGGGATGGACGGCCCGCCGGGGCGCGCCTCCTGCTCCGCGGCGGTCGCGGCGCCGTCCGGTTCGGGGGCCGGTTCGGGGGCCGGTTCGGGGCCGGACTCGGCGGCGGGCCGGTCGGCGGGTGCCGCGACGGGCGGCGCGGTGCGCAGGAGCGCGGCGATGCCGCGGGGCGTGGGGTTGTCGAAGACCTCGACCACGGGCACCTGCACGCCGCGGACCTCGGCGAGGCGGTCGGTGATGCGGACCGCGACCAGTGAGGTGCCGCCCAGGTCGAACAGTGAATCGTCGGGTCCCACGGCGGGCACGCCGAGGATCCCGCCGAGCAGCTCGGCGACGAGCGCGACGTCGTCCTCGCCGGTGGCCGGGCCGCCGGCCGCCCCGTCGGGCGCGGCGGCCCCATCGGGCGCGGCGGGCGCGGCGGCCTCGGGCAGGGCCTGCCGCAGCGGCCCCAGCGGGGCGTCGGGGTCGGCGACGAGCGCGGCGATCGCCCCGCTCCACTCGGCGGCGAGGCCGGCGACCTGCGCGGCGTCGAAGACACCGGCGCGGCCGCGGACGTCGAGGGTGAGCCCGTCGTCCGCGGCGAGCGCGACGAAGGCGAGATGCCGGACCGGACCGGCGCTGATCACCTCGGTGCCGCCGGCGACGCCGGCGAAGTCCTCGGGGATCGGCTGCAGGTAGTTCACCACGACGCCGGTCGAGCCGTGCTCGCCGTCGAGCGGGCGACCGCGCTGGTGCAGGAAGGCCTGGCGGAAGGCGGCGTCCACGGACCGCAGGCAGTCGCGGACGGTGCCCTCCGGCGGCAGCTCGACGCGCACGGCGATCGTGGTCCCGGCGGCACCGTCGGTGTCGAGGCCGGTCTCGTCGATGCGGCCCGGCACGGGCAGGTCCACGCGCACGCGATCCGCGCCCGTGCGCCTCGCGGTCACGAGCGCGGCGGCCACGACGGCGACGGTGGAGTTCCGCACGCCCACGGCGCGGGCCTCGGCGTCGAGGCTGCGGACCCGGTCCGCGAGGAACGGCAGGAGGGGCGCGCGGACCTGCCCGTTCGCCCTGCCCGACGGTGCGCCGCCCGGCAGCGCGACCGGGCCGGGGAGCCCGGCGGCGCGCCAGTACGCGGCGTC
>NZ_VIGX01000149.1 GCF_007858475.1 Tsukamurella conjunctivitidis
TACAACGCGAATCGAGAAGTTTAAGATACAGCGCGCTATGGCAAACTTCATGACACTTGGAACGAGCTTTATCTACGGGAATATTCCAGGTATTGTGGCAGAGAGGAGCTGGAGCAATGTTCGTATCTTTGGAATGAATATCTTTGATGCCTTTGACTATATCAGTGCGAATATTCTCTTTATCACCACCAGTCTTCTCTCGGCAATCTTTATCGGCTTTGTCTTAAAGCGTGATATTGCACTCAAAGAGTTGACCAATGGAGGAACGATTAATCAGAAAATTGCGCCGATACTCTTCTATCACATCAAGTTTGTGATTCCGGCATTGATTCTTCTTATCTTCGCTTTCTCATTTGCATAAATAGAGCATCGCGAATTTCCCGCAACGCAGCACAGCCTTCCAATCTGTTGAATTACATAACAGAGGCTGTTGAGTTGCGGGATTATACGTTTATATACTCCAAAACTATGTGCCGGCAGATATAATCTTCCATATTCAGCAACATCCCCTAAATGGTGATTAACCATTGAGATAAGAGAGGCTGATCAGTTGCCGGATCTCACCATCACGCTCTTTCATCAATCACGTGCCGGCAAATAGGCATCATCGATGCCAATCTGC
>NZ_VIGX01000150.1 GCF_007858475.1 Tsukamurella conjunctivitidis
GCCGGAGTCCACGACCTTGGGGCGGATGGTCAGGTGCGTGCCGTCCAGGTCGGAGACCATCTGGAGCTCCCCGACGCTGAAGCCGAGTTCATTGAGTCTCTCGATGCGTTCGGCCACCCGCCAGCGCTGTCCGGTCTCGATGGACTCCGGGGCGGTGAGTTCGCGCCACAGGTCCACATACCTGGACCGGATCCTGTCCCCGACCTCGATGGGGTCCTCGTCCTCGGGGAAGTAGGCCCCCGCCTGGAGGTCCATGAGCTCCCCGATGATGTTGGTGCGTGCCAGGTCGACGTCGTACTCGCGCTGTCCGGTTGTCAGGGAGGGGTGGAGTTCGCCGGTCTCGGCGTCCACGAGATACGCGGAGAAGGCTCCGGCGTCGCGTCGGAAGAGGGTGTTGGACAGGGAGACGTCTCCCCAGTAGAAGCCCAGGAGGTGCAGGCGCACCAGCAGGACGGCCAGGGCGTCAATCAGGCGGGTGGCGGTCTCCGGCGTCATGTACTGGCTGAAGAGCGCCCGGTAGGGCAGTGAGAACTGGAGGTGCTCGGTGACCAGTACGGCGTTGAGTTCGTCACCGGCGGTGTCACGGCGACCCGTGACCACCGCGGTGGGCAGTACGGAAGG
>NZ_VIGX01000151.1 GCF_007858475.1 Tsukamurella conjunctivitidis
TGGTGGAACGCACTCCCGGCATGGTGACGTGGAGGAACTGTTTGACGGTTCCCGCTCCGTCGATCTCAGCAGCCTCGTAGAGGCTGGGATCAATGTTGGCCAGGGCCGAGAGGTAGATGACCATGTAGTAGCCCAGGCCCGTCCATACGGTCACGCACATCGCAGAGAACAGCAGCAACCAGCGGTCCGTGAGGAAGGGGATCGGCTCGGTGATCCAGTTCAGGGTGGCGAAGAGTTCGTTGATGAGACCCCGCTTGTCCAGGAGGCTGGTCCAGATCAGGCCCACCACGACGGAGGACATGACCACCGGGAGGTACATCGAGGTGCGGAAGAAGCCGATGAGCGGGCCCTTCTTGGCCAGCAGCGCCGCCAGGACCAGCGGGAGCACCAGCATGAAGGGCACCACGCACACGACGTAGAGCGAGGAGTTGAGCAGGGCCGTGCGGAAGCGCGGATCCCCGAAGAGGGACTCGAAGTTCTCCAGCCCGATGAACTGTCCCGGACGAAGGAGTGTGGCGTCCGTGACGGAGAGGCGCAATGTGGCGAAGAAGGGGAGGACCAGGAATCCTCCCACCACCGCCAGGGCGAGCCCCACGAAGAGCCACGGGGTGAACCAGTAC
>NZ_VIGX01000152.1 GCF_007858475.1 Tsukamurella conjunctivitidis
GCACGGGCATGGTGGCGCTGATCCTGCCGGACTTCGACGAGTGGTACCCCTCGGCAGTGCTGGAGGGCGCCCAGCGTCGCTTGCAGTCCAAGGGGTTCACGACGCTGGTGCATTCGGTGGACTACCTGCGGGGCAAACCCCACCTCGACCTCGACGTGGGCCCGTTGCGGAGGCGGGTCGACGGCGTCCTGGTCATCTCCCTGCCCCTGGTGGGCTCCGAGATCGTGAGTGTGCAGAGCCTGGGCGTGCCGGTGGTGCTGGTGGGCAATGCGAACCCGCCCCTGGCCTCCATCAGTGTCGACGATGTCGAGATCGGTCTGATCGCCACCCAGCACCTGCTGGAGCTGGGGCACACGGTCATCGGGCACATCACTGGCGCCCTGGACGAGGTCGCCCCCTCGATGCCCGCCGGGGCGCGTCTGGAGGGTTGGCGCCAGGCAATGCTGGAGGCGGGTCAGGACCCCGATCCCGACCTGGTCGAGCATTCCTACTTCGACATCGGGGGCGGCCACGACGCCATGATGGAGTTGCTCAACCGTCGCCCCGACGTGACCGCGGTCTTCGCCGCGGCGGACTGCATCGCGGCGGGGGCGATCCGTGCCCTGGAGGAACGCGGGCT
>NZ_VIGX01000153.1 GCF_007858475.1 Tsukamurella conjunctivitidis
GTCCAGGCGGTGCGCGATGCGTGTGAAGACCCGTTCGAGCACCGCCTCCTCCCCTGGGACCAGATCGTCCAGGACCAGGCGCCGGACCACGTCACGGTGGAGTCCTGCAGCTGCTGCGAACCCGGTGCGTCCCTGGGCGCTCAGGTGTATCTCCTCACCACGCCCGTCGGTCTCGCACCGCCTGCGCTCGACCAGACCACGCTCCTGGAGGCGGTGGAGGGTGTGTGTCAGACGTGACGGGCTGAACACGACCTGGCGGGCCAGTGTGGCGGGACGGATCCCCTCCTCCCCGGAACGGGAGACCTGCAGGAGCACGTTGTACTCCGCCAGGCTCAGCGAGCAGCGCCTCTTGAGTTCACGCTCGAGGCGCTCCGAGAGGCGTGAGGTGGTGGTGAAGTAGGCCTCCCAGGCCGTGGCACGCGTGGGTGGCGGCTGCGTCATGACAGGCCGCCGCGGTGCAGGAGGGTCTGGAAGTCGGTGAAGCCGGGGAAGCCATCGATCCCCTGGTCCTCGGGGGAGCCGTGTTCGACCTGGGCATCTGTGCCACGCGGTGCCGAGGCCGATGCATCCAGGAGCTCTGCTGCGCCCGCGCGGATACGCGCTGCCAGGCGCGCTCCTG
>NZ_VIGX01000154.1 GCF_007858475.1 Tsukamurella conjunctivitidis
GGGCAGACAACCTGTCAGCGGGGCGGGCAGACGATCGTCACGGTGTCGTCGTCCGCGCCGACACCGGAACCCCAGGTGAGTGTCCCGATGTCCCCCGCCCACTCCAGCGACCAGGGCTGGGAGACAATCGGGTCGGCAGGACCGTCCTTGCCGGTGGACCACGCGCCCCGGACCGGAGTGGCCGAGATGCTTCCCGGTTCGACGACGAAGAAGCGCGTGTCCCAGCCCTCGTAGGCGGGTTCGACCAGGGCGAACACCCGGCACCCGCCCGGTGCGTCGGGCTGCAGGTGGTGGGCTGCCGTCGGCAGGTCGGCACCCTCGAGAAGCAGGACGAGTGCGAGGATCGGGACCACCCCCAGGGAGAACACGGTGGTCACCGTGCGGATGGTGCGCCGCAGGATCCGACGCCACAGGAGTGGAGTCTCCTGGAACGGCGTGGCGAGGCGGACGACGATGAGGACCAGACTGAGGGCCCACAGGAGCAGTGCAGCGACGAGAATGCCCACGACCAGGTGGCTGTCTGTCACCACGCGGCCGGCGATGACCAGGGGCGGGAGTTCCGACTGTCCGAGAGCCCACGTGCCGATGAAGAGCAGGGCAGTACCCGCGCACCACGT
>NZ_VIGX01000155.1 GCF_007858475.1 Tsukamurella conjunctivitidis
GCCGTGTGCAAGGTGATGGAGGCGATTGCGAACCGCCGGGCGACGGGCCCCTCGGAGACGTCGACGTACTGGATGCGTCCGTACGGCACAACTGTCAGGCTGCGGAACATGATGCCGCGGCGGATGAGGAACTCCTCCTCCGTCTCAGCGAAACCGATGGCCCGCACCTGGCGGGGCACCAACCACAACAGCCACGCCATGAGGAGCACGAACACGCCGGTGGAGATCCACACCCAGGGGGTCACCAGGACGGCGACGACAGCAGTCGCCAGGGCCGGCACCAGCGTCCACAGGAGGATGGCGATCACACGGACGGTCACCAGACTCCGGGAGACGGGGACGAAGGAGACTCCCTCCGGGTCCAGGGGATCGGTCATGAGGAGTCCTTCCAGAGGGCGGCGTGGGGCTGCCTCCCATGGTGTCACACACAGCACCGGCCGAGACTTCCACCTGATACACAGCAAACGTTCAGATTGGCGCGTGAGACTGGATGCATGTCGATCCCCCAGAGTTCCGAGCAGGGCGAGGCACGCCTCCTCGTCGTCGATGACGAACCCAACATCCGCGACCTCCTGGCCTCCTCACTGCGATTCGCCGGCTTCGACGTTCTCTCGGC
>NZ_VIGX01000156.1 GCF_007858475.1 Tsukamurella conjunctivitidis
CTCCGACCTCGCACGCACCGATGTGCGCTTGCGGGAGAGCCTGACGGACCCCGCGCGCGAGACCGCCGACCGTGTTGCGCTGGCCCACGAGCTGCTGGGTCCCCACGTCCGTCCGGAGACCCTCCAGGTGGTCGATGCAGCGGTCGCAGGCCACTGGTCGGACCCGATGGACCTGCACGACGCCTTCGAGGTGCTCGGCATCTGGGCGACGTTGGACGACGCCGTGGACCAGGGCACGATCGCCGTGGTGGAGGACGAGCTCTTCCAGGTCCGCGAGTTCCTCGCGGGGAACAGGGAGCTGCGCAACGACCTGTCGGATCTGGGACGCGGGACGCGCCACGACAGGGCGGACCTTGCACAGGACATCTTCGCCCCCCATGTCAGCGTGTGGACGATGCGCCTGCTGCGTCGTGCGGTGGGGCGCACCTCCCACGGCCGTCTGCTGGCAACGCTGCGGCGCCTGGAGGAGCACGCCGCACAGGTGCGTTCGCGCCGCCTGGTCACCGTGGCGGCCGCCGCTCCCTTCACCGAGGCACAGCTGGCGAGGCTGCGCCGCATCGTCACGGCACGTTTCGGCGGCGATGTCACCCTCAATGTCGCCATCGACCCCTCCCT
>NZ_VIGX01000157.1 GCF_007858475.1 Tsukamurella conjunctivitidis
GACTTCGCGTCCAGACCCTCGGGCAGGGTCACCCAGGTGTAGAAGCCGCCCGCCGGGGTCGTCCACCTGCAGTCGGGCATGTACTCCGCCAGTGCCCCCAACATCGCGTCGCACCGTTCCTGGTACATGGCTCGGAAATCCTTGACCTGTCCGTACCAGTCATACTCCGCCAGGTACCCGCCGATGGCCATCTGCCCGATCATCGACGGTGAGAGGATGGCGGACTCCGAGGCGAGCACCAGCTTGTCACGGATCGCATGGGGGGCGTACGCCCAGCCGATGCGGAAGCCCGGAGCAAACATCTTGGAGAAGGACCCCAGGTACACCACGCCATCCGGGGAGTACGACTTGAGTGCCGGGAGCGGGTCGGCATGGAAGCCGAGCAGACCGTAGGGGTTGTCCTCGAGGATCAGGATGCGTTCGCGTGAACAGATCTCGGCAATGACGGGGCGCCGCTCCTCCGAGAGGGTCACTCCCGCGGGGTTCTGGAAGTTCGGGATCGTGTAGAGCAGCTTGATGTGGCGGCCCTGGGTGCGCAGGCGGCGGATCGTGGCTTCGAGGGCCTCGGGGATCAGGCCGTCGTGGTCCATGTCCACGTGGACCACATCGGCCTG
>NZ_VIGX01000158.1 GCF_007858475.1 Tsukamurella conjunctivitidis
CGTGACAGTTGTTCAGGTCGGTGGCCACCTGCGCGACCATCTCCTCCCAGGTGGGAGCCTCCACCAGCTGCCGGGCCCCACGGGCCAGCTCCTCCCGGTGGTGCAGGAGCACCTCACGGGTGCGCGCAGGATCCGCGACCTCCACCACGCCGCAGTCCAGGTGCTCCAGGAGCACGTCGAGGTCGCGCAGTTCCCCGAGCTGGCGGGCAGCCGGGCCCAGGGCACTGCGGGCTCGCCGCAGCTGCTTCCCGCACACGGGCTCCAGGAACTGCGCAAGTGCCCGCAGGCGTCTGGTGGACACCCGCAACCGGTGGACCTGCTCCACGCCCATCTCCGCCATGGCCTCCTGCCTGCGCTGGGCCAGGGTCCCCAGGAGGTCTGAGAGGATCAGCGAGGCAGCCCCGCCGACGTCGACGCCGTGACCGGGTTCTCCCAGGCGCGCTGCCTCGTCCACCCCACCGGTCCCGGCAGGCAGCGACGCGGCGTCCGCCCTGTCCGCTCCTGTCGAGCCCGAGTCCGCGCCCGCGCCATCGGTGCCCGCGCCATCGGAGCCCGTGTCCATCCTCGCGCCTGTCAGGGAGTGCCGAAGCCGTAGAGGTTCTGGGGGGTGTGGA
>NZ_VIGX01000015.1 GCF_007858475.1 Tsukamurella conjunctivitidis
TCGGAAACGATGTTCACGAGCAACCATCAGGTGGGGCCAGATCAAACCGTCGCAACACCACCGGCGAGTCGCAAACGGGGCCAGGTCTAGCCGTCGAGCCGGGGCCTCTTCAAGCTGTCATAGCCACGCGACATTGCGCGGGGTAGGTGGTAGCTGCGGCTGGGCATCCGCCTCACAACTGCCCACCTACTCCTCGTCATCGTCCCGCAAGGCACTGATGGCGCTATAGATCGCCCGCCACTTGTTGCGGGACCGCGCGCCGGGGTGACGAGGCAGCCACCCCACCCCGGCGCGCACCACCAAGACGCCGCCCGCACCACAGGCGGAAGACGCGCTCCCCAGGGTCCGCGCCGTTGACGACTCACGGGTATCCCACGCCGTTCAATGTGGGCGACACCAACACAGTGTCCGACTGAGTCCAGTCCCGAGAGGGATGCCGGTTCAACGCCAGTCCGGTCACGAAAACGGGTGCCCGCGCCGACCTGCCGACTCACCTCGGCAGGTCGGCTGCACCAAAGCTTGGGGAACCGCCAGCGACACACCACCGGGAACAAGCGCTGAGAGCAACCCCACCCAACCCCAAAGGAGCACGCGGATGCACGACCTCATCAACACACTCCGCTACCTCCACGCCCTCGCCGTCGCAGCACTCGACGACCTCGCAACCCACATCAACCGCGAGCGACGATGACCCTCGACCTACCCGCCCCAGCCGACCGCATACGCAACCGAGCACACGGCGAAATCAAACGCAGCCGAGCCATCCAACGCGACGCCATCCGACACGGCAACAACGAACGCGCCGAAGTAGCAGCACGCCACATCGACCGCATGCTCGACGACCTACTCAGCCTGCGGAAGGCCGAACGAACGTGACCGAAGACGGATACGCCGCAGCCGCACGCATCCTCGATCAAGCCGTGCGAGACGCCAACAACGCGTTCAACCAAGCATCCGGCACACAAGCCGACATGGTCACAGGATGGGTCACAGCGATCGGATGCACCGACGGCACCGAACACGCCTTGCTCATCCTCCATCCCGGCCTCGACAACTCGCCGATGCAAGCACCATGGATCACCACCGGACTGCTCCGCGAGACCCTAGGCGTCGTCGAAGGCAACGGCACCACCTGCACCTGCGACGACGAGCAGTGAACCCCAGGGGGAGGTGCCCCCAGGCCGGCCCCAGGACGCTCCTCGGGGCATACGCCGATGTGTGTGTCACCCGGGGGTAGGGGGTAGTCGTGCCGTTCGCGTCGACCACGATCCGCACTCGGCGTCGCGCTGAGGTGCGGCGTCGTGATGGTGACGCGCCGTGTGCGCTGCAGATCACCGCCGACTGCTTAGCTCTCGGCGGGCAGATCGACTACGACGCCCGCTCCCCTGACCCGCGATCGTTCGAGGTCGACCATGTTGTCAGCTCGGATGAGGCCACGCGCATGGGATGGTCGCCCGTCGAGGCGGACGCGCTGGACAACTGCCAGGGCGTCTGCCGCCAGTGCAACCGTGAGAAGTCGTCCGGTGATCGCGAGGTTGCACCGGTTCGGCCGACGTACGTGAACCCGAGATTCGCCTGATCTTGCGCCGACCTTGGCGCGCTACGCCCACGCCGGGCGGTCAACCGGCGGTTCAGGAAGGTAGTCCCATGGCTAAGTACGCCACTCTCAACGACGCGATGGAAGCGAACGACGAACTGGCCGAGGCTGAGATCCGGTACCGGATGCTCGCTGAGGCGTTCGCGGAGCTGCCTCAGCTGCGGTCGCAGTTGAATGCCCAGATCGAGCGCGCCAAGGCTGAGATCGTTCGCCTGCGTGCCCTCGCGAAGCCGAGTGACACCCCGAAGACCGATCCGGGCAACGTGGTCCCGTTCGATGCCGGCCGGTTCCGCAAGTCGAGCTAACCCGGCACCGCTCGTTGATCTAGCTCGTCACTGTGTCATCCCCGACGACATCGCTTTCACCCGCTATGACGAACTGATCGCGCCTGAGCTGGCAGGCATGGGCGTCACGCTGGATCGTTGGCAGGAAGACATTTGGTACGCGGCGCTCGGTGTCCGTGAGGACGGGACGCTGGCGTGCGACGTTATGGGTGTCACGTTGAGCATCAGCCGGCAGTGCGGCAAGACGTGGGGCATCATGGCCGGCCTGATCGCGATCTGCTTGTCGCGTCCGGGAACGTTGGTTATCTGGTCGTCGCATCATGATCGGACGTCGTCGGAGACGCTGACGAAGATCGCGGGCATCGTCGAGAAGCCGGCGATCCGCCCGAAGATGCGCGCCCAGCATCCGGTTGTGATGACGGATGACTCTCGAGGTGTGCACTTCGAGAACGGGTCGCGGATCTTGTTCGGCGCTCGAGCGTCGGGGTTCGGCCGCGGCTTCTCCGAGGTCGACGTGCAGGTGTACGACGAGTGCCAGAATCTGGTTGAGTCAGCCCTGACGGACATGCTGGCCGCGATGAACGTGTCCGACCTCGGGTTGGCGTTCTTCATGGGTACGCCGCCGCGGCCGAAGGACGTCGCGCTCGGCGTGCATGAGGCGTTCAAGCGTCGCCGGGACCGTGCGCTCGAGGAGAAGAAGCGCCGGCCGTTCAAAGGCGTGTATGCGGAGATGTCGCCCCGCGCCCCGGATGCGGTGTCCACAGACATCGACGCGCCGGGGTTCTGGGGCAACCTGTCGGACGTCAATCCGGCGTACGGGTTCCGGGTGGGCAAGTCCGCGATCGAGCGTCTGGTCGAGAACATGTCGCCCGATGACGTACGCCGCGAGGTGTTCGGCATCTGGGACAAGACGAACGAGTCGTCCGCGGTCATGCAGCGTGACGCTTGGAACGCGCTGGCGGCGGATCCTGCCGAGTTGGGCGCACCAGCGTCGTTCGGCGTGAACGCGACCCGATCGGGTTGGATCTGGATCGTCGCTTGCTGGCGTGGAGACGACGCCGCGCACGTCGAGATCGCGCTTGGAACGCAGTCGGAGTCCGAGGCGACGAGCTTCCTCACCCGACACGCGACTCGTCGCGTTCTGGTCAAACACGATTCGACCGGTGCTGCGAAGACCGTCGGCGAGAAGCTCAAGCAGCTCGGCTACGGCGCATCCGCGTACACACAGAACGAAGTTGGAGCCGGCAATGCGCTGTGGCTCGGGATGGCAGAAGGGGGGCGACTGTCACATGGTGGACAACAGGAACTCTCCGATGCAATTCGAGGATCACGGCGGCAGGACCGTAAATCGGGAGGGTGGACTCTGATGCCTCGTTCCGATTCGTTCGACATTGGCCCCGCGATTGCGATGTCCGCGGCCGTGTATGCGGCGATGACTTCGCGGGCTCCGACGGGTACGGGTCGTTCCGCAAGTACTGGCCGGGTCGCTTCGACCGGCCGGCGGGCTGGGGTGACGTAGATGGGCCAGACGAACGTGCGGATCCCTGGGCTCACTGTCGACGAAAACAGTCTCGTCAACGGCCTTTTAAAGCAGATCGACGACCTGCGTATAAGTAACATGCTGAGGACGTCGTACTACGAGAACAAGCGGTCCATCCGGCAAGTCGGCACCCTGATCCCGCCGCAGTACTACAACCTGGGCCTGGTCCTCGGTTGGACCGGCAAGGCGGTCGACGCGCTCTCGCGCCGATGCAACCTCGAGGGGTTTGTGTGGCCTGACGGCGACCTGGCGAGCATCGGCGGCGACGATGTGTGGGACGACAATCACCTGTCATCCGAAACCGACAGTGCGATCGTGTCTGCTCTCCAGCACGGGCCGGCGTTCCTCATCAACACAGTCGGCGATGACGATGAGCCTGACGCGCTGATCCACATTAAGGACGCCACGGAGGCCACCGGTGAATGGAACCGTCGTCGCCGGCACCTCGACAACCTGCTGTCGGTGATCGACAAGGACAAGGAAGACAACATCCTTGCTCTGGCGTTGTATCTCGACGGACAGACTATTACGGCGCAGCGAGACAAGGCATCGCACAAGTGGCAGGTCGACCGGACGGACCACGTCTACGGCGTCCCCGCTGAGGTGCTGCCGTACAAGCCTGCACCGAAGCGGCCGTTCGGGCAGTCTCGGATCACGCGGCCCATGATGGGCCTGCAGGACGCCGGCGTTCGTGCGTTGCAGCGTCGTGAGGGGCACATGGATGTGTACTCCTACCCTGAGGCGTGGCTTCTCGGTGCCGACGAGTCGGTGTTCAAGAACGCAGACGGCACGCAGCGCGACATGTGGAACATCCGCCTTGGTCGCATCAAGGGCATCAACGACGACAAGGACGAGGCGAACCCTCAGCTGGCGCGCGCCGATGTCAAGCAGTTCCCGGCGTCGAGCCCGGAGCCGCATTGGGCGGACATCAACGGCCTGTCGAAGCTGTTCGCTCGAGAGTCGGGGTTGCCTGACAGTGCGTTGGCGATCAGCGACATGGTCAACCCGACCTCAGCTGAGTCGTACGACTCGTCGCAGTACGAGTTGATCGCGGAGGCTGAGGGCGCTGTCGATAACTTCACGCCGGCCCTGCGGAGCTCGTTCGTGCGCGCGCTGGCGATGCGGAACGGCATCGCCCTCAAGGACATCCCGAACGCGTGGAAGTCGATCGACGCTCAGTGGCGGAACCCGCGGTATCTGGCTCGCTCGGCGGTCGCGGATGCTGGCATGAAGCAGCTGTCCATCGCGCCTGAGCTTGCTGGCACTGAGGTGGGGTACGAACTGCTCGGCCTGACGCCGCAGCAGATCAAGCGGGCGATGGCGGATCGTCGACGCTCGACTGGACGTGCCGTGCTCGAGGCCCTTCGTCAGCCCGCGGTGACCGCAGATGACAACGCCGACCGAGCTTCGTAGTTCGCTGATCCGTCTGAGCGACAACGCTGAGGCAGATCTCGCGGCACTGTGGGCGAAGCTCGACGCAGCCACGGTCAGTGACGCGATGTTCGAGGTGATGCCTGCTCTGGTCGCCGACTACGGCGACGCGGCGGCCACCCTGACCGCCGAGTGGTATGAGGCGTATCGCGCCGCGATCAACGTTGCTGGCGCGTACTCAGCCTCGCTGACCACCATCGACCTGGGGGCGAACGCACTCGCCGGTTGGGCCGTCGATCTGGCTCGCATCAACTGGGATACCGCGCTCGCTCAGATTTCGGGCGGCTTGGTGAAGCGGGTGATGACCGCGAGCCGGCAGACCATCGTGGACAACACCGATCAGGATCCGCGGACGGCCGGGTGGATGCGAGTTGGCCGGCCGCAATGCGGCTGGTGCGCGATGCTGATTTCCCGCGGCGACGTGTACCGGAGTCGGGAGACTGCTGACTTCGCGGCGCATGACAACTGCAAGTGCGCTTGCAGCCCCGCGTGGGATCAGTCGCAGATCACCTCGGTGCGTAGGGAGTTCGTGCCTACCGCCCGCCGCCGGTCCGAGAAGGCGACCGAGGCTGACCGCGCTCGAGCTAAGGCTTGGATCGCAAAGAATCTTCCCGTCACGTCGTGACGGGGTTACGCCCACGTCCGGCGGTCAACGGACGGATCAGGAGATAACACATGTCTGACGCAGTTGAAGGAACCGTTGAGGACCAGGGCGCCGAGGCGCCGGTTCAGGAGTCCGCCAAGGACGAGAGTGCCGGCAAGACGTTCACCCAGGACGAGGTCAACAAGCTGATCGGCGCGACGCGGACCGAGGAGCGAAACAAGGCCGCGACCAAGTACGCCGACTACAACGACCTCAAGCAGGCAGCGGAGGGCAAGAAGTCCGCCGACGACCGCATCGCCGAGCTGGAGAGCAAGTACGCGAAGTCCGAAGCAAACGCGCTTCGTCTCCGCGTCGCTGGCGACTTCGGCATCAGCACCAAACGCGGCGCCGACGGCGAACCGTCCGACGCCGAGCTGTTCCTCACCGGAACCGACGAGGAAACCCTCACAGCTCAGGCAGCACGGCTCGCTGCACGGAATGCCGAGCAGGCGAAGGCCGAAGCCGAGCGGAAGAAGAAAAGCCCGATCGTGTCCAAGGAGGGCACGTCAACACAGGGAACGACCACCGAAGAGGACGACCGCGAGTTCGCGCGGGCGTTCTTCCACGGGGGAAGTTCCTAACCCGAAAGGAACAATCCCATGGCCGTCCTCAATACCGGTAGCTTCCAGCTCCCCCGCCACTTGGTGTCGGGCGTCTGGCAGAAGGCGCAGGGCCAGTCGGTCCTGGCGCGTCTGTCCGCCGCCGAGCCCCAGGAGTTCGGTGAGCAGCAGTACATGACACTGACCGCCCCGCCTCGTGGTGAGGTCGTCGGTGAGAGCCAGGAGAAGAGCGAGTCGACTGCGCAGTTCGCGCCTGTCACGTCGCTGGTCCGCAAGGTGCAGGTCACCCAGCGGTTCAGCCAGGAGGTCAAGTGGGCCGACGAGTCCCGTCAGCTCGGCGTCCTGCAGACGATGGCGGACCTGTCCGGTGTCGCCCTCGGTCGTGCCCTCGACCTGATCGGCATCCACGGCATCAACCCCCTCACCGGCGCCGCGCTGGCCGGCACTCCGCCGAAGATCCTCGACTCCACCAACGTTGTGGAGCTGACCACGGCGACCCTGGCGCTTCCCGATCAGGCGATCGAGGCGGCCGTCGGCCTGGTGCTGGACGACAGCATCGCCCCGAATGGTCTGGCGCTCGACAACAGCTACGCGTTCAAGCTGGCGACCCAGCGCCACCCGCAGAGCGGCCAGCGGCTGTACCCGGAACTCGGGTTCGGTTCGAACTTCGACGCCTTCATGGGCCTCGGTGCTGCGGTGTCCGACACCGTCCGTGGCGGCCCTGAGGCTGTGACCGCGTCGACCGGCGCGTACCGCACGACCAACCCCAACATCAAGGCGATCGCGGGCGACTTCACCGCGTTCCGCTGGGGTGTGCAGGCCAGCATCCCGCTGACGCTGATCGAGTACGGCGACCCGGACGGGAGTGGCGATCTGCAGCGCAAGAACGAGATCGCGATCCGCTCTGAGGTCGTGTACGGCGTCGGCATCCTGTCCACGGACGCATTCGCCGTGGTCAAGGACGCGGTCGCCAACACCTAAGCCAAGAAGGAGAACACCCAATGGCTGACGAAATCGAGACGGTCACCCTTGTCGCTCCGAATGGGGTGACGGTGTCCGTCGCGGCGTCGAAGAAGGACGAGCGGATCGCTGCCGGCTACCGCATTCCGGGACCGGAGAAGCGTCCGCCTGGTCGTCCGCCCAAGTCGGCGAGCAACTGAGGGATGGGGCGTGACTCGTGACCGACATCATCGAATCCAGTGATCTGCCTGACGACGTCGCATCGAACGCGATGGTCGACATGTGGGTCGCTGGGGCGAATGCAAAGGCGGTTCGAGTCGCGCCCTGCCTGGGATCGACGACACCGGGCCCCACCGAGGATCAGCTCGCTGAGGCGAAGCTCATCCTCGCGGGTGCGGTAATCCGCTGGTCCCAGGCGGGCGCTGGCGCGGTACAGCAGCAAGTTGCCGGGCCGTTCAGCCAAACCCTGGACACGCGACAGCGCGGTGGATACAACCTGTGGCCCAGCGAAATCTCTCAGTTGCAGGACATCTGCAAGACCAGCGGGCAGCAGGCGTACGGCATCGACACTGTCCAGGTGATCGGCGGACACTCCCCGATCTGCTCGATCTACTTCGGTGGCGGGGCGTGTTCGTGTGGCGCGTCGATTGCTGGGCAGCCGATCTATGAAACCGACGTCTCGTGATCTTCCCTCTCCCTTTCGTCGCCCGGCATCACGCCTACACCGCGGGTGTGGTGAACGAGGACGGCAACACGGTTCCGGGGCATCTGGATCCGGTGTCGGTGGCGTGCATTTGGTGGACGCCGTCGAGTGCGGAGCCGGCGACGGGTCCGGTGAACTCGGATCGGGTCGTCGCGGATGTGGTGATCGCGGTTGATTCTGCTGTGCGGGTCGATTCGCGGGACTTCTTCACCATCGCTGAGCTGATGGATCCGGTTGGTGATCCGATGCGGCTGGATGTGGTGGGGATGCCGAAGGATTATGACCACGGTCCGTTCGGGTTCGCTCCGGGTCGGCGGATCGTCGAGCTGAAGGCGGTGAACGGCTGATGGCTGTCCGCATCAAGTTCAACGAGGCCGGGTTCCGTGCATTGCTGACTTCGGCTGGTGCGCAGGCGCTGGTTGATGAGCATGCGCAGCGGATGGTTTCGGGTGCGAATGCGGTTCCGTCGACAACACAGCCGGCGCATCAGGGTCCGTATTACGAGGTGGAGGACGGTTCTGATGGGGATCGCGCTCGGCGGCGTGTTGTGACCACGGACGCTCGTGCGGCGGCGCATGAGGCGAAGACGCACGCTCTGTTGAGGCAATTGTGATCGTCGCGCCGGATATGACGGGGATCGCCCGTCAGTGCATCTTGGACGGTCTTGCCGCTCTGGGTGTGCCGGCGCAACCGGTGTCGACGCGGACTCCGAATCCGCGGCCGTCGTCGGAGCGGTTCATCACGTTCCAGGTGCTGGGCGGTCGGAAGAAGAATCTGCGGATCGCGCAGCACATGGTGGTGGCGTTGGTGCACGACAAGGTCGCCAACGAGGTCGCTTGCCGGCGGGCCGCGTATCAGGTGGCTGCGGTCCTCGAGGACGCCGCGAACACGGTCCAAGTCGTGAACCTCTCGAGCGTCGAGTCTGTTGTCGCGTCTGACGATCCCGCTGTGTCGGCGGCGTGCCGATATCAGGTGACGGTCTCGTGGACCGTCGCGTACCCCACTAGCTAGTTGAAGTAGCCGAGGACTGATCGAGCCCTGCACCACTCCGGTGTGGGGCTATTCGCCGTGCCCAAAGCAGGGGCGGCACAACCCCTGACAAAGGAGAGCCAGCATGGCACACACCCTGGTAAAGAACACCGGCGTCTTCAAGCCGGGCGTGAACGGCGGCATCTTCCGCTACCCGCTCGGCACCACCGTCTCGACGAACCCGTCTGCAGCTCGCCCGGTCGTGGCGAACTGGGATTCGCGGGTCGGCGGTTGCGACGAGGACGGCATGATCACGTCGACCTCGCGGGACCAGGAGAAGAAGAAGGACTGGAACGGCGACAAGGTTCGGTCGATCCAGACCGGCAAGGACGACACCATCAAGTTCAAGGTGATCGAGCCGAAGTCGCCTGCGGCGAAGCGCCTGATCTTCGGTGAGCAGAACGTCACCGTCACCGCGGCCACCGTCAGCTCGGGCACCCTGATCGAGACGAAGAGCAACAGCGACATGCTGGAGCACTTCACGTTCGTCGCCGACACGCTCGACGGCTCCGATCGTGTCCGCACCATCGTCCCGGATGCGCAGGTGTCGGAGATCGGCGACATCATCTACCAGTCGAAGGACTGGCAGGTCTACGAGGTCACCCTCGAGCTGTACCCGGATCTCGCCGGCAACACCTGGTACGAGTACACGGAGCTGGACGACAAGCTGGTGACGACCAACGTCACCGTCACTGTCACCGGTACCCCGACGGGTGGCAACTTCACGCTGACCGTGGGTGGTCAGGAGACCGCTCCGATCGTGTACAACGCTGCGACGTCGGCTGTGAAGGCGGCGCTCGAGGCTCTGTCGACGGTCGGTGCCGGCAACGCGACCGTGACCGGTTCGGCGGGCGGCCCCTACTCGGTGGCGCTGGTGACCGCTGGTGTCGCGACGGTGTCGGCGGATGGTTCGGGTCTGACCGGCGGTACTTCGCCGGGCGTCACCGTCTCCTGACCGTGACGGGTGGCCGCGCAGCCCACGAGGTTGCGCGGCCGCTACCCGGTCATTAACACCTGTAGCTCAATCTTTCCCGCAGACTTTTTCTCCGCGATCACGTCGCCTTTGTTCCCGTCGGTAAGCGTCGTTGTGCACGTGCCGGTTGTCGGACTTGTGGTGATCGTGAAGAGAACATTCTTACTGTCTGATCCGATGCCGTAGCGGTTGTCGAATTTCTCCGACCCCTTGCCGATCGTCAAGGTGATGGCATTCCGGCCGATGAGGTGGTCCTCGTCGATGAGCCCGTACTTGATATGCACACCTGCAACGCCGTCTGTGCCGCAATCAGCTTGGGCGACAAGTGAAGCATCCGCGCCGGTCAGTTTCGGTGGACCGTCGTCCCCTTTTGCGCCACACGCTGCCACCAGTAGCCCTGCGGCCAGCACTGCTGCAGCCGCCCCCATATTGATCTTCATCCCGCGATCGTACGCCCGAAATGACGGCGTCTCGCCCCTGATTGTCGTCCCGCACCGCTCATTCCTCGGCGGCGGTGCGGGGCGGCTCCATTTCACTACCGCAGCCGAGGGAAAGCCGAGGATAATCATGGCAAAGAAGGCAGACACGCAGGGGCCGGAACTCGTCGAGGATCTGGACGCTGTCGAGACCCCGGACGAGCAGGCCGAGGAGAAGCCTGCCCCGAAGCCGGGTGACGCCGACTACGACTGGTCAGCGCACTACCCCGCCGATGCGAAGCTGTTCCGGCACACGCTGCCGAACGGCAAGGTGATCGCGATCCGCGAATTCGGCGCGATCTACTCCAAGGGCTGGCTGTACAAGATCCGCAACTTCGATTCGGATGTGGACTTCCAGTTCGCGGCGATTGACCGTGCGGCGTGCGAGACGGCGCAGGCGCTGATCGCATCGGTGGACACCCCCGTCGATGGCGATGCGGATCCCTTCGACGAGCTGTGGTCGGCGTGGGTCGCTGCAGCCACTTCCCATGACGGCGAGAAGGGGATGACGCCGGGGGAATGATTCGGCTGGCTCGGATCGCGACCGATGAGCGTTGGGCTGACGCCCTGCATCGGGACTTGCTCCGAGACCAGCAGACGTTGGACAGCATCGGCTGGTTGGACCTGCGCGCCTACATCGACCACAGCCCTGAGGGTACCGCGCTGCGGGAAGCGTTTGACGGCGCAACCACTTCGATGGCGGTCCTCATCGCACAACTGCGGCACGACATCGCAGTACTCACTTGGAACTTCCGTTCAGCGAACGGGATCCAAGGCGAGCCGTACCCGCAAATCGAGATTCCCGGCCTCGATCGCGCCGAAGAAGCGCAGCCCGAGTGGACCGACGAGGGCATCGAGGAACAACTGAACAACCCTGCGTTGCAGGCAATCATGGCCGCCTGATCGCGCCATAGAGGAGGTGTCTAGATGCCCGAACTCGCAACAGCGTGGGTGACTCTGACGATTTCCGCCCGGAATGCGCGCCGTGACATTCAGCGTGAGTTGGATGGTGTCGACGGCGGCGCAGCAGGCCGGCGTGCTGGTCAGCGGTTCTCTGCAGGGGTTGCGGGCGCGACGAATCTGACTGCTGTTGAGCGGCAGATGGTGGCCGCAGGACAGCGCGCGGGCCAGGCCGCAGGTAAGGCGCTCGGCGTCGGACTGAAGGCAGGGGCCGCGGCTGGCGTTGCCGCGGTCGGTACGTCGATCAAGCTCGGCGCCGACCGCCTCCTGGCGATCGATGATGCGCGGGGCAAGCTCAAGGGTCTCGGGCATGACGCAGCTGCGCAGGCGAAGATCATGGACTCCGCGCTGACAGCGGTGAAGGGCACAGCATTCGGTCTCGGTGATGCGGCGACAATTTCGGCTTCTGCTGTCGCGGCGGGGATCAAGCCCGGTGCGGAGTTGACGAAGTACCTGAAGTCGACGGCGGACGCGGCCACGATCGCCGGCTCCTCCTTGTCGGAGATGGGCTCGATCTTCAACAAGGTTCAGACCGGTCAGTCCGCTATGACGGACGACCTGAACATGTTGGCCGATCGAGGCGTGCCGATCTACCAGTGGGTCGCCAAGGAGATGAAGATCTCTGCCGGGGAGGTCAAGAAGTACGCCGAGAAGGGCAAGATCGACTCGGCGACGTTCTTCAAGGCCATCAACGACAACATCGGCGGCGCGGCACTCGAGTCGGGCAAGACGGTCCGCGGCAGCTTCAACAACATGAAGGCTGCGGTAGGACGGTTTGGCGCGGCGTTAGATGAGCCGTCGTTCAAGCGGGCGCCAGCTACGTTTACGGCCATCACGAGGGCGATCGACGACGCCACCCCGGCCGCGGGTCGGTTCGCGCAATCGTTGGACGCGAAGGTGTTTGAACAGTGGGTGCCGGCAGCACAGCGCGCATGGCGAGAGCTGTCGGCGAACCCTGAGGTCCGGTCGAGCATGGCCGAGGTTGGTCAGATTGTGTCGTCGATCGGAATCACCGCCCAGCAGGTGTGGCCGGCGATTCAACAGATCGGGGCTAGCCTGGGCCAGGCGTCTGCGGCGTTGGGTGTGTCGGGATGGCGGCTGTTCCTGACGACTCTCGAAGCTGCGGCGGGTGTGGTCAATGCTCTCGCTGGGCCGTTGCAGACCGTCGCGGACTTGATGCGGGATCACCCTGGTCTGGTGACGGCGGCACTGGCGGGCTGGCTGGCATTTCGGACGGTCCCGAGCATTCTTGGAAACCTCCGCACAGGTGTCGCTTCTGTAACTACGGAGGGCGCTAAGGCTTCCGGTGCTGTGCAGAACTTGGGTGCAGCTTTCGGCCGTCTGCAGGGCGGCGCGGACAGGATTCGGGGTATCGGATCGGCATTTGCCGCGTACGGCGGCTCGTTCAGGGATGCGGTCGCTGAGGTTCAGAAGATCAATCCATCGTTATCTCGGGCGCAGGCGAGTGTTGCGACGTTCGGTGCGTTCGCCGGTAACGCTGCGCAGTCAGGTTTCGGTGCTCTGCGGAAGGGCGCGTCAGGTGTTGTCGATGCGCTTGGTGGGCCGTGGGGCGCGGCGTTCGCTGCTGCTGGTATCGCGGCGACTGCGATCATCTCCCAGAACCAGAAGTCGGCGCAGTCTATGGATGCTGTGCGGCGGGCAGCTAAGGAGGCTGCATCAGCGCAGAACGAACTCAATGACGCGCTGATCGCGAACCGCGGGTCTGCGACTGCGGCTGATGTGAAGTCGGCGGGTAAGGCGCGGGTTGATGCGTTGCGGCAGGAGCTTGAAGCGACGGCATCTCGCGAAGGCTCGTGGTGGGACCGCTCTCGGAATGAGGCTGGAAACACGACGTTAGCGAGCATGTTCGCCAGCGCATATGGCGGTGGCACTGGCAAGGGTGACACGAAGGCCGACGCGATTGACCGGCAGGCCAACCAGGCGCGGGAGGCGACCGCCGCCCTTGACGCATTGAAGCTAACGCAGCAGTCGTTGTCTGACGTGACGTACGGTTCGTCGGCGGCATTCCAGGCGATGGTTTCGAAGCTTGATGCGGCCGGTGACGGTGGCAAGCAGGCGGCGGACAAGCTTCGGGAGGCGCGGAAGCAGTTCCAGGATGCGCAGGCTGTTGCACAGAAGTTGACCCCGGGGATCTCAGACCTGTCGAAGGCGATGCAGATTCTCGGCGACAAGACGGCGAGTGCCGCAGACAAGTCGAGCGCTCTGAAGACCGCGCTCGACGCGCTAAACCCGGCTCGCACAGCGGCTGACGCCGACGGTTCTCACACGAAGACGCTGCAGCAGATCGCGGAGAAGGCGAAGGAAGCGGCCGACGCAACCGGCGGGCTCGGCGATGCCTTGTTCCGGGCGAACGGCTCGATCAATGCGACTTTGCCCAATGGCGCTGCACTGAACGACACCCTGAAGCAGATGGTCGACTCGACTGCAGATGTGGCGTCCAAGGGTGGCGACATGCCGGCGGCGCTGGCCGCGAACAATCGTGCTATCGCGGATCTAGCCCGGCAGTACGGCACCACCGAGGAGAAGATTCGCGCAGCTGCGAACACGTTGGGGCTGCAGGACGCGATTTGGGCGACTGCCGCGGCTAAGGGTAACGACGTTACTCGCTCGATTGGCGCTGTCGCGACAGCGTTCTCGAAGGTGGACGGCAAGACAGCCTCGGTGACGGTGAAGACAACCGATATCGAGTCGGCGAGGAAGCAGATCGAGCAGCTGGGCTTCTCGGTGCAGTCGCTGCCCGATGGTACGACGACGATCACCGCGCAGACTGATGCGGCGAAGCTGCGACTAGCTGAGATTCAGTCGATCGTGACTGCCGGTATCCCTCCGAACAAGCCTGTGAACGTGTCGGCTCCCGGTGGCGATGCGGTGTTCCAGCTGCTCAAGTCGCTGGGCGCCGAGGTCACGATAAACAACAACAAGGACATCCAGGTCCAGTCGCCGCTCGCGCCGGCCGTTCTCGAGCTGCTGCGCAGCCTGGGCATCGAGGTGCGACAGAACAACGACAAGACGATCACGGTGAAGTCTGTTGGCGGTACCGAGACTTTGACGATGCTCAACGGCCTAAAGGCAACGATTGAGCAGATCCCGAACGAGAAGCGGGTCCGTGTCACGTACACGGGAGCGGTCACTCCGAACGCAAACCCGAATCCGTCGCAGATCCCGTTGGCGCCTGGTGTCATCCCGAATGCGAACGGTTCGATCACGTCGTATGCGAACGGCGGAATCGATGGCCGCTTGCCGTCGCAGGCTGTGATGCAGCGCGGCCGCGGTCGGGGCCTGGTGCAGTGGGCCGAGGGCGAGACCGGTATCGAGTCGTTCATTCCGTGGGCGACCGGCAAGCGGCGCCGTTCGACGATGATTCTGTCGGAGACGGCGCGCGCGTTCGGGTACCAGTTGGTGCGGCCGGGTGACTTCTTCCAGAGCTTCGCCAATGGTGGCCTGCGCCCAGGCGCGGCAACGCTCAAGGATGTCATCTCATCCAAGTTCGGGATTTCGGACATTGGTGGCTATCGACCTGAGGACGGGTACGGCGAGCATAGTTCGGGACGCGCGCTCGACGTGATGGTCGGGTCGGACAAGTCGAAGGGCGATGCCGTCACCTCGTTTGTCATGGCGAACGCGTCTCGGCTTGGCCTGAAATGGGCGATCTGGCAGCAAGCGATGCACTACCCGGATGGGCGCGTGGTGCCGATGGCGGATCGCGGTTCTCCGACGCAGAACCACATGGATCACGTCCACATCTTCCTTGATGAGTCATCGGACAAGGCTGACTTGTCGTCGCTTGGCGGGTCGTCCTCGGCGGCTGCCGCGTTTGAAGGGATCGGCGACGATTCGGGCGGTAGTGGTAGCGGCTCCAGCGAGACGCAGCCCACCGGCTCTTATGGCGGTGGCGGGTTTGGCCGTTTGGGGACGGCGATCGCGGAGGCGCTGTTCGGTCCTCGTAGCGGCGGCAGTGGCGGCAGTGGTGGTTCTGGTTCCGGTGGCGGCTCGGGTTCGTCTTCTTCGGCGTCGGCGTCGAAGACGGCTGCTGCCCAGGCTGCTAACGCGAAGAAGGTCCGTGAGGCGCAGGACAAGGCCGACGACGCAGAGAAGAAGATCGCGGTTGAGGAGCAGAAGCTCAAGGAGCTTGAGGCTAAGCCGAAGACGAAGGCTTCGGCTCTGCAGGCTCAGCGTGATCGGGTCGAGAAGGCTAAGCGTGATGCGGCGCAGGCGAAGACTGACCTGGAGACGGCCAGGACGAGCGCTTCGACGTCTACCGGGTCGTCGTCCGCGGCTGGTACGTCGAAGCAGCTGGTGGCGGCTCAGAACAAGGCGGAGGACGCGGAGAAGGCGGCTGCGCTGGCGAAGCAGCAGCTGGCGGAGGTTGAGGCGAATCCGAAGGCGACGAAGTCGGCGAAGGAGGCTGCGAAGAACCGTGCGGAGAAGACGCAGCGTGATGCCGAGCAGGCGAAGACTGACCTTGAGGCATTGAAATCGAAGGGGACGGGCTCGGGTAAGTCGGGTGACGGGAAGACCGGGGACAACAGCAGCGACACGTCGGAGTTCCAGTCGTTGGGCCAGAACCTGGTGTCGGGGATGCTGCAGGCGGTCGGCCTGGATGGGTCGTTGTTCTCGAATCCGTTTGAGTGGCCGAACGTTAAGAGCGCGTTTGCGCTGCTCAATTGGGGCGGCGGGCTCGCTAAGTCCCTGTCTGGCAGTGACAGCGAGAACGCGGGCGGCCTGGTTGGTGGTGCCGGCGCTGGTCTCGGGCTGAACATCCCGAACCTCGCGGATCTCGCGAAGCCGCAGACTCCGCAGGCCCCGGTCGGTCCGGGTGGCGCGCTGCCTCTGCGGGGCGGCGGCGTCACCTACGACTTCCGTGGCGCCAACCTCGGTGTGAATCCGAAGGAGATGACGCAGCGGATCGATTCGCGTCAGAACGCCGCTTTCCGTCGACAGAGTGGAGCGCTGGTATGAGCCGCGATGAGTGGGTGATGTTCGACCCGAAGACGGGCCGGCGTTCGGAGCCGACGTTCTCACACTGGCATGACATGGGTAAGTGGCAGGAACTGCTGCAGTCGAAGCAGTCCCGCATCGTGTACGTCTCGCCTGATGGTCAGCGGATCTACAACCTCGCTGGGTCGTTGAAGGGGAATCGTGGTGTCCTGCTTGACGACAAGGGCATCAAGGGCACTACGGGATCGCCTTTCGAGCAGTTGTACAGCGGTGGTCCGTGGCTGATTGGCGAGCGCCCGGAGCGCACGGATTTCGGGAAACGCGTGATCCAGGCCGGATTCCACATCGGGCCGTCGCTGAACAACGCCTCGCGTCTGCGGTACTCGGATACCCCGTTCGCGTTGCGGTCGATTCAGGAGCAGTGGTGGGACGACTGGCCTGAGGATGTCGAGCAGCCAATGGGGTTCTGGGGTGAGTTCACCCGCTATTCCGGGTGGCGGTGGACTCGGGTGCGGAACGGTGAGGCGTCAGATGCTGTGGTTGAGCAGGATCCGCAGTACGCGGGCAACAACTACGTGACGATGCCGATGACGATCCACGCCCCGTTCAGCTTCTTCTCGAAGCGGATGCTGACGAAGGAGTGGCGCAACGCTGAGTCGAACGTCCGCAATCAGGGGACGTTGCGGCTGCCGAATCGTGGTGACTACGCGCAGTGGCCGAAGTTCATCGTGGAGGGCCACGGTGAGGTGACGATCCAGGACGGTGGTCTGGATCGTCAGGTGGAGATCCCGATCATGCGCGGCGACGGCATGGTGTTGGTGGATACGGATCCGTCGAAGCGGACGCTCACGTCGGAGCACGATCCGATCGATACTCCGCTGTACAAGCTGATCCGCAACAGCATGATCCTCGACTTCCTGCTGGGTGATCTGACGCAGGCGAACGCAGGTCTTCCGATCGGCCGCCGTATCCCGGGCGGTGTGGGGTTCATGGCGGAGACCCCGGCGCAGTCGATGGCTGTGGTGAAGGTGACGCACTCGAACCCCAACGGCAAGATCACGATGCTCATGCCCCAGTGGTACCGGCGTGGAGTGGCGGCCTGATGGCGCTGTTTCGCCGGCCTGCGGGGTTGCGGGTCATCGACAAGGCGCAGGATGCGGTCACGAAGTGGCGGCTGCTGAATGAGCGTCGCCTGTTGTGGGAGCGCAGTGGCCGGATGCCGCCGCTCATCCGCGTGTGGGACAAGAAGCTCCACTACCTGGGGACGCTGCTGGGGCAGATGCAGTCGGGTGAGTGGGAGAGGCTGTGGGATGACACGGGCACGGGCACGATCCGGGTGGCGTGGGCTGATTGGCTCGCTGAGCTGGTCGCTCGAGGTACTCGGTACACCGAGGATCTGCACCTGAGCATCGACCCGAACCGGCACATCCGGTCGTGGCGTACTCGGCTGGGGTACCGCATCCAGGCGGTGAAGGAGATGAAGCTCGAGGACGGCACGCGGTGTGTCGAGCTGGAGTTGCTGCAGCTGCGGGAGCACGCGAAGCACATCGCCCTGATTCCGACGCCGTTCTCCGCGCCGGAGTTCCAGCCGTTGAAGTCGTGGATCTGGATTCAGAACGCGGCGTCGAATCTGGCGTTCACGACGCAGCTGAACCTGATGCGGAACTTCCTGCCGCTCCTGTCGATCCCGACGAGCTTGTTCGATCCGCTGCACTGGCTGACGACCCGCGTGGGGAACATGAGCCCGCTGCATTGGCCGATCCAGGTGCAGTTCATCAACCCATTCTTCGATCAGTCGCGGATTGTGCCGCTGGCGGCGAAGGCGCAGATGCTGCACGACATCCACGCCCCGATCGGTGAAGACACGGGTGTCGGCCTGATCGACTACCTGTGGCTCGAGGAGGACAAGGATTCGCCGCACCCGGAGCTTGCTGCTCTGATCGGCGAGGAGTTGGCGAGGCCGTCGCGGAACTGCATCGTGCTGGCTTTCGAGAACAAGTCGGGCGTGACGGGGCCGACGGGTACCGCATTCGATGGTGCGCTGAACGCTGTAGGCGCGCTGCTCGACGACACGCTAACCGAGGTGATTCTCCCGCTCGATCAGGATGGCGACGGGATCACGGATCCGCTGTTCCGCCGGCTGCTGGGTGTGGCTCCGGAGAAACCGTCGCTGGTGTGGCGGGACTGCAAGCACTCGGGGATCCTCACCAGCGAGCATCGGATGCAGCGGCATTCGGCGCAGACGGTGTGGACTGGCGGACAGTCGCCGACATGGCTGAATCAGCTCATCACGTTCGTCATCCGGTATGCGTTGGCGCAGTTGGAGCAGGTCATCAACTACGGCGTCGGTGCCTACCAGCAGCCGGGCACGTCTGGTCTGGACAACGTGTATCAGGGGCAGTTGGACAACATCTTCTTCGCGTGGCAGAAGTTCACGAATCCGAAGGTGGCGCTGGCGATGAACGACTACGCGCTCCTCGATCACGTGGAGAACGGGTCCGGGTATGCGTACGTGGTCGCTGCGGCACTCACGTTGCGGCAGGGCATGTTCAAGACCAGCCCGAAGGTGTCGTTCACGATGACGACCCGCGATGGTGCGCCGCATGTGTACGGCTTCGACTACGTGGTCGGTGACCGTGGCATGTGGGAGATCGCGGAAATCTACTACGTGGATCAGGTGCGGGGCGTGAAGTTCTCCGTTGATGCGTCGAAGCCGATGGCGTTGTCGCTGACGGTGGGTAAGGCCCGTGATCATGATCCGTTTGAGGCGGGGATGAAGGCGTTGGCCGATGGCTGGAATGCGATCGGTTCCTTGGTCGGCGGCGCTGCCGTAGCCGCCTGACCCGGAGAAGTTTGTAGACGGCGGCATGGGTTCCAACCATGCGCGGCCCCGGTTGCGAACGTCGACTCATTCGCCCCGGTGAACCGCTGCAGCGCAACTCTGCCCACCGTCAGTTCCTGATCCTACCCCGAAAGTCCTACCCCCGCACCGCCCGGTGCCGGGGCTATTCGTCGTACGCCGAGGAGGGCACCGACATGACCGAAGACCCGAAGCAGATGCCGCGTGATGTGGTGATCGACCGGCAGGCCGGGGAGATCCTGATCGACGGGGAGCCTCTGCCGTACCTGATCGCGGAGGAGGGGCCGGCGATCACGCGTCTGGGCGGGGCTGTCCCCGCCGGTCAGACGCTGGTCGTCATCCCGATCATGGTGCTCGCGTCGGACCTGCAGATCATCGCGCGCGAGGGGTCGCAGTGCATCGTCCGTGAGGTGCCGGCGCCTAAGGATGCGGCGTGACGGAGAACCCTGAGCTGGATCGGATTCGGCAGAAGCTCCGCGGCGGCAACAAGACCGAGCCTGAGCAGCCTGCGGAGCCGTTCGTCCTGACCCGTGTCTACGAGCCCGAGGCTGACGCCGAGGACCAGGTGGCGCGGCGGCTCAAGAACGCTACCGCCCGTATCTTCGACGCCCTCGCGTTCGCTCGAGGTCCACGCGGCGAACTGCTGTTCATGCCCGACGACCTCCGCCTCGGCATCGCGTTCCACGCGGCCCGCGCTGGCATGGACCAGTTCGACGACCTGGCTGTCATCAAGGCACGCGCGCTCCCTGATCGCCCGGGCCAGTTGGCCGGCGTCGTCGATTGGGTGCCGATCGACTCCCCTGACGATCCGGACGCACCTGAGCGGATCACCGCTGTCGGTCCGCTGCCGGAAACCCCTGACCTCGAAGCGATGAACGACCGCGTGCCGTGGCACACGGACACCAAGATCGAAGGAGACTGGTCATGAGCATGCCTGTAGCCGGTGCGCCGTTCCACATCAAGGACTGGCTGAACACCATGCACATCTTCGGAGTCTTCTCCGATGGGGACACGCCTGGTGTCGCGACTGCCACGTTCGAGGGGATCGACGACGACCTCGTGGTCACGGTCCCGGTGATGAAGGGCGATAAGGGCGACGATGGTATGCCGTCGCCGGTGGTGGTCCTGCAGCGGGACTACACGGCGGTGCCGACACCCGCCGATCTGCCGCAGACCCTGACCGAGGCGGACGCGGGTAAGGCGTGGTGGTTCCCCGGCACCGCTGAGGCGTACGTGTGGTTCGGTGACCGGTACCTCACCCGGCCCCTCGGGGCTGAGGGGCGACCGGGTCCGGTGCCGCAGCTGTCGTTCAGCATCGAGCGGAAGGCTCCGGGGACGGGGACGACGATCACGCAGACGGGTTCTGCTGCGGCGCCGCATCTGCATATCGCGGTGGATCCGCCGGCTGGTCCGCAGGGGCCGGCGTCGGCGATCAGTCTCGCGTCGGACTACAACGATGCGCTGCCGCCGGACAACGGTCAGGTGCTGACGTGGAATCAGGCGCTGAACAGCGGTAACGGGCTGTGGGAGCCGTCGGATTTCGCGTCGATGCACCCGATGTTCTTCTCCATCCCGGAGAACGCTTTCACGAACATGTCGTCGATCATCTCAGGGCGTATGACGATCCTGTCGTTCGCGATGCCCGCCCTGGACTACGCGTGGGTGCCGCACATCACGGGGCACTTCAAGGCCATCGGTATCGACCTGAACATCTTGGATCCGTTCAAGATCGGCGCTGAGGTGCGGATCGGGGATCCGATGAACGGGACGCTGGTCGCTCGTGGTGTCGGCAACATCGCGCAGGAGTGCACGGTGACGCCGCACTTCTCGAGCCCTGGTGATCCGGGTGTGTCGGTGTCGCCGGATAACGGTGTCGCGCAGATCGCGGCGGGTGTGGCGACGACGATCAATGTGAACTTGGTGAATGACGGTCTGATCGGCCTGTATTCGTTCAACCGGCAGAACGCTCAGCTGGCGGTGCTGTGCATCCCGCAGGGGGCGTGACCATGGCTTACGAGGTTGTGAAGTCGGCAGTTGTGCCGGTTCCTCGCGCGATGTTGGGCACCGAGGATGAGCGGGTTCTGATCTGGCTCGCTCGGGAGTCGTTCATGAACTTTGCGGCCGGGCAGTGCCTGGAGTTGGCGGAGTGGCGCGACCTGGGTGAGCTGCCGGCGGATGAGATTCCGCCTGCGCAGGAGACGACCCACGGCAGCCCGCACGAGACGCACGCGTGGCGCCGCTTTGAGGGTGTGATGCGTCGGCCCGCTCCCCCGAACTTGCAGGAGGTTCATGCGGCTGGTGGCGGGATTATCGCGGATGAGGGTGTGCCGGTGGAGGTCACGCGCTGATGTCGGCCTCCATGGAGGTGCGTGGCACTGCTGTCACGCACGACCCGAACCTGCGCCTGGACTCCTCGCTCGGGAAGCTGCCCGCGTTCGATCCGATCAAGCTGCTTGAGGGCTTCATCGACATGTTCATCGAGGTCATGGAGGATATTCCGATCCTCGGTGATCTGGTGAAGGTGCTGAAGGAGCTGCTGGATACGAACGGTAATGGGCATCTGGAGCTTGAGGATCTGCTGGGGCTGTTGACGGGTCGTGGGATCCTTGATGGTCTGGCGGCGCTGTTCGGCGGCAACAACGGTCTGCCGTTCGGTGACATCTTCGCGGGTTTGCAGCAGATGTTCGGCGGCCTGACTCCTGGTGGCAAGTTTGATGCGGGCGAGCTGATCGGCGATCTGCCGATGGCGATCGTGAACACGCTGCGTGGTCTGATCTCGGCGGTGTTCGACCTGGGCCTGTTGCGGATCACGCCGAACATGATCTTCGGCGGCAACAGCGACAACCTGCTGTTGGCTTCGGATTTCAAGGCCGCTGAGTCGATGGTCGTCGGCGACGGCTGGTTCTGGGACGGCGTCGAGGGGCGTACTGCTCCGGGGTCCGCGAAGGCGACCGCGAGCGGCAATCGGCTGGTGCAGCTCTCGAACCTGGTGCGTGTCGAAGAGGGCCAGAAGATCGACGTTGCGGGCTGGGTGAAGTGGTCTGGCGTCTCGGCGTCGGGTGATGCGTTCCGCGTGGAGTGCCAGTGTTACAACGGCGCTTCGTCGGCGGCGTCTCTGCCGGTCGGTGTTATCAGCTCCCCGGCTGCGTCGGGTGGTTGGCAGCAGATCAACGGGCAGGTGACGGTTCCTGCGTCGGTTGATGGGGTGCGGGTTCGGATCGCGGTTGAGGCTGCGGTGACTGCCGGTTCGGTGTGGTGGGACGACGTGACTGCGGTGCGCGTGGGCACGATGCCGCAGAACTTCATCACCAACCTGGTCCCGGACCTCGCGAACCTGTTCTCCTGGTTGGAGAACCTGATCGACTCGATCCTTGACCGGCTGGACATTCCGATCATTGGCGACCTGCTGGACAAGATCTTCGACGTCGCTGACGGTGTCGGCAATATTCGGGCAGACGCTGATGACACGAAGGCGGATCTGACGGACCTGCTCGGCGATCTGCTGTCGAATCCGGCGTCGGTTCTCGGCGCCCTGCCGCAGACGCTCATCTCCGGGCTGGTGTCGCGGCTCGCTGGGATCGACGACTTCGTGCAGGACTTGGTGGACGCGATCCTCCGTGCGATCCGCGGTATCCCGATTGTCGGCGGCACGCTCGCGGACATCATCGCGGAGATCGGCGGTCTGAACGACCGAGCGGTCACGGCGCAGGAGACGGCGGAGCAGACCGCGCAGGACGTCGTCGACGGCTGGACCGGGACGGGGTCGAGCACCGGCGGCGTGTACGACACCATGCAGGCGATCAAGACCGCCATCGCGGCTGGGTACACCGTCGACACAATCACGTCGAATGTCACATGGACCAGACCCGATCGCCTCACCGAACTAGCTGCCGTCGCCATCGGGTCCGGGCAGAACGGGGCCAGCGGGTCGACCACCATCCTGCAGTTCCTCGACGGTGTGTACGGAACCGGGGAATCGCCGGGCGGCCAGGGCGGCGGGTTCGCCGCCCGGTCATTCGATCCGTCGGAAATCCCCGCCACGGTCAACTGCACGATCGGCGTCAACGGCGGCGAAGTCGCCTTCGGCGCACTGATGTCGACCGTTCGCGGCGAAGGCAACATGGCGATCGGTTCGATGGGATTCGCCCCATCCACCTCGATCGCAGGCGACGGCGGGCGGGGCGGCAAGGGACGCGGCACCACGAACTCATCGGCGATCAGTGGCCTCCCCGGTGCCCCGGGGGTCAGGAGCGTCGTCGCGGCAGGCGGCACCGCGGGTGCCGGCGGAACAAATCCCCCCGGGGGCGGGGACGGTGGGAGCGGAGCCCCTGCCTCCATCACGAGCAGCGTCAAGTGCGGGGCCGGTGGTGGTGGTGGCGGCGGCGGTGGTGGAGAGCTGAGCAACGGAACGCGTGGCGTCGGTGGCGCGGGCGGCCCCGGAGGTTTCCCCGGTGGCGGTGGTGGCGGTGGTGGCGGTGGAGGCGTCACCGGAACGACCGAGCTGAACGGCAGTGTCGCCGCGGGCGGACCCGGCGGCCTAGGCGGCGGAGGAATCCTGTTCCTCATCTACAAGCAGGCGGTGGAATAGTAATGGACTTCGTTCACGACCTCACGAACATGTGCCCCGTCACCAAGCTTTACCGGGCGGACGACGGGCAGCACTACGCGATCTGCTGCGCGCAGTTCTATACCGCCACGCACACGGAGGTGTTTCTCGCCGACGAGGGCGGGCAGATCATCGACGCAGACGGGGACTTGGCGAACGGCCTCACCGCCCTCGTCCGCTGGGACGAGCAAATGGACCACGAGACGGCCGTCGCGCGGCTCACGGATTGGTTGGCACAGTGACCTTGCTCGGTGTGCCCGGCGACCCTGACGCGTACGAGCTGGTAGCGACAGTCGACGAACTCCCCGCGTCGCACCCCAGCATGTACGCCATCCACCAGATCGCAGACCGAATGTGCGTCTACCGCGACAACACCTGGTGGTGCAGCCCGACGGCCGTCGTGACGGAAGTCCTCCCCCTCGTTGAGGAGTCCTGATGCCCTGGACCCCCACCCCCACGCCGCCCGTCGACCCAGTGCGGCAGGGCTGGTCACCCACCGGCCCCGCCGTCCCCATCCCCGACGTGCAGCAAGGATGGACGCCCGAACTGTGGCGCACCGTCGGACCACTCACCGGCGAAGGCACGCTCGTCATCGCCGCGCACACCTACCGACCGTTCATCACCACCTCATTCACCGGCACAGGCACCCTCGCTGCTACCGGCTACACCCGCTGGTACCAGACCGGCCCGCAGCTCTCCGGCGCAGGCACTCTCGCCACCAACGCCTACGCCGAGACATACCAGGACGCCGACCTCGGTGGCGGCGGCACCCTCACTGGTCCGACACCGAGCACCCCCGCCCGCGGCCCTCAATCGCAGAGCGGCGCGGGAACATGGTCGGCCCCGTGGTGGGCTCGATATTGCGACGTGATCCTCGTCGGCGGCGGCGCATCAGGGCAGACCGGCAACGGCGCACTCGGCGGAGCAGGCAAGGGCGGTAACCCCGGCGTTTGGGCCACCACAACGGTCGACCTTGGTCAGTTCCACGGTGCCTGGTCTATCACGCTCGCCATCGGCACTGGTGGCCCGCAGGCCGCGAACAGCGACCTAGCAGCACCGAACCCGGGGGCCGCGAGCACGGCCTCATGGACCGGCGGCGGATCCCTATCTGGGGCAGGTGGATCAGGAACCGTCGCGTCCGGCCAGAACGGCGGCGCACCCGGCAATCAGACCTACCAGGGCGTCACCTACACCGGCGGCGCGGGCGGCACCGGAAACGCCGGATCAGGCACGGCACCGGGCGGCGCGGGTGCGGGCGGCAACGGCGGCATTTTCGGCTCACGAACGCGAGGCGGCCCCGGTGGCAACGGCGGCGCGTGGCTCGTCTTTCGACAGAACTAGGAGCACCACATGGCAATCCAGATCGCAGCAACGCGACAGAACCTCGCAGACGCATATAAGGCCAAGGGCGCCTACTTCGGACTCTGCACCGGTAACCCCGGCACCACCACTACCCCCGCGAACGAGGTCACCGGCACCGGTCCCGAGGGCGCATACACCCGCGTGCAGGCCACCACCACAAGCGGATCGAGCGGCACCGTCACCTACGGCAACGTTTCGATCAACGCGCCCGCCACCGGGTCGACGTACACCGTGACGCACGCATGCATTTGCACTGCTGCGTCCGGTGCCACCCAGTTCGACTGGGCGCCCCTCGCCAGCTCGCAGCAGGTGGGGCCACTCGGCGGCGTCATCACGCTCACCGGCGCCAGCTTCACGCAGACGTAAGGGCTCGAATGGATGCGACTACCCTCGCCGCAGCAATGGGCTCCACCCTCGGTGGACCCTCCGCCTACACCCGGTTCGTCGACGCCATGAACGCCGCGATGATTGCCGCCGACATCACCACACCCCTACGAGCGGCGCACTGGTGCGGGCAACTCGCGCACGAAAGCGGCGGCCTCAAGTACATGGCGGAGATCCGCACCAGCGACCCGTCGTGGAACGCGGACCGCACCCGATACCGGGGGCGCGGACCGATCCAGCTCACCTGGCGCGCGAACTACGAAGCGTTCGGGAAATGGTGCGCCGGCCGCGGCTTCACCACCGACCCCACCCTGTTCGTGAACCAGCCCGAGCTCGTCGAGCAGCCACGGTGGGGGTTCCTCGCCGCCGCCTGGTACTGGACCGTCGCCCGCCCCATCAACACCCTCGCGGACCGCGACGACATCCGCGCCGTGTCCATCGCGATCAACGGCTCCAAGCCCGCGAACGCGGCGAACGGGTGGCGCGATGGCGACCCCAACGGTCTCGCTGAGCGGACCCGCCTCACCAATGCCGCACGGGCGCTCGGCGCCGCACTACTACCTACAGGAGGAACCATCGTGCCCGACTACGGCATCACCCAGACCAAACACGGCTACCGCGCCGACACCCCCGCCAACGCCACCGGCAACAGCAACGGCCCGCGCGCCCGCACCGACTTCGTCGTCATCCACACCGAGGAAGGCAACAGCACCGCCCCCGGCCTCGCGGACTACTGCAACCGGAACAACGTGTCGTACAACCTGATCGTCGACGACCGAGACACCGTCGAGAACGTGCCCGTCGGCGAGGCACCGTGGGCAGCAGCCGACGCCAACGGCATCGGCGTGCACATCTGCTTCGCCGGCAGCCGCGCCGCCTGGACTCGCGACCAGTGGCTCGCCCGCGGTGCCGCACTCGACCGCGCAGCGAAGGCCACCGCCGCCGCGTGCCAGCAGTACAACATCCCCGTCGCGAAGATCGCAGCCGGCACCGGCTGGAACAGCGGCGTCCGCGGCATCGCAGCGCACGGCGACTTCGGCCAGCGCGGCGGCGGCCACACCGACCCCGGCGTCTTCGTCTGGGACGACTTCATCGCTCGAGTGAAGCGCTTCATGAACCCCACCGATCCAGGAGGTACCCCCGTGTCCGACACGCAGCTCGACCGCATCGAGAAGAAGCTCGACCTGATCCTCGACCAGCTCGTCGGCCCCGGCTTCAAGGGCTGGAACCAGGGCGGCGGACGCACCCTGTACGACCTCACCGCTGCATCAGCGGCCAAGCAGGGCATCGCTGGTGCCCGCGACACGAAAGCGAGCTGACCATGGCCCACCGCGCACCCGAGCAGTCGAGCACCGTCACCGACGTCATCGCGTGGCTCACACCCGACCGCCGCCGCTGGCTGTACGGCATCCTCACCGTCGCCGCCCCGATCCTCGTCGTCTACGGCATCGTCGAGCAGGAGACCGTCACCCTATGGCTGTCCCTCGCCGCCACCATCCTCATCGGCGGAACCGCGGCACTTCATACCCCGAAGACCTCATGAAGCGGTACATCGAAGGACGACGCAAAGTCGACAGTGGAAGCTTCCCGCTGTACCGCCTCTGCGTCGCCTTCGGAACCCTCGCATCAATCATCCAACTCGCAGCAGGCGCACCCGAATCAATCGTCGTCACCACAAGCGGATGGTTCGCGTGGGCGTTCATCGGGTTGCAGCTCATCGGGTCAGCTTCGATCCTTGCAGCCCTCTATGTGACACGGCTTGACCTCGACGACTCACTCAAGCTCGAGCAGGTCGGCGCACTCTCACTCCTCGCCGCCTGCGCCACCTATGTCGCCGCCGTAGCAACCAACAACGGCGGCCCACCCACCACATTCGCCACATGGCTCGTCGTGGCATTCGGAACCTATCTCGGATTCAGGGCTGTAGAAATTCGGTCCATCCTCCGCGAACTTCTCAGCCAGGAGGACCAAGCAGATGGGGATACCTGAACTTGTCGCAGCGATGGTCGGGTCGGTCGCATTCGCCGAACTCATCCGATGGATCACAACGCGAGGGAAGACCAAACGCGAACTGCAAGCGTCCGACATCGACCTGTCGGAGCGAATCAGCTCGATCAACAAGCGTGAGTTCGAGTACATCGACGACAAGCTGCGAATCGTTCAGGAAGAGGCCGCACTGTGTCGCCGCCGATGTGACCGATTCGGCGAGCTGACACTCGACCTGCTCGACGCGCTCGCCACTCACGGCGTCACCGAGATCGAGCAGTACCGCGCCCGGTACCGGGATATCCGCGACCTCGGACGCTCCGCCTAACCACAACTTCATACCGACAGCCCCGCGCCAGAGCAGACCGGCGCGGGGCTACTTGTCGCGCCGAGCGCCGCCTCGCCACCTCGGACCCAGCGACTGTGAACGGGGCACCAGCGCACCACGGAGGTGCCTCATGTCCGTCCCCAACTACCCCGCCCGCTTCACCGCAGGCTGCTCAATCCCGTTCGTCCTGTTCATGGGCCTCGCCGTCATCACGGACCCGCCGGCAGCGCAGGCCGCACCGTGCCCCGCGACGATGAACTTCGCTGTCGGCGGCACCGGCGACCCGACCGGGGTGTACACGCCGGGTGTGCCGCTCGGGCCGCGCACCAACGTCTGGTATCCCGGCACCGTCGACGACAACGCACAGCGCGTCGGCCGACAGAACCTCACCAACGCCGTGAACAGCTTCCGCACCCAGTGCCCCAGCAGCCACGTGTCGGTCTACGGGTTCAGTGGTGGCGCGCAGATCGCAGGAGACTGGCGCGACCAGAACCCGGGGATGCGGAACGTCAACGTCGTGCTGATCGGTGATCCTCGAGCCCCCGGCGGACTCGCGTCGGTGCTGCCTTCGGTCCCTGGGTGGTGGACCAATCAGGGTCCGCGGCCTGCGTCCCCGATCCCCACGAGCAACGTCTGCCGCGCGAACGACCCCGTCTGCAACCTGGGGAACCCACTGCAGGATCCCATCCATGCGATCAACACCGCGATCGGCTGGGTGACCGGCGCGCACAACTACGCGCCGCACGAGATCAACCCGGCGCCCGGTAACCACACCCCGCCCAGTGCGCCGGCTATCCCCGAGGTGGTGAAGGTGCCCGTGAAGGTGCCGACGCCTCGGCAGCTGTCGCCGATCGAGCCGTTCGTCAGCGGTCAGGTGCAGAAGCAGTGGACCCCGCCCGCAGTCGCTCGAGGCACCGCCGCCCGCAACGTCGGCGAGGTCGTGCCCCCGGTAGTCGCCGCTGCACTGCCCCCGCAGGTCGGACAGCTCCTCGCCGGCATCCCGCTCCCCCACTAGCCAGCCCTCCCCCGGCGCGCAGCACCCCTGCGTGCCGGGGTAAGCCCCCAGGCTTTACAACTCCAGCCGCAAGGCAGAAGGACTGACAATCAGATGTCCGACCCCCGCATTCTCACCCTCGACATCGAGACAGCCCCCGCCACCGTCTACACCTACAGCCTCTTCCAGAAGGTCATCGGCATCGGCAACGTCATCGAAGGGCCACGCATCCTCTGCCTCGCCGCCAAATGGCACGGAAGCCGAGACGTGTTCTTCCTGTCCGAGTGGAGCCAAGGCCGCGAAGGAATGCTCAAAGCGATCCATCAGCTCATGGACGAAGCCGACTACATCATCTCCTGGAACGGCCAACGCTTCGATGTGCCGTGGCTCAACGGTGAGTTCCTCAAGGTCGGTCTCGAGCCGCCGTCGCCGCACCGCGACATAGACCTCATGCTCACCGCGAAGAAGCGGTTCCGGTTCCTCTCCAACAAGCTCGACTGGTACGCGCGAGAACTTGGCATCGGGCAGAAGGTCAACCATCAGGGCATCGGGTTGTGGCGGTCCATCATGGAGGACGCCGACGACGTTGAAGATGCCCGCAAGATCATGCGCCGCTACAACGTGCAGGACGTGCGATTGACGGAGCAGATCTTCGACCGTATGCGTCCGTGGATCCAGGGCATCAACATGGCGCTGTTCCAGGGCGGCACTCGCTGTCGTAACTGCGGGTCGGTGCACCTCATCAAGAAGGGGTTCGCCATCACCACGCAGGGCAAGTACCAACGCCTCAAGTGCACGGCCTGTGGGGCGTGGACGCGGGAGAAGAAGGCGATCTACACCAGCAACACCGGAGCTTGAGGCATCACAGCCTTCCCCTGCTAGTTCTCACTGACGCGCCGCCCACCCCTCATCGGGTGGGCGGCTTTCGCGCGTTCTCCGGCAATGGCGACGCAGGTACGTCCTTCGCTAGAATGGAGGCATGCCAATATGCGTGAGCGCGCGCGACACCACCGACAGATGGTGGGAATACCCACTTGAATCCTCGGATCTTGTCGGCTTGCCGGTCGACGTGCACGCCAGGGATGCAAACGGCGTGGAGTGCCGCACCGTCGGGCGCGACACATGGGCCAGATTGAGCGACGGCGCTCCGTACACACCGGCCCTTCCTGCCGTGCTGATCTGATCCAGCGTCAGGGCCGCTCCACCCGCCTGATCTGTTCGACGTGCATCACATGCCCGCACGCCCTGCATTCGTACGACCGGCACGGCGCGGGCTGGTGCTGGTTGTCCCAGCCGACAAGCACGCGGTGAGGACCGAACGGGCTACCGCACCGCTCACACCCCTTGGGGATAACCTCCACGCTCAGCATGCCCCGGACCGTACGCGCGGCCACCGACAGCTACAAGGCGGACCTGTCGGGCGTGCCCATGCGCTCTCGGAGAGACCGTGCGGCGTACTGCACCGACGCTTCCCAGGCGGCACCTGGGTCGCCGTGGTCATCGAAGTACCTTGCCTGCTTCCGTAGCGACTCAGTCGATTCGCTCGACGAATCCAGCCACGCTAGAAACTCCTCAATCGTGAGTCAGCGCTTTCGGCCATGCCCCAAAGGATACGCCTGAGTGTGACACGGAACCGATCCTCGCGCTGGTGCGTCTAACAGGTATGGACCTCGTCGCCGAGATGCTGCACGACTACTACGTCGCCACCCTCGGTGATGGGGTGCGTGATGACGACGGTGATGCCCGGATCGTGGCTGCGATCCGTGGTGCGTCGGGCGTGCCTGCGGGCGGGTGCGGATTCGACGGATAGTGTAACGTTGGGTATCACAAAGGGTATCCTTAAATCACGTTGACCAGCGGGGCAACAGTGAGGAATAGCGCCGTAGCCCTAGTCTTCCAAACTAGCTACGCGGGTTCGATTCCCGTCGCCCGCTCCCACGCGAAAGCCCCGGCCCCGGCCGGGGCTTTCGTCATCTGCGGTGCCCGATCGTTCGGCGGGGGCCGAACCGTTTCGGCACCAGGCTGGGGAACATGTCCTCCGCACGGCGGCGCACCGTCGCCCTCCTCGCCCTGTCGGTGGCGTTCGGACTGATCCAGTTCGACGCCACCGTCGTCAACGTCGTCCTGGGGTCCATGACCCGCGACCTGGGCGGCGGCCTCGGGCTCGCGCAGTGGGCGGTCGACGGGTACGCGATCCCGTTCGCGGCACTGATGCTGCTCGCGGGCCCTGCGGCGGACCGTTTCGGACGGAGGAGGGTCTGCGTCCTCGGTTTCGCGCTGTTCGCACTGTCCACCGCGGCGTGCGCACTCGCTCCCGCCTGGCCCGCGCTGATCGCCTCGCGGGTGCTGCAGGGCGTGGCCGCGGCGATGATCCTGCCGAGTTCCCTGGCGATGATCGGCGAGCTGTACCCGGGCACTGCGGAGCGCGCCCGCGCGCTCGGGGTGTGGGGCGGCATCGCCAGTGCCGGCTTCGCCGCGGGACCGCCGATCGGCGGACTACTCGCCGCGAGCACCGGCTGGCGCGCCGTGTTCTGGGTGGGCACGCCGATCGCGATCCTGGCCGGCATCGCCGTGCTGGTCACGGTGCCGGACTCACCCCGACACTCCCGTCCGCTCGATATCCGCGGCGCGACGGTGGGCGCCGTCGCCCTCGGCCTCGGCACCGCAGGGCTGATCGAACTCGGGCAGGCGCGCGCCGGGCTCGCGCTGGCACTCCTCGTCGCGACGGCCGCCGCCGCCTGGGCATTCCGCGCGGCACAGCGCACCGCCACCGCGCCGATGATCCCGCGCGGCATGCTGGCGCCGGGGCCGTTCCGTGGAGCGGTGGTGACCGGGCTGGTCTTCAACTTCGCGCTCTACGGCGCGCTGCTCGTCGTCGGCCTGGCGCTCCAGGACGTCCACGGCTTCTCCGTCCTGCAGACCGGCACGGCGATCCTGCCGATGACCGTCGTGGTCGCGTTCGGCTCCATCGCCAGCGGCTTCGTCACCGCGCGGACCGGGCCCCGGGCGCCGATGGTCGCCGGCTTCACGAGCGCGGCGGTCGGGGCGGTCGTCGTCGCCCTCGGGGCGGCGCACCCCGCCGCAGTCGTCATCGGGATGGGGTTGATCGGGCTCGGCTCCCTCGCGATGCCCGCCATGACCGCGGTCGCGCTCAGCGCGGCCCCCGTCGACCACGCGGGTCTCGCGGGTGCCGTGCTCAACTGCGCCCGGCAGGCGGGTGGCGCGCTCGGCGTCGCCGGCTTCGGCGCGTTGTACAACGCCGCGGGCCGGTCCTCGAGCGCACTGGCGCTGACCCTCGCGACGGTCGCGGCCATACTCGTGGTCGGGGTGTGCACCAGCATCGGCGCCACTGCGACGAATCGGACGGAGGCGGGCTGCGATGTCGGGTGACGCGGACCTGGCCGGCATCGGCGAGCTCTTCGCCGATCGCACGCGCAGTCGAATACTCCTCTCGCTGCTGGGCGGTCGCGAGCTCGCCGCGGGCGTCCTGGCCGACGAGGCGGGCGTTTCCCGCCCGACCGCGAGCGGCCACCTCCGCAAACTGGTCGACGGTGGGCTGCTCGCCGTCCGCTCGGAGGGCCGCCACCGCTGGTACCGGATCGCCGGGCCCGAGGTCGCCGACCTCGTCGAGCGGCTCGCCGCCTTCGCCCCGTCCCAGCCCGTCAGCTCACTGAAGGCGACCACGCGCGCGCAGCGGCTGCGCACCGCTCGCACCTGTTACGACCATTTCGCCGGCCGGCTCGGCGTCGCGCTCATGGGCTCGCTCCTCGACCACGGCCGGATCACGGGCGGCGACGGCCTCTTCCACGACGACGGTGCCGACCGTCCCGCGTCCGCGGGACAGGAAGTGGACTACCGCCTCACCGACGACGGGCGCGCATTCCTCACCGACCTCGGGGTCGCGCTGCCCGACGGTGCCGGCCGCCCCCTCGTCCGGTACTGCATCGATTGGACGGAGACCCGCCACCACCTCGCGGGCGGTGCCGGACGGGCGCTGTGCGATCGGTTCTTCGCCGCCGGCTGGGCGGAGCGCCTCCCCACCTACCGCGCCGTCCGGGTGACCCCGGCGGGCGAACGGGTGCTGGCGCGCCGCTTCGCGATCGACTGGCCGGCCTAGCCACTAGCGGAGCAGCGTCGCCGCCATCGCGACGGTGACCACTACCAGCAGCCCGACGTACCAGCGCGCGTGCGCGCGATCGGACAGGCGCGGGCCGCGGCGGCGCAGCACCACGATCACGGGCAGGGAGCCCACCAGTAGGGCGAGTGCGGCGCGCACGTCCACGGCGCCCACGAATCCCGGCCCCGCGCCGACGGGCCGTCCGCCGGACAGGAGCAGGAAGACCGTCGTGGCGGGCAACGCCACGGCGAGGGTCAACGGGTTCGCCAGTGCCGTCGCCACCGCCATGCGGTGGCCGTTGCGCCGCATCATCGGCACCGTCACCACGCTGCCGCCCACGCCGAGGAACGACGCGACCGCCCCGATCGGAAGTCCCGCCACCGTGGGAACGGGCCGCGCCCCGTCGACGGCGGGCTCCAGGAAGCCGGGCCGAACGGTGACCGAGGCGATCGTCAGCAGCAGGTACGCGACGAAGCCCGCCGCGATGACGTCACCCGGCACGTGCCGCGCCGCCAGGGCTCCGAGCGCGCCGCCGAACGCCAGCAGGCCGAGCAGGCGCGCACTCCCCCGTAACGGGGCGAGCACGGCGGGCGGAGTGGACACCGTGGCCACCGCCGCGGCGATCACCATGAGAACCGAGGACGTGGCCACGGCGACGCGCGCCGCGTCCTCACCGAGCGCCGCGTCCGCCCACACGAGGACAGGGACCGCGACGAAGCCGCCGCCGAAGCCGAACAACGCCGTCGTCATCCCCGACGCGACGCCGACCAGAACCAGGATCAGTGCACTCACTCCTCCGAGTCCACCCGACCGCACTTCCCCCGGCAATCGATGGTCGGTGGACAACTTTCGAAACACGGCAGACTGGGGTCATGCGGAACGTTCCCATCGACGATCTCGACACCCTCCCCCGCGACGTCCTCGCGATCGGCACCGACTACCCGGACGGGCATCGCCAGGAGCGGCACACCCACCGCCGCGCGCAGTTCCTCTACGCCGCGACGGGCGTAATGGAGGTCGACACCGCGGACGGCGCGTGGACAGTGCCGACCGATCGCGCCGTCCTGATCCCGCCCGGGGTGCCGCACGGCGTCCGCTACTGCGGCGTCAGCACGCGCAGCCTCTACCTCGAGCCGGCCGCGGTGCCCTGGTGGCCCGCCCGGTGCACCGTCGTCGAGGTGACGCCGTTGCTCCGCGAACTCCTCCTCGCGGCCGTCGACATCGAGGCCGACCGCGACGAGAGCGGTCGCGACGCCGCGATCACCACGCTGCTCCTGCACGAGATCACGGCGCTGACACCGCTCCCCCTGCACGTTCCGCTTCCGGCCGATCCGGAGCTGCGCGAGCTCTGTCGTGCGTACCTCGCCGCACCGGACGTCGCCGTGGACAACGCCGCATGGGCGGCCCGGTGCGGCCGCAGCGAACGGGCCTTCACCGCCCGTTTCCGCGCCGGGACGGGCTCCAGCCCCGCCATGTGGCGACGCCGCGCGCGGCTCCTCGCGGCCCTGCCCCTGCTCCGCACCGCGACCGTGACGGAGACCGCGAGCCGCCTCGGCTACTCGACGCCCGCGGCCTTCACCGCCGCGTTCACGGCCGAGTTCGGCACGCCCCCGTCGCGGATCCCGAAGGCATAGGGTCTCCCCCATGACCGAACCACTCCTGATCGAGCGCGACGGCCCCGTCGTCACCTGGACGCTGAACGATCCCGCGGCCCGCAATCCCGTCTCGGACGAGGCGATGATCGCGGCGATCGAGCGCGCCGTCGACGACGTGAACTGCGACGACGAGGTGCGCGTGGCGATCCTGACCGGAGCCGGTTCGGCGTTCAGCTCCGGCGGCAACGTCAAGCACATGCGCGACAAGGAGGGCATGTTCGGCGGCACCGCGGCGCAGCAGCGCCAGGGCTACCGGCACGGGATCCAGCGCATCCCGCGCGCGCTGTACCACTGCGAGGTCCCGACGGTGGCCGCGGTGAACGGCCCCGCGATCGGCGCGGGCTGCGACCTGGCGATGATGTGCGACCTGCGGGTGGCGTCCACGAAGGCCGTCTTCGCGGAGAGCTTCGTCAAGGTGGGACTCATCCCGGGCGACGGCGGCGCGTGGCTGCTCCCGCGCATCGTCGGGATGGCGCGGGCCACGGAGATGGCCTTCACCGGCGATGCGGTGGATGCGCAGACCGCGCTCGACTGGGGCATGGTCTCCAGCGTCGTCGAACCCGACGAGTTGCTCGCCGCCGCCCGCACCCTCGCGGACCGCGTCGCAGCCAACCCGCCGCAGGCGCTGCGCATGACCACGCGTCTGCTGCGCGAGGGGCAGCACCAGAGCCTGGACGCGCTGCTCGAGCTCTCCGCGGCGATGCAGACGATCGCCCACTCCACGGCCGACCACCACGAAGCGGTCGCCGCGATGCTCGATAAACGCGCACCCCGGTTCACCGGCTCCTAGGTCTGACGTCTGGCGGGCAGCGCCGGCGCCATCACCCACAGCACGCGGGCCCCGTCGGCGCCGGCGGCGAAGGTGTGCGGCCGGCCGGGGTCGAAGGTCATCGCGTCCCCGACGGCCAGCTCGACTCCCGGTTCCGGCGGGAAGGCCAGGCGCAGCACGCCGCGCTGCACGAGGACGAACGAGACCTCGGCGGGCAGCGCGTAGGCCTCGTCGCCACTGCCGCCTCCCGGCTCGATCTCGCTGAGCAGCACCTGGACGCGCTGCTCCCCCGACGGCGTGAGCAGGAACTCCGCCAGACCGTCGCCGCCGAACCGCACGGGCGGGTAGGCGTCGGCCCGCACGACCGAACCGGCCGCGCCACCGTCGAACAGCGAGCCGACGGGGACGTCGAGCACCTCGCACGTCCGGACGAGGACTGCCATCGACGGTGCCGCGAGCCCGCGCTCCACCTTCGACAGGTAGCCCTTGGTGACGCCCACGAGCTCCGCGACGTCCGCGAGCGTGAGGCGTCGGGAGCGACGGGCGGCCTTGAGCGCCGCGCCCACCTGATCCGGCACGGGGAGAACGGCATCCACACCCGGAGCAATCACATCCAACAATTGTTTCCTTTCAGGAAACTCGAGTTGACAAGTCGGTCGATGTCCCACACTATGTGATCCGGCCCACAAAAGCAGCCCCTGCGAGAGGATCCATCCGTGCCTAACGACAATCAGCCCCAGCCCGGACCGCGGGGCCCGGTCGATGCGAGCCTCGTCCCGCGCTACTGCGGCCCCACCACCTTCGCCCGCCTGCCCCGCCTCGACGAGGTCGATTCCGCCGCCGTCGCGGTGCTCGGCATCCCCTTCGACTCCGGCGTGAGCTACCGCCCCGGCGCACGGTTCGGCCCCGGGCACATCCGGGCCTCGTCGAAGCTGCTGCGGCCCTACAACCCCGCGCTCGACGTCTCCCCGTTCGCCGTGCACCAGGTCGCCGACGCGGGCGACCTCGCGGTGAACCCCTTCGACATCGTCGAGGCGCTCGGCACCGTCGAGACCGAGATCGGACGCCTGCGCGGCGCCGGCTCGAAGGTGCTCACCCTCGGCGGCGATCACACTCTCGCACTGCCGATCCTGCGCGCCGTGGCCGCTGATCGCGGGCCGGTCGCCGTCCTGCACTTCGACGCCCACCTCGACACCTGGGACACCTACTTCGGCGCGCCGTACGCGCACGGCACCCCGTTCCGTCGGGCCAGCGAAGAGGGCCTGATCGACTTGGAACGCTCCATGCACATCGGCATCCGCGGCCCGCTCTACGGCGAGCAGGACCTCACCGCCGACGGCGTCCTCGGCTTCCAGGTGATCCGGTCCGACGACTACGAGAACGACGGACTCGACAGCGTGATCGAGCGCATGCGCCGACGCCTCGCCGGGCCCGACGGTGCCGGCGGCCCCGTCTACGTCTCCGTCGACATCGACGTCCTGGATCCCGCGCACGCCCCCGGCACCGGTACGCCCGAGGCCGGCGGCATGACGAGCCGTGAGCTCCTGAACACGATCCGCGCACTGGTGGGCACCGACGTGGTGGGCGCCGACGTGGTGGAGGTCGCGCCGCCCTACGACCACGCCGAACTCACCGGCATCGCGGCCGCGCACGTGGCCTACGAGCTGCTCTCCGTGCTCGCGGTGAACGCCCGGTGAGCCCGTTCACGGCGGGGCTCCTCGCCCGCAAGCCGGTCGACCGCATCCTGCGCGACAGCGCCGCGGAACACGAAGGCCCCCAGCTGAAGCGGTCGATGGGTCTCGGCCACCTGACGGCGCTGTCGATCGGCGCCTCGCTCGGCACCGGCATCTTCGTCATCCTCGGCGAGGCGACGCCGGACGCCGGACCCGCGGTGATCGTCGCGTTCATCCTCGCGGCGGTGACCGCACTGTTCTCCGCTCTCTCGTACGCGGAGATGGCGGGCACCATCCCCGTCTCGGGCAGCTCCTACTCCTACGCCTACGCGACGATCGGTGAGCTCTTCGCGTGGGTCTGCGGGTGGTGTCTGCTGCTCGAGTACGGGGTCTCCGTCGCCGCCGTCGCCGTCGGATGGGGCCAGTACATCAACGAGCTCCTGCGCACCCTGTTCGACGTCGAGCTGCCCACGGCGCTCGCCGCCCCGCCCGGCGACGGCGGCGTCGTCAACATCCCCGCGATGGTGATCGTCGCGCTCGCCTGCCTGGTGCTGGTGGGCGGTGCCACGGAGAGCGCGCGGCTCAACACCGCGATGGTGATCCTCAAGGTCTGCGTGCTGGTCTTCTTCTGCGCCATCGCGTTCACCGCGTTCGACGCGGGCAACCTCGAGCCCTTCATGCCCTTCGGCGTCGGCGGGGTCACCGCTGCGGCCGCGATGGTCTTCTTCTCCTACATCGGCTTCGACGCCGCCTCCACGGCGGGCAACGAGGCGAAGAATCCCACTCGCGATCTCCCGCGCGCGATCATCCTCTCGCTCGGCATCATCACCGTGCTCTACTGTCTCGTCGCGCTCGCCGCGGTCGGCGCGATGCCCTGGCAGGAGTTCGGCGGCACCGAGGCCTCGCTCGCGAAGATCCTGACCGACGTCACACAGAGCACCTGGCCGTCGGTGATCCTGTCGATCGGTGCGGTGATCGCCATCGCCAGCGTCGTGCTCGCCGTGATGTACGGCCAGACCCGCATCCTCTACACGATGGGCAGCGACGGTCTCGTGCCGCCGGTCTTCGCCAAGGTCAACCCGCGCACCTTCGTGCCCGTCCGCAACATCCTCATCGTCGGCACCCTGGTCGCGCTGCTCGCGGGCCTCGTCCCGCTCGGCGAGCTGGCGAACGCCACCTCGATCGGCTCCCTGTTCGCGTTCGCGCTGGTCAACATCGGCGTGATCGTGCTCCGCTACAGCCGCCCCGAACTGCCCCGCACGTTCAAGACGCCGCTGTTCCCGCTCGTCCCCGTCCTCGGGGTCGTGTTCTGCGTCGTCCTGATGTTCCAGATGAAGGCGCCCACATGGATCGCCTTCGGGCTGTGGACCCTCGTCGGCCTCGCCGTGTACTTCGCGTACGGCTACCGGAACTCGCGGCTCCGCGGTGAGACGGACCTCATGAAGGCCGCGCGATGACGATCACCGTCGGGATGTACCAGGGCCCGGAGGGACTCGGGCCCGAGCCGGACGTCGCGCGGAACCTGGCGGCGATCGACGGCGCGGCCGCCCGCGCGGCGGCCGCCGGCGCGCAGATACTCATCACGCCCGAGCTGTCGGTCACCGGCTACGACATCGGCGCGGCCGCGAGGGAACTCGCCCGCCCGCGCGGCGGCGAGTACCACGACGCGATCGCCGCCATCGCGCGCCGCCACGGCATCACGGTCGTCGCCGGGTACCCCGAACGCGACGGGGACCTGGTGTTCAACGCCGCCACCGTGATCGGGCCCGACGGGGCCGAGCTCGCGCACTATCGCAAGTCCCACCTGTTCGGGGATCTCGACCGCGCCGTCTTCGCCCCCGGCGCCGAGCTGCCCGTGCAGTTCGACCTCGGCGATCTGCGTTGTGGGCTGCTCATCTGCTACGACGTCGAGTTCCCCGAGGCCGTGCGGGCCCACGCGGACGCCGGCGCCGACCTGCTGCTGATCCCGACCGGCCTGATGGAGCCCTTCGGCCGGATCGCCGAACAGGTCGTGCCGGTGCGCGCCTTCGAGAGCCAGCTGTACATCGCCTACACCAACCACTGCGGACGCGAGACCTCGCTCGAGTACTGCGGCCTGAGCACCGCGGCGGGGCCCGACGGCGACGTCGTGACCCGCGCGGGCCGCGGCGAGGAACTCCTGATCTTCTCCGCCGATGTCGAGGCCCTGCGCGAGGCCCGCATCGCGAACACCTACCTGCGCGACCGGCGCAGCGACCTGTACTGAGCACCGCCACCCGAGGAGCCCGCATGACCCAACCCGCCATGCCCGCCCACGGCCCGTCCGGATCGGACGCGCCGCTGACCATGTTCGGCCCGGACTTCCCGTTCGCCTACGACGACTGGGTCACCCACCCCGACGGGCTCGGCACCGTCCCCGAGGCCGTGCGCGGCACCGAGGTCGCGGTGATCGGCGCGGGCCTCGCCGGCCTCACCGCCGCCTACGAGCTGGCCCGGATCGGCCTGAAACCCGTGGTGTACGAGGCAGACCGGATCGGCGGGCGGATGCGCAGCGAGCGCTTCGAGGGCTACGACGACGACCTCGTGGCGGAGATGGGCGCCATGCGCTTCCCGCCCTCGTCGACGACCCTGCAGCACTACCTGGACCTCGCCGGGCTGCGGACGGAGGACTTCCCGAACCCGCTGGCGGAGGCCACGCCCAGCACCGTCATCGACCTCAAGGGCCGCAGCCACTACGCACGCACCGCCGCCGACCTGCCGCCGGAGTTCGCCGAGGTCGCCCGCGCCTGGGACGCCACGCTCGCCGACTACGCCGACGCCGCCGAGCTCCAGGACGCGATCCGCGCCCGCGATGCCGGCCGCATCCGGGCCGTGTGGTCGCGGTTGGTCGAGGAACTCGACGACCAGACCTTCTACGGCTTCCTCACCGCGTCGAAGCACTTCCGTTCGTTCCGGCACCGGGAACTGTTCGGACAGGTCGGATTCGGCACCGGCGGCTGGGACACCGACTACCCCAACTCGATGCTGGAAATCCTCCGCGTCACCTGCACCGCCGCCGACGACCACCACCGCGCCATCGTCGGCGGCGCCGACCGGCTGCCGAAGCACCTCTGGGAGGACACGTTCGACGGAGCGCGGTCCGTGCGGGACCTCAACGGCGGCGCACACCGGCCCGCCGTGACGGAGATCCGCCGAACGGCCGGGCCCGGTGGCGCGCCGCGCTACACCCTCGTCGACGCGGGTGGCGAGACCCGCACCTACCCGGCCGCGATCTTCACGGGCCAGGCGTGGATGCTGCTCAACACCATCGACTGCGACGACGACCTGCTCCCCATCGATCACTGGACCGCGGTGGAGCGCACCCACTACATGGGCAGCTCGAAAGTCTTCGCCCTCGTCGACCGCCCGTTCTGGCGCGACGTCGATCCGGCGACGGGCCGCGACACGATGTCGATGACGCTCACCGACCGGATGAGCCGCGGCACCTATCTGCTCGACCACGGGCCGGATCGTCCCGGCGTGATCTGCTTGTCGTACACCTGGTCCGACGACTCGCTGAAGGTGCTGCCGCTGGACGTGAACGCGCGGCTGGACCTGATGCTCAAGTCGCTCGGCGAGATCTACCCGGGCGTGGACATCCGCAGCCACATCATCGCCACCCCGAAGACGGTCTCGTGGGAGACGGAGCGGTACTTCATGGGCGCCTTCAAGGCGAACCTGCCGGGGCACTACCGGTACCAGGAGCGGCTCTACACCCACTTCATGCAGGAGAAGCTCGATCCGCGACACCGCGGCTTCTTCCTCGCCGGCGACGACATCTCGTGGACCGCCGGGTGGGCCGAGGGCGCCCTGCAGACCGCGCTGAACGCGGTCTGGGGCGTTGTGCACCACCTGGGCGGGAGCGCGCCGTCGACCAATCCCGGACCGGGCGACGTCTTCGCCGACATCGCCCCGATCCGGCTCGGCGACGAGCGGGGAACGCGGGCCTAGCCCTCGCCCGCCACGCTCAATCGCGGGCGAGTGCGGTCACCAGGCCGCCGGCCCCCGGGATCATGGTGACGTTGCGGTGCTTCGGCTGTTCCGCGGGCGCGTCGGTCATCGCGAGGTCCACGCGCTTGAGGATCTGGGTGACCACCACCCGCAGCTCCGCCATCGCCAGCCCGGCGCCGAGGCAGCGGCGGTTGCCACCGCCGAAGGGCATCAGCTTCTGCGGCGAGGGCTTGACGCCGAGGAACCGCTCGGGATCGAAGGCGTACGGCCGCGGGTACAGCTCCTCCCGGTGGTGCAGCAGCAGGATCGAGATCAGCGCGATCACGCCGCGATCGACGATGTAGGGCCCGAACTGCCAGTCCGACAGCAGCTCCCGCGCGACCACGGGCACCACCGGGCGACTGCGCATCGACTCGTTGATCAGCGCCTCGAGATAGGCCTCGTCGTCCTCGCGCGCGGCGAGGACCGCGCGGCGGTACACCTCGGGGTTCCGGGTGAGACGCTCGAAGGTCCAGGCCACCGAGTTCGACGTCGTCTCGTGCCCCGCGAGCACGAGGGTGAGCAGCTCGTCCCGGATCTCGCTGTCGCCCAGGGGCGCACCGTCGTCCCCGCGCGCCGCCATGAGCACCGTCAGGATGTCGGAGCGGCCCCCGCCGTCCGGACCGTCGGCGCCCTCGCGACGCCGCTCGGCGATCACGGCGTAGATCGCCGCGTCCAGGGGGCGGAGCACCATCTTCAGGACTCCGCGCGGCTCTCGGCTGCGCGCGTTCACCAGTTGCACCACGGTCGCGAGCGGGTGCGTCGACAGGTGCAGCAGTCGGATCATGGACGACCGCACCGCGCTTTCGGCCCGAGTCGCGCCGGATTCGTCGTCGATGCCGAAGACCGCCGACATGATCACGTCGAGCGTGATCTGCTGCCCGATGTCGGCCAGCGCCACCGGCTCCCCCCGGCGTCCACTCGTCGATCCGGCGCGCGGTGGCCGCGTCGATGCGCTGGTGATACTCGATCACCGCGCGCCCGTGGAACTGCGGCAGCAGTAGGCCCCGCTGCTGCTTGTGCCGCGGGCCGACCGCCGTGAGCACCGAGTCCGGCCCCACGATGGGACGCAGCGGCGAGAACCGGGTCGCCGACGGCGCACCGTCGGGCCGTGACATCAGCGAGGCGATGTGCGCGGGATTGGACACCATGACGATCCGCCCCGGGCCGCCCGCGAACTCGGATCGGAAGACGTCGCCGTACCGGTCCACCGCGCGGAAGATCACGTCGCCCTCGCGCAGCGTGTAACTCAGTGACGCACGCAGCGGCCCCATCGGGAGCGCGGGCGCGGAGCACAGGTCGGCCGCGCCCGCCTCGTCGACCGGGCCCGCTTGGTCGGAGGTCCCGCCGCTGATGCCTTCGCGGGCGGGATCGCGGAGGTGCCAAGCGGGTTCCGGGATCGAGAGGGTGCGCGCGACGGTGCCGCCGAGCCCACTGCCGATGCCGGATCGGACGGTGCGTGTGATCGTGGTCATATCGTCCTCCTACGTCGATTGTGCACGTCGGGCACGACGTGCGGGCGGTGCAGCGGATCGTCAGGGAACGACGGTGCCGAGCGGCCCGGTCCGGTGGTCGCGCTCGGCCATCGCGCGGTGGATGTCGCGCGCGGCGAAGTCGAGGCCGTCGCTGTCGTGCGTGAGCCACACGATGCCGACGACGAACGCTGCGATGACGAGAACGGTGATCATGGCCTTCTCCTTCTCCCGACGCCCGGTGTGTGTTCCGAGTCACTGTCGACGCTACGAAGACAGACCGCGCAGGTCAGCGTGCCCAGGACGGGATTCGGGTTCGCCCGGGGGCGGGCACCGGCCTCCGCCCACGGGTGGAGGACCCCACATCCCGGCGGGACTACGATCGGGCTCATGCGCTGGCTGCGGTGGTTGGAGGCGCGGTACGCGCGCGCCTTCGCCGCGATCGGTTACGAATACCCGCCGTACTACATGATGATCACCGAGGCGGCGATGCTCGCGCTCGTGGTCGAGGCGATCCTGCCGCGCGTCCTGGCGAGGCCGGAGGGCCTCCAATGGGTGTTCCTGGCCGTGGCGGCCGTGCTCTCGCTGACCCACTCGGTCGCCACGCTCGTGCGCACCGACCACCTCTCCCTCACCGCGCACTCCGTCGCCACCCTCGTCTCGGCCGCCCTCTTCTGGTCGGTACCCACGACCCTCGATGTGGTCCCCCTGATCCTGGTGGTCGCCATCACCCAGGTCGCGGCCGTGACACCGATCCGGGTGACAGCCGTGCACCTCCTGGCGTACGAGGCCGTGGTCGTGACGGCCGGGGCGCTCGGCGCCATCCACCAGGCCTGGATGATCGCCCTCACCGTCGCCTTCGGTGCGGCCGTCGGTCAGTTGATGCAGAACCAGCTCCTCCTCCTGCGCGCCGAACGTCGAGCCCAGGCCACGCGATCGGCGCTCGATCGGGCGGCCATCGCCGGCGACGTGCACGACGTGGTCGCACATTCCCTCGCCGTCGTGCTGCTCAACGTCACGGCGGCCCGTCGGGCACTCGAATCCGGCGACGACCGGGACGAGGCCGTGGACGCTCTGCGCGACGCCGAGACCCAGGGCCGAGTCGCGATGAAGGACATCCGCACCACCATCGAGCTGCTCCGGTCCGACAGCGCCGACGCGGCGCAGCCCGGCCTCGACGACATCCCCGAGCTGGTCGCCTCGTTCGAGCGCGCCGGGCTCGCGGTCGGGTTGGAGCACCGGTCACCGTCGAGCGGGCTCACCGCGGGTGCCGGCCTCGCCGCGTTCCGGGTCGTGCAGGAGGCCCTCGCCAACGCCGTCAAACACGCGCCGGGTGCGCACGTGTCCGTCCGCGTCGGCCCCGACCCGGACGGACGGCTCGGCGTCCGGGTCGCGTGCCCTGTGCCCGACGGCGCGCGGCGCGCCCCCGGCGGTTCCGGCCTGGAGGGCATGCGGGCCCGTGTGGAGAGCGCGGGCGGCACCCTCGCGGCCGGACCGGTCGACGGGACATGGCTCGTCGCAGCGACGCTTCCCGCCGGGACCGGATCCCGTCCGGCCGATTCGATCCGAGGAGACCGCCCGTGACCGATCGACCGATCCGCCTGCTGCTCGTCGACGATCAGGACCTGGTGCGCCTGGGGCTGCGCCGGATCCTGCGCCTCCGCGACGGATTCGAGGTGGTCGGCGAGTGCGCCGACGGCGACGAGGTACCCACCGCCGTCGCGGAGACCGCCCCCGACGTCGTGCTGATGGACCTGCGGATGAAGCGGGTCAGCGGGATGGAGGCCACGCGGCGACTCACCGCAACCGCCGACGCCCCGCCGGTGCTCGTGCTCACCACGTTCCGCGACGACGACCTGCTGTCCGAGGCTCTCCGAGCGGGAGCGTCCGGCTTCGTCCTCAAGGACTCACCCGCGGAGGAGCTCATCCGCGCCGTGCGCCTCGTCGCGGCCGGGGAAGCGGTCCTCGACCCCGCCGTCACCGGCCGCGTACTCGAGACCTACCGGACCGCCGTACCGGCGGTCGCGGCAGCGTCGGGCGAACAGGCGCGGCTGACCTCCCGGGAGGTGGACGTGCTCGCGCTCGTGGGGCGCGGGTTGTCGAACGACGACATCGCGGCCGAGCTCGTGATCTCGATCGTCACCGTGAAGAGCCACATCGGCTCAATCTTCACCAAGCTCGGCGTGCGCAACCGCGCGGAGGCGATAGTCTTCGCGTTCGATCACGGCATCGTCCGCCCGGGCGGCTGACGGCCCGCAGGGGCGGGGCCAGGTTTTCGCCCCCGATCACGGCATCGTCCGCCCGGGCGGCTGACGGCCCGCAGGGGCGGGGCCAGGTCTTCGCGTTCGATCACGGCTGCGTCCGCCCGGGCGGCTGCCCCCCTGCGCAAGTGGACACCGTTCAGTGCGGCGGAACCGCAGGTCGCACTGGACGGAAACGGTGTTCGATCGGGAGGGGCGTTACTGGCGCTCGATGAAGACCGGCTTCTCCTTGTTCGCCGCCGCGGTGCGGGCGATCACGTGGTTCTTGCCGCGGATGAGCCCCAGCTGCAGGGCCTGCTCGACCGGGAAGGACAGGCGCGAGCCGCTGTACCAGGTGTTCTCGAACAACGCCTTCGACGCGGCCACCGCGTCGGGCGAGCGCTCCTTGAGCTTCTCGACCAGTTCCAGCGCGTCCTTCATCGGATCGGCGGAGACCCCCGTGACCAGCCCCCAGTCCAGGGCCTGCTTCGAGGTGAACATCTCCCCGGTCATGGTGAGGCGCTTGGCCACGTCGATGGTGGTGAGCTGGGCGATGGACGCCGAGATCGACATGTCGGGGATGAGGCCCCACTTGGCCTCGAGGACGGAGAAATCCGCCTCAGTCGAGGCGTAGCGGAAATCGGCACCCAGAGCGATCTGCAGGCCGCCGCCGTAGCAGTGGCCGTGCACCACGGCGATCACCGGCGCGGGCACGCTGCGCCACGCCCAACCGGCGGCCTGGAAGTTGTTGGCCGCCGAGATGCGCTTGGGCACGAAGTTCATGAGCAGGCGGCGCTGCTCCTTGCCGGCCGAGGCGAAGTCGAGACCCGAGCTGAACGAGCTGCCCTCGCCGGACAGGATCACCGCGCGGAGCGAGCGGTCGTTCTTCGCACGGTCGGCGGCTTTCGCGAGGTCGTCGATCATGTCCAGGGTGAGCCCGTTGTGCTTCTCAGGACGATTGATCCGCACGTGGGCGACCTCGTCGCGCACCTCGTAGTCGATGTTCGACATCCGCTTCTCCTCGTTTCGCCTCGCCTTGGCCGTCACGTGCAACCCTAGCGGCCGCGTCGGTCCCCGTATGGGAAGGCACGGCTGAAGTAAAGTGACGCTCATGGCGGTCACGTTGCACATCACGGGGGAACCCGAGTCGGACGCGGTGCTCTCGGAGCATCCGTTCGCGCTGCTCGCGGGCATGCTTCTCGATCAGCAGTTCCCCATGGAACGTGCGTTCGCGGGTCCGTGGAAGGTCCTCGACAGGTTCGGCAGTATCGACCCGCGCGACATCGCGGTCGCGGATCCGGTGCGGTTCGAGGAACTCTGCACCACTCCCCCCGCGATCCACCGGTACGGCCGTGCCATGGCGGCGCGCCTGCAGACCCTCGCCCAGATCGTCGTCGACGAGTACGACGGGCACGCCGAGCGGATCTGGACCGAGGCGTCGTCCGGCGCCGATCTCGTCAAGCGGATCGAGGCGCTGCCCGGATTCGGCGCGCAGAAGGCCAAGATCTTCGCCGCACTCGTCGGCAAGCAGCTCGGTGTGAAGCCGCGCGGCTGGGCGACGGCGGTCGGCGACTACGGCAAGGCCGGGTTCCGCTCGGTCGCGGACGTCGTCGACGGCGAGTCCCTGCAGAAGGTGCGCGCCTACAAGAAGGAGATGAAGGCGGCCGGGAAGAAGGCGGGCGCATGACCGGACCGGGTCCGTACGGCGGTCAGAATCCGAATCAGCCGGGTCAGGCCTATTCCCAGGCGATCCCGCTGCCCACCCCGCCCCGGGGGCCCGCCGCGCCGGGCCCGGTGCCCGGAGCGGCCCCGCCCCCTCCGCAGAAGCCGAACAAGGGCCGCAACGTGATCGTGGCTCTCGTCGCCGTCGCGTCGGTGGTCGCCCTCATCGCCGCGATCGTGGTCGCCGCGCTCCTGAGCGACTCGAACGGCGCCGATCCGGGAAAGGACACCGCCTCGGCCACAACGGGGGCCGGCGCCGTCTTCCGCATCAACGACTGCCTCTACGACGTGCCCGAGGCGCCCAAGGTGGGCAACTGCGACGACGGTGGATCGCCGTACAAGGTGACGCAGGTGATGCCCGCCGGCGAGAAGTGCCGCGCGGAGCAGACCTCGATCGCGCGGGGACGCTGGTACTGCCTCACGCCGAACCTCAACGTGAACTACTGCTACACCGCTCCCGTGCCCGGGACCTGGATCAAGGCGGCCGCACAGTGCGGCGCGCCGGGAACGATCACCGTGGTCTCCGTGGTCGGCGGACTCAAGGACTCCGGCCGGTGCTCCGGCGAGTGGGACCGCAGCTACTTCTTCGACGACCCCGTCTACACGATCTGCGCGAAGTCCTACACGTAGCCGCCCGCCCCGAGGACGCCGCCGGGCGGACGAGCCCGGATCGTCGTTGAACTAGGCTGGTCGCGTGCCCGTCACCATGCCCCACGACCTCCCCGCCAGGGCCGTCCTGGCCGCGGAGCAGGTCTTCGTCATGTCCGACGACCGAGCGGGACATCAGGACATCCGCCCCATGCGGATCGCCATCCTCAACCTGATGCCGATGAAGGTCACCACCGAGACCCAGCTGCTGCGCCTGCTCAGCAACAGCCCGCTGCAGATCGAGGCGACCCTGCTGCGGGTCGCGAGCCACGTCTCGCGGACCACCGCGTCGGAGCATCTCGACTCGTTCTACTCCACCTTCGACGAGGTGGCCGACCAGCACTTCGACGGCCTCATCATCACCGGTGCGCCGATCGAGCGTCTCGACTTCGAGGACGTCGACTACTGGCCCGAGATGACCCGGATCCTGGACTGGACCCGGTCCAACGTGCAATCGACCCTGCACGTGTGCTGGGGCGCGCAGGCCGCGCTCTACCATCACTACGGCGTCGGCAAACACGAACTGCCGCAGAAACTCTCCGGCGTCTTCCCGCACCGGCTCACCGATGCGCGGTCGCCGGTCGTCACTGGTTTCGACGACGAGTTCCTCGCTCCGCATTCGCGGCACACCGACGTCGCCGCGGCGGACATCGAATCGACCGGCCGGGTCGACGTGCTGGCCGTCAGCGAGGAGGCCGGCGTCTACCTGGCCGCCAGCCGGGACGGCCGCCAGGTCTACGTGACGGGCCACCCGGAGTACGACGCGGACACGCTGGCCCGCGAGTACGCGCGGGACAGCGAGCAGGGACTCCCCGTCGCGCCGCCGGCGCACTACTTCCCCGGCGACGATCCCACCGCGCCTCCGGCCAACCGGTGGCGCGGCCACGGCAACCTGCTGTACAGCAACTGGCTGAACTACTGCGTGTACCAGGAGACGCCGTTCGACCCGAGCGGCGCGTAGCCGGTCAGTACCGCGCGTCCTCGTCGTCCGCCGCCGGCGCTCGGGACGGCTCGGAGGCCTCGACCTCGACGACCGGAGCGACGACCACCGCGGGCGCGACGACCGCGGGCGGCACCGCGACCGTCGGAGCTGCGACGACGCGCGCCGGGCGCGGCTGGCGGGGCTGCGCCGCCTTCGCGACCTCGCTCGCGGTGCGCAGGGCGAACTTCGGCAGGCTGGACAGCAGATCGGTCACCGGCTCGGCGACGGTATTCGCCGCGCCGACCACGTTCTCGATGTCGCCCAGGCGCTGACCCATGGCGGCGATCGTCGGCGTGAGCTTGTTCATCGCCTCGGTCACCTCGGCGAGCTTCTGCACCACACCGTCCTCCGCGGTGAAGGCGTCGACGATGCCACCCTCGCGGGTGGCACGGTCGAGCGGACCGTCGGGCCGGATCACCCGGTCGACGGGGCCGCCCTCGTCGAACAGGTCCGCCACCCGATCGGCCGCGCCGCCGGGCCCCACGACGCGGTGGATGGCGCCGTCGTCACTGAGCAGGTCGGAGACGCGGTGCACTATGTGGGGGACGCGCTGCGCGGCGGTGATCAGGTTCTCGTGGCGGGTGCCGCCGGCGGAGCCGGGATCGATCGTGTCCGCGGCCATCGCGACGGCGTCCCGCGCGACGCCCAAGGAGGCCTCGGCGGCGGCGAGACCCAGGCCCGCCGCAGCCAGCCCGAGACGGGCGGGGGCGAGCAGTGCTTTCGGAAACTCCATGGATCCAGCGTAGCGCCGATCCGCGATACCGGAATCAGGAGAATCCCTGACGTCAACCACCGGACGCCGGGGTGACGACGTAGGTCACGTCGCCGTCGTCGGACGAGATACCGACGGTGAAGCCGTTGCCGCGGTACACGGCACCGACGCGTCCGGCGTCGAGCGGCACGCCCGGCGCGACGGGGACCAGACCGGCCGCGATCAGTGCACGGGCGGCCGCGACCGTGTCGCGCCCCTCGACGGTGACCCGCCACATCGTGTGGCCGACCTCGATGGTCTCCGCCTTGCGGACTTCGCCGACGATCGGGACCTGCTGCGCGGGGAAGGTCGCGGGCAGCACGACCGGCCTCGGCGCGGGGCCCCCGCAGCCGGCGGAGAGGACCGCGGAGACGACGAGGGCGGCGCCGATGCCGGCGCCGCCCTGCTTCGTGCGATGCATGCGGGTCAGAGCGAGATCTTGCCCTCGGCGATCGCGCGGATGAGCTGCTTCTCGCGGCGGGCCCGCTTGAAGCGCGCGCCCACCACGAGCGCCGCCAGTACCGCGATGCCCGCCGCTGCGGCCAGCACCGGCGGCTTGGTCACGGTGGCGACCACCGACTGCTGCGCCTGCTCGGCGAGCTTGCGCGGATCCGCGCGCTCCCCCAGCTGGTCCAGCGTCGCCGCCAGCTGCTCCCGGGCGCGCTCGATGTCGCGCTCGATGCTCTCGGTGTCACGTGCCACTTCGCTCTACCTCCGGGTCAGCCGGCCTGCAAATACTTCTCCGACTCTAGACCAGCGGCCGCGACGGCAGTGCTCTGCGGGGCCCGGGCGGCGCGATCCGGCTCCGCGGGCAGGGCGAAGGTGGCCTGGACCTGCAGCCATTGCGCCAGCACCTGGCAGCCGGTGAGTTCGTAGTCCTCGTGTCGCAGCCGGGCGAGCGGCTCGGTCGCGTAGGCGGTGTGGCGGTCACCGCGCAGGTTGTAGTCGCGGCCGCGGTAGCGCACGCGCGGCAGGTAGCCGAGGATCTCCCGGCCGGCCGTGCGGAGCCGGTCGACGTCGCGCCGCCACTGCCGGGTTCCGAAGGCGGTACGGGTGGCGTTCTGGAAGCGGTGCCCGAGGTACTCCCCGGCGGCGCGGGGCGCCCAGGTCGCCAGGTCGCGCAGCGCCAGGTAGGCGGTGGCGTCGGCGATGTCGCGGACGAAGGAGTCGACGCTGGCGTTGCAGATCACGTCCTGCGGGTGCGAGATCCACTGCAGCGGCAGCCCGGCGGGCACCGACGGGCCGTCCCCGGCGACGCCGGAGCCGCACAGGGCCGGGTCGGTGCCGTGCGGACGCTCGGGATCCGAGATCAATCCGACGGCGAGCACATGCGCCAGCACGGGCCCTCCGACGACAGAGTCCATCGCGCCGAGCACCCGGCGCACGACCGTGCACCCCTGTGAGTAGCCGATGAGGACGACCGGCCCGTCGGCCTCCGTCATCGCGGTGAGCAGTCGCTCGACACCGATGGAGACGGATTCCGCGAAGGAGATGCCGTCGCGGGCCGGAACCGGGCCGTACGACGCGGGATAGCCGACCCAGCGCCCGGCGAAGCGGTCGTCGAGTTCGGCCACGACATGACTGAGCATGCCGGTCACCTCGGTGCGGGGATCGTCGATCCAGGATTCGCCCGTGCCCCCGACCGCGAGCACGGTGATCCGGGCCCGGCCGGCGTCCGCCGGTCGCCGGGCCGCCCTGCTGTGGACGGTCAGCGTGTTCATGGAACAACCCTTGCGTCCCCGGATGAGAGGCAGCTGAAATCCATGTTAAGAAACCGGTGATGTGTCCGAGCTAACAGGGCTCAGCTCTGACAAGTGGGACACCAGTACAGGTTCCGCGCCTCCATCACCTCGGTCCGCACCGGCGTGCCGCATACGCGGCACGGATCACCCGTGCGCCGGTAGACGTAGGTCCGGGGCCGATCCTCGGCGTACGACGGTGCGCCGTGGTCGTGTTCGGGGCGCACGACGTGCATGCGCCCTCGCGCGACGCCGATCGGCATGAGCGCGACCAGGTCCGCCCAGATCTCGTCGAACTCGGCGCGGGAGATCTCGCGACCCTCGCGGTGCGGGTCGATCCCGGCGCGGAAGAGCACCTCGGCCCGGTAGACGTTGCCGACGCCCGCCATGACCTTCTGGTCCATGAGCAGCGCGCCGATCGGTCGGCGGGAGCGCTCGATGCGCCGTCGCGCGTCCTCCGGATCGGAGTCCGGCCGCAGCGGGTCGGGCCCCAGGCGGGCGAGCACCCCGTCGACCTGCTCCTCGGTGACGAGCTCGCACGCGGTGGGGCCGCGCAGGTCGGTGCCCCCACGGGGCCCGACGATCCGCATGCGGACCTGCCCCACCGGAGCGGGCGGCGCACCGTCGGGCAGGTCGAAGTCGGTGAAGGCGCCGTACAGGCCGAGGTGGACGTGGACGATCGCGCCCCCGGAGTAGCGGTGCCACAGGTGCTTGCCCCAGGAATCGGCGCGCTCGAAGACGCGCCCGTCGAGTCGCTTCGCCTCCGGCGCGAACCGTCCCTGCGGGCTGGAGACGCGGACGCCCTCGCCCGCGAACAGTGCGTCGTGGGCGAGGGCGAGCCGGTGGAGTGTGTGCCCCTCGGGCATCGTCGGCGGGTGGCCCGGCCGGTCAGGCCTCGGGCGCGCCCGGGACGGCGGGTGCGACGCCCGTGCGCTCGTACTCCGCGAGGATGTCGATGCGGCGCTGGTGCCGCTCCTCGTCCGACCACGGGGTCGACAGGAAGGCGTCGACGATCGCGAGTGCCTCGTCCTTGCTGTGCATGCGGCCGCCGATGCCGATGAGCTGCGCGTTGTTGTGCTGGCGCGCGAGCTGTGCGGTCTCGACGCTCCAGGCGAGGGCGCAGCGGGCGCCGGGCACCTTGTTCGCCGCGATCTGCTCGCCGTTGCCGCTGCCGCCGAGCACGATGCCGAGGCTGCCCGGGTCGGCGACGACCCGCTTGGCGGCGTCGATGCAGAACGCGGGGTAGTCGTCGAGGGCGTCGTAGGTGTGGGCGCCGCAGTCGACGACCTCGTGGCCGCCCGCCGTCAGGTGCTCGATGATCTGGGACTTCAGTTCGAATCCGGCGTGGTCGCCGCCGAGGTAAACGCGCATGGACACAAGTCTGACACGCGTCGCGCGAGCATCCGAAGGCGGCACAGCCTACATTCGATGGCATGGATGACAGCACCGAGCAGACACCGGGCCGGGAGCCGCAGGGCGACTCCTCCCCCTCTGCGTCCGCCCGCAGCGGGGCCTTCAGCACCGAACCCGACGAGACGTCGATGCCGAGCACCGGCTTCTTCCCCGTCGTGCAGCGCCCGGAGCCGGCCGCGACCGCGTCTCCGGCGCCGTCCGACGCGGCGACCTCAGCCATCCCCGCGGCGGACTTCCCGACCGAACGACACCATTCGGGCGGGCACCACGCACTGCCCGAGCTGGGCGCACACGACCCGTCGGTCACCGCGGGCCTGGGCGTACCGGGCGCGCCGTCGGACGGACCGCACGTCGGCGCGGGCCACTTCCACGGCGCCCACCTCCCCCGTGGGCAGTTCCCCGGCGGGCCGGGCGGCCCGGTCCCACCCGTGGCGCAGCCCCCGCTCTACGCGGGCGCGCCGCGGCGTCATCCCTGGGAGATCCCGCTGCTCGTGATCGTCATCCTGGTGACCGTCCTGATCTACGGCGGCGCACTCCTGCTGGCCGCCTTCGGTGTCGTCAACGAGTACCTGCTGCTGGCGCTGGTGGTGCCGATCCTCCTCTGGCTCGGTCGAGGCCTGACCTGGGCGTCGCCCCGCGTCCAGGGCGTGCAGATGACGCCGACGCAGTTCCCCGAGGGGTACCGCATGGTGCGCGAGGCGGCCGCCCGGTACGGCATGCGCGAGGTCCCCGACGCCTTCGTCGTGATCGGCAACGGGCAGATCAACGCCTTCGCCTCCGGTCACGGCTTCCGCCGCTTCGTGGTGGTCTACAGCGACCTGTTCGAGATCGGCGGCGAGGCGCGCGACCCCGACGCGCTGGCGTACATCATCGGCCACGAGGTCGGGCACATCGCCGCCGGCCACGTCTCCTACTGGCGGCAGGTCGGCTCCTTCGCGATGGGATATCTGCCGGTGATCGGCGCGGCGCTGTCCCGCTCGCAGGAGTACACCGCGGACAACTACGGCTACTTCAACCAGCCGGCGGGCACCCCCGGAGGCATGGGCGTCCTCGGCGCCGGTAAGTACCTCGGCAAGGAGGTCGACTTCGACCAGCTCGCCGACCGCGCGTCGACCGACAAGGGCTTCTTCACCTGGCTGGTGAACCTCACCGCCTCGCACCCCGTGCTCACCTGGCGCGCGGCCGCGCTGCGCAACCGCACCAAGGCCGGCTCGCTCTGGTTCGCGCCCAGCGGCCCTCTGCGCGGCACCGGCGGCGGCGCGGTCGTGCCCGCCGGCCCGGTCCCGACGTACACCCAGCAGGAGGTGCTCGCCCCCGCGCCGGGCGCGGCACCGCAGGTTCCCGCCGCCCACGGGTTCGTGCACCACGGCCCCTCGCCCGCGTACCCGCCTGCACAGCCCGGTCAGCCCACTCAGCAGGCCTATCCGGGCCAGCAGCACCCGCAGGGCGGCCAGTCCCAGCCGTACCCGGAGGGCGGTTACTTCGCGCAACGCCATCAGCAGTCGCAGGACGACTCCGGGTCGCAGACGGAACCGGGCGCCGACGACCGTCCCGGCAACCCGGGCACGCCGCCGCCGAACGGCCCCGCCGGCTCCTGAGCCCCGAGCAGCGAAGAACCCCGCCGATCGATCGGCGGGGTTCTTCGCTGTTCGGGGCTCAGTCGAACGTGGGCTCCTCGTGGCGGGAGCGCTTGAGCTCGAAGAAGTGCGGGTAGCTCGCGAGCAGGACCGCTCCGTCCCAGACCCGGCCGGCGTCGTCGCCGCGCGGGATGCGGGAGAGGACGGGGCCGAAGAACGCGGTGCCGTTGACGTGGATGGTCGGGGTGCCGACGTCATCACCGACCTTGTCCATACCGGCGTGGTGGCTCTCCCGCAGCGCAGCGTCGAAGTCGGTGCTGTTGGCCGCCGCGGCGAGGTCCGACTCCAGGCCGGTCTCGGCGAGGGATTCGGCGATCACCACGGCGAGATCCTTGTTCTGCTGGTTGTGGATCCGGGTGCCCATGGCCGTGTACAGCTTCGGCAGTACCTCCTCGCCGTGGCGCTGCGCGGCGGCGATGAGCACGCGCACCGGCCCCCACGCCGTCTTCATCAGCTCCTGGTAGATCTCGGGCAGGTCCTCGCGGCCCTCGTTGAGGACGGCGAGGCTCATCACGTGGAACTGCACGTCGATGTCGCGCACCTGCTCGACCTCGAGGATCCAGCGCGAGGTGATCCAACACCACGGGCACAGCGGGTCGAACCAGAATTCGACGCGATCCTTGGCGGTGGACGGGGCGGTATCGGTCACTGCGGCTCCTGCTCGTGGGACGGGGCGTTCGAAGTAGATCCTGCTCCTCGATGCAACGCCGCGCACGGCGATCTGCTTCCCGCGCGGGCACGGCGCGCCGCCGGGTGGCATTGTGGGACGGGTCGAGCCGGTCCGCCCGGCACCCTGTCCGTCGAGCCAAGAAGGAGCCTCACCTTTGTCCGCGCCCAATCTCACCCGGGTCCAGGCCGCCGAGCGCGCCGCGATCGTCGCCGTCTCGCGCTACGCCATCGACCTCGACCTCACCGACGGGGCGGACGCCCCCGGCGAGAAGACCTTCGGGTCGACCACGACGATCACCTTCACGGCGACGCCGGGCGCGGAGACCTTCATCGACCTCATCGCCAGCGGCATCACCGCCACGCTCAACGGCCGTCCGGTGGACACCTCCGGCTACACCGAGGAGGGCGGACTCGCTCTGCACGGCCTCGCCGCCGAGAACGAGCTCGTGGTCTCCGGCCGGTTCTTCTACTCCAACACCGGCGAGGGACTGCACCGGTTCGTCGATCCGACCGACGCCGCGGTGTACCTGTACTCCCAGTTCGAGACGGCCGACGCCAAGCGCATGTTCGCGTGCTTCGACCAGCCCGATCTCAAGGCCGTCTTCGACGTGAGCGTCACGGCACCGTCGGCCTGGACCGTGGTGACGGGCGGCGCGGAGGCGACGCGCGAGCCGCTGCCGACCGGTGCGCACCGCTGGACCTTCGTCACGACCGAGCCGATGTCGACCTACCTGGTGGCGCTCATCGCCGGGCCGTACGCGGTGTGGAGCGACGCCTACACGGACGAGCACGGCACGATCGACCTGCGCCTGTTCTGCCGCGCGAGCCTCGCGGAGTACATGGACGCCGAGCGCCTGTTCACCGAGACCAAGCAGGGTTTCGGCTTCTACCACAAGAACTTCGGCATCCCCTACGCCTTCGGCAAGTACGACCAGCTGTTCGTCCCCGAGTTCAACGCCGGCGCCATGGAGAACGCCGGCGCCGTCACCTTCCTGGAGGACTACGTCTTCCGGTCGAAGGTCACGCGCTACCTGTACGAGCGCCGCTGCGAGACGGTGCTGCACGAGATGGCGCACATGTGGTTCGGCGATCTGGTCACCATGCGTTGGTGGGACGACCTCTGGCTGAACGAGTCCTTCGCGACCTTCGCCTCCGTCCTCAGCCAGGCCGAGGCCACCGAGTACACCGCCGCGTGGACCACCTTCGCGAACGTCGAGAAGTCGTGGGCGTACCGCCAGGATCAACTGCCCTCGACGCACCCCGTCGCGGCCGACATCCCCGACCTGCAGGCCGTGGAGGTCAACTTCGACGGCATCACCTACGCCAAGGGCGCGTCGGTGCTCAAGCAGCTGGTCGCCTACGTGGGCCTCGAACCCTTCCTCGCGGGCCTGCGCACGTACTTCGTGGAGCACAAGTTCGGTAACGCCACCTTCGACGACCTCCTGCGCGCGCTGGAGGCCTCGTCGGGCCGCGACCTGTCGGACTGGGGCGCGCAGTGGCTCAAGACCACCGGCATCAACATCCTGCGCCCCGACTTCGACGTCGACGAGGCAGGGAACTTCACCCGGTTCACCATCGTCCAGGAGGGCGCGCAGCCCGGCGCGGGCGAGCTCCGCACGCATCGCCTGGCCGTGGGCGTCTACGCCGACGAGGACGGGAAGCTGGTGCGTACGCAGCGCGTTGAGCTCGACGTCGCCGGCGAGCGCACCGACGTTCCGGAGTTGGTCGGCGTGCACCGCGGCGAGCTGGTGCTCATCAACGACGACGACCTCACCTACTGCTCGGTGCGGCTGGACCCGGTCTCGCTCGCGACGGTCACGAGCCGGATCGCCGACATCGCCGAGTCGCTCCCCCGCACCCTCGGGTGGTCGGCGGCGTGGGAGATGACACGGCAGGCCGAGATGCGGGCCCGCGACTTCGTGGAGCTGGTGCTGGGCGGCATCGGCGCCGAAACCGAGGTGGGCGTGGTGCAGCGCGTCGTGCTGCAGGCGCAGACGGCCGTCGAGTCCTACGCCGATCCGGCATGGGCCGCGGCGGAGGGCCGCGAGCGGCTCGCCTCCGGCCTGCTGCGGCTGGCCCGCGAGGCCGAGGCCGGCTCCGACTTCCAGCTCGCGTTCGTCAACGCCCTGGCGGCGTCCGCCCTGGGCCGCGCCGAGGTCGAGGCACTGCGCGCACTGTACGACGGTGCCGAGCCCGGCTCCGTGGGGCTGGACGGGCTGACCGTCGACACCGATCTGCGGTGGCGCCTGCTGACGGCCCTGGCGCGCGCCGGTGCCGCCGGCGCCGAGGAGATCGAGGCCGAAGCACTCCGTGACCCGACCGCCGCCGGCGAGCGTTCCGCGGCCGCCGCGCTGGCCGCGCGACCGGACGTCCGGGTCAAGGAGGAGGCCTGGGAGAAGGTCTTCGGCGACGACTCGCTGTCGAACACGTTGACCCGTGCGATCGCGGCCGGCATCGTCGCACCGGGCCAGGGCGAGCTCCTGGCTCCGTTCACGGCGCGCTATTTCGCGGCGATCGACGAGGTGTGGGGCCGCCGCTCCTCCGAGGTCGCGCAGACGGTGGTCGTGGGCCTGTACCCGTCGTGGGACATCTCCGACGAGGCCGTGGCCGCCGCGGACGCGTGGCTCGCGGGCGAGCACCCGTCGGCGCTGCGCCGCCTGGTGCTCGAGGGACGCGCCGGCATCGTCCGCTCGCTCGCAGCGCGGGCCTTCGATCGGGTCTGACGGCGCAACGACCGCGGCCCCGGGATCATCCGATCCCGGGGCCGCGTCGTCGTGCGGGTCAGCTGATGAACGGGTGACCGCTCACGGTCTTGCCGGGATCGTCCTGGATCACGTCCCAGTGCTCGACGATCTTGCCGTTCGCGACGCGGAAGATGTCGGCGACCGCCTGCGCCTTGCCGTCGTAGACCGACTTCGCGTAGACGACCACGACGTCGCCGTCCGCGACGACGCGCACGATGGACGTGCTGTACTTCGGGTCCTTCACGACCGGCCCGAGCACGGCGACGAATGCGTCCCGGCCGTCGGCGACGCCCGGATTGTGCTGGATGTAGTGGTCGCCGATGTAGCGCTGCGCCGCGCCGGCGATGTCGCGTTGCACGAAGCCCTCGGTGTAGAACGCGGTGACCACCTCCTTCGGCGTCGACGGGGCGGCGCTCGCCTGCGCGGCGACGCCGAGCACCAGGGCGCCGACCGTGAGCACCGCGGCGACGGCGTTGCGGATCGTCCGGTTGAGGTTCATACCGTGTCCATTCATTGAAACTTCAATACTTCGATTCGATCAGAACACGACTGAGCCGCGTGCACAACGTGACGGCCATCGCCGTACGCTGCACGAATGGACGAGCACCACATCCCCGACACCGCGGAGGCCTTGATGCGCTCCCGGTTCGCCGCCTTCCGCGACGGCGACGCGGCGTGGTTGCTCGCGTCCTGGCACCCGAGCACCCGCCCGGCGGAGCTCGATCTCGACGAGGACGTGCGCTGGCGCGGCCTGCAGATCGTCGACACCGTCGCCGGCGGAGCGACCGACCGGACGGGCGTCGTGGAGTTCCGCGCCACCTACCTGGCCGACGGCGAGTTCGGCGTGCTGCACGAGCGGTCCCGATTCGTGCGCGAGGACGGTCGATGGTGGTACGTCGACGGGGAGCACTTCGACTGACCCCGGCGCGATACCGCCGCATACCGGTGCATACCAGCCGCCGTTCCCGAACCCCGCGCGTCATAGTTAGAGGATCTTGTTAGCGTGGAGAAATGGACAGGACGCGGACGGAATCGGGCGAACTGCACATAGCCGGCTGGGGTGCCGAGAACGTTCGGTCCTCGCGCCGCCGCACCCTCGCAGGGCTCTTCCGGCGCAAACCGCCCCTCACCGAGGAGTCCATCACCGTCGTCGACCAGCCGATGCTCAAGCGGGCGATCACCGCGGCGGCGCTCGGGAACATGATGGAGTGGTTCGACTTCGGCGTCTACGCCTACCTCGCCACGACGCTGGGCACGGTGTTCTTCGAGGGCCTCTCCCACACGGGCCAGTTGCTCGCGACCTTCGGCACCTTCGCGGCCGCGTTCTTCGTCCGCCCGCTGGGCGGCATCGTCTTCGGACTGATGGGCGATCGCGTCGGCCGGCAGAAGGTGCTCGCGGCCACCATGATCATGATGTCGGTCGGCACCTTCGCCGTGGGCCTGATCCCGTCGTACGCCGCGATCGGCGTCTGGGCGCCGATCCTGCTGCTCTGCGCCCGGCTCGTTCAGGGCTTCTCCACGGGCGGGGAGTACGGCGGCGCGACCACCTTCATCGCCGAGTACTCCCCCGACAAGCGCCGCGGATTCCTCGGCAGCTGGCTCGACTTCGGCACCTTCATCGGGTACTCCTGCGCCTCGCTGCTGGTCACGGTCCTCAATGCGACGCTCTCCGAGGCGGACATGCTCTCCTGGGGCTGGCGCATCCCGTTCTTCATCGCGGGCCCGATGGGCCTGATCGGCCTGTATCTGCGCCTCAAGCTCGAGGACACCCCCGCCTTCCAGGCGCAACTGGACGCGCACGAGAGCGCGCTGAAGGCGGTCGAGAAGCCCCAGCACGAGCTCCTCATGATCATCACGAAGCTCTGGCGCCCGCTGCTGGTGTGCATGGGCCTGGTGATCCTGTACAACGTGACCAACTACATGATCACGGCGTACCTGCCGACCTACCTCACCGAGGTGGCGCACCGCAGCCAGCTGACCGCGGACATGCTGGTGCTCCTGGCGATGCTGGTCGTGGTCGCCCTGATCCTGCTGATGGGGCACGTGAGCGACATCGTCGGCCGGAGGGCGGTCTTCGCGACCGCGGCCGTCGTGCAGATCGTCGTCGCGGTGCCCGCGTTCTGGCTCTTCAGCCACGGTTCGCTGTGGGGCCCGGTCGTTGCGTGCATCGTCTTCGGCGCGGTGCTCGCGTGCTTCGCGGCGCCCACGGCCTCGACCCTGCCAGCCCTGTTCCCGACGGCCGTCCGCTACGGCGCGCTGGGGCTCGGCTTCAACGTGGCCGTCTCGGCGTTCGGCGGCACGACCCCGCTCATCACGTCAGCGCTCGTCGACGCCACGGAGAACGACCTGGTCCCGGGCTTCTACCTGATCGTCAGCGCCATCGTCGGTCTGATCGCCGTCGTTGCGATGCGGGAGACCGCGACCCAGCCCCTGCTCGGCTCCGCGCCCCAGGTGGACACCCCGGAAGAGGCCACCGAGCTGTACCAGGAGGCCCGCGGTTTCGCGGCCGCCGAGCGCTGACGCGCACCCTCGCCCCCGAACGCGGAAACGGCCCACCGGATTCGGAATCCGGTGGGCCGTTCCTTCGACTGGAGTTACGCCGTGGGCGGCTTCACGGCCGAGGCCATGACGCGCAGCGCTGCGATGAGTCCGTCGATCAGGTCGCCGGCCTGGAAGGGCGGAATGGCGGCGGTGACGCCGAGCTGCGCGACCTTGTCGCCCAGGCGGTCGGCGACGCCACTGCCGGTGAGCACCACGATGTCGCGGGAGTTCGGCGAGACCGCGATCAGTGCCGCGTACTCGGGCTCGGGGGCCTGGCGGAGCACGGCCTCGGCACCGGCGTGCGGGTCGTCGCCCAGGTCGCCGATGTAGACCGAGAACCGGGCGCCGGCGTCGCGGGTGGCACGGATCAGGGCCTCGTCGAGGCCGATGAGCTCCTCGCGCGAGAAGGGCGGATTCGCGGGGCTGTCGCTCGCCTGGCGCGCGGCCGAGATCCGGCCGCTCGACGTGATGGCCGTGCCGATGGGCAGTTCGCCCTGCGGAACGGCGACGGTCTGCGTGTGATCACCACTTGCCACGAGCGGCACCCCCGATCAGGTTCTCGTTGTCATGGTCGCCGTGATGGGCGCCGTGCGGGCCCACCGGGGCCTCGTCGACCGCGCTGAACAGCATGGGCTCGCGGGTCCACGGCTCACCGAGCTTGTACTCGCCCGGCTGCTGGTACTTCTCGTTGCGGCCGGTGGCCATCGAGATGACACACAGGACGACGATCACGATCGTCGCAACGACGGTGATCCCGCCGACGATGTTGAGCAAGCTCACTGTGGGCCCCTTTCCTGTCTGCGCCAACGTCCGAGACGCGCTGGTCGATCAGTGAACAACTTAGCCTATGCCGCATCCAGGTCGAGATACCGACTCCACATCGGGTCGACCTCCTTGAGCGTGGACAGCAGCCGCCAGTGCCGCCCCTGCGGCGCCCGGGGCTCGGTGCGCAGCGTCCACCCGATTTCGGACAGGAGACGGTCGGCCTTGCGATGGTTGCAGGAGGCGCAGCACGCGACGCAGTTCTCCCACCCGTGGCCGCCGCCGCGGGACCGGGGCTGCACGTGATCGATGGTGTCCGCCTTGCCGCCGCAGTAGCCGCAGCGGAACCGGTCCCGGTGCATCAGCGCGGCGCGGGTCATGGGCACCTGCGCCCGGTACGGGACCCGCACATAGGTCCGCAACCGGATCACCGAGGGCACAGACAGCGAACGGTCCGCTGAATGCACCAGCGGACCGTTCGGATCGTCGTGGACCACGTCGGCCCTATCCCTGAGCATCAGGACTATCGCCCTGCGCATCGATATCGCGGTCAGCGGCTCGTAGGTCGCGTTGAGCAGCAGCACGCGCCGCTTGCCCCACACCGCACCGCCGGAACGGGAGTCGTCGGCGAGCGCCGTGGTCGCGGTGCCACCCGCGGCGTGCGTTCGCTTCATCGACACTCCTCACCGTCGCGGACCCGCCCGGGGTCGGCCGAGGTCCGTATCGCCTCTAGTAGTGCACCACGACGGCCGACGATTCGCACGCCGATTTCAGCGCATTTCCCGAGGCGAATCGGCGGATAGCGGGTGAACGTGAGGTGACCTACCCCGCTACGACCCGGTTCCGGCCGTCCGCCTTCGCCCGGTACAGGCGGCGGTCCGCCTCGTGCAGCAGCAGTCCCGGGGCGGTGGTGGCGGCCGCCGCGGAGACGCCGCCGATGCTGACGGAGACCGGCAGCCCGTTCGGTGCGAGACCGAGCGCGAGGATGTCGCGCCGGGCGGCGTCGAGCACCGCGGCGAGGTCGACGTCGCCGACGAGGAGCAGCGCGAGTTCGTCGCCGCCGTACCGTGCGGCGACCTCGCCGCGGCGAGCCGGGATGCGCGCGATGACCGCCGCCAACTCGCGGAGCACGTGGTCCCCGCCGACGTGTCCGTGGGTGTCGTTGTAGCTCTTGAAGCCGTCGACGTCGATGAGGGCGAGGTGCACCGTGTCCCCCGTGTCCGCCGCATCGCGCAGCGCCGCCTCGAGCGCGCGACCGAAGCCGCGCCGGTTCGCGATCCCCGTCAGCTCGTCGATCTCGGCGAGCCGCCCCAGCTCGTGCGCCGCGTCCTGCAGCGCGCGCCGCTCGTTGACCTCGGCGGTGACGTCGGTCTGGCTTCCGATGATCCGCACGATCGCACCGTCCGCGGAGCGCTCGATGACCCGGCCCCGGCCGCGCACCCACAGATAGTCGCCCGACCTGGTGCGGATCCGGTGCTCGCAGTGGTATTCCGCCGTCTCACCGCGCATGTGCCGGTTCAGCGCGCGGAGGGCGGACTCCAGATCGTCGGGGTGCACCCGCCGCTCCCACTCCAGGGTGGTGTCCCCGATCTCGTCGGCCGAGTAGCCGAGCATGCTCTTCCAGCGGGGCGAGTAGTACACCTCGCGCGAGGCGAGATCCCAGTCCCAAATGCCCTCTCCGACGGTGTCGAGCGCGAACTGCCATCGCGCCTCGGCGCGCAGCAGCCGGGCCTCCAGCTGCCGGGTGGTCGTGACGTCGCGCGAGATCCCGACCAGACCGATGACGCGGCCCGATTCATCGCGGTACGGCGCCTTGAGGGAGCGGACGGTCCGCGGCCGGCCGTCGACGACGGCCGCCTCGTCGACCTCCTGCGCGATGCCCGTCGCCATGACCTCGCGGTCGGTGTCCATGATCCGGGCGGCGACGCCCGCGTCGAGGAAGTCGTCGTCGGTGCTCCCGAGGACCTCTCCGATCGGCAGCTCGGTCGCCTGGAGCACCCGCACCGCCGCGCGGTTGAGGAACATGAACCGCCCCTGCCGGTCCTTGACGTAGACCGAGTCGGGCGCCGCGTCGGCGATCGCCTGGAAGGTGCGGAAGGTCGTGAGATCGGCCACGTCGGCCGAGTCCGCGGTCGCCGCCGCGGTCGCGGCGGCCTGCAGCGCCCGCAGGTGGGCGACCTGCTCGGCGGTGCTGCGGGTGTCGGTGATGTCGCGGGACACCCCGATCAGACCGACGACCTCGCCGTCCGCGTCGCGGTACGGGGACTTCGTGGACAGGAAGGTGCGGGCGAGCCCGTCGACGGTCGTCGACTCCTCGAGCTCCTGTGGGGTCCCGCTGCGCATGATCGCCCGGTCGGTCTCCCGCAGCTGCGCGGCGGCGGCCGGGTCGAACATCTGCCGGTCGTCGTTGCCGAGGAAGTCGCTCACCCGGAGCCCGTAGAGCCGGGCGACCGCCTCGTTGACGAACACGTACCGTCCGGCGAGGTCCTTGACGTAGATGAGGTCGGTCGCCGCCTCGGCGATCGCCCGGAACATCGGCAGGGTCCGACGGGCCTCCTCGAGTTCGGCGGTCAGCGAGGCGACGCGCTCGCGCAGACACCGGACCTCGGCATCGTCGGCGCGCTCGCTCGGCTCCCTGCTCACGGCCACGACACTAATGCGGGCCCGGCGCGACGCCGAACCTCGGACGGGGCGCACGACGCGCCGTGCGAGACTGGAGGGCGTGAGCACGCCGGACCAGCAGAGCTTCTACGACGCCGTCGGCGGCGCGGACACCTTCGAGGAGTTGATCCATCGCTTCTACCAGGAGGTCGCGCGCGACGAGCTGCTGCGGCCGCTGTACCCGGAGGAGGATCTCGGCCCGGCGGAGGTGCGGCTGCGGATGTTCTTCGAGCAGTACTGGGGCGGCCCGCGCACGTACTCCGAGCAGCGCGGACACCCGCGACTGCGGATGCGGCACGTGCCCTTCCGGATCACGGAGATCGAACGCGACGCGTGGCTGCGGTGCATGGACGTCGCCATCGCGTCGATCGACGACGCGCGCATGAGCCCCGACCACAAAGCGCAGCTCAGGGCCTACTGTGAAATGGCCGCACAGATGCTCGTGAACACCCCCATGGGCGCTTGACAGGAGTGAGATGACGCCACCCGCCCGTACGCCCCACTACACCGAGGCACCGTGGTGGAAGGACGCGATCTTCTACCAGGTCTACCCCCGCTCGTTCTCCGACGCGAACGGCGACGGGGTGGGTGACCTGCGCGGTGTGATCGACCGGTTGGGATACCTGGAACTGCTCGGGGTCGACGCGCTGTGGCTCTCGCCCGTGATGCGCTCCCCGATGGCGGACCACGGCTACGACGTCTCCGATCCCCGCGACATCGACCCGCTGTTCGGCACCCTGGCAGACATGGACGAGCTGATCGCGGCCGCGCACGCGCATCGCATCCGCGTGACCATGGACCTGGTGCCGAACCACACGTCGGACCAGCACCCGTGGTTCCAGGCAGCGCTGGCGGCGGGCCCGGGCAGCCCGGAGCGCGATCGCTACGTCTTCCGCGACGGGCGGGGACCGAACGGCGACGAGCCGCCGAACAACTGGCCCAGCATCTTCGGCGGGCCGGCATGGCACCGGGTCACCGAGGCCGACGGCACGCCCGGCCAGTGGTACCTGCACATCTTCGCCCCCGAGCAGCCCGACCTGAACTGGCAGAACGAGGACGTCTTCCAGGATCTGGCGCAGACTCTCCGGTTCTGGCTCGACCGCGGCGTGGACGGCTTCCGCATCGACGTGGCGCACGGCATGGCCAAGCCCCCGGGCCTGCCCGACATGGATCTGGCGAACAACCAGATCATGGACAACGACGAGAACGACCTGCGGTTCAACAACCCCGGCGTGCATGCGATCCACCGGCGCATCCGCCGGGTGGTGGACGAGTTCCCCGGTCGCGTGACGGTCGGCGAGATCTGGGTCAAGGACAACGACCGGTTCGCCGAGTACATCCGGCCCGACGAACTGCACCTCGGCTTCAACTTCCGGCTGGCCGAGGCGAAGTGGGACGCGCGCGAGATCCGCGAGGCGATCGACAACTCGCTGATCGCGGTCGAAGCGGTGACCGGGATCCCGACGTGGACCCTGTCCAACCACGACGTTCCGCGCGAGGTGACGCGCTTCGGCGGCGGCGAGCTGGGGACGGCCCGCGCACGGGCGATGATCCTGGTGGAGCTGGCGCTGCCCGGCACCGTCTTCCTGTACAACGGCTCCGAGCTGGGTCTGCCGAACGTCGACCTGCCCGACGAGGCGCTGCAGGACCCGACCTGGGAGCGCTCCGGGCACACCGAACGCGGCCGCGACGGCTGCCGGGTGCCGCTGCCCTGGCAGGGAACGCTGCCCCCGTACGGCTTCTCGACGAACGCCGACACCTGGCTCCCCATGCCGGACGACTGGAAGGCCCTCACGGCGGAGGCCGAGCTCGAGGACCTCGATTCGACGCTGACGCTCTACCGCACCGCCATCGAGCTGCGCCGGATGCGGCCGGAGTTCCGGGGCGACGCCATCGAGTGGTACGGCGCGCCCCGCCCCGGCGCGCTCGCCTTCCGCCGGACGGACGGCCGCCTGACGTGCGTGCTCAACGCCTCGGACGGCCCGGTCGAGCTGCCGGGCGGCGAGGTCATCCTCTCCAGTGCCGCGCTGGTCGACGGCCTGCTGCCGCCGAACGCGGCCTGCTGGCTGGCCTGATACGCCGCCGGCGCCGCGCCGTCACGCGCCGCGCCGTCACGCCCCGATCCGCTCCCGCGAGGTCCGGCCCCGCCGGGAGAGTGGTTGCGCGCCGACGGCCGCGGCCAGCCCGACGGGCGCCGACAGGTCCGCGTAGATCGACTCGTGCGCCCCTGCCGGGACCCGGTAGGTCTCATGCCAGATGCCGACGGTCGAGCGTCCCTCGGCGTGGGCCATCGTGTAGAACCGCAGCCACGCCGGACGGTGTGCGAAATCGGTCGAGTGCGAGTACCGCTCGAGCTCCTCGAAGCTGCGCCAGTACTGCACGAGGAGCGGCCCGCCGGGCGCGATCGCCGCGAAGCCGCCCAGGTATCCCAGGGCGCCTCCGTTCACGCGGTCGCGCTCGATCTCGGCCTGCATCCGGCGCAGCGAGCGCCCGACGAACGCCGCCTGCCCCAGGCGCCAGGTGCGCCGCGGGCGCATTCCCAGCAGGAACACGACCAGGTCGCCCTCGTGGGTGTCGGTCTGCAGATCGTGGTTCATGAGTCTCTTCCCTGCCGGAGCCAGCTTGGATAGTGCCACTACCCATATTGGAGAGTGGGGCTATCCCATGTCAAGATCGAGGGATGAAATTGTCGGAACTCTCCACGGAGACCGGCGTGAGCACCGCCTCGCTCAAGTACTACCTCCGGGAGTCGCTGCTCGCGCCCGGCGAGCCCGTGACCCGTACGCAGTCCGAGTACGGCCCCGCACATGTCGAGCGGGTCCGCCTCATCCGCGCACTGGTGGAGTCGGGCGGACTCTCGCTGGCGCAGGTGCGGCGTGTCATCGACGCACTCGACAGCCCGACGGTGCCGCGCCACGAGTTGCTCGGGGTGGCGCAGGAGGCGCTGATGGACTCGGAACGGTTCGAGGCGGACGCCGACTGGACCGCCGTGGCGACGGAGTTCGTCGAGCGGCGCGGCTGGCGGATCGAGGACGGCGAGGTGCTGCTCCCCCAGCTCGGCGCCCAGCTCAAGGCGCTCGCCGACACCTGCGACGTGGGCGGCCGGGACACCGTGGAACGGTGGGCGGACGCCGCGGAGATCGTGGCGGCCTCCGACCTCGACACCCTCACCGAGGACGACGCACAGGCGCTGCGGACCGCCATCGTCGGCACGGTCCTGTCGGACAAGGTGCTGCAGACCCTGCGGCGGCTCGCGCAACAGAACCGCACCGCCCAGCTCTACGAGGCGGCGAAGCGCTCAGACCAGTAGGCCCGGCCCCGCCTCGCGCCGCTGGTAGAGCGAGCCGAATCGAGCGTCCACACGCACCCACGTCGCCGACGCCGACACCCGGACCGGTTCGTCGGCACCGTCGGCGGCGAATCCCATCGCCTCCAGGGCGAATGCCGTCCGCAGGCTGATCGGCACGGTCGTACCACCCGAGCGCACGCTCACCACCTCCGAGTCGAGGAGGGACGGGGGCGGGCCCGCCGGACCGCCCGCCTCACGCCCCACTTCGACGCCCCGCGCCGCGACCGCGCGCAGCGCCTGCGCCGGCACGTCGTCCAGGTGCGCGAAGCCCGTCACGGGCGGCAGGGCGCCGCGCCACGCGGAGTCGAGGGCGAAGCCCACATCCACGTAGCCGCCCTCGTCCGACGGTGCCAGGCGCAGCGAGTCGAGCACGGTCGCGGCGCTGCACACCAGGGACTCGGGGGCCACGGCACCGCTGAGCACCCGCACGGCGAGCACCCCGAATCCGGTCCGGCCCCAGACCTCCAGGTGTTCCTCGCCGCGGCGGCGCACCCGGATGACAGCCGAGTCGTCGGTGCGGAGCAGACGGGTGACGAACGCCGCGAGGTTCGCGCGCGGTCCGGCTCCCGCGACCGTCAGTCGCCGATCACTCACCGGGAGAACGACTTCAGGTAGTCGCGCTGCTCCCCCGACAGGCGGCGCACGCGCTGCTCCGCGACATCGAAGGCCGCGAGCCGCACGTGAGCGACCACCGCGGGAGCGGTGTCGAGCGCGGCGCCCGCCGGTCGCACCTCGTGGTGCACCACGAAGTCGGCGGCGCGCACCGCGGAGGTCCACAGCGTGATCTGCAGCGGCGAATCCTGATGCCGCAGTTGTCCGCGGTACTCGACCTCGAGCTTCGCGAGCAGCAACCCGTCGAGCAGGTCACGGGTGGGCGCGTCCGGTGCGAACAGCAGCGGAATCCGCGCCTCCTCCAGCAGCGTCACCATGCGGGCGTTGTTGATGTGCTGGTAGACGTCCATGTCGGACCAGCGCACGTCCACCGGCACCGTGAGAACGGCACCGTCGTCGGAGACGGTGCGCACTCCCGTGACGCCCGCCGCGGTGAAGCTGTAATCGGTCACGACTCCACGCTAGCGGACCGTCCCGCCGCTACCCCACGTGCCGCAGCAGCGAGCGCAGCGCCCGGGTCGCCACCGAGAGCCGCGACTCGTCGTTGGCGATGGGGCTCGTGCCGTCGGCGGGATCGAGGATCTCGCCGAGCAGTGCACCGACGCGCTCGAGCCGACGCGCGTTGTGCGAGGCCCAGTCGCCGATCTTCTGCGTCGCCGGTTCGGCCGGATCGGTGAAGTTGAGCACCTCGATCGTCAGGCCTCGCAGCGCGCCGTACAGGTCGTCGCGCAGCGCGAGCCGCGCCATCTCGCTCCACCGGTCACCGCGGGGCAGTTCGGCGACGGCGGCCAGCATCTCGTCCACCCGCAGGCGCTCCATGAGGGCGAAGTACAGCCGGCCCACCTCGTCGTCCTCCCGCTCGGCGATGTCCGCGATGTCCACCACGTCCAGCAGGCTGAACCGGTACAGCGCGCGGCCCACGGTGTACGCGAGTTCCGCTGGCACGCCCGCGGCGATCGCGCGGTCGGACGAGGCGCACGCGTGCCGGTCGTAGCGCAGGTCCCAGGAGCCCATGGCGGCCGACAGCGCGGCGATCCGATCGGCGTAGCGGTTGACCTCGGCACCGATCGCGATCGGCTGCGGCCGATTGGTGAGCATCCACCGGGCCCCGCGGTCGAGCACGCGGCGGCTCTCCGCGAGAAGTGCCGCGGTCTCGCTCGCCGAGACGGGCACCTCCTTGAGTTCCGCCCACGTGCGGGGCAGATCGAAGACGCGGCTCACCGCGACGAAGGCGCGCACGGCGTCGGAGGCGCCGGCGCCCGTCTCCTCCGCAAGGCGGTAGACGAAGCTGACGCCTGCGTTGTCGACCATCTCGTTCACGGTCTGCGTGGCCACGATCTCGCGGCGCAGCGGGTGCGCGAAGACGGCCTCGCCCGCCCGCTCACGCAGCCGGTCCGGGAAGTACTCGGGCAGCTTGGCGACGAGGACGTCGTTGTCGGGCAGGTCGCCGGACAGCACGTCGTCCTTGACGGCCAGCTTGACGTGCGCCATGAGGTTCGCCAGCTCCGGCGAGCTGAGCCCCAGCCCGGCGGCCTGGAGCCTGTCGGTCTCCTTGCGGGTCGGCAGCGCCTCGAGTCGCAGGTCGACGCCGCGGTTGCGGGACAGGTCCGCGAGGATCCGCGCGTGCACGTCGACCATCTTCGGGGCGAGCGAGCGCTCGACCGAGAGGGCCGTGTTCTGCGAGACGTTGTCGGCGAGCACGAGTCGCGAGACGTCGTCGGTCATGCTGACGAGCAGGTCGTGGCGTTCGCCCTCGGGGATCGCGCCCGCGGTGATCTGCCGGTCGAGCAGGATCTTGATGTTCACCTCGTGGTCGGAGCAGTCCACCCCCGCCGAGTTGTCCATCGCGTCCGTGTTGATCCGGCCGCCGGCGCGGTCGAACTCGATGCGGCCGAGTGGGGTGACGCCCAGGTTGCCGCCCTCACCCACTACCTTCGCCCGCAACTGCTGTCCGTCCACCCGGATCGCGTCGTTGGCGCGGTCGCCGACGTCCAGGTTCGTCTCCGTGGAGGCCTTGATGTACGTACCGATGCCGCCGTTCCACAGCAGGTCGACGGGGGCCAGGAGCACGGCCCGCATCAGCTCCGGCGGCGTCAGCTCGGTGACGTCGTCGGCGAGGCCCAGTGCTGCCCGCACCTGCGGGCTGATCGGCACCGACTTCGCATCGCGGCTGAAGACGCCGCCGCCCTCGCTGATCTTCGTGGTGTCGTAGTCCTTCCACGACGACCGCGGCAGGTCGAAGAGCCGCTGCCGTTCGGCGAAACCGGTGGCGGCGTCGGGATTCGGGTCGAGGAAGATGTCGCGGTGGTCGAACGCCGCGACCAGCCGGATGTGCTCGGAGAGCAGCATGCCGTTGCCGAAGACGTCGCCGCTCATGTCGCCCACGCCGACCGTCGTGAAGTCCTCGGACTGGGTATCGACGCCCATCTCGCGGAAGTGCATCTTCACCGACTCCCAGGCGCCGCGGGCGGTGATGCCCATGCCCTTGTGGTCGTAGCCCTCGGAGCCGCCCGAGGCGAAGGCGTCGCCGAGCCAGAAGCCGTAGCCGGCGGCGACGTCGTTGGCGATGTCGGAGAAGGACGCCGTGCCCTTGTCCGCGGCGACCACGAGGTAGGTGTCATCGGCGTCCCGGCGCACGACGCGCTCGGGCGGGAGGACCGCACCGTCGGGGCCGAGGTTGTCGGTCACGTCCAGCAGGCCCGAGATGAACATGCGGTAGCACGCGACGCCCTCGGCGCGCTGCGCATCGCGGTCGGCCGCGGCGTCGCCGGTCAGCTGCGGGGCCTGCTTGACGACGAAGCCGCCCTTGGCGCCGACGGGCACGATGACGGCGTTCTTGACCGCCTGGGCCTTGACCAGGCCGAGGATCTCCGTGCGGAAGTCCTCGCGGCGGTCCGACCAGCGCAGGCCACCGCGCGCGACCATGCCGAAGCGCAGGTGCACACCCTCGACGCGGGGCGAGTACACGAAGATCTCGAAGCGCGGCCGCGGCTTGGGCGCCTCGGGGATGCGGCCCGGCTCCAGCTTCATGGAGATGACCGGCTTGTCGGCGTAGAAGTTGGTGCGCACGGTCGCCTGGATGACGTGCAGGTAGGCGCGCAGGATCCGGTCGGCGTCGAGGCTGGTCACCGCGGCGAAGGCGGCCTTGAGGTCGGCCTCGGCGGCCTCCGCCGCGTCGGAATCGGCCGCGATCGGGTCGAAGGTGGCCGTCCACAGCCGGCCCAGTGCGAGGACCGCGTCACGGTGCTCGAGCAGCACCTGCGCCATGTGGCCCGGGCTGTACGGGAAGCCGCACTGGCGCAGGTACTGGCCGACGGCGCGCAGCAGCGCGACGCTCCGCCAATCCAGGCCGAAGGCGAAGATCAGCTCGTTGAACCTGTCGACCTCGGCCTCGCCGCGCCACACGGCGGCGGCGCCCTCGCTCGCCAGGCCCCGCAGCCGTGCCAGGTGAGCGGGGAGGTCCGCCTCGGCGACGCCCTCCGCGGCGGTCGCGCGCAGGACCGGCGAGACCCGCAGCCCGAAGTCGTAGACCGAGCACAGCGCACCGTCGGGCCGGCGCACCGTGTACGGCCGCTCGTCCAGGACGTCGACGCCCAGGGACTGCAGAACCGGCAGCACCTGGGACAACGTGACCTGACCGCCGGTCATGTACATGGTGAAACCGAGGTTCGCGCCGCGGTCCCCGGGCGGGTCGTAGAAGACCAGGTCGCTGCCCTGCGCCGGCAGGGCCGCGATCCGACGGATGTCGAGCAGCGCCACCTCCGGGGACTGGTCCTCCTTGTAGTTGGGCGAGATGCCCGGGAGGTACGCCGAGACGGTCGCGGCATCGGCGCCCGTGGCCGCGGCCGCCGACAGCACGTCCTCGTCCCAGGTCCGGCTCACGTCGCCGAGCCGCGCGCGGATGCGGGCCTCGTCGCCCGCCTGGAAGACGGGTACGGCGTCCTCACCGCGGGGCAGCAGCACGAATTGGATCCGAGCGATCGCCGACTCGGTGACGCGCGCGGTGAACCGGTCGACGTGCATGCCGGTCTCGTCCTCGAGCACGTCGATGAGCACACCGCGCGCACGCGAGGTGTACCGGTCCCGGGGAAGGTAGACGAGGGCGCGGGCGAACCGCGCGAGCTTGTCGGTCCGCAGGAAGAGTGCGAGGTCGTCGTCCCCCAGATCGCGCAGGGCGCCGAAGACACGGGCGAGCTCGTCCTCGTCGGCGACGACGAGCCGCAGGCGCGGGTAGGTCTGGATGTACTCCATCAGGCGCTGGTTGGCCGGATCGGAGCGGTCCACGCCGATGCGGGCGAGCACGCGCTCGATCTTCGCGCCGACCATGGGGATACCGAAGACGTTGTGGTGCAGGCCGAGCACGGTGAGCGCCATCGCGAACAGCTCCACCGGGCCGCCGTCCGCGGGCGCCGCGGCCAGGAGGAACGGCGAGCCGGCGGCATCACCGAGCGGCTGCGCCAGCTCCACCACCGAGACGGCCCCGGGCTCGGGCGCGGGCATCGCGTCGATGACGGCCCGCAGGTTCGCGCCGGGTTCGGCGAGGACGCCGGTCCCGTCACCGTCCACCCGGGCCCCGAGGATGCGGGCGTTGTCCTCGGACAGCCAGGTCACGAAGTCCGACGGTGACTTTCCGGGCGGCTGCGCGGCCACGACGGACGCGACGCGAGTGAAGACGGACGGATCGATCGCGGACTGCGCCACGGGCGTGCTCCTCCTGCGGGGTCGTGGCAGCGGCACGCCAAATGCGGGGTCAGCACGCGGCGCCGTTGCCATGGTGTGACGGAGCCAGTGAGCTCCGGGCACCACATTACGTCCGGGGTGGGGGCTACGGGCGAGTAATGAACGACGACGCCCCCGGCGCGGGCCGGGGGCGTCGTCGTTCGCGGAGGGGCTCAGTCGCGCGTGAGCTTGCGGTGCGTCACGGCGTGCGGGCGCGCCGCCTCGGCGCCGAGGCGCTCGATCTTGTTCGCCTCGTAGGCCTCGAAGTTGCCCTCGAACCAGAACCACTGCCCCTCGGAGACGTTGCCCTCCCACGCCAGGATGTGCGTGCAGGTCCGGTCCAGGAACCACCGGTCGTGGGAGATCACCACGGCGCAGCCGGGGAACTGCTCCAGCGCGTTCTCCAGGCTCGAGAGGGTCTCGACGTCCAGGTCGTTGGTCGGCTCGTCGAGGAGGATCAGGTTGCCGCCCTCCTTGAGCGTGAGCGCCAGGTTCAGGCGGTTGCGCTCACCGCCGGAGAGCACCTCCGAGGGCTTCTGCTGGTCCGGTCCCTTGAAGCCGAACGCGCTCACGTAGGCGCGGGCGGGCATCTCGTTCTGGCCGACGGTGATGTAGTCGAGCCCGTCCGAGACCACCTGGAAGACGGTCTTCTTCGGGTCGATGTTCGCGCGGTTCTGGTCGACGTAGCTGAGCTTGACCGTCTCGCCCACCTTCACGTCGCCCGAGTCCGGGGACTCCAGGCCGACGATGGTCTTGAACAGCGTGGTCTTGCCGACGCCGTTGGGGCCGATGACGCCGACGATGCCGTTGCGCGGCAGCGTGAAGCTCAGGTCCTTGATCAGGACGCGCCCGTCGAAGCCCTTGTCCAGGTTCTTGACCTCGACCACCACGTTGCCCAGACGCGGCGGCGTCGGGATCTGGATCTCCTCGAAATCGAGCTTGCGGTGCTTCTCGGCCTCCGCCGCCATCTCGTCGTACCGCTCGAGGCGCGCCTTGTTCTTGGTCTGCCGGGCCTTGGCGCCGGAGCGGACCCAGGCGAGCTCCTCCTTGAGCCGCTTCTGCAGCTTCTGGTCCTTCTTGCCCTGCACCTCGAGGCGCTCGGCCTTCTTCTCCAGGTAGGTGGAGTAGTTGCCCTCGTAGCCGTGCAGCTTGCCGCGCTCGACCTCGCAGATCCACTGCGCGACGTGGTCGAGGAAGTACCGGTCGTGGGTCACGGCCAGAACGGCGCCCGGGTAGCTCGCGAGGTGCTGCTCGAGCCACAGCACCGACTCGGCGTCGAGGTGGTTGGTGGGCTCGTCGAGCAGCAGCAGGTCGGGCTTGCTCAGCAGCAGCTTGCACAGCGCGACGCGGCGCTTCTCACCGCCGGAGAGGTGCTCGACCGTGGAGTCCCCCGGCGGGCAGCGCAGCGCGTCCATCGCCTGCTCGATCTGGGAATCGACCTCCCAGGCGTCGACGGCGTCCAGCTGCTCCTGCAGCTTGCCCATCTCCTCCATGAGCTCGTCGGTGTAGTCGGTGGCCATGAGCTCGGCGACCTCGTTGTAGCGACGCAGGTTGACCATGGTCTGGCCGAGGCCGTCCTCGACGTTCTCCTTGACCGTCTTGGACTCGTCCAGCTGGGGCTCCTGCATCAGGATGCCGACGGTGGCCTCCGGATCGAGGAAGGCCTCACCGTTGGACGGCTGATCCAGGCCCGCCATGATCTTGAGGATCGACGACTTACCCGCGCCGTTCGGCCCGACCACGCCGATCTTCGCACCCGGGTAGAACGACATCGTCACGTCGTCGAGAATGACCTTGTCGCCGTGCGCCTTGCGCACCTTCTTCATGGTGTAGATGAACTCACTCACCGCAATACCTCCGTGACCTGGTGTTACTTCGCCTCGTGCGGGCTGCGGGTTACTGATCTGCTACTGCGCTGCTCCGCGACCTGTCCATAAGTTGACCCTCGGAGCGCTGCCACGCTCACGAGGGCCACAAGCAGAACGGATCTCCCCGTCATGCCCATTGACCCCAGTCTACCCACCGCTGGTTCTGCGGCCCGCCTGGCATTGCGCAGGTTCCTCGGCGCGCTCACCTTCGTTACAGGCACCTACGTCGCCCTCTACGCGTTCGTATGGCTCGCCTGGGCGTGGTTCGCATGAGCCTGCCCCTATCCCCCGCACCGACCACCATCACCTCGAAAGGAACCGTCATGACCACCACACCCGAGATCTCCTCCGCCGCGGACTCCCAGCTTCACGACGCCCTCGATGCCCTCATGCCGCAGCCCTACAACCTCACCCAGGAACAGATCGCGACCATCCGGGCTCAGGTCACCACATGGCTGGACGATGCGTGCGCACGGCTTACGCGCGAACTGCGCATCGAGCGCGACGGCGTGAAAGTCGCTCATTTCGGCGACGGGATGGTACACATCCTGATTGACGACACGCACGAGATATACGGCGTTCCGGTGCAAACGCTCCGCACTCTGGTCGAAGTCGGCGGTGAAATCCTGGCGATGTTGGACAAGTCGACCCAGTGAGTCGTTTCAGGCGCGGCTTGTACAGTTCACTGCATGGCCCGCAAAGTAGTAGTCACCCTCACCGACGACATCGACGACACCCTCTCGGCAGACGAGACGGTGACCTTCGCAATCGACGGCGTTGAGTACGAGATCGACCTGAGCAAGAAGAATGCCGACAAGCTCCGCAAGGCCGTGGCCCCGTTCGTAGAGGCCGGCAGGAAGGTCAGCAGCCGCAAGCCGCGCGCCCGCACCAGCTCCAGCAGCAGCACACCTCTGGATCGCAAGCAGTCGAACGCGATTCGGCAGTGGGCGCGGGAGAATGGGCATACGGTGTCCGATCGTGGGCGTATCGCTCAGCCGGTGATTGACGCGTACAACGCCCGGTAGCGTCGGGAGATCCCGATAACGACGAATAGCGCCCCGCTCTGACTAACTGAGCGGGGCGCTTCCGTGTCTAGTTACATGAAACTGACGACTTGTACGTGACGCATGACTTTGTCGTCGTGAAGGTGTCGTGCACCCTCAGGTGATCGGGCTTCGCGAACGGCTGCCACACCATCAATCCCGCGAAGATCAGGCCCGCGAACACGATCAGGGCTGCGACTACTACCGGCTGACGGTACAGAGGTACGGGGAGCATCTGCGGCGGGATGAACGGCGTGTTCGGGTTCGTCATGCGTGGAGATTACCAGCGTGCATCACGAGTCGGGCCACTCCTCCGCGGTCACCTTCCGCCCCAACCACAGCGCAAGCCGCATACGGTCATCCGCTCCTGGGTGAGCGCGTTCGAAGGCGTCGACCAGCTCATCGTCGGTTGGTTCCCGCTCGGTCATTCGACGGCTGCGTCCGCCCTGATGGTCAAGAGTTTTCGCACCACCGAAACGTGTGCACGCATGGGGTGACTAGTGGACGTCTCCGCCCAGGTTGCAACAACATTCTCCGCCCACAAGGTGCGCAACTCCGTCGGCGACCATTTCCGGGCGTCGACCTTCACCGCCGTCTTCTTCCCTTGGGGCACGATCGCGATCTCACCGCCGGTCGAGATCGATGTAAGCTGGCCGCGCATTTCGACATCGATCGTCTTGACTGTGTCCACATCAAGCGTGTCTCGGAGTGCCCGAGCCGATTCCCGATCGAATCCCAACTTTCGCCTCGCGCCACGAGGACGGGTCCAAGTCAGCTCCAAATCGACACGGCCGTCGATGATGCTCTTGGACAGCGCGTAGAGCTTCTTTCCAAGAGCCCCAGGAACCTCAAGCTGATCCGAATCGCTTGCCAAAACATCCAATAGTGCATCGATTGCCCCGTCGACCGGGGTGTCATCGATCTCGATGTCCAGTCTTTCCGCAGAAGGCGCCGGAGCGCTGTACAGCTCCAAGATCGTCGACCCGGCTTCGACTGTCGGGGAAAGGTACAATTTCGTTTCGGCACTGCTAAGATTGCGAAGGCTCGACCCTGCCTCGCTTACGGATTCAGAAATCGCTCCAATCACGTCAGCCGCGACGTCACCCTCAAGCGAGTTGCCGTTCACTCCCTCGCCGGTGAAGCGCAGCTTCAGAGAAGACCTGAACGACGGTTGCGCGAAGCCGAAATGTCTGGCAGCCCGCGCAACCTCAGACCGCGCGACTTCCTCAGACGACTCGAACGTCGGAAGGTCGAGGTCCTCGATCCGGCGTGCCAGCTCCGCGAGGTGGCGAGGGTCGGACGATCTACCTGTAGCCATCGACTGTCACCTCCAAGTAGCCCCTCAACGGCATGGCGTGATGCCGCTGAGGGGGGTTGCGGTCAGGCTTCGGCACGTAGCGTTGCCAGAAGTCGTCCCACACGCCCCGCAGCTCGACGTAAGCGGGCTCCTGGCCGTACTGGGTCCCATCAGGGTGCCACGGGATCATGAACCCGTCCACGGCCAGCCCTGCACGCTTAGCTCCCGCAATCGTATTGGCAACCCGTTGTAGAGTTTCGGGTCGCCTTATGCGGGACGTGTCTACGATGATCGCCGCGTCGACATCGCTGGGTTCCATGGCGTCGGTCACGAAGCTCCCGCCAAGAAACACGGCAGGCACCTTCGCCTTCAAGTCCGCGATCAACGCCAGCAATGACTTGAAGTCCTCCCAGACCTCGGGACGCCTCGCCGAGTCACCGAACTCGCCGCTGAGTACAAACCGCTCTTCCACCTCATCCAGGCCAGCGCAGAACCGACCGCGCGGGAGCCAACCGTTGGCTTCGAGAGCAGGGATCATGAGCAGAATCCTGCCATGATCACCGCCCAAACTCATACAAACCGGGAGCAAGTCGACCTCCCAGGCTCTACTTGAGGGCGACCAACGACATGTTCGAGTTCGCGTCCGTCACTCCATCGCCCGCACCCTCCAACTTCTCCGCAGCAACCGCATACGCAACCGGCGCGAGGTCGTCCTCGATGCGCAGGTCAAACAGCCCCGAGTACCGCTGCCACACGTCGTGCCCCTTGCGGACCCGACCACCGCCGGCAGAGTTCCGCCCCCGCTCCGACGGCAGCGCATTAACCCGCAGGAGAGCGTTCTCCCAGACACGGACAGTGCTCCACTGGCCTGCCAACGTCCGGAACTCCTGCCACAGGTCCACCCGATCGTGAGTGATCGCATCCTCAGCGCTGAAGTGACCAACTTCTGGCGACAGCTCCAACCAGCGCGCATGAAGGTCGGCGCGGACCTTATCGATCGCCGAGCACGCAGCCTCCCCGTGGACAGCCAGACCCTGCCGCAACTCATGGAGGTGCGTACCGGACACACGCGCAGCGATCTCGTCCAGCTTCGGAGCGTCCTCGCGAGCCTCGCGCAGAACATCATCGACATTCAGCTCGGTCGCCTTGAACTTGCTGATCGCTGCGATCTCGCCCGCGAAATTGCGGATCTTGTTGAACTTGTCCTTCTCCGCCTTCACGCGGATTCCCAGCTGGTCGAGGGCATCGACGGCCTTGCGCACTTCACCGAGGTTAGTCGCGGTGACCTCGTAGACGGCGCGCGCGTGGTCCTGCGCGGTAATTACGTTGTGTCCCATGTCCATATTTCAATCCTTCTTGTTAGTCGAGGTTGCCGGCGAGGAAGTCTTCCATCCGCTGCCGATCCTCTAGTTCTTTCTGCAACTCTGCGATATGGTTCTGAATATCAATCCGCTCGCGGTGTTTATCAATCAGTTGTCCAGCTGGGCCGCGCTGTCGAGCTGACCGGTATTGTTCGAGCTTTGACACACCCAGGCTGTTGAAGATCCCTCGCAACGCCGTCGAAAGCTGCCGGAGTTCAGGGACAAGCGGGTTGCAAATCGTGTCCCCGCGCGCGTTCACCACAGTCAGCGGAGCACCCTCAAGAGCATCATTGATCCGTGCAGTCTGCTGCACAATCCTGCACGCTTCCAGCACCAGCGCAAGGTTCACATCATCAATAACGTAATGGGCGCTGAGAGCCACGTAGAGCGACTTTCCAGCCTCGCCCATGGTATCGGTTGGGTCCATCTATGTGAGCCTCCAGATCGGCGCACACCACGTATCCGAGATGCGCACGATGAAGCCGTCACGCTCCAACTCCGCCGCCGCGCGGAAAGCAGATGACCGAGACATGCCCGATATTCGCCCTACGTCCGTGAAGTCAGTCTCAGGCGTCACCCGATCCACCGCGATAGTCGCGAGCCCCAAATAGAGGCGCACCGCATTCGCAGTCAAAGGAGACCGCACCACATTCTTCAATCGATCATTCATCATCGTTCCACTTCTTAAGTCCAATTCATTCTTCCGCCCGAATACCGTTTTCCGCTTCGAAGCCGCAGGTGAATCGTCCCAGCTCCAAGGGCTGAATCCTGGCGTGCGGGGGCAGGCCGACACGCAAAGGAGTCGGTCACGAGGTTGGGGTCATGCCCTCCCCCCACCCATTCCCGTGACGGTCTTTTAGTGCTTGTGTTTGCGTGTGCCGGTGGGCTATTGTTGATGTATTCCCATTCGCTTCTCCATCTCGGAGGTTCTTGCTATGCGCGCTATCATCGCCCTGGTTGTGGTCATCGCCGGCATCACGCTCACTCCCGATCTGGGCGCGTTCCTGCTTGGTGGTCTGGTGTTCGCTGGCGCGGGGTTCCTGCTGTTGCTCAGCGCCGGTGAGCGTCAAGAACGAGCCATCGTAAAGCGGACGCAGGAACAGTGTGTCGAGGATCTGAAAAACTACGCGGAAGGTTTTGCTGCCGGTCTTGCCGACGAGGGCGAACCGGTCGCCGCTTAGTCGATATCCCAGTCCTCGAAATAGCTCGGCCCCGGCCTGGGCTGGCGCAATCTGACATGCTCAGCGCCGAGGGATTCGAGCCATTCATATTCGGCCTTCATGACCTCGTCGATGGTCTTGTCGATATCGATTGGTTTCGGATTTCTCATCTGTTCCTTTCGAAGACTTCAAGCGCATCGCTCAAGGTGTCGATCAGCTTCCATGCTTCGGCGTAGGTGAGGGTTGTGCGTGCGTGCTGGGCCGTGATGGTGACCATGTGAGGGTGTTGGCTCAGACCTACTGTGAGCAGTCGTGGTGCTGTACGTGTGCTGGAGAGGTGTTGTCCTCCGTGCGGATTCGTGAGTTGGATTGTTCTTCCTTTCCGCGCGAATTGAGGTTGTCAAGGAGCTGCGCCACGAGGGTGTGGAGCACCTGTGCGTCGGTCACTGGTCGCCGCGCTGGTCGTGCCTGCGCTGTGCGTCAAGAGCGGCCTGAAGCAGGTCGATGAGCCGAGGCACATCGTCGATGTGGACGACCGCCTTGCGGGTGGTGTCGATGGCTAGGGTGCGTTGTTCGCAGGAGTGCATGACTCGGGGCATGGGGTAGATGTTCACCAGGTGCGTCCGGTGCGTGCGGGCGTGGAGATGTTCGGCGCGTCTGGCGGATGGAGGGCGTCTACGGCCGCGCGGAGCGTGTCCCACGAGGCCCCCGGCAGGTACACGGTCACTCCGTCCTGCGACAGCGCGATCCTCCCACTGGCGGTGAGGGCTACCGCGATGGGTTCGGTGTCAGTCTGTATTAGATACGAATACGTCATCGGAGGTTTCCAGTTCTACGTTGCAGCTTGGCTATATCAGCAAGGTCCGAGGCTCGCCACGAGCGCGAATTGCGTAGGTGTCCGTGCGTCCACCCGATTGTTACGCAGCCGTATTTGGTGCCAACAGTCTTAACGAGGTCAGAGCGTATGAGGATGCCCGATATTGTGTAAGTTTCGGAGCGTTTCGCAGTCGGCCACTGTTCGGTGTCAACATCGCTGAGGATGATGCCGCTTGCGGTGCCTATTGTGAGCGCGTGTACATGTCGTGAAATGTGCGGGAGTAGCGGCGTGTATTCGGGTACGAAGTGGATTCCGCAGGCGCAATCGATGCTGATTCCGCCGTGGGCACACTCAGCATTATTTATGCGCTGGGGGTTGTTGAAGGCGGATTGGCGGTCTAGGCGTTGTTGTGGAGTCGGTTCTGTTCGGTAGGCCGGCGGCACGAGAGCCGTTCCGTCGACTAGCCAGATTCTCCACCCGATCACTGGATTGCCGTGAGCTGGTCAACGATCGTTGCGAGCTGCGGGACACTGTTGGGTAGAATGCCCATAATGTGCGGCCTGCCCGTTATCCCTGGCAGTACCGGCACAGCGAACCGCGACATGAGGGCTTTCTGAAATCGTTCGGGGGCGATCATTCCGGTTATTGTGTAGCGTTCGGTGCGGTATTCGTGTCCCCCGTAGAGTTGAATGGGGATTGCGCCGGGCAGGACGATGTCGCCTGGGATTCCTGAGGTGAGCACAACATCATCTTGCAGTGCTACGAATCCGCCGAGTAGTACCCATGGGTCGTCCATGTAGTGAAGCCCGCATTTGCAGTTTTCGGTGATGCCGCCGTGTTCGCATTCGGCGTATGCTGTCGGGTTTGCGAGGTGGTCGACGATGTTGCCTTCGAGTTGTCGGACGGGTGATGAGAGGTGTCCGGTTTCGTCGACGTTCCAGAGTCGCCATGCGTGGGTTGTCATTGTGTTGCTCCTTCGGTCTGGTGCCATGCGATCCCGGCGGGTGTGGCGATGTAGCCGTGCGCGTCGAGGTGCACGGCGTATCCGTGGAGTCGGAGCCAGCCCAGCACGGTTGCCGTCACGATGTCGGAGATACCGAGGATGTCGGCTAGCTCGGCGAGGTGGCGCGGTCGGGTAGCGATGAGCGGTATCAACTCACGGCGGTGATCTCGGGTAGTCATAGTTCCTCCGGCGCAGCGCTGCCTTCAGCGATATCCACGAGCATGTTCGCGAGCGGCACCAGCTCGGAATGCTGGACCTTGACGTGGAAATCTCCTCGGCGCAGTTCGTAGTCCGTATCGCCGCGAGTGATCCTCAAAGGAAAAACGTTCTCCCTGAGGGCGTCGTTTTTTTCCGCGCGTCGGATGTGATGGCCAAGGAGGAGGCGAGCGACTTGCTCGGCTTCTGTTCGGGTTCTGGTGATGAGGTGTCGGCCGTCGGGGTGTTCGACTCGGCAGCCGCGTCCTCGGTTGGCGGCGGACACGGTGAAGGTCACCGGCTCAGCTCCGAGAGGTGTGCGCGACCCGCGTCAGTGATGACGTAGCGTCCCCGCACGACGCGCTCAGCCAGACGCTCCCTCACCAACAGGGCGAGAATGGAAGGCACCGAGCCGTGAGCGAGGACCACCGCCGCCGCTACATCATCGGTCGTGAAGACCGTGCCAGGCGGATGCGCTGCAAGAGCGGCCAGAACATGCCGAGGCCCGCTCTGATCGATGTTCAAGCTCATGATGGATCTCCAAATCTACTGAATAAGAAGGTTTCTCACCCCCTAAGCTCGCTTAGGGTCGAGGGGGTCCAGGGGGCGGCGATCCGCCCCCTGGAATGCGCTCGCCGCGCGGGCGTTCACCCGCAAGAGCAGCGGGCGAACAGTGTGTTCTTCTCGATGTACCTGTACCCGTGCACACCCGCCTATCGGATGTACCCGGGTACACGAGTACGTGGGGTCTACGCAGCCTCTTGATCGACACCAAGTCGGTACGCGTCCAAAGCTTTCTGGGCGCGTGCCTGCCCCACGTGCAGATACTCCTTGACTTCGCGAACGGTGTTGAAGTCGAAACCTGCGTCCCGGAGCTTGGCGGCATCGCCGGTGGCTCGGTCACGTACCGGACGGTCCTGCTTGGCCGCTGCCTTCGTGGTCATGCTCTCGATCTCCCAATCGACGCCTTCATGGCCGTCTGCTGCCGGGGTGAGGGTGAAGCGTCCGACTACCGGTTCCCCGCCGCCGGCATCTGTGGCGAAGTTCCTCCGAACGCCGCCGTGGCGGTCCTTGTTCAGCTGCAACTTGGCGGAGCCGCCCATACCTGGCGCGAACGGGCGTTCAACGGTGACGCGGACTGAGAGGCCGCCGACAGCGCGGCGCTTCGCAGCCGTTCCGCCAGGTCCCATCGCACGAGAGTCAGCGTTCTTCGCGAGGTGATCCACGACCACTACGGCAATGCCAGCAGCGGTGAGCGGCTTGATGACGTCCTTGTGGACAAGGGTGAAGTCGTCGGCGGAGTTCGAGGACGCCCCGTAGAGGGGCATGATCTCGCCGAGGCTGTCGAGAACAACCAGTTCCGGTTCCCAGTCGAGGAGATCCTGAACCACGGCATCGAGATCGATCTTGTCGAGTGGCTCGTAGAGGCGGAAGAGGTCGGGGTCGCTGAGGTCGGATGCATCGGTGCCGAGGTTGAGAAGGCGGGACAGGGTGGAGTCGGCTCCGTTGTGGTCCAGGTCGATCACTGCTGCCCCGTCACCGTTGGTGAGGGTTTCGGTCACAGCGGCTAGGCACAGCCAGGTCTTCCCGCACTCAGCGTCACCGTAAACGAGGTTCAGTTCTCCCGAATAGAAGAGGGGGTGTCCGCCCGCGGTGGTCAGGATCGTCGGCGCGGGCGGGTTGAAGTTGCCCGCGAGGCGTCGGGCGACATCGACGTAAACAGAAGTCATTGTTGTCCCTCATGAAAAGTTCGAGTTGGAAGCCTTGTACCCGTGTACTCGGGTACGCCCGAAGCCCGGGTTGACACGGGTACGGGTACAGGTACGAAGCCTGATTAGGGAGTATGATTCGGCGATGGCCGAGAATTGGACGCCTTTCGAAAACGTCCTTACATACTAAGTATATCAGTTCCCACTGTAAGCGATATCTGCTAGCAAATTCGGCGATACTGAACCCTCACAGACCAGGTCGGGAGCATCATCAGAGCATGAACAGAAACGACCTCAAACCACTCAAGCCCGAACCACCACACAAGCCACGAGCACAGGCCCACGGAGGCGAACTATTCCAGATCCTCCAATGGGTCTTCGTCGCAATTGCAGCGATCACCGCGATCACAAGCCAGGGCAACGAGATGCAGATCTACTCGGCGATCGGCATCCTCTTCATCGCGCTCTGGTGCGCCGCCGTCTTCCAGATCATCCGCGCTATCACGGGGAGCCGGTCATGACGATCAGATTCACTGCCCGCGAGATGACGCCGCCTGGAACCCGCGCGCACGAGGCCATCACACGCCTGCACTGGGTGGGGTCCGGTAAATTTACCGGACCCCTCAAGCGGTGACGCCCGCGATAAGGCCGCCGAGACGCTTCAACGCCCCTGCATCCAGGCATGCACATCGGATTCGAGGTACCGGTAGTCACCGTGACGTCCCTGCCGGCAGGACTTGAGCCCCTTGCGTCCGCGGGTCGACTTGTACTGCCTCGCCGCGTTGTGAATGGTCTTCTCGTGATACCCGGTGAGTGCGCAGACCTCCCGCGTCGTCAGGTACCGATCCATGCACGCCCCCTGCTCTGCTGCCGCCACGATCCTCGTCAGCATGAACGCCCGGTAGCGGCCCGTCAAGCCCCACCGTCTCGAATTGACCAGTATGGCAACAACTTCCATACGAGTGGGGCACGGCGGATACCGCCGTTGTGGTTGGCTGCCGTAAGCGCCTTCCGCAACGCGTTGCGACACTTCCGCCTCCGTCGCCATAGTGCGCAAAATCCAGAAGTTGGAAACTTGCGCGACCGGTTGATCACCTCAGCAAGTGGGCCGTCTCCCATCGCCTAAGCCCCTCAAACGGATACCTGTACGCCCGCCCGATCTTCACACACGGTATGCGCCCCGCCTTCGCCATGCCGAGAACGGTCGCAGGATTGACCTGCCAACGACCGGCCACCTGCTCCGTCGTCAAGAACTCCAAAGCTGTTCCCCTTGTGCTCAACTCGACTCGAATGCCGATGAGGAGAACGCTATACCCGGCTACGCCCTCCAGCCGTCCACACAACGTCTTGCGGCTGTCATGTTCGCGAACACGCCGTTACGGGGCGGGGAAACCGCAGGACACGCCGTAGGTGCGACACGCCGACGATGGCTGCTCCAGACCGCGGGTATGCCGGGTGACAATCTTTCCAGCTCCGGAAGTGATCGCCACACCCCAGGAAGTGTTGATAGCACTTCCTGGCCGAGCACAGGTGCGTCATTGTACGCACCTGTTTCAGGTGGCCCAGTTTGGGCCAGGTGAGGCCACATCCCGATTCACAGTCTCCCGTGAGACGTTCGAGGCGTCCGCGATGGCGCGGCTAGTCCGCAGTAGCCCCGCGCACAGTGCTCAATCAACTGGGGAAATCGGAAGCGTATTCCGAAATCCCACTCGACAGCAGAAGCGAGTTCAACGACAGCCTCACGACAGGTCCAGCGCATCGACAGCAGCCCTCGTAGCCGCGTGCTCCCCCGGCCAAAGATGCGAATACACCTCCAACGTAATCGTCGGCGACGAATGCCCCAACAACTCCGACACAGCCACCGGCGACCGCCCAGCCTCAATCAACGCGCTCGCGTAGAAGTGCCGCAGCGACTTCAGACTGTGTCCCTCAACGCCCGCTTTCTTCGCGGCACGCCGCCACAACGCCCCCAGCCTCGGCGTCGAGTACATCCGACCAAGCTCCGTCAAGAACAACGGCTCCCCCGCCGTCCCATCCTCCACGCGCGACCGCAGCAGCTCAATCGTTGCCTGCCCAAGCGGCACAACCCGCCGAGCCTGCGGAGTCTTAGGAGCCTTCCACCCCCAGTCGCCGTAATGTCCGTCGGCCTGCTCGGTGATCCGAACAACCCCCTTGTCCAGATCAACTGATCGCACTCGAAGACCGCAGACCTCCCCCGGCCTCAAGCCGGTCAGCGCCATCATCCTGATCATCGTCCGAACCGGTTCCTCTGCCGCCCCTGCAACAGCACGAACTTCTGCCGCCGTGATTAGCTCGTGCGGCTCCACCGTTATCGACGCACCCGGCACCCGTCGAACTCCCTTCACGGGGTTCCGGGGTATGTGCCCCTTCGAGACCGCTTCGTTGAAGATCGCGGAGAGGATCGACATCAGTGTGTTGACGGTGGTCCTTGCGAGTGGCTTTCCGTCTGCCCAGGGGCGGCCTGTCACAAGCGTGTCTCGCCATCTGGTCACGTCTTCCGGGCGGACTGTGTCGAGCGGCTTCCACTCAAGGTCACCGAGGTTTTCGAGCAGGTGCTTTCGTGTGAGCCTCGCTCCGGTTGTAGCGGCGTCCGACAGGTGCGCCTCGACGGCCTTACGGACGGGGTCGCGATCGGGCCTTCCGGTCAGGTCGCTCTTCGCGGCTTCACGCTCTCGAATCCATGTCTTGGCCGCCCTCTCGTTGGTGAAGCTCTTGGCTGTCTGCTTGCCGGCGAGGGAGACGCGTGCGACGTATCGGACGTTCCCGTTGCGTTCCGTGCGACTGATTGAACCCATGGAGGGAGTGTAGTAACGGTTCCTGTCTGGTTACTACCCTCAGTTGCGATCGGTTGAAGCAAACCGCTGTCGGATCAGTAGATGGATCTCGCCAAAGAGTGTGTTGAACTGGGGCTTAATGCCAGCCTATTGACGTTCAGGCTGCAGGCTGTTAAGACTGTTCTAGGAGCTGCATGGTGTAGATGAACTCAGCCACAGTCCCTGCCCTGTCTCACGCGAAAACGACCCACCGGTGTGCCGGGGGCAAACGACTCCAGACTACCGACACCTGTCCGCGCGCGGCCACGGGACCGGCGCGCGGACCGGGCTCCGCGGCCGCGCCGATGCCTCATCGCATCGATTGGCACGTAACAAGCGGGCCTTAAGGACCGAACGACACAGTAGGAGCACGGTGACTGGGGAGTGACCGTCGGACCGTATTCGGCCATGGGATGGGGGAAATCGCCGTGAAGGATGACGAGCTACTGGGCCGCGGGCGCCCGGACGGGGCCCGCCGCGATCCGATCGCCGTCGTCGGGATCGGCTGCCGCCTGCCGGGCGGCGTACGCTCCGCCGAGGACTTCTGGGAACTGCTCGACGAGGGCCGCGACGCCGTCGTCGACATCCCCGCCGACCGGTGGAGCACCGACCGCTACTACGAGTCCGAGCGCACACCGGGCAAGAGCCGCGTGCGCCGCGGCGGCTTCCTCACCGACCCGGTCGACGCGTTCGACCCCGCCTTCTTCGGGATCTCCCCGGTCGAGGCGAGCTCGATGGACCCGCAGCAACGGCTGCTGCTCGAGGTCGCGTGGGAGTCCATCGAGGACGCGGGCCTGCGGGCGGAGGACCTCGAGCGCTCGCGGACCGCGGTCTTCACCGGCGGCTTCACCCTCGACTACAGCCAGATGCAGTTCTCCACCTCCGCCGCGGAGCCGCCCACCGTCGCCGCCCACACGGCGACGGGCGTCGTGATGACGATGCTGTCCAACCGCATCTCCCACGCCTTCGATCTGCTCGGCCCCAGCATGTCCATCGACACCGCGTGCTCGTCCTCGCTGGTGGCGATCCACCTGGCGTGCCAGTCGATCTGGAACGGCGAGAGCGAGCTCGCCCTCGCCGGCGGCGTCAACCTGATGCTCAGCCCGAACTTCACGGTCGCCGCGTCGACGGGCGGCTTCCTCTCCCCCACCAGCACCTCCCGCGCGTTCGACGCGGCGGCCAACGGGTACGTCCGCGGCGAGGGCGCCGCGCTCGTCGTCCTCAAGCCCCTCGCTCGGGCCCGGGCCGACGGCGACCGGATCTACGCGACGGTGCTCGGCACCGCCGTCAGCCAGGACGGGCGGACGAACGGCATCACGGTCCCCAACGGCGCGAGCCAGAAGCGCGCCATCGAGGCCGCGTTGGCGACCGCGGGCATCGCCCCGGACACGGTCGACTACGTGGAGGCGCACGGCACCGGCACCCCGGTGGGCGATCCGATCGAGGCGAACGCGATCGGCGAGGTCTACCGCGACGATCGCCCGGCGGACCGTCCGCTCGTGATCGGCTCGGTCAAGACGAACCTGGGCCACCTCGAAGCCGCCGCCGGCGTGGTCGGATTCATCAAATCCGCTCTCGCCCTGGGTCACCGCCGCGTCCCGCGGCACCTCCACCTCGACGCCCTCAACCCCGCCATCGACCTCGACGAGCTGCGGATCGAGATCGCCACCGAGCCGAGGTCGCTGCGTCCCGAGGGCACCGTGCGGGCGGGCGTCAACTCCTTCGGCTTCGGCGGCACGAACGCCCACGCGATCCTCGAATCCGCCCCCGTCGACCTGCCCGTGCGCCACGCCCCGGCGGTGGAGCCCGCGCGGGACGGGATCGCGACCGTCCTCCCGCTCGCGGCGCGCAGCGACTCCGCCCTCGCGCAGCTCGCGGGCGCCTACGCGGGACTGGTCGAGTCCGAGGGTCCGGTCCCGCTCGCCGGTGCGCTCGCACACCGGCGCAGCGCCCACCGCACCGCACGACTCGCGGTGGTCGCCGCCGACGCCGGCGAGGCCGCGGACGCCCTGCGCGCCGCCGCCGAGGGCATCCCGCACCAGGCCGTCCGGGCCGGCTCGGCGCTCGCCGACGCCCGGCCGCTCGTCTTCGTCTACACCGGAATGGGCCCGCAGTGGTGGGGAATGGCCCGCGGCCTACTGCAGCACGATTCGGTGTTCCGCGCTGCGATCGACCGCTGCGACGCCGCGATCGCACCGCTCGCCGGCTGGTCGCTGACCGCCGAACTCCTGGCCCCCGAGTCCGAGTCGCGCATGGCCGAGTCGGTGGTCGCGCAGATCGCGAATTTCGGCGTGCAGTACGCGCTGACCCGGCTGTGGGAGGCGTTCGGCGTCCGGCCCGACCTCGTCGTCGGGCACAGCGCCGGCGAGGTCGCCGCCGCACTCGAGGCGGGCGCACTGACCTTCGAGGACGCGATCACCGTGATCGTGCACCGCGCCCGTATCCAGCACACCGCGAGCGGAGGCGGGCGACTGCTCGCCGTCGCGCTCGGCGAGGCCACCGCCGGCGAGCTTCCCGAGGTGACGCGCGGCGAGGTGGAGTTCGCCGCGATCAACGGGCCCGACTCGGTCGCACTCGTGGGCGCCCTCCCGGCGCTGGAGTCCCTCGCGGAGCGGCTCGGCGCCGACGGCGTCTTCGCGCGTCTCGTCCCCGGCGACGTCCCGTACCACAGCCGCGCGATGGATCCCCTCGAAGCGGAGGTCCGCAGTGCCCTCGCCGGACTCGCCCCGAGCGCACCGTCGATCCCGCTCTACTCGACGGTGACCGGCGCGACGATCCCGACCGACGGCTCCCAACCGCACGACGCCGAGTACTGGTGGCGCAACATCCGCCGCCCCGTGCTGTTCGGCGCAGCGACGGACGCGCTGCTCGACGCCGGTGCCGCGACCTTCGTCGAGATCGGACCCAGCCCGGTGCTGGGCCGGGCGATCGCGGAGGCCGCAGCGGCCCGTGGGCGATCGGTGTCGACGACGGCGTCGCTGCGCCGCGACGGCGAGGACGCCGTCTCCTTCGCCGCGGCGCTGGCCGACCTGTGGATCCGGGGGGTCGACGTCGACTTCGGCCCGCTCGCGCCGCGCGCCCCGATGCGGCCGCTGCCCGCCTACCCGTGGCAGACCGGCCGGTACTGGTCCGAGGGCGCTGCGGGACGCCGGGAGCGGCTCGCGGACACCGTCGAGCCCTACCTCGGCAACCGCACCGACGGCGCCCTCCCCGCCTGGCGGCGGCTGCTCGACGGCACCGCACCGCGGTCCCTCGGCGACCACGTGGTGCACGGCTCGACGCTCTTCCCCGGCGCCGGATACCTCGAGATCGCGGCGGAGGTCGCGCGTGACGAGTACGGCGCCACGGCCTGCACCCTGCTCGACGTCGCGTTCGAGACGGCGCTGGTGCACGGCGGCGGCGGGACCTACCTGATCGACACGAGCCTCGACCCCGAGTCCGGCCGGATCGCCATGCACGGCAGGGTTCCGGGAGCCGGGCGGTGGGCCCGGCACGCAACGGCCACCTTGCGGCCCGCACCGTCCGTCCGACCGCACATCGACGTCGCGCCCGCCGTGGGCGCGTCGATCGCCACCGACACCCTGTACGCGGGATTCCGGGACACGGGATTCGCGTACGGGCCCGCGTACCGACTGCTGCACGACGTGATCGTCGGCGATGGCGTCGCGAGCGCACGGATCCGCGCCGCCGCCGCGGAACCGGTCGCCGACCGGTCGCCGGTCCTCGAGCCGAGTGTGCTCGACGCGGCCTTCCAACTGCTCCTACCGCTCGCCTTCCAGCGGGCCGCGGGCGCCAAGTTGATCCCCGTCGGCGTCGACCGCGTCGTGATCCACGCCCGGCCCGAGGGCCCCGTACTCGCACGGGCCGTCGCCCGCACCTCGGACGATTCCGCCACGATCAGCGGCGACGTGGTCCTGGCCGGCGAGGACGGCCGGGTGGTCGCCGAGGTGGAGGGCTTCACCGTTCGCATCCTCGACGACGTGGCCGCTTCGCCGCGGGTGGGCACCGACTGGGTGTACGAGCAGGCGTGGGAGCCGCAGCCGGCGGACGACGCGGACCGCGCCCGCGCCGAGGGCGTCTGGCTGATCCTCGCGGACGGATCCGGCGTCGCGGACGACCTGGCCGAGCGGCTCTCGGCGGCCGGCGGAACCCCCGTACTGCTCCGCGCGGGTGCCGCGGACGGCGGCACCCCGCCCGCCGATCGTGACGCCCTGGCGGCGGCCCTCGATCGCGCCGTCCCCGCCGAGGGACTGCGCGGCGTCGTCCACCTCTGGTCGCTCGACGTCCGGGCCGGGGCGACCGACGCGCTCCGCTGGGCGGCACACGACGCCGTCCTCTCCGTGGTGCACCTGGCGGCCGAGCTCGAGCAGCGCGGCCTCGCGGCACCGACGTTCCTCGTCACGGACGGCGCGCAGCCCGTCGCCGGCGGTGTTGGCGAGCAGGGCCTGCTGCAGGCGCCCCTGCTCGGCGTCGGCCGGGTCCTGCACCACGAACTGATGGGGCTGCAGGCCCGGCTGGTGGACCTCGACCCCCGGGACCGCGACGGCAGCGCCGCACTGCTGTTCGACGAGCTCACGGTCGCCGCCACCGACGAGGACCAGGTCGCCTTCCGCGGCGGCGAGCGCCTGGTCGCACGCCTGCACCCGTCGGCGCGGTCCGGCGGCCGGATCCCCGCCCGGATGCGCGGTGACGGCGCCTATCTCGTCACCGGTGGGCTGGGCGCGCTCGGCCGGCTCGTGCTCGCCGCGCTCGCGGAACGCGGCGCCGGACACCTGATCGTCACCAGCCGGACCGGGCTCCCCGCGCGGGACGCGTGGGACGAGCTCACCGATCCCGCGCAGCGCGACGCCGTGGCGGCGGTCCGGGCCGCGGAGACCGCGGGTGCGACGGTGCACATCGTGACCGTCGACGTGACGGACGCCGGGGCGCTCGCCGAGCGCCTCACCGTCCTGCACGGCGCCGGCGTTCCGCCGCTGCGCGGCGTGATCCACTCCGCCGGCGCCGTCGACGACCAGATCCTCGTGCGGATGACGCAGGAGCAGGTCGAGCGAGTGGTCCGGCCGAAGGTCCTCGGCGGCTGGGCACTGCACGAGGCGACGGCGGGCGAGCCGCTCGACTTCTTCACGCTGTTCTCCTCGATCTCCGCGGTGATCCCGTCACCCGGGCAGGGCAATTACGCCGCCGGGAACGCCTTCCTCGACTCCCTGGCCCACTACCGGCGTGCGCTGGGTCTGCCCGCGCTGTCCATCAACTGGGGCCCGTGGGACGCCGGGATGATCGCGAGCCTCGGCCTGCGAGAGCTCTACGGGCAGCGCGGCATCGACCTCATCGATCCCGCGACGGGCATGACGCTGCTCGCGGAGCTGCTCGGTTCCTCCGAGGTGCAGCAGGGCGTCGTCTCGGCGCACTGGCCGACGGTGATCGACAGCTACGCGCTCACCCCGATCCTCGTCGCCCACCTCGGTCGCGGGGAGGACGAGGAGGACGACGGGTCCGAGTCGATCCTCGACCGGATCGGCTCCGCGACCGCCGAGGACCGTACGCCGATAGCGGTCGACGGGGTGCGGCTCACCGTCTCCCGCGTGCTGCGGATGGCGGAGGAGCACATCCCCGACGACGAGCCCCTCGGCCGCCTCGGCGTCGACTCGATGCTCGCCACCGAACTGCGCATCCGGGTGGAGCAGCAGTTCCGCACCGCCCCGTCGATCGCCTTCCTGCTCGACGGCGCGACGGTGGCGACCATCGCGGCCGAGCTCCTCGCCACCCTCGACGTCCCTGCGGGAGACACAGATCCCGACGCCGAGGTCGACGACCTCGCGGCACTGCTCGCGGACCTGGACGGCGACGCGGTCGCCGCCCTGCTCGCGCAGTCCGAGACCACCGAACCGAACGCCGGAGGCCCCCGATGACCGAGATCGCAGACCGCCTCGCGGCGCTGAGTCCCAGCCAGCGCCGCGCGCTGCTGGCCCGGCTGGGGAGGGCACCGTCGACCGCTCGGGCCGCGCCTCCGATCGCGGCCCGCGTGCGCGACGGCGACGCCGTACGGCTCTCGGCCACCCAGGAGAACATGTGGTTCCTGGAGCAGTTCCACCCCGGCACGAGCATGCACGTCATGTCCGGGGTCGCGCGCCTGCCGATCGACGTCCCGCACGGCGTCCTCACCGACTGCCTGGAGGAGGTCATCGAGCGGCACGCGGTGCTGCGCACGCGGTTCGGCGTCGAGGACGGCGAACCGGTCGGGCGCATCGCCCCCGCGGAGCGGCCCGAGGTCGCCCTGCTCGACGGGATCGACGAGGCGCGGATGTGGGACCGGTTCGGCGAGGACGCGCGCACGCCGTTCGACGTCGAGCGGGATCCACTGCTGCGGGCGACGCTGGCGCGCACGGACTCCGGCGGCACGTGGGTGCAGATCACGCTGCATCACATGGTGGCGGACGGCTACTCCACCGGCATCCTCTTCGCCGAGCTGGGCCGGCTCGCGACCGGCCGGCTGGTGGGCCGGCTGCAGCAGCTCCCCGCCGTCCCCTTCCAGTACGCCGACGTGGCCCTGTGGGAGCGGGAGCGGGCGGACGCGGGCGAAGACGCCGGGGACATCGCGTACTGGACGGAGCGGCTCGACGGTGCGCCGACCGCGCTGACCCTGCCGACCGATCGCCCCCGGCCGGCCCGGCAGGCCTATCGGGGACGCCGGACGGGGTTCGCGCTCTCCGCAGAGCTGGCCGCGGCCGTCCGCACGTTCAGCGCCGAGCACGGTGTCACCCCGTTCGTGACGGTGCTCAGCGCCTACGCGACGGTGCTGGCCCGGTGGTCCGCGCAGGACGGCGTCGTGGTCGGCGTCCCGGTGGCGCAGCGCTCCCAGCCGGGCACCGAGCGCGTGATCGGCCCGTTCCTCAACACCCTCGCACTGCCGGTGGAACTCCCGGAGGGTGAGACGGTGAAGGGGCTGATCGCCCAGGTGAACACCACCGTCCGCGCAGGCTTCTCACACCAGGACGCCCGGTTCGATCGCGTGCTGTCGGCGCTCGACCTCGGCCGCGACCCCGCGCGCCCGCCGCTGTTCCAGGCGATCCTCAACATGCAGGAGGACCGCAGCGCGCCCGAGATGGAGATGCGCGATCTGTACAACGGCTGCGCCAAGTTCGACGTCCTGCTCAACATCACGACCACGCCGGGCTCGATGACCGGGACCCTCGACGTCGCGGCCGACTTGTTCGACCAGGAGACCGCCGACGCCCTGATCGACGGCTTCACGGCCGTGCTCGGTGCTCTCACCGCCCCCGGGGCTCCCCTCGGGAGACCGGTCTCCACTCTGCCGCTGTCGAGCTCCGCGCCCGCGATCGAACCGCCGGTCCGACAGCCGGAGACCCCTGCATTGGACGAGTACGTGCTCGCCGCGGCGCACGACTCCGCGGACCGCACGGCGATCGTCGCGGGCACGGAGCGGATCACGTACGCCGAGTTGGACACCCGCGTCGGGCGCCTCGCCGCGCGGATCGCGCAGCACCTCGACGCTCCGCCCGGAACACCGGTGGGACTGCTCCTGCCGCGGTCCGCGGAGGTCATCGTCGCCATGCTCGCGACGATGCGCGCCGGGTACTCGTTCGTGCCGCTCGATCCCGCCTACCCGGCGGAGCGCCTCGCGTTCATCTGCACCGATGCGGGCATCCCGGTACTGATCACGACCGCCGGGGATCTCGCCGAGGTGCCGGGCCTGGACCTCCCGTGGATCGACGTCGCCGACGCGCCCGCGGGTCCGGTACCGGACCCGCCGACGGGCGACCCGGCGACGCGGACCGCCTACATGCTGTACACCTCCGGGTCCACGGGCCGCCCGAAGGGCGTGCGGGTCTCCCACCGCAACGTCGTCACCTTCCTGGAGGCGATGCGCGCCGAGCCGGGGATGACCCCGTCGGACACCCTGCTGGCCGTCACGAGCCCGTCGTTCGACATCGCCGTCCTCGAACTGCTGCTCCCGCTCGCCACCGGGGCACGGGTGGTCATCGCGAACGGTGACGACGCCCGTGACGGCGACCGGCTCGCGGCCCTGCTCGACGAGCATGCGGTGACCGTCATGCAGGCCACCCCCACCACATGGCACCTGCTGCTCGACGCCGGTTGGCCGGGTACCCGCGGGCTGCGCGCGCTCTGCGGCGGCGAGGCGATGCCGGCCGTGCTCGCGGGCCGGCTCCTGGTCGCGGCCGACGAGCTGTGGAACATGTACGGCCCCACGGAGACCACCATCTGGTCGACCGTGCACCGCGTCACCCACGCCGACGTCGCCGCCGGCACGATCCCCATCGGCCACCCGATCCGCGGAACCGGGATAGTCGTCACCGACGCCACCGCCGCGCCCGTACCCCACGGCGTCTTCGGCGAGCTGTGCATCATCGGCGACGGAGTGACTCTGGGCTACCACGAACGGCCCGACCTCACCGCCGACCGGTTCGTGACCCTGGCCGGCTCCGAGCCGGTGCGCGCCTACCGGACGGGCGATGCGGTACGCCGGTTCCGCGACGGGCGGATCGAATTCGGCGGCCGCATCGACACCCAGGTGAAGGTGCGCGGCTTCCGGGTCGAGCTCGGTGAGATCGAGAGCGCACTCGAGACCGCGGTACCCGGCGTCCGGGCGATCGCCGCGGTCGACGCCGAGGGATCCGCCATCACCGCCTATCTCGAGTGCTCCGCAGAGGCACTGGGAGATGCCGCCGCCCTGCTGGGACACCTCCGCGAGACCCTGCCGCCGTACATGGTGCCGAGCGCGTTCGCCGTCGTCGACGCCTTCCCGTTGACGCCGAACCGCAAGATCGACCGCAAGGCACTCGCGGCCCGCGGCGGTGCGTCCGTCGAGCTCTCCGCCGTGAGCGGCACGGAGTACATCGCCGCCCGCACCGACCTGGAGCGCGACCTGACCGCGATCTGGAGCGACCTGCTCGGCCTGCCGACCGCTCCCGGCGTCCGCGACGACTTCTTCCTCCTCGGCGGGCACTCGCTACTCGCGACGAAACTGGTCTTCCGGATCCGGGAGAAGCTCGGCCGGGTGGTTCCCCTACCGGCCCTGTTCGCCGGCGAGCTCACCATCGAGCGGCTGGCGGCGATCCTCGAGCGGGGCGGCGCAGGTTTCGAAAGCCCCCTGGTCCTCGCAGACGAGGTGGTTCTCCCCGACGAGATCCGGCCCGCGCCGGGCGCACCGGTGCGGAGCGTCGTCGACCCGCGGAACCTGTTCGTCACGGGCGCGACGGGTTTCGTCGGCTCCTTCCTCCTCGCTGAGCTGATCCGCACCTCGGGGGCCACCATGCACTGCCTGGTCCGGGCCGGCGATCCCCGGGAGGGCATGGAACGGATCCGGTCCACGATGCGCGGCTACGGCATCTGGGACGACTCCTACGCGGACCGGATCGTCCCGGTCGTCGGCGACCTGACGCGCGAGCGCCTCGGGCTGAGCCCCTCGGCCTGGGCGGACCTGGCATCCACCACGGACGGCATCATGCACTGCGGCGCCGACGTGAACTTCCTCCGGCCCTACCCGACCCTGAAGTCCGCGAACGTCGACGGCACCGTGCAGGTGCTCGCCCTGGCCTGCGACGGTCCCGTCAAACCCGTCCACTTCGTCTCGACGACCTACGTCTTCTCCCGGTTCTCCTACCCGCAGGACACGATCTTCGCGGAGGACGACCGCAGCCCGGTCCAGGACCCGCGATTCACCTTCGGCTACACCCAGTCCAAGTGGGTCGGTGAACAATTGGTCTTCGAGGCGCGCGCACGGGGCGTGCCGACGTACGTCTACCGGACCGGCCGCGTCGCGGGGCACAGCCTGACCGGCGCGTGCCAGCAGTCGGACTTCCTGTGGCAGACCATCCGCCTGGGAGTCGCCCTCGGCGCGGCCCCGACGATGGACATGTCCACCGACATCACGCCCGTGGACTACCTGGTCGGCGCGATCGCGCACCTCGCACGCCGGCAGGAACTCGCCGGGCGCACGTTCCACGTCGTCTCCCGGGAGACCGTCGCCGTGCCGGACCTGGTGCGGTGGATGTCCGACTTCGGCTACGCCGGCGAGGAGCTCCCGTTCGGGCAGTGGTGCGAGCGCGCGGCGGACATGGCCGAGCGTGAGGGAGACGAGACCGCCGCGGCGCTGGCGCCGTTCCTCTCGTCCACCCCGCTGGACAACATGCCCGACGCCACCTTCGACGACGCGAACGTGCGGGAGGGCCTGGCCGGTACCGGCATCGTCTGCCCGCCGATCGACGGTGCACTGCTCCGCCGGTACTTCGAGTGGTTCATCGACAGCGGGTACCTTCCCGCACCGTCGTCCCTGGATCTCTCGGAGAGCGCGGCCTCATGACCGGTTCGAACCCCCGGGGCTCGGTGGATCGGACCACCACGACGCTCCGCGAGCGACGCCGCCGGACGCCCGTACCGCAGGGCACCCCGTCCACGCTGCCGCTTCGCACGCGGGCGTCGCGGCCGTCCGTCACCGCGTCGCGCCCCCTCCCCGTGGCCCGCCCGGCGGTGCCCGCGACGCGGAAGGCGCCGCCCGCCGCGCGCGGGACGCTGCCCGTGGCTCCGCCGAAGCCCACGCCCACACCGGTCGCCCCCGCCGCGCCGCCGGCACCGGCCGCCCCGGCCGTCCTCGGGCCTCCGACGGCGCCGCCAGCACAAGCCGACCGGGCCTCGGCGCC
>NZ_VIGX01000159.1 GCF_007858475.1 Tsukamurella conjunctivitidis
GGCGGCAGAGGCCTTCGCCCCCTCCCAGGCACGCCACCCCAGTGGGCGCCCCCTCTACGATCCGGGGATCCTCTCCACCGCGCGCTGGGTCGCACGGACGGGGACGGCCCCGGCTCCGGGATGACCGACGAGGTCGCCCGGGGCCGGGGCCGTCTGGCGTCCGCAGACCCGGCCTGTGTGCGGGACCGGGTCGTGCCTCACTCTCAGGCGTCCAGCCCCAGGTCCCTGCGCAGGCGCGCGACATGCCCGGTGGCCTTGACGTTGTACTGGGCGAGGGCCACCGTCCCGTCGGGGTCCAGGACCACTGTGGAGCGGATGACGCCCTCGTAGGTGCGTCCGTAGTTCTTCTTCTCGCCCCACGCGCCCCACCGCTCCAGGACCTCGTGCGCGGGATCGGAGGCCAGCGGGAAGTTCAGGCCCTGCTTCTCGGTGAAGTGCTCCAGGGCGGGCAGATGGTCGGGGCTGACGCCGACGACGGTGTACCCCGCACCCCGCAGGGTGTTGAGGTTGTCCCGGAAGTCGCAGGCCTCCGTGGTGCATCCGGGTGTCGAGGCCTTGGGGTAGAAGTAGACGATGACTCCCTTGTCGGCATCGGCCAGCAGGTGGGACAGCG
>NZ_VIGX01000160.1 GCF_007858475.1 Tsukamurella conjunctivitidis
GCAGGAATGCCTGCGGATCGGTGGCTCTGTGAGGAGACCGTCCGGAGGGTGAGGTCGGGTCGGAGGGGGGACGTGCCTCGGACAACGCGACGGCAGGCAGTGGGCACTCGGCGGCGGGGACACCGATACCACGCAGCACGAAGGCCTGGACGACCTCGATCGCTGCCTGCCGCTCGCCGGGGTCGGTGGGCAGGTACTGTCCCGCAAGGGCCGAGAGGACCAGCGAGACCAGCGCCAGCGAGTTCTGCCGCGGGATTCGGTCCTGTTCCATGGCCTCCTCCAGGATGTGGAAGAGGATGTGCTCGACGATGCCGGCATGGTCCCTCAGGTGGCTCGCGCTGGAGGCCGAGACCATGGAACGGAGGTCCAGGTGGGAGGCCAGGTGGAAATGGCCCCGCAACTCCAGGTGGGCGCGGATGTAGATGCGCAACTGTTCGATGACGTCGTCGGTTCCCTCCAGGGCCTGGGTGAGGGCCTCGGCGAAGCCGGAGGTGGCGTGGCGCATGAAGGCCAGGAGCAGGGACTCCTTGTCGGCGAAGTGGTTGTACACGGCCGTGCGGCCCACCTCGGCTCGGAGCGCGATCTGGGACATCGTGATCGTGTCGAAGGACTG
>NZ_VIGX01000161.1 GCF_007858475.1 Tsukamurella conjunctivitidis
CCCGCATGGAGCGCACCGTGCGTGAGCGCATGACCACCCAGGAGGCCGAGTCGATCACGCCCCAGAGCCTGATCAACATCCGCCCCGTCGTGGCCGCGATCAAGGAGTTCTTCGGCACCTCGCAGCTCTCGCAGTTCATGGACCAGAACAACCCGCTCTCCGGGCTCACCCACAAGCGCCGCCTCTCGGCGCTGGGCCCCGGTGGCCTCTCGCGAGACCGCGCTGGTATGGAGGTCCGTGACGTCCACCCCTCCCACTACGGGCGCATGTGCCCCATCGAGACCCCTGAAGGCCCCAACATCGGCCTGATCGGATCCCTGGCGACCTTCGCGCGCATCAACCCCTTCGGCTTCATCGAGACGCCCTACCGGATCGTCAAGGACGGGCACGTCACCGACGAGGTCCGCTACCTGACTGCGGATGACGAGATCGGGCACTTCATCGCCCAGGCCTCCTCCCCGCTCAACGCCGACGGCACCTTCGCCCAGGAGCAGGTCCTGTGCCGGGTCGCCGGCGACGACCCCACGGAGATCCCGCGCGCCCGCGTGGACTACATGGACGTCTCCGCTCGCCAGATGGTGTCGGTGGCAACCGCCTTCATCCCCTTCCTGG
>NZ_VIGX01000162.1 GCF_007858475.1 Tsukamurella conjunctivitidis
TCGCCGACCGCTACGAACTCCTCCGGCTCATCGCCACCGGCGGCATGGGCCAGGTCTGGGAGGCGATGGACACACGACTGGACCGCCGCGTCGCAGTCAAGGTCCTCAAAGCCGAATTCTCCGAAGACCAGGAATTCCTCGCCCGCTTCCGCAACGAAGCCCGCACCACCGCCGCCCTCAACCACCCCGGCATCGCCGGCGTCTACGACTACGGCGAAACCGCCGACCAAGCCGGCGGCGCACCCCTGGCCTACCTCGTCATGGAACTGGTCAACGGCGAACCCCTCAACGCCGTCCTGAGCCGCCTCGGCCACCTCAGCCAAGCCCAAGCCCTCGACCTCCTCGAACAGACCGGCCGAGCACTGCAGGTCGCCCACTCCGCCGGCCTGGTGCACCGCGACGTCAAACCCGGCAACATCCTCATCACCCCCACCGGACAGGTCAAGATCACCGACTTCGGCATCGCCAAAGCCGTCGACGCCGCACCCGTCACCAAAACCGGCATGGTCATGGGCACCGCCCAGTACATCTCCCCCGAACAGGCCTCCGGCGAAGACGCCACCGCCGCCTCCGACGTCTACTCCCTCGGCGTCGTCGGCTACGAATGCCT
>NZ_VIGX01000163.1 GCF_007858475.1 Tsukamurella conjunctivitidis
CTGCTTGAGCGGGGAGGCCACGGCGATGCGGACGATTCCCACACCGATCGCCTCGTCACCGCTGAAGTCCAGGGAGTCCAGAGCCTTGTTCGCTGCCTGGATCAGGGCCACGCCACCACCGGCGACCAGACCCTCCTCAGAGGCTGCTCGCGCATTGCGGATCGCGTCCTCGATGCGCAGCTTGCGCTCCTTGAGCTCGACCTCGGTGGCCGCGCCGGACTTGATGACGGCGACACCGCCGGAGAGCTTGGCCAGGCGCTCCTGGAGCTTCTCACGGTCGTAGTCGGAGTCGGTGTTCTCGATCTCGGCCTTGAGCTGACGGATACGCCCGTCCAAGGCGTCCTTCTCGCCTGCGCCGTCGACGATGGTCGTCTCGTCCTTGGACACGACGACCTTGCGTGCGCGGCCCAGGACATCCAGGTCAGCGTTCTCCAGGGACAGACCCACGGTCTCGGAGATGACCTGACCACCGGTGAGGATGGCCATGTCCTGCAGCATCGCCTTGCGGCGGTCGCCGAATCCGGGAGCCTTGACGGCCACGGACTTGAACGTGCCACGGATCTTGTTGACGACCAGGGTGGCCAGAGCCTCGCCCTCGATGTCCTCGGCG
>NZ_VIGX01000164.1 GCF_007858475.1 Tsukamurella conjunctivitidis
GTAGGCAGGCACGTACGTGTTGGAGAACGACTCATCCAACCAGGTGAACCCGGAATCTGCACCGTCCGCGGCCATGGCAGTGTCGAACCGTTGCATGCCTTCCTTGGAGAGATCGACGGCGAATGGCTCTGCGTCGCCCGCGCCGAACACTTCGGCGGGTGAGTGATTGGTGATGGTCAAGGTCGGTTCGGTGGGTGAGGAGTCCATGCCGGCTCCGCTGCTCTTCAGAGCGAGCACCTGACTGGTATCGAGACCTTCGGCCGCAACGCTGACCCATCCGGCGGGCACGTCGATGAGGGGCGTCTGCGGGGTGTTGACGGCGTTCCAGAAGCCGATGCGGCTGGTCGGTTGGTGGCTCGACTCCTCGAAACCGGGTGTGGAGAGCTGCATCTCCCATGGCGGCATCACACGGTCGGACCAGGACGTCGTACTGCCGTCAGTTGGCCGACATCCCGAACTGTAGGACAGTGAAGAACGCACACCGGGCGAGAAATTGAGGGTGAAGGATCCACCGTTGAGAGGGTCCTTCCAGATGATGGAGCCATCGGTGGGCGCATCGGGGACCTCGCTCCTCTCGTCGAAGCCGGCCGTGGCCAGAGTCTTGTCCAGC
>NZ_VIGX01000165.1 GCF_007858475.1 Tsukamurella conjunctivitidis
GGGTGACGCCCTCGTCCCCGTCGACGTCCGCGGGCGACCACAGTCTGGGTGTTCCGTTGCCGTCGCGGCGCGAGCGGGTTCGAGGGCGACGCAGGGGAGGGGACGCGGGATCCGTGTCGTCGGCTGCCTCCGCTACTGGTGCGGCCTCGGCCTCCGCAGGGGAGTCCCTGCGCGTCCCTCCGCAGATGGTCACCGATGCCGCAGTTCGACCCGAGCCACGCCCGGCCTCGCCGACGGTGCCCGGTGGGGTGCAGCCTCTTCCGACCGGTGCCCCCCAAACGGTGACTCCAGAGGAGTCCGCCCGGCCTGTGCCTTCCCCGGAGACCCCGCCCGCGCCCGCAGACATCCAGGTCAGGCGCCGTCGCCGGGGAGACGCCCGGCACTGAGCCGGTCCACCACCGTTCCGGTCCGTTGCCCCGCCACTCCGGGGGTGCTCGCGGGCTGGGCGCCCTCCATCCCGCGCGGGCCTCGCTGAGTTGACGCTCGGGATGGGTTCCCGTCAGGTCTGCAGCACATGTGAAGCGATCGCATCAACCTCGGGACACGGGCCCGGGAGAGTGCCCGAGTGCAGCGTCCTTCCCCGCGCGGCCACCTGAGTGGTGGGATGGG
>NZ_VIGX01000166.1 GCF_007858475.1 Tsukamurella conjunctivitidis
CCGCCCAGCGTGAGCGCGTCGAATGGGCACTGCAGGGAGCACAGGCAACCGAGTTCGTCTCGCGTCTGGACGCAGGCATCGACTCCCGTGTGGAGCCGGGCGGCACCAACTTCTCCGGGGGCCAGCGCCAGCGCCTGTCGATCGCACGAGCCCTGTACCGTCGCGCCGACCTCTACGTCTTCGACGACTCCTTCTCCGCACTCGACTACGCCACCGACGCCCGCCTGCGACTGGGCCTGCCGGACTACGTCCAGGGAGGAGCAGTGCTGATCGTCGCCCAACGCGTGGCCACGATCCGCCACGCAGAGACGATCGTCGTCCTGGAGGACGGGAAGGTGGTGGGCCGAGGGACCCACGCCGAACTCATGGAGTCCTCCCAGACCTACCGCGAGATCGTCGCGTCCCAGATGAGCGAGGAGGAGGCAGCATGAGCCACGGACCCGGACCCCGGGGCGGCCGGGGCGTCGCCCCCGGACAGCGCTCGGAGAACTTCGGCCCCAACCTGCGCCGATTGATGGGCGAGTTGCGCCCGGACTGGTTGTTGCTGGTGCTGGCCCTGCTGGCCTCCGCCGCAGGAGTCGTGGCCTCCGTCGCCGCGCCGCGCGTGCT
>NZ_VIGX01000167.1 GCF_007858475.1 Tsukamurella conjunctivitidis
GGTCTCAGCCCTTGCGGTAGGAGCCCTCGGGGCGCAGTCGCCCTTCACGCAGCAGGGTGAGCTGCTGGTCGAGGACCTGGTCGAGCTCCTCGATGGAACGACGTTCCCGGAGCATGTCCCAGTGGGTGCGCACCGGCTTCGCAGCCTTGGCGTCCTCCTCCTCCGGAACGTCGCCGACGATCTCGGCGATCTCCCCGGTCTTGGACTCCCAGGTGGCGGGGGGCACGGCACCAGCAGCCATGGTCACCTCGAAGACCTCTCCGCTGGGGGTCTGGTACTTGACCGTGAAGCGGTCGGCGAAGACGACACCCTCCTCGGACTCCATCGACTTGGCGCCGATCTGCATGCCACGAAGCGCGCGGTCTGCCATGGGTTCCTCCTCAGATTCGGTGACACTGTCACAAACGCACAGATTCTAGCCGATATTCCCCTCAACTTCGCCCGGATGCTCCCGCCCACAGGCCCCAGGGGCGCGTCCTGGGGGTTCGATCACCTCCTGAGTGAGGGGGACCGTCCTCCTCTGCGGACCAGGCCTGGGGAGCGTGCTCCGCAGCGCTGCACACAGCTCGGTCCACCCGATCCAGGTCCACTTGAACACGGGCAGCTCG
>NZ_VIGX01000168.1 GCF_007858475.1 Tsukamurella conjunctivitidis
GACCACCCCGACGGGTTGGCCGACCCCCGCGGCTACTTCCAACGGCTGTGGGACCGGACGGGGGGTGCATGGACCGCGGCGGAGAAGATCCTGGGCAGTGAGGAGATGCTGCCTGCGGACTGGCCCGTGTGCGGCACCACCGGCTACGACACCTCCTGGCGCATCCACGCCCTCCAGGTGGACCCGGGTGCTGCGATGCCCTTGGGCGCGGTGATGCAGGAGATCGCCGGTGACTCGCCCTCGTCCTTCCCGAAGGTGGTGGCCACCGCCAAGCGTGACGTCATCGACACCTCGCTGTCCGCGGAGGTCCGCCGCCTGGCGAACCTGGTGTGGGAGATCTGCCAGCGCGACCTGCGCCTGCGTGACCACACCTTCCGTTCCATCGTGGAGTGCCTGCGCGCCCTGATCGTGGAGATGGACCGCTACCGCGCCTATGTGGTCCCCGGGACCGCCACACCCCAGTCCAGTCGCGACGTCCTCACCGCCGCGCGGGACCGCGCCTTCCTGGGGTTGGATCCCGATCTGGAGGACACCCTGGACGTGCTCCTGGCACTGGTCCAGGGCGATGAGGTCGGTTCAGCGGGACTGTCCACCCGCGATGACCGTCG
>NZ_VIGX01000016.1 GCF_007858475.1 Tsukamurella conjunctivitidis
GACACGGCCCGCCGCATCGCCGCGGGCCTCGGATTCGACCCGCCGGCGGGCGCGCTCACCGCCGCGGCCGGGCTGGATGCGGCGCGTGCCGACTTCCACGCCGACTACGCGCGGCTCGTCGGCGACACCCGCGCCCGGATGACCGACATCGCCGCGCGCACCGCGCTCGCCCGCCTGGAAGCCAGGGGGCAGAACCCGCCCGGCGACCCGGGGGCCGAGCAGGCCGCCGATCTCGCGGACGACCGCGGCCGCGCCGAAACCGAAGACGCCGCGGCCGAGGCCGCGCGACGGGCCGCCGAACTCGCGGGCGGGCACGGCGCCGCGGTCGGCTCCTTCGCGCCCCTCACGGGCCTCGGGATGCTCGGGCGGTCGCTCGGCGCCGACGGTGCGCACCGGGCGGCGCACTACGCCGTACCCGTCTCCGCGCCCGCCGATCTCGACCTGCGGCTGCGGGAGGTGTGCGGGGCGGTGACCGGGCCCGCGCGGGGCTGGGTGCGGATGGCCGTGGCCGAGGTCGCCGACGAGGCGGGTCGGCCGTGGCGGCTCATCGGCACCACGGAGCTCGACGGCTACCTGCGGCCCGGCGTGATCCTGCGGGACGGGGAGCTCGCCGCCGGCAACGAGACCTGGCCCGAGCTGTCCATCGCCACCTTCTGCGCGGCCCACGGTTTCGCGCCCGGACCGGTGGTCGGCGCGATCGAACCGCCGCCCGACGTGTGCGACTACCTGCGCGCGGCCGGGTTCACGCCCACGTGGTCGCCCGACGCGGGGACCGCGGGCTGGGAGGACGCCGATGCACCGCTCGACTAGCCTGCCCGACCTCGCGGACGCCGTGGCCGCCGTGCCCGCGGACCAACGCCACGCCGCGGGAGTCGCCCTCATCGCCGGGGCATTGGACCGCGCCGCGGACCCGGCGCTGGACGAGGCCGGCGACGTGCTGCTGGATGAGCGCCGCGCGCCCGGCTCCCGGCGGTCCGCGGCCGATGCCCTCGCGGCCGCCGCCGACCGGTTCGATCGCGACGCCCACGCCCGGCGGCTCGACGGCGACCACACCGGCTACATTCTGGGCTTCCAGTCCGCCCGGGTGATGGCGGCTCTGCATTTCCTGGTCCGCGACGGCGGCGCCGGGCTGACCGACGTCGCGTACGAGGCCGTCATGGTGTGGGGCGCCACGGAGCCGGTGATCGCGGAGCTCGTCGGTGCCCGCCGGTAGGGTGGCCGCGTGAATTCGAGCGCGCCCGTGAAATCCGTATCCGTCCGCATCGCCGAGGAACTCTCGGTGGGGGAGAACCAGGTGGCCGCGGCGGTCCAGCTGCTGGACGAGGGGTCGACGGTGCCGTTCATCGCCCGGTACCGCAAGGAGGTCACGGGCAGCCTCGACGACGCGCAGCTGCGGCAGCTCGAGGAGCGCCTCGGATACCTGCGCGAGCTCGACGACCGGCGCGCCGCGGTGATCGCTTCGATCGAGGAGCAGGGCAAGCTGACCCCGCAGCTGCGCGAGGCGCTGCTCGCGGCCGAGACCAAGGCCCGCGTCGAGGACATCTACCTGCCGTACAAGGTCAAGCGCCGCACCAAGGCGCAGATCGCGCGGGAGAACGGCCTGCAGCCCCTCGCCGAGCGGCTGCTCGAGGATCCGTCGCTCGTGCCCGAGGAGCTGGCGGCGGAGTTCCTCGGCGAGAACGTCGCGGACGCGGCGGCGGCGCTCGAGGGCGCGCGCCACATCCTCGTCGAGCGGGCCGCGGAGGACGCGGAACTCGTCGGCACCGTGCGGGAGAAGTTCTGGGCCGACTCCACCCTGCGCACCGGTGTGCGCGAGGGCGCCGATCCGCAGAAGGCGCAGAAGTTCCGCGACTACTTCGAGTTCTCCGAGCCGCTGGATCAGATGCCGTCGCATCGCGTGCTGGCAGTGCTGCGCGGGGAGAAGGAGGAGGTGCTCACGCTGCAGTTCGACGGTGGCGAGGACACCGACTACGAGTCGATGGTCGCCGCGACGCTGGGGATCTCGAACCAGGGCCGCCCGGCGGACAAGTGGCTCGGCACCGTGGCGCGGTGGGCCTGGCGCACCAAGCTGATGGTCTCCGCCACCGTCGACGCCCGGACCCGGCTGCGCCAGCGCGCCGAGGACGACGCCGTGCACGTCTTCGCCACCAACCTCAAGGACCTGCTGCTCGCCGCGCCCGCCGGCACGCGGCCGACGCTGGGCCTGGACCCCGGCTTCCGCAACGGCGTCAAGACCGCGGTCGTCGACGGCACCGGCAAGGTGCTCGACACGCTGATCATCTACCCGCACCAGCCCCAGAACCAGTGGGACAAGAGCAAGGCGCTGCTCGCGGCGCTCATCGCCCGGCACGACGTGGAGCTGGTCGCGATCGGCAACGGCACGGCCTCGCGCGAGACCGACGCGCTGACCACCGAGCTGCTAGGCGAGATCAAGAAGGCGGGCGCCCGGGTGCCGGCGAAGGCGGTCGTGAGTGAGGCCGGCGCATCGATCTACTCCGCGTCGGAGTACGCGTCGCAGGAACTGCCCGACATGGACGTCTCGCTGCGTGGCGCCGTCTCCATCGCGCGCCGCCTGCAGGACCCGCTGGCCGAGCTGGTGAAGATCGACCCCAAGTCGATCGGTGTGGGCCAGTACCAGCACGACGTCTCGCAGGCGAGCCTCGCGAAATCGCTCGACGCGGTCGTCGAGGACGCGGTGAACGCCGTGGGCGTCGACCTGAACACCGCGTCGGCGCCGCTGCTCGCGCGCGTCTCCGGTGTCACCGAGAACCTGGCCGCCGCGATCGTCGCGCACCGCGACGGCGCGGGCGCCTTCCGCAGCCGCAAGGGGCTGCTGGACGTACCCCGTCTCGGCCCCAAGGCCTTCGAGCAGTGTGCGGGCTTCCTCCGCATCCGTGGCGGCGACGACCCGCTCGACGCCTCCGGCGTGCACCCCGAGGCCTACCCGGTGGTCCGGAAGATCCTGGACCGCTCCGGGCTCGAGCTGGCCGAGCTCATCGGCAACGGCGCCGCGCTCGCGAAGCTGCGCCCGGCCGATATCGTGGCCGAGCTCGCCAGTGAATTCGGGCCTGAGCGTTTCGGCGTCCCGACGGTGACCGACATCCTCGCCGAGCTGGAGAAGCCCGGCCGTGACCCGCGGCCGGCGTTCGCGACAGCGACCTTCGCGGCCGGCGTGGAGAAGGTCTCCGACCTCACCCCCGGCATGGTGCTGGAGGGAGTGGTCACCAACGTCGCGGCCTTCGGCGCCTTCATCGACGTGGGCGTGCACCAGGACGGCCTCGTGCACGTCTCCGCCATGTCGGACCGGTACGTCTCGGACCCCCACGAGGTGGTCAAGTCCGGCCAGGTGGTCAAGGTCAAGGTCGTCGACGTGGACGTCGAGCGCCAGCGCATCGGCCTGTCCCTGCGACTGAACGATGACGCAGCTCCGAAGGAGCGCGGCCCGCGCGGCGGGGGAGCGCAGCGCGGCGGTCAGCGGGGCGGCGGGCCCCGCGGCGATGTGCGCGGTGGGCAGCCCGGTGGCGGCCCGCGCGGGCAGGGCGGGCAGAACCGCGGCCAGCGCGGCGGCGGCCAGAACCGGTCGTCGCGCGGAGGCGGGCAGGCGGCACCGTCGGGCTCGATGGCCGACGCGCTGCGCAAGGCCGGCTTCGGCAAGTAGTCCCCGCGCACGCGCCGCGCACGCGTCGCGTGCGCGGGAGATGCGCCCGTGGCAGCGTTCCGACCTGGGGTGACGATGCGCGCCGCTAGGTTGGAGGTATGTCCACCTGGTTCGCGAACGACATCGTCGCGGGGGGACGTCTGCCGCTGTTCTCCTTCTGCGTCGGGTTGATCGTGGGTTTCATGGGGATCCGGATCAGCGTCCGGCTGATCCGGGCGAAGGTGCGGTGGTGGTTCGGCAACGTGACGCCCGGCGGCCTGCACCTGCACCACATGGTGTTCGGCGTGGTGCTGTGCCTGGGCTCGGCGATCGGCCTCATCGCGAACTTCGACAAGGCGACGCAGACGACCGCTGCGGTGCTCGCGGGCGTCTTCGGGCTGGGGGCGGCGCTGATCCTCGACGAGTTCGCGCTGATCCTCTACTTGCGGGACGTGTACTGGCAGGAGGAGGGGCGCGCGTCGGTCGACGCGGTGTTCGTGGCGATCGCCATGAGCGGCCTGCTGCTCCTCGGTCTGCGCCCCCTGGACCTGGTGGACTTCGCCGGCTTCCGGGACTCGCCCGAGCGGGCCGCGCAGATCGGCTTCGGCGTGATCAGTCTCGCTACGGCCGCGATCGTGCTGCTCAAGGGCAAGATCTGGACCGGGTTGATCGGGTTGTTCTTCTTCCCGCTGCTGCTGATCGGTGCGATCCGGCTGTCCCGCCCGGGCGCTCCGTGGGCCCGCTGGCGCTACGACCAGGACTCGCGGCGCATGCTCCGGGCCCTGCGCCGCGAGCGCCGGCTCCGCCGGCCGCTGATCCGCGCGAAGATCGCGGTGCAGGACCTGATGGCCGGCCGCCCGGATCTGTTGCCGCAGCTGCGGGAGGACACGGAGAAGGAGCTGGACCGCACCGTCGTGCCCGCGCCGGCGCCACCCCGTCGGCCCCGGTCGATGGCCCGCCGGCTGACGATTTCGAGAAACCGTCGGAGATCTGGCACAATCAACAGGTTGCCCGGGCTGCGTGCTGCCCGGGTGTATCCGGCTGCGGAGCAGCCGGCACGACAGGAGTACGAACCGGTCGAACCCCCGCGGCAGTAGTCGCGACGGGCCGCCAGGGTCCTCTGCTCGCGAAGACATGTAAGAAACGGATGATCCAGCGATGAACACGCTCGACTTCATTGACCAGCAGTCCCTGCGCAGCGATGTGCCCGACTTCCGCCCCGGCGACACCCTTGACGTGCACGTCAAGGTCATCGAGGGCAGCAAGGAGCGCGTCCAGGTGTTCAAGGGCGTCGTGATCCGCCGCCAGGGCGGCGGCGTTCGCGAGACCTTCACCGTGCGCAAGGTTTCCTTCGGCGTCGGTGTGGAGCGCACCTTCCCCGTGCACTCCCCGAACATCGCCATGATCGACGTCCTCACCCGCGGTGACGTGCGTCGCGCGAAGCTGTACTACCTGCGCGACCTGCGCGGCAAGGCCGCCAAGATCAAGGAGAAGCGCTGACACCAGCGCCGCCGGCGGTCCACGTGACCGCCGCGTAGCACTCCCGAGCGCCCCACGAGTCCTTACCGACGCGTGGGGCGCTCGTCTGTCCCCACCTACGATGGGAGCCGGGCCGCGCCCGGGGAGGGGAGCCATGAGCGATAGTTGTATCCACGTGATCTCGCTGGCGCCGCCGGGTGATCCGGGCCGGCGGGCGCGCGCCGAGGCCGTCGCCGAGATCGCGAAGCGCCGCGGGCCCGAGCTGAGGATCGCCGACGCGCGATGGTGCCTGGACGATGCGCGAGCGGACCCGCGGCACATGGAGTTGTGCGGGCACGCATATCGGGGCGTCATCGACGCCTCGCCCGACTTCCGCGACGGGGTGTACGACGCCGACGCGCTGGAGGAGCTGGCCACCGCCCGGTGGCGATCGATGTACCCGCAGCGCCCGGAGGTCGATCTGGACTTCGGATGCGTCACCGCCGTGGAGGCCACGGACGACCCCCGGTGCCCGGGATGCGCGCGGGACTTCACGGAGATTCTGATGGGCGAGTGGTGCCAGCAGTGGTTCGACAGCCGCGTCGAGCCGACCGTGACGTGCAGCAGCTGTGGGACCGCGGGCCTCATCGGCGATTGGCAGGGGGAGGGCGGAACCTACTTCACCGACTGCGCTGTCTCGCTCTGGAACTGGCCGGACCTGTCGCTCGTGCCCGGGCTCGAAGCCGAACTCCTGAGTGCGATCGGTCCGCGCCCGCGCATCGTGTACGCGCACATCTGACGGCCGCCACCGGCGCTCGCCCGCTCGCGGTCTGGTCGCCGTGCGGCTCGGCGATCGGATGGTCGCACCGCCTGCTCGGTAGTGTGTACTCCGTGCCCGAGCAGACGAACTCCCCGGAGACCCCCGAGCCCAGCGATCCCGCATCGCCGGCCGGGGGGCCCGGCAACACCGGGGCCGAGGGCCCCGCCGCGCCCGCCCGCAAGGGCGGCCGCCACGCCGCACCGGACCCGGCACCGTCGGGCGAGGGGCGCGGCGCGGCCGACGACGATGCGTCCACGGGCGACCGGTCCGGGAGGCGTGCGAAGGCGAAGAAGGACAAGAAGACCAACTGGCCGCTCGAAGTCGGCGCGATCGTGCTGGTCGCGCTGGTGCTCAGCTTCTGCTTGCAGACCTTCGTCGGGCGCCAGTGGTACGTGCCGTCCGAGTCGATGGAACCCACCCTGATCGGGTGCGAGGGCTGCACCGGCGACCGGATCGTGACGCAGAAGATCAGCTACTTCACCGGTGATCCGAAGCCGGGCGACGTGATCGTCTTCCGGGCGCCCACCGAGTCCTGGGGCCTGGCGCCGGTGACGCCGGTGCGCTCGGACAACCCGGTGATTCGCGGCGTCCAGGAGGCGCTGTCCTACGTCGGGCTGCAGCCGCCGAACGAGAACGACCTCGTCAAGCGCGTGATCGCGGTCGGCGGCCAGACGATCCAGTGCCGCCCCGACACCGGCGTGACGGTGAACGGCCGCAAGCTCGTCGAGCCCTACCTCGCCGACGTCGCGAAGCAGCAGGCCGAACAGGACGGCTGTTGGGGCGTGCCCTTCGGCCCGATCACCATCCCCGACGGGAACGTCTTCGCGATGGGCGACAACCGCACCATGTCGCGCGATTCGCGCTTCCACATCGAGGACGAACTGCAGGGCACGATCCCCAAGGCCGACATCCGCGGCAAGGTCGTCGCGATCATCTTCCCGTTCAGCCGCTGGCAGACGGTGGATTCGATCAACCCGCAGCAGGGCTAGGGGCCGATGCGCGACCGATGGCCCCCGCGGCCGGTGGTGCGGGCATCGTCGGGCCTGAGCACGCTCGAGACCGTGCTCGGCCGGGCGGGGCTGGGCCCGGTCGCGGGCATCGACGAGGCCGGGCGCGGCGCCTGCGCGGGTCCGATGACGGTGGCGGCCTGCATCCTGCCGGCGCGGATTCCTCCGTCGCTGGCACGCCTCGACGACTCCAAGAAGCTGACGGAGAACGCGCGCGAGCAGCTCTACCCGAAGATCCTCGAACTGGCCGTGAGCTGGTCGGTGGTGTCGATCCCGGCACCCGAGATCGACCGGATCGGGGTGCACGTGGCGAACATCATGGGGATGCGGCGCGCGGTCGCCGGACTGCAAGTACGGCCGGGATACGTGCTCATCGACGGATTCACCGTGCCCGGGCTCGGGGTGCCCTCGCTGCCGGTGATCGGCGGCGACGCCTCGGCGTCGTGCATCGCCGCGGCCAGCGTCCTCGCCAAGGTGACCCGTGACCGGGTGATGACCGAGCTCGACGCGGACTTCCCCGGTTACGGCTTCGCGGTGCACAAGGGGTACTCGACGGCGGTGCACATGACAGCGCTGGGGGAGCTGGGGCCGAGCGTCCAACACCGCCTGCGCTACCAGAACGTGCGGGCCGCGCTGGCCGCGTCGTCGGGGAACGCCGCAGCGGCGCGGTAATCTGGAGCGGTTACGACTGATGACATCAGGTGAGGAGGACGACGTGAGCGCAGAGGATCTCGAGAAGTACGAGACCGCGATGGAGCTCTCCATGTACCGCGAGTACAAGGACGTGCTGAGCCAGTTCACCTACGTGGTGGAGACGGAGCGCCGCTTCTACCTCGCCAACGGGGTCGACCTGATCCCGCGCAACGCGGACGGCGAGGTCTATTTCGAGGTGCGGATGACCGACGCCTGGGTATGGGACATGTACCGCCCGGCGCGTTTCCTCAAGCAGGCGCGGGTCGTGACGTTCAAGGACGTCAACATCGAGGAGCTCGACAAGCCGGAGCTGCGCCTTCCGGAGTAATTCCGTCGTGCGCTGATCGGCTCGGCCGCAGGCACCGTTCCCGACGGGGACGGTGCCTGCGGCGTCTCACGAGATTAACAGTACACAGTGTCTCGAATACCTGCTATCGTTCTGAAACGAGTCACATTGTCTCGATATAGAAGGAATAGCTCATGTTGCTTGATCGGACCGCGGTTCCGTACCGCGTCGCACCCGCCGTGGTGAGCACGGCCTTCGCGTTCTTAGTGGTCATGATGGGGACCACCCTCCCCACGCCCCTCTACTCGATCTACTCCGCGCAGCTGGGGTTCAACTCGCTCACCGTCACCGTGCTGTTCGCGGTCTACGCGCTCGGCGTCGTCGCCGCGCTCACCGTCTTCGGGCGCCTCTCGGACGAGATCGGGCGTCGCCCGGTGCTCCTCGTCGCGGTGGTGCTGGCGGTTCTCAGCGCGCTTCTCTTCCTGCTGCCCCCGTCGCTGCCTCTGCTCGTGGTGGCCCGCGTCGTGTCGGGTCTCGGAGCGGGGCTCATGAGCGGCACCGGCACCGCGGCGGTCATCGACCTCTTCGCCCCGGAGAAGCGGGCGGCCGCGGGCACGCTCGCCGTCGCCGTGAACACCGGCGGCCTCGCCGTCGGCACGCTGCTCGCGGGGGCCGTCGCCGACCTCTCGTCGTCGCCGCTGGTCGTGCCCTTCGTCGTCCACCTCGCGCTCTCCCTGCTCGCCTTCGCCGGACTGTGGGCGTTCGCGCCCCGAACCGCCGTCGCGGGCCGCGTGCGGGTGCGCCCGCGGCGCCTGCGCGTGCCGAGTGAGATCCACGGCGCGTTCGTGCGGGCCGTGCTCGCCGCCGGCTCCGCGTTCGCCGTGACCGGCGTGCTCACCGCCGTCTCCGCGATCTTCCTGGCGAGGTTCCTTCACCTGCCTGGTCACACTCTTGCCGGCTTCGTCGTCTTCCTCGCCTTCGCCGGCATGGCGGTCGGACAGCTCGTCGCGCGCCGGATGGTGCCGCGCACGGCGCTCGTGGTCGGCTGCGCGGGTCTCGTGGCGGCCGCCGCGCTGCTGGCCGTCGCGCTCGCGGCGGAGTCCCTCGTCGCGCTGCTGCTCTCCGCCGCGGTGCTCGGCCTGTTCGGTGGACTCTGCATGAATGCGGGCATCGCGACGACCGTCGAGCAGGTCGAGCCCGTGCACCGTGCGGAGGTCTCCTCGTCCTTCTTCGCGGGCCTGTACGTGATGCTGGCCTTCCCCGCGATCGGGGTGGGCGCGCTCTCCGTCGCGGTCGGGCTGCGCGCGGCGGGCCTCGTCTTCTGCGCCCTGGTCGCGGCGCTCGCCGCGGTCGTCTGCGCCGTGGAGGCACGGTCGGCGGCACGGGCTCGTTCCCTGGCGGTGCGCGTGTGACCAGCGGATCCGCGGTCGTCCCGGCCCGTCGGGCGGCTGTTACGGTGGCGCGATGACGCAGACCGAGCGCCCGGTCGGGAGGCCCCGCAGCGAGGAGGCCCGCGCGGCGGTGCTGCGGGCCGTGGACGACATGCTCGTCGAGGAGGGCTATGCCGCGATGACGATGAAGGGCATCGCCGAGCGGGCCGGGGTCGGCAGGCAGACCGTCTACCGCTGGTGGTCGACGAAGGCCGAGATCCTGCTCGAGGCGAGTGCGGCGGACGCCGCCGGCGAGCTCGCCGTGGAACCCCGCGCCACGGCGCGCGAGGACGTCGAAGCGTTCCTCGCCGCCGTGGTCCGGTTCCTCACGGAATCCGATGCGGGACTGGCGTACCGGGCGTTGATCGGCGAGGCCCAGCACGATCCGAAGGTCGCCGCCCTGATCGCGGGCGCCGACCCGCTGGGCGATGCGGCGCGGGCCGTCATCGACCGCAATCGCGCGGCCGGACGGTGGGCCGGTGATCCTGATCCCGTGGTCGCCGCCGCCGAGCTCGTGGGGCCGCTCGTCTTCCGGATCCTGGTGCAGGGCGCCGTGATCGACCGGACCGACGTGGCCGCGATCGCGGCACGCTTCGTCCGACCATGACCGCCGGCCGGGGCCCGTTCTCCACAACTTTGCGTACATAACGTTTTTTCTCCACAGGCACCGCCCTCGCCGGCGGTGCCCGTGGTGTCCCGGCGGCACGATCGGCCCATGGGGAACAACGAGACGGGGCGGGCGGGCGAGGACGTGGTCTGCGACTTCCTGACGGACCGCGGGTGGACGGTGCTGGCCCGGAACTGGCGGTACTCGGGCGGCGGACTGCGGGGCGAACTCGACGTGATCGCCCGCGCACCGGACGGGCTGCTCGCGATCGTGGAGGTGAAGACGCGCTCCGGCACCGCCTTCGGCACCGGCTTCGACGCGGTGACGCCGCGCAAGGTCGCCCAGTTGCGGGCGCTCACCTCCCGCTGGCTCGCCGAGACCGAGGGCGCCTTCGCACGGGTGCGGATCGACGTGGCGTCGGTCTTCACGCCGCCCGGAGGCCCGGTGACGCTGGAGTACCGGGCCGGGGTCGCGTGATGGCCGCGCTGAGCAAGGTGCACTCGGTCGCCATCACCGGGGTGGACGGCGCGGTGGTCGAGATCGAGGGCTGCATCGGCGCGGGGCTCCCCGCCGTGCACCTCGTGGGCCTGCCGGACACGGTGCTCCGGGAGTCCCGCGACCGGATCCGCGCGGCCATCGTCAACATCGGGATCAAGTTCCCCGATACCCGGGTCACGGTGGCCCTCTCGCCCGCGACGCTGCCGAAAGTCGGCTCGGTGTACGACCTTCCCCTGGCGATCGCGATCCTCCTCGCGGCGGAACGCGTTGCCGCGGGCAGGGTCGATGGCGCCGTCCTGCTCGGTGAGCTCGCCCTCGACGGTCGGGTTCGGGGCGTCCGCGGTGTCCTTCCCGCGGTGCTCGCCGCGAAGGAGGCGGGCTTCATCCGTGCGGTGGTGCCGTTCGCCAACCTCGATGAGGCGGGCCTCGTCGACGGCATCGAGGTGCTCGGTGCCGGGCACCTGTCTGAGGTGGTGGCCTGGCTCGCGGGGGAGGGCGTCCTCGCGACGCCGGGGCCGCTCGTCGCGGGCGAGTGCGATCCCGCGGTGGCGGACCTTGCGGACGTGGTGGGGCAGCCGGAGGCGAAGTACGCGCTCGAGGTCGCCGCCGCCGGAGCGCACCACATCATGATGACGGGGCCACCCGGTATCGGGAAGACGATGCTCGCGTCCCGGCTGCCGGGGATCATGCCGGCGTTGGGACGGCGGGAGGCGCTCGAGGTGAGCGCGATCCACTCGATCGCCGGGAACCTGCGGCCCGACCGGCCCCTCATGACGGTGCCGCCCTTCGTCGCGCCGCACCAGACCTCGTCGGTGAGCGCCCTGGTCGGCGGCGGCACCGGCCTCGCCCGGCCCGGGGCGGTCTCCCTCGCGCACCGCGGCGTGCTCTTCCTCGACGAGTGCGCCGAGATGGGGCCGCGCTCGCTCGAGGCGCTGCGGACCCCCTTGGAGGAGGGGCAGATCCGGCTCGCACGGCGCGACGGCGTGGTGAAGTACCCGTCGCGTTTCCTGCTCGTGATGGCGGCGAACCCCTGCCCGTGCGCACCCGCGCGCGAGAGTGACTGCACGTGCACGGCGACGGTCCGCCGCCGCTACCTCGGTAGGCTCTCCGGGCCGTTGCTCGACCGCGTGGACCTGTGGGTGCGGATGGAACCGCCCGGCACCGGCGCGCTGCACGAGGACGGCGCCGCGGAGGAATCCAGTGCGACGGTGCGGACGCGGGTGCGCACCGCCCGGGAGGCCCCGCCGAGCGGTGGGGCGCCGAGGGGTGGCTCACGAACTCGGAGGTCCCCGGAGTGGTGCTGCGCCGCCGGTTCCGGCTCCCGGCGAAGGCCCTGCGACCGCTCGAGCAGTACCTGCGGTCCGGCGAGATCACAGCCCGCGGCGCCGACCGCTGCCTGCGGCTGTCGTGGACCCTCGCCGACCTGCTCGGCCTGGACAGGCCGGGTGAGGACGAGGTGATTCAGGCCTTGCAGTTCCGGGACAAGGAGTGAGGATGACCGGGGATGTACGACGCGCGTGGGCGTACCTGAGCCGGGTCGCCGAGCCGCCCTGCGGACCGCTGATCGCGCTGGTCGACGAGGTGGGGCCCGCGGCCGCGGCGGACATGGTGCGCCGACAGGAGTTCGCCGACGGTTTCGAGGGCGCGGCCGACGGCACCGTCGGGCGGGCGCAGCTGGATCGATCGGAGGCCGACCTCGCCCACATCGCGCATCTGGGCGGTCGGCTCGTGACGCCGGACGACGACGAGTGGCCGGCGCACGCTCTGCGGCGGCTCGCCGAGCGCCTGCCGTCGGAGGAGACCGAACACGAGGACGAGATGCGCGAGCTGCGGCCGGTCGCACTCTGGGCGGTCGGGCGGGGTCGGCTCGACGAGTTACTCGAGCGCTCGGTGGCGATGGTCGGGACCCGCGCACCGTCGAGCTACGGCGAGCGCGTCGCCGATCAGTTCGCCGGGGACCTGGCGGCGGAGGGCTTCACCGTGGTCTCCGGCGGTGCGTACGGGATCGACGGTGCCGCGCACCGCGCCGTGCTCGCCGCGGAGGGGCCGACGGTCGCTTTCGTCGCAGGTGGACTGGACCGGCCGTACCCCGCTGGGCACGCGGGCCTGTTCCGACGGATCGCCGAGGAGGGGCTCCTCGTCTCCGAGTACCCACCGGGCGGCGTGCCCGCGCGGCACCGCTTCCTCAACCGCAACCGCCTGGTGGGCTGCGTGACCGGGGGCGTCGTCGTCGTGGAAGCGGGCTTCCGCTCGGGCACCCGGAACACCGCGACGTGGGCGCGGCGCCGCGGGGTGCCCGTGTGCGCGGTGCCCGGGCCCGTCACGGCGGCGACATCGGTGACCTGCCACCAACTGATTCGTGAGGGAGCCGTGCTGGTCACGCGGAGCGCCGAGGTGATCGAGGAGGTGGGGCGGATCGGTGAACTCGCGCCCGAAGTCCCCGTGCCGACGCGGCCCACGGACGGCCTGGACGGCACGGCGCTCCGCGTGCACGGCGCGCTCCCGGCACGATCGGCGCTGCCGGTCTCGGAGATCGCCGTGATCGCCGGGCTGCCCGCCCGCGCCGTCATGGGGCGGCTCGCGCTCCTCGAGACGAAGGGGCTCGTGCGGCGCGATGGCGCGCTGTGGAGGCTCGACGGCTGACCTCGCGGCGGTCACGGCGGAACGCATGCGCACTCGCACGTAGATCCCGTGAACTCCGCCCCGTCGGAATTTGCAACCGCGTCAGTCGATCACGGTGACCCGGGGGTGAAATGTCGTGAATGCGTTCGGTTGTCGCGGCAGTTGGGGGTGTTGACGGGAGAACCGCCCGCGGAGTGCTTAGGGTTGGCCGCAGGGTGGCGGTGTCCAGCAACCGGCGTGGTCCCCAAGTCCTTCCCGTCGATGTCCTCCGCGCCGTCGGTGCGAGGAGGCATCGCTGATCGAGAGGTGAATCCATGACCTCCCAACTCGCCATCGACTACGGGGCCGGGCTCTCCGACGCCTGGAGTTCCGTCGCGACCTTCGTACCCAAACTGGCCGCCTTCCTGGCGATCCTGATCATCGGCTGGATCGTCGCGAAGGTCCTGTCCAAGATCATCGCGAAGATCCTCGCCAAGGTCGGCTTCGACCGGCTCGCCGAGCGCAGCGGGCTGCAGCGCGTCCTCGCCAAGAGCGACTACGACGCCGCGACCCTGCTCGCCAAGGTGGTCTACTACGCGGTCCTGCTGATCACACTGCAACTCGCGATCGGTGTGTTCGGCCCGAATCCGGTCGGGGATCTGCTGTCCCGCTTCGTCGCTTGGCTGCCCAAGCTGTTCATCGCGATCCTCATCATCGTGATCGTCGCCGCCATCGCCAAGGCCGTGAAGGACATCGTGGGCGGCGCGCTCGGCAGCGCCTCGTACGGCCCGCTGCTCGCCACCATCGCCTCGCTGTTCATCTGGGGCGCGGGAATCATCGCGGCGCTCAACCAGATCGGCGTCGCCACCACCGTGACCACACCCGTCCTGGTCGCGGTGCTCGCCACCATCGGCGGCGTGATCGTCGTGGGCGTCGGCGGCGGGCTGGTGCGCCCCATGCAACAGCGCTGGGACGGCTGGCTGAGCAAGGTCGAGGCCGAGATCCCGGCGCGACGTGCTGAGCGTGACGCGGCGGCGAAGGAGACCGCGCGGCACAGCCAGGCCGCGGGGGAGCAGCCCTCGGCGCAGGCGGCCCCGCAGGCCCAGAGCTACCAGGCCCCGCTACCGCCGCAGGCTCCGCACGCGCCGCTGTCCGCGCAGTCGACGCAGGCCGCGCCGATGCCCGCGCCCGGCGAGAGCTCCGGCCAGGGCGGGCAGCCGCCCACCGTCGGCCTCCCCGCGCAGGCGCCCGGGCAGCACCAACCGGGGCAGCACCAGTACGGGGGCCGCGCGCCGCAGCACAGCGCGCCGAGCCACCCGCAGGGCCGGCAGCCCGGTGCCGACGCCTGGAACCGGCAGCAGCCCGCCGACCCACAGGCGTGGCCCGGAGAGACTCCGCAGGCCGGGCAGCACGCTGGCCACCCCGGAGCGGAGCCGCAGAGCTGGCAGCAGGGCTGGCAGCCGGGTCCCGATCCCGAGCGCTGGCCCGGCGCCGATCCGCAGGAGCCGGGCCGCCCGTACCCGCCGCACCAGAACTGACCCCGTCGCCCGCCGGCCGGCCCGCGCACCGCGTGGACCGGCCGGCGCGGCGTCGTCGGGTGCTACGCCGTGCGGGGTGCGGCGTCCTCGGGCGCGATCAGCTCGCCGTTCTTCATGAGCTCCGGGTCGGTGCAGGAGGCGAGGTCGAAACAGCACGGGCGCCGCTTGCCCGAGCGCATCTTGGAGATCGTCACGTCCACGCGCTTGGCCCTGGTCGCGGGGTTCTTCGTGGCGCCGATCCACCGCACCCACTCCCACCGCGCCATCGGCGTGATGTCCGTCCACACGTCGGCGGTGTCGGGCGCTCCCTCGAGGGCCGCGCGCAGATCGTCCGGCACCTCCGGCTCCGGCCACTCCTTGGTGGGCGCGAGATCCACGGCGACCTCGTCGCCGGGCGCCACCGGCGCATCGTCGAGGGCGATCCAGTGCCCCTTGCGTCCATCCGGCTCGACGACGGTGCGGAACGCGGCGCCGTCGAGGGTGCCGGTGGCGGCCACCTGGCCGCGCGACGGGAGCGCCGCACTCGCGGCGGCCGGCAGCCGGACCAGGACGCGCTCGCCGATCCGTTCGGCGGCGGCGGTGAAACGGACGGGGGTGGCGCTGCGGGTGGTCATGGTGGTCTCCTCGCGGTGTTCTCTGCTTCGTCACCGACACTACGAGCCGACGGCGCGCCGGGCTTCTCGATTCGTGACCGATCCCGCCCGGCGGCGGTGTTTCCGGGCCAGCGATGATTCGGTGCACTCATGAGCGAAACCGGCGGCGCACCGTCGAACCTGGTCACGCAACCGGGCGCCGTGCCGAACTCCGCACTCGTCCCACCGATGTACTAACCAGTAGGTATCGTTCACGCAGCTGGGAGATCCCCGGTGCCGTCGAGTTGGAGAACACAAGCCGTGAAGATGAAGCGTTTCGCGCTCGCCCTGGTCGTGCCCATCGCCCTCGCCTCGGGCGTCGCCGCGTGCGGCTCGAGCTCCGATGGTGATGCCATCACCATCGGCGTGACCGACGGTGCCCAGGCCTTCTGGAACGTCTACAAGGGCCTCGCCAAGGACCAGGGCATCGACGTGGAGCTGAAGAACTTCAGCGACTACAAGCAGCCCAACGCCGCGCTCAACGACGGCGACCTGAACATCAACGAGTACCAGCACCTGCTGTACCTGGCCGACTACAACGCCAAGAACAACACCAAGCTGGTGCCGATCGGCGCGACCGCGATCTACCCGCTGCCCCTGTACTCGAAGAAGCACAAGTCGGTCGCCGACATCCCGCAGGGCGGCACGATCGTGGTCCCCGACGACCCGACCAACCTGTCCCGCGCGCTGCTCGTGCTGTATTCGGCGGGCCTCGTGAAGTTCAAGGTCGAGCAGAACCCGTTCGTCACGCCGGCCGACATCGACACCGCCGCGTCGAAGGTCGCCGTCAAGACCGTGGACGCGAACCAGACCGCGCTGAGCCTCGACAGCGTCGACGGCGCCGTGGTCAACAACGATCCGGCCGAGAACGCCAAGCTCGGCAAGGACCTGATCATCGCGAAGGACGATCCGGCCAACCCCGCGTCGGAGCCGTACATCAACGCCTTCGTCGTCCGTGAGGCCGACAAGGACAACCCCAAGTACCAGCAGCTGGCGAAGCTCTACCAGGACCAGAAGGTCGTCGAGGCGCTGCGCAAGGACAAGGGCGATACGTTCATCCTCATCCAGAAGCCGGCCGTCGAGCTGCAGCAGATCACGGTCAAGCTGCAGGAGCAGGTCAAGGCTCACGGCAAGTGAGTAGCGCGACCGACACCCGGGTGGCGATCGAGTTCCGCGAGGCCACCCGGGATTTCGGCACGACCAAGGCGCTCGACGGGGTCAGCTTCTCGATCCCCGAGGGGTCGATCACCGGAGTGATCGGCCAGTCCGGCGCCGGCAAGTCGACGCTGATCCGCACCATCAACGGGCTCGAATCGACCACCTCCGGCGAGGTGCGCGTACTCGACACGGTCGTGGGCACGCTCGGCGAACGCGACCTGCAGAAGCTGCGCGCCCAGGTGGGCATGATCTTCCAGCGGTTCAACCTCATGAACTCGCGCACGGTGGCCGGGAACGTCGAGTACCCGCTCACGCTCGGCGACCTGTCGAAGGACGAGCGGCGCAAGCGCGTGGCGGAACTGCTCGACTTCGTCGGCATCGGCGACAAGGCGAAGCAGTATCCGAACAAGCTGTCCGGTGGACAGAGCCAGCGCGTCGGCATCGCCCGCGCGCTGGCCCGCAATCCGAAGATCCTGCTCGCGGACGAGGCCACCAGCGCGCTCGATCCCGGCACCACCAGTGAGGTCCTCGACCTGCTGCTGCGGGTGAACCGCGAGTTCGGCACCACCATCGTGGTGATCACCCACGAGATGGACGTGATCCGGCGGATCTGCGACACCGTCGCGGTCCTCGATCACGGCAGGCTCGTCGACTACGGGCCGGTGTACGACGTCTTCGCCGCTCCCACCTCGCCCGCCACCACCTCGCTCATCCACGCGGCGGTGGGCGACGACGTGGCGCCGGAGACCCTGCGGCGCCTGCACGCCGCGCGTCCCGGCACCGTCGTCACCGTCGACGTGCGGGACGAGCCCGACGCCCTCGACGCGGCGGAGGTCTTTGCCGCGCACGGCACCGGTGCCCGCGTCCTCTACGGCGGAGTCGCCGAGGTGGGTGGCCGGCCCTTCGGCTCACTGACCTACTCGGTGACGGGTGAGGATGCGGCCGTGGCCGCGGCGGTCGCCCAGCTGGGTTCCCTCGCGCACGTCAAAGACCCGCAGACCGGTCAGGAGATCGCGCGATGACCCACCCGACCTTCCTCGACGACGTCTTCCCGCCCGGGACGCAGGACGTCTTCGTCGACGCGATCGGCGAGACGGTCCGCCTCGTCGGCATCACCATGATCGTCGGCGGCCTGCTCGGCCTGATCTACGGCACGTTGCTCTACGCCACCCGCCCGGGCAACTTGCTCGCGAACCGCGCCGTCTTCTCGGTTCTCAACGTGTTGGTCAACATCATCCGGCCGATCCCGTTCATCATCTTCATCACGGCGATCGCGCCGATCACCAAGGAGGTGATCGGCACCCGGATCGGCGTGGAGGCCGCCGCCTTCGCGATGACCGTGATGGCGACCTTCGTGATCGGGCGCGTCGTCGAGCAGAACCTCGTGACCGTCGATCCCGGCGTCGTCGAGGCCGCACGGTCGATGGGGGCGAGCAAGTTCCGCACACTCGCCACCGTCGTCATCCCCGAGGGCCTCGCGCCGCTCACCCTGGGCTACACGTTCATGTTCGTGGCGGTGGTCGACATGTCCGCCATGGCCGGCTACGTCGGCGGCGGCGGCCTGGGCGACTTCGCGCGCCAGTACGGCTACCAGCAGAACAACTGGCAACTGACGCTGGTGGTGATCGTGGTGCTCATCGTGGTGGTGCAGATCGCGCAGTTCTTCGGCAACTGGCTCAGCCGCCGGTTGCAGCACCGTGACTGAGACCGGCACGGTCGCGTCGCCCGCGACGGGACCGAACCGGCGCACCCAGATCCTCACCGGGTCGGTGGGGCACCTCGTCGAGTACTTCGACTGGAGCGCCTACTCGTTCCTGGCGATCTACTTCTCGCGCCAGTTCTTCCCCGGCGATGCCGAATCGGTGGTGCCGCTACTGGCGACGTTCACGGTCTTCGCCGTCGGATTCCTCGCCCGGCCGGTCGGCGGCATCGTCATGGGCCGCATGGCCGACCGGTACGGGCGCCGCCCGACGCTGGCCGTCGGGGTCGCGATGATGGGGCTGGGCAGTCTCGTCATCGGCGTGGCGCCGACCTACGCGCAGGTGGGCGTCCTCGCCCCGATCATCCTCGTGGTGGCGCGCCTGATCCAGGGGCTGTCCACCGGCGGCGAACTCTCCACCGCCACCGCCTTCCTCGTCGAATCCGCGCCCGCCGGCCGGCGCGGTGCCTACGGCAGCATCGTCAACGTCGGTTCCAGCCTCGGCAAGGTGCTGTGCCTGTTCGCCATCACGCTCCTGGTCGGCGCGGTCGGCGCGGACGCGATGGCCGACTGGGCGTGGCGCGTGCCCTTCCTCGCCGGAGCGGTCCTCGCGGTGGTGGCCTGGTGGATCCGGCGCAGCGCCAGCGAGACCCTCTCCGACGCGGGGACGCCCACGGGGGCGAGCCCCTACCGCGAGATCCTCACCGGTCACCGGGCCGATGTCGCGCGCGCCTTCGTCCTCGCCTCGACCACGGCCGCGGTCTTCTACGCCTGGAGCACCTTCGTGCCCACCTGGGCGATCCTCACCCAGGGGCTGAACAAGGAGAGTGCCGTGATCATCTCGGCGATCGCCTTCGCCGTCTACGGCCTCGTCCAGATCCCGCTCGGCCTGCTCTCCGACCGGATCGGCCGCAAGCCGATGATGTGCGCCTTCCTCGTCGCCGGGGCCGTGGCCACGGTCCCGCTGTTCCTCGCCCTCTCCGACGGTTTCGGCACGGTACTGGCCGTGCAGTGCGTGGGCATGGGGATCACGGCCCTCATGATGGCGAGCCTCGGTACCGCGCTCGCGGAGATGTTCCCGGCGCGGATCCGCGTGCTCGCCACGGGAACCTCCTTCGCCCTCGCGACGGCGATCTTCGGGGGCACGATCCCCGCCATCGGGACCGCGCTGCACGGGCGCGGGCTCGACCTCGCGTTCCCGATCTACCTCGTGGTGCTGCACCTCGTCGCGCTGCCGGTGGCGCTCCGCTGCCGCGAGACCGCGCACGCCCCGCTCCCGGATTGAACACCGTTTCGGTTCATCGCGACCTGCGCCTTTCCGGTCCGAACCGGTGGTCGATCCGGGGTTAGGGTGAGGGTATGACCGATGCGCTGGCGGAGTACGAGACGTACCTGCGGCTCGAGCGCGGCCGCAGCGAGCACACCGTGCGCGCCTACCTCGCCGACCTGACCGCCCTGCTCGCCTTCGCGGCGGAGCGCGGGGTGGCGGCGGACAGTCTGGATCTGGCGACCCTGCGCGCCTGGCTGGGGGAGCGGGCGGCCGCCGGTGCCGCGCGGACCACCCTCGCGCGACAGGCCTCGTCGGCCCGCACCTACACGGCCTGGGCCGCCCGCCGCGGGCACCTGGACGCCGACCCGGGCGTCCGGCTCAAGGCCCCCCGCGCCCACCGCACGCTCCCCGCGGTCCTCTCCTCCGACGACGCCGGGCAGGCCCTGCGGAACGCCGCATCCGGCGCCGCGGAGGGCGACCCGATCGCCGTCCGCGACCTCGCGATCGCGGAGACCCTGTACGCCACGGGGATTCGCGTGAGCGAGCTGTGCGGGCTCGACCTCGGCTCCGTCGACCACGGCCGGCGCGTGCTCACCGTGATCGGCAAGGGCGACAAGGAGCGGACCGTGCCCTTCGGGGCGCCCGCCGGGGCCGCCCTGCGCCGCTGGCTCGACGAGGCCCGCCCCGGGCTCGTCACCGACCGCTCCGGCAGCGCCCTGTTCCTCGGGGCGCGCGGCGGGCGGCTCGACCCGCGGCAGGCGCGGACCGTCGTGCATCAGGTCACAGGGTCGGTGCCGGGCGGTCGGGAAGTGGCGCCGCACGGCCTGCGGCACACCGCCGCCACGCACCTGCTCGACGGTGGCGCGGACCTGCGCGTCGTGCAGGAGCTCCTCGGCCACTCCTCGCTGGCGACCACCCAGCTGTACACGCACGTGAGCGTCGCGCGACTGCGGGCGGCCCACGAGCAGGCGCACCCGAGGGCCTGACGGACTAGTCGCGCCAGCTCCGTTCGAAGGGCAGCCGCCAGGCGTTCGGCGCGATCAACTGGTGGATCGAGTTCGGGCCCCACGAACCCGGCTCGTACTGCCGCACCGGCGGCGGATCGTCGAGCAGCGGGATGGACCGCTCCCACAGCGATTCGATGCCCTCGGCGGTGGTGAACAGTGTGTGATCGCCGTTGATCGCGTCGAGGATCAGCCGCTCGTACGCCTCGAGCACGTCGTCGGCCTGCTCGGTGTCCTCGGTGGAGAACTGCATCGACAGCTTCGACAGCCGCATGCCGGGGCCCGGGCGCTTGCCGTAGAAGGACAGCGAGACCTTGGACTCGTCGGCCAGGTCGAAGGTCAGATGGTCCGGGCCCTGCTGCCCGATGCCCGAGCCCGCCGGGAACATCGACTTGGGCGCCTCCTTGAAGGCGATCGAGATGATCCGCATGCCCTGCGCGAGCTTCTTGCCGGTGCGCAGGTAGAAGGGGACGCCGGCCCAGCGCCAGTTGTCGATCCGTGCCTTCAGCGCGATGAAGGTCTCGGTGTCGGATTCGGGGTCGACGCCCTTCTCCTGCCGGTAACCGGCGTACTGGCCGCGGATCACGTCGTCGGGCCGGATCGGCTCCAGCGAGCGGAAGACCTTGTTCTTCTCCTCGGAGATCGCGCGCGGCTCGAGAGCGGTCGGCGGCTCCATCGCGACGAAGGCCATCACCTGGAACAGGTGCGTGACCACCATGTCCTTGTACGCGCCGGTGGGCTCGTAGAACGCCGCGCGCGCGTCGAGTCCCAGCGATTCGGGGATGTCGATCTGCACGTGGTCGATGAAGTTGCGGTTCCAGATCGGCTCGAACAAGCCGTTGGCGAAGCGGAAGGCCAGGATGTTCTGGGCGGCCTCCTTGCCGAGGAAGTGATCGATCCGGAAGATCTGCTTCTCTTTGAAGGTCTTGTGCACCTCGTCGTTGAGGGCCAGCGCCGATTCCAGGTCCTCGCCGAAGGGCTTCTCCATGATCACCCGCGAGCGGTCGACGAGGCCCGCCGCGTTGAGCGTCTCGATCACCTTGGTCGCGGCCTTGGGCGGCACGCTGAGGTAGTAGAGGCGGCGCACCCGCTCGCGGTCGCCCTGCGCGTCCGCGTCGGCCAGCTCCTGCTCCTTCGTCGCGACCGCTTCGGCGAGCGCGGTGGGCCCGGCGGAGGTGTTGACGTAGGAGAGCTTGGGCGCGAAGAGTTCCCACTGCTCGGCGGTGAGCTTGCGGGCGCCGAGCTCGTCGATCGCCTTCTTGGCGAAGGCGCGGAACTCGTCGTCGGTCATGTCGTCGAGGCTGGTGCCGATCACGCGCATGTCGGGCGCGAGGCCGGAGACCGCGAGATATCCGAGCCCGCACAGGAGTTTGCGCCGCGCGAGATCGCCGGTGGCGCCGAACAGCACCACCAGCGTGGGATCGTCCTGCGGAGCCGTGCGGGAGCGCCGCGTGGAGCCGCTGGGGTACGCGATCGTCTGTGCCTCCTGAAGCCGTTCCGCCTTCGCGTCGTCCTGGGTCGATTCTGGCGTGCTCGCGTCCGTCACGGGAGGAATCGTCGCATTCTCCGACGGTCCGCGCGCGACGGCACGGCGATCGGGTCCGATTCATCCCGCTGCGTCCGGCAGCAGCCGGACCGGTGCGGCGCCGACGAGCAGCAACGGGTTGAAGTACTCGGCGGCGTGTCCCGCGCCGCGGCGCAGGCCCCAGTGCAGGCACGCCGCCGCCGGGCAGCCCTCGTGCCCTGCGGCGACGCGGCCCAGTGGCGATCCGATCCCCACTCCGTCGCCCACGCGGACTACCGGATCGGCGATCGGCTCGTACGTGGTGAGCAGGCCGTTCGGGTGGAGCACCGAGACCACGACGCGGTCGTCGACGCGGCCCACGTGGTGCACCCGCCCGGCGCCCGCGGCGTAGACCGTCTGGCCGGGGACGGCGGCCAGGTCGGCGCCGCGGTGGCCCCGTCGCCAGCGCTTCTCCGGATTCGCGAAGGGGCGGGCGACCGCCGGCCGCGGGTCCAGCGGCCAGTCGTAGTCGCCCGCCGCCACCGGAGCGGGCGCGCAGGCGCGCGCGACGATGAGGGCGACGAGGGCGGCACGGACGGCGGTACGCATGTCCCGACGGTGCCGCAGCAGTCCCGTGGGGGACGAGCCGCGCGGTGCCTCCTGTGGACGGATCCCGCGTTTCCACAGGGGCTTGACACCGCCCGTCCCGGGCTACGTGCGGGTGTCTCCGGGGAGCCGGCGCGGCCCGCCGCCGAGCGCGTCGGCGGCGACCTGCAGGATCGGGGCGATCAGGGGCGCCCGGAGCACCCAGCCGACGACCGCCCAACCCAGCCCGAGGTGTTCGAGGCCGCGACCGATCGCGCCGAGCCCCGACGCCGACGCGGCGGGGGTGCCGTCCGCGGCGGTGCGGGTGTAGTGCACGCGGCGCAGGCCGGCCGGATGGCCCTCCGCGGCGCGGATCCGCAGCTGCTCCGGAGCCCGCCGCGCGAACCACTCGCCGACCGGCGCGCAGACCGAGCAGGTCGCGGACACCCACAGCTCGGCCTCCCCGTCGCCGTCGACGGGCCGCCGCCGCGGGCGCCACGCGGGTACCCCGCGCCGGTAGTCGCCCCACGCGGGTCCGCATCGCCGCTGTAACTCGCCGTCCTCGTGCAGGGCCGCCAGACCCGCGGAGAACACGACCGCGACCAGGGCGGCCGCGGCGAGCCGCCACTCGAGCAGGGCCGCGGCCTCGACGAGCAGGATCGCCGCGGCGCAGGCCTGCATTGGATTCGCGACGTAGGCGTACGGCCCCGTCCGGACCAGGCGCGGCGGGGGATCCCAGGGGAACGGCGTGCCGCCGTGGTCGGCGAACTCCCCGACCGCGCGCTGGGCGACGATCGCGAGCAGCACGCCGGCCTGCACCCACAACGACAGCACCGGGCGGGGCCACACGGCGAGCGCCTCGCCCCACGTCCGGCCCGCGACGGCCAGTGCGACCGAGGGGAGGCACCACGCGAGGATCGCCGTGAACAGCACCGTCTGCAGCCACGAGCGCACCCGCACGGCCCGCCCGCGCGCCGTCAGCTCGCCCAGCACGAGCCCGGGGACGAGCGCGAGCGCCACGGCGAGCGCCTCGCCCCACAGCCAGGTGCGCCCGAGTACGACGAGCGGCTCGAGGGAGGCCATGGCGAGCAGGTCCGCGGCGATGAGGACGGCTCCGGTGAGCGCGGGCCGCACCACCGCGCCCAGCAGCACCGGCACCGCACCCCACAGGACGGCCCAGCCGAGGACGACGTCGATCGGCACGCCCGACCAGGTCGATCCGTCCACCGGATGGTCGGGGCTGCCGAAGGACCACCAGCCCGCCCGGACCGCGACGGCGTTCAGGGCGACCAGCGCCACCGCGTTCCAGAGCGCGCCGAGGGCAGCGCCGGCCCGGCGTCGCCGATCGGCGGTGAGTGCCGCGGCCACCGCGAGCAGCCACGGGACCAGGGCCACGGCGGGCCGCAGCACCTCCAGCGGCAGTGCGGTGCCCACGTCAGCCGGGGAGGGCGAGCGAGCCGACGAGGTAGTCCGCCGCCCGCTGGGCGACGGTCCGCTCCAGCGGGGTCCAGTACGCCGCGGGCGCGAGGCGTCGCTCGAAGGTCAGCGACCAGGTGACGCGCGTGCCGCCGTCGGCGGACGCCCAGCGCACCGTCGAGGCGCGCCAGGCGAGCCAGGTCGCGATCGGGGTGTCGTCCTGTTCCGCGACGTAGTCGACGGAGCGGTCGCCCGCCGCGGCCACGCGGAGCGTCAGGGTCGACGGGGCGGTGCCCCAGTGGTGCCCGTGCAGCGGCGCCGCGCGCCGCGGCGCCCCGCTGAAGACGATGTGCCGCGCGTCGCCCGGCGCCAGGCCCTCCGAGTGGTCCTCGAGCGGGCGGGGGAAGCCGAGCGCCAGGAGACCGGTGGGCTCCACGAAGCGCAGCGGCCCGGCGACGGCGGCGCGGACCTGCTCCGGCGGGGCGGCCACGATCCGCTCGGCGACGACGGTGTTCTCGGCCGGCAGCGTCAGGGCGGGGACCGCGCCCTCCGTCGACGCGACGGCCAGCAGGATCGCCGGCACGACGACCGCCCGTGCGCCCCGCGCGGTGTTGCGGGCCGCCTTGACCAGGACCGCGACGAGCAGGGCGACCGCGTAGACGAGTGGCGCCGCGAACAGGATGCACACCACGCCCTCGCCGGCGAAGATCGCGGCGATCAGCAGGAACAGCGTGGTGCCCTTGAGCACGATGCCGTAGGCACTGGTCGACGGTCGGGAGATCACGAGCAGGGCGGCCAACAGGGCGGGCAGCCCGACGTAGAACACCGACGTCTGGTTGAGCCAGCCGTTCATGGATCGCATCAGCAGGCTGCCGATGATGCAGACCACGATGAGCGCGAGCATCGTGAGCACCGCGGGCCGTCGGCTCAACGGCACCGGCTCGGCGTTCTCCCGGTCCGCGATCTCCGCGTCCGCGGCGCCGTCCGACGAGTCGGCGGACGGCGTGGGCTCGTCGGCCCCGGGCGCGGGTTCGGTCCCGCCCGGGGAATCCGGCGGAGGGGGAGTACTCACTCGCCCTCGTCGTACTTGCGGGCCGAGTTACGACGCCACTCGTCGATCTTGCGGCCCACCCCGGTCGCCACGTCCGTGACACCCTGCCCGACCGTGTTCACCGCCGACGCTCCGAAGTCGCGCAGCGTGGTGATGAGCGGGTCGGCCGAGGCGTCGAAGCCGTCCTTGTAGGTGCGGGCGGCGGTCCTGAACTCGTCGGCGGTGCTCGCCTTGTCGTCGTCGGCACGCCGCGGGTAGTCGCCGCCGATGATGCGTCCGTAGTCGCCGCGCTCCACCCAGCGGTTCAGGTCGGCGGCGCGGATTACGGAGAACGGGTGGGACTGCAGTTCCAGGTTCAGCAGCTTGAGCACACCGTCGCGCAGGTCGCCGGTGCGCTCGTACTCCGCGGCCTGGGCGAGGAAGCGCTGCGTGTCCATCTCGCCGAGCTGGGTGCCGCCCGCGGTCTTCATGTGCACGCGCATCGCGATGTCGGGGTCCTGCACGCACAGCAGCCCCGCGCGGTCGCCCGACAGTTCGGACTTGCGCTGCCACTCCATCAGGGCCGCGACGAGCGCGCGCAGGGCCCAGCCGCCGATCGGGATCAGCCCGAACGTCCCCGCGAGGCGCATCAGGTGCATGAGCATGGTGCGGTACACGGCGTGACCGGACAGCGCGTGGCCGAGCTCATGGCCGATCACGAAGCGCTGCTCCTCCGCGTCCAACAGCTCCAGCAGCCCGGTGTTGATCACGATGAAGGGCCTGTCCATGCCGATCGTGAGGGCGTTCACGGTGGGGCTCTGCACCACGTAGAGCTCGGGAACGGTGTCCGCGTCGAGCACGCGCGCGCAGTCCGCGAGCATCTCGTGCAGGTCCCGGAACTGCCGATCGTCCACGCGCACCGCCGAGGCGAGGAAGAGAAGTCGGTGCTGGCGCTCGCGCAACAGCGCCGAGATCGCCTTGAGCACGGTGTCGAAGCCCTTGAGGCTGCGCAACGCGACGAGCGCGGCACGGTCCGCGGGGTGCTCCCACGCGCGGGTGCTGATTCCAGGTAGCGAACGGTAGCTTCTGGACACTGAATCGGTCATGCGGGTCACGTTACCGGCTCGCGGTTGGCGTTCGCTTGGCGATCACGAAGGACGCAGCAGCGCCCAGTGCGCAGAGCACCATGACCGTGCCGAGCACCACGGGGTTCCCGCCGATCCCCGCGAACAGGGCCGCGACGCCGCCCAGCACCATCCGGGCCGCCCCCAGCGCCGCGGAGGCGGTGCCGGCCAGGTCGCCGTGGTCGTCGAGAGCGAGTGCAGACACCGTGGGCATGACGAGGCCGAGGCTCGAGACCGTCACGAACAGGGACGCGATCACGAGGGGAGGTTGCGCAGCGGCGAGCGCGGCCAGCGACGCGACGGCGCCGATCGTCATGCCGGCCAGGCCGATCCGGACCAGCGTGGTCACGGGTACGCGGCCCACCAGCCGCCCGGCGACGATGTTCGTCGAGAGAAGTCCTACCGCGTTGACGGCGAAGACCAGGCTGAACTCCGATTCGGAGTAGCCGTAGTGGCTCTGGAAGACGAACGCCGAGGTGGAGATGTAGGCGAACATCGCCGCGAAGGCCAGGCCGCCGGTCAGCGTCAGCGCGACGAAGCGCCGATCCCGGGCCAGCGCGGCGAAACCGCCCGCCACGGACCCCCAGCCGACCGGTCGACGGTCGGCCGCCGCGAGAGTCTCCGGTACCGAGACGACCGCGACCGCGAGCAGCGCCACGCCGAGCACGCCCAGCACCACGAACAGCCCGCGCCAGTCGGTGACCCGCAGCAGCTGCGCTCCCGCGAGCGGGGCGACGATCGGAGCCACGCCACCGACGGCCATGAGCGCGGAGATCATGCGGGCCGCCGCGACCCCGTCGAACAGGTCGCGGACGATCGCCAGGCTCAGCACGATCCCGGCGGCTCCCGCCGCGCCCTGCAGCAGGCGCGCGGCGTCCAGCAGGTACACCGACGGCGCGGCCGCGCACAGCAGCGAGCTGACGATGAACAGGGCCATGCCGGCGATCATCGGCCGGCGGCGGCCGATCGAATCCGACAGCGGCCCCACGAAGATCTGACCGACGGCGAGTCCGATCAGGCACGCGGTGAGCGTCGCCTGGATGGCGGGCTGGGAGGCACCGAGATCTCCGGCGGCGGCGGGCAGGGCGGGGAGGTACAGATCGGTCGTGATCGGACCGAACGCCGACAGCGAGCCCAGGATGAGGGCCAGTCGCAGGTCTCCCCGGGAGTTCGCGCGAGAATCTGACACCGGTCGATCCAACCGCAGGTGCCGGCCCGGCGACAATCCGGCCGGGCCGTGGTTCGACGGTTCCGCGGCGGGGCGTAGCATTCGTCGGGTGCAGTGCCTCCTCACGAGTCGGCGGTTCGTCGACCAGGTGCAGACGGCCAGCGCGCTCTGTCGCCGCTGATCCGTCCCGTTCCCGCACGCCTTCTCGCCCGCATCCGGGCCTCTCGATCTCCTAAGGACACGACTATGTCCTCTGCCGTCACCCCTGCGCAGAAGCCCTCCCGCATCCCGCCCCTGCTGAAGAACTTCGGCTTCCAGATCATCGTCGGCCTCATCGCCGGCGTGCTCCTGGGGCTCCTCGCCCGCAGCATGCCGCCCGCCGCCGACGGCAACGTCAACTGGCTGGTCGGCACGCTCAAGACGATCGGTTCCAGCTACGTCAAGCTGCTGACCGTGGCCGTCGTGCCGCTCGTGGTGACCGCGGTCATCGCGTCGATCGCCAACCTGCGCAACGTCACCAATGCGGCGCGGCTGGCGGGCAAGACGCTGCTGTGGTTCGCGATCACCGCGTTCATCTCGGTCATCATCGGGATCATCCTCGGCCTGGTGCTGCAGCCCGGCGCGCACACCACCGTGACCGGCGACGGCAAGGCGCCGTCGAGCACGGGTTCGTGGTGGGCCTTCCTGACCGGCCTGGTCCCGTCGAACTTCCTGGGCCTGCAGGCCAAGGCCTCCGACGGTTCCGTCTCGCTCAGCTTCAACGTTCTGCAGGTGCTCGTGGTGGCGGCCGCGATCGGCATCGCCGCGCTGAAGGTCGGTGACAAGGCCGAGCCCTTCATCACCTTCAACGCCTCGCTGCTCGCCATCATCCAGAAGGTGCTGTGGTGGATCATCCGCCTCGCGCCGATCGGCACCGCCGCGCTCATCGGCACCGCGGTCGCGACCTACGGCTGGGACGCGATCGGCTCCCTCGGCGTCTTCACGGGCGCGATCTACCTGGGCCTGCTGATCGTGGGGCTCGTGGTGTATCCGCTGATCATCAAGGCGCACGGGCTGTCGGTGAAGCAGTTCTTCAGCGGCGTCTGGCCGGCCGCGCAACTCGGCTTCGTCTCCCGCAGCTCGATCGGCACCCTGCCCGTGACCGAGCGGGTCACCGAGCGGAATCTCGGCGTGCCGCGCGAGTACGCGTCCTTCGCGGTGCCGCTCGGCGCGACCACGAAGATGGACGGCTGCGCGGCGATCTACCCGGCGATCGCGGCGATCTTCGTGGCGCAGTTCTTCCACGTGCCGCTCGATTTCACCGACTACCTGCTCATCGTGATCGTCTCGGTGATCGGCTCCGCCGCCACCGCGGGCACCACCGGCGCCACCGTGATGCTGACCCTCACGCTCTCCACCCTCGGGCTGCCGCTCGCGGGTGTCGGGCTGCTGCTGGCCGTCGAGCCGATCGTCGATATGGGCCGCACCGCGCTCAACGTGACCGGCCAGGCGCTGGTCCCGACGATCGTCGCGAAGCAGGAGGGCATCCTCGACGAGGACGCCTACAACGCTCCGCGCAAGGACGTCTACGCGGACGAGTCCGCCGAGCCGGCAGTCGACACGACCGAGCGGGTTCCCGCTACAGCGTGAGCACCACCCGCCTGCCCGCGGTGTCCGCCCGCCAGACCTCGGCGACGGACTCCGCGGGCACGGCGGTGACGTCGATCTCGATGCCCAACTCCATGACCGCCTCGAGGATGTTCGGCCGTGCCGCGATCACCTCGTCGGCCGTGAACGACCCGAAACCGCTGCCCAGGAGCCGGATGTCGGTCGACCGCAGCAGCGCGCCGGGCAGCGCGATCTCTGCGCCCGCCATCGTGCCGATCTGCACGAACTCGGCCGGACCCCGCTTCTCCAGCGCGGCCAGCGTCAGCTCCGCCGGGCGGCCCCAGAGGTAGTCGATCACCACGTCGATCTTCTCGGCCCGCAGCGCCTCCGCGATCTCGGCCTCCGGGGCGCCCAGGTCGACGGTGGCGTCCGCGCCCAGGGCGTCCAGCACGCCCGTGTTCCGCCCCGCCGCGATCACCCGCGCGCCCAGGTGGCGGGCGACCGCCACCGCCGGCCGGCCCGAGCCGCCCGTCGCGCCGAGCACCAGCACCGTCTGCCCCGGCCGGACGCGGGCGCGCACCGTCATCGCCATCCACGACGACATGACCGCGTTCATCGCGGCCGCGGCCTGCAGGTCGTCGAGCGCGTCCGGGACGTCGACGAGCGCCGCCTCCGGTACCGCGATCGTCTCGGCGGCGGTGCCGGGCGCGGAGACGTAGACGCGGCGACCCTCCGCGGTGACGCCCACACCGTCGACCCCGATGACGAATCCCGGGTCCGCGGGGGAGGCGTAGTGCCGTCCGTCCGCGACGCCGCGGGCGAGGTTGTGCAGCGCGACCGCGCGCATGGCGACGGTGACCAGGCCGGGGCCGGTTGCGGGTTCGGTCGTGTCCGCCCAGGTCGGGGCGTCGGCGTAGGTGGCGAGTGCTGCCTTCATGACATCTCCTTAACAACGTTAAATCGCTGTCGAGCTTAACACCGTTAAGGTGGGAACGTGGGATTGAACCGGGCGGACGTGGTCATCGCGGCGTTGGCCGTGCTCGACGAGGTGGGCGTCGAGAGCCTCACGCTGCGCCGGATCGCCGACCGCCTCGAGGTGAAGGCGCCCGCGCTGTACTGGCACTTCGCGTCCAAGCGCGACCTGCTGGACGAGATGGCTACCGAGCTCATGCGGCGCGCGCTCCCGAAGGGGCCGGTCCCGGGGGACTGGCGCGCCGAACTCCTCGACGGCGCCCGGCGCCTGCGGACCGTCCTGCGCGCCCATACCGACGGCGCGCGGGTCTTCAGCGGCTCCAAGTTCACCGACGTCGCGGTGGTCCGGGCGAGCGAGCGCCCGCTGCGCGTCCTCGTCGACGCGGGATTCCCGCTGCGCGACGCGGCGCTCGCGATGTCGAGCCTGCGCGACCTGGTGGTCGGCTTCGTCATCGAGGAGCAGGAGGTCTTCGGGCCCGACGGTGCGCCCCTGCCGGGCTACGACCCGGAGGCGCGGGCCGCGGCCATCGGTGCACACGAGTACCCGCTCGCGGCTCAGGCGGGACCGACCGCATGGGGTTCGCCCGATGAGCGGTTCGACGACGCCGTCCGATTCCTCCTCGACGGGCTCGCCGCGCGGCTACCCGGCTGAGGCCCACAGGGCGCGCAGCGCGGCGTTCACCGCGCCCGGGTGCTGCGTGTGCGGGTAGTACCCCGGGACGCGCAGACGCCGGGCGCCGATCCGTTCCGCGACCGCGTTCGCGCAGGCCAGCAGTGGCTCGCCCGCGTAGCGCCGGTACTCCTCGGGTGCGTCGTCCCAGGTGCCGGTGATGACGAGCGCGGGCCACGGCGCGGCGGCCAGGGGCGCCAGCGGGGGATCCGCCTCCCATACCGGGCGCTCGCGCATGACGCTCTCCCCGGGCCGTCAGTGCGACGGGACGGGCGCGAAGGGCGCGGGCGGACGGCCGTGCCACAGTCGGCGCGAGGGCTCCTCCGGGTACGGCGCCGTCGTCGACGGGACGTCGAGGAGCCGCGTGCTCCGGCGTTCGGCGTCGAAGCGCGACCAGCCCGGATCGCCGGTGGTGCAGAACCGGACCCATGCGCCGAGCAGTTCGTCCGACAAGGCGCGCACCGCGGGCGCGGGATCGTCGCCGAAGAACATGCGTCCCGTCGGGCAGTCCGGCGTCCCGAAGGCGAGCGGGACGTCGATGCTGTGGCAGGCGCCGTACACGTCGGTCTCCCAGCGGATCTCGAACAGGTACGTGGCGCCGCCGGCCGCGGTGTTGGCCTCCGCGAGCAGCACCGTCGGCATCCGGAAGGTGGCATCGGAGGAGACGATCTCCATCAACTGTTCCGCGGTCGCGTCCGGGTACGCGGCGCGGTAGTCGGCGGGGTCGCCGGGGGCGAAGGCCTCCAGCGCCCTGGCCGCGTCCTCGTCGGTGAAGGTGCCGCGGACGCCCATCATGACGCTGAACAGGCGGAACTCGTCGCGCATGTGTCCGGCGAGCAGGTCGATGCCCGCGGCGTTCCCGTCGGTCAATGCCTGCCACGGGGTCTGCGGCAGCAGGTCCCCGTCGATGATCGGGCAGACGACGATCCCCAGCTGGGAGAGGCGGCCCCACCGCTGACGGTGGGACGGCGCGTCCACGCAGAGAGCCGTCACCTCTTCGGCCAGCCGCTGCGGCGCCACCTCGGCGAAGCCGGCCGCGGTCGGTGCGACGCCGAGGCGCTCCGCGAGCGCGGCGGTGACCTCCGCCGCCAGCGCCGGGGTGATGTGCAGGCCGGGGACCGAGTGCGTGATGGCCCTGCGGAACAGTGAGCGGGCGGAGGATATCGCGAGCAGTGCGGCGACCGAGCCCGCGCCGCCGGACGTGCCGGCGACCGTCACCGCATCCGGATCGCCGCCGAACGCGGCGATGTTCCGGCGGACCCACTCGAGCGCGGCGATCTGGTCGAGCAGGCCCCGGTTCGACGGTGCGCCGTCGAGCAGGGCGAAGCCCTCCGCGCCCATCCGGCACTGGACGCCCACGACCACGAGGCCCTCGGTCGCGAGAGCGGTCGGGTCGAACATGGGATCCGCCGCCGTCCCCGCCATGTAACCGCCGCAGCAGATCCACACCAGGACGGGCAACCCCGATCGTCCTGGATCCGGGGTGCACACGTTCACGGTGAGCCAGTTCGCGTCGTCCGACGCCTCCGCCTTCGGTCCGGGCCCGGATTGCGGCGGCGGGGGACCGAAGTCGATCGCCGGCCGAACGCCGTCCCAGTGGGGGACGGGCTCCGGGGCGGCGAAGCGGAGCGGCCCCACGGGCGGCTGCGCGTAGGGGATTCCCCGGAAGACGGTGGTGCCCTCGACCCGCACGCCTCCGACGACGCCCTCGGCCGTCGTGACCCTCGATCGCTCCTGCATGTCGGCTCCCTTCACCTGCGGCGTGTCTCCCGCCCCGACGTTATCAGCCAGCTGTATTATTGCAAGTGTATTGGAAAGATCGAGAGGGATTGCCGTGCCGAAACAGGTTGATCACCGGGAGCGTCGCGAGGAGATCGCCCGTGCCCTCTGGCGGGTGGTGGACGCCTCGGGCGTCCTCAAGCTGAGCCTGCGCGAGGTCGCCAAGGAAGCGGGGATGTCGCACGGCCAGCTGCAGCACTACTTCGCGTCCCGGCAGGAGCTGCTCGGCTTCGCCATGGACTTCGCGGCCGAGCGGACCGGTGCGCGCGTCGCGCAGGCGCTGGCCGATCTGGGGCCCGATCCGCATCCGCGCGACGTCCTGCGGCTGACGCTCGTCGAGATGCTGCCGTTCCACGAGGACGCCCGTGTCACGAGCCGCATGAACGCCGCGTACGTCCTCGAGGCGCTGCACGACGAGGCGCTGCGGGACCGCGTCGGAGGCGGGATGCGGCAGGGTCGCGCGCAGGTGGAGGTGCTCATCCGGCAGGCGATCACGGACGGGCGCATCGCGGCCGGCCGTGCGCCGTCGACCGAAACGGACCGTGTGCTCGCGCTCACCGGCTTGACACCGCTGCTGGAGCTGCGGGTGATCGAGCCGGCCGACGCCCTCGCCGCGATCGACCGGCATCTCGACGACCTCTTCGCGCGGTGATCACGCGGCAGTTTTGCGATCGTATTACGTGTTCGTGACGGATGATCGCCGATCCGCTCCACGGTCATGGGGCGGCCTTTAAGGTTGCTCCATGTCCGACCTGCTGGCGACCCTGAACGAGTACGTGTGGAGTAAGGGGCTGATCTACCTCTGCCTGGGGGTGGGGATCTACTTCAGCGTCCGCTCCCGGCTGGTGCAGGTGCGGCAGATCCCGGCGATGCTGGGGCAGTTGAAGAAGGGTGAGAGCTCGGATTCGGGGGTCAGCTCCTTCCAGGCCCTCGCCATGTCGCTGGCGGGGCGCGTGGGCACCGGCAACATCGCCGGCGTCGCCACCGCCATCGCCTTCGGCGGCCCGGGCGCGGTGCTGTGGATGTGGGTCATGGCCTTCCTCGGCGCCTCGACCTCCTACGTGGAGTGCACGCTCGGGCAGATCTACAAGGAGCGCGACAAACTCACCGGCGAGTACCGCGGCGGACCCGCCTACTACTTCCGCCGGGCCTTCGCCCACGGTAAGTACGCAGTGGTCGGCAACGTGTACGGCATGCTCTTCGCCGCGGTCACCGTGCTGGCCTGCGGCCTGCTGATGCCGATGGTGCAGGCGAACTCGATGGCCGTCGCCATGGAGGGTGCCTGGGGGATCGAGCCCTGGATCGTCGCCCTCGGCACCGTTATCGTGCTGGCCTTCGTGATCATCGGCGGCGTGAAGCGGATCGCGACCTTCGCCTCGATCGTGGTGCCCTTCATGGCGGTCCTCTACATTTTGGCGGCCCTGATCATCATGGCCTTCAACGCCGGAGCTATCCCCGGCGTCCTCGAGCTGATCGTCCGCGAGGCCTTCGACCTCTCGGCCGGCTTCGGCGCGCTCGTCGGCACCGCCGTCATGTGGGGCGTCAAGCGCGGCGTCTACTCCAATGAGGCCGGGCAGGGCACTGGCCCGCACGCCGCCGCGGCCGCCGAGGTCAGCCACCCCGCGAAGCAGGGGCTCGCGCAGGCCTTCGCCGTGTACGTCGACACGCTGTTCGTCTGCTCAGCCACCGCGTTCATCATCCTCAGCACCGGTGCCTACCGCGTCTTCGAGGGAGACTCCGCGTCCGGCCGTGTGCTCGCCGACGGCGGCGCGCTCGTCGGCGACCCCGAAGTCGGGCCGGCGTACGCACAGCAGGGTTTCGACACCGTCTTCAACGGCTCCGGAGCCAGCTTCATCGCGATCTCACTGGCCTTCTTCTGCTTCACGACGATCGTCGCCTACTACTACATGGCCGAGACCAACCTCCGGTTCATCCTGGGCCGCGCGGCCACCGCGATCGTGCCCGTCCTCAGCGCCCCGCTCGGCCGTATCCTCACGATGCTGCTGCAGATGCTGATCCTGGCCTCGGTGGCGATCGGCGCGGTGTCCACCGCGAAGGACGCCTGGGCGATGGGTGACCTCGGGGTCGGGCTCATGGCGTGGCTCAACATCATCGGCATCCTGGTGCTGCAGAACGCGGCCTTCGCGGCCCTGCGCGATTTCGAGCGGCAGCAGAAGCTGGGCATCGACCCGCAGTTCGACCCGACGCCGCTGGGCATCGTCAACGCCACCTTCTGGGAGGAGCGCGCGGCCTCGCGCCGCGCCGACCCCGTCGACGCCTAGTCGGCTCGGCACCGTCGACCTGCGGTGACGGTGCGATTTCGCAGGTCGGCGCCGCGGGCGTACACTTGCCCTTGCGCTCCGTCCGGATGGCGGAGTGACTACGCGTGTTCCCCAGCGCCCATGGCGTGCCGTACAGCGCGGTCTCCTTCCCGAAGGAGTGCAGTGCGGCGGAACACCAGGACACCGCGCATCGCCTCTCGTCCGCCGACCAGCGGAAACGAGGGTCGTCGCGGCGTGTACAACTGCAACTACGAAAGAGGCATCATGGCTGTCGTCACCATGAAGCAGCTGCTGGACAGCGGCGCGCACTTCGGTCACCAGACTCGTCGGTGGAACCCGAAGATGAAGCGTTTCATCTTCACCGACCGCAACGGCATCTACATCATCGATCTGCAGCAGACGCTGACCTACATCGACAAGGCCTACGAGTTCGTCAAGGAGACCGTCGCCCACGGTGGCACCGTTCTCTTCGTCGGCACCAAGAAGCAGGCCCAGGAGTCGATCGCCGAAGAGGCCACCCGCGTCGGCATGCCCTACGTGAACCAGCGCTGGCTGGGCGGCATGCTCACCAACTTCCAGACGGTCCACAAGCGTCTTCAGCGCATGAAGGAGCTGGAGACCATGGAGCAGACCGGTGGCTTCGAGGGTCGCACCAAGAAGGAAATCCTCATGCTCACGCGTGAGAAGAACAAGCTCGAGCGCACCCTCGGCGGCATCCGCGACATGGCCAAGGTCCCCTCGGCCATCTGGGTCGTGGACACCAACAAGGAGCACATCGCCGTGGGCGAGGCCCGCAAGCTGGGTATCCCGGTCATCGCGATCCTCGACACCAACTGCGATCCCGATCTCGTCGACTACCCGATCCCGGGCAACGACGACGCGATCCGCTCCGCCGCTCTGCTGACCAAGGTCGTGGCTTCGGCTGTGGCCGAGGGCGTGCAGGCCCGCGCTGGCGTCGCCACCGGCGATGCCAAGCCCGAGGCCGGCGCCGGCGAGCCCCTCGCCGAGTGGGAGCAGGAGCTGCTGGAGTCCGCCACCGTCGCTGCCGAGGCCCCCGCGGCCGAGGCCGTCGCGACCGAGGCGCCCGCCACCGAGACCCCGGAAGCCTGATCGTTTCCGGTCGCACGACCTTCCCTTCTTAGATAGGAGCCGCATACATGGCGAACTACACCGCCGCTGACGTCAAGCGTCTCCGCGACCTCACCGGGTCGGGGATGATGGACTGCAAGAACGCGCTCACCGAGACCGACGGCGATTTCGACAAGGCCGTCGAGGTGCTGCGCATCAAGGGTGCGAAGGACGTCGGCAAGCGCGCCGGCCGTTCGACCGCCGAGGGCCTCGTGGCCGCCAAGGACGGCGTGCTCATCGAGCTCAACTCCGAGACCGACTTCGTTGCGAAGAACGAGGAGTTCCAGCAGCTCGCCGACGCGATCGTCGCCGCCGCTGCCGCGTCGGACGCCGCGACCGTCGAGGCCGTGCTCGAGCTGCCGCTCGAGGGCGAGACCGTCGCGTCGCGCATCGAGGCCGCATCGGCCAAGCTGGGCGAGAAGCTCGTGCTGCGCCGCATCGCGCGCTACGACGGCCCCGTCGCCGTCTACCTCCACAAGCGCAGCTCGGACCTGCCGCCCGCCGTGGGCGTGCTGGTCTCGTTCTCGGGCGAGGGCGACGCCGCTGCCGAGGCCGCTCGCGGCGCCGGCATGCAGGTCGCCGCGCTCAAGGCGAAGTACGCCAGCCGGGACGAGGTTCCGGCCGACGTCATCGAGAACGAGCGTCGCATCGCCGAGGAGACCGCGCGTGCCGAGGGCAAGCCGGAGCAGGCGCTGTCGAAGATCGTCGAGGGCAAGACCGTGGCCTACTACAAGGACACCGTCCTCCCGGATCAGCCGTCGGTGACCGACAACAAGAAGTCCGTCCAGCAGGTGCTGGACGAGGCCGGCGTGAAGGTTCTCGCCTTCACCCGCTTCGAGGTCGGCCAGGAGTAGTCCTCCCGTCCCGCGCACGAGGCCCGCACCGATGAAGTCGGTGCGGGCCTCGTCGTCTCTGCGCCCGCGTGCGGATTTCTTCAAGCCCCCCGCGCCGTCGGCTGCCAGTCTTGAAGGCATGAACACGACACGCACCGACACGAACATCTGGCCCGGACTCACCTACGACGACGCGCTGGCCGCGCGGGAATGGCTGCGCAGGATCGGCTTCGACGAGGGCATCCTCGTCGAGGGCGACGGGGAGGGCGAGGTCGTCCACTCCGAGATGCTCTGGCCCGACGGCGGTCGGGTCATGGTCCATTCCACCTGCAAGCAGGACGCCACCTTCTCCACGCCCACCGGCAGCGGCAGCGTCTACGTGGTCGTCACCGACCCCGACGCCGTGTACGTCCGCGCCACCGAGCTCGGCGCCCGCCTGGTGCGCGACATGGCGGAGGAGGACTATGGGTCCAAGGGATTCTCCGTCGCCGACCCGGAGGGCAACACGTGGAGTTTCGGTACCTACGCGGGGTGACGGCGCCCGGGATCGCCCGGACCGCCGCCTACGAGATCACCGGCACGATCCCGGGGACCCACCTCGCCGTCCCCTCGCCGACGCTCACGATGATCATCGACCTCGGGCACGGCCTGGATCTGACGGGGCCGGGCCTGCCCGGGCGCACCACCTTCCGGCTGTGCATCTCGGGCATGCATCCGACGCCCTATCTGGTGCACCACGACGGGCTGCAGCGCGGCGTCCAGGTGGACATCAGGCCGAGCCTCGTCCGTGCCCTCACCGGAGCCCCCGCGGCCGAGCTCGGGGGCGAGGCCGTCGAACTCGACGCCCTCCGGCCCGGGCTCGCCGCCGAGCTCCACGGCCGCGTCGCGGCGGCGCCCGTCGCCGAGCGCGAGGCCGTCGCGGCCGCCGTCCTGGCCCGGAGCGCGACGTCCGGCCGCGAGGTGCAGCCCGACGCCGCGGCGGCGTGGGCCCACCTCGCGGCGCATCAGGGGCGGGTCACGGTGGCCGACCTGGTCGAGCGGTCCGGCTGGTCGGCCCGGTACCTGGCGATGAAGTTCACCGCCGAGTTCGGCATGGGGATCAAACAGGCGGCGCGGCTCATGCGCTTCGACGCCGCGCGCCGCGCACTCGAGGCGGGGGAGAGCGCCGCCGATGTCGCCGCCCGTACGGGCTACGCCGACCAGGCGCACCTGAGCCGCGAGGTCCGCGCCTTCCTGGGGCATTCGCCGTCGGAGTACCTCGCGCGACGCAGGAGCGAGTTCACGCCTGTGTAGTGTCGCCGGGGTGTCCTGGGTCCGGCGTGCGATCGCATTCGTCCTCGTGGCGTGCCTCGTGCTCGCCATCGGGGCGTCGACGGCGATCGGCGGCGGCAGCGGCTACGTCCACCACCAGACCAACGGGGTGAGCTACATCCCCGACCTGCCCGGCGGGGCCCAGTACGTCTCGATGGGCGACAGCTACGCGGCGTCCGGCTCCTACGCCAAGGTGCGGCCGATGGACCTCTGCGCCCGCAACGGCGACGACCTCGGGCACGTCCTGGCGCAGCGGCTCCAGCCCTACTCCTTCACCGACCGCGCCTGCTCGGGCGCGACGCTCGACGACCTGACGCAGCCCTCGCCCAAGCCGAACACCTCCCCGCAGCTGTACGGCGTGGGACCGTTCACCCGGCTCGTGACCGTCATCATCGGCGCGAACTCGCTGGGCTTCGGCAACATCGTCGTGCACTGCCTGGGCGCCCCCGACGACCGCTGCGCCGCCGCGGCCACCCAGGACCTGCCCGGCTCGCAGGGCTGGAACTTCGTGCGCGCGCAGTACGCCGCGACCGTCGACGCCATCAAGAAGGCGGCAGCGCCGGACGTGCGGATCGTGCTGGTCGGCTACCTCCCGCTGTTCCCCCTCGACGGCCCGCCCGACCGTGCCTGCCTCGACCGCGCGGGCATTCCCGAGGAGAACGTCGGACACTGGCGCACCTGGTACCGCAGCGTCGACCGGCTCATCCGCGAGGTGGCGGCGGACCGTCGGGTCATGTACGTCCAGCCGCCGATGAACCGCACCGCGTGCGACTCCGACCCCTACGTGCGGCTCGGCGGGATCAAGCTCCAGGCGCAGGAGCCACAGGCCAACGGATTGCATCCGACGGTGGCCGGACAGCGTGCGTTGGGCAACCTGATCGAGGACCGGCTCCGAGGATCGGCGCCGCCCGCATAGGATGGTCGGCGTGACGGACACGGCCCAGGGACAGCAGACGGATCAGGACACGGAACAACAGGTGCGGCACGGCTACAAGCGCGTGCTGCTCAAGCTGGGCGGGGAGATGTTCGGCGGCGGGGGAGTGGGACTCGACCCCGATGTGGTGACCACGGTGGCGCAGCAGATCGCCGAGGTCGCGCGGAGCGGCCACGAGATCGCGGTGGTCATCGGCGGCGGTAACTTCTTCCGCGGCGCCGAACTGCAGAACCGCGGCATGGACCGCGCCCGCTCGGACTACATGGGCATGCTGGGCACGGTGATGAACTGCCTGGCCCTGCAGGACTTCCTGCAGAAGGAGGGCGTCGATACCCGCGTGCAGACCGCCATCACCATGGGGCAGGTCGCGGAGCCGTATCTTCCGCTGCGGGCGAAGCGCCACCTCGAGAAGGGCCGCGTCGTGATCTTCGGCGCCGGTATGGGCATGCCCTACTTCTCCACCGACACCACCGCCGCGCAGCGCGCCCTCGAGATCGGCGCCGAGGTGGTACTCATGGCGAAGGCCGTCGACGGCGTGTACGACAGCGACCCGCGCACGAACCCCGACGCGAAGCTCTTCGACGAGATCACGCATCGCGCCGCGCTCGAGAAGGGCCTCAAAGTGGCCGACGCGACCGCTTTCAGCCTCTGCATGGACAACAGGATGCCGATGCTGGTGTTCAATCTTCTGGAGGAGGGGAACATCGCCCGCGCCGTCGCGGGGGAGAAGATCGGCACCCTCGTCCGGCCGTGACGCCGGACCGACCCACCCACTCTGTAGTAAAGGACGTGTGACCCAAGTGATCGACGAAACGCTCTTCGACGCCGAGGAGAAGATGGAGAAGGCCGTCTCGGTGGCCCGGGAGGACTTCCAGTCGATCCGCACCGGTCGCGCGAATCCGGCGATGTTCTCCAAGGTGGTCGTGGACTACTACGGCTCGCCGACGCCGATCACCCAGATCAGCTCGATCACCACGCCCGAGGCACGGCTCGTGGTGATCAAGCCCTACGAGGCGAACCAGCTCGGCAACATCGAGACCGCGATCCGCAACTCCGACCTGGGCGTGAACCCCACGAACGACGGCCAGCTGATCCGCGTCGGCATCCCGCAGCTCACCGAGGAGCGCCGCAAGGAGCTGGTGAAGCAGGTCAAGGGGAAGGGCGAGGACGCCAAGGTCTCCATCCGCAACGTGCGCCGCAAGGCCAACGACCAGCTCGCCAAGATCGTCAAGGACGGTGACGCCGGGGAGGACGAGGTGGCCCGCGCCGAGAAGGAGCTCGACAAGACGACGGCCAAGTACGTCGCCCAGATCGAGGACCTCGTGGCGCGCAAGGAAGCCGATCTGATGGAGGTCTAGCCGTGCCGGAAACCCCCGACCCGGTCGGCTCCGACGCTCCGACACCGGGAACACCCGACGCGGATCAGGAGTCCGGGAAGCGCAAGATCAGCGCGGGACGGAACCTCCCCGCCGCGATCGGCGTGGGCGTGAGCCTGGGCGCGCTCATCGTCGCGATCCTCTACTTCGCCCCGCACCTGTGGGTGCCGCTGGTGGCGGCCGCGATGGCCGTCGCCACCTGGGAGGTGGTCAAGCGGTTCCGCGCCGCCGGCACCAACCTGGAGCTGTGGCCGATGCTCATCGGCGGGCAGGCCATCATCTGGCTGAGCTGGCCGCTCGGGACCGAGGGCGTGCTCGCCGCGTTCGTGGCCACCGTGCTCGTCGCCATCGTCTGGCGCCTCCTGGGGCACCAGAGCACCGCGGAGCCCAACTCCTTCACGCGCGACATCTCGACGACGGTGTTCGTGCTCGCCTGGGTGCCGCTGTTCGCGTCCTTCGGCGCCATGCTCGTGCTCCCCGAGGACCGCGGGCCGCAGCGCGTCGCGGCGCTCATCATCCTCGTGGTGTGCTCGGACGTGGGCGGCTACGCCTCGGGCGTGCTGTTCGGCAAGCACCCGATGGTGCCCGCGATCAGCCCCAAGAAGTCCTGGGAGGGCTTCGCGGGGTCGATGGTCGCCGGGGCGGTGGGCGCCGTGCTGGTGCTGAAGTTCCTGCTGGACGTGAACCCCGTCTGGGGCCTGCTCCTGGGGCCGGTCGTCGTGATCACTGCGACGCTCGGCGACCTGCTCGAATCGCAGGTCAAGCGCGACCTGGGGATCAAGGACATGGGCACGCTGCTGCCCGGACACGGCGGCATCATGGATCGCCTGGATTCGCTGCTGCCCAGCGCGGTCGTGGTCTGGGCGGCGCTGACCGCGTTGATGGGGTCCTAGCCGCCCGGTACCCGTCAGCGCCGGCGACGCACGGCTTCCCGCAGGGGCCGCGGCACGATGCCCTCGCGGCGCCGAGCCTTCCGCCGCGTGACGACGACGCCGATCAGGGCGATCGCCCAGAGCGGGTACTGCGCCAGCCACGCGGCACGGAAGCCGTCGAAGGTCAATCCGGCGCCGGAGCCCATGATCGAGCCCATCGCCTGGATGAGCACGAGGCTCGCCAGGAAGCCGCCGATGTTCACCATGCCCTGCGCGGTCCCGAGCACCCGCGTGGTGTTGAACGAGCGGGCGTAGTCGAAGCCGATCGCGGAGCTGGGGCCACCGACGGCGATCACCAGCACCAGCAGCGTGAGCAGCCACACCGGCGAGGGCTCGTCGCGCACCAGCACCGCCGTCCACACCGTCGCGCTGCCGAGGATGATGGCGATGACCATCCAGGACCGGCGCAGCGGGAACCGGCCCGTGAGGTAGCCGATCACCGGCCCGGCGGCGAGCGTCGCCGCCACGCCGAAGCTCACGATGGCGCCCGCCGTCGCGGACGAGAGCCCCTGGCCCAGCGTCAGGTACGGCACGCCCCACATCAGCATGAACGCAGTCACCGAGAACATCGCGCCCATGTGGGTGAAGAAGCCGAGCCGGGTGCCGGGATGCATCCAGGTGGAGCGGAGGATGCCGGGGATGTCGCCGACGCGCACGGTCACGCGCGGCGGAATCCGGTCCGCCGGCGCATCGCGCACCACCACCAGCACCGCCACGGCGGCGACCAGGCCCAGACTCGAGGCGGCGGCGTAGGCCGGCGTCCACCCGGAGGCGTGCAACAGCGCGAGGAACGGTACGGCCGAGAGGATCTGGCCGAGCTGGCCCGTCATGCCCGTCAGTTGCGTCACCAGGGGGATCCGTCGCACGGGGAACCACGCGGGGACCAGGCGCAGTACGGAGACGAAGGTCAGGGCGTCGCCGATGCCGACCGCGACGCGTCCGGCGATCGCGACCGGGAGGGTCTCCGTGAGCGCGAGGGTCATCTGCCCCGCCGCCATGATCAGCGCGCCGGTGAAGACCAGGCGCCGGGAGCCGAAGCGGTCGAGCAGCAGCCCCGCGGGGATCTGCATGCCCGCGTACACCACCAGCTGCAGCACCACGAACGCCGACAGCGTTGCGGGCGCCGCGCCGTACCGCTCACCCGCCTCCGTGCCGGACACGCCGAACGACGTGCGCTGCAGAACGCCGACGACGTAGGCGAGAGTCGCCACCGACCAGACGACCCATGCGCGCATGGGTCCATCGTTCCACCGGCCGCGTTCCACACCTACCGCGGCCCGCCGATGCGCAACGGCCGCGCCGGGCGGCCCGCCCGGATCAGTCCTGCAGCTTCTTCGCCGCGCGGCGCAGCTGCACGATCCGCAGCGCGCCGGCGAGGCCCACCAGCAGCGCCCCGCCGATCGCGGCGATCAACAGCGAGACGCCGAGCGGTAGCGTCGCGGTCCAGAAGATCAGGTTGATCTCGGTGTTCTGCTGGTTCTGCACGATGAAGACGAGCAGGAGCAGCAGCACGACCGCGCCGCCCACGAGGCCGGTCCACAGTGCCGCCGAGCGGGTGTGCTTGACCTGCTCGTAGGCGTCGCGCGTGTCGACCCGCCGCTTCGGCGCTCCGCCGGAGGGGCCTGCCTGCTCGCCCGCGGTCCCCGGTTCGACGGTGTCCCGCTCGGCGGGGAGGTTCGGTGCGTCGGTCCCCTCGGCGTCGGGGAGGGGGATTCCCGCCGCCTCTTCGCGGTCTCGAACGCGGTCTTCGTCCTTGGCCATGGCGCTATCCTGCCACCTCCGGGCGTGCCGCGACGGGGGACGCGCGGTGGCCCGGAGCACGCTGGTCGGCGCCGCGCCGCCGACGTGGGACAATGGAGGAGTTATGAGCACCTCCCTGCCCCTGGTATTCGACGCGCCCAAGCGCGGCAAGCCCCCGCGTCACCTGGCCGACCTCACCGACGACGAGCTGCAGCAGGCCGTCGTCGACCTGGGGCTGCCCAAGTTCCGCGCGAATCAGCTCGCCCGCCACTACTACGGCCGGCTGGAGGCCGACGCGGCCACCATGACGGACCTGCCGGCCGCGGCGCGCGGCTCCGTCGGCGAGGCGCTCCTGCCCGAACTGATGACGCCCGTGCGGCACATCGCCACGGACAGCGGCACCACGCGCAAGACGCTCTGGCGCCTGCACGACGGCACGCTGCTGGAATCCGTGCTCATGCGGTACACCGACCGCGCGACCCTGTGCATCTCGAGCCAGGCGGGGTGCGGCATGGCCTGCCCGTTCTGCGCCACGGGCCAGGGCGGCCTCGACCGCAACCTGTCGACTGCGGAGATCGTCGACCAGGTCCGCAGCGCCGCGAAGGCCATGCAGGACGGGGACGTCGCGGGCGGCCCCGGGCGGCTGTCGAACGTGGTCTTCATGGGCATGGGGGAGCCGCTCGCGAACTACAAGCGGGTGGTGCAGGCCGTGCGCCGGATCACCTCGCCCGCGCCCGAGGGGCTGGGGATCTCGCAGCGCCACGTCACCGTCAGCACCGTGGGGCTCGCGCCCGCCATCCGGAAGCTGGCCGATGAGGGGCTGTCGGTCACGCTGGCCGTCTCGCTGCACACCCCCGACGACGAACTCCGCGACACGCTGGTGCCGGTGAACAACCGGTGGAGCGTGCAGGAGGTGCTGGAGGCCGCGCGGTACTACGCCGACACGACCGGCCGCCGCGTGTCCATCGAGTACGCGCTGATCCGCGACGTGAACGATCAGCCCTGGCGCGCCGACATGCTGGGCGAGAAGCTGCGGAAGAAGCTGGGCCAGTTCGCGCACGTCAACCTGATCCCGCTGAACCCGACACCGGGCAGCGAGTGGGACGCGTCGCCGAAGGACCGGCAGGACGAGTTCGTACGCCGGGTCATCGCGCAGGGCGTGTCGTGCACGGTGCGCGATACCCGGGGCCAGGAGATCGCGGCGGCCTGCGGTCAGCTGGCCGCCGAGGAGAAGTAGCTCAGTACTTCCACTTCTTGCGGCGGGTGCTGATCCAGTTGATCAGGATGATGCCCAGGATGGCGACCGCGAAGCCGACGAGGAAGATGTCCTCGGTCTTGCCCTGGTGGTTGCCGTGCGTCATGAGCAGCAGGAAAGCGGCGAACAGTACGCCGGCGATCCGCGCGGCGTTGGGGGCGATGCCGCTCCAGCCCCAGTCGCGCGACGGGACGTCGGCGACGTCGACCTTCGAAGTGCTCTGACGCTCCAGGTCGGTGGTTGCCACTCGAGTTCTCCTTCATCGCTTCCGCTGAGCACCGGGCCGGGCCCGGGATACGGATGAATCCTATCCCGCTACGACCGTGCGTCGTACGAGGGGCGGGGATTCACTGAGTAGCGTGGCGCGGGTGATCTTCCATCTGGCCCTCGTGACCGACTGGGACGCCGCCCGCGCGGCGGGGGAGTACGCGGTGTCGACGCGCGGCGCGACGCTCGCCGACGTCGGCTTCGTCCACTGCTCCACGGCCGAGCAGTGGCGTGGCGTGCGGGAGCGGTTCTACGCCGACGTCCCCGTCGAGCAGCTCGTCCTCCTGACCGTCGACCCGGCGGGCCTGGACGTGCGCTACGAGCCTCCCGCGCCTGGCGTCGAGGAGCTGTTCCCGCACGTCTACGGTCCGATTCCCGTCTCCGCGGTGGTCGGCGTCGAGGCCGTGTCAGCGCAGTGATCTCGGGGCGGACCGACGATCGACGAGGCGCGGTCGCTCAGGCGCCGGCGTACTCGACGACGAAGGTGCCCCAGCCGAGCGGGGCGATGCGGTGCGTGCCGTCGCCCGCGAGCGCGGCGAGCTCGTCGGCCGTCCGCAGGCCGCCGCCGTACAGGCACAGGTGCCGGAGGTCGTCCTCGGTCTCGTGATCGTCGGTGGTGGCGGGGTCGAGGACGTTGCCGACGAAGACCACGCGGTCGGCGCTGCCGCGCAAGGACCGGACGAGGAGCTCGGCGTCGGCGTCCGGCAGGGTCTGTAGCAGGTCGATGCCCAGGACCAGGTCGTAGCGCTGCGGCAGGGGCGCGAAGACCGTGCCCGGAGCCGCCGTCACGCGCGCGCGCCGTTCGGGCGCGACGATCGCGATCTCCCGCTCGACGGTGCTGGGCATACCCACGATCGCGACGGCCACGTCGGGCAGCAGGCGCGTCAGGTTGTCGGCGTAGACGCCGGCGCCGTCGCCGAACACCGCGACGGACCGGACCGAACCGAAGTCCACCGCCTCGGGCAGGGCGGGGGCGCGGTAGGTGGCCCACCGGCTCGCGACGGAGTGCAACTGCTCAGCCAGGTTCTCGTCGTCGGCGCGGACCCGGCGCACGTCCGAGCCCTCGAAGGCCACCGCGGTGCCCGTCCGGACGGCGTCGACGAGGTGCACGAAGGACATGTCGAGCCGGGTGCGCACCTGATCGTGGTGGAGGCTGCCGGCGAGCAGCTCGTCGGGGTCCGTCAGCAGTTCGCCCCGGGCGGTGAGGGAGTAGCCGCCGCTCTCGCCGAGCGCGACGAAGTCCATCAGCGCGAGGTGCCGCAGCAGCTTCACGGTCGCGCGCGGGTCGGTGCCGCACGCCTCCGCGATCGCGCCGGGGGTCGTCGCGCCGTCGTCGATGGCGGCGAACAGGCCCAGCGTGACCGCGGCGCGCACCGCGAAGGGCGGCAGCAGCTCCGTCATCTCGTGGATCTCGGAGAGGACGTTCTCGTCCTGGCTCGTGTCGACGAGCTCGGCGTCGCCGTCGACGGTCGCGACCTCCCGGTGGCGCCAGTAGCCCGTGATCTCGACGCGGTTCTTGTCGAGGCCCTTCTCGTTCTTCGCCCAGCGGCGCAGCGGCTTGATGGACAGCGTCTCGCCCGCCACCCACAGGAACGGGCGTTCGCCGCGCCAGGCGGCGCCCTGCACGGCTTCGACCAGCCGCGAGGCGCCGCCGGCCTCCGAGCGGTAGAGCCAGACGAAGTCGACGTCGCCCTCGGTCGCGAGCTCCTGGTGGTGGCCGGGCTCGGCGACCTCGATCACGGCGGTCGCGCGGAAGCCCGCGGGCAGCATCTCGACGCAGCGCCCGATCGCGGGCAGTGCCGTCTCGTCTCCCGCCAGCAACAGCCAGTCGACGTCGCGGGGGAGCGCCGCCGAGTGCTTGGGTCCGGCGATGAGCACCTTCGAGCCCACCTCGACGCGGCGCGCCCAGGTGGCCGCGAGGCCCGTGCCGTGCAGCACGAAGTCGAGCGTCATCTCGCCGGCCTCGGCGTCGAACTCGCGCACGGTGTAGGTGCGGGCGTGCTCGAAGGAGCCGTCGGTCCAGTCCACCCGGCCCTGATCGGTGTTCTTCGGCACCTCGAAGGGGAACTCGCCGGTCCGCAGGTCCGGCAGCAGCACCTTGACGTCGTCGTCGAAGCCGGTGCTGTGGACGGGCGGGAGTTCCACACCGTCGCGGACGTGCGGCCCGATCGCGTCGCCGCCGACCACGATCCGGCGCATCCCGGGCGTCACGTCGGACACCCGCAGCACGTCGAACTCGCGCAGGCAGATCGGGAACACCGCGCCGTCGCGGAGTGTGCTGGCCATCGTGGACGTCCCTTTCGTCGGCTTCTGTGCAAGGCTAGCCTGCCCTGCTGAGCGGAGGGCGACGGCGGACCGTCGGACGGGGACGGGCGCCGATAGTCTGAACCCGTGACCACCCGTGTCCTCATCCTCGGCAGCACCGGCTCCATCGGCACCCAGGCCCTGGAGGTGATCGCCGAGAACCCGGATCGGTTCGAGGTGGTCGGCCTCGGCGCCGGCGGCGGCAACCCCGAGCTCCTCGCGCAGCAGGCCCGCGCGACGGGCGTCGACGGTGCCCGTATCGGCATCGCGGATCCCTCCCGCGCCGCGGGCTTCGACGGCGCCCTCACGGGCCCCGAAGCGATGACCCGCCTCGTCGAGACCGTCGAGGCCGACGTGGTGCTCAACGGCGTGGTCGGCAGCCTCGGCCTCGGCCCGACCCTGGCCGCGCTCGACAGCGGTGCCCGGCTCGCGCTCGCGAACAAGGAGTCGCTGGTCGCGGGCGGTTCGCTCGTGCTGAAGCGCGCGGCCGAGGGGCAGATCGTCCCCGTCGACTCCGAGCACTCCGCGATCGCCCAGTGCCTGCGCGGCGGCACGGCGGCCGAGGTGGACCGGCTGATCCTCACCGCCTCGGGCGGCCCCTTCTTCGGGCGCACCCGCGCCGAGCTCGCCGAAGTCACGCCCGAGCAGGCCGGCAAGCACCCGACCTGGTCGATGGGGCCGATGATCACGCTGAACTCCGCGACGCTGGTCAACAAGGCGCTGGAGGTGATCGAGGCGCACCTGCTGTTCGGCGTGCCCTACGACCGCATCGACGTCACGGTGCACCGGCAGTCCGTCGTGCACTCGATGGTCACCTTCGTTGACGGTGCGACCATCGCCAAGGCTTCTCCGCCGTCCATGAAGCTGCCGATCGCGCTGGCCCTGGGCTGGCCGGATCGCGTCCCGGGCGCGTCGACTGCCTGCGACTTCACGCGGGCGCACACCTGGACCTTCGCGCCCGTCGACGACGAGGCCTTCCCCGCGATCGCCGTCGCGAGAGACGCCGGCACCCGCGGCGGCAGCCTCACCGCCGTCTTCAACGCCGCCAACGAGGTGGTCGCGCAGGCCTTCCTCGACGGCCGCACGTCCTTCCTCGCCATCGTCGACACCGTGGCGCGCGTCGTCGCCGACGGTGCGCAGTGGCAGGCCGAGCCGCGCGACGTCGCGGACGTGCTCGCCGCGGAGGAGTGGGCCCGTCGCCGGGCGTCCGAGCTGGTGGGGCTGGTCTGATCCGCCCGGTATTCTGGAGCTCATGATGTACGCACTGGGTATCGCGGCGTTCGCGCTGTGCATCCTCGCGTCGATCGCGTGGCACGAGTGCGGGCACATGTGGGCGGCACAGGCCACGGGCATGAAGGTCCGGCGGTACTTCGTCGGCTTCGGACCCACCGTGTGGTCGACCCGGGGACAGAAGGGGCCCGAGGGCGACGACGGCATCGAGTACGGCGTCAAGGCGCTGCCACTCGGCGGCTTCTGCGACATCGCCGGGATGACCCTGCTCGACGAGCTCAAGACGCCCGTCGAGCAGCAGAAGGCGATGTACAAGCAGGCCGCCTGGAAGCGGCTGTTCGTGCTGTTCGCCGGCCCCGGGATGAACTTCGTCCTCGGCGCGCTGCTGATCTACGGCGTCGCGGTCACCGCCGGCCTGCCGTCGACCACCGCGACGCCGCGCGCGGCCGTCGCCGCCACCGGCTGCGTGGCCGACGCGACCACCAAGCCCACCAAGGAGCAGCCCAGCCGCCCCGTCGGCGAGTGCCGCCCGAGCCCGGCCGCCGCGGCGGGGCTGGTGCGCGGCGACGTCATCGCCTCGGTCAACGGCAAGGCCGTCGACGCCGACTCGGTGTTCGACGCGCTGCAGAACGCGTCGGGCCCGATCGCGCTGGGAATCGAGCGGGACGGGCAGCAACGGACGGTCACCGTCGACCCCCTGACCAGCAAGAAGTGGCGGCCATCGGCCGACGGGAAGGATCTCGTCGAGGTCTCCGGCCCCACGATCGGCATCAGCGTCGGCACCCTCGGCGTGACGGAGCATTACAACCCCTTCACCGCGATCGGCGGCACCGCCGCGTTCACGATGGACCTCGGCCACAAGACGATCGTCGCGATCGGGCAACTGCCGCAGAAGATCCCCGCCCTCATCGACGCGATCAAGGGTGAGGAGCGCGGGCTCGACACCCCGCAGTCGCTGGTCGGTGCGTCGATGATCGGCGGCGAGGTCGCCGAGCGCGACATGTGGAGCGTCTTCTTCCTGCTCCTGGCCGGCCTCAACCTCATGCTCGGCCTGATCAACCTGCTGCCGGTGCCGCCCTTCGACGGCGGTCACATGGCGGTGGTGATCTTCGAGAAGCTCCGCGACCTGGTCACCGGGCGCAAGGGCGGCCCCGTCGACTACATGAAACTCGCGCCGCTCACGTACGTGGTGCTGGCGCTCGCGGGCGGGTACATGTTGCTCGTCCTCACCGCCGACATCGTCAATCCGATCAAGCTCTTCAACTGAAACCGGAGAAGCAGCACATGTCCGTAGGTTTGGGAATGCCGGCAGCCCCGGCACCCGTTCTGGCCCCGCGCCGCAAGACCCGCCAGCTCAACGTGGGCGGCGTCGGTGTGGGCAGCGACAGCCCCATTTCGGTGCAGTCCATGTGCACCACCAAGACGCACGACGTGAACGCCACGCTGCAGCAGATCGCCGAGCTCACTGCCTCGGGCTGCGACATGGTGCGGGTCGCCTGTCCCCGGCAGGAGGACGCCGACGCGTTGCCGATCATCGCCAAGAAGGCGAACATCCCGGTCATCGCCGACATCCACTTCCAGCCGAAGTACATCTTCGCCGCGATCGATGCGGGCTGCGCCGCCGTGCGCGTGAACCCCGGCAACATCAAGGAGTTCGACGGCCGCGTGGGCGAGGTCGCGAGGGCGGCCGGCGCGGCGGGCATCCCGATCCGCATCGGTGTCAACGCCGGCTCGCTCGACAAGCGGCTCATGGAGAAGTACGGCAAGGCCACCCCGGAGGCACTGGTCGAGTCCGCGCTCTGGGAGGCGTCGCTGTTCGAGGAGCACGGCTTCGGCGACATCAAGATCTCCGTCAAGCACAACGACCCCGTGATCATGGTCGAGGCCTACCGGCAGCTCGCCGCACAGTGCGACTACCCGCTGCACCTCGGCGTCACCGAGGCCGGCCCGTCGTTCCAGGGCACCATCAAGAGCGCGGTGGCCTTCGGCTCGCTGCTCTCCGACGGCATCGGCGACACCATCCGCGTCTCCCTGTCGGCGCCCCCGGCCGAGGAGATCAAGGTGGGCGACGCGATCCTGCAGTCGCTGAACCTGCGGCCCCGCAAGCTGGAGATCGTCTCCTGCCCGTCGTGCGGCCGCGCGCAGGTCGACGTCTACAAGCTCGCCAACGAGGTCACCGCCGGCCTCGAGGGCATGGAGGTGCCGCTCCGCGTCGCCGTCATGGGCTGCGTCGTCAACGGCCCCGGTGAGGCCCGCGAGGCCGACCTGGGCGTGGCCTCGGGCAACGGCAAGGGGCAGATCTTCGTCAAGGGTGAGGTCATCAAGACCGTCCCGGAGTCCAAGATCGTCGAGACGCTGATCGAGGAAGCCCTGCGCATCGCGGAGGAGTCGGGGGATAGTGAAAGCGGAACACCGGTCGTCACGGTGTCGTAGGTCGCGGCCCGTCGCGTGCGGCGGACCGATTCAGGGGTGAGGAGCCGCTGGTGCTGAGGATGCTGCACGAACGGCCGGTCCCGCCGCGGGACCTGCCGAAGGTGCTGTCCGTCCTCGATGGTGACCCCGTGGCAGCGTGCATGATCGCCGGCCGGGTCCAGGAATGCGGTACCGAGCCCGGCCGCCTCGGCGGCGAGCTGTGGACCCACCGCGACGTCGCGGACTCGCTGTGCTTCTCCGGCGCGAACCTGATGCCCCTGCGCGGCGACCTGGAGGACATGCGCTACTTCGCGGGGCGGGCCGGCCGGTCGCACCGCGCCGCGGCGTCGGTGGTCGGCCGCGCCGAGATGGTCCTGCCGCTGTGGGAGGGCCTCGAGGGCGCGTGGGGCCCCGCCCGCGAGATCCGTCCCGAGCAGCCGCTGATGACGATGACCGAGCCCTCCCGGTTCGCGCACGCCGGGGTCCGTCCGACCCGGCTCGCGGAGCTGGATCGCTACCTGGACGCCGCGATCGCGATGTTCACCGCCGAGGTCGGCATCGACCCGCGGGGCGCCGACGGAGGCCGCGCCTACCGGCGCCGGGTCGCCAACACCATCCTCGCGGGGCGCGCGTACGTGCTTTTCGACGGCATCGAGGTCGCCTTCAAGGCGGAGGTCGGTGCGGTGTCGCGGACCGTCGGGCAGATCCAGGGCGTGTGGGTCCGGCCCGATCTGCGCGGGCAGGGGCTCGGCGGCGCCGGTACCGCGGCGGTCGCGAACGCGGTCCTCCGCTCGGGCCGGCTCCCGAGCCTGTACGTCAACAGCTTCAACGTCGCCGCCCGCCGCGCGTACGAGCGGGTCGGCTTCCACCAAGTGGCGACCTTCGCGACGGTTCTGCTTTCCTAGTACCTCATGAACGCATGGGGGTACACGGCCGTCGTCGCGCTGATGGTGGTCGGCCTGCTGGGGATCGTCGTCCCGGTCCTGCCGGGATCGTCGCTGGTGGCGCTCGGCATCCTGATCTGGGCGATCTTCACGGGCGGCAGCGCCTGGTGGGTGTTCGCCGCCGCGCTGGCGGTGATGGTGCTCGCGTGGGGCGTCAAGTACCTCGTCGGCGGGCGCACGATGGCCAAGGCCGGGGTGGGGAAGTGGTCCCTCGTGGTGGGCGGCATAGCCGGCATCATCGGCTTCTTCGTCATTCCCGTGATCGGCCTGGTCATCGGTTTCATCGGCGGCACCTTCGCGGCCGAGGCGATCCGGCTGCGCGACGCGCAAGCGGGTTGGCGGGCCGCGCTCGCCGCCACCAGGGCCGCGGGGCTGCTCATCCTCATCGAGCTGGCGGGCGCGCTCGGCGCCATCGCGATCTGGCTCGCGACCGTGCTGACCTAGCGGTCGTCGTCGCGGGCGCGCTTCTCCGCCAGCCGGGCCACCCGGTCGGTGTTGTTCTGCACGATCGAGCTCGCCAGCGACCCGCCGACGGTCACGAACAGCCCGACCACGAGGATCGCGTACACCAGGGTGAAGATCTTCGACAGCGTGAGCGTGGGGCTCAGCGCCCCGTTGCCCATCGGCAGGCCCACGGAGACCGCGTAGAACAGTGAATCGATCACCGACCACCTCTCGGTGAGGGTGTAGAAGACCGTCGCCGCGGTGACGATCACGATGAGGCTGAGGACCGCGCCGCGCATCGAAGGATCCCGCCAGCTCGTGCGGATCGCGTCGGCGAGTCTCTTGAACATCAGTGTCAGGCCCAACACGGCCCCAGCCTATCGGCGGCGCCGCGTAGGGTTGCCGCCATGCGATCCGCGGTGTCAGGACTGTTCGACCTCACCGGGCGCACCGCGCTGGTGACCGGTGCGAGTTCGGGGATCGGGGCGGCGATCGCGGAGGCGCTCGACGGCGCCGGGGCGCGCGTGCTGCGAGCGGGGCGCGATCGCGACCGGCTCGGGCCCGACGGGATCAGCGCCGACCTGGCCGGCGGAGCCGCCGACCTGATCGAGCAGGTCGACGCCCGGACCGACACCGTCGACATCCTGGTCAACTGCGCCGGCACCAACCCGCGACCACCGCTCGCCGAGATCGACGACGCGCTCTACCGTGAGATCCTCGCCGTCAACCTCGACGCCCCCTTCCAGCTCGGGCAGCACTACGGGCCGCGGATGGCCGCCCGCGGCTGGGGCAGGATCATCAACGTCGCGTCGACGCAGGCCCACCGCGCCTTCGGCGACAGCGGCGCGTACGGCGTGGCGAAGGCCGGCATCACCGGCCTGACCCGATCCCAGTCCGAGGCGTGGGCGCCGTCCGGGGTGACCGCGAATTCGCTCACCCCGGGTCTCATCGCCACCCCGATGACCACCGCCGTGCTCGCCGATCCCGAACGCGCCGAATACTTCCGGCGCCGCGCGCACACCGGGACGCTCGGCGCACCGTCGGACTTCGCGGCCGCGGCCGTCTTCCTGGCCGGGCCGGGCTCGGCCTTCGTGACGGGGCAGAACCTCTGCGTCGACGGTGGCCTCTCGGTCACCTAGCGCGGCTTCGTGGAGGAATCGGCCGATTCTCCGACTACACCCGCTCGAGCACGACGCTCGCGCCGTGCCCGCCCGCGGCGCAGATGCCGAGAAGCGCGGTGTCCTTGCCCGTGAGCGCCAGTTCGTTCGCCATCGTGGTCACCATGCGGGCGCCGGTGGCGCCGAACGGGTGCCCGATCGACACGGATCCGCCGTGCACGTTGAGCTTCTCGACGTCCACCTCGCCGACGGCCTCGTCGCGGCCGAGGCGCTCGGCGGCCCACTCCGGGCTGGCGAGGGCGTCGAGCACGGACAACGTCTGGGCGGCGAAGGCCTCGTGGATGTCGACGAGGTCGACGTCCTCCAGCTTCAGGCCCGCCTTCTCCAGCGCACGCGGCATGGAGACGGCCGGGCCGATGAGCACCTCGTCGGCCGGATCGACGCTGACGTAGCTCCACGAACGGATCGCCGCGAGCGGCGTCAGCCCCAGCTCCCGCGCCTTCTCCTCGCTCATGAGCAGGACCGCGGCGGCCCCATCGGTCAGCGGGCTCGCGTTGCCCGCGGTCACCGTGCCGTCGCGCTCGAAGGCGGGCTTCAGGCCCGCCATCTTCTCGGCGCTGGTGCCCTCGCGCACGAGGCCGTCGCGCGACACCGTCGTCCCGTCGGGCGTGGTCACCGGCACGACCTCGCGGTCGAACCGACCCGAGGCGATCGCCGCGGCGGCGCGGGCGTGCGAGCGGGCGGCGAACTCGTCCTGCGCCTCCCGGGTGATGCCGTGGATCCGCGCCATCTTCTCGGCCGATTTGCCCATCACCTCGCCGGTGGTCCGCTCCTCGATCCGGGGGCGGCTCGGCAGGAGACCGGTGAACGGCGCGAGGCCGATCGCCGCATCGAGGTAGGCGCGGGGCGAGGGCTTGCCCAGGGCGAGGGGCGCGGCGGCCTGGACCAGCTTCTGCGGCAGGTTCACCGCGGCGTTGGAGACGGAGTCGGAGCCGCCCGCGATCATCACGTCGTACTCGCCGCGCTCGATCGCCGCGGCGGCGGTGGTGATGGCCTGCAGGCCGGACGCGCAGGCGCGGGTCACGGTGTGGCCCTCGACGCCGTGCCCGAGGCCCAGGTCGAGGGCGATCTCGCGGGCGATGTTGGGCGCGCCCGCCGGCAGGATGACCCCGCCCCAGACGATGGCCTCGATGCGGTCGGCCGCCTCGGGCACCCGGTCGAGCAGGCCGCGGACGGCCTGGTCGGCGAGCGCGATGCTGTCGAGGTGGACGTAATCGCCGAAGGCGCGGACGAAGGGTGTGCGCGCGCCCGAGACGATGACGGCGCGGCGGCTCTGCGGAGTGGTCATGTCGCGATCTTACTCACGAGTCAGTTTCGCGGTGTGGCCGCTGTCACGGCGCGGGAGTCGTCACCTGCGCCTCACCGGTCACAGCCCAGCGCGGCAACCCGAACCTGTCGGCGCACCGTCCTACGCTGGGCCGGTGAAGAAGCCGATGCGCCGCGCCGTCGTGATCGTCGCCCTCGTGGCGCTGGTCGCGACCGGCGGCTGCGCGCCGGCCCAGAGCAACGGCCCGGGGCCGCTCACGGTGCGCTTCGGCGCCGCGCTCGCCGACAAGGACCTCGACGGCGCCGCCGCCCTCACCACGGCGCCCGAGACCGCGAAGAAGGCGCTGCAGGCGGCCTTCGACGGGCTGCAGGCCCGGGGCGTGCAGCTCAAGGTCGGGCAGGTGCGGACCGTCGGCGCCACCAGCGAGGTGGAGTACGAGTACATCTGGGACCTGCCCGCCGAGCAGGGCCGCTCCAACCGTTCCTGGGACTACCGGGGCGCGCTGACCAGCGTGCAGGAGAACGGGCAGTGGCGCGTGCGGTGGGCGCCGTCGGTGCTGCACCCGCGGCTCGGCGCGAACCAGACGATGGTGCTCCGCGCCCTCCCGGCGGACAAGGCGCCGGTGAACTCGGCGTCGGGCGGTTCGGTGCTCGTGCCCGGCGTGATCACGCGGATCCGGTTGGAGGCCGCCAAGGTCGCGGCGCCCACGACGGTGCTCGACGTCGCCGGCCAGCTGACCCGCGCGCTGCAGCCGATCCTGCCCGCGCTCGACCCGGTGCAGATCACCGAACAGGCCACCTCGCTGCGTGCCCCGTACACCGTGGCCTCGGTCAACCAGGGCGACCTGCGCAAGCTCGCGGGCGACGTGACCTCGCTACCGGGTGTCACGCTCGTCGAGCAGGCCGATCTGGTACCCACCGACCGGACCTTCGCGCCGGCGCTCATGTCCTCGATCAAGCAGAACGTCACCGGCGACCTGGCGGGCAAGGACGGCTGGGAGGTGATCGCGCAGGCCGACACCGGCGCCCGCGTCTCCACGCTCTCGTCCACCGCACCGCAGACGGCACCGGCCGCCTCTGTGAGCATCTCGCCGATCGCGCAGGCAGCGGCCCAGGCCGCCGTGAACACCCGGCGCGACCGGCAGTCGATGATGGTCGTGATCCAGCCGTCCACGGGCAACGTGCTCGCCGTCGCGCAGAATCCCGAGGCCGACAAGCTCGGCTCGCTCGCCACCTCCGGCCTCTATCCGCCGGGATCCACCGGCAAGATCGTCACCGCGACCGCGGCCATCTCGGCCGGAATCGCCACGCCGGAGACCATCGTGCCCTGCCCCGGCACGCTCACGATCGGCGAGCGCGAGGTACCGAACTACAACCGCTTCGCCCTGGGCGATGTCACCATGCAGCGCGCCTTCGCCCGCTCCTGCAACACCAGCTTCGCCTTCCTCGGCGCCAAGTTGAAACCCGAGGCGCTCAACACCGCCGCCGCCGAGCTCGGCATCGGGCCCGACTACGCGATCGCCGGGTTGCCCGTCTCGTCCGGCCAGTACCCGCTGCCCAAGGCCATGGTCAACCAGGTAGAGGACAGCTTCGGCCAGGGCGAGGTGCTGGTGAGCCCGTTCGCCATGGCGCTCGCCGTCGCCTCCGTCGCGCACGGCGGGGCGGTCACGCCGCAGCTGCTCCTCGGCAAGCCCACCAAGGTCGACGGGGAGCGGCCCTCGCTCGACCCCAAGGCCGCCGACGGGGTGCGCGCCATGATGCGCGAGGTGGTCGCGTCCGGTACGGCCGAGCTGATCCGGGGCTCCGGGGACATCCTCGGCAAGACCGGTGAGGCGGAGGTCGACGGTGGCTCGCACGCCTGGTTCGTCGGCTACCGCGGTGACCTGGCCTTCGCGACCCTCGTGGTCCTGGGTGGCAGCTCCGACAACGCCGTCGCGGTCACCAAGGAGTTCTTCGACCGCTTCGACGCGCCCGTCTCGGCCACCCCGAACTGAGACCGACGGCCCGCGTTGGCCGCGGGAACACGGACGGCGAAACGCGAGTCGGTAATTCGTTTGCGGAGCAGGTGAGCCCGCGGGACCCTCGTTCGCATGAGCATCGAGTTGATGGCGCCGGACGCCGCCTGGCACGACGAGTGGATGCGCAACGCGGCCGAGTGGGGCGGGGTGACCCATCACCCCGGGGCGGGCCGCCCTGCGGCGCGCGACCTGGATCTGGCGACGCCGTCCGGCTTCGCGACGTGGGTGGAGCGACTCGTCGCGATGACGACGGCGGACCGGAACGGGGACCTCGTCCCCGCGACCACCTGGTGGGTGGTGCGCGGCGATCGGTACCTCGGCGGGATCCAGCTGCGCCACGAGTTGAACGACTGGCTCGCCGAACTCGGCGGCCACATCGGCTACCACGTGCGGCCCACCGCACGCAGGCAGGGCGTCGCCTCGGCCGCGCTGCGCGAGGTGGTCCGGCGCGCGGGGGAGCTCGGGCTGACGGAAGTCCTCGTGACCTGCGACGAGAGCAATGTCGGATCGCGGCGCACCGCCGAATCGGCCGGCGGCGTCCTCACCCGGATCCGCCCCCTCGACGACTACGCGATCGAGCGCGACTTCCTCGAACCGGTCTGCCACTACTGGATCCCGACGTCCTCGTGAGGCGGCGGGGCGACGGCACCGAACGGCCGCGCGCGGCGACGATTACGCTGAGCGGATGACTCGCGCTGCACTCGTCCCCGGCACCGTCTCGCCCCGTCTGGCCGTTCCGGCGAAGATCGTGCGACCCGAGTACGTCGACAAGAAGACGGCGAACGAGGGCAACGAGCCCTGGGTGCAGACGCCCGAGACCATCGAGAAGATGCGGCTCGCCTCCCGGATCGCCGCCGACGCACTGCAGGCGGCGGGCGCCGAGGTCCGCCCCGGGGTGACCACCGACCATCTCGACCGGGTGGCGCACGAGTACATGATCGACCACGGCGCGTACCCGTCGACGCTGGGCTACCGGGGTTTCCCCAAGAGCTGCTGCACGAGCCTCAACGAGGTGATCTGCCACGGAATCCCGGACTCGACGGTGGTGCAGGACGGCGACATCGTCAACATCGACGTGACGGCCTACATCGACGGAGTGCACGGCGACACCAACGCCACCTTCCTCGCCGGCGACGTCTCCGAGGAGCATCGGCTGCTCGTCGAGCGGACCCGCATCGCCACCGAGCGGGCCATCAAGGCCGTCAAGCCCGGCCGCGAGCTCAACGTTGTCGGCCGCGTCATCGAGTCCTATGCGAACCGCTTCGGCTACACCGTGGTCCGCGACTTCACCGGGCACGGCATCGGCGAGACCTTCCACAACGGCCTCGTCGTGCTGCACTACGACGAGCCGAACGTCGAGACGGTGCTCGAAACCGGCATGGTCTTCACCATCGAGCCGATGATCAACCTCGGCGGCCTCGACTACGAGATCTGGCCCGACGGCTGGACCGTTGCGACCACGGACAAGAAGTGGACCGCGCAGTTCGAGCACACGCTCGTGGTGACCGAGGACGGCGCCGAGATCCTCACGCTGCCGAGCGACGCCGCCTAGATGCGCGGTGCGCTGCTGATCGCCGGCGCCACGTCCGACGCCGGGAAGTCCACCGTCACGGCCGGGCTGTGTCGTCTGCTCGCCCGGCGGGGCGTGCGGGTCGCGCCGTTCAAGGCGCAGAACATGTCCAACAACTCCGTCGCCACCGTCGAACCCGACGGCACGAGCGGCGAGATCGGTCGCGCTCAGGCGACGCAGGCGCTGGCGTGCGGTCTGGCACCGTCGACCCGGTTCAATCCCGTCCTGCTCAAGCCCGGCAGCGATCGCCGCAGCCACCTGATCCTGCACGGCAGGCCCGTCGGTGACGTCGGTGCGCGCGACTACGTGACCCGCCGGCAGTGGCTCCTCGACGAGGTCACCACCACCCTGCAGGCGCTGCGCGACGAGTTCGACGTCGTGCTGTGCGAGGGTGCCGGGAGCCCCGCCGAGATCAACCTGCGCGCCACCGACATCGCGAACATGGGGCTCGCGCGCGCCGCTGACCTGCCGACGCTGATCGTCGGCGACATCGACCGCGGGGGAGTGCTCGCCCACCTCGCGGGCACGGTCGCCGTGATGCCGCCCGACGATCAGCGGCTCGTCCACGGCTTCCTGATCAACCGTTTCCGCGGCGACGTCTCGCTGCTCACCCCCGGTCTGGAGCAGCTCGAGGAGATCACGAAGCGGCCCACGCTCGGCGTGCTGCCGTACCTCGAGGACCTCTGGCTCGACGCCGAGGACTCGCTCGCCGCGTTCGGGAGCGACCTCGTGGGCCGCGGCTCGACCGCGGCCACCCCGATCGCCGTCGCCGCCATCGCGCTCCCACGCGTCTCCAACACCACCGACGTCGAGGCACTCGCCTGCGAACCCGGCCTGACGGTCCGCTGGACCACCCGGCCCGCCGACGTCGCCGCCGCCGACCTCGTGGTGCTCCCGGGCACCAGGAGCACCGTCGGCGATCTCGCCTGGCTCCGCGACCGCGGCCTCGCCGAGGCGCTCGTGCGGCGCGCGGCCGCCGGCGGGGCGACCGTCGGGATCTGCGGCGGCTACCAGATGCTCGGCCGCTCGATCGCCGATCCGGCGGGCGTGGAGGCGGCGGCCGGGACCCGCGTCGACGGCCTCGGCGTCCTCGACGTCGAGGTCGAGTTCGGACCCGTCAAGTGCGTCCGGAACGTCGCGGGGACGGGACTCGGCGTCGCCGCGCGCGGCTACGAGATCCACCACGGCGTCGTCGTCCGCAGTGGGGAAGTCCCTGCGCTGCAGGGGCCGGACGGCCCGGAGGGCGCCCGGCGCGGGCACGTGCTCGGTACGCACTGGCACGGCCTGTTCGGATCGGACGACTTCCGGCGCGCCTACCTGCGCGCGATCTTCCCGGGACGCGCACTCGGACCGCCGGTCGGCTACGAGGGTGCCCGGCTCGCCCAGCTCGACGGGGTCGCCGACGCCATCGAGGAGTATTGCGACGTCGATGCGATCCTGAGGCCTTTGCATTCGAAGGGTAAGTTTTCGGCGATCCTGCCGCCCATCCGGATCACGAGTGACTAGCGTTACCGGTCATGGGGATCGATTCAGCGCAGACGGTGCAGGTGCCCGCGGGCTCATGGACCTTCGACGTCTCGGTCGGGGGGTCCGAGCACGGCGTTCCGGTGCTGCTGCTGCACGGGTTCCCGCAGACGGAGGAGTGCTTCGACCAGGTGCGGGAGCGACTGCACGAGGCCGGGCTGCGCACCATCGCGCCCCGGCAACGCGGCTACAGCGCGGGGGCGCGGCCGGTGGGTGCGGACGAATACACCATGAAGCTCCTCGCCGAGGACGCCGCCCGGATCCTGGACGCCCTCGACGTCCCGTACGCGCACGTCGTCGGGCACGGCCTCGGCGCGACGGTCGCCTGGCACTTCGCCGCCGCGTACCCGCTGCGCGCGATGAGCCTGACCGCCGTCTCGTTCGGGCACCCGTCCGCCTTCGGCGAGGCGATGGCCACGGATCAGGACCAGCGGCAGCGGTCGCGCTACCTCGAGCTCTTCCTGCAATCGGGGGCCGCGGAGAAGGCGCTGCTGGCGAACGACGCGCGCACGCTGCTCGCGACCGCACCGGGCGGCGGCATCGAGGAGCTGGCGAACGAGCCCGCGCTGACGGCGGCGCTCAACTGGTACCGGGCGAACATGGTGCCCGGCGGGGAGGGGCTGGACTGTCCCGTCATCGAGGTGCCCACCACCCTCGTGTGGGGCAATCGCGACGCCATCGCCGGTGCCGCGCAGGCGAAGGGCACCGCCCACTACCTCCGGGCCGACTACCGGCTCAGCGAGGTCCCCGACGGTGACCACTGGCTCCCGTTGCGCGCGCCCGCGGCGCTGGCCTCGGAGATCGCGCTGCGGACGCTCCGGAACTGACCGCGTTCGTGCGCGGCCGTCCCGGAGCGGTCGTCGCTACGTGGTGGAGCCGCAGGTGCAGTTGTCGCCGCACGAGCAGTTCTCGCACGTGCAGTTCGGGTTGGAGCAGCCGGGGACATTCAAATCATGGTGATTCATGCATATGACTGTACCCCGGCCCCCGGCCGGTATCACGTGTCCTTGGACAGCCCCAGGAGGGCGTTCTCGACCAGCTCCGGCAGCGCCGGGTGGATCCAGTACTGCCCGCGCGCGAATTCCTGCGCGGGGATGGAGAAGGACATCGCGGTGATCGCCGACTGGATCAGCGCCGAGGCCTGGTGCCCGACGATGTGCGCGCCGACGAGCAGCCCCGTCGATCGATCCGCGATCAGCTTGCACACGCCCTCGGCGTCGGCCATCGCCCAGCCGTAGGCGATGTCGGCGTAGCGCTGCTCGGCGACCGCCACGTCGATGCCCCGCGACCGGGCCTCGGCCTCGGTCAGCCCGACGGAGGCGACCTGCGGCCGGGAGAAGACCGCGCCCGGGACGAACCGGTGGTCCGACGTCGCCGCGGGGGTGTCCCAGCCGGACAGCAGGTTCTCCGCGACTACGCGCGCCTCGTGGTTCGCCACGTGCCGCAGCGGGAACCTCGTGCTCACGTCGCCGAGCGCCCACACGCCGCGCACGGGCGTGCGCTGGTGCTCGTCGACGGGGACGCGGCCGGCGCCGTCGAGCTCGATGCCGATGGCGGACAGGGCGAGCGTGTCGCCGTTCGGGATCCGGCCGGTGGCGACGAGCAGCACGTCGCCGGACACCGTCGAACCGTCGGACAGGTCCACCTCCACGCCGTCGCCGGTCGTGCGGGTCGCCGTGACCACGGTGCTCAGACGGACGTCCCACTTCTCCGCGACCTGTGCGGTGAAGACCTCGGCGATGGTCTGGTCCTGGGCGCGCAGGAGCCGCTCGCCGCGCGCCACCACAGTGACCTCCGCGCCGAGACCGGCGAAGACGTGGGCGAACTCGGCCGCGATGTAGCCGCCGCCCACGACGATCACGCGGCCCGGCAGGGCCTCGAGCCGCATGATCGTGTCGTTGGTGTGGAAGGGCGCGGCGCCGTCCGCCGTGAAGGTCGGCGGGATCGCGGGCCGCGATCCGGCGGAGATCACCACGTCGCGTCCCGTGACGACGGTGCCGTCGGCCAGCTCGAGACGGTGCAGGCCGTCGCCGGAGGCAGGGAGGAACCACGCCTCCTGCTGGAAGACCGTGATGTTCGGGCACTTGTCCTCGCGGTAGCGCAGGCCGCCCGCGGCGTAGCGGTCGATGCGCCCGAAGACGCGGTCGCGGATGTCGGCCCAGCGGGTGCCGGTGATCTCCGCGTCGACTCCGACCGCTCCGCCGTCGCGGGCCTCGTCGGCGACGTCGGCGGGGTAGACGAACATCTTGGTGGGGATGCACCCGACGTTCAGACAGGTGCCGCCGAAGGCCCCGTTGAACTGCCCCTTGTCGACGATCGCGATCGTGCGGTCGTCGAATCGCTCGTCGGGGATCGTGTTGCCGGCCCCGGAACCGATGATGACGAGGTCGAAGACGCGCTCGGCCATGTCAGCCCTCGATCTCGCGGGCCAGCCAGGAACCGAGCTCCGCGTAGGCGGTCTCGCGGGCGTCCTTCTCGGAGAGGAAGACGTCGTGCTTGGCGTTCTCGATGGGGATCACCGTCAGGCGCCCGCCGAGCGCGCCCGACCACTTCGCGATCTGCCGGGTGTCGAGCACGACGTCGGCGCGGCCGGCCTCCTCGCTCCACTCCTTGGGGGCGAAGCTCTTCGTCGAGCGGAGGACGAGCGAGGGGACGCCGACGTCGAGCCCGCGGTGCAGGAGGCTGTGCGCGACGCGCACGGCCCGTAACCAGCCGAACCGGACGGGGAAGCCCTCGATCGGTTTGATCCGGACGTCGAAGTCGAACTCGCCGTGCTCGTCGGCGTGGATGGTCTGGCCGTAGACGCCGACCGCCTCGACGGGCACGATGCGGGTGCCGACGGCCTTGCCGATGAGCTTCACGACCGGCGTCGCGACCTCGCGCAGCACCGCCGAGCCCTGCAGGTCGAACCAGGGACTGTCGAGCACCAGGCCGACGATCGGTGCGGTCCGGCCGGCCTTGCGGCGGCGGTCGAGCCACAGCGGCGTGATGAGTCCGCCCGTCGAGTGCGCCGCGACGACGACGCCGAGCCCGGGGTGCTCCCGCTCGATGGCCGCGACGGCGAGCTCGAGTTCGGCGTCGTAGACGGTGAAGTCGGTCGCGTAGTGCGCGGACTGGCCATCGCGCAGCGAGCGGCCGCACTTGCGCAGGTCCAGCGCGTAGAAGGCGTACCCGCGGTCGGCGAAGAACTCGGCGACGTCGGTCTGGAAGAAGTAGTCCGAGAAGCCGTGCACCCACAGCACCGCGTGATGCGGTTGCGTCGCCGCGGCCGAGGTGGACGGGACGTGCTTGACCAGCGTGGCCACGACGTCGCCGCCCGGTTCGCCGTCCGGGTCCGGGCCCAGTTCGAAGGTGTGCGCGACGTAGTCGTCGCCGAGGACGTCGGGGGAATAGGTCAGCTCAGTGGTCGCCACGGGTTCACTGTAATGAGGCGATCGCCGGGAGCGGAGTGAGCGGACCTGCGGGGCCGTGCCGATCCGTCGTCCGGCATGGTGTGCCGCGCGCCACCGAAGGGCCCCGGAGTAAGGTTCTGGCGCAGAAGGGGGCCGTTCGGTGGCCCCGCCCCACGTCGAGGAGTGAACTACCAGATGGCCCGTAACGTGATCAGCACGGACGTCGCGCTCGTCGGCGCGGGAATCATGAGCGCCACGCTCGGCACCCTGCTCCGCAAGTTGGAGCCCAGCTGGTCGATCAACGTCTTCGAGTCCCTCGACGCCGCGGCCGCCGAGTCCTCCGATCCGTGGAACAACGCGGGTACCGGTCACTCGGCACTGTGCGAGCTGAACTACACGCCGCAGGCGGCCGACGGTTCCGTCGACATCTCCAAGGCGATCACGATCAACGAGCAGTTCCAGGTCTCGCGCCAGTTCTGGGCGTACGCCGTGGACGCGGGCGTCCTCGACGATCCCTCCGACTTCATCAACCCCATCCCGCACGCCAGCTTCGTGCACGGTGCCGACAACGTCGAGTACCTGCGCAAGCGCTACGACGCGCTGTCCGGGCAGACCCTGTTCGAGGGCATGGAGTTCTTCACCGACCCGGCCACGTTCTCCGAGCGCCTGCCGATCATGGCCGCGGGACGCAACTTCGGCGATCCCGTCGCCGTCAACTGGTACGAGGGCGGCACCGACGTCGACTTCGGGTCGTTGACGAAGAAGCTCATCAACTTCGTGGGCAAGGGCGGTGCCGTCCACTTCGGCACCAAGGTCACCAACCTCAAGCGCACGAAGGACGGCTGGCGCCTGACCGTGCGGAACCTGCGGACGCACGAGGTCTCCTACGTCGACGCGCGCTTCGTCTTCGTCGGCGCCGGCGGCGGCGCGCTGCCGCTGCTGCAGAAGTCGGGCATCAAGGAGGCCAAGGGCTTCGGCGGCTTCCCCGTCTCCGGCCAGTTCTTCCGCTGCTCGAACCCCGAGCTCATCGATCACCATGCCGCGAAGGTCTACGGCAAGGCCGCCGTGGGTGCGCCGCCGATGTCGGTGCCGCACCTCGACACCCGCGTCATCGAGGGCAACAAGGGCCTGCTGTTCGGCCCGTACGCCGGGTTCTCGCCGAAGTTCCTCAAGGCGGGGCAGTACACCGACCTGCCGCTGTCGGTGAAGCCGAACAACTTGCTTCCCATGATGGCCGTCGGCCTCAAGGAGATGGGCCTGACCAAGTACCTCGTCGGCGAGCTGATGCAGTCGCCGGCCGACCGCGTGAAGACGCTGTCGGAGTTCGTGCCCCGCGCCGAGGGCCAGGACTGGGAGCTCATCACCGCGGGCCAGCGCGTCCAGGTGATCCGCAAGGGCCCCGGCGGCGGCAACCTCGAGTTCGGCACCGCGGTGATCGCGGCGAACGACGAGTCGATCGCCGGCCTGCTGGGTGCCTCGCCCGGCGCATCGACGGCCGTGCCCGCGATGCTCGACGTGCTCGGCAAGTGCTTCCCGAAGCACATGCAGGCGTGGAAGCCGTTGCTGCAGGAGATGATCCCGTCCTACGGCACCACGCTCAACGACAACAAGCAGCTGTTCGACCAGGTCTGGGACTGGACCAACCGCACGCTGCAGCTGTCCCCGGGCGTCGGGGCCGACGCGCAGGCCTAGTGCCGTGCGCCGTACCTCCGGTCACGAACTCGATGCGACGAGCCTCTACGCGCTGCTGAAGCTGCGCGCCGAGGTGTTCATCGCCGAGCAGCAGAGCCCCTGGCTCGACGTCGACGGGCGCGACCTGGACCCGTCGACCGTGCATCTGTGGCTGCCCGGCGATGACGGCGACGGTGCCGTCGCGACGGTCCGCGTCACCGCCGAGTGCGACGGCGTCGCCCGGATCGGCCGGGTGTGTGCCGCCCCGTCGCACCGCGGCCGCGGCCTGATCGGGGTCCTGATGACCGCAGCGCTCGCCGAGCTCGACGGCCGGGCCTGCCTGCTCGAGGCGCAGTCGCACCTCGAGGCGATGTACGCCATGTACGGATTCGCCCGCGAGGGCGACGAATTCATCGAGGACGGCATCCCGCACGTCCCCATGAGGAGGCCCGCCGGTGTCTGACCGCTTCCCGTTCAGCGCCGTCGTCGGCCACGACGAGCTGCGGCTCGCCCTCACGCTGTGCGCCATCGCCCCCGCCGTCGGCGGGGTGTTGGTGCGCGGCGAGAAGGGCACCGCGAAGTCGACCGCCGCGCGGGCCCTCGCGCCGCTGTTGCCGGCGCGCCCCGACGGTGCGCCCGCCCGGCTCGTCGAGCTGCCCATCGGGGCCACAGAGGACCGCGTCGTGGGCTCTCTCGATCTGCACCGCGCGCTCGGCGAGGGCGCCGTGGACTTCACGCCCGGCCTGCTCGCCGATGCCGACGCCGGCATCCTCTACGTCGACGAGGTCAACCTGCTCTCGGACCACCTCGTCGACGTGCTGCTCGACGCCGCCGCGATGGGGCGGGTGACCGTCGAGCGCGACGGGATCTCCCGCTCCTACCCGGCTCGATTCGTCCTGGTGGGCACCATGAATCCGGAGGAGGGGGAGCTGCGGCCGCAGTTGCTCGACCGGTTCGGGCTCGCCGTCGACGTGCGCGCCAGCCGTGACGTGGACGACCGCGTCGAGGTGATGCGGCGCCGCCTCGCCTTCGAGGCCGACCCCGCCGCCTTCGCGGCCGCGTACGCCGACGCCGACGCCGAGCAGGCCCGCCGCATCGCCGATGCCCGCGACCGGCTCCCCGCCGTCGCACTGCCGGACGCGGAGCTGCGCCGCATCGCCGCCGTGTGCGCCGCCTTCGACGTCGACGGCATGCGCGCCGACCTGGTGATAGCCCGGGCGGCCCGCGCGCACGCCGCGTGGCGCGGCGTCGCCGAGGTCACCGAGGACGACGTCCGCGTCGCCGCGGCGCTGGCCCTGCCGCACCGCAAACGCCGCGACCCGTTCGACGAGCCCGGTCTCGACGAAACCGACCTCGACCGCGCCCTGGACGAGGCGCGCCAGGACGGCGATCCCGAGCCGGATCCCGACCCGGACGGCCCCGGCGGTGGCGACGCGGCCGACCCGCCCCCGTCGCCGCAGGACGACGCCGGTGCCCCCGCGCCCGAGCCGCAGGGCGCGCCGCTGCCCACCGCGCGGCATCGCACCGTCGGCAGGTTGACCGTCCCGGGGATCGGCACCGGGGGAGCGACGGGCCGCCGGTCCAAGTCGCGCTCCGATCGCGGCAGTGTCGTGCGCGCCGCGCCGGCGGGAACCGGCGCCGGCCTGCACCTGGCCGCCACCCTCCGCGCCGCCGCGCCCGCGCAGGCCGCCCGTGGCCGGGTCGACGGCCCACTGCGCCTCGCGGCGTCGGACCTGCGATCCCCGATCCGCGAGGCCACGGAGGGCAACCTCGTGGTCTTCGTCGTGGATCTCTCGGGGTCGATGGCGGCGCGGGAGCGGATCGCGCTGGTCGGCGAGGCCGCGGTCTCGCTGCTCCGCGACGCCTATCAGCGACGCGACAAGGTGGCCGTCATCGGTTTCCGCGGCGCGGAGGCCACGCTGCTCGTGCCGCCGACCCGGTCCGTCGATGTGGCCGTCGCCCGCCTCGCGCGGGCCCGGACCGGCGGCCGGACCCCGCTCGCGGAAGGCCTGATCGAGGCGCGGAAGCTGCTGCGCCGCGAGGAACTCCGCCCGGACGCCCGGCGCCCGTTGGTCGTTGTGCTCACCGATGGCCGCGCGACGTCGGGCCGGGACCCGCTGCCGCGCGCCCTCGCCGCTGCAGCGGGGCTGCACGCCGACGGCCGGGCGAGCATCGTCGTGGACTGCGAGACCTCGATGGTGCGGCTGGGGCTGGCGGCGAAGGTCGCGGCCGCGCTCGGTGCGCCGATGCTGCCGTTGAGCGGCCTCAGCCCGCAGGACCTGGCCCGCGTCGCCTGACGTATGTTCCCGAAAGTCGGGTTCTGCGGCGGTCCGGGGCTAGATCCGGTGGCGGAGACCCGCGAAACCCGAAACTCAGTGAGGAGTCCCGATGCCGCAGGGCAAGGTCGAATCGGTGCCGCAGGACGGCCTGACCACCCGGCAGCGCCGTAACCAGCCGGTGCTGGCCGTGCACACCGGTCCCGGCAAGGGCAAGTCGACGGCCGCCTTCGGCATGGCCATGCGGGCGTGGAACCAGGGCTTCGACATCGGCGTCTTCCAGTTCGTCAAGAGCGCGAAGTGGAAGGTCGGCGAGGAGCAGACGATGCTCGCCCTGGGCGAGCTGCACGAGCGCACGGGCGCCGGCGGGCCCGTCGAGTGGCACAAGATGGGGCAGGGCTGGTCGTGGCTGCGTCGCACGGACGACGCCGAACAGGACCACGCCGAGGCCGCCCGCGACGGGTGGCGGGAGATCGCGCGCCGGCTCAGCGTCGAGCAACATCGCTTCTACGTCCTCGACGAGTTCACCTACCCGCTCAAGTGGGGCTGGATCGACGTCGACGAGGTGGTCGAGACCCTGGTGAACCGGCCCGGCAATCAGCACGTGGTGATCACCGGCCGCGACGCGCCGCAGGCGCTCATGGACGCCGCCGACCTGGTCACGGAGATGACCAAGATCAAGCACCCGATGGATGCGGGTCGGAAGGGGCAGAGGGGGATCGAGTGGTAGCTCCCGCCACGGCGCCCGCGGTCGTCATCGCGGCACCGTCGTCGGGCAGTGGCAAGACCACCATCGCGACGGGCCTGATGGGGGCGCTGGCGCGGTGCGGCACCGTCGCACCCTTCAAGGTGGGGCCCGACTACATCGACCCCGGCTACCACGCGCTCGCCACCGGGCGGCCGGGCCGCAACCTCGACGCGGTGCTGTGCGGCGAGCAGCGCGTCGCACCGCTGTACCGGCACGGCGCGCAGGGGGCCGACATCGCGGTCGTGGAGGGCGTCATGGGCCTGTTCGACGGCCGCATCGTCGACGGCCCGGCCGGTGTCGCGACCGAGGGCATCGGCTCCACCGCCGATGTCGCGCAGATCCTGGGCGCCCCGGTGCTTCTCGTCGTGGACGCCCGCGGCCACTCCCAGTCCCTGGCCGCTCTGCTCGCGGGCTTCGCCGCTCACCGTCCCGGCATCGCGCTCGCGGGCGTGATCCTCAATCGCGTCTCCAGTCCGCGCCACGAACGCGTGCTGCGCAACGCCTGCGCACACGCGGGTCTGGAGGCCGTCGGCGCGGTGCCCGGCGCGGCGGCGCTCGAGGTACCGGCGCGCCACCTCGGCCTGATCCCGGCGGCCGAACGCGGCGCCGACGCGATCGCCGCCGTCGAGGCCATGACCGACCTGGTCGAACGCCACGTCGACGTGGAGCGGATCCGCGCGCTCGCGCGCCCCGTCGCCGAAGGACCGGTGTGGTCGCCGTCGGACGAGGTGACGCGCGGCGGCGAACCGGTCGTCGCGCTCGCCGGGGGGCCGGCGTTCAGCTTCGGCTACGCAGAGCACGAGGAACTCCTGCGCGCCGCCGGCGGACGGGTGCACCGGTTCGACCCCCTCACCGACGAGTTGCCGGCGAACGCCGCCGCCGTCGTCCTCCCCGGCGGCTTCCCCGAGGTGTACGCCGAGAAGCTGTCGGCGAACGCGCCGCTGCGCGCGCAGCTGCGCGCCCTCGTCGACGCCGGTGGGGTCGTGCACGCGGAGTGCGCGGGCCAGCTGTACCTCGCGGAGTCGCTCGACGGCGTGCCGATGTGCGGGATCGTGCCGGGTGCGGCGACCTTCACCCCGCGGCTGACGCTGGGCTACCGCGACGCCGTCGCGCTGGGGACGGGCGCGCTGTTCACGGCGGGGGAGCGCGTGACGGGGCACGAGTTCCACCGCACCGCGCTCGCGCCAGGGCCCGCACCGGCATGGGGATGGCGCGACGGGGACGGCGTCGCCACGACCGACGGACACCTTTCGCCCACAGTGCACTCCTCGTATCTTCACGTGCACCCTGCCGGATATCCAGAGGTAGCAGAACGCCTGGTCAGAGCGGTCGCGTGAGGAGTTCGTCTCACCCTGAGCGCGGGCCTCGCGCGGGCTGAGAGGTTCCTGTACAAAAGCCTCATGCACACGTCGATCAAGCTCGTCTCCGTCACCTTCGCCGCCGCTGCCGTGGTCGCCACCTCCGCCTGCGCCGCCGGCTCCTACGCCGCCCCCGGCTCGCCGTCCTCGTCCTCCTCCGCCAAGCCCAGCGCCTCGGCCAAGCCCTCCGCGAAGCCGTCCACCAGCGCGTCCGCCAAGCCCTCCGCCGCGAAGGCCACCCCGGTCAAGGCCGGCACCCCGAGCGCGATCCTCGCCTCCACCGCGTGGGAGACCACCTCCGCCAAGGACGCGAAGGGCGCCAAGGTCGCGCTGACCGACAAGGACGTCAAGAACTACGTCGGCTGGGCCTACTTCAAGAAGGACGGCACCTTCACGCTCTACAACCTGGACGACACCGCCAAGGGCAAGGGCGACTGGACCGTCTCCGCCGACGGCAAGACCCGCACCATCGTCGCCAAGAACGCCGACGGCAGCGTGCAGTACAAGCGCACCGTCGAGATCGTGACGCTGACCGAGAAGGAGTTCACGTACCGCGTGTACCCCGAGGCCTCCAACAAGGCGGTCTACTTCGACATCGTCCACACTCCGACCAAGCACGCCGAGCCGCGCGCGTAGTCGTCCCGGTCGCTCACTAAGCTGAGCGGAATGAACAGCCACGGCGCCCCGCACGATCCCTACCTCGTCGGTCTGGATCTGCGAGGGCGCCGTGTCGTCGTCGTGGGGGCCGGCACCGTCGTCCAGCGTCGCCTGCCCGTGCTGCTCGCCGCCGGCGCGGACGTCCACGTCGTCGCTCCCGAGGCGACTCCCGCGGTGGAGGCGACGCCCGGGATCGTCTGGCACCGGCGCGCGTACGCCGCCGGCGATCTCCTCGGCGCGTGGTACGCCATGGCCGCCACGAACGACCCCGCGGTGAACGCCGCGGTCGTCGCCGAGGCCGAGGCGGCGCGCATCTTCTGCGTGCGCGCGGACCTCGCCCGCGAAGGCACGGCCGTCACCCCCGCGACCGTCGTCACGGACGGGCTCCAGGTGGGCGTCCTCGCGTCCGGGGATCACCGACGGTCCGCCGCCGTCCGCGACGCCATCCGCGCCGTCCTCACGGGCGACGAGGCGGCCCGGCCCACCCGTAAGCCGGAGGGCGTGGCCCTCGTCGGCGGGGGACCGGGTGATCCGGACCTCATCACCGTGCGCGGCCGCGCGCTGCTCGGCCTCGCCGACGTGGTGGTCGCCGACCGGTTGGCCCCGCCCCGACTGCTCGCCGAGCTCGGGCCGCACGTCGAGGTGATCGACGCCGCGAAGGTGCCCTACGGCCGGGCCATGGCGCAGCAGGCGATCAACCAGGTGCTGATCGACCGCGCGCGCGAGGGCAAGTTCGTGGTCCGGCTCAAGGGCGGCGACCCCTATGTCTTCGGGCGGGGCTTCGAGGAACTCGAGGCCCTCGCCGCCGAGGGGATCCCCGTGACCGTCGTCCCGGGCATCACCAGCTCCATCGCCGCCCCGTCCGCCGCGGGGATCCCGGTGACGCACCGCGGCGTGACGCACGAGTTCGTCGTCGTCTCCGGACACGTCGCGCCGGGCCACCCGGACAGCCTCGTGGATTGGGACGCCCTCGGCCGGCTGCGCGGCACGATCGTGGTGCTCATGGCGGTGGAGCGGCTGGCTGTGATCGCCGAGGCGTTGATCGCCGGCGGGCGGCCCGCCGAGACGCCCGCCGCGATCGTCGAGAACGCGACGACCGGCGGCCAACGCACCGTGCGTGGCACCTTGGCGACCATCCCCGACGACGCAGCGGCCGCGGACGTCGTCCCGCCCGCGGTGCTCGTCGTGGGCCCGACGGCCGGATTCACCGCGGCGGTGGGCGGCTGATCCGCACCCGGGGTGTGGGTTTGGGGCGTGTCGGCGAAATGTGACGCCGCCGCGACGGCGATCGTCGCGTGACCCGGCGATCACCGCTCTGCGCTGCGCGAATCGCCCGATTCGGGAGAATCACCCGGAAACGAGAACCGTCACTTCAGTAACTCTCGCCACAATTGTTACCGTTCTCGACTTCCGGATCGGCGGGGGGAGTCGGTAGCCTCGGGCATCATGACCTCAACGATGGCGCCCAGCAGCCCGGCGCAGACCTATCGCGTCAAGGGCAGCGCCGTCGGCATCCCCATCCTCGTCCTCTGCGGGATGATCTTCCTCTCGGTGCTCGACGGCACGGTGGTCTTCGTCGCCATGCCGGAGATCCAGGACGCGCTCGGTCTGTCGGACGCCACCAAGGTCTGGGTGTTCGGTGCCTACGCGCTCACCTTCGGCGGATTCCTGCTGTTGGGCGGTCGCCTCGGCGACACCTTCGGCCGTAAGAAGATGTTCCTGCTCGGTGTCATCGGCTTCACGATCGCATCCGCCTTGGCGGGCTTCGCGACGAACGAGGCGTGGCTGCTGGCGGCCCGCGTCGGTCAGGGATTCTTCGCCGCGATCGCCGGTCCCACCGCTCTCGCGCTCATCGCGACCACGTTCGCGCCGGGCAAGGCACGTAATCAGGCCTTCGCCGTCTTCGGTGCCATGGCCGGCCTCGGCTCGATCGCCGGCCTCGTCGCCGGAGGCCTGCTCGCCACCATCGACTGGCGGCTGATCTTCTGGATCAACGTCCCCGTCGGCATCGCCTGCGCGATCGGCGGCTGGTTCACGCTCGACGAGGCCCTGGCCGAGCGTCGGCACGCCCTCGACGTCAAGGGCGCCGCCCTCGCCGTCCTGGGCTGTGTGACGGGCGTCTACGCCCTCACCGCGGGCCCGGAGGCGCACTGGCAGAGCACGTCGGTCTACATCGCGGCTGTGATCAGCGTGATCAGCCTCGTCGCCTTCCTCTACGTCGAGCGCACCGCGAAGAACCCGATCCTGCCCTTCTCGCTGTTCAACAACCGCAACCGCGTCGCGGCGATGCTGGCGATCCTGGTCTGTGGCGCGCTCATCCCGACGCTCGGGTTCTACGTCGCCCTCACCTTCCAGTTGGTCCTCGGCTACACGCCGTTCCAGTCGGGCCTCGCACTGCTGCCCTTCGCCGTGGGCTTCGGCATCTCCGTCGCGGTCAGTGCCTCGCTGGTGCGGCGCTTCCAGGCGCGGTGGCTCGTGGCCTTCGGCGGGCTCATCGTCTTCCTGCCGTGCATCTACGTCCCGACCCTCGTGGGCCAGGATCCGGCCACCATCTCCTACTGGCCGCAGATCGCGATCCCGGTGTTCTTCATCGGCATCGGTGTGGGCATGGCCGTCGTGCCGCTGCCGCTCGGCGCCGTCGCCGGCGTGCGCCCGTCGGAGATCGGCCCGCTGACCGCGCTCATCGAGGTCGCACAGAACCTCGGCGGCATCATCGGTCTGGCGTCCGTGCAGGTCGTCGTGACCTCGCGGATCATGGCCGAGGGCGGCCCGACGACGGGCCACCTGCGGCACAAGGATCTGCTCCCCGAGCAGATCACGGCCCTGGCCTCCGGCTACGGCCTGGCCTTCATCGCGTGCGCCGCGATCCTCATCCTGGCCGGCTTCATCGTGGTGCCGTTCATGCGCTTCACCCCGGACGAGATCGCCGAGGGCCAGGCGGCCAAGGAGTCGAGCGAGTCCGGCGGTGCCATCCCGTCGACCTCGTTCCCGGCGCAGGCCTTCGAGGACGATGACGACGACGTCGACGACGACTGGGAGCCCCTCGAGGGCGATGTCACCTCGGGTTCCTTCGCCGCGATCCGCCGCGAGGACTTCGACCGCGCGTACAACGAGCAGCCCGGCGATCCCGAGCCGGTGTACTTCACCGACCGTTTCCGCGCCATCAAGCGCTCCGACGTCCAGGGCGAGGACGCGGCGCAGGCGCAGGCGCAGGCCGGTCCCGCCGTGCCGCAGCCGCCGACGCAGCAGGTCCCCGTCGCCCGGCCGCCGCGCCGGCCCGTGGCTCCGGCCCCGCAGCAGGCGTACTCGCAGCCGAGCGATCCGCTGCGCCGCCCGGCGCCGTCGGCGCCGCAGCAGGCCTACTCGCACCCGAGCGACCCGCTGCCCCGCCCGGGTGGCCGCCCGGGGGAGGGCCTCGCAGGCATCGCACGTCCGTCGGGCCCGATCCAGCGCGAGAGCGTCGACCTCCCGCGCCCGCCCGTGCCGCCGGCCCCGCGCGCGTCGGTCCCCGACTACCGACCGCCGCGTCCCGCCCCGCAGCAGTACCGGGCCGATCCGCCGGCGCGGCCGCGCGGGAGCGGCCCCGCCCCGCGCCCCGGCGCGGCCCCCCGGCCCGAGTCTCAGTTCCAGGGGGTGCCCGCCGCTGCGCGTCCCGGTCGGCACGCCGCCCCGGAGCCCGACGGCATGCATCACCCGGCACCGACCCCGCAGGCGGATCGCGTGAGCCGGGCGCGCCGTCATCGCCTGGAGGACTGACGGACTCCGTTCCCGGCGTGTCGCCCCGAATGTGACCATCGGGGCGGCGGAGCCGGGCCGATTCGCCCGACACCGTCCCTGGGCTGCGGAAAGCACCCCCGCGATGGTTGCGGAGTGCACGCACCGCGGCATCGGGGCGGGCGACACGAGCCGAAAACCGGCGTGAGCGATTTCTTCGCGACTTCTCTCAGCCGGTAGCCTCGGTCTCCATGACATCGACGATGGTCCCCGGGGCCCCGGCGCAGACGTACCGCGTCAAGGGCAGCGCTCTCGGCATCGCCATCGTCGTCCTCTCCGGGATGATGTTCCTCGCCGTCCTCGACGGCACCGTGGTCTTCGTCGCGCTACCGCGGATCCAGGACGCGATGCATCTGTCGGACGCCGCGAAGATCTGGGTCTTCGGTGCGTACGCGGTGACCTTCGGCGGGTTCATGCTGCTCGGCGGCCGGCTCGGCGACACCTTCGGGCGCAAGCGGATGTTCATCTTCGGCGTCGCGGGGTTCACCCTCGCCTCGCTGCTCACCGGGTTCGCGACCAACGAGGCGTGGCTGCTCGTCGCGCGCGCCGGGCAGGGGCTCTTCGCCGCGATCGCCTGCCCGACCGCATTGGCGCTGATCGCCACGACCTTCGCCCCCGGTAAGGCGCGCAACCAGGCCTTCGCGATCTTCGGCGCCATGGCCGGGCTCGGCTCGGTGTCGGGCCTCGTCGCGGGCGGCCTGCTCGCCACGTGGGACTGGCGCTTCGTCTTCTGGATCAACGTCCCGGTGGGCATCGTGTGCGTCATCGGCGCGGTCATCGCCCTCGAGGAATCGACCTCCGAGCGGCGCCATGCCCTCGACATCAAGGGCGCCTTCCTCGCGGTGGCGGGCTGCGTCGCCGGCGTCTACACCCTCACCATGGGGCCCGAGGAGCACTGGCAGGGGGCGAGCATCTACATCGCCGCCGCCGTCAGCGTGGTCTGCCTCGTCGCGTTCCTCGTGGTGGAGCGGACGGCCAAGAACCCGATCCTGCCGTTCTCGCTGTTCCACAACCGCAACCGCGTCGCGGCGATGGTCGCCATCCTCGTCTGCGGCGCGCTCATCCCGACGCTCGGCTTCTACGTCGCGCTCACCTTCCAGCAGGTGCTGGGGTACTCGCCCCTGCAGTCCGGCCTGGCCCTGATCCCCTTCGCGGTCGGTATGGGCATCGCCGCCCCCATCTCGTCCAAGCTCGCGCTGAAGATCCAGGCCCGTTGGCTCGTCGCGATCGGCGGCGTCATCGTCTTCCTGCCGTGCATCTACGTGCCGACGCTCATGACCAAGGACCCGTCCACGGTCAGTTACTTCCCGTACATCGGACTGCCCGTCTTCCTCATCGGCCTGGGCGTGGGCTTCGCGATGATCCCGCTGCCGATCTGCGCCCTGGCCGGGGTGCGTCCGTCGGAGACGGGCCCGATGTCGGCGCTGGTCGAGGTGTGCCAGAACATCGGCGGCATCGTCGGGCTGGCCTCCGTGCAGGTGCTGGTGACCTCGCGGATCATGAAGGAGGGCGGCCCGACCAAGGGCGAGATCACCCACGACATGCTCGACGCGGCGCAGCGCAGCGCGCTGGCGTCGGGGTACGGCCTCGCGTTCATCGCCTGCGCCGCGATCCTCATTCTCGCCGGTCTCGTCGTGGTGCCCTTCATGCGGTTCACGCCGGAGGAGGTCGCCGAGGGGCAGGCGGCCCAGGAGTCGAGCAAGTCGGGCGGGTCGATCCCGTCGACCTCCTTCCCGGCGCAGGCCTTCGACCACGAGGACGACGTCGACGACGACTGGGAGCCCCTCGAGGGCGATGTCACGTCCGGATCCTTCCCGGCGGTTCGACGCGAGGACTTCGACCGGGCGTACAACGAGCAGCCCGGTGACCCGGAGCCCGTGTACTTCACCGATCGGTTCCGCGCCATCAAGCGCCCGCCGCCGGCGCAGGCCGCCCCACCGGTCCAGCGGCCGGTGCAGCAGACTCCGGCTCCGTCGGCACCCACCGTGCCGCAGCAGGCGTACTCGCACCCCAGCGACCCGTTGCCCCGCACCGGGCGGCCCGGTGAGGGACTCGCCGGCGTCGCCCGACCGTCCGGGCCGATCCAGCGCGAGAGCTCCGAGCTGTCGCGCCCGCCGCAGCCCCCACAGGCCCCGCGCCCCGCGGCGGACCCGCAGTACCGGGCCCCGGCACCCGCGCCGCAGCAGCGCCCGAGCGCGCCGATCCAGCGCCCCAGCGCGCCGATCCAGCGTCCGAGCGGACAGCATCCGCGGCCAGCCCAGCCCGGTCAGTCGCCGGGCCGACCGGGGCATCCCGCTCAGCAGAGCCGGCCGATGCAGCGACCCAGCGGCGCGATCCCTCGCCCGGGGCAGCCGACTCAGCGCCCGAGCGGGCCCGTGCAGCGCCCGAGCGCGCCGATCCAGCGTCCGCCCGCCGCGCCCCCGCAGCAGGCCCCGGCCGCCGGTGGCCGGCACTCGCTGCCCGAGCCCGATGCGATGCATCGGCCGGAGGCGTCACCGCAGGCCGAGCGCGTGAGCCGCGCCCGGCGGCACCGCCTCGACGAGGACTGAGACCCGATCAGCCGCTGGTGACGATCGTGACCTCGGTCGGCGACGACAGCTCGGCCCGCAGCCCGGCCTTCTCGGCGACCTTCACGACGGCCTTCGCGTCGCCCGGCTCGGCCCGGCTGATCACCAGCGCCCGCGCCAGCAGGCCCTTGTGGTGCTTGTTGAAGTGCGAGACCACGGCTCGCGAGCCGTCCTGCTTCTCCGTGACGACGGTGGCGGTGACCGCGCCCGGCACCCTGCCGAGCGCCGCGTAGCCGCCGGACCGCAGGTCCACGACCAGCCCGCGGTCCGCAGCGGCCAGCGCATCCGCGAGATCCGGCTTCCACTGCGCCGCCAACGTGCCCAGGCCCGGCAGCTTCGAGCCCGACGAGAGCCGGTACGCGGGGATCGCGTCGACCGCCCCGACGGCACCGAACAGCGCGGAGCCGACCGCGAGGCGCGCGTCCGCCTTCGCGCGTTGCGCCTTCGTCAGACCCCGCACGTCGAGGGCGTCGTAGAGCACCCCCGTGTACTGCTCGATCGCGGCCCGGGTGGGGGCGGTCCGCAGCGCCCGGTTCCGCTCCAGTTCGTCGGTCTGCCCCTCCGACAGGCCCAGCGCGGCGCGCGCGGCACCGTCATCCTGCGAGAGCGCGACGAGCGCGCCGAGGAGGCGCTCGCGGGTGGGAGTGAGCGACGGGAAGGTCAGCCCTTCGAGATCGAGGGGCGCACCGGAACCGCCACCGGCCTTGGTTTCGGACGGGGGAAGCAGGATCAGCACACCGGACACACTAAGCTGTGACGTCGTGATCACCCGATTCTCCCAGCTGTTCCTGCGCACGCTCCGCGACGACCCGGCGGACGCGGAGGTCCCCAGCCACAAGCTGCTCGTCCGCGCCGGCTACGTGCGGCGCATCGCGCCCGGCGTCTACTCCTGGCTGCCGCTCGGCCTGCGGGTACTGCGGAACATCGAGCAGGTCGTCCGCGAGGAGATGAACGCGATCGGCGGGCAGGAGATCCTGCTGCCCGCACTGCTGCCGCGCGAGCCCTACGAGAGCACCAACCGGTGGACCGAGTACGGCGACAGCCTGTTCCGGCTCAAGGACCGCAAGGGCGCCGACATGATGCTCGGCCCCACCCACGAGGAGATCTTCGCCCTCACCGTCAAGGGTGAGTACAACTCGTACAAGGACCTGCCGGTCATCCTGTACCAGATCCAGACGAAGTACCGCGACGAGGAGCGGCCCCGCGCGGGCATCCTCCGGGGCCGCGAGTTCGTCATGAAGGACAGCTACAGCTTCGACACCTCCGACGAGGGGCTGTCCGAGGCCTACGCCAAGCACCGCGCCGCCTACCAGCGGATCTTCGCGCGCCTCGCTGTCGAGCACGTCATCGTCTCCGCGACGTCCGGGGCCATGGGCGGCAGCGCGTCCGAGGAGTTCCTCGCGGTGAGTCCCGTCGGCGAGGACACCTACGTCCACTCGACCGAGTCGGACTACGCCGCGAACGTCGAGGCCGTCATCACGCCCGCGCCGCCGGCGATCCCGCTCGACGGGCTGCCCGCCGCCCAGGTCTTCGACACCCCGGGCACGCCCACGATCGACACGCTCGTCGCCTGGGCCAACGAGGGCGCCGACGGTGCCTCGGTCCTGGGCCGTGAGGTCACCGCCGCCGACACCCTCAAGAACGTCATGGTCAAGACCCGCGCGCCCGGCGGCGACTGGGAACTGCTCGGCATCGGCGTCCCCGGCGACCGCGAGGTGGACTTCAAGCGGCTCGAGGCATCCCTCGAGCCCACCGAGGTCGCGCTCCTCGAGGCCGAGGACTTCGCGAAGTACCCGTTCCTGGTCAAGGGCTACATCGGCCCGAAGGCCCTGCAGGCGAACGAGGTCCGTTACGTCGTGGATCCGCGCGTGGTCGACGGCACCGCATGGATCACCGGCGCGGACGCGCAGGGACAGCATGTGGTGAACCTCACGGCGGGCCGCGACTTCACCCCCGACGGCACCATCGAGGCCGCGGAGGTCCGCGACGGCGACGCCTCGCCCGACGGCAAGGGCGTGCTGAAGTCCGCGCGCGGCATCGAGATCGGCCACATCTTCCAGCTGGGCCGCAAGTACACCGACGCCTTCGAGATCGACGTGCTCGGCGAGAACGGCAAGCCCGTGCGCCTGACGCAGGGCTCCTACGGTGTCGGCGTCTCGCGGCTGGTCGCGGTCATCGCGGAGCAGCAGCACGACGACAAGGGGCTGCGCTGGCCCAAGGGCATCGCTCCGTTCGACGTGCACGTGGTCATCGCGAACAAGGACGAGGGCGCCTGGGCGGGCGCGGAGGAACTGGCCGGCGCACTCGACGCCGCGGGCCTGCAGGTGCTGCTCGACGATCGCAAGGCCTCGCCCGGCATCAAGTTCAAGGACTCCGAGCTCGTGGGCGTTCCGACCGTCGTGGTGGTGGGACGCGGCTGGGCCGACGGTGTCGTCGAACTCCGGGACCGGCTCAGTGGCGAGTCCCGCGAGATCCCCGTCGCCGACGCCGCCGCGGAGATCGCCGCCGCCGCGCGGTAGCCGCGATTCACGAGGGGCCCGCACCGATCCGGTGCGGGCCCCTCGTGGGTTCTGGGCTCAGCCGAGCAGCGTGAGCAGTGAGTCGGTGTCGAGGCCGCCCGAGGCAAGCACCCCGATGCCGATGATGACGAGAACGACGACGAGCACGAGCACGACGCCGCCCAGAATCGTCCCGGCGAGCGCGATGCCGTAGCCCTGCTGGCCGGTCTGCTTCGTCTGCTTCATCCCCATCACGCCGGTGATGATCGCGGCGATGGGAAGGGGGATGCTGAACAAGCCGATCAGGCACGCCAGGGGGATGGCCAGGATTCCGCAGATCAGCGAGGCGATCGCGAGACCATTCGTGCCGGGCTTCGGCCCCTGGCCCGGGTAGCCGGGGTAGCCCGCTCCTCCGGGGTACGCCGGGTACCCCTGCTGGCCGGCGAAGCCCTGCTGGCCCGGGTACTGCGGCTGGCCGGGGAACTGCTCCTGGCCGAACTGCTGGCCCGGGTACGGCGGCGGTGCGGAGTACGGGTTCGACGGTGCCGCGTACGGGTCAGCGGGCGAACCGTACGGGTTCTGCTGCGCGCCGTACGGGTTCTGCTGTGCGGCGTACGGATCGGCGGGTGCCGCGTACGGATCGGCGGGCGCCGCGTAGGGGTCCGCCGGCGGGGTGTACGGCGAGGACGCGGCGTGGGGGTCGGGCTGCGCGGCCTTGTGCACGGTGGTCGCGGCGTCGGGATCGCCGCCCACATCCTGTCCGGCGGGCGCCTGGTCGCCGTCGCGCTTCGTCAGGTCGGGCGCGGACGGCGTCGGCTCGGCGGGGCGGATCACCGTCGGGTCGTAGGTCCCGTCGCCGGGCTGTTGCGGATCACTGGACGTCATCCCCCGAGTGTAAAGGCAGGCAAAGGGAACGTCAGGTGCGGATACCGGGGAACGGGGTGGTCACGGGGGAGACCCCGAGGGCGACGCGCCAGCGGGCGCCGCGGACCGCCGCCCCGCCGAGTCCCGTCACGCCCAGGTGCCGGAGCCCGTCGCCGTCGGCGTGGGAGAGCAGGTTGCGGTGCGCGGCGGCGGCGTCGTCCTCCACCGCCGCGGCCACCTTCGCGGCGCTGACGGGATCGGTGACGGGCTCGGGCGGGGTGTACGCGGGCGCTGCGACCGGCACCTGGACCCCGGCCGCGCTGAGCACCCGCGTGAGGGCGTCGCGCTGGGAGCGGTGCTCCGCGGCGTAGGTCGCGATCTCGGCCTTTCGGGTGGGCGCGGCGTACGCCTCGACGAGGCCGTACAGGTAGACCGCGGCGTGCTCGGACGTGACGGCCGCGGCGACGGCGTCCTGTGCGGGGGTCATGCGAGCACCACCTCCGCGTGCACGCGGGTCGCCGCCGCGACGGAGCCGAGCAGCGCGGCCTGATAGCCGAAGGCGGCGACCGCGGCATCGCCGGCGTCCTTCGCCGAGCGGGTGAGCTGCGCGTGCAGGGATTGCCGGGTCAGCGGCGACGGCGCCGCGGGGGTCGACGACGGAGCCGCGGTGACGGAGGTCGGTCGCTCCACGTACCGGGAGAGTTCGTCGGCCAGTGCCGTGGCGTGCTGGCCGCGTTGATCGGCGATCAGCCGGAGCTGCGGGCCGGCCGCCCCGTCGAGCACGGCCAGGCCGCGCGCGGCGTCCGCATCGGCCTGCGCCTGCGCGGCGGCGGCCTGCAGTCGCACGGCCTGCGGATCGTCGGCGCGATCCTCGGGGGTGGTGCACCCCGCCAGCGCGGCCCCGCCCGCGAGGGTGCCGCCGGCGAGCAGGACGGACGTGAGGGCGGTACGACGGTCGATGCCGGGGCGCGACGGCGAGTCGGCACCGCGGCGCGGAGGTGGGGCGATCACGGGGCGAGTCTAGCGAGGCGCCCGGGTACACTGGCCGCAGCGTTCGACACCGGGCACGTCCGGTGACAATTTCACAGGGAGGCGCGGATGGCTTACGACGAAGCGGCGGTGAGGGCCGTCATCGCGCCCCACCTGGAGGCGGCAGGGCTCGATCTCGAGCAGCTGAAGATCAACAACGCCGGACCGAAGTCCTCCATCGCGGTCGTGGTGGACAGCGACGCGGGGCCGACCCTGGACGAGTTGGCGGACGTCGCGCGGACGCTCTCCCTCGCGGTGGACGACGCCGACGACGTCTTCGGCGGCCAGGCGTTCACCCTCGAGGTCACCACGCCCGGCGCGGAGCGCCCGCTCACCGAGCCCCGGCACTGGCGCCGCGCCCGCGGCCGCCAGGCGGCGATCGAGTTGACGGACGGGACGAACCTGCTGGCCCGCATCGGGCCTCTCACGAACGACGGGACGGACGGCGGGGCCACGGTCACCATCGTCCTGCCCGGGGCGAAGGGGGCCGCCCCGACGACCCGCGACCTCGACCTCGCGGAGGTGGCCGCGGCCGCCGTCCGGGTCGAGTTCCGCAGGCCGAACCCCCAGGAGATGGAGCTCTCGGGCATCACGCCCGGGCGCGTGGAGTCGGGTGCCGAACCGGAGGACCTGACGGGCGAGGACGCCGGTGCGGCGCAGAGGAACGAGGACTAGATGAACATCGACATGGCGACCCTGCGGGCGATCGAGGCGGAGAAGGACATCTCCGTCGAGACCGTGATCGAGGCGATTCAGGTGGCCCTCCTCACCGCGTACAAGCACACCGACGGGCACCAGCCGCACGCGCGGATCGACGTCAACCGCCGCACCGGCGAGGTGAAGGTGCTCGCGCAGGAGCTCGACGCCGACGGCAACATCATCACCGAGTGGGACGACACCCCCGAGGGCTTCGGACGCATCGCCGCGGACTCGGCCCGCCAGCTCATCACCCAGCGCCTGCGCGACGCGGAGAACGACCGCACGTTCGGCGAGTTCGCCGTCTACGAGGGCGAGGTCGTCTCCGGTGTGGTCCAGGCCGACGCCCGCGCCGCGGCCCGCGGCTTCGTCGTGGTCCGCATCGGCGGCGAGCGCGAGGGCCACGAGGGCCTGCTCCCGCCGGCCGAGCAGGTCCCGGGGGAGACCTACGAGCACGGCGACCGGATGAAGTTCTACGTCGTCGGCGTCAGCCGCGGGCAGCGGGGCACGCAGATCACCCTCTCGCGCACCCACCCGAACCTGGTGAAGAAGCTCTTCGCACTCGAGGTCCCCGAGATCGCGGACGGCAGCGTCGAGATCACGTCGGTGGCGCGCGAGGCCGGACACCGCTCCAAGATCGCGGTGCGCACCTCCGTCGCCGGCCTCAACGCGAAGGGCGCCTGCATCGGCCCGATGGGTCAGCGCGTGCGGAACGTGATGAGCGACCTCGAGGGCGAGAAGATCGACATCATCTCCTACGACGACGACCCCGCGGTCTTCGTCGGCAACGCACTGTCGCCGTCGTCCGTGGTCTCGGTGACCATCGTCGACCCGAAGGAGAAGGCCGCCCGGGTGGTGGTCCCGGACTTCAAGCTGTCGCTGGCGATCGGCAAGGAGGGGCAGAACGCCCGCCTCGCCGCGCGGCTCACCGGCTGGCGGATCGACATCCGCTCCGACGCGGAGAGCGTGGCGAAGGAGGGATGACCGCCCTCGGCCCGGTCCGCACGTGCATCGGGTGTCGGCGTCGCGCCTCCGCGGAGGAGCTGATCCGGGTGGTCGCGCGGCGGGAGGACGACGGTGCGCGCACGGTCGTCGTGGACGCCCGCCGGCGCCTGCCCGGGCGCGGGGCGTGGCTGCACGACGCCCCGTCGTGCCGGGAGGCGGCCCGAAAGAGGAACGCGTTCCGCCGGGCGCTGCGCGTATCGGGTCCGCTGGACGACTCCCTGGAATGAAACGATTTGCCACGGCGCGCTATGATGATGAGCGGTCTGAAGACGGTAGGTCTTTCCCAAGGCCGACCTACTCGGAGATGAAGGAATCGAGCTGAAGACATGAGCACACCGTGAAGCACCAGCGATGAACGGCAATCGGAGTAACTAACCGAGGTCGGCGGGACCAGTGATGCCCTCGACCTCACATTTGAGGAGAAGAGTGGCAGGCAAGGCCCGCGTGCACGAGTTGGCTAAAGAACTCGGTGTCACCAGCAAGGAAGTCCTCGCACGGCTCAGTGAGCAGGGCGAGTTCGTGAAGTCCGCGTCGTCGACGGTGGAAGCCCCCGTCGCCCGACGCCTGCGCGAGTCGTACGGATCCAAGTCCGACGCCGCGAAGCCCGGCCCCGCGCCGGCGCGCAAGCCCGGCCCCGCGGCCGCGAGCACCCCCGCACCGTCGGCACCCGCCGCGGATGCACCCCGTCCGACTTCGGCACGCCCCGGTCCGCGCCCCGCGGCTCCGGCCGCGCCCGAGCCGACCCCGGAGCCCGCCGCACCGGCGGCTCCCGCCGCGAGTGCCGCACCGTCGGCGCCCGAGGCGCGCCCCGCGGCTCCGGCCGCACGCCCGGCTACGCGCCCGGCCGGCCCCAAGCCCGGCCCGCGCACGCCGAAGGTGGGTAACAACCCGTTCTCCTCGCAGGCTCCCGTCGAGCGTGCGCCCCGTCCGCAGCCGGGTCCCGGCGGCCCGCGCCCGCAGGGCGGCGCCCGTCCGGCGCCCGGCCAGGGTGGTCCCCGTCCGCAGGGCGGCGCTCGTCCGGCGCCCGGCCAGGGTGGTCCCCGTCCGCAGGGCGGTCGTCCCGCGGCCGGTCCCGGCGGGCCGCGTCCGACCCCCGGCAGCATGCCTCCGCGCCCGACCCCGGGTGCGATGCCCGCGCGGGCGGCGCGTCCGGCCGCGCAGGGCCGTCCCGGCCCCGGTGGCCGCGGCGGGCCCGGCGGGCGTCCCGGCGGTGGCGGCGGCTACCGCGGTGGGCCCGGCGGCGGTACCGGTACCGGTGCTCCCGCGGGTGGTTTCCGCGGGCGTCCCGGCGGCGGCGGTGGCCGCGGTCGTCCCGGCGGCACCGCGGGTGCCTTCGGTCGTCCCGGTGGCGCCCCGCGTCGTGGCCGTAAGTCGAAGCGGGCGAAACGCGCCGAGTACGAGAACATGCAGGCGCCGATCGCCGGTGGCGTCCGGCTGCCGCGCGGCCAGGGCGAGACGATCCGTCTCGCTCGGGGCGCGTCGCTGAGCGATTTCGCCGAGAAGATCGACGCCAACCCCGCGTCGCTGGTCCAGGCGCTGTTCAACCTGGGCGAGATGGTCACCGCCACCCAGTCGGTGAACGAGGAGACCCTCGTGCTGCTGGGCGAGGAGATGAACTACGTCGTCCAGGTCGTCAGCCCCGAGGACGAGGACCGCGAGCTGCTCGACAGCTTCGACCTCACCTACGGCGAGGACGAGGGCGGCGAGGAGGACCTCGAGCAGCGCCCGCCGGTGGTCACCGTCATGGGCCACGTCGATCACGGTAAGACCCGACTGCTCGACACGATCCGCAAGGCCAACGTCCGCGAGGGCGAGGCCGGCGGCATCACGCAGCACATCGGTGCGTACCAGGTGCTGACCGAGCTCGAGGGCAACGAGCGCCTGATCACGTTCATCGACACCCCGGGTCACGAGGCGTTCACCGCCATGCGTGCCCGTGGTGCGAAGGCCACCGACCTCGCGATCCTCGTGGTCGCGGCCGACGACGGCGTCATGCCGCAGACGGTGGAGGCCATCAACCACGCACAGGCGGCCGACGTGCCGATCGTGGTGGCGGTGAACAAGATCGACAAGGAGGGCGCGCAGCCGGAGAAGATCCGCGGCCAGCTCACCGAGTACGGCCTGATCCCCGAGGAGTACGGCGGCGACACGATGTTCGTCGACATCTCCGCGAAGCAGGGCACGAACGTCGAGGCGCTGCTCGAAGCGGTGCTGCTGACGGCCGACGCCTCGCTCGACCTGCGGGCGAACCCCGACATGGACGCGCAGGGCGTGGCCATCGAGGCGCACCTCGACCGTGGCCGCGGGCCCGTGGCCACCGTGCTCATCCAGCGCGGCACCCTGCGGGTCGGCGATTCGATCGTGGCGGGCGACGCCTACGGTCGCGTCCGGCGCATGGTCGACGAGAACGGTGACGACATCACGGAGGCGACCCCGTCGCGTCCGGCGCAGGTCATCGGCTTCACGTCGGTCCCGGGCGCAGGCGACAACCTGCTCGTGGTCGACGAGGACCGCATCGCCCGGCAGATCGCCGATCGGCGCGCGGCGCGCAAGCGCAACGCCCTGGCGGCCCGCTCGCGCAAGCGCGTCTCGCTCGAGGACCTGGATGCGGCGCTCAAGGAGACGAGCCAGCTCAACCTCATCCTCAAGGGCGACAACTCCGGTACCGTCGAGGCCCTCGAAGAGGCCCTGCTCGGCATCGAGATCGACGACGAGGTGCAGCTGCGGGTCATCGACCGCGGTGTCGGTGGCGTCACCGAGACCAACGTCAACCTGGCGTCGGCGTCGAACGCGATCATCATCGCCTTCAACGTCCGCGCCGAGGGCAAGGCCACGGAGCTCGCCAACCGCGAGGGCGTGGAGATCCGGTACTACTCCGTGATCTACCAGGCGATCGACGAGGTCGAGGCCGCGCTCAAGGGCATGCTCAAGCCGGTCTACGAGGAGAAGGAGCTCGGCCAGGCCGAGATCCGCGCGATCTTCAAGTCGTCCAAGGTGGGCAACATCGCGGGTTGCATGGTCCAGTCGGGCATCATGCGGCGCAACGCGAAGGCGCGCCTGCTCCGCGACTCGAAGGTCGTGGCCGAGAACCTCACGGTCACCTCGCTGAAGCGGGAGAAGGACGACGCGACCGAGGTCCGCGAGGGCTACGAATGCGGTCTGACGCTCTCGTACTCCGACATCAAGATCGGCGACGTCATCGAGACCTACGAACTGGTCGAGAAGCCGCGCGACTGAGTTACCCCGGCCGGGTGGCCCGACTGATGTTCACAGGTGTCATTGAGATAGATCTGCTCCTGGGCGACGTGCATTCGCTCAAGCACAAGCGTTCCGTCGTCCGGCCCATCCTGGCCGAGTTGCGGCGGTTCTCCG
>NZ_VIGX01000169.1 GCF_007858475.1 Tsukamurella conjunctivitidis
CGCTTCGAAGTGAGTTGGGAAAGGCCCATCAACTAACTTATCGCTTGAGGAGAGGCGTCCAACGCCTTCAGGATTCATAATGAACGGATCCATTGGACTACCCGGCGCTGCTGTTGCATCAAAGTCAGGAACATCCCAACCAATCCAGCGCTCACCATTCCATTTAAAGAGACGACGATGAGGATCCCAAGGTCTTCCCATGCGGTCAGCAGATGCTCTGTTATAGAGTATCCGGCGATTTGCTGGCCATGCCCAAGCCCATCCTAAGGTGATTCCTAAGCCTGATGGATCGCTATTGTCTCGGCGTGCCATCTGATTACCTTCCTCGGTCCAAGAACCGGTATAGATCCAGCAACCTGCGGCTGTGGAGCCATCATCACGCAACTCAGAGAAACTACCTAAAAGCTCCCCTTTTTTGCGAATTAATTTACCATTTTTATCGTAGAGATCTTCTAATGCATAACCATTTTGCTCTTTTGTGATCTCTTCTGCCGATGGGTGGAGCGGTTGAGCATAATCCCATTGGATATGATGGATAGGAACGGGGAATGCACCTCCCTCTTTTTTATAGAGTTCACGAAGTTTAAAGAGTAGGCGTGAAAGGAT
>NZ_VIGX01000170.1 GCF_007858475.1 Tsukamurella conjunctivitidis
TGATTCCATGAGTATACTCTCCGGTTCCGGCTGAATAGAGAGAAGACATCGTCATCGACAGTGGCGCTCCCCCTGGAATTAAGGCAAAAATACCAGTAATAATCCCTAATGTTACCGGCATCGGCGCGCCCACAAAGTAGTAGACGATTCCGAAAACAATACCCTCTCCAATGGCAATAATCACCATTCCTGATACCGTTGAGCTGACCAACGTAGGGACAATACGAGAAATTCTCTTCCATCTTCCGGGGAAGACCCGCTCCCCTACCTTATCGAGCTGCCGACTAAAACGACGACCATCTTTGTAGCAGAAGAAGAGAATAATCATCATAAAGAGAATCGTAAATCCTAAAGCACTAAAGCTCTTGGTAACAGAACGGGTTACAGTGGCAAGATAACCAAGTTTTGCCAAACCAATTTCTGCAAAAAAATCATGAATCCCACTCGGCGTTCCCAAGTAGGTCATCCAGTAGGTATTGATCTGATCGCCATAGGGAAGATTCAATACCCAATTAGGGGTCGGGATGCCGTAAGTATTCGCTTCAATCAACCATGCACGAAGAAGAACCACTTCACCATAGAGATAGTGAACTAGCCAAAAGAAGG
>NZ_VIGX01000171.1 GCF_007858475.1 Tsukamurella conjunctivitidis
CCGATGGCAGCGGGGGCCATGCTGGTCTTCCTGCTGTCCTTCGCAGGCATCCCGCTGACCGCCGGATTCATCGGCAAGTTCGTGGTGTTCGCCGACGGTTTCGCCGGCGGACTGGGCTGGTTGGTGGTCGTGGCGCTGGTGTGCTCGGCGATCACGGCGTTCTACTACTTCCGTCTCGTGAAGCTCATGTTCTTCACCGAGGCGTCGGAGCGGACCGTCGTCGTGCGCTCCGAGGGGTTCACTGCGGTTGCGGTGGGGGTGTGTGCTCTGGGTACGATCGTGCTGGGTGTCTTCCCGAACCCGGTCCTGTCCCTCCTCAATCAGGTGGTCGTTCTCCTCCCGTGACATCCACTCCCCCCGACCTCCACGCTCCCGAGCTCGAGGCGCGCATCGCCCCGGCCCTCGAAGCCGTCGAGTCCTCCCTCCGGGACGCCGTGCGCGGTTCGCGCGACCTCGTCGACGAACTGACCTCACACCTGGCGCGCGCGGGGGGGAAACGCATCCGTCCGCTGCTCACGCTGGTCTGCGCGCAGCTGGGGGACCCGGAGTCGGCGGTGTCGGACAATGTCATCGCCGCGGCCGCCGCCATGGAGCTCACGCACCTG
>NZ_VIGX01000172.1 GCF_007858475.1 Tsukamurella conjunctivitidis
GGATCTGTGGTGACCACTCGTCCGTGCAGTCGCCTCGCGGCTTCAGGGGGGGGAAGGTGCTGGGATCTCCCGGCTTCAGCGAGGGTCCGTGGGGCGCGACGGCACGTCGAGAGCATCGATGGCGGTCTCCAGGGAGGACGCGTCGTCCTCGTTCGTCCCGGATTCCGTGGGGGTGTCGTCCTCCGCCAGCAGGGGCAACCTGCCCGTGGTCATCGGCGGTTCCTCCCCAGTGGGTGTGGGGGCATTCTTCTTGAGGTGCTTGCGACGGATGATGATGGTACCGGTCGAGGTCACGGCCTCGTCGTCACCGAACTCGTTGCGTGTGGGGCCCTCGGACACGTCGACGTCCACGTCGGGGTGGGCCTCCTCGCCGGGGGCGGTGTCGGAGGGGTCGAGGAGTGCGATCGCCTCATCCGTCTTGGCCAGCTCGGCTTCCAGGTTCTCCCGGGCGCGTGCCTCCCACGCCTGTCCCCGGGGGGACTGGAAGACAGAGGGGCGGGACAGCAGCCGACGGACGACGACGCGACGTGCCCTCAGGTAGGTCAGGTCGTCGACGTGGTCGTACTCCTCCCGCAGGAGCTGTCGGTACTTCTTGTACTCCTGGG
>NZ_VIGX01000173.1 GCF_007858475.1 Tsukamurella conjunctivitidis
CCGTTGAGCGAGCCCGACTTGTCATAGGTTCTCGCGGGGACGTCGGCCTGGTCAGTGACCTGTGATCCGTCGATGTCCGCCGTGTTGGAGAAGCTGGTCCCACCGGTAGGAAGGTCTGTCGAGTCGGCATAGGTGTAGTAGGTGATGATGTAGCGCCAGTCATTGGCCTTGAACGCCAGATCCGGGTCGTTGATGTCGAGCTTCACCGCGAAGGCGGTGCCCGAGGAACTGAGCGTGGTGGAGGTGAGCTTGCTCGTGATGTCCTGCTTCAACCCTGTCGCATTGCCAGGGTTGGGACCGTACTGTTCGACGACCTTGATGCCGCTGATCGTGTCGGCGCCCACGTGGTGGCCCGGGCCGAGCGCCTCCGTCAGGGTGAAGCCGTCCTTCCCTTCGAGCTTGTCGCCGGGAACCGTGACGGTCCACGCGATCTTGCCGTTGCGGTTCGCACCGCCCAGCACGCTGCCGCTCTTGGTCAGGTCCATGTGCCACGGCTTGTTCGTGACCTTGCCGACACCCTGGCCAGCTTCCCCCCAGCCCTCGATCTGGGCCGTGTTGGAGTAGGAGGTGCCGGGCGGATCGATCTCACCATTGGGCGTGCAC
>NZ_VIGX01000174.1 GCF_007858475.1 Tsukamurella conjunctivitidis
GGTCGCCACCAGCTATGAGCTCAGGAACCAGCGCGACGCGATCAAGGTGATGGTGGACCCGACGCGATGAACACCGCCGAGGCGAGCAGACGCGATCCCGGCAGGGTCATCCTGCGCACCCCGCGCCTGGAACTGCGCGAAATGACCCGCTCGGACCTGCCCGCCCTGCGCGCGATCCTCCAGGATCCAGTGACCATGGCCGCCTACGAGGGCGCCTTCGACGACGCGATGGTGGAGGAGTGGCTGGAGCGCATGCTCACCCGCTACCGCGACGACGGCTTCGGCCTGTGGGCAGTGACCCTGCGCGAGGAGTCCGGGGGCGAGGCCGTCGGCGGCAGCGTCCACGAGGGCGGCGCGCAGGGGATGATCGGCCAGTGTGGTCTGAGCATTCAGCACATCCTGGGCGAGGACGTCATCGAGGTCGGATACCTGTTCAACCGGGCACTGTGGCACCGGGGTCTGGCGACCGAGGCCGCAGCCGCCTGCCGGGACCTGGCCTTCACCACCCTGGGCGTGGACAGGGTCCACGCCCAGGTGCGTGACACGAACATCGCCTCCATGAATGTCGCCATCCGGCTGGGAATGACGGTGAGGGGACGCTTC
>NZ_VIGX01000175.1 GCF_007858475.1 Tsukamurella conjunctivitidis
ATCTACAATCATCCCTATCGTAGCCCTCTTCTTAGAACTCAGAGTCTCTGGTGCTACCATCCGTTAGATGTGATAAGGATGGAGCAATCCGCTCAAGCCTTAATCGGGGAGCATGACTTTTCTGCTTTCCGCTCATCAGAGTGCCAAGCAACAACCCCTTTTCGAAATATCCATCACATCACCTTCCAACAGAATGGGCCACTTATTGAGATTGAATTAAAAGCAAATGCCTTTTTACACAATATGGTCAGAAATATTGTAGGAACGCTTCTTGAAGTCGGATTAGGGAAAGAGAAGATCATTTATCCTCAACAAGTCTTAGAGAGTCGGGATCGGACAAAAGGGGGAATGACAGTGCCCCCGCAAGGTTTACATCTCTACCATGTGGAATATCCTACGGCTCTGATGCCACAATTATCTCTTACGACAAAAATGTCGATTGCATAGTATCAAAATTTAAGTCTCAAAATAGAGTATTATTAGTTAGGAATTGTTATTACAGCAATGGAGCGGTCCATCTCAAATCTCTCAATTGCTTATTCTAATTTGCGATAAAGGAACTAAAATGAAACAGAAGACAGTTTTAACAGGAATTAGTACAA
>NZ_VIGX01000176.1 GCF_007858475.1 Tsukamurella conjunctivitidis
TGCACGCGCAGCAGAGCGATGACCGGATCCAGGACGCCGTGGAGTCGTTCGGGCAGGCCGACTCGCCGTTGCGTGTCCTGCTGGCCTCCGACATGGCGTCGGAGGGTCTGAACCTGCACAAGGAGTGCCACCTGCTGGTGCACTACGACGTGCCCTGGTCGTTCATCCGCATCCAGCAGCGCAACGGGAGGATCGACCGCTACGGGCAGGTGCACACCCCCGCGATCCATGCGTTGGCGCTGGCCGACCAGGACGCCACCAGCGAGGTCCGGGTCGTGACCTCGCTGCTGACCAAGGAACACGAGGCGAACAAGGCGCTCGGTGACGCGGGCGTCCTCATGGACCTGGGGCGCACGCAGTACAGCGACACCTTGGAGGAGAAGGTCGTCATGGAGGCGCTGGCGGCCGGGTCACAGGTGGAGGACGTCGCACGCACCCCCCAGGCCGCGATGGCGGACTGGTTCCTGGCGGCAGCCTACGGGGAGGAACCCGTGGCCCCCACGGCGGTGTCGACTCCCACGGCGCCCCGGACGTTGGTGTTCCCCGACGAGGACGACTTCCTGGCGGAGCTGCTGGAATCCCAGCCCGAGCACACCCGTCG
>NZ_VIGX01000177.1 GCF_007858475.1 Tsukamurella conjunctivitidis
CGATGTGCGTGACGGTCTCAAGCCCGTTCACCGCCGCATCCTCTACGCGATGTACGACGGCGGCTACCGCCCGACTGCGGGTTTCTACAAGTGCATGCGCGTGGTGGGCGACGTGCTCGCCCACTACCACCCCCACGGCGACGCCTCCGTCTACGATGCCCTGGCTCGCCTGGTCCAGCCCTGGTCGATGCGCTATCCCCTGGTCGCCGGACAGGGGAACTTCGGATCCCCGGGCAACCTGGGCCCCGCCGCCCCCCGGTACACGGAGTGCCGGATGGCACCCCTGGCCCTGGAGATGGTCCGCGACATCGACGAGGACACCGTCGACTTCCAGGACAACTACGACGGTCGCGCCCAGGAACCGGTCGTCCTGCCTGCGCGCTTCCCGAACCTGCTGGTCAACGGGTCGGAGGGAATCGCGGTGGGCATGGCCACCCGCATCCCCCCGCACAACCTGCGTGAGGTCGCCTCGGGCGTGCAGTGGGCCCTGGAGCACCCCGAGGCCACGCGTGAGGACCTGCTCGAGGCCCTCATGGCGCGCATCAAGGGACCCGACTTCCCCACTGGGGCGACCATCCTGGGGCGACGCGGCATCGAGGAC
>NZ_VIGX01000178.1 GCF_007858475.1 Tsukamurella conjunctivitidis
TCACGGTCTCCCGGGCCGCAGCAGCTCCCCTCACCGTGGTCGCGTGGATCGCCGGTGGATACCTGGCGAAGGTGGCAGTGGTCGCAGGCGCGGTGTTGGGTGCACGTGCGGCAGACCTGGATGCCCGCCTGGTCGGTATCGCCGTGGTGGTGAGCGTGGTGGTGACGGTGGGCTGCGAGATGTGGGTGCTGTTGCGCGTGCGTGTTGCTCCGGTGACACCCCGCACGGACTGAGGCACGGGGAGCGACCTGTCCCCGGGACCGGTTGCCCGGGCGGTGGAGGGGTGTCCACCCGTGCACGGAAACGCTGTTACCATGGGGTCGCCCCGCGGGGCACCGAACGCGGACGACGCCAGGCAATGACGCCAGACAGACGACATCGGGAGGACATCCTGTCCACACTCACCAAGGCGGAGGAACCTCAGGTCGTCCGCACCCGCACGTTGCCGCGATGGTACTGGATCTGCGTCGCACTCCTCCTGGCCCTCGCCGCTGTGACCTTCTGGCCTGCCATGACGGAACACCCCCACCAGCCGGGAATCCTCGACTTCTTCCCCGAGGCAATCTTCGGGGAGGGGACGTTCCTGTCGTTCAACAGGGTC
>NZ_VIGX01000017.1 GCF_007858475.1 Tsukamurella conjunctivitidis
GGCGCCGGGCCGTCGGCGCGGACGGCGCCGCCGGCGAGCGCGGACCACAGCGCCGGGCTGGGGTGTGGAAGCCAGACGTGCAGCTCGCGGCCCGCGGCGAGCGCGGAGAACACCGCGACCTGGTCCGACGGGAGCCGGGTGGGCCCGTACACGGACAACCGGGCGGGCAGGCCGACGAGCCCCGGCTCGTCCCGCAGCCGGGCGCAGGCGTCGTCCAGGCGTTCGGCGGGGCTGGGCACGCCCGCGAGATCGCGAACGCGGCGGAAGAGCTCGGCCTGCCAGCGCAGGTCCTCGGGCAGGTCGCCGCCGAGCCCGTCGGTGTCGCGGCCGCCGGCCCAGTCGGCGAGCATGCCCGGGCGGTTGGCGCCGTACGAGCGCAGCAGTCCGGCGAGCAGCTCGGCCGTCGGATACCGGCGACGCGGGCGGTGGCCCGGTTGCTCGGCCCAGCCGCCCGGCCGGGACACTCCCAGGTGCCGGGCCAGCACGGCCCCACCGGGCTCGAAGGCCATCGCGTCGATCGCAGTGAGCACGAGCCACACCAGCCGCTCGCCGCGCCACGGGTCGTCGTCCGGCGCGATCCCGGAGGCGGCGCCCACCGCGTCGGCGACGAGCCTTGCGGGCGTGGGGAATTCGATGTTCGCCGCGATCCCGAGGCGGGAGGCGAGGCCCTGGATGATCCACCGCTCCACCCCGCGCGCGGGCACCGCGATCAGGTCCGGGACGAAGGGATCGGCGCCGGGCACCGCGAGGACCTCGGCGAGCGCGTCCAACAGGACGTCGCCGCGTTCGGAGCGGTGCACGGTGAGCATGGGGGCAGTTCTAACACGGGGCGCCGACAGGTCAGACCGCCCGGGTCAGCGCGGCGGGCAGCTCGGCCAGCGAGCGGATGGTCGGCGGCTCGCCGCCGGCGCCGCGCCCGGACCTGTCGAGCCACAATCCCCGCAGCCCCGCCCGGCGCGCGGAGAGCACATCGTTGACGTAGTTGTCGCCCACCGCGACACACGCCTCCGGCGCGGCGCCGGCCAGCTCGCACGCATGCAGGAAGACGCTCGGATCCGGCTTGCCGATCCCGAGTGTGTCCGTGGTGACGACGTGCTCGAACCGGTCCGAGACGCCCAGGACCTGGAGCTTCATCCTGGTCGCCGGGGAGGACGAGTTGGTGAGCAGGACGACCGTGATCCCCCACCGCTCGGCGGCCGCCACCGCCGGCATCGCGTCCGGGAAGAGGTGCTGCGCCGCGGCGAAGGCCGGATCGAAGCCGCTGCAGAAGCGGCGGTACCGGCGGTGCTCCCACATCAGCCCGGAGCGCTCGGCGGCGACGGCGATCCGCGCCTTGCGCATCTCGTGGAAGCGCAGTTCTCCCACCGTGTACCGGCCGAAGACGCCCTCGGGGTCGGAGAGGAAGAGCTCGGCGAAGCCCTCGCGCACGGCGGCGCTCGACGTGGGCCACACCTCGAGTGCGGCCGCACGGGCCGCGGACCGCAGGGCGGCGTCGGTGTCGATCAGTGTGTCGTCGACGTCGAGGATCAGGCCGTCGCAGGGCCGCGGTCCGTCGATCCCGGACCGTTGCCGCAGCCGGGCGAGCGCATCGGAGCTCCAGTTCAGGCCACCGCGGACCGCCGCACCGACCAGATCCGTGAGCTCCACGCCCGCTCCCTCCGCCCGCCCGCTGTTCCTCCGCGCCCGCTACTGCTCGTACATCCGCTTGTAGGTCGCGAGGGACGCCGCGATGTCGCCCTTGAGCGCCCGCGCCACCGTCGCGCCGATGGGACCGAACAACGGCGCGCCGCCGAGGTCGGCGCGCAGCTTGATCGTCGACCCACCGGGGGACGGCGCGATGCTCACCGTGAGCGTGTACTTCGTACCCGCGACACCACGGCCGTCCAGAACCAGCGCACGGGGCGGGTCGTAGGTGGTGATGGTCCAATCGACGCGATTGCGGAAGTTCTTCACCTTCACCACGCAGGAGAGCTTCGCTCCCTTCGCCAGCTCCGTGGGCAGCGGCCCGCGCCAGCCGTCGTGCAGGCTCACCCACTGCGGCAGGGTCTCCAGGTCGGCGGCCTTCGCCCACGCCTCCTCCGGCGGGAGCGCCACCTCGATCGTGCTCTCGACCTTCGCCACGTCCGACCTCCTTCGCGTGTTGCTGCTGTCGAACTTAGCGTGCGCCACTGCGGCCGCCCGACCGAGCGTAGATTTCACGCGTGTCCGCCACCTCCGCCTCGGTCGTCCTCGCCCTCGTCTCCGCATTCCTCTTCGCGTGCGGCTCGGCCGCACAGCAGGCGGAGGCGGCGACCGTCGATGAGGGCGCTCCGCTCATCGCGGAGCTCATCCGCCGGCCGCGGTGGTGGCTCGGCCTCCTGGGCGACCTCGGCGGATACGCCTTTCAGGCCTGGGCGCTGGCGCTGGGCCCCGTGCTCGTGGTGCAGCCACTGATCGTCGCGGCGCTGCTGTTCGCCCTGCCCGTCTCGGCACTGCTCAATCACACCCGGGTCACGGCCCGCGAGTGGGCGTACGCCGTCGTCCTCGCGATCGCGTTGGCGGTCTTCCTCATCGCGGGGCGACCCACCGACGGCGTCGCCGACGCGCCCGGGGCGGATTGGCTCCCGGCCCTCGCCGTCGTGGGAGCGGTCGCGGCGATCACGACGGGCATCGGTCTCGTCCGGTCGCTGCCCGGCCCGGCGCGGGCCCTGTCCTTCGGTGTGGCCTCGGGCGTGCTGTTCGGGGTGGCGACGGTACTGACGAAGCCGGTGCTCACCTCGTACGAGCACGCGGAGTTCCTCGCGAACACGGTCCGGCTGCTCAGCGACTGGCGGCTGTACGTCCTCGTCCTGTGCGGGCTCGGCGCGATGTACCTGCAGCAGCGGGCCTTCCAGCCGGCCCCGATCTCGGCGTCGCTGCCCGCAATCACGCTCGCCGAGCCGGTGTGCGCGGCGGCGCTGGGAGCCGTGGTGCTCGGCGAGACCGTGACGACGAGCGGCGCGCACGGCGTCGCCGTGGTCGTCTCGGCACTGATCGGGGCGTTCGCCGCCGCCCGCCTCGCGGGCCGGTGACGGCGTACCGTCGGGCGGTATGACCGAGCTCGCGGCGCTCGCGGACGCGCCCCTCACCTATCCCGAGGTCGGCGCGACCCGCGACGACGATCCGCCCGACGACGCGCACGCCCTCCGCTGCGAGCGCGTGGTCGGCCACGGCCCGGAGGACTTCGCCGCGGTCCGGGAGGCGATACTCGGCTTCGGCATGCAGCGCGGCGCGGGCTTGAAGGTCCGCGCGAGCACGCCCACGGCCGAAGTCGGCACCGTGCTGGTGCTGTCCACCCCGCTGTTCGGCCCCATCCGGATCCCGTGCCGCGTGGTCTACGTCGTCGACGAGCCCGGCCGCGCCGGCTTCGCCTACGGCACGCTGCCCGGGCACCCGGAGAGCGGCGAGGAGCTCTTCTCCGTGGAGCTCCGGCCCGACGGTGCCGTCGTCGCCGTGGTGGCCGCGTTCTCCCGCCCGGGACGCTGGTACAGCCGCCTGGGCGGCCCCGTCGCCCGCGGGCTGCAGGCCGTGATGACGCGGCGCTACCTGGCCGCGATGGTCGTTAGACGGTGACGCGGCGCCGCCGGAGGGGCACCGGATCGCCGACCAGCTCGACCAGCTGCGTGCGCAGCTCCGCGGGGATCGACGCGGGACGGCCCGCCTCGTCGACGACCACCATCGAGGTCTCGGCGATCGCGGCGGCGGCACCGTCGGATCCGAACACCTCGTAGCCGAGGTCGAAACCCGACCGGCCGATCCGCGTGACGCTCAGGACGATCCGCACCGGCTCCGGCGAGTACAGCAGCGGCGTCAGGTAGTCGATCTCATGGTGCGCGACGAACATCGTGACCCGGGTGTCCCCCGGCCGGGTCACCTGCTCGGTGAGGAACCGGATGCGGGCCTCCTCGAGGAGCCGCATCATCGCGACGTTGTTGATGTGCTGGAGCGCGTCCATATCGGACCACCGCATCGGGACCGCCACCTCGTGAGTTGCCATGGGGATAGTGTCGACCATCGAAAGCCGTCCGCCGTCACCGGGAGTTGCCATGCGCGCCGTCCGCGTCCTCGCCGCCGCCGTCCTCGCGGCGGGGCTCACCGCCTGTTCCACGTCGAACGCGCCCGAGGGCGCCACGTCGTCGTCCACGGCCGCGGGCTCCGGCACCGTGATCGTGTACGCGGCGGCGAGCCTGCAGGCGACCTTCGAGAAGCTGGGCGCGCAGTTCGGAGAGAAGAACCCCGGCACCACGGTGAAGTTCTCCTTCGGCGGCTCGTCGGGCCTGCTCACGCAGTTGACGCAGGGCGCGCCCGCCGACGTCTTCGCGACCGCCGACACGCCGACGATGGACAAGGCCAAGGCCGCCGCGCTGGTGACCGATCCCCAGCCCTTCGCGACGAACGTCCTGACCATCGCCACCGCGCCGGGCAACCCGAAGGGCATCGCCTCGCTCGCCGACCTCGCCGAGCCGGGCGTCTCCGTGGTCGTGTGCGCGCAGCCCGTGCCCTGCGGCACGGCGACCGCCAAGGTCATGAAGGCGGCCGGCGTGAACCTCACACCGGTCAGCGAGGAGGACGCGGTTTCCAGTGTGCTCGCCAAGGTGCGGCACGGCCAGGCCGACGCCGGGCTCGTGTACCGCACCGACGTCAAGGGCGCGAAGGGCGCCGTCGGGTCCGTCGACTTCCCGGAGGCCGGCGGGGCGGTCAACGTCTACCCCATCGCGCCGCTGGCGAGCGCGAAGAACGCGGGCGGCGCGCAACGCTTCGTGGAGTTCGTCCGCGGGCCCGAGGGCCGGGCGGCCCTCGCCGACGCCGGATTCGGGGCACCCCACTGACCCCGCCCGGCCGCTCGGCTCCGCGCGCGGTGACGGGGTACCCGCGCTGGATAGTCCTGCCCGCCGCGGTGGGCGCGGCCTTCGTGCTGGTCCCGCTCGTCGCCATCGCGGCGAAGGTGGACTGGCCGCGGTTCGGCGAGTTGGTCACCTCCGCGGACTCGCGCACCGCGCTGACCCTGTCGCTGCAGACCTCCCTCGCCGCGACCGTGGTGTGCATCCTGCTGGGCGTACCGCTGGGAGTGATCCTGGCGCGCAGCCGCTCCCGGTTCGTCGGTGTGCTCCGGCCGCTGGTCCTGCTGCCGCTGGTGCTGCCCCCGGTGGTCGGCGGCATCGCGCTGCTCTACGCCTTCGGCCGGCGCGGCCTGGTGGGCCAGTACGGGGGCGTCGGCGGGCACATCGCCTTCACGACGGTGGCCGTCGTGCTCGCGCAGGCCTTCGTGGCGCTGCCCTTCCTGGTGCTGGCCGTCGAGGGCGCGCTGCGCACGCTGGGAACGGATTTCGAGCACACCGCGGCGACGCTCGGCGCGCCCCCGTCGGTCGTGCTGCGCCGCATCACGCTGCCGCTGGTGCTGCCGTCGATCGCCTCCGGCGTCGTCCTGACCTTCGCGCGGGCACTCGGCGAGTTCGGCGCGACGCTCACCTTCGCCGGCTCCCTCGCCGGAACCACTCGCACGCTGCCGCTGGAGATCTATCTGCGCAACGAGACCGATCCGCAGGCGGCGGTGGCGCTCTCGCTGGTGCTGCTCGCGGCGGCGGCGGTCATCGTCTCCGGGGTGTACGGGGTGCGCGCATGGCGGAGGTGACGCCCGGGCTGGAGCTCGACGTGGCGGTCGCGGATCGGGGCGTCGACGCGGTCTTCGCGGTACCGGCGGGGCGGACGCTCGCCCTGCTCGGCCCCAACGGGACGGGCAAATCGACGGTGGCGAGCGCCGTCGCGGGCCTCGTCCGTCCCGACGCCGGGCACATCCGGGTCGCGGGCCGCACCGTCTACGACGGCGGGACGTGGGTGCCGGCCCACCGCCGACGAGTGGCCCTGCTGAGCCAGACCGCCCGGCTGTTCCCGCACCTGCGGGTGCGCGCGAACGTGGCCTTCGCGCCCCGCAGCGCGGGGGCGGACCGTCGGGCCGCGGCGGCCGCGGCCGATCACTGGCTGGCGGCAGTGGGGGCCGACCACCTGGCGGACCGGCGCCCGACGGAACTGAGCGGCGGCCAGGCGCAGCGCGTCGCGCTGGCCCGGGCCCTGGCCGCGGAGCCGCAGGTGCTGCTGCTCGACGAGCCGCTCTCGGCGCTGGACGTCTCCGCGCGGGCCGAGGTGCGCTCTCTGCTGCGCGCCCTGCTGCGGGACCGGACGTGCGTGCTCGTCACGCACGACGCCGCCGATGTGGTGGCGCTCGCCGACGAGGCCGCGGTCCTCGAGGACGGCCGAGTGGTCGACCACCGTCCGGCCGCCGAGCTGTTGCTCTCCCCCGCAACGCCGTTCGCCGCCCGGCTGGCAGGGATGAACCTGCTGCCGGACGGCGAAGGAGTGTGGGTCTTCCCGCCGGACGCGGTCGGCATCAGCGGGCCCGACGGCGACGGGACGGCCGGCACCGTGGTCGAGGTGACGGTGGCCGGCGGGCACTGCCGCGTCACGGCCACCGTCGAGGACGGGACCGCCCTGGTCGCGGAGCTCCCGGCGGAGCGCTACCGGGATCTGCATCCCGGCGACGCCGTCCGGCTGCGACCGGACCCGGCGCGGGCGCAGCGGGCGGCTACTGCTCGTCCGGCTCCGGAACGTCAGTAGCCGCGGGGCCGGACGCCGGGGGCGTGCGGTCCACGCCGGCGAGCAACAGGTAGACCTGCTTGATCGCGTCGCCGAGGATGGCGTCGACGGCGGCGGTCTGCTCGGCGCTACCGGTGCGGGCCACGCGTCGGGTGACCTCGTGGAGTTCGCGGAGCGTCTCGCGGAGATGGCCGCGCTCGGCCGAGCCGCCGTCGAACCCGGCGAACGGGTCCGGCGCATCGGCGAGAGCGGTCGCGATGTACTCGCGCCCCGCTTCGGTGAGCGTGGCGACCTTGCGGCCGTTCTCCCGCTCGATGCTGATCAGGCCCTCGTCCTCGAGCTGGCTCAGCGTGGGGTAGATGGCGCCGGGGCTGGGCTTCCAGGCCCCCGCCGTGCGCTCCTCGATCGAGGAGACGAGCTGGTAGCCGTGCATCGGCTCGGTCTCGAGCAGACGCAGGACCGCGATCCGGACGTCTCCGCGCTGGACGCCGCGTCGGCCGCGTCCGCGCCCGCGGCCACCGTGGCCGCCGTGTCCATCGCGCCCGCCGGGACCGAAGCCTCCGGGGCCGAAACCGGGACCGCCGGGACCGAAGCCCTCGCCGGCGAAGCCGCCGGGACCGAAGCCGGGCCCCGGACCGAAGCCACGGCCCCGCCCGCGGCCGCGGGATTCGCCGCGACCCTCGCCGGGCTCGCAGTCGGACGGGAAGCCGCTGGTGCGGAAGCGCGCGTCGAAACGCCGATCATCGTGAGTGTGCCTACGCATGGTGGCACTCCTTTCGGTAGGGGGCCGCATGTTCCGCGACCCGATGCGTTCACGATATATCGCGATAGGTCTGATGGCAACCCCCCCGATAGCGAAGTGGCCCCCACCCGGACGACGGGTGGGGGCCACTGGGGTAACGAAAGGGCGGGTCAGGCCTTCTCGGCCGAGACGCGCGCGAGCACGGCCCGCGCGAACTTCTCCGCGCCGCCGTCGACCCGCTCGAGGTGCAGATCGGGCTGGACCACCTGGACTTCGAGGATGACGGGCTCGCCACCCGGGGTGCGCACGATGTCGATCCGCACGTAGAGCGGCGGGTTGGCCGGATCGATCGGCTTGAGCGCGGCCTCCGCGACGGCACGCTCGGCGTCGGTGGGCTCCGCGTCGACGAGGACCTCGACGGGGCGTCCCTCAGCCGGGTCGGCGTTCACCTCGGCGGCGAGGTCGCGCCCGAAGGCGTGGCTGTACTCACCGCCGATGTAGACCAGCGAAACGCCGCCCGCCTCGACCGAGTAGGGGAAGACCATCACGCTGCTGCCGGATGCCTTGATCTCCTCGAGCTTGGCGCGGCTGGCGTCGTCGTCGCCGGGACCGAAGCGGAAGGACTGCGCGAGACCGCCGCTGATCGACGGACGCACCACGTGATCGGTGCCGAGGTAGTCGTGGTCCAGCGTCGCGTCGTGCACCGTGATGAACTGCGTCGGGACGATCGGGATGCCCTCGGACTCGTAGTCCCGCAGATAGCGCTTGTCCGCGTACCAGCGGACCAGCGGCTCGGGGTTGAGCACGAGCGTCTGGGCGGCCGCGCGCCAGGCCCAGCCGAGGAAGTCGTCGTAGCGCTGCGCGTAGTCCCAGGCGCCGGCGATCACGACCGCGTCGAACTGCTCCCAGTCGACGGCGGAATCGGACCACACGGCGGCCTCGGCCTCGTGACCGGCGGCGCGCAGGGCGGCGAGGATCTCCTGGCCGCGGTCGTCGGTGTCCGGCTGCGCCGCGGAGGTGGCAAGAGCGATTCGGTACGTCACGCCGGACAGTATGGCAGCCATCGGGGCGCCCCCGTCGCGACACCCGCGCGAACTGCGCCGCGCACCGGCCCCGAAACGATACGCTGTGCCCTGTGAGGGGTGATTTGCACATGCACATCGAGACGGCGCGCCTGCACCTCTCCCCTGCCGCCGCCCATCCCGGCGAATCGGACGGCCGATTCCACATCGTCGACCGGCACAGTCGCCGCACGCTCGGCCGGATCGCGCTGCGCGCCTCCCGGCACAGTCGCGCGCGGGGCCTCGAATTGAGCTACGCGGTCGCGGACGCGCACCGCCGGCGCGGATTCTGCGCCGAGGCGGCGCACGCCCTCGTGGGCCACGCCTTCGAACACGGCCTCACCGGTCGCGTCTACGCCTCCACCGCGTGGTCGAACCTGGCCTCGCGGCGCGTGCTGGCGGGACTGGGCATGCACCAGCTGGACATCGCCATGCTCGACTGGGAGTCGCTGCAGGGCGAAGTGGACCTCGGCGACGAGGCCGAGGCGGATCTCACGCCGTACGCGCGGGTGGAGTACGAGCTTCATCGTGCGGACTGGCTGGCGCGACCGGCGGCACACCGTCCGGCGTTCCGGGCCGCTCGCCCCGCTTGACGGCGATCACGCCCGCGACGATCGCGACCGCGCCCACGATCTGCACCGGGGTCAGCGCCTCCCCCAGCATCAGCCACGCCACGACACCCGAGGCGATCACCTCGGAGAAGCCGAGGAACGACGCCAGCGTCGGCCCCACCAGGTTGATGGCGAGAATGCCCGCCACGTACGCCAGACCGGTGGCGACCGCGCCGATCACGACCGCGGGCACCCACCAGGGCGTGGTCCCGAGTCCGCCGAGGACGACGGGACCGGTGGAGACGCGCACGGGGGTGAGCCCGGCGAGCGAGGTGAGCGAGAGCACCACGGCCCCGACCACCAGGCCGCCGACGGCCAGGGCGAGCTGGTCGACGGTCGGCTTCCCGCCCTCGGCGCCCGCGACGTCGACCTCGTCCACCCGGGTGCCGTCCTCGGCGAGCAGGAAGTACGCCGCGAGGCCGACCAGCGAGACGAAGGCCCAGGCGAGGCCGATCGGGGTGACCACGGCGCCGCCCGAGGCCGCGCCGACGACGGCGACCAGGCCCGCGACCGCCAGCGCCGCCCCGAGGGTGGTGCGGAGCGACGGGCGCCGCCCGAACCGGGCCCACAGGTACACCAGGACCAACAGGGGCGCGGAGAACTCGATGAGCAGCGCGACGGTGACCGACATGTGCGCGATGGCGTTGAAGTACGCCAGTTGCACGCCGATGACGGCGAGCAGGCCGTATGCGAGCACGGTGAACGGTGCGTGCCGCAGCGTCGCCAGCCGGGCGCGCCCGACGACGAGCATCGGGATCAGCGTGACCACCGCTGCGATCCAGATGCGCACCAGTACGACGCCGGCCGGGCTCCACCCCGCCTCGAGCAACGGCTTGCCGAACGGGCCGGACATCGCGAAAGCGAAACCCGACAGTAGTGCGATTGCGATACCCCGACCCATGCGTCACCTCCGTGTCTGCGCGAAATGTAAGGAGTCAAGTGAAGTACACTAGTGACAGTAGCGGCCACCGCCGTAAGGAGTCAAATGAAATTCGCACATGACACGGAGCCCTCCCTGCTCATGGCGGCCGACCTGGTGAACACCGGCTACGGCGACGAGGAACGACTCGGCACCGTCGGGGCGCTGAAGGACTACCTGCGCCGGCACGAGTTCACCGGATGGAGCAGCGCGGACGCGCGCGACGTCGCCCCGATCCAGGAACTGCGCACCGAACTGACGCGGGTCTTCGCCGCGCGGCACCCCGACGCCGTCGCCGGGATCGTCAACGAGATGCTCGCGGCCACGCCGCAGCAGCCGCGGCTCACGCGGCACGGCAGCTGGGACTGGCACCTGCACTTCATCGACGACGCCGCGCCGATCCCGGTGCGCGTCCGCGTGGAGTGCGCAATGGCGCTCGTCGACCTGGTCCGCAGCGGCAACGTCGACCGGCTCAAGACCTGCGCGGCGGACGACTGTGATCGAGTTCTCGTGGACCTGTCGAAGAACCGGTCGCGGCGATTCTGCACTGAGGGGAACTGCGGCAATCGCACCCACGTGGCCGCCTACCGGGAGCGCCGCGCCACGAGTTCCGGTACGCGACGCGACGAGAGCTGAGCGGCGGACTACGGTAGGACTGCACACGCCGGGGATCCCGGCTTCGACGCGAACCAGGAGCGACGAGAGTAATGAGCGAGGCAGCGCACCGCCACAAGGTGGTCGTCATCGGATCGGGGTTCGGCGGCCTCTTCGGCACGCGCGCCCTCAAGCGCACGGACGTCGACGTGACGATGATCGCGAAGACCACCCACCACCTGTTCCAGCCGCTGCTCTACCAAGTCGCGACGGGCATCCTCTCCGAGGGCGAGATCGCCCCCGCGACCCGCATGATCCTGCGCAAGCAGCGCAACGCGGAGGTGCTGCTGGGCGAGGTCACCGACATCGACCTCGAGAACCGGACGGTGACCAGCCACCTGCTCGAGCGCGTCACGGTCACCCCGTTCGACAGCCTCATCGTGGCCGCGGGCGCCGACCAGTCGTACTTCGGCAACGACCAGTTCGCCGAGTTCGCGCCCGGCATGAAGACGATCGACGACGCCCTCGAGCTGCGCGGCCGCATCCTGGGCGCCTTCGAGCAGGCGGAGCTCTCGCACGACCACGAGGAGCGCATGCGCCTGCTCACCTTCGTGGTGATCGGCGCCGGCCCGACGGGCGTCGAGCTCGCCGGGCAGATCGCCGAGATGTCGGACAACACGCTCAAGGGCGCGTTCCGCAACATCGACCCGACCGAGGCGCGCGTGATCCTCCTCGACGCCGCCCCGGCCGTGCTCCCGCCGATGGGCGAGAAGCTGGGCACCATGGCTGCGAAGCGGCTCGAGAAGATGGGCGTCGAGATCCAGCTCAACGCGATGGTGGTCGACGTCGACGCCGACGGCCTCGTGGTCAAGGAGAAGGACGGCACCGAGCGGCGCATCGAGGCGCAGTGCAAGGTGTGGTCCGCCGGCGTCGCGGCCAGCAAGCTGGGCAAGATCCTCGCAGAGCAGTCCGGCGCCGAGACCGACCGCGCCGGCCGCGTCCGCGTGCTCCCCGACCTCACCATCCCGGGCAACCCGAACGTCTTCGTCGTGGGCGACATGATGCTCGTCGACGGCGTCCCGGGCATGGCGCAGGGCGCCATCCAGGGCGCGACCTACGCGGCCAAGGCGATCAAGGCCGGCCTCGAGGGCCAGTCGCCCGCGGAGCGCAAGCCCTTCAAGTACTTCGACAAGGGCTCGATGGCCACCGTCTCGCGGGCCAGCGCGGTGGCGAAGGTCGGCAAGCTCGAGTTCGGCGGCTTCCTCGCCTGGCTCGGCTGGCTCGCCCTGCACCTCTGGTACATCGTGGGCTACCAGAACCGCGTCATCACGCTGACCTCGTGGGCGATCACCTTCCTCACCAACAAGCGCGGCCAGATGACCATCACCGAGCAGCAGGTCTACGCGCGCACCGCCCTCGACGCGCTGCAGACCGGTGCGAAGCCCGCCATCCCGCCGGTGCACACCAGTTCCCCGACGAAGGCGCTGCCGAAGTCGGCGCCCAAGGCGGACGTCCAGGTGGAGGCCCCGGGCGCGACGTCGACCGAGGCGGACAAGGCCCACAAGGCCGGCTGACGCCGACACCGCACCGACGCGAGGAGCGCGCCACCCCGACGGGTGGCGCGCTCCTCGCGTTCCGGGGTTCAGGCGTCGATGTTCTGCAGCCGGACCTGCCCGCGCGCGACGGCCTTGCCGTCCTGCGAGTCGATCTCCACCAGCCACAGCTGCTGCCGGCGCCCGCGGTGGATCGGGGTCGAACGGATCGACAGGACGCCGCTGGAGAGCGCGCGCAGGAAGTCGGTGTTGTTGTTCACGCCGACGACATGACCGGTGCCGCCGAGCCACACCACGCCGGAGACGCTGGCGACGGATTCGACGATCGCGCAGTACACACCGCCGTGGGTGATGCCGAAGGGCTGGTGCAGCTCGGGACGCAGCGTGAGCGTCGCCTGCACACCGTCGGGCGAGATCGCGGTGTACTCGAGGCCGAGGATGCTGTCGAATCCGGCGGTGCCGCCGGCGAGGATCCCATCGATGACCTGCTGCTGTCCGGGTGTCGGTTGCGTCATGGAATCACCCTAGAACCGGGCGTCGCCGGCCCGACCCCCGGGCCGGAAGATCCGGGCCCGAGTCCGGGTAGACCCCGATGCGCGCGCGGGCACGCCACGGCACTGTGGAGTCATGACCGAGAACTCGCCCTTCGCCCAGAACCCCTACACCCCCGCCCCGCAGAAGCGCTTCGCCCGTGACCTCCAGAACAACTGGATGGGCGGCGTGTGCGCCGGCATCGCCCGCTACTTCGGCATCGACGCCACTCTCGTGCGGGTGCTGTTCGTGGTGTCCTGTCTCCTGCCCGGCCCGCAGTTCCTGCTCTACCTGCTGCTCTGGCTGGTGATGCCGAAGGGCTGATCGGCGGACGCTCACCCAGCGGAGAAAGAAGTCGGCGGGTGCGGGGGCTCAGCCATCCCCCGCACCCGCCGTGGCACAGACCGGCGGATTACTGCAGCCCTCAGTTCGCGTCACGGTCCGATGTGGTTCCTGTGTCGCTCTCGGCGACGAGACTTACTCTAGGACAGGCTCCCCTAACTTAGCAAGCCCTCATCGATGTGGCGTGGATTACGACAGGCCGTCGTAGCGATGCGCACCATGCCGAGTAGAATCGGAGCAATGGCGGCATTGGGAGATCTCGAACGCGCGGTCATGGACCACCTCTGGGCGGCCACCGAACCGCAGACCGTGCGACAGGTGCACGAGTCACTCGCCGCTGATCGCGAACTCGCGTACACGACGGTGATGACGGTGCTGCAGCGGCTCGCGAAGAAGAAGCTGGTGAGCCAGATCCGCACGGACCGCGCGCACCGCTACGCCGCGAGCTTCGGCCGCGAGGAACTCGTGGCCGACCTCATGTTCGACGCGCTGGCCCAGGCCGAGAGCTCGCGTGAGGCCGCGCTCGTCCACTTCGTGGAGCGTGTGGGTGCGGACGAGGCGCAGGCCCTGCGTCGCGCGCTGGCCAAGCTCGAGGCCGGCGAAGCAGCTCGTCGCGTCGAGCCCTGATCAACCAGTAGGCTCGACCTCATGGCGGCCTTCATCTTCGGAGCGCTGGCCCTGCTGCTCGCGGGGCCGGTGCCCGCCGGGCTCTCCCGCGCCGCCTGGCCTCTGCGCGCCCCCCGCGCCGCGCTCGTGCTGTGGCAGGCGATCGCGCTCGCCGCGGTGCTCTCGGCGTTCAGCGCCGGCCTGGTGATCGCGAGCTGGCTTCTGGTCCCCGGCGCCGACGGCCGGCCCACCACCAACCCGATCGACGAGATCCGCCAGCTCGGCGTGGTCCCCTGGGTGGTCGCCGTCGTGGCCTTCGCCCTCACTCTGCTGGTCGGCGCGCGCCTCATCACTTCCACCGTGCGGCTGGCGATCCGCACCCGGCGGCGCCGGGCCAGGCACCGCACCGTCGTCGACATCCTGTCGCAGGCGGTCGACGACGACCACCCGGTCTCCGCCGCCGACCTGCGGGTACTCGGCGTCGACCAGCCGCTCGCGTACTGCCTGCCCGGCCTCCGCCAGCGCGTCGTGCTCAGCGTCGGCACCCTCAATCAGCTCAGCCACGAGGAGCTCACCGCCGTCCTCGCCCACGAGCGGGCGCACCTGCGGTCTCGGCACGACCTGGTGCTGGAGGCCTTCACCGCCGTCCATCACGCCTTCCCCAAGGTCGTCCGCTCCTCCGCGGCGCTCGACTCGGTCAAGCTGCTCGTCGAGCTGCTCGCCGACGACGAGGCCGTGGCCGCCGCGGGACCGGTCCCCCTCGCCAACGCCCTCGTCACCTGCGCGCAGAGCCCCGCACCACGCGGCGCGCTCGCGGTCGGCGCGACCGGCACCGTGGTCCGCGTCGAGCGGCTGTCGATGCCGCCGGCCAGCAACCTCTTCAGCGCGGCGGTGTACCTGTTGGCGGGCCTCATCCTCGTCGTCCCGACCGTCGCCGTGGCGGTCCCCTGGCTCACCGAGATCTACCGCCTCTTCACGCACTGACGGAGCGGGTTAGGCTGGGCGCTCCTGGGGGAACGAGGAGGACCACGATGACCGATCCGCAGCAGCCGTACTCGCCGCAGCAGCCCTACGGGCAGCCGGCGTACCAGCAGCCCCATCAGTACGGGACCGCGCAGCCCGCGTACCCGGTGTACCCGCAGCAGGGCTACGGGGAGATCGCGTCGTACCCGGGATATCCACAGCCGGGCTACGCGCAGCCCGCCTACGGCATCGGGGGCGGATACGGCGTGGATCCCGCCACGGGTCTGCCCCTGTCCGACAAGTCCAAGGTCGCGGCCGGTCTCCTCCAGTTGTTCCTCGGCGGCTTCGGCGCGGGGCGGTTCTACCTGGGCTACGGCCTGATCGGCGGGCTCCAACTCGCGATCAACCTGGTGGGCTGGTTCTTCTTCCTCGCCGGCTTCCTCACGCTCGGCATCGGCTGGGTATTCGCGATGCTGTTCTTCATGGCCGGCGGCCTCTGGGCGCTCGTCGACGCCATCCTGATCCTCACGGGCAGCGTCAAGGACCCGCAGGGCCGCGTGCTGCAGTCCTGACCGTCGATGCCGGATTCTCGCCGCACGTGGGCTAGCATGACCCCACGTGCAGTTCCTTCCCGATAGCCGCCCGCAGTACGACCTGACCTACGACGACGTCTTCCTCGTCCCGAACCGGTCGGACGTGACCTCCCGATTCGACGTCGATCTGTCGTCGGACGACGGCACCGGCACCACCATCCCTCTCGTCGTCGCCAATATGACGGCCGTAGCCGGCCGCCGGATGGCGGAGACGGTCGCGCGCCGCGGCGGCATCGTCGTGCTGCCGCAGGACCTGCCGCTGCAGGCCGCGGCGGACACCATCTCCTATGTCAAGAGCCGCGACCTCGTCGCCGACACCCCGGTCACGCTCAGTGCCGAGGACTCGGTGAGCGACGCCGTCGCGCTGCTGCCCAAGCGTGCGCACGGCGCCGTCGTGATCGTCGACGAGGACGACCGCCCCGTCGGCCTGGTCACCTCCGCCGCGTGCGAGGGCGTCGACCGCTTCGCCCGCCTGCGCGACGTCATGACCGCCTCGTTCGTCTGCGCCGCCGCCGGCACCGCCCCGGAGGCGGTCTTCGACATGCTGGAGAAGGACCACTCCGATCTGGCGGTCCTGGTCGACGCGCAGGACCGCCTGCACGGCGTCCTCACCCGCACCGCGACGGTCCGCGCGGGCATCTACACCCCCGCCGTCGACGGTGCCGGGAAGCTCCGGATCGCGGCCGCGGTCGGCATCAACGGCGACGTCGCGGCGAAGGCCCGCGCGCTCGCCGAGGCCGGCGCCGACGTGCTGGTGGTCGACACCGCGCACGGCCACCAGGCCAAGATGTTCGACGCGCTCGAGGCCGTCGCCGCCCTCGACCTCGGCCTGCCGCTGGCCGCGGGCAACGTGGTCGCCGCCGCCGGCGCCCGCGACCTGGTCAACGCCGGCGCCACGATCATCAAGGTCGGCGTGGGCCCCGGCGCCATGTGCACCACCCGCATGATGACCGGTGTCGGCCGCCCGCAGTTCAGCGCGGTGCTCGACTGCGCCGCGGCGGCCCGCGAACTGGGCGCGCACGTCTGGGCCGACGGCGGCGTGCGGCACCCCCGCGACGTGGCGCTGGCGCTGGCCGCCGGCGCCTCCAACGTCATGGTCGGCTCCTGGTTCGCCGGCACCTACGAGTCTCCGGGCGACATGAAGTACGCCACGGACGGCTCCGCCTACAAGGAGAGCTTCGGCATGGCCTCCAAGCGCGCCGTCGCCGCCCGCACCGCCGGCGAGGGCGCCTTCGACCGCGCCCGCAAGTCGCTGTTCGAGGAGGGCATCTCCAGCTCGCGGATCCGCGTCGACCCGGAGGCCCCGAGCGTCGAGGACCTGCTCGACCGGATCACCTCGGGCGTGCGCAGCTCCTTCACCTACGCGGGAGCCCGCACGGTGCCGGAGTTCCACGCGAAGGCGACCGTCGGCGTGCAGAGCGCCGCGGGCTTCGCCGAGGGTCGCCCGCTGCCCGGCGGCTGGTGATCCGCCGGGACACCCGCGCCCGGCTACACTGCGTTCACGCGATCCCCCACCGCTGAGAAGGAACATGAAGGTCCGAAGACCGGGCAAACGCCGCCGACGACAGACTCCACCGACGACGGGACGAACGGTGCCCGTCGATGGCTAGCGCGCTGATCACGATCGGCGCCATCGTCGGCTTCCTCGCGCTCACCGTGGGCACCGCGCTGTTCGTGGCGGCGGAGTTCTCCCTCACCGCGCTCGAGAAGTCCACGGTCGACGCCGACGTGCGCGACCGCGGGGACCGCCGCTCGAAGCAGGTGCAGAACGCGCACCGCACCCTGTCCTTCCAGCTCTCGGGCGCGCAGCTCGGCATCACCATCACTACGCTGGTGACCGGCTACCTGGCCGAGCCCGTGCTCTCGAAGTTCCTGCGCCCGGCGCTGGAGTGGACGGGCATGCCGGAGGTCTGGTCGGCGGCGCTCACGCTGGTGCTGGCGCTGATCATCGCGACCTCGCTGTCGATGGTGCTCGGCGAGCTGGCGCCGAAGAACCTCGCGATCGCCCGGCCGCTGCAGACCGCGCGGCTCACCGCGGGCGCGCAGTCGCTGTTCTCTTCGACCTTCCGGTTCGCCATCTCCTTCCTCAACCGCTCCGCGAACGCGCTGGTCCGCCGCCTGGGCATCGAGCCCGCGGAGGAGCTCAGCTCGGCGCGGTCCGCGCAGGAGCTCAGTGCCCTCGTCCGCAACTCGGCGGCCCAGGGCGCGATCGACGAGATGACCGCCGAGCTCGTGGGCCGCAGCCTCGAGTTCGGTGAGCTCACCGCCGAGGAGCTCATGACCCCCCGGCAGCGGATCCACTCGCTGGACGCGGACGACACCGTCGCCGACCTGGTCGCGCTGTCGATCGAGTCCGGCCACTCCCGGTTCCCCGTGGTCCGGGGCGATCTCGACGACACGATCGGGCTGGTGCACGTGAAGCAGGCCCTGACGGTGGCCGCGGACCGTCGCGCGACGGTGACCGTCTCGGACATCGCGACCGTGGCCCCCGTCGTGCCCGCGACGCTGGACGGCGACGCCCTGATGGATCAGCTGCGCGCCAACGGCCTCCAGATGGCCCTCGTCGTCGACGAGTACGGCGGCTCCGCCGGCATCGTCACCGTCGAGGACCTCATCGAGGAGATCGTGGGCGACGTCCGCGACGAGCACGACGCGAACGAGCCCGTGGACGTGCAGCGCACCGACGACGGTTTCCTGTGCTCGGGCCTGCTCCGGATCGACGAGCTCGAGCGGGACACCGGCTACCGCGCCCCGGAGGGCGACTACGACACGATCGGCGGCCTGGTGATGTTCCTGCTCGGCCGCATTCCCGCGGTCGGCGACCGCGTCCCACTGCCCCAGCATCCGTCCGTCGACGAGGACGAGGCGGAGGCCCCGCAGTGGACGGCGCGCGTGGCCCGGATGGACGGACGCCGCGTCGACCTGGTGGAGGTGACCCATGAATGACCTCCTGGGCGTCGCCCTGACCGTGCTGCTGCTGGCCGCCAACGCCTTCTTCGTCGCCGCCGAGTTCGCGCTGATCGCGGCCCGCCGCGACCGGCTCGAAGCCCTCGTGGAGCAGGGCCGGTCGAGCGCGAAGGCCGTCATCAAGGCCTCGGAGAACCTCTCGCTCATGCTGGCGGGCTGCCAGCTGGGCATCACGATCTGCTCGATCCTGCTCGGTAAGGTCGGCGAGCCGGCCATCGCGCACCTGCTGGAGAAGCCGCTCGCCTGGGCGCACGTCCCCGAGGCGCTGCTGCACCCGATCTCGTTCACGGTCTCCCTCGGCCTGGTCGTGGTGCTGCACATCCTGCTCGGCGAGATGGTGCCGAAGAACATCGCGCTCGCCGGCCCCGAGGCCGCCGCCATGCTGCTGGTGCCGCCGCACGTCGCCTTCGTCCGCCTGATGCGGCCGCTCATCGCGGTCTACAACTGGCTGGCGATGCTGGTGCTGCGCGCGGGCGGCGTGGAGCCGCGCGACGAGTTGGACAGCACGGTCTCCGCCGGTGAGCTGAGTGTGCTCATCGCCGAATCCCACGACGAGGGCCTGATCGACGCGGAGGAGCGGGTGCGGCTGACCCGCGCGCTGCAGACCTCGCGCCGCACGGTCGCCGACGTCGCGATCCCGCTCACCGAGATCCGCGGGCTGCAGGCTGTGCAGGGCACGAACGGCGTCTGGGGGCCGACGCTCGGCGACATCGAGTCCGCCGTGGCCGAGACGGGCTACTCCCGCTACCCGGTACGCAGCAGCGACGGCGCCTTCACCGGCTACCTGCACGTCAAGGACGTGCTGCCCGACATCATGGACAGCTCCGTGGGCCCGGAGTCCGTGATCGGGGCGAGCCGGATCCGCCCGCTCCCCGTCGTCGACGGGAGCCTGTCCCTGGATCAGGCGGCCGGCGACCTGCGCCGCCTCGGCGGGCACCTCGCCGCCGTCGCCGACGACCACGGCCGCACCATCGGCATCGTGGCGCTGGAGGACGTCGTCGAGGAGTTCGTGGGCACCGTGCGCGACGGGACGCATCGGGTGTGACGGAGGTCCTCTCGGACACCGAGTGGGAGGCCCGCGCGGCGGCCCACCGGGACCGCCTGACCCCGTTCGTCGCCGAACACCGCCGCCGCGCCGCGCGCGGCGAGAAGCACCCGGTCTGGGACTTCCTGTTCACGTACTACGGGCATCGCCCCGCGCACCTGCTGCGCTGGCACCCGGGCCTGGGCACCGAGCTCGACGGTCCGCGGGCGGCGGAGGCGTTCGACGGCGCGCGCGGCTACGCCGTCGCCGGCACCCGGGTGCGCACGGACCCCCGAGTGCTCGCCCGGCGCGTCGGTACCGCCGCGTACGTCGCACGCCTCCTCGAGGCCACCGCCACCCGGGCGCCCGTCTTCGGCTGCTTCGGGCTGCACGAATGGGCCATGGTCTACCGCGAGGCCGACCAGGCGCGGCACCCGGTGCCGCTGCGCCTGGGGCCCGCGGGCACCGACGAGGTGGTCCGCGCGGGAAGCCTGCGCTGCACCCATTACGACGCCTTCCGGTTCTTCACGCCCGATGCCGCGCCGCGGAACGCGACGCCGCTGACCCGGGAGGGGCAGGTCGACTCCGAGCAGCCCGGCTGCCTGCACGCCGGGATGGATCTCTACAAGTGGTCCTTCAAGCTGACGCCGGGCGCGCCGTCGGGCCTGGTCGCGGACGCATTCGACCTGGCCCGCGACGCCCGCGAACTGGACATGCGGGCCAGCCCGTACGACCTCGCGGAGTACGGCTTCGAGCCCATCGCCATCGAGACGCCCGAGGGCCGGCGCGAGTACGTCCGGCAGCAGGTCGCCCTCGCCGAGCGGGCCGCGCCGATCCGGGCGCGGCTCCTCGACGTGGTCCGCGCCTGGCCCGGCGAGCGGCCCGCCTCCGATATGTCCGCATCCCCCGCCTAGACTGCCTCCAGCGACGGTCCGTGGGCGCGAGCCCACGGCGCAAGAGGGAACCCGGTGCCAATCCGGGGCTGCCCCGCAACGGTGTTCACGTGAGCGCGTGAAAGCCCGATACCTGCCGCCGCGACCGCCCGGAGCCGGGCGGTGCTCACCGACCCGAGGGGAGTCGCGGAGTGCGAGTCGTCTCGTCGCGCCGTGTGGCCGTACTGCTGATCTGCCTGCTCGTCGCTCTGATCGCCGCGATGTGGCTCGGCGTACTACTGGGTACCGTGCGCATCCCGTGGCGGGATTCGACCGGCTACGTCTGGGCGTTCCTCACCGGCGGCGTCGTCGACGCCGAGCACGCCACGCACTATCGGATCGTCGCCGACTCGCGGATCCCCCGGGTCCTCAGCGCGGCGATCGTGGGCGCGGGGCTGAGCGCGATCGGCGTCGCGGTGCAGGCGATGGTGCGCAACGCGCTCGCGGACCCGTACGTGCTCGGCATCTCCTCGGGCGCCTCCGTCGGCGCGACGACGGTGGCCCTGTTCGGGGTGTTCGGCACGCTCGGTCTCTACGCGCTGCCGACCGCCGCCTTCCTGGGCGCCCTCGGCGCGACCGCGCTGGTCTACGCGATCGCCTACCGCGGCGGCGGCCTCACACCGCTCCGCCTCGTCCTCACCGGTACCGCCCTCGCCTACGGCTTCTCCGCGGTGACCACCGTGCTCGTCTTCCTCGCTCCGCGCGGCGACGCCGCCCGCACCGTCATGTTCTGGCTGTTCGGCAGCCTGTCCCCCTCGACCTGGCGCACCACGGGGCTGCTCGCGGTGACGGTGGCGATCGGGCTGGTGGCACTGCGGTACGGCGCGCGCAAGCTCAACGCGCTCGCCCTCGGCGACGAGGTCGCGATCTCCGTCGGGCTCTCGGCGTCCGGGTACCGCTCGGCGCTGTTCGTGCTCACCGCGGCGATGACCGGGATCATCGTCTCGGTCTGCGGTGCGATCGGCTTCGTGGGACTCGTCGTGCCGCACGTCGCGCGGCTCCTCGTGGGCGCCGACCACCGCCGCGTCCTCGTGATCGCGCCCGCGCTCGGCGCCGTCTTCCTGGTGCTCGCCGACATCGCCGCCCGCACCGTCGCACCCCCGCAGGAGTTGCCGCTCGGCGCGATCACCGCGGCCGTGGGAGTGCCGCTGTTCATCGCGCTCATGCGCCGGCGCACCGTCGGGAGCGCATAGATGCGAGTGGAGTACAGCGGTGTCGGCGTCGAACTGGGCGGCACGCGGATCGTGGACGACATCAGTCTCACCGCCGCCACGGGCGAGTTCATCGGCGTCGTCGGCCCCAACGGCAGCGGCAAGTCCACGCTGCTGCGCTGCGTCTACCGCGTGCTGACGCCCGCGGCCGGCACGGTCACCGTCGGCGGGCGGGACGTGACCACGGTGAGCCTGCGTGAGAACGCGCGCCAGGTGGCCGCCGTCATGCAGCACGCGCCCTTCGACATCGGCTTCACCGCGCGCGAGATCGTCGAGACCGGTCGCCTGCCGCACCGGCGCCGCGACGTCCCGCTCGCCGCGCACCGCCGGGCGGTCGACGGTGCGCTCGCCGCCGCCGGCGCGGCGGATCTCGCGCGCCGCGACTTCGGCACGCTCAGCGGCGGCGAGGCACAGCGGGTGCTGATCGCGCGGGCCTTCGCGCAGGAGCCGCGGGTCCTGGTGCTCGACGAGCCCACCAACCATCTCGACGTCCGGCACCAGTTCGCGGTGCTCAGCGCCGCCCGCGCGCTGGGCGTCACCGTGATCGCGGTGCTGCACGACCTCAACCTCGCGGCGCAGTACTGCGACCGCCTGTACGTGCTGTCCGAGGGCGCGCTGGCCTGTTCCGGCACCCCCGCAGAGATCCTCATCCCCGCCGTGCTGCGGCGGTACTTCGACATCGGGGCGCACGTCGTGCCCCATCCCCGCCTGGGAGTGCCCCAGGTCATCTTCGACGAAGGACGGTAGATGAGAACACCCAGGATCGTGCCGGCGGTCGCCGCGGCGTCCGTGCTGCTCGCGGGCTGCGGCGCGCGGGTCGACGAGGCAGCACCGTCGCCCGCGTCGGGCGAGCCCGCCACCGTCACCAACTGCGGGGCGCCGCTGACGGTGCGCAGCACGCCGAACCGGGTGGTGGTCAACGACACCGGGACCGCGGAGATCCTGTTCGCGCTGGGCCTGACCGACCGGATCGCGGGCTACACCACCTACGACGGCAAGCACGTGGACTACAACACGTCGCCGTGGAAGGCGGACTTCGACCGCGCTCCGAATCTCGGCACGGCCTTCACCCGCGAGACGATCCAGGCGGCCCGGCCGGATTTCGTCTTCGCGGGCTGGAACTACGGCTTCAGGGAGACCACCGGGGTGACGCCGGACTGGATCCGGGAGATCGGCGCCGTGCCCTATCAGCTCACCGAGGCGTGTCGGCAGGCCGGCAGCACGCGCCGCGGAGTCATGCCGCCGCTCGACGCCCTGTTCACCGACCTGGCCAACCTCGGGACCCTGTTCGGAGTACCGGAGCGCGCGGAGAAGCTGGTCGCCGAGTACCGCGCCCGGATCGACGAGGTGCGGGCCGCCGCACCGTCGGGGAGGAAGGCGCGGGTGTTCCTGTTCGACAGCGCCTCCCCCGATCCGTTCACCTCGGGCCGCACCGGCACCCCGCAGGCGATCATCGAGAACGCGGGCGGCGAGAACGTCTTCGCCGACCTCGACGACTCGTGGACGACGGCCTCCTGGGAGGCCGCGGCGCAGCGGGACCCGCAGGTCATCGCCATCGTCGACTACGGCGTCGGCCCGGAGAACACGCCGGACGCGAAGATCGCGCAGCTGAAGTCCCAGCCGCTGATGGCGAACACGACCGCCGTCCGCGAGGGCAACGTCGTGGTGATCCCCTACGCGGGCTGGGTGGAGGGCCCGCGCACCCCGGGCAGCGTCGAGACGCTGGGGAAGTACCTGCGCTCGAAGGGTTTCTGACAGCGAAGAGCCGGACCTCCCCCCGAAGGTCCGGCTCTCCTGCAGTACTCGCCCGGTGTACTTCTACGTGGCGGGCTTGGTGATCTTCACGTCCTTACCGAACTCGGTGAGGTTCAGCGTGATCGGCAGTTCCTTCAGCTTGACCTCCATCCGCGTGACGTTCGGCTTCGGCTGCGGGTTCGCCGACGGGTCGAAGACGATCCACAGGGTGATGGGCAGCGTGGCGCCGGCGTTGCCGCGGGTCGCGATGTCGGTGATCTGCGGCAGCAGCGGATCCAGGACCTGCGTGGCAACGGTGCCCGTGACCTTGACGGTCTTGAGACCGTTGGCGGTGTCCTTACCGTCGACCTTGGGGTTCTGCACCGAGTCGAGGATCTTCGCGAGCCCCTTCTCCAGGTCCAGGATGATCGCCGGGTCGTAGACGCCCTTCTCGCCCGTCTTGCCCATCGGCTGGTACTTGGCGCCACCGAGGTTGGCGTACATGACACCGTCGATCACGACGAACTTCGTCTGCACGTAGTTGTCCTGGACCCGGACGTTGGCGTCGCCCTGGGCGGCCACGCGCTTGGTGTCCTTGAAGGAGATGATGTCGCCGACGACGCTGGTGACGGGAAGTCCCTGGATCCCCTTGTCGACGTCGAGGGTCAGGTGCTCGGAATAGGTCTCCCGGGTAGCCAGCGCCGCATCCTGCACGATCTGGACCGTCGGCAGGCCACTCGCATCGACCGAGGGTGCCGCCGTCGGTGAGCCCGAGGCTCCGCTCGCCGCCGTGGCGGTGGTCGCCGTCGCGCCGCCGTCGTCGGACTTCTTGTCAGCGCAGCCGGTGAGCACCAGCGCGCCGGCGGCGAGCAGCGCTACAGCCGCCCGCGATGCCTTGAGGTTCATGGGTTCCCCCCTGGAATCTGTCCGGGCGGAACCGCCCGGGGCCGAATGAAAGGACGGAAGCCCCGCCCTCACGGAAGAAGTATGCATGAATTCCGGAGTCGATCGAAGCATTCTTCCGCCCCGTTTCCCGACAAACCGGACACTGGAAGGTAGCGGCAAGCGCACCTTCAGCGATCCATTAGCGTGACCGGAGACGGTCTACACAACCGCCGAATCCGGCAGTGCTCAGGAGGAACGAGAAGTGTCGATCAACCCCACCCCGCCACCGGCGCCCGCCGAGCGCGGCACGGCCGATCCCGGCCCCCGTGATCTCGAGCGCGGTACCGACCCGGGACGCGGCGGAGGCGCAGGTCGCGACGGTGCTTCCGGCTCCGACCAGCGCGACCCCGGACGGCGCCCCGCAGGCCCTCGCGGCCGCGATTTCGATACCGAGGGCGGCGACCCCGGGCCCCGCGATCTCGGCCGGGAACCCGGCCCCGGCGGCGGACCGCAGTTGTCCAACGTATGGGTTTACAAAGGCCGCGCCTACGATCTCTCGGAATGGATCAACAAGCATCCCGGCGGGGAATTCTTCATCGGGCGGTCCAAGAATCGTGACATCACGTCGATCATCGGGTCGTACCACGCGAATCCCGAGAAGATCGAGAAGATGCTGGAACGGTTCGCACTCGATCGCGACGCCCGCGTCGAGGACGTGCACCCGAAGAACAATGCACCGGCCTTCCTCTTCAAAGACGGATTCGACAGTTGGCGCGACACCCCGCGCTACCGTTTCGACGATCCGAAGGACCTTCTGCACGCCGTCAAGGCGCGCCTGCGCGAGCCCGCGATGAAGGCGCGCGTGCAGCGGATGGACCGCTGGTTCAACATCACCGCGGCCGCGCTCGCCGTGGCCTACGTCGTGGTGATCGCGACCCGGCTCGGCGTCCCGTCGTGGATGCCGATCTGGCTGTTCGTGCTGCTGATGGTCGCGCTGCGGAGTTCGCTCGCGGGCTTCGGGCACTACGCGATCCACCGCGCCCAGAAGGGCGCCACGAAGGTGCTCGTCAACGCCTTCGACATCAACTACGTCGCGCTGTCCTTCGTGACCGCGGACGGGCACGCACTGCTGCACCACCCGCACACGCAGAGCGAGGTGGACATCAAGAAGAACGTCTTCACCATGATGATGGACATCCCGCGCTGGTACCGCGTCCCCATCCACACCCTGCACAAGTTCGGACACACCGCCACGGGCATGACGATGCGCCTGTTCGAGATCGTCAAGCTCACGCGGCAGGTCGGCGTGGCCGACATGTACGGCTCGCTGCGCGGCGCCCTCCCCCACTTCATCGGCGCGTTCGCCATGCGCGCTCTGCTCATCGGTGAGTTCTTCCTGTTCCTGTTCCTCGGGGACGTGTGGGCGTGGGTCGCGCAGTTCGTCGCCGTGCTCTGGGTGAGCACCTTCCTCGTGGTCGCGAGCCACGACTTCGAGACCGACGTCGATGACCTCCCCGAGGTGGAGACCGAGGACTGGGCGATCAACCAGCTCAACCAGGCCTACGACCTGAAGATCTCGGGCAACCGTTACGTGGACTGCTTCCTGTCGGCCGGCCTGTCCAGCCATCGCGTGCACCACGTGCTGCCGTATCAGCGCAGCGGCTACGCGAACATCGCCACGGAGGAGCTGATGGCGGAGGAGGCGGCGAAGTTCGGCGTCGAGTGGCTGCCGCGCCGCAGCTTCTTCTTCGACCGGCTCCCCGATCAGGTCAACACCTTCCTCGGCCAGAAGTCGCGGCCCGCCCAGGAACAGGGGCACGGCTTCTTCCGCGAGCACTTCTCGCCCCAGGCGCTCAAGACCTCGGGCTCGTACGTCGTCGCCGGTTTCACCGGCATCGGCACGGTGTAAGGAGATCACCATGAACACCCCGGACCAGCAGACCGTTCTGCCGCAGCAGGATCTCCTGGAGACCACCGAGTCGGCCACCCACGGTGCCGGGATTCCGGCCGACAGCCCCCTCTGGTTGGGTGCGCCGCCCGCGCCGCCCACCTCGGTCGCGGTGATCGAATCGCTCGCGACGGGCTCCCCCGCGCGGACCTACGACCAGACGGAGTCCGCCGACCGGGTGGCCGCCCGCTTCGACGATCCGCAGCAGGCCGAGCGGATCCGCCGCGTCTACGCGAAGACGAGGGTCGCCGAGCGGCACCTCGCGATCGACCCGCTCACGCCCGAGTTCGCGGAGTTCAGCGCCCGCCCCGACACCGTCCGCGAGCGGATGGACCTGTTCTACGAGCACGCCGCCCCGCTCGCGATCGAGACGGCCCGCCGCGCGCTGGGCGACCTCGACCCCGCGGACGTCGGCCAGCTGGTCTTCGTCACCAGCACCGGATTCCTCGCGCCCGGCGTCGACGTCGCGGTGATCCGCGCGCTCGGTCTCGCGCCGGGCACGAGCCGCGTCGTCATCAACTTCATGGGCTGCGCGGCCGCGATGAACGCACTGCGCGTCTCGACTGACTACGTGCGCGCCCACCCGGACCGCAAGTCGCTGATGATCTGCCTGGAGCTCAGTTCGGTGAACGCCGTCTTCTCCGGAGACCCCAACGACGTGGTCATCTCCAGCCTGTTCGCCGACGGCTGCGGCGCCGCGGTGATCGGCGCCAGCGAGGTCGGACATCCCCTGCCCGCGGGCCGGATCGTGGTGCGCGACACCTTCAGCCACCTGCTCGACGCCGCCGAGGACGGGATCGTGCTGGGCGTCAACGCGAACGGCATCACGTGCGAGCTCGCCGAGTCGCTGCCGCAGTACATCGTCAACGGCGTCGCCCCGGTGGTCGACGGGGTGTTGGCGCGCAACGGGATCGACCGGGACACGATCGCGCACTGGGCGATCCACCCCGGCGGCCCGAAGATCATCGAATCCGCGGCGACGGCGCTGGGCCTGCCCGACGAGGCGTCGCGCCTGAGCTGGGACGTGCTCGCCGAGCACGGGAACATGCTCAGCGTCTCGCTGCTCTTCGTCCTCGAGCGCCTGCTGGCGAACGTGGGCCGGGACGGCGGCGCACCGTCGACCGGCATGGCCTTCTCCTTCGCACCCGGCGTGACCGTGGAGGGCTTCCTGTTCGACGTCGTGACGTCCGGCGAATGAGCGCGCCATGAAGCTCCTCAAGTTCCTGCTCTCGATCTCGCCCGCGGCGATCGCGGCGGCCGTGGTCGCCGGGCTCATCGCCGGCGGCGCGAACGCCTACCTGCTCACCCTCATCAACGGCCTGGTCGCGCCGGGCCCGATGCCGACGGTGACGGTCACCCAGTTCGTGCTCACCGCCGTCGTCGTGGTGGTGGCGGGCGTCGCCTCGCAGCTGATCCTGCTGCACCTCGCGCAGGCGGCCGTGTACCGGCTGCGGGCGCGGCTCTCGCAGCGCGTGCTCGCGGCGCCGCTCGAGCACATCGAGCGGCTCGGCGATCACCGCCTGCTGGCGACCCTCACGGAGGACGTCCGATCACTGTCGATGGCGGTCTCGGGCATCCCCGGGCTGTGCATCGACCTGGCGACGATCATCGGCGCGCTGGCCTACCTCGCGACCGTCTCGGGCACGCTGTTCGCCGTCTCCGTGGCGGGCACGCTCATCGGCATCGCCTGCGTGGAGACGGTGCTGCGGCGGGTGCGGGAGACCTACCGACGGGCGCGCGAGCTGGACGACGCGCTCATCGGCTCGTTCCAGGAGGTCACGCACGGCATCAAGGAACTCAAGCTGCACCGTGCGCGGCGCAGCGACTTCCTGGACCGCAAGCTCCTGGGCACCGCAGAGGACCTGCGCGGCAAGCACGTCGCCGCGGGCACCCGGTTCGCCGGCGGGCAGGCGCTCGGCCAGGTGCTGCAGTTGGGGACGATGGTGGTGATCCTGTTCGTCCTCGCCCGGGCCATGGAGCTGCCGCGGGAGACGATGATCGGCTACGTGCTGGTCACGACGTTCCTGTCGATGCCCATGCAGAGCCTCATGCACCGCATTCCCGACCTGCTGCGCGGTGATGTGGCGCTCGCGAAGATCCGCGGACTCGACCTGTCGCTGGAGACCCCGCGCGACGAGTCGGTGCTGCCCTACGACGGACGGCCCGTGGGCGACGGCACCGTCGAACTGCGGGGCGTGGGCTACGAGTACCTGCCCGAGCCTCCGCGGCCGGGTCCCGGACAGCATCCACCGCACGCGGGCCCCGGGGGGCCCGGCGGGCCGCCGCCGCATCCCCCGCAGGGACCGCCCCCGGGCATGCCCGGAGTCCCGCACGGTTTCCGCCTCGGCCCCGTCGACCTGACGCTGCGGCCCGGCGAGGTGACGTTCGTGGTCGGCGGCAACGGCAGCGGCAAGTCGACGCTGGCGAAGCTCATCTGCGGGCTGTACGCGCCGCGGATCGGCGAGATCCGGGTCGGCGGCGAGCGCGGGGAAACTCTGACCCCGCAGAACACCGAGTGGTTCCGGCAGCACACGACCGCCGTCTTCTCCGACTTCCACCTCTTCGACGACTACCTCGGCCTGGCCGCGGACGACCTCGACGACCGGGTGCGCGGACTGCTGCACGACCTCGAACTGGCGCACGCGGTCACGGTCCAGGACGGAAAGCTGTCGACGCTCGCGCTCTCGACGGGGCAGCGCAAGCGGCTGGCGCTGCTGACCGCGCTGCTCGAGGACCGGCCCGTGTACCTCTTCGACGAGTGGGCCGCCGACCAGGACCCCCGGTTCCGCGCGGTCTTCTACGACCGGATCATCCCGGATCTGAAGGCGCGCGGGAAGACAGTGGTCGTCATCACACACGACGACCGCTACTTCGATCGGGCCGACCAGCTGGTGAAACTCGACTTCGGCCAGGTGGTCCCGACGTCGGCGGCGATCGCGCGCGGAGTAACCTGATGAGCACCTAGACAGTGCTACGAAGGGGTTGAAGAACTTCATGGTTGACACCGCCCGGACATCCGTCGCCGGCCTCGAGGTCGCAACGGTCCTCTACGACTTCATCAACGACGAGGCGCTTCCGGGTACCGGTGTAGACCAGAACGCCTTCTGGGAGGGCGCCGCGGCGCTGATCGCCGACCTGGTCCCGAAGAACCGGGCACTGCTCGCCACGCGCGATGAGATCCAGGCCAAGATCGACGACTTCCACGCCGCCGCGCCCGGACCGGTCGACTTCCCCGCGTACAAGAAGTTCCTCACGGACATCGGCTACCTCGTGCCGGTGCCCGAGGATCGCGAGATCACCACGTCGAACGTGGACACCGAGATCACCTCGACGGCCGGCCCCCAGCTGGTGGTCCCGATCCTCAACGCCCGCTTCGCGATCAACGCCGCGAACGCCCGCTGGGGTTCGCTGTACGACGCCCTCTACGGCACCGACGCCATCTCCGAGGCCGACGGCGCCGAGAAGGGCTCGAGCTACAACAAGGTCCGCGGCGACAAGGTGATCGCCTTCGCCAAGGACTTCCTCGACAAGGCCGTGCCGCTCGAGTCGGGCTCGCACGCCGACGTCATCGAGTACCGCATCAACGGCTCGGAGCTGCTGGCGACCGTCACGGGGGCGTCCGGCTCCAGCGAGGACGCGTCGGTCTGCCTGGCCGATCCGTCCGCGTTCGTCGGCTACACCGGCGACAAGGGCGCACCGTCGGGCATCCTGCTGCGCCACAACGGCCTTCACCTGGAGATCCAGATCGATCCCGCGTCGCCGATCGGCTCGACCGACCGTGCGGGCGTCAAGGACGTGCTGGTCGAGTCCGCGGTCACCACGATCATGGACTTCGAAGACTCCGTGGCGGCCGTCGACGCCGACGACAAGGTCGTCGGCTACCGCAACTGGCTGGGCCTGAACAAGGGCGACCTCGCCGAAGAGGTCAGCAAGGGCGGCAAGACCTTCACCCGCACCCTGAACCCGGACCGCGTCTACACCGCCGTCGACGGCTCGGAGCTGGTGCTGCACGGACGTTCGCTGCTGTTCGTGCGCAACGTCGGCCACCTGATGACCACCGACGCGATCCTGTGGAACGGCGAGGAGATCGGCGAGGGCATCCTCGACGGCATCGTCACCTCGCTCATCGCGATCCACGGCCTGTCGGGTGAGATCCGCAACTCGCGCACCGGGTCGGTGTACATCGTGAAGCCGAAGATGCACGGCCCCGACGAGGTCGCCTTCGCCGCGGAGATCTTCGCCCGCGTCGAGCAGATCCTGGGCCTGCCGGCGCTCACCCTCAAGGTGGGCATCATGGACGAGGAGCGCCGCACCTCGGTGAACCTCAAGGCCGCCATCGCCGCCGCGAACGACCGCGTGGTGTTCATCAACACCGGCTTCCTCGACCGCACGGGTGACGAGATCCACACCTCGATGGTCGCGGGCCCCATCGTCCGTAAGGGACAGCTCAAGGGTCAGACCTGGTACCCCGCGTACGAGGACAGCAACGTCGACATCGGCCTGCACGCGGGCCTGCAGCACAAGGCGCAGGTCGGCAAGGGCATGTGGGCGATGCCCGACCTGATGGCCGCGATGCTCGAGCAGAAGATCGCGCAGCCGAAGGCCGGCGCGACCACGGCGTGGGTGCCCTCGCCCACCGCCGCGACGCTGCACGCCCTGCACTACCACCTGGTGGACGTCTTCGAGGTGCAGAACGAGATCGCCAAGCGCACCCCCGCGTCGGTCGACGACATCCTCACCATCCCGCTCGCCCCGAGCGCGGACTGGTCGGAGGAGGAGAAGCGCGAGGAACTGGACGAGAGCGCGCAGTCGATTCTCGGTTACGTGGTCCGCTGGATCGACGCGGGCGTCGGCTGCTCGAAGGTGCCGGACATCCACGACGTGGCCCTCATGGAGGACCGCGCCACGCTGCGCATCTCTTCGCAGCTGCTCGCGAACTGGCTGCGCCACGGCGTCGTGACCGAGGACGAGGTCATCGACGCGCTCAAGCGCATGGCCCCGGTCGTCGATCAGCAGAACGCCGGTGACCCCGGCTACCGCCCGCTGGCGCCGGACTTCGACACGAACATCGCGTTCCAGGCCGCGAAGGACCTGATCCTGCTCGGCGGCACGCAGCCGAACGGCTACACCGAGCCGATCCTGCACGCGCGCCGCCGCGAGTACAAGGCCGCGAACAGCTGAGCGGTTCCGACCCCGTGTCGAACGCCGGGCCGGTCGTGATCGAAGCCGATCGCGACCGGCCCGGCGCGTTCACGGTCCTCCTCGACGGCACGCCGCAGAGTTACGTGGACACGGGCGATCCGACGAATCTCGTCTTCGAGTACGTGCGCCGGATCGGGCACGTGATCGACCTGGCCCGGCCGGAGGGGGCGCCGGTCACGGCGGTGCACCTGGGCGGCGGCGGCTTCACTCTGCCCCGCTACATCGCGCACACCCGCCCCGGCTCACGGCAGCAGGTGCTCGAGGTCGACCGGGCCCTCATCGATGCGGTCCGTGCGGCTGCGCCGCTGCCGAAGCGGGAGCAGATCAAGATCCGCTGCGCCGACGCCGCGCAGGCCGCCTCCGTGCTGCCGCCGGGGATGCACGGCACCGTCGACGTGCTCGTCATCGACGTCTTCGCCGGGGCGCGCACCCCGGCCGCGCTGACGACCAGCGAGTTCTTCGCCTCCCTGGTGCCGCTGCTCGCGCCCGGCGCCGTGGTCGCGCTCAACATCGCCGACGGTGCACCGCTGGCCTTCGCCCGGTCGGTGACGGCCACGGTGGCGGAGGTCTTCGGCGAGGTGGCCGTCGCGGCGGAGCCCGCGGTGCTCAAGGGCCGGCGGTTCGGCAACCTGGTGGTGGTGGCCGGCACGGTGCCGGAGCTGCTCGCCCGCAGGCTCGCGGGCGATCCGTTCCCGGGCTCGGCGCTCATGGGCGGCGAGGTCACCCGGTTCGTGGGTGGCGCGAAGCCTTTCACCAGCGCGAACGCACAGGTGTCTCCTATGCCCCCGCGCGGCGTCTTCGGGTAGGTTGCTCTCGATGGGATCACATCGTTCTGGAACCGGTTCCCGCGGCGTCGCGCGCTGGCTGATCGCCGCGGTCGTCGCAGTCGTCGTGGTGGCCGCGGTCGCCGGCGCGATGGTCTGGCTGTCGGGCCGCTCCGAGCAGGAGGGTCGCGACGCGGCCTCCTCGTGCGTGCGCGGTGACCTCGCGGTGCAGGTGGCCGCGGCCCCGGCCCTGGTCGGCCCGCTGCGCCGGGTCGCGGAGAGCTTCAACGCGAGCGGCACCGTCTCCGCCGACTACTGCCCGAAGATCGAGGTGGCGGGGATCGACTCCCCCGTCGCCCTCGACGCCCTGGCCGGCACGTGGGACCCGAAGCTCGGCCCGGCGCCGTCGCTGTGGATCCCGGAGAGCACGGTGTGGACGGCGCGCCTCGCGGTGGCGAAGCCCGCCGAGCTGTCCGGTCAGCCCACGTCGATCGCCTCGTCGCCGGTGGTGCTGGCGGTGCGCGGCTCGGCGCGGAAGGCCTTCGACGGGGTGCGCTGGCTCGATCTGTCCGCCCGGCAGGACCAGCTGCGGATCGCGCTGCCGACCGGCGCCGAGGCCGACGGCACGTATCTCGCGGCGCAGTCCGTCGCGGCAGCGGTCGGCCGCACCGCCGGGGCCGCGCTGTCCGACGACGCCGCGAAGAGCCCCGTGGTCACGGGCTCGCTCGCACGGTGGGCGAAGGACGCCCCGAAGTCGACCACCGCGGGCGCCGCGCTCGACGCGTTGACCAAGCCGGGCGATGCCGTGCGTGCCGTGCCCGTCACCGAGCAGCAGCTCGCCGCGTTCGCGCGGGGACGGGGCCCGGCCGCGCCGGTCGCGGTGTATCCGTCGGGCCCGACCGCATCGGCGACCTATCCGGCGGCCGTCCTCGATCGCGAGGACACCACCGACGCCCACGACCGCGCCGCCGCCGACTTCGTCGCTTTCGTCACGCAGCAGGGCAACGGGAAGCCGCTCGCCGAGGCGGGCTTCCGGGTCGTCGGCGAGCCCGCGCCGGCGAAGACCGAGTCCGTCGAGTACGGCACCGTCGAGCCCCTGGCTCCCGCGTCCAACGCCGCGGTCATCTCCCTCGCGGACACCATCAACCGCCGGTAGACAGGGGCCGCGCCGCCGGGCGCTCCGCGGAATGTCGCATTCCTACTCCGCCGTCTGGAATCGGAGCGATCGAGACCTCCGCACCGACAGTGATCTCGGATACCGTGAACGGGGAACACAGGCGCGGGGCGTCGAGGTGAAGCACGCAGCCACGGCGGTCCGCGGAAGAGTCCATCGGAAGGGTGCATCATGGCGCTGCTCGACAAGATCAAGGAACTGCTCGGCAAGAATCCGGACCAGGTCAACAAGGTGATCGACAAGGCGGGCGATGCGGCGAAGGGCAAGTTCGCCGGACACGAGGACAAGATCGACCAGGCGGTGCACAAGGTGAAGGACGTCGCGGGCGGGGGCCGAACCGCGGGCGACACTCCGCCCGCCGGCGGCGAGCCGAATCCCGGCACACCGCCCCCGAACCCCCAGGGCTGATCCCCCGGAAGACGACGCACCCACTCCGTTCCCCCGGGGTGGGTGCGGTCGTTCCGGGCAGGATCACCCGTACCGGTCGTTCAGACGGGTCGCCAGGTCGGAGCGGATGCGGGCGAGCTGCTCGGACACGTCGAAGCCGAAGGTGCCGTGGACGTCGAGGAACTCCCCGTATGCGCCGGGCACCTGCGCTCTGTATCCCTTGTCCCACAGCGGTTCCCCCTGGCCCATGACGTCGTCATCGACAACGGCCCTGTACGCCGCCATCTCGACGATGGCGACGGACTCCTCCGCCTCGTCCGCGTCGTACCCGATCTCTACGGCCGCACGGTCGACGATCGGATCGAGGTCCGAGCGCCATGCGTCGTTCGGCGCCATCGCCAGCTCCGTCCACGCCTCCCCTGATCCCGGCAGGTCGGCGAAGAACGCCGCCGCCGCGCGCGGCACGTCGTCCGATCGGATCAGCTCGTGCCGATACGCGGCGATGAGATGTCGAGCGCACACCGTCGGATCACCGAACCGCCGGTGCACGGCGTCATCGAGAGGCGCCTCGTACCGCGCGTTGTACGCATCCGCGATCCGGGCCCGGAGCTCCTCCGCCCGCTGCCAACGGTCGTACCGACGCCGATCCGCCTCGCCGGCCACCTCGGCGACCGGCTCCAGGGGTGGCACGAGAAGCTCCGCCGTCGCCCGCCGGACCGCGGGGTCCGAGCCGCTCATGGCCGTGTAGACCAGCCGTTCGACCGCGTCGGCCCACTCCTGTTCCGGGGTGACGATGTAGTCGATCGCCCGCGCCGCGCGATCGACCGCGCCGTCGAGTCCGTCGCCCACGTGCTCACCGAGGTCGTTCCACGCGGGAGCACCGGGGAAGGGCAGGAGCGGTGCGAGCTCGGCGGCCAGGCCCGGCACGAACCGTCCGGGGATCAGGCCACGACGGTACGCCGCGACCACGTATCGAGCTCGGGCCTCGGGAGACGACAAGCGGCGCTGCACCGCGTGGGAGAACACCGCCGGCACCACGAACCGATCCGGCCGCCCCTCGCGGACGGACGACATCCCCAACGGCGTCGACCCCGACGGGGCGGACCCGTGCCCGCGGATGCGCGCGATCAGTGTGTCGGCACTGATCATGACGGCGATGCCGGCACCGAGTCCCAGGTTGTCGACGAACTCCGAAGGATCGTCGACCAGACCTCGCACCACACCACTGAACACGATGACGGCGACCACACCCACGATGAACCCGATGACCTTGTCGCCCCGGGTCGGGGTGGCGGCTTCGATGCCCGGCACCGCGGGCAGCACGCACGCCACGATCAGCGATACCGCGATCACGGCGACGACCCCGCCGGCCAGGCCCCACAGGAAGTCGATCATGCCGACACCGGCGGGCACGGCCGTGCGGCGAGCGGGCTCGGGGGCTGCCGGTGGATCATGGCGCCAGTTTATCTAATCAAATACACGGCGCGCGAAATTCAATTCCGAACCCGCCGGCCGAAGCAGCACGTCCGGGGCGCGCCGCCTACTCCGCGAACGCCTCGATCGGCGGGCAGGAGCAGACCAGGTTGCGGTCGCCGTAGACGCCGTCGATCCGGCGGACGGACGGCCACACCTTGGCGCGCGCGCCACCGGACGGCAGCCCCTGCGGGTACACGGCCGTCTCGCGCGAGTACGGGTGGTCCCACTCGGCCACCAGGCACTCCGCGGTGTGCGGGGCGCCGCGCAGCGGGTTGTCCTCGACCGGCCACTCCCCCGACGCCACGCGGGCGATCTCGGCGCGGATGGCGATCATCGCGTCGCAGAACTCGTCGATCTCGCCCATCGACTCGCTCTCCGTGGGCTCGACCATGAGCGTGCCCGCGACGGGGAAGCTCATGGTCGGCGCGTGGAATCCGTAGTCCGCGAGACGCTTCGCCACGTCGTCGATGGAGACACCGGTCTCCTTGGTGATGCCGCGGACGTCGAGGATGCACTCGTGCGCGACGCGACCGTTCTCGCCCGTGTAGAGCACCGGGAACGAGTCGTTCAGTCGTGCCGCGATGTAGTTGGCGGACGCGATCGCCGTCAGGGTCGCCTTCCGCAGGCCGGAGGCGCCCATCATCCGGATGTAGGCCCAGGTGATCGGCAGGATCGAGGCGCTGCCGAAGGGTGCCGCGGAGATCGTCGGGCCGGTGCCCAGCGACGGCTCCAGCGGGTGCCCCGGAAGGAACGGCGCGAGGTGACTGCGGACGCCGATCGGGCCCACGCCGGGGCCGCCACCGCCGTGCGGGATGCAGAAGGTCTTGTGCAGGTTCAGGTGCGAGACGTCGCCGCCGAACTTGCCCGGCCGGGCCAGCCCGACCAGCGCGTTCATGTTGGCACCGTCGACGTAGACCTGCCCACCGGCCTCGTGCACGGCCCCGCAGATCTCGCGCACCTCGTGCTCGTACACGCCGTGCGTGGACGGGTAGGTGATCATGATCGCGGCCAGCTCGTCGGCGTGCTTGGCGATCTTCTCCTTGAGGTCCGCGGTGTCGACGTCGCCCGACTCGCGGGAGGCGACGACCACCACGCGCAGGCCCGCCATCACGGCCGACGCGGCGTTCGTGCCGTGCGCCGACGACGGGATCAGGCAGACGGTGCGGTGCGCGTCGCCGCGCGAGAGGTGGTAGTTGCGGATCGCCAGCAGGCCCGCGTACTCGCCCTGCGAGCCGGCGTTCGGCTGCAGCGAGACGTTGTCGTAGCCCGTGATCGCCACGAGCCACTCCTCGAGCTGCGCGATGAGCGCGCGGATGCCCTCGCTGTCCGCCGCGGGCGCGAACGGGTGGAGCCGCGAGAACTCGGGCCAGGTGATGGACTCCATCTCGGCCGTCGCGTTGAGCTTCATGGTGCACGAGCCCAGCGGGATCATCGAGCGGTCGAGCGCGATGTCCTTGTCGGAGAGCTTGCGCAGGTAACGCAGCATCGCCGTCTCGGTGCGGTAGCTGTGGAAGGCGGGGTGCGTGAGGAACTCGGAGGTCCGGTTCTCGATGTCCGACGGTGCCGCCTCCACCGGCTGCGCGCCGAAGGCCTCGGCGACCGCGGCCACGTCGGCCTCCGTGGAGGTCTCGTCGAAGGCGACGGAGACATGGTCCTCGTCGACACGCCAGAGGTTGTAGCCGGCGGCCTTGGCGGCGGCGAGCACGTCGTCCGCGCGGCCGGGCACGTTCACGAGGACGGTATCGAAGAAGGTGTCGTGGACGACCGCGTCACCCAGCGCAGCGGCCAGCGACGAGGCACGGGCGTGCACCCGCACCGCGATGGCCTTGAGCCCGTCCGGGCCGTGGTAGCTGGCGTACATCGCGGCGAGGACGGCGAGCAGCACCTGCGCGGTGCAGATGTTGCTCGTGGCCTTCTCGCGGCGGATGTGCTGCTCACGGGTCTGCAGGGCGAGACGGTAGGCGAGGTTGCCGTCGGCGTCGACGGAGACGCCGACCAGTCGGCCGGGGATCTGGCGGGCGTGCTTGGCGTGGACGGCGAGGTAGCCGGCGTGCGGGCCGCCGAAGCCGAGCGGCACGCCGAAGCGCTGGGTGGTGCCGAAGCAGGCGTCGGCGCCCTGCTCGCCGGGTGGCGTCAGCAGGGTCATGGCCAGCAGGTCGGCGCCGACGGCGACCAGTGCGCCGCGCTCGTGCGCGGCGTCGATGACGGACTTGACGTCGGCGATGCGGCCCGAGGCACCCGGGGTCTGCAGGATCACGCCGAAGAATTCGCCGTCGGGCAGGCCCGCCGTCAGGTCCGCCGACACGACCTCGATGCCCAGTGGCTCCGCGCGGGTCTCGATCACGGCGAGGGTCTGCGGGAAGACATCGAGGTCGACGATGAGCCGCGGGCTCGTGGACTTGCCGGCGCGGCGCAGCAGCGTCATGGCCTCGGCGGCGGCGGTCGCCTCGTCGAGCATGGAGCTGTTGGCGATCTCCATGCCGGTGAGATCGGAGACCATGGTCTGGAAGTTGAGCAGCGCCTCGAGGCGGCCCTGGCTGATCTCGGGCTGGTACGGCGTGTAGGCCGTGTACCAGGCGGGGTTCTCGATGATGTTGCGCAGCAGCACCGGCGGCGTCAGCGTGTCGTAGTAACCGAGGCCGATCATCGTGCGGTCCACCGTGTTGCGGTCCGCGAGGGCGCGCAGCTCCGCCAGGGTCTCGTGCTCGTCGATCGGCGCGGGCAGGGCGCCGAGGCCGTTGTCCGCCTCCGGATCGAGGATGGCCGACGGAACGGCGGCGCGGGCCAGGTCGTCGAGGCTGTCGACGCCGATGACGCGCAGGATCTGCTCGAGCTCGCTCGCGTCGGGACCGATGTGGCGCGCGGGGAAGTTGCTCGCGGGAGTGCTGTCGGACACTGGGGACCTCCGGGCCGGGTGCCCTCTCCCTCAGTCGCCGGCGGCTCCAGAGGCGCCCAACCCACGTGGTCCTGGTGCCTGAGAGATTGACGGAGAGGTGTTGCTCCTTCGGCGCCCGTGGGCCCGTGCTCGACGGTGCCCGCCGGACTCTCCCACGCGGTGTTGCGACGCACGGAGATTCTAACGCATTTCAGTAGGACGCCCGTACGGTGAGGTCAGCCCGGGAGTCGGGACTCCACGACCGCCACTGCGGCATCCAATCCGCCCAGCCCGGCGAGCTCGGCCGACAGTGCCTGCGCCCGGCCGGTCAGCGCGAGCGCCGCGTCGCACGCCTCCCCCAGCGCCGCCCCGGACATCTCCTCCGGCGCCGGCACCGCGATCCCCGCCGCTGCGAGCATGGTCGCGTTCTCGAACTGGTCCGCGGCCTGCGGCGAGGTCACGACCGGCGTGCCGGTCAGCATCGCCTCGCTGCTGCCGCCCATGCCCGCGTGGGTGAGGAAGACGTCGGTCTCCTGGAGCACCGCGACCTGATCGATCCACGGGTGCACCTCGACGTTGGGCGGCACCGAGCCGTCGGACGCGGTTACCGTCGACGGGTCGGTCCGCCCGCCGACCTGCAGGATCACTCGCCAGTCGGGGCGCGCCGCGGCGAGGTCGCAGGCCGCGCGATAGGTCTGCGGCTGGTCCGTGAAGGCGGAGCCGAAGGAGACCAGGAGCGTGGTCCGGTCGTCCCGCTCCCCCGACGGTGCCGGTTCCGGCAGCCGTCGCGCCGGGCCGGTGAAGGTGTACACCGCGCGGTCGACCTTCTCGCTGTTCGGCTGCATCGACGGCGCGATCAGGACGAGTGAGCGCTCGGGCTCGCCCAGCAGGTCCAGGCACGGTTCGTCGACGCCGTAGGACGCCACGAGCCGGTCCTGGCGCGCGAGCATGTCCACCCCGCGCGGATCGGTGCGCAGCATCGTGTAGAAGTCGGCCATGTCGTCGGCGTAGCCGTCCCAGGCCACGTACGTCGGCGAGACCTGCAGCGTGGGGATGTCCCAGGTCCGGGCCAGCACCAGGCTCATCGCACCGGCGATGTCGTAGAGGATGAGATCGGGGCGATCGTGCTCGTACCGGGTGAACCACTGCGGCAGCTGGTTCTCGTACTCGTCGGCGAAGAGCGTCAACTGATCGATCACGTCGCCCGCGTACGCCTCCGCATCGTCGGTCCCGGCGGCGTCACCGATCTTCGGGAGGACGGAGTCGTAGGGCACGAACTCGGCGCCGGTGGGGGCGATCGTCGCCGCCATCGACGGGTCGTTGGCGTAGGTGACGCGGTGCCCGCGGCGCACGAGCTCGGCGATCAGGTCCAGCGACGGGAGCACGTGCCCGGGGGCGGGGATCGAGAACATCGCGATGTGTGCCACGGGAGTCGACCCTAGGCGGCGGCCGCCGCGAGGGCGAGGGGTTTTCGAGTCCGACTATCCGGTGGCGCGGGCGCGGTTGCGGCGGCGCGAGGCGAGCTCGTCCTCGGGAGCGGAGTCGGCGGCCACGCCGTCGGCGCGCTCCCCCGGGAAGTCGGCGATGGTGCCCGTCAGCTCGCGCATGGCGCCGGAGACGGCGATACCGAAGACGCCCTGGCCGTGCTGGAGGAGGTCGACGACCTCCTCGGCGCTCGTGCACTCGTACACGGTCGTCCCGTCGGAGAAGAGGGTGATCCGGGCCAGATCCTCGACGCCGCGCTGGCGGAGGTGATCGACGGCGACACGGATGTTCTGCAGGGAGATGCCGGTGTCGAGCAGGCGCTTGACGATCTTCAAGACGAGCACGTCCTTGAAGGAGTACAGGCGCTGCGTGCCCGAGCCGCCCGCGCTGCGGATCGACGGGACGACGAGCGAGGTGCGCGCCCAGTAGTCGAGCTGCCGGTAGGTGATGCCGGCGATCTGGCAGGCGCTGGGCCCGCGGTAGCCGAGCAGCTCGTCCGGGATGGTGTCGTTCGGGAACAGTCCCGGAGCGATGTCGTCGAGCGAGCCCTGGGTGCCCGCGGTGGTCTCCGCCTGCGGCGTGTTCTGCCCGCTGCCGTCCTGATCGCTCACTGCCGTCTCCCTCATGAGGTCCGTGCGCACTCCTGAGAGTACGCCTCCCGCGCGGAGGCCGTCGGTGTAATTCCCTCGGTGCCATTCGCGGTGTTCGGCGTGAACGCTAGGGCGCGGAGAGCGGCGAATCAACGCGACACACCGACACCCTCAAGTTGAAGTTGAGGTCGAGATCGAATCGTGATCTCGCAGCAGCGCCGGATCCAGGCCGGATTCAGGAGTCGCCAGGCGCTTTGAAGTCGTCCGCGGAGATCGAATCGAGGAACTCCTTGAACGCCTCGACCTCCTCATCGGCGGGTGGCTCCTCGGCGGAATCGCTTGCCTCGGAATCGATCTCCTCATCCGGTAGCAGCAGCCCCGCCTCGGCGAGCACCTCTTCGTCCGCGAAGATCGGGACCTCGAGCCGCACCGCCATCGCGACGGAGTCCGACGGGCGAGCCGAGACGGTCTGGTCACCGTCGAGCACGAGGTCCGCGAAGTACGTGCCCTCCTGCAGCCCCGTGATCCGCACCTCGGTGAGGGAACGCCCCAGGGTCTCGAGCAGGTCGACGATGAGATCGTGCGTGAGCGGGCGCCGCGGCTCGACGCCCTGCAGCTTGATCGCGATCGCGGTGGCCTCGCCCTGGCCGATCCAGATGGGCAGGTACCGGGGGCCCGAGACCTCCCGCAGGAGCAGCACGGGATCGTTCTGCGGCGGGTCCATCCGGATGCCCGCGACGGTCATCTCGATCATGGTTCCAGCTTACCGGCGCAGCAGTGGGATCGAGCGCGGACGCCCGGTTGCCCGGGCGCGAAGCGCGCCGAGTCCCGTGGCGGCGTCAGCGCACCGCGTCCTTGACGGCGGCCTTGACCAGCTGGGTGTGGAAGGTCACCGACAGGGCGGCGAGCTCGCGCACCAGTTCGGCGGCGCGTTCCGCGGCGCCCGCGTCCCCGCCGCGGGCGACGGGGTTGGCGATCTGCGCGATGAGGCCGGCCTCGCGGTCGGCCGAGGTCTTGAAGGCGCGCAGGTGCCGCGCCTCCAGCCCGTATTCGGCGAGGGCCTTGGCCGCCTGCACCAGCGCGACCGCGTCCTCGTCGAAGAATCCCGCCTTACCGGAGGTGAGGAGCGCCGAGCGCTCCAGCTCCCGCAGGAAGGCCTCGTCGGCTCCGGACCGCGCGAGCAGATCGGCGCGGCTGATCCGGGTCTGCCGGCGCGCCGAGAAGTCCGTGGCGGGCGCCGTCTTCGACGACACCGAGGCGAGCGCGCGGGGGGCCCGCGGCGCGGGACCCTCGACGGCTTCCCCCCGGTCGTGCGCGTCCAACTGCTCCTTGATGATCTTCAGCGGCAAGTAGTAGTCGCGCTGCGCGGTGAGCACGTACTTGAGCCGTTCGCAATCCTTCGGCGAGAACCGCCGGTACCCCGACGGGGACCGGTCGGGAGTGACCAGCCCCTCCGACTCGAGGAATCGGATCTTGGAGATGGTCACGTCCGGGAACTCGTCACGAAGGCGCTCGAGGACGGCCCCGATCGACATCGCGCTCGGGGCCGCCGATTCCTGGCGTGGGGCCGTCACTGGGGTCAGCCGGCCGCCGGGACGAAGAAGACCAGGCGGAACTTGCCGATCTGGACCTCGTCGCCGTGCGCGAGCGGCGAGGCGTCCACCGGCTCGCGATTGACGTACGTGCCGTTCAGGCTGCCCACGTCCACGACGGTGAAGCCGCCCTCGACCGAGCGGAACTCGGCGTGCCGACGCGACACGGTCACGTCGTCGAGGAAGATGTCGCTGTCGGGGTGGCGACCGGCGGACGTGGTCTCCTGGTCCAGCAGGAAGCGGGAACCCGCGTTCGGGCCGCGCTTCACCACGAGCAGGGCCGCGCCGGCCGGGAGGTTCTCGAGGCCCTGGACGGGCGCATCGTTCTCGGCGCCACCGGAGGCGTCCATCTCGCGGATGATGTCGGCGCGGAAAACCGAAGTGGTCTCAACGGGGGCCGATTCGTTGCCCTTGTCGTTCTCGCTCACATCGCTCCTTCGTCAGTGATTACTGCACAGGTCTGTAGTTCACGACACCTGATGGACGTACGGTCCACGGTACCGCGCCCGGCGCCGGGAAGGCGGCCGGATTCGTCGGCTCTAAAGCCGTTCTAAGGAAAGGCGTTCACGCCTCGGCGGTGAGCGCCTTGTACGCGTCGGCGTCGAGCAGCTCGCCCAGCGCGGTCTCCAGGTCCTCGGGAGACGCGGCCTCGATCTCCACGATCCACCCCTCGCCGTAGGGATCCGAGTTGATCAGATCGGGGCTGGAGTCGAGCTCGCCGTTGATCGCGACGACGGTGCCGGCCAGCGGCGCGTAGATGTCGGAGACGCTCTTGGTGGACTCCACCTCGGCGAACGAGTCACCCGAGGCGACCTCGGCGTCGTCCTCGGGCAGCTGCACGAAGACCACGTCACCCAGCTGATCCTGGGCGAAATCGGTGATCCCGATCCGCACCACCGTCTCGCTCTTCTTCAGCAGCCACTCGTGGTCGGGCGTGTACAGCAGTTCACCGGGGAAGCTGGCACTCAACGGGGACGTCCTTTCGCGAGGGCTGAGCGGGGCGCGCAGCGGATTACAACTTAGTGGGCGGCACGATGATTGAGCAACACACCCCCCGCTTACCGCACCCGGGGCAGGTCACGCACCACCAGCACCGTCTGCCACCAGTAGAGCAGCAGGGTCCACCAGTACATGCCCAGGCCCCAGATGAGGAACGCCCAGCCCAGCGGGTGCATCACGGCGCCGAGCCCGTTGTCGAAGGTGCCCGCGAGCAGCATCGGGAGGGCGTACATCAGGGCGAAGGTCGCGGCCTTGCCGAGGTAGAGGGTGGGCAGCGCGGTGATGCCACGGCTGCGCAGGAAGGGCACCGTCCCGGCGAGCACCACCTCGCGGCCGATGAGCAGGCCGATCACCCACCACGGCAGGATCCCACGGAGGCCCAGAGCGATCGGGACCGCGATCATGTACAGCCGGTCCGCCGCGGGATCGAGCAACTCCCCCAGCCGGGTCTGCTGATTCAGCAGCCGGGCGAGCTTGCCGTCCAGCCAGTCCGTGAAGCCCGACACCATGAGCACCGCCAGGGCCCACCCGTCGCTGTGCTCCACCAACAGCAGCCACAGGAACAACGGCACGCCGAGCAGGCGCAGCACGCTGAGCGCGTTGGGCACGTTCAGCGGGCTCGCCTCCCTCCCCGGGGCCGACGGTGCGTCGCCGGCCTCGGGTGCGGACCGTCCGGACTCGCTCACGAGCGGCTCAGATCATCCCGAACATGTTCGCCATGCCCTTCGTGGCGAACGGGTTGTCGTGGACCATGTACGTCCAGGTCAGGGTATTGCGGCCGAGGTCGGCGTCGTCCAGATCGATGCCGTCGCCGGTGATCTCCGCCTCCTGCAGCGTCTGCCGGGCGCGGCGCACGGCCTCATCGGGGAGCTTGCGGAACTCCTCGATCACCAGGCGGTGGAACTCGTCGAGCGGCGACTGCCGGCCCAGCGCCCGCAGGTGGATCGTGGTCTGCACCTCGGAGACGAACGCCAGGTGCTCGGCCCAGGTGCGGTCGAGGTGGTACAGGAAGGCCTCGCGGGCCGCCTGCTCGAGCACGTCGTCGTCGATGCCCGCCTCGCGCAGCTCCGCGAGCCGCTCCGGCTCCAGGTCGGCGAAGTCCGTCAGCGGCCGGTCGGAGGTCAGCAGGGTGTGCCTGCGCGCCATCACCAGGTCGCGTTGCTGGTTGACCAACTGGTTGTAGCGCCACGTGTTGGCGTGCGTCTCGAGCATCCCGCCCTCGGCGACGCGCTGCGCCGAGTCGAGCATGTCCGCGGCCTTGCCGCGCGGGAACTCCCCCGTCTCGGGGTCCGCGCCGCCGGGCGGGCGCTTGAGCGGGAGGTGCCGCTCGACGATCGGGTCCTCGACGGAGGCGAAGATGACGGAGGTGCCCGGGTCGCCCTGGCGGCCGGCGCGACCGCGCAGCTGCTGGTCGAGCCGTTCCGTGTCGTGCAGACCGGTGCCGACGACGGCGAGGCCGCCGAGCGCCGCCACCTCGTCGTGCTCGGGGCTCTCGTCGCCGGCGTCGTGGCCGCCGAGCTTGATGTCGGTGCCTCGGCCGGCCATCTGGGTGGAGACGGTCACCGCCCCCTTGGTGCCCGCGTCGGCGATGATCCGCGCCTCGTCGGCGTCGTTCTTGGCGTTGAGCACCGTCGCAATCACACCCGAGATCTTGAGCATGTGCGCGAGTTCCTCGGACTCCGCCACGTCGTGGGTGCCGATGAGCACCGGCTGGCCCGTCTCGTGCACCTCGCGCACGTAGTCGACGATGCCCGCGACCTTGTTGCCCTTGTTGTCGTAGACGCGCATGGGCTGGTCGACACGGATGTTCGGTGTGTTCGGCGGGATCTGGGAGACGCCGAGGTCGTAGAACTGGCGCAGCTGCTCGCCGGCCGCGATCGCGGTGCCGGTCATGCCGCACACCAGGGCGTACCGCTGCAACAGCGCCTGCACCGTGATGGTGTCGATCACCTCGCCGGAGTCGGTCTGCGAGAGCCCCTCCTTGGCCTCGACCGCCGCCTGCAGGCCGTCGGGCCAGCGCTGCAGCTCGGCGACGCGGCCGCGGGAGGAGTTGATGAGCTTCACCTGGCCGTCGCGCACGATGTAGTGCACGTCGCGCTCCACGAGCGCGTAGGCGTGCAGGGCGATGTTGACCTGCGGGAGCGTCGAGGCGACGTGCGCATCGGAGTACAGGTCGATACCGCCCAGCTCCTCCTCGACCAGCTTCGCGCCGTCGTCGGTGAGGAAGGCGGACTTGCCGTCCGCGTCGATCTCGTAATGCTTGCCCTCGCGCAGGCGGGCCACGACCTCCATGATCGCCGTCTGCGGCACGTCGCCCTTCACGGAGCCGGCCAGCACGAGCGGGATGAGCGCCTCATCGACCAGCACGGAGTCGGCCTCGTCGACGATCGCCACGTCGGGCTTCGGCGAGAGCAGATCCTCCGCGCGGGTGGCGAGCTGGTCGCGGAGCACGTCGAAGCCGATCTCGTTGACCGAGCCGTAGACGACGTCCTTCGCGTAGGCCTCGCGCCGCTCCTCGCGGGTGGACGACTCCGCGACGTATCCGACGGTCACGTCGAGCAGGTCGAAGAAGGGCTTCATCCACTCCGCGTCGCGCCGGGCGAGGTAGTCGTTCGGCGAGATTACATGCACGCTGCGCCCGGCCAGTGCCATGCCCGCGGCGGCGACGGCGCCGGCGAGGGTCTTGCCCTCGCCGGTCGCCATCTCGACCACGTCTCCCTCGAGCAGCCGGTCGGCACCCTGCAACTGGACGTCGAAGGGCCGCAGGCCGAGGGCGCGGTCGGCTCCCTCGCGGGCGATCGCGATGAACTTCGCGCGATCGTCCGACTTGGCGGCGTAGACGTCCAGCGCCAGCGCGGCATCGGGGAACTCTTCGTCGGAGAGTCCCTGCGCCCACTCGTCGAATGCGGCGGACTGCTCGATCAGCGCGACGGACCGGGACTGGTTCCGTGTGCTCTGCGCGCCGAGCACCTTCCACATCTTGTTGCTGAACCTGCCCACGTGACCTCCGCACTCGACACTCGACCGCTTGCGCAGTCGAGACTACCGGTGCCGCGCCCGGCGGTTCAGAGCGCCGCGAAGTAGGCCGTCGAGAAGCCCACCGAGCCGAGCGCGATGCGGTACATGTCGCGGTTGACGTTCTGGATGGTGTCGCGCGGGCTGTGGTAGTTCGGGTCGAAGATGTCGCCGACGGTGCCGCCCCACTGCCGCTGCTGCTCCGCGGTCTTCGTGCCGTCCGCGCCGGTGTCCATGCCGCCCGAGGCGATGCCGACCTCCTTGAAGGGGCCGTAGTCCGAGCGGCCGTCGAAGGCGGAGGCCTCGACGGGCACGCCCCGCCAGGCGAAGTAGTTGCGGAAGACCTGCTCGATCACACCGGAGCCGGCCGGACCCGCACCGCCCTCCAGCTTGGAGGAACCGTCCCCGTCGAAGGTGAAGTAGCCGCCGTTGGGCGATCCGAGCATGTCGAAGTTGAGGTAGCGCTTGATCTTCGAGGCCTGGTCCTCGCTCAGCTCGGAGACGTAGTGCTCCGAACCGACGAGGCCCTCCTCCTCGGCGCCCCACAGCGCGAACCGGACCTTGTTCTTGACATCCGCGTTCGCGCCGAGCTTGGCGGCGGTCTCGAGGACGGCGGCCGATCCGGTGCCGTTGTCGTTGATCCCGGGGCCCTCGGTGACGCCGTCGAGGTGCGCCCCGACCATCTGCACGGTGGCGTCGTCGCCCTTCGTGGTCTCCGCGAGGATGTTCCAGGTCTTCGCCTTCTCGGTCTTCGCATCGACGGTGAGCGTGAGGTCCTGGCCGTCGGCGATCGGCGCGTCCTGCGCGACGCCCACGACCGCGATGGACGCGCCGTCGTCGAGCCCGAGGGTGCCGCCCTTCCAGTCACCCGCCGCGTTGTTGGTGATGACGAGCGCCTTCACCCCCTTCGCGGCGGCGGCCTTGTACTTCTCGCCGAAGGTGCACTTGCCGCGCTGCACGACGGCGATGGTGCCGGCGGTGACCTTCTCCAGGTCGCCGGCCGTGCAGCCCTGCGTCCCCGTCACGACGGCCTTCGCGGTGACGGTGCCCTCGGTCGCTCCCGAGAAGGACAGCGCCGCGGCCTTCACCGGCGCACCGCCCGCCTGCACGTCGACCTTCGAGGCCGACCAGACGGCCGTCGAGAACTCCTGGCGGACCGGGTTGTAGCCGGCGTCGCGCAGCACCTTCTCGGCGTACTCGACGCTCTGCTGGTAGCCCGGCGATCCCAGTGCGCGGTTGCCGCCGTTGCGGTTCGCGATGTCCTGGAAGGCCTCCAGGTGCTTGACCGCACCGTCGAGGGTGACGGCGTCGGCGAGCGCGCGGGCCTTCTCGGTGGCGCCGGCGTCGTCGGCACCGCCCTCGGGCGCCGGGCGGTCGACACTGCTCGGCGCGGACTTCGAGGACGACCCGGCGGCCGTGCTCGACGGCGCCGCGTCATCACCCGACGTCCCGCAGCCCGCGGCGACGAGGCTCACGGCCGCCAGCGCGCTGACGACCCGGACAGTGGTGGAATTCCTTCGCGTGTGCAACATGCTCCCCATTAGATACACATGGGGGGACGATTGCGGGGTGAACACGCACACTTACTCGGTCGAAGTCGAATGGTCCTCGCCCGACGGGACGGCGGATTACCGCTCCTACCCGCGCGAACACCGGCTCAGCTCCGCGGCGGCGACGACGATCACCGCCTCCGCCGATCCCCATTTCCGCGGCGACCCGTCGCTGTGGAATCCCGAACAGCTGCTCGTCGCTGCGGCGGCGAACTGCCACATGCTCTCGTACCTCGCGCTGTGCGCGTTGCGCGGCGTAACGGTGGTCGACTACGTGGACGCCGCGACCGGCACGATGGTCGAGACGCCCGGCGCGGGTGGGCGGTTCACCGAGATCGCACTCGCGCCCCGGGTCACCGTCGCGCCGGGCGCCGACCCGGACCTCGCGCTCGCCCTGCACCGCGAGGCCGGCGAGCAGTGCTACATCGCGGCGTCGCTGAACTGCCCCGTGCGCCACGCTCCGGCGATCATCGCCGGGTAGTGCCCGCCCCCTGCCTCAGGTCGCGTCGAGGTGTTCGAGCAGCAGACCGGTGATCGCCTCGGGCGCCTGTTCGGGAGCCCAGTGCGAGACGTCCTCGAGCATCTCGAACCGGTAGGGCCCGGTGCAGTACGCGGCGGTCCCCAGGGCGGCGACGTCGCCGAAGGCCACGTCGTCGGTGGGCCAGACGTACAGGACCGGCGCGTCGACGGTGCCGAGCGCCGCCGGCGGTCGTCCGCTGCGGTACCAGTTCAGGGCGGCCGTCAGCGCCCCCGGTTCCTGGAGTCGCTGGACGTAGTCGTCGACCGAGTCGCGCGGGACGTCCCGTCCGAAGATCTGGCGCAGGGCGCGGGCGTCGTCGGCGAGCATCGCCTTCTCCGTTGCGGGCGTCGCGCGCCACTCGGTCATGTAGCGGGACCGGTTCGCCTGGTCCTCATCGGTCTTCAACGCGATCGCGAGTGCCGCAGGATGCGGCGTGGAGACGACGGCGAGCGACCGCAGCCGGTCGGGGTGATCGGTGGCGACCCACCAGGCGACGGCGCCGCCCCAGTCGTGGCCGACGAGGTCGAACCTCGCCCACCCCAGGGCGTCGGCGGTCGCGACCACGTCGCCGACCAGCGACGTGATGCCGTACTCGACCGGGCGCTCCGGCCGCACGCCCGGCGAGTAGCCGCGCTGATCCACCGCGACGGCGCGGAAACCGCGGTCCCCCAAGGCCGCCACCTGGTACCGCCAGGCGATCGCGGCCTCGGGGAAGCCGTGCAGGAGCAGCACGGGTCGCCCGTCCTCGGGGCCGGCGGCGATGGCGTCGAAGGAACCCGCGGCGGTGGGGATGCTGAGATGCTCGGTCACGGATCTCACGCTAGGCCACGCGCACGTCGGTGGCGCGTGCGACAGTGGCGCCATGACCGAACTCAGCCCCCTGTCCGCCGCGCAGCGGCACCGCGCCGTGGCCGCCGGTTTCGGCGACGTCGCCGGCTCGATCACCGACTGGGACGCGCAGACGCCCGTCCCGGAATGGAAGGCCCGCGAGGTGGTCGGCCATCTCGTCGCATGGCTCCCCGGCTTCCTCGCCATGAACGACGTGGAACTGCCCGGCGCGCCGTCGGACGCGGCCGAGCCCGCGGCGGCGTTCGGCCAGCTGACCGAGGCGGTGCAGGCCCTGCTCGACGCGCCGGACGCCTCGCGCGTGCTCACCACGCAGATGTTCGGGGAGAAGCCGCTGGACGCCCTGATCGACCAGTTCTACACTGCGGACGTCTTCATGCACACGTGGGACCTGGCCCGCTCCAACGGCATCACGCCCGACCTCGACCCCGGCTTCGCGAAGGCCCTCCACGGCGGCCTCGAGGCGATGGGGCCGATGCTGCAGGAGTCGGGGCAGTTCGGCGCGCCGATCCCTGTGCCCGACGGCACCGACGAGGTGACGTCGCTGATGGCGTACATCGGGCGGGACCCGGCGTTCGGGAGGTGACCACGGGCCTGCGCGCCGTGCTGACGGAACCGGACCGCCCCACCGCCGCGGCTCGACGGGCACACGCCGCCGGAGGGGGAAGCCCTTGGCGGGTGTGCGGCGGACCGTCGACCCGCTGCTCGGGGCTCCGGGACGAGCGCGAGCCCCCCTCGTGGACTGTGCCGTTCGGGGACGGCGTGGGCCACGAACCGGTGGGACCGCTATCGCGGCGTGAGCACCACCACGGGGATGTCGCGGTCCGTGCGCTTCTGGTAGCCCTCGTAGCCGCTGTAGGCCTTCGTGATCTGCGGCCAGAGCCGCGCCTTCTCGTCGGGCGTGGCGGCCTTCGCCGTCCACGGGCTGGTGACGTCGTCGACGGTCACCTCGACGTCGGGGTTCGCCGCGAGGTTCTTGTACCAGTCCGGGTTGTCGGAGTGCCCTCCCTTGGACGCGACCACCACGACCCGGTCCGGCTCGTAGATCGGCGCGGTCAGCATCGTCGACCGCCGCTGCCCGGACGTGCGCCCGATCGTGTGGAGCTCGAGGGTCTGCATGCCCAGCACGCGCTTGGGGAACCGCCCACCGGTGATGGCGAGCAGGGCCCGGTGCCCGTTCTCGAGACCCCACGCGCCGAGCTCGGTGACCTTGTCGGAAAGACTCATGCGCCCATCATGCCCGGCACCGGCCCGCCCGCCCAGCGGCAGGCCTCGTACCGTCGGGGGTCCACGGCCTAGGACGGACGGCGGTGCGCCGCCCCGCCCGTGAGCCCCGCGGTGACGTGCGGATGCAGCGCGATCGAGTGGTCGTAGAACTCGTCGGTCATCGGCAGGTACGGGATGGGCGCTTCGGTGCGGATCGCGCCCAATCGGTCGGCGAGCACGTGGCCGAGCCGGTCGGCCTCCTTCTCGTCGATGCCGTGCACGTCCGTGATGAGGTGCGGTGCGAGGGCCTCCATGCCCGTGTACCAGAAGGTTCCGTGCAGGAGCGGCCAGAACAGGTCCTCCACGTCGCCGCTGATCCCGCGCGGGGCGATCGATCCGGCCCGATCGCCCGCCGTGACCACGGCGAGCGCGCGGCGGCCGACGAGGCCGCCGTCGCCGTACTTCCGGTTGCGGCCGGTCGCGGGGTCCGGCACGTCGTAGGCGAAGCCGCGCTCGAAGACCCGGTCGATCCATCCCTTGAGCATCGCCGGCGGCCCGTACCACCAGAGCGGGAACTGCAGGACCACGAGATCCGCAGCCAGTAGTCGGCGCTGCTCGGCGCGAACGTCCGCCCCGCCCTCGTCGACGAGGACGGGGTCGAAGCGCTCCGCGTACAGGTCCGCGACGTCGACGCCCCATCCGTCCTCACGCAGCCGCGCCACGCCGATGTCGCGCAGTCTCGCGGTGAGCGAATCCGACCGCGGGTGCGCGGAGACCCACAGTGCGTGCGCGCTCTCTCGTTCGTGACCCATGCCAGAGCCAACAGCGTCCGGCCTCCGCGGATTCCGCGGTAGCGGGAAAGCGCCGGCCCGGAGAACCAGAAAGTCCCGAGACACTGTGTGTCTCGGGACTTCTGGTCGGGCTGACAGGATTTGAACCTGCGACCACCTGACCCCCAGTCAGGTGCGCTACCAAGCTGCGCCACAGCCCGTGGCCCACTCTCGCGGTGCTGTAGGAGATTACCCCATGTCGCGCGTGGAGGAGAAATCGCCTGGACGTGGGCTCAGTGCCGCATGGTGGGGATGCCGCCCGAGTGCCCGGGCCCCTCACCCGCTCCGTAGCGGCGATGGGCGGCGTCGGGTCCGTGCCCGTCCAGTGGCCGGCCGGTGAGACGTCGAGGAGGACGGACGGCTCGTCGGCCGGCCGCACGACCACGTCAACGCCGGGGCCGCGCGGCACATCGGCCGAAGGCAGTTCGGCGACAGTGATTCGGCCCGCGAATCCGGTCGGCTCGTCCACGCGCCCGGTGAAGCATCGATCGCAGTCGCAACGCGGGTGGAATCGGACGTTCCGCCCTACTCTGGACGCATGCGCACCACGGTCCGGCAGCGAGTCGTCGCGATCGCGCTGCTCGCGGCGCTGACGGCCGTGGGGTGCGGCGGGGCACCGTCGGACACCGGCGAACCGAGCCCGAGCGCCGCTCCGTCGCCGGAGGACACGATCGCGACCGGCCTCGACGCGCCCTGGTCGATCGCCTTCGCCGCGGGCTCCACCCTGGTCAGCGAGCGGGATCGCGGCCGGATCGTGGAGATCGTCGACGGCAGGCCCCGCGAGGTCGGCCGGATCGAGGGCGTCGCCGCGCGCGGCGAGGGCGGCCTGCTCGGGATCGCGGTCCGCGACCGTGAGCTGTTCGCCTACTTCACCACCGCGACCGACAACCGGATCGTCCGCATGCCGCTGCAGGGTGCGCCGGGGTCGTGGTCGCTCGGCACCGCCCGCACGATCCTCTCCGGCCTGCCCGCCGCGTCGATCCACAACGGCGGCCGCATCGCCTTCGGGCCCGACGGCATGCTCTTCGCGACCGTCGGTGACGCGGGCCGCCCCGAGGATGCGCAGGACCCGCGCGCGTTCGGCGGCAAGATCCTGCGGATGACGCCCGACGGCGCGCGCCCCGCCGACAACCCGGTCCCCGACTCGCTCGTCTACAGCCTCGGTCACCGGAACGCGCAGGGCCTCGCCTGGGGCCCCGACGGGGCGCTGTACGCCAGCGAGTTCGGCCAGAACACGTGGGACGAGCTCAACCTCATCCGCGCCGGCGCCAACTACGGATGGCCCGTGGTCGAGGGCATCGGCCGGCGGGAGGGCTTCGTGGACCCGCTGCAGCAGTGGGCGACGTCGGCCGCGAGCCCGAGCGGTATCGCCGTCGTCGGGGCGGACCTACTCATCGCGAACCTCCGGGGAGAGCGGCTGCGGACCGTCTCACTCGCCGCGGCGGACACGGCGACGGAGCGCTACCGGGGGACCTTCGGACGGTTGCGCGACGTGGTGCGCGCGCCCGACGGCTCGGCCTGGGTCCTCACCAACAACACCGACGGCCGCGGCGACCCGACGCCCGGCGATGACCGGATCGTCCGCGTGGGTGGCCGTTAGCCCTGCTAGCCGCGGTGCATGCGCGCTACAGTGGCGTGCATGAAGCGTGCTCTCCTGGTGTCGGCGATGGTCGTCGGCGCGTTCGTGGTCGCGGTCCCCGCGTCCGCGGAACCGGCGGTGGACGCCGACCGCTACCGCTCGGACGGCGGCGAGTACGCGTTCACCTACCGCTACGACGGGGGCAAGCGCGCCTGCACGATCCAGGCCGACCCGGCCACGCTGCGGTGCGGGATCTCCGCACCCGCCGGAACCCGGATCACCGTGAAGAATCGCACCGTGCGACCCGAGGCCGTCGAGGTCACCGCGCGCGGCTGGCGCTACCTCGACAAGCTGACGGTGCAGGAGCGCCCGCGCGCCCTGCCCGAGGGCGCACGCCTGTCCGTGCACGGCGTCTCGTGCACCGCGGTCCGCGACGGCGGGCTGGAATGCTCGGTCGACTCCGCGGGATTCACGCAGGTCGACGGGCGTTTCGTACCGAAGGGGACGAAGCTCGGTTAGCCGACCAGCTTGGCGTGCAGGCGCGCGATGACCACGTCGTCGATCCCCAGCCCGGTGCGGACGTACTCGTCGAAGCCTCCGTACCGGGAGTCCGCCTCGTCGAACGCCGCGGTCAGAGCCTCGGGGAAGACGCCGGCGAGCACGCGGGCCGCCTCGCCGATACCCTCGCCCCGCTCGGCGGTCGCGCCGGCCGCGATCTTGTCGATGACGTCGGCCGAGTACGTGTTGGTCAGCAGGTAGTCGGCCATCACGTCGTCGGCGGAGACGCCGAGGATCCGCTGCACGACCGCCGCGGCCCACCCCGTCCGGTCCTTGCCCGCGCTGCAGTGGAAGAGCTGCGCACGCTCCTCGTCGGCGACGGCGCGCACCAGCGAGGCGAACTGGGCCCGCGCGTTCTCCTCCGCCACGAACATCCGGTAGACGTCCGTCAGCAGGTCCTTGGCGCGCGCCGCGTCCGTGAGGGACCGCGGGTCGAGGGCGCCGAGCTCGACATCGTCGCCGATCACGTTGAGCCGCACGTACCGCGCACCGTCGGGCACGACGTCCGGCTTCGGCGTCACCTCCGCCGTCATCCGCAGGTCGAAGACGTCCGCGAGGCGGGCCTCCGCGAGCCGGGCGGGATCGATCGATTCGGCGTCGAGGACGCTCGAGCGGAAGAGCAGCCCCCGGCGCATCCGACCGCCGTCGGCCGCATAGCCGTCCACCCCTGCCACGTCGCGGAAATTGTGCACGGCCCGAGCCTAATCGACGGGCCCGCACGCCGGACGCGGACGCCGAGTCCGGTCGGAGCGCTCAGGCCAGGCGCCCGAGACGACGGTGCGCGCAGCCCGCGGCGGGCCACCAGTCGCGGGCTCCGGGCGTCGCGAGGCCGTGCGGCAGCGCGAGGGCGAGAGCGATCGGCGCGTCCACCGGGACGTCCGCGGGGACCTCGACGCGCGCGGCCAGCCGCGAACCGTCGGCCCCGCGGACCAGGAGCTGCCGCATCCGGGCCCCGGCCAGGCGCGCGCCCGGCCAGGCCGCGTCGGCGAGGGTCGCGTGCGGCGGGAGCTGCCCGGCGACGTCGCACAGGACCACGGGCCCCGAACGCACGAGCCGGCTGATACGGCTCACGATCACCGGGTAGGTCGACGGTGCGCCGTCGGCCAGCTGGGCCGCCGGGGTACCGGCTATGAGGACGTCATCGCCGTCCATCGCGGTGCCTTCGGGCCAGATCGTGGGATCGAAGGACCGGGCGATGCCGGCGCGGGCGAGTGAGGGCAGTACCTCCATCAGAGTCACGCCTACCGGTCTACGCGGGCCTCGCCGCGGGCGGAAGGCCCTCCGCCGTCAAGGTCGCGCTAAGACCGTCAGACGCCCGCTTCCGCACACGGAAGGACTCCCGCCTTCACCGCGGCCTGCACTGCGGCGTAGTCCTTTTCGTTCTGGTCGGCGTAGGCGGCCGCGAACCGGCCGATGGCCTCGTCGAACTCCGTGGACTTGCCCATGTACGCCGATGCGACAGCCGCCCCGGGAGATTGCGAATGGGCCCGCGCGAGCACCCCGGCGCATGCCTGGCCGTAGCGCTCGAACTGGTCGTGGGTGAGCAGCTCGGGGACCACGGAGCCCTTCATGTCGCGGAACTGGCGCCAGTAGAAGTCCTTGCCGCGCACCGTCGGCGTGTACCCGAGGAAGGAGTCCGACTGGGCCTGCAGGATCTGCTGCCCGGCGACGACGCGCCAGGCCTGGGTCCCGCTCGACGGCGCGCGGGGAGGCATCACTGACGGGCCGCGCTTGCCGTAGGTCTGCAGCACGGACTGCGAGGCCTCCTTCACCTGAAGGAAGAGCGTCTCGGTGGTGCCGCCGGGGACGTCGCGGCCCAGCAGGACGATGAAGCAGCGGGTGCCGACGCTGCCCACGCCGACGACGCGCAGCGCCCAATCGAGCACGCGGAACTGCCCGAGCAGGGCGGCGGCGTCGGCGCGGAGCGTGTCGAGGTAGCTCGCGTAGAGGCCCTCGAAGCCCTCGATGAGTTTCGCCGGGGCGGGCACCAGGGTGGGCGGATCGGCGACGATGTGCGGTTCGCCGTCCGCACTGGCGGCGGTGATCTTCTCGACCATGCGCGCCGAGGTGCGCTTGCGCGCCTTCTTCGCGGTCTGCTCGATGAGTTCCTTGAGCGGCTGGTCCGCGGCGGCCTGGGCCGTGAGCTGGTCCACGTCGACCGACAGGTAGTAGCGGTCCACGGCGCCCCGGTCCACGAGGCGCGCGAGCACCGTGCGGTAGGTACCGGCCGCGCCGACCACCGCGCTGCGGGCCTGGTCCTCGGAATAGCCGTTCTCGCGGGCCGCGATCATCACGCTCGCCGCGAGCCGCTTGACGTCCCACTCCCAGGGCGCGTTGCCCGCCTCGTCGAAATCGTTGACGTCGAAGAGCTGGCGGCGTTCCGGGGAGGCGAAGAGGCCGAAGTTGGAGATGTGGGCGTCCCCGCAGCTCATCACCGTGACGCCGGTATCGGCCTCGTCGGAGAGGTCGTGGGCCATCAGGGCCGCGCCGCCGCGGTAGAAGGAGAACGGCGAGTGCAGCATGCGGGAGATGCGCACGGGGACCAGTTCCTGGATACGGGTGCTGTTCTGCTCCCGGATGATGTCGACGGGGTCGCGACCGTCCGGGGTGAACGCCGCTTGGGCGGAACGGGCGACGCGCTTGCGGAGATCCTTGCCGTTCGGAACGTCTGCACTCATGGTGGAGAATGCTAGTCGCGCCCCAGGTCTTCCAGGCGGTTTCTCGGTCGCAAAGCCTCCGCGCCGCAAATCGGATTAGGTAACCCTAAGTTTCGAAGCGTACGGTGGAGACGTGACTGAAACGCGTACCGAAACCCCCGCCCCCGCACGACGCCCACGCCCGACGTACGAGATCACCGTCGTGCGCACCGAGACCATCGGCACCCACCTGGTGCGCGTGATCGCCGAGGGCGAGGCGCTCGCCGGCTTCGGCGACCCCGCCCTGAACGGCCTTCCGAGCACCGACGCCTACGTCAAGCTCGCGTTCGGCGAATCGAAGCGCACCTACACCGTGCGCTCGTTCGATCGCGCCGCGCGCCGCATCGCGATCGATTTCGTCGTGCACGGAGACGAGGGTCTGGCCGGCCCCTGGGCGCAGCGCGCCCGGCCCGGCGACCCGCTCACCATCATGGGGCCGGGCGGCGCCTACTCCCCCGATCCGGAGGCGGCCTGGCACCTGTTCGCGGGCGACCTCTCGGCGACGCCCGCCATCGCCTCCGCGCTCGAGGCGCTGCCCGCCGACGCACGCGGGGCCGCGATCATCGAGGTCGAGACCGACGATGACCGGATCGACCTCATCGCCCCCGCCGGGGTGGACGTGCGCTGGGCCGTGAACCCGGACGTCGCGGACGTCGACTTCCTCGCCCGGCAGGTGGCCGTCGCGGACTGGCCCGGCGACCGGGGCACCGCGCAGGTCTTCGCCCACGGCGAGCGCGAGTCGATCAAGGCGATCCGCAAGGTCCTGCGCGAGTTGCAGGTGCCGCGCGAGCGCATCTCGATCTCCGGCTACTGGGCGCGCGGACGCGCCGAGGACGCCTTCCAGGCCGAGAAGAGCACGCCCGTCGGCCAGATCGACTAGCACCCTCACGGGGTTGCACCGGCGCGGTGTAGTGGCCGTCACAGTGCGAGAGGCGACGTGAGTGTGGGCACAAAGCGCCGTGCCGGAGCATGCATTTCAGACAACTGCGGATAATTTGTCTAGCTGTGGATCTTGCACCGGTGCCCGGCTTCTCCCCGTCGCCCGCCCAGCTCCGGCGGCGCGGCGTCGCGTTCAGCCTCTGCCTGGCACTGATCGCCCTCGCGGCGTGGGGTGTGCAGGCACTGCGCCCGCAGGACGTCTTCACGTTCACGCTCCGCACGCCCACGGTGGCGGCCGGCATCGTCGAGGGCGCCAAGGTCCGGATCCAGGGCATCGACGTCGGCTCCGTCTCCGCGATCCGCGCGCTCGGCAACGCTCAGCAGGGCGTGACCCTGCGCATCGACGGCGCGCAGGGCCGGGGCCTCACCAACAACGTGGAGGCCGCGTTCTCCGCGGGCAACCTGTTCGGCGTCTCCGAGGTCATCCTCACGCCGCACGAGGGCGGCGGCGCGCTGCAGAACGGCGCCGAGCTCGCCCCGACCCGCCGGATCACGGACAACACGGTCTCGAACATGATCATGACCCTGGGCGACGTCAACGACGACGCCCTGCGCCCGCACATGAGCCAGGTGCTGCTGAACGTCGACGCCTCCTCCAAGGCGATGCTGCCCCTGCTCACCGCGCTCGGCAGCGTGGCACAGACGGTGCAGGACACGCAGCGCCTGTCCACCGCCGAGACCTTCCCGACCGTCGTCGCGGCTCTCAAGGCCGCGGATCCCGCGCTGGCGGCGATGATCCCCGCGTTCCAGTCCGGCCTCGACCACCGGCCGCTGCACGACGGGTCGAGTAAGAAGACCCTCGCCGTGCAGGACGGCATCAACAACGAGCGGACCGGCCTCCTCGCCGGCCTGCAGGCGATCCTCACGCCGCAGGCGCTCGAGGGCCTCAAGACCGCGTCGCCGATGCTGGTGAGCCTGCTGCAGCCCATCCTCGCCGCGTTCCCGAACGGCAGCGCGACGGGCGTCGGCATCCAGCTGTCGCAGCTGATGGACAACGTGCGCAAGGCGATGCCGAACACCCCGAACGGCCCGGTGCTCAACCTGCGCCTCTCGGTGGACTACCCCGCCGTCGCCGCCATGCTGCCGCCCGGTGCCGACACCGCGAAGCCCGGCGCTCCCGCGAAGCCTGGCACTCCCGCGACGCCTCAGGCGAAGCCTGCTGCGCCGTCGAAGCCCGCAGTACCCTCCACCGCGCCTGCGACTCCGCGCTGACCCGAGCTCACGAGTGGGCTCAGCCGTCCCCCGCGCGGCACCGACCACACGATGAACGCCCGCGCCCTGAACCCGCTCAGGCGAGCGCGCGGTCCCGGGCGGGACGAACCCGCGAGAGCAGAAGAAGTCCGAGAGCGAGGACCACGAGGATCCCGCCGATCCCGGCACGATCGGTGCCGAAGATCAGCACGAACAGACCGAACAGCGAGGGCCCGAGGAATGACGCCGCGCGGCCGGTGGTCTGGTACAGCCCGAACATCTGCCCCTCCCGGCCGGGCACCGTCATCCGGGCGAGCATGCTGCGGGCCGACGACTGGGCGGGACCGACGAACACCGTGAGCATCAGGCCGAAGATCCAGAACATGGTCTCGCCGCTCACGAACAGCAGCACGGTGCCGGCGAGGAGCATCCCGGCGAGGCACGTCACGATCACGGGCTTCGGGCCCACCCGGTCGTCGAACCGCCCGGCGATCACCGCGCCGAGGGCCGCCACGACGTTCGCGGCGACACCGAACAGCAGCACCGTCGATTCGCTCATCCCGTACACCGTGTGCGCGAGGACGGCCCCGAAGGTGAACGTCGCGGCGAGACCGTCACGGAAGACCGCCGACGAGAGGAGGAACCACACGACGTTGCGGTCCTCACGCCAGAGTGCGCGGACGGTCGCGAACAGGTCCCGGTAGGCGCCGGCGATGCCGCGCCGCGGCGCCGCCGACGGATCGGCCGGCAACTCGGGCACGAGGATGAGCACCGGCAGCGCGGCGATCGCGAACCAGGCCGCCGCGAAGAGCGCGACCAGCCGGATGTTCAGGCCGCCCTCGGTGGGCACGTCGAGGAATCCGCGGGTCGGCCCGTCGCCGGCGATGAAGCCGAAGTTGCAGAGGAGCAGCAGCACGATGCCGCCGAAGTAGCCGCAGGCCCAGCCGATCCCGGACACGCGGCCGATCGTCTTCGGGGTCGAGACCTGCCGCAGCATCGCGTAGTAGGGGACGTTCGCCAGCTCGAAGGCCGCGGTCCCCACGGCGAGCAGCAGCAGGCCGAGCCACAGGTACTGGGACTCGTCCCGGACGAAGAAGCACGCGGCGGTGCACAGCGTGACGACGGCGCTCCATACGGCGAGGGAGAACTTCCGCCGGCCCGCGGCGTCCGCACGGCCACCCAGCACCGGCGCCGACAGCGCCACGACGACGCCCGAGGCGGCCATCGCCCACGACAGCCAGCTGGTGGCGCTGATCGAGCCGGGCAGGTCCTCGCCGACGGCGCCGGTGAGGTAGACGGTGAAGATGAACGTGGTCATCACCGCGTTGAACGCGGCGCTCCCCCAGTCCCACGCGCACCACGCCGCCACCTGGCGGCGCGGGACGGGAGCGGTCGGTACCTCCACCGACGTCACGGCGCTACTTCTTCGCGCGCTTCTCGCGGACCCGGACGTTCACCCGCACCGGCGAGCCGTCGAAGCCGAACTCCTCGCGGAGCCGGCGCTCGAGGAAGCGGCGATAGCCCGCCTCGAGGAAGCCCGTCGTGAACAGCACGAAGGTCGGCGGCCGCGTCGCGGCCTGCGTCGCGAACAGCACCTTCGGCAGCTTGCCGCCGCGCAGGGGCGGCGGGGTGGCGGCCATGACCTCGCGGAGCCAGTTGTTGAGGCGGCCCGTGGGGATGCGCTTGTCCCACGACTCGAGTGAGGTCTCGATGGCGGGCACGAGCTTCTGCAACGCGCGGCCGGTCTGCGCCGAGATGTTCACGCGCAGCGCCCACGGGATCTGCACCAGCTCCCGGTCGATCTCCTTCTCCAACTGGTACCGGCGGTCCTCGTCGACGAGATCCCACTTGTTGTAGGCGATCACCAGCGCACGACCGGACTCGATCACCATCGACAGCACCCGCAGGTCCTGCTCGGTGATCGGCTGCGAGGCGTCGATGAGCACGATCGCGACCTCGGCGGCCTCGATCGCACCCTTGGTGCGCAGCGAGGCGTAGAACTCATGACCGCTGGCCTGGTTGACCTTCTTGCGCAGTCCGGCGGTGTCGATGAACTTCCAGGTCTTGCCGCCGAGCTCGACGAGCGAGTCCACGGGGTCGACGGTGGTGCCCGCGACGTTGTCCACGACGGACCGGTTCTCGCCCGTGAGCTTGTTGAGCAGCGAGCTCTTTCCCACGTTCGGCTTGCCGATCAGTGCGATGCGGCGCGGTCCCGTGCCGCCTGTGCCCTCCCGGGGCGTCTCGGGCAGCTTCTCCAGGATCACGTCGAGCAGGTCGCCGGTGCCGCGGCCGTGCGCCGCCGAGATCGTGTGCGGCTCACCGAGCCCGAGCGACCAAAGCGACGCGGCCTCGGCCTCGGTGCGCTGGTCGTCGACCTTGTTCGCCGCGAGGATGACGGGGGCCTTCGACCGGCGCAGCACGCGGGCGACGGCCTCGTCGGTCGCGGTCGCGCCCACCGTGGCATCCACGACCACGACGATCGCATCCGCCGTGCGCATCGCGACCTCGGCCTGGGCCGCGATCGACTGCTGCATCCCCTTGGCGTCCGGCTCCCAGCCGCCGGTGTCCTGCACCAGGAACCGTCGGCCGGCCCAGTTGGCCTCGTAGCTGATCCGATCGCGGGTCACGCCGGGGATGTCCTCGACGACCGCCTCGCGGCGGCCCAGGATCCGGTTGACCAGAGTCGACTTGCCCACATTCGGACGCCCGACGATGGCGACGGTCGGCAGCTTCGCGGCCGCTTCCGCCGCCTCCGCCTCGAGGTCGCTGAAGTCGCCCTCGTACTCGGCGAAGTCGCCCTCGTCCTCCCACACGCCGTCGTCGCCGGCGTACTCGAATTCGTTGTCACTCATCGTGCGGTCTCCTTCAGCACGCGGTCGGCGACCTCTGCCACCGCGGCGACGGTCTCCTCCAGGTTCATCTCCGACGAGTCCAGCTCGATCGCATCGTCGGCCGGCCGCAGCGGCGAGACCTTCCGCGTCGAGTCCAGCCCGTCACGGCGCTGGACCGAGGCCAGCACCGTCTCGTACTCGCTGGGCAGGCCCAACTCCAGGTTCTGCGCGTGGCGGCGCTGCGCCCGCGCCTCCGCCGACGCGGTCAGGTAGATCTTCACCGGCGCATCGGGGAAGACGACGGTGCCGATGTCCCGGCCCTCCACCACGATCGGCGAATCGTCGTCGGCCGCGATGGCCCGTTGGTAGTCGACGAGCTGCTCGCGCACCTCGGGCACCGCGGAGACGGCCGAGACCGCGGCGGTCACGTCGTCCTCGCGGATGCGGCGGGTGACCGAGATCTCGTCCAGCTCGACCTGCTCGGACAGCGGATCGCAGCCCATCGCCAGCGGCAGGTCCGCGGTCGCGGCGGCGATCGCCGCCGGATCCGTGAGGTCCACCTCCTGGTCGAGGGCCCACACGGTGGCGGCGCGGTACATCGCGCCGGTGTCCAGGTAGCGCGCGCCGAGGTTCTCCGCGATGCGGCGGGCCACCGTCGACTTGCCGGTCCCCGAGGGGCCGTCCATGGCGATCACGAGCGTCACAGTCCCACCGCCTTGTAGAGGGCGGTCACGTCGTCGCGCCCGAGCACCCGCAGCGAACCCGGGCGCTGGTCGCCCAGCGCCACGGAGCCGACGTGGGTGCGCACCAGCCGCTCGACGGGGTGGCCGACCTCGGCCAGCAGTCGTCGCACGATGTGCTTGCGCCCCTCGTGCAGCACGATCCGCACCATCGACCTCCCCTCGGACGCCTCCAGCACGGAGAACTTGTCGGTCTTCACGGGGCCGTCCTCGAGCTCGACGCCGGAGCGCAGCGTGTTGCCGAGCCGCCGCGGCACCTCACCCTGCACCCATGCCAAATAGGTCTTGGGGACCTCGTACGAGGGGTGCATGAGCCGGTGCGCGAGCTCGCCGTCGTTGGTGACGAGCAGCAGGCCCTCGGTATCGGCATCGAGGCGGCCGACGTGGAAGAGGCGCTGGCCGGCCGCGACGCGCTCGGCGACGATGTCGCCCACGCAGGGCCGGCCCATGTCGTCGCTCATCGTCGACTGCCAGCCGCGCGGCTTGTTCAGCGCGAGGTGCACGAGGTTCTCGTTGACCACGACGCGCACGCCGTCGACGCGGACCACCGCGACGTTGGGGTCGACGCGACGCCCCTGCTCCATCACGATCTCGCCGTCGACCTCGACGCGGCCGTCGGCGATCATCTCCTCGGCGACGCGGCGCGAGGCGACGCCCGACTGCGCGAGCACCTTCTGCAGGCGGATGCCCTCGCCTTCGGCGCCGGTGGCACTCGTGCCGGGCACGCCGTCCGACGGTGCGCGGTCGGCCTTGCGGGCCGCGACGTTCTGCGTGCGGGCGGGCTTGGCGTTCGACAGCCGCGGGACGCCACCCTGTTTCGACGGCTGCTTGGGCTTGCTGGTTCGATTTCTGTCCGGTGTGCCATCACGGCGAGCGGGTCTGTTCATGATCCCTCCATGATCGCAGGTCGCGGCCGAAAGCGGTATTCGTCAGCGCGGCGCGGCCCGGGCGGCGCTCAGCGGCCGGTTCCGGCGGCCCATGAAGAGCACGGCGGCACCCACCGAGGTGACCACGATGGTGCTCACCAACCCGCCCTTCGGCGGGAAGAACAGCGGATCGCCGCCCGCATCGCCGCCGGTCAGCTCGTCGAGCCCGCTCATCATCATCGCCGGGAAGATCCACACCAGGATCGCCAGCACCGCTGCGATCCCCAGTAGGCCGCTCGCGATCGCGCGCCCGCGGGCCGCGAAGGCCGGCCGCACCGTGGCGACGATCACCAGGACCAGCGCGACGATCGCGAGCCCGGCGGTGGCGTAGCCCCACGGGATCACCCCGTCCGTCGCGGCGCCCTGCAGCGGATCGCCGTCCGCTCCGGCCCCGGTGAGAACGGTCCGGCCGGTGCCGGTGAAGCCGTACGGAACGCCGACGCGCCCGATGGTGAGCCCGAACCACGTCGCGGTCGCGGCCCACACGGTGAGGCCCGCCGCGACGCCGGTCAGGACCAGCGGCCACCAGCGGCGCACCGTCGGGCCGAGGGCGCCGAGCGGGAAGGCCTCGCGGAGGACGGCGGAGAGCTCAGGCATCGGGATCGAATCCGATCACGTCGGCGCTCTTGCGACCCAGTTTGGCGAACCGCGGTTCCTCGTCGAGGTGGGAGCTGAGGTCCTCGATGACGTCGACCTCGGGCAGTAGTGGGGCCAGCGGCGGCAACTCGTCGAGCGAGCTCAGGCCGAGCCGTTCGAGGAAGAGCTCGGTGGTCGCGTACGTCGTGGCACCGGAGTCGGTGCCCGCCTCGGCGATGAGTCCGCGGGCGGCCAGCGTGCGCATCACGCCGTCGACGTTGACGCCGCGCACCGCGCCGACCTGGGACCGGCTCACCGGCTGTTTGTAGGCGATCACCGCCAGGGTCTCCAGCGCGGCACGGGTCAGCTTGGAACGGACCCCGTCGAGCAGCAGCCGTTCGACGTAGGGCGCGTACTCGGCGCCGCTGTAGAGCCGCCAGCCCTCCGCGGATTCGCGCAGTTCCATGCCGGAGCGCCGCTCGGTCAGCTCGCCGGCCCAGGCGCGGAGGTCGGCCGTGATGCGCTCCTCGGGCTCCTCCAGCGCGGAGCCGAGCTGCTCGGCGGTCGCGGGCGCATCCACCACCAGCAGCAACGCCTCCAGCGCCGACCGCAGCTCGTCCGGCTCCATGCCCTCGACCAGGGCGAAATCCTCGGCCTGCTCGCTCACGATTCCTCCTCGGGTGTCTCGTCGTACTCGTCGCGGGTGCCGCCCACCACGGTGCCATCGTTCTCGCCCGACCAGCGCACCCTGAGGTCGCCGAGTGCCTCGGGCTGGTCGAACAGGACGGCGCGCTCGCGGTACAGCTCGAGCAGCGCCAGGAACCGGGCGATCACGGCGATGCCGGAGTCGCAGTCCGCGACGAGCTCCGCGAATCCGGACCAGTGATCGGGCCGCTCCCGCAGTCGGGCGGCGATGAGGCGCGCCTGCTCCGGGACCGAGACCTTGGGCACGTGCAGGTGCCCGAGGCCGACCGTCGGCTTGACCTTGGGGGTGAACGCGGACGCCGCGACGAGGGCGAACTGCTCCGGCGTGACGCCGAGCTGCACCGGGGGCACGAGCTCCTCGAACCGCGCCTCGAGGCCGACGGCCCGGGGGTACCGACGGTTCGCCTTCGCCTCCAGCTGGGCCATCAGCTCGGCCACCTGCTTGTACGCGCGGTACTGCAGCAGGCGCGCGAACAGCAGGTCGCGCGCCTCGAGCAGCGCGAGGTCCTCGGCGTCCTCGACCTCGCCCGCGGGCAGCAGGCGCGCGGCCTTGAGGTCGAGCAGCGTCGCGGCCACGACGAGGAACTCGGTGGTCTGGTCGAGGTCGGCCTGCGCGCCGAGTTGCTTGGTGTAGGCGATGAACTCGTCGGTCACCACGTGCAGCGCCACCTCGGTGACGTCCAGGCGGTGCCCGCCGATCAGCTGCAGGAGCAGGTCGAACGGCCCCTCGAAGTTCGCGAGCTTCACGGTGAAGCCCGGCGGCGCGTCCTCCGCACCCGTCGCGGCGTCGGGCGCGGATTCGAGCGGTTCGACGACGTCGATCGGCTCGGCCGGTTCGGTCTGTGCGGGAGTCACTTCTCCTGCGCGATCACCTCGCGCGCGAGGGCGCGATAGGCGTTGGCGCCGGACGACTTCGGCGCCCACGACGTGATCGGCTCCCCCGCCACGGAGGTTTCCGGGAAGCGCACGGTCCGTGAGATCACCGAGTGGTAGACGGCGTCGCCGAAGACCTCGACGACGCGGGCCATCACGTCGCGCGAGTGCAACGTGCGGGCGTCGAACATGGTCACCACGATGCCCGCGAGGTCGAGCCGCGGGTTGAGCCGGTCCTTGACCTTGTCGACGGTATCGGTGAGCAGCGCGAGGCCGCGCAGCGCGAAGTACTCGCACTCCATGGGGATGAGCACCTGATCCGCGCAGGCGAGCGCGTTCACCGTCAGCAGGCCCAGGGAGGGCTGGCAGTCGATGAGGATGTAGTCGTAGCGGTCCAGTACGGGGTACAGGGCACGGCCCAGGGTCTGCTCGCGGCCGACCTCGTTGACCAGCTGGATCTCCGCGGCCGAGAGGTCGATGTTCGACGGCAACAGGTCGAGACCGTCCACCCGGGTGCGCAGCAGCACGTCGTCCGCGGAGATGCGCGACTCCATGAGCAAGTTGTGCACCGTCAGCTCCAGCTCGTGGTGCGCGACGCCGAGCCCCGCGGAGAGCGCTCCCTGCGGGTCGAGGTCGACGAGCAGTACACGCCGCCCGTAGGAGGCCAACGAGGCGCCGAGGTTGATGGTGGTCGTGGTCTTGCCGACGCCGCCCTTCTGGTTGCAGACCGCGATCACCCGGGCGGGGCCGTGGGTGCTCTTCGGCGCGGGCTCCGGGAACTCGACCGACGGCCTACCGGTGGCGTCGAGGCCGTCCTCGGCCGCGGGCTTCGGGGCGTGGTGGTGCTCCAGCTCCCCCAGGTCCAGGCCCGGGTTCTCCGCATCGGGCGCTGACGCCACTGGCCCACCTCCTTCTTGCTCCGCCACCACCCTAATGCGCGCGCACGACTGCACGTCGCATCGGCACGCGGGTCACGGATGCACGACGCGCCGCAGCAGCCGCGTCAGCCCAGCGCCCGCGGGTGGGCCTGGGCGTAGACCTCGCGGAGGGCGCCCACCGTCACCAGCGTGTACACCTGCGTCGTGGTCACCGAGGCGTGCCCGAGCAGTTCCTGCACGACGCGCACGTCGGCGCCGCCCTCGAGCAGGTGCGTGGCGAAGGAGTGGCGCAGGGTGTGCGGCGAGACGTGCGTGGTCGCGGTGTCGATCCCCGCCCGTTCCGCCGCGGCGGCGAGCACCTGCCAGGCCGACTGGCGCGAGAGCCGACCGCCCCGCACGTTGAGGAAGAGCGCGGGATTCGACCGCTTCACGAGCGCGGGCCGACCGCGGACCAGGTACGCGTCCAGGGCCGCCAGAGCGGGCCGCCCGATCGGCACCACGCGCTGCTTGCCACCCTTGCCCTGCAGCACCACGGACCGCGACTCGGCGTCGATGTCGTCCACGTCGAGCGCGGTCACCTCGGAGATCCGGGCGCCGCAGGAGTAGAGGAGTTCGAGCATCGCGCGGTCGCGCAGGCGCGACGGGGTGTCGGCGTCCGAATCCCCTCCGGCCGCCTCGAGCAGCGCGATGACCTGCTCGACGGGCAGCGCTTTCGGCAGCCTCTTCGCGGGCGCCGGCGGGCGGACCTCGCGGGCCACGTCGACGGGGGTCATCCCCTCGGCCGCGGCGAACCGGTGCAGGCCGCGGACGGCGATCAGCGAGCGAGCGGCGGAGCTGGCGGCGAGCGGCGGGTGGTCCTCGCCGCCCTCCCGCAGCGCGACGAGGAAGCCACTGACCTGGCTCTCCGTCACCGACGCCAGGTCGCCGACGCCGAGGCCGCCGAGGTACTCGCGGTACCGGCCCAGATCGCGCCGATAGCTGCTGAGGGTGTTCGGCGCGGCACCCCGTTCGACGGTGAGGTGGTCGAGGTACGTGCGCAGCTGATCGTCGAGAGCCACCCCGACCGACACAGTTACCGCCCGTCCTCCACGGGCCGTCCCTTGCGGGCGGCGAGGGCCGTCGGCCGACCCGGCCACGGCGCGTCGGAGCAGCGCAGCGGCGTGTCGTCGTCGGTCACCATCGTGGCGGCCAGGATCGCGCTCACCGAGGTCGAGTTCACGATCTCTCCGGAGAGCACCATGCGGACGGCGTCGGGCATGGCGATCCACTCGACGGTCATGTCGAGCTCCTCGTCCTCCTGCTCGGCCATCTCGCAGTACCGCAGGTCGGTGGCGAGGTACACGCGCACCATCTCGTCGGTGAAGCCGGGCGACGGGGCCAGGTCCACCAGAACGTGCCAGTCGCGGGCGCCGAGGCCCGTCTCCTCCGCCAGCTCGCGCTGCGCGGCGCACACGGGCTCCTCCTCGCCGGTGTGGTCGAGCAGGCCGGCGGGGATCTCCAGCAGCCGCCGACCCATCGCGTGCCGGTACTGGTTCACCATGGCGATCGCGCCGTCGTCGTTCATCGCGACCACGGCCACGGCACCGTCGTGCTCGACGACGTCCCGGACGGCGGTCCCGCCGCCCGGCATCGTCACCTCGTCGCGCCGGACCGCGAAGATCGGGCCCTCGTACACCGTCTCGCTGCTGAGTGCCCGGAAGTCGTGCGGCTGCACGGAACCGAGCGATTCGAGCTGCTCAGTCATCTGCGTGGTCATCCTCCGACGGTACCTCTTCCGCGGGGGTACGGACGCCGACCGGCAGTTCGAGCTCGGCGCGGTACTTCAGGGCCGCGCCGACGAAGGCGGCGAACAGCGGGTGCGGGCGGGTCGGGCGCGATTTGAGCTCGGGGTGCGCCTGCGTGCCGACCAGGAACGGATGCACGTCCCTCGGGTACTCGACGAACTCGACGAGGTGCCCGTCGGGCGAGACGCCGGAGAAGGTCAGGCCCGACTCCGCGATCTTGTCGCGGTAGGCGTTGTTGACCTCGAAACGGTGGCGGTGCCGCTCGGAGACCTCGGTCGCGCCGTAGGCGGCGGCGACGACGGAACCGCGCTCCAGCGTCGCGGGGTAGGCCCCGAGGCGCATCGTGCCGCCGAGATCGGCCTCGCCGGCGACGGCCTGCTCCTGGTCCGCCATCGTCGAGATGACCGGGTGGGCGGTGTCGTCGTCGAACTCGGTGGAGCTGGCGCCCTCGAGGCCGACGGACCGCGCCGCCTCGATGACGATGCACTGCAGGCCCAGGCACAGGCCCAGCAGCGGGACGCCGCGCTTGCGGGCGTAGCGGATGGCGCCGAGCTTGCCCTCGATGCCGCGGATCCCGAAGCCGCCGGGGATGAGGATGCCGTCCATGTCGTCGAGCGCGGCGGCCGCACCGGCCTCGGTCGCGCAGTCGTCCGAGGGCACCCAGGAGATCTGCACCTTGGCCCAGTTGGCGAAACCGCCGGCACGCAGCGCCTCGGTCACCGACAGGTAGGCGTCGGGCAGATCGATGTACTTGCCGACGAGGGCGATGTTCACGCTCTCGCGCGACTCGTGGACGCGCTTGAGCAGGTCGCCCCACACGGTCCAGTCGACGTCGCGGAACGGCAGGCCGAGCTTGCGCACGACGTAGGCGTCGAGCTGGTTGCGGTGCAGCACCTTCGGCACGTCGTAGATCGAGCCGGCGTCCGGGCACGAGATGACGCCGTCGATGTCGACGTCGCACATGAGCGCGATCTTGTTGCGCTGCCCCTCGGGCACGTCGCGGTCGCAGCGCAGGATCAGCGCGTCGGGGGTGATGCCGATGCTGCGGAGAGCGGCGACGGAGTGCTGCGTCGGCTTGGTCTTGAGCTCGCCGGACGCGGCGAGGTACGGGACCAGCGAGACGTGCAGGAAGAAGACGTTGTCGCGGCCGACGTCGTGGCGGACCTGGCGGGCCGCCTCGAGGAAGGGCTGCGACTCGATGTCGCCGACGGTGCCGCCGATCTCGGTGATCACGACGTCGGGGACGATGCCCTCGGAGTCGGGAGCCTGCATCGCGAGGATGCGGGCCTTGATCTCGTCGGTGATGTGCGGGATCACCTGCACAGTGTCGCCGAGGTACTCGCCGCGGCGCTCCTTGGCGATGACCGTCGAGTACACCTGGCCGGTGGTGACGTTCGCGATGCCCGAGAGGTCCCGGTCCAGGAAACGCTCGTAGTGGCCGACGTCGAGGTCCGTCTCGGCCCCGTCCTCGGTGACGAAGACCTCGCCGTGCTGGAACGGGTTCATGGTGCCCGGATCCACGTTGAGGTACGGATCGAGCTTCTGCATCGTGACGCGGAGGCCGCGCGCGGTGAGGAGCTGTCCCAAGCTGGAGGCCGTCAGGCCCTTACCCAGGGAGGACGCAACGCCTCCGGAGACGAAAATGTGCTTCGTGGCGACACGCGCGCCAACGCGAGGAGAGGGCAACGAGACTCCCGTATTCGAGCGGACATACCTGCTTCTACTACGGGACTTCAGCCTATCACCAACTCGTCAGCGAACACCGGTTCCGTACGCGCGGACGTCACCGCGCGTCGCCTGAACGAGCGCGAGGGCGGTCGAGACCTGCCCGACGACGGTGTCCGCGTCGTCGACCGTGGCGAGCTTCGCGGACAGCCCCTTGTCCTGCCGGACGACCACGATCGGGCCCGCACCCTGCGACGATCCGGTGCGGCCGGCGAGGACAGCGCCGTCCCCGTGCCCGGACAGCGCCGCGGCGAGCCGGCCGATCCCCTGCCCCTCGCCCCCGCGCTCGCCGGGAACTGTTCCGCCCGTCACTACGACCGCGGCGCGCGCGCCGGGCACCGTTGGACCGGAGAAGTCGACGAAGCCGGCCTGCTTCAGCGCGGCGAGGGCGTCCGTCCGGCCGTTCGACGGGGGCTTGACGGCGCCCTCCGAGAGCAGGACGGCGCCGAGCAGGTCGCCCGCGCGGGCACGGGGGTCGACGAGGCCCTTGTCGAGGGTGACACCGGCCGGGGCCGCGTTGTCGACGACGCCGCGAAGCCGCTCGGCCTTGTCCTCGGCGTACAGGTCGTCGGTCAGCGCCAGCGTGCCGGCGACGGTGCCGCCGCCCTGGGTGATCCGGCGGTTGATCTGCGCGACATCGCCGCCGTCCGCGGACGGCGCGGTGACCACCAGGACGGGGACGCCGGCCAGGCTGCGGCCCAGCGTCGCCGGTGCTGCGGCGTCCGCATAGGCGTCGGCGGCACGGGCGCGGTCGGTGAGCGCGGCGTTGCTGCGCTCGAGCTGTTCGACCTGGCCGCGCAGGTCCTTGAGGTCACCGTCGGTGGTGAACCGGGCGAGGACTCCCCCGCCGAGCGCTACGCCGACGGCGAAGGCCAGCAGCACCGCCGCCCAGAACAGCGCGGGGCGGCGGGCGCCGGGCGAGCGGAGCCGGCGCGTCGGTCCCGGCACCTAGAGTGCCCGGAACTGGCCCTGGACCCAGAGCGCGAAGCGGTTCCACTGGTCGATGACCCACTGCAGCAGGTCGTGCCCCTGGTTGGAGACCAGCACGGCTGCGACGACCGCGACCAGCGCGGCGAGGATGAACAGCGCGATCGCGCCGCCGTGCCCGCGGCTGCGGTACAGGGTGGCGACGGCCTTGCCGTCGACGAGCTTCGTCCCCACCTTGAGCCGCGTGAGGAAGGTCGACGGGTTCGACTCGCGACGACCGGCGTCGAAGAACTCCTCGAGCGAGGCGGAGTGGCCGACGGAGACGATGAGCGAGGCGCCGTGGTGGTCGGCGATGATCAGCGCGAGATCGGCGGCGGAGCCGGTGGCCGGGAAGGTCATGGCGCCGATGCCGAGGTCCTGGATGCGCTCGAGGCCCGGCGCGTGCCCGTCGGGAGCGGCGGGCAGCACGACCTGCGCACCGGAGCGCAGCGTGTTGGTGGTGATCATCTCCGGGTCGCCGACGATGAGGTCGGGCCGGTAACCGGCCTTCACCAGGGCGTCGGCGCCGCGGTTCACGCCGATGAGGACCGGCGCGTACTCCTTGATGAAGGGCTTGAGGCGCTTGAGGTCCTCGACGTGGTCCGCGCCGTCGGAGACGACGAGGACGTGGCGGTCGTTGAGGTTGACCTCGACGTCGGGGATGCCGACGCCGTCGATGAGCAGGGGCGACTCGACGCGGATGAACTCGACGGTGTTGCCCGCGAAGGCCTCCAGGTGGTCCACGACGCCGGAGCGCGCGGCCAGCATGCGCGAGGTCACGTCGGTGTCGGAGAGCGGCTCGCCCTGGGCCAGCTCGCGCTCGCCCGTGTAGACGACGCCCTCGTGAACGCGGATCTTGGCGCCGTCCTTGACGCGGGTGAAGACCTCCTTGCCCGCGTCGTCGACGAGCTCGATGCCGGCGGCGGCCAGGACCTCGGGGCCGAGGTTCGGGTAGCGCCCGGAGATGAACGGCGAGGCGTTGACCACCGCCGCGACTCCCGCCTCGACCATGAGGTCGGCGGTGGTGCGGTCGAGGTCCAGCTCGTCGCACACCACGATGTCGCCACGGCCGATCCGGCCGAGCAGACGCGTGGTGTCCTTGTCGACCCGGGCGGTGCCGGTGACGCCGGGCAGGTTCGACGTATTGCGGGACAGCAGGCCAGTGAGCTTCATGCCGCACATACTGCCCCGTGAGTCACAGAAGTAACGGGAGGCGCGCCGACAACACTGGAAACTTTGAGCTACTTCAATCGCACACGTCGCGCCATGGGCCGGAGACGAATCCGCGGGAATCGGCGTGGCGGCGGTACCTGCCGCCGCCACGCCGATGTCGGAGGCTTCTCCCGCGTTACGTGCCGGCGTGGGCCCCCGACTGCGCGACCTTGTCCGAGTCCGCGGCCTCGAGCAGCTCCTCGGCGTGCGCTCGGCCGGTGTCCGAGTCCCCGAGCCCGGCGAGCATGCGGGCCAGCTCGGCGATCCGCTCGTCGCGCGACAGGGCGGTCAGCGTCGAGGTCACCGAGCCCTTGCCGGTCTGCTTCCCGACGGTCAGATGGGTGTCGGCGAACGCGGCGACCTGCGGCAGGTGGGTCACCACGATCACCTGGTGGCGCTGCGCGAGCGCCGCGAGCCGACGGCCGATCTCGACCGCCGCCTTGCCGCCGACGCCGGCGTCGACCTCGTCGAAGACCATCGTCAGGCCCTGTTCGGTGGCGGCCAGCACCACCTCGAGCGCGAGCATCACGCGCGAGAGCTCACCGCCCGACGCGGACTTGCCGATCGGTAGCGGGTTCGCGCCGTCGTGGGCGACCAGCCGGAACTCGACGACGTCGGTACCGTGCGCCCCGGCGCGGCGCGGCGTGCCGTCGACGACGACCGCGGCACCGTCGCCATCGGGCGCCACGGCGTCCGGCGCGACGTCGACGGTGATCGACGCCCCGCCCATGGCGAGCTTGCGCAGCTCCCCCGTGACCTTCTTGCCCAGCGAGCCCGCGGCCTTCCCGCGGGCCGCGGTGAGCGCGGCGGCGGCCGCGGCGAGGTCCGCCTCGAGCGCGGCGACGCGGGCCTGCAGCGCCGCAAGACCTTCGGCCGAGGTGTCGATCCCCTCCAACCGGGAGCGGGCTTCGTCGGCCCACGCGATCACGCCGTCGATGTCGGGGGCGTACTTGCGGGTGAGCGTCTTGAGTTCGGACTGGCGCAGGAGGAGCGATTCCAGCTCCGACGGATCGCTGGGCAGATCCGTCAGGTACGCCCCGAGCTCCGTCGCCACGTCGCCCGCGACGGTGGCGGCCTCGTCGACCCGCTCGGCGAGCGCGCGCAGCGCCGCGTCGTCCGAGCCGGAGAGCGCCGCGCGGACGGTACCGAGCAGGTCCAGCACGGAGCCCACGCCCTCCGCGTCGCTGCCGTAGCCGGCCCCGGTCAGCGCGGCGTACGAGGTGTCCGCGGCGTCGCGCAGCGTGTCGAGGTCGGACAGGCGCTTGATCTTCTCGACGGTGTCGACGTCCTCGCCGGACACCGGCGCCACGCCGTCGATCTCGGCGAGCGAGGCCGTGAGGTGGTCCTGCTCGAGGGCGAGTTCCCGGGAGCGCGTGGTGCGGTCGGCGAGCTCCGCCCGGGCGGCGAGCCACTCCTCGCGCACGCGTTGATAGGAACGCAGCGCCTTGCCTGCCGGGGCTCCCGCGAACGCGTCGAGGAGATCGCGCTGCCGCTCGGGACGGAGCAACCGCAGCTGGTCGTTCTGGCCGTGGACCGTGAGCAGGGGCCCCGCGAACTCGGAGAGCGTGCCGACCGGCACACTGCGGCCGCCGAGGTAGGCGCGGGAGCGGCCGTCGGCGGCGACGCTGCGGACCGCGATCACCGCGTCGTCGTCGAGCTCGCCGCCGGCCTCCTCGATGGTCTCCCGGACGAGCTCGGCGGAACTGGCCCCCACGAGGGAGAACCGTCCCTCGACCACGGCCTTGTCGGCGCCCGCGCGGATCCGGCCGGGATCGGCGCGCGCCCCGGCGAGCAGGTGCAGGCTGGTCACGACCATCGTCTTGCCCGCGCCGGTCTCGCCGGTGAGCACCGTCAGGCCGGGAGCGAACTCCGCCGCGGCCTGCTCGATGACGCCGAGCGACGAGATGCGGATCTCTTCGAGCACTTCCCTACCCCCCTGTGCCGTCGCGGCGGCCGCGCCAGCCGCTGATCGGCAGTTGGAACTTCGTCACCAGGCGGTCCGTGAACGGACCCGCCCCGAGCTTGATGAACCGCACCGGCTCCTCACCGCGGCGGATCTCGATGCGCCCGCGCTCCGGCACCTCGAGAGTGCGGCGGCCGTCGCAGAAGGCGATCGCCTCGTGCCGGCTGCCCTCGACCTCGATCGCGATCACCGACCGCGGGCTGGTGACCATGGGTCGCGCGAACAGGGCGTGCGCGTTGCTCGGCACGATCAGCAGCGCCTCGAGGTCCGGCCACATCACGGGCCCGCCGGCCGAGAAGGCGTAGGCGGTGGAGCCGGTGGGCGTCGCGACCAGCAGCCCGTCGCAGGCGAACCGCGAGACCGGCCGGCCGTCGACCTCGGTGACCAGCTCGAGCAGGCCCTGCCGGGACCGGTTCTCGACGGAGACCTCGTTGAGCGCCCAGCCCTGGGAGACGCGGCGGTCGCCGTCGTGGATCTCGACGTCGAGCGTCATCCGCGGGTGCACGGTGTACCGGCGCTGCACCAGGTCGTCGATGGTCTCCGGCACCGTGTCGACCTCGGACTCGGCGAGGAAGCCGACGTGACCGAGGTTGATGCCGATGATGGGGACGTCCGCGCGGCGCGCGAGCTCGGCACCGCGCAGGAAGCCGCCGTCGCCGCCCAGCACGACCACGACCTCGCACCCGACCGCCGCGTCGTCAGGCGCCTCCCGGACGTCGCTCTCGAGCTTCATCCGCACGCCGGCGTGGTCCAACCGCCGTCGGATCTCCTCGACGGTGCGGTCCACGTCGCTGCGGAGCGTGTGCACCACCACGAGGAAGGTGCGATCGCTCTGGGTCTTCCCTGCCGTCGTCACTGCGGTCCTTCCGTCACAGCCGTGCTGATCATGTCGTCCACGTCGTCGGGGAGGACGACGGGTCCCTCCTCGCGGCGCAGGTGCAGGAAGTACTCGACGTTCCCCGAGGGCCCGGGCAACGGGCTGAAGGTCACGCCGCGCGTGGACAGTCCCGAGGCCGCAGCGGCCTCCGCGACGCCGCGGACCGCGCTCGCGCGCAGGGCGGGATCCCGCACGACTCCGCCGGAGCCGACGTTGCCCTTCCCCACCTCGAACTGCGGTTTCACCATGGGGAGCAGGTCCGCACCGGGCGCGGTGCACCGGGCGAGAGCGGGGAGCACGAGCCCCAGGGAGATGAAGGACAGGTCGCCGACCACGAGGTCGACGGGGCCGTCGAGCATCGCCGCCTCGAGCGTACGCACGTTCGTGCGGTCCATCACGGCCACGCGCTCATCGTCGCGGAGTCGCCAGACGAGCTCGCCGTAGCCGACGTCGACGGCGTACACGCGCGCGGCGCCGCGGTGCAGCAGCACATCGGTGAAGCCGCCCGTCGACGCGCCGGCATCGAGGCAGCGCCGCCCCTCGACGGCGACGTCGGGGAAGGCGTCGAGCGCGCCGATCAGTTTGTGCGCGCCCCGGGAGGCCCACTCGATCTCCCCGGCGACCGCGATCACGTGGACCGGGTCCGCGGGGTCGATCTGGTTCGCGGCCTTCCGCGCGACCTGCTTGTTGACGGTGACCCGCCCCGCTTCGATCAGCTCGCGGGCGTGCTCGCGGGACCGGGCCATGCCACGACGGACCAGCTCGGCGTCGAGCCGCACTCTGCGTGCCATCGCGGTCAGGCCCGATCCACGGTATCCAGTGCGTCGACCAGCAGCTGGTGCGCCTGCTCGAACAGGGCGGCCTGGCGGCCGAGCGTCGCCAGCTCCCCGACGCCGGCTACGGCCCCGGGATCGACGACGGGCGCCGCATCGAGTTCGTCGACGCGGTGCATCAGGTCCTCGACGGCCGTACGGACGTCGGCCGGATCGCCGCCGCGCATCGCTGCTGACTCCACGGTGTCCACGCTATCGGATGGTCAGGCGCAGGCCCGCGCGGCGTTCCTCGGAGAGTTCCCGGGCGGCGGCGATCGCCACGTACTTCGCGTCGGCGGGGTCCGCGCCGACGGCACCGGTCACGATCAGATCGTCCCCGTCGACGGCGGCGGCCCACCCCTCACGCGGCCCGGGCAGCGCGTCCTCCCGAGGCGTACGCAGATCCGCCAGGGTGTCGGCGACGTACGTCGGCTGGTGCGCGTCCGGCGCGACGACCACATCAGCGACGTCGTTCACGCCGGTGAGCACGAGGTAGGTGTCTGCGCCGAAGGCGTTGCCGCCCTCGATGTCCGTGTCGAGGCGGTCGCCCACGACGAGGGCCGTCGTGGCACCCGCCGCGCGCATCGCGTCGACGAAGATCGGGGCGTAGGGCTTGCCCGCGACGCGGGGCTCCCGCTCGGTGGCGTTCCGGACCGCGGCGACCATGGAGCCGTTGCCGACGAGCAGGCCGCGCTCGGTCGGGAGGGTGGCGTCGGTGTTGGTGGCGACCCACACCGCACCGGCCCGGATCGCGAGCGCCGCCTCGGACAGGCGCGCCCAACCGGTCTCGGGGCTGTGGCCCTGGATGACGGCGCGCGCCTCCTCGGCCGTCTCGACGAGGCGCAGCCCACGGGCTTCGACCTCGGCCCGCAGGGCCGGCGCGCCCACGACGAGAACCGGCGTACCGGCGGGGACGAGGGACGCGAGCAGACCGGCACCGGCCTGGGCGCTGGTGACGACGGAGTCGTCCGGGGCCTCGAAGCCCAGCTCGCGCAGGTGCTGTGCGACGTCCGACGGTCCGCGGCTGGCGTTGTTGGTCACATAGGTGACGGGGAGACCGGCCAGCGCGTCGGCCGCCCCGGGAATCGCGACGGCGCCCGCGTACGCGGTGCCGTCGAGGTCGACGAGCAGGCGGTCGTAGCCCTCGGCGAGCGACGTCATTCGGCCGAATCGTCCGACGGCAGCTCCGCGGCGTCCTCCGAGGACAGCTCCGCGACCCGCTCCTCGGCGTCGGTGAACTCGTCCTCGTCCGCGGCGGCGGCGTTGAGGAACCAGGTCAGCGCGTCGCCACGACGCTCGGCGCCGAGCAGCGCCTCCGCGTACACGTAGAACAAGCGGGCGGCGTGGAAGCCGCGGCGCGCCGGGTCGAGATCCTCCGCCTGCAGGGTGACGACGGCCTTGTCGTACTCCCCCAGGTCCATGCGGGCACCGGCCTCGACCATCCGCAGCTCGGTCCGATCGTCGCCGGTGAGCTGCGCGGCCTCGTCGCCACGAGCGGTTTCGATGGCCTTCTCGGGCCGGCCGAGGCCACGCTCGCTGTCGGCGATCATGGGCAGGAGGTTGACGGTGCCACCCATGCGCTTGGCGGCCCGCAGCTCGCTCAGCGCCTCGGCCCATTCACCGTTCATGTACGCGGCGATACCGCAGGCCTCACGGACGGCGGCGATACGGCCGGCGCGCTCGCGGGCGGCGCGGGCGTGCGCGAGGGCCGCCGCGGGGTCCGTGTCGAGCAGTCGCCCGGCCAGGACGAGATGCGACGAGACGAGCTCCGCGTTGTTCTTGTCGAGGCTCAGCAGGTCGCGCCGGATCGCCGGATCGAGTTCCTTGGGATCGACGTCCTTCGGGATCGACGGTTCGCCGGCGCGGGTCCGAGGGCGGTCGGAGCGCTGGTCGTCGCGCTGGTACCCGCCGGGACGCCCGCCCTGGCCCTGAGGACGCGAGCCGTTGCGACCGCCGGCGAAGCCCCCGCTGCGGCGATCTCCACCACTGCGGCGGTCGCCGGAGCCGGAGGGGCGGCGATCGCCCGACGGGCGTCCACCGAACTCGCGGCGGTCTCCCCCGCGCGATGCGCCACCACGGGAGTCGTTGCCCCGGAAGTCACGACGGTCACCACCGCGGGAATCCCCGCCACGGTCGTTGCTGCGGAAGTCACGACGATCTCCGCCTCGGGAATCGCCACCACGCGAGTCGTTGCTGCGGAAGTCACGACGGTCGCCCCCGCGGGAATCTCCACCGCGGTTGTCGCGACGACCGCCGCCGCGGGAGTCGCCCGACCGGTTGCCGCCGAAATCGCGCCGATCGCCACGCCCGCCCTCGGAACGCCGGTCTCCGCCGCGGCCCTGGAAGCCACCGCGCTGGCCGCCGCCGGTGCGGTCGCCGCCACGACGATCGTCCCCGCGGGTGCCCCGGTCGTTGCTGCGGCCGGCGCCACGTGACGAATCTCCGTCGGTCTTACGGTCCGCCCGCTCTGCGGGATTGGTGAATCCGGCACGCTGCCGGCGGTCGCCGCTCGACTCAGCCACGGTGCACCCACTTCCCGTCGCCCCCGAGGCGACTCACGCTATTACTGTACTTGGACATGGCGAAGGCCCCTGAGGAGTGGAACACGCATGTGTTCGACACGATCCCCAAGGGCCTTCATCCTGTATCTAATTTTAGTCCGGCGGTGTCCTACTCTCCCACACCCTCACGAGTGCAGTACCATCGGCGCTGGAGGGCTTAGCTTCCGGGTTCGGAATGGAGCCGGGCGTTTCCCCTCCGCTATGGC
>NZ_VIGX01000179.1 GCF_007858475.1 Tsukamurella conjunctivitidis
TGGGGACACGCTCACCCTGGTCGGGGTCTCCCCGGCGCCTGCCGGGTCCACCGTGGTCCCCGACCTGGACCTGGGGACCCTGACCTTCACCGCCCAGTCCGTGGGCACCCACCAGTTCACCTACACGGTCACCGACGGGCCCTCCACGGCGGTGGGCGTGGTGCGGGTGGACGTCGTGGACACCCAGGCCGATGCCTCCCCCGTCGCGGAGGACGACCTGGTGGTCCTGCCCGCAGGTGGAGCGGCCCTGGCCGCGCCCCTGGACAATGACTCGGATCCCGCCGGCGGTGTGCTCGTGGTCCAGAACCTGGATCTGCCGGACGGCCTTCCCCTGGAGGTGACCCTGGTCGACCGCCATCTCCTGCGCATCACCGCACCGGGTGGCCTGGACCAGGCTGTCTCCTTCTCCTACACGGTCTCCAACGGCACCCACTCCGCCACCGCCCGGGTCACGGTGGTCCCCACCGCGGCTCGCGACGACAAGCAGCCACCCGAACTCCAGCCGGACCGGGTGAAGGTGAGGGTCGGGGACGTCGCCTCGGTGCCCGTGCTGCAGAATGACCGTTCGCCGGCCGGACTCGCCCTGCGGGTGGACCCTGA
>NZ_VIGX01000180.1 GCF_007858475.1 Tsukamurella conjunctivitidis
TGGACCTCCTGGTGGCTCTTGAAGTCCAGCAGGGTCAGTCCCTCACCCAACCGGAACTCGCCCGCATCCCCGCCCTGCGTCGCACGCTGGGTGGCGCTGGAGGGTCTGGGGCCCACGAGGTCGGGTCCGTGTCCGGGTCACCAGCAATCAATGCCACGGACCACGATGACCTCATGGCCGCCATTGAGGCGGAGTACCTGCGTTTCTTCACCCCCGGTGGGAAGCCGACGGGCGGGTACCGGCAGGCCCTCCAGGAGCTCGAGGCCGCGAGATCCACGTTGGTCGACCTGGAGGAGCAGGGGCGGCAGCTGGACGCCTTCGTCGATCGTCGCGACCGTCTTGACGCCGTGGTGGACGACCTCGTTGGGAAGCTCGAGGCGGCACGCGAGGATCTCCGGGCACAGGAACAGGCCGACCATGACCTGCAGGACCGCCGCGAGGCCCTTGAGCAGCTCACACGCGGACTCGCAGAGGCGGATCTCCGGCTCGCCCGTGCCCGGGAGGCCCAGGAGACGCGTCGGGCGTTGGTGGAGGACATCGGGAAGCGAACCCTCGCCCTGGTCGAGGTCACGGAACACGTGACGTCCCTGGATGCACAGC
>NZ_VIGX01000181.1 GCF_007858475.1 Tsukamurella conjunctivitidis
AGAATATGAGAAAGATCGCCGTGCCGCAAGCTATACATTGGACGATATCGATCAGATGGATGGGGAACAATTTGAACATTATGTTGCAAATCTTCTACATCTCTACCAATTTAAAAAGATTCGCGTCTCCCCCTATAGTAATGATAAAGGGCTCGATGTTTATGCTGAGCATGACAAGCTCAAATATGGCTTTCAATGCAAACGATGGGGACGAAATGTACCGCTCTCAGCAATTCAAGAGATCTATACAGCGAAAGATCTTTATGAACTAGATCGTATTATTGTGATTACCAATAGCGGCTTTACCAAAGCAGCGATTGAAGCGGCCATTAAACTCGATGTTATCTTAATCGATCGTAAACGTCTCGGAGAGATGATTCGCTACCTTCAGCCTTAAGCTTCTCTCTAAAATTCTCGCTAAAGTGCCGTAGGTAGCATCATTAAAGTATCTAAGATTTTGAAATGATTATAGGGACGCACACATCAAAAGAATCGCGATAACCTAGCGATAATAAAAAAGCTACAACATCTACCGATCTTGTAGCTCTACTCTTGTTTCTATCTCTTGATATTTTGAATATTTTGATGTTTTGATGTTTT
>NZ_VIGX01000182.1 GCF_007858475.1 Tsukamurella conjunctivitidis
TATATGTTTGATCAATTCTATCCCTTCTTGTAGGTTCATCTTTATGTATGAGCTATTGGAAGGTTGAGTTGAGATACTTTCCTCTGCAAGCTTGTAAATGGATTTAGCTTTATCAGCATTAGGATGGTATCTCTTTTCTTTTGCCCAGTTCTTAAAGTCTTCTATGAATTTTTCTTCTGTTTTTTCTAAAACTAGGTCTTTGTGCCACCATGTTTCTAAGAAATCTAATAGTTTGTCTTTTGAGAAGTCTTTAGATCCATGAGATATTAATTTTTTTATTCCTGGAAATGTTTGACTGATTGTTTGGTCTATGAAGTTCATTTGATTGATTCTTAGGTCCATGTAATGCTGATAAGATCTGTTTAATTCTTTTAGAGTTCTAAAATTTTCTGTATCTACTTTGTGTTCTTGTAATTCTTTCCAATACATCAACCCATATTCTGCTATTTGTGTGGCATCTATATTATCATTTTTTGCTTTTCTGAAGTTTAACACTCGGCAGAACTGTTTCATTTTTAATGGATTGATTACTGCTACAAAGTATCCTTGTTTTTTTAATTCATAAAGAATTGGTAAATGGTATTTTCCTGTTGCTTCCAT
>NZ_VIGX01000183.1 GCF_007858475.1 Tsukamurella conjunctivitidis
AGGTGCAGCCTGCGCGGGAGCAACGGCACTGGTGCTGGGCGCATGGTTCGCCTCCTCGACCCTGTGCCTCGGCTCGGGTCGCATGTCGGTGCTGGGACCCCGGGTCCTGTGGGCCACGGCCATGGTGGTCCTGGAGGTCGTCGTGGTCGCACAGGTCCTGGCGCTGGCGACCCACCCGTACACCGTCGCCCGTCTGCGGTCCTGGACGGGCACGCAGGCGCAGGAGTTGCGCTCCCGGGTCGAGCAGAGACGGGCCGCCGGCAATGGCGAGGACCCCGGTGGGAGAGGCGCAGGGTCGGGCGTCGACGCGACGGCGGGTGGCGACGAGGCGCCTGCCACCACCCGGGGAGCTCACCCGGGTCCGGCCGAGTCGGGATCCTCCACCGGAGGCGCCGCAGGTTCCAGGACGCCCGGACGCGCATCCGGGGGCGATGACATGCCGACGGAGGCCCTGGGTGTGGCGCCACGCGAGCAGGAGCACGACGGAGCGACCCGGGCAGCCGGGGCCCCGGATGACATGGTCCGGCGAGCACCCGGGGCCCCGGTTCCCCCCGGCAGCTCCGACGCTGCCGGCCACTCCGACGCTGGGAGCCGGTCT
>NZ_VIGX01000184.1 GCF_007858475.1 Tsukamurella conjunctivitidis
CGAGGCAATGCCGGCCGTCCCGGCAATGGCGATGGCACTGGTGTCGGAGGGGTCCACCGCGGCCACACCCACCAACAGGCCGGAGATGGAGACGAGCCCGTCATTGGCCCCCAGGACTCCTGCGCGCAGCCAGTTCAGGCGCTGTGAGAGGGAACCATGACCGAAGGGTTCGAGGTCCTCGTGCCGAGCGGCCTCGGACCCCTGCGGAAGGTGACCGACACGGTTCAGACGCGCGTTTCGACCCCGGTCTGCCTGGAGGCGGCCGAGGAGGGAAGGGAACACGGTCGTGAGGGCCATGGATGAACGTTATCGCTGGTCAAAGGCGTGTTCCAGGAAGGGAAGGCGCTCCTGTCGACCGTGAGGAGACCCTGTGCGCGGGGTCTCCCATCAGGGCGGTGCAGGCCCGGCACCCCTCGGACGGCCCACCCAGGTGCCCATCTGTGCGTGACCGTTTGGTCAGTGGGGGACGGGCGTGCACCTCTGCATGTGCTCAATACAGCATGTGCATGGCCTCGCGCACCTCGTGGAGGGTCCGGTCGGCGCGTTCATTGGCCTTCTCGTTGCCGGCGTGGAGGACGTCGAGCAGGTAGGCCTCGTC
>NZ_VIGX01000185.1 GCF_007858475.1 Tsukamurella conjunctivitidis
GTCGGCGGGGAGCAACCTGGCGCGGAGGAGGGCCAGGAGTGCCACTCCTTCGAGGTCCGAGCCGAGAGATGGCCAGGCGGACAGGTCCTGACCTGTGCCTTCGTCTCGGACATCGACAACCTGGAACGTCGGTTCGACGTCGGCGGGGACTGGACGGCCAGCGGGATCCGCACAGCCGTCACGGACCCTGCCGTGATGGGGAAGTGGGTGGGCTCCATCCTGAGCTGCACCCCCGGACAGTGAGAGGAAAGAGGACCACGACATGGCTCTGAGCCCCGAGGAGGCGACCCGCTTCGCGCGCACCTTCGCCTCGCTGGTGGACAATGTGTCCGTCGCCCTGCTGGACAAGTCCCACGTCATCCGGCTGGCACTGACCACTCTCTTCGCCGGGGGGCACCTGCTGCTGGAGGACGCGCCCGGGACCGGCAAGACGGCACTGGCGCGCGCCATCGCCGCCACCATCGACGGCTCGAACTCCCGCATCCAGTTCACCCCCGACATGCTGCCCTCCGACATCACGGGGGTGAACATGTACGACCAGTCCACGGGGGAGTGGCACTTCCACCAGGGACCGGTCTTCGCCGAGGTGGTCCTGGCC
>NZ_VIGX01000186.1 GCF_007858475.1 Tsukamurella conjunctivitidis
GCTCAAGGGCAAGAACGTGGTTCGACGGCCAGAACGGCGCGGGCTGATAGAAGCATGTTCCAGCGCCACCATCGCCATCCTTGACGAATGAGAGCCATCCTCCCGGGTATTTCGATTCCTCCACGTAGCCAACCACCCCGTTGTTCTGAAAGGAGGCTGCTACGTAAGGTACTGGACCAGTCGCCTTACGCTCGGCCCCTTCTCCGTTGTGGAGGGTGAACAAGTCCGTCAGGAGTATCGGCTGGAAGTCGAGTGTGTCGAGGACGCTCATGCCGTCACCTCCTCAGCGGACTCTTCTTCAGGGGTACGCGGCGTGATCAGGTCACCGAGCCCGTGGGCGTGCATGTCGACCTGCCAGGCGACGTAGTCGGCCACGGTGTTCATGAAGTCTTCGTAAGTCGGAGGCTGGTCGTTGAAGTAGAAGTAGCTGTGCTGCCACTCGTCGTCGGCAGTGACCTCGGAGCGCACAATGAAGCCGGTGTCATCCTGGGCGTCGCCGCGCAGGACCTCCAAGAGGTGCCTGCGGCGTGACGCCACCGTGCCGTCGTCGACTAGCCCCCGGTGAGGCGCGACTACCCAGCCATCCTTCTCGAAGTT
>NZ_VIGX01000187.1 GCF_007858475.1 Tsukamurella conjunctivitidis
CCATGTGGACGGACCCTCCCTACGGCGTCGAGTACGTCGGCGGGACCGACGATCGCCTGACAATCAGGAACGACGGAGCCAGCGAAGCCCGCGAGGTCGTCCAGGCGTTCCTCCCCGCAGCTCGCTCAGCGATCCGCCCCGGCGGAGCCGTCTACATATGCCACGCCGAGACCCAGCGCACCTACCTGGAGTTGGCGCTCGCGGCGTCGGGGTATGTGATGCGCCAGGCGCTGGTGTGGGTGAAGGGACGCTTCGTCCTAGGCCATTCGGACTACCAGAACGGACATGAGCCGATCCTGTCGGCCGAGGTCCCGGAGAAGGAGTTCGACCATATTGCCTACGGTTTCACCGAGGGGGGTGAAGGTCGCCTCGGCCGGGGTGGTCCTCATTGGCATGGTGACAATCGTGCGTCGACCGTGTTCGAGGTTGGGAAGCCGAAGGCGTCTGCACTCCATCCGACTATGAAGCCGGTCGAACTCATCCGGCCGATGGTCCGAAACTCGGTCGCCCGTGGCGCTTTGGTCCTAGATGCGTTCGGAGGGTCGGGGTCCACGGTGATCGCGGCGCAGATGGAGGGTCGGCGTGCGGCCCTGGTGG
>NZ_VIGX01000188.1 GCF_007858475.1 Tsukamurella conjunctivitidis
GCAAGGAGTTGCTGCGCGACCAGGGCCTGGTGGTGGGACGCTACGACGGGCGGGTCAGCGGCTTCGACCTGGATACAGCCTCGGATGACGAGACCTTCGTGGCCGACGACGCCTTCATCAGCCCCGCCTACGGCGCACTGGTCAACACCTACCTGCGCGAGGAACTGGGATGGACGGGCTCGGAGGAGAGGCGCGCCTTCTCCGAGATGGACTGGGAGTCCACCGAGCCCGGCAAGGGATGGGTCTGGCAGCACAAGCAGCCCGGCCACACCAAGACCATGTGGGACCAGACGCTGACCTACCCGCAGGTCATGCCTGACCTCGCGGCCGCACTGGTGCGCAACCCGCGCCTGAAGGTGCTGGTGGCCAGCGGCTACTTCGACCTGGCCACCCCCTTCTTCCAGACGGAGTACGACGTCGACCACCTGGGCCTGCCCGCCCCGCTGCGCACCAACATCGCCTTCACCTACTACCCGGCCGGGCACACGGTCTACACCTCACCGGGCTGCCTGGAAAAGCTGATCGAGGACCTGCGCGGCTTCTACGCTGCGGCACCCGACCGAGCGGGTGCACCCGTCGACCTGTCAGGGATGGATG
>NZ_VIGX01000018.1 GCF_007858475.1 Tsukamurella conjunctivitidis
CGCAGTCGGACAGATGGTCGCCCTCCACGGCACCCAGATCACCCTCGTCCCCCTCGCCGACGCCGTGAAACAACTCAAACGCGTCCCCCGCGAGCGCTACGACGACGCCGCCACCTTCTTCGGCTGAGACCGTGCGCGGCGTGATGCCCGGCCGGCACGAGGGGATTGGCCTCCCTGAAGCGATCCTTAAGAGGCGTCGTACACAATTCCGGGTATGAATCCGAATCCTCCCTCGAACCCGGGGTTCAACCCGGGGCAGGATCCGTCCGACCCGAACGAGCAGACGCAGCTGCGCCCCACCTGGCAGCCCGAGAACCCGGCCGCCGGCGCCCCACCGTACGGTGCACCGTCGTATCCGCAGGGCGGGCCGTCGTCGCACCCCCAGTACCCGGCGCAGGGCTTCCCCGCCGCCGGCCCGCCGGGGCCCGGTACGCCCCCGTTCCCACCCGGCCCCGGCGCGCCGAAGAAGCCGCGGCCCTCCTGGCTGATCCCCGCCCTGATCGGCGGCGGCGCCGTGGTGCTCGTGATCATCCTCATCGCCGGCATCGCCATCGTGAAGAGTGTGGGTGGTGGCGGCGACACCGGCTCGCCCGGCGGCACCGTCAAGGCCTACTTCGCCGCGCTGCAGGCCGGCGACGCCAAGAAGGCACTCGGCTACGGCAAGGAGGCCCCCGCCTCCACCGAGCTGCTCACCGATGAGGTGCTGCGCAAGCAGCGCGAGTTGGCGCCGATCAAGGACCTCAAGATCGTCAGCGAGACCGACAGCTACATGGGCTCGGTGCACCTGACGGTGACGATCGGTGAGGTCTCCTACGACGAGAACCTGAGCCTCGAGAAGGTGGGCGACGAGTGGAAGCTGCAGACCGCGGCGGTCCAGCTCAAGCCGTACTCGTCGTACGACTCGGACAAGAAGAACGTCACCATCCTCGGTAAGCCGCTACCCGCGTCCGGCGTCGTGTACGTCTTCCCCGGCGCACTCGACCTCGGCTCGGTCAACAAGTACCTGGTGCCGCAGCAGGAGAAGATCACCGTCGGTGACAACAAGGGGCAGGCCCCGGTGAACGGACTGTCGCGCTACAGCGTGGGCAGTACGTTGAGCATCGCCTTCGGCCTGAGCGACGCCGGGAAGACCTCCGCCAGGGAGCAGATCGCCGCGAAGTACTCCGCGTGCGCCGCGTCGAAGGACCGCTACCCGTCGGGTTGCCCGCAGTCGGACTTCTCCGGTGAGAACGGCACGTACACCTGGACCGCCCCGAACGTCCAGGACATCGACCTCGGCGAGACCGTCCGCGACGGCGAGGTCTCCTTCCGCGACACCCGTCCGTGGACGTTCACCGCGACCGGGCGCGACGGCAGGCCGATCACGGGTTCGGACTCGGGCTTCGTCTCGGGCACCATCACGGTGACCGCAGACGCGGTGGCCGTCTCGGTGCGCTGACCGGCGCCCATTAGGCTGGGGGCATGAGTGCCGAGCTTGCCGATATCGACCTTCCCGAGTACGCGGACGTCGTCGCCCGCTACGAGCCCGTCATGGGCATGGAGGTCCACGTCGAGCTCGGCACCGCCACCAAGATGTTCTGCGGCTGCCGCACCGAGTTCGGCGCCGACCCGAACACGCAGGTGTGCCCCACGTGCCTCGGAATGCCGGGCGCACTGCCCGTCGTGAACAGCGAAGCGGTGCGCTCGGCCATTCGCATCGGCCTGGCGCTGAACTGCTCCATCCGGCCGAGCTCGGTGTTCGCGCGGAAGAACTACTTCTACCCGGACCAGCCGAAGAACTACCAGATCAGTCAGTACGAGGACCCGATCGCGTACGACGGCTACGTGGACGTGCCGCTCGAGGACGGCACCACGTGGCGCGTGGAGATCGAGCGCGCGCACATGGAGGAGGACACGGGCAAGTCGACGCACATCGGCTCCGCGACGGGCCGGATCCACGGCGCCTCGCACTCGCTGCTCGACTTCAACCGCGCGGGGGTCCCGCTGGTCGAGATCGTCACCCGCCCCATCGAGGGAGCAGGGGAGCGGGCGCCCGAGATCGCCCGCGCGTACGTGACCGCACTGCGCGACCTGCTCGCCTCACTGGACGTCTCCGATGTCCGGATGGACCAGGGCTCGATGCGCTGCGACTCGAACGTCTCGCTCAAGCCCGTGGGCTCCACCGAGTTCGGCACCCGCACGGAGACCAAGAACGTCAACTCCCTGCGCTCCGTCGAGGTCGCGGTGCGGTACGAGATGCGCCGCCAGGCGGCCGTTCTCGACGCCGGCGGCACCGTCGTCCTCGAGACCCGTCACTTCCAGGAGGGCGACGGCACCACGACCGCCGGTCGCCCCAAGGAGACCGCGGACGACTACCGCTACTTCCCCGACCCGGACCTCGGTCCCGTCGCGCCCGCAGCGGAACTCGTCGAGGAGCTGCGGGGCACGATCCCCGAGCTGCCGTGGCTGCGCCGCGCCCGGATCCAGGCCGACTGGAGCCTCTCCGACGAGGTCATGCGCGACCTGGTGAACCTCGGCGCGATCGACGCGATCATCGCCACCGTCGATGCGGGCGCGACGCCCGACGCCGCACGGTCGTGGTGGGGCAGCTTCCTGCCGCAGCAGGCGAACACGCGCTCCGTGGAGCTCGACGCGCTGGCCATCACCCCGGCCCAGGTGGCCCGGGTGATCGCCCTGGTCGACGAGGGCAAGCTCACCAGCAAGCTGGCGCAGCAGGTGATCGTGGGCGTGCTGGACGGCGAGGGCGGGCCCGACGAGGTCGTCGCCGCTCGCGGCCTCGAGGTGGTCCGCGACGACGGTGCGCTGCAGAAGGCCGTCGACGAGGCGCTCGCCGCCAACCCCGATATCGTGGACAAGATCAAGGCCGGCAAGGTCCAGGCCGCGGGCAAGATCGTGGGCGACGTCATGAAGGCCACCCGCGGCCAGGCCGACGCGGCACGCGTCCGCGAGCTGGTCCTCGCTGCGTGCGAGTGACGGCGCACCCCGCGCCGCGATCGCGGTGACATCGCTGATCACGATGGCCTGGCCGGCCGAGCGCTGTGCGACGCCATGATCGCGGGTGGGCTCATCGCCGATCCGAGCCGACGACGAGCGCCGGGACCGGACGTGCGCGATGCGGCTCCGCGTTCGTCGGATCAGTCCGGGCCTTCGCCGGTCGTTGTCTGATCGGGCGGGACGATTAGCACGACTCGGTCGTCGTTCGGTGTCGCGCCGCCGGACGTGCGATTGACAGTCCCGCCGAGCATGGTCTTCTCCTCCGGCCCGCCACCGATGCGCCCGAAGTGCCCGTAGCTCCCGTTCGCGGTGGAGAAGCGCACAGGCTCTCCGTCTACGAGCGGCCCGCCGTCCTTGAGCTTGAGGAAATAGATGCTGTCGACGCCGCGCTGCGAGACGCCGATCCACTCACCGCTGACGCCGCAGCCCAGCGCGCCGGGGCGCTCAGGCCAGGACCACACGGTCTCGGCGGGGGAATTCGGGCGCAGAACCCTGAGGGTATCGGCGGTGGGACCGTCATCGGCGACGTAGACCGGTCCCTTCGGATTGAGAGGATCGAGGCAGAGAGACGAGCGCACGCCACCGTTCGTCGCCAGGATGCGGGGGTTGGCACGCTGACCGGGTGCTCCGTCCAGGAGGAAGACCTTCCCCGCGAGGGACGCTGGATTGGAGGCCGCACCCGGATCGCCAGCGTTGCCCGCGGCCACCATCAGCCCGGCCGGCGTGAACACGAGGGAACCGAGGTTCCCGACGGAGCCCTTGGGAATCCCTGCGAACACGACCTTGGGCACGTCGCCCTGAGTGACCCGAACGATGCGATTGTCCGTCGGAGTGGTGATCAGGGCATAGATGAGCCGGTCCTGCTCGTAGGTGGGCGACAGCGCGATCGATGCGAGCCCGCCGTCGCCCGACGTATCGACGTCCAGCCGGAGGATCTCCCGATTGGGCTGGTCGGTCGTCGTGTACGTGATCACGCCGTTGCGCTGCGCGACGATCGAATGTTCGGCCGTGTCCGTGGGGATGATTGCGGTGGGGGTATCGAGACAGGTCGCGACGACGGCGACGTTCTTGTCGATGCACGGGCCGTCCGGCTTGGGTGTCCTGCTCGTGGGCGGCGCCTTCTTCGTGGTCACCTGGCCCGTCGGCGGGCCGGTGAAGGGCGCGGCCTCGCTGCCGGAGAAGTCCGCGCAGCCCGCCAGCAGCGCCGCCGCCGTCGCGACCACGACCGCTCGCCGCGCGCCGGAACGCGCGCGCCGGGTCCCCTCACTCATGCCGCCACCCTACCGATCGGACCGGTGCGCGGTTCGCTCCCAGCCCACGGCGCGTTCGCACTCTAGGGTGGTTTCCGTGAGTGACAAGGACGGAACCGAGAACGAGACCAGCGAGGGTGCGGGCGAGTCCCCTTTTGACTTCCGGTCCACGGGCGAACTGCCCCGGTTCGGCGAGCGGCACCCCACCGGCGGGTTCATCCTGGACCCCCACGACGATTCGGACACGGGGATCGGGCCGGTGCTTCCGCGGTACCGCGACGAACCGGCGGGCACGACGCCCGCGGATCCGCCCGCCGCCTCGAGTGCGCCGACGGCCGCGAGCACGCCCGCAGCGGCGACCCCGGCACCATCGGGTGGCGGCGAGCCGGCCGCGTCCGTGCCGGACACCAGCGACCTGGCCGCCGCGATCGCCGCGGCGAACGCGGCCACGGCGGCGATCTCCACCTCCGGAACACCGGGGAGTCCGGACGCCGCCACCGAGCGCGCCGACCTGTCGAGTGACGAGCGGGACGAGTTCGGTAAGCGGTACAACCGTCGGCGGGGCCGCGAGCGCGCCGCCCAGGCCCGCGCCGAGGCGGAGGGCATTCCGCTCGAGACCGCGGCCACCGAGCAGATCGCGCCGCCGCCCGGCCGCCGATTCGGCAAGCCCGTCGCCGACGTCCCCGCGGAACTGGAGGAGGCGCGTAAGGCCGCGCGGCGCGGCACGACCGACCTCGGGCTGCTCGTGCTGCGCGTGGCCGTCGGCGTCATCCTGGTCGCGCACGGCATCCAGAAGCTCTTCGGCATCTGGGGCGGGCCCGGCATCGACGGCTTCGCCGCCTACCTGCAGAACGGCGCCGACCCGTCGCTCGGCTTCGAGCGGTTCACCAAGATCATCGCGATCGCCACGGGCGTCGTCGAGCTCGGCGGCGGCGCGATGCTCATCCTCGGCCTCCTCACGCCGATCGCCGCTGCCGGCGCGGTGGGCGTGATGCTCTCCGCGACGCTGTTCAAGCTGACGACCGCCGGTAACGGCTTCGTCTTCTTCGCGCAGGACAAGGGCGTCGAGTTCGAGCTGCTGCTCCTCCTCGCGTCGGTGGCGATCATCCTCACCGGCCCGGGGCGGCTGTCGTTGGACTTCAACCGCGGCTGGGCGCGCCGCCCGCACATCGGTTCGGTCGTGTGGCTCGTCGTCGCGGTGGCCGCGGCGGTCACCGTCTGGATCCTGCTCAACGGAGCGAACCCGCTGGTCAAGCAGTAGCCGTCCAGATGCCGAACGCCCGGCCTCCCGCGAGGGAGTGCCGGGCGTTCGCGTTCGACGGTGCGCTTACGGCACGTGCCGGACCGCGCCCTTGTCGGCCGAGGTGGCCAGGGCGGCGTAGGCCCGCAGCGCCGTGGTGACGGTCCGCTGCCGGTCCTTGGGCTGCCACGGCCGCTCCGAAGCCTCCATCTTGGCCCGGCGACGCGCGAGCTCCTCGTCGTCGACGAGGACCTTCAGGGTGCGCGAGTGGACGTCGATGAGGATCTCGTCGCCGTTCTCGACGAGCCCGATATCGCCGCCGGACGCGGCCTCCGGCGAGGCGTGGCCGATCACCAGACCCGACGAGCCGCCCGAGAACCGGCCGTCGGTCACGAGGCCGCACTTCTTGCCCATGCCCGTGCCCTTCATGAAGGCGGTCGGGTGGAGCATCTCCTGCATTCCCGGTCCGCCCGCCGGGCCCTCGTAGCGGATCACCAGGACCTCGCCGGCCTGCAGCTCCTTCGACAGGATCGCGTGGACGGCGTCCTCCTGGCTCTCGACGACGCGCGCCGGGCCCTGGAAGTGCCACAGGTCCTCGTCGACTCCCGCGGTCTTGAGGATGGCCCCGTTCCGTGCGATGTTGCCGCGCAGTACGCACAGGCCGCCCTCGACCGTGTACGCGTGCTCGAAGTCGCGGATGCAGCCGTCCGCGGCGTCGGTGTCCAGCGATTCCCACCGGTTCGACGTGGAGAACGGCTCGGTGGTGCGCACCCCACCGGGAGCTGCGTGGAAGAGTTCGATCGCCGCGTCGGTGGCGGTACCGCCGCGGATGTCCCAATCGGCCAGGTAGGCCTGGAGCGAGGGCGAATGCACCGGGCGGACGTCGGTGTTCAGCAGCCCGGCGCGGTTCAGCTCGCCGAGGATGGCGGGGATGCCGCCGGCCCGGTGGACGTGCTCCATGTAGTACTTCGGCGAATTCGGGGCGACCTTCGCCAGGCAGGGCACGTTCCGCGAGATGCGGTCGATGTCGTGCAGGTCGAAGTCGATCTCGCCCTCCTGCGCCGCTGCCAGGATGTGCAGGACGGTATTGGTGGAGCCGCCCATCGCGACATCGAGCGCCATCGCGTTCTCGAAGGCCTCGCGGGTCGCGACGTTGCGGGGGAGGACCGACTCGTCGTCGTCCTGGTAGTACTGCTTGGCGATGTCGACGACCAGCTCGCCGGCCCGGGTGAACAGGTCGCGACGCGCGGTCTGCGTGGCGAGGGTCGACCCGTTGCCGGGCAGCGACAGGCCGAGGGCCTCGGTGAGGCAGTTCATGGAGTTGGCGGTGAACATGCCCGAACACGAACCGCACGTCGGGCACGCGGAGCGCTCCACCTCGAGCAGTTCGGTGTCGCTGACGTTGCCGTCGGCGGACGCCGAGATCGCGTCGATGAGGTCGGTGCCGGGGCGGACGACGCCGTTGATGACGACCGAGGTGCCGGCCTCCATGGGCCCGCCGGAGACGAACACGGTGGGGATGTTCAGGCGCATCGCGGCGTTGAGCATGCCGGGCGTGATCTTGTCGCAGTTCGAGATGCAGACCAGCGCGTCGGCGGTGTGGGCGTTGACCATGTACTCGACCGAGTCGGCGATGATCTCGCGACTCGGCAGCGAGTAGAGCATGCCGCCGTGACCCATCGCGATTCCGTCGTCCACCGCGATGGTGTGGAACTCCTTGGCCACACCCCCCGCCGCGACGACCGCCTCCGCGACGATCTCGCCGACGTTCTTCAGGTGCACGTGACCGGGCACGAACTGCGTGTAGGAGTTGGCGATCGCGATGATCGGCTTACCGAAGTCGTCGTCGGTCATTCCGGTGGCGCGCCAGAGCGCGCGCGCTCCGGCGGCTTCTCGTCCGACGGTGGTGGTGCGTGAGCGGAGCGGTGGCATGTGCTTCTCGCCTCGGATCTTCGTATCGTGCGGGCTGGTGGAGGAGACGCGCTCCCCGTGAACAGGAAAAGGTCTGTCCGGCGGGAATTATTCCGCGGTGACGTCCGGGATCCGGCCGCCGGAGGCGACCGCGACGCGGGGGAGCTGGCTGATGGTGACGGCGGGTAGTCGCACCTCGGAACCGTCGGTGCGGACTGCGTACACCGCACCGTTGCGTCCGATTCTAATGCCTGCCAGTTCGTCCCATCCGATCGTGGTGGCGCCGAGGACCCGGACCGATCGGATCCCGTCGGGGCCGACGACGGTGCGTACGCGCAGGATCCACAGGGCGAGCAGGATGGGCGCGATCAGCATGAACCAGCCGAGGAGCATGATCCCGGTGCCGGCGGCTCCTCCGTCGACGGAGCGGCCCAGGGTCCAGGGGCCGGCGATCGGGGCGAGGCAGATGGCGAACAGTCCGACGCCGAGCAGCGCGATGCGGGGATGTTTGAAGACGACCCGGTCACCCGCGTCGATCGGCACGGCCGTGTCCGACGTGTGATCGGTGGTCACGGTGCGGGTGGTTCCGGTCGTGCCCGGCTGCTTCGCGGCGCGCTCGCTCATAACACGCATTGTCGCATGCGGCAGGCGGTTCCCAGAATGTGGGACGGGGTTGCTCACTGGTTTGACGCGACTGCACATCAGCGCCTAGTTTCACTGGTGTGAAGCACAGCTACCAGCTCCTCGTAATCGGTCGGCGCGTCGCCGCCTGAACCGGTTGCATCCGTTTCACACCAGCATCGACGCGCTACCCTCGCTCAGCTACCGCTGACGGGGGTTTTTTGTTGCCCGGATAGTCTTCGGGCAGCGCCGCCCGCCGATACGTCCATAGAGCAGAGCACCGCAAGAGTGGTGAGAAGGTCACATCGTGAGCGCACCTACAGCTCGGCCCCATCCAGGGCAGAAGCCCGGGGCCCGTAAGCCCGGCGCCGGGATCCCCGGCGCGCATTCCGCCGCCTCGAAGCAGCACGTCGCAGCCGACGTCGCGCACAGCGCCCTCGAGGGCGCCCGCGTCGTGGCCCCCGAGCGCGTCACCGGCGCGCAGTCGGTGGTCCGGTCGCTCGAGGAGATCGGTGTGGACACGGTCTTCGGCATTCCCGGCGGTTGCATCCTCCCGGTCTACGACCCGCTCCTCGACTCCAAGAAGGTCCGCCACGTCCTGGTGCGCCACGAGCAGGGCGCAGGCCACGCCGCCACCGGCTACGCCCAGGCGACCGGCAAGGTCGGCGTGTGCATGGCGACCTCGGGACCCGGCGCCACCAACCTGGTGACGCCGCTCGCGGACGCGCAGATGGACTCGGTGCCGATCGTCGCCATCACCGGCCAGGTCGGCCGCCCGCTGATCGGCACGGACGCCTTCCAGGAGGCCGATATCTCGGGCATCACGATGCCCGTGACGAAGCACAACTTCCTGGTCTACGACGCGGCCGACATCCCTCGCGTCATCGCCGAGGCCTTCTACCTCGCGCAGAGCGGTCGTCCCGGCGCCGTGCTGGTCGACATCCCGAAGGACGTGCTGCAGGAGGACACCGTCTTCTCGTGGCCGCCGCAGATCGACCTGCCCGGGTACCGCCCCGTGACCAAGCCGCACGGCAAGCAGATCCGCGAGGCCGCGCGCCTCATCGCCGCGGCGAAGTCGCCCGTGCTCTACGTCGGCGGTGGCGTGCTCAAGGCGGAGGCCTCGGAGGAGCTGCTCAAGCTGGCCGAGCTGACCGGCATTCCGGTGGTCACGACCCTGATGGCGCGCGGCGTCTTCCCGGACAGCCACTCCCAGCACATGGGCATGCCCGGCATGCACGGCACCGTCGGTGCCGTGGCGGCGCTGCAGCGCTCCGATCTGTTGGTGACGCTGGGCGCCCGGTTCGACGACCGCGTCACCGGCAAGCTGGACTCCTTCGCGCCCGATGCGAAGGTCATCCACGCCGACATCGACCCGGCCGAGATCGGCAAGAACCGCTTCGCGGACGTCCCGATCGTGGGCGACTGCAAGGAGGTCATCACAGAGCTCATCGCCGCGATCTCCGAGGATCGCGCGACCATCGCCGCCCCGGATCTGAGCGCGTGGTGGGAGTACCTGGACGGCATCCGCAAGACCTACCCGCTGGCCTACAAGCCGGAGTCCGACGGTGCGCTGAGCCCCGAGTACGTGATCGAGCGCCTCGGCGTCGCCGCGGGCCCGGATGCGATCTACTGCGCGGGCGTCGGCCAGCACCAGATGTGGGCGGCCCAGTTCGTCAAGTACGAGAAGCCGCGCACCTGGCTGAACTCGGGCGGTCTCGGCACCATGGGTTACGCGGTCCCCGCGGCCCTCGGCGCCAAGATGGGCGCGCCCGAGAAGGAGGTCTGGGCGATCGACGGTGACGGCTGCTTCCAGATGACCAATCAGGAGCTCGCCACCGCCGCGATCGAGGGCGCCCCGATCAAGGTCGCGATCATCAACAACGGCAACCTGGGCATGGTCCGCCAGTGGCAGACCCTGTTCTACGAGCAGCGCTACTCGAGCACCGATCTGTCGACGCACTCGATGCGCATCCCCGACTTCGTCAAGCTCGGCGAGGCGATGGGCTGCGTCTCCTTCCGGTGCGAGCGCGAGGAGGACGTCGACGCCGTGATCGCGCAGGCGCGGGAGATCAACGACCGCCCCGTCGTCATCGACTTCATCGTGGGCGCCGACGCCCAGGTGTGGCCGATGGTCGCCGCGGGCACCAGCAACGACGAGATCATGGCGGCGCGGGACATCCGTCCGCTGTTCGACGAGGACGACGCGGCCGACGAGCCCGCGGTCATCCACGCCGCGATGGAGCGTTCGGAGGAGCAGAAGTGAGCACCACGCACACGCTGAGCGTCCTGGTCGAGGACCGTCCGGGCGTGCTCGCCCGCGTCTCGTCCCTGTTCTCCCGCCGCGGCTTCAACATCGAATCCCTCGCCGTGGGCGGCACCGAGCTCAAGGGCGTCAGCCGCATGACCATCGTGGTCACGGTCGACGAGCTGCCCCTCGAGCAGGTCACCAAGCAGCTGAACAAGCTGGTCTCCGTGCTCAAGATCGTCGAACAGGATTCGACGACCTCGGTCGCGCGTGAGCTCATGCTCATCAAGGTGCGCGCGGACGCCACCTCGCGCGGCCAGGTCACCGACACCGTCGACCTGTTCCGTGCCAAGATCGTCGACGTCTCGCCGGACTCGGTGACCATCGAGGCCACCGGTACGCCGGACAAGCTCGACGCGCTGCTGGCGGTCCTGGATCCCTTCGGGATCCGTGAGATCGCGCAGTCCGGCGTGATCGCGCTGGGACGCGGTCCGAAGTCGATCACCGCGACCCGCTAACTTAACTACTGCAAAAAACCAGAAGGGACACCGAATCACAGTGGCAATCGAACTGTTCTACGACGAGGACGCCGACCTCTCCATCATCCAGGGCAAGAAGGTCGCGGTCATCGGCTACGGCTCGCAGGGCCACGCGCACTCGCTGAGCCTGCGCGATTCCGGCGTCGACGTGCGGATCGGCCTCAAGGAGGGCTCGAAGTCGCGGGCCAAGGCCGAGGAGCAGGGGCTGACCGTGGGCACGCCCGCCGAGGTCGCCGCGTGGGCCGACGTGATCATGCTGCTCGCGCCCGACACCGCGCAGGCGGAGATCTTCAAGGCCGACATCGAGCCCAACCTCAAGGACGGCGACGCGCTGTTCTTCGGGCACGGCCTGAACATCCACTTCAAGCTGATCGAGGCCCCGGCCAACGTCACCGTCGCGATGGTCGCGCCCAAGGGCCCCGGCCACCTCGTCCGCCGTCAGTTCGTCGACGGCAAGGGCGTCCCCGCCCTCATCGCCGTGGACCAGGATCCGACCGGAGGCGGCCAGGCGCTCGCCCTGAGCTACGCGGCCGCGATCGGCGGCGCCCGCGCCGGCGTCATCAAGACCACCTTCAAGGAGGAGACCGAGACGGATCTCTTCGGTGAGCAGGCCGTGCTCTGCGGCGGCACCGAGGAGCTCGTCAAGGTGGGCTTCGAGGTGCTGGTCGAGGCGGGCTACGCCCCCGAGATGGCCTACTTCGAGTGCCTCCACGAGCTGAAGCTCATTGTGGATCTCATGTACGAGGGCGGCATCGCGCGCATGAACTACTCGGTGTCCGACACCGCGGAGTTCGGCGGCTACCTCTCGGGCCCGCGCGTCATCGACGCCGACACCAAGAAGCGCATGCAGGACATCCTCACGGACATCCAGGACGGCACCTTCGTCAAGCGCCTCGTCGCGAACGTCGAGGGCGGCAACAAGGAGCTCGAGGCCCTCCGCAAGGAGAACGCCGAGCACCCGATCGAGGTCACCGGCAAGAAGCTGCGCGACCTGATGAGCTGGGTCGATCGCCCGATCACCGAGACCGCCTAGGGTCTCACCGCACCACCGCAGAGCCCCGTCGGACCGCGCGTCCGGCGGGGCTCTTGCGTGTCCTGAGGGCGGACCGTAGAGTGCTGAACATGTTCAGTGAACCTGTTCAATCACGGGCGGAGGCCAAGGCCGGCACGCGGGCTCGCGTCCTCGCCGCCGCCGACCGGTCCTTCCGGGCCCACGGCTTCGCGGGGACGACGGTGCGCGCCATCGCCGCCGATGCCGGCGTCAGCGTCGGTACGGTGATGGCCGTCGGCGACAAGGATGCGCTGCTCATCGCGATCGTCGACGAGTGGATCGCGGCGGTGCATACGTCTCGCGACGCGGGCAAGGGGCTGCCGGCTCTCGGGCGCGCGGAGGCGACCGCGCGACTGGTGGGCATCGTCGCGCCCTTCGTCACGTACTTCAACGCCGACGGCGACCTCTCCCGCGAGTACGCGGCGGTTCTCGCTCGCGGGAAGCATCGCTCCCGGACCTTCGGCGACCTCGCCGACGAGCTGCAGTCCGATTTCGAGCGGATCTTCGCCGCCGCGGGCTGCGCCGACCCCGGCGCTGCTGCCCGGACTCTGTACTTCGTCTACATCGGTCTGCTGTTCGCCACCTCGGGTGGGGCGGTGACGCGGGAGGCCGCGGCGGAGCGTCTCGTCGAGGCGATAGGACAGATCCTGGGAGAAGGGGTATCGCAATGACCACCGGTTTCATCGACACGCCGCACTGGCCGTGGCTCACCGTCGCGCTCGCGGTCGTCCTGTTGGGCGACGCTCTGCTGTCGGTGCGCCCGCCCGGGTTCATCCAGGACTGCCTCGACGGTGTCCGGTTCCCGCGGGACTGGTGGTGGACGCTCATCGTCATCAAGCTGGTCGCGACGGCGGGGCTGCTCGCGGGGCTGTGGTACCCGGGTGTGGGCGTCGCGGCGAACGCCGGCGTGGTCGCCTACTTCGTGTGCGCCGCGGTCGCGCACGTGAAGGCGGGTTTCCTCGGCTCGACGTTCTGGGTGAACTGCCTGGGCATGCTCGGCTTCACCGTCGTCGTGCTGATCCTGTCCTACGCCTAGCCCGTGAGCGAAGAAACCAGCACTGCTGATTGATAGTGATAGAGTGCTCCGAAACGGCTATCACGACGACGATGGCCGCGGACGGAAGCGAGATGTGGATGCGACTGGCCCTCACGCACATGGGACGCACGCAGGGGAACCCGTTCCCCGGGCAGGCCGAGTACGAGCAGACCCTGCAGGATCTGTCGGAGGCGTCGGTCAACCGGAACTTCGACCCATACCTCGATATCGACTGGGACAACCCCGAGCTCGCCATCGTCCCGGACGATCCCCGGTGGGTCTGCGATTCCCGCTTCGATCCCATCGGCCGGCACCCCTGGTACCAGGCGCAGCCGCTGGCGAAGCAGATCGAGATCGGGATGTGGCGCCAGGCGAACGTCGCGAAGGTCGGCCTGCAGTTCGAGTCGATGCTGATCCGCGGGATCATGCAGTACACGGCGGCCCTGCCGAACAACTCGCCGGAGTTCCGCTACGCCACGCACGAGGCGAAGGAGGAGTGCCAGCACACGCTCATGTTCCAGGAGTTCGTCAACCGCGTGGGCATGGACGTCCCGGGCGGCAGCTGGTTCCTGCGCCGCATCTCGCCGATCGTGCCGCTCTTCGCGACCATGACGCCGCTGTACTTCTACATGATGGTCCTCGGCGGCGAGGAGCCGATCGACCACCTGCAGAAGCAGTTCCTGCGCTCGGGCTCCGAGCAGCACCCGGCGATGAGCTCGATCATGCAGATCCACGTGGCGGAGGAGGCGCGCCACATCGGCTTCGCACACCAGCTGCTCGAGCACCGCATCCCGACCCGCGGCGCGTTCCCGCGGCTCGTGCTCTCCCTGATGCTGCCCATCACCATGCGCGTCATGGTGACCATGATCATGATGCCGCCCAAGGAGTTCTGGGAGACCTTCGAGATCCCGCGGTCGGTGAAGAAGGACATCTTCTGGCGCTCGGACGAATCGCAGCAGATGAAGCGCGACGTCTTCGGCGACGTGCGGATGATGGCCGAGAGGTGCGGCCTGATGAACCCGCTGAGCAAGCTCATGTGGCGGATCTGCGGCATCGACGGCCGCATCTCCCGGTTCCGCAGCGAGCCGGCGTACGCCGCGCAGTAGCCTGCCGCCCAGGGGGAGGACAGTGGACTTCCCGGACCGGCCTGGGACGGACGCGCGCTGAGGTTGCCACCGCACCTGTGGCCGCGAACGCTGCCACTGACGAGGCGCTGCCGTTCGTGGGCCACTGCGTGTGGTGTCGGACGGGCAGTACGCGTCACCGATCAGAGCAGGGGCTTCCAGCGGGTCGATGAGGGTGAGTCCGACAGCGTGGCTTACCTCTCCGAGGTGTTCACCGCTGCAGGTTCCTGAGCCGGCCTACAGCTTCGCAAGTGCCCGGGTGGCGGCGTGGTGGCCGCACATGCCGTGGGCGGCGGGCCCGGGCGGTGTCGCGGCGGAGCAGATGTACATGCCGGGGACACCGAGGTCGTACGGCTGCAGGGTGATCCGCGGGCCGAAGACGAGTTGCAGCGGGTCCTTGGAGCCGGTGTTGATGTCCCCGCCGACGAAGTTGGCGTTGTAGCGGGACATCTCGGTGGTGGAGCAGACCGCCGTGCCCACGATGCGGTCGCGAAACCCGGGGGCGAAGCGTTCGATCTGGGCGACGATCGCCTCGGTGGCGTCGCCGGCGTAGCCGCTCGGCACGTGGGCGTAGGACCAGACGGGGTGCACGTCGCCGACGCTCCGCGAGGGGTCGGCGAGGTACTGCTGCCCGACGAGCACGAAGGGCCGCTCGGGCATTCGCCCCGCCGCGATGGCCCGCTCGGTCGTGGCGATCTCCGCGAACTCGCCGCCCAGGTGGACGGTGCTCGACCGCCGCGCGTCGGGGTTGGTCCAGGGCACGCCGTCCTGGACGGCGAAGTCCACCTTGAACGCGCCGGGCCCGTACCGGAAGCGCGCGAAGGCGCGCCGCACCCGGGCCGGTAGGCGGTCGCCGAGGACCGACGCGACCTGGCGCGGGTCCAGATCGAAGAGCGTGACATCGGCGGCGGGCAGATTCGCCGCGGTCACCCGCACGCCGGTCTCCACCCGGCCGCCCAGGCCCTCGAACTCGGCGAGCAGTGCCGCGGCGATCGCCCCCGAACCACCCTCGGCCACCTGCCAGCCGAAGGCGTGGCCGGCCGTGAGCATGCCCTTCCCGATCGCCGAACTCATCGGCTCGTGCAGCGGGCGGAAGGCGTGCGCCGCGACGCCACCCCAGAGCCCGCGCGCCTGCGGCGTGCGGAAGGCCCGCGCCAGCGCCGCGGCGGGCAGGGGAGTGGGCGCACCGAAGCCGGCCAGCGCCACCGGGTGCCGCGGCACGCGCAGCAGCGGCCCCAGCATCGACGGTCCGATCTTGTCGAAGTTCCGCACGGGCCGGCCGAACAGGGCGCGCCAGGCGGCCCCGTCGGGCCCGAGACCCGCGGCGGTGTCGGCGACGCCGCGGTGCAGCACCCCCGCCGTGCCGTCGTCGAGCGGGTGCACGCACTCGAGTTCCGCGGAGCGCCAGCGCAGCCCGTGGCCCGCGAGATCGACCGTCGCGAGGAAGGGGGAGCCGACGGCCATGGGATGGATCGCCGCGCAGTGGTCGTGGATCAGGCCGGGAACGATCCCCTCGAAGGAGCGCAGGCCGCCGCCGACGGTGTCGCCCGCCTCCAGCAACGTCGTCTCGACGCCCGCGCGGGCCAGGGTGATCGCGGCGGCGAGCCCGTTGGGCCCGCCGCCGACGACGGTGCCGGTGGTCATGCCCGCGAGCCTAGCCCGAGACCGAGCGGGAAGCGGTCGTGGTCCGCTGACCAGGTGATCTCGCACGCGACGGGGCCGTCGGGCAGCCAGGGCTGGGTCGTCACGCACTCCGTGACGCTCCACCGGCCGCGCGCCACCACGCCGAGCGCGGCGTCGATGATCTGGAAGTCCTGCGAGAACCGCGTGATCGGCTGCGATTCCGCCCACACCACGATCAGCTCGCCGGGCTCGAAGCCGGCCTGCTCCTGGACCGCCGCGATCAGGCTCGCGTCGTGCAGGTGGCCGTCGCCGAAGTTGAAGCCGATCATGGTGTTGCACACCAGCTCGCCCTCGCGCAGGGTGCGGCCCTCCACGTCGGGCACGTGGCTCAGCAGGGTGGAGAACAGGCCGCGGCCGTTGCTGTGCAGGGCCCGCCAGCCGAGCCCCATGTTCATGAGCGTCTCGGCCCACTCCCGCGAGACACCGGTGGCCACGAACTGGTCGACGGTGTTCGTCGTCCGGCGCTGCACCCGGTTCAGCTTCTCCTCGGCCCCCGGTGCGAAGGCCCACATCCCCGTCGCCCAGTTGCCGGCGTACTGGCGCAGCGAGGGCAGGAAGGAGACCTTGTCGGGACGGATGTTGCCCAGCACGGGGAACGCGAGGAGCGCGGCCAGCACGACGAGGATCAGCCACGCCGGCGACATGTCGAGCACCGAATAGCCGTCCTGCGCGGGGAATCCGACGAACAGGAACAACGCGGTGTACGCGAACAGGAGGTTCCACTCCAACGGAACGGCCAGCGGGAAGGTGGAGATGATGAACAGGTGGTAGCAGACCATGAAGACGGCGCAGACCACGGTCAGGGTGCGGTTCATCGAGAACAACAGGATGAGCGGCGCGACGATCTCGACGAAGGTGCCCAGTCCCTCCGCCATGAACCGGGCCAGCTTCGACGGCAGCAGGTCGTGCGGGGCGTTGCGGTAGTGGGCGCGGCGCAGGCCCTTGAAGGGCATGCAGGGGGAGTTGGAGACCATCACGGGGATCACGTTGATGAAGTGCTTGCCGATTTTCGACATCCCGGCGCCGACCCAGACCACCACGATCAGCAGTTTCAGCCCGACGATCATCGTCGCGAAGGACAGCAGCGGCAGCAGGCCGAACATGATCAACGCGGGCATGTACTGCTCGCCGCGGGCGGCGAGGAAGATCGTCTTGTCCCGCAGGCCGACCAGTACCAGCAGCGCGACCGGAGCGATCATCAGCCAGGGAGCGACGAGCTCGTACGGCGATGAATCGGTGACGATCACGCCGGGAAGAGCGATACCGAGCACCAGCGAGGCGAGCAGGAGGCAGTAGAGGCCGACGTCCAGCGCGGTACGTCGGGTGCCGGCGGTACCGGGGACCCAGGTGTACGGGCGCAGCCGGATGGTCCCGGTGCGGGCCCAGAACCGGATGCCTCCGGTCATGGGCTTGATCTTGAAGGTGAGAGGTCCCCACGCGCCGGCCACGCCGACGGCCTCGAGCAGGGTGGTCCACAGCACCAGCTTCTGGTAGACGATGGGTTGGTTCCACCAGGTGGACACCTCCCAGAAGTGCAGGCCCGAGGTGGCGGTGGCGAGGAGCACGCCGCCGAAGGCGTAGAGCACCAGCAGCTTCACGACGTAGATGACGAACGCGACCTTCTGCGTGCCGAAGCCGTGATCCACCCAGCGCTGGGTGGCGAAGCGCAGCCGGTCCTGGAGCGGGCGGGTGATGAACTCCGCCGGATCGACCTCGGGGAGGTCGGGTTTCATGAATCCCATGAGAGAAGTCCTTAGGGTGGAGGCGGATCAGGCAGTGGTGGGGGCGGCGTCGAGGCGGCGCAGGGCGGGCTTGTCGATCTTTCCGACGGGGTTCTTCGGCAGCGCGCCGAGCACCGTGATCGCCACGGGCTGCTTGTACTTCGCGAGCTGCTCCCTGGCGTGCGCCGCGATCGTGTCGACGTCGAGCTGCATGCCGGGAGCGGCGGAGACGTAGAGCACGGGCAGTTCGCCGTACTTCGCGTCCGGGCGGCCGATCACTGCGGCCTCGGCGACGCCGGTCACGCCGTACACCGCGGTCTCGATCTCCTTGGGGTAGATGTTCTCCCCGCCGCGGATGATCATGTCCTTCGCGCGATCCACGAGCCGGAGGTAGCCGTCCTGGTCGAGGACGCCCACGTCGCCGGTGCGCAGCCAGCCGTCGACGACCGTCTTCGCCGTCTCCTCGGGGCGGTTCAGATAGCCGCGCATGATGTTCGGGCCCGCGAGCAGCACTTCGCCCGCCTCGCCGACGGGGAGCTCCGCGCCGGCGCCGTCGACGATCTTCAGTCGCTGGCCGGGGAGCGGGAGGCCGACGGTGCCGACCTTCTTCACGCCGTGCAGCGGGTTGACGGTGGCGGCGCAGGTGCACTCGGATAGGCCGTAGCCCTCGATCAGCGGGAAACCGTAGCGGGCTTCGAAGCCCTCCAGCAGTTCCCGGCTCGCGGGCGCCGCGCCGCACACACCGAAGCGTACCTTCGACAGGTCCGGCCGCACCTCGGGCGGGAGGCCCGCCAGCATCGTGTAGATCGTGGGCACCGCGGAGAAGTACGTCGCGCCGGTCTCCTCGAGGACTCCGAAGAAGGTGCGCGGGTCGAACCGGCCGGCGATGGTCACCCGGCCGCCCCCGCGCAGCGGGTTGAGCGTCGACACCACGATGGCGTTGACGTGGAACAGGGGCAGGATCAGCAGGCTGTGGTCATCGGCGTCGAAGTCGAAGGCCGCCGAGGACATCTCGCTCATCGCCACCAGGTTCGCGTGGTCGAGCATCACGCCCTTCGGGCGCCCCGTGGTGCCCGAGGTGTAGATCAGCAGCGCGAGGTCCGACGGTGCCGCGACCGGCTCCGCTCCGTCCGGGGTGTGGTCGAGCAGCGTGCCCGCGGCGATCACGGCGACCCCGGCCGGCGCGTCCGCGTCGGCGACCAGCACCGCCGCGCCCGCGTCCTGCACCTGGTACTCGACCTCCGGCTGCGCGAGGTACGGGTTGATCGGGGTCGCGGCCGCGCCCAGGCGCCAGGCCGCGAACAGGGTGACCACGAGCAACGCGGTGTTCGGCAGCTTCACCGCGACCACGTCGCCGGGACCCACGCCCGCCGCGCGGAGGGCCGCGGCGGCGCTGCGCACCGCACCGTCGAAGGCGGCGTTGTCCAGGTCGATCGCATCGTCGGCGATCGCGGGTGCGTGCGGGGCCGCGGCGGCGCGCACCCCGGGGAGGTGGGCGAAGGTGGTGAAATCGAAGGTCACGGTGGCTCCTAGTCCGGTGGGTGCATCCACGGTAGGCCGGACGTGATGGCGATCACATCGTCCACCGGCGACGATAGGTGGCGCAGAATTCGTCCTGGGAGGACGAATTCGTGCGTGATGGGGGCGTCGGTCGAGCTAGGATTTGGCGATGGACCCCGACGCGCCGCGGCGGCTGATCGCCCGGGTGCTCAGTGCCGCGCCCCGGCGCGCGGTGTCCGACGCCATGACGGAGCGGATCGCAACGGACCTACCCGACCTGCGGGCGGACGACGCCATCTTCGGCGCACTCGCCGCGAGCGTCGAGGCCAACGTCGAGAACGTCACCCACGCCGTCGTCCTCGACGTCCCCGTGGAGCGCATCGAGGTTCCGCTCGCCGCGCTCGAGTACCCGCGCCGCGTCGCGCAGCGCGGCATGGCGGCGACCTCGCTCGTGCGCGCCTACTACCTCGGCCAGCAGACGATCATCGCCCTCATCGGCGATGCCCTGGACGCGGATCCCGACGCGGGCCAGGACCTCCGCGAGGCGGCGATGCGCTGGCTGGTGGGGTGGTCCTTCGACTACAACGACGTCGTCACGCGGCGCGTGCTCGACGAGTACGAGACCGAACGGGCGGCGTGGGTGGACGCCCGCAGTGGCGCCCGGACGGTCCGCGTCCTCGAGGTGCTCGACGGGGAGGTGCCGAGCGTGGCCGCCGCGTCCGCGAGCATCCGGTACCCGTTGCGCGCGACCCACATCGGGGTGGTCGTCTGGTACCCCGAGGGCGTCGACGAGGTCGAGCGGATCGAGCGCTTCCTCCGGGACCTCGGCGCCGCGGCCGGCGCCGTCGCACCGCCGCTCACGGTCGCGGTCGACCGGCTCACCGCGTGGGCGTGGCTCCCGGTCGCCGACGGGGATGCGGCGACCGCCGCCGCCCGGGAGTTCGTCGCCGCCGACGCGGATGCGCCGCGGGTGGTGCTCGGACCGCCGCGGGTCGGCCTCGACGGCTTCCGCGCGACGAACCGCGCGGCGCGGGACGTACGCCGGGTCGCCGACGCGACGGACGCGCGGCTGCTCGTCGCGACGGATCCGGGCGTCGGCCTGGCGGCCCTCGTCGCGCAGGACGTCGGCGCGGCGCGGGCGTGGGCCGACGGGGTGCTCGGGGCCCTGACCGGCGACACCGCCGCCGACGAGCGGTTGCGGAGCACCCTGGAGGTCTTCCTGCGCACGGGCGGCAGCTTCAAGGCGACGGCCGAGCAGCAGCTCATGCACGCCAACTCGGTGAAGTACCGGGTGCGGCGCGCGGCGGAGCGCCGGGGCAGGGAGATCGGCGACGACCGGCTCGACGTGGAGGTGGCGCTCGCGGTGCGCCGGATCTTCGGCCCGCACGCTCCCGGCAACCCGGCGCGGAAGGCGCCCGACGCTGGTCACTAAGCTGACGGTGCAACCGGCACCGTGAATGAGGAGCGCAAGTGACCCGTCCCGTGGTATTGATCGCCGACAAGCTGGCACCGTCGACAGTGGAGGCGCTCGGTGACGACGTCGAGGTGAAGTGGGTCGACGGCCCCGACCGCCCCGCCCTGCTCGCCGCGGTCCCCGAGGCCGATGCGCTGCTCGTGCGCTCCGCGACCACCGTCGACGCCGAGGTCCTCGCGGCCGCCACCAAGCTCAAGATCGTCGCCCGCGCGGGCGTCGGCCTGGACAACGTGGACGTGCCCGCCGCCACCGAGCGCGGCGTCCTCGTGGTCAACGCGCCCACGTCGAACATCCACACCGCCGCCGAGCACGCCGTCGCGCTGATGCTCGCGACCGCGCGCCAGATCCCCGCCGCGGACAAGACCCTGCGCGAGCACACCTGGAAGCGCAGCGCGTTCAACGGCGTCGAGATCCTCGGCAAGACCGTGGGCGTCGTCGGCATGGGCCGGATCGGTCAGCTCGTCGCGCAGCGGCTCGCCGCCTTCGAGACGAAGATCGTCGCCTACGACCCCTACGTGAGCCCGGCCCGCGCCGCCCAGCTCGGCATCGAGCTGCTCTCGCTCGACGAGCTCGTCGAGCGCGCCGACCTGATCACGGTGCACCTGCCCAAGACCCCGGAGACCAAGGGCCTCATCGGTCGCGAACTCCTGGCGAAGGCCAAGAAGGGCGTCATCATCGTCAACGCCGCCCGCGGCGGCCTCGTCGACGAGCAGGCGCTCGCCGACGCGATCACCTCCGGCCACGTCTTCGGTGCCGGCCTCGACGTCTTCGAGACCGAGCCCTGCACCGACAGCCCGCTCTTCGAGCTGCCGCAGGTCGTCGTGACCCCTCACCTGGGTGCCTCGACCTCGGAGGCCCAGGACCGCGCCGGCACCGACGTCGCCAGGAGCGTGCGCCTGGCCCTGGCCGGCGAGTTCGTGCCGGACGCCGTCAACGTCAAGGGTGGCGCCGTCGACGAGGAGGTCGCGCCCTGGCTCGAGCTCACCCGCAAGCTCGGCGTGCTGCTGGGCGGACTGCCCGGCCAGCTGCCCGAGAAGATCGGCGTCACCGTCCGCGGCGAGCTGGCCAGCGAGAACGTCGACATCCTGCAGCTCTCGGCGCTGCGGGGCCTGTTCTCCGCCGTCATCGAGGACGCGGTCACCTTCGTCAACGCCCCCGCCCTGGCGGAGGAGCGCGGCGTCACCGTCGAGCTGGAGAAGGTCTCGGAGAGCCCCAACCACCGCAGCCTCGTGGACGTGCGCGCCGTGTACGGCGACGGCACCGTCCAGAACGTCGCGGGCACCCTGTCGGGCCTGAGCCGCGTCGAGAAGGTCACCAACATCAACGGCCGCAACTTCGACCTGCGCGCCGAGGGCCTGAACCTGTTCATCGCCTACGGCGACCAGCCGGGTTCGCTCGGCAAGATCGGCACGCTGCTCGGCGACGCCGGCATCGACATCCAGGCCGCGGCGCTGAGCCAGGACGCCGAGGGCTCCGGCGCGACGGTGCTGCTGCGTGTCAGCCAGGCCGTCCCGGCGCAGGTGCAGCAGGCGATCGCGGACGCGGTCGCCGCCACCACCATCGCTCAGGTGGACCTGTCGTGAAGCTCGCGGTGATCGGCGGGGACGGCATCGGCCCCGAGGTGACGGACGAGGCGCTCAAGGTGCTGCGCGCGGTGGTCGGCGAGATCGAGACCACCGACTACGACCTGGGCGCGCGGCGCTACGAGCGCAACGGCGAGTTGCTCACCGACGAGGACCTGGCGTCGCTGCGCGAGCACGACGCGATCCTGCTCGGCGCCATCGGCGATCCGCGGAAGGTACCGCCGGGCGTGCTCGAGCGGGGTCTGCTGCTGAAGATGCGGTTCGCACTGGATCACCATGTGAACCTGCGCCCGTCGAAGCTCTTCCCGGGTGTCGAGTCGCCCCTGAAGAATCCGGGTGAGATCGACTTCGTCGTGGTCCGCGAGGGCACCGAGGGCGCGTACACCGGCAACGGCGGCGCGATCCGCGTGGGCACCCCGCAGGAGGTCGCCAACGAGACCTCGGTCAACACTCGGTTCGGCGCGGAGCGCGTGGTGCGCTTCGCCTTCCGGCTGGCGCAGTCCCGCCGGAAGAAGCTGACACTGGTGCACAAGACCAACGTGCTCGTCTTCGGCGGCTCGCTGTGGCAGCGCACCGTCGACGAGGTGGCCGCCGAGTTCCCCGATGTCGCAGTGGATTACAGCCACATCGACGCGGCTACGATCTACCTCGTGACCGACCCGTCGCGGTTCGACGTCATCGTGACCGACAACCTCTTCGGTGACATCCTCACCGACGAGGCCGGTGCGATCTCGGGTGGCATCGGTCTCGCCGCGTCGGGCAACATCGACGCGACGGGCACGAACCCCTCGATGTTCGAGCCCGTGCACGGCAGCGCGCCCGACATCGTCGGCCAGGGCGTCGCGGATCCGACCGCGGCGATCCTGTCCGCTGCGATGCTGCTGCGCCACCTCGGCAACGAGGAGGGCGCCGCACGGATCGAGGCGGCCGTGACGGCCGACCTCGCCGCCCGCGGCGACGCCCCCATCCGCACCACCGAGGTCGGCGACCGCATCGCCGCCGCCCTCAGCGCGTAGCTCTCCGCCGGCACCTACGCTCCGACTCGACAGCGTTAGCCGCGGACGTTTCCCAGGAAGCGCTCCGGCTAACGCTGTCGCGTCATTTCCGGGGCGACGACGGTGCCGCCTCCTGCGGTTCGGGCGCCTGCGCGTCGGAGGGGACCAGCGGGTAGGCGATGAGCGGCGCCAGCGCGACGATGGCGAACGCGGCGCCGAAGCTCGTCGCGTGGATCAGCGCGCCGAGGATCGGCCCCGCGGCGGTCGTGGCGACGAACTGTCCGGTGTTCTGGATCCCGAGCGCGCGGCCGCTGTAGAACGGTCCCGCCTTCTCGGCGATCGCGGTGAAGGCCAGACCGTTGTCGGCGACGGTGACCATCGAGGCCACCAGGAACACGACCACCGCGACGGGAGAGCCGATCGCCGTCAGCGCGCCGAGCCCGCCCATCGCCGCCGCGGCGGCCAGCGCGATCCATTTGATCGGTGCCGTCCGCGAGCCCAGCCGGTCCGACCAGGCGCCCGCCGCGATCCGCCCGAGGGCGCCGAGGAGTTGGCTCGCGGAGACCAGGAGACCCGCGGTGGCCGGCGCCCAGTGCAGTCCGACGATCAGCCACGTGATGCCCCAGGTCCAGATCGCGCCCTGCGGCAGGACGAGAAGCAGTGAGACGGCGTGGATGCGGGCGAGGAAGGTGTCCTCGCGGTACGGGTTCGCCCGGGCCCCGGTCGCGGCGGATCCCGACGCGGGGCGCGGCGGGTCGACGATGAACGCCCACACCAGGAGTAGCGAGATCGCCGCGACGGCCAGCGGCACGGTCATCGCGACGGTGAGGCCCGCGCGATTCGCAAGGAGGGGCATGGTCAGGGACAGCAGGGCGATACCCAGTGGCTGGGAGGTCTGGCGGATCCCCATCGCGGTGCCGCGGCTGGACGCGGGGAACCAGCCGACCACGATCCGGCCGCTGGCACCGTTCCCGCTCGCCGCCATCGCGGAGGCGAAGAACAGGCACGCGGCGGCGACCGTCAGGGGCGCGCGGGTGGCGAAGGCGACGACGGTGCCCGCCAGCCCGACGGTGGCGCCGGCCATGCTGATCAGCAGCACCCGCCGCTCGCCGTAGCGGTCGATGAGCGCGCCCCACAGGATCGTCGTGAGGAGCAGGCCCGCCGGGGCCGCAGCAGCGAAGAGCCCCGCGCGCTGCACGGAGAGCCCGTCGCGGATGAGCTGCGGGATGAGGAACGCGGTGCAGTTCACGGCGGCGGTCGTGGTGATCGCGGCGGTCATGGACACCACCAGGATCCACCATCGGCGGGCGGCTGACATCTCCATATCGAATCCCAATCAGTGGAACGCTATGACTACATTGTGGGATGAAGCCTAGCTGATCGAAGTATTCCCGTCGAACGGTAGGCTCGACCTATGCGCCTTGCACGAATCGCCAGTAGTGACGGGGTCGCGTTCGCGGCCATCGAGGGTGACCCGGAGGATGGTGCCCGGGCCCGCGAGATCTCCGAGCATCCCTTCGGAACTCCCGAGTTCACCGGCCGCAGCTGGGCACTCGACGACGTGCGACTGCTCGCCCCGATCCTCGCCAGCAAGGTGGTCTGCATCGGCAAGAACTACGCGGCGCACGCCGCGGAGATGGGCGGCGAGGCGCCGAAGGATCCGGTGATCTTCATCAAGCCCAACACCTCGATCATCGGCCCTCTCGCGCCGATCAAGCTGCCCCGCAGCTCGCAGCAGGTGGACTACGAGGGCGAGCTCGCGATCGTGATCGGTCAGCCCTGCCGCGACGTGCCGGCCGCCAAGGCCAAGGACGTGATCCTCGGCTACACCGTCGCCAACGATGTCACCGCGCGCGATCAGCAGCGCCACGACGGGCAGTGGACCCGGGGCAAGGGCTATGACACCTTCTGCCCGCTGGGGCCCTGGATCGAGACCGAGTTCGACCCGTCGGACGCGCGGATCTACACCGAGCTCGACGGCGTGATCAAGCAGGACTCGCGGACCTCGCTGATGATCCACTCGGTCGGGGACATCGTCGAGTGGATCTCGTCGGTCATGACGTTGCTTCCCGGTGACGTGATCCTCACCGGCACCCCCGAGGGCGTCGGGCCCTTCACCGCCGGGCAGCACGTCGCCGTCACCGTCGAGGGCATCGGCACGCTGACCAGCCTCGCCGAGGACCGCTGACTCAGGCGCGGTCGAGCACGCGGACGGTCGCCGGATCGCCCGGGCGATAGGCGGTCCAGCCGCCGTCGGCCGGACTCCCGGTCGCGACGAACCCCGCGACGGCGCGGCAGAGTCGGCGTGCGAGCTCGCGGTCCCGGTCGTCGACGGGGCCGAGCATCGGGGCGTTCGCGTAAGCGCCGAGCGCGTCGAAGACGAAGGGGAGTTCGGCGCAGTGCGTCGCGCCGAGCCGCTTCGGGTCGTCGCCGGGTGAGCGGTCGAACCGGTAGGCGTACACCGCGTTCCCCGCCGAGGAGTGCCGGTCGGCGATCTCCCGTGAATCCGCGGCGAACACGGCCTCACCCCGCGCGCGCTCGCGCGCCGGATCGCGCCGGTCGATCCGGGGATCGGAGGCGACGAAGGCGGTCATCTCGTCGCGGACGGTCCCGATCATGAGCGGCTTCCCCTGCAGCGCGGGAAGTCCCTCCCGCCAGGGCACTTCGGTCCCGAAGCCGCCGAGCACGGGATACATGGGCGGCGCGAGGTCCTCCGGCACCGCTGTCTCGGCCGCCAGCGCGGCGTACGCGGCGAGAAGCCGCGCGGCGGGCAGCGCTCGGAGCGCCGTGGGCTCGTCGACGCCGGCGAGGCCGAGGAAGCGCTCGGCGCGGGCGGTCGCCTCATCGAGGTCCTGCGGGGCCAGCCCGAACGGGCCGCTCTGCGCCAGCACCCGGTGCACCAGCGGTGCCGTCGTGGGGGAGAGCGCCAGGTGCAGCGCCGAGTACGCCCCGGCGGACTGTCCGCCCACCGTGATCCGCGTCGGGTCACCACCGAAGGCCGCGATGTTCCGGCTTACCCAATCCAACGCGCTCGCCTGATCGCGGAGGCCGAGGTTGTCCGCGTCCGGAAGCGGGACGTACAGGAAGCCGAGCGGCCCCAGGCGGTAGTTCGCCGTGACCACCACGATCCCGCCCGCCGCCGCGAGCCGCGCACCGTCGTACCAGTCCCAACCGCCCGAGCCGCTCGTGAAGCCGCCCCCGTGGAACCAGAGCAGGACGGGGAGGCCGCTCGCGTCGGCGGGTGCCCAGACGTTCACGGTGAGGCAGCCGTCCTCGTCCCAGTCGGGCGTGCGCCGGCCCATCACGGCCTCCAGTCGCGACGGTCCCTGCGGCGCGGCCGGGCCCGCGGTGGAGGCGTCCCGTTCTCCCGTCCATGACGGTGCCCGAACGGGCGCCGCGAACCGCAGCGGGCCGACGGGGGAGGCGGCGTAGGGGACGCCGCGGTAGGCGGCCACGCCGTCGGCGACGACGCCGCGGACCGCGCCCGCGTCGGTGCGGACGATCGCAGAGGGCATCACGCCCTCGAGGCTAGGCCTCGGTTCCATCGTCCTTCACGGCGAGGACGGGGATCGGGGAATTGAGGATCAGCCGCTGGCTGACGCTGCCGAGCACCGCCTTGCTCACGAGCGACCGGCGGCGGACGGCGATCACCAGCCTCGTCGCGCCGCGCTCGTCGATCTCGTCCAGGACCGCGTCCACGGGGTCGCGGTCCCCGCGCCCCGTCCGCTCGACGACCGTGATCGGCACGTCGCCGGCGAAGCCCGAGACATCGAGTTTCGCGATGCCGAGGTTGACCGCGACGAGGTCGGTACCGAGATTTTTCGCCTCTGCGACACCCGCGCGGAGGGCGACGGGGCCCTCGGTGGTCCCGGGGACCGCGACGATGATGGTCATGTTGCTCCTCGTGTCTGGTGGGCCGGTCAGCGGAAGTCGCCGCGGGAGAAGGACTCCTCCAAGTCCTCCAACGAGCGGCCGCTGGTATTGGGCAGGGTCTTGTAGATGAGGACACCGAACAGCGCGCACACCACGAAGAAGGTCCCGTACGTGCCGACGATGCCACCGGCCTTGATCAGCGTGGGGAACAACTGTCCGACGAGCGCGTTCGTCAGCCACAGTACGAGGACCGACAACCCCATGCCGAAGCCGCGCAGGCGGAGGGGGAAGAGCTCGGACAGGCACACCCAGACCGGCACGTTGAGCGCCGTCTGCATGGCGAGGACGAACAGAGCGACGAAGATCAGCACGGCGTACGCCTGGACCTTGCCCTCGGGCAGAACGAGTGCCGACAGCACCGTGAGGCCGTGACAGATGGTCACGCCGGCCATCCCCAGGATGATGAGGGTCCTGCGGGGCACCCGGTCGATGAGGACGAAGAGGCAGATCGCGCTGCCGACCACCGCGGAGACGCCCATGAAGATGTTGGCGATGGGGGCAGCACTGTCGCTGAAGCCCGCCGTCTTGAGCATCTCCGTTCCGTAGTACATGACCGAGTTGATGCCGGTCAGCTGTTGAGCGACGGCGAGGATCACCGCGGCCAGCATGATGCGGCGGACCCACGGGATGGCGAGATCGGCCCATCCGCCCGTCTGCGCGGCCTCCTCCTCGTGGGCCAGGTGCTCGACCTCCGCCATCTCCGCTCGTGCCCGGTCCTCGGTGCGAACCTGCATGAGCACCGCGAGGGCTTCGTCGTGGCGACCCTTCGAGATGTACCAGCGCGGCGATTCGGGCATCCGGAGCATGCCGAGGAACAGACATACGGCGGGGACCGCACAGACGGCGAGCATGATCCGCCAGACGCCGGGATGGCCGTCGGGATTGGCGTCCGTGAGCGGTGGCCAGACCGCCGCGATGATCGCGTTGATGACGAAGGCGAGCAGCTGGCCGACGACGATCGCCAGTTCGTTCCGTCCGCCGAGCGCGCCTCGTCGTTCGGTGGGGGCGAGCTCGGACAGGTACACGGGGACGACCACCGATGCGCCGCCGACGGCGAGACCGAGGACGAACCGGGCGGGCAGCATCACCGCCAGGTCGTTCGCGAAGACCGCGCCCAGCGTGCCGACGAAGAAGACGACGGCGAGGATGATCATCGTCTTCCGGCGACCGATGGCGTCGGCGAGGCGGCCGCAGCACAGGGCACCCACAGCGGCGCCGATCAGCAGGGTGCTGACCACCAGGCCCTCGGTCGTCGTGGTGAGTCCCAGGTCGTGCTTCATCGGTTCCAGCGCGCCGTTGAGCACGCCGGTGTCGTAGCCGAAGAGCAGCCCGCCGAAGGTCGCGACCACCGCGACGAGGTCCATCCGCCGCTGGTGGGGGCCCGGTCTGAGGGCGGGCAATGCCGTTCCGCCCTCCGGCGTGCTGGTGCTTCCGTGCGTCATCCTGGAGTCCTTCCCGCTGTCGCGTGAGGTACATCACATCAGATGGCGGCCGAGTTTGACAAGTAGTTCCACAAGATTGAAAGAATGTTCGGACATGTGGGGTGCAGTCTGGCATTCTGATGCGGTTCGCTCGGCGAGAAACGAAGGAGGTGGCGCGCGATGCACCACGGGACACAGCAGGATCCGAACCCGGTGCGGGTTGCGGTCATCGGCATGGGCTGGATGGGGCGGGTGCACGCGCAGGCGTACGCCCGGGTGCCGCATCACTATCCGGACGGGCCTGCGCTGCCGGTCCTGGTCGCGGTGGCCGACGACGTCGCAGGGCGCGCGCAGGCCTTCGCCGCCCGCTTCGGGGCGGAGGCCGCGTACACCGATTGGCGTGCGGTCCTCGACGATCCGTCGATCGACGCCGTCTCGGTGACCGTGCCGAACTTCCTGCACCGGGATATCGGCGTCGCCGTGCTCGACGCGGGGAAGCATCTCTGGATCGAGAAGCCCGTCGGACTGACCGAGGCCGACGCTGCCGCCGTAGCCGCGGCCGCGGCGCGGAACGGCCGCCGCACCGCCGTCGGTTTCAACTACCGCAACGCCCCCGCCGTCCAGGCCGCCCGGGCGATGATCGCCGAGGGCCGGCTCGGTGCCGTCACGCACGCGCGTTTCCGCTTGTTCAGCGACTACGCGGCGCACCCCGACGGCGCGCTCACCTGGCGTTACCAGCGCGATCGGGGCGGCAACGGCGTGCTCGGGGACCTCGGTTCGCATGGCGTGGACCTGGTCACCCATCTCCTCGGGGACATCGACGCACTGGTCGCCGATACGGCGATCTTCATTCCCGAGCGGGCGGAGCCCACCGGAGCCACCTCAGGGCATCAGCTCGCGACCTCCGGCGTGCGCGGCCCCGTCGAGAACGAGGATTACCTGTCGGCGCAGCTCCGGCTGGCCTCCGGGGCGCGCTGCGTGCTGGAGGCGAGCCGGATCGCGGTGGGGGAGCAGAACTCCTACGGCTTCGAGATCCACGGCACGTCGGGCATGGTGCGGTGGGACTACCGGCGGATGGGCGAGCTCGAGGCGTCGGTCGGTGCGGACTTCCAGGACCAGCCGGTGTCGATGGTGCACGTCGGGCCCGGCAGCGGCGACTACGCCGCGTTCCAGCCGGGCGCGGCGAACCCCATGGGCTACGACGACCTCAAGGTCATCGAGGCCCAGCACTTCCTGCGCTCCATCGTCACCGGCGTCCCCGAGGGTGCCACCGTCGACGATGCGGTGCGCAGCGCCCGCGCGCTCGACGCCATGACCCGCTCGGTCGACGAGGGGCGCTGGGTGACGCTCGCGTAGTCCGCGCGGAACGGGTGCCGACGGTCCGCGGACCGTCGGCACCCGTCGTCCGTCACCCGCGCGCCGGTTCCGTCCGCAGGGATGCCGTGAGCGCGGCGTCCGCCGCGAGCAGGACCTCGGCCGCGACGGCGACGCCCTCCTCGCGGCCCAGCTCGGTGTCCTCGTGCTCGATGTTCACGAGCATGTCCGGATCGACCTCGTACAGGGCGCGGAGGAACTCGGTCCAGTACGCCACGTCGTGCCCCTTGCCGAGCGCGACGAAGTCCCACGCCGACTCCCGCGGCCACTCGTTCGCCCATTCGTCGCCACCGAGGTTGGTCCGCGGCTCGTCGGCACCGAGCCGGCGGAAGGAGTTGTCCAACACCCCGTTCAGTGCCGCGTGCTCCGGGTTGATCCGGACGTCCTTGGCGGCGGCGTGCACCACCAGATCGCCGAGGTGCCGGACGACGGCGACCGGGTCCATCTGCTGCCAGAACAGATGCGAGGCGTCGAGCTCCACGCCGAGGTGAGTGGACCCGGTCCGCTCGACCAGCTCGTGCACCGACGCGCTGTTGAACACGAGGTTCTGCGGGTGCAGCTCGAGGGCCACCTTCACTCCGTGGTCCGCGGCCAGACGGTCGGTCTCGCGCCAGAAGTCGGCGGCGATCTCCCATTGGCGATCCAGCACGTCCAGGGCCGCGGAGTTCCATGCGTTGACCACCCAGTTCGGGTGCGCCGCAGCGGGGTCGCCGCCCGGCAGTCCGGACATGGTGACCACGCGATCCTGGCCCAGGCGGGCCGCCAGCCGGATCGAGCGGCGGACGTCGTCGGCGTGGCGGGCGCCGATCGCGCGGTTCGGGTGCAGCGGGTTGCCGTTGCAGTTGAGCCCGGCGATGGCGACGCCGGTGCCCTCGAAGGTCCCGAGGAAGTCGTCGCGGGCGGTGTCGCTCGCGAGGATGTCCGCGATGTTCGGCACGTGCACGGGCGGCAGGAAGCCGCCGGTGTTGAGCTCGATGCCGGTGAGGCCGACGTCGGCGATCGCGCGGAGCGCGTCGGGGAGCGGGCGGTCGTGGTAGATGGCGTTGTACAGGCCCAGTTTCATGGGATTCTCCGTCGGGGATGTCAGGGCTGGGGGAGGAGGGCGGGCACGTCCACGGGTGCTCCGCCGGCGACAGCGGAGCGGGCGACGGCGTCGATGAGTTCCATGTTGTGCAATCCGTCGGCGAAGTCGGCGTTGCGCGGCAACGATTCGTCGGCAGGTAGGCCCGCGATCTCCTCGAGGAGGGCGCGCGCCTGGAAGACGAAGCCGTCGTTCTGGCCGATTCCGACACCGGGTGCGTCCATGGCGAGGCCGCCGCGCCAGTACGGGTGATCGGGGCCGAGGGTCACCGTCCGCGGCCCGCCGAGCGCGTGGTCGCCGTCGGTGAAGACGACCTGGACCTGCCCGGGGTTGCGGAAGTCGAACGCGGCCGAACCGCGCTCGCAGAAGATCTCGAACTTCAGGGTGTTGGGGTGCCCCGCCGCGACGCGGGAGACTTGCAGGGCACCCGTCCCGCCGCCGGCGAAGTCCACGAAGAAGCCGGCCACGTCGTCGTTCTCGACGGCTCCCCGCTCGTCGCTCACCGCGCCGTGCTCGTGGCCGACCACGCGGCCGAGCGGCACCGGCCGCGTGGGGAACGTCGTGTGCAGCGTCGCGCCGCGGACCGTGGCGACTGGGCCGCCGAAGAGCTCGGCGATGTAGGTGAGGTGACTGCCGACGTCGGCGAGGGCGCCCGAGCCGGCGGGGCCCTTGAACCGCCAGCTGATGGGGCCGTCGGGGTCGCAGGCGTAGTCGGTCCAGTACGCACCGTCGAAATTGATGAGCCGACCGAGCCGCCCGCTGCGCACCAGGTCACCGAGCAGTGTGATGCCCGGCGATCGGAGGTAGGTCAGGCCGATCCGCCCGAGAACACCACGCTCCGCCGCCGCGTCTGCGGCGGCCACCATCGCGCGGGCGTCGTCGAGCGAGTCCGACAAGGGCTTTTCGCACAGCACGTGCTTGCCCGCGGCCAGCAGGGACTCGACGATCTCGCGGTGCAGCGAATTGGCGACGACGACGCTCACCACGTCGATGTCGTCCGCCGCTGCGATCGCCTGCCAGGACGTGTCGTGGCGTTCGAAGCCGAAGCGCCGGGCGGTGTCCTGCGCCAGCGGCTCGTACGCGTCCGCGATCGAAACCAGCCGCACGTCGGGCAGCCCGGGGCCGTAGACGGCGGTGGCGGATCGATAGCCGGCTGCGTGTGCCTTGCCCGCCATGCCGGCGCCGATCACCGCGACGCCGATGCTGTTGCTGCTCATGTCCCTCCTTCAGGGGTTGCCGTGCGCTCCGTCGCGGCCTAGCGTCGATGGAGTTGGAGCGCTCCAACAATCATGAATAATGTTCGTATGTCCTGTCAAGAGGAGTGTGATGGCGGGTAAACGGCCGACGATCTACGACGTCGCGACGCGAGCGGGGGTATCGAAGTCCCTGGTCTCGCTCGTCCTGCAGGGGTCTCCTCGAGTCGGGGAGGGCTCGCGCCGCGCCGTCGAGGAGGCGATCGCTGACCTCGGGTATCGCCCCAGCAGGGCGGCGGCGAGTCTCGCCGCGCGTCGCACGCGCACCGTCGGGGTGCTGATCGACGACTACACGAACCTGTGGTTCGTGGACCTCGTGCGCGGCCTGCACGCGGCGCTGGGGCCGGCCGGCTACCGGCTGGCCGTCGTTGACGTCGCGACCGCGGACCAGGCCGAGGATCCGGTCGAATCCATGCTCGCGATGCGGGTCGACGGGCTCGTTCTCGGCATGGATCCCCCGCGTTCACTGCTCGCGCGCGACGGTGCGGTGCTCCCGCCGGTCGTGGTCGCCGGCACGCGGGCCATGCGCGACGCCCGGTTCGACGCCGTTGCCAACGATGACGACGCGGGGGCGCGCCTCGTGGCGCGGCACCTCTGCGAACTGGGGCATCGCGCGCTCGGGCAGGTGTCCGCGGCCGGCGGCGCGGGCGACGCGCGACGTGCGGCGTTCGCCGACGAGGCCTCGCGCCTGGGGGCGACGGTGGTCGAAGCGTCCTGGCGCGGGGAGGCGTCGGACGAGGCGGGCTTCCGTGCGGCAGCCGAGTTGTTCGCGGCGGGTCCGCGGATCACCGCGATCTTCGCGGCGAACGACGTGCTGGCCGTCGGCGTGCTCGGCGCGGCGCGGGAGCGCGGGCTCGCCGTCCCGCGGGAGTTGTCCGTCGTGGGCTACGACGACACGTCGCTGGCCTCGGCTCGTCTCGTCGACCTGACCACTGTCGACGACCGCAGCTTCGACGTGGGGAACCGGGCGGGTGCGCTCCTGCGCGACCGGATGGGGGCGGACGGCGGCGGCGCACCGTCGGTGGCGCGCGACAGTCGGAGAGATGTTCTCGCACCGCGACTGATCGTCCGGGGAACCACTGGAGCTCCCGGTTGAGCCGCAAGATCGCGTCAATGTGCGTATGTCTGAACAAACACTAGGCAAGCGCTGTGATCTGTACTACATTCAGCTCAGCGAGTGGGTCGTCTCACTCGGTGAGGTCGAAGGGACACAGCAATGAAGAAGACCACGCAGCGGCCGCGGAGGCTCCGTACTCTGCTCGCCGCGACCGCGGCCGGCACGGCCGCGCTGATCACGGTGGTGGGGTGCTCGAGCACGGGCGGCGCGCCGCGCGACAGCGGCGACGGCGGTGCCGGCGTCGGCTCGGCGGGCACGAAGCGCCTGACCATCGCCATGGTCACGCACCAGCAGCCCGGCGACACCTTCTGGGACCTCATCCGCAAGGGGGCGGAGATGGCGGCGAAGAAGGACAACGTCACCCTCCGCTACTCCAACGACCCGCAGGCCCCGAACCAGGCGAACCTCGTGCAGGCGGCGATCGACAGCAAGGTCGACGGGATCGCGCTCACCCTCTCCACGCCGAACGCCTTCCAGGCCGTCGTGCAGAACGCGCAGAAGGCGGGGATTCCGGTCTCCGCGTTCAACGCCGGCTACAACGACTACGCCCGCATGGGGATCCAGCAGTACTTCGGCCAGGACGAGACCACCGCGGGCGTCGCCGTCGGCGAGCGCCTCGCGAAGGAGGGTGCCAAGAAGGCTATCTGCATCATCCAGCAGCAAGGCCAGGTCCAGCTCGAATCGCGCTGTGCGGGCGTGCGGACCGGCCTCGCGGGCGGCACCGTCGAGAATCTCAACGTCAACGGCGAGGACATGACCGATGTGCAGTCCAAGGTCAACGCCAAGCTGCAGCAGGACCCGAGCATCGACACCGTCGTGGCGCTGGGCGCGCCCTTCGCGCTGACGGCCACCAAGGCGGTCGAGAGTGCCGGTGCCAAGCCCCGGATCGTCACCTTCGACACCAACGCAGCCCTGGTCGGCGCGATCCAGAACGGCAAGGTCGCGTGGGCCGTCGACCAGCAGCCCTACCTCCAGGGCTACCTCGCCATCGATTCGCTCTGGCTGCAGATCATCAACGGCAACACCATCGGCGGCGGCCAGGCGGTGTTCACCGGCCCGGCGTTCATCGATAAGACGAATGTCGACAAGGTCGCCGAGCTCGCCAAGGGCGGTACCCGCTGATGACCACCGACGAGGCTCTTGATCTGAGCACGCACACGCCCGTCACCGACGAGCGCGTCAAGAAGCAGAAGCCGCTGCAGCGGTTGATCCTGCGCCCCGAGGTGGGTGCGCTGATCGGCGCGATCGCGATCCTGATCTTCTTCCTCATCGTCGCGCCGCCCTTCCGCAGCCCGGAGGCCTTCGCCACCGTCCTCTACGCCAGCTCCACGATCGGCATCATGGCCTGCGGGGTCGCCGTGCTGATGATCGGCGGCGAGTTCGATCTGTCGACCGGTGTGGCCGTGACCTTCTCGTCCCTCGCGGCGTCGATGCTCGCCTACAACCTGCACCTGAACACCTGGGTGGGATCACTCCTCGCCCTGGGGCTGTCGCTCGCGGTCGGTGCCTTCAACGGCTACATGGTGATGCGAACCAGGATCCCCAGCTTCCTCATCACGCTGGCGACCTTCCTCATGCTCACCGGCATCAACCTCGCGGTGACCAAGATGGTCACCGGTCAGGTCGCCACCCCGACGATCGCGGACATGCAGGGCTTCCCGTCGGCGCAGGCCGTCTTCTCGTCGACGATCCATGTCTTCGGGGTCGGGCTCAAGGTCACGGTCCTCTGGTGGGTGCTGTTCACGGTCGTCGCCACGTACGTCCTCATGCGCACGCGCGTCGGGAACTGGATCTTCGCCGTCGGCGGCAACCAGGATTCCGCACGCGCCGTGGGCGTCCCGGTCACCAAGGTCAAGATCGGTCTGTTCATGTTCGTGGCCTTCTGCGCCTGGTTCGTCGGGCAGCACCTGCTGTACGCCTACGACACCGTCCAGTCCGGCCAGGGCGTCGGCAACGAATTCCTCTACATCATCGGTGCCGTCATCGGCGGCTGCCTGCTCACCGGCGGCTACGGCACCGCGGTGGGCGCGATGATCGGCGCGTTCATCTTCGGCATGGTCAACCAGTGCATCGTCTACGCCGGCTGGAACCCCGACTGGTTCAAGTTCTTCCTCGGCATCATGCTGCTGTTCGCCGTGATCGCCAACAACGCATTCCGCAACTTCGCCGCGAAGAGGTGACCCTATGACCACGGACGACATTTCGGTCGAGAGCCCCGAGACCGGCGACGACAAGGTCGCGCTGATCGAGTTCAAGGACGTCGGCAAGCAGTACGGCAACATCATCGCGCTCAAGGGGATCAACCTCCGGGTCTTCCCCGGCGAGGTCACGTGCGTGCTCGGCGACAACGGTGCCGGCAAGTCGACGCTCATCAAGACGATGGCGGGCCTGCACAAGCCGAGCGAGGGTGAGGTCCTCGTCGACGGCGTGGCGACGATGCTCGACTCGCCGAAGGACGCGCTCGAGAAGGGGATCGCCACCGTCTACCAGGACCTCGCTGTCGTGGGCCTGATGCCGGTGTGGCGCAACTTCTTCCTGGGGCAGGAACTGCGCTCCGGTTTCCTCAAGAGCCTGGACGTGCAGACCATGCGCGCCACCACGAAGGAGGAGCTGTTCAAGATGGGCATCGACCTGCCCGACGTGGACGCTCCGATCAGCTCGCTGTCGGGCGGCCAGCGGCAGTGCGTCGCCATCGCGCGGGCGATCTACTTCGGCGCACGCGTGCTGATCCTCGACGAGCCGACCGCGGCCCTCGGGGTCAAGCAGTCGGGCATGGTGCTGCGATACATCACTGCGGCCCGGGACCAGGGCTTCGGCGTCGTCTTCATCACCCACAACCCGCACCACGCCTACATGGTGGGCGACCATTTCGTCCTGCTCAACCGCGGACGCCAGAAGCTCGACTGCACCTACGACGAGATCAGTCTCGACGAGCTGACCTCGCAGATGGCGGGCGGCGACGAGCTCGAGACGCTCAGCCACGAACTGCGCAGGTGAGCGAGTGACGGCGACGCTCCTCGAACGCTTCGGTCGCCGGCTGCGGGTCGCGATGGTCGGCGGTGGGATCGGCAGCTACATCGGCGAGACCCACGCCATCGCGCTCCGTACCGACGGGGTGTGGGACCTCGTGGCGGGAGCCTTCTCCCGCACGTCGGCGACGAACGCGGCCACCGGGCGGTCGTGGCTCGTGGCACCCGATCGCACCTACGCCGACCACCGCGCCCTCATCGCGGGGGAGTCGGCGCGGGCGGACCGGGTGGACGCGGTCATCGTCGCGACCCGGCCGTCGAGTCACGCCGAGATCGCGTGCGACCTCCTGGCCGCGGGTTTCCACGTGATCTGTGAGAAGCCGCTCACCGATACCGCCGCAGACGCCCGACGGGTCGCGGCGGCGGTGGCCGGCTCGGGACGCCGCCTCATGCTCACCCATTGCTACAGCGGCTATCCCATGGTCCGGCAGGCCAGGGAGATGGTCGCCCGGGGCGACCTCGGCCGGATCACCCTGGTCGAGAGCAGGTTCGCCGGTGGGATGTACGCGGCGAACACACCGCACGGCTCGTGGCGCGTGGACGGCACGGAGGGCGGGGTCACCGCGCTGATCGCCGACCTCGGGACGCACGCCGTGCATCTCGCGGAGTTCGTCGCCGGCCGCCGCATCACGACGGTTCACGCCGACCTCGCCCGCGTCGATCCGGCGCACGTGGCCTTCGACAACGCCTACCTGACGCTCGATTTCGAGGGCGGCGCCCGCGGGCGGTGCTGGGCGACCTCGCAGGCCGCGGGGGCGACCCACGGGCTCGCGATCACCGTCCACGGCGACCGCGGCAGCCTTTCCTGGAACCACGACACCCCGGAGACGCTGTGCTGGCGCGCGGACGGCGAACCGGACCGCCTCCTGACCAAGTCCGGCCCTGGGGCCACGCCCGCCGCGCTCGCCGCGGCCCGGTTCACGGCGGGGCACCCGGACGGATACGCACTCGCCTTCGCGAATCTCTACCGCGACTTCGCGTTCGCGTTGTTCGCCGACGCCCTGGGCGACGATCCCGGGCCCCATCTCGCTGATCTTCCGGACGTCGCCGACGGGGTCCGGACCCTCGCCGTCGTCGAGGCCGCCGTCCGCTCCGACGAGACCGGGCGCCCCGCCGCCGTCGACGCCTGACCACTCCGACCCGAATCGAGAGACTATGACCGAGCCGATCCGCGTGGCCCTCGTGGGCTGCGGCAACATCGCCCTGGGCTTTCACATCCCCGCGTACCTCGCCGCCGACGACCGGTTCCGCATCGTCGGCATCGCCGATCCGACCCCGGAGCGGCTCGAGCTCGGCCGTGTCGCCGCAGGACTCACGCCGCAGCAGGTGCACGCGGACGTCGCCGACCTCCTGGCCCGCGAGGACGTCGACGCGCTCGACCTGTGCACCCCGCAGCACCTGCACCGCGACGTCGCGGTCGCCGCCGCCCGCGCGGGCAAGCACGTGTTGTGCGAGAAGCCGATCGCCGCGGTCCCCGCGGACGCCGAGGCCATGCGCGCGGCCGCCGCGGAAGCGGGAACGGTGCTCGCCGTGGTCGCGAACTACCTGTTCTTCCCGGAGGTGGTGGCGCTCCGGAGGATCATCGACTCCGGCGAGCTGGGTGAGATCCGCACGGCGCGCGTCGACATGCTGGGTGTCCTGGACCTGCCGGGCGCGGCGGGGTACCGTCCCGCGTGGCGCCACGATCCCGCGCAGGCGGGTGGGGGAGTCCTGGTCGACATGCTGCACGGTGTGTACCTCGCCGAGGCGCTCCTCGGCGCGCGTGCGGAGCGGGTCTCGGCCTTCGTGGACAGCGCGACAGATGGCGACGCCGTTGACGGAATCGCGTTGTGTCGCCTCGAGGCCGGCCGTCGCGTCGCGCTGGTGAACATCGGCTGGGGCGTGGGCCAGGGAGGAATCGCGGTCGAGGGCGATCGCGGCCGGGCCGTCGCCCACTACCGTGCGGACGGGACCATGCCGTGGGCGCCGTTCGAATCTCTCACCGTCACCACGAAGTCCGGGACGCGCACCGCCGACCTCCCGATGGGAGCTGAACTGGAGCCGCTCATCGCCGCGTCGATGCGGGAGACCGTGCTCGACTTCGCCGATGCGGTCGCCGGCGGCCGCGCCCCCGTCGTCGATGCCGCAGTCGCCCGGCACATCCTCGAGATCACGGTCGCCGCGTACGCGTCGGGCGCCCTCGGCGCGACGGTGCCGCTCCCGCTCGACGGTGCGCTCTTCGCCTCGGGCGCCTCGGGCCTCGCCGACATCGGGGTGCCCGAGGACTCCTTCGTGCGCCGCCGCGGTCTGTTCGGGCTCTCGGTTCCGGCGTCGTCCGGGATCGGGGGCTGACGTGCAGATCGGATTGCTCACCGACAGTCTCTCGGACCTGACCCGCGCCGAGGCGCTCGACACCGCGGTGGACCTCGGTGTCGAGACCGTCGAGATCGGCTTGGGCGGCGTGCACGGCGGGTGGTCGCCCGCCCCGCACGCCGACCTGGCGGAACTCCGCAGCGACGGTGGCGCGCGTGCGGCCCTGGCCCGCGACATCGCGTCTCGCGGCCTGCGCCTCGAGGCCTTCAACGCCTCCGGTAACCCGCTGCATCCCCGGCACGGGGAGCGCGATGCCGCCGTCCTGCGCGGCGCTCTCCAGCTCGCGCAGGAGTTCGAGATCGGCACCGTCGTCACTATGTCCGGCCTTCCCGGCTATCCGGGGGACACCGTGCCACCGTGGATCACCACCGTCTGGCCGCCCGAGAATCTGGAACTCCTGGACTACCAGTGGGAGCGGGCGATCGAGTGGTGGGGGCCGATCGCCGACGAGGCCCGTGCCAGGGGCGTGCGGATCGCCGTCGAGATGCACGCGAACCAGCTCGTCTACAGCGTCCCCGGCCTCTTACGGCTGCGCGCCGCCGTCGGCGACGCGGTGGGCGCGAACGTCGATCCCAGCCATCTCATCTGGATGGGCGCCGACCCGCTCGCCGCGATCCGCGCGCTGGACGGCGCGATCCATCACGTCCACGCCAAAGACACCCGCATCGAGGACCGCGCTGCGGTCGCCTCGCGGCTCGAGACCGTCCCGAACCCGCGCACCGAGGAGCGGGCGTGGAACTACGTCGCGGTCGGCACCGGGCACCCCGACGGCGTCGACTTCTGGGTGCGGTTCATCGCGAACGCGCGCCTCGCGGGCTACGACGGTCCGCTGTCCATCGAGAACGAGGACTACACGCTGGGCCAGCGCGAATCCGTGGCGCTGGCCGTCGAGACGCTGCGCGGAGCGCAGAAACTGGAGGAGGTGCGATGAGCAGGACCCGGATCGCGGTGCTGGGTTGCGGCCGGATCGGGCGAGTGCACGCCGATTCCGTCGCGGTGAGCGACCGCGCCGAGCTGACGTGGGTCTTCGACCCGATCGAGGCGGCTGCACGGGAGGTCGGGGAGCGCTACGGCGCGGCGTGGGCGACCGACGTGGAGGACGTCCTCGCGGCCGGCGATGTGGACGCCGTCGTGGTGGCCTCGCCCACGCCGACGCACGTGGACCTGCTCAGCCGAGCGGTGCGCACCGGCCGGACCGTGCTGTGCGAGAAGCCCATCGACCTCGACATCGCCCGGGTCGACGCCTGCCGCGCCGATCTCGGCGACCTCACCGACAGGGTGATGCTCGGCTTCAACAGGCGGTTCGACGCCTCCTTCGCCGAGGTCCGCCGTCGCGTCGACGCGGGAGAGGTCGGCCCGCTGGAGCAGCTCACCATCGTCAGCCGCGATCCCGCGCCGCCGCCGGCGGACTACGTCGCCTCGTCGGGCGGGCTGTTCCGGGACATGATGATCCACGATCTCGATCTCGCTCGGTCCTTCCTCGGCGAGGTGGTGGCGGTGTCGGCCCTGGGATCGAACCTGGTCTCCGCGGAGATCCGCGCGGCCGGCGACGTCGACGGCGCCATGGTGGTGCTGCGCGGCGCCGGCGGGCAGCTGGCGACGATCACCAACTCCCGGCGCTGCGCCTACGGCTACGACCAGCGGCTCGAGGCCTTCGGCGCGTTGGGCGCGCTCACCGCGGCCAATCAGCACGCGACCTCCGTGAACTTCTCGGGGGCGGCGTACACCGGTGCCGCGGGCCCGGCCCTGAACTTCTTCCTGGATCGCTACACGCCCGCCTACCGTGCCGAGCTCGACGCCTTCGTGACGATGACCGAGACCGGCGGCGTCGCGTCGCCCGGGTTCGACGACGGCCGGGCCGCGCTGCTGCTCGCCGACGCCGCTGCCGAGTCGCTCCGCACCGGAGCCGTGGTGGAGGTCCGCGCGTGACGGTGCGCTGGGGCCTGCTGTCGACGTCGGGGATCGGTCGGGTCGCCGCCCGCGCGATCGCTGCGGCCGACGGTGCCGAGCTCGTCGCCGTCGCCGGGCGCGAGCCCGATCGTGCCGCGGCGTACGCCGCCGAGGTCGGGGTGCCCGTCGCGTTCGGGAGCTACGAGGAGCTGCTCGCCGACAGCGGCATCGACGCGGTCTACGTGCCGCTGCCGATCACACTCCACGGTGAGTGGGCGATCCGGGCGCTGGAGGCGGGGAAGCACGTGCTGTGCGAGAAGCCGCTCACCCTGGACCCGGATGAGGCGACGGCTGTCTTCGACGCCGCGGAGCGTGCGGGGCGGCTCGCGATAGAGGGCTTCATGTGGCGGCTGCACCCGCAGACGCTGCTGGTCCGTCGACTGCTCGCGGAGGGCGCGGTCGGTGAGCTCGCGCTCGTCCGCGCTGCGCTCAGCGTGAGCGCCCCGCCCGGCGACATCCGGCGCACGACCGACCTCGGCGGCGGCGCGCTGGCGGATCTCGGCGGATACTGCGTCAGTGCGGTCCGCCTGTTCGGCGGCGAACCGTCGACGGTGCGTGCCGTGCGGGTCGCCGACCCCACCGGGACGGGCGCGGGCCACGATCTGCGCGCCTCCGCGGTGTTCGAGCTCGATTCCGGCGCGATGGGGCTCATCGACGTGGGCCTCGACCTGGAGCGGCGCGATCAGCTCGAGCTCGTCGGCAGCTCGGGGCGGATCGTCGTCGAGGACCCGTGGCTGTGCCGCTCGGGCACCATCGAAGTGATCCGTGGAGAGCGGTCCGAGAGTCTGCCCGCAGACCCGAGCGGAGCCTTCCGGCTCACCGCAGCGGGCCCGGACAACGAGGACGCCTACCGGATCGAGTTCGAGGCCGCGAGCGCGGCGTTCGCCGGAGAGGTGAGCCCGCCGTTCGGCCGCGCCGATGCGATCGCGCAGGCCCGTGCTCTCGCGGCCACGCGGCGCTCCGCCGCGGAGGGCGTCACGGTCCGCCTGTAACGCCCCGCCACTGCCCGACGGTGCGGTCACCGTCGGGCGGCGGCGTGCTCACCGGCCGACGCGGGCAGCCTCAACGCTCCGGCCAGCGGGATCAGGAGCAGTGCCGCGAAGGGCACGAAGGCGAGTCGGTAGGCGGACTCCACCGCATCCGGGTCCGCGACACCGGTGCCGAGGCGCACCGCCGCCGCGGCGGCCGCGACCCCGAGCGCGGTGCCGACCTGCTGCAGCGTCGCCGACAGGCTGTTCGCGGCCGGAAGCAGATCGCGCGGTACGTCGGCGAACATGACGGTGTTGTAGGCGCTGAAGCCGATGGACCGCACCATCCCGGAGAAGACGAGGAGCGCGGCGACGACCGGCGTCGGCGTCGCCTCGTGCACCCGGGCGAACGCGAGCAGTGTCGCCGCGCCCGCGACGATCGACCACACCAGGGTGCGCCGGAAGCCGAGCAGCCGGATGATCGGCGAGGTGAGCGGCTTGATCCCGACGTTGCCGATGAACACCGCCGTCACCATCGCGCCCGCCGTCGCCGCGCTCCATCCGAACCCCGCCTGGAAGAGCAACACGAACAGGAAGGGCGCGCCGGTGATCACCGCGCGGTAGACCGATCCGCTCACGTTGCCGGCGCGGAACGTCGGGATCCGCATGACGGCGAGGTCGAACAGCGGATCGGCGCGCCGGCCCATGCCTCGCCCGGCGGCGACGGCGAGTACGACGGCCGCGCCCAGCAGTCCGGCTACCGCCCAGGGGCGCCCGCCCTGGAGCAGCTCGACGCCGCCCGTCAGGAACACCACCGCGCCCGCCGTGAGCAGGTAGCCCCAGCGGTCGAGCGGAGTACGGATCCGTTCGTCGCGCCGGGGGAGGAGGAACGCCCCGCCGATCGCCAGCGCCACCCCGATCGGCACGTTGAGCACGAAGATCCACCGCCATCCCAGGGCGTCGGTGATGACGCCCCCGAGGAACGGGGCGATCACCGGCGCGATGAGTGACGGCCACGTCAGGTACGCCATCGCGGCGAGGAGGTCGGTGGGGCGCACCGCCCGCAGCACCGCGATCCGGCCGACGGGGATCATCAGCGCCCCGGCGATCCCTTGCGCGATGCGGAAGAGGGTCAACCACCGCAGGTCCGGCGCGAGCGCGCAGGCGACGGACGCGACGGTGAACCCCGCGACGGACCACAGGAAGACGCGACGTGTGCCGTACCGCTCGGCGGCCCACCCCGCCGCGGGGATCGCGACCGCCACCGCCAGCAGGTAGCCGACGATCGCGGGGCTGACGCCCGCCGGAGCGATCCCGAAGTCGCGGGCGATCGCCGGCGCGGCGGTCTGCAAGACGGTGCCGTCGAGGTTCTCGAGGAACAGCGCGCCCGCCACGAGGAGCGCGAGGGGGCGGCTGAAGCTCGCGGCCTCCTGCGTGCGGAGGCGCAATCCGATGCGCAGCATGTCAATATGTTCGGTCAAATAGGTCTGAGGTGCAAGTTCTCAGTCGTACGCGCCGCAGACCTGCTGGTCCCAGTCGATCACCGAGCCGGTGACCACGCCGCTGCGGTCCGAGAGTAGGAAGATCACCGCTGCGGCGGCGTCCTCGGCGGATGCGAGGCGACCCGCGGGCAGGCCGCGCCCGGCCTGCTCCGCCCAGTCGTCGGGAGCGTTGTGGAACCGCTTCTGCACCTGCGCCTCGCCCTCCGTCTCGGTCCAGCCGATGTTGAGGCCGTTGATCCGGATCCGGTCGAACCGGTGCGCGTGGGCCGCGTTCTTGGTGAGCCCGATCAGCCCGGCCTTCGCGGCGACGTACGGCGCCAGGTAGGGCTGTCCTCCGTGCGCGGACATCGAGATGATGTTGACGACGGTGCCGGGGGCGCGGCGTGCGCGCATGTCGCGCACCGCGGCGGCCATGGTGAAGAAGGGCGCCCGGAGATTGATCGCGACGTGCTCGTCGAACAGCTCCGGCGTGGTCGCGGTCAGGGTGCCACGAGACGTGAGTCCCGCCGCGTTGCACAGGCAGTCGACCCGGCCGAGGGGCTCGACCACCGCTTCCACCGATCCCGTCGCCTGCGCGGGATCGGCGACGTCGGCGCGAACGAACAGCGCCTCAGTCCCCTCCGCGGCCAGGTCGGACCGCAGGGCCTCCCCGACAGCGGCATCCCGTCCGGAGAAGGCGACGCGGGCTCCGGCCGCGGCGGCCGCGCGGACGACGGCGGCGCCCACGCCCCTGCTGCCGCCCGATACGAAGACGACCCTGTCCGCGAGATCGGCGGGCCGCCCGGTCACGGGCGGTGCCGCTCGTCGAGGGCGGCCAGTTCGGCCGCGAAGGCCACCGGGTCCAGACCGGACGCCAGCGCGCGGCGGGTCAGTTCCGCCTGCGTCTCGCCGTGCATGCCGCCGAGCGGTTGGTCCCGGTCCAGGTTCGACGGGAACGCGTACCCCTCGGCCGAGGCGGCGACGAGGTTCTCCACGGCGCGAGCGTCTCCGGTGGCGGCGAACCCCTGCAGCTCGGGGTAGACGGCGCGGAGGATCGCGGACCGGTCCACCGCGTCCATCGCGCGCCCGAACGCCGAGCTGATCTGCAGCAGGTTGGCCATCCGGCGGATGCTCGCCGATCGGTTCGAGCCCGCGGCGTGGAACAGCGCCGGGTTGAAGAAGACGGCGTCTCCGGCGCGCAGCGGGAGCTGAACGTGGTTCGCCTCGAAGTAGTCCCGGAACTCCGGGAGGTTGAAGGCGAGGTACCCGGGCTCGTAGCGCTGGGAGTACGGCAGGTACAGGGTAGGGCCCGATGAGACCGGCATGTCCACCTGTGCGACGGCGCCCTGCAGGGTGAGCGCTGGGGAGAGCTGGTGCGTGTGCCGTGGGAAACGCTGCGCCGTCTCCGGTTCCATGAATCCGAGGTGGTAGTCGCGGTGCGGGGACTGCGCCGCCCCGCCGGGGTTCACCACGTTGATCGCGGACGTCACCTGGTACATCGGGCCCAGCCACGCGGTCGCGACCAGCGCGAGCACATCGTTGGCGTAGTAGCGGGCGAACGAAGCGGGATCGCGGAGCGCGTGCTTGGTCAGGGCGTTCCAGATCCGGTCGTTCGCGCCCGGCGCGGCGAAATGGTCGCCGCCGCCGGAGCCGACCGCGCGCTGTTCGGCGATCATGGCGGTGAACAGTGCTGTCGACTCGTCGAGGCCGTGCCGGTGGTCGAAGGCACCGTCGAAGACGACGATGCCCGGGCCGGTCAGGAGCGCGCGCGCCAGCTCGCCGGACAGCTGCTCGCGCTTGTCCGGATCGGCGGCGGCCTCCGTGGCCGCGGCGCCGTAGAACAGGACCCCGCGCACCGCCCGGTCCGCGAAGGGATACGAGGCCAGGTCGGTCTCGAACTCGAGCTGCGCCGTGAACTCCTCGAGGCGGCAGTCGGCCTCGCTGATCCGGCCCGTGCGGTCCGGCGCCCCGGTCCGGTCCGGGAAGGTGGTGGACATATCGCTTTTCCTGACGTCGATGCGAAGCGGGAGTGGGGAATCGGTGTCCGCCCCGGATTCATCGTGGCAAGCTGTCGAGGTTCCGGCTACCCCGGAAAACCCTCAAGAATCCCTCAGCACGAGGAGGCCCGCGGTGGCGCACTCCCATCCGATCCGCGAGATCGCGCAACAGGCGGGCGTCAGCGAGGCCACTGTCGACCGCGTGCTCCACGGCCGCGTCGGGGTGCGCGAGGGAACGGCGGCACAGGTCCGGCAGGCGATCGCCGATCTCGACCGGCAGCGCTCGCAACTGCGGCTGTCGGGTCGCCGGTTCATGCTCGATCTGGTCATGGAGACTCCGCGCCGGTTCTCGGACCTGACGCGCGCCGCGCTGGAGGCCGAGCTGCCCACCCTGCGCCCGGCGGTCTTTCGCGCCCGCTACCACGTGCGGGAGGCGTGGCAGCCGGAGGAGCTGGTCGCGGAGCTCGACGGCATCGCGCGCCGCGGGAGCCACGGCGTCGTCCTCAAGGCTCCGGACACACCCGCGGTCGCGGCGGCGATCGCGCGCCTGACCGCGCGCCGCATCCCCGTCGTCACCGTCGTCACCGACGTTCCGCAGAGCGCCCGGATCGCATACGTGGGCATGGACAACCGCGCCGCGGGCGTGACCGCGGCGCACCTCGTCACCCAGTGGGTGGGGGAGTCGCGCGGAGCCCTGCTCGTCGTCACCAGCGGCCGTCTCTTCCGGGGTGAGGAGGAACGGGAGACGGGGTTCCGCAGCGAGATCCACCGGACCGACCCGGCGCGGCGGATCGTCGGCATCGTCGATACGGGCGGCCTCGATGCGGTGTGCCATCGGGAGGTCGCCGCGGTGCTCGCGAGCGACCCGGACATCGTCGCGGTCTACTCACCGGGTGGCGGCAACCGGGGGATAGTCGCGGCGTTCGATGAGGTGGGGAGGAGGTATCGCGGCTACATCGCCCACGATCTCGCCGAATCGAACCGCGAACTGTTGCTGGCGGGGCGGATCTCGGCGGTGCTGCACCACGACCTGCGGGCGGATCTGCGCGGCGCCGCCCACGCGATCATGGCCTTCCACGGCGCGATCGACGGTCCGCACCGGCCGCGGCCGACCGCGATCCAGATCGTCGTGCCGCCCAATCTCGCGGCGGTGGACGGCTAGCGGCTGAACACCGAGACGTCGAAGAAGTACCGCGATGCGCGGTACACGTGCCGTCCCAGCTCGATGGCGGTGCCGGACTCGTTGAAGGCGACGCGCTGCATGGTGAGCACGGCGCCGCCGGCCGGCTCGTCGAGGAGGCGCGACTCCTCGTCGTCGGAGATACGCGCGCCGATCCGCTGCTGCGCCTGGGCGATCGTGATGCCGCGTCCGCGCAGGCACTGGTACAGGCCCTTGCTCTGCAACTCGTCGGGGGCCGGTGCGAGCTCGGCGGGGATGTAGTTGGTGAGGATCGCGAGCGGCACGTCGTCCGCGCTGCGCAGGCGCCGGATCGAGACCACCTGTGCATCGTGCTCGATGCCCAACTCGTCCGCGATCTCCTCGTCCGGCCGGCCGAGGCGGTAGTCGAGCAGCTCCGTCGACGGGGTCTGCCCCGCGGCGATCAGGTCCTCGTAGAGGCTGGTGAGCTCCACGGCGCGGTGCACCTCGTTGCGCACCACCTGGGTGCCGACGCCGCGCTTGCGGACCAGCAAGCCCTTGTCCACGAGGGCCTGGATCGCCTGGCGGGCGGTGGGGCGGGACAGGGTGAGGCGCTTGGCGAGGTCGATCTCGTTCTCGATCCGATCCCCGGGGACGAGCTCGCCGTTCAGGATGGACCGCTCGAGGGCCTGCGCCAGCTGGTAGTACAAGGGCACGGGGCTGGTGCGGTCCAGTTCGACCGAGACCGGGGCAGGCGACATGCGATGCAGTCTAGTGCACCGAACGGCGAAACGCGGCCGCTGATCTCTCTTTGTTCGTACAATCGCGCCTTGCTTCACGAGCAGGTCTATGTCCGCACATATCTCGATCATGTTCGTCTCGGGGATCCGGCTCCGGCGCGGAGCGCTCGCCTTCATTTCAATGATCTGTGCAGTTGAGAGGCTATTGAAGTATGTCGGCACCTTCTGTTAGATTGACAGGACAAACGAGCGGGAGTGATCCACATCTCGTCCGGGACCAGGCTAAGGAGGGCCTCCCACATGACTGACGCCGGTACCCACGGTGCCCCGTTCGACCTGCTCACTATCGGGCGGGTGGGGGTCGACATCTACCCCCTGCAGGACGGTGTCGGGCTCGACCGGGTCGAGACCTTCGGCAAGTACCTCGGCGGGAGCGCGACCAACGTCGCAGTGGCCGCCGCACGCCACGGCCGACGGTCCGCGGTCATCACCGCGACCGGTGCGGATCCGTTCGGGCGCTTCGTCCACCAGGAACTGGTGCGCCTCGGCGTCGACGACCGGTACGTCGGCGAGGTCCGCGGCCTGAACACCCCGGTCACCTTCTGCGAGATCTTCCCGCCGGACGACTTCCCGCTGTACTTCTACCGCGATCCGATCGCGCCGGACCTCATGGTCGACGACGACGCGCTCGACCTCGGTGCGATCCGGTCGGCCCGGATCTTCTGGGCCACGGTCACCGGACTGTCGCGTGAGCCGAGCCGCTCCGCGCACCACACCGCGTGGAACGCCCGCGGCCGTGCCCCGCTGACCGTGCTCGATCTCGACTACCGCCCGATGTTCTGGGAGTCGGCGGAGGTCGCGAGCCAGGAGGTGGGCAAGGCGCTCGAGCACGTCACCGTCGCCATCGGCAATCGCGAGGAGTGCGAGGTCGCGGTCGGTGAGACCGAGCCCGACCGGGCCGCCGACGCGCTGCTGGAGCGCGGCGTCGAACTCGCGGTGGTCAAGCAGGGGCCGAAGGGCGTCCTGGCGAAGACCCGCGACGAGCGGGTCGAGGTCGCGCCGCACTTCGTGGAGGTGATCAACGGGCTCGGCGCCGGGGACGGCTTCGGCGGCGCCGTCTGTCACGGTCTGCTTGCGGGGTGGCCGCTCGAGCGCGTGCTCCGGTTCGCCAACGTCGCGGGGGCGATCGTCGCCTCGCGCCGGGAATGCTCGACCGCCATGCCCACCACCGCAGAGGTGGAGACCGTCATCGAGGAACGAGGCGCCGACCATGTCTGATCCCATCACGCCCACGGCCGGCCCTCTCGGTGCCGCCGACTTCGATCGCCTGCGCGTCGCCCGGCACGAAAGCCCCGACGCCATCGCCGACGTGCTCGGCGCACGCATCCGCCGTCCCCTCGTCCGGGGCGACCGCAGACTGCTCATCGTCGCCGCGGACCACCCCGCCCGTGGCGCGCTGGGAGTCGGCTCCGACGCCATGGCCATGGCGGACCGGTACGAGCTGTTGCAGCGCATGGCGCTCGCGCTCTCCCGGCCCGGGGTCGACGGCGTGCTCGGCACCCCGGACGTCATCGAGGACCTCGCGTTGCTGGGCCTGCTCGACGACAAGATCGTGGTCGGTTCCATGAACCGCGGTGGCCTCCGCGGCGCGGCGTTCGAGATGGACGACCGCTACACGTCCTACGACGTACCCGCGATGCGCCGTGCCGGCCTGGATTTCGGCAAGCTCCTCGTGCGCGTCGACCTCGACGATCCCGCCACCGTCGTCACGCTCGAGGCCACGGCGCGCGCAGTCGACGCAGCGGCCGCCGCGAAGCTGCCGATCATGCTGGAGCCCTTCATGAGCCGACGCACCGACGGCAAGGTCGGCAACGACCTGTCCACGGACGCGGTCATCAACTCGGTCGCCATCGCCTCCGGCCTCGGCAACACCTCCGCCTACAGCTGGCTCAAGCTGCCGGTGGTCGACGACATGGAGCGGGTGATGGCCGCGACGACGCTGCCCACGCTGCTTCTCGGCGGCGATCCCGGCGGCGACCCCGCCGCCGTCTACGCCTCGTGGGCCAAGGCCCTCGCCCTTCCCGGGGTGCACGGCCTCGTCGTCGGGCGCACCCTGCTCTACCCCCGCGACGGCGACGTGACCGCCGCCGTCGACACCGCCGCCGGCCTCGTGCACGGCGCCTGACCACCCGCAACCACCTCCGTGAAGGAGCCAGCTCGATGACCACCACCGAGACCCTCACCGTCGTCCCGCACTGGATCGACGGCGCCGAGTACCCGTCCACCAGTGGCCGGACCGCCGACGTCTACGACCCCGCCCGCGGCGTCGTGACCAAGCGCGTCGCACTCGCCGACCGCGCCGAGATCGACGCCGCCGTGGCCTCCGCCAAGCGGGCGTCCGAGAGCTGGGGGGAACTGTCCCTCGCCAAGCGGCAGGCCGTGCTGTTCTCCTTCCGCGAGCTGCTCCACGCCCGCAAGGGCGAGCTCGCCGAGATCATCACGAGCGAGCACGGCAAGGTCCTCTCGGACGCGCTGGGCGAGATCAGCCGCGGCCAGGAGGTCGTCGAGTTCGCCTGCGGCATGGCGCATCACCTCAAGGGCGAGTACAGCGAGCAGGTGTCCTCCGGGATCGATGTCTACTCCACTCGTCAGCCGCTCGGCGTGGTCGCGGTGATCAGCCCGTTCAACTTCCCCGCGATGGTGCCCGCGTGGTTCTTCCCCATCGCGATCGCTGCGGGCAACGCCGTGGTGCTCAAGCCCAGCGAGAAGGATCCGTCGGCCGCGATCTGGATCGCGGAGCTGTGGCGCGAGGCGGGCCTGCCCGAGGGCGTCTTCACCGTGCTCAACGGCGACAAGGAGGCGGTCGACGGCCTGCTGACCCACCCGGACGTCGCCGCCGTCTCCTTCGTCGGCTCGACGCCCATCGCCCGGTACGTCTACGAGACCGCCACCGCGCACGGTAAGCGGGTGCAGGCCCTCGGCGGCGCCAAGAACCACATGCTGGTGCTGCCCGACGCCGACCTCGCCCTGACCGCCGACGCCGCGATCAACGCCGGCTTCGGATCGGCCGGCGAGCGGTGCATGGCGATCTCGGTCGTCGTCGCGGTCGAGCCCGTCGCGGACGCGCTGATCGAGGAGATCTCGGCCCGCATGGCCGGCCTCCGGATCGGCGACGGCCGCCGCGGCTGCGACATGGGCCCGCTGGTCACGCAGGTGCACCGCGACAAGGTCGCCTCCTACATCGACGTCGCGATCGAGGACGGTGCGGATGTCGTGGTCGACGGCCGCGACGTGAACCCCGACGGCGACGCGGGCGGCTTCTGGCTCGGACCGACCCTGATCGACCGCGTGCCGACCACCTCCCGCGTGTACACCGAGGAGATCTTCGGACCCGTCCTCGCTGTGGTGCGCGTCGCCTCCTACGAGGAGGGCGTGGACCTCATCAACGCGGGCGCCTTCGGCAACGGCACCGCGATCTTCACCAACGACGGTGGTGCCGCGCGCCGGTTCCAGAAGGACATCCGTGTGGGCATGGTGGGCATCAACGTCCCGATCCCGGTTCCCGTGGCCACGTTCAGCTTCGGTGGTTGGAAGGATTCGATGTTCGGCGACACCAAGGCGCACGGCGCCGAGGGCGTCAAGTTCTTCACGCAGCTCAAGGCCATCACGAGCCGGTGGCTCGACCCGAGCCACGGCGGGGTCGACCTGGGATTCCCGCAGAACGACTGACGCGGGCCGACAACGGCAGCAACATCGTCCGCGAGGACTGACGAGAGAGGACGGCGATGGCGACGACGCCCAACGAATGGTTCCACGCCCGAGGCGCGCTGGCGCGCGACGGGTGGGAGTCAGTGGTCGACGGTTCCCTCCCCGGCTGGGCGCACACGGGGATCCGCGTCGCGGACGTCGGAGACGAACCGATGCCCCTGCCCGGCGGTGACATCGAGCGCATCGTCGTGCCGCTCTCGGGCCGTGTCGTCGTCGAGCTCGACGCGGCCGCCGCTGCGGGCTTCGATGCCGGCGCCGTCGTCACGCTCCCCGGGCGAGCCTCCGTCTTCGACGGCCCCACCGATGTCCTGTACGTCGGCGCCGGTGGCGGGTTCAGCCTGCGCGGCCCGGCGCGCGTGGCGATCGCAGAGGCCCCGACCTCGCAGCGCCGTCCCACCCGGCACGTCGCTGCGGGCGAGGTGCCCGTCGAGGTGCGCGGCGCGGGTCGGGACACCCGGCAGGTGCACAACTTCGGTACCCCGGGCGCGCTCGATGCGGCGGCCCTCATCGTGTGCGAAGTGATCACCCCGGGCGGGAACTGGAGCAGCCACCCGGCCCACAAGCACGACGAGCACATCGCCGGCCACGAGTCGCGCCTCGAGGAGATCTACTACTTCGAGGCGGCGCCCGCCCGTGGCTTGCCCGCCGGGACCGTCCCCGAGACCGCCGACGCCTTCGGCAGTTTCGTCACCTACTCGTCGGCGGCGGGGGAGATCGACACCCACGCCCTCGTCCGCACCGGCGACATCGCCCTCGTGCCCTTCGGATACCACGGCCCGGCGATGGCCGCACCCGAGTACGACCTCTACTACCTCAACGTCATGGCCGGCCCCGACCCCGACCGGGTGTGGCTGATCAGCGACGACCCGCGGCAGGCATGGCTGCGGGACACCTGGCCCGCGCAGGGCCCCGACCCGCGGCTGCCCTACACGGCTGCACCGACCGAAGGAGACGAGCGATGAGCACCCGGCGGATGACCGTGGGCCAGGCCCTCATCGAGTTCCTGGCGCACCAGTGGACCGTGGACGAGACGGTGCACGCCGACGGGACCGTGACCGAGGTGCGCGAGCGCACAGTGCCCGCGACGTTCGGCATCTTCGGCCACGGGAACGTCGCCGGTGTGGGCCAGGCGCTGTTGCAGTACGCGGCTACCGACGCCGGTCTCATGCCCTACCACCAGGCCCGCAACGAGCAGGCCATGGTGCACCAGGCCGTCGGCTACGCCCGCATGCACCGCCGGCGCGGCACGTACGCGTGCACCGCCTCGGTCGGTCCCGGCGCCGCCAACATGCTGACCGGCGCCGCGCTCGCGACCGCGAACCGCTTGCCCGCCCTGCTCCTGGTGTCCGACACGTTCGCCACCCGCGTGGCCGATCCGGTGCTGCAGCAGCTCGAGCACCCCCACGACATCGGGCTGCAGGTCTCCGACGCCTTCCGGCCGCTGTCGAGGTTCTTCGACCGGGTGCAGCGGCCCGAGCAGCTGTTCTCCGTCGCGCTCGCCGCGATGCGGGTACTCACGGACCCCGCGGAGACCGGCGCCGTGACCATCGCCCTCCCGGAGGACGTCCAGGCCGAGGCCGTCGACGTTCCCGAGGAGTTCCTCGCCGACCGCGAGTGGCACCTGCGCCGGCCCCTGCCCGAGCGCGGACCGCTCGCCCGCGCCGCCGCGGCGATCCGCGGCGCACGGCGTCCCCTGATCGTCGCCGGCGGTGGCGTCCTGTACGCCGGCGCCGAGGACGAGTTGCGGCGGTTCGCGGAGGCGACGTCGATCCCCGTCGGCACCACGCAGGCGGGAGGCGGCGTGCTCCCCTGGGACCACCCGCTGAACCTCGGCGGTGTGGGGGCCACCGGCACGGCAGCGGCCAACGCCGTCGCCGCGCAGGCCGACGTGGTCATCGGCGTCGGCACCCGGTACAGCGATTTCACCACTGCCAGCCGTACCGCATTCCAAGACGCGGGAGTGCGTTTCGTCAATCTCAACGTCGCGTCGTTCGACGCCTACAAGCACGGCTCCCAGCTACCGCTCGTCGCCGATGCGCGCGAGGGCCTCGCGGCGCTGCGGACCGAACTCGCGGACTACCGCGTCCCCGACGAGGCCGTCGCCGTCGCCGCCGCCGTCAAGGCCGACTGGGACGCGGTCGTGGACGCCGCCCTCGCGCCCACGGGCGCGGACCTCCCCGGCCAGCCCGAGGTGATCGGCGCGGTGCACGCCGCGATGGACCCCGCCGACGTGATCATCCAGGCCGCGGGCTCCTTGCCGGGAGACCTGCAGAAGCTCTGGCGGGTGCGGGATCCGCTCGGCTACCACGTCGAGTACGCGTTCTCCTGCATGGGTTATGAGATCGCCGGCGGCCTCGGCGCCAAGCGCGGGCTGCTCGCCCTCGGCGACGACCGCGACGTGGTCGTCATGGTCGGCGACGGTTCGTACCTGATGCTGAACAGCGAGCTGGTGACCGCGGTCGCGGAGGGCATCAAGCTGATCGTGGTGATCGTCGAGAACCAGGGCTACGCGTCGATCGGTCATCTCTCGGAGACCGTCGGATCGCAGCGGTTCGGCACCCGCTACCGCACCGCCGACGAGTCCGGCGGTGTCCCCGCGCCGGATCTCGAACGCGGCGATTTCCTCCCCGTCGACCTCGCGGCGAACGCCCGCAGCTACGGCGCGCGGGTCATCGACATCGCGCCCGGGGCGGGCTCGGTGGCGGCGCTCACCGAGGCCGTGCGCGCAGCCAAGGCGGCGTCCGGCCCCACCGTCATCCAGATCCACAACGACCCGTATCTCTACGCCCCCGAGGGCGACGGCTGGTGGGACGTGCCCGTCGCCGCGGTCTCCGCGATCGACAGCACCGCCACCGCCCGCGCCGAGTACCTCGAGCAGCAGAAGGCGCAGCGACCCCTGCTCGGCTGAGCCGCGCCCGACACCAGCGCCCACCACTCCGCACGACCCACGTAAGGACCACCGACATGACCGACACCCTGGGCACGACCGCCTCCGCAGCCGCCCACACCGAGGGCCTCCGGATCGGCACCGCCCCCGACTCGTGGGGCGTCTGGTTCCCGGACCACCCGCGGCAGACTCCGTGGGAACGCTTCCTCGACGAGGTGGCCGAGGCCGGTTACCACTACATCGAACTGGGCCCGTACGGCTACCTGCCGACCGACCCCGAGCGTCTGCGCGACGAACTCGACAAGCGGGACCTCGAGCTGTCGGGCGGCACCATCTTCACCGGCTTCCACAAGGGCGCCGATCAGTGGGACCGCGCCTGGAAGCAGGTGAGCGAGGTCGCGACGCTCGTGGGCGCCCTGGGCGCCGAGCACATCGTCGTCATCCCCGATCTCTGGCGCTCCGATCTCACGGGTGAGGCCCTCGAATCCCGGACGCTCGACGACGACCAGTGGAAGGCCCTCGCCGCCGGCCACGATCGGCTCGGCAAGGCCCTGGCGGAGGAGTACGGGATCAAGCAGCAGTTCCACTCGCACGCCGACAGCCACGTCGGCACCACCGGCGAGGTGGAGCGGCTCCTCGCCGAGACGGACCCGCGTTACCTCAACCTCTGCCTCGACACCGGTCACTTCGCGTACTACGGCGGTGACAACGTGGCCCTCATGCAGCGCCATCCGGAGCGCATCGGCTACCTGCACCTCAAGCAGATCGACCCGGCTCTGATCTGGGAGGTGCTCAAGAACGACACCCCGTTCGCCGACGCGGCCTCCGCGATCATGGTCGAGCCGCCGAACGGGATTCCGGACTTCGCCCCGGTGATCGAGGCGGCGCTGCGGATCAACCCGGACCTGTTCGCCATCGTCGAACAGGACATGCCCGGCTGCGACATCGACCTGCCGGCGGGCATCGCGACCCGTACCCGGCAGCACATCTTCGGCTGCCACCCGCTCACCCGCACCCGCTGACCCGCATCCCGGGACCGAGACCTGCAAGGAGACACCGCACCATGACCAACGACCTCCGCGTCGCCGTGGTCGGCGCCGGCATGATGGGCGCCGACCACGTGGGGCGCATCGCCACCACCATCGCGGGGGCGACCGTCTCCGCCGTCGTCGAACCCGACGAGGCGCGCCGGACCGCCGCCCTCGGACTCGCGCCCGGCGCCGCCGGATTCGCCGACCTCGACGCGGCCCTCGCCTCCGGCGTCGTCGACGCCGTCCTCGTCGCCACCCCGGGGCAGTTCCACGAGCAGGCCCTGCTGAAGGTCCTCGCCGCCGGCCTGCCCGTGCTCTGCGAGAAGCCGCTCACCCAGGACCCCGAATCCTCCTGGCGCGTCGTCGAGGCCGAGATGGCCGGCGGCCGACAGCTGATCCAGGTCGGCTTCATGCGCCGCTTCGACCGCGAGTACGAGGAGCTGCGGAAGGTGGTGGCGGCCAAGCCCGCCGGCGAGCTCGTCATGCTGCACGCCCGCCACCGCAACGCCTCCGTGCCCGAGAGCTACGTGCAGACCATGCTCATCAACGACTCCGTGGTGCACGAGTTCGACGTCGTGCCGTGGCTGGCCGGCGGGGTCGTGACCTCGGTCGAGGTGAAGTACCCGCGCCGCAACTCGCGGAGCCCGGAGCACCTGCGCGAGCCGATCCTGGTGCTGATCGAGCTCGACAACGGTGTGCTCGTCGACGTCGAGATGAACGTCTCCATCGAATTCGGCTACCAGGTCGAGACCGAGGCGGTCTTCGAGCGCGGCGTCGCCCGGATCGGCGAGCCCGCGGGCCTGCAGATGTGGCAGCAGGGCCGGTTCTCGGTCGCCGACCACGCGGACTTCACCACCCGGTTCCGGGAGGCGTACGACCGTCAGGTGCAGGCCTGGGTCGACGCCGCTAAGGCGGGAACCATCGCCGGGCCGTCGGCCTTCGACGGCTACAAGGTGGCGGTGTGCTGCGCCGCCGGCGTGCAGGCCCTGGAGACGGCCGGCCCCGTGCCCGTCGAGCTCCCCGAGATGCCGGCGTTCTACGCCGAGCGCGCCTAGGGGGGCACCGTGGTCCGCATCGCCCTCGACCCCACTCCGTACCACTCGACGCACGACTTCGAGGACTTCTTCGACGTGGCCGCCACAGCCGGCTACGAGTGGATCCAGCTGACACCGCACGCCGACTTCATCCCGTTCTTCGCGCATCCGCGCGTGGACCGGGCGCAGCTCGCCCGGGTGCGCAAGCGCGCCGCCGACGCGGGGGTCGGGGTCACGTCGCTCCTTCCCGTGCAGCGCATCTCGTGGCCCGACGAGCCGCAGCGTGAGACCGCCGTCCGGAATTTCCGGCGCATCATCGCGATCGCCGCCGAGCTCGAGGTCCCCGTGATCAACACCGAGTTCAGCGGCCGGCCCGAACGCGCCGAGGAATCCGAAGCCGCGTTCTACCGGTCCATGGAGGAGATCGTGCCGCTGCTCGAGCGCGAGGGCGTCACGCTCAACATCGACCCGCACCCCGACGACTTCGTCGAGGACGGGCTCGAGGCCTGGCGGATCATCCGTGGGCTGGACACGCCCGCCGTCGGCTTCGTCTACGTGGGCAGCCACACCTTCCACTACGGCGACCGCGCCGCCTCGCTGATCCCGCAACTGGGGGAGCGGCTCGGCGCCGTGTACGCCGCCGACACCTTCGACCACCACCGGTCGCACGGTCTGCGGTACATCACCAACCCGCCGGGCAACGCGGTCCGCGTGCACCAGCACCTCACGATCGGCGACGGCGACGTCGACTGGGACGAACTGTTCGGCGTGCTCGGCGCGTCGGGCTTCCTCGCCCGGGAGGACGCGATCATCTGCTCCAACGTCTTCGCCGAGGACGAGCGCGCGGACGAGGTCTCCGCGCTCCAGCTCGAGAAGATCCGGGCGCTGGTCGCGGCGCACTCGTGAACGGACGCGCTGCGCGCGGCGACTACCCTGGACCCCGTGACTGAGTCTTCCGCCGCACCGTCGAACGCCGCCGCGCCCGGTTCCGTCCGGGTGCGCTTCTGCCCCTCGCCCACCGGCACGCCGCACGTCGGCATGGTGCGCACCGCGCTGTTCAACTTCGCCCACGCGCGACACACGGGCGGCACCTTCGTCTTCCGCATCGAGGACACCGACGCCGCCCGCGACAGCGAGGAGAGCTACGCCGCGATCCTCGAGTCGCTGCGCTGGCTCGGACTCGACTGGGACGAGGGGCCCGAGGTGGGCGGACCGTACGGCCCCTATCGGCAGTCCGAGCGCAAGGACCTGCACTTGGACGTCGTGCGGCGCCTCGTCGAGGGCGGTTTCGCCTACGAGGCCTTCTCGACGCCCGAGGAGGTGGAGGCGCGGCACGTCGCCGCGGGCCGTAACCCGAAGCTGGGCTACGACAACTTCGACCGCGACCTCACCGAGGAGCAGAAGGCCGCCTACCTGGCGGAGGGGCGCAGCCCCGTCGTGCGCCTGCGGATGCCCGACCACGACTTCACCTGGAACGACATGGTGCGCGGCGAGACCACCTTCGCCGCGGGCAGCGTGCCCGACTTCGCGCTCACCCGCGCCAACGGCGACCCGCTGTACACCCTCGTCAACCCCGTCGACGACGCGATGATGAGGATCACGCACGTGCTGCGCGGCGAGGACCTGCTCAGCTCCACGCCGCGCCAGATCGCGCTGTACGAGGCGCTGGCGGAGATCGGCGTCGCCGAGCGCACCCCCGAGTTCGGGCACCTGCCCTTCGTGATGGGGGAGGGCAACAAGAAGCTCTCCAAGCGCGATCCCGAGTCGAACCTCTTCCACCACCGCGACCGCGGCTTCCTCCCCGAGGGCCTGCTCAACTACCTCGCGCTGCTCGGCTGGGGCATCTCGCCGGACAACGACGTCTTCAGCCTCGACGAGATGATCGCCGCCTTCGACGTGCACCGGGTGAACTCCAACCCCGCCCGCTTCGACCAGAAGAAGGCCGACGCGATCAACGCCGAGCACATCCGACTGCTCGCGCCCGCGGACTTCGAGGCGCGCCTGCGGGCCTTTCTCGTGGACCGGGGCTACGTCGACGGTGCGCGGCTGGGCCCGGAGTTCGCTACCGCCGCGGAACTCGTCCAGACCCGCATCGTGGTGCTCTCGGACGCCTGGGACCTGCTGAAGTTCCTGTACGTGGACGAGGCCGACTTCGCCGTGGATCCCGCGGCCGCGGCCAAGAACATCAAGGCCGACGCCGGTCAGGTGCTGGACGAGAGCATCGCCGTACTCGACGCGCTCACGGACTGGACCACCGCGACCATCGAGGGCGCCCTCAAGGGCCGGCTCATCGACGAGTTGGAACTCAAGCCGCGCAAGGCCTACGCCCCGATCCGCGTGGGCGTCACCGGCTCGCCCATCAGCCCGCCCCTGTTCGAATCGCTGGAGCTGCTCGGCCGCGAGCGCACCCTGGCGCGTCTCGCGGCCGCCCGCGTCCTGGTGCCCGCCGACGGTGCCGCCCAGCAGTAGGGGATGACCTGGCGATTTGGCGTTCCCAGCGCGGCTGGGTAAGCTGGATCGCGGCTCAAAACGAGGTCGGAAACGGCCTCGGGGAGAGTCATTGGCCTATGGTGTAATTGGCAACACAGCTGATTCTGGTTCAGCCATTCTAGGTTCGAGTCCTGGTAGGCCAGCGTGACAGCGCCCTCCGCGTGCGGAGGGCGCAGTCCTAGCCCCCGTCGTCTAGCGGCCTAGGACGCCGCCCTCTCACGGCGGTAGCGTGGGTTCGAATCCCATCGGGGGTACGTTCCGGTGCAGGTGTGCTACCTTCATCGGACTGCTGCGGCGCTTCGGCGCAGCGGCATCAGTTCTAGCCCCCGTCGTCTAGCGGCCTAGGACGCCGCCCTCTCACGGCGGTAGCGTGGGTTCGAATCCCATCGGGGGTACAACGGAAGGCCCGGATCCTGCGATCCGGGCCTTCGCCGTATCGGCGTCCCTCCGTGGTGAACGAGGCAGGGGTGGCGTGGCCTGTGACCGTCCCGTCTTCGCCACGCAGTATTCTGTATGTGTGATGCCGAATGGATGGACGCCTACGGGGGCGTGCGTCGGAGCGCGGGGTTTCGAGGGCTCGGCATGGTGATCGACACGCCGTGGGTGGAGATGTCGGACGTCGCCGCGTCCTCGGTCGGTGGATGGCGGGCCGTCTGGGTGGTGGTAGCCATCGCGGTGGCCTTTCTGCCGTTCATCCTGTGGAAGGCGCGATGGGCGGGGCGGTGGCCGTGGTGGAGGTCGGTGCTGTTCGTCATCGCCTGGTTCTGTGTGGGTGTGCCCATCGCGGCGGTCATCGCCGGCGACACGCATGCGACCACGGGCGCCGACGACGTCGTGTCGCGCGCTATGAGGTCTCGACCCGCGATGCTGCAGTCCGGCTCGGTCATCGTGGATCCGTCCGATCACTCGGCGGGAACGTCGATGCATGCGCCGTATCAGGGGGAGAGCGTGGATCACGCCGTCACCTTCACGGTGGCGACCGCCACCGGTTCGACGTCGCGCTGCCGCGGCACGGTGACCTTGAAGCGGGACGAAGCGCGCAGGGGTCGGACTGCGCCCGTCTACGCTCGACTGGTTGCGCAGTGCGCGCCCTTCGCGGCTGCGGAGTCGCCGGCGGCGCCGTGAGCGACGACTCCACTCGGTGCGCTGCGCCGTCAGAGCTGGTCGATCACGTCGAAGTCGCAGCCCTCCGCCCGCGCCAGGTACATGCGCTGATGCGCGTGGCCGTCGCGGAGCGCCATGTTGCCGCGGGCACCCTCGTAGTGCACGCCGCCCACCCCCGCCATGATGTCGCGGACGTCCGTGCTGCGCACCGTCGACAACAGGGACTCCAGCAGGAGCATGCCCTCGAAACAGGATTCGCCCATCGACGTGGGCGTACAGGCGTCCGGGCCGAACCGGCCGAAGTAGCGCGCGCCGAACTCCATCGACTCGGACGTGACCACGGAATCGAAGTAGCCCGCGGACGCGAAGAGGTCGCGCGTCGCGTCGGGGCCCGAGGCCATGAGCATGTGCTCGTCCATGAGCGGGGAGTAGCGCGCGAATGCCCCGTCGAGGCCCGCCGCGGCGAAGGCCCGGTTGAACTCCACGGCGTCCTGTCCGAGCAGCAGCATGAGGACGCCGTCGGCGTCGGAGCGCGCGATGTCGGTGATCACGGAGGAGAAGTCCACGGTGCCGACCGGGACGAAGCGTGCGCCGACGAGGTCGTCGCCGAGGCGCCGGGCGAAGCGCACGCAGGCCTTCGCGCTGTCGCGGGCCCAGAGGTAGTCGCTGCCGACGATCCACCAGCGGCGCAGGCCGCGTTCTCGACGGAGCCATTCGAGCGCGGGAAGGATCTGCTCCTCGGGCGTCTCACCAGTGAGGAAGACGCCGGCGGTCGATTCCCCGCCCTCGTAGAGCGCCGTGTAGACGTAGGGCACCCGCAGGTCGAGGCGCGCGGAGAGGGCCCGCCGCACGTCCGAGGTGTGCCAGCCCACGATGGCGTCGATCTCGCCCGCTGCCAGCAGAGTCTCGACCTCGCGGGTCACGTTCGCGACGCCGGTGGCCGAGTCGATGGGGCGGACGGCCAACTCGCGCCCCAGGATTCCGCCCCGGGTATTGATGTCGTCGGCGGCCAGCGTCGTGCAACTGAGGCACGACGGACCGAACAGCCCCGCGGGGCCACGTCGGGGATACAACAACCCAACGGTGTACTCGCTCATGGACGTCCGCTCGTCTGAAGTCCTGCACTACGGACCGTGTACGACCGAGCGTACGCGGAGAGCGCTCGCGTCCGCGAGGGAACGCGATAGAGTGGTCGCGGATTGCGATGACACAGTCGAGGATCGGGGCGGCGATGGACGCGAACGCGGACCTGCGGGAGGCGCCGGCGCGCACCGCTTTCGCGGCCGTGTGCGAAGCCGACGACCTCGTCATGAACGTGCTCGCTCCGGCGCTCGCCGAGCACGACCTCACCGTCGAGCACTTCCGTGCCCTACGGCTCCTGGCCTCGGTCGAGGGTGCCACGGTCGGTGAACTCGCCGCCCGCACCGGTACGACCCCGTCGTCGACCACGCGCCTCGTCGACCGTCTCGTCGAGCGCAATCTCGCGTACCGCCGGCCGGCCCCGGGTGACCGTCGCAGTGTCCTGCTGACACTGTCCGATACCGGCCGCGAGGTGTGGGAGTCGCTCGTCCTGCGTCTCTCGTAACCGTCCTCACCTGCGTTTTCGTTGATTCCGCTGCGCGCATACGACTGTCCGCCAATACTACCGATCAGGGATAGTGCCGAATCGGTAATAAATCGGGAGTCGCGATGACCACGCTGGGACTGTTGTTCGTCGGAGCCGTTCTGTTCGTCAACGGGGCGTGGTTCCTCGGGGCGGTCTCCGCCCGCGAGGCGGGCGTCTTCAACCTCTTCGTCGGGGGGATGCAGGTCGTCCTGCCCACCCTCGCGGTGGTCGCCGCCGACGGGGATCTCGGCGGCGTCTTCGGTGCCGGGTCGAGCTATCTGTTCGGCTTCACCTATCTCTTCGTCGGCGTCAACAACCTGATGGGCAACGACGGTCGCGGACTCGGCTGGTACTCGATCTTCGTGGCCGCCATGGCCGTCGTCTTCGGCTCCTTCTCGTTCGCCTCCGACCCCGTCTTCGGCGTCATCTGGTTCGTCTGGGCCGTGATGTGGCTGTTGTTCTTCCTCATCCTCGCCCTCGGGAAGACGGCGCTGATGCCGTTCACCGGTTGGCTGATCCTGATCGGCTCGCACGTGACCTGCACGATTCCCGCGCTCCTGGCGTGGCGCGGGAACTGGCCCACCAGTACCTCCGCCGCGCTGTGGGCCGCGGCCGTCGCCGTGGCACTCCTGGTGCTCAGCGCGGTGGCCGCGAAGGCACTGCCGAAGTTCCCGATCCTCACGCCCGCGACCGTCTGAAACCCCTGCACGACACCGCAATCAACGAAAGGTTCCACCATGCGTCACGGAGACATCTCCTCCAGCCCGGATACCGTCGGCGTCGCCGTCGTCAACTACAAGATGCCCCGCCTGCACGATCGCGCGGGCGTCATCGAGAACTGTCACAAGATCGCCGAGATGATCGTCGGGATGAAGGCCGGCCTGCCGGGCATGGACCTCGTCGTCTTCCCCGAGTACTCCACGCAGGGCATCATGTACGACCCCGACGAGATGTACGCGACCGCCGCCGCGATCCCCGGAGAGGAGACCAAGATCTTCTCCGACGCCTGCCGCAAGGCGGGCACCTGGGGCGTCTTCTCGATCACCGGCGAGCAGCACGAGGACCACCCGATCAAGCCGCCGTACAACACCCTGATCCTCATCAACGATCAGGGTGAGATCGTCCAGAAGTACCGCAAGATCATCCCCTGGGCGCCGATCGAGGGGTGGTACCCCGGCAGTTCGACCTACGTGGTCGACGGCCCCAAGGGGCTCAAGGTCTCACTCATCGTGTGCGACGACGGCAACTACCCGGAGATCTGGCGCGACTGCGCGATGAAGGGCGCCGAGCTCGTCGTGCGGTGCCAGGGCTACATGTACCCGTCGAAGGACCAGCAGGTGCTCATGGCGAAGGCGATGGCGTGGGCCAACAACGTCTACGTCGCCGTCGCGAACGCCGCGGGCTTCGACGGTGTCTACTCCTACTTCGGCCACTCGGCGATCATCGGTTTCGACGGACGCACCCTCGGTGAGACCGGCGAGGAGGAGTACGGCATCCAGTACGCGCAGCTCTCCGTCTCGACGATCCGCGACGCCCGCAAGCACGATCAGTCGCAGAACCACCTGTTCAAGATCCTCCACCGCGGCTACACGGGTATCCACGCCGCGGGCGAGGGCGACAAGGGCGTCGCCGAGTGCCCGTTCGACTTCTACAAGCTGTGGGTCACCGACGCCGAGGCGGCGCGGGAGCAGGTCGAATCCTTCACGCGCGACACGATCGGCGTGGCCGAATGCCCCGTCGGCACCATCCCCACCGAGAAGACCCGCGAGGCGTAACCGTGCCCTTCATCACCGATCGCCTGGCCGCCGAGGGTGTCGACCTCGGCGGCCGGGAGGCCACTCGCCCCACGGACGCCGACTTCGCCAAGGCGGCGATCGGGCGGGTCGACGCGGCGCGGATCCTGGCGCAGCTGCGTGCCAACGTCTTCGGCCAGGACCACGCGATCGAGTCGATCTTCAAGACCCTGTCCGTGGTGCAGGCGGGCCTCACCGACAAGACGCGGCCGCTCGCGAGCCATCTCCTCGTGGGGCCCACCGGGACTGGGAAGACGGAGATCGTGCGCCAGCTCGCGTCCGCGCTGCGGACCGGGCCCGACGACTTCTGCCAGGTGGACATGTCGGCGATGGCGCAGGAGCACTACGCGGCCTCCTTCGCCGGGGCTCCGCCCGGCTACTCGGGCTCGAAGGAGGGGCTGAGCGTCTTCGACCGGGACCGGATCGAGGGGACGGTCTCGATGCCGGGGATCGTGCTCTTCGACGAGGTCGAGAAGGCGCACACGACCGTGCTGCGGGCGCTGCTGCACGTCCTCGACCGGGGGCAGCTGACGCTCGCGAACGGTCAGCAGCGGTACGACTTCCGCAACTGCCTGGTGTTCATGACCTCCAACCTCGGCAGCCGCGAGCTGCGCGCCGAGCAGGAGCGCCCGTGGCACCGCGCCGGGCGTTCGGTCTCGCGGTTGCTGCCCGCGGCGGCGGGGGAGCGTGTGGACCGCGTCCTGGAGGGCCGCCTGGACCGGATCTCGGAGCAGTCGATCGCGCGGTTCTTCGACCCGGAGTTCCTCAACCGGATCGACGAGGTGACACTGTTCGAGGAGCTCTCCCAGGACACCGCGGTCGAGGTGGCGCGCCACGAGCTGGCGATGTTCGCCGACCGTGCGCGCAAGCGCGGTGTGGACCTGACGATCGACGACGCCGTGGCCGCACTCCTCGTCGAGACCGGATTCGACCCGGTCTACGGTGCGCGGTCGGTGCGCCGAGCGATCCGGCACGACGTGTGGCCGATGGTCGCCGAGACGGTGATCGCGCACCGGGCGGCGCGCATGGCCGACACCGCGAGCCGCGTCTCCGCTGCCCTCGTGGTCGACGACGGCGCGGTGCGCTGCCGTGTGGGCGAGGCGGGCTAGTCGCTCAGATCCGCCGCTGCAGCGCCTCGGCGGCCTGGAGGAGGTCCGCGGCCCAGCGGGCCCCGGGCCGGCGGCCCATGCGGTCGATGGGCCCCGAGACCGAGATCGCTGCGATCACCTCGCCCCGCGGATTGCGGACCGGCGCGGAGACGCTCGCGACGCCGGACTCGCGCTCACCCGCGCTCTGGGCCCAGCCGCGCTTGCGGACCTCGGCGAGCACCCGGTCGCTGAAGGAGGAATCCGTCCGGGGGTCGGCCCACGCCGCGAGCACCTTCGCTCCCGAGCCGGCGGTCATCGGTAGGCGGGAACCCACCGGTACGGTGTCCCGCAGGCCCGACGGCGGTTCCGCGGCGGCCACGCACACCCGGTGATCGCCCTCGCGGCGGTACAGCTGGACGGACTCCCCGGTGATCTCGCGGAGCCGCGGCAGCACCATCGCCGCCGTCTCTACGAGGGCATCGGCGGTGCTGGCCGCGAGCTCGCGCAGCGCGGAGCCGGGGCGCCACAGACCGTCGCCGTCCCTGGTGAGCAGTCCGTGCAGCTCCAGGCCCACGGCCAGGCGGTGCGCGGTCGCCCTCGGCAGGCCCGTGCGGCCGCACAGGTCGGCCAGGCTCGCGGGCTCCTCCGCGGCCGCGCGAAGCACGGCGACGGACTTGTCGAGCACGCCGATGCCACTCACCGGGGTGAGACTTTCGGGGGCGTCCGGCAGTGCGGTATCCTTTCCCATAGTTCGATACTAGGCTCTCGCATGGTGGGATTCAACGCGCAGCCCGCGTCCGCCGGCGGAGGGAGATCATGGAGCAGGTGGGAATCATGCAGCCGCGCACAATGGCCGAGAAGGTCTGGGACCAGCACGTCGTCGTCAAGGGGGAGGGCGAGGGGGCCTCGCGCGAGCCCGACCTCATCTACATCGACCTGCATCTCGTGCACGAAGTGACCAGTCCGCAGGCCTTCGACGGCCTGCGTCTGGCCGGCCGGCCGGTGCGACGACCCGACCTCACGATCGCCACCGAGGATCACAACGTGCCCACCGACACGCTGGTCCAACCCATCGCCGACGAGGTCTCCCGCACGCAGGTCGAGACGCTGCGCCGCAACTGCGCCGAGTTCGGCGTCCGGCTGCACTCCATGGGCGACGGCGAGCAGGGCATCGTCCACGTGATGGGACCGCAGCTGGGACTGACCCAGCCGGGCATGACCGTCGTCTGCGGCGACAGTCACACCTCCACGCACGGGGCCTTCGGCGCCATCGCCATGGGGATCGGCACCTCCGAGGTCGAGCACGTCCTGGCGACGCAGACGCTGCCGCTCAAGCCCTTCAAGACCATGGCGATCAACGTCTCCGGCGAACTGCAGCCGGGCGTCACCTCCAAGGACCTGATCCTGGCGATCATCGCCAAGATCGGGACCGGCGGTGGCCAGGGATACGTGCTCGAGTACCGCGGCAGCGCCATCGAGAAGCTCTCGATGGAGGCCCGGATGACCATCTGCAACATGTCGATCGAGGCGGGTGCCCGCGCAGGCATGATCGCGCCCGACCGGATCACCTACGACTACATCCAAGGGCGGGAGCACGCGCCGAAGGGTGCGGACTGGGACGCGGCGATCGAGGCCTGGGACGCGCTCCGCACCGATGAGGGCGCGACCTTCGATGCCGAGGTCGACATCGACGGCAGCGCGCTGACCCCCTTCGTTACCTGGGGCACCAACCCCGGCCAGGGAGCCCCGCTGAGCGCCTCCGTGCCCGACCCGGAGTCCTTCGGCTCGGACGGCGAGAAGGAGACCGCCGCGAAGGCCCTGGAGTACATGGGTCTCGAGGCGGGCACCCCGCTGCGCGACATCGCGGTGGACGCCGTCTTCGTCGGCTCCTGCACCAACGGCCGGATCGAGGATCTGCGCGCCGTCGCCGAGATCCTGCGCGGCCGCAAGGTGGCCGACGGGGTCCGGATGCTGGTCGTCCCCGGTTCGATGCGCGTCCGCGCCCAGGCCGAGGAGGAAGGGCTGGGCCGGGTGTTCCTCGACGCCGGAGCCGAGTGGCGCCAGGCGGGATGCTCGATGTGTCTGGGAATGAACCCCGATCAGCTCGCCGCGGGCGAGCGCTCCGCCTCCACGTCGAACCGCAACTTCGAGGGGCGGCAGGGCAAGGGCAGTCGCACGCATCTGGTCTCGCCGGCGGTCGCCGCCGCGACGGCCGTGCGCGGCACCCTCTCGGCCCCGGCCGATCTGGCCCCCGTCGCCGGCGCGTAGCGCCCATCGCAGCACAAGGAGAGAAGAAGATGGAAGCCATCGTCACCCATACCGGCATCGGCGTGCCGCTGCGCCGCACCAACGTCGACACCGACCAGATCATCCCCGCGGTCTACCTCAAGCGCGTGACCCGCACCGGATTCGAGGACGGCCTGTTCTCGGCCTGGCGTGCCGATCCGAACTTCATCCTCAACACCCCGCCCTACGACCGCGGCTCGGTGCTGGTCGCCGGACCGGACTTCGGCACCGGGAGCTCGCGCGAGCATGCCGTCTGGGCGCTGATGGACTACGGCTTCCGGGTGGTCATCTCGTCGCGGTTCGCGGACATCTTCCGCGGCAATTCGGGCAAGGCGGGCCTCGTGGCCGCTCTCGTCGAGCAGGAGAACGTCGAGCTGCTCTGGAAGGCCCTCGAGAACGAGCCCGGACTGGAGATCACCGTCGACCTGGAGGGCAGGACGGTGACCGCCGGGGACTTGGTAGTGCCCTTCACGATCGATGACCCGGTCCGACACCGCCTGATGGCGGGTCTGGACGACATCGGCATCACTCTGCAGCAGGACGAGGCGATCACGGATTTCGAAAACCGCAGGCCCGCATACAAACCCGTCACGCTGTAGCGTCGTGACCCGCCCGTGGCGGCGCCGGATCGAACCGGTGCCGCCACTTGTCATTCCGACACACCTTCGATCAAATCTGGCGTGGCTCTTGGATTGAATGCAATTGTGCGTTTACGGTGTCCCTAGTTGGCTCAGCGGTGAGCCTCCGACCACAGAGGGAAGATCGTCCATGAACAAGGCAGAACTGATCGAGGCGCTCACCGAGAAGCTGGGCACCGACCGCCGGACCGCCGGCGCCGCCGTCGAGGCGATCGTGGACACGATCGTCCGTGCCGTCCACTCCGGTGAGTCCGTCACCATCACGGGGTTCGGTGTCTTCGAGCAGCGCAAGCGCGCCGCCCGTGTGGCCCGCAACCCCCGCACCGGCGAGACCGTGAAGGTCAAGCCCACCTCCGTTCCCGCGTTCCGTCCCGGTGCCCAGTTCAAGGCCGTGATCTCCGGTTCGGCCAAGCTGCCGGCCTCGGGCCCCGCGGTGCGCCGCAGCTCGGCCACGGCCGCACCCGCCAAGAAGACGGCGGCCAAGAAGGCGCCCGCGAAGGCCGCCAAGGCGACCGCTACCAAGGCCGCCGCGAAGAAGGCGCCGGCGAAGGCGACCAAGGCCGCCCCCGCGAAGAAGGCCGCGACCAAGGCGCCCGCCAAGAAGGCGGCGACCAAGGCTCCCGCCAAGAAGGCCGCGACCAAGGCTCCCGCCAAGAAGGCACCGGCGAAGACCACGCCGGCGAAGAAGGCCGCGACCAAGGCTCCCGCGAAGAAGGCGGCGACCAAGGCGCCCGCCAAGAAGGCTGCGACCAAGGCGCCCGCCAAGAAGGCGGCGACCAAGGCGCCCGCGAAGAAGGCACCGGCCAAGAAGGCTCCCGCCAAGAAGGCCGCCAAGAAGTAGTCCGACCCCGTCGGGCCCGCTGCCCCTGGACGCCTCAGTGCTCCAGGGGCAGCGGGCTGTCGATGTGGTCCATGGTCAGCAGGCGCCCACGATCAGTGGTCAGCACCCAGACGCTGGCCTTGCGGTTGCGGGCCGCCGGGAGGCGCACGTCGTCCGCCCCGGCCCACCACGCGGTGAGGTCGGGGATGACCCCGCCCTGACTGCACACGACCGGCACGGTGCCCGATTCCTCGCCCGTCCGCGCGATCTCGCGGATCCGGCGGTGTGCGGCCGCCGGATCGCGGGCGTAGGCCGTCTCCGACATCGTCGGCTCTTCCACCAGGGGCAGGCCCGTCTCGGCGGCCAGGGGCTCCAGGGTCTGCGTGCACCGCACCGGCGGCGCGGAGAGCAGGCGCCCGGGCCCGAAGGCCGACAGCAGGTCCACCAGCGCCTCCGCCTGGGCCCTCCCGTTGCGGTCCAGCGGGCGCGCGAGGTCGTCCCCCTGGTAGCCCTGCTTCCGGCCGGCCTTGGCGTGGCGGACGATGAGCATCGTCGCGGTGGACCGCGGCTGCGCGCCGAAGGCCCGCAGGATCCGCCGGTCGATCGGATAGCTCAGCAGCGCCGTGGCCGCCGGCACGGGCAGCCAGCGCAACTCGTCGGTCTCCTCATTGGGGGCGAAGACGCCCGAACCCGCGAGGGCGGACCAGTACCCGACGCGTTTGCGCACGGTCGCCCCGCCCGCGCCGTGCCGTTTGCGCCGAGGCACGTCGTAGGAGACCTGACCGACCGAGCGCACGAACCGGGCCGAGAAGCCCGTCTCCTCGACCACTTCCCGCAGGCCCGCCACGACGGGGTTCTCGTCGGGCTCCACGTGGCCCTTGGGCAGGGACCAGTCGTCGTACCGGGGCCGGTGCACCACAGCCACCTCGGGGCCGTCCGGGGCGGGACGCCAGAGCACGCCCCCGGAGGCGCGGACGACCGCGCCCTCGCCTCCGCCGCTCACCGCTGGCTCGCGCGGTGCGCGCGCATCAGTTCCCGCTGGTGATCCCGCACGCTCTCGCCCGGGACCGGGGAGGCGTTCCAGTTGCCGTCACCGTCGAGCACCCAGCAGCGGGTCGCGGGATCGAGTGCGGAGTCGAACATCTCGCCCAGCTGCCGCGCAAGGCGCGGATCCTTCACCTGCGCCATGACCTCGACGCGGCGGTCGAGATTGCGGTGCATCATGTCGGCGCTGCCGATCCAGAACTCGTCCGCGCCGCGGAAGTGCAGGATCCGGGAGTGCTCGAGGAACTGCCCGAGAATCGATCGGACGGTGATGTTCTCGCTCACCCCGGGGACTCCGGGGCGCAGGGCGCAGATGCCGCGCACCACGACCTCCACCGCCACTCCCGCCTGGCTCGCCCGGTACAGCGCGTCGATGATCTGCTCATCCACCACGGCGTTCGCCTTGAGTTGCACACCGGCGGGCTTGCCCGCACGCTGCAGCTCGATCTCCCGGTCGATCCGCTCGACGATGCCCGACCGGATGCCGTGCGGCGCCACCATCAGATTGCGGTACTCCTCCTTGCGGGAGTAGCCCGTCAGCCGGTTGAACAGGTCGGTCAGGTCCGCGCCCAGATCGGGATCGGCGGTGAACAGGCCGACGTCCTCGTACAGCCGCGCGGTCTTCGGATTGTAGTTGCCGGTGCCGATGTGGCAGTAGCGACGGATCGTCGAGCCCTCGCGCCGGACCACCAGGCAGGTCTTGCAGTGCGTCTTGAGGCCGACCAGACCGTAGACCACGTGCACGCCGGCCTGCTCCAGCTTCCGCGCCCACTTGATGTTCGCCTGCTCGTCGAAGCGCGCCTTGATCTCCACCAGAGCCACGACCTGCTTGCCGGCCTCGGCCGCATCGATCAGCGCATCGACGATCGGCGAATCGCCCGACGTGCGGTACAGGGTCTGCTTGATCGCCAGCACGTGGGGATCGGCGGCCGCCTGCTCGATGAACCGCTGCACGCTGGTCGAGAAGGAGTCGTAAGGGTGGTGCACGAGCACGTCGCCCTCGCGGAGCGTGGAGAAGACGCTCTTCGGGGTCTCCCGCTCGCCGAACGCCGGATGGGTGACGGGGACGAAGGGCTTCTCCTTCAGGTCCGGACGGTCCACCCCGTACAACTCGAACATGCAGTTCAGATCCAGCAGTCCGGGCACCGTGATGACATCGGCCGGGTCCACGTCCATCTCGCGCAGGAGCAGGTCGAGCATGTGCTCCGACATGTCCTCCGCCACTTCCAGGCGCACCGGCGAGCCGAAGCGGCGCCGCGCGAGCTCCCGCTCGAGCGCCTGCAGCAGGTCCTCGTCGCGATCCTCCTCGACCTCGAAATCCGCGTTGCGCGTGATCCGGAAGACGTGGTGCTCGGAGACCGTCATCCCCGGGAACAGGACGTCGAGGTGCGCCGAGATCAGGTCCTCGAGGGGGAGGACTGCGTGGTCCATCCGCTCGCTGCGCACGGCGACCATGCGGGCGACGTTGTCCGGCACCTTCACCCGGGCGAAATGCTCGCCGCCCGTGGTCGAGTCCACGACCGCCACCGCCAGGTTCAGGGAGAGTCCCGAGATGTACGGGAAGGGGTGCGCGGGGTCGACCGCGAGCGGCGTGAGCACCGGGAAGACCTGCGTGTGGAAGTAGGCGGTGAGGTTCTCGCGCTCGTCCGGCGTCAGGTCCGACCAGCTGACCACGGAGATGCCCTGTGCCGCCAGCTCCGGGCGCACCGCGTCGCTGAAGACCAGGGCGTGCTTGTGCGAGAGCTCCTGGGTCCGCTGGGAGATCAGCCGCAGCTGCTCCCGGGGCGAGAGCCCGTCGGCCGAGCGGACCGACAGCCCCATCTGGTCGCGTCGCTTGAGGCCGGCCACGCGGACCATGAAGAACTCGTCGAGGTTCGAGGCGAAGATCGCCAGGAACTTCGCGCGCTCGAGCAGCGGCAGCGAGGCGTCCTCGGCCATCGCCAGCACCCGCGCGTTGAAGTCGAGCCAGCTCAGCTCCCGGTTGAGATAGCGGTCCGCGGGCAGGTCGCTGGTCACCTCGGCGGGCGCCGCGGGCGGCGCGGTCGGGATCGCCGTCGGCCGCCCCGAGGGCGGGAGGGCCGGCTCGGCCACCGCGGTGCTCGGGGTGGCCGTCGACGTCGGTTCGGCGGAGGGGGCGTCAGGCTCGGTCGTCACCGGTCCATTCTGGCGTATCGGACGCGTGTCTTCGACGTGAAGCCCCGATCGGCCGCGGCGAGCGCCGCCGTCGTGCGCTCGCCCAGGGGGCCCGTGCCGGCGAGGTCCTGTGGGGTGTCGACGTCCGTGCGCAGGCCGGGCCACGGTCCGGCGTGCCGGACGGCGCCGCCGGACAGGTGCGCCGCCGCCGAATCCGGCCCGAACGCGGGCTCCAGCTGCGTGCCCGGCGGCGCGTACAACGCCGCCGTACCGGTACCGGCGTGGTCGGGTACGAAGCCCCGTCGGGCGGCGGTCGCAGCGAGGAACGCCCCGAGCTCGGCGGCCGTGATCCCGGGCAGGTCCGCCTGCAGTGCCAGGACGGCCACGGCCGGGCCGTGCTCGGCGCGGGCCGCGCGCGCCCCGGCCGTGAGGGCCGCGTTCAACCCGCCGGGTTCGGGCTCGTCGACGGTACGCGCCCCGGCGGCCTCGGCCGCGGCGCGCACGGCCGGATCCGGTGAGACCACGTGGACCCCGATGACGCCGGGGGTCGCGGCCGCCGCTGCAAGGGTGTCGAGCAGCATCGCGAGCACCAGCCCGGGGACCGCTTCGCGCAGACCGTCTCCGGGCGCGGCGAAACGGGACTTGGCGGCGTCGAGCGACTTCACGGCGGTCACCACGGCGACGGCGGGGGATGCGGAGTCCCCGTGCGGTGAGCTCATGAGCACCAATCTAGGCGTGCCGAACCGAACCCGCCGTCTCCGGGCGGGCGATAGGCTCGCCCGGGACGGCCACGAATCCGGTGGGCGGTGCGATGCGAGGAGGGGCTCGGGATGGTCGACGTTGCGGTGATGGGGGCGGGTTCGTTCGGAACCGCGATGGCGAAGGTCTTCGCGGAGGCCACCCGCCCGGAGCCGCATCGGGTGCGCATGTGGTGCCGCCGTCAGGAGATCGCCGACCAGATCAACGAGACCCGGATCAACGCGCAGTACCTGCCCGAGGGCGTGCTTCCCGAGAACCTCTCCGCGACGCACGATCCGGAGGAGGCGATGCGCGGCGCCGGGCTCGTGGTGCTGGCCGTTCCCTCACAGTCGTTGCGCGCCAACCTGCGCGACTGGGGCCACCTGATCCCGCCCGATGTCACCGTCGTGAACCTGGCCAAGGGCATCGAGATCGGGACGCTGGACCGGATGAGCGAGGTGGTCGTCGACGCCGCGGGCATCGACCGGGATCGTCTCGCCGTGCTCACCGGGCCGAACTTCGCCAAGGAGATCGCCACGGGGCAGCCCACACTCGCCGTCGTCGCTTCCGACAACGCCGACCGCGCCTCCCGCACCCAGTACCTCGTGCGCACCGACTACTTCCGGCCCTACACCAGCGACGACGTCGTTGGCTGCGAGATCGGCGGCGCCACGAAGAACGTCATCGCCCTCGTCTGCGGCATCGCGTCCGGGATCAACCTGGGGGAGAACTCGCGTGCGGCGATCATCACCCGCGGCCTCGCCGAGACACTGCGCCTCGGCACGGCGCTCGGTGCCCAGCCCCTGACGCTGGCCGGCCTCGCCGGTGTGGGCGACCTGGTCGCCACGTGCAGCTCGCCGCAGTCCCGCAACTTCAGCTTCGGTGCGCGCCTGGGCCAGGGCATGACCGTCGAGCAGGCGCAGGCCGCCGCGCACGGCCAGGTCGCGGAGGGCGCCAAGTCCTGCATCTCCATCGCGGACCTCGCCCGGCGCGTGGGCGTCGAGATGCCGCTCACCGAGGCCGTGCGCGCCGTCTGCTACGACGGGGTGCCCGTCTCCCGCGCCATGGACGACCTGCTCAATCGCGACGTCGGCGGCGAATGGCGTCCCCAGGACGTCGACTAGCCGCGCTCGCGGAGCGCAGGGGAACCCCGTGGCCCTCCGCACGGCCGACACGTAAGGTGGGCGACCGTGACGGAGCGAATCAGGGTGGCAGTGGTCTTCGGCGGGCGCAGCAGCGAGCACGCGGTCTCGTGCGTGTCGGCGGGCAGCATCCTCGCCCACCTCGATCCCGAGCGCTACCAGGTGGTCCCCGTGGGGATCACGCAGGCGGGCGCATGGGTGCTCTCCGACGGCGACGCCGACGCCCTGCGGTTCGCGGACCGCAGCCTGCCCAGCGTCCCCGAGGGGCCGACCGATCTCGCCTTCCTCCCCGGCGCCGAACTGGTGTCCGTGAACGCCGACGCCGCGGGCTCCGTGCTCGGGAGCGTCGACGTCGTCTTCCCCGTCCTGCACGGCCCCTACGGTGAGGACGGCACCCTGCAGGGACTGCTGGAGATGGTCGGCGTGCCCTACGTGGGGGCGGGCGTGCTGGCCTCCGCGGCGGGCATGGACAAGGAGTTCGCGAAGAAGCTGCTCGCCGCCGACGGCCTGCCCGTGGGCGACTTCCACGTGTTGCGCCAGCGCGACACCGAGGTCCCGTCGGACGTCCTGCACCGCCTGGGCCTGCCACTCTTCGTCAAACCCGCCCGCGGCGGCTCGTCGATCGGCATCACCCGGGTCACCGACCTGGCCGAGCTGCCCGCCGCGATCGCCGAGGCCCGCCGGTGGGACCCGAAGGTCATCATCGAGGCCGCCGTGATCGGCCGCGAGGTCGAGATCGGCGTTCTGGAGCGGCCCGACGGCAGCGTCGCCGCATCGGCGATCGCCGAGATCGAGATGGCGGCCGACGCCGAGCACGCCTTCTACGACTTCGAGACCAAGTACCTCGACGACCGCGCGCAGTACACCGTGCCGGCGAACCTCACCGAGGAGCAGGCGGCCGTGATCCGCGACCTCGCGGTGCGGGCCTTCCACGCCTTCGACTGCCAGGGACTGTCGCGGGTGGACTTCTTCCAGACGCCCGACGGTCCCGTGATCAACGAGGTCAACACCATGCCGGGCTTCACGTCGACGTCGATGTACCCGCGTATGTGGGCCGAGTCCGGGGTCGGCTACGCCGAGCTGCTCACGGTGCTCATCGAGACCGCGCTCGCCCGGGGCACCGGCCTCCGGTAGCCGTCGGGGCGGTCCGGCCTACCTTCCGAGATCGAGGGAGGCGGCCTGCAGGTGCTCGCGGATCGCATCGGAGGTGGCCTGCACTGCCGAGGTGCCGGCACCGTCGGGCACCCAGAGCGTGACGTACGGGCGATGGTCGACTGCCGTCCAGTAGCTGCCGCCGTCGGGCGCGGGCGCCCCCGCAGGGGTGGCCTGGAGCCACTGCACCCCGTTGATGATCTGCAGCTTCGCGGTCGACGTCAGGTCCGCAGGGCGGTCGGTGCCGCACCGCACCTCCACCGCACCCGCCTTCGCGCTCGTCCACCGCGCGAAGCCGGCGGGCTCGCTGTCGCCGCTGCGCCGGTAGCCGTCGAGGTCGGCGGGGAGCGCCCCGAGCAGCGCCGAACACGCCGCATCGCCCGACGCCGGCGCCGCCACCGACTTCAGGTGCCCGGCCTCGGCGGCGTCGCGGGCGTCACCCTGCTTCTGCTGCGCCAGCACGAGGAAGACGATGAAGCAGGCCACCACCGCCACCGGTAGCGCCACCGCCGTCGCGAGGAAGGCGGGGCTCCGGCGCGCCTTCGCGTCGTGGGCCGCGGTGGTCTCGTCGTCTGCATCGCTCACGTCCGATACGGTAGCCGCGATGACATCAGAGGAGCCGGACAGCCCTGCGCAGGACCGCGTGCGCACCGTGGCGGAGCTCGGGGAGGACGGCGTGATCGCGCTGGCCACCGGCGGTGTGGGGCCGGATCCGCGGGTGCCGATCGGCCCGGGCGACGACGCGGCGGTCGTCGCCGCGCCCGACGGACGGGTCGTCGTCTCCTCGGACGCGATCGTCGAGGGGCGCCACTTCCGGTTCGACCTCACGACCCCCGAGCACGTGGGCCGCCGCGCGATCGCGCAGAACGCCGCCGACATCGCGGCCATGGGAGCCGTGTGCACCGCGTTCACCGTGACGCTGGGCTGCCCGTCCGGGACCGGCGAGGACGTCGTGGCAGGCATCGCCCGCGGCACCACCCGCGGAGCCGCGGAGGCCGGCGGAGCGATCGCCGGCGGCGACGTGGTCCGCACGGAGCAGGTGCTGCTCGCCGTCACCGTGCTCGGCGACCTGCAGGGCCGGGCGCCCGTACTGCTGTCCGGTGCGCGCCCGGGCGACGTGGTCGCCGTCCGCGGCACGCTCGGTCACTCCGCGGCGGGCCTGGACGTCCTGCTGGCGGGGTACGACGGCTTCGACGGCCTGGTCGAGACCTACCGGTGCCCGGCGCCCCCGCTCCCCGCGGGGCCGCAGGCCGCCGACGCGGGCGCGACCGCGCTCACCGATGTCTCCGACGGGCTCCTCCGCGACGCGCGGGCGCTCGCCCGGGCCTCCGGCGTGACCATCGCGCTCGACGGTGCGCTGCTCGCGCCCGATGCCGAGCTGGTCGCCTGCGCCGCGGCGCTCGGCGCCGACGCCGAGCGGTGGGTTCGCACCGGCGGCGAGGACCACGCCCTGCTCGCGACCTTCCCCGCGGGGACGACGCTGCCGCCGGGCTGGCGCGCGATCGGCGCGGCGGCGGCACCAGGCGCCCTGCCCG
>NZ_VIGX01000189.1 GCF_007858475.1 Tsukamurella conjunctivitidis
GCGCGTCAGCCATTCACCGATGATCGTCTCCGACTCCCCACCCTGGTTGCCGGGGACCCACGCCGAATAGGAGTCGGCGGTGTCCACGAAGTTGCCGCCCCCTCCGGTGAAGGCGTCCAGGACGGCGAGTGACTGCTCGCGATCCGATGTCCATCCGAAGGTGTTGCCCCCCAGGCACAGGGGTGCGACGTCCAGGTCCGAGTTGCCGATCTTCGTCATGGTGTCTCCTGCTCAGTCGCTCCGCATCGTCAATGACTTCTGCTCCAGGGTATTCCGGAGACCCGGACTTCGCTCCTCCGCGTCTGCGCACCCGGGGACGACCGGGGACACCAGAGCCGACGCGTCCACGCGCAGTCCGGATAGCATGTGGCAATGGCTGTGCAGACGTGGTCCCAGGTCCGCTCCGACTCCCTCGGGATGCGCACGACGGTGGTGGTCGCCACGCCTGAGTCCGTGGAGGGCCCTCCTGCGATCCCACCACAGGAGGGGTGGCCACTCCTGGTCCTGCTGCACGGTTTGAGCGGCAACCACATGCAGTGGCCCTCCAATGTCAACATCCAGGACCTGGCCACCAGGCGTGGTGCCGTCATCGTCATG
>NZ_VIGX01000190.1 GCF_007858475.1 Tsukamurella conjunctivitidis
CTGATGTCGTTCCCCGACGACTTCACGATCGTCGGGAGCCGGGCCGACGTTCAGCGCCAACTCGGCAACGCCGTTCCTATGGAACTCGGAAAGGCCGTGATCCGGTCTCTCGTGAGCCAGCTCGGCTACATGGAGCGCCAGCTACGCGAACCGGTCATCGCTTCCGCATAGTCCGAACGGCAATCGTCGAGCAAGCAGCCGACCACGCTACGCGCGGCCGACAACACTAGCGCGAGCCGTTTCTGTCGAGGGAGGGGGTAGATCAAGGCTGGATCCACCATGGCCACTGGGTGAGTCGGTATGCTCCCCTCCCATCGGCTGGCCAGAGGTTCTCTCCGTTTTCGTCCTCGTAGTGGAGGCCGAAGGGGACCTCGCTGAGTGTCTCAGGCGCCCAAGTCCCGTTTGGATCGTTGGTTGCCCAGGCGTAGAGAAAGCGGCGCATCGCGCCGAACGTCGCATGTGGGATGCCGTCTTCGTCGACCTCGGTGACGTCGAGCGTGGGCTCGTTCTCATCATGGTTCTGGGAGTCGTATCGCACGATCATGGGGGCCGCCTCTCTGAGTTGCTCAAGCAAGCTCAGGCTACAGCGAAGCGCTG
>NZ_VIGX01000191.1 GCF_007858475.1 Tsukamurella conjunctivitidis
ATCTGATCCTCGATCTCCTTCAACCTGGGGAGGCCACGGGACTTGAGCTCCCCATCGAGGAGCGCACAGACACTCTTGCGAGCGCTACTGGCGTCCCAGGGCGCAGCTTCCACATCCTCAACCAGATAGGCCACCTCCGCCCAACGCAGGTTGTCGTCGACTTGTAGGCGGGCTGCGACCGCAGTCGTGGCGGCACGCCCGGTTCCGAGTAGCTCCTGCCGTTGGGAAGGGGAGAGTGGTGCCAAGGGTCGCTGGTTCTCTGACAAGCGGATGCCCATGCCGGCGACAACTCGGGGAGTGAAGGCGAACGCATCGCAGGCGGAGTCCACGAGATCGAGCTCGCGGACGATCTCTTCCGCGGCCCAGTAGTGTTCCAAAGCGTAGAGGCCGCTGGCAGTGTCATCGCGGTTCCAGATGTAGGAGCCGTATTCGTCCTCGTAGGTGAGGTACCCGTCCGAGGTCTCATGGAGTTCGTCTGGATGCCAGGGGCCCGCGGGGTTGTCTTCGTGGCGACGGCGGAGGATCTGGGTGAACTGCTCTGCCGTGACCGTGGGGACGAGGCGGTCATCGTCAAGGCGCTGCTTGAAGTAGGTGC
>NZ_VIGX01000192.1 GCF_007858475.1 Tsukamurella conjunctivitidis
GCGTCCTCGGACGCGCGGACGTTCCGCAGCCACGGCATCCCGGTCCTCCAGTACGGACCGGCCGAGCTGGCAACGATCCACGGCTTCGACGAGCGCGTGCGGGTCGAGGACATCGTCCTGGCCGCCAAGACCTATGCCCTCACGACATTGCGCTACGTCGGTGTGGCCTGAGGCCGTCGCGTTCCGCCCCGTCACCGCTTTCTGAAAGGACCCTCCCTCCATGCTCTCCCAGGTGCTCACGATCCTCGACCACCTCGACTCCCCCGCAGCCGACGGACCCTCAACCGTCGCGCTCCTGGAGGCCCTCTTCGATCCCGCGGCTCCGCAGCCGCGCCCCGAGGTCACCTGGGAGCGGGTGACGGGGGCGAAGGGACACACGGACTTCGTGACCGTGCGCGTCCCCGGCCTGTCCGGACGCACGGTCGGCGGCACCTCCCCGACCCTGGGCGTCATCGGACGCCTGGGTGGGATCGGTGCGCGTCCCGAGCTGGTGGGCTACGTCTCCGACGGTGACGGGGCCACCGCAGCCCTGGCGGTGGCCCACAAGCTGCTCACCATGTTCACCCGCGGCGACCGACTGGACGGTGATG
>NZ_VIGX01000193.1 GCF_007858475.1 Tsukamurella conjunctivitidis
GCAGCAGGGACCGCGCGACCTCCGTGCTCACGGTCCTGGCCTTCGCCCTGCCCCACGCCGTCCTCCTGGCCGTGGTCGGAGGGGTCGGGGCATTCGTCTCGCGCCTCCACGCCCCCAGCAATGAGTTGATGGCCACCCCCTTCCACCTTCTCCTGGCGTTGTTCGCTGCAATCCTCCTGGTGGTCCCCGCCCTGTCCATGGGGGCGGCAGCAGCCCGTCTCGGCCTGTCCAGGCGTGCGCGTGACCTGGCGGTCCTGCGTCTGCTGGGTCTGCCCCCGCGCTCCACCAAAGCTGCCTCGGTCCTGGAGACGACCATGAACGCGATCGTCGGCGTGGTGCTGGGCAGCGTGCTGTACGTCGTGACCCTGCCCGTGTGGCACCTGGTCACCTTCCAGCGTGCACCCATGGGCGTCCATGAGATGTGGATGGGTCCCTGGCTGTTGCTGGGCCTCGGGGCTCTCATGGTCGCGCTCGGAGCGGTGAGTGCATGGTTGTCACTCAGGCGTGTGGCCGTGACCCCCCTGGGAGTGGCGCGGCGCAGCGAGGCCCACCGCGTCTCCCCAGTGGGTGCGGTGGTGACTGTCGTC
>NZ_VIGX01000194.1 GCF_007858475.1 Tsukamurella conjunctivitidis
TGACCAGTGATGTGGGGCTCTTCGGACATCCGGTGGGGGTGAGGCTCGCCGGGTGAGGTCGGGTGGGTAGGGGTCGAGGTCCCCGAGGATCAGAAGCGCTAACTGTCTGATCGATACGAGGACCTCGACGTGTTTCAACATACTTCGGGGTGCGCTGAAGCGCGCCCTGCCACCGACCCGTGTTCCCGCTGCGACCTGCTGCTTGGCCTCGAGAACGTGCATGTTGAGCGTGTCGAACGCCACGACGAGGTGATGGTGGTGACGGTCTCGACGCCCCCGCAACCGGTCGGGTGCCCGACGTGCGGTGTCATCGCGACGGGCCGGGGTCGCCGTCGGAGAGTGCTGCATGACGTGCCCGGCGTCGCCCGGGTTCGGGTGCTGTGGCGGCAACGAGTCTGGCGGTGCGCCGACGCGGACTGCACGAAGAAGACGTTCGTAGAGCAAGTCCCCACGCTCGTCGCCGTCCGCGGGTCGATCACCCGGCGGGCGGTCGCGTGGGCGGTCGGGCAGTTGCGTCGCGAGCACGCGACGATCCAGGGTCTTGCCCGTCAGTTGGGCACGTCGTGGAAGACGGTCTGGCGGGCGG
>NZ_VIGX01000195.1 GCF_007858475.1 Tsukamurella conjunctivitidis
GTCGATGAGGGCGGCCTCCTCAAGGTCACGCGGGATGGCTGCGAACGCATTGCGCATCATGAAGACGCCGAAGGGCAGCTGGAAGAGGGTGATGACCAGTCCGATGCCGATCAGGGAGTTCTGCAGGTGCAGCGTCTTCATCCACACGATCAGGGGGATGAGCAGGGCGGCGTAGGGGACCATCATCACCGACAGCACCAGTACGAACAGTTGGTTCTTGCCGCGGAACCGGAAGCGGGCGAAGGCGTACCCACCCGTCGCCGAGACCACCAGGGTCGCCAGGACCGCCACGAGGGTGACGATCACCGAGTTGCGCAGGTAGGAACCCAGACCGTTGCCGTAGTGGATGAGGGTCAGGAAGTTGCCGAGACCGAACCCGTCCGTCTGGTTCGTCCCCGGGCTGGGCTGGACGGAGGCGATGACCGTCCAGATGATCGGCGCGATGAACCCGAGTGCCAGGATTCCGGTGGTGAGGTAGAAGGTGAGCTTCTCTGCCATGGTCTTGGTGTGCATGGGTGGCTACTCCTCCTCGTCCGCGAGGCCCATGGTCTTCAGCTGCAGGGCATTGATGACGACCAGGGCGATG
>NZ_VIGX01000196.1 GCF_007858475.1 Tsukamurella conjunctivitidis
GCAAGTGAAGCGGGACCTGCCTTTAGATCGGGCGAATGTGCCATCACCTTTGGCTCCTCTGCTAGTTATGCTGGCTTAAAACGAGATGCCAAATTTGAGTTTGGAGAATCGACCCTTCCCTACTACGCCGATGTTGAAGGCGCGCCACAAAATACCGTCATTGGAGGCGCAAGTCTCTGGGTTATGAATGGTAAACCGCTCGATCATTATAGAGGTGTTGCTCAATTTTTTGATTATATCTCTCAACCTGAGATTCAGGCAGCAAGCCATATGCGAACGGGTTACCTTCCTGTGACAAAAGCCGCCTTTGAGATCACAGAGGCAAGTGGTTTTTATGAGGAGAATCCAGGAGCAAATGTCCCGGTAGAGCAGATGATCCGAAAAGCAACCGACAATACCCGCGGGATCCGCTTAGGTAATATGCTTCAAATCCGCGCGATTGTCGATGAAGAGACAGAGCAGATCTGGAGCGGTCAAAAGAATCCGGAAGCGGCTCTCAACAATATTGAAGAGCGCGGAAATCAACTCCTTCGCCGTTTTGAGCGCGTCAATAATCGATAGTATCAACTAAATAAACGGGGCGAT
>NZ_VIGX01000197.1 GCF_007858475.1 Tsukamurella conjunctivitidis
CTTTTACTTCTTTAAGTTCAAGACCATCTTTACCTTCAACAACTTTTTCTCCGGTAGTGACATTACCAGATAAACCTTGTCCAGTAAGTGTAGTAGTCATTGCACGTTGTGCTACTGAAGAGATCACGTTACCGCCATTGAAGCCATCAGTAACGGAGTCATCAACGATCGTTACTTTGAATGGGTTGTCTTGACGACCAGCAGTTACTGTACCCCAATCTCCGGTTAAACCGAGGATCGCTTTACGAGTTTTCCAGCCTTTTGATTCATCTTGAGTCATACCGTCAAAGCCCCACTCAAGGTTATAGATAACAGCGTTATTGTTACCTAAATCTTCTGAGCCTTTAAGACCGATACGTGAACCTGCATCGTTGAGGTTAGATACACGCTTACCAGTAAATTTCTCAATCTTTTGACCAAGACTATTGTCTGTTTTTTCATGTTTATCAATTTTTTTGCTCTCATAATCGTAACGGATAGAACCGTAGAGAACTGTTTCAGCTTGTGCTGCGCCTAATGTTAAAACAGAAGCGACTGCTACTGCGAAAATACTTTTCTTCATCATAATCAATTATCCTTTCTG
>NZ_VIGX01000198.1 GCF_007858475.1 Tsukamurella conjunctivitidis
GGCAGGGCTCCACCCAGGTCTGCGATGCGGTGCAGGTGCTCGGGCAGGAAGTTCGAGACACCGATCGAGCGTGTGAGGCCCTCCTGCTGCAGCTCCTGGAGGGCTTCCCAGGTCTGGACGTAGAGGTCTCGTTGGGGGGTCGGCCAGTGGATGAGGTAGAGGTCCACGTGGTCCAGGCCCAGACGCTCCAGGGAGGCTTCCAGCGCGGGCCGGGCGGAGTCGCGACCCTGGTCGGAGTTCCACAGCTTCGTGGTGACGAAGACGTCGTCACGGTCCAGGCCGGAGTCGGCCAGGGCCCTGCCCACGGCTGCCTCGTTGTGGTAGATCGCCGCGGTGTCGATGTGGCGGTACCCCGCCTCCAGTGCGGTGGACACGGCCTCGCGCGTCTGGGCCTCGGGCACCAGGAACACACCGAACCCGATCCGGGGGATCGTGTGGCCGTCGTTCATGGTCAGAGAGTGGAGGTCTGTCATGGGGAGCCCCTGTCTGTCGTCCCACCTGCGGGATCGGTCCCCGGCGGGGGCCGTGACCCCATCGTGCACCGCATCGGGTGTCCCGCGCGAGGGCTCGGGGTGGTCCCAGC
>NZ_VIGX01000019.1 GCF_007858475.1 Tsukamurella conjunctivitidis
TGCCGGAGGTGCGTAGTCAGTTGGCGTTGTCGTGGGGGACGGAGACCTTCCTGGTGGACGGCGCGGACAGTACTGACGCGATGATCAAGCAGGTCGACCACTCGTTGGAAGGCATCGGCCGGTACTCCAAGGGCGATCAGGTCGTCATCGTCGCGGGTGCGCCTCCCGGGACGATCGGCTCGACCAACCTGATCCAGGTGCACCGGATCGGCGAGGACGACCACTGACCCGGAAACCGCTGCGCCCCACAGACACATCTCGTCCGTCGCGCGGAGAAGACCGCGTACCGGACCCATCTGAAAGGAACAAAGCCCATGACGATTCGCGTAGGCATCAACGGATTCGGCCGCATCGGCCGCAACTTCTTCCGGGCCGTCGCCGCCCAGAAGGCGCTCGGCGGCGCCGCCGACATCGAGATCGTGGCGGTCAACGATCTGACCGATAACGCGATGCTGGCGCATCTGCTCAAGTTCGACTCCATCCTGGGGCGCCTGGACGAGGAGGTGGTCGCCGACGGCGACACGATCCGGGTGGGCGATCAGGTGATCAAGGCGCTCGAGGTCCGGGAGGGGCCGTCGGCGCTGCCGTGGGGCGACCTCGGGGTGGACGTGGTCGTCGAGTCGACGGGCATCTTCACGGCGCGCGACAAGGCGCAGGGGCACCTGGACTCCGGCGCCAAGAAGGTCATCGTCTCGGCGCCCGCCGCCGGCGCCGACCTCACCGTGGTGATGGGCGTCAACGACGACAAGTACGACGGCAGCCAGCACATCATCTCGAACGCCTCGTGCACCACCAACTGCCTGGGCCCGCTCGCGAAGGTGGTCAACGACGAGTTCGGCATCGTCAGCGGATTGATGACGACCGTCCACGCGTACACACAGGATCAGAACCTGCAGGACGGCCCGCACAAGGATCCGCGCCGCGCCCGCGCCGCCGCGATCAACATCGTGCCCACCTCGACGGGCGCGGCCAAGGCCATCGGCCTCGTTCTGCCCGAGCTCAAGGGCAAGCTCGACGGCTACGCCCTGCGCGTGCCCATCCCCACCGGCTCCGTGACCGACCTGACCGTCGAACTGGGCAAGCGCGCCACCGCGGACGAGATCAACGCCGCGATGAAGGCCGCCGCGGAGGGGAGTCTCAAGGGCATCCTCAAGTACTACGACGCCCCGATCGTCTCCTCGGACATCGTGACCGACCCGCACAGCTCGCTCTTCGACGCCGGCCTCACCAAGGTCGTCGACGATCAGGCGAAGGTGGTCTCCTGGTACGACAACGAATGGGGCTACAGCAACCGCCTGGTGGATCTCACCCGCCTCGTGGGGAAGTCGCTGTAAGAGCGCCGATCACAGCGCCGTCGACAGCCTGCGGACGGCCTCGCGGAGATCGTCCGGCGACGAGGTCGTGAAGCACAGGCGCAGTGCGGTGCCCAGATCCCGCTGCACGGCGAAGGCGGATCCGGGGACGTAGGCGACACCCGCGTCGACAGCCCCGGCGAGCGGCGCGGACGTCCGGGTCCCGTCGGCGAACTCGCCCCACACGAACATGCCGCCCTCGGGCGTCGTCAGGCGCAGCCGGTCACCGAAGGCGTCGATGAGCGCGGCGTGCAGGGCGAGCGCCCGCTCGGCGTACACCGAGCGGATCCCTGCGACGTGCCCGTCGAGCCACACGGAGTCCGCGAGCAGCTCCGCCGCGATGGCCTGAGTGAGGCTCGAACCGCACAGGTCCGCCCCCTGTTTGAGGCGTTCGACGAGCGCGAGCACCGCGGGGTCGCCGTGCATCCAGCCGACGCGGAGCCCGGGTGCGACGATCTTCGAGGCGCTCGACAGGCGCAGCACCCGGTCGGAGTACGCGGCGACGGGCGGCACCGTCGACCCCGCGAACCGCAGATCGCCGTACGGGTCGTCCTCGATGATCCAGAAGCCGAACTCGTCGGCGAGACGGGCGAGTTCGCGTCGGCGTTCCTCGGCCAGGGTCGCGCCGCCCGGGTTGTGGAAGTTCGAGACCGTGTGCACGATCCGGATGCGTTCGCGCTCCAGGATCGGGCGGAGTTCATCCACGCGCATGCCGCCGGCGTCCATCGGCACACCGATGACGCGGGCCCGCGTCGTATCGAAGGCCTGCAGCGCCCCGATGTAGCCGGGGTCCTCGACGATCACCACGTCGCCGGGATCGAGGAGCGCCTGCGCCAGGAGGGAGAGCGCCTGCTGCGAGCCGTGGGTGATCACCACGGCGCCCGCGTCGCGCCCCAGCTTCGCCGACTCGCGGGCGTGCACCACCTCGCGGAGGGGGAGCGCGCCCGTCGTCACGCCGTACTGGAGCGCTGCGGGGGAGGTCAATGCCGCCTGGACGGCGCGGGCCACGCGATCGGTCGGGAGCAGCTCCGGCGCGGGGAGGCCGCCGGCGAGGGAGAGCACTCCCGGGCGATCGACGACGGAGAGCAGGTCGCGGATCGCCGAGCCGCGGACGGCGCGAACGGACAGGGAACCGATTTCCTGGGACATGCGTGGAGCATCTCAGAAGTACTCTCACATATCGAAACCAATTTCCCATCCAGTGAGAAGGCACCCGCTGCGGCGGCTCGCTCGCATCTCCCTAGCGGGGCGGCGTGCGCCTCCGCGTGTCGTGCATTCCCCAGGTCCATGGACCTGGGGAGGCGGCCGTCCCGCTAGGGAGCGGTGCCCGGGCGGTCAGGCCCAGTTCAGCGTCCGCTCCACTGCGCGGTTCCACTCGGTGTAGAGGTGCTCGCGCTCGTCGGACGGCATCGTCGGCAGCCACCGAGCGTCCTCCGCCCAGTTGGTGCGGATCTCGTCCAGCGTCCACACACCGGTGGCGTACCCGGCGGCGTAGGCGGCGCCGAGCGCCGTGGTCTCGATGATCCGGGGCCGGATCACCGGCACGTCCAGCACGTCGGCCTGGAACTGCATCAGCGTGTCGTTGACGACCATCCCCCCGTCGACCCGCAGCTCCGTGAGCGGGATCCCGCTGTCGGCGTTCATCGCCTCGATCACTTCGCGGGACTGGTAGGCGGTCGCCTCCAGTGCGGCGCGGGCGATGTGCCGCTTGTCGGAGAAGCGCGTGAGGCCGACGATCACGCCGCGCGCGTCCGGCCGCCAGCGCGGCGCGAACAGCCCGGAGAAGGCGGGGACCACGTACACGCCGCCGTTGTCGGGGACGCCGGTGGCGAGCTCCTCGACCTCCGGGGCCGCCGAGATGATGCCGAGGTTGTCGCGGAGCCACTGCACCAGCGAGCCGCTCACGGCTACCGAGCCCTCGAGCGCGTAGACGGTGGCCTCGTCGCCGAGTTTGTAGCAGACCGTCGTCAGGAGCCCGTGCTCGCTGAAGATCGGGCGTTCGCCCGTGTTCAGGAGCAGGAAGTTGCCCGTGCCGTAGGTGTTCTTGGCGGAGCCCTCGTCGAGCGCCGCCTGCCCGAACATCGCGGCCTGCTGGTCGCCCAGGATGCCGGCGATCGGCACGCCGCCGAAGACGCCGCGCTCGCGGACGGTGCCGTAGACCTCGGCGCTGGAACGGATCTCGGGCAGCATCGCCATGGGGATGCCCATCGCCGCGCAGGTCGCCGGGTCCCAGGCGCCGTCCGCGAGGTTCATCAGCATGGTCCGCGAGGCGTTGGTGATGTCGGTGACGTGCAGGGGTCGCGCGGTGTCGGTCCGGTCGCTCCCGCTCCCGAAGTCGTCGTCGGTGGTCAGGTTCCAGACCAGCCAGGAGTCGATCGTGCCCGCGCACAGCTCGCCCCGCTCGGCGCGCTCGCGCGCACCCTCGACGTGATCGAGGATCCAGGCGATCTTCGGCCCCGAGAAGTAGGTCGACAGTGGCAGGCCGCACGAAGTGTGGAAGCGATCGCGGTCCGGCTCGTCGAGGCCGACGGAGGCGAGCTCCTCGCAGAGGGCGTCGGTGCGGGTGTCCTGCCAGACGATGGCGTTGTGGATCGGCTCGCCGGTGGCGCGATCCCACACCACGACCGTCTCGCGTTGGTTGGTGATGCCGACCGCCGCGATGTCACCGGCGGTGAGGTCGGACGCCGCGAGGGCCTCCGCGCACACCAGGCGCGTGTTCACCCATATCTGCGTGGCGTCGTGCTCCACCCACCCGCCGCGTGGGAAGATCTGGTCGTGTTCCCGTTGTTCGGAGGCCACGATGGTCCCGCGCCGATCGAAGATGATGCACCGCGTCGAGCTGGTGCCCTGATCGATCGCGGCGACGAACTGCGGATCGCGAGATGTACGAGAATCAACGGCCACGCCCGAATACTGACATGGTGATCACTGATGAACGCTGCCAACCCTGAAACAGCCACCACTCCGGGTCTTTCCGGTGCGGCCTCCGCGGGTGTCGCCACCACCGCCTCGCTGCTCTCGCCGGAGTACCGGTCCCGGGCCTGGGACCTGCTCGGTTCCGAGGAGTACGACGTCGTCGTGATCGGTGGCGGCATCGTCGGCGTGGGCTCGGCGCTCGACGCCGCGACCCGCGGCCTCAAGGTCGCCCTGGTGGAGGCGCGCGACTTCGCGTCCGGCACCAGCTCGCGCAGCTCGAAGATGTTCCACGGCGGCCTGCGCTACCTCGAACAGCTGGAGTTCGGCCTGGTCCGCGAGGCGCTGCACGAGCGCGAGCTCTCCCTCTCGACGCTCGCCCCGCACCTGGTCAAGCCGTTGCCCTTCCTCGCGCCGCTGACCAAGCGCGTCTTCGAGCGGCCGTACATGGCCGCAGGCATGTTCCTCTACGACACCATGGGCGGCGCGAAGTCGGTGCCGGCGCAGAAGCACCTCACCCGCGCCGGGGCGCTGCGGCTCGCGCCCGGACTCAAGCGCGGCGCCCTCGTCGGCGGCATCCGCTACTTCGACACCGTGGTCGACGACGCCCGGCACACCATGACCGTGGCGCGCACGGCCGCGCACTACGGCGCCGTGGTCCGCACCTCGACGCAGGTCGTCGACTTCCTCCGGGAGGCGGACCGGGTCTCGGGCGTGGTGGTCCGCGACAGCGAGACCGGCGCCACCACGGAGGTCCGCTCGACCGTCGTCATCAACGCCACGGGCGTGTGGACCGACGAGCTGCAGGCCCTCTCGCACCAGAAGGGCCGTTTCCGGGTCCGGGCGAGCAAGGGCGTGCACATCCTGGTGCCGCGCGACCGCATCGTCAGCGACGTCGCGCTGATCCTGCGCACGGAGAAGAGTGTGCTGTTCGTGATCCCGTGGGGCATCCACTGGATCATCGGCACCACCGACACCGACTGGAACCTCGATCTGGCGCACCCCGCGGCCACGGCGACGGACATCGATTACATCCTCGGCCACGTCAACAAGGTGCTCATCACCGAGCTGACCCGCGACGACATCACCGGCGTCTACGCGGGGCTGCGTCCGCTGCTGGCGGGGGAGTCGGACGAGACCAGCAAGCTCTCGCGCGAGCACGCCGTCGCCGCGATCGCACCGGGCCTGGTCACCATCGCGGGCGGCAAGTACACCACCTACCGGGTGATGGGCTCGGACGCCGTGGACGCCGCGGAGGCCTACCTGCCGCACAAGATCCCCGCCTCGTGCACGGAGAAGGTGCCGTTGCTCGGCGCCGACGGCTACTACGCCCTGACCAACCAGACGACGTCGATCGCGGCGGAGCACGACGTGCACCCGCACCGCGTGACGCACCTGCTGAACCGGTACGGCTCACTCATCGGCGACGTGCTCGCGCTGGCCGAGCGCGACCGCGGGCTCCTGGAGCCGCTGGCCGGCGCCCCGCAGTACCTCCGGGTGGAGGCCCTGTACGCCGCCAAGGCCGAGGGCGCGCTGCACCTGGAGGACGTGCTCGCCCGCCGGACCCGCATCTCCATCGAGTACCCGGACCGCGGGCTCGAGGCCGCCGCCGAGGTCGCCGACCTCATCGCGCCGGTGCTGGGCTGGTCGGCCGCGGACATCGCGCGGGAGCTGGAGAACTACGGGGCGCGCGTGGCCGCGGAGATCGAATCACAGAACATGCCCGACGACGAGACCGCCGACGCGCTGCGCGCCGCAGCGCCCGAGGCGCGGGGCGAGATCCTCGAGCCCGTGCCGGTCCCCGGCGTCGAGCACAGGGCGTCCCGGCCGTAGCGGTGCGTCGCCCGACCGTCCCCGCTCGGCCGAAGGGCACAGACGCCGTGCGACGTTTCCTACCTTCGGTGGAGTCGGCGTCGCCCGCACTGCGGCAGAGTCGCGTCATGATCATGACGCCCGCGGATCGGGTCATGCTCGCCGTGGTCCTCACCGGAGGGTGGGCGATCGGAACGATGATCTCCCTCATCGTCGACTCGTCGCCCCTGTCCCTGGTCCTGAACGCGGTGGCGTCCCTGGGGGGTGCCGTCACCGTGTGGGCGGAGATCCGTGGAGCGAACGCGGCATGGTCATGGGGCGGGGCGGCGGTCGCCGCCGTGGCGTTCACGGTGGCGGCCGCACAGCCGCTCGACGCCCCGATCTGGCTCGCCGGGGCCAGCTGGATCTTCGTGATCGTCGCCGGGATCACGGCGTCGTACGCGGACACCTCGCTCGACGGGGTCCTCGAACTCGTGGCGGGTGTCCTCGCGGTTCTCCCCGTCATTCCGCTGGCGGTGGACGACCCGCGGCTCCTGGTCCTCGCCTTCCTCCTGGCCGGCGCCGTCAACGCGGCCGTCATGTTCGGGCATCGCCACCGGACCGCGGAGCGACGACTCGAGGAGACCCGCGTGGAGGTGCAGCTCGCGGAGCGCACGGCGATGGCACGGGAACTGCACGACGTCATCGCCCATGAGGTGACGGGGATCGTGGTGCTGGCCCAGGCGGGGATCGCCGCGGGTGCGGACTCCAGCGGCACGCTCGCCCGGATCGAACGCAGCGGAGCCCGCGCCCTCGCGGACATCCGGGCCATGGTCGGGACCCTGCGGGAACCCACGGACGTACCCGCGCCGCTCGCCCCGTCGGCGTCCGACTCGTTCGGGTTGCAGGCCGCGCTCGCGGAACTCTCCCGGGACACCGAGGGGGAGCGGATCACGGTGACGGTCGACCCCGCGGCCGACGGGGAGGACGTCCCCGACCTCGTCCGACTGGTCGCGCACCGCGTGGTCAGCGAGGGGGTGACCAACGCCCGCCGACACGCGCCGGGCGGGAGCGTGCGGATCACCGTCGGGCGGAACGCGCGCGAGATCCGGGTCGACGTGGCCGATGACGGTCCGGCCGACGGGGGCGTGCCGGGGCCCGGGCCCGGCGGAGGTACGGGGCTGGCGGGCCTGATGGAGCGGGCGGCCACCGTCGGGGGCCACGTCACGTACGGACCCGACGGCCGCGGTTGGCGTCTCGCCGCGACCCTGCCGATGCACGGGGTGCGCTGACGTGACGATCAGGGTGGTGCTGGCCGACGACCAGGAGATGGTCCGGATCGGGTTCGCGATGATCCTCGGCGCCGCGCCCGACATGGAGGTGGTGGGGCAGGCGTCCGACGGCGTCGAGGCGGTCTCGGTGATCGCCGAGACCCGCCCCGACGTGGCCCTGCTCGACATCCGGATGCCTCGGCTCGACGGCATCGAGGTGGGCCGGCGCGTCGCCGAGTCGTCGACCCGGGTCGTGATCGTCACGACCTTCGGTGAGCCCGACTACGTCGATGCGGCGCTGGGCGCGGGCGCCTCGGGCTTCCTGCTCAAGGACGCCGGCCCGGACCTGCTCATCGCCGCGGTCCGCGCCGCCGCGACCGGAGACGCCCTGATCAGCCCGGAACTGACCGTCGACCTGTTGGCGAGGAGCCGGGCGTCCGGTCGCCGGGACGCCGCGGCCGCGGTGGCACTCGCGGAGTTGACCGTGCGGGAGCGGGAGGTGGCGCAGTGCGTGGCGCGCGGTCGCACGAACGCCGAGATCGCCGACGAACTGGTGATCAGCCTGGGCACGGTGAAAACCCACCTCGGGGCGATCACCCGCCGACTCGGGGCGCGCAATCGTGTCGAGGTCGCCGCCGCGATGTGGGCAGCGGGAGAGATGGACTGACGCCGCTGATCAGCGGGTGCCCGGCGTCCCGGAAGGGGTGGCGCTCGTCGAGGCGGCCGCGCTCGAGGCGGGGACGGGGCCCGTGGTGGGGACCGCGCTCGACGGGGCGCCGGCGGGCGTGAGGACGAAGGTCCACGACCGGTTGTTGTCCGGATCGGTGAGCACCATCTCGGCGCCGGTGCGCGACCAGATCCGCTCGCCCTTGAGGGCCTCGCTGATCGCGGTCTGCGTGCCCTTGGGGTCCGGGCAGTACCGCGTCGTCGCCGCGAGGCCGGCACCGAAGTCGACGCGGTCGGGGGTGGCCAGCGACGTGCCCGTGCCGGTGAGGGCGTTGCACGAGTCGTTGCCGGTGATGTTCGAGCCCTGCACCCAGAACCAGGCGGCGGGGTCGGACTTCAGCCGCCACTGGGAGCCCACGAGGGCGGGCTTCGACGGTGCCGACGACGCGGACGCCGAGGCGCTCGTCGAGGCGGCGGGATCGGCACCCGCGGATGCGGCGCACCCGGCCGTGAGGACGGCGGCACCCGCGAGCAGAGGAAGGACGAGGGAGGCGGACTTACGCATCATGTCTGCGATTATGCCGCCTCCCCCGTCACAGGGGAAACTCCAGCAACAACCCTAGTGGGTCTTACCGATGTCCACCCGCTCCTTCTCGGCTCCCTCGCGGAGCTGCTGCGCAGCGTCCGTACCGTCGACCGCGGTGCCCTGGTCCGCGCTCGCGTCCGCGGCCGGGCCCAGGTCGAGCGTGGTCCGCAGCGGCTTGTTCGGCAGCAGCGCAACGGCGATCAGGGTGACGATCGCGCAGGCCGTCGAGACCAGGAAGATCCGGCCGGTCGCATCGCCGAAGGCGGCGTTGGTGATCTCCACGAACAGCGGGTTGTGGGGGTCGGGGAGCACGCGGTGCTCGATCGCGCCGGCCTTCACCAGCTCCGTGACGCGCGCGGTGAGGACCGCGCCGAGCGCGGAGACGCCGATCGCGCCGCCGAAGGTGCGGAAGAAGGCGACCGAGCTCGACGCCGCGCCGATGTTCTGCACGCTGACCGTGTTCTGCACGGCGAGCACCAGGTTCTGCATGAGCGCGCCGACGCCGAAGCCCATGATCGCGATGTACACCTGCACCTGCCAGATCGGCGTGAGGTGATCGATCGTGCTGAGCAGGGCGAAACCGGCGACCATGACGATCGCGCCGCCCACGACGAACTGCTTCCACTTGCCGAACCGGGTGATCAGCTGGCCCGATGCGACGGACGAGAAGAGCATGCCGACCACCATGGGGATGGTGAGGACGCCGGCCATCGTCGGGCTGTAGCCGCGCGAGTTCTGGAAGTACAGACCCAGGAAGGACATGGCGCCGAACATGCCGACGCCGACGGCGATCGAGGCGATGATCGCGAGCGCGGTGGTGCGCTCGGTGATGATGCTGATCGGGATGATCGGATCCTTGGCGCGCAGCTCGACGAGGACCGTCGCGATGAGCAGGCCGATGCCGGTGATCAGGTACACCGCGGACGACGTGGAGACCCAGCCGTAGTTCTTACCCGCGAACGAGACCCAGATCAGCAGCACGGAGACGCCCGCGGTCAGCAGCATCGCGCCGAGCCAGTCGATGGAGACGTCGTTCTTGCGGGTCGACGGCAGGTGCAGCGTGCGCTGGATGAGGATCAGCGCGGCCACCGCGAGCGGAACGCTGACGTAGAAGCACCAGCGCCAGCCGATGTGATCGGTGATGACGCCGCCCAGGATCGGGCCGCCGGCCATCGAGACACCCATGACGGCGCCCATGTAGCCGGAGTACCGGCCGCGCTCGCGCGGCGGGACGATGCTGCCGATGATCGCGACGACGAGCGCGGTGAGGCCGCCCATGCCGATGCCCTGGATCACGCGGGCGACCATCAGTACCTCGACGTTCGGCGTCGCGCCGGCGAGGACGGAGCCGATCACGAAGATGATGATCGCGGACTGGACCAGGACCTTCTTGTTGAACAGGTCGGCCAGCTTGCCCCAGATCGGGGTGGAGGCGGCGTTCGCCAGCAGGGCGGTGGTGATCACCCACGAGAACGCGGTGGTCGAGGCGCCGAGGTCGGCGATGATCCGCGGCAGCGCGGTCGACACGACGGTGGTGCTGAGCAGTGCGGTGAAGAGGGCGGCGAGCAGGCCCGCCATGACCTCGAGGATCTCCCGATGGGTCATGGGGGCTGAGGACTGGGGTGGCGTATCCGCCGTGGTCTCGGACATCGGACCTTCTTTCAAAGATCTAAGCAATAACGTGCAGGGTGCAACTGTAACGTCGGCGAAGATATTCCGCCACCTCATTACCGTGTGATGCGGCTCGCAGTGGGTGGAACATGTTCTACCGTGATGGCATGGCCTTCACCATCGATCACAGCCGCGAGATCGCGGCGCCGCCCGCGCTCGTCTGGCAGGCGCTCACCGACTTCGCCTCCTACTCGCAGTGGAACCCCTTCGCGGTCGAGGCGAGCTGCGACCTGCGCCCCGGAGCGCCCATCACCATGCGCGTGGCGCTGCGCCCCCCGAAGGTGATGACGCAGAAGGAGTACATCGTCTCCGTCGACGAGGGCCGCGGATTCGCCTACGCCATGAAGCCCGCCCCCGCCGGCCTGCTGCGCAGCATCCGCGAGCAGGACATCGTCGACCTGGGCGACGGTCGGTCGCGGTACACCTCGCACTTCCAGCTCGACGGTCCGCTCTCGCCCGTCGTCGGTGCCCTCCTCGGCGCGAACCTGCGGCGCGGCTTCGACGGCAACGTCGACGGCCTCGTCCGGCGCGCCGAGTTCCTCGCGCGCTGATCCGCGCCGCGCACGGCGCCGCGGTCAGCCGTCCATGCGGAAGCCGATCTTGAGCGTCACCTGGGTGTGCGCCACCGCGCCGTTCTCGATGTGCCCGCGCGTGGACACCACCTCGAACCACTCCAGATTCCGCATCGTCTGCGCGGCGCGGTCGACCGCGTTCGCGATGGCCGCGTCGAAGCCCTCCGTGGAGGTCCCGACGACTTCGATCACTCGGTACACGTTGTTCGTCATACCTGTCCATGTTCCGCTTCTCCGGCGATCGGGGTGGCGGAACGGGCAGGACGACGGTCCGCGCTACCGCGCGCGGGCGCGGCGGGTGAACCGAGCGGTCGCGCGGGCGACGACCCGGTCGTCGGCGTCGGTGACCCGGATGACGAACAGGTCCTCCTTGGGAAGACGCTCGCCGATGCTCGCCTCCGCGCGCAGGACGTCGCCGCGGCGCGTCGGGCGCAGGTAGTCGATGTGGATCGCGCTGGCGACGCCGGTGTGCTCGTCGTCGTTCGCCGCTGCCGCCACCGCCGTGCCCGCCATCGCGAAGACGAAGGCGCCGTGGGTGGTGTCGTGCGGGTTGAGGTGGTCCTCGGTGACCGTCGCCGTCGCCACCGCGCGGCCGCCGCCGTGCCCCGTCACCTCGATCCCGAGGAACTTCGCGTAGCGATCGACGGGCTGCTGCGGGCTGCTCATCGGTCCATCCTCTCCGATCGCGCATCCGCCGCCGCGAGGGCGTCACGCATCGCCGCGCGCTCGGCCTCCGGCCACGGGCCGGACTCGGCGAGCGGGATCTCGGTCATGAAGCGCCGCTGGGCCTCCGGGATCCGCGTCACGAACCCGTCGGGGTCGCGGCCCGCCGTCGCGTAGAGGTCGGGGCCGTCGGCGTAGTACGGATCGATGAGGACTGCAGTGCCGTCGGCGCGGCGCATGACGTTCGACGGGTTGGTGTCCAGCGGCCCGCACCACGGCAGCTCCCGGAGTGCCTTCGCGTGGATCCGGGCGACGATCGCCGCCAGCTCCGCGACGGGCTCCGCACGGGTCTCGAGCGAGCGGTGGAAGGACTCCGCCACCTCCTGCGGGGCGTCTTCGAGCCGCTCCAGGACCTGCAGGTCGCCGCCGCCCGCGAGCCGGCGGTGCGCGTGCAACGCCGGAACCCGACCCGTGCCCACCGCCTCCCGGTAGAGGGCCGCGGTGTACGGGCCGACGGGGTCGAACGGGCTGATCCGTGCGACGAGCGCACCGTCGGGCGAGGCCAGGACGATCGCCCAGTCCCCGGCACCACAGCGCGTCCACCCCGCCGCGGTGAACGCAGCCTGGGCGGCACGGTGGTCGGCCTCGGGCGGCAGGTCGACGGGGAGCGCATCCATCCGCCCAGTCTGCCCGGCGGGGGCGCACGCGGGGCCGTCCGCGGTGCCGCGGATCAGGGCGGCCTTCTGCACCTTGCCCATGGCGTTGCGGGGCAGGGCGTCGACGAAACGGACCTCGCGCGGCCGTTTGTGCCACGACAGCTCGTGGGCGACGTGCGCGGTGAGCTTCTCGGCCGCCGCATCGTTGCCGCTCCCGAAGGCGGCAACCACGTACGCGACGATCCGCTGCCCGAGGTCGGCGTCCGGCACGCCGACGACGGCGACCTCCCGGACCTCGGGGTGTGCCAGCAGCGAGGTCTCGATCTCGCCCGCCCCGATCCGGTAGCCGCCGGACTTGATGAGGTCGACGGATTCCCGCCCGACGATGCGATGGAACCCGGCCGCGTCCTTGATCGCGACATCGCCTGTGACGAACCATCCGTCGTCGGTCCAGGACGCTGCGGTCGCCTCCGGTCGGCCGAGGTAGCCCGCGAACAGCATGGGGCCGCGCACCTCGAGCCGGCCGACGCTCTCGCCGTCGGCGGGCACCTCGGTGCCGTCCTCGTTGCGCAATCGCGTCCGCACACCGTCGACCGTGGAGCCGACCCACCCGGGACGGCGCTCCCCGTCGGCACGGGTGCTGAGCGTGATCATGGTCTCCGTCATCCCGTACCGCTCGATCGGTGCGTGGCCGGTGAGCGCGTGCAGCCGCTCGAAGACCGGTGCGGGGAGCGGCGCGCTGCCGGAGACGAGCAGCCGAGCGCCGGCCAGCGCTCGGGCGCTCGTCTCGTCCGCGGCGATCCGCCCCCACACCGTCGGCACCCCGAAGTACATGGTGGCGGGGGTCGCGGCGTACCGCTCAGGCGTCGCCTTCCCGGTGTGCACCACGCGCGAGCCGATGTGCAGCGACCCGAGGACGCCGAGGATGAGGCCGTGGGTGTGGAACAGCGGAAGCCCGTGCGCGACGGTGTCGCGGTCGGTCCAGTCCCACGCCTCGGCGAGCGCGTCGAGGCCCGCCGCGATCGCGCGGCGACTGAGCAGTACGCCCTTCGGTGCACCCGTGGTGCCCGACGTGTAGAGGATCATCGCGATGGAGTCGTCCTCCCCCGTGCGGACCACCGGGGCGAGGCTCTCGGCCTCCGCTCCTACGGTGAGGCCGACCGAGTGGACGGGCAGACGGGCGGGCTCGCGCGTCTCGCCGACCCACGCGGTCGCCGCTGAGTCCGCGACGATGTGGGACACCTCGGCAGGCCCGGCGTCCGGCGGGACGGGCACCACCGTGATGCCGGTGAGCAGGCATCCGGTGACCGCCACGACGGTCTCGAGAGTCGGTGTGGCGCAGACCGCGACCGGACCGCGGGTGTTCAGAGAAGCGGCGAAGGACAGCGCGGCGGAGCGCAGTCCGGCGCGCGAGATGCTGCGGCTGTCGACGGTCACGGCTCGCGGATCGTCGGAACGCGTGGGATCGAGGAGCGCGGAGAGCAGGGCAGTCATGAGAACACCATTCCGGGGACGATGAGGGTGAGGGTGAGAGCGATCGGGCCGACGACCACCATGGACAGGCCCCAGCGCGTGAGCATTCGGGTCATCCGCGGTCGCTCGGCCTCGTCGACCGTCGTGGCGACGTACGTGGCGCCGACGGTCGAGAACGGCGAGACATCGACGATCGAGGAGCACACACCGATGGCGCAGATCAGTGCCCATCCGGGAATGCCGCCGTCGGCGATGAGCGGGAGCGCGAGGGGTACGAGCGCGGCGAGCATCCCGGTGGTGGAGGCGAACGCCGAGATCAGCGCGGCAGCTGCGCACAGCAGGAGCGCGGCGACGAGCGGCGAACCGAGGTGGACCGCCTGCCGGCCGAGCATGTCCACCACGCCGAGCTCGGTGAGCACGCCGACGAACGTGATGATTCCGCCGACGAGAAGGACCGAGCCCCAGTCGATCCTGGTCATCGCCTGCTTACCCGCGGCGGGGTCGACGAGGGCGAGGACGGCGCCGAGCGCGAAACCGAGGACACCGATGTCGGGTTCCAGGCCGCTGACCGAGAGCGCGATCACGGTGCCCACCAGGCCGGCCATGGCGACGATGGTGAGGGTCTGGATCGGCGTCGGTCGGCCGGGCCTCGCCGGCTCGGCGGCCGGGCCGTCGTCGTCGACAGTGAGGGTCGACTGGCCCGATTCGGAGAGTGCGGCTCCCCGGGCGACCATGGCCTCCGCGAACGCGGGGGTGCGACGTTCCACGCGGGAGCGCCCGAAGAGGGCGTAGGCGACGGCGACCAGCACCACGTTCACGGCGACGGCGACGCCGAACAGGAGGAGCGGGCTCAGGGTGATGCCCGCCGCGTCGGCCGTGCCCCAGGTGATGATCCCGAACAGACTGGTCGGCGCGAAGGCGCCCGCGCTGAGCCCGGCGCCCATGGACAGCGCCATCAGCATCGGATCGATGCCGCGGCGGTGCGCGATGCTCATACCCATCGGCGCCATCACCAGGCCTCCGAGCGGCGCGCCCATCGCCGAGAGCCCGGCGGTCAGCACGAAGAAGGCGGCGGGGAAGAGCTTGTCGCGCCCGCCGACTCGGGCGAGCGAGGACTCGATGAGCCAGTCGACGGTGCCGTTGGCGTGGGCGACGCCGAAGAAGTAGGTCACCCCGACGAGGAGCACCAGGATCGACAGGGGGAACTCCGCGACGACGTCCTTGAGCGCCATGTCCGCGACCCACAGTCCCACGCCGCATGCGGCGGGGAACATGACGATCCCGATGTTGACGTTCCGCGCTGCGGAGAGCGCGAAGACCGCGATGAACACTCCCAGCGCTATCAGTTGTGCTGACACGGGACCCTCTTTTCCTATCGGTCCACTGTGTAGCACAATGGACTACTGAATGGACCAGCGGGATGTAATGTAGATCACGGCCGAGGAGGAGGGCAAGGGAATGGCCACGAACAGTGTGGTTTCTGCGTTCAAGGTGCTCGAAGCGGTGGCGCGGATGCAGCCGGTGGGGTTGTCCGAACTCGCGCGTGCGGTGGATCTGCCCAAGAGCACGACGCAACGGTGCCTGCTCACGCTGCACGAGGTGGGGTGGCTGGCGCCGACCGAGAGCAGTCCGCCGCGCTGGCAGATGACCTACCGGGCGATCGCGGTGTGCGGTCGGGCCGGCGTGGGGCGCGGACTGCGCGACGTGGCGATCGCCACGATGAACGAGCTGCAGCTCGCGACGACGGAGACCGTGCATCTGTGCGCACCCGACGGCGATTCGCTGGTGCTCATCGAGCGTCTCGACACCTCGCACCCGCTCCGCGCGTTCCTGCCGCTGGGCGAGCGGATCTCCTTGCACGCCAGCGCTACCGGGCTCGCCTACCTGTCCGCGTGCGCCCCGGAGACCGTCGACGCGTATCTGGCCGGCCCGCTCGTCGCGTCGACTCCGGACTCGATCACCGATCCCGCGCGGCTGCGTACCGTCCTCGCCGGGGTGACCGAGCGGGGGTACTCGACGAACGTCGGCGGGTTGTCCGTGGGGATCAGCTCGATCGGCGCCCCGATCCTCGACCACGGCGGCACGCCGGTGGGTGCGATCTCGGTCTCCGGGCCGAGCAGCCGGCTCGTCGAGGACCGCTTCGACGAGCTGGGACCGCAGGTCGCGGGAGCCGCCGCCCGCATCGGACAGCTCCTCCACTGACCGGTGGTCCGTCCCGGCCGGATCGCACCCGGGAGGCGGCTCAGCGGACGCGAAGGCCTTTCGGGGTGCGCGCGAAGCCCGCGGCGGTGAGTGCCCCGGCCAGCGGGGACGTCAGGGCGGGGGCGCCGTCGATCTTCTCGACGGTCAGGCCGCCGAGCCGCGGCGCGGCACTCGCCAGCGCAGCGAGCGCGGGTTCCGGTGCGTCCGTGAAGGTCAGGAGGGTGCGGCCGCCCCGCTCGACGAAGAGGGCGAGTGCGCCGTCGACCAGAACGACGAGTGCCCCGGCCTTGCGCCCGGGACGCGCACCGTCGTCGCCGCGGTCGGGCCAGGGCAGCGCCGCGCCGTACGGGTTGGCGGGGTCGGTGGCGGCGAGCACGAACGCGGAGGTCTCGCCGCGCTGCTCGGCCCGCTCGAGCGCGGTCGCCGCGTCGCGCAGCGCGTCGACGGTGCCGCCCCGCGCGAACTGGGCCGCACCGAGCCGCTCGATGAAGTAGCCGCGGCGCGCCTTCCCGGACTCCTCGAAGGCGGCAAGGGTGCGGTAGATCCGCGCGAAGCCGCCCTCGACGTGCTCGGCCATCACCGCGCCGCGGGTCACCACGCCGTACCTCTCCAGCAGTTGCTCTGCCAGCGCGGCGGACTGCTCCGTGGCGCTCGCCTCCGCCGGCGCGGGAGGCAACGACCATCGCCCTGCGACCATCGGCGGCGCCTGGTCCACCGCCACGCGGAAGCGCGCGCGGGGCGCGCGCCGTGGGGTGCGGTGTGCGGTCGCGCGCCGGCCTCCGGCGAGCAGCGCCCGTACCGGCGCGAAGGTGTCGCCCGTGAGCCGGCCCGCCCACACCAGATCCCACAGCGCCTCCGGGGTGGCGCCGGTGAGCTGGCGGTAGAAGTACGCGCCGCCGCCGCGGACCACGTCCTCGATCGCTGCGTGTGCGTCGGTGGTGTCGAGCGGTCCGGGCGGCGGCAGAGTGAGCGGTGCGAGATCCGCGGGGTGGAAGGCGATCCAGCCGTCCTGCGCGCCGATCGCGCCGTGCCCGGTCCACACCACCTCGCCGGTGCCGGTGAGCTCGTCGAGCATCGCGGGGGAGTAGTCGGTGACGCGCTGCGGCAGCACCACGGACTCCCACGCGGAGGCGGGGATCGGGACTCCGGCGAGCTGGTCGACCACGGCAGCGACACCGTCGATGCCGCGCAGCGGGGCCGTGAGGTGGTGCCAGCCCGCGAGGAACTCGGCGTAGGCGCGCTCGGGCACCGGCTCCACGTCCTGCCGGAGCCGGGCGAGGCTGCGCTGGCGGATCCGGCGCAAGACGTCCGTCTCGCAGAACTGCGGCACACCGTCGACGCCCGCGTCGGCCCCCTCCGGGACGAACCGGCCCTCGATCACGCGGCGCGCCGCGACCAGTTCGGCGAGCGGGCGCTGCACCACCGCGACGCCCAGGCCGTAGCGTGCGGCGACCTCGGCGGCGGTGAACGGGCCGTGCCGGCGGGCGTACCGGGCGACCAGGTCCCCGACGGGATCGGGCACGGCGGCGGTGAACGCCGATGCGATGCCCGGCTGCAGGGGCACGCCCAGGCCGTCGCGCAGCCGCGCCGCATCCTCGACGGCGGCGATCCACCCGTCGCCGTACTCGAAGACGCGGCCGGCGGCGAGCAGCTCGTCCACAGCGGTGGGCGCGTCGTCGGACCGTTCGTCGATCTCGGCCCGGGTGAGCGGGCCCAGCTCCCGGATGAGGTCCGACACCTGCTCGACGGTGCGTGCCCGGTAGCCCGGTGCCGTGCGCTGCACCTGCGCGGCGATCTCCTGCAGGATCTCGGCGTCGAGCAATTCGGTCAGCTCGACCCTGCCGAGAAGCTGGGAGAGCACCGCCGGATCCAGGCTGAGCACCGCCGCGCGCCGCTCGGCGAGCGGCGCATCGCCCTCGTACATGAACGCGCCGACGTAACTGAACAGGAGCGACGCCGCGAACGGCGACGGTGCGGGTGTCTCGACCTCGGCGAGGCGGACGGAGCGGGAGTCGAGGGCGCGGTGCACGGCGATCAGCTCCGGCACGTCGTAGACGTCCTGCAGGCACTCGCGGACGGCCTCGAGCACGATCGGGAACTGCGGGTAGCCCCGCGCCACCTCGAGCAACTGGCTCGCGCGCTGGCGCTGCTGCCACAGCGGGGCGCGCTTGCCCGGGTCCCGGCGGGGCAGGAGCAGGGCGCGCGCGGCGCACTCGCGGAACCGGGAGGCGAACAGCGCGCTGGACCCGACGGCGTCGGTGACCAGCGCGTCGATCTCGTCGGGCTCGAACCGGAAGAGCTCGGCGCCGGGCGGGGTGTCGTCGGTGTCGGGCAGGCGGACCAGGATCCCGTCGTCCGTGGCGGTGACGGCGCCGGACAGCCCGAGGGTGGCGTTCAGGCGGGCGCCGATCGCGAGAGCCCAGGGCGCGTGCACCTTCATGCCGAGGGGCGAGTGCAGGGCGATCCGCCAGTCGCCGAGCTCGTCGCGGAACCGCTCGACGACCAGCGTGCGGTCGGTGGGGAGCACGCCGGTGGCCCGCTGCTGCTCGTCGAGGAGGGCGACGAGGTTGTCGCCGGCCCACTCGCCGAGACCCACCGCCTGCGCCCGCGCGCGCTGGGCCGGTCCGTCGAGCGCCGTGAACTCGCGCGTGAACCGGCCGATGGCGCGGCCCAGCTCGGCGGGGCGACCCACGGTGTCGCCGATCCAGAAGGGCAGGCGCCCGGGCTGCCCGAACGCGGGGGAGACGAGCACGCGGTCGTGCGTGATCTCCTCGATCCTCCAACTGGTGGCGCCGAGGGCGAAGACATCGCCCACACGGGACTCGTAGACCATCTCCTCGTCGAGTTCGCCGACGCGGGAGGCCTTCTCGCCCACCATGAAGACACCGAACAGGCCGCGGTCGGGGATGGCGCCGCCGGAGGTGACGGCGAGCCGTCCCGCGCCGGGCCGACCGGTGAGCGTGCCGGCGTCCCGGTCCCAGACCACGCGCGGCCGCAGCTCGCCGAAGTCCTCCGCGGGGTAGCGGCCGGAGATCAGGTCGAGCACGGCCTCGTACGCCGAATCCGGCAGTGCCGCATAGGGATGGGCGCGGCGCACCAGGGCGAGCCAGTCGTGCACATCGAGTTGATCCATGGCCGCGGCGGCGATGGTCTGCTGGGCCAGCACGTCGAGCGGATTGCGGGGCACCACCAGCTTCTCGATCGCGCCCTCGCGCATGCGCTGCACGGTGACGGTGCTGTGCAGCAGGTCGGTGCGGTGCTTCGGGAAGAAGACGCCGCGGCTGGGCTCGCCCACCTGGTGGCCGGCGCGGCCCACGCGCTGCAGCCCCGCGGCCACCGACGGCGGCGCCTCCACCTGGATCACCAGATCCACCGCGCCCATGTCGATCCCGAGCTCCAGGCTGGACGTGGCGACCACGCAGCGGAGCCGGCCCGACTTCAGGTCGTCCTCGATGATCGCGCGCTGCTCCTTGCTCACGGAGCCGTGATGCGCCCGCGCGAGCACGGCCTCCGCGCCGTGCGTCTGGCCGCTGGCCAACAGCTGAGCCGGGGCGCCGCCCGCGACGGCGGGGTTCGGCGGGCCGGAGTGCACTGCGGCCGCGAGCTCGTTGATCCGGGCGGTGAGCCGCTCCGCGAGCCGGCGGGAGTTGGCGAAGACGATGGTGGAGCGGTGCTGCTCGATCAGTTCGACGATCGACGACTCGACGTGCGGCCACAGTGACCCCTGCTGCACCGGCTCGTCGGGATCGTCGGACACCACGTCCAGCTCCGTCATGTCCGGCACGGGCACCGTGACGGTGAGCTCGAACTCCTTCTGCGAGGGCGGGCGCACCACCGTGGCGGGGCGTGGCCCGCCCAGGAAGGCCGCGACCTCCGCCGCCGGTTCGACGGTGGCCGACAGCCCGATCCGCTGGGCCGGCTCGTCCAGCAGCTCGTCGAGCCGCTCGAGCGAGAGTGCCAGGTGCGTGCCGCGCTTGGTGCCGGCGACGGCGTGCACCTCGTCGACGATCACGGTGTGCACCTGCGCCAGGGTCTCGCGGGCCTGCGAGGTGAGCATGAGGAACAGCGACTCGGGCGTGGTGATGAGGATGTCCGGCGGCGTGCGGACGAGTTGCCGCCGCTGCTGGGCGGGGGTATCGCCGGAGCGCACGCCGACGGTGACGGCGGGGGCCGGGTCGCCGCGCCGCTCGCGCACGCGGGCGATCCCGGCGAGCGGCGCGCGCAGGTTGCGCTCCACGTCGACCGCGAGGGCCTTGAGCGGGGAGACGTAGAGGACGGACGTGCCCCGCGGACCGTCGGAGTCCGACGGCGCGGGGCGGTCCGCGAGCCGGTCCAGGGCCCAGAGGAACGCCGAGAGCGTCTTGCCCGAGCCGGTGGGGGCGACGACCAGGGTGTTGTTCCCCTGCGCGATCGAGCGCCAGGCGCCGGCCTGCGCCGCGGTGGGTGCGGTGAAGGACGCGGTGAACCATTCGGCGGTGGCGGGCGTGAACGCCCGGAGGGCGTCCGGCATGGGTTCATCATGGCTCAGACCACCGACACCGGGAGTGCCGCGGAGGTCGCACCGCGACACGCCAGTGGCTGTTGTTGTCTGTGTGACTCCTGTGATTCATGATGTTTGGAGGTACGGACCTAAGGAGCACGAATGATCACGCACGTCTCGTCGAACAGCCACCGTCGCGCCTGGTTCCGGGGCGCCGTCGCCGCGGCGGCCGTCGCGGTGGGGATCAGCGGCGCCATGACCGCCGTCGCCAAGGCCGACCAGCAGGTGGGCCGCTTCCTCGTCAAGGGGCAGATCGAGGTCTCCTACTTCGCGACCGGCGGGGCCCCCACGTGGGGCGTACCCCTCATCCCCGAGAGCAACGCCGGGCGTGGTGGCAAGTTCCAGACGTTCAAGAACCAGGCCTCGTTCTACTGGCACCCCAGCGCCGACGGCGGCAATGCGCATCAGATCGGCGGCGCGATCCGCGCCAAGTGGGGGGAGAACCGCTGGGAGAACGGCCCGCTCGGCTACCCGATCACCGATGAGCTGCAGTCCCGTGGCACCTTCAACGCCGTCACCGGCGCGATGAACGCCTTCCAGGGCGGCGTGATCTACTGGTCGCCCGCGTCCGGCGCGTGGCCGGTGTGGGGCGAGATCCTGGTGAAGTGGAGCGCCGACAAGCGCGAGTCCGGCAAGTACGGCTACCCGACGGGGCCCGAGGTCCGTACCGGCAGCTCCTTCTCGCAGACCTTCCAGCGCGGCGTGATCACCTGGCCGTGACGGCGGGGGCCACCCCTCCGACCGGATAGGCCGCGGCCCGTTCGTCGGCCCGGCGCGGGGCCGCGCGGGCGTTCCTACGCTCGGAGGATGATCGATGTGCTCGCCCCGCAGCGGCCCGGAACCTGGTCGGAAGGAACGGTGACCGTCTCCCGTTCGGGCCGACCCGACGGTGCCCTCCTCGCCGTCGAGCGCGCCGGCGGGCGGGTGCACCTGCGGCACCGGCTCCGGCCCGAGCACCTGCGCGACTCCCTCGCGGCACGCCTCGCCGCGATCGCGGCACCCCCCACCGTCGACGAGTTCGAGCGACTCGTGGTCGGGGCCGTGCGCAGCACCGTCGACGTGCCGCACGAGGCCTGGCTGACGTACTACCGCAACTCCCTCGCCGACCTCGAATCCGGCTGCACCCCTTTCGCTCCCGTCCACGAGCGCGCTGAGGAGCTACTCGTGGGCGAGTCGTTGCTCGATCTCGGCTCCTGCTTCGGCTTCTTCGCGCTGCGCGCCGCCCGCCGCGGGTGGCGCGTCACGGCCTCGGACCTGTGCCCCGGCACCATGGCGCTGCTCGCGCGGGTCGCGCCCGACCTGGGCGCACCGCTGCGCACCGTCGCCGGAGACGCGGCCGCGACCGGCCTGCCCGACGGTTACGCGGACACCGTCACCGCCCTGCACCTCCTCGAACACGTGCCGCCCGCGGCCGGGCGCGCGATCCTCGCCGAGGCGGTGCGGCTGACCCGTCGCCGGGTGATCGTCGCTGTGCCCTACGAGGACGAGCCCGACGCGCGGTACGGGCACGTGCGGACCTTCACGGCGACGACGCTGCGTGAGCTCGGCGCCGCGACCGGCCTCGCCTTCGCGGTCACCGAGCACCACGGCGGGTGGCTCGTGGTCGACCGGTGACGCCGCCTAGATGATCCCGCGCTTGCTGGCCTCGTACGCGGCCTCGGTGCGGCGGCTCACGCCCAGCTTGCGCAGCAGATTGCTCACGTGGAACTTCACGGTCGTGGGAGAGATGAACAGCTGCTCGCCGATCCGGGTGTTGGAGTGGCCCTTCGCCAGCAGGCGCAGCACCTCCAGCTCGCGAGCGGTGAGCGTGTCGTCGGGCGCTCCACCCGCCAGCGTCCTCACCACGGCGACCGCGGTGCGCGAGTCGAAGGCGCTCTGCCCCCGGGTCACCGAACGGATGGCGCTCACCAGCTCCGTGGTGTCCACGTCCTTGACGACGTAGCCGCGCGCGCCGGCCTGGACCGCCTCGACCACGAGCCGCTCGTCGAGGAAGGTCGTGAGCACGAGCAGCCCGATCTCCGGGTGCGCGGCCGTGAGATCCCGGCACAGGCTCAGGCCCTCCAGCTCCGAGCCGCCCGATAGCTTCAGGTCGATCACCATCACGTCGGGCCGCACGTGCTCCGCCACCGCGCGGGCCTCGGCGCGCGACACCGCCTCCCCCACGACTTCCAGATCGGGCTCGCGCTCCAGCACCGACCGCAGCCCTTGCCGCAGGATCGCGTGGTCGTCGACCAGCACCAGCCGCGACCGCTCCGCCGTCCGCTCCCGGGTCTCCGTCACGACTCCTCCTCCGCCGGTAGTGCCACCTGTACGCGGACCCCGCCGATCCGCGACCGCCGGATCGACAGCCGCCCACCGCATTCGGCGGCGCGCGCCGCCATGTTCGCGAGCCCGCGACCGTGGCCGTCGAGATCGCGCTCCCGGCTGGCCGCGAGCGCGGTGCGCAGGGCGGCGGGATCGCCGGTGCCGTCGTCGTCGACGGCGAGCTCGACGACGTCCGGTCCGTAGCGCAGCGAGACCACAGCGCGGCTCGCGCCCGCGTGGACCGCGACGTTGAAGAGGGCCTCGCCCGCGATCCGCAGCAGCGCGTGCTCGACGGCCGCGCGCAACTCCCGGGCCTCGCCGCGCACCCGGACCGAAACGGTCAGCTCGTCGGGCTCGTGCACCACGCCGAGGCGGCGCAGCATCTCGGGCAGCGCCGCGTCCTCGTGGTCGTGGCTGTTGCCCAGCGTGTAGATCGCGGCGCGCAGCTGCTCCACGCCGCGCCGCGTCATCTCCTTGGCGAGGTCGAGCCGCTCGGCGCGTTCGGCAGCCGGGATGTCGCTGCGGCACACCTCGATCTGCATGCCCGCGGAGAGCACGGCCTGGGTGACGCTGTCGTGGAGTTCGCGGGCGATGCGGTGGCGCTCGTCGTCGAGGACGCGCTGCCGCTGGGCCACGCCGAGCTCGCGCTGCGTGCTGACGAGCTCGGCGTTGCGCACCGCGAGGTCGGCGGCGGTCCGGCGGGCCTGGGCGTGCGCCTGCTCCGACCGCGTCAGCAGCGTCGCGATGCCCTCGTACAGCGCCGCGTTGTGCAGTGCGACCGCGGTCTGGCTCGCCAGGATGCTCAGCACGGCGGCGTCGGTGCCGTCCAGCTCGCGTCCCTCGGGCACCCAGGCGGCGATCGCGCCGACCACGGCACCGTCGAGCACGAGGGGCACGAAGGCGTGCCGGCCCTCGAGCGACGTGCGGTCCGAGACCGTGGCGGGGTCCCGGATCCGTTCGAGGCAGTCGACCACCTCGTACGGGAGGGGCGGGCCGGTCACCCGGTCCACGAGGTAGGGGATGCCGTCCGGGCCGAGCACGAGGCGCCGCATGCCCGCGGCTGTGAGGCGGCCGTCGGTGAGCGCGAAGACCACCCAGTCGGCACGCAGGTGCTCCCGCGCCACCTCCGCGACCGAGCACACCAGTGTCTCCGGCCCCTCGACGGTCCGCACCAGGGCGCCCGCGATGAGGTCCAGCGCGTGCAGGACGCGCTCCGCGCGCTCGACCGCTCCCCGGTACTGCGGGTAGTAGCTGCTCTTGCCCGACCGGAGCCCGGTGAGCGCGGCGAGGTCCGACTCGGCGGTCACATCGCCGCCCGGAACAGCTCGGTGATCTCGCCGACCGTCGCGGCCCGCGGGTTCGTGGTCATGCACGAGTCCTCGAGGCTCTGCGCCGCCAGCCGGGGGAGGACGTCCTCGGGGACGCCCAGTTCCGACAGTCCCCGCGGGACGCCGACCTCCCGCGCCAGCTCCTCCACCCGGTCGGCCACGGCGGCGGCCGCCTCCACGGGCGGCGCGTGCTGCGCGTCGAGGCCCATCCCGGCGGCGATCGCCACGTAGGGCGCGGGGTCGGCGGCCGCGTTGAACCGCACGACGTGCGGCAACAGGATGCCGTTGATCACCCCGTGCGGCTTGTCCAACAGCCCGCCCACCTGGTGGCTCATCGCGTGCGCGGCCCCGAGGATCGCGTTGGTGAAGGCCATCCCCGCCTCCAGGCTGGCCTGCGCCATCACCAGGCGGGCGGAGATGCTGCGGGGGTCCGCCATGCTGGCGGTGAGCGACTCGGAGACCAGGCCCACTGCCCGCAGCGCGTGGTGATCGGTGAGCGGGTTGTGGGCCAGTGAGACGTACGCCTCCACGCCGTGCGTGAGCGCGTCGAGGCCGCTCGCGGCGCCCAGCCACTCCGGCATCGTGGTCAGCAGCCGCGGGTCGATGACGGTGACGTCGGGCACCAGGGCCCGGCCCAGGATGGTGACCTTGGTGGCCCGCTCGGTGTCGGTGACGATGCAGAACTGGGAGACGTCGGCGCCGGTGCCCGCGGTCGTGGGCACCATGACGGTCGGCGGGATGGGGCGGGTCACCCGGTCCACGCCCACATAGTCCAGGATTCCTCCGCCGTTGGTGGCGAGGATCGCCACGCCCTTCGCCGCGTCCATGACCGAGCCGCCGCCGATCCCGAGCACCACGTCGCAGCCGGCCTCGGCATATCGCTCGAAGGCCGCGGCGACCTCGTGGTCCTTCGGATTCGGCGTCACGGCGCTGAAGACCTCGGGCCGCAGGCAAGCGTCGCGCAGGTGCCCGAGGAGCTCGTCGACCCAGCCGGCCTCGATCAGCCCCGGGTCGGTCACCAGCAGTGGGCGGACCGCGCCGAGGCGGACCGCCGCGTGCGCGGCCTCGCCGAGGGAGTCGACGCCGAAGACGATCTCCGGGGCGTGGAACTTGACGGTCCGCGGCACCTCGCGCGAGACCAACGGCACCATCGCGGTGCGGTGATCGAGATCGTTCGCGGCGCGATCATCGAGGTGGGTCACGGGGCTGCTCCTCACCGGATCGATGTGACCCATGTTACGTCAGCCCGGGAGGCCGGCGGCGGGCCGTTCGCAGGGGCGGGTACCTGCCCGATCGGGTAGGTAGGCCGTCAGCGCAGCGCGTTCCCGAGCTCCGCCGCCCGCTCGATCAGCTGGTCCGCGTCGCGCGCCGTGACCACTGCGTCGCAGTGCTCGCGGTACGCGGGCATCGCGCACGTCGCCTGCGCCCAGTACCGCTCCGGCTCCGGTGTGATCCACGCCAGCCGGTGCACGCGTCGCCGCAGCTCCGCGAGGTCGCCGGCGCCGTCGGGCAGGCCGCCCGAGCGCCCGTCGCCGACGATGAGGACCGACGTGCGCCGGGTGAGGCCGGCGGGCGCCGCGAGGAGCTCCGCGAAGACCCGCCCGTAGTCGCTGGACGCCTCGAGGTCGATCTCCGGGTCGGCCAGGACCTGCGCGAGGGCGTCGTCGCCCGCGCCGGGCAGCAGGGCCTCGGTCACGTTCACGGGGCGGTCGACGAAGCCGTAGACCTCGCACCGGGCGGTGCGCCGCCGGATCGACTGCGCGAGGCGCAGGACGAACGCGGTCACCGGGCGCACCGACAGCGAGACGTCCGCGAGGATCAGCAGGCGCAGCCGGTCGGGGCGGGGCACGCGGGTCGCGAGGCGGAACGGGACGCCGTCCGTGCGCTGCGCCGTCCGGGCGGTCGCGCGCAGGTCGAGCCGCCCGTGGCCGTGGTAGCGCACCCGCTCCCGCGGCGCCCCGCGCATGCGGCGCAGCACCTCGTGCACCGCGAGCTCCAGCTCGGCGTGGGGCCGCGATTCGACCTCGCCCGGCGGCCCGGGCGGGACCGGGCCCGCCGCGGCCAGGGCCTCGACGAAGGCGCTCAGCGCCGCCGCCAGCCGGTCGGCGGTGGCCTGCGTCAGCTCCTGCTCCGGCCCGGCGTCGGCGTACACCCGGCTCGGGTCGTGGCGGTCCAGCCACGCCAGGATCGCCGCCGGATCGTCCCAGCGCAGCGTGCCGGACGCGGCCATCGCGGCACCGTCGGACAGCGCCCCGACCTCGGCGGTCCCGGCCCGCGCCACGTCGAGGGTGTAGTTCACGCCGCGGCGACCCCCGTCCTCCCCGGAGACGGCGAGCTCGCCGTCCGCCGCCGACGTCACCGAGAAGTCGTCGTCGTCCTTGTGCGGGTTGAAGCCCTCCTCGGCCTCCGGGGTGTCCACGACGAGATCCCCGACCTCCGCCGCCCGCTCGTTGTAGTCGGCGTAGCGGCCCACCTCCCCGTCGGGATCGAGGACGAGGTCGTCGGGCAGGTCGCCCGTCAGCGCGGCGGGCGCCGGCGTCCGGTCCGGGGCGTCGACGGTGCCGGGGGCGGCGGCGAAGAGCTCGGCGAAGGCCGCATCGAACCCGGCGTCCTCGTGCGCGTACTTGACGCAGGTCGCGCGAAGCCCCGCGCCGAGCCGCGCCCGGTCGCGCGCCCCGTACAGCGCGAGCACGCGGCGCACCTCGATCACCTCGGCGGGGGAGGCGCCGACGCCGTGCGCGCGCAGCCGCGCGCCGAAGGCCGCGGCGACGACGTCGAGCAGGCCCGCCGTCTCAGTTGCCGCCACGGCCCCGGCCCCCGTGCCCCCGGAAGACGGCGGTCGTGGTGTTGGCGGGATTGGCCGCCACCGTCGTCCGGTCCGGCCGGCCGGTCGCCTCCGCCGGACCCGACGGTGCGTCGCCGTTCCGCGTGCGCACCAGCTCCACGTCCGTCGAGTACTTCAGGAGCGCGGCGTAGAGCAGCTCGGGGCGCTCGGCGGCCGTGGTGCCGGTGCCGGCCAGGACAGCGGCGATCCGGGCCGCGTCTATCACCTCCGAGATCGACGGGCTCTTGCGCAGCGGCAGGTCCCGCAGCTCGCCCGCGAGCGCGACCACCTCGGCGATCGCGGCGGGTTCCACCTCGGGCGCGCGGGCGGCGACGATGTCGCGCTCGCGCCCGGCGGCGGGGTAGCCGAGGTGGTAGTGCAGGCAGCGGCGCTTGAGGGCGGCGCTGAGTTCGCGGGTATCGTTGGAGGTCAACACGACCCACGGCCGGGTGCGCGCGGTGAAGGTGCCGATCTCCGGCACCGTCACCTGGTTCTCCGCCAGCACCTCGAGCAGCAGTGCCTCCATCGACTCCTCGGTGCGGTCCACCTCGTCGACCAGCAGCACCACCGGCTCCTCGGAGAGGATCGCGGCGAGCAGCGGCCGCGCGGCGAGGAAGGTCTCCGAGTAGAGCCCGAAGTCCTTGGCGACCAGGTGCGCCGACGCCTCCTCCAGGGTGTCGAAGGCCGCCAGTTCGGTACCGATCCGGTCCCGCAGCATCTGCACGTGCAGCAGCTGTCGCGCGTAGTCCCACTCGTAGAGGGCACGGCTGTCGTCGAGGCCCTCGTGGCACTGCAGCCGGATCAGGCGGCGGCCGCCGACCTCCGCCAGGGCCTTCGCCAGCTCGGTCTTGCCGACGCCCGCCGGCCCCTCCAGGAGCAGGGGCCGGCCGAGCACCGTCGCCAGGTGGACCACGGTGGCCAGATCGGGGTCCGCGATGTAGTCCGCGCCGCGCAGCGCCGCCCGCAGCGCGGGCCCATCGGCGAATCCCTTCTCCTCCGTAGGTTTCTCGATCATGGTCACCGTGGTCATGGCCGTCTCCTCCCTGGTGGCGTCAGTACGTGCCGTTGATGCAGTGGTCCACGACGGGGATCATCGAGGAGACCGTGACCTCGCGCGGATTGCCCGGCGTGCACCAGTCGTCCTGGATGTGCTCCGAGATCGCCAGCACCGACTTCTCGTCGCCCTTGATCACCTCGCCGCGGCCGGCGTACTTGCCCGAGTTCATCTGGTTCTTGTCGTACGAGTCGGTGCGGATCTGCCCGAAGTTGTCGGGGATGCCGACGTCCTTCGCGAGCCGGATCGCCGCCTCCACCGCGGCGTCCGCGGCCTGCACCGTGGTCATGTTGCGGGTGTCGACGCCCATCGCGACGGCGATCTCGGCGTACCGCTCGTAGCGCGAGGGCAGGTTGTACTCCCACACACGGGGCAGCGCGATCGCGTTGTTGAGGCCGTGGTGGCTGTCGAAGAAGGCGGAGACGGCGTGCGAGATCGAGTGCACGATGCCCAGACCGCCCGAGTTGAAGGCCTGCGCCGAGATGTACTGCGCGTTCATCATGCCCTCGCGGGCCTTGAGGTTGCGCGGCTCGAACGTGGCCTCGCGCAGGTTCTTCGCGACCAGCTCGATCGAGTACAGGGCGTTGCCCAGCGACGGCGCGAAGTCCAGCCGCGAGACGTAGGGCTCGCTGCCGTGCGCCAGCACGTCGAAGCCGCAGTACGCCGTGAAGTGCTGGGGGCACGAGTAGTACAGCAGCGGGTCGTCGATCGCGAGCGTCACGATGGAGGCCTCGTCGAAGGCCACCCACTTGTGCGGCTTGTCCATGTCGGACGTGTCGGTGATGACGTACGCCCACGAGGTCTCCGAGCCGGTGCCGGCGGTGGTGGAGACGGCGATGTGCGGCGGGTTCTTCTTGTTGGTGGACTTGGCGAAGCCCTCGAACTCGTTGATGTTGCGACCGTCGTGCGCGATGACCACGCGGGCGCCCTTGGCGGCGTCGTGGCTGGAGCCGCCGCCGACGGAGATGATGCTGTCGCACTTCTCCTTCTCGTACATCGCCGCGGCCTCCATGACGTTGTAGTCCTTGGGGTTCGACTCCACCTTGTCGAACAGGACCACCTCGACGCCCTGGTACTCGATCTTGCCGATGAGCTCCTCGATGATGCCCGAGCCGCGGAGGCCGGTGGTCACCAGCAGGGCGCGCTTGAAGCCGAGGTTCTTGGCCTCCACGCCGATGATGTCGTGCGCGCCGACGCCCATCAGCGCGCGGGGGAAGGGGTGGAACTCCTTGATCGGGAAGTCCCAGATCTGGTTCAGCTCGATGGCCATGTCGTCTCTCCTGCGTCTGCGGTCCGGCGAGATGGCGTGATCCATCTCACAGACACACTGTGGGCGCGGAAAGGAGTGGGTGGGAGGGCTTGTGGGCGAAACCGTACGGTCGCCGGTCCCGACCCGTCCGGTCGGGTAGGTGCGCGACCGGCCCGACCGGCGGGCTAGCGTGCGCCGGCGCGGAGGTAGTGGCCCGTCTGCTGATCGCGGCCGTAGCCGGGGACGAACTCGCCGAGCCGGAAGACGACGCGGCCGCCGATGCCGGTGGCGACCACGGTCGCGTCGTTGCGGTTGACCATGCGGGAGAGGTCGTCGAAGAAGGGCGCCTCCGCCTCGTTGTAGGCGTCGACGGTGTCGTCGAGCCGCTCCGGATCGACGATGACGAAATCGGCGCGGTCGCCCTCGCGGAGGAATCCGGCGTCGAGCCCGAACCAGGTCGCGAGCTCGCCGGTGAGCCGGTGGACGGCACGGCCCAGCGGGAGCACCGTGCGGCCCGCTTCCTCGGCGTCGCGCATCCGCTTGAGGAAGCGCAGCGGGAAGTTGTAGAAGGCCATGTTGCGCAGGTGCGCCCCCGCGTCGGAGAAGCCGAGTTGGAAGTTCGGGTCCGCCGCCATCTCGTCGAGCACGGCGGGGCGGTGGTTGCCGACCGTGGTGGTCCAGCGGACGTTCTTCTCGCCGTTCTCGACCAGGACGTCGAGGAAGGCGTCGAGCGGGGCGACGCCCCGCTCCTCGGCGATGTCCGCGAAGTTCCGGCCGATCAGCGAGGCGTCCGGGCACTCGACGATGACGGCCTCGCGGAAGTCCTTGTGCCACAGTCCGGGCTTGTGCTTCTTGAGGGCGAACTCGCGCCGGAACCGCCGCCGGTAGTCGGTGTCGGCCATGAGCGCGTTGCGCTCGAGCTGGTCCCGGATGTGCAACGCGGCGGTACCCGCGCCGAACTCCTCGAAGACGGGCAGATCGATGCCGTCCGAGTAGAGGGTGAAGGGCAGGGGGAGGTGTTGGAAGGAGACTCGGGACCGGAAGATCCGGTTGCCCAGCGCGGCGGCGCGGCTGAGGAATCGGTGCGCGCCGGGGGCGGACTTCGAATCCGCGGCGACCAGCAGCGACGTCCGGACGGGGCGTCCCGGCGACAGGCGGTCGCCGGAGGCGAGGAAGAACATCACGGCCGTGAGCGGATTGTTGATGTTCGGCGCGCTCTGCAGGATCCGGCCGCGCTTGCGCAGGACGTTGATGAGGTGCCACCGCTCGTGCCACCAGGCGTAGGTCGACGGCAGTGCGCGGGAGCGGTAGCGGTCACCGTCGAGCTTGTCGATGGGCGCGTCCATCCCGGACATGCCCAGCATGCCGGCGTCGAGGGCGCGGTCGAGCATCTCGGCCATCCGGCGCAGTTCCGCGCGGGACGGGAACGACCAGGTGTCCGTGGCGCGGCGCAGGCCCATCACCGCGGTGCGCAGGCCCGAGTGGCCCAGGAAGGAGGCGACGTTGGGGCCCAGGGGCAGCGAATCGAGGCGTTTGACGTACCCCTCGGGCTCGGTCCAGTCCTGGAAGTCCTCCAGGGCCGCGATGACGTGCTTGCGGGGCACGGCCTCGACGCGGCTGAACAGGTCGGCGGCGTCCTCGGCGCGGGAGTAGACCGTCGACATCGAGCAGCAGCCCAGGACGGCGGTGGTGACGCCGTGCCGGACGGACTCGCTGAGGCCGGGATTGAGGAGGATCTCGGCGTCGTAGTGCGTGTGGATGTCGACGAAGCCGGGGAGGACCCATTTCCCGCGGGCGTCGATCACCTCGGGGCAGCCGGCCTCGTCGAGCGGCTCGCGCGCGACGGTGGCGACGCGGTCGCCGATGATGCCGAGGTGGGCCGGCCGCGGCTCCGCACCGGTGCCGTCGAACCACAGTCCGTCGCGGATGATGAGGTCGTAGCGCATGGGGCTCCCCGCTCGTCGTGTGACGATTGCGAGCCTAATCGATTCGGCGCTCGCGCGCCGGGCCCCGGCGGGATCGGGCCCGGCGCGGGGGAGGTCAGCGGGCGGCGACCAGGTGACGCTCGGTGGTGGCGGTCAGCTCGTCGAGCAGCGCGGCGAGCTCGGCCGGGCGGCGGTCGATCGGGGCGAACGCGCCCTCGCCGTCGAAGTCGGTGAACAGGCCGAGGCTGACCTGGGCGCGGGCGTCGACCATGGAGAAGTTCGCGGTGATCTGGCGCCAGTGCTCCACGGCGCGCACGCCGCCGTCAGCGCCGTAGGCGACGAAGCCGACCGTCTTGCCCGCCCACTCCGGGCCGATGGAGTCGAAGGCGTTCTTGAACGCGCCCGGGATGGAGTGGTTGTACTCGGGGGTGACGAAGACGAAGCCGTCCTGGGCGTCGACGGCCTCGCCCCACGCGGTGACCGCGGCGCTGTCGTACTGCCGGTTCGCGGCGCCCGGCACGGTGGCGGAGGTCAGCAGCGGGACGTCGAACTCCTTGAGGTCCAGCACGGTGACCTCGACGCCGTCGCGCGCCGCGGCGGCCGCGGCGACCCACTGGCCGACCTGCTCGGCCTTGCGGCCGTCGCGGATGGAGCCGAGGATGATGCCGATCTTCATGGGGGTCCTTTCGACGGGGTTGCCGCCCGCTCGGGCGTCGACCCCACCGTAACGTAGCGGACCGTGGTCCGCTACCAGGACGGTCGGTCCGGCCCGTTCGGCGGCGCACTCGTTGCCCCCTGCGCGTGACGGCACAATGGCGGTCATGAACGACGACGATCCGGTACTGGCCCACGTCGGCCCCCGGCTGCGGGCGATCCGGCAGGAGCGGGACATCACCCTCACAGCGGTGGCGGAGGCCACGGGCATCTCGGTGAGCACCCTGTCTCGGCTCGAGGGCGGCACCCGCAAGCCCACCCTCGAGCTCCTCCTGCCGCTCGCGCGCACCTACGGCCTGCCGCTCGACGAGCTCGTCGACGCGCCCGAGACCGGTGACCCGCGCGTGCGACTGAAGCCGGTCCGACACGGCGACCGCACCGTCGTGCCGCTCACCCGGCGGGCGGGCGGGCTGCGCACGTTCAAGGAGGTCATCCGGCCGCGACCGGGCGAGGGGGTCGCGCCGACGCCGGTCTCGCACCCGGGCTACCACTGGGTGTACGTGCTCGACGGCGCTCTGCGCCTGATCCTCGGCGAGAAGGAGATGGTCGTCAAGCCCGGCGAGGTGATCGAGTTCGACACCCGGTTGCCGCACTGGTTCGGCAGCGCCGACGGGCAGCCGGTGGAATACCTCGGCATCTACGGCCCGCAGGGCGAACGCGCGCACCACGTGAGCAGGGCCGGCGGACCGGAGTGAGCCTCCAGGTCACTCGTTGCTGAGGCCGGTGGCCTTGCGGAGGTGACTGACGCCCGGCAGCTTGTTGACGCCGCGCTGCACGTCGCTGAGTTTGTTGGTCACGTCGACGAGGGGCGGCAACACGGCGTCGAGCGTGTTGAGGGCCGGATCGGCGACGGCGGTGAGCCGCTCGACCCGGTCGATGACGTTGTTGGCGCGCTCGATCATGTCGGCCATCGCGAGCATCACCTTCGGCAGCTCGGCGATCAGCTCGATCGTGTCGGGCGGGATGGTACTGAGCTTGCCGACGCTGGTGACGGTGCGCCCGGTGTTGTCCATCGCCTTGCCGGCGGCCGCGCGGACGGAGTCGACCAGGTCGTTGACCGATTCGCTGATGCTGGGTGGGGCCTTCGGGGGCTCCGGCTTTCTCGCCATGCGTCGATCATCGCCCGTCGCGCGCGCCCGCACCGGGATTTCGCTAGAGCGACGCGCCGAACCGCTCCACCGCGGCGCGTGCGGTGCGCAGGCCCTCGCTGTCCGGTCCGTCGACGGTGACCGCCCCGGACGGGTGCAGGACGACCTCGCCGATCGAGTCGCCGGTGGTGTTCACGCGCACCGCCCAGGCGTAGGCCTCGTCGGCCAGCCAGGCGTCGGGGCGCAGTTCCGTGAGGTACCACGCCCCGACGTTCAGGCCGACCGGATCCACGTGATCAGGCCTCGTCGGACTTGATCTCGAGCAGCACGGTGCCCTGCGTGACCGCGGTGCCGGGCTCGACGGCCAGGCCGGTCACGATGCCGTCCTTGTGCGCGGCGACCGGGTTCTCCATCTTCATGGCCTCGAGCACGACGACGAGGTCGCCGGCACTGACCTGCTGGCCGTCCTCGACGGCCACCTTCACGACGGTGCCCTGCATGGGCGCGGTCACCGAGTCGCCGGTAGCGGCGACGCCGGCGCCGCGGTCGCGGGTGCGCGCCTTCGGCTTGCGGCGGATCACGCCGGCACCGCCGGCCGCGCCGCCGCCACCGCCGAGCGAGAGCTCACCGGGCAGCGAGACCTCGACGCGACGGCCGTCGACGACGACGACCACGTTCTGGCGCGGCAGCGAGTCGTCCTCCTCGATGGCCTGGCCACCGGTGTACGGCTCGATCGGGTTCTCCCAGTCGGTCTCGATCCACTTGGTGTAGACCTCGAAACCGTTCTCGTCGCCGACGAAGGCCGGGTTGGAGACGATGTGGCGGTGGAACGGGATGACCGTCGCGAGGCCCTCGACCTCGAACTCGGCGAGCGCGCGCCGCGAGCGCTCCAGCGCCTCCTGGCGGGTCGCACCGGTCACGATGAGCTTGGCGAGCATCGAGTCGAACTGGCCGCCGATGACATCGCCCTGATCCACGCCGGAGTCGACGCGCACGCCGGGGCCGGTGGGCTCGCGGTACACGCTGATCGGACCGGGGGCGGGCAGGAAGCCGCGTCCGGCGTCCTCGCCGTTGATGCGGAACTCGAAGCTGTGACCGCGGGGAGTGGGGTCCTCCGTGATCGTCAGTTCCTTGCCCTCGGCGATGCGGAACTGCTGGCGCACGAGGTCGATGCCCGCGGTCTCCTCGGTGACCGGGTGCTCGACCTGCAGACGGGTGTTGACCTCGAGGAAGCTGACGAGGCCGTCGGCCGCGACGAGGAACTCGACGGTGCCCGCGCCGTAGTAGCCCGCCTCGCGGCAGATGCGCTTGGCCGACTCGTGGATGGCGGTGCGCTGCTCCTCAGTGAGGAACGGCGCGGGCGCCTCCTCGACCAGCTTCTGGAAGCGACGCTGCAGCGAGCAGTCGCGCGTGCCGGCGACCACGACGTTGCCGTGCTGGTCGGCGATGACCTGGGCCTCGACGTGGCGGGCCTTGTCCAGGTAGCGCTCCACGAAGCACTCGCCGCGGCCGAAGGCCGCGACGGCCTCGCGGGTCGCCGACTCGAACAGCTCGGGGATCTCCTCGATGGTGTACGCGACCTTCATGCCGCGGCCGCCGCCGCCGAACGCCGCCTTGATGGCGACGGGCACGCCGTACTCCTTCGCGAAGGCGACGACCTCGTCGGCGTCCTTGACCGGGTCCTTGGTGCCCGGCGCCATCGGCGCGTTCGCGCGCTCGGCGATGTGGCGCGCGGTCACCTTGTCGCCCAGGTCGCGGATCGAGGCCGGCGACGGGCCGATCCAGGTCAGGCCCGCGTCGATGACGGCCTGCGCGAAGTCGGCGTTCTCGGACAGGAAGCCGTAACCGGGGTGGATCGCGTCGGCGCCCGACTTCTGCGCGGCGTCGAGGATCTTGTCGAAGACGAGGTAGGACTCGGCCGAGGTCTGGCCGCCCAGGGCGAAGGCCTCGTCGGCGAGCCGCACGAACTTGGCGTCGGCGTCGGGCTCGGCGTACACGGCGACGCTGGTCAGGCCGGCGTCCCGGGCGGCGCGGATGACGCGGACGGCGATCTCACCGCGGTTGGCGATGAGTACCTTCTCGATCTTCTTGTCAGCGTGGGCTGCCACTCAAGTCTCCTCGTTCCGTTGCGGCGCGCAGCGGCGCGCCGCCCTTACATGTCCCGTCCGGGCGCAACTCCTGACGAGTGTATGCCTACTCACTTGTGGCGCAGCCGACAGTCCCCTCGCGGGTTCGGTTACCCACGAGTAACCGTCGCATCGCCTATTTCGGTCACCAACGAACGTAGCGCGCCGAGGTACAGGGTGACACTCCGGCGTGCCGTGTCGAAGCCGGGGAACCGCGCCGCCACGTGCAGACCGGACGGAGTGCGCAGCATCCACAGGTAGACGTCGTCGATCGAGTAGTCGCGCGAGCGCAGCGCCGCGGCGCCGCCCATGTCGTTGACGTCCGAGCCCGGAGCGGAGCGGGTGTCCATGAAGGAGACGACGAAGCGCGGCGGCGGCGCCTGGGAGCGGCCCGGCTCGTCCGCGAGCACCTCGCCGATGCGCAGGTAGGGCAGGGTGCTGCCGATCTTGGAGTGCTTCCATGCCGCCTGCGCCCGCTGCGCCAGCTCGCCGAAGGTGCGCGTGCCGGTGGTGTCGAGCCGGAACGGCGCGATGCCCACGAACCAGCCCAAGGCCGCGATCCACTGCTCGGCGTCCCGCGTGTGGCGCGTGACGGCGCACCGGAAGACGGGGCCGAAGCCCAGGTCCGTGTTGATCTTCGCCATGCAGGCGAGGACGCCCGTCACGAGCGAGGCGCCCGATTCCGAGCAGACGCGGGTGAAGTTGTTGGACCGGTCGTCGTCGAGCAGGTGGAAGTTCAGCGCCCCCTGCGGCAGGCGCGGCACCCCGTCGGGGTCGCGGCTCAGCGCCGCCCGGGTCTCGTCGGCGAGCACCTTCGCGCTGAGCGGGAGCAGCGGCATCGGGAACGGATCGGGCTTGAAGCCGGTCTCGCTGAGGTACTCGTCCCACATCTGCGCCGCGGGGTGGCTCGCGCCGGCCCGGTCCGCCGACTGCCGGTCGGTGTCCGAGTAGTTGACGTAACTGCCGGTGGGCAGTAGGCGCGGCGCATCGGCGTGCACCGCCTCCCGGTAGAACTCCCGCAGCTCGTACGGGCTCAGGATCAGCGAGTAGCCGTCGAGCAGGGAGTGATCCGCGGCGAAGAACAGCGTGAAGGAGTCCTCCCGCGCCACCGTCGAGAACATGTAGGCGGGCCAGGTCAGCGGCGCGGTGGCCCGGTCGAACTCGCCGAGCAGCTGCTCGGCGAGGGGCCCCGTCGACCGGTAGGTGCCGATCACCTTGACCCGCAGGTCGACGGTGGCGGTCTGCGCGCTCCGGCGCCGCGGCCGGCCGTCCTCGAGGAAGACGTGCGTCCGGAGCACCTCGTGGCGGTCGATCCACGCCCGGAGCGCGGTCCGCAGCCCCGGGATCGAGAGCGGCTCGTCGAACTCGACGCCGAGGCCCAGCCACGACTCGCGGCCGCCGTCGATGTGCCGGCGTCGCAGCACCGCCTGCGCGCCCCGCAGGTGGGCCTCGTGGACGTGCGACGTGGCGCGCGGGTCGTCGCGCCACCGCGCCGCCGGGCCCGTCGTGGGGATCCAGTTGCGCAGTTCACCCGGGCGCAGCGGGTACGCGTCCAGCTCGGTGAATTGCATTGGCGGGCTCGCTCGAAGGGCCGGGTTATCCGGCGAGCCGGCGCTTGATGCGGGCGAGCATCGCCGACATGCCGCGCAGCCGCAGCGGGCTGACCACGGAGTCGAGGCCGAGGGCGTGGTGGAAGTCGTCCGGCACGGCGATGATCGCCGCGGCCGGCTGCCCGTCGAGGCCCTGCGCCAGGATCGACGCGAAGCCGCGAGTGGTCGGCGCCTCGGGCGGCGCGCTGAAGTACAGCCGCACCGACTCGGGATCCGAAGCGTCGACGTCGAGGAACAGCGGCGACTGGCACTCCGGAACCGGCTCCATCGCCGCCGCCGTCAGATGCTCGGGGAGCTCGGGCAGCTCGCGCGAGAACTCCAGCAGCAGTTCGAGGCGGTCCTGCTCACCGACGCCCGCGAAGTCGTCGACGATCTCCGCCAGCGGCGCGGGGAGGCCGGCCGTCATGAGGTCGACGCCGCGCCCGGCACAGCGCCGGGGTCTTCGCCGCGCGCGATGGGCGCGCGGACGGTGTTGCCCCACTCCGTCCAGGATCCGTCGTAGTTGCGGACGTCCGAGAAACCCAGCAGGTGGGTGAGCACGAACCACGTGTGACTCGAGCGCTCGCCGATGCGGCAGTACGCCGTGACCGGCGCCTGCGGGTCCAGGCCGCCGTAGACCTCGAGGAGGTCGGCGTGCGGGAGGAACCGGCCGTCCTGCCGGGCCGCCTTCGCCCACGGGATCGACACCGCGGTGGGGATGTGGCCCCCGCGCAGGGCCCCCTCCTCCGGGTAGTCGGGCATGTGCGTGCGCTCGCCCGTGTACTCCTGCGGCGACCGTACGTCGACGAGCGCGCGGCGCCCGATGTCGGCGCGCACCTCATCGGCGAAGGCGCGGATCACCGAGTCGTCGCGTTCGACGACGGGGTAGTCGCTGCGCGGGTACTCCGGCTGCTCCAGCGAGACGTCGCGGGCGTCGCTGATCCACTTGTCGCGGCCGCCGTCGAGCAGGCGCACGTCCGGGTGCCCGAAGAGGGTGAACACCCACAGCGCGTAGGCGGCCCACCAGTTGGACTTGTCGCCGTAGATCACCACGGTGTCGTCGCGGCTGATGCCCTTGGCGCGCATCAGTTCCGCGAACTGCTCACCGGTGATGTAGTCGCGGGTCACCGGGTCGTTCAGGTGCAGGTGCCAGTCCACCTTCTGCGCCGTCGGGATGTGCCCGATGTCGTAGAGGAGCACGTCCTCGTCGGACTCGATCACCTTCAGGCCGGGGACACCGAGGTGCCCGCTCAGCCAGTCCGCGGTGACGAGGCGCTCGGGGTGTGCGTAGTCCTGCAGTTCCGCGCTCGGATCGGTCTCGATAGCCACGTCCGCCAGCCTAGCCTCCACACGCTCCGGGCGCGCCGCGGCGACCCCGTCGGGCGGTGTGCGCCCGGCCTCAGCGGACGGCGTACTCGTGGACCGCCTCCTCGACCACCCCGCGCAGGTCCGCGGCGGCGGCGAGGTTGGTCGCGGCGAACAGCGACATCTCCGACTCGGTGCCGGTCCACCCGACGTACAGGTACGGGGGCCGCGGCCCCGGCACCCGGCCGGGCAGCGACGACCACGCCAGGCGGAACCACGTGCGGTCCGCCGGGGTGCCGTCGGGGGCGCGGACCGGCGCGGGCAGGGCGCCGACGCCCGCGCAGGTCGTCACCGGGTGCGCCGGATCGGGCGGCGCGTCGATGAGCGCCGCCAGCGTGCGACGGGGGAGCAGCGTCAGGAGCGGGCCGAAGGCGTCGTAGCGCCCGGCGTCCGGGAGCGCGCCCAGGACCCCTTTGACGTCGGCGCGCAGAGCCACCACTCCCTCGGGGCCCGCCGTGGGATCGACGAGGAGTTCGGCGTCGACGATCGCGTTGCCGCGCAGGTCGCCCTCCTCGCGCCGGTTCACCGACAGGCCCAGCGCGGCCCGCCCGTCGGGCCGCACCCAGCCGAGGGCGGCGGCGATCCGTGCGGTGGCCCGGAACAGCAGGGTCGATTCGGTGCCGCCGGACTCGGCGGCGCGGGCCGCGAGGCCCTCGCGGTCGAGGTGCACGGCGGTCCAGCGATCCGGGCCGACGGGGTACGCGCGGGGCGGCCCGTCGTGCTCGAGGCGCCCGCGGGCGAGGCGGGCCGCCGTCGCCGCCGCGCGCGCCGCGGCCGGCAGTTCGCGCGCCGCCAGTGCGGCGTCGCGCCGTGCGGCACGAAGCGGGGGAGCGGCCTCCCGCGGGTAGGGCAGCTCGCGCGAGGCGCCCAGCGCCGCCTCGGCGACGGCGGTCGCGGTGCCCACGCCGTCGGCGAGGACGTGCGAGACCACCAGCGTGACAGCGGAACCGCCGTCGGTCAGGGGCAGCACCCCGAGATGCCAGCCCGGCCCCGACCACGGGTCGATCGGCGCGGCGGCCCGTTCGTCGAGCCAGTCGTCGATCGCCGCCCGCGGCCGCGGAGAGGCCTCGACGGCGATCCGCGGCGCGGCCGTCGTGGCCACCCAGCGGTCCCGTCCGAAGGGCAGCGGTGAGTGCGCGATCCGCCGCCCCAACAGCCCGCTCGTGAGGGCGGTGCGGAACCGCTCGAGGCCCGCGGCGTCGACCCCGTCGTCGTAGACCCAGACCACCTGGATGAGCGAATTGCGGCCGGTCGCACGGGTACCGGAGGCCGCGCCCTGGTCGACGAAGGCGAGCAGGTCGGCCGTCATGCGGCCGCTCCGGCGCCGACGAGGCCGGATTCGATCCGGTCCCGGATCCGGCGGGCGGCCGCGGGCGCCAGGGTGCCCGGGGCGTGCCGCAGCTCGATCGAGAGCCGTCCGTCGAAGGTCAAGGCGTGGTGATGCAGCCCGACCAGCGGGGCGAGGGCCTCGGGCGGGGCGTTCCGGACCAGGACGCGGACCCGGTCTATGTCGACCTCCGAGCTGGTGTGGAAGTCCACGGCGGTGACCCCGTCCGGCGTCGACGGCGCAGGGATCGCCCCGATGTTGCTCAGCCGCACCGGGACCCCGCCGCTCACCGTCACCGGCGCGGAGCCGGCGAGCGCGGCGGCGACCGTGCCGTCCGCGAGGTCGGTACGGAGCCGGTCGAGGACCGCGCGGCCGATCTCCTCGGGAGCGGAGTCGCCCCGCACCGCGACGGGCACGGTCGACGAGCCGGCGAAGTTCGTGACCGCCGCGGCGGGGACGGCGGGCTCCGCGCGGGCCCGCAGGTCGACCGGGCTGAAGACGGCCAGCGGTACCGCCTCGTCGGTGGGGCGGTCGAGTTCGGCCCGCTCCGCGGCGACGATGATCCCGGCGAGCAGGCCGTGGACGCTCAGACCCGCCTCCTTCGCCCGGCGCCGCAGGGCATCGGTCGTGGCGGCGTCGAGCCGGATCCGGTCGAAGGCGAAGTCGCCGGCGTCGACGTCGGCGGGCGTCGGCACCGACGCGGTCGGGACGACCTCCACCACGGACGGCGCCGGCGAGGAGGCCGCCGCGAGGCGATCCGCCAGGTCCGTCGGCGCGGCCGGGAGCCCGGCGGGGGCCGCGGCCTCGGCGCCCGAGTACAGCTCCCACAGACGCAGATTGAGGTACAGCGCATGTGCGCCGTCGGCGACCGCGTGACTCACACCGAGGGTCACCCGGTGCAGCTCGCCGTCCGAGACGAGCTGCACGGCGGAAACGGCGTTCTCGACGTCGACGCCGAGCCGGACGTCGCCCGGGACGAAGGGGCGCAGCTCCACCTGGATCGCGGCGGCGTCCTGCTCGGGCGGGGAGTCCGGGGCGACGAGGTCGAATCCGAAGGCGTGCGCCTCGATCCGGCCCGCGAGGACCGGGTACTCGCGGCGCAGCGAGGCGAAGGCCCCGGCCAGGCGGTCCGCCACCACCGGGCCGCGGACCACGAAGCTGCCGCTGGAGGTGGTTCCCGTGAGCACGTAGGGGATCTCGAGCGGGGTCAGGGCGCGTCGGGGCATCTCACACCTCCAGTCCGGCGAGCGAGACCACCGAGGCGGTGTCGAAGTCGACGGTGTCGGGCGCCGTGACCGGCGCGATCGTCCGCACATCGACCCCGTCGTCCTCGGCGATCGACTCGATGATCGTCGCGGCGCGCCGAGCGGGGATGTCGCCCAGGTCGATCAGGGACGAGATCCGCTGGGCGCGGCGGCGGGTGGCCGGGGCGAGCAGCAGGTCGAAGGCGGCGTGCAGCCGTTCGGCGGTGACGTTGCGCATCGGCAGGCACGCGCCGACGCCGAGGTCGGTGACGCGCGCGCCCCAGAAGGGCTGGTCCGCGAGCACCGGGCAGATCAGCGTGGGCAGGCCCGCCCGCAGCGATGCGGCGGTGGTGCCGGCCCCGCCGTGGTGGACGGCGGCGGCGCAGTGCGGCAGCACCTCCGCGTGCACCACCTCGTCGACGACGCGGATGTGCTCGCCCAGGTCGGCGCCGACCAGATCGCTCCACCCGGCGACGATGAGGCCGCGGCGGCCGCGCTCGGCGCAGACCCGGGCGAAGGTGCGCGCCATGCCGTCGGGGTCCGCGATGCGCATGCTGCCGAAGCCCCAGTAGATGGGGGCGTCGCCCTCCGTGAGCCAGGCCATGAGGTCGGCGTCCGTGCGCTTCTGCTCACCCTGGCGCAGCCAGGCGTCGGCCGGGACCTCGAGGAAGCCGAGCATCGGCCGGGTCCGGCTGAACTCGGGGACCAGGTCGGGGGTGAGCGCGGGGTCGTAGAGCTGCAGGTCGACGATCTCGTTGGCGTCGCGGTTCTTCGCGCGGCGCGACCGGTAGGGGGCCTCGCCGACCGACATCCGATGGAAGTTCACGGCGGCCCGGACGTGCGTCCAGGTGAACGAGTCGCCGAGGGCCCAGGTCGCGCGCTTGACCATCCGGGGCGAGCGGGAGAGCACGTCGCTGGTCAGGCCCGCCGGCGTGTACTGCGTCATCGGGTAGACGCTGTTCGTGGTGCCGGGGAAGAACCGGTAGCTGATGATGCTCGCGCCGCTGCGCCGGCTGATCGGGAGCGCGAAATCGACGGCGTCCGAATGGGTCAGCACCACATCGGCGTCACGGCAGACGATCTCCGTCTCGCGCGAGATGGTGGCGATGTTGCGGATCAGCCAGCGCCCGTAAGCCCGCATCCGTTCGACGGGCCGGTGGATCACGTCGCGGTAGTCGTCGTCGTAGTCCGGCACGAAGTCGTTGAGCCGGTGCGCGTCGAGCCCGGCCGAACGGATGAGGCGCACCAGGGGGTCGCCCATCGCGGCGATGGTCACGTCGTGCCCGCGGGCGCGCAGCGCCAACCCGATCGCGATCGTCGGCTGGACGTCGCCGCGGCTCCCCATGGCGAGGATGCAGACCTTCATGTCAGTTCGTCCTTTCGACGGTCGGGTGGAGCTCGGTTCGAGGGGGCACGGGGGCCGGGACGGCACCCTCCGGGGCGGCGGCGAGCGCGTTCCGGACGGGGCGCAGGAGCAGCAGCGTGAGCGGCAGCACGGGCAGGGCGACGAGCAGTGGGATCACCTGACAGGCGACCACGGCGTAATCGATCGGCAGGCCGAGCGCCGCGGTGATCGAGGCGGTGGTACTGAGCACGACCGCCACGAGCCACAGCGGGTCGACGGCGCGGAGCGCCCGGACGCAGCGGCGTTCGGTCCGGACGCGGCGGTTCCATCGCTGGGCCCGGGCCGTCTCGCCGCGCACCGTGAGCCGCATCATGAGGGTCGCGACGGCCGGCCGCCGCAGGACCAGCCCGGCGGCGATCGCGACGGCCATGAGCGCGCCGATGGCCGTCTCCACCAACAGGATCACCCGCGGGCTGCCCGAGATCGCGGCGGCGGTGATCGAGGCGGCCAGCAGGGTGAGCGTGAACAGCTCCAGCGGGTCGGTCGCGCGGCGCACCAGGGTCCGGAGGAGGATCCGCAGGGCGACGAGGGTGGTGCCGACGACCAGCGCGACGAGTTGGCCGGTGCCGACCAGGTAGCGCAGCGAGAAGTACACGCCCAGTTGGAGCGCGACGTCGACGAGCAGCGCCACCGGCGGGGCGGGTGGCGATTCGGTGTCGGCGAGGGGGACCGTCATGCGGCGGTTCCGATCGCCACCAGCCGGTGCGCGCCGTCCTCGATCCGCTCGAGGAGCCGGCGCCGCACCGCCCCGTCGAGCGTGCCGGGGAGCACCCGCAGCTCGACCGACAACCGGTCGCCGAAGGTGGAGACGAGGTAGGAGGAGCCGATCGGCGCGGCCGGAACGCCGTCCCCGTCGTGGCCCTTCGCGTACTCGCGGATCCCGGACGCGCTGCGGACGATCTGCGCGTGGAAGTCGAGGACGTCGAGGCCCGCCGGGGTGACCGGTGCGGGTACCTCGCCCAGGTTGCTGATGAGGACGGGCGGCCCGTGGCGCCGGGTCCGCGGATCCGGCATCGGGCTCACCGCGGTCCGCAGCACCGTGCCGTCGCGGACGTCCGCGCGGATCCGGTCGGCGACGGTGCGCGCGATCTCCTCGGTCGGGGCGTCGCCGACCGCCACGTAGGAGAAGCCGCAGAGCGCGGTCACCGAGCGCAGCGGGATCGGCGGGTCGATCCGGCCGCGGAAGTCGACCGGGGTCAGCAGGGCGACCGCCGCTCCCTCCGCGCACTCGCCGAGCTCGGCCCGCGCGATGAGACCGCTCACCAGCGCGTGCGGTGAGACGCCGTGGGCACGCGCCGCGGCGGCCAGCGCCGCGGTCTCGGACGCACCGAACCGGACGCGCAGCGCGTCGTCCACGTCCGGGCCCGGCTCCGCGGGGAACTCCGTCGGTACCGCGCCGTGCCAGACGGTACCCGCCAGCCGTTCCTCGTAATCGAGCTCCTCCGGCAGATGCCCGCGCGCCGCCATCACCAGGTGCGGCTCCGCCGGGAAGTCGTTGGCGCGCCGGATGATCGGCGTCGCACCGCTGGCGAGCGCGGTGTACAGCTCGAACAGCCGGGCCGCGATCGCGACGATGCCGGACCCGTCCGTCGCCGCGTGGCTGGCCCACAGGGTCAGGCGGTGGCGCTCGCCGATCCCGGTGAGCGACAGGGCCGCCAGTTGCTCGGAGCCGACGAACCACGGCGGCGTCTGCTCGTAGCCGGTCCACGGCGCGGTGCTGTCGCGGAAGCCGATCGCGGCGGCGACGGCGGCGTCGCCCGGGGCGAAGTGCGGGCGGCCCTTGACGTGCACGATGCGCGCCGCGAGCACGGGGTACTCCTCGAGCAGGGCGCTGAAGGCGGACCGCAGTGCGGTGCCGTCGACGACGCCCCGCAACTCGAACGACGTGCCGATCACCTCGCGCGAGGTGGGGCGCACGAAGGAGGCCTCGGAGAAGGTGAGTGCGCGGTGGTTCTGCATGAGCGGCTCCTGTTCGGACGGCGGGGCGGCGGATCAGGCCGCGGGGGCGCGGCGGGCGGCGGCGTGGACGAGGGCGTCGATGCGGTCGGCGACGGCGGTGCGTGCCGCAGCGGAGGCGGTGCCGCCGAGGGTGATCGCCTCGATCCCGAGGCGGCCGCGGAAGGTCGAGACCTGGTGGATCGTGGCCGACGGGGCGGGGCGCCGCGGACCGTCGGGCACGTGGAGCGCCGAGGAGTCCATCGACAGGACGGGGCGCAGGTCCTCGGCGACCAGCCCGTCGGGCAGCTCCACGTCGAGCGGGCCCAGGTTGCTGAGCACCACCGGCGGCTCGGGCACTTCGCCCGCTCCGGCGGCGCGCGCCAGCGCCGTGAGGGCGCGCCCGCCCCGGACGTCCCGGCGCACCGTGCGGGCGAGGTCCTCGCCGACGACGGCGGGGTCGGAGGCGGCGGTCAGTTCGACGGCGGCGTACGACGCGCCGACGAAGTTGGTCACCTCGGTGGGATCGAGCATCGGGCGCACCCGGCGACGGAGATCGACGAGCGTCATCGCGCCGATCCGCACGGGCGCCGCCGGATCCTCGTCGAGGAAGCCGGCCCGCTCGGCGGTGAGCAGGATCCCGGAGAGCAGCGCGTTCAGGCCGATGCCCTCGGCGGCCGCGAGCAGCCCCGCGGTGGTGTCGGGGGAGAAGCGCAGCGAGACGGTCTCGGGGAGCACCGCGTCGCCGGCGCGCGGGCCGAGGACGGGCGCGCTGCCGTACCACCGCGCACCGTCGAGGCGGGCGCGGCCGGTGCTGACCTTCGGCACGTCGAGGTCGGCGAGGATCCGCTGCGCCGACCGGGGGAAGGGCTGCGGCGTCCCCGGGTCCGTGGCGCCGGTGCGCACCAGCGCTGTGTAGTGCGACCAGAGCCGCGTGAGGAGGGCGTACAGGTGGGTGCCGTCGGCGAGGGCGTGGTTGACGGCGAGCGCGACGCGGTGCCGGTCGCCGAACGAGGTGACGTGCAGACGGGCGAGCGCCGCGGTGGGGTCGACCAGGGGGTCGCCGGGACCGTCGGTGCGGGTGGCACCGCCGACGGGCGGGACGAAGGCGTGGCCGTCGGCGGTGGGTGCGACCGCGGCGTCGAGCGCGGGGTGCTCGGCGCGCAGCGCGGCGAAGGCGTCGGACAATGCGTCGGAGTCCAGCGGGCCGCGCACGGTCAGCTCGAAGGCGCACGTGGTGGGATGCGGGCCCACGAACCCGATCTCGGACGAGGCGAGGGGACGAAGCGTCGTGGTCATGGGAAGACGCTAAGACGCCGTCCATTCCCTTCGCGAGGCGAAGGAGTGGTGTCGCTCGTCACGCTCCCGGACCCTTGACCAGGGTTGGCGGATGCCGTGCGGGGTGGATACTTCGGTGTTCTTGCAGCTCGAACGGCGTACGTGATGGAAACTTCGAGTGTGGCACCGAGCTGCGGAAACGCTGTGATTGCTCGCCGTTAACGAGATGATTACACGAACAGTGCACAGAATCCTGTGAAGTCCACCACGTCCGAGATGGTGAAGATCAGGCTCGGTCGGACCACAGCTCGACGGGCGAGACGCCCAGCTCGGCGAGCAGCTGCCGGGTCAACGGCAGCGAGATGCCGATCACCGAGCTCGGATCGCCCTCGAGGCCCTCGACGAACCAGCCGCCGAGCCCGTCGAGGGTGAAGCCCCCGGCCACCTCGAGCGGCTCGCCCGTCGCGACGTAGGCGTCGATCTCCGTGTCCGACGGTGCGCCGAACCGCAGCGTCGTGCCGCGCGTGCCGCTGACGGTGCTGCCGGGGCCGGCCACGGCACCGTCGTCGAGCCGGATGGCGCAGTGTCCCGTGAGGAGGCGGCCCGTGCGCCCGCGCATCGCGCGCCAGCGCGTGGCGGCCACCTCGGGGGTGTGCGGCTTGCCGACGAGCTCGCCGTCGATGGAGAGCATCGAATCGCAGCCGATCACCACGGCACGGCCGGGCAGCGGCCCCTCGGCGATGATCCGGTCCACCACGTCCTGCGCCTTGGCCCGCGCGAGGGCCGCGACGGCGTCCTCGTGCGCGACGTCCGGGCCCAGGTCGGCGAGGATCGCGTCCTCGTCGACCTGGGACACCGAGACCAACGGGGACGTCCCGGCGGCGCGCAGCACCGACAGCCGCGCCGGCGAGGCCGACGCGAGCACGAGGCGCACGGGAGCGGCGATGAGCTACGACCCCTTGGTCCAGAAGACCGGCGTCTGGCTGGTGAAGGCGTTGGGGCCGTTGAAGTACTGCGGGCGCATCCGATCGCGGACATCGCCCCACAACGACTTCGGGCCCTCGGGGCCCGTCTGCGGCGCCGAGCCGGTGGCCGCGGCGAGCACCGCGACCACGGCGGCGACATCCGCGTCCGAGGGGTTGCCCTTCTCGAACCGGATGGCGGCGCGCAGCTTCTCGACGTCGGCGGCGCTGGCCTCCACGGGCTTGTCGTTCGCGCTCACAGCGGGATGTTCCCGTGCTTCTTGGGCAGGGTGGCGACCACCTTGCGCTCGAGCATGTTCAGCGCCGTGACGATCTGGCCGCGGGTGTGCGAGGGCGGGATCACGGCGTCGACGTAGCCGCGCTCGGCCGCCACGTACGGGTTGACCAGGGTGTCCTCGTACTCCTGCTGCAGCGTCAGGCGCAGGGCCTCGACGTCCTCGCCCTTCTCGGCGGCCTCGGCCAGCTCCTTGCGGTAGACGAAGCCGACGGCGCCGCTCGCGCCCATCACGGCGAACTGGGCGGTGGGCCACGCGAGGTTGATGTCGGCGCCCATGTCCTTGCTGCCCATGACGCAGTAAGCGCCGCCGTAGGCCTTGCGGGTCACGACGGTGATCTTCGGGACCGTGGCCTCGCCGTAGGCGTAGAGCAGCTTCGCGCCGCGGCGGATGATGCCGTCGTACTCCTGGCCGGTGCCGGGCAGGAAGCCGGGCACGTCGACCAGGGTCACGATCGGGATGTTGAAGGCGTCGCAGAAGCGCACGAAGCGGGCGGCCTTCTCGGAGGCGTCGATGTCGAGGCAGCCGGCCAGCTGGGTGGGCTGGTTCGCGACGATGCCGACGCTGCGGCCGTCGACGCGGCCGAAGCCCACGATGATGTTCATCGCGCGCTGCGGCTGGATCTCGAGGAACTCGTCGTCGTCGAGCAGGCGGCGGATGACCTCGTGCATGTCGTACGGCTGGTTCGGCGAGTCCGGGATCAGCGTGTCCAGCTCGCGGTCCTCGTCGTTCACCGAGTCCTCGATCGAGCCGGTGAGGGGGTCCGTCGGCACGAAGCGCGGGGCCTCGGCGCGGTTGTTCGAGGGCAGGTAGGTGAGCAGCTCGCGGACGTAGTCCAGCGCGTCCTGCTCGCCCGACGCGACGTAGTGCGCGGTGCCCGACTTGGTCATGTGGGTCTGGGCGCCGCCCAGCTCCTCCTTCGTGACCTCCTCGCCGGTCACGGACTTGATGACGTCCGGGCCGGTGATGAACATCTGGCTCTCGTGATCGACCATCACCACGAAGTCGGTCAGCGCGGGGGAGTAGACGTGGCCGCCGGCGGCCGCGCCCATCACCACGGAGATCTGCGGGATGACGCCCGAGGCCTGCGTGTTGCGGAAGAAGATCTGCGAGTACAGGGCGAGCGAGACGACGCCCTCCTGGATGCGCGCGCCGGCACCGTCGATGATGCCGACCAGCGGGCGGCCCGTCTTGGTGGCCAGGTCCATGACCTTGACGATCTTCTCGCCGTAGACCTCGCCCAGCGAGCCGCCGAAGACGGTCGAGTCCTGGCTGAAGACGCACACCTCGCGGCCGTCGATGGTGCCGTAGCCGGCCACCACGCCGTCGCCGACGGGGCGCCGCGCCGCCATGCCAAAGTTGGTCGAGCGGTGCTGGGCCAGCTTGTCCAGCTCCACGAACGAACCCTCGTCGAGCAGCGCGAGCACGCGCTCGCGGGCCGTCAGGCGGCCCTTCTCGTGCACCTTCTCGATCGCCGCCGGGCCCATCGGGGCCATCGCCTCGGCGTCCTTCTTGCGGAAGGCCGCCAGCTTGCCGGCGGTGGTGTGGATGCTGGGCTCGGCGTCAGCGTTGTTGCCGGCGCCGGAGGCGCCGTCGGTGGTGGAGGCACTCGTCATAGAACCGACTCTAACCAATAGAGTCGGTCCGGAACCGCACTGCCCATCGATGGAGGAGGTCGTGGTGCTCCCCGATCAAACGGTGATCGCCGATGCCGTGCGCGGCACGCGCTGGCACGAGGTGTCGGTGGTACCCACCACCGGCTCCACCAACGCCGACCTCGCGGACGGCGTCCGCGCCGGTGACGAGCCCGGGCGCGTGCTCATCGCCGACGTCCAGACCGCGGGCCGCGGCCGCCACCTGCGCCCCTGGTCGGCGCCGGCCGGCACCCAGCTGTCCCTCTCCGTGACGGTGGCGGTGCCCGCCGCCGCGGCGCCCCGCGCGGGCTGGCTGTCGCTGGTCACCGGCGTCGCCGCCGTCGCGGCCGTACGCGAGGTGACGGGCCTGCGCGCGGGCCTCAAGTGGCCGAACGACGTGCTGCTCGAGGCCGAGCCCGGCAAGCGGGGCGGGAAGACGGCCGGCATCCTCTCCGAGCTCGCCACCGGGCCCGGCGGCGCGCTCGTCGCGGTGATCGGCACGGGCCTGAACACGACGCTTGCCGCGGCCGACGTCCCCGTCGAGACCGCCACCTCGCTGCAGCTGGCGGGCGCCGAGGACCCCGACCGCACCGCGCTCGCGATCGCCTACCTGCGGCACCTCGACGCCGGCCTCGCCGCCTGGACCGACGATCCCGCCGCGGCCCGCGCCGAGTACCTGGCCGCCTGCGTCACCGTCGGCCAGGCCGTGACGGTCTCGCTCCCCGCCGACGAGGTGCTGCGCGGCACCGCGGTCGACGTCGACGCCGAGGGCCGGATCGTGGTCGCGGACGAGGCGGGCGCGCGCCACGTGCTCTCGGCCGGCGACGTGACCCACCTGCGGCCGGCCTGAGGCGTGGGCTTCCCGGCGAAGGCCCTCGTCGACGACGAGCGGATCCTGCTCCACACGCGGCCGCACGCCACCCGGATGATCGTGCCGGTGCTGGTCCTGTTCGCCGCGTGCGCCGCGGCGGGCGTCGCGCTGGGCCTGCTCAGCCGCGCCAGGCTCGACGGGGCGCTGCCCGACTGGCTGTTGCTGGCGATCGTCGTGGTCTGGCTGGCGGTCGTCGGCTGGTGGACGGCCCGGCCGTGGGCGGTCTGGCGCGCGACGCATCTCGTGGTCACGGACCTGCGGATCATGTTCCGCTCGGGCATCCTGCGCCGGCGGGGCATCGACATCCCGCTGCGCCGCATCAACTCGGTGCAGTACCACCAGAGGCTGGTCGACCGCATGCTGCGCAGCGGCGTGCTCACCGTCGAATCCGCGGGCGAGGACCCGCTCGACTTCCCCGACGTGCCGCGGATCGCCGCCACGCACGCGCTGCTCGTGGACGCGCTGGACGACGCGGACGACGACCGGGGCCGCGGCGGCTACTCGGCGGAGTACCCTCGGCGGTCATGACCACGCGGGTGCTCCTGGCCGAGGACGACGAGGCGATCGCATCGCCGCTGGCCCGCGCGCTCTCGCGCGAGGGCTACGAGGTGACCGTCGCCGATACGGGCACCGATGCCCTGCGGCGCGCTCTGGGCGAGGAGTACGCGCTGCTCATCCTGGACCTCGGATTGCCCGAGCTCGACGGGCTGGAGGTGTGCCGCGAGGTCCGCTCCGCCCGGCCCGAGCTCGCGGTGCTCATGCTGACGGCCCGCACCGATGAGATGGACTTCGTGGTGGGTCTCGACGCCGGCGCCGACGACTACGTCGGCAAGCCCTTCCGCATGTTCGAGCTGATGGCCCGCACGCGCGCGCTGCTGCGGCGCAGTTCCCCGGCGCAGGACGCGCCCGAGGTCGTGGAGGCCGGCGGCATCCGGCTGGACGCGACGGCACGGCGGGTCACCGTCGACGGCGCCGACGTCGCCCTCGCGAACAAGGAGTTCGAGCTGCTCCGCTTCCTCATGGAGCACGCCGGGCGCCTCCTTTCCCGCGAGGAGATCCTCGCCGACGTCTGGGGCGACTCCGACCTGCGCGGCTCGAAGACCCTCGACATGCACATCTCCTGGTTGCGCCGCAAGATCGGCGACGACACCGGCGCGCAGCGCCGCATCGTCACCGTCCGCGGCGTGGGCTTCCGCTTCGACGCGGAGTAGGGATCGCGCGTTGCGATCGCAACGTATGATCCGCGGGTGCGAAATGCAGCCGGCCCAGTTCTGAACCGTCGCGCCGCGCTTGCCGGCGCCGCCGCCGCGATCGCCGTGGCCGCCCTGCCCGGGCGCGCCGGCGCCGCTCCCGACCGGACCCACTACGCGGCCATTGTGATCGGCACCGGCTTCGGGGGCGCCGTCGCGGCGGCGCGCCTCGGCGCGGCCGGCGTCGACACACTCGTCCTCGAGCGGGGTCGGTCGTTCCCGCACGACGACCGTGCCGCGACCTTCGCGCCGGGGACGGACATCACCGACCCGCGGGCGCTGTGGGCGCCGCAGTTCGGCCGGACCGGAGTGCTCGAGACCAAGTTGCTCGGCTCGGTGGCCGAGGTGAACGGCGCTGTGGTGGGCGGCGGATCGGTGGTCTACTGCGGCGCCACCGTCGCGCCGCATCCGCGCTACTACGACAAGGTCTTCCGGGCGGGCCCGTCGTACCGGGAGCTGAGCGGCGAGTACGTGCCCCGCGCGCTGCGCAGGCTGCGGGCGGAACCGATCCCCGGCGATGTCCGGGCGAGCGCGCCGTTCGCCTCGGTCCGCGTCTTCGACGCCATGATGGCCCGCGCGGGCATGCCGTGTTCGCCCCTCGCGTCCACCTTCGACTGGGGCGTGGTGCGGCGCGAGCTCCGCGGGGAGGTCCGGGCGTCGGCGATCGCCGGCGAGTGCGGCTTCGGCAACAGCAACGGCAGCAAGCGCAGTCTCGACACCACCTACCTGCGGGACGCTCTCGCGGCAGGGGTGGCCCTGCGGACGTTGCACCGCGCCGTGGCCGTGCGGCAGGAGAGGGACCGGTTGGCCGTCGAGGTGGAGGTCCTTCGGCCCGACGGTGCCGTGGACCGGCGTCGCACGTTCACGTGCGGCGAGCTGTACCTGGGCGCCGGGGCGTACGGCACGACAGAACTGCTGCTCGCCTCCCGGCTCGCGGGCGGCCTGACCCGGATGAACGAGCACGTGGGCACCGGCGTGGGGGACAATTGCGATCAGTTCCTGGCGCGCGTGCCGGCGATCGTGCCGCAGCTCGATCCGATGGCGATCGTGTCCTCGGCGTTCGTCGACGACGACCCGAACTACCAGCCGATGCGTGTGGAGAACCTCGGCACCGGCATCCCCAGCGGGGCCGTCGGGGCGTTGCTGATCGGCGTCGACTGGGAGAACCGGACGAGGTGGAGCACCGCCTCGGGCCGCCCGGAACTCGTGGTGCCGCCCGGCGCGCTGACCCGCGATGCCGGACCCGCGGCCGCGCGGGTCGCCGAGCGGGTGACGGCGGCCAACGGCGGCGTCGCGCTCACCCCGCTGCCGGGTTCCGTGGTCCCCGGCCTCGCTCCGGCGATCGCGCTCTCCTCGGGGCGGCTCCCGGTCTCCCTCACCGCGCACCTGCTCGGCGGTGCCCCGATCGGGCTGGCGACGGACGCCGCCGGTCGCCTGCACGGCCATCCCGCGATCCGCATCGTCGACGGTGCGCTCAACCCCGGCAACGCCTGCGGCGCCAATCCGTCGCTGGTGATCACCGCGTTCGCGGAGTACGTGATGGACCGCGCCCGCCGCGCGGCGTGAGTCAGCGGGGCTCGGGCTCGCGCGCGACCCGGGGTTCCGCGGCGTCGTCGGGCCCTGCGGCCGGGAGGAACAGGGCGAAGGTCGTGGGCCTACGGCTCTGGAGCTGCAGTCGGCCCCCGTCGGCCTCGGCGAAGGCGCGGGCCAGGGCTAGGCCGACGCCCGTGCCGTCGCCCACCGAGTAGCCGCGCCGGAAGATGCGCTGCGCGTCACCGTCGGAGATGCCCGAGCCCTCGTCGGCGACCGTGACGAGCACCGTGTGCGCCCCGACCGAGCCGAGCGTGACCGTGACCTCGCCGCGGCCGTGGACCAGCGCGTTGTCGACGAGGACCGCGACGGCCTCCCGCGTTCGGGTCGCGGTGGCCCGGGCGGTGAGCGGCGGACCGTCGGACGGGCGGACCGTGAGGCGGCGGCCGGCGCGAGTGAACGCCGGCTCCAGGTCGGCGAGGAGGGGGGTGAGCTCCCCCCGGACGTCGACGGTGCCCTGCGGCGACCGCTCGACCCGCGCCATCTTCACCATGTCGCCGACGGACGAGGTGAGCCGGTCGACCTGGTCGAGGGCGGCGCGCGCCTCGGAGACCACATCGGGATCCGGGTGCAGGGTGAGCTCGTCGAGCCGGATGTGGATCGCGGTGAGGCGGCTGCGCAGCTGGTGGGAGACGTCCCCGACGATCTGTCGCTCGCGCTGCAAGCGATCGGCGATCTCCACCGTCGCGGTGTCGAGCACGTCGAGCACCCGGTCGAGCTCCTCGATGCCGTGCCGGTGCGGATCGGGGCGGAAGTCGCCGTTCGCGAGGCGCTGCGCCCGGTTCGCGACCTCCTGCACGGGGTCGGCGACGCGGCTCGCGGTGACCGCGGCGACCACGACGCCCGCGGTCAGCGACAGCACCATCACGATCAACTCGATGCTGAGCGCGCGGAACTGATCGTCGCGCACGCCGGAGTAGTCCTGCTCGATCCGCAGCGTTCCGGCATCACCCAGCGAGGTGCCCTCGACCATCGCGTGCTCGATGGGCCCCCGCCCGACCGCGAGGTCGCGCTGGGCCCCGGTCCGATCGGTGTAGGTGAGCACCAGCCGGCCGTCGGACGGGACCAGCAGGCGGAGCGCCTCGACCGGCGGTTCGTCGACCACGCCGGTGCGTTGCTCCTGGAGGAGGATCGCCGACGACGCCCGTTGCAGCCGGTGCTGGAGATCGGTGCGGGCCGTGTCGTCGAGCCAGCGCCACGTGTAGAACATGAGCGGGAGGCCGAGGAACAGTCCCGTGACCGCGACGACCGCGATGGTCGAGCGGAGGATCCGGTGCCGCACGCCCGGGAGGCTCAGCGGTCGGCCGAGGCGCCGCGGGTCTCGTCGTCGGGGATCGACTCCTGATCCGGGGCGTCGCGCATGTCCTCGGGGAACGCCCAGCGGCGCAGCGCCCAGAAGCGGAAGGCCATCTGCAGCAGGTTGCCGACGATGTAGTTGAGTACGAAGTCGACGATGATCAGCGTGGTCTTGGAGTCGACGTTGCGCAGGTCGAAGAAGTTGTTCGCGATGAAGATGGGCGCCGCCATGATGAGCACGCCGATGCCCGAGATGGCGAAGAAGAGCAGCGCCTCGTGGTGCTTCTCGCGGCCGCCGCGGTGCTTGAAGCTCCACTCGCTGTTGAGGATGTACGACAGGATCACGGCGCAGACGCCGGAGAAGACCTTGGCGACGGTCGGCTTGTCGTCGAGGACCGTCAGCACGAGCCCGTAGAAGATGGCGAGGTCGAAGACCGCCGTCGTGCTGCCCACGATGGCGAACTTGATCAACTCGTGGTGCTGCATGACGAGCCCGCGGAGCGGTGCCGGGGTGCGATCCAGAATCGCCTCGATGAATGCCACGTGCGCCACTCTAACGGAACCGTGAATAGTACCGCGGAGAGTGTGACGCGGTCGGTACCGGGGCCGCGCGCTGTGCCGGGCACCCGCGCACTGTCGAGGACCTGCGATTATGGACCGGTGAGTGATGTTCAATCGCGCCGATCGCGGCCCGTCGTGGCGATGGTCGGCGGAGGTCAGCTGGCCCGCATGACCCATCAGGCCGCGATCGCGCTGGGCCAGTCGCTGCGGGTCCTGGCCGCCGCGCCCGACGAGCCCGCGCCGCAGGTGTGCGCCGATGTCGTGCTCGGCGACCACGACCGCATCGAGGACCTGCGCCGCGTCGCGACCGGGGCGCACGCCCTGACCTTCGACCACGAGGGCGTGCCCACCGAGCACCTGCTGCAGCTGCAGTCCGAGGGCGTGACGGTCAACCCGCCGCCGCAGGCGCTGCTGTACGCGCAGGACAAGCTCGCGATGCGGCACCGGCTGGCCGAGCTCGGCGCGCCCGTGCCGGGCTTCGCCGAGATCACCGCCGTCGCCGACGTCGAGGCCTTCTGGGAGCGGTTCGACGGTGCCGTCGTGCTCAAGGCCGTCCGCGGCGGCTACGACGGACGCGGCGTGTGGCTGCCGGACACCCTGTCCGAGGCGCTCGCGGTCGCGGAGGAGCAGCTCGCGGCCGGCGTCCAGCTCCTGGCGGAGCAGCGCGTCGAGCTGGCGCGCGAGCTGTCGGCGATGGTCGCGCGGTCGCCCTTCGGCCAGGGCGCCACCTGGCCCGTCGTGGAGACCGTGCAGCGCAACGGGCAGTGCGCGGTGGTGCTGGCACCCGCGCCGAACCTCTCCGACGAGGACGCGTCCTTCGCCGAATCGCTCGCGCTGCGGCTGGCGAACGCCTTGGGCGTGGTCGGCGTGATGGCGGTCGAGCTGTTCCAGACCCCGTCGGGCGAGATGCTGGTCAACGAGCTCGCGATGCGCCCCCACAACTCCGGGCACTGGTCGATGAACGGCTGCGTGACCAGCCAGTTCGAGCAGCACCTGCGGGCGGTGCTCGACTACCCGCTCGGCGACACCGCCGCGACCGCGCCGCTCACCGTCATGGCGAACGTGCTGGGCGCCCCGTCGGAGCCCGCGATGAGCGTCGACGAGCGCCTGCACCACCTCATGGCGCGGATGCCCGACGTGCACGTGCACATGTACGGCAAGGAGGGGCGGCCCGACCGCAAGATCGGGCACGTGAACCTCGTCGGCGCCCGCGACGGCGACCGGAACGACCCCGATCACGTGGCGGAGCTGCGGGAGCGGGCGGAACGCGCGGCGCACTGGATGGCGACCGCGGAGTGGACCGATGGATGGAGCGAGCATGGCTGACGGACCCCGCGTCGGATTGATCATGGGCAGCGACTCGGACTGGCCGACGATGGAGGCCGCCGCCGAGGCGCTCGCCGAATTCGGTATCCGGTTCGAGGTGGGCGTGGTCTCCGCGCACCGCACGCCGCAGCGGATGCTGGACTACGCGAGGGGCGCCGCGGACCGCGGCATCGAGGTGATCATCGCCGGCGCCGGCGGCGCCGCGCACCTGCCGGGCATGGTCGCCTCCGCGACTCCGCTGCCGGTGATCGGCGTGCCCGTGCCGCTCAAGCACCTCGACGGCATGGACTCGCTGCTCTCGATCGTCCAGATGCCCGCCGGCATCCCCGTGGCGACGGTGTCCGTGGGCGGCGCCCGCAACGCCGGGCTGCTGGCCGTGCGCATCCTCGGCGCCGCCGACCCCGCGCTGCGCTCGCGGATGGCCGCCTTCCAGGCCGACCTGGAGCAGATGGTGCTGGACAAGGACGAGGCGCTGCGGCGCAAGCTCCTCGAGGGCTGATCGGGGATAGTCTGATCCGCATGAGCGGACAGGTGCGGGTGCACAACTTCGCGATCTCGCTGGACGGCTTCGGTACGGGCGCCGATCAATCCACAGACGCTCCCTTCGGCCATGCCGGCGGATCGCTGATGTCGTGGTTCTTCGGGACGCGGCGGGGCGCCGCGATCCACGGGCTGACCAGTGCGGCCCGGGGCGTCGACGACGCCTTCTCCGAGGCCTGGGACGAGGGCGTCGGGGTGGAGATCATGGGGCGCGGCAAGTTCGCGCCGACGCCCGAGGTCCTCGCCGATGAGTCCTGGCGCGGCTGGTGGGGCGAGGAGACGCCCTTCACGACGCCGATCATCGTGCTGACCCATCACCCCCGGCCCGCGTTCACCACCGGCGACGGCGTGGAGTTCCGCTTCCTCGACGCCTCACCCGCCGAGGCCGTCGCGGCCGCCCGGGAGATCGCCGGGGACAAGGACATCCGCATCGGCGGCGGACCGTCGACGGTGCGCGAATTCCTCGCCGCCGACCTGATCGATCACCTGCACGTGGTCGAGGTGCCGATCGTTCTCGGCCGCGGCGAGCGGCTGTGGGACGGGCTGGAGGGCCTGCAGGAGCGGTTCGCGATCGAATCCACCGCCAGCCCCAGCGGCGTCGTGCACCGCGTCCTCACCCGTCTGCCGCGCTGATCGCCGGGCGGTCGTCGGCGCCGATCGTCACCCGGAAGGGCGCGTGCTCGGTGAAGTGCGCCGGCATCAGGAGCAGGCCCTCGTCGGCGCACCGTCGGAGGAGTTCCTGGCGGGTGGCCCGCGCCGTGCGAGGCTCCGCGTCGCCGCCCTGGACGAGGTCCGGGTGTCGCAGTTGGATCGGGTGGTGGATCGCATCGCCCGCGATGATCGCGCCGGCGTCCGCGGATCTGATCTCGATCGCCAGGTGGCCGTCTGTGTGGCCGGGTGCGGCCAGCACGACGATCTCGGTGCCGTCGTGGGCGGCGATGACCTCGCCCTCGGTGACCGTGCGCCAGTGGCCGTCGCGCAGGACCGGGCCGACGCTGTCCGCGTAGGTGCGGGCGAGGTCGGCGAGGACTCCTGCATGACCGTCGCCCGCGGCGAGGGTGCGCAGCGCGTCCAGGTCCGTGTGCGCGAACAGGTAGGTGGCGTTCGGGAACGTCGGTCGCCACTGCCCGTCGACGAGGCGGGTGTTCCACCCGCAGTGGTCCGGGTGCAGGTGGGTGCTGATCACGAGGTCGACGTCGTCGGGCGCGACGCCGGTGCGGGCGAGGCGAGCGAGGAAATCGGTGTCGAACATGTGGTGTGCCAGCAGCACCGGGCGTTCCTTGGTGTTCCCGTTTCCCGTGTCCACGATGACGGTCGTGTCACCGAGCCGGATCACGTAGGTGTGGATCGCGAGTAGCAGGTCGCCGTTCTCCGGGTCGATGTATCCATCGCCGAGTTCCACTCCGGCGGCCTCGGCCGCGCCGTCCTCGATCGCGGGGAAGAGTTCGGCGGGCGGGAACGCCCACCGGTCCACCTCCGTCACCTGATCCACCCGTGCCGCGCCGATCGTCCTCGTGAAGGTCATGCTCCGATTCTCGTTCACATGTCGAAGGATCGCCCGTTGTCCCCGGGGACAAGCACCCCGTCGAATATTGGTTACGTGCGACTAACTGACCCTGGAGGGGGCATGGATACAATCAGCGCGGACCAAACACGTAGACGCTGATGGAGGCCCCTATGGCTGGCAACCCCGACTTCGACCTGTTCCAGCTCCCCGAGGAGCACGAGGAACTGCGCGCCGCCATCCGGGCGCTCGCCGAGCGCGACATCGCGCCGCACGCCAAGGACGTCGACGAGAAGGAGCGGTTCCCGCAGGAGGCGCTCGACGCGCTGGTCGCCAGCGGCTTCAACGCCATCCACGTGCCCGAGGAGTACGAGGGCCAGGGCGCCGACTCCGTCGCCACCTGCATCGTCATCGAAGAGGTCGCCCGCGTCTGCGGCAGCTCCTCGCTGATCCCCGCCGTGAACAAGCTCGGCACCATGGGCCTGATCCTCAACGGCTCCGAGGAGCTCAAGCAGCACGTGCTGCCCTCGCTCGCCAACGGCGAGGCCATGGCCTCCTACGCCCTGTCCGAGCGCGAGGCCGGCTCCGACGCCGCGTCGATGCGCACCCGCGCCCGCAAGGACGGCGACGACTGGGTCCTCAACGGCTCCAAGTGCTGGATCACCAACGGCGGCAAGTCCACCTGGTACACCGTCATGGCCGTCACCGACCCGGAGAAGGGCGCCAACGGCATCAGCTCCTTCATCGTGCACAAGGACGACCCCGGCTTCTCCGTGACCGGCTACGAGCACAAGCTCGGCATCAAGGGCAGCCCCACGGCCGAGCTGGCCTTCGAGGAGTGCCGCATCCCCGCGATGCGGATGATCGGCGAGGAGGGCACCGGCTTCAAGACCGCGCTGCAGACCCTCGACCACACCCGCCCCACCATCGGCGCGCAGGCCGTCGGCATCGCGCAGGGCGCGCTCGACGTCGCGATCGAGTACATCAAGGACCGCAAGCAGTTCGGCAAGTCCATCTCCGAGTTCCAGGGCGTGCAGTTCATGGTCGCCGACATGGCGATGCGCCTCGAGGCCGCGCGCCTGATGGTCTACACCGCCGCCGCCCGCGCCGAGCGCGGCGAGAAGAACCTCGGTTTCATCAGCTCCGCGTCGAAGTGCTTCGCCTCCGACGTCGCGATGGACGTGACCACCGACGCCGTGCAGCTGCTCGGCGGTGCCGGCTACACCCGCGACTTCCCGGTCGAGCGCATGATGCGCGACGCCAAGATCACCCAGATCTACGAGGGCACCAACCAGGTCCAGCGCCTCGTCATGTCGCGCCAGCTGCTGCGCTGACCGCCGGACGGGCCGGTACCGGCTCGCCCACGGTTCGATAACGATCCGCCCCTCCCGACCGATCCCCGCTTAGCCTGGATCGGACGAGAGGGGCGGACGTGCGTGCGAGGACTGTTCACCGGGCGCTCGCGGGGGCGGCCGTGCTCGCGGTGGGGGCAACGACGGCCGCGTGCGGCGCGAACGGGCCGGTCACGGCACCGTCGGGCGTCACCCGCCCCGCGGTGACGACGGCGGCCGGCACGGCACCGTCGAGCGCTCCGGGGATGCCGAGCGCGCCCCGGACCGCGAGCGCCTCCGCGACACCCGGCACGACGATGCTCAGGGACCTGCGGACCGGCCCGCGGGACGGCGCCGACCGCGTCGTGCTGGAGTTCACCGGCGCGGCTCCGCCCTACCGGGTCACGCGGGAGGCCGGGCCGGTCACCGACTGCGGCTCGGGCGCGGTGCTCGGCGGCCCGGGGGAGTACCTCGTGGTGCACGCCGAGCCCGTCGCGGCGTTCGACGACGCCGGGACCGCGGCCTACCGCGGCGAGCGGACCGTCGGCGGGCCGGGCCGAGCGGTCTCCCGCGCGATCATCACCTGCTCCTTCGAGGGGCAGCTGCAGGTGGCGCTGAAGCTCACCGGCAACGCGCAGCGCTACGCGGACTCGACGCTGACGGGGCCGGGGCGCATCGTCGTCGACGTGCAGCAGTAGCGGCTCAGGCGACCCGCGCGGTGGCCTTCTCCGTGGCGAACTTGTCCATCAGCTTCGCCGGGTCCGGGTTGGACACGTGGATGACGGAGGCCGGGGCCGCGAGGGGCGCGAGCAGGCCGTCGTACAGGTCGTCGACGGTGCGCCACTCCCGCGTGGAGAGCACCCGGTCGCCCGCGGCGTAGCCGGCGGACGCCGCGAGGGCCGTCGAGCGGGCCAGCACGATCTCGGCCGTGTCACCGGCGAGGACGGGCGCGTCCTGGCCCGCGCCGCCCGGGGTGAAGGCGTCGGGGTGCACGCGCACCTCGGTGGTGTAGTCGTCGATGCCGGGCACGAGATCGGGCACGGCCATCCCGAAGGCGTCCAGGCCCACGGCGAGCAGTTCGTCGGCTCCCAGATCGGTGGCCTCGTCGAGGCGGTCCGGGGCCGCGAAGGTCACGTCGCCGGGCTCGCCGAAACGCACCTCGCAGCCGGCCCACCACGCGCCGAAGAGGATCCCCGCGGTCTGCCAGTGCGCGGGCAGCAGCACCCCGACGGGGTCGCCCGGGCCGAGCCCGTACTGATCGCGCAGCAGGTTCCCGCATTTGGCCGCCCAGTTGCCCAGCGTGATCGCCGACAGACCCATCCGGGCGCCGGTGGCATCGTCGTACCAGGTGAAGCGGGGCGCCGCGCCGTCGGCCTGCACGATGGGCACGAGCAGCCGGTCGGTCACCGTCAGTCCACGCACGGCACGCCCCCGTCCTGCTGGGCGGTGAAGCCGGGGCGGTTGAGCAGGGAGCTGATCCGCGCCGCCTCGCTGGGGTCGAGGGCCTCCGTCATCCCCGGCGGGACCGACGTGGTCGTCGCCGCGGAGTCGGAACCGGAGCCGGAGTCGCTCGACGAACCCGGGCCGCTGTAGCCGTCCTGGATCAGGACCTTGACGTGCCCGGACTGCACCGTGCCGCTCGCCACCACCGGCAGGCCGCCGAGCAACGCCGCCACGGCCTTGGCGCCCTGATCGTTCGCCGAACTCGCCAGCACCGCGCTCCTGGAGCTCGACGAGGACTCGGACGACGAGGCGTTGCCCGTGGAGCCCTGGGCGAAGCCCTTGCCGCCGAGGAAGGTCGAGACGTTGCTCGCGAGGCCCGACGTGGTCCCGCCGTTCACCACGTCCACGGTGTAGGAGCCGCGGTTGACCGACGGCACCGCCGGCGACGAGCTGGACGTGGCCTTCGGCTTCGTCATCCCCGGCTTGTCGCCGAGGAGTCCGGCGACGTACGCCTGCACCTGCTTCGGGTCGACGACCACGACGGACTGCTGGCCGTCGTCGCTCCAGCCGTCGTCGCGGACCACCGGCACCGTCGAGAACTGCACGTTGCCCGCCGACAGGTTCGCGAGCTCTTTCGCGAAGCCCATCACGTCCCACTGCTGATCGAGCGTCACCGACGTGGACAGCGCGTCCTGCAGCTGGCTGAGCTTGCCGGGGCTGGTCAGGGTGCCGGTGGAAAGGATCTTGCTGGCCAGCGACGCCATGAAGACCTGCTGGCGGGTGACGCGGTCGAGGTCGCCGCGGGGCAGGCCGTGCCGCTGCCGCACGAAGCTCAGCGCCTGCGGGCCCTTGAGCGTCTGCTTCCCGGCCTTGAAACGGGCGCCCGAGTACGGATCGTTCACCGGCTTCTTCAGGCAGACGTCGACGCCGCCCACCGCGTTGGTCAGGCGGGAGAAGCCGACGAGGCCGATCTCCGCGTACCGGTCGACCGAGACCCCGGTGAGGTTCGCGACCGTCTCGATGAGTGCCTTGCGGCCCTCCTCGTTGCCCTTCTGCACGGCGGTCTTCTCGTCGTCGCCGTTCGCCATCGCCTTGTCGCGGGTCACGTTGGCCGCACCGGCGAAGGCCGAATTGATCTTGCCCTTGCCCTGGTCCGGGATCGCGACGTAGGCGTCGCGGGGGATCGAGATCGCGGTGGCCGACTTCCCGTCGTTGGGGATGCGGATGAGGATGATGGTGTCGGTGTTGAGGGTGCCGTCGTCGACGCCCGCGTTGAGCCGCGCCAGCTCCTGCTTGGTCAGCGGGTTGCCCTTGGCGTCGGTGCGGGAGTCGGTGCCCACCAGCAGGATGTCCGTGGCGCCGTCGGGCTTGGCCGCGATGCTCGGGCCGCGCACGATGTCGCCGGCGAAGCGGGACCACCAGAACCAGGCGACGCCGGTCACCACGAGCACGATGGCCGTGATCAGCGCGACGAGCACCTTGCCGCTGCGCTGCAGCCGTTCGCGGGTGTCGACGGAGAGGTCGCCCGCGCGGGGTACGGGCCGGGCGCGCGGGCCCTGCGCGCCGTCGCCCTGGTTCTCGGCGCGCACGCTCCTGCGCCGCGCTCCCGCGCGCTCGCCGTCGGCCTGCGCACCGGTGCGTTCGGCGGCCGCACGCGCGGCGTCGGCGCCCCGGGAATGGCGCGCGCCGCGTCGACTCGGGCTGTCGGACACCCACCACTCCTCGTCGTCCGGGACCGGGCCATCTGCTCCGGCCCGCTTGATCACATCTCCATAACGGTACCGACTCGCGATGTGAACGCTCCGCAGACGCGGCCGTCACGTACCGTTCGCGGTGTGGAACTGGTGGTCACCGGCGCGGCCGGACAAGTGGGGTCGGCGCTGGTCGCGGCCGCCGCGTCGCGCGGAATCGCGACCCGTGGACTGCGGCACGCAGACCTCGATGTGACTTCGCCACAGTCCGTCGCCGGGCTCGCGATCGGGCCGTCGACGGTGCTCGTCAACTGCGCCGCGCACACCGCTGTCGACGCCGCCGAGTCCGAGCCGGGCGCCGCTGTGGCCCTCAACGCCGTCGCGCCCGGCCTGCTCGCCGAACGCTGCGCCGCCACCGGGGCGCGGCTGGTGCAGCTCTCCACGGACTACGTCTTCGGGACGCCGGCGGGCCGGCCATCGACGGAGACGGGGCCGCCGCGGCCCTGGGAGCCGGGCGACCCGACGGCACCGTCGAGCGTCTACGGGCTCACCAAGCTCGACGGGGAGCGCAACGCGGCCGCCGCGGACCCGCGCACCGTCGTGGTGCGGACCGCGTGGGTCTACACGGGACGCTCGGCCGGCCCCGACGGGCACGCCGCCTGGGCGCGGGACTTCGTCGGGACGATGGGGCGGCTCGCCGACGAGGGCGTCGACCCGAAGGTCGTCGACGATCAGACCGGCTCGCCCACCTACGCGCCCGACCTGGCGGACGGCCTGCTCGACCTCGCGGTGCTCCTCGGGCGGGAGCCCGGGCGGCCCGGCGGCGTGCTGCACGCGGCCGGCGGCGGCTCGGCGACGTGGTTCGACGTGGCCCGCGCCGTCTTCGAGCGGGCCGGGGCCGACCCCGCGCGCGTCGCGCCGTGCACGACCGCCGAGTTCCCGCGGCCCGCGCCGCGCCCCGCGTACTCGGTGCTCTCGCCCGCCGCGTGGGCCGCGTGCGGCCTGCCGCCGTTGCCGCACTGGCGCGACGCACTGGACCGGGCGCTGACCGCACCCCCGGACCGCGCCCGGTAACCTGACCGCGTGCCCGGAACCGACACCTCGACCCCCGCGATCGCCGTGGTCACCGTCACCTATTCGCCGGGCGAGCACCTCGAGAACTTTCTGACCAGCATCGACGGCGCCTTCTCCGGTGCCGCGCCGCGGGTGCTCATGGCCGACAACGGATCGGTCGACGGTTCCCCCGAGGCCGCCGAGGCGGCGCATCCGGAGGCCGAGCTGCTCCGTACCGGCGCCAACCTCGGCTACGGCGGCGCGATCAACTACGCCGCCGCGCGCCTCGACCTCGCCGCGCTCGACTTCCTGTTGATCAGCAATCCCGACGTGGTCTTCGGGCCGGGCTCGATCGACGCCCTCATCGCGGCCGCCGGGCGGCATCCCGAGGCCGGCTCGCTCGGCCCGCTGATCCGCGACCCCGACGGCACCGTCTACCCGTCGGCGCGCAACGTCCCCAGCATCCGCTCCGGGATCGGGCACGCGCTGCTCGGCACCATCTGGAAGTCGAACCCGTGGACGCGGGCCTACCAGCAGTCGCAGGCCGAGGTCGCCGAGCGGGCCGCCGGCTGGCTGAGCGGCTCCTGCCTGCTCGTGCGGCCCGAGGCCTTCGCCGCGATCGGCGGCTTCGACGACCGCTACTTCATGTACATGGAGGACGTCGACTTCGGCGACCGGCTCACCCGCGCCGGCTGGAGCAACGTCTACGTCCCGACGGCGGAGATCGTGCACGCCAAGGGGCACGCGGCGGGGAAGGTGCCGGAGCTCATGCTGCCCGCGCACCACGCGTCCGCGTACCGGTTCTTCGCCGACCGGCACCCCGGTCCGGCGGCCGCGCCCCTGCGCGCGGCGATGAAGGTGGGGCTGGCCGTGCGTTCGCGGGTCAGTGTTCTCGCGGCGACGCGGAAACGAAAAGGGGAGAAATGACCTCGGTGGATCAGGACGCCGGTGTGGACCTCAGTGATGTGGAGGCCGTGATCCTGGTGGGCGGCAAGGGCACGCGCCTGCGGCCGCTCACCCTGTCGGCGCCCAAGCCGATGCTGCCCACGGCGGGCAAGCCCTTCCTCACCCACCTGCTCTCGCGGATCCGGGACGCCGGCATCCGCCGCGTGGTGCTCGGCACCTCGTTCAAGGCGGAGGTCTTCGAGGAGTACTTCGGCGACGGCTCCGAGCTGGGGCTCGAGCTGTCCTACGTGGTGGAGACCGAGCCGCTGGGCACCGGCGGCGGCATCCGCAACGTGCTGCCCGCGCTCACCGCCGACACCGTCCTCGTCTTCAACGGCGACGTTCTCGGCGGCTCCGACATCCGCGCCGTCGTGAACACCCACCGGGAGAAGGACGCGGACGTCACGATGCACCTCGTGCGCGTCCCCGACCCCCGCGCCTTCGGCTGCGTGCCGACCGACGCCTCGGGACGGGTCACGGCGTTCCTCGAGAAGACACAGGATCCGCCGACCGACCAGATCAACGCCGGCTGCTACGTCTTCCGGCGCTCGGTGATCGAGGAGATCCCCGCGGGCCGGCCGGTCTCGGTCGAGCGCGAGGTCTTCCCGGCCCTGCTCAACGGCGGCAGCCGCCTGTACGGCCACGTCGACTACGGCTACTGGCGCGACATGGGCACGCCCGAGGACTTCGTCGCCGGCAGCTCCGACCTCGTGCGCGGCATCGCCCCGTCGGCCGCCCTCGACGGTGGGCGCGGCGAGTGCCTGATCCACCCCGGCGCCTCCGTGGCGCCGGGCGCGCTGGTGATCGGCGGGTCCGTCGTCGGACGCGGCGCGGAGATCGGCGCCGGCGCCCGGCTCGACGGCGCCGTCGTCTTCGACGGCGTGCGGATCGAGGCCGGCGCGATCGTCGAGCGGTCGATCATCGGCTTCGGCGCGCACATCGGGCCGCGGGCCCGCATCCGCGAGGCCGTCATCGGCGACGGTGCCTCCGTCGGCGCGCGGTGCGAGCTGCTGCACGGCGCGCGCGTGTGGCCCGGTGTGGAGCTGCCCGACGGCGGCGTGCGGTTCTCGACGGACGTCTAGGAGGCTGACGTGAGTGAGTTCCTGCGGTACGTGGCGATCGGGGATTCGTTCACCGAGGGCGTCGGCGACCCCGATCCGACGGGGACGCACGAGTACCGGGGCTGGTCCGACCGGGTGGCCGAGGTAATGGCCGCGCGCTCACCGGAGTTCGGCTACGCGAACCTCGCGATCCGCGGCAAGAAGATGGACCAGATCGTCGCCGAGCAGGTGGAGCCCTGCCTCGCCCTGGCGCCCGATCTGGTGACCGTGTACGCGGGCGCCAACGACCTGATCCGGCCGTCGGTCGACGTGGACGCCGTGGTCGCGGCCTACGACGCGATGCTGGAGCGGCTGGTGGCCTCCGGGGCGACGGTGGTGGTGTGGACCGCCGCGGACACCCACGGCAGCGGGATCTTCGGCGCGCTCCGCGGCCGCTTCGCCGTCTACAACGAGCTCGTCCGGGAGATCGCTTCCGACCGGGGGCTCGTGCTGCTCGACTACTGGCGGATGAAGGAGTACCGCGACCTGCGGATGTGGGAGTTCGACCGGATCCACATGTCGGAGCCCGGTCACCTGCGGATGGCGATCGAGGTGCTCGACGTCCTGGGCGTGCCGCATGCGCTGCAGGTCCCCGACCTGGGGCCCGCGCCCGAGATCTCGGCGGCGGAGGATCGCGAGATCAAGCGGAGGTGGCGGCGCGAGTTCGCCTACCCGTGGATCTCCCGCCGGGTGCGCGGCATCTCCACCGGCGACGGCCTGCCGCCGAAGTACCCGACGCTGCTGCGGCCCGTCGGGGTGGACGCCGGCGAGCCCGCGTAGCTGCGCTCGCTCGGCGGCCGGTGCGTGGCCGGCCGCGAGCATTCACAGCGGTTTCGGGGGGCGAATCGCAGGTCGGAGCCACCGAAACCGCTGTGCAACGAGATGGCTGCGGCGCTCGACGCCCCCGGATCGTGACTGCGGCGCACCGTCGGGCGTGCGGAGCGGATCAGTCCTCCGGGACGAAGGCCTTGGCCGCGGCGACGAGGCCGCCGCCCAGCGGCAGGATCACGGGGAGCAGGTTCTCGTCCGCGGCGATGATGCGGGTGGCCTCGCGGGCGGCGAAGGCCTCGTCGTCGTACGCCTCCGGATCGGGGATCCGGTAGCCGGCGTCGCCGAGATTCACCACCACGACCCCGCCCGGGCGCAGCAGGCGCACCGCGTCGATCACGTAGCGCGGGTGATCGACGGGCTCGCCGTCGATGAAGATGAGGTCGTAGGCGGAATCGGCGAGCCGGGGGAGCACGTCGAGGGCGTGCCCGTTGATGAGGCGCGTGCGGTTGGTCGCGACGCCGGCCTGCTGGAAGCCGATCTTCGCCGCGGCCTGGAACTCCTGTTCCGAGTCGATGGTGGTGAGTACGGAATCGGGGCGCATGCCCGAGAGCAGCCACAGCCCGCTGATCCCCGCGCCGGTCCCCACCTCGACCACCGACTTCGCGCCGCCCGCCGCGGCGAACACCGACAGCAGGGCGCCCACGGACGGGGAGACGGCGTCGACGCCCAGGTCGGCGGCGCGCTCGCGGGCCGAGGACATCGCCTCGTCCTCGACGATGGCGGTCTCGGCGTACGTGACGAGGGCGGATGCGGCGGAGTCAGACACGCCGCAATCGTAGCCCGTCGCCCATCGGTCACCCGCTCGTGACGCGATCGTTAGCAATCGCGATGCATGCACAGGCAACACTCAGGGAGGAATCAGCGCTCCCACACCGCGGCAGGGAAAGGTATCGCACAGTGAAGAACGCCCGGCCTGGAATTGCCGATCGTGGGAACAAATCGATCGCCCCGGGAGTTCTGGACAAGTAAGAGCGCCCCGCCGCCCGGCGGTGGCACGAGGAGGAGCGCATGGCCCTGGCCCGCAAGGCCGGACCCCGGCAGGAGCCGCAGCCCGAGGCTGCGTACGCGACGTTCGACGACGAGCGTGCTGCCGAACCCGCAGGTACCGCTGCGTTCGACGCGTCGGGTGACCGCGCCGACATGCCCTCGTGGGACGAGCTCGTCCGCGAGCACGCCGACCGCGTCTACCGCCTCGCCTACCGGCTCTCCGGTAACGCGCAGGACGCCGAGGACCTCACGCAGGAGACCTTCATCCGCGTCTTCCGCAGTCTGCAGAACTACGAGCCCGGCACGTTCGAGGGCTGGCTGCACCGCATCACGACGAACCTGTTCCTCGACATGGTCCGCCGCCGCAATCGCATCCGCATGGAGGCGCTGCCGGAGGACTACGAGCGCGTACCGTCGAGCGACCCGGACCCCGGCCAGATCTACGCGGACGCGAACCTCGGCCCGCAGCTGCAGACCGCGCTGGACGCCCTGGCGCCGGAGTTCCGCGCCGCCGTCGTCCTGGCCGACATCGAGGGGCTCTCGTACGAGGAGGTGGCCGCCACCCTGGGCGTGAAGCTCGGCACCGTCCGTTCCCGCATCCACCGCGGCCGCAAGTCCATCCGCGAGGCCCTGGCGAATCAGGGGCTGACCAGCAGCGCCGCGCTCGCCTACTGAGCGCGGTCCCGGCACCGTCGGGAACTCCACGGCGACGCGAGCCGTTGAACCCTGGAGTGCGGGTACTGTGGCGGTAGATCCGCAGGACGCCCATCGGACCGAGGAGAGGAGGGAAGCGCCGTGGAGCACCTCAGTGGCAGTTTGAAGCGCGCTTTCTCACGTCGGCCGGGCGAGTTCTCGTCCACCGAGCACCTCGCCTACGAGGCGGTCGTCGCCTTCGTCGACGGCGAGTTGCGGATGAACGCGCACCTGCGCGCCGGCACCCACATCTCGGAGTGCGCCGTGTGCGCCGCGGAGGTCGACGCGCAGCGCCAGGTCCGCACCGCGCTGCGCGAGTCGGGCGAGATCACCGTGCCGCACCACCTGCTCGGCCAGCTCTCGCAGATCCCGAGCGCGTGCCACGGGCCGCAGCCCTTCGAGGGCTTCCCGACGTTCTCCCCGGAATCCTCGCGACGCGACGAGCGCAACAAGCGCGGCCGGCGGCGGAACGCTCGGTAGATTCGACCCCGTGACCTCCGATCCCGACGCCCGGCGTCCGCGCCTGGAGCCGCGCCCCACGCACCGTCCGACCGTGTCCGAGGGCGAGCAGGTCGTCTTCGGCAGGCCGGACGGGGTCGACGGTGCCTTCGCGCCCGAATCCGTCCGCAGCGCCACCGCGCGCGGACCGCAGCCGCAGGCCGCGGCGCCCGATCCGGTGCTCACCGAGGCCTTCTCCCGGCCGCCGGGTGCCACCGAGGCGCTGCAGCGCGACCCCTACGCGGGGCCGCTCGCGCCCGAACCGGAACCCGCGCCCGAGGACCCGTGGCGCGACACCGAATCGCTGGCCGGCCTGGGCGAGCCCGGTGTCGCGGCACCCCCGCGGGCCGTACCGCAGCCCGATACCGGTCGGCTCGGCGTCCGCGACGTGCTGTTCGGTCGCCGCGTCTCCGTGCGCGCGCTCGCGATCCTGGGTGTGCTCGCGCTGGTCATCGGCCTGCTCGGCGGCGCCATCGGACGCATCACCGGCACCACGATCGAGAAGCTCACCGACTCGCGGGTCAGCCTGCCCGCGGCCGATGGCACGCCCGCGGAGGCGGGCGCCGTCGCCTCGATGGTCGGCAAGGTCGGGGCGAGCGTCGTCACCATCGAGGTGCGCACCAAGACCTCCGGCGAGACCGGCTCCGGCTCCGTGATCGACGCCGAGCGCGGCTACATCATGACCAACAACCACGTCGTCGAGACCGCGTCCACGAACAAGGACGCCAAGATCGAGGTCGTCTTCTTCAACGGCACCCGGACCCCGGCGCAACTCGTCGGGACGGACCCGTACACCGACGTCGCCGTCGTGAAGGTCTCGGTCGACGGGCTGCAGCAGATCGCCCGCGGCGACTCCAGCGCGCTCGTCGCCGGACAGCAGGTCGTCGCGATCGGCTCCCCGCTGGGCCTGCGGCGCACCGTCACCTCCGGAGTCGTGTCCGCGACGCACCGTCCGGTCCAGGGGCCCGCGAACGGACCGAACCCGCCCGCGACCTTCGACTCGGTCCAGACCGACGCCGCGATCAATCCCGGCAACTCCGGCGGCCCGCTCCTGGACCTGCAGGGCCGGCAGATCGGGATCAACACCCTCGGGCTCTCGCCCGGCGGCGTCGGCTCGATCGGCCTCAACTTCGCCATCGCCTCCGACGTGGCGTGGCCCATCGCCGAGTCGATCATCCGCGGCCAGAAGGTGGTCCACGCGGACCTCGGCATCAACGGCCGCGAGGTGAGCAACGAGACCGCGTCGGGCGTGCGCGTCGAGAACGTGAAGAAGGGCGGCGCCGCCGAGAAGGCGGGCATCCGCGAGGGCGACGTCATCACCAAGGTCGGCGACACCGAGGTCGCCGAGGCGGCCGACGTCATCGTCGCGATCCGCGCCACCGGTGTGGGCAAGGAGACGACGGTGACCGTCGCGCGGGACGGTAGGCAGGTCCCGATCACGGTGACGCCCGAGCCGCTGAGCTGAGTCGCCGCGGCGTGCGCCCGGTGCTGAGCTTCCCGTAGCATGGCGGGGTGTTCTCGAATCTCGGCATGGGGGAGATCCTCATGCTGGTCGTCGTGGGTCTGGTGATCCTGGGGCCGGAGCGACTGCCCGGCGCGGTCAACTGGTTCTTCACGGCGCTGCGGCAGGTGCGCGACTACGCCACCGGCGCGACACAGCAGCTCAAGGACGACATGGGCGGCGACTTCGACGCCATCCGCGAGCCCCTGCAGCAGATCCAGAACCTGCGCGGAATGACGCCCACGGCCATCGTCACCAAGCACCTCCTCAACGGCGACGACACCGTGATCCGGGAGATGGGCGAGCAGGTCCGCTCCACCGCCGATGCGCTGAACCTGCGCAAGGCCGTGGAGTCCGCGGCCGGTCCGGCGGCCGCTCCCGCCGTCGGCGGTTCCGCCACGGGGATGCCCGCGTCGCCGGAGCTCAGCCTCGAGAAGCCGCCCACGATGCCGCGGATGCACAAGCCGCTGCCCCCCGAGGAGCGCGCACCGTTCGACCCCGACGCCACCTAGCGTCCGGCTTTCACTCAGCGCCCTCGGACACGCTGCCGGAATCCGGCAACGCTGCTAGTAGTCGGCAGCGTTGACGGCTATCGGCAGCGGATCGCCTGTGGACGGCGCCGATCCTGTGGATAACTCGGTCTTCGCCACTCTCCTGACGGCGCCGGGGCGGTTCAATGATTCGTATGGGGGAGATCTGGACGCGGAGACAGCTCGCGGCGATGGGGTGGAGCGACGCACGGATCCGGCGCGCTACCGGAACCGAGATCCAGCGCCTCGCGCACGGCGTCTACGCCACCGGCGACGACGATGCACCCGCGTGGGCGAAGGACCGTGATCGAGTCCGTGCCGCTGCGCTCACCTGCGACGGCGTTGTCAGCCACGAGAGCGCGGCGGCGCTCCACGGCATCCCGTTCTTCCGGCCGGAACGTCGGTACGTCCACTTCACGATCGACCGCACGGGCGGCGGCTACAAACGCCGCACGCTGCACGTGCACGCGAGGCCGTTGCCGAACGACCACATCGTGATCCTCGACGGGCTGCGCGTGACGTCGCGGTGCCGCACTGCGGTGGATACCGCCATGACGGGTGGTCTGGACCGCGCCGTGTGCGCCTTCGACGCCGTACGCCTTGTGCCGAGATTCCCGAGCCCGGACGATCCCGCACCGATTTCCATCGCCGAGCTGGAGGAGTGCATCGCCGAGCTCGGGCGCAGCCGGGGAGTCGCCGTCGCCCGACGGGCCCTGACCCTCTCCGTCGACTGCAGTGAGTCCGCCGGCGAATCGCTCTCACGCATGCAGATGCTCGCCGGCGGCCTGCCGATGCCTCGACTGCAGGTGCCGAGGCTCCTCGACGATGAGCTCTTCTACGCGGACTTCGACTGGGGAACGATGACGGGGGAGTTCGACGGCCGCGGCAAGTACGGTGTCGAACCGGAGGAAGTGGATGCCGCGCTCGCCGAGGAGAAACGGCGCCATGAACGGTTCGCTGCAGCCGGGATCGAGGTGGTCCGCTGGCGATGGCGCGTCCTCACGGCGAACGGCGGCCTGCGGCGGTTGCTGCTCCCGGCGATGGTGCGCAACGGCGTTGTCGCGGCTGCCGCATGACGTGGATCCGCACGTGGTTCGACATCGGAACACGCTGCCGGAATCCGTCAACGCTGCCAGTAGTCGGCAGCGTTGACGGCTATCGGCAGCGGATCGCCGTCGGTCACCGCGTCACGAGCGAGGCGGCGGACCGTCGGGTCAGAGGTGGCGGGTGGTGTCGATCCCGAGCGACATGCCGGCCAGGCCGCGCTTGCGGATGGCGAGCTTGTCGGCGATGGCGCGCAGCGCGGAGCCGGTGGGGGAGTCCGGCGCCGAGAGCACGACGGGCGTCCCGCCGTCGCCGGCCTCACGCAGCTGCGGGTCCAGCGGGATCTGCCCGAGCAGGGGCACGTCGGCACCCACGGCGCGGGTGAGCCGCGCGGCGACCTGCTCGCCGCCGCCCGCACCGAAGACGTCCAGGACGGTCCCGTCGGGCAGCGTCAGCCCCGACATGTTCTCGATGACGCCGGCCACGCGCTGGCGGGTCTGCAGCGCGATCGCGCCGGCCCGCTCCGCGACCTCGGCGGCCGCGGTCTGCGGGGTGGTGACCACGAGGATCTCCGCGCCCGGGATGAGCTGCGCGATCGAGATCGCGACGTCGCCGGTGCCGGGCGGCAGGTCCAGGAGCAGCACGTCGAGGTCGCCCCAGAAGACGTCGGCGAGGAACTGCTGCAGCGCGCGGTGCAGCATCGGGCCGCGCCACACCACCGGCGTGTTGCCCGTGGTGAACATCGCCACCGAGATCACCTTCACGCCGTGCGCCTGCGGCGGCATGATCATCGAGTCGACCTGGGTGGGCCGCGCGTCGGTGCCCATCATGCGCGGCACGGAGTGGCCGTAGATGTCGGCGTCGAGCACGCCCACCGACAGCCCGCGCGCCGCCAGGGACGCGGCGAGGTTCACGGTCACGGAGCTCTTGCCCACGCCGCCCTTGCCCGACGCGACCGCGTACACGCGGGTCAGCGAGCCGGGCTGGGCGAACGGGATCACGGGCTCGGCCTTGTCGCCGCGCACCGTCCTGCGCAGCTCGGCGCGCTGCTCGTCGTTCATCACGTCCAGCTCCACGCGCACCTCGCCGGTGCCGGGCACGTCGGCCACGGCGGTCCGCACGCGGTCGACGATCTGCGTGCGCATCGGGCACGCGGAGGTGGTGAGGTACACCTCGACGTCGATCGACGAATCGGCCTGCACCGCGACCGACTTCACCATCCCCAGATCGGTGATCGGCTTGCCGATCTCGGGGTCGTTCACGGTGGCCAGGGCCGACCGGATCGCGTCTTCCGTAACCGCACTCATAACGCCCCCATCGTATCCGCTGGCCCCGGTGGCAGGCGTCGACGGGGGAGGCCGCCCTACCGCGGCGGACGCGGCACCGTCGGCGTCGAGGAGGGGACGGGCCCGCCGGACGGGACGGGACGTGCCGAGGGCGGCGCGGGACGGGCAGTGGCGGGCGGAACCGCACGGCTGGTCGACGGTCCGCTCGGGGGGATCGCCAGCGCCCCGCCGGGACCGGGCGCAGCGGCGGGAACGGACGGGCCGGTCGGCATCGGGCGCGGCGGGCCCGACGGTGCGGCGGGTGCGCTGGGCCCGCTGGGCGGCGTCGCGCAGTCGAGCACGG
>NZ_VIGX01000001.1 GCF_007858475.1 Tsukamurella conjunctivitidis
CGGCCGCCCCCGCCGCGGAACCGGCGCCACAATCCGCCCCGCCGGAGTCGGGACGCACAACCGCGCCGGAGCCCACCGCGCCGGTCGCGCCGGAGTCCGCCGCACCGCCGGAGGCGACGCCGGCCGTCCAGGCCGAGTCCGCAGAACAGGAACCGGTGCTGCACCGGCCGGAACCGGAGCCCGCCGCGCCCGCGGAGCCCGACGCAGTGCCGCCGGCGGCCGCGACGGCGGCGCCCGCAGCCGAGTCCGCGCCGCCCGCCCCGCAGCCCGACCGCGCCCCGGAGCCGGCACCTGCCGCCCCGGCGGCGGAGTCCGCGCCGGCCGCCCAGGAGGCTCCGGCGCCGTCGGGTCCCTCGGTGGAGGAAGTCCGTACGGCCTGGCCCAAGGTGCTCCGAGCCGTCAAGGACCGCAGCACGGTGACCTTCGCACTCATGCCGAACGTGCAGGTGCTCGGGCTCGCAGGCGATGTCCTGCACCTCGCCCTGCCGATCCCCGCGCTGCTCAGCAGGTTCAGCGACCAGCAGCACGTGGGCAATCTGCGGGATGCGGTCCGCGAGGTCTTCGGCACGCAGTGGGACGTCGAGGTCGGCGACGGCAGTGGTGCGCGCCAGCAGGGTGCCCCGGCGGCCGCGCCGCAGCAGCAGCGTCCGGCCGCCGAGCCTCGCAAGGCGCCCCCCACGTTCGAGCGGCGCAGCCGCGCGGGCGATCAGCGGCCCGACCCGCGGCCCGCGGGCCGGGAGAACCGCGCCCCGTCGCACCACGACGACATCCCGCTCCCTCCTGAGCCGGACCCCGAGCCGGCGCCTGTCGAGGAGGTCTCCGAGGAGGAGATGATCGACGCCGCGCATCGCGAGGACGCCGTCTCGGGCGGGACCAGCGCACCGCGCCGCGATCCGGACGAGATCGCTCTCGAGCTGCTCAAGAACGAACTCGGCGCCCGCCCCATCTGATCGGGGCGAGCGCCGGGTCCCGATGTCGCGCTAGGCGTTCCACCACGGGCGCAGCGGCAGGTCGCCCGCCCCGCCCTTCGCGTCGAGCTTCACCGCCAGCACCTGGTGCAGCTGGACCACGTTGCGCTCGAAGCCCAGTCGCGAGCCGGCCATGTACAGGCCCCAGACACGGGCGGTGCCGAGGCCCACCTCGGCGACGGCCTCGTCCCAGTTCTCGACGAGGTTCTTGCACCACTGCGCCAGGGTGAGGGCGTAGTGCTCGCGGAGGTTCTCCTCGTGCCGCACCTCCATGCCGCCGATGTCCTGGATCGCGGCGATCACGCGACCGGATCCGGTGAGCTCGCCGTCCGGGAAGACGTACCGGTCGATGAATTGACCGCCCTTGCCCGACAGCTTGTTGTCGTGCCGCGTGATCGTGTGGTTGAGCAGCAGCCCGCCGGTCTTCAGCTTCTCGCGCAGCGACGTGAAGTACGACGGGTAGTTGTGCACGCCGATGTGCTCGGTGAGACCGATGGAACTGATCGCGTCGAAGTCGCCCTCGGGGACGTCGCGGTAGTCGCTGTAGCGCACCTCGGCGAACTCGCCCAGCCCTTCGGCCTCGATCGCGGCCTGCGCCCACTCCGCCTGCTCCTTGGACAGGGTCGCACCGATGGCGTGCACACCGCGACGAGCCGCGTAGCGCACCATGCCGCCCCAGCCGCACCCGACGTCCAGCAGCCGGTCACCCGGCTTGAGTCGCAGTTTCTCGAAGACCAGGCGGTACTTGTTCTCCTGCGCCTCCTCCAGCGTCGCGTCGCCGTCCGGGTAGCAGGCGCAGGTGTACGTCATCGACGGGCCGAGCACCAGCTCGTAGAACCGGTTGGAGACGTCGTAGTGGTGGTGGATGGCGTCGGCGTCGCGGGACTTGCTGTGCCGCAGCCCTTCGGCGATCCGCCGCCAGCGGGGGATCGCCTCCTGCGGGGGCGGCGCGATCGGGATCATGTGCTCGGCGCCGACGGACCGTGCGATCTGCGCGATCAGCCTGGGCCCCGGCTTGGCGAACTGGAGATCGTCCGAGAGGGCGCGGAGCGCCTCGTACGGGTCTCCCGGGGGCGCGCCGGTGAGTTCCAGATCGCCGGCGATGTAGGCGCGGGCGAGGCCCATGTCGCCGGGCGCCGTTGCGAGGTAGGTCGTTCCGCGCGGGGTGAGCAGGTCGAGGCCGTACGGCGCGTCGTCCGGCCCGGCCGACGAGCCGTCGTAGGCCTTCACCCGGATGGCGAGCTTGCCGCCCGCCACCTTCTCGATGATCTCGGCGAGGCTGAGCTTGGGGAGATGCTCAGTGGACCGCGTCAATTCACTGCCTCCTGACTGTCTTGTCGTACAGGCCCAGCAAGCGATCCTCCGGGTCGTAGCGGGACTTGTACTTCTCCAAGTGGATTCCGCCGTAGAGCTCGTCGAACTCGGCGCGCTCGTAGAAGGCCTCGGAGTACAGGGACTTGTGTCCACCCAACTCCGACACCTTCTCCTCGATCAGGCGGTTGGCCCGGCCCTCGATCTGGCCGGGTTGCTTCGGGACCGCGGACCAGAAACCGACGTTCACGTAGGTCTCGCGGGGTTCCAACGGGTACAGCGGCCACGGTCGGTCCGCGTCGGCGCCGGGTGGCAGCGGATCACGCAACCGTAACGGGCACAGCCAGATCGGCTCGATGGGGATCTCGTCGAGGAACCATTCGAGGAAGTCGACGGTCTCGTCGATGTGCACTTCGATGTCCTGCACCACGCGCTCGCCGGGCGGCTCGCCCTTGCGTGCCGCGAGCTTGTCGCCGATGTCCCACCGGCGGTCCAGCGCCACGAGCTTCCAGTAGAAGCTGCTGCGCAGCAGGTGCTTCGGCCATAGGCGGCGCACCTTCGGATTCTGCGCACCGAAGGCCCGGGAGCACCAGAACCAGTCGGTGTCCCAGCGCCACAGGTAGTCGTGCGTGGTGAGCCGGTCACGCGTGACCCCGTCGGCGTGCTGGATCGACCGGTAGTAGATCTCCCGGCCCGTGTAGTCGCTGAGGGGGCCGGGCTCGTCGGTCTTGCGGCCGAGGACGAGATAGGACTCCGCGGCGGAGAAGACGACGCCGTCGAGGTAGTCGACGGGCTCGCCGTCGTACTCCCGCGCATCGACGATCTCCGCCATCGTCTCCTGCAGGTCGTCCAGCGTGTGGAAGCGCACGTGCCGCAGCTCGACGTATCTGGCCACGGGCTCCAGCTGTACGGTCAGCCGGGTCGAATATCCCAGAGTGCCGTACGAATTGGGGAAGCCGAAGAAGAGCTCCGAGTCCGGTCCGTCCGGCGTCGCCGTCACCACGTCGCCGTTGCCGGTGAGGATGTCCATCGAGAGCACGGCCTCGTGCGGCAGGCCGGCGCGGAAGGAGCTCGATTCGATGCCCATCCCGCTCACGGCGCCGCCCAGGGTGATCGTCTTGAGCTGTGGCACGACGGTCGGGGCGAGGCCGAAGGGCAGCGTCGCCGCCACCAGGTCCTCGTACGTGCACATGCCGCCCACGTCGGCGGTGCCCGCCTCGGGATCGATCGAGATGACCGAGGCGAGACCGGAGACGTCGAGACCGGGCGCCTCGGTGGCCGCGCGGGCGCGGAACAGGTTGGAGGTCTTCTTGGACAGGCGGACGCGCGCGTTCGGGGGAATCGCGCGGTAGCTCTCGCGCAACCGCGCGAGGCCCTCCTCGTAGGCGGCTTCTCCAGCGATCGGGACCGTCGACGGGGTTCGCGCCGGCGTTGCGTTGCGAGCACTCACGATCATCGACGCTATACCTCTCGGGCGCGACGCGCGCGGGCCGTTACCGATTGGTTAGGCTGGCATCGAACTCGTCGGCGGTGCCGACACCCACGTCTCCGACCTCGTCGGAGGCCCCGATACTCGTAAGGATCGAAGTACGTTGGCCCAGGTAACCGCCACCAAGTCCATCACCATCGCCGCCGCGCCCGAGAAGGTCCTGGCCGCCATCGCGGACTACACCCGCCGCGCCGAGATCCTTCCCCCGAACTACCGCGAGTACCGCGTGCTCGAGGGCGGGCAGGGCTCCGGCACCGTCGCCGAGTGGATCCTCCAGGCCACCGAGAAGCGCTCGCGCAACGTCCGCGCGACCGTCACGGTCGACGGTGCCACCGTCACCGAGACCGACGCGAACAGCTCGATGGTCACCACCTACCGCGCCGTCGCCGCCGACAGCGCCGGCGATGCGACCACCGTCACGATCACCACGACCTGGCAGGGCGCGGGCGGCATCGGCGGGTTCTTCGAGAAGACCTTCGCACCCAAGGGCCTCGGTCGCATCTACGACGAGCTGCTCACCAACCTCAAGGTGCAGGTCGAGTCCAACGGCTAGGCGCCCACGGCGCCACCGCGGGACTCCGGTCGCGCCGCTGCCGCTGCGTGACGGCGTCGACCCGACGCGCCTGGTCATCGCCGAGGAGGAGGCCGGGCGCACGCTCGGCGAGGTTCTCGAGGCCCGGTTCCCCGGCACCGCGGAGTACGTGGCCGCCGAGAGCGCGGCCGGGTGCGTCCTCGGCTCCGACGGTGCGCCACTCGGGCCCGGATCTGTCCTCGCCGCCAGGCAGGCGGTCTGGATGTACCGCGAGCTGCCGGACGAGATCGATGTGCCCTTCGCGATGCCGGTCCTCTTCCAGGACGAGCGGATCGTGGTGGTGGACAAGCCGCACTTCCTCGCGACCATGCCGCGCGGTGCGCGGGTCGTGCAAAGTGCACTCGTTCGGTTGCGGCGTGAGCTCGACGAGCCGCTGCTCTCGCCCGCGCACCGGCTCGACCGGCTCACCGCGGGCGTGTTGCTGTTCACCCGGGATCCCGCCGTGCGCGGCCCCTACCAGCAGCTCTTCGCGACCGGAGCGGCGCGCAAGGAGTACGCCGCGCTGGCGCCGCTGCGCGCGGACCTGGAGCTGCCGACGGTCGTGGAGTCCCGGATCGAGAAGACGCCCGGCATCATGCGGGCCTACGAGGTCGACGGTCCGGTGAACGCGCGCAGCCGCGTCGCGCTGGAATCCGAGGTTCCGGACGGACGGGGCGGCACCGTCGGGCGGTACCGACTGCGCCCGGAGACGGGCAAGACGCACCAGCTCCGCCTGCACATGGCCGGGCTCGGGGTGCCGATCCTGGGGGACCCGCTGTATCCCGAACCACGGGACTTCGTGGACGGCGACTTCTCCGATCCGCTGCGCCTGCTGGCACGCACCCTGGCCTTCACCGACCCGCTCGACGGGACCGAGCGGGAGTTCGTGAGCCGGCGTGAACTGGTGGCCGTGGATTCGGCGGATCAGTACATCGGGAAGCCGGATTCGGCTTCGTAGCCGCGGATTCGGCCGGATTCGCGGCTAGCGCGTCGCGCCGGAACCGAGGTACGCGGCGAGGCCGGCGGCGATGGCGTCCGCGAGGCGCTGCTGGCCGTCGGCCGATTCGAGCACCTTGGCCTCGCCGGCGTCGCGCAGGTTGCCCGCCTCGACCAGCACCGACGGCACCGTCGCCAGATTCAGCCCGGCAAGATCCGACCGCGGGTAGAGGCCGCCGGTGCCGATGTACGTCGCCGGCGTGAAGCCACCCGCGACGAGCGCGTCCCGCATCTTCGCGGCGTACGCGGGGCTCGCGTTCTGCTGCGCGGGATTCAAAGGCGGCGAGGAAAGATTCACGTGAAACCCTCGGTTGCCAGGGGCGGAACCGTCGGCGTGGATGCTCACTGCGGCGTCGGCGCCCCACCTGTTGGCGGCCTCGGCACGAGCGTCGATGCACGACGCGACGGAGGTGTCGTCGGTGCGGGAGAGCATCACCTGCGCGCCCGCCGCCGTGAGCGCCTGATAGAGCTTGTAGGCCACCGCGTAATTGAACGTGTGCTCGGGCACGCCGTTCACGCTGGTCGTGCCGGTCGTCTGGCACGGCTTGGTGCCGCCGCGGCCCGTCGGGACCTGCTTGTCGATCGAGGCGTCGTTGGCGCCGTTGTGACCGGGATCGACGAAGATCTTCTTCCCGCTCAAGGCTCCGGCGCCGAGCGGCGCCGCGTTGTTCACGAGGGCGGGCCCGCCGGGCGATAGGCTGGTGGGTGCGGCCGCGTTCCGCTGCTGTCCGGCGTCACCGATGGTGCAGCCGGAGAGGACCAGTGCGGGGAGCACGGTCGCGGCCAGGACGGCGGAACGGCGGTTCTTCACGGATCGCACTGTACCGCCCCAACCGGCACAGCGGTAACACAAGTAACACGAATCGGACATAGCGGGTCACCTGACCGGCGGAGGGAGACGGCACATGCAGCCCGGAGGCTCGATGGAAGACCTGATGGCACAGGTCGGCGCGATGCAGCAGCAGCTCATGGCGGCCCAGCAGGAACTCGCGGTGACGACGGTCGAGGGCCAGGCCGGCGGCGGCCTCGTCACGGTGACCGGTACCGGCGACGGCCAGGTGAAGTCCGTGACCATCGATCCCAAGGTGGTCGACCCGGAGGACGTCGAGACCCTGCAGGACCTGGTCCTGGGTGCCCTGGCGAACCTGGCGGACAACACCGCCGCCATCGCGCAGCAGAAGATGGGGCCGCTGGCCGGCGGCCTGCCCTTCTGACGGTCGGCACGTGTACGAAGGACCGGTTCAGGAGCTGATCGACGAGTTGGCCAAACTCCCGGGGGTGGGACCGCGCGGCGCCCAGCGCATCGCGTTCCACCTCCTGGGGGTGCAGCCCACCGACATCGACCGGCTGACGAACGCGCTCACCCGCGTGCGCAACGACGTGCGGTACTGCGAGGTGTGCGGCAACGTCTCCGCCGAGACCCGCTGCCGGATCTGCTCGGATCCGCGCCGCGACGCCTCCAAGATCTGCGTGGTCGAGGAGGCCAAGGACGTTCAGGCGGTCGAGCGCACCCGCGAGTACCGCGGTCTCTACCACGTCCTCGGCGGCGCGTTGAACCCGATCAAGAGCGTCGGGCCCGACAAGCTCCGGATCCGCGAACTGCTCGTCCGCCTCGGCACGTCGGTCGACGGGGTCGACGTCGACGAGGTGATCATCGCGACCGATCCGAACACCGAGGGCGAGGCCACCGCGGCCTTCCTCGTGCGGATGCTCAAGGACTTCCCCGGTCTCACCGTCACGCGCCCCGCCGCTGGTCTGCCGATGGGTGCCGAGCTCGAGTTCGCCGACGAGCTGACTCTCGGCCGCGCCATGAGCGGTCGGCGATCGCTGTCCGAACCGCCGCGGATCCTCGAAGAGACGCCGCCGAGCTGACCCGTGGACGCCGCAGAGCTGCTGTCCCGGTTGGGTGCGCCCGAGGGCATCGTCGCGATCGACGGGCCGTCCGGGGCCGGCAAGTCGACGTACGCCCAGCGTCTCGTCGACGATCTCCGGGCCGACGGTGCCCGCGTCGCTCTGATCCGCACGGACCACTACGCCACCTGGGACGACCCGGTGTCGTGGTGGCCGAAGCTGGTCACCGAAGTGGTCGACCCCCTCGTGCGCGGGCGTGACGCCTTCTACCGCCCCATGGTCTGGCGCGACGGGGTGCCGACGCCGGGGGAGGAGCTCCGGGTCCCGCGGGCCTCGCTCATCGTGATCGAGGGCGTCTCGAGCGCACGCCGTTCCTTCGCCCGCCGCCTGTCCCTGGGCCTCTGGTTGGACGGCGGCACCGCGGAGGAGAGGCTCGAGCGGGCCGTCGCCCGCGACGGCGAGGAGTCGCGGGCCGAGCTCGTCCGGTGGCAGGAGTTCGAACGCGGCTGGTTCGCGGTCGACGGAACGCGCCGGCGCTGCGCCCTCGTCGAACCCAGGACGGTCGCGCCGTAGAACCTGTCGGTGCCCTGTGGCATCGTCGAGCCATGGACGCGCGCACCGGCGAGGAGCTCCTGAAGGCCGACCTTCAGCAGTACATGGACCGGGCGCGGGACGCCTTGATCTGGAAGCTCGACGGTCTCGGCGAGTACGACCTGCGCCGCCCTCTCATGCCCACGGGCACGAACCTCCTGGGACTGGTCAAGCACTGCGCGATGGTCGACTCGGGGTATCTCGGCGGATGCTTCGGGCGGCCCTTCTCCCACCCCTTCCTGCCGGATCCGGAGTCGCCGGACTACGTCGCCGACGATGATCTGTGGGTGCGGGCGGACGAGCCGACGGCCGCGATCGTCGATCTGTTCGACCGGTCCCGTGCCCACGCCACCGCAACCCTCGCGGAGCTCCCGCTCAGCACCAGGGGGACGGTGCCGTGGTGGGGTGAGCGGGGTCGGTCGGTCACCCTGCACCGCCTCGCGATGCACACCTTCTTCGACCTCGACCGGCACGCCGGCCAAGCCGACATCGTCCGCGAACTGATCGACGGTGCGGCGGGCCTGCAGCCCGGGAACACCAATCTCCCCGAGGGTGTCGACCGGCCGGCGTACCGCGCGAAAGTCGAGGCCGCGGCGCGGGCTGCGGCGGCGAGCCGATGACGGGCCCGGCGGGGTTCGCTCTCTTCGACACCGCGGTCGGGCGGTGCGGGATCGCCTGGGGCTCAGACGGTGTCGTCACCGCCGTCCGGCTCCCCGAGGAGTCCGACGAGGTGACCGCGCAGTATCTCGGCGAGGGGGCGGAGGCCTCCGCACCGCCGCCGGAGGTCGCCCGCGTCATCGACGCCGTGGTCGATCTGGTCTCGGGCGCGAACCTCGACGACGATCTCGCCTGGGTACCCCTCGACATGCGCGGACTCACCGAATTCCAGCGCGCCGTGTACGACGCCGCGCGCAGGATCCCGCCCGGATCGACCCGTACCTACGGCGAGATCGCCACGGAGATAGGACTTCCCGGGTCCGCTCGCGCCGTCGGCCGCGCACTCGGTGAGAATCCGTACCCGCCCGTCGTGCCGTGCCATCGCGTCACCGCGGCGAACGGTCGTACCGGTGGCTTCTCCGCCGGCGGCGGTGTCACCACCAAGATGCGCCTGCTCTCCACCGAGCAGGCCGTGCTCGGGCTCTGGTGATCCGTGCCATCAGCGCAGCGTCGCTGTGCCGGACCTATTTCCGCAGGCGCTCGCGGCGCAGCAGGTCCACGTCCGGCAGGTCCAACGGCTCGAGCGACCGTCCGGTCGCGCGGGCCAGGAGGTAGTCCGCCAGCTCGGGGTTCCGGGCGAGCGCCGGGCCGTGCATGTAGGTCCCGAGCACGCTGCCCTGGACGACACCGTCGACCGCGGCCCCCGCGCCGTTGCCCGTGCCCCGGACCACGCGCATCAGGGGCGCGGCATCGGTCCCGAGTGCCGAACCGCCGCGGTGGTTCTCGAACCCCGTGAGCGGCTGGGTGAGCCCGTCGATCAGCGGCACGCCCTCGATCTCGCCGATCGAGCGGGTGGCCTGCGGGGTGGTGGTCAGGTCGAACAGGGAGACACCGTCGACCCGCTCGCCCTCGGAGGTCTCGTACCAGTGGCCCAGCACCTGGATCGCGGCGCAGATCGCGAGCACGGGCGCGCCCTTGGCCGCGGCCTCCTGCATGCCCGGGTACTGCGTGAGATGGCGGGTCGCCAGGCGCTGCGCGTAGTCCTCGGCGCCACCGAGGGTGTAGATGTCACAGGTCGCGGGCACGGGGTCGGCGAGCGTGATCGGCAGGACCTCGGCGTCGATGCCGCGCAGTCGCGCACGCTGGCGCAGCACCAGGGCGTTGCCGCCGTCGCCGTAGGTGCCCATCACGTCGGGGAGTACCAGGCCGATGACCAGGGTGGACTCGGTGATCCGATTCTCGGATCCGGAGAAGTCGATCACGCGCGCCGCCCTTCGAGAGCCGTGTTCAGGTCGCGGAACGCCGTGTAATTGGCGAGCACCTCCACCCGTCCGGGCGGGCACGAGGCGATCGCTGCCACGGGATCGGCCACGAGCGAGTGCTCGGCGCCCGCGTAGGTCAGGCGCACCGCGAGGTCGGCGCCGCGCTCACCCGACGCCACGACCTTGCCGTTCTCGAACCGCTCGAACTGCACGTCCCAGAGCCACGAGAGGTCCTCGCCGTCGGGGACCTGCCCGTTGACCGCGATCACCAGGCCTTCGGCCGTGCCGTCGATCATCGACATGGCCTCCTGCCAGCCGGCGGGGTTCTTCGCCAGCAGCATGCGGACGGTGTGCTCGCCGACGGTCACCGTCGAGTAGCGGCCCGCGACCTCGCCGACGGTGCCGACGGCCTCGACCGTGGCGCTCGGGTCGGCGCCCATCGCGACCGCGGCGGCGACGGCCTGCGCGGCGTTGCCGCGGTTGGCCCGGCCGGGCAGCTTCAGGGCCAGCGGCGCGACGAAGCCGTCCGGGCCGTGGATGTGCTCGTCGTCGACCCACCAGTCGGGCTCGGGCCGGGAGAAGTCGGTCCCCGTCGAGTACCAGTGGTCGCCGTCGCGGACGACGGGCTCGCCCGAGCGGGGACACGACGTGGAGTCGCTGGTCCAGCCGGCGCCGGCGGCGACCCACACGACGTTCTTCGCGTCGTAGGCGACGGACGTGACGAGCACGTCGTCGCAGTTGGCGATCACGGTGAGCTCCGGGTGCGCGTCGACGCCCGCGCGCAGGCGTCGCTCGATGGCGTTGATCTCGCCGACGCGGTCGAGCTGATCGCGGGAGAGGTTGAGCAGCACGAGTGCCTCCGCGTCGGTCGCGTCGAGGACGTGCGGGACGTGCAGCTCGTCGACCTCGAGGGCGGCCAGCGGAGCGCGCTGGTGCGCCGTCAGGGCGGCGACGATGCCGGCGTCCATGTTGGCCCCGTCGGCCTGGGTCGCGACCGCGCGACCCGTGGTGGCGAGCGCGGCGGCGGTCATCCGGGTGGTGGTGGACTTGCCGTTGGTGCCGGTCACGACGACGGTGCGCTTGCCGGCGGCCAGCCGGGACATCAGATTCGGCTCGATCTTCAGCGCGACGAGGCCGCCGATCATCGAGCCCTTGCCGCGCCCGGCGCGCTGCGACGCCCAGGCTGCGGATCGGGCGGCGAGCAGCGCCGCGCGGGCGCGGAGGGGGAGTCCGGGCATGCGCTCCAGAATAGGGCAAGCTGGATTCATGGCTGAACTGCACGAGGACCGACGGCGGGCGCTCTCGTTCGGGGCACTCGCCGAGGATTACGACCGGCTCCGGCCCCGCTACGCCGATGTCACCGTCGACGCGATCACGGCGGGAGCGGGCAGCGCCGTCGACGTCGGCGCGGGTACGGGGATTCTGGCGCGGCAGCTCGGGCACCGTGGGCTCGAGGTGCTGGCGGTCGAGCCGGACGCCGCGATGGCGGAGGTCGCACGGGCCTCGGGGGTGCGGACGGAGGTCGCGACCTTCGAGGAGTGGGACGCCCGCGGCCGGACCTTCGACCTCGTCACCTTCGGGCAGTCCTGGCACTGGGTCGACGCCGACACCGCGGTCCCGCGCCTGGCGGACCTCCTCAATCCGGGCGGCCGCGTCGTGCTGCTGTGGAACAAGCTGCGCCCGACCACCCCGTCGAACGACGCCCTCCGCGCCGCGAGCGAGGACTACATCAACGTCGAGGCCGCGGGCGCGGGCTCCGCGCACGATCAGATGTACGCGATGGCCGAACTCCGGGGCAGGTTCGAGGCCGCGGGGTTCAGGGTGGCCCAGCGGGAGGACGGCTGGACCGAGATCCAGGCCAAGGAACAGTGGCTGGACCTGGTCTTCACCTACTCGGCGCACTCAACCCTGCCGGACGACCGCCGCGCCGCCCTGCGCGCCGCGCTCGCCGAGGTCATCGGCGACGGCGACGTCGAGCTGGCCGCCGGGACGATCGCCCTCATCGCCGACCGGTAGCGGCGCGGGCCTGCGCAGCATTCCCAGGAGACAGCCGGCGATGACGATCGCGGCGCCGGTCAGCGCGAGCGCCGTCGGGTGCTCGCCGAGGACCACCGCGCTGGCCGCGATGCCGACCACGGGGACGAGCAGCGTCGCCGGCGCGACCGTCGATGCGGGGTAGCGGGCCATCAGCGCGCCCCACAGCCCGTAGCCGACGACGGTGCTGAGTATCGCGATGTACGCCACCCCGAGGAGCGCGAGGCGCCCCTCGGCACCGTCGAGGCTGTGGGCGAGAGCCCTCCAGCCGGTGGCGGGGCCCTCGAACGCTGCGCTGAGCGCCAGCATCGGCAGGGGCGGGATGACGGACATCCACAGGGTGAAGCGGAACGGCTCCGACGGCGCCGCCAGGCGCTGTCCGATGTTGCCGAACGCCCAACTCAGGCCGCCGAGCAGCGTGAGGACGACGCCGAGCACGCCGACCCCGGCCGCGGCGTCCGCGCGGTCGGCGATGATCAGGCCCATGCCGACGACGGCGATGCCGATGCCCGCGATCTGCCGGACGGCGAGCTTCTCGTGCAACAGGATCGCGCCCAGCAGCACCGTGAACGGCGCCGAGGACTGCAGCACCAGCGAGGCGAGCCCGGTGGGCATGCCGATGTGCATCGCGGTGAACAACAGGCCGAACTGGAAGGTGCCCGAACCGAGCCCGTAGAGCAGCAGCCACGTCACCGGGCCCTTCGGCGGCCGGACGAACAGGAGCACCGGGAGCGCCAGCACGAGGAAGCGGAGCGCGCCCAGGAAGAGCGGCGGGAAGTAGTCGAGGCCGTAGCGGATGGCGAGGAAGTTCAGTCCCCAGAGCACGACGACGAGCAGGGCGACGAGGCGATGGCGGGGACTCATGCCCTCCACTGTCGCCGCCCCGGAACGGAAGAACAATCGAATACTTCTTGATCAACCGTGTAGCGCTACTACCGAGACCTGGAATCACCCGGCGCGCAGCCCTGCTGCCCGGGACGCCCGCCGGGCTAGCTTGGCGCCATGACCTTCGAACTCCGCGATCGCACCGTCGTCCTGATCGGGGGAGCCTCCGGGATCGGCCTCGCCGTCGCCCGACGGGTGATCGCCGACGGTGCCCGGGTCGTCCTCGGCGGGCGCTCGCAGGAGCGGCTCGACGGTGCCGTCGCCGCGCTGGGGCCGGCGGCGACGGGCCGCACCGTCGACACGGCCGACCCCGACGGTGTCGAGGCCTTCTTCGCGCAGGTGGATTCGGTCGACGCGCTGTTCACGACCGCGGCGACGTACACCGTCGGGTCCTTCGTCGAGCTCGATGTCGAGGAGGCTCGCAGCCCCTTCGAGTCCAAGTTCTGGGGCCAGTACCGGGTGGTCAAGGCGGCGCTGCCGGCGCTCACGGCGGACGCCGCGGTGGTGCTCACGTCGGGCGCCGCGAGCGTGCGCCCTGCGGGCCCGGCAGCGCCGTACGTCGCCGCGAACGCCGCGATCGAGGGCCTCGCGCGCGGGCTGGCGGTCGAGCTGGCGCCGGTGCGGGTCAATGCGATCGCGCCAGGCACCGTCGATGGCAACCTCTGGGCCGGCCGCCCCGCGGAGGCGCGCGAAGCGGCCTTCGCGCACATCGAGCGCGAAGCCGTGCTCGGCCGCCCTGGAACCGAGGACGAGATCGCGGCCGCAGTCGTCCATCTCTTCACGAGCACGTACACGACGGGCTCGACGCTGTACGTCGACGGCGGGTACGCACTGCGCTGAGCTGCGCGTACCCTCGGTGCGCATGGACGTCCACCGCCTGCGGATACTGCGTGAGCTCGCCGACCGCGGCACCGTCGCCGCGACGGCCCGGGCGATGGACATGACCCCGTCGGCGGTGTCGCAGCAGCTCAAGGTCCTGGCCCGCGAGGCGGGCGTGGACCTGCTCGAGCCCGACGGCCGTCGGGTGCGCCTCACGGACGCCGGACTCGCGCTCGTGGTCCGCGCGGAATCCGTGCTGGGCGAACTCGATCGGGCGCGGGCGGAGATGGACCGGTACCGCTCGACCCCCGTCGGCGTGGTGCGGCTGACGCTCTTCCCGTCGGCGGCGGAGTTGCTCCTGCCCGGCGTGCTGCGACGCACCGCCGCCGCGGGAGTCCAGGTCGCCGCCGCGGATGCCGACCTACCCGGCACCGAGCTCCCGGCGATGCTCGCCGACGCCGACGTGGTGGTCGCGCACCGCGACGAGCGCGCCGCGCCTCTGGGCGGGCCGCGCATAGCCTCCCGCGTCCTCATGCGCGAGCCGATCGATCTGGTGGTGCCCGTCGATCATCCGCTCGCGGCGGCCGGTCGGGTCGATGCCACCCAACTCGCCGACTTGGACTGGATCAGCGTGCGGGACGGCTTCCCCGTCGACGACGTACTCCGCTCCCTCGCGACCATCACCGGCGTGCAACCGCGGATTGTGCAGCGGATCAATGACTTCCACACGATCCAGGCGATGGTGGCGGCCGGCCTCGGGGTCGCGCTCGTCGCGCGGCACGCGGTGACCCATCCCGGCGTTCGTGGGCTCGAGATCGTCGGTGTGCTCGCGGCCCGGATCCTCGAGGTGGCGACCCGCCCCGGGGCCGAACGCCGGCCCGCGGTGGCGGCGGTCCTCCGCGCCCTCGACGAGGAGGTCGCGGCGGTCGGTTGACGCGAGCGTCAAAGTCATCCCATGATTCGTGGGATGACGTCGACATCCGTACCCTCCGCCCCGCCCGCGCTGCGGGCCGTCGGCGCGCTGACGTGCGCTGCAGCCCTGATCGTCATGGGTCTCTGCCTGCGCCTGATCTTCGGCAGCTCGTCGGCGGTGCTCTCGGAGATCCGCACCGCGTACGGCCTGAGCGGCGCCGAGGTCGCGCTCCTGACCACCGGCCCGGTGCTCTGCCTGGGAATGTTCTCGGCCGTCACTCCCAGGCTGGCCCGGCGGTTCACCGCGGTGGTGGTGGCGACGATCGCCGTCGTCATGGTGGCCGTGGGCAGCGCCGTCCGCATCGTCCCCAGTTGGACGGTCCTGCTGTGCGGCACGCTGCTCGCGGGCGCGGGGATCGCGGTGGGCAACGTGCTGGGGCCGGTCCTCGTACGGATCTTCTTCCCGCACCGGATCGGCTTGATGACGGGCCTGTTCACGGCGATGGTCTGCGCCTCCACGGGCGTCGCCTCGGCGCTGACGGTGCCCGGCGTGACCGCACTGGGCGGCAGCTGGCGGGGTGCGCTCGCGCTCTGGTCGATCCCGGCTCTCGTCGCGGCGGTGCTGTTGGCGACGATCACGGTGCGGTACCTGCGGTTCCGACGCAGCGTCCCCGAGGCCGACGGTGCCGCCGGTCGCGGTGCGGCCCGGACGGTGCTGCGCAGCCCCGTCGCATGGGCGGTCACCGGATTCATGGGTCTGCAGTCCTTGCAGGCCTACGCGCTGATCGGGTGGATCCCCACGATCTACCGCGATCGCGGCTTGTCCGCGGAGACGGCCGGCGCGATGCTCGCGATCGGGGGCCTGCTCAGCGTTGTCACCGCGCTGAGCTTCCCGCAGTGGGCGGCGCGGCGGCGCGAGCAGCGGATCGTCGCGGTAGCGGCGGTCGGGTTGCAGGCGATCGGGGTGTTCGGCGTGCTCGCCTTCGGCAACGGCATCGGCGCGTGGGTCGCGAACGTCGTCGTCGGATTCGGCCTCGGCGCGATGATCTCGCTGGCCGTGACGATGATGAACCTGCGCGTCGCCACCACCGCGCAGGCGGTCTCGCTGTCCGCGATGTCGCAGACCGTGGGATACCTGCTCGCCGCGTGGGGACCGATGCTGATGGGCGTGCTGCACGGCGTGCGCGGAGATTGGACGATCCCGCTGGTCAGCCTTCTGATCCTGCTCGTGCCGCTCCTACTGTGCGGGCTCGTCGCCGGCGCGGACCGGACGGTCGCGGAGCGGACGTCAGCGCTCGACGACGGTGTGCAGGCCGGCCGGCAGGAAACGTAGGAGCAGCTCCCGGGCGGCGGCGGAGTCGCCGTCGACCAGGTGGGTGAGCTGGACCCCCTCGTAGAGCGCCACCGCGAACCGGGCCAGCGCAGCGGCGTCCGCGGCGGGGACGAAGCGGGAGAGCGCGTCGGACAGTCGATCCCGGATCGCCCGATCGCGGTCGGTGAGCCGCGCGGCGGCGGCCGCGTCGCGCGCGGCGAAGATGGTGAACTCGGTGGAGAGCAGGCCCCACCGTCGCTCCTCGGGATCCTCGGGCGCGGCCGCCAGGGCGGCGTCGGTGATCGCGTCCTCGAGGGAGTCCGCCGCGTCGATCACGGCCGCCACCCGGCCGATCTGACGCTCCGTGTGTCGGTCGAACAGTGCGAGGAACAGGGCCTCCTTGCCCGAGAAGTTCGAATAGAAGGCGCCGCGGGACAGATCCGCGCGGCGGCAGATCTCGTCCATCGACGCGGCGTGGTACCCCCGTTCGGCGAATACGTCCAGGCCCGCGTCGAGGAACCGCTCCACGCTGCGTGCGCGGGTCTGCTCGCCCTTGGCCACGGCTCCTCCGTTTCGTTGACGACCGGTGTGATGCGTGTCATGCTAGCGATAAGTAGAACGGCGAGTCTAGTTATGAATCCGAGAGGCGGGCCATGGCCGAGGAGAATTCGACGGGACCGGACGGCTTCGCGCCGGACGCGATCGTGGTGGGGGCCGGGCTCGCGGGTCTCGTGGCCGCGTACGAACTCTCGCGGGCGGGCCGCAGGGTCCTGATCGTGGATCAGGAGAACCGCAACAACCTCGGCGGCCAGGCGTTCTGGAGCCTCGGCGGTCTGTTCCTGGTCGACTCACCCGAGCAACGCCGCCTCGGCATCAAGGACTCCTTCGAGCTGGCCTGGCAGGACTGGACCGGCTCGGCCGGTTTCGACCGCGAGGACGAGGACCATTGGCCCCGGCAGTGGGCCCGCGCCTACGTCGAGTTCGCGACGCATCGCAAGCGCGACTACCTGCGGCGGCTCGGCCTCGGCTTCACCCCCGTCGTCGGCTGGGCCGAACGGGGCGGCGGCAGCGCAGACGGCCACGGCAACTCCGTGCCCCGCTTCCACCTCACCTGGGGCACGGGCCCAGAGGTGGTGCGGGTCTTCCGCGAGCCCGTCGAGCGGGCCGAGGCGCAGGGCCTGGTGCGCTTCGCCTTCCGGCATCGCGTGGACGAGCTGGTCACCGTCGGCGACGGAGTGATCGTGGGCGTGCGGGGCGCGGTCCTGGAGCCCACGGACCTCGAGCGTGGCGTCGCCAGCGGCCGGGAGACGATCGGCGAGTTCGAGTTCCGTGCGCCGACGGTCCTCGTGACCTCCGGCGGCATCGGCCACAACTTCGAGCTGATGCGCCGGTACTGGCCCACCGAGCGGCTCGGTCCGTTCCCGAAACACATGATCGCCGGCGTCCCCGCGCACGTCGACGGCCGCATGCTCGCGATCTCCGAGGCCGCGGGGGCGAACATCGTCAACCGCGACCGGGTCTGGGCCTACACCGAGGGCATCCACAACTGGGACCCGATCTGGCCCGACCACGCGATCCGCATCATTCCGGGTCCGTCCTCCCTGTGGTTCGACGCGAACGGCAACCGCTTCGCGGCGCCGAACTTCCCCGGCTTCGACACGAACGCGACGATGAAGGCGATCCTCGAGACCGGTTACGACTACTCGTGGTTCGTGCTCACCGAGACGATCATCGAGAAGGAGTTCGCGCTCTCGGGTTCGGAGCAGAACCCGGACATCACCGAGAAGGATCTGAAACTCGCTCTCGGCCGGGTGAAGTCGAAGGGGGCGCCGGGTCCCGTCGAGGCCTTCAAGCAGAACGGCGAGGACTTCGTGGTGGCCGACACGCTCGAGGAACTGGTGGCAGGTATGAACGCCATCGGGCGGGGCGGACACGTCGAGCTGGGGCGGCTGCGCAGCCAGATCGAGGCGCGTGACCGCGAGACCGCGAACGCCTTCAGCAAGGACGCGCAGCTCCAGGCGATGCACAATGCTCGGAACTACCTGGGCGACAAGGTGGTGCGGGTCGCCAAACCGCACCGCATCCTGGACCCGGCGCACGGTCCGCTCATCGCGGTGCGGCTCAACATCCTCTCGCGCAAGACCCTGGGCGGGCTCGAGACCGATCTCTCCGCACGCGTCCTCGGGGCCGACGGTGCGCCCGTGCCCGGCCTGTACGCGGCCGGCGAGGTCGCCGGCTTCGGCGGCGGCGGCGTGCACGGCTACAACGCGCTGGAGGGCACGTTCCTCGGCGGGTGCATATTCTCGGGTATGACGGCGGGCCGCGCAGCGGCGGCCGCCACCGGTGGACACAAGGGAGCGCAGGCGTGAGCGAACGAACGGCATTGGTGACCGGGGCGACCTCCGGCATCGGCTACGAGACGGCGAAGCTGCTGGTGCAGAAGGGCTATCGGGTCCTCGGTACCAGCCGCGACCCCGAGACCATCGCACCGGCCAAGCGGATCCCCGGCGTGGAGTACCTGGCGCTGGACCTCGCCGATCGCGAGTCCGTGGCCGCGTGCGCCGCGGCCGCGGGTGCCATCGACGTCGTGGTCAACAACGCGGGCGAGAGCCAGTCCGGGCCCCTGGAGGAGCTCCCCGCGGACGCGGTCGACCGGCTCTTCCAGACCAACGTCTTCGGCGCGGTGCAGCTCACTCAGCGGCTGCTGCCCTCGATGCGTGAGCGGCGGTACGGCCGCGTGATCATGGTCGGTTCGATGCTCGCCAGCTTCCCACTGGCCTACCGCGGTTCGTACGTGGCGGCGAAGGCCGCGCTCAAGGGCTTCGCTTCCGCGGCCCGGCAGGAACTCTCGCCCTTCGGGGTGTGGGTCTCCACCGTGGAGCCCGGCTCGATCGCCACGGGCATCGGTGAGCGTCGCACCAAGTACGTCGCCGATGACTCGGTGTACCGCAACGACTTCGACACGATGATCGAGAACCTCGATGCGAATGAGCGGGCGGGCATCACCCCCGCGCAGGTGGCGGAGGTCATCGTGAAGGCGATCGAGGCCGACAGGCCGCGGGAGTTCTACGCGGTGGGCAGCAACGCTCCGTTGGTCTTCCTGCTGAAGCGGCTCGTGCCGGTGGAAGTCGTCTCGTCGATCGTCGCGCGGAGGCACGGCCTCAAGCGATAGCCCGTCCCGGGTCGTCGGGACATTCGTCCCTAGCCGGGGCGGGTATCTACTACATAACGTCGTAGTGGACAGAATCCCTCCGGCCCGAGGACCGATGCCCCATGCTCACCGACGATCAGTGCACCATCATCCGTGACACCCTTCCCGCGGTGGGAGGCGCCATCGATGAGATCACCCCGATCTTCTACCGCCGCTTGTTCGACGCCCACCCGGCACTCGAGCGCGACCTGTTCAACCGCGGCAATCAGGCGGTCGGCGCGCAGCAGCGCTCACTGGCCGCCTCGATCGCGATGTACGCCACCGCGGTCGTCGATGACGAGATCTCCGCGCGGTCGATGCTCGAGCGGGTCGCCAACAAGCACGCCTCGCTCGGCGTCGCGCCCGACCAGTACCCGATCGTCCACGAGCATCTGTTCGCGGCGATCGCACAGGTGCTCGGAGCCGCTGTCACGCCGGCGGTTGCGGAGGCGTGGACAGCGCTCTACTGGCAACTCGCCGACGAGCTGATCGCCCTGGAGAAGGGCCTCTACGAGGCGGCGGCGGTCACCCCGGAGAGCGTGTGGCGCACCGTCGTCGTGGCCGAGCGCCGGCAGGAGACCCCGCACGTCGTGGCGTTCGTGCTCGCGGACCCCGCCGGCGCGGAGTTGCCGGACTTCCTTCCCGGGCAGTACGTCTCGATCGCCGTCGAGCTACCCGACGGCGCCCGTCAGATCCGGCAGTACAGCGTGTCCCGTGGCGGCGACGGGCGCTGGAGGATCGGTGTGCGCCGCGACGGCGAGGTGTCGTCGTACCTCCACGAGTACGCCTTCGAGGGGACGCTGCTGCAGTCGTCGCCGCCCTTCGGCGACATCGTGCTCGACAGCGATCCGGCGGTGCCGCTGGTCCTCGCATCGGCGGGGATCGGCATCACGCCCGTCCTGGGCATGCTCTACCACCTCGCGGAGGAGGGCGCCGGCCGCGAGGTTCTCGTCGCGCATGCCGACCGCACCCGTGCCACGCACGCGCACAGGACCGAACTCGTGGAGCTGGTCGCCCGGATTCCGAAGGCCTCGCTGCGCACGTGGTACGACGAGCTGCCGGCCGGATACCCGCTGGGCGACGGGGAGTCACTGGGCCGAATGGAGGTCGGCGACCTGCGGATCCCCGAGGCCGCGCACGCCTACCTCTGCGGTCCGCTGCCCTTCATGTCCGGCGTCGCGGATCAGTTGGCGGCCGTGGGCGTCCCGCGCGAGCGGGTGTGGTTCGAGGCCTTCACGCCGTCCGTGTGATCGCCGCCTGCAGGATCGCGGCCGCCTCGGGGAAGCGCTCGGGGTGCGGCCCGGCGTAGGCCAGCCGGAGGTGGTTGCCGGTGGGCTCGGCGGGGAACCACTCGTCGCCGGGACCCACGACGAGCCCGTCCCGGCGACACCGGTCGACCACCGCGTCGAGGTCGACCTCGTCGGGCAGGCGTGCCCACAGGGCGAGCCCGCCGCGGGGGACGGCCTCCACGGCGATCGCCGGCGCGTGCTCGTGCAGGGAGCGCAGCAACAGGTCCCTGCGCTCGCCGAGGCTGCGTCCGAGACGCCGCAGGTGCGCGCGCCACGCCGGGGTGGTGACCACGTCGAGCGCCACGGACTGCAGCACCCCGCTCACGTACATCGCATCGGCCTGGGTGTCGGCGAGGATGCGCTCGCGGGCCGGCCCTCGGGCGATCACCGCGGCGACCCGCACCGCCGGGGCCACGCTCTTGCTCAGCGACCGCACGTAGACCACGTGACCGGCGTCGTCCCGCGCCGCGAGGGGGACCGGTGCGGTGTCGATCCCGAAGTCGCGCGCGTAGTCGTCCTCGATCAGGAAGGCTCCGGCCTCACGAACGGCGTCGAGGACCGCGCCGGCGCGATCGGAGTCCCAGACCGCGCCCGTCGGGCTCGCGAACGCCGGCTGCGCGTAGAAGGCCCGCGCCCCGGTGTCGGCGAACACGCGCCGGACCACATCGGGATCCGGGCCCGACGGACCGCTCGGTACGGGCACCACCTCGACGCCGGCCTGCTCCGCGGCCAGGATCGCGCCCCAGTAGGTGGGGGATTCCATGACGAGCGGCCGGCCCGCCCCCACCAGCGCGCGGAACGCGGTCAGGAGTGCCCCCTGGCTGCCGGGGGTCACCACGACATCGCGGGCGCCCACGGGGCCCACACCCGCGGGCGTGAGTGCGGCGAGCTCCGCGGCGAACCAGGACCGCAGCTCCGGGACTCCCGCGATCGGTGGCCGGCCGAGGAGCGCTTCGCTTCGGGACGCCCGGGCCAGCGCCGGCCGCACGAGACGTTCGGGTAGCAGTTCGCGGGCGGGGTAGCCGGAGTGGAGGCCGATGGCGTCGCCGTCCGACGGTTGGAGCGCCGTGGACGAGGCCGGTTTGCGCCGCCCCGTCGCTCCGAGCGCCGCCGTCTGCCACCCGAGGTCGACGGGGCGTGTTGCGCGCTCGACTCGTGCGAAAGACCCGATACCAGGGCGGGTCTCGATCTCGCCGAGCGCGGTGAGGGAGCGCAGGGCCTGCTGCACGGTGACGGGGCTGACCCGGTGCTCGGCGACGAGCGTGCGCGTCGACGGCAGCTTGGCGCCCGGGGGCGCCGCGGCGATCCACGCGCGCAGCGCTGTCGTCAGCCGAGCGCCACTGCTATCGTTGGACATGAATCAACATGATAGCGCTACTCTCCATCGAACGCCGGTGATACCGGGTGCGGTTCCGGCGCGCGCCGGCCTGCTGTGGGGCCTCCTCGGCGTACTCGCCTTCTCGTTCACCGTGCCGTTCACACGCGTCGCCGTCGCCGACGGCGGCCTGCCGCCGTTGTTCGTCGGCGCGGGACGTGCGCTGATCGCGGCCGCACTCGCGGCGATCGCGCTCATCGTCACGCGGCAGGCGCTGCCGCAGGGGAGGCAGTGGTTCCGGGTCTGCATCGTCGCCGTCGGCGTGGTGATCGGCTTCCCCGTCCTGACCTCGTTCGCGCTGACCACCGCGTCGGCCTCGCACGGCGCCGTGGTGATCGCGCTGCTGCCCGCGGCGACGGCCGTGGCCGCGGTGGGGCGGACGGGGGAGCGGCCGCGCCCGGCGTTCTGGGGCGCGGTGGCGGTCGGCGCGGTGTGCGCCGTGGCCTTCGCCGTGGTGCAGGGCGGCGGCATCGGGTCCGTGCACCTGTCCGACCTGCTGTTGTTCGGCGCAGTGGTCGCTGCGGCGATCGGGTACGCGGAGGGCGGGCTCCTCTCGCGAGAACTCGGCGCCTGGCAGACGATCTCGTGGGCCCTGGTGGTGGCTTCGCCGGTGATGCTCGCGCTCACGGCGTTCAGCGCGCGGGACGGTGTCAGCGGAACGGCGTCCGGCTGGTGGGCCTTCGCCTACCTCGGTGTGGTGAGCATGTTCCTGGGATTCTTCGCCTGGTACCGAGGACTGGCGATCGGCCCGATGGCAACGGTCAGTCAGGTCCAGCTCGCCCAGCCCGTCTTCGGGATCGCCTGGGCCGCACTTCTGCTCGGGGAGTCGATCGGCTGGTCGACGGTGCTCGGCGGCCTCGCCGTCATCGCCGCCGCGACGCTTGCCGTCCGCACGCGCGCGACGAGGGCGGTCAGCGCAGGTCCAGCAGTTCGCGAACGGTGACGAAGCGGTAGCCGTCCGCGCGCAGCCGTTCGATGATCCGGGGCAGCGCCTCGCGGTCGGCGCGGCACGCCTCCGCGCAGAACGGGTGCAGCAGCACGATCGATCCGGGCCGCGTGTGATCGAGGGTGTACCGCTCGATGCCGCCGGCGTCGCCCGCGTGGAAGGTGTCGGGCTCGACGTCCCAGGTCACCGTCGTCACGCCACGGCGGGCGAGCTCCCAGGGCAGGACCACCAGCTTCTTGCCGTACGGAGGGCGGAAGGTGATGGGACCCTCGTAGCCGGCGGCCCGGATCAACGCGTCGGTGCGGTCGAGCTCGGATCGCACGAACCCGGGTGCCTCGTTCGTCCCCACCATCCGCCTGTGGCCGAAGGTGTGGTTGCCCAGCTCGTGCCCCGCGGCGACCATGCGTCGACCGAGGTCGGGCGCCTGCTCGAGCTCCGAACCCAGAGCGTAGAAGGTGCCCTTCACGTCGTACCGGGCGAGCGTGTCGAGGACCTCGGCCGTCGCTGCGGTCGGGGCGTCGTCGAAGGTGAGCGCTACGACGCGCTCGGAGGTCTCGACGCGATCGACGAGGTCGCCGAAGAACTGGAACGAACGCGACTTGCTCACCTGCAGAAGTCCGTACAGCACGGCGGCCGTGCACAGGAGCACGGCCGCCGCGATGATCAGGCGCCTGCGGGCGGACCGCATGCGGAGGTTACGGAGCCCAGGTGCGCGTCGACGCCTCGCCGACCGCCTCCTCCGCGGATCGGCGGCTGCCGTTGGCGCGGTTGACCGCCGAGACCACGGCGCGCAGCGAGGCGGTCGTGATCGAAGGAGCGATGCCGACGCCCCAGACGGTGCGATCCTCATCGCCGACGCGCACGATGGCCTCGACGTAGGCCGCGGCCTGGGCGTCGTCGCCGGCCGAGAGGGCGTGCTCACTGTAGTCCAGCACCCGCACGTCGAAGCCGACGCTGCCGATCGCGTCGACGAAGGCCGCGAGCGGGCCGTTGCCCTCGCCCGTGATCTCCTGCTCCTTGCCGTCGATCTTGACGACCGCATCGATGCGGTCGACGCCACCGTCGACCTCGGAGGCGGTCACCTTCTGGCGCATGCGCTCCAGCGGCAGGATCGGATCGATGTACTCGCCGGCGAAGACGTCCCACATCTCCTTGGGCGTGACCTCGCCGCCCTCGCCGTCGGTGATCTTCTGCACCGACTGGCTGAACTCGATCTGCAGGCGCCGCGGCAGCTGCAGGCCGTGGTCGGCCTTCATGATGTAGGCGACGCCGCCCTTGCCGGACTGGCTGTTGACGCGAATGACGGCCTCGTAGTTGCGGCCCACGTCCTTGGGGTCGATCGGCAGGTAGGGAACCTGCCAGAGCACATCGTCGACATCCTTGTCGGCGTCGTCGGCGTCGACCTTCATCTGGTCGAGCCCCTTGTTGATCGCGTCCTGATGGCTGCCGGAGAACGCGGTGTACACCAGGTCGCCGCCGTACGGATGCCGCTCGGGCACCGGCAGCTGGTTGCAGTACTCGACGGTGCGCCGGATCTCGTCGATGTCGGAGAAGGTGATCTGCGGGTCGATGCCGCGGCTGTACAGGTTCAGGCCCAGCGTCACCAGGCAGACGTTGCCCGTCCGCTCGCCGTTGCCGAACAGGCAGCCCTCGATCCGGTCGGCGCCGGCCAGGTAGCCGAGCTCGGCCGCCGCGACGCCCTCGCCGCGGTCGTTGTGCGGGTGGAGCGACAGGATGACGCTGTCGCGGCGGGCCAGGTTGCGGCTCATCCACTCGATCGAGTCGGCGTACACGTTCGGCGTCGCCATCTCGACGGTGGCGGGCAGGTTCACGATGATCGGCTTCTCCGGCGTGGGCGCGATGATCTCGGTGACCGCGTCGCACACCTCCTTCGCGAAGGACAGCTCGGTGCCGGTGTAGGACTCGGGCGAGTACTCGTAGCGCCAGGCGGTATCCGGGTACTTCTTCTCCTCCTCCAGCACCTTGTGGGCGGCGTCGGTGGCGATCTTCTTGATCGCCGCCTTGTCGGCGCGGAAGACCACGCGGCGCTGCAGGACCGAGGTCGAGTTGTAGAAGTGCACGATCACGTTCTTCGCGCCCTGGCAGGCCTCGAAGGTGCGCTCGATCAGCTCGTCGCGGCACTGCACCAGCACCTGGATCGTGACGTCGTCGGGGATGGCGCCGTCCTCGATGATCTCGCGGACGAAGTCGTAGTCGGTCTGGCTGGCGGACGGGAAGCCGACCTCGATCTCCTTGTAGCCCATGCGGACCAGCAGATCGAACATGCGGCGCTTGCGGGCCGGGCTCATGGGATCGATGAGGGCCTGGTTGCCGTCGCGCAGGTCCACGGCGCACCACAGGGGCGCGGTGGTGGCGACCTTGTCGGGCCAGGTGCGGTCGGGGAGCGCGATGTGCTCGACCTCGTCGCCGAAGGAGCGGTAGCGGTGGGCGGGCATGGCGCTTCCGCGCTGCTGGTTCCACGCGGGCTGGCCCGGGTTGCGGGGACCGGCGGGAGCGGTGATCTTGGAAACGCCGGAGGTGTAGGAGTCGGCTGCGGGGCTCATGATGTCGAGGCTACTTTCTCGGAGCGACCCTGCGGCTGGCAGGGACGGAATCGGTCGTCGTGCGACCTGAGGGTCTCGACCGGCGCTGCCGTTGTTCCCACGGCTCAACCCGCGACGGGGAGCCGGTCTGGATCAGACCCCGCCGCGGCAACCGAGGAGAAGAGCGCGCCACTGCACGCCTCGAATGTAGCGCACGATCGTGCGAGCCGGTACCCGGCCGTCACCATCGGACGTCCGCGGCCGGCCGACCGCGAAACGCCCCACGCCCGCCCGGGCACCGCTCCGCAGACCGTCGACTCCACGGGCGGCTGTGATCCACGCTACTGCAATGTCGGATCGTGAACTCAAAACTGGACATGGCGGCGGTGAATCCTGAGAAACCTGCTGGATGCCGCACCTGTTCCTGAACCTTCTTGGGGGCTAACCGTTCGACCTGCGGTGTTTCTGTGACCTTCGCTCACGGGAATTCCGGTTGAAGATGTTGCAATTTCAACGCACCGCTCCCTACAATTCTGCGATTGCAACCGTTGTGCGTTGTGATCGTGATGCAGAGGAGAGCTTGGTGGACCACGTGGTGCACTCCCTGACCGGAGCCCAGTACGGAATGTGGCTTGGTCAGCAGATGTCCCCGGACGTCGCGTACACGGTCGCGCAGTACGTCGACATCAGTGGTCCCTTCGACGTCGAGACCATGCAGGCCGCGACGCGCGAGGCCAGCGACGAGTTCCTCTCCCCGTACGTCCGCATCGAGGTCGACGAGTCGGGTTCCCCGGTGCAGTGGCTCGACCGCAGCATCGACGCCGGCGCGCAGGTGATCGACCTGGGCCTCGCGGATCTGCCCGAGGACCAGCGCATCGACGCGGCCGTCGCGTGGATGCGTGCCGAGTACTCGCGGCCGATCGATCTCGCGACCGACGAGATGATCATCAACCGCCTCATCCGCGTCTCCGACGAGCGCTGGCTCTGGTACGCCCGCGCGCACCACGCCGTGATCGACGGCTACGGCGCCTCGATCCTGCAGCGCCGCGTCGCCGAGCTGTACACCGCCAAGGTCACCGGGGCCGAGATCTCGCCGCTCAAGCCCGCTCCGCTCGCGCCCGAGGGCTTCGTCACCGCGGAGGAGAAGTACTTCGCGTCCGCGCGTGCGGACGGTGACGCCGAGTACTGGGCCGGCGTCGTCGAGAACCTGCCCGAAGCGGCGGGACTGAGCCGCGTGGCCGCGGCGCCGTCGAGCCTGAACCTGCGCCGTAACGGCGTCCCCAGCGCCGAGGCGGGGGCTCGGCTCGAGGCCGCGGCCGAGCGTCTGGGCACCAACCGCACGGGCCTGGTCATCGCGGCCTTCGGCGCGTACGTCGCCGCCGTCTCGGGCCGCGAGGAGATCTCGGTCTCGGTGCCCGTCGCCGCCCGCACCACCGCGGCGCTGCGCGGCTCGACCGGTATGACGGCGAACGTGCTGCCCGTGCCGGTCCGCGCGGGCTCCGGCGCCACCGTGTCCGACATCATCGACGGCACCGGCCTCGACCTCCGCAACGGTCTCCGGCATCAGCTCTACCCCGCGGCCCGGATGGAGGCGCCCACCCTGCGCGAGGGGATCGTCGGGTCCACCTTCGGCGACACCATCAACATCATGATGTTCTCCTCGGCGCTCACGCTGGGGGAGGCGGCCGGCACCCTGAACCTCCTCACCTCCGGCCCGGCCGAGGACGTGGCGGTCACCGTGTACGAGTCGGAGCAGGGCGCGCTGCGGATCGACATGGAGGCCAACCCGGCCGCGTACGGCGTGGCCGATCTGGATGCGCACTTCGAGCGCTTCATGGAGTACCTCGAGCGCTTCGCCGCCTCTCCCGGCGCGACGCCCCTCTCCGCGCTCGCCGTCGCCACCGATGCCGAGGCGGCCGAGTGGAACCGCTTCGCCGGTGCGGCCGCGGGCGCGCCCGCGGCCGCCGGGCCCGCCGTCCCGATGCCCGACCTGCTGCGCCGGGCCGCCGCCGCGCACGCGGACCGGATCGCGGTGGTCGACGGTGACCGCAGCATCACGTACGGCGAGCTGGACCAGTACAGCGACCGCCTGGCGCGCTACCTGATGACGGTCGGCGCGGCCCCCGAAGAGCGGGTGGCACTGCGCATCCCGCGTTCGCTCGAGTCCGTGATCGCCGTCTGGGCGGTCGTGAAGACGGGCGCCGCGTTCGTGCCGATCGATCCCAAGCTGCCCGCCGAGCGCGCGGACCACATCGCCTCCGCCGCGGCTCCCGTCGCGACACTGACCCCCGCGGACCTCGCCCGCGTCTGGGGCCCCGGCGCGAACGCCGGTGCGAGCGACGCGGACTGGCCCACGATCGATCTGGCGAACCCCGCCTATCTGATCTTCACCTCCGGCTCCACCGGGCGCCCCAAGGGCGTCAGCGTGACGCACGCCGGCCTCTCGAGCCTCGCGGCCGAGCTCGTCCGCTCGCACGGGCTCGCCGACGGCTCCCGCGTCATGCACTTCGTCTCCCCGGGCTTCGACGCCTCGGTCCTCGAACTCCTCATGGCCGTCGACAGCGCCTCCACGCTGGTCGTCGTCCCGCCGGACGTCTACGGCGGGGAGGAGATGGAGGACGTTCTGGCCCAGGGCGGCGTGAACGGCGGCTTCATCACCCCCGCCGCGGTCGCCACGCTCGACCCCGCCAAGCTTCCCGCCCTCACCTCGCTCGGCGTGGGCGGCGACACCGTGCCGCAGGCCCTCGTCGACAAGTGGGCGGGCAAGGGCCGCACCCTCGTCAACGTCTACGGCCCGACCGAGACCACGATCGCCGTCACCCTCGGCGCGCTCCGCGGCGGCGAGCCCGTCCGGCTGGGCGTCCCGATCCCCGGCACGCGGCTCTACGTGCTCGACCCCTACCTGCGGCCCGCGCCCGCCGGCGTCGCCGGCGAGCTGTACATCTCCGGTCCCGGCATCGCCCGCGGATACCACGGCAACCCGCTCCTCACCGCGGAGCGGTTCGTGGCGGACCCCTTCGCCGCCGACGGTTCCCGCATGTACCGCTCGGGCGACCTCGTCCGGTGGGACGCCGACGGCAAGCTCGAGTTCCTCGGCCGCATCGACTCGCAGGTCAAGCTGCGCGGCTTCCGCATCGAGCTCGGCGAGATCGACGCCGCGATCATGCGGGTGCCCGGCGCCGAGCGCGCCGTCACCGTCGTCCACGGCGACGACACCGCCACCGCGGAACTGGTCACCTACGTGACCGGTACGGCGGAGCCCGAGGCGATCACCGCGAGCGTCTCGGCGGAGCTGCCGGCCTACATGGTCCCGGCGCACGTCATCGCGCTCGACGAGTTCCCGCTCACCGTCAACGGCAAGGTCGACCACAAGCGGCTGCCGCAGCCCGAGCGGGCGGTCGCCGTCTCCGCCGGCCGTGGCCCCAAGACCGACGCCGAGAAGCTCGTCGCCGAGGCCTTCGCCGAGGTGATCCCGGGCGCGAGCAAGGACGACCTCAACGTCGCCACCACGCTCTTCGATCTGGGCGGCAACTCCCTCTCCGCGACCCGTATCGCGGCGCGCCTCGGCTCGGCCACCGGCACCCGCGTCAGCGTGGCGACGGTCTTCGCCAATCCCACCGTCGAGGGCCTCGCGGCCGCGATCGGCGGCGCTCCCGTGCCCGCCGCGGCGATCGCCGCCGCGGCCGAGACCACGACCGCCACGGCCGCCGAGCCGGAGCCGGAGTTCGCGGCGCCGTCGGATCCCGAGGAGGCGGCGGAGCTGCTTCCCGCCCAGCACCAGATGTGGGTCCGCAATCGCGTGAGTCCCGATGGCTCGTACCATATTCCGGTCGCCCTGCACCTGCGCGGCGACGTGGATGTCTCCGCGATGCGCGTCGCCCTGGGCGATGTCGTGGCCCGGCACACGCCGCTGCGCACCGTCTACCGCAACGGCCCCACCGCCGGCGAGCCCGAGGTGCAGGTGCTGCCCGCCGGCCCGAACCTCGTGCCCTTCACCGAGCGCACGGTGGCGCTCGACGAGCTGATGTCGGCGGCCTCGGACTACGCGGGCGAGCCCTTCGACCTCGCCGCCGACGTGCCGATCCGCGCTCGCCTGTACCGCATCGACGACCGGCACCAGGTGCTGGTCCTGGTGATCCACCACATCGCCGCCGACGGCTGGTCGATGATGCCGCTGGCCGGCGACCTCGCGACGGCCTACGCCTCGCGCACCCGCGGCAAGGCGCCGAAGTTCCCGCCGCTCCCGCGCACGTACACCGAGCACGCGCGCTCCTACAAGCACCGCCTGACCGGGGCGCCCCGGCAGGCGCTCGACCGGTTCTGGGCCGACGTGCTCGCCGATCCGCCGGCCGAGTCGGTGCCGCCTGCGGCGGTGCCGCGCTCCGGCGGCGTCGTCTCCGCGGCGCGGTCGATCGACACCCGCGTCGCTCCCGAGGTGTGGGCCGGCGTGGCCGGCCTCGCCCGGGCCCACACCACCACCCCCTTCATCGTGGTGCACGCGGCCCTCGCGGCGGCGATCTCGCGCCTGTCCGGCCAGGGCGACCTGGTCATCGGCACCGCCGTCGCCGGGCGCGGCGAGGCCGAACTCGACGGCCTCGTCGGCATGTTCGTGAACTCGATCCCGTTGCGCACGCGGACCACCAACGACCAGACCTTCGCGCAGCACCTCGCGGCCGTCAGCCGGGGTGACCTGGACGCGCTGGACAACTCGGACCTGCCCTTCGAGTCCGTGCTCGAGCTCGTCGACCCGCCGCGCGCCGCCGGCCGCCACCCGATCTTCCAGGTGATGCTCAACCAGCGGCCCTTCGACACCCAGCACTTCCCGATGGCGGGCGTCGACGTCGAGGTCGTCCCCGTGGACGTCCCGATCGCCCGCTTCGACCTCGAGTTCACCCTCGGCGCCGACGGCACCATCGAGCTGCGCTACGCCTCGGAGCTCTACCGCACCGAGCAGGCCGAGTCGATCCTCGACGCCCTCGTCGCGGTGCTCACCGCGGTCGGCCAGGACCCGCAGACCACCGTCGGCGCGCTGCCGATCATGGCGGCGGACAGGCTCGCCGAGCTCACCCCCGTGCGCGGGGTGGCGGCCGACTTCCACACCCCGCTGGGCCAACTCATGCGCGAGGCCGCCCGTACTTACTCGAACCGTCCCGCCGTGATCGACGGCGAGCGGGTGCTGACCTACCGCGAGCTGTACGCCGACGCCCGCAAGGTGGCGGCGGCCGTGCTCGCCGCCGGCTCGCGCCCCGGGGAGGCGGTGCTCAGCGACCTGCCGCGCTCCGCCGAGTCGATCACCGCCTTCTGGGGTATCACGCTGGCCGGCGCCGCGGTCGCCCCGGTGGACCCGAAGTACCCCCAGGACCGCCGCGACTACATCGCGAACGACGTGCGCGCCCGCGTGGGCGTGACCGCCACCGGATCCGGTGTGGAGGGCGTCAACTGGGTCGCGATGGACAACCTGGACGGCGACGGCTACGACCCCCAGATCGTTCCGAACCTCGACGACGCCGCGTACGTCATCTACACCTCCGGCTCGACCGGCCAGCCCAAGGGCACCGTGGTCACCCACCGCGGCCTCGGCAACTTCGCCGAGGAGCTCCACGTGCGCCTGCAGACCGGCGCCGACACCCGCGTCCTGGCCTTCGCCTCCACCGCGTTCGACGCGACGGTGCTCGAGCACCTCATGGCGATCCGTGTGGGCGCCCCGCTCGTCGTGGTGCCCCCGGGCACCACCGGCGGCCGCGAACTGGAGAAGATCGTCGCCGATCACGGTGTGACGCACGGCTTCCTCACCCCGTCTACGCTCGCCACGATCAACCCCGACGCGGTGCCGTCGTGGACGCACGTGCTGGCCGGTGGTGAGGCGCTGGGCCCCGGCCTGGCGAAGAAGTGGAGCGTCGGCCGTCGCCTGCACAACGGCTACGGCCCCACCGAGACCACCATCATGACCGCGATCTCGGACGCGCTGTCCGGCGACGGCCGCGTGCCGATCGGCCCGCCCGTCCGCGGCCAGGGCCTCCTGGTGCTCGACGACGAGCTGCGTCCCGTGCCCGTGGGCATGCCCGGCGAGCTGTACGTGGCGGGACCGCAGCTGGCGCGCGGTTACCACCGCCGTCCGCAGCTCACCGCCGCCCGGTTCGTCGCGAACCCGTACGGCGAGCCCGGCGACCGCATGTACCGCACGGGCGACGTGGTCCGCTGGACCCGCGGAGACAACGGTGCGCTGATCGTCGACTTCGTGGGTCGCAACGACTTCCAGGTCAAGATCCGCGGCATCCGCATCGAGCTCGGTGAGATCGACGCGACCATCGACACGATGCCCGGCGTGGACTTCGTTTCGACCCAGGTGCGCCCGGGGCCCGACGGTGCGCCGGCCCTCGTCGCCTACGTCAAGGGCGATGTGGACCCGTCGGCGGTCCGCGCCCACGTGCGGACCCGACTGCCCGGCTTCATGGTTCCGGCCGCGGTGATGATCATCGCGACGGTGCCCATGGGCAATACCGGCAAGCTCGACAACGCCGCCCTGCCGGAGCCCTACTTCGGCGGCACGGGCAACGCTGCGGCCAAGCCCACCACACCGGCGGAGAGCCGCGTCGTCGAGGCCTTCCGGAAGGTACTCGGAAGCGAGGCCATCGGCGTCGAGGACGACTTCTTCGACCTCGGCGGCAACTCACTGTCCGCGAACGAGCTGGTGGGCTTGCTGGGCAACGGGATCGAGGCGCGCACCGTCTTCGATCTGCGCACGCCCGCGGCCATCGCGACCGCGCTCATCGGCGATCCGGACCGGATCTCCAACGAGTCCGCGCTCGAGGACCAGGGCCTGCGTCGCGTGCAGCGCGGCGACCGTATGCCGCTGTCCTCCGCGCAGGAGCGGATGTGGCTGCAGAACAAGATCGATCCGGGCCCGACGTACAACATCGGCGCCGCCTTCCTCGCGAGCCGCCCGGTGGACAAGTCCGTGCTCGACGCCGCGCTGCGCGACCTGCTGGCGCGGCACGAGAGCCTGCGCACCCGCTACCCGTCCTCCGCGGAGGGCCCGTACCAGGAGATCCTGCCCGCCGATGCGCCCGAGGTCCGCAACTTCGTGGCCGAGTTCGGTACCGCCACGTCCAACGTCGCCGGCCAGGAGTCGGCGATCGCCGAGTTCGTCGCCCGCCCGTTCGCGCTGAATCGCGACGTACCGCTGCGGGTCATGACGGCGCCCACCGGCAAGGGCTCGATCCTCGCGATCGCCGTGCACCACATCGCGGCCGACGGCGCCTCGGTGGTGCCGCTGACGCGCGACCTGATGGCCGCGTACCTGGCCCGCAGTACCGGCTCCGAGCCGCAGTGGACCGAGCTGCCGCTGCAGTACGCGGACTACGCCGTGTGGCAGCGGGGCCAGGCGGAGAAGGACGCCGGCGCGGTGGACTACTTCGCGCAACGACTCGCGGGCGTGCCGGAGGAGAGCTCCTTCCCGGCCGACGGCCCGCGCCCGACGATCGGTTCCACCGACGCGGGCGAGGTCGCCATCGTGCTGCCGAAGGCCGAACGGGACGCGCTGGCGGACTTCGCCGGTAAGCGCGGCGTCTCCATGTTCATGGTGCTGCACGCGGGCCTCGCGGCCCTGCTGCACCGCGTCAACGGCGCCGACGACGTGGTCGTGGGCACGCCGGTGATCGGTCGTACCGATCGCCGCCTGCGCGACGTGGTCGGCATGTTCGTCAACACCGTCGCACTGCGCACCCAGGTGACCGGCACCGAGAGCTTCAACGCCCTCGTCGACCGGATCCGGAGCGGCGACCTCGACGACCTGGTCCACGCGACGGCGCCCTTCGAGCGCGTGATCGAGGCGCTGCAGCCCCCGCGCAGCCGTGACCGTCACCCCGTCTTCCAGGTGGTCCTCAGCCACCAGAACCTCGGCGACCCGCTCAGCGTCATCACCTCCGACGGTGGCGGCATGTTCGAGCTGGAGCCGCTGCCGCTGGCCGCGGCCACCACCACCTTCGACGCCACCTTCGAGGTGCGCGAGGTCGAGGAGGGGCTCCGCTTCAACCTGCGCTACCGCACCGACCTGTACCGGCCGGCGACGGCCGAGGGCATCGTCGGCCGCCTCGCGCGCCTCGTGACGGCGGGTGTCGCCTCGCCCGACACCCCGGTTGCCGACCTGCCGGTGCTGCTGCCCGAGGAGCAGGAGCTGTTCCAGCGCGCCTCCACCACGATCGAGCCGCACACCATGGCGGAGATCCTGGCGCGGGCCGTGCGCCAGCGGCCCGGCGACCCCGCGCTGCGCGACGGCGACGTGCACTACACCTACTCCGAGCTCGATTCGGCGGTCTCGGCGCTCGCCAACCGCCTCGCCGGCCTCGGCGTGGGCAGCGGAACCCGGGTGGCCGTATCGATCCCGCGGTCCGCGGCCTCGGTCGTGGCCTTCTGGGCGGTGGCCCGGCTGGGCGCCGTCTACCTGCCCGTCGACCCGAACTACCCGGCGGAGCGGATCGAGTACATCCTCGGGGACGCGAAGCCCGCTCTGGGCCTGACGGTCCGTGACGCCCTCGGCGGCCTGCCGAAGTCCGTCGAATGGGTGACCGCGGACCTCGCGACGTCGCGCGTGCAGCACCCGCCGGCCGAGGTCGCGCCCGTCGGCGTGGACGATCCGGCGTACGTCATCTACACCTCCGGGTCCACGGGCAAGCCCAAGGGTGTCGTCGTGCCGCACCGCGGCCTGGCCGCGATGGCCGACACCCTGGTGCGGCAGCACGCGGTGGGTGCGGGCGCGCGGGTCCTGCACTTCGCCTCGCCCAGCTTCGACGCCTCGATCCTCGAGCTGCTGCTCGCGACCTGGTCGCGCGCCGAGCTGGTGATCGCGCCGGTCACGTTGTACGGCGGCTCGCCGCTGGGCGATTTCCTGGCCGAGAACGAGGTCACCCACGCGTTCATCACCCCGGCGGCGCTCGCCACGATCCCCGATCGTGACCTGCCCCTGCTCGAGGCGCTCAGCGTGGGCGGCGACGTGCTGCAGACCGAGCTGGCCCGCCGCTGGTCCGGTGGCCGCATCCTGATCAACGCCTACGGCCCCACCGAGGTGACGATCGCCGCGACGATGGGCGCCGTCGACCCCGACAACGTCGGCATCGGTCACGCCGTCACCGACGCACAGCTGATGATCTGCGACGAGCGGCTCAACCTGGTCGCCCCCGGCACCGTCGGCGAGCTGTACGTCGCGGGACCCGGTGTGGCCCACGGCTACCTCGACCGCCCGGAGCTCACCGCCGCGCGGTTCGTCGCCAACCCGTACAACGATGCGCAGGGCTACAAGCGCATGTACCGCACGGGGGACCTGGTCCGCTGGCGCGCCTCCGACTCCGGCGAGCCGGTGCTCGAGTTCGTCGGCCGGAGCGACGATCAGCTCAAGGTCCGCGGGTTCCGCGTGGAGCCGGGCGAGGTCGCCACGGCCGTCGAGAGTCACCCGGACGTACGGCAGGCCGTCGTGGTCGTCGACCGCGGCGACGGTTCGCTCGAGGCGCAGGCCGCTGCCCGCCTGGTCGCGTACTACGTGACCGAGCGCGCCGTCACCGTCGACGCCCTGCGGAGCTGGGTCGGGGATCGTCTTCCGCGGCACATGGTCCCGGCGGTCTTCCAGGAGATCGACAGCGTGCCGGTCACCGCGCACGGCAAGACCGATCTCAAGGCCCTGCCGCCCGTCGGTGCCCCCGCACCCGCGGCGGGCACGGCGGACGATGCTCCGGCATCGCCGCTCGCGGCCATCGCGGAGCCCGCAACGCCGAAGCAGCGCGCGGTCTCGGCCGCGAGCCTCGAGGGCGCCGTCGCCGAGATCCTCTCCGACGTGCTCGGTGTGGCCTCGCTCGACATGGACGACGACTTCTTCGCCGTCGGCGGCACCTCGCTGCAGGCCGCGATCGCCGTCGACCGGCTGCGCGAGCGGTTCAACGCGGAGGACGCCAGCATCCGGTGGTTCTTCGAGGACGCCAAGGTCAGCACGATCGCGGCCCGGATCGCGGGCGCTCCCGCGCCCGTCTCCACCACGGCCGTGATCACCGGTGTGGCAGCGGATTCCGACACCGCCATCACCGATCCGATCCTGCCGCTGCGCGCGGGCACCCCGGGCGTCGACCCGCTCTACTGCGTGCACCCCGCGGTGGGCCTCGCGTGGAACTACCTCGGCCTGTCGGGCGAGCTCGACCCGAGCATCCCGATCATCGGCCTGCAGGCACCCGGCATCTCCTACCCGATGCCGCCCGCGGACTCGATCCGGGAACTCGCCCGCACGTACGTCCGCAACATCCGCACGAGCCGGCCGCACGGCCCGTACAACCTGCTCGGCTGGTCGCTCGGCGGTCTCATCGCGCACGAGATGGCCGTCGAACTGCGGGAACTGGGCGAGAAGGTCAACCTGGCCCTCATGGACGCCTACCCGCTGGGCGACTACCGCGGTCCGCGTGAGGAGATGTCGATCGCCGCGCTGCTCCGGGAGTTCGTGGGCCTCGACGTCGACGAGGACGCGGAGTTGTCCACCGACGACGCACTGGACCTGCTGGCCTCGGCCGGCGGTCCGGCGCGCGAGCTCTCGCGCGGCCAGATGGAGCGGCTGCTGTCGAACTACCGGCACAACACGACGCTCGGCTACTCGCACCGGCCGCGCGAGTACGACGGCAACATGCTGGTCTTCCGCGCGACGGAGCAGACCACGGGCGGCCTCGTGCCGCAGCTGTGGCGGCCGCACGTGACCGGCCTGGTGCAGGTGCACGACATCGAGGCGACGCACAATCAGCTCGGCTCGTCGCCGGCGATCGACGAGGTCGCCCGCACGATGAACGTCTTCCTGACGGGCAACTACACCGCGGTGGTCACGTCGAAGAGCAGGACGCTCGACGACTCCAAGCCGCTGGTGAGCGTCCGGGGCCTGACGCGCAAGTACGGCCGTGGCAAGAAGGCCGTCTACGCGCTCAACGGCGTCGACCTCGACATCGCGCCCGGCAGCGTGCACGCGCTGCTCGGTCCGAACGGCGCCGGCAAGACGACCACCGTCAAGATCATCTCGACCCTCATGAAGCCCTCCGAGGGCTCCGTGACGATCGACGGGGTCGACGCGCTGGCCGACCCGCGGCGCGCGCGCTCGATCATCGGCCTCTCGGGCCAGTACTCGGCGGTCGACGAGAACCTGACCGGCCGGGAGAACCTCGAGATGTTCGCCCGCCTCTACGGTTTCGACAAGGCCTCGTCCAAGGCTCGCGCGAACGATCTGCTCAAGCAGTTCCGGCTCACCGCCGCCGCGGACCGCGCCTCGGGCACCTACTCGGGCGGCATGCGCCGCCGGCTGGACCTGGCCGGTGCCATCATCGCCCGGCCGCGTCTGGTGGTGCTCGATGAGCCGACCACGGGCCTCGACCCGCGCAGCCGCAAGGACGTGTGGGACGTCATCGCCCGGCTGAGCAAGGAGGACGGCATCTCGGTGCTGCTCACCACGCAGTACCTGGACGAAGCCGAGATCCTCGCGGATCTGGTCACGATCATCGACCAGGGCCGGATCATCCGGTCCGGCACCGTTCCCGAGCTGAAGTCGGCGGCCGCCGCGGACCTGATCCAGATCGGCCTGCGCGAGCGGGATCGCGTGACCGCGTGGCCGATCCTGGCCCGCCACGCGATCGACGGCACCGCGATCCGCGAGGCCTCCGGGCTCAGCGCGATCCGCGTCGCCGACGGCCAGCACAAGCTGGTGGTCGTGCTCAACGACCTGCGGGAGGCCGGCGTCCACGTCGAATCCGCGATGCTGCGCGAGGCCACCCTGGACGACGTCTTCTTCGCCCTCACCGGCGAGGACGCGAACAAGACCGAGGAGGACAAGGCATGACCGCGATCACCTTCCCGCAGGAGCGGGAGTCGTCGCTGAGCGGTTTCCTCAGCGACTGCGCGGTGATGACCCGCCGCAACCTGACCACCCTGGTCCGGATCCCGCAGTTGCTCCTCGGGGCGACGGTGCAGCCGATCATGTTCGTGCTGCTCTTCAGTTACGTCTTCGGCTCGGCGCTCGGCGGCGAGGTCGGCGGCGACCGCTACCGGGAGTTCCTGCTCGCCGGAATCCTCGTGCAGACGGTGGCGTTCAGCGCGGGCCCGACCGCGATCGGCGTCGCGTCGGACATGAAGAACGGCATCATCGACCGGTTCTGCTCGCTCCCGATGTCGCGGCTCGCGGTCATGGTGGGGCGCACCGTCTCCGACCTCGTGGTCAACGTCATCAGCGTGGCCGTGATGCTGCTCGTCGGCCTCGCGGTCGGCTGGCGCTTCCGCGGCAGCTGGGTGGACGCGGCGCTGTCGCTGGCGACGCTGCTGCTGTTCGGCTTCGCGATGTCCTGGCTGGGCGCCCTCATCGGCCTGTCCGTCTCGACGCCCGAGTCCGCGCAGGCGCTCTGCATGATCGTCATGTTCCCGATCGCCTTCGTCTCGTCGGCCTTCATCGCCTCGGGCGACCTGCCGGGCCCGCTCCGGACGATCGCCTCGTGGAACCCCGTGACCTCGATGGCGCGCTCGCTGCGTGAGGCCTTCGGCAATCCGCTGAGCCCGAAGCCCGTGGTGAACGAGCCGATCAACTGGGCCGCGGAGCACGCGACCGCGTACTCCGCCCTCGTCTCCGTCGCGATGATCGTGATCATCGTGCCTCTCGCCGCCCGTGCGTACATGAAGCACTGACGGCCCACCGACCCACCATCCCTCCAAACAAGGAGAAACGAATATGAACAACCCCTTCGACAACGAGACCGGCGAGTTCCTCGTGCTCGTCAACGACGAGGGCCAGCACTCGCTGTGGCCCACGTTCCGCGAGGCCCCGCGCGGCTGGACCGTCGCGTTCGGCGAGGGCGGTCGTTCGCGGGCGGAGTGCCTCGAGTACATCGAGTCGGCGTGGACGGACATCCGTCCGCTCAGCCTCCGCGCCTGATCCTTCTCCGACCACCGTGGCCGGCAGGGCGGTTCGCCCTGCCGGCCGGCGGTGTACGCCGAGCCGTGAGGCCGACCGGGCGGAGGTCCGTCGGCCACCCCGGTGAGTGTCCCGAGGCCGACGGTGGCCGGGCGCCCCGTCGTGCCCGCCGGCGCGCCGTGGGGCGGCGCTACATGGCGTGCGGGTACACGCTCACCATGTGCGCGCCGTACCAGCAGGTGACGGTGATGATGCCGACGCAGGTCCAGACCCGCGCCGGCTTCGAAGCCCGTGCCAGCGCGATGGCGATCGGGATCAGCAGCACGAAGGCGGGCAGCAGCAGGCGCGGCCGCGACATCATGAGGCCGCCCGAGCCGAGCAGGGAGATCACGACCAGCGCGCCGTACAGGGTGATCGGCCAGGGCATCGTCGAACGGATCGCGAGCACGATCAGCACGATCGACGCCGCGAGCAGCGCCACCACGGACAGATCCGCGATGTCGGAGCCGTTGATCAGCGTGTAGTTGACGAACTGCCAGGTCTGCAGTCCCATGTCGAAGGTCGTGCCCCAGCCCTCCGTCTGGATCCGGAACCAGCCGGTCAGGCTGCCGGTGTGGTGGGCCACGATCAACAGGTAGGTCACCCACCCCAGGGGAGTCATCAGCACGCAGATCGCGGCCTTCACGCGCTCGGCGCCGCTGGACGAGAGCACCGCGAGGAGCGCGGCGAGGGCGACCACCCCGATCAGGACCACCGACGTCGGCCTGCAGAAGCCGGCCAGGGCCGTGCAGATCCCCGCGAGGATCCACTTGCGTTCCATGACGCCCACCAGCGCCCAACCGGCCAGTGCGCAGTACAGCGCCTCGGTGTAGGCCATCGTCAGCACGATGGACATCGGGGCAGCGGCGAACAGCACCGTCGTGAGCAGGCCGGCCCGTTCGGCCAGGTGGCTCGGCACCTGCGGCATGTGCTGGACGCACAGCCGCCCGAGTCGGTAGGCGGCGACCGCGGCGACGCATCCGAGGATCACGTTGACCGTGAGCGCGGCCCGGTAGGCGTCGAAGCCGGGCAACTGCGCCACGGCGCGTACCAGCATCGGGAACCCGGGGAAGAAGGCGTAGGCGGTGTCCGCGGTGTGCTCGCCCCGTGCGTCGACGAAGCGCCACGGCATGTCGTCGTAGCCGTAGGTGGCGAGCCCGATCATCCACTTGCCGTCCCACGCCGTCAGAAGATCGGCGAGGTTCTGGTTGCGGAGCTGCGCGAACCGGGCGAGCACCGCCAGGCCGATTCCCCGGATCGCGAGGTAGACGACGATCGGCAGCCAGACGTCGCGGGTGCGGTCGAGCAGCGACGACGGTGCCGGTGCGGCACCGGGGTCGGCGAGGTCGGGGGCGGTCGGCACGGCTTGCATCGTACCGACGGTGTCGCGCACGGCGCCCCCGCGCGCGCCGCCCGACGTCACGGCGCGGCGACCCGGGTGATCGTGCAGTTGACCGTGTTGGTGCCGGACTGGGTGAACTCCTGCTCGTTCACGACGATCGTGCAGGTCACGGGGCCGGTGCCCGTCACGATCAACGACATGGTGTCGCCGATCGTCGCGGTGCCCTGCCACTCCCACGGCAGGGTCGACGCCGTAGGGATGTCACCGCCCTTGACGCCGACCACGAGGACCGCGCCCGCGCCGGTGCCCGTCGCCGACAGCTTGAGCCGCACGGACTGGCCCGTCGACGTGCCGGTCGTGGTCTTCGGAGACGTGGTGAGGAAGCCGTCGGACTGCGTCGCGGGCTCGCTCGGTGGTGTGACGGTGCCCGTCGTCGGGGCGCCGGCGGTCGTCGTGGTCGCGCCGGCGGAGAAGGTGACCGGCGACGCCGTCGACGTGGAGTCGGACCTGAGGGCCAGGCCGGTGCCGACGGCCGCCGCGACGAGGAGCACGGCCACGATCGAGACCAGCGCGATGATCAAGCCCTTCTTGTTGCCACCGCCCCCGTTGCCGCCGCCGTTCCCGCCGTAGTTCGGCGGGCCGGGCGGAACGCCCCCCGGCGGGCCGGGGTACGCGCCCGGTTGCGTCCCGTAGGCGCCCTGCTGCCGGGTCGGCGGGTAACCGCCCTGCTGAGGGGCCTGCGGATAGCCGCCCTGCGGGGAGCCGCCCTGCCATGGCGAGGGCTGTCCACCGGGCTGTCCGCCCGGCTGTCCGGTGGGCCGCCCGCCGGGGGTCCGGCCGGGGTACTGGCCGCCGTAGGGATTCATGAGGATCTCCTGAAGTTCGCGTTCGCATCGATTATCCGCGATGTCGCTGAACGGTGGGTTGCGCACCGCTTGGAGCGGTGCCCTCCGGACCGAAGAACCCAGGTCGGTAGGATCGACACGCACATCGAAGACCGCAACGGAGAGGTTCCACGTGGCACTCGTCGTCCAGAAGTACGGAGGCAGCTCCGTCTCCTCCGCCGAGCGCATCCGGCGCGTGGCCGAACGGATCGTCGAGACCAAGCGCGCCGGCAACGACGTCGTCGTCGTCGTGTCCGCGATGGGCGATACCACCGATGAGCTGCTCGATCTCGCCAACCAGGTGTGCCCTGCGCCGCCCGCCCGCGAGATGGACATGCTGCTCACCTCGGGCGAGCGCATCTCCAACGCGCTCGTCGCGATGGCCATCCATTCCCTCGGCGCCGAGGCGCAGTCCTTCACGGGCTCGCAGGCCGGCGTCATCACCACCAGCCGACACGGCGCGGCGAAGATCATCGACGTCACGCCCGGGCGCGTCCAGGCCGCGATCGACGACGGCAAAATCGTGCTCGTCGCGGGCTTCCAGGGCGTCTCGCAGGACACCAAGGACGTCACCACGCTCGGCCGTGGCGGCTCCGACACGACGGCGGTGGCCCTCGCGGCCGCGCTGAACGCCGACGTCTGCGAGATCTACACCGACGTCGACGGCATCTACACCGCCGACCCGCGCATCGTGCCCAACGCCAAGCACCTCGAGAAGGTCTCCTTCGAGGAGATGCTCGAGATGGCGGCCTGCGGCGCGAAGGTGCTCATGCTCCGGTGCGTGGAGTACGCGCGCCGCTACAACGTTCCCGTTCACGTGCGCTCGTCGTACTCGACCAAGCCCGGCACCATCGTCGCCGGATCAATGGAGGACATCCCCGTGGAAGAGGCAATTCTCACCGGCGTCGCCCACGATCGGAGCGAGGCGAAGATCACCGTCGTCGGCCTGGAGGACAAGCCGGGCTACGCGGCCCGCGTCTTCCGCGCCATCGCCGATGCGGAGATCAACATCGACATGGTGCTGCAGAACGTGTCCAAGGTGGACACGGGCCGCACCGACATCACCTTCACGCTGCCGCGCGAGCTCGGCCCGCTGGGCGTCGAGAAGCTCGAGGCCCTGCGCCGCGAGATCGGCTTCGACTCGGTCGTCTACGACGATCACGTCGGCAAGGTCTCCCTCGTGGGCGCCGGCATGAAGAGCCATCCCGGCGTCACCGCCACCTTCTGCGAGGCGCTGTCGAAGGCGGGCATCAACATCGAGCTGATCTCCACCTCGGAGATCCGGATCTCGGTGCTGATCCGCGACACCGAGCTCGATGAGGCCGTCAAGGTGCTGCACGACGCCTTCGGCCTGGGCGCGGACGAAGAGGCCGTCGTGTACGGCGGAACGGGGCGATAGGTCATGGGTGTACGCGTAGGAGTCGTCGGCGCCACCGGCCAGGTGGGCGCCGTCATGCGGCAGCTGCTGCTGGACCGGGACTTCCCGGCCGACGAGGTGCGGTTCTTCGCCTCGTCGCGCTCGGCGGGCAAGAAGCTGCCCTTCGGTGATCGCGAGATCGTCGTCGAGGACGCCGAGACCGCCGATCCGGCGGGGCTCGACATCGCGCTGTTCAGCGCCGGGGCCACCATGTCCCGCGTGCAGGCGCCGCGCTTCGCGGCCGCCGGCGTCACCGTCATCGACAACTCGAGCGCCTTCCGCAAGGATCCCGATGTTCCGCTGGTCGTCTCGGAGGTGAACCCGGAGCAGGTCCGCGACCTGAAGAAGGGCATCATCGCGAACCCCAACTGCACGACCATGGCCGCGATGCCGGTGCTCAAGGTGCTGCACGACGAGGCGGGCCTGCAGCGGCTCATCGTCTCCTCGTACCAGGCGGTCTCCGGTTCGGGTCTGGCCGGCGTGGAGGAGCTCGTCTCCCAGGTACGTGCGGTGGAGCCCGAGGCGGAGAAGCTGGTGCACGACGGCTCGGCCGTCTCGTTCCCCGAACCGGTGAAGTACGTCGCGCCGATCGCCTTCAACGTGTTGCCGCTGGCCGGCGCCATCGTGGACGACGGGTCGGGCGAGACCGACGAGGATCAGAAGCTGCGCAACGAGTCCCGCAAGATCCTGGGCCTGCCGGAGCTGCTGGTGTCGGGCACCTGCGTGCGCGTGCCGGTGCTCACCGGCCACTCGCTGTCGATCAACGCCGAGTTCGCCTCGCCGCTGTCGGTGGCGCGGGCGCAGGAGTTGCTGGCCTCGGCGCCGGGCGTGAAGCTGGTCGACGTGCCCACGCCCCTCGCCGCCGCGGGTGCCGACGACTCGCTCGTCGGCCGTATCCGCCAGGATCCGGGCGTGCCCGAGGGCCGCGGCCTGGCGCTGTTCATCAGCGGTGACAACCTGCGCAAGGGCGCTGCGCTGAACACGGTGCAGATCGCGGAGCTGCTGGTCTAGACCGGGTGCCGCGCCCTAGCGGGGCGTTCACTCCCTCGATCGTCGGATGGCTCCCCATGTCCATGGACATGGGGAGCCATCCGACGATCGAGGGGCGTGTTCGACGGTGCGCGTGTCAGGCCGGGGTGGGGCCGATGGTCGCGGTGACCTCGCCGAGTGCGATGCGCGCGCCGCTGGTCCCGGGGGCGCTGGCGCGCAGGCTGACGACGTCCCCGTCCTCCAGGAAGGTGCGCTCAGTACCGTCGGGCAGGCGCAGCGGTTCCGCGCCGTTCCAGGTGAGTTCGATGAAGGACCCGCGCTGATCGCGCTCCGGGCCGGAGACGGTGCCGGAGGCGAACAGGTCGCCGGTGCGCAGGCTTGCGCCGTTCGAGGTCAGGTGCGCGAGCATCTGCGCGGGCGACCAGTACATCTGGGCGTAGGGCGGGCGGGAGACGATGGTGCCGTGCAGCTCGACCTCCAGATCGATGTCCAGGCCCCAGTTCTCGGTGTCGCGCAGGTGCGGCAGCGGCTCGGGCGACTGGGTGGGCGTCTCCACGCGGGCCGCCTCCAGCGCCTCGAGGGGCGTGATCCAGTGCGAGATCGAGGTCGCGAAACTCTTGCCGAGGAAGGGGCCCAGCGGCACGTACTCCCAGGCCTGGATGTCGCGCGCCGACCAGTCGTTGACGACGCAGACGCCGAAGACGTGCTCAGCGAAATCCGCCGTGCCCACCGGCTTTCCGAGGTCGCTGCCGGCCCCGACCACGAAGCCGAGCTCGGCCTCGATGTCCAGGCGTACGGACGGACCGAAAGTCGGGGCGTCGTCCGACGGTGCCTTCCGCTGACCGGCGGGGCGGACCACGGGCGTCCCCGAGGCGACGACGGTGCCCGCGCGGCCGTGGTAGCCGACGGGCAGGTGCTTCCAGTTCGGCAGCAGCGCGGCGGAATCGGGCCGGAAGAGGCGGCCCAGGTTGGTGGCGTGGTGCTCGCTGGCGTAGAAGTCGACGTAGTCGGCCACCTCGAAGGGCAGCTGCAGGGTCACGTCCCCGAGCGCGTACAGGTGCGCAGCACCCTCCCGCGCACGTGCGGGATCGGTGAGCAGCGAGACGATCTCGGCGCGGGTGGCGCTCCAGGCCCGGCGGCCGCGGGCGAGGAAGGCGTTGAGCGACGGTGCCGCGAACACCGGGTCGCCGAGCGCGGCGGCGAGATCGAGCACGTGCTCTCCGATGCGCACGCCCGCGCGGGGCGCACCGCCGGTGGGGCGGAAGACGCCGTAGGGCAGGTTCTCGACGCCGAAGCCGGAGTCGGCGGGCACGGGTGCCCAGGTGGTGGTCACGATCTGTGTCCTTCTCGTTCGGGGGCGACGGGGGCGAGGCCGAGCGCGGCGGTCTCCGCGGGTGGGACCGCGGTGTTGCAGGAACCGTAAGAGGCGAGGAGCCGACGGGTCGTGGTGACCGATTCGGGTGCGAGCTCCGCGGCCTCCGCGGCCAGCGCCGCGCCGTCGGTGATCGAGAGCGCCTCGGCGACGTCGTCCCGCCCGCCGTCGAGGGCCGCGCGGGCGGCGCCGACGACGAGGTTGAGGAAGCCGTGATGCACGAAGCCGGTGCGCGGATCCCGATGCCGCACGGCGTGATGCAACCCCGCGGTCGCCTTGACGGGCACTCCGGCGGCGGCCGCGACGAGCAGCGCCTCGGCCACGTGGGTGGGCGACGGGAACATCTCGGCCCGGACGCCGCCGCAGCGGATCTTCAGTCCCGCGCCGAGCCCCGTCAGCGCGGTGGCCAGCCGCGGGGTGTCGGCGCGCTCGACGGGCTCGACGAAGACCGCTGCGCCGCACGTGGACGCGGCCCGTACCTCGGCGCCGAGTCGGCCGGGATCGGCGGCGAACTCGACCAGCGCGATGCGCAGCCGTGGATCGGCCTCGACCACGGCCGCCGCTGCGGACAGCGCCGTGCCGGAGCCGATGAGACCCAGCGTGATCCGGTCGCTCCCCGTGAGCGCCGCGCGGAGTTCGTCGATCCGGGCGGCGGGGCACAGGAAGCGGTGCGTGAGCATCGGCTCACCGGCGGCGAGGTCCCGGCGGTGCCGGGCGACGGCCTCCGCCATCGGGAGCGCCGTCGGCGGGAACAGGCCGGCGTCGTCCACCAGCCCGGCGAGCAGCGCGCTCACCGGGACCAGCTGCGGTAGTAGACACCGTCGTCCGTGGCCCGCGCGCCCTCACCCAGCTGCAGCGGCGCGAAGGTGTCGACCATGACGGCCAGCTCGTCGAACCGCTCGAGGCCGATGCTGCCCTCCATCGCGCCCGGCTGCGGGCCGTGGGCGTGCCCGCCCGGGTGCAACGAGATCGAGCCGGGCCCGATGCCCGTGCCCTTGCGCGCCTCGTAGTCGCCGGCCACGTAGAACATCACCTCGTCCGAGTCGACGTTGGAATGGTAGTAGGGCACCGGGATCGAGAGCGGGTGGTAGTCGACCTTGCGCGGCACGAAGTTGCAGATCACGAAGCCGTTGCCCTCGAAGACCTGGTGCACCGGCGGCGGCTGGTGCACCCGTCCCGTGATCGGCTCGAAGTCCTCCACGTTGAACGTGTAGGGGTACAGGCAGCCGTCCCAGCCGACCACGTCGAACGGGTGCGTGGGCACCGTGTACCGCGTGCCGCCGACGTCGCTGCCGGAGCGGTGCTTGACCAGTACCTCCACGTCGGTGCCCTCGCGCAGCAGGGGCTCCGACGGTCCGTGCAGGTCCCGCTCGCAGAACGGGGCGTGCTCCAGGAGCTGCCCGTACCGCGAGAGATACCGCTTCGGTGGCGCGATGTGGCCGCCGCCCCCGCCGCACGCCTCGATGACGTAGGCGCGCACCGTCGTTCCCTCGGTGGGGAGCCAGCGATGCGTGGTGGCCCGGGGCATCAGCACGTAGTCGCCGGTGCGGAACGCGAGCGCGCCGAAGACCGTCTCGACGACTCCGGAGCCCTCCTCGATGTACACGCACTCGTCGCCGATAGCGTTGCGGTACAGGGGTGACGGTGCCCCCGCGACCACGTAGGAGATCCGAACGTCCGTGTTGCCCAGCACCAGCCGGCGGCCGGTGACGGCATCCGCGGCCCGCGCCGCCGCATCGTCGAACAGCTCGTGCAGGCGCAGGTGCCGGGGCAGGAGCGGGGCGTTGGGCTGCAGGCTCAGGTCGCCGGGTTCCCACGGCTCGGCCGAGGTGATGGCCGACGGGATGCCCCGGTGGTAGAGCAGCGAGGAATCGGAGGAGAAGCCCTCCTCGCCGACGAGTTCCTCGTAGTACAGCTCGCCGCCGTCGCGCCGGAACTGGGTGTGCCGCTTGGGCGGAATCGTGCCGACACTGCGGTAGTAGGCCATCGGAACCCTCCTGGAGGTGGTGTCGGATCAGAGGTTGCCGCGCTGCTCCTGCTCGCGCTCGATGGCCTCGAAGAGGGCCTTGAAGTTGCCCTTGCCGAAGCCGAGCGAGCCGTGCCGCTCGATGATCTCGAAGAACACGGTGGGGCGGTCGCCGATCGGCTTGGTGAAGATCTGCAGCAGGTAGCCGTCCTCGTCGCGGTCCACCAGGATGCCCCGCTTCTGCAGTTCCTCGACGGGGACCCGCACCTGGCCGATGCGGGCGCGCAGTTCGGGGTCGTCGTAGTAGGCGTCGGGCGTGTTGAGGAATTCGACGCCCTCGGCGCGTAATTGGTCCACGGCGGTGAGGATGTCGTTCGTGGCGACGGCGAGGTGCTGGGCGCCGGGGCCGCGGTAGAACTCGAGGTACTCGTCGATCTGGGACTTCTTCTGGGCGATCGCGGGCTCGTTGAGGGGGAACTTCACGCGGTGGTTGCCGTTGGCGACCACCTTGGACATGAGTGCCGAGTAGTCGGTGGCGATGTCGTCGCCGATGAACTCCGCCATGTTCGTGAAGCCCATGACGCGGTTGTAGAAGCCGACCCACTCGTCCAGGCGTCCCAGCTCGACGTTGCCGACGATGTGATCGAGCGCCTGGAAGATGCGCTTGGGGGCGCCGTCGCGCTTGCGGAAGGAGCTGGCGGCAGGGACGTAGCCGGGGAGGTAGGCACCGTCGTACCGGGTACCGCCGACGACGCGCTGAACGAGGGTGTGCCTGGTCTCCCCGTAGGTCGCGATGGCGCCGACGCGGACGGTGCCGTGCTCGTCGGTGACGTCGTGCGGCTCCTCGAGAACGGTTGCGCCGCAGGCGCGGGCGTGCTCGATGCAGCGGTCCACGTCGGGCACCTCGAGGGCGATGTCGACGACGCCGTCGCCGTGGCGGGCGTGGTGCTGCACGAGCGGGCTGTCCGGGCTGACCGCGCCCTTGACCACGAACCGGATGGAGCCCGACCGCAGCACGAAGGACTTGTGGTCGCGCTCGCCCTGCTCCGGGCCGCGGTAGGCGATGAGCTCCATGCCCCACACGGACTGGTAGTAGTGCGCGGCCTGGGTGGCGTTGCCGACCACGAAGACGATCGCGTCCCAGCCGTTGACGGGGAAGGCGTCGCGCGTGGCGTCGTAGGAGACGAGCCCGACGAGCTGCTGCAGCTGCTCGGCGCCGAGGCCGGCGAGCTTCTCCTCGTCGGTCAGCGTCTGCTCAAGAGAGGTCTGCTCGGGCGCGGTCTTCGTCGTCATGGTCGTCTCACCTTCCGGGCCGGATGTAACGTGCGTCACTACAATCCGGCCACGGCTGGGCGGTGGCAAGAACGCCGGCTCAGGCTGGCCAAACTGCTGCGAATCGCCGCCCAGTCGGCGAATGATGTAGTCAAATCGACTAGGAGGAGCTCGCCATGCTGGAACCCGTGACATTGGACGATGTCGACTTCGCGCTCCTCGATTCGTTGCACCGCGCCCCGCAGATCGGGGTGCTCGAGACGTCCCGGCGCGTCGGGGTCGCGCGCGCGACGGTACAGGCGCGGCTGAAGAAGCTGGAGGGTGCGGGCGTCATCGCCGGGTACCAGCCCCACCTCGACGTGGCGGCGGCCGGCTTCGGGGTGCAGTGCTTCGTCCAGCTCGAGACCGCGCAGGGTGAGCTGAGCGCCGTCGCGGAGGAACTGGCCGCCATCCCGAACGTCCTGGAGGCGTTCGCGACCACGGGCGCGAGCGACGTGCTGTGCCGGGTGGCGGCCGCGTCGCACGGGGGACTGCAGGAGACCCTGCTCAGGATCGGCCGGTCGCCGCTGGTCGCGCGGTCGATCAGCATCGTGGTGCTGTCGGAGATCGTGCCCTTCCGTGCGATGCCGTTGCTGCGGACGCTCGATGCGCGGCCGGTGTCCCGGGCGCCGCGCTACCGCAGCTCGGCAGATTGACCAGATCCACGGCGGGACGCTGTGCATGCGGTGCGCATTCTGTCCGTTCGTCCGGCGGAGCGTTGCTCGCGAGGGCGGGCCGGTTCGACAGTGATCGGGTTCACATCGGCATTCCGCGTCCCCCAGGAGCGACATGAAGCAGCTGCTCACCCGGTTCGAAGCGAAGGCGCCCGAGGTGGTCTTCGAATGGCACGATCCCGAGACCTCCGCGCGGGGCTGGACGGTGATCAACTCGTTGCGGGGCGGCGCGGCCGACGGCGGCACCCGCATGCGGCGGGGCCTCGACCGCCGCGAGGTGGAGTCGCTCGCGAAGACCATGGAGGTGAAGTTCACCGTCGCGGGGCCGGCGATCGGCGGCGCCAAATCGGGGATCGACTTCGACCCGACGGACCCGCGCAAGGACGAGGTGCTGCGGCGCTGGTTCAAGGCGGTCACGCCGTTGCTCAAGGCGTACTACGGCACCGGCGGCGACCTCAACGTCGACGAGAAGTCGGAGGTCGTTCCGATCACGGAGAGCTACGGCCTGTGGCACCCGCAAGAAGGAGTGGTCAACGGCCACTTCGCTTCCGACGGCCGCGACCACGTGCAGCGCGTCGGCCAATTGCGGCTCGGGATCGCGAAGATCGTGGAGGACCCGCGGTTCACACCCGATCACGGGCGGCGGTACTCCGTGGCCGACCTCATCACCGGCTGGGGCGTCGCGGAATCCGTGCGGCACTACTACCGCGTCTACGGCGGCTCCCTCGAGGGCAAACGCGTGATCGTGCAGGGGTGGGGCAACGTCGGCGCCGCGGCCGCGTACTACGCGGCGCAGGCGGGAGCGCAGATCGTCGGCATCCTGGACCGCGACGGCGGGCTGGTCCGGCCCGAGGGGATCAGCGCGGACGAGATCACCGATCTCTTCCTCGCCAAGCGGGGCAACCGGTTGGTCTCCGATGAGCTGCTGACCGCCGAGGAGGCGGGCGAGCGGATCTGGTCGATCGGCGCCGAGGTCTTCCTCCCGTGCGCCGCATCGCGTCTCGTCACCCGCGCGCAGGTCGACGCGATGATCGACGCGGGTCTCGACGTGGTCGCCTCCGGGGCCAACGTGCCCTTCGCCGACCCCGAGATCTTCTACGGGCCGGTGTACGAGCACGCCGACCGGTGCGTCGCCGTGGTGCCCGACTTCATCGCGAACTGCGGGATGGCCCGCGCCTTCGCGATGCTCATGGAGGGCGAGGTCGAGGTCTCGGACGAAGCGATCTTCGGCGACGTCTCGCGCACCATCGGCACCGCGCTCGAACGCTGCCGTGCCCGGTCCGCGAGCACGACCCTGGTGGCCGCCACCGCTTTCGAGATCGCGCTCGATCAGCTGGTCTGACGGGGCGCGAGCATCGGCCGAGCGCGCCGGCGCTACATGCGGCGCAGTTCGGGCCAGAGCCGGGACCACGGTGCCCGCGGGTGGCAGAGCCGGATGTCCACACCGGTCGACGCGGTGGGGAAGCCCAGCCGGTAGTCGAACCGCCGGAGCGTGCGGGCCCGGTCGCACATGTCGTCCTGCAGGTCGGCGTCGGAGTTGATGACGCGGAGCACCGTCGTCGCCGAATCCTCGGGTTCGCCGAAGAAGCCGTAGCCGCGGCTCGGGCTGAACACCGGAGGCAGGCCGCTGCCGTAGTACTGCAGAGCGGACGCCTGCCAGTAGGAGCTGGCGACGATCGCCTGCGGTCGTTCGCCCTCAGGCAGTGCCGTGATCGACTCCTCGACCGCGCGGGTCAGCTCGGGCCAGCCGAACTGGCCGTACACGGAGATCTGCATGCCCGCCTCCATCACCGACTTCGGTTCGGTGATCTCCGATTCGGGCGTGAACGGCAGGCTCACGACGATGGATCCGATCGCGAGGATCGACAGCGGCGCGGTGACCGCCAGTCGCAGTTTCGGCGCGGGGAGCGCCTCGAACGCGACGGCGCCGGCGGCGATGATCACCGGCAGCATGCCGCCGGGGTAGTACGGCCGACCCGCGGTGGCGATGAAGACGAGCACCAGCAGGACGAACGCGGGCGCCAAGAACCGGTAGGGGCGGAACCGATCCGACCGCAGCAGTGCGTAGAGGCCGTAGAGCAGGAGTAGTGCGCCGAGCACGCCGGCGGTGAGCAACATGATCGGGACGAAGGCGATGCGCCCGCCCGCGTACTGGCTCTCCTCGGCCACCTGACTCGTGAGTTGCAGATAGGGCCATCCGCGCTCGGCCTGCCAGAGCAGCGCGGGGACCATCGTGATCACGGTGAACGCGCCACCGGCCCACAGCGCCGGGCGCCGCCAGAGTTCCCGCGGGCCCCAGATCAGGGACGCGACGATCACGCACCCCCAGAAGACGGGGATCAGCCACTTGACCTGCATGTCGATCGCGGTGACGACGCCCGCGGCGAACAGGAGCCGGTCCTGCCGGGTACGCACCCAGCGCACCACCAGCCAGGTGATGGCGACCCACAGCGGGGTGTCGATCGCGTTGGTGGCGAGCAGAGAGGACTGCAGCAGCAGGAACGTGGACGTGGCGTACGCGCCCGCGGTGAGGGTCTGCGCGAAGCGACCGCCGCCCAGTTCGCGGGCGATCAACGCCGACAGCAGGATCCCGACCAGCGTGATGAGCACCGATGGCAGGCGGAAGAGCACCAGGGAATCGCCGGGCATCGCGTCGCCGAGAAGCGCGAGCAGCGGCAGGATCGGCCCCTGGTCGGCGTAGCTCACGGACAGGTGGTGGCCGGCGGCGATGAAGTACAGCTCGTCGCCGAAGAGGTGGTACTTGCTCGCACCGAACGCCGCGGCGACCGCGCTCACGGCGAGGACGGGCACGAGGGTGCTCCACGCGATCGGGGCGGGGTCGACGGTGTCGGTGCGATCGGCGGGGGCGGACGTGGTCTCAGTCATCGGTGTCCTCCGACGGTACGAGGGGTGCGGGTCCGTGCGGCGAGGGCTGCACCGCTGCGAGGAAGGTCCGGATCATCTGATCGGCGTGGGCGTCGATGTCGAACGCGGATTCGCGGGCGGCCCGGCCGGCGGCGCCGTCGATCGCGTCGCGGATCAGACGGGCCATGATCGTGGGCTCGAACTCGGCGGAGAACTCGCCGGATTCCTGCCCGTCGCGCAGTATCCCGGCGAGCGGCGCGAGCATCTCCTTCTCGCCGTCGCTCGGGCTGAAGGCCGGGGTGCCGTCCGGGTTCCGCAGGTTGAGAACCACTTCGACCATGGCGCCGAGGAATCTGCGTTGCTCCTTGATGTACTCGAGGTTGGTGGCGATGTAGGTGCGCAGGATGTCGGTCGCGGTGTGCTGCTCGGCGAGGCGCGGGCCCATGAACTCCGCTCCGGCCACGAACAGTTGGATCACGACCTGTCGCATCAGGTCGTCCTTGCCGTCGAAGTGATAGGAGATCACGCCCTTCGAGATCCCGGCCTGCTGCGCGATGCGGGAGAGGGTGGCGCGGCCGTAGCCCTCGTCGGCGAGGACTTCGACCGCCGCGGCGATGATCTGGCGGCGGCGAGCCTCTTCGATGAACGATCTCTGGCCGCTCGTCTCATTTTCTGGCCGCATGGTCAAAAAATAGCACGCACGGCCAGAATCGTCGACCCCGATCCGCTGCTCCCGCCCCGCTAGGGAGCGCGGGGGACGGGACGGCACGGGGCGAGGCGGGGCGGGGGCGGGCGACGGGCGGGAGCGCGTGGGCGGGTGGCGACGAAAAACGGGGCCCTCCGCGAGCGGAGGACCCCGTTTCCCGGGCTGCAATAGGTGGCTTGATCAGGCCTCGGTGGTGCGCGTCGGGCGCGAGCCCAGCTCCTCGTCGAGACGCAGGAGGCCGGGGCCGTCACCGTCGATCAGCTTGAGGCGGCCGACGATCTCGCTGACCGTCGCCTCTTCCTCGACCTGCTCGTTGACGAACCACTGGATGAGGCTCTTCGAGTCGATGTCGTCGTTCGCGGCCCGGTACAGGTCGCGGATCGAATCCGACACGCGGCGCTCGTGTTCCAGCGCGACGTTGAAGACGTCCAGGACGGTCTTCACGTCCACCTTCGGGGCGGCCGAGGCGCCGATCTTCGGGTGGTTGTCGCGGTCCGAGAGGTGATCGATCCACTTGTTGGCGTGGACGATCTCCTCGTCGGCCTGGTGCCGCAGCCATGCCGCGATGCCCGGCAGATCACGGATCTCCATCTCGATGGCCAACTGCCGGTAGACCAGCGAGGCCTCGAACTCGAGCGTGATCTGATCGTTGAACTTCTCTTCGAGTGCATCCGTGAGCTTCATGGGACCGACTCTAGAACCGTTCCAGCGATCGTGCAACGCAGGCAAGGCGACCCTTTGTGCAGGTCAGGGGCTATTTTCTTAGGTTAGCCCTACCCCTCTTAGCCACGCCTATCGCAAGATCGAGGACCACGAACGCGAGCAGCGAGACACCGAACACCGGCAGGAACCAGCCCAGGAAAGCGATGCCCAGAATCGCCGGAATCGCGTGCGACGGTTCGACCTTCCGGATCGCGCCCCGCGCCGGCGGCTTCGGGAGCCCGCCGCGTTTCGGCCGCCGCTGCCACCACATGAGGTAGCCGCGGACGATCACCGTCACGAGAAGTGCGGCGAACGCAACCAATGCGATCTGGTTGAGCAGACCGAACTGCCAGCCCATATGAGTGTTGATCAGGAGCTCCGTCGCCTTGGCCAAGAGCGGCCACGACGCGAACGCGAGCACCGTGATCACCTGCCCCGTCGCCGGATCCACGGTCGCGGAGTCGATGCCCATCCGCCACGGCTGGCGGGTCTGGGCGACCGTGATCGCGACGTTCGGATCCGTCGGGACCGAGACCTGGACGGCACCGTCGACGCCCCGGGACGCCGCCTCCGCGACGGCCCGGTCCAGCACCGCGATGTTCCGCGCGCGGGTCTGCGCGGCGACCTCCGGGGAGACCTTCGGTGCGGCCATCGGCATCTGATGATCGGCGTGCTCGCCGCCGCCACCGTGCTCGCCGCCCGGCGTGAGCGAGGTGGACAGCGCGGGCTTGGTCCACCCCAGCTCCGCGCGGAGCTGGCCGATGTTCTCGCCCGCGTATTTCGACCACGTCAGGCCCGTCGCGGAGAAGAACAGCAGCCCGAGGAGCAGCCAGGTGCCGACGGCGGCGTGCCGGCTCATCCTGCCGCCGCGGCCGCGGGCCCTGCGGTCGTAGGCCAGCATCCGGAGGGGGTTCCCCCGACGGTGCCGCCACCACAGGTAGAAGCCGCCGAGCGCGACGACCCACAGCCACGACGCCGCCAGTTCGCTGTAGAACCGGCCCACGTCGCCGAGGTGCAGGTCGACGTGCAGCCGGTCGATCCAGAACCGGATCGGGAGGGCCTCGACGGAGCCGTACACGGGGAGTGCGCCCTGGACCTGCGCCGACGCGGGATCGACGTACACGGCGAGCTGCCGGCCGTCCGGGGCGAGCGACGGATCGTCGAACAGCACCCGAGTGGTGAGCCCGGGGCCGTCGCCGGTCCGCACCGCCGCGAGCGGTAGCCCGGGACGGGACGCCTGCGCGGCGGCGACCTGCTCCGCCAACGGCAGGGCGGGACCGTCCGTCCGCGCCTCGAGCTGGTCGGCGTATACGAACCTCTCGACGGTCGGCGCCGCGGCGTACAGGCCGCCGCTGATCGCCGCGATGAGCAGGAACGGGCCCACCAGCAGGCCCGCGTAGAAGTGCAGCCGCAGGATCGCGGCGCGCCACCCGGGCCGCGCCGACGGCGCGGTGGGGGGAGTGGCTTCGGTCGGCGGCGCGTTCTCGGCCGCCGAATCGGTAACTGACATGAGGACACCTCACGGGGTTGTGCGCGTACGCGCGGGAAGCCCGGGCGGCGCGGGGCCGATCCGGGCGGAGGAAAAGGGTGAGGGTGTCAGCAGGGCGGCGCGCGCAGTGCCCCGTGTCGCGCGAGCACGGGGAGGGGGACGGCGCGGAAGGTCCAGACCGGGGCGACGACGGGGCGCGCCCGTGTCCGCCAGGTCGGGGTCAGGGGGGTGAGTGTGGCGAGCGCGACCCGCAGGGCGTGCTCGGCGCCCGCGATGACGGCACCGGCGACGATCGCGGCCCCGACGTGCGCGACTGCCATTACCGGGCTCATCGCGAGATGCCCCATCGTCACGCCCAGCGCGAGGTGGCCCGCGCCCTGGCCGAGGAGCAGCAGCGCGGCGACCCCGCGCGGACCGGCGGTCCGCGGACGCGCGGCGACCGCCCCGAGGACCGCGCACACCGCCGCCAGCAGCAGCAGCGCGCTCAGGGGGACCGACGGTGCGCCGGGCATCGCCGTCATGTCCATCGACGGCATCGAGTGCATCGCGTGGCCGCCCATGTCGTGTCCCATGGTGGAGCCGCTCATGACACTGCCGTCGGGCATCACGTGCTGCGGCATCGACCCGGAGGGCATCACGTGGTGCGGCGTCGCGCCGGCCGGCATCGCGTGCCCGGGCATCGACGAGGTCCGCATGGCGACGGCGTGCGCCGTCAGGCTCGCGGCGAAGGAGACCGCGCCCACCGCGACGCCACGGACCGTGGCTTCGGGGCGGGCTGGGCGGAACACAGCGGGAATACTACTCCCCGTAGGGGACGGAGCCCGAGCGGGAACGGGCAGGTCAGGGGCGGGCCGCGGCGACGAAGCGGCGGATCAGCGACGGGTCCTTCACTCCGGGTGCGGACTCGACGCCGCTGGAGACGTCCACGCCCGAGGGCCCGAACGCGGCGATGAGCGCGGCCACGTTGTCGGGGCGCAGGCCGCCGGCGAGCAGCCAGTCGGCGCGGGGCGGGACCGGCAGGTCCGCGGGATCGAAGGTCGCGCCGGAGCCGGGCACCGTCGCATCGATGAGCAGACGCTCGTCGCCGCCGTGACCGGATTCGGTGTACCGCGCGGCGGAGATCGCGCGGATCGTGCGGAAGCCCGCGGCGGCGGCGCGCACGAAATGGTCGCCGGGCTCGTCGCCGTGCAACTGGATCGTGCCGACGCCGGATGCGCGGGCCAGCCGCAGCACCTCGTCGATGGGCTGCCCGCGGAAGACCCCGACGGTCTCGACCCGCTCCGGCACGCGCGCGATCAGTTCGGCCGCCGCCGCGGGTTCGATCAGCCGAACGCTTCCGGGCGCGAAGACGAAGCCCACCGCATCGGCTCCGGCGTCGACCGCCGCATCGACGGTCTCGACGGTCCGCAGCCCACACACCTTGACGAACACCCGTCGATCGTAGGCGGAGCGCCGCGGCCGCGGCTCAGAGCGTCACGGTGCGGGCGACGATCGCCATCTCCGCGGTGTGCCCGCCGAGCGCGCTGACGCCCTCCGGGCGCGGTACGAAGCCGGGCAGTGCGTCGATCCCGTCGCTCGCGTCCTCGACCCGGATCCGCAGCCGTGACGTGCCCTCGACCGTGAGGGCCACGTCCAGACCCTCGGCGGGCAGGCCGTGGAAACGCAGCGTGAAGCCGTCGTCGACCGGCACAGCGCGCCCGCGGGCGGACGCGGCGAGGACGACGCCCTCCTCCTGGGTGAGCTGCAGGACGCGGGCCCCGCGCCCCGAGGTGACGTGTAGCTGCAGCAGTCGATTGCCGTTCTCGACGCGCTCGGACACCACGCGCACGTCCGCCGGGGCGAGGGCCGCGACGGGAGCATCGCCGACCGTCGTCGTGCCGGTGCTCCGGCCTTTGAGCATCGGGAACGCCGCCGACAGGTCCTCGCGTCGCTGGACGAGGGGGCCGGTCCACCCCGTCGGGTCGGCGCCGGGCCGCGCCCAGTACGCCTTCCCGGTGTCGGCGTCGAGGAGGTACCGCAGGGCGACGGGTACCGGGTGCACCGCGGACGGCCGGTTCGCGGCGAGGCCCCCGCCGATCGCCAGCGCCGCGACCAGCGCGGTCGCCAGCGCCGGTGCCGCCCGGACGAGGCGCCGGGAGCCGGTCGACGGGCCCGGGAGCAGGGTGTCCAGCAGCGGCAGCAGCACGATCGCGATGATCGCGACGAAGACGGCCGACGGTGCCGCCAGGCGCACGCCGGTCGCAGGGAAGAAGATCGCTGCCGTCGGCGCCAGGATCAGCACCGTCACGGCCGCGGCGGCCAGCTGCACCGGCAGGCCCCACCGCGTGCGGACGCCGGCAATCACCGCCAGGGCGCCGAGCAGCGCGGGGAGGGCGAGGAGGTACGAACCGCCCGGGATGAGCGCCGCGGCGACGACGCCGAGTAGTGCCACCCAGGCCAGCGCACCGACGGTGAGCGCGGCGGTCCCGAACCGCCTGCGGAGCGGGGCGAGCCAGGCGAGCACCGTCGTGAACACCAGCGCGACGACGGCGACCCGGTACCAGCCCGGCACCCACGGGTCGGCGAACTGTCCGTATCCGGGCTGCGCCAGTAGGAGGCCCCGCCACAGGACGAAGGTCGCCGCGACGACGCCGAGCAGCGGCGCGAGGCCCCACGCGATGCACGCGGCCAGGCGGGGAGCGGTGAGCACCCCGCCCCGCACCACGACGACGGCGGCCGCCCCGACGGCGAGCAGCGCGAGAATCGCGATCGGCCAGACGAATCCGCCGGGGTACCGGACGAGGCGGCCGAGCACCGGGAAGTAGGTGGCATCGCCGCCGGCGGGTTGCGTCAGGGCGGCGATATCCGCGACGCCGAGGGCCCGCGCCATCGCCAGGCCGCCGTCGCCCATGTGCTGCAGCGACTCCGCCGACTGGTGGGCGATGTCGTCCTGCGGCTGGTGATAGGCGGCGGAGCCGTCGATGTACGCCGTGTTGAGCCCGGCGAACCGGTCGTCGTCGCGGAAGGGCGAGAAGTCGGTGTCGTTGGGGAGCAGGCGGTAGACCGCCGCCGCGAAGCTGGTGGCGACCGGGCGGGGAGCCGCCTTCGCGTACGCGGCGACGAGGTCGGCGTTGCCCCGGCTCGTCTCGAACATGATGGCGGGGCCCGAGGATCCGCGCGATTCGAAGTTCAGGACGACGCCCCCGCGCGCGGCGGCGGGATCCTGATTCACGAACGCCTCGGCGCCGCACAGGCACGCCTCCTCCGCGTCGGTGAAGACCAGCACGACGTCGTTGCGCAAGGCGGCGCCCGCGCGGAGGGCGCGCGCGGTCTCCAGCAGGGTTGCGACGCCCGCGCCGTCGTCTCCCGCGCCGTGCGAGATCGTCGCCGAATCGTAGTGGGCCACCAGGAAGAGCGTTCCCGACGAGCCGGAGCCCGGCAGCGTCGCGATCACGTTCTGCACGCGCGCGAGGGCGACACCGCCCAGGACGTCCGTGGAACCGACAGCGTCCTGCACCCGGGTGGCGATCCCCGCGGCTCCGAGCTGGTCGAGGATGTACCGCCGGACATCCGAGGCCGCGGCCGAGCCGGTGGGATGAGGTGTCGCGCTGATCCGTTCCTGATGGACCCGCGCACGGTCGGCGCTGAAGACCGCCGCCGGTGCGTCGGCGGGGCCGGGGGCCGGGGGCGTCACCGTGGCGATCGCCCCCCAGGCGAGGAGTGCGAGCACCAGGAACGAGACCGCACCCGTGACTGCGCCGCGGATCGAGGGGACACTGGTGTCGGTGCGGGGCACGCGCCGAACACTACTCCCGCGCCGGGTGATTCCCGGTCGGCAACGCGCAGGTCAGCAACGGCGACGATCCGGGGCCGCGCGCGGCCCGGCCGGCGCCGAACCGAGTGCGGTCAGAAGGGCTGGCCCGGGATCGCGCCGGGAGCCGCCGGAGCCGTCGGGACGGCGGCCGGCGGGGCGGTGGGTGCGGGCATCGTGCACGGCGGGAACGTCGGGTTGTAGGGCGGGGTGCACAGCTGCATGACGCAGTTCTTGCCGTTCCAGAACGGCGTCTGTCCGGGCGGGCACGGCTCGAGCGCGTTCGCGGTCCCCACCGTGATCGGGGAGACGAAGGTCATCGAGAGCACGCCGAACGCGGCGAGCGCGGTGGGCAGAGTCCTGCTGCCGCGCGAGTGGCGGAACGCCATGGAAACCCCTTTCATCCTGAAGATGATATTCAGGTTAGCAACACGACGTGCGATCGCACAGTCGAGTCAGGGAAGATCGCCGCCCGCGCCGCGGAGAAAGGCGCCGCTCACGGAGACCGCGGGGCCCGAGCTCTCGCCGGAGACGACGAGGGTCGCGAACGCGAGATCGCCGACGATGCCGGCGAACCAGCCGTGCGCGTGGGTGTTGTCGCCGAACTCGGCGGTCCCGGTCTTGCCGCCGAGGCCCTCGATGTCGCGCAGCGCCGTCGCCGTCCCGGACGTCACCGTCTCGCGCATCGCCGCGCGCAGGGCGTCGGCGACGCCGGGATCGATCGGCTGGGGCTGCGCGTTCGCCGGGGCGGGCTCACCGTCGAACAGCGAGGGCCGGACCGTCGTGCGGGCGGCGAGCGAGGCCTCGACGACGGCCAACCCGAAGGGCGAGGCGGTGACCCGGCCCTGGCCGATCGACTCCTCTACCCGCTCGGCGGGGGTGCGCGCGGCGGGGACCGAGCCGGTCACCGTCGTGACACCCGGCAGGGTGAAGTCGACGCCCAGGCCGAAGCGCTTGGCCGTGTCGGTGAGCGCGGTGTCGCCGAGCCTGGTGCCCAGGCCCGCCATCGTGGTGTTGCACGACTTCGCGAAGGCGGTGTGCAGGGGCACGGTGCCGAGGGCGAACTCGTTCTCGTTCGGGATGGTGCGGTCGCCGAAGGTCGCGCGGCCGGGACAGGCGAGCTGCGCGTCGGGCGTGGTGATCCCGGCGTCCAGGGCGGCCGCGGTGGTGATGGTCTTGAAGGTGGAGCCGGGAGCGTAGAGGCCGGTGAGCGCGACGGGGCCCTGCTTGTCGGCGGCCGCGTTCTGGGCGACCGCCAGGATGCCGCCCGTCGACGGGCGGATCGCGACGAGCATCGTCGCGCGCTTCTCGCCGGCGACGGCCGCGTTCGCGGCGCGCTGCAGTCCCGCGTCGAGCGTGGTCCGCACCGGCTGCACCTGGGCGGCGGGGAAGGAGTCGACGAGCCGCAGCGGCTTGCCCTCGCCGTCGACGACGGTGACCGAAGCGCCGGCCGCGGCGTCGACCGCGCTGCGCCACCGCTCCTCCAGGCCCGCCACGACCGGCGAGCGCAGCACCGGCGCCGCGGTGAGCAGGCGCCCCTCCTCGCGGACGGTCACCCCGTCGATCCCGGTCAGGGTGCCGACCTTCTTCGCGTCCGCTGCGCGCAGGGAGATGACGGCGGTGGGGGAGTCCTTGCCCTCCACCGTCTTCCGGAGCCCGGCGGCGCTGACCGTCGGGTCGGCGGCGGCGAGCCGGGTGGCGAGGGCGTCCGCGGCGGAGGCCGCCTTCGCCGGGTCCAGATTCACGACGGTGACCGTCTGCCAGGTCATGAACGGCGCGTTCTTCCGATCCACCACCGAGGTGCCGTACGGCTTCTCGTCGGCGTAGAGCAGGCGCGCGCCCTCGGCGGTGGCGTCGGGATGCACGACGGTCGGCGCCCAGGTCACCTTCCCGCCCCCGGCCGCGACCTTGGTGGTGAACCGCACGCCGTGCTTACGCGGGAGTGCCCACGACCAGGTGAGCGTCCGGTCCTCTCCGTCCTTGCCGGCGGTGACGGTCGGCTTCGCGTCCCCCATGCCGTCGAAGGTGGCCTGCAGCGCCTTCGTCGCGGACTCGGGGTCCGAGGTGAGGTTGGCGGCGTGGGAGGCGTCGCGCCCGGAGAGGGCGGTCGCGAACTTCGTCACCACGTCGTCCTCGGAGCAGGCGACGAGGGAGCCCGCGAGGGCGGCGGTCACGAGGACGGCCGCGCCGCTGCGGGCGGATCGGGTCGGGGCGACGCCGGGAGCGGAGCGGGCGGGCCTGGTCGGGACGGAGCGCATGCGCCCCAGTCAACCCGTGCCATCGATACCCGCCAAAGAGCGAAACCGGCGCCGACGATAGCGGTTCGCTATCAGTGCAGGTCCAAAGGTGTTCGAAGCGCGTCTACCGCGAGGGCCGCCACCGTTCCGATGGCGGCGTCCACCCGCGGCAGGCTCGGATCGTTGCGCGCCGCGTGCGTGAACACCGCCACCGCGACGGGGTACTCGCCCGGGTAGGCGACGACCGCGACCTCGTTGCGGAGCGCGCCCAGGGTCCCCGTCTTCCCCGCGATCGACGGCGCCGAGCCGAAGCCGGAGGCGATGCGGTGCCGGAAGACCTGGCCGGCGAGTGCGGACCGCGCGAACGCGCACTCTTCGGTCGACGCGGCCGTATCGGACCAGACAGCGGCGAGCAGGGCGGTCATGTCCGCGGCCGTGGTGGCGCTCCCGAAGGTCGGGTCGTAGGCGCGCACGGGCCTCGCGAGATCGTCGTCGGCGAGCGCTGCGAAGGCCTCCGCGACGGTGTGCGTATCGGTCTCCGCCATCATCGCCGCGTGGATCTCGGCATCGCCGCCGACGATGCGGGTGCCGTGCAGCCCCAGGTCGCGGGCGGTCCGCTGCACCGCGTCCAGGCCCACGAGGCGCATCAGCACGCCCGCCGCCGCGTTGTCCGAGACCGCGATCATCGAGCGCAGCAGGTCGCGCACGCTCATCTCGACCGGGTCCGAGAGTGTCGCGATGCCGGTGGGGCCGGGCGTCGAGACCGCGGGGTCGACGACGATCCGGGTGCGGGCGTCGAGGCGACCGGCGTCGACGGCGCGCGCCGCGGCGACGAGGAGCAGCACCTTGTAGACCGATGCCGGCACGACGGGCTGCTCCCCGCCGACGGACAGTGCGGCTACCGGATCCGACGGATGGCCCACGACGCGGGCGTGCAGCCAGCCGTTGCACCCGGCGTCGGCGAAGACGGCGTCGATCCGCCCGGCCGCGGTCACCGGCCCAGCCGCCACAGCACCGATTCGAGCCGCGCCGCGTCCGCGTGGTCGCGGCGGCCCAGGACCTTGACCCGCAGCGGGAAGTCCGTCGCCGGGCGGCGGGCGGTCCCGGCGGGGGTGCCGTCGCCGGCGGCGACGGGGGTGAACGCCAGGCCCGCGGCCACGGCGGCGTGCGCGGCCGCCTCGGTCTCGGTGATGAGGACCGTCGAAGTGATGCCCCGCGCCGTGAGCCGGTCCAGGAGCAGATCGGCCGCGGGCGGATTCGCCGCGCGGGGCGGCAGCGCCACCGCCAGTGCCGACAGGTCGCGCAGCCGTGGCGAGCGGAATCCCTCGGGCACCAGGAAGTCCCGCGGCAGCGCGATCACGGGTCCCGACGGTGCGCCGTCCCCGAGCACGGGGTGCTCGACCACCGCGACGTCCAGGAGGTCCTCGGCCACCGCCCGGGCGAGCTGCGGCGAGGCGCCCGCGGAGAGGGTGAGCGGCGCACCGTCGATCCCGGGGGAGAGGGCGGCGGCGCACGCCGCGGCCACCGCGGCGCCGAGCGCGTCGCACAGCGCGACCCGGCGCTCACCGGTGCCGGCCCCGAGGCGCGCCGCCTCCGCGACGAACCGGTCCGCGTCCCGGACCATCACCCTGGCCCGCGGCAGCAGTTCGCGTCCGGCGGGGGTGAGGTCCGCGCCGCGACGGCTCCGGTCGATGAGCGTGACGCCGAGGGCCTCCTCGAGCCGGCGCAGGCCCGCGGAGACCGGCGGCTGGGTGATGCCGAGCCGGTCGGCGGCGCGGCCGAAGTGCTGCTCCTCGGCGACCGCGACGAAGAAGCGCAGGTGCCGGATGAGGTCCATGCGCCGGAGTCTAGCCAGCCGAAAGCCGCACGCGCGGCGGTGGGAACCACCACAATCGACAGGCGTGAGTGCATCCGTCGACGCCGAGATCGCGCAGATCCGCGATGCCCTGACCGCGCGGATGGGTGAGATCACGGTGGCCGTCGTCGAGGCCATCCGGAGCGAGATCCCGTTCTACGCCGATGCCGGCGCGGTCTCCGAGGAGATGGTGACCGCCGCGGTGCACGACAACCTCAGCTACATGGTGCGGGCGCTCACCGACAGCGATTTCGACACGGCGCCGGCGGCGGCGACCGGCCGCACGCGCGCCGAGATCGGGGTGCCGCTGGCCGCGATCATGCACGCCTACCGGATCGGTGTGCACCGCGTCTGGCAGGAGGTGCACGCGATCGCGGAGGCGCGGCCCGGCCTGAGCCGGCAGGCGCTGCTCCTGGCGACGCAGCACATGTGGGAGGCGCAGGACGCGTTCGTCGACGCGATGGCGGGCGCGCACCGGGACCGCACCACCGAGCAGGCGCTCGATGATGCGGCCGAGCGCGCAGCGCTCGCGGAATACCTTCTGCAGGGTCATATCCCGAGCGATCAGAGCCTGTGGGAGATCGCGACCCTGTTGCGCATACCCACGACGGGCCCGTACCTGGCGGTGGCGGCGGCGACCGTCGACGTGGGCCGGTCCCCGCTGTCCGGTATCGCCGATCGCCTCCGCGCGATCGACGCCTACTCGGCCTGGCGGCTGTTGCCGGACCAGCAGATCGGCATCATCCACGCACCGACCCCGGCGATGCGGACCGCGGTGATCGACCTGCTGCGGCGGGTCGCCGTCGCCCGCGTCGGCGTGAGCGCGCCCTTCGGCGACCTGCGCGACACCCCGCACGGGCTCAACTTCGCCCGCCGCGAGCTGGTCGGACCCGGCACCGGCGTCTCGGTGTTCGACGGTTCCGTGCTCGGCACCGCCGCGATCGCGGCCCCCGAGACCACCGTCGACCTGGCGCGGGGCGTGCTGCGCGGACTGTACGAGTTGCCCGACGACGACCGTGAGCCCCTGTTCGCGACCTTCCGCGCCTGGGTCGCGCACGACGGGAACGTCAAGGACGCCGCCGCCGAGCTGTTCGTGCACCCCAACACCGTCCGGCATCGCCTGCGCCGGGTCGAGCAGCTGACGGGGCGTTCGGTGGGGTCGCCGCGCGAGGTCGCCGAGCTGTGCCTGGCCTTCGAGGTCGATGCCCGGGTCCGTCTGCGGGTGGGGACGTCGCGCGACGTGACGGCCTGAGGCCCTCGGTGTGGATATGAAGGCTGACAAAGCCGATGGGTGCTGGATTGCAATTCCAAGCTGTGGTGATTGTGTTTGGTGACACCCCAGCGGGGTGAACGGTGTTTGCGTCACCATCGACGCGACAGGGTGTTCCGGGTCACTCTGTAGAGGACGAATCCGACACCCGCCCACGAAGGACTCCGATGACGAACCTCGCCGAGAACCTCACCGCCGCCGCCGCTTCGCACGCGGACACCATCGCCCTGAAGTGCGACGATCTCCAGTTCACGTACGCGGAGTTCGACGACGCCTCCGCGCGCTTCGCCACGTACCTCGCGGAGCAGGGGATCGACGCCGGTGACCGGGTGGGCATCATGCTGCCGAACACCCCGGCCTTCGCCATCGTCTACTACGGCATCATGCGCCGCGGGGCGGTCGCGGTGCCGATGAACCCGCTGCTCAAGGCCGCCGAGGTGGAGTTCTACCTGACGAACACCTCCGCCAAGGCGCTGTTCGCCACGCCGGTCTTCGCGGCGGACGCCGAGGCGGGCGCGAAGGCCGCCGGCGCGACCTGTCACTTCGGCGACGACGCGGCCCTCGCCACGCTCCTCGCGAAGTACGAGCCGACGGCGGCGGTCGAGCCCCGGGAACCGTCGGACACGGCCGTCATCCTGCACACCTCCGGGACCACGGGCAAGCCCAAGGGGGCCGAGCTCACGCACGACGGTCTGGGCCGCAACTGCGAGATCGCCGGCCGGACCCTGCTGCACCTGTCGAGCGACGACGTGGTCATGGGATGCCTTCCGCTGTTCCACGTCTTCGGCCTCACCTGCGGCCTCAACGCCGCGGTCCGCTTCGCCGCGACACTCGCGCTGATCCCGCGGTTCGACCCGCGCAAGGCGATCGAGGTGATCGGTCGCGATCGCGTCACCGTCTTCCTCGGGGTGCCCACGATGTACGCGGCGCTCGTCTCGGCGCTGCAGCCCGGCGACGACGTCTCCTCGCTCCGGGCCTGCGCCTCGGGCGGTGCCGCCCTGCCGCTGCAGGTCATCACGGACTTCGAGAAGGCCTTCAACGCCATCATCATGGAGGGGTACGGCCTGTCCGAGACCTCGCCCGTCGCGTGCTTCAACCACCCGGACAAGCCCCGCAAGCCCGGCACCATCGGTACCCCCATCGAGGGCGTCGAGATGCGCGTCGTCGACGACGCAGGCAACGAGGTGCCGCAGGGCGAGCGCGGCGAGGTGCAGGTGCGCGGCCACAACATCATGAAGGGCTACTGGAACCTGCCCGACGCCACCGCCGCGTCGATCGACGCCGACGGCTGGTTCGCCACCGGCGACATCGGCATCGTCGACGAGGAGGGCTACTTCTCGATCGTCGACCGCAAGAAGGAGATGATCATCCGCGGCGGGCTCAACGTCTATCCGCGCGAGCTCGAAGAGGTGCTCTACAGCCACCCCGAGATCGCGGAGGCGGCCGTCGTCGGTATCCCGCACGCCTCGCTCGGCGAGGAGGTCGGTGCGGCCGTCGCGCTCAAGGCCGGCAGCACCCTCACCGCCGAGGCCGTCCGCGACTTCGTCAAGGAGCGCGTCGCCGCGTACAAGTACCCGCGCCACGTCTGGCTGTTGGCGGAGCTGCCGAAGGGCGCCACCGGCAAGGTCCAGAAGCGCGACATCTCCGTCCCGTCCGAGTACACCGCCTGAAACCCGAATCCTCAAGAGAGCCGAGTCATCACCATGACCACTGATACCGATCGCACCCCCGAGGACGAGTTCGGCGCGCCGCTCGACATGCTGCTCGTCAACTCGACGAAGTCCTTCGCCTCCCGCATGGTCCCGAACGCCGCGTGGGCGCGGATGGCGCAGTCGCTCGCCGGCAAGCCGGTCACCGTCGCCGAGCGCGGCGCGGGGCTGATCAAGGAGCTGGGGCTCATCGCCGCGGGCAAGAGCCAGCGCGCACCGAAGAAGGGCGACTTCCGCTTCTCCGATCCGGCCTGGTCGCAGAACCCGCTGCTGCGCCGCGTCGAGCAGGCCTACCTCGCCGCGTCGGACACCGCCGATCAGCTGTACGAGGACGCGGACCTCGACTGGAAGGACGCCGAGAAGATGCGGTTCGTCCTCGACAACGCGATCGAGGGTCTCTCGCCGACCAACAGCCCGCTCCTCAACCCGCTCGGGTGGAAGGCGCTCATCGACACCGGCGGACTCTCGGCGCTGCGCGGCGCGAAGAACTTCGCCCGCGACATGGCCAGCACGCCCCGCATCCCGTCGATGATCGATCCCGACGCCTACGCCGTGGGCGAGACGCTGGCGACGACGAAGGGCACCGTCGTCCTGCGCACCCGGATGTTCGAGCTGATCCATTACGCCCCGCAGACCAAGCAGGTGCGCGAGACGCCGCTGCTGCTGATCCCGCCGGTGATCAACAAGTTCTACATCATGGACATCGCGCCGGGCCGCAGCCTGATCGAGTACTACGTCAAGGGCGGCCAGCAGGTCTTCGCGATCTCCTGGCGCAATCCCTCGGCGCGGCATCGGGACTGGGGCTTCGACGAGTACGGCGCCGCCATCGTCAAGGCGCTCGACGCGCTCGAGGTGATCACCGGCTCCGACAAGGCGAACCTCTTCGCCACCTGCTCCGGTGGCATCCTCACCTCGATGATGATCTCGCACCTCTTCGCCACCGGCCACGGCGACCGGATCGCGGGGCTCACGCTCGGCGTCACCGTCCTCGACCAGAGCCACGCCGGCATCGGATCGGCTCTCGCCAGCGAGCGCGGAGCCGAGGCCGCGATCCGCAGCTCGGCGAGCAAGGGCTACCTCGACGGCGCCTCGATGGCCGAGATGTTCGCGTGGCTGCGCCCGACCGACCTGGTGTGGCGCTACTGGGTGAACAACTACATCCAGGGCCGCTCCCCGTCGCCCTTCGACGTGCTGTTCTGGAACGCCGACACCACCCGGATGACGGCCGCCCTGCACAAGGACATGGTGACGATGGGCCTGCACAACACCCTCGTCACGCCCGGCGAACAGACGATGATGGGCACCCCGGTGGACCTGTCCAAGATCGAGTGCGACGCCTACGTGCTCGGCGGCATCTCGGACCACATCTGCCCCTGGCAGGCCACCGAGCGCAGCGCCGCGCTGCTGGGCAGCAAGGACAACACCTACGTGCTGTCGACCGCCGGCCACATCGCCGCTCTGGTCAACCCGCCCGGCAACCCGAAGTCCTCCTTCCGCGCGGCGCCCGTGCTGCAGGAGCAGACCCCCGAGGAGTGGTTCGAGAGCGCCGAGAAGCAGTCCGGCTCCTGGTGGCCCCACCACCTGGCCTGGCTGAGCGAGCGCAGCGGCGCCGAGATCGACGCGCCGTCCCAGCTCGGCGCCCCCGGCTACGAGCCGCTCGCCCCGGCGCCCGGCACCTACGTCCACGAGAAGTGAGGCTCCATGACCACCACGATCTCCACCCCGCAGGAACTGCTCGGCCGCGTCGGGCAGCCGCTCGGCACCACCGAGTGGATGACCATCGACCAGGAGCGGGTCAACCTCTTCGCCGATGCCACCGGTGACCACCAGTGGATTCACGTCGATCCGGAGAAGGCCGCCGCCGGACCGTACGGACGCACCATCGCGCACGGCTACCTCACCCTCTCGCTGGCGCCGCTGTTCATCGCCGAGGCGCTGGTCGTCGAGAAGGTGCAGGCCGCCGTGAACTACGGCCTCAACAAGGTGCGCTTCCCCGCGCCGGTCCCGGTCGGCTCGCGGGTGCGCGCCGCCGTGGAACTGGCCGGAGCGCAGGAGAAGCCCGCCGGGATCGAGGCCGTCATCCGCCTGACCTACGAGGTCGAAGGCGCCGACCGCCCGGCCTGTATCGCCGAGACGGTGGTGTTGTACCGATGAGCGACGAGACCACCGCCGAGGTGGACCTGCCCGACGAGCTCATCGCCACGGGCGGCCAGCGGATCCGGGTGCGCTACCGGCCCGGCACGGGCGTGCCCCTGGTGCTGTGCAACGGGATCGGCGCGAGCCTCGAGGTGCTGGACCCGTTCGTGGAGGCCCTCGATCCGCAGCGGCCCGTGGTGCGCTTCGACGTCCCGGGCACGGGCGAGTCGCCCACGTCGATCCTCCCGTACGGCTTCCCGTACCTCGCGTGGGTCCTGGGCCGGGTGCTGGACGAGCTGGACATCGGTGTCGTCGACATCCTGGGCCTGTCCTGGGGCGGTGCGCTGGCGCAGCAGTTCGCGTTCCAGAACCCGATGCGCTGCCGGCGCCTGATCCTCGTCTCCACCGGCACCGGCGCGATCATGGTGCCGGGCGATCCCCGCGTGCTCCGGAAGATGGTCACGCCGCGCCGGTTCCGCGATCCCGAGTACGCCGCGCAGGTCGCGGGCGAGCTGTACGGCGGCACGGTCCGGCAGGACGGGACCGACATCGCCGAGACCTTCCAGCGGCAGATGCACGCCGGTTCGAAGATGGGCTACCTGCATCAGTTGCTCGCCGGCTCGGTGTGGACGTCGATCTTCGCGCTGCCCGCGATCCGGCAGAAGACCCTGCTCGTCTTCGGCGAGGACGATCCGATCATCCCCATGATCAACGGCCGGATCTTCGAGACGCTGCTCCCGCGGGCCACGCTGCACCGCCACGCGGGTGGCCACGTCGACCTGGTGACCCGCGCCGATGTGCTGGCCCCGGTGATCGACGACTTCCTCGGTACGCCCCATCTGGGGAAGCGGCAGTGGCGCGGCCGGGGGGCCGGGCTGCTCACACCCGGCGACTGACCCTGGAATCATTCCAAAGTCGGGCGTACTCTAATTCGCATGAGTGAGGTGGACACCACCGCCGAGGACCGGCTGCGGGGCGTGGGGCTGCGGATCACCGCGCCCCGCGTCGCCGCGCTCGGCTACCTCGACGGTCACCCGCACGCCACGGCGGACGACGTGGCGGAGTACCTGCGCGGCCGGCTCGGCACCGTCGCCACGCAGACCGTCTACGACGTGCTGCGCGTGTGCGCCGAGAAGGGCCTGCTCCGCCGCATCGAGCCCGCCGGTTCCGCCGTCCGCTACGAGGCCCGCGTCGCCGACAACCACCATCATCTGGTGTGCCGGTCGTGCGCGAAGATCGTCGACATCGACTGCGCCGTCGGCGCCGCACCCTGCCTGACCGCCGACGACGACCACGGCTTCGTCATCGACGAGGCCGAGGTGACCTTCTGGGGCTACTGCCCGGACTGCGCCCACTGATCCCCCGCCGGCCGTGGATCGGAGCCTCGGCCGGAGGCCGGTTGTGATTCGGACTACTGTCGGAAGGGAACGCCGCCCGGACCCGGGCGGACAACCTCACGCGAAGGAGCGCCGGATATGAGCTTGGACGTCGTCTACACCATCTCCTCGACCGCCACCGGTGGCGGTCGCGACGGGCACGTGAAGTCGGCCACCGGCCGCATCGACCTGGACACCCGGCCCCCGAAGGAGATGGGCGGCAACGGCGAGGGCACCAACCCGGAGGAGCTGTTCTCCGCCGGTTACGCCGCGTGCTTCCTCGGTGCGATCCGCGCCGTGGGCCGCAACGAGAAGGTCGCCGTCCCGGACGATACGACCGTCGACGTCACCGTCGGTTTCGGCAAGACCGAGTCCGGCTTCGGCATCAACGCCGCGATCAAGGCCACGCTGCCGGGCCTCGCCCAGGCGGACGCCGAGGCCCTCGTCGCCAAGGCGCACCAGCTGTGCCCGTACTCGAACGCGACGCGCGGCAACATCGACGTCGACCTGACCACCGCGGTCTGATCGGCGCCTGAGCACGCTACTGCGGCCCGCCGCCCTGGGACTGGTCTTCCTGGGCGGCGCGGCCGGCACACTTCTCCGGGCCGAGGTCGGGCACTGGCTGCCCCACGGTCCGTATCCCTGGTCCACCTTCGCGGTGAACATGCTGGGAGCGTTCCTGCTCGGCGGCATCGTCGAGGCGCTGTCCCGGCGGCCCGACGACGAGCGGCATCGTCGCATCCGGCTTCTTCTGGGCACCGGCTTCTGCGGGGGCCTCACCACGTACAGCGCGTTCGCGCTGGACATCCACGACGCGAGCCCGGCCGTCGGCGCCCTGTACGCGGGTGCGACGGTGCTCCTCGGTCTCGTCGCGGCCCTCGCGGGGGCTGCGGTGGTGCGCCGATGATCACGCTGCTGATCTGCGTCGGTGGCGGCGTCGGTGCCGTCCTGCGCTACCTGGTCGACGGTGCGCTGCGCGCGCGCCTGTCCTTCTGGGCCACGGCGGCGATCAACGTCTCCGGCTCGTTCGTGCTCGGTCTCCTGGCCGGGGCCGCGGCGGGAGGAGGACTCGGCGGGACGGTGGTGGCCGTGTTCGGCACCGGCGTCTGCGGCGGCTACACGACCTTCAGTACCGCCACCGTCGAGACCCTGACCCTGCTGCGGGACAAGCGCTACCGCGACGGCTTCGCCTACGGGCTGTGCACCCTCGGCGCGAGCGTGGTCGCGGTGTGGGGCGGCTACGCCCTCGGCGCGCTGTGAGTCACGCGCCGCTGCGCTCGACCGCGTACCGGTACACCGGGCGGGTGAGGCCGAGCGAGAGCAGGCACAGGAACATCACGATGAGCGCGCCCCACATCGGTAGGCCCGCGAGCGGAGCCCCGTTGTAGTCGATGCCGAAGCGGCTCACCGGATCGCTGTAGTCGCGCGGGTTGCCGAGCAGCACCGACGCCGCGGCGAGCAGGAATCCGGCGAACACGGCGAGGCCGTAGAGGAGCGTCGCCCAGCGTTGCCCGAACAGGGCGAACAACCCCGTGAAGACCATCGCCGCGACGGTCACCAGACCCGCGATGGCGATGATCAGGATCGTGATCGTGCGCACGCCCAGCGGCGACGCGGGGAAGTTCCCCGGGTAGCCCGTGGTGCCGAGCAGCGCCGAGCACTGGATGATCGCCGTGACGTACAGGGCGATCGCTCCGGCGCCCGCGGCGAGCGAGACGAGGACCCACAGCCACAGCGCGCCCGGCCGGCTCGGTTTACCCACTACGCGAGCTTCGCCTTGACGGCGGAGGACAGCCGCTTGCCATCCGCCGCGCCCGCGGCCTTCGCGTTCGCGACCTTCATGACCTGGCCCATCTGGCGCACCGTCGGGGCCTCGCCGAGTTCGGCGGTGACCTCGGCGATCGCGGCGTCGACGAGGGCGTTCAGCTCGTCGTCGCCGAGCTGCTTCGGCAGGTAGCGGGACATGACCTCGGCCTCGGAGCGCTCCTTGGCGGCCAGCTCGTCGCGGCCGTTGGCCTCGAAGATCTCGGCGGCCTCGCCGCGCTTCTTCACCTCGCGCGCGACCACCTTGAGGAACTCCTCGTCGGTCAGCGCGTGTGCGGTGCCCGAGGTCTCCTCGTTCTGGATCGCCGAGAGGAGCATGCGCAGCGTGCCGGTGACCAGGGTGTCCTTGGCCTTCATCGCGGTCTTGAGGTCGTCGCGGATAGCGGCCTTCACTTCTGACATGTCCTCCAAGTTACGCGGTGTGCGAGGGTGCGGCTGCTGAGTATCCTGGGGGAATGGCAGTTCATCCTCTTCTTCGTGCCGGAGCCGGTCTGGCGGGCGCGGGCGCCGCGTCCATCGCCTACGCCACGGTCTTCGAGCGCAACGCCTTCACGCTGCGCGAGCACACGCTGCCGATCCTGCCGCCCGGCACGCCGACGCTGCGCATCCTGCACATCTCGGACCTGCACATGACGCCCGGGCAGCGGCTCAAGCAGGCCTGGGTGCAGGAGCTGGCGGCGCTCGAGCCCGACCTGGTGGTGAACACGGGCGACAACCTCTCGCACCCGCGGGCCGTCCCGTCGGTGGTGCAGACGCTGGGCCCGTTGCTCGGCCGTCCCGGCCTGTTCGTCTTCGGCTCCAACGACTACTTCGGGCCTACGCCGAAGAATCCGGCCAAGTACTTCGACAAGGATCACGAGCGCAAGCACGGGGAGCCTCTGCCCTGGCAGGACCTGCGGGCCGCGTTCTCCGAGCGGGGCTGGCTGGACGCCACGCACACCAAGCACCGCATCGATGCGGGTGGCGTGACCATCTCCGTCGCGGGCGTCGACGACCCGCACATCGAGCGCGACCGGTACGAGACCATCGCCGGCCGCGCCGACGAGGCCGTCGACCTGCGGCTCGCCCTGACCCACTCGCCGGAGCCGCGCGTACTCGATCGGTTCGCCGCCGACGGCTACGACCTCGCCCTCGCCGGCCACACCCACGGCGGACAGCTGTGCCTGCCGGTGTACGGCGCGCTCATCACCAACTGCGGGCTCGACCGTTCGCGGGTGAAGGGCGCCTCGGCGTGGGGCGCGCACATGAAGCTGCACGTGAGCGCCGGGTTGGGCACGTCGCCGTGGGCGCCGTTCCGCACCTTCTGCCGGCCGGAGGCCTCGCTGCTCACCCTTGTCGGTGCGCCCGTGCGCGACCGGGAGGTGGAGCTCGGCCCCGTCATCGCCCCCGAGGCGGTGCAGGCCTGACCTGCCGATTTCCTGCCCGACGGTGGCTGTAGTAACCTTATCGAGGTTGTCACCACGGGGTGTGGCGCAGCTTGGTAGCGCGCTTCGTTCGGGACGAAGAGGTCGTGGGTTCGAATCCCGCCACCCCGACTCGTTGGTTGAGACGACAGCAGGGCCCCTGATCAGTGGAAACACTGGCCAGGGGCCTTACTCGTAGATCGTGTGCCAGCGCGTCGTAGGCTGGCGAGGATGGATGTGCCTACGCAGCCACGCCGGTGGTGAAAGATGTCGTCGTCGTCGCCTACGACGGCGTGCGCTTGCTCGATGTGGCTGGTCCGCTCGAAGTCTTCTCAGCGGTCTCGGATACGTCGGCGTACCGGACGACCACCGTGTCTCCGAACGGTGGGATCGTCGTTACGCACACCGTGACACAGTTGCTGACCGATTCCTCGGCGACGCTCGGCGAACGGACGATCGACACGCTGATCGTGCCCGGTGCTGTCGACTGGATGAACTTGATGATCGATGGGCGGCTACGTCAGCTGGTACTAGCTCTCGCCCCGCGCAGCCGGCGCATCGTCTCGGTGTGTGCCGGAGCGTTCGTGCTTGCGGCAGCGGGACTTCTCGACGGGCACCGAGCAGCCACTCATTGGAAACTCGCCGACAAATTGGCCTGCCGTTTCCCGGGAGTCGACGTCGACAGCGACGCCATTTACGTCCGCTCGGGTCGTACCTACTCGTCAGCCGGCGTCAGCGCGGGCATCGATCTGTCGTTGGCGCTCGTCGAGGAGGACCTCGGGCCGGAGGTGAGCCGCGACGTCGCCCGGGACCTCGTGGTGTTCATGCAGCGCCCGGGTGGTCAGTCCCAGTTCAGTGTCCGACTGTCCGCGCCGGCGACCAATCGCGAGCCGCTGCGCGCGCTACTCGACACGATCATCGCCGATCCCACGCTGGATCACCGGCTGGAAGCGCTCAGTGAGCGGTGCGGCTACAGCGGGCGGCACCTCACCCGCCTGTTCCACCGCGAGCTCGACACCACCCCCGCCCGGTATGTGGAGGTCGTGCGAATCGAGGCCGCCCGCAGTCTGCTCGAGCAGACGAACTCGACTCTTGATCTGGTCGCTGCGCGTTCGGGGTTCGGTTCCACCGAGACCCTCCGGAGGGTCTTCGTCCGGGAGTTGGGCGTTCCGCCGGAGGCCTACCGCCGCCGGTTTTCCACTTCTGGGGCCATTGGCGAGTGATGTCTCGATCTGTGGGTTAGTGGTCCTTGTGGACAGCGGCGATCGCGTTGAGACTGGATTGCAACGACCCACGCCAGTTCGGAGCAAGGAGCTCAGCATGTCCGAGAGCATCGCCGGAATCGTCATTCCGGATACCGAGATCGTCCGGGAGGCGACCGCCCTGGTGCGGAATGCCGCCACCGAAGACGTCTTTCACCACTCGCGCCGCGTGTACCTGTGGGGCTCACTGAAGGCCGCCGTCCGAGGCCTCGAAGTCGATCCTGAACTCGCCTACGTCGGTGCGCTGTTTCACGATCTCGGCCTCACCGACGAGTACCGTACGAGCACCCAACGGTTCGAGATCGACGGTGCCGCTGTTGCCCGAAGGTTTCTGCTCGATCACGGCCGTTCCGAGGAGGAGGCGCGCACCGTGTGGCTGGGTATCGCGCTCCACACGACCCCGGAGATCCCGCACCACCTCGCACCGGAGGTGGCGGTTGTGTCGCTCGGTGTGGAAACTGACGTGCTCGGCCTCGATCTCGGCGAGATCACTGATTCCGAACGCAGTGCGGTCGTCGCGGCGCACCCGCGACCGGACTTCAAGAACAGAATTCTGCGCGCGTTCTACGACGGGATGGCCGATCGGCCCGCTACCACCTTCGGGACCATGAACGATGATGTGCTGGCACATTTCGACCCGGACTTTCAGCGTGAGAACTTCGTGGACATCATCCTCGGCAACGATTGGCCCGAGTAGTACACCGCCGTACGATTCTCAGGCCCGCGCCACCACCTTGACCGACTCCATACTCGGATCGGTGGCATCAGGTGTGTTCATGCCCGCGGCGTGCCCGGTCCGCAGGTAGTCGATCACGGCACCGTCGAACACCTCGCCGGGGACCACTACCGGGATGCCGGGCGGGTACGGGGTGATCTGCTCGGCGGCCACTCGTCCTGCGGCGGCGACCAGCGGGATCATCTCGACGGCGCCGAAGAAGGCGTCCCTCGGCGACATGACCGTCTCGAGTTGGAGCTCCGACGGTGCCGGCTGGTGGACGGCCGTCGGCGACGTATCCCAGTGCCCTGTACCCGGCCTCGCCGCCGCGAGATCCGTCAGCGCGGAGAGCAGCCGGTCGGTCGTGGCGTCGGTATCGGCCTGCGACAGCGTCGCCAGGATCCGGCGGTGATCGCTCAGGCCGACGTCGATCCCGCGCTCCTGGCGCAGCCAGTCCGCGCAGGTGTACCCGCTCACGCCGAGCCCTGCCACGTCGATCAGTACCTGCAGCTCGTCGAGGTCATGGCTCGCCTCCTCGTGGATGAGCTCGTCGTGCGCGACGTGCAGGCCGTCGACGCCGTCGACGGTCGCGCGCACGCGCCGCGCACGCGCCAACGCCCGATCGAGCACCGCGCGCCCGTCGTCGGCCATGTGGCGACGCCACCCGTCGATCGCCGCGTAGACCATCAAATTCGGGCTCGTGGTCATCAGCAGATCGGCGCAGTCGCTCAGGAGGGAACGGTCGACCAGGTCGCCCTGGACGTGGAAGACCGAGCCCTGCTCGAAACCCGTCCCCATCTTGTGGACACTGACCACGCACACGTCGGCGCCCGCGTCCATCGCCCAGGTCGGCAGATCCGGGTGGAACGGGAGGTGGGCGCCCCACGCCTCGTCGACGATGAGGGGTTTGTCGCGCTTGTGACAGATGTCGGCGATCGCACGTAGATCGGCGCACGTCCCGTACGGCGTCGGGCTGACGATGAGCAGACCGGCCGCGTCGGGGTGCTCGTCCCACGCCCGCCGGACCTCCGCGGGTGAAGGCGGATGCGTCAGGTGCAGGTCGGTGTCCCATCGCGGCGCGACCCACCGGGGCATCAGGCCCGAGAAGACGAGCCCGGCGACGATCGACTTGTGCGCATCGCGGGTGATCAGCAGCTCACCCGCTCCACCGCCGACAGCGAGCATCGCCGCCTTCACCGAGAGGGAACTCCCGCAGGTGGAGAAGAACGCGAGGTCGGCACCGACCGCGTCGGCCATGAGGTCCTCTGCCTGCTTGAGGTACTCACCGCGCATGCGCCTGTCGTCCAGCCCGCCCGAGACGAGCAGATCGTTCTGGAAGGGCTCGCGCCCCAGCGTCGCAGACGTCCGCGCGTCGACGCCGCGGCCCTGCCGGTGACCGGGCGGGGTGAAACCGTACCGCTCCCGGAGCCGGTAATCGTCGAGTGCGTCGAGTAGTGGGGCGCGCCCCTGATCCATGTGAATCCGTCACCTCCGTCGGTCGCGCAGCGCGCGTCGAACACACTGCGTGTGTCGGCGTACCCGATCGCCCGGACTGTCAAACATCGCGAACGCCGATGCACCGAAATGCATTTGCCGGGCATGGCTCACCGGCACTAACCTGGCCGCATACCGCTGCGGCGGTACGCCTGCCCACGCCACGGGGGCACCACTTCGACGTACGAGGAGATGCAATGCCCCCTGGCCTGGATCACACCTGGGTCGCCCCGGACGGCGCGAAGCCGGCGATCGGGACCTTCCGCTTCTACTTCGACGGTGAACGCTGGGAATGGTCCGACGAGGTCGCGTTGATGCACGGGTACCAGCCCGGCACCGTGCAGCCCACGACTGCGCTCGTTCTCTCCCACAAGCACCCCGACGACCAGAGCGCCGTCGCCCAGACCATCGAGAACGCGATCGCCACACGCGCGCCCTTCTCCAGCAGGCATCGGATCATCGATACTGCGGGCGAGGTTCGCACCGTCGTCGTGGTCGCGGATCGGATCGTGGAGAACGGCGAGGTCATCGGCTCGCTCGGCGTATACGTCGATTTCACCAGCACCGTGCAGTCGGAAGTGCGCAGCTCGCTCGATCATTTCGTGTCGCGTGTCACCGCCTCACGCGAGCTGATCGATTGCGCCAAGGGCATGATCATGTTCGTCTACGGTCTGCCCGCGGACCGCGCCTTCGACCTGCTGCGGTGGCGATCGCAGGAGAGCAACATCAAGCTCCGCGTGCTGGCGGAGCAGCTCCTCGCCGACGTCGCCGGAGAGGGGCCCGCCCTGGTCGCGAACAGTACGCGTGCCGCCTTCGATCACCTGCTGCTGACCGGACACACCCGCGTCCGGCAGGAGGACGCCGGCTGACAGCGCTCCGGACGGTGGGGCGCGGGCTCGGCCTTACTGGCCGCGCCGACTCTGCGCGCTGCGGACGTCCCCGGAGGCGAAGGTGTCGGTGTCGGTGCGGCGACGGTCCAGAAGTGCGAAGAGGGGCTCGTAGCCGGGCGCGGGTACGTCGTCGGGGTAGCCGAAGCGTGCCCACGAGACGAATCTGGTCCATGCTCGAGTGATCATCGGACCGCTCGGTCTTTCGCCTGGGACGGAGCGGACCGGTCGGTTCGCGCGCCGGTGGACGTGATCACGGTGGAGTGGTGAAAGGGCAACTGTGCCGGATCTTCCAGATCCGCCTCGGCGCCGTTGACGCGATGCCAGGCCTGCTCGCCGGCCCTCCGGCAACAGGTGATCGCGTGCCCTGAGGCGGTGCAGCGACTGGCGAACTCGACGCGCCCGACCACGACCGCCCCGTCCTCGGTGGGGATCGGGGCGTCGACGTTCAGCGTCACCGTCAACTCATGCAATACGGACACGGCGGTTACCTCCCACGTACGGACGCGCGGCGGCGGGCGCGTCGTCCGCTGGGTGCCCGCCTCGGCGGTGACTCAAACATCGGATGCCGGGAGAGCAACAGGTTGACCTGTATACCCCTAGGGGGTATACAAGAGGTGCCCGACCGGGCAACCGGTGTCGTCGAATCCGCACGACGCCCACGTCGAAGGAGCAGGTCATGGACCACAGTGCACACGCCGCCCACACCGCCGCGCCGTTCCCGCAGGGACTGCAGGCCGCCGAACAGGGCTATCGGATCACCCCGGCCCTGAGCATCCTCGAGGCCGGCCGCACCCGCGTGTCGTTCGTCGTCCTCGGACCCGACGGTGCGCCGGTCACCGCCTTCGACGAGCAGCACGACAAGAAGCTCCACTTCATCGCCGTCCAGCGCGACACCGGTGGCTTCCAGCACGTGCATCCCGTCATGGACGCGACCGGCACCTGGTCGGTCGACCTGGGTCTCACCCCGGGCGTGTGGCGGTTCTTCGCCGATGTCGTCCCGACCGCGCTGGGCAGCGGCCTCGTGCTCGGCGCCGACGTCGCCGTCCCCGGCGAGTACCGCCCCGTCGACCTGCTCGCGCCCCGCGCGATTGCGACGGTGGACGACTTCCGGGTCTCCCTCGACGGTGCGCTGCGCCCCGGCGAGGCGGTCGAGCTGACGGCCACCGTGACCCGCGGCGGCGTGCCCGTCACCGATCTCGAGCCCTACCTCGCCGCCTACGGCCACCTGGTCGCCCTCCGCGCCGGCGACCTCGCTTATCTGCACGTCCACCCGCAGGGGGATCCCACGGACCCGGCCACCCCTGCCGGACCCGAGATCCGGTTCCACGCCGTCGCGCCGTCGGCCGGCACCTACCGGCTGTTCCTCGACTTCCAGCACGGGGGCACGGTCCGCACCGCCGACTTCACCCTCGTGGCCGACGGTGCGCCGCAGCCCGATCCGCACGCCGGTCACCACGCCGCGCACGCCCACCACTGATTCGCCGACAGACCCGTCCACCACCGATCACGAGGAGTCACCGTGGGTCCCTTCGCGCATCGCGACTTCCGGCTGCTGTTCAGCGCGCAGATCGTCGCGCTCCTCGGCACCGGCCTGACCACTGTCGCGCTCGGCCTGCTCGCGTACGAGATCGCGGGCTCCTCGGCCGCGGTGGTGCTTGGCACGGCGCTGACGATCAAGATGGTGCTGTACGTGGTCATCGCGCCGCTCGCCGCGGCGTACGTCGACCGGCTCCCGCGCCGCACCTTCCTCGTCGCGCTCGACGTCGTGCGCGCGGGCATCGTGCTCGCGCTGCCCTTCGTCACCGAGATATGGCAGATCTACGTGCTCATCGGCACGCTGCAGGCCGCGTCGGCGGCGTTCACGCCCACCTTCCAGGCCGTCATCCCCGACATCATCACGGACGAACGCGAATACACCACGGCGCTCTCGGCGTCCCAGGTCGCCTACACGATGGAGAGCCTGGTCAGCCCCGTCCTGGCCGCGCTCGCCCTGCTGCTCATCGACTTCGACGTGCTGTTCGTCGGCACCGCCGTCGGTTTCGTCGCCTCCGCGTTCCTGGTGCTCCGGGCGACGGTGCCCGACGCGCGCCGGACCGCGACCGGCGGCCCCGTCGACCGGATCCTCTCGGGCGTGCGGATCTTCGCCCGCACGCCCAGCCTGCGCGGCGTGATCGCGGTCAACTTCGCCGTGGCCGCCGCGGGATCGATCGTGGTGGTCAACACCGTGAACTACGTGCGCGATCGGCTGGGCGGCACCGAGTCCCAGGTCGCGTGGATGCTGGCCGCGTCCGGCGGCGGCACCCTGCTCGTGGCGCTGGCCGTCCCGCGGCTGTTGGACCGGTTCACTGAGCGGTCCGTGATGCTCACGGGCGCAGCGCTGCTCACCGTCGCGGCGACCGGTGCGGTCGCCATGGCGGCGGCGGACCGTCCGTCGTGGGCGCTGACGGCCGCGGTGTGGTTCGCCAGCGGCGCCGGCTCGGCCATGGCGATCACGCCCACCGGCAAGGTGCTCCGCGCCGCGGCGGCGCCCGCCGACGTCGCCGCGGTCTTCGCCGCGCAGTTCTCGCTCTCGCACCTCGCCTGGCTCGTCGCCTATCCCATTGCGGGGTGGGGAGCCACGCGCTTCGGGCTCGTCCCCGCCTGGGCGCTGCTGGCCGGAATCGCCGCCGCCGGAGCGATCCTCGCGCCCGCCCTGTGGCGCCGCTCGCCCGCCACGCTCCCCGTGCCCATGCCCGCGGACGCGACAACGCCGGCAACACCGTCCGGCGCACCGTCGGGCCCGCCGGCCGGCGCGCCCGAGCGCGAACCCGCACTGGTGCCGGGCAGTCCCGCCTGGCGGCAGACGGCCGCCGCGGGCGGCACCCTCACCGAATGCCAGTGCACCTGCGGGCAGGCCGCCTGACCGCCACCGGCACGGCTGCGGTCACCAGGCCGCGACGAATCCCGCGAGAAGGACTGCGAAGGCGCCGATCTCGGCGACGATGAGCGCCACCATGAAGGCCCGCACGCCCGGAGCGGGCGGGGCGAGCTGGTTCTCGGTGTCGCGGCGGGCGCCGTGCCAGCAGTAGCTCGCGATCGCCGCGACGAAGAAGAAGACCAGTACCGCGGCGGCGGTCAGGTCCACCCACAGCGGCCACGCGCTGAGCTCCACGAAGACCGCGGTGAGCGCGATCGCGAAGGAGTACAGGAGCGCGGCCCGGTGTGCGATGTCCACGTAGACGTGGGCCTGATGCTCGGGCGAGGTCATGATCCCGTGGTACTTCCACACGCCGAGCGCGAGCGCCCACAGGAAGACCAGTCCGGAGGCGAGCAATGTCAGCCGGGTGTCGAGGCCGAGGTGGGTGGTGTCGATGCTCATGCGTCCTCGGGTCCGTCGTGCGGTCGCGTGTGGTGATAGCCGATGGTCGTGACGACCAATGCCGTGGTGGGGCCGCTGCTTTCCGCGGTGAGGCTGTGGGGAAGCCGAGCGTCGAAGTACGCCGAGTCGCCCACGCGCAGCACGGTCGCCCGATCGTCGACGGTGAGCGTGACGACGCCCTGCGTGACGTACACCAGCTCGTCCCCCTCGTGGTGCACCGCGGAGCCGCCGGTCGTGCTCGGGTGCACGACGAAGGGGTGCATCTGCTTGCCCGGTACGACGGCGGCGATCGGATCATGCACCGGTAGCGGCGCTGATGCGGGGTCGATCCGGTGCGCGGCGCGTTCGACGGTCACGGCCTCCGATCCTTCGGCGTCCGGGGTGCCGAAGACGTCGGCGGCGTCGACGCGCAGAGCATCGGCGATGCGTAGGGCGATCGCGATCGACGGAGAGCTCTTCCCCCGCTCGATCTTCGACAGATAGCTCTTCGTGACGCCGACCCGGTCGGCGAGGGTTTCCAGCGTCATTCCTGCGCTGAGGCGGTGCGCACGGAGCATCGCGGACATGGGCGCACCTTCCTGGTCGACGGCCTGGTGACGAGGGTACAGCCAGCGGGCAACAGGTGATGCATAGGAATCGAGTTGACGAAAGGACACTTGTGTCATACGTTGACACGGCCAGACGATGGACCACAGGAAGGGTTGAGCGGCATGGCGTCGACGATGAATCTCGGCAAGCAGGAACTCATGGATACAGCGCACACGGCGATGCAGTCACAGCTCGCCGTCCGCGAGTGGAGCGACCGGGAGAAGCTCGCGCTCACCTGCCGTGCGCTTTTCGACGATGGTCACAACTCGGGCCTCGCGGGGCAGATATCGGCGCGGGGTGAGGCGGATGCCACCTTCTGGACGCAGCGACTGGGACTCGGCTTCGACGAGATCACCAGCGACAACCTCCTGCTCGTGGACGAGGACCTCACCGTCCTCGACGGCGAGGGGATGGCCAACCCCGCCAACCGCTTCCACAGCTGGATCTACCGCGCCCGACCGGACGTCAACTGCATCATCCACACGCACCCGCTGCACGTCGCGGCCCTGTCGATGCTGGAGGTGCCGCTGCAGGTGTCGCAGATGGATATCGCGCCGCTCTACGACGACTGCGCCTTCCTTCCCGATTGGCCGGGCGTTCCCGTGGGAAACGAGGAGGGGGAGATCATCTCGGCCGCCCTCGGCGATAAGCGGGCGATCCTGCTGGCGCATCACGGGCAGCTCGTCGTGGGCGCGACCATCGAAGAGGCGTGCTCCCTCGCGCACCTCATCGAGCGGGCCGCCCGGCTACAGCTGCTCGCGATGAGCGCGGGCGAGATCAAGCCCCTGCCGCCGCGGCTCGCCCGGGAGGCCCACGACTGGACGCTCAGCCCGCGTCGCAGCGAGGCCAACTTCCAGTACTACGCACGTCGCGCACTGCGCAACCACCCCGACACCCTTCACTCAAGGAGCGAAACCCGATGACCATCAACGGCATCGTCGCCTATCCCGTCACGCCCTTCGCGCCGGACGGGCGTATCGACCACCACGCGCTGCGCGCGATCATCGACCGGCTTCTCAGCGTCGACGTGTCCGCGATAGCCCCGCTCGGGAGTACCGGCGAAGCGGCCTATCTCGATCTCACGGAGTGGACGGAGACGGCGGCGAGCACCATCGCGCACATCGCCGGCCGTGCCTCGACCGTCGTCGGGGTCTCGGACCTGACCACCGAAGGCGCGGTCCGCCGCGCCCGGATCGCCGAATCCCTCGGCGCGGACGCCGTCATGGCGCTCCCCGTGTCGTACTGGAAGCTGACCGCGCTCGAGGTGCAGCGGCATTTCGAGGCCATCGCCGCGGCGGTGCGGATCCCGCTCATGGTCTACAACAACCCGGCCACGGCCGGAGTCGACCTCTCCCCGGAGGAACTCTGGGAACTGGTGCGGGACGTCGAGAACATCACGATGGTCAAGGAATCCAGCGGCGACGTTCACCGGATGCACCGCTTGCGCGAGCTGAGCGGTGGCTCGCTCCCTTTCTTCAACGGCAGCAACCCGCTCGCACTCGAGGCCTTCCGAGCAGGCGCTGCGGGCTGGTGCACGGCCGCCCCGTGCCTGATCCCGCAGGAGGTCACCGCGTTCCACGCCGCTGTCGTCGCCGGCGATGCTGTCACCGCCGAGCGAGTGTTCGCGCGGATAGAGCCGCTCCTGCGGTTCATCGTGGCGCGCGGTCTGCCGACGACCGTGAAGGCAGGGCTGGACCGGACGGGGATCCCGGCGGGTGTGCCCCGCCGACCACTGCTCGAGCTCGACGGCGAAGAGTCCGAGACCCTCGCTCGGTTGATCGAATCCGCCCGCGGCTGAAGCCCGCCTGACGACCACGGCCGGGCCACCGCGGTGGTCAGGCGTGCGCGCGGCCGAGCACGACGGGGGAGGTGGGGAAGGGCACCCACGCGGGCGCGAGCATCCGATGCTCGGTCGTCGTGACAGCGAAGCCCGCGCCGCTGATCAGGCCGACGGCGTCGCGGTGCGCGTGACAGTTCCCGAACAGCCGCGGCCAGACGGTGGCGTCGGCGGCCTTCTGCAGGCCCTCCAGCATCCCGCCGCGCGCGGCGACGTGCTCGAGGAAGCGCAGCTCACCGTCGGGCCGGAGGAGCCTGCGGACCTGCCGGACCGCGCCGTCGGGGTCGGGGAGCGAGCACAGCACCAGGCTGAAGACGACGGCGTCGAAGGGCTCCGCAGCGGCGTACTCGTCGAGCCGCTCGGGCCGCACCTCGATCCGCGCGTCCGCGGCCGTCTGCGCCTCCGCGCGGAGGGCGGCCTCCGGCTCCAGCGCGACGACCGCGGTGACATCCGGCGGGTACGACGTGAAGTTCGTCCCGGTGCCCGCGCCCACCTCCAGCACGCGGCCCGACAAACCCGCGAGGTTCCGCCGCCGCAACTCGGTCAGCAGCGGCGGCTCGTTGCGCACCAGCCGTGGCCACATCCTCACGAAGAACGAATCGCCCATTCCCCATGGGTACCGCACCGCCGGCCCGGTCGCAGCCGATCGACCTCCCGCGGCTGGCAGGATCGGCACATGGAGCAGATCAAGGTCCTCGCCTTCGACACCTTCGGCACCGTCACCGACTGGCACACCGGGGTCTCCGCGGCGCTGGCGCGGATCTTCCCCGCGCTCGACGCCGCGCAGGTCGCACTCGAATGGCGCCTGCGCTACAGCCCCGCCCTCGCGGAGGTCGAATCCGGCGCCCGCCCGTGGACGCTCCTCGACGATCTGCACCGCACCGAGCTCGACGCGGTGTTGCGGGAGAACCACGGGATCGTCGCGAGCGCGGCGCAACTCGACGAGGCCGTGCACGCCTGGCACGTGATCCCCGGCTGGCCCGACGCCGCCGACGCCATCGCGCGCCTGAAGTCCCGGTACACGGTGACCGCGCTCAGCAACGGCAACGTCGCGCTGCTCACCGAGATGGCCAAGCACAACGGCTTCGCCTGGGACTTCGTCGGCGGCGCCGACCTGTGGCGGCACTACAAGCCGGCCCCCGAGGTGTACCTGGGCATCGCCGAGCTGTTCGGGGTCCGGCCCGCGGAGGTGCTCATGGTCGCCACGCACGCCTCGGACCTGGCTGCGGCCCGCTCCTGCGGCCTGCGCACCGCCTACGTCGAGCGCCCGCGCGAGTGGGGGCCCGTCGACAAGCCCGAACAGCGCGATCCGCTCGATCTGCACCACGCCACCGGCATGGACGACCTCGCCGACCAGCTCGGTTGTTGACGGCCACCGTCGGGGCGTCGCGGCACACCTGGTAAACCGATAGGAATGACCACCCTGGAGGTACCCGCGCAGTTCGCCCGCAGCGGCGGCGGGTTCGATTCGCTGCCCGCCGCGGAGGGCCGCTGGGCGCCCGGCACCCTGTCGGGGCCGGCGATCGCCGGCCTGCTCGCGCAGGTCCTCGACACCGAGTTCGGCGAGGGACTCGTCGGAACGCGCTGGCACTGCGACATCTTCCGCATGGTCGCCTCCGGCCATCTCGACGTGCGCACCCGCCTCGTCCGCTCGGGCCGCCGTATCCGCGTCGCCGAGGCGGAGATCATCCAGAACGACAAGACCGTCGTCCGCGCGGCCGTGACCTTCTACCACCGGGCCCCGCAGCCCGACGGTGTCGTCTGGTCCGATCCGCACGTTCCCGCCCCGCCGCCCCCACCCGAGGCGCCGCGCCTCGCGATGGCGTCCGGTGCCGGCGCGTACGTCTCCTCGGACACGCCGGAGCAGTGGGCGAACGCCGAACGCAAGCGCGTGTGGACGCGGGGCTGGCGGGTGCTCGACGGCGAGGAGACGACGCCCTTCGCCCGCGCCGCGATGGTCTCCGACTGCACGAATCTGGTGACCGGGATGGGCACGGGCGGGGTCGAGACCATCAACGGCGACGTCTCGATGGCGATCGCCCGGGCACCTCGCGGCGACGAGATCGGCTTGGAGGCGGATCAATTCGTGATCGTCGACGGCATCAGTATCTCGTCGGCCAGCATGTTCGACCGCGACGGACGGTTCGGCGTCTGCACCGTCACCGGCGTCGCGACCGGTGCCGCCGTCCACGGGCCCACGTCGTCATGAGCGTCGTCGTCCGCCGGCAGGGGCCGGTCACCGTCATCGAGATCGACCGGCCCGACGTGCGCAACGCCGTCGACCGCGCGACCGCCGAGGCGCTCGCGGACGCCTTCCGCGCCTTCGACGCCGACGCGGAGTCCGCCGTCGCGGTGCTGCACGGTCGGGGCGGGACCTTCTGCGCGGGAGCCGATCTCAAGGCCGTGGCCGCGGGGACGCCGAACCGCGTCGAGCCCGAGGGCGACGCTCCGATGGGCGTCTCCCGGATGCGGCTGAGCAAGCCCGTGATCGCCGCGATCGAGGGCCACGCCGTGGCCGGGGGCCTCGAACTCGCGATCTGGGCGGATCTGCGGGTCGCGGCCGAGGACGCGGTGCTGGGCGTCTTCTGCCGCCGGTGGGGCGTGCCGCTGATCGACGGCGGCACGGTCCGCCTGCCGCGGCTCATCGGCGAGAGCCGCGCGATGGATCTGATTCTCACGGGGCGCCCCGTCGACGCCGCGGAGGCCGAAGCGATCGGCCTGGTCAACCGCGTCGTCCCGCCCGGAACCGCGCTCGCCGCCGCGATCGAGCTGGGGCAGCAGCTCGCCGGGTTCCCGCAGACCTGCCTGCGTAACGACCGGCTCTCGATGCTGGAGGGAGCGGTCGAACCGGAGGAGCAGGCCCTCGGGATCGAGTACCGGTACGGGCTGTCCTCGCTCGCCGACGGTGCCGTCGCGGGCGCCACCCGCTTCTCCGACGGTGCGGGCCGCCACGGCACCTTCCGAGACGGATGACCCGGTTTGCGACGACGAATCGTCGGGCAACGGACACGCAACGGTCACCCGTAATTCGTCACACGGGCCACACAGGTCTCCTACTGTGCAGGTGAACGGCTCCGCTCGGGGGCCGCGCAGAGAGGGAACATCATGGGGCTCGCCAGCGTCCGCAGCGAACTCGACGATCTCACCGCCCAGCTCACGCTCATCGCCGCGTCCGTCGGTCGCACCGGCGACGACCTCCAGATCGACGCCCGCAGCCTGCACGAGACCGGCTCGTGCGATGCGGTGAACTCCATCGCCCGCCGCCTCGACGATCAGGGGCTGCAGCTGCGCCGCCTTCAGGCGCGGATCACCCGCGTCGTCGACGCGCTCGCCTGATCAGCCGCTGCCGAGGGTCAGCCGCTGAACAGCGAGAGCGTGGCGCCCAGATCTTTGCCCGCGTACGGGGGGAAGACGTCGATCGGGCGGTCCGGGTCGCCGACGAGAAGGGCCTTCCGGTTGCTCAACGCCTCGAAGCCTGCCTTGCCGTAGTACTTGCCCATCCCGCTGTTGCCCACCCCGCCGAAGGGAAGGGAGTCGATCCAGCAGTGCAGGTTCGTCTGATTGATGCATCCGCCGCCGAAGGGCACGGAGCGGAGCACTCGGTCGATCGTGGGCTGATCGGTGCTGAAGATGTACGCCGCGAGCGGCCGCGGCAGCGCACGAATCCGGCCGAGCACGTCGTCGAGGTCGGAATACCGGAGCACCGGGAGCACCGGTCCGAAGACCTCCTGCTGAAGGGCGGGGTCGGTCCACTCGGACGGATAGAGCACCGTCGGCTCGACGTACCGGTCGGACACGTCGTATCGACCGCCCAGAACAGTCTTCTCGGCAAGGATGTATCCGGCGACGCGTTCGGTGTCGTGTTCGCTGATCATCCTGGCGAGGTCCGGGCTCTGCTGCGGGTCCTCCCCGTACATGCGAGTGATGGACGCGCAGAGCTTCGCCACGAACTCGTCCGCCACCGCGTCCTCGACGCAGACGTAGCCCGGCGCGATGCACCACTGGCCCGAGATGGCGTTGTGGCCCCATGCGATGCGGTCCGCGGCTTGGTCGAGGTTGGCGGTGCGATCCACCAGCGTCGGGTTCTGCCCGCCGAGCTCGAGCAGTACCGGCGTCAGGTGCTCGGCGGCGGCTCGCATCACGACCTTGCCCACCGCCGAGCTCCCCGTGAAGAAGATGAAGTCGAACCGGAGGTCGAGCAGCGCGCTGATCTCCTGTCGGCCCCCGGTCACCACCGCGACGTTCTCGGGCTCGAAGTACGCGGGAATGAGTCGGGCAAGCAGGTTCGCTGTGGCGGGCGTGGTGTTGGCGGGTTTGAGGACGACCGTGTTGCCGGCGGCCAGCGCGGCGATCGCCGGATCGAGCAGCAGCAGGATCGGCGCGTTGAACGGTCCGATGACCAGCGTCACCCCGTAGGGCTCGCGGTGGATGACACCGCTGTTCCCGATCGCCGCGAGCCCCGGCGGAATCTCGACGGATTCGGGTGCCATGAGGTCCGGCAGGTTGTTCCGGTAGTACTCGATGACCCCCGAAGGGACGGTGATCTCGAAGAGCTGCTCGAAGGGCGGCTTACGGAAGTCGGCGTAGAGCGCGGCGGTCAGTTCGTCCTGGTTCTCGGTCAGCAGTCTCCGCATTCGGTCCAGCTGGTCCAGGCGCCATTCGAGTGACTTGGTCGCGTCGGTCTCGAAGTGCGCCCGTTGCCGGTCGACGATGTCGGCGAAGGGATTGGCGGGCATAGTGGCTCCTTCCGCTGCAGTACCGCGGCGACCATCCGTGCCGGGGGCGTTGGGAACTCCAGTCTAGGGGCGGATTTGCAGCTGCACGGCTCGCACAAAGGATTCGCGTGACGGCTTCTGTCCCAGTTGTGAGACCGCGGCTCAGCCCCGGCCGATCCGCATCGCCGCGAGCCACGCGCGGAAGTCCGCGTAGACCGCGGTGAGCCGATCGGCCGGCCAGTCCGCCGGTCGCAGCTCGGGCGGTAGTAGTGGGTCCTGATAGAGGTGCCGCACCACCGAGACCATGGTCAGGAACCGCGCCTGCCCGTCGTCCCCGGCCTCCTCGACGGCGTCCAGCAGCGCGTGCCCTCGGCGCGCCCATTCCGGCAGGTCCCACAGCGTCCGCGCCAGGTCGACGGGGTCGTCGTCCGGTCGGGCCGTGAAGCCCGTCGTCACCTCGCGGACCGAGGCGGGGAGGGCGCGATCGAGGTTCGCCGGCCGCATCCACACGCCCTCGCGCAGCTCCGCGAGCCGCAGCCGGGTCATCTCCGTCCGCAGCTCGGCGCGGTCGCCCGCGCTGCGCCCGCTCGTGGTGACGATCGCCGTCTCCCACGTCCTGTCCCACGGGACCGTCGCGGGGGAGTCCGTGCGTGCCTGCCGCCGCGCGAGCCGCTCCGACAGCGCGTACCGGCCGCCGTCGCGGACGAGGTCGCCCGCGGCGACCATGCGCGACATCGCGGCACGCGTGGTGGACTCCGAGACCCCGAACAGGCGCATCGCGGCCACGATCTCGCGGCCCTCGAGCACGGGCGGGTGCGCGCCGAGCAGCAGGCTGAGCACGGCGGAGCGCGCCGAGACGGTCGCGGTCAGGGGGGTCGACATCGGCGTCGACGCTACACCGAGCGCTCGATCGAGAATCTATTGCAGTTCTGGTGCGACTGTCGAGAATGTGCAACACTGGGAGCAACGGCCCGCGCGGGCCGCGCACCGTCGAACGAAGGAGCAGGCGTGCCCACCCACGAAGTGACCAACCAGGTACCGCCATTGCTCGGCTTCAACACCGCCGAGACCCCGATGATCGACGACGCGCTGCGGCGCGCCCACGTCGACACGGCGCAGCTGGACGCGATCCACGAGCTCGGCGCCCTCGGCGCCACCGCCGAGGCCCTCGAGTGGGGCGACCTCGCGGAGGCGCACCCGCCCGTCCTGAAGACCCACGACCGGTACGGCAACCGGGTCGACGAGGTGGTCTACGACCCCGCCTACCACCAGCTGATGAAGGTCGCCGTCGAGCACGGCCTGCACGCCGCGCCGTGGGCCGAGACCGACCCCAACGCGCACCTCGTGCGCGCCGCGAAGTTCAGCGTGTGGGGTCACGTCGACGCCGGCCACGGCTGCCCGATCTCGATGACCTATGCCGTGGTGCCCGCGCTGCGCGCCAACGCCGAGCTGGCCGCGCAGTACGAGCCGCTGCTCACCGCGAAGGAGTACGACTTCGGGCTGCGCGCACCGCTCGGCAAGCGCGGACTCATCGCCGGCATGTCGATGACCGAGAAACAGGGTGGCTCGGACGTGCGTGCCAACACCACGCGCGCGGTTCCGCAATCCGATGGGACGTACCGGATCACGGGCCACAAGTGGTTCACCTCCGCGCCCATGTCCGACCTGTTCCTCACGCTCGCGCAGACCGAATCGGGCGTCTCCTGCTTCTTCATCCCGCGCGTGCTGCCCGACGGGACGCGCAACGTCTTCGCGCTGCAGCGCCTCAAGGACAAGCTGGGCAACCACTCCAACGCCAGCAGCGAGGTGGAGTACGACGAGACTGTCGGCTGGCTCGTGGGCGAGGAGGGGCGCGGCGTGCGCACCATCGTCGAGATGGTCAACATGACCCGCCTCGACTGCGTGCTCGGGACCGCCACCGGTATGCGCGCCGGGCTCGCCCAGGCCGCGCACCACGCCGCGCACCGGAAGGCCTTCGGGGCCGATCTCATCGACCAGCCGCTCATGCGCAACGTGCTCGCCGACCTCGCCGTCGAGGCCGAGGGCGCCACCACCGCCGGCCTGTGGCTCGCGGGCCTCACCGACCGCTCCGTCGCCGGCGACGAGGACGCCTCCGCACTGCGCCGGATCGCGTTGGCGGTCACCAAGTACCACGTGTGCAAGCGGGGCCCGATCCATGCGGCAGAGGCGCTGGAGTGCCTCGGCGGCAACGGCTACATCGAGGACTCGCGGCTACCGCGGCTGTACCGCGAAGCGCCGCTGCTGTCGGTGTGGGAGGGCTCCGGCAACGTCGCGGCGCTCGACGTGCTGCGCGCCATGGCGCGCGAGCCGCAGGCCGTCGTCGCCTTCTTCGCCGAGCTCGACGCCGCCGCCGGCGCCGATGCGGTCTACGACGAGGCGGTCGCGAAGCTCAAGGGTTCGTTCGGCGCGCTCGACCCGACGGATCAGGCGGCGATGCAGTTCGGCGCCCGCCGTCTCGTCGGCGATATGGCTGCGGCGCTGCAGGGGTCGCTCCTGGTGCGCTACGGGCACCCCGCCGTCGCGGACGCCTACACCCGGTCCCGGCTGGCCGGCGACCGCGGCGACGTCTTCGGCACTCTGCCGCAGGGCGTCGACACCGCCGCGATCCTCGACCGCGTCACGCCGAAGATCGGCTGACTACGCGCGCAGCAGGGCGATGACCTCGGCGGGCACGATCCCGTCGAGGTCGCGCCACGGCAGCGCGAAGGGCCAGAAGTCGCCCGCCGCATGGGCGACCGGGACGTAGAACGTGATCCCCGCCGCTGTGGGGAGCCAGTTCGCCAGCGTCGTGGCCTCGTTGAGGGAGGGGGTGGGTCCGGCCTCGGTGACCTGGCGGCGGATCAGGTCCTTGACGCCAGCGATCGCCTTCGCGGTGGGAAGCACGTCCGAGAGCAGGATCGGTTGCGCCGTGCCGGTATTGATGACGACGGTGCCGATCTGGTTGTTCGGGTGCGCCGCGCCCTGCATGAAGTAGTTCGTCAGGAGCACGCCCCCGACCGCCTTCGCGCCGATCCGGCTCACCCGCGAGCGTTCGCCGCTCGCGACTCGCCCGTCGGTGACGGTGATCGGCTTCGGGGCGGGCCCCAGCGTGCGGACGCGATCGGCGAGCGACGCCCGCATCGAAGCGGTGAACCGCTCGGCCGCCGCGGCGTTCCCGCCGGTGAGCGTCGGGACCTGCACGTCGTAGGTGACGGCACCCTCGGAACCCGTGCTACGGGCCAGACCCGGGACGTATCCGTGTGCGGCGACGGCCGTCGGTCCCACCGGGCCGAGGTCGCGCGACGGTGCGGAGGCGGAGGTCGCGGGCGCGCCCGCCGACACCGCGACGGATCCGGCGGAGGCGTCGGAGGTCTCGAGTGCCGGCGCCGCGCGGTCACCGCACGCGACCACGGTCACCGTCGCCGCGCAGACGACGAGGCCCGCAACGAACCGCCGGCGGCGCATCGTCAGTTGCCCGGGGGCTCCGGCGCCGGGGTCTCCACCGGGCCACCACCCTGCCCGCCCGCGCCGGGGATCGTGAACTGGCCGAACCCGGGGATGGTGATCGTGGTGCCGCCCGGCCCGGTCTGGACGCCCGGCGTCGACGGGTTCGACGGTGCCGGGGCGATCCCGTTGGAGAGGTTCAGCGTGATCGTCGAGCCCGGCTGGCTGAAGCCCGACGGCGACGTCGAGACGACGGTGCCGTTGGCGGCCGAGTTGTTCACCCAGGCGACGGTGGTCTTGAAGCCCGCGGCCTCGACGCGCGCCTTCGCGGCGGCCTGGTTGAGGCCGATCACGTTGGGGATCTTGCCCGGTCCGAAGCCGTCCTTGTACTTCGGGTCGACCGGCGGCAGGGAGACCGGGCCGTAGATCGTGGACACCGGTTTGAGGCCGTTGTACCAGGCCAGGGCGGGCTCGTTGCCGCCGTACACGTTGCCCTCGCCGCACGGGCGCAGCGGGCTGGTGCAGATCGGCCCGGGGGAGTTGCCGTCGTTGTAGACGTAGCTGGCACCCGCGTACTGGTTGGTGTACGCGAGGAAGGCCGACGAGCGGAAGGTCTCGGTGGTGCCCGTCTTGCCGGACAGCGGCAGGGTCCAGCCCGCCCGGGAGGCGGAGCCGGCGGAGGTTCCCGCGCCGCGGTCGTCGGCGCTGAGCGCGTTCGCGAGAGTGTTCGCCAGGCCCTTGTCGATGACCTGCTCGCACTTCTCCGACTTGTAGGGCACCGGCGTGGTCTCCGGCTTACCGTCGGCCCCGATGGTCTGGATGCCGTCGCTGTTGCGCTTGGGCTGCGTGATCGACTGGACCGGGTTCGCCGGGCACCACACGCCGCCGGAGGCGAGCGTCGCGGCCACGTTGGTCAGCTCCAGCGCGCTCACCGCGGTCGGGCCCAGTGTGAACGACGCCAGGTTCTGCTTCTTGAACATGTCGGCGAGGCTGTCGTTGCCGAAGCCCGAGCTCCCCGGCTGGGTGTACGAGCGGAGGCCGAGCTTGACCGCCATGTCGACGACGGGCGCCACGCCGACCTGCTCGATCAGTTTGACGAACGGAGTGTTCGGCGACGTGGCGAGCGCCTGCGTCAGCGACATCGAGTACGGATACGGGCCCGCGTTCTTCACGCAGTAGGAGTCGGACGGGCACCCGGCGTAGCCGCCGTGGCCCATTCCCTTGACGGACACCGTCGACGGCACCGTGACGTTGGTGTCCAGCCCCATGCCCTTCTCCATCGCCGCGGCGACGGTGAAGATCTTGAAGGTCGAGCCGGCGCCGTCGCCGACCTGGGCGAAGGGTTCGGGCTGCACGGTCTGCCGCTTCGCGACGTCCAGGCCGTACACGCGGGAGGAGTTCATGGCGACGATGTCGTGCGAGTTCTCGCCCGGCTTGATCACGTTCATGACCTGCGCGACATTCGACAGCGTGGGGCTCGCGGTGCCGTTGAGTGCGCCCTGCACCGAGTCCTGCACGCGCGGGTCCAGGGTGGTGCGGATCGTGTAGCCGCCCCGCATCACGGTTTCCTTGGGGATGCCCGCCTCGGAGAGGTACTGCAGCAGGTAGTCGCAGAAGTAGCCGCGATTGGCGACGGCGGAGATGCAGCCGCCCGGCAGGGTGTTGGGCCGGGGCAGCACACCGAGCGGGGTGTTCTTGGCCGCGCGGTACTCGTTCGCCTTGTCCGGGAAGTTCGCCACGAGGGTGTCCAGCACGACGTTGCGGCGGTCGATCACGCCCTGCGGGTTGGCGTAGGGGTTGAGCGAGGAGCTCGACTGCACCATGCCCGCGAGCATCGCGGACTCCTGTATGTTCAGCTGCGAGGCGCGTTTGCCGAAGTAGGTCTGCGCCGCCACTTCGATGCCGTAGGCGCCGTTACCGAAGGGCACCAGGTTGAGGTAGCGCGCCAGGATCTGCTCCTTGGCGATCACCTTGGCCCGCGCGTCGTCGACCCCGTGCTCCTCCTTGGCGCGCTCGGTGAGCGTGCGCTCGAGGGTCAGCGCCATCCGCACCTCGCGGAGCTTGCGCGCCGGGGTGGTGGCGACCGCCGCGCGGCGGTCCGCATCCGACTTCGCGAGCACGAGCAGCTGGTAGTTCTTGATGTACTGCTGATCCAGCGTCGACGCGCCCTGCTGCACCTCGCCCGCGGACTGGTTCTTGAGGAAAGCGCGGAGGGTGCCCTGGTAGTCGACCCCGTCGTGCTCCATGAAGCGTTTGTCCTCGATCGAGATGATCGAGCGCACCATGTTGGGCGAGATCTGGTCGAAGGGGACCTGCACGCGGCGCTGGTCGTAGAGATAGGCCATCGGCGCCCCGGTCGCATCGGAGACCGTCGTGACCTCGGGGACCTGGCCCTCGAGCAGCTCGGAGCTGATGTTGTCGACGGTGTCCGCGGCGCGGTTGGAGATCAGCCCCAACCCGCCGACATAGGGGAACAGGACGCCGGCGACCAGCAGTCCGGCCAGCAGGACACAGCCGGCCAGCTTCGCGATCACTCCGGGTTTCGACACGGTCACCAGGATACGTGCCGACCCGTCCTGAACCCCGGTCCCGACGCGCCGACCAGGCGATCGGTACGGGCGTACTTGATTTCTTGGACCACTGTTCGATTTCCCTCGGTCCTCGACTTGTTTCCGTCGTGTGATTCAGGTAACACTATTGCAGACGATGTGGCGAGCACCTCGATCGGCCCCCCGCCAACAGCAGGGAGTGGCCGTCACCGGGTCCGGGCCGCACCACGCGAAAGGGGAGTCACATGACAAGTGCACGCGTTCTGGTCGACGATGAGGATCGCCTGGTCTGGGTTTCCAAGGCCAAGTGCCGCGACGTCGACCCCGACGAGTTGTTCGTCCGCGGCGCCGCCCAGCGCAAGGTGGCGACCATCTGCCGTCACTGCCCCGTTCAGCTCGAGTGCGGCGCCGATGCGCTCGACAGCCGCGTCGAGTTCGGTGTCTGGGGTGGCATGACCGAGCGCCAGCGCCGCGCCCTCCTTCGCCAGCACCCCGAGGTCACCAGCTGGCGCGCCTTCTTCGAAGCCCAGCGCGACCGCAAGCGCGTCGCCGGCTGATCCCCGCCTCCGGGAGGGAAGAGGGCCTCGTACCGTTCGACGGTACGGGGCCCTTTCGTTTGTCCAGCTACCTTTTTCGCGCCGGGCTGCGCACCCCGGTCAGGACCCGACGATCTGCTCCGCCACGGCCTGCAGCGCCTCGAGGTTCGCCACCTCGAAGGGAAGCGAGGGCACCCCGACCACCGGAACGGTCGGGCACCGTCCGACGAAGGCCCCGAGCACCTGCACCTCGCGCTCCGCGGTCTCCGCGCGCCACGCGTGCACCCGAAGGAGCCCCTCCGCTGTGCGGGCGGCACGGTCGGCGCCGAGGCGGCCGGCGGCCTCCCGGGCCGGGTCCGCCCCGATCGACGCGAGCCCCGGATGGGTGCGGTTGACGATGAGTCCGGCGAGCGGCATCGACTCGCCGGCGAGGCGTTCCACGAAGTACGTCGCCTCGCGCAGCGTGTCCTCCTCCGGGGAGGCGACGACGACGAAGCGGGTGCTGGGACGCGCGAGCATCGCGTAGGTGCGGTCGGCGCGCTCCTGGAAGCCGCCGATCAGAGTGTCCATCTGGGCGACGAATCCGGATGCGTCGGAGAGCATCTGACTGCCGACGATGGTCGAGACCAGCTTCAGAGCCAGGCCCATGCCGCCCGAGACCATGCGGCCGAAGCCGCGTGTCGGGCCGGCGATGAGGCGCATCAACCGCGAGTCCAGCATGGAGCCGAAACGCTTGGGTGCGTCGAGGAAGTCGAGGGCGTTGCGCGACGGCGGCGTGTCCACCACCACGAGGTCCCAGCGGTCGTCGGCGGTGAGCTGGCCCAGCTTCTCCATCGCCATGTACTCCTGCGTACCGGAGAACGAGCTGGCCACCGTCTGATAGAAGGGGTTCGCCAGGATCTCCTGCGCACGAGCGGGATCCGCGTTCGAGGTGACCATCTCGTCGAAGGTCCGCTTCATGTCGAGCATCATCGCGTGCAGCGTTCCGTCGCCGGGAACGGAGACGGCCTGCGGCTCGTTCGTCAGGTCCGCGACGCCGAGCGCCTGCGCGAGCCGGCGCGCGGGATCGATGGTCAGCACCACGACCCGGCGCCCGTGCTCCGCCGCCCACAGCGCCATCGCCGCAGCCGTCGTGGTCTTGCCGACGCCGCCGCTGCCGCAGCACACGACGACGCGCGTGCCCGGGTCCACCAGCTGCGGCCCCAGTTCCAGATCGATCATCGGACCCCGGCCTCCATCAGTGCCCCGGACAGCTCGTACACGCCGCGCAGGTCGACGCCGCCCGTGAGCAGCGGGAGCTCCAGCCGGCCGGGGGCGTCGATCGTGCTCAGGTCGTCTCGCGCCTCGTCCTGCCCGCGGACCGTGCGGGCGAACTGGATGGTCTCGGTCAGGAGGCCGGCGAAGTCCGCGTCGGACAGCGCCAGGCCGGCACCGTCGAGCGCGGCCCGCACCCCCGGACCGTCGACGGTCCCGTCGGCGGCCGCATCGAGCTCCTCGTCGGAGAGCAGCTGCGGCAGCGCGCGGTTGACGATCACGGCGCCGACCTTCAGGTCCAGCGCGCGCAGCTCCTTCGCCGCCTCCGCCGTCTCCTGGATCGGGAGCGACTCGAGAAGCGTCACCAGGTGCACGACGGTGTCGGGGGAGTGCAGCAGCCGCACCACGCGGTCGGCCTGGCCCGCGATCGGCCCGGCCTTCGCGATCTCCTTCATCGCCCGCGTGACGTCGAGGAACTTGCCGATCCGGCCCGTGGGCGGGGCGTCCACCACGATCGCGTCGTAGGCGTACCGGCCGTCCTTCGACCGGCGCTGGGTGCACTCCATGATCTTGCCGGTGATCAGGATGTCCTTGAGGCCGGGCGCGAGCGTCGTCGCGAACTCGATCGCGCCGATCGACTTGAGCGCGCGTGCCGCCAGGCCCATGCCGTAGTTGGTCTTGAGATAGTCGAGGAAGGTCGCCTCCACGTCCATCGGGAGCGCGTGCACGGTCCCGCCGCCGTCGGTCTTCGCGATCTCCGTCTCGGTCGGGGGCAGCTCGCCCACCTCGAACGTCGGGGCGATGCCGCCGCGGCCCTCCACCTCGATGAGCAGGACCTTCTTGCCGGCGGAGGCGAGTGCCAGTGCGAGCGCCGCGGCCACCGTCGACTTCCCCGTGCCGCCCTTGCCCGACACGAAGTGCAGCCGGCACTCCCGGAGCCCGTCGGGCCAGGCCGTCGCCGTGTCCTGCGCGACCCCGCCGGGGTCCGCCTCACTCACCACCACGACCGGAGCATATCCATACCGCCGTACACGGCCGGGCCGTTAACGTGAACCTTCCCCGGCAATGCGACCGAGAACACGTTCTGCGCCGCCGTAGGGAACGCGCCTGTCGCGTCGCGCCCCCGGTGGATAGGGTGATGCCATGAGCGACAAGATCACCTGGGAGTACGCCACCATTCCGCTGCTGACGCACGCCACCAAGCAGATCCTCGACACCTGGGGTGCCGACGGCTGGGAGCTCGTCACCGTGCTTCCCGGCCCGACCGGTGAGCAGCACGTCGCGTACATGAAGCGGGCCACGTCGTGACCGCCTCCGAACGCCTCGCCGAGCTGGGCATCGTCCTGCCCGAGGTGGTGCCCCCGCTGGCCGCGTACGTCCCGGCCACGCAGGTGGGCGACTTCGTGTACACCTCGGGCCAGTTGCCGATGCGCGACGGCGAGCTCGTGGCGCAGGGCAAGGTGAGCGAGAACCGCGAGGGCATCGTCCACCTCGAGGACGCGACCTTCGCGGCCCGGCAGTGCGCGCTGAACGCGCTCGCGGCGATCCACTCGCTCGTGGGCATCGACGCGGTCAAGCGCGTCGTCAAGGTCACCGGCTACGTGGCCTCCGCGCCCGGCTTCTCCAACCAGGCGCAGGTGCTCAACGGCGCCTCGCTCCTGCTGGGCGAGGTCTTCGGCGAGGCGGGCGTGCACGTCCGTTCCGCCGTCGGCGTCGCGGAGCTGCCGCTCGGCGCGCCCGTCGAGGTCGAGCTCACGGTCCAGGTATGACGCTCGCGCATCCGGCGCCGGGGAAGCTGCGGCAGGTCACGCCCTACGCGGCGGTGCTCCTGTGCGACAACCCGTCGGTGATGACGCTCGAGGGCACCAACACCTGGATCCTGCGCGCCCCGGGCCGCGACGAGGCCGTCGTGGTGGATCCGGGCCCCAAGGGCGACAAGAAGCACCTCAAGCGCGTCGCCAAGGCCGCGGGCACCGTCGCGCTGACGTTGGTGACGCACCGGCACGCCGACCACACCGGCGGGCTCAAGCGCTGGGAGGAACTCACCCGCAGTCCCATCCGCGCGTTCTCGCCGAAGTACTGCATCAACACCGCGACGCCGCTCACGGGCGGCGAGGTGATCGAGGTCGCCGGGCTGCGGATCGAGGTGCTGCACACACCCGGCCACACCGCCGACTCGCTGAGCTTCCTGGTCGACGGTGCCGAGGGCGAGCCCGGCGCACTGGTCTCGGGCGACACGATCCTCGGCCGCGGCACCACCGTCCTCGACGCCGAGGACGGCACGCTCGCGGACTACCTGGGCTCGCTCGAGGCGCTGTCGCCGGTCGCCGCCGGTCGCGTGCTGCTGCCGGGGCACGGTCCCGACCTGCCCGACGCGGCGCCCGTCGTCGCCGCCTACGCCGCGCACCGTCAGGACCGGCTCCAGCAGGTCCGGGACGCGCTCAACGAGCTGGGCGTCGGTGCGGCCGACGCCAAGCCGATGAAGGTGGTCAAGCACGTCTACCGCGACGTCGACAAGAAGGCCTGGCCCGCGGCCCGCATGTCGGTCAAGGTCCAGCTCAAGTATCTCGCCGAGCACGGCTGATCGGGTTGCGACTGGGATGGGGCGGGGAGTCGCTGCTCACTAGGCTTCGCACCCTCGGCTAGCGCCTCGGGCACTGCAGAATCGTTCGCAGCGACTCCCCGCCCCCTCCCTCGTCTCAGAGGTCAGCGAGCGCGGCGAGCGAGCCGCTCGCTGTCCGTAATGACGACCGACTTGCCTTCGAGGCGCAGCCAGCCGCGGTGGGCGAAGTCGGCGAGGGCCTTGTTCACGGTCTCGCGGGAGGCGCCCACGAGCTGGGCGATCTCCTCCTGCGTGAGGTCGTGCGTCACCCGCAGCGCGCCGTTCTCGTGCGTGCCGAAGCGCTGCGCGAGCTGCAGCAGCTGCTTGGCGACGCGGCCGGGAACGTCGGTGAAGATGAGATCGGCCAGGTTGTTGTTGGTGCGCCGCAGGCGGCGGGCCAACACGCGCAGCAACTGCTCCGCGATCTCGGGCCGGTCACGGATCCACGCGCGCAGGGCCTCGCGGTCCATCGTCATCGCGCGGACCTCGGTGATGCAGGTCGCGCTCGATGTGCGCGGACCCGGGTCGAAGATCGACATCTCACCGAACATGTCCGACGGGCCCATCACCGAGAGCAGGTTCTCGCGGCCGTCCGGGGAGCGGCGGCCGAGCTTCACCTTGCCGGAGAGGATGATGTACAGCCGGTCGCCGGGCTCGCCCTCGTTGAAGATGACGTGCCCGCGGGGGTAGTCGACCTCGTGCAGATCCTTGGTGAGCGCATCGACCGCGCCCGGCTCGACACCCTGAAAAATGCCGGCCCGCGCCAGGACCTCGTCCACGGGGTACCTCGTTCCTTGATCGACGATCCGTCGCGGGCGGAGCTCGCCGCGACCTGAAGTGTGAGTTTATGCAGCGTTCCGTGCAGATGTGGGAAATCGCACAGACGACTACAGGAAAGACTACCTGCTCACATGTCCAACGGCACGACGGCGTTCCGCATTCGAGCCGCTCGGGGCCGGTGGCGTCAGCTGGCGCGGCGCTCGGCGCCGCCGTCGAGATCGAGGCTGTCCACGGCCTTGGGAAGGCCGATCCGCGCCAGTGTCTCGACGTCGGGGGCCTCGTCGTCGCCGGTGGCGGGGGGCGCGACGGGCTCGGCCGTCACGCGCGCTTCGATACGTTCCATGGCCAACGCGAACAGCATCAGCACCACCGGGAACAGCAACCCGAGCAATCCTTGCATGCCGGACAGTAAACACAGCCAAGGTCTCGATACGGCAACGAACGAGCCACGGCACCGTCGTTAGAATCGGTTCCCATGCCCCCGGAGCCGGAGACCCACCTCGGACTGGTGCGCCGTGCCCGGCGGATGAATCGGACACTCGCCACCGCTTTTCCCCACGTGTACTGCGAACTCGACTTCACCGATCCGCTCGAGTTGTCGGTGGCCACGATCCTCTCCGCGCAGTGCACCGATGTGCGCGTGAATCAAGTCACACCGGCGTTGTTCGCGCGCTACCGCACGGCCGCCGACTACGCCGGGGCCCAGCGCGCCGAGCTCGAGGAGTACATCCGGTCGACGGGCTTCTACCGCAACAAGGCCACGTCGATCATGGGGCTGGGCCAGGCCCTCGTGGACCGCTTCGACGGCGAGGTCCCGCGCACGATGAAGGAGCTGGTGACGCTTCCCGGCTTCGGTCGCAAGACGGCGAACGTGATCCTCGGCAACGCCTTCGACGTTCCCGGGATCACCGTCGACACGCACTTCTCCCGGCTCGTGCACCGCTGGGAGTGGACCGAGGAGACGGACCCGGTGAAGATCGAGCACGCCGTCGGCGAGCTCATTCCGCGCAAGGAGTGGACCCTGCTCAGCCACCGCGTGATCTTCCACGGCCGTCGCGTCTGCCACGCCCGCAAGCCCGCGTGCGGCGTCTGCGTGCTCGCCAAGGACTGCCCGTCCTTCGGGACGGGGCCCGTCGACCCGGCCGAGTCCGCCGAGCTGGTGAAGGGGCCCGAGCGTGAGCACCTGCTCGAGATCGCGCCGCCCCCGCCCCGGCGGCGCCGCGTCCGGCCGGAGGGCGTTCGGTGACCGAGCCCGAACCGCGCCCCGAGCCCGAACCGCGCCCCGCCCCCGAGCCGGGTCGCGAGCCCGAGCCGGCGCCCCTGCTGCCCGGCGAACGCAGCCGCGTCCCCGCGGGGGTGCGCTGGCTCATCGTCTGCGCGATCGTCGCGCTCGCCCTGGGCGTCGCGATCTGGCCCCGCGGCGACGACGGCGCCGCGCCCCCGACGGGACCGACGGCGGCGCCGTCGACCAGCGTGAGTCCCGGCCGGCTGGCCGCCGCGCGGGCCAGCGCGGCCCTGCCGCCCTGCCCCGCCGGCCTCGGCGCCGCGGCCCTCGCCGGCACGCCCCTGACCTGCCTCGGCGACGGTGCGCCCGTCGACCTGGCCGCCGCGGGGACCGCCCCCGTCCTGCTCAACATCTGGGCCTGGTGGTGCGGGCCCTGCCGCGTCGAGCTGCCGGTGCTCGCCGACGTCGCGGCGCGCGCGGGCGACCGGCTCACGGTGCTCGGCGTCCACGCCGATGCCAACGCCGTCGCCGGCCTGGACCTGCTGGCCGAGCTGAAGGTCGCCCTGCCGACGGTGCAGGACCCGCAGAGCGTCGTCGCGACGGCCCTCGGTGCGCCGCGGGCCTACCCCGTGACCGTTCTGTTGCGTGCCGATGGCACTGTGGCCGGTGTGCACGCACAACCCTTCACCTCCGTCGACGACGTGGCCGCGTTGCTGCGCACCGAGCTCGGGGTGACCCTGTGAGCGCGCCGCGGTGGCTGGATCCGCTGCTCGGCAACCTCGGCGATGTGGCGAGCGAGATCGAGCAGCGCGGCGGCGCCGTCGCCGCCCTGCAGCGCGTGCGCAACCCCCGCCGCGCCTCGGTCCTCATCCTGTTCGACGGTGACCCGGCCGCGTCCGGTGCGACGCCGCCCGAGGACGCGACGGTGCTGCTGACCCAGCGCGCCTCGGCCATGCGGCAGCACGCGGGGCAGGTGGCCTTCCCCGGCGGCGCCCGCGACCCCGAGGACGCCGACGACGTGGCCGTCGCGCTGCGCGAGGCCTGGGAGGAGACCGGGCTCGACCCCGACTCCGTCGAGGTGGTCGCGGAGCTCGACCCGATCGAGGTGCCCGTCTCGGGCTTCCGCGTGGTCCCCGTGATCGGCTTCGCGGCCCGGCCGTCGGAGGTCCGCGCCGTCGACCCCGCGGAGACCGCGCTGGTCCGGCGCGTGCCGCTGGCGGAGCTCATCGACCCCGCGCACCGGTTCATGGTGCGCAAGTCCTTCTACCGCGGCCCGGCCTTCGCCGCGGGCCCGATGCTGGTGTGGGGCTTCACCGGCGGCCTGGTGAACGCGCTGATCGGCGCCGCGGGGTGGGAGCGGCCCTGGAACACCGACGACGTGCGGCCCCTCACCGACGAGGTGCGTGCCGCGGCCGCCCGCGCCCAGACCTGGCAGGAGAACGCTCGATGACCGGTTCGACCTGGGTCGACGTGATCGTCGTCGTCCTGATGATCCTCGCCGCGATCTCCGGCTACCGGCAGGGCGCCGCGGCCTCCGTGCTCGCCTTCATCGGCGTCGTGCTCGGCGCCGCCGCGGGCGTGCTGCTCGCGCCCCACGTCCTCGGCTCGGTGGACGACGCCAAGGGGCGCCTCCTACTCGGCGTCGGGCTGCTCGCCGGCCTCGTGATCATCGGCGAGCTGTCCGGCATGGTGCTCGGGCGCGCCGTGCGCAGCTCGATCCGCAGCACCGGCCTGCGCACCGCCGACTCCGGTGTCGGGGCCGTGGTGCAGGTCGGCGCGCTGCTCGTGGCGGCCTGGCTGGTCGCGATCCCGTTGACCTCGGCGGCCGCCCCGCAGATCTCGCGGTCCGTCAACGGTTCCGCGGTGCTGGGCGCCGTGAACGAGTTCGCCAAGGGCGTCGGGGCCGACGGCCTGCCGCAGAAGTTCTCGGCGATCATCGACGACTCGGGCCTGCCGCAGGCACTCGGGCCGTTCGTCAACACCCCGGTGGTCAGCGTCGACCCGCCCGACCGGGTGGACTTCACCGACGCCGCGGTGCAGCGCGTCCGCTCGTCCGTGGTCCGCATCGACGGTCAGGCACCGTCGTGCAGCCGCGCGCTGGAGGGCTCGGGCTTCGTGGCGACGCCGGGCCGCGTGGTCACGAACGCGCACGTGGTGGCCGGGACGCGCAGCGTGCAGGTCACCGTCGACGGCACGAAGAAGTACAGCGCCCAGGTCGTCTACTTCGATGCGCAGACCGATGTCGCGGTGCTCAACGTGCCCGGCCTGCAGGCCAAGCCGCTGCGCATCGTCTTCAACGGCGCCAAGCCCGGCGACCCCGGCTTCGTGCTCGGTTACCCCGGCGGCGGCCCGCTGACGCTGTCCTCGTCGCGGGTGCGCAGCCAGCAGACCCTCGAGGGCCGCAACATCTACCGCGACGCGCAGGTGCGGCGCGACGTCTACCTGCTGCGCGGGCAGGTCCGGCCCGGCAACTCGGGCGGCCCCGTCTTCGACCGCGAGGGCAACGTGGTGGGGGTGATCTTCGGCGTGGCCGTGGACGACGCGGACACCGCCTTCGCGCTCACCGCGAAGCAGGTCGAGCCCGCGCTGCAGGCCGGCACCACGGCCACCGCGGGTGTCTCCACGGGGGCCTGCGTCAACCGCTGAGCCGTGCGGGCCGGGGCCTGTCGGCTCAGGAGAGCAGACGGGGGCCGGGCAGGCCCGCGAGGAAGTCCACGAGCTGCGGCCCGACGGTGCCGGGAGCCTCCTCGTGCGCGTAGTGTCCGGCGTTCTCGACCGCGCGCACCCGGTAGTCGGTCGCCCAGTCGTGGCTGGAGTAGACGGGCTGCGGCAGCACGTACGGGTCGACGTCGCCCCGGAAGGCGAGGACGGGGATGTGCAGCCGCTGATTCATGCTGCTGAGGAACCGCGTGCCGTCGGGGCGGAACTGGCTGCGCCACGCCCAGCGGGCGTACTCGAGGGCGCTGTGCGCGGTACCGGGGATCTGGATGGCGCTGCGGTACCGCGGGAGCGCGTCGGCGTAGTCGGCGGAGCGCCGCCACGTCGCGCTGCTGCGCGCGGCGTACAGCGCGCCGATCTCGGCACCGTCGTCGCGGGTGAGGCGGTCCTCGGCGACCCGAGGCAGCTGCGCGAAGGTGATGGGGCCCAGCATCGCCGAGCGCTGCTCCTTGTTGCGCAGCGCGGATCGCTTGAGGGCGATCGGGTGCGGCGAGGAGATGACCGCGATCGCGGAGACCACGCGCGGGTGCAGGGTGGCGGTGGCCCAGCAGCCGAGGCCGCCCTCGCCGTGCCCGACGATCGCCGCCGAGGTGTGGCCCAGCGCCCGGATCAGCCCGGCGACGTCGCCGGAGAGGGTCCAGCCGTCGTAGCCGCGGGGCGGCTTGTCGCTGTCGCCGTAGCCCCGCAGATCGACGGCGACGGCCCGGTGCCCCGCCTCGTGCAGCTGCGGCAGGAGGTGCCGCCAACTCCACCAGAAGCCGCCGAAGCCGTGCAGCAGCACGACGAGCGGCCGGTCGGCGTCCGCGGGATCCGCGCCGGAATCGGTGGCGGGTCGGTACTCGACGGCGTGCAACCGGATGCCGTTGGCGCGCACGTCGAGGTGCTCCCACGGGCCGGGGAACCGGACGCTCGACGGGTCGGGACTGGTCACCGGGGTTGCCTCAGGGTCGTGCCGTCAGCGTCGCGCGGTCGACGGTGCGCCCGCCGGCTGCTGGAGAGCGGCGACGGGATCGACCTCGCCCTTGAGCATCGACTGCGACTCCTTGAGCGAGGCGATGGTCTTCTGCGGGCCCTTGATGCGCTTGACCTTGAGGTAGCCGAAGAAGGCCGCGACGCCCGCCACGAGCAGCATGAGGACGAAGACGATGAGCGACGCCGCCCACATCGGCAGCCACACGTTGAGCAGCCAGGTGAGGAAGAAGAAGAAGAAGAACGACGAGTACAGGGCCACCACGCCCGCGACCGCGAAGAAGGCGGAGCCGGTGGCCGCCTTCTTGACGTCCCGCATGGTCTCGGCCTTCGCCAGCTCGACCTCGGCGCGGACCAGCGACGAGACCTGCGCCGATGCGTCCCGTACGAGGCTGCCGATCGTGGGATCGCCGGAGGCGGTCACGTTGGGATCGGTGAGCGGGATCGCGGAGAGCGTCCGCTGGGTCCCGCCGGTGGGCGTGCTGTCCAAGCTCACTGTCGTCCTCCTCTAGTTATCAGTCATCGTGCCAGAGGTCACCCCGGCGTGTCCGCGCGACCACGACGTGTCGACCTCTCGGCCGCGCGCACGGCCCGTCACCCGGCCGCGTGTACCCTTCCGCGCCGCAACAACAGCAGCGCCCCGATCACCGACGCCACCACGGACGTCAGCAGGACCGCGGCCTTGGCGAGATCGGCCTCGCCCTCGGGCAGGGCGAGCTCCGCGACCAGGAGACTCACGGTGAAACCGATGGCTCCGAGCACGCTGAGCGCCAGGATGTCCCGGTTGTAGAGCCCCTCCGGGCGCTCGGCCAGCCGCAGTTTCACCGCCACCACGCTGGCCCCCGAGATGCCGATGATCTTGCCGAAGAACAGGCCGATCATGATGCCCAGCGCCAGCTCGTCGGTGAAGAGCTCGCGGAAGACCTCGCCGTTCACGGCGACGCCCGAGGCGAAGAAGGCGAAGATCGGCACGCAGATCAGGGCCGAGACCGGCTGGATCCGGTGTTCGAGCCGTTCCGCGGGCGATTCGTGCTCACCCGGGTCCGGTTTCACGCGGGTGAGCAGGCCGAGCGCGACGCCCGCGATGGTGGCGTGCACGCCGGACTGCAGCATGGCGATCCACACGACGATCGCGATCGGCACGTAGTAGAGGGGCGAGGTGATCCGCCGGTGCTGACCGAACCAGTAGAGGGCGCAGCCCGCCGCCGCGACGGCGAGCCACCCGACCTTGAGGTCGCCGGCGAAGAGCACCGCGATCACCGCGATGGCGATCAGGTCGTCGACCACGGCCAACCCGAGCAGGAAGACCCGCGCGCCCGAGGGCAGTCGCGAGCCGATGAGCGAGAGGATGCCCAGCGCGAAAGCGATGTCCGTCGCGATGGGGATGGCCCAGGCGCTGCCGATGTACGGGGTGTCCCGGGCGATGCCGAAGGCGATGATCGCCGGCACCACCACGCCGCCGATCGCGCACAGCACCGGCAGCGCCGCGCCGCGGATCGTCGACAGCTCGCCCACCACGAGCTCGCGTTTGAGCTCCAGCCCGGCGACGAAGAAGAAGACCGCGAGCAGGCCGTCCTTGGCCCAGTCCGCCAGCGACAGCTGCAGGTGGAGCGGATAGCCGAAGACCGTCCAGTCGTCGCTGCCGACCTTGATCTCGGCGAGGTGGGCGTAGCTGTCTGACCAGGACGAGTTGGCCCACAGGAGTGCGATCGCCGCCGCGATGAGAAGGGCTGTGCCGCCGACGGTCTCGGTGCGCAGGAAGCGGATCAACGCCCGTGAGGCCCGGAACCGGGTCGGTGCGTCGTTCATTCGTCGACGGTACCGCAGGTACCCTGCGTGACCCGGGTCACCGCGATCGGGCCCGCGTGCCCCGCGTAATCTCTGCGCAATGAATCGCAGGCGAATCGTCGTCGCCTCCATGGTGGGCACCACCATCGAGTTCTTCGACTTCTACATCTACGCGACCGCGGCAGTGCTGGTCTTCCCCACCCTGTTCTTCCCGAAGGGGGACGACACCGCGGCGCTGCTCGCCTCGTTCGCGACCTTCGGCCTGGCCTTCGCCGCGCGCCCCCTGGGGTCGATCCTGTTCGGCCACTTCGGCGACCGGGTGGGCCGCAAGGCCACCCTGGTGGGCTCGCTGCTCACCATGGGCATCGCGACCTTCCTCATCGGTGTGTTGCCCACCTTCGATCAGGTCGGCTACTGGGCCCCGGCCCTGCTCGCGGTGATGCGCTTCGCGCAGGGCCTCGGCCTGGGCGGCGAGTGGTCGGGCGCGGCGCTGCTGGCGACGGAGACCGCGGCCCCCGGCAAGCGCGCCTGGGCCGCGATGTGGCCGCAGCTGGGCGCGCCCTTCGGATTCTTCCTGGCGAACGGCACCTTCCTGGTCATCATGCAGTTGATGGACTTCGATTCGAAGACCTCGACCTCGAACCACGCGTTCATGACCTGGGGCTGGCGCATCCCGTTCCTCGCCTCGGCCGTGATGGTGATCGTCGGACTGTACGTCCGGCTCAAGCTGACCGAGACCCCCGTCTTCGCGAAGGCCGTCGAGGACGGCAAGAAGGTCAAGGCGCCGCTGGGCGAGGTGCTGCGCACCGCGTGGCGGCCGCTCATCATCGGCACCTTCGTGATGGTCGCGACCTACACGCTGTTCTACCTGGTCACCACGTGGATCGTCTCGTACGGCACCGGCAAGGTGGTCGACAAGTCGGGCGTGAAGCTCGGCATCTCCTACATCGACTTCCTGCAGATGCAGCTCATCGCGGTGCTGTTCTTCGCCGCCTTCGTCGCGGTCTCCGGGTACTTCGCCGATCGCATCGGCCGCCGCAAGGTGCTCATCGTGGTGACGCTCGCGATCATCGCCTACGGGCTCTCCTTCCACTGGATCCTCGACCCGGCGACCACCACGCAGGGCACGATGCTGGCCGTCCTCATCGCGGGACTCACCCTCATGGGCCTCACCTTCGGCCCCATGAGCGCGGTTCTACCGGAGCTCTTCGCCACCAACGTCCGCTACACGGGCAGCGGCATCTCGTACAACTTCGCGTCGATCCTCGGCGCCGCCATCGCGCCGTTCATCGCGACGTGGCTCGTGAGCGACTACGGCGTCGGCTGGGTGGGCGTCTACCTCGCGCTCGCGGGCGGCGCGACGCTGATCGCGCTCATCCTGATGCACGAGACGCGCGACGTGGAACTCGACAAGGTCTAGTCGTGCGGATCCTCGTCGTGGGTGCGGGCGCGACGGGCGGGGCCTTCGGCTCCCGCCTGATCGAGGCGGGCCGGGACGTCGCCTTCCTGGTCCGCCCGGCCCGCGCCGCCGCGCTCCGGCGTGACGGGCTGCGGTTCACGGACCCTGACGGCACCCGCACGCACGAGGTCGCCGTGTTCACCGCCGACGAGCTCGCGGCGGCGCCGCAGGTCTTCGACCTCGTGATCCTCACGGTGAAGGCGCCGGCCCTCGAGGCCGCGATCGCCGAGCTGCGCCCCGCGGTGGGCGAGCGGACCGTCGTCCTGCCCATCCTGAACGGCCTTGCTCACCTGGCCCGCTTGGAGCGGGAGTTCGGGGCGCGCGTGCTCGGCGCGCTCGCGATGATCGTCGCCACGCTCGAGGACGGGGCGGTGGTCCAGTTGACCGACTGGTCCGCGCTCACCATCGGCGACGGTGCGCCCGAGGTCGCGCGGGCGCTCGACGTGCCCGGCATCCGGCTCACCGTGAGTGAGGACGTCGCCGGCGCGCTGTGGGCGAAGTGGGCGTTCATCGCGGCCACGGGGATCCTCTGCTGCCTGTTCCGCAGTCCCGTCGGGCCGGTGCTCGCGGCGGGCGGCGAGCCGCAGGTGCGGGCGATCATCGCGGAGACCGAGGCCGTCGCGGCCGCCGCCGGCCACCCGGTACCCGCGGACGCGCACGAGCGGACCGAATCGGTACTGCTGGACCCGGACTCGGCGATGACCTCGTCGCTCTACCGGGATCTGCTGGCGGGCCTGCCGAACGAGGCCGAGCACATCCTCGGCGACCTCGCGGCGCGGGCCCGCGAACTGGGCGTCGCCACGCCCCTGCTCGACCTCACGCTGGTGCAGGTCCGGGCGGACGCGGTGCAGCGAGGCTGATCCCCGCCGCCTCGGCGGCCCGACGGTACGCCGCCGCGAGCGTGGGCGTCGTCTCGTGCGCGTTGAGCCCGCTGGGATTGGGCAGGACCCACACCTGCGTCTCGCCGACGGTGCGTTCCTGCGGCCCGGGGACCGCCTTCGGCTCGTGGAAGGCGGTGCGGTAGGCGGTGATCCCCAGGACGGCGAGGATCCGCGGGGCGACCCGCTGCACCCGCTCGACGAGCGCCTCCCCGCCCTCCCGGAGTTCCTCGGCCGTCAACTCGCTCGCCTTGGCGGTGGCCCGCGGCGCGACGTTGGTGATGCCGATCCCGGCGTCCACCAGCGCGTTCCGGTCGGCGAAGCTCATCCCGTCGGTGGCGTCGATGAGGTGGTCCACGATGCCCGCCGCGTACAGCGCGGGGTAAAAACGGTTGCCGGGCCGGGCGAAGTGCGCGCCGGTCGCGGCGGTCCACAGGCCGGGGTTGATGCCGGAGAAGAGCAGCCGGCAGCCGGGCCCGATCAGGTCCGGCACCGTCGTATCCGAGTAGGCGAGCAACTGCTCGCGGGTGAAACCCATGGATACTGCCTACCGGTTCGCGCCCGCGTGGTCCACTGAAGGCCATGACCGTCGACGACCTGCTCGCCCGCGCGGCGATCCACGACGTGGTGCTGCGCTACTGCCGCGGCATCGATCGCCTCGACCTGGAGGCGGTGCGCGCCTGCTACCACCCCGGCGCCGTCGATCACCACACCGGCTTCGACGGGCCCGTCGAGGAGTACGTGCCCTGGGTGCGCGGGCAACTGGAGTCGCTCGGCGGCACGCACCATCAGGTGGGCAACCACCTGTGCGAGGTGCAGGGCGAGGTCGCCGTGGTCGAGACCTACTGCACCGCGACGCACTGGTCCGCGCCGGGCGCCGACCTGCAGGCCTTCCTCACGCTGGGGCTGCGCTACGTGGACCGGTTCGAGCGCCGGGACGGGCGCTGGGGGATCGCGGAGCGCTGGGCCGTCACCGAGTGGACGCGCTGGGAGAAGGACCTCACGGGGCCGCTCGGCGTGCCGGAGGCGGGGCCGCCGCCGGCACGCGGCGGGGGCGACCCGATCGACGTGCTCCGCGCTCAGGTGTTCGGCCGCGAGCGCGCGTAGAGCCGCCGCACGACGTCCTCGATGTCAGGTTCTTCGACGGTGAGGTCGCGAATCGTCGCCCGTTCGGCGACGCCCGAGAGCACCTGCGGCAGCGGCGCGCTCAGCTCCAGCCGCTGACGCAGGCCCCCGCCCTCGCTGGCGAGGTGCCGCGCACCGTCGACCTGGAGATCCGGGGTGGGCCGGTCCAGGTCGAGCACGAGCACGCGGGCGGCGCCGACGGTACCGATCAGGCCGTCCAGGTCGCCGTCGAAGGCGGTGCGCCCGTGATCGACGACCAGGATCCGCTCGCACAGCCGCTCCACGTCGCCCATGTCGTGCGTGGTGAGCAGGAGGGTGAGCCCGCGTTCGGCGCGCTCCGCGATGAGGAATTCGCGCAGGCGTTGTTTGCTCAGCACGTCGAGCCCGATGGTGGGCTCGTCGAGGATCAGCAGCTCGGGCGAATGCATCAGCGAGGCGGCGACTTCGGCGCGCATCCGCTCGCCGAGGCTGAGCTGCCGCACCGGCCGGTCGAGGTAGTCGCCCAGTTCGAGTTGTTCGACGAGCCGGTCGGCACGCTCCTTCGCGACGGCATCGGGGAGGCGGTGCACGGCGGCGAGGATCTCCAGCGACCGGCCGGTGGGCAGGTCCCACCACAGCTGCGACCGCTGCCCGAAGACCACGCCCACCCGCCGGGCCACGTCGCGCCGCTGGGCCAGGGGATCGAGCCCGACGGTGCGCACCGTCCCCGACGTGGGCACGAGGATGCCCATGAGCATTTTGATCGTCGTCGACTTCCCGGCGCCGTTCGCGCCGATGTACCCGACGGATTCGCCCGGCGCGACCGTGAGGTCGAGTTGGTCGACGGCCGTCGTCACGGTTTTGGTGCGCCCGTTCCATCCGCGCTTGACGAAGGTCCGGGTGAGTCCCCGCGTCTCGATGACGTGCTCGCCGGTCATCCGCCCGCCCCTCGGTAGTGCCGTAGTCCGAACCGCCACGTCGCGCCCGCCAGAAGGGCCACCCACGCGGTGGCGAGCGGCAGCGCCCAGGCCAGCTCCGGGCGGAAGGGCCCGTCGCCCGGCAGGCCCAGGATGTACAGGGCGGGGAGGTACCCCGTGAAGGCCAGCGGGAGGACGAAGCCGAAGGTCACCTTGATCGCGCCGGGCCACACCGAGGCCGGCTGCGAGGCGGCGTAGCGGCCGCCGTAGACGAAGGAGCTGGTGAATTCCGCGCCGTTGACGAGGACGAACTGCAATCCGGCGGCGATCACGAAGACCGCCGAGTAGATGATCGGCCCGCAGACGAGCGCGAGGACGAGCATGCCGACGGCGCCCGGCCCCCAGTCGATCGCGTTGTGCGTGAGGGCGTAGCCCAGCGCGAAGAGGCTCACTGCGGGGCGGGTGAGCCGGTGGATGCGGATGTCGCTGGTCATGAGCTGCAACAGGATCGGCTGCGGACGCAGGTAGAAGACGTCGATGGTCCCGGCCCGGACGTACCGCGGCAGCTTGTCGAGATGCCCGAACAGGATGTCGGCGGCGCAGAAGGAGAGGTCGGCCAGCGCGAAGACGAGCAGCACGGCGGAGAAGGTCAGCCCGCCGATGATCTTCGCGTTGTGGAACAGGAGCCACACCTCGGCCAGCTCCACCAGGCCGAGCAGCAGCGCGGCGATCAGGTCCATCCCCAGCGATGCCCGGTAACTCACCTGCGCCTGTACTCGGGAGGTCAGCACCGCGCGGTACGGCGCGAGCGGCCCGGGCCGCGGGGCGGAGGCGGTGTCAGCCACCCTGCACCTCCAGGCGTCGCCGGCCCGCCGCCGTGAGCAGCTGACCGAGGGCGAGCACCGCCACCGTCCACCCCGCCTGGACCGCGACCGTACCCAGTCCCGCGGCGACGTCGATACGGCCCGAGAGGATGTCGCACGGCGGCATGAGGATCCACGCGAACGGCGTGAACTCCGCGATCCGGGCCAGCCAGTCGGGGAACAGGCCGACCGGCACGAACATGCCCATGAGGAAGGTGCCGGCGACCACGTAGAACATCTGGATCCCGCGGGTGTCCACGACCCAGAAGCCGAGGACCTGCACGCAGTACAGCAGCGCCTGCGCCAGCACGATCGACAGCAGCACGCTCACCGCGGCCAGCGGGTAGGCGGCCGGCTCGCCCGCCCATGCCATCATCGAGGTCGCGGCGCCGATCGCGGCGAGCGGCAGCGCCCGCGGGATGAGCGAGTAGACCGCGCCGCCGAGCACCGTCGCGAGAGTGGCGAACTGGACGTTCAGCGGGCGCAGGAAGTCGACGGCGATGTCGCCGGTGCGGATCCGCTCGGCGAGGGCACCGTCGCCCCCGAAGGCACCGATGGCCGTCAGCATGCCCTGGGACAGGAAGATGTAGCTGATCATCAGCTGCGGCGTGTAGCCGCCCGCGACACCGCCCGCGCCCCGCAGGGTCGCGAGCAGGATCGCCATTTTGACGAAACCGAAGACGGCGTTGGTGAACACGCCCGCTGCCGCCGCGCCGAGATAGGTGGACTGCTGGCGGAAGCCGGCCACCGTCAGGCGCGCGTAGGGCAGGACGGCCGAGCGGAGAGCACGGAGGAGGGCGGCACGCCCGGGAACCACGGCCGCGGTTTGCGACGACACAGCTACCGGACGTTACCGCCCTCGTTCGCGAGATGCGAGGTGATTCAGCTCCGCTGCTTGCGGATGTTCTCGAAGACCGTCGGATCGACCAGCGTCGACGTGTCGCCCAGCTCGCGGCCCTCGGCCACGTCGCGGAGCAGGCGGCGCATGATCTTGCCGGAGCGGGTCTTCGGCAGCTCGGGCACGATGTTGATCTCGCGCGGCTTGGCGATCGGCGAGATGTCCTTGCTGACCTGGGCGGTCATCTCCGCGACGAGCTTGTCGGGGTCGGAGTCGTCGACGCCCTGGCGCAGGATGACGAAGGCCGCGATGGCCTGGCCCGTGGTCGCGTCCGAGGCGCCCACGACGGCCGCCTCGGCCACGGCCGGATGCCCGACGAGTGCGGACTCGACCTCGGCGGTCGAGATGCGGTGGCCCGAGATGTTCATGACGTCGTCGACGCGGCCCAGCACCCAGAGGGCGCCGTCCTCGTCGTACCGCGCACCGTCGCCCGCGAAGTACCAGCCCTGGTCGGCGTAGCGCGACCAGTAGGTGTCCACGAAGCGCTCCGGATCGCCCCAGATGCCGCGCAGCATCGCCGGCCACGGCTTGTCGAGTACGAGCAGGCCGGATTCGCCGCGGGGCAGGCTGTTCCCGTCGTCGTCGACGATGTTGGCGCTGATGCCGGGCACGGGCTCCATGGCCGAACCGGGCTTGAGCGTGGTGGTGCCGGGGAGCGGCGCGACCATGGCCGCGCCGGTCTCCGTCTGCCACCAGGTGTCGACGATCGGAGCCGAGCCGGCGCCGATGACGTCGCGGTACCAGCGCCAGGCCTCGGGGTTGATCGGCTCGCCGACGGAGCCGAGAACGCGGATCGAGCTGAGGTCGTGCGCGTCGGGGATCTCGCGGCCCCACTTCATGAACGTGCGCACCAGGGTGGGCGCGATGTAGTAGATCGAGACGCCGTACTTCTCGATGATCTCGAAGTGGCGGTGCTCGTTCGGCGAGTTCGGCGTGCCCTCGTAGACGATCTGCGTGGCGCCGTTCGCGAGCGGCCCGTAGACGATGTACGTGTGGCCGGTGACCCAGCCGATGTCGGCCGTGCACCAGTACACGTCCTTCTCCGGCTTGAGGTCGAAGAGGTAGTGGTGCGTGTAGGCGGCCTGCGTCAGGTACCCGCCCGAGCTGTGGACGATGCCCTTCGGCTTGCCGGTGGTGCCGGAGGTGTAGAGCAGGAACAGGGGGTGCTCGGCGTCGAAGGGCCGGGGGGTGTGCTCCGACGATGCCGCACCCACCGACTCGTGCCACCAGACGTCCCGGTCGTGCCAGTCGATGTCGTTCTTGCAGCGCTGCACGACGATGACCTTCTGGACCGACTGGGCCTTCCGGCCGTCGATCTCCATGTCCAGGGCCTCGTCGACGTTGGCCTTGAGCGGTGCGGGCTTGCCGCGGCGGAACTGGCCGTCGGTGGTGATGACGACCTTGGCCTCGGCGTCGTCGACGCGCGAGCGCAGGGCCGCGGCGGAGAAGCCGCCGAAGACCACGGAGTGGGTCAGTCCCAGCCGGGCGCACGCGAGCATGGCGACGATGGCCTCGGGGACCATCGGCATGTAGATGGCCACGCGGTCCCCGGGCTCGAGGCCGAGCGAGGTGAGGTAGTTGGCGGCGCGGCTGACCTCGTCCTTGAGGTCGGAGTAGGTGAGATCGCGGCTGTCGCCGGGCTCGCCGACCCAGTGGATCGCGACGCGATCGCCGTTGCCCGCCTCCACGTGGCGGTCGACGCAGTTGTACGCGACGTTGAGCTCGCCGCCGACGAACCACTTGGCGAACGGCGCGCCGCTCCAGTCCAGGACCTCGCCGAACGGGGTGTCCCAGTGCAGGCGGTTCGCCTGCTCGGCCCAGAAGCCCAGACGGTCCGCATCGGCACGGTCGTACAGGTCTCGACCGTGCGTGTTGGCCTGAGCTGCGAATTCAGCGGAGGGCGGGTAAGCGGCTGTCGCGGAATCAGTCATGGGTCAATCGTAGGGACCCCGTGCAGGACCGGGCAGGGCTTTCCCGAATCTGGGACGCCGAACGCCGGGGTTGCACGGGGTTGCCCTCCTCTTATACCCCGAGACGGCAGCACCGGGTGCGGACTCGCCGGGACGGGGATCGACGGGACGCATTGTCGGGACAGAGTAGTGAGGTGCGCTTAAAGTGCTGTGCACTGAACTGGCCAACTCCGGCGGAGGTAGTTGTGAGAATACGAAGTAAGCGATGGTCGACGACGCGGGCGATCCTCGCTGTCGCCGTTGCCGCGAGCCTGGCGGTGTCCGGGTGCAGCATGCAGGGCGCGCGGTCCCAGAACACGGTGGGACCCGATGCGATCATCCGGGTGAACGGCGGCGAGCCGCAGAGCGGCCTGGTGCCGTCGGACACGAACGAGAACATGGGTGGCCGCGTCCTGGACATGATGTTCACCGGACTGTACTCGTACCAAGCGGACGGGACGCCTCAGCTGGCGAACGCGGAGTCGGTCGAGACCGCCGATAACAAACACTTCACGGTGAAACTCAAGCGGGACTGGACCTTCCACGACGGAACCCCCGTCAAGGCATCGAACTACGTGCGCGCCTGGAACTTCGGCGCCGCCATCGGCAACCTCCAGAAGCAGCAGAGCTTCTACGCTCCGATCGCCGGGTTCGACGAGGTGTCGGAGAAGGGTGCCACGAAGACCGAGATGAGCGGTCTGAAGGTGATCGATGACTACACGTTCACGATCGACCTCGCTGCACCGAACATCGACTTCAAGCTGGCCCTGGGCTACGTCCCGTTCGTGCCGCTTCCCGACGTCTTCTTCACGGAGGGCAAGGAGAAGTTCGGCCAGAATCCGGTGGGCAACGGACCGTACAAGCTGAAGCAATGGCGGCACAACGTCCAGCTCGAGACCGTCCGCTTCGATGAGTACAAGGGTCCCAAGCCGAAGAACGGCGGGCTCACCTTCGTCATGTACGAGTCGTACGACCCTGCCTACGTCGATCTGACCTCGGGGAACCTGGACGCGCTCGACACCATCCCCAACAGCGCGCTGCGCTCCTTCGAGAAGACGCTGGGCAAGAAGGCCATCGTGCGCCCGACCGCGCAGACGCAGTCCTTCGTGATCCCGCAGTTCCTGGAGCACTTCGGGAACGACGAGGAGGGGCGCCTGCGTCGCCAGGCCATCTCCATGTCGATCGATCGGCAGCAGATCATCGACGTGGTCTTCCAGGGCTTCCGGAACCCGTCGGTCGAGTTCACGGCTCGATCGATCCCGGGGTGGAGCGGGGACATCCCCGGCAACGAGACCACCAAGCACAATCCGGAGCTGGCGAAGCAGCGCTGGGCGCAGGCGAACGCGATCACACCGTGGACGGGGTCGTTCACGATCGCCTACAACTCCGACGGCGACCACAAGCAGTGGATCGATGCGGTGACCAACCAGATCAAGAACACGCTGGGCATCGACGCCGCGGGCAAGCCCTACGCGACGTTCAAGCAGATCCGCGACGAGCTGACCAAGAAGACACTGAAGTCCGCGGGACGCAACGGCTGGCAGGGCGACTATCCGACCCAGCTGAACTTCCTGGAGTCGAACTACCTGACCGGCGGCGGCTCCAACGACGGCGACTACAGCAACCCGGCGTTCGACGCCAAGATCGCGCAGGCCCAGCAGGCGCTGGACCCGGCGCAGTCGACGCGCCTCATCAACGAGGCCCAGTCGTTCCTGCTGGCGGATCTGCCGGTCGTCCCGCTGTGGGACTACAAGGCCGCCGGCGGCGTCGGCGAGGGTGTGCGCGGCGAGATCACCTGGAACGGCCGCTTCGACTTCACGAACATCACGAAGGAGTAGTGGGATGGCCAGATATCTCCTGAGCAGGCTCGGGCAGTTGGTGATCGTCTTCTTCGGCGCCACGCTGCTGATCTACGCACTCGTCTTCCTCGTGCCGGCCGATCCCATCGCCGCGCTCGGCGGTGATAGGACTCTGCCCCCGGAGGTCGTGGAGGGGCTGCGCGCGCAGTACCACCTCGATCAGCCCTTCCTGGTGCAGTACTGGTACTACATCAGGGGCGTCTTCACGTTGGACTTCGGCACGTCCTTCTCCGGGCAGCCGGTGTGGGACGTCATGAAGCGGGCCTTCCCGGTCACGGTGAACCTCGCGCTCATCGCGCTGGTCGTGGAGGCGGTGCTCGGCATCTTCTTCGGCGTGCTGGCGGGTCTGAAGAAGGGCAAGTGGTTCGACACCACCATCCTCTTCGTCTCGTTGGTCATCATCGCGGTGCCGATCTTCGTGCTCGGCTTCATCGCCCAGTTCATCTTCGGCGTGAAGCTGCAGTGGTTCCCGGTCACCGTCGGCGGCAATCTGGACTTCTATCACCTGCTGCTGCCGGGCATCGTGCTCGGGCTGGTGTCCTTCGCGTACGTCGTGCGACTCACCCGATCGCAGGTTTCGCAGAACCTCACCGCCGACTACGTGCGCACCGCGACGGCCAAGGGGCTCCCGCGCTCGCGCGTCGTCCTCGTGCACGTCCTGCGCAACTCGCTCATTCCGGTGGTCACCTTTCTCGGTGCGGACATCGGCGCGCTCATGGGCGGTGCGCTCGTCACCGAGGGCATCTTCAACATCCCCGGCGTGGGCGGCACCATCTACCAGGCGATCATCCGTGGCGAGGCGACCACGGTCGTCTCCTTCGTCACGGTGCTCATCGTCATCTACCTGATCTGCAACGTGGTGGTCGACCTGCTCTACGCCGCCCTCGACCCGAGGATCCGCTATGCCTGACAATCACACCTTCCCCGGACAGGAACGTTTCGTCGCCGCTGCGGACGACGTCGTGGTCGGCGCGGTCGACGCCGTCGCCAAGGACGTGGAGCCCGCGGGCTTCTGGAAGACGGCGTGGCTCCAGCTCAAGGTGAAGCCACTGTTCTGGGTCTGCGTCGCCCTCCTGACGCTGATCCTGCTCGTGGTGCTCTTCCCGGGCGTCTTCGCCTTCGGCAAGGACCCGCACGAGGCCTCGCTCGACCGCTCGCTCCTGCCGCCCAGCGGCGAGCACTGGTTCGGCACCGATCTCCAGGGTTACGACATCTACGCGCGCACGATCTACGGTGCCCGCGCCTCGGTCCTGGTCGGCGTGCTCACCACGATCGCTGTGGTGGTGATCGGCGGCCTGCTCGGTGCCACCGCCGGCTTCTACGGGGGCTGGCTCGACTCACTGATCGCGCGCCTGTCGGACATCTTCTTCGGCGTCCCGCTCATGCTGGCCGCTGTCGTGGTGATGCAGATGGTCACCTCGCGCACGGTCTACTCGGTGGTGCTGGTGTTGACGATCTTCAGCTGGCCGCAGATCGCCCGCATCGCGCGATCGGCGGCCATCTCGATCCGTAACGAGGAGTTTATCGACGCCTCGAAGTCCCTGGGCGCGTCCAAGGTCAGGACGCTCTTCACGCACGTGATCCCGAACTGCCTCGGTCCGGTGATCGTCGTCGCCACCGTCGCGCTCGGCATCTACATCGTCACCGAGGCGACGCTGTCCTACCTGGGCATCGGCCTCCCGGCGAGCGAGGTCTCGTGGGGCATGGACATCGCCGACGGGCAGACGCTGCTGCGCGAGGGCACTCCCATCCTGTTCTTCCCTGCGGCCGCCCTGGCGCTCACCGTGCTCACGTTCATGATGCTCGGTGACGTCCTGAGTGACGCACTCGATCCGAAGGCGAGGAAGCGCTGATGTCCGACGAGCACAAGCACGGTCTGGGAAAGATCAAGGACAAGGTCGCTTCGGCCCTCGGCAAATCGCCCGGCCCGCTCCTCGAGATCCGCGACCTGGTCGTGGAGTTCGAGGTGCAGGGCAAGCCGGTCCCCGCGGTGCGGGGCGCCAACCTCACGGTCTATCCGGGCCAGACGGTGGCGATCGTCGGCGAGTCCGGCTCGGGCAAGTCCACCACGGCCGCGGCCGTGATGGGCCTGCTGCAGGGCACGGGCCGGGTCGCGAGCGGGCAGATCGTCTTCGACGGTCAGGACCTGTCGAAGGCCTCGGAGAAGGACTTCCAGAAGATCCGCGGCAACGGTATCGGCCTGGTCCCGCAGGACCCGAACACCAACCTTAATCCGCTGTGGCGCGTGGGCTTCCAGATCCGGGAGACCCTCAAGGCCAACAACGCCGAGGAGGGCGACGCCAAGAAGCGGGCGATCGCGCTGCTGGCGGAGGCCGGCATGAAGGATCCCGACAAGCGGGTGAACCAGTACCCGCACGAGTTCTCGGGCGGCATGAAGCAGCGTGCGCTCATCGCGATCGGCCTGGCCTGCCGGCCGAAGCTGCTCATCGCCGACGAGCCGACCTCCGCACTCGACGTGACGGTGCAGCGCCAGATCCTGGACCACCTCGACACGCTCACCTCGGACCTCGGTACCGCGGTGCTGCTCATCACGCACGACCTGGGACTGGCCGCCGAGCGTGCCAGCCACCTCGTCGTGATGTACAAGGGGCGCGTCGTGGAATCCGGTCCCGCGCTGGAGATCCTGCAGGATCCGCAGCACGAGTACACGAAGCGTCTGGTGGCGGCCGCCCCGTCGTTGTCCGCGCGTCGTGTGGAGACGCCGCCGGTCGCCGTCGCCGTCACCGATGTCACGGAGGCAAGGGTCGAGGCCGAGACCGTCCGGGACGGGCTGCGTGACGCCGCCTCGACGGGGCCCGCGGAGGTCGTCGTGGCCTCGAACCTGGTGAAGGACTTCCCGATCCGCGGCTCGCTGCCCTTCCAGAGCAGCGACTTCCGCGCGGTCGACGACGTCAGCTTCACCATGCTGCGGGGCACCACCACCGCGGTGGTGGGCGAGTCCGGGTCGGGCAAGTCGACGGTGGCGCGCATGGTGCTGGGCCTCCTCGAGCCGACCAGCGGCACCGTCGAATTCGACGGCAAGGACGTCACCACCATCCGCGGGGCGGAGGCCAAGGAGTTCCGGCGCCGGGTGCAGCCCGTCTTCCAGAACCCCTACGGTTCCCTGGATCCGATGTACTCGATCTACCGGGCGATCACCGAGCCACTGGTGGTGCACGGAATCGGGGACAAGGCCTCGCGCGTGGATCGGGCCAAGGAACTGCTCGAGATGGTCGCGCTCCCGGTGGACACGATGCACCGGTACCCGAACGAGCTGTCGGGCGGTCAGCGTCAGCGCGTGGCCATCGCTCGGGCCCTGGCACTCAATCCGGAGGTGATCGTGCTCGACGAGGCGGTCTCCGCGCTCGACGTGCTCGTCCAGGCGCAGATCCTCACGCTCCTCGAAGGGCTGCAGAACGAGCTGGGCCTGACCTACCTGTTCATCACCCACGATCTGGCGGTGGTCAAGCAGATCGCCCACCAGACGCTGGTGATGTCCGGCGGCAAGGTGATGGAGCAGGGGCCGACGGATCGGGTCTACGACAACCCGACGTCGGACTACACGCGCAAGCTGATCGACGCCATTCCCGGCGGCTCGATCGAGTTGGCGGGCTAGGTCCGGGTCGGCCCGGGGACGCGCGACGCGCGGGCTAGGGTGGGGCGTGTGACCGACCCGCTGAGCCCGCTCGTCGCCGTCCCCGCCGTCGCGGAGGCGGCCACCGCCGCACGGGAGGCGCTCGCCAAGGTGCACCGGCACCCCGCGAACCGTCGCGAGTGGCGGGCCACCGCCACGGAATCGTCGCTGCGCGGTGCCCGCGCGTCCGCCGCCCTCGACGGCGGCGCGGTCGCGCTGAGCCGCGACGAACTGATCAACGATCCCGTCCTCGCGGGGTCGATGCGCGCCTACCAGGCGATCGACGGTGACCTGCTGGACGCGACCGTCGGCGTTTGGCGCCGCGCGCCGTTGCAGGTCCTGGCCCGGTTGCACACCCTCGCGGCCGCGGACCTCGTCGACGGCGACGACAACCGGCTCGGCCGGCCCCGGCCCGGGACCGGCGAGCGGCTCGGGCTCCTCGCGCAGCTCGTGACCGGCGGCACGCAGGCGCCCGCGCCGGTGGTCGCGGCGATCGTGCACGGGGAACTGCTCTCGCTCCGCCCGTTCGAGGTGGCCGACGGTGTCGTCGCGCGCGCGGCGTCGCGGCTGGTCACCGTCGCCTCCGGACTCGACCCGCACGCCCTCGGAATCCCGGAGACGACCTGGCTGAAGTTCGCGCCCAGCTACGCCGACGCCGCGGATGGGTTCGGCATGGGCGATCCCGACGGTGTGGTCGCGTGGGTGGTGCTGTGCTGCCAGGCGTTGGAGGCCGGCGGGTTGGAAGCGCTGGCTCTGGCCGAGCGCTGATCCGCTCGGATCCGCTTCGGGGAGAACGAACCCCGGACATGCGCAACGGCGACCCGGCCTGAGCTGAGGAAGATGCACACGAGGTGCTTTCCTCAGAACGGGTCCGAATCGCCGTTCGCTAGCACGGATCCCGGTTACCAAGCGTGCGTGAGGGTGGGCTGTATTACGGCCTCGGCGTGCACCGGTGGAGAGATCCACTATCCGCAGATCTTGTGCTGACCACTGATTTCCCCGGCGACGCAGGCTCACAGCGCTTTCCGCCATAGGTGGCGAGCTCCGCGTGGGTGCCTGGTGTCCGTGCTGGGAGCCTTGACGCTCAGGAACCCTCGACCTTCTCTTCCGGTGGGGGTTTGGCTTTGCGCCGCTCCGTGACTCCTTTCTACCTTGTGAGCGCCGTCACATCAAGGGGTAGGCGGGAAATTTCTCGGACGAGTTGCTACTGGCCGGTATCACTGCTTCTTCCGGTGCAGCACAAGATAAGTCGCGACGCCGGCGCCCGCGGCCACGACGCCGAGGCCGGCGCTCGCGAGGACCGAATTCCGCGATGGTGTGGGGATTCGATCGCGCAACGGTGTGGGGTTGGAGAACGAGACGACCGGCCAGCCGCGCTCCGCCGCCTCCTTGCGCAGGCCACGGTCGGGATTGACCGCGGTGGGGTGCCCCACGGCGGCCAGCATCGGCACGTCGGTGATCGAGTCCGAGTACGCGAAGCACTGCGCGAGGTCGTACCCGTGTTCGGCCGCGAGCGACTCCATCGCGACGACCTTGTTCTCGCCGTAGCAGTAGAACTCGACCTCGCCGGCGTACTTGCCGTCCTCGACCTTCATCTTCGAGGCCACGGAGTAGTCGGCGCCGAGCATCTCGGCGATCGGCGCCACCATCTCCTCGCCCGACGCGGAGACGATCACCACGTCGTGCCCGCGGGCGTGGTGACCGGCGATCAGCTCGGCGGCCTCCGCGAAGACCAGCGGGTTCACCACGTCGTGCAGGGCCTCACGCACGATCGACGTCACCTGCTCGACGTTCCAGCCCTCGCACATCTGCGTGAGGTGATCGCGCATGCGCTCCATCTGGTCGTGGTCCGCCGCCGTCAACATCATCAGGAACTGCGCGTAGCTCGACTTGAGGACGGCGCGACGATTGAGCAGCCCCTCGTCGAAGAAGGGACGCGAGAACGCCAGCGCGGATGATTTCGCGATGATCGTCTTGTCCAGGTCGAAGAAGGCGGCGACCCGGCGCACCGGGGCCTCGTCGGGCGCGGTAGGGCTCACGACGATCAGCCTACCGGTGCCACACCGCTGCGCACCGCGCAAGAGCGGACCCCGGTTTCCTCCACAGGATTCTCGAATCGGACGGATTCCTCCACAGGCAGGGACCGAATCGGTCGAACCGGACGGGCCCCGGACCGATGCTGTGCCCATGCGGGGGATCGAGATCGGGATGGCGGTGGCCGACGGGGCGCTGGCCGACGACGTGCGGCGGGCCGCCGCGGCGGCGGCGCGGTCGGTCACGGACATCGACCGCGGCCGGCCCCGCGCCTGCTGGGCATCCGCGGCGGGCCTGGTCTTGGACGTGGCCGCGGCGACCGCGATGGCGGAGGCAGCGCGGGCGGGCGGCCTCCCACGCCGGGACGGGGTAGCGATCGTCGCGGCCGAGGCCGGGCTGGCGGAGCTGGCGGCGGCCGTCGAGGTGGGGGCGGCTCAGGTCTTCGTGCTGCCCGCACAGGTGCGGGACCTGGCGCGATTCCTCGCGGCGCGCGAGCAGGACGACGGTGCGCGCTCCCGCGTGGTCGCCGTCCTCGGCGGGCACGGCGGTGCCGGCGCGTCGGTCCTGGCGGCCGCGATCGCCGTCACCGCACCGGGCCGCGGGATCACTGCGCTCGCGGTCGATGCGGACCCGTGGGGCGGCGGCCTCGACTTGCTCCTCGGCTGCGCCGACATGCCCGGCCTGCGGTGGGGCGACCTCGCCCTGCGCGGCGGCCATGTCCCGGCGGAGGCCCTGGTCGCGGCGCTCCCGGGTCGCGCCGGCGCCGTGGCCGTCCTGGCCTCGGGCGGGGCTTCGGGCGGGACAAGAGCGCCGGACATCCCCGTCGAGGGGCTGCTCGCGGTCATCGATGCGGGTCGCCGCAGCGTCGGCGTCACCGTCGTCGACTTGCCGCGGCGTGACGATCCGGCCACCGCCGCGTGCCTCGAGGTCGCCGATGTCGTGGTCGTCGTCGCGGCGGCGACGGTCCGCGGGTGCGCTGCGGCGCGTGCGGTGGCCGACGGGGTGTCGGGGCGCGCCGGGCAGGTCGGGCTGGTGGTGCGCGGACCGTCGCCCGGCGGCCTCTCCGCGCGCGACGTGGCGCGAGCCGTCGGCGTGCCCCTCCTCGCGTCGATGCGGCCGCAGTCGGGCCTCGACGTACTGCTGGACGGCGGCGGCCTGCGCCTGAAGAAGGGATCGCCGCTGGCGCTCGCCGCCGGGCGGGTGCTGGACGGCGTCCGGCGGGGTGCGGCATGACGACGCCCGATTCGGACCTGCTCGCGCGCGTGCGGGAACGGCTCGCGCACTCCGCCGCGGTCCTCACCCCGGACGTGATGGCCGCGGCGCTGCGCGCCGAATGCGGAGGTGTGCTGGGCGATACCGACCTGCTCGACGGGCTCGCCTACCTCGAGACGGAGCTCGTGGGCGCGGGCCGGCTCGAGCCGCTGCTCGCCGACCCGGCCGTCGCGGACGTGCTCGTCTGCGGGCCCGGAAGGGTCTGGATCGACCGCGGTGCGGGCCTCGAACGCACCGACGTCGTCTTCGAGGACGACGACGCCGTGCGCCGGCTCGCCGCGCGGCTCGCCCTCGCCGCGGGTCGCCGCCTCGATGATGCGCAGCCCTGGGTCGACGGGCATCTGCCCGCCGGACCGGGTGGTCGCGCCGGCAGCGGGATCCGGCTGCACGCCGTGCTGCCGCCGCTGGCGCACGGCGGAACCTGCATCTCGCTGCGCGTCCTGCGCCCCGCCACCCAGACGCTGGACTCACTCGTCGACGGCGGCGCCGTGCCGGCGGAGGTCGCGCACCTCGTGCGCCGGGTCGTGGCCGCCCGCCTCGCCTTCCTCGTGGTCGGCGGGACAGGGAGCGGTAAGACCACGCTGCTCAACGGCCTCCTCGGCGCAGTGGATCCGGTCGAGCGCGTGCTGTGCGTCGAGGACGCCCACGAACTCGATCCGGTGCACCCGCACGTGGTCTCGCTGCTCGCGCGCGGGGCGAACGTCGAGGGCGTGGGTGCGGTCACGGTGCGCGACCTGGTCCGTCAGGCGCTGCGGATGCGGCCCGACCGGATCGTCGTCGGCGAGGTGCGCGGCGCCGAGGTCGTGGACCTGCTCACCGCGCTGAACACCGGTCACGACGGCGGGGCGGGCACCGTCCACGCCAACTCGCCGCGGGAGGTGCCCGCCCGCCTGGAGGCGCTCGCCGCCCTCGGCGGGCTCGGCCGGGAGGCGCTGCACGCGCAGCTCGCGGCGGCGTTCCAGGTGGTCTTCGCGGTGCACCGCTGGCCGACGGGGCGGCGCGGACTGCGCAGCATCGGTGTCGTGGACCGCGGCGACGACGGCTACGTGCGGGTGCTCCCGGCGTGGGAGCGCGACCGTGGTTTCACGGCGGCGGTCGACCACGTGCACGCGCTCCTCGACGAGCGGGGCGTGCCGTGACCGCGGCGATCCTGCTGCTGGCCGCGGCAGCCCTGACGTGGCCCGGCGGCCCCGCCGCCGCCCGTCTCCGAGCGGAGCACGCACCAGCGGCGGCGCCGATCGCGCTGCGCTGGGGCTGGCTGGCGGTGGTGCTTCCGATCGGCGCGCTCCTCATCGGGCCGGGCCAGGCGCTTGCCGCGGCGCTCGCGGCGGGCACCGTCCGTGATCTGCGGGCGCGGAACCGAGTCGCCCGGCAGCGGGCCGCCCGGCTCACGGCGATCCTGGCCGGGGTGGACGCGATGGTCGCGGAACTCTCCGTGGGCGCGCATCCCGCGGCCGCGTGCACGACCGCCGGCCGCGACGCCGAGGACCCGCACGTGCGCGCCGTCTTCGCCGAGATGGCGGGTCGTGCCGAACTCGGTGGCGACGTCGCGGCGGGGCTGCGCGCGCATGCGGCCGAGAGCGCCGCATGGTCGCGGCTCGCCGCCGCGTGGGAGACGGGCACCCGACACGGCATCGGCATGGGCGAGCTCCTCACCTCCGTGCGAGAGGACCTGCGGGCCCGCGAACGCTACGAGCAGCGGGCGCACTCGTCGCTCGCTGGGGCCCGTGCCACGGCGCAGGTCCTCGCCGCGCTGCCGGTGCTGGGCGTCGCAATGGGGCAGCTGATCGGCGCCGATCCGCTCGGCACGCTGATCGGCACAGGTGCGGGCGGAGCGCTCCTGGTGACCGGAACGTGCCTCACCTGCGCGGGGCTGCTGTGGTCGCGCGCCATCGCCGACGGTGCCGCCGGGACGAGGACCGGAGGCCGGTCGTGAGCGGGCACACGCCGCTGGCCCTGGCGTTGGCGCTGCTCGCGGCGGCGCTCGTGGTGCTTCCCGTCGCGGCCCGCGCGACGGTGACCGCGATCGTCGGTGACGGCCCCGCGGGAACCCGGATCCCGCGCCTACCGCGTCGCGCGCCGGGGCCCGACCCCTTCGAGGCGGCCGCGGCCTACGACCTGTTCGCGGTGTGCCTGCGCGCGGGTATGCCCACGGCGGAGGCGGCGCGTGCCGTCGCCACGGGCGCCCCGCCCGCGCTGGCGGACGTGCTCGCCCGCGCGGCGGAACTGCTCGCCCTCGGCTCCGACGCGGAGACGGCCTGGCGGACGGATTCGACGGACTCACAGGTGGTCGGGCTGACGCGCATGCTGCGACGGTCCGCGCGCGCCGGCTCGTCGCCGGCATCGGGCCTGGCGGACCTCGCACGCACCGAGCGCACGCAGGCGGAGGACCGCGCGGTGGCCGCTGGCGAACGCGCCGGCGTCGCCGTCGCGGGACCGCTCGGACTGTGCTTCCTACCGGCTTTCGTGTGCCTGGGCATCGTGCCGGTGGTGATGGGACTCGCGGGCAAGGTGCTCGGGGAGGGGCTGCTGTAGGCGGCCCGACGGAAGGGGGATGGAATGTGGATCCGATTGCGGTGCAGGATGACCGAACTGATGATGGAGGACGACGGGATGTCGACCGTCGAGTACGCGATCGGCACCATCGCGGCGGCGGCCTTCGGTGCAGTGCTCTACGGCGTCGTGACCGGCGACAACATCATCAGCGGGCTGACGGACATCATCGGCAAGGCGTTGGGCACGTCCACCGGCTAGCCGACGACGCGGGCGCCGTCACCGTGGAGGCCGCGTTCGCGGTCGCCGCCCTGATCGCCGTGCTGGTGCTGTGCGTGGGCGCGGTGGTGGGCGTGACAGCGCACGTGCAGTGCGTGGATGCCGCGCGGGAGGGGGCTCGGCTCGCCGCGCGGGGCGATGACACGCGCGCCGCCCGCGCCGTCGCCGAGGTGGGGCCGCCCGGTGCGTCGTCCTCCGTGGACCGGGATGGCGACACGGTCACGGTGCGGGTCCGGGCTCCGGTCACGCTCCTTCCCGGTCTGACGGTCTCCGCGACAGCGGTCGCCGCCGTCGAGCCGGGCGAGGCGACGTGACGACGGCGGCACGGCCGGGACGGTCCGGCGCGGCTCGCGCCGGACCACGGTCCCGCTCCGCCGGGCGGGCCCACGGTCCGCTCGTCGGATCGCGCGAGCGTCCGCTCGGCCGGCCGAAGTGCGGGAGGGAGGACGGGGTGGCCACGGTGCTGGCCGCCCTGATGGTCACCGCGATCGTCGCGGTGGCGGTCATGGTCGTCGACGTCGGCGCCGCCGTCTCCGCACGCCACCGCGCCCAGTCCGCGGCGGACCTCGCGGCGCTCGCCGGTGCCGCGAGCGCCATCGACACGGAGGAGGCGTGCGCGGCGGCGGACCGCCTGGCCCGGGCCAACGCGGGATCGCTCCGGGCCTGCGGCGTGGACGGATTCGAGGTGACGGTGCGTGTGAGCGTCCCGGTCTCGCTGTCGGTCTTCGGGTCCGACGAGGCCGTCGCCGTCGCCCGAGCCGGCCCGGAGTGAGCGATCTCAGCCGGCGAGGGAGCCCCAGTCGCGCGCCAACTCCGCCCACGGCCCGACCGCGACGATCCGCCCGTCGACGAGCACCGCCACGCGATCGGCCCGGGCCAGTGCCGCCCGCTTCGACGTCGCCCCGATCACGGTGGCGCGCCGACCGCGCAGCGCCTCCCACAACTCGATCTCCGTGGTGGCGTCGAGGGCGCTCGAGACGTCGTCGGCGAGCAGCAGTTCGGCGTCGGTCGCCAGCGCGCGGGCGAGGGCGAGCCGCTGCACCTGCCCGCCGGAGAGCCGGACTCCGCGGTGTCCGACGACCGCGTCGCGTCCGCCGGCTGCGGCGACGTCCGATCCGAGCCGGGCGTCGGCGACGGGTCCGTCGAAGGCCCGCTGGTGCCCCAGCCGGACGTTGTCGGCGAAGGTCCCGGACAGCACTCGGGGCACCTGGGCGATGTACGCCACCTGTCCCGGGCGGAGGAAGACCTCGGGATCGGTCACGAGCCGGCCGTTCCACAGGATCTCGCCCCGGTGGGAGACGAGGCCGGCGAGCGCCGCCAGCAGGCTCGACTTCCCGGAGCCGACCTGGCCCACCAACAGGACCAGTTCGCCCGCCGACACGCGCAGGTCGACGTGCTCGACACCGACCGTGCCGTCGTCGTGGACCGCGGAGAGGTCTCGCAATGCCAACTCGGACAACGGAACCCGGGGCGGATCCGCCGGCCGCGGTGCGGTGCCGGCGACCAGGTCGACGCCGGGCGCCATGGTCATGAGGTCCACCCCGCCGGCGAAACGGCTGGTCTCCGCCTGCCACGCCCGAGTGCCCGGAGCCTCGGTGACCACGCTGCCGGCGACCCGGCCGAACCATCCGAACCCACTGACCGCGTTCGCGACGAGCAGCGCCGTCGACAGCTCCCACAGCCCGCCCGAGTACGCCGCCCAGGCGGCGACCACACCGCCGCTGACCATCACCACGGGGACGCCCTCCAGGACCGCCTGCACCCGGTGCTCGGTCACCGCTGCGTCGACGCGCCCCGCGTCGACGCGGCGCAGGTGGGCGAGCACGGACGGGGTCGTCGCCGCGAGCTTGACGGTCCGCACCGACTCCAGGGCCGAGACCAGCGCCCGCCCGAACCGGGCCCGCGCGCTCGACGCGGCGGCGGCGGACCGTCCGGCGATCGGGCGACCGACGCTCGATGCCACCGCCGACGCGACCAGGACGACGAGGAGCACGGCACCCGCGAGCCACGTCCCGCCGAGCACGGCCGTCGCGGCGGCGATCAGGACGCCGTTGCCGAAATCCACCCAGCGGTCCGCGTATCGGGCGAACCGGTCGGCGTCCATCGCTCGGGCGACGACCTCGCCCGCCGGGGTCCGCACGAGCCGGCGCGGGTGCGTCTGGCCCTGGAGCACGGCCATCCGCACCCGCAGCATCACCTCGATCCACCACCGCGGATAACGGCGGAAGGCCTCCGCTATCGCGACGGGGGCGACCAGCAGCGAGATCACCACCCCGAGGAGGAGCCACCCCGGGCGCTCGCCCGCACCGACGGCCTGGACCGTCTCGCCCCACAGCAGGCCGGTGATCGCCCCCTGAGCTCCGGTCAGGGCCGCGAGTAGGAAGAGGATCGCGCCGAGCACGCCCCAGGCCGGAGCCACCAGCAGCGCGTGCACGATCCCGCGGGTCAGCGACGGGCCGTCGCCGATCTCCCGGAGCGCCGGCGGTGGGCCGGTCCGGCGCCGACCGCCGACCGCGGTGACCGCCGAGCCCGGTGGTGTCGCTGTCGGCGTCGAGGCCGGGACGTGGTCGGATCCGGATGCCGGCACCGGCGGGGCCACGGCACCGTCGGGCACCGCGCCGTCGGTCCGGCTGGCGGCGAGGAGGGTGGCGAACGGTCCGGGCGCCGCGATCAGGTCATCGCGCGGTCCCTGCTGCACGATCCGCCCGCCGTCGAGCACCGCTACCAGCCCCGCCCGTTCGATGGTCGTGAGTCGGTGCGCGATCAGGATCCCGGTGCGGCCCGCCAACAGGCGGTCCGACGCGGCGATCACCAGCCGCTCGGTGAGTGGGTCCATCCGTGCGGTGGCCTCGTCGAGCACCACCACGTCGACCTCACGGACCATGAGGCGGCAGAAGGCGACCAACTGCTCCTCTCCGGCCGACAGGGTGGTGCCACCCGGGCCGAGCCGGCTGTCCAGTGCGGCGGGCAGGCCGTCGACCCAGCCGCGCAGCCCCAGCCGGTCGATCGCGGCATCGATCCGCTCGCGGGTGACCGCCGGGTCGAACAGGGCGATGTTGTCCGCCAGGGAGCCGATCAGGATCTCGGTGCGTTGCGTGACCACACCGACCCGCGACCGCACACGCTGCAGATCGATCGTCGTGATGTCCCGCCCGCCGACGAAGACGGTGCCGGGCGGGGGATCGACGGCGCGCGAGAGCAGCGATGCCAGCGTCGATTTGCCGGATCCGGTGCGTCCGACGAGAGCGACCGTGTGCCCGGCCGGGATCGTGAGGTCGATCCCGCGGAGTGCGAACGCTCCCTCCGCGTAGGCGAAGTCGAGACCGCGGATGTCGATCTCGACCCCCGATGCCGAGCCCGAAGCGGAGGGGAACTCGTCGCCGCCCTCGGGCTCCGGGGGAGCGGCGAGCATGGTCCGGATCCGGATGATGGCACCCATCCCGGCCTGCAGATCGGGGAGCTGCTCCGCGAGCTGGGCGACCTGCCCGACGAACATCGAGGTCACCAGGAACAGGGTGACCAGGCGGGCGACCGACATCGAACCGTCGACCGTGAGGGCGACCCCGGCGACCGCGATCGCGGCCAGTAGCGCGTGCAGCAGCACGCCGGCCCGCCGGGCCAGCCGCGATTCCACGCGGATGACGGCGTGGAACCGCGCGTGGATGACGGCGGACAGGCGCGCCAGCCGCGCGGTCACGTGCGACTGCCCGAGGCTGGTCCGCAGGTCGTCGCGGCCCGCGATGCCCTCCTCCAGGGCGGCGGCCTGGTCCGTCCACGCGATCTCCTCGATCACCTTGCGGCGGGCGATCTCCCCGAGCAGCCGGCGGATCGCGAACCAGGTGACCAGCGCCAGCGCCGGGAACAGGAAGGCCGCCGGCCACCACGAGGCGGCCGCGACGATCCACATCGGCAGGCTCGACGCGACGGTGCGGAACAGGCTCCACAGTTGCCAGCGGGACAGATTGCCGATCTCGTGGGTGTCGTCGTCCACGCGGTCCAGGATCTCGCCGACGGCCTGTTCGGTCAGCGCGCCGAGCGGCTGACGCATCGCCGCCTGCAGCACGTCGTCCCGGAGGCGGCCCTCGGCGCGGTCCACTTCCGCGACCCATGCGAGCTTGCCCGCCGACTCGATCACCGCCGAGCCGAGCAGGCAGAGCGCGAGAACCCCGATCAGCCCGCCCGCCGGATCCTCCGCCACTCGCCCGGCGAACACGGTTCCCGCAGTGGCTCCGATCGAGGCCACACAGACGGCCGCGATCGCTCCGAGGGCCACGGGGCTGCGGAGCCGCCGCCAGGTCACCTGGCGTTCGGGGCCGATCGGAGGACTCGGCGGCGCCGAGGGCGGCGCATCGGAAAGGGTCGAACTGGACATCGTTGGTCCACGGTAGAGCGCGCCCGTGACCGCTGTCGCCTCGTTTTCCGGCCGGTCGGCTCCGTCGTGGCCTCGCCGTCGTTCGCGGGCAGACGAAGGCGTTCGCTCAGCCCTCGATCAGGGCGTCGGGGTAGTGGTGTGCGGAGATCCGGTAGCGGGGCAGGTGGTTCGCGAGCGCGTGCAGCGTGGCGGCGAGAGCCTCGCGTTCGCGGCCCATGTCCGCAAGCATCAGGGCGCGGAAGACGACCACGGCGTCATCGTATCCGTCCTCGCAGTCGGTGTCGAGGGCCGCGAGCAGGCGGAGCCCCTCGTCCGGCGCGCCGAGATTGCGCAGCGAGCTCGCGAGCTGGATCGTCGCCCGGCGCGCACGGTGGTCGTCGAGCCCGGCGTCCAGCGCCGCTCGGTAGCCCGGCACGGCGAGGTCGGGGCGGTCGAGCGCGTCGTGCGCTCCGGCCGTTTCGAATCGGCGGACTCCGTCGGGGACCCGGGGGCCGCGACGGCGCGTTCCATCCGGGCGAGGAAGGCAGCCGGGGCGTCGGTGCCCAGGTGCTCCCAGACCGCGTCGATGTCGTCGTTCCAAGCCATCGTTCCTCCTCTCTCGCCCACCGTAATTCCGAATCAAGTCCGACATGCTGCGGCGGGGCGGTGATGAGCGCAGACTGGTCCCATGGCGTACGACGAGGGGCTGGCGGACCGGATCCGCGATGCGATCGACGGCGAGGCGGGCGTGGTGGAGAAGCGCATGTTCGGCGGGCTGGCGTTCCTCGTCGACGGGCACATGGCGATCGCCGCCAACAGCAAGGGCGAGGCGATGGTGCACCTCGCTCCGGAGGCGGCGGAGGGGTTGCTCGGCCCGCACGTGACGCGGACGGTCATGCGGGGCCGGGAGATGCGCGGCTGGCTCGATCTCGACGGGGAGGCGACGGCGTCGGACACCGAACTAGCGCAGTGGGTGCGGCGCACCGTCGACTACGCGCGGTCGCTGCCGCGCAGGTGACTCAGCCCGCGGCCACCGCGGCGAGCACCAGGTCGAGCACGATCACCGCGCCCGCCTTGTCGAGCGGGTCGTTCCCGTTGCCGCACTTGGGCGACTGCACGCACGACGGGCAGCCCGACGGGCACTCGCACGCCGCGACGGCGTCGCGGGTCGCCACCAGCCACGTGGCGATCGACTCGTAGCCGCGCTCGGCGAAGCCCGCGCCGCCCGGATAGCCGTCGTAGACGAAGACCGAAGGCAGCCCGGTGTCGTCGTGCAGCGCCGTCGACAGGCCACCGATGTCCCAGCGGTCGCACGAGGCCACCAGCGGGAGCAGCCCGATCGCGGCGTGCTCGGCCGCGTGCAGCGCGCCCGGCCAGCGTTCCGGGACGAGCCCCGCCGATTCGAGCACCTCCGGCGTCATCGTGAGCAGCGCCGCGCGGGTCGCCAGGGTGGTCTCCGGCAGGTCCAGCTCCACGGCGTCCATCACCTCGCCGCTGCGGAGGGTGCGCAGGTAGCCGACCACGCGGCTGGTCACCTCCACGGACACGAACCGCGCCGTGACGTCGCCCAGGACCTCCGTCGAATGCACTGCCGTGACGTGCACGTCGAGGTCCTCGCGTGCCGAGGTGGTCCACTCCGGCTCCTCCGCGTGCACGAGCGCGAGGCCGTCGTCGAGGTCCAGCTCGTCGACCACGTAGGACTCGCCCTGGTGCACGTGCACCGCGCCCTCGTGCACCGTGGACAGCGCGCGGGTGAAGTCGACGGTGCCGAGCAGTCGCCCGGACGACTCCTCCACGATGAGGATCTCGCTGCCCGCTCCGCCCCGGATGTTCACGCCCGCATGGGGATCGATCCCGGCGGCCAGGAAGTAGCCCGCGGGCCGCTCGCGCAGGAGGCCGTCGGCCACCAGCCGGCCCACGACGTCGACGGCGCCGAGATCGCCGACTTCGGCCCGGGTCAGGGGGATCTCGCTCGCGGCGCAGAGCAACTGCGGCCCCAGCACGTACGGATTCCACGGATCGGTGATCGTCGCCTCCACGGGCCGTCCGAGCAGCGATTCCGGGTGGTGCACCAGGTACGTGTCCAGCGGATCGTCGCGGGCGATGAGCAGGATCAGCGAGCCCTGCCCGCGGCGCCCGCTGCGCCCCGCCTGCTGCCAGAACGAGGCGACGGTGCCGGGGAACCCGGCCATGAGCACGGCGTCCAGGCCGGCGATGTCCACACCCAGCTCGAGCGCGTTGGTCGTGGCGACGCCCAGGAGCGCACCGTCGTTCAGCCCGCGCTCGAGGGCGCGCCGGTCGTCCGCGAGGTATCCGGCCCTGTACGCCGCGATCCGCTCGGCGAGTTCGGGGGTGGCCTCGGCGAGCATCCGCCGGGCGGAGAGCGCGACGGTCTCGGCGGACCGTCGGGACCGGACGAAGGCGAGCGTGCGCGCCCCCTCGACCACGAGATCGGCGAGCATCCGCGACGCCTCCGTGGTGGCGGCGCGGCGCACGGGCGCGCCGTTCTCACCTTCCAGGTCGGGCAGCAGCGGCGGTTCCCACAGGGCGACGGTCCGCGGCCCGTGCGGGGACGAATCCTCGGTCACGGCAACGCACTCGGCACCGATCAGCCGCGACGCGGCGCCGGCCGGATCCGAGGTCGTCGCCGAGGCGCAGATGACCGTGGGCGATGCGCCGTACTTCGCGGCGACGCGGAGCAGCCGGCGCAGGACGAGGGCGGTGTGCGAGCCGAAGACGCCGCGGTAGTGATGGCACTCGTCGACCACGACGTATCGCAGGCCCCGCAGGAACCGTCCCCACTTCGCTTGCCGCGGAAGCAGTCCCACGTGCAGCATGTCCGGGTTGGTGAACACCCAGCGGCTGTCCGACCGCGCCCAGCGGCGCATCTCCTGCGACGTGTCGCCGTCGTACATCGCGGGGGAGGCGTCGGCAAGGCCGTACTCGGTGGTCAGCCGCACCGCCGCCCGGTGCTGATCGGTGCCGAGCGCCTTGGTCGGCGACAGGTACAGGACCGTGGCCCGCGGGTCGTCCGCGAGCGCCGCGAGCACCGGCAGTTGATAGGCGAGGGACTTGCCCGACGCGGTTCCCGTCGAGATCACCACGTGGCGCCCCGCGTGCGCGTGCTCCGCCGCCTCCGCCTGATGGCGCCAGGGCTCCCGCACCCCCTCGTCGACGAGCCCGGCGCGCACCCGGGACGGAACCCACTCCGGCCACGGGGCGAATTCGGCTCGGCGTGACGGGATGTCCGCCACATGGGTGAGGCTCTCGGTGCCGGGCCCGGCACCGGCCATGACCCGGGCCAGTAGCTCCCTGCCGAAGGTGTTGTGCTCCACCGTGATAGCCCCCGCATCGACCCGCCGTCCGCACGGCCGGGCGGGCCGTGGACGTGCCGATCGTCCAGTCTAGCGGCGGCCGTAACGGACCGTCGTCCGGTGGGACGGCGGGTTAACGGAAGGCGAAATCGCTCCGCCCGCTGTTGCTCGCTGGGAAATCGTGATTGACTGTATGCGGTCGCAGCTCCCGCCGGGGGTCCGTCAGGGGCCATCGGGGGATCGATGTTGCGGGCGTGGTACTGAAGGTTTTTGTGTGCGGTCTCCGCAAACGGCTCCAGAAAGTATGGCGGCCGGAACCGGCCAGGAGTCGCGCCCCACTCGGGGAACGGTTCCTACACCGGTAGAAAGACAAGTTAGGAAACATCTCAATGGCACAGGGAACTGTGAAGTGGTTCAACGCGGAGAAGGGCTTCGGCTTCATCGCACCGGCCGACGGCTCGGATGACGTGTTCGTCCACTACTCGGAGATCCAGGGCAACGGCTTCCGTACCCTCGAGGAGAACCAGCTCGTGGAGTTCGAGGTCGGCCAGGGCACCAAGGGCCCGCAGGCCACCGGCGTCCGCGCTCTCTAAGAAACCCCGCACCACGCGATAAGAGTTTCTCGCAGCACCCCTCCGCCTTCCCGGTGGAGGGGTGCTGTGCATTTCCCGGGGGCGTTCGACGTGTCGGCGGTACCCCGTCGCACCACGGCCCACTAGGCTCATATCGTGTCCCAACTGTCACTCTTCTCCGCGGAGCAGACCGAGCCGTCGCCCCGCGACCTGGCCGGCCTGCTCGCATCGACGGGGCAGATCGTGCAGTTGGGTGGCAGCGCACGCGTCTCCGTCGTCGTCGCCGACCAGTGGCGGGCCGACGCGATCGCCGTGATGATCGAGGAGGCCGGGCTGCGCGCGCAGTTCGACGTCTCCGAGGAGGGTAATCCGCTGGTCCGGACCCTCGCGGCGCCGGAACTGCAGCCGATGGCCGTCGCCTGGACCCGCGGCGCGGTGAAGACGGCACCGTCGACCTGGGTGCCCGGCCCGCGGGCCCTGCGCGCCTGGGCGCTGGCCGGCGGCGATGTCGACGGCGTGCACTACCTCCTCGCGCTCGACCCGCACGCGCCCGAGAGCGCCCCCGTCCTCGCGACCGCGTTGATGCGCGCCGGCGTCGCGCCCACCCTGGTGGGCACCCGCGGGACGAAGCCCGCGCTGCGCGTGTCCGGACACCGTCGGCTCCTGCGGCTGCGCGAGAGCATCGGCGACCCGCCCGCGCACCCCGAGGCCGCGGCGCACTGGCCCCAGCCGTAGATCAGGCCGCCGCGCGGCGCCGGAGGGTCCGGCGCAGCCGCAGCACGATCGCGATCTCCGCGGCGAGATACAGGGCCCCGCTGACCAGCGCCAAGACGTGGTCCGCGGGCGTGTGTCCCCACATCCGGATAGGGGCTGACCAGCCGTAAGTGAGCAGTCCCGCGGTGATCACGGCCAGGCGGTGGCGGTCCGTCCACTGCGGCGACGGTGCCCACCGGGCGAGGGCGATCACGGCCACGACGATGCCTGCCGTCATCGTCACCAGCGCCGCCGCTGTCGGGAGGCGCACGCCGCCCAGCAACGCCGCGCCGCAGGCGAGGAAGAGGCCGAGGATGATGCCGGGCGCGGGCGGCCGCGCACCGTCGGGCCTGCGAGGGGGCACGCGGAGGGCGAGGACGACGAGCGCCACGGCGATGAGGGCGGTCGCGGCGAGCCGTGGCCACGGCGCGACGAAGTGTCCCCACGTGCGGTAGGCCGTCGAGAAGGTGACGACCGCTCCGACCAGGAGCAGGGCCGTGCACGCGAGGATTCCGCGGCGGCGCAGCAGAGGTCGATGGGGCTCGTCCATGCCGAGCTCGACGATCGCGATCGGCAGGCAGATGCTGAAGGCGACGTGGATCGCGAGCACGAACACCGTCCACGTCGCGCCGAGGCCGAGCACAGGCAGGAAGCCGTGGTCCAGCAGGTGCGCGTTCGCGTAGCCGGGGTTGAACAGCGACTGCCCGAGCAGGCCCTCGCCGACCAGCGCCCACGCGAGCGCGAGGAGGGCGATCGTCGGCCAGCCGCGGCCGCGTCGTCGTGCGACCTCCCGGATCAGGAGCGCGCCCGCGCCGTACCAGGGCGCGAGCACCACGATCAGCGGAAGCAGGACGACCGGGAAGTCGCCCAGGAAGAACTCGCCGATGAGCGGGGAGAGGACGTACAGGGCCAGTGCGGGACTCCTGATAATCTTAGTCACTCATATAACTTAGCAACTAAAATGATCATCTGCTGAGATAACATCGGGCCATGTCGGAACCGACGCAGGGCGAGCTGCTGGGACGCGAGTTCATCACCGCGGTGGTGATGTTCCACGAGGCAGTCGGGCGCTCGATGGGGCTGACGGCCGTGGAGCGCAAGACGCTGGACGTCCTCCGGCGCCTGGGCCCCGTCTCGGCGTCGCAGCTGGTCGAGCACACGGGCCTGACCTCCGGCGCGGTCACCGGCCTCGTCGATCGACTCGTGCGGCGAGGATTCGCGGTGCGTGAACCGGACCCGCAGGATCGTCGGCGGATCGTGGTCACCCTGGCCCCCAACCCGGCCCTGGATGCCCACGTCGCCGAGGTCTTCGGTCCCCTCGGCGAGGACATGGCCGCGATGCTCGACGAGCGCTTCACGCCCGAACAACAGCAGGCGATCGCCGACTTCCAGCGCGCGACCACGGACGTCCTGCGGCGGCACACCGCGCGGGTGTCCGGGATGGGTGAGGCCGGCTGACTGCGCGAATTCCATGGGGCGTGCAGTGGACCCTGTATATAAGGTGGGGCGAAAGGTGCGGCAGAATGAGCACCGGAGTGACCGCCTACGTCGCAAGTGGCGCGAGGGGTCGAGGTGGTGACGCAGGTGCCACCGGAGCAGATCAGGAGGGTCGATGGCGGCACGTGGAAAGGCAGCGGCGGGAGACGGCCTGCAGCGTCTGGTGATCGTGGAGTCCCCGGCCAAGGGCAAGAAGATCGGCGACTTCCTCGGCCCGAACTACACCGTCCGGGCGTCGATGGGCCACATCCGCGACCTTCCGAGCCGCGACAACCCGCTGCCCGAGGCCGACCAGGGCAAGCCCTGGGCGCGGCTCGGTGTCGACGTCGACCACGAGTTCGAGGCCCACTACGTCACGTCCGCCAGCAAGCGTTCCACCGTCTCCGAACTGAAGTCCCTGCTCAAGCAGGCCGACGAGCTCTACCTCGCGACAGACGGTGACCGCGAGGGCGAGGCCATCGCGTGGCACCTGCAGGAGGTGCTCAAGCCGAAGGTCCCCGTCAAGCGGATGGTCTTCCACGAGATCACCCAGCAGGCGATCCTCGCCGCCGCGGACGAGCCGCGTGAGCTCGACATGAACCTCGTCGACGCGCAGGAGACCCGCCGCATCCTGGACCGTCTCTACGGCTACGAGGTCAGCCCCGTGCTGTGGCGCAAGGTCAATCAGGGCCTGTCCGCCGGCCGCGTGCAGTCCGTGGCGACCCGCATCATCGTCGACCGGGAGCGCGAGCGGATCGCCTTCCGCACCGCCGGGTACTGGGACATCGCCGCGCAGCTCGACGCCGGCGCCGAGGCGACGCCGCGCACCTTCGGCGCGCGCCTCGTGACCGTCGACGGCGACCGCGTCGCCACCGGCCGCGACTTCGACGCGCAGGGGCAGCTCAAGAAGCCGGCTGGCATCACCGTGCTCGACGGCGCCCGGGCGAACGCCCTGGTGGAGGGCCTGCAGGGCGCCAGCCTGACGGTGACCTCCGTCGAGGAGAAGCCCTACACCCGCAAGCCCTACGCGCCGTTCATGACGTCGACGCTGCAGCAGGAGGCGAGCCGTAAGCTGCGGTTCAACACCGACCGCACCATGCAGATCGCGCAGCGGCTCTACGAGGGCGGCTACATCACGTACATGCGTACCGACTCGACGACGCTCTCGGAGACCGCCATCGCCGCGGCCCGCGAGCAGGCGCGGCAGCTGTACGGCCCCGAGTTCGTGCACGCCACGCCGCGGCAGTACACCCGCAAGGTCAAGAACGCGCAGGAGGCGCACGAGGCGATCCGCCCCGCGGGCGAGACCTTCCAGACGCCGGGCGCGCTCGCATCGGTGCTCAACAGCGACGAGTTCCGGCTCTACGAGCTGATCTGGCAGCGGACCGTCGCCTCGCAGATGGCCGACGTCAAGGGCACCACGCTGAGCCTGCGGATCGGCGGCGCCGCCTCGACGGGCGAGAGCGTCGAGTTCGCCGCGTCGGGCCGTACCATCACCTTCCCCGGCTTCCTCTCCGCGTACGTCGAGACCGTCGACGACCAGGCGGGCGGCGAGGCCGACGACGCCGAGTCCCGGCTCCCGCAGCTCACCAAGGGCCAGGCCATCACCGCGGCCGAGCTCAGCGCGGCCGACCACGTGACCAGCCCGCCCGCGCGGTACACCGAGGCCTCGCTGGTCAAGACCCTCGAAGAGCTGGGCATCGGCCGACCGTCGACCTACGCGTCGATCATCAAGACCATCCAGGACCGCGGCTACGTCGTGAAGAAGGGCAACGCCCTCGTGCCGCAGTGGGTGGCCTTCGCCGTGATCGGCCTGCTCGAGGGCCACTTCGGCGGCCTCGTCGACTACAACTTCACGGCCTCGATGGAGGACGACCTCGACGAGATCGCCGGCGGCCGCGAGGGCCGGGTCGACTGGCTCACCCGGTTCTACTTCGGCGACGGCGGCCCCGACGGCGACAGTGCGGCCGTCTCCGGTGCCGACGGCCCCGGCCCCGACAGCCCGGGCCTGAAGAACCTCGTCGCGGCGAACCTCGACGCGATCGACGCCCGCGCGGTCAACTCGATCCCCCTCTACACCGATCCCGACGGCAACGTCGTCTACGTGCGCGTCGGCCGTTACGGTCCGTACCTGGAGCGCACCGTCACCGGCGAGAAGGGTGAGCCGGAGGTCCAGCGCGCGAACATCCTGGCGTCGATGACGCCGGACGAGCTGACCGAGGAGGTCGCGGAGAAGCTGTTCGCGACCCCGCAGGACGGCCGCCCGCTGGGCATCGACCCGGCGACGGGCCACGAGATCGTCGCCAAGGAGGGCCGTTTCGGCCCCTACGTCACCGAGATCCTGCCGGAGCCCGAGAAGGACCCCGACGCGGAGGACCTGGACGCCGAGGCGGCCAAGCCGAAGACCCGCAAGAAGAAGGCCGACGCGCCGAAGCCGCGCACCGGTTCGCTGCTCAAGACCATGGACATCGAGACCGTGACCCTCGAGGACGCGCTGCGCCTGCTGTCGCTGCCGCGCGTCGTGGGGGTCGATCCCGAGTCCAAGGAGGAGATCACCGCCCAGAACGGCCGCTACGGGCCGTACCTGAAGAAGGGCACCGACTCGCGCTCGCTGGCCACCGAGGAGCAGATGTTCACGGTGACCCTCGAGGAGGCGCTCAAGCTGTACGCGGAGCCGAAGCGACGGGGCCGCGGCGCCGCGGCCGCGCCGCCGCTGCGCGAGCTGGGCAACGATCCGGTGTCCGGCGCCGCGATGGTCATCAAGGACGGCCGGTTCGGTCCCTACGTCACCGACGGCGAGACCAACGCCTCGCTGCGCAAGGGCGACGAGGTCGCGACGATCACCGACGAGCGCGCCTCCGAGCTGCTCGCGGATCGTCGCGCGCGGGGCCCGGTGAAGAAGAAGGCCACCAAGAAGGCGGCGGCGAAGAAGGCGCCCGCGAAGAAGGCGGCGGCCAAGAAGGCACCCGCCAAGAAGGCCGCGGCGAAGAAGACGGCGGCCAAGAAGACGGTCGCGAAGAAGACCACCGCCGCGAAGAAGGCACCCGCGAAGGCCGCGGAGGCCCCCGCGGACGAGACCGTCTGATCAGTCGTCGACAGGGCGCGCCAGCCGCGTGAGCTGGCCGCGCCCGCGGAGTTCGATCGCCTCGCCGAGCACCCACAGGGCCTGCTCGGCGGGCGTCGCGGCCTCGACGGCCCGCCCGGCCGCCAGCAACGACGAGGGCTCCGACTTCGCGATCTCGGTGATCCGCGCCGCCTCGTTCACCGGGTCGCCGATCACGGTGTACTCGAAGCGGGCCTTCGCGCCGATGTGCCCGGCCACCACCTGGCCGGCGGAGACGCCGATGCCGAAGCCGGTCCCGCCGAGCACGTCGCCGAGCTGGATCCGCATCTCCCGCGCCGCGGCCAGCGCGGCCCCCGCAGCGTCCGGATGGGGGAGCGGGGCGCCGAAGATCGCCAGCGCCGCGTCGCCCTGGAACTTGTTGACGAAGCCGCCGTGCAGGTCGACGAGGTCGACGACCACCTTGAAGAAGTCGTTGAGCAGGTCCACGACCGCCGCCGGCTCCTCCGTGACCGCGATCTTCGTCGACCCCACCAGGTCGACGAAGAGCACGCTGACCTCGTTGATCTCGCCACCCAGATGGGTGCCGTGCTCGAGTGCCTGGCGAGCGACGTCCTGGCCGACGTACCGGCCGAACATGTCGCGCATCCGCTGCCGCTCGGCCAGGTCGTGCACCATGTCGTTGAAGCCGGCCTGCAGCAGGCCCAACTCGCTGGAGTCGTAGATCTTCACCGAGGCGGTGAAGTCGCCGTCGCGCACCTTGCGCTGCGCGCGGAACAGGTCGCGGATCGGGTCGCCGATGGACTTCGCGGCCCGGACGGTGCCGAGGAGGCCCGCGGCGAGCGCGACCACCGACAGGAGCAGCACCGGGTTGACCAGCGTCGGGGCGTCCGGGTCGATGACGCCCGACTCCTGTGAGAGCACGACCATGATGATGCCGACGATCGGCGTGGCCGTGCCGAGCACCCAGCTCAGCAGGATGCGGGTGGTCACCGACAGGCCGGCGGAGCCCTGCGGCTCCTGCGCCAGCGCCGCGACGGTGATGGGCCGCAGCACCCGCTCCGTCTGCATGTAGCTCAGGGCGCACGTCGTGATGGCGCCCAGCAGCACCGTCAGGGCGACGATCACCCGGATGCCGCGCGGCGAGTTGTAGTTGATGACCACGAAGATGCCGCCGCCGATGAACCAGAAGATGGCCTGCATGAGCGCCATGCGCAGGGGCAGGGCGAGGGCCCGCCGGGAGATCGCGGGGTCGTACGGGGCGCTCCGGCGGTGCCAGCGCAGCACGGGCAGCACGAGCCGCAGCCCGATCAGCATGCCGAGCACGCTCGCGGCCACGAGGTAGGTGATGAAGACGAGCAGGTTGACGCCGCTGATCTCCTGGAGCTGCACCGACTGCTGCACGGGCAGCGCGAACCGCAGGAAACCGAAGACGAAGACCGCGCCCAGGATGTTCGACCGCAGGATGTCCAGCGCGAAGATCGGCCAGGGGGTCTTGGCGAGCCACCGCGCCAGTCGCAGTGCGCGACTGAGTCTGCTCTTCGGTGCTGCCACCGCTCCAACTTAGCCTGCGCTCGCCGTCGGACGGGAGGGCTAGGGTGTGGGGGTGAGCTCAGTGTTCGATCGCCTGGTGGGGCAGGAAGCGGTGGTGGTGGGCCTGCGGGCGGCCGCGGACGCCGCACGGGAGGTCGTCGCGAGCGGGGGCACCGTCGCCGACCTGGCGGGTTCGTCCATGACGCACGCCTGGCTGTTCACGGGCCCGCCCGGCTCGGGTCGGTCGGTCGCGGCCCGCGCGCTGGCCGCGGCCCTGCAGTGCGACGATCCCGGCGAGCCCGGTTGCGGCCGCTGCCGCGCCTGCACGACGGTGCTCGCCGGCACCCATGCCGATGTGCGGTCCATCGCGCCCGACGGCCTGTCCATCGCCGTCAAGCAGATGCGTGAGGTCGTGGCCGATGCGTCGCGGCGGCCGTCCGTCGGGCACTGGCAGATCGTGCTCATCGAGGACGCCGACCGGCTCACCGAGCAGGCCGGCAACGCCCTGTTGAAGATGGTCGAGGAGCCGCCGGCGCAGACCATCGTGCTGCTGTGCGCGCCGACCGTCGACCCGGAGGACATCTCCGTCACGCTGAAGTCCCGGTGTCGCCACGTGCCGCTCGTCACACCGTCGGCGCCCGCGATCGCGGCGGTGCTCGAAAAGGACGGCATCGACGCGGAACGCGCGGCGTGGGCGGCCGGCGTCTCGGGCGGGCACGTCGGGCGGGCCAAGCGCCTCGCCACCGACCCGGAGGCGCAGAAGCAGCGCAAGCAGGCGCTGGGCCTGGCGCGGGCGGCCACGTCCGAGGGCGTGTACGGCGTCGTCGAGCAGCTGCTGCGCGACGCGGAGAGCGCGGCCAAGGAGCTGAACGCCGATCTCAACGAGCGGGAGACCGAGGACCTCAAGACGGCGCTCGGGGCCGGCGGCGTCGGCCGCGGCACCGCGGGCGTCATGCGCGGCTCCGCCGGGCAGCTCAAGGATCTGGAGAAGCGGCAGAAGGCCCGCGGCACCCGCGCGGTGCGCGACGCCCTCGACCGCGCCCTCATCGACCTCGCGGCGCTCTTCCGTGACGCGCTGGTGCAGGGTACGGGCGCGCAGGTGATACTGATGCATCCCGACGAGGCCGAGCAGACCCGCCGGCTCGCCGGCTTCGCCCGCCCCGAGGGGCTGCTGCGCTGTGTCGAGTCCGTGTTGGAGTGCCGCGAGGCGATCGATCTCAACGTCAAACCCGTCGTCGCGCTCGATGCGATGGCCGCCGGCGTCTCGTCCGCGCTGCGGGACCACCGCCGCTAGCGCGGACCGAGCAACGCTGCCGATATCCACCAACGCGACCGGGAGTCGGCAGCGTTCGCGGGTTTCGGCAGCGTTCGTCAGTTCCCGCGGAGCTGCACCTGCGCGATGGTGGTCTGCCACTTGCCGGAGGTCTGCGACAGCCCGGTGATCCAGATCAGGACGTACCGCGTTTTCGCTGCATTGCTCGCGGTGAAGTCGGTGTCGCCGCTGCTCAGCTCGCCGTCCCACACCGTCGAGGTCTGATCCAGCGAGCTCACCGAGCCCGACGACGACGTGCGCACTTCCACCGTCGAACCCGCGCTGGGTGAGGAGATGGTGCCGGACGTGATCGAGGCCTCGCGGTCCAGGGTGATGAGGAAGCCCACCCCGGACTTGAGCCCGCCGAACTTGGGGCCGCTGAAGTACTGGTCGGTACGCCACGGGGGTGAATCACCGGTCAGCACGTTGTTGAGGTTCGGCGACGAGTCGCTGGTGCCCTGGAAGTTCACGAGCTTGACCGAGGAAGCGGTCACCGTCGAGCCGCCCCCGGAGGATCCGCCGATCGACGGCTTGACCAGGTAGAACACCCCCGCGGCGAGCGCGACGATCACGACGGCGGCGAGCGCCGCCACCGCGCGTCCCCACCTGCGGGGCTTCTCCGGCGCGGGCGCGACCGGCGCCTCCTGCCGGGCCGAGGCCGGGAGGTGTTCCGCGCGCGTGGGCGCGGGCTGCGCCGCGGTGTGCGGGCCGGGGTACTCGCCGGTCGGGACGTACTGCCCCGTCGGCGGCCCCGGGTAGGGCGCGGTGCCGGGGCCGGCGTGGGCGCCCGTGTGCTCGCCGGTGTAGGCGGGAACGGGCTGGGGTGCGGTGCCGGCGGGCAGCGATGACGGTGCCTCGCCGCGCAGCCCCGAGACGAACTCGGCGCAGCTCGCGTACCGGTCCTCGGGGCGCTTGGCGAGGGCCTTGCGGAAGACCGCGTCGAGGTGGCCCGGCAGCGACGGATTGCGGGAGGTGATCCGCGGCGCGGGCTGGTTCAGGTGCGCCGAGATGACGGCGGCGGGCGAATCGCCCGGGAAGGGCGGCTCGCCGGTGAGCAGCTCGAAGACGGTGCAGCCGAGCGAGTACAGATCGGCCCGGTTGTCGAGGATCTTGTTGTCGAAGGCCTCGGGCGACATGTACGCCATGGTTCCGACGGTGATCCCCGTCGACGTGACGCCGACGGCCTCGCCCGCGGCTTTGGCGATACCGAAGTCGGCGAGCTTGACCTGCGGCGCACCGTCGGAGTCGAAGGCGACGAGGATGTTGGCGGGCTTGACGTCGCGGTGCGTGATCCGCGCCCGCCGGTAGGCGTAGTCGAGGGCGGCACCGGCACCGTCGGCGATCTCGATCGCGAGCGGCAGCGGCATCGGCCCGCGCTGGGCGAGCATCTGCGAGGTGTCCGGCCCGGCGACGTACTCCATCGTGATCCACAACCGGCCGTCGACTTCGCCGCGGTCGTACAGGTGGATGATGTTGCGGTGGTTGAGCTGCGCGAGCACGTAGGCCTCGCGGTCGAAGCGCGCCTTGTACTGCGGGTTGCTGCTCACGGACGTGTGCAGCAGCTTGAGCGCGTCCTGCCGCGGCAGGCGCGGATGCTGGACGAGATACACCTCACCCATCCCGCCGCCGCCGAGCTTGCGGACCACCCGGTAGCCCGCGATCTGCTGCTCGTTCATCCGCTCCCTCGAAACGCGCCCGCCCGTCGACCGCACCGAGTCAACGGTAGCGGTAGACAGGCGGAAACGTGATCGCCGCAGGTCAGACGGTGACCTTGGCCTCCTTGCTGGAGCTCAGGCGCAGCCCGGACTCCTCGCCGAAGGAGAGCTCGCTGTTCAGCCGCTTGGCGTCCTCGAAGTAGCTCATCGACATGCGCCAGTCGTCGGCCTCGCCCTGGCGGGGCAGCTCGGCGAGCGCGCGCTGGACGTAGCCGGCCTCGAAGTCGAGGGCGGGGCGGGTCGCCATGTCGGGGTCGGCGACGGCGACGGCGGTGTCCAGGCCCTTCGCGTCCAGCGTCCCGATCAGCTTGGTGATGTACTTCCACAGCATGCCGACCTTCAGCGTCCACGACGAGTTCGTGTAGCCGATGGCCAGGGCGGCGTTCGGGACGCCGGAGAGCATCGCGCCGCGGTGGATGACGGCGTTCGGCACGTCGACGTCGCGGCCGTCGACCGACAGCGTCACGCCGCCGAGCAGCTTGAGCTTGAGACCGGTCGCGGTGACGATGATGTCCGCGTCGAGGTGTTCGCCGCTCGCGAGCTCGATGCCGGTCTCGTCGAAGGTGACGATCTTGTCGGTCGCGACGGCCGCCTTGCCCGAGCGGATGGCCTTGAACAGGTCACCGTCGGGGACGGCGCACAGGCGCTGGTCCCACGGGTTGTACGGCGGGTTGAAGTGCACGTCCACCGGGTAGCCCTTGGGCAGGCGCTTGGCGTTCTCGTTGCGGATGATCTTGCGCGCCAGATCCGGGAAGCGCTGCGCGAAGACGTACACGCCGCGCTGCTGCCAGATGAACCGCTTGCGTGAGAGGTCGTGGCCGATCTTGTGGCCGAAGATCTTGTGCAGGGTGTTGGTGACCGGGTCCTGCTTGGGCACCGGCATGATGTACGTCGGCGTGCGCTGCAGCATGGTCACGTGCTCGGCCGGCTTCTCACTGGTCAGGAGCGACGGGACCAGGGTGACGGCGGTGGCGCCGGAGCCGATGACCACGACCTTCTTGCCGCTGTAGTCCAGGTCCTCGGGCCAGAACTGCGGGTGGATGATCTGCCCGGCGAACTTCTCGCGGCCCGCGAACTCGGGCGTGAAGCCCTGCTCGTAGTCGTAGTAGCCGCTGCCGAAGAGCACCCAGTTCGCGGTGAGCGCGATGCGCTCACCGGCGTGGTCGACCTGCACGGTCCAGCGGCCGTCCTCGCTCGACCAGTCGGCCGAGACCACCCGGTGGTCGTAGCGCACCTTGTCGACCAGGTCGTTCTCGACCATCGTCTCCTGCAGGTAGTCGAGGATCTTGTGCGCGTCCGCGATGGAGTCCTTGGACTCCCACGGCTTGAACTCGTAGCCGAAGGTGTGCAGGTCCGAGTCGGAGCGGATGCCCGGGTACTTGAACAGGTCCCACGTGCCGCCGAACGTCGACCGGCCCTCGAGGATCGCGAAGGACTTCCCGGGCAGCTCGGTGGTGATGTAGTGGCCGGCGCCGATGCCGGAGATGCCGGCACCGATCACGATGATGTCGAGGTGCTCGGGCGTGGTGCTCGTCATACTTGTCTCTCCTGGTCCGAGGGCTCAGTGATAGAACCGATGACTCACTCTCTCGCTCGACGGTCCTGTCCGGCCAGCGCAGAGTGCACCCGGTTGCCACCCGGTCTGGTGCAGATCGTCACGCAGGTGCGTCGGGGCCCAGCCAGCGCAGCACGTCGAGCGCCACCGCCACCCCGGTGGGGTTGTCCGCGAGGGGGCGGGGCAGCAGCTCGTCGGCCCTGGTGAGACGCCGGATCACGGTGTTGCGGTGCGTGTAGAGGCGTTCCGCGGTGCGCGAGGTGTTGAACTGCTCGTCGACGTACGCCGCGACGGTCTCCCGCGTTTCCTGATCGGCGCTCAGCAGGTCGCCGAGCGTGTCGCGGACGAATTCGTCGGCCTTCCCGGTGTCGCTGGTGACCAGCGAGATCAGCGCGATGTCGTCGTATCCCGCCACTCGCCGCCGGGTGCGCAGCCGCGTCATGACGCGCTGCGTGGTGCCCGCGTCGAGGTGGCTGCGACGGAACCCGTCGAGGTCCTCGCCCGGCCGTCCGATCGCGACGCGCACCTCGGGGTGGTCGGCCAGTTCGCGGGCCAGGTCCGCGGAGTCGAGGACGACGGTGCCCGGCAGCCACAGCCACAGCGCCGACGCGCTCGCGACCACGGTCAGCGGCCGGGGTGTCCCCGCGCGCCGGGCGAGGGCGTGGGCGGCGGCGTCGAGATCGCCGACCGCGCCGGTGGTCCAGACGACCGCCGCGGTATGCGGCCCGGTCAGTCGATAGCCCAGCTGCTGCTCCGCGCGCGGCCGCGTGATGGGGGCGCCCTCCAGGATCAGCGAGACCGCGGCCAGACGGTCCGCGTTCGTCCCGGTGGTCAGCTGCTCGCGTTCGCCCGCCATGCGGATCGTGATGGCGTCGATGGTGTCGTCCACGTACGTCGACATCGACGCCCACGTGACGGCCAGGAGCTCGCGCAGTTCGGCCGGGTCGTCGGTGAGCTCGAAGCAGACGTTCATCCACAGCGTCCACGCGGTGTTGAGGCCTTTGCGGTAGGTGTCGATCCCGTGCAGGTCGAGGCCCCGTCGGACGAGGTCGCGCGCGACGGCGAGCGCGTCGGCGGAGTCGATGTTGGGCGGCACTCGTCGGCCCGGATGAGCCAGGTTGTGCGCCGCCCAGTGCAGCATCACGGCGGTGTCGGAGTTGCGGACCAGCTCGGCCAGGGTCGGGTCCGAGGCGATCGGGGACAGGATGACGCCGGTCAGGGTGGCGTCCTGCAGCGCGGTCACCCACTCGTCGGGCGCGTTGCTCGCGAACTCCGCGGCGCGGCGGATCAGCTCCTTCACCCGGTCCGAGGGCTCGGGCCAGTTCTGCTCCGTCGGCGCACCCATGCGTGGAACCCTACTGACCCGTCGGCCGAACTAGGGTGTGCGCGTGATGCGAATGCGGGCGGCGGCCGGGTGGGCGGACGCCCATCAGGTCCCGCTGTACCTCGCCGGGCTGGTTCTCGGGGCCGTCCTCGGCCTGTCCGTCCCGACGGTGGCGGGCCCCGCCGAGGCCGTCATCAATCCCGTGCTCGCGCTGCTGCTCTACGCGACCTTCCTCGGGATCCCGTTCGCGCGCATGGGGGAGGCCCTGCGGGACGTGCGCTTCCTCGGCACCGTGCTGGCGGTGAATTTCATCGCGGTGCCGATCGTGGTTCTCGCGGTGTCGCGGATCGTCGCGCACGACCGGGTGCTGCTCGTCGGGGTGCTGTTCGTGCTGCTCACGCCGTGTGTGGACTACGTGATCGTGTTCAGCGGACTCGCCGGCGGCGCGCAGGACCGGCTGCTCGCCGCCGCGCCCCTGCTGATGCTGGTGCAGATGATGCTGTTGCCGCTGTACCTGTGGCTGTTCGTGGGTGGGGATGTGGTGCGCACCGTCGACTACGGGCCGTTCGCCGAGGCGTTCGGGTGGGTGATCGTGGTGCCGCTGGTCCTCGCGGGTGCGACGCAGTGGGCGGCCTCCCGAACGGGGTGGGGCGCGACGGTGTCGTCGGTCGTGACGGGCGCGATGGTGCCGATCATGGTGCTGACGCTCGCGGTGGTGGTCGCGTCGCAGATCGCGGGCGTGCGCGATCAGCTCTCGTCACTGCTGCTCACGATCCCGGTGTACGTGCTGTTCGCGCTGGTGATGACGCCGATCGGGGCTGCGGCCGGACGCATCGCCGGCCTGGACGTGCCGAGCCGGCGCAGCGTCGTCTTCAGCGGCGTCACGCGGAACTCGCTCGTGATCCTGCCGCTGGTCCTGGCGCTGCCCGGCGCGTACGACCTGGCGCCGCTGGTGGTCGTGACGCAGACGCTCGTGGAGCTGGTGGTGATGGTGCTCTTCGTCCGGTTGATCCCGCGCCTGATCCTCTAGCCCGAGGTTCGCCGATCGCTATCCTGTCGTGATGGATGCGGATTCCGGTCAGTCGAGCGTGCGGCGGCCGACACCCCTCGATGTGGTGGGAGCCGTTCTCGCCGTGCTCGTCGCGATCGAGGTGCTCGCGTGGCTGTGGGGGCAGACCCTGGGCACGGACATGCTGTGGCAGGCTTTCTCGCTGCTGAGCGGCAGCGTGCTCGTTGTGGCGTGGCTCATCTACCTTGTGATCTGGGTGGCGCGGCGGAAGCGGTACGCCCGGCATCTCCTGGTGATTCCGGTGATCGGCCTCTTGGCGTTGGCCGTCGCGTTCACCGGCTTGCCGCAGAAGGCGCGATGGTCGTACGACGAGCCCAGGCTCACCGCGGCGGCCCGAGCGGTGCTGGCCGACCCCCGGACGGAGTTTCATGACAGCGGCGACCAGCGGATAGGCACGCAGGAGGTGTACGCGACGGACAAGACCGGCGGCGTGGTCACGTTCTCGATCTTCGGCGGCGGCTTCAGCGTCACGACGCTCGAGTATCGGCCCGATGGAAGCGCACCGGAGTTCGGCGGAGAGCTACGGAGCGAGAAGCTGTCCGACGACTGGTGGCTCGTCATGATCGACTAGCGAGCCCTCACCGTCGTGCGACGCGGATAGGTAGCGACGACAGCCCGCGCACGTTGAGCGAGTGCACCCGCTCGACGTTCTCGAAGTCCACCTCGTAATCGCGGACGCTCGCGACGACCTCGCCCAGCGCGACGTCGGCCTCGAGCTTCGCGAGGTGCGAGCCGAGGCAGAAGTGGCTGCCGAAGCCGAAACTCAGCGACGCCGAGGTGTCGCGGCCGATCCGGTACGCCGCGGCGTCGTCGAAGACGCCCGCGTCGCGATTCGCGGACGCGACCAGGAGCAGCACCCGATCCCCTTGGGGGATCACGGTTCCCCGGAACTCCACGTCGACGGCCGCGCGGCGCAGCAGCACCTGCGTCGACGTGTCATAGCGCAGGGTCTCCGCCGACCAGTCCGCCACGGCCGACGGCGCGCCGAAGGGCTTCGCTACCTCATCGGGATATCGCGCGCCCCAGTACATCGCGTTGCCGAGCAGCTTGGTGGTCGTCTCGTTCCCGGCGACGATCATGAGGATCAGGATGCCGACGATCTCGGCGTCCGTGAGTGTTTCCGGTCCGTCGTCGCCGGCGAACTGCGCCGTGGTCAACGCGGAGATCAGGTCGTCGGCGGGGCGGGCGCGCCGTTCGGTCACGAGGTCGAGGTAGTACTGGTACAGGCCGAAGAAGGCCTCGGCGGCCGGCTGCGGCACATCGAAGACGCCGTCCTCGCGGTGGATCAGCACATCACCGAGGCGGCGCAGTTCGCCCCGGTCGGCCGTGGGGACGCCCATCATCTCGGAGATCACCTCCATCGGCACGAGTGCGGCGAAGTCGGCGACGAAGTCGAACTCGGTGCGGTCGAGGCACGCCGCCCAGTGTTCGCGCACCCGCTCCTCGATCCACGGTCGAAGGGCGGCTACGCGTTTCGGGGTGAACGCCTTCGCGACCAGCCGTCGGATCCGCAGGTGTCGTGGGTCGTCCATCGCGAGGAAGCTCATCGCGTACTCGGCGTCGGGCGAGTACGCCGCGGGTTCCAGCGTGACGCCCCATGCGCTGGAGAGGCGTTCGGTGTCGCGGAACGCGGCGCGCACGTCGTCGTACCGGGACAGCGCCCAGAAGTCGCGCTCCGGGTTGTAGTGCACGGGCTGTTCCGCGCGTAGCCGCTCGAAGACCGGGTACGGGTCGTCGTGGAAGGCGTAGGAGTACGGGTCGAGAACCGGATTGGACATGTGTCCAGACAGTAGTCCAGAATCATTCGGAAGGGAACACGTTCTCGTTCGTCAGCGCGACATCATCAGGTCGACGGCACGGGTCAACGCCGCCTTCGAGGCGTCCACGTCGCGATACCCCATCCCGGCCTGCACGAGCACACCGGAGTACGCGAGCTCGACGGACTCCACCAGGCCCGACGGTGCGTCGCGCCCCAGGGCCTCCGTCAGCCGGGCGCGCAGGAGCAGGCCGACCCGGAGTCGCACGGCCTGCGCATCGGCCTCGTATCCGAGGAGCGCCGCGTTCACCGCGGTCGCGAACTGGGGGTCGATCAGCACCAGTTCGAGGAGGCTGTCGAGCACCTGCAGCAGGCGCTCCCGCGGGGGTGCACTCGGATCCGGCTCGATCAGTTCTGCCTCGACCCGTCGCGCGAAGACCTCCGCGATCAGGTGATTCTTCGACGAGAAGTACGTGTACGCCGTCGCCGGCGAAACACCCGCGGCCCGCGCCGCGAGGCGCACGGTGAACCCGTCGACGCCGTGCTCGGCGAGCGCTGCGGGCACCGCTGCGCACAGCTTCGCCACCGTGTCGGCCTGGGCGGGGGACAACCGCCTGCGGGGGAGGTCCGTCGAGCTGGACATGCGTCCAGACGATAGTCCATCTGCTGCGGCGTCCCCCGGGAGAAGGCGACGCCCGCGCGCACCGCGCGAGTACGCCGCGGCCACTTTTGTCGCATTTATGCAGTTCAAAAGGTTCTGCTATTTTTCATAACAATCGTTGCGCAAATCATTCGGCTTCGCTAACGTGGCCCGCGTCACATCGACACGAACGAAGGGAGTGCCTCCTCGTCGGGATCCGCGTCCTCGCACACGTGACCGAACGCTGACCTCCGCTCCCCCTCTCCGGCCGCAGCCCGCCGGCGTTCTTCGCCTCATGGCCCGCGTCGTCGCCCGGCCGCCCTCCTTTCGCTCCTCTGAAGTGAGTTCAGTCATGCCCAATTCCCTTGCGTCGGCGCAGTCCGACACCGGTCGGGGTCTCGAGATCCTGGCCCGGATGGACCGTCTCCCCATCGTCCGTTCGCACATCGTGTGGATCACGCTCATCGCGATCAACATGATGATCGAGTACTACGACAACGGCCTGAACATCCCGCTCGCTACCGAGCTCCCGCGCGATCCGCAGACCCGGGTCGCGCCGGAGACGGTCGGCAACGTGCTCTCGATCTTCTACGCGGGCATGATCGTCGGCGCCATCGTCGGCGGCCGCCTCGCCGACCGCTACGGCAGGCGCCCGGTCCTCGTCTGGGGAACCGTCCTGTACTCGTGTGCGTCGTTGATGACCGCTGCCCTGCCGCACTACGAATACCTGCTGGTCTCGCGGTTCATCACGGGCATCGGCGTGCAGGCGGTGACCTCGGTGCTCGTGACCTACATGGCCGAGCTCTTCCCGTCCGCCAAGCGCGGCAGATTCGTCGCGGTCTCGACCATCTCGTTCACCATCACCGCGCCGTTCCTGGCGGCGCTGTCGGTGTTCATCCTGCCCGCGAACGCGCCGGGGGCGTGGCGGATCCTCGCGCTCGTCGGCGCCGCCGGCCTGCTGGTGGTCCCCGCGATCCGGCTGCTGATGCCGGAATCGCCGCGGTGGTTGATCGCCAACGGCCGGACCGACGAGGCCGAGCGCCTGGTCGAGCGCCTGGAGGCCGAGGCACTCGCGAGCGGCAGGCCGCTCGCTCCCTTCGACGTCGCCGGCGAGGCGCGCGAGGCGAAGATGACCCTCCGTCGACTGATGTCGGACAAGGGGCTGCTGAAGATCGTCGCCGTGGTCGGATTCGGTTGGTTCGGAGCGACTCTGGGGCTCTACCTGCACCACAACTTCATCGTCACCGTGCTGTACTCGATGTACCTCGCCGAGGGGCGGGACAAGGCCGCCGCCCTCGACAGCTCCTACCTGTCGTATCTGATCTGGTCCAGTGTGTACGTGGTGACGCCGGTCCTCACCTACTTCCTGATCAGCCGGTTCGAGCGGAAGACGGTGATCCTGCTGGGGTCGGTGACCGGTGCCGTCGCCATCCTCGCCACGGCCTACGGCGGCATCCCGCTCTACAACGTGGGGGCGACGGTCGGCTTCGTACTGTCCGGCGTGGTCTTCTCGGCGTACTACGCGTACATCCCGGAGGTCGTGCCCACCGAGGCGCGAGGGTTCGGCTCCGGGGTCATCTTCGGGGTCGGTCGCCTGGGTGCCATGGTGACGGGGATCCTGTACACCGCCCTGTACTACCCGGCTCCGAAGGGCGTCTTCGGCTGGGATCGTGAGGGCGTGTTCACCGTCGCCGCGGCCGCCTACATCGTCTCGGCGCTGGTCGTCGTCGCCTTCGGGCCCAAGACCGCCAATCGATCCCTCGAGCAGGTCGAGGCCGAACGGGGGCGGGGGTGATTCGGGGAGTACCGCTCATGATGGTCGATCGACGGGAACGGTGCCACTATGGGGTTGTGTACCCGCTGTCCCCCGACGCCTCGCGAGCAGGAGGTCACCGTGTCCACTGAGATCCGCCGCACCACCACGCACTGGGGCACATTCGACTTCACCGTTCACGACGGACGTGCGCGATCCACCGCTGCGCCCTCGGACAATCCGTTCGGGGAGCCGCTCGCCACGGGCCTGCATGAGACGCTAGATCACCCGCTCCGGATCACCCGGCCCCACGTGCGGGAGGGCTGGCTCGAACGCGGTCCGCGGTCCCGGGACAACCGTCGCGGCGGTGAGCCGATGGTCGAGATCGAGTGGAGCGAGGCGTACGACCTCATCGCCGGCGAACTCGGCCGGATCCGTACCGACCACGGTGACGAGGCGATCTTCGGAGGCTCCTACGGTTGGGGCAGCGCAGGGCGGTTCCACCACGCGCAGAGCCAGATCCATCGATTCCTGAACATGGACGGGGGCTACGTCTCGTCGCGCAACAGCTACAGCGTCGGGGCACAGGAAGTCGTCCTGCCCCGGGTCATCGGCGGCCCGGGGATGGGGATGTTCGACTGGAGCCCGCAGTGGTCCGAGATCGCCGAACGCGGTGAGCTGTTCCTCGGTTTCGGTGGCGCGCCACTCAAGAACACGCACGTGAATCAGGGCGGTATGCGCCGCAACGGCGCCGCTGAGGCGCAGCGCGCCTGCGCCGAGGCGGGGGTGAGGTTCGTCCTGATCAGCCCGATGCGTGCCGACCTCGCCCCGGAGCTCCGCGCGGAATGGATTCCGATCCGGCCCGGAACGGACACCGCGGTGATGCTCGCGATGGCCCATCACCTGGCGTCGGAGGGGCTCGAGGACCGGGACTTCCTCGAGCGGTGCTGCACCGGCTACGAGCGATTCCGCGCCTACGTCCTCGGCGACCTGGACGGGGTGCCGAAGACCCCGGAGTGGGCGGCGGAGATCTCGGGAGTGCCGGCGGCCACCACCCGTGAACTCGCCGAGGCGAGCGCCCGGCAGCGCACGGTCGTATCGCTGACGTGGTCGATCCAGCGCGCCCAGCACGGCGAGCAGCCCTACTGGGCGGGCGCCACCCTGGCCGCGATGACGGGCTCGATGGGCCGGCCCGGTGGCGGTTTCGCGGCCGGACTCAGCATGACCAACGGCCTGGGACTGCATCGCGGATCGATGGGCGTCGCGAGCCTGCCGCAGGGCGGGAACCCGGTGCGCGCCTTCATCCCGGTCGCCCGGATCTCCGACATGCTGCTGAACCCCGGAGAGAGCTTTCGGTACGACGGCGAACTCCTCACCTATCCCGACATCCGTCTCGTCTACTGGGCGGGCGGCAACCCCTTCCATCATCAGCAGGACATCAACAAGCTGCTGCGGGCCTGGAACGGTCCCGAGACCGTCGTCGTGCACGACTCGTGGTGGACGCCCGTCGCACGCCACGCCGACATCGTGATCCCGGTGGCGACGCCCCTCGAACGGGAGGACATCGCGGGCGGTAGCCGCGATACGACGCTGCTCCCGATGCGACGTATCCAGGACCCACCCGACGGGGTTCCGACCGACTTCCAGGCGTTCGCCCAGATCGCCGAACGCCGCGGCTTCGCCGACCGGTTCACCGAGGGGCTCAATGCGGACGGGTGGGTCCGCAGGCTCTTCGCCGAGACCACGTCGCGCCTCGCCGGCCGGGGTGTGGACCTTCCGAGCTACGACGAGTTCGTGGCGCTCGAAGACGGCGTCGAAGTCCCACTCGTGGCGGGGCGCAACGTCTTCGCCGAGCTCCGCGAGGATCCGGCGGCCCATCCGCTGGACACGCCCTCGGGGCGGATCGAGATCTTCTCCGACACCGTCGCCGGATTCGGGTACGACGACTGCCCGGGTCACGCGGTCTGGCGGGAGCCGGACGAGTGGCTCGGCAGCGCCGAGGCGCGATCGGACGAGGGGCTCTTCCATCTGCTCAGCCATCAGCCCAAGGGGCGTTTGCACAGTCAGGTGGACTTCGCGCCGGCGAGCCGGGCGACCAAGGTCGGTGGGCGCGAGCCCATCACGATGCACGCCGACGACGCCCGCAGGCTGGGCCTCGCCGACGGTGACGTGGTGAAGGTCAGCAATGAGCGCGGGGCGTGCCTCGCCGCCGTACGGACCACCGACGGTATCCTGCCCCGGGTGGCCGTCATGGCTACGGGCGGCTGGTACGACCCCGAGCAGCCCGGTGAGCCGGGCTCGATGGACCTGCAGGGCAATCCGAACGTACTGACGCTCGACGTCGGGACGTCGGAACTCGCCCAGGGCAGTTCGGCGCAGACCTGCCTCGTCCGCATCGCCGCGTATCCGCAGGCGCCGCCGAGCAGGGCGTACGAGCCGCCCGCGACGCGGCGGTCCCTATAGCGGGTACGACGAAGGCCGGGTCAGAGGAGTCTCTGACCCGGCCTTGGCGGAGCTGCCTGCGAGAATCGAACTCGCGACCTTTTCATTACGAGTGAAGCGCTCTACCGACTGAGCTAAGGCAGCGTGGCCCCGCGCGAACGCGTGACCGAGGACCAAGTGTACTGACCACCCCAGCGACCACCAAATGCCCCGCTCAGCTGGGGCGCCTCGCCAGTACTTGCTCCCGCAGGATCTCCGCGTGCCCGAGGTGCTGCGCCAGCTCGCGCAGGACGTGCAGGTACGCCCAGCGCAGCGGTAGGGGGCCGAGGCGGTGTGCGGGGAGGACGTCGTCGAGGGAGAGATCCGCGGTCGTCCGGCGCGATGCGGCGCACACTTCGGCGTAGGTGGCGCGCACCGACGCGATGTCGTCGGCATCGACGAGGACGAACGACTCGTCGGGCGTCTCCGGGATGCCGATCTGGGCGCGCGTCCGGCCCGTGAGTGCGCAGTCGAACCATACCTTTTCGACGAACGCACCGTGTTTGACCAGGCCCAGCAAGGTGGTGCGCGACGGGACGAGCGACGCCCGCGCCTCCTCTTCGGTGAGCCCGTCGAGCGTCGCGGCGAGCCTGGCGCGGTGCTCGTCGAGGAAGACCTCGAACTGTTCTCGTATCGGTGCGTCGAGCGTGCACGGCTCGATGGTGGGCTGTGCCATGCCGGGGAGACTATCGCCAGCCCGGGCCGAGTCGGCCCCGAAACCACGACCGCCCGCGCAGGACCGAAGTCGGTCTGTCGCGGGCGGTCACGATGTCATGGGGTGGCGGGGGGATGCCCGCCCGACAGCGGGGGCTACTTCCCCGAGATCCACGCGGGGATCACGGGACCGGGCACGTCGAAGGCCTTCGCGATGTCCGCGAGGATGTGGTACGCGCCCTGCACGCTCACGGCGCTCATCCACTCGGCGTCCTTGACCTCCACTGTCCGGGGCTCGAGCGGCGCCCACAGCGGGTTCTGCCGGTACGTGTTGAGCGAGTCAACGCCCTTGTCACCGTTGGTGGTCACGAAGATCTTCGTGCCGTCGGCCTCGGGGATGCGCTCGGCGCTGATCTCGGTCATGAACTCGTCGATGTTCTGCGAGGCGGGCCGCGCGAGGCCTGCGTCCTGCAGCACGATGCCCGAGAAGGACTTCTTCGCGTACAGGCGCGTGGGGCCGTCGAGGAAGCGGACGACGGAGATGGTGGTGTCGGGACCGGCCTTCGCCTTGACCGCGGCACCCACGGCCCGCGCCTGCGCCTCGTACTCGCCGAGGCGCTGCTCGGCCAGGGTCTCCTTGCCGAGGGCCTTCGCCAGCAGTCGGATGTTGTCCTTCCACGTCGGGCCGGTGGTCTCGCTGAAGACCGTCGGCGCGATGCCGGTGAGCTGCTGGTACTCCTTGGCGTGCCGCACCTTGGCGCTCACGATGAGGTCGGGCTTGGTCGCGATGATCTTCTCCAGAGACGGCGCCGCCAGCTTGCCCACACTGACAGCCTCGGCGCCGTAGTTCGTCGCGGACGCCCCGAGGTAGTCCGGGAGCTTGCTGCCCAGGGTGTTGTACTCGGTGAACGCGACCACCTTGGTGTCGAGCATCAGGGTCGCGTCGGTGAAGGAGGCGTCCAGCGCGGCGACGCGCTGCGGCCGGCTCGGGATGGTCGTGCTGCCCATCGCGTGCTCGACGGTCCGCGGGAACGCGCCGCCGGCGGCGCTGCTGCTGGTCGTCGTGTCCGACGGTGCGCCGCTGCCGCACGCCGTGAGCGCGCCGATCGTGAGCGCGGCGAGCGTCACGCGCGCGAGGGAGAGCTTCATGGGTTCCGGGTTTCCTTCCTCCCCGCGGGCACCGCGGGGATCGCAAGGGAAGGTTACGCTGGCCTTACCGTCGGAGCCAACAGTGATTAGCGCTGGTCAGGGTTTGCAGGAGGCCGTCCTGGGCCCCGCATCGGCCGTGCCTTCTGCGGCATCCGGCCCGCGTCGTCGAGCGCCCGGCGCAGCAGGAACTCGATCTGCGCGTTGACGCTGCGCAGATCGTCCGCGGCCCATTTGGCGAGCGCCTGGTAGACGGAGGGATCGATCCGGAGCGGGACCGCTTTGCGGCCCCGCTCCGGTCGGTCGCCCGCGCCGGGGCGCTCGGAGGAGTCGGTCGAGCCCACTAGCTGTACAGGCTCCCCGTGTTCACGACGGGCGTGGTCCGGCTGTCGGAGCACAGCACCACGAGCAGGTTCGAGACCATCGCCGCGCGACGATCGTCGTCGAGTTCGACGGTGCCGTTGTCCTCCAGCCGCGTGAGCGCGTTCTCCACGATGCCCACCGCGCCCTCGACGATCTTCTCGCGCGCCGCGAGCAGCGCGGACGCCTGCTGTCGCTGCAGCATCGCCTGGGCGATCTCCGGAGCGTAGGCCAGCGACGAGATGCGGGCCTCGAGGATCTCCAGGCCTGCCAGCTCCACGCGGGCGGCGACCTGTTCGGCGAGCTCCGCGGCCACCTGATCGGTCGATCCGCGCAGCGACGTCGCGCCGGCGACGGCGTCGTCGGCGTCGTAGGGGTGGCTGGTGGTCACGTGGCGGAGTGCGGATTCCGCCTGGGAGACGATGAACTCCTCGTAGTCCTCCACCGCGAACGTCGCCCGCGCGGTGTCGGCGACCTGCCAGACGATGATCGACGCGATGTTCACCGGGTTGCCGGTCGAGTCGTTGACCTTGAGCTCGGCGGTCTCGAAGTTGTGCACGCGCACCGAGACCCGCTGCCGGGTGGTGAGCGGCAGCACGAGTCCCAGGCCCTGGGTCCGCACCGTGCCGACATACCGGCCGAAGAGTTGCACCACGAGGGTGTGTCCGGGCGCGACGACCACGACCATGCTGATGAGCAGGAGCGCCGCGATGCCGAGCAGCACGCTGATGACGATGAGTACCGGCGCCTGCGCCGAGATCGAGACCACGACGAGGCCCACGGCCCCGGCCACGAGCGCGAGGAAGCCGAAGAACGCGCCCACCGCGGCCCCGGCCCCGGCGTGCCACGCCGCTCGCTCCGTGATGGCCACCTGGGTGTCCTCGGGTTGAACGATGCCTGTCATCACCCCTCCTTATTCTGATATCACTTATCTAAGTGATATCAGTTTTTCTTTCGCGATGTCAAGGACGCGTCAGGGTCCCGTCAACAGCTCTTCCGGAGGAGGCCGGCCGGCCATAGCGTTCGAACCATGACCTTCCTGCTGATCGTGACGGGCGTTCTGCTGCTGATGCGCCTGGTCAATGAGCTGTACTACCGGCGCGCCGACGGCCTTCCGATCGAATCGCGCTGAACCGAAGGCTTGACCTCAACCGGGGTTGATAGGCGAGCCTGGAGGCATGGCTGACGACCTCTCGCGGGAGCCCTCCCGCGACCTTCCGGACATCCTCGGCGACGGTGCACCCGCGGACGCCGCGGCGATCGTCGACTTCGTCGCCGAGGTGCTCGAGGCGCAGCGCGCGGGCAGCGTCCCGCGCGTGCGCTCCCTGTTCCGCGACGACGCGGTGTGGACTACGGCGCACGGCCGCCGCCTGCACGGCCGGGCCGCGATCGACGCCTTCCTCGCGCGCACGGTGCACGGCTCGATGGCGCGGGGCGCCGCCGACTACGTCGTCGAGCGGGTCCTGTTCATCCGTCCGGACGTGGCCGCGGTCAGCGTCCGGGTGCGGCCGCTCGGGCTCGACGGTGCGCCGCACCCCGCCGCCCCGGACGCCGCCCCGCTGTACGTCCTGTCCAAGGACGACGGCGCCTGGCGCATCGCCGCCGCGCAGTCCACGGCGGTCTTCGACGATCCGGCGACGCAGCACAAGCGCGCCGGGTAGCCTTCGCTCGACGCCGCGGGGCGCCCGGTTCGGTTTTCGTGCGCGAACCCGCCTCCCGCAAAAATGGAACGTGTTACAGTTCTGCCCACGAGACCGTGAGCGTCGAGTTGTCCTGCCTGGGCTTTTCCGACGGCGCTGCGGGAGAGGGGTAGCACCATGGCGGTAACCGAGCCCGAGGTCGACGAGACGGTCGACCAGGTCACCGACGACCAGGAGACCACACAGAAGATCACCGAGAAGCCGAAGCCCGCGGCCAAGGCCGCGAAGGCCCCCGCGGCGCGGGCCCAGGACGAGGCGGCGCCGCGCGGCATCGTCGTCACGCCGCTCATGCTGGGGCTCTCCGCGGTCGTCGTGCTCCTCGCCGTCGCCGCAACGGCCTTCGGTTTCCTGTGGCAGTCGGCGGCCTCCGACCGTGACGATGCGCGCGATCAGCTCGCCGCTGTCACGGAGACCCAGGAGACGAACGCGCGCGCGGAGGACATCGCCAAGAAGTACGCGATCGGTGCCGCCACCATCGACTACCAGAACCTGGCGGCGTGGCGCACCGCGCTCACGGCCGGCACCACGGACGAGCTCGCGAACCAGCTCCGCGAGGCCTCCACGCAGTTCGAGCAGGTCGTCGTGCCGCTCCAGTGGCAGTCCACGGCCACACCCCTGGGGACCATCGTCGCGTCCAACAAGGACGGCCTGATCACGCTCAACGTCTTCGTGAACATGATCACCAAGAGCACGCAGCGCCCGGAGGGCATCCCGTCGACCGCGACCTACACGCTCACGATCGACACCAAGCAGGACTGGAAGATCAGCGACGTGCGGGGCATGGACGCCGCGCTGTCCGGCAAATAGCTGCTCCACGCGGAACGGCGCGGCTCACGGGCGGCGCCGTTCCGTCGTCTCCGCGGCGGCGATCAGGGCTGGCCGGGGAGCAACTGCACCATGAGGCCCTCGCCGTCGGCGAGCAGCGTGCCGTCCTCCTCGGTGAGGCGGGCGGTGATGAAGGTCTTGCGGCCGTCGACGCGATCGACCTTGCCCTCGATGATCAGGGGCACGTCGAGCGGCGTCACCTTGCGGTAGTTGACGTGCAGGTAGGCGGTCCGGCTGATCGGCCGCTTGGCCGCGTAGACCACGTTGCCGAAGTTGTCGTCGAAGATGAGGGGCAGCACGCCGCCGTGCGCAACCCCGCCGCCACCGAGGTGGTACCGCCGCAGCACGCCCCGCGCGACGACGGACTCCTCGTCGAACTTCTCGACGTGGAAGGGCGGCATCAGCAGGCTGCCACGGCCGGGCAGGTCCATGCTGCGGTTCGCCGGCCCCTTGCCCTCGCGCGCCGCATAGGGCGCCAGCAGATCCACCAGGTCGGCGGCGCGGTCCCGCGCCTGCGCGTACACCTCGTCGGTGGCGTCGACGCACACGGCGAGGTCCAGCAGCCGACGCATGTTCTCGACGAACTCACCGAACGAGGGCGGGGGTGTGGCCGGCCGAAAGCGCGGGATCTCGCTCCGCAGGTCCACCTTGTCCGAATCCGGCTCGCTCATTCCTCAGACCTTACTCAGCACCAAACCGCTGGTCGGAACCCCGGTCCCGGCGGTGACCACGGCGCGCTCCGCGCCCGTGACCTGGTTGGCCGCCGTGCCGCGCAGTTGGCGCACGGCCTCGGCGATGCCGTTCATGCCGTGGATGTACGCCTCGCCCAGCTGTCCACCGTGCGGATTCAGGGGCAGGGCCCCGTCGAGCTCGCAGGCCCCGGACGCCAGGAACGACGGCGCCTCGCCCCGCCCGCAGAAGCCGAGCTCCTCGAGCTGCATGAGCACGTAGGGGGTGAAGTGGTCGTAGAGCACCGCCAGGTCCATGTCCGACGGTGCCATGCCCGCCTGCGCCCACAGCTGCCCGCCGACGACGCCCATCTCGGGCAGGCCGGTGAGGCCGTCGCGGTAGTAGCTGGTCATCACGTACTGATCGGGACCGCTGCCCTGCGCGGCGGCGGCGATCACGGCCGGCGTCCGCTGCAGGTCGCGTGCGCGCTCGGCGCTCGTGATCACCAGGGCCACGCCTCCGTCCGACTCCTGGCAGCAGTCCAGCAGGTGCAGCGGTTCGGCGACGTACCGCGACGCCTGGTGCTCCTCCAGCGTGATCGGCTTACCGAAGAACCACGCCTGCGGATTCGTCGCGGCCCGCGCGCGGTCGATGACGGCGACGCGGCCGAAATCCTCGCTCGTGGCGCCGAAATCGTGCATGTACCGGCGGGCCGCCATCGCGACGGTGGCGGCCGGCGTGGCGATGCCGGCGGGGTAGTGGAAGGCGTTGTCGATGCCGTTGGTGTTCACCTGCTGCGCCGCCGCGCCCGAGACCTGCCCGAAGCGGTGTCCGGAGCGCTCGTTGAAGGCACGATAGGCGACGACCACGTCGGTGACGCCGGTCGCCACGGCCATCGCGGCCTGCTGCACCGTGGCCGCCGCGGCGCCGCCGCCGAAGTTGATGCGGCTGAAGAACTTCAGCTCGGGTATCTGCAGCTCCCGTGCAACCGCGATCTCCGAGTTGGTATCCATCGTGAAGGTCACCAGGCCGTCGACGTCCTGCGGCGTGAGTCCGGCGTCGTCGAGTGCCGCGCGCACGCACTCCACCGCCAGGCGCAGCTCGCTGCGTCCCGAATCCTTGGAGAACTCGGTGGCCCCGATGCCGGCGATCGCGGCCCTGCCGCTCAGCCCGCTCATGCCGGCAGCACCACGGTCGCCGTACCCGAGATGTGATCGCCCAGACTGTCCTTCGCGGTCACCGCGATCGTCACGGCGGCACCGTCGACTCCCGTGACCGTGCCCGAGAAGTGCAGGGTGTCACCGGCGTAGCAGGGCGCGCCGAGCCGGATGGAGATGGTCCGCACGAAGGCCTCCGGGCCCGCCCAGTCGGTCACGTACTTCTGGACCAGGCCGTTGTCGGTGAGGATGTTGACGAAGATGTCCTTGCTGCCGCGGGAGTGCGCCGCGTCCCGGTCGTGGTGCACGTCCTGGAAGTCGCGGGTGGCGATGGCCGTGGTCGCCACGAAGGTCGTGGTGGCGTGGATCGTCATGGGCGGCAGCTCCGTTCCGACGGTGACCGCGGCGGCGGTGAGTGTTGCGGGATAGGTCATCGTGCCTCCCAGGCGGGCAGGGTCAGGTCGTCGTCGACGCGGAGGAAGACACTCCGGACCGGCATGCCGATCTCGACCTCGGCGGGGTCGACGTCGATGAGCTCGCCGAGGACGCGGACGCCCTCGTCGAGCTCCACGAGCGCCACGACGAAGGGGAGCCGCTTGCCGGGGACCTTCGGGTGGTGGTGCACCACGAAGCTGAAGACCCTTCCGGTGCCGGGGGAGACCACGTAGTCCGGGGTGAGCGCCAGATCGCCGCCGGGGTCCATCGGCCCGGGCGGGTGGCGGAGCGTCTCGCCCCAGCGCTGGATGCGCAGCTCGCCGGCCTTCGCGCCCTCCCAGTAGAAGGCGGTGTCGCGGGAGATCACGGGGCGCAGAACGCCGCCCGCGTAGGCGGAGGCGTCCACGATCCTGCCGCTGGGCCCTTCGGTGGGCGCGGCACCCTGCGTGGGCGGCTCGGCCGCGGGCGGCCGGAACTTGAGGATGCGGAAGACCATCTCGGCGACCACCTCGTCGCCCACGCGCCAGAGCGTGCGGGTGGTGAAGAACCAGCCCTCGCCGAGTCCGGTCTTCTTGGGGCCCACCACGTCCTCCAGGCGCGACGATGCCGTGATCTCCTCGCCGGGCCGGACGTGCCGGTGGTAGGTCTGATCGGAGTTGGTGGCGACGACCGAGGTGAAGCCGAGCTCGTCGAGGGCCTCCGTCATGAGACCCAGCGGGTCGTCGCCGGCGCGCTCCCCGTGCAGCCCGCGCATCGACCACACCTGCGCCATCGCGGGCGGCGCCACCGGCCCGCCGAACACCGACGCCGCCGCGAACTCCGGATCCGAGTACAGCGGGTTGGTGTCGCCGATCGCCTCGGTCCAGTTGTTGATCATCGGCTGGTTCACCGGGTCCCGGCCGGCGCGCGGCGCGGAATCGCCGAGGGCCCGGATCCGTTCCGCGGCGGCGAGGACGGCCGCGGTCGTGTCCGCCGCCGTCGTGTCCTGGGCGGTCATCGGGGCACCCGCGGGAGCTGCAGGCCCATGAGGGCGATCAATTCGCGCTGGATCTCGTTGACGCCGCCGCCGAAGGTGAGCACCAGGTGGCGCTTGGCCTGCACGTCGAGCCAGTGCAACAGCTCCGCGGTGGCGGGCTCGGCCGGGTCGCCGTGCGTGCCGACGGTCTCCTCGAGCAGTGCGGTCAGGCCCTGGATCCGGTCGGAGCCGAAGACCTTCGTGGCGGAGGCGTCCGCCACGTCGACGGGGCCGCCGGCCTCGGCGGCGGCGACCTGCCAGTTGAGCAGCTCGTTGATGAGCTCCGCCGCGCGGACGCGGGCCAGTGCCTCCGCGACGTCGGGCTCGCCGAGCAGTTCCTGCTCGTGGGCCCACGCGTCCACCCGGTCGTACAGCGCGCCGATCCGGCCCGACGGGCCGAGCATGACCCGCTCGTGGTTGAGCTGCGTGGTGATCAGCTTCCAGCCCTCGTTCTCGGCGCCGACGAGCATCTCCACCGGGACGCGGACGTCGTTGTAATACGTCGCGTTCACGTGGTGCGCGCCGTCCGCGGTGATGATCGGCGTCCAGCTGTACCCCGGATCGCTGGTGTCCAGGATGAGGATCGAGATGCCCTTGTGCTTGGGCGCATCGGGATCGGTGCGTACCGCGATCCACACGTAGTCGGCGTCGTGTCCGCCGGTGGTGAAGATTTTCTGGCCGTTCACCACGTAGTGGTCGCCGTCGCGGACCGCGGTGGTGCGCAACGAGGCGAGATCGGTGCCGGCTTCGGGTTCGGTGTAGCCGATCGCGAAATGCACCTCGCCCGACAGGATCTTCGGGAGGAACTTCGCCTTCTGCTCCTCGGTGCCGAAGGCCTGCAGTGTCGGCCCCACGGTCTGCAGCGTGACCGACGGCAGCTGCACGTCGGCGCGGGACGCCTCGTTGGCGAACAGGTACTGCTCGATCGGCCCGAAGCCCTTGCCGCCGTATTCGATCGGCCACCCGACGCCGAGCCGGTCGTCGATGCCCATGCGCCGCACGACGTTCCGGAAGGCCTCGCCGTGCCGTTGGACGAGCATCTCGGCCCGCTCCTCGGGTGTCATCAGCGTGGAGAAGTAGTCGCGCAGCTCGGCCTGCAGCGCCCGCTGCGCGCTGGTCAGCGCGAGGAACCGGCCGGACTCGTCGGCCCCGACCGCGTCGTCCCGGTGCGCGGCCGCCAGCGCCCGCACCGTCTGCGGGACGCCGCCCACGAACCGCGTCAGGTCCTTGATCGTCGAGTAGAACCGGTGCAGCGGGTAGGTCGCGTCCACGCCGATGCCGCCGTGCAGGTGGTGGCAGGTCCGCACGGCCGACGGTGCCTCCGCCGCCAGCCAGTGCGCCGCCAGTGCCGTGGCCTCGTCGGCGGGGGAGCCGGTGCTCACCCGCCACGCGGCGGAGACGGCGGCGAGGTGCAGGGTCCGGGAGGCGATGTAGACGTCGGCGATCTGCTGGGCGACGGCCTGGAAAGCGCCCAGCGGCCGGCCGAACTGCTCACGTTTGCGCAGGTGGTCGACGGTGAGCGCCAGGGCGCCGGCGAGCGCACCGTCGGCCACGGCCGCGGCACCGGCCAGGCCGCACTCCCGTACGGCCTGAGCGACGGTCCCGTCGGTCGAATCACCGAGCGCGGCCTCGGCCGGCACCTCGACGCCGGCCAGGTCGACGGTGCCCTCCGGCGTCCCGGCGGACGTGGGGCTCGGCGTCACGGTGACGCCGGGGGCGTCGGCGGGCACCACGAAGACGGCGGCGCCGTCAACACCCGGCCCGCTCGCTGCGCTCCCGGCGCCGGTGTCGGTGGTGGCGCTCACGAGCAGGTGCGTGGCGTGCTGCGCGTAGCCGACGGCGACCTTCCGGCCGGTCAGCGCCCAGCCGCTCGCGGTCCGCACGGCGCGGGTCCCTGGGACGACGGGGACCGCTGCCCCCGCCTCGCCGAGCGCGCCCACGATGAGTTCCTCGCCGGTCAGGGCTGCGGGCAGGAGCTGCGCGCGCTGCTCGTCGGTGCCGTGCGCCGCGACGGGCAGGATGCCCAGCGCGAGGCCGGACAGCACCGGTGCCGCGATCGCGAGGCGGCCGGCCTCGGTGAGCACCGCGGCCACCTCCTCGGCGCCGAGCCCGGCGCCGCCGAGACTCTCCGGGGCCGCAAGGCCCAGCAGATCGGCCCGAGCGAGGTCCGCCCACGTCGTGCGCCAGCCGTCCCCGCTTCCGGTGTCGGCGCCTCCGGTCTCGCGCGCGGCGGCGTGCCCCAGCACGTCGGCCGCGAGGCCGGCGACGGCCACCTGGTTCTCGTCCGGACGGAAGTCCACGCGCACTCCTGATCTCGATACCGCGTACAAACGGTGAAACGTGTTCTATTTTTAGCAAGTGGAGTGAACGCTCGCAAGCAGTTCGACGAAAGGGTGACCATGCGATTCACGTACGCCGAGGCGATGACGGATCCGTCGTACTACGTCCCGCTCGCACAGGCGGCGGAGGAGGCCGGCTATCACAGCATGTGCGTGGCCGACAGCATCGCGTATCCGGAGGTCTCCGACTCGACGTACCCGTACACCCCGGACGGCAGCCGCGAGTTCCTCGACGGCAAGGAGTTCGTCGAGACCTTCGTCCTCGCGTCGGCGCTGGCGGCGTCCACGACGACCCTGCGGTTCACGCCCTTCGTGCTCAAGCTGCCGATCCGCCCGCCCGTGCTCGTCGCGAAGCAGGCCGCGTCGCTCGCGTCCATGAGCGGGAACCGGTTCTCGCTCGGCGTGGGGATCAGCCCGTGGCCCGAGGACTTCGAGATCATGGGCGTGCCCTTCGAGCGCCGCGGCAAGCGGATGGACGAGTGCATCGAGATCATCAAGGGGCTCAGCACCGGCGAGTACTTCGAGTATCACGGCGAGTTCTTCGACATCCCGTCGATCAAGATCGCGCCGGTTCCCACGGAGCCGCTGCCGATCCTGGTGGGCGGGCACGCCGACGCGGCGCTGCGCCGTGCCGTGCGACTGTGCGACGGCTGGATGCACGCGGGCGGCGACGGCGAGGAGTTGGATCGGATGCTGACCCGGATCGACGAGCTGCGCGCCGAACACGACAAGAAGGAGTTCGAGATCCACGTGATCTCGCTGGACGCCTACACCGTGGACGGCATCAAGCGGCTCGAGGACAAGGGCGTCACCGACGTGATCGTCGGCTTCCGGCTGCCCTACCAGTTGGGTCCCGATACCGAGCCTTTGCAGCCCAAGATCGATCACCTGCGGCGCTACGCCGATTCCGTCATCAGCAAGTTCGCCTGAGCGCGCCGACCGACTACTGAGGAGACCGCGATGAAAGACGATCACCCCGCCGTCCGCGCCGGACGCGCCTCCCAGGCCGCGGCCAGCGGCCACCGCAAGGAGGAGTGGCTCGATCTCTTCGCCGAGAACGGCGTGGTCGAGGACCCGGTCGGCCCGTCCGGCTTCGACCCCGAGGGCAAGGGCCACCACGGCCGCGAGGAGATCGCCGCCTTCTACGACAAGACGATCGGCGTCGCCGAGTCCCTGGAGTTCCTGTTCGGCGACGGCTTCGCCTGCGGGAACGAGGTTGCCTTCACCGGGCTCATCCGCACCGAGATCGGCGGGCACGTGATCGACGCCGAGGGCGTCTTCACGTACAAGGTGGACGACGCGGGGAAGATCGTCGCGCTGCGCGCCTTCTGGGAGGTCGACCGCGCGATGGCCACCGCCCGCCCCGTCGGCTCCTGAGCAACCGAGACCGGGCGGATTCCCGGTCCGGATGCGAATGCACCGTCCGGACCGAGAATCCGCCCGGTTTCCCGCACTATCGTGCGGTGAACACCGCGTCCGCGAGCACCGGCGCGGCGCGCTCGACCGACTCGGCCGTCACCAGGTGGCGGTCGCCGTCCTGCCAGATCCGCACGCGCAGTGTCTCGCCCGGCAGCATGATCCCCGCGAACTTCGCGGACCAGGACCCCACCGCGGATGCATCGCCTTCGAGCACCGCGTCCGTCACGGCCTTGGCGACGATTCCGTAGGTGCAGAGCCCGTGCAGGATCGGCGCGTCGAAGCCGGCGCCCTTCGCGAACGCCGGGTCCGAGTGCAGCGGGTTCCGGTCGCCGCACAGCCGGTACAGCAGCGCCTGCTGGGGCAGCGTCGGAACGTCCACCGTCGTATCCGCCTCGCGGTCCGGAAGTTCGAGCCTCTCCGACGGTCCGCGCTCGCCGCCGAAGCCGCCCTCGCCGCGGGCGAAGATGGACGAGCGCGCGGTCCACAGGGGCTCGCCGGCATCGTCGACGACCTCGGTCTCCTGCCAGATGACCGCGGCCTTGCCCTTGTCGTGCACGTCGCTGATCCGCGTGCGCGCCGTCGCCGAACCGCTCGTCGGCAGCGGCCGGTGCGCCGTCACGGACTGGCTGCCGTGCACCACCTTCGCCAGATCGATCTCGACGCCGGGGAAGGAGACCTTCGGCGCCTCGGTGGCGTGGAAGTTCTGCGCCACCGTGGCGAAGGTCGGCAGCACGACGGTATGCCGCTCGGTGGCGTAGCGCAGCTCGCGGGCCGACAGCGGGTCGGCTCCGGCGCCCAGGGCCAGCTGGTAGAGCAGCACGTCCGAGGTGCTCCAGGAGAACTCGGCGGTGCCGAGGTCGGCACCGATCGCGACCGACGGGTCGATGGGCATGGGTCTCCCTAGGCGGTAGGTCTTCGATGGTCTATTCGTAGGTGATGTGCACGGACTGCGTGCGGCGCATCGACTGGCAAGCCAGGATCAGTCCGTCGTCGAGATCCTCCTGATCGAGCACCTCGTTGTGGGCGAGCTCGACCTTCCCCTCGACGAGGCGGCACGCGCACGCGCTGCACGCCCCCTCGCGGCACGAGTACGGGGCTTCGATGCCGGCGTCCAGCATCACGTCCAGCAGCTTCTTCTCGGCGGGCCACGCGAGCTCGGTGGTCTTCCCGTCCAGTTCGACGGTGACGGTGCCCCCGTCGTCCGCCGGAGCGCCGGCCGCGCCATCAGCGGGGGAGTCGGTCGGCAGGTCCTCCGCCTCCGCGATCGCGGCCTTCTCCTCCTCCGCCTCCTCCTGCGCGGCCTCCACCTCGAAGGGATTGCGCGGCAGGGATCGGAACTTCTCGATGTGCACCTCGCGGCGCCCCTTGCCCAGCGACGTCATCGCCTCCGAGACGGCGTCCATGAACGGACCCGGCCCGCAGACGAAGACCTCGCGCGAGGCGTACGGCGCAGCGAGCGCGGCGAGGTTCGCGGCGCTGGGCAGCCCCTGCACCGATTCGAGCCAGTGCACGACGACGAGCCGCTCCGGGTACGTCCGGGTGAGCTCGGCGAGGGCGGAGGCGAAGATCACCGACTGCGCGTCGCGGTTGGCGTAGATCAGCGCGACCGACCCGGAGCCGGTCTCCAGGACCGAGCGCAGGATCGACAGGATCGGCGTGACCCCGCTGCCACCCGCGAAGAGCAGCATGTCGACGTCCACGGACTTCGGCGTGAAGATGCCCGCGGGCACCAGCACATCGACCTCCATGCCGGGCGTCGCGTTGTCGCAGAGCCAGTTCGAGGCGTAGCCGTCCGCGGTGCGTTTGACCGCCACACGCAGCGGGCCGCCGTCGTGCGGCGCGCTGCACAGCGAGTAGCACCGCGCCACCGAACCGGTCTGCTCGCTCGGCACCCGGAGCGTGAGGAACTGACCCGGCTTGTAGGTGAACGACGACGCCAACTCGGCGGGCACCTCGAACTCGATGGAGTGCGCGTCGTGCGTCTCCGCGACCACCTTGGCGACGAGTAGTCGGTGGATGCTCACTTCTTCTGATTCTCCTGGTCGGTGTCCGGCGGGGAAACGTCCGTCGGGACGGGTACCTCGCCGAGTTTGGCGGCGCGCGTGATCGATTCCATCAGCCGCGGACACGTGGGGCGCAGTGCGGATCCGGCACCGTCGGCCGCGAAGACGGTGCACTCGCGTGCCGACCCGCACCACTGGATCGAGGTCTGCTCGCGACTGTTCTTGCGGACCTGAACCGCCACGCCGCAGGTGCCGCAGTTCAGCGGGGTGAAGCCGTCGGTGAGGAAGCCCTCCCGATCGGACACCGTGGTCGGTACCGTGACCGGCTCGCCGAACATCGTCACCGTGGGGGACATGCGATCAGGCCTCCGCCGGCTGGTCGGAGGACGCTTGCGCGGAGGCCTTCTCGGACTCCTGGCGGGCGATGTTCTCCGCGACCTCCGCCTCCCAGGCCTCGACGGCGTGGGTGGTGTCGATCTCGAACTCGAAGCGCTGCGTCATGTCCTCCGAGACGTCCGCGGCGTCGACGTAGAACTGCTCGTACCAGCGGCGCAGCTGGTAGACGGGTCCGTCCTCCTCGCACAGGAGCGGGTTGTCGATGCGGGTCTTGTTCTTCCAGATCTCCACGTCCTGCAGGAAGCCCAGGCCCACGTTCTTGGCGAACTTGCCGGCCAGGTAGTCGGACTTCTCGTCGTCGAAACCGGGGAGCTTCTTGACCTTCACGCCGTACATCAGCTTGAACGAATGCTGATCGATCGGGTAGTGGCAGTTGATCAGGATGTTCTCGATCTGGAAACCCTTGTAGTCGTTGTGCAGGTAGTTGATCATGTACGACGGCCCGAAGTAGTGCGCCTCGGACTTGAGCAGCACGTCGTCGCCGCCGGACAGACCGATGTCGGTGACATCGTTGCGGCCCTTGGTATCCAGGTACTGCGACGCGATGTGTCCGTCGAAGACGTTCTTGAAGTACGTGGGCAGGCCGTAGTGGATGTAGAAGAAGTGCGGCATGTCGACCACGTTGTCGACGATCTCGCGGCAGTTGCTGCCCTCGATGATGATCTCGTTCCACACCCAGTTCGACCACTCGGGCCCGTCGACGTCACCGTCGATCTTCGGGATGGTGAGTTCCTCACCGGGCTTGGAGTTCTCGACGTCGTGCCAGATGAAGAGCTGATCGTTCTCGATCATGGTCGGCCAGGTGCGGGTGCGGGCCCGCAGCGGCACGCGCTTGGCGTAGGGGATGCCCTTGCACTTGCCGTCGCCACCCCAGCGCCAGTCGTGGAACGGGCAGGCGATCTCGTTGCCCTTGACGGTGCCCTGCGTGAGGTCGCCGCCCATGTGCCGGCAGTACCCGTCGAGCACGTTGACCTCGCCGTCCTCGCCGGCGAAGACCACGAGTTTGGTGCCGAAGGCCTCGACGGCGTGCGGCTTCCCGTCCGCGAAGTCCTTCAGCAGGCCCAGGCAGTGCCAGCCGCGGGCGTACCGGGTGGGGGCCGTGCCGCTGTCGATGAGACGGGCTGCCGTCTCGGTGTTGCTGCTCATGAGATCTCCTCTTCCGCGCGGGCGGGGGCTGCCGCCGCGGGGGCTGTTTCCTGACGGGCCATGTCCTCGACGGCGAGATAGGCGAAGACCATCGCGGGACCGATGGTGGCGCCGGGGCCCGCGTAGGTGTGGCCCATGACGGGCGAGCTGGTGTTGCCGGCGGCGTACAGGCCGTCGATGACGGTGCCGTCGGCGCGCTGGACCCGGCCCGCGACGTCGGTGCGCAGGCCGCCCTTCGTGCCGAGATCGCCGGGAACCATACGGGCAGCGTAGAACGGCCCGGTGGTCAATTCGGCGAGGCTGGGATTCGGCTTGTTCCGGGGATCGCCGTAGTAGTGGTCGTAGGCGCTCTCGCCGCGGTGGAAGTCCTCGTCGCGCCCGGCTCGGGCGAAGCCGTTGAACTTCGCGACGGTGGCGGTCAGCGAGTCCGCGGGGACGCCCATCTTCTCGGCGAGTTCGGCCAGGGTGCTCGCGCGGACCATGCAGCCCGATTCGTACCAGCGCTTGGGCAACGGCTGCCGCGGCGGCTGGCCGGCGAACATGTAGCGGTTGCGGTAGCGCTGGTCGAAGACCAGCCAGCAGGGCACGTTCTCGCCCGGGCCCTCGCCCTGGCCGTACTCGCCGCCGTACATGGCGTGCACCGCCTCGACGTACGGGGCGGACTCGTTGACGAACCGCTCACCCGCGGTGTTGACCATGACACTGCCGGGCAGCGAGCGCTCGGACAGGGCGAACCAGGCCATCTTCGGAAGCTGGATGGACGGGCCCCACCAGGCGTCGTCCATGAACTCGAGCGCGCCACCCACTGCCTCGCCCGCACGGATCGCGTCGCCGGTGTTCGCGGGGACGCCGTTGGTCCACTCGGTACCGATGGGCTGGCGCTGGTACTGCGCACGCATCGTCTCGCTGGACTCGAAGCCGCCGGCGGCCAGGATCACCCCGCGGCGGGCCGTGAGCAGCAGCTGCGCACCGTCGCGCTCGACGGTGACGCCCGTGACGCGGCCGTTCTCCTGCACGAGTTCGACGAGAGAGGTGTTGAGCCACAGGGGAACGCCGGCCCGCTGCAGGCCCACCCGCAGCGCGGCGATGAGGGCCTGGCCGCGGCCGAGCAGGTGCTTGCCGCGGGCCTTGGCGGCGTAGAACCGACCGCCGACGCGGAGCGCGCGCACGATGCCCTTCGGGTGCCGCATGATCAGGTTGAGCCACTTGAAGTCGGCCTGCGTGACCACGAGGTTCATCGGAGCCTTGGTGTAGTCGGGCTCCAGGTTCTTCAGCTCGTCGCCCAACTGCTTGCCGTCGAAGGGCTTCGGCTCGCACGAGCGGCCGTGCGCGCGGCCACCCGGCGCCTCGGGGTAGTAGTCGGAGTAGCCCGGCACCCAGGTGAGTTCCAGCGGACTCATCCGGTGCACCATCGAGATCACCTCGGGGCCGCGATCGATGTAGGTGTCGATCCGCTCCGCCGGCACCACATCGCCGATGATGGAGTGCAGGTACTTCCGAGCCTCGTCGGGGGTGTCCTTGATCCCGGCCTTCACGAGCGACTCGTTGCCGGGCACCCAGACGCCGCCGCCGGATCGGGCCGTCGACCCGCCGTAGTGCGCCGCCTTCTCCACGACCAGGACGCTGAGCCCGGTGTCCGCCGCCTTGAGCGCGGCGGTCATGCCCGCTGCGCCGCTCCCCACCACGATCACGTCGTATTCGGTGGTCTCCGCCGTCATCGACTCTCCTCGTTGATGAAACAAGTTCTCTAGCCTCACCTGCGCCGATGGGCAGCAGGTACGCGCTACAACTGCAGCATAGACTAGAACAGGTTCCACTTACCAGGGTTCGGTGGTGATCGGGCGGCGCCGGGTGGGCGTCGCCGCCGGGGAGCGGTGATCGTCAGGCGGTCAGCAGGGGATCGTGATCCGCTCGTAGGTGCCCGTGCTGGGGCGGAAGACCCACTTCGACTGCGGGGTGCACCGGGGCGTGGGCGTGGTGACCCGCGGCGCGGTGCGCGCGGGTGCCGGGGAGGTCGTCGTGGGAGCCGGCGGCGCGACGGTGGTCGTCGCGGGGGTCGTTGCCGACGACGGAGCGGCGCTCGCGGCCGTGGCACTCGACGGTGTCGTCGAGGGCGGGGTGCTCGGGGCGGGTCCGGTCGAGGGGGCCGAGCCCGACGGTGCCATGACGGGGCGCGGCTCGCCCGACGGGCCGCTGCACATGCTCACGGTGACGGCGATCGCGGCGACGCAGAGCGCGGTGGCTGCGGCGATGGCGAGCACCCTGCCCGTGAAGCCGCCGATGCGCGCCGAATCCGACTTCTGGACGCGGTGGGTCATGCCTCCCACCGGCTTCGGTCGGTCGCGGGTGCGGCGGACACTGGTGCAATCATGCCCTCATCTTCGCAGCCGGGCCCGGGTTTCGGAACGATAGGCTCGAGGTCGAGTGTGATTGGCGCACAGTGGATTCTGAGTCGCGTCCTGGGTGTGCTGAGGTGAACCACGCTCTGCTTTTGCGGTGACGAAAACCGGGTGGTGGAGCCCTCCGGCGCCGTCCAGTTACTGCAAATCCAGGAGCTCTCCGGTTGCGGCGGAGACGCCGGCGCGACGGCCGAAGAAGCTGCCGTCTCCCAGGCTCGTCCCGCTCGCGTACCCGCCCGCGCAGACCCCCGAGGTGCAGCGGCCGGCGGCGTACAGGCCGGGGATGGGCGCACCGTCGACGTGGAGCACCCGCGAGTCGACGTCGGTGCGCAGCCCGCCCAGCGTGAAGCCCGCGGTGAAGCCGCGCATGTCCCACGCGGCCACCGGCCCGGTCAGGGGCCGCACCCACTGCGTCTTCTTGTGCAGCAGGGGATCGGTGCCGTCCGCCGCGTGCCGGTTGTAGGTGTCGACGGTGCCGGTCAGCGCCCCGGCGGGCAGGCCCATGTCGGCTTCGAGCTCGGCGACCGTCTCCGCAGCCCATGTCGGTGGTTGCCGGAAGTAGGGGGTGGAGGTCTCGGTGGCGAGCGCCTCCTCGTGCGAGTCCATGTCCATGATCAGGAACGCGGCGTTGTCCTGTTGGATCAGGACCGCCTGGCCGATCCGTCCGCCGTAGGTGTCCTCCGCGATGAAACGCTGGCCGCGGCCGTTGACCAGGATGCCGCGGGCCAGCATCTGCGGATCGCCGAAGAAGGCGACCTCGGTGGCGTCCATGTGGGCCAGTGCGGCGCCCGCGGCCTGCGCCATGAGGATCCCGGCGCCGTCGTGCTCCTCGATCGCCGCGGCGGGCCGGCCGATGAGCCGCGGCGCGTACGTCTCGATCATCTCCGTGTTGTACGCGAAACTGCCGGTCGCGAGGACGACGCCCCGTCGGGCACGCACGAGCACGTCCTTGCCGAACCGCCGGGCGACGACTCCCTCGACCCGACCGTCCGGGCCGGTCACCAGTGCCTGTGCGCGGATGTCGTACTCGGCGCGCACGCCGAGCGCCTCGGCGGTCGCGACCAGGGGTTTCATCAGCATGTAGCCGGCCCCGCGCACGCCGGTCCGCTTGTCCGTCATCTGCGGGACGTGGCCGCGCGGCGCCGGGGAGGCGATGTCCTTGAACGGGGCGGCGTTCTCGCCGCCGGAGTACCCCAGGCCCTCGTCGTGCGGCACCTCCCACCCGGGCTCGCCCCAGAACTGCTCCTTGAAGACGACGCCGCAGTCGGTCAGCCAGTGGAAGTGCTCGAGGCTGCCGTGCGCGTACGCGTGGATCTTCGCCGCGTCCACGCCGGGCCCGAGCGCAGCGGTCATGAAGGTCTCCATGTTCTCCGCGCTGTCCTCGAAGCCCAGTGCCCGCTGCAAGGGGGTGCCGCCGCCGAGGTAGATCCACCCGCCGGAGAGCGCGGCGGCACCGCCCCACCCGCCGGTCCGATCGAGCACCAGCACGTCGGCGCCCGCGCGCGCGGCCTCGATCGCGGCGCAGACGCCGGCGATCCCGTATCCGGCGATCACGACGTCGGCCTCGAAGTCCCAGGCCGGGACCTCGGTGGTGGGGACGGGGCGGCGGCTGTCGGGCATGGCTCTCCTCGGGCGGTCTCGGAACCGGTTACAACGGCAAGATAGGCCGATCCGAACCTTTGATGTAGCGTTTCGCGTCAGAAAATGAGAACGTGTTCTAGTATCGATTCCAGCGGCGGACTTCGGTGTTCGCCAGATGGTCTTCAGAAGGTGAGGAAAGATGAGCGATCAGAGCGTCGACGCGGTGTTGGCGGAAGTGGCGGAGCTGCTGCCCACCCTCCGGGACCGGGCGCAGGAGACGGAGGACGCGCGCCGGATCCCGGCCGAGTCCATCAAGGCGTTGCAGAAGAGCGGCTTCTTCCGGCTGCTGCAGCCCAAGCGCTACGGCGGCTTCGAGGCCGACCCGGAGGTGTTCTACACCGCCGTCAAGATGCTGGCCGGCGCCTGCGGCTCCACCGGCTGGGTCTCCTCCATCCTCGGTATCCACCCGTGGAACGTCGCGCTGTTCGACGACCGCGCCCAGCAGGAGGTGTGGGGTGAGGACCAGGACACGCTCATCTCCTCGTCCTACGCCCCGATGGGCAAGTCGGAGATCGTCGAGGGCGGCTACCGCCTCTCCGGCAAGTGGAGCTTCTCCTCGGGCTGCGACCACGGCACCTGGGCGCTGCTCGGCGGCCCGGCCTTCAAGGACGGCAAGCCGGTCGACTTCCTGACCTACCTCGTCCCGATCAGCGACTACACCATCAACGACGTCTGGCGCACCGTCGGCCTCCGCGGCACCGGCAGCAACGACATCGTCGTCGACGACGTCTTCGTCCCCGAGCACCGCGCACTCAGCTTCCAGTTGGTCAGCAAGTGCAAGGGCCCGGGCCAGGAGGTCAACACCAGCCCGCTGTACAAGATGCCCTTCGGCTCGGTGCACCCGTCCACCATCACGGCGCCGATCATCGGCATGGCGCAGGGCGCCTACGACGCCCACGTCGAGCACCAGCGCAAGCGCGTGCGCGCCGCCTACGCCGGCGAGTCCGCGAAGGAGGACCCGTTCGCCATGGTCCGCGTGGCCGAGGCGGGCAGCGAGATCGATGCGGCCTGGCTCCAGCTGATCTCCAACATCAACGAGGAGTACGCGCTGGTCAAGGCCGGCGAGAAGATCCCGTTCAACCTGCGGCTCAAGGTCCGTCGCGATCAGGTGCGCGGTACCGAGCGCGCCATCTTCGCCGTGGACCGCATGTTCGAGAACTCGGGTGGCCGGGCGCTGGCCGAGGGCACGCCGATCCAGCGGTTCTGGCGCGACGCTCACGCGGGCCGCGTGCACGCCGCGAACGATCCGGAGCGTGCCTACAAGATGTTCGGCACCGGCGAGTTCGGCCTGCCGGTCATGGACGGGATGGTCTAGTCGTGACAGGCGCCGATGTGGACGTCCTCAAGGAGGGGAAGTTCGCCACCACCGCAGCGGGTCTCACGCTGCACTACCACGAGGCCGGCGAGGAGAACCGCGCCAACGGGACCGTCGTCCTGCTGCACGGTAGCGGCCCGGGGGTCTCCTCGTGGAGCAACTTCGGGCGCAACATCCCGGTGCTGGCGCAGCGCTTCCACGTGCTGGCCGTCGACCAGCCGGGCTTCGGCCGGTCGGACAAGCCGACCGAGCACGCGCAGTACTTCGTGCACAGCGCGACGGCCCTCGCCGGCCTGCTCGACACCCTCGGTATCACCGGGCGCGTGCACCTGGTGGGCAATTCGCTGGGCGGCGGCACCTCGGTGCGGTTCGCGCTCGACTTCCCCGATCGCGCGGGCCGGCTCGTGCTCATGGGGCCGGGCGGGCTCAGCGTGAACACCTTCGCGCCCGACCCCACGGAGGGGCTGCGCACGCTGCAGAAGTTCTACGCCGCGCCCAGCAAGGAGCGGCTCGAGGACTTCCTGCGGATCATGGTCTTCGACCAGAAGATGATCACCCCCGAGCTCGTCGAGGAGCGTTTCGAGCTCGCTCTCGATCCCGAGGCGATCGCCGCGTTCAAGGCCATGGGCAAGTCCTTCGCCTCCGCGGACTACGAGAAGGGCATGCTGTGGCGCGACGCCTACAAGCTCCGCCAGCCCGTGCTCATGATCTGGGGACGTGAGGACCGGGTCAATCCGCTCGACGGTGCCCTCCTCGCGCTCAAGCAGATCCCCCGCGCGCAACTGCACGTCTTCGGGCAGTGCGGGCACTGGGCGCAGCTCGAGAAGTTCGACGAGTTCAACCGTCTCACGGCCGATTTCCTCGCCGGCTGACAAGGAGAAGACAAGCACATGGCGATCAAGGCGCTCGGGTACATGCGCATCGAGGCCACCGACATAGCGGCCTGGCGCGAGTACGGGCTCAAGGTGCTCGGGATGATGGAGGGCACGGGCAATGACCCCGACTCCCTCTACCTGCGCATGGACGACTTCGCGGCCCGGCTCGTGATCGTGCCCGGCGAGAAGGACCGGCTCCTGGTGTCCGGCTGGGAGGTCACCGACGCCACAGGGCTGCAGGAGCTGCGCGACACCCTCACCGCCGCGGGCGTCTCCTTCGAGGAGGGCACCAAGGACGAGAAGGCCGAGCGGCGCGTCGAGGGGCTGATCCGGTTCCAGGACCCTGCGGGCAACACGCTCGAGGCCTTCCACGGCGCGCAGTACCTGGGCCGACGGTTCGTCAGCCCGTACGGCCACAGGTTCGTCACCGGCGAGCAGGGACTCGGCCACGTCGTGCTCACGTGCACGGACGACGCTGCGGCCCAGGCCTTCTACCAGGGCGTGCTCGGCTTCAAGCTGCGCGACTCGATGCGGCTGCCCCCGCAGATGGTGGGCCGACCCGCCGACGGCGACCCCGCGTGGCTGCGCTTCTACGGCTGCAACCCGCGCCACCACGCGCTCGCCTTCCTGCCGCTGCCCAATCCGACGGGGATCGTGCACCTCATGGTCGAGGTGGAGAACTCCGACGACGTCGGACTCTGCCTCGATCGCGCGAACCGCAAGAAGGTCAAGATGTCCGCCACCCTGGGGCGGCACATCAACGACAAGATGCTGTCCTTCTACATGAAGACCCCCGGCGGCTTCGACATCGAGTTCGGCTGTGAGGGGCTCGAAGTCGAGAACGACGACTGGATCGCGCGGGAATCCACCGCGGTCAGTCTCTGGGGTCACGACTTCTCCATCGGCTTCAAGGAGCAGTGATGACGGCAGCGGAGATCGTAGGGCCGATCGAACCCCTCGACTACCGGACGGCCATGGGGCACTTCTGCACCGGCGTCACGGTCATCACCGCGGCCGACGACGAGGGGCCCGTCGGCTTCGCCTGCCAGTCGTTCTCGGCGCTGTCCCTCGATCCGCCCCTGGTCCTGTTCTGCCCCATGAAGACTTCGGGCGCGTGGCGCACCATCGAGCGCACCGGTCGCTTCGCCGTGAACGTCCTCGGGGAGGGCCAGCAGAACGTCAGCTCGGTCTTCGGATCCCGCCACCCGGACAAGTTCGGGGCCGTCGACTGGAGGCCCTCGCGGACGGGGTCGCCCCTCCTCGACGGAGCGCTGAGCTGGATCGACTGCGCCGTCGAGACCGTGCACGACGGCGGCGACCACCACATCGTGATCGGCCGCGTGCTCGAGTTGAGCGCGCCGAACGCGGGCCGGCCGCTGCTGTTCTACAAGGGGCGCTACACCCAGACGGTGACCGACCCCGGCGAGGCGCTGCCCCGCACCCTCTCGCTCGACTCGTTCCTCACCTGGCCCGTCGGAGACGACTGGATCTGATCGAACCGCCGTGGCGCAGTGCCCTCCCTGGTAGTCAGGGAGGGCATTGGCGTTCGTACGAGGAGATGACATGACCGATCGGATCACCGCGCTGGATCTTCCCGCGGGAGAGCTGAGCGAGGGGACGCGGAAGTACTTCGACATCTGCCGCGAGAAGCTCGGGATGGTGCCGAACGTCCTGCAGTCGCTCGCCTTCGACGAGGTCAAGCTGCGCGCGTTCAGTGACACCTACAACGATCTGATGCTCGGCGACTCCGGCCTGACCAAGCTGGAGCGCGAGATGATCGCGGTGGTCGTCTCCTCGGTGAACAAGTGCTTCTACTGCCTCACCGCGCACGGCGCCGCGGTACGTGAGCTGTCCGGCGATCCGGTGCTCGGCGAGATGCTGGTGATGAACTTCCGCGCCGCGGATCTGCCGCCGAAGCAGCGCGCGATGCTGGAGTTCGCCGAGAAGATCACCGAGGCACCGTCGAAGCTCGACGAGGCCGATCGGCAGCGGCTGCGCGACGCGGGCTTCACCGATCGCGACGTCTACGACATCGCGAACACCGCCGCCTTCTTCAACATGACCAACCGGCTGGCCTCGGCGATCGACATGCGGCCGAATCAGGAGTACCACACCGCCGCACGGTGACTCAGCGGGCGGGCAGAGCCGCGGTGAAGTAGCCGATCGTGTCGGCCATGAGGGCCGCGTCCGCGGGGACCGTGTCCTGCACGCCGTAGCTGTGCCCCAGCTCCACCGGGTTCCCCGCCCGCTCGACGGTCCACCCCTGCGCGGTGAGGAAGTCGACCGGATCGTCGCGGTCCTCGTCGGCGACGAACAGTGAGGTCACGTCGAAGTCGCCGAGGGGGTTCCCCTCCTGCGAGTACTTCTCGGTGATCGCGCGGAAGCGGTCGAGGTCGAGCGGTCCGAGCTGGCCCTCGACGGCGACGCGGCTCCCCGGCGCGGAGAGTTCCACGATCCGTTCGAAGAGCAGTGCCTGCGCCGCGGCGGGTAGGTAGGGGAGCAGGCCCTCGACCAGCCAGGCAGTGGGCGCGGCACCGTCGAAGCCGGTGGACCGCAGTGCTGTGGGCCAGTCGTCGCGCAGGTCGATGGGGACGTGCCGCAGCCCGGCCGCGGGGCGCGCCCTGTGCGCGTCCAGCGTCTCCTCCTTGAAGGCGAGCACCTCGGGCTGGTCGAGCTCGTAGACGACGGTGCCCGCCGGTAGGTCGAGGCGGTAGGCACGGGAATCGAGGCCGGCCGCGAGGATCACGATCTGCCGGGTGCCCGCAGCGACGGCGTCCCGGACGAAGTCGTCGAAGAACCGGGTGCGGACGCCGAGGTGGCGCGTGGCCGCCATCGGATTGCCCTCGCCGTCACCGGCGTCGGCCAGGGCGACGGCGCGCGGATCGCCCGCCGCCTCCAGGAAGACCCGGGCGTACGGATCCTGGGCGAGGGCGTCGGGACGCTCCGTCTCCACCGCCCGGGCCGCGGCCACCAGCAGCGCGGTGAACCCCACGCTCGTGGTGATCGTCCAGGTGTCGCCGTCCGTCCGTGCGCTGCTCGCCATCGCGTTTCCTTTCGCAAGTAGTTCGTCTACGAAAGTACCGCGGGGACCGGCGCCCGGCAAGAACGTGTTTCAGGAGTGCGTCAGCTCCCGGCGGGCCACATGGTGCGCCGGATCGCCGAACAGCTGGGACGAGGAGTGCGCACGCTTGAAGTACAGGTGTGCGTCGTGCTCCCACGTGATGCCGATGCCGCCGTGCAGCTGGATCGTCTCGGCGGCGACGGTGCTGAACGCCTCCGAGCAGTAGGCCTTCGCCGTCGCGACCGCGAGGGCTGCGTCCGCGTCGCCGCGATCGAGCGCCTCGCCGGCCGCCAGAGCCGCCGAGCGGGCCGACTCGACGAGCACGTACAGGTCGGCCATCCGGTGCTTGAGCGCCTGGAAGGAGCCGATCGGCCGGCCGAACTGCACGCGGGAACCGGTGTACTCGACGGTGATCTCCAGCGCCCGCGCCGCCGCGCCCGCCTGCTCGGCGGCGAGCACCGCGCACGTCGTGTCGAGGGCCCGCGCCAGCGCCTCCGACGCCCCGTCCCGGAGCAGTCGCGCCGGCGCACCGTCGAGCACGACCTCCGCGAAGCGACGGGTCGGGTCCATGGACGGAGTGTGGCGCCGCGTCGCTGCGGCGCCGTCGACGAGGTACAGCTCGTTGCCGGCGATCACCAGCAGGTCGTCCGCGAGGTCACCGTCGAGCACGAAGCGCGCGGTCCCTGAGAGTGCGCCACCGGCGGCGGTGATCGGGCGGGCGGCGAAGTCCTGGCCGGCGAAGGCGACCGCGGCGATCCGCTCGCCGCTCGCGAGGCCCTCCAACAACTCGGACTCGTCGGTCTCCGCGAGGAGGGCGGTCGCGAGCACGGAGGATCCGAGGAAGGGCGACGGGATCAGGTGGCGGCCCAGTTCCTCGGCCACCACCTGCAGCGCCCGCACCCCGGCGCCGAGGCCGTCGTGCGCCTCGGGGACGGCCAGCGCGGCCACGCCGACCTGCTCGCACAGGACCGACCACAGCGCGCGGTCGTAGCCCTCGGGGGCGTCGATCGCGGCGCGCAGCGCGGCCGGCGACCAGCGCCGCTCGATCACGCTGCGGACCGCGCCGCCCAGGTCGTCCAGCTCCGAACTCATCGCGCCGCCTTCCGGATCGCGTCCAGCACCGTCGCGCGGTGCTCGGCCTGCGTGCCCCACGCCGACTGCAGCGCCCGCACCGTGGTGATCCACAGGCCGAGGTCGTACTCGGCGGTGTAGCCGATCGCGCCGTGCACCTGCAGGGCGGTGCGGGCGGCGAGGTACGCGGCGTCCGCCGCGGCGACGCGCGCCGCAGCGACGTCGCGGACGGGATCCAGATCGACGCCGCGCGAGGCGTCCCCGGACAGCGCCACCGCCGCGCCCTGTAGCAGCGGCGCCGCCAACTCCAGCCGCGTCGCCACGTCCGCGAGGAGGTGCTTGATCGCCTGGTACTCGCCGATCGCCCTGCCGTACTGGGCACGGGCCTTCGCGTACTCGACGGTGTCGTCGAGCAGCCGTCGTCCGGCGCCGAGTACCTGCGCGGCCACCGCGAAGGCGCCCAGCAGCTCGCCGCGGGCGCGGTCGGCCGGGACGCCATCGGTGGGCGCGGGCGCGTCGAACAGGCGCCGCGTGCGGTCCACCGAGGTCCGCACCGGGGTCGACGGTGCGTCCACCTCGCCGGCGGTGCCGTCGGCGCCCACGACGATGCGCAGGTCCGCGGCATCGGCGTCGAGCAGGAACGGGGCGCGGGGCGCCAGTGCGACGGTGCCGATCGCGCCGCCCGCGAGGGCCTCGAGCCTCGGGTCGTCGCCGAGGAGCGCGGGGAGGACCGCGACCGACTCGACGACCGGTCCGGGCACGCCGTGATACCCGAGCGCCTGGAAGGCGACGGCCAGGTCCGTGGCATCGGCGCCGACGCCGCCGTGCTCCTCGGCGATGGCCAGGCCGGTCACGCCGAGGTCGGCGAGCGCGGCCCAGATCTTGCGGCCCGGGGCGCTGTCGCCGTCGGCCCAGGCACGGGCCGCGGCCACGACACCGGCCCGTGCGAGCAGATCGTCGAGCGACTGTCCGAAGGCCTCGTTCTCCTGCGACGGTGCGAATCTCATCGGGCTCCCCGGGGTAGGCCGAGGAGACGCTCGGCGATGGTGTTGCGCTGGATCTGGTCGGTGCCGCCGTAGATCGGGCCCGCCAGGGAGAAGAGGTATCCCGCGGGCCAGCGACCCGCATCGGGGGCGGTGTCGCCGGTGAGCTCGCCGAGCGGGCCGAGAAGATCCAGCGCGGTCTCGTGCAACGCCACGTCGAGGTGGCTCCAGAACAGCTTGTTCACGCTGGATTCCGGGCCCAGTTCGCCCCCGTCCTGCAGTCGGGTGACAGTGCCGAAGGTGTACAGCTGGTAGGCGCGCGCGCCGATCCAGGCGTCGGCGACGCGCTGCGCGGCCGCAGTACCGGTGTCGCCGTCCTCGCGTTCCCACAGGTCGACGAGGGCGTCCGCGGCGGTGAGGAATCGCCCGGGGCTGCGCAGCGACAGACCGCGCTCGTTGTTCGCCGTCGTCATGGCCACGCGCCAGCCCTGGCCGGGCTCGCCGATCACGTCGGCGTCCGGCACGAAGACCCCGTCGAGGAAGATCTCCGCGAAGCCGGGCTCGCCGTCGAGCTGCGGGATCGGGCGGACCGTCACGCCGGGCGCGCGCAGGTCGAACATCAGGTAGGTCAGGCCGCGGTGCCGTTCGGAGCCCGGCTCGCTGCGGAACAGGCCGAAGGCACCGTCGGCGAAGGCGGCGCGCGAGCTCCAGGTCTTCTGGCCCGAGAGCTTCCAGCCGCCGTCGACCCGCGTCGCGGTGGAGCGCAGCGAGGCGATGTCGCTGCCCGCCTCCGGCTCCGACCAGGCCTGCGCCCAGACCCGTTCCGACCGCGCCATCGCGGGCAGGATCCGCGCACGCTGTTCGTCGGTGCCGTGGCTGAACAGCGTGGGCGCCAACATGAACAGGCCGTTCTGGTTCACCCGGAGCGGCGCGCCCGCGGCGTAGTACTCCTCCTCGAAGACCACCCACTGCAGCAGTGTCGCGTCGCGGCCGCCGAACTCGGCGGGCCAGGAGACCGCGGCGTAGCCGGCATCGGCGAGCGTCGCCTCCCAGGCGCGGTGCGCGGCGAATCCTTCGGCGGTGTCGAAGGAGGGAAGGGGCTCGGCGGGGACGTTCGCCGTGAGCCAGGCGCGTACCTCGTCGCGGAAGGCGACGGTCGCCTCGTCGAAGTCGAGATCCACCGGCCTACTCCGCCTTCCGCGCGCCGGACGCCATCGACTTGGCGCTCTGCCCGCCCAGCGAATCGCCGCCCGAGACCTCGGCGTTGTGCGCGTGCGCGAAGTGATGCAGGCCGAACACAGAATCCATGCCCGCACGCATGCCCATGAGGTCCTCGCACTGGTTGACGGCCTTCTTCGTCAGGGCCAGGCCGAACGTCGGCATGTCCGCGATCCGCTCGGCGAGGGCGAGCGTCTCCTCCTCGAGCTCCGCGCGGGGCACGACCCGGTTCACCATGCCCCACTCCTTGGCCTGTTGCGCCGAGAAGCGGTCTCCGGTGAACAGGAACTCCTTGGCCGCCCGCGGGCCCATGACCCACGGGTGCGCGAAGTACTCGACGCCGGGGATGCCCATGCGCACCACGGGGTCCGAGAAGAAGGCATCGTCCGAGGCGACGATGAGGTCGCAGCTCCACGCCAGCATCAGCGCGCCGGCGATGCACGCGCCCTGGACCGAGGCGATCACGGGCTTCGGGATCTCCCGCCATCGCCGGCACATGCCGAGGTACACCTCGGATTCACGGGCGAAGCGCTGATCGCCGCCCTCGCGGCCCACGTGGTCCCACCACAGCACGGCCTTGTTCTCGAAGTGCTGATCCACATCCCGGCCGGGCGTGCCGATGTCGTGGCCGGCGGAGAAGTGCTTCCCGTTGCCGGCGAGCACGATCACCTTGACCGCGGGATCCTCCACGGCGCGCACGAAGGCGGCGTCGAGGGCGTAGGTCATGGCCGAGTTCTGCGCGTTGCGGTACTCGGGCCGGTTCATGGTGACCACGGCGACGGGGCCGCGCACCTCGTAGGTCACCACCTCCGCCTCGGCGGTCGCATCGGCGCTGGACGTGCTGTCGGTCATCGCTTCTCTCCTGCTGCAGGGTCGGGCTCACCGCGTAGGACGCGCTTGAGCACCTTTCCGGTCGCGTTGCGCGGTAGCTCGGTCACGAACTCCACGCTGCGGGGGACTTTGAAGTTGGCCAGGTACTGCCGGCAGTGCTCGATCACGGCGTCCTCGCTCACCGTGCGGCCCGCGGCGAGGACGACGAAGGCTTTGCCCACCTCGCCGAGGCGGGGCTCGGGCACGCCGACGACGGCGCTCTCCGAGACGCCGGGGATCCGGGCGATCACCTGCTCGATCTCGGCGGGGTAGACGTTGAAGCCGCCGTTGGTGAACATGTCCTTGATCCGGTCGGTGATCCGCAGGTTCCCGGCGTCGTCCATGGACCCGGCGTCGCCGGTGTGGAACCACCCGTCGGTGTCGAAGGCCTTGGCGGTGGCCTCGGGATCCTCGAAGTACTCGGCGATCACGTTGGGCCCGCGTACGAGGATCTCGCCGTCATCCGCGACCCGCACCTCCATGTCGCGGACGGCCCGGCCGGAGGTCGTGGCGATCACCTCGGGGGCGTCGTCGGCCCGGCACATCGTGACGACGGGGGCCTCCGAGAGGCCGTACGCGGTGAGTACTCGTTCGTACAGTTCGGCGCGCATCCGCTCGATCAGCACGACGGGGATCGTGGCCGCGCCCGTCGTGGCGGCGCGCAGGCTCGACAGGTCGTACTGTGCCCGATCCGGATGGTCGAGCATCATCTGGTGCACCGTCGGCACTCCGGGAAGGATCGAGATGCGCTCCCGCTGGATGAGTTCGAAGGCCGCCGCGACGTCGAAGGTCTGCGCCGGGTAGATCGCCGCGCCGCTCTGCAGCGCCGCGAGGATGCCGGCCTTGTAGCCGAAGATGTGGAAGAACGGGCTCAGGATCAGGTAGCGGTCGGCGTCGGTGACGCCCACGAGCTCCGCCCAGTTCGCCGCGTTCGCCAGGGTCTGCGCGTGCGTGCTCGTCGCGCCCTTGCTCCGGCCGGAGGTGCCGGAGGTGAAGAAGATGTCCGACGGGTCGTCGGGCGTGACCGCGGCGGCGGCCTCGTCGAGCCGGGCGTCGGTGACCTGCGCGCCCCGGGCCGGCACGCCGTCCCATTCGGGGAGCCGGAGGACGGCGACGATGTCCTCCGGCAGGCCGCCCGCGGTCGCGATCACCAGGTCGAGGCGGTCGACGCCGAGGAACGGGCCCGCCACCACGAACCCGCGCGCGCGGGTCCGCACCAGGAGGTCCACGATCTCGGGACCGGTGTAACGGGTGTTGACGGGGACCAGCACAGCGCCGATGTACGCGGCGCCGAGCGCCGCCTCGATCCACTCGTGGCCGTTCGGCGCGCAGACCGCGACCCGATCGCCCCGCCGGACCCCCTCCGCGAGGAGTGCCCGGGCGACGTCGCGAGCGCGGTCGTGGAGATCGGCGTAGCTGATCCGGAGGTCGCCGTCGACCACGGCGGTATGTTCCGCGAACCGCGTCGCGGCGTCGCGCAGCGCCGTTGCGATGGTGCGTGACATGCGCAAACCCTTCTGCCTAGCAAGTGCTTGGTAGAACACGTTACAGTGCGAGTCGAGTCTGTGTAACCTGATTCCACCAAGCAATTGCTTGGTGGAATGGCGAAGGGAGTGCCGTGGCCACGGCGAGCGGCGAGACGGACGCGGAATTCCGGGCGCGGATCCGCGACTGGCTCGCGATCAACCTGTCCGGCGAGTTCGCCGGGCTGCGCGGTGCCGGCGGGCCCGGCCGCGAGCACGAGTTCTTCGACGAGCGCGTCGCCTGGGAGCGCCACCTCGCCGCCGCGGGACTGAACTGCATCGGCTGGCCCGCCGAGAACGGCGGCGGCGGAGCGAGTCTCGCGCAGCAGGTGATCTTCCACGAGGAGTACGCCCGCGCGGGAGCGCCCGCCAAGGTCTCCCACCTCGGCCAGGAACTGCTCGGCCCCACCCTCATCGCCTTCGGTACCGAGGAACAGAAGGCCCGCTTCCTGCCCGCGATCCGCGACGTCCGCGAGCTGTGGTGCCAGGGCTACTCCGAGCCCGGCGCCGGCTCCGACTTGGCGAACGTCAGCACCACCGCCCGTCTCGAGGGCGACGAGTGGGTGATCTCCGGACAGAAGGTGTGGACCTCGCTCGCGCACGTCGCCGACTGGTGCTTCGTCGTGGCGCGCACCGAGCCCGGCTCCGCGCGCCACAAGGGCCTGTCCTACCTGCTCGTCCCCATGGGCCAGCCGGGCATCGAGGTCCGGCCCATCGTCCAGCTCACCGGCACCTCGGAGTTCAACGAGGTCTTCTTCGACGGTGCGCGCACCGCCGCCGCCAACGTGGTCGGCGAGCCCGGCGACGGCTGGCGGGTCGCCATGGGGACGCTCGCCTTCGAGCGCGGCGTCGCCACCCTGGGCCAGCAGATCGGATTCCGGCGCGAGCTGCAGCACCTCACCGATCTCGCTCTCGACACCGGCGCCGCCGACCGACCCGACGTCGCGGATGCGCTCCGTCGCGCGTGGACCGAGCTCGACGTGATGCGGGCGCACGCGCTGCGCACCCTCGGCTCCGCCGAGACCGGCACCGCCGAGGTCGCCAAGCTGCTGTGGGCCAACTGGCACCGCAGGCTCGGCGAGATCGCGATGACGGTGCGCGGCGCCTCCGGACTACTCGCCGGCGGCCCCGGATCCGCCGCCTCCGGCACCGTCGACCTGGACGACTGGCAGCGCCTCTACCTGTTCACCCGCGCCGACACGATCTACGGCGGCTCCAACGAGATCCAGCGCAACATCATCGCCGAGCGCGTGCTCGGCCTACCCCGAGAGGCCCGCCCGTGAACGCGATCCCCGCACCCCCGTACCCGAAGGGCCGCAACCTCCTTGACGACAAGGTCGTCGTCGTCACCGCCGCCGCGGGAACCGGCATCGGCTCCGCCACCGCGCGCCGCTGCCTGGAAGAGGGCGGCAGCGTGGTGGTCTCCGACTGGCACGAGCGCCGGCTCGGCGAGAAGCGCGACGAACTGGCCGCCGAGTTCGGTGATCGCGTGCACGCGATCACCTGTGACGTCACGGTCGAGGAGCAGGTCCAGGCGCTGCTGGATGGTGCCGCGGAGCGTTACGGGCGGATCGACGTGCTGGTCAACAACGCCGGTCTCGGCGGCAGCGTAGCGGTGCAGGACATGACCGACGAGCAGTGGTCGCGGGTGCTCGACGTGACCCTGACCGGCACCTTCCGCGCCACCCGCGCGGCGATCAACCGGTTCATCGGGCAGGGCGGTGGCGGCGTGATCGTCAACAACGCCTCCGTCATCGGCTGGCGCGCCCAGGCCGAGCAGGCGCACTACGCCGCGGCCAAGGCCGGCGTGATGGCGCTGACCCGCTGCTCCGCCGTCGACGCCGCGCCGCACGGCGTGCGGATCAACGCCGTCTCGCCGAGTATCGCGATGCACGCCTTCCTCGCCAAGGTGACCTCCGACGAGCTGCTCGACGAGCTCGCGCGCCGCGAAGTCTTCGGCCGAGCGGCCGAGCCCTGGGAGGTCGCGAACGTCATCGTCTTCCTCGCCTCCGACTACTCGAGTTACATGACCGGCGAGGTGGTCTCCGTGAGCAGTCAGCATGCGTAGGCCGGGCCCCGGCGGCCCGACCGCGGACGCCGGTAGCCGACATGGCTAAGCCCGACCCGTCCACCCGGCGCGCGGAGGTCCTGGCGCTGAGCGCGAAGCTGTTCGCCGAGAACGGCTACCGCGCGACGACAGTGCGCGACATCGCCGATGCGGCGGGCATCCTGTCGGGCAGTCTCTACCACCACTTCGACTCGAAGGAGTCGATGCTCGACGAGATCCTCCGGGACTTCCTCGACCGGCTCTTCGGCGAGTACCGAGCAGTGCTCGCCGCCGTCGACGCTCCCCGGGAGCAGCTGCGCGGCTGCGTGATCGCCTCCTTCGCGGCGATCGACGCGCATCCGGACGCCGTCGCCATCTATCAGGCCGAGGCCCGCGGACTCGCACAACAGGACCGGTTCGCCTACATCGCGGACTTCCTCCAGGAGTTCCGGACCATGTGGCGCGGCATCATCAGCCGCGGCATCGAATCCGGCGACTTCCGTGCGGATCTCGACATCGACGTCACGTACCGCTTCCTCCGCGACACCGTCTGGGTCGCGGTCCGCTGGTACCGGCCGGGCGGCCAGCTGCCCGTGAGCACGGTGGCCGACCAATACCTCACGATCCTCGAACACGGGATCGCCAGCCCTGAGAAGGAGCAGTCATGACCGATCTCGCGCCCGGCGCGTACATCCTCGACGCGGTGCGCACGCCCACCGGCAAGCGCGGCGGATCACTGGCGACGGTGCACTCCGCCGACCTCGGAGCCCACGTCCTGCGCGCCTCGGTCCTCCGCTCGGGCGTCGACCCGGAGCTCGTCGACGACGTCATCATGGGCTGCTGCGACACCATCGGACCGCAGTCGGGCAACATCGCCCGCACTTCGTGGCTCGCCGCGGGCCTGCCCGAGCAGGTGCCCGGCGTCACCGTCGACCGGCAGTGCGGATCCAGTCAACAATCGGTGCACTTCGCCGCCCAGGCCGTGCTCTCGGGTACCGCGGACGCGGTGGTCGCTGCCGGCGTGCAGAACATGAGCGCGATCCCGATCAGTGCAGCCATGCTGGCCGGGCGCGAGTACGGCTTCGACGATCCGTTCTCCGGTTCGGTCGGGTGGCGCGAACGGTACGGCGACGTGGAGGTCTCGCAGTTCACCAGTGCCGACATGATCGCCACGAAGTGGGGCGTCTCCCGCACCCGGATGGAGGAGTTCGCGCTCGCCAGCCACGAGCGGGCGATCGCCGCGACCGACTCCGGCAGGTTCGAAGCCGAGATCGCGCCGATCGACGGCTTCGCCGTCGATGAGACACCTCGCCGCGGAACCACTCTCGAGAAGATGGCCGGGCTCGCCCCGCTCGCGGAGGGGTCCGCGATCACCGCGGCCGTGGCGAGTCAGATCGCCGACGGTGCCGCCGCCGTCATGGTCGCCTCCGCGGACTTCGTGCAGCGGCACGGCCTCCGGCCACGCGCACGGATCCACCACATCTCCGTCCGTGCCGCGGACCCGGTGTGGATGCTCACCGGGCCTATCCCCGCGACGCAGTACGCGCTGCAGAAGACGGGGCTCACCGTCGCCGACATCGACCTCTTCGAGTGCAACGAGGCCTTCGCCTCCGTGCCGCTGGCGTGGATGGATGAGCTGGGCATCCCGCACGAGAAGGTCAACGTGAACGGCGGCGGCATCGCCCTGGGGCACCCGCTGGGCGCTACCGGCGCGAAGCTCATGACGACACTGCTGCACGAGCTCGAGCGGCGAGACGGACGGTACGGCCTGCAGACGATGTGCGAGGGCGGCGGCACCGCCAACGTCACCATCATCGAACGACTCTGATCGCACGTTCCCGCGGAGCTGCGTGACGGCTTCGCCGCGCCGGGAACGACGTCCTTGAGCTGTGCCGATGAACAACTTCACCAATGTAGAATATTGAATGCTGAGGCAGGGATCGAACGACCCTGCCTCAGTATTTGTTTTGACACATCATAATGTGCACTCGCACCGACGCTCCGTTGTGCGCCACATAAGTTATTGATTCTTCTCCAGGGTGGATGTCGATATCTCCAGGTGGAGAGCCTTGACGGTCTTCCGCGGAGGGTGCGCCTGAAGGGGGTGGTTGAGCGGCCCGAGGAGTCGGACTGTGTTCTGAGTCGCAAATTCGGAGCCGATCCACGATTCGACTTGGCAAATTCTCAGCGACATGCTTTCCTTTGCATACTCAATGGAGATCGTGGATAGAGGAGTCGAAGAGTGCGTCGAATCAAGATCGGCATGGCGGCTGCAGTCGTCGCGGCCTGCGCCGTTTCGGTGATGTCGGTGGGGACCGCCTCCGCGCAGATCACCCCCCAGAACCCGTCGGGTCCGGTCAAGGGCGGCAAGCAGACGATCACGTCGAAGGAGGGGGTGAACGCGCAGATCGCGCTGTTCGACCTCAAGGCGAAGCTCTTCCCGCCGCTCGCCGGCGACAACAAGTCGCGCCTGGCGTACGTCGACGGCAAGGCCGAGGGCCTGATCACCAAGGCGCCCGGCGAGATCGAGGCGGCGACCGTCGAGGTCGGCTACGTCGTGGCGTGCGGTGTGAAGGACGGCGGCTTCGAGTCCTGGATCGGCTCGAACCAGTCCGTCAGCGGCGGCGTCGGCGTCGTCGGCGGCGCGCCCGGCCCGTTCGGCGCCGTGGGTGCCGGCGTGGGCGGCACCCTCGGCCTGAGCCAGAACCAGGTCATCAAGACCGCGCCGGGCGCCATCGTCTTCCTGCCCGTGGGTAGCAAGACGATTCAGAAGCCCAAGCCCGGCGAGAGCTTCGGCGTCCGCTTCGGTGAGAAGCGCGTGAGCATCGAGGGCTGCATCGGCAGCGTCGACGCCGTCGCCTACTCGACGCTGACCGTCTCCTCGCGTGCTTTCGACGACATGAAGACCGTCTACAGCGAGGTCATGCGGTTCGCGTAGCCCGCGATCCGATCAGGACCGGAGGCCGGAGAGCGCGTCCACGCGTTCCTCGGCCTCCGCCACGATCCGCTCGATCAGTTCGGCCACCGTCGGCAGATCGTCGATGATTCCGGCGACCTGGCCCGAGGCGAGCACGCCGGCGTCGGTGTTGCCTTCGACGAGGCCGGCGCGCAGCAACATCGGCGTGTTGGCCGACATCATGAGCTGGCTCCAGGTGCGGTCGCCGCCCTTCTTCAGCGCCAGCCCCTCGTTGATGAGCCCCTTCCAGGAGACGCCCGTGAGTGCCTGGAAACGCACGGTGTTCAGGGCGGCGTGCGCCAATGTCGCAACGCCGTGCGAGCGTTCGAGGGCATCGACCAGTGCCGTCCGCAGGACGCGGTGAGGCATCCCGTCGACCTTCGTGGTCACGACGGTGTCGCCGAGACCGCGCTGCAGGTACTCCGACTTCACCGATTCGGGCACCCGGCTGTCGCGGGTGAGCAGGAAGCGGGTACCCATCGCGACCCCCGAGGCGCCGTAGGCGAGGGCCGCCGCGAGGCCGCGACCGTCGAAGAAGCCGCCGGCGGCGACGACCGGGATGTCCACCGCATCGAGCACCGACGGGAGCAGCAGTGTCGTCGCGACGCCACCGGTGTGGCCGCCGCCCTCGCCGCCCTGCACCACCACGGCATCGGCGCCCCACGAGGCCACCTTCTCCGCGTGCCGCGCGGCGCCGACGGACGGGATCACCACCAGTCCGGCGTCCTTGAGCTGCGCGATCATCTCCTTGCGCGGGGCGAGCGCGAAGGAAGCGACCTTCACGCCCTCGCGGATCAGCAGATCGACGCGCTGCTGCGCATCCTCGGCGTCGGCCCGGAGATTGACGCCGAAGGGTTTGTCGGTGCGCTCCTTGGTCTTCCGGATCGCCGCCTCGAGCTCCGGGTAGGTCATCGTCGCCGAGGCGAGGATGCCCAGGCCGCCCGCGTTCGCGGTGGCGGAGGTCAGGTGCGCCCCCGAGACCCAGCCCATGCCGGTCTGCACGACGGGATGCTCGATGCCGACCAGCTCGGTGAACCGGGTACGCAGTGTCATGCCGGGACCTCCTTGCTGCGCAGGTTCTTCGGGTCCACGACGGTGCGGATGAGCTCGAGTTCGTCGGTGGTGGGCACACGGGTCTCCGGCACGTGGGAGCCCGCGAGCTCGAAGCCGGTGGCCTCCCGGACCTGGGCCTCCGTGATGCCGGGGTGCACGGACAGCAGGGTCATGGCACCGTCGTCGCCGAAGCCGAGGACGGCGAGGTCGGTGACCACGCGGTGGATGTCGTGGAACCGCGAGGCGGCCGGCCCGGCCGCGCGGGCGCGGTCGTAGCCCACGCCGCTCACGACGTCGACCGCATCGACGAAGACGCGCGACGAGTGCTTCGGGATCCAGTACGACGTGCGGTTGTTCACGGTGTTGCCGGGCCCGCCGCGCACGCCGAGCAGCTGGCGCGACGGTGCCCGGTGCTCGCCGATGGCCGAGATGTTCTGGTTGCCGTACCGGTCGATCTGGCTGGCGCCCATGATCACGTGGCGCTTGCCGTTCGGCACCACCACGTCGAGCACCTTCTTGAAGGGCTGCCAGCCCTCGATGCCCGCGGCGGGGTTCGCGGCATCGGCGATCAGGTAGGCCTCGCCGTCGGAGAGCAGTAGATCGGGGGCGAAGGTGAGGCGGGCGAGGCGGCCGCCGAGCGAGGGGATCAGGCCCATCGGGCTGGCGGTGATCTCGCCGTCGCCCCGGAACAGATCGGCGATCGCGGTCACGCAGACCTCGGCGCGGGTGATGTCGGTCATTTCGCCTCCTCGGCTGCCCAGGCGGCGACCTGAGCCTGGTAGTGCGCCTCGTCGCCGCTGAGGAAGCGCTGTTCGAACGCGGCCCAGGCCTCGGGGTCCTTGGCGCTCGCGGCGTAGTGCCGCTGGAACTTCTCATCGCGGCCGTAATCCGGGACCGCGGTCGTGAAGTGCGCGCCGTTCGGCGTCTCGACGACGCCGTTGACCGCGCTGCGGTTGATGATCAGGGACTGGACGGGGCCGCCGGCCACAAGCTCCGCGGTGGGGACGATCCGCTCGCAGGAGACATAGCACCGGTCCGCCGCGAGGGCGAAGTCGTCGTCGAAGTACGGGTCCGGGCCCAGGTACTGGGCGTTGCCGCGGGCGTCGGCGCGGTTCATGTGCACGAGCGCGGCATCGAGGCGCAGCGCCGGGACCGCGACCAGTTCCTCGCCGTCGGCGTAGGGCGAGACGATCGTGCGCAGACCGGGATTGACGTCCATGACCGACGAACCGAGCCCCGCACGGATGGGGAGGAAGGGGAGACGCTGCACGGCGGCCTTGAGGCCGGCGGCGAACATGCCCTCGTCCCACTCCGCGACCTCGATCGCGCCGGCCTGCCGGGCGCGGGCGAAGTTCGGGTCGATGGGGACGGTGTCGAGGGTGACGAAACCGAAGACGAGCTTGCGGATCTTCCCCGCCGCGGCCAGGAGTCCCACGTCGGGTCCGCCGTAGGACACCACGGTGAGGTCCTTGAGGTCCGACCGGAGGATCGCCCGCACCAGGGCCATCGGTTTGCGCCGCGAGCCCCAGCCGCCGATGCCCAGCGTCATGCCGTCCTCGAGTTCGGCGACCACCTGCTCGGCGGTCATGGTCTTGTCGGTCATGCCTTCTCCTGTGCTGCGTCGTCGGATACGGGTCGCCCGCTCGCTCCGCTCCCGGCGCTGGACGCCTCGCCCACGGTGCGGCCGGTCGCGACGAACTCGCGACGGTGGTCGTCCGAGTAGCCCGCGAGGTTGAGCTCGAACGTGAAGCCCTGCTCGAAGCGGTAGCTGGTGTGGACGTCGACGGGGTCGATCCCGTTGATCGCCTCCTTCGCCTTGCGGATCACGCGGGTGTCCTTGGCGGCGATGGCCCGGGCCACCTCCAGGGCGGCCTCGTCGAGCTCGGCGCGCGGCACCACGCGGTACACGGAACCGAAGTGGTGCAGTTGCTGCGCCGTGATGGTGCCCGCGGTGAAGTACAGCGTGCGCATGAGGTGCTGGGGCACCAGGCGGGCCAGATGCGTTGCGGCGCCGAGCGCCCCGCGATCCACCTCGGGGAGGCCGAAGGTCGCGTCGTCCGACGCGACCACGACGTCGGCGTTGCCGACGAGGCCGATGCCTCCGCCCAGGCAGAAGCCGTTGACCGCGACGACCACCGGGACCGCGCAGTCGTAGACCGCGGAGAAGGCGGCGGCGCAGCCGTGGTTCGCGCCGATCAGTGCCCCGTAGCCGTCGCCCGCGGCCTGTGCCGCGTCGATCTCCTTGATGTCGACGCCCGCGTTGAACCCGCGGCCCGCGGCGCGCACCACGACCACGTGGCACGACGGGTCGCGGCCGGCCTCGGTGATGGCGTTCGCGAGGTCGAACCAGCCCTGCACGGTGAGGGCGTTGACGGGCGGTGCGTCGACGGTGATCGTGTGGATCCCGGGCTCGTCGACGGTGGTCGTGATCGGTGAAGGCACACCGACTCCTTCGAGGTAGACAGGTAGAACGTGATCTAAACCTAGCAATTGCTTGGTACGCTACCACCGAAGCCCGGTCAGCCGGAATGGGAAGTGGGGAATCTTGTGAGCGCAGCGATGTCGGTGAGCCTCGGGCTCGACGATGCGGTGGTCCTGATCACCGGCGGGGTGCGGGGGATCGGTGCGGGCATCGCCCGCGTCTTCCTCCGGTACGGCGCCACGGTGGTGGTGTGCGCCCGGCGCGAACCCGAGAGCCCGGTGGAGGCCGACGGCGCCGTCGCCGAGTTCGTCGCCGCCGACGTCCGCGATCCGGAGCAGGTGGACGCGCTGATCGCCGGCATCGTCGAGCGGCACGGTCGGCTCGACGTGCTCGTCAACAACGCGGGTGGCGCCCCGTACTCGGATGCGGCCACGGCCTCGCCTCGGTTCCACGAGAAGGTCGTCGGCCTCAACCTGCTCGCCCCACTCCTGGTGGCGCAGAGGGCGAATGCGGTCATGCAGGAGGCGGGCCGCGGCGCGATCGTCAACATCTCGAGCGTGAGCGCCACCCGCCCCTCGCCCGGCACCGCGGCGTACGGCGCGGCGAAGGCCGGGCTCGATTCGCTCACCACGAGTCTGGCGGTGGAGTGGGCGCCCGCGGTGCGCGTGAACGCCCTCGACGTGGGCTTGGTGCGCACCGAGGCCGCGGAGCAGCACTACGGCGACGACGCCGGGATCGCGGCGATCGGCGCGACCATCCCCCTCGGACGGCTCGCCGACCCGGAGGAGGTGGGCGCGTGCGCGGCCTTCCTCGCTTCCCCGCTCGCGTCCTACGTCAGCGGGTCGACGCTCCTCGTGCACGGCGGCGGCGAGCGCCCCGCGTTCTTGGGCGCCGCGAACGCGCAGCATGCCGACGGCTGAGCACGACCGCCGGCGAAATACGAACTACCGACTAGGAGAAGAACAATGACAGGAATCGTCGACGGTCGCGTCGTCATCGTCACCGGCGCGGGCCGGGGCATCGGCCGCGCCCACGCGCTCGCCTTCGCCGCGGAGGGTGCGGCGGTGGTGGTCAACGACTACGGCGTGGGCCTCGACGGCGCCGACGCGTCGTCCGGCCCGGCGCAGCAGGTGGTCGACGAGATCCGCGCGGCCGGCGGGCGCGCTGTCGCGAACGCCTCCGACGTGGCCGATTGGGACGGCGCGCAGGCACTGGTGCGCACCGCGATCGACGAGTTCGGCCGGTTGGACGTACTCGTGAACAACGCGGGCTTCCTCCGTGACCGGATGCTGGTGAACATGTCCGAGGCGGAGTGGGACGCGGTGACCCGCGTCCACCTCAAGGGACACTTCGCGATGCTGCGGCACGCCGCCGGGTACTGGCGGGACGAGTCCAAGGCGGGACGGCAGCCCGACGCGCGAGTGATCAACACCAGCTCCGGCGCCGGTCTACTCGGCAGCGTCGGGCAGGGCAACTACGCCGCGGCGAAGGCGGGCATCGCCGAGATGACGATCCAGGCAGCCGCCGAGATGGGGCGCTACGGCATCACCGTGAACGCGATCGCCCCCGCCGCCCGGACGCGGATGACCGAGGTGACCTTCGCGGACGACATGGCCGCTCCGGAGGACGGTTTCGATGCGATGGCGCCGGAGAACATCTCCCCGCTCGTGGTGTGGCTCGGCAGCGCGGCATCCGCAGAGGTGACGGGCCGGGTCTTCGAGGTCGAGGGCGGAAAGGTGTCGATCGCGCAGGGCTGGCGGCACGGGCCGCTGCGCGACAAGGGCGCGCGCTGGGAGCCTGCGGAGCTGGGCGACGTGGTGCGGGGCCTGCTCGACGAAGCGGCGATCCCCGAGCCCGTGTACGGCGCGTGAGCCGTCCGTAGACGACGATGCCGGCCGCGCGGGGAGGGGATCTCCGCGCGGCCGGCCGCGTCTCGGCGAGGGGTCGGCCGAGCTGAGGGGTCAGGTCCGGGCGTTCAGCCGGCCCGACTCTTCGAAGAAGCGCACCAGCTCGGTGGCGGTCGCCGCCATCGTGCGCGGTGCGTAACCGAGTTCGTTGCGTGCCTTGCTGATATCGACCAGGGGCGACGCGAAGAGCGGGCCCAGCGCGGCCTTCGACAGCACATCCGAGCCGAGGCGGGCGTTGATCGGCTCGAGCACCGGCATGATCGCCGCGAGCGCCCCGATGGGCACCGCCACGCGCGGCCCGGCCTTACCCGCGGCCTGCGCGGAAAGACGCATCGCGTCGATGATCGGAGCGAACTCACCGCCGAGTAGGTAGTTCTCGCCGGTGCGGCCCTTCTCCGCCGCGAGCATGACGCCGGTCGCCACGTCGCGCACGTCGACGAGGTCGAACCCTGCCTTGGAGACGAAGGCGGGCATCCGGCCCCGGGCCGCGGTGTATGCCAGCCGGTTCAGGCGCGACAGTGCGACGCCGTGGTCGGCGGGCCCCCAGACACCGGTGGGATTGCAGATGGTGGCGTCCAGGCCGTCGTCGATGACCTTGCGCAGCTCCTGCTCGCCGGCCCATTTCGACCGGTCGTAGACCGGGATCTCGGGTCGCTCGGACCGCGGTGCGGTCTCGTCGATCACGTCCACGAGATCCTGGTCGAAGGCGTGGATGGAGCTCAGGTGCACCATTTTCCGCGCACCGGCCTCGAGTGCCGCCCGCGCCACGACCCGCACGCCCTCGGTGTTCAGCCGCCACGCGGCCTCGTCCTGCATTCGGAGCGTGATCATGGCGACCAGGTGGTAGACGACCTCCACGCCCTCGAGCGCCGCACGCATCTCCCCGGGCTCGAGAACGCTCGCCTGCACCCAGCGCACCCCGTCCGGGGCGTGCGGCGACGAGGCGCGATCGATCGCGACCACCTCGTGCCCCTGCTCGACGAGCTGCTGCAGGAGGTTCCCGCCGACGAATCCGGCTGCGCCGGTGACTGCTACCCGCATGCCGTCAGATCCGCTCGATGATCGTGCCGGTGGCCATCGCGCCGCCGCAGCACATCGCGATGAGAGCCGTCGACGCGTCGCGCCGTTCCAGCTCGTGCAGCGCCGTCGTGATGAGGCGGGCTCCGGTGGAGCCGACGGGGTGGCCGAGGGCGATCGCGCCGCCGTTGACGTTGACCTTCTCCGGATCCGGCCCGATGACCTGCTGCCAGGACAGGACGACAGAGGCGAAGGCCTCGTTGACCTCGAACAGGTCGATGTCCGCGAGGGATCGACCGGAGCGCTCCAGGACCCGCTCCGTGGCTCGGATGGGACCGTCGAGGTGGTAGTAGGGCTCGCCGCCGACCAGCGCCTGCGAAACGATCCGGGCGCGCGGCGTCAGGCCGAGCGCGGCGGCGTGGTCCGAGTCCATGAGCAGGACGGCGGCGGCACCGTCGGACACCTGGGAGGACGTGCCCGCCGTGTGGCGGCCACCGTCGAGCATGGGCTTGAGCTTGGCGAGGCCCTCGGCAGTGCTCTCGCGCGGGCCCTGGTCCCGCGAGACCTCGATCGTCTCGCCCGTGGGGGCGCCGTCGGCCATGGCGGGCGCCTTCAGCGTGACCACCTCGCGGTCGAAGCGCCCCTCCTCCCACGCCCGCAGAGCCTTGCGCTGCGAGGCGAGGCCGAAGGCGTCGACGTCCTCGCGGGTGAGGCCGCGACGTTCGGCGATCCGCTCGGCGGCGAGGAACTGGTTGGGCATGTCGATGGTCCACGACGGGGGCCGGGAGTTGCCGAGTCCCTCCGGGCGGTTCGCGCCGAGCGGGATGCGGCTCATCGACTCGACGCCGCAGGAGATGCCCGCGGAGATCGCGTCGGTCGCGATGAGGCCCGCGATGAGGCCCGTGGCCTGCTGCGCCGAGCCGCACTGCGCGTCGATGGTGGTGGCGCCGGTCAGTTCGGGCAGGCCGGCGTTGAGCCACGCGGTGCGGGTGATGTTGCCGGCCTGCTCGCCGGCCTGGGTCACGTTGCCGCCGATGATCTGCTCGACCCGGGCGGGATCGATCCCCGCGCGGTCGATCAGCGCGGTGACCGTGGCGCCGAGGAGTTCGGCGGGGTGGAGGCCGCTGAGCCAGCCGGCGCGCTTGCCGATGGGGCTGCGGACGGCTTCGACGATGACGGGGATGCCCATATCGATCGTTCCTCACATTTCTCGGCTCCGCCCGAACAGGTAGAGCACGTTCTCGATTGTGGCGCGCACTGAAGATTCTGTCGAGCTTCGTGCGGTGGCGCCGCGACTGGTTCGTCCCTGTGTAACTGCTGTGCAACCAGAGTCCTTCGCAATCTAGCTCACGAGCGGACCGTCTGTGCTTCAATGAGTAGAACATGTTTCAGATACGCCTGGCCAGAGACCGGGTGGAGACGCTTGAGGAGGCGGCGTGAGCGTGCACTTCCCCGCGGGGTTCGATTTCACCAGTCCCGACCTGTGGTCGGAGCGGCGGCCCGAGGCCGAGTTCGCCGAGCTGCGGCGATCGGCGCCGGTGTGGTGGCAGGACATTCCGCCCGGCACCACCGGGTTCGACGACGGTGGCTTCTGGGTGGTGTCCAAGCTGGAGGACATCAAGGCCATCTCGCGCAACCCGAAGCAGTACTCCAACTGGGAGAACGGGGCGATCATCCGCTTCGGCCCGGAGATCGAGCGCGAGCAGATCGACATGCAGCGCATGCTGCTGCTGAACATGGACCCGCCTCAGCACACCAAGACCCGTCGCATCATCTCGCGCGGCTTCACGCCGAAGGCGGTGCAGTCCCTGCACGACGCGCTCGCGGAGCGGGCCGAGCAGATCGTGCACGAGGCCCGTAAGGCGGGCGGCGGGGACTTCGTCGAGCAGGTCGCCAGCGAGTTGCCCCTGCAGGCGATCGCCGAGCTCCTGGGCGTGCCCCAGGAGGACCGCAAGAAACTCTTCGACTGGTCGAACTCGATGATGGCCTACGACGATCCCGAGTTCGAGGGCGACTACCTCACCGCGATGACCGAGTTCACCGGCTACTCGTGGAACCTCGCCGAGGAGCGCCGGAAGTGTCCGATGGACGACATCGTGACCACTCTCGTGCAGGCGGACATCGACGGCGACGGGCTCGGCAGTGACGAGTTCGCGTTCTTCGTGCTACTGCTCGCCGTCGCCGGCAACGAGACCACGCGGAACGCGATCAGCCACGGCATGAAGGCCTTCGTGGACTACCCCGAGCAGTGGGAGATCTACAAGGAGCAGCGCCCGCGCACGGCCCCCGATGAGATCGTCCGCTGGGCGACCCCGGTCTCCGTGTTCCAGCGCACCGCGCTCGAGGACGTCCAGCTCGGCGAGCAGACGATCAAGAAGGGGCAGCGCGTCGCGCTGTTCTACGCCTCGGCCAACTTCGACGAGGACGCCTTCGAGGATCCGTACACGTTCAACATCCTGCGCGATCCGAATCCGCACGTCGGCTTCGGCGGCTCCGGCACCCACCACTGCGTGGGCGCGAACCTCGCCCGCCTCGAGATGGACCTCATGTTCAAGGCGATCGCCGACGTGATGCCCAACCTCCGCGAGCTCGAGCCGCCGCAGCGCCTGCGCTCGGGCTGGCTCAACGGCATCAAGCACTGGAAGGTCGCCTACGAGTAGGTCGGCTCCGCTCGACGATCGAAGCGCCCGGCGGTGCCGGGGGCTTTCGATCGTGTTCGCGACGTCGGAACGATATCCGGTGGAACGCGTGGCGCCGGGAGGGATAGCGTGGTGGCGTGAGCTCGCCGGAATCGCATGAGGAAGGGGTCGCCGGTCCCGCCGCCGACCCCGTGCAGAACCGCGCTTCCGCGCGCTGATCCGCCCGGTCCGAGTCGGCCGTGACGACCGGAGACGATGCCCTCGTTTCCGCGTCCCAGGAGTGCTCCGTGCCTCGACTCGTCCTGTTCCTCGCCCTCGCCGTTTTCGCGATGGGAACCTCCGAATTCATGCTCTCCGGTGTGCTGCCGGGCATCGCCGCCGATCTCGACGTCTCCGTGGCCGCGGCGGGCGGCCTGATCTCCGCGTTCGCCGCCGGGATGGCGTTGGGCGCCCCGCTGACCGCCGCCCTGGCGCGACGGTGGCCGCCCCGTTCCTCCCTCCTCGGATTCCTGGTGGCCTTCGCGGCGGCGCACGTCGTGGCAGCTCTGACCGCGTCGTTCTCCGTGCTGGTGCTGTCCCGGGTCGTTGCCGCGTTCGCCAATGCGGGCTTCCTGGCCGTCGCGCTGGCTACGGCGGTCGCGGTCGTGGGCCCGGAACGGCGCGGACGCGCGGTGGCCGTGCTGCTGTCGGGCACGACGCTGGCCATGGTCGCCGGCGTCCCGGCGGGAGCCGTGGTGGGCGATCTCCTCGGCTGGCGGTCGACCTTCCTCGCCGTTGCCGCGCTGTGCCTCCCGCCCCTACTGGCGATCGCGGCGACCAGGCCGGCCCCGTCCGAGGCGCCCGAGGCGCCCCCGCAGCTCCGTGCCGAGATCGGCGCCTTGCGCCGCCCACGCGTCCGGACCCTGCTGGTGCTCGCCTCTCTCGTCAACGCGGGCACATTCGGGTTCCTCGCCTACCTGGCCGTCGTCGTCGTCGACGGTGGGGGCCTTCGACAGCTCTGGGTGCCCGTCGCGCTCATGGTGTTCGGAGTGGGTGCCTTCGCGGGTATCCGGATCAGTGGCCGGTGGGCCGACACCGCTCCGCAGCGGTGCATCGAGACCTGCGCTCCGCTGCTTCTCGTCGGATGGGTCGTCATCGCCGTCGCCGGCACGGAGCCGGCGGTCCTGCTGCCCGCCGTGGCTGCGGTGGGGGTGGTCGCCTTCGCGACGGGAGGAACGCTCATCGCCCGGATCGTCGCCGCGGCGGCGGACGCGCCCACCATGGGCGGTGCGTTCGCGACCGCCGCGCTCAACGCGGGTGCTCTCCTCGGCCCCATCGTCGCCGGGTGGTCACTGGGCCCGGCCGGAGCGCCGGGCCCGGCCTGGTGCGCTGCGGTGGCCGTCGCTCTCGCCGGCGTGCTCGCGGTGCGGATGTCAGCGGCGTCCGGGCGCCGCTGACATCCGCACGGCACGCTCACGTCACGCGGGCTTGTCCGCCCCGACCAGCCACATCGAGAAGTACTGCGAGCCACCGCCGTAGGCGTGGCCGAGGGCGGTGCGGGCACCGTCGACCTGGTAGTCTCCGGCCCGTCCCATGACCTGCTTGGCGGCCTCGGCGAACCGGATCATGCCCGACGCGCCGATCGGGTTCGACGACAGCACGCCGCCGGACGGATTCACGGGCAGTTCCCCGCCGATCTCGGTGCCCCCGGACTCGGTGAGCTTCCAGCCCTGGCCCTCGGGGACGAAGCCCAGGTTCTCCAGCCACATCGGCTCGAACCAGGAGAAGGGCACGTAGATCTCCGCGGCGTCGACCTGCCGCAGCGGGTCGGTGATGCCGGCGTCGCGCCAGAGCGCGGCCGCGGCGTCCCGACCGGCCTGCGGGCTGACGTGCTCGCGGCCCGCGTAGGCGAGGGGCTCGGTCCGCATGGCGGTCGCGAGCACCCAGCCGACGCGGTTGCCCGTGGCGGCCTCCGAGGCCGTGGCGGCGTCCTCGTCGCCCAGGACGATCGCGCACGCGCCGTCGGACGATGGGCAGGTCTCGTCGAATCGGATGGGATCCCACAGCATCTGGGACGACTGGACCGACTCCAGCGTGATGTCGGGCTGATGCAGGTGGGCGAGCGGGTTGCGGGCGCCGTTGCGACGGTCCTTCACCGCGACCATCGCGCCGACGTGGTCGGGCGCGCCCGAGCGACGGATGTAGGAGCGCACGTGCGGCGCGAAGTAGCCGCCCGCGCCCGCGCCGACGGGCACGGTGAAGGGGACCGGGATCGAGAGCGCCCACATGGCGTTCGACTCGGACTGCTTCTCCCACGCCACCGTCAGCACGCGTTTGTGCACGCCCGCCTTGACCAGAGCCGCGGCGACGGCCGCAGTGGATCCACCGACCGAACCGGCGGTGTGCACGCGCAGCAGCGGCTTGCCGACTGCGCCCAGCGCGTCGGCGAGGAACAGCTCGGGCATCATCACGCCCTCGAACATGTCCGGCGCCTTGCCGATCACGATCGCATCGATGTCCGCCATCGTCGTGCCGGCATCGGTGAGCGCGGCATCGACGGCCTCGCGGATCATGCCGGCCATCGAGACGTCGGTGCGCTTGGCGCGGTGACGGGTCTGACCCGTTCCGAGTACGGCGGTGGGCTTGCCCATCACTTGGCCTCCATCACTGCGATCAGGTTCTGTTGCAGGGCGTGTCCGCCGGTGGCGTGCGCGAGGACGCGCTCGGCGTCCCCGTTCCAGACGGCGCGGGCCGCCTCGCCGATGCGGGCCAGGCCCGCCGAGAACATCGGGTTCCCCACGAGGGCGCCGCCGGACGGGTTGATCCGCACGTCGTCGCCGAGTCCGATCGCGGACCGGAGGATGAGTTCCTGGTGGGTGAACGGCGCGTGCAGCTCGGCGAGCTGGACGCCGTCGGCACCGGCCGCGCGTGCCGCTGCCTCGGTCGATGGGGACTTCGTGAGATCACGCGAGCCCAGAGCGGGGGAGTCGATCCGGTGCTCGAGTCCCGTGATGAAGGCGGGGTTCTCACGGAGCTCGCGGGCGCGTTCGGCCGAGGCGAGGATCGCGACCGCGGCACCGTCGGTGATGGGCGCGATGTCGTGGCGCCGCAGCGGATCGGCCCACAGTGGTTCGCTCAGGAGCGCCTCGGGATCGACGGTGCGCGAGAACTGCGCCGCCGGGTTCGAGGTGGCGTCGCCCAGGCTGCGCGCCGCCACGGCGGCCATGTCGGCCTCGGTCCACGCACCGGAATCGATGCCCGCGCGGGCCTGCAGCGCGGCGACGGACACCGAGTCGGGCCACAGCGGCGCGACGGTGTACGGATCCAACTGCATGGTGAGGGTGCGACGCAGGACGCCGGCGGAGGACTTGCCGAAGCCGTAGACGAGAGCCGTATCGACCTCGCCGGTGCGGATCTTCACCCAGGCCTCGTACAGTGCCCAGGCGGCGTCCATCTCCACGTGCGACTCGTTGATCGGCGGCACGGCGCCGATGGAGTCGATCGCGGCGATGAACGAGAAGGCCCGTCCGGCCAGGTAGTCCGACGACCCGGAGCACCAGAAACCGATGTCGGACTTGGTGAGTCCGGTCTGGGCGAAGACGTCGGCGAACAGCGGGATCAGCATCTCCACGCCGTTGGTGGTGGTCTGGGCGGTGCGCAGCCACGGGGTGGCGGCGTATCCGACGACGGCGACGGAGCCGTCCGGATCGGTGCAGGTGCGTGTGCTCACAGGTGCTTCTCGTAACTGGAGTAGGGGGCGTCCGGCTCACCGGTCGGTTCGAAATGCGAGATGTTGCCCGGACTTTCGGTCCATTCCTCGCGGGGTTTCCACGTGGCCCGCACCCGCATGCCCATACGTACCTCGGACGGCTCGCAGCCGAGGACGAGGTGGAGGAACGGGATGTCGGCACCGTCGATGAGCACATAGGCGGCGACGTACGGGGGCTTGATGCGCTGCCCCTGGAAGGGCACATTGACCACGCAGAACGTGGTGACCACGCCGGTATCCGGGAGGTCGACCTCCTCGGTGGTGGGGATGCCGTCGATCGGGCAGGCGTTGCGCGGCGGCACGTAGACGTTGCCGCATTTCCCGCACCGCTGGCCCAGCAGCCTGCCCTCGGCGAGTGCCTGCAGGTACCGGGTCTCCGGCACGGAGGCGGAGTGCTCGAGCCGCAGCGCGACGGGGGTGGTGAGGATCTCGATCGGATCGGTCTCCGCGGCGGTGTCGGGGGTTCCGTTGCCCTCCCCGGGGACGAAGCAGGCGATGTCGCCGATCGCGCCGGTGGTCTCCGCGATCCAGCGGGCGTGCACCCGCATCCCCGTCGAGATCTCCTGGGGGCCCGCGACGTCGACCGCGTGCAGGACTGCGGTGTCGGCACCGTCGAGCCTGATGAGGGCGTACGCGAAGGGCCGGTCGAAGGGCTGACCGTCCACCGGGTGCGCGTTCCAGCTCCAGCTCGTCACCGTGCCGGTGTCGGAGACGGGGACGATCTCGGTGAGAGCGGCGGTGGTGTCCGGATCGAACTCCAGCGGCGGGACGTGCACCCGTCCGGCCGAGTCCCGGGTGCCGACGATGCGGCGTTCGCGGAGGTTCGTCATGAACGCGCCCAGTACCGGTCCGAGCGACCGGGTGTAGTCGAAGGACAGGTTCATGGGCGCCGAGAGGGTCTGCGGTTCTGCGGTCACCTCACGAGTGAAACATGTTCTAACTTTTTGGCGCAAGGGTATCCCGGAAACGGCTCCGAGCACTTACCGTGGGGTGACTTGGTACCGCGTTTTCCGCGCAGGTATTCCCGCAACGAACTTGTGAGGTGCTCCATGGACGATCTGCATCGCGAGCCGCTCGCCGGCGACATCCTGCTCGACTCCCTCGCCGCCTATCCCGACCGCGTCGCGGTCCACGTGACCGGTCCCGACGGTGATTCGGAACTCACGTACGCCGAGGTGCGCGACCAGGTCAGCCGTTACGCCCAGGCCTACGCATCCGTCGGCCTCGGTGTCGGGAGTCCCGTCGCGATGCTCTCCGGCAACCGCCACGAGGTGCTGATCGCCCAGTCCACCAACCTCATCACCGGTGTCCGCTTCGCCGCGCTGCATCCGATGGGCTCGCTCGACGACCACGTCTACGTCATGGAGGACGCGGGCATCGAGACCTTGATCTACGATCCGCGGCTTTACGAGCAGCGCGCCGCGGACCTGCGCGAACGGGTGCCCGGGCTGAAGACGTTGCTCTCCCTGGGCCCCACCGAGCACGGCGTCGACCTCACCGCCGTGGCGGCCGGCTTCGAGCCCGGCCCGCTGGCGGCGCACACCGCCGACCCGTCGTCGACCGCGAGCCTCGCGTACACCGGCGGCACCACCGGCAAGAGCAAGGGCGTCATGCTCAGCTACTCCGGCGGCGCATCGCTGCTGCGCATCCAGCGCACGGAATGGGAATGGCCGGAGGAGATCCGGTTCCTCGTGTGCGCCCCGCTCAGCCACGCGGGTGGCGCATTCTGGAATCCCACGTCGATGGCCGGCGGCTCGATGGTGGTACTACCCCGGTTCGAACCGGAAGCCGTGCTCGCGGCGATCGAGAAGTACCGGATCACCGCGACGATGTTGGTGCCCACCATGATCTACGCGTTGCTCGACCACCCGAAGTTCGACGACTACGACGTCTCCAGCCTCGAGACGGTCTTCTACGGCGCCTCCGCGATCTCGCCGACCCGGCTCACCGAGGCCATCGAGCGCATCGGCCCCAAGTTCTTCCAGTTCTACGGCCAGGCGGAATGCCCCATGACCATCGCCGTGCTGCGGCGCGGCGACCACGATCCGTCGAAGCCGGAACGGCTGGCGAGCTGCGGCCGGCCGGTCCCGTGGGTGCACGTCGCGCTGCTCGACGATGCCGGACGCCCCGTCGAACCCGGTGCGCCGGGCGAGATCTGCGTGCGCGGCCCCCTGGTCATGCAGGGCTACCTGAACAAGCCGGAGCAGACCGCCGAGGCCACCGAACACGGCTGGTTGCACACCGGCGACGTCGGCAGATTCGACGACGAGGGCTACCTGTACATCGTCGACCGGAAGAAGGACATGGTGGTCACGGGCGGCTTCAACGTCTTCCCCCGTGAGGTCGAGGACGTCATCTCCACGCACCCGGCGGTCGCCTCGGTGGCGGTCATCGGCGTCCCCGACGAGAAGTGGGGCGAGGCCGTGAAGGCTGTCGTGGTCCCGCGCGCCGGCGCGACCGTCGAGGTCGAGGAGCTACGGGATCTGGTGCGCGACCGCAAGGGCGCCGTCTACACCCCCAAGACGGTGGACTTCGTCGAGTCGATCCCGGTCAGCCCGCTCGGCAAGCCGGACAAGAAGGCCCTGCGCGCCCAGTACGCCTGACCCTCGGGATTGAACACCGTTTCTGTACGGGAAACCGCAGGTCGCGGTGTACAGAAACGGTGTTCAATAGCTATACACCGCGGAAGACGGGCTTGCGCTTCTCAGCGAAGGCGCGGGGCCCCTCCTTGGCGTCCTGGGAGAGGAAGACGGGGAGGCCCTCCTTCGCGTCGACGACGAAGGCCTCCTCCTCGTGCATGCCCTCGGTCGCGCGCATGGTGCGCAGCATCGCCTGCACGGCCAGGGGGCCGTTGGCGTTGATCAGCTCGGCCAGCTCGAGGGCCTTGTCGAGCGCGGTGCCGTCGGGGACGACGTGCCCGATCAGCCCGTACTCCTTCGCCTCGGCCGCGGTGATGTGCCGGCCCGTCAGTAGCAGGTCGGCCGCGACCGTGTACGGGATCTGGCGCGGCAGGCGCACGGCGGAACCGCCCATCGGGTACAGGCTCCACTTGGCCTCGGAGACGCCGAACCGCGCGCTCTCGCCCGCGACGCGGATGTCGGTGCCCTGCAGGATCTCCGTGCCCCCGGCGATCGCCGCGCCCTCGACGGCCGCGATGAGGGGCTTGCCGGGCCGGCGCCCCTTGATCAGGCCCGGAATCCGGGCCGGATCGAAGCCTCCGCCCTCGGACATGGCCTCGCCCGGGTCGGACTTGGCCATGTTCTTCAGGTCCGCGCCGGCGCAGAAGGCGCCGCCCGCGCCGGTGAGCACGGCGCTGCGGATCACGGGATCGGCGTCGATCCGGTCCCAGGCGTCGCCGAGGATCTGGAGCATCTCGCCGGTGAGCGCGTTCTTGCGCTCCGGGCGGTTCATGGTGATGAGCAGCGTGTGGCCGCGCTGCTCGACGAGGGCGTGCGGGGCGTCGGTCATGCCGGAGGCTCCTTGTCGTCGAGGACCCTCGCTGAAACGAGGATCGGCAATTGCGGGAATCCGCTTCCCCGGACAGTAACAGGTTCTAGTTTGGAGGAAAGAAGTCTTCAGGAGGAATCATGCGCACACCACTGTGCGACGACCTGGGCATCCAGTACCCGGTCATCGCGTTCACCCCGTCGGAGCACGTCGCCGCAGCGGTCTCCCGGGCCGGCGGCCTCGGCGTGCTCGGCTGCGTCCGGTTCAACGATCCCGACGAGCTCGACGCCGTCCTCGACTGGATGGACGCCAACACCGACGGCCGGCCCTACGGCGTCGACATCGTCATGCCGAACAAGGTGCCCACCGAGGGCACGGCCACGGACCTCACCGAGCTCATCCCCGAGGAGCACCGGGACTTCGTGGAGCGCACGCTGCGCGAGCTGGGAGTCCCCGAGCTGCCCGACGGTGCCGCCGGCGCCGGCGTGCTCGGCTGGCTGCACTCGGTGGCGCGCTCGCACGTCGACGTCGCCCTCAAGCACCGGATCGCGTTGATCGCCAACGCCCTCGGCTCGCCGCCCGCGGACGTGATCGACGCGGCGCACGAGCACGGCGTCAAGGTCGCCGCCCTCGCCGGCCGCGCGAAGCACGCCCGCGCCCACGTCGACAACGGCGTCGACATCGTCATCGCGCAGGGTTACGAGGCGGGCGGCCACACCGGCGAGATCGCGTCCATGGTGCTGCTCCCCGAGATCGTCGACGAGGTGGGCGAGGACGCCACGGTCGTCGCCGCCGGCGGCATCGGGTCCGGGCGGCAGATCGCCGCCGCACTGACCCTCGGCGCCGACGGGGTGTGGATGGGCTCGTACTGGCTCACCACCACGGAGTACCTCGAGACGCACACGAAATCGCAGACGATGCAGGACGCCCTCGTCGCCGCGACGAGCGCGGACACGGTCCGCACCCGGATCTTCTCCGGGAAGCCGGCCCGCCTGCTCAAGACCCGCTGGACCCAGGCGTGGGAGGCGCCGGGCGCACCGTCGGCCCTGCCCATGCCCCTGCAGAACCTGCTGGTGGGGGAGGCGCACACGCGCATCCACGCCTCCGGCGATCCCTCGGTGGTCGCCATGCCGGTCGGCCAGATCGTGGGCCGGATGAATGCCGTACGGCCGGTCGCCGAGATCATGACGGAGCTGGTCGGTGAGTTCGAGGATGCCGTCGACCGCCTGAACCTGGCACGCTGACCCCATGGGAACGAATCAGCGCGGCACGATCCAGATGACCGAGGCGGAGGTCGAGGAGTTCCTCGAGCGCAGCCGCACCGCCACCATCGCCACCATCGGCGCGAACGGGGCGCCCCACCTCGTCGCCATGTGGTACGCCGTCGTCGACGGTGACCTCTGGATCGAGACCAAGGCCAAGTCGCAGAAGGTCGTGAATCTGCGCCGCAATCCGATCATGAGCGCCTCGATCGAGTCCGGCCATTCGTACGACTCGCTGCGCGGTATCACCATCGAGGGCGTCGCCGAGATCGTCGAGGACGAGGCGACGGTGCGCGCGGTCTGCGAGCAGGTCTACGAGCGCTACTTCGGGCCGTACACCGAGGAACTCAAGCCGGCGATCGACGCGATGATGAACAAGCGGGTCGCCGTGCGCCTGCGCGGGAACCGCGTGCGCAGCTGGGATCACCGCAAGCTCGGCATGCCCGAGATGCCCGTCAGCGGAAGCACCGCGGCGTACCTGTAGGGGCGGAGATGCCCGGATCGCACGCGCAGTCGGACGCCGCCGCGGGGATGGTCGAGATCAGCCCGTGCGTCGGCGGTCTCGTGCGGACATGGTCGTCCGACGGTGCCTCCCGGCTCTGGTCGGTGCCGGACGACGGCTGGCTCCGCGAGGCCCAGGGAACGGGCCGGATCGGCCGGGTCTCCCGCAAGGGGGGCCGGTACCGCGAGGCCGCGGAGCTCTTCGAGAAGGACGGTGCGCTCCGCGTGCGGCCCCGTGTCCCGATGCGGGCGGAGGACGGGAGCCTCACGATGGAGGCGCGGGTGGTCGCGCTCGGTCCGGAGAAGCGGGCCTCCCGTGCGACCTTCGAGGACTTCCGGGAGGTGCTCACGCGAGCGGTGGCGCACTGCGCCGACACCGACGAGTACCTGGTGGTCGAGCGGGGCGCGCACGACGCCGGGAGGGAACCCTTCTGTCTCTTCGCCGTCCTGCCGGCCGGCGAGGCGCCGGGCGTCTTCGTCACCGTCGTCGAGACAGCGCCGTCGCCGCGGGACTCGGAGCTGTGGGCGCCCTACGTCGACGAATGGGATCGGACGGCGACGATCAGCGCACCGTCGAATCCCGATACCGTGGCGACCGCCCCGACCGTGATGATCGAAGCGATCAGCCGCTGGGACCTCGACCCGTGGGACCTCGCCTTCACTTTCGGCCGACGGTGACGCTCAGCCCCGGGCCGCCTCCGCGAGCGCGCGCAGGGTCGGCTCGTCGCGCACACCGCTGAACAGCACCGTCGTGACCGGCGAGTCCCGCCACAGCTCGAGCCGCTCGGCGATGCGATCGATCGGACCGAGGAGCGCGATCGAATCGGCCAGCTCGTCGGGGACCGCGGCGATGGCACCCGCGCGATCGCCGGCGAGGAACTTCTCCTGGACGGCCACCGCGGCGTCGGCGAATCCGAGCCGCCCGATGAGGTCGAGGTGGAAGTTCGTCGACTTGTGGCCCATGCCGCCGATGTAGAAGGCGAGCGGGATCTTCGCCTGGGTGAGGGCGGCCTCGAGATCGTCGGAGACGATCACGGAGACGGTCGCGGCGATCTCGAAATCGGGGGAGCGCCCCGCGAGGGACCCGCCGAAGACGCTGTCGACCTGCTGCGGGTCCACGAACAGCGGCAGCCAGCCGTCGGCGATCTCCGTCGACATCGCCACGTTCTTGGGCCCCTCCGCGCCGAGGAAGATCGGGATGCGCGGCCGCACCGGCAGCGCGATCGACTTCAGCGGCTTCCCGAGCCCGGTGCCGCCGGGCAAGGGCAGCGGGTAATGCGGTCCTGCGCTGGTCACGGGCGCCTCGCGGGCGATCACCTGGCGCACGATGTCGACGTACTCGCGGGTGCGGGCGAGCGGCTTCGGGAACGGGTTCCCGTACCAGCCCTCCGCGACCTGCGGCCCGGACGCGCCCAGGCCGAGCACCATGCGGCCGCCCGAGAGGCCGTCGATGGTGAGAGCGTGCATCGCGGTGGCGGTGGGCGTCCGGGCCGGGATCTGCGCCACGGCGGTGCCGAGCTTGATCCGCTTCGTGCGCGATCCGTACCAGGCCAGTGTGGAGAAGGCGTCGGAGCCGTAGGCCTCGGCGGTGAAGACGTAGTCGTAGCCGAGTTCGTCGGCGGCGACCACCGCCGCGGTGTGGTCCTCCGGCCCACGGGTCCAGTAGCCGAGGTTGATGCCCAGATTGAGATCGTTGACCATTCCCCAAATCTAGAACAAGTTCTAGGGTTTGGGTTACAGTTCGGTATGGCTTCGCCCACGCAGATCGACAGCACCCTGCCCGCGCGCGTCACCGACGAGCTGATCGAGCGCCTCACCGCGCTGGTGGTCGCCGACGGCAGTCGCGATCCGTTCACCATGACCGAGGTGTTCACGGGTGCGCCCATCGGATCACTCCCGCAGTCCACGCCGAGCGATGTGGTCGCCGCCTTCGCCTCCGCGCGGGAGGCGCAGAGGCAGTGGGCCCAGAAGACTCTGGAGGAACGGCTCGCCGTCTTCCGGCGTCTGCACGAGTTGATCCTCGAGAACAACGAACTGCTCGTCGACCTCATCCAGAGCGGCACCGGCAAGAACCGGCGGATGGCCTTCGAGGAGTCCTGCGACGTCCCGATGGTGATCAGCCACTACCTCAAAACGGCGCCCAAGCTGCTCCGCTCGCGCCGCCGCGGCGGCCCCGTGCCGGTGGTCAGCAACTCGGTGGAGCTGCACCGCCCCAAGGGCGTCATCGGCGTCATCGCGCCGTGGAACTTCCCCTTCGCGATGGCCCTCTCCGACGCGATCCCCGCCCTCATCGCCGGCAACGGCGTGGTACTCAAGCCCGACAACAAGACCGCGCTCGCCGCGCTCTACGGCGTCGAGCTGCTGCGCCGCGCGGGAGCGCCCGAGGGGCTGTTCCAGGTGGTGTGTGGGCAGGGGCCCGATGTGGGCCCCGCGCTCATCGACGAGTCGGACTTCGTCATGTTCACCGGCTCCAGTGCGACCGGAACGACCGTCGGTGAGCGGGCCGGCCGCAACCTCATCGGCTGCAGCCTCGAGCTCGGCGGCAAGAATCCGATGATCGTGCTCGACGACGTGGACCTCGACGAGGCCATCACGTCGGCGATCTTCGCCGTCTTCGCCAACGCGGGCCAGGCCTGCATGCACATCGAGCGGATGTACATCCACGAGAACATCTTCGACGAGTTCTCCCGCCGGTTCGTCGCGGCCGCGGGCGCGCTGAAGCTGGGCGCGACCTACGACTACGGGCCCGACATGGGCTCGCTGGCCTCGCCCGACCAGCTGCGGCGCGTCGCCGCGCACGTGGAGGACGCCCGCGCCAAGGGCGCGACGGTGCTGTGCGGTGGCCGGGAACGCACCGACGTCGGCCCCGCCTTCTACGCGCCGACCGTCCTCACCGGCGTCACCCCCGACATGCATCTCGCCTCGGCCGAGACCTTCGGCCCCGTCGTCGCGCTGTTCCGCTACTCGAGCGACGAGGAGGCCATCCGCCTCGCCAACGACACCCGCTACGGCCTCAACGCCAGCGTGTGGGGCAAGGACCTGCGCCGCGCGGCGCGGATCGGCGCGCAGCTGGAGGCGGGCAACGTCAACATCAACGACGGTTTCGCCGCATCCTTCGCGAGCAAGGGCACGCCGTCGGGCGGGTGGAAGGCCTCGGGCGTGGGCGTGCGCCACGGCGACGCCGGCCTGCTCAAGTACACCGACACCACGAACCTCGCGACCCTGAAGCAGCAGGTCTACAACCCGCGCCCGGGGCAGAGCTACGAGCAGTACGCCCAGCAGACCAAGCAGGTACTGCGCTGGATGCGCAAGCTGCGCATCCGCTGATCGGGCCACCGCGACGGCGGTCCGCAGGTCCGTCCGCGACTACGCTGGCCGGGTGCACGACGGCAGCGCTCCCGACGATGCGGCGATGATCGGCGTCCTCGGCCCGATCGTCGCCGGCGGGCGACCCGTGCCCGGAGTCCGGGCGCGGCGGCTGCTGGTCGCACTCGTGCTCGCCGACGGCCGCCCGGTCAGTGCCGACCGGCTCGTCGACGACGTGTGGGGCGACGATCCGCCCAAGTCGCCGCACGCCGCGCTGCACACGCAGATCTCGCGCGTGCGCGCGCTGGTCCGGCCCGCTCCGCTGGAGGCCGTCGCCGGCGGCTACCGCCTCGACGCGGATTCCGATCTCGCCCGGGCCGAGGCCGCGCTGCGCACCGGCGACAACGAGGCGCGCGCCGTGCGGCTGTGGCGCGGCGTCCCCGGAGACGACCTGGACGACGGTGGTCCGGCGGGCGAGCTCGCCCGCCGCGCCGCGCTCGCCTTCGATCGACTGGAGGCGCGGGTGGCCGCTGCGGCACTCGGGGCGGGCGACTTCGACGGGGCCCGGGCGATCGCCGAGCGCCGGATCGCCGCCGATCCGCTCGACGAACCCGCCCGGGTCGTCCTCATGCGGGCTCTCGCCGGAACGGGCCGGATCACGGAGGCGCTCGCCGCGTACGCGGACCTGCGGCGCAGCTCGATCACCGAACTGGGCGCCGAGCCGGGCGAGGAGGCCGCGCGGCTGCACCGCGAACTGCTCGAGAGCAGCGCCCCGGCACCGTCGGCACCCGCACGCGGGCCCGTCGTGGGACTCCCGGCCGAGATCACTCCGCTGATCGGGCGCGACGGCGAGGTCGCCGAGCTGGTCCGCCTGTTGGGGGAGGCGAGGGTCGTCACCGTGCAGGGCCCGGGCGGCGTGGGGAAGACGCGCATCGCGGAGGCGGTCGGCGCCGCCGCTGCGGACGCCGGCACGGCGGTCTACTACGTGCCGCTCGCCGCGGTCCGCTCGGCGGAGGGCGTGCTGCCGGCGATCTCCCGCGTGCTCGGTCTCGCGGAATCCGATCTCGGTGCGGACGGGATGCCGCGCAGGGCGGTCCGGGACCTCGGCGCCCGTGTGCTGGAGACCCTGGGCCGCCGGCGTTGCCTCGTCGTGCTGGACAACTGTGAGCAGGTCGTCGATGCCTGTGCCGACGTCGTGGCCGACCTCGTGGCCGGTGCGCCCGGCGTGACGGTGCTCGCGACCAGCCGCTCGCCCCTGCAGATCCGGGCCGAGCGGGTGTACCCGCTGCCCGTCCTCGCGACCGCCGGAGCGGGGTCCGCCGCGGTCGAGCTGTTCGCGCAGCGCGCCCGCGCCGTCCGTCCCGACGTGCCGCTCCCGGAGGACGCGGTCGCCGAGCTGTGTCGCCGCCTGGACGGACTACCGCTGGCGATCGAGCTGGCCGCCGCCCGCGCGCGCACCCTCGGCGTCGAGGAGATCACAGCACGGTTGGAGCAGCGCTTCGCGCTCCTGCGATCACCCGACCGATCCGCGCCCGACCGGCACCGCACATTGCACGCGGTGATCGAATGGAGCTGGGAACTACTGGAACCCGAGGCGCAGCTGAGCCTGCGGCGCCTGTGCCGCTTCCCGGCCGGGTTCGACACCGCCGCGGCGGCAGCGGCGACGGGGCTGGATGCGGTGGCACTCGACGATGCGCTGGTGTCGCTCGCGAATCAGTCGCTGTTGCACGTCGCGGAGAGCGCGGGCCGCACCCGGTACCGGATGCTGGAGACGGTGCGCGAGTTCGGCGAGGAGCGGCTCATCGAGGCGCCGCCGTCGGCGGACGGGACGCCGGAGGGTGTCGTGGTGGACCGCGCGATGGCGTCGTGGGCGGCGACGCTCGCTGCGGGGATGTGGCGCGAATACCGTTCCGTCGGAGGACATGCGGTGATCGGCCGCCTCGCCGACGATCTGGAGAACCTGGCGTTCGTGCTCCGCCACGCCGTCGACGCCCTGGTCGCGGGTGATCGCGCCGCGGTGTGGACCGTGATCCGCGTCTTCCCCCTGCTCGCCGGCCTGTGGTCGATGCGCAGCCTGCACGCCCAGGTGCAGGAACTGGGCATCCGGATCGTCGAGGCACTGCCGGACCCGCGGGAATCCCTCGCCGCGGGGCTCACCGACGAGGACCGGGGACTGTGGCAGGCCGCCGTGCTCGCGGCGTGCGCCGCGCCCGGAGCCGATCCGAAGGCGCGGCACATCGCGCGGGGGCGCACCATGATCCGTCGGCTGCACCGGCCCGAGCGGACGCTCCTCGACGCGGTCGACTACTTCTGCGCCGCGTTCCTGCAACGCTCGGTGAACGGTCTTCTCCGTCTCGTGCTCGCGGGGGTCTCCTCGCCCGTGGACGACGTCCGGCTGCACGCGCTCGCGGCGCGGATGAACCTGCGCGAGAACAGCGGCGATCTCGCCGGCGCCCTCAAGGATTCCGCTGCGATCGGCGCGATCAGCCGGCCCGGCGACGCCTGGACGGAGGCGATGCTCGCGATGAGCACCGCGAGCATCTTCGGTCAGCAGGCCCGCTGGGGCGAAGCGGAAGTGCGCTACCGCACGGCCGCGGAGAAGCTGGCCTCGATCGGCGCGGACGAGGACGCCAAGCAGGCGACGGCCTACCTGGTGGCGAGCCTGTGCTCGTTGGGCCGGATCGACGAGGCGGCGGCGCTCCATCGCGGTCTGCAGGGCGCCTGGTCGCCGTCGGATCCGGATCCCGACGGCGGCCCCGAAGCGGTGGCCGCCATGATGATCGGCACGGCCGAACTGACGCGTCTGCGGGGCGCGCCCGACGCGGCGCTCTACCTCCGCGCCGGCGAGCTCCTGGTGCGCCGGATCCCCAACGGCAGCAGGGACCCCGGCGGTGAGATGCTCGTCGCGATCGCCCTCCTCGGTGTCGTGGCCTGCGGTGCGCCGGAGACCGGCGGCGACCTCGTCGCCGCGCTGATCGCCGGCGACGAGGCGATGTTCGGGATCACGGGCTACTGGGATCTGCCGCAGGCCGCGACGATGGCGCTCGCCGTCGGCGCCTACCTGGTGGCCACGGAGCCCACGTCCGAGGAGGCGGCCATCATGGTGGCGTTGGCCCACAGGCTCGGTGCGCGCCAGGACTATCCGGTGATGCACGAGACGGTGCGCCGGCTCGCGGACCCGCCGGACGCGGCACCGGCCGAGTCCTGGCGCGCGCGGTCGGCGCGCATCGACGGACTGTCCCGGTCGCGCGCGGTCCGGCTCCTTCGGGAGACGACCGCCGCGCTGCGCCGGAGGGCGTAGCGCGGCGGCCGGTGGTGCGACTCGCGGACGCCCGTGTCAGCGGGCGTTGCGGATGTAGGCCCGCACGGCGAGCGGCGCGAAGATCGCGATGATCGCCAGCGCGCCGACCAGGCTCCACACCACGTGCACCCCGGCGTGTCCGGTGTTGCAGAGTTCGCGGATCGCCGAGACCAGGTGACTGATCGGGTTCACGTTCACGAAGGCCTGCAGCCAGCCCGGCATGGTCTCGACCGGCACGAAGGCGTTCGACAGGAAGGTCAGGGGGAACATGATCATCATCGAGACGCCCTGCACCGACGTGGCCTTCTGCATCAGGCACCCCATGAGCGCGAAGATCCAGGAGACGGCGAAGCTGCAGAACAGGATCAGCACGGTGGAGGCGAGGACGCCGACCGGGTCCGGCCGCCAGCCCATCGCGATGCCCACGACGAAGGTGATGACCGTGGCGATGAGGTAACGCACGACGTCGGCGAGGAGCGCGCCGGCGAGCGGGCTGATGCGGGCGATCGGCAGCGACCGGAAGCGGTCGAAGACGCCCTTGTTCATGTCCTCACGGAGCTGGGTGCCCGTGACGATCGAGGCGACGATCACGGTCTGCACGAGGATGCCGGGAATGATGACCGGCAGGTAGCTGTGCACGTCGCCGCTGATCGCGCCGCCGAAGATGTACGCGAACATCAGGGTGAAGACGACGGGCTGCAGCACGACGTCGAAGAGTTGCTCCGGGTTGTGCCGGATCTTGAGGACGCCGCGCCAGCCCATGGTGAAGGACTGCTTGACGGTGTCGGCGAGGCCTATGTGGTTCGGGGCCGCGCGGTCGGGCGTGCGACCGGGGGCACGGGTGAGGGTGGTCGTCATGACGCCTCCTGGGCGGAATCGGTGGTGGCCGAGCCGTCGCGACTGTCGTCGGGTCGGCCGGTGAGGGTGAGGAAGACCTCGTCGAGGCTGGGCTTGGAGACCGTGATCTCCTCGATCGCGACGCCCTCCTCGCGCAGGGCGATGAGCAGGTCGGGCACGAGGTCGGGACGGTGCAGTGGGGCGGTCACGCGGGAGGCCTCGGGGCTGAGCGCGGCGGTTTCGGTCAGGATCCGCTCGACGGTGCGCGCGACGGCCGGCGCGTCCGCGTGATCGGCGGGGGTGAGCTGCAGCGTGGAGGAGCCCACCGAGGCCTTCAGCTCGTCGGCGGTGCCGTCGGCGATGACCAGTCCGTGGTCGATCACCGCGATCCGGTCGGCGAGCTGATCCGCCTCGTCGAGGTACTGCGTGGTGAGCAGCACCGTCGAGCCCTGCGCCACGAGATCGCGGATGGTGTCCCACATCTGCGAGCGGGTGCGCGGATCGAGGCCCGTGGTCGGCTCGTCGAGGAACAGCAGGGGCGGGGTGTCGATGAGGCTCGCAGCCAGATCGAGGCGCCGCCGCATGCCGCCGGAGAACTCCTTGAGCGGACGGTTCGCCGCGTCCTCCAGGCCGAACGCGTGCAGCAGCTCCTCGGCGCGCTCGCGGGAGGCGGGGCGGCTCTTGCCCAGCAGCCGGCCGAAGAGCACCAGGTTCTGCCGGGCCGTCAGATCCTCGTCGACGGAGGCGTACTGCCCCGTCAAGCCGATGAGCGAGCGCACCGTCGTCGCCTCGGCCACGACGTCGTGACCGAAGACCCGGGCGCTCCCGGCGTCGGGCTTGAGCAGCGTCGCGAGCATGCTGATGGTGGTCGTCTTGCCGGCGCCGTTGGGGCCGAGGACGCCGTAGACGGTGCCGGTGGGCACCTGGAGGTCGACGCCGTTGACCGCGCGGGTCGCACCGAAGTGCTTGACCAGGCCGCGGGCGTCGATCGCGAGGTCGGTGGGGGAGGACGGGCCCTGGCCGGTCCTCATCTGTGTGATCGTCATGGGCATCACGATGCATCGCCGCGCTGTCGTGGGGCTGTCGTGGCGCTGACGCGGTCTGTCGCCGCGGTCCGGCCGCACCTGTCAGGGGTGTGCGCCACAATGACGGGGTGCTGTTCGCCGAGGTCGTCGCCGTCTCCGCCGAGGTCGCGGGCACCCGGTCCCGCACCGCGAAGATCGCCGCGTTGGCCGCTGTCATCCGCGCCGCCGGGCCCGGGGCGGTGCGCCCCGTGGTGGCCTGGCTGTCCGGTGAGCTGCTGCAGGGCCGCCTCGGTGCGGGCTGGCGCACCGTCGCGCGGACCGTCGACGGCCTGGCACCCGCGGAGGAGCCGGCCCTGACCGTGGAGGACGTCACCGCCGCCCTCGACGAGCTGGCCGGGACGTCCGGTGCGGGATCGGTCGCCCGACGGGACGCCGTCCTCACCGGAATGTTCGGGCGCGCGACGGCGGCGGAGCAGCGGTTCCTCATCGGGCTCGTCACCGGTGAGCTGCGCCAGGGCGCCCTCGCGGGGGTGGTCACCGACGCGGTGGCACGCGCTGCGGAGGTGCCGTTGGAGACCGTGCGCCGTGCGGCCATGCTCTCGGGGTCGCTGCCCGACACCGCCGCGGCGGCGCTGCGCGGCGGCGCGGCAGAGCTCGCAGGATTCGGGCTCGAGGTCCTGCGCGGCATCGCACCGATGCTCGCCTCGCCGGCCGAGGACGTGGCGTCCGCGATGACGGACCTCGGGCCGGACGTCAGCGTCGAGTTCAAGTTGGACGGTGCGCGGATCCAGGTCCACCGGATCGGCGACGACGTCCGCGTCTACACCCGGACGCTGCGCGACATCACGGATGCGGTGCCGGAGATCGTCGCGGTGGCGCGCGAGTTGCCGTGCCGGTCCGTCGTGCTCGACGGGGAGTCGCTCGCCCTGACCGACGCCGGGCGGCCGCGCCCCTTCCAGGAGACGATGAGCCGGTTCGGATCCACCGAGTCGCGCGAGACTCTGCTGCGGCCGTACTTCTTCGACTGCCTGCACCTCGACGGTCGCGACCTGCTCGACGAGCCGCTGTCGGTCCGGCTGGATGCGCTGCAGGAGGTCGCGGGGGCACTGCGCATCCCCGCTCTGTCCCGGCCCACGCCGGACGAGGCCGCGGCCCACTACTCGGCGGCGCTCGCCGCGGGGCACGAGGGGGTGATGGTGAAGGCGCTGGACTCGCCCTACGCAGCGGGCCGCCGGGGTCGTTCGTGGCAGAAGGTCAAGCAGACGCACACGGTGGACCTGGTGGTGCTCGGCGCCGAATGGGGCTACGGCCGCCGCACGGGAATGCTCTCGAATCTGCACCTCGGGGCACGGGATCCGGACGGCGGCGAGCCGATCATGGTCGGCAAGACCTTCAAAGGACTGACGGACGCGCTGTTGCGGTGGCAGACCGAGGAGTTCCCGCGCCACGAGCGCGAGAGGGATCAGAACACCGTGTACCTGCGACCCGAGATCGTGGTCGAGATCGAACTCGACGGCGTGCAGGTCTCGCGCCGCTACCCCGGCGGCGTCGCGCTGCGGTTCGCGCGAGTACTGCGGTACCGACCGGACAAGACCGCCGCCGAGGCGGACACCATCGAGGCGGTGCGGGCGCTACTGCCCGGGTAGCGGCGCGGTGGCGTCGATCCCGTCGGCGACGAGGGCGCGCCGGAGCACCTTGAACGACGGAGTGCGCGGCAGCTCCGGTACGACGCGCCAGCGCCGCGGGTACTGGCGCGGGCCGAGGTCCGGCTGCGCGCGCAGGAACGCGGAGAGCTCCTCGGGGTCGAGCTCCGCGCCGGGGACGAGGACGAGGGCCGCCGCCACCTGGTCACCGACGCGGTCCGGCAATCCGTAGACCGCGGCCTCCGCGACCGCGGGATGCCGCACCAGGACGCGCTCGATCGGGGCTGCGCCCAGGTTCTCGCCGCCCACGCGCATCCAGTCGCCGGTTCGGCCGGCGAAATGGACGTAGCCCGCCTCGTCGACGTACGCCAGATCGCCGGTGCGGTAGACGCCGCCCTTCGATCGTTCTGCGTCGGCGGCGGGATCGTTGTAATAGCCCGAGAAGCCTCCGGTGCCCGCGGTGTTGACCAGTTCCCCGATCGCCTCGTCCGCGTTGAGCAGCGTGCCGTCGGGGGCCGCCTCGGCCCGCGGGCACTCCCGGGTCGTACCGGGCTTCCAGACCGCGACTCCGTCGGGCAGGGGACCGAGGGCGTCGGGCGGGGTGTCCGGGGTGCGGGCGATGGCGACACCGTTCTCCGACGAGCCGTAGCCGTCCTGGACGTGGCAGCCGAAGCGCCGGGCGAAGGCCGCGATGTCCTCGGCGCGGCCCTCGTTGCCGTACAGGACGCGCAGCGGATTGTCGGCGTCGTCCGGGAGTGCCGGAGTGGCGAGGATGTAGGACAGGGGAGTACCCACGTAATTGGCGTAGGTGGCGCCGTACCTGCGTACATCGGCCAGGAAGCACGAGGCCGAGAAGCGTTCGGCGAGGGCGATGGTCGCGCCGGCGGCGAGCGCGACGGCCCAGCCCGCGAGGAGCGCGTTGGAATGGAAGAGCGGCATCGCGATGTAGGCGGTGTCATCGCCGTTCAGGCCGAACCGCTGCGCGAGCATGGTGCCGGCTCCGGTGAACTTGCCGTGCGTCGCCTGCACCGCCTTCGGCTCACCGCTCGTCCCCGAGGTGAAGACGAGGGCGAGCAGGCTGTCCGGGGTGACCTCGGCGACGGGCACGGGCGCACCGGCGTGCGCGGCGAGCAGCTCCGCCCACCACGGACCGTCGAGATCGATGACGGGGACGCTGAGCTCGAGGCCGTCGAGAAGCGCGGCGTGGCGACCCTGCGTGAGCACGACGCCGCAGTCCGCCAGCGCGACGTCCCGGGCGAGCGCCTCGCCGCGGCGGGTCGGGTTGATTCCCACGACGACCGCACCGGATAGCGCGGCGGCGCCGAGCAGGAAGGAGAACTCGGGGACGTTGTCCGCGAGCACCCCGACGTGTGGTGGAACGCCGTGAGGAAGGAGCTCCCGCAGAACGGCGGCGCGGACCGAGGACTCCGCGACGTGCTCCGCCCAGGTCCACCTGCGGTCGCCGGCCCGCAGGCCCGCGCCGGGATCCTCGGCGCGGGCCAGCAGCAGGTCGGCGACGGTCGGCAGGGCCTGCATGCGGGCGTCGCTCATCTCAGGCGCCGAGGAACCGCGCGCACATCTCGCCGATCATGTACGACGGCGCGTTCGTGTTGCCGCCGGTGATGGACGGCATGATCGACGCGTCCGCGACACGCAGCCCCTCGATCCCCTTGACCCGCAACTGCGGGTCGACCACCGCACGCTCGTCGGTGCCCATCCGGCAGGTGCCGACCGGGTGGTACACGGAGTGCACGCGGTTCGGGAGCTCGCGCCGCAACGCGGCGTCATCCATGAATGCGGCGCCCGGGGTGAACTCCTCGCTCACCATCGGCGCGACAGACGGGTGTCGCATCACCTCGCGGACCATGCCGATGCCCTCCATGAGCACCTCGGTGTCCTGCGGGTCGGAGAGGTAACCGGGGTCGATCAGCGGCTGCTCGAGTGGATCGGCCGAGTTCAGGCGGAGCTCGCCGCGGCTCTGCGGGTAGATCAGCGTCGGAAGGATCGTCAGGCCGGGCCGCGGATCTACCATGTGCAGCTTGTCGGCATCCTGGTTCGGCGTCGGGTAGTTCCACGGCAGGCAGTGGATCTGCAGGTCCGGGATGTCCTTCGCGTACGAGGTGCGCACGAAGGCGGCCGCATCGAAGACGGTGTTGGCCATGAAGCTCTCCCCGGGCTTGCGCCACTCCTGGAGCAGGCCCTTCGCGAAGTACGGCGGGGTGCCCTTGTGCACCGCGTCCTTCATCAGGAAGGTCAGCGGTACGAAGAGGTGATCGTGCAGGTTCTGCCCCACGGGGAGGTCGGCGTGCACGTCGATCCCCTTCTCGCGCAGGTGCGCGCCCGGTCCGATGCCGGAGAGCATCAGGATCTGGGGGGTGCCGATCACGCCGCCGGAGACGATGACCTCGCGGTGGGCGCGAATGGTGGTGACGGAGTTCCCGTCGAGCACCTCGACGCCGGTGGCGCGTCCGTTCTCGATCACTACGCGCTTGACGTGAGCGCCGACGTGCACGTGCAGGTTCGGTCGATCGCCGCGGAGATAGCCGTGCGCGGAGCTGAATCGCGTTCCGCCGGAGGCGCTCTGCTGGAAGACGCTCACGCCCTCCTGCGACGGCCCGTTGTAGTCCTCGATGACCGGTGTGTCCAGTGTGGACGAGAGGGCCTGCATGTAGGACCTGGTGGCGGCGGTGAGGTGGCGCTGGCGCGTGACCTCGATGGGGCCGCCGGCCCCGCGCAGGTCGGTGGCGCCGTCCTCCCAGTTCTCGAGGCGCTTGAACGCGGGGAGGACGCCCTCGTAGTCCCAGCCGGTTGCGCCCTCGGCGGCCCAGGAGTCGTAGTTCGCGCGGTTGCCGCGCACGAAGAGCATGCCGTTGATCGAGCTCGACCCGCCGAGGATCTTGCCGCGCGTCATGGGGATCCGCCGGTCGTTGGCGAACTTCTGCGGGACCGAGTACTGCTTCCACGCGACCCGGGACTTGAGCTGGGGCACCGTGTGGACCATCGAGATCATGCCGGGCACCTGGGCGAGCCGGGTGTTGTCGTTGCGGCCCGCCTCGAGCAGGGCGACGGTCGCACCCGTGTCGGCCAGCCGGCCCGCGACCACCGAACCGGCACTGCCGGAACCGATGACGATGTAGTCGACGGCGTCGTTCGGCGACACGGCGGTGGTCGCGGTCTTGTACGGCTTGCGGATCATGCGGGGTTCCTTCCGGCGAGGGTCGCGCCGAGGGCGCGGAGGTGGGCCGTCGCGCCGCCGAGCGCGAACTCCGCGCGCTTGGCCGCCACGAAGTAGCGATGGGTGGGATGATCGGTGTCGATGCCGACGCCGCCGTGCACGTGAACGGTGGTGTGCGCCACGCGATGGCCCGCCTCGGCGGCCCAGAATTTGGCGGTCGCGATCTCCGCGTCGGCGTCGAGGCCCTCGGACTCGCGCCATGCCGCCTCCAGCACCGTGAGGCGGACGGCCTCGACGTCGATGTAGGCGTCGGCGAGGCGCTGCCGCACGGCCTGGAAGCTGCCGATCTGCTTGCCGAACTGCTCGCGAGTGCGGGCGTATTCGGCGGTCAGTTCCAGCGCTCGTTCGGTGATGCCGGCCTGCAGGGCGCACCAGCCGATGGTCGCGAGGCGGCGGGCGCGGGCGGGAGCGCCGTCACCGCCGAGCCGGGCGTCGAGCGGGAGCGGTACGGCGGCGGCCTCGACGAGCGCGGTGTCGGAGCCGTTCACCACGTTCTGTCGGGTGATGCTGATGCCCTTGGCGTCCCGGGGCAGCAGGAACAGCGCGGGGCCCTCCGCCGTGGTCGCCTCGATCAGCAGGGTGTCGGCGAACGCTGCGGACGAGACGGCGGTCTGGGCGCCGTTGAGCCGCCAGCCGTCGGCGGAGGTCGTCGCCGTGAAGCCGGTGTGCTCGTCGCCGAAGACGACGGCGACGGTGTCGGCGCCCCGCAGCACGGGGACCACCCACTTCTCGATCTGCTCCGCGGTGCCGTACTCGGCGATGGTCTCCGCGCCGACCAGGACGGTGTCCAGGTACGGCGCCGGAGCGACGGTGCGGCCGAGCTCCGTGAGCACCGCGGCGTGCGCGGTGATGCCCAGTCCGCCGCCTCCGACCGACGCGGGCAGCGCGGCGTCGAGCACGCCGGAGCGGGCGAGCGTGGCCCACAGGTCGCGGTGGAAGCCCGAATCGCCGGGCTTGGGGTTCTTCTCGGACCAATCCTCGGCGATGCGTCGCGTGAGCACGGCGAGGTCGCTCTGCGCCTCGGGAACGGTGAAGTCCATGGTTTGCCTCCTTCGCTCAGCGGCTCACGGGCAGGTGCAGTCCCGCACCCGCGATCAGGTCGCGCTGGATCTCGTTGGTGCCGCCGCCGAAGGTGAGGATCAGCGAACTGCGGTGGAGCCGCTCGATCCTGCCGCGCAGCAGCGTGCCCGGTGACGTGGCGCGGACGATGCCCGCAGTGCCGAGCACCTCCATCAGCAGGCGATAGCCCTCGGTGGCGTACTCGGTGCCGAAGACCTTGGTCGCGGAGGCGTCGGCGGGGCCGAGTTCGCTGTGGTCGGCGGCCCAGGCGATCTTCCAGTTCCGCAGCTTGAGGTACTGGGCGTGGGCGTAGACGCGGGCGAGGTGGGTGCGCACCCACTCGGCGTCGATCACGCGCGTGCCGTCGGCGAGCTTGGTGTTCTGCGCCCAGTGCCGCACCTGGCGCTCGGAGTCGAGCAGCGGGGCGGCCGAGGTCAGCGCCACCCGCTCGTGGTTGAGCTGGTTCGTGATGAGCTTCCAGCCGCCGTGCAGCTCGCCCACGACGGAACTCGTGGGCACGCGCACGTCCTGGTAGTAGGTCGCCGACGTGCCGGGGCCCGCGACGGTGTGCACCTTGGTCCAGGAGAAGCCCTCGGCGTCGGTGGGCACGACCATGATCGAGATCCCGCGGTGGCGCTGCGCCTCGGGGTCGGTCCGCGCCGCGAGCCAGATGTAGTCCGCGTACTCGATGAGCGAGGTCCACATCTTCTGGCCGTTGACGACGAAGTCGTCGCCGTCGCGGACCGCGCGCGTGCGCAGGGAGGCGAGGTCGGTGCCGGCTTCCGGCTCGGAGTAACCGATGGAGAAGTGGGTCTCGCCGGCGGCGATCCCGGGCAGCAGTTCCGCCTTCTGCTCCTCGGTGCCCCCGGCCATGATCGCGGGGCCGACGGTGTTCACGGTGAGGAAGGGCACGGGGACGCCGGCCACCGCGGCCTCGTCGGTGAAGATCAGCTGGTCGAGCATGGGGCGGGCCTGGCCGCCGAACTCCTCGGGCCAGCCGATGGCGAGCCACCCGTCCTTGCCGAGGGTGCGGGTGATCTCCTTGTAGACCTCCCCGTCGCCGTACTCGCCGCCGGGCCCGAGCAGCGCCTCGCGGCGCTCGGGGGTCATCAGCTGGGCGAAGTACGCGCGCAGCTCGGCGCGCAGCTGCTGCTGTTCCGGCGCATAGTCGATCCGCATGGCGCCACTGTAGAACAAGTTCTAGAAAAGCGGAACGAAACCGCGCTCTCGGCAGTATTTTCCTTCTATGAGGAGCGCACGCTCCATAGTGAACACGTTCTCGAAATCGAAGGGTTGCACATGACGCAGGCAGACGTAGCGGGCCTCGACGGCAAGGTGGCGATCGTGACCGGCGCGGGCGCCGGGCTGGGCCGGGCCGAGGCGCTCGCGCTGGCCCGCGGCGGCGCCGCGGTCGTGGTGGGCGACGTCTCGCCGGCGGCGGAGGAGGTGGTCGCGCAGATCCGGGCCGACGGCGGGCGCGCCGAGCTGGTGCTCGGCGACTCGGGGGACCGGGACACCGCCGACGCGCTGATGGCCGCGGCCGAGGGCCTGGGCGGCCTGCACATCGTGGTCAACAATGCCGGCTTCTGCCGCGACAAGATGATCTTCTCGATGAGCGACGAGGAGTTCGACTCGGTGGTCCGCGTGCACCTGCGCGGGCACTTCCTGCTCTCGCGGAACGCCTCGGCGTACTGGCGCGACGCCGCCAAGGCATCGGGCGGCGAGGTCTACGGGCGCGTGATCAACACGTCCTCGGAGGCCTTCCTCTTCGGTTCCGTCGGCCAACCCAACTACGCCGCGGCGAAGGCCGGCATCGCCGCGCTGACCATCGCCACCGCGCGCGGCCTCGGACGGTACGGCGTCCGCGCGAACGCGATCTGCCCCCGTGCGCGGACCGCCATGACGGAGGGTGTCTTCGGGGACGCCCCCGACGGCACCGTCGACCCCCTGTCCGTCGATCACGTGGCGCGCTTCGTACGCTTCCTCGCCGGGCCGGAGGCCGAGAAGGTCAACGGTCAGGTCTTCGTGGTGCACGGCGGCATGGTCGCGCTGATGGCGCCGCCCAGCCTGGAGGCGCGCTTCGACGCCGACGGCGGCCAGTGGGACGAGGCCGGTCTCGCCGCTGCGGTGGGCGGCTACTTCGCGGACCGCGACGACCGCATGTTCGTCGCAGCACAGCTGGAAGGCTAGGAGTTCTCATGGCACGACTGCAGGGGAAGCGGGCGCTCATCACGGGCGCCGCACGCGGGCAGGGCGCGGCCGTCGCGCGACGGTTCGTCGCCGAGGGCGCGCAGGTGCTGCTCGGCGACGTCCTGGACGAGCAGGGCGAGGCGCTGGCCGCCGGGCTCGGCGACGCAGCGGTGTACCGGCATCTCGACGTGACGAGCGAGGACGACTGGGCCGCCGCGGTCGCGGAGGTTCAGGAGCGCTTCGGCGGGCTCGACGTGCTGGTGAACAATGCCGGCGTGCTGTTCTTCTCGGCGCTCGAGCAGACCGCCCTCGCCGACTACGAGCGGGTGATCCGGATCAACCAGTTCGGCTGCTTCCTCGGTATGCGAGCCGCGGTGGAGCCGATGAAGGCGGCCGGCGGCGGGGCGATCGTGAACACCTCCTCGGTCGAGGGGCTGGGCGGCATGCCCTATCTCACCGCCTACACGGCCAGCAAGTTCGCGATCCGGGGTATGACGAAGGCCGCGGCGATGGAGCTGGGCCAGTACGGCATCCGCGTCAACTCGGTGCACCCCGGCATGATCGATACCGCGATGGTGGCCGACGCCCTCGGCGGTAACGAGCCGCCCACCGACTGGCTCAAGCAGCGTCTGCCGATCGGACGCCAGGGCACCGCCGACGAGATCGCCTCGCTCGTGCTCTTCGTCGCGTCCGACGAGGCGAGTTACAGCACGGGCGCCGAGTTCGTCGCCGACGGCGGCGCGACCGCGACCCACGCGCTGAAGCTCTAGATGCCCGGCACGGAAGCGATCCGGCGGGTGGTCGAGGCCTCGCCCGCCGCCGTCGCTGCGCACGACAAGGACGCCTGGACGGCGCTGTTCGCCCCCGGCGGCGCCGTCCACGATCCGGTGGGGCCGCCGCCGCAGACGGACCCCGCGGCGATCGCGCGGTTCTACGACATGTTCATCGCGCCCAACCGGATCGTCTTCGAGGTCGACCACGACCTGATCCTCCCGGGTGAGCGGGAGGGCCTGATGATCCGCGACCTCACGGTGCACACCACCATGAGCACCGGTGTCACGCTGCACATCCCGATGCACTTGCGGTACACCGTGACCGACGGTCCCGGCGGCGCCGCCATCACCGGCCTGTACGCGCACTGGGAACTGCGCGGGATGATCGCCGCGCTCCTGCTCTCCGGTCCACGCGGGCTCGCCGCCGGCGCACTCCTCGGCCCCCGGCTGTTCCGCACGCTGGGCGCCCGTGCCGCGCTGGGCTTCCTCGGCGGGGTACGCGGCGTCGGCGGGCGGGGCCGTCGACGGGCCGCCGACCTGCTCCACCTGCGCGGCTTACAGGTGGGAAAGGTTCTCGCGTCCGGCCGGACGGTCACCGCCACCGTCTACGACGGCGCGCGCCGCGGCCTCGCCGTCGTCGACTTCACGGGCGCCGGAGAACCGGATCTGGCCCTGCACTTCTGACGGTCCCGCTCAGCAGCGGGCGCAGGGGAAGGGCCGGGGACGGCGGTAGCGGCGAGCCGTCGGAGACGGCGAAGGCGCGCAGGAGCTGCCCGGCCAAGCGCGCGGAGGCGGACCGCGGTACGGAGCCCCGGGCCACGAGACCGGCGTTCGCCAGGAACGCGAGGGTGACGTCGGCGGACGTGACGTCCTGTCGCACCATTCCTGCGTCGCGGCATCGGTCGACCAGCGCGTTCAGGGCGCGCTCCGCTTCGTCGAGCTTCGTGGATTCCGCTGCGCGGGGATGGCGATCGAGGAAGGCCTGCGTGAATCCTCGATCGCCGGCCTGCAGCGCGAACACGGTGTGCACCAGGGCGCTCAGGCCGCGCCACGGGTCGGGGTCGTCGATCGCCTTCTCGAGCGCGTGCGTGCAGGCGCCGAACTGCTCCCCGAAGGCCTCCGCGACGAGCTGGTCGCGCGTGGGGAACCTGCGGTGCAGGGTCGCGACGCCGACCCCGGCGCGTCGCGCGACCGCGGCGAGCGGAGCGTCGATGCCGCGGGCCGTGAACACCTCGCGGGCGGCGCGCACGATGCGCTCCCGGTTGCGCCGGGCGTCGGTCCGCAGGATGCGTTCGCTCCCGGCGAGATGAGACCGATCGGCGTTCATGTCTCTCAGTTTATCGGCGGGCGGAAGCCGCACGGGGGCCCGACGGTTGTCCCGGACATGACACACGACGAATCCTCCATGCGTGCCGCCCTGTTCGATCGCTACGGTCCGCCTGAGGTGCTCTACGAGGGCAAGGTGCCGATCCCCGCGATCGGTGACGACGAGCTGCTGGTGCGCGTGCGCGCCGTCTCGGTGAACGGTGGCGAGCTCATCGTCCGCTCGGGCGGCCTGCCGTCGTGGCTGATGCGCGGGCCGTTCCCCCGGCGCACCGGGCTGGACTTCGTCGGCGAGGTCGCCGCGGCCGGCCCCGCGACGTCCGGACACGCTGTGGGCGATCGGGTGTGGGGCCTGCTGAGCGAGAAGCCCGATGCGTCGGGTCAGGCGCTGCGCAGCCTGGCCGAGTACGTCGTCGTCCGGCCCGATCAGATCGCCGCCGCACCACGGTCGTTGTCGCCCGTCGAAGCAGTGACCCTCCCGGTGGGCGGGCTCACGGCGTTGCTCGCCCTGCGTCGCGAGGCGGGCCTGCGCCCGGGCGAGAGCGTGCTGGTGCGCGGCGCGGCAGGCGGTGTCGGCAGTGCGGTCGTCCAGGTCGCGAAGACGCTCGGTGCGGGTCCGGTGACGGGACTGGCCGGCGCGGGCGCCCTGGACTTCGTGTCCGGTCTCGGCGCCGATCGGGCCGTCGACTACCGGCGGACCGGCCCCGACGGCCTCGGCACGTTCGACGTCGTGATCGACACCGTCGGAACCGATCTGAGCGACTTCCGGCGTTTGCTCGCACCGGGCGGACGCATGGTGACGGTGCGTTTCGATACCGATCGCACGATTCGAAGCCTGGGGACGATCGCCGCGTCGGCGATCCACGGTGACCGCCGGATCCGTTTCTTCCGTGGCGCACCCGACCCGGCCCTGCTCGCGGAGCTCGCGCGGATGGTCGACCGCGGAGCGCTGCGACCGGTCCTCGACGCGACGTACCCGCTCGCAGATGCCGCCGGTGCGCATCGTCGGTTGGAGGAGGGCGGCGTTCTCGGCAAGGTCGTCATCGACGTGGAGGGGACCTAGTCGCGCGCTCCCGCGACGCGGGAAAGGGTGAGGGCGGCGGCGCGCACGGCGGGGCCGACGCGTTCCGGGCGCATGCGGTTGCTCCAGCCCGCCACGGAGATCGCTGCAATGGGGGCGTCATCTGCGTCGAGGATGGGGCAGGCGACGCAGACCGTGCCGTTGCCGGACTCCTCCCGCTCGTACGCGACGCCCTCATCGCGGACGCGCTCGAGCTGGCGGCGCAGGACCGTGGGCGAGGTGATGGTGCGGGTGCTCAGGCGCGGCATCCCGGCCGCGATGACCGCGTCGAGTGCGGGCGCGTCCGCGAACGCGAGGATCGCCTTGCCGACCCCGGTCGCATGCGCCGGCATCCGCCCGCCCACGCGGGACGGCAGGTCCGGTGCGTCCGGACCCGGGAGGACCTCGAAATAGACGACCTCGATGCCCTCGAGCCGGGCCAGGTGCACGGTGTTGCGGGTCGCCGAGCGGAGGTCCGCGAGCACCGGACGCGCCGCGTCGACGAGATCGCGGTGGCCGGTGGCGAGCTGGCCGATCTCGAACAGTCGCAGGCCCAGCCGCAGATCGGTTCCGGAACGCTCCAACAGGCCGGCGGAGACCAGGTGCCCCGTGAGGCGGTGCACCGTCGACTTGGGCAGCCCGGTGCGCCGCGCCAACTCGGAGACGCCGAGCCCGCCGTCGCCGGGCCGGTACGACGACAGCAGTGCGGAGATCCGGTCGACGGTGGCCCCGTCGTTCCGCTCAGCGGGACGCATGCGACCAGTGTGCCAGGGCCCGTCCTCGTCGTGGGTCTATCCGCGGACGATCGGCCCGACGAACCGGACCAGGAGCTCGTGCTCGTACGCGGCGCTCGCGCCGGGGTGCGCGAGCAGACCGACGATCACCCGGACGACCCAGTCGAAGACCAGCGGGTCGGCGAGCTCCGGTAGGTCGGCGGCGACGGGGGTGCGCGTCGCCGCCGCGGCGAGTGCGTCGATGTTCTCGGCCAGGACCGGACCCACGGCGAAATCCTCCGAGGCGAACCAGGCGAGTAGCTCCGGCCGGTCGCGCACGTAGGCGACGGCCGCCTCGATCACGGCGACGAGGCGCTCCGAGGCGTCCCCCGTGGCAGGTCCGCTCGTCGTGAGATGGTCGAGAGCCCTGGACATCTCGCGGAGCACGTAGGCGGATCGCAGCATCTCGCGGTTGGCGAAGTACCGGTAGAGCGTGGCGCGGGAGCACCCCGCGGCGCGGGCGATGTCGTCCATGCCGACCGCGGCGACACCGTGCTCCGCGAACATGCCGGAGGCGGCGTCGAGGATGCGCTCCGCCGCGCCGGACCTGGTGGCCTCGGACCAACTGTTCTTCGCGGCGGACGTCATGGCGGTCATCCTACGGAGATCGGCACGGCCGTCGGGCGGCGCACGTACGCCCCCGGCGCCCAGCGCACACCGCCGATATCGACCGTGAAACCGGGAATGCGCGCGAGGAGTTCCTCAAGGGCCACGCGCGACTGCATCCGGGCGGCCGCGGCGCCGAGGCAGTGGTGGGCGCCCTGCGCGAAGGTCAGGATGTTGCGTGGATTCCGCACGACGTCGAGTTCGTCGGCGTCCGGGCCGAAGACCCGTTCGTCGCGGTTGGCGGAGCCGTAGAGCAGGAGTACTCGTCGGTCCGCCGGGATCACCGTGCCGTCGATGTCCACCGGGCGGGTGGTGGTGCGCCCGAGCCCCTGCACCGGCGAGGTGAGCCGGAGGAACTCCTCGACCGCGCCGGGGATCAGTGCCGGGTCCTCCACCAGGAGTCGCCGTTGGTCGGGGCGTCGTTGGAGCAGTTGCACGGCTCCGCCGAGCAGTCCCGTCGTGGTGTCGTTGCCCCCGGCCACCATCGTGAACGTGAAGCCGAGGATGGAGACCACGCCCGCGGCATCGTCGTCCGCGCCGACACCGGCGGCCACGAGGTGTGAGACGACGTCGTCCTCCGGCTCCGTGCGCCGCCGTTCGATGAGGTCGGCGAAGTAGGCCATCAGCTCACCGACGGCGTCGGCGGCGGTCGCGACGACCGAGGCGAGGTCGCCACCGCCGGAGTTCGCGGCGACGATGCTCTCGGTCCAGTCGTCGAACCGCCCGCGGTCCGCGGCGGGTACGCCGAGGTAGTGCGCGACGACCATGGACGGGAGCGGCTTGAACAGCTCGCGCACGATATCGCCACCGCCCTGCGCGCGGAGGCGCTCGACGCGTTCGATCACGAAGGCCCGGACCTCGGGTTCGATCGCGGCGACCTGCCGCGGGGTGAAGCCGCGGGCGACAAGGCGACGGAAGGCGGTGTGCACCGGCGGGTCCTGCATCACCATCGGCGGATTCTCCTGGAGACCGATCTTCTCCAGCTCGCCGTAGTGCAGGGTCAACCCCTGCGCGGACGAGAATTCTCCGGGCTCACGTAGCGCTCGCCAGACGTCGGCGTGGCGGGGCAGCACGTAGTACTCGAGCTCCTCGCCGTCGAGCGGACCTGCCCGGTGCACGGCGCCCGTAGCACGGAGATCGCGATACAGAGGGAAGGGATCGGACCAGGTGTCGGCGGAGCGCGGCGCGAAGGTGGTTGTCGGCATGTCCCGCCCTCTCGATGAGACAACAAGCTATATTCGTCTTGAATCTAAGACGAACCGCTGGTTTCGTCAATATGGTTGCGGAGTCGTCATCACGTCCCGCTGAGCGGAACAGACACGTGGACGTGCGTGCTCGCGAGGACCGACCATGGGGGCATGACGGAGAAGGTGACTGCGGCCATCGTCGGCCCGGGCAATATCGGCACGGACCTGCTGGCCAAACTGCGGCGGAGCGAGCACGTGGACGTGCGTTACATGGTCGGCGTGGACCCCGAATCGGACGGCCTGAAACGCGCCGCCGAACTCGGTCTCGAGACGTCGGCGGAGGGGGTGGAGTGGCTCCTCGCTCGACCACGGCCACCGCAGATCGTCTTCGAGGCGACCTCGGCGAAGGCGCACCGCGCCAACGCTCCCCGGTACGCGGAGGCGGGCATCGTCGCGGTCGACCTGACGCCTGCGGCCGTCGGCCCGCTGGCCTGTCCGGTGGTGAACCTCGAGTCCCAGTTGGATGCGCCCAACGTCAACATGATCACCTGCGGCGGGCAGGCGACGATTCCGATCGTGCACGCCGTCAGTCGTGTCACCCCGGTGAGCTACGCGGAGATCGTCGCCTCGGTGTCGTCGCGTTCCGCAGGGCCCGGCACGCGCGCCAACATCGACGAGTTCACCGAGACCACGGCCCGTGCGATCGAGGAGGTCGGCGGCGCGGCCAAGGGCAAGGCGATCATCATCATCAACCCGGTCGAGCCGCCGATGATCATGCGCGACACGGTGTTCTGCGCCATCGATCCGGACGCGGACCGGGACGCGATCACCGCATCCATCGAGAAGATGGTCGCGGACGTGCAGGTCTACGTCCCCGGTTACACATTGAAAGCGGCCCCGCAGTACGACGAGCCTCGGCCCGGCTGGGAGGGCAAGGCGCGCGTCGCGGTCTTCCTCGAGGTGGCCGGCAACGGCGACTACCTGCCGACGTACGCGGGCAACCTCGACATCATGACCGCCGCCGCCGCGCGGGCGGGCGAGCTGCTGGCGCAGCGCATCCTGGATGGAGTGAAGGCATGACCGGCATCAACGGCGAGCTCTGGAACGACCCGAACCGCGACGTGCGCATCGTCGACACGTCGCTGCGCGACGGCAGCCATGCGATGGCGCACCAGTTCACCGAGCAGAACGTGCGCGACACCGTGCGCGCGCTCGACGACGCGGGCGTCTCGCTCATCGAGGTCACCCACGGTGACGGACTCGGCGGCAGCACGTTCAACTACGGCTTCTCCCTGGTCGACGAGCGCAAGCTCATCGCCGCCGCGGTCGACGAGGCCCAGCAGGCGAAGATCGCGGTCCTCATGCTCCCCGGTCTCGGCACCGTCGAGGACATCCGCGTCGCGGCCGACCTCGGCGCCGGCGCGCTGCGCATCGCGACCCATTGCACCGAGGCCGACGTCTCGATCCAGCACTTCGGCGCCGCACGGGAACTGGGCCTGGAGACGGTCGGCTTCTTGATGCTCTCGCACATGTCGACGCCCGAGGCGCTGGCGAAGCAGGCGCGGATCATGGCCGACGCCGGCTGTCAGTGCGTGTACGTCGTGGACTCGGCGGGTGCGCTCATCCTCGAGGACGCCGGTGACCGGGTGGCCGCACTGGTCGCCGAGCTCGGCGACGACGCGCAGGTCGGCTACCACGGGCACCAGAACCTCAGCTTCGGCGTGGCCAACTCGGTGCTCGCGTACCGCGCCGGCGCGAAGCAGATCGACGGCTCGCTGCTCGCGCTCGGTGCGGGGGCGGGCAACTCTCCGACGGAGATCCTCGCCGCGACCTTCGAACGCCTCGGTGTGCGCACCGGGACCGATAAGGACGCGCTGATGGCGGCCGCGGAGGACGTGGTCAAGCCGTACATCACGCGCCTGCCGGTGATGGACCGCAGCTCGATCGTCCAGGGCTACGCCGGCGTGTACTCCAGCTTCCTGCTGCACGCCGAGCGCGCCGCGGAGCGGTACGGCGTGCCGGCGCACGAGATCCTCTACGAGTGCGGCCGCCGCGGTTACGTGGGCGGTCAGGAGGACATGATCATCGCCATCGCGGTGGAGATGTCGGCGGCGCAGAAGGCCTGATGGACGGTGGCCGCGTGTGCGGAGGGACGTTCTGTCCGCGCGCGCGGCCACTCATCCGCGCATACCGCGCGGGATCCCGCGCACGCGGCACGTGCGCGGATTCGACGGCCGGGCCGTGGACGAGGGTCAGTACTCGACGGTGATCGCCTGCGTGGGGCACTGGCTTGCCGCGTACTCGACGTCCTCCCGATCGGCATCCGTGAGGCCCTCGTCGGTGGCCTCCGCGAAGCCCTCGTCGTTCACCTCGAAGATGTCGGGGCGGATGCCCTCGCACACACCGAATCCGGTGCAGGCTTCGCCGATGGTGATCTTCATGTTCTTCTCCGTTCCGGGGGAGTTAGGGGGCGAGGACGGCCGTCACGGAGCCCAGCGGGCCCATGTCGGCGACGATGATGTCTCCGGCGCGCACCGGCTCGGCGCGCGTCATCGATCCCGGCAGGACGACGTGGCCGGGCTCCAGGGTGGTGCCGAGCGGCCCGACGGTGTTCGCCAGCCAGACGAGGGCGTTGATCGGCGAGCCGAGGACGGCGCCGCCCGCGCCGGTGCCCACCTGCTCGCCGCTGATCCGGAAGGTGCATCCGACGGTCCGCAGGTCGACGTCCTGCAGTCGCGTGGGACGGCTGCCGAGGATCACGCCGCCCGACGAGGCGTTGTCCGCGACGGTGTCGACGATGGAGATGTTCCAGTCCTTGATCCGGGAATCGACCACCTCGAGCGCGGGGACGACGAAGTCGACGGCACGGATCGCGTCGGCCACCGTGACGCCCGGGCCGCGGAGCTCGCGACCGAGGACGAAGGCGATCTCGGGTTCGATCCGCGGCTGCATCCACGACGAGGTGTCGATCGGCATCTGTTCCAGATGGAACATGGATGCGGTCAGGTGTCCGAAGTCGGGTTCGTAGACGTTCATCTGGCGCTGCATCGCGAGCGAGGCGAGCCCCACCTTGTGGCCCTTGACGAGATCGCCCGAGGCCTCCCAGCGGCGAACCTGCTCCTGCTGGATCCGGTAGGCGTCGGTGATCGTGGCCTCGGGGAACATGCCGATGATCGGGTCGATCGGCGCGCACGCGGCGTACGCGCCGAGGAGCGCGTCGGCGGCGGCGGAGACTGCGGAATCGTCCATGCTCGAATACTAGAACAGGTTCCAGTCGCGCGGTACGGAACGACTCAGGAACGGGGGAGCCCGAGCAACTGCTCGGCCGCGACGTTGCGGAGGATCTGCGAGGTGCCGCCGGCGATCGACAGACACCGGGAGAGCAGGAACTCGTACCGCGCATCGGCGGGATCCTCCGGGCCGGCCAGGGCACCGTCGGGCCCGAGGCTCCGCAGGCAGGCCTCCGCCACCGCCTGACGGTGCTGCACGCCGACCAGTTTCCGGACGCTGGACGCCGCGCCCGGGTCCTGCCCACCGACGCTCGCGATGACGGCGCGCAGGTCGAGGAGCGTGCACGAGGCGGCTTCGGTGACGAGGCCGCCGAGGGCGGCCAGATCGGGCGACGGACCCGGATCGGCGAGCAGGGACTCGAGGCGCACACCCAGGCCCGAACCGCTCATCGCGACCCGTTCGTTGGCGAGGGTGGTGCGGGCCAGGCGCCAGCCGCCGTTCACCGCGCCGACGACGCAGTCGTCGGGGACGAAGACGTCCTCGAGGAAGACCTCGTTGAACCGGACGTCGCCCGTGATCTCGCGCAGCGGGCGCACGTCGATGCCGTCGGAGAGCATGTCGACCAGGAAGTAGGTGATGCCCTTGTGCTTCGGCGCGTCGAGATCGGTGCGCGCCAGGCAGATCGCCCAGTCGGCCTCGTGCGCGAGCGAGGTCCACACCTTCTGTCCGGTGAGCGACCAGCCGCCCTCGACGCGGGTGGCCCTCGTCCGCAGGGAGGCGAGGTCGGAGCCGGCTTCGGGTTCGCTGAACAGTTGGCACCAGCTGATTTCGCCGAGCAGCGTCGGCCAGACGAAACGCTCGGCCTGTTCCGGCGTCCCGTGTTCCAGGATCGTCGGTGCGGCCCAGGCGCCGATCACCAGTGTCGGGCGCTCGACGCCGGCGGCTTCGAGCGCGCCGTCGATGACCAGCTGTTCCGCGGGACCCGCACCCCGCCCGTACGGCGGATCCCAGTGCGGTACCAGCAGACCGGATCGCGCGAGGGTGCGGCGCTGATCGTCCGCGGTCATGGCGGCGATCCGCTCGGCCTCCTCGGCGGCCGCGCGGTGATCTCCCTCGACCTCGTAGTCGAGGCCGCGACGGACCCCGGCGAGAGCGAGTTCCGCGGCGCGCGTGCGCCATCCGGGAGTATCGCCCAGCAGCGTTCTGAGTGCCGTGGCGCGGCGCAGGTAGAGGTGGGCGTCGTGCTCGAAGGTGAAGCCGATGCCGCCCAGTACCTGGATCGCGTCCTTCGCGTTCTCCACCGCGGCGTCGAGGGCACCCGCCGCGGCGACGGCCGCAGCCAGACGGTGCTCCGCGCCGGCGCCCACCGACCGGGCGGCGTCCCACGCCAGCGCAGCCGATTGCTCGGAGCGGCACAGCATATCGGCGACGATCTGCTTGATCGCCTGGAATGAGCCGATGGGCCTGCCGAACTGCACGCGGACCTTCGAGTACTCCGCGGCGGTGCGCAGAGTCCACGCGGCGACGCCCGCAGCCTCTGCGGCGGCGAATGCGGCGAGTGCCGCGCGGGCGTCGTCCCCGGTGAGTCCGGGGACTTCGGTCGCCTCGTCGAAGTCGGGAGCCTCCAGGCGGATCCGGGCGAGGGGACGCGAGGTGTCGAGGCCGGACAGGGGCTCGACGGTGACCCCCGCGGCCCCGGGCGGAAGGAGGTGCCAGGTGCCCGCCGGGGACTCGATCAACAGGTGTGACTGCGGCGTCGCATCGGGCGCGAGGGAACCGTCACCGTCGACCACGAAAGCGGCCCGGGCCTCCCCAGCGGCGAGCTCCGCGCGCACCGCACCGAGTCGGTCCGAGCCGCCCAGGTACTGCTCGAGCAGGACGCCCACTGCGACGGTGCCCGCGACGGGACCGGGTGCGAGGACCGATGCGGCGGCCTCGACCGCGGCCGCGGCGTCCTCGGCCGTGCCGCCGAACCCGCCGAGGTCCTCGCTCAGCGTGATGCCGAAAACGCCGATGTCCGCCAGCCCGCGCCAGGCCTTCTCGACGGCGCCCGCATCGCCGGAGCGCACCGCGTCGACCGGGCGGGCGCGCTCCGCCCAGTCGCGGATCGACTCGGCGAGTGCGGATTGGACATCGGTGATCGCGAGGGCCACGGTTCTCCTTCGGCCCGCGTCAGCGGGGCTGCGCGGGGGTACTGGACGGTGCGGTGCGACCCGACGGGGCCGCGGGCTTGGTGCTCGACGACGGTGCGCCCGAGGGCTTCGCGGCCGGCGATGCGGCGGGGCCGGCGCCCGACGGCGCCATCCGCAGCGTGACGGCGCCGGAGCGCCCGCGGACCGAGGCGAGTGCGGTGTCGAGCAACTGTCCGCCGTTGATGGTGGACAGCGGCTCGGCGATCGCCCGGACCGACGGCAGCATCAGCTCGGACAGGTACTGCACGCTCGGTGCGGCGCCGTCCTCGAACCCCTGAATCACCTTGAACAGCTCGAGCATGCCGTCCCGGATCACGTTGGGGTAGTCGCCCTTACTGATGTACGAGACGGAGTAGGGAGCCATCTCACCGTAGCCCTTGCCGAAGGTGCGCAGCGGCTGGTCGAGGCTGAGCAGGAGCGCACCGACGTCGGTCGCCCGCGGCGTGATCGAGTTGAAGGATTGCAGGAGGTCCTTGATGTCGGGCAGCTGTCGCAGGATCGACGTGGCGGTGAGGACCGCGCCGGCATCGATCGTCGGCACCGTCTGCGCGCCGTCCGGCAACGCATCGTCGGCGCGTGCCAGGAGGCGTTGCACGGTCGCCGGATCGAGCTGCTTCATGAGGCGCGACAGGGAGCTCGACAGGGCGCCGACGGTGGAGTCGGCGGTGTCCACGACGCCCTCGAGGCGCGCTCCGTCGGGGACGGCCGCACCGTCGCCCTGGGCGATGGTCAGGTAGGTCTCGCCCAACCCCGAGAGGTTCTGCACGCGCACCCTGGCGCCCGCGGTGATGCGCGTGTCCTTGTCGTATCCGACCTCCACCTCGACACGGTCGGCGTCGACAGTGAGGCCGCGGACCTTGCCGACCTCGACGCCGCGGTCGAGGACGCGGGAGCCCTCCTGCAGACCGTTGGCGTCGGTCAGACGGATGTACGCGGTGCGCTGTCCCGACGGCGAGAACCACTGCACGCCCTGGTTCCCCAGGAGCAGCACAGAGACCACGACGAGCGCGATAAGGCCGAGGGTGGAGGCGATTCCGGAGCGGGTCATCGGGCCTGTCCGATCAGTCGCAGGACCTTGAGCGCGCCGGGGGAGACGTCCTGCCCGGCGGTGTTGGTCACCGAGTCGATCTTCACCACCGGCTTCTTCAGGAACGGGGCCAGGTTCTTGTTGACCAGGATCGAGCCGCCGTGGATCGCCGAACCCAGGGACACCATGTCGGCGGTGAGCAACTCGAACAGGTCGGACGACGAGTTCATCAGCGGGATCAGCCAGGATCCCTGCTGCAGCATGCCGCCGACGGCGGGCAGCAGCACGCCGATGTTCGACATCAGCTTGCCCTGATTCGACCAGTACTTCAGGTGGTACGGCGAGAGGGTGTCCTTGAAGTTCTTCTCCTGCTTGGCGATCCGATCGGCCATCTCGGTCGCGGAATCGAGGAGGCGGTTCACCTCCGTGGTGTTGGCGCCGATGCCCGTGACGTCTCGGTTCAGCTGCGCGGAGAGCAGATCGAACTGCGGGCGGTCCTTGGGCAGTGCGGTGTTCAGGCGCGTGATCGTCTTGCTGACGTCCTGCACCGATCCGCTGCCGAAGTAGTCCGCGAGAATCGTGAGGGTGCTCTCCACCGACCGGGGCGGGCTGGTCTGGCTCAGCGGGAGCACGGCACCGGCGCGCAGCGGCGCCGCCGTGCCGGTGGACTTCTCGGGCGCCTCGAGGCGCACGTACGCCTCGCCGAGGAGCGTGTCCTGCAGGACCGAGGCGTGGATGTCCGAGGGCAGCGAGACGGCCTTGTCCACACGGACCGTCACCGTGGCGGCGTCCTCCCCGAGGGCCACGGCCTTCACCCGGCCGACGGTCAGGCCGCCGAGCGAGATGCGCGCGCCGATGGGCAGGTTCAGCACGTCGGCGAACTGGAGCTTCACCTCGTACTGATCGCCGTCGCCGAGGGGATTGCGCATGTCCATGTTCGCGGGGCTGACGCCGCAGCCGGCGAGGACGACGGCGGCGCCGACGACGATCGCCGCGGACACGCGCCGCGGGAGCCAGCGCACGGCGCTGCGGGTGCGGTTCATCAGCGGCCTCCCTGGAACGGCAGTTGCATGAGATCGACGGTGGCGGTCTGGGCCTTGCCCGCCACCACGGCGCAGGCACCCGGAGCCTGCGCGTTGATCTGCGCGCACAGGGCGTTCGGGTCGCGGGTGGCGACGGTGGTGACGGGCACGCCCGCCACGGTGGACGGCGTCTCGTCGCCGCGCGGGAGGTACGGCGCGATCTGCGAGCCGAAGACCGGCAGCATGCGGGCGAGCGCCTCGTTGGACTTGACGCCGGTCGCCGCGAGCTTGACGGCGTCGGCCGCCATCGTCCCGCCGGGACGCAGGATGTGGCCGTATCGGCGCATCATGTCGTCGCCCACCAGGAAGAAGACGGGCAGCGTCTGGAAGATCTCGGACACCGCCGGGAAGGTCACCTTGCCGTACTGGTCGAGGACGTTCCCCACGTGCTGCAGCGTGAGCAGCAGCTCGCCCCACTGCTGATCCATGCTCTGCATCAGCGGACGGACGTTGCTGACCACGGTGGTGACGTCGCCGAGGAAGCCGGCGGGGTCGCTCAGCAGCGTCTGCAGGTTCGTCAGCGAGCGCGCGGCCTGCGGCGGCACCGACGGGCCCACCTCGGTGTCCAGGCGGGTGAGGAGCTTGCCGAGGTCGGCTGAGGCGCCGCCCTCGGTCACCGAGTCGACGAGGCGGGTCGCCGCGGACGTGGTCTCGGAGATCGACTTCGGCGTGGCGGAGTTCTCTCGCGTGATGCAGGTGCCGGGGTTCAGCGTGGCCCCCGAGGAGTAGTTGCCCACGAGCTCGAGCGAGCGGTCCGCGAGGATCGACGTCGAGCGGGTCACGGCCTTCACCGTGGCGGGCAGCGTGCGGCCGGAGACGTCGAAGGTCACCTTGACGCCGTCACCGGACGGCTCGACCTTGCGGACGGAGCCGATCTTCACGCCCATCTGGGTCACGTCGTTGTCCGGATAGAGGCCGATGCCGTCCGCGAGGTAGGCGCACTGGGTACTGGCTGCGGCGGCGGCCGATCCGACCGTGGCGGGCAGCAGCGGCGCCGCGAGCACGGCGGTCGCGGCGAGCAGGGAGATCCTCGTCGGGCGCATCAGCAGCTCACCGTCGCCGTCGGGAAGCAGAGGCGGCTCGCGAGCACGGTGTCGGGCGACATCGGCTTGCCCTGCTTCTCCAGGGTCTTCTGCATCGTGTCGATCCCCTTCTGCAGCTCGCCGATCATGGCGGGGATCGTGACATCGGTGGTCTTCAGCGCGGTCTCCATCTTCGCGAAGGCGTCGCCGAGGGTGTCGCGGTACTTCCAGTACAGGTCGAGGAAGGGCTTGATCTTGCCGAACATCCCGGCGAGCCCCTGGTAGGCGATGCCGAAGTTGGTGGCGGTCTGATCCAGCGTGACGATCGCCAGCGACGCCTTGTGGATCATGTTCATGATCGTCTCGCGCTGCTCGGCGAAGCCGGTCGCGTACTGGGTGCTGACGTTGATGATGCGGCCGACCTGGTCACGCTGCTCCGTGAGCTGGCCGAGCAGCGAGTTCACGCCCTCGACGATGTTGTCGACGGAGCCGGGGTTCGAGTCGAGGCCCGTGCTCAGCGCCTTGATCGAGGAGGCGAGCTGCGTCCGGTCGACGGGCTCGAGCTTCTCCGGAGTGTCCTGCAGGAGGTCGCCGATGCTGTACGGCAGGCTCACTCGATCCCGCGGGATCGGCTTGTCGCCCAGGGCGGCCCGGCCGGCGGAGGTCACCGCCACGTAGAAGCCGCCCGCGACCGTGAGCATGCGGACCGCGACGGAGGTCTGGTCGCCGACGAAGACCGAGTCGTCGATGCGGGTGGTCACCTGCACGTCGTCCTTGCGGAGCTCGACGGAGGAGACCGAGCCGATGCGCACGCCGGAGGCGCGCACCTCCACGCCGGGCTTGATGAGCGCCGCGTCCTGGGTGACGAAGGTGAGTTCCTTCTGACCAGGCGGTCGCAGGTAGACGAAGGCCAGCACGGCGGTGATGACGAGGGCCACCGCCACGGCGATCGCGCCGAGCTTGGTGCTGCGATTGACGAGCCCGCGCCAGGGCGGGCGTCCGGTGAAGATCATTTCAGGCACACCGTCACATTCGTTCCGCCGGTCAGTACGGTCACCTTGTTCGGTAGCGGGGCCTCGCCCTTCGAGCAGGGAGTGGGCGGCGCGCCGAGCAGCGCCGCGACGCCGGTGAACAGGCCGGGCAGTTTGCCCATCGCCTGGACCGCGGCGCCCGGATCCTGGAAGGCGGTGCGCACGAGCTTCTCCACGTCGAGGTCCTTGGACAGGCCGAGCGCGGTGAGCACCCGGTTGGTCGCGGCGCCGAACCCGGGTCCGTAGGTGGCGGTGCGCCGGAACTCGTCGAGGTTCTCGAGCACCTTCGTCAGCAGCAGATCGAAATTGAGGATGAACTCCACGACCTGCGGCGAGTAGTCGTTGATCATGTTGGCGACGCGGGTGACGTTGTCGATGAGCGTCTTGATGACGGTCTGGCGGTCCGCGAGGTTCGCCGTGATCCTGTCGATCGCGCCGAAGGTCTGCGCGGCGGTCGTGTCGTCGCCCTGCAACAGCCCCAACAGGTTCCGGGTCAGCTCGTTGACGTCTTCGGGGCTGAGCGTACGGAGCACCGGGGCGAGACCGTTGAACAGCGTGGTGATGTCGAACGACGGGGTGGTGCGCGACATCGGGATCGACGTGGTGGGCGTGCCGCCGGCCGAACTGCCGGGCTGGATCTCGATGAACCGTTCGCCGGTCAGGTTGCGGTACTTGACCGCGAGCCGGGTGGTCGAGGTGACGGGGTGGTCGTCCTGCGCCGAGAAGCCGATGACCGCCTCGTTGCCGTTCCCGTCGGCGGTGCCGCGGACGTCGACGGCCGTGACCTTGCCGATGAGCACGCCGCGCAGGCGCACGTCGCTGCCCACGCGGAGGCCCGAGGCGTCGGAGAGGTGCGCCTCGTAGTCGCGGGTCTCGCCGCCGGCCGGGTTGCGCAGCGCGGCGAAGATGCCCGCCGCGATGACCAGCGTGACGATCAGGGCGATCGCGAGGGTGATGGTGGCGCGGGTGTTCTTGGCGCGCATGTCATCGACCCCCTTCCAGGACCGATGCGGCACCCGGGAGTCGGTCGGCGACGACGTTCATGCGCAGTGCGGTGCCCTCCGGGACGGTGATGAAGGCGCTGTTGACGCCGGTGATCAGCGGGACGATCTGACGCGGGACGCTCACGGTGCGCATCACCTTGGTGGTGCTGTCCATGATGACCCGCAGCATGACGGTTCCCGGCTTGAACTCGGCCTCGTGCGAGCCGAACATGTCGGCCAGCGGCGTGAAGAATCCGGTGCCGAGCAGGGTCGTGGTCTTGTCGATCTTGTCGTAGTTGTTGACGGTGTAGTCGAGCGTGCCCGCCACCTCGCCGCCCCGCATCTGCGGCACGAACCAGCCCTCGAAAGCCCCCTCGACTAGGCCCGGCGCACCGTCGAGCGTGGTGCGGACGGTGCGCAGCGTGGTCCCGATCGGCACCTTCACCGAGCGCGCGTTCTGCTGTTCGACGGCGAACGCCACCTGCAGCAGCGGCGTGATCGCCTGGGTGTACTGAGTGGCCTTCCGGGTGACCTCGATCAGCTTGGGCGTCATGACGCCCGACACCGACACCGCGCTGCGCGTGAGCAGATCGGAGATCGTGTCGTTGCTCGAACGCGGGCGCAGCGTGCTGCCGGAGCGGAGGTCGGTGCCGCCCTGCCCGGGTACCAGCGCCATCTCGGTGACGCCGAAGTAGTTGCCGGGCTGGTACCGCACGGACAGCGCGTCGGTGAGGCCGCGGAGGCTCCCGCGATCGAGGCGGACGGCCACGCGGGCCTGCCCGGCGCGCGGAATGACGACGGACTCGACCTCGCCGACGGGCACGCCCCGCAACGTGACCCGGGTGCCGGTCTTGACGCCCGGCCCCACGTCGGCGGATTCGACGGTCAGCGCGAGCCGCGGATCGGAGGCGGGCATGCGGGAGAGCACCACCCCGGCGAGGGCCGCGATGAGGATCACGGCGATCGCCGCGACGCCGACGGTGAAGAAGACGCGTTGTTGGCGACCGGGTGTGCCACCGAGCAGTTCGTACATCGGTCCCCCTAACCCTTGAAGATGATCGTGGGGGTGATGCCCCAGAACATGATGGTCAGGATGAAGTCGAGCGTGAGCACCGTGACCAGGCTGGCGCGCACGGCCCGGCCACTGGCGAGGCCCACGCCCTCCGGGCCGCCCTTGGCGAAGAACCCGTAGTAGCAGTGGATGATCGTGACGGCGGCGCAGAAGACCACGGCCTTGAGCGTCGACAGCGCGATGTCGCCGGGGCTGAGGAACTGCTCGAAGTAGTGGTTGTACGTGCCCAGCGCCTGGCCGTGGAAGACGACCACGATCAGCTTGCAGGTGAGGAACGCGAGCAGCAGCGTGAGCAGGTAGGCGGGGATCACCACGACGATGCCGGCGATGAGCCGGGTGCTCACGACGTAGGGGATCGAGCGGATGCCGAGCGCCTCGACGGCGTCGATCTCCTCCGCGATCCGCATCGAGCCGATCTGCGCGGTCATGCGGCAGCCGGCTTGCGCGGCGAAGCCGATACCGGCCGAGATCGGGATCATCTCGCGGATGTTCGCCAGGCCGCCGATGACACCCGTGAGCGGGCCGAAGCCGATGAGGTTGAGGCCCGCGTAGGCCTCGATGGCGACGGCCGCGCCGCTCGCCGCGCCCAGGATGACCATCATGACCACCACGCCACCGTCGACCACGACGGACCCGCGACCCCATGCGAGCTGCTTGAGGACCCGGGAGGTCTCGCCGCGGTACTTCATCAGGGCCACGGGCACGAGGTAGATGGACTGCGCGACGAAGACGACGGCCTCGCCGATCCGCGCGATCAGGCTCGCGGGCTTCGAATCCAGCGTGGAACTCTTCTTCGGCTTCGCCGGTGCGGGCGGGTTGGTGGTGGTCATCAGGCCACCTGACTCGGGAAGAACATCGTCTGCAGCTGGGTGAGCCCGAGGAAGGATAGGAAGATCAGGGTGATCGACAGGACCACCGACGAGTTCACGCCGTCGGCGACGCCGCGGGGACCGCCCGATGCCTCGAGGCCGCGGAGACCGGCGACGAGGCCGACGATCATCGCGCCGGTCTCGGCCTTGAGTACGGCGAAGGCCAAGTCCGACGGTGCCGAGAAGGCGCCGAAGGAGGACCAGAAGCCGCCCGAGCTGAGGCCGAACTGCCAGACGGAGACGGTGAGGGCCACGACCATCGCGACGGCCACGATCGCGACGAGCAGCATCGGCGCGATGATCATCAGCGCGAGCATGCGGGGTGCGATGAGGCGGGCGATCGGGTCGACGCCCATGACCTGCATGGCCTGCAGCTCCTCGCGGACGGTCCGCGAGCCGAGGTCGGCGGCGATGGCGGAGGCGCAGACGCCGCCGAGGAGCACGCCCGTGGCGAGCGGGGCGCCCTGGCGGATGATCCCGATGCCGGACGCGGCGCCGACCAGGGAGTTCGCTCCGACCGTGTCGACGAGCGCACCGACCTGCACGGAGACGACCGCGCCGAACGGGATCGCCACCAGGATGGCCGGCAGGGTGGTGACCCGCAGCAGGGTCACGGACTGGGTGATCATCTCGCCGACCGCGAAGTTCCGCTTCAGGACTCCGCGGAACGTCCACGCGATGATCTCGCCGGCGAGCACCACCGAGCGTCCGATCGTGGACAGGCTCTTGGTGAAGATCGCGGCCAACCGGTACAACCGGTACAGCGCCGCGGCCCTCACGCCGGGCCTCCGAATACCACCATCGGGTGTCCTCTCCTCATTTTCGAGAGGAGCGTATCAACTGCCGGGGCAAAACTAGTACGTGTTTCAGTTTTTCCTTGGTCTACCCGACGTGACCTGCGCGGTTGTCAGTCCTTGATGAGGAGATCGACGGCCACGGAGAGCCGCTTCTGCACCTCGGTGGCCGATGCGCGGTGTGTCACCCATGCAACCAGGTTCGCCATCCATACATCGGCGATGAGGTGGAACGTATCGCGCTGCCGCTCGTCCGGGTCCTCCACGCCGAGCGCATGCGCGAACATGTCCTCGAGGAGGCGGCCCACCCGCTCCACCTCGGCGGCGGCCGTGGCGTCGGCGAACATGAAGGCACGCACCATCGCCTCGGTGAGCAGCGGAGCCCGCTGCAGAGCCTCGGTGTTGCGGTCCAGCACGAACATCAGGCGCTCGGCTGCGGTATCGCCCGGGATCTGCACCTTCCCGATCCGCTCACCCGCGCGCTCGAACTGGCTCACCAGGCCCGCGACCAACAGATGCACCTTCGACGGGAAGTATCGATACAGGGTGCCCAGCGCCACGTCGGCCTTCTTCGCCACCGCCCGCATCTGCACCGCGTCGTATCCGCCCTTACGGGCCAGTGCCAGCGTGGCGTCGATGATGCGCTTGCGCCGCTCCCGCTGGCCCGCGGTATCGAGATCCTCCCGTGTCGGGGAAGGAGCGGTGGCGGTGGCGGCGGGGGTGCCTTCGGGCGGCATGGGTGGTCACCTCGGAATCTCTTCGGCCGCCGGCGGGTGTCCGGACGGTCGGGTCGCATGTTGATGTCGCGACAATTGAAACAGGTTTTCGTGCCGGACCTGTGCTTTCCGCTCCGGTTCGGTCGAAGATCACACGATCCGCGACGTCAGGACGTGCCTTCGCGCCGCGCGTAGGCGGCTTCGACGCCCGCCTTCGCGGGCTCCCACCACGCCCGGTTGCTCCGGTACCAGTCGACGGTGGCGCGCAGCCCGGTGTCGAGGTCGGCGTGCGCCGGCGCCCATCCCAGCTCGCGGCGGAGCTTCGACGAATCGATGGCGTAGCGCAGATCGTGCCCGGGGCGGTCGGGGACGGTGTCGAAGTCGTCCGCCGGGCGACCCATCACGGCGAGCAGCGTGCGGAGCACCTCACGGTTGGATCGCTCGCCGTCGGCTCCGATCAGGTAGGTCTCGCCGATCGTGCCCCGGTCGAGGATCGCCCACACGGCGTCGTTGTGGTCGTCGACGTGGATCCAGTCCCGCACGTTGGCGCCCGCGCCGTAGAGCTTCGGTCGCTCGCCCGCGAGGATGTTGGTGATCTGCCGCGGGATGAACTTCTCCACGTGCTGGTACGGGCCGTAGTTGTTGGAACAGTTGGAGATCGTGGCCCGCACGCCGAAGCTGCGGACCCATGCCCGCACCAGGTGGTCCGACGACGCCTTGGACGCCGAGTACGGGCTCGACGGCCGGTAGGGGGTGTCCTCGGTGAATCGCTCCGGGGTGTCGAGCGGCAGATCGCCGAAGACCTCGTCGGTCGAGATGTGATGCAGGCGCGTCCCGTGCCGACGGACCGCGTCGAGGAGGACCGCCGTGCCGCGGATGTTGGTGTCCAGGAAGGGCCACGGGTCGCTCAGCGAGTTGTCGTTGTGCGTGTCCGCGGCGAAGTTCACCACCGCATCGGCGCCCGCGACCAGCTCGTCGACCACCGACGGGTCCGTGATCGAGCCCTTGACGAAGTCGATCCGCTCGCGCAGATCGTCCAGCGTGGACTCGTTCGCGGCGTAGGTCAGTGCGTCGAGGACCGTGACCCGCACGTCCGGACGGGTCGCGCCCGTACGCCGGACGAAGTTCGCGCCGATGAAGCCGGCGCCGCCGGTGACCACGATATGCATATGCACACGGTAGCGCTCCCTGGGTGGGACGTAAGGTTGTGCGCATGCGAGGGATCATCCTGGCCGGCGGGACCGGAAGCCGGCTGCACCCGATCACGGTCGGTGTCAGCAAGCAATTGCTGCCGGTCTACGACAAGCCGATGATCCATTACCCCCTGTCGACGCTCATGCTGGCGGGAATCCGCGAGATCCTGGTGGTCACGACCCCCGCGGACGCCGATCAGTTCCGCCGGCTCCTCGGTGACGGCGCGCAATTCGGCGTGCAGATCAGCTACGTCGTGCAGGAGCGGCCCGACGGTCTGGCGCAGGCCTTCGTGCTGGGCGCGGACTTCATCGGGGACCAGACGGTGGCGCTCATCCTGGGCGACAACATCTTCTACGGCCCGGGCCTGGGCACCCAGCTGCGCCGCTTCGACGGTGTCGACGGCGGCGCGGTGTTCGCCTACCGGGTCGCCGACCCGCGCGCCTACGGAGTCATCGAGTTCGACGGTGCCGGGCGCGCGATCGGCTTCGAGGAGAAGCCGGAGCAGCCGCGGTCCCAGTACGCGGTGCCCGGACTCTACTTCTACGACCCGTCGGTCGTCGAGGTGGCGCGGAACCTGACGCCCTCGGCGCGCGGCGAATACGAGATCACCGACGTCAATCAGCACTACCTGCGCGAGGGTCGGCTCTCGGTCGAGGTGCTCCCCCGCGGCACCGCGTGGCTCGACACCGGCACCTTCGACGCCCTCGCGGACGCCACCGGCTACGTCCGCGCCGTGGAACAGCGGCAGGGCACCAAGATCGGTGCGCCCGAGGAGGTGGCGTGGCGCTCCGGCTTCATCGACGACGCGCAGCTGCGCGAGCATGCGGACCGGCTCGGCAAATCGGGGTACGGCGCCTATCTGCACGGTCTGCTCGAGGAGGGCCGGTGAACGTCACGCCGCTGCCGATCGCCGGCGCCTTCGTGCTCGACCCGATCGTCCGCCCGGACCCGCGCGGCGAGTTCTTCGAGCTGTTCAAGGCCTCTGCCTTCCGCGAGGCCACCGGCCATGATCTCGTCGTCGCGCAGACCAATGTCTCGGTCAATCGCGTGGGTGCGGTGCGCGGCATCCACTACGCCGATGTCCCACCCGGGCAGGCGAAGCTGGTCGCGTGCCTGCACGGGGCCGTCCTCGACGTGATCGTGGATCTGCGTGTCGGTTCGCCCACGTTCGGCGCCGTGGAGACGGTGCGCCTCGATTCCGAGGGCCACCGCACGGTCTACCTCGCGGAGGGTCTGGGCCACGGCTTCTGCGCGCTCACGGACGGCGCCGTCGTCGCCTATCACGTCTCCTCCGAGTACAACCCGTCGGCCGAACACGGGGTCGACCCGCTGGACGCGGAACTGAACATCGCCTGGCCCGACGATGTAGCGCCGATCCTGTCCGAGAAGGACACGGCGGCACCATCACTGGCGGAGGCACTCGCCGCCGGCGCGTTGCCGCGCTGGCTAGGCTGACGGATCCGCCCCTGCCGCACGGCTCTCCGCGGCCCGCCGGGCCAGCAGGGTGCGCTCGCCGTCGTTGCGGGTGCGACGGGCGGCCTCGTCGAACTGCTCGGCCGCAGCTGCGTGTCGCGCGGACCGGGCGAGCAGGTCGCCGCGGACGCTCGGGACGAGCGGGGCGTCGCCCAGGGCCGCCGGGTCGACGGCGTCGAGCACCGTCAGGCCGGCCTCGGGGCCGAACGCCCGGCCGTGCGCCACAGCACGGTTGACCTCGACGACCGGACCGGGCGCGGCCTCCGCCAGCGCGTCGTAAAGGCGGGCGATCCGGGGCCAGTCGGTGTCGGCGGGGGTTGCCGCGCGGGCGTGCTGTGCGGCGATCGCGGCCTGCAGGAAGTACCGGCCCACCGGGACACCCCGGGCGGCCAGTTCCTCGGCGCGGCCGAGTGCCGCCAGGCCCCGTCGGATCAGGAGCCGGTCCCAGCGGTCCCGGTCCTGATCGTCGAGGAGCACCGGGGCGCCGCCGGCATCGGTGCGGGCGTCGATGCGGGAGCCCTGGAGTTCGACGAGCGCCTGTAGGCCGTGGGTCTCGGGCTCGCCGGGCGCGAGCTCGGCGAGCATGCGGGCCAACCGGATCCCCTCGCGGGCGAGGTCGGGTCGCATCCAGTCGTCGCCGGTGGCGGCCGAGTAGCCCTCGGTGAAGATCAGATAGACGACGGCCATGACGTCGTCCAGGCGGCGGGTGCGTTCTTCGCCGGTGGGGAGCTCGAACTCGGCGCGGGCGGTGGTGAGCGTCTTCTTAGCGCGGGAGATGCGCTGTCCCATCGTCTTCTCGGGGACCAGGAAGCCGCGGGCGATCTCGGCGGTGGTGAGCCCGCCGACCACGCGGAGCGTGAGGGCCGCCCGCGACTCGGGGGTGAGCGCCGGGTGGCAGGACAGGAAGATCAGGCGCAGCGCGTCGTCTTCGATGAAGTCGACCTGCGCGTCGAGGTCGGGCATACCGTCGTCCTCCCGCAGGCCGCGGCCGATCTCCTCGGTCTTGCGGCGCAGGGTCTCGGCGCGCCGGATCGAGTCGACGCCGCGCCGTTTCGCGGTGGTCATGAGCCACGCGGCCGGGTTGTCGGGGATGCCCTTCTCCGGCCACTGCTCCAGCGCGGCGACCAGCGCGTCCTGCGCCAGATCCTCCGCGAGCTGGATGCTGCGGGTCATGCGGGTGAGCGCGCCGACGAGGCGCGTGGATTCGGCCCGCCAGGTGGCGGTGATCGCTTCGGCGGTGGTCCCGGCTGGCACGTCGACCAGCGTAGGCGGGACCACCGCCGGCGTCAGGTGTCCGCGGTCAGGCGTCCGACGGGGTGGGCGGCTCGTCGGAGATCTGGCGGAGCGTGGAGACCATGTTCAGCTCCGGCCAGTGGGTGGCGTGCAACTGCGCGAACTCCTCCGACGCGGCGATCGCCTCCTCGAGGGTGTCGTACTGCAGCAACGACCAGCCGCCGACGACCTCCTTCGTCTCGGCGTACGGGCCGTCGACCCGGGTGATCTCGCCCTTGCGGACGACGAAGTTCACGGCGTCCTCCGTGCCGTACAGGCCGCCACCGTCGAGGAAGTGGCCGGCCGCGGCCTGCTCGCCGATGTAGACGTCCATCGCGTCGAAGAGCGCCTTCGGCGGTGCGCCGACCTCCGGGCCCTCCGCCATCCGTACGAATCCCATGAAACGAGGCATATCGATCAGTCCTTCTTCTGTGGTGTGAGCGTGTCTCGTACAGGCGTCGAACGGGACGACCCCGTTTCGACACCATCCCCACAGAAATTCTCCGCCGCCTCGCGGACGGACGGGCCGGATCGGGTCAGAGAGCGGTGAGCACCGGCAGCGGCGGCAGTGCGGCCTCGTACAGCCAGGCCCGCCAGAGGTCGCGCAGCGGCTCCGGGCTGTACTTCGCGACGAGGGTGATGAGGTCCTCGGTCGTGACCGACTGATGCGCGAACTCGGCGGTCCACTCGTGGAGCATCGAGAAGAACGCCGGGTCGCCGAGGGCGACGCGGACCGCGTGCACGGTCAGCGCGCCGCGTTTGTACACCCGGTCGTCGAACATCAGGTCCGGGCCGGGATCGCCGACCACGATGTCGGCGCGCGAGGCCGCGAGCTTCGCGTAGTAGCGCGCCGCCATCTGCTGCGTGGTCGCCTCGCCGCACTCCTGCGCCCACAGCCACTCCGAGTAGCAGGCGAATCCCTCGTGCAGCCAGATGTCCTTCCACCGCGTCAGCGTCAGCGAGTTGCCGAACCACTGGTGTGCCAGCTCGTGCGCGACGAGCCGTTCCGCATCGCGCGTGCCGTCGCAGTGGTTGGCCCCGAAGATCGAGACGGTCTGCGCCTCGACGGGGATCTCCAGGGTGTCGTCGGTGACCACGACGGTGTACTCGGGGAACGGGTACGGGCCGAACCAGCGGGTGAAGGCACGCATGATGCGTTCCTGGTTGCCGAAGCTGCGCTGGAAGTCGGAGGTGAGGCGAGCGGGCACGGCGGCGCGGATCGGCACCGGCTTCTCGGCGACCTTGAGCACGTCGTAGCTGCCGATCTGGATGGTGGCGAGGTACGAGGCCATCGGCGCCGCCTGCTCGTAGACCCACGTGGTGTGCGCCGCCGAGACCTTGCGAGAGACGAGTCTGCCGTTGGAGACCACGCGGTACGGCGAATCGGTGGTGATCGCGATCCGGTACGAGGCCTTGGAGGCGGGGTGGTCGTCGCACGGGAACCACGACGGTGCGCCGCTCGGCTGCGAGGCGACGATGACGCCCTCCGACAGCTCCTCCCAGCCGACCTCACCCCAGGTCGAGCGGATCGGACGCGGGGTGCCCGCGTAGCGGATGGAGATCGTCATCGCCGCGCCGGCGGGGACCTCGTTCGCGAGCGTGAGCTCCAGCTTGCCTCCGCGTTGGGAGTACCGCTGGGGACGGCGGCCGTTGACCGCGATCTTGGACGCGGTCAGCGCATCGGAGAGGTCGATCGCGAACCGCTTGAGCGGCTCATTCGCTGTGGCGGTGATCTCCGCCTTGCCGTCGAGGCGGTTGCTCTCGACCTTGTACGTCAGCTCGAGGTCGTACCGCGAGACCCGGTAGCCGGGATTGCCGTGGCCGGGGATGTAGGGGTCCACCGCGCGCGCGTGCTGCGGATTCGGTGCGGCGACGATCTTCGGCTTGGCCGATTTGCGCACCACGGATCCACTTCCTTCTCGCTCGGGGGTCGGGGGTTCACCTTACCGGCTTGCGCAGCGTCACGGTCGCGACGCCGCCGTGCGGCGCGGGTTCGGGATCGGAGACGACGTAGCCGGCGCGCTCGTACGTGCGGATGTTGCGCTCGCTGCCCGCGCCGGTGAACATGATGAACTCCTCCGTGCCCTGCGGCGCGAGGGACTCCATGAGCGAGATCAGTTCTGTGCCGAGCCCGCGACCCGCGAGGTCCGGCGCCACCATGACGCGCCCGATGTGCCAGCGGTGGCCCGCCTCGGCGCGGCCGCGGACCGCGCCGATCAGGCGACCGTCGAGGCGCATGACGAAGGTCGCCCACTGCGAGGCCCACTGCAGGATGTCGTCGTGCGTCTCCGTCAGCGGCGGGATGGCGAGGCTGTCGTTGGCGATCGCCTCCTCCACCCAGCAGCACCGCTGCAGGACGAGCAGTTCCGCCACGTCGCTCGGCATGAACGGGGTGATCTCGAGCCCGTCGCTCACGGGGGACCTTTCGTCGGAGGTGTCCGGTACCACCCTAGTGGCCGGACCGTCGGGCTAGTCGCGCTTGCGCTTGCCCTGGTTGAAGATCCACGGCGAGATCGGATTGCCCTGCCACTTGGTGTTCGCCGGGACCGAGTCGCCGCGCATGACGAGTGAGGCCGGCCCGACGGTGGCACCGTCGCCCACCGACGACGCGGGGAGCGCGACGCAGTGCGGGCCGAGTGTGGCGCCCTTGCCGAGGACCACGGTGTCCATCGCCATGATCCGGTCGTGGAACAGGTGCGTCTGCACGACGCAGCCGCGGGAGACGGTGGCGGCGTCGCCGAGGGTCACGAGGTCGGCCTCGGGCAGCCAGTACGTCTCGCACCAGACGCCCCGGCCGATCTTCGCACCGAGCATGCGCAGCCACAGGTTCAGGATCGGCGTGCCGGTGGCGGCGTGCGCGAACCACGGCGCGGCGACGCACTCGACGAAGGCGTCGGAGAGCTCGTTGCGCCACACGAAGGAGGACCACAGCGGGTGCTCCTCGCGGCCGATCCGGCCGACCACCAGCCACTTCGCCGCGGCGGCGACACAGCACGCGATCGCGCCGGCGACGAGCAGCGTCACGCCCGAGAGCAGCGCCGCGAGCCACCAGCCGACGTTGATCGCGAAGTAGTTCAGCGCGACCAGTGTCGCCAGGCCCAGGCCGAAGCTGACGAAGACCGCGAGCAGGCGCGCCGTCTCGACGGAGCCGCGCGCCATGCGCAGGCCGAGCGACGGGTTGTAGGTGAACGTCGAATCGGTGTTGCCGGCGGTGCGGCGCAGCCGGACCGGGGGAGAGCCGAGCCAGGAGCTGCCGCTCTTCGCCTTCGACGGGGTGGCGCTCAGCACGGCCACCAGGCCGTCCTTGGGCACCCGTCGTCCCGGCCCCGTCATCCCGGAGTTGCCGAGGAAGGCGCGCTTGCCGATCTTGGCCTCGTCGATGCGCATCCAGCCGCCGCCGAGCTCGTAGCTGCCGACCATCGTGTCGTCGGCGAGGAAGGAGCCGTCGCCGATCGTGGTGAACTTGGGAATCACCATCGCGGTGGAGATCTCGGCGTCCTTGCCCACCGTGGTGCCCAGCATGCGGAACCAGATCGGCGTCAGCAGCGAGGCGTACAGCGGGAACAGGAAGGTGCGGGCGGCGTCCATGAGCCGCTCGGTGGCCCACACCTGCCAGCCGACGCGGCTGCGGACGGCGTGGTAACCGGGCTTGAGGCCGATCGCGAGCAACCGGACCGCGATGAGCGTGAGTAGCGCGTACACGGCGAGCGAGACGATCACGGCGATCGGCAGGATCGCCAGCGCGTGCAGCGCGGCCTCCTTGAGGTACGCGTCGTCGCGGACGAACCAGCCGATCAGCGCGAGGCCCGCGCCGATCGCGACCATGGGCAGGCCGGCCAGCAGGATCGAGCTGACGCCGTAGACGAACACCCAGTAGGGCTTGCGCGGCGGTCGATCGGCGGGCCACGGGTGCTCGGCCTTGCCGATCTTCTCCGCGGGGGAGCCCGCCCAGTGCTGCTTCGCTTTGACCTTCCCGAAGACCGCGGAGCCGGGCCCGATCTCGGCGCGGCGGCCGATCTTCGCGCCGGGCAGCAGCGTCGAGCGCGCCCCGATCGACGCCTCCTCACCGATGCTGATCGCGCCGATGTGCAGTTCGTCGCCGTCCAAGTAGTGCCCGGCGAGGTCGACCTCGGGCTCGACCGACGCATGGTCGCCCAGTTCGAGCATGCCCGTGACCGGCGGCAGCGCGTGCAGGTCGACGCCCCGGCCGATGGTCGCGCCGAGGGCGCGGGCGTAGTAGATCATCCACGGTGCGCCGGAGAGGTTCTCGGCGCCGGACGCGGCGGTGAAGCGCTCCGCGACCCACAGCCGCAGGTGCTCCGGTCCGCCGCGACGGTAGACGCCGGGCTTCAGTCCGCCCAGCAGCAGCCGGCACGCGATCACGGACAGCGCCATCCGGCCGATCGGCGTGATGAACACCAGGAACAGGACCAGAACCACCCACCAGCTCAGAGTGGGCAGCAGGACGGAGCCCGTCGCCCAGGCGAAGACGTTGTTGGCGATCGCCATCCAGGTCAGCCACTGGAGGCCCGTCAGCGTGGTGAGCGGGACCGACAGCAGGATCTGCGCGATCCCCGTCGAGCGCGGGGTGGGCCGGACCTCGCGCGGCTCGGCGACCTCCGCCGGCCGCAGCGAGTCGAGGTACGCGGCGAGCGAACCCAGCCGCGGGTGGTCGTAGAGGTCGGCGACCGTGACCGAGGGGTACTGCTCACGCAGCGCCGTGACCAGCTGCGCCGCGCTGAGCGAGCCGCCGCCCTCGGCGAAGAAGTCGGCGTCCTCGCTGGTGATCGAGGCACCGAGGATGCCGGACCAGCGCTCGGCGACCCACGCCGCGGTGCCGTCGAGATCGCCCGTGTCGGTGTCGTCGGAGCCCGGCAGGGGCCACGGCAGCGCATTGCGGTCCACCTTGCCCGAGGTCCGCGTGGGCAGCTCGTCCATGAGCGCGAGCCGGGGCACCAGCGCGGCCGGCAGTTCCTTGGCGAGCAACTCTCGGGCGGCCTTGAGGTCGAAGTCGGGGTCGGTCGACGCCAGGTAGCCGACCAGCATGGAGGTGCCCGCGGAGTTCTTCCGCACGGCGGCCGCGGCGCCCGATACCCCGGGGAGGTTCTGCAGGGCGTTGTCGACCTCGCCGAGCTCGATCCGTCGGCCGCCGACCTTCACCTGATCGTCGGCGCGGCCCTCGAAGAGCAGGCCCTCGGGCTCCAGGCGCACCAGGTCGCCGGACCGGTAGGCGCGCTCCCAGCCGAGGGTCTCCATCGGCGCGTACTTCTCGGCGTCCTTGGCCGGATCGAGGTAGCGGGCCAGGCCCACGCCGCCGATCACGAGTTCGCCGGACTGGCCCTCGGCCACGGGCAGCGACGTCGCGGGGTCCACGACCGCGAGATCCCAGCCCTCCAGCGGCAGGCCGATCCGGACGGGGCCCCGCCCGTCGAGGGGCGCGGCGCAGGCGACGACCGTCGCCTCGGTCGGGCCGTAGGTGTTCCACACCTCGCGGCCGTCGACGGCGAGCCGCTGCGCCAGCTCGGGCGGGCAGGCCTCGCCGCCGAAGATCAGCAGGCGGACGGCTTCGAGGGCCTCGGCGGGCCACATGGCGGCCAGCGTCGGCACCGTCGACACCACGGAGATGTCGCGGGAGACGAGCCACGGGCCGAGGTCCATGCCGGACCGGACGAGGGAGCGCGGCGCGGGGACGAGGCACGCACCGTGGCGCCAGGCGAGCCACATCTCCTCGCAGGAGGCGTCGAAGGCGACGGACAGGCCGGCGAGCACTCGGTCGCCGGGGCGCAGCGGCTCGTCCTGCAGGAACAGTCGCGCCTCCGCGTCGACGAAGGCGGCGGAGTTGCGGTTCGTGACGGCGACGCCCTTGGGCGTGCCGGTGGAACCGGAGGTGAAGATGATCCACGAGTCGTCGTAGGGCACGGGCAGGCGGTTCCCGGGCTCGACGGTGCCCGCCTCGATCGCTGCCGCGCGCTCCTTGGTCGACGGTGCGCGCCACAGCCCGTCGCCGGTGAAGATCGCGGCGGCGTGCGCCTCACCGAAGACGAGGTCGGCACGCTCCTGGGGATCGTCGGCGTCGACGGGGACGTACGCGGCACCCGCGGCGAGGGTCGACAGGATGGCCACGTAGAGGGAGCGGTGCCCCGACGGCATCCGAATGCCGACCCGGTCGCCGGCCTGTACGCCGCTGCGGCCGAGGAAGTCGGCGCCTTCGAGCACCTCCTCCCACAGCTCGGAGTAGGTCAGGACGACGTCACCGTCGTCGATGGCGGGGACCTCGGGGTAGGCATCGACGGTCGCCCGGAGGATGTCGATCAGGGTCCGCGGCTCCGGAGCCGAGGCGGACAGCAGGTACTGCGGGGGGATCTCGTTCGGGACCACGGTGGCCGACTTCCTCCGGTTATGCAGATGGGCACGACAGAGAACACAGAACTTCGCGTTGATTGTGTCAGGTCACAGGAATGCCGCAGCACGGGCTGGCGGCGCTAAGCTGGAAGCATAGATTACTGGCCAGTAACAAGGAGTGCTCGACATGGCCGTCATCGCCCATCGTGGCCGCAGTGCGCGTGCCGTGATCGTGCAGTGGTTCGTTCGCATAGTCATGAAGACGCTCTTCCGCGTCTTCCCGATGAGTGATCGGACGCTGCCGCTGCTGCGTGCCGCGGAGCCCTACCTGAGCCGGGTGCCGCAGTCCGTGCGTGGCGTCCGCATCGAGAAGATCACGCTCGGCGGCGTGCCGACCGAGCGCATCGTTCCCGACGGTGACGCCGACCCGCACCCCCGGGCCGCCCTCGTCTACTACCACGGCGGTGCGTTCATCGGCTGCAACCTCGACACCCATCGCAGGATCGCTGTGCTGCTGGCCCGTGGCCTTCGCGTGCCGGTCTACAACGTCGAATACAGGCAGTACCCCGACGGCGGCGTGGGCACGTCCGTCGCCGACGGTTTCGCGGCGTACCGCGAGCTGCTCGATTCGGGCGACTTCGACCGGATCCTGGTGGCGGGCGACTCGGCGGGCGGCTTCGTGTGCGCCAAGGTGATCCAGTACGCCGCCGAGGCGGGAATCCAGGGACCGACGGCCTTCGCCGGCTTCTCCCCGTTCCTCGACATCAGCGCCGGACTCGCGCGCACGTCGCGGCACGACGCGATGCTCCCGCTCGGCAAGATCCGCGGACTGCGCAAGGTGTTGGGCCGCGGGCCCGAGGCGCTGCGCGGCCCGGAGGACATGACCACCGACGAGACGGCGCGCTACTTCCCGCCGAGCATCCTGTTCGCCGCGAGTCGCGAGGCCCTGGAACTGGACTCGATGGAGCTGCACGCGTCGCTCGACCGGGCCGGGATCGAGAACGAGGTGCACATCTACGACGGTCAGGTGCACGCCTTCGTCGTCAGTGCCGGCCTGACCCCCGAGTCGTGGGCCGCGTACAAGACGGCCGTCGCCTTCCTCTCCGACCACCTCACGGAGGAGGAGGCGCCGAGCAGCGAAGCGGCCTGATCGCCGGTCACCGGCGCTCGTCGATCGCGGCGACCACGGCGGTCTGGCCCCGGTTCACCGCGTGCTGACGGGCCGTGACGCCGTCGCGGTCCGCGAGGTCGGGCCGCGCTCCCGCGTCGAGGACGAGGCGGACCGTCTCGACGTGGTTCGCATCACCGTTGCCGAGGATCACGGCCTCCAGCAGGCAGGTCCAGCCCGAGTCGTTCACGTGGTCGACGGCGACGCCGGCCGCGATCAGCAGCTTCACGTTCTCCACGTGCCCGTGCTCGCACGCCGGGATCAGCGCCGTCCCGCGATAGCGGTTGAGGCTGCGCACGTCGGCGCCGTGCCGCAGCGTCGAGGCGAGGATCTCGGTCATTCCCTCGGCGCCGGCGTACAGGTACGCGGAGTCCTGGATGTCGTCCTTCGCGTTCGGATCCGCGCCGGCGTCGAGCAGTGCCAGCGCGATCTGCGTGTGCCCGGACTTCGTCGCGGCCACCAGCGCGGTGCGGGCCCGCGTGATGCGGGCTTCGAGGTCCGCGCCGTCGGCGATCGCGGCACGGGTCGCCGCGAGGTCCCCGTCGGTGACGGCGCGCACCAGTGCCCGGGTCGCCTCCGGTGTCGGGGCGGGGCGCACCGTCGACGAGGAGGCGCCTCCGCTCGACGGTGCGGCGCTCGACCGGACGATCTCCGGAGCCGACGGTGCGGCCGGCGGCTGCTCCGCCGCACACCCGGCGAGCAGGATCGCCGCGCCGACCGCGGCGAGGCGTCTCACGGGGCGACGCCGGCGGCGCGGGCGTGCAGTGCGCGCACCTCGTCGGCGAGCGACGGCTCGGGGCCGGAGACGGGCACCGTCGGCGCGACGGCGTGGATCGGCAGCGGCACGACGGGGCCTGGGGCGACGCCCCACTCGGTGTGCCAGGCGACCAGTTGTGCGGTGCTGCCCGCGTAGACGATCCGGCCCAGGCCGACCCAGGCGTGCGCGGCGCTGCACATCGCGCAGTGCTCGCCGGACGTGTACGTCACCGCGGCGGTGCGTTGCTCGGGCGTGAGGTGTCCCGCGGCCCAGCGGGCGATCTCGAACTCGGGATGCCGTGTCGCATCGCCACCGGCGACCCGGTTGCGGTCCTCGAAGACGACCTCTCCGTCGTGGACGAGCAGGGAGCCGAAGGGCTCGTCTCCGTCGTCGAGGGCGGCGCGGGCCAGGTCGACGCAGCGACGCAGATGGGGCAGATCGGCGGTGGTGGGCGGGGAGACGGTCATCGCACGACCGTAGCCCGCCGTGCCGGTCTTGACCCTCCCCTCGGGGGGAGACCCCATACTCGATCCGTGACCACGCCGGGCCTCATGTCGATCGGGATGTTCTCCCGCGCAACCCTGCTCTCCGTCAAGCAGCTGCGGCGGTACCACGAGCAGGGCGTCCTCGTGCCCGCCGCGATCGACCCCGCGACGGGTTACCGGCTCTACGACGCGGCCCAGGTGCACGATGCCGCGGTGCTGACCCGGCTACGGGACCTGGACCTGCCGCTGGTCTCGGTAGCGCGGGTGCTCGAGGCGCGTGATCCCGAGGTGACCCGGGAGATCCTCGCGGAGCACGAGGCCGTGCTGCGCGAGCGACGGGCCGGGCTGGAGTGTGCCATCGTCGCGCTGCAGGACACGACGGCTCCCGTCGCGAACACCCCGATCCATCTGCGCGAGTTCGATGCGATCGACGTGCTCGAGATCGCGTCGGACGTCGAGCACGACCGCCTCCCCGAATTCCTCAATGCCGCGTACACCGAGCTCGAGGAGTGCGCCGCGGCCGCGGGCCTGACGGTGACGGGTCCCTCGCTCGCCGAATATCCGTCACAGGTCGCCGAGGTCGAGCGGGTCGCCGCACTGATCCCCGTCTCCGGCCCCGGCACGGTGACGGGGCGCGTGCGCAACAGGCGGCTGGACCGCGCACGGTGCGCCGTCGCCGTGCACCACGGCTCGTACGAGCGGTTCGACGAGACCTACGGGCAGCTCGGCGCGTGGGTCGCGCGGAACGCCACCGATGCGCGCGGGTCGATCATCGAGCGCTACCTCGTGGACCCCTGCGCGGCCGCGACCCCCGCGGACCTGCGCACCGAGATCTGGTGGCCCGTCGAGGCCGCCCCGACGAAGGAGAACTGACATGACCCTCACGCTGCAGATGATCAACCTGGACTGCGCCGATGTCGCCGGCCAGGCCGAGTTCTGGTCGCGAGCGCTCGGCGTACCCGTCGACGAGAACGACGGCAACGCCTTCATGCGCACCGTCGGGTATCAGAACCCCGCGCTGCCTCGAATGATGTTCCTCGCCGTGCCCGAGGGTAAGACGGTGAAGAACCGGATGCACCTGGACCTGCACGCCGACGACCGCGTGGCGGAGGTCGCCCGCCTCGTCGGGCTCGGCGCCACGACGGTGCGCGAGCACGACGAGTGGGGCGTCCAGTGGACGGTGCTGCAGGACCCCGAGGGCAACGAGTTCTGCGTCGCCCAGGGCTGACTCCTACGCCGCCTGATCGGCGAACTGCGTGCGGTACAGCTCGGCGTACCGCCCGCCCTGCGCGAGCAGGGCCTCGTGCGTCCCCCGCTCGACGATGCGCCCCGCCTCGAGCACGAGGATCTGGTCGGCGGCGCGGATCGTGGAGAGCCGGTGCGCGATCACGAGCGACGTCCGGTCGGCGAGCGCCTCGCCGAGCGCGGCCTGCACCGCGGCCTCGGACGTCGAATCCAGGTGCGCCGTGGCCTCGTCGAGGATGACGACCGAGGGTTGGGCCAGGAGCAGGCGCGCAATGGTCAGGCGCTGGCGCTCACCGCCGGAGAGGCGGTAGCCGCGCTCGCCGACGACGGTGTCCAGGCCGTCCGGAAGATGCTCCACGAGGTCCTCGAGCCGGGCGCGGCGCAGCGCGTCGTGGACCTCGGCCTCGGTGGCCTCCGGGTTCGCGAGCAGCAGGTTCGCGCGGATGCTGTCGTGGAAGAGGTGCCCGTCCTGGGTCACCAGGCCGACGGTGCTGTGCAGGCTCCGGGCCGTGATGTCGCGCAGGTCGACGCCGTTCAGCGTGATCGCGCCCGCGTCGGGGTCGTAGAGCCGGGTGGCGAGCTGGGCGATCGTCGACTTGCCGGCGCCGGAGCTGCCGACCAGCGCGACCATGGATCCGGGTGCCGCGGTGAAGTCGATCCCGTGCAGCACGGTCTCGCCGCCGCGGGTGTCGAGCTGCGCGACCTCCTCCAGCGATGCCAGCGAGACCTTTTCCGCGGAGGGGTAGGCGAAGTCGACCCCGTCGAACCGGAGCGCGGTGGGGCCCTTGGCGACGTCGATCGCGTCGGGGGCGTCGCGCACCATCGGCTCGAGGTCCAGCACCTCGAAGACGCGCTCGAAGGAGACGAGCGCCGTCATCACCTCGACCCGTGCGTTGGCGAGCGCGGTGAGCGGCACGTACAGGCGGGTCAGGAGCAGTGCGAGCGCGACGACGGCGCCGGCCTGCAGGTCGCCCCGGATCGCGTAGAAGCCGCCGAGGCCGTAGACCAGGGCCAGCGCGAGCGAACTGACCAGCGTCAGCATGGTCACGAAGGTCATCCGGGCCATCGCGGTGCGCACGCCGATGTCGCGGACGGCGCCCGCGCGCCAGGCGAACTCGTGCGACTCGATCTCCGGGCGGCCGTAGAGCTTGACCAGGGTGGCCCCGGGGGCGGAGAAGCGCTCCGTCATCTGGTCGCTCATGGACGCGTTGTGCCGGGCCGCGCGCCGCGACATCGCGGCGATCCTCCGGCCCATGCTGCGCGACGGGATGATGAAGACCGGCAACAGGATCAGCGCGAGCAGGGTGATCTGCCACGAGATGCTGAGCATGACGCCCAGCGTGAGCGCCAGGGTGACAAGGTTGGTGACGACGCCGGCCAGGGTGTCCGAGAAGGCGCGCTGCGCGCCGAGCACGTCGTTGTTGAGACGGCTCACCAGCGCGCCCGTGCGAGTACGCGTGAAGAAGGCCACCGGCATCGTCTGGACGTGGTCGAAGACCGCGGTGCGCAGCTGGTAGATCAGTCCCTCGCCGATTCGGGAGGAGAACCAGCGGGAGAGCAGATCGACCCCGGCGCCGACGATCGCGATCACGGCGATGAGAGCGGCGATCTCGACGACGGTGCTCGTCGGGCCGCCGCCCACGATGCGATCCACGACCTTGCCCGCGAGCAGGGGAGTGGCGACCGCGAGCAGCGCGGAGAAGACGGAGAGCAGCAGGAACGCGGTGAGGCGCCACCGGTGCGGGCGGGCGAACGGGCCCATCCGCCGCAACGTCTCACTCGGTCGCCGCGACGGTGCGTCGAGCGACCGGTTCCCTTGATACAGCGTGCTCCACGCGACCGACTCCATGCTCATGCATATAAGGCTAGGACCTCAAGTTACGTTCATGTCCAATGCGTTCGCTCGACGCGAAACCGGGAAGACGGCAGGTGGCGCGCGGTGGCACTGACCGGCCGACGTTCGCAGCTCGGGAGTCTGCGCCGCCGGCGGCAGGACCTCCGCTCCCACGCGGTTCACGGGGCGACCGGAGGCGTCTGCCGGGAGTGGCGGAATCGGACGTTCGAGCGCGTTCCGCTTGACAACCCTCGATCTTTACTTGAGTCTCAGTAGTCACAACAGTCACGTCAGCCCCACGGATGCGTGGCCGACGACGAAGGAGACCCGAGGATGCCCGTGTGGATCGACGGCGGCCCCCGGCGGTCGCGGCGCAGCCGCGCCCTGCGTGCCGCGCTCGTCGCTGCGGTGCCCGTGCTGGCGGTCGGTGGGGTGCTGGCGGGGACCGGAGGTCTTCCCGAGGCCGCCCTCGTCGACGCCCCGGGTGACGTCGCGCCGGGCGCGTCCGGCGGGCACGGTCGCGGTATGAGTCAGCTCGGGGCGCTCACGTACGCCAAACAGGGGTGGGACGCCCAGCGCATCCTGGCCTACTACTACCCGGGGACCTCGCTCGGCACCGTGCACACGGGACTCCCCGTCACGGTCCGCCTCAGCGAGCGCAGAAGCGTCGACGTGCTCGCGCCCGCCGGAGCCCTCGTCGGCGGCAAGCAGGTCGCGCCGGGCCAGGCCGTCAGCATCCAGGGGACCACCGCGACGATCCGGCAGGGCTGCGGCGGGCAGGTGCTCGGCACGGTCGACGCGGCGGACCGCACCATCAGCCCCCTCACGGCCGACCAGGGCATCGCCGCCGACCAGGTGCTGCGGTTCTGCAGCGACAACGCCCGGTACCGCGGGAAGCTCGTCTCCCGCGACGACGGCGTGCTCAACGTGGTCGGGATCGAGGACTACGTCCGCAGCGTGGTGCCCGTCGAGAACTCGCCCGGCTGGGCCGATCAGGGCGGCGTCGCCGCACTGCAGGCGCAGGCGATCGCGGCACGGTCCTACGTCCTGGTCCGCGGCGCCGAGCGCGGCGAGACCTTCGACGACACACAGGCCTCGCAGGTGTACGGCGGCGTCGACAAGGAGGATCCCCGCACCGACGCCGTCATCGTCAGCACCTACGGCCTCGTCATGGCCAAGGACGGCCGCGTCTTCGAGACCGAGTACGGCGCCTCCCGCGCGGACGACCCCGCAGCCCGGTAGGCGGCCGAACACCGTTACGGTCGGCGGACTCCCGGGTCGACGCGCTCACTGACGGTGTGCGATCGGACGCAGTAGTGTGAGTCGCATGGCGAAGTTGCAGCTGGGGTACAAGGCATCGGCGGAGCAGTTCGGTCCGCGCGAGTTGGTGGAGATCGCGGTGGCGGCGGAGGCCGCGGGTATGGATTCGGTCGCCGTGAGCGACCACTTCCAGCCGTGGCGCGTGAACGGCGGCCACGCCCCGTTCTCCCTCGCGTGGATGGCCGCCGTCGGCGAACGCACCGAGCGCGTGAAGATCGGTACGTCCGTCATGACGCCGACCTTCCGCTACAACCCCGCGGTGATCGCGCAGGCCTTCGCGAGCATGGCGTGCATGTACCCCGACCGCATCTTCCTCGGCGTGGGTTCGGGTGAGGCGCTCAACGAGTACGCCACCGGCTTCCAGGGCGAGTGGCCCGAGTTCAAGGAGCGATTCGCGCGGCTGCGCGAGTCGGTGCGCCTCATGCGCGAGCTGTGGTCCGGGGAGATCACGAACTTCGAGGGCGACTACTACCACACCAAGGACGCCGTCCTGTTCGACATCCCGGAGAAGCCGGTACCGGTCTACATCGCCGCCGGCGGCCCCGTGGTGGCGAAGTACGCGGGCCGCGCCGGCGACGGCATGATCTGCACCTCAGGCAAGGGGATGGAGCTCTACACGGACAAGCTCATCCCCGCCGCGAAGGAGGGTTCCGAGATCGCGGGCCGCGACTTCGGTGCGCTCGACAAGATGATCGAGATCAAGATCAGCTACGACCCGGATCCCGAACTCGCGCTGGAGAACACGCGGTTCTGGGCGCCGCTCTCCCTCACCGCGGAGCAGAAGCACTCGGTGAACAGCTCGGCCGAGATGGAGCGCCTCGCCGACGAGCTGCCCATCGAGCAGGTCGCCAAGCGCTGGATCGTCGCCTCCGACCCCGACGAGGCCGTCGCCGCCGTCAAGCAGTACGTCGACGCGGGTCTCAACCACCTCGTCTTCCACGCCCCCGGACACGATCAGCAGCGGTTCCTGGACAACTTCCGGCGTGATCTCGAGCCCCGCCTGCGTTCGCTCGGCTGAGCCGCGGCTGCGATAGTAAATCCCATGGCCGCGGATCGAGCACCGAAAACGACCAGCATCTACATCGCCTCCCCGGAGGGCGACACCGGCAAGTCCACCATCGCGCTCGGCGCGATGAACCTGCTCACGTCCACCGGGTGGACGATCGGCGTCTTCCGGCCGATCCCGCGCTCCACGGGTGAGCAGCGCGACTACATCCTGGAACTGCTCATCGAGCAGGCCACGGCCGAGCTCGAGTACGAGGAGTGCGTCGGGGTCGGCTACGAGCAGGTGCACGAGGATCCGGACGCCGCGATCGCCGAGATCGTGAACCGGTTCCACGCCGTCGCCGACAAGTGCGACTTCGTGCTGGTGCTGGGCTCCGACTACACCGACGTGACCACGCCGACGGAGCTGTCCTTCAACGCCCGGATCGCCGCCAACCTCGGCTCGTCGATCCTGCTCGCGGTGAAGGCGCTCGACCGCACGCCCGAGCAGGTGGTCGCCGTCGCCGAGCAGTCGATGGCCGAGATCCGGGCCAACCACGCCCACACCGCCTCGATCATCGCGAACCGGTGCGACCCGCGACAGCTCGAGGCGGTGTGCGAGGCGCTCAAGGCCGGCACCGGGCTGCCCGTCTGGGTGCTCCCCGAGGAGCCCGTTCTCACCGCGCCCACGATCGGCGAGCTGATGGAGGCGATGGACGGCAAGCTGCTCTGGGGCGACCCGGAACTGCTCTCCCGCGAGGCGATGTCCGTGCTGGTCGCCGGCATGACCGCCGAGCACAGCCTGGAACGGGTCACCGAGGGGGTGGCCGTGATCGCCGCGGGCGATCGCTCGGAGGTGCTGCTCGCCATGGTCACCGCGCACCGGGCGAAGGGCTTCCCCTCGCTGGCCGGGATCATCCTCAACGGCGGGTACATGCCGCACCCGATGACCGCGGCGCTGGTCGACGGCCTCAAGCCCAACGTGCCGATCATCGCCGTGGAGCACGGCACGTACGAGACCGCACGGCTGGCGGCGAAGACCCGCGGCCGCGTGGGTCCCGGCTCCGAGCGCAAGGTGGACCTCGCCATCGCGCTCACCGAGAAGTACGTGGTCTCCGACGCGCTACTGGAGGCGCTGCAGGTCTCCAACCCGGGGGTCGTGACCCCGCAGATGTTCGAGTACAACCTCATCGCGCGGGCTCGCGCCGACCGGAAGCGGATCGTGCTGCCCGAGGGCGGCGACGACCGCATCCTGCGCGCCGCCGGCCGGTTGCTGCAGCGCGAGGTGGCCGACCTGACCATCCTCGGACAGGAGTCGCGGGTGCGGGCCCGCGCCGCCGAGCTGGGCGTCGACCTCGGAGACACCGATGTGATCGATCCCAAGCGCGCGACCGACCTGGTCGAGAAGTTCGCCCAGGCCTACTACGAGCTGCGCAAGCACAAGGGCATGACGCTCGAGCGCGCCGCCGAGGCCGTGGTGGACGTCAGCTACTTCGGCACGATGATGGTGCACCTCGGCATGGCCGACGGCATGGTCTCCGGCGCCGCGCACACCACTGCGCACACCATCCGGCCGTCCTTCGAGATCATCAAGACCAGGCCCGGGGTTTCGACGGTGTCGTCGATCTTCCTGATGTGCCTGGCGGACAAGGTGCTCGCCTACGGCGACTGCGCCGTCGTGCCCGATCCGTCGGAGACGCAGCTGGCCGACATCGCGATCTCCTCGGCGCAGACCGCGTCCCAGTTCGGGATCGACCCTCGGGTCGCGATGCTCTCGTACTCCACGGGGGAGTCCGGCACCGGGGCGGACGTCGACAAGGTGCGCGCCGCCACCGCGCTGGTCCGCGAGCGTGCGCCGGAACTGTTGGTGGAGGGCCCGATCCAGTACGACGCGGCCGTCGATCCCGGAGTCGCCGCCTCGAAGATGCCCGATTCGGCGGTGGCGGGCAGGGCGACGGTGCTCGTCTTCCCCGACCTCAACACGGGCAACAACACCTACAAGGCCGTGCAGCGCTCGGCGGGCGCCGTCGCGATCGGCCCGGTGCTGCAGGGCCTCAACGCCCCGATCAACGACCTCTCGCGGGGCGCGCTGGTCGAGGACATCGTCAACACCGTCGCCATCACGGCCATCCAGGCCCAGGCCTTCGCGGCGGAGCGCGCCGCGGGAGGGGAGCGGGCATGAGCGCCGTCGCGGGTACCGTCCTGGTCCTCAACTCCGGATCGTCGTCGCTGAAGTACCAACTGCTGCACCCGGAGACGGGCGAGGTGGTGCACGGCGGCATCGTCGAGCGGATCGGCGAGACCGAGGTGCCGGACCACAAGGCCGCGCTGCGACAGGTCTTCGAGGAGTTCGCGGCCCGCGGGCTCGACCTCACCGACGGTGCCGGCACCCCTGCGGGGATCACCGCCGTCGGGCACCGCGTGGTGCACGGCGGCCGGTCCTTCCACGCGCCCACACTCATCGACGATCACGTGCTCGCCGAGATCCGCCGGCTCAGTTCGCTGGCGCCGCTGCACAACCCGGCCAACGCGCAGGGCATCGAGGTGGCGCGCGAGCTGCTGCCCGGCGTGAAGCAGGTCGCGGTCTTCGACACCGCCTTCTTCTTCGACCTGCCGCCCGCGGCCGCCACGTACGCGATCGACCGGGAGCTCGCCGCCGAGCACGCCTTGCGCCGCTACGGCTTCCACGGCACCTCGCACGAGTACGTCTCGCAACAGGCCGCGAAGTTCCTGGGGCGTCCGACGACCGAGGTGAACCAGATCGTGCTGCACCTCGGCAACGGGGCATCCGCCTCGGCGGTCCGCGGCGGCCGCGCGGTCGACACGTCGATGGGCCTGACCCCGCTCGAGGGCCTCGTCATGGGCACCCGCAGCGGCGACGTCGACCCGGGGCTGGTGCTCCACCTCGGCCGCTCGCTCGGCATGAGCATCGACCAGATCGACGACCTGCTCAACCGGCGCTCAGGACTCAAGGGCCTCGCCGGCGAGAACGACTTCCGCGCGCTACGCGCCCTGATCGACGAGGGCGACGAGCACGCGAAACTCGCCTACGACGTGTACATCCACCGCCTCCGCCGGTACATCGGCGCCTATCTCGTCGACCTCGGCGGCGCCGACGCCATCACCTTCACGGCCGGTGTGGGGGAGAACGCCGCACAGGTGCGCGCCGACGCCCTCGCCGGGTTGGAGGGCTTCGGCATCGTCGTCGACCCGGAGCGCAACGCCGGCCGCATCACCGAGCCCACCCGGATCTCGCTCGTCGGCGACCCCGCCGCGACCGTCGCCGTGCTCGTGGTCCCGACCAACGAGGAGCTCGCGATCGCCCGCGAAGCAGCGGCACTCTGATGCCCCTCGGGCGCCTGGCGGGGATCGAGGACGACGGGGCCGATTACGGCTCGCCGCTCCTCGGTACCCGTACGGAGGGCGCCCGGCAGCGCAGGGCCCGCACCGTCGCGCTGATCTCCGTGAGCTCGTCGGTCGCGACGCTCCTCGGCGGCGGCTTCGCCGCGATGCTCATCGTGGTCGGCATCCCCGAGCCCTCGGTGCAACGGCCCGAGCTGCAGACCGTCAACACCGTGGCCGTCCCGTCGTACATCGCGGCCGGCCTCGTCCTGGGCCACCTGTACACGTTCTGGCTCGTCTACCGTTCGCTGCGGTGGACGGGCGGCGACGGTCCGCCGACGCAGCAGGAGGCGTCCGACGCCCTGGCGCTGCCGCGCCGCCTCTACTGGTTCGAGATGGCCGCGTGGCTGTGCGCCGCGATCCTGTTCGGCTGGCTCTACGGCCGGGTCGACCCCAACCTGGTGCCGAAGGTCTCGCTGGTCGTCCTGGGTGCCGGGCTGATGACCTCCGGTGTCGTCCGGGTCCTGACGGAGTTCAGCCTCCGCCCGGTGACCGCGATCGCCCTCCAGGTGACCCGCCCCGAGCCGCGCCATCAGAGTCTGCAGGGACGCTCGCTGCGGCTCTGGCTGCTGGGTTCGGGCCTGCCCTTCCTCGGCGTGATCACCGTGGCGCTGTTCGCGCTCTTCGAACCCGCCGCCACCGTCCGCGGCATCGCCGTGAGCATGTGCGTGCTCGCCGCGGGCGGCTTCTTCGCCGGGATGACCTTCAACCTGCTCTCGTCCTCGCGCGTCTCGGCGCCGGTCAAGAGCGTGACGACCGGTATGCGCCGGGTCTCCGAGGGGCGGTACGACACCGAGGTCGTGGTCTACGACGGCACCTCGCTGGGCGATCTGCAGTCCGGGTTCAACGCCATGGCCGCGGGGCTGCGCGAACGGGAGCGGGTGCGCGACCTGTACGCCCGGCAGGTGGGCGAGCAGGTCGCCCGCGCGACGATCGAGCAGGAGCCCGAGCTGGGCGGCGTCGAGCAGACCGTCGCGGTGATCTTCATCGATCTGGTCGGTTCCACGGCGCTGGCCGCCGAGCGTCCGGCCGCCGAGGTCGTCCAGATCCTCAACCGGTTCTGCGGCGTTGTCGTGGCCGAGGTGAACAGCCGCGGCGGCCTGGTCAACAAGTTCGAGGGCGACGCGGTGCTCGCGATCTTCGGCGCGCCCGCCCCGCTGACCGACCCCGCCGGCGCCGCGCTGTCGGCGTCCCGGGCGATGATGCGGCGGCTCGCCCGGGAGGTGCCGGAGGTGCGTGCCGGATGTGGCGTCACCTACGGCACCGTCGTCGCCGGATACGTCGGCGCCGCGGATCGTTTCGAATACACCGTGATCGGCGACCCCGTCAACGAGGCCGCGCGGCTGTCGACCTACGCCAAGGAGGACCCGACGGTGCCGTGGGCCTCCGGCTCGGCCTTCGACGCGGCCGAGCCCGCCGAGCGGCGGCGGTGGCGAGAGGGACCGACCGAGGTGCTCCGCGGACGCAACCAGCCGACGTGGATGTTCCTGGCGAAGCACTGAGCGGCGGCGCCGCGGGTCAGGCGAACGAGGGCAGCCGCGGCGGCAACTGCTGAAGCACCCATTCGATGGTCACCGGGTTCGGCATCGACATCGCATTGCCGATGGTCCGGTCGATGGTCGTGACGCGATGATCGCGGCTCACGGCGAGCGAGCGGAAGGCGGTGTCCTCGTCGACCTTGGTGCCGTAGTCCAGGTACACGAGCGCGTCGAGGTCGAGGACGTTCACCCGCTCGGCCGGGATCTCGGCGAAGAACTTCCCGGCCGGGATCAGCGAGGACACCGTCTCGGGCAGCGTGAAGCCGAGCATCGTGAGCACCTGGCCGCGGCCGTCGCTGGTGGCGTAGGCGTAGAAGCCGCCGTCGGACTTGGGGAGAACGGTGGCGGCCGTCTTACCCCGGTACTGCGGATGCTGCTCCTGGGTGCGGCGGATCGTCGCCTGTGTCTTGGCGATCAGCGCGTCGCCCTGCGTCGCGCGACCCACCCCGCCCGCGATCGCGCGGACCTGCTCCTCCCAGGGCACGCCCCACGCGGCGAACTGCGCGGGACGTCGGATCACGGGCGCGATCGCCTCGAGCCGCGCGAACGTGGCATCGTCGAACCCGGAGTTCACCGCGACTATCACGTCGGGCTTCGACGCGGCGAGGGTCTCGATGGCCTTCGTGTCCATCTCGGTGCCGGTGCCGAGCAGCATCTGCGGGTTCTTGCCCTGCAGGAGTGGTCGGGCCCACTCGCCGACGGGCTCCTTCGCGTCCTGCGCCCACGGCGCGACCACCACGGGCACCACGCCGAGCGCGAGGAGCGTGTCCACGTCGCCGAGGCCCAGGGAGGCGACCCGCTGCGGCGCCTGGGGCGCCTCGCTCGTCGAGCTCGAATCCGATGCCGACCCGCACGCCGTGAGGGCGAGCGAGAGCAGAATCGCGAGCACTGCCGAGACCAGACGCATACCGCCCCTTCCATAGAATGAAGGGCAGCCTATCATTACGATTGTGACCCTATCTGCGACCGAGGAGGCCCCCACCGGGGGCACCCCGCCCGAGCGGCCGGAGCCGACGTCCGGCGCCGCCCGACGCAAGCGCCGACTGTTCGGGCTGATCCTGCTGCTCGCACTGCTGGTGGTGACGGTGATCGCGTCGCTCGCGATCGGCTCGCGCAGCCTCTCGCCCGCGCTGGTGTGGGACGGGCTGTGGCACCGCTACACGACGGGACCGAACCCCGCGGACCCCGAGCTCAATCAGGCCGCGATCATCATCCAGACGCTGCGCGTGCCGCGGACCTTACTGGCACTGATCGCGGGCGCCGCGCTGGCTCTGGCCGGCGCGCTGATCCAGGGCCACACGCGCAACCCCGTCGCCGACCCGGGCTTCCTCGGCCTCACGCAGGGCGCCGCGTTCGCCGTGGTCTGCGCCACCTTCGTCGGCGGCCTCACCGCCCCGATCCAGTACGTGTGGTTCGCCTTCCTCGGCACCGCGCTCACCGCGATCCTCGTCTTCGGGCTCTCGAGCCTCGGCCGGGGCGTCGGCTCGCCGCTGACCCTGGTGCTCGCCGGCATGGGCGTCTCGATGTTCCTCGGCTCGATGACCTCGGCGATCGCACTCAGCGACAACGCCTCGCTCGAGACCCTCCGGTTCTGGAACGCCGGCGCCGTGGTCGGCCGCGGCTTCGACGTCATCGTCGTCGTGACGCCGTTCATCGCCGTCGGCCTGGTCCTCGCGCTCGCCAACGGCCCCGCGGTGAACCTCCTCAACATGGGCGACGACGTCGCGAAGGGCCTGGGCCTGAACATCAACCTGGCGCGCACCGTCGGCATCGCGGCGGTGACACTGCTCGTCGGCGGCGCCACCGCGGCGTGCGGCAGCATCTCCTTCCTCGGGCTCATGGTGCCGCACATCGTGCGCTACTTCACGGGCCCGGACTACCGCTGGTTGCTGCCCTACTCGGCCCTCATGGGCGCCTGGCTGCTGCTGGCCGCCGACATCGTGGGCAGGGTCGTCGCGCGGCCCGGCGAGCTCGAGGTCGGCATCGTCGTGGCGCTCTTCGGCGCGCCCTTCTTCGTGGCTCTCGTCTGGTGGCGGAAGGCGGTCAAGGTATGAGCACCACCCTCGACACGGTCGACGAGCAGAAGAAGCCGCCGATCAGGCCCGGCCTGCGGTTCGGCACCGTCGTCTCCTTCGTCTGGCGGCCCTGGCCCGTCGCCGTCACGATCGTGCTCGCGCTGGTGGCCTTCGTCGCCTTCTGCGCCAGCATCCGCCTCGGCGCCTTCCCGATGACCTTCGGCGAGGTGCTGCAGGCGCTCGTCGGCACCGGGGATTCGACGACGCACTTCATCGTCATGGAGCTGCGGATGCCCCGCGCCCTCGTCGGGCTCGTGGTCGGCGCCGCGCTCGGCATGTCCGGCGCCATCGTGCAGTCGATCGCCCGCAACCCCCTGGCCAGCCCCGACATCCTCGGCGTGACCGCGGGCGCGGGTGTCGCGGCCGTCTTCCTTGTCACCTCCACGGGCACCCTGGCCGCCACGCTCAACACCGACTTCGGGCTCCCCGTCGTCGCGGTCGCCGGCGGTCTCGCCACCGGCGGACTCGTCTACCTCCTGGCCGTCCGCGGCGGGGTCGACGGTATGCGGTTGATCCTGGTCGGCATCGCCATCACCTTCCTGATGCGCGCGCTCGTCGACTGGATGCTGGTGCGCGCCGACATCCGCGACGTGGCCCGCGCGCAGACCTGGCTGGTCGGCTCGCTGGAGAGCCGCGACTGGTCCGACGTGTGGACCGCGCTGGGCCTCGGCGTACCGGCCGCGGTCATCGCGCTCGCCGCGGCCTTCCCGCTGCGCGCCGTCCAGCTCGGCGACGACGTCGCCCTCGGCCTCGGTGTGCGCCTCGGCCGCAACCGCGCCGTCCTGCTCATCGCCTCGGTCCTGCTCGCCTCCGCGGCCGTCGCCGCGGCCGGGCCGATCGGTTTCATCGCCTTCGTCTCGCCGCAGCTCGCGATGCGCCTGACCCGGCTGCCCACGCCGCCGCTGATCCCGTCGGCGCTCATGGGCGCGGCACTGCTCTCCTGCGCCGACCTCGCCGCCCGCACCCTGTTCTCCGTCGCACTTCCGGTGGGCATCATCACCGCCGCCGTGGGCGGCCCGTTCCTCGTCTATCTCCTCGTCCGCCAGAACCTCAAGGGGGCCAAATGAATCAGGCCGTGACCACGACCGAAACTGCGACGGCGGCCCCGTCGCGCCTGGGCGCCCGCAAGGTCACCTCCGGGTACGGGCAGGTAGCGGTCCTCGACGACCTGGACCTGGACATCCCGACCGGGGTCGTCACGACGATCATCGGGCCCAACGGCTGCGGCAAGTCGACGCTGCTGCGCACCCTCGCCCGGTTGATCAAGCCCTCGTCCGGGCACGTGGTGCTCGACGGGACGGATATCGCCAAGCTCAAGTCGAAGCAGATCGCCACCACGATGGGCCTGTTGCCGCAGAGCCCCCTCGCGCCCGAGGGCCTCACGGTGGGCGACCTCGTCGCCCGCGGCCGGCACCCGCACCAGTCGTGGCTGCGGCAGTGGAGCTCCGACGACGCCGAGGTCGTCGATGCGGCGCTCGAGCAGACCGGCGTCCGCGACCTGGCGGACCGACCGGTCGACTCGCTCTCCGGCGGCCAGCGCCAGCGCGTGTGGATCTCGATGACCCTCGCGCAGGGCACCGACCTGCTGCTGCTCGACGAGCCCACCACCTACCTCGACCTCTCGCACGCGCTCGACGTGCTGGACCTGGTCGACGAGCTCAGCAGCCAGGGGCGGACCGTTGTGATGGTGCTGCACGACCTGAACCTGGCGATCCGGTACAGCGACCACATCATCGCCATGCGCGACGGTGCCGTGGTCGCCCAGGGCGCTCCGTCGGAGGTCATCAGCGAGGAGATGCTCCGCGAGACCTTCGGGCTGCACTCCAGGGTGATCGACGATCCCGTCGCGCCCGGCCGGCCGTGCATCATCCCGATCGGCACCCGCCGGACCGGCGACTCCTAGAGCTGCCGCGCTAGAACAGCGTGCGCGGCCGGATCGCGTTCGCGAGGTCGACGAGTGCGTGCCGCTGCCGCTTGCGCTCGGCGAGAGCGGCGATGTCGCGCAGCGACTTCTCCGTCGCCTTGCGCAGACCCCGTTCGGTGAGCGCGTGATCGAGGAGCGTACGGGTGCCGTCCAGGCGGCCGTGCTGGTTGCGGTGCTGCACCCAGCCCAGAGCCACGCCCAGTACCAGGGCGCGCAGCTGCAGCCGGCGGAACTCGGACTTCGGCAGGGTGCGTACGCGGCGCGCCGCCTCGTGCAGCTGCGCCTCCGTGACCTCGGCCAGATCCCGCCCGTGGACGAGTGCGACCACCGAGGAGCACAGCGCGTTGTGGTAGTGCCGGCTGGTCGACGGCACCTGGTCGAGGATCTCGACGGTGCCCACGATGTCGCCCGCCGCGCGCCGCATGCGCGCGGCGCCGAAGGCCGCCGAGATGATGCCGCGGTCGGTGCGCCACACGTTCTCGTACCGGCAGCGCGCTCGGTCCAGCCAGCCGTCCGGGTCGGATTCGCCCGAGACGTAGCAGAATTCGGCGGCGACGGCGGCGGCCAGCTTGGGGGCGGCCTCGCCGGGCGCCTGATCGGTCACCGTCTCGAAGTAGTCGTAGGCCGCTGCGTAGTCGCCCTGCATGAGCGCCGTCTCGGCGCGGTACCAGGTGACCTGCCAGCGGTGCGGCTCGCGCGAGGCCAGCGAATCGAGCAGCGTGGTGGCGGCGTCCACCTCACCCAGCTCGAGGTGCGCGCGGGCCTCGGCCAGGTCGATCTCGACGGTGCCCGCCATCGCCTCGCGCAGCTCGGCCAGCGAGTCGAGGATCTGCGTGGGGTCGCTGCGCATGGTGAGCGCCAGGACGCCCGCCGCGGGATCGGACGGGTTGGCGATCGGGATCGGCAGCGCCGCCAGGACTTCCGGTGCGCGCAGTCGATCGTCGTGCACCTCGGGATCGGGATCGACGGCCCGCAGCATCAGTTCGACACCGAAGGTGGAGCGCTGCGGCGTGAAGACCACCGACAGCCCGGGCCGCGGCTCACCGGACTTGGTGGACAAGCACTCCCGGAGCACGCCCAGCAGCTGGTCGGTGAGCTCCGCGGCGGAGGAGAAGCGCTCCTCCGGGTCCTCGGCCGTCGCCTTCACCAGCAGCCGGTACAGCGAGTTGTACTTCGCGAGGGTGTCGTCCTCGGTGGGGGAGGGCAGGCCGTCGACGTACCGGCCCTTCTCCATCGGCACGTTGGCGACCAGGACCGCGAGCGTGCGGCCGACCGTGTACACGTCGGAGGCGACCGACGGCCCGGTCTTCCCGATCTCCGGTGCCTGGAATCCCGGTGTGCCGTAGATGTATCCGTAGCCGGCGAGCGGGGCGACGGCGCCCAGGTCGATGAGCTTGACGTCCTCCTCGCTGATCATGATGTTGTCCGGCTTGAGGTCGTTGTACGCCAGGCCCAGGCTGTGCAGGTAGCCGAGCGCGGGCAGCACCTCGAGGATGTAGGCGATCGCCTGCTCCACCTCCACCTTGGCGCCGGCGCCGGCGTCGTCGCCCGCCTCGGTCAGGATGTCCTTGACCGTCTTGCCCGGCACGTACTCCATCACGATGTAGCCGATCTGGGTGCCGTCCGGATCGGGGTGCTCGACGAAGTTGTAGATCTTCACGATGGACGGGTGAGTCATCTCGGCGAGGAACCGTCGCTCCGAGACGGCGACCGCCTGCGCCTGCGCGTCGCCCGAGTTGAGCAGGCCCTTGAGCACGACGGGCCGGTCGACCACGTTGAGGTCGGTGGCCAGGTAGATCCACCCCATGCCGCCGTGCGCGATCGCGCCCTTGATCTCGTACTGGTCGGCGACGATGTCGCCCGGCTTGAGCGCCGGCTCGAAGGAGAACCGGGCCCCGCAGTGCGGGCAGGTGCCGATCAGCTGACCCGGTTCGCCGTCGTGGGCGCGGCCGACGGGCTTGCGGCAGTTCCAGCAGTACCGCTTGCCCTCCGCGATGATCGGGTTGGTGCGGATCGCCTCGGACGGGTCGACCTCCGTGATCCGGGGGATCTCGACGAGACCGCCGCCGACGCGCCGCCGCGCCGCGACCCGAGTGGTGCTCGCGGTGCGGACGGGTCCGTTGCCGAACCGCGGCGTCGCTTCAGTGGCCACGGCGGGAGCGGGCGGCGGCACCGTCGTCACCTGGGTTCCGACGGGCGGCGGCTCGGTGTCGTCGAACAGGTCGACCATCGGCGCGCCGACGGTGCCCTGCTCCTCCTCCTCCTCGTCGTCGAAGACGACGGCCTGGGCCTGCGTGTGCTCGGATTCGTCGACGTCGTCAGTCATCGTGCATCACCCCTCGTACCTCGCCGCCGGAGCCGACCAGACCTGCCCGAGCGACGGGGCGAACCACTGGTTGTACAGGCGCATCCACGTTCCGTCGAAGGCCATCCGCAGAAGCACTCCGTTGATGAAACGCACGAGGTCGGTCTTGTTCTTCCCGACCCCCACGGCGTAGTACTCGAGTCCCATCGACGGACCCGTGATGGTGAGGTTCGGGTCCTGATCCTCGAGCCCGGCGAGGATGGCGTCGTCGGTGGAGATGGCGTCCACCTGGGACTGCTGGAGCATCACGAGGCAGTCCGACCAGGAGTCCGCGGCCATGATGGTCGCGCTCGGCACCAGCCTCCGCACCCGGTCGAGCGACGTGGTGCCGCGCACCTCGCACACGCGGCGGCTGGAGAGGTCGCCGACGGTGTTGATCGGTGCGCCGCGCGGCGCGAGGATGCGCTGCTGCGCGATGAAGTAGGTGGCGGAGAAGGCCACCGACTTCGCCCGGTCGCAGGTGGCCGACATGGTCTTGACGACCACGTCGACGGTGCCCTCCTCGAGCGCCTTCTGCCGCTCCGCGGTGGAGAGGATCCGGAAGTGGATGCGGTCGGGGTCGCCGAAGATCGCGGCGGCGATCTGATGCGCGATGTCGGCGTCGAAGCCCTTGATCTCGCCCGTGATGGGGTCGCGGAAGGAGAGCAGGTTCGACCCGATGTCGATGCCCACGACGAGCCGGCCGCGGTCGTGGATGTCGGCCATCGTCGTGCCCGGTGCCATCTGCCCGGGCGCGGGCAGGCCCGACGGGGACGGGGTGGCGGTGCACATCGACACCTCCGGCGGGATCGGGGCGTCGGTCGGGACCACGGCGCCCGATCCGGGGATCGGCTGCGCGACCGCGGTGACCGCGTCGCCGGGTGCCTCCGGCGCGGAGACGACGCAACCGGTCGACGCGAGCGCGACCGTCAGGCCGAGGGCGATCCCACTGAGTGTGCGGCGCATCATCGGTACTCCCTGACCCGGGGGTAGAAGCCGGCTGCGACCCCGGCGGCGGCGAGGACGCAGAGGATGAACGCGCCCGGTCCGGAGAAGGCGATCGCGAACCGGGCGGTGTTGACGTTGTCGCGGTAGAGCGTGCGGGCGCGGTCGATCGCCGCGGTGAGGTGACCGTCGAGCGAGCGGTAGGCGACGGCCGCGGAGCCGGGGTCGGTGCCGATGGCGAGGCGGGTCGCGCCCAGGTAGTCGCCGGTCGCCTCGCGCGCGGCGATCTGCTGGTGCGCGGTGACCCAGCGCTGCGCGTCGGCCCGCGCGGCGTCGACGGCCGCGGCGATCTGCGGGTCGGAGTCGCCGACCGCCTTGAGGTCCTCCTCCGCGCTCTGCAACGTCTCGGCGAAGGCCGACGCGGGCACGCCGCGGCCGGCACCGCGCTGCACCAGCCCCATCGTCTCCATCGAGCGGGCCTTCTGGGTCAGGGTGCGGGCCTGGGAGAGCGCGTCGACCGCCGCGGTGCCGCGCTGCTCGGCGCGCAGGGAGTAGGTCGACGACGTGAAGCCCGCGATCACCACCCACGTCATCGCAATGGTCAGGGCGGCGGCGGCCACGACGAGACCGCGGTTCACCCTGCGCTGCGTGCGCCGGGCGAGGTACTGGTGGGTGAGGAGGACGGACGCCAGTGCGATGCCGAGCACGCCGTAGATCGCCCACGGGGGCGCGGCGAACTGGTCGTGGGTGCGGCGCAGGTTCTCCGTCTCCTCGCGGTAGAAGCTCTCCGCCGCGGGGAGCAGTGTGTCCTGCATGAGCGTGGACGCGGTCGCCAGGTAGGCCGCCGCCACCGAGTTGTCGAGCCGGTTGTTGGTGCGCGCCGTCTCGACCAGCCCCGTGTACACGGGCAGGTTCATCGCGAGGGTGTCGAGGTTGTCGTGGGCGCGTCCGTCATCGGCGGGCAGGCTCGTCGCGGAGGTGATGAGGGCCTTCCCCGCCGTGGCGAGGGCGATGCTGTAGCTGCTCTGGATCTCGTCGGACGGGAGGCCCCCGGCGACGAACGCGGCGTTGGCGGACTCGTTGGCCGCCGAGAGGGAGCTGTAGAGCACCTGTGCCGCGTGCGCGCGCGGCTCGTAGTCGGCGAGGTTCTGCTGCAGCACCTCGGTCCGCGAGAGCTGCGCCGCGGAGGTGAACCAGCCGGCGAACAGGCACATCGTGATGAGCACGAGCGCCATCGAGACGAGCTTGCCGGGACTGGAGGTGAAGAACTCGCGCAGTTCCGCGAAAACCGAGGATTCGGGGAAGGATCTCAGGCGCAGTGACGACAGCTGCCGGTTCTTCGACGCCTGGGCTGTCACCGTCTGCTCCTTCCCTGTGTCGCACCCTTCGGCCGGGGTCGGGCCACTGCGGACATCGTGCCTCCGACCCTATCGCGCGGGGACCTCCCACAGACGGGATGACGCGCAGAGACGGCGCCCGATCCGTCCTTCGTTCGGCTACGGTGGGTGCCATGTTGGGTGACGGGAACGGCTGGGTCCGCGACCCGGACGGCTCCCGGTTCTGGGGCCGGTTCGGCGCCGCGGGTCTGTTGGCTCTGTCGCCGGACGAGAGCCGGGTGTTACTGCAGCACCGGGCGTGGTGGAGTCACCAGGGCGGGACGTGGGCGCTGCCCGGCGGCGCGCGCGATTCGCACGAGTCCGCCGCCGACGCCGCGCTCCGCGAGGCCTTCGAGGAGACCGGGCTGCCGCCCACCTCGCTCGAGGTCCTCTCGGAGGTGGTCACCGCGCGGTCGCAGGTCGGCTGGACCTATACGACGGTGCTCGCCCGTCTCGTCGAGCCGCGCGAGTTGGTGCCGAACGAGGAGTCCACTGCGCTGGAGTGGGTGTCGCTGGGCTCGGTCACCGACCGCAAGTTGCACCCCGCCTTCGCCACCGCCTGGCCGGACCTCCAGGTCCAGGTCCGCGCTCTCGTCGCGGAGGGGTAGGCGTTCCGCTGCCGCGCCCTCCCTAGCGGGGCGGCCACCTCCCTACGTCCATGGACGTAGGGAATGCACGACCCGCGCAGGCAATGCGCGTCCCGCTAGGGAGCCCGGGGTGGGGGAAGGCGCTGCGGCCCGTGCTGATCGAGCTGTATCGGACCGGCTCGCGGCTCCAGCACCCGCAGCGCGGCCGGTGGACGGCGGCGATCAGCCGAGGGCGGCCTTGAGGGCGCGGGCGGCGGCCTCGGGATCGTCGGCGGCGGTGATGGCGCGGACCACGACGATCGCCTCGGCGCCCGCCGCTGTCACCTCGGGGACGCGGGGCAGGTCGATGCCGCCGATCGCGAACCACTTCCGGGCGGGCGCCGCCGCCGCGGTCTCCCGCACGAGCGGCAGGCCCGGCGCGGTGCGGCCAGGCTTGGTGGGCGTGGGCCAGCACGGGCCGGTGCAGAAGTAGTCGACGCCCTCCTGGAGCGCGGCCGCGTGCGCTTGGGCACCGTCGTGCGTGGATCGGCCGATGACCACGTCCGGCCCCACGATCTCCCTCGCCACCGACACGGGCAGGTCGTCCTGCCCGAGATGCAGCACGTCGGCGCGCGCGGCGTAGGCGATGTCGGCGCGGTCGTTCACGGCGACGAGCGCACCGTGCTCGTGCGCGATCTCCCGCAGCTGCGCGACGATCTCGATCTCCTGCGCCGCCTCGATCGCGCCGAACTCCCGCTCGCCCACGGACCCCTTGTCGCGCAACTGCACGATGTCGACGCCGCCGCGCAGCGCCGCGGCCACGAACTCGGCGAGATCGCCGTGCTCACGGCGGGCGTCGGTGCACAGGTACAGGGAGGCGGAGGCGAGCCGTTCGCGGGGGGAGATCATGGCCCCAGCGTAGGCCCGGCGGAGTAGGCTGGGGCACGTACACACGGGAGCTCCCGCCGCGGGGCTGAGAGTGGGGCACGTCGCGCCCCTGACCGTCAGACCTGATCCGGGTAATGCCGGCGAAGGAAGGATTTCTGCGTGAAGAAGACTGTGACCGTCGTGGGCGGAGGCACCATCGGCCTCAGCGTCGCCCGGGCGCTGGCAGGGCGGGGGAGCACCGTCACCGTCGTCGACCCGTGCCCCGGTTCCGGCGCCTCCTGGGTGGCGGGCGGCATGATCGCCCCGTACTCCGAGGCGTGGCCCGGCGAGGAGGAGCTGTACCGGCTCGGCGTCGAATCCCTGGGCCTGTGGGAGGGATTCGCGCGCGACCTCCAGCCCTTCGCCGACGGTCCCCTGATCACGTCGCGGGGCACGGTCCACCTCGCCGTCGACGACGGCGACGCCGCCGACCTGGAGACCATCGCCGCGGCGGTCGGGGAGCCCGCGCTGTTCGGGCCGCTGCGCCCGTCGGCGGCGGCGCGCGCCGTTCCCGGTGCGGCGCCGCGGATCCGGGCGGCGGCGCATGCGCCGCAGGAGATCGCGGTCGACAACCGGCTCGTGCACGGCGCGCTGCTCGCGGCGTGCCGAGCCGCGGGCGTGACGTTCCAGGAGGAGTCGGTCCGTTCCGGGGACGTCGACGATCTCCCCGGCGACGCGGTGATCCTCTGCGCCGGAGCCGATTCCGCGGCGCTGGCGCCGGAGCTCGAGGTGCGACCGGTCAAGGGGGAGGTGGTGCGGCTGCGCCGCGGGCCGACGTGCCTGCCACCCCCGGAGGTGACGGTCCGCGCGCGGGTCCGCGGCCGGCAGGTCTACGTGGTGCCCCGCGCCGACGGCGTGGTCGTGGGCGCGACCCAGTACGAGAACGACCACGACCTGGGCGTCCGGATCGGCCCCGTGGTGGAGCTGCTCGACGACGCCTTCACGGTGCTGCCCTTCCTGCGTGAGTACGAGTTCGCCGAGGTGACGGCGGGACTGCGGCCCACGACGGCGGGGAACGTCCCGGTGATCGCGCCGCTGCGCGGCCGCCTCTTCGCGGCGACGGGACACGGACGGAACGGGCTGCTGCTCGCCCCGGTGACGGGTGCGCGCGCGGCCGATATGGTGCTACAGCAGGAGGTGCAGGCATGGAGCTGACGGTGAACGGCGACGACCGGCAGGTGCTCGACGGTACGTCGGCGCACTCGCTGCTCGACCAGCTCGGACTCCCGGACAAAGGCGTGGCGATCGCGGTGAACGGCGCCGTCCATCCGCGGTCGCGATGGGACGAGGCGCTGCCCGCCTACGCCGACATCGAGGTGCTCACGGCGGTCCAGGGTGGCTGAGCGCACCGATCCACTGGTCATCGCGGGCCGGGAGTTCGGCTCGCGGCTCATCACCGGCACCGGCGGCAGTGCCAATCTCGAACACCTGCGCGCCGCGCTCGTCGCGTCGGGCACCGAGGTGACCACGGTCTCGCTGCGGCGCACCAGCCTCGCAGAGGGCGGCGGCGTCCTCGGAACCATCCGCGAGCTGGGCATCATGCCCTTGCCGAACACCGCCGGCTGCCTCGGCGCGGCGGAGGCCGTGCTCACGGCGCGCCTCGCCCGCGAGGCGCTGCACACCGACTGGGTCAAGCTCGAAGTGATCGGTGACGAGCGGACGCTGCTACCCGACGCGGTGGCCCTCGTCGACGCGGCGGAGGAGCTGGTCGCCGACGGCTTCACCGTGTTGCCGTACACCAACGACGATCCGATCCTCGCTCGGCGACTCGCCGACGTGGGCTGTGCCGCGGTGATGCCCGCCGGCTCACCCATCGGCACCGGACTCGGCATCCTCAACCCGCACAACATCGAGATGATCGTGGCGCAGAGCCCCGTGCCGGTGATCCTCGACGCCGGTATCGGTACCGCGAGCGACGCCGCGCTCGCGATGGAACTCGGCTGCGACGCCGTGCTTCTCGCGTCCGCTGTCACCCGCGCCGCGGACCCGGAGGCGATGGCGACCGCCATGCGACTCGCGGTCGAGGCGGGCAGGCTCGCACGCGGGGCCGGCCGCATCCCGCAGCGCCGCTGGGCGGTGCCCTCCTCGCCGATGGACGGCCGCATGGCCGGTGCGACGGGATCCCGTGGCCGGGAGTGACTCCGCCGGGCGCGACCCCGCCACGCCCGCCCGGCCGTCCGGACGGCACGGCGCGGCGTCGGCGGCACCGTCGGGACGGATCCGCCGCAGCGCGCAGATCGGCGGTGTCGCGGTGCGGCACGCCGCCCGGACGGCGGGGGCCCGTGCCGCCTCCCGGTTCCGCGACGAGCAGGCCGACCGCGACGCCCGGGACGCGACGATCCTCGCCCTCGCCGACGATCTGGTGACGGTGCTCGGCGGCATGCGCGGCGCCGCCATGAAGCTGGGGCAGTTACTGGCCGTGATCGACATCGGCATCGCGGGCACCTCGGCGCGGGAGGCGTTCGCGGAGCGGCTGCAACCGCTGTTCCAGGCGGCCCCGCGGTGGACGGACGCCGCGATGATGGCGGTGCTCGACCGGGAGCTGGGGGCGCGGCGCGGGCGGATCACCCGGCTCGACGGGCCGATCGCCTCCGCGTCGATCGGGCAGGTCTACCGCGGCGTCCTCGACGACGGCCGGGAGGTCGCCGTCAAGATCCAGTACCCGCGGGTGGACGCCATGGTCCGGGCGGACCTCAAGAACATGCGGCTGCTGCTCAAGGTCCTGGGCAAGTACATCCCCGCCACGAACGCCGCGGCACTGTCCGAGGAGATCGCGCGGCAGGTGCTCGCCGAGCTCGACTTCGTCGCCGAGCTGCGCCATCACCGCTACTTCGCCGAGCTCTTCGCCGGGCACCCGGGCATCGCCGTACCGCAGCCCATCGACGAGCTGTGCACGGGTCGGGTCCTGGTGACCGAATTCCTCGACGGCGCACCGTTCGCGGCGGCCGCGGACCTGGCCCCCGAGCAGCGGGACCGGATCGGAGAGGCGGTGTACCGCTTCTACTGCGGCGAGATGTACCGCACCGGCCGCTTCTGTGCGGACCCGCACCCGGGCAACGTCCTGATCCTGCCCGACGGGCGCGCGGGCTTCGTCGACTTCGGGATGACCGTGCATCTGACGGACGCGGAGCACGACTTCGAGCGCGAGCTCTTCACGGCGCTGCTGCGGGGCGAGTCCGACCGGGTGCACGCGCTCGCCGTCCGGGCGGGCTTCATCGGGCGGCCCGACCTCATGAGCGCCGACGACCTCGCCGAGTACATCGACAACGTCGTCGGCTGGCACCTGCACGACGGCGCGGTGACCATCACTCCGGGGACGGCGCGGCGCGCGATGATCGCCGCGGCCCTTCCGGCGGGCGGCTTCTACGACAAGTTCGAGGGCCAGATGCTGCAGGCCGAGCACGCTCTCGGCCGCCGTACCGACATGTCGACCGTGGCGCTGCTCGGCGAGCTCCGCGCGACGGCGCCGTGGCGGGCGATCGCGTGCGAGGTACTCGGTCTCGGTGGACCCGCCACGACGATGGGTGTTGAGATCGCAGAGTGGCGGGACCTGCGCGGAGCCGACGCAGGATAGAATCTTCAACCATGTCGGTACCGGAGTCGCGCGTCGCGGAGGCCCCCCGGCCGCGCCGCGGCCGGCCGCCCTCCGTCGGCCTCGCCGAGCGCCGCCGCGAGGAGCTGACGGACGCCGCCTTCACGGTCTTCGCGGAGCAGGGCTACGAGCAGGCCTCGGTGGCCGACATCGCCCGGCGTGCTGGCATGGGGCAGGGCACGCTGTACCGGTACGTGGAGGGAAAGCGCGAGCTCCTCGACCTCGTCTTCGATCGGTGCGTCGACGAACTGATGACGGCGATCGCTCCGGATCGGGTCGTCGAGGTGACCGCGAGCGGCGATCTCGAGGCCACCGAGAAGATGGTGGAGGGCGTCGCTGAGCGACTGTTCGACCTCGTCGACTCGCGTCCGGACATCGTCAAGGTGGTGATGGTGCAATCCGGCACCGTCGACGAGGAGCTCCGGTTCCGCATCCAGGGCCTGTACCAGACCTTCGACTCGATGATGGGGCGCGCGCTCGGCCACGCCCGCGACCGCGGGTGGATCGTGACCCGCACCGAGCACCCGGAGAAGGAGACCGTGCAACTCGGCCGCCTGCTCCCCGCGCTCGGCGTGCCCGGCCTGGTGATGGCGTTGACCGGCGGCGACGACCCCGAACGGCGGCAGGCCTACGTGCGCGCCGCCGTCCGGATGTCGGCGAGCGGGGTCCTGTCCGACGGTGCCCGGACCGCGCTGCCGGCCCTCGCGCCGTCCACCGAGGCGGCCCCGGAGCCGATGGCACCGCCCGCCCCGACCGCCGGCCGCTCGGCCGAGCTGATCGACGCGGCGATCGCCGAGTTCGTGGAGAAGGGCTACGCCGCGGTCGGGGTCCGCGAGATCACCGAGCGCGCCGGCGTCAGCCACGGCACGTTCTACAACTACTTCGACAGCAAGCGGCACATGCTCGCGGTGCTCATCGAGCGGAACCGGACGGCCGTGCTCGACCGATTGGACGCCGTCGTCGGGACGTTGCCCGAGGAGGTCAGCGCGGAGGAACTACAGGCCGCGATCCTGGGCCTGAACCTGGGCGTCCTGCTCGACATCGCGGAGCGGCTCGACGAGTTCCGGTTCCTCGCGCTCGAGGTGCCGGGCGTCGACGTCGAGGCCTTCGACACCTACCTGAGGCTGTACCGCGAGGCCACCGACCGGTTCGCGGCGATCCTCGGCCACGCCCGCGGTGCGGGCCTGCTGCACGAGAGCCTCGACATCGGCGATATCGCAGAGGTCTGGCTCGGCTACATGCTCGGCACCGTCGCCGCGATGGTGAACGACGTGGACGTGACGAGCCCCGCCGGAAGCGCTCGTGTGGTCACGAATCTGCTTCTCGGCGGGGCCCGGACGGTCTGATCGGTCAGACGGCGGCGAGGTCCTCACCGGGACGTGCCTCGTCCCGGTCGGACGGCGCGGACTCGACGATGTCGTGGTCCTTGGTCTCCACCATCAGGTAGCAGCACAGCACGCTCACCGCGGACAGCCCGGCGAGCATGAAACCCACCCACAGCTGATGACCGTCGGCGACCCACTTCGCGGCGATCAGTGGCGGGATGGCGCCGCCGAGGATGCCTGCCAGGTTGTAGCCCAGTCCCGCACCGGTGTAGCGGTAGCGCTCGTGGAACATCTCGGGGAGCGCGGCCCCGGCGGGCCCGTAGGCGATCCCGAAGATGATCAGGGTGCCGATCAGGCCGACGGCGTACATCGGCAGGCTCTTGGTGTCCAGGATCGGGAACAGCACCAGCGACCACACCACGGCGAGGGCACAGGAGGTCATGATCACCTTGCGGCGGCCGATCCTGTCGGAGTAGACGGCCGAGGCGGCGATCGCGAGCCCGAAGAAGACGGCGCCCGCCATGCCCATCGCCAGCACCGTGGTGCGCGGGAAGCCCAGGTTCTTGGTCGCGTAATTCGTGAGGAACGCGGTGCCCATGTAGAACAACGAGAACAGCGATGCCAGCGCGCCGGCGGCGATCAGGATCTCCTTCCACTGGAACCGGATCGCGTCCAGGAAGGGCAGCTTGGTGCGGTTGATCTCGCTCATCGCACGCTTGCGGACCTCGGTGAACACGGGGGTCTCCTCGACGGTCAGCCGCACCCACAGGCCGACCAGCACCAGCAGTGCGGACATCAGGAACGGAATGCGCCAGCCGATGGTCATGAAGGCGCTCTCGGCGTTCTTGGTATCGCCGGCGGTCAGTGTGAACAGCAGGAACGTGCCGCTGGAGAGGAAGAACGCGAACGACGGCCCGAGCTGCGGGAACATCGCGTACAGGCCGCGCTTGCCCTTGGGGGCGTACTCGGCGGTGAGCAGGGTCGCGCCGGCCCACTCGCCGCCGACCGCGAAGCCCTGCAGGAACCGCATCACGACGAGCAGGACCGGGGCGAGCGTGCCGATGCCGTTGGGGAAGAGCCCGAAGACGCCGGTCTCGCTGCCGGGCAGCAGGCCGATCATCACCGTCGCAGCGCCCATGATCAGCAGTGTCCACACCAGCGTGCGCTTGCGGCCGATCCGGTCACCGAAGTGGCCGAACAGGATCGCGCCCACGGGGCGGGCGAAGAAGGCGACCGCGAAGGTCGCGAACGAGGCCAGCGTCGCGACGCCGGGGCTCATGTTCGAGAAGAAGATGGTGGGGAACACCAGGGCGGCGGCGGTGCCGTAGATGAAGAAGTCGTAGAACTCGATCGTGGTGCCGATCGAGCTGGCCATCGCGACCCGGCGGAGCCGGGACTTCGGGACGGACGGGAGTTCGGGTGCGCTCACGGGTGCTCCTCGGGGTCGGTGAACGTCCCGAACGCTAGTGATCGCCGTCACATCGTCTCTACCCCCGAAAGGGGGTAGGGGGCCGACGGTGCGCGTCGCTAGGGCAGCAGGCCGAGGCTCCGGGCGCGCGTCACCGCTTCGAACCGGGTCCGCGTGCCCAGCTTCTGTCCCGCGCTGCGCAGGTACGCCTTGACGGTCTCAGCGCTGATCGACAGTCGCTGCGCCACTTCGGCGTTCGTGCATCCCAGCGCCACCTGCGCGAGCGCGTCCAGCTCGCGCGCGGTGAGTGGGCGCTCGGGCCGGGCGACATCATCGAGCGGGCGGCCGAGGTCGGTGATCCGCCCGCACGCGGACTCCAGGCGGGAGCGGACCGCACCGTCGGTGATCTCCCCGGCGAGCGCGCGGAGTTCCGAGAAGACCTCGCGCAGGAGCTCACGGTCGACGCCGCCGAGGGCGGAGCGTTCGGCCGCGGCGGCCTCGGCGAACTGCATGCGCCGCTCCACTTCGTCGCGCACGCGCAGCTCGTACGCGAGGTCGCGAACGGTGTTCGCGACGGCGCCGAGGATCGTGTCGCCGAACGTGGACTGGCGGCGGTCCGCGGCGTAGAAGACCGCGCGGACGACGCCGCTCACCGCGAGCGGCACCGCGACCATCGAGCGCAGGCCCTCGGCCTGGACATGGGCGTGATAGTGCTGCGTGATCCCCGCGGTGCCGTAGTCGGCGACGGCCGTGGGGCGCCCGGTGCGCAGCACGTGCCCCCCGAGGCCCGCGCCGCGGGCGACGGGCAGTCCGTTCAACGCCGGGGTCCGCAGGCCGACACCGCCGCTGAGGATCACCCGGTCCTCGTCGACCAGGCCGACGAAGGCGACGGGAAGTTCTGTGCGCGTACGAATGGTTCGGAGCGCGGACCGCGTCACGTCGGTGTCGATCGTGCTGACGGTCATCGCTCCCTCCGGGCGTTCACTGCGGGTGATTCATCATGGCATGACCGATTCGGCGATGTGACGGGAACCACAACCCGTCGAGTCAGCAGGACCCCGCCGGCAGGACCCCGAGCTGCTGGCGGACCGTCTCGGCGAGCCGCGTGAGAGCGGCCCTGCCGGACGCGAAAGCGCCGTCCGCGGGCCGCGCGGACAGCATCACGCCTGTGTAGCCGCGGGCCGTCTGTACGACGGCGAGCTGCCGAACCACGTACGCGCCGTCGGTACCCGGACCCCACCCGCCCTTGACGCCCACCGATTGCGCGCCGCGCAGGCCGTAGGCGCCCCATTGCTGGTTCGCGTCCACCTCGCGCATCAACGCGGCGGTCGCCCGGCCCGACGGAGTGCAGGGCAGCCCGGCCGCGAAGGTCGCCGCGGGACCGTCCTCCCACCGGGTCTGGCCGAACGCCGAGTACTCCGGGCGCACCTTGCTGAACTGCACGACCGTCTCGGAGTCGCCGCCGGCTCGCAGCACCTGCTGCATCGCGATCCCGGCCTTCGCGGGGGTGCCGAGGGACGTCCAGATCGCCTCGGCGGCGTCGTTGTCGGAGCGGGTGATCGCGGCGCGCATGTCGGCGGTGACGGTCGGCTCCGTCGTCCCGGCGCGCTGCATCGCGGCCATCACGAGCGGCACCTTCGACGTGGACCAGGCGGGGAGGCCGGTGACGTTCCCCGCGGCCACGACGCGCCCGCCGCCCGCGACGGCGATGCTCGCCTGCCCCGGGAGCGACGAGACGGCCCGGTCGAGGGCGGTGCGCAACGGATCCGGGCGGGCCGGGATCGAGGGCGCCGAAGCGGAGGGCGCCGCCGGCGCCGGCGATCCGGGCGCGCCGGGATCGATCGCCGCGGAGGACGCCGAGGACGCCGCGGGGCCCGCCGAGCCGGCGTCGCCGATCGTGCAGGCGGACGAGGCGAGCGCGACCAGCAGCAGCGCGGCGCTAGTAGATGTAGACGATCGCATTGTTCCCTCCCCGGCACGTCACGATGTTCGTCGTGCCGGTGCACGACATGGCGATCGCGCCGAGATCGGTGGCGACCGGGCTCACGGCCGCGACGGAGCCCGACTGGGGTGCGGTGAACCGCGCTCGGTAGGCGGCCGCGACCGCATTCGCGAACCCGCACGAGGTGTACGGCTCGCCGGGAACGCCGCTGCCCCGGTCCGCGGCGACGGTGCCGAAGACCGCGCCGGTGCTCTCCGGACAGACCTCGACGTTCGGCGGCTGGGCGGCCTTCGTCACCGTCGGCGTGGTCGACGGTGACGTGCTGGTGACGGTGGCCGAGGCGGGCGCGTCGGTGGTCGTCGTGGACGCGACCGGCGCCGGGCGTCCGTTCCCGCGCAGCAGGACGACGGCGGCGACGATCGCGGCGATCAGCAGGACCGCGCCGACCGCGAGTGCGGGGAACAGCGCCGGGTTCCGCCGGGGCACCGCCGCGGCCTGCGGCGGGTACGCGGCGGGCGGAGCGTAGCTCGGCGTCACGTAGCGGGGTTGCCCGCTCGAGCCGCTGTGCGGGAAGGAGATCTGCGTGGGCTGCGGTGCGGACGGGGGTCCCGCCGGGTGGTGCGCCGACGGCACCGTCGTCGTGGTGCCCCAGCTCTGCGGGGTGCCCTGCAGCGCGGCGGTGGCCGCTCGAGCGAAGGAGCCGCAGGTGGGATACCGGTCCTCCGGGCGCTTCGCCATGCCCTTGGCGATCACGGCGTCCAGCGCGGCGGGGACGGCCGCGGTCGCGGACGCCCGGGGCGGCGCCGAAAGCAGGTGGTGCCGCATCATCTCGGAGAGGGACGCCGCGGCGAACGGTGGCCGGCCGACGAGCAGCTCGTGAAGAACGCAGGCCAGCGAGTAGACATCGCCCGCGGGTGTGGCTCCGCCGCCGTCGAAGCGCTCCGGTGCGGCGTAGGCCTGCGAGCCGACGAACAGGCCGGCGGAGGTGAGCCGGTCGGCGTCGCCGGTCACGACGAGGCCGAAGTCGAGGAGGTAGGCGAACCCCGACGGAGTGACCTGCACGTTGGCGGGTTTCACGTCGCGGTGCACCAGGCCCTGCAGGTGCGCGGAGTCGAGGGCGGAGGCGACCTGCGTCACGAGATCGACGGCCCGCTCCGGCGGCAGCGGCCCGGTGGCGACGAGCTCCGCGAGATTGCTGCCGTCGACGAGCCGCATGTCCAGGTAGAGCGTGCCCTCGATGTCGCCGTAGTCGTGGATCGGGATGACGTGGGGATCGGAGAGGCGGGCCGCGGTCCGGGACTCGTGCGTGAACCGCTCCCGGAAGCCGGGATCCTGCGCCGCGCCGGCGTGGAGCAGTTTGAGCGCGACGTCCCGTCCTTTGACGGTGTCGTGCGCGAGGTACACCTCGCCCATGCCGCCGCGGCCCAGCAGCCGCACCAGCCGGTACGGGCCGAAGGTCGTCCCCGCCCGGTCGTTCGCCGAGTCCCCACCCATCACTCGCCCCCTCCGCGGTTCCGGTCCGCTGAGTCTATGGCCGTGCGCGCGTCACGGCGGCGCGGCGGAACAATTGTTAGCGTGAATCCATGATCGAAGTCGCGGGACTGACCAAGACCTACGGGGCGGTGCGGGCGGTGAACGACCTGTCGTTCGCGGTCCGGCCCGGTCGCGTCACCGGGTTCCTGGGGCCGAACGGCGCGGGCAAGTCCACGACGATGCGCTGCATCCTCGGACTGGACCGCCCGACCGCGGGTCGCGCGACGATCGGCGGCAGCGACTACCGCTCGATCGACCGCCCGATGACGAAGGTGGGCGCGCTCCTCGACGCGAAGTGGGTGCATCCCAACCGGACTGCGCGCGATCACCTGCGGTGGCTCGCGGTGGCCAGCGGCATACCCGCCGGGCGCGCCGACGAGTGTCTCGCCGCCGTGGGCCTCACGGACGCGGCGCGGAAGAAGGCGGGCGGCTTCTCCCTCGGCATGTCCCAGCGCTTGGGCATCGCCGGTGCGCTGCTGGGCGACCCGGGCGTGCTGCTGTTCGACGAGCCGGTCAACGGTCTCGATCCCGAGGGCATCGTGTGGGTGCGCACCTTCATGAAATCCTTGGCGGCGCAGGGCCGCACCGTCTTCGTCTCGAGTCATCTCCTGTCCGAGATGGCGCTCACCGCGGACGACGTGGTGATCGTGGGCCGAGGCCACCTCGTCTGGAACGGCACCATGGCCGACTTCATCGAGCAGAACTCGGAGCGCACCGTCCGGGTGCGCAGCCCGCGCGACCGCGAGCTCGCCCGGGCCCTCACCTCGCGGGGGCTGGCGGTCGATGCGGCGGCGGAGGCCGCGCCGGGCGGTGGTGGCCGGACCGTCCTGACGGTGCGCGGTGCCACGAGCGACGCGGTGGGGGAGATCGCCGCCGCGGAGGGACTGCCGCTGGCCGAGCTCGCGCCGCAGAACAGTTCGCTCGAGCAGGTGTTCATGCGGATGACCGGGGGAGCGGTGGAGTACCGCGGAATGGGAGGGATCGGATGATCGTCCGTGCGGTACGGGCAGAGTTCGTCAAACTCGCGACGGTCCGCGCCACCAGGTGGCTGCTGATCGGTTCGTCCGCGGCGGCGCTGATGCTCACCGTGATCGTCGCGCTCGTCGTCCGCAACATCGGCGAGACCGTCGACGACATCGGGATGGTGGCGCTCGCCCCGCTCTCGGGCTTCGCCGCCCTGCCCGGCATCGGCATCGTCTTCGCCGGCGTCATCGGCGTGCTGTCGGTGACCACCGAGATCCGGTACAACACGCTGCGGGCCACCTTCCTCGCCGTGCCGAACCGGTGGATCGCGTTGCTGGCCAAGACCTTCGTGGTGGCTGTGGTGTGCGCGGTGAGCTACGCCGTGGCGATGGTGGTCGCGGTGCTGCTGTTCGGGGTGATCGTGGACGGCTCCCCCGCCGAGGTGCTGCGCTCCGGCGCGGGCTCCTTCCTCGCCTTCCCCGTCGGGACGGCCTTCGCCGCGATCCTGGGCGTGGCGGTGGGCTGCGCACTGCGCAACGGCGCGGGTGCCATCACGTTGTTGCTGGGATACCTGTTCGTGGTCGACAACGTGATCACATCGATCCCGCAGACCCGGGCCGCGGGACCGTACCTACCGCTGTCCAACCTGCAGAACTTCATGGGCGTGCTCTACGACGAGGGCTTCCCGTGGGGCGCGTCGGTGTCCTTCGTATACCTCGTCGTGGTGATCGGGGCGCTGTGGCTCGGGGGCGCCGCGCTCGTCGCGCGACGTGACGCCTGACTCACCCGGCACCCATATCGTCCCAGTTCACACTGCAATTGTAAGCATCGCGTGAACGTTCGTCGTCCACCCTGGCAGATGATCGTTCGCAGTGCTACACAGAATGTGTGAGCGTCGACAGTGCCGCCCCGCCGACCACCCCGGACTCCTCCGTGCGCGAACCCGCCCCCGGACCGGTCCGGCGGGTCTTCGCGCGCCGCGGACCGCGGTACCTGGCGGTACTGGTCGGCGCGTGGCTGCTCGCCGAGGCGATGGGACTGTTCGGGGTGCCCGCGCCCGCGCTGCTCGCCGCGCTCCTGCTGGGCGCGGTGCTGCGCATCGCGATCGGACGGGAGGTCACCGTCCCCGCCGAGGTCAGCAGGTGGACCCAGGCCTTCATCGGCGTCATGCTCGGCGGCTACCTGAATCTGGAGGCGATGCGGTCCGTCGGACCCGTGCTCGCGCCCTTCCTCGCGATCTCCGTCCTGACGGTGCTGCTGTCCCTCGCGACCGCGTGGGTGCTGAGCCGATGGGCCTCGGGGCTCGACCAGCGCACGGCGACGCTCGGCCTCATGGCCGGGGGCTCGTCGGCGGTGGTCACCCTCTGTGACGAGCTCGGAGCCCGCAAGGACGTCGTCGGCGTCATGCAGTATTCGCGCGTGCTGCTGGTGAGCCTCACCGCGCCGTTCGTCATGGTGGGCTTGGCGGGCGGTGTGACGGCCTCGTCCCAGTCCTGGCTGCTCGACCTGCAGATCGTGGGCCGCGGCGACCAGGTGGCCGGCCTGTCCACCGCCTTCGTCTTCGCGATGGCGGGTATGTGGCTCGGCCGCAGACTCCGGCTGCCCGGGGGCGGGCTGATCGGTCCGATGCTCCTGGCGGCCGTGATGGGCGGCTCGGAGCTGACCCGAGGCTTCGCGCCGCAGGGCGCGTTCAAGGAGTTGCTGCTCATCGTGGTCGGGCTGGAGGTGGGCCTCATGTTCGACCGCCGCCTGCTCCGACGGCTCGCGCATCTGCTGCCGGCGATCGCGGGCGCCATCGTCGTCCTGTGCGGCCTCGTGGCGGTCCTGGCGGGGGCCGCGGCGTGGATGACGGGGGTGCCGCTGTCGGACGCCTACCTCGCGACCACGCCCGGCGGCATCAACGCCGTCGTCGCCAGTGCCACCGGCAGCGCCGATGCGGATATGGCCCTGATCGCCACGGTGCAGAGCCTGCGCCTGATCATCGTCGTGCTCGCGCTGCCCCTCGTGGTGGGGGCGATGAACCGGTGGGGTGGGCTCAGGGAAACTCGCGCAGTCTCCACGACGCGTTGACGGGGCCGTGACCCGCCCCGACGGGGTAGGCCGCCGCGAGCGAGCGGGTCACCCATTCCTTGCCGAAGGCGACCGCCTCGGGCACGGCGAAGCCGTGCGCCATCGCGCAGACGGTGGCGGCACCCAGCGTGTCGCCGGCGCCGTGATCGTGCCGCGTCGCCAACCGGGGCGCCTCGAACTCGAGGAAATCGGCACCGTCGTAGAGAACGTCCGTGCTGGTGGCCGCGGTCCGTAGGTGGCCGCCCTTGACCAGCGCCCAGCGCGGGCCGAGGTCGTGCAGGGCGCGGGCGGCGTCGCGTTGCGTCGCCTCGTCGACCACGTCGATCCCGGTGATGAGCCGCACCTCGTCGAGGTTCGGGGTCACCAGGTGCGCCAACGGGAACAGGCGGCGCAACAGGGTCGCGAGCGCCTCCGGGGTGAGCAGCGGGTCGCCGTGCTGCGACGCGCAGACCGGGTCGACCAGGAACGGGATCCGCGCGCCGATCCCCAGCTCCTCCGCGGTATCGGCGATCGCGTCGATGATCCCAGCCGTCGCCAGCATGCCCGTCTTGGCGGCGCCGATCCCGATGTCTTCCACCACCGCCCGGATCTGTCCCGCCACGGTCTCGGGCGGGATCGGGTGGAAGCCGGTGACGCCCAAGCTGTTCTGCACCGTGACCGCCGTGACGGCGCTCGTGCCGTGCACGCCGGCGAGGGCGAACGTACGCAGGTCCGACTGGAGGCCCGCGGCGCCGCCCGAATCGGACCCGGCGATGGTCATCACCCGCACGGGTGTCTCGCCGGCATCGGGCAGGGGGAGGAACCGCATGCGCCGAGGATACCGCCGGGAACAGCCGGATCGGCGGGGGTGTCCGCGCCGCGAGCGCGCTGCTGCGCGGAGTGCGACGACCGCCGCCGATCACGCGCCTACGGGACCGCGAGGCCTCCCGGCCTCATACCTGGGCGGCGACCGCCCAGAGCGGGTTGACGGGGCCGTGACCCGCTCCGAGCGGGTAGGCCCAGCGCAGGCCCTCGGTCACCCAGGCCTTACCGAAGGCGACCGCCTCCGGCACGGCCGCGCCGTGCGCGAGTGCTGCCGTCGTCGCGGCGGCGAGGGTGTCGCCCGCGCCGTGATCGTGACCCGTCGGTACGCGGGGTGCGGTGAACTCCACGGACTCGGTGCCGTCGGTGAGCAGGTCCGGGCTCTCCGGATGCTCGCGCAGGTGGCCTCCCTTGACCAGCGCCCACTGCGCGCCGAGCGCGAGCAGAGCGTCCGCGGCGGCGCGCTGCGAGGCGGCGTCCACCACCTCGATCCCGGTGATCAGCCGGACCTCGTCGAGGTTCGGAGTGAGCAGCGTGGCGCGGGGGATCAGCTCGGACCGCAGTGCGTCCAGCGCCTCCGCCGCGAGCAGGGAATCGCCGTGCATGGATGCGGCGACGGGGTCCACGACGAGCGGCGTCGCCCGGCCCCGACCGATGTCCTCCGCGTCCGCGGCGGCGGCCACCGCCTCGATGATCCCGGTGGACGCCAGCATCCCGGTCTTCGCCGCCTCCACGCCGATGTCGCCGGCGACGGAACGGATCTGGGCCGCCACGATCGCCGGCTCCACGCCGCGGAAGTCCTGCACGCCCACGCTGTTCTGCACGGTGACCGCAGTGATCGCGACGCACGCGTGCAGCCCCAGCACGGCGAAAGTCCGCATATCGGCCTGGATCCCCGCGCCGCCACCGGAATCCGATCCGGCGATGGTCAGAACGCGGCGCGGCGCGACCCCCTGTGCGGCGGTCGGCAGGCGCGACGGTCCGCCGACCACCACCGTCGTCGGATCGGCGACCGCGGCCTGCCGAGGATCGCTCACGCGTGCGTGGTCTCGAGCGGGATGTACACGCGGCCACCGGCGTCGGCGAACTCCTGCGACTTCGCGGCCATGTCGGCGGCGAGCTTGGCGTCGATGTCCTCCTGGGTGACCAGGTTGTGCTCCTGGGCGTACGCGCGCACGTCGGCGCTGATCCGCATCGAGCAGAACTTCGGGCCGCACATCGAGCAGAAGTGCGCCGTCTTGGCGGGCTCGGCCGGCAGCGTCTCGTCGTGGAACTCGCGCGCGGTGTCCGGGTCCAGGGACAGGTTGAACTGGTCGACCCAGCGGAACTCGAAGCGCGCCTTGGACAGTTCGTCATCACGGGACTGCGCGCCGGGGTGCCCCTTGGCGAGGTCCGCGGCGTGCGCTGCGATCTTGTAGGTGATGACGCCGGTCTTGACGTCGTCGCGGTTGGGCAGGCCCAGGTGCTCCTTCGGCGTCACGTAACAGAGCATGGCGGTGCCGGCCTGCGCGATGATCGCGGCGCCGATGGCCGAGGTGATGTGGTCGTACGCCGGAGCGATGTCCGTGGCGAGGGGACCGAGCGTGTAGAACGGCGCCTCCTCGCACAGCTCCTCCTCGAGCCGCACGTTCTCGACGATCTTGTGCATCGGCACGTGGCCGGGGCCCTCGATCATCACCTGCACACCATGGGATTTCGCGATCTTCGTGAGCTCGCCCAGCGTGCGCAGTTCCGCGAACTGAGCCTCGTCGTTCGCATCCGCGATCGATCCCGGCCGCAGGCCGTCGCCGAGGGAGAAGGTCACGTCGTACTCGCGGAGGATCTCGCACAGCTCGCGGAAGTGCGTGTACAGGAACGACTCCTCGTGGTGTGCGAGGCACCACGCCGCCATGATCGAACCGCCGCGGCTGACGATGCCCGTCACCCGGTTCGCGGCGAGCGGCACGTAGCGCAGGAGCACGCCCGCGTGCACGGTCATGTAGTCGACGCCCTGCTCGCACTGCTCGATCACGGTGCCCCGGAAGATCTCCCAGGTGAGCTTGGTCGGGTCGCCCTTGACCTTCTCCAGCGCCTGGTAGATCGGCACGGTGCCCACGGGGACCGGCGCGTTGCGCATGATCCACTCGCGGGTCTCGTGGATGTCCTTGCCCGTGGAGAGGTCCATGATGGTGTCGCCGCCCCACCGGGTTGCCCAGACCATCTTCTCGACCTCCTCGGCGATCGAGCTGGTCACGGCCGAGTTGCCGATGTTCGCGTTGATCTTCACCGCGAAGGCCTTGCCGATGATCGCGGGCTCCAGCTCGGGGTGCTTGCGGTTCGCGGGGATCACGGCGCGGCCGGCGGCCACTTCCTCACGCACCTTCTCCGGATCGAATCCCTCGCGGGCCGCGACGAATCGCATCTCGTCGGTGATGATTCCCGCACGTGCCCAAGCGAGTTGCGTGCTCGCGCCGTCCACGGGGGCCGGCCTGTTCCAGCCGTCCCGGGTCTTCAGCAGGCCCTCGGCGAGGTCGTGCAGCTGGTCCTCGGCGGTGTACTGCGTGTACGGGCCGGAGGTGTCGTAGACGTCGTGATGGTCGCCGTTGGTGAGCGCGATGCGCCGGTAGGGCACCTGCAGGTCGGCGGCGCCGTCGGCTCCCGGGAGGGTGCGGTACTGCTTCTCCGAGCCCTCGATCGGGCCGACGGTGACGGTGGAGACGGGTGATGATGCGGAAACAGACATGCGGGACTCCTCTTCCCTACGCCGGCATTACCCGGACAGGTTCGTACGGTCGACGCCCGCTCTAGACGTCCTCTCAGCTCACTGCGGTGAGCTCCCGTGTGGTGTGCGCTTTCGAGCGTAACGCACGATCCTCGCGGCGTCAGGCGATGCGCACGCCCCGAGGCAGCGTGCCCGCGGGGACGCGCAGCCGGCGCGCCGCGAAGGCCAGACCGATGCCGCCGAGCGCAAGGTTGGCCAACAGACCCCAGTACCAGGTGCGTCCGAGGTACCGGGTCGTGTCGTAGTCGGGGACATCGTCCAGGATCACGTCGCCCCGGACTCGCGGGCAACCTCGGTCCTGGTTCGTATCGGGCGGCGTGCGGAACTCGGACACGCCGTCGGCGAGGTGGCCGAGCGCGGACTCCGATGGCCGCCGTCGTGGAGAGCCGTCGTCATCGGTGTAGTCCGCGTACCGCCTCTGTTCACTGCTGCGACCCGCATCCCGTTGTGCTGCCGCGTCGGCCAGCACCACTGCGGGATTCGGCGCGATGATCCACCAGATGCGTTCGGTGTGCTGCACCGTTACGGAATCGGTGACGACGCTGCATCCGTATTCGGTTTCGGACGCCGTCGATGTCCAGGTCGGCCGCTGAGCGTCGACCTCGGATTCCGTGGCGGGTACCAGCATGACGGCGATGATCGGGAGGCCGATCAGGAGGAACAGCATCGTCAATTGGGTGACAGCGGCCGACCCGATCGGGCGGGCGAGTAGTGCTGAGAAGCCGAGGCCGACGCCGCAGTAGGCCAGGAAGAGGAGCGCGATCACGACGACGCCGAGGAGTGACGACCACAGAGGGTAGTTCGCGGCGACGATCGACCACACGATGTAGGGGCTCGACACCAGTAACAACATGCACGAGGCGATCCACGCACCCAGGAGCTTCCCTGTGGCGAGCTGCGCGCCGCTGGCGGGCGTCGCCTGCACGACGGCGAGAGTTGCGTCCTTGCGGTCGCCGTTGATCGATGTCGCGGTCATCGTCGGGGCGATCACCAGCCCGAGGAAGCCGACGAAACCGAATAGGATCAGGTAGAGATTCTCGCTCCAGTCCTGGTACGGCGTGCGGCCGCCCGTCGTCAGGGCAAACCACAGCGATCCGAAGACCACGGCGGACACCACGAGGAAGAACGCGCCCAGCAGGAGGCGCCAGCGGGTGGCGCGGGTGCGCTGGCGCAGTTCCAGCCCGGTGAGCACGCCGACGGTGCGCCACCATCCGGAGAAGCCGTTCATGTGCGATCAGCCTCCAGTGCGAAGTACGAGTCCTCGAGGGCGTTGGTGGCGCGGGCGAACTCGACGACCGCGTCACCGTCGGCGATCCGCTGCGCGAGGTGCGCGGCGGCGTCGGCCTCGGAGTCGAAGGTGAGATACGTTCCGCCGCTCGGTGGCTCGCCGAGCAGGCGGATCCGCCATCGGGTCGCGGCGGATTCCGGGGGCGCCTCGGTGCGGCCGCGGGACATCATCACCACGTCGTCGACCATCTCGCCCAGCTCGGAGAGGATGTGCGAGGAGATGAGGACCGCGACGCCGCTGTCGGCGAGCGCTCGCAGCGAATCGCGCAGCTCGAACCGCGACCGCGGGTCCATGCCGGAGGCGGGCTCGTCGAGCAGCAGGATCGGCGGGTGGTGCACCATCGCGCGGGCGAATCCGAGCCGCTGCTTCTGCCCGCGCGAGAGGACCTGGGCCGGGCGGTCGGCGAACTCCGCCAGGTGCACGCGCGCCAGCAGGTCCTGCGCCCGCGCGCGTGCCTCGCCCGACGGGACGCCGTAGAGCTTCGCGAAGGTGGTCAGGATCTCGATGGGGGTCAGTGAATCCCATGTGCCGAAGACGTCGGGCATCCAGCCGATGCGGGTCCGCAGCGCCTCGGGTGCGATGGGGGCGCCGTCGAGTTCGATGACGCCGCTGGACGGGCGGAGGAGGCCCGCGAGCATGAGCAGCAGCGTCGTCTTGCCGGCGCCGTTCGGGCCGACCAGGCCGGTGATGCGGCCGGGGGTCAGCGTGAGGGTCGCGTCCGCGACGGCGACGTGCTGCTTGAAGGTCCGCGTGAGTCCGCGGGCGACCATCGTCATCGCTTCACAGTAGCGGCGTTCTCGGATTCACGATCAAGAAATGTGACAGATGTGAAAACACCGGGCGCGTGTGCGCCGACTTGTCGGGGTCGCGGCGTACGGTGGAGTGATCCGCATCACATGGAGGTGTTCATGGCTGACAAGGTCGAGGTTCCCCCGCCCACGCTGGAACTGGGGGAGTCGTTGCGTCTCTTCGATAATCCGGTGCGCGACCGGTACGAACTCTGGTCGGGCGATGAGCTCATCGGGGTGGAGGGGTACGAGGTCACCGAGCACGGTGACGTGATCCTCCTGCACACGGTGGTCATGGAGAAGTTCGGCAGGCAGGGCTTCGCCCGAGCTCTCGTGTCGGGGGTCCTGGACGACCTGCGCTCGCGGGGGCGTCGCGTGATCCCGGTATGCACGTACGTCCGGTCGTTCATCGCCCGGTTCCCGCAGTACCAGGACGTCGTGGACTCGGCGGCGCACACCTAGCTACTCGGGGTGGCCAGCGCCCGGACGTACCGGGCGCGCGCCACCCGCTGCGCGACGAGGAGCGCGGGGTACACCGCGCGCCAGAAGCCGCGCGGCGCCGGCCGCGTCAGCGACCGGATCGTGAGGAGTACGGCGTCGCCGTCGCGGTGCACGACGAAGGCCTCCTCGCCGCGCACCGGATGCCCGGGGAGCGTGCGGTAGGAGAAACCGACGCGGTCGGCGGTGCGCACCACGTCGACCACCTCGACGGGTTCCCGGACCGTGACCCCGGCGACCCACGCGGTCACCGTGACCCGTTGCCCGGGCTCGACCGGTCCGTCGGTCGAGACGGCGAAGCCGCTGCGCGTCTTCACCGCCCAGTGCAGGACGTCGTGCGCGGCGCGGGCGAATTCCTCGTCGCCGTGGCCGATGGTCGTGACGATCTCGGCGCGCCGGAAGCCCGATGGTGCGTCGACCCAGGCCGGTGCTGCGGGACGGGTCATCGCGGCGCGGCCCAGTAGTGGTAGCCGTGGTGGCGGGTGAACCCGAGGCCGAGGTAGAGGGCCTGCGCGCCCGTGTTCTCAGCGGTGACCTCGAGGAAGACCCGCTGCGCGCCCTCGTCCGCCGCGCGCCCCCGCAGTGCTCCGAGGAGGCGGGAGGCGAGGCCCCGCCGGCGATGCTCGGGCGCGACGGACATCGAGCCGATCCCGCCCCACACCGTTCCCGTGGCGTCCGCAGCGAGGGCGAGGCGGCCCGCGGCGGCGGGCGCACCGTCGGGCCCGGCGAGCGTCGCGAACAGTACGGTCCCGTCGACCGAGGTCACGAGCGGCTCGGCGGTGCCGGTGAGGGTCAGCCAGGCCGCGTCGGGCGCGGCGGCGAACCGGACGTCATCATCGGCCCCGGCGGCGGCGGGCGCCGTCAGTACCTCGGTCGGCTGGACGACGGGCGCCAGCGCGGACGCCCCGGGCAGGAGCCGGTCGGAGAGCGTCAGGCGGAGTGGCAGGTTCCGGGCGGCGTACCAGGCGCGGACGCCGTCGAGGCGGTCGAGCGAGGCGTCCGGGTGCAGCGGCGCCGCCGCGTTCGCGCGATTCCCCGGCAGGCCCGGCGCCGCACGGCACAGCCAGCCGTCGACCCACTCCCGCTCCACCGACCACCACGACCGGGCGCGCGCCAGGTCCAGGGACCGGATCTCGCTCGTCCGCACGGGTCGGGGCGGCACCGCCTTCCACCGGACGATCTCGGCACGCGGGATCCGGTGCTCCGCGCCGTCGCGGTCCGCCCGGACGCGGAGCTCGTCGCCGTCGGCCAGCAGGGTCCCGATGACATCCGAGGCCCGTCCGGACGGCAGCAGCCGCCGGACGACGACGCGGTCGCCGGGAACCGGCACGTCAGTGCCCGAAAGGGTCTTCGACGGTGCCCGGCACCCAGGTCAGCCCCGGAACGTTCCAGCCCTGCTTCTTGATGAACTTCTTCGCCTGCCGGGCGTAGCGCCCGGTGAGGACGTCGGTGTAGAGGAACCCGTCGAGGTGGCCGGTCTCATGCTGCAGCATGCGCGCGAAGAACCCCGTGCCCTCGATCTCGACCTTCTCGCCGTTGCGGTCGGTGCCGACGACCTTGGCCCAGTCGGCGCGGCCCGTCGGGAAGGACTCGCCCGGGACGGAGAGGCAGCCCTCCCAGTCGTCGTCCGGGTCCGGCATCGTCTCGGGGATCTCCGAGGTGGTGAGAACGGGGTTGATCACCTCGCCCCGGCGGCGCTCGCGAGTCTCCTCGTCGGGGCAGTCGTAGACGAACAGGCGGAGGTCGCGGCCCACCTGATTGCCGGCGAGACCCACGCCGTTCGCGACGTCCATGGTCTCGTACATGTCGTCGAGCAGGGTCACGATCTCGGCCGACGGCCTGCCGTCCGCGTCCAGCTCGACGGGCGTCGTGGGGGTGTGCAGCACGGGGTCGCCGACGATGACGATGGGGAGGACGGACATGGCGTACACGGTAGTCGGGGGCGGTGCGGGCCGCACCGGCGCACCGGGCGCGACGGGACTCCGGTCGCGCGGAGGTGCGCGACACGCGCCCGCAGCCCCGTGACGCCGCCGCCCGCCGTGGTTAGATTGACGCGAACTACAGAAGTGTTATTTCGAATGCGAGGGGAACGCATGGAGGGCGCCGGTGCGGCCGCGCAGAAGACGGACCGAACTGACGCGCAGCCCGTCGACGAGCGGGGCGAGGACGGCCTGACCAGGCGCGAGCACGACATCCTGGCCTTCGAGCGCCAGTGGTGGAAGTACGCCGGCGCCAAGGAGGACGCGATCAAGGAGCTCTTCGGGCTCTCCGCGACCCGCTACTATCAGGTCCTGAACGCCCTGGTCGACACCCCCGAGGCGCTCGCCGCCGACCCCATGCTCGTCAAGCGCCTGCGCCGGGTCCGGGCGAGCCGGCAGAAGGCTCGCGCCGCTCGCAAGCTCGGCTTCGAGATCACGTGATCCGATACAGTCGGGTGTCGTGAGCACTCAGAACACCCGGGCCGTGCCGATCCGGACGATCATCATGATCCTGATCTCGGCCGCGATCATTCTTGCGGCCATCGGGGTCCACGGGCTCGTGACCCGCAACGACGATCCGCAGGCGGCGCTCAACGCGCAGGAGGCCAAGATCAAGGCCGGCGCGACCGAGACCGCGCAGCCCGCCGCCGACAAGCCGACGGTGTGCCTGCTCTCCGTCGCCAGGGCTCCCGTCGCCGACACGCGCGACAAGCTGAAGAAGGCCGGGATCACCGTGCAGGGCGAGGCCGCCGCGGCGTGGCCGAACCGGCTCGCCGCGCCCCGCGCCACCACCGTGTACTTCGAGGACGGCGGCGAGGACGCCGCGAAGACGGTTTCCACCGCCCTCCCCGGCTCCGCGACCGCGGCACGCCCCGCCGGGCTCGAGGCGTGCAGCGGCGCGCTCGCCGTCGCGGTCGTCAGAAAGTAGCCGGCGACAGGCGCAGCGGGGACCTGTCCTTCGCCGCGAGAGCGGTCCCGATATGATTTCGGGCAACACCAGCCCCAGGGCGGCCCAGCCCCGGTCAGCCGTCCCATAAGGAGTCATCGATGACGAAGCGTCAGTTCCTCGCCCCGATCGCGATCCTTCCGGTGGTGGCCCTCGCCCTGTCGGGCTGCGCCGCGGACGAGAAGCCCTCGGACGCGCCCGGCACGACCCCGCCGGTCGTCACCGGCGCGACGGTGCCCGGCCAGGGCCCGGTCCGCAGCCTGGACCCGGCCGCGCACGGTGAGGAGAAGCCGGGCGAGAGCACGCCGTCGGCCGGCACCGCCGAGGCCTCGCTCGTCAAGCCCGACGGCAGCAGCGCCGGTAAGGCCTCGTTCTCGGAGAAGGACGGCGTCGTGGTGATCGACGTCCGCGTCACCGGCCTCCCCGCAGGCTTCCACGGCATGCACATCCACGAGGTGGGCAAGTGCGAGCCGAACTCGGTCGCCAAGAACGGCGCCCCGGGTTCCGCGACCAACTTCGGTTCCGCCGGCGGCCACTGGCAGAAGGCCGGCGCCTCCGGGCACCCCATGACGGGTGACCTCGTCTCGATCTACGTCAACGCCAACGGCACCGGCCAGACGGTGACCAGCACCGGCGCCTTCACCCTCGCGGACATCAAGAAGAACGCCGACGGCAACGCGCTCATGATCCACGCGGGCCCCGACAACTTCGGCAACATCCCGTCGGCGCGGTACACGAACGTCGTGCCGGGCCAGCCCGTGCCGGACGAGACCACCCTCAGCACCGGCGACGCCGGCGGGCGCATCGCCTGCGGCGTGATCAAGGTCGGTTAGTCATCGAGCCCGTCGCCTTCGAGGCGTCGCCGCGGCCGACGATCGGCGTCGAGTGGGAATTCGCCCTCGTCGACCGGGAGACCGCGGACCTCGTGAGCCGCGCGGGCGAACTGTTCGACGGTATCCGCGCCGGCCACCCGGACATCGCGCCGCAGGTGCACTCGGAGATGCTGCGCAACACCGTCGAGGTGGTGACGGGCGTCTGTGACAACACCGCGGAGGCGATGGTCGACCTGGCGACGGTGATCCGCGCGGTGCGCGCCGCCGCGGACCCGATGGGCGTCGACCTGTTCGGGGCTGGCACGCACCCGTTCGCGCAGTGGAACGCGCAGCAGCTCACCGACAATCCGCGCTACGACGAGCTGATCGCCCGCACGCAGTGGTGGGGCCGGCAGATGCTCATCTGGGGCGTGCACGTGCACGTCGGCGTGAACCACCGCGACAAGGTGCTGCCGATCATCTCGGCGCTGCTCAACCATTACCCGCACCTGCTGGCGCTGTCGGCCAGCTCCCCGATGTGGGGCGGGCACGACACCGGTTACGCCAGTACCCGCGCCATGATGTTCCAGCAGCTGCCCACCGCGGGCCTGCCCTTCCAGTTCGAGCAGTGGAGCGAGTTCGAGCGCTTCGTGCACGATCAGAAGACCACCGGGATCATCGACCACCTCAACGAGATCCGCTGGGACATCCGCCCCGCCTGTCACCTCGGCACGATCGAGGTCCGGATCTGTGACGGGATGTCGTCGTTCGCGGAGCTCGAGGCGGTCGTCGCCCTGATCCACTGCCTGGTGGTCTGGCTCGACGCGCGCCTGGACGCGGGGGAGACCCTGCCGACGCTGCCGCCCTGGCACGTCCAGGAGAACAAGTGGCGTGCCGCCCGGTACGGGCTCGACGCCATCATCATCCAGGACGCCGACAACAACGAGCGCCTGGTCACCGAGGACCTCGACGACCTGCTCGAGCAGCTCGCCCCCGTCGCGCGGCGGCTCGGCTGCTCCCGCGAGCTGGCGGCCGTCGCCGACATCCCGCGTCAGGGTGCCTCGTACCAGCGGCAGCGCGCGGTCGCCGACGGCGTGTGCAGCCCCGACGCCTACCGCACCGTCGTGCGATCGGTGACGAACGAGCTGATCCTGCCGTAGCCCGTGCGGTAGCCCGCCGGCGGCGCGGATCCATATAGACGCATGCGTCTTTGTTAACGAAAATGATTGTCGTTAACTTTGTCGCGTGCCCTCCTCTCCGCCCGGCCGCCGCGTCGGCGCCTCCCCGCTCCTCCTCGCCGGAGTCCTCGCGACGCTGCTCGTCGTGTCGATGGCCGTCGCGGTGTCGCAGGGCGCGGCGACGGTGCCGCTCGGCGACGTGCGCCGGCTCCTCTGGGCCGCGCTGACCGGCGGAGCCCTCGCCCGCGAGGACGCGTCGACCTATTCCATCCTCTGGGACCTGCGCGTTCCGCGCGTGCTCCTCGCCGCCCTGGTCGGCGCCGGCCTCGCGATCGCCGGCGTCGCCTGCCAGGCGCTCGTTCGCAACCCGCTCGCCGACCCGTTCATCCTGGGCATCTCCAGCGGTGCCTCCGTCGGCGCCAGCTTCGTGGTCACCACCGGGGTCGTCGCGGGCCTCGGGATCGCCGGCACCGCCGGCGCGGCGTTCGCGACGGCGGTGCTCGCCTCCCTGCTGGTCTACCTCCTCAGCCGGACCGCCGACGGTGCACTCAGCCCGGTCCGCCTGGTGCTCACGGGCGTCGTGCTCGCCTTCGCCTTCCAGGGCCTCGCGGGCGCGATCGTCTTCTTCGATCCCGTCGGCGACGCCGCGCGATCGGTGATGTTCTGGCTCTTGGGCGGGCTCGGCGGCGCGCAATGGTCCGTGCTGCCGCTGGTCGCCGCGACCGTCGCCCTGTGCGCCGCGATCACGGGCCGCCTGGCGGGCGTGCTCGACGTCCTCGCGCAGGGCGACGAGGCCGCCGCCGCACTCGGTCTCGACCCGCACCGCGCCCGCCGGATGCTCTTCCTCGTCATCGTCGTCATCACCTCCGTCCTCGTCGCGATCGCGGGCACCGTCGGCTTCGTCGGCCTCGTCGTGCCGCACGCGGTCCGGATGATCGTCGGCCCGGCGCACCGGGCGGTGCTCCTGCTCGCGCCGCTCGTCGGCGCCCTCCTCCTGGTCTGGGTGGACCTGCTCAGCCGCCTGGTGGTGGCGCCGCGCGAGCTGCCGCTCGGCATCGTCACGGCCCTCGTCGGCGTCCCCGTCTTCATCGTCCTGCTGCGGCGGCGCGGTGGGCTCTTGGGCGGTGCGGCGTGAGGGTGGAACTGGACCGGATCACCGTCGACCTCGGCGGCACCCGTGTGCTGCACGAGGTCTCGCTCGACATCGCCGCGGGCGCACACGTCGGGCTGATCGGCCCCAACGGCAGCGGCAAGTCGACGCTGCTGCGCTGCCTCTACCGCGCCGTGACCCCGACCGCAGGATCAGTGCGCGTCGGGGGTGAGGAACTCGGCGCGCTGCGGCGCCGCGAGGGTGCGCGCCGCGTCTCCGCGGTCACCCAGAGCGAGACCGGGCACCTGGGCTTCACCGCAGGCGAGACCGTCATGCTGGGCCGGTTCGCGCACGGCGACGCCGGCAGCGCCGCTGCGGCGCGCGCCTGCGATGCGGCCCTCGCCGCGGTCGGGGCCACCCACCTGCGGCACCGCAGCGTGCTCGGGCTCTCCGGCGGTGAGCGCCAGCGCGTCCTCATCGCCCGCGCGCTCGCGCAGGACACGCCCGTTCTGCTGCTCGACGAGCCGCTCAACCACCTCGACGTGCGGCACCAGCTGGACCTGCTGCGCCTGCTGCGGGCCACGTCCAAGACGACCGTCACCGCCATCCACGACATCGACCTCGCCGCGCAGAGCTGCGACCGCTTGGTGCTCCTCGACCGCGGACGGGTGGTCGCCGCCGGCACCCCGGCCGCGGTGCTCACCCCGGAACGCATCGCGGAGGTCTACGGTGTGCGGCCCGTCGTGTCCGCGGCGCGCTCCGGCCCGCCGCGCATCCGCTTCGAACTGTAGAACCGACCGATCGAAAGGATCGACCGATGCATCCCCGCTCCCTGCTCGCCGCGGCCGTCGCGGCGGGCACCCTGCTCGCCGGCACCGCCTGCGGCGCGCGCCCCGCCGAACCCACGGCAGACCTCGTCGACGTCACCAACTGCGGTGTGCACCAGCAGTACCGGTCACCCACCGCCGCGGTGCCCTACGACGTCTCGGCGATCGAGAAGATGTTCGCGCTCGGGCTCACCGACCGCATCAAGGGCATCGTGCTGCCGAAGACGGTGCACGGGGTGATCGCGAAGTCCCCCTACCGCGCCGAGTACGCCAAGGTCCCGATCCTCAGTGACGGTGTGCTCACGCAGGAACCGCTCGTCGCCGCCAAGGCGGACTGGGTCTTCGCGGGGTGGCAGGCCGGCTTCAGTCCCGCCCGCGGGGTGACACCGGAGTCGTTGGGGAAGTTGCGGATCGACAGCTACATGCAGGAGGAGACCTGTTACAACTACGGCGACAAGCCGGCCGCGCGGGCGACGAACCCGATGGAGGACACCTACACCGACATCACCAACCTCGGTGCGATCTTCCGCGTCCAGGACCGAGCGGCGAAGCTGGTCGACGATCTGCGGGCCCGCGAGCGGGCGCTGCGGGAGCGGGCCGACCGCAAAACCGTCAAGCCGTCGGTGTTCGTCTACGACTCGGGGACGGCGGAGCCGTACACCGCGGGCCGCCGGGCCGCCGCCGACCAGGTGGTCTCGCTGGCGGGCGGTCGCTCGGTGACCCACGACGTGGACGGCCGGTGGGCCTCGGTCGGCTGGGAGTCCGTGGTGCAGTCCCAGCCGGACGTGATCGTGATCGTGGACTACGACAAGCAGCCCGCGCAGCAGAAGATCGACTATCTGCGACAGTCGTCACCGATCAAGGACTCTCCGGCGGTGCGCGAGAGCCGTATCCGTGTGGTGGACTACGCCGAGCTGGTGGCCGGGCCGCGCAACCTCGACGCCGCGGCGTCGCTCGCGGACTACCTGGAGCAGAGCGGGGCGGCCCGATGAGCGCGCCCGGCTCCGCCCCCGGATCCGTCGCCGACGTCCTGGACCTCGCCCGCGAGGTCGCGGAGGACGAGGTGGCCCGCAGCGTCTTCTTCGTCGCGCACGGCACGCGCCTCGCGGGCAGCGACCAGCGCTACCGCAACCGATACGTACTCGTCCGGGTCGGTGACTCCTTCGGCGCGTGCGCCTTCGAGGAGGGGGAACTCGCACCCGAGGTCGCCGACCTCTCGGGCGAGCCCCTCGCCGCGTTGCTCGAGCACCCCGCGCAGCCGCTGCGGATCGCGGCCGCCGACGCCGCGCTCGGTGCCGCGGCGCCGCATCGCGACGACCCGCGCGCCGAGCTCCGGACGCTGCCCACCGGCACTCCGGATGTCCGCGCGATCGCCCGCGACGCGGCGGTCGCCGAACTGCTCACCGTCGCGCCGGGCGCGCGGGTCGCTCTGATCGGCGTGGTGAACCCCCTGGTGGCCGCCATTCGCGAGCGCGGTGGCGAGCCGCTGCTCGCGGACCGGAACCTGCAGCGCACCCACTGGGGCGACCCGGTGGCGGACGATCACCGCGCGGTGCTCGCCGCGGCGGACGCGGTGCTCGCGACCGGGATGACCCTGGGCAACGGCAGTTTCGACGAGATCCTCGCATCGTGCCGGGAGCGCGACGTGCCGTTGGCGGTGTACGCGCAGAGCGGCTCCGCGGTCGCGCGTGCCTTCCTCGGCGCGGGACTGACCGCCCTCTCGGCGGAGCATTTCCCGTTCTCGCAGTTCTCGGCCGACGCCTCACCGATGTACCTGTACCGGGGCCCCGCATGAGTGCGGCCGAGGACCGCCCCCTGCCGGACCGGGTGCTGGTCCGCGCGATCTGGCCCATGCTCGCCGCCGCCGCGCTGGGCCTCGTGCCGTTCACGGTGATGGCGAACTTCCTCGTCGCGATCGCCGCCGACGCGCACGCGGGCGTCGACTTGATCGGCGGTCTGCGCGGCCTGGGCGGGGTGGCGGCCCTGCTGGTCGGCGTCGCCGCCGCGCCCCTCCTCGACCGGCTCTCCCGCTCGTCGGTGGCGGCGCTGGCGCTGCTGGTCCTCGCGCTGGGCTGCGGACTCGCGCTGCAGGGCAGCACGGTCGCCTGGATCGTCTTCTGCCTCCTGATCGGTGCGGGCACCGCGGTGCTCAACCCCGCGGTGTCCGCGATGGCCGCCGACCGGTTCGACTCCCCGGCGGCGTCCGCACGCGCGGCGACGCTCGTCTCGTCCACGATGACACTGACCGCGGTCCTCGCCGCGCCGGTCCTCGCGCTGCCCGCCGTGGTGTGGGGCTGGCGCGCGGACATGGCGGCCACCGCGGTGGTGCTGCTCGTGGTCGCGCTCCTGATCGCCCGGCGTCGCGACCCGCGCGGCGGGGAGACGTCCGTGCGCTACCTCCAGGCGTTCCACACCGTGCGGGCGATCCCGGGCGCCCTGGACACACTGGCCGTGTCGCTGCTGCGCACCCTGGCGTTCATGGGCTCGCTCGCCTACATCGCCGCGGCCTTCGGCCAGCGTTTCGGCATCGGGACGGGGTGGTTCTCGCTGGTGTGGGCGACCTCCGGGCTCGCCTTCTTCCTCGGGAACTTCCTGGGCGGCAGGATGATGCAGGACCGCGGAGCGGACCGGCTCCTCGGCACGGTCCTGGCCGCGATCCTCCTCGCCTCCGCCGCGATGCTCGCGCTCTACACCGCTCCGCACGTCGCGGTCGCGTGGCCGATGGTGGCTCTCGTCTCGGCCTCGCACGCGGTCATCGCCGCCGCGGTGACGACGACCCTGGTGCGGGGAGCGGGACCGGTGCGCGGCACCGTGCTCTCCCTCAACGGGGCGGCGCAGAGCGTGGGCGTCTTCGCGGGTGCCTCCCTCGCCGGCGGCGCTCTCGCGCTCGGCGGGTGGACCGGCGTCGGTCTCGTCCTCGGTGGTGCCACCGCACTCGCGGCCGTCTTCGCCCGGCGCGCCCTGCACGGGGCCCGCACGGAGGAGCGGATCGGATGAGCGCTCCGCGCAACGCCTCCCGCGGCCGCGGTGTGGGCCGGAGCACCGGCCACCACGGGGAGCTGCTGCAGGGCCGCTTCCGCTGCCCGGTGTTCGACGAGTGTCCGGGGCTGGTGACGGTGCCGATCGGCACCGTCGGGTCCGTGGCGGTCTTCGTCCCCGACACCTCCGGTGTCGTGCGGGCGGTCGGCACCGCGCGCGACGTCGCCAAGGCGCGCCGCGCCGCCGAGGTCACGCTCGCGCATTTGCGCGTCCGTGGCGTGCTCGGCTGCACCGGAGGCGAACTCCGCGTGACGCGCACGACGGCCGTGGGCCTGGGGCTGGGCTCGTCGACCGCCGACGTGCTCGCCGCGGTCCGCGCGGTCGCCGACTGCGCCGGCGCGGAACTCGACGCCGAGACCGTCGCGCGACTCGCCGTCGCCGCCGAGGGCGCCTCGGACCCGCTGTGGGCCGACCGGCCGATCCTGTTCGCGCACAGGCACGGCCACGTCATCGAGGAGCTCGGCGCGGTGCTGCCCCCGATGCTGCTGGTGCGGTGCGTGCTCGGCGGTCCCGTCGACACCCTGGCGCTGCGTCCCACGGGTGCCGGGGACGTGGAGGAGTACGAGGATCTGCGCGCACTGCTGCGGTGTGCGGTCGCCGCCGGGGACGCGGCCGGGGTCGCCGCGGTCGCCACGCGCAGCGCGGTGCTCAACCAGAGCCGCCACTACAAACCCGGACTGGGCCGCCTCATCGCGGCGGCCGAACGCGGCGGCGCGCTCGGCGTGCAGGTGGCCCACTCCGGGAACGTCGCCGGCCTGCTCTTCGCGCGCGAGCACCCCCGCGAACGTGTGCGACGCGCGTGCACCGCGGTGCGCGCAGCCGGTTTCCGCATCGACGAGACGCCGATCGCGATCGGCGGTGCCGCATGAGGATCGACGGGCACATCGCCGAAGCATTGAGCCGGCCCGCGCTCCTGCGCGGTGCCGACGACCGGTACCTGCTCCGGTTCGAGTCCATGAAGGTCGCCTCGGCCCGGGCCGCGCTCCGAGCCGCCCTCGACGCGGGACGGGTCCGGCCGGGCGGCACCGTCATCGACTCCTCGTCGGGCATCTACGCCTACGCGCTGGCGCTGGCCTGCCACGAGGCGGGTGTGCGGTGCCGCATCATCGGATCGACCACGATCGACGAGGGGCTACGGCTCCAACTCCTCGCGTTGGGGGTCGACCTCGAGCAGATGCCGCCCTCGGCGTCGCTCAAGCTCGACCAGGACCGTCGCGTCCGCCGCATCACCGAACTGCTCGCCCGGGATCCGTCGCTGCACTGGATGCGGCAGTACCACGATCCGGTGCACTACCTCGGCTACCGCGACATCGCGCGCGGCGCCGCGGCCGAGCTCGCGGCGGAGGGCATCGCATCGGTGCGGCTCGTGGCGCCCGTAGGGTCGGGCGTCTCCAGCGGGGCCCTGAGGCTCGGCTTCGAGGAGGCGGGCATGGCCGTGGAACTGGTCGGGGTGCAGCCCTTCGGCAGCGTCACGTTCGGCTCCGGGCACGTCGAGGACCCCGCCATGCTGATCGCCGGGATCGGCTCGTCGATCCCGTTCGACAACGTGCGGCACGGGCTCTACGACGTTATCCACTGGGTGTCCTTCGAGGTCGCCCGCGCGGGCACGCACCGGCTGCTCCGGGAGTACGCGCTGTTCGCGGGCCTCTCCTCCGGGGCCGGGCACGTCGCCGCGGTCTACGAACAGGACTGCGGCACAGCGGTGGACGCCACCGTGCAGGTGCTGCCGGACACGGGGCACCGGTACCTCCGCGCATTGGCCGACCCCGCCGGCGCGACGGAACCGGAGCGGCCGCGGCTCGTCGACGACCCGTCCGGGATCGCGCTGCCGTGGTCGCGGATGCGCTGGTCGGGCGCGCCGGCGCCCGACGCCGCGGCCCGGACCGGCGACCGCTAGTCCCGGGTGCCGGTCTCCATCTGATCGGGGTCGATCGTGCTGTCGCGCAGCCGCTGCTCCTGATAGGCCACGCGCCCCACCCGGTGCGCGACGGCCGGTGCCGTGATCATCGTGAACAGGCCCACCAGCACCAGCATCCAGACGTCGACGGAGTCCGTCATCCGCACGATCGCGCCGGCCAGCAGCAGGAGCAGGCCCAGGGTCTGCGGCTTGGTGGCCGCGTGCATCCGGGTCAGCGTGTCCGGGAAGCGGATGATGCCGATCGCCGCGGTCACCGCGAAGACGGCGCCCGTGAGGAACAGGATCGAGGAGACGACGTCGACGATCATCGCAGGCCTCCACTCCGCGGCGCGATGTCCGGCGTCTCGTCGGGCGGCGACGGGGCCGTCCCGGCATCGTCGGGCACCCGGAACCGCACCACCGAGATCGAGCCGACGAAGCCGATGAGCGACAGCGCCACGATCCCGGGGATGACCGACGAGTTGCGGCTGTACGCCGCCCACACCGCGAGCCCGCCCACGGCGATCGCGACGAGTGCGTCCACCGCGACGACCCGGTCCAGTGTGTTCGGTCCGCGCAGCAGCCGGTAGGCGGTGAGGAAGGCGGCGGTCATGAGGACGACGCCGGTGATCACGAAGACGACGGTCATGCCTTCCCCTCTCCCTCGGGCACCTGCTGTCCCGGCCCGGCGGTCGGATGCGCCTTGCGGTACGCGATCTCGGGTGCGGCCATCCTGCGCGCGTCGCCGGCCAGGCCGCGGGCGCCGGGGGTGACGTGATGGAAGTCGTCGTCGTCGATGCCGTGCATCGGGCTGGCGTGCCACTCGTTGTCGCGCTCGAAGGCGTCGATGAACAGGCGCTCGAGGCGCGCGGTGCTGCGGTAGAACTGCCGCACCGCCTTCTCGCTGCTCACGTCGACCACGTGCACGTAGAGCAGCCGCCTCTTGGTGTCGATGTCCAGCACCATGGTGCCCGGGATCAGGTTCATCATGTCGACCAGCAGCGTGAGCACCAGGTCGGATTTGATCGAGACCTTCGCCCGCAGGACCGCGCTCAGCGGCATCGAACCGGGCCGGATCGCCAGCCAGGCAACCTCGATCGACGAGCGGAACATCTCCACGATGAAGACGCCGATCAGCTTGAGCAGCGAGCCCAGGTGCACGCGGCCCTCCACGGGCACCGGCGGGAGCGGGAGCAGCAGCAGGATCGCGAGGCCCACGAGCAGGCCGCCCGCGATGTTGCCCCAGGTCACGCTGCCCCACAGCATGACCCACACCGCGTCGAGCCAGATCAGTTGGCCGACCTTGACCGCCACGGCGCGACCGTCGCGCAGGTCGGGCAGGATCCGCGTCACGAGTCGCCTAGCCATGAGCGCCTCCCTGACGGTTCTGGGGGCCGACGGTGGCGGGGCCGCCGTCGGGCGGTTGCAGTCGGGAGACGGCCTCCGGGCCGAGCACGGCCTCGATGTAGTCGGCCCGGCCGAGGAGCTGTTCGGCGGCGCGGTCGGTGACGGTGAACATCGGCCCCGCGAAGATCGCGAGGACCAGGCCCACGCCCAACAGACCGGCGGTGGGCGCCACCATGCTCACCGGCATCCGCCCCGGATCCTCCCGATCGGCGAACTCGATGACGTCGGCGTCGTCGAGCAGGGCCTCCGGATGCGCGACGGCCAGCTCGCCCTCCGGGGCGTCCGAACGGGGGCGCCAGAAGGCCTTCGTCCACACGCGGATCACCGCGTACAGGGTGAGCAGGCTGGTGATCACGCTGCCGGCGACCAGCACCCACGCCAGGACCGAACCCTGCCGTACGCCCGCCTCGATGAGGCCGACCTTGCCGACGAAGCCCGAGAAGGGCGGGATGCCACCTAGGTTCAGCGCGGGGAGGAAGAACAGGATGGCGAGCACCGGGCTGGCCGCGGCGAGGCCGCCGAGGCGGCGCAGCGAGGCCGCGCCCGCCTGCCGCTCGATGAGGCCCACCACGAGGAACAGTGTCGTCTGCACGAGGATGTGGTGCACCACGTAGTAGATCGTCGAGCTCAGGCCCAGCGGCGTCGAGAGCGCGATGCCGAAGATCATGTAGCCGATGTGGCTGACCAGCGTGAACGAGAGCAGCCGCTTGATGTCGGTCTGCGCGATCGCGCCCAGGATGCCGACGATCATCGTGAGCAGGCCGGCGATCATGAGCACGTCGTCGAGGGCACCGCCCGGGAAGAGCAGCGTGTGCGCGCGGATGATCGCGTACACGCCGACCTTGGTGAGCAGGCCCGCGAAGACCGCGGTGACCGGCGCGGGCGCCGTCGGGTAGGAGTCCGGCAGCCAGGTCGACAGCGGGAAGACCGCCGCCTTGATCCCGAAGGCCACCAGCAGCACCGCGAACAACGTGGTGCGCGTGCCGGACGGCAGGTCCTGCAGCCTGATCGCCATGTCCGCGAGGTTCAGCGTGCCGGTCGCGAAGTAGGCGTAGGCGATGCCCAGCAGGAAGATCACCGAGGAGACCATCGAGACCATCACGTACGACACGCCCGCCCGGATGCGGTCGGCACTGCCGCCCACGGTCAGCAGGACGAAGCTCGCGGCGAGCAGCATCTCGAAGGAGACGAACAGGTTGAACAGATCGCCCGCGAGGAAGGCGTTGCACACGCCCGCCGCGAGGATCAGGTAGGTGGGGTAGAAGATCGAGACGGGCTGGTGCTCGTCGCCGTCCCGGATGCCCTGGCCCACCGAGTACACGAGGACGCCGAGCAGCACGATCGCGGAGACCAGCACCATCAGCGCCGCCAACTGGTCGGCGACCAGGGTGACGCCGAGCGGACTGCCCTTGCCGTCGCGATCGCCCCACCCGCCGACGTGCAGCGCGACGGTGCCGTGCCGGTCGGTGTAGTAGAGCATCAGCGCCGCGACCGCGACGATGGCGGTGAGCGAGAACAACGAGATCAGGCGCTGCAATCGCGGGTGCCGGCCCATCACCATCGTGATGGCCGCCGCCACGATCGGCAGCACCGTCGGCAGCGGGATCAGGGCGAGCATCGTCGATTCGGTCATCGCTCGCCCCCTCGCTCGTCGGATTCGCTCGGCGGGAGCTGCTTCTCCCGGGGCACACTCGGCAGCGGCAGCGCCCCCGTGTCCACGACGTCGACGCGGGCCTGCTTGAGCTCCTCGGCGGACAGCAACTCGCCGTCGGGGCCGTAGGCGTCGCCCAGGGCCGACGGTGCGCCCGTGATCGGATCGTCCGAGGCGTCGTAGTCGGGATCGTCGGCCGCGATGTCCACGTCGCGCTCGAGGACCTTCGTGTCCTCGGGATCGTCGTCGACCTCGTCGTCGGTGTTGATGGTGAAGGAGCGGTAGGCGAGCGCGAGGATGAACGCCGCCATGCCCATCGTGATGACGATGGCGGTGAGGATCATCGCCTGCGCGAGGGGATCCGCGTCGGTGAGCCGGCCCTCCGAGAAGTACCCGACGATGGGCGGGTTCCCGGGTGGGGACGACAGCGCGAGCAGCAGCAGATTCACCGCGTTGCCGAACAGGATGATGCCCATCAGCATGCGGGTGAGGCTGCGATCGAGCAGCAGGTACACGCCGGTGGCGACCATGACGGCGATCGCGGCGAAGAGACCGATGTCGACGATCATCGCGCGCCACCCCCCGACTGAACCGGCAGGGGCGAGGTCATGTCGGCGGGGGATCCCTCCAGATCGAGTCGCGCGCCCAGGCTGCGCAGGACGTCGAGGACCAGGCCCACGACGATGAGGTACACGCCGGCGTCGAAGATCAGCGCAGTCACCACCTTGACGTCACCGAAGACCGGCAGGGTGAATTCGAAGGCGACCGACGACATCGCCGGTGCGCCCGCGAGCAGCGAGACGATGGTGCCGCCCGCCGCGAGCAGCAGGCCGGTGCCGAGGATCCGGCCCGCGTCGAGCGGGAGGGCCTCGCCGATCTCGTACCGGCCGCCCGCGAGGTAGCGCAGCACGAGTGCGAGGCCCGCGGTCAGGCCGCCGGCGAAGCCGCCGCCCGGCGCGTTGTGGCCGGCGAAGAAGAAGTAGATCGAAACCACCATGATCGTGGGGAAGGCCAGGCGCGACGTGATCTCGAGGACCAGCGAGCGGTGCCGGGGATCGCGGAGCGCGCTGCCCCGCAGCCACGTGGTGCCCGGTGCCGCGTCGGCCGCGGCCGCTGCAGCGGCGCTCACCCGCGGCGCCGAGCCGAAGCGACGGTTGCGGAAGACGAGCGAGGCGACGCCCGTCGCCGCGACCAGCAGCACCGAGATCTCACCGAAGGTGTCCCAGGCACGGACGTCGACCAGGATCACGTTCACCGTGTTGTGGCCGTAGCCGAACTTGTAGGCCTGCTCCGGCAGACGTTCCGCGACGGGCGCGGCCACCCTGGCGGCGCGCACGGCGATCGCCACCACGACCACCATCGCCGCGACCGCGATGCCGAGCAGGGCACGGGCCACGCGCGTCGGGCGACTGCCGGTGATGGGCGCCTCGGCGGGCAGCTTGCGCAGCACCAGCACGAAGACCACCAGCGTCAGGGTCTCCACGAGGAACTGGGTGAGCGCCAGGTCGGGGGCGCCGTAGATCGCGAAGATCACGCCCGTGCCGTACCCGGTGACGCCGACGACGAGCACCGTCGCCAGGCGGTTGCGCAAGACGACAGCGGTGAGCGCCGCGGCGCACATCAGCACCGAGATCGCGAGGAACAGCGGCGAGGCCTCGACCCGCAGGTCGGGCCGTGCGCGCGTGCCGAAGGCGAGGACCAGCACCGGCAGCAGCACCAGCGTGAGCAGGATCGTGCCCTGGGTGAGCGGCAGCGAACCGCGCTGGGTGCTCTGCGTCATGCGCAGCGACAGCACGTCGGCGCCGCGCAGCGTGGCGTCGTAGAGCCGGTCCGCGTTGCCGAGCAGCACGCTGTTGCGCCGGCGCAGCCGCGAGAACGGGCTGTGCGGCTGCGCGATGACGATGCCCGTCGCGATGATCAGCGCGGTCAGCAGCAGGGGCAGCGTGAAGCCGTGCCACAGTGCGAGGTGGTACGGGTCCTCCGCCGGCGGGAAGGACTGGTCCGGGTACTCGGCGAGCACGTGGTCGAGCCACGGCGAGAAGATCCCGTCGATCAGGCTGAGCCCGGCGAGCAGCGCGGGACCGGCCAGGAAGAGGGGGCTGATCCCGTGCATGTTCTCGACCGCGCTGGTGGCTTTGATCTGCCCTTTGCGGCCGAAGGCGCCCCAGAGGAAGCGGATGCTGTAGGCCATCGTCAACGCCGAACCGACGCACAGCCCCACGAGCAGCACCACCGGGAGCGGCGACGGCAGCGAGGCGTGCAGCATCGTCTCGAGTGCCGCCTCCTTGCCGACGAAGCCGTACAGCGGCGGGATGCCGGCCATCGACGCCGCGGCCAGCGCCGCGATCACCGCGAGCACGGGCTGCCGGTCGCCGAGGCGGGCCAGTCGCCGGATGTCACGTGTACCGGTGGCGTGGTCGATGATGCCGACCACCATGAACAGCGTCGCCTTGAACAGGGCGTGCGCGGTGAGCATCGTCATCCCCGCGAGCGCGACGTTGCGCTCGCCCGTGCCGACGAGCACCATCATCATGCCGAGCTGGCTGACGGTGCCGAAGGCCAGGATCAGCTTGAGGTCGAACTCCCGCAGGGCGCGCCAGCCGGCCAGGATCATCGTGAGGATGCCGAGGCCCAGCACGATCACCCGCCACGACGTGAGGTGCGCGAAGGCCGGCGCGAGCAGCGCGACCAGGAAGACACCGGCCTTGACCATCGCCGCCGCGTGCAGGTAGCCGGAGACGGGCGTCGGCGCGGCCATGGCGCCCGGCAGCCAGAAGTGGAAGGGCACGATCGCCGACTTGCTGATCGCGCCGATGAGGATGAGCACGACGCCCACCTCGACGCCGATGGAGATCGTCGACGGATCGCCGACCGCGCGGGCGATGACCTCGGAGAACAGGTAGGTGCCGTAGTGCTCGCCCAGCTCGATGATGCCGACCAGCATCGCGAGGCCGCCGAGCGTGGTGACCAGCAGCGCCTGCGTCGCGGCGCGACGGCTCGTGGCGCGCTCGGCGTAATAGCCGACGAGCAGGAAGCTCAGCACCGAGGTGAGCTCCCAGAAGACGTACATCACCAGCATGTTGTCGCTGACCACGAGGCCGAACATGACGGCCATGAAGGCGACCAGCTCGGCCGCGAAGGTCGGGAGCTTGCGGGTGTTGGTGACGCCGGTGAAGTAGCCGGCGCAGTAGACCAGGATGACGGCGCCGACACCGAGCACCAGGACGGACATGATCGCGGCGAGCGGTGTGAGCCGCAGGTCGACGTTCATGTTCAGCGCCGGGATCCATTGCAGCGATTCCGTGCGGTCGGGCTCGCCGGAGACCGGCCAGACGGTGATGATCCAGACCAGCGCAGCGGCCGGGGCCAGCGCGAGCGCCAGGAATCCGCGCGCGCCGAAGCGTCCGACCACGATGGGTGCGGCTAAGGTCGCCAGTGACAAACAGACAAGGATGACAAGCAAGGGCACTCCGTCCTTCATGAGCGGGGTGTCGTTCTTGTCGAATTCTACCGGTAGGCATGTCGGGAGCTGCATGGACCAGTCGACGGATCGTCCGACCACTTCGCGGGGGCGCTTCGCCCGGGGCGCGTTCGCCCTTCTTGCGGCGGGGGCGCTCGCCCTCGGCGCCGCGGGCTGCGACGACGGCGGCGCGGACACTCCGGCCGCGTCGGTCACCCTCCCCGCCACCTTCCCGAAGAACGAGGTGCCGATCGTCGACGGCAACCTCATCGACGCGGGGGAGCGCTCGCAGGGCGGCGTCACCGTCTTCAACGTGACCGTGCAGGCGGGCGACGGCGGATACGACACCGCGAAGAAGAAGCTGGCCGACGCCGGGTTCACCGCGCTGGGTGCGGGGGCCGGCGCCCCCGACAACGCCTCGCAGTCCGCACAGTTCTCCGGCAAGGGCTACGTCGTCACGGTGAGTTCCGTCCAGGCCGGCGCCGTCCCCAACGCCGTCTTCTACTCCGTCAGCAAGATCTAGGTCGCCCGACGGTCCGCGTAGGCCTGCAGATCCGCGACCTGCGCGGGATCCAGCGACGGCCGTACCGCCTTCCGCGCCGCCTCGACGTCCGCCGCGGTGACGGTCGCCGCGTCCAGGTCGCGCCGCATCGCGGTGAGCGCGGCCTCGCGCAGCAGCGCGCTGCAGTCCGCGGCGGAATAGCCGTCCAACTGCTCGGCCAGCGCCGGGAGGTCTACGTCGTCGGCCAGCGGGATCGACCGCGAGCTGGTCCGCAGGATCTCCGCGCGCGCCTCGGCGTCCGGCGGCGGCACGAAGATCAGCCGCTCCAACCGGCCGGGCCGCAGCAGCGCGGGGTCCACGAGGTCGGGGCGGTTCGTCGCGCCCAGCACCACCACGTCGCGCAGGGGCTCGGCACCGTCGAGCTCGGTGAGCAGCGCGGCGACGACCTTGTCGCCCACCCCTGAGTCGCTCGACTGCCCGCGCCGCGGGGCCAGCGCGTCCACCTCGTCGAGGAAGATCAGCGACGGTGCGCTGCCGCGGGCCCGGGCGAACAGGTCGCGGACGGCCTTCTCCGACTCGCCGACCCACTTGTTCATCAGCTCGGCGCCCTTGACCGCGTGCACCGACAGTTGGCCCGACGCGGCGAGCGCCCGCACGACGAAGGTCTTGCCGCAGCCGGGCGGGCCGTAGAGCAGCACGCCGCGCGGCGGCTCGACGCCCAGTCGCGCGAAGGTGTCGGGGTGGCGCAGCGGCCACAGCACCGTCTCGGTGAGGGCCTGCTTGGTCTCGACCATGTCACCCACGTCGTCGAGGGTGACTGACCCGACGGAGACCTCCTCCGTGGCCGACCGCGACACCGGCCGGATCACGCCGAGCGCGCCGAGCAGGTCGGGCTGGGTGATGGCGATCCGCTCGTCGGTCCCGACGACCCGCGCCGCGGCCCGTAGCGCACCCTCGCGGCACAGCGCCGCGAGGTCGGCGGCCACGAAACCGGGCGCCCGCAGGGCGACCTCGTGCAGGTCCAGCTCCGAGGTCGGAGCCTCCCGCAGGAGCAGCTCCAGGAGCTGCTCGCGCTCCTTGGCATCCGGCAGGTCGACGGTGACCGTGCGCTCGGCCAGGTCGGGCTCGCGCAACCGCGAGTCGAGCTCGCCGGGCGCCGAGGTGGTCGCGAGCAGTGCGACCCGCGGCGTGGCGACGGCCCGCCGCAGCTCGTCGAGGATCATCGTCGACACCGGCTCGCGGGTGGCGGGCAGCAGCGCCTCCACATCGCGCACCAGCAGCGCCGCACCGGAACCATCGACGTGTTCCCGCACGCGGGCCACCGCATCGCGCACCCGCTCCAGCCGCGCCTGCGGCTCGAGCGCGCCGGTCAGGGCACCGTCGAGCTCGACGAGGGGCCGCGGAGCCACGACGGACCGCGCGACGGTGGCCTTGCCGCCGCCGGTCGGGCCGGTGATGAGCACGCCGAGGCGGGCGGGCGCGCCCAGCTTCTCGAGGAGCTCCGGCTCGTCGAGGGCCAACGAGAGCCACTCGGTGAGCCGCCGGACCGCACCGTCGGCGCCGACCAGGTCCCCGACGGGCCGCACGGCCGGGGTCTCCACGTCGGGCACCTCCTCCGTGAAGGTCACGACCGCGGCGCCGGACGCGGCGCCGGACGACGAGCCCACCGGAGCGGCGGCGGGCACGGCTGCGCCCTGATCGTCGGCCCAGAGCACCGCGGAGTTCGGCTGCACCGAGACCGGCCCCTGCGAGGGTTCGACCGCGACCACCGTGAGCAGCTCGTTCGTCCAGGTGATCCCGACGAGCCGCGACAGCTGCTGCACCGCCTCCGCGGTCGACGTGCCGGGACCGAGATCGCGCGGCAGCAGCGAGACGCTGTCGCCGGGCATCATCACCTTGCCGAGCAACGCCTGCCGCAGGGCGGCGCCGTCGAGCGCATTGCGGGTCAGCGCGCTGCCGCGCAACAGGACACGCTTGGCGCCGTAGACGGTGGCGGGCGCGATCACGACGGTCGCGTCCTCGCGGAGGCCGCAGTTGGCGATCGTCAGCTCGTCGAGGAGCGCGATCCCCGGGGCGGAACCGGCGGGCGCGGCGGCGACGACCGCGGCCGTGCGGCGCGCGCCGAGCAGTTCGACGCCGTCCCACTCGCGCAGGCCGAGCGCCGCGAGGGCCTCGGGGTGGATGCGGACGATGCCTCGCCGCGCCTCGAGGGCAGAGGTCTGCAGGCGGACGGTGAGCGAGAGGTTCGACACCCGATCCACACTAGTTCGCTGCACCGCCCGGCGGCGGGGTGCGGCGGGAGCCGGTCAGTCCTCGCGGGTCGGCCGGCGCAGGCCGAGCCGGGCGGCGGTGCGACGACCGCCGCGGCCGGCGGTCGCGGCGCGACGGTGCGGCCGCACCGGCCGGCGCTGCTCGCGCCGCATCGCACGGCGCTCCGCGGGCTTGCGGTCCCAGGCCTCCGGCCGCGCGGTCACCCACCGCTTGGACCGCCAGGCGAAGGGGATGTGCAGCAGGTAGATCGCGATCACCAGGAGCAGCGCGATGTACGGGTAGGTGAGGATCAGCGCCGCAAGGCCGGCCACCGCCACGAGTACGCCGGCCGCCTTCGCGGGCTGCACCGTCATGGTCTTGAAGCTGGAGGTCGGGATGCGGGAGACGGTGAGCGCGGCGACGAACAGCGTCCACACCGCGACCATCGGCGTGCTCACCCACCAGCCGTCGCCCCACTCCTGCTGGGCGGCCAGCGGTGCCATCACCAGTAGCGCCCCGGCGGGCGCGGGGACGCCGACGAAGAAGTCCTTGGTGTACGCGGGGGCCGTCGGGTCGGCGGCGAGCGTGTTGAACCGGGCCAGCCGCAGCACCATCGCCACGACGTACAGCAGCGCCACGATCCATCCGGCGGGCGAGCCGGGGAAGCACACGAAGTAGAGGATCAGTGCGGGGGTGACGCCGAAGTTGATGGCGTCGGCGAGCGAGTCGAGTTCGGCGCCGATCCGGGTGGAGGCGCCCAGCAGGCGCGCCACGCGGCCGTCGAGGCCGTCGAGGATCGCGGCGATGACGACCAGCATGATCGCCAGGTCGACCTTGCCGTCCGCGGCGAACCGCACGCCCGTCAGACCCGCGCAGAGCGCGGCCACCGTCAGCATCGACGGCAGGATCATGACGCCGACGGGGCGGTGCTGGACGCCGGGGGACTCGGTCACGGCAGGCGCGCGATCACGGTCTCGGCGGCGACCGCGCGCTGTCCGCTGTAGACGGTCAGCTCGGTGCCGGCGGGGAAGTAGGTGTCGACCCGGGAGCCGAAGCGGATGATGCCGTACGTCTCGCCGAGCTCCAGGCTGTCGCCGGGCGCGCAGTCGGTGCGGATGCGCCGCGCCACGAGGCCGGCGATCTGCACGACGCCCACCGGCCCGTGCTCGGTCGCGAGGCGCACCGAGGTGCGCTCGTTCCGGTCGCTGGCGTCGGGGAGGTCGGCCGGAAGGAACTTGCCGTCGGTGTGCACCACGGAATCGACGACCCCGGCGAGTGGCGCGCGCTGCACGTGCGCGTCGAAGACCGAGAGGAAGATCGACACCCGGGGCAGCGGCTGATCGCCCAGGCCGAGCTCGCGCGGCGGCACGTGCTCGTCGACGAGGGTCACCTCGCCGTCGGCGGGGGCCACCGCGGCGCCCTCGGTGGTGGGCACCACGCGGGCGGGGTGCCGGAAGAAGCCGGCGCACGCCGCCGCGGTGAGCAGGGCGGGCACCCGGATCCAGCTCCTGCGATAGCCCACCGCCGCGACCCCGAGGGAACCCGCGATGAACGGGGTCCCCGCGGGGTGCAGCGGCGGAACGGTGTGCCGGATCAGCTCGGCGATGTGCTCGATACCGGTGGAGTGCTCGGTCAGATGCCCGTCGACCGGCGTGCGAGGTCGGCGCGCCACCTAACGTCCCTTCGATGCAGTGCTCATGTCGGGGGACATTCTGTCACCCGACGGTGCTATCCCTTGCGTCCGGTGACCAGCTTCACGATGAACAGCAGGATGCACGCGCCCGCGACCGCTGTGAAGAAGGTGAACCAGTAGCCGCCGCCCTTCACGTCGATCCCCAGCTTGGTGAGGATGAAACCACCGGCGACGCCGCCGATGATGCCGACCACGACGTTGAGGATGAAGCCCATCTGCTTGTCGGTGCCCATGAACTTGCTGGCGATCCAGCCGGCGAGGCCGCCGATGACGATCCATCCGATCCACCCGACCTTGTCGGGGGTGAAGGAAGCTGCGATGAGTGCGTCGGCGTACTGGGTGATCATGTGGTGCCTCCTAGTGAGTGCCATCCAGGACGATCAAGTCCACCGGGGCGCCCGCGGCCAGATGCTCGACCTCGGCGGGCACGTCCAGCAGGCAATTCGCCTGTGACAGCCATCGTAGGTAGTGCGAACCCGGACCGCCGAGAACCGAGACCGAATCGGTACCGTCGTCCTTCTCGGCGACGAGTCCGCGCAGGTACTGGCGCTTCCCCGGGATCGAGGCGACGGGCTCGGCGAGCCGTGCGGTGCGTCGCGGGCGGTCCGGCAGCCCCATCGCGGCGCGCAGCGCCGGCCGTAGGAACACCTCGAAGGAGACCAGGGCGCTCACCGGGTTGCCGGGGAAGGTCACGAACGGGACCCGCGCGCCGTCGTCGAATCCGACGGTGCCGCAGCCCTGCGGCATGCCCGGCTGCATCGCGACCTTGACGAAGTCGACACCGCGCGAGGCCAGGGCCTCCTTGACCACCTCGTAGGCGCCGGCGCTGACGCCGCCGCTGGTCACGACGAGGTCGACGCCGCCGGCGGCCACCCGCTCGGCGAGGCGGCCCAGCAGCGCGTCGGGGTGGTCGGCGACGAAGCGCAGCACCTCCGCGGTCGCCCCGGCCTCCCGGATCGCGCTCGCGAGCATCGGAGCGTTCGACTCGTAGATCTGCCCCGGTCGCAGCGGCGTACCGGGTTCCACCAGCTCGGAGCCGGTCGACAGCACGGCGACGTGCGGCGGCGCGAAGACGGGCACCGCCGTCAGGCCCAGGGCCGCCGCCAGCCCGACGACGGCCGGGCCCACGGTCTCCCCGCCGCGCAGTGCGACCTCTCCGGTCTCGATGTCGCTGCCCGCGGCGCGGAAGAACCGGCCGGGCTCGGGCGCCTCGTCGATCCGGACCCGGTCGATACCGGCGTCGGTCCGCTCGACGGGGACGACGGCGTCGGCGCCGTCGGGCACGGGCGCGCCGGTCATGATGCGGCACGCGGAACCGGGCGGGAGCGGGGGCACGTCGGTCCGGCCGGCGGGCACGTCGAAGGCGACGGGCAGCACGGCGCCGGCCGCGGCGTCGGCGGCGTGCACCGCGTAGCCGTCCATCGCGGAGTTGGTGAACGGCGGGAGCGACAGCGGCGCGACCACATCGCGCGCGAGGGTGAGGCCGACGGCGCCCTCGGGCGGCAGGTCGACGACCCGCTGCCGCGGGACCAGCGCGGCGACGGCCGCGCGGTGCTCGTCGACGGATCTCACGCGGTGCCCAGCCGGCTGAGCAGCAGCGCCTCGGCGAGCGCGGTGCGCCGCAGCTCAGCGGGATCGACGGACTCGTTGGGCGCGTGGATCCGGCACTGCGGCTCCTCGACGCCGAGGAGCGCGATCTCGGCCTGCGGGGCGGCCCTGCGCAGCTGCGTGCAGAGCGGGATCGAGCCGCCCTGGCCGCTGAAGGCGACCTCCGCACCGTCGTAGGCCTCGACGAGCGCTTCCTGCAGCACCCGGTAGGCGGGGCCCGTGGTCTCGGCGGCGAAGGGCTCGCCCACGGATTCGACGACGGCGTCCACGTGCGCACCCCACGGGGCGTGGCTCCGCAGGTGCGCGACGAGGAGCTCGCCCGCCCGGTGCGGGTCGGTGCCGGGCGGAACCCGCAGATTCAGCAGAGCGGCGGCGCGGGGCTGGATCGCGGCGGCGGCGGTAGCGGTCGCGGGTGCGTCGAGGCCGATGACGGTGACCGCGGGCCGTGCCCACAGCTGGTCGGCGATGGTGCCGGACCCGAGGATCGCGGTGTCGTCGTAGATCGCGGCGTCGGCGGCGAACTGGGCCGGATCGTAGGGCTCGCCGGCCCACCGCGCGGAGTTGTCGAGTCCGTCGATCGTGGTGTTGCCGAAGCCGTCGCGCAGGGTCGCGAGCAGCGCGATCAGGGCGGCGAGGGCGTCGGGGGCGGCGCCGCCGAAGGCACCGGAGTGGAGGTCGGAGGTGCCGGTGCCGAGCTCGACGCGCACGCTCGCGACGCCGCGCAGCGAGGTGGTCAGCGTCGGGCGGCCGACGGCGACGTTGCCGGTGTCGCCGATGACGATGAGGTCCGCCTGCGCCAGTTCCGGTCGCTCGGCGACGAGGTCGTCGAGGCCCGCGCCGCCGCCCTCCTCGGAGCCCTCGATGATGATCCGCACGCCCACGGGGAAGGAGCCGTCCGCGCCGCGGACCGCCCGGAGCGCGGTGAGATGCGCGACGAGGTTGCCCTTGCAGTCGGCGGATCCGCGGCCGTACCAGCGCTCCGAGCCGTCGGCGCCGGGGCGGGTGGTGAGCGTGAACGGATCGGAGTCCCAGGCCTCGCGCGGGCCGGGCGGCTGCACGTCGTGGTGGCTGTAGAGCAGCACCGTCGGGGCGCCTTCGGGGGCGGGCGTGTGCCCGACGATCGCGATGGACCCGTCCGACGTGGTGACCTGCTCGATCCCCGCGATCCCCGCGTCCGCGAAGGCCTTCGCCACCCACGCCGCCGAGGCCGTGTTGGGCTCGGCGCCGAACTCGGGGGAGTCGTGCACGGACGGGTGCGCCACCAGTTCCGCCAGGTCCGACCTGGCCCTGTCCATGAGGTTCTCGACGGTCTCCCGCAGGCTGCGCTCGGTCATCGGCTCACCCTAGCGCGGCTTAAGTGTGCTGCGAGCGGGTCGTGGTTCACTTAGGTGAACTCTGGAGGAGGCAATCCATGCTGCGTAGGTCGCTGAGCGTGGCGGGGGCCGCGCTGCTGCTCGCGGGCTGTTCGACGACGGTGCCGGGCTCGCCGGTCGCCGACCCGTCGGGCGTGCCCAAGCCGGACACGGGGTCCTACGCGACCGCCCCGCGCCAGATCGCACCGATGACGGAGAAGGTGCAGATCGCCGCCGAGGGCTTCCGGATGATGGAGATCATCCCGCTCGCGACGGAGATCGACGGTGCCGTCCGCTACGGCAGGACGCCGGGCGTCGGGCGGATGTCGCCGGTCGTCAAGTCGGTGTACGGCGAAGGGGTCGGCGTCGCGCTCGCCGACCACGAGGTGGGGGTGTACACCTCGACCTCGGACCGGGCGCCCGGCTCCGACGCTGCGGGGCTGGGCAACAACCTGGTCCTGGGCCTGTTCCGGTTCAAGGACGAGGCCGCCGCGCGGGCCGCCGCCGCATCGCCCGCGGTCCTCGCGGAGGACAAGAGCAGCGGAAGCGCCGCGCCGACGCCGAAGCAGACCGTCGAGGTCCCGCGATACGCCGCGGCGAAGGCCTACTCGAAGACCTACGGGGGGTCGAAGTCCATCGTCGGGGTCCTGGCGAGTGGACGATTCGTCCTCGCCGCGTACACGCGGGGACCCGTCGAGCAGATCGCGAAGTTCTTCGATCTGCAGCTCGCCGCCCTCAAGGGTTTCGTCCCGACGCCCGCCGACAAGTTCTCCACCCTCACGCGCGACCACGACGACCTGCTGCAGTACACGCTCGCCGAGGAGAGCCCCACGGTCTATCAGGCCACCTTCAAGGCCCGGGCCATCATCAACGCCCAAACCGACGTCGCCGCCGCGGTGAAGGACTTCGCCGATGCCGGGGTGGACTACATCGCCAACGCCGGCAACACGGTCACCCGCGCCCGCGACGCGGCCGGAGCGACGCTGCTCGCGGGGCGTTTCATCGACCAGACCCGGAGCATGCACGCCGGCGCGACCGAGACGTCGGTCCGCGGGGTACCCGGCGGCCGTTGCCTGACGTACCCCACCTACACGAGCTCGAAGGACACCAGGACCTACTGCGTGGTGCCCGTCGGCCGGTACCTGGCCGAGGTGACCGACGGCCAGGACGCGCGGGCCAAGCAGGCGATCGGCGCCTCGTACCTGATCCTGCAGCAGGCGAAATGAAAGCGGGGCCGAACCCTCTGGCGGCGCTCGCGGCGGCGTCCCTTCTTCTGGCGGGATGCTCGACGACGGTGGTCGGTACCCCCGTCGCCGATCCCGCCGCCGTACCGAAGCCCGAGACCGGCTCGTTCGGGACCACGGTGCGCACCCTCGGCCCGACGGCCCAGGCCGACGGGGAGGCTCTTGAGGGCTTCCGGATGGCGGAGACGATCCCGCGCATCGACGGGATCGATCCCGCGATGCACTACCGGGGGCAGGTGAAATCGACCGCGCGCGCCTCGATCCGGGAGGGCGTCGGCCTGGCCTTCGGCAAGGCCGCCGCGGACGTCATCGGCACGAAGCCCGAGGTCTGGGTCACGGTCGCGGCGACGTCGCTGGTGCAGGGGGCCAAGTACGACGCCAAGGCCCGCGAGAACCGTGCGCAGGTGGCGGTCATGCGGATGGCGAGCCCGGACGACGCCCGCGCCGTCGTGGGCCCGGGCCTGCGTGCCGTCGAGAGGGCAGTGACGGGCGAGGGCGTGGACAAGGTCGAGGCCCGGATCCCGGGGTACGACGCGGCCGTCGCCTACACCGAGAGTTACCCGTTCACAGGCGACTTCAGGAGTGCTTTCCTGGCGTACAAGCAGTACGTGATCGGCGTCCAGGGCACTTTCTCGGTCGACCAGATCCGGACGTACTTCGATCGACAGACCACGGCGCTCGACGGGTTCCGTCCGACGCCCGTGGAGAAGGTGACCACGCTTCAGCGCGACGCCGAGGGCGTCGCACGACTGACGCTCGCACCGGCCCAGGGCGACGGCGGGTACGCCCTCCCCGCCCGGACCGCCCTGCTCGGCCAGACGGATGTCACACGGTCGGAGAAGACCTTCGCCGCTGCGGGCGTCGACGTGCTCGGGGTCGGCGGGAGCACCGTCTACCGGGCTCGCGACGCGGAGGGGGCGCAGCACGTCCTGGCCGAATTCCTCGACGAGAACAGCAAGGCGTTCACGGAGGTGGAGACGGAGAAGGTGACGGGAGCGCCGGGCGCGACCTGCCTGACCTATGCGCCGTACGAGGGCTCGAACTCCAGGGCCACCTGGTGCGCGATCGCCGTGGGGCGGTACATGACGGAGATATCCTCGTCGCAGCGTCGGCTGGCGGTGCAGGGGATCGGCGCGGCGTATCTGGTCCTGCGGGACGCGAAATGAGGAGAACGATGAAGAAGTCTCTGGCGGCGCTCGCGGCCGCGTCCCTGTTCCTGGCGGGGTGTTCGTCGACGGTGGCGGGCACCCCCGTCGCGGACCCCTCCGGCGTGCCCAAACCCGAGACCGGCTCGTTCGCGACCACGGCGCGCACCATCGGGCCGACGTCCCAGAGCGACGGGGAGGCGCTGGAGGGCTATCGGATGTCGGAGGTCGTCCCGTACCTCTACGAGATCGACCAGACGATGCACTTCCGCGGCGACGTGAACACGGGCGCGCGGGAGTCGATCCAGCGCGGCGTGAAGAACCTGTTCGGGCAGGCCGCCGCCGACGCCGTGGGCGTCAAGCCCGAGGTCTGGGTCTCGGTCGGCGCGGGCGACACCGCGCAGGGGACGAAGTACGACGCGAACAAGAAGCAGCGGGGCGAGACCGTCGCTCTGCTGCGGATGGCGAACGCCGGCGACGCGTCCGCGGTCGTCGGTGCGGGGCTCCTTGCGGCGGAGAAGGATTCGGCGGGCAAGGACGAACCGGCGAAGGTGGCGACGAGGGTCCCCGGCTACGACGCGGCGATCGCCTACACCCAGACCTACCCCTACGCGGGCACGGCGACCGTCGCCTTCCTGGCGTACAAGCAGTTCGTGATCGGCGCCTTCGGCGACCTGTCCGTGGACCAGCTGCGCACCTTCTTCGACCGGCAGACCAAGGCGCTCGACGGTTTCCAACCGACGCCGCTCGACAAGGTGAGCACTCTGCAGCGCGACCCGGAGGGCGTCGCGAAGCTGACCTTGGCCCCGTCGCAGGGCGAGGGCGGGTTCGCGGTGCCCGCGCGGTCCGCCGTGTTGCGGCAGACCGACGTCGCCCGCTCCGCGAAGACCTTCGCCGACGCGGGCGTCGACGTGGTGGGCAGCGGTGCCAGCACCGTCTACCGGGCCAAGGACGAGAAGGGCGCGCAGCACGTCATCGACGAGTTCGCGGACGAGAACCGCAAGGCGTTCACCAAGGTCGAGGAGGAGAAGGTGAAGGGTGCGCCCGGCGCGCTGTGCCTGACCTACGCGACCTATGAGGGCTCGACGCGGAAGAACACCTGGTGCGTGGTCGCGGTCGGCAGGTACGTGGCGGAGGTGGTCGTGGACCAGCGTCAGCAGGCGATCCAGGGGATCGGTGCCGCCTACCTGATCCTCAAGAACAACACCTGATCCACGGAAACGAGAAGGGGCGCACCCGCCGGGTGCGCCCCTTCGTCGGTCTCGGGGAGGCTACTTCGCCTCGGACTCGGTCTTGATGTGCGAGAGGGTCTGCTTCATGCCGACCAGCAGGCCGCGCTCGAAGTCCTCGTTACCGCCGAGAAGGGCTCCGACGAGGATGCTGCTCACGGCGGTGGTCTTCCCGCCCGCGGCCTCGCGGCGCTCGACGACGGTGGTCTTGTCGCCGTCGGGCACCAGGGTGAAGCTCCAGATCGTGTGGTTCTCCGCCACCCGGAACGCGACGCGCTCGTTCGGCGTGAACTCGGTGACCTGGGTGTTGGTCGGCCAGACCTTCCACCCCTGACGGTTGATGTTCAGCATGCGGGTGCCCACCTTGAGCGGGCCGCCGAACACGAACACCTTCTTGCATTGCGGGCTGCGACGGCCCATCGCCTCGAGGTCGGACACGACCGACCAGACCTTCTCCACGGGCGCGTCGATCACGACGCTCGACTCCAGAACGGGGGTTGCCATGACCGGATCCTACCCAGGGGTAGGAAAGGTCCGTGCAGCCAGCGGCGAACGACCTTGCACTCGACCCTGCCGAGTGCTAGAAACGACTTAGCACTCGGATTACGTGAGTGCTAGGTCGAAGAGGTGAGACCGGGCCCTGTGCGCAACCCGCGCAGGTGACACGCCGGGTCGTCCGTCGCGGGCATCGAATCGACCTAGAAGACGTGTCCAAAGTACGGGCCGAACCGGCCCCTATCTGGAGGAATCACTTCGCAATGGCCAAGATCATCGCGTTCGACGAAGAGGCCCGCCGCGGCCTCGAGCGGGGCCTGAACGCCCTCGCCGACGCCGTCAAGGTGACGCTCGGCCCCAAGGGCCGCAACGTCGTGCTGGAGAAGAAGTGGGGCGCCCCCACGATCACCAACGACGGTGTTTCCATCGCCAAGGAGATCGAGCTCGAGGATCCCTACGAGAAGATCGGCGCCGAGCTCGTCAAGGAGGTCGCCAAGAAGACCGACGACGTCGCGGGCGACGGCACCACCACCGCCACCGTTCTGGCCCAGGCGCTCGTGCGCGAGGGCCTGCGCAACGTGGCCGCGGGCGCGAACCCGCTGGGCCTCAAGCGGGGCATCGAGAAGGCCGTCGAGGCCGTCTCCGAGCACCTGCTGAAGGCCGCCAAGGAGGTCGAGACCAAGGAGCAGATCGCTGCTACCGCGGGCATCTCGGCCGGCGACCCCGCCATCGGCGAGCTGATCGCCGAGGCCATGGACAAGGTCGGCAAGGAAGGCGTCATCACCGTCGAGGAGAGCAACACCTTCGGTCTCCAGCTGGAGCTCACCGAGGGCATGCGCTTCGACAAGGGCTTCATCTCGGGCTACTTCGCCACCGACGCCGAGCGTCAGGAGGCCGTGCTCGAGGACGCCTACGTGCTGCTCGTCTCGGGCAAGATCTCGACCGTGAAGGACCTGCTGCCGCTGCTGGAGAAGGTCATCCAGTCGGGCAAGCCGCTCGCGATCATCGCCGAGGACGTCGAGGGCGAGGCCCTGTCGACGCTCATCGTCAACAAGATCCGCGGCACCTTCAAGTCGGTCGCCATCAAGGCCCCCGGCTTCGGCGATCGTCGCAAGGCGATGCTGCAGGACATGGCCATCCTCACCGGTGGCCAGGTCATCTCCGAGGAGATCGGCCTGTCGCTCGACACCGCCGGCCTCGAGGTCCTGGGCCAGGCGCGCCAGGTCGTCGTCACCAAGGACGAGACCACCATCGTCGACGGTGCCGGTTCCAAGGAGCAGATCGAGGGCCGCGTTTCGCAGATCCGCGCCGAGATCGACAACAGCGACTCGGACTACGACCGGGAGAAGCTGCAGGAGCGCCTCGCGAAGCTGGCCGGCGGCGTCGCCGTCATCAAGGCCGGTGCCGCCACCGAGGTCGAGCTCAAGGAGCGCAAGCACCGCATCGAGGATGCCGTGCGCAACGCCAAGGCCGCCGTCGAGGAGGGCATCGTCGCCGGTGGTGGCGCTGCTCTCGCGCAGTCGGGCACCGTCTTCGACAGCCTCGCTCTCGAGGGTGACGAGGCCACCGGCGCGAACATCGTCAAGGTCGCGCTGGACGCTCCCGTCAAGCAGATCGCCGTCAATGCCGGCCTCGAGCCCGGTGTCGTCGCCGAGAAGGTCCGCAACTCGCCCGCCGGCACCGGCCTCAACGCCGCCACCGGTGTGTACGAGGACCTGCTGGCGGCCGGCATCAACGACCCGGTGAAGGTCACCCGCTCGGCGCTGCAGAACGCAGCCTCGATCGCGGCGCTGTTCCTCACCACCGAGGCCGTCGTCGCCGACAAGCCGGAGAAGGCCGGTGCCCCGGTCGATCCGACCGGCGGCATGGGCGGCATGGACTTCTAAGTCCAGCCACCCGGCTAGGAATTCCGGGCCCGGCATCGTCGTTTCGACGGTGCCGGGCCCGCCCCGTCTCCGAAAGTCGGGTTTTCCGATGCCTCGCGGCGAAATTCGTCCTTGCCGCGCCGCAGAACCCGATTCTCGGAACGTTGCGGGAGCACCCTAGACGTATCGCCGCTCCCCGCCGGAGTGCGCGGGGCGAGCGGAGTCGCCCGCTGCGGCGGAAGTCGTCTGCTGATACGCGACTACGAACTGTCCTGGGGCCGCGGCCACTTCGAGTGTGGTCCACTCCAGCTCCAGCACCCCGAGGTCCGGGTGCGCGATGGTCTTGGTGCCATTGGTCTTCGTCTGCACCTCGCCCTCGCCCCAGAGGCGGGCGAAGTGTGTACTGCGGACCGAGAGTTCGCCGACGAGGGCGATGAGGCGGGGATTCGACGGGTTCGGTCCGGACCATGCACGCAGATTGCCCACGCTCTCGCGGGCGACGGTGTCGTAGTCCAGGTACACCTCTGGCGCCCGCGGGTCGAGGAACAGCGAGCGCACCATGTTGTCGCCCACCTCGAGTCCGATGCCGCGATGCAGGTTCTCGCCGGCCGCGTTCGTGCCGATCAGGTCGAGCAGCGAATTGGTGACGATGGTGGGGTTCGGCCACGTATCGAGCAGGCGGCGGACCACATCGGACATCTCGTCGACGATCTCGCCGCCGCGTCCGTCGGGGAGATCGGCGAGTTGCGCGAGGTGCGCCGCGCCGTCGGGATCGAGTCGCAGCACGTCCGCGAGTGCTGCCACCACTGCGGGCGATGGGCGGCGGTCCCGCCCGCGTTCGAGCCGGACGAGGTATTCGACGCTGATGCCAGCTTGCGCGGCGACCTCTTCGCGACGGAGTCCGGGTGTCCGCCGTACGCCCATCGTCCGCAGGCCGAGCGTCGCGGGGTCCACCCGTTCGCGACGCGCGCGGAGAAACTCACCGAGCAGATTGCCTTCCACCCGACCCACGGTACTCATACGCCCTGGTCCAGCCAGATAGTGCGACTACCCCCAGTCGCGGGGCCTGTCACCCGGGCTCGCCGCCGGGCACCGTGATCGGCATGACCTCGTTGACTGATCGCACAGCACTCATCACCGGCGCCGGCAGTGGCATCGGTGCCGCCACCGCCGCATCCCTGACCGCCGCCGGCGCCAGGGCGGCGCTCATCGGCCGCCGCGCCGATCGCCTCGCCGCCGTCGCCACGGTGACGGGTGCGGCGCACGCGGTCGCCGACGTCACCGACCGCGCCTCTCTGACGTCCGCGATCGCCCATCTCCGCGAGGAGGTGGGCGCCTTCGACCTGGTGGTGGCCAACGCCGGCGCCATGCTCCCGGCTGCGTTCGATACCGCGGAGGTGGACGACTGGGATCGGATGGTCTCCACGAACATCTCCGGTCTCCTCGCGACCGCGCGTGCCACTATCGACGACCTCACGGCCGCCGCCGAGTCCGGGCCGGCGGATCTGATCCTGATCGGCTCCATCGGCGCCCACATGGTCCTCCCCGGCTATTCGGTCTACAACGCTACCAAGGCGGCCGTCGCACACCTTGCTCGGCATCTCCGCGACGAGTTCGGGCCGCGCGGCGTCCGGGTGCGCCTCATCGAGCCCGGCATGGTCGAATCGGAACTCGCCGCCGGAGTCACGGACGCGGACGCTGCAGAGATCCTGCGGCGGTACGCCGTCGAGAACCCGCCGATCCCGGCCTCCGCGATCGGCGACGCGGTGGCGTGGAGCGCATCGCTCCCCGCAGACGTCAACCTCGCCTCGATGATCGTGCTCCCGACGGTGCAGGGCTGACCTGCGGGACGACCGGGAGTCCGCGTTCGCCGCGTGGCCCAGCCGCGCCGCTGGCTGGCCCGCTGCTCCCCCGACCGGTGTACGGCGGCATTCAGCAGGTTGGCAGAATTGATGCTCTAGACGTCAGTGACAAGAAAGGCGACGACGTGACCGCAGAGACCCTTCAGTTCCAGGCCGAGACCGATCAGCTGCTGTCGCTGATGATCCACTCGGTGTACTCGGAGAAGGACGTCTTCCTCCGCGAGCTGATCTCCAACGCCTCGGACGCGCTGGACAAGCTGCGGCTGGAGGCCTACCAGGACAAGGATCTCGACGCGGACGCCTCCGATCTGCACATCGAGCTGCGCCCCGACGCCGAGGCCCGCACGCTGACCATCGCGGACAACGGCATCGGCATGAGCCGCGCCGACGTCGTCGACCTCATCGGCACCCTGGCCAAGTCCGGCACCGGCGAGCTCAAGCGCAAGCTCGAGGCCGCGAAACAGGCCAAGGAGCAGGGCGCGTCGGCGGAGCTCATCGGCCAGTTCGGCATCGGCTTCTACTCGGCGTTCATGGTCGCCGACCGCGTCACCCTCGTCACCCGCAAGGCCGGCGAGGACACCGCCACGCGCTGGGAGTCCGAGGGCCACGGCACCTACACCGTCACCGACCTGACGGGTGACGAGGTGCCCGCGCAGCACGGCACGACGATCACCCTGCACCTGCGCGCCGCGGACGGCGACGACAGCCTCCACGACTACGCCTCCGAGCACGTGCTCCGCACAGTGGTCCGGCGCTACAGCGACTTCATCGCCTTCCCGATCCGCCTGATCCTCCCCGCCGCCGAGGCCGCGGACACCGACGGCGACGAGGCCGACGACGCCGCACCGTCCGGGCCGGAGACCCTCAACTCCATGCAGGCGCTGTGGGCCCGCCCGAAGGACGAGGTCTCCGACGAGGAGTACGCCGACTTCTACCGGCACATCAGCCACGCCTTCGACGAGCCGCTCGAGACGATCGCGGTCCGCGCCGAGGGCACCTTCGAGTACCAGGCGCTGCTCTTCATCCCGACGATGCCGCCCTTCGACATGTTCTACCGCAACACCAAGCCGGGCCCCGCGCTCTACGTCAAGCGGGTGTTCATCATGGATCACTGCGAGGCGCTGCTGCCCCCGTACCTGCGATTCATCACCGGCGTCGTGGACGCACAGGACCTCTCGCTCAACGTCTCCCGGGAGATCCTGCAGAACGACCGGCACCTCGTGATGATCCGCAAGCGCCTCGTCAAGCGTGTTCTGCAGACCGTCACCGCGATGCGCGAGAACGAGCGGGAGAAGTACGACACCTTCTGGACGGCCTTCGGTGCCGTCCTCAAGGAGGGGCTGCTCGACGACCAGGACAACCGCGAAACCCTGCTCAAGGCAGCGTCGTTCACGTCGACGTTCAGCGAGGAGGGCACCACGGGCCTGGCGGACTACGTCTCCCGCATGCCGGAGGGGCAGGACGTCATCTACTACGCCGCAGGCGAGTCCCGCCGCCAGCTGGAGTCGTCCCCGCACCTGGAGGCCTTCGCCGCCAAGGGCTTCGAGGTGCTGCTCCTCACCGATCAGGTCGACGAGCTGTGGACCACGGGCGCGGAGTTCGACGGTAAGCGGTTCGTCTCCGTCGCCAAGGGGGAGGCGGACCTCGGCGACGAGACGCCGGAGGCGGAGGGCTTCGAGCCGCTCACCGCGTGGCTGGCGAAGACGCTGGAGGACAAGGTCTCCGGCGTGCGGCTCACCTCGCGACTGACCACCTCGCCCGCGTGCCTCGTGGGCGGCGAGTTCGATCTGACGCCGCAGCTCGAGCAGATGTACCGGGCCAGCGGCCAGGAGGTGCCGCGCACTCGCCGCACGCTGGAGCTGAACCCGGACAACGCGCTCGTGCTCGCGCTGCGTGAGAAGGTCGGCGACGGTGAGCCCGCGGACGACCTCCGCGACGCGGCGGAGATCCTCTACGGGACCGCCGTCCTCGCGGAGGGCGGCGCCGTCGCCGACCCGGCCGAGTTCGCCGCGGTGCTCGCGCGCCAGCTCGGCCGCTCCCTGGGCTGATCTGCACGGAACGTCGCCGCGCCACCTCCCCCTCGGGCGCGGCGACGTTCAGCGCGCGGTAAGCGCTGCGAAAGAGGTTCGCGTCACCCTGTTCCCATCGCACCGAACGGTGCCGAGGGCGAAGGAGTGGATGTGGCGTTGCCAGCAGTACCTGCGCAGGGATGGATCCGTTTGATCTGCGTGCCGGGCAGTTCGGCGAACGCGTTCATCAAGTACGAGAACGGCGTGAGCGTCAGCGCCTTCGTGGACAGCGTCGCCCGGATGTCTGACTGGGGAGAATCGATCCTCCCCGTCACGGCGGGCGATCACGTCCTCAGCGTGCAGCTCGGGACATACGCGGCGTTCACCGGCACGCCGGGCAGTGCGGTGGTCGGTGCGCGGTTCGGTACGGCGAGCATTCCGCTCCGCGTGACTGCGGGGCAGACGGTCACCGTCTTCTACGCCGCCCCGAACGGCACCGGGACGCCGGGCCGATTCAGCTTCACTCCGCCGCCCCCGCCGCCGGTCAACGGCCTCAAAGTCGCGCAGATCGTGATTCTGGCGGTCTGTGTGGGGCTGTTATTCCTCATCCTGGGCTTCTGCCTTCTCCTTCTCGTGGGTTCCTAGTCGGCCGGCTCGCCGCGGCATCGGCGTACCGTCGGACATATGGACGGAACCGCTGCACGCGACCTGCTGATCGACTCGTTCGCCCGCATCCGCGAGCACGCGGAGGAGGTGACGGACGGTCTCGACCCGGACATCGCGAACCGTCGGATCGTCCCGGACGCCAACACGATCACCTGGCTGGTGTGGCACAGCGCGCGGGTCATCGACGCGCAGCTGGCCCCGATCGCCGGCGTCGAGGAGGTCTGGACGGCGAACGACTGGTACGGCCGTTTCGGCCTCGATCTGCCGCCGGAGTCCACGGGCTACGGTCACAGTCGCGCCGAGGCCGCGCAGGTGCACGGCAGCGACGCACTGCTCATCGGCTACTTCCGCGACGTCGACGCCATGGCGACCCGCTACCTCGCGAGCGTCACACCGGCGGAATTGACTCGCGTCATCGACGAAGCCTGGGATCCGCCGGTCACCGTCGCGGTCCGCCTGGTGAGCATCGTCGACGACTGCGCGCAGCACCTCGGTGCCGCCGCCTACCTCAAGGGCGCTCTGCTCCCGGACTAGGCCCGAACACCTGCACCGCGTGCAGGGCCAGCTCCACGTAGACGCGCCGTTCGTCGATCGGATGCCCCAGCAGTGATTCCGCTTGCCGCACGCGATACCGCACGGTGTTCGGGTGCAGCGTGAGTGCCTTCCCGGTGGCGCGGGCATCGCCGCCCGCTTCGAGGTAGGCGAGGAGTGTCTCCCGCAGCCGCGCCGCGCCGTCGCCGGGTTCGGCCAGCGCACCCAACTCGCGGTCGACGAGCGTCGCCACCCCCGCGGGACCTGCGTCGCCGCTGACCAGACACGCCAGCTCGACGTCCCGGTAAGCGACCCGCGGCCGGCCCGTCCGGAAGCCGACGGCCAGTGCGGCGGCGGCCTCGTCGTGGCTACGGCGGAAGCCCGCCGGACCCGGGTGGGGCGTACCGACGGCGCACCGCACACCGTCGGGCAGCGCGGGCAGCTCGACGAGGGGCGCGAGTTCCGCCCCCGCGCTCCAGCACCGCAGCGACCGCGCCCCGCTGCGCTGGGTCAACTGGTGCTCGCCGCCCACAGCCCGGTGCACGGCCTGCGCCGACCGCTCCAGGAGCCGGTGCACCTCGGCTTCCGGGACGTCCTCGTCCACCCAGACCGAGTACGCGACGTGCGGACGCGCGAGCGGATACCCGAGCGCCGCAGTCGCTTCCGCCACGTCGACGGCCCGCCCGGCGAGGAGGGCGTCGATGGTGGCGGTCCGCCGCGCGAGCGCGCCCTGCTGCCACTGCTCCCGCTCCGCGGTGAAGGTCGAGATCATCGCCTCGATCGAGATGTCGAGCCAGTGGGTCACCCGCGGCCAGAAGTACAACAGGACCTCGGCGCGCACCTCCAGATCGGTGATACCGCTGCCGAGTGCCGCGATGAGCACGTTCCAGGCCTCGTTCTGCCCCACGCGATACACCGCGATGAGGTCGGTCACGGGGAAGCCCCGTCGGGCCATCGTGCGGGCGAGGTCGTGCGTCTCGTCGGTCGGGGCGACGGTGAGCTGCTCCCGCAGCGCCGTGCCGAGCACCCCGCGCCAGTGCGCGCGCGTGCTGGCGTCCAGCTCGCCGCGGAGCACCGGTTCCGCCAGGTCCGGTAGGGCCGCGATGATCGCGGCGTCCACCTCGCGGACCATCCGGTCCAGTGCCTCCTCGTTCTCGGCGGCGCGCGCGAAATCGGTGAGCCATCGCAGCGCCGGGGGACTGAGGTCTGTCATCAGGCGATTTGTCCGCGGGAACAAAGGACGGCCGGAACCTTGCTCATGGCTCCAAGAATATGACCACCGTCACATCGGAGAGTCGTCGGTACGGACATCACATCCCCGCGAGTAGGAGAACCACCGATGATCGACCGCACCAGCCACTACATCGACGGCCAGTGGCGCGCGTCCGCCGGCACCGAGACCATCGACGTCCTCGACGCGACCACCGAGGAGGTCATCGCGCAGGTTTCCGCCGGTACCGCCGACGATGCCGACGCCGCGGTCGCCGCCGCCCGCGCCGCCTTCCCGGGCTGGTCCGCGACCCCGCTCGCGGAGCGGATCGACTTCCTGCTCGGCGCCGCCCGCGCCCTCCAGGCCCGGCAGACCGAGATCGCCACCCTGGTCAGCCAGGAGGTGGGCATGCCCTTCGCGTACAGCAACGTGGTGCAGGCGGGCCTGCCGGTGCAGTCGCTCGTCTCGGTCGCGGAGATCGCGAGCACGTACGCCTTCGAGGAGACGGTCTACAACTCGCTGGTCGTGCGCGAGCCGATCGGCGTGGTCGTGGCGATCACGCCGTGGAACTACCCGCTGCACCAGGTGGTCGCCAAGGTCGCGCCGGCCCTGGCCGCGGGCTGCACCGTGGTGCTCAAGCCCAGCGAGGTCGCGCCGCTCACCGCCTTCGTGCTGGCGGAGATCTTCGATCAGCTCGGCCTGCCGAAGGGCGTCTTCAACGTCGTGACCGGCGCCGGGCAGGTCGTCGGCGAGGCGCTCGTCGGCCACCCGGAGGTCGACATGGTCTCGCTCACCGGCTCCACCGGCGCCGGCCGCCGCATCGGCGCGGTCGCGGCGCAGACCATCAAGAAGGTCGCCCTCGAGCTCGGCGGCAAGTCCCCGCTCGTCGTCCTCGACGATGCCGACCTGGTCGAGGCGGTCTCCGCCGGGCTCAACGGCTGCTTCCTCAACTCCGGCCAGACCTGCATCGCCCTGACCCGCATGATCGTGCCCCGCGCCGCGATGGCGCAGGTCGAGGCCATCGCCGCCGCCGGCGTCGAGCAGATCAAGGTCGGCGGGCCCTTCGAGCCCGACACCGTCCTCGGCCCGCTCGTCTCCGCGCAGCAGCGGGACCGGGTGGTCGGGTACATCGAGAAGGGCATCGCCGACGGTGCGCGGCTGGTCGCCGGCGGCCCGACCCCGCCGGACGGCCTGGACCGCGGCTACTTCGTGCGCCCGACGGTGTTCACCGACGTCGACGCCGACATGGCGATCGTCCGCGAGGAGATCTTCGGTCCCGTCCTCGTGATCCAGGCCTACGACACCGAGGACGAGGCGATCGAGCTCGCCAACGACACCCCGTACGGCCTCAACGCCGCGGTCTTCTCCGCCGATCAGGAACGCGCGGTCGCGGTGGGGCGGCGCATCCGGGCCGGGCAGGTCCAGATCAACGACGGTGCCTTCAACATCAACGCCCCGTTCGGGGGCTACAAACAGTCGGGCAATGGCCGGGAGTTCGGCGCGTGGGGCCTCGACGACTACCTCGAGACCAAGTCGATGCAGCTGCCCTGAGCGCGCGCCGACCCACGACCACTCATCCCGAAAGGACCCCATCATGATCTTCGAATTCGATGCGCGCCAGCGCAAGACGCTCACCGCCGTGGTCGACACCTTCGTCGCCTCGGTGCCCCGCGAGGACGATCCGACCGGCTTCTGGGCCGTCAAGGGCAGCGACCTGATGGTCGACGCCGCGGTAGAGCAGTACCTGCTCTCGCACCTGCCCGAGGAGGGCCTCGCCGGCCTCGCGCAGCTGCTCGACACCGCGGCCCTCGTGGGCCTGAAGAACCAGCCGCAGGCCGTCCGCGAGGTGATCATCGCGAACCTCGGCGGCATCACCCCGGAGTCCGGCCTCGCCGTCGCGAGCCTGTGCCAGCTCTCGACGATGATCGCCTACGGCCTCATGGACGAGCAGGGTCGCAACCCGCTGTGGGCCGGCATGGGCTACCCCGGCCCCGTCTCCAACCCGCCCGAGACGCCGAAGACGATCACCGCCATCACGGCGACGGTCGGCGAGACCCTCACCGCCGACGCGGTGATCGTCGGCTCGGGTTCCGGCGGCGGCGTCGCGGCCGCCGAGCTGGCCCGCGCCGGCAAGAACGTGATCGTGGTCGAGGGCGGTTCCTACCGCAACGAGTCCGACTTCGTGCAGAACGAGCTCTTCGCCTATCAGACGCTGTTCCTGCGCGGCGGCTTCTTCCCCTCCGCCGACGGCAACGTCATGCTCGCCGCGGGCGCCACCGTCGGCGGCGGCAGCACCGTGAACTGGTCCAACTCGCTCAAGACCCCGGAGACCGTCCGCAAGGAGTGGGCGGGCGCCGGCCTCGACGACGCCCTCGGCCCCGAGTTCGACGAGCACCTGAACGCCGTCTTCGCCCGGCTCGGCTGCAACGAGGACGTCGCGCTGCAGAACCAGCCGCACGAGCGGCTCTCGGAAGGCGCCGCGGGCCTGGGCTACTCGTACCGGAAGGTCGACCTCAACGTGGCCCCCGACCGGTTCGACCCGGTCCGCAGCGCGTACAGCGGCATGGGCGATCAGACCGGCGCCAAGCAGGGCACGATGCGCACCTACCTCCAGGACGCCTCCGACGCGGGCGCCCGCCTCCTGCCGAACACGCGGGTCTCGGTCGTCACCACCACCGGCCCCGACGGTGCCCGCGCCGCCACCGGCGTCGAGGGCACCTACACGGATCCGGTGACGGGACAGCAGATCCCGGTCCGCATCGAGGCGCCCACCGTCGTGGTCTCCGCGGGGAGCCTGGAATCACCCGCGCTGCTGCTGCGCTCCGGTATCGGCGGGCCCGCCGTCGGGCAGAGCCTGAGGCTGCACCCCGCGACGCTCGTCAGCGGCGTCTACGACGAGCCGCAGGACCCCTGGTTCGGGCCGGCGATGGCGGGTGTGATGAACGAGTTCGCCGATGCCGATTCGGGTTACGGCTTCCTCATCGAGAGCGTGCAGCACCTGCCGGGCCTGTTCAACAGTGTGGTGCCCTGGCTCGGCGGAGCGGCGCACAAGGAGCTGACGGTCCAGTACCGCAATCGCGCCGACTGGGTGGTGCTGGTCAAGGACCGCGGCACCGGCACCGTGACCATCGACGAGAGCGGCGAGGCGGTGCACGCCTACCCGTTCGACGACGAGCTGGACCGCAAGCACTTCCGCGAGGGCATCGCCGCGTCCATCCGAATGCAGGAGGCCGCCGGTGCCCGGCTGATCTACGTGGCCGGGCAGCGGTTCGCGCCGTGGCAGCGCGGCGAGGACCTGGACGCCTTCATCGAGCAGGTCAATGCGATCCCGATCGGACCCGGCGGCACCCCGGTGTTCAGTGCCCATCAGATGTGCAGCGCCCCGCTGGGTGCGGATCCCGCGACCTCCGTGGCGAACCCGTCGGGCGAGCTGCACGACACGCGCGGTGTGTGGATCGCCGACGCCAGCGGCATGCCCACCTGCTCCGGCGTGAACCCGATGATCACCACGATGGCCCTGGCCCGCCGCACCGCCACCAACCTGCTGGCTGCGAACGCCTGACCTGCGCCGCCGGGTTCTCGGCGGAACCCATTCCCGACGGAACTCGCGTCCCGCGACTCTCAATCGTTCCCGCGATCACCACCGTGATCGCGGGAACGATTCGCTATCGCGGGAGACTGCCCCGCAGTGGTGAAGGCGTCGAAGGCGGCGAGCACTTCGGCACGCATCGCCGCCACGGCCGCGTCGCGGGCCGCCTCCGCCACCGCCACCGTCGCGACGTGCCCCGGGCACGGGTCGGCGAGCTCCTGACAGCGGGCACAGCTCCAGTACGGGGCGTGGACCGCCTCGGCCGCATTCTGCACCTGCTCCATCGCCGGGAGGATCGAGTACTCAGGCGGACCCTGCGGATGGCTGCGGAGATGGTTCAGCGCATACCGCTTCGCCTGCGCGTCCATCGTGGCGATCCTGGCGTGTTCGAGGCAGGACTCCTCGAGCCCTTCCTCACCGTCTCGGCTCGCCGCGACCAGGTCGGGGTCGGGATCACCGAGTCGAATGCGGTACGCGTCGTACGCCCACTGCGCGGCCTCGTCCTCCTCGCCGAGCATCAGCTGCTCGATGAGTTCCTCGTCGTTGCCGAGTACGAAGGCGGTCTGCGCCGGAGTGAGCGTTCCCGACGGGCGGTCCAGGTACAGCAGGGCCACCCCGCCGGGCCACAGGTCGGTGTCGCGAGCGGTGAGGGGGTCGTCGTCCGGGGTCTCGAACGCGGTGTCGTCGATCATGGCGCGACGGTAGCCGCACCCACTGACACCTACAGGCCGGCGACCTGCGGCAGCACCTCGGCGCCGATCCACTCCACGTGGTCGAGGTCGCTCTGGTCGAGCACCTGCAGGTACACCCGCGAGGCACCGGCCTCGGCGAAGGTACCCAGCTTGTCGACGATCTCCGACGCGGAGCCGGTGAGCCCGTTCTCGCGCAGCTCGGGCAGCTCACGGCCGATCGTCGCGGCCCGACGCGCGACGGTGGCCTCGTCGGAACCGCCGCAGACGACCTGTGCGGCGGACTTGATGATCGACTGCGGATCCCGGCCCGCGGCGGTCGCCGCGGCGTCGACGCGCGCCCACACCGCGGCGGCCTCCTCGACCGGCACGAAGGGCGTGTTGTACTCGTCGGCGAACCGCGCGGCCAGGGCGGCGCTGCGCTTCTTGCCGGCCCCGCCCAGGACGATCGGCACGTGCGCCTGCGCCGGCTTGGGCAGTGCGGGGGAGTCGACCAGGGAGAAGTGCTCGCCGCGGAAGGTGTAGGGGCCCTGTGCCTCCCAGAGACCGGTGACGATCTCCAGGGTCTCCTCGAAACGCGCGAAGCGCTCCTTCACGTCGGGGAAGGGGATCGCGTAGGCGGCGTGCTCCTCCTCGAACCAGCCCGCACCGAGGCCCAGCTCCACGCGCCCGCCCGACATCTCGTCGACCTGCGCGACGGAGATCGCCAGCGGCCCGGGGAACCGGAACGTGGCGGACGTGACCAGCGTGCCGAGCCGGATGGTGGAGGTCTCGCGGCCGATCGCGCCGAGCGTGATCCACGAGTCGGTGGGGCCGGGCGCCCCGTCGACGTTCATCGCGACGTAGTGGTCCGACCGGAAGAAGGCGCCGAATCCGGCGGCCTCCGCGGTCCGCGCCACGGCGAGCTGGTCGGCGTAGGTGGCTCCCTGCTGGGGTTCGACGAAGATGCGTAGCTCCATGGAAGACCACTGTGCCACTACAGCCGTGGGCGTGTGCGATCGAAGGGGGCCTGCACGAAACGGATGTCGGAGCGGCGGTCCAGCTCGCGCCGCTCGTACTGCGCCTCGAGCCGCCTACCGTCGACGGTGCCCGCCACGCGCAGGCCGTCGGGCACCGTCGTGACCTGCAGCTCGACGGGCTCGGCCCCGGCGCCGGCGCGCACCGTGAACCGGTCCCCGTCCGCGCGCAGGCCCCAGGCGGTGACGGCACCGTCGGGCGCCTGCGTGACGAGGCTGTCCTGTGCGGAGCCCTGCGCCGGACGGTCCGCGGTGCCGCGGAGCGTGATCGCGATCGAGGTCCAGACGGGGCCGGTCTCGCCCGCCGCGAGGGCGGGCGCACCGTCGACGGTGAGCGTGACGGCCCGCCACACCCCGTCGCGCGGATCGCGCGGCGTGTTCATGGTGTCGACCCGCGCGAGGTTCCCGGCGACGGTCGCGGCGATGAGGACGGCGGCCAGCACGCCGGCCACGACAGTGCCCGTCCGCCGGGCGGGCGAGGCCGCGGCGGGGAGCACGGCGCGCAGCAGCTCCCGGCGGTGCGGGAAAACCAGGACCAGCGCGATCACCAGCAGCTCGGCGGCGAGCAGCTTGACCGGCACGTCGTAGAAGACGTTGAGCAGCACGATCTGCGTCAGCGCGACGATCGAGAGCAACGCCCCGGCGAGGCGGGTGCGGGGCACGATCAGCAGCAGGCCGGCGGTGAGTTCGATCGCTCCCGTGACCACTGTGTAGGGCGTGGACGCGGCCATGTAGCCCCAGAGCAGGGAGAAGGGCTCGGTGTCGCCCACGGCCTGCAGCTGGTACGCGGGCAGGTTCATGTGGCCCATCTGCGCGGGGATCACCTTCGCCAGGCCGTAGAGCAGCATCGCGACGGCCAGCACGCCGGTCGCGATCGCGCGCAGAACGCGGGCGGCGCGGTCGACGCCCGCCGCGCCCCGGTCGCCGGAGCGCACCGCGACGACGCCCCACAGCAGGCCCGCGCCCACGCCGATCACGAGCGCGCCGGCGTGGAACTGCCACGCCCACTCCAGGTCGCTACCTGTCGCAACGTCGACGGGCGCGGGATCGGTGCCGGTGATCCAGGCTCCGACGGTGCCGACCGCCCGCCACAGCGGCGTGAAGACCGATGCCGCGGAGAGTGCGGCGAAGATCTGCGAGAGCAGCACGGCGGCGGTGAACAGGATCAGGACCAGGCCGGCGACGGTGAGCGCGACGGTACGCGCGACGATGCGGGCGGAAGGGGGAATCTCTGCGCGGGTCATGCTCCCACCGTAACCGAGTGACTTTGGCTACCCTAACCTCACAAACGAGCGGGGTGGATGCCATGTGGGTGGGTTCATATGATTTGATAAGCCTGTCCTAAATATACGGAGAAAGGGCTACTCCATGGCCAAGCATGTGCGATACCTCGTCGCCATCCTGTGTGCCGTCGGTCTGGTCGCCGGCTGCGGCGGAGGCGGCTCGTCCGACTCCACCGCGGACGCGAACGCGACGCGCACCGTCAGCACCGTCAAGGGTGACGTGACGATCCCCGCGAAGCCGAAGCGGGTCGTGCTGCTGAACTACAACCTCGCGGGCTACCTCTACGACCTCGGCCTGCCCGTGGTCTCGATGGTCACCGAGTACACCGACCGCGATCCCGCGAAGGCGCAGCCCTTCGATGCGTGGAAGGACGACTTCACCAAGGCGGGCACGAAATTCATGCACTGGCCCGCCGGGGGCTACAACATCGAGGCGATCGCCGCCGAGAAGCCGGATCTGATCGTCGGTGGCGGCCTGGGCTTCCCGTTCAAGCAGACCAACGACGCCTACGACCGGCTCAAGGAGATCGCACCGACCCTCGTGGTCGACAACAAGCTGGAGAGCTGGAACCAGCAGTTCGAGTTCCTGGCGAAGGCCTTCGACCAGCCGCAGGTGTACCAGGACGCCGTGAAGAAGTACGACGACCGCGTCGCGCAGGTGAAGGCGGCCATCACGCCGCCCCCGGGCCCCGTGGCCTTCCTTTCGATGACCGCCCAGGGCAAGGCCTACGGCCTGATCGAGAACCGCGGCGTGCCCGCGGAGTTCGCCAAGCTCGGCATCGAGCCGGCGCCGATCTTCGCGAGCGGCAAGTTCAAGCCGTACACCGCCGGTGGCGATTCCTACGAGATCACCCAGGAGGCGCTGCCGAGCACGGTGACGCAGCCCTCGGTCTTCATCGTCGGCTTCAGCGGCCAGACCTTCGACGCGAACTCGCTGCGCTCGCAGCCGGTCTACGCCTCGCTCCCGGCCTTCGCCGCGAACCGGGCCTTCGACCTGCCCTACTGGGTGCAGCGCCCCGACTTCGACAAGGCCATGGCCACGCTCGACGTCGTCGAGAAGATGTTCAAGAAGTAACCAGCTCCATCACGCGAACAGCCGCGGCCCGGATCATCCGGCCGCGGCTGTTCGCCTTCTCCTGGGCATCTCCGGGGCGCGCGCTCTGTAGCCCGCGCCCCAGGAGGATTCAGTCCGGGTGGACCTGCACCATGGCCTCCTGCGTCACCGTCGCGACCAACTCGCCGCCGGCGTAGAAGTGACCGGTGGACAGGCCGCGCCCACCGCGCGCGACGGGGGAATCCACAGCCAGCAGGTGGAACTCGTCGAACCGCGTGTGCCGATGGAACCACAGCGACTGGTTCAGCGTCGCCGCGCCCACCCGGTCGTAGCCCCAGGCGAGGCCGTGCCGCGCGATGATCGGATCCTGCACGGTCAGGTCGGACGCCCACGCCAGCGCGGCGTCGTGGAGCACCTGATCGGCGGGGAGCGATCCGTCGGTGCGCATCCACACCAGGTTCCGGCTCGTCGCACCCTCGGCCCCACGCTTCTCCCACACCGGGGCCGAGGCGAAGCGCATCTCGATCGGGTGCGAGGCGTCCACGAGGGCGCGCAGGCGCGACTCGTGGCCGGCGAACCGCTCCGCCATCGTCGGCAGGGCCAGTGGGTCGCCCGCCTCCGGTGCGGTGTCGTCGTGCTCCAGCGGGTTCGGTGCGTCGGCCTGATAGGCGAGCGTCATGACGGCGAGGATCCGTCCGTCCTGTTCGACGGTGACCTGACGGTTCGCCGCGGTCCGGCCGTCCCGCAGGCGCGTCACCCGGTAGGTGAGGTCCTGCGTCACGGCGCCGAGCTCGACGAAGTGCGTGTGCGCGGCGTGCAGCGGCAGGGATTCGCCGGTCTCGGGCAGCGTCGCGGCCGAGGCCACGATCGCCTGCGCCAGGATCTGGCCGCCGAAGGTGTGCACGCCGACCTTCGCCGGATGCCGGCCGGTGAAGACATCGGGAGCGTCGGTCCCGCCGAGCCGGAGAACGTCGAGGAACTGCTCGAAGTCGCTGCCCGACGGCCCCTCCGGGATCGCCGACGCAACCGCCCGCGCGGCGATCCCGGCGATCGAACGACCCTCCAGGACGTCGCGGGCGCTGAGCTCGAAGCCCCGCCGGCGGGCGCGGGAGACCACCTGCAGCGAGACCAGCGAGTCGCCGCCCAGCTCCGCGAAGTCGTCGGACAGGCGCACCTCGTCCGTGCCGAGCAGCTCGCGGAACACCGTGAGGAGCGCGTCCTCGGCCGGCGTCTCGGGCGCGCGATCCGGGCCGGCGTCGGCGCGGGCGGCGGGGGCGGGCAGCGCGTCCCGGTCCAGCTTCCCGGTGGGGCCCAGCGGAAGCCGGTCCAGGACGACGTACGCCGCGGGCACCATGTGCGCGGGCAGCTCCGCGCCGAGGGCGGTGCGGATCGCCTCGGGGTCGGGCTCGGCACCGTCGTTGCGCACCAGGTAGCCGACGAGCCGGTCGTCGCGCACGAGGACCGATGCGGCGCGGACGCCGGGCTGCCGCGCCAGCGCGGTCTCGATCTCGCCCAGCTCGATCCGCAGGCCGCGGATCTTCACCTGGTGATCGGCGCGGCCGTGGAAGGAGAGGTTCCCGTCCTCGCGCCACGCGACCAGGTCACCCGTGCGGTACATCCGGGAACCCGGCGCGCCGAAGGGATTCGCGACGAAGGTCGCGGCAGTGAGATCGGGGCGGTGCAGGTAGCCCTGCGCCAACGAATCGCCCGCCAGGTACAGCTCACCGAGCACGCCCGTCCCCACCGGGTTGAGGCCCTCGTCGAGCACGTAGCAGGGCAGATTCGGATCGGGCCGGCCGATCGGCAGCGGTCCCGGATCGTCGGGTACGTAGTGCCAGGTGACGGCGTTGATCGTCGCCTCGGTCGGACCGTAGCAGTTGAACAGGGCACGGCGGCCCCGTCCCCAATGGTCGGCGAGCTCCGGGTCGAGGCGCTCGGCGCCCACCATGAAGATCACCGACGGGTCGACCTCGGCGTGATCGGGCATCGCCGCGAGGAACGACGGCAGCAGGTTGATCACCGAGACGCGCTGCTGCTCGATGTACTCCAGCAGCTCGTCGCCGGGCACGCGCACCGCGTCGGGGGCGATCACCGAGGTGGCGCCCGCCATCAGCGGCCCCAGCACCTGCAGCACCGAGATGTCGAAGCTGGGCGAGCCGGTCTGCAGCACGCGCTCGTCCGCGCGGAAGCCCAAGGCCTCCATCACGAAGGCCATGAGGTCGGGGAGGCCGCGGTGACTCACCGCGACGCCCTTCGGCCGGCCGGTGGTCCCGGAAGTGTAGATGATGTACGCCAGGGCGTCCGGCGTGAGCCCCTCCCGGGCGTGCGCCGGGTCGGTCGCCTCGCCGGTCGTGTCCCACGGGTCCACGGCGTGCACCGGCACCCCGTCGGGCACGGAGGCGGTGCTGGCCTCCGGCACCTCGCCGCAGGTCAGCACGGCCGACGGTGCCGCGTCCTCCAGGAGGAACTGCAAGCGCGCCGCGGGGTACGACGGGTCGAGCGGAAGGTAGACAGCCCCGGCCTTGAGCACGCCGAAGACCCCGACGTACCAGGGCAGCCCGCGCTCGGCGAAGACCGCGACGACGTCCTGCGGCCGCACGCCGCCGGCGAGCAGGCGGTGCGCGAGACGGTTCGCGGCCTCGTCCAGTTCCCGGTAGGTCAGCTGCCGGTCCTCGCACACCACCGCCGGATGGTCGGGGTTCGCGGCGACGTGCCCGCCGAAGACCTCGAGCAGCGGCCCGTACCGGCCGCGCAGCGGTACGTCACCCAGCGCCAGCATCGCCGCTCGCTCCTCGGCGGGCAGCGTCCCGATCGCCCCGACCGGGGTGTCGGGCGCGGAGACGACGGCGCGCAGCACCTCGGTGAGCCACCGGCCGTACGCCCGCATCGTGTCCGCGGAGAGCACGTCGGCGCGGTAACCGAGGCCCAGCGTCAGGCGCTCGCCGGGCAGGACCACCACGGTGAGGGGGTAGTGAGTGGCGTCGGTGATGTCGACGCCGGTGAGGTCGAGACCGGGCTCGACGGGCTGCACCTGCCGGTCGGAGAGCGGGAAGTTCTCCGTGACCACCATGGTGTCGAAGAGCTCCCCGAGGCCCGCGGCGCGGGTGATCTCGACCAGGCCCAGGTGGTGGTGATCGGAGAGGGCCAGGGCACGGTGATGGACGTCGGCCAGCACCTCGCCGACCGGCTGCTCAGGGGTCGCCCGCACGCGGATCGCGATGGACTCGCCGAGCTGCCCGACCATGGTGCCCACCTCGGGCACCTCCACCGGACGGCCGGAGACGGGGCACCCGAAGACCACGTCGCGGCGGCCGGTCAGGCGGCCCAGCAGCAGGCCCCACGCGGTGTGCAGCACGCTCGTGAGCGTCACGCCGCGGCTGCGCGCGAGCTCGGTGAGTCCATCGGTCAGGCCCTCGTCGAGCTCGACCAGGATCCGCTCGGGCGCCGCGTCCGCGGCGCCGGAACCGGTGGAGGCGAGGAGCGTCGGCGCCTCGAGCCCGGCGAGCTCCTCGGCCCAGGCGGAGCGGGCCGCGGGGACGTCCCGCTCCGCGCGCCAGCGGTAGTAGCCGTCGAGCGGTGCCGAGCCGGGCGCCGCTGGGCCGCCGCCCAACTCGGCGTAGATCGCGAGCAGGGTGCGGCCCGCGATCGGCATGGACCAGCCGTCGAGCAGCGAGTGGTGATTGGTCAGGGCCAGGCGATGGCTCCGCGGGCCCGTGCGGCACAGCAGGAACCGGATCAGCGGGGCCTTCGACGGATCGAAGCGGCGCGCCTGCTCAGCCGCGGCGATCGCGGCGAACTCCGCCGCCGGGTCGGGACGGTCGGAGAGGTCGACGAAGGTGAAATCGGGGGCGACGGTCTCCGGAACCACCTGCACCACATCGGAGGAGGTGGTGTAGCCGAGGCGGGTCCGCAAGGAGGGCACGCGGCGCAGCAGCTCCGCGGCGGCCGCCGCCATCCGGTCCGGGTCGACGGGGCCGTCGAGGTACGTCGCGGCCTGCACCACGTAGACGTCGGGCTCGCCGTCGGCGAGCACCTGCGAGTGGTACGCGAGGCCCACCTGGAGCGCGGTGGCGGGCAGCACGTCGGCGATCGGACCGTCCTGCTCCAGCAGGTCGATGTCCGCCTGGTCCAGCGTCACCAGGGGCAGGTCCGACGGGGTGAGACCGCCACCGTCGGGCCCGATGCGCTCCGCGTGCGCGGCGAGCGCCCCCAGTGCCTGCGACCAGCACTCCTGCAGCTCGGCGACCGCGGCGGCGCCGAGGACCCCGCCCGCGGCCGTCCACTCGACGGTGAGCCCGTCGTCGCCGTCGAAGCAGTTGATGGCGAGCACCTGCTCGAGCGCCTTGCCCGCGGGATCGACGACGGAGAAGGGCGTCTCGCCCGGCAGCCGCCAGCCGCGGTCGGGCGCGGTGAAGCGGCCGAGGTAGTTGAAGACCACGTCCGGCGCGTCCCCGAGGGGCCCGGCTCCGGGGTCGAGGTGCCGGAGGACGCCGTAGCCGACGCCTTGGCCGGGCACGCCCCGGCGGGCCTCCTTGACGGCGCGGACGAGCCGGCCGGCGGCGCCGCCGCCGGCGAGGGCCTCGTCGAGGTCCGCGTCCCCCGCCGGGAGCGGCAGGCGGACCGGGTGTTCCACGGTGAACCAGCCGACGGTGCGCGCGAGATCGGCGGAGCGGAGCACCTGCTCGCGCCCGTGGCCCTCGACGGTGACCGTCGCGGCCGACGGTCCCGCGGTTCCCGCGCGTCGTCGGCGCAGGCGCAGCGCCAGCGCGAGCGCGGCGAGGAGCGTCTCCTCCGCGTTGGCGCGATACGCGCTCGCCAAGGTCGTCGTGACCGCCGCCGCGACGGGCGCCGCGGTGCGGGTGTGCGTGGTCACGGCAGTGCCGACCCGATCGACGGTGGGATCGATCAGACGGTCGCCGAGCCGCTCGGCATCGGCGAGCGCGGTCCGCCAGTGTTCGAGTTCGCCGCGGTACACACCGCTCTCGCCCTGTTCCGCCAGCGCGAGCGCGTGGGCGCGCCAGGGCGTGGCCTCGGCGCGGACGGCGGGGGTGCGGCCCTCCGCCGCGTCGCGGTGCGCCTGCGGCAGGTCGTCGAGCAGGACGCGCCAGGAGACCCCGTCGACCGCGAGGTGATGGATCACCAGGACCAGCCGGTCCGGGCCGCCCTCGCCGTGCACGATCCGGGAGCGCAGCACGACGCCGGTCGCGGGGTCGAGTTCGGCGGCCAGCTCGGCGGCCGCGGCGTCGACGGTGCCGGTGCTCTCGCCTACCTCGAGCGGCGGGGCCGCCTCGTCGATCGTGAGTGTCCGCGAGCCCGAGAGGCGCAGCCGCAGTGCGGGATGCGCCGCGACGACGGACTCGAGTGCGGTCCGCACAGAGGAGGGAGTCGCGCCGGCGGGCAGCTCGGGGGCGATCCACTGTGCGTAGCCCGCGAGGTCGCGCGGGTCGGGGTTGAGCTCCAGGAGCGCGGCCACGATCGGCGGCGCGGGGAACTCTCCCTCGGCCGGAACGACGGGGCCCGCCTCCTGCTCCTCGGTCTCCGTCGCAATGGCCGCGAGCGTCGCGAAACTGCTGCCGGAGAGGAAGTCCCGGGGCCGGATCTCCAGGCCCTGGGCCCGCAACTCGCTACAGACGGTGATGGCGCTGATGCTGTCGCCGCCCAGGCTGAAGAAGTCGTCGTCGACGCTCACCTCGGCGACGGCGAAGGCGGCCGCGACCACCGCGCACAGGGTGCGTTCGCGGTCGGTGCGCGGGGCGCGACCGCCGGACGCGGCGGCGGGCGCCGGGAGGGCGGCGCGGTCGAGCTTGCCGTTGATCGTCACCGGCAGCTCGTCGAGCACCATCACCGCGGACGGCACCATGTGGTCGGGCACGGCGGCGGCCAGCGCCTCCCGCACGCCGTCGGCGGTCACGGCGCCGGTCACGTAGCCCACCAGGCGGTCCCGGCCGGCGTCGGTGCGGACCAGGGCCGCGGCGCTCGTGACGCCCGCGACGGCGGCCAACGCGGTCTCGACCTCCGCCAGCTCGATCCGGTAGCCGCGGATCTTGACCTGGCCGTCGCCGCGGCCGAGGTACTCGTAGCCGCTGCCGTCGGTACCGCCGCCGTGCCAGCGCACGCGGTCGCCGGTGCGGTACATGCGGGAACCGGGCTCGCCGAAGGGATCCGCGACGAACCGCTCGGCGGTCGCGGCGGGCAGATTCAGGTAGCCGCGAGCCAGGTGCGGCCCGGCGAGGTACAGCTCGCCGATCTCGCCGTCCCGGACCGGTTGCAGCGCAGCGTCGAGCGCGTAGGCCGCGGTGCCGGGAACCGCTCGGCCGATGACGGGCGTCTCGCCGGTCACGATCGCGGCGGTGGCGTCCACCGCGGCCTCGGTGGGGCCGTAGACGTTCACCGCGGGCACGCCGGTGTCCGCGATCCGCCGCCACAGCGCGGGCCCGGTCGCCTCGCCGCCCAGGATGAGCAGCGCCGGACGGTGATCGCCGTCGAGCAGCCCGGCGTCGATCAGCGGGGCCGCCATCGACGGGGTCGTGTCCACCACGTCGATCCGGTCGGCGCGGTAGGCGGCCAGGAGCGCGTCCGCGTCCCGGGCCGTGTCGGTGTCGTAGAGGTGCAGTGCGTGGCCGCTCAGCAGCCACAGCAGCTGGTCGAGGGAGGCGTCGAAGGAGAAGGAGTAGGTGTGCGCGCATTGCAGGCGCCGACCTGGCTCGCCCGCGGTCGCGAGGTCCGCCAGTGTCGCGCGATGGTGCCGCAGCAGGCTGGTGAGGCCGCCGACGCGGGCCGCGACGCCCTTCGGACGACCGGTGGAGCCGGAGGTGTGGATGACGTACGCGAGGTGGTCCGGGTGCCGCGGCGCGGCGAGCTCGGACTCGGCGAGCGGGTCGCCCGACAGGGCGTCGAGACGCGCGCGGACTCCCGCGTCGTCGAGCTGCAGCGACGGAGCACCCTCGGGCGCAACGGAACCGGACACGGTGAGGAGAAGCGCGGGCCGCGAATCCTCGACGAGTTCCGCGTGCCGCGCGGCGGGGTGCGCGGGGTCCAGGTACTGGTACGCGGCACCCGCGTCGAGCACCGCCAGCAGCGCGACGACCAGGTCGACGCTCCGCGGTAGCGCGAGTGCCACCACGTCCTCGGCGCCGATGCCCTCCGCGCGTAGCAGCCGCGCGGTGCGGTGCACGCGATCGGCCAGCTCCCCGAAGGTGAGCCGCTCGTCGCTGTGAACCAGGGCGATCGCCGCGGGATCGCGTCGGGCCTGCGCGTCGAGCGCGTCCGGGACGACCTGGGCGGAATGCGGCGATTCCGGGGTGCGGGCCCGGTCGATGAGCGCGTCCCGCAGGTCGGCGGGAAGCAGCTCGACCTCGCCGAGCGCGGGTGCCTCGGTGGAGGTCAGCGCGGTGATGAGCGCAGTCACGGTGTCCAGGCGGCCCTGCACCTGCTCGGCCGATGCGGACCGCGCGTCCACCTCGAAGCCCACGAGGAGCCCGCCACCGTGATGATTCGGCCCGCTCGCTCCGCTCCCGGCGCCGGCCGTGGGGATCACGCTGAGCCCGTAGTCCTCCGGCGGTCCGCCCGCCACATTGCGCATGGTGCCCGCGGAGCCCGCGAAGTCCAGCGTCAGGTCGAACGCCTTGAGGTTGATGCCGCGACCGTGCAGCAGCGCGCCCACGTTCGGGGCGCCCAGATCGCGGGGCAGGTCCTCGCCGCGGTAGCGCTGATGCTTCCGCATGCGGCGCATCGCCTCCGCCACCCGGGTGCTCAGGTCCGCCAGGCGATCCTCGGCCCGCACCGCGATGCGCAGTGGGAGCACGTTCACCGCCATGGCGGGGGTGCGCAGGGCGACACCGCCGCTGCGGCACATGAGCGGCATCGCGAAGACCACGTCGGACTCGCCGAGCGCGCGGTGCAGGAAGGCGGCGTAGCAGCCGATCAGCGCTTCGCCCCACGTGGTTCCGGACTCGTCCGCCACGCGGCGCAGGGCGTCGAAGACCTCGGGGGACAACTCGGTACGGGCCACGTGCACCGCGCCCGCCGGACCGTCGAAGCCGGGGCGCTCCGGCAGCTCCGGCAGGGGAGTCAGCTCGTCGCGCCAGTAGGCGCGGTCGGTCTCGTGCCGCTCGCTCTCCCGGTACTCGCGATCGGCCGCCACGAAATCGGCGAAGGAGCCGAACGGCGACTTCGGCGGCTCGGCGCCGGACAGCAGTGCCGTGTAGTGGGCCGCGACGCGCCGCGAGAGCATCGCGGCGGAGTAGCCGTCGAAGACCAGGTGGTGACCGAGCTGGGTGTACCAGACCTCGGTGTCCGACAGGCGCAGGATGCGGAAGGCGAAGAGGTCCCGGTCGGTCATCGCCGCGCAGTGCGCCGCCAGGCGGGCGCGTTCGGCGGTGATCGCCTCCTCCGCCGCCGCATGCGGATCGGCCTCGCCCCGCAGGTCGACGACGTCCGGCTCGAGCTCGGCGGCACCATCGATCCACTGCCGCGGCCCGTCCGGGGTCTCGACCACCCGCAGGCGCAGGCTGCCCGCCTCGGCGACGGTGCGCGCGATCGCCGCACGCAGCGCGTCGACGTCGATCGGGCCGTCGCCCGCGATCTCCAGCACGTCGCCCACCACGTAGTAGGGCGAATCCGGTTCCAGCCGTTGGGCGTTCCAGATCCCGAGCTGAGCCGCCGTGAGCGGCAGCAGGTCAGGTGCGTCGGTGCCGGCCGGAGCAGGCGAAGGGGCGGCCTCTGCGAGGGTCACGTCGGGGGCTCCTGGGCGGTGGTTCGGCTAGCGGGAAAGTTCGGCGCGCTGCGGACGGAGGTCCGTCCACACGGCCTCGATGTGGTCGCGGCAGTCCTCGCGGGAGGCGGGACCGAACTCGACGGTCCAGCCCGCGGGCACCTCGGCGAAGCGCGGCCACAGCGAGCGCTGTGCGAGGTCGTTGCGGAGCACGAGGAAGCCGGCGTCCGGCTCGTCGAACGGGTTCATCCGCCCACCACGAGCTGCTGCCAGTGCGCCAGTTCCGGCTGCTCCGCGAGGTCCGGGAACTCGAGGTCGGCGGCACCCGCGTCGCGCCAGCGCTGGATCAGCGTCATCACCCGCACCGAGTCGAGGCCCAGGTCGAAGAGGTTGTCGTCGTCCGCGATCGACTCTGCGGGCACCTGCAGCAGCTCGGCGACGTCGGCGCGCACGCGGTCTGCGGTCAGCGGTGAGGTGGACATATCGGAAACCGTCTCCTTGGGGTAATCTGCGGTGCGATCAGGTAGGTAAGCCTACACTTCGCTATTGGGGGTCACGCATGCTGGACCACGCGACGGTCGGCCGGCGGCTCGAGGGCCGTGAGCACCCGCCGATCGGCGACTTCCTCGCCGGGCTCGATCTGCCGGGCTTCGACCTGCGGGTCGTCGATCCGGACTCGTCCGACCTCGACGTCGTGCACGGGTGGATGAACACCCCGGAGGTCGCCGCCGGATGGGGGCAGGCGTGGCCCCGCGAGCAATGGCGCCGCCACCTGATCGAGCAACTCGCGGGAACGTACTCGGTGCCCGTCCTCGTCGGCCGCGGCGGTGCGGACATCGCCTACGCCGAGCTCTACCGCGCCCACGCCGACGTGGTGGCCCGGTGCTACGACTCGGACCCGCACGACGTGGGCGTGCACCTCGCGATCGGCTCTCCGGCCCACCGGGGCGGCGGATGGGGCGCCCGCATCGGCGCCGCACTCATGACCGCCGGCTTCCGCGCGGACCCCGCGTGCCGACGGATGCTCACCGAACCCGACGTCCGGAACGCGGCCGCCGTCGGCGTGGGTGCGTCGCTGGGCATGACCCGCCTCGGTGTCGTCGAGTTGCCGCACAAGACCGCCGTCCTGTTCGCCGCGGAGCGCGAGAAGTTCGCGCCGCGGCCCGACCTTCGGAGTGAATCATGAAGTGGAACGATTTCGTCCTCACCCTCACCGCGACCTCGCAGGTCGCGGAGAACCTGCTGCGCCTCGAGTTCGAGGTGGGCGGCGGCACCGCCGGGGGCTACGTCCCCATCGCGCCCGGTGACGAGTCGATCGCCTTCTACTTCTCGCCCGACGGCGAGGAACTCCACGCCAGGCCCTCGGACGATCCGGGCGCGCTCGGTGGGTGGGAGATCGCCGATCCGGAGCGCAGCCTCGGCCACCGCAACTACTCGGTGCGCGCCTACGACCCGGCGACCCGACGCATGCTCGTCGACGTGGCCGAGCACGGCCACGGGCCGGCCATCGACTGGTTCCGCGCCGCCCGCCCCGGCTGGCGGCTGCTCGCCGCCGGCCCGCGCTCCTGGTACGCGCCGTCCGCCGACGCCTCGCGCCACGTCCTCGCCGGCGATCTCGCGGCCCTGCCCGCGCTCGCCCGCATCCTGGAGGAGACGCCGGAGGGCGTGGACGTGACGGTGATCGCGGAGGTCCTCGACCGCAGCGAGATCGCCTATCTGCCCGAGCGGCCCGGCACGGAGGTGATCGAGGTCCTCGGCACGGGGAACGGTGCGGCGCCCAGCCGCCTGCCGGAGGTGCTGCGCACCGTCGACCTGCCGACCGACGGGTACCTGTGGCTCGCGGGGGAGGCGGCGGACACCCGCGCCGCGAAGAAGCACGTGCGTGGCCTCGGGTGGGCGCGCGACCGCGCCGACGTGGTGGGCTACTGGCGGCACGACGCCGAGGCCTGGACCAAACGTTTCGAAGCCGCGGGCGAGGAGCGTCTGCGCGCGGTCTTCGCCGATGCCCTCGCCGCGGGCAAGTCCCGCGACGAGGCCACCGACCTCTACGAGCAGGCCCTCGAGGCTGCGGGCCTGTAGCGCGGTGGCGCCGCCGGGCCGTGCGGTCCGGCGGCGCCGCGCGGGCTCAGCCCGCGTTCTTCGCGGCGGCCGAGAGCAGGGGCACGTATCGATCCAGCAGCCACGGCAGGTCGAGCACGTTGGGCGAGCTGACTGCGTAGACGAGCGGCGGATCGGTCAGCGGCACATAGGCCTTGCGCTGCACGGCCTTCAGGCTCGTGAACGACGGGTTGGCCTCCGTCGCCTCGCGCTTCGCGGCGTCGAGGTACCACGAGGTGAGCACGTCGGCGTTGTACTTCGGCACGTTCTCCCAGCTCACCGGCGCCGCGAACTTGCCGGGAGGGGTGGCCTCGCGCAGGGCCGCCAGCTCGGGCAGGACGGTGAAGCCGAAGCCCTGCAGGAGCTGCACCCGCGGATCGGTGTCGAAGTAGAAGTTGAGGCTCTCCGTCATGGTGCCGCTGGCGGCAGCGACGGTCTTGCCGGCGAACTCCGGGTGTGCGGCCTTGACCTCGGCGATCCGCTTGTCGGTCTCCGCGATCAGCGTCTTCGCCTCGGCCTCGCGGCCCAGGGCCTTCCCGACCAGCGTGGTCTGGTCCTGCCACGAGGTCTGCCAGTTGCGGCCCGGCTGCGCGACGGTGGGCGCGATCTTGCTCAACTGTGCGTACTGGTCGGCGGTGAGGCCCGCCTGCACCGAGAGGATCACGTCGGGCTTGAGGGCGGCGATCTGCTCGAGCGGCAGCGACTGGCTCGACTCGGGCAGCAGGACCGGCTTGGCGTCGCCGAGCTTCTCCTGCACCCACGGCATGATGCCGCCGCCGTCCTTGCCGAGCTCCGACTTCATGTCGCGCATGCCCACCGGAGTCACGCCCAGCGCGATCGCCGCCTCGGTGCTGCCCCAGCCCAGGGTGACCACGCGCTCGGGTCGCGCCGTGATCTCGGTCGTGCCGAGCGCGGAGGTGATCGACACGGGGAAGCCCGCGTCGTGCTGCGCGTGCTCGTTGTTCGACGAGCCCGACCCGCACGCTGCGGCGCCCGTGACCAGGGCGGCGGCGGTGGCGAGGGCAAGGGCGGTGCGAGTGATGCGGGAAGACCCGAACACGGTTTCTCCTCTTCGGTGAGCGGCCTGTGTCGATGGACACAGACGTTCGCACGACTGGCGAACAGTCGCTTGTTTCAGGTATGCCTATCCTATCCAGATTATCGACGAGGGAGATACATGGGACAGCAGCACGCGATCGCCGATGTGGTCGGGATCGGGGCCGGACCGTCGAATCTGGGGCTGGCCGCGGCCCTCGATGAGCGGAACCGGACGGGTCTGCCGCCGCTCTCGATGGCGATCCTCGAACGCAAGCCGTCGTTCGCCTGGCATCCGGGCATGCTCCTCGACGGCGCCACCATGCAGATCGCCTTCCTCAAGGACCTGGTGACGCTCCGCAACCCGCGCAGCCCGTTCACGTTCCTGAGCTACCTCGAGGCGCGCGGCAGGCTCGTCGACTTCATCAACCACCAGACCTTCTTCCCGACGCGCGTCGAGTTCACCGACTACCTCTCCTGGGTCGCCGAGAGCGTCTCCGCGCGGATCGACTACGGCACCACCGTCACGGCGATCGAGCGCGTGGACCCCGTCGTCGACGGTGCGCGGTGGCTCGTCCGGTACACCGGGCCCGACGGGGACGGCACCCTGCGCGCCCGGTCCGTCGTCGTGGCGACCGGCCTGCGTGAGCGGCTGCCCGAGTGGGCCCACGCAGGTCCCCGCCTGTTCCACAATCACCGGCTGCTCGAGCACCTCGCGTCGGCGGACCTGGATCCCGCTGCACCGCACCGCTTCCTGGTCGTGGGCGGCGGGCAGAGTGCCGCCGAGGTCGCGCAGTACCTGCACCGCACCTACCCGAACGCGGTGGTGGAGAGCGTCTTCAACTCGTACGGCTTCCAACCCGCCGACGACAGTCCGTACGCCAACAAGGTCTTCGATCCGGATGCCGTCGACGACTTCTACGATGCTCCCGCCGAGGTGCGGAGCGAACTGATGACGCGGCACGCCACCACCAACTACGGCTGCGTCGACCTCGAGCTGATCAACGAGCTCTACGCCGTCGAGTACCAGGAGAAGGTCTCCGGCCATCGCCGCCTGCTGATGCGCCCCGCCACCGTCGTCACCTCGGCAGTGGCGTCCGAGACGGGCGTGCGGGTCACCCTGCGCGACCGTATCGCCGATGCGACGAGCGGCCAGGACTACTCCGCCGTGGTGTGCGCCACCGGCTTCCGTTCGATCGGCGTCACCGACGTGCTCTCCGGGTGGGACGTCGCGCCCGAAAGGCTGCGCGTCGGACGCGACTACGTACTGTCCCTCGATGACGAGCGGCTCGACGGCCTGTACGTCCAGGGCGCCACCGAATCCACCCACGGCCTCGGCTCGACGCTGCTGTCGAACGTCGCCGTCCGCGCCGGCGAGATCCTCGACGGGATCGTCGCCGACACCACCTTGACCACCGTCGCGAAGGGAGCATGATGCGCGTCGTCACCTTCGGCTTCCAGACCTGGGGCCACCGCACACTGTCCGCCGTCCTCGATGCCGGCCACGAGGTCGCACTCGCTGTGACCCACCCCGTCTCGAACAATCCGTACGAGATGATGTGGAACGACTCCGTCGAGGAGCTCGCCGCGTCCCGCGGTGTGCCGGTGCATCTCGCGAAGAAGCCCGACGAGGCCCTCTTCGAGGCGGTTTCGGCTGCCGAGCCGGACATCATCGTCGCCAACAACTGGCGCACCTGGTTGCCGAAGTCGATCTATTCGATGCCCCGCCTCGGCACCCTCAACATCCACGACTCGCTGCTCCCGAAGTACGCCGGGTTCTCGCCGCTGATCTGGGCGCTCATCAACGGTGAGACCCACGTGGGCGTCACCGCGCACCTGATGGACGAGGGGCTGGACACCGGCCCGATCATCGCGCAGGAGTCCGTCGCCGTCGGCCCGACCGACCGCACCGTCGACCTATTCCACCGCACCGTCGATCTGATCGGCCCGCTGGTGGCGCGCTCGCTCGGCGAGCTGGAAGCCGGTACGGCCCAGCCGATCCCGCAGGATCCCGCAGCCGCGACATACTTCCACAAGCGCTCCGACGCCGACAGTCGCATCGACTGGTCCTGGCCCGCCGACGCGATCGAGCGGCTCATCCGCGCGCAGTCGGATCCGTACCCCAACGCACACACGATCTTCCGCGGCCAGCGCCTGGCGATCACCGCGGCTTCCGTCTCCACCAAGCGCTACGGGGGCACGCCCGGTCGCGTCTGCGTTCCCGACGGTGACGGCATCGCCGTCGTCGCCGGCCCCGACGCGTGGCGCGCCGGGAACCCGGCGCTGATCGTCGAGACCGTCCGCACGGAGGACGGCGCCGAGCACCCCGCCGCGAAGATCTTGGGCGACTCCGGCGCCTACCTCGGCTGAACCGGGGATTCGGGACATGCACGCATTCATCACCGGCGCCGCCTCCGGGATCGGCGCCGCGACGGCCCTGCGGCTCGCGCGCCGCGGGCCCGTCGCACTCGCCGACCGCGACGCGGACGGCCTGGTCGCCACCGCGCGGGCCGTCACCGCCGCGGGCGGCACGGTCACCTCGCACGTCGTCGACGTGACCGACGCCGGCGCCGTCGAGGCCGCCCTCGACGCCGCGGAGACGGCGGGCGGGCCGGTCGATGCGCTCGCGCACTGCGCGGGCGTCCTGGTGGCCGGGCCGATCCTCGAGACCGCCTCGGCGGACTGGGCCGCGGCGCTGGCCGTGAACCTGACGGGCACGGTGAACGTGCTCACCGCCGCCGCCCGCCGCATGGCGGACCGGAGCGCGGGCGCTGCGGTGGTCGTCGGCTCCAACGCGGGCAACGGCCCACGGGTGGGCCTGGGCGCCTACGGGGCGTCGAAAGCCGCCGCGCACAACGCGACCCTGACGCTCGCCCTGGAACTGGCCGGCAGCGGCGTGCGGATCAACGTGGTCGCCCCCGGTTCCACCGCCACCCCCATGCAGACGGCCTTCGGCGGCGCGGCCGCCGCCGAGGCGGCGATCGCGGGCGATCTGTCGCGGCACCGGCTCGCGATCCCGTTGGGGCGCATCGCCGATCCCGAGGACATCGCCGGGGCGATCGACTACCTGCTCTCGCCCGACGCGCGGCACGTGACCGCGCAGGTACTCACCGTCGACGGAGGCGCCACCGTATGACCAGCACGCAGACCGGATTCCTTCCCCGGTTCTTTCCGCCCGAGTTCGCCGCGCGGTACCGCGCGGCGGGTTACTGGACTTCAGAGACCTTCGCGGACTTCCTGCCCGACGCGGCGGCCCGCTTCGGCGACGCCGAGGCGCTCGTCGCCGAGGACCGCGCCGGCGCGGTCGTCCGGCTGAGCTACCGCGGTCTCGACGCCGCAGCCGCGGACGTGGCCGCCGGGCTCCGCGCCCGCGGCATCGCCGAGGGCGATCGCGTCGTGCTGCAGCTGCCGAACACCGCCGACTTCGTCACCGTGCTGTTCGGGCTGTTCCGGATCGGCGCGGTGCCCGTCTTCGCGCTGCCCGCGCACCGGCGCAGCGAGCTCGTGCACTTCGTGAAGACGTCCGGGGCGAAAGCCCTGATCACGGCGGCGACCATCAGCCGCTTCGACCACCGCGGCCTCGCCGCCGAGGTCGCCGCGGAGACCGGCGTCGAGGCGCTCGTCGTCGACGACGATCCGTTCGGCGTCGGCGAAGACGACGCCGCGAACGGGACGCCCGTCACCGTCGACCCGGAATCCCTGGCCTTCCTGCAGCTCTCCGGCGGCACCACGGGTGTGCCGAAGCTGATCCCGCGGACGCACGCGGACTACCTGTACTCGGTGCGCGAGTCCGCGAAGATCTGCGGCCTCGGACCCGGCACGCGCTTCCTGGTGGTCCTGCCCGTGGCGCACAACTTCCCGATGAGCAGCCCCGGCATCCTCGGGGTGCTGTGGGCGGGCGGCACCGTCGTGCTCGGGACGGACCCCGCACCGTCGAAGGCCTTTCCCCTGATCGAGGCCGAGCGGGTGACCATGACCTCGCTCGTGCCGCCGCTCGCGATGCTCTGGCTGCAGGCGGTGCCGGGCACGACCGCCGACCTGTCCAGCCTGGACGTCCTGCAGGTGGGCGGCGCCAAGTTCCCGCCCGAGGCCGCGCGCCGCGTGACGCCCGAACTCGGCTGCCGCCTGCAGCAGGTCTTCGGGATGGCCGAGGGCCTGGTCAACTACACGCGCGACGACGACCCCGAGGAGCTCGTGCTCGGCACGCAGGGCCGCGCGATCTCGCCCGACGACGAGGTGCGCGTCCTCGACGAGGACGGCACGCCCGTCGCGCCCGGTGAGCCGGGGCTGCTGTGGACCCGCGGGCCGTACACCATTCGCGGCTACCTGGGCGGCGTGGACGCCGAGTCCTTCGACGCGGAGGGCTTCTACCGTACCGGCGACATCGTGCGGCGGCTGCCGAGCGGCCACCTGGTGGTCGAGGGCCGCGCCAAGGACCAGATCAACCGCGGCGGCGAGAAGATCGCCGCCGAGGAGGTGGAGAACCACCTCATCGCCCACCCGCTCGTCCTCGACGCGGCCGTCGTGGCCGTGGCCGACGACTTCCTGGGGGAGCGGACCTGCGCCGTCGTCCTCACGGGCGAGGGCGAGCGGCCCACCGTGCCCGAGCTGAAGAAGTTCGTCCGCTCGCGCGGGGTGGCCGAGTACAAGGTGCCCGACAGGGTGGAGTTCGTCGACGAATTCCCCACGACGGGCGTCGGCAAGATCAGTCGCCGCGAACTGCGGCGCGCGCTGGCGGATCGCCTCCGGCACGAGGACGAGGCGCGCACGAACGAGGAGAAGCTGTGAGCCTGCCGAAGACGGTCGTCTACGACCTGCCCGAGATCGAGTGCGTCGACACCGTCGACTGGACGGTCGAGCCGTCGCGCTCGGTGCTCCTGATCCACGACATGCAGGAGCACTTCGTGGGGCCTTTCGAGCGCGACGCGGAGCCGCTGCGCACCGTCGTGCCGAACATCGTGGCGCTGCGCGCCGAGGCCCGCGCCGCCGGCGTCCCCGTCGTCTACACGGCGCAGCCGGGCGATCAGGACCCGGAGGAGCGGGCCCTGCTCACAGATTTCTGGGGGCCGGGCCTGAAGACGGCGAACCAGGACATCATCGGCGAGCTGACCCCCGCCGACGACGACATCCTGCTCACCAAGTGGCGCTACAGCGCCTTCGCCAAGTCGGACCTCGCCGAGCGGATGCGGGCCTGGGGCCGCGATCAGCTCGTGATCGTGGGCATCTACGCGCACATCGGGATCATGACCACGGCGCTCGACGCCTTCATGCGCGACGTGCAGCCCTACGTGGTGCGCGACGCCGTCGCCGACTTCTCCGCCGAGGATCACGCGGGCGCTCTCACCTACGTGTCGGGCCGATGCGGCAGAGTGGAGACCACAGCCAAGGTTCTGGAGGCATTGCGATGAATCAGGAGAGCGACCATCAGCACTTCCTGCTGACCGCGGCCGGACAGCGCCTGGCGGCGCGCGGCACCGCCGCGACCTTCACCGATCCGCACGCCGCGGCGGCCGCGCTGCGCGCCGGTACCGCGCCCGCCGTGGTGGGTGCGCTGCCCTTCGACCTGGCCGATCCCGCCGCGTTGACGGTGCCCGAGCACTTCGGTGACGTGGCCGATGCCCGGGCCGCCGGCACCGACGCCGAGCTGCCGACGCTGACCCAGACCGCGCAGCACCCCGCGCCGGCCGAGCACGTCGACCGGGTGCGCCGCGCCATCGCGCTCATCGACGACTCCGAGCTGCTTAAGGTCGTGCTGGCGCGCGCCGTCGACTTCGAGGCCGACGCGCCGCTCGACCCGATCGCCGTGGCCGCCGCGCTGGAGCAGCGCGACCTCGAGGGCAACGCCTTCGCCGTGGATCTCGGCGCCGCGGGGGAGGACTACCGCGGCCGCTGGCTGGTCGGTTCGAGCCCCGAGATCCTCGTCGGCCGCATGGGCGGCACCGTCTTCTGTCATCCCTTCGCGGGCACCGCGACCTCGCCCGACGGGCTGCTGGACTCGCCGAAGGACCGCGAGGAGCACGCCTACGTCGTCGACGAGATCGCGTCCGCGCTCGCGCCGCTGTGCGCGGAACTCGACGTGCCCGCCGCACCGTCGGTCACCCGGGCCGGGCCCGTGTGGCACCTCGGCACGAAGATCGAGGGCCGCCTGGCCGATCCGTCGACCACCGCGCTCGACCTCGCCCTGGCGCTGCACCCGACGCCCGCGGTCTGCGGCTTCCCGCGGCGCACCGCCGCGGGCGCCATCGCCGACATCGAGGGCGAGCGGGGCTTCTACGCCGGGGCCGTCGGCTGGACGACCGCGAACGGCGACGGGAACTGGCGCGTCAGCATCCGGTGCGCCGAGCTCGACGGTGCGCGGCTGCGCGCCTACGCGGGCGGCGGCATCGTCGGCGCCTCGGACCCGCAGGCCGAGCTGGCGGAGACCCGCAACAAGCTGCGCACCGTGCTGGGCCCGTTCCGGCTCACCGAGACCGCGCGGAGCTGAGGGTGGCGGACTGGACCGGCAGCCGGCTGCCGGTGTTCTTCGAGGCGCCCGAACAGCAGCCCGACCACCGGCCGATCGCGGTCGACGAGACGACCACGCCGCGGCAGCTGGTGCTGCGCACGATGTTCGGCAACCCGTCGCGCACGCTGCCCGCGGGCCTGCTCATCATCGGCCACCAGGTCGGCGAGGCGCTCGTGCCGGTGGTGATGGGCCTCGCGATCGACCGGGCCGTCCAGACCGGCGATTGGGCGGCCACGATCCGCTGGGTGCTGGTGCTGGCGGTGCTGTTCGCCTTCCTCTCGTTCAGCTTCCGGTTCGGCTCGCGTATCGGCTTCCTCGGCATGAACACGGTGCAGCACCGGCTGCGCACCCAGGTGACCGACCGGATCCTCGATCCGCGCGGGCTCGGCGGCGGTCATCCGCCCGGGATGCTGCTCTCCATCGCCACCTCCGACGTGCAGCGGCTCGCGATGTCGGTCGCGCTCGGGCTCTACCCCGTGGGTGAGCTCGCGGCTATCGTCTTCTGCGGTGTGGTGCTGCTGTCCATCTCCTGGCAGCTGGGCCTGCTGGTCCTGCTCGGTGCGCCCGCGATGCTGTGGTGCCTCGACAAGGCGGGCGGGGCGCTGCGCGCCCGCAGCGAGGCCGAACAGCGCGCCGCCGGCGAGGCCGCCGGGGCCGCGGCCGATCTCGTCGCCGGCTTCCGCGTGGTCAAGGGCATGCACGCCGAGGCCGAGGCGGACCGTCGCTACCGGTCCGCGAGCGCCCGCGCCCTCGCCGCCGTCATCAAGGCGCGTCGCTCCGAGGGCGTCTACGTGGGCGCGATGGAGGCCGTCGCCGCCGTCTTCGTCGTGCTCGTGGGCGTGCTGGCCGGCGTGAAGACGGTGCACGGCGACCTCACCGTCGGGCAGCTCATCACCGTCGTGGGCCTGACCCAGGTCGTCATGGCGCCGCTGCAGGCGATGGGCACCAACTTCGGCAAGTTCTGGGTCGCAGGGAACGCCTCTGCCACGCGCGTGCTCATGGTGCTGCAGGCGCCCTTCGCGCGCGACGAGGGCGCGCTGCACGCGCACGACGGGGACGAGGTGCCCGTGCGCGTCACCGGGATCCCCGCGGGCGACGGCGTCGTCGACCTGGAGTTCCCGTCCACCGGCGTCACCGCCGTCGTCTGCGGGGCCGAGACCACCGCCGCCGCGACCGCGCTGCTGGCCAGGACCGGTGCGCCCCGGGACGGTGCGTCGGTCACCGTCGGCGGCACCGATCTGTACGAGCTCACCCAGCCCGCCGCGCTGCGGACGGTCCGCGTCGCGCCGCACGCCACCACGCTGTTCGAGGGCACCGTCGAGGAGAACGTCGCCGCGGGCGGAGCGCCCGACCGCGTCGCCGCCGCGCTCCTCGCCGCCGCCTGCGACGACGTCCTCGACGTCCTGCCCGACGGGCTGCAGACCTCCGTCGGCGAGGCCGGGCGGCTGCTCTCCGGCGGCCAGCGGCAGCGCGTCGCGCTCGCCCGCGCGCTCGCCACCGACACCCGCACGCTCGTGCTCGTCGACCCCACCAGCGCGGTCGACTCCGTCACCGAGGCCGCGATCGCCGACCGGCTGGGCGCGGCCCGCGAGGGCCTCGCCACCGTCGTCTTCACCGCGTCCCCCACCCTCATCGCCGCGGCCGACACGGTGCTCACCGTGACCCCCACCGGAGCGGAGGTCCGCGCATGACCGCCCCCACCACGACCACGGGAACGCTGCCCATCGCCGACGGCGGCAAGCTGCCGATCGCGACAGGTGCCGCCACCTTCCGGTACGCCCGCGGGCTGCTCGCGGGCAAGCGCGGCGCGCTCGCCGTGGTCTTCGCGGTGCTGCTCGTGGGCGCCGCGCTCGGCCTCGCCGTGCCCTGGGGCTTCGGCGCCATGGTCGACGTGGCGATCGAGAACCGCGGCTACCGCGACGTGCTGCGCATCGGCGGGCTCATGGCCGCCGCGGCGATCGCCTCCGCGGCCTTCACCGGCCTCGGCATCGCGCTCACCGCGCAGCTCTTCGAGACCGCCCTCGCGCGCCTGCGCGAATCGATGGTCGGCGCCGCGCTCCGCCTCTCCCAGGCACGGGTCGAGGAGGCCGGTTCCGGCGACCTCGTCTCCCGCGCCACCGACGACGTCGGCGTGGTCAGCCAGGCCATCTCCCGCGGCGTGCCCGCCCTCGCCCGATCGGGATTCGCCGTCGCGGTGACCATCGCGGGCTTCGCGGCGCTGGACTGGCGGTTCCTGCTGGTCGTGGTCGTGGTGCTGCCCGTCTACGTGCTCGGCGCGCGGATGTACGTCCGCGCCGCGCCGCCCGTCTACCGCGCCGAGCGGGTCGCCATGGCCGATCGGGCGCACCACATGCTCGGCTCCATCCGGGGACTGCCCACCGTGCACGCCTACGACCTGATGGACCGTGCCAGCCTGCGCGTCAGCGACGGATCCTGGCGCGTGGTCCGGTGGACGATGCGCGCCCGTATCGTGCAGAACCGGCTCTTCGGCCGCGTCAACCTGGCCGAGTTCGTCGGCATGGCCGCGATCCTCGTGCTCGGCTTCGCCCTGGTCGACGGGGACCTCGTCACCGTCGGCGCCGTCACCACCGCGATGCTGCTCTTCCTGCGCCTGTTCGGGCCGATCGGCGCGCTGCTCATGGTGATGGACGACATCCAGTCGGCCGGCGCCTCGCTGGCCCGCATCGTCGGCGTCATCACGCTCGCCGACGACGACGCGACCGACGCACCGTCGGGCGAGGTGCCGGTGCTCGACGGGCCGCCCGCGGTCGAGGTCGGCGCCGTCGCCTTCGGCTACGGCACCGGGCGCCGCGTGCTCGACGGCGTCAGCGTCCGCATCGCGCCGGGAGAGACGGTCGCCGTGGTCGGCACCTCCGGCGCGGGCAAGACCACCCTCGCCGCGCTCATCGCCGGCGTGCACAGGCCCGACGCGGGCGTCGTCCGGATCGGCGGTGTGGACCTCGCGACGCTGCCGGACGCCGCGGCGCCGGTCCTGCTCACCCAGGACGTGCACGTCTTCGCGGGCACCCTCGCCGAGGACCTGCGGATGGCGGCACCGTCGGCCTCCGACGAGGAGCTGCGTGCGGCGCTGGAGCGGGTGGGCGCGGGCGAGTGGGTGGCGCTCCTCGACGACGGATTGGAGACCGTCGTCGGCGCCGGCGGCCACGCGCTCACGCCGCAGCGCGAGCAGCAGCTCGCGCTGGCCCGCCTGGTGCTGCTCGACCCGCCCGTCGCGATCCTCGACGAGGCCACCGCCGACGCCGACAGCGCCGACGCCGACGTGCTGGAGGAGGCCGCGCAGGCCGCGCTCGCCGGACGCACCGCGCTCGTCGTGGCGCACCGGCTCAGCCAGGCCGCCCGCGCCGACCGGATCCTCGTCATGGAGCGCGGCGCCATCGTCGAACAGGGCACGCACGACGAGTTGCGTTCGGCCGGCGGGCGCTACGCCGCACTGTGGTCCGCGTGGAGCCGGCACCGGTGAGCGTGGAGTACGCGATCGGCCCCCTCCGCCCCGGTGACGGAGAGGCGATCGCGGCCTGGCGGTACGAACCGCCCTGGGATGTCTACGACCTCGCGCCCGACGAGGCCCCGACCGCGGACGAGGGCTACCTCGGCGTCTACGACGGCGACGTCCTGCTCGGCTTCTTCTGCACCGGGGAGGAGGCCCGCGTCCCCGGCCTCGCCGCGGTCGACGGAGTCGTCGACCTCGGGGTCGGCATGGCTCCGGATCGCACCGGGGCCGGGCGCGGCGCGGGTTTCGCGCGCGCCGTCATCGCCCACCTGCGCGCCGACGGTGCCACCCGCGTGCGCGTGGTGGTCCAGGCGTGGAACGCCCGCAGTCTCCGGCTGTCGACAGGGCTCGGCCTGGAGCGGACCGGCGTCGTCGTCGTGGAGCAGGGCGGCGCGGAGGTCGAGTACGCGGTGCTCGAGGGCGATCTGCGCGACCTTCCGTAGCTCCGCCCGGGTGAACTCGTCCGGGCGTCAGGCGCCGTGGAAGGCGCGGTAGACCGCTGATCCGTAGAACGCGCCGATCCGCTCGGAATCGCCGCGCCACTGCGGCCCGGCGTCGTCCGGCCGACCGTCGAGCATGGACCGCACCGCGGCCTCGCACGCCGAGACGAAGAGCTCCATCAGCATGGGCAGCTTCTCGTCGAGGTCCTGCATGTCCCACCAGCGGATGAGCGCGGGGCGGATCCACTCCTCGGCCTGCTTCGCCAGCGTCGCGCGGGCGCCGCGCACCCGGTGCACGACCTCCGGGTCGGTGACGCCCGAGAACAGCAGCTGCCAGGTGTCGGCGCGTTCGTTGACCGCGTCGAGGAGGCCGCGCATGCCGATGATGAAGGCGGTCTCGGGGTCCTCGCCGTGCGCGCTGTGCAGCGAGGTGAGGACGTAGGTCATCATCGTCTCGGTCTCCCGGTCGAGCAGCGCGGTGATGAGCGCGACGCGGTCCGGGAAGCACGAGTAGATGACGGGGCGCGTGACCTGCAGGCGATCGGCGACGGTGCCGATGGTCACGGCCGCCAGGCCGTCGCGCGCCGCGATCTCCAGCGCGGCGTCGAGGACCTGGGGGCGGCGGCGCTCGGGCCCGAGGTGTTCGGCACGACGGCGTCCGCGGTTCGCGGTGGTAGGCATTCCACACATTTTACGCAGTGCGTGCGACCCGCAGGCCGTCCCGGCGCTGCGGAGGCCCGCACCGCCCGTTCACGCGACGTTCACCATCCGGTCCGAGCCGGCCCGTAGCCTTCGCCCCGTGATGGATCTCGATCTGCCCGTGGGCATCGACTTGAGCGCGGTCAGCGGCCGCGAGGCGCTGCAGAGGATCGTCGACCTCCGAGCGACCGAGGGCTTCTCGGTGAACGACGACGATGACGACGATCCGGTGCTGCTCACCCCCGAGCGGCACGTCGTCGACACCTGGCGCGAGGGCTACCCGTACTCGGAGCGGCTCGCGCGGTCCGAGTACGAGCGGGACAAGCGGCTGCTGCAGATCGAGCTGCTCAAGCTGCAGCGCTGGGTCAAGGACACCGGGCAGCGGCTGGTCATCGTCTTCGAGGGCCGCGACGCCGCGGGCAAGGGCGGCACGATCAAGCGGTTCATGGAGCACCTCAACCCGCGTGGCGCGCGCGTGGTGGCGCTGGTCAAGCCCACCGAGCGCGAGGCCGGCGAGTGGTACTTTCAGCGCTACATCGATCACTTCCCGACCAAGGGCGAGATCGTCCTGTTCGACCGCTCCTGGTACAACCGCGGCGGCGTCGAGCGGGTCATGGGATTCTGCTCCGACGAGCAGCACGAGCGCTGGACCCACCAGGTGCCGCTGTTCGAGAAGATGCTGGTCGAGGACGGCATCGACGTCACCAAGTTCTGGTTCTCGGTGACCCAGCTCGAGCAGCGCACCCGCTTCGCGATCCGCCAGATCGATCCCGTCCGGCAGTGGAAGCTCTCGCCGATGGACCTCGCCTCGCTCGACAAGTGGGACGGCTACACCGCGGCGAAGGAGGAGATGTTCAACGCGACGGACACCGACTACGCGCCCTGGACCGTCGTGAAGAGCAACGACAAGAAGCGCGCCCGGCTCAACGCCATGCGCTACATCCTCGACAAGTTCGACTACGACAACAAGGACATGGACGTCCTCGCGAACGGGCCCGACCCGCTCATCGTCGGCCGCGGCCGCGACCTCATCAGCGACTGATCGGGAGCGGAGCGGAGCGGGTGCGCGGGGACCGTCGAGTACCGTTGTCGCCGTGCGTTCTCTGACGGCTTTCCTCCTCGTTCTCGTGGCGATCGCGGCCACGTTCGTGGCGGTCCCCGCCGCCTGGGCGAAGTCCACGGTGCTCGACCGCGCCGAGTTCACGACGCTCATGGAGCCTCTGGGTCGTGACCCCGCCGTGCAGGACGCGATGGCGCAGGAGATCGCCCAGCAGGTGCAGCGGCTGCTCACCGAGCAGGGCGACGCCCGTCCGCCGCTCGATGCGATCACGCCCTACGTCTCGACCTACGTGCACGGCCCGCAGTTCCCGGCGGCGTTCACCGAGGCCGTCGGCCAGGTGCACACCTGGTTGCTGGTCCGGCCCACCGCCGAGCAGCGGCTGCGCGGCGCCACCACCGCCGAGATCGACCTCGCGCCGATGATCCGGGACGTCGCCGCCGCGAACAACGTGAAGGTGTCCGTCCCGGAGCGGGTCACCATCGACCTGTCCGGGACCGGCGCGAACCGCGACCTGTTCCGGGCCGGACGGTACGCGTCCGTCGCCGACACGATCCGGTCGGCGGCGTGGATCGCGCCGCTGACGGCGCTCGCCGCGGCGCTCCTCGCACTGCTCGCCGCCCACCGCCGTGGGTTCATGCTCTTCTACCTGGGGCTCGGCGTGGCCGTCGCCGCCGGCGTCACCTGGATGCTGTGCGTGGCCGCACCGTCGTACGTCTCGAGCCGCAGCGGCACCGGCGGGCTGAGCCCCGTGGTCGACGCGGCGCTCGAGCAGGTGACGAAGAGCCTGACGCCGTGGATCATGACCGAGGCCGCGATCGGTGGCGCGCTCGCGCTATTGGGGCTGATCTTCGGCGGGCTGGGGGCGGTCGCCGCCCGGCGCGCGGAACGGCGCGCCTGGTGACCTCCACCGCCCGGCCCACCGTCGCGACCCTGACCTACAAGGACGGCACCACCAATCCCGTGCGGATCTTCCGCGGCCCCGACCCGACGGCGCCCGTGCTGATGATCTGGCCCGGCGTGAACGTGCCCGCCGGCTACTTCGACGATTTCGGGCGAGGGCTCATCGACGCGGGCTTCAACGCCGTCGTCGCCGAGCATCGGGGGCAGGGGGATTCGCGGCCGCGCGGCGCCGCCGGTACCCACGGGTTCCAGGACGTGGTGGTCGAGGACTACCCCGCGGTCTCGGCGCTGGCCCGGCAGAAGTTCCCCGGCGCGCCCCGGATCCTGCTGGGGCACAGCCTCGGCGGACTGATGGGCGCGATGTATGCGGCGCGGGCCCGGCGGAACCTCGCCGGGGTGATTCTGATCGCCTGCGGCACGGGCTATTACAAGCTCGACGGGCTGTCGGGCGCGGCCCGTCGGATCGGGACGTCCGTCGCCGCACGTGCCGCAGCCCGACGGGGTCACTGGTCCGGCCCGGACGGACTGGGCGAGGTGCCGAAGGGCATCGTTCGCGACTTCGACCATCTGGTGCAGACGGGCGACTTCAACGTCGACGGGGCGGATGTGGACTACGAGGCGCGCCTGGCGGGTACCCGCACGCCGGTGCTGACGGTGGCGATCGCGGGTGACGAGCTCGTCTCGGAGAAGCAGTCGCGGTTCGTGGGGGAGAAGTTCCCGTCGGCCGATCACCGTCGGATCGAGGAGCCGCTGGGGCACAACCAGTGGATCCTGTCGCCGGGGGCGGTGATCCCCGCGTTGTCGGGGTGGATAGCGCAGTCCGTGCCGCGCGGCTGAGGGCGGTCGTCGCCGGGTGGGGTAGTCGGTCGCGACAGTGATGCGTGCGGCGCATCGCTTCCTCGTCGGCGTGACCGGCGCAGTCGTCATCGACAGTCGGGTACCCGTGTTCGTCCCCTGCGCGACGCCGATCCGCAGGCCGGGGGCTAGCCCGCGAGGCCGGTGACCAGGACCGGATTGTGCGCGGGTGCCAGCCACTTCAGCAGCGTGACCATGCCCTCGCGGCTGATCGCGACGCAGCCGAGCGTCGGCTGGCCGTCGGTGACGTGCAGGAACATCGCGCCACCCTTGCCCGGCGTGTGGCTCGGGTTGTTGTCGAAATGCACGGCGTAGTCGTAGACGGGGCCCGCGTCGTAGAGGTTCTCGCTCTCCGGGCCCGGGCTGGCGGCCTGCGTCACCATCCGGTCGTAGGTCGGCGAGGCGACGTTGCCGTCCCACCAGTGTTGATTCGTCACCTTCGTGTACGGCAGCGTGGTCCCGGGGTTGTCCTGCCGGCCGAACGCCAGATCGAGGTTGAAGACGCCGAACGGGGTGCGGGGCACGCCGTCCTTGCCCTCGCCGATGCCCTGCTGCCCGACCTTGCCCGGGACCGGGCCGTAGACCTTCGTCCAGCCCTGCGCGAGCAGCGCCCACGCGGAAACCTGCACGTCGGTGGAGGAGAACGACGGTGCCGCCACGGTGATGATCTCCCGCGCCGCCGGCGCGGCCGCGATCGCGGCGTCGAGGAGCGCCTTGTCGGCATCGGCCGCGGCGGCGTACGGCACCGCCAGCGATGAGGCGACCGCGGCGGCGGGCAACGCAGCAAGTCCCACAAGCACCTGGCGCCTCTTCAACAACATGCGTCACAGTATGGCACGAGCTGGGGTTTCACGTGAAGCTGACGCCGCCGCGGCGGACCACCTCGTCGAACTGCTGCTGCGCCTCGTCGTCGAGGGGCAGGTAGACGGTGAGGAAGGCACCGTCGAACCGGTCGAGGAGGTAGCGCGCGCTACTGAACCGGATCCACCCGACCGGCGGGCAGCGGAAGCGGTGCTCGGCGGGGGACAGGCCGACCTCCTGCGATGCCCACGCGGCCGCGATCACCGGACTGCTGCCCGTGATCTCGGCGATGAAGCGCTCCCAGTCCGGGTCGCCGACGTGCCCGCCGTAGGCGTGGCGGACCTGCGTGACCATCGCCGCGAGGTACTCCGGATCGGCGACGGGGTGCCGGGTGTCCGCGGCGCGGCCCATCTTGTAGAGCGCGTTGCGATCCAGGCCGGTGTTGTTCGCGATCCCCTGGAACAACAGGTGGAAGCCGGCGCTCCCCGCGATCAGGTCGTAGCGCTCGCTGAAGACGGCGGCGGGCGTGGTGCCGAAGCGGTCGAGGACGCGGCGGGTGACGGTGTCGATCTCCGCGGCGGCGGGCGCGCTGTTCGTGCGCCGGGCCGCGGGCACGCCGGCCACGAGGTAGAGGTAGTCGTGCTCGTCGCCGGTGAGGCGGAACAGCCGGGCGAGCGCGTCGAGGACCTGCGTCGAGACGGAGATCCGTCGCCCCTGCTCGAGCCAGGTGTACCAGGTCAGGCCCACACCGGCGAGGGCCGCGACCTCCTCACGGCGCAGGCCGGGAACCCGGCGCGGCCCGGTGCGGGGAAGCCCGACGTCCTCCGGCGTCAGCGCGTCGCGCCGGGCACGCAGGAAGGCGCCCAACTCGCTGCTCCGTTCGCCGTTCACTCCGACAGCATTCCCCGGATCGGCGCGATTGTCATGGCGCGCGCTCGCGCGTGGGTGGTGGTGGCGGTACCAGGATGATCCGCCTCCTAGTGCCGTCCCGGCGCGGTGCGGAGAGTGGTCATCGTGAATCGCACCGTCGCCCACCCAACCGCCGTCGCTCCCGGAACTCCGCGGAGTGGCATGACGAAGCTCCTTGCGTTGCTGGGCTTCTCCATGATGCCGATGATCGACGCGACGATCGTCAACGTGGCTGCGCCGTCCATCGCGCGGGACCTCCCCGCGACGCCGACACAGTTGCAGTTCGTCGTGGGCGGCTACCTGCTCGCCTACGGATCGCTCATCATCACCGGCTCGCGGCTGGGTGCTCGGTACGGCCACGTCCGGACTCTGGGGTGGGCGACCGCCGCGTTCGTGCTCGCGTCCGTCGTGTGCGGACTCGCACCGAACGCGGTCGTTCTCATCGCCGCGCGGATCGCGCAGGGTGTGACCGCGGCCGCGATCATGCCGCAGGTGATGAGCCTGATCCAGCGCGACTACGCCGGTCCCGCATTGGCGCGCGCACTGTCGATGTTCAGTCTCACGACCGCCGCGGGCTTCATCCTCGGGCAGGTCGGCGGCGGCCTGCTCGTGGCGCTCGACGTCGCGGGCCTCGGCTGGCGGCTCGTCTTCCTGGTGAATCTGCCCATCGGAGCGGCCCTCCTGATCGCCCTGCGGCGGTACTTCGCCGCGGACGACGGGGATCCGCAGACGCGGATGGACCTCGGAGGAGTCGTCGTCGGCGCCGCGGCGCTGCTCCTCCTCATCGCGCCGCTGACCTTCGGTCGCGACGTCGGCTGGGCGCCGTGGGTGATCGGGCTCCTCGTGCTCGCCGTTCCCGCTCTCGGCGCCTTCGCCTGGGTGGAACGAGCGGTGGCGCGCCGCGGTGGCAACCCGCTGGTCCCGTCGGACCTGGTGCGCTCGCCGGGATTTCTGGCCGCGATCGGCGTGGTCCTACTGGTCTTCGCGAACTACGCCGGATTCCTCTTCGCCACCACGCTGTTCCTCCAGAACGAACACGGCTACGGACCGCTGGGTTCGGGGCTGTGGTTCCTGGTCTTCACGCCGGGCTTCCTGGCGGTCACCGTCGGATGGAAGCGGCTCCCGCCCCGGCTGCTCGGCCCGCTCGTCGCCGTCGGTGCCGCCCTGGTCGTCGCCGGCGACCTGCTGCTGTGGTGGGCTGCGCAATCACCTTCGGTGGGAGTGGTGTTCGCGCTCGCCCTGCTGATCCTGGGGGCGGGCACCGGCGCGATGTTCGGTCCCATCCTCACGCTCGCGCTGCGCTCGGTCGCGCCCGCCCTGGCCCCAGCGGCGAGCGGGGTCGTCACGACGATGTTCCAGGTCGGCAGCGCCGTGGGGGTTGCGGTGATCGGGTCGCTGTACTTCGCGGCAGGTGGCCTGGCGACGGCCGCCCTGTGGTGCGCGGTCCTCGCCGGAATCGCCGGCGTCCTGGTCGTCGTCACGACGATGCGTAGCCGGTCCGACGCCGGAGACGGCTCGCGATAGCAGGCGGCGCGCCGCGACTGCGGCGGGTATCCGCCTTCCGTACCTTCGAGGGCGTGGACACGTCGAGGGATCTCTGGCTGGTGGTGGCGCGCGCGAGCGTCGGGGTGATGTTCTTCATCAGCGGGTGGGGCAAGGCCGCGAACCCGAAGAAGTTCGCGGCGGACTTCGCGGCGTGGGGCATCCCGGAACCCGATCTCGCGTCCACCGCCACGGCGTGGGCGGAGCTGATCCTCGGCGCGCTCCTGGTGCTGGGGCTGCTCACCCGCCTCGCCGCCGCCGGTCTCGCGGTGACCATGGTCGGGGCGATCTACTACTCGGTGTGGCCCGCGGCGACGGAAGCGTCCACCACGGCGACCGGCTTCCTCAGCCAATTCTTCTACAGCCCCGAGTGGTTACTGCTCCTGGTGCTGCTCGCCCTCGCGGGAGCCGGCCCGGGCCGGTTCGCCCTCGACGAGCCGTTCGGCGTGGAGGCCCGCCTGCAGCGCCGCTGATCAGCCCGACGGTGCCCGCGGGGGCAGAGAGCTACCGCTCGGACTCCCGCAGGTGCTGCTCGACGCGTTCGAGTTTGGCGGTGAGCTGGCCGGTATGGCCAGGCCTGATGTCGCACTTGACCACGAGGGAGACGCGCGGTGCGGACTCGGCGAGGCGATCGACGCACGCCTTGATCACCGCCATCACCTCGTCCCACTCGCCCTCGATCGTGGTGAACATCGACGTCGTCTCGTTGGGCAGACCGGATGCGCGGACGATGGCGACGGCCTCCGCGACCGCCGCTGCGACGCCTCCGTCGGCGCTCTGGTCGCCGCCCATGGGGCTGATCGAGAATGCTGCGAGCATCATGCTCCTTTCAGGCCCTGCTCGGACCGGATGTGATCGATGTGATGACGCGGAGGAAGGCCGCGCCGTAGGTGAACGTGCAGGCGGCGAGCGCCGTCGCGGCGAGGGCGTGCCCGCCGTCCCGCCCGACGGTGCCGGTCGCCATCAGTGCGATCGCCGCGGCAGCACCCGCACCGCCGACCGTGCCGGTGGCGATGTGCAGGGTGGAACCCGGCTGATCGATCAGGAAGACGAAGAAGTGCAGCGCCACCACCAACGCGATCGCGGGCATGACGTACTCCTGGTGCCCGGACCGGCTGAGCACGATGATCGCGACGAGTGCGCCCGCGACCTCCACCGCGACGGCGACCCGGAACACGGTGCGGGACCTGCGTTCGCGCGGCGCCGGCTCCGACGGCGCCGGGGATCCCCGGCGGGCGGTCAGAAGTGCCCCGACGACGATCGCCGCGCCCAGCGCCGCGCCGATCAGAGCGGCCACCGGATACGGGCGAAGGCCCATCGCGGACCACAGCACCGTCATCAAGCCCATGAAGACCGCGAGCGACCGGGCGGTGCGGACCGGCATCAGGACTCCGCGGGTCCCAGCTCGCGCCACAGGAATTCGTAGGCCAGAGCGGATTTGAAGGCGGCCTGCTTGTTGTCCGCCGCGCCGCCGTGGCCGCCCTCGATGTTCTCGTAGTAGTCCACGTCGATGCCGCGGGCCTGCAGCGCGGCGACGAACTTGCGGGCGTGGCCGGGGTGCACGCGGTCGTCGCGGGTCGACGTGGTGACCAGGAGTGCGGGCAGGTCTCCCGGGCCGTCCGGCAGGTTCTGGTACGGCGAGTACTCGCTGATGTACGCCCACTGCGCGGGATCGTCCGGATCGCCGTACTCCGCCATCCACGAGGCCCCGGCGAGGAGCTGGTGGTAACGCCGCATGTCGAGCAGTGGCACCTGACAGACGATGGCGCCGAACAGCTCCGGGTAACGCGTGTACATCACGCCCATGAGCAGCCCGCCGTTCGACCCGCCCTGCGCGCCCAGCTGCGCCCGCGTCGTGATGCCGCGAGCCACCAGATCCTTCGCGACCGCGGCGAAGTCCTCGTATGCGCGCAGGCGATTCTCCTTGAGAGCGGCGGTGTGCCAATCGGGTCCGTACTCGCCGCCACCGCGGATGTTCGCCAGCACGTACACGCCGCCGCGCGCGATCCACGAAGCCCCGGACACCGCGGTGTAGTCCGGGGTCAGCGAGACCTCGAAGCCGCCGTAGCCGTAGAGCAGGGTCGGCTGCGGCCCATCCGCGGGCCTACGCACCACGAAGTAGGGGATCCGCGTGCCGTCGTCGCTCGTGGCGAAGAACTGCTCGGCCGTGACGCCCGTGGCGTCGTAGAACGCGGGCGCCGACTTCAGCGGCTCCACCGCGCCGCCTGCCGTCCCGTGCAGCAGCGTGGGCGGCAGCGTGAAACCGCTGGCGGTGGCGAAGATCTCGTCGCCCTCGCGAGGATCGGTGTAGTAGACGCCGATCTCGGCCAGCTCCGGGAAGCCGCGCGTCTGCCGCTTCTCCCACGTGCCGGGCTCGAGGGTGTGCAGCTCCGAGCGGACGTCCCGCATCGTCGACAACAGCAGGTACGACTTGGTCCACGCGTACCCCGCCAGGGCCGTGTGTGCGTCGGGGGTGAAGACGGTGCTGTGCTCGCGCGAGCCCGCCCGATAGGCGTCGAAGTCGAAGGCCACCAAGGCGCCCGGGGGGACCGTCACAGTGTCGGATTCGCGGCCCGCCGCGGTGGGCAGCTCCCATGCGGACTTCGGCCGCACCAGCAGCCGCGACTCGTGCACGTCCGCGTCGGAATCGGTCGGGACGTCGATCCGCTCCAGCGTCAGCGTCTCCGGCTCGAGCAGGTAGATCTCGCTGTTGTAGAAGTCGATGGCGCGCGTGACGAAGTGCCGCTCGTACCCGGGGGTGTCGTCGTAGCCGGCGCCGATGGAGACGTCCGAGTGGTGGCCCTCGTAGACCAGGTCGGCGTGGCCGAGTGGGGTGTCGCGGCGCCACCGCTTCACCACGCGGGGATAGCCCGAGTCGGTGAGCGAGCCCGGCCCGAAGTCGGTGCCCACGTACACGGTGTCCTTGTCGATCCAGGAGATCCGGCTCTTCGCCTCCGGGAGGGAGAAGCCACCGTCGACGAACTCGCGGCGGGAGATGGAGAACTCCCGCACCACCGTCGCGTCGGCGCCGCCACGGGAGAGGGAGACGAGGGCGCGGTCGTACCGCGCACCGTCGGGCGACTCGGCGCGGAGGACGGCGGCCCCGCCCCACACCCAGTTCTCGCCCTCGGCCTCGCGGAGGGCGTCGACGTCGATGACGACGTCCCACTCGGGGCTGTCGGTGCGGAAGGACTCGAGGGTGGTGCGGCGCCACAGCCCGTACGGGTGTTCGGCGTCGCGCCAGAAGTTCCACAGGTACTCGCCGCGCCGCACGGGGTAGGGGATGCGCTGGTCGGTGTCCAGAATGGCGAGCACGCCCGACTGGATCTCCTCGAACCGCGGCCCGGTCAGGCGCGCGGTGCTCGCGGCATTGCGTTCCCGCGCCCAATCGAGCGCAGTGGCGGATTCCACTTCTTCGAGCCATGCGTACTGGTCCATGGACTCCACACTAGGGCTAGGCTGAAAGCCGTGGCTGATCACTTTGACACTGTTGTACTCGGCGCCGGCCCAGGAGGCTACGTCGCCGCTATTCGCGCCGCCCAACTCGGGCAGAAGGTCGCGGTCATCGAGGAGAAGTACTGGGGCGGTGTGTGCCTGAACGTGGGCTGCATCCCGTCGAAGGCGCTCCTGAAGAACGCCGAGCTGGCGCACACCTTCACGCACAAGGCCCAGCTGTTCGGCATCTCCGGCGACGTCTCGTTCGACTTCGGCGCCGCCTTCGACCGCAGCCGCAAGGTGTCGGAGGGGATCGTCAAGGGCGTTCACTTCCTGATGAAGAAGAACAAGATCACCGAGATCAACGGCTACGGCACCTTCGTCGACGCCCACACCATCCAGGTGGGCGATCAGACGGTGACGGGCGACAACATCATCATCGACACGGGTTCGACGGTGCGCCTGCTCCCGGGCGTCACGCTGTCCGACAACGTGGTCACCTACGAGGAGCAGATCCTCACCCGCGACCTCCCCGAGTCGATCGCCATCGTCGGCGCCGGCGCGATCGGCATGGAGTTCGCCTACGTCCTGAAGAACTACGGCGTGGACGTCACCATCATCGAGTTCCTCGACCGCGCGCTGCCCAATGAGGACGCCGACGTCTCCAAGGAGATCGCCAAGCAGTACAAGAAGCTGGGCGTGAACATCCTGACCTCCACCAAGGTCGAGTCGGTCGACGATCAGGGCTCGCAGGTCGTCGTGAAGTACACCGGCCCCAAGGGGCCGGGCGAGATCACCGTCTCCAAGGTGCTCATGAGCATCGGCTTCGCGCCCCGCGTCGAGGGCTTCGGCCTCGAGAAGACCGGTGTCGCCCTCACCGAGCGCGGCGCCATCGCCATCGACGACTACATGCGCACCAACGTCCCGGGCGTCTACGCCATCGGCGATGTCACCGCGAAGCTGCAGTTGGCGCACGTCGCCGAGGCGCAGGGCGTCGTCGCCGCCGAGACCATCGCCGGCGCGGAGACCCAGGCACTGGGCGACTACCGCATGATGCCGCGCGCCACCTTCTGCCAGCCGCAGGTCGCCTCGTTCGGCCTCACCGAACAGCAGGCGAAGGACGAGGGCTACGACGTCAAGACCGCGACCTTCCCGTACACGGCGAACGGCAAGGCTCAGGGCCTCGGCGACGCCGTCGGCTTCGTCAAGCTGGTCTCCGACGCCAAGTACGGCGAGCTGCTCGGCGGTCACCTCATCGGCCCCGACGTCTCCGAGCTGCTGCCCGAGCTGACCCTCGCTCAGAAGTGGGACCTCACCGTCAACGAGCTCGCGCGCAACGTGCACACGCACCCGACTCTGTCCGAGGCGCTGCAGGAGTCGATCCACGGCCTCGCCGGCCACATGATCAACCTGTAGGAATCGTTCGCCCCGCGGCCCGGCATCGTCCTGCGACGGTGCCGGGCCGCGTCGTTTCCCCCGAAGGAGACCGACCATGTTCCGTGCCACCCCCGGCCCGCTGCCCGAGGCCGACGAGATCGCCGGCGTGGCGCTTCCGCCCGGGCGCATCGCGCTGGACGATCACGCGGTCGCGCGCGCCTGGGTCAGCACCGAGATTCTCCCCGCGGACCGGCTCGGGGAACTGGTCCGTGCCCTCGCCGCGGCCTTCCCGCAGACCGGGCTGTGGCCGGTCCGGGTCCCGAAGCAGTACATGGGATCCGACCCCGACGTTCCGTGGCGCTCGGGTCGCATCGAGCCGCCGGTCACCGCGATCCCCGACGCGCTCGGCATCGTGCTCCGCAACGCGGCTGAGGACGCGGCGGAGTTCGACGAGGACGATGACGACCCCAGCTTCCCGCCGCCGGTGGAGGACCTCGCGCCCGCGCAACCCGGGCCGGACCCGCAGCCCGGCGAGCTCGACGCCCCCGAGGAAGGAGCGCTGCTCCTGGTCCCCGTGGCCCGTCCGGCAGACGTTCCCGCCGCGCTCGGATGGGACGGCGCCGTCAACGCCGATCTCGACGCGGGCGACGTGACCGCCCTCGTCCGTTCCTGGGAGGACAGGTTCGGGGCAGTCCTCGTGAGCCTCGGTCTCGACACGATGACGCTGCAGGTGACCCGTCGCCCGGAGAGCGGCGCCCAGCTGGACGCGCTGGCGTACGAGCACTACGCCTTCTGCTCGGACAACTACAGTCACGAGGTCTTCGACAGCTATCGCACCGGGCTGAGCGAGTGGAGGCACTGGAACTTCTGGTGGGACTGATCGGCGGAGTTGGACACTCGTCGCGGACCCTGGCATGGTCGGGTACGCGGCGTGGAGCCCCCACGGCGCCGGGTCGAGACGAGGCATCGGTGAAGTAGGAACATCCACGCCGTCAGGTGTGCAGTGCGCAACAGAGGCACTGCCCGGACGGAGGGTATCGATGAATCATTCTGCGACGCTTACCGACCCCTACCCCACGCGCGTCGACTCCAGCACCGTCACCGACCGGCCCGACCCCGTCGTCTGGCCCGGTCGCTCCGGTCCGTGGTCGGACGCCGCCGTGGATCACTTCGCGACGAACGGATTCCGCAGCGTGGAGGGCGTGCTCGACAAGGGGGACGTCACCGGGATCCGCTCCGAGATCGACCGGCTCGCCGAGCTGCTCGGGGAGGACGAGCGGCTGATCCGTGAGACCTCGGACGGCAGCGTGCGATCGCTGTTCGCGGTGCACGAGCTCAGCGACCGCATCGCGTCGATCATCGCGCGTGACGAGATCGCCGGTGTCGCCCGGCAGCTGCTCGGCGACGACGTCTACGTGCATCAGAGCCGGGTCAATCTCAAGCCCGGCTTCGCCGGCGGACCCTTCTACTGGCACAGCGACTTCGAGACCTGGCACGCCGAGGACGGCATGCCCACGCCGCGCGCGGTGAGCGTCTCGCTGGCGCTCACGCCGAACACGCCGTTCAACGGCTCACTGATGATCATGCCGGGCTCGCACCGCAAGTTCGTCTCCTGCGTGGGCCGCACACCCGGCGAGTACCACCGGGAGTCGCTGAAGTCCTACCGGCCGCCCTTCGGCACGCCGGAGGAGAGCGACATCGCGTCGATGGCCGACGAGTACGGCATCGAGCAGGTCACCGGTGGTGCGGGCAGCGCGCTGTACTTCGACTGCAACTGCCTGCACGCCTCGGCGGGGAACATCTCGCCGTACCCGCGGTCGAACCTGTTCGTGGTGTTCAACGCCGTCTCCAACGCGCTGCAGGAGCCCTTCGCCGCCGACGCCCGTCGCCCGGAGTACCTGGCGACCCGCTGACGCGTTCCGAACGTCGGGTTCTGCGGACGGGCGAGGCCGAATCCTGCCTCGCACCGCCGCAGAACCTGACGTTCGAGACGGTCGGTGGTGGAGGTCAGTGGTGGCCGACCACGTTGACGACCGTGCCGTCCGGAGCGCGGACGAAGAATCGGCGCGGGCCCCACTCCTCGCTGGTGAGCGGGTGCACGATCTCGTAGCCGGACCGCTGCGCCTCGGCGTACGCGGCGTCGACGTCCTCGGTCATGACGGAGATGTCGGAGTCGATCTCCGCGGTCCGGTCACCGGTGACGAGCTGCACGCTGGCGCCGTGGTCGGGGGAGGAGAATCGGGCCACCCAGCCGAGGTTGAACTCCTCATCGGACAGGCCCAGGAAGTCGGCGTAGAAGCCGCGGGCCGAGTCGATGTCGTCGACCGCGATGTTGGTGATCACCTTGTGCACCTTCATGGTCACGGCCGTTCCGGCTGGATGCCGAGGACGTCGATCGCGGTGGCGAGGCCGTCGTAGTTGGTCGCCAGCATGACGATCTCCACCAGCTTGCGGTCGTCGTAGAACTCGGAGAGGCGGGCCCAGGCGTCGTCGGTGACCGCCTTGTCCTCGACGAGCTCGGTGACGACGTCGAGCAGCGCGGCGCTGCGCTCGTCCCAGCCGGAGCCGTCGAAGATGCGCTCGAACTGCGTCTCCGTCAGGCCGGCCCGCGCGCCGATCCGCCGGTGGTGGCCCAGCTCGTAATCGCTTCCCCGCAGGTACGCCACGCGTACGATCACCGTCTCCGACTCCGACCGCTTGAGCGCACCGAAGGGCATGAGCATTCCCGAGTAGCCGAGCCACCCGACGAAGAGCCGCTTGGTGCGGCCGAGCGTGGAGAACAGATGCATGTCGTCGGCGCGGATGGCCTTCGCACCGATCCGGGCGATGGCGTAGTTGATCGGTCCGAGCTGGCGGAGTCCGCCGGGCGTCACGCGCGGTGTCATGCCCCGACGCTACCGCCTGGCGGGTGCGGCGGAGCGGCACCGCCGGGCCCGGCTACCGGACGAGGTAGGGGGAGATGGTGGAGCGGTGTTCGTCGATGTCGAGTGCCTTGCCGATGGCGGGGAAGGCGCGCTGCGGGCAGCCGGCGCGCTCGCAGACGCGGCAGCCGGCGCCGATGGGGGTGGCGGTGACGTCGTGGAGATCCATGCCGCGGGCGTAGACCAGGCGGTGCGCGTGCCGCAGCTCGCAGCCGATGCCGATGGCGAAGGTCTTGCCGGGCTGCCCGTACCGTGCCGCACGTCGCTCGACGGTGCGCGCGACCCACAGGTAGTTGCGGCCGTCGGGCATCTCGACGATCTGCGTGATGATCTTGCCCGGCCAGGCGAAGGTCTCGTAGACGTTCCACAGCGGACAGGTGCCGCCGGACGCGGAGAAGTGGAAGCCGGTGGAGCTCTGCCGCTTGCTCATGTTGCCCGCGCGGTCCACGCGCACGAAGGACAGCGGCACGCCGCGCAGGTTGGGACGCTGCAGCGTGGACAGCCGGTGCGCGATGGTCTCGTAACTCACCGAGAAGAACGCGGACAGCCGCTCGATGTCGTACTCGAACTCCTCCGCGGCGCCGTGGAACTGCGTGTACGGCAGCACGACGGCGGCGGCGTAGTAGTTGGCCAGCCCCAGGCGGGCGAGCCGGCCGGCCTCCTCGGAGCCGAACCCGGCACCGTCGACCAGGGCGTCGATCTCCCGGCCGCATTCCAGGTAGGCGAGTTCGGCCGCCATCTTGAAGACCTGCTGCCCGCCGGAGAGGTGGCGGTTGATCTCGAGCACGCGGGTTCGCGGGTCGTAGCGATGCAGCACCGTCTCGCCGAGGTCGACGCGGCGGCGGATGGAGACGTTGTGCACGGCCTCGAGCCGGGTGACGATCTCGGTGCGCACGTCGGCGTTGTGCATGCGCATCCGCGCGGTGAGCTCCTCGGCCGCGACGTCGAGCTCGTGGAAGTAGTTCTGCCGCTGGTAGAAGAAGTCCCGCACCTCCTCGTGCGGATTGGGGATGGCTCCGCGCGCCCCCGGATCGTTGCGGCCGTCGGTCACCTGGGCCAGCTGGTCCGCGGCGCCGAGGTAGCGGCGGTGCAGCGCGACCATCGCGCGGGCGAAGCCGGGGTGGTCGCGGGCGAGCTCGGACAGCTCGTCGGTGCTGGTGGGTGCGTCGACGTCCATCGTGACCTCGCGCAGCTCCGCGATGAGGCGCGTCTGGTCCTGGGAGTTGAAGAACGAGGTGTCGACGCCGAAGACGTCGGTGATCTTGAGCAGGACCGGCACGCTGAGCGGGCGGACGTCGTGCTCGATCTGGTTCAGGTACGACGGCGAGATCTCCAGCGCCTCCGCCAGGGACGCCTGCGACAGCCCGCGCTCTTTGCGCAGGCCGCGCAGTCGTGCCCCCACGAAGGTCTTGGACATGCAGCGAATATTAGCCGCGGAAGCCCAGCTACCGTCGGGTTCCGGGCGTTCACGGGCGCCTTAGCAGTGAGGTGTGTCACAGGAGTGCGGCGGCGACGCGCGGCGCGGCGGCGGCGGACCGTCGGAACCGGACGGAGGGGCCCGGCGGCCGGGCTCGGCAAACTCCCAGTACGGGCGTACTTTTTCCTGCGGACTTCGCCCTCGGTCTTCGCAGGATTAGCAACTTCAGGGTGATTTCATGGCTTGCTTTGGCATCATCGACCGCCTTGGCCTGCAGCTTTAGGTGTGGCACAGTAGGTGAAGGCGCAACGCCGGGACTGCGAATCGGGTTAGCGATAACCCTCGCTCAGCCGCCCGGCAGCCGATCAGATCCACATCGACGCAGAGAAGAACGGGGAGCCAATGAGCACCGTCGGACAGCCGAGGACCGCCGCCGAGATCCAGCAGGATTGGGACACCAACCCGCGCTGGAAGGGCATCACGCGCGAGTACACCGCCGAGCAGGTCGCTGAGCTGCAGGGCAGCGTCGTCGAGGAGAACACCCTCGCTCGCCGTGGCGCGGAGATCCTGTGGGACGGCGTCACCAAGGGTGACGGCTCCTACATCAACGCCCTGGGTGCCCTCACCGGCAACATGGCCGTGCAGCAGGTGCGCGCCGGCCTCAAGGCGATCTACCTCTCCGGCTGGCAGGTCGCCGGTGACGCGAACCTCTCGGGCCACACCTACCCCGACCAGTCGCTGTACCCGGCCAACTCGGTGCCGTCGGTCGTGCGTCGCATCAACAACGCCATGCTCCGCGCCGACGAGATCGCCCGGGTCGAGGGTGACAAGTCCGTCGACAACTGGGTCGTGCCGATCGTGGCCGACGGCGAGGCCGGCTTCGGTGGCGCGCTGAACGTCTACGAGCTGCAGAAGGCCATGATCGCCGCGGGTGCCGCCGGTACCCACTGGGAGGATCAGCTCGCCTCGGAGAAGAAGTGCGGCCACCTCGGTGGCAAGGTGCTCATCCCCACCCAGCAGCACATCCGCACGCTGACCTCGGCCCGCCTGGCCGCCGACGTGGCGAACACGCCCACCGTCGTCATCGCGCGCACCGACGCCGAGGCCGCCACCCTGATCACCTCGGACGTCGACGATCGCGACAAGCCGTTCGTGACCGGTGAGCGCACCGCCGAGGGCTTCTACAACATCAAGAACGGCATCGAGCCCTGCATCGCCCGCGCCAAGGCCTACGCGCCGTACGCGGACATGATCTGGATGGAGACCGGCGTTCCGGACCTCGAGGTCGCCAAGAAGTTCGCCGAGGGCGTCAAGGCCGAGTTCCCGGACCAGCTGCTCTCCTACAACTGCTCGCCGTCCTTCAACTGGAAGCAGGCGCTGGACGACGCGACCATCGCCAAGTTCCAGAAGGAGCTCGGCGCGATGGGCTTCACCTTCCAGTTCATCACGCTGGCCGGCTTCCACGCCCTCAACCACTCGATGTTCGACCTGGCCTACGGCTACGCCCGCGAGGGCATGACGGCCTACGTCGACCTGCAGGAGCGCGAGTTCGCGTCGGAGGCTCGTGGCTACACCGCCACCAAGCACCAGCGTGAGGTCGGCGCCGGCTACTTCGACCGCATCGCCACCACCGTCGACCCCAACACCTCGACGGCCGCCCTGAAGGGCTCCACCGAGGAGGGCCAGTTCCACTAAGCGTGGACTGGGTCTAGAACTCTCGGCAGGCGGCTCGCAACGATTCCTCGTTGCGGGCCGCCTGCCGCATATCGAAGGACAATGCTATGACTGAAACCGTTTCGCGGGTCGGCGTCGTGGGCGCCGGTCAGATGGGCGGCGGCATCGCCGAGGTGTCGGCCCGCGCCGGCGCCGACGTGCTGGTCTGGGAGGCCACCGAGGAGCTCGCGGCCGGCGGTCGCGCGCGCATCCTCAAGTCGCTGGACCGTGCCGTGTCCAGCGGCAAGATCACCGAGCGTGAGCGCGATCAGGCCGCCGAGCGGCTGCGCTTCACCACCGACCTCGCCGACTTCGCCGACCGTCAGCTGGTGGTCGAGGCGATCGTCGAGAACGAGGCCGTGAAGGCGGAGATCTTCGGCAAGCTCGACGAGGTCGTCACCGACCCCGAGGCCGTGCTCGCGTCCAACACCAGCTCGCTGCCGATCCAGCGCATCGCCACCGCCACGAAGAACCCGGGCCGCGTGCTGGGCCTGCACTTCTTCAACCCGGTGCCCGTGCTGCCGCTGGTCGAGGTCATCAGCTCGCTGTCGACGTCCGAGGCGGCCGCCGCCCGGGCCGAGCAGTTCGCGTCCGAGGTGCTGGGCAAGCAGGTCGTGCGCGCGACGGACCGTTCCGGATTCATCGTCAACGCCCTCTTGGTGCCGTACCTGCTCTCGGCGATCCGCATGTACGAGTCGGGTTTCGCGACCGCCGAGGACATCGACAAGGGCATGATGCTGGGCTGCGCGCACCCGATGGGTCCGCTCAAGCTGGCCGACCTCGTGGGCCTCGACACGGTGAAGTTCATCGCCGATGCGATGTACGCCGAGTACAAGGAGCCCACCTACGCCGCGCCGCCGCTGCTGCTGCGCCTGGTGGAGGCCGGCTACGTCGGCAAGAAGTCGGGCCGCGGCATCTACGAGTACCCCGCGAAGTAGCCTCCGCTCGCAACGTTTGCTGAACCGGCAAGGAAACTTGCCGGTTCAGCCGTTTCTGGAGCACGGTGGATCCATGAACGAAACGCAGATCCTGGACACCGTCATCGTCGGCGGCGGGGCCGCCGGGCTCACCGCCGCGCAGGTCCTCGGCCGGGCGCGACGTACCGTCACCGTCGTCGACGCGGGCGCGCCCCGCAACGCCCCCGCTGAGCACATGCACGGCTACCTCGGCCACGACGGCCTCGATCCCGCCGAGCTGCTGGCGATCGGCCGCCGCGAGGCGCAGGCCTACGGCGTGCGCATCCTGGCGGGCGCCGCGACGGGGGTGCGCCGGGAGGGCGAGGTCCTCGTGGTCACCGTCGGCGACGAGGAACTGCGCGCCCGCACCCTGCTGGTCGCGACCGGCCTGCGCGACGTGCTGCCCGCGATCGACGGTGTCGTCGAGCGCTTCGGCCGCGACGCGCTGCACTGCCCCTTCTGCCACGGCTACGAGGTGCGCGACCGGCCGCTCGCGGTGATCGGCGGGGAGATCGCTGCGATGTCGGTGCACCAGGCGCTGCTCATCCCGCAGTGGTCGCGCGACCTGATCTTCTTCACCAACGGCCTCGAGGTCGACGACGCCGACCGCGCGAAGATCTCCGCGCGCGGCACCCGCATCGTCGACGGTGCCGTCGCCGGCCTGGTCGTCGAGGACGACGCGCTGCGCGCGGTCCGGCTCGCCGATGGCACCGAGATCGAGCGGGAGGCCGTCTTCGTCGGCCCGCGGCTGGAGCCGCAGGACGAGCTGCTGCGGGCGCTCGGCGCCGAGCGCGTGGCCGCCGGGCCGTTCCCGACGGTCCCCGTCGACCCGATGGGTGCGGTCGCCGGGCAGTCGGGCGTGTGGGCGGCGGGCAACGTCGTGAATCCGATGGCGCAGGTGATCGTCGCGGCCGGAGCCGGTTCCGTCGCGGCCACGGCGATCAGCGCGCACCTGCTCGAGCGCGACATCGCGACCGACCTGGCCCGGGGCGCGCAGTAGGGCGCTAGCGTCATCCCCATGACCAGCGCACTGGACCGGGTGCAGGCCCTGCTCGACCCCGAGCGGCTCGGCCGCGAGCCCGACCGCAGCCACGGCTACCTCGACGTGCTCGCGCCCGACAGCGCGAAGCCGACGGGGCTGAGCAACGCGCTCATGCACAACCCCGCGCTGGCCGCGGTCTACGAGAAGGCGTGGCGGCCCGCGTTCACCCGGCTGTTCAGCCTCGGCGGCTCGGGCACGCTGAGCCGGACCGACGTGCTGCTCGACGAGCTCACGGGCCGCGGCGATCAGAAGCTCCTCGACGTCGCGTGCGGGCCCGGGCTGTACACGAGACCGTTGGCCCGCAAGCTCAGCGGCGAGGGCGTGGTGGTGGGGCTCGATGTCTCCGACGCCATGCTGCAGCGCGCCGTCCGCGATAACGCGGGCGATCGCGTCGCCTACGTGCGCGGCAGCGCTCTCGAGCTGCCCTTTCCGGACGACACCTTCGACACGGTGGTCTGCCTGGCCGCGCTGTACCTGATCCCGGCGCCGCGCCTCGCCGTGCGGGAGATCTGCCGGGTGACGAGGCCGGGCGGCCGGGTGGCGCTGTTCACCTCGCTGCAGACGCCGCTCACCTCCGTCCTCGGCTCGTCGACCGCGGAGCGGGTCTCGGGCTTCCGCTGGTTCGGCAAGGACGAGATCACCGGCTGGCTGCGCGACTACGGCCTCGCCGACGTGCAGCAGACGGTCAGCGGGCAGGGGCAGTTCGTGACGGCCCGCAAGCCGCAGTGATCGGACCTCAGGCCGGGGGATAGGCCGCCAACAACGCGGTCCGGAGCGGGTCGGTCGTGTGGGGCAGCCACAGCGCCTGGACCGGGACCTGCGGGGCGTCGTCGAGTTCGACGACGACGGCCCGGCCCCCGAACCGGGGCCCGGTGTCGTCGGTCACGAAGGCCGCGGCGTGCGGCGAGGTCAGCACGGCCGTCGCGGGCGGCGTGCCCTGCACGCGGTTCACCAGCAGGTCCGGTTCGAAGCCCGCGCGCCGGCACTGCGCGACGAGGAAATCCGTGTAGAACGAGGCGTGCGGCGGCGCCCACACCACGATGGGCGACGCGGCGAGGTCCGCCAGCGCGAGCGACTCGCGGCCCGCGAGCGGATGGTCGCGATGCAGCGCGACGCGCATCCGGTGGTAGCCGATCGTCACCCCGGCCAGCCGCTCGGGCAGCGCGACGCCCCGCCGGAGCACCAGGTCGACGGTGCCCTCCTCCAGCTCGGAGGTCATTGCCGACGGGAACAGCTCCCGCACCGTGATCGACGGTGAATCCTCCTGCACGATGAGGGGTTCCAGCAGCTCGTAGGCCTCGTCGGCGGTGACGGCGGGGCTGCGCCCCACGACGAAGCCCCGCGGCTTCTCCGCGCCCGCGTCCCGCGCTCGCGCCGCGAGCAGCCGGGCGCCGGACAGGACGGACGGCGCACCGTCGTATAGCGAGCGGGCGGCGGCGGTGGGTGCGAGGCGACGCCCGGACCGCGTGAACAGCGGCGTGCCGAGCTCGCGCTCCAGCTGGCGCAGCGCGGCCGAGAGTGCCTGCTGGCTCAGGTGCAGGCGGGCGGCCGCGGCGGCGAGCGAGGGCTCCTCCATCGCGGCCACGAACTGCTCGAGACGTCGGAGGTCGGGGGTGGTCACCCGACCAGCATCTCACAAATAGGATTGGTGAATAGACCGGAAAGTTTCGATTGTCAGTTGATGGTCGGGCTCGTATGTTGGGTATTGCAAAGGTTTCACCAACCCGACGAAGGAGAGACATTCATGACGAAGCTCGCAGGGAAGACCGCGGTCGTCGCCGGTGGCGGCAAGAACCTCGGTGGCCTGGTCAGCCGCCACCTGGCCGGCCTGGGCGCGAACGTCGCGGTGCACTACAACAGCCCGTCGTCGGAGGCGGAGGCGCGCGAGACCGCGGCCGCCGTCGAGGCCGCGGGCGGCAAGGCGCTCCTGTTTCAGGGCGACCTCACCGCGCCCGCCAAGGTCACCGAGCTGTTCGACGCGGCCGTCGCCGAGTTCGGCGGCGTGGACGTGGCCGTGAACACCGTCGGCAAGGTGCTGCGCAAGCCCATCCTCGAGACCAGCGAGGAGGAGTACGACTCGATGCTCGACATCAACGCCAAGGCGGCGTACTTCTTCATCAAGGAGGCGGGCCGCACCCTCAACGACGACGGCACGCTGATCACCATCGTGACCGCGCTGCTCGGCGCCTTCACCGACGGCTACTCCACCTACGCGGGCGGTAAGTCGCCGGTGGAGCACTTCAACCGCGCCGCGGCCAAGGAGTTCGGCACGCGCGGGATCAGCGTCAACGCCATCGCCCCCGGCCCGATGGACACGCCCTTCTTCTACGGCCAGGAGACGCCCGAGCGCGTCGAGTTCCACAAGTCGCAGGGAATGGGCAACCGCCTCACGTTCATCGAGGACATCGCGCCGATCGTCGACTTCCTCTCGACCGACGGCCACTGGATCACCGGTCAGACGCTGTTCGCGAACGGCGGCTACACCACGCGCTGACATCGGCGCGCGCCGCCGATCCACGCGGCCTACGATGATCGACGTTTCGTGCGATCACGAACGCGATCACGAACTTGGGCGACGAGCAGGAGATCTTCCGTGACTGATGGACCGTCGGCTTTGCGCCGCCGCTTGACCCGGATGGCGGGACGCGACCCCCACGAGGAGGGCCGGACGGCCACCACGCTGGAGTTGTTCTTCGACCTCACCTTCGTGGTGGTCTTCTCGCTCGCCGGGGTGCAGCTGGCGGACGCGATCGCGGAGGCGCACTACCTGGCGGCCTTCCTGGGCTTCGGGCTGTGCGCCTTCGCGGCGGTCTGGGCGTGGATCAACTTCACTTGGATGGCGTCGGCCTTCGACACCGATGACTGGCTCTTCCGCGCGGTGACCATGCTGCAGATGCTCGGTGTCTGCATCATGGGCCTCGGCGTCGAGCCCTTCTTCGCCTCGATCGTCGCGCACGAACAGCCGAACAACACGGTGCTGGTGATCGGCTACGTGGTGATGCGCGTCGCGCTGCTCTCGCAGTGGGCCCGCGTGGCTATCTCCTCGCCGCAGTACCGCAAGGCCGCCGTCACGTACATCATCGCGATCACCGTCGCCCAGATCGGTTGGATCTTCAGCGCTTTCGCGCCGCTGACGCTTGCGCAGTTCGTCGGCATCGGCGTCGTCCTGTTCGTCGTCGAGCTCGGCGGGCCGTACATCGCCGAGCGGCGCGAGCGCACCCCGTGGAATCCGCACCACATCGCCGAGCGCTACGGGCTGCTCACCATCATCACGCTCGGCGAGGGCGTGGTGGGCACGGTCGTGGCGTTGCAGGCGCTGCTCAAGGCGCAGGGCTGGAGCATCGACGTCGCCGTCCTCGGCGTCGCGGCGATGGTGCTCAACCTGTCGATCTGGTGGATCTACTTCTCGATCCCCGTCGGGGAGGCGCTGGTGCGCAACACCAACAAGTGCTTCGCCTGGGGCTACGGCCACATCGTGATCTTCATGGCGATCGCGGCCTTCGGTGCCGGGCTGCACGTCGAGGCGCTGGGCATCTCGCACGAGGCGCACGTGAGCAACGTGGTGGTCGCCTCCGCGTTCGTCCTTCCGCTGGCCGTCGCCGTGCTGGGGATCGAGATCATGGACGCCTACCTGTGCGGGTTCGACGGCCACCGCGCGGTCACCGTGGCGATCACCCTCGCGCTGCTCGGCGCCGGCGTCGCGGCCGTCGCCGCGGGGGCCACGCCGCTGGCCGCGCTGGTGTGGAGCGCGATCGCGCTGCTGGTGCAGGTCGTCGTCGAGGAGCTGTGGTCCGGCAAGCGCCGGGCCGAGCGCCTGGCCTAGCCCGACGGTGCCGGACCCGCGCGGCCCGGCACCGTCGGCCTGCGGCCCGGATCAGGCCTGCGCGAGGCGCGCCTTCTCGTGCTCGACGTCGAAGTCGGCGGGCGGCCAGTCGAGGTTCAGGCCCTCGAGCGCCTCGATGAGCAGCTCGGTGATCGCGAGCCGACTGAACCACTTCCGGTCGGCCGGGATGACGTGCCACGGCGCACCGTCGGTGCTGGTGCGGTCCAGCATGGCCTGGTAGGCCTCCTGGTACTTCGGCCAGTAGCCGCGCTCGTCGATGTCTGCCGGGTTGTACTTCCAGAACTTGTCGGGCCGGTCGAGCCGCTCCGCGAGGCGCTTCTTCTGCTCGTCGAGCGAGACGAACATCGCGCACTTGACGACGGTGACACCCGACGCCGCCAGATCCTCCTCGAAGCTGTTGATGATCTCGTAGCGCGGCTCCCAGACGGTCTGCGGGACGAGGTCGTGCACGCGGACCACCAGCACGTCCTCGTAGTGCGAGCGGTCGAAGACGCCGATCTGCCCGCCCTTGGGCGTCTGCTTGTGGATGCGCCACAGGAAGTCGTGCGCCAGCTCCTCCTCGGTCGGCTTGCCGAACGACGCCGTCTTCACGCCCTGCGGGTCGACCATCCCGATCACGTGCCGGACGATGCCGCCCTTGCCGGCGGTGTCCATGCCCTGCAGCACCAGGAGCACGGAGCGGTGATCGCCCGACCGGCCGTTCGCGTACAACAGCTCCTGCAGCTCCGAGAGCCGGGCTCCGCGCTCCGCGAGGAGCTTCTCGCCGAGGGCCTTGTCACCGTCGAAACCGGGCTTGCCGGAGGTGTCGATGTCCTGGACCAGGGAGCCCGGGTGCCAGCGCAGAGCTGCGGATGCGGAACCGGACCAACCGTTGTCGTTCGCCATGGAGTCACCCTATCCGGCGCACCGGGGTGATCTTCGTGCAAGATCGACTCGTGACGGTGTCATCTCCCGCGGGATCCCCGCAGTCGTCCGGGACGGGTTCGTCCCGCGTTCCGGCGAGTCCGTTCGGCGGCACGCCCGACGAGCAGAAGAAGCGCGACCTGCGCAAGATGAAGGCGCTCGCCCTCTCCTTCCTCATCGGCGCGGCGATCATCTACCTGTTCTGCGAGTACCTCGATACGAAGGGCGCGAACCTCCCGATCGCTGGGCCGTGGGTCGGCTACGTCAAGGCCGCGGCCGAGGCGGGCATGGTCGGCGGCCTCGCGGACTGGTTCGCGGTGACGGCCCTGTTCCGGCACCCCCTGGGCCTGCCGATCCCGCACACGGCCATCATCAAGCGCAAGAAGGACCAGCTGGGCGACGCGCTCGGCGGCTTCGTGGAGAGCAACTTCCTCACGCCCGAGGTGATCGCCGAGAAGGTGGGCTCGCTCGACCTGAGCGGCCGCGTCGCGAACTGGATGGCCGACCCGGAGAACTCGCAGAAGCTGGGTGCCGAGGCGGCGAAGCTGGTCAAGGTGATGAGCGAGGTGCTGCGCGACGAGGACGTCGAGGCGGTGCTCAACTCGACGATCATCAAGCGCCTGGCGGAGCCGGAGTGGGGGCCGCCCGTCGGGCGGCTCGTCGAGACGCTGCTGCAGGAGCAGCGCCAGCTGCCGCTGATCAACCTGCTCGCCGAGCGCGCGCACCACTGGGCCCTGGGCAGTCAGGGCGTGATCGACAAGATCGTGGACACCGACGGTCCGCAGTGGTCGCCCAAGTTCGTCAACTCACTGCTGGGGGAGCGGATCTACCGCGAGCTGGTCGAGTTCACGTGGAAGGTGCGCAGCGACCCGGACCACGAGGTGCGGCAGGCGATGAGCACCTTCCTGTGGGACTTCGCCTCCGATCTGCAGCACGACCCGCGCACGATCGCCAAGGTCGAGGACGTCAAGGCCGAGCTCATGGGCCGCGAGGAGGTGCGCACCGCAGCGCAGGCGGCGTGGCGCGCGGCGAAACGGATGATCGAGGCCTCCGTCGAGGATCCGGATTCCACGCTGCGGGAGAAGTTCAGCGAGTCCGCGGCCCGGTTCGGTGTGCGGCTGCGCGACGATCAGGCGCTGCGCGACAAGGTCGACTTCTGGGTCGACCGCTCGGTGCGGCACCTCGTCGAGAACTATGCGAGCCAGATCACATCGATCATCACGGACACCGTCGCGCGGTGGGACGCCGACGAGGCCTCGGACAAGATCGAGCTCGCCGTGGGACGTGACCTGCAGTTCATCCGGATCAACGGCACCGTCGTGGGCTCGATCGCGGGCCTGGTGATCTACTCGATCACCCAGATCTTCTTCTGATTGAAATCACTCTGCTAGCAAACTGCTTGCAAGAGCTAGCACTAGCTGTTAGCGTGGTGTCAGCCGCGCAGACGGGAGACCGGATATGACGAGCGACGAAGAGACCGTTGAGAATTCGGGATCTGACATCGGAGCGTTCATTCGGGCGCAGCGTCTCGCGGCGGAGGTGTCCATCCGGCAGCTGGCCGAACGGGCGGGGGTTTCCAACCCGTACCTGAGCCAGATCGAGCGGGGGCTCCGACGACCGTCGGCCGACGTGCTCGGGCAGATCGCCAAAGCGTTGCGGCTCTCGGCGGAGGTGCTCTACGTACAGGCCGGGATCCTCGAGGAGCGTCCGGAATCGCCGGTGCGCGACGCGTTGATCGCGGACACGACCATCACCGAGCGGCAGAAGCAGGCACTCCTCGAGATCTACGAGAGCTTCCGCCGCGAGAACGAGACTGCATTGAAGGAGATCACCCCATGACCGAGCAGAACACCCTCGACGACCTGAAGACCCCCCTGTTCGCCGCTCTCGGCGCCGGTGACTACGCCTACGAGGCCGTCTCCGAGGTCGTCGAGAAGCTGCGCGCCGCCGCCACCGACGCGTCGAAGGACTTCCAGACCAAGGTCGAGGAGGCCCAGGCCAAGGTCGAGGAGGCCGCCGGCTCCGCGCAGACCAAGCTGACCGAGGCCAAGGACGGCCTGCCCAAGGACGTCGACGAGCTGCGCGCCAAGTTCACCGCCGACGAGCTCCGCAAGGTCGCCGCCGCGTACATCCAGGTCGCCACCGACATCTACGAGTCGCTCGCCGAGCGCGGTGAGACCGCCTTCGAGCGGCTCACGTCCGGCTCCGTGATCGAGGACGCCACCGAGCAGGCCACCAAGGCCTACAACTCGGCCGTCGAGCTGACCGAGTCCTCGCTGGGCCAGGTCGCCACCGCCACCAAGCAGGTCGGCGAGCGCGCCGCCAAGCTGGTCGGCCGCGCGGGCGACGAGGCCGAGGCCGCCGCCGACAAGGCCGAGGCCGCCGTCAAGGAGACCACCGAGAAGGCCACCGCCGCCGTGAAGAAGGCCGCCCCGAAGCCGGCCGCCAAGAAGGCCGACGCGTAATCCGCGTCACCCACAGCTCCACCCCGGGCGCCCGGCGGCACTGCCGCCGGGCGCCCGACCTTTAGGCTGGTGTCATGGACGTCTTCCTGACCGGATTGAACACCGCGAGTGCGCTCGCCTACCTCGTGATCACGCTCGCGCTGCTCGCGGCGGCGGTGTTCTCGATCATCCACGCGCTGCGCGCCCCCGCCGACGCCTTCACGGCCGCGGGGAAGTGGCAGAAGAAGGGCTGGATGCTGGTCCTGCTCCTGTGCCTGCTCCTCGTGCTGGCCGGTCTGAACTACATGGGCACCGTCCTCGGGGCCATCGGCATCCTGGTGTACCTCCTCGATGTGAAGCCGAAGCTCGATGAGGTCCGCCGCCCGCGCTATTGAGCTTTAGTTAGTAAGGTTGCCAGCATGAAGATCTCCAGGAAGCTCGTCGTCGGCGCCGCCGGTGCCCTCGGCGCCGGTGCCGCCGCCATCGCCGCGAGCGTCGCCGCCTACGCGCTGTCGTCCCCGGCGGAGCCGGCGAACGCCAAGCTGATCGAGGATTACGACGGCCCGCACGAGGACGGCGTCGTCGTCTCCGGCGACGGCACCCGCCTGCACACCCGGGTGTGGGGACCGGAGGACGGCCCGATCGCCGTGCTCATCCACGGCTGGACGTGCAACCTCACCAACTTCCCGCGCCAGGTCGAGCACCTCGTCGGCCGGGGCTTCCGCGTCGTCGCCTACGACCAGCGCGGTCACGGCGAGTCCGAGCCGGGTGCCTTCGCCTACGCCGCCCCCGTCCTCGCGGACGATCTGCACGCCGTCCTCGCGGCGCACGTGCCGGAGGGGCGCAAGGCGCTGCTCGTCGGGCACAGCATGGGCGCGATCACCATCATGGCCTGGGCGGACAAGTACACCGACGAGGTGGCCGAGCGAGCCCATCACGCGGTGCTGATCTCCACCTACGCCAAGGACGCCGTCGTCGGCTTCGCGGGCGCCACGCCGCTCGCCGGTCTCACCAGGATCGCGCCCCGTACCACCCTGAAACTGGGCGATGCGATCCTCGGCGCGAACGTCGCCGTCCGGCACAACCGCCTGCACACCGCCATCATCCGGTACACCGCGCTGTGCGGCTACGCCTCCTACGGTGCGGTGCGCTACACCGAGGACATGATCGCCGCGTGCCCGCCGGACGTGCGCGGCGAGTGGGGCCACATCCTGGCGACGGTCGACGTCACCGAGGGCCTGCGCAAGATCACGATCCCGACGTCGGTCGTGGTGGGCCAGTTCGACCACCTGACCCCGCCCGCCGATGCCGACATCATCGCCGGTGAGCTCCGCGTCGCCGGCACGCTCGATCGCTTCGCCGTGATCCGCGACTCCGGCCACATGCTGCCGCTCGAGCAGCCGGAGAAGCTCAACGCCCTGCTGGACTCCATCCTCGACGGCCGCCCCGTCGCCTCCGGGGCGCCGGAGTAGCGCGCCGTCGGACGCGGGCGGGCGTCAGGAGAAGACGACCGTCTTGCGGCCGTGCACCAGCACCCGGTTCTCCAGGTGCCAGCGCAGGCCGCGCGCGAGCACGACCTTCTCGATGTCGCGGCCGCGCAGCACCATGTCGGCCGCGGCGTCGGCGTGGTCCACGCGCGCGACGTCCTGCTCGATGATCGGCCCCGCGTCGAGGTCCGCCGTCACGTAATGGCAGGTCGCCCCGATCAGCTTCACGCCGCGCGCGAAGGCCTGGTGGTACGGCCGCGCGCCGATGAAGCTCGGCAGGAAGCTGTGGTGGATGTTGATCGCCCGCCCCGCCCACGCCTCGCACAGCTCGGCGGGCAGCACCTGCATGAACCGGGCGAGCACGACCGCGTCCGGATTCAGGGCATCGGTGAGTTCCGCGACGCGAGCGAAGGCCGCCGACTTGTCCTCGCCCGCGCCCGGGAAGGGCACGTGGTGGAACGGGATGTCGAGGCGCTCCACGAAGTCGCGCAGGTCCTCGTGATTGCCGATCACTGCCGCGATGCGCGCGTTCAGTTCCCCCGTCGCCACCCGCCCGACGAGGTCGTGCAGGCAGTGCCCCTCCTTGCTCACCAGCACGACGATGTCCTTGGGCTCCGTGCTCGAGGTCAGCCGCCACTCGGTCTCGGGGCCCAACTCGGCGGCGACCTCGGCCGCGAACCGCTCCCGCAGCTCCTCCAGCGGCAGCGACACCGAATCCGCCCGCACGGCCTGGCGCGTGAAGAACCAGCCGGAATCCTGGTCTGAGTGGTAACCGGCCTCGACGATCCATCCGCCCACGTCGGCGAGGAAGGTCGAGATGCGCGCGACGATGCCCGTGGTGTCCGGGCAGCCGAGCGTGAGGACGTAGCGTGTATCGCGGGTCACGACCGGTATCGTCTCAAACGTGCTCACACGCTCCGAAGTCGCCGCCCTCGTCGATCACACGCTGCTCAAGCCCGAGGCCACCGAGGCGGCCGCGGCCGCCGCCTACCAGGAGGGCCTGGACCTGGGCGTCTACGCGGTCTGCCTGTCGCCGTCGATGCTGCCGTTGCGCGCCGCGATCGACGCCCAGGAGGCCGCCCTCGCCGCCGGTCGCTGGGCACCGCGGACCTGCGTGGTCTCCGGATTCCCCTCGGGCAAGCACCACACGCTCATCAAGGCCGCCGAGTCGCGGATGGCGATCGAGGAGGGCGCGCACGAGGTCGACATGGTGATCGACGTCGGGCTCGCGCTGGCCGGGGAGCTGGACCGCGTCTTCTCCGACGTGCTCACCGTCCGCGAGGCCATCGGCGCCGACCCGGTGCTCAAGGTCATCGTCGAGTCCGCCGCGCTGCTGGAGTTCGGCGACGCCGACCTGCTCACCGAGGTGTGCAAGCGCGCCGTCAAGGGCGGCGCCACCTTCGTCAAGACCTCCACCGGCTTCCACCCGTCGGGCGGCGCGTCCGCCGAGGCGGTCGGCATCATGCGCGCGGCTGTCGGGCCCGACGTCGGCGTGAAGGCCTCGGGCGGCATCCGCACCGCCGAGGCCGCGCAGGAGATGATCGACGCAGGCGCCAGCCGGCTCGGCCTCTCCGGCTCGCGGGCCGTGCTCGCCGGCTTCCCGGAGTAACTCCGTCCGGCCCGACGGTGCGCCGCGCTCAGCCCAGGCGCGCCGGGAGCGTGGCGTAGCCGTACAGCGTGGAGAGCCCGCGGTGCCGCGCACCGTCGGACAGCGTGACCGAGGGGTACCGCTCGAACAGCGCGGACAGGGCGACGGCGGCCTCCATCCGCGCGAGCGCGGCGCCGATGCAGGCGTGGATGCCGTAGCCGAAGCTCACGTTCTTCTTCGCCTCGGCGCGCGTGACGTCGAACTCGTGCGGCCGGTCGAAGACCTTCGGGTCCCGGTTCGCCCCGGCGAGCTGCAGCGAGACCATCGTGCCGCGCGGGATCGCGAACCCGGCGAGCTCCACGTCCTCCCGCGCGACGCGGGCGGTGCGCTGGACGGGGCTGGAGAAGCGCAGGATCTCCTCGACGGCGTTCGGCCACAGCTCGGGGCGCTCCCGCAGGATCGCCAGCTGTTCCGGGTGCGCCAGCAGCTCGACGATGCCGTTGCCGATCAGGTTCACCGTGGTCTCGAAGCCCGCGCCGATGAGCAGCGCGGCATTGGCGATGAGCTCGCGGTCGGTCAGCTCGCCGCTGGAGGCCAGGAGCGCGAACGGATGGTCGGCGCCGGGATCGGCGCGCACGCGCGCGAAATGGTCCGTGAGGTACGCGCGCAGGCCGGTCAGCGCGACCTGAGAGCGCCGGTAGACCGGCCACGACAGCCCCGGGTCGAGCAGCGGCGCCGCCGCCTCGCCCCACTCGAGCATGTACTCGTCGTCCTCCTCGGGCAGGCCCAGGAGCCGCCCGATCATGGTGACGGGCAGCTTCGCCGCGAAGTCGCGGACGAGGTCGGGCGAGGGCTCGTCGGCCATCGCGTCCAGGAGCGCGGCGGTCACCGTGCGGGCCCGGTCGGTGAGCTGCTCGATGGAGCGGGGCGTGAAGGTCCGCGCGATGGGATGCCGATATGCGGTGTGCGCCGGCGGCTCGCTCACCAGCATCGACGGCGGCTCGACGGGATTGGGCAGCTCCAGGTCGGTCCGTTCCAGGACGCGCAGCAGCGGCCGTGGGAAACCGAAGTCGGCCGGCTGCACGGTGCCGAAGCGCTGGTCGCGCAGCACCTCGCGGCACACCGCGTGGTCGGCGGTGGTGGCGCCCACCTCGCTGCGCACGAGCGGCCCCTCGGCGCGCAGGGCGTCGAAGGTCGCGTACTGCGAGCCCGGCTCCCCGTAACCGAGCAGCATCTGCGCCATGCGGTCGCCGCGCGCGGCGCGCCGCGGCAGCGCGCGCCGGGGGAGCCCGTGCAGGATCCCCCAGCGCACGCGGGTGGCGAGCGCCGCCGGCAGCATGTCAGAGCACCGAGCAGTTCGTGGCGCCCACGTCGCCGCCGCTCTCGATGTCCTTCGGGAGGACGTTCTGGCCGGAGTAGCGCAGCGAGATGCCCTCGTCGGTCATCTTCAAGTCGCTGGCGGTCAGGCCCTTCGGGGTGGGGATGTCCGCGACGGCGCTGATGAGCTGCTGCGCCAGATCGTCGGGCACGCCGATGCCGAAGACCGAAGCCTTGCTCGCCGTGAGCACCACCTTGTTGTCCTTGATGGTGGGCTTGAGGTTCACCGTGACCGGGAGGATCACGGCGGTGCCGCTGACCTCGATCTGGTTCGCGGAGGAGTTCAGCACGACCTTGGGGTCGGTGATCACCTGCGAGGCCACGACCTTGTTCTTGATGCCGTCGGCCGTGAAGGTGCCGAGGATCGTCGCGTCGTCGACCTTGTTGTCGCCGCTGGGCTCGACCCCCTTGAGCAGGATGTGGGCATTGAGGCCCGGCGTGCCCTGCATGCCGTCGACCTGGATGTCGATCGACGGGATCTTGCCGCTCGCGTTCTGGATCAGCATCGGGGTCTTCTCGAAGCTGACCTTGACGTCGTTCGCCTTGGTGCCGCTCTTGATGTTGTCGGCGAGGCAGTTCTGCACGTGATTGCGGATGTACAGCTCGGAGCCGACGAGCACGATCACCAGCAGCGCCACGACGCCGGCGGCGGTGAGGCCGATGAGCTTGCCCGTGGAGCGCTTCTTCGGCGGCGTGCCGCCGCCCCCACCCTGGCCGCCGGGGCCGGTGGGCGGGATCTGCGTGGGCGGGACCGGCGGCTGACCGGGCTGCCCCTGCGGACCTGCCTGCTGCGGCGGCCGGCCCTGCTGTGCCGCGCCGGGCATCGCGCCCTCAGGCCGCGCGTGCGCGCCCGACGGGCGCTGCGCGGACTCGATCGGCCGGGTCAGGCCGTCCTGCGGGCCGGGCTGCTGCGGAGCGCCCACCTGCGGGGGCTGCTGCTGCGACTGCTGCTGCCGGTCGGCCGGGGCGATCGGTCGCGTCAGGTTCGGGTCCTGCGGGCCGGAGTTCTGCGGGCCGGGGTTCTGCGGGGTGTTCGGGTTCGTATCCATCGGCGTTAGATTGTTCCTCATCCCTGGGTGGCGACGGTGAAGTCCCTGCGGTTGGCGAGCACGGGCAGCGCCGCCCGCACCTCGTCGACCCGCCCGAGCGGCAGGTCGACGACGAGCTGTTCCGGCCCGGTGCCGGCGGAGGCGAGCACGGCACCGTCGGGTCCGACGGCGAGCGAGCCGCCCACGCCGCGCGGCGCGGCCCCGGGGTCCGGGTCGGACGGTCGCGCCTGGTCGACGGCGACGACGTAGGTCGTGGAGTCGAGCGCCCGCGCGCGGGCCAGCGTGGTGAAGGCGTCGAGCTTGCCGGGGCCGTCGCCCCACGACGCGGGCGCGACGATCACCTGGGCGCCGGCGTCGGCGAGCGCCTGGTAGAGGGCGGGGAACCGCAGGTCGTAGCAGGTGCTCAGACCCACGGTCACACCGTCGACGTCGATGAGCGCCGCGTGCTCACCCGCCTCGACGGTGCGCGACTCGGCGAAGCCGAAGGCGTCGTAGAGGTGGATCTTGTCGTAGGCGGTGCGGGTGCCGTCGGGGGAGACCGACAGCAGCGTGTTGCGGACGCGGCCGTCGGCGGCGGGGGTGAACATGCCCGCGACGACGTGCACGCCCGTGGCGTGCGCGAGCTCCGCGATGCGCGTCGCCCACGGCCCGTCGAGCGGCTCGGCGACCGGCGTCAGCGACACCCCGAACCGGCACATCGTGGCCTCGGGGAAGACCGCGAGCCGCGCACCGGCCTCCGCGGCGCGGCGCAGACCGTCCTCGACCAGCGCGGCATTGGCCGCCGGGTCCGTGGTGGCCTCGATCTGGGCCAGCGCGACGGTCAGCGATGTCATGCGCACCACACTACTGACTCGTGCTCGATAAGGCTCCGCGCTCACGATGTCGGCTTCTGGGCACGTGGACGTGCGTCACGACACCTCCGACGCTCCAGAAGTCGACATCGTGAGCGGCTACGGCGCGACGAGCTCCCAGTCGACGGTGAGCAGGCTGTCGCGCACCGGGCGACGGGGCGCGCGGGCGGCCCCGTCGGTCCGCTCCTCCAGCAGCGCCGCGGCGGCGCGCCAGCGCACCCGGTTGCCGTACGTCGCGTAGCCGGCGGCCTCGTCCCAGCAGCGGTCCGCGAGCGTCAGCAGGGCGTGGATGCGCTCGCCGGGGACGTTGTGGTGGATGAGAGCCTTCGGCAGCCGCTCGGCCAGGTCCGACGGGTGCTCGCTGTACCCGGGGTGCCAGGCGAGGGTCAGCGAGCGCGGCACCGGCAGCCCGGATGTACCAGCGCCGGGCGCGCCCAACGTGAGCCAGCAGCACCGTCGGCCCAGCTCGTCGCACGTGCCCTCGATGAAGACCCCGCCGGGCGCGAGCCGCTCGGTCACCATCGCCCAGGCGTCGCGCACCTCGGACTCGTCGTACTGGCGCAGCACGTTGAACGCCCGGACGAGGTTCGGACGCAGGCCCGCGAGCTCGAAGCCGCCGCGGGCGAAGTCCACGCCGTCGCGGCCGGGGACCACGCGGGCGGGGTCGATCTCCAGGCCGGTTACCCGCACGGACGGGTTGACGCGACGCAGCCAGCCCGCCCACTCGAGCGTCGTGTTCGGGCGCGCGCCGTAGCCCACGTCGACCGCGAGTGGCGACGGCCCCCGGAGCGCGGCCAGCACCGCGGGGGACTGCACCGACCAACGGTCGCTGCGGCGCAGGCGATTCAGGCCCGTGGTGCCGCGGGTGATGCGCCCCTCAGGAGGCACGGGTCAGTTCTTGTCGACCCAGTACTTGAGGTACTCGGCCTCGGCGCGGAAGAGGTCCACGAGGTTGATGAGGATGAGCTGCTCGAGCTTGGTGCCCACGAACGGCACGAAGACCTTCACCACGGTGGTGTAGCGCATGGTGCAGCCGGTCTCGGTGTTGAACAGCGAGGCCTCGCCTTTGAGCGAGCCGGGGCCGGCGGGGATCGACGCCTTGTAGTCGCCGACGGAGTTCTCGCCGTCCCACGCGCCGTAGAACTCCTCGCGCGTGATGATCATGTCTTTCTTCACGACGCCCTGCGCGATCGGCGGCAGGTACTCGTGCGGCAGGTTCTGCTTCTGGACGACCGTGATGCCCTCGTCGTCGACGTCGAACTCGGAGAGCTCGGACAGCGGCGTGAGGTTGCGGAAGTCGGTCATCTTCTCGGTCCAGTACTCCTTGGTGGAGTACGCGTTGTAGAAGACCTCGGCGGGGAACGGGAAGCGCGCCGAATAGCTGAGACGTCGTGCCATGAGGGCTGAGCCTATCGCGTCAGGACCGCTCGGCGATCCAGGCCAACGTGAAATCGCGCTCCGACTCCATCAGTTCCTGCAGGTTCTCGACCACCAGGGACTCGACCTTCTTCGCCACGAAGGGGATCGAGACGCTGGCCTCGCCGTCGGCGGTGATGCGCGCGGCGGCGCCGTCGGAGCCGGGGCTCGCCTCCAGGACGGCCGTACCGGACAGCTGCGCCGGGACGCCCTGGATGTCGGCGGAGAAGCGGCCCTCGCAGCGGGTTCCGTCGAACGGGCCCCACTCCTCGACGCGGTGGATCTCCAGGCCGCCGGGCCGGACCGCGGTCACGACGGGCGGCAACTTGTCCTCGCCGATCACGTGCACGACGAGCACGCGGACCGACCGGCCCGCGCCCTCGCCGGTGATGTTCAGCTCCGCGACGCGCGCACCCTCGCCGCCGACCTCGGCCACGCGGGCGGGCCAGTACGCGTCGTCGGTGAACGCGGCGTGCAGCGCGGCCGGACTGGTGGCGTAATCGAGCGAGCGCTCGAGGCGGGTGGTCATGAGGAGACACGTTACCGTTGCGGGGTGCCTGAACTGCTATCGGAGTTGACCACGCTGCGTCTGGGCGGTCCCGCCCGCGCCTATCTGCGTTGCGATTCCGCCGCCGCGGTCGCCGAGGCCGTCGCCCGCTGCGACGCCGCCGGTGAGCCGGTGATGCTGGTCGGCGGCGGATCGAACCTGGTGATCGCCGACGAGGGCTTCGCCGGCACCGTCGTGCACCTGGCGCACGACGAGGTCGCGATCGACGGCACCGTCCTCACCGCCGACGCGGGCGCCGTCTGGGACGACGTCGTCGCCGCGTCCGTCGCGGCGGGTCTCGGCGGCCTCGAGTGCCTCTCCGGCATCCCCGGGTCCGCGGGCGCGACGCCGGTGCAGAACGTCGGCGCGTACGGCGTCGAGGTGTCCGCGTGGCTGGACGCCGTCGAGCTCTACCACCGCGCCACCGGCGAGACGGCGTGGGTCGCGCCCGAGACGCTGGGCCTGGCGTACCGCACGTCGCGCCTCAAGCAGCACGAGGCACCCGGCGCGGCCGGCTCCGGCCCCGCCGACGTCGTACTCCGCGTGCGGTTCGCGCTGACCGACGGTGCCTCCGCGCCGATCCGCTACGGCGAGCTCGCCCGCGCGCTGGGCGCGGAGCCCGGCGCCACCGTCGACCCCGCCCACGCGCGCGAGCACGTGCTGACGCTGCGCCGCGGCAAGGGCATGGTCCTCGACCCGGCCGATCACGACACCTGGAGCGTCGGCTCCTTCTTCACCAACCCGGTGGTGCCCGCCGCGGCGGCGGAGGCGACCGTCGCCGGGATCGAGGAGGCGACGGGCGAGAGCACGCCGCAGTACCCCGCGCCGGACGGGACGAAGCTCTCGGCGGGCTGGCTGATCGAGCGCGCGGGCTTCCACAAGGGCTACGACGGCGGCCGGGCGGGCGTCTCGCTGTCGACGAAGCACACGCTCGCGCTGACCAACCGCGGCACGGGCACGACGGCGGAGCTGCTCGCCCTGGCGGCCGAGGTCCGGGATGGGGTGTTCGCCCGGTTCGGCGTCGAGCTGCGGCCCGAGCCCGTCCTCGTGGGTGCGGAGCTTCCTCCGCTGCGCCCGTAGAATTCATACGGTGTTCGACATGTTTCGCGCGCCGTTGGGTCGGCGCGCCTTCCTCGGCGGTGCCGCGGCGACGGTCGCCGTCGTCGCGACCGCCTGCACCCGGGACGGCGGCACCGCCGAGACCAGGGCGGATGGCCCCACGTTCGAGTACTCGCCGGCGGACGGGAAGAAGATCGGTCCCCGCGACACCGTCTCGGTGCGCGTGCGGGGCGGCAGCTTCCGTCCCGGCGTCGCACTGATCAACACCCAGTCGGGCAAAAGGGTCGAACTGACCGCGTCGCCCGACGGTGTGACCTATTCGACGGCCGAGCCCCTCGGCTTCGGCGCCACCTACCGGTGGTCCGGCGCGGCCGACGGCGTGGCCGGCACCTGGGCGAGCCTCGACGGCGAGGTCTCCGTCGTCTCGCCCGACGCGACCATGTCCGTCCAGATCAACATCGCCGACGACGCCGAGGTCGGTATCGCGGCGCCGCTGATCCTCAAGTTCGCCGGCACCGTCGAGGACAAGGCCGCGGTCGAGAAGGCGCTCGAGGTCACCACGACCCCGCACACCGAGGGCGCGTGGGCCTGGCTGCCCGAGGACAACGGCTCCCGCGCGCACTGGCGCCCTCGCGAGTACTACAAGCCGAACACCAGGGTGACGATGAACGGCAAGCTCTACGGCCTCGACCACGGCGACGGCAAGTACGGCGCCAGCGACGTGACCAGTTCGTTCGTCGTGGGCCGCTCGCAGATCGTCAAGGCCTCGGCGCCGTCGCACCGCATCCTGGTGATGCGTGGCGACCAGGTCTTCCTGGACCTGCCCTGCTCGTACGGCGAGGGCGACCTGCCGCGCAACGTCACGCGCTCCGGCATCCACGTGGTGAGCGAGAAGCACGAGGACTTCTACATGTCCAACCCCGCGGCCGGGTACTTCAACGTGCACGAGCGCTTCGCGGTGCGGATCTCCAACAACGGCGAGTTCATCCACGCCAACCCGCAGACCGTCGGGAACCAGGGCAGCACCAACGTCACCAACGGCTGCATCAACCTCTCGCTCGAGGATGCGCAGCGCTACTTCCAGAGCGCGCTGTTCGGTGACCCGGTCGAGGTCACGGGCACGTCGATCGAGCTGTCGGAGGCCGACGGGGACATCTACGACTGGACCCTAGACTGGCCGACGTGGCAATCGAAGTCGGCGCTGTCGAAGAACTAGTGGTCCCCGGCGCGCGGAGGATGTCCGCCCGGGTGGCGTGCACGGTCCTCGCGCCCACGGTCCTCGAGTACCAGGCGACCGTGGCGCGGGTGCCAGGCCTGCAGGTGCAGGAGTCGCTGGGCGTCACGCTCGACGGTGCGCCGCTGCCCGTCCATGAGGTCGTCGGGCCGCACGGCGGCCGCATCCATCGCGTCGACGCCGGTCCTGGGAAGGTGCTGCTCGAGTACCACGCGCAGGTCGCGGGGTTCGCAGCGCCGGAGCCCGTCGACGAGTACCTGCGGTCGCTGTACCTGCGGCCCTCGCGGTACTGCGAGGTCGACCGGTTCTACGGCTTCGCCGCGAAGCAGTTCGCCGGCGTGGCCGGCGATGCACAACGTGCTGTGGCGGTGCGGGAGTTCGTCGCGGGGCGGCTCGATTACCTCCCCGGCGCCAGCCGTTCCGTCGACGGCGCCTCCGACACCCTGCTCGCCTCCGCCGGCGTCTGCCGTGACTACGCGCACCTGACGATCGCGCTGCTCCGCGCGCTGAAGCTGCCCGCGCGGATGAGCGCGGTCTTCGCGCCCGGCTGCGATCCGATGGACTTCCACGCCGTCGCCGAGGTCATGGTCGACGGGCGCTGGTGGGTGCTCGACGCGACCGGGCTCGCCCCGCGCGCCGCCATGGTGCGGATCGCCACCGGCCGCGACGCCGCCGACATCGCCTTCCTCGACAATCACGGCGGCTCCATCCGGTTCGAGCGCCTGACGGTGACCGCCGAGTCCGCCGCGCCGCTCCCCGCCGACGACCCGCGCGCCCTGATCCCCATCGCCTGAGCAGGGCCCGGCGCGGGCTGGGGGAGTCGTGCCGCGCGGGGGACGGCTCCGCGCGGGGGTACGACGGTGCGATGCCACCGTGCGACGGCATGCGCCGCCCGGCCGCGCCGCGACTCAGGCGCGACGCAGCGCCAGCAGCTCCTCGAAGACCGCCCGCGCATCCGCAGGGCCGTCGATGCGGAAGCGGGCGGCGGTGGCACCGTCGCCCACCTTGACGGAGACGTCCTCGGCGTCGGTGAGCACGGCGAAGGCCTTCTCGTCGGTCACGTCGTCGCCGAGGTACAGCACGGCCCGGGCGGCGCACCGCTCGCGGAGCGCGGTGAGCGCCCGGCCCTTGGAGGTCTCCAGCACCGCCAGCTCCAGCACGGCCTTGCCGTCCGTGGCGTGCACGCCGGGCAGGGCGGCGGGGCCCCGTCGGGCCTCCTCCAGCGCGGGGGCGGCGTGCGACGGATCCACGACGTTGCGGACGTGCAGCGCGCCGCCCAGCGGCTTCGGTTCCACGGCCGCGCCGGGGAACCTGCCGGCGATCGCGGCGAGGTCCGACAGCACCGTCGCGCGGAGCTCCGCCAGGCCGGGGGAGAGGGCGCCCTCGAAGCCCTCCGCCCACTCGGCCCCGTGGCTCCCGACGGTCACGATCGGGTCGGCGACGCCCGACAGCCGGCCCAGGGTCGCGCGGTCGCGGCCGGAGACGAGCGCGACCGTCACGCCGGGCAGCGCGGCGAGCGCCTCCAGCGCCGCAACGGTTCCCGGCAGCGGGAAGGCCGCGGCGGGGTCGGAGACGATCGGGGCGACCACGCCGTCGTAATCGGTGGACACGAGCACGGTGCCGAGCCGGGCGAACCGGGCCAGCGCCGCGGCGAGACCGTCGGGCAGGGTCATGCCGGCGTCTCGTCGACGGTGCCGGCGAGCGTCTGCAGGAAGGAGCGCGCCCAGCGGTCGACGTCGTACTGCAGGACCTGCCGGCGCATCGTGCGCACGCGGCGCTTGCCGTCCTCGGGGTCCTGGTGCACGGCCTCGTCGATGGCGTTCTTGACGCCCTCGAGGTCGTGCGGGTTGCACTGATAGGCCTGGCGGAGTTCGGCTGCGGCCCCGGTGAACTCGCTGAGCACCAGCGCGCCCGACGAATCGTTGCGGCAGGCGATGTACTCCTTGGCGACGAGGTTCATGCCGTCGCGCAGCGGGGTCACGAGCATGACGTCGGCGGCCGCGAAGAAGGCCAGCAACTCGCGCCGCGGCACCGGCCGGTGCACGTAGTGGATCGCGGGGCGGCCGACGCGGCCGAAGTCGCCGTTGATGCGGCCGACCTGCCGCTCGATGTCGTCGCGCATGGCCTTGTAGGACTCCACGCGCTCGCGCGACGGGGTCGCCAGCTGCACGAAGACGTGCCGCTCCGGATCGAGGCGCCCCTCCTGGTACAACTCGCCGATCGCGCGCAGCCGCACGTCGATGCCCTTGGTGTAGTCCAGGCGGTCCACGCCGAGCAGGATCTTCTCCGGGTTGCCGAGCTCCTTGCGCAGCGCGCGGGCCCGCTGCTTGGTCTCCGGGAGCTTCGCGGTGGCCGCGAGCTCGGCGGACTCGATCGAGATGGGGAAGGCGCCCACGCGCACCGAGCGGAAGCCCACGGTGACCACGCCGAACTTCGACCGCACGCCGATCGAGTTCTTGCTCGTCGCGTATCCGGCCAGCTTGCTGGCGAGGTACAGGAAGTTCTGGGCGCCGCCGGGCAGGTGGAAGCCGACGAGGTCGGCGCCGAGGATGCCCTCGACGATCTCTCGCCGCCACGGCATCTGCATGAACAGCTCGACGGGCGGGAAGGGGATGTGCAGGAAGAAGCCGATCTTCACGTCGGGCCGCAGCATCCGCAGCATCTTGGGCACCAGCTGCAGCTGGTAGTCCTGCACCCAGACGGTCGCGCCCTCGGCGGCGACCTTGGCGGTCTCCTCCGCGAAGCGGCGGTTGACCTCGACGTAGGTGTTCCACCACTCGCGGTGGTACTCGGGCTTGACGATGACGTCGTGGTACAGCGGCCACAGGCTGCCGTTGGAGAAGCCCTCGTAGTGCTCCTCCACCTCCTGGGCGCTGAGCTTGACCGGGACGAGGAGCATGTCCTCGCCGGGGATCGGCTCGCCGCCCACATCGGGGGCGCCGGGCCAGCCGACCCATGCGCCGTTGCGGGCGCTGAGGATCGGCTTGAGCGCGGTGACGAGACCGCCGGGCGATTCCTTCCAGGTCAGCGTCCCGTCGGGCGCCTTCTCGACGTCGACCGGAAGCCGGTTCGCCACGACGATGAAATCAGATGTTCCGAACGCCGCAGCGGCCATGGGTGGGCTACGCCTCCTTGGGGCCGATGCCGAGCATCGACAGCAGCATCCGGCACTCGTCGGTGTCCTCGGCGTACGCCGCGACGACGCGCTGGGCCTGGCGTGCGGTCTCGTCCGCTACCGGCTCGAGTTCGTCTTCGCTGATGTCCTGCGTGGTCTTCGGGGGCATGAACGCACCTTCGTTCGGGAATGACGAGCAAGGTCAGTTTACCTGCGAAACGTTTCAGTCGCGGACCCGGCGGAAGGTGATGCCCCCGATATGGGGCCGCAGGTTCGGCGGGAGCTGCGGTCGGCGGAGCGTCCGCGCCAGCCATTCGCCCAGCGTGACCCCCGCCGCCAGCGCGCAACCGACGGTCAGCGCCGTCGCCATGTTGGTCAGCGCGGAGGTCGTCTGGCCCTCCATCAGCTCCGACAGGCCGCGGTAGACGGCCAGACCGGGGACCAGCGGGGTGATGCCCGCGACGGCCACGATGAGCGGGGGCACGACGGCCCGGCGAGCGAGGAGACCACCGGCCAGGCCGACGACGGTGGCGGCCACCGTCGAGGAGACGATGGGGCCGAGGCCGAGGTTCAGGGTCGACCCGGCGACGAGTGCGCCGAAGCACCCCGCGAGGAAGGACGCCGTGAGGGCCCGGATCTGCGCGTACCCGGCGAGCGCGAAGGCCGCGGCGGCCACGCCGCCCGTGACGACGAGGATCGGCAGCGGCGCGTAGTCGAAGGGCTGCTGCTGCAGGGGCGGCAGGGTCGCGCCCAGCTCGCTGGTCACGCGCAGCGCCATGCCGACGCCGGCCACCACGCCGCCCGTGAAGACCACGACCTCGAAGAAGCGGGCCGCGCCGGTGACCGGTGCCCCGGTGATGGCGTCCTGGACCGAACCGACCAGCGAGAGCCCGGCCATGAGCACGATGATGCCCGCGACGATCACCCGGTAGGGCTGCACGTCCCAGCCGAACTCGAGCGAGACCCGATAGATCACCGCCGCCGGCAGGGTCGCGAGGAAACCGCCCACGACCTGCTGGAAGAAGTACGGCAGGCCCCACTGGCTCAGCCGGACGTTGACCGCGTAGATCAGCGCCGTCGTCACGAAGGCGACCCCCGCGAGCGAGAGCTTGCCGCCGAGCAGCAGGGTCAGCGCCGCGGCCATGAGCGCCCACCCGAAGGTCGCGACGGCGCGCGGGTACGGGTGCCCGGCGTTCATGATCGACTCGAGCGCGGCGAGCGCCTGGTCCGGCCGGATCCGCCCGCGCCCGATGCGCCGCACCAGGGTATCGACCTGGGAGAGCCGGGTGTAGTCGAGGGACCGGTGGCTCACCGTCCGCGTGTAGGTCGACGGGGGCAGGCCCCGCCCGCGCTGCACGCTCACCGTGATCGCGTTGTAGGTCACGGTGACCGTGACGTCGTCGATGCCGTAGGTCGCGGCGACGTAGCGCACCTGCGCCTCGGTGTCGACGGCGCCGGTGCCGGAGTCCAGCAGCACCTCGCCGACCTTCATCGCGACCTCGAGGACCTCGCCGACGGTCTCGTTGTCGCGGAGGTCGACGGGCTGCAGCGGGGTGAGGACGGGCATGCCCGCGGTGTCGACGGTCGCGGCGTTCCGGCCGGTGACGGCCTGGACCGCGTGCGCGAGGCGATCGCGGAACGGGGGCTTCATCGTGGGGGCGCCTCCTTGTCGGTTCACCTCGGGTCGTCGTGGCACGGACCTTCTTTCGTTACTGTGCCAGACGGCTCCGGGTCAAGGCTCCCGCGCCACCCCGTCATCCGCGGCCCGCGCTCGGGGCGCGTCATCCGCCGCGGCGGACACCTCCGCGGCCGCCCCGTCCGGATCGTCCGCGGCGGGGTCGTCAGCGGTCGAAGAACCGATCGTTGAGGCGGTCGAAGAAGCCGTCGATCCGCTTCTCGCGATCGGTGCCCTCGACCTTCGAGTTCCAGAGGTGGACCAGCCCGAAGACCACGGCGACGAGGCCGAGGACGAGCGCGGTGATCAGGAGGACCTGCATCGTCGTCGACATCGCCGCCCCTTCCGTGGAGCCCCCCGTCGGGATTGAACCGACGACCTTCGCTTTACAAGAGCGGTGCTCTACCACTGAGCTAGGGAGGCGTGGGCCCTGCGGCCGCCGGAGCACAGCATATCGTGACCTGCATGACTGATTCCTTCGAGACCATCAGCTGGACCGTCGACGACGACGGCATCGCGACCCTCGTGCTCGACCGGCCGGATCAGCTCAACGCCTTCAGCGTGACGATGGCGCGCGAGCTCACCGAGTTCTTCCAGGTGGACGCCCACAGCGACGACATCCGCGCCGTCGTCGTCACCGGCGCCGGACGCGCCTTCTGCGCCGGCATGGACCTCACCGGCGAGGGCAACGTCTTCGGCCTCGACGAGTCGGTGCGGCCCACGCCCGAGGAGTTCGCCGCCGCCTACGATCAGGAGCCCTACGAGACCGGCGTGCGCGACACGGGCGGCAAGCTCACGCTGGCGATCCACGCGCTGCCCAAGCCGGTGATCGCCGCGATCAACGGACCCGCGGTCGGTATCGGCGCGACGATGACCCTCGCGATGGACACCCGCCTCGCGTCGACGAAGGCCCGCATCGGCTTCGTCTTCGGCCGCCTGGGCATCGTCATGGAGGCGTGCTCCAGCTGGTTCCTGCCGCGCATCGTCGGCCCCGCCCAAGCCCTCGAATGGGTCTACTCCGCCGACATCCTCACCGCCGAGCAGGCCCGCGAGGGCCGCCTGGTCCGCAGCATCCACGAGCCCGAGGATCTCGTTCCCGCCGCGCAGGAGCTCGCCCGGTCCTGGGTCAAGGGCCGCTCCGCCGCCGGCGTCGCGATCAACAAGCAGCTGATCTACCGCGGCCTGGGCGCCGCGAAGCCGCTGGATCAGCACCTGATGGACTCGCTCGGCATGTACTACACGTCGATCGGCGACGGTAAGGAGGGCGTGGCCGCCTTCCTCGACAAGCGCGCCCCCGAGTTCACGTCGAAGGCGTCCGAGGTGCCGCGGATCGTCGCCGACTGAGCGGTCAGAGCAGCGCGATCGGGATCAGGCTCAGCACGCCAGGGACGACGACGGCGAGCGTGGCGGCCAGGATCAGCAGGCGCCGGAACAGCGCGTCCTGCTCCTCGTGCACGGTGTTGCCGATGATCAGCGTCCCGGCGACGTGGATCGGGTTCATCACCATCAGCGCGGACGGGACGCACACCGCGGCCGTCACCCAGAAGACGGCGCCGGTGTGCCCGAAGGAGCCGAAGGCGATCGGCATCATCAGGCCGAGCACGCCGAGCGTCGAGCTCTCGATGTTGCACAGCAGCGCCGTCAGGTAGGCGAGCACCAGGATCAGCAGTGCCCCGGTCCCGAGGTGCTGCAGGATGTGCGCGATCGAGTCCATCGTCCCGATCCGCTGCATCAGCCCGAGGTAGGTGAGCAGTCCGCAGAGCAGCAGGATCGAGTTCCACGGGATGCGCGCGAGCAGCGACCGTTCGTCGGCCTGCGCGTGGAAGGCGATCTGCAGCAGCGCCGCGAGGCACATCGCGGTGAGGCCGACGTCCGTCGTGGCGAGCACCACCAGCAGCACGAAGGCCACCAGCGCGGCGCCGGAGGCGGCCATGTACCAGGGGTTCGACGGTGCCTCGTGCTGCTCCGCCGCAGCCGGCGCCGGCGTGGCCTCGACGGGGTGCCCCCGCCTGCGCGCGAGGACGGTGAGCGCCTGCAGGACCGCGACGACGATCACCGCCACCGTCATCGAGACCGCCCACAGGCCCCACCCGGAGTAGGTCACGCCGACCTTGTTCGCGGCCGCCCGCACCACCGCGCCGGTGGGGTTGAGCGGCGACAGGCCCGCCGAGTTGGCGCCGATGATCACCGCCAGCTCGCTGATCAGGAAGGTCCGGCGCGAGCGCACCCCGACGTGCGCGACCATCGGCACCAGGAAGGCGATCGGTGCCGTCGAGAACGCCCCCGCGGTGGACAGTGCCGCGCCGATCGCGAAGCCCGCCCACGGGATCAGCCCGTGGCGGTCGCCGATCGCCGCGTACACCCGATCGACGAACAGCTCCAGGGCGCGGCTGCGTTCCAGGTGCGCGAAGAGCAGGGAGACGCCCGCGATGAGCACGACGATGTCCCCGGGGAAGGCCGTGTACATGGCCTTCGCGTCGACGCCGGCGACGACGAGCACGGGTAGGGCGGCGGCGAGCGCGAGGACCCCGATGTTCATGCGGCGCAGGATCGCGAGGACCAGGATTCCGCCCAGCAGGACGAGCGAGAGGACCTGCGGTGCGGTCATCGACGACTCCCTCCGACGGTCCGCCGCGCCCGTCGGGCCGCCGCGGAGCAGAACGTTGCGTTGCGAAACTACTCTTTCGTGGGTCCGCCGATCCCGTCCGCGCGGTCGTGCCGCGCGGTTCGTCCCCGTTCGGGTGATATGCCGCCGCGGCGGCCTATCGTGGAGCCATGGCCCCTCCCCGTTTCCGGCAAGTGGTCCTCGACGCCGCGGACGCGCGCAGGTCCGCGGAGTTCTACCGCGCGTTCCTCGGGCTCGACTACCTCCCCGGCGACGAGCCGCGCGCCGGGGTCGGCGACCCCGACTTCATCGTGCTCACCGATGCGGACGGCCGTCGCCTGCTCGCCTTCCAGACGGTGCCGGCGTTCGCCCGCTCCACCTGGCCGTCGATGGACGTGCCGCAGCAACTGCACCTCGACTTCGCGGCCCGCGACCTCGCGGAGATGGCGGAGCAGCACGACCGGGTGCTCGCGCTCGGCGGCAGCCTGGTCGACGACCGGATCGACGACCCGGAGGAAGCGCTGCGCGTCTACGCCGACCTGGACGGGCACCCGTTCTGCATCTTCGTGGCCGAGCAATAAGCTGGCCGCATGGAGATCCGCGACGCGCAGCCGGCCGACCTGCCGGCGATCCTCGTCATCCACAACGATGCCGTGGAGAACTCGACCGCCATCTGGTCCGAGGAGAAGGCCGACCTCGCCGAGCGCGAGGCATGGCTGGCGGAGCGCCGGGCCGGGGGCTTCCCGGTCCTCGTCGCCATCGTCGACGGTGCGCTCGGCGGGTACGCGACGTACGGGCCCTTCCGCGCCAAGTCGGGGTACCGGCACACCGTCGAGAACTCGGTGTACGTCGCGGACGGCTACTACCGGCGCGGGATCGCCGAGGCGCTGATGGTCGCGCTGATCGAGCGCGCGCAGCAGTCCGACGTGCACGTCGTAGTGGCTGCGATCGAGGAGTCCAACCACGCCTCGGTGGCGCTGCACCGCAAGCTCGGCTTCCGGGTCACCGGGCAGATGCCGCAGGTCGGCATCAAGTTCGGCCGCTGGCTGGACCTGGTGCTCATGCAGCGCATCCTGTAGTCACACCCGCGCCGCGGTCGCGACGATCTCGGCCGCGAGCTGCTCGGGCCGCTCGTCGGGGATCCAATGGCTCACCCCGTCCAGCACGACGAACCGGTACGGCCCGTCGACGTACTCGCCCGCGAGCTCCGCTCCGGCCCGCGTGAGCGCGATGTCGTCCGTGCTCCACACGTACGTCACCGGGCAGCCGATGCGGGTGCCCTCGCCGGGCTTCACCGCGGTGAAGGGCATGCCCCGGTAGTAGTTCAGGCCGCCGGTCAGGAGGCCGGGCGTCAGCACTTCATCGACGACGGTGCGCACTGCGCCGTCGGGCATCCCGCTCGCGCGGAGGAAGGCCTCGAACCGGCCCGGGAACCTCCGGGCCAGCAGCTCCGGGACGGCCGGGATCTGGAACAGGAACATGTAGTACGACTTCAGCGCCTGATTCGAGCGGAGGAAGGCGCGCAGGAAGGCGAGCGGGTGCGGCACCGAGACGGCGGTGAGCGTGCGCACCGACTCCGGGTAGGTGGCCGCGGTGAGCCACGCCGTCGACGAACCCCAGTCGTGTCCGACGAGGTGCGCCGGCCCCGTCCGCTGCAGCAGCGCCGCCACGTCGGCGGCCAGCTCGGAACTGCGGTACTGCCAGCGCCGCGCCGGGCTCGCGGTGCGCGCGTACCCCCGCTGCCACGGCACGACGGTGCGGTACCCCTGCGCGTGCAGGTGCTCGGCCGTCGCCTCCCAGGAGGTGGGCGTCTGCGGGAAGCCGTGCAGCAGCACGACGATCTCACCGTCGATCGGCCCGCTGTCGACCACCGGGAAGGTGAGGCCCGACCGGGTGAACTCCGTGATCCGTTCCGTCATGGCCTCACCCAACCACGCGCGCCGGCCCGCCACATCCGCCTGGGGGAGGAGGTGGGCCGGCGTCGGCGTCACCCGACCTGGTTCTTAAGCGGCTCTTGAGCGGCGCTCAAGAGCCCGCCGCGATGCTGTGGAGGTCAGCAGAACGTCCACGGAGAAGGAGCAGTCATGATCATCCGCACGAAGATCGTCGCCGCCACCGCCGCCCTGGCGGCAGCTGCAGGGATCGCCGCCGTCGCGCCCGGGGCCGCGAACGCCGCGCCCAACGGCTGCGACGTGCATCAGAGCACGATCGCGCACATCGAGACGCCCAGTTCCAGCGCCTCCATCTGCCGATGGCAGGGAGACGGCCGCACCGAGTACCGCGGCTTCGGCAAGGGCAACGGCCTGGCCGTGACCGCGCCGGTCGTGTGGTCGAACGGCGCGTCGTACAGCGCCGTCAACAACGGCTACACCTACCGCCTCGACGTGGGCCGCGGGCTCGCCGTCATCGCGCCGAACGGGTACCAGATCTCCTACGAGCCCGCGCTGTAGGAGGCGGCTCGATCGCGACCCCGGCGGCGCGCCCGCCGGGGTTTCGGTGCGCGGCCCACGGGGTATTCCCGGGCGTCACCGACAGCGACGGAAGGAGTGGACATGGGCGGACTCGACGGCAGGACGATCGCGTTCCTCGCGGCGCCCGAGGGGACCGAGCAGGTGGAACTCACGGAACCGTGGCGGGCGCTCCGGGAAGCGGGTGCCACGAATCGGCTCCTCTCGACGGAGGCGGGCACGATTCAGGCCTTCGACCACCTCGACCGCGCCGACACCTTCGCCGTCGACGGCGTCGTGGGCGAGGCCGACCCCTCCGCGTTCGACGCCCTCGTGCTCCCCGGTGGGGTCGCGAACCCCGATGCCCTGCGCACCGACGAGGCCGCAGTGGACTTCGTGCGACGGTGCGCGGAGACGGGGACCCCGATCGGCGTGATCTGCCACGGGCCGTGGACGCTCATCGAAGCCGGAGTGGTGCGGGGCCGCACCCTGACCTCCTACCCGAGCGTGCGGACCGACCTGGTCAACGCGGGCGCCACCTGGGTGGATCAGGAGGTGGTGGTCTGCCGGGACGGCGCGGGACCGATCGTCTCCAGTCGGCGGCCCGACGATCTGCCCGCGTTCTGCAGCGCGCTGGTGGCCGCGTTCGCCTAGTGCCTCACACCCGGTGCCGCACCTCGTACCCGCTCACCACGGACACGCGGTTGAAGGCGTTGATGGTCACCGCCGCCCAGATCAGCACCGAGGTCTGCGCCTCGTCGAGCACGTCGGTCGCGCGGTCGTAGGCGATGTCCGCGGCGTGGTGCGGCGGCAGCTCGGTGACCAGTTCGGCGATCTCGAGGGCGGCGCGCTGCATGTCGTCGAACAGCGCGGGCGCCTCGCGCCAGGCCGCCACGACGTCGAGCTGCTGGTCGGTGAGTCCGGCCGCGCGCCCCGCGCGGGCGTGCAGGTCGAGGCAGTAGGCGCAGCCGTTGAGCTGCGAGCACCGCAGGTTCACCAATTCGACCACGTCCCGGCCGATCCCGGCGGCCTCGGCGGCGGCCGCCACCTCCGTCGAGACGGCGATCAACTGCTTGTAGATGCGGGGAGACGCCTTGTCGATCCGCACGCGCTGGGCTGGCATGGCACTAGGCTAGCGGTCATGAGCAACGTCGACCGACAGCCCGAAGAGGTCGAGTGCGGGGCCACGGTGGACGCAACGGCCCCCGGCGCCGGCGTCGAGGTGATCTCTCCGCGGGAGGTGCCGCTCGGTGGCCCCCGCGCGATGACGGTGCGCCGCACCCTCCCCACGCACGAACGCTCGATGGTCGGGGCGTGGTGCTTCGCCGACCACTACGGCCCCGACGAGGTGGACCGCTCCGGCGGCATGAACGTTCCGCCGCACCCGCACACCGGTCTGCAGACCGTGAGTTGGCTGTTCGAGGGCGAGATCGAGCACCGCGACAGCGCCGGCGTCGAGGCGCCGGTCCTGCCGGGCGAGATCAACCTCATGTCCGCGGGCTACGGAATCAGCCATTCGGAGGTCTCCACCCCGCAGACCCGCCGGCTGCACGGGGTCCAGTTGTGGCTCGCCCTGCCGGACCGGGCGCGCAACGCGCCCAACGGCTTCCAGCACCACGCGCCGGCCGCCGTCGACCTTCCCGACGTGCGGTCCGGCGGGCCGGGTGGCAGCGCCCGCGTCTTCATCGGCGAGCTCGCGGGCAGTGTCTCCCCGGTCGTCACCGCCACCCCGCTCCTCGGCGCCGAGCTGATCCTGCGGCCCGGCGCGCGGGTGAGCCTCGCGGTCGACGCCGCGTTCGAGCACGGGGTCCTGCTCGACACCGAGCGTCTTCTCGTCGACGGTGTCGCGCTCGCCCGGGGAGATCTCGGGTACGTCGGCCCGGGACTCGGCGGGCTGCGCCTGCACAACCCCGCCGAGGAGGACGCCCGGGTGGTCCTGCTCGGCGGCGTCCCGTTCGATGAGGACATCGTGATGTGGTGGAACTTCGTGGGCCGCACGCACGAGGAGATCGTGGAGTACCGCGAGGAATGGGAGCAGCGCTCCGTACGTTTCGGCAGTGTGAGCGGATGGCGCGACGATCAGTACCTGCCGGCGCCGCCGCTCCCCACGACCCGGCTCAAGCCCCGCAGGAGGAACCCGCAGTGACCGAGAACACCGAGAACGTCGCCGTCACCCGCAACGACGCCGAGGGCCGCTACGACATCACCGTGGACGGGGAGCTCGCCGGCTTCACCGTCTTCCTGGACCGTGGGGACCAGCGCATCTTCCCGCACACCGAGCTCGACGAGAAGTTCTCCGGCCGCGGCCTCAGCGGCATCCTGGTGCACGACGCGCTGACCGACACCCGCGCCGCGGGCAAGCGCGTCGTCCCGGTCTGCCCGCTGGTCAAGCGGTACGTCTCCAAGCATCCCGAGGTGCAGGACATCGTCGACCCCGTGACCCCGGAGATCCTCGCCTCCCTTCGCTGATCGAGCATCGCGCCGTCACGTTCACAGCGAACTGACAGCGAGTCGTCAGAAAGGTGGGCGCCGCGCCGTGCACTATGGCGGTGTGTCCAGTGCGAATGACGAAGCCATGCCCCGCGTACTCGTGGTCGACGACGAGCAGAGCATCCGGGAGTTGCTGCAGGTCAGCCTCAAGTTCCAGGGCTTCGACGTGGCCGTCGCCCACGACGGGCCCGCGGCCCTCGACCGCGTCCGCGCCTTCCGGCCGGACGTGATGGTGCTCGACATCATGATGCCGGGCATGGACGGGCTCGGGCTGCTCAAACGGCTCCGCCAGGACGGGATCGACGCGCCCGCCCTGTTCCTCACGGCCCGCGACTCGGTCGAGGACAAGGTCGCCGGCCTCACCCTCGGCGGCGACGACTACGTCACCAAGCCGTTCAGCCTCGAGGAGGTCGTGGCCCGCATCAACGTCCTGCTGCGGCGCCACGGCTTCGGTGAGGACGAGGCCACCACCCGCCTGACCTTCGCCGACCTCGAGCTGGACGACGAGACGCACGAGGTGTGGAAGGCGGGCGAGCTGGTCTCCCTCTCGCCCACGGAGTTCACGCTGCTGCGGTACTTCATGGTCAACGCCGGCGTCGTGCTGTCGAAGCCGCGGATCCTCGACCACGTCTGGCACTACGACTTCGGCGGCGACGTCAACGTCGTCGAGTCCTACGTCTCCTACCTCCGCCGCAAGGTCGACACGGGCGAGAAGCGGCTCATCCACACCCTCCGCGGCGTCGGCTACGTGCTCCGCGAACCGCGGTAGGCGCGCATGGGTTCGACCTCCCTGGCCTCCCGCGTCCCCCTGCGCCTGTCCCTGGTCGCGGTCGTCGTCGGCCTCGTCTTCCTGGGCCTGCTGGCCTCCGGGACCGCGCTGACCGCGGCGATGAAGGACCAGCTCCTCTCGCGCGAGGACCAGGCGCTGCGCCAGGCGGCCGAGACGTGGGCCCGGCCCAAGCCGCCGATCCTGCCGGAGCCCTCCCGCGGAGGCCGTCCGCCCACTCGCTTCTACCAGGCCGTCTTCCTCCCCGACGGGCGACAGCTGCAGATCAGCAATCCCGATTTCACGCAGCGGCCCGACCTCTCGGGTCTCGGCGACCTGGACGGCGACGCCGTCACGGTGCATTCCGCCGGCGGCGGGGGACCGGAGTGGCGCGTGGTGCAGTCCTCGTCGGAGTACGGCGTCGCCTTCGTCGCGGTCACGCTCACGGACGTCGACTCGACGCTCCGGGCCATGGTCGCGCTGGAGCTGCTCATCGGCGGCGGCGTGCTCGTCATCGCCGGCGGCCTCGGCTACCTCGTGGTGCGCCGGTCGCTCCGTCCGCTCGAGGAGGTGGAGGCCACCGCCGAGGCGATCGCCGCGGGGGACCTCACGCGCCGGGTGCCCGAGGCACCCGCCCACACCGAGGTCGGCCGGCTGTCGACGTCGATCAACACGATGCTGCACCAGGTGCAGGACTCCTTCGACCGCGTCGCGTCCTCGGAGGAGCAGGCCCGCGCCGGCGAGGAGCGGATGCGACGCTTCGTGGGCGACGCCTCGCACGAGCTGCGCACCCCGCTGACCTCGATCCGCGGCTTCGCCGAGCTGTACCGGCAGGGCGCCACCGATGACACCGGCTTCGTCATGTCCCGGATCGAGTCCGAGGCGGAGCGGATGGGGCTGCTCGTGGAGGACCTGCTGCTGCTCGCGCGGCTCGATGCGCGCCGGCCGCTCGCGGCGGACACCGTCGACCTGGTCGCGGTGGCCGACGACGTGGTGCACGCCGCGCAGGCCCGCGAGCCGGGCCGGGACATCGCGCTGGAGGCGGAGACCGGCACCGTCGCGCTGACCGGCGACCGGGACCGCCTGCATCAGGTGGTCACCAACCTGGTCTCGAACGCCCTGCGCCACACCCCCGACGAGGCGACGGTGCGTGTGCGGCTCAGCGAGGAACCGGGCGCGGTGGTGCTCGCCGTCGCCGACACCGGGCCGGGCATGGAGCCCGACGAGGCGGCGCGGGTCTTCGAGCGCTTCTATCGCACCGACACCTCGCGCAGCCGCGGCAGCGGCGGCGCCGGGCTCGGGCTGTCGATCGTGCACAGCATCGTCGAGCGGCACGGCGGCACCGTCACCGTCGATACGGCGCCGGGCGCGGGCGCGACCTTCACGGTGCGCCTGCCCGGGTAGCTCACTCCGCCGCGAGCGCCTCCACGATCCTGGTCTGCGCGTCGTCGAGCGACTCGGGCGAGGGATTGGGGTCGGCCTGGCCGAAGTCGAAGTCGGTGAGCGCGTAGGCCGGGAAGACGTGCACGTGCAGGTGCGGCACCTCGAGGCCCGCGATCACCACGCCGGCGCGCGGCGCGTCGAAGGCGCGCTTGACGGCGCGGCCCAGCTTCCGCGAGACGGTGCTGATGTGATTCCAGAGCTCGTCGTCGACCGACTCCCAATGGTCGACCTCCTCGCGCGGCACCACCAGCACGTGGCCCTGTGTGAGCGGGGCGATGGTCAGGAACGCCACCACCGAATCGTCCTGGTACACGAACCGGCCCGGGAGCTCGCCGGCGATGATCTTCGAGAAGACGGATGCCATGCGGCCAGGCTATCGGAGCAGTCCACCGATGTCCGCGGACGCCAGCATCGCCACCAGGATCGGCACCACCCGCTGCGGCGCCACCGCGTACTGGCCGCGCGCGCCCTTGTCGACCACGCCGGCTCCGGTGAGGGTCCCCAGGTGGTGGTACAGCTGCCCCTTGGACCCGCCGTCGGCGCGTTCCATCAGCTCCGCGGCCGTGCGGGGGCCGAGCAGCAGGTCCTGCACGAGGGCGAGTCGCGCGGGATGGCCGAGCGCCGCGAGGACCGTCGCGAGCCGCTCGGGCGGCATCGCGGCCACCGCCCCGGCGGAGTAGTCGATGCGCCAGCCCACGTCGCCGTCGAGGCTCACCGTTCCGGTGTATCCGACGGTGCCGCCGGCCGTCGGCGGCTGCTCCGCCGGTGCGGTTCCCACCGCCGCCTCCAGTGCGGCGACCCGTGTTTCGAGGTCGGCGAGGCGGTCGTCGTCGGTCATGGCGGGAGTCTACGAGCGCAGCGCGCACGCCACGCGCCCGCGGGTGTCGGCGTCGGTCATGGCCCGCAGCAGGAGCTCCTGGTGCGGCATGCCGGCCTCGGTGTCCTTGCGGGCGTCCGCCGGGGAGATCCGGCGCACCATGAGCACCCCGACGGTGACGGAACCGTCGGGCCTGCGTCCCTCGAAGGCCTCGGTGAGCACGGCCGGCAGTGAGCCGCCCTTGAAGCCGAGCGCCGCGAGGCCCGCCGGGGCGCCGCCCTGGAACTCGAGGAAGCCGCGGGCGAGGTCCGCGCCCGGGCCGGAGCGGCCGGTGGCGATATCGCCGATGAGCCGCGCGAACGACGAGGCCGGCGCCGCGTAGGTCTGGTCCGCGGCACGCTGTACCTGCTCCGGTGTGCCCGCCCCGCTGGCGACGAGCCCGTCGTAGAGGCCCTTGAGCGACGGGGCGGGGCCGGGCATCCCGTACCGCGTCATCACGTCCTGCAGCGCCTCGTCGCCGAGGCGGGCGCGGATCGCGTCGGGTGCGGCGCTGTCGGAGAAGCGGATCATCACATCGGCGAGCTGGTGCAGAGAGACGGTGCCGGACGGGTCGTTCGGGACGCCGTTCGTCGCGGGTATCCCCAGGTACTCCAGGGCCTTGATGTGGGCACCGCCGTCGAGCGGGGTGCCCCGGTAGGCGACGTACCACTTCTGCCAGTCGGCGACGGGGATCCGCTCGTTGAGGTCGATGCGCCCGGCGCCGGCCCGGCCGGTGAGCGCGGCGAGGTGGATCAGCTTGAGCATCGAGGCGGTGGGCATCGCCGCGTCCGGACGGTGCCGGACGGTGCCGCCGCGGCCGTCGTCGACCACGAGTGCGACGTCGCCGCGGTGCTGCGCGAGGTACCCGGTCCAGCCCGCCGCGGTGCCGGTATCGACCGCGGGCGCGGGCGCGCACGGAGCGGCGGTCGTGGACGGGGCCGGCCCCGTGGCCACGAGTACGGCGGTGACGGCGGTGATCAGGGTGCGGCGCATCGCGTTCTCCTCGGTACGATGAATCGTAATTCCGGAATTACGATACCGATGCTGACGTCGGATGTACAGGGCCGCCCCGGTAAGGTCGGCGACGTGCGAGTACTCGTCATCGGCACCGGCGGCCGCGAACACGCCCTCATCGACGCGCTGACCCGCGACCCCCAGGTCACCGAGCTGCATGCCGCCCCGGGCAATCCGGGTACGGCCGCGATCGCGACCAATCACGCGGTGGACGCCTCCTCCGGTGACGAGGTGGCGGCGCTCGCCGAGCGGCTCGGAGCGGACCTCGTGGTGATCGGCCCCGAGGTCCCGCTCGTCCTCGGCGTCGCCGACGCGGTCCGGGCCCGCGGCATCGCCGTCTTCGGGCCCTCCGCCGCGGCCGCGCAGATCGAGGGCTCCAAGGCCTTCGCCAAAGACGTCATGGACGCCGCCGGCGTGCGCACCGCGCGCAGCGAGATCGTCGACAGCCCCGCCGACATCGACGCCGCGCTCGACCGCTTCGGCCCCACCTGGGTCGTCAAGGACGACGGCCTGGCCGCGGGCAAGGGCGTCGTCGTGACGGCGGATCGCGCCGCGGCCCGCGCGCACGCCGCGGACCTGATCGAATCGGGCCGCCCCGCGCTGCTGGAGTCCTTCCTGGACGGTCCCGAGGTCTCGCTCTTCTGCCTCGTCGACGGCGAGGACGTGGTGCCGCTGCTGCCCGCGCAGGACCACAAGCGGGTCGGCGACGGTGACACCGGGCCCAACACGGGCGGCATGGGCGCGTACTCGCCGCTGCCCTGGCTCGCCGACGGTGCGGTCGACGACATCGTCGAGACCGTCGTGCGTCCCGTCGCCCGCGAGATGGTGCGCCGGGGCGTGCCCTTCTCCGGGCTGCTGTACGCGGGCCTCGCGATGGGTGCCGAGGGGCCCGCCGTCGTCGAGTTCAACTGCCGCTTCGGCGACCCCGAGACCCAGGCGGTGCTGAGCCTGCTCGAGTCGCCGCTGGGCGAGGCGCTGCACGCGACCGCGACGGGCGGTCTGGGTTCCCTGCCGCCGCTGCGGTGGCGCGACGGTGCCGCCATCACCGTGGTGCTGGCCGCCGAGAACTACCCCGCCGCGCCGCGCAAGGGCGACGTCATCACGGGCGCCGAGGGCGCGGGGATCTACCACGCCGGCACGGCCGTCGACGCCGACGGACGCCTCGTCTCGAACGGCGGCCGGGTGCTCAACGTGGTCGGCGTGGGCGATGACCTGGCCGCGGCCCGCGCGGACGCCTACGCGAAGCTGGAGCGGATCAAGCTGCCGGGCAGCCATTTCCGCACTGATATCGGACATCAGGCCTTGCAGTAGCGCGGTTCGCCCACGTCGGCCGAACTGGACGCCGACGATTTGGTCGAAACCCTCAGGCCGAGCGGGACGTGCTGGCAGCATGTCTCAGATGACAGCCGCGACCACGCCCAAGGGTGAGCGCCGGCGCGCGGCCCTCGTGGCGGCGGCCGGAGAGCTCCTCGTCGAGGGCGGCTTCGAATCGGTCCGGCACCGCGCCGTCGCGCACCGCGCGCACATCCCCCTGGCCGCGACCACCTACTATTTCGAGTCGCTCGGCGATCTGCTCTCCCACGCCGTCGCCTACGCGGGCGAGCTGGACGTCGCCGCCGTCCGCGCCCGCGCGGAGGCGGTGAGCCGGCGCAAGCGCGGTGATTCCGCCCTCGCGAAGCTCCTCTCCTCGGTCTTCTTCGCCTGTGACACCGCCGCCGAGCGCGGCGCTCTCGTCTCGCGCTACGAGCGGATGGTGCTGTGCGCCCGCGATCCCGAGCTCACGCGGCTGCAGGCGCAGCTGCGGAACGTCTTCGCGGACCTGCACGTGGAGGTGCTCACCCGATCGGGGCGCCGGGTGTCGGGGCCGTGCGTCGAGCGGCTGATGGCCATCGAGGACGGTGCCGCGCTCGCCGCGTTCACCGACCACGGTTCCGACGTGCCCCGCGCGGTCCGCGACGCGCTCGCCACGGTGATCGACGATCTGGCGCCCGCCCTGGAGTGATGGGCCCCGCGCCCGGGACGGACGAGAGGGAACGGGTCCGTGAGAGAATCGGGGCGTGAGCACCTCCCGCATCCCCGACGTCCTCGCCAACCGGTACGCCAGCCCCCGCATGCGCGAGCTGTGGTCGCCGGAGCACAAGATCGTGCTGGAGCGTCAGCTCTGGATCGCGGTGCTCAAGGCGCAGCGCGACCTCGGGATCGACGTGCCCGACGGAGCCGTCGAGGCCTACGAGAAGGTCGTCGACCAGGTGGATCTGGCGTCCATCGCCGAGCGCGAGCGGATCACGCGGCACGACGTGAAGGCACGGATCGAGGAGTTCAGCGACCTCGCGGGCTTCGAGCAGATCCACAAGGGCATGACCTCGCGCGACCTGACGGAGAACGTCGAGCAGCTGCAGGTCCTGCGCTCGCTGGAGTACGTCCGCGATCACGCCGTCGCGGTGGCGGCCCGGCTCGCCGAGCGGGCGGCGCAGTACTCCTCCGTCGTCATGGCCGGCCGCTCGCACAACGTCGCGGCGCAGGCCACCACCCTCGGCAAGCGCTTCGCGAGCGCCGCGAACGAACTGCTCGTGGCGATCGCCCGCATCGAGGACCTGATCGGCCGCTACCCGCTGCGCGGCATCAAGGGCCCGATGGGCACGTCGCAGGACATGCTCGACCTGCTGGGCGGCGACGCCGCCAAGCTCGCTTCGCTGGAGGAGCGGGTGGCGGAGCACCTCGGATTCTCGCAGTCCTTCGTCTCGGTGGGGCAGGTATACCCCCGATCGCTCGATCACGACGTGGTGAGCGCGCTGGTGCAGGTGGCTGCGGGACCGTCGTCGATGGCCACGACGATCCGGCTGATGGCCGGGCACGAGCTGGTCACCGAGGGCTTCCAGCCGGGCCAGGTGGGCAGCTCCGCGATGCCGCACAAGATGAACACCCGCTCCTGCGAGCGCGTCAACGGCCTCACCGTGATCCTGCGCGGATACGGCTCGATGGCGGCCGAGATGGCGGGTTCGCAGTGGAACGAGGGCGACGTCTTCTGTTCCGTGATCCGCCGCGTGGCCCTTCCGGATTCGTTCTTCGCGATCGACGGACTCTTCGAGACCTTCCTGACCGTTCTCGACGAGTTCGGCGCCTACCCCGCGGTGATCGAGAACGAGCTGAACCGCTACCTGCCCTTCCTCGCCACCACCCGCGTGCTCATGGCCGCGGTGCGCGCCGGTGTCGGCCGCGAGGTCGCGCACGAGGCGATCAAGGAGCACGCCGTCGCCGTGGCCCTCGCGATGCGTGAGGAGGGCCGCGAGCCCGATCTGCTCGACCGCCTCGCGGGCGACTCCCGCCTCGGCCTCACCCGCGCCCAGCTCGACGAGGCGCTGGCCGACCGCGCCGCCTTCACCGGCGCCGCCGAGGCGCAGGTCGCCCAGGTCGTCGCCGACGTCGAGGCGCTGACCGCGAAGTACCCCACCGCCGCCTCCTACACTCCCGCCCCCATCCTCTGACCCACCGGTTCCCTGCGGTTCCGGCGGCCGCGACCTGCGATTCGCCCGCCGAAACCGCTAGAAACCGAGTGATTCCGGTGGCGCCGGGTCCTCCGGCTTGGTCATGGCGCCTGCTGGGAGCTCGAGGCGGGGCTCCGTCGGCGTCGGGCCGCTCCAGCCGCGCCGCCGCAGCTCGGATTCGATCCTCGCGATGAACGCCGCACGGTCGCGGGTCAACGTCGTGGACGTGACCCTGATGATCACCCACTTATGGTCGGTGATCGCGTTCCAGCGCCGAATGTCCTTTCGCTGCTGGGCGATTGAGCGGTGATATCCGCCGTCGTACTCGATCGCGATCCGGTGCTCCTGGTCTCCGAGGTCCACGTGGTACTGGGTACCGGGGACCGGTGACTGGGGTGTGAAGAACGTCAGCCCCGAGCGATGGACGGTGAGACGGGTGTACGTCTCCCAATGCGAGTCGGTGCCGGTGCTCGATTCGGCGAGCACGGCCCGCACCCGACGTGCGCCGTAGAACCGCGGATGTGCGTCGAGGTACGCCTGGACGGCCCCTTTCGTGGTCACCGACCTGCCGTACCGATCGACGCGAAGGCACTGGTCGAAGCCTGCGATGCCCTCGTCATCGGTGGTGTGACGGGCGATGTCCGCCGCCGTGAGGGCGCCGCACGTGGCCCGCCGGCGCAGGACGATCTCCATGTCCTCGTCGAGCATCTGACCCACCCGGATGATCACCCCCTTCCGCGTCCGTTGCTGCGGTAGCCAGATCTCCGGAGGATGCCCTTCGGTGTAGAGGGCGCCGTGGAGGGCCGCGGCGGTCCACCCGGTGAACACCGCATCGGGGTACGCGATGGCCAGCGCGTCGCGCACGTCGCGGGCGGTCGGGGCGGTTGCGCCATGGCATCGGACGCCCTGAATGACGGATGTCGAGTCGAGTCGCATCGCGTGCGGGGTCTCCGTCCGTAGGAGGTCGCGCGTTCGGCGGATCATATGAATTGGACGCACCACCCCGCACGCACGGTTCCCGCTCCCTGCATTCCCTGCGGTTTCGGCGGCCGCGACCTGCGATTCGCCCGCCGAAACCGCAGGGAACCGTCAGGCGATAGGGTGGCGGTGTGCGTCCTGAACTGAGCGAATACACGCCGATCTACTCGGGCAAGGTCCGCGAGCTGTACGAGATCGACGACGAGCACCTGCTGCTGGTCGCGAGCGACCGGATCAGCGCCTACGACTACATCCTGGACACGCCGATCCCGGACAAGGGGCGTGTGCTCACCGCGATGTCGGTCTTCTTCTTCGACGCGCTCGGCGTTCCGAACCACCTGGCCGGGCCCGCCGACGACCCGCGCATCCCCGAGTCGGTGCTCGGGCGCGCGCTCGTCACGCGCCGGCTGGAGATGGTGCCGGTGGAGTGCGTCGCCCGCGGTTACCTCACCGGCTCCGGCCTCAAGGAGTACCGCGCGGGCGGCGAGGTGTGCGGCGTCCCCCTGCCGGACGGACTGGTCGACGGCAGCCGCATCGACCCGCCGATCTTCACCCCCGCCACCAAGGCCGCCGTCGGCGACCACGACGAGAACGTCTCCTTCGAGCGGGTCGCCGAGGACGTCGGGATCGAGTTGGCAACGCGCCTGCGCGACCTCACGCTCGACGTCTACACCCGTGGCGCCGACATCGCGCGCGAGCGGGGGATCATCCTCGCGGACACCAAGTTCGAGTTCGGGCACAGTTCCGACGGTGACCTCCTCCTCGCCGACGAGGTGCTCACGCCCGATTCCTCCCGGTACTGGGACGGTGCGCTGTACGAGCCGGGTAAGACGCTTCCCAGCTTCGACAAGCAGATCGTCCGCGACTGGCTCACGAAGGAATCCGGCTGGTCGACCTCGTCCGACACCCCGCCGCCGGCCCTGCCCGCCGAGGTCGTGGAGCGCACCCGGGCCAGATACATCGAGGCGTACGAACGCATCTCGGGCCTGCGCTTCGCCGACTGGCCGGGCGGAGCGGCATGAGCGCCCCGGCCCAGCCCGTCGCGCAGAAGGTCCCGTCCTCACGCACCTTCCACGGCGACACCGTGATCGACGACTACGCCTGGCTCGCCGATACCAAGAACGACGAGGTGCTCGACTACCTGCGCGCCCACAACGCCTTCACCGAGGCCGCCACGGCGGGCCACGAGCCCCTGCGGGCGGCGATCTTCGGGGAGATCAAGGCGCACACGCAGGAGACCGACATGTCGGTGCCGCAGCGTCGCGCGGATCACTGGTACTACGCGCGCACCGTCGAGGGCAAGCAGTACGGGATCCACTGCCGGGCACCGATCTCGGGTCCCGACGACTGGACTCCACCGGTCCTGTCCGACGAGCCGCTCCCCGGCGAGCAGGTGCTGCTCGACCTCAACGTGGAGGCCGAGGGGCACGAATACATCGCCGTCGGCGCCGCCTCGGTCTCGCCCGACGGCACGCTGCTCGCCTTCTCCCTCGACACCGCCGGCGACGAGCGGTTCACGCTGCGCATCAAGAACATCGACACGGGCGAGCTGCTGCCCGATGAGGTCGGCGACGTCTTCTACGGCGCCACCTGGGCCCTCGACGGGCGGCACCTGTTCTACACCACCGTCGACGAGGCCTGGCGCGCCGACAGCATCTGGCGGCACGAGATCGGCTCCGCCGCGGACGATGTGAAGGTCTTCCACGAGGCGGACCAGCGCTTCGGCGTGGGCGTCGGCCTCACCCGCAGCGAGAAATACCTGATGATCGCCGCCTCGTCGACGCTGAGCTCCGAGACCTGGGTCCTCGATGCGGCCGATCCCACGGGCGAGTTCCGTCTACTGCGGCGGCGTGAGGAGGACGTCGAGTACTCGGTCGAGCACGCGGTGCTCGACGGCGAGGACCGGTTCCTGTTCCTGCACAACCGCACCGGTATCAACTTCGAGCTGGCGTCGGCCCCCGTCGACGCGCCGGAGGCGTGGACGGTCCTCGTCCCGCACCGCGACGACGTGCGCCTGGAGTACGTGGACGCCTACGCCCGACGTCTCGCCCTCGGGTACCGACGGGGCGGCCTGCCGCGGCTCGCGCTCGCCGCGGCCACGGCCGCACCGGAGTTCACCGAGTGGGACCCGGGCGAGGAGCTCGTGAACCTCGGTCCGGCAGCGAATCCCGAGTGGGACGCCCCGCGCCTGCGCCTGGCCTACGAGTCCTTCGTGACCCCTGGCACCGTCCTCGAGCTCGACCCGGAGACGGGCGAGCAGACGGTGCTCAAGCGCGCCAACGTCCCCGGCTACGACGCCGCGCTCTACACCGCGGAGCGGCTGTGGGTGACCGCCCGCGACGGCGCGGAGGTGCCCGTCTCGGTGGTGCGCCGCAAGGATGTTCCGGATGGTCCGGCGCCGACCCTGCTGTACGGCTACGGCTCCTACGAGGCCACGCTCGACCCGTGGTTCTCGGTCGCGCGGCTCTCGCTCATGGACCGCGGCGTGGCCTTCGTGGTGGCGCACGTGCGCGGCGGCGGCGAGATGGGGCGCGCCTGGTACGACCACGGCAAGCAGCTGGAGAAGCGGAATACCTTCACCGACTTCGTGGACGTCGCACAGAACCTCGTGGACACCGGCCGGTCGGTGCCGCAGCGGCTGGTGGCGATGGGCGGCAGCGCGGGCGGCCTCCTCGTCGGCGCCGTGGCGAACCTGGCACCGGAACTGTTCTCCGGCATCGTCGCCGACGTTCCGTTCGTGGACCCGCTCACGTCGATCCTCGACCCGAGCCTGCCGCTCACGGTGGGGGAGTGGGACGAGTGGGGCAACCCGCTCGAGAGCGCCGAGGTGTACCGGTACATGCGGGACTACTCGCCGTACGAGAACGTCGCCGCGAAGCCCTATCCTGCGATCCTCGCGACGACCTCCCTCAACGACACCCGGGTGCTGCCCACCGAGCCCGCGAAGTGGGTGGCCAAGCTCCTCGACCACACCACCTCGGGGGAGCAGATCCTGCTCAAGACCGAGATGGTCGCCGGCCACGCGGGGGTCAGCGGGCGCTACGCGAAATGGCGGGAGACGGCGTTCGAGTACGCCTGGGTCCTCGACAGGCTCGGCGTCGCGCAGTAGCTCCGGCCACCCACCGGGAAGGTCGGGCCACGGCACCGTCGCCGGCTAGCGCCCGACCCCGGATGCACGAAGTGCCCGGCCCCCAGGGGGACCGGGCACTTCCTGTCAGACGGTGATGATCAGTGCGGCATGACCATCTGGCGTTCCGCGGCCTCGGTGTCCGTCGCGTGGGTGCGCGGCAGGAAGAACGCGGGGATGATGCACAGCGCGACCAGGATCGCGGCCACGAAGTAGGTGTTCCCGAAGGCCTCCGCCGCGAACGGCAGGTTCTCGTGCAGGAACTTCGAGAAACCGCTCTCGCCCTGGAACATCGCGATGCCGCCCTCGCGGGCCTCGGGGCTCGAGTTCAGGCCGAAGGCGAGCGCGCCGGTGTGCTTCTCGCCCTGCGGCGTCTGCATCGCCGGGCCGGCGTTGGTGAGCCAGTTGGTGAACAGCACCGAGAAGATCGCGGTGCCCATCGACGCGGCGATCTGCTGGACGATGTTCGTCAGCGTGGAGCCGCGGGAGATGGATTCCGGAGCGAGGGTGCGGATCGCGGCCGACATCGTGGGCATCATCGTCATACCCATGCCGAGGCCCTGGATCAGCAGCGAGCCGAGCAGGATCCAGTAGGGCGTGTCCGCCGAGAGCTGGGTGAAGGCGATCATGCCGCCGGTGATCAGCGCGAGGCCGGTCATGACGAACTTGCCCGGGCCCATCTTGTCGGTGAGCACGCCGGCGATCGGCATGGTGAGCATGGCGCCGAGGCCCTGCGGGGCGAGCAGCAGGCCGGCCATCAGGGTCGACTCGCCGCGGATGCCGATGAAGTACTGCGCGTACAGGATCGAGCTGCCGAAGAAGGCCATCGCGAACATCGCGAAGGTGATCATGGCGACCGTCATGTTGCGGTTCTTGAACAGTCGCAGGTCGAGCAGCGGCAGCTTGGCGCGCAGCGCCCAGAAGACGAAGGCGACGATCAGCACCAGGCCGACGACGGTGGCGGGGATGACCCGGCCGGTGTACATCGACGAGTCCGACTGCGCCTCGGGGATCGACGAGACGCCGAACAGGAACAGCGCGAGGCCGGGGGAGAGCAGCACGAAGCCGACGAGGTCGAACTTCTGGCCCTTGACGGGCTCGTCCTTGTCCAGCACGAACCAGGCGTAGACGATCGCGAGCGCGCCGATCGGGACGTTGATCAGGAAGATCCAGTGCCACGAGAAGGACTCGATCAGCCAGCCGCCGAGGATCGGGCCGCCGATGGGGCCGAGCAGCATCGGGATGCCGAGCACGGCCATGACGCGGCCGATGCGCTCCGGGCCGGCGGCCCGGGTCAGGATCATCATGCCCAGCGGCATCAGCATGCCGCCGCCGAGGCCCTGCAGCACCCGGTACAGGATCAGCAGGTCGATCGAGGTCGCGGTGGCACACAGAGCGGAGCCGGCCACGAACATCGCGGTCGCTGCCATGTACAGCCGCTTGGTGCCGAACCGGTCGGCGGCCCAGCCGGTCACGGGGATCACGGCGGCCAGGGCCAGGGTGTAGCCGGTCATGGTCCAGGCGACGGTGGCGGGCGATGCGCCCCACTGCGCCTGGAAGGTGTTCTGCGCGACGGCCACGATCGTCATGTCCAGGATGGCCATGATCGACCCGAGGACGACCACACCGGCCACCATCAGGACACGACGGTCGAGGCCCTCACCCGCGTGCGGGATCGCGCTCTTGTCGAGCGTGTTCTCGGTACTCATGCGTTCTCTTTCATTGCGGTGAAGAAGGGGTTCGGAGGGATCAGGCCCTCGTCGAGGATCTCGACCATCACGTCGTGCAGCCGGGTGCGGAGCTCGAGCGGCAGCCGCTCCGCGAAACTCAGCACCTCACGGTGCTTGTCGCTGACCGCGGACGCAACTGTTTTTCGCCCGAGGTCGGTGATGGTCAGGTTCTTGATCCGGCGGTCCGAGGCGTCCTCACGCCGATCCACCATCTCGAGCTGGACAAGCTTCTCCACGTTCCGTCCCGTGGCGGCGACGGACAGTCCCAGATCGTCGGCGAGCCGGTTGATCGGGAGCGGGGCCTCAGCGGCCGTGAGCTGCAGCAGGATGTGGAACTGGTGCGCGGTGATGTCCGACGACAGCATCGTGCCCAGGCTCTCCTGCGTGACGTTGCACATGAGTCGGCCCATGAACTCGCCGAAGACCGCGGAGAGGTCCTCGGGAGTCACGTCCCTGGAAGTTGCTTGCACCCGAAAACGATAACTCTGACGCAACCATTGCGCAATCGAGATAGATGTGTCCTGCGTTACATCCCGCGTAGGCTCGGGCGCATGACCACTCTCGACTCCATCGCCCTGACCACCCTCGACGGCGCCCCCACCTCCCTCGCCGAATACGCCGGCCGGGCCGTGCTCGTCGTCAACGTCGCCAGCAAGTGCGGGCTGACCCCGCAGTACGCCGGCCTGGAGGCGCTCGCGACCCGGTACGCGGACCGCGGGCTGACGGTGTTGGGCGTGCCCTGCAACCAGTTCGCCGGGCAGGAGCCGGGCACGGCGGAGGAGATCGCCACCTTCTGTTCCACGAGCTACGGCGTCACCTTCCCGCTGCTGGCGAAGACCGAGGTCAACGGCGAGAACCGGAACCCGCTGTACGTGGAGCTCACCCAGACCGCCGACGCCGAGGGCGAGGCCGGCGACGTCCAGTGGAACTTCGAGAAGTTCCTCGTCGCGCCCGACCACGTCGCGGTGCAGCGCTTCCGCCCGCGCACCGAGCCCGAGTCCGCCGAGGTCATCGGCGCGATCGAGGCCGTCCTCCCCGCCTGATCGGCGCGGGCGGCGCGCCGCGGCACCCGCCGGCGGACTCGTTCAGCGACACGCAACCTGTCGTCCCCGAACGGGACACCTGGGGCGCGCACACTGCGGACATGAGCTCGCCGCTGTACGTCTCGGTCTCCGCCCTCTCCGACGCCACACGCGCCGACGCGGAGCGGTTCACGGCTCGGATGGACGAACGCGGTGTGCCCGTCTCGCTGCTCGTGGCGCCCCGCCTGAAGGGCAAGTACAAGCTGGTCGACGACCCGTCGACCCAGTCCTTCCTGCGGGAGCGCCGCGTCGGCGGTGACGCGATCGTGCTCAACGGATACGACCAGGCCGCGACGAAGCGTCGCCGGGCCGAGTTCTCCACCCTCGGGGCGCACGAGGCCGCGTTGCGCCTCGCCGCCGCCGACCGGGTGCTGGAGACGGTGGGCCTGCGGACCCGCGTCTTCGCCGCGCCCCGCTGGAACGCCTCCACGGGGGCGGTCCTCGCGTTGCCCGACGCCGGCTTCCGCCTGAACCTCGGCTACACCGCTATCACCGATCTCGTCACCGGCGCGGAGGAGAAGGCCCGCGTCCTCGGTATCGGCGACGGATTCCTCAGCGAGCCCTGGTGGTGCCGGGCGCTGCTCGCGCAGGCCAACCGCATCGCCCGACGGGGCGGCACGCTCCGTCTCGCGGTCGACGCCCGACGGCTCGCCTCCTCGACGGTCTCGCGCACCATGCTCGACGCCGTCGACCTCGCGCTGCATCACGGCGCCTCGCCCGTCGTCTACGAGCACCGCGCGCGGGTCCTCGTCGCCGCCTAGGATTCGCCGCTCCCGGGACGGCGCACCGTCAGACCTCGAGCGAGCCCTCGGCGTCCCAGCGGATGAAGTCGGCACCGTCGGGACGCAGTTCGGCGAGCCGGCCGAGGTAGACCCCCGCACCCTCCTGCGTGAGCAGCGCGTCGTGGATCGGGACCGCGGTGTCGGGGCGGACGGCGCGGAAGAAATCGATGGTCTCGCTGATCCGGCACCACGGCGCGTTCACGGGCAGGCCGAGGACGTCGACGGCGACGTCGGGGACGTGCAGGGCGTCGCCGGGGTGGTAGAAGCGGCCGATCCGCTCCTCGTCACCGAGCAGGACCGACGTGTTGTCGATGGTCGGGATGTCCGGGTGGATCACGGCGTGCACCCCGCCGACAGCGCGGGCGATGAGGTTGCCGATCCCGTAGTCGTGGCCGGGAACCGCGGCGATCCAGCGGCCGCCGCGGGTGGCCGCGGTGGTCGGGTCGGCGAACAGCTGCGCCTCGGGATTGGCGTCGACGAGGGCGTCGATGCGCTCGGGATCGATGTGGTCCGGATGCTGATGGGTGACGACGATCGCGTCGAGCCCCGTCAGGTTCTCGAAGCCGGTGGAGAAGGTGCCGGGATCGAAGAGGACCCGGGTCTCGGACATCTCCACGAGGACGCAGGAATGGCGGTAGTGGGTGAGTCGCATGCGCCCAGTATGCGCCGGTAAACTGGCAGTCACAGCGCGATCGACACCTCCAGAACGCGCTCGAACCGAGAGGGAAGCTACGTGGCACGGATTGTGGTGGATGTGATGCCGAAGGCCGAGATCCTGGATCCCCAGGGGAAGGCGATCGTGGGCGCGCTCGACCGCCTCGGATTCGCCGGTGTCGCGGACGTGCGGCAGGGCAAGCGGTTCGAGCTCGAGGTCGAGGGCGACCTGAGCGACGAGCAGCTCGAGAAGATCGCGGCCGACGTTCTCACGAACACCGTGATCGAGGACTTCACCATCACGCGGGTGACCGCATGACGCGCGTCGGCGTCATCACCTTCCCCGGCACGCTCGATGACGTCGACGCGGCGCGCGCGGTGGAGCGCGCGGGCGGCGAGGCCGTCGCGCTCTGGCACAAGGACCACGATCTGCAGGGCGTCGACGCCGTCGTCGTCCCCGGCGGCTTCTCCTACGGCGACTACCTGCGCGCCGGCGCCATCGCCTCCCTCGCCCCCGTGATGACCGAGGTCGTCGAGGCGGCGGGCAAGGGCATGCCGGTGCTCGGCATCTGCAACGGCTTCCAGATCCTGTGCGAGGCGGGCCTGCTCCCCGGCGCCCTGACCCGCAACGAGGGCCTGCACTTCGTGTGCCGCGATCAGTGGCTGCGCGTCGAGGCCACGAACACCGCGTGGACCTCCCGCTACGAGGCGGGCGCCGAGATCCTGGTCCCCGTGAAGAACGCGGAGGGCCGCTTCCAGGCCTCCGAGGCCGTGCTCGACGAGCTCGAGGGCGAGGGCCGCGTCGCCTTCCGCTACGTGGGCGGCAACCCCAACGGCTCGCAGCGCGACATCGCCGGCATCGCCTCGGCGAACGGCCGCATCGTCGGCCTCATGCCGCACCCCGAGCACGCCACCGAGGCCCTCACCGGCCCGTCGGACGACGGCCTGGGCATCTTCTACTCCGCGCTGGACGCGGTGCTGTCGGCCTGATGGCTACCGGCCGAGCCTCCGCGGACGGATTGTGCGCCTTCGTCGACGCCTCCCCGTCGCCCTTCCACGTCTGCCGGACGGTGGCCCGCCGCCTCGGTGAGGCCGGGTACACGGAACTGGTCGAGCACGACGTCTGGCCGGGGCCGGGCCGGTACTTCGTGGTGCGCGGCGGATCGATCATCGCCTTCGACTCGTCGCACTGCGAGCACGGCGAGCTGCCCGCGTTCCGCATCGTCGGCGGCCACACGGACAGCCCGAACCTGCGGGTCAAGCAGCATCACGACGCGGAATCCGCGGGGCTCGCGCAGGTGCTCCTGGAGTCCTACGGCGGCGCCTGGCTCAACTCCTGGCTGGACCGCGACCTCGGCGTCTCCGGTCGCCTCGCCGTGCGCGAGGGCGGCCGGGTGGTGCACACGCTGGTGCGGATCGACGAGCCCCTGCTGCGGGTTCCACAGCTGGCCATTCACCTCTCGGAGAACCGCAAGGGTGTCGAGCTCGATCCCCAGCGTCACCTGCACGCGATCTGGGGCGCCGCCGGCGCGGGCGGCTTCCTGGCACGCGTGGCGGCCGCGGAGGGCTATGCCGCCGACGACGTGCTCGGGTTCGAGCTGATGACGCACGACCTGGCGCCGTCCCGCACCGTCGGGGCCGACGGTGCGCTGGTCTCCGCGCCTCGGCTCGACAACCAGGGGACCTGCTACGCGGGCACCGAGGCGCTGCTGGCGATCACGCCGGTCGACGGGATCGTGCCCGTGCTCGCCCTGTTCGACCACGAGGAAGTGGGCTCGGGCTCCGATCGCGGAGCCGCGTCCGACTTCCTGATCACCGTGCTGGAGCGGATCGGCCTGTCGCACAGGCTCAGCCGCGAGGATTTCCTGCGCACGCTGAGCCTGTCCGCGGTGGCATCCGGCGACATGGCGCACGCGACGCACCCGAACTACCCGGACCGGCACGAGCCCGCGCACCACATCGCGGTGAACGGCGGACCGGTCCTCAAGGTGAACCAGAATCTGCGCTACGCCTCCGATTCCGACGGCGAGGCGCTCTTCGCCCTCGCCGCGGAGCAGGCGGGCGTGCCGCTGCAGCGCTACGTGCACCGGGCCGACCTGCCCTGCGGGTCCACGATCGGTCCGATCACCGCGGCCCGCACGGGCCTGACCACCGTCGACGTCGGGGCACCGCAGCTCGCGATGCACAGCGCCCGCGAGCTCATGGGCTCCGCCGACATCGGGTACTACTCCGCGGCGCTCGCCGCGTTCCTCGCCCCGGCCTGATCAGGCGCGGAAGTCCAGCAGTACCTTGCCCGAGGCCGCGGGGTCGCGGGCGATCGCGAAGGCCGCCGCGGCGTCCGCAGCCGGGAGTACGTGGGTCACCACGCCGCGCACGTCCAGCGAGCCGTCGGCGAGCGCGGCGATGACCTCGTCGATCTCGTCGTTGAACCGCAGCGCCCCGCGCAGGTCCAGCTCGCGGGTGATGGCCTGCGCCGCGGGGAAGTCGATGTCGCCCGCCCGCTGCAGACCGAGCAGCACGACGACGCCGCCGCGCGCCGCAGCATCGACGGCGGCGTGCAGGCCGGGCACCGTGCCGGAGGACTCGAGCACCACGTCCGCGTGCAGCGCGGCGATCGCGTCGGATTCCCGGGCGTCGAGCGCCGCAGCGGCGCCCAGCGTCAGCGCGCGCTCCCGGGGACCGGCCGCGACGTCCGTGGCCACGACCTCGGTGGCGCCGTGGTGCAGGGCCACTGCGATCGCGAGCAGCCCGATCGGACCCGCGCCGATCACCGCGACCCGCTTGCCCGCGACGTCGCCGGCCCGCGCGAGCCCGTGCCAGGCGACCGCGGCGGGCTCGATGAGGGCCGCGTCCCGCGCCCCGATCCCGGCGGGCAGGGCACGCAGCATCCGCGTGGGGAGCGCGACCCGGCGGGCGAAAGCGCCGTCGCAGTGCGGGACGTGCGCGGCGGAGCCCAGATACGTCGCCGCCGGCGCGAGGTTCGGGCGGTCCTTCGGGTACGGCACCCCGTCGATCGCGTGGGGCGTGCCGGGGTGCACGGCGACGGGCGTCCCGGGGGCCGGGCCGGAGCCGTCGGCCGCCGCCCGTGCGACGACGCCGACCACCTCGTGCCCGAGGAGCATCGGGGCGCGCAGGATCGAGGTCCCGGCGGCGCCGTGCTGCCAGTAGTGCAGGTCGGAACCGCACACCCCGCCGTACTCGATCGCGATCACCGCCTCGTCGAGGGAGGGTGACGGCTCGGGCAGCTCCTCGACGCGCAGATCCCCGGCCGCGTGTGCGACGACACCCAGGTTCACATCGTCTCCCCTCATACGACGGCCGTCATGCCGCCGTCGACGTACAGGATCTGCCCGTTGACGAACGCGGACGCCCCGGAGGCGAGGAAGACCAACGGCCCCACCAGATCCGCGACGTCGCCCCAGCGGGCGGCCGGGGTGCGGTCGGCCACCCACGCCGAGAACGCGGCGTCGTCGACCAGGGCCTGCGTCAGCTCGGTCGCGAAGTAGCCGGGGGCGAGCGCGTTGGCCGTGATGCCGTGCGGCGCGAGTTCGGCGCACAGGCCCTTGGTCAGCATGACGATGCCGCCCTTGGTCGCCGCGTAGGGCGTGATGTTCGGCCGGGCGAGCTGCGACTGCACCGAGCCGACGTTGACGATCCTGCCGCTGCCGCGCGCGATCATGCCTGTCGCGACGCGCTTGGCGACGAGGAAGGCACTCGTGAGGTTGGTCGCGAGAAGCGCGTTCCAGTCGGCGGCGGGGAACTCGGTGAGCGGGTGCCGGATCTGCATCCCCGCGTTGTTGACCAGGATGTCCGGAGTACCGTGCGCGGCCTCGATCGCGCCGATCGCGGCGTCGACGGCGGCCTCGTCGGTCACGTCGAAGGCCGTGGCGTGCGCGGGGTGCCCGGTGGTGATCTCCGCGGCGACCCGCCGCGCGGCCTCCGGATCGCGGCCGTGCACGATCACGGTCGCGCCGGCGGCGGAGAGCCCCTCGGCGAGCCGCCGGCCGATGCCGCGGGTGCTGCCGGTGACCAGCGCGGTGCGGCCGGTGAGGTCGAAAGCGGAGGTGTCGCTGGGCATGGCGGCCTTTCAGTGCGCTGCGGACGGTGCGGGTGCCGCGGTGGGCGTGGACACGGCGGCGGGGGAGGGGAAGTCGAGCGTGCTCAGCGCGGCGGTGCCCGGCACGGCGTATCCCGTTCCGGCCTCGGCGTCCGAGATCTTGACCGCGTCGTCGGTGCGCGTGAGGTCCCGGCCCACCGTCTCGGGGAGGAGGAAGGTGCTCGCGGCGGTGATGGTGCACAGCGCCACCATGTACAGGCCGAGGACCAGCCAATTCCCGTGGGTGACCTTGATCAGGTAGGCGCCGAGCACCCCGGCCACACCGCCGGCGAGGACGGCCGAGATCTCGCGGGCCATCGCCACGCCCAGGTAGCGGTGGCGCGCGCCGAACATCTCGGGGATCAGTGCGCACTGCGGACCGAGCATCGAGTTCACGCCCACGCCGATGCCGATCGCGATGACGGCGACCGCGACGGCGTGGTTGTGCAGGGTCAGTGCCCACCAGGCGGGCAGCGCGTAGACGAGGAGGAACAGGGCGCCGGCCCGGTAGACGATCCGGCGGCCGAACCGGTCCGAGAGGTGCCCGGTGAACGGGACGGAGAAGACCCCGATGAGCGAGCCGATCGTGACGCCCCAAGTGAGCACGCCCTTGTCGGCGCCGGGGCCGGTCACGCTCACGAAGAAGGACAATGCCAGTGCCTGGAACATGTACGAGCCGCCGTTCTCCGCCATCCGCAGGCCGATGCCCACGAGGACGCCGGGGAATCCGTGCTTGAACAGCTCGCGCACGGGCTTGTCGGCGACCTGCTCCTGCTTCTCCAACTCGACGAAGGTCGGCGTCTCCTGCAGCTTCATCCGGATCGCAACAGCCAGCAGGATCAGCAGGAAGGAGGAGAGGAACGGCACGCGCCAGCCCCAACTGAGCATGGCCTCCTCGGGCAGCATGCTGATGAGGGTGAACACCAGCGCGGCGAGCAGCGTGCCGGCCTGGATGCCGATGAACGGCAGCGCCGAGAAGAATCCGCGGCGTTTCACCGGCGCGTACTCGGCCATGAGCACCGTCGAGCCGGCCTGCTCGGCGCCGGCGCCGAAGCCCTGGAGCAGGCGCAGCGCCACCAGCATGATCGGCGCCCAGATCCCGATCGACTCGTACGTGGGCAGCAGGCCGATCAGGGTCGAGGCGCCGCCCATCAGCATGATCGTGATGACCAGGACCGCCTTGCGGCCCACCTTGTCGCCGAGGCGACCGAAGAACAGGCCGCCGAACGGGCGGGCGGCGAAGCCGACGCCGAAGGTCGCGAAGGCCGCCACCGTCGCCATCGCCGGGTCGCCCTGCGGGAAGAACAGCACGTTGAAGATCAGGGCGGTGGAGAGGCCGTACAGCGCGAAGTCGAAGTACTCGAGGGCGCTGCCGATGCTGGAGGCCAGGGTCGCGCGCGTGAGGTTCGCGGCGTACTCGGGGTCCTGTTCGGGCGAGGTGGTGGTGGTCGACAACGGCGTCTCCTTCGAACCATCGGCTCGTGACCGGCGTCACATCCGATGTCTCGAAGCTAACACTAGATCGAACGGTGTACAACCAGCTGAACGATTTCGTGGAGCAGGAGTGCGCCCGCCGCGGCCTTCGGGGCCGCCGCGGCTCCCGAGTGAACCAGGACTCACCGGGATCGGTTAGTGTCCCGAATCATGACCACCTCACCTGCGGCACCGTCGGACCCGGAGGAGGGTGAGCACCTCACCCGAGCCCTGAGCAATCGCCACATCCAGCTCATCGCCATCGGCGGCGCGATCGGCACCGGACTGTTCATGGGCTCCGGCAAGACGATCTCGGTCGCCGGGCCGTCGGTGATCCTCGTGTACATGGTGATCGGCTTCATGCTGTACTTCGTCATGCGCGCGATGGGCGAGCTGCTGCTCAGCCGCACCGGCTACCGCAACTTCTCCGACTTCGCCGGCGACATCCTCGGCCCGTGGGCCGCGCACTTCACCGGATGGACCTACTGGTTCTGCTGGGTCGTGACCGCGGTGGCCGACGTGGTGGTCATCGCATCGGTCTACATCACCTTCTGGGCCAAGGACATTCCGCCGTGGATCCCCGCGGTCGCGGTGATAGTGCTGCTGATCGGCCTCAACCTGCCGACGGTCCGGGCCTTCGGCGAGACCGAGTTCTGGTTCGCCATGATCAAGATCGTCGCCATCGTCGCGCTCATCATCGTCGGCGCGGTGCTCATCCTCACCGGCTTCGAGCACGACGGCGCCCGCGCCTCGCTCGCGAACCTGTGGGAGCACGGCGGCGTCTTCCCGCAGGGCTTCATGGGTTTCGTGGCGGGCTTCCAGATCGCGGTCTTCGCCTTCGTCGGCATCGAGCTCGTGGGCACCGCGGCGGCCGAGACCAAGAATCCCGAGAAGAACCTGCCCCGCGCGATCAACGCCATCCCGATCCGGATTCTGCTGTTCTACGTCGGCTCGCTCGTGATCCTCATGTCCGTGGTGCCGTGGGACCGGTTCAGCAAGGACGAGTCCCCGTTCGTCATGCTCTTCACGCTCGCCGGGCTCGGCGCCGCCGCGCACCTGGTGAACGCGGTCGTGCTGACCTCGGCCATGTCGTCCGCGAACTCGGGCATCTACTCCACCTCGCGCATGGTCTACGGCCTGGCGACCGAGGGCGACGCCCCCAGGATCTTCGCGAAGCTCTCCGGCCGCAAGGTGCCCCAGAACGCCCTCTTCCTCACGGGCGTGATGATGCTGTCGTCGGTGGTGCTGCTCGGCTTCGGCCTCGACAAGTCGGCCGGCTTCACCGTGGTCACCACGGTCTCGTCGCTGTGCTTCATGTTCGTGTGGACCATCATCCTGGTCAGCTACCTCGTCTACCGCTGGCGCCGGCCGCAGCTGCACGCGGAGAGCGCCTTCAAGATGCCCCTCGGCACCGTAATGCCGTGGATCGTCTTCGCGTTCTTCCTCTTCCTGCTCTGGGCCTTCACCCGCGAGACCGACACGCTGCAGGCCATGCTGGTCACGCCGATCTGGTTCCTCATCGTCGGCGCCGCGTACCTCGTGCTGCGCCGCAACCCGGAGCACCTCGCCGCGCGTCGGGCTTTCGCCGCCCGCGTCGTGGAGGAGAAGAAGGCCGCCGCGCAGTGGCGGGCCGCGCAGCGCTGATCCTCAGTCCTGCTCGGCGAGCATCGGCGCGTCCGGTCCCAGTGGGCGGTGCAGGAGCGAGCCGCGGGTGACCGCGGCTCGACCGAACCGGTGGCGCAGGGAGTCCATGGCCTGGTCGAGATCGGCGTCGTGCTCACCGCCGTCGAAGGGCAGTGCGAGCTGCACCGCCCCGTGGTTCTCCAGGTTCGCCAGCGACAGCCCGACCAGTGTGCAGCCGCGCTCGCGGACCAACGGCATGGCCTCGTCGAGCAGCGCGCGGGCCGTCGCGAGCACGATCTCCGTCTGATCAGTCGGTTCGCGGAGCGAACGTGACCGGGTCACCGCGGTGAAATCGTCGAACCGCAGCCGCAGTTCGACGGTCCGCGTGACGCGCCCGGCGGCCCGCAGCCGCTCGCCCAGGCGGTCCACTATCGCGAGCGCGGTGCCCTCGATCTCGGCCTCCGACTTCGTCCGCCGCCCCAGCGCCCGCTGGGCGCCGATCGACCTGCGCCGCCGCCCGGTGTCGACGCGGCGCGGGTCGTGCGCCATCGCCAGCGCGTAGAGGTGGCGCGCGGTACCGCGCCCGAGGAAGGCGGCGAGGCGGTGCTCTCCGAGCTCCGCGATCTGCCCGACGGTGACGATCCCGACTTCGTGCAGGCGCGCCTCGGTCTTAGGGCCCACGCCCCACAGGCGCCGCACCGGGAGGGGGTGCAGGAACTGCAGCTCGGTGCCGGGCGCGACCTCCAGCAGCCCGTCGGGTTTGCCGACGGCACTCGCCACCTTCGCCAGGAACTTGCTGCGCGCGACGCCGACGGTGATCGGTAGCCCGACCTCGGCGCGCACCCGCTCGCGCAGCCGTGCCGCGATCTGCACGGGAGTGCCGCGGATGGCGCGGAGGCCGCCCACGTCGAGGAAGGCCTCGTCGACCGACAGCCCCTCCACCAGCGGGGTGGTGTCCCGGAAGATCTCGAAGACGCGGCGGCTCGCCTCCATGTACGCGTCGAACCGGGGCGGCTGGGTGATCGCGAAGGGGGCGAGCGCGAGGGCCTCGCGGTGCGGCATGGGGGAGCGCACGCCCTTCGCCTTCGCCTCGTAGCTCGCGGCGAGCACGACGCCCGAGCCCACGAGGACCGGGCGGCCCCGCAGCCACGGGTGGTCGCGCTGCTCGACCGAGGCGTAGAAGGAATCGAGATCGGCGTGCAGGATCGACGCCTCTGCCCGCACGTCCATCCGCATGGCCGCAGTATCGCGCCCGGGTCCGACAAGTGGCCCGATCCACATCAAGATGTGCGCACGACCGTGCACAACTCGGTGGGACGCATCCCGGGCGGACGGCGGCGCGGCGAATCCGTAGCCGAGGTCACGGAACGGCGGACGGGGGCCGCCGGGCGTGGCAGCATCGAAGTATGGAGTCATCAGATCGATCCGGTGCTCCTGCGACGATGAGGGCCGTGCAACTCCTCGCCCACGGCGGGTTGGACAACCTCGTCTACCGCGAGGACGTACCCCGGCCCAGCCCCGCCCCCGGCGAGGTGCTCATCGATGTCCACGCCTGCGGCATGAACAACACGGACGTGTGGGTGCGCGAGGGCGCGTACGGCACGGAGGTCGACCCCGGGTCGGTGTCCACGTGGCGGCGCGGCCGATCGACGCTCAGCTTCCCGCGGATCCAGGGCGCCGACATCGTCGGGCGGATCGCCGCCGTCGGCGAGGGCGTCGACCCGGGGCGCGTGGGCGAGCGCGTCCTGGTGGATTTCAGCATCTACAACCGGCCCGAGGGCGACGAGAGCCTGGCCGACATCGACTACATCGGCCACGGCCGCGACGGCGGCTACGCCGAATTCGTCACGGTCCCCACGGAGAACGCCCATCCCGTCGACTCCGCGATGACCGACGCCGAGCTCGCGACCTTCTGCTGCGCGTACCTCACGGCGGAACAGATGCTCGACCGGGCGCGGCTCGCGCGCGGCGAGAACGTCCTCGTGACCGGGGCCTCGGGCGGCGTCGGATCGGCGATCCTGCAGCTCGCCAGGGTCCGGGGCGCGGTCCCCTACGCGGTCTCGAGCCGCGGTAAGGAGCAGGCGCTGCTCGACATCGGGGCCGAGCGGGTCGTCGCGCGCGACGGCGGCGGCGAGCTGATCGACGAGGTCGCGCGCGCGGTCGACGGGCCCGTCGACGTGGTCGCCGACCTCGTCGCCGGTCCGATGTTCAACGACCTGCTGCGGATCCTGCGCCCCGAGGGGCGCTACACCACCGCGGGCGCGATCGGCGGCGCCGTGGTGCAGCTCGATCTGCGGACGATGTACCTGAAGCAGCTCGAGTTGCACGGTTCGTCGCAGGGCACGCGCACGGCCTTCCGCAGGCTGCTCGGGTACATCGAATCGGGCGCGATCCGCCCGCTGCTGCACGGCACGTACCGACTGTCGCGGCTGCGGGAGGCCCAGCGGGAGTTCATGGCGAAGTCGTACGTGGGGAACCTCGTGGTCGTCCCCGACCGGCATTGGGACCGGGTGGGGGCGCCCCATGCTGCGGCGTGAGTGCTCGCTCGAGCTGATCGACACCCAGTCGGGCGGCGACGTCAGCCGGATCGTCGTCGCCGGGATCGGTCCGATCCCCGGGGCGACGGTGCGCGAGAAGGCCCGGTACCTGCAGGACGAGGGCGATGGGCTGCGGCGCCTGCTGCTCTCGGAACCGTACGGCGACCCGGCGATGTCGGTCGACCTGATCGTGGAACCGGGCCACGCCGAGGCGCAGGCCGGGTACATCATCATGGAGGCCATGGGCTATCCGATGTACTCGGGTTCCAACACGATCTGCACGGCGACGGCGCTGTTGCAGAGCGGCGCGATCCCGATGCGGGAGGGCGCCCAGGACGTGGTCCTGGAATCGCCCGCCGGGCTGGCCAGGATCCGGGCCGAGGTACGGGACGGGCGCGTGGAATCGATCACGACGCAGGGGGAGCCGGCGTACGTCGCGCGGGAGGGGCTCTCCGTCGACGTCCCGTACTACGGCACCGTCGGCTTCGACCTGGTGTGGAGCGGCGCCTATTACGCGGTGATCGACGCGCGGGCCCACGATTTCACGCTCGGCTCCGAGGAGCAGATCGCCCTGACCGCGTTCGGCGACGCGTTCGTGCGGGCGGCGCGACCGGACCTGCTTCAGGAGCATCCCGACCTGGGTGACGTCGGGCCGCTGTCGTTCGCGCACTTCACCGGTGACGTGCGCCGGATCGGCGACGGCCGGTTCGAGTCGCGGTCCGCGACCTACGTCCACCCGGGCGTCCTGTGTCGCAGCCCGACCGGGACGGGGACGTCGGCGCGGCTCGCGCTGATGCACCGCCGTGGCGAGATCGCCGAGGGGCAGTCGCTGGAGACGATCTCCCCGCGGGGGAATCGGTTCGTCGGTACTGTGCGCGCGGCCGGGCGGGTGGGCGAGTACGCGGCGCTGCACTCCGCCATCACCGGCCGCGGGCGGCTGATAGCGCACTCGCGACTGGTCGTCGACCTCGAGGACCCGCTCGTCGACGCCTCCGACCTGGAGAACCTGCTCACAGTGGAGTGACGGGGCTGGCGGAGAACTGACTCTGGAGTAAGGTTACTTCAAAGTCAGTTGCTTCTGAGCCTCCCAGAGGAGTCGCACCCATGAGTACGTACCTGATCACCGGCGCCACCGGATTCCTGGGCCGCCGCATCGTCCCCCTGCTGCTGGAACGTGATCCCGCCGCGACGGTGCACCTGCTGGTGCGCCCGTCGTCCGTGGCGAAGCTCGACGAATGGCGCGCGCGGTACGGCGACCGCGTCGTTCCCCTACCGGGCGACCTCGCCGCGCCGGGCCTGGGCATCGCCTCCGCCCCCGCGGCCGTCGACGCCGTCCTGCACCTCGGCGCGGTCTACGACATGTCCGCGGGCGACGAGGCGAACGACCGCGTCAACGTCGAGGGCACCCGCGCCGTGATCGAGCTCGCGCGGGCCGCGGGCGCCGAACTGCATCACGTCTCCTCCGTCGCCGTCGCCGGCGATCATCGGGGGAGCTTCGGCGAGGACGACTTCGATCTCGGCCAGGGGTTCCCGTCGCCGTACCACCGCACCAAGTTCGAGTCCGAGAAGCTGGTCCGCGAGGCGGAGGGCCTGCGTTGGCGTGTCTACCGGCCCGCCATCGTGGTCGGCGACTCGTGCACCGGTGAGATGGACAAGGTCGACGGCCCGTACTACTTCTTCCCCGTCTTCGACGCGCTGCGGCGGGTGCCCTCGATGGTCCCGATGGTGCTGCCGGACACCGGCGACACCAACGTGGTGCCGGTCGACTACGTCGCCGAGGCGCTCGTCGAGCTGCTGCTCCGGCCCCACGGGACGGGACGGACGTACCACCTGGTGAACCCGACCCCGCAGAGCGTCCTGGAGCTGTACCGCGCCATCGCCCGGCCCGCCGGCGCGCCCCGAGCGGTGGGCCGCGTTCCGCGCCGGGTGGTCGACCCCGCCCTCCGTGCCAGCGGTGCGGGCAAGGTCGGCGTCCTGCGCGACACCTTCCTCAAGCAGGCCGGCATCCCGCCCAAGGCGTTCGAGAACCTCGGCTTCACCGCCACGTACACCTCGCAGGCGACGCAGCACGCCCTGGAGGGAACAGGGATCGAGGTACCGCCGCTGCGGGAGTACGGCCCCCGGCTGTTCGGCTACTGGCGCGAGCAGCTCGACCCGGCCCGGCTCCGGCGCCGGGACCCGATCGCGGGGCGTCACGTCGTGGTCACGGGTGCGTCGGCGGGCATCGGCCGGCAGACCGCCATCGCCCTCGGCGCACAGGGTGCTCGAGTGATCCTGCTGGCACGCAACGCCACCGAGCTGGAGGGCGCCGTCGAGCAGGTCCGGGAGAGCGGCGGCGAGGCGTCCGCCTACGTGTGCGATGTGACCGACGCCGACGCGGTCGATGCGACCGTCGCGCGGATCCTCGCCGACCACGGCCACGTGGACTACCTCGTCAACAACGCCGGCAGGTCCATCCGGCGCTCGGTCAAGGCCTCGACGGGCCGGATGCACGACTTCGAGCGCACCATGGACGTCAACTATTTCGGCGCCGTCCGCATGATCCTCGCGCTGCTGCCGCACATGCGGGAGCGCGGTTTCGGGCACGTGGTGAACATCTCGAGCATCGGCGTGCTCGCCCGGGGGCCGCGGTTCGCGGCGTACGTCGCGAGCAAGGCGGCGCTCGACGCCTTCACCGACATCGCCGCGACCGAGCTGTTGTCGGACCACGTGACCTTCACCAACATCCACATGCCGCTCGTGCGGACCGAGATGATCGCCCCCACCGAGGCCTACGACGATGCGCGCGCCATCAGCCCCGAGAAGGCGGCCCGGATGATCATCCGCGCCCTGCGCGACCGTCCCACCCGGGTGAACACCCCGTTGGGCGTCGTCGGCGCGCTGGGCCGCTCGTTCACGCCGCGGATCACCCGCCGGATGCTGCACCAGGACTACCTGACCACGCGCGACTCCGCCGCCGCCAAGGGCGTCACCGTCTAGCGGGGAACGCCTGCGTTTCCGCTCACCGCGACCGGAACGCTCGCGCGCGCACCGAAGCCGGTGTTGACTGGCCCGGTGGGATGGGTGGCCGTGGGCAGACGTGTGGGTATCGCCGTGCTCACGCTCTTCCTCGCGTCGATCGTGATCTTCGCAGTGCTGCACGCCGTCCCGGGCGACCCCGCGGTGGCGCTGGCGGGCGCCGACGCGTCCCCGGCCACCCTCGCCGCTCTCCGGCAGGAGCTCGGCGTCGACCGGCCCCTGCTCACGCAGTACCTGCAGTGGCTGGGGGGAGCGCTCACCGGCGACCTCGGGCGGTCCTACGTGATCGGCGGGCGGATCGATGCGCTCGTGGCGGACGGGCTGCGGAACACCGCGGCCCTCGGCGCGACGGCCCTGGCCATCGCGGTGATCCTGGCGGCACTGCTCTCGTTCACGGCGGTCGCGGCGCGCCCGCGTTGGGTGCGCGCCGTGATCGCCGCCTTCGAGGTCATCGGCATCGCGGTTCCGCCCTTCGTGACCGGGGTGCTGCTCGTCGAGTTCTTCGCCGTGGTGTGGCCGGTGCTCCCGGCCGGCGGCACTCCGCCGCGCGGCTACGCCGACGATCCGTCGATCACCCTGCAGTACCTCCTCCTTCCCGCTGTCTGTCTCGCGGTCCCCGTCGCGTCGACGCTCACCAGGTTCTTCGCCGAGGCGCTCCGCACGGAGTGGGCGCGGCCCTACGTGCTCACCGCCCGGGCCGCGGGCGTACCGGCCGGACGGATCCTCGTGCGCGGTGCGGCCCGGAACGCCCTCCCGTCCGTGGTCACGGTTTTCGGCATCCAGGCGGGCCAGCTGCTCGGCTCCGCCGTTCTCGTGGAGGCGATCTTCGCGTGGCCCGGGCTGGGGCAGCTCCTCGGGCAGGGCATCGCGGCGCGGGACTACCCCGTGGTGCAGGCGGTGCTGCTGCTCGCCGTCACCGTGTTCATCGTCATCGCGCTCCTCACCGACCCGGCGCACCGCCTGCTGGATCCCACGAGGAGGTCGGCGTGACGCGGTCGCGCTCACTGCTCGCCGGAGCCGCGCTGCTCGCGCTCCTCGTCGTCCTCGGGATCGCGGCACCACTGCTCGCACCCGAGGACCCGCTCCGGCAGATCCCCGGCGCGAACCTGCTGCCGCCCGGCACCGCCCACCCGCTGGGCACCGACGATCTCGATCGCGACGTCCTGAGCCGGGTCCTGTACGGCATCCGCACGAGCCTGATCGTGATCTTCAGCGCCGTCCCGATCGCCGCGGTGGTCGGCGTCGCACTGGGGCTCGCGAGCACCGCGAACCGGACGGCCGACACGATCCTCGCCCGGGTCTCCGACGTCGTCCTGGCCTTCCCGGCGCTGATCCTCGCGATCCTGCTCACCGCCCTGCGCGGCCCGGGCACGGTCACCGTCGTGCTGGCCATCGCGGTGGCCGAGGCGCCGGTCTTCCTGCGGCTCACGCGCGCGGAGGTCCTGCGCCTGCGGGGCACGGCCTACGCGGAGGCCGCGCGCGTCGCCGGGGCATCGCCCGGCACCGTCCTCACCAAGCACGTGCTGCCCAACGCCCTGGAACCGCTCGCCGTCCAGGTGGCGCTCGCCCTCTCCCTCGGTGTCTTCGTCGAATCCGGATTGAGCTTCGTCGGGGTCGGCGTCCGGCCGCCCACCCCCTCGCTGGGTTCGGTCCTGGCGGGCGCGGTGAACAACTGGGACGCCAACGCGGCCTACGCCTGGGGGCCGCTGGTCGCGATCGTCGCCCTCTCGCTCGCGCTGCTGCTCATCGCCCGGGGCTTCGCGGGGGTCCGTCGATGACCGCGCCCCTGACCGTCACCGCGCTCACCATCACCGGTCCCGACGGCCGAGTCCTGCTCGACCGCCTCGACCTGACCGTCCCCGCGGGCTCGGTCACCGCCCTCGTCGGTGAGTCCGGGTCCGGGAAGACGCTCACCGGGCTCGCCGTCCTGGGCCTCCTGCCGCAGTCGCTGACGGCCACCGGCAGCATCGACCTCGGCGGTGAACAGGTGATCGGGCGCAGCGAGCACGCCCTGAGGGAGCTGCGCGGTACCCGCGCGGCCCTCGTCTTCCAGGAGCCGCAATCCGCACTCAATCCGGCGCAGCGCATCTGGCGGCAGATCCTCCAGGTGCTGCGCGCGCACCGCCGGGTGGGACGCGCCGAGGGGAGGCGGCGCGCCGTCGAGCTGCTCACCGACGTCGGCATTCCCGATGCGGACGATCGCGCCGACTGGTACCCGCACCAGCTCTCCGGCGGGCAGAAGCAGCGCGTCGTCATCGCTCTCGCGCTCGCTTCTGAACCGGCGCTCCTCATCGCCGACGAGCCCACCACGGCACTGGACGTCACGGTCCAGGCGCAGATCCTCGCGCTCCTTCGCGACCTGCGCGACCGGAAGGGCCTCGCGGTGCTGCTCATCTCGCACAACCTGGGCGTCGTGGCGGACCTCGCCGACAGCGTCACGGTCGTGCGTCGGGGCGAGACCGTCGAGGCCGCGCCGGTCGACGAGCTGTTCGCGCATCCGCGGGCCGCGTACACCCGCGAACTGCTCGCCGCCGTCCCGCGCCTCCCGGCCGCGGCCGCACCCGCACCGGTCCCGGCCGCGACGGAGCCGGTCGCCCGTGTCGAGGGCCTGCGCGTCGAATTCGACGGAACCACTGCGCTCGACGGTGTCGACCTCACGGTGGGACGTGGCGAAGTCGTGGGACTGGTCGGCGAATCAGGTTCCGGCAAGACGACTCTGGGCCGGGTGCTGCTCGGGCTCCAACGCGCCGATGCGGGGCTCGTCGATGTGCGGGCGACCCGGCTCGCGCTGATCCACCAGGACCCCTACGCTTCGCTCGATCCGCGCTGGGACGTCGGACGGATCGTGGTGGAGCCGATGCACATCGCCGGCGAACGCGACAACCGGATCCTGCGGGAGCGCGCCGCCGATCTGATCGACGCCGTACGCCTACCGGCCGACGTCCTGCGCCGCCGGCCCGCCGAGCTGAGCGGTGGGCAACGCCAGCGGGTGGCCTTCGCGCGGGCACTCGCGTCGGCGCCGGAGCTCCTGGTCGCGGACGAGCCGACGAGCGCCCTCGACGTCTCCGTGCAGGCGGGCGTCCTGAGCCTGTTCCGGGAGCTGCACGCCGAGTTCGGATTCGCCGCCGTGTTCGTCACCCACGATCTGGCGGTGGTGGGCGAGATCGCGGACCGCGCGGTGGTGCTGCGCCGCGGCCGCGTGGTCGAGGAGGGACCGGCGCGGGGCGTGCTGACGGCGCCGCGATCCGACTACACGCGCGACCTCGTCGCCGCCGTGCCGGTCCCGGACCCCGCGGTGCAGCGGGCGCGGCGGGAGGGAGACCGATGAGCGGGGTATCGCGGCGCGCGGTCCTGTTGGGAGCGCTGGGGATCGGAGCGGCCGGGGCCCTGTCGGGCTGCACGTCCGCGGTGCAGCAGGCGCGCGAGGCGAACGCCGCGCCCGGCACGGGCGGAGGAACCCTGGTGCTCGGGTCGCTGGCCGACATCGACCCGAAGTCGATCCACAGCCAGTCCGTCACGACGATGGCGATCGGCCTCCTGGTGTGGGACACGTTGATCCGCTACGACCGGCGCACGCGGACGCCCGAGCCCGCGGTGGCGCGCTCATGGGAGGCGGCGCCGGACGGCAGGAGCCTGACGCTGCGCCTGCGGGACGACGTCCGCTTCCACACCGGCCGCCCCTTCACGTCGAAGGACGTCGCGTACGCGGTCTCGGTGTACGCCTCCGACGCCGCGGGCTCGCAGCTGCAGGCGGCGGCGAAGGCGGTGACGGTGGTCGACACCCCGGACCCCCACACCGCGGTGCTGCGCTTCGCCGCCCCGCCGCCGAACGTCTTCGATCTGCTGGAGTTCATGCTGCTCGTGGACGCCGAGTCCGCCGCGGAGCTGCGCGCGGGAACGAATCTCGTCGGCACGGGTCCGTTCCGGTTCGACGGCCGCGAGGTCGGGACGAGCGTGCGGTTCCGCCGCGTCGACGACCACTGGCGCGGCCCGGCGCGCCTCGACGGCGTCACCCTGCGGGTGGTTCGCGACCCCGGCGCGCTGCTCACGTCGATCCGCGCCGGCCAGTCGGACCTCGTCCTCGACGCCGCGCCCCGCGCGCTGCGGCAGTTCCGCGACGAATCGCTGTACCGCATCACGACCGGTGACGTCGAGGACGCCGCCTACTACGTGGGCGCTAATGTCGCCGCGCCTGACCTGGCGGACAAGCGCGTGCGGCAGGCGATCTCGTACGCGGTCGACCGGGACCGGATCGCGGCGGAGGTGTTCGCCGGTACGGCGGTCGCGAGTGCGGCGCCGTGGGCGGACACCTCTCCCGCATACGATGCCGCAGCCGCCGCGCGCTACCGGAAGGACACCGGCCGCGCGCGTGCTCTGCTCGCCGAGGCGGGCGGGCCGCGCCCGCTCACCCTGAGCTACCCGACCGGTCTTGCGGCCGCACCGTCGATCGCCGCGATCGTGCAGAACGACCTCGCGCAGGTGGGGATCGCAGTCGACCTCGACCCCCGGGAGCAGGCGGCGTTCTCGCCGTTCCTCAAGTCCGGTCGGCACCAGCTGTGGGTGGGCCCGCACGGCTTCGGCCAGTCCGATCCGCTCACTCTCGCCGCCGGCGCCGCGCCCTTCAAGCCGAAGGGGAACCTGTCGGGCTTCTCGACAGCGGAGTACACCGCCCTGGTCGGACGTCTGGGGGAAGCCGGCCCGGCCCGGTCCGCGGTCCTGCACGAGTACACCGAGTACCTGCTGGATCAGCAGTTCATCATCGACCTGGTGGTCTCACCGGCCACGTACGTCGCGCCCGCGCGGGTCAAGGGCCTGGACTGGAACCTCTACAAGTACGTGGATCTGCACGGCGTCACGATCCGCTGATCACAGCCAGCGGTAGCGCACCTCCGGGCGGCCGCGGCCGCCGTACTCGGTGACCCGCTCGCACAGCCGGTCGTCCGCGAGGCGCTCGAGGTAGCGCCACGCGGTCACCCGCGACATCCCGGTCCGCGCGGCGACGTCGGCGGCGCCGAGCGGACCGTCCGCGTGCCGCAGTGCGCCGGTGACGGCCTCCAGGGTCGACGGTGCCAGCCCCTTCGGCGCCGTCGTCGCCGCGGGTGCCTCCCGCAGCGCCGCGAAGGCGGCGTCCACCTCGCGCTGCCCCACGTCGCCGCCGCCCAGCGCATCACGGAAGGACAGGTACCGGCGCAGCCGGTCCGCGAAGGCGGCGAAGGTGAAGGGCTTGATCAGGTACAGGATCGCGCCGCTCGCCATCGCGCCGCGCACGGTCTCCATGTCCCGCGCCGAGGTGATCACCATGACGTCGGGCCGCGGGCGGACGCCTGCGAGGTCGGCGGCGAGGTCGAGGCCGCTGCGGTCCGGCAGCCCCACGTCCGCGAGCACCAGGTCGACGGCCGGGCCGGCGACGGCGGACCGTCGGACCTCCTGCAGCGCTGCGCCCGCCGTGCCCACGACGCCGACCAGCTCGAAACCGTCCACGCGCCGGACGTATTCGGCGTGCGCGCGGGCGATCTGCGGCTCGTCGTCGACCACCAGCACCCGGATCGTCATCGCTCTCCTTCCGGGAGGCGCACCGTCACCGTCGACGGCGCGCGCTCCGCCTCGATCGTGCCACCCGCCTGGCGGACGACCTGGTCGACCAGCGCGAGCCCGAGCCCGCCGCCGTGCAGCCGGCCGCTGCGGTCCTTCGTCGAGTAGCCGCGTTCCCGGGCCCGGGCGAACTCGTCGGCGGACATGCCCGGGCCGCTGTCGGCGACCCGCAACTCCCAGGCCCGGCCGGGGTTCGACGCCGAGAGTTCGACCCAGCCGCCGGGACCCGCGGCGTCGATCGCGTTGTCCACCAGGTTGCCCAGGAGGGTGAGCAACTGGACGTCGGGGAGCGGCGCCCGGGCGAGGTCCGTGCCCTCCGCCACGGTGAGCTCGACGTCGAGCGCGGACGCCGCTGCGGTCTTCGCGACGAGCAGCGCGACGGCGGACGGCGCGGGGTCCCCCGCGAGGCGGTCGATCAACTCCTGGGAGGAGGAGCGGTCGGCGACGGCGAGGTCCGCGGCGGCGGCCTCCTCGCCGAGCTCGATCATGGTGACCACGGAGTGCAGCCGGTTGGCGTGCTCGTGCGCCTGGGCGCTGAGCGCGTCGGCGAGGGACCGGGCGGTGTCGAGCTCCCCGAGGACCGTCTGCAGTTCGGTGCGGTCGCGCACCGTGAGGACGGTCCCGAGCGGACCGGTGGGCCCGGCGACCGGGCGGCGGTTCACGAGCAGTACGCGGTTGCCGGTCACGTGCAGTTCGTCCTCGACATCGGTGGCGCCGCGCAGGGACGCCGGGAGGTCGTCCTGTCCGACGTCGCCGTCCGGGAGTGCGAGGAGTCGGCGGGCCTCGTCGTTGACCACCCGGGCCGGGCCGTCCGGGGCGTCGGCGTCGAAGACGATGAGGCCCTCGGAGAGCGTGTGCAGGACGGCGTCGTGATGCTCGTACAGGCCGCGCAGGTCGTGCGCCGAGAGCCCCAGGGTCTGCCGCCGCAGCCGCCGCTGCGCGAGCGCGGACAGCGCCACCAGGAGCAGCAGCGCGGCCGCGACCACCGTGAGGATGCGCGGCAGCGCGTCGCGGACCTGATCCCCGAGCCGGGCCCGCGTGACACCCGCGGAGACGAGCCCGACGAGCGAACCGGAGGCGTCGTGCACGGGCGTCACGGTGCGGATCGACGGGCCCAGGCTGCCGGCGTAGGTCTCCGTGAAGGTCTCACCCGCGAGCGCCCGGTCGATGGTCCCGGTGAACTTCCCTCCGATCAGCGCGGGATCGGCGTGGCTCAGGCGCGTGCGATCCGGCCGCATCACCACCACGAAGTCGAGGCCGCCGAGGGCGCCGACCCGCTCCGCGACGGGTTGCATCACCGCCGGCCCGTCGGGGGCGGCGAGCGCCGCCACCGTCGACGGCGACGCGGCGAGTGCCACCGCGGCGGCGCGGGTCTGCGCCCGGGCGGTGCGGTCACCGTCGTCCCGGGCCTGCGTCACGACCAGCCACGACGCGCCCACGGCGATCGTCAGCAGGATCGCGACCTGGGTCAGGAAGGACTGGGCGGCGACGCTGCGTGCTCTGTTCCTCACAGTGAAGACGTTTACACAATGAACACAAGCTGTGCTGCAGGTCACAGTTCTCGCAGTATCGATCCAGGCTTTCAGCCCCATCGATCGAGGAGGACCCCGTGGCGGCTCAAGGAAAACGCGACCGGACGCACTGGTTGTACATCGCGGTGATCGTCGCCGTCGTGGCCGGTGTGATCGTGGGCCTGGTGGCCCCCGAGTTCGGCAAGGGGCTCAAGCCCCTCGGCGACCTGTTCGTCAGCCTGATCAAGATGATGATCAGCCCGGTGATCTTCTGCACCATCGTGCTCGGGATCGGGTCGGTGCGGGCCGCGGCGTCGGTCGGGAAGATCGGCGGCCTCGCGCTCGGCTACTTCATCGGCATGTCCACGTTCGCGCTCGGCATCGGCATCGTGGTGGGCAATCTGCTCAAGCCCGGCACGGGTCTCGGCATCCACGCGGACCCGACCGTCGGCGCGAAGTACGCCGACCAGGCGCACGCCGCGGGCGGCACCTGGGGCTTCATCCAGGGCATCGTGCCCGAGACGCTGTTCTCCGCGCTCACCGCCGGCAGCGTGCTGCAGGCCCTCTTCGTGGCGCTGCTCGTCGGCTTCGCGCTGCAGGCCATGGGGCCGGCGGGCGAGCCGGTCGTGCGGGCGATCGGTGTTCTGCAGAAGCTGGTCTTCCGGGTACTGGTGATGGTGCTCTGGCTCGCGCCGGTGGGCGCCTTCGGGGCCATGGCCGCCGTCGTCGGCGCGACGGGCTTCGACGCGGTCATCCAGCTCGGTTGGCTGATGCTCGCCTTCTACATCACCTGCGCGCTGTTCGTCTTCGTCGTCCTGGGATCGCTGCTCCGCTTCGTCACGGGCCTGTCGGTGTTCAAGCTGGCCCGGTACCTGGGCCGCGAATACCTGCTCATCGTCGCCACCAGCTCGAGCGAATCCGCCCTGCCGCGCCTCATCGCCAAGATGGAGCACGCGGGCGTGGAGAAGACGACGGTCGGCATCGTGGTGCCCACCGGCTACTCCTTCAACCTCGACGGCACCGCCATCTACCTGACCATGGCCTCGCTGTTCATCGCCGACGCCATGGGCTCGCCGCTCAGCTACGCCGAGCAGTTCTCCCTGCTGCTGTTCATGATGATCGCCTCCAAGGGCGCCGCGGGCGTCACGGGCGCCGGCCTCGCGACGCTGGCCGGCGGCCTGCAGAGCCACCGCCCCGAGCTGCTCGGCGGCGTCAGCGTGATCGTCGGCATCGACCGGTTCATGTCCGAGGCCCGCGCGCTCACCAACTTCTCGGGCAACGCGATCGCCACGCTGCTCATCGGCAAGTGGACCTCGACGGTCGACCTGGCGCAGACGCAGCGCGTGCTGGACAAGCAGGACCCGTTCGACGAGGCGACGATGGTCGACGACCACGCCGCCGAGGAGCCCGCCGACGCGAAGTCGGTCGCCGCGCACTGACCTTCTGCCGCAGCCGAAGCCGTCCCGACCGTCCGCGGTCAGGACGGCTTCAGCTGCTGTGCGAGGTCGCGCGCCTGCTGTTCGGTGCAGCCGCCCGCCCGGGTGTCGGCGTCGTCGAACTGGATCGTGACGAGCCACTGTCCGGACTGCTGGGCGACGCTCGCGTCCACCGCCGGCGAGCGCGTCACCGACGGGCCGAGCCGGTAGAGCATCGACCGCGGTCCGGAGCCCTCCTCGGTGCGCCGTGCCCCGGGGTAGGAGCTCTCGTCGGTCAGCGGGCGAACGCGGCGCGAACGGATTCCTCCGTCAGTCCGTAGTCCTCGAGGGAGTAGGTGTGGTTGGGGCGCCGGGCTCCCGAGCGACTGGTGTCGTGCATCGCCGACATCGACCGCCGCGCATCGTCGGTCAGCTCCAGGCCGAAGGAGTCGTAGATCGTTCCGACGGTGCCGAGCGGATCGGCCACCAGGTCCCGGTAGTCCACGTCCACGAACTGCGCGCCGCGGCCCGCGGCGGTGTGCCGGGCACGGGCCTCGTCGAAGGCGGCCAGGCCGCGCGACCACGTGTCCAGCTGGTCCGCGCCGATCGTCGCGCCGGTGAAGGCCGTCGACCAGCCCTGCGTGGCGTGCTGCGCGAGCGAGCACACGGAGGCGATGATCGTCTCCGCCGGGCGGTGGCACTGCACGATCAGTGCGTCCGGGTACACCTCGAGTACCGCGTCGAGCGCGAAGAGGTGGCTCGGGTTCTTGAGCACCCAGCGTTTGCCGGGATCGTTCATGCCGATCAGCTGCAGGTTCCGCTTGTGCCGGCGGTACGCGGGCGTCCAGTCCTGCTCGGCGAGCCACGCGGCGTACGACGGGACGTGCGCGAGGCACTCGTACGAGACCGAGTGCACGGACTGGCGCAGCAGCTGCCAGCACTCCTCCACCTCGGAGGCCGACATGTAGTGCAGCCCCATGAATTCCGGGTGCTCGGTGTGGTGCTGCGCGTACTGCTCATCGAGCAGTTTGTAGACGGGGTTCGCGTCCCAGGTCTCGCGGGGCGGCCGCGGCTGCGGGACCTCCGCCAGCCACATCTGCAGGCCCTGGTTGCCGGGATCGGCGTCGAGCAGGCGGTGCAGCGCCGTCGTGCCGGACCGGGGGAGTCCCGTGACGAACATCGGCCGCTCGATTGCGGTCTCGGCGTGGGCCGGGTTCGCCGCGAACGCGGCCTCGCTGATGAGCCGGGCCGAGAGGGCGCCGCGGAGGAAGACGCGCGAGAGCTTCGAGCCGAGCTCGGTGAGCGCCGCCTCCTCTCGGTAGGAGTCGAGCAGGACCTGCAGGGCCTCGCGGTACCCGTCCGACGGGTCGCCGAAGTCGCTGAGGCCGGTGCGCCGCATGGCCGATTCGTGGAGGTCGTCGGCTGTTCCGACCCGGGTGCCGGCGACCGTGTCGCGTTCAGACATGGAACTCTCCGCAGTTGACGTCGAGCGTCTGGCCGGTGATGCCGGACGCGCGGGGGGAGGCGAGGAAGAGGACGGCCGAGGCCACCTCGTCCTCGGTGGGCAGGCGCCGCAGGTCCGAGTTCTTCGCCGCATCGGCGTAGTCCTCCTCGACCGTGACGCCCTTGGTGCTCGCGCGGTACTCGAAGTAGGCCTTGAGCGTGTCGCCCCAGATCCAGCCCGGCACCACGGAATTGATCCGGATACCCTCCGGTCCGAGCTCGGTGGCGAGTGATTGCGCCAGCGCGAGCTGCGCGGTCTTACCGGCCTTGTAGCCGCCGTACCGCAGGTCGGAGTGGCGGATCACCATCGAGTTCACGTTGACCACGGCGCCGCCACCGTCCGCGGCCGCGAGCGCCTCGCGGAAGGCGAGCACGGTGCGCAGGGCGCCGAGGGCCATGAGGTCGACGCTCTGCAGGATGTGGGCGGGGTCGGTCTTCGCCAAGCGCTGCATCGACGGGTAGGTGAAGGCGTTGTTGATCACCGCGTCGACCCGGCCGAATCGCTCCTGCACCTGTGTCGCCAGCGAGGCGAGCGACGCCTCGTCGGTGATGTCCGCGGGAATCGCGACGGCACCGTTGATCTCGGCGGCCATCGCCTCCAGTCGTTCCGCGCTCCGCGCGACGAGGACGACCTGCGCGGCCTCGTCGGCGAACCGTCGGGCGAGGACGGCTCCCAGGGCCGGGCCGGCCCCCGCGATGACGACGACCCTGCCGTCCAGTCCCAGACCGGGCATCAGCCGACCATCCTTTCGCCGATGAGACGCTGCCGCTCCGCGATCCGTGCGCTCCGGGATGCGGGGTCGATGCGGTTGGCCTCGTAGTGGGGGAGGTGCTGGGCGACCGCCGCGAGCGGGACCACCTCGGCGGTGGGGCCGTCGGCGGCCGTGAGGGGGGAGGCGGTGCGCTGCCAGCGGAACTGCAGGTAGCCGCGCCGGTGGCCGAGCGTCTCGACCCAGTTGGCGATGCCGGGATCGTTCTGCGCGACCACGATCCGGATCATCCCGTCCGGATCCACCTGCGCCTGGCTGCCGTTCAGCGAGGTCTGGTGGTGGATGTAGTCGAGCGAGATGTACCAGAGGCTGCCGAGCTGGAATCCCAGGTACGGGGCGTCGCCGCGGGGCACGGTGATGATGAGGGCCTGGTCGTCGGCGAGGTCGTAGTGGCCGACGGAGGAGAACTGGGTGGCGAGCCCGCCCGGCGTGAGCCGCGGCGCCGTCAGCGTGTTCACCGGTAGCGGATCGTAGAACCACTTGGGGAACTGCAGCCAGGTCTTCACGCGGTTGACCAGCTGCTTGCCGGCGGAGGAGTACCGCTTCGCCATCAACTCGGCGGTCACGGGCGGCGGCGCGGTGCCCGCGGTGTCGGCGCGGGCGATCGCGAAGGTGCTGCGCTGCGCCGACCAGTCGTCGAAGACCTCGCGGATCACCAACTGCGCCTTGCCCGGAGGGAGCCGGTAGTAGGAGCCCGGGACGGGCTCGCCGGGACCGAAGCGGACCTCGAACCGGCCCTGGTCGTCGACGGTCAGCTCGCGGTCGTCGAAGGCGACGGTGCTGGCCGGCACGTTGTCGTCGGTGTACTCGCCGCCGCCGAGCACCTGGAAGCTGATGTCGCACGTGGTGCCGCGGCGGCCGGTGATCACGTACTCGTGCGCCCCGTCGACCCGCGCGCCGAAGTACAGCGTGTCCGGGTTGTCGAGTCCCATCTTGGTGAACGGGCCGGCGCCGCTGAGCAGGAACGGATGGTCCTTGTCGAAGTGGAAGGCGCCGTGCACGCAGGCCGCGACGCCCTGCGCCAGGTACTGCAGCCCCTCCAGCAGGTCGGCGTCGTTCTCGATGTGCGGGGCCGCGGCGACGAGGCCCTCGGCCTCGGTGATCGCCGCGACGAGCGGATCGCTGTACATCCCACCTCCGGTAGTGGTACAAATGTGGACCAATGCGGTAGAACCTGTTCCAGACCGTAGGCGCAGGCGGCGACGAGTGTCAAGGAGTCTCGATGACGGATCCGGTGGAGCCCGTGGAACCCGGCGGCGGGGCGGGGCGGACCTCGCCGCCCACCGCGCGGGTGGTGGCCGTGCTCGACTTCCTCTCCCGGCACGAGCGCGAGCGGTTCGGCCTCTCGGAGCTCGCGCGGCGCGTCGGGCTGAGCAAGCCGACCTGCCTCGGCATCGCCGCCACGCTGGTCGAATCGGGCTATCTGATCCGCGACGACCGGGACAAGACCTACCGGCTCGGCCCGGCCCTGATCCCGCTCGGTCGTGCCGCGCGGACGTCGCTGCGCGCGGACCCCGCCGGCGGCGACGTCCTGACCGGACTGTGGGAGGCGTTCGGGCACCCCGTCTCGCTCTCGGGTGTCGTGGGCGACCGGGTGACGGTGCTCGACGTGGCCGTGGATCCGGGGCGCCCCGCGATGGTGAAAGTGGGCGACAGCTACCCGTTCACGCCGCCGATCGGGCTCATGTACGTCCTGTGGGATCGCACGGGCCGGCTGGAGCGCTGGCTCGCGCGCGATCGGGTGCGGGCCGATGGCGACCGGCTGGCGCGCGTGATCGAGACCTGTCGCGCCGACGGCTACCTCGTGGAGCTGCTCACCCCCGCCGGGCAGCAGCTGTACCGGCTCATGGCCGGCGTTCCGGGGGACATACCGGCGGAGCTGCGGGCCCTGCTCGGCGAGGTGGTGGCCGGTATCGGCGACCGTGTTCACCTCCCAGGGGAGGCCGGCGCGGCAGGGGAGCCGCAGAACGTCAGCGTCATCTCCGCGCCCGTCTTCGACGCCGACGGGGCGCAGGCGATGGTCGCGAGCCTGTACGTCAGCGCGGAACTGGACGAGGCGGGCATCGCCGAGCGGGCGGCCGCGCTGATCGCCGCCGCGGACCGGATCACCGTGCGTATCGGCGGTCGCAAGCCCGCGCGGTGAGGCTGTTGACAGCGAGCAAGAACACGTTCTAATCTCCGGAACAGGAATGGACCGATATGGTCCAAATATGAACCGGAGGCGGATGGTGGTGGAAACGACGGTCGCCGCAGATCACCTGCGGCTCCTCGAGGCGGAGGCGGTGTACGTCTTCCGGGAGGTGGCGGCCACCTTCGAGCGGCCCGTGCTGCTGTTCTCGGGCGGCAAGGACTCGGTGGTCATGGTGCACCTCGCGGCGAAGGCCTTCTGGCCCGCCGCGATCCCGTTCCCGGTGCTGCACATCGACACCGGGCACAACTTCGACGAGGTGCTGGCCTTCCGCGACCAGCTCGCCGAGGAACGCGGGCTGCGGCTCGTGATCGGCAGCGTGCAGGACGACATCGACTCGGGCGCCGTCGTGGAGCAGACCGGCCCGGGCGCCACCCGTAACCGGCTGCAGACCGCGACGCTGCTGCGCACCATCGGTGAGCAGCGCTTCGACGCCGCGTTCGGCGGGGCCCGCCGCGACGAGGACAAGGCGCGCGCCAAGGAGCGCGTCTTCAGCTTCCGGGATCGTTTCGGTCAGTGGGACCCGCGCGCGCAACGCCCCGAGCTGTGGACCATCTTCAACGGCCTGCACCAGCGCGGCGAGCACATCCGCGTCTTCCCGCTGTCGAACTGGACCGAGCTCGACATCTGGCAGTACATCGCCGCCGAGTCGATCGCGCTCCCCGCGTTGTACTACGCGCACGAGCGGGAGGTGATCGAGCGCGACGGGATGCTGCTGTCCACGGGCCCGCTCGTCGCGCCGCTGCCCGGCGAGACGCCCGAGCGCCGGACGGTGCGCTTCCGCACCGTCGGAGACGCGACGTGTACCGGCGCCGTGGAATCGGACGCCACCACCCCCGAGGCCGTCGTGGCCGAGGTCGCCACCACCAGGATCACCGAGCGCGGCGCGACCCGCGCCGACGACCGGATCTCCGAGGCCGGCATGGAGGACCGCAAGAAGGAGGGGTACTTCTGATGGAGATCCTGCGCATCGCGACGGCCGGCAGTGTGGACGACGGCAAGTCCACGCTCATCGGGCGCCTGCTCTACGAATCGAAGTCCGTCCTGGAGGACCAGCTGAGCGCGGTCGCCGCGACCACCGCGGCCCGCGGCGAGGAGGGCGTGGACCTCGCGCTGCTCACCGACGGCCTGCGGGCCGAGCGGGAGCAGGGCATCACGATCGACGTGGCCCACCGCTACTTCGCCACGGCCACCCGCAAGTTCATCCTCGCCGACACCCCCGGGCACGAGCAGTACACCCGCAACATGGTCACCGGGGCCTCCACGGCCGACGTCGCGCTGATCCTCGTCGACGCCCGGCACGGGCTCACCCGGCAGTCCCGCCGGCACACCTTCCTCACCTCGCTCCTCGGCGTCGAGCACATCGTGCTGTGCGTGAACAAGATGGACCTGGTCGGCTTCGACCGCGCCCGGTTCGACGCCATCCGCGCCGAGTTCGCGGAGTTCGCGGCCAAGCTCGAGGTGCACGACGTGGAGGCCATCCCGGTCTCGGCGCTGTTGGGCGACAACGTGACCGAGCGCTCGGCGAACACCCCGTGGTACGACGGCCCGTCGCTGCTCTACCACCTGGAGAACGTGCACGTGGTGAGCGACAAGAACCTCATCGACGCCCGCCTGCCCGTGCAGTACGTGATCCGGCCGCGGGACAGCGACTTCCGGGGCGTGGCCGGCACCGTCGCCTCCGGGGCGTTCGCGGTGGGCGACGAGGTGGTCGCGCTCCCGTCGGGCTTCACCACGACGGTGGCCGAGCTCTACCGGCCCGGCGGCGCGAAGGCCGACCGGCTGGAGGCGGGGGAGGCCGCGTGCATCAGGCTCGCCGACCACCTCGACGTGGGCCGGGGCGACGTGCTGTGCCGCCCCGCGAACCGCCCGCAGTCCGCGACCGATCTCGACACCACGCTGTGCTGGTTCTCGGACACCGCCGTACTGACCCCCGGCGCCGAGTACCGGATGCTGCATGCGCACACCTCCGAGCCGGTGCGGGTCGAGGCGCTGGACTACCGGCTGGACACCAGCACGCTGCACCGCGACCAGGACGCCGCCGAGCTCGGCCTCAACGACATCGGCCGGGTGCGGCTGACTGCGCGCCGGCCCGTGCTGTTCGACCCCTACCGCCGCAACCGCACCACGGGCAGCTTCGTGCTGGTGCACCCGCAGACCAACGAGACCGTCGCCGCGGGGATGATCACCGGCCCCACGCTGCGCTCGAGCGCGGTGGTCTGGCACGGCGCGGCGGTCCGGCGCGAGGACCGCGCGACGCGCGGCGGCACCGTCTGGCTGACGGGGCTCTCGGCGTCGGGCAAGTCGACGGTGGCGTGCGAGCTCGAGCGCCTGCTCGTGGCCCGCGGCGTGCCCGCGTACCGGCTCGACGGCGACAACCTGCGACACGGCCTCAACGCCGACCTCGGCTTCACGCCGGAGGACCGCGCCGAGAACGTGCGCCGCGTCGGTGCCGTCGCGCAGCTGCTCGCCGACGCGGGGACGGTGGCGATCGCCTCGCTGATCAGCCCCTACCGCGAGGACCGCGACCGGATCCGGGCCCAGCACGAGGAGGCGGGGCTGCCCTTCCTCGAGGTCTTCGTGGACACCCCCGTCGAGCTGTGCGAACAGCGCGATCCGAAGGGGATGTACGCCAAGGCGAGGGCCGGTGAGATCCCCGGGTTCACGGGCGTCAGCGCACCCTACGAGGCGCCCGAGCGCCCCGAGCTGGTGCTCCGGCCCGCCGACGGCGAACCCGCGGAGCAGGCGCTTGCGGTGCTCGACCGCTGGCTGAAACTCGGGCCGTGAATCCCCCGTCTAAACTGGGCGGGTGCACGTAGACACGGTGACCCACGCCGCCTCCACGCCCGATGTCGACCAGCCGTACCGCGAGCTCGGACTCAAGGACGACGAGTACCAGCGGATCCGCGAGATCCTCGGCCGCCGCCCCACCGATGCCGAGCTCGCCATGTACTCGGTGATGTGGTCGGAGCACTGCTCCTACAAGAGCTCCAAGGTGCACCTGCGCTACTTCGGCGAGACCACCACCGACGAGATGCGCGCGGTAATGCTGGCGGGCATCGGTGAGAACGCCGGCGTCGTGGACATCGGCGACGGCTGGGCCGTCACCTTCAAGGTGGAGTCGCACAACCACCCGTCCTACGTCGAGCCCTACCAGGGTGCGGCCACCGGCGTGGGCGGCATCGTCCGCGACATCATGGCCATGGGAGCGCGTCCGATCGCCGTCATGGACCAGCTCCGCTTCGGCCCGGCCGACGCCCCCGACACCCGGCGCGTGCTCGACGGTGTCGTGCGCGGCGTGGGCGGCTACGGCAACTCGCTCGGCCTGCCGAACGTGGGCGGCGAGACGGTCTTCGACGCCTCGTACGCGGGCAACCCCCTGGTCAACGCGCTGTGCGCCGGCGTGCTGCGCACCGAGGACCTGCACCTCGCCTTCGCCTCCGGCAAGGGCAACAAGATCATCCTGTTCGGTGCCCGCACCGGACTCGACGGCATCGGCGGCGTCTCCGTACTGGCCTCCGAGAGCTTCGACGCCGACGAGAAGCCGAAGAAGCTGCCGTCGGTGCAGGTGGGCGATCCGTTCATGGAGAAGGTGCTCATCGAGTGCTGCCTCGACCTGTACCGCGAGAAGCTCGTCGTGGGCATCCAGGACCTGGGCGGCGCCGGACTGTCGTGCGCCACCTCGGAGCTGGCGGCGGCCGGCGACGGAGGCATGTACGTCGACCTCGACCAGGTGGCGTGCCGCGCCGAGGGCATGAGCGCTGCCGAGATCCTCTCGTCCGAGTCGCAGGAGCGCATGTGCGCCGTGGTGACGCCGGAGAACGTCGACGCCTTCATGGCCGTCTGCGCGAAGTGGGACGTGCTCGCCACCGTCATCGGCGAGGTCACTGACGGCGAGCACCTCGTCATCGACTGGCACGGCGAGACCGTCGTCGACGCGCCGGCCCGCACGATCGCGCACGACGGACCGGTGTACGAGCGCCCCGTCGAGCGCCCCGCGTTCATGGACGCGCTCATCGCCGACACCACGGCCGGGCTGCGCCGCCCCGACTCCGACGACGAGCTGCGCGCCACCGCCCTGAAGCTGCTGGCCTCGCCCGCGCTCTGCTCGCGCAGGTTCATCACCGAGCAGTACGACCGCTACGTCCGCGGCAACACCGTGCTCGCCGAGCACGCCGACGGCGGCGTCATCCGCATCGACGAGACCACCCAGCGCGGCATCGCCCTCTCCACCGACGCCTCCGGCCGCTACACCTACCTCGACCCGTACGTCGGCGGCCAGCTCGCGCTCGCCGAGGCCTACCGGAACGTCGCGGTCACCGGCGCGACGCCGAAGGCCGTCACCGACTGCCTGAACTTCGGTTCCCCGGAGGACCCGGGCGTGATGTGGCAGTTCCAGCAGGCCGTGCACGGCATCGCCGACGGCTGCGTCGAGCTCGGCATCCCCGTGACCGGCGGCAACGTCAGCTTCTACAACCAGACGGGCTCGACCGCGATCCTGCCCACCCCCGTGATCGGCGTGCTCGGCGTCATCGACGACGTGCGCCGACGCATCCCGACGGGCCTCGGCACCGAGCCCGGCGAGACGCTGTACCTGCTCGGCGACACGCACGACGAGTTCGACGGCTCCATCTGGGCGCAGGTCGAGCACGACCACCTCGGCGGCGTGCCCCCGAAGGTCGACCTGCAGCGCGAGAAGCTGCTCGCCGACGTCCTCACCGCCGCCTCCCGCGACGGCCTCGTCTCCGCCGCGCACGACCTGTCCGAGGGCGGCCTGTGGCAGGCCGTCGTCGAGGCCGCGCTCGCGGGCGAGACCGGCTGCCGCCTGCTGCTCCCGGAGGGCGCCCAGGATGTTGCAGGCGCCTTCGTCCATCTCTTCAGTGAGTCGACCGGCCGCGTGCTCGTCGCCGTGCCGCGCACCGAGGAGACCCGGTTCGCCGCGATGTGCACCGCCCGCGAGCTGCCCGCCGTGCGGATCGGCGTGGTCGACCAGGGCAGCGACTCCGTCGAGGTGCAGGGCCGGTTCAGCGTGACGCTGGCCGACCTGCGCGCCGCGCACGAGGGCACGCTGCCCGCGATCTTCGGCTGATGGCGGCACCGTCGGGCGAGAACACGGCAACAGCCGCGCCGACCGATCCCGGCCTGCACGCCGGGCTCCGCGCCCGGCATCTGATCATGATGAGCCTCGGCTCCGCGATCGGTGCGGGGCTGTTCGTCGGCGCGGGCAAGGGGATCGCCCTGGCCGGACCGGCGGTCCTCGTCGCCTACGCCGTGGCGGGGCTCGTGGTCATCGCCGTCATGCGCATGCTCGGCGAGATGGTGGCCGCGGACCCGAACCCCGGCGCGTTCTCGTACTACGCGGGCCGGGCGCTCGGTCCGGGCGCGGGCTTCGCCGTCGGGTGGCTGTGGTGGGTGCAGCTGTGCCTCGTGGTCGCCGCCGAGGCGGTGGCCGCGGCGGCCATCCTCAACGGGTTGCTGCCCGGCGGACCGCCGGTCTGGGTGTGGGCTCTGGTCTTCATGGTCGCGCTGACCGGGCTGAACCTGGCCGGCGTCCGCGGCTTCGGCGAATTCGAGTTCTGGTTCTCGCTGATCAAGGTCGTCTTCGTCGCGCTCTTCCTGATCATCGGCGTGGGCTACCTGCTCGGCTGGACCTCGGCACCGTCGCCCGGGCTGGGCAACCTCACCGACTTCGCGCCGCACGGGATCAGCGGCGTCGTGGCGGCGCTGCTGGTGGTGGCCTTCGCCTTCGGCGGCATCGAGATCGTGGCCGTCGCCGCCGCCGAGACCCAGGATCCCGAGCGGACCGTCGGGCGGGCGATCCGGGCGACCGTGTGGCGGATCCTGGTGTTCTACGTCGGCAGCGTCGCGGTGATCCTGCTGGCGCTGCCCTGGGACGATCCGGCCGTCGCGAAGGAGCCCTTCGTGGCCGTACTGCGTGCGGCAGGTCTACCCGCGGTCGGGACGACGCTCGGCGTGGTCATCGTGGTGGCGCTGCTCAGCTCGCTCAACGCGAACCTGTACGGCAGCTCCCGCATGCTGTACTCGCTCGCCGAGCGCGGCATGGCACCCGCGGTCGCCGGGCGCGCGAACTCCTCGGGCGTGCCCGTTCTCGCCGTTCTCGCCAGCTCGGTGATCGGCTTCCTCGCCGTGCCCGCGACGTACGTCTGGGGTTCCGACGTGCTCGACCGGCTGCTGGCCGTCGTCGGGTCGACACTCATCGTCACCTGGCTCGCGACGATCGCCTCGCAGATCGTGCTCCGCCGCCGCGCCGACCGTGCGGGGACGCACCTGCCGCTCAGGATGTGGGGCTACCCCTACCTGTCGTGGGCCGTGCTCGTGGTGCTGCTGGGCATCGTCGTCCTCGCGATCGCCAACGACGGTGTGCGGGACCAGGTGCTCTCGACGAGCGTGATCGTGCTGCTGCTGTGGCTGGCGGGGACGGTGCACGCGCGCCGTCAGGCCCGGCGCGCGTCCTTGGAGCGGTAGAGGCCCGCGTCGGCCGCGACGATGAGCGCCTCCACGGAGGTGCCGGCCTCCGTGGTCGTGGTCGTGCCCACGCTCGCCCCGACCCGCACCACCTGCGCCGCGGAGCCGTCGGCCGCCGGCAGTTCGATGGGCGTCGACAGCGCGCGATGCACGAGCTGCGCGGCGTCGCCGGGCCGGAAGGGCGGGGAGACGAGGACCGCGAACTCGTCGCCGCCCACCCGGTACAGCGTCCCGACGCCGGTGAGCGCGGTGCGGATCCGCGTGGCCGTCGCCACGAGCAACCGGTCGCCCGCGGCGTGCCCGAGCCGGTCGTTGATCGCCTTGAAGCCGTCGAGGTCGACGAGGCAGAAGCCCACCGGCCCGGCGGCCCGGCCGGCGAGGTCCTCGCGGAGCCGGCGCCGGTTCGGCAGGCCCGTCAGGGCGTCGTGGTGGGCGAGGTGGCTCAGCTCCGCGTGGGTCGCCCGCAGTTCCGTGACGTCGTGTCCGACGCCCACGAGCAGCGCCGGCCGGTCGCCCTCGGCGGGGACCCGGCTCAGCGCCCAACGCCCCACGCTCGGGTCGCCCCGGAAGCGCAGGTGCCGGTGCTCGAGGAATCGGGTCACGCCCTCGTCGTCGGCGTCGGCCAGCTCCCGCAGAACCCGCGCCACGTCGGCGGGGTCCTCGGCGAGCAGCGGCCGCACGTCCTCGCCCGACGCCCCGAGGAGCGCCTGATTGGCCTCCATCAACGCGGTCATGGTCGCGTTCGCCTCGAGGATCCGGCCCCGCTCGTCGGCGACGAAGACGGGCGAGCGGGCGTGCTCGAACATCACGCGCAGGCGGGCCTGTGCCTGCCGCTCGCCCTCCTCGGCGGACCGTCGGGCCAGCTGCGCGGCCCGGTGCACGACGGCCTGCCCGTCGATGATCCGGCGGGTGAGGGCCTCGGCGTAGCCGGCGGTGTACTCCGCGAGGACGAGCGCGGTCCGCCGACGGACCTCCGCGGACGGTTCCCGGACCAGTGCGTCCGGGAGGGTGGCGATCGCCCGGCCGCCGGCCGCCGCGCCCGCGGGCACGGTGATCTGCAGCGAGACGAGCAGCCTGCCGACGTCCCGCCCCACGGCCGGGTCGAAGTCGTCGGCGCCGAGCACCGCGATCACGGACTGGAAGGCCGTGAGCAGCTCCGCGCGGACCACGGCGGCGGGGAGCGGCAGGTAGACGTCGTCGGCGATCGACATGAGGAATTCGTCCACGAGCAGGGCGACGACGGATTCACCGCGCGCGAGGAACCCGAGCGGTGACGAGGATTCCGCCATGCCCCTCCTCGGTCGCTCAACTGCTCGACCAGTCTACGCGGGCCGGAACCTTCGATTAGATTCGACGTTGCAATGACGAATCCCGAACCGACCGGCGCACCGTCGGCGATCCCGCTGGACATGGACCGGCCGAACGGATCGCGGCTCTACGACTACTTCCTGGGCGGCACCAGCTACCTCCCCGTCGACCGGGACGCCGGCGAGGAGATCGCCCGCGAGGCCCCGCACTGGGCGCTCGGCGCCCGGCTCACCCGGACCTTCGCGCGGCGCGCGGTGCAGACGATGGCGAACGCGGGCATCGACCAGTTCCTCGACCTCGGATCGGGCATCACGGCCGGTGGCACCGTGCACGAGCTGGCGCGGCTGGTCAATCCCGCGGCGCGGACCGTTTTCGTCCATCGCGAGCCGATCGCGTACGAGCTCGGGCGCCAGCTGATCGCCGACGACCCCCACGCCGGAGTGCTCAAGCTCGACATCCGTGATCCCGACACCGTGCTGCAGCACCCCGTGACCCGCGGGCTCATCGACTTCGACCGGCCCGTCGGCGTGCTCGCCGTCGGCACCTTCGTCTTCGTCGCCGACGAGGACGATCCCGGCGGAGTACTCCGCCGCTACCGGCGGACCGTCGTGCCCGGCAGCATGATCGCGCTCTCGCACCTCTCCGACGACTCCGCGCACCCCGAGGTCGCCGCCGAGTTGCGCTGGGTGCGGCGGCGTTACGAGCACACCTCCACGCCGCTGCACATGCGTCCCCGCGCGGAGATCCTCTCCTGGCTCGAGGGCACGGAGCTCCTCGAGCCCGGTCTGGTGCGCTACGGCCGGTGGCGCCCGGAGTATCCGCTCACCGAGGCGCAGTTGCGCTGCGACTACGGCTACGTCGGGGTGGGCCGGGTCCGCTGACCCGGGCCGGGTCAGCGCGCCGCGATCGGGATGGTCGTGACGATCCGGTCCGACGGGGTCGCCGCACCGCCCGGTGCCTCGATCGAGATCCCGAACGTGGTGGCGCCGTCGATCGACGTGACCGCCGCGGTCGTCGTGGGACGCACGTCGGCCTGCGTCATCGTGCCGCGCGAGCGCGCGCCACCCCCGGGATCCATCAGCCACATCTGGTAGACGGTGCCGTCCTGCGGCGGCGGGACGTCGTTCATCAGGAGCACGCCCGCGTTGCGCTCGCGGGAGTAGATGAACGAGATCGTCGCGTCGCCGATCCGCGCCTGCGCGGTCCGCGCATCCGGTGCGGCGAGCACGATCTCGGTCTCCGACGGCGCCGGGCCGGTGCGGTCCGTGAGCACCGTGCGCCCGAGGACGACGCCGGCCGCCACCGCGACGGCGACGGCAGCGGCCGCCGCGACGAGGCGGAAGCTCGGGCGGGACGGACCGCGCCGGCGGCGGAGCGGTGTCACGCCCGGATCGTCGACGACGCGCGCCAGGACGCGGTCGAAGACCTCGGCGGGCGGCTCGACCCCGTCCTGCGCGGCCTGCGCGGCCATCGTCTCGCGCGCCGCGCCGACCCGGGAGTCGAAGTCCTCGCGAACATCCGGCGAGGCGGCGGCACGGGCGGCCTCGACCTCCGCCTGCTCGGCGTCGTCGAGCGCGTGCAGCGCGTACACCTCGGCGTCGTCGAGCAGTTCCTCGTCGGTCCGGCCGGTCCCGCCGCTCATGACGGCGACCCGAGCGGCTCGAGGCAGCGCCGTAGGCGGGCGATGCCGTCACGGATGCGGCTCTTCACCGTCGCCAGCGGGGCCTGCACCTGTTCGGAGACCTCGCGGTACGTGTGCCCGCCGTAATACGCCAGCGTGAGTGCATCGCGCTGCGGCTCGCTCAGCGTGTCGAGGCAGTCGACCACGGCACCCGAGTCCTCCCGGCGCTCCGTCGCCTCCGCCACCGAGTCGTGGGGCCGCTGGAAGTCGTTCTGGGCGAAGGTGTTCTCGCGATCGCCGCGGGATCGTTCCGCGCGCACGCGGTCCACGGAGCGGCGGTGCGCCATGGTGACGAGCCAGGCCTCGGCGGAGCCGCGGGTGGCGTCGAACTCGGAGGACTTCCGCCACGCCTCGAGGTACACCTCCTGGGTGACCTCCTCGCCGTAGCCGCGGTCGCCGATCACACGCAGGGCCGTGCCGAAGACCAGCCTGCCGGTGCGTTCGTAGAGGTCGCGGAACGCCCCCACGTCGCCCGCGGCGGTGCGCTCGAGCAGTTCGTCGGCCTCGGTTCGCGCACGGGTCATCGACGTGCCTCCTTCGTCCTTCCGTACCGTACCGGGTCCGGGCGTTCCGGACACGGTTCGGTGCGGCGACGGCGCCGGCGGTCGGCTCAGGACAGCGTGCACAGCGGGGCGATCCGGTCGAGCCCGCCCGTGGTCGGGGTGCTCAGGATCGTGCAGTCGTTGTATCCGAGCCGCCGCGCAGTGGCCCGGATCTCCGCCCAGCGCGCCGGCGAGACCGACGGGGTCCGGGACAGCACGAACGCGCTGCGCCGCCCCGGGTCCCCGACGAACGCCCAGGAGTAGTCCGGGGCGAGCGCGGCGATGACGTAGTTCGGTGGGCCGTCGAGGGACTCCTGGGTCGGCACGCCAGGGAAGCTCACGTGCAGTTGCGCCGTGGTCCGCGGGTCGGTGACCCGGGCGTTGCCGTCGATGGCGGAGACCGAACCCGTCCAGGTCGTGCACGAGTTGTGCACCGAGACGTTGCTCGCGTCGACGATCCGGTAGGTGGCCCTCGTATCGCGCGCGCACTGCAGGCTGAACGGTGCCGGTGCGGTGGCGAGCTGGTGCCACGTGCCCACGTAGCGGGCGACGTCGACCTTCCCGACGGGACCGAGCGGCGCGGCGGCGGCGGGGGCGGCCGTCGCCCCGGCGAGGGCGAGAACGGCGGCGGTGGCGAGAACGGTGCGTTTCATCGGATGCTCCTCGGGGAGGTCGGTGGACGGACGAGGGAGGTGCGAGTGGCGGGCCCGTGCCGGCCGGTCATGCCGGCTTCTCCGGGGAGAGGACGATCTGCTGGACGTCGAGGTATCCCGACCGGAAGCCTGCCTCGCTGTAGGCGAGGTAGAACTCCCACAACCTGCGGAACGTCGCCGAGTCCGCGGGTCGCGGAAGGGATTCGGGATCCTCGAGGAAGCGCTCGCGCCAGAGTCGGAGGGTCTCGGCGTAGTGCGCGCCGAACCGGTGTCGGGCGCGGACGGCGAGGCCCGCGCGTCCCGCCGCGGTGGCGATCGCCTCGGTGGACGGCAGCATGCCGCCGGGAAAGACGTACTTCTGGATCCAGGTGTAGGTGCGCAGGCTCGCCAGCATCCGGTCGTGCGGCATGGTGATCGCCTGCACCGCGATCCGGCCGCGCGGCGCGACCAGCCGCGCGAGGACCTCGAAGTACTCGTCCCAGTGCGCCGCACCGACCGCCTCGATCATCTCGACCGAGACGACGGCGTCGTACTCGCCGTCGACGGCGCGGTAGTCGAGCAGGTCCACTCGCACCCGATCGGTGAGACCGGCCTCCGCGATCCGGCGCAGCGCGAGCGCGCGCTGCTCGACCGACAGGGTCACCGACCGCACCGTCGCGCCCCGCGCGGCGGCCCGCAGGCACAGCTCGCCCCAGCCCGTTCCGATCTCGAGCACCCGGGTTCCGGGGCCGACGCCCGCCGCGTCGAGGAGGCGATCGATCTTGGCGCGCTGGGCGTCCGCGAGCGCCGGCCAGGTCGCGCCGGCCGGCTCGGGAGCCCGAGTGACGCCCGGCTCGCCGTCCGGGAGCTCCTGCGCGGAGAACAAAGCGCTCGAGTAGGTCAGTGTCTCGTCGAGGAACCGCGCGAACAGCTCGTTGGAGAGGTCGTAGTGGTGCGAGACGTTGGCCTGCACGTGATCGGGAGTGCCGACCTCGGTCTTCGGCCGGGCGATCGCGGCGAGGCCGCGCGCGTACTGGAGCCAGCGGGGCACGAGCACGGCCATCCGCTCCGCCAGGGCGGTGAGCGTCGCGGCGAGGTCCGGCGCGTCCCACTCCCCGGCGACGTAGGCCTCGCCGAAGCCGATGAGGCGGGCGGTGCCGATCCGGCGGTGCACGGCGTCGGGTGCGTGGAGGATCATCGCGGGGTCCGCGGGAACCGTGTCGTCGGGGCCCGCGAGGGCGACGCCGCTGCGCGCGGCGGCGCCGCGCAGGAGGGCCCGGGCGGCGCGGCCGAGGACGCGGGCACCCGGGCCGGCCGGGACCGGGACGGCGAGGTCGAGATCGCGGGAGGGAAGCGCTTCGAGTTCGAGGGTCACTGCTTCGCTTCCTGTTCGACGGTGGCGGGACGGGGTACCAGGGGCAGGCCGGAGGCCCAGAGACGGATGCCGTGCACGCGGATCCGCGCAGCGACGACGAGCGGGACGAGCGGGGCCCGCCACTGCGCGAGCAGGATCCGGCGCGGGGTCGCGGGCCTGCGCGTGCCGCGCCAGTGCGCGGTGAAGGGCGCGCGGCCCGGCCGCTCGAGCACCACGTCGATCGACAGGGCATCGTCCGGCTCGGGCATGCGCAGGCGGTAGACACCGTCGACGGGGTGGAACGGCGAGACGAAGAACTCCTTGGCGACGCTCGCGCCCGACCGGGCCTCGGGGCCCAGCACGTAGGCGTGCCGGCCGCCGTAGGTGTTGTGGACCTCCGCGACGACGGCGGCCACGTCGCCGTCCTCGTCGTGGCACCAGAAGACGGTGAGCGGATCGAAGACGTAGCCCAGGCACCGGGCGTTGAGCAGGGCGGTGATCGCTCCGCCCGGCGCCTCGAGGCCGTTCTCGCGCAGGGTCTGCTCGACCCGGGCCCGCAGGGTGTCGGCACCGTCGGTCACCGGGAAGAGGTGGTCGGCCGCGCGGAAGCCCACCACGGGCCGCAGCCACAGCGGCACGCGCGGCGGCGCGTCGACGTCGATGAACCAACTGGCGCTCCGGTAGCGGAAACCGTGCTCGATCGGCGACCGCCGGAGGTGGCCGATCTCCGTGTCGTACAGCGCGGGCGTCGGCGTCATGGCGTGCCGCCCTCGACCCGCGCGGCGGCTCGCAGCCCCGAGGCGGCACCGTCCTCGTGGAAGCCCCACCCGTGGTAAGCGCCCGCGAAAGCCAGCCCGGGGCCCGAGATCTCGTCGAGCCTGCGCGCCGCCGCGACCGACTCCACGGTGAACGCCGGATGCTCGTAGTCCAGCTCCGCGAGCACCCGACGCGGATCGACCAGGTCGTCGCCGCCCAACGTGACCAGGGCGGTCTCCCCGCCGCCGGGGAGGCCCATGAGCCGGTTGAGGTCGTAGGTCACGCAGACGCGACCGCCGTCGCCGGCGAGATAGTTCCACGAGCCGCGTGCGTTCTCGGTCCGCGGCAGCAGCGACGTGTCCGTGTGCAGCAGGCCGGGATTCGGGGTGTATCCGATCGCACCCAGCAGCTCCCGCTCGAGCGGGGTGGGAGCGTCGAGGAGCGCGAGCGCCTGGTGCGGGTGGACGGCGACGACGGCACCGTCGAACTCCTCCGTCCGCCCGGCGTCGTCGACGATGCGCACGCCCCGCGCAGTACGTGCCAGGCCGCGGACACCGACGCCGGTGCGGACGTCCGCGACGCCCGCGGCGATCCGTTCGACGTACCGCGCCGAACCGCCGACCACGGTGCGCCACTGGAGCGAGCTGCCCACCGACAGCATGCCGTGATTGGCGAGGAACCGGAACAGGTAGCGGGCGGGATAGGCGTCGACGTCGTCGGGCGGGCACGACCACACGGCGGCGACCAGGGGGCGCAGGAAACCGTGGACGAGGCGGTCGCTGAAGCCCTCCCGGCGGACGAACTCCCCGAGCGGGACGTCCGCGGTGCCGTCGTCGAGATGCCGCCGGGCGCTGCGGTGGAACCGCGGCACCTCGGCCAGGAGTCGCACGTGCCGCGGGTCGACGAGGCGGCGCGGCGAGGGGATCAGGCCCCGCAGGCCCTTGCCGCCCGCGAACTCGACGCCGCGGGCGTCGTCGCGGATCGACATGCTCATCTCCGCGTCGCGGGTCGCGACGCCGAGCTCGTCGAAGAGCCGGCACAGGACGGGGTAGGTGCGGTCGTTGTGGACGAGGAAGCCGGAGTCCACCTGCACCGGGGCGCCGAGCCCCAGGTCCACCGCATGGGTGTGCGCGTGCCCGCCGAGGCGCGAGTCGCGCTCGTACAGCGTGACCCGGCCGATCCTGCTCAACTCGTGTGCGGCGACGAGTCCGCTGACTCCGCTGCCGACGACGGCGAAGCGTCTGCTTCCACTGTTCATGCCCCTCATTCGGAGCCGTGCGGCCGACGGATGGGATTGCGCGGGGAGATTCTTCCCACCCTGTGGGGAGACGGTTCCGGCGTTAGCGTGGAGGCATGGGAATCCAACGATCGGCAGTCATCGACGCCCCCGTGGACGAGGTCTTCGCCTGGTTCTCCCGCCCCGGGGCCTTCGCCCGCCTCCAGGCCCCGTGGGTGCCGATGCGCCTCCGGTCGCAGGCGGATTCGCTGGCGGACGGCGTGACCGTGATCGATCTGCCCGGCGGGCTGCAGTGGCGCGCCGAGCACGATCCGTCGGGGTACGTCGAGGGGCGCCGCTTCGTCGACGAGGTGACCGCAGACGGCGTCCGGTCCCTGCCCGCCGGGCTCTTCCCGTGGCGGCACGTGCACGGCTTCGAGCCGGTCGACGCGGCGCACACGCGGGTGAGCGACGAGGTGCAGACTCCCGTGCCCGAGGGCCTGCTCTCCGAGGTCATCGAATTCCGGTACCGCCGCCTCGCCGGTGACCTCGCCGCGCACCGTCGGGCCGCGAACGCGGGGCTGCGGCCGTCCACGATCGCGGTCACCGGGGCCTCCGGCCTGGTCGGCAAGGACCTCACCGCCTTCCTCAGCACCGGCGGCCACCGCGTGCTGCGGCTCGTGCGCGGCGCACCGCAGTCCGAGGACGAGCGCCGCTGGGATCCCGAGGCTCCCGATCCGGCCGCCCTGGAGGGCGCGGACGCGGTGATCCACCTCGCCGGCGCGAGCATCGCGGGCCGGTTCACCGACGATCACAAGCGGGCGGTCGAGGCGAGCCGGATCGAGCCGACCCGCCTGCTCGCCCGGGCCGCGGCGCAGGCCGGTGTGCCGGTCTTCGTGAGCGCCTCCGCCGTCGGCTACTACGGCCGCGACCGGGGCGACGAGGTGCTGACCGAGACCGCGGCCGGGCCCGCCGAGGCGGACTTCCTCTCCGAGGTGGTGCGCCGGTGGGAGGACGCGGCGCACGACGGCGCGGGGGAGGGCACCCGCGTGGTGACGGTGCGGACGGGGATCGTGCAGGCCCCGCAGGGCGGCACCCTCGGGATGCTCCTGCCCCTGTTCCGCGTCGGGCTCGGCGGCCGGCTCGGCGACGGCCGGCAGTGGCAGCCGTGGGTGAGCATCGACGACCTCGTCGACGTCTACCACTGCGCGCTGTGGGACACGGACCTGACGGGCCCCGTCAACGCCGTGGCGCCGGGCGTCGTCCGCAACGCGGTCTACACGCGCGCCCTCGGGCGGGCCGTGCACCGGCCGACCCTGCTCCCCGTGCCCGGATTCGGCCCGGCTCTGCTGCTCGGGCGCGAGGGCGCCGAGGACCTCGCGTTCGCCTCCCAGCGGGTGCGCCCGGCGGTGCTCGAGGAGCGTGGGCACCCGTTCCGGCACCCGAACGTCGAGCGGGCGCTCGCGCACCTGCTCGGCGGCTGAGCGCGTACCGTCGGGACTGACCGAACCGACGAGGAGGCACGATGACCGCGGACACGGGATCGCCGGCGGCCGAACTGGCCCGGCTGCAGGCCGCGGGTACCGCGACGGAGGCCTTCGCGCTCTACGACGCGCTGCCCGCCGCGAAAGTGCCCGACATCCTCGGCGACTGGCGCGGCGAGGGACTCGACACCGGCCACCCCATGGACGGGCTGCTCGAGCTGTACGGGTGGCACGGCAAACGCTTCGCCTCCGCGGACGACGTGCAGCCGCTCGTCTTCGACGGTCCGCGCGGCCCCTACCCGGTGAACCCCGCGGCGATGCCGCTGGGCGCATCGATGCGGCTGCCGCGGGCGCTGCTCACCGCGACGGCGCCGCTCGCCCGTCGCGGGCTGCGGCTCGCACGCACCGTGAAACCCCGTGCGCGGCTGCGGATGATGGAGCACCGCGGCGTCGTGACCGCCACGATGAGCTACGACGCCCTGCCCATCAACGACCACTTCCGCCGCGTCGACGGCGCGACCCTGCTGGGCGTGATGGACCTGCGCGGCGCGGCGCCCTTCTTCTTCGTGCTGCGCCGCTGAGCGGTCCTCACACCTCCCAGGTGTGCACCGGATTCCCCTCGTGCATGAGCTGCACGTAGTCGGCCAGCATCCCGCGCAATGCCTGCGCGCGGGTCTCGCCCGCCGCCTCGCGATTCGCGACGGCCTGGCGCTGCCAGGAGGAGCCCGTCTGCCGCGAGATGCACCGCCCCTCGAGCACCTGGAGGTACCGGTCACGTGACTTCGAGCCCACGCCGTACGCCTTGAGGCCGGAGTCCATGAGGGGGAGCAACCGGCGCAGCACCAGCTCGTCGGGCCGGATCCAGCCGACGTTCGGCCAGTACAGGCCGGCGTCGAAGGCGTCACGGGCGCCGGAGTGCAGGTTCTCGGTCGCGGCGTCGAAGCTCATCTGCGTCCAGATGGGACGGTCGGCCTCGACCAGCGCGCGGACCACGCCGTAGTAGAAGGCCGCATTCGCCATCGTGTCGACCACCGTCGGGCCCGCGGGCAGGACGCGGTTCTCCACCCGCAGGTGCGCGTGCCCGTCGACCACGTCGTAGACGGGGCGGTTCCAGCGGTAGACGGTGCCGTTGTGCATCCGCAGCTCGGGCAGCTCGGGGGACTCGCCGCGCGAGACCACCTCGAGCGGGTCGACGTCGCTGCACACCGGCAGCAGCGCGGGGAAGTAGCGGGTGTTCTCCTCGAACAGGTCGAAGGTGGAGGTGATCCACCGCTCTCCGAACCAGACCCGGGGCCGCACGCCCTGATTGCGCAGCTCGATCGGCCGGGTGTCGGTGGCCTGCTCGAACAGTGGGATGCGGGTCTCGTGCCAGAGCGCTTTGCCCGCGAGGAAGGGAGAGTTCGCGGCGATCGCCACCTGCACGCCCGCGATGGCCTGCGCCGCGTTCCAGTGCGCCGCGAAGTCCTCGGGCGCCACCCGCAGGTGCAGCTGCAGCGAGGTGCACGCCGCCTCGGGAAGGATGGTGTCCGAGGTGATGTCGAGCCGCTCGCCCACCACCGCGCCCGGCAGCGGCGCGCCCTCGATGTCGATCTCGATGTCCTCGCCGCGGGCGGCGAAGACCTGCTCGTTGAGGAGGTCGTAGCGCGGGTTCGCGGAGAACCACTGCTTGCCGAAGTGCTCCTCCTCGAGCGTCGGGAGCATGCCGATCATGACGAGGTTCGACCCCGCGGCGCGGGCGCGCTCGTCGGCGCGGTTCAACGACTCCCGCAGGGAGTCCTCGAGGTTCTCGGTGCTCTGGTCGACGAAGGGCCGCGGCGCCACGTTGATCTCGATGTTGAACTGGCCCAGCTCGGTCTGGAAGTCCGGGTCCGCGATGGCGTCGAGGGCGTCCGCGTTCGCCATGGCCGGTTCCATCTCGTCGTCGACGAGGTTCAGCTCGACCTCCATGCCGAGCAGCGGCTCCGGCGGCGCACCGTCGTCCGTGAACAGCCCCTCGGCCAGCATGCGGGCGATGGCGTCCGTTCCGCGCTGGACCTGGCGACGGAACCGCATGCGGTCCTCGCGCGTGAACACCCTGGCATCGACGTCGGCACCCATGGCTCGCAGCTTTGCAGACGCGGCGCGGCGCGCGCGGGCGATTCGAGGCATCGGACCGGCTCCGCGATCGGTGACCGTTCCTGTCGAGTGTTCACCAATGAGTACGAGTGATGAACTATTCTCGACGTCATTGCCCGTTCGACCTACAGGGGGATCCTCATGCGTGCCGTCCGTCGTTCCGTCCTGGCCCTCGCGGCCGTCGCCCTCGCCGCCCCGGCCGGCCTCGCGTCGGCCGCGCCCGCGAAGCCCGCCACTCCCGCGGCGCAGCTCCTGCTCACGCAGGCGGAGGTCCCCGCGGGCTACCAGGTGGAGAAAGTGAGCCCCAAGGAGCTGGCCGGGATCACCGCGTCCGTCGGCGACGGCCTCACCGGTGCCCGGGTCACGCCGGCCCACTGCGCGCCGGCCGTCGACCGCGGAGCACTGTCCCGCGCCGCGGGCCTGCCCATCCTCGTCGCGACCAACGAGGCGAAGCGGACCGCGCTCTCGGAGACCCTGTCGTCGGGCTCCGTCGACAGCGCCGTCGCGATCCCGGCGGGGTGCGAGTCCTTCCGGATCGAGATGAGCCCGAAGGCCGGCTCGGCCGACCGGGTCGTGATGGATGCGAAGGTGACGCCGGTCGCGCTGCCCGGTGCGCCGAAGGGCGCCCGGGCCGTGTTCACCCGGGCGACCGGCACGATCACCGTCGACGGGAAGGCGTCGCGCTTCGAGCAGGAGCAGCTCATCGGCGGCGAGAACGTCCGCGGCTACGCGGTGCTGGTGATCGCCACCTCGATCGGCGGCGACGGTGCCGGCGGGACCGCGCGGGCCGACCGCGCAGGGTTCACGCAGGCGCTCACCGCGGCGACGAACAAGGTGCGGACCGCGACGTAGTCGTCACAGCCGCAGGATCGGCAGATACCGGGCGATCTCGCCCGCACGGGAGCCGCTGGCCGCGAGGTCGGCGGCTTCCGTCGCCTCGTCGACGGTCACCAGGCCCGTCGCGAGCCGCAGCCACACGCGGGGTGCGCACTCCACCACGTTCGGGGGCGTCCCGCGCGTGTGTCGGAGCCCCTCGATGCACTGCACGGCGACGAACGGCGGCACCCGCACCTCGACGGACCCGCCCGGCGCGTCCTGCGCCAGCGTGCGGGCCGTCGAGCGGACGGCGGCGGCGATCGCGGCGCGCGGGGGAGCGGGGGCGTAATCGTCGGTGATCCACTCCCGGACCGCGAGCACCGCGGCCCGCATCTCCGCCGGGTCGACTGTCTTCGCCATCAGTGCGCCGCCTGCCTGCGCACCTCGAACGTCGAGCAGCCCTGGTACGAGACGGTGCCGCTGAGGACGGTCGTGGCGGAGTTGATCGGGCCGGTCACCCGCAGGCCCACCATCTCGTAGATCCCGGGCCGGTTGATCCAGGCCACCGGCGCGATGACGAGGTCGGCGCCGTCGAGCGCGAGGGTCACCGAGTACGAGCCGTTCGGCACGCCGGGATTGGTCGCCGTCGCGGAGAAGTCGAACCGGGACGGGCCGGCGGCGGGGTCGACCAGCGCCAGCGTCAGCGCGGTCTCGCCCTGGAGGCACAGGTACGTGCCCGTCCAAGTGCCCGCGAGCTGGGCCAGGTTCGGTGCCCCGTTCGACGGTGGATCGAGGGGCACGCTCGGGCCGACGGAGAACGTCGGTGTGCTGGTGACCGCGGCCCCGTCGGCCACGGGGCTGCCGGCGACCGTCGTGGCGCATCCCGTCGCGGCCCCTCCGACGACGGCGAGGGCCGCGGCGAGCGAGGCCCGCCGTCGTCGCGATGATCCGATCATGGTGCTTCCCCCGACTCCGATGGAGGTCAGTGCCTCCCGTCACTCCCGGAAGAAACATACTCGGCGATTCGTTCCCGCTGGAGGATCGGTCTTACAATCGGATCAGGCCACGCCCCCAGCCCCAGGAGTCAGCCGTGCAGCAGCTTCCGCTCAGCGTCGTCAACACCACCGCCCCGCTCGCCGAGGGCGAGGAGCAGGAGCCCCGGGAGGAATGCGGCGTCTTCGGCGTCTGGGCCACCGGGGAGGACGTCGCCAAGCTCTCCTACTACGGCCTCTACGCCCTGCAGCACCGCGGCCAGGAGGCCGCCGGCATCGCGGTCGGCGACGGTCAGCAGGTGCTGGTCTTCAAGGACCTCGGCCTGGTCAGCCAGGTCTTCGACGAGCAGACGCTGAGCTCGATGCCGGGCCACGTCGCGATCGGCCACTGCCGCTACTCGACCACCGGCTCCACCACCTGGGAGAACAGCCAGCCGATCTTCCGGACCACCAGCGCGGGCAACGGCGTGGCCCTCGGCCACAACGGCAACCTGGTCAATACCGCCGAGCTCGCGGAGCGGGCGGCCGAACTGGGCGTGGCGGGCGGCCGCCGCGACAACATCGCCACCTCCGACTCCGACATCCTCACCGCGTTGCTCGCGCACGCCGCCGCCGACCGGACGCTGGAGCAGGCCGCCATGGAGCTGCTGCCCACCGTGAAGGGCGCGTTCTGCCTCACCTTCATGGACGAGCACACGCTGTACGCCGCGCGCGATCCGCACGGCGTGCGCCCGCTGTCGCTGGGCCGCCTGGATCGCGGCTGGGTCGTCGCGTCCGAGACCGCCGCATTCGACATCGTGGGCGCCTCCTTCGTGCGCGACATCGAGCCGGGCGAGCTGCTCGCCATCGACGAGGACGGCGTGCGCTCCACCCGGTTCGCCGAGCCCACCCCGAAGACCTGCATCTTCGAGTACGTCTACCTGGCCCGCCCCGACTCCGTGATCCACGGCCGGTCGGTGCACTCGACCCGCGTCGACATCGGTCGCCGCCTCGCCCGCGAGCACCCGGCGGTCGGCGACCTGGTGATCCCGGTGCCCGAGTCGGGCACCCCCGCGGCGGTCGGCTACGCGCAGGAGTCGGGCATCCCGTACGGCCAGGGCCTGATGAAGAACGCCTATGTGGGCCGCACCTTCATCCAGCCCAGTCAGACGATCCGCCAGCTGGGCATCCGGCTCAAGCTCAATCCGCTGCGCGAGGTGATCCGCGGCAAGCGGCTCGTCGTGGTCGACGACTCGATCGTGCGCGGCAACACGCAGCGCGCGCTGATCCGGATGCTGCGGGAGGCCGGCGCCGCGGAGATCCACGTGCGCATCGCCTCGTCGCCGGTGAAGTGGCCGTGCTTCTACGGCATCGACTTCGCCTCCCCGGCCGAGCTCATCGCCAACGGCGGCGGTGCCGACTCGGTGGAGGCCATGGTCGAGTCGGTCCGCGCCGCGATCGGCGCCGACTCGCTGGGCTACATCTCGCTCGACGAGATGACCGCGGCCACCGAGCACGCCGGCGAGTCCATGTGCCGGGCCTGCTTCGACGGCGTGTACCCCATCCCGCTGCCCGAGTCGACGTCGATGGGTAAGGCGGTCCTGGAGAACATGCTCAAGGCCGGCTCGCAGGGCGACCCGCTGCAGGCCGAGAACGACAACGCCTCCGCGTTGCGTCGTCCCTGAGTCGCCCGGTCCGGCGGGGCCCCGACTCCGCCGGACGCCCGGGGCCCTCCGGTCCGGTAGCCTATGGATCCGTGACGGATTCCAACACCCACCCGCCGCAGGGTGCCTCGTACGCCGCTGCAGGAGTCGACATCGAGGCCGGTGACCGGGCCGTCGAGCTGTTCAAGCCGCACGCCAAGCGCGCCACCCGCCCCGAGGTCCTCGGTGGCCTCGGCGGTTTCGCCGGCCTGTTCGCGCTGAAGAAGTACCGGGAGCCGGTGCTCGCCGCGTCGACGGACGGCGTCGGCACCAAGATCGCCGTGGCGCAGGCGCTGGGCAAGCACGACACCGTGGGCATCGACCTCGTCGCCATGGTCGTCGACGATCTCGTCGTGACCGGTGCCGAGCCGCTGTTCCTGCAGGACTACATCGCCGTCGGCAAGGTGGTCCCCGAGATCGTCGCGGAGCTGGTCGGCGGCATCGCCGAGGGCTGCGTCCGCGCCGGCTGCGCCCTTCTGGGCGGCGAGACCGCGGAGCACCCGGGCCTCATGGCCGAGGGCGAGTACGACCTGTCCGCGACCGGCGTCGGCGTCGTCGAGGCCGACGAGGTGCTCGGCCCGGACAACGTGCGCGCCGGCGACGTCGTGATCGCCATGAAGAGCTCCGGCCTGCACAGCAACGGCTACAGTCTGGCCCGCAAGGTGCTGCTGGACTGGGGCCACATGGACCTGGGCGGCTACGTCGAGGAGTTCGGCCGCACGCTGGGCGAGGAGCTGCTCGAGCCCACCGCCATCTACGCCCTCGACTGCCTGCGCCTCGCGCAGGAGACGCAGGTGCGCACGTTCTGCCACGTCACCGGCGGCGGCCTCGAGGCGAACCTCGCGCGCGTCATCCCGGACGGACTCGTCGCCGAGCTGGACCGCAACACGTGGAGCCCGTCGGCCGTGTTCGCGCTCATCGCCCAGCGCGGCCGGGTGGAGCAGGCCGAGATGGAGAAGACCTTCAACATGGGCGTCGGCATGGTCGCGATCGTCGCGCCCGAGGACGTCGATCGCGCGCTGGCCGTGCTCACGGCACGCCACATCGACAGCTGGGTGCTGGGGACGATCAAGAAGTCCGACGGTGCCTCCACCGGAGCCGTGCTGAGCGGCTCGCACCCGAAGTTCTAGGAACGCCGTAGGCACCGTGACCCAGGGTCACGGTGCCCAACGGCGGAACGCGAGAGCGGGAGGACGCGACGCGTCAGGCGCGGCGCCACTCATCCTCGCGGTACGGATCGCCCGCGATGTCGCTCCATTCGGGGTGTGTGGCGAGAACGTCGGCCTCGTCGGTCACGCCACCCGCCAGCTCGTCCTGCAGCCTCTTCAGGTCGGTACTCGGGGTGCTGTACTTCAGCTCCCGTGCAACCTTGGTCTGCTTCGCCTTTGCCCGGCCGCGGCCCATGGGGGACCCCCTTGCGCAATGAAGGGGCGGCCAGCTACCGGATCAACCGGCGGGTGGCGGCCCCTTTCTCCGTGTAGTAATTCTTCCTGCCGTCCAGTTTAGCGTGCTCCCGCCGATGGTGCTGCCGCCCGGGTGTCAGTCGGCGCGTTTGAGGGCCCTCGTCGCGTCCCGTTCGACCTTCGGCAGCAGGTCATCGACCATGAGCAGCGCACGCAACCGGTCCGGGCGCGTGGCGCGGAACAGGTCCCGCAGGGTCGCCCCGTGGTCCGGGACGTGGGTGAGCGTCACCGGGTCGCCGGCCGCCACCGGTCCCGGCGTGAGCACGCGGAAGTAGGCGCCCGCGTCGCCGCGGGCCATGAACCGGGCCAGCCAGTCGTCCTCGCCGGACCACAGGGCGAAGGTGCGGCACGGGGTGCGGGGGATCGTCGCCTCCAGCTCGAGTGTCGCGCCCACCCGCAGCCGCGTTCCGACCACGAGGTCGGTGGTCTCGCCCTCCAGGCGGAGGTTCTCCCCGAACCAGCCCGCGGGGAGGTCCCGGCCGAGCTCCCGGGCCCAGCGGCGCGCCTCGTGTTCCGAGTAGGCGTACACCGCCTGCTCCTCGCCGCCGTGGTGCCGGGTGTCGCAGACGTGATCGGTGGCCGGTCCCAGCGGTCCCACGTCGACGGGGCCATCGACGGGCCGCTTGTCGATCGCCGTGCGCTGCTCGGGCTTGCGCGGGTCGAGCCGTCGCTCCTCGGCGACGACGCAGACCGCGAGGACGCGCCCCGCCGTCACCGGCCGCGCAGCCGGTCGACGGCGGACCGTCCGGCCTGTTGCCCGGCCTCCGCGGAGGGGGTGACCTCCGTGTCGATCGCGGCGGCCGCACCGCCGGCGTCGAGCGCGGCGTCGTCGGGGATCGACCGCTTGATCAGCGCGAGGGCGATGGGGCCGTAGTCGGCGTGTTCGACCACGGTGCCGAGCCGCCCGACGGTGCGCCCGTCCAGCGTCACGGGGTCGCCGGTCGCAGGCCGCGCGTCGGCGGAACCGTCGAGGTGCAGCAGCACCAGGCGGCGCGGGGGCCGGCCCAGGTTCTGCACCCGTGCGATGGTCTCCTGCCCGCGGTAGCAGCCCTTGTCGAGGTGCACGGCGGTGCGGATCCAGTCCACCTCGTGCGGGATCGTCTTCTCGTCGGTGTCGACGCCCTGCCGAGCGCGGCCGGCGGCGACCCGTCGGGCCTCGTAGGCCCAGGTGCCGGCGGGGCGCGCGCCCGCGGCGACGAGGGCGTCGATGTCCGCGCGCAGCCGGTCGCGCGGCACGATGAGGTTCACCTCGCCGGGCTCGGCGCGGCGGACGCCCTCCACCCGGGCGGCGATCGACTCGGCCTCGGGCCCGATCACGGTCAGCACCGCGAGGTCGTCGTGCGCCTGCACCTGCACGTCGGACCGGAAGACCATGCGCTGCAGGTAGGTCGCGAGGTCCGGGCTCAGCGGCGCCTCCTTCGGCGCGAGCGCGGCGGGCTCCGTGTCGAGGTAGGTCGTGCCGTCCACGTCGATGAGGTGGAAGTGGTCGAGCACGCGACCGCTGCCGTCCAGGTTGAGGTTCTGGGTCGCGGTCCGGTCCGGCAGGTGCGTGAGGTGCTGACTGGTGATCGAGTGCAGCCAGGACAGGCGCTCGGAGCCGGTGAGGGTGATCACGCGGCGGTGCGAGCGGTCGATCACCGCGGCGCCGCGCTCGGCGGCGCGTTGCTCCCCGAACGGATCCCCGTAGTGCCAGGTCACGCCCTCGTCGGGCGTGCCCTCGGGGTTCAGGATGCCGGACGTGGAATGTTCTTCAGTCGACACTCCTCGAGCTTACCCCGCTGCCCGCGCGGCCCTCTGCGGCGTCGAATACTGTTGCCGCCATGGCTTCCGTGGTGGTCACTCTGGACGGTTCCGTGCGCGCTCCCGACGCGCCCCTGCTGTACGCCGACGACCTCGGCGCGGTCCGCGGCGACGGCTGTTTCGAGACCGTCCTGGTGCGCGACGGCGCGCCGCTCAAGGGGCGGGCGCACCTCGACCGGCTGGGCCGTTCGGCCGCCGCGCTGGGCCTGCCCGCGCCGAACGACGGCGCCTGGTGGGCGGCGATGCAGCGCGCCGCGATGCTCTACGGCGAGGAGGCGGGGAGCGCCGAGGGGGCGCTGCGGCTCGTCTACACGCGGGGCCGCGAGTCGGAGCCCGGCACCCCCACCGCCTACGTGACGGTGTCGCCGCTGCCCGAACGGGCGCGGCGGGCGCGGACCGAGGGCGTCTCGGCCATCACGCTCAATCGGGGCTATTCGACGGGTCTGGGCACCGATGCGCCGTGGCTGCTGCTCGGCGCGAAGACCCTGTCGTACGCGGTCAACATGGCCGCCGCGCGGTACGCCGCGGAGCAGGGCGCCGACGACGTGATCTTCACCTCCAGCGAGGGCCGCATCCTCGAGGCGCCCCGTGCGACCGTGGTGATCGCCCGCGGCCGCACCCTGGTCACCCCGCCCGCGGAACAGGGCATCCTGCCCGGCACCACGGCGCGTGCCCTGTTCGACGCCGCGGAGGACAAGGGCGTCTCCACCGCGGTCGAGCCGCTCTTCCCGGTGGATCTGGTCATGAACGACGGGGTGTGGCTCGTCTCGTCGATCACCCTGTGCGCGCGGGTGCACACGCTCGACGGCCGCGCCCTGCCCGATGCGCCCATGGATGCGACGGTCCGCTCGCTCATCGACGTGGGGATCGAGAACACCCCCTAACGGTTTCGGACAATCCCGGCACGGGCTGCGGCTCCGCCGCGACGGGCATAGCGTCGCGGGATGAGTACGGACACGGACGCGCGCGATCAGCTCGGTACCAGCCTCAAACCCCGGCACATCACCATGATCTCGATCGCGGGTGTGATCGGCGCGGGCCTGTTCGTGGGCTCGGCCAACGCGATCAAGCTCGCGGGCCCGGCGGTCCTGATCTCCTACGGACTGGCCGGCCTGCTCGTCATCCTCGTGATGCGGATGCTCGGCGAGATGGCGACCGCCCACCCCGACACAGGTTCCTTCTCGACCTACGCCGAGCGGGCGCTGGGCCGCTGGGCCGGGTGCAGCATCGGGTGGCTGTACTGGCTGTTCTGGGTGCTGGTGATCCCCGTCGAGGCCACCGCCGCCGCGGTGATCCTGGCGAAGACGGTGGGCGGGCCGCAATGGTCGTGGGCCCTGCTGGTCGTGGTGCTGCTCACCGTGACGAACCTGTTCTCCGTCGGCAACTACGGCGAGTTCGAGTTCTGGTTCGCGCTGATCAAGGTCCTGGCCATCGCGGCCTTCCTGGTGCTGGGGGCGCTCGCGATCTTCGGGCTGCTGCCCGGTTCGGGGGTCTCGGGCGTGCACCACCTGTGGGACACGGGCGGTTTCATGCCGAACGGCGCCGGGGCGGTGATCGCGGCGATGCTCACCACGATGTTCACCTTCATGGGCTCGGAGATCGTGACGATCGCCGCGGCGGAGTCGCCCGAGCCGGCGAAGGGGATCACCAAGGCCGTCAACTCGGTGGTCTGGCGGATCTGCCTGTTCTACATCGGGTCGATCTTCGTGGTGGTGGCGCTGGTCCCGTGGAACACGCTGGACTCGGCGACGGGCTCGTATCAGGCGGTCCTCACGGCCATGAACATCCCCGCCGCCGCGGGGATCATGGACGTGGTGGTCCTGGTGGCCGTCGCGTCGTGCCTCAACAGCGCGCTCTACACCGCCTCGCGGATGCTCTACTCGCTCGCGCAGCGCGGGGACGCGCCGCGCGCCGCGGGGCGCACCACCGCGCGGGGAGTGCCCGCCGTCGCGGTCCTGGCGTCGATGCTGCTCGGCTTCCTCGCCGTGATCGGCAACTACGTGCTGCCCGAGAAGCTCTTCGGCTACCTGCTGGCGACGACGGGTGCCGTCGCGCTGTTCGTCTACCTCGTCATCGCGGTCAGCCAGATCGCGCTGCGCCGGCGGGAGAGCACCCCGTCGCCGCTGCGCATGTGGTTCTTCCCGTGGGCCACCTACGCCGTGATCGCCTTCATCGTCTTCGTCATCGTCGCCATGATCGTCGACGAGAGTCAGCGCAGCGCCGTCGGACTGTCGACCGCCCTCGCGGTCATCGTGGTCGCCGCCAGCGTCGTGCACCAGCGTCGAGCGGAACGACGGTCCGCGGTCACCGCGGGGTGAGCGCGGGGCGTCGATGGATCCGCCTCGCTCGCCCGCGGATGCGGCGCCCCGGGCCTACGGTGGACACAGCGGGTTGGCCCACGGCCCACGACGTGTGCTGTGTCTCACCACTTGGGATCGGAGGCGATCTCTACTACCATCGGTAGTAATTACTACTGAATGTAGTAGGAGGGTCGGCGCCGGTGCCTGCCCGACCCCTCGGCCCAGGGAGCACGCATGACCGCATTGGACATAGCTCGGTGGCAGTTCGGCATGACCACGGTGATGCACTTCATCCTGGTGCCGCTGACGATCGGGCTCGCACCGATGGTCGCCACGATGCAGACCATCTGGCTGGTGACGGGGAAGGCGGCGTGGCTCAAGGCCACGAACTTCTTCGGCAAGCTCTTCCTCATCAACTTCGCGCTCGGCGTCGCCACCGGCATCGTGCAGGAGTTCCAGTTCGGCATGGCCTGGAGCGAGTACAGCAAGTTCGTCGGCGACGTCTTCGGTGCGCCGCTCGCGCTCGAGGGACTCGTCGCCTTCTTCATGGAGTCGACCTTCCTCGGCCTGTGGATCTTCGGCTGGACGCGGCTGCCCAAACTCGTTCACCTGGGCTGCATCTGGATGGTCGCGCTGGGCGTGAACGCCTCCGCCTTCTTCATCATCGCGGCGAACTCCTGGATGCAGCACCCCGTGGGAGCCACCTTCAACCCGGAGAAGAACCGCGCCGAGCTCACGAGCATCTGGGAGGTGCTCACCAACTCGACCACCCTGGCCGCGTTCCCGCACACGGTCTTCGGCGCCTGGCTCACCGCGGGCACTTTCGTCGCCGCGATCGGCGGCTGGTGGATGGTGCGCGGCATGCGCAAGGGCGATCCGGACGCGATCGAGCTGGCGCAGTCGATGCGCCCCGTCACCCGGTTCGGCCTCGGCGTCATGATCGTCTCGGCCGTGGGACTCGGCATCACCGGCGACGCGCAGGCCAAGCTCATGTTCGAGCAGCAACCGATGAAGATGGCCTCGGCGGAATCGCTCTGTCACACCGAGACCGGGGCCAGCTTCTCGCTGCTCACCATCGGGACGCACAACAACTGCGAGTCGGTGACGCACGTGCTGCAGGTGCCGTACGTGACCTCCTTCCTCGCCAACGGCGACCCCAACTCGACGCTCAAGGGCGTCACCGAGTTGCAGGCCGAGGCGGTCGAGAAGTTCGGCCCCGGCGACTACCGCCCCAACCTGTTCGTCTCGTACTGGGCGTTCCGCGCCATGATGGGCTGGTCGATCGGCTCGGGCGTGCTGGCGCTCGCGGGCCTGTGGGTCACCCGGCGCGGCCGAGTGCCGAACCAGAAGTGGTTCAGCCGGATCTGCCTCATCGCGCTGCCCACGCCCTTCCTCGCGAACACCTCCGGCTGGGTGTTCACCGAGATGGGCCGCCAGCCGTGGGTCGTGGTGCCGAACCCGAACGGCGACCAGACGATCCGGCTCACGGTGGCCCAGGCCGTCTCCGGTCACTCGGTCACGATGATGGCCTTCTCCATCGTCACCTTCGCGGCGGTCTACGGCACCCTGTACCTGCTGTGGTTCTTCCTGCTCCGGAGGTACGTCATCAAGGGGCCGAACCTGCACAGTCCGCTGGACCCGCCGCACGACGACGATGATCCGCCCGCCGGCGCCGACGCCCCCGAGGGCGCGGAACCGGGCCGCAAGGCCTCGTCGGAACACCTCTCGTTCGCGTACTAGGAGGCCGCCATGACTCTGCCCGACTACTGGTTCCTCGCCATCGGCTTCCTGTTCACCGGCTACTTCGTGCTGGAGGGCTTCGACTTCGGCGTCGGCATGCTCATGCCGATCCTGGGCCGCAAGCGTTCCCACCCCGACGCCGAGGAGCGGCGCCGCGTCCTGCTCAACACCATCGGCCCCGTCTGGGACGGGAACGAGGTGTGGCTGATCACCGCGGGTGCGGCCATGTTCGCGGCCTTCCCGGTCTGGTACGCCGAGGTCTTCTCCGGCTTCTACCTCGTGCTGCTCGCGATCCTGGTGGGGCTCATCACCCGCGTCTGCGCGATCGAGTGGCGCGGCAAGATCAACGAGCCGCGGTGGCGCGGCTGGGCCGACGTCGGCATCGGCCTCGGCTCCTGGATCCCCGCGTTCGCGTGGGGCCTGGTCTTCGCGAACATCGTGCACGGCGTCGATCTCGACGAACGGGGCGGTATGACCAGCGAGGTCTGGGACCTGCTCAACCCGTTCGGGCTGCTCGGCGGGATCGCGACCCTGGGCCTGTTCCTGCTGCACGGCGCGATCTTCGTCGCGCTCAAGTCCGACGGTGACGTCCGGGCGGACGCCCGGAGGCTCGCCTTCCGGATGTGGCTGCCCGTCACCGTGATCGGCGGGGCCTTCGCCCTCTGGACGCAGCTCGAGCACGGCAAGCCGTGGACCTGGGCGATGGTGGCGCTGGCCGCCGCCGCGCTGCTGGCGGCGGGCCTGCTGATCCGCGCCGGACGCGAGCTGGCGGCGTTCCTGTCGACCTCGCTGGCGGTGATCGCGGTGAGCGTGCTGCTCTTCGGTGCGCTGTTCCCGAACGTGCTGAACGCGACCGACCCCGCGCGGTCGATCACGATCGAGGCCGCGGCGTCCTCGCACTACACGCTGGTCGTGATGTCCTGGTGCACGATCGTGCTGCTGCCGCTGGTGATGATCTACCAGGCGTGGACCTACTGGGTCTTCCGCACGCGGATCTCGGTCGCGCAGATCCCGCCGTCGATCGGCCTCAGCCCTCGTGCCTGACACCAGCGCGCCCGTGGACCCGCGGCTGCTGCGGTACGCCCGGAGCTCCCGCGGGTTGATGGTCACCGTGGTCGCCTGCGGCGTCCTCGAGACCGCCGCGGTGATCGCGCTGGCCTTCGCCCTCGCGACCGCCCTCGCCCGCCTCGTCGCCGGGAACGGGGACGTGACGGCGCCGTTCGCGGTGACCGTCGGCGCGGTGGTGGTGCGGGTCGCGGTGAGCCATCTGCGCGCCCGGATCGAGCGGCGCGCCGCCGACCGAGTCGTCTCCGAACTGCGCTCCGCAGCACTGGATGCCGTCGGGCCCGGACGCACCCCCGTCGACCGGGAGGAACTGCGCACCGCGCTCACCCGCGGCCTCGACGAACTGCCGCCCTACCTCACGGGGTACGTCCCCGCGCTGGCACTGAGCGCCATCGCGACGCCGGTCCTGATCCTCGCGATGTTCCTCGCGGACTGGGTCTCCGGCGCCATCGCGCTCGGCACCCTGCCCCTGCTGCCGATCTTCATGGTGCTCATCGGGCTGCTCACCCGGGATCGCACCCGGCGCCGCCTGGAGGCCATGTCGCGGCTCTCGGCGCGGCTGCTGGACCTGGTCGCCGGCCTGCCCACGCTGCGGGCGCTGGGGCGCGAGCGCGGCCCGGAGCGGACGGTGCGCGAGCTCGGCGCGCGCAACGAGACCGAGACGATGGGTGCGCTCCGGATCGCCTTCCTCTCCTCGTTCGCCCTGGAACTGCTCGCCACCCTGTGCGTCGCGCTGGTCGCGGTGAGCATCGGGCTGCGGCTCGTCTACGGCGACATGACCCTGTTCGCGGGTGTTTTCGCGCTGATCCTCGCCCCCGAGGTCTACCGGCCGTTGCGCGCCGTCGGGGCCGGCTTCCACGCCGCCGAGCAGGGGATCGAGGCCACCGCACGGGTCTTCGCACTGCTCGACGCGCCCGCGCCGGCACCGTCCGCAGGGACTGCGCGGCCCGGCGTCCTCGTCGCGCGCGGCGTCACCGTCGAGGGGCGGGACGGTGCGGCACCGTCGGGCTTCGACGGGACCTTCCGGCCGGGCCGGCTCACCGCGGTCACGGGCCCCAACGGCGGCGGCAAGTCCACGCTCCTGACCGTGCTGGCCGGGCTCGCCGTGCCGGACGCGGGCAGCGTCTCGGTCGACGGTGCGCCGCTCGCCGGCGGCCCGGATTGGTGGGCGCACGTGGCGTGGTGTCCACAGCACCCCTACCTCGAACCGGGCACGCTCGCACACAATTTCACGCTGCTGGGCGCCCCGCCGCCGGATTCCGTGCCCGACGTGCTGACCGCGACGGGCCTCGACGCGGTGGTCGCCGAGGGCGGCTGGGACCGCCCGGTGGGCACCGGCGGCGCCGGCCTCTCGGCCGGTCAGCGGCAGCGGCTCGCGCTGGCCCGCACCCTGGCGCTCGGCCGGTCGGTGCTGCTCTTCGACGAGCCGACCGCGCACCTCGATGACGACTCGGCCGCCCGTGTGCTCGCGGCGCTGCGCGCCCGCGCAGATGCCGGCGCGACCGTGGTGATCGCGGCGCACGACCCGCAGACACTGGCCGCCGCCGACGACGTGTTGGAGGTGGCGCGTGCGTGACCTGGTGATCTGCCTCCGGGCCATGCGCACCCGGCCCCTCGCCGCGCTCGCCGCCGTCGTCGCCGGAGTGCTGACCGCCGCCAGCGCGCTCGCGCTGGCGGGCCTCTCGGCGTGGCTCATCACCAAGGCCTGGACCATGCCGCCCGTGCTGGCGCTGTCGCTCGCCGTGACCTCGGTGCGCGGGCTCGGCATCACCCGCGGCCTCATGCGCTACGTCGAGCGGCTCGCGAGCCACCGCATCGCGCTGCGCGGACTCACCGAACTGCGCGCCGCCCTGTACCTGCGGCTCGCCCGTGCCGCGCCCGCGGAGTCGGTGCGGCTCGGTGACGGGGAGCTCCTCGCGCGGACCGGATCGGACGTCGACGCGGTCGGCGATGCGCTGGTGCGCACCGTGATCCCCGCGACGGTCGCGGCGACAGTGTCGGTGGCGGCCACCGGCTGGATGTGGTTCCTCGATCCGCGCGCCGGGCTCGCGCTCGGGGCGTGCCTGCTGCTCGCGGGGCTCGCCGCGCCGTGGCTCACCGCCCGCGCCACCCGCGACCGCGCGGCCGCGGAGGCCGCCGAGAGCGAGGCCTTCGGCGCCGCGGCCTCGGCCGTGCTCGATCACGGCGGGGAACTCGCGGTCGCGGGCCGGCTGGACGAGGTGCGGGCCCGCGCCGTCCGCGCCGAGGACGCCCGACGGTCCGCCGTCGACCGCGCCGCCCGCACCGGCGCGCTCGCGGACGCCGCGATCCCGCTCGCCATCGGTGTCGCGGTGATCGCCGCGCTGCTGGTCGCCGTCGCGCGGATCGATTCGGCGGCCGCGACCACGCTCGGGATCCTGATCCTGCTCCCGCTCAGTGCCTTCGAGGCCGTCTCCGTGCTTCCCGATGCGGCGCGCCAGTACGTGCGCTCCGCCGACGCCGCGGGCCGGATCGCGCCGCTGCTCACCCTTCCCGCGGTGCCCTCCGGTGTCGCGCCGGTGGCCCCGCATCCGCGGCTCGAACTGGGCGACCTGGTGCTCGAACCCGGCGACCGGCTCGCCGTGCGCGGCGCCTCCGGGGCCGGGAAGACGACGCTGCTCCTGGCGCTCGCGGGGCTCGACGACCGCGGCGGCGAGGTCCTCGTCGACGGCGTGCCCGCGCGTGACTGCGCCGACCTGCCCGCGTCCGTCGGTTTCTTCGGCGAGGCCGCGCACGTCTTCGCCACGACGGTGGCCGAGAACTGCCGCGTGGCGCGCGGCACCGCGACGGACGCCGAGATCGAGGCGGCGCTGCGCCGCGTCGGACTGGGGGACTGGATCGATGCGCTGCCCGACGGGGTGCGGACCCCGCTCGAGGACGGCGCCGATTCGCTCTCGGGCGGGCAGCGGCGACGGCTCCTGCTGGCGCGGGCGCTGCTGAGTCCGGCGGCGGTGGTCCTGTTGGACGAGCCGACCGAGCACCTCGACGAGCGGGACGCCGTCCGGCTGCTCGCCGAGATCCTCGACCCCGCAGGGCTGTTCCCCGGGCGCACCGTCGTCGTGGCCGGGCACGCGGAACCGCCCGCCGGGGTGCGTCAGTGGGAGATGGACCGGCTCAGGTCGGCGTAGCGCTCGGCGTCGGCGCGCTCCGCGTCGGTCGTGCGCAGGATCGCGTGCAGGGCGTCCGCGCCCAGGTACATCCGCGTGGGCGGCTCGGGCATCGCCGCGATGGTGACGAGCGCCCGGGCCAGGAGCGCGGGGTCGCCGCCCTGGTTGTGGTTGAGGCGGTCGAGCGCCGCGAGCGTGCCCGCGACGGAGGCGTAGTCGTCGATCGTCGTGGCCGGCCGGCGGCTCGACGAGGCGTCGAGGAAGTCCGTGCGGACGCCGCCGGGGCAGATGGCGACCGCGTGCAGCCCGAGCGGCGCGATCTCGGCGTCGAGGGCCTCGGTGAGCAGGAGGACCGCGGCCTTGGAGGCACTGTAGATCCCCTGCGCGGGGCCGGTGACGCGTGCGGAGATCGACGCCAGGTTGAGGATCCGGCCGGATCGGCGCGCGCGCATGCCCGGCAGCACGGCCCGGGTGACGGTGAGGACGCCGAAGACGTTGACGTCGAAGTTGGCCCGCACGTCCTCGAGGGAGACCTCCTCGACCGCGCCGAGCAGCGAGTAGCCCGCGTTGTTGACGAGCACATCGATGCGGCCGAGTTCCGCCTCGACGCGCGCGACGGCGCCGTGCACGTCCGCCTCGTCGGTCACCTGCATCGGCAGCGCCAGGAGGTGCGGGTCGTCGAGTTCGGCGGTGAGCTTGTCGGGGCTGCGGGTGGTGGCCGCGACGCGAGCGCCGCTCGCGAGCGCCGCCTTCACCACCTCCAGGCCGATGCCCTTGGACGCGCCGGTCACCAGCCACACGGGGGAGTCGGTCATGGCTCCATCGTGCTCCCGTCGGCCCAGTCGCGCAGGATTCCCGCGATCGCGGCGTCGACCGCGGCCTCCGCGAGCGGCCACTGCTGATCGCCGGGGAGGTGGTGCAGCGGGCCCCGCAGCGCCATCTCCGCGAAGCCGTGCACCATCGCCCAACAGGACCAGGTCGCGGACCGTCGGGCGTCGGGGCGGAGCAGGCCCGCGTGCACCAGCAGGTCCAGCGACTCCGACAGCGCGACGTACGGCGGGATCGCGGACAGCGATTCCGGGTCCGGCACCTCGTCGCCGAAGAAGCAGACCGAGAACCACCCGGGCTCCGCCAGCGCGAACGCGATGTAGCCGAGGCCGACGGCGCGCAGCCGCTCGACGGGGCCCTGGTCGGGATGAACGGGCATGGCGTCGGCCATGCGCTGCTCGATGGCGGAGCTCACGGCCCGCAGCAGCGCGAGCCGGTCGGGGAAGTGCCGGTACGCAGCGTTCGGGCTGACCCCCACGCGGCGGGTGACCTCACGGATGGTGAGTGCCGACGGTCCGCCGGCGCGGGTGACCTCCAGGCCCGCGTCGACGAGCGCCTGCGGGAGGTCGCCGTGGTGGTACGCCATGCCCTTGTGTCCCCCGTCTCTCAAGTGTACGGTGTGAACATAACAGATGTGGACGCTGTGAACATGCCGAGGAGGCTGCGATGACCACCAGCACGATGCCCGAGCCCGTCCTGCACCCCGGGTTCAGCAGCCCGGGCGCCGTCGCCACGCCGTGGTCGGAGGTGGACGAGGTGCTGCGCGACGCGGGCATGTTCTGGCTGAGCACGGTTCGCGCCGACGGTCGTCCGCACGTGTGCCCGCTGCCCGCCGTGTGGTGGGGCGGCGTGCTGTACTTCGTGACCGGCTGGGAGGAGCAGAAGGCGCGGAACCTGGTGCGCGAGCCGCGCTGCGTGCTCACCACCGGGAGCAACGAGTACCTCCGCGGCCTCGACGTCACCGTCGAGGGGCGCGCCGAGCGCTGCACCGATCGCGCGGAGCTCGAGGTCCTCGCCCGCATGTGGCAGGCGAAGCTGGACTGGCCCTACGACGTCGACGACGAGGGCTTCCGGCACCGCTCCGACGGGCTCGCGCCCAACCCGGACGCCGCGTCGCTGCCCGTCTTCCGGGTCCGCCCGGCCAAGATCCTGTCCTTCGCCCGCGGCGAGCACTTCGCCCAGACGCGCTTCCGGCCCTGATCGTCGATGCACCCGACCGAGACATCCACCCCGAGAGAGGAATCCATCATGACCGCAGTACCGCCCGTCGTCGACCGCGAGACCTGGCAGAAGGAGGTGGAGGCACTGCGGATCCGCGAGAAGGCCGCCACGCGCGAGCTGGACGCGATCGCGGCGCAGCGCCGGCGCCTCCCCGCCGTGGAACTGCCCGAGTACCGTCTCGTCGCGGAGGACGGCAGCACCGTCACCCTCGCCGAGGTCTTCGACGGGCACTCCCAGCTCATCACCTATCACCACATGTGGACCGACGGGAACGAGTGGCAGTGCCCCGGCTGCACCGGCGTCACAGCGCAGTACGCGCGCACCGAGTTCCTCGGGAACTGGGACGCGCGGATGGTGGTCATCACCAACGGACCGATGGACGAGATCCTGGCCTACAAGAGGCGCGTAGGGAACACCATGACCTGGTACTCTTCGGCCGATTCGAGCTTCGGCGCCGACATGGGCGCCGGTCCGGGCGGCGCGTTCGCCTACAACACCTTCGTCCGCGACGGCGACACCGTCTACCACGTGTGGCAGACCGGCAGCCGGGGAGCGGAGCAGCTGTCCTACACCTTCGGCCTGCTCGACGTGCTGCCCTACGGCCGGCAGGAACAGTGGCAGGACGTGCCCGACGGCTGGCCGCAGGGGCCGACCTACTCCCGCTGGGCGTCATCGAAGCAGTTCGCGCAGTGGTACGGGGAGAACGCCTCCTGACCTGCGTGTTCGCTCTCCGATTAATTCCGTTGCCGGCGGGTTCCGGTGGGCGTAGCGTCGATGACGTCAACGAAAGGAGGTGGTCCGAGAAATGGTGAATTTCAGGACTGAGGAGGTGGCCGCCGCCTGACGGCGGTCGCCCACCTGGAATACGGCAGGCCCCGGGAGCGCGTGATGTTCACGCACCCGGGGCCTGTTGCGTCTGCTAGGCCGCGCTGATCTTCAGGCCGTCGTCGAGAGTCCGCACATCCCCCCGCAGGTCCGCCGCCTGCTTCGCCGTGGTGGTCACCATGAGCTGGACCGCGAGCCGCTGCCCGTTGCCGGACCACAGGATGTACTTCGAGGACACGCTCAGGCGCAGTCCCTTGTCGTCGTAGGTGCCGGTGATCGTGGACGACGGTGCGCCGTCGTACTCGCCGACCTGCACGAAGTCCTGCCGGAATCCGGGGAGCCGCGTGGTGTCCACGGGTCCGCGCCGGACGGCCTCCGCGGCGTCGAAGTCGCCCACCAGTCGATGCACGATCACCGTGGCATTGGGTGCGAAGCCCCCGTCGACGGCCCGGGTGTTCGCGATCACGGCGAACGTGTTGGGGAGCTGGAAGGCGCTGTCGACGAACCAGTTCGGCGGCTGCTGGACCGCGATCCGAACTCCCTTCAGGTCGGCCGACGTCTGCGCCGTCACGCCGACCCCGTGCGATTTGAGGTACTGATCGAGCGTCATGTCGGCGATCACCGACGACGAAGCCGCCGCGGGGCCCTCGGTCCGGTCGCCGGAGCATCCGGCGGAACCGAGCAGAGCACCGAGCGCGAGGACCGCGGCGAGGGCGACGCGCATCACGCCGCCTTCGCCAGGGTGACGCCGATCAGCCCGCCGATCGAGCTGACCGCGAGGTTCGCCGCGCCGCCGACGCCGCCGCCGATGGCGCGACCGAGCACCTCCGCCGTCGGTCCGACGATCCGGGGCAGGCCCGGGACGTCGAAGGGCGATGCGCCGACCGTGGCGATCAGCTCGCCGATCGCAGCGCCCAACGAGGGGAACTGCGAGGCAGCACCGACGACTGCGCCGGCGGGCCCGGCCTGGCCCGCGCCGGAGACGCCCGCCTCGATGCTCGACCGCAGGGCCGCGAGCAGTGGAGTTCCTGTGACCGCGGAATCGATTCCGCCACCGATGATCCCGCCGACACCGTTGCCTGCTGCCGCCGCCCGGAATCCGCCGGTCACGCCGTCGCCGATCACGTCGCCGACGATGCCGCCGATCGAGCCTCCGATGCGAGCGCCCGCGTAGGGGAGCCCCGCGGCGAGGAAGGGCACCGCGACGATGCCGATGCCGGTGGCGGTGGCGGCGGCCGAGGCGATCGCCGCCAGGGAGGTCCCGATCGCCGCGCCCACGGCCGTGCCCGTGGTGGCGGCGACGGTTCTGGTCAGGGGGCCGAGCACCTGCTCGGCCGAGGTCAGGACCGCGGTGCCGACGCCGGGCAGGCTGCGCGCCAGCTCGGTGGCCGCGCCGTGCACCGCTGCTCCGGCGACGGCGACTCCTCCGCCGATGAGGTCGATGCCGTGGCTCCACCCGAGCAGTTCACCGACGGTGCCCTCCGCTGCTCCGGCCGCCACTGCGGCGATGGTGGAACCGATCGATGCTCCGAGCGTTCTCGCGGGCGTGGCGAAGTCCGCTCCTCCGATCACGCCGACGAGGCCGCCGGCGCCGGTCCCGATCCCACCGCCGAGGGAGCCTCCGATGGCCCGGGCGAACTGGACGAAGGGGCTGGCGGCGGGGGCGGCGACCGACGCGGCCCCCACCGTCCTCGGCGCGAGGTCGGTGGTGGGGGCCGCGGGCTCCGAGGTGCTGACCGGCGTCGACGGCGCCGCGGAGTCCGGTCCCGGAGCGGTCGGCGACGCGGTGGGCGGGGAGGGAGCGGTCGGCACGGGCGTTGTGGCGGGAGCGGGGCCCGTCGTGGGAGCGTCGCTCGCGGTTGCGGGCGACGTCGGTGCGCTCGGCGCGGGCGACTCGGTCTTCGGCGTGGGTGATTCGGTCGTCGGTGCGACGGCGGTCGCACCGGCCGCGCTCGAACCCGTCTCGGTCGCACTGGTGGGATCCGCTGATCCGGTCGGGTTCGTCGGGGGTGCATCGGTCGGCGTGCCCTCGTGCCCGCCGGCTCCGCTCGGTGCGGTGGGGTCCACCGCGTTCGTGGATGATCCGGTCGGGTCCGTGGTGGGATCGCCGGGAGAGGCGACCTCCGGCCCGCTGTCTCCTGCGGGATCCCCGGTCGGGTCACCCGCAGTGAGCACGTATTCGACGCTCGGCGCGGCCCGCTCGGCGCTGGGCGGCACGGCCAGGTGGGCGCCGGCCACCCCCACCACGGTCGCGACGGCGAGAAGCGACGTCAGCGCGCCACTGCGGATCGAGTTCGATGTCAGCGTCATGTGAGCGGCCCCAGGTGTTCGAGGACTGGCAGAGGAGTTGCCGAGGCCGGCACGATGATTCGTGTGCGATATCAACAACCGGAGTTGTTGTTCAACCAAGGTTGGCAAATCGTAAGCCCGGGGACGAGCGTTCCGCCATCCGAGGAGGATGTGAGGGTGGTCTCACCGCAGCAGCGGCCGAGTCGGAGTGCTGTGCGTAGTCGGCGGAATCCGCCCGCGCCGGCCCGACGGGACCGCGTGCGTGGGGGCGGCTATCCGGCGTAGCGGTTGAGCTTGGCGCTGAGCCGCGGGATGAGCTCGCCGTCGGCGTCGACGCGCTCCTCGACGTAGGCGAGTGCGCCGCCCTGCTCGACGAGGCCGTACAGGCGCTTCGCGGCGCCGGCCAGGGGTGAGGTCTTGGAGCGGATCACCACGTCGGCCTCGAGCTCCCACGCGGTCTGGGAGACGGGCTTGCCGTAGTACAGCTCGACGATGCCGCTGGCGTGGGTGACGACGAACTCGATCTCGTCGTCCTCGCCGATGCGCCAGAAGCCGGCCTCGCGGAGGTCGGGCTCGGAGAACTCGCCCTTGTCGTCGAGCTTCCACGACCGGGCTTCCCAGGAGAGGAAGTTCTGGCCGTCGTGGCTCACGACGATCTGCTGGCCGAAGTGGTAGTCGCCGGACTCGTCGTGGCCCTCGCCCTCGCCGCGCCAGACGCCGACGAGGGGGAGCAGGCCGAGCAGGCCCGAGTGCAGGTCCGGCCCCTGCCGCAGGTTCGCCGTGTCGTCGGCGAGCGGCAGTCCGGGAAGGTTCGAGATGTTGCGTGACGAGGTGGTCTCGGCGCGCTCGATCGCCGCGTCCAGGGCCTCCTGGCCGGTGCCGGCGGAGGCGTCGGGGGTGGCCTCGTCGCTCACGGGCGGCCTACTGACCGTCGGTGAGGACGCGGTACATCACGAAGATCGCGAACGCGAAGATCGCGACCGAGGCGACCGCCATGAGGATCTCGAAGAAGATGACCATGGCTCGATACTAACCCCCGGCGTGCGGCCGCTCGCAACCGCACGAGTCCCGGTGATGGAAGGCTGTGGGCAATCTCTCGACCCGCCGCGCACCGTCGAATCCGTCGATCCGTTCGACGAGCAGATCGACGCACCGCCGCCCGATGGCCTCGACGTTCTGCGCGGCCGCCGTGAGTCCCGGGGAGAACAGGTCCGACCACTCGAAGTCGTCGTAGGCGACGAGCGCGACGTCGTCGGGAACCCGCAGGTCCAGCTCCCGGAGGGCGCGCATCGCGCCGACCGTCATCTCGTTGTTGAGTACCACCAGCCCGGTGGGGTGCGGCGCCCGCGCGCGGAACATCGACAGGGTCTGCGCGTGCGCCTCGTCGGCGCGTGAATCCCCGCAGCGCACGTGCCGGGGTGCGGCGCGCAGGCCCGCGGCGGCCATGGCGCGGACGAATCCCTCGGTGCGTTCCTCGGTGGACTGGATGCCCGGCCGGCCGGTGAGGACGCCGATGCGCCGGTGCCCGAGCTCCGCGAGGTGGGCGGTCAGCCGGACGACCGGCTCGGCCCCCTCCGAGGCCACCTGGTCGACGTCGGCGGGGGAGAGCCGGTCGATGAGCACCAGCGGGGTCCCCGCCGCCTGGACGGTCGGGATGGTCCGCAGCTCGGAACCCGGCGCGGGGGCCATGATCAGGCCGTCCACGCGCCGGTCGAGGAGAGAGCCGACGAGCCGGTGTTCGATGTCGGTGTCGTCGTGGGAGTCGCCCATCATCAGCGTGTAGCCGAGCTCGCTGGCGCGGGACTCGATCGCCCGCATGAGCGGGCCGAAATAGGGGTTGCGGCCGGCCGCGATACTCAGCGCCAGGACACCGGACCGGGAGGTGGCGAGCGCGGCGGCCAAGGCATTGCGCCGGTAGCCGGTGGACTCGATCGCCGCGAGCACCGCGTCCCGGGTGCGGGGGTCCACGCGCCGTGTCCCGTTGATCACGTGGGAGACGGTGCTGATCGACACGCCGGCAGCGGCGGCGACGTCGGCCATGTTCCCCATCCGCCCAGTGTGCCCGTGGTCGAAACGGGCGCGCAAGCGTTTGCGCAAACCCTTGCGGGGCTTTCAACAGCGGGTATACGGTCGCACTCACGCGGAGTCGTGTGACCCACAACACAGTCGAACGGAGCCCCCATGTCGAATCGGAAGAGCCTGCGCATCGCGGCGGTGTGCTGCGCCCTCACGGTCAGCCTCACCTCGGTGGCCGCCTGCAACCGCGACGGCGGTACGTCGGGCGACATCAAGGTCGGCCTGATCACGAAGACCGATACGAACCCCTTCTTCGTCAAGATCCGCGAGGCCGCGAAGAAGCAGGCCGAGGCGAAGGGTGCGAACCTGGTCGCGCTCGCCGGCAAGTTCGACGGCGACAACGAGGGCCAGGTCGCCGCCATCGAGAACCTGGTCAGCCAGGGCGTCAAGGGCATCCTCATCACCCCGAACTCGTCCACCGGCATCCTCGCGGCGATCAAGAAGGCCCGCGACGCGGGCGTCGTCGTGATCGCGCTCGACACCGCGACGGACCCCGAGAGCGCCGTCGACGCGACCTTCGCCACCGACAATAAGGAGGCCGGCCGCCTCCAGGGCGCGTGGGTCAAGGGCGCGCTCGCGGGCAGGCCCGCCAAGCTCCTCATGCTGGACGGGACCGCCGGCAGCACCGTCTCCGAATTCCGCCACCAGGGCTTCCTCGACGGGATCGGCCTCGCCGAGAACGCGCCCGAGGTGGCGGGCAAGGAGAACACCAACGGCGACCAGACCAAGGCGCAGACCGCGATGGAGAACCTGCTCCAGCGCGTCCCGGACGCCAACGCGCTGTACACGATCAACGAGCCCGCGGCGGCCGGCGGCTACGAGGCGGCGAAGAAGGCCGGCAAGGCCGCGCAACTGGCCATCGGCTCCGTCGACGGCAGCTGCACCGGCGTCGACAACGTCAAGAAGGGCGTGATCGGCGCGACCGTCCTGCAGTTCCCCGGCAAGATGGCAGAGGAGGGCGTGGACGCCGTCGTCGCCTTCGCCAAGGACGGCACCAAGCCCACCGGCTTCCACAACACCGGCTCGCAGCTGGTGACCGACAAGCCCGTCGCCGGCGTCGAGTCCAAGGACACCGCCTGGGGCGCGCAGAACTGCTGGGGCTGACGGGTGTCGGCACTGACCTTCCAGCGGCTCCTGCGGGAGCCGCTGGCCGGCCCGCTCGCGGCGCTCGTCGTGGCCTGCGTCGTCTTCTTCATCCTCACGCCGCAATTCGCGACGGGCTACAACATCTCGCTGATCCTCCAGCAGTCCATGGTGATCGGGATCCTCGCGGTCGCGCAGTCCCTGATCATCCTCACCGCGGGCATCGACCTGTCCATCGGCGCGACGTGCGTGCTCGGCACCGTGGTCCTGGCGCGGGTCGCGGGTACCGATCCCGTCCTGGCGATGGTCGCCGCGCTCGGCGTCTGCCTTCTCATCGGCGCGGTCAACGGCGCGCTCGTGACGCTGGTGAAGCTGCCGCCGTTCATCGTCACGCTCGGCATGTTCACCATCGTCGCGGCCGCGACCCAGCTGTACGCGGGGTCGCAGACCTACCGCGTGTCGGACGGACCGCTCACCCTGCTGGGCAAGGGGTTCGACGTGGCGGGGTTCCCGCTCACGCTGGGCCTGCTCGTCCTGCTCGTGGTGTACGCGGCCGCCTGGTACGTGCTCAACCGCACCGCGACCGGGCGGCACGTCTACGCCGTGGGCGGCAACCCGGTCTCGGCATCGCTGGCGGGCATCAAGACGACCAAGACCGTGTTCGGCGTGTACCTGGTGTCCGGGCTGATCGCGGTGATCGCGGCGTGGGCCGCGCTCGGACGCATCCCCACGGCGGACCCCAATGCCTTCCAGACCGCCAACCTCGACACCATCACGGCGGTCGTCATCGGCGGCACCAGCCTGTTCGGCGGCCGCGGCTCGGTGCTGGGCACGCTGGTCGGCGCGCTCATCGTCGGCGTGCTGCGCAACGGCCTCACCCTGGTGGGGATCGACAACCTGTACCAGAACATCGCGACCGGCGTCCTCGTGATCGCCGCCGTGACGCTGGACCAGATCTCGCGCAGGAGGCTGCAATGACCACCGCCGATCGCACGCCGGTCCTGCAGGCCCGCGGCCTGGTGAAGAACTACGGGCAGGTCCGGGCCATCGCGGGGGCCGACTTCGAACTGCGCGCCGGCGAGGTGCTCGCGGTGATCGGCGACAACGGCGCCGGCAAGTCGAGTCTGATCAAGGCCCTCTCGGGCGCGCTCGTCCCGAGCGAGGGCGAGATCCTGCTCGACGGTGCGCCGGTCCACTTCCGCAGCACCCTGGACGCGCGCAACGCGGGCATCGAGACCGTCTACCAGGACCTCGCCGTGATCCCGGCCCTGGACATCGCGGCCAACGTCTACCTCGGCCGCGAGATCCGCAAGCCGGGAGTGCTCGGCTCGGTGTTCCGCCAGCTCGACCGGCGGGCGATGCGCGACGCCGCGGCGGGCCACCTCGCGGAGCTCAAGATCGGCATCACGTCGCCGACGCAGGCCGTCGAGACCCTCTCGGGCGGCCAGCGACAGGGGGTCGCGGTGGTACGCGCGGCGGCGTTCGGCAAGAGGGTCATCATCATGGACGAGCCCACCGCCGCCCTCGGGGTCCGCGAGTCCGGCCAGGTGATCGACCTCATCCGGCAGATCCGTGACCGCGGTACGCCCGTGATTCTCATCAGTCACGACATGCCCCATGTCTTCGAGGTCGCCGACCGCATCCACGTGCACCGGCTCGGCCGTCGCGCCGCCGTCGTGGACCCGGAGCAGCGCAGCATGTCCGAGGTGGTGGCGCTGATGACGGGCGCCCTGGAACCCACCGACGAGGAAGCGGCCGGTGGGCCGTAGCGGGCGTGAGGGCGTGCCGCGCGGCCTGTTCGTCGGGCTCGCCACCGTCGACGTGCTCTCCCGTGTCGACGAGTCGCCGCCGCGCAACGGGAAGGTCACCGCGGTGCGGCAGGACGTCGCCGGGGGCGGTCCGGCGCTCAACGCCGCCGCGGTCTTCGCCGCGCTCGGCGGGCGTGCAGTGCTCGCCTCGCCGGTGGGCGACGGTGCCCTCGGCCGGCTCGTGCACGAGGATCTCGCCACCTGCGGGGTGGAGGTCATCGACCTGGCGCAGCCGGGCTTCGCGCCGCCCGTCTCCGCCGTCACGGTCCACGCCCCGTCGGGCGACCGGCAGGTGGTCTCGTTCGACGGTTCCGGATACCCCGACACCGTCCCACCGATCCACGCGGAGGGCTTCGACGTGGCGCTCCTCGACGGGCACGGCCCCGCCGCCGCGCGGTCCGCGATCCGCAGTGCCGCGGCCGCGGGCGTGCCCGTGATCCTCGACGCCGGGCGCTGGCGGCCCGTCTTCGCCGAGCTCCTCCCGCTCGCGGCGCACGCCGTCTGCTCCGCGGACTTCGCGCTGCCCGACGGGGTGCCGCGGCCGCCGGTCTTCGCCGTCACCGACGGCCCACGGCCGATCCGCTACCGCGATCGCGGGGACGAGGGGACCGTCGAGGTGCCCGCCGTACCGGTGCTCGATACGCTCGGGGCCGGCGACGTGCTGCACGGCGCGTACGCCTTCGCGATCGCGCGGGGCGACGCGGTCGCCGACGCACTGCGCTTCGCGGCGGAACACGCCTCCGCGAAGTGCCGGTATCCGGGGGTGAGGGCGTGGCTGGCGACGCTGTGATGGACGAACTGCTCGGTCGCGCACGGGAACTGGTGGATCGACCCGGCCGCGCGCTGCTCGGCATCGCGGGTGCGCCCGCATCGGGCAAGTCGACGCTCGCGGAGCGGCTGGTCGAGGCCCTCGGCGCCGACGCGGTGCTGGTGCCGATGGACGGCTTCCACCTCGACGACGCCGTCCTGCGCCGGCACGGGAGCTGGGAGCGCAAGGGCGCCATCGACACCTTCGACGACGCGGGCTACGCCGAACTGCTGCACCGGCTGCGGGCGGCCGGCGGCACCGTCTACGCCCCATGCTTCGACCGCGGGCTCGAGGCGTCGATCGCCGGCGCCATCGAGGTGGGGCCGGACGTGCCGCTGGTGGTCACGGAGGGCAACTACCTCCTGGCGGACAGCGGCGCCTGGCCCCGCGCGCGGGCGGCGCTCGACGAGGTCTGGTTCCTGCGCATCGATCCCGGACTGCGGCGCGAACGGCTCATCGCGCGGCACATGCGCTTCGGCCGTGATCCCGAGGATGCCCGCGCGCGGGCCGACGGCTCGGATCAGCGCAACGCCGTCCTCATCGAGGCGACGGCGGTCCACGCCGATCGGATCATCCACGGGGACTAGGCGCCTGCGGCCTCAGCGGTCGGCGAGGCCGGTCTCGCGGAGGGTGAGGTTGATCCGGCCCGCGTCGAGTCCGCAGCCCTGCGGCGCCGTCCCGGGGTGCACCGCGGTGACGCCGTGGAAGGCCAGGCGCGACGGTCCGCCGAAGACGAGCAGATCGCCGGATTCTAGCGTGAGATCCGTGTACGGGCGGTTCCGGTTCTCGGTGTTGCCGAGCCGGAAGGTGCAGCTGTCGCCGATGGACAGCGAGACCACCGGGGCGCGGGAGACCTCGTCCTTGTCCTGGTGCATCCCCATCCGGGCGTGCTCGTCGTAGTAGTTCACGAGCGCGGTGTCGGGCGTGTACGCGTCCGCCTCCTCGGCGGGGTGCCCGGTCTCGGCGAGGGCGCGCCGCCCGACCCGGACCAGCCAGTCCGGGAAGGGCAGCACCCGAGCACCGTTCACGTCCGTCGCGGTCCGGCTGTACCGGTACGGCTGCCAGTGCCAGCCCAGGCACACCGTCCGCACCGACATCGGATGGCCGCGGACCGTGGCCGAACGGACCGGCACCGGTCCCGCCGCCCACTCCCGGAAGCGATCGGCGATCCAGGCCTGCTGGTACAACTCCAGCCACCCCCGGATCAGGGACGCGCCCGGCGCGACCTCGACCGCCGACCGGTCGGGCGGGAAGAGCATCGGGGAGTCCACGTCAGGCCGCATCGTGGAAGACGAGGGCGAGCGTGTGCCGCCGCCCCGAGCGGACGGTCGAGACCCCGTGCCGCACCGGCGCCGCGGACCAGCCCCGCGCCGAGCGGACCGGGCGGTCGCGGGTGGTGAAGACGAAGCCGTGCCCGCGCGGCAGCGTGAACGACGTGCCGCGGGACTGCGCCCGCGGCCGCTGCTCGACGAGCAGGAACTCGCCGCCGGTGTGGTCCACGCCGGGATCGTTCAGGGCGATCACCACCTGCAGCGGGAAGACCAGGTCGCCGTAGAGGTCCCGGTGCAGCGCGTTCCAATCGCCCGCGCCGTACTTCAGCAGGATCGCCGTCGACTTCCGCTGCCCGGCGTCGTGGCACATCGCGAGCCATTCGTCCAGGTCGTCGGGCCACGGCGCCTCGCGGCCCAGCCGCTCCCACCACCGTCGGGCGATGGGCAGCAGGTGCGGGTACAGGGCGTGCTTGAGCTCGTCGACGGGTTCCGGGTAGGGACGCTCGAAGTACCGGTACTCGCCGGCGCCGAACCGGTACCGCTCCATGTCGATCGTGCTGCGGAACAGCTCGTCCCGCGCGTACAGCTCGCGCAGCTCGACGGTCCGCTCATCGGAGAGCAGGCGCGGCAGCAGCGCCCCGCCGACCGCGTCCAGCTCGGCGGCCACGGCGTCCCAGTCGGCGTCGATCGCGGTCATGACGCCGACTCCAGCTGCAGCAGTGCGGCTTTCGCCTCGACGCCGCCGACGTACTGCCCGATCCCGCCGTCCGCCTTGACCACCCGGTGGCACGGCACCACCACCGGCAGGGGGTTGGTCGCGCAGGCGGTGCCGACGGCGCGCACCGCCGCGGGGTTGCCCACCAGCTCCGCCACCTGCGTGTAGCTGAGCGTGCTCCCGTAGCCGATCTCGGGCAGCCGGCTCTGCACCAGTTGCCGGAACCCGTGCGAGAGGGCGTGATCGAGCGGCAGGTCGAAGGCCGTGCGGCGGCCGGCGAAGTACTCGTCGAGTTCGCGGGCGGCGCGGTCGAGCCGCCGCGGGGCGCGCAGCACCCGGGGGCTCACCGCGGTCGCCAGTTTCTCGAGCACCGCGTCGTGGTCCTCGCGGGCGTACGCGACCCGGACGAGGCCGCGCTCGGTGGCGGCCAGCAGCAGGCCGCCGACGGGGGAGTCGACGGTGGTGTAGGCGACGTCGAGCAGGCCGTCGGCCGCGGCGTCCTCGGCGAGGCGGGCGCGGAGCCCGGCCAGGGCGTCGTCGGCGACGGTCGCGGACAGGATGTCGGTGATGTCGTTCATGCGAGGTCCTCCCTCGTGTGCGTCGTGCGCAGTCTCTTGAGTCCGTCGGCCGCCGCGCGGCGCGCGGCGTCGACGGTGCCGCCGAGGATCTCGGCGATCTCCGCGTAGGGCAGGCCCGCGGCGTAGCGGTACGCGACCGCCTGCCGCTGCTTGTCCGGCAGGGCGGCGACGGCGACCCAGAGGTCACCGTCGGGCAGGGCGCCGGGAGCGGCGGGGCTCGGGGGCTCGGGCACACTGTCGACGGGGACGGCCCGGCGCCCCGTCGCGCGGATCTGGTCGATGGCCCGACGATGCGCGATGGTCACCAGCCAGGCCTCGACGTTCGCCGACTCCGGCAACTCCGGATAGGCGCGTAGCGCGGAGAGGAAGGTCTCCGACCACGCGTCCTCCGCGTCGTGCGGGCCGAGGATCGCGCGGCAGACGCGGAGCACCGTCCCGGCGTGCTCGTCGACGACGCGCTCGAAGGGTGGTTTCACGCGGCCCCCATGCCGGGGAGCCAGGGCTCGCCGTCGGCCGCCGCCTCGATGTCGAGCAGGACGCGCTTGCGCCGCAGTCCGCCCGCGTACCCCGTGAGCGTCCCGTTCGAGCCCACCACGCGGTGGCACGGGATGAGGACGCACAGCGGGTTCGCGCCCACCGCCTGGCCGACGCCCCACGCCGAGGTGACGAAGCCGAGCCGCTCCGCGAGGGCGCCGTACGTCGTCGTGGTGCCGTACGGGAGCTCGCGCAGCGCGGCCCAGACGGCCTCCTGAACGGCGTCGCCGGCGGTGGCGAGCGGCAGGTCGAAGCCGCGGCGCTCGCCCGCGAGGTAGGCGCGGATCTGCCGCGCCGCCTCGTCGAGCAGCGGGTCCGCGGCGACCCGTTCGCCGAACGCCGCCTCGGCGGGCCGTCGGGCGTGGTGGCGGAAGTACACGCCGGTCATGGCCCCGCCCCCGGCGACGAGCGTCAGCTCGCCGAGAACGGTGTCCGCGACGATGTGCCTGGTGGTCATGTCTGTCTCCTCGTCTCGATCCTGCCCTGTAGACGCCGTGGGCGGGCGGAACGTGAGATGCGATCCCGAGGAGAGTGCGCGGGCTACCCGGTGTGGCCCGGGCGCGCGAGCAGATCCCGCAGGCCGGCATCGATGAAGGCGGTGTCGGCGGGGTTCTTGCCGCCGCCGGCGAAATGGCCCCAGACCCCGGGGATCACCCGCACCTCACCGTGCTCGATGAACTGCGAGGCCCATTGCTCGTCCTCCGGCGGGAAGTAGAGGTCCTTCTCCGCGGGCATGGCGAGGAGCGGGCACCTGATGGACCGGAGCGCGGCCTCCTGGTCACCGTCGAACCCGGGTGTGTTGCCGACGTTCCCGGCGTGCCACGTGCCGATCATCGCGATCAGGTTGTTGGGGTCGCGGCCGTCGCGGAAGAACTGCTCCCAGAAGCCGAAGAGGAAGTCGTCGAGGGAGGTGAAGCCCAGCTCGCGCCACGTCTCGAACCAGTAGAAGGCCTGCGAGAAGCCCCATCCCGAGTAGATCCGCGCGAAGGCGCGCAGGCCCTTGATCGGCGGGCGCGCGGGATCGTAGTCGCCGTCGGCCCACGCCGCGTCGGCGCGCAGGGCCTCTCGGAGCGACTCCAGGAAGACCTGGTTGTGCGGCGCGGTGCGGCTGGAACCGCAGAACGGGGCGGCGCGCTGCACCATCTCGGGGTGGCTCACCGCCCACTGGTAGGTCTGGCCCGCGCCCATCGACCAGCCGGTGACCAGCGCGATCGTCGAGATGCCCCACGTCTCGGTGAGCAGCCGATGCTGCGCCTGCACCTGGTCGTAGAAGGTGACCAGCGGGAACCGGGCGTGGTCGTAGGGGGACGCGGCGTTCGACGGCGACGTCGACAGCCCGTTGCCCAGCATGTTGGGCACCACGATGAAGTACTCGTCCGGGTCGAGCGCCTTGTCGGTGCCGATCAGCCACTCGTTGTCGGTGTGCCACCCGGAGTACCAGGTGGGGTAGACGATCACGTTCGACTTCTCGGCGTTCAGGGTGCCGTAGGTCTTGTAGGCGAGCCGGGCCCCGCGGAGGGTGTGGCCGGACTGCAGGGTGAGATCGCCGAGGTCGAAGAACTCGGCGTCGGTGGGAGCGGGCACTGCGGACTCCTCGGGTAGCGGATTCGCGACGTAGTACCGATTCGGTACTGATTGTCGACGCTACCCGTCCGTTTTCCGCAGGGCAGCGGAAAACGGAAAGGGCGCGCACCCGGATCCCCGGATGCGCGCCCTGTCCTGCGCGTGTCTACTTCGCGACGGTGATGTCCTGGTTGTAGACGCCGTTCGACTCCGGCGAGACCTGGATGTCGCCGTTGCCCACGGAGGACAGCGCGCGCAGCGTCCACGTGCCCGGCGCCGCGAAGAAGCGGTAGTCGCCGGTGCCCGAGGCCACGACCTCGGCGGTGAACTCGCCCGTGCCGTCGAGCAGGCGCACGAACGCGCCGGCGACGGGGTTACCGGCGCCGTCGAGGACCTGACCGGTCAGCACGGTCTCCTTCTCGACGTCGACACCGGCGGGCAGGACCTGTCCCTGCTTGGGAGCTCCACACATGATTGAAATCCTTACTTCTCGATCGGGGCGCCGACCAGCGAGCCGTACTCGACCCACGAACCGTCGTAGTTCTTGACGTTCTTCTTGCCCAGGATCTCCTGCAGCACGAACCACGTGTGCGAGCTGCGCTCGCCGATGCGGCAGTACGCGATGGTCTCCTTGGCGTCGTCGAAGCCCTTCTCCGCGTACAGCGCCGAGAGGTCCTCGTCCGACTTGAAGGTGCCGTCCTCGTTCGCGGTGGTCGACCACGGGATGTTGATCGCGCCGGGAACGTGGCCGCGCTGCTGCGCCTGCTCCTGCGGCAGGTGCGCAGGAGCCGCGATCTTGCCGGAGAACTCGTCGGGCGAGCGCACGTCGATGAGGTTCTTCTTGCCGATCGAGTCGATCACCTCGTCGCGGAAGGCGCGCAGCGACAGATCGACGGGCTTGGCCTGGTAGTTCGTGGCCGGGCGGGTCACCGCGTCGGTCGACAGCGGGCGGCCGTCGAGCTCCCACTTCTTACGGCCGCCGTCGAGCAGCTTCACGTCCTGGTGGCCGTACAGCTTGAAGTACCAGTAGGCGTAGGCGGCGAACCAGTTGTTGTTGCCGCCGTAGAGGACGACGGTGTCGTCGTTGCCGATGCCGCGCTCGGACAGGAGCTTGGAGAAGCCCTCCTGGTCGAGGAAATCGCGGCGGATCGGATCCTGCAGATCCTTGCGCCAGTCGAGGCGCACGGCGCCCTTGATGTGGTTGTCGTCGTAGATCGACGTGTCCTCGTCGACCTCGACGAAGACGACACCCGGCGTATCGAGATTCTGCTCAGCCCAGTCTGCGGAGACCAGGACGTCGGAGCGAGCCATGAGGATCCCTTTCGTTGATTCCATGACGGTGCGAATGAAGGCGCGAACGCTACTTCGAGGGGTGCGCGGATCGCGCTGGGTGGGCGGAAGTGGGTGTGTCGTGAGACGACGGAGGAGCACCCGGCCCGGGGGGAGATCGGGACTAGCCCAGACAGCAACAACCGGCCATACGGCACAGATCGACCGCCAGTCGGCGGGTGAGCAGCAGCTCACAGCGGTTGCGCATGGGACCGAGAATACCCAACCCGAGCGGCTGCGTCACGGGAGGGTCACGAGGCCGGTCGGGCGAGGGGCCGGTAGAAAGCGCCGGGGGTGACGGTCGCGCCGTCGGCCTCCCCGAGCAGTACGACGTCGGCGTTCTCCGCCCGCGCCCCGGTGGGGGCGATGCCGAAGGGCAGGGCCATCGCAGGCAGCACCCGCGTGAAGGCGGCCAGCACCGCCCGGTCCTCGCCCGGCTGCAGGTCGGCCTTCGCGTGGTCCTCGGGGCCGGAGTAGATGCCGGTGGCGCGAACGGAGATCGCGTCGCCCTCGGTGGCGAAGTCCGCCGCGACCGAGATCAGCACGGTGCGCTTCGGTTCCGCGGGGGTGGGCAGGGGGACGGTGCCCGTGAGCACGATGCCCTTCGACGCCTTCACGTAGCCATCGGCCGGGCTGCCCGCGCCGGGCCGCTTCGGGGCGGGCGTGTGCACCTGCAGGTCCACGATGTCCATGAACCGGCCCACGGCCTTCTGGTCGAGCCGCACCCGCGACTCCACGTGCCCCGCCGTGATCGGCGTGTCCGGTCCGAACGTGGGGACGAGGCCGCCCGGGATCCGGACGTCGGCCATCTCGGCCTCGAGGCGGGCGCTGCGCCCGTGCACCGTCGCGGGCACGGCGATCGTCAGCTTCGAGTGCTGTCCGCCGGAGGTGAGATAGGGGAAGCCGCCGATCGTCACCTCGGGGTCGTCGGACAGCCCGGCCCCGGCCCGCAGCTCGCGCGACAGGCGGTACTCGGCCGTTGCGGCGGAGCCGAGTTCGGCGACGAGCGCGACCGCGAGGAGCGCCGCCAGGGCGATCAGAACCCGCCTGATCCACGCCCGTCCCTGCCCCTGCGTCACGCTCGCACCCTCTCGTTCACTCCTACGCCGTCACGCGCGGCGTTCTGACCACCGCTATTCTGACATTCGACGTTTTCACCGAGACCGCCGCGCACTGTGGGGAGGGCATGTGGATCTGATCCTGCTCACATCCGACCGGGAGCCGGACACCGTGCTGCCGTCGCTGTCGCTGCTGCCGCACACGGTGCGGACGCTGCCCGCCGACGTCTCCTCCCTGTTGGACGTCGGTCCGGCCGAGGTCGCCCTCGTGGATGCGCGCACCGACATGGTGACCGCGCGCGGACTGTGCCGGCTGCTCGGCAGCACGGGCGGGGGACGGATGGCCGTGGTCGCGGTGCTCACCGAGGGCGGGCTCGTCGCGGCCAACGCCGACTGGGGGCTCGACGACTTCCTCCTGCCCACGATCGGACCCGCCGAGATCGACGCCCGGCTGCGCCTGGTCGTCGCGCGCCGCGACGCCGGCGGCGAGGACGAAGTGGCCGACAAGATCACGCTCGGCGAGCTCGTCATCGACGAGGGCACCTACACCGCCCGCCTGCGCGGCAAGCCGCTCGATCTCACGTACAAGGAGTTCGAGCTGCTGAAGTTCCTCGCGCAGAACGTGGGCCGCGTCTTCACCCGCGCCCAGCTGCTGCAGGAGGTGTGGGGCTACGACTTCTTCGGCGGCACCCGGACCGTCGACGTGCACGTGCGGCGCCTGCGCGCCAAGCTCGGCGCCGAGCACGAGGGCATGATCGGCACGGTCCGTAACGTGGGCTACAAGGCGGTGCGGCCCGTGCGCGGCAAGGGCGAGCGGCCCGTCGAGGACATGGAACCGACGGACGAGGATCTCGAGGAGGCCTGATGGTCGACGTGGTGCGGGGGCCGGTGGCCGATCCGGAGGCCGTGCTGGCCATCGCCGCCGCCGCCGAGGCCGCCGACGGCGTCGGCGCGCTCTCCGAGCAGTTCCGCCTCGGTGTCTCGGGCGACGGTCCGCACCTCCTCGCGCGGGACGCGGACGGCGCGCCGTCGGGGTACGCCGGGATCGTCGTGCCGCCCGCCGGCGGGCCCGGCGCGGCGGAGGTGGTCGTGGCGCCGTCCCGGCGCCGCCAGGGCCTGGGCCGCGCCCTGGTGACCGGGGCGCTCGACCTGGCGGGCGACGGAGGCAGCGTCTGGGCCCACGGCGACCTGCCGGGAGCGCGCGCGCTGGCCGCCGATCTCGGCCTGACCGCCGTGCGCACCCTGCTCAACCTGCGGCGGCCGCTGGCCGGCCTGGACCCCGCACCGTCGCCCCCGGCAGGCGTGCGCGTGCGGACCTATGCGGGCCCGGCGGACGACGCCGCGATCCTCTCCGTGAACAACGCCGCCTTCGCCTGGCATCCGGAGCAGGGCGGCTGGACCGGTGCGCAGATCGACGAGCGGACCGGCGCCGACTGGTTCGACCCGGCCGGGCTCTTCCTCGCCGTCGACGAGGCCGGCGAACTCCTCGGCTTCCACTGGACCAAGGTGGCGGACCCGGCCGCCGGGCTCGGCGAGGTGTACGTCGTCGCGGTCGCCCCCGCAGGTCAGGGGCGCGGGCTGGGGCGCCTGCTCACCGCCGTCGGGCTGGAGCACCTCGCCCGACGGGGCCTCGCGGAGGTGGAGCTGTACGTGGAGGGCGACAACACCGCGGCCCTGCGCACCTATACCGGCCTGGGTTTTGAGGAAAGCGAAAGACACGTCGCGTACGCGCTACGGTAATCCACTCGACCGGGCGAGTTTCCCCTCCGTTCACCCGGGACACCCGATTCGGACACCCGGCCTCCCTATGTTGCTGGATGACACCCGCAGTGCCGGGGTGATCAGTCCTGACTCGACCCGGAGGAATCTCGGTGAACTTCAAGCGTGGATCCGTATCGGCCCTGGCCCTGGCGGCCGCACTGTCCCTGACCCTGACCGCGTGTGGCGGCGAGGAGTCGAGCGAGGCCGCGGGTAGCTCCGCCGGCGGCGGCTCGGGAGTGCAGTGCGACGGCAAGCTGCAGCTCAAGGGCAGCGGCTCGACGGCGCAGGCGAACGCCATGACCGTCTTCAAGAACACCTTCGCCCAGGACTGCTCCGGCGCGAACGTCGATTACAGCGGCAACGGCTCGGGCCAGGGCATCACCGAGTTCACCTCGGGTCTGACCAACTTCGGCGGCTCGGACTCGCCGCTCAACGCCGATCAGGCCAAGAAGGCCGAGGAGAAGTGCGGCGCCCCCGCGCTGAACCTGCCGCTCGTCTTCGGCCCGATCGCGGTCGCCTACAAGCTGCCGGGCGACGTCTCCGTCAACCTCTCGGCCCCGACGCTGGCGAAGATCTTCAGCGGCGTCATCACCAAGTGGAACGCCCCCGAGATCGCCGCCGAGAACAAGGGCGCGACGCTGCCGGACCTGCCGATCACCGTCGTCTTCCGCTCCGACGAGTCGGGCACGACCGAGAACTTCCAGAAGTACCTCGGCTCGGCCGCGCCGGCCGAGTGGTCGGCCGATAAGAAGGGCAAGGCCTTCAAGGGCGGCACGGGCCAGGGCGCGAGCGGCAACGCCGCCGTCGCCGCGACCGTGAACAAGGCCGAGGGCACCATCACCTACGCCGAGTGGAGCTTCGCCAAGGCGCAGAAGCTGCAGGTCGCGAACATCATCACCTCGGCCGGCCCCGACGCCGTCAAGCTGTCGAACGAGTCGGTGGGCAAGACCATCGAGTCGGCGAAGTTCAAGACCCCGGGCAGCAAGGACCTCGTCATCGACACCGAGGGCTTCTACAAGCCGTCGGCCGCGGGCGCCTACCCGATCGTGCTCGCGACCTACGAGATCGTGTGCTCGAAGTACGCGGACGCCGAGGTCGGCAAGGGCCTGAAGACCTTCCTCAAGGTCGCGGCGAGCAAGCAGGCGCAGGACCAGCTCGAGGGCCAGGGCTACGCCCCGATCCCCGAGTCCTTCCGCACCACGCTCACCGAGTCGATCGACTCCATCCAGTAGAAGAGACTGCTGAAGCACCGGGCGTCGTGCGGGCGGCCAGGCACAATGGCACTCGCACGACGTCCGGCTCACGCTCAGCCGGAAGGACGACTCATCCGTGGCCGAACAACGGGGAAACATGGCGACTGAGGATTCGACGGACCGCGACGCCGACGGCGCGGTGAACGCCTCCGCGGCCACCGACGCGGGGAGCACCCGCACGACCTTCGCCGGCGGTCACGACCGCATGGAGAAGATCTTCAAGTGGGCGGCGTACGCCTCGGGCGTCCTGCTCGTGGTCGTGATCGCGCTGATCTTCCTGCAGCTCGTGATCCAGGCGATCCCGGCGCTCACCAAGAACAACGCCAACTTCCTCACCAGCTCCGAGTGGCAGACGAACCCGTCCGACATGCGGTTCGGCATCCTCGAGCTGCTCAAGATCACGGTGCTCTCCTCGGTGATGGCGCTGATCCTCGCCGTGCCGGTGGCCGTCGGCATCGCGACCTTCCTCGTCCAGTACGTGCCGCAGCGGCTCTCGCGGCCGCTCAGCGCGGTGATCGATCTGCTGGCCGCGGTCCCGTCGATCATCTACGGCCTGTGGGGCATCTTCGTGCTCGCGCCCTTCCTGGTGCCGCTGCAGAAGTGGCTCAACGAGAACCTCGGCTGGTTCTTCCTGTTCAAGACGGGCAACGTGGAGCTCTCCCTCGGCTCGACGGTCTTCACCGCCGGCATCGTCCTGGCGATCATGATCCTGCCGATCATCACGTCGATCACGCGCGAGGCCCTGCGGCAGACCCCCGTCGCGCACCAGGAGGCGGCGCTGGCCCTGGGTGCCACCAAGTGGGAGGTCATCCGCCTCACGGTGTTCCCCTACGGCCGCTCCGGCATCGTCGCCGGCTCCATGCTGGCCCTCGGGCGCGCGCTGGGCGAGACCATCGCGGTGCTCATCATCCTGTTCGCCGCCACCAAGACCTCCATCTGGTCGCTGTTCGACAGCGGCTACACCTTCGCTTCGAAGATCGCCTCCGCCGCCGCTGAGTTCGACAACGTCGACCAGCGCGGCGCCTACATCGCCGCCGGCCTCGTGCTGTTCGTGCTCACCTTCGTGGTGAACGCGATCGCCCGCTGGATCGGCGGGGGACGGGTGAACGGATGACCGCCACCGAGCTCGACGACGTCGCCAAGAGCGGCACCGTCTTCCACCGCACGTCGACCTCGCGGCGGATCAAGAACAACGCCGCCGCGATCCTCTTCGGCGCCTGCTTCCTGTTGGCCCTGGCGCCGCTGGTCTCGCTGCTGTACATGGTGATCGCCAACGGCCTCCCGGCGATCCTCGAACCCGAGTGGTGGACCAAGTCGATGGTCCGCGTGGCCCCCGACTCGTACGCCGGCGGTATCCGCCACGCCCTCTACGGAACCCTCGTGCAGGCCGGCATCGCCACCCTGTTCTCCGTGCCGATCGGCGTGATGGTCGGCATCTACCTCGTCGAGTACGCCGAGGGCACCCGCCTGGGCCGGATCACCACCTTCATGGTCGACGTGCTCGCCGGCATCCCGTCGATCGTCGCCACGCTGTTCATCTTCGGCATCTGGATCACCACCTTCGGCATGCCCCAGTCCGCCTTCGCAGTGAGCCTCGCCCTGATCCTGCTCATGGTGCCCGTGGTGGTGCGCTCCACCGAGGAGATGCTCAAACTCGTGCCCAACGAGCTGCGCGAGGCCTCCTACGCGCTCGGCGTTCCGAAGTGGAAGACCATCGTGCGGATCGTGCTGCCCACCGCCGCGTCCGGCATGGTCTCCGGCGTCTTCCTCGCCATCGCCCGCGTGGTCGGCGAGACCGCGCCGGTGCTGCTCCTCGTGGGCATCAGCGACCGGATGAACTACGACCTCTTCAACGGCAACATGTCGTCGCTGCCGCTGTTCATCTACGACCAGTACCGCAACAACCCCGGCGCCGTCGGCGAGTACCGGGCGTGGGGCGCCGCCCTCACCCTGGTGATCCTCGTGGGCATCGCGAGCGGCCTCGCCGCCCTCATGTCCCGGCTGCTCGCCCCCAAGACGAAGTAAGTAAGAGGAGATCTGCCATGGCGAAGCGCCTGGACATCAAGGACCTGAACATCTACTACGGCGCCTTCCACGCGGTGCAGGACGTCTCGCTGACGGTGCCGCCGAACTCCGTCACGGCGTTCATCGGGCCGTCCGGCTGCGGCAAGTCGACGGTGCTCCGGTCGATCAACCGCATGCACGAGGTGACCCCCGGCGCCCGCGTCGACGGGCACATCACCCTCGACGGTGCCGACATCTACGGCGCCGGCGTCGACCCGGTGGGCGTGCGCAAGACCATCGGCATGGTCTTCCAGCGGCCCAACCCGTTCCCGACCATGTCGATCCGCGACAACGTCGTGGCCGGGCTCAAGCTGCAGGGCATCCGCAGCAAGGCCAAGCTCGACGAGGTGGCGGAGCAGTCGCTGCGCGGGGCGAACCTCTGGGGCGAGGTCAAGGACCGGCTCAACAAGCCCGGCGGCGGTCTCTCCGGCGGCCAGCAGCAGCGCCTGTGCATCGCCCGCGCCATCGCCGTCAGCCCCGACGTGCTGCTCATGGACGAGCCCTGCTCGGCGCTCGACCCGATCTCGACCCTCGCCATCGAGGACCTGATCGGCGAGCTCAAGCAGAAGTACACGATCGTCATCGTCACCCACAACATGCAGCAGGCGGCGCGCGTCTCCGACCAGACCGCCTTCTTCAACCTCGAGGCGACCGGCAAGCCGGGCAAGCTCATCGAGATCAACCCGACCGAGAAGATGTTCTCCAACCCGGAGGAGCAGGCCACCGAGGACTACATCTCCGGCCGCTTCGGCTGACGTCACACCGTCTCGGGGTTGTCGGATATCAGCCGTATCCTATGGGGATGACATCGCAGACCCCGAGCGGAGACCGGTACAGCACCGTGCTGCCCGGCGACCGCGTGGTCGCGCGGGTGCGCGGGGCGATCCTGTTCGTGGACGCGCCGGCCGTCGGCGGGCCCGCCGACGTCGCCGAGCTGCGCGCCGCCCTCGACGTCGACGGGGACCCGGCCCCGGCCCTCCGCGGCCGCACCGGGACGGCCTTCGCCGTGATCGAGCTCCGGGACGGCACGGCGCGGGCCCTGCTCCGGGGCGTCGCGGCCGCCGACGAGGAACGGTCCATCACCGTCGCGATCTTCCCGTCGGCCACGGCCGCCGCCCCCGACCACGTGCTCCACGCCGGCCCCGACTTCGCGGAGCGCGTCGCGCCCGTGGCGCCGGGCTCGGTGGTCACGGTCACCGTCGGGCCCCCGCCGCCGCCGGCGCCCGCGTGCGGCCCCGCTGCGCTGCGTCTCGAGAGCGGCGCCGTGCCCGGCGCGGGCGTCGTGCTCTGGTCCGACGCCTCGCTGGCTCCCGCCGGTGAGGGTGAGATCGCGACGGACGTCTTCCCCGCCGACGCGCCCACCAACGAGGAGCCGACCGGCGTGAGCCCCCTGTTCGCCGCCACCGAGTACGACGTGGAGGTCGGCGATGTGAACGCGGCCGTGGTCGCGGGGCCGATGGTCGAGGGCCGGCGCTGCGCCTTCGGGCACCTCAACGCGCCCGTCGCCGCCTACTGCACGCGCTGCGGTGCCCTGGTCGACCGGCGACTGCCGCTGGAGAGCGGACCGCGGCCCCCGCTGGGGCTGCTGGTGGCCGACGACGGCACCGCCTTCGTCGTGGAGAACGACATGGTGATCGGCCGCGATCCGGCCGCCTTCGTCGCGCAGCGCGCGGGCCGTGCGCAGAGCGGGGCCGGGCGGCTCGTTCCCATCGTCCTGCCGGACCGCACGGGCGCCCTGTCGCGCGCCCACCTGGAGATCCGGATCGACGGCTGGCAGGTGCTCGCCGTCGACGTGGGCTCGGCCAACGGCACGTGGGTGCGTCCGCCGGGCGCGGCGCAGCCGCTGCGTCTTCCGCCGGGACAGCCGGTGCCCCTCGGCGTGGGCTCGGACATCCACCTGGGCGGCCGGATCCTGCAGTTGCAGGACGGCGTCGGGGCCTGACCTCGGAGAGCACGACGGCCGTCCCCGAGGGGACGGCCGGGCGGTGCGGCGGACCTACTTGGAGATGTCCGCGGTGGGCTCGGGGCTGCCGGTGGCCTGGAAGATCACGCGGCGGCCGATCTCCACGGCGTGGTCGGCGAAGCGCTCGTAGTAGCGGCCCAGCAGGGTCACGTCGACGGCCGCGGCGACGCCGTGCTTCCACTCGCGGTCCATGAGCACGGTGAACAGGTGGCGGTGCAGGTCGTCCATCGCGTCGTCCTGCTCCTCGATCTCCGCGGCCTGCTTCGGGTCCTGCGTGAGCAGCACCTCGCGGGCGGAGTTCGCGAGCTCGACCGCGAGGCGGCCCATCTCGGCGAAGTAGCCGTTGACCTCCTCGGGGAGGGTCTTGTTCGGGAAGCGGCGGCGGGTGACCTTCGCGACGTGCAGGGCGAGGGCGCCCATCCGGTCGACGTCGGCGACGATCTGGAAGCCGGAGACCACGACGCGCAGGTCGCTCGCGACGGGCGCCTGCAGCGCGAGGAGCGAGAAGGCCTCCTCCTCGGCGCGGCGGCTCAGCCGGACGATCTCGTCGTGCTCGGTGATGACCTCTTCGGCGAGGGCGAGGTCGGCCTGGAGCAGCGAGTTGGTCGCCTTCTCCATGGCGATGCCCGACTTGTCGCAGATGTCGCCGAGGATGTCGTTGAAAGCAGCCATCTGCTGGATGTACGCATTACGCATGTGCGCAGTATATCGGCCTTTTCATACGCGGCCGCAGCGTTGGATGAACGCCGCGTGAACGACGGTTAACCGCCGCTCGTCTCCTCCTCGGCGCCCGGCATCGCGGCGGCGTCCGACTCCCACGGATCGTCGAGCCAGCCCTCGGGGAGGACCACCTTGCCGGGGGTGCCCTGGCGCCCGCGCGGGCCCTCGGCGTCCTTGGGGAAGGGCACGTCCCGCGGCAGCGTGTCGAGCAGTGCGCGCAGGTCGGCGAGGGTCTTCACGGTCGCGAGTCGCGTGCGCAGCTCGCCGCCGGCGGGGAACCCCCGCAGGTACCAGGCCACGTGCTTGCGGATCTCCCGCATGCCCTTGTCCTCGCCGTGGTGCGCCGCGAGCAGCTCGCCGTGCCGGTACATGATCTCGGTGACCTCGCCGAGGTGCGGCGGTGTCGGCATCGGGGTGCCGTTGATCGCGGCCGAGAGCTCGGAGAACAGCCACGGGCGGCCGAGGCAGCCGCGCCCGACGACGACGCCGTCGCAGCCGGTGCGCTCCATCATCGTCACCGCGTCCTCGGCGGCGAAGATGTCGCCATTGCCGAGCACGGGGATGGTATCGCCGAAGTGGTGGTGCACGTGGTCCTTGAGCCGCGTGATCTCGTCCCAGTCGGCCTGGCCCGAGTAGCGCTGCGCCGCGGTGCGGGCGTGCAGCGCGACGGCGACCGCGCCCTGCTCGGCGGCGATCCGGCCGGCATCGAGGTGGGTGTGGTGCTCGTCGTCGATGCCCACGCGGAACTTCACGGTCACGGGGATCTCGGGGGCACCGGCGGGGGAGCCGTCCGCGATCCCGCGGACGGCGGCGTCGACGATGCTCGCGAACAGGTTCCGCTTGTAGGGCAGCGCCGAGCCGCCGCCGCGGCGGGTGACCTTGGGGACGGGGCAGCCGAAGTTCATGTCGAGGTGGTCGGCCAGGCCCTCCTCGGCGATCATCCGCGCGGCCTCGTAGGTCCACTTCGCGTCGACGGTGTAGAGCTGCAGACTCCGCGGGTCCTCGTCGGGTGCGAAGGTGGTCATGTGCATCGTGACCGGGTGCCGCTCGACGAGGGCGCGGGCGGTGACCATCTCGCACACGTACAGCCCGGCGACGGTGCCGGTGCGCGCGCGCTCCAGCTCGCGGCACAGGCTGCGGAAGGCCACGTTGGTGACACCGGCCATCGGCGCGAGCACGACGGGCGAGTCGAGCTCGAACCGCCCGATGCGCAGCTTGGGCTGCGTCGTGGTGGCTGTGGTCATCAGAGATCTCCCGTGGTCGTGCGGCGGTCGCTCGCCGCCCTCCATGATCGCCGCCCCGTCGTGCGGTGGCAAACCGCGCGGCGGATCCGCGCGCGTGCGCGTGAACGAACGAGAAGAACCCGCCGTGCCTCCGGGAGGCGCGGCGGGTTCCGGTGCGTCGGTGCTAGACGGCCAGGCCGGCCTTCTCGCGCTTCGCGGCCTCGCGGGCCAGCGAACGGTCGCGCATCTCCTCGAACTTCACGGCCGCGGCCTCGAGCTCGTCGAGGAAGCCCGCGAGCTCCTCGCGCGTGCGCTCGCCCTCGGGGCCGAAGTCCTCGCGCTCGAAGATCTTCCACTTGCGCAGGACGGGCATGACCACCTCGTCCTTGTGCTGGCGGAGGTCGTAGATGCCGTGCTTGGCCATGAGCACGCCGTTGCGACGGAAGTCGGGCATGCCGGCGCCGGGCATCTCGAAGTGCTTGATGGTGTCGGTGATCGACCGGATCGCCTGGTCGGGGACCAGGTCCAGGCCGGCGGCCGAGATGTTGCGGTAGAAGATCATGTGCAGGTTCTCGTCGGCCGCGATGCGCTGCAGCATCTTGTCGGCGATCGGGTCCTGGCACACCTTGCCGGTGTTGCGGTGGCTCACGCGGGTGGCGAGCTCCTGGAAGGTCACGTAGGCCACCGAGTGGAGCATCGTCATCTTCTGCTCGGTGTGCTGCGCGACCTTGCCCTGCGGGTCCCAGCCGTTGGTCATGTGGATCATGCGCGCCTGCTCGAGCTTCACCGGATCCACGCCGCGGGTGACCACGAGGTAGTCGCGCATCGCGATGCCGTGGCGGTTCTCCTCGGAGGTCCAGCGGCCGACCCAGTGGCCCCAGGCGTCGTCCATGGAGAAGTTCGCGGCGATCTCGCGGTGGTACGTCGGGAGGTTGTCCTCGGTGAGGAGGTTGGTGATCATCGCGGCCTTGGCGACCTCGTCGAGCTGGCTCTCTTCGGGGTCGTAGTCCGTCCCGCCGAGCGCCGCGTAGTTCTTGCCGTCCGACCACGGGATGTAGTCGTGGGGGCTCCAGTCCTTCGTCATCGAGAGATGGCGGTTGACGTTGTCCTCGGCGACACCGGAGAGCTCCTTCAGGAGCTCCAGCTGGGTCAGTTGGCGGGTCGACATCATTCCTCTTTCGACGTTTGGATCGGTTCCAGATTATCCCGAAAGTCTACGCACTTCGGTCCTTGTACTCAACGTCCCCAGCGGAAAGTGACGCTTTCGTGTAGGGATGCACACCGTGCATCGCCGCGGGACGTGGGTACGTTACACCGAGACGGGGGTCACAGGATCCATCCCAGCTCGCGCGCCCGCACGGCGGCCTCGTACCGGTTCGCGGTGCCGAGCTTCGCCATCGCGGAGGAGAGGTAGTTGCGCGTGGTGCCCGCGCTCAGGTGGGCGCGCTTGGCGATCTCGTCGACCGAGGCCCCGTCGACCGCGAACTCCAGGACGTCGGCCTCCCGGGCGGTGAGCGGGGAGTCGCCGGCGCTGATGGCCTCCGCCGCGAGCTCCGGATCGACGTACCGGCCGCCGCCGTGGACGGTGCGGATGACCTGTGCCAACGTCGCCGCGGGGGCGGTCTTCGGCAGGAAGCCGCGGACCCCGGTGGCGAGCGCGCGCTTGAGGTAGCCCGGCCGTCCGTGGCTGGTGACGATGAGCGTCGCGGCGCCGGGCGTGCGGCGCAGCAGTTCCGCGGCGGTGTCGATGCCGTCGGGCCCGGGCATCTGCAGGTCGATGACCGCGACGGCGGGCTCCCGCCCTTCGGCGGTACGGCGCTCCCAGAGCGCGATCAGTTCGGTGCCGGACGCCGCCTCCGCGGCCACGGTGATGTCCGGTTCGAGGTCGAGCAGCGCGGCCACGGCCGTGCGGATCAGGTGCTCGTCGTCCGCGAGCACCACCTCGATCGCCGGTGTCGCGGTCATGTCGCCTCCCAGGTAGCGGTCAGGGTGAACTCGTCGCCGACGTGCGCGGCGTCCAGGTCCGCGCCCACCGCCCGGAGCCGCCCGCGCAGTCCGTCGATGCCCGACGGTGCGCCGTCGTTCCCGGCCGGGAGGCCCGCACCGTCGTTGCGCAGAACCAGGCCCGACGGGCGCAGGGTCAGTACGGCCTGCGTGGCCGTGGAGTGCTTGACGATGTTGGTGGTGCCCTCGCGGACCACCCAGGCGGCGGCCTCGTGAAGGCCGGGCGGGACAGCGTCGGGCCCGCCGATGAGGCGGAGCTCGCAGCCGGCGGCGGACAGGAGGGATCCGGCACCGGCGACCTCGGTGGCGAGGTCGATCGCGCGGTAGCCGCGGACCAGGGTCCGGGCATCCTCCATCGAGGAGACCGCGAGGGCCTTGACCTCGTCCATCTCGCCGGCGGCGCGGTCCACCGCTCCCGCGCGCGCGAGCGTCGCCGCCAGCTCGCTCTTGACGGAGATCGCGGAGAACGCCCGCCCGACCACGTCGTGCAGGTCGCGGGAGAACCGCAGGCGCTCCTCGGCGACCTCCAGCTCGGCGGCGAGCCGCTTGCCGTTCTCCAGCTCGTTGAGGACCTGCATGCCCCACACCGTGCTCCGCGAGGTCCACATCAGCGCCGTGCCCACCAGCAGGAGCAGCAGGGTGATCTGCCAGGCGTCGAGCCCGCGCGTGAGCAGCGGGGTCAGGATCGCGCCCGCCACCAGGACGAGCCAGCGGTGCCGGAGGAACGGGATCACGCCGGCGGACGCCATGAGCAGGGTCATCGACGCGGTGACCGCGGCCTCGCGATCGTCCACCGCTCCGCTCAGCAGGGTGACGACCACGGTGACCAGCCACACCCCGGTGACGCCGGCGACGGCGAATCGCCACGCCAGGCGTCGTTGCCGCGCCGTGGCGCGGATCGCGAGGTCGGGCTGCGCCTCGATCCCCGCGATCGAGGCCAGGCCCGCGATGATGATGCCGATGGTCGGCCAGGTGCGGGTGCCGCTGACGAGCAGCATCGCGACCACGCCGACCATGACGCTCTGCAGGACGAGCCGGGTGTAGAGGCGGTACTTCTCCACGCCCGGCATGTCCCGCCACCACGCCACGGCGCGGCGCACCGGGGTGGGGATCAACCGCGATCGTCCCAGCGGAACCACCGCTTGGCCAGCACGAGCGCGATCACGGTCCATACCGCCAGTGTCGCAAGCGGACGACCGGTCTCGCCGAAGGTGGCGGCGAAACCGAGCGTGGCGGCGTCGTCGGGTGCGCCCGGCGCGAGACCCGTTTGGCCCAACCGGATGAGGTCGGAGATCGCGGCGAAGGGCGTCCAGTCGGCGATGAGGGCGAGGCGGTCGGGCAGGATCTGCCGGATGTTCGCCATGCCCACCATGGACACGACCATGACCGGCATCGACGTGATCTGCGCGGCCTCGGCGTTCTTGGTCATCGCGCTGGTGGCGAGGGCCAGCAGGGTGAAGATCACCAGGCCCGCGGCGAGGGCGAACACCATGAGCAGCGCGTTCACCGGCAGGGGCCCGCCCGCTCCGTACACGGCGCCGGCGACGATCACCGCGCCGAGCACGGTGAGGGCGACGCCGGGCACCGCGGGGGCGGTCAGGATCTGCAGGTCGGAGGACTCGCCGGTGCGCAGCCGCTTGAGCACGCCCTCGGACCGCCGGGTCGTGACCATCGACAGCACCGAGTAGTACTGGACGAACAGCAGCGCGAAGACCGCGAACATCTCCATCGTGATCGCGACGCCCAGCGGTTTCGGCGCCTGATCGCCGCGGGCCAGGAAGAAGAGCAGCAGAGGCGTGCCGATGGGGAAGACGGTGCCCATGAAGAGCAGGGTCTTGTTGCGCCGGAACTGGAGGAACTCGGCGTGCGCGAGGGCGCGCAGCGGGTGCCGGCCGTAGCCGACGGTGGGCGGGGCCGCGGTGGGGGCGGTGGTGGCGGTCATGCGGGGGCTCCGATCGGGTCGGCGGCGGGCTCGTCCACGCTCGCGACGGTGAGGAAGACGGATTCGAGGGAGGGGTGCCGGGCCTGCAGCCCGGACAGCGCGAGGCCGCGGTCGGCGGCCCAGTCGAGCAGGGCGTGCAGATCGTCCTGCAGGCGGTGGGTGCGCAGGGCGACACGGCCGGCACCGTCGGCCCCGGAGACCCAGTCGCCCGAGAGCGCGGGCAGCGGGACGCCGGGGTCGTCGAAGGCGATCTCGGCGGGGTGGCCCCCGACGATCTCGCGGAGCGTGCCGAGCCGCGCGATCTCGCCGCGGTGCATGATCGCGATGCGGTCGGCGAGCGCTTCGGCCTCGTCGAGGTAGTGCGTGGTGAGCACCATCGTGACGCCGTCCCGCTTGAGCTCGTCGAGCAGCCGCCACGTGGCGCGGCGGCTCTCGGGGTCGAGGCCGGTGGTCGGCTCGTCGAGGAACAGCAGCCGCGGCTGCCCGATCAGAGCACACGCCAGATCGACGCGGCGCTGCTCGCCGCCGGAGAGGGCGCGCACCCGCACGTCGGCGCGCTCGCGCAGGTTCACGCGGTCGAGCACGGCGTCGGTGGTGGTGGGATTACTGCAGGTGCCGCGCCACATCTCGAGGGTCTCGCGCACGGTCAGCTCGGCGGGCAGTCCGCCCGACTGCAGCATGATGCCGCAGAGCGGGCGCACCCGGCGGCGGTCGGCGTGGGGGTCGAGGCCGAAGACGGCGAGCTCGCCGGCGGTGGGCTCGGCCAGCCCCTCGAGCAGGTCGAGCGTCGACGTCTTGCCGGCGCCGTTGGTGCCGAGGAGGGCGAAGACCTCGCCGGGGTGCACGGTGAGGTCGATGCCGCGCACGGCCTCGAAGGCGCTCGCGCCGGTGCCGTAGGTGCGGCGCAGGCCGGTCGCCTCGATGACGGGGCCGGCGGTGGCGACGGCGGGGGCGCTCATCGACGGTCCCACTTCCGCGTGCCGAGCACCCAGCGGACCGCGAGGTGCAGTGCCGCGACGGCGGCGAGGATCGACGCCAGCAGCAGCGGGGGCTGCAGGACGATCACGACGAGCGCGATGAGGACGACGGTCGCGATGATGACGGCGCCCTCGCGGGCCCGGGTCGGCGCGGGGCCGAGCCGGCAGACGTCGACGAGGAAGTCGTGCAGTCCGCTGGGCGACGGTGCCGCGGGCGGGTGGTCGGGGCGGTGGGCGGTGTGCAGGTCGTTGGCGTTCATGTGATCCAGCTTCGCGGGGATCCGGGCCGTCCAGTAGTGCCCGCTGTCAGGAGATTTCCGCTGGTTGTCACCGGATCCCGATGACATCTGTCATGTCCGTCGGCGTGGCCGCGCCCCGTGCGATCATGAATTCGTTACCGAATCTTTTCCCGGTTTTCGTCCGCCGGACGGGGAAGTGCAGCACGCTACGGCAGTGACCGCCGCGACCGAACGGGTGGAGCCATCACCCAAGACGGGGCTGGCCGCCAACCTGGTGCCCAAGGACAACCTGCTGTTCCTGTTGTTCGTGGTGCCGAACCTGGTGCTGCTGGCCGTCTTCACCTATCGCCCGCTGATCGACAACGTGCGCCTGAGCTTCCAGGACTGGTCGCTCGCGAGTTCGGAGCCGGCGAAGTGGATCGGCCTGGACAACTACCGAGAGTTCTTCACCAAGGCGGAGAGCTGGCAGGTCGTCACCGTCACGCTGGTCTTCACGATCAGCGCGGTGGTCTTCTCCATGGTCCTGGGGCTGGCCCTGGCGATGCTCCTCGACCAGAACCTCAAGGGCCGCAATCTGGTCCGCTCCGCCGTCTTCGCGCCCTTCGTGATCTCGGGTGCGGCGATCGGTGCGGCCTTCTACTTCGTCTTCAACCCGCAGTTCGGCGCGGCCGCCTCGATCCTGTCCTGGTTCGGCATCGAGAGCCCGGACTTCTACCAGAGCCCGGGCTGGGCACTGTTCCTGGTGACCTTCACCTACATCTGGAAGAACCTGGGCTACACCTTCGTCATCTACCTCGCCGCGCTGCAGGGGCTCAACAAGGACCTCGACGAGGCGGCCGCGATCGACGGGACGCCGGTGTGGCGCAAGTTCTGGCGGGTCACGCTGCCGCAGCTGCGGCCGGCGACCTACTTCCTGTCGATCACGGTGCTGCTCAACAGCCTCCAGGTCTTCGACATTCTCAACATCATGTTCCCCGACGGTGGGCCGCAGAGCGGCACCACGACGATGGTCTTCGACATCTACTGGCAGACCTTCCGGAACCAGCGCGCCGGGTACGGCGCGACGATCGCGACGATCATGTTCCTCGTGCTGCTGATCGTCACCGTGGTGCAGGTGCGGATGATGGACCGGGGGGACGACAAGTGAGCGGATCGCCCACGGGCAGCACCGGCATGAAGGTGCTCGGATACGTCGGCATGCTGGCCACGCTGCTGCTGGTGGCGGTGCCGGTGTACTTCATCGTCATCACCTCCTTCAAGGACCGGCCCGACATCTTCGTCTCGCCCGCCACCTGGTGGCCGCCGACCTGGTACCCGGAGAACTACAGCTACGTCACGCAGGAGATCCCGTACTGGCAGTACCTGCGGAACTCGGCGATCATCACGCTCGTCACCGGGACCATCAAGTTCGTGCTGGGCGTGAGCACCGCGTACGCGCTGGTCTTCCTGCGGTTCCCCTTCAAGAAGCTGCTCTTCCTCGTGGTGATCGCGGCCCTCATGGTGCCCAACCAGATCACGGTGATCTCGAACTACGCGCTGATGGCGGACTACCGCAACACCTTCCTCGGCATCATCCTGCCGCTGGCGGGCGTGGCCTTCGGCACCTTCCTCATGCGCAACCACTTCCTCTCGCTGCCGAAGGAGCTCGTGGAGGCGGCGCGCATGGACGGGGCGGGCCACCTGCGGCTGCTGTTCCGGGTGATCCTGCCCGTCTCGATCCCCACCATGGTGGCTTTCGCGGTCATCACGCTGGTGAACGAGTGGAACGAGTACCTGTGGCCGTTCCTCATGTCGGACAACGCCGCCGTGGCGCCGCTGCCCGTCGGCCTCACCCTGCTCCAGAACACCGAGCAGGGCGTGAACTGGGGGCCCGTCATGGCGGCCACCCTGCTCACCGCTCTGCCGATGCTCGTCGTCTTCCTGATCCTGCAGCGGCAGATGATCAAGGGCCTGACCTCCGGCGCCGTCAAGGGCTGACCGGGACCACCACAGAAGAAACACCAAGGGAGAAACTCATGGGCGACTTCACACGGCGCGGATTCCTCGTCACCGGCCTCGCGGCGACCGCGGCGGTGGCGGCGGCGTGCGCGGGCTCGGGTTCGGGCGGCGGCGCGTCGAACTCGGGGAGCGGCGGGGGCGGCGGCGACATCACGCTGCGCTTCCTCACCAACCACCCGGGCAGCTCGAAGGCCACGGAGCAGGAACTGATCTCCGCCTTCGAGAAGGCCAACCCCGGCATCAAGGTGGAGCTGCTCGACGGTGGCAAGGATTACGAGGAGGTCGCCCAGAAGTTCCAGACCTCGCTCTCGGGCGGCGACAAGGCCGACGTCATCGTCGTCTCCGACGTCACGTGGTTCAACTTCGCTCTGAACAAGCAGATCGCCCCGCTCGACGACCTGTTCGCCGGCGCCGGCCTCAAGCCCGAGGAGTACGTCGACTCGCTGCTCGCCGACACGAAGTTCGACGGCAAGCACTACGCCGTGCCCTACGCCCGCTCGACGCCGCTGTTCTACTACAACAAGGACGTGTGGAAGAAGGCCGGTCTCGAGGACCGCGGCCCGAAGGACTGGGACGAGTTCGCGCAGTGGGCGCCCCGTATCCAGGAGGCCATCGGCGGCGATAAGAAGGCGATCGTGCTCGCGGATTCGGCGAACTACATCGACTGGGTCTTCGAGGGCTGGAACTGGTCCAAGGGCGGCGCCTACTCCGACGGCTGGGACCTGAAGTTCACCACCCCGGAGTCGATCGCGGCGGCGAACCAGCTCAAGGACGTGATCGGCAAGTGGGGCCGCCTGACCAGCAAGCCGGAGAACGACTTCGGCGCGGGCCTGGCCGCCGTCACCCTGCAGTCCACGGGCTCGCTCAAGACGATCAGCACCACGGCCAAGTTCGAGCTCGGCACGGCCTTCCTGCCCGGCCCGGCCGGCAAGTCCTGCCCGACCGGCGGCGCGGGCGTCGCGGTGGCCGAGGGCATCTCGGCCGAGCGCAAGGCCGCCGCGGTCAAGTTCGTCGAGTTCCTCACCAACACGGCGAACACCGCGAAGTTCTCGCAGGCCACGGGCTACATGCCGGTTCGCAAGGCGGCCGTCGACGATCCGTCGATGAAGGCCTTCATTGAGAAGAACCCGAACTTCGGCACCGCCGTCAAGCAGCTGCCGCTCACCCGCGTGCAGGACAACGCCCGCGTCTTCGTGCCGGGCGGCGGCCGCGACATCGGCCAGGCCCTGCAGCAGATCGCGACCGGTGGTGACGCCGCGGCCGTGCTCGGCGCGCTGCAGAAGACCATCCAGGGCAAGATCGACTCGCAGATCACGCCCAAGCTGCCGAAGTAGGCCCGGGCCGTATCGGTTCCGTAAGAACGAGGAGTCAAGGAAGACCATGGCAACGGTGCGTTTCGACGGTGCGTCCGTCCAGTACCCGGGCGCCGAGCGGCCCTCGGTCAGCTCGCTCGACCTGGACATCGCCGACGGCGAGTTCGTGGTGCTGGTCGGCCCGTCGGGCTGCGGCAAGTCCACCAGCCTGCGGGCGCTGGCGGGGCTCGAGGCGGTGACGGACGGCCGGATCCTCATCGACGACGTGGACGTCACGGCGGTCTCGCCGAAGAAGCGCGACGTGGCCATGGTCTTCCAGAACTACGCGCTCTACCCGAACATGACGGTGGCGCAGAACATGGGCTTCGCGCTGCGCAACGCCGGTGTCTCCAAGGAGGACACGGCGAAGCAGGTGGCGGAGGCCGCCGCCATGCTCGAGCTGGAGCCGCTGCTCGACCGCAAGCCCGCGCGGCTGTCCGGCGGGCAGCGGCAGCGCGTCGCCATGGGGCGGGCCATCGTGCGCCACCCCAAGGTCTTCGCCATGGACGAGCCGCTGTCGAACCTCGATGCGCGCCTGCGCGTCTCGACCCGTTCGCAGATCTCGGCACTGCAGCGCCGGCTCGGTGTCACCACGTTGTACGTGACCCACGACCAGGTCGAGGCGATGACCATGGGCGACCGGGTCGCGGTCCTCAAAGACGGCCTGTTGCAGCAGGTCGCGCCGCCGCGCGAGTTGTACGACGACCCGGTCAACACGTTCGTCGCGGGCTTCCTCGGCTCGCCCGGGATGAACCTCCTGACCGTGCCCCGCTCCGACGCGGGAGCGGATCTCGGCGGCGCCGTGGTCCCGGTGCCGCGCACCGTCGAATCCGGTGCGACGGTGACCGTCGGCCTGCGTCCCGAGGGGCTCGACGTCGTCCCGGCCGGCACGCCGGGGGCGGCGAAGGGCACCGTCGCTCTGGTGGAGGAGTTGGGCGCCGAGGCGCTCGTCTACGTCAACATCGACGGTCAGGACAAGCCGGTCGTGGCTCGCGCCGACCGCGCGTCGACGCTACGAGCCGGCGAGGAGACCGGCCTGGTCCCGGCGGCGGAGCAGGCGCTGTTCTTCCACGCGGAGTCGGGCGACCGGCTGCGCTGATCGCCTGGCGCGCAGGAACACCCGACGCTGCGCCGTCGCGCGGTGCAGCTCCAGCATCGCGTCCACGGCGCGGTCCCAGGTGTACTGCTCGGCGCACGTGCGCGCGGATCGGCGGTGGTCGCCGTCCAGCACCGCCCGCACCGCTGCGGTGAAGGCGGCGCCGGTGTCCGCGGCCGGCAGTCCACATCCGTCGCGGGTCACGTCCGCGAGGGCGCTGTTGCGGGACACCACGATCGGGGTGCCCGATGCGAGGGCCTCCATCGCGCTGAGGCCGAAGGTCTCGTGCGGCCCGGGGCAGATCGCGACGTCGGCGGACGCCAGGAGGCCGGCGAGTGCATCGCGGTCCGTGAGGTGCCCGGTGAAGGTGACCGGCAGGCCGCGGGCCTGCCGGCGGAGCTCGTCGGCCATCGCGCCGTCGCCCGCGATCACGAGGCGGGCACGGACCCCGTCGGCCACGAGGGCCCGGACGATCTCGATGCCGCGCGCCGGGTGCTTCTCCATCGACAGCCGGCAGGACTGCACGAGGAGGACGTCGGCGCCGGTGGCCCAGCGGTCCCGAATCTGCGGCGTGGCTCGATCCGGGCGGAAGGTCGCGAGGTCGACGCCGAGCGGGACCGTCTCGACGTTGGGCGCCTGCACTCGCGCGAACTCCTCGCCGGCGAAGGCGGTGGTGCAGACCACCGTGTCGTAGCTGCGGGCGGTGCCCAGGTTCGCGACGTCCGCCGCCCAGGTCGCCACGCGGGGCGGCGCGCCCAGCTCGATCATCCGGTCGAGGCGCTCGTGACTGATCATGATCGAGCCGATGCCGTGCGCCTTCGCCCACGGGCCCATGCCGCGCAGGGTGAGCCGGTCGGAGACCTCGAGGCTGTCGGCGCCGAGGCGGGGGAGCAGCCGCCGGATGAGGACGGGGCTCGCGGCGCGGTAGCCCTCCACTTTGAAGAATTTGCGGCCGGGGACGGTGATCCGGCGGACGCCGGAGTCGAGCACCTCGTCGGCGTGCTCGCGGCCGGCCACGACGAGGGTGACGGCGTGCCCGTGGGCGACGTAGCCCGCGCCCAGCTGATCGACGGCGGTCCGCAGGCCGCCCGATCGTGGCCCGTAGAAGTTCGCCAGCTGGACGATGTGCATCGGCTGCATCCCGCCAGGCTGCCCGCGGGGGCGGTCGCGGGGGTGAACGGGCGGAATCCGCTGGACGAACTGTATGAACTTGTCGGTCCGCGGGAGCAGAATCAGGGGCATGACCGTACGCCTGAACCCCTACATCAGCTTCTCCGACAACGCCCGCGCGGCGCTCGAGTTCTACCGGGACGTCTTCGGTGGCGAGCTCGAGATCTCCACCTTCGAGGGCATGCCGCCCGAGATGCTCACCGACCCGAACGACGCCACCAAGGTGATGCACGGACAGCTCACCACGCCGGACGGCTTCACCCTCATGTGCGCCGATACGCCGACGGGGATGCCGCGGAACGTCGGTGACGACGTCTCCGTCTCCCTGTCCGGCGACGACCTCGCCACGCTCACCGGGTGGTGGGAGAAGCTCTCCGCCAGCGGCTCCGTCACCGTCCCGTTCGTGCAGGCCCCGTGGGGCGACACCTTCGGCATGTGCGTCGACGGCTTCGGCGTGCACTGGATGGTCAACGCCGCGGGCGCGTAGCCGTGGGCCGCTGATATTCTCCTCTGCGGCGCCCCTCTAGCTCAATTGGTCAGAGCAGTGGACTTTTAATCCATTGGTTGTGGGTTCGAGTCCCACGGGGGGTACAACTCTTCCGCTGCGCCCGTGATCGCTGCGGCACATGCGCGGACGTGCGGGAGCGAGACGATCCGCAACGTGCCGGCCGGGCGTCCCCGCTGTGGTAACGATGGTCGTATGCAGCCCACGGTCCGTCCTCCCGCCCTGCCTCGCTGCGAGCTGTGCGGCGGCGGGGCCTCAGGATTTCGGTCTCACGACACGGAGACGTGCACAGGGGCACGTGCATGGCCGGAGGAGTCGACATCCTGAGGCGCCCCGCCGCTACCGGGCGGCGGCCGCGCGGAAGCGGTCCAGGTAGAGCGGCCAGCCGTTCGTGCCCCCGATCCCGGCGGACGCCTGCTGCCAGCCCTCGCCGTGCCGGTCGAGGTGCCGGTGTTCGATCTCGACCCGGGTGCGCGACGGCGTTTCCTCGATGAACCGGATCTCCACCTCACTCGTCCGGGCGGGATCGGTCTCGATCTGCCACCGCGGGTCGATGTCCCAGCTGATCGTCAGCGAGTTCGGCGGATCGCAGGCGAGCACGCGTGCCCAGGTGCAGACGGTGCCGTCGATTCCCACGTCGTAGACGGTGCCGCCAACGCGCGGTTCGAGCACGGTCCTCTCGATCGGCACGGTGAGCAAGTTGTGCTCGCGCGGCTTGATCTCGTCGAAGCGCTCGGTGAAGACGCGATAGGCGAAGTCGACGGGCACGTCGACGGTGGTGGAGACCTCCAGTGCGGTGCCGTCGGGCGATGCGGTGCTCATGACGGTGGGTTCCCTTCTTCGGCGTAGGCCTGCTCGGCCAGGTGTTTGAACGTGGTCAGCGTCTGCGTCCAGTAGCCCTCGAGCTCGCGGCGCATCGCCGCGAGCCCGTCGGGCCGGGGCCGGTAGAGGCGTTCGCGGCCCTGCTTGCGCACGTCGACCAGGCGCGCGTCGAGGAGCACGCGAAGGTGTTGCGACACCGCCGGCCTGCTGACCGGCAGGTCCCGCGCGATCTCGGTGACGGAGCAGGGCCCGGCGGCCACGCGCGCGAAGACGGTTCGCCGGGTGGGATCGGCGAGGGCGGACCAGGGATCGGCGACGACGGACACAATGCGTAAGTTACTACTTACGCATTGTGTCGTCAATGGTCAGGCGCCGTACGGGGAGAGCGCGAACCGCCCCCACGCCACGAACGCGAACGCGGAGATGAAGACGACGTCGCCGGCCATGTACGCCCACTCGTCGCGCCGGAACCGGGTCGTCGCGGCGCCCGACATGAACAGCGCCAGGCCGCACGCGGCGAGCGGGGAGAGCACCGTCGCCACCCCCGTGACGGCGGGCAGGATCAGCCCGAGCGCGCCGGTCGCCTTGATCGCCCCGATGGCCGTGAGGTGACCGTCGCCGAAGTCGTCGACCCAGTGCTGATTCGCGCCGAGGGCCCGGTAGCGCGCCCGGGGGAGCAGGATCAGGCTGAGGCCTCCGGCGGCGAAGCCGAGGGCAAGGATCGCGGTGATGATCCACAGTGCGGTGTTCATGACGGTGTCCTCTCGTTACCTTCGCCCGTGCGGGCTCGTCATAGTGCTGACGGATCACCACGGGGAAAGGTAACGAGATGGATCGCACGACCCGGACCGAGCAGTTCGAGCAGCACAGGTCGCGGCTCATCGCGGTCGCGACGCGCGCCCTCGGGAGCCGTGCCGACGCGGAGGACGCCGTCCAGGAGGCCTGGCTCCGGCTGGATCGGTACGACGGTGCGCCGATCGAGAACCTCGGCGGCTGGCTCACGCGCGTCGTCGGGCGGATCTGCATCGACGTCCTGCGGTCCCGCGCCGTGCACCCCGTGGTCGACATCGACGACGCGGACCCGGTGGTCACCGACGACGACGGACCCGAGGACATCGCGATCGCCGCGGACGCCGTCGGGCTCGCGTTGATGATGGTGCTCGAATCCCTGGGCCCGGAGGAGCGACTCGCGTTCGTCCTGCACGACCTGTTCGCGGTGCCCTTCGCCGAGGTCGGTGCCATCGTGGGCAGGTCCTCCGACGCGGCGAAGATGGCGGCGAGCCGGGCCCGGCGCCGCGTGCAGGCCGGCGGCGGCCCCGTCGCCGAGCGTCGGGAACAGCGCGCGGTCGTCGACGCCTTCTTGGCCGCGGCGCGCGAGGGCGATTTCGAGGCTTTGCTGGCGGTGCTGGATCCGGACCTCACGTGGACCCGTCGCACATCCCGTGGTGAGACGGTCACGATCGGTGCTGACGCGGTGCTCGACGCGGTTCGACGGGGCGATCCGAGCCGGATCGAGGCGCGGCGCGTCAGCGTGAACGGCGCGGCCGGGATCCTGGTCTGGGGCCCGACGGGGAGGCCGGTCGCACTGATGGCGTGCACCGTCGTCGGTGCACGGATCGTGGATGTGGTCTCCATCCTGGACGCCGCGCGATTGGGGAGGATGGATCTGCCCGCGCGGTGACCGCTCCCGAGCTGTTCAGCGGTTGTTCGCCCGGCGGACCGGATCGGCCGGATTTCCAGCCCCTGACCTGGCGATTTGGGAACTGGGTGGAATGTGCCATAAGCTATCCCAGCTCCCAACGGAACACGGAAGCGGTGCGGAGAGCGGCTTCAGGTCGCCCGAAGCGAGCCCCCTTCGTTTAGTGGCCTAGGACGCCGCCCTTTCAAGGCGGTAGCGCGGGTTCGAATCCCGTAGGGGGTACGTCGCAAGACGAAAAATTGCATATGGCCCTGTGGCGCAGTTGGTTAGCGCGCCGCCCTGTCACGGCGGAGGTCGCGGGTTCGAGTCCCGTCAGGGTCGCCATCCGAGTTCTATGAACTCGGCGGTGACGGTTTTACCGGCACGGCCAGGTAGCTCAGTTGGTACGAGCGACCGCCTGAAAAGCGGTAGGTCGCCGGTTCGATCCCGGCTCTGGCCACAAGCAAGACCCCCTGTTCGCAGGGGGTCTTCTTGTCTCCAAGGCCGGGATGGCCGGGAGTGACCGACCCCCCGCCGGGTGAGTAGTTCCCCCTAGCGGGACGAGCACTGCTACCGATCCGCGGCGCGTCGTGAACGGCGAGGATCGACGTATGGACGCGACTTCGAACTGGTACGGCGCGGTGCAGGCCCACCCCGGATTCTCAGGCCCGCTCCCGACGCGGCCCTCCGCACCGACCCGCTGGCCCGTCTGGCGCATCATCGATCTGGTCGCGACGATCTCCCTGTTCATGGTCTACGCGGTCGAGATGCTGGCCGTGCTGTACTTCAGCGTCTTCTGGGTGATGGCGACGGACTCGTGCGGGGCCGGGGGCTGCGACTACGACAAACTCACGACCGCGTACGTCCTGAACGACGTCTGCGGCATCATCGTCTACCCGATCACCCTCGTCGTCGGCGTGGTGCTGCTGGTGCGGGGCAGGCCCGCGTTCTGGCTGCCGATCCTCGGCGGGGCGGTCCAGGTCGCCCTGCTCGCGGCGGCGCTCGGGCAGCTCGCCGGTGTGAGCCCGGCGTAGCGACGACGACAGACCGCACAGGCGCTCGGTGAGAACGGGGGTTGTCGCCGACGAATCCCGAGCGGTGCCGCGTCGTCCCAGGTCAACGGCCTGCTCGGTCGACCCGACACGATCCGTTGAAGTGAAACAGAGGTTCTGTTGCGTACACGTACGGTTGCAACCCATTCGTGCACGCTGCAATCATGTGGGTCCGACGCCGCCGGCCGACCGCCGGTGCTCGCGTCTCGGCGTGCGAATCGCGCACGCCGTACAGACAAGGAACACGCGTGGTGACTGTTCGACTGTACCCGGGCGACCGGGTTCGCTACCTCGATGAACTCGCAGCGTTCGGCACGCTGCTGTCCGTCCCCTACGACGGCGAGGCCTCGGTGCGGTTGGACGACGGCAGGGCGATCCGCGTTCCCCTTGCGCGGATCTCCCGGATCTCGGAGAACGTCACGTCGAACGCCGCCGACTAGGCGCGGTGCGCGCCCCGGGGACGCGGCGCCTGCGCTAGTCGAACTCGACGGCGAGGTCGTCGGCGCGGGGGAGCGACTGGCACGCGAGGCGCACGCCGGTGCCCAGCTCGTAGTCGTCGAGAGTGTCGTTGACCAGCATCTCGACCTCCCCGCGGCGCAGCCGGAAGGCGCAGCCGCCGCAATTGCCCTCGCGGCACACGTACGGGGCGTCCAGACCCGCGGCGAGGAGGGTGTCGAGGAGGACCTGCTCGCGCGGCCACGCCAGGGTCGTCGTGGCGCCGTTCAGGTCGACGGTGACCGTCGCGGCGCAGTCCGACGACGCCGGGGCGGCGGCGGGCACGGCGGCGAACGAATCGCCCGTGAGCGAGGAGAAGGCCTCCCGGTGGATGCGGGCACCGTCGACCCCCGCGGCCCCGGCGGCCTCGGTGGCGCAGTCCATGAAGGGGGCGGGGCCGCACAGGTATGCGGACGTCGCAGCCGTCGGCGGTGGCAGCAGGGACGCAAGGGCGGCCGCGGCGGGGAGTCCTCGTTCCGATTCCAGCCAATGGATCACCGTCAACCGATCACCTTGCGCCTCCTGTAGTTCCGTGAGCGCGGCGTCGAAGATGACCGACTCGCGATCGCGGTTGGCGTAGATGAGAGTCACGGGTGCCGTGCCGCCGCTCAGGGCGGCCCGGAGGATCGAGAGCACCGGCGTGATGCCGCTGCCGGCGGCGAACAGCAGGAGCCCGTCGGGCTCGTCCCGTACGGTGAAGCGCCCGCCGGGCGGGAGGGATTCGAGTGTCATGCCCGGCTTAGCGTTGTCGCACAGCCAGTTCGAGGCGTAGCCCCCGGCGGTCCGCTTGACGGTGACCTGCAGGTGGTCGTCGAGACCGGGGGTGCTCGAGAGGGAGTAGCAGCGGGGTGCCCAGGTGGTGCCGTCCTCGGGCGTGCCCGGCACCCGCAGTGTGAGGAACTGCCCGGGGCGGTAGTCGAAGTGCTCCCCGGCGGGGCGCGCGAACACCAGCGAGACCGCGTCGGCGGTCTCCTCGATGACGTCGATGATCTCGAGCGGATGCGACTGCGCGGGCGTCGGTGAATCCACGTGTTCTGCTCCTTCGTCGGGGACCCGGACGCTACCGCGCATACTGTGCCATTGACAAATGGCACGATTGCTGATGGTGTGAAGGCATGCGATACCCGACACCGGCACCGCCGGTCCCGACGACGTCGACCACCCGGTCCGACGTCGCCGCCGCCCTGACGCGCTGCGGTTTGGGCGTGGCCAGCGGGATGATCCCGATGAACGCCCCCGGAGTCCGCGTCGCCCGCGGACTCGTCGCCACGATCATGGGCGCACTCGGCTCGACGCCGCGGGGCACCAGCGTCACGGCCGTGCGGGCCCCCGTCCGCGGCGAGTGGGTCCTCGGCCCCGGCGTCACGTACGGCCGAGGCGCGATCTACTACGTGCACGGCAGCGCGTACGTGATCTGCTCCGCGCGGACCCACCGCAGCCTCGCCGCGCGACTGTCCTCCGCCACCGGGCTGCCGGTGTTCGTCGTGGACTACCGGCTCGCCCCCGAGCACCCGTTCCCGACCGCCGCCGGCGACGTCGCGGCCGGGTGGGAGTGGCTCCTCACCCAGGGGTACGAGGCCCACGACCTGGTGATCGCCGGCGATTCCGCGGGCGGCCACCTCATCTGCGACCTTCTGCTGCACCGCGCGGCCGCCGATCGCCCGCAGCCCGCCGGGGCCGTGCTCTTCTCCCCGCTCATCGACCTCACGTTCGCGCTCGCCGCGCGGCAGGAACGCGTGCGGCGCGACCCGGCCATCTCCGCCGCGGCGGCGAAGCGCCTCGTCGACCTCTACACCGCGGGCGTGGACCCGGAGCACCCGCGACTGCGGCTCGACTTCTGGCGCTCGGACCGGCTGCCGCCCTTCCTCATCCAGGCCGGCGGAGCCGAGATGCTCTCGGCCGACGCGTGCCACCTCGACGAGGAGCTCCGCGCGCACGGCGGCGCGAGCACGCTCGAGATCTGGCCCGGTCTCATGCACGTCTTCCAGGCGCTGCCCCGGCTCGCGCCGGAGGCCGACGCCGCGCTCCTGCGGGTGCGTGACTTCCTCGCGGGGCTCGACAGCGCTCCTGCCGCCACCACCCGTACCGATTCGGAGGCCTCCTGATGTTCGGCATCGACCGCCTGCTGCACCACCTCGTCCGCGACCCGATCACTTCGGACGCCAAGGCCGTCGTCACCGGCGCCGGCAGCGGCATCGGCCGCGCCTTCGCGCTGGAACTCGCCCGCCGCGGCGGGGAGATCGTGTGCGCCGACATCGACGAGGGCCGCGCGAAGGAGACCGTCGCGCTCATCGAGGCCCGGGGCGGAACGGCGCACGCCGTCCCTGTCGACGTGGCCGACCGGGCCGCCGTCGAGACCCTGGCCGCCTTCGCGCGCACCGTCTTCGACGGCCCGCCCACCCTCGTGATCAACAACGCCGGCGTCGGCATCGGCGGCCGCGTCGTCGGCGACATCGGCCTCGACGACTGGAACTGGGCCCTCGGTATCAACCTGTGGGGCGTGGTGCACGGCTGCGAGCTGTTCGCGCCGATGCTCCGCGAGGCCGGCCGCGGCGGCATCATCAACGTCGCCTCCGCCGCGGGCTTCGCCGCCGCGCCCTCGATGGGGCCGTACAACGTCTCCAAGGCGGGCGTCATGTCGCTGTCCGAGACGCTCGCCGCCGAGCTCGCCGGATCCGGCGTGAACGTCACGGTGCTGTGCCCGACCTTCGTCAAGACCAACGTCGCGCGTGACGGCCGGATCACCCAGGGCAGCAAGAACCTCGCCGGAACCCTGATGAAGCTCACCGGAATCTCGCCCGACGGCGTCGCCGCCCAGACCCTCGACGCGCTCGACCTCGGGCGCCTCTACGTGGTGCCGCAGTTCGACGCGAACGTCATCTGGCACCTCAAGCGGCACTTCCCCACACCGTACGTCCGGGGGCTCGGGCTGCTCAGCCGCGTCCTGCCCTCCTGACGCCGACCGCCACAGCCACCGCCACCGAAAGGAAACAGCCGTCATGGCCATGGATCTGGACAACATGCTGCAGATGATCAAGGACCGCCAGTGGGCCCTCGCCGACATCGACTGGGATGCACCGGGCGCGGAGCTCATCGATCCGGAGCTGCACGCCAAGCTCAAGCCCTTCCTCTCCGATCTGATGTGGATCGAGAACGTCGGCGCCCGCGGCTTCGCCGCCATGGCGCGCAAGGCGCCCACGCCCACCCTCAAGAGCATCTACGAGCACTTCCATGCCGAGGAGCAGAAGCACGCCAACGCCGAGCTCGCGCTCATGCGGCGGTGGGGGATGCTCGAGGACGACGAGATCCCGTCGCCGAACGTCAACGTGCAGCTCGTGATCAACTGGCTCGACCAGTACTCCGACGGCATGTCGCTCTCCTTCCTCGGCACCGTCATCCCGATGCTCGAGGTCGCGCTCGACGGCGCCTTGATCAAGTTCATCACCGATGAGGTGAAGGATCCGATCGCGCAGGAGGTCTTCAAGCGGATCAACGCCGACGAGTCCCGGCATCTGGCCGTCGATTTCGAGGTCATGGACATGCTCGGCCACGCCGACCTGCGCAAGCGGACCATCGACTTCGTCGGCGGCTGGATCAAGCCCTCGCTGCTCATCGGCTTCCTGAGCTACGTCCCGCTGCTGAACAAGATGCGCGACAACATCGTCGACATGGGCGTCGACGAGGAGCGGCTCTACGGCGCGATGAAGCGCTACCGCGCCGCCGGCGAGCGCAGCGAGTACATCCAGCGGCTCCCCATGTTCCGCATGGTGGCCTGGCACGGCAGCCGCGTCATCGATCGCGGCAACAAGCTCTACCACGTCCCCGCGGACGCGCTGGTCAAGGCCACGTCGCTGATCCCCTTCCCCCTGGTGCACCGCACGCCCACGTGGTCGCAGGAACTGACCTACGAGCCCACCGCCTGACGAGGACGCCCCAGCCATGACTCATTCCGTAGCCATCATCGGCGCCGGCTTCGCCGGCATCGGCGCCGCCATCCGCCTCCAGGACAAGGGGATCGACGACTACGTCGTCTTCGAGCGGGATACCCGCGTGGGCGGCACCTGGCGCGACAACACCTATCCGGGCGCGGCGTGCGACATCCCGTCGCGCCTGTACTCCTACAGTTTCGCCCCGAACCCCGACTGGTCGCACACCTACTCGGGCAGTGCCGAGATCCTCGAGTACATCGACGGCATGGTCGAATCGTCCGGCGTCGCACCGCACATCCGGTTCGAGCACACCGTGACCGGCGTGGTCTACGACGCCGACGCGGGGGAGTGGACCATCTCCTTCGAAGGCCACGAGCCCGAGCGGGCGCGCGCCGTGATCATCGCCTCCGGACCTCTCGCGAACTGCTCCTTCCCCGCGATCCGCGGCATCGAGGACTACGAGGGGCACAAGATCCACAGCGCGCGCTGGGACCACGACTACGACTTCACCGGCAAGAAGGTGGCCGTCGTCGGCACCGGGGCCAGCGGCGTCCAGATCGTGCCAGAGCTGGTGCAGCGGGCCGCCTCCGTCAAGGTCTTCCAGCGCACCCCCGGCTGGGTGCTGCCCCGGATCAACACCGAGACCGGCGAATTCACCAAGTCGATCTACCGCAGGATTCCCGGCGCCCAGCAGCTGGCCCGCGCCCTGTGGTTCTGGGGCCACGAATCGGTGGCGCTCGGCGTCGTCTGGAACACCCCGCTCACGCGCGTGGTCGAGGCCGTCAGCAAGCTGCACCTGCGGCTGCAGGTGCGGGACCCGTGGCTGCGCCGCCAGCTCACCCCCGACTTCGCGGCCGGCTGCAAGCGGCTCCTGATGACCAGCGACTACTACCCGGCGCTGCAGCGCGAGAACTGCACGCTCGTGACCTGGCCGATCGCACGCATCGCACCGAAGGGGATCCGCACCGTCGAGGGCGTGGAGCACCAGTTCGACTGCATCGTCTTCGCCACCGGTTTCGACGTCTCCAAGACCGGCTCGCCGATCCCCGTCACCGGGCTCGACGGGCGCGTCCTCGCCGACGAGTGGAGCGGCGGCGCCTACGCCTACCGCAGCGTCGCGGTCTCGGGGTATCCGAACCTGTACGTCACCTTCGGCCCCAACTCGGGCCCCGGGCACAGCTCCGCGCTGGTGTACATGGAGGCGCAGATCGACTACATCACCGACGCGATCGGTCAGCTCCTGCGGAACGGGTGGAAGGCGCTCGACGTGCGCGCCGACGTCCAGGAGGAGTACAACCGCGACATCCAGCGGCGGCTCACCGCGACCACGTGGAACTCGGGCTGCAGCAGCTGGTACCTCACCGACGACGGCTTCAACGCCACCATGTACCCGGGCTTCGCCTCGCAGTACGTGGGCCAGCTGCGCACCGTCGACCTGCAGGACTACCGGATCCTGGTGCACGAGGACGCGAACGCCGCCGTCGCCGCCGGATAGCATGCGGGCATGACCGAGTACCGGATCGACGACCTGGCCCGGGTGTCCGGGACGACGACGCGCAACATCCGGGGCTACCAGGAGCGCGGCCTCCTCCCGCAGCCGCTGCGCCGGGGCCGGGTCGCGATCTACACCGAGAAGCACGTGCGGAACCTGCTGGCGATCAACAAACTGCTCAGCAAGGGCTTCACGCTGGGGCACATCGCGACCTTCCTCACCAACCCCGGCGCCCGGATCGGCGACGCGCTCGACCTGAACGACATCCTCGACGAGCCCTGGGCGTCCGCGAACCGCCCGGTGCTCGGGCGGGAGGAACTCGAGTCGAGGCTCGGACCGCTGGACGAGGACGCGCTCGCCTCGCTCATCGCCGCGGGCATCGTCACGGAGACCGCGGAACCGGGGCGGTACGAGGCGGCCGACCGGCACATCATCGGCAACCTCGCGCGCTTGGTGGCCAAGGGCATGGATCTCGCCGTCCTGGTCGACGTGCAGCAGCGCTTCGTCGCCAAGATGACCGAGGCGGCCGAGATCCTCATGACCGCCGCGCACGACGAGGTGGACCGCCGCCGCGGCCCCGGCTGGCTGCCGTCCTCCGACGAGGACGTCGCCTGGGCCGTCGGCCTGCTCGGGGCCATGCGCCGCGCGGGCACCGAGAACGCGCACGCCGCCCTGGACCGGGCCCTCGACGCCGCCCTCGACCAGGAGCTGCAGGCGCACAAGGTCGCCGTGGAGGGGCGCACGGGCCCCGACGGCGATCCCGCCTGACGGCCCGCGCCGGCTGCCCGACGATGCCGCGAACCCGCACGGGCCGCGGGTGTAGCGTCGGGGGCATGGGTCGGATCACGGTGCGTCGACCGGTCGTCAGGGTGACCGTCGACCGGGATCCGGTGCGCCGCATCGACACGCTCGCCGTCGAGGAGCCGCTCGAGATCCGTGTCGCGGGAACGCCGCTCGCCGTCACGATGCGCACCCCCGGGCACGACGTCGAACTCGCCGCGGGGTTCCTCGTCTCCGAGGGCGTGATCGCCGCGGCGGAGGAGTTCCGCTCCGCCATCCACTGCGGCGGGCCGGGCAGCGGCGGGGAGATCAACCAGTACAACGTGCTCGACGTCGCGCTCGCGCCCGGCGTCCGTCCGCCCGCACCCGACGTGACGCGCAACTTCTACACCACCAGCTCCTGCGGGATGTGCGGCAAGGCCAGCATCGACGCGGTCCGCACCGTCTCCCGGTTCGACGTCCGTGAGGATCCGGTCACCGTCGGACCGGAGGAGGTGGCGGCCCTGCCCGACCGGCTCCGCGCCGAACAGGCCGTCTTCGACAAGACCGGTGGCCTGCATGCCGCCGCCCTCTTCGACGTCGCCTCCGGTGAGCTGCTCGTGCTCCGCGAGGACGTCGGCCGGCACAACGCCGTCGACAAGGTGATCGGGTGGGCCCTGCTGCAGGACCGCCTCCCGCTGCGCGGCGCCGTCCTCCAGGTCTCGGGGCGCGCCAGCTTCGAACTGGTGCAGAAGGCCGTGATGGCGGGCCTACCCGTGCTCTCCGCGGTGTCGGCGCCCTCGTCGCTCGCGGCCGAGCTCGCCGACGAGGCCGGTCTCACGCTCATCGGCTTCGTCCGCGGCGACCACATGAACGTCTACACCCACGCCCACCGGGTCGCGGGTGCGGTGGGCGCGGCACGGTCGACTCCCGCGATCGGTTCGGCGTCGTCATAGCGTCGCCCCGGCGGGGATCAGTACCGGGCGATCGTCTCGACCTCGTCGGCCTCGGACTCGAGCGTCTCGGCGTCGGCGTCGGGCGTACCCTCGGACTTCGTCCCGCCGGTGAGCAGCGAGGCGACCGCGCCGAGGAGGCACACCAGCGCGGCGAAGGTGAACGCCAGCTCCAGGCCCGAGCGGAAGGGCTCGGAGATCAGGTGCGGGAAGAACTGCAGGCCCGTCAGGTGCTGCGACTGCTCCGCGGTGAGGTGCAGCTGCGCCAGGTGCGGCCCGAGCAGTTCCTGCACCGGGTTGTAACCGAGGAAGGCCGCGAACAGCACCGCCACCGGCGGGAGGGCCGCGATCTCCGACGCGTACTGCGCCGGCACCCCGCCCTCCTGCAGGCCCGTCGACATGGCGCCCGGCAGCGAGCTCGACAGCCCCGCGATCATCAGCGAGAAGAACAGGCCGATCGAGAGCACCATCGCGGAGTTCTGGAAGGTGGTCATCATGCCCGAGCCCGACCCGCGGGAGGTCGCGGGCAGCGAGTTCATCACCACTGCGCGGTTGGGCGAGCCGAACATGCCCATGCCGACGCCGTTGACGAACAGGATCACGGCGAAGGCCCAGTAGGCGAAGTCCACCGGCAGCGCGATGAGCGCGAGGAAGGTGAGGGCGGTGATGATCAGGCCGGCCGAGCTCAGCGCGCGGCCGCCGATCCGGTCCGAGAGGGCACCCGAGATCGGGGCGGAGAGCAGGAAACCGACGGTCATCGGCACCATGTAGATGCCCGCCCACAGGGGCGTCTGCGTGTAGTCGTAGCCGTGCTGCGGCAGCCAGATGCCCTGCAGCCAGATGATGAGCATGAACTGCAGGCCACCGCGGCCGAGCGAACCGCACAGGTTCGCGACATTGCCCCACAGGAACGCCCGGTTCCGGAACAGGTGCAGGTCGAACAACGGCGACTCGGCCTTGAGCTCGACGAGGCAGAAGACCGCGAGGACGGCGGCGCCGCCCAGGAGGCAGGCGAGGACGAACGGCGAGGTCCAGCCCATCGCGTGCCCGCCGTAGGGCTGGATGCCGTACGTGATGCCGACGAGGACCGCGATGAGGCCGACGGCGAAGGTCAGGTTGCCCCACCAGTCCATGCTCGCCGGGACGCGGGCGCCCCGGTCCTCCAGCTTGAGGTACGCCCAGACCGTGCCGGCCACGCCGAAGGGAACGGAGACCAGGAAGATCAGGTGCCAGTTGATCGGCGCGAGGACGCCGCCGATGATCAGGCCGAGGAAGGATCCGGCGATCGCCGCCACGCTGTTGATGCCGAGCGCGAGGCCGCGCTGATCGGCCGGGAACGCATCGGTGAGGATCGCCGAGCTGTTCGCCATGAGGAAGGCGCCTCCGATCCCCTGCACCACGCGCCAGCCGATCAGCCAGAGCGCGGCCGGGTGCCCGTCGAACCAGGTCGCCGCCAGGAAGACCGACGAGACCGAGAAGATGAAGAAGCCCATGTTGTACATGCGGGCGCGCCCGAACATGTCGCCGAGCCGGCCGAAGGCGACGACCAGCACGGCGGTCACCACGAGGAAGCCCATCATCATCCAGAGCAGGTAGCTGGTGTTGCCCGGCTCGAGGGGATTGAGGTGGATGCCCTTGAAGATGTCGGGCAGGGCGATCAACACGATCGAGCTGTTGATCGTCGCGATCAGCATCCCGAGCGTGGTGTTGGACAGGGCGATCCACTTGTACGAGTCGCTGTGCGGCCTCGATGCGGGCGTGTCGAGCAGGGCCGGCGCCAAAACGTTCCGTCCTTAAGGTTAGAAGATCGTAGCTATCTACCTCAAGGAGCTTAGGCCTGCGAACGGAATGGCGCTACGCCGCCCCGGGGCGATGCGCCGTTTCGACCGGTTCTCGCGGTCAGGCCCGCCACTCGATGCGGTCGACCTGCTCCGGCGGCCACGGCGCGGGCGGCGCGAAGGGCTCGCCGGGCAGCGGGACCACCGACACGGCGGAGGCCGGCTTCCGGGCGGGCGCGCCGTCGCCGTCCAGCAGGTAGAGCCACTGCCGGTAGCCGGCGTCGTCGCGCTCGAAGCGCACCTGCACGCTCGAGCCCAGGGGGATCGGCGCCAGGTACTCGATGACGGCGCGGTGCGGGGCCGCGAGCAGGGGATCGCCGTTCAGGTCGTCCTCGACCAGCTGCAGGTACGCCGCATTGTTGAGGTGCTGGTACGGATCGAAATCGGTGGCACGCAGCTTCACCGTGTAGTCGGCGGCGGACGGCTCCGGCGGCGTCGCGGTGTTGAGCGCCTTCCAGCGCAGCCGCGTCTCGGTCACGTACTGCTGCAGGTACTCCATGCCGCCGTCGCTGATGTGCGTGGGCATACCGGAGTCCGCGCTGAACCGGATCCAGAAGGCCTCGGTCTCCACGTGTCCGCCCGCGCTGCCGCGCAGCGTGATCCGCATGTTGCACCAGCGGGAGCTGGTGGACTCGCACCAGCGCAGCAGGGTGACGTCCGACGGCCAGTGCAGCGGCGCGTGCACGTCGATGATGCTCCGGCGCACCAGCCAGTACGGGTCGGTGGCGTCGAATCCACGGTGGAACATCTCGTCGTTCGCCATGTCCTGCAGGTAGCGCGCGATCCCGTCGAGCCGGACCCGCCGCGCCGGGTCGACGTCGCCGGTGCGGACGGGCCAGCTCCTCTCGAAGGAGGGACCGGGGGGCGCTGCCTGCAGGAACTGGTAATCACTCACATGGCGAGCCTAACGAGATGGGCGATCAGTCGCGCTGGAACTTCGCCTTGAGGGCGCTGATCCGCTCCTCGTTCTTCTCGTGGCGCTCCTGCTTCTTCTGCTCGTGCGCGGCCTTGCGGGCGGCCTTCGCGGCGGCGTCCGCGGCGTCCTGCTGCGCCTCGAGCTCGCTGATCACCTCGTCGAGCGGACGGCGCGCGATACGGCCGCCGGCCCGGGCCACCTGCGCGTCGAGCGCGTCGGTGGTGGGCTCCTCGGTCTGCACGATGATCGCGTTGTTGCCGGGCGGGAGCTGCTGCGCGAAGAGCGAGATCACGTCGTCGCTGTCGTCGAGGTTGCTCGCGTCCACCAGCGCGCCCGTCGCCGTACCCACCGACATGCCGAGCAGCATGCCCACCGGGCCGCCGAGAACGCCCACGAGCATGCCGATGAGCGAACCGCTGAGCGTGCCGGTGCCCGTCGTGCCGTCGGTGGTCTCCGGGATGTCGTAGGTGCCGTCGGCGTTGCGCTCGACGATCGCCGACGAGATGACGCCGTACGTGTCCGCGGTGTTCTTGAGCTCGGAGTACTCCTCGTACGTGGCGGCGCGGGTGGGCAGGGAGATGACGGCGACGTATTCGCTCATGGCAGGTCCTTGTCTCAGTGGGTGATTCGATCGGGTGATGCCACCGCAAAGCCTACGCTGCAATCGTGAAGAGGCGGCGGCATCACGGGAACCGCCGTCGCGCCCGGAGTTGCGCATGACAGGGTGGACGCATGGCTGAAGTGACGATCGTCGGTGCGGGCGTGATCGGGCTGTCGTGCGCGGTGCGTCTGTTGGAGGCCGGTCACCGCGTGCGCGTCGTCGGACGGAACCTCACCCCCGACCTGACCTCCGCGGTGGCCGCCGCCGTCTGGTACCCGTACCTGGCGGAGCCCCGCGACCGCGTGACCGGCTGGTCCGCCGCGACGCTCGCCGAGTTCACCGCCCTCGCCGCGCGCGGCGCCGACGGCGTCGTGATGACGCCCGGCACGGAGATCTTCCGCGAGCGCGTCGCCGAGCCGTGGTGGACCTCCGCCGTCCCCGCGGTGGACCGGATCGTCGAACCGCGCCCCGGTTACGCCGAGGGATGGAGCTTCGTCTCGCCGGTGATCGAGATGCCGGTCTACCTGCCGTGGCTCGTCGCGCGCGTGCGCGAGTTGGGCGGCACCATCGCGCAGCGGGACGTGGCCTCACTCGCGGAGCTGGACGGGATCGTCGTCAACGCGACCGGGCTCGGCGCCCGCGAGCTCGTCGGCGACACGACCATGAAGCCGGTGCGGGGTCAGGTCGTCTACCTCGAACAGGTGGGCGTCGACCGCTGGTGGATCGACGACAACGACCTCCGGAACCCGACGTACGTCGTCCCGCGATCGCGCGACATCGTGGTCGGCGGCACCGAGGATCACGCCGCCGAGGATCTCGTTGTCGACCCCGCCACCGAGGACGCGATCCTGGCGCGGGCGCGCGCACTCGTGCCCGAGCTCGCCGATGCGAAGGTGATCGGCCGGAACATCGGCCTGCGGCCCTCGCGCCCGACGGTGCGCCTCGAGCGCGAGGGCGATGTGGTCCATTGCTACGGCCACGGCGGCGCCGGCGTGACGCTGAGTTGGGGCTGCGCGGACGAGGTGGTGTCGCTGCTCTGACCGCATCTCCGCGCGCGCCCGTGGTCCGGGCGCGCGCGCACTCGTCGTGGTTAAGTTGCAGTGATGAGTGAAGCGACGTTGTTCATCTTCCCGCACGCGGGCGGCGCGCCCGCGTACTACGCGCCGTTCGCCCAGCGGTTCTCGCCGGCGGTCACGAGGGTCGCGGTGCCGTACCCCGGGCGGGGCGGGACGCACGACGTGGCGGGCCTGAGCAGCATCGAGGCGCTGGCCGACAGGCTGTGGCGCAAGCTCTCGCCGGAACGCGTCGGCGACGGTGCGGTGGCGTTCTTCGGGCACAGCATGGGTGGCCTCGTGGCGTTCGAGATGGCGCGCCGGTTCGCCGCCGCGGGCCGGCCGGTGGACGCTCTGTTCGTCTCGGCGTGCGCGGCACCCGGGCACAGTGGGTTCGGTGACCTCGCGGATTCGGACGATGCTCTGCTGGCGGCGGCCGCGGACATGACCGGGATCGACGCGAGAGCGCTCGCGAACGAGGAGTTCGCGGCGCGGATCCTGCCCACGCTGCGCGGCTTCCACGCCATCACCCGGTACCGGGTGCCGGAGGATGCGCTCCTGGCCTGTCCGATCCGTGCGTACGGCGGATCGGATGATCGCATTGCGAACGAGAACAATATTCAACCGTGGGCATCGCGCACCACGAACGATTTCCAGTTGAGAATCTTCGACGGGCACCACTTCTATCTCGAGGACCACGGCGCCGAGGTGGCCGCGGATGTTGAGCACTGTCTCGCCGTGTCGCGGCCGCCTGCGGCGGGGGCGATCTGACGACCGTTTCGACTTGATCTGGCAGCGAACATGATTCGCGTGCCGTGCAGGTCGGAAGCGATCCGCCGCCGAAAAAGATGAGGCGAGGCGGTGATCGCGATGCCCGTCGATGGGATCCGTGTCATACTCTTCGCAGTTGCAAAAGATGGGGAAGCCGATGTGCCGGCGAAGGTGAATCCCTCGGCACTGTCGGGTGCGTACTTCCTGCGCTGACGGGCACGAAAGGTGTGATGACGAAGTGGTTTTGACCCCTGACTCGATCGATCTGATCCCGGTAGTCCTGGAGCGCCGAGCGCGGACCGAGGCCGATGAGCCCGCCTTCACCTTCGTCGACTACGACGTCGATCCGGACGGCTACGCCGAAACGCTCACCTGGTCGGAGCTCTACACCCGCGTCCAGGTGGTGGCGGCCGAGTTGCTGCGCTTCGGCGCCGCCGGCGATCGCGTCGCGATTCTCGCGCCGCAGTCGATGGACTACATCGTCGGCTTCCTCGGAGCGCTCGAGGCGGGCCTCATCGCCGTTCCGCTGTCCGTTCCGCTCTTCGGAGCCCACGACGAGCGCGCCTCCCGTGTCCTCGAGAGCTGCGAGCCCGTCGCGGTGCTCACCACCACCAGCGCGATCGACGCGGTCCTGCCGTCCGTGAACGCGGTGGTAGGGCAGCGCATCTCCGTCATCGAGCTGGACGCTCTCGACTACGACAGTCCGGCACCGCCGTACCGCACGGAGCACGACGGTGACCGACCGGCGCTGCTGCAGTACACGTCCGGATCGACCGGGACCCCGTCCGGCGTGATCGTCTCGCACCGGAACATCACCGCGAACATCGAGCAGATCCGAGCCGACCACTACGCCGACGTCGGCGGCACGCCCTCGCCCGACACGACGTACGTGTCCTGGCTGCCGCTCTTCCACGACATGGGCCTGATGGTGGGGATCCTGGCGCCGCTGGGTCTCGGCGTGCGCAGCGTCGTAACGAGTCCGATGTCCTTCCTGCAGAAGCCCGCCCGCTGGATGCAGCTGCTCGCGAGCCACCCGTCCGCGCAATCGGCGGCACCCAACTTCGCCTTCGATCTCGCGGTCCGCCGCACCCGCGACGAGGACCTCGACGGACTGTCGCTGGCCGGCGTGCACGGCATCGTCAACGGGGCGGAGCGGGTGCAGGCCGGCACCGCCCGCCGGTTCAACGAGCGGTTCGCCGCCTTCGGACTGCGCGAGGGCGTGCAGATTCCGGGGTACGGTCTGGCCGAGGCGACCCTGTACGTCTCCTCGCTCGTCCCCGGAGGAGAACTCTCCGTCGTCCCCTTCGATCTGGAGAAGCTCGCCGCGGGATACGCCCTGCGCGTCGAAGGCGATGCCGTGGACCGGGCCAGCGAACAGGTGGGGCTGGGCCATCCCCGGAACACGACCTACCGCATCGTCGACACCGAGACCTGCACCGAGTGCCGGGACGGGCAGGTCGGCGAGATCTGGGCGTACGGCGAGAGCATGGCCCAGGGGTACTGGCGCGATCCCGTTCGGACCGCCGAGGTCTTCCACGGTGTGCTGAACGCACCATCGGAGGGGACGCCGGAGGGGCCGTGGATGCGCACCGGTGATCTCGGCGTGTTCTTCGAGGGCGAGCTGTTCCTGGTGGGCCGGATCAAGGATCTCATCGTCATCGACGGACGCAACCACTACCCGGACGACATCGAGGCCACCGTCACGGTGCACAGCGGAGCCCGTACGGCGGCGCTGGCCGTACCCGGTGAGGGAACGGACCGGCTCGTCGTGGTGGCGGAACTGCGCCGGCCGCCCGCCGACCCCGACGAGCTGGCGGCGTTGCAGCACAAGGTGCGTACCGAGGTGGCCGCGGCGATCTCGCACAAGCACGCCCTCCGGGTGGCCGAGGTGGCGTTGGTCCCGCAGGGGGCCATCCCCGTCACCACCAGCGGTAAGCCGCGGCGCCGGGAAACCGCGAACCTGTACCGATCCGGGGCCCTCGAGCGGTTCGGTGGGTCCGAATGACGTCCGCGCCCGATGAGGCCGCACTGCGCAGGTGGTTGATCGATCACCTCGTCGATGTGGTCGGGTGCGAACGCGACCGGGTGGACCCGGACACGCCCGTGCGCGACCTCGGTGTCGGGTCGACCCAGGCCGTCGTCCTCGCGGGCGAGCTCGGCGAACTGCTGGGCCGCAGCGTCGGGGTCGAGGAGCTGTTCGAGCACCCGTCCGTGAACGCGCTCGCGGCCGCGCTGGCCGGCGCCACCGTGCCCGAGGCCGCGGGCGCCGCCGGTCGGTCGGCCCACGGCAACGATCCGGTCGCGGTCATCGGCCTGGGTTGCCGCTTCCCGGCGGGTATCTCGGGTCCGGACGCCTACTGGTCCTTCCTCGAATCCGGGGTCTGCGCGGTCGGCGAGGTGCCCGACGGTCGCTGGGACGACTTCGTGGGCGACGACCCCCGGACCGCCGAGGCCGCGCGCAGCACCACCCGGTGGGGTGCCTTCCTGACGGATGTCGCCGCCTTCGACGCCGAACACTTCGGTATCTCGCCGAACGAGGCCGAGAAGATGGATCCGCAGCAGCGCCTGCTCCTGGAGGTGGCGCACGAGGCGCTGGAACACGCCGGCATCCCGGTCGATGCGCTCGGCCGATCGGCCACCGGTGTCTTCGCCGGCGCATGCTCCGCCGAGTACGGCTCCCTCGTGACCGGCGATCTCAGTGCGGTGGACGGATGGTCCGGCACGGGCGGCGCCCTCAGCGTGATCGCCAACCGCGTCTCGTACACGCTCGATCTGCGCGGCCCCTCCGTGACGGTCGACACCGCGTGCTCGTCATCGCTGGTCGCCATCCACCTGGCCTGCCGCAGCCTGCGTACCGGCGAGACCGATCTCGCGATCGCCGCCGGCGTCAACACGCTGCTCTCGCCCGCCATCACCCGCAGCTTCGACCAGCTCTCGGCGATGTCGCCGACGGGCCGCTGCCACTCCTTCGACGCCGCCGCCGACGGCTACGTGCGCGGCGAGGGCTGCGGCGCGGTCGTGCTCAAGCGGCTCGCGGACGCCCAGCGCGACGGTGACCGCGTGCTCGCGGTGGTGCGCGGCTCGGCGGTCAACCAGGACGGTCGATCGAACGGCCTCACCGCGCCGAATCCCGCCGCGCAGACCGCGGTGCTCCGCGCCGCCTACGCGGACGCGGGCATCGCACCGGGCGAGGTGGATTACGTGGAGACCCACGGCACCGGAACGCTGCTCGGAGACCCGATCGAGGCCCGCGCGCTCGGGGGCGTGCTCGGCCGCGGCCGGCCGCCGTACGCGCCCCTGCTGCTCGGCGCGGTCAAATCGAACCTGGGCCACCTCGAGGCTGCGGCGGGTGTCGCCGGATTCATCAAGGCCGTGCTCGCACTGGGCTCCGCGCGCATCCCGGGCGACGCCGGTTTCACCACGCCCAACCCGCACATCCCGTTCGACGCGCACCGGTTGCGCGTCGTGGCGGAGCACACGGCCTGGCCCGCGGTCGACCGCCCGCGCCGAGCAGGGGTGTCGGCGTTCGGTTTCGGCGGCACCAATGCGCATGTCGTGCTCGAGCAAGCGCCCGCGGCACCGGTTCCCGTCGCCGGGGCGGCGGTGGACGACGGCGCCCGGAGTCCGGCGTGCCCGGCCCGGCTCGACGTGTCGGCAGCCTCCCCGGAGCGGGTGTACGACTACGCGGGCGCGCTCGCCGACTGGCTCGGGACCGCCGGCGCGGACGTCGATCCGGCCGCGCTCGCGGCGGCGCTCGCGACGCGGCGCGCACGCGGGCGGTACACCGGCACCGTCGTGGCGAGCGACCGCGCCGCCGCGGTCGGCGGCCTGCGCGCCCTCGCCGCGGGCACCGGCCTCGGGGCGGGCGTGGTCCCGCCGCGCGAAGCCGCGCCCATGTCCGGCACCGTGTTCGTGTTCTCCGGCCAGGGCTCGCAGTGGGCGGGAATGGGCCGGCAGTTGCTCGCCGCCGAGCCCGCCTTCGCCGCGGCCGTCGCCGAGCTCGACCCCGTCTTCAGCGAGCACGCGGGCTTCTCGCTGGAACACACGCTCCGATCGAGTGACGCGGTGGAGGGGATCGACCGGATCCAGCCGCTCCTCGTCGGGATGCAACTCGCGCTCGTCGCGCTGTGGCGCGCACACGGCGTGGTGCCCGACGCGGTGATCGGCCACTCGATGGGCGAGGTCACCGCGGCGGTCGTCGCGGGCGGGCTGTCGGTGGCGGACGGCCTGCGGGTGATCTGCACCCGCTCGCGGCTCATGCGCCGCGAGCTGTCCGGCCGGGGCGCGATGGCGCTCATCGAGATGGACGAGGCCGCCGCGCAGCAGCTCGTCGCGGGGTACGCCGGGGTCTCGGTCGCCGTGATCGCGTCGCCGCGGCAGACCGTCGTCGCGGGGGAGCCGCGCCGGATCGCCGAGCTGATCGACGATGTCGACGCGCGCGGCCTGCTGGCCCGCCGGGTGGAGGTGGATGTCGCCTCGCACCATGCGACCGTCGACCCCATCCTGGCCGAGCTGCGCGCCGAACTGGCCGGGTTGACCCCCAGGACACCGTCGATCCCCGTGCTGTCCACCGTGTGGCCCGGTGCCCAGGCGCCGACCTTCGACTCCGACTACTGGGTCGAGAACCTGCGCGCCCCGGTCCGTTTCGTCGACGCGGTGCGCGCCGCGGGCGACCGCTGGGGCTCGTTCGTCGAGGTCTCCCCGCACCCGCTCCTGACGCACGCGCTCGCCGAGTCCCTCGCAGCACCCGCGGCGGGGCCGCAGCATCGGATCACCGGCACGGGCGTGCGCGGCGGCGACGAGACGCTCGACTTCCATACCGCGCTCGCCGTCGTCGGCCGGCCTGCGGCGGCCACCTCGGCGGGCCGCCACATCGACCTGCCCGTCACGCCCTGGCGGCACGAGCGGTACTGGGTCCGTCCCGCCCGCCGCACCGCCGGTCCGGGCCTCGTACCGCGCCCGGGCACGCTGCTCGGCGGGCACATCCCGGTCGCCGGCGCACACGCCGCGCACCTGTGGCGGGCCCGGATCGCGCCCGCGGCCCGCCCGTACCCCGGCTACCACCGGATCCGTGACGTCGAGGTGGTGCCGATGTCGGTGCTGCTGCACACCTTCGCCGCCGCGGCCGCCGATGTGGGCGCGGCCGGCGTCACCCGACTCGCCTTCGAACGGCCCCTCGTCCTCGACCGCGAGCTCGTGATCCAGGTCCTCGCCGAGGACGACGCGCTCACGCTCGCGAGCGCCCCCGACGCCGCGGGCCCGTGGACCACGCACGCCGTCGCAGCGTTCGCCGCCGGCTCCGCGCCCACGCCGCTCGCGCCCGCCGGACCCGCTGCGGACGAGCGGGCCGCGTTCGCCGGCCCGCCCACCGAGTGGGGCGTCTCCGGCACCCCGTACCCGTGGACCGCGGAGGCCGCGCGCGGGGAGGCCGACGTGCTCGAGGTCACCGTCGACGCCGAGCGTGCGCCGCTCACCGCACTGCTCGACGCGGCCGTGTCCGTGGCGCGGCTGATCGCTCCGGACGAGCCCGGGCTGTTGGTCCCCGCGGCGGTGCGCTCGCTGCACGCCCCCGGCGCACCGGGGCCGGGCGGCGCGCGGATCATCGTCCGGGCCAGCCGCCCCGGGCGACCGCTGCAGGGGGCCGAGCCCCTTCTCGACGGCGTCGACCTGGACGTCATCGGGCCCGACGGTGCTCCGATCGCCGCCGTCCGGGGGCTGCGGTTCGCCGCCCTCGACGGCGCCGCCGAGGTGCCCGATGCGCTCCCTTCCGAGATCGTGCACGTGCTCGAGTGGTCACCCTGGACCCCCGGCGCCGGACCGGAACAGGTGCCGACGGTGGCGGTGTGCGGCCCCCGCGGGTTCGCGGACGCCCTCGCAGCGGCCGGCCTGCGGGTGCGCCCGGAGGAGGAGAGCGGCACCGTCGACCGGGTGGTGTACGCGGCCGCGCCGCGCCCGGGCGAGACCGATCTCGCTGCGGCGCAGCGCTACACCGGCGACGTGCTGGAGCTGGTGCGAGAGCTGGCCGCCGCGCCGCGCCCCGGCCGCCTCTGGCTGGTGACCGCGGGCGCCGCCGACGGCGCCGCGCCGGATGCCCCCGCGCAATCGGTCCTGTGGGGCCTGGCCGGCGTGATCGCGGCCGAGCACCCGCAGCTGTGGGGCGGCCTGCTCGATCTCGAAGCCCCCGGCCTCGAATCCCCCGGCTCCGGCGACCTCCCGGTCATCGCGGACGTCCTGGCCGCCAGTGGGGTCCGCGAGCCGCTGCGCCTGCGGGCCGGCCGGGTCGCGGCCGCCGCACCCGTGCCGCTCGTCGCCTCCGGCGCGGGCTATCCGCTGCGCTGCCGCCCCGACGCCGCGTACCTGGTGACCGGCGGCATGGGCGGGCTCGGACCCGCCATCGCGGGCTGGCTCGCCGACCACGGCGCCCGCCGCCTCGTGCTCGCGGGCCGGACGGCACTGCCGCAGCGGGACACCTGGGCCGAGGTGACCGATGCCGACACCCGCCGCCGCATCGACGCCGTCGTCGCACTCGAACGCCGGGGCGTTGCGGTCGACACCGTCGCGCTCGACGTCGGCCGGCCGGGTGCCCTTGCGGATCTGGTCGAGGAACGGAACCGGCGGGGCGCTCCGCCGATCCGCGGGGTGGTGCACGCCGCGGGCGTGCAGTCGGCGACGCTGCTCACCGAGCTGCGGCCCGCCGAGGTGCACGACGTGCTCGCGCCGAAGGTCGCGGGCGCGCGGGCCGTCGTCGAGGCGTTCCCGCCCGGCACCGTCGACTTCCTGCACTTCGTCGGGTCCGCCGGTGCGGTGCACGGCGTTCCCGGGCAGGGTGCGTACGCGGCGGCCAACGCCTATCTCGACGGGCTCGCCCGGTGGCGGCAGAACGAGGGCGCCGACGACACCCTGTCGCTGGACTGGGTCGCGTGGGACTCGATGGGCTTCGGTGCCGACGCCGAGGTCGTGCGGAACGAGCTCGAACGCAGGGGCTCCCGGCCCGTCCGCGCGGGCGAGGCCTTCGCCGCCTGGGACTACGCGGCGGCGCACGCCACGACGCAGGTCGTCATGATGCCGCGGCCCGCGGCACCGTCGGACGATACGACCGCGGCCGCCGAGACGGGGACGGGCACCGCCTGGACCGCGATGGAACCGGCGGCGGCGCTCTCCCTGATCGAGGACGGTCTGCGCGGCATCGTCGCCCGGGAACTGCGACTCGATCCCGCCGAGCTGACCGCGGATCGTCCGTTCGCCGACATCGGGCTGAACTCCGTGATGGCCATGTCCATCCGGCGCGACGCCGAGGTCCTCGTGGGCACCGACCTGTCGGTGACGATGCTGTGGAACCACCCGACCATCGGCTCCCTGGCCGGGCACCTCGCGGAGCGGGTCGGTGTCGCCGTGGAGGCCCCGCCGGCGGACCGCGGCGGCGACGAGTTCGCCGACGAGGGATTGCTGGACAGCCTGTTCGACAGTGCGGAGGAGAACGCCGTATGACACCGGTGCATCGGGATGCTGGTCAGATCCGCGCGTGGATGGTCGATCACCTGGTGGAGCACCTCGGCGTCGAGCGGTCCGTCGTCGACCCGGGCTCGCCGCTGGTGGACCTCGGGCTGGGATCGAAGGATTCCGTGGTGCTCGCCGGCGAGCTCGGCGAGTTCATCGGTCGGCCGGTCTCGCCGGTCGAGTTCTTCGAGCACCCCACCGTCGATCGACTCGTCGCGCACCTCACCGGTGCCCCGGAGACCGCCGCCGACCCAGGAGGGGACGCGGCGGTTGCCACCGCCGGCCGCGCGGATGAGCCGATCGCCGTCGTCGGGCTGTCCTGCCGGTACGCCGGCGGCGCCGATGACCCGGACCGGCTGTGGGAGCTGCTGACCGAGGGGCGCACCGGGATCCGCGAGGTGCCCGCCGAGCGGTGGGCGCCCTGGGACGACGGCAGCGCCGAGGTCGGCGCGGTGCTCGCCCGTACCACCCGGTGGGGCGGCTTCCTCGACGACGTGGCCGGGTTCGACGCGGAGTTCTTCGGCATCGGGGCGCGCGAGGCGGCCGCCATGGACCCGCAGCAGCGGCTCCTGCTCGAGGTGGCGCACGAGGCGCTCGAACGCGCGGGCATCGCGCCGGAGGCGCTGCGCCGCAGCCGCACCGGCGTGTTCGTCGGTGCGTGCGTCGGCGAGTACGGCCACCTGGCGTCGTCGGACCTCACCACGGTCGACGCGTGGAGCAACACCGGCGGCGCGCTGAGCATCATCGCCAACCGCCTGTCGTACCTGCTCGACCTCCGCGGCCCGTCGCTCACAGTGGACACCGCGTGCTCGTCGTCGCTGGTCGCCGTCCACCTGGCCGCGCAGTCGCTGCGGCTGGGCGAGTCCGACACCGCCCTGGTCGGCGGGGTCAACCTGCTGCTGTCGCCGGGCGTGTTCCAGGGCTTCGACGCGTCCGGGGCGCTCTCGCCCTCGGGGGTGTGCCGCGCCTTCGACGCCGCCGCGGACGGATTCGTGCGCGGCGAGGGGTGCGGCGTCGTCGTTCTCAAGCGGCTCACCGACGCGCAGCGCGACGGCGACGACGTGCTCGCCGTGATCCGCGGCAGTGCCGTGAACCAGGACGGACTGTCGAACGGCCTGTTCGCACCGAACCCGGCCGCGCAGATGGCGGTGCTGCGGAGCGCCTACTCCGGCGCCGGCGTGCCACCGCGCGACGTGGACTACGTGGAGGCCCACGGCACGGGCACCCCGCTCGGCGACCCCATCGAGGCCCGCGCGCTGGGCAGTGTCCTCGGCCGCGGCCGGCGGGCCGACGCGCCGCTGCTGATCGGCTCGGTGAAGGGCAACCTCGGGCACCTCGAGGGCGGCGCGGGCCTCGCCGGCCTGATCAAAACGGTGCTGGCGATGCGGCACGGGATGCTCCCGGCCACGCCGCACTACACCGAGCCCAACCCGCACATCCCGTTCGATCAGCTGCGCCTGTCCGTGGTGCACGAGAACCGGCCCTGGCCGCAGACGGACCGGCCGCGCCGCGCCGGCGTCTCGTCGTTCGGGTTCGGCGGCACCAACGCGCACGTCGTGCTCGAAGGGGCGCCGCCGGTGCCCGCCCCGAAACCCTCGTCCGAGGCGGGCGGGCCCACCGTGCTGACCGTTTCGGCCGGCTCGTCCCCGCGCCTGCAGGACTGGGCGGCGCGCCTCGCGGAGTGGTTCGACGGTGCCGGCGCGGACGTCGCGCTGCCCGCGGCGGCCGCGGCCCTCGCCCGCCGCCCGCGCTACGGGATGTCCGCGAGCGTCGTCGCCCGGGACGCGGCCGGCGTCGCTGCCGGGCTGCGGGCCCTCGCCGCCGGCGAGCCGCACCCCGCTGTGACCCCGGTGCGCGGCGCCGAGCCCGTAGCGACGGAGGGCGCCGAGCCGACGGAGGGAACGGCACCGGAGGGCACCGTCTTCGTCTTCTCCGGGCAGGGCGCGCAGTGGGCCGGCATGGGGCGGGCGCTCCTCGCGGAGGAGCCCGCGTTCGCCGCCGCGGTGGCCGAGCTCGACCCGGAATTCACCGCGCAGGTGGGCTTCTCGCTCCAGGAGACCCTCGCCGCGGGCCTGCCGCTCGAGCGCGACGACCGCCTGCAGCCCGTCCTCGTGGGACTGCAGCTCGCCCTCGTCGCGGCGCTGCGGGCGCACGGCGTCGTGCCCGATGCGGTGATCGGACACTCCGTCGGCGAGGTCACGGCGGCGATCGTCGCCGGCGCCCTCACGCCCGCGCAGGGCCTGCGGGTCGTCGCGACCCGCGGCCGGCTCATGGCCGAGCTCGACGGCGGCGCCGTCGCGATGCTCGGCGCCGCGCCGGAGACGGCGGCCGCGCTCATCGCCCCCCACCCGGGGGTCGAGATCGCGGTGCACGCGGCGCCCGCGCAGACCGGCGTCGCGGGTCCGCCGGCGGCGATCGACGCCGTGATCGCGGACGCGGTGGCGCAGAACGTGTTCGCCCGGCGGGTCGAGATGCGGGTGGCCTCGCACACCGCGCACATGGATCCGATCCTGGACCGGCTCGCCGCCGCCCTGTCCGACATCACGCCCGCGGCACCCGTGCTGCCCTTCTTCTCGACCGTCGAGGAGAGCGCCGCGCCGCGCACCGACGCCGCCTACTGGACCGCGAACGTGCGACGGCCGGTGCGGCTGCACCGCGCCGTCGCCGCCGCGGCGCAGTACGCGAGCTTCGTCGAGGTGGGCGCGCATCCCGTTCTGTCGCAGGCGATCGCCGCGACGCTGCCGGCGGAACGCGCCGTGGTGGGAACGCTCCTCCGCGACGGCGACGACGCCGTCGCGTTCCTCCGCGCCGTCGCCGCGGTCCGCCCGCCGCGGCCGGCGCCCGCCACGGGGGCGGCCGGGGTCGCGGGGCGGATGCCGACCACCCCGTGGCAGCACCGCCGGCACTGGCTGGCCGGGGGCACCGTCGTCCGGCCGGGGGAGACCGTGGCGACCGGCGGGTCCGACGGTGCCGTGCCCGCGGCGTGGCGGTACCGCCTGGACTGGGTCCCCCAGTCCATCCCTCTCCAGGATCCGGCCGCGCAGGAGGCGGCCGCATCGTCGTGGGTCGTCGTGGGCGACGGCCCGGACGCGACCGCGCTGGCCGCCGCCCTCGGCGCCGGCACCCCGACGATCCCGACCGTGGAGTTCGCCACGCCGGCCACGGTTCCCAGCGATGCGGCGGTGGCCGCGATCGCGGCGGCGGAGCGCGTGGTGCTCGCGCCCGCGGCGGTGGGAGACCCGCTCGACCCGCGGCCCGGCTACGCGCTGTTCGCCGTCGGCCGGGCCGTGGTGACCGCACTCCTGGCGCGTGGCACCGGGCGGTTGCACCTGGTGACGCGCAACGCGCAGCCCGCCGACGAGGGCGACCGCGCCGCCCCGGCGCCGGCGGTGCTGTGGGGCCTCGGACGCACCCTCGCGCTGGAGCATCCGCAGGCCTTCGGCGGCCTGCTCGACGTGGACGAGACCGTGCCGGAGCAGGTTCTCGCCCGCTACCTCCGTGCCGAGGTGGCGCAGGCGGCGCAGCCCGGGGAGCGCCCCGTCGAGGACCAGGTGGTCTACCGCGCGGGCGTCCGTCACGTCCCGCGGCTGCGGCCCGCCGCCCCGGTCGCGGCGCCCCCGCCGCTCGACCCGGACGGTGCGCACCTCGTGGTCGGCGCCACGGGCAACCTCGGTCCGGCGGTGATCCGCGAGCTGGTGCGGGCCGGTGCCGGCACCGTCGTCGCGGTGTCCCGCAACCCGGGCGATCGGCTGGACGCGCTCGCGGCGGAGGTCGCCGGCCGCGGAGCGAGGCTCGTGACCGTCGCCGCGGACGCCGCCGACGAGACCGCGATGGCGGCGCTCCTGCAGCGGTTCGGCGACGACCTGCCGCGGCTGAGAGGGATCTACCTCGCGGCGTTCGGCGGCGGCCCCGTGACCCTGGCGCACATGCGCGATGAGGACGTGGCCGCGATGTTCCGCCCGAAGCTCGACGCGGCGGCGGTGCTCGACAAGCTCTCCCGCGGCACCGATCTCGATCACTTCGTGCTGTTCACGTCGATCTCGGGCCTGACCGGATCGCGGTGGCTCGGGCACTACGCCGCCACCACGACCCTCCTCGACACGCTCGCCTTCGCGCGCCGCGCCGCCGGACTGCCGGCGACGGCGATCAACTGGGGCCTGTGGCGCTCGCTGCACGAGAGCCAGGACGAGGCGCTGCGTGCGACCACGGACGGCTCCGGCCTGGTCCCGATGGACGACGACACCGCGATCCGGGCGCTGTCGCAGGCGCTCGCGCCCGGCGCGCCGGTGCGGTCGGTGATCGTCGACGCCGACTGGCCCCAGCTCGCCGCCGCCTACCGGGTGCGGGCCGCGCTGCGCATCGTCGACGAGCTCGACATCCGGCCGGGCGGCACCGCCGAACCCGGTGACACCGCACTGCGGGAAGAGCTGCGCGCCGCCCCACCGGAACAGCGGCTCGCGATCCTCGGGGATGCGGTCGCCGCGATCGTGGCCGCCGCGCTGGGGCTGGAATCGCCGGCGCTGCTGGACCGGGGCGCCGGCTTCTTCCAGGCGGGCATGGACTCGCTGACCGTGGTGACCGTCGCGCGCACCCTGGCGCGGGAGGTCGGCGAGGACCTGCCGACCTCGGTGGTCTTCGACTACCCGAGCGCGGACGGCCTCACCGAGCACCTGGCCGGGGTGCTGCCCGAGCTCATCGCGGCGCGGGCGCAGGAGCAGGCGGAGAGCACCGACGAGTACGACGACTTCAGCGAGGACGAGCTGCTCGCCCGCCTCGCGGAGAGGCTGGGCTGATCATGACGTCATCCACCCCCGACCGGCGGTCTGTCATCACCGACGCGCTGCGCAAGATCGACGACCTGACCGCGCGCCTCGCCGTCGCCGAGGACGGGCACCGGGAACCGGTCGCCGTCGTGGGCATCGGCTGCCGCCTGCCCGGCGGGGTCACCGGCCCGGACGAGTTCTAGGAGCTCCTCGACGAGGGCCGCGACGCCGTCGTGCGGGTCCCCGCCGACCGCTGGGACGCCGACGCGCTGCATTCCACCGATCACACCGTGCCCGGGACCATCGTCAACCGCGAGGGCGGATTCCTCACCGACTGGGACCCGGCCGCGTTCGACGCCGAGTTCTTCGGCATCTCCCCGCGCGAGGCCGCGGGGATGGACCCGCAGCACCGGCTCCTCATGGAGGTCGCGTGGGAGGCCATCGAGCACGCCGGGATCGTGCCCGCCGCGCTGCGCGGCACCCGCACCGGCGTGTACGTGGGCCTGACCACGGCCGACTACTCGAACTCGCTGGCCGGGACGCTGGCGCACGACGAGATCGACCCGTACATCCCGTTCGGCAGCGCCCACAACTTCGCCGCCGGCCGCGTGTCGTACTTCCTGGGGCTGAACGGCCCGGCGGTGGTGCTGGACACGGCCTGCTCGTCGTCGCTGAGCGCGCTGCACCTGGCGTGCCAGGGCCTGCGCCGCCGCGAGAGCGACGCCGCGCTCGTCGCCGGTGTGAACCTGGTGCTGACCCCGGAGAACAGCATCGCGTGCTCGCGCTGGGGCATGCTCGCCCCGGACGGCCGGTGCAAGTCCTTCGACGGTGCCGCCGACGGCTACGTGCGCAGCGAGGGCTGCGGCGTCGTCGTGCTCAAGCGCCTCTCCGACGCCCTCGCCGACGGCGACCGGGTGCTCGCCGTCGTCCGAGGCACCGCGGTCAACCAGGACGGTGCGAGCAGCGGCCAGACGGTGCCCAACGGCCCGGCCCAGCAGGCCCTGCTGCGGCAGGCGCTCGGGGTGTCCGGCCTCGAACCCGGCGACATCGACTTCGTCGAATCGCACGGCACCGGAACGGCGCTCGGCGACCCGATCGAGCTCGACACCCTCGACCGCGTCTTCGGCGACCGCGGCGACGCCGCGCCGCTCGTGGTGGGCGCCGTGAAGTCGAACCTCGGCCACCTCGAATCCGCCGCCGGCATCGCCGGATTCATCAAGACCGTGCTCGCCCTGGAGCGCGGCCGCATCCCGCGGAACCTGCACTTCGACGCCCTCACCCCGCACGCCTGCGAGGGCGCCGCCCGCTTCGCGTTCCCCACCGGCGGCACCGTCGACTGGCCCGGGCGGGACCGCCCGCGCCGGGCCGGCGTCTCGTCGTTCGGGGTCAGCGGCACCAACGCCCACGTGGTCCTCGAGCAGGCACCCTCTCCATCGGCGCCCGCGCCCACCCCAGGTGACGGCGCCGCAGTGCACCGGATCATCGTGTCCGGCAAGTCGATCGAGCGGGTGGGCGCCGCCGCGGCGGACCTCGCCGACTGGCTCACCGGCCCGGGCAGGGCGGTGCCCCTCGCCGATGTCGCGTACGAGGCCGCGTACCGCCGGCCGCGGTTCCCGCGCATCGCGACCGTCCTCGCCGCCGATCACGACGGGGCCGTGGCGGGCCTGCGGGCGCTCGCCGCCGGGCGGCCGGCACCGTCGGTGGTGGCGCCGCAGCCGGGCGGCCGGCGGCCGGGCACGGTCTTCGTCTTCTCCGGCCAGGGCGCCCAGTGGGCGGGAATGGGGCAGCAACTGCTGCGGACCGAGCCGGCGTTCGCCGCCGCCGTCCGCGAGCTCGAGCCCGACTTCCGCCGGATCGTCGGCTTCTCGCTGGAGTCCGCGCTCCTCGACGGCGACGTGACCAGCGGCATCGACCGCATTCAGCCCGTGCTCGTGGGCGTCCAGCTCGCGCTCGCCGCCCTGTGGCGCTCCCGCGGAGTGGAGCCCGCCGCGGTGATCGGGCACTCGATGGGCGAGGTGGCGGCCGCGGTGGTCGCGGGCGCGCTGTCCGTGGTCGACGGACTCACCGTCATCGCCACCCGGTCGGCGCTCATGCGCCGCGACCTCGCCGGGCGCGGCGCCATGGCGGTGCTCGAACTCGACGCCGACGGCGCCGCCGAGGTGGCCGCACGCCACGACGGCGTGTCCGTCGCGGTCGTGGCCTCGCCGCGGCAGACCGTCGTCGCCGGCGATCCCGACCGGATCGACGCGGTGATCGCGGAGGTCTCCGCGCGCGATCTGCTGGCGCGCCGCGTGGAGGTCGACGTGGCCTCGCACCACGCCACCGTCGACCCGATCCTCGGCGAGCTGCGCACGGCGCTCGCGGGCCTGCGGCCCACCGCGCCCCGGATTCCCTTCCACTCCACCGTCCGCCCCGGCGACACCGCGCCCCACGTGGACGCGGACTACTGGGCCGACAACCTCCGCCGGCCGGTGCGGTTCGCGGACGCCGTGGCCGCCGCTGCCGCCGGCAACGGCACGTTCATCGAGGTAGCCCCGCACCCGCTGCTGACCGGCGCGATCGCCGACGGCGTCGACGACGAGCACCTCGTGGTCGGCACGCTCCTGCGCGACGCCGCCGAGCCGGTGATCTTCGAGACCAACCTGGTGGCCGTCGGCGGACCGTCGTACCCGGCGGGCCCCGCCCCCGCCGACGGGATGCGGCCGCGCGTGTCCCTCCCGACGGTGCCGTGGCTGCGGCGCCGGCACTGGGTCGTCCCGCGTGCGGTCGCCCAGCAGACGGGCGGCGAGGCCCCGGTGGCCGACGGCGGCCCGCACGGCTGGTTCCTGCGGCTCGAGCACCCCGTCCGCGAGCTGACCGTCGCCCCGGCGGACGGCCTGCGCGCTCTCGTCCTCGCGGACGACGGCGGCGCGGCCCTGGCCGGCGCACTCGGCGCGCCCGCGAGCGGACTGCCCGCGGCGGCGCTCCGGGCGAACCCCGACGCCGTGCGCGCCGCGCTGACCGGGACGGACCACGTGGTCTACGCCCCGGACGGGTCGGGCGACGGATTCGACCCGGCCGCGGCCCGACGGGTGATCGGCGAGCTGGCGGCACTGACCCGGATCCTCGCCGCGCTGCCGCAGCCCCCGCGGTTGACCGTGCTCACCCGCAACGCGGAGGCGATCACCGAGGGGGAGCGGGCCCATCCGGTGCACGCCGTGCTGTGGGGCGCCGGGCGCACACTCGCCCTGGAGCACCCGGAGTTCTGGGGCGGGCTCGTCGACGTGGACGCCGACCTCCCGCCGCGGCTGGTGGCGCCGGTCCTGCGCGCCGAGGCCGCCGCGGCCGACGCGAGCGGTCGCCGCGCCGACGATCAGGCCTACTACCGCGCCGGCGTGCGTCGGGTACCGCGCCTGCGCCGCGCCACCGCACCGATCGCCCGCGCGGACGTGGACCGCGACCGCACCCACCTCGTGGTGGGCGCCACCGGCAACATCGGCGGCGACGTGGTGCGGCAGCTCGCGCGGATGGGCGCCACGACGGTGGTGGCGCTCTCGCGCCGCGGCGGCCTGCCCGACGGCGCCGCCGAGCTCGCCGCCCAGGGCACGGCGGTGATCCCGGTGGCCGCGGACGCCGCCGACCCGGCGGCCATGGGCGCGCTGTTCGCCCGGTTCGGCCACGATCTCCCGCCGCTCGGCGGGATCTACGCGGCCGCGCTGTCCGGCGGGGGTGGGCTGCTGGCGGAGCTCAGCGACGACGACGTGGACGCCATGTTCCGATCGAAGGTCGACGTGCTGGCGAACCTGCACGAGCTGAGCCTCGGCACGCCGGTGCGCGACTTCGTGATCTTCTCGTCGATCACCGGGATCCTCGGCTCCCGCTGGCTGGGCCATTACACCGCCGCGAATGCGTACGCCGACGCGGTGGCCGCCGCCCGCCGGCACCTGGGGCTGCCCGCGCGCGTGGTCGACTGGGGGCTGTTCGCGTCGTGGGCGCAGGCGCAGCCCGACATGGCCTCCGGCGGCCTGACCCCGATGCCGAACGACGCCGCGGTCCGCTGCCTGCCGTCGGTGCTGGGCCCCGAGGCCCCCACCCGGAGCGTCGTCGTGGGCGCCGATTGGCCCCGGCTGGCCGAGAACTTCCGCACCCGCACCGCCCTGGCCGTCGTCGACGACCTGCTCGCCGAGGGCACGGACACCGTCGACGCGCTCCCCGCACCCGTGGCCGGAACCCTGTTGGGCGCAGACGGTTCGGGGCCGGTCGGCGTGTCCGCGGCGGCGCGGCCGCACCCCGTCGCGCACCGGGTCCGGGGCGTCGAGGTGGTGCCCGTGTCGGTGATCGCCGCATCGCTGCTGAGCGTGGCGCCGCGGGCGAGCGGCGTCCGCTTCGAGTACCCGATCGTCCTCGATCGCGCCCGCGCCGTCCGGGTCACGACCGGCCCGGACGGGGTCGCGGTCCGCTCGAGCACCGACCCGGGCGCGCCCGAGGACCGGTGGATCCGGCACGCGAGCGCGAGCCTCGGAACAGCAGCGGCGCAGCCGGCGCCCGCCGCCCCGTCCGCGCCCGACGGTGACTACGACACGCCGGTCTACGACGCCGCGACCGCGCGGGAGCTGAGCCGGCGGTGGGGCGTGGACGGCGTGCCCTTCCGCTGGGAGATCACCGGGCACGACGCCGGCCCGGGTGCGCTGCGCGCCCGCGTGCGACTGCCCGGCGAGGCGGCGCCCGCCGCCGCGATCGACGCCGCGGTGCACCTGGCCCGCCTGAGCGGGCGGACCGGCGACGGGCTGCTGCTGCCCGCCGCGATCGAGGAGATGACGCTCGCGGACGCGGCCCTCGGCACCGACGTGGAGGTGGCGGTGACGCGGCGCGCGGACGCCGCCGACGACCTGGTCGTCGATGCCCGCGTGGAGGCACCGGCCGGCCGGCTCCTCCTGGAGTTGCGCGGCGTCCGGTTCGCCGCCGTCGACCCGGTCGCGGAGGCCGCCCGGGTGGAGGTCTCCCGGTCCGGCGGTGCCGGGGCGCCGGAGCCCGGCGGCGCCGGATCCCTCAAGGCCGTGCCGGATCTGGCGGCACTCACCGCGGACGAGGCGCGCGCCACGGTGGCGCGGGTGCTGACGGACGTGCTGGCGCGCGAGCTGGGCACCGAGCCGGCCGCGATCGACGTCGATCAGCCCTTCCCCGAGTTGGGGCTCGACTCGATGATGGCGATGGCCATGCTGCGCGACGCGAAGGAGGTTCTGGGCGTGGACCTCTCGGCGACCATGCTGTGGGACAACCCGACCGTGACGCTCCTGGCCGCGCATATCGCCGGCTCGGTGGTCGCGGATCCCGCTGCCGTGCAACCCGATCCGGGGACAGAATTCGATACCGCCGCCGACGAATCCGGCTTGCTGGACGAACTGTTCGACAGCGCGGAGAGCTTCGCCGCCGCCGAGGGAGAGATCTGATGGCCGATACGAACCGGACCACGCCCGCCGCACCCGCGGCGTCCAAGGGCTCGACGTACGCCCGCGTGCGGGCCATGACCGACGCGCAGCGGGACGCGCTGACCGACCAGTTCGCGAAGTCGGCGCGGGTGGCCGCGGCGGAGCCGATCGCGGTGATCGGGGTCGGCTGCCGCTTCCCCGGCGGGTCGAACTCCCCGCAGCAGTACTGGGATCTGCTGATGCGCGGGCAGGACGCGATCGTCGAGGTCCCGGCGGACCGTTGGGCCGCCGACGAGTACTACGACGCCGATCCGTCCGTGCCCGGGCGCATGCCGTCCAAGTGGGGCGGCTTCCTCGACGAGATCGCGGGATTCGATGCCGCGCACTTCGGCATCGCGCCGCGCGAGGCGGAGACGATGGACCCCCAGCAGCGGGTGCTGCTCGAGGTCGCGTGCGAGGCGCTCGAGCACGCAGGGATCGCGCCGCAGAGCGCCGAGGGCATCCGTGCCGCCGTGCTGATGGGTGTCTACTACAACGAGTATCAGTCGGCATCGATGGCCGATCTCGACGCCATCGACGCCTACGCGGCGACCGGCAACGCGCACAGCGTCACGGTGGGCCGCATCGCCTACCTGCTGGGCCTGCGCGGCCCGGCGATCGCGGTGGACACGGCGTGCTCGTCGTCGCTGGTGTCGGTGCACCTGGCCTGCCAGAGCCTGCGCTCGCGGGAGAGCGACCTCGCCCTCGCGGGCGGCGTGAACCTCATCCTGCGCCCCGAGACCCAGCTCGCCCTGGGCAAGTGGGGGATGCTCTCCCCGCGCGGCCGGTGCCACACCTTCGACGCCGCCGCCGACGGCTTCGTCCGCGGCGAGGGCTGCGGCGTTGTCGTGCTCAAGCGGCTGACCGACGCGGTGCGCGACGGTGACCGGGTGCTCGCCGTCGTCCGCGGTACCGCCACCAACCAGGACGGTCGCAGCAACGGCCTGACCGCCCCCAACGCGCCCGCGCAGCGCGAGGTGATCACCCGCGCCCTCGGCGAGGTTCCCGCGTCGTCGGTGCACTTCGTGGAGACGCACGGCACCGGGACCGCGCTGGGCGATCCGATCGAATTCGATGCGCTGTCCCGGGTCTACGGATCCGGCGAGGGGCGGTGCGCGCTCGGCGCGGTCAAGACGAACATGGGCCACCTCGAGGCGGCAGCGGGGATCGCGGGCTTCATCAAGGCGGTGCTCGCTGTGCACCGCGGGCAGGTGCCGCCCAACCTGCACTTCACGCGGTGGAATCCGGCGATCGACCCGGCCGGGACCCGGCTGTACGTGCCGACCGAGGCCGATCCGTGGCCGTCGGCCGGGGGCCCGCGGCGCGCCGCCGTCTCGTCCTTCGGACTGGGCGGCACGAACGCCCACATCGTGCTCGAGCAGGGGCCGGACGCGGTGCCCACCGCGCAGACGGGCGGGGCGGAACCGGCGGGGCCGCACGTCGTCCGCATCGGCGGCAACTCGCCCGGCGCCGTCACGGCGCGGGCCGATGCGCTTGCCGGCTGGCTGCAGGGCAAGGGCGCCGCTGCCGACCTGGGCGACGTCGCGCACACCGTCGCGCGGCAGGCCGACGGTGCCCCGGTCACCGGGGCCGCGACCGCGCGCGACCGCGCGGGCGTCGTCGACGCGCTGCGGGCGCTCGCGGCCGGAGACGGCCGCGCCGGGGTCACGCCCGTGGGCGCCCGGCCGAAGCCGGGCGTGGTGTTCGTGTTCTCCGGTCAGGGCTCGCAGTGGCCGGGAATGGGGCGCAGGCTGCTCGCCGAGGAGCCGGCGTTCGCCGCCGCCGTCGACCGCATCGAGCCGGAATTCGCGGCGCAGGTGGGGTTCTCGCTCCGCGATACCCTCGCATCCGGCGAGCCGGTCACGGGCATCGACCGGATCCAGCCCGTCCTGGTGGGCGTGCAGCTGGCGCTGGCGGACCTGTGGCGCGCCCACGGAATCGTGCCCGACGCCGTGATCGGCCACTCCATGGGCGAGGTGACCGCTGCGGTCGTGGCCGGCGGACTGTCGGTGGCCGACGGCCTGCGGGTGATCGCCACCCGGTCGGCCCTCATGCGCCGCGAACTCTCGGGCCAGGGCGCGATGGCACTGCTCGAGATGGAGGCCGCCGCCGCGGAGGAGTTGCTGGCCGACCACCAGGGCGTGTCCGTCGCGGTCGTCGCCTCGCCGCGGCAGACGGTCGTGGCCGGTCCGCCCGAGCGGATCGACGACGTGATCGCCGCGGTGTCGGCGCGGAACCTGTTGGCGCGCCGCGTCGAGGTCGACGTGGCCTCGCACCACGCGACGGTGGACCCCATCCTCGACGAGCTGCGCGCCGCGCTGTCCGGCCTGCGGCCCACCGCCGTCACGATCCCCGTCCTGTCGACCGTGCGGGCCGGCGAGGAGGCCCCGGTCTTCGACGCCGACTACTGGGCGGACAACCTGCGGCAGCCGGTGCGGTTCGCCCCGGTCGCCGCCGGCGCGGCCGCGCGGTTCGGCACGCTCATCGAGGTGAGCCCGCACCCGGTGCTCACCCACGCGCTCGCCGAGAACCGCCCCGCGGACCGCGAGGTCGTCGTCCTGCCCACGCTCCTGCGCGACGAGGACGACACCGTCGTCTTCCGCGCGCACCGCGCCCGCCTCGGCGGCGACGCGCCCGCCGGCCGCATCATCGACCTGCCCCCGCACACGTGGCAGCACGAGCGGTACTGGACGACCGCCACCGCCCCGAACGCCGGCCGCGCGGCCTCCGCCGCACATCCGCTGCTCGGGGACCGCGTCGACCTGCCGTCGGGCACCGGAGTCCTGTGGCACGCCGACGCCGGGCTCGACCTGATCCCATGGCTCCGCGATCACCGCGTGCAGGGCCAGCCCATCATGCCCGCGGCGGGCTTCGCCGAGATCGTCCTGGCCGCGGGCCGCGCGGTCTTCGGCGACGCGGCGGCCGGGCTGGCCGGGCTCGAGGTCGAGCAGATGCTGCCGCTGACGGACTCGGTCCCGCTCACCACGCAACTCATCCACGATCCCGAGAGCACCGACGGCACCGCTCGGGTCGAGGTGTTCAGCCGGGGTCCGGCGGGGGAGTGGATCCGGCACGCGACCGGGCGCGTGGGAGCCGGGGTCCCGGCCTCGAGCGCGGGCGCGCCGGTCGGTGCACCGTCCGGCGGCGCCCCGGTCTCGCCCCGCGAGATCTACGCCGCACTGCGGCGTGCGGGAGCCCATCACGACACGGCCTTCGTCGCCCTCGAGCGGGTGCTGCAGGACCCGGCGGGCGCCGCCGAGGCGGACATCGCCCTGCCCGCGGAGGCCGCCGCGCACCCGGAGTTCGCACTGCACCCGGTGGCTCTCGACGCGGCACTGCAGACGCTGGCGGCGGCGCTGCCCGCGGAGGCCGTGGCGGGCGACGCCGCGTACCTGCCCGTCGCCGTCGAAGCGATCCGGCTGTCCGGCCCCGTCGGGCGGCGCGCCCTGTGCCGGGCGAGGATCACCTCCGTCGGCGCGGAGGGCATCACCGGCGACGTCACGATCCTCGCCCCGTCCGGTGCCGTCGCCGCGGAGGTGCGGGGCGTCTTCCTGCGCCGCATCCAGCGGGGCACCGTGCCGCTTCCCCTGGAGCGCAAGCTGTTCGGGCACCGCTGGGAGGCGGCGCCCGCCGCCGCGGCGGCACCCGGCGCGGGGGCGGGCAGCTGGCTGGTGCTCGCGGCGGACGCCGCGGCGACCGCGGACGCCGCCGCCGAGCTCGCCCGGCCCGACCGGCGGATCGTCACGGCCGGGTTCGACGACCAGGGACTCGCCGACGCCGTCGCGCGGGCCGCGGCGGACCCCGACCACCCCCTCGCCGGGGTGCTCCTGCTGCTCGACGCACCGTCGAACCAGGAGCCCGTCACCGAGGCCGACGCGGCCCGGGAGACGGTGCGGCGCGTCGCCGCCGTGGTGCGCGCGGTGACCACCGGCTGGCACGGCCGCCCGCCGCGGCTCCTGCTCGTCACCCGCGACGGCCTGGCGGTGCGCGACGGCGAGCCGGGCAGCCCAGCAGCCGGCGCGCTCACGGGCCTCGTCCGCGTCCTCGCGTACGAGCACCCGGACCTGCGGGCCACGCTCGTCGACCTGCCCGCCGGCGCGGGCCTCACGGTGGCCCTGGACCGGGAGGGCGCCGGCGGCGACGACCTCGTCGCGTGGCGCGACGGCGAGCGGTTCGTCCAACGGCTGGTGCGGGCGGATCCCGACCCGGCCGGGTCCGCCGTCCCGACGGTGCGCGACGACGGCGCGTACGTGGTCACCGGCGGCCTCGGCGGCATCGGCCTCGTAGTGGCCCGGCGCCTGGTGGCGGCCGGGGCGGGCCGCGTGGTGCTCTCCGGTCGCGGCGAGCCCTCCGCCGAGGCGGCGGCGGCCCTCGACGCGCTGGGCGAGAGCGCGACCTACGTGCGCGGCGACATCGCCGAGCCCGGGGTCGCGGAGGCGCTGGTCGCGGCGGCCGAGGAGACGGGCCTGCAGCTGCGCGGGGTGATCCACTCCGCGGCCGTCCTCGACGACGAACTGGTGGCGGCGATGTCCGAGGACGCACTCGCCCGCGTGTGGCGGCCGAAGGCGACCGGCGCGGCCCGGCTGGACGCGGCGACCGCGGACCGCGACCTCGACTGGTGGGTGCTGTTCTCCTCCGCCGCCTCGCTGCTGGGCTCGCCCGGCCAGGGCGCGTACGCCGCGGCGAACGCCTACCTGGACGCACTGGCGCAGCGGCGCCGTGCGCGCGGGAAGGCGGCCACGTCGATCTGCTGGGGCCAGTGGTCCGAGGTCGGTCTCGCCCGTTCGCTCGAGATGGGCGTGCTGGACCCGATCTCCCCGGCGGAGGGCGCGGAGGCGCTCGATGCGATCCTCGGCGGCGCACACACCCGGGTCGGCGTCGCCCGGCTACGGCTCGACCGCGCCGCCTCGGCGTTCCCGGAGCTCGCCGGGCTCGGCTACTTCACCCACCTGATGGCGGAACTCGAACCCGAGGAGGAACCGGGCGCGATCGACCCGGAGTCGCTGCGCGCACTGCCCTTCGGCGACGCGGTGGCGGCGGTCCAGGGCCGGCTGCGCGCGCGGATCGGCGCGGTCCTCGGATACACCGGTGGCGCCGGCATCCCCACCGACCGCCCCCTCACCGAACTCGGGCTCGATTCGCTGATGGCGGTGCGGATCCGCAACGCCGCCCGCGCCGAGTTCGGCATCGAGCCGCCGGTGGCGCTGCTGCTCCAGGGCGCCGACCTCACCGGCCTCGCGACCGACCTGGTGCGCCGGCTCGGCATCGACGACGACGGCAACGACACCGTAGCGGCGCCCGGCGGGCTCCGCGACCGCGCTGCGCAGCGCGCCGCCGCCCGCCGCCGCGGCGCGGCACGACGGAAGGCAGGCCACATCGCATGACCTCGACGGAGAGCACCCTGCACGCGGTCCGTGACGACGGAGCCGGCGACGGACCCGGTGACGCCGAGATGATCGCGGTCGTCGGCATGGCCGGGAGGTTCCCCGGCGCGCGCGATCTCGCCGAGTACTGGCGCAACCTCCGCGACGGCGTCGAATCGATCGTCCCGATCCCCGAGGCGGAGCTGCGGGATTCGGGCGTCGGGGCCGAGGCCCTCAAGGACCGCGGCTACATCCGGGCGGGCGCCCCGCTCGACGGGATCGACGAATTCGACGCGGACCTGTTCGGGTTCACCCCGGCCGTCGCCGAGGGGCTCGACCCGCAGCAGCGCCTGTTCCTGCAGAGCGTGTGGCACGCGATCGAGGACGCCGGGTACCGGCCGACGGAGCTCGACGGCGCCGTCGGCGTCTACGGGACGGCCTCCGCGAGCAGCTACCTGCTCAACAACCTGATGTCGCGGATCGACGTGGGCCGCACCATCGGCGACGGCGCGAGTTTCGAGATGATCGACCTGTCGCTGCGCAACGACAAGGACCACATCGCCACCCGGGTGGCGCACCAGTTCGATCTGCACGGTCCGGCGCTGTCGGTGCAGACGGCGTGCTCGTCGTCGGCCGTCGCCGTGCACCTGGCCTGCCAGGCGCTGATCGCCGGGGAGGTCGATGCGGCGATCGCCGGTGGCGCGTCGATCCGCGTGCCCAATCGCGCCGGCTACTGGCACACGCACGGTGCGATGACCTCGCCCAGCGGGCACTGCCGCCCCTTCGACGTGCGCGCCGACGGCACCGTCTTCGGCAGCGGCGTCGGCGTCGTCGTGCTCAAGACCCTCGAGCGGGCCCGCGCCGACGGTGACCGGGTGCACGCCGTGATCCGCGGCTCGGCCATCAACAACGACGGCGCCGCCAAGATGACCTACGCCGCCCCGACCGCCGCCGGGCAGGCCGCCGCGATCGCCGAGGCGCACGCCGTGGCCGGCGTCGACCCCGCGGACATCGGCTACGTCGAGACCCACGGCACCGGCACGCCGCTCGGCGACCCGATCGAGATCGACGGGCTGCGGCAGGCCTTCGAACTCGCCGAACGGGAGCGCAGCGGGCCGTGCCGCCTGGGGTCGGTCAAGGCGAACATCGGGCACCTCGAGGTGGCCTCCGGGATCGCCGGGCTGCTCAAGGCGATCCTGGCGCTCAAGCACCGGGAGCTTCCCGGGACCCTGCACTACACGTCGCCGAACCCCGAGCTGCGGCTCGAGGGCGGCGATTTCGAGATCAACCCGGGGCTCGTCGAATGGACGAGCGCGGGCCCGCGCCGCGCCGGCGTCAGCTCCTTCGGCGTGGGCGGCACCAACGTGCACCTGGTGCTGGAGGAGGCACCGCCCGTGCCGCAGCCGGCACCGCCCGCACAGCCACGAGGGCCCTTCCCCCTGCGGCTCTCGGCGCGGGGCACCGAGCGGCTCGGCGTGGCCCGGGCGCGGCTCGCGGACGCGCTGGAGGCCGACGAGCGCATCGAGATGACCGACGTGGCCGCGACCTTGGCCGCGCGTCCCGCCGACGTCACCCGCGGCGTCACCGTGGTGCGCGACCGCGCGCACGCCGTGGCCGCCCTGCGCGCCGGCGCCGGCGTCGCCGGGGATGTTCCCGACGGAGCCGAGGACGCCCGGGACCGGGTGGCGCTGCTGTTCCCGGGGCAGGGCGCACAGTACGTGGGCATGGCCCGCGGGCTGTACGAGGCGGAACCGGTGTTCGCGCAGAACGTGGACCGGTGCGCCGCCGGCTTCGACGCGGCGCTGGGGATCGACCTCAAGGCCCTGATGTTCTCCGGCCGCAGCCGGGAGCTCGAGCGCACGGACCGCTCCCAGCCCGCGCTGTTCACCGTCGAGTACGCGCTGGCGCGCCTGCTCGAGCAGCGCGGCGTGCGGCCCTCGCTGCTGGTGGGGCACAGCGTCGGCGAGTACGTGGCCGCGGCGGTCGCCGGCGTCCTCGACCTGCCCACCGCGATCGCCGTCGTCGCCGAACGCGGTCGGGTCATGCAGGCCGCGCCCCACGGCGTCATGCTCGCGGTGCCGCTGGGCCCCGCCGAGCTCGCGCCGTACCTCGCCGCCGACATCGACGTGGCGACGATCAACGAGCCGGGCGCCTGCGTCGTCGCGGGCGCCGGACCGGCGATCGACGAGCTCACCGCGAAGCTCGCGGCCGATTCGATCACCGCGCGCCGCGTGCGCACCTCGCACGCCTTCCACTCGCGGCTGATGGAGCCGGCGGCGGCGCAGTTCGCCGAGCACCTCGCCGGCGTCGATCTGCGCGCACCCCGGATCCCCATGGCCTCCAACGTGACCGGCGCCCTGCTCACCGACGCCGAGGCGACCGACCCGGCGACGTGGGCGCGGCAGATGCGGGCCACCGTCCGGTTCGCCGACGAACTCGACGTGGTGCTCGCCGATCCGCACCGGATCCTCGTGGAGGTCGGCCCCGGCGGGACGCTGACCTCGGCCGCGAAGCGGCACCCGAAGTTCCTCGACTCGCACCGCGCCGTGCGGCTCGTGCGGCACCCCGCGCAGGACCGCGACGATCACGAGGTCCTCCTCGAGGGGATCGGCGCTCTCTGGGCGGCGGGACTCGACGTGGACACCGGTGCCCCGGAAGGTCGTTCGATACTGCTCCCCGGGTACCCCTTCCTGCCGGAACGGCACTGGATCGACCCCGCACCCCGCACGCGGTCGGCGGGCGCGCCCGGCGCTCTGCCCGAACAGGCCGTGGAGGGCGCCCCGGACAGGACGACCGAGGCCGGTGTCGAGGAGGCCCTGGGCCGGGTCTGGGCGGCGTGCCTCGGCGCCGACATCGTCGACCCGCACGCCGACTTCTTCGACCTGGGTGGTGATTCGCTCATCGCGATCGGCGTCTCCATGGCCGCCGGACACGCGGGGATCGAGCTCACGCCGCAGGACCTCTACGACCATCCGACGGTCGCGGGACTCGCCCGCGCCGTCGCGGAGCGGGAGAGCGCCGGCGGCCTCGGTGGGCCCGCGGCACCGTCGGACCGCCCGCCGCTGCCGCCCGTGCTCGCCCGGCTCGCCGAGAGCGGCCTGCGGGAGCCCGGCCGCTGGCGGATCCCGCTGGTGCTGGGGGTGGGCGAACAGGTGAGCGCCGACGACGTCGAAGCCGTCCTCACGGCGCTCGTGCAGCGGCACGAGGCACTGCGACTGCGCTTCGAGCGGGATCGGGACGGCCTGTGGGAACAGGTGATCGGCGCGGTGGAGGCCGCCGCGCAGTACCTCCGCGTCACCGAGGAGAGCACAGCCGATCCCGACCTGGACCGCGTCGCCGCGCAGCGGCTGGCCGAGACCATCGACGCCGACGCGCCCCCGCTGACCGCACTGCTGCTCCGCCCGGACGGCGGCGGCCCGGCCCGGCTCGCGCTCGGCGTGCCCGGCCACGTGGGCGACGCCCGCTCCCGCGAGCTCCTCGTGGGTGACCTGCTCACCGGCTTCGGGCAGCGGGCGGCCGGGATGCAGGCGTGGCTCGCGCCGCCCGCGACCGGCTGGGCTGCGTGGTGCCAGCAACTCGCGGGCCTCGTCGGACATCCGGCCGTCCTCGAGACCCGGAGCCGCTGGCGCGAGACGACCTCGGGGCCGGTGCTCCGGGTCGCGAACGCCGACGCCGATGCGCAGGCCGGTCCGGCCGCCGGAGACTACGTGCGCGTGCCCACGACGCTGGGGATCGCGCAGGCCGCGGAGATCGACGATGCTCGGCGCCGCACGGGGATCCGCCTGGAGGAACTCGTCACCGCCGCGCTGGTGCGCGCGGTCACCGCGACCGCCGCCGGGCCGACCGGACCGGAGCCGGGCCGGGTCGTGATCGACCTCGACGGCGACACGCGGCCGGTGCTCAAGCCGGCCCTCGACGCGCGGGACACGGTGGGCTGGTTCACCGCCGTGCACCCCGTCGCGTTCGCGGCCCCGGCCTCACCGGATTCGCCCGCCGGTGACGCCGAGCTCCTCGACCGGGTTCGCGGCGAGCTGCGCGCGATCCCGCACCAGGGCGTCGGATACGGGCTGCTGCGGCACCTGCATGCGCCCACAGCGGCCGCGCTGGCCGCCGCCGGCGAGGCCGACGTGCACCTCGTGGTGGCGGGCACCGTCGCCGACGCACCCGACGCGGAGCACGGCCCGACCGAGGTGTGGTTCGCCGCCGACGCGGCCATGCCGGTGCGGGACGTGGTGCCCGGGCTCGGGCATCCCGTGGAGCTGCGGGTCCACCGCAGCGCCGGGAGGCTGCACCTGGACTGGTGGTACGACGCCCGGCGCGTCGACGCCGGGCGGATCGACGCGCTGGCGGTCGCCGTGCCGGACGCGCTCGCCGCACTCGCCCGCGGCTGCGCCCCGGAGGCCGAGGACGACGACTGGGACCTCGTCGACCTGTCAGGAGGTGAGGCGTGATGCGCGGTTCCGAGCCGGCCGTCGTGGTGGAGGGCCTGACCAAGCGGTTCGGCGACTTCGACGCGCTCCGCGGCGTCGACCTCACGGTCCGCGCCGGGGAGATCCCGGGGCTCCTGGGTCCCAACGGGGCGGGGAAGACCACCACGGTGGACATCCTGGCCACGCTGTCGCGGCCCGGCGGAGGGACCGTCCGCGTCGCCGGGCACGACGTGGCGACCGACCCGGCGGCGGTACGCCGCGCGATCATGCTCACCGGACAGAACGCGGCCCTCGACGACCTGCTCACCGGTCGGGAGAACCTCGTCCTGTTCGGCCGCCTGCAGGGGCTCCGTAAGGCGGACGCCCGCGTCCGCGCCGCCGAGCTGCTGGCGAGCTTCGACCTCGAGGACGCCGCCGATCGCAGGGTGGGGACGTACTCCGGCGGCATGCGCCGGCGCATCGACATCGCCTGCGGGCTGGTGATCCGGCCGGAGGTCGTGTTCCTCGACGAGCCGACGACCGGCCTCGACCCGCGCAGCCGGCAGGGCGTGTGGGATCTGGTCGCACGGCTGCGCGACGACGGGATCGCGACCCTGCTCACCACCCAGTACCTGGAGGAGGCGGACGCGCTCAGCGACCGGATCACCGTGATCGACCGGGGCACCGTCATCGCGGAGGGCACGGCGGACGAGCTCAAGGAACGGACGGGCGCGACGGTCTGCGAGATCGTGCCGCGGCACCGCGCGGACGTGCCGCGCATCCTCGCCGCGCTCGGCATGGTGGCCGACGGTGCGAACGGCGCGGACGCGGACCGGGTCACCATCCTGGCACCCGAGGGGATGCGGACCCTGGTGGACGCGGTGGCGTACATCGAGCCGACCGGCGTGGAGATCCGCGACGTGGCGCTGCGCCGCCCGTCGCTCGACGAGGTCTTCTTCGCGCTGACCGGGGACTCCGCCCGCCGTTCCGACGAGGACGTGGTGGTGTGACGCGGCGCCCCGACACCTCGCTCGCGCAACAGTGGTGGGTGCTGACCACCCGCGCCGTGGCGCCCACGCTGCGCACCGGCGAGCTCGCCACCCAGGTGGCCGCCTCGGTGATGTTCACCGTGGGCTTCTACGTGCCGCTCAAGCAGTTCATGGGCTCCTCTGCGATGACCATGAGCAGCTACGGCCAGTACCTCACGCCGCTCATCGTCCTGCAGGCGATCTCCTTCGCGGCGATATCCGGCGGCTTCCGGGCGGCCACCGACTCCCTCGAGGGCATCGACCGACGGTTCCGGTCGATGCCCATCGCCCGGCTGGCGCCGCTCGCGGCCCGGATGTCCGCGAGCATGTACCGGTGCGCGATCGCGCTCGTGATCTCACTGGTCTGCGGGCACGTCATCGGCTTCCGCTTCTACGGCGGCCTCGCGCACACCGCCGGATTCGTCGTGCTGGCCCTGCTGCTCGGGTTGATGCTGGCCCTCGTCAGCGACCTGGTGGGAACCGCGACCCGCAACCCCGATGCCACCACCCACCTGATGATGCTGCCGCAGCTCACGCTGGGCCTGCTGTCCGTCGGGGTGCAGCCCGTCGCGCGGTTCCCCGAATGGATCCAGGGCTTCGTGCGCGATCAGCCCATCTCGCAGTTCGTGTTCGCGCTGCGCGCGCTGGCCGGGGATTCCGTTCCCGGCGCCGCGGGCGAGGCCTCCTGGGCGGTCGTCGGTCCCGCGGTGTACTGGGCGGTCGGGCTGATCGCGGTCGCGGGGCCGGTGCACGCCCTGGTGGCGGCGAGGAGGGGCCGATGACGGCGGTACCGCGGCCCGCGAACGGGCCGGTGAGCGCGGCGCATTTCGGCGAGAGGTCCGCGGGAGCGCTCGCCCGGCAGACCGGCGTGCTCGCCGGAAGGATCATCTCGCGCTGGGTGCGGGACCCCGCCACCCTCGCGGAGACGGTGCTGGTACCCGTCGCCTTCCTCGTCACGCTGAACGTCGTGCTGGGGGATGGCATCTCGGAGATCACCGGGACGAGCGCGCTGGTGGGCAGTGTGCCGCTCGTGGCGTTGGTGGCCGCGACGCAGGGAGCGACCGTGGGCGGCCTCGGGCTGATGGCGGAACGGGACGGCGGCTTCCTCGCGCGCCTGTGGGTCACGTCCATCCATCGCGCCGCGGGGATCACCTCCCGGCTGTTCGCGGAGGCACTGCGCATCGTCGCCGCCACGGCGGTGCTCACCATCACCGGTGTGCTGCTGGGGTTGCGGTTCGAGAACGGCCCCGCCGCGCTGGCCGCGTGGCTGCTGGTGCCGGCCGTGTTCGGCGTGGCCTTCGCGACCGCCGTGCTCACCGTGGCGGTGTACGCCGCCAAGACGATCGTGGTCGAGGCCACGGCCCTGGTCTCGGGCCTGTTCATGTTCTTCTGCACCGGCTTCGTTCCGCTGGAGCAGTACCCGCGCTGGCTGCAGCCGCTGGTGCAGCACCAGCCCTTCAGCAACACCGTCGACGCGATGCGCGGCCTCGCCGTGGGCGGGCCGGTGGCGGCGCCGTTGCTCGAGCTGATCGCGTGGTCCGCGGGCATCATCGCCGTCTGCGCCGTTCCGCTCGCGACCGGCTACCGCCGGGCGAGCACCCGAGACTGATCCCCGACGATCCCCGACGAGAGGCAAGCGATGTTCGATTCCTCGGTGCTGCGCCCGCTGGCGGAGAGCGAGAAGATGTTCGCCGAGACGCACAACTTCGTGGGCCTCGGTGCCCACCTGCGCGGCCCGGTGGACATCGAGCTGTTGAACGAGGCGTTCGAGACCCTGCTCGAGGTGCATCCCGTCCTCGCGGCGCGGATCGAACCCGACGGCGAGGACGGCTTCCGCATCGTCGCCGACGAGCTGCTCCCGGCGGGGATCGTGCTCGCGTCCGGCGCCGACGAGGAGCAGCGGTTCGACCAGGCGCAGTCCCTGGTGCGGCTCGTGGTGGACACCAGCGGGGAGGAGATCGGCGCCACGCTGTACGTGCACCACGCGCTCGCCGACGGGCACCACCAGTTCGCGCTGATCGAGGAACTGTTCGGCATCTACACCGATCTGGTGACGACCGGCGACTGCCGGCCCGGGCCGCTGCGCCCGGCGCCCCCGCCGCTGGAGACGGTCCTCGCCGAGCGGAACGTGGTCAAGCAGCGGCGTTCCGGACTGGAGCGGTTCATGCCCGCGATGTACGCGTACGACCTGCCGCCCTCGCACCGCGCGGTCACCGGCGAGCACCCCGACCGGCCCATCCGGGTACCGATGGCGCAGCACACCTTCGACGCCGCGACCACCGATGCGCTGTTCGCCCTGTCGCGGGCGGAGCGGGTGAGCGTGAACGGCATCGTCTCCGCCGCGGTGCTGCTCGCCGAGTGGCGGCTCCGCGGCGCCACCGCGGTTCCGGTCCCGTACATCTACCCGGTGGATCTGCGCTACGTGCTGACCCCGGCGGTGTCCGCCACCGGGGTCACGAACCCGGTGGGCATCGCGACCTATCTCGCGGAGATCGACGCGACCACGGAAGTGCTCACGCTCGCCCGGGACATCGCCGAGACCTTCCGGGCGGACCTGGCGGAGGGCGTGATCCAGCAGTCGCTGCTGCACTTCCGCCCCGCCTACGTGGGGAATCCGCCGGGGCTGCCGGACATGGTGATGGTGACCGACAACGGGGTCGTGCCCCCGGTGCGGACTCCGCCCGGCGTCGAGCTGAGCGCGGTGCACGGCGAGCTGTACTTCCAGGTCGCCTCCGGGATCGAGATGTACACGAGCAAGGTCTTCGCCGGTCGGTTGCAGCTCGAGTACCACACGCACGGAGTCGATCCGGCGCGCTCGCTCGACGTGGTGGCCGAGTTGCTGGAGGCTCAGGTGGTGGGGCCGAAGGCGTAGCGGTGGTACTGCAGTGCCCGGCGCAGGGGCCGCACGATCCGGCTCACGCCGTCGAGCGCTGCGAACGCCCGCGAGCTACCGGCGAAGGTATCGGCGTCGAAGAAGCCGCGACGGTCGACCCGGCGCAGCTCGGGCACCTCCGCGATGACCTCCGCCGGATCGTCGACACCCCAGTACAGGACCGAGCCGGTGGTGCGGTTGAGCTTGTGCATCCGCTGGCTGCGGATCGCCAGGCGACTGTAGAAGTCGATCTGCACCTCGCCCTCGGGGAAGCGGTCCGTGAACGCGCGCAGGATGCCGGTGCCCTCGGCGGCGGTGAGGTACATGCTGATGCCCTCGGCCACCAGGAGCGTCGGGCGGTCCGCCGGAATGCTCTGCAGCCAATCGTGATCCGTGGCCGAGCTGGCCAGCAGGTGGTAGCCGGCGCGCTCCGGGTACACCTGGCGGCGAAGGTCGATCACGCCGGGGAAGTCCACGTCGAACCAGCGCACCTGCGGGCCCGGGTCGATGCGGAAGACGCGACTGTCGAGACCGCAGCCGAGGTGCACGACGGTGGCCTCCGGGTGCCGCTGCAGGAACTCGCGCGTCCACCGGTCGAACTGCGCGGTCCGCACCGTCGCGAGCGGTGCCCACCGGGCGGACACGCCGAGCGAGTCCCAGTCGTAGTCGATGCCGGAGACCGCGTCGAGCGCGAACCGGTCGCCGAGCACCGGCCGGTCCGAATCCGCGTCCAGCGCTTTCAGATAGAGCGTGGTGAGCATCGTCTGTGCGGCGCCACTGAGGTCGACCGTGGCCTTGGGGGGCATGGATGACACGGTACGTCACCCGCTTTGCGATGTCGCGCGATAGTGCGCGAAAGCTCGGTTAGAGTTGCACATGCAAGTGGGTGATGCGGGAATGACCTCGAAAGGGGAGACGGTGCCGGATGAGCGGCGACGCCCGCGGGCGCTTCTGTTGTCCTACAGCTTCACCGGGCAGTCGGAGCGGTTGGTGCGGGCCGCGGGTGACGCGCTGGTGGAGCGCGGCTGGGAGGTCGTGGACGCCCGGCTGGAGCTGACCGACCGGCGATACGCCCCGAGGCTGTCGCGGTTCCCGCTGCGGCACGTGTGGCGGACGATGCTGTCGCTGGTGCCCGCGCAGGCGCGCGGCGCCGTCGGCGAGGTGCGCGTGCCGCCGCAGGTCAACGACGGCCCGTACGACCTGATCTGCATCGGCTCCCCGACGTGGTGGGATCGCGCGAGCATCCCCGTCCGCTCGTTCCTGCGTTCCGACGATGCCCGGCGCCTGTTGGCCGGCCGGCGGTTCGCGGTGTTCGTGGCGTGCCGGGATCGGTGGCGCGGCAACCACGACGAGGTGCGCGACCTGGCGCAGTGGCAGGGCGGACGGTACGCGGGCGAGGTGCATGCCACGTACCCGGGCGATCAGCTCACGTCGATGCTCTCGCTCACCTCGTTCCTCGGCTCGGGAGAGCAGCGCGAGAAGTACCTCGGGGTCGCGATCCCGCCGACCAACGTGCAGCCCGCACACCTCGAAGCCGCGCGCGGCCTCGCCGCGAGGATCGCGGAGGACGCCTGAGATGGCCGAGCCGATACCCACCACGCAGGAGGCGCTCGCCCGCCTGGCGGCGATGCCCCTGGTCGAGGCGATGGCGACGCAACGGGCGATCCGTCGCGTCCTGCCGGACCCCGTCGACGATGCCCTCGTGCTGCGCTGCATCGAGGCGGCGCAGCGTGCGCCCACCGGCCAGAACGGCCAGCAGTGGGAGTTCGTCGTGGTGCAGGACCGCGCGATCAAGGAACGCCTGGCGCGGCAGTACCGCCGGTCGTGGGGCGTGTACTGGCGCACGGTCTACCGGCGAGTGGCGGCGCGTGACGATGCGAAGGCGCGCATGGCGAAGGCGGTGCAGTGGCAGGTGGACCACTTCGCCGACATTCCCGTCCTCGTGGTGGCCTGCCTGCGGCTCGGTGTCGCCGAGGGGCGCGTGCCGGTGTTCCGCATGCCGCACGTCGCCGAGAGCGGCTACTGGGGGTCGATCTATCCCGGTGTCCAGAACCTGCTGTTGACGGCGCGCGCGATGGGGCTGGGGGCCTCGCTGGTCACGATGCCGCTCTGGAACCTGGTGGCGGCCAGGCGGATCCTCGGTCTCCCGTCGAACGTGACGCCGGTCTGCGTGGTGCCCCTCGGTTGGCCGCGCGGCAGGTACGGACCGTCGGCGCGCAAGGCCGTCGGCGACGTCACGCACCGCGACGGATACGGCCGTCGGTACTGGTTGGATCCCGGGTCGTGACCTGCGGCGTGGCGCGGCGCGCGGGCGCGAACCGTTCACTGTGTGCGATTGCAAAGGTGCGGGTATAGTCCGCCTCGGATGCTGTAGCAGAACCGATGCGAAGAGGGTCACCTATCGTGGTTTCGTCGAAGTCCACCGCCGCTGTCATCGCCGCGGCGACCGCCGCCGCTACCGGAGTCCTCGCCGCCCCGGCCGGGGCCACACCGCCGGCCGCCCCAGCACCTCCGCCTGCGCGCGCCGGGGTACCGGCTGCCTTCGTCCCCCCGGCGCCCCTTGCGCTTCCTCCGGCCCGCGCGACGGCGCCCGCCGCCAGGGCTGTCGGGAGGTCGGCCACGCCGCCCGCCAGGGCCGTCGGGAGGTCGGCCACGCCGCCCGCGGCCTCCTCGCCGTCCGTGCCCGCCACGTACGAGGGCTCGGTGGCGAACATCCCGCAGAACGTCGTCGAGGCGATCGCCAACATTCCCGCGAACCAGGTGGCCGGCGCAGGGCGAGTCGCGGACGCGCTGAAGCTGAGCGGCAACTGGTGGCTCTACATGCCCAGCAACGTTCTCGGCTTCGACCACGCGGACCTCGCGAAGGTCAACGGGCTCGCGTCCTGGCTCGTGCCGTTCCCGGCGGTCGCGCAGGCGTTGGCGGATCCGATCAACGTCACCATGCAGGCGAACTTCCCCATGACGGCCGACTGCACGGGAGCCCCGGCCCCGTGCGACGACCCGACGTACTGGACCGACTACTTCAAGGTGATGCCCTGGCAGCTGGTCCAGGGGGTTTCCTACGGCACCGTGCGGAACACCATCGATCCGTCGATCATCATGCCGTGGTCGAACACCACGCAGCGGATCGACGTGTTCGGCGTGCCGCGCGCCATCTGGTACACCCTGACGAAGACGCCGGAGGGCATCAAGCCCGTGCCCACGGCCGGGATGATCTCGAGCACCTACGGCCGGTTGGGAAAGGAGGCGGGCGCCTCTCTCGACCCGATGGTCGATGGGACCTATTGCCTGCCCTGCCAGTTCGTCAAGGGAGGCCCGAAGGGGGCCCCGGGATCGCTTTCGCGGATCCCGCTGCTCGGCAACTGGTACACGATCACCGACCTGGGGCAGCGGTTCACGTCGGACAACTGGAACAACCGCCGCCCCGGCGTCCCGCTGGCCCCCGATGTCGATGCGCTCTCGCTGTGGAGCGAGGCGGGGCAGGCCCGCCTGAAGAAGTCCATCGCCAAGGCCCAGGCGGATCAGGCGAGCGGCCGCAGCCGGCCCACGGACCTCGGTACGGAGATCCAGAAGGCGATCGACGGCATCGTGGCCGGCGTCCGGCCGCCGGATCCCACGCCGGCGGACCTCGGGGCGGCGAGAGCATCCGTGGACAGGGACTACCGGAGCCTGGCCGATGACGTCGCGGCGGCGTCGCTGCAGTCGCCGGCGAAGCCGCGCGCCCGAGCCGCGAGTGCGACTGCCGCTCGGCCGGTTCCGGGCTCCGCAACCGCGGCCGTGTCCCGCCTCTTCGGCGGGCCCCCCGTGACACCCGCTGCGGCCGCTCCGCAGCGGACGGCGGTGGTGCAGCAGCCGGTCGCGCCGCAGAACGTGGTCGAGCAGGTGGTCCAGACCATCGCGCCCGTCGTGCCGAATCTGCAGATTCCGGGCGTGATCCCCGGGCTGCAGCAGCCGGTGCCCGCTGCGACCCCGGCTGCGGCGCAGCGGATCACGCCGCCCGCGCCGCAGCGAATCACGCCTGTGTCGCAGCAGCGGGTGAAGCCGTCTGCGCCGCAGCGGATCACGCCTGTGTCGCAGCAGGGGGTCGCGCCGGTCGCGGTGCAGCAGGTCACGCCTGCGGCACAGCAGCGGGTGAAGCCGGCTGCGCCGCAGAGGATCACGCCTGTGTCGCAGCAGCGGGTCGCGCCGGTCGCGGCGCAGCAGGTCAAGCCTGCGGTGCAGCAGTGGGTCAAGCCTGCGGCGGAGCGGGTCGCGCCGGTCGCGGCGCAGCAGGTCAAGCCTGCGATGCAGCAGTGGGTCAAGCCTGCGGCGGAGCGGGTCGCGCCGGTCGCGGCGCAGCAGGTCAAGCCGTCCGAGGTGAACGGGGCTCCGTCCGCGACCCCGCAGGTGCGCGACTCCGGCTCGACGGCTCCTGCCAAGCAGCAGGGCGGGATGGTCTCGTTCAAGAAGATGGTGAGCGACGCGGCCGCCGCTACGGGTCTCGCCGCACCCGCCGCCGCGGTGGGGTGATCACCGCTTGCGACGTTGTCCCGCACTGACGGCGGCCATCAGCTCGTCATTCCCGGTCCGGCGGGACACCGCGGCCGCCGCCCCGGGGGCCAGCGCGCCGAGCGTGGTGATGATCCGCAGGGGCAAGGGGGCGACCACGACCTCACCGCGGTTGCGTTCCACCGCACGCACGGTGGAACGCGCCACCTGCGCTGCCGTGCACGTGGCCGCGCGCGGGACCCGGACACCGCTGTCGGCGAACATTCCCGCGTCCCGGACGGGCCCGGGAAGGACCGAGGAGACGCCGATCTCGTAGGGACGCAGCTCCTCGCGGAGAGCGAGGGCGAATCCACGGAGCCCGAACTTGGTGGCGTTGTACAGCGACATCCGCGCCGACGCCGACTTACCCGACAGCGACGAGAGGAACACGACATGCCCGCCCGTCCCGCGCTCGCGCATCGCTTCGGAAGCCAGCTTCGCCAGGAGTACCGGCGCACGCAGGTTCACGGCGAACGCGCGATCGAGTTCCTCGGTGGTGTAGTCCCGGAGTTCGCCGGATGCCGGGAGAGCGGCCGCGGCGACGAGCACGTCGATCGGGCCGCATTCGGCGAGGAGCGCGGCCGGTGCCGCGGGATCGCTGAGATCCGCCGGCACCGCCCGGCCGTCCACCGCGGCGGCGAGGCGGCCCAGCTCGTCCGCTCGGCGGCCGCTGAGGATCAGGTGCGCGCCGTGCGCGGCGAACGCGGACGCGAGTGCGCCGCCCAGTCCGCCTGTGGCGCCGGTGATCAGGACCCGTGCCGATTGCAATTCCATACATCGGAGGCTACCCGCGGCGCGCGCGTCGCACGAGGAGGTGCGTGCACGTGAGCGGCAACGGAACCGAGGACGTCGACGTCGTCGTCGTCGGCGCGGGATTCGGCGGGATCGGTGCCGCGATCGCGCTGAAGGAACTGGGATTCGAGCGACTCCTGATCGTCGACCGGGAGGACGATCTCGGCGGCACATGGCACGTGAACAGGTACCCCGGGCTGACCGTCGACGTCCCGTCGACGACGTTCTCGTACTGGTTCGAACCCAACCCCGACTGGTCGGGCATGTATGCGCGCGGTCCCGAGTTGAAGGCGTACGCCGGCCGCGTCGCGGACAAGTACGACGTGCGGCGACACATGCGCTTCGGTCTCGACGTACGCCGCGCCGATTGGGACGAGGAGTCCGGCCGGTGGACGGTCCACTTCGCCGAGGGAGACCCGGTGCGGACCCGCTTCCTGGTGTGCGCCACGGGTTTCCTGTCGCAGCCGGCGACGCCGGACATCCCCGGGATCGAGCGTTTCGAGGGTGCCGTCGTCCACACGGCGCGCTGGGACCCCGATCACGCGTTCGACGGCGAGCGGGTCGCGGTCATCGGCACCGGATCCACCGCAGTGCAGGTGATCCCGGAACTGGCGAAACGGGCCGCCGATCTCACCGTCTACCAGCGGACCCCGATCTGGGTGATGCCCAAGTTGGATGTTCCCTTCCCGCGACCGGTGCGGTCGGTGTTCGCGCGCTATCCCGTCACCCAGCGGGCGGTGCGGTTGGTGACCGATTCGTTCATGGAGTTCCTCATGGTGGTCGCGATGTGGCGCTATCGCTGGTTCCGCCGGCTCAACAGCGCGGCCGCGCGCGCCGCGGGCGTGCACCGCTTCGTGTCGCTGCGTGACCGCCGTCTTCGGGCCGCCCTCACCCCGTCGTACGACTACGGGTGCAAGCGGCCGACGGTGTCGAACTCGTACTACCGCGCTCTCGCGCGCCCGAACGTCCGGCTCGATACCGAGAGCATCGACCGGATCGACGAGGGGGCGGTGATCGGAGTCGACGGCACCCGACGCGAGATCGACACCCTGGTCCTGGCCACGGGCTTCGACGTCTGGAAGACCAACCTGCCCGCGGTGACGGTGATCGGGCGGGACGGTAAGAACCTGGGCGAGTGGTGGCGCCAGACCAGGTTCCAGGCCTATGAAGGAGTCTCGGTCCCGGGCTTCCCCAATTTCCTCACTCTCGCCAGCCCGTACTCGTGGGTCGGCCTGTCCTGGTTCAACACCGTCGAGTACCAGATGCGACACATCCGGCGGCTGTTCGGTGAGCTCGATCGGCGCGGCGCCGCCGTTTTCGAGGTGACCGAAACGGCGAACGCTCGGTTCCTCGAGCGGATGGAGGGCCTCCTCGAGGACTCGGTGTTCCGGTTGGGGGATTGCGTCTCGTCGAACTCGTACTGGATCAACGGTCGCGGCGAGGCCGCGCTGTTCCGGCCCACCACAGTGCGGGACGCCGTTCGAACGCAGGATCGGTTCCCGCTGGTCGACTACGACTTCCGCTAGCCCGCGACCGGCGGTAACGTCGGAGCATGTGCCGGAACATCACTGAACTGCGAGGACTCGAGCCCGCCGCCACCGACGAGGAGATCGAGGCCGCCGCGCGCCAGTACGTGCGCAAGGTCTCGGGCGTCCAGAAGGTGAGCGACGCCAATCGCGACGCCTTCGAGAAGGCCGTCGCCAAGGTCACCGCCGCCACCGAGGAACTGCTCGACGCGCTGCCCGCGCGCCGTCAGCCGCCGAAGACGGTCCCGCCGCTGCGCCGGCCCGAGGTGCGGGCGCGGATCGAGGCCAGGGCCGCCGCAGCCGGAGCCTGATCCCGCCTGGGGCGCGGCCTCTCAGTCGCCGCCGTCCGCGGATCCGTCGGCGTCCGCGGCGCCGGTCGAGGATTCCGTCGCTCCCGTGGCGTCCGGGGGACCGGCGTGCTCGCCGGCCCCGTCGGATCCGGTGGTGGCCGCCGCCCCGGCCTCGTCCGTCGGTGTGCTCGCGACAGCGGCGGGCTCGCTCGCGGTCGGCTCGCTCCCGGAGGGGCGCTCGCGGGAGGTGCTCGCCGTGGGCGCGGCCAGTGCGTCCGCCAGGATCCGCCCGTTCTCCGCGGCCACGGCGCCCGCGGCCTCCAATCCGGCCTGGACGGCCGCGACGGGGTCGTCCGACCGCGCGAGCGTCGTCGCCGTGGCGTTCGCGGTCTGCGTCGCCCCGAGCAGCGACAGTTCGGGAACGTAGAACGCCGCCGCGAAGAAGGCGTTCGTCCCCTGTACGAGCGCCGTCTCGGCCGGGCCCTGCGGCGCCGGCGTGATGCCGAAGGGCGGGGGTGTCGTGAGCGGAGGCGGTGTCGGGGCCACCGGCGGTAGCGGCTCCTGCAGCGCGGCGAACAGATCGGTACGCAGCGCCCCGATCGACCCGGTGCCACCGCCGATCCGCATCAGGTCGAGCAGGCCGATGACCACCCCGTTCTGGAACCGCGGCACCACCTGATTGAGGTCGTTGCCGATGATGCCGGTCATCGCGGCGTCCGCGGGCCCGGTCACGGCGGCCGCCCCCGCGCCGAGGGCGCGGAACGGTCCACCCGGGGCGGCCACCAGGGCCGCGGCCGGCGCCGCGAGCACGCCCGCGGGTACCCCGGCCGCGCCCTGTACGGCGTACGGGCAGATCGCGGCGCAGTTCTCCAGCTGATTCTGCGTGAATTCGCCGAGCAGGGCGCCGGTCGGAGGTGTCGCAGCCACGGCCGGAGCGGCCGCGCACAGGGCGGCCACCGCCGCGAGGGGGAGGGACAGTCGCAGGCGCATGGCAGAGAATCTACTCCGCTTGTGATGTGGATCACAGCATCGATCTCCACCCGCACCTCCACCCCTGGGTGGATCCGATCGTCGCAGGTCACGGGCATCGTCGACGTCATGACACCGGCACTGACCCTGAGATCCCTGACCAAGACCTATGCGAGCGCGACGGGCGAGCGCTTCACCGCCGTCGACGGCGTCGACCTCACCGTCCGGCAGGGCGAGGTCGTCGCCTTCCTCGGCCCCAACGGGGCGGGGAAGAGCACCACGATCGACATGATCCTCGGTCTCATCACCCCGGACTCCGGCGCGGCCGCGCACACCGGCACCGTCGCCGCGGTGCAGCAGTCGGGCGGCCTCCTGCCCACCCTCACCGTGCAGGACACCGTCGAGCTGATCGCCGCGCTGCACCCCGGCTCGGACCCGGACGCCGCGATCGCCCGCGCGGGCCTCGACGACCTGCGGCGGCGCACCGTCGGGAAGTGCTCCGGCGGGCAGCAGCAGGCCCTGCGGTTCGCGCTGGCGCTGCTCGCGGAGCCCGACCTGCTCGTCCTCGACGAGCCCACGGCGGGCATGGACGTCGACGCCCGCCGGCGGTTCTGGGCCGCCGTCCGCGCCGACGCCCGCCGCGGCACGACGGTCCTCTTCGCCACCCACTACCTCGAGGAGGCGGACCAGTTCGCCGACCGGGTGGTGATGATCGCCGGCGGGCGGATCGTCGCCGACGGCGCGACCGCCGACGTCCGCGCCGCCGCCACCGGCCGGCGGGTCTCCGCCGTCCTCGGCGCCGACGGTGCGGCCGCCGTCGTCGCCGCCGTGCCCGGGCTCCGGGTGGCGGAGGTGCGCGGCGAGCGCACCGTCTTCGCCGTCGACGGCGACCCGCGTGCGTCGGACGATGCGCTCCGTTTCCTGCTCACCCGTACCGACGCCCGCGACGTGGAGACCCTCACCCACGGTCTCGAAGAGGCGTTCCTGCAGCTCACCGAGGAGAAGGCATGACCACCACCGCGACGACCACCACGGCGACCGGCACGGCCTGGGGTCTCACGCCCCGGTTCCTCCTGCTCGACGTGCGCCGCCAGCTGCGCAACCGGCAGACCCTCATCATCACGACCGTCCTGCCCGTGGTGCTGTACCTGGCGCTGCACGCCCAAGCGGGCCCGGACGCGCACTTCGCGCACGGCGACTTCGCCGCATGGATGATGATCGGGCTCGCCCTGTACGGCTCCGCGGCCGCGGCCACCACGACGGCGGCGCAGGTCGCGGCCGAGCGGTCGACGGGCTGGGTGCGCACGCTGCGGCTCACGCCCCTGCGCCCGCCCGGCTACATCGCCTCGAAGGTGGTGAGCGCCCTGACCATGTCCGCGCTGCCCGTCGTCGTGCTCGCGGTGCTCTCCGCGGTGACCGGCGCGCACGCGGAACCGCAGGTCTGGGTTCTGTCGCTGCTCATCTCGTGGCTCGGATCCGCGTTGTTCGGGGCGCTCGGGCTCGCGCTGGGCCTCGCGCTGCGCCCCGAGATCGTGATGCACGTCCCGGGGCTGCTGCTCACCGTGCTCGCCTTCGGCGGCAACGTCTTCTTCCCGCTCTCGGGCGGGATGCTGACCTTCGCGCAGTTCACGCCGATGTACGGGATCACGGCCCTGGCCCGGTACCCCCTCACCGGGGGCGAGACGCTCACCGGCGGCCACACCTCGCTGCTCGGGGCCGCCGTCAACGTGGTCGTGTGGTTCGCGATCTTCGCCGGCGCCGCCGCGCTGGCCTACCGTCGCAGCGCCGAACGGTGAGCCCTTTCCCGGAGATTGTGACCGGTATCACACGAGCGTAGCCTGAGGGCATGTCCACGCACACGCCTCGCACCACACCGAACCTCCTCGAGCGGGTGAAGTACCTCATGGGGATGCGCCTGCCCGATTCCATGCACGACTGGGTGGTCAACGACGCCACCGGCCCCGGCCACAACCGTCGCTTCTTCATCCGGGGTGCGCTGATGTTCGTGCCCTTCCTCGTCGTCGCTCTGGTCCTGCCCTCGCCGCTGTGGGTCAAGCTGGCGCTCGTCGCGATGATGGCTCTGCCGGCCATCGTCTTCGTCGGCGGCCTGCGGTCGATCTACCTGCAGGAGCTGCTCGCCGACAACGGCATCGACCCGCACACCGAGAGCGGCAGGCAGTTGGAGGAACACCGGCGGCGCACCCGGGTGTACGAGGACAAGTACCGGCACCGGGCGGCGTAGCCTCGCCGGGTGACGGCAGAACGCTCATGGGCCCCGGGGCACGTCCTCGACCTGCACGGCACCGTCGGCGTGCTCCGTCGCGGCGCGGGCGATCCGGCCTACGCGCGCACTCCCGACGGCGCGCTGTGGCGCGCCGTGCACACCCCGGACGGCCCCGGGACCGTCCGCCTGCGCCTCGCCGACGGGACGGTCACCGCGCAGGCGTGGGGGAGCGGGGCGCCGTGGCTCCTCGACAACGCGCCCGACCTGGTCGGCGCGGCCGACGATCCGTCGGCCCTGGTCCCGCGTCACGACGTCGTCGAGCGGGCCGTGGCGGCGTCGCCGGGCCTGCGCCTGGCCCGGTCGAACCGCGTCTGGGAGGCCCTCGTGCCGACCGTCCTCGAACAGAAGGTCGTCGGCGCGGAGGCGTTCCGGGCCTGGCGCCACCTGGTCCGCCGGTTCGGCACCGTCGCGCCGGGGCCGGCGGGCGGGCCCGACCTGCGGGTTCCGCCCGCGCGGTCCGAGTGGGCGGCGATCCCCGCCTGGGAGTGGCACCGGGCGGGAGTCGAGCCCGTGCGGATGCGCACGATCGTCGGAGCCAGTGCCGTCGAGGTCGAGCACCGGCCCGCGAAGCTCGGGGCCCTCCCCGGTATCGGGCCCTGGACCGTGGGCGACCTGCTCGGCCGGGCCTGCGGCGATCCGGACGCCGTGCCGGTGGGCGATTACCATCTGCCGCGCATCGTGGGAATAGCGCTCGCGGGCGAGGCGTTGGACGATCCCGGAATGCTCGATGTGCTCGAGCCCTACCGCGGCCAGCGCGGCCGCGTCATCCGGCTGCTGGTCCGCGCGGGTGTCGACCGCGAACGGCGCGGACCGCGGGTGTCGGTGCGCGACTATCGTGGCCTCTAGAGCACTGCATTTTGACCAGTGTGAGTTCAGGCGGGTAAGCTTGGTCGCCGTGCCTGGGTAACCAGGACTATTCTCACGTGCCCATGGCTAGGCCGGACCTCCGGAACCGCCCACGGACACGCGACACGCCCGACCTCGGGGTACGTGCGAGGCGGGTAGCTACTTCCCGGAAACGGGACTGACCAGCGGAAACGACGCGAGTCGTCGAAGCCGGTGGGGCCGCGCTGCGGAAGTCGTTCACTCCTCGCGGAGCGCGCGACTTGCCCGGAGCTACAACCGCAGCAGTAGGAACAAGCCGGCCGTGCGGTCGGCGACAGCCGAAACGAAGGAAACAGCGCTTCTATGCCAACTATCAACCAGCTGGTCCGTAAGGGCCGCCGGGACAAGGCGTCCAAGACGAAGGTGGCCGCCCTCAAGGGCTCGCCGCAGCGTCGCGGCGTGTGCACCCGCGTCTACACCACGACCCCGAAGAAGCCGAACTCGGCTCTCCGTAAGGTCGCCCGCGTCCGCCTGACCAGCTCGGTCGAGGTCACCGCGTACATCCCCGGCGAAGGCCACAACCTTCAGGAGCACTCGATGGTGCTCGTCCGCGGCGGTCGTGTGAAGGACCTCCCGGGTGTTCGCTACAAGATCATCCGCGGTTCGCTCGACACCCAGGGTGTCAAGAACCGCAAGCAGGCGCGGAGCCGCTACGGCGCGAAGAAGGAGAAGGGCTGATGCCTCGTAAGGGACCGGCGCCCAAGCGCCCCGTCGTCAACGACCCCGTCTACGGCTCGCCCGTGGTCACCCAGCTGGTGAACAAGGTGCTCCTGGACGGCAAGAAGTCCACCGCCGAGCGCATCGTCTACGGCGCTCTCGAGGCGACCCGGGAGAAGACCGGCACCGATCCGGTTCTCACGCTGAAGAAGGCGCTCGACAACGTGCGCCCGTCGCTCGAGGTGAAGAGCCGCCGCGTCGGTGGCGCCACCTACCAGGTGCCGATCGAGGTGAAGGCCGGTCGCGCCAACACCCTCGCGCTGCGCTGGCTGGTGACCTTCACGCGGCAGCGTCGCGAGAAGACCATGATCGAGCGTCTCGCCAACGAGATCCTCGACGCGAGCAACGGTCTGGGCGCTTCGGTGAAGCGCCGCGAGGACACCCACAAGATGGCCGAGGCCAACCGGGCGTTCGCGCACTACCGCTGGTGATCTGATCCCGCGGGCCGGTCCTCTCCGGCCGGCCCGCGGGACACCGGAGTAGTTGTTGCCGCTCCCGCGGCGGCGTTCCAACCATCCTTTAACGAGAACGAGGCTTACCACCGTGGCACAGGAAGTGCTTACCGACCTCACGAAGGTCCGCAACATCGGCATCATGGCGCATATCGATGCCGGTAAGACCACCACGACCGAGCGCATCCTCTTCTACACCGGCGTGAACTACAAGATCGGTGAGACCCACGACGGTGCCTCGACCACCGACTGGATGGAGCAGGAGAAGGAGCGGGGTATCACCATCACCTCCGCGGCCGTGACCTGCTTCTGGAAGAAGAACCAGATCAACATCATCGACACCCCCGGGCACGTCGACTTCACCGTCGAGGTGGAGCGTTCGCTCCGCGTGCTCGACGGTGCCGTCGCCGTGTTCGACGGCAAGGAGGGCGTCGAGCCCCAGTCGGAGCAGGTGTGGCGTCAGGCTGAGAAGTACGACGTCCCGCGTATCTGCTTCGTCAACAAGATGGACAAGCTGGGCGCCGACTTCTACTTCACCGTGCGCACCATCGAGGACCGCCTCGGTGCGAAGCCGCTGGTCCTGCAGCTGCCGATCGGCGCTGAGGACGAGTTCGACGGTGTCGTCGACCTGCTCGAGATGAAGGCCATCACCTGGCGCGGCGTCGTCGAGATCGGCGCCGAGCCGACCATCGAGGAGATCCCCGCCGACCTCGCCGACAAGGCCGCCGAGTACCGCGAGAAGCTGCTCGAGACCGTCGCCGAGTCCGACGAGGCTCTGATGGAGAAGTACTTCGCCGGCGAGGAGCTCTCGATCGACGAGATCAAGGCGCAGATCCGCAAGCTCACCGTCGAGCGCGAGCTCTACCCGGTGCTGTGCGGCTCGGCGTTCAAGAACAAGGGCGTGCAGCCCATGCTCGACGCCGTGATCGACTACCTCCCCAGCCCGCTCGACGTGCCCTCCATCGAGGGCCACGCCGTGGGCGACGAGGAGAAGATCCTCTCGCGCAAGCCCAGCAAGGACGAGCCCTTCGCGGCCCTGGCCTTCAAGATCGCCGCGCACCCGTTCTTCGGCAAGCTGACCTTCGTCCGCGTGTACTCGGGTCACATCGACTCGGGCACCGGCGTGCTCAACGCCACGAAGGGCAACAAGGAGCGCATCGGCAAGCTCTTCCAGATGCACGCCAACAAGGAGATGCCCGTCGAGGATGCGACCGCGGGTCACATCTACGCGATGATCGGTCTGAAGAACACCACGACCGGTGACACCCTCTGCGATCCGGCGAACCCGATCGTCCTCGAGTCCATGTCCTTCCCGGACCCGGTCATCAACGTCTCGATCGAGCCGAAGACCAAGTCCGACCAGGAGAAGCTCGGCGTCGCGATCCAGAAGCTCGCCGAGGAGGACCCCACCTTCTCCGTCGAGCTCGACGAGCAGACCGGCCAGACCGTCATCGGCGGCATGGGCGAGCTGCACCTCGACATCCTCGTCGACCGCATGCGTCGCGAGTTCAAGGTCGAGGCCAACGTCGGCAAGCCGCAGGTGGCCTACCGCGAGACGATCCGTCGTCCCGTCGAGAAGCACGAGTACACCCACAAGAAGCAGACGGGTGGCTCGGGCCAGTTCGCGCGCGTCATCATCAAGCTGGAGCCGCTGGAGGACGCCGAGGACGGCGCCACCTACGAGTTCGTCAACGCCGTGACCGGTGGCCGCGTCCCGAAGGAGTACATCCCTTCGGTCGACGCCGGCGCCCAGGACGCGATGCAGTACGGCGTGCTCGCGGGCTACCCGCTGGTGAACGTCAAGGTCACGCTGCTCGACGGCGCGTACCACGACGTGGACTCGTCCGAGATGGCGTTCAAGATCGCCGGCGCGCAGGCCTTCAAGGAGGCAGCACGTCAGGCCGGTCCCGTCATCCTCGAGCCCATCATGGCTGTCGAGGTCACGACCCCCGAGGACTACATGGGTGACGTGATCGGCGACCTCAACTCCCGCCGTGGCCAGATCCAGGCCATGGAGGAACGCAGCGGTGCCCGCCTCGTGAAGGCCCAGGTCCCGCTGTCGGAGATGTTCGGCTACATCGGCGACCTCCGGTCGAAGACCCAGGGCCGGGCGAACTACTCCATGGTCTTCGACTCGTACGCCGAGGTTCCGGCGAACGTGTCGAAGGAGATCATCGCGAAGGTGAACGGGGAGTAATCTCCCCGCTCTCCGGAGCGTGGCGCTTCCCGGCTCCGCCGCGGCGTCAGACACACGGCCCAGCCGTGGCGTCGAAAACAACCGAAAGATAAACACCCTTGCAGGGCAACCGGCCCGGCAAGCACTACGTCCAGGAGGACACAAAGTGGCGAAGGCGAAGTTCGAGCGGACCAAGCCGCACGTGAACATCGGCACCATCGGTCACGTCGACCACGGCAAGACCACCCTGACGGCTGCCATCACCAAGGTTCTGGCCGAGAAGTACCCGGACCTCAACGAGGCCTCGGCGTTCGATCAGATCGATAAGGCGCCCGAGGAGAAGGCTCGTGGCATCACGATCAACATCTCGCACGTCGAGTACCAGACCGAGAAGCGCCACTACGCTCACGTCGATGCGCCGGGTCACGCCGACTACATCAAGAACATGATCACCGGTGCCGCCCAGATGGACGGCGCGATCCTGGTCGTGGCCGCCACCGACGGCCCGATGCCGCAGACCCGCGAGCACGTGCTGCTCGCCCGCCAGGTCGGCGTGCCCTACATCCTGGTCGCCCTGAACAAGTGCGACATGGTCGACGACGAGGAGATCCTCGAGCTCGTCGAGATGGAGGTCCGCGAGCTGCTGGGTTCGCAGGAGTTCGACGAGGACGCCCCCGTCGTCCGCGTGTCGGGCTACCAGGCGCTCCAGGGCGATGCCAAGTGGGTCGACTCGATCGTCGAGCTGATGAACGCCGTCGACGAGTCCATCCCGGACCCCGAGCGTGAGACCGACAAGCCCTTCCTGATGCCGGTCGAGGACGTCTTCACGATCACCGGTCGTGGCACCGTCGTCACCGGTCGCGTCGAGCGCGGCATCATCAACGTGAACGAGGAGGTGGAGATCGTCGGCATCCGCGAGAAGTCGACCAAGACCACCGTCACGGGCATCGAGATGTTCCGCAAGCTGCTCGACTCGGGCCAGGCGGGCGACAACGTCGGCCTGCTGGTCCGTGGCCTCAAGCGCGAGGACGTCGAGCGCGGCCAGGTCGTCGTGAAGCCGGGCACCACCACCCCGCACACGGAGTTCGAGGGCCAGGCGTACATCCTGTCGAAGGACGAGGGCGGCCGCCACACCCCGTTCTTCAACAACTACCGTCCGCAGTTCTACTTCCGCACCACGGACGTGACCGGCGTCGTGACCCTCCCCGAGGGCACCGAGATGGTCATGCCCGGCGACAACACCGAGATGAGCGTCAAGCTCATCCAGCCGGTCGCCATGGACGAGGGCCTGCGCTTCGCGATCCGCGAGGGTGGCCGCACCGTCGGTGCCGGCCGCGTCACCAAGATCATCGCCTGATCTAGGTAGTCAGCCGTGAACGGCGCCTCTCCCGGAAGGGAGGGGCGCCGTTTCGCATGTCCGGGGTCGATCTGCGGCCCGACGGTGCGGGACTCACCCGCCGCAGCCGCCTCCGCCGCAGCTGCTGCTCGACGACGACGAGGAGCAACTCGACGACGCACCGCAGGTGCTCGAACTCGGTGAGGCGCAGCTGGACGAGCCGCCCCCGCCCCCGATCACGAACGGCGGCGTCAGCGCCCCGGCCTGCGCCGCGTACGTCCCCGCCGCGAGCGTCGCATCGAGCTGGGCGAGGCCCGCGGCGCCGAACAGGGCCGCCGCGTACGCCGCGGCGACGGCGCCGTAGGTCCGCATCGACGGCTTCAGCCGCGGGTGCAGGTGGGCGTGCCGCTGTCGCGCCGCCGCGAGCTCGCGGCGACCGGCGGGCGTGAGCCTGCGCGTCCGGAGTGCCAGGACCAGGAACGTCGCCGTCACGGCGACGACGGCGACGGTGAGGAAGCCGACGGGCTTGGCGCCGACCGCGCCGGCGACGATGCGGACGGCGCCGAGCGCGATCACCGGCAGGAGCAGCAGGGCCGGACCCGGCGAGCTCGGGCGCGCCCGCAGCAGACCGTCGCGGACGAGCCCGGAGCGGAGCTGCCGGAGCGGCGCCTCGAGGTCCCGGACCAGCGACGTCGACCGCTTCTCGAGCCGGTCCGCGACGCTCCGAACGAACCAGTCGAGGGTGGCGCGGTCCTCGCGCGTGACGGGCCGGACGGTGCGCCCGTCCGCGTCGATCACGCCGGCGGCGCGCAGCTGCGCGAGGGCGGCGACGACGGCGTTGCCGTCCGCGATCATCATTCCGGTCTCGGCGGGGCTGAGGACCGCGATGCGGCGCGGGGGCCGGCGCGGTCCACTGCGGGCGATGAGGACCGCAAGCACGGTGAGCCCGCAGAGCAGCAGGTATCCGCCGAGGAAGTCGCCGCTGGGGATGCCCCACGTGTCGCTCGCGAGCGGGCGGTGCGTCATGGGGATCCTCCTCGGCGTCGTCTGCGCTCAGACTGGCGGTCGCGCCGCGTTCGCGCCACTGCGAGAAGGTGTTCGACGCCGAATCGAGACCGATTCCACGGCGGATTCTCATGGCGCGGCCGCCGCTCCCGTCGCCCGGCCCGGTGATTCCGGGAGACCGGTGCGCGGATGACGGGCTTCGGTGGATAATCCGTCTACACGCAGGGCGGATCCCCGCCGGGAGCAAGGAGAACCACGGATGCCGAAGCTGATGAGGGTGCTGATGGCGGGGATCGTCGCGCTGGGGTGCGCCGCGCTGGTGCAGGCCCCCGCGCAGGCGGACGGCCGGCTCGACGAGGGCCGGTTCGTGATCGCGACGAAGAACCTCCACGACTTCACGAAGCCCTTCGGCGACCGGACCACGGACGGCCAGATGGTGCGCTTCGGCTACCGCGCCTGCGCCGCGCTGGACCGGAACCCGGCGAGTACCGCCGGGGCGACCCGCGATCTCTACAACGACGAGCGGGCCTTCCCGCTGTGGGAGCGGCAGCAGCTCGTCTTCTACGCCGCCCAGTACCTGTGCAACCGCCACTGGGATCGGTACAAGACCTACCCGTGACGTGCCCCGGGACCGCTCAGCGGGCCAGGTAGCGGACGAAGGTCCAGCCGTAGATCGCGGACTCCAGGTCGTGTCGGGCCGCCGAGATCGCGACCTCCACCAGCGCGCGCTCGACGAGACGCGAGCGGAGCGCGGCGCCGTCGGGCGGGCCGCTGCCGGCGGTCAGCGACCGGGGCGGGGTGCGCGCGAGGCTCAGGGCGTCCGCGAGCGCGTCCTGGTCGAGCAGCAGCTGATCGAGGACGGCGGGCGGCACCTCGCGCCCCGCCCCGAGATACCGGCGGGCCTCCGTCCGGGCCTCGTCCACCCCGATCGCGTACTCCGGTTCGACGGTGACGCGCTCCAGGTCGCGGAGCAGGGCGCGGGCCTGACGATCGGCCTCGTCGGGCTGCAGGGTCCGGATGTGGGCGACGCGCGCGGTGGAGGCCACGAGCTCGAAGCGGGTGAGGCGATGCGGCAGCACCTGGCCGGGGTGCCGCTCGCCCACCAGCTTCCACGGGCCGTTCGGGATGTGGTGCGCGCGGCTCGGGTGGGTGGTGGCGACGGCGCGGATCGTGTAGCCCTCGGCCTCGGCGAACTCGACCAACTGGCGGACGGGGTCGTCGACGGTGGCCCACGCGGCCGCGGTGGGTACGTTCCACAGCACGCGCACGCCGGCGGGAACGATCGTTCCGAGGGGTAACCAGCCGGCGTCGGTGGTGGTGGCGACGAGCAGGGGCTCGGCGCCGCGGGTGAGGTAGGCGACCGCCCAGTTCAGGCCGGATTCGGGGAGGTGCGGGCCGCCGCGGAGCGAACCCAGGATCGAGGCGACGACGCCGCGAACCTGTTGGATCGCAGGATCTTCCGGCGGTGGGGCGCCGGGCGCGGGTGGCCGGCCCACCGGAACGGGGACGAGCAGCGGCAGGTCGATGACGCCTCCTCCTGCGACCGTCGTGATGCGATCGCAAGTCTATCGGATGACGCTGCCGCCCGTCGCGGTGCCCACCGGCGGCCCCGGCTCCCGGGTGGGACGCCGGGGCGCGCGGTGCGGCTAGCCGCTCTTGCGGCGGAACTGCTGCTGATGGCTCTCCGACCCGTGCGGGGTCTGCGGTTTGGCTGCCCCGTCCAGGTGGGCGGAACCCTGGCGATTCGACGCGTTCTTGCGTTCGAGTGCTTCCTTGAACTTGTCGGCGATACCGTCGGCGGTCATGGTGTCTCCTCTCGTCGGCGTGCGTTCACGCTAAACCGGACAGGAGTGGATGTCACCCGATTTGCCGAGAGGCCGTTCGCAGGGGGAAGGATAGGGATCATGAGCATGTACGTGGTGACGGGGGCGGGGTCGGGACTCGGGGCGGCGACCGCCGAGCGGTTGCACGCGGCGGGGCACGGAGTCATCGGCGTCGACCTGCACGGGACCGACGTCGAGGCCGACCTCGGGACACCCGGGGGACGGTTCGAGGCGGTCGCGCGGATCGGGGAGCTCGTCGGCGACGCGCCGCTCGCCGGCCTCGCCGCGTTCGCGGGGCTCGGCCCCGCCACGGGCCGGTCCGGTGCGTCCGTCGTCGCGGTGAACTACTTCGGGGCCGTCGACCTGCTGGTGGGGCTGCGGCCCCTGCTGGCGCGCGGGCCGTCGGCGGCGCTGCTGGTGAGCTCCAATTCCACGACCACGCAGCCGGGGTGGCCCGTGGAGCTGGCCGAGACCTGCCTGGGCGGCGACGAGCACGCCGCCGCCGACCTCGCCGACTCCTACGGGGAGTACGCCTCGATCCTCGCCTACCCGGCCACGAAGGCGGCGCTCGCGTACTTCGTCCGCACGCACGCCGCCGAGTACGTGCGGCAGGGGATCCGGCTCAACGCCATCGCCCCCGGGCTGATCGACACTCCGATGACGCAGGCGGGCCGCGCCGATCCGCAGCTCGGCGCCGCGATGGACGCCTTCCTCGAGCTCATCCCCGCCGGCCGGGCCGGGCGGCCGGAGGAGATCGCCGCGCTCGCGCAGTTCCTGCTCGGCCCGGATTCCGGGTACTGCGTCGGCTCCGTCGTCTTCGCCGACGGTGGCCTCGACGCGCAGCAGCGGCCCACCGACTGGCCCCGCCCCGCGCCGGCCCCGGAGCAGGACTGATCAGAAGCGGATGACCTGGCGGACCGCGGTGCCGTCGGCCAGCGCGTCCATGCCCTCGTTGATCTGCTCCAACGTGATGACGCCCGAGATCAGCTTCTCCACGGGCAGCCGGCCGGCGCGCCACATCTCGACGTACCGCGGGATGTCGCGCTGCGGGACGGCGGATCCGAGGTAGCTGCCGATGATCGTGCGGGCCTCGGCGGTGAGCACGAGCGGGCTGATCTCCGAGCGCGCAGCGGGATTCGGCAGCCCGACGGTGACCGTCCGCCCGCCGACGGCGGTGGCGGCGACGGCGGCCTCGAAGGCCTTCGGATGCCCCGCGGCCTCGATCACGACGGGGGCGCGCACGCCGGCCTCGGCCAGTTCGTCAGGGGTGTACGCGGCGTCGGCGCCGAGCGCACGGACCTGTTCCAGCTTCGCGGGCTGCGCGTCGACGCCGATCACGCGGCCGACGGCACCGTCGGCCTTCAGGGACAGGGCGGTGAGGACGGCGGCCATGCCGACCCCGCCGAGGCCGACGACGATCACGTCGTCGCCGTCCGAGGGGGCGCCGGCGTTGAGCACCGCGCCGCCGCCGGTGAGGACCGCGCAGCCGAGGACGGCCGCGATCTCCGGCGGCACATCGGAATCCACGCGCGTCACGGAGCGGGCATCCACCACGGTGTGCGTCGCGAAACCGGAGACGCCGAGGTGGTGGTGCACCTCCGCGCCGTCGCGGGAGAGGCGCCGGCCGCCGCCGAGCAGCTCGCCTGCGTTGTTGGCGACGCTGCCCGGCGTGCACGGAAGCTGGCCGTCGGTGCGGCAGTTGGCGCACTCGCCGCAGCGGGGGAGGAAGGCCATGACGACGCGATCGCCCACCTGCAGACCCGTGACACCCGCACCCAGGGTCTCGACGATGCCCGCCGCCTCGTGGCCCAGCAGCATCGGCACCGGGCGCACGCGGTTCCCGTCGACCACCGACAGGTCCGAATGACACAGTCCCGCAGCCTCGATGCGTACCAGCAGCTCGCCGGGATCGGGCTCAGCGAGCTCCAGCTCGCCCACCGAGATCGGCGACGACTGCGCGTAGGGACGCGCGCGACCGATCTCCTCCAGCACCGCTCCACGGATCCGCATCAGTACTCGACCTCCAGTTCGGGCGACGTCGGCTTCGCCTGGCACCCCAGAATGTAGCCGTCCTCGGCGTCGTCGGGGTCGAGTCCGTCGGTCACCGCCATCTCGACGGTGCCCTTCGTCAGCTTGCACAGGCACGTGGCGCACTCGCCCGACTGGCACGAGTAGGGCACGTCGTGACCGTTGTTGATGAGCACGTCCACCAGGGTCTCGCCCTCGGGCCACGGCACCGTGAAGGTCGCGCCCAGGTTGTGCACGGTGACCTCCGGCGAATCCGCGGTGACCTCCACCTCGTGCGGCACGATGTCGGCGAAGGCGTCGCCCGTGAGCGAGGCGTAGATCTCCTGGTGCACCTGCTCGCGCGGGGTGCCGATGACCGTGCAGGCCTCCTTGCAGGCGGCCATGAACTCGTCGCGGCCGCACAGGTAGGTGTTGCGCGAGTGGTACGGCGTGAGCAGCGCGGAGAGCATGTCGGCGTCGGGGACACCGCGCTCGGACTCCATCCACCAGATCACCGTGAGCCGCTCGTGCTCGGCCTCGAGCCGGGCGATCTCCGCGCGGAAGATCGTGGCCTCCGGATCGGCGTTGGCGTAGAGCAGCGTGATCGGCTGCGTGCCGGCCGTCAGCGCCGCCGACAGGATGGACATGATCGGCGTGATGCCGCTACCGGCCGCGAGCAGCAGCAGCGGCACGTCGAGGCTCTCGGGCACGAAGACGCCCGACGGCGGCAGGACCTCCAGCTCCGATCCGGCGGTGATGTTGTCGCAGAGCCAGTTCGAGGCGTACCCGTCGACGGTGCGCTTGACCGTCACGCCGGGCTTCCCGGCGTCGAACGGGGAGGTGTAGAGCGAGTACGACCGGGCGACGGAACCGGTCCGCTCCGAGGGCACGCGGACCGTCACGAACTGGCCGGGCCGGTAGTCCCATTCCGCGTCGAAGACGAAGGACTTCGCGAGCGCGGTCTCGTCGATCACCTCGGTGACGGTGACGATCTGGCTGCGGCTCGAATGGGGGGTGAGGCTCATGCGTCCAGGTTATCGGCCGAGCGTGGGTGGAATTCTGCCCGCCCAGCGGACACGATCGCACACAGGACGGAGGCCGGCCGCGTTCAGTGATCACTCAGCGGTCGGGACTACCGTGCACCCGGTGGATCACACGCTTCCCGATGTCCTCGCCCACGCGTGGGACCGCGTCGTCGCCGATGTCGCGGCCCGGTCGCCGGCGCCCGGCGCCGCCGTCCTGATGGGCACCGCCGTCGCCGCGCTGGTCCTGGTGCTGTGGCGGCCGGCGTGGCGTCGGGCGCGGCATGTGGTGACCATCGCTCACGAGGGCGGCCACGCGGTGATCGCCGTGGCGTGCGGACGCAGACTGAGCGGCGTCCGCCTGCACTCCGACACGTCCGGGCTCACGGTCTCCCGTGGCCGACCGAGCGGGCCCGGGATGGTCGCCACCGTCGCGGCCGGCTACCCGGCGCCGACGGTGGTCGGCCTCATCGCCGCCGTGCTCCTGTCCCGCGGCTACGCCCTGGCCGCGCTGTGGGCCGCGGTGCTCCTGCTGGCGCTGCTGCTCGTGTGGATCCGCAACTTCTTCGGCCTGTACGTGGTGCTCCTCGCGGCCGCCGTCGTCGTGGCGGTCTCCTGGTGGGCGCCGCCCGAGGCCAAGGTCGCGCTGGCGCACCTGGGCACCTGGTACCTCCTGTTCGGGGCGCCCCGCGCGGTCGTCGAGCTGCAGCGGCTGCGGCGCCGCGGGCGCGGTCGGGAGAGCGACGCCGACCAGCTCGCGCAGCTGACCGGGATCCCCGGCGGCCTGTGGGTGACGCTGTTCGCGCTGGCGACCAGCGGGGGAGCGGTACTGGGCGTGCTGCTCCTCGCCGCGCGGGCGGGGCTGCTTCCTCCCTGAGCAGGATGTGGCGGCGAGAGGCCGGTCCTACATTGGTGTAGATTTCGGGGCAGGAACTGACACGCGGTTCACCGAAAGGGAGTGGACATGACTCACGACGTGATCATCGTCGGCGCGGGGTTCGGCGGCATGGGGGCGGCGATCGAGCTCCTCGGGCGCGGGCGCAGCGACATCCTCATCCTCGAACGCGAGGACGACCTCGGCGGGACGTGGCACGTCAACCACTATCCGGGCCTGGCCGTGGACATCGCCTCCGTCACCTACTCGTACTCCTTCGAACCCAACCCGGACTGGTCCCGGCTCTACGCACCCGGCGCCGAGCTCAAGGCTTACGCGAGCCGCGTCGCCGACAAGTACGGACTGCGCCCGCTCATGCGGTTCGGCGTGGACGTCACGGGTGCCCGCTGGGATCCGGCGGCCGCGGAGTGGGAGGTGACCGTCGTGCGCGACGGCGGCCTCGAGCAGAAGCTGCGCACGCGGTATCTCATCACGGCGACGGGCTTCCTCAGCCAGCCCAAGCTCCCCGACATCGAGGGCATCGACGACTTCGCCGGCACGGTCATCCACAGCGCGAAGTGGGACGACGACGCCGACCTCGCCGGTCAGCGGATCGGCGTCATCGGCACCGGCGCGACCGGCGTGCAGTTGGTACCGGAGCTGGCGAAGGTCGCCGGGCATCTGACCGTCTTCCAGCGCACCCCGATCTGGGTGGTGCCCAAGGTCGACTTCTCCGTCCCCGGGCCGGTGAAGTCCCTGTTCGCGCGCCTACCGGCGACGCAGCGCGCCGCGCGGCTGGCGAACTCGACGGCGCTGGAGGTGCTCAACACCGTCGGGGTGCTGAACTACAAGTACGGACACCGGTTCAACGACATCGCGGCGCTGCTCGCCAAGGCGCACCTGCGGGCGCAGGTCCGCGACCCGAAGACGCGCGCCGAGCTGACCCCGTCGTACTCCTTCGGCTGCAAGCGGCCCACGTTCTCCAACACGTACTTCCCGACCTTCGCGCGGGACAACGTGACCCTGGAGGCCTCGTCGATCGCGCGGGTGCTCCCCGACGGCATCGAGATGACCGACGGCACGGTCCACCGGCTCGACACCCTCGTGCTCGCCACCGGCTTCTCGCTGTGGGAGAAGAACTTCCCGGCGATCGAGGTGACCGGCCGGGACGGCCGCGACCTCGGCGAGTTCTGGCGCGAGGGCCGCTTCCAGGCCTACGAGGGCATGGCGGTGCCGAAGTTCCCCAACTTCTTCAGCCTGCACAGCCCGTACAGCTACACCGGGCTGAGCTACTTCTGGACCATCGAGGCCCAGATGGTGCACCTGCGCCGCGTCTTCGACGAGATCGACCGGACCGGCGCGCGCACCGTCGAGGTCACCGAGCAGGCGAACGCCCGCTTCCTCGAGCGCATGAGCCATCGGCTGCAGCGCTCGGTCTTCCAACTCGGCTCCTGCGAGGGCAGCCGCAGCTACTACTTCGACCCCCATGGCGAGGCCACGCTGCTGCGCCCCAGCTCCGTACTCGGGGCACGCCGCGACGCCCGCAGCTTCCCGATCGGCGACTACGCCTTCGCCTGATCGAGCAACGCGATCACGGCGTCGGCGGCCTTGGCGGGCGCACCGGACTTCGCGGGCGCGAGGTCGTGCGCCGCCGCGACCTCGACGGTCGTCGTGGGGCCGGCGATGAGGGCGGCGGCTTCCGCCAGTTCCTCCGGCGAGGCGAAGGGGTCGCGCCGGCCGTGCACCAGCACCGTCGGGACGGCGATGCCCGGCAGGTGCGCCGTGCGGGCCTTCTCCGGCCGCCCCGGCGGATGCAGGGGATAGGAGAGCAGCAGCAGGCCGTCGGGCCGCTCCGGGCCCTCGGCGACCGCCATGGACGCCATCCGGCCGCCGTAGCTGTGCCCGCCCCAGAGGATGGGACCCTGCACGTCCAGCAGTCGCGCGGTCTCGGCGAAGGCGGCCCGGTCGGCGGCTTGGCCCGACGGTGACGGCGGCCCCTTCGGGCGGTTGCGCCGGAACGGGAGGTCGATACGGACTGTGCGCACGCCGCGCCCCGCGAGCTCGTCGCCGAGCAGCCGCAGCATCGCCTGGTCGCGGTTGCCGCCGGCGCCGTGCGCGAGGATCAACGTTGCGCGGGTGTCGCCTTCGGGGTCGTGAATCGAGAGCCAGGTCACCCGTCCAGCGTACGGGCAAGTTAACGTGCATTCATGACTGATTCGAAGCAGGGTCCCCTCGCCGGACTGAAGGTGGTCGAGTTCGCCGGTCTCGGCCCCGCCCCGCACGCCGCGATGCTCCTCGCCGACCAGGGCGCCGACGTGGTCTCGGTGCAGCGCCCCGGCGTCGGAGTGGCCGGCCTCACGGGCGTCCCGTCGGGCGTCAAGCGGAACCGGACCATCGTCGAGGCCGACCTGAAGAACCCCGACGACATCGCGACCATCCTCGAGCTCATCGACCGCGCCGACGTGATCGTCGAGGGCTTCCGGCCCGGCGTCATGGAGCGCCTCGGCCTCGGCCCCGACGTGGTGCTCGAGCGCAACCCGCGCCTCGTCTTCGCCCGGATGACCGGCTGGGGCCAGGACGGGCCGTTCGCCCAGCGCGCCGGCCACGACATGAACTACATCTCCCTCACCGGCCTGCTGCACGCGATCGGCCGCAAGGGTGAGCGCCCGGTGCCGCCGCTCAACCTCGTCGGCGACTTCGCCGGCGGCTCGATGTTCCTCGTCTTCGGCGTGCTCGCGGCGCTCTACGAGCGCACCACGTCGGGCAAGGGGCAGGTCATCGACGTCGCCATGGTCGACGGTGCCTCCCTCATCGGGCAGATGCAGTGGGACTTCCGGGGCCAGGGCATCTGGAGCGACGAGCGCGGCGTGAACACGCTCGACGGTGGCGCGCCGTTCTACGACACCTACGAGACGTCCGACGGCAAGTACGTCAGCGTCGGCGCGATCGAGCCGCAGTTCTTCGCCGAGTTGCTCGCCAAGCTCGAACTCAAGCAGGAGGACCTGCCCTTCCAGCTGGATCAGGCCCGCTGGCCCGAGTTGCGCGCCGCGCTGGAGGCCGCGCTGAAGACGAAGACCCGCGACGAGTGGGCCGAGATCTTCTTCGACTCCGACGCCTGCGTCGCGCCGATCCTCACCTTCGAGGAGGCGTCGAAGCACCCGCACATGGCGGCGCGCGGGAACCTGCAGGAGGTCGGGGGAGCGATGGCGCCGATGCCCGCGCCGCGCTTCTCCCGCACCCCCGCGGGCACGCCCGAGGCGCCGAACCCCGAGGCGGTCGACCCGGCGACGCTCTGGCGGGACTGACCGTCCGGTAGCTGCTCCCGAAACCGGCGGAAAAGCGGTCACAGCGCAGTATTCGCGGCGCGATCGCACATGTCGCCGGTTTCGGGAGGTGCGCGGAAAGCGGCGGCCGGGGCCGCTAGGATTCGCGCATGTCGATGCAGGCCGGTGCAGAATTCGCCGGGTTCCGGGTGGTCCGCCGGTTGGGCGCGGGTGGCATGGGCGAGGTCTACCTCGTCGCGCATCCGCGGCTCCCGCGCGAGGAGGCGCTGAAGATCCTCCCGCAGGACCTCTCCACCGACGAGTCCTACCGGGTCCGGTTCAACCGCGAGGCGGACCTCGCGGCCACGCTCTTCCACCCGAACATCGTCGGCGTGCACGACCGCGGCGAATCCGACGGCAAGCTGTGGCTCTCGATGGACTACGTCGCCGGCGTCGATCTCGATCAGCTGATCCGGGACCGGCACCCGCGCGGGCTGCCCGTCGCCGACGTGGTCTCGGTGATCACGCAGGTCGCCTCCGCGCTCGATCACGCCCACGGCAAGGGGCTGATCCACCGCGACGTGAAACCCGCGAACATCCTGCTGGCCGAATCCGGTGCGGACGCGAGCGGCCGCGTGCTGCTCGCCGACTTCGGCATCGCCCGCCGGATGGACGACGACGCCGGGCTCACCGCCACGAACACCGCGGTCGGCACGGTCACGTATGCGGCGCCGGAGCAACTGGCCGACGAGGCCGTCGACGGCCGCACCGACCAGTACGCCCTCGCCGCCACCGCGCTCACCCTGCTGACCGGCCGCAGTCCCTTCGCCGGCACCACGCCCGGCGCGGTGATCAGTCGCAAGATGCGCGGCGAGGTGCCGCGCGCCGCCGAGGCCGACCCGCGGCTCGCGCCGCTCGACCGCGCGCTCGCCACCGGTATGGCCGCCGACCCGAACCGGCGGTTCCGCACCTGCACCGACTTCGCCCGCGCGCTCGAGGCGCAGGCCCGGCAGGTGGGGTCCGGGCCGATGCCGCGGACGACGCAGGCCCCCGCACCCGGGTATCCGCCGGCGCGGCCGACCGCGCAGACCCCGCCGCCGTATGGGCAGGCGACGCAGATCCGGCCCTCCGCGCCGGTACCGCACTACGATTCGCAGCCCTCGTTCCCCGCCGTCGCGTCCGCGCCCATCCCGGCGAAGCGGCCGTGGCAGGCGATCACGGCGGCGATCGTGCTCATCGTCGTGAGCGTCTTCGGGGTTCTACTCGGTGCCACGAATCTCTCGAATCCCGAGGTCGGAGCCGCGCTCAGCGTGTTGTGGCTGGTCTGCTCGGCCGCGGGGTTCGTCGGGGCGGTGGCGCTGTTCGCGACGCGGACGCGCACGGCCGTCATCGTCGCGACCGCGGCGGCCGTGATCCTCGGCCCCACGTGCTTCGGCCTCATCGCGACCGTCGCGGTCCCGATCCTGCTGTGGCTACCCACGCCGGTCCGCGCCTGGTACAGCGCCTGAGAACAGGAGAAACCGGCCGATTCCGCCGTGGCGCCGGATATTCGCGGCGCCGGCCGGGAATCGGCCGTTCTCCCGGGGGACGGGGCCGCTAGCCGACGACGAGCGTGGTGCCGGTCGCGCGGAGCGTCGAGCCCAGGTCGTAGAACAGCGAGCCGTTCCGGGCGAGCGGACCGTCGAAGGTGGCGGCGCGGCTGGCGATGCCGAGCGCGGCGTTGTCCGACGAGCGGATCAGCGGGCCGCCGCTGTCGCCGACCTGCACGGGGATCGTGGTCGCGATGTAGCCGCCGTCCACACTCACCACGGAACCGCAGCGCCAGCCGGACGAGACCCCCTGGCTGCACACCGCGTCGCCCGGGCGGGCGGTCCCCACCGAGGTGGGCCGGACGCGGCCGCCGGGGGCGGCCTTCGCGAGCTTCGGATCCAGTGTGAAGACGCCCCAGTCGGGGGCGTCCGGCACGACGAAGGTGTCGGTCTTGGTCAGCGCGGGCGCCGACGAGCCGGTGTTCACGCCGACGATCCGCCCGTCGACCACGACCTGCTGACCCTGCGCGCCGCAGTGCCCGGCGTACAGGCCCACACGGGTGCCGTCGGGCCGCTGCCCCACGAAGCCGACGGTGCAGCCGCGGCCGTCCGCCACATTGCCGACCAGCTTGGTGACGGTCAGCACGGAGCTCCCGGGGGTGACGGTCGCGACGGGCTCGGCCTGCGCGGCGGCGGGGAGCAGCGCGACGACGCCGCCGAGGACGGCCGCGGATGCGGCGGTGGTCCTCATGATCGACGTGATGGTGCGGCGCATGATCCTCCTCGGGTCGGCGCAAGACTGTGCGACGGTAGCGTGCCACACGCCACACCGCCTGTAAACCGAGTGATCGATGATGCGCAGGTTAACTCAAGTGACCAGAGGTGATGGATTGGCTCACTTGGAGGGCTTGGGTGTGACCCAGGTCGTGATCTTCGCGTGCACCACCTCGGTGCCCTTCTTGTCGCGGACGGCGATGTCGACGACCACGTCGCGCCCGGTGGTGATCGCGTCCCAGTCGATCTCCTCGGCCAGCGTCGCCGTTGCGACCAGCGAGGACTCGGCCTTGGCGAGGTAGTCGACCGTCATCGACTTCGGCAGCCAGCGGTGCGTGCCCGGCGTGGACGCCTCCATCACCATGCCCATGCCCACCTCGGCGAGGTTGCAGGCCGCGATGGCGTGGAAGGTGCCGATGTGGTTCTGCACGAACCACCACTTCGGCCCGTGGACCACGGCGCGGCCGTACTCGATCTCGGAGATGTACGGCGTGACGGAGGCGAAGTACGGCGCCTTCAGCGACGCGGCGGCGGAGAAGGCCAGCTTGCCGAGCGGCTTGTCGCTGAGCGTGCGCCACATCTTGTACGTGGAGGTATCGGTCATGGCCGTTATCTTACTCCACGGTAAGTTCGACGGTCCGCCGTCGCCCGCCCGGTCAGCGCGGCGGGGTGGCGGCGAGGGCGTCGAAGCCCTCGCGGGCCAGTTTCACGATGGTCTCGCGGATCCGCGGCCAGTACGGCGAGCGCACGTTGACGGGGGTGCCGTGGTTCGCCCCGTCGAGCTCGACCAGCAGCGACGGCGCGCCGAGCGCCCGCGCGGCCGCCACGAAGTCGACCGATTCCCCGGCGGGGACGATCGAGTCCTCCGAGCCGTGGATCGCGACCGACGGCATGAGCGGGTCGATCCGCTGGACCGGGTTCGCCAGGGCGTACCGCTGCGGCACCTGGTCGGGCATCCCGCCGAGCGCCTTGCGCACGTGGTCGTTGAGCCGTGAGGAGGTGCGCATGTCGAGGACCCCCGCCATGGACACGAAGGCGCGCGGGGTCACCGTCGGGCCGCCGCCTGCCGGCCAGGTCACGCCGGGCGACCCGGCGGGGAGCGTGCGCCGGGTGGCCGCCCACGCGGCGAGCTGGCCGCCCGCGCTGTGCCCGACCAGGATCACGTTCGTCGGGTCCAGCGCCGGTGCGGACTCGGCGAGGGTCGGCACGAAGTCGACGGCGTACCCGACGTCGGTGAAGGTCGTCGGCCAACCCCCGCCGGAGCCGACCCGGCGGTACTCGATGTTCCACACCGCGAGGCCCGCCGACTGCAGCGCCCGCGCGACATCGGCCATGTACCCGGCGCTCGAGCGGTTCTTCCAGCCGCCGCCGTGGATGAGCACCACGACCGGCAGGCTGCGCGGCGCATGGGCGCCGCGCGGGAGGTACAGGTTGCCGTAGTTCTGGCGCGGGTCCGCCTTCGGCGCGGGGTAGAGGTAGCGGATCGCGTCGTCCCGCACGGCGGCGACGGGCCGCGGCACGGCGCGGGACTTCGAGGCCGCCGACGAGGACAGCGCCGCGGCGCCGCCGGTCGGGCCGGCGGCGCAGCCCGCGCTGAGAAGGACACCGGCGCACAGGAGCACGGCCAGGAGCAGCGCGCCCGGCCTCGGCGCGACGCTCCGTTCGGTCATGTCGCATATTCTTCCAGAGCGCGCCCCGGGGCGGGTGTGACGCGAATCGCAGCGCCGGGATCGACCGGTTCGATTTGAAGATGCGGCCCGAGCAGTGCATACTGGTCGGGTTGCCTTGTCGGGCGGCGCGGTTCCCTGTGACAGGGGGCAGGGCCGATTCCGACGACGGTATCGACCCGGCACCCCTCGCGGGAGCCACCGGAACACACGGCGGAGCATGAGCGCCAGCGCGACACGCCCGACCGCGTGGACCGGAGCAATTTGACACATGAACAGCGTCGATCGACTTCAGGTGGGATGCGTCCCACGCCGGGATGCGTCCCGTAGATGATTCAGCTGTCCGTGTGTCAGGCAATACGTTTGAACACTTGACGGAAGAGGACACAGCGTGGCGGGACAGAAGATCCGCATCAGGCTCAAGGCCTATGACCATGAGGCGATCGACGCGTCTGCTCGGAAGATCGTCGAGACCGTGACCCGCACCGGCGCCCGTGTGGTCGGTCCCGTGCCGCTGCCGACGGAGAAGAACGTGTACTGCGTCATCCGTTCGCCGCACAAGTACAAGGACTCGCGCGAGCACTTCGAGATGCGTACCCACAAGCGGCTGATCGACATCCTGGACCCGACGCCGAAGACGGTCGACGCGCTCATGCGCATCGACCTGCCGGCCAGCGTCGACGTGAACATCCAGTAAGCGGCTGCGGAGAAACGATATGACTGAGAACAAGATCAAGGGAATCCTGGGCACCAAGCTCGGCATGACCCAGGTCTTCGACGAGAACAACCGGGTCGTCCCGGTCACCGTCGTCAAGGCCGGGCCGAACGTGGTCACCCAGATCCGTACCCAGGCCGCCGACGGCTACGACGCCGTCCAGCTCGCCTTCGGCGCGATCGACCCCCGCAAGGTGAACAAGCCCGTCTCGGGCCAGTTCTCCAAGGCCGGTGTCACCCCGCGTCGCCACATCGCCGAGCTGCGGCTCGCCGACGCCGACGCCGCCGCCGACTACGAGGTGGGCCAGGAGCTGGGCGCCGATGTCTTCGAGGCGGGCAGCTTCGTCGACGTCACCGGCATCAGCAAGGGCAAGGGCTACGCCGGCGTCATGAAGCGCCACGGCTTCGCCGGTCTCGGCGCCAGCCACGGCGCGCAGGCCGTGCACCGTGCCCCCGGTTCCATCGGTGGCTGCGCCACCCCGGGCCGCGTCTTCAAGGGCGTCCGCATGGCCGGCCGCATGGGCTCCGACAAGGTGACCACGCAGAACCTGTCCGTGTTCAAGGTGGACGCCGACGCCGGCGTCCTGCTGATCAAGGGCGCCATCCCCGGTCGCAAGGGCGGCCTCGTGATGGTCCGTACCGCTGTGAAGGGTGGTGCTCGCGCATGAGCAAGCTGACTCTTGATGTCAAGACCGCCGACGGCAAGGTCGACGGCACCGTCGATCTCCCCGCCGAGATCTTCGACGTGGAGCCCAACATCGCGCTGATGCACCAGGTGGTCGTCGCGCAGCTCGCCGCTGCGCGCGCCGGCACTCACGCCACCAAGACCCGCGGCGAGGTCCGCGGCGGTGGTCGTAAGCCGTACCGCCAGAAGGGCACCGGCCGGGCTCGCCAGGGCTCGACCCGCGCGCCGCAGTTCGCCGGCGGTGGCACCGTCCACGGCCCGCAGCCGCGCGACTACAGCCAGCGCACCCCGAAGAAGATGAAGGCCGCCGCTCTCCGCGGTGCCCTCACCGACCGGGTTCGCGAGGACCGTATCCACGTCGTCACCGAGCTGGTGGCCGGCCAGGAGGCGTCGACCAAGACCGCCCGCCTGTTCCTGGCCGCGCTGTCGGAGCGCAAGAAGTTCCTCGTGGTCGTCGGCCGCGAGGACCTGACCGCGCAGCGCAGCGTCCAGAACCTGCCGAACGCGAAGTGGATCTACGCCGACCAGCTCAACACCTACGACGTCCTCGACGCCGATGACCTGGTGTTCAGCCGTGAGGCTCTGGGTTCGTTCATCGCGAGCGCCACGAAGACCGAGGAGGCGAACGCCTGATGGCTACCGCAACCATCCCCGCCGACCCGCGGGACATCCTGCTCGCGCCGGTGATCTCCGAGAAGGCCTACGGCCTCATCGAGGAGAACACGTACACCTTCGTGGTGCACCCGGACGCGAACAAGACGCAGATCAAGATCGCCGTGGAGAAGGTCTTCGGCGTCAAGGTCGACAGCGTCAACACCTTGAACCGCCAGGGCAAGCGCAAGCGCACCCGTGCCGGTTACGGTCAGCGCAAGAGCACCAAGCGCGCCATCGTGACCCTGAGCGCCGATAGCAAGCCCATCGACATCTTCGGAGGCGCGAGCTAAATGGCTATCCGTAAGTACAAGCCGACCACTCCGGGTCGCCGTGGCTCGTCGGGCTCGACGTTCGACGAGATCACGCGTTCGACCCCGGAGAAGTCGCTGATCCGCCCGCTGCACGGCCGTGGTGGCCGCAACGCGCACGGTCGTATCACCACCCGGCACAAGGGTGGCGGTCACAAGCGTGCGTACCGCGTCATCGACTTCCGTCGCCATGACAAGGACGGCATCAACGCCAAGGTCGCGCACATCGAGTACGACCCCAACCGCACCTCGCGGATCGCACTGCTGCACTACCTGGACGGCGAGAAGCGTTACATCCTCGCCCCCAAGGACCTGAAGCAGGGCGACGTGGTCGAGTCGGGCCCCAACGCCGACATCAAGCCGGGCAACGCCCTGCCGCTGCGCAATATCCCCGCCGGCACCGTGATCCACGCCGTCGAGCTGCGCCCCGGCGGCGGTGCCAAGATGGCCCGCTCGGCCGGTGCCAGCATCCAGCTGCTGGGCAAGGAGGGCGCCTACGCGACCCTGCGTATGCCCTCCGGCGAGATCCGTCGCGTCGACGTGCGCTGCCGCGCCACCGTCGGCGAGGTCGGCAACGCCGAGCAGAGCAACATCAACTGGGGCAAGGCCGGCCGTATGCGGTGGAAGGGCAAGCGCCCGACCGTCCGTGGTGTCGTCATGAACCCGGTCGACCACCCGCACGGCGGTGGTGAGGGTAAGACCTCCGGTGGCCGCCACCCGGTGAGCCCGTGGGGCAAGCCCGAGGGCCGCACCCGCAAGAACAAGGCGAGCGACAAGTTGATCGTGCGTCGCCGCAAGTCCGGTAAGAACAAGCGCTAGGAGGGAGTTAGAGAATGCCACGCAGCCTCAAGAAGGGCCCGTTCGTCGACGACCACCTCCTCGCGAAGGTCGACGTCCAGAACGAGAAGGGCACCAAGCAGGTCATCAAGACCTGGTCGCGTCGTTCCACCATCATCCCCGACTTCATCGGTCACACCTTCGCCGTCCATGACGGTCGCAAGCACGTGCCGGTGTTCGTCTCGGAGAACATGGTGGGTCACAAGCTGGGCGAGTTCGCCCCGACGCGGACGTTCAAGGGCCACATCAAGGACGACCGGAAGGCGAAGCGCCGCTAATGAGCAACGACACAGCAGCACAGACCTCGGCGTCGGCGACCGCACGTTTCGTGCGCGTCACGCCCATGAAGGCCCGTCGCGTGATCGACCTGGTCCGCGGCAAGGACGCCGAGCAGGCGCTCGCCATCCTGCGGTTCGCGCCGCAGGCCGCGAGCGAGCCCGTCGCCAAGGTCCTCGCGTCGGCGATCGCCAACGCGCAGAACAACCTGGGCCTCGACCCGCGCACCCTGGTCGTCTCGGAGGCGTACGCCAACGAGGGTCCGACCATGAAGCGCATCCAGCCGCGGGCCCAGGGCCGCGCGTACCGGATCCGCAAGCGCACCAGCCACATCACCGTCGTGGTGGAGTCGGTGGAGTCGAAGAAGCCCGCCGCCAGCCGCAACAGCCGGAAGGGAGCGTAAGCATGGGTCAGAAGATCAATCCCCACGGCTTCCGCCTCGGCATCACCACGGACTGGAAGTCCCGCTGGTACGCCGATAAGCAGTACTCGGAGTACGTCAAGGAAGACGTCGCGATCCGTAAGCGTCTGACCGACAGCCTGGAGCGCGCCGGCATCAGCAAGATCGAGATCGAGCGCACCCGGGACCGCGTGCGGGTGGACATCCACACCGCGCGTCCGGGCATCGTCATCGGCCGCCGCGGCGCCGAGGCCGATCGCATCCGGTCCGAGCTGGAGAAGCTCACCAAGAAGCAGGTGCAGCTCAACATCCTCGAGGTGAAGAACTCCGAGGCCGACGCCCAGCTCGTCGCGCAGGGCATCGCCGAGCAGCTGAGCAACCGCGTGGCGTTCCGCCGCGCGATGCGCAAGGCGATCCAGTCGGCGATGCGTCAGCCGAACGTCAAGGGCATCCGGGTCCAGTGCTCGGGTCGCCTGGGCGGCGCGGAGATGAGCCGCAGCGAGTTCTACCGCGAGGGCCGCGTGCCCCTGCACACGCTGCGCGCCGACATCGACTACGGCCTGCACGAGGCGAAGACCACCTTCGGGCGGATCGGCGTCAAGGTGTGGATCTACAAGGGCGACGTCGTGGGCGGCCGGCGCGAGCTGGCGGCACCGTCGAACGACGACCGTCGTGGCCCGCGTCGTGAGCGCCCGCAGCGCCCGCGTCGCAGCGGCGCGTCGGGCACGACCGCCACCAGCACCGAGGCCGGCCGGGCCGCAACGGAGGAGACTCCGGTGGCGGCGGCGCCTGCCGCAACGAACCAGGAGGGCTGACGCCATGTTGATCCCCCGTCGCGTCAAGCACCGCAAGCAGCACCACCCCAAGCGCTCCGGCGCTGCCAAGGGCGGCACCGCTGTGACCTTCGGTGACTACGGCATCCAGGCTCTCGAGCCCGCCTACATCACCAACCGACAGATCGAGTCCGCTCGTATCGCCATCAACCGCCACATCAAGCGTGGCGGCAAGGTCTGGATCAACATCTTCCCGGACCGCCCGCTCACCAAGAAGCCCGCCGAGACCCGCATGGGTTCCGGTAAGGGCTCGCCCGAGTGGTGGGTGGCGAACGTCAAGCCCGGTCGCGTGATGTTCGAGATGACCTACCCCAACGAGCAGATCGCTCGCGAGGCCCTGCGCCGCGCGCAGCACAAGCTCCCCTGCAAGACCCGCATCGTGACCCGAGAGGAGCAGTTCTGATGTCGAACACCGTCGCCGCTGATCTCCGCGGTCTCACCGCGGACGAGCTGGTGGAGAAGCTGCGCGAGGCCAAGGAGGAGCTGTTCAACCTGCGCTTCCAGATGGCCACCGGACAGATGAGCAACAACCGTCGCCTGCGTACCGTGCGTACCGACATCGCCCGGATCTACACGATCCTGCGCGAGCGGGAGCTCGGCCTGGCCTCGGGTCCGGAGGGTGACGCCGCATGAGCGAGAATGGAAGCAACGTGACCACTGAGGCTCGCAACAGCCGCAAGGTGCGCATCGGGTACGTCGTGTCCGACAAGATGGAGAAGACCATCGTCGTCGAGCTCGAGGACCGCGTGAAGCACTCCCTGTACGGCAAGATCATCCGCACCACCTCCAAGGTGAAGGCGCATGACGAGGAAGGCGTTGCCGGTGTCGGCGACCGCGTCCGGATCATGGAGACCCGTCCGCTGAGCGCCAGCAAGCACTGGCGTCTGGTGGAGGTGCTGGAGAAGGCCAAGTAAGGCCCTCTCCACCCCGGAAGCAGAGAACCCCCGGATTCCTCGTACGAGGAATCCGGGGGTTCTGCTCTGTCCGCGGGCCACGGACCCGAGTTCCGCGGATCAGGCGCGGACGACGGTCAGGCGCTGGGTCAGGCGCAGACGCGGCGGACGCCGCTGACGGCGGTGTCGAGGACCTTGGCGGCGGGGTTGGTCTTCTCCCAGGTGGCCTCGCCGGTCGCGCGCGCGGCCTGGTCGGAGCGCATGGCCGCGGTGTAGGCGTCCAGCTTGGACTTGTACTCGACGATCGCGGTGTGCACGGTCGCGGAGGGCTGCGCCGTCGCGATGATCGACGGCAGCTTGCCCGTCTCCGTCTCGAGCGCGGCGAACTCCGCGTTCATGACGCCGGTGATGGTGTCCCAGTTCCACTTGGGGTCCTTGGTGAAGGCGGCGGTCGCGCGGGTGGCGACGACCCGGGTGTCGTACCCGGACTGCCAGGACGCACACGCGGACTTGCCGGCCGCGGCCGCCGCGGCGGCGCGCGAGGACGCGATGGTGCTCTGGTAGGCGGCGACGTCCTGCGGATCGGCCGAGCCGGTGCCGGCCACCGAGCCGCAGCCCGCCAGCGTGAGCAGCGCCGCCCCGGCGGCCAGGGCCGCGCCCCCACGGCGGCGGAACGAACGGGTCCTCGTACCTGCGGTCATGATCTTGCCTCCCCCTGGCGCGCGTCGACGTGCACGCCGTATGACTGCATTGTCGCTCATTCGCCGCCTCCGCGTTTCACGAGGGGCCGACGTCCACGGTGTGAGCGTCGGCACTTCCTCCTCGAGTATGAACGATGATGCGAACAGGTTTGCTAGGATGTGGAAGATGCGGGACGGTCACGTCCCGCGCCGTCGTAGGGCACCCGGGCCCCTGACTCGCCGAATTCGGCTCGAGACCATTTCCCGGTTCTTTTCTTGCGGCGAACGGATGCGGCCACCGCCGCCTTCGCCACCCACCACCGTTAGGTATCTCCGCACCGTGAGCACCCCTGTGTCCGCTCGTTCCTTCGCCGACCTCGGCGTCCCCTCGAACCTCGTCGCCGCCCTCCGCGACATGGACCGCAGCACTCCCTTCCCCATCCAGGCCGACACCCTGCCCGACACCCTCGCCGGCCGCGACGTTCTCGGCCGCGGTAAGACCGGCTCGGGCAAGACCCTGGCCTTCGCGATCCCGCTGGTCGCGCGCATCGCCGGGCACCGCGCTCCGGCGGGCAAGCCGTCCGGCCTGGTCCTCGCCCCGACGCGGGAGCTGGCGACCCAGATCACGGCGACCGTCGAGCCCCTGGCCCGCGCCGCCGGCCTGCGCGTCACCACGATCTTCGGCGGCGTGAAGCAGACCCGCCAGGAGCAGGCGCTGAGCCACGGCGTCGACATCGTGGTGGCCTGCCCCGGCCGCCTCGAGGACCTCATGCGCCAGCGCATCGTCGACCTGTCGCGCGTCGAGGTCACCGTGCTCGACGAGGCCGATCACATGGCCGACCTCGGCTTCCTGCCCGTCGTGACCCGCATCCTCGCCGCGACGCCGGCGGGCGGCCAGCGGATGCTGTTCTCCGCCACGCTCGACAACGGCGTCGACAAGCTGGTCCGCAAGTTCCTCACCGACCCGGTCTCGCACTCGGTCGATCCCGAGAACTCGCCGGTCGTCGCGATGACGCACCACCTCTTCGAGGTGAGCGGCAAGGACGACAAGAACGAGCTGGTGCGCGCCCTCGCCTCCGGCACGGGCCGCCGCATCCTGTTCACCCGCACCAAGCACCAGGCGAAGAAGCTCGCCAAGCAGCTCACCGCGCAGGGCATCCCCGCGCGCGACCTGCACGGCAACCTCAGCCAGCCGCAGCGCGACCGCAACCTCGAGGCGTTCAGCGCCGGCACCGCCCGCGTTCTCGTCGCCACCGACATCGCCGCCCGCGGCGTGCACGTCGACGACGTCGAGCTGGTCGTGCACGTCGACCCGCCCGCCGAGCACAAGGCCTACCTGCACCGCAGCGGCCGCACCGCCCGCGCGGGCAGCGAGGGCACCGTCGTCACCGTGATGACGCCCGAGCAGCGCAAGGACACCCAGACGCTGCTCAAGAAGGCCGCCATCACCGCGCGGCCCGTCGCGGTGACCGCCGCTTCGCCCGTCGTCGTCGACCTCGTCGGCGAGGTCGCCCCGTACGTCGAGCCCGAGCCGGTCGCGCCGCCGCAGCAGCAGCGCCGCGCGGGCGGCGGCCACGCCCCGGGCCGGGGTCGTGCGGGGCGCGGCAAGGGCACCGGCCAGCGCTCCGACGGCGCCGGCCGCGACGGCACCGCGCGGGGCCAGGGCGCCGGTCGCGGCCAGGGCGGTCAGCGCTCGGGTCAGCACCGTCAGGCACCGTCCGGCGGACGGGCGCAGGGCCAGGGGCGCCCTCAGGGGCAGGGCCGCGCGCAGCAGCCCCGCCGCCGCGCCACCCGCCCCGCGGGCTGATCCGCGTCAGGCCGTCGCGGAGGCGCGGCCGAACAGCAGATAGGCCGCGGGCAGCACGCCCGCGGAGGTGACCACGCCGAGGCCGAGGCCCCAGAGCTTCTTGGGGCCGCGGACCTCGGCGTCGTCGCGTCCGGCCAGGTCGGCAAGGGCCCAGGCCCGCAGTCCCGCGTCGACGGCCGCGGTCGCGACGATCGTCGTCTTCGCGCGGGGCGAGAGCTCGCCCCAGCCGACCTTGTTCCTCGGGCTCATGTCGTGCTCCTCCGTGCGATGGTGAGGACCTCGTCCTCCGTGGGCGGGCTGGCGGGGTGGTGGCTCAGGCACATCGGCGAGTGCAGGCGGACCGTCGCCGCGCCCGACCCCAGGTAGAAGTCGCCGGCGCCCAGCCCGCCGATCCCGTCGAGCCGACCGCCGCGCGCGGCGGCCAGGTCTTTGGCGGCCTGGATCTGCACGGGCGCGTTGAGCTTGCCGTAGAAGTGCGTCGCGCTGTTGCCGACGATCTTGTCGTGCAGGCCCTTCGGCGCCTGCGTCGCGAAGACCAGCCCCAGCCCGTACTTGCGGGCCTGCGAGGCGAGCAGGAGCGTCGACTCGGTGGAGGGTTTCACCGCGCCCGAGGGCGCGATCTGCTGGGCCTCGTCCATCACCAGCAGGGCGCCCAGCGGCGTCTCGCCCGCGGGGTGACGCTTGACCCACGAGAACAGCGCGAGTTGCAGCTGCGCGACGAAGGTCTGCCGCTGCGTCTCGTCGGGCAGGCCGATGAGGCTGATCACCGAGACCCGGGCGCGCTTGCCGTCCGCCGGGGTTAGCAGCGTCGCGGGGTCGACCGCCTCGCCCCGGCCGCCGAGCAGCGGATTGTTGATCAGCGCGGCCTGGAGGTTCGCCGCCAGCTCGGGCGACAGCTTGTCGGCGCTGCCGAGGCTGCTGCGCGTCGAATCCCACTCGGCGAGGAAGTCGGCGAAGCCGCGGATGTCCGCGCGGCCCACCTGGCGACCGTAGGCGTCGAGCGCCTCCCGCAGGATCGCGCGCTGCTGCTCGCGGCGCGCTCCGCCCACGCCGACGTGCTGCTCCAGCGCGCTCGCGCTCGCCTCGACGGCCATCGCGAAGCCCTCGCGCGCCTCCTGCGCCTCCAGGCCCTCGCCGTCCATGCCCGTCCGCAGCGCCGCGAAGTCCGGGATCGGTTGCAGCACCAGGGGTCGCGCGGATGCGCGGTTGGGCGTCCACACCACCACGTCCGTGTCGGCGAGGTACGTGCGCGCCCGCTCGGCGTCGCCCTCCCACCAGCCCGACGGCGCCTCCGGCCATGCCTCGCCGAGCCGGGAGAGGTCGTTGTTGGGGTCGAGCACGATCGCGGAGACGCCGCGCAGTGCGCACTCCTCGATGAGCCGGCGGATCAGCACCGTCTTACCCGAGCCGGAACCGGCGAAGATCGCGGTGTGCTTACGCAGCTCGACGGGGTCCACGGTGACGGGCGCACGGTCCGGCCCGAGGCCGACGACGACGGCACCGTCGCCCGACGGTGCGGCAGCGGGCGGTGCCGGTGCCGGTCGTGGCACGGGCGGCCCGCCGAACATGACGTCGGCGACGGAGCTCGACAGCCCGCCGACGCGGCCCACGGCGTCGCCGGGGATGAGGCCGCGCGCGCGCCGCGAGGCCGGTGCGGGCCGGTCGGCCGGCGCGTGATCGAGTCCGGCGAACATCCGCAGACCGTGCGCGGGACGGCGTGCCGTCAGCCACTCGTCGAGACCGTCGGGGGAGTTCGCGATGATGTGTCCGAGCGCGTCGAGCGTGGCGAGATCGGCCTCGTCGAGCGGGAGCAGTTCGGCCCCGCGCTCGACGGCGTCGGCGATCACCGACGACGCCTTCGGGCTGGTGGGCCAGGGCGTGGAACGCAGCAGGAAGAGCTTGCGGCGGTCCATCCCCGCGGCCACGCCGGCCGCGGTCGCCGCGCTCTGCACGCGGTTCGTGGTCGCGACGGCGTTGGACGCCGGGATCGCGCGGAAGGCCCAGTGCTGCTCGTCCTCGACGCGGCCGGGCAGCCGGCGCCGCAGCCGGCCGTCGAGCTGCTTGTTGCCGCGCTCGATCTGGAAGCCGTCGCCGCCGTCCTCGCGGGTCCACGCCCGCAGGCCGGCCTCGATCAGCGCGCCCATCCGCTTGTCCGCGGCGACCTGATCGGTCGCGATATCGCCGACCCGGGCGCGGATCCGCAGCGCGTCGAACTGCTCGTCGATGCGGGCGAGCGCCTCGGCGGGGGTGGTCTCCGGCAGCGCGGGCTGCTCGGGTGCCGGGGCGGGCGCCGCGGCCGGGGCCGCGGCGGAGACGGTGCGCGGCGCGTCCCCGTCGAACGACCCGAAGGACGCGAGCTCGAAGTCCGTGCGGGTGGTGACGCACGCCCGGATGTGCGCGTCGACCTTGGTGAGCAGGTCGCGTGGGGTGTGGTGCACCGCGGAGGCGAAGGCCTCGGGCGCGACCGGCCACGTGGGATGCGGCGGCGCGAACTCCTTCGCGCGGTACGCCGCGGTCAGCCTCCGCTCGACGATGGCGCGGGCGATGGCGCCGTCGGGCAGCGACTTCAGCGGGCCGACGACGCGGAACCGCGCGGCGACCGAGGCGGTGGCGCGGCCGGCGAGCGTCTCCCAGGCCGTCGGGAGCATGCAGGCGACGGTCACCGTGCGGTAGAGGCCCTGCCGCAGCGACATGAGGCCGTGGCCGACCTGCTCGATGACCTCGCTCTCCGCGGCGTCGGGCGCGGTGAGGGTCGCCGCGGACTGCGCGAGCAGGGTGTCGATCTGGTCGACGGCGAAGACCGTCGCGGCGGTCTCGGCCATGAACGCCGAGATCGCGCGCACCGTCTCCACGGCGGGGAAGCCGTGCGCGGGCAGGCCCCAGTGCAGTCGCTCGGCAGCGGTCTCCTCGACCTCGATGTCCTCGAGGAAGGCGGACCCGAGGTCGGCGAGCCGGCTGTCGGGGGAGCCGAGCAGCACCAGCGCGCGCAGCACGCCGTGGTACTGCCGCACCTGCGGGCGGCGCTTGCTCATGGCCGCGACCAGCGCGTCCAGGCCCTCGGGGGTGGGCACCGCGTCGCCGGAGAACTCGCGGCGGTGTGCGCGGGAGAGGCCGACCTCGTCCGAGAGCAGCCACAGCAGCTGGGCCAGCTGGGTCTCGTGATCGCGCGCGGGCCGCAGCAACGAGCTGCGCAGCGAGGTGAGCGCCGCGCGCCAGAAGTCCGTGGCGTCCAGGAGTTCCAGCAGCACGAAGTAGTGGCCCGCCGCCTGCACCTCGGACCGGAACCGGGTGAGCAGGTGGGTCTTGCCGGTGCCCGCGTTGCCGGTGATGACCAGGCCGGTGGGGGAGGCACCGGTCGACGCGACGGCGTCGCCGAGGGCGTCCTCCAGATCCTCCCAGACGTCGGTGTGCAGGCCGTCGACGTGCGTGTCCTCCGACGCCGCGTCCCACACCTCCTCGTACGTGGGTGCCCAGCTCAGGCGGACGGAACGCAGCGCGGTGCGCTGCACATCGGAGAGCGTCATCGAGTGATCCGTATCGCGTGCAGGGGGCGACCGCCGAGCTGCAGCGCAGCGGCGTGATCGTCCGGGGTGAGGGCTTTGAGATTGTCCTCGGCGACGATGTGCACGCGGGGTTCGGGGTAGAGGGCGCGCAGGCCCTCGTCGACGACGGTGCGCGGCACGCCGGGAAGTGCGGCGCGCAGATCGCGCAGTGCCACCCACGCGCCGGGCGCCGCGATCCGGGCGTACGCCGCGCGGAGCTGCGCGGCCGGCGGACCGTCGGGCGGGAGCGGACCGTCGGGCACGGGGGCCGGGGCCGACGGTGCCGGGCCGGCGGCGGGCGTGACCACCTCGCCGAGCGCGAGCGATTCGCGGCGCAGGTAGCGGCCGATCCCGGCGGCGAAGGTGAACAGGGCGCGCAGCTGCGGCGTCGCGCGCGGCGGGGGAGGGGATTCGAGCAGCGCGGCGGCGGCGGCCCAGCCGCGGTCGGTGAGCGAGAGCAGTAGCGTGCGGCGCTCCCCGACCTCGACGTCCAGGAGGCCCCGCTCGACCAGCCGCCGCCGCGACGGCGCCTCCAGCGCGGGGCCCAGCAGTTTGAGGTCGGGATTGCGCACCGGTTCCACCGCCGACGCGAGCACCAGCAGCACAGTCGATTCCGTGCCCGTGAGCCCCGCGATCGACTCGCCCATCACGCACCCCTCCCGTGGCCGGATCCCGTTGCAGTCACCAATGTACGGATGATCGCCAGAGATTCTGCGAGGTCACCCAGGATCCGCGCGTTGGTCAGCCGCAGCACCCGGAATCCGGCCAGCATGAGGTCGGCGTCGCGGCGCCGGTCGGCCTCGTACGCGTCGTTCGCGCGGTGGTCCGGCCCGTCGACTTCCACCACCAGGCGCGGTCGCGGGAACAGCAGGTCGACGCGGACCGGCCGGGCCAGCGGCCCCAGGTCGACGGCGTAGTTCCAGTGCCGCGCCGCGGCCCACGCCTGATCCACGAGCCCCCGCTCGAGGTGCTGCTCCGCCGCGCTCGCAGGGTGCGGCCTGCCGGCGACGGGCGGGAACGCGGGCAGCGGGTCGAGGCCGACGGTGAACTCCGACGGCTGCGGGCGCGGGTCGGGGATCGCGGGCGGACCGTCGACGGCGGGGAACCGGTCCAGCGGCGCCGCGCCCGGTCCGAGGAGCCAGACGGTGCCGTCGCCGCGTGCGAGCCATTGCGCCGCGGTGGCGAGGGCGTCGCCGAGGTGCGGGGCCAGCGGCCGGTCCACGTCGAGCGCGAGAGCGATCCCCGGAGCGTGGTAGCTGCGGGTCAGGACGTGCTCGAGGGCGCCACGACGGTCGGCCGCGGGCAGGTCGGCGAAGCCGGTCATCGCCTCGGGTCGCAGCGCCGCGGTGGCGAGCGCGCCCAGCGCTGTGCCGATGCCGGGGGTGCCGCCGTGGCGCTGCGCGAGCTCGTGGGCGGTGGTGCGGCCGGGGGTCCCGCCGGGGCCGGGGGTGAGGGCGGGGTCGGGCAGCCACGCCGGGAAGACCTCCAGTGCGACCGCGACCGCCCGGGTCAGCACGTCGTCGATGATCGCGCCGGGGGAGGAGGGGAGCGGCAGCGTCAGGCCCGGGAAGACCACGACGGGGTCCTGCGGTCCCCGCCGCGCGGCGGCGGAGGCGAGCGCGGCGGCGGAGGTGCCCCGCAGTCGCGCGACGCCGCCCACGGGCAGATCGGAGAGCTGCACGAAAATGAAGTTACGGCATCGCGATCGCGCCGGGTGGGCCTCGTCCGGGCGGATCCGATCGGACGGTGGCGCACCGTCGGACCCCGGCGACCGCCGGCCGGGGAGAACCGGCGCGATTCGACATCTACCTGCGACTTCCCCTATCATGGACGGGTTGCCTGCGGCCCTGCGCCACGGGCGGCGGACCGCGCGCGTTCGGGTCGGTATCCGACGCGCATGAAAATCCAGGTCTGAGGAGACTGCAACAGTGATTCAGCAGGAATCGCGGGTGCGGGTCGCCGACAACACGGGTGCTAAGGAAATCCTCTGCATCCGCGTGCTCGGTGGCAGTTCGCGCCGCTACGCCGGAATCGGCGACATCATCGTCGCCACCGTCAAGGACGCCATCCCCGGCGGCAACGTCAAGCGCGGCGAGGTCGTCAAGGCCGTCATCGTGCGCACCGCCAAGGAGCGCCGTCGTCCGGACGGTTCGTACATCAAGTTCGACGAGAACGCCGCTGTCATCATCAAGAACGACAACGACCCTCGCGGCACCCGCATCTTCGGCCCGGTCGGCCGCGAGCTGCGCGACAAGAAGTTCATGAAGATCGTTTCGCTGGCTCCGGAGGTGCTCTGACATGAAGGTGCACAAGGGCGACACCGTCATCGTGATCTCGGGTCCCGACAAGGGCGCCAAGGGCAAGGTCGTCGAGTCCTTCCCGAAGGCTGACAAGGTCCTCGTCGAGGGCGTCAACCGGATCAAGAAGCACACCAGCACCTCCGCCACCGCGCAGGGCGGCATCGAGGTCCGCGAGGCCCCGATCGACGTCTCGAACGTCATGGTCGTCGACTCGGACGGTAACCCCACCCGCGTGGGCTACCGGACCGACGAGGAGACCGGCAAGCGCGTGCGGATTTCCCGCAAGAACGGGAAGGACATCTGATATGAGCACCGCTGAGAAGACCCAGCCCCGGCTGAAGGCCCGCTACCGCGCCGAGATCAAGGACGCGCTGAACAGCGAGTTCCAGTACGACAACGTCATGCAGATCCCCGGCGTCGTCAAGGTGGTCGTGAACATGGGCGTCGGCGACGCCGCCCGCGACGCCAAGCTGATCAACGGCGCCGTCAAGGACCTCGAGCTGATCACCGGCCAGAAGCCGGAGATCCGCAAGGCCCGCAAGTCCATCGCGCAGTTCAAGCTGCGTGAGGGCATGCCGATCGGTGCGCGCGTCACGCTGCGCGGCGACCGCATGTGGGAGTTCCTCGATCGCCTCACCTCGATCGCGCTGCCCCGTATCCGCGACTTCCGCGGCCTCAACGGCAACCAGTTCGACGGCAACGGCAACTACACGTTCGGCCTGAACGAGCAGTCGATGTTCCACGAGATCGACGTGGACTCGATCGACCGCCCGCGCGGTATGGACATCACCGTCGTCACCACTGCCACCAACAATGAGGAAGGCCGCGCACTGCTCAAGCACCTCGGCTTCCCCTTCAAGGAGAACTGAGCCATGGCAAAGAAGGCGCTGGTCAACAAGGCCAACAAGAAGCCGAAGTTCGCCGTTCGCGCGTACACCCGTTGCAACAAGTGCGGCCGCCCGCACTCGGTGTTCCGCAAGTTCGGCCTGTGCCGTGTGTGCCTGCGCGAGATGGCGCACGCCGGCGAGCTCCCCGGTGTGCACAAGAGCAGCTGGTGAGTCCCGCCCGGGTCTGACCCGGGACTAGATCCACGCGCGAGGGCGCGCATCCCACCTGTGGGGTGCGCGCCTTCGTCGTTCCTCGGCCGGCCCGGGCGTCGTGGCGGGGGCACCCCCGCGGCGCTGTGCGCAGGGCGATGCGCGTCACGAAACGCGGATCGGATTCACAGAGTTACCGCTGTGTTAACTATGCTGTCATCTCATGTTGGTGCGTGCAGACTTCGCGCTCCCGCGGGGTCCACGCGGTGAGCGCCCCCGCCGCGGTCCGAAGGACCGCCCCTGGGTCTGGGCCGTGCTCGCGGTCGTCGTCTTCGTCGCCGTGATCCAGGCGGCCGCCATGGCCTACGGCCTTGCCGGCCCCGTCGAGGGGCTGGTGAAGGACTTCGTGGGCCGGCCCGTCACCGGCGAGGTGAAGGTCGCCGCGCTCGCGTTGGCCCTGATGTGCATGCCCGCCCGCCTGCGCCTGCCGTTCACCGGCGTCGTGGTCGGCGCGGAGGTGCTGTTCAACGCCGAGCGCCTCGTCGTCGGCTCGCCCCTGCACTTCGGCAACGGCGTGATGTGGGGACTCGTCGCCCTCGCCGCCTACGCGGGCCTGCGCCTGACCGGCCCCGAGCGGTCCGCGGCGCTCAAGGCCGCGGGTGTCGCGGCGATCCTCATCGTCGCCAATGCCGTCTCGTCCGTCTGGTTGGGGCTCACGATGGAGGCGCTGCCCTACGTCGCCGACCACTTCGTCGAGGTGGCGGACCGCGCGCTCGGCAGCCCGTCGTGGGTGATGGGCCGGCTCGTGCACGAGCACGGCTGGTACCTGTGGCTGATCACGAAGGTCTACACCTACCTCCCGGTCGGCGCGGCCGTCGTCGCGTTCTTCCAGTTGCGCCGCAGCTCCACCGAGGGCTTCCCGCGGCACCACATCGTGAAGTCCTTCATCCTGATCGGCGCGATCGGGCCCATCGTCTACTTCCTGTTCCCCGTCGTCGGGCCGGCGTACGCCTTCGGCGACGAGGTGGCCGGCGCGGGCTGGATGAACGTCTGGCCGCACCTCGTGCCCACCTCGCTCGAGCCCGTCTCGGCGTACTTCAGCCAGGCGGCGCCCCGCAACTGCATGCCCAGCCTGCACACGGCCTGGGCCACGGCGATCCTCCTGCACGCTCTGCGCGGGCCCCGGCTGCTCAAACTGTTCGGCGTCTTCTGGTGGGTCTGCACGATCTCGGCGACCCTCGGCCTCGGCGCGCACTACGGCGTCGACCTCGTCGCCGGGTTCGTCTTCGCGCTGACCCTCGAGGCCGCGATGATCCGCCCCGAGGACGGCTGGCATCCGCGCCGCATCGCGACCGTCGCGGGCGGGGCCCTCGCCTTCGTCGCGATCCTGCTGTCGATCCGCTACCTCAGCGTGCCGATGGCGCAGAGCGGCCACCTCGCCGCCGTCGCCCTGCTCGGCACCGCCGGCGCGATGGTCGTCGCCTACGCGCGCATCGCCCGGGGCCCGTCGCCCGACGGTGCCGTCGTCACCGCTCCGGTGGGGGAACGGGCGCTCGCGGCCTGACGTCTAGGCTGTCCGTCGTGGGTGATTCCGATGCGTAACACGGCCATCGCGGGAGCGCTCGGCGTGGCGGCCATCGGGCTGCTCGCCCTGAGGTTCGCGGGCCCGTACGGCATGCTGCTCATCGGCGGCGCGCTCGTCGTCGTGATGATCCTGTTCCTCGGTGGCAACGGCGACCCGTCGAAGGCCCGGCGGGAGGATCCGCTGCAGTTCGTCGCGCCGCCACGGCCGGAGCCTCGCGCGAAGGCCCGGCCGCGCCCCGAGCCGGCACCGTCGGGCCGGGCACTCTGGGAGCGGGCGACCGGCCGGCACGACGAGGTGCTCTCGGAGTACGCCGCGTACGAGCTCGACCCCGAGATGCTGCTGCGCTTCCCCGCGATGTGGGATCTCAGCTCGCCGAAGGTCATCGCCTTCCATGACGCGCTGGAGCACGCGAGCGCCCTGCGGACCGACGAGTACCCGGGCACGGAGTCGGGTGCGGAGTACACGGACGCCGTCACCGACCTCCGTACCAGCTGGTACGCCGCGGACAGGCACGCCCGCAGCACCGGCTCCGCCGGCCTCGCCGACGAGGACGTGCGCGACCTGGACCGCGGCCTCAAGCTGTACCGCCACGCCACGTCCGCCGTTGCCGCCGAGCGGGCCGCCTACCTGAACCAGGTCGTCAGCACCGTCGACCGCCTCGTCGATCGGGGCGTCCTGCCCGCGCCGCCCCGCTTCCGCGCCGAGCTGGAGGCCGAGGCCCGCAAGGCCATCGAGAGCTGACGCCGTTTCACGACGCGCGGCCGCGCGGCGCCTTCATCGAGTTGTGACCGATGTTGCGTATGGTGATGATGTGACTGTTGTGACTCGACGGGTTCTGCTGGGGACTGCCGCCGCGCTGCCGGCCGTGATGCTGGCCGCGCGGGCGGCCGCCGACCCGGGCTCCGGGACCGGGGCGGGCGGCACCGTCGGGCCGACGACGCCGGGTGCGGCTCCGGCGGGGCCCGCGACGCGGTGGACGCCCGAGCGTGCGCAGCAGTGGCGCGCCCAGAATCCCTGGATGGTGGGCGCGAACTACATCAACGCCAACGCCGGGAACCAGTTCGAGATGTTCCAGGCACAGACCTTCGACCCGAACCGGATGAACCTGGAGCTCGGCTGGGCGCGCGGCTTGGGCATGACGACGATGCGCGTCTTCCTGCAGGATCAGCTGTGGACGGCCGACCCCACCGGGTTCGTGCAGCGCCTCGACGCCTTCCTGACCGTCGCCAACAACAACGGCATCAAGGTGATGTTCGTGCTCTTCGACTCGTGCTGGGACCCGAATCCGAAGCCCGGCGTGCAGCGCGAGCCCACGCCCGGCGTGCACAACTCGACCTGGGTGCAGAGCCCCGGCGCCGCGGGCCTGACGAACGCCGACACCGCGGCGCTGCAGGCCTACGCGACCGGCGTGGTCAAGGCGTTCGCCAACGATCCGCGCGTGGTCGCATGGGACGTGTGGAACGAGCCGGAGAACCTCGCGGACTCCTACCCGCTGAGCCCGCCCGACAAGGTCGCCCGCGTCGCGCAGCTGCTTCCCCAGGCCTTCGCGTGGGCCCGCGCCGGCAATCCGACGCAGCCGCTGACCTCCGGTGTCTGGGCCGACACCCGGCCCGAGATCCGCACCATCCAGCTGGAGCAGTCCGACGTGATCAGCTTCCACAGCTACGACCCGCCGGAGAAGTTCCGCGCCATGGCCGCAGACCTCGCGAAGCAGGGGCGGCCGATGCTGCTCACCGAGTACATGGCCCGCCCGCAGGGCAGCACCATCGAAACGATCCTGCCCATCTGCAAGGAACTCGGCATCGACGCCTACCAGTGGGGCTTCGTCGCCGGCCGTAGCCAGACCTACTACCCGTGGGACTCGTGGAAGCAGCCTTACGTCGGAGTGCGCCAGCCGCAGCAGTGGTTCCACGACCTGCTCTGGCCCGACGGCCGCCCCTACCGCGACGCCGAGGTCGCGACCGTCCGCCGGCTCACCGCCGCGCGGACCTAGTCGGCACGCAGGAAGGTCCCGTCCAGCCGGTAGTAGGCGCTGTCCTTCGAGTTCGGGCCGAGGCCCAGCTGGAGGACGGGAGGGAGGTCTCCGCGCGTCCAACCCGGCGAGCCGGTGTCGCGATCCACCTCGAGGGAGACCGCGTGTGCGTCGACGGCGGGTACGGCGGAACGCTGCTCGACGTCGGTGCGCGCCTTCTCGATCGCCGCGGCCGACAGTGCGGTGAGGGCGAAGCGACCCGATCCCGACCCGTCGGAGTCGTAGAGCCGGACCTCGGGGAACCGGCCGATCGCTTCGGTGAGCGTGCCGCGCTTACCGGGGCGTGTCACCTCCAGCTCGACCGTGCCCAGGTGCGGGAATCCGACCGCCGACGAGCTCTCCGCCATCGCGTGATAGCTGATCTGCTCGAGGTGCTGCTTCGTCGGATCGAAGCCGTTGGCTCGCAGCAGGCGGTCCGCGACGGGGAGCAGGCCGTCGACCGTCGCCAGCGCGAGATTGTCGGGGAGATTGCCGGCCGCGTCGGTCTCGAACCTGAACCGAGACGTGAGGTCGTACGTGGCCACCAGTTTCTTGTCGGAGCTGCGGCGGGCGATGGACACGCCGTCCGCTTCCCAGCGCTTCGAGAGGTCGAGACCCGCGCCCGTCGCCGCGGCGTCGACCTTCGCCGACGAGGCGGAGAGATCGAGGCCGGCGACGTCGGTGCGGCGGAACACCGCATCGGCGCGGTCGTTGACCCGGGTGCGGCTCGGTGCGGACCACTCGCCGCCGGACTGTGAGTAGCTCGTGGACACCTGCTCGCCCTTCTGCAGGTCGAGGACGGTCACCTGGGTCGAGATCCCGTCGATGTCGATCGACCGGATCGCGTCGGCCCCTCCGGGGAGCGCCTCGGCGGCCCTGTCCAGCGCCCTGCGCAGCTCCGCCGATCGGTCCACCGATCCGCGTCCCGACGGCGAGCTCGACGAGGTGATCTGCGACCAGTCGCCGGCGATCGCGAGCGCGGGCAGTCCGGCGGAGACGATCACGATGCCGGTGACGAAGGCGCCCAGCGCAGCGGCGCCCGGGGGAGCGGACCGTAGCCGCCAGGCCAGCCCGGCCGCGACCGCGACGGTGGCCACGGCCAGAGCGATCGAGAGCGGACCGTCGGTGACGGCGGCCGCGACCAGGCCCGCGGTGGTGAGCACGGCGAGCAGGGCGACCGTCACGGAACTGGACACCGACTCAGGGTAGCGGCCGCGAATCACGCTGAACGCAACCGCTGTGCCACCGCGAGAACGGACATATGTTCCGCGAAGGAAGCATCCGTCCCCGTCAGGAGAGATCAATGACCGCATCCGCCACCGGCTCCCTCGCCGCCATCATCGACGCGACCGACCAGGCCGTCACGCGCAATACCGCCAACGCGCACGTGGTCTTCTCGGCGACTGCCGTGCCGCAGGGCACCGTCGGCAGCGTCACCACCGCGCGCCAGCACACCCTGGCCGTCGACGAGCCCCCGACGCTCGGTGGCGACGACACCGCGATCAACCCCGTCGAGGCCTACCTCGGCGCGCTGCTCTCCTGCCAGGTCGTGACCTACCGCTTCTACGCCGACAAGCTGGGCGTCACGATCGACGAGCTGAAGCTCAGCGCTGAGGGCGACCTCGACGTGCGGGGGTTCTTCGGCCTCGACGAGTCCGTGCGCCCGGGCTTCACGGCCGTGCGGGTCACCGTCGACATCACGGGACCGGACACCGAGGAGCGCTACCGCGAGCTGACGGCCGTCGTCGACGCGCACTGCCCGGTCCTGGACCTCACCCAGAACCCGACGCCGGTCACCACCACCCTGCGGGTCAACTAGCGGGTCGCGGCGGCCCCGTCACGGCGAGCGCGCCGTAGAAGACCAGCAGCGAGGTGGCCGCCGCGAAGTTCAGTCGCAGGTCGCGGGCCCGCACGTGCAGGCCGACCGCGACGCAGAAGTAGAGCGTCAGCATGATCGCGGTGAGCCGGGCCAGGCCCGGCCAGCGCGGCGCCGCTGCGAGCCCGAGCGCCGACGCGCCCTTGACCACGGGGAAGAACCAGCGGCCCCCGTCGGGCCAGCCGACGTCGTCGAGGCATCTCGCGACGTACGGGATGGGTTGGACGCACATCGCGGCGTCGGTCGCCTGTCCGGCGGCGGCCGCCCGATAGAGCCGGGGATCGCGGACGAGATCGTGCACGGAGGGCATGGCCCTCACGCTAGGCCTCCCGGGTGCGGGGGACAAGGCCCGGATTCCCCGCCGATTCGACTCTGACCGGCACTTTCTCTACACTAGTGAGGTTGCCTGTCGTGCTTCGAGCATGGCCGGCGCACTTCCCCGAACCGGTTCGCCGGTCCGGAATCCCTGCAGTGCAACGGTATTGCAGGACGGTTTGCTTCGTAGTAGGCCCACCGTCGGACGTTCCAGGCCCGTCTCGCGCTGTCGAGAGGAGGGCACCAGACCGCCGGCGATGTATGGGAACCGCTGCGAGAAAGGTAGACGAATCTGTCATGACCATGACTGATCCGATCGCAGACTTCTTGACCCGTCTGCGCAACGCCAACTCGGCGTACCACGACGAGGTGACGCTCCCGCACTCGAAGATCAAGGCGAACATCGCCGAGATCCTCAAGCGTGAGGGCTACATCACCGACTTCCGTACCGAGGACGCCGAGGTGGGCAAGAACCTCGTCGTTTCGCTGAAGTACGGCCCCAGCCGTGAGCGTTCGATCGCCGGCCTGCGCCGCGTGTCGAAGCCCGGTCTGCGCGTGTACGCGAAGTCCACCAACCTGCCGAAGGTCCTCGGTGGCCTGGGCGTGGCGATCATCTCCACGTCCTCGGGCCTCCTCACGGATCGCCAGGCAGCCAAGCAGGGCGTGGGCGGCGAAGTCCTCGCTTACGTCTGGTAAGGGGACAACAACTATGTCGCGTATTGGTAAGCACCCCGTGGTCGTTCCCGCGGGCGTCGACGTGCAGATCGCCGGCCAGGACGTCACCGTCAAGGGGCCCAAGGGCCAGCTTGCGCTGACGATCGCGGAGCCGATCTCGGTGTCGAAGAACGATGAGGGCGCCATCGTGGTCGCCCGTCCCGACGACGAGCGGCGCAACCGCGCGCTGCACGGCCTGTCGCGGACCCTGGTCGCCAACATGGTGACCGGTGTGACCGAGGGTTACACCAAGAAGATGGAGATCTACGGCGTGGGTTACCGCGTGGCGCTCAAGGGCAAGGACCTCGAGTTCGCCCTGGGCTTCAGCCACCCGGTGCCGATCGAGGCGCCCGAGGGCATCACCTTCGCGGTGGAGAGCCCCACCAAGTTCTCCGTGTCCGGCATCGACAAGCAGCAGGTCGGCCAGGTCTCGGCGGTCATCCGCAAGCTCCGTCGTCCCGATCCCTACAAGGGCAAGGGCGTGCGGTACGAGGGTGAGCAGATCCGTCGCAAGGTCGGAAAGACGGGTAAGTAACTCATGGCAACTCAGACTGAGAACAAGAAGCGCATCCCGGTGGGCAAGGACGTCTCGACGCGCCGTCGCACGTCGAAGGCCCGTCGCCACTTCCGCCTGCGCAAGAAGATCGAGGGCACCGCGGTCCGTCCGCGGCTCGCGGTCAAGCGCTCCAGCCGGCACATCCACGTCCAGCTGATCGACGACCTCAAGGGCCACACGCTGGCCGCGGCGTCGACGCTGGAGGCGGACGTCAAGGCTGCGGGCGGCGACAAGTCGGCCCAGGCCAAGAAGGTCGGCGAGCTCATCGCCGCCCGCGCCAAGGCCGCCGGTGTGGACGCCGTCGTCTTCGACCGTGGTGGCAACAAGTACCACGGCCGGATCGCCGCGCTCGCGGACGCCGCTCGCGAAGGCGGGTTGACGTTCTAATGACTCACACCAGCATGTTTTCCATCGAAGGAGAGGTCGCCTGATGCCCGGACGTCAGCGTCGTGACGGCGGTAGCAACGGCCCCGCCGGGAACAACGAGAACTCGAACGACCGCCGCGGCGGTCGTGGTGGCCGCGACCGCGATCAGCGCGGTGGCCGCAACGAGGCCGAGAAGAGCAACTACATCGAGAAGGTTGTCACCATCAACCGTGTCTCGAAGGTCGTGAAGGGTGGTCGTCGCTTCAGCTTCACCGCCCTCGTGATCGTGGGCGACGGCCAGGGCATGGTCGGCGTCGGCTACGGCAAGGCCAAGGAAGTTCCTGCGGCCATCCAGAAGGGTGTCGAGGAGGCTCGGAAGAACTTCTTCCGCGTCCCGATGATCGGCAACACCATCGTGCACCCGGTCCAGGGTGAGGCCGCGGCCGGCGTCGTGCTGCTGCGTCCCGCCAGCCCGGGTACCGGTGTCATCGCCGGTGGCGCCGTGCGCCCCGTGCTCGAGGCGGCCGGCGTCCACGACGTCATCGCCAAGAGCCTGGGCTCGGACAACGCCATCAACGTGGTGCACGCGACCGTGGCGGCTCTCAAGGAGCTGCAGCGTCCCGAGGAGGTCGCGGCTCGTCGCGGCCTGCCCATCGAGGACGTCGCCCCGGCCGGCATGCTCCGCGCCCGTGCAGGTCAGGGAGCGTAAGTCATGGCAGAGCTGAAGATCACCCAGGTGCGGGGCCTCGTCGGGCTCAAGCAGAACCAGCGCGACAGCCTGCGCACCCTGGGCCTCAAGGGCATCCGCAAGTCGGTCGTCCGTGAGGACACCCCCGTCAACCGCGGCCTGATCCAGGTCGTATCGCATCTCGTGGAAGTGGAGGAGGTGTAAGCAATGGCTATCAAGCTGCACGATCTCCGTCCCGCTAAGGGCGCGAAGACCGCCAAGACCCGTGTGGGTCGCGGTGAGGGCTCGAAGGGTAAGACCGCCGGTCGCGGCACCAAGGGCACCAAGGCGCGCAAGAACGTCCCCGTGGCGTTCGAGGGCGGTCAGATGCCGCTGCACATGCGGCTGCCGAAGCTCAAGGGCTTCAAGAACCGCAACCGCGTCGAGTACCAGGTGGTGAACGTGGGCGACATCGCTCGCCTGTTCCCGCAGGGCGGCACCATCGGCATCGACGAGCTCGTCGCCGCCGGTGCGGTTCGCAAGAACCGCGTCGTCAAGGTGCTGGGCGACGGCGAGATCAGCGTCAAGGTGGACGTGACGGCGACCAAGGTCACCGGCGCCGCCAAGGCGAAGATCGAGGCCGCGGGCGGCTCGGCCACCGAGCTGAAGCCGTCGGCCGAGGCCTAGTCCTCGCGCTGCGCGAATCGTGGACGCCGCGGTAGGCGCCGGTCACCGGTGCCTACCGCGGCTCTCGTTTCGCGGGCCCGACGGTGCGCCGCCCGCCTCCTGCCGGACGGTGCGCCCCGGACCCGCGCCCGCGCGGGTGGCCGCGGAATGCGTTCGGCCACCTACCTTGAACAGCCCCTATGACGGCGGCTGTTAGAGTTCTTACGTTTGCAGGATTACCCATGAGGACGTCGTGCTCCGCCGCGCGCGGAGCAGGTGTCCACGAGCGTGGGGCGGCCCGTCCGGGCCGCCCGGCTGCCAGGAGGATGTGTGCTTTCGGCCCTAGTCCCGATCTTCCGGACCCCGGAGTTGCGGCGGAAGATCCTGATCGTCCTGGGCATCCTCGTGCTCTACCGGCTCGGCGCCACATTGCCGTCGCCCGGTGTGAACTTCGGGACGATCACCGAGTGCGTCGATAAGGCCACGAGCGGCGACAGCGGGCAGGTGTACTCGCTGATCAACATGTTCTCCGGCGGCGCGCTGCTGCAGCTGTCGGTGTTCGCGATCGGCATCATGCCGTACATCACCGCGTCGATCATCATCCAGCTGCTGATGGTGGTCATCCCGCGCTTCGAGACCCTCCGCAAGGAGGGCCAGGCCGGCCAGGCGAAGATCACGCAGTACACCCGCTACCTCACGGTGGCGCTGGCACTGCTGCAGGCCACCGCGATCGTCGCGATGGCCTCGCGCGGCAACCTGCTGCCCGACTGCCCCGGCATCCTCGACGACAACGGCATCTTCTCGCTGTCCGTCATCGTCGCGACCATGACCGCCGGCGCGATCCTGGTCATGTGGTTCGGCGAGCTCATCACCGAGCGCGGCATCGGCAACGGCATGTCGCTGCTCATCTTCGCCGGCATCGCCTCGCGCCTGCCGGCCGACGGCCAGCAGATCCTGCAGAGCCAGGGCGGCCTCGCCTTCGGCCTCGTCTGCTTCGCGGTCTTCCTGATCCTCGTCGCCGTCGTCTTCGTCGAGCAGGGCCAGCGACGCATCCCGGTGCAGTACGCCAAGCGCATGGTCGGCCGCAAGATGTACGGCGGTTCGTCGACCTACCTGCCGCTCAAGGTGAACACCGCCGGCGTCATCCCGGTCATCTTCGCCTCGTCGCTGCTGTACCTGCCGCAGCTGGTCATCCAGCTCGTCGCGAACGGCTCGACCGCCGGCTGGGTGCAGTGGATCCAGACGAACCTGGTGAACCCGGGCAGCACCTGGCACATCGTGATCTACTTCGCGCTGATCATCTTCTTCACCTACTTCTACGTCGCGATCACCTTCAACCCGGAGGAGCGCGCGGACGAGATGAAGAAGTTCGGCGGCTTCATCCCGGGCATCCGCCCCGGCAAGCCGACCGCGGATTACCTGAACTACGTGCTGCAGCGGATCACGCTGCCCGGCTCGCTGTACCTCGGCATCATCGCGATCCTCCCGAACCTCTTCATCGAACTCACCGGTAGCGGCTCGAACATGAGTAACCTGCCGTTCGGCGGCACGATGGTTCTCATCATCGTGGTCGTGGCGCTCGACACTACGAAGCAGATCGAGAGCCAGTTGATGCAACGTAACTACGAAGGATTCCTCAAGTGAGACTTGTTATTCTCGGCCCTCCCGGCGCGGGCAAGGGCACGCAGGCCGAACGACTGTCGGAGAAGTACGGCATCCCGCACATCTCGACCGGCGACCTGTTCCGCGCCAACATCAGCGAGGGCACCCCGCTCGGGGTCGAGGCCAAGAAGTACATGGACGCGGGCGAGCTCGTCCCGTCGAAGGTCACCGTCGACATGGTGCGTTCGCGCCTGACGGAGCCGGACGCGAAGAACGGCTTCATCCTCGACGGCTTCCCCCGGTCCACGGACCAGGCGGACTCGCTGGCCGAGATCCTCACCGAGCGCGGCGAGAAGCTCGACGCCGTGGTCTCCTTCGAGGTCCCCGAGGACACCGTGGTCGAGCGCATGCTCGCCCGCGGCCGTGCGGACGACACCGAAGAGGTCATCCGCAACCGCATGCAGGTGTACGCGAACCAGACCGCGCCGCTGCTCGAGTACTACGGCGACTTCGTCACGCACGTCGACGCCGTCGGCACCGTCGACGAGGTGCTGGGCCGCGTGACCGCGCAGCTCGACAAGTGAGTCGTTTCCGCCGCAAGAAGACCGTGCCCTTCCGTTCCGCGGGAGAGCTCGACGCGATGGCCGCCGCGGGCGCCGTCGTGGGCCGCGCGCTCGTCGCGGTCCGCGACGCCGCCCGCGTCGGCGTCTCCACCCTGGACCTCGACGAGGTCGCGGAGACGGTGATCCGCGAGGCCGGCGCGGTGCCCTCGTTCAAGGGCTACCACGGCTTCCCGGGCTCGATCTGTTCGTCGGTCAACGAGGTCGTGGTGCACGGCATCCCCGACCGCGCGACGGTGCTGGCGCAGGGCGACCTCGTCTCCATCGACTGCGGCGCCATCCTCGACGGCTGGCACGGCGACTCCGCCTGGACCTTCGGCGTGGGCGAGCTGTCCGCGGAGGACGAGGACCTCTCCGAGGCCACGCGCCTCGCGATGGAGGCCGGCATCGCCGCCATGCTCGACGGCAACCGCCTCACCGACGTCTCGCACGCCATCGAGACCGCCACCTACGCGCAGGCCGCGCGGCTCGGCCGCGAGCTCGCGATCGTCGACGGCTACGGCGGCCACGGCATCGGCCGGGAGATGCACATGGAGCCCTTCCTCGCCAACGAGGGCGATCCGGGCAAGGGCCCGCTGCTCGTCGTCGGCTCCACCCTCGCGATCGAGCCGATGCTCAGCCTCGGCACCCCCGACACCTCCGTCCTCGAGGACGACTGGACCGTCGTCACGGACGACGGTGCCCGCGCGGCGCACTGGGAGCACACCGTCGCCGTCACCGCCGACGGCCCGCGCATCCTCACCCTCCGTCCCTGACCTGCGCCGATGGAATCCGGCTTGACCCTCACGCGACGTGAGGCCGGAGTGTGGTCGCTGTGAACGAACGTCAAGCCCTTCTCACGGTCGGCGCCATCGCGCGGATGACCGGGGTGAGCGTCCGCACGCTGCACCACTACGACGAGATCGGGCTGGTCCCGCCGTCGGCGCGCACCAGCGCCGGCTACCGGGCCTACTCCGACGACGACGTCGAGCGGCTGCACCGCGTGCTGACCTACCGGGAGCTGGGCTTCCCGCTCGAGCAGATAGCGACCCTGCTCGACGACCCGTCGGCGGATGCCATGGCGCACCTGGAGCAGCAACGGAAGCTGCTGACCGAGCGGATCGACCGTTTGCACCGGATGGTCGCGGCTGTGGAGGACATGATGAACAGCAAGCGACGTGGCGTCCAGCTCACCGCGGAGGAGCAGACCGAGATCTTCGGCGCAGACTGGCTCGGCGAGGGCTACGCCGAGGAGGCGCAGGAGCGCTGGGGCGACACCGACGCCTGGAAGCAGAGCGCCGAGCGCACCGCGAAGCTCAGCAAGGACGACTGGAAGCAGCTCAAGGCCGAGGGCGACGCGCTCGAGGCCGCCCTCGCGGACGGCCTGGCCCGCGGCGTCGCGCCCGGGAGCCCCGAGGCGAACGAGCTGGCGGAGCGGCACCGCGCCGGGATCGACCGCTGGTACGACTGCGACCACGCGATGCAGGTGTGCGTGGCGCAGATGTACGTGAGCGATCCCCGGTTCCGGAAGCACTACGAGGACATCGCGCCGGGCCTGGCGCAGTACGTCGTCGACATCGTCACCGCCAACGCCGAGCAGCAGTCGTAGTCCCTCGGTCCTCCGGGAGGGTCAGTACGCTGGTCGTGTGGACCAGGTGCTCGAGTTCGCCAGGAACTTCTGGTGGTTGGTGTTCCCCCTGGGAGGTTCTCTCGCGGGAGGCGCGCGGGCGGTCGCGGCGTGGAACGAGCGCCGCGCCACCCGCCGGCTCGAGCGGTACCGCATCAAGCAGGAGACCAAGGTCGCCCTCGCGCAGGCCAAGGGCATGGGCCGGATCGACGCGGCGCAGGTCCAGCGGGAGCTGCAGCGCGCGATCGCGGAGCACGACGCCGTCGACACCCGCTGGTTCGGCTACGAGACGGATCTCGCCACCATCCTCGACCACCCGATGATGGTCGACATGCGGGAGCCGCTCACCGTCGACTTCCACAAGGCCAAGCGCCGGGCCGACCTGCTCCGCCCGGATGCGCCCGACGATGCGCCGGCGGCGGACGTCGAGCAGTACCGCGACGCGGTGCACGCCTACGCCGCGGCCTTCGAGGTCGCGGAGCAGGAGGCGAAGCGCCGCCGCCGCGGCGACTTCTCGCCGATCGAGCAGGAGCGCCTCGCCAAGGCGCAGCGCCTGCTCGCCGTCGCGCTCGACGGTTCCGCCACCGGGCCCGAACGCCAGCAGGCCTACCAGCGTGCCCGCGCCGAGCTCGACGGCCTCATCGACCTGCCGAGATCCGCCACCGTCGCCCTGGAGAACCAGGTCCGCGCGGCCCTGGAACGCTAGGCCGGGCCGACGCGCAGACGGGTGCGCCCCCGAGCCGATGACTCGGGGGCGCACCCGTCGTGCACGGGCTAGGTGCAGCCGCGCTGCACGGCCGCGGTCCAGGCACCGTCGTCCTGGAGGGCGGAGCGGACCGCCCGTCGCAACCACCGCAGCGCGCGCATCGCTTCGTTCCGGTCAGGCGTTCGCCGTCGCGGGAACACTCGCCGCCGCCGCGGCGGCGAGGCCCAGCCGCAGGTCGGCGAGCACGTCGTCGATGTGCTCGATGCCCACCGCGAGGCGCACCAGGCCCGGCGTCACGCCGGCCTCCAGCTGCTCCTGCTCGGTGAGCTGGCTGTGCGTGGTCGACGCGGGGTGGATGACCAGCGAGCGGACGTCGCCGATGTTCGCGACGTGGCTGTGCAGCTGCAGGGCGTCGACGAAGGCCTTGCCCGCGGGCACACCGCCGGCCAGCTCGAAGGCGACGATGGCGCCGGCGCCCTTGGGCAGCAGTGCCTTCGCGCGCTCGTGGTAGGGCGACGAGGGCAGGCCGGCGTAGATCACGTCGGTCACGCCCCCGGCGCCGGTGAGGAATTCGGCGACCTTCTGCGCGTTCTCCACGTGCCGCTCCACGCGCAGGCTCAGGGTCTCGATGCCCTGCGAGAGCAGGAAGGCGTTGAACGGCGAGATCGCGGGGCCGAGGTCGCGCAGCAGCTGCACACGGGCCTTGAGCGCGAAGGCGGGCGCGCCGAGGTCGGCGAAGACGACGCCGTGGTACGACGGGTCCGGGGTGGTGAAGTTCGGGTGCCGGCCCTGCGTCCAGTCGAAGTTGCCGCCGTCGACGATGACGCCGCCGATCGCGGAGCCGTGGCCGCCGAGGTACTTGGTCGCCGAGTGCACGACGATGTCGGCGCCGTGCTCGAGCGGCCGCAGCAGGTACGGCGTCGCGACGGTGTTGTCGACGATGAGCGGCAGCCCGTTCTCGTGCGCCACGCCGGAGACGCCGGCGATGTCGAGCACGTGGCCGCGCGGGTTGGAGATGGTCTCGGCGAAGAAGGCCCGGGTGTTGGGGCGGACGGCCGCGCGCCACTGCTCCAGATCGTCCGGGTTCTCGACGAACGTGACCTCGATGCCCAGCTTGGCGAGGGTGTAGTGCAGCAGGTTGTAGGTGCCGCCGTACAGGTAGGGCGAGCTGACGATGTGGTCGCCCGACTCGGCGACGTTGAGGATCGAGAGGGTCTCGGCGGCCTGCCCGGAGGCGACGAGCAGTGCGGCGACGCCGCCCTCGAGCGCGGCGATCCGCTGCTCGACGGCGTCCTGCGTCGGGTTCATGATGCGGGTGTAGATGTTGCCCGGCTCGGCCAGCCCGAACAGCGCGGCGGCGTGATCGGTGTTGTCGAACGTGTACGACGTGGTCTGGTAGATCGGGAGCGCACGGGCGTTGGTCGTACCGTCGGGCGTCTGCCCGGCGTGGATCTGCGTGGTCTCGAAATGCCAGTTCGGGCTGTCCGGGTTGCTCATGGCCCCGATACAAGTGCACGTGCGCCACGATGTCCAGAGTTTGGCTCATACTGTGGGAAACGAGGAGGCGCATGACACTGGAGGAGATCGTCGCCCTGTACGACGACGCCGGGCGCCCGTCGGGCTCCGCGCCGCGGTCGCGCGTGCGCGCCGAGAACCTGCGGCACGGCACCACCGGCATCCTCGTCTTCGACTCCGACGGCCGGATCTACGTGCACCGCCGCACCCCGATCAAGGACGTCTACCCGGGGCTGCGGGACTTCTGCGCGGGCGGGGTGCTGCTGGCGGGGGAGTCGCCCGACGACGGTGCCGCGCGCGAGGCCTTCGAGGAGCTCGGGGTGCACGGGGTGGAGCTGCGGCCCGTCGGGGTGCGCGCGTACGCCGACGCGCGGACCCGGTTCCTGTGCTTCCAGTACGTCTGCACGTACGACGGTGCCGTCGTCCACCAGCCGGAGGAGGTCGAGAGCGGCGGCTGGATGGCGCCGGCCGACCTGTTGGCGGACGTCGCGGCGGACCCCGGCGACTTCGTCCCCGACTCCGTCGAACTCGCGTTGCACCTCGTCAGCGGTGGGGGCGGTTCCGGGCAGGATTCGTCGGTCGAGTCCTGAGCGCGTAGAATAGGTGGGTAGCGCGGCGTTCGGCCGCATGCTCGTCCGCTCAGGAGGGGCACAGGTCGCACACGGCGTCCGCTGAAGACAACAGGATCGTGGAGGGTATGGCGAAGAAGGACGGAGCCATCGAGGTGGAGGGCCGCGTCGTCGAGCCGCTCCCCAACGCAATGTTCCGCATCGAGCTGGAGAACGGGCACAAGGTGCTCGCACACATCAGCGGCAAGATGCGGCAGCACTACATTCGTATTCTGCCCGAGGACCGGGTCGTCGTGGAGCTGTCTCCGTACGACCTGACGCGCGGGCGCATCGTCTACCGGTACAAGTGACCGCGTAGTACGACGCATCCGGATACGAGAAAGACCCACCCCGCGGGGTGGGTCTTCTTCGTGGTCCGGGCGCTAGACGGCCAGGCGCAGGCCGCCGGCCTGGCCGAGGACGAAGCCCAGGTCCCAGTAGTCGGAGACCTCCGAACCGTCGCGGCCGGGCTCGGACGAGCCGGTGGCGTGGATGCCGAGCGCGGCACCGTCGGAGAGCCGGATCAGCGAGGCACCGCTGTCGCCGGAGCGCAGCTTGAGGTCGGTGCGGAAGCGGTTGGCGGTGATGTCGGTGACGGAGCCGCAGACCCAGCCGCTGGTGCGGCCCTGGCTGCACACCTTGTCGCCGATCCGCGCCTTGCCGAGCGAGCGCGGGGCGGCCTTGCCGAGGCGGTTGACCAGCGGCACGCCCGCCTTGAACGAGACGGTGCCCCAGTCGGGGTGCGCCACGTCGGTGGACACCTCGCGGCCGTCGATCATCTTGGTGGGCGGGTTCGAGGACTTCTCGAACTTGCCGACGGAGATGAGCGCGCGGGCCTGGCCGGGCGCGGGGACGGTGACCTCCTGGCCGGCCTTGCCGCAGTGGCCGGCGGTGACGCCCACGCGGCGGCCGTCCGGGGTGAGGGCGAGAACGCCGAGCGTGCAGGCGGCGACCTCGATGCCGTCGGCCGTCTCCTTCTGCACGATGTCGATCTCCGAGCCGGGGCCCACGACGACGCGCGGCGCGGCGGACGCCGGCGCAGCGGCGACGAGGACGGAGGTCGTCACGCCGAGTGCGGCGGTCGCGGCGACGGTCAAGCGGCGGGAGAGGGACAGGCGCATCGCGGGTCCTTTGTGATCGAGTATCAGATCTCGGGAATCGAGAGTGGTGAATAGTGCATCACCGGTCGTTCCTGAGGCTAGCATGAGAGCCCGCTCACGCGCGGACTCCGCGCGTGGACGGCGGCTGATTTGGGGTGGACGGGCGCGAAGCGTACACTGGATCATCGCGTGCGTGCGCGGCTTCGTCGCGCGTGCCGTGGCACCCCTCCGGTTACCGGTGGCGGTGCGGGAAAACACTGAACACAACTGGATAGGACTGACGTGAAGGTCAACCCCAGCGTCAAGCCGATCTGCGAGAAGTGCAAGGTGATCCGCCGTAACGGCCGGGTCATGGTGATCTGCGACAACCTGCGCCACAAGCAGCGTCAGGGCTAGTCACTGCGCTTCGAGCGGTTCGCCGCTTGAACACACGATGACCTCTCCGCACCAGCGGGGGCACTCGAGCCCCCGTAGGACCCCCGGCTCGGAGGCCGGGGCCTCGGCCGGCGTGAAAGCGCCGGAACCAGCGAGGACGGGCGGGGAGCAGACCTCCGACTACGAAGAAGGAAACGCCAAGAATGGCACGTCTCATGGGTGTCGATCTCCCGCGCGAGAAGCGCATGGAGATCGCACTGACCTACATCTACGGCATCGGCCGTACCCGCGCGACTGAGATTCTCGCCGAGACCGGTGTGAGCCCGGATCTGCGCAGCAAGGACCTCAGCGACGAGGACCTGACCAAGCTCCGTGACTTCATCGAGGGCACGGACTACAAGGTCGAGGGCGACCTGCGCCGTGAGGTGCAGGCCGACATCCGTCGCAAGATCGAGATCCAGTGCTACCAGGGCATCCGCCACCGTCGTGGCCTGCCCGTGCGTGGCCAGCGCACCAAGACCAACGCTCGCACCCGTAAGGGTCCGAAGAAGACCATCGCCGGAAAGAAGAAGTAATGCCTCCGAAGTCGCGCGCCACGGGCGCGAAGAAGGGCGTTTCGCGTCGTCGCGAAAAGAAGAACGTCCCGCACGGCCACGCTCACATCAAGAGCACGTTCAACAACACGATCGTCTCGATCACCGACCCCAACGGCAACGTGATCAGCTGGGCCTCCTCGGGCCACGTCGGCTTCAAGGGCTCGCGCAAGAGCACCCCGTTCGCCGCGCAGCTCGCCGCCGAGAACGCTGCCCGCAAGGCGCAGGAGAACGGCGTGAAGAAGGTCGACGTCTTCGTCAAGGGCCCGGGTTCGGGTCGCGAGACCGCAATCCGCTCGCTCCAGGCCGCCGGCCTGGAGGTGGGCACCATCTCCGACGTGACGCCGCAGCCGCACAACGGCTGCCGTCCGCCCAAGCGGCGTCGGGTCTAGGGAAGGTAGGAGAGAGAAACCATGGCTCGTTATACCGGCCCTGTCACCCGTAAGTCCCGTCGTCTGGGCGTCGACCTCGTCGGCGGTTCCGAGGCGTTCGAGCGTCGTCCGTACCCGCCCGGCCAGCACGGCCGCGCGCGGATCAAGGAGTCCGAGTACCTCCTGCAGCTCAAGGAGAAGCAGAAGGCGCGCTTCCTGTACGGCGTGATGGAGAAGCAGTTCTCCCGGTACTACCAGGAGGCCAAGACGGCTTCGGGTAAGACCGGCGACGCGCTGCTGCAGATCCTCGAGACCCGCCTCGACAACGTCGTGTACCGCGCCGGCCTGGCGCGCACCCGTCGTCAGGCTCGCCAGCTGGTGACCCACGGTCACTTCACGGTGAACGGCGTCCGCGTGGATGTGCCCTCGTACCGCGTCTCGCAGTACGACATCATCGACGTCCGCCCGAAGTCGCTCGGCACCACGCCGTTCCAGATCGCGCGTGAGACCGTCGGCGAGCGCACCGCTCCGGCATGGCTCCAGGTGGTCCCGTCGACCCTGCGCATCCTCGTGCACCGCGTGCCCGAGCGTGAGCAGATCGTCGTTCCGTTCCAGGAGCAGCTCATCGTCGAGTACTACTCGAAGTAAGTAGTACGGGCCGCCGGTAGATCGCCGGCGGCCCTCTACGGGCGTCAAATAGCGGACGCCCAGAGAGAAGGAATACTCAATGCTCATCTCGCAGCGACCCACCCTCAGCGAAGAGGTCATCTCCGACGCGCGCTCGAAGTTCATCATCGAGCCGCTGGAGCCGGGCTTCGGTTACACGCTGGGCAACTCGCTCCGCCGCACGCTGCTGTCGTCCATCCCGGGCGCGGCCGTGACCAGCATCCGCATCGACGGCGTGCTGCACGAGTTCACCACGGTCCCCGGCGTGAAGGAGGATGTCACCGACATCATCCTGAACCTCAAGGGCCTGGTCGTCTCGTCGGAGGATGACGAGCCGGTCACCATGTACGTGCGCAAGCAGGGTCCGGGCGCCGTCACCGCGGGCGACATCGTTCCCCCGGCGTCGGTCACCGTGCACAACCCCGACCTGCACATCGCCACCCTGAACGACAAGGGCAAGCTCGAGATCGAGCTCGTCGTCGAGCGGGGCCGCGGCTACGTGCCGGCCGTGCAGAACAAGGCGTCGGGCGCCGAGATCGGCCGCATCCCGGTCGACTCGATCTACTCGCCCGTGCTCAAGGTGACCTACAAGGTCGAGGCGACCCGTGTCGAGCAGCGCACCGACTTCGATCGCCTGATCCTGGACGTCGAGACCAAGAACTCGATGACCGCGCGGGACGCGCTGGCTTCGGCCGGCAAGACCCTGGTCGAGCTCTTCGGCCTGGCCCGCGAGCTCAACGTCGAGGCCGAGGGCATCGAGATCGGGCCGTCGCCGGCCGAGGCCGACCACATCGCGGCGTTCTCGCTGCCGATCGAGGATCTCGACCTGACGGTGCGCTCGTACAACTGCCTCAAGCGCGAGGGTGTGCATACCGTGGGCGAGCTCGTGGCCCGCACCGAGTCCGATCTTCTCGACATCCGTAACTTCGGTCAGAAGTCGATCGACGAGGTCAAGGTCAAGCTGCACGCGCTGGGTCTGGCCCTCAAGGACAGCCCCGCGTCGTTCGATCCGTCGCAGGTCGACGGCTACGACCCCGCCACCGGCACCTGGAGCGACGAGCCGTCGTTCTCGGGCGACGGTGACGATCAGGACTACGCCGAGACCGAGCAGCTCTGACCCGAGCTCTTCTTTTAACCACCCACAGGAGAAACAATGCCTAGGCCCACTAAGGGCGCCCGCATGGGCGGCTCGGCCTCGCACCAGAAGCACATTCTGGCGAACCTCGCGACCGCGCTCTTCGAGCACGGCCGCATCGAGACCACCGAGTCCCGCGCCAAGCGCCTGCGTCCCTACGCGGAGAAGCTGATCAGCCACGCCAAGCACGGCAAGCTGGCCAATCGCCGCGAGGTCATGAAGGAGATCCGCAACAAGGACGTCGTGCACGTGCTGTTCGCGGAGATCGCTCCGGCCGTCGCCGACCGTCAGGGCGGCTACACCCGGATCATCAAGACCGAGAACCGGAAGGGCGACAACGCCCCCATGGCGGTCATCGAGATCGTGACCGAGCAGCTCGCCGCCACCGAGGCTTCGCGCGCCACCCGCGTCGCCGCCTCGCAGGCCGCTGCCAAGTCCGCCGCCGTCGAGGCCGCGGAGATCGTCGAGGAGTCGGATTCCGACCTTCCCGCCGGTGCGCACGCGCCGCTGGAGGACGTGAACGAGGCTCCCGAGGGCTTCCCGATCAAGGGCAACGCCGACTCGAAGCTGTACCACCGCCCCGGTACCCGCTTCTTCGAGTCGACGGTCGCCGAGATCTGGTTCGCCGACGAGGCTTCGGCCGAGGCCGCGGGCTACTCGCTGCCGAAGTCGCAGCAGGAGGACGACTCCGACTCGGAGTAGTCACCCACGTCTCACAGGAGAACCCGTCGGACCGCATGGTCCGGCGGGTTCTTCTCGTTGCGGGGCGTCGGTCTGGCGGTCAGGACTCGCGTGCGAGGCGGGTGATCGCGTCGACGGTGGCCCGCATCTTCTCCGCCGACACCCGGGGCAGGGTGAACCGCGCGAGGTAGGCCTCGTCGGTCACGCGCGACCAGTCGCAGGTCACGGCGATGAGGGTGCCGCCGTCCTCGGGGGTGAACTCCCAGGTCCATTCGACGCCGACCGGCTTCTTGCCGCGCCCGGCGGGCAGCCACGCGAGCCTGGTGTCCGGTTCGAACGCGCTCACGTGGTTGTCCACGGAGTACTCCCGACCGTCCTCAGCGGTCATCTCCATCCCGAAGACGTCGCCGACGCCGGAGATCGTCTCGGGGCTGTCGGCGGAGACGCCGCGCAGCATCCCGGAGCCGTCGGCGGCCGCGTGCACCGCGGGCCGGGTGAGAGCGGCGAACAGGACGGCGGGCGGGAGGTCGGTGGTCACGGTGACGGTCTGTGCGGTAACGGTCATCGTCCCGACGCTACGCCGCTCACGGTATCGAGTTCCGTGCACGCGGAGATGCGCCCGCGCACGCGCACCGCCGCAGAACTCGACATCGTGAAGCGTCTCAGGCGTACGCGGGGAGGTCGATGCCGTCGGCCTTCGCGAACTGCGCCGCCCATACCAGCCGCATCGGCCACGTCGTGGCCGTGCGGTAGGTGAGATCGCCCAGAGCGATGCCCAGTCGGCCCCTCGGCGCGAACCCGGACGGGCTGCCGGGCGGGAGTTCCTGCGCCGGGGTGACGAACGGGCGCATGATCGCGTCGTAGTGCGCCAGCGCGCGCGGCACGTCGCCCTCGGCGCGGCCGAGTTCGCCGGCCAGGACGTACGCGCCCACGAGCGCGAGGGTGGTGCCGAGGCCCGTGAGCGGGGTGGGACAGTAGCCCGCGTCCCCGACGAGGGCGACGCGGCCGCGAGTCCACGCGTCGAGCTTCACCTGCGCGAGGTCCTGGTAGGCCCAGTCGCCGGCGGTGCGCATGGCGCGCAGCAGCTGCGGTGCGACCCAGCCGAGGTCGGCGAACTCCCGCTCGAACAGCGCGAACTGCTCCTCGCGGCTCAGTCGCCGGGCGTCGGTGCCGCGGATCGCGAGCCCGGCCTTGACGGTGCCGTCGGTGCGCGACGGCCGGACCGAGACCACGCGGCCGCGGCGCGCGGTGTGCATGAGGTACCAGCCGCGGGTGTCCTCGTCGATGGTGGCGGTGAACCAGGCGTACCGCAGGCCGATGGGGCGCAGGGCGTCTCCGTCGGGCCCGAACGCCGCGTGCCGCACGGCGGAGCCGAGGCCGTCGGCGCCGATGACGAGGTCGAACTCCCGGGCCGGCGCGGACTCGAAATCGACGTGCACCCGGTTCCCGTCCTGCGCGATCGCTGTCACCGTGTCGTCCCATAGGTACTCGACGTCGTCGGGAACGGCGTCGACGAGGACCTCGGCGAGGTCGCCGCGCAGGATCTCGTGGGTGGAGACGACGCCGTTGCCGCCGAAGGCCTCGACGGGCATGGCCGCGCCGCGTCGCCCGTGGGCGTCGACCTTGACGATGCCGCGCTGGTCGAGCAGCCGCTCGGTGCTGGCGGGGCCGAGGCCGAGCCGGTCGATCACGGTGCGGCCGGCGCCGCGCAGGTCGACGGTCTGTCCGCCCGCCCGCAACGACGGTGCGCGTTCGACGATCGTGACGCGGTGGCCCTGGCGGGCGAGGAGGAGAGCGGCGGCGGGACCGGCGATGGATGCGCCGCTGACGAGGATTCGAAGCTGATGCATAGAGCGAACGTACGCCGTATCAAGCGCTGTCCGCTACAGTGTTGACGTGGCTATTCACGCAAAGTGCACTAGTGCATCGGGCCTCCGGTGACCCGCGCCGAGGAGATCGCCGCGGTGCTCCGCGAGCGCATCGCGTCGGGCCGGCTGCGGCCGGGGGACCGCGCACCGTCGACCCGCGCGATCATGCGCGATCACGGTGTCGCGATGGCCACCGCCTCGAAGGTGCTCGCTCTGCTCCAGGCCGACGGGCTGATCGACTCGGCCCCGGGCCGTGGCAGCGTCGTGCTGGCTCCGGACCGCCCGCGCGCCCCGGAGCTGACCGCCGCCGATGTGATCGCCGCGGCCGTCGCGATCGCCGACGCCGAGTCGCTGCAGGCCGTCTCGATGCGCCGGCTCGCGGCGGCCCTCGAGATCCCGACGATGGCGGTGTACCGGTACGTGCCGAGCAGCGACGAGCTGCAGGCGGCGATGCTGGACCGGGTGCTGGGCGAGCTGGAACCGCCGCCCCGCACCGCCGACTGGCGGGAGGACGTCGAGGCGGTCCTCCGCGCGCTGTGGGAGTCCATGCAGGCCCACCCGTGGCTGCCGGCGGCGATGTCGATGACCCGCCCCGCGGTGATGCCCGGCGCGATGCCGATGTCGGAGCACCTGCTGGGCGCGCTCCGCTCCGCCGGACTGCCGCCGCGCGCGGCGTTCACCGAGTACCTGTGCCTGCTGAACCTCGTGCGCGGCCTGGGCGCGACGATCGAGCCGGAACTGGCCGACCGCGCCGCCACGGGCGTCACCGAGGACGAGTGGATCGACACCCAGCTGGGCGAGCTGCGCGCCGCGGCGCCCGCCGACCGCTTCCCGGTGATGGCGGAGATGCTGCACACCAGCTACCCCTACGACGCCGACGTGCTGCTCGACACCGCCCTCACGCGCTACCTGGACGGCCTGGCGGCGGGCCTGGCACCGGCCTCGCCCCGGTAGAGTCTGACGGCGATATGACTCGCTATCGCCTCGACATCGCCTACGACGGCACCGACTTCAGCGGCTGGGCCCGCCAGCCCGAACGGCGCACGGTGTGCGGCGTGCTGGAGGAGACGATCGGCACCGTGCTGCGCACGGAGGTGCAGCTCACCGTGGCCGGCCGCACCGATGCCGGCGTGCACGCCACGGGGCAGGTCGCGCACCTCGACACCGATGTCGCCCTGCCGGACGGCCTGGTGCGGCGGCTCGCGCGGATGCTCCCGCAGGACGTGCGGGTCACGGCGATCGCCGAAGCGCCCGCGGAGTTCGACGCCCGCTTCTCGGCGCTGCGCCGACACTACGAGTACCGCCTCACCGACGCGCCCTACGGCGCCGACCCCCTGCGCGCCCGCGACACCGCCCCGTGGCGGCGGCCCGTCGACCTGGGTCGCATGCAGCAGGCGAGCGACCGGCTTCTGGGCCTGCACGACTTCGCCGCCTTCTGCCGCCGCCGCGAGGGCGCGACGACGGTCCGCGAGCTGCAGCGCTTCTCCTGGTCGCAGGGCGATGACGGGGTGTGCACGGCACAGGTCTCCGCCGACGCCTTCTGCTGGTCGATGGTGCGTTCCCTCGTCGGGGCGGTCGCCGCGGTCGGGGAGGGCCGACGGTCCGCCGACTGGGTCGCCGGGCTCCTCGACGAGCGCGAACGCTCCAGCGCGATCAACGTCGCCGCCGCCTGCGGCCTCACGCTGGTGCGCGTGGATTACCCTGCCGACGACGAGCTCGCCGAGCGCAACCGGGTCACCCGCGAGAAGCGCGAGGTCGACGGTGCCGGGTCGGGTGCGGACGGCTGCTGCGGCGACTGACGGAGCTTGAGCCGCCGTTCGCCGGGAGTTCATGATCGCGATGCCCGTCGCGTGGATACTCGGGTGATGTGAACCCCTTCGACGTCACCGGCTTCCTCGGCTCCGCGGGCCTGATCGGCCTGGTGCTGCTGATCTTCATCGAGACCGGCCTGCTCGTGGGCTTCATCTTCCCGGGGGATTCGATCCTGTTCACCGCGGGCATCTTCGCGGCGCAGCCGCAGCCCTTCGCGCAGCTGTGGCAGCTGCTGCTGTTCCTGCCGATCGCGGCGATCATCGGCGACCAGTGCGGCTACGCCCTCGGCCGGTACGCCGGCCCGAAGGTGATGCGCGGCAGGATCATGAACTTCATCGGGCAGGGCCCGGTGGACAAGACCTACGCCTTCTTCGACAAGTACGGCCCGTTCACGGTGCTCTTCGCCCGGTTCATCGGCATCGTCCGCACGCTGGTGCCGGTGCTCGCGGGCTTCTCGAAGATGGACCACCGCAAGTTCACGCTGTTCTCCGTGCTCGGCTCGATCCTGTGGTGCGACGGCATCGTGCTGCTCGGCTACTTCCTCGGTGGGATCCCGTTCCTCCGGAACAACCTGGAGATCCTGTTCATCGGCTCAGCGCTGACGATCATCATCCCCATCGCCGTCACCGTGATCAGCCGCCGCCGCGCCCGCAAGCGCGAATCCGCGGAAGCCGCCCCGGCAGAGCCCGTCACGCGCTAGTCTCCCCCGCATGATCGGGTTGGGGGACCCGGAGCGCATCGTCATCGATTGCGCGGGGGATGAATGGTACGTACGCGGGCCGGACGGTGCCGTGCGGTCGACGGCGGCGCCGGCGGACGTGGACGACTTCGTCGCGCCCGCGGTCGCCACGCGGCAATGGGCGCAGTGGCTGGCCGATGCCGCCAGCGGGAGCGCCCCATCGCGGGCGTGGACGGTGCTGGCACCCAGCGTCTTCGGCGCGCCGCGCCGCAGCCTGATCGCCGCCGCGGCGGCGTCGCTGGGGGTGGACGCCGACGTCCTCTCGCGCGCCGAGGCCATCGTCCGGGCCGAGGGCGTGCTCTTCTGCCGCCGCGCGCTCGTCCTCGAATGCCGTCGCCCGGTGGCGCAGGCGCATGTCCTCGCCTTCGCCGACGGTGCCTGGAGCCTTGTGAAATCCGCGTCCCACCCGGACCCGCTCCGCGCCGCCCGCAAGGTCTTCGACGACGACGTCGATCAGGCCCTCGTCGATGGTCCGCCCGAGGTCTACCGCGCGGTCCGCGCCGCGCTGGCGACGGTGCACCTGTGGCGCGTGGTGCGCGTCGATCCCGAGGTGGTGCTCGCGCTCCGACCGGATGCGGCGCCGTCGCCGTCATCGCCCGGTCGCGCGGCCGAGGAATCTCCGGAACCGTCCGCCGCACAGCGGGGCCCGCGCCGGCGGTGGCCGCTGATCGCGGCGGGCGCGGGCACCGTCGGGGTGGTCGCCGCGGGTGCGGCCGCATGTCTGCCCGGCGCGCCCCCGTCCGTCCCGGGACGGCCCACGCCGGCTGCGGAGACCTTCGTCCGCGTCGCCTTCGACGGCGCCTCCGTCGATCTGCCGCAGGGCTGGGCGGTCACCGAGCCGGGACCCGACCGGCGATTGGCGCAGGCCGACGACGGCCGCCGCGTCACCGTGGTCCGCACGCGGCTGCGGGCACCGTCGGACATCGTCGCCGTCGCGGCCGACCTGGAGTCGGCCCTCGCGCGACGTTCCGACCGCCGCATCACCGACCTCAACCCCAGGACGCTCGTCGCCGGGCGCGAGGTGATCGGCTATCGCGAGCGGATCGACGCGGAGCGGTTCGTGGATTGGTACGTCGTGGTCGCGGGCGCCGCGCAACTCAGCGTCGGTTGCGAGGCGGGGCGCACCGCGGCTCCGCTGGCGGGCGCGTGCGAGCGTGCCGTCGGCACCGTGCGGGAGGAGTGACACATGAAGGGGGATAACGGATGAACATCGCCACATCCACGAATGGTGGTGTGCGGGTACGCGCCAACGAGCAGGGGACACCGCTGCACATCGCCATCGAGCGGACGGAGCTGCGGCGCGAGCCGCAGGATCTGGCCGACGCCGTCGTCCGGCTCTGCCAGGAGGCCGCGACCACTGCGGGCCTGCGTCGTCGCGCCGAACTGGAGCGCGCGGGGGTGGGGCCAGAGGTGCTGCGCGCGATGCGGCTCCCGGAGCCGCCGCCGGTTCCGTCCGCCCGCGACGAGACCGTCGGCACCTGGCTGCGGAGGGTCTGATGAGCGCGGAGATGGACCGGATCGAGGCCCGCGCGCATGAGCAGTTGCACCTGCTGCGGCGCACCAGCGCGGAGCTCGACGGGGTCCGCGTCGCGGTCTCGAGCCCGGACGGCGCGATCCGTGTGGAGCTCGACGGAGTGTGCGCCCTCGTCGGGCTCACGCTGACCCCGGCGGCCTGCAGGTCCGACGGCGCCGTTCTCGGGAGGCGCATCGTCGACGTGTGCGCGGTGGCGGCACGCGAGGTGCAGGCGCGCCGCGCCGCGGTCATGGAGCGCTTCCACGCGGACTTCGCGGCCGGCTGACCGCGCGATCGGACAGGGAATCGGGATCCGAATCCCGAGCTGGTGCGTCCAATTCATGAGGGCCTCGCGCACCGGGCCCGCTGCAGACGACGGGGGAGAACAATGTTCATGGCGGTGAATTCGGCGATCTCGGCCTTCGGGGCCGCGAACGCCGGGATCGGAGCGGCGGTCGCGACGGCGGGAACGGTGGACGCGGCGGCCAACGTCGCGGCCCTCAATCCGGCGCTCGGCCTGATCGGGCAGGACTTCCTCGCGGCCTTCACGGCCGCGCAGGCCGTCCACGTGGAGTCGGTCGCCGAGCTTGCCGTGCTGTACGGCGCGATCGCGGCGTCGTCCGCCGGCACGGTCGCCGCGTACGGCCTCACCGAGGCGGGCAACGTCGCGGGGCTGAGCTCCGCGGGGATCTGACGGTGGCCGACCCCGCCGGGGCGCCGGTGGCCCCGGACACCGTGCTGGATCCCGCCATCCGCGCGCTCCTCGACCGGCCCGTCAACGAGGTGCTGGCGGCGCTCGGGCTTCCGCCCGTGCCCACGGCCCCGGAACCGCCGCCGCAGCAGGAGCTTCCGGCGGCACCCAAGGGCGTGCCGGAGGCCCCGCAGGTGCCCGGCTTCGACGTGGCGGGGCTGGTGAAACCCATGACGGACCTGCTCTCGACGTTCGGATCCGGCAGCTTCGAGGGCCTCGACCCGTCGGCGGCGCTCTCGGGAGCGTCGAAGGCGTTGGAGCAGGGCGTGTCGATGGGGATGCAGGCGATCAGCCAACTCTCCTCGGTGTGGCAGGGGCCCGCGGCCACCGCCGCGACGGGTAAGGGGCTCGAGGCCGCGACCGGCACGGGGCTGGTCGCCGAGCAGGGCGCCGAGCTGTCGACCGCGGTCGGCGAGGCCGCGACGGTCGTCGGCACCGGCGAGGCGGAGCTGCAGGCGATCATCGACTCCTTCATGGCGGTAATCTCGGCGCTCGGCCCGTCGCTGTGGCTCCCGCCCGGCCAGGCTGCGGCCGTCGCCGCAGCCCAGGAGCACCTCGCGCAGGCGACGGAGGTCGTGTCGCGCACCAAGAGCCAGCTCTCCGGGCTCAGCGCCCAGGTGGGGGCGGCCGGCCGCAAGGTCCCCGTCGCCACTCCGCCGACGACGGCCGCCAGCGCAGCGGCGCAGGCCGCCGCATCGATCGTTCCCGGCGTGGTCTCGGCGGCGACGGGGGCCGTCACGGCCGTCGGCAAGCTCGCCACGGACACCGTGTCGGGAGCCGTCAAGACCGCGGTCGGCGCCGCGACCGCGGCGGGTGAGGCGCTGAGCGGGCTCGCGGAGTCCGGCGCCGGTGAGGACGCGGCGGAGGACACGGAATCGTCGTCGCCGGGTGACTTCCCGGCGGCCACGGCCGTCACCGGCACGGGCGCGGGAACGGGCGGCGGCAGTGCCGGCGGAGGCGGGTACGGCGGGATCGGCGGCGCCGGCGCCGCCGCGGCCTCGCTCGCGCAGCCGCAGTCGGCCACCCCGGCGTCCCGCACGCCGGTCGTGGAGGGCGGCGCCCGGACGGTGCCGGCTTCGTCGGACGTCGTGACCCGGGGCGGCATGGCGGCGCCGATGATGCCGATGGGCGCTGCGGGGGCGGCGGGGGCCCGCGGCGCGGCGGCGGGCGACCATTCGGTGCCCGACTACCTCGTCACCAGCGACAACGGCGAACGCGTGGTGGGCGATCTGCCGCTCGTCGGCCCGCAGGTGGTGGGCGACGCGCTGCCCGCGGAACAGTACGACGAGCCGGACGTGGAACTTCGCCTGTGAGAGGCGGAACCGTACCGGGAGCCGGTGCGTCTAATGGATAGGGACGAACTTCGGGGGGAGTACAGATCGTGACCGGTAGCAAGCTGAGCATGGATCCGCAGGAGGCGCGGGAGATCGCCCGCGGCATCGATCGGATCGTCGAGGACCTGCGCGGCGCGCAGAAGCGCTTCGAGGCGCACGCAGCGCCGGCGGCGACGGGCCGTGACGAGGTCTCGGTCACGGTGGCGCGGACGACGCAATGCATGGGGGAGGCACAATTCCGCGCCGCGGAGACCGCGGTCGCCGACCTGCGCCGCCTCGGCGACGCCGTATCGGGTCACGTCACCGCGGTGCAGCGCGGGGACTCGGAACTCGGCGCCACCCTCGGCCTGGTGGTCTGACGGTGCCCCGCGATCCGGGCTTCACCGGAGTCGACTGGTCGACCCGCACCACCGAGCGGCTGGCGGGTGATCTGTTGGGCGCGGCGGGCGCGCAGCCCCTCACCACGGCGGCGCAGGAGACCGCGCGCCTCGCTTCGGCGTACGGCGCGGCCGCCGTCCAGCTCGACCGACTCGTCGTGCGGCTCGACGGCGCGGTGGACATGGGGCGCAGGGAATCCGACGTCCGGCGCACCGGCCCGCTCCCCGAGTACGCGCGCTGGCTGGCGCGGCACGCGGCCGACCTCGCCGAATACGCCGCGAAGCTCGCCGGGCAGGCCGCTGCGTACGAGACCGCGGCCCGCGCGATGCCATCGGTGGCCGACGCAGCCCGGATCCGCACGGATCGCGAGAACGCCCAGGCGGCGGCCGCGGCGGGCGGCGCGGAGCCCGCGGTCGCCGCCCTGGTCGGCGCCGCGGCGGATTCCGAGCGCGTCGAGCAGCAGGCGCACGGCACCGCCGCCGCGGTCATGACCGGCTTCGAGCGGGCCGCGGAACCGCTCCGCGCACCGTGGGAGTTCGCGGCGCCGCCGAGCCTTCCGGTCGACCGCAGCCGGACGACCAAGGACAAGGGCGCCGGAGGCGGATCCGCAACGGGCCGCGGCGCCGGTGCGGTCGGCGCGCCCGCTGCTCCTCTCGGCGCCTTCCCCGTGGGGGTACTGCAGCGCGAACAGGGCGGCGGCGGCGCCACTACGGCCGCGTCGGCGTCCGGCACGTCGTCGGCCGCCGGCCGCGGGATCCCGATGATGCCCGCCGGCATGATGGGCGCGGCGGGCGCCGCTGCGGCGGCGAAGCACGCAGTGCAGACCACGGGCGCGGTGCCCTCCGACGGTGCGGATGACGAGCCCGATGCGTTCGTCGTCCACGCCGCTCCCGCGGTGCTCGGCGCACACGGCGAGTCGCTGGCGGAGTCGTCGTGACGGCGCACGCGGTAGCAGCGCTCAGCGCCCGGTTCGGTACCGAGGTGCCGCCCGTGCTGTGGACGCCGCCCGACCCGCGGCACACCGACCTGCGCGCACCGGATGCGCTGCCCGACAACGATCTCGACGACGACGAAGCCACCGCGCTGGGCGTGCTGGCCGCCGCGCAGGTGCGGATCGAGGCCCGCGCGTCGGGCGCGCTGGACGCGCGGCTGTGCCTGGCCCGGTCGGGGCATCTGACCGCGCGGGTGGTGCGCGCGGCGGGCACCGCCACCGTCGACCTGCCGCACTGCGACGGCTCCGCGGACCGGCTGGCGGCGCTCGTCGCTCCGGTTCTGGGAGGCGGGCGGCCGGCGGATCCCGCGGTCGCGGCGTCGTTCCCGGCCGAGGCGGGGCGGGCGGCGCTGCGCGCCGGCGACGCGGGCGAGATCGGTGCCGCGCTGCGGGCGACCGGCGTGGACGCGGACGCCGCGCGCCTGATCGGGCGGATCTTCGCGCGCTCGCAGCGCAGCGTCGAGTTCACGCTGTACGCAGGCGATCACCGGTGTGCGGTGGTGGTGGCGGTCATCGACGCGCCCAGCGGGCGGGTCGTGGTGCGGACGGCGAGCGAGCCGGGCACGGGAGCGTGGATCTCCGTCGCCGACGGCAGCGCACACCGCATCGGCAGGGCGCTGCGGCGCGCCTGCGAGGAACTTCCGGGGGGCGGCTGGACGCCGTGACCGGGAACGGTGCGCGCCAACCGGGCGCGGGCCGACGGTGCCGGCACGTCCGGCGGGGAGGAGCACGAAATGGCAACCGGAACCAGGGCCGAACTCGCGTCGATGAAGACCGGCGCCGACACGCTGGACGACCTCGGGGCGCAGATGAAGACGACCCTGAACCAGCTGCGCGGCGACGTCGAGGCCACCCAGGGGGTGTGGGCCGGCGCGGCCCAGGTCGCCTTCCTGGGCGTGATGGCGCGGTGGGACGAGAGCGCGGCGAAGGTGAACACCGCGCTCGTCGACATCAGCACCATGCTCTCGGGCAACACGACGAGCTACCGCACGCAGGAGGACCAGAACACCTCCGACATCACCGCGCTCAGCCTCTAGAGCGCGTCCGAACGACACAGGGGGAGACCACAGCATGAGCGACATGATCCGCTACGACTACGCCACCATCCGGGGAGCGCTCGACGACATCGCGCAGCGCACCACGGTGCTGATCCAGCAGGCCGACGCGATCCGCACCGAACAGAACAAGTTCGCGGGCGCGTGGGAGGACCCGGACTCGGCGACCGCCTATCAGGCGGTGCAGACCCGCTGGAACACCAGCTTCGAGGACATCAACGACCTGCTCGGGCGCGTGCGGACCGCGGCCGAGAACGCGGTGGCGTCCATGCAGCAGACCAACACCAAGGCCGCGGAGGGCTGGACGTAGACACTCCGTCGCACCGACGGACTCGGGCCCGGCAGCCGGCGACGGCTACCGGGCCCGAGCCGTGTCGCGGCGGTCCCGGTCAGGCGACGAGCCGCAGCGTCGCCGCACCCCCGTCGGTACGCACCGTCAGCATTCCCGGCAGGGGCTGGCTGAGCACCACGTCGGCCTCGGTCACGGGGGAGATCCCCGCCTGCTCGATGCGCCACACCGTCCCGGCGGGCTCGACCGAGCCCGGCGTCAGTCCCGCGGCGGTGCCGTCGAGGACGGTCACCGTGTAGTCCGCGGGGCCGATTCCCGCGTACTGCGGCGGAAGGTGCCAGCCGGAGATCCACAGGTGGCGTGGCGAACCCACCCAGTTCACCAGCGGCTGCCAGACGGCCGGCCGACCGGTCACGATGAGCACCCGTGCTCCGGTCGCGACCGCCCGCTCCACGAGCTGTCGCGCCGGGTCGTCGGCCACCGCCGCCCACACGGTGCGGACGCCGCGACCGTGCAGGCGCGCCGCGACGGGCCCGCCGGTCGCGTCCGAGCCCAGGACCTGTCCGCAGCCGCCGAGTGGGACGTGCAGTGTCTCGATCGCCTGCGCGGGGCCGCTCACCTCGTGATCTCCGCGTCGCGCGGGCTCCTCCGCTCCGTGCGCGGATCTCCACGCCCCGAGTCGGACACCGCCGGTGTCGTCGAGGCGCACCGAGACGCCGGCGCGGCCGGGCCCGTCGTTGGAGAACAAGGAGGTCAGTTCGCCTCGGGCGAGGGCCTCCGGGTCACACGGTGCGGAGTCCGCCGGTGGCGCGGGGTCGATACCGACGGCCTCCGACGGGCGTAGCGCGACCGCCGTGATCCCCTGCGCGCGGAGCACGTCGACGGTCCGTTGCGCCGCGAGCGCGGCGACCCGGAGCTCGGCCGACGGTCCGCCCCCGCGCCGCGCGCAGGCGGCCGCGCAGTCGGCGGGGTCGATCGTCACCGCGATCAACACCTCCGTCGTGGCCCATCGGTGCAGCGGCCCGAGCAGTTGCTGATAGCGCGCCCGCGGTGCGGGCGGCTCGCCCGCCGCCCGCCCGCCCGCGAACAGCAGGTCGATTCGGGCGATCGGAGTGTCCGCGTGTCGGAGCAGGCCGGCGAGCAGGCCCAGCGGCACGCCGGGGTCCTCCTGGCGGAGCATAGCCACCAGCTGAGGGGCCGCAGGGGCGAGCCGCACGAAGGCCGTGGACCGGCGGCCGGATCGACGGACTCCGATCTCGCCGCCACCCGGGTACGGCGCCGTGTCGACGGTGGCGGCCGCGGCGGTGCGGCCGCGGAGCCGGTCCGCCGCGTACTCCGCCCCCGACGTGCCGCGCACCCGGACGAGTGCCCCCGCGCCGATCGCCAGCGCCGCGGTGGCGGCCGCCCAGTGCGGCGCATCGAGCGCGGCGGCGCCGAGGCCGGCTGCGGCCGCGGCGGCCTCCGCGAGGAGGACCGCCCCGCTCGAGGGCCACGCCGCACGATGCCAGCGCCCGGGCGCGACGAGTCCGGTCGATCCGGTTGCTTGTTCCATTTCCGTTCCCCCTCGGGCGGCGGGACGTCTCCCCCGAAACGCGCTGCCGTGCGCCGAAAGTACCGTATTCTCCCTGTCAGGACGGCCGCTTCGGGGGAAGCGGCCGACACGCACCTTGGGGGAGGGCGTCATGCGGAAGCAGTTGACCACGCGCGCGCAGGTGAGCGGGTACCGATTCATCCTGCGGCGGATGGATCATGCGCTCTTGCGGCGGGATCCCCGCATGATCTCGGATCCGATGGCCTCGCAGTCGCGCTCGCTCATCGCCGGACTGGTGCTCGCGCTCGTGATCACGGGCGGCTGCGGTGTGCTCGCCCTGCTCCGCCCGCAGGGCGCGGTGGGCGACGCGAAGATCGTGCTGGCCAAGGAGTCCGGCGCACTGTACGTCCGGGTGGACGATGTTCTCCATCCGGTCACCGGGCTCGCCTCCGCGCGCCTGGTGGTCGGCGAAGCAGCACAACCGACATCCGTGAAGGACAAGCGGCTCAGCGACTTCCGTCGCGGGCCGGAGGTCGGGATCGTCGGTGCGCCAGCACAGATCCTCGGCCCCACCTCGGCGTGGAACGAGGGCGCGTCGCCCTGGCTGCTGTGCGACCGGACCCGCCTGGCGCCGTCGGACAAGCCCGCTGCGCGCGACGCCCTCGACACGATGGTCTCGTCGGTCGACTCGGGCGCCGCGGACGACGGTGCCGTGCTCGTCCGCCGCGACGGCGACCACTACCTGCTGTTCCGGGGCGTCCGCGCCGCGGTGGACCCGTCGGATCCGGTGGTGCGCAGGCTCGCCGGGCTCGACGGTGCCCCCGCCCGCGCGATCAGCGCGCCCCTGCTCAACGCCTTCGATCAGATCGATCCGATCGTGATTCCGCAGGTCCCGGCGCGCGGCCAGCCGTCGGTCGCCGTCAACGGCGCCCGCGTCGGCGACGTGGTGCGCGTCTCCGACACCGACCGCGACCGCCTGTACCTCGTTCTCGCAGACGGCGTGCAGCCGATCGGTGCGTGGGCGGCCGATCTGATCCGCGCCGGCGATCCCACGGGCGCGCCGATCGGGACGGCGTCGGCCGCCACCGTGGCCGCGGCCGCGACGCGTCGCGTGGTGCCCGTCGCGGACCTGCCCGATCGCCGGCCTTCGCTGCGTGCGGTCCGCGACGCACCGGTGGTCTGTGCGGCTGCGGCCTCCGACGGCGAGGGCGGTGGTGGCGTCGAGCTGCGTACCTTCCGGGCCGTGCCCGGCCCCGGAGCGCCCGTCGCGCTGGCGGGCGCCGACGGTGCCGGGGACGCGCTCGATGCGGCGTCCGTACCGGCCGGAACGGGCGAGTACGTCGTGGCCGCGGAGCCCGGCGGCGAGCGCCGCGACGGTCTGTTCTACGTCTCGGACTCGGGTGTCCGGTATGGGATCCCGGATGCGGAGACCGCCCGCATCCTGGGCCTGCAGCACAAGCCGCGCCCCGTGGCCTGGTCCGTGCTGGCTGCGATCCCGGCGGGTCCCGATCTGACCCGGGCCGCCGCGTCGGTGACCCGCGACGGTACGCCGGTCACCGTGGACCGGTGAACCGGGCGGCCGGTCAGCGGCGAGCGAGGCAGGCCGCGACGGCGGCCACGAGCAGCAGAGCCACGCCGCCGAGGGCGATGGTGCGTGGCCGGGTGTCCGGTGCCGGCGCGGGCGAGATGTCCAGCCGGCCCGGCGCGGGAGCCTCGCCGGGGAGAGCGGCGGATACCGCCGCCACGGGATCGACGATCCCGGCCCCGCCCATTCCCGCGGACCGGCGCGCGGTCGCGAGGATCCGGCTGCGCACCTGGGCCGCGGTGAGCTGCGGGAACCGGGCGCGCACCAGGGCGGCCACTCCGGCGACGTAGGGCGCCGCGTAGCTGGTGCCGGCGAGCGGGGCGGTGCCCTCGCGGGTGACCTGGGCGTTGGCGAGCCCGATTCCGCGGGGCTCCAGCGTGGTCACGTCGGTACCCGGCGCGGCGACCGTGACCCAGGGCCCGGCCAGGGAGAACTCGGCCGCCCGCCCGTCCGGCTCCGTCGCACCCACGGCGAGCACGTGATCGGCGAACCGGGCGGGCGAGGCGAGAGTCGCCGGCGCGGCGGGATTCGCGTTCTGCTCCGCGCAGGCGGTACCCGAGGCGACGTTGCCGGCGGCCGCGACCACCACCACGTTCCGGTCGGCCGCGTATCGCACAGCGCGCCCGAGGGCCCCGTCGCCGAGCGCGGACTCCGAACCCGCGCAGGCCACCTCGGAGATGTTCACGACGGTGGCACCCAGGTCCACGGCGCGCACCACCGCGTACGCCATCGTGGTCACGTTGCCGTGGCTGTTCACGCCGCGCTGCTGCGGTTCGAAGGCGGCGCTGGCCTGACGGATCGCGATGATCGTCGCCGCGGGGGCGACCCCGGAGAAGGCGTCGCCGGGTGCGGGCCGGCCGGCGATGATCCCCGCGACGGCCGTGCCGTGCGCGTCGCAGTCGTCGCGGCCGTCGCCCGTCGCCACGTAGTCACCGCCCGCGATCACCTCGCCGAGCCGCGGATGCGGTGTGACACCGGTGTCGATGACGGCGACCTTCTGGCCCTCCCCGCGCGTGAATCTCCAGGCGTGGTCGAAGCGCAGGGAACGCGCGACGTGGTCCGGGCGCGCGTAGTCGGTTCCGGGTTGGGTGCGGAGCGTGTTGCACTGGGAACGCTGCACCGTGGGCGCGAGCGGGCCGACGGGGCCGCGCGGCGCACCGTCGGGCGGAGGATCGGCGGCCACCGGCGCGCCGGGGATCACGGGCACCGCGAGGCTGAGGACGGCCGCCGCGGTCGCCGCCCGGATCCGCCGCCCCATCAGAGGTTCCGGACGGTGGCGTAGACGTCCCAGACCCAGCCCAACAGGGGGCCGGCCGCGGCGATCGTGAGGTACTCGCCGAGCTCCGCCAGCCGGCGCTGTACCGGGCTGAAGACGATCCCCGGGGCGAGGGCGCCGCACGCGAGCGCGAGGGCGCCGATCGCCGCGAGCCCCACGAGCCCCACCACCGGCCACGAGCCGAATCCCCACGCGAGGCTCACGGCGGTGCCGATCGCGATCGTCGCACCGGCCAGCACGCCCGCGCTCGCCTGCACGGGTTCGGCGTGTGTGCGGCCGCGCAGGCAGAAGGCCACGGCCATGACCAGCGCGAAAGCGAGGTGATGGCCCGGCAGTTCGCGCGTGGCCGCGCCGACGGCGAGCGTGGCGACCGCCCCGGCGGTCGCGGCGCCGACGGTGATCCCGGTGCAGATGAGCTGCGCGAGATCGGATCGCGGCGGGACGTCCCGCTCCTGCGGCTCGTCGTCGAGGCCCGCGGCGACCGCGCCGACACCGGCCACCGTGGGCGGCGGGTCGTCGTCGATGGGGTCGATCCGCTCGCCCGCCGCCGGCACGTGCGGCAGCGGCAGGCGCGCCGCTACGGCGGCGATCCGAGCGGCGAAGACCAGTACGAGGTACGCGACCACGGCGACGGTGGCGCCGATCGCGGCCCGGTGCCCGGGGAGCCAGAGGGCCGCGAACATCGCCGGGCCCGCGACGGCGGCGGCGGTGAGGAGTGCCGTGTGCACCACCGTGCCGCGGCCGGTGAACCGCAGCGCAACCAGCGCCGCGACGGCGGCCGTCGCGGTGGCGAGGAGCGCGTGCGGCGGGCCGTAGCGACCGTCTGCGCCGAGAGGCACGACGAGCGCACCGGTCACACCGGCGAGGACGGTGGCGCAGATCGAGAGCGCCGTGGGCACGGGGCCCGGTGCGGCCGTCCGGCGGCTCGACAGCACCGCACCGGTGAGCAGTGCCAGAGCAGTGGCGCCGCACCACAACTGCCCGAAGACGTGGTCGACCGCGGGTCGCGCGCCGTCGGCGCTCCGCGGACCGAGGCCGAGCCGCAGCGCGACCGCGCCCGTGGCGAGCGTCGCCAGGCCGAGCACGATCAGGCCGATGATCAGGGCAGCCCGTTCGTCCCAGCGGCGTCCGGTGACGAGATCTGCTGCGGTGCGGTCGAAGACGTCGTCGAAGATCGGCGGCGGGGGCGGGGCCTCCGCCACGAACAGGACCAGGAGCGCCCCGTCGGAGATGCCGGCGTCCGCGGGAGTCTGCGGGCCCGGGAGCGGCTCGCCCCCGACCGGCGCGAGGCGCCACGGTCGTGACCACGCGGACTCCGCGGAGCCACCGATCCGGTCGCCGAAGAGCCGCACCAGTTCCGGGATCAGCACCTCCGTCGGCGTGAGCAGCGGCAGAGAGACATCGACCTGCGCCCCGCCGCACAGCACCGAGACGCGACTCAGTCGCGCCACCTCGGCGGTCGTCTCCTCCATCACGTCGGTCACAGCGCCCCCTCCATGCCCTCGCCCGCGCCCGCGGAAGCAGGGCCCGATACTCATTGGACGCACCAGAGTCGCGATCGGTTCCCTTCCTGCCGAAGTTCGTCGAAAGTCCTCCGCCCACGGCCGGGACGGTGCACAGTGATGCCCACGACGGCGCGTGGGGGCGCGCCGCAGTCTCGGGGGAGGCCCAGCGTGGCTGACACGACCGACCTGGTTTTCGAGCCGGTCACAGAGGGTTTCGCGCGCAAGCAGCGACTCGCGCCGCCGCGCACGCCGGGCGGCGAGGTGGCGCTCCAGGCGCCGCCCGAGATCCCGCGCGCCGTCCCGGGCGGGTTGCTCGCCAAGCTCCTGCCGGTGGTCATGGTGGTCGCCGTGATCGGCATGATCGCGCTGATGTTCACCTCGGGCAGCGCCATGATGCAGAGCCCGTTCATGATGATGTTCCCGATCATGATGCTCATGTCGATGTTCGGCATGTACGGCATGAACAACCGCGGCAACGGCGCGTCCGCGGCGGAGCTCAACGAGGACCGCAAGGACTACCTGCGCTACCTGGGGCAGATCCGCTCCCAGGTGGACCGCACCCGGACCGAGCAGCGGGCCGCCCTCGAATGGATCCATCCCGATCCGGCCGCGCTCCCCGGCTGCGTCGGCACGCGCCGGATGTGGGAGCGCAGGCCCGCCGATCCCGACTTCCTCCATGTGCGCGTCGGGGTCGGCAGCCAGCGTCTCGCCACCCGCCTCGTCCCGCCGGAGACCGGCCCGCTCGAGGACCTCGAGCCGGTGTCGACGGTGGCGCTGCGCCGGTTCGTCCGGCACGGCGCCTCGGTGCCCGGACTGCCCGTCGCCGTGGCCCTACGCGGATTCCCCGCCGTCGGGCTGAGCGGCCCACGCGCCGAGGTCTTCGACACGGCCCGCGCGATGCTCCTCTCCCTCGCCGCGCTGCACGGCCCCGACCACGTGCGGATCGTCGCCGCCACGCCCGACGTCGACTCCGCCGAATGGGGCTGGCTGAAGTGGCTTCCACACGCGGCACATCCCACGGAGTGCGACGGCCTGGGGCCGGTGCGCACGGTCTACGGCTCGGCCGCGGAACTCGAGGACGCGATCGCCCCGGAGCTCGCCGATCGCGGTCCGTTCGCGCGCTCCGCTCCCGTCGATCCCACCCGGACGCACGTCGTGATCCTGCTGGACCGTGGCATCGCGGTGACCCCCGGAGGCGCGCTCGACGCCGCGGTCGGGATCGACGGTGTCACGGTGCTCGATCTCTCGCCCGAGCCCGACGCTCTCGCCGTTCGCGGCGGCCTGCACCTCGTGATCGACGACGCCCGGCGACTCGGCGCACGCAGCGCGGCCGGCGTCGAGTACTTCGCGCAGCCGGACGCGGTCACCGCGGGTGCGGCGCAGGCCACGGCGCGCCGGATCGGGCGGTTCCGGCCGGCGTCGATGGCGGAGCTCCTCGATTTCGACGGTGACGCGGGCGCGACCGATCCCGGCCTGCCCGCACTGATCGGGATCACCGACGCCGCCGCGATCACGCCCGAGACCGTGTGGCGCGAGCGCACCGCCCGCGAACGGCTGCGGGTGCCGATCGGAGTGGGGCCGCGGGGCGAGCCGGTGGAGATCGACCTCAAGGAGGCCGCCGAGAACGGCATGGGCCCCCACGGCCTCTGCATCGGCGCCACGGGTTCCGGCAAGAGCGAATTCCTCCGCACCCTGGTGCTGTCGATGGTCGCGACGCACCCGCCGGAGGCGCTGAATCTCGTGCTCGTGGACTTCAAGGGCGGCGCCACCTTCCTCGGCCTCGAGACGCTCAACCACGTCGCCGCGGTCATCACGAACCTCGAGGAGGAGATCGCGATGGTCGACCGCATGCGCGACGCGCTCTCCGGCGAGATGAACCGCCGGCAGGAGGTGCTGCGCAGGGCGGGAAACTTCGCCAACGTCGGCGAGTACGAGAAGGCGCGCCGCGCGGGCGCCCCGCTCGAACCGTTGCCCGCGCTCGTCGTCATCGTGGACGAGTTCTCCGAACTGCTCTCGCAGAAACCGGATTTCGCGGAGCTGTTCGTCGCGATCGGCCGCCTCGGCCGGTCGCTGCACATCCACCTCCTGCTGGCCTCGCAGCGGCTCGAGGAGGGCAAGCTGCGCGGTCTCGACTCGCACCTGTCCTATCGGATCGGGCTGAAAACATTCTCCGCCAGCGAATCCCGCGCCGTACTCGGCGTGCCGGACGCGTATCATCTGCCGTCGACGCCCGGCGCGGGCTACCTCAAGTTCGACGCGGATCCACCGCGCCGCTTCCACGCCAGCTACGTCTCGGGCGAGTACGAGCCGCCCACCTCCGCGGCGTCGACGGCCCGCCGGGGCACGACGGCCGGCGCCGCGGTCCGGGAGTACCTCAACGCCCCGGCCCCGATCGAGCGACGCCGCTCGTCCGGGCTGCCCGAGGGGCTCATGCGGATCCCCGCCCAGCCGGGGGACCCCGCGTCCACGTCGCACCGGCCGGGCGCAGCCGGGCCGGCGGTGGGCGCACCGTCGCTCCTGCAGACCATGGTCGCGCGACTGGCCGGTCACGGCCTTCCGGCACACGAGGTCTGGCTGCCGCCGCTCGACGAGTCCTCCGCCGTGGGCGAACTCGCACAGCACCTGCGGCGGACCGACTCCACCCCGCTGCGGGTCGCGATCGGCGTCGTCGACCGGCCCTACGACCAGCGTCGCGACCTCCTGGTCGTGGACCTCAACGGCGCGCAGGGCAACGTCGCGGTCGTCGGCGGGCCGCAATCGGGGAAGTCCACGGCCCTGCGCACACTCATCGCCTCGGCGGCGCTCACGCACACCCCGCGGCAGGTGCAGTTCTACGCGCTGGACTTCGGCGGCGGTTCGCTCGCCAGCATCGCGGGAATCCCGCACGTCGGTTCGGTCGCGGGCCGCCTCGACCCGGACCGGGTGCGACGTACCGTCGCGGAGGTGACGGGCGTGATCCGTCGTCGCGAGGCCGCCTTCCGCGAGCACGGCGTCGCCTCGATGGAGCAGTACCGCGCACACCCGGCCGCCGGAACCGACCCGTTCGGTGACGTCTTCCTCGTGATCGACGGCTGGCAGGTGCTGCGCAGCGAGTTCGAACCGCTCGAGCCGCAGGTCAACGCGATCGCCGCGCAGGGCCTCTCCTACGGGGTGCATCTGGTGATCGCCGCGTCGCGGTGGGGCGAGGTGCGCCCCGCCGTGAAGGACCAGCTCGGAACCCGGATCGAACTACGGCTGGGCGACCCGATGGATTCGGAGATGGGGCGCCGCGTCGCCGGTTCGGTGCCCGTCGGCCGCCCGGGCCGCGGCATCACCTCGGAGCAGTTGCACATGCTCGTGGCGCTTCCCTGCGGGGCCGGATCCGAGGACCTGCCCGCGGCGCAGGAGGCCCTGGTCGCCGAGATCGGTGAGCGCTGCGCCGACCACGCGCCCGAGGTACGGATGCTGCCCGACCTGGTGCTCCGCGATCGGATCCCGGCGCGCCGGGACGCGCCGCCGACGCACACCGTCTTCGGTGTGGGGGAGTCCGAGCTCGCGGCGGCGACGCTGCAGTTCGAGACGCAGCCCTTCTTCCTCGTACTGGGCGACAGCGAGTGCGGCAAGACCGAGACGCTGCGGACGATCATCGCCGGCCTCGTCGCCGGCGGCACCCCGCAACAGACGAAGATCGTGCTCGTCGACTACCGCCGGACGCTCCTCGGCGCGATCGAGGGGGATCACCTCGCGGGCTACGCCTCGTCGTCGGACGCGTTGACGCCGATGGTCACGCACCTCGTGCGGGTCCTGCGCGAGCGCTGCCCTGGCGCGGACGTGACGCCGCAGCAGCTCAAGGACCGCTCGTGGTGGACCGGGCCCGACATCTACCTCATCGTCGACGACTACGACCTGGTCGCGAGCGCGGCGGGTAACCCGCTGGCGCCGCTGCTGGAGCTGCTGCCCCAGGCGCGCGACGTCGGTCTCAAGGTGATCATCGCCCGCCGCAGCGGCGGTCTCGCCCGCGGCCTGTACGAGAGCTTCCTCGCTCGCATCCGCGACCTCGCGGCCGACGGCCTCGTGATGAGCGGCTCCCGGGAGGAGGGCACCGTCCTCGGTGCGGTCAAGATGTCGCCGCAACCACCCGGCCGCGGCACCTGGGTCTCCCGCGCACGTGGCGTCGAGCTGGTGCAGGTCGCGATGGTCGACGAGCCGGAGAGTGCTACCGGTCCCGGTGCACCGTGATCGACCCCGTCATCGCCGGCCACGGCGGCTTCCGCAGCACGGCGAGCGAGGCCAGCGTCGCGGCGATGAGTCCCGTCGCCACGCCCAGCAGGGCGATGCGGTCCGCGTCGACGGCCGGCGACCACACCGCCTGCCCATCGCGGACGGTGTAGACGCCGATCGCTGAGACCCGGTCCTCGCCGCTGCGTCGGCGCCGCACCCGGGAGACGGTGATCACCGTCGTCCCGTCGGGCGTGACGTGCGGATCCCCGAAGACCACGCCCCGCGGGGCGGCACCGGGCACGGACCTCAGTTCTGGGCGCATGCCTCCATCATGCGCCCAGATCGTGGGGGAGGGGCACCGTCGGCGCATCACGTCCCCGCCAGGCGCGAGACCACCGGGCGCATCGCCTGCAGCGTGTGCCCGCCCAGCACGATCAGCGAGAAACCGTACTCCTCGCGCCGGCGGATCAGGGTCTCGCAGATCTCCTCCACCGAGCCGTCCACCAGCGCGGGGGAATCCACCGCGCGCAGGGCGTCGAGATCGGTGCCGATGAAGGCGTTCACGTAATCGGGTGCGACGCCGTTCACCGCGAAGATGGAGGTCGCCAGTTCCACCCGGTCCCGCAGCGGCGCCGTGAGTTCGGCGAGCTGCTGCGCCGTGGTCGTCGGCGGGGTCGCCACGGCGACCGTGTCCGCCCGCTCCCGCGCCACCGCGAGGGCCTTCGGACCGCCCGCGGCCATGAGCACCGGGGTGTGGCCGGCACCGTCGAGCGCGGCGAGCGCGTCGAGGGTGTCCACCACCCGGGCCAGGCGTTCCGCGCCCGTCCCGAAGGGCACGCCGAGGGCCGCGGCGTCGGCGGCCACGTCGGGCCGCCCGGTGCCGATGCCGAACCGGAACCGGCCACCGCTGATCGTCGCGAGCGAATGCGCCTGCCACGCCGCGTGCTTCGGGTCGTGCAGGGGAGAGGCGACCACGTAGTTCGCCACCTCCAGCGTCGAGGTCGCGCCGAGCGCCACCGCCGCCGACGTGAAACCGTCCGGCAGCGGGTAGTTCTCGGGCAGCGCGAGCACGTCGAATCCGTCGGACTCGACCGATCGGGCGTACGTCGCCCAGTCGCCGAGCTGGGGCACCGGCAGTGCGGTCACCGCGAATCGGAAGGGCCTGGTCATGTCATGAACCTCCTTGTTCCGGGCCGATGGCGCCGGGATCGTCGGGCTGAACGAACCGGAAGTGCGAACCGTCCCGTTTCATGGCCCGGCGCTCGTAGACGCCCTCGATGTTCTTGCCGTCGACGGTGCCGCTCAGCCGAAGCCGGTCGCCGTCGAGTCGGGCCGTCACGCGCAGGGGCGCGTCGCCCTGCTTCGCGCGCAGCGCGAGCACGTCGCCGTCGACCTCGAGCATCCACGGCGTCGTCCGGCCCGAGGGATCCTGCGTCACCACGCTGTCCTACCCCGTGCTGAACTGCTTGATCGTCGCGTTGGTGTCGCTGCCGCGCAGCGTGATCGCCACGTTCGACCACGGCGCCGGGTCCCGCTGCACGACCCCGGCCGGAGCGCCGTCGATCGTGAACGACGTTGCGCTCCAGACCCCGTCGAGGTCGGAGCGGGGGGTGTGCATGATGTAGGTCATGAGGACGCCGCTCGCGGCGAGCACGGCCATCATCACCGCGACGATGCCGAACTTCACCACCTGACCGGTGATCCGGGCCCAGGACCGGCCCGCACCCGCCACGGGCATCGGGACCACGGGCGTCGCCGTCGGGCGATTGAGCGCCGCCCGCAACAGGTTCGGAACGTAGGGCGCCGTGAGCGCGATCGCCACGAGCAACAGCTCACCCGACACGATCTTCACGGGCACGTCGTAGAACAGGTTGAGCAGGAAGACCTGGGCCATCGCGACGATCGCCACCAGCGAGCCCAGCACGGCGGTGCGCCGCCACAGTAGGAGGACGCCGGCCGTCATCTCGATGAGCCCGGTGACCACCATGTAGGGGATCGACGCGCCCATGAACCCCCAGAGCGTCGCGAACATGCTGGTATCACCGGTGAGCTGCAGCTGGTGCGCGGGCATCGACATGAAGCCCATCTGCGTGGGGAGCACCTTCGCGATGCCGTAGAACAGCATCGAGACCGCCAGCACGTACCTCGCCAGCACGGCGAGGAGCCCGAGGAGGGAGCGGTAGTTCGGGCGGTCGCGGTCGAGCGCAGTCCACACCGCCACGATCACCAGTCCCACGACGATCCAGCCGAGGTGCATGCACCACTGCCACAGGCTGTCGCCGCCCGCGGAGAGGACGATGTCGACGCCCTCGCCCCGGCTGATGTAGCTGCCGATCTGGGCGAGCAGCCACCAGATGCCGGTCGATTTCCACAGGACGGCGAGCCCCGCGTTGCCGTACAGCGAGAGCAGCAGGATCCCGCCGCCGATCACGAACAGCAGGCGGAAGGCGAGCATCTGCGCGCGCGTCCACCGCGGCTCCGGCGCGGAGGGGGCGGGCGGGAGTGGCGCGCCCTGACCGGTCGGCCGACCCGGCGGGAGAGCGGTGACGGTGGACGGCGAGGTCGACGGTGCCGGGCCGGGCGGGCCCGCAGGGTTCCGGGGTGCGCTCATGCCCCGATCGTATGGCTCACTCATGACCACTCCTAGTGACAGATGTAACCCGGGATCAGGGGAAGTCGAGCGTCGGGGCGTCGGTGTCGGGCTCCGGGTGGGTGAAGCGGAGGGGCTCGGAATCCCGCTTCATCGGGCGCCGCTCGTAGGCCGCCGCGATCCCGCGGCCGTCGACCTGCCCGGTGATCGTCAGGTGGTCGCGGTCGGGCTGGGTGTACTGCAGCACCGTCTCCGGACCGGACTTGCGGGGCTTGATCGTGAGGGTGGAGTCGCTCACGTCGAGCAGCCACGGTGTCACCCGCGCGGCGGAGTCCTGCGTGACGAAGGCGTTGTACGTCTCGCCCGCGGCCTCCCAGATCCCGCGCCCGCGGTACGTGATGGCGACGTTGATCCACGCGGGGTCGGTGGACAGCTCGGCCTCGCGGCCGTCGACGCGGAAGGACGTGGCGTGCCAGGTGCCGTCGACGTCGCCGCGCGTCTCCGAGAGCGCGGACTTCATCATGACCCCGGCGGCCAGGCCGACCCCCGCGATCGCGACGATCGCCAGCACCGCCACGCCCTTCCCGGTGCGCCGCAGCCAGGTGCGGTCGGCGCCGGCGGCGGGCCAGATCGCCGGCGTGGGCCCGGTGGCGCGCCCGAAGCCGGCGCGGATCAGGTTCAGCCACTGCGGGGCGAGCAGGGCGATCGCGATCACCAGGAACTCGAAGCAGAGGAACTTCACCGGCACGTTGTAGAAGCTGTCCATGAGCAGCACCTGCACCATGGAGACGATCGATCCGAGCGCGCCCAGGATCCACGTGCGGCGCGACAGCAGGAGCAGCCCCGAGATCAGCTCGACCAGGCCGGTGACGATCGAGTACCCGTCGGAGGCTCCCATGAAGCCCCACAGCATGTTCATCCGGCTGATGTCCCCCGCGGGCTGCAGGGCGTAGGTCGGCAGCTGCATGCTCGCCATCTGGGTCGGGATCGCCTTGCCGAGACCGTAGAAGATCATCCCGCTCGCCAGCGCGATGCGGCCCACCTGCCAGAGCAGGCCGCCGAGGCTGCGGTAGTCGCTGCGCCCCCGGTCCAGGAGCGTCCAGAGCGCGGTGATCGCGACGGCGACCACGGCCCACCCGATGTGGTACTGCCAGATGCTCATCGAATCGCCCGAGTTGGACAACTCCGGCAGTTCCAGCGGGGTCCCGGTGACCAGCGCGCCGATGCGGGCGAAGGGCCCCTGCACGACGGACATCACGGGCGCGAACTGCAGGCTGCCGAAGACGGACAGGATCGTCAGGCCGCCACCGAGGGTGAACAGCAGGCGGAAGCCGATCAGCTGGGCGGTGTTCCAGCGCGGGGGCGGGGTCTCGGATGCGGGCGCCGCGGGCGTCTCCACAGTCGTGGTCGTCATGGAACGAAACGGTAATTTCCGACGGTGCGCGAGCACATCGGGGAAGACCCGGGGCGGCACCCTGAAACCGGCGCAGGGCCGCCGGCGCGCCCGCGGCGGATGGTGCGGCCAGTGCGGGGGCGCGGGTACCGTCGGCGACGTTTTGACCTGCGGGTGGGCACCCGCGTACTCTGGTCCGCTGGTGTGTGGCACCGCGCTGCCCTCTCGGGGGTGACGCGGAGTCGGGTCCCGGGTCTCCGTTGGTCGCCGGGAGTGCTCTTGCCGCACGCAGGACCGGCACCGAACCATCGAGCAGAGGATCTCCTGTGCCTACTTACACCCCGAAGGCGGGTGACGTGACCCACCAGTGGCACGTCATCGACGCATCCGACGTGGTGCTCGGCCGCCTCGCCGTCGCAGCTGCCAACCTGCTGCGCGGCAAGCACAAGCCGACCTACGCCCCCAACGTGGACAGCGGCGACTACGTCATCATCATCAACGCTGAGAAGGTCGCCCTCTCGGGCGCCAAGCTCACCGACAAGCGGCACTACCGGCACTCGGGTTTCCCGGGCGGCCTGAGCTCGCGCTCGATCGGTGAGGTGCTCGGCTCCAAGAACCCGGAGCGCGTGGTGCAGAAGGCTGTTCTGGGCATGATCCCCAAGAACAAGCTGGGCAGCGCCATCGGCGGCAAGCTGAAGGTCTACGCCGGCCCGAACCACCCCCACACCGCGCAGCAGCCGGTTCCCTACGAGATCAAGCAGGTGGCGCAGCAGTGAGCGACACGATCGAGAACAACGAGTCCGACGCCGAGGTCGTTCCCAACGAGTACACCTCGGAGACCCCTGAGGCCGCCGCCGAGACCCGCGCCCCCCGTGGCCCGGTCGTCGTCGAGCGCCCCGTCCAGACCGTCGGCCGCCGCAAGGAGGCCGTGGTCCGCGTGCGCCTGACCGCCGGCACCGGCAACTTCGTGCTGAACGGCCGCACCATCGAGGACTACTTCCCCAACAAGCTGCACCAGCAGCTGGTGAAGGACCCGCTGAACACCGTTGAGCGCCTCGAGTCCTTCGACATCGCCGCCAACCTCACCGGTGGCGGCCCGTCGGGCCAGGCGGGCGCGCTGCGCCTCGCCATCGCCCGCGCGCTGATCGAGGTCTCCCCCGAGGACCGCCCCGCGCTCAAGCGCGCCGGCTTCCTCACGCGTGACCCGCGTGCCGTCGAGCGCAAGAAGTACGGCCTGAAGAAGGCCCGCAAGGCTTCGCAGTACAGCAAGCGCTGATTGCAGGCTTTCACCAGGGCAGGCACCCGCATCCGTGCGGGCGCCTGCCCTGGTCTCGTTTCCACCTCCTTCGCCGCCGTCATGGCGGTACGCGCGACCGGCCGCGGGGCCGGTTCGCCTCCTCCCTCTTCTTTCTTCAGCGAGGTATGACCCATGGGGCGTCTGTTCGGGACCGACGGTGTGCGCGGCCTGGCCAACAAGGACCTGACCGCCGATCTGGCACTGCGGCTGTCCGCCGCAGCGGCGGCCGTGCTCGGCGCGCACGAACTGGAAGGCCGTGAGCGGCCCTTCGCGGTCGTCGGCTGGGACCCGAGGGCATCGTCGGAGATGCTCTCCGCCGCGGTCTCCGCGGGCCTGACCAGCGCGGGCGTCGACGTGCTGCTCGTCGGCGTGATGCCGACGCCGGCCGTCGCGCACCTGGTGGCCGAGTACGACGCCGCGCTCGGCGTGATGATCTCCGCCTCGCACAATCCCATGCCGGACAACGGCATCAAGTTCTTCGCCCGGGGCGGCCACAAGCTGGAGGACGCGCAGGAGGACGCCATCGAGGCCGCCCTCGACGATCCCGCGCCGCCCCGCCCGACGGGCGCCGCGATCGGCCGCGTCAAGCGGGCCTTCGACGCCGTCGACCGGTACGTCGCGCACCTCGAGTCGGCGGTGCACGTCTCGCTCTCCGGACTGAAGGTGGTCGTCGACGCGGCCAACGGCGCCGCCTCGACGGTGGCCGCGCGGGCCTACCGCGACGCGGGCGCCGAAGTGATCGCCATCCACGACGATCCCGACGGCCTCAACATCAACCGGGATTGCGGCTCCACGCACCTCGAGAGCCTGCGCGCGGCGGTGCTGGCGCACGAGGCGGACCTGGGGCTCGGCCACGACGGCGACGCGGACCGCTGCCTCGCCATCGACGCGGCCGGCCGCACCATCGACGGCGACGCCATCATGGCGATCCTCGCCATCGCGATGGAGGAGGCCGGCGAGCTCACCGAGCACACGCTGGTCGCCACGGTGATGAGCAACCTCGGCCTGCACCTCGCGATGAAGGCCGCGGGCATCTCGCTGCGGACCGCCGCGGTGGGCGACCGGTACGTCCTCGAGGAGCTGCGGACCGGCGGCTACGCGCTGGGCGGCGAGCAGTCCGGTCACATCGTGCTGCCGGCCCTCGGTACCACCGGCGACGGGGTCCTCACCGGCCTCAAACTGATGGAGCGGATGGCGCAGACCGGCTCGTCGCTGGCGGAGCTGGCGTCGGTGCTGACCGTCCTGCCGCAGGTGCTGGTCAACGTCAAGGTGATCGACAAGGCGGCGGCGATGGCCTCGTCGGACCTGGTCGCCGCGCTGGCCGCCGAGGAGGCCGCGCTGGGCGAGGCCGGCCGGATCCTGCTGCGCCCGTCGGGCACGGAGCCGCTGGTCCGCGTCATGGTCGAGGCGCCCACCGAGGAGGTGGCCCGCGGCACCGCGGAGCGCCTCGCGGGTCTCATCTCCTGACACTGCCTGTCGAAACGTTTTCATAGCCGGTACGGTGTGGGCTATGACAACGGGTGGGACCGGCTACGCCGGCGTGCTGTTCGACTTCTCGGGAACGCTCTTCCGGCTCGAGCCGGACACCGCCTGGTTCGCCGGGCTCACCGATGCCGAGGGGCGCGACCTCGATGACACCGCCCAGCGCGAACTCCTGCACCGCATGACGGTGCCCGTCGGGGAGCCCGTGCCGATGGACGAGGATGCACGGCGCACGCGCGCGACCTCTCGTCCGCCGACCATCGCGGCGCGTACCTGCACGTCCTCGAGCACTCGGGCGTCGCCGACGCGGGGGAACGGGAGCGGCTCTACGGCGAGTTCTCGAACCCGCTGAACTGGACGATCTACCCGGACACGGCGGCCGTGCTGCGCGCCGCGCGCGATGCCGGCCTCAAGATCGGCGTGCTGTCGAACATCGGCTACGACATCCGCCCGGCCTTCGCGCGGGAGGGCATCGACTCCCTGGTCGACGCGTTCGTCCTCTCCTTCGAGGTGGGGCACGCGAAGCCGGACCTCGCCGTCTTCCGCGCCGCCACCGCAGCCCTCGGGCTCCCGCCGGAGCGGGTCCTCATGGTGGGCGACAGCGCCGAGGCCGACGGTGCCTCGCGCGCCATCGGCTGCGGCTTCGCGCAGGTCGAGCCGCTTCCCGTCGACGCCCGCCCCGCGGGGCTCCTCGACGCGGTGCGGGCCGCCGGCGCGATCTGACGATCCGCGGGGGAACCGATCCGCCCGCTGGTGCGTCCAATGAGTAAGGGGACGTCTGAGCGAGGGGGATCGCATGGGCACGAAGATCGACGCGGCCGCAGTCTCGAAGGCCGGGGGCGGCTATTCGACGGTGGCCGACAACCTCGGCACCGTCGCCGGCCGGATCCGGGGCTTCACCGCGGAGGCCGGGGATTTCGGGCGGGAGTACCAGGCGGACGGCGCCGCCTACGCCGCCACGATGGAGGGGCTCGCGAAGGGCGTCGACGCCTGGCAGCTCGGCTCCCGCGCCTGCGGCAGCGGCCTGACGAATTCGGCGAGCGCCCACGTCACCACCGATAACGGCGGCGCCGATGCCGTCAACGGAGCCTGATCCGTGGCGGAGAAGACCGTCGACGAGATGCTCGACGGCGGCGCGGCGTGTCTGCAGTACTTCAAGGACATGCTGGACATCGCGAAGTGGCTCTCGTTCCGGCAGTGGCCCGACTGGCGTGACTACGTCTGCCGCAACTACGACAACGAACGCGGTATCGACCTGGCTTCGCTCCGCGGCGACGCGGTCATGCTGCGGCAGCAGGCGACGGCGGCCAGGCAGGCCGTGACCGATCAGGCGACGGCGCGGACCGGTGTGCAGACGGCGTGGCCCGATACCGCCGGCCGCGCCGCCGTCACCACCCTGAACGCGCATCAGACCCGCAGTGAGCCGGCGGCGGTCGTGCTCGAGCGCACCGCGACCGCGGCGGAGGCGGTACCGGACGCGGTGGTCGCGGCCGTGGCGGCCAAGATCTCCGCGCTCAGCGAGTTCACGACCAAGGACTTCGACATCGGCTGGGGGAGCGGGCTCAAGATGACGGTGCTCGGCGCGCTCACGATGGGTACGGCGACGGCGGTCGAACTCAACGAGGTCAGAATCCGATTCGAGAACCAGTTGGGAGCGGATCTGGTCGCCTTCACCAGCGCGTGCACGACTGCGAGCTCCGCGATCCACGCCGCCTACGCCGCCGTGCCCGCGGCGGGGAAGGGGATCGACGCGTCGCCGTTCCCCGCCCCGTCGTTCGGCACGATCACGGCGACCACCACCCAGAGTCCGACGGCACCGTCGAGCCCGGTCACGAGCGGCGGTGGCGGAGGGGGCGGCAGCGGGTCGCCCACCTCGTCCTCGCCGTCCACCACCTCCCCGAGTTCCACGACCCCGTCCTCGACGACGCCGACGTCGACGAGCCCGACCTCGACGAGCCCGACCACCACCAGCCCCACCACGACCGGCGCCACGACGCCCACCACGACCGGTGCGAGCACCACCCCGTCGAGCGCGACGCCCAGCGCGGGCACGGGGACGGGGACGGGGAAGGACAGCGGATCGTCGTGGCTCTCGCAGCTGCTGCCCAAGATCGCCGAGCAACTCGGCCTGGGGGACAAGGACAAGGCCGGCGACGGCAAGGATGCGGACAAGGACGACAAGGCCGGCGACAAGGACGGCGACAAGGACGCGAAGGACGAGAAGGTGCTGGGCACCGATGCTCTCGGCCGCACCGTGACCGCGACCCTCAGCCCGGACGGCAAGACGGTGGAGGTCACCGCGAAGAAGCCCGACGGGACGGTGGAGAAGGCGACCCTCAAGGTCGGCGAGGACGGCAAGCTCACCCCCGTCGACGGTGAGGACGGAGCGGGTAAGGACGGAGCGGGTAAGGACGGAGCGGGTAAGGACGGAGCGGGTAAGGACGGAGCGGGTAAGGACGGAGCCGGTAAGGAAGCGGGCAGCGCCGGGGCCGGCCAGGACGGCGACGGCAAGGCCGACGGGAGCGCCGGGAACGGTACGGCCGGTGGCGGCGCGCCGTCGACGGGCGCCGGTGCCGCGGCCACGCCGACCGGCGCGGGAACCGGGGCCGCGACGCCCACCTCGTCCGCGGACGGGGCGAGCCCGGGCGCAGGCGCGACACCGTCGGCCGCAGCGCCCCCGGTCGCCCCCACCGCCCCGTCCAGGCCGTCGAACGACGGCGGGCAGAATCCCGCCCCGGCAGGGGAGCCCTGCCCGCCCGAGGCGCCCGCGGAAGCGGGCACCGGAGCCGAATTCGCCGTCAGCGGAACCTAGGAGCCACGATGAGCAGCATCGATCCCCGTCCGGAGGACCACGCCCGCGCGGTGCGCATCGCCGCCCGGCAGCATCTGTTCGACGAACTGCTGCGGGTCGCGGGCGCCACCCCGGAGCCGGCGGAGGTCACCGGGCCGATCCCGGTGATCGAGCGGACGGAGCAGCCGCAGTCCTGGCTCAGCGCCGGCTGAACGGCGGATCAGGCCAGGCTGCGGAGGCGCTGCAGCGCGCTGGGCTGCTCGGGCTCGGCGTCGGGGTCCCAGACGAAGGAGCTGTCGCCCAGGTCCGCGCCGACCTCGGCGAAGGCCTTGTAGTCCTTGTCGTCGGCGAGCCCGCCCAGCAGATAGCCGGTGAGCAGCGCGCGGACCGCCTTCTGCGTCTTCTTGTCCGCGCCTCCGGCACCGAGCGCGCCGCGCAGCGAGATCCCCTCCGCGAGCCCACCGGGCTCGGCGTCGGACACGATCCGCAGCTCCGTCGGCCCTGCGTAACGCAGCGAGAGGACGCCGGCGTTCGAGGTCATCGAATGCTCGTCGCCGGGTGCGCCCAGGAGGAGGGCGTTCGCGTGCGTCCCGGTGGCGGCCTTCTCGGCCTGCGGCGACGTGGGCGCGGGGAACAGCGCCGCGAGCCACTCGATACGGGAATCGGCGGCGGCGGCGATCAGTGCCGCGCCGGTGCCCCAGCCGTGGCCGACGACGGAACGTTTGGCCTTGTTCACCGTGATGTCGCCGTCGCCGAGGCGGACCTCGGTGATCACGTCGAGCGCGGTGCCGAGGTCGATCGCGAGCCGGCCGTCGGAGCCCAGCACGCCGCCCTCGGTGTCGGGGGCCGCCACCACGAAACCCCAGGACGCGAGGTGCTGCAGGGTTTTGGTGTACCGCTTCGACGGGGTGAGCCAGTCGTGCGCGAAGACCACCGCGGGCAGGTTCGAGCCGCTCTCGGGCGTGTAGATCACGCCGGGCAGGCCCGCGACGCCCAGGTCGCCCTTGAGCACGCGGTGCGGCCCGCGGCGCTGCAACTGCTTCACCTGCTTGTTCGCATCCGTCACGCCGCTCACGTTAGCGGATGACCGCCGTCGCCCGCCGAGGTCGGCCGCTCCGCGACCCCCACCGGGCGCGCGAGCTCTGCCGTACCGTGGCGGCGTGCGGCACTATCACCATCCCGACTCCGTGCGCGCGGCGGAGGCTCCGCTCCTCACCTCGCTGCCCGACGGTGCGCTGATGCGCCGCGCCGCGTACGGCCTCGCGCAGGTCTGCGCGGCGGAGCTCGCCGCCCGCACGGGGGGAACGGCGGGGCGCCGCGTGACCCTGCTGGTCGGCTCCGGCGACAACGGCGGCGACGCGCTGTTCGCGGGTGCGTTCCTGCGCCGGCGGGGGGTCGCCGTCGAGGCGGTGCTGCTCGCGCCCGATCGCGCCCACGCCGCCGGGCTGCGCGCGCTGCGGAGCGCGGGCGGGCGGGTCGTCGCGGCACCGTCGCGCCCCGAACTCGTGGTCGACGGCATCGTCGGGATCAGCGCCCGGGGCGCGCTCCGCCCCGCGGCGGCGGACCTCGTGGCCGCGACCACCGCGCCGATCGTCGCCGCCGACACCCCGTCGGGCGTCGACGTGCGCACCGGGGTCGTGCACGGTCCCGCGGTCACCGCGGCGGTCACGGTCGCCTTCGGCGCCCTCAAGCCCGTGCACGCGCTGGCCCCGGCCCGCTGCGGCCGGATCGAGCTGATCGACATCGGGCTCGCCCTCGGCCCCGGCGAGCTCCGCGCCTACGACGACGCCGACCTGGCCGCGCTCTGGCCCGTCCCCGGCCCGGTCGACGACAAGTACAGCCTCGGCGTGCTCGGCGTCGTGGCCGGGAGCGAGGCGTACCCCGGCGCGGCGGTGCTGGCGACCGGCGCGGCGATCCGCGCGACCTCGGGCATGGTGCGGTACGCCGGCACCGCTCGCGACGCGGTCCTCGCCGCCTGGCCCGAGACCGTGGCGAGCGACGGCGTCGCGACCGCCGGCCGGGTGCAGGCGTGGGCCGCGGGGCCGGGCATGGGCGTCGACGGTGCCGCCGCCGACCGGCTGGCCCGGGTCCTCGATCAGGACCTGCCGACGGCGCTCGACGCGGACGCGCTCACGCTGCTCGCCGAGCACCCGGGGCTGCTGGCGGGCCGCACCGCGCCGACGGTGCTCACCCCGCACGCCGGGGAGTTCGCCCGGCTCGTGGGCCCCGTGGGCAAGGACAGGGTCGCGGCGGCGCGCGAGGCGGCCCGCGAACTCGACGCGACGGTGCTGCTCAAGGGGCACGTGACCGTGATCGCGGCGCCCGACGGCACCGTCGTGGCCGATACCGCCGGTTCCCCGTGGGCGGCGACGCCCGGCTCGGGCGACGTGCTCACGGGGCTCGTCGGCAAGCTCCTCGCCTCGGGTCTCGCCCCGCTCGACGCCGCCGCCTGCGCCGCGCGGGTCCACGGCCTCGCCGCGGCCCGCGCCGCGGACGGCGCCCCGACCCACGCGGCCGCGATCAGCGCGGCGGTGCCGGGCGTCCTGCGCGACGTGCTGCGCGGCTAGGCTGAGCACCGCCATGAAGACATCGATTCCCGCGTCCGGCCTGGAGCGCCTCACCGCGCAGATCGACCTGGGCGCGATCGCGCACAACACGCGGATCGTCGCCGACCACGCGCCGGGCGCCTCGGTGATGGCGGTGCTCAAGGCGGACGCCTACGGCCACGGCGCACTGCCCGTCGCCCGCGCGGTGCTCGCCGGCGGCGCCACCGAGATCGGCGTGACCACCGTCGACGAGGCCGTGGCGCTCCGCGAGGGCGGTGTCACCGTGCCGCTACTGAGCTGGCTGAGCACGAGCGGGTACGAGCGGGCCATCGACGCCGACGTGCGCCTGGGCGTGAGTTCCCTGCGCCAGCTGGCGGCCGTCGTGGCCGCCGCGCGGGCCGTCGGGCGACCCGCGGTGGTGCACGTCAAGGTCGACACCGGACTCAGTCGCAACGGCGTCTCCGCCGCCGAATGGGTCGCGGTCCGCGACGCCCTCGGCGACGCGGAGCGGGCCGGACACGTCCGCCTGCAGGGCGTCTTCACCCACCTCGCGCACGGCGACGAGCCCGAGCACCCGTTCCTCGACGTGCAGCGCGATGCGCTCGCGGCCACCGTCTCCGACGCCCGGTCGCACGGCCTCGCGCCCACGCAGGTGCACGCCGCGAACTCGGCGGCCGCGCTCACCCGCCCCGACCTGCACTTCGACCTGGTCCGACCCGGGATCGCCCTCTACGGCGGGATCCCGGTGCCCGGCAGGGACTTCGGGCTGCGGCAGGCGATGACCTTCGCCGCGCCGGTGATCCTGATCAAGCGGATCCGCAAGGGTGACGGGGTCAGCTACGGGCACAGCTGGATCGCGCCGCGCGACACGGTCGTCGGGCTGATCCCCGCGGGGTACGCAGACGGGGTCTGGCGGCCGCTCAGTGGCCGCATCGAGGTGGCTATCGGCGGCCGGCGCTTCCCGCAGGTTGGCCGGGTCTGCATGGACCAGAGCGTGATCGACCTCGGCCCCGACGGCGGCGGCGTGACGGAGGGCGACACCGCCGTCCTCTTCGGCGACGCGCCCGCCGCCGACCGCGCGTCCGACTGGGCGGAGCGGCTCGGCACCATCGACTACGAGGTCCTCACCGGCGTGCGCGGGCGCGCCGTCCGGACGTACACGGGGGAGCAGTGAACGACGAGAACCGGGGCCGCGTCCACATTCCCGAACGCCTTCCCGGCCCAGCGCTGCTCGCCGGGCTCGGCACCGGTGTCGCGGTCGCCGCGTTGACGGGGATCGCCGCCGCGGCACGCGTTCTCGGCGTGCGCGGCGCGGGCGATGATCCCGTCGCGCCCGCCGACCTGGTCTTCCGATCCGACCGCGAGTCCATCGTCATGAGCCCCGACGGGGTGCCGCTGCACGTGCGTGAGGTCGGCCCCCGGACCGCTCCCGTGACGGTCCTCTTCGTGCACGGCTTCACGCTGCGGACCGCGTCGTGGGTGCTGGTGCGGAACGAACTGCGGGCGCGCTGGGGCGACGACGTGCGGATGGTCTTCCCCGATTGCCGTGGCCACGGCGACTCCGGATCGTGCACGCCCGAGCAGAGCACCGTCGCACTGCTCGGCGACGACATCGGCACGGTCCTGCGCGCCCTCGTGCCCGAGGGGCCGGTCGTCCTCGTCGGACACTCGATGGGCGGCATGGCGATCTGCGCGTTCGCCACGGGGTACCCGGAGCTGATCGGTCCGCGCGTGGTGGGCGCCTCGCTGCTGGGAACCGCGTCGCACGCGCTTACCGATGTGGGACTGGCTGCAGCCCTGCGTAATCCGGTGCTCGACGTGGTCCGGGCCGCGATCCGCTTCCTCCCCTCCGTGGTGGGTCGTGGCCGCGAGATGATCACGCCGCTCGCGACCCCCTTCGTCACCGCGGGTGCGTACGCCCCCGGCGATCGCAGTGCCACGATGACGGACTTCTCGTCGACCATGAGCCTGTCGGCGCCGCTCGGCACGTACGCGGGATTCATGCCCGCGCTGGAGGACTACGACGAGCGCGGCGCCCTGCCGGTGCTGCGGCGCATCGCCACGTCGGTGGTCTGCGGCGACCACGACTGGATGACCCCGCTGCGCAAGTCCAAGGCGCTCGCCGAGGAGCTCGACTCCGAGCTCATCGTGCTCGCCGAGACCGGACACATGCTCATCCTCGAGTCCGCCCCGCGGGTCGCGCGGGCGATCGCCGACCTCGTGGCGCGGGCGGTGCCCGCGTGAGCGCCGGGCCGGCCCGCGGCGAGCGCGTCCTGCCGGAGGTCGAGGACACCGAGGCACTCGGGCGCGAGCTCGCCGCTCAGCTGACCGCCGGTGATCTCGTGATCCTCGACGGACCCCTCGGCGCGGGCAAGACCGCGCTCACCCGGGGGATCGCCGCGGGGCTCGGCGTCGTCGGTCGCGTCTCGTCGCCCACGTTCATCATCGCCCGCGAGCACCGCCCCGGCCCGTCGGGCGGGCCCGGCCTCGTGCACGTGGACGCCTACCGGCTCGGCGGCCTCGACGAACTGGACGCCCTCGACCTCGACACCGACCTCGAGGACTGCGTCGTCGTCGTGGAGTGGGGCGAGGGCGTCGCGGAGCGACTCACCGACCGCCACCTCATGGTCCGGCTCCGGCGGGCCGAGGGGACCGACGTCCGCACCGTCACCTGGGAGTGGGCCGACGGGGCCTGATCGTCAGGACCGGCCGGTCGCGGTGCAGATGCAGGCGTGATTGCCCTGGGCGTCTGCGAGCACCCAGAAGCTCGGTGCTCGTTCGTCGGAGACCAGCCGCCCGCCCGCGGCCACCGCGGCGTCGATCCGGCCCCGTGCCTCGCGCGGGTCGACCCAGACGTCGACGTGGAAGCGCTGCCGGGGCGTCTCGTGGGGCTCGGTGCGCTGGAACCACAGGATCGCGTCGGCACCGTGCGAGCGGATCTCGAGGTCGCCGTCGTCGTCCTGGACCTCGGCGCCGAGCACCGCCGACCAGAAGGGTGCGATCTCCGCCGCGTCCGCGGTGTCCAGGCCGAGTTCGACCACCGACGATTCGCCGGGGTGGGCGCTCACGTCACGCTCGCGGGCGATCTCCGAGAATCGCGCCGCGAGCCGTCGGTCCCGGTCGGTGACTCCGCCGGCGTCGTGGCTGTAGAGCAGGACGTCGACGGTGCCGTACCGCAGGGTGAGATCGGGGTGGTGGTTGGCGGCCTCCGCCTCGGCGGCGAAGGCCGTCACCAGCTCGAGGCCGGCGGTGAAGTCGCGGGTGCGGAACCGGGTGTGCAGGCCGCGGACGAGCGGCGCCCAGTCGGGGTGGGTTTCGGTGTTCTCGCTCATGACTCCATCGTGCTCCCCAGCGCCGACAAGTTCGAGTGTTCCGCCATGTTCTGCTCGTGCAGTAGAACCCGGCACTTGTGCGATCGAACACGGGCGGTGCTCTCGGCGGCTCAACGGAAGATCAGCGGACCGTGGCGATCTCGGTGATCGCCCGCACCACGGCCTGCGGCTCGTCGAGGGAGACGAAGGTGCGGGCACCGTCGACCTCGAGGAACCGCGTGCCGCCCGGCCGGTCCTGCCCGAAGGCGGCGGCCAGCCTGCGCCCCAGTGCGGGAGTGAAGGCGCGGTCGGCCGTACCCCAGACCAGCGTCACCGGGCCGGGGTAGCCCCGCATGGCCGGCGAGACGCGGGCGAGATCCGACGGATCGAGTCCGGCCAGCAGCGTCGCGAGGTCGGCGCGGATCTTCGCCGCCACCTGCGTCGGCTTCGCCCAGGAGGCGGTGAGGGCCGGATCCGGGTCGGTGACCAACAGGCCGAAGCCGATCGGCGAGCGGCGTAGCGCCGGCCACTTCAGAGTCGACATGATCGGCTTGATCAGCGCGCGATGTCGCAGCAGCGCGAAGAGTGCGGCGAAGGGCTGCGGCGGAAAGGTGTCGAAGGCGTCGCAGTTCGTGAGGACCACCCGCCCGACCAGTTCGGGCCGGTCCCGCAGCAGGTACTGGCAGATCGCGCCGCCCGTGTCGTTGCCCACGAGCGTGCACCCCTGCAGGCCCTGGTCCTCGATGAAGTCGGCGACCATGCGCGCGACGCCGGGCGGACCGTCGGCCACGGCGTCCGGGCAGGCGATGCGGTGCGAGCCGAGCGGCCAGGTGACCGACCAGCAGCGGTGCCCCGCAGCACCCAGCGCGCCGGCGACGCGGTCCCACAGCTGCAGGTCGACGAGCACTCCGTGCACGAACAGCACCGGCGGGTGGTCGGAGGTCTCAGGGCCGTAGACGTGGAAGTCGACGGTGCCGGACGGGAGGGAGGCGAGACTCATGCGGGCGCTCCTGACGGTGCGGTCGCCGCGTCGCGGGCGGTCCGCCGAACGGCACGGGCCTCGCGCAGGTAGAGGTACAGCGGCAATGAGAGTGACAGCCCGACGAGGCAGGTCGCCGGGATCACGAGCCACCACCGCCGCACTCCCACCCGCTGCGCATCCGTCGCCGACCATAGGAGGAAGACGACGATCGAGAGCAGGACGTCGGCGGTGAAGCCCGACGCCGCCCCGTTCGGGAACAGGCTCGTCAGGAAGAGGGGGAGATCGGGTCCCTCGGCGGCGAAGAAGCCGCCGAAGAAGACCCACGGCACCACGGTGCCGATGACCATCATGACCAGGTAGAACCACCGCATGGCGCACCGTCCGGGGAGTCGGGGGCTAAGGTCGGAGCGTAGTTACGAACACTCGGTATGAAAGTTACGTGCAACCTGTATGGAAGTCAACGGTGCCGCCGGACACGGCCGGAGGACGCAGGCGGAGCGCACCGCCGCGACCCGGGCCGCCCTGATCGGGGCGGCCCGCGAGCTGTTCGCCGAGCACGGCTACGCAGGCGTGGGCACGCAGGCGATCGTCGAGGCCGCGGGCGTGACGCGGGGCGCGCTCTACCACCAGTTCGGCGACAAGAGGGGCCTCTTCGAGGCCGTCTTCGACGCGGTCGAGGAGGAGACGATCGGCGGCGCGGCACGGGCGGTGCTCGAGGCGGGAGAGCTGGGGCCCGTCGACGCGATGCTGCTCGCGGTCGACACCTTCATGGAGGCGATCGCCGCGACCGGCATCACCCGGATCACCATGATCGACGCGCCCGCGGTCCTCGGCTGGGACGCCTGGCGCGAGCGTGGCGAGAAGTACGGTTTGGCCGTGATCGAGGGCCTCATCACGCAGGCGGTGGAGCAGGGGACGATGGCGCCGCAGCCCGTGCGCCCGCTCGCGCACGCGCTCCTCGGCATGCTCGACGAGTCGGCGCTGTACGTCACTCGTGCTGACGACCACGCGCAGGCGTTGGCCGAGGTTCGCGCCGTGATCGCGCAGTTCGTCCGCGCTCTGGTCGTGCCCGAGTAGTCGCGCGGCCGCCCCGAGCGGATTCGGGCGGTCGCCGGTGAGGCGGTAACCTGCAGGTATGTACGTGCTCGCCCTGGACACCGCCACCCCGGCGCTCACGGTGGGGATCGTCGACTCCGAGACCGGCGCCGTGCTCGCCCGCCGCGATCGCACGCACGCCCGCGGCCACGCCGAGGTACTCGTGCCCTACCTGCTCGAATGCCTCGCCGAGGCGGGACTGCGCCGCGAGGACCTGGGCGCCGTCATCGTCGGCTGCGGTCCCGGGCCGTTCACCGGCCTGCGGGTCGGCATGGCCACCGGCGCGGCCTTCGGCGACGCGCTCGGCATCGAGGTGCACGGTGTGTGCAGCCTCGACGCCATCGCTCACGGTGAGGCGGGCGACGTGGTCGTGGTGACCGACGCCCGCCGCAAGGAGGTCTACTGGGCGCGGTACTCCGACGGCGTGCGCACGGACGGCCCCGGCGTGATCAAGCCCGCCGAGCTGGATACCGCCGGCGCGCGCGTCGTCGAGGGCTCGCCCACCCCGTCGAGCCTCGTCGCGGTCGGGAAGCGCCTGCTCGGCACCGCGCCGCAGCCGCTCGTGCCGCTGTACCTGCGCCGCCCCGACGCCGTCGAAATGGCCGCGCGTGCCTGACATCCCGATCGGACCGCTGCGTCCCGACGAGGCCGGGCGCTGCGCCGAACTGGAGAAGATCCTCTTCGACGGTGACAGCCCCTGGCCCGCATCGGCGTTCACGCCCGAACGGCACACCCGATTCTTCGCCGCGCGCGACGGCGACCGGCTCGTCGGCTACGCCGGGATCGGCCTGCTGGGCAACACCTTCTTCCCCGAGTCCGAGGTCCTCACCATCGGCGTCGACCCCGAGTACCAGGGCAGGGGAGTGGGGTACGCGCTGCTGCGCACCCTGCTCGACGCGGCCGACCGGCACGGCGGTGCCGTTTTCCTCGAAGTCCGCACGGACAACGAGACGGCCCGGACGCTGTACGAGCGGAACGGATTCGCCACCGTCGGGGTGCGGAAGAACTACTACCGGCCCTCCGGGGCGGATGCCTACACGATGAAGCGGGAAGCGCAGGGACAGCGATGATCGTCATGGGTGTCGAGAGCTCGTGCGACGAGACCGGCGTGGGCATCGTCGACTGGGATCCGGAGACGAAGACGGCGCGGCTGCTCGCCGACGAGGTCGCCTCGTCGCAGGACGAGCACGCCCGGTACGGGGGAGTGGTGCCCGAGGTCGCGTCGCGCGCGCACCTCGAGGCGATCGTCCCGACGATGCACCGCGCGCTCGCCGCCGCGGGCGTCGACCGCCCGGACGCGCTCGCCGTCACGATCGGCCCCGGCCTCGCCGGCGCCCTGCTCGTGGGCGTCGCTGCCGCGAAAGCCTATGCGGCGGCGTGGGACGTGCCCTTCTACGGCCTCAACCACCTGGGCGGACACGTCGCCGTCGACACCCTGGAGCACGGGCCGATGCCGCCGTGCGTGGCGCTGCTCGTCTCCGGCGGTCACACGCATCTGCTCCACGTCACCGACCTGGGCGCGCCGATCGTCGAGCTCGGCACCACCGTCGACGACGCCGCGGGCGAGGCCTTCGACAAGGTGGCCCGGCTCCTCGGGCTCGGCTACCCCGGCGGCCCGGTCATCGACGAGCTGGCGCGCGAGGGCGATCCGACCGCGATCCGCTTCCCGCGCGCCATGACCCGGCAGCAGGATGCGCGGCACGACTTCTCCTTCAGCGGCCTCAAGACGGCGGTCGCGCGGCACGTCGAGGCGGAGAACGCCGCCGGCCGCCCGCTGAACGTGCCGGACATCGCCGCCTCCTTTCAGGAGGCCGTCGCGGATGTCCTGACCTTCAAGGCGATCCGCGCCGCGCAGGACGTGGGCGTCGAGACGATGGTGCTCGGCGGGGGCGCCACCGCGAACTCCCGCATCCGCTCGCTCGCGCAGGAGCGCTGCGACGCGGCGGGGATCGAGCTGCGCGTGCCGAAGCCGCGGCTGTGCACCGACAACGGCGTGATGATCGCCGCGCTGGGCGCCCACGTGATCGATGCGGACCCGACGCCGACCGACCTCGGGGCGGCCACCGACCCGGGGCTGTCGGTCACCCTGACGAAGCTCTAGGCGCGAGCGTCAGGCCTCCCCGGCCCGGGCGGCGAGCGCCGCGTTGAGGGCGGTGAGGCCGGAGATGAGCGCCTCGCGGTCGGTCTCGTCGAGGTCGGCCATGATGGAGCCGATCCCGCGCAGCTTCACGTCCCGGTCGCGCTGGAAGGCGGCCCGTCCTGCCGCGGTCGCGCGGATGCGTTTCGGGCCGGACACGGCACCATCGGCCTCGAGGAGACCGTGCTCGATGGCCTTGTTGACCTGCCGGTTCACGGTCGACTGCTCGAGTTCCAGCTCGGTGGCGATCTCCTTGAGAGTGCTGGGACCGGCGTAGTCGAGGAGCAGGAGCACGAGGTAGGCCGAGCGGTCGAGATGGAGTTCCATCGACCGCGGGCGCGCCCGCATGTGCCGCCCGAGGGCGTTGATCTCCCGTTCGAGGCGGCGCGCCGCATCGTCCATGCTTCCTCCTCGAGGATCGATCCGCCGATTCTGTCAGGCCGGCGGAATGTCCGTGTTGCACGGTGCGGGGCCGAGGCATATGGTTGCACAGTTCAACGATATGTATGTTACACACATTCAGTCGTTCCCCCGCGTAGAGAGGCGGTCCTCGTGACCAGCACTGTTACCGAGCAGGGCGCGCTCGCACCGAGCGGCTCCCGCCGGAACCACCCACTCGTGACCGTGATCATCCTGTGCTTCGGCGGCATGGTCGCCGCGCTCATGCAGTCGCTCGTGATCCCGATCCAGCCCGAACTGCCGCAGCTGCTGAACACCTCGACGGCCAACGCCTCGTGGGTGATCACCGCCACGCTGCTCGCCGCGGCCGTCGCGATGCCCATCGGCGGCCGCCTCGCCGACATGATCGGCAAGCGCCGCGTCCTCGTTCTCAGCGCGGCGCTGCTCGTGGCGGGTTCGCTCGCCGCGGCGTTGTCGACCGGCCTGCTGCTCATGCTCCTCGGTCGCGTGCTGCAGGGCCTGGCGATGGCCTTCATCCCCGTCGGCATCTCGATGATGCGCGAGGTCACGCCGCCGGCGATGACCGCGACCGCTGTCGCCGCCATGAGCGCGACGCTCGGCGTCGGCGGCGCCATCGGCCTGCCCCTGTCGGCCTGGATCGCGCAGACCTACGACTGGCACATGCTGTTCTGGGTCTCGACGGTGCTCGCCGGGCTCATCCTCGCCGCGGTCCTGTTCGTCCTGCCCGACGGTGCCCCCGGCGTGGGCGGGCGCATCGACGTGATCGGCTCGATCGGCCTCGCCGTCGGCCTGGTCGCGACCCTCGTGGCCGTCTCCAAGGGCAACGACTGGGGCTGGACCTCCGGCACCACGCTCGGCCTGCTCGTCGGCGGGCTCGTCGTGCTGGTGGCGTGGGGCGCCTACGAACTCCGCCACGACGATCCGCTCGTCGATTTGCGCACCTCCGCGCGGCCCCGCGTACTCATCACGAACATCGCGACCGTCACCATCGGCTTCGGCATGATGGCGATGATGCTGTGCGTCCCGCAGATCATGGAGTACCCCACGTCGACCGGATTCGGTCTGGGGAAGAGCATGCTCGAGGCGGGGCTGTGGATGATGCCGGGCGGCATCATGATGATGATCTTCGCGCCCGTGTCGAGCATCCTGATCAAGAAGGTCGGCCCCGCCGTGACCCTCGCGATCGGCGCCTTCGTGGTGGCCGGCGGCTACGTGCTCGCCTACTTCCTGATGGACGCGGCGTGGAAGCTCTCGCTCGCCTCGATCGTCGGCACCGTGGGCGTCGCGATCGCCTACGCGGCCATGCCGACGATCATCATGTCCTCGGTGCCGCAGAACGAGACCGGCGCGGCCATCGGCCTCAACGCGCTCATGCGCTCACTCGGTACCACGATCTGCTCGGCGGTCGCCGCGGCGATCATCTCCGCCAAGTCGGTCACCATGGCCGGCCACGTGATCCCGACGCAGGGTGCCTTCGAGACGATCTTCGTGGTCGCCGCCGTCGCTGCGCTGCTCGCCGGCGTCATCGCCCTGCTGATCCCGAAGCCCGCACCGGCCGACGCGCAGTAGGCGGCCCGGCCACCCGCCGGACCGGTCTCACCCGGCCGCGCCGCGCCAGCGCAGCGGCGGTGCGCCGAACCGGCGGTGGAAGGCGCGGCTGAAGCCCGCCTCCGAGGCGTAGCCCACCGCGCGGCCTATCTCGGCGACCGGGGAGTCGGTGTCGCGCAGCAGTTCCGCGGCCCGATCGAGGCGCTGCGCCGCGACGTACGCCGCCGGGGGCATACCGAGCGAGCGGGCGAAACGCGCCGCGAGAGCGGATCGCGAGAGATTCGCGGCGCGTGCGAGTTCGTCGATGCTCCAAGGGTGTTCGGGGTGCGCGTGCACGGCGGTGAGTACGGGGCCGAGCCGCGGGTCCATCGCGGCGGTGAGCCAGCCGGGGCCCGTGTCGGACTCCGCGGCCCACTGTCGTAGCGCGTGGATGAACAACAGATCCAGGATCCGTGCGGCCATGACGTGACTGCCGGGGCTCGGCGAATCCGTCTCGGCGAGCAGCAGTTCCAGGCTGGCGCGCAGCCAGTGCGCGTCAGGAGCCGCACCGGAGCAGTGGATGACCGATGGCAGCACCGCGAGTACCGGGTCCGCGGCGGTGTGATCGGCGGTGAACTCCCCGGTGACCCAGTCGGCGCCCGCCGGGCCCGACAGCACGTGGTCGTCGCCGCGGGGAAGGAGCGCCATGTCGGACGGGCCGAGCGGCACCGTCTCGCCGCCGACGCGCACCGTCATCCCGCCGGAGACCGCCAGGTGGACGACGCGCCGGCCGCTGACGCTCAGGGTCACGGGCTCCGCGGAGGAGCCGCGGCGCACGCGGTCGCCGCGCAGGCGGACGGCGCGGAGCAGCGCGCTGAGAGCATCCGGCCTGTCCGTTGGACGATCGGCAAAGAAAGCGAGTGTTTCAGGCATGGGAATTGACTCTGCATCCTCTTAGTGTGGACAAGGTCAGGGTAAGCCATTGCATGAAAGGTCGCGAACGATGACGGAGAAGCCCACGATCGTCCTGGTCCACGGATTCTGGGGCGGCGCCGCCCACTGGGGGGAGCTCATCCTCGAGCTCCGCCGCCGCGGCTACCCCGAGCTGCGGGCGGTGGAGAACCCGCTCACCTCGCTGGCCGACGACGCCGAGCGCACGCGGAAGATGGTGGCCCAGGTGGACGGTCCGGTGCTGCTGGTCGGGCACTCGTACGGCGGCGCAGTGATCACCGAGGCCGGGAATCAGCCCAACGTCGTGGGCCTGGTCTACGTCGCGGCCTTCGCCCCGGACGCCGGCGAGAGCCCCGGCGCGATCAGTGAGCAGCACCCGCCCGCGGCGTTCGATGCCATCGCGCCCGATTCCGACGGCTACCTCTGGATCGCGCAGGACCGGTTCCGGGAGAGCTTCGCCCAGGACCTCAGCGAGGACGCCGCGCTCGTCATGGCCGTCACCCAGAAGGCGCCGCTCGGCTCGACTTTCGGTGACGCCGTGACGGATCCGGCCTGGCGGCACAAGCCCAGCTGGTACCAGGTCTCCACGCAGGACCGGATGATCCACCCGGACAACGAGCGCCGCATGGCGCAGCGCATGGAGGCGCGCGAGGTGATCGAGCTCGAGGCGAGCCACGCCTCGCTGGCGTCGCACCCGAAGGAGATCGCCGACCTCATCGACCGTGCGGTGGCCGCGCTCGCCGACTGATCACTCGTCGCTGCAGAGGTACTCCCGCATCTCGCACTCGGCCGACTCGGCGCGCAGCACGGCGCGCTGGGTCGGCCGAGCCGCGTCGTAGCGCTGGCGGCCCTCGTCGGTGATCGCCGTGAACACCGACCGCCGGTCGCTCTGGCACATGCTGCGGGTGGCGAGCCCGTCCTTCTCGAGGCGGGCCACGAGCCGGGACAGCGCGGACTGCGACAGATGCACGTGCTCGGCGAGATCGGCCATGCGGACCTTGCCGCCGCCGTCGGCCTCGTGTGCGCGGGCCCGTTCCAGCTGCTCGAGCACCTCGAACTCCGACGAGGTCAGCTCGTGCGCCGACAGCGCGCGGTCGAGGGCGCAGGTCATTCGGGAGTAGTCGCGCATCAGCCGGTGCCACTGCTCGGCCAACGCGTCGTCGGCGGGGGTGCAGGTCGTCGGCTGCGGCTTCGTTGCCGTCGCGACGTCGCCGTGGGCGCTCATGTCCGCAGTCTACACCGGACCGGCGCAAAATATTCCTGCGCATTAAATGTAGACACATTTAATGCATGCGCATAGAGTCCTCGGAGTGACCACGACACACGAACCCCCGACAGCACCGTCGACCCCGAACTCCGGGCGGGAAGAACTCCACGTCACCACCGCGTCCGGCTGGACCCGGACCACCTGGCTGCTCCTGCTCGTCCTCTGCGGCGCCCTGTTCCTGGACGCCCTCGACATCTCGATGGTGGGCGTGGCGCTGCCCTCCATCAAATCCGCGCTCGGCATGGAACCGTCGGCGCTGCAATGGATCGTCTCCGGCTACGTGCTCGGCTACGGCGGCCTGCTGCTGCTCGGCGGCCGCGCGGCGGACCTGATCGGCCGGCGCCCGGTCTTCCTCGGCGCCGTCCTCGTCTTCGGCGTGGCCTCCGTCGCCACCGCGTTCGTCGACGTGCCCACTGCGCTCATCGCGCTGCGCTTCATCAAGGGCGTCGCCGCGGCCTTCACCGTCCCGGCGGGCCTGTCGATCATCACCACGACGTTCGCGGAGGGGCCGGCCCGGAACAAGGCCTTCTCCATCTACACCGTCGCGGGTGCCTCCGGCTTCTCGATGGGCCTGGTCTTCGGCGGCCTGCTCACCGAGGTCTCCTACCGGCTGACCCTGCTCTTCCCCGGCCCGGTCGCGCTCGCGCTCGTCCTCCTGGGCTGGAAGGTCATCCCGCGCACCGCACCGTCGGAGACCTTCGCGTTCAAGCGGTTCGACGTGGCCGGGGCCCTCACCTCGACCGGTGCGCTGCTGATCCTCGTCTACACGGTGGTCCAGGCGCCCCACCTCGGCTGGGCCTCGCCCACCGTGCTGACCCTGTTCGCCGTGTCCGCGCTGCTGGCGGTGGCCTTCGTCGTCATCGAGGCCAAGCACCGGCACCCGCTGGTCCGGCTGGGCATCCTTCGCTCGGTCCGCCTGGTGCACGCGAACCTCGCCGGCTTCGTGATGTTCGGCGGGTACGCGGCCTTCCAGTTCCTGGTGACCCTGTACGTGCAGGACTCGCTGGGCTGGAGTCCCGTCGCCATGTCGCTCGCCTTCCTGCCCGCCGGTCTGCTCGTCGTCGCCTCGGCGACCAAGATCGACGCCGTGCTCGACCGCGTGAACAGCACCGTGCTCGTCGCGATCGGCCTGACCGCCTTCCTCGGCGCGTACGTCTGGTTCCTCCGCGCGGAGGCCGGGGCCAGCTACTGGCTGTTCCTGTTCCCGACGATCCTGCTGCTCGGCGTGGGTTTCGCCCTCACATTCCCGGCCGTGAACTCGCAGGCCACCGAGGGTGTGGACGACGACGAGCAGGGCCTCGCCTCCGGCCTGCTCAACACCTTCATCCAGGTCGGCGGCGCGGTCATGATGGCCGTCGTCACCGCGATCACCACCAGTACGGGGGCGCAGGCCCTGCCCGGGCAGTTGCTGCCGGGCATGACCACCGCCATCGCCGTCGTCGTCGGACTCACCCTCGTCGGCCTCGCCGGCACGGTCTCGGTGCTCGCCCTCGCCCGCGGTCGCGAGTCCGACGGTGCCGTCGCTTCCGTTCCCGGGGCGAAGGCCGAGGTGGGAAGTACCGCCGTCGACTGAGTAGTCCTACGCTGCCGCGCCGTTCCCCGGCGCGGCAGCGTAGGGGCATGCCTCCGACAGCCCCGCAGAACGATCCCCGGATCGCCCGTCTCGCCACCGAACTCGCCATCACCGTCCAGCGGCTGCAGTGGATGCAGGCCGAGCTCGGTGCACTGCAGCGGCCGGTGGCCGCCCCCGTCCTCACCCAGGCGCAGCGGCCGGCGTACGCACGCACTCCGGTGCAGCACCCGCGGCCCGTGCCGCCGGCGCCGGTGCCGTTCCCCGCTCCCGCCCGGCCGACTCCCGCCCGGCCGCCGGTCTTCACCGTCGCGCGGGTGCTCGCCGGCGCGGGCGTGCTCGTCACGCTCATCGGCGTCGCGCTGCTCCTCGTCCTCGCCGCGCAGGCCGGCCTGCTCGGGCCCGCGGTCCGCGTCGGCCTCGGCACCGCGCTCGCCGCGGGCCTCCTCGGCGCCGCGCTGTGGCTCCACGGCCGCCCCGGCGGCCGCATCGGGTCCGCGGCGCTCGCCGCCACCGGCATCGCCGCTGCCTACCTGGACACCGTCGCCGTCACGGGGATCTACGGCTGGGTGCCCCCGGTGGTCGGCCTCACGCTGTCGGGGCTCATCGCCCTCGGCGGTCTCGCGCTCGCGATGCGGTGGCGCAGCCAATGGCTCGGGATCGCGCTGTACGCGCCCGTCCAGCTGCTGGCGCCGCCGCTCGCCGACAACGCCTATCTGCTCGGCGGATTCACCCTGATCCTCGCGATCGCCTCGATCGGCGTCTCCCGCCCGGCTGCCTGGCCCCGGCTGCACGTGGTCCGCTCGGCCGGCACCTCGCTCACCCTCGCAGTGCTAACCCTCGCAGCCGGCCCCGCCGACGCCCTGCCGATCCTCGGTGCGACGGTGCTCGGCGCCGTCGTCGGCCTGCTCGCCGCCGCCGATCCGGAGGCCCGCGCAGGCCGGTCCTGGGCGCTGGTCGCCGCCGGTATCGTCTCGTCGGCGCCCGTCCTGCTGGCGACGATCGGCGCTCCCGACTGGGCGGCGGCCTTCGCCGCCCTCGCGCTGGTCGCGGCGACGATCGCCCTCGGCCTGGTGCCGGGCACCGTTCCCGCCGTCCGCGGCGTGTGGTTCGGCCTCGCAGCCTTCGCCGCCCTGATCGGCGCACTCGTGTCCACGCCCGCCGCGTCGCTGCCGGCCGTCGTGCTCGCGCTCGGCATCGGCGCGCTCCTCGCGGCCGGCCGCGAACCATCGGCCTGCTGGGCGGGCGCAGCCCTCGGCGGCGTGGGTCTCGCGATCGCGCTCGAGCAGTACCGCCCGACGGTGACCCTGCTCGACTCCGCCGTCGGCCGCGGCGCGGGCACTGCACCGGCTCTCGCGACCGCGGCGCTCGCCCTGACCCTCGCCGTTGTCGCGGTGTGGCGCCTGCTGCCGCAGGTTCCCGAGGAGGCGCGGAACCTCGTGGTGGTGGTCTGCGGTGTCGCCGCCCTCGGCGCGGCCACCGCGCTGTTCGCGAACGTCGGCTGGGCCCTCGGCGGCGCGGAGGGCGCCCGCTGGGGCCACGGCGTCGCGACCGTCGCCTGGATCACGACGGGCGCGTACCTGCTGTTGCAGCGCCGCCGCGACTGGGGCACCGCCGGGACCGTCGCGGGGCTGGCCCTCATCGGCGGCGCCGTCGCGAAGCTCTTCCTGTTCGACCTCGCCGCGCTCGACGGTGCGGTGCGCGTGATCGCCTTCCTGCTGGTCGGTGTCGCCCTCCTCGCGGTGGGCGCGACCTACGCCGCCCGGTCGGAGCGGGGCCGCCGCACCGTGGGATGACCTGCGCGGATCGGCCCCGCCGGACCGTGCCCACTGCGTAGTGTGACGCCATGCAGACCTGGGCCGAGATCACTGCAGACGTTCAGCGGAACTGGCTCATCTACCTGTCCATGCCGATCATCGCGGCCCTCATCGGCTACGGCACCAAGGTCGTGGCCATCCGGATGATGTTCCGGCCGCACACCTTCAAGGGGGTCGGCAAGCTCGGCTGGCAGGGCATCATCCCCAAGCGGGCGCCGCAGATGGTCGAGGTGCTGTGCGACACCCTCACCGACCGGCTGGTCTCGGCGTCGGACATCCTCGAGAAGGTCGACGCCGACGAGTTGGGCGACCGGATGGAGCGGCAGCTGCGGCGCGAGGTGGCGCGCATCGTGCCCGAGGTCGCCGCCGAGTACCAGCCCGCCCTGTGGAACCTGCTCCCGGCGACGGCCCGGGACCTGGTGATCCAGCGCGCGCAGGTGATCGCGCGGGACCTCGTGCCGAAGCTCGTCGCGGCGATCCGGGAGAACATCGACGAGGTCTTCGATCTCAAGGAGATGGTCACGCGCGAGGTGCTGGCCGATCCCGACGTGCTGGAGCGGATGTTCCTCGACGTCGGCCGGCGCGAGTTCGCCTTCATCCGCAACAGCGGCCTGGTCTTCGGCTTCGTCATCGGCCTGCTGCAGGCGGCGTGCTGGGCGCTCTTCCGCAATCCGTGGATCATGCCGCTGTTCGGCCTCTTCACCGGCTGGTTCACCGACTGGGCGGCGCTGCGGTTGATCTTCAATCCCAAGGAGCCGAAGAAGTACCTCGGCTTCCTCCCGTGGCAGGGCCTGTTCCAGAAGCATCGCCTCCCGGTCTCCGAGGAGTACGGCGCGCTCATCGCGACCCGGGTGCTGACGGCGGAGCGACTCGTGCGGTCGCTGTTCACCGGTCCCCAGCGCGATCAGCTGGTGGTGGTCGTCGCGGGGGTGCTGCGCGAGGCGATGGAGGACGAGATCCCCAGCGTCGAGAAGGCGCTGCGCAGCAACTCCGAGAACCTCGGGCTCGACCGGCTCGGTCTCGGGCCACTGACCGCGGGCAACCTCGTCGGCGTGGTCGCGGACGCCGTCGGGAAGGTGGGCGGCGCCGTCGGCGGGCAGGTCGGGAAGGTCGCGGGCGGCCTCGACATGACGCAGATCGGCCCGATGTCCCGGGCGGGTGCCGATGACTTCGTCGCCTCGATGCCGGTCATGCTGGCCGACGCGAACGACTACCTCGACGCCAAGCTCGACATCCGCACGACGATGGTGCAGAAGATGGCGGCGATGACCCCCGACGAGTTCGAGGGCGTGCTGCGGCCCGCCTTCCAGGCGGACGAGAAGACGCTCATCATGGTGGGCGCGATCCTCGGCTTCCTGGTCGGTGAACTGCAGGTTCTGATGGTGGAGCACCTCACTCACTGAATTGTCGCAACGCCGCCCTTGAGTGCTAGCACTCCCATCGGTAGAGTGCTAAGTGGTTCGTGCGGCCGGGGTGACTCGGGCGCACAAGGTGACGCCGGCACCCGCGACGACGGCTGTGACTTTCGGGCCACCCAACATGACAGAAGATTCCACACATGGAGGCGAACTGTGGCGAGCGTGAACATCAAGCCGCTTGACGACAAGATCCTGGTCAAGGCCACCGAGGCCGAGACCACCACCGCGTCGGGCCTGGTCATCCCGGACACCGCCAAGGAGAAGCCGCAGACCGGCACCGTCGTCGCCGTGGGCGAGGGCCGCGTGACCGAGCAGGGCAACCGGGTTCCCACCGGCATCAACGAGGGCGACACCGTGCTGTTCAGCAAGTACGGCGGCACCGAGTTCAACTACAACGGCGAGGAGTACCTGGTGCTCTCCGCGCGCGACGTCCTGGCCGTCATCGGCAAGTAACGGCGCACACGTGCGAATTCCGGACCGCCCCGCCCCCTGGGATACCGGGGTCGGGGCGGTCCGGCCGTTTCCGCAGAGCTGAGGAGCTTTGAAACATGGCTAAGCAAATCGCATTCGACGAGTCGGCGCGCCGCAGCCTGGAGGCCGGGGTCGACGAGCTCGCCGACGCGGTCAAGGTCACGCTCGGCCCCCGTGGCCGCCACGTGGTGCTGGCGAAGGCCTTCGGTGGCCCCGTCGTCACCAACGACGGTGTGACCATCGCCAAGGAGATCGAGCTGGAGGACCCGGTCGAGAACCTGGGCGCCCAGCTGGTCAAGTCCGTCGCGACCAAGACCAACGACATCGCCGGCGACGGCACCACGACCGCCACTGTGCTCGCGCAGGCGATCGTCAAGGAGGGCCTGCGCAACGTCGCGGCCGGCGCCAACCCGATGGAGTTCGGCAAGGGCATCGGCGCCGCGGCCGACAAGGCCGCTGAGATCCTGATCGCTCAGGCCACCCCGGTGGACGGCGAGAAGGCGATCGCGCAGGTCGCGACCGTCAGCTCGCGCGACGCCGAGCTCGGCGAGATGATCGGCGCCGCGATGGGCAAGGTGGGCGCCGACGGCGTCGTCACCGTCGAGGAGAGCTCGGGCGTCGAGACCGACGTCGTCGTGACCGAGGGCGTGCAGTTCGACAAGGGCTACATCTCCCCGAACTTCGTCACGGATCTCGAGGAGCGCAAGGTCGTCTTCGACGACGCCCTGGTGCTGCTGGTCCGCGACAAGATCACGTCGCTGCCCGACTTCCTGCCGCTGCTCGAGAAGATCGTCGAGACCGGCAAGCCGGTGCTCATCGTCGCCGAGGACGTCGAGGGCGAGCCCCTGTCGACCCTGGTGCTGAACACCCTGCGCAAGACCATCCGCGCCGTCGCCGTGAAGGCGCCGTTCTTCGGTGATCGCCGCAAGGCCTTCCTCGAGGACCTCGCCATCGTCACCGGCGGCACCGTCATCAACACGGACCTGGGCCTCTCGCTGGCCACGGCCGGGATCGACCTGCTGGGCAGCGCCCGCCGCGTCGAGGTGACCAAGGACGCCACCACCATCGTCGACGGTGCGGGCTCCTCGGAGGACGTCAAGCAGCGCGCTGCGCAGATCAAGTCCGAGATCGAGAACAGCGACTCCGACTGGGATCGCGAGAAGCTCTCCGAGCGCCTCGCGAAGCTCGCCGGCGGCGTCGCCGTGATCCGCGTCGGCGCACACACCGAGACCGAGCTCAAGGAGCGCAAGCATCGCGTCGAGGACGCCGTCTCCGCCGCGCGCGCCGCGGTCGAGGAGGGCATCGTCTCCGGCGGCGGCACCGCCCTGGTCAAGGTCAGCGCGCAGCTGGCCGACCTCGAGGACGGCGCCGAGGGCGATTACAAGCTGGGTGTGCGCGCGTTCCGTCGCGCGCTGACCGCCCCGCTCTTCTGGATCGCCACCAACGCCGGCGAGGACGGCGCGGTCATCGTCAACCAGGTGACCGAGACCGGCAAGGGCTTCAACGCCGCCACGCTGGCCTTCGGCGACCTGATCGCCGACGGCGTCATCGACCCGGTGAAGGTCACCCGCAGCGCCGTGGTGAACGCCGCGTCCGTGGCGCGGATGATCCTCACCACCGAGGCCACCGTCGTCGACAAGCCGGCCGACGAGCCGGAGGACGCGCACGCGGGGCACTCCCACTAGGAGCCCCGAGCGTCGTAGCAATGCGGAGCGCCCCCGACCATCCGGTCGGGGGCGCTCCCGCGTTCCAGCTGCCGCCGGGCCGCTCAGCCCGCGATGCGGCTCGTCTTCACCCGCGCCTTGGAGGCCAGCGCGGCGCGCTCCGACTCCGACAGGCCGCCCCAGATGCCGTAGGGCTCCGCGACGGTGATGGCGTGCGCGCGGCACTGGGTGAGAACGGGGCACGTGCGGCACAGCTCCTTCGCGCGACGTTCGCGCTGGGCGCGTGCCCGTCCGCGTTCACCATCGGGATGGAAGAAGACCGAGCTGTCGACCCCGCGGCACACGCCGTGCATCTGCCAATCCCAGAAGTCCGAGTTGGGACCGGGGAGCTCGTTGGGTTGAGGCATGCGCATTCTCCAGACACTCGGCGTTCTCGCGGGCGTGGAAACGTCGTTGTTCCTCTCGCGTCCTCACCGTAGGCAGTTCGCTAGACGAAGGTCAACCCGTTCCGGGGTATCCGGGGGGTGATTCGATCAGCGTGAGAATTAACGTCGTGTTCATTCATCGGGTCGATGTGCACCTGAGGAATTGCGACCGCGAATCCAACACCCGTCCCGACGTCCATGCAGGTAGTGCTATGTTTTGAATTATCGTACGCCGTAACGCTGAGGCGATCGAGGCCGAACTGTGCACGGGAATCGTCTTACATGACGGTAACGTCGACACCCGTGAACGGCCCCGGCGCTCCATTGTCACGGCTGCAAATTCTGGAAGGTTAAATCTTTGGAAACTGGACAATCGGGTGCCTCCACGGAGCAGCTCCTCGCCGCGGCGTTCGGTGCCGGCTGTGGTCCTGTCGGGCCGTTGGAGGGGGCGGCCGGGCGGTCGTGGTTGCGGGCCGTCGCGCTGGCGGGATCCGGCAGGTTCGCCGCCGCACGGTCCGCGACGGCGGGGATCACCGACGGCGTGTTCGCCTCGGCGGCCCGGTGTCTCGAGGCGTCGATGCTGCGGCAGTCGGGCCGGCACCGTGCCGCCACCGTCCCCGACGGCGCCGCGCTCGCCCTTGCGTCCGCACAGCGCGAAGAACCCGGCTACGGTCTGAGCGTGGCCCTGACGGTCGATGCGACGGTGGGACTCGCGGCCGACGCCCTGGGGACCGGACGGTTCGCACTCAGTGCGCGCCTGCTCGCGCGCGCCGACGGCCACCTCGCGGCGCACGACGCCGGGGCGGCGACGACGGCGGCGAAGGCCCCCGGAGCGGGCGATCCGGGGGAGTGCGGACCGTGGTGGACGGTGCCGCGCGCGCGCCTGCGGAGGGACTGGGTCGCGGCCGAGCTCGCCGTGTACTCGGGGGACACCGCGGGCGCGGCCGCCGCCGTTGACGCGCTGCTCACGGCCGATCCGGGCGCCGGGCGACCGCGCCACCACGCGAAGACTCTCCTCATCGCGGGCGCCGCGGCGATGGCGTCCGGGGAGGTCGAGCGGGCCGGGGAACTTGTCGGGAAGGCGTACCAGGTCGCCACCGAGTCCGTGTTGAATCCTCTAAGGTGGGCCGGTGCGAAAATGATGAGCGGCACGTCAGGAGAGGAACGGGGGGTGGCGACGGCGCGGATCGTCGCCGCTCTGGAGGAGGAATGGATTCGTGATGGCGCGGATCTGGCAGGGGTGTAACGGCGGAATGCAGGCTGGCGATGAATCTGACAGGTGAGGAGCTCGACCGAGCCGTGCGCGAAGCATCGCGCGGGGACAGGTCTGCGCTCGCAGATGTTCTCGACACCATCCGACCTCTCGTCGTGCGGTACTGCCGCGCGCGGGTCGGGGGCGGCGAGCGTCACTCGCTGTCGGCTGAGGATCTCACGCAGGAGGTGTGCATGGCTGTGATGACGGCTCTGCCCCGTTACGAGGACCAGGGGCGTCCGTTCATGGCGTTCGTGTACGGCATCGCCGCGCACAAGGTCGCGGACGGCTTCCGGAACGCCTCGCGTAACAAATCCGACCCCGTGGGCGAGATTCCAGAGAGAGCGTCGCTGGAAGGCGGGCCCGAGAGCCACGCGCTCGCCACTGAGGCGAGCCGTGACATGGCCCGGCTGCTCAGCACGCTCCCCGAGAAACAGCGCGAGATCCTGATCCTCCGCGTGGTCGTCGGCCTGTCGGCCGAGGAGACCGCGGAGGCCGTGGGCGGTACCGCAGGTGCCGTCCGCGTCGCTCAGCACCGCGCGCTGACCAAGCTGAAGAACCAGATCGCGAAAGAAGGTGAGAACTGACATGGCCGACGACAACGACGAGCGGGGCGCCAACCAAGGGCGTTTCGACCCGAACGATTCCGAGCGGACGGCCGCTCACCGTCTGGGTCCGCCGATGCGTCCGATGCGACCCGGCGCACCCCGCGAGCTGGGGGCCGACGACACCGGGTTCGTCGACCGGGTCACCGACGACGGCGCGCCCGTCGACGTGGCCGCGGTCCGCCGCGACGACGATCTGATCGAGGCGCTCGCCGCCGGTGGCGCGGTCACGACCGCGGACCGGACCGAGTTCGCCCTGGCATCGCTCCTCGCGGACTGGCGCGACGAGATCGTCACCACACCGGTCCCGTCCGGCCCCTCGATCGATGCGATGCTGGCCGCCACTGAGACGGGGCGCCGCGGACGCGGCTTCCGTCCCTCCCGCCCGGCCCGTCCGGTGTCCCCGCCTCCTGCCCCCGCGGCCGGCGGCGCACCGTCGGACGACGGTGACGGCGACGTCACCCCCATCGGGGACGCGCCCTCGCGGCGCGGACGGCGCTTCGGCCTCGTGGCCGGTGCGGCCGCCGCGGCCGTGGCGATCCTCGGCGGCGGCACGGTGCTCGTGAACTCGGCGAGCCCGGGCGACGGCGCGCTGTGGAGCGTCAAGGAGGTCGTCTTCTCCGACGCGGCCTCGCAGACCCTCGCCACTTCGGAGGCGAACGAGCAGCTGGAGAACGCGGACCGGGAGATCGACGCCAGCAACCAGTCGGCGGCGCAGTCCGCGCTCGTCAGCGCCCGGCAGCAGGCGGCGAAGGTGAAGAACGAGAAGGACCGCGCCGCGCTCGAGGAGCGGATCCGGGCGGCGGAGGCGCGCGCCGGGCTGCCGGTCGGCTCCACCGACCTGCCCACCTCGACCCGTCCCGTGCCGTCGCCGTCGGTCCCGCCGACGACGCCGGAGCCGACCACCACGGTCCCGGTGCCGACGACGGAGCCGACCCGGCCGACGACGCCGCGCCCGACCTCGCCGACGACGACGGTGCCGACCACGACGCCGGAGCCCACGACGACGACGACGCCGTCGCCCACCTCCACGACGACGCCGCCGACCACGACCACGTCGGCGACGAGCACGACGGAGCCGACGACGACCACGACGACGCCGCCCCGGCCGTCCGCCACCACGACGACGGCCGCGGCCACGTCGGTGCTGACGATCGTGCCGGAGGACTTCCTTCCCCGGTAGGCGGCAACCGCACGACGAAGGCCCCCACCGCAGCGGTGGGGGCCTTCGTCGTCTTCGGGTGCGCTAGGGCCCTGTCACTCCTCGTTCGCGAGGTTCATCGCCGCGTCGGCGTAACCGCGGCAGTAGTCCCAGGTGACGTACGCGTCGGGCGCCGGATCGTAGGCGGGCTCGTGCGGCCGGACGGTGCCGTCGACGAGCAGCTGCAGCAGGTTCGCGCGCAGCATGTCCCAGTCGTGGTAGTGATCTTCCTGACAGTCGTCGCAGCAGATCACCAGGCCGCGGACGCCGCGGTGCGCGAGCAGGGCCTCGTAGACGGAGAGGTCCGCGAGGTCCTCCTCGACGGCGAGTCGTTCGGCCGGATCGAGCGGCTGACCGGGGTCGAGGGAGTCCAGCGCGGCCGTCGGGTCGCTCGGATCGTCGGCGAACGGGTCCGGCGGGAGGCCGGGGGGAAGATTGTTGCGCACGCCCCCACGGTACGCAGGAATGCCGGGGGAAGGCCAGTCACACGCGCTGTACGAGCGCAGGAATCCGCCGCGTACCATGGATACATGACGCGCTCCGCCTCTTCCGCGCCCGCATCCGGCAACGTTTTCATCGGGGGCGACGACCCTGCCAAGGTGGCCATGCTCGGCCTCACCTTCGACGACGTCCTCCTCGTTCCCGCCGCCTCCGACGTGATCCCGTCGGGGGTCGACATCTCCACCAAGCTCACCCGCGAGATCACGCTGAAGGTGCCGCTCATCAGCTCGGCGATGGACACCGTCACGGAGGCGCGGATGGCGATCGCGATGGCCCGCAACGGCGGCATGGGCGTGCTGCACCGCAACCTCTCCGTCGATGCGCAGGCCCAGCAGGTCGAGACCGTGAAGCGGTCCGAGGCCGGCATGGTCACCGACCCGGTCACCTGCAGCCCATCGAACACGCTGCGCGAGGTCGATGAGATGTGCGCCCGGTTCCGGATCTCGGGCCTGCCGGTCACGGACGAGAAGGGCACGCTGGTCGGCATCATCACCAACCGCGACATGCGCTTCGAGGTCGACTTCGACCGCCCGGTCGCGGAGGTCATGACCAAGGCGCCGCTGATCACCGCGCAGGAGGGCGTCACCGCCGAGGCCGCACTGGGCCTGCTGCGCCGGCACAAGATCGAGAAGCTGCCCATCGTCGACGGCAGCGGGAAGCTCACCGGGCTCATCACGGTCAAGGACTTCGTCAAGACCGAGCAGCACCCGAACGCCACCAAGGACTCCGACGGCCGCCTGCTGGTCGGTGCGGCGGTCGGCGCGGGCGACGAGGCGTGGGAGCGCGCGATGGCCCTGCGCGACGCCGGCGTCGACGTGCTGGTGGTCGACTCGGCGCACGGCCACTCGAGCGGCGTGCTCAACATGATCGAGAAGCTCAAGCACGAGATCGGTGACGACGTGCAGCTCATCGGCGGCAACGTCGCCACCCGCGCCGGCGCGGCGGCCCTGGTCGCGGCCGGTGTCGACGGCGTGAAGGTCGGGGTCGGGCCCGGCTCCATCTGCACCACCCGCGTCGTCGCGGGCGTCGGAGCGCCGCAGATCACGGCCATCCTCGAGGCGACCGCGGCGTGCGCTGCGGCGGGCGTGCCCGTGATCGCCGATGGCGGCCTGCAGTTCTCGGGCGACGTGGCCAAGGCCCTCGCGGCCGGCGCCTCGACGGCCATGCTCGGCTCGCTGCTCGCGGGCACCGCGGAGTCCCCGGGCGAGCTCATCCTCGTCGGCGGTAAGCAGTTCAAGAGCTACCGCGGCATGGGCAGCCTCGGCGCGATGCAGGGCCGTGGCCAGGGCAAGTCCTACTCCAAGGACCGCTACTTCCAGGACGACGTCCTCTCCGAGGACAAGCTGGTCCCCGAGGGCATCGAGGGCCGCGTGCCCTTCCGCGGCCCCCTCGGTTCGGTGATCCACCAGCTGACCGGCGGCCTCCGTGCGGCCATGGGCTACACCGGCAGCCAGACCATCGCCGACCTCAACCGCGCCCAGTTCGTGCAGATCACCGCCGCGGGTCTGAAAGAATCGCACCCGCACGACATCACGATGACGGTCGAGGCGCCGAACTACACCACGCGCTAGACCTGCTGAACAGGCACATCCTGCTGAACAGGCACATTCGGAGCGGCCGCTCCGGAACCGGAAGGACTGAGCGCGTTGCGCGACATGGTTGAGATCGGCATGGGTCGCACGGCCCGGCGCACCTACGAGCTGCAGGACGTGAACATCGTCCCCTCGCGGCGCACCCGCTCCTCGAAGGAGGTGTCCACCGCCTGGCAGCTCGACGCGTACCGCTTCGACACCCCGATCCTCTCGCACCCGACGGACGCGATCGGCTCGCCCGACTTCGCGATCGAGCTCGGCAAGCTCGGTGGCCTGGGCGTGCTCAACGCGGAGGGCCTGTTCTCGCGGCACCGCGACGCGGAGGCGCAGCTGGAGCAGGTCGTCGACCTGGCGGCGTCCGACATCACCGGCATCGCGGCGATCCGCCGGCTGCAGGAACTGCACGCCGCGCCGCTCGATCCCGAGCTGCTGGCCGCGGCCGTGGGCCGGGTGCGGGACGCCGGCGTGACGGTGGCCGTGCGCGTCTCGCCGCAGCGCGCCCGCGAGCTGACGCCCGTGCTGGTGAAGGCGGGCATCGACCTGCTGGTCATCCACGGCACGATCATCTCCGCCGAGCACGTCTCGGCCGAGGACTCGGCGGGGGAGCCGCTCAACCTCAAGACCTTCATCGGCGATCTGGACGTCCCGGTGGTCGCGGGCGGCGTGAGCGATCACCGCACCGCGCTGCACCTCATGCGCACCGGCGCCGCGGGCGTCATCGTCGGCTACGGCTCCGCGGAGGGCGCCACCACCACCCGCGAGGTGCTCGGCATCGGTGTGCCGATGGCGACCGCGATCGCGGACGCGGCGGCGGCCCGCCGGGACTACCTCGACGAGACCGGCGGCCGGTACGTCCACGTGATCGCCGACGGCGACATCTACAGCTCCGGCGACGTCGCCCGCGCGATCGCGTGCGGCGCCGACGCCACCATGCTGGGCGCGCCGCTGGCGATCGCCGCCGAGGCGCCGGGCAAGGGCTGGTACTGGCCGTCCGTGGCCGCGCACCCGTCGATGCCGCGCGGCGCCGTCGCACCGGCGCAGCTCGGAGGGCTCGACGCCGGCGAGGGGGCCGCCGCGGGTACCGCGCCGTCGCTGTCCACCATCCTCACGGGCCCGTCGACGGAGCCGAACGGGCAGATGAACCTGGTCGGTGGCCTGCGTCGGTCGATGGCGAAGGCCGGCTACAGCGAGCTCAAGGAGTTCCAGAAGGTGGGCCTCAACGTCGCGTACTGAGCGCGAAGGCCTGTTATTGAGTGGAGTTTAGTAGTACCGTTACCCGTCAGTAGGGCCGCTTCAGCCGCGGCCCGGTGACACATGTCCACCACGGACGGGTGAGGGGTGCCAGATGGCCAAGGCAGTCAAGCAGAAGTCGGGCGATCACTTCGACGTGCTCGTGATCGGCTCCGGGTTCGGCGGCAGCGTCACGGCGCTGCGCCTGACGGAGAAGGGCTACCGCGTCGGCGTGCTCGAGGCCGGGCAGCGGTTCGAGGACGAGGACTTCGCCGAGAGCACCTGGAACCTCAAGAAGTTCGTGTGGGCGCCGAAGATGGGCCTGTACGGCATCCAGCGGATCCACCTGCTCAACGACGCCGTGGTCCTCGCCGGCGCCGGTGTCGGCGGCGGCTCGCTGAACTACGCGAACACGCTGTACAAGCCGCCGGCGCCGTTCTTCAACGACCCGCAGTGGCGCGACATCACGGACTGGGACGATGAGCTGAGCCCGTTCTACGATCAGGCCCGCCGGATGCTGGGCGTGGTGAAGAACCCGCACGAGACCCCGTCGGACCGGGTGATCAAGCAGATCGCCGAGGAGATGGGCGTCGCGGACACGTTCACCGAGACCCCGGTGGGCGTGTACTTCAACCAGCCGGGCCGCACCGACGCCGATCCCTTCTTCGGCGGCGCGGGCCCCGCCCGCACGGGCTGCACCGAATGCGGCCAGTGCATGTCGGGCTGCCGCGTGGGCGCGAAGAACACGCTGATGAAGAACTACATCCACCTCGCCGAGGCCGGCGGCGCGCGGTTCATCCCGATGACGACGGTGACCGGGCTGCGCGAGGGCCGCAAGGGCGTCTGGGAGGTTTCGACGGTGCGCACCGGTGCCGTCGCGCGCAAGAACCGGACCGTCTACACCGCCGATAACGTGGTCTTCGCGGCCGGCACCTGGGGCACCCAGACGCTGCTGCACTCGCTCAAGGACACCGGCGCGCTCCCGAAGCTCTCGGACCGGCTCGGCGTGCTGACCCGCACCAACTCCGAGTCGATCCTCGGCTCGGCGCGCACGGTCGCCGACCCGTCCCAGGACCTCTCGCACGGCGTCGCGATCACCAGCTCCTTCTACCCGACGCCCGACACCCACATCGAGCCCGTCCGGTACGGCCCGGGCCGCAACGCGATGGGCCTGCTGCAGACCCTGCTCGTCGACGGTGGCGAGGGGCGCACCCGCCTCGGCGGCTTCGTGAAGGGGCTCGCGAAGAAGCCCTCGGACCTCAAACTGCTGCTCACCCAGAAGAACTGGGGCCAGCGGGTGCTGATCCTGCTGGTGATGCAGAGCCTCGACAACTCGATCACCACGTACACCAAGAAGATTCCGGGGTCGAAGAAGCGGCGCATGGTCTCCAAGCAGGGCCACGGCGCGCCGAACCCGACCTGGATCCCCGCGGGCAACGAGGCCGCCCGGATCGGCGCGGAGAAGCTGAACGGCGTCGCCGGCGGTACCTGGGGCGACATCTTCAACGTCCCCATGACCGCCCACTTCCTGGGCGGCGCGGCGATCTCGGATACTCCGGAGACCGGCGTCATCGACCCGTACCACCGGATCCACAACTACCCGTCGCTGTTCGTCGTCGACGGCGCCGCGATCTCCGCGAACCTCGGCGTCAACCCGTCGCTGTCGATCGCGGCGCAGGCCGAGCGCGCCGCGTCGCTGTGGCCGAACAAGGGCGAGCAGGACCCGCGCCCCGCGCAGGGCACCGGCTACCAGCGGATCGCGCCGGTCGCGCCGACGTCGCCGGCGGTGCCCGCGGGCGCGCCCGGCCAGTTGCTGCTGCCCCTGCCCACGGTGCGGCCGGCGCGGGCCGCGCAGGACGCCGACTCGCAGGCCTGATCGGCGCGGTTTCAGAGTTTCGGGTTCTACTGCGCTTCGCGGCGGGATCTTGCCGCGAGCACTCGTGGAACCCGAATCTCGGCAGCGCTAACCTCGGGGCATGACGCGAGTCGAGGAGGTCGTGGCCGAGCTGGCTGCGTTGGAGGACCCGAGGGCGCGGGCCGTCAACGAGCGGCACGGCGACCCGCACGGCGTGAACCTGACGAAGCTGCGGGCGATCGCGAAGTCGCTCGGCACCGACCGCGAGCTGGCCGGCGAGCTGTGGGACTCGGGCGACGTGGCGGCCCAGCTGGTGGCCCTGCTCATCGCGAAGCCGAAGGCCTTCACCGCCGACGAGCTCGACGCGATGCTGCGCTCCACCCGCAGCGACAAGGCGCACGACTGGTTGCTGAACTACCTGGTGAAGAAGTCGCCGCACGCCGCCGCGCTGCGGACGCGCTGGTTCGAGGACGCGGACCCGCGGGTCCGGGCGGCGGGCTGGACGCTCACGACGCACGCGGTGACCACCGCGGACCTCGACCGGGACGAGCTCCTGGACGAGATCGAGCGCGAGATGCGGGGCGCCGAGCCGAAGCTGCAGTGGGCCATGAACGAGACCCTGGCGACCATCGGCATCGAGGACGAGGCCCGCCGCGCCCGCGCGATCGCGATCGGGGAGGACCTGCGGGTGCTCGCGGACTACCCGGTGTCGAAGGGGTGCACCTCGCCCTTCGCGCCGGTCTGGATCGCCGAGATCGTCCGTCGCCGCGAGGCGTAGAACCGGCGTCATCAGGGGCGGAACCCGGAAAAACCCTGATGACCCGGGCGGCCCCTGCGCCGTAGCGTGATCGCATGTCCGCAGGATTCCCCCTCGTCACCGTCCTCATCCGGCCCGACGACGAACACCGCGTCACCGCGTCGATCGGCGAGCGGCTCGGCGCGAGCGCGGCGCTGTTCGAGTTCGCCGGCTCCCCGGAGGACCCCTCGCTGCTGCGGCAGTGGGAGGTCGAACACCCCGGCACACCGCCCGCGGACCGACGGTGCCGGGTGCTCTGGGCCCGGTTCGACGGGGTGGACCTCCAGCGCGTCGCCGAGGCCGCGATCGACGTCCTCTCGCCGCATGCGCGGGGCGAGAACGAGGCGATCCTCGCCGGGCGTGCGGTTCGAGTGACGCCCGACGAGTTCCCCTGGTACGCCCACGTGCCGCTGTGGGAGCTGGTGGACGTGCCCTGACGACCGGCCCTGATGTCGGAGCGCGCCGCCGACCGCGACTAGACTGAGCCGGGTGACGGACTCCTCACCCAACCCCGTTCTAGTCGTCGACTTCGGCGCGCAGTACGCGCAGCTCATCGCGCGCCGCGTCCGCGAGGCGCGGATCTACTCGGAGGTGGTGCCGCACACCATCACCGCCGAGGAGGTGCGCGCCAAGAACCCCGCCGCCATCGTGCTGTCGGGCGGTCCCGCGTCGGTGTACGCGGAGGACGCACCCAACCTCGACCCCGCGGTCTTCGATCTCGGCGTCCCGGTCTTCGGCATCTGCTACGGCTTCCAGATGATGGCCCGGGCCCTGGGCGGCACCGTCGCCAACACGGGCGGCCGCGAGTTCGGGCGCACCACGCTCACGCCGACGGGCGACGGTGTCCTCCACGTGGGACTTCCGGCCGAGCAGCCGGTGTGGATGAGCCACAACGACGCGGTCCAGGTCGCGCCCGAGGGCTTCTCGACGGTGGCGTCGACGCCCGGCGCCCCGGTCGCCGCGTTCGAGAACGTCGACAAGCGGATGGCCGGCGTCCAGTACCACCCCGAGGTGCTGCACACCCCGCACGGCCAGGAGGTGCTCACGCGCTTCCTCTACGAGGTCGCCGGGCTCACCCCCACCTGGACCGCGGCGAACATCGCCGAGCAGCTCATCGCCGACGTGCGCGAGCAGGTCGGCGAGACCGGCCTGGCGATCTGCGGCCTGTCCGGTGGCGTCGACTCGGCTGTGGCGGCCGCATTGGTGCAGAAGGCCATCGGTGACCGCCTGACCTGTGTCTTCGTCGACCACGGCCTGCTGCGCCAGGGCGAGCGCGAACAGGTGCAGACCGACTTCGTCGCGGCGACCGGCGCACGCCTCGTCACCGTCGACGCCGAGGAGACCTTCCTCAACCGCCTGGCGGGCGTCAGCGATCCGGAGACCAAGCGCAAGACCATCGGCGAGCTGTTCATCCGGTCCTTCGAGGGCGCGGTCAGCGAGGTCGTCGGCAACGCGGACACGAAGGTGGAGTTCCTGGTCCAGGGCACGCTGTACCCCGACGTGGTGGAGTCGGGCGGCGGCGCGGGCACCGCCAACATCAAGAGCCACCACAACGTCGGCGGCCTGCCGGAGGACCTCGAGTTCACCCTCGTCGAGCCGCTGCGCCTGCTGTTCAAGGACGAGGTGCGCGCGGTCGGCCGCGAGCTGGGACTGCCGGAGGAGATCGTCGGCCGTCAGCCCTTCCCCGGGCCGGGCCTGGCGATCCGCATCGTCGGCGAGGTCACCAAGGACCGGCTCGACCTGCTGCGCAAGGCCGACGCGATCGCGCGTGAGGAGCTCACCGCCGCGGGGCTCGACGGCACGATCTGGCAGTGCCCCGTCGTGCTCCTCGCCGACGTCCGCAGCGTGGGCGTGCAGGGTGACGGCCGTACCTACGGCCACCCGATCGTGCTGCGCCCGGTCAGCTCCGAGGATGCGATGACGGCGGACTGGACGCGCGTGCCCTACGAGACGCTCGAGATCATCTCGACCCGCATCACCAACGAGGTGGAGGAGGTCAACCGCGTGGTGCTCGACGTGACGAGCAAGCCGCCGGGGACCATCGAATGGGAATAACGGTCACGTTCTGACCGCTGGTCTCGGTACCGTCGACGCCATGACGATTCTGGTGACGGGTGCAACGGGCAACATCGGGCGGAAAGTGGTCGACGAGCTGGTGGCGAGGGGTGTCACGGACATCCGCGCGCTCACCAACGACCCCGCGAAGGCGGCGCTACCGAGCGGCGTGGAGGCGTTCTGCGGTTTCATCGGCAAGCCCGAGACGCTCGACGGTGCCTTCGAGGGCGTGACGGGGATGTACCTCGCGCCCTACGAGCCGACGGCGGCGGAGGTGCTGCAGCGGGCGAAGGACGCGGGTGTGCAGTACGTGGTCGCCACCTCGGGCAGCGCCCACTGGCAGGCGCTCACCGACACCATCCTCGCGAGCGGGATCGACGTGACGGTGCTGGGCCCCGGCGAGTTCATGGAGAACTTCGCGGGCTGGGCGGGGCAGGTCTCCGGCGGCGTCGTCCGTGAGCCCTACCCGGATGCGGGGAGCGCGCCGATCGCCATGCAGGACATCGCCGCCGTCGCCGCGGCCCTCCTCGCCGCCGACGAGCGGGCGCCGCACGTCGGGAAGGTCTACGAGCTCACCGGGCCGAGCTTCCTCACCCGGGTGGACATGGCCGCGCAGATCGGTGAGGGCATCGGCCGCGAGGTGGCCTTCGAGCAGATCAGCCGCGAGGAGGCGGAGGAGGCGCTGCGGCCCGAGATGGGCGACATGGCGAGTTGGTACCTGGACCTGCAAGACGCCTCCCGCCGGTACCGGCAGGAGGCGAACTCGCTGGTCGAGGAACTCAGTGGCCGTCCGCCGATGAGCCTGGCGCAGTGGGCGGAGCGGAATCGGAGCCTCTTCGGGGCCTGATCAGCGTCACCCCGGCCACCACGACCGCACCGATCGCGAGGATCCCGAGCAGGGTGCCCGCGTCCACGAGGCGCGGGCCGCCCACGATCGCCCAGGCGGCGATGGCGAGCGCGGCGATCCCGGCGACGAGCAGGGCGGGTGAGGCGGATGTCTTACCGGCCGTGGTCTTCTCAGCGGACACGGTCCACCTCCACACTGCCCACGTTGTTCTGGGCGTCGATTGTCAGGGTCGGGGCGCCGGGCTTCGGCGTCGCGTTGAGGCCGTCGGGACACTGCGCATCACCCACGGTGACGGTGCAGCGCACCTTGACGTTCATGTCCTGCGGGACCTGGATCCTGGTCTCGCCCACGCCGACGCGGGTCGTCAGCGTGCGGTCGTGGTCCAGGGCGAGTCCCCGCAGATCGAGCGACAGCGTGCCCGCCTGCAGGATGTACTGCTCCTGCAGGGAGTTCGGGTCGGCGACGGTGAACTGCCGGTCGCCCCGCGGCGCGTCGGCGAAGCCGCTCATCACGTTCTGCGCCATCGTGCCCACGACGACGAAACCCGCGAGGGGGATCGCGACGGCGAGCAGGCCGTAGCCGCTGCGCCGGAAGGCACCGGCGACGAGCCCGGCGCCCACGACGGCGAGCACGATGGCTGCGGCCACGACGGGCGAGATCGATACGCCGAGAACGAGGTTGACGGTGGCGATCGCCGCCGCCGTGAGCAGCGCGATACCGAGCGTCACGGGGGTGACCCGGGTGCGGCGCTTGGGCTGCACGGGTACCGGAGCGTGCGCCGCCGCCGGTTCGGGCAGGTCCCACGCGAAGGGCGCAGCGCCCAACGGGTCCCAGCGGGGCGGGTGGATCTCCTCGGTCACCTGCGTCTGCACGCGCGGCGCGGGCTCGGGGGCGGGCGCCTTCTGCAGGTTCAGGGGCGTCGACGGTGCCGCCGATTCGGTCGCGGGGCCGGGCTCCGGTGCGGGCCTCGGCGTCTCGTCGCCCTCCGGCGCCTGCGGCGGCGCCGTCGGCTCCGCGCCGGCGGGCGGCGACCACACGGGCTGCCACGGGAACTGCGCCGCGGGCGGCTGCCAGGCCCCGACGGGCGCCTGCGGCGCGAGCCGCGCGGAGACGGCGGTGCCGGGCGGGGGCACGGGGAGGCGCTGATGCAGCGCGTACCAGCCCGCCAGGAGCAGTGCGAGGCTGATGAGCCCGGCGCCGGGCCAGGAGGAACTCATGCCGCTGCCCATGGTCACCGCGAGGACCGCCGCGATGATGAGGACGAAGGTCGGCGGGCCCGAGCGCTGCACGGGGGTGCCGTAGGCGTACTCGGACTCCTTCGGGAGCACGAACAGGCCGACGATGTAGGCGACGAAACCGAGCCCGCCGAGCACCGTCGCACCGATGAAGGCCGCGCGGACCAGCGCGACGTCCACCTGGTAGCGGCGTGCGAAGCCCGTGCACACGCCGGCGATCGGCGCGTTGCGGGCCCGGAGCGGCCTGGTCTCCCACATCTGCCGGAGCTGGCTGGAGAGGGTTGTCGTATCCATGCCTTTGATCCTGCGGGCCCCGGCGGCCCCGGTCCATCGGGATCTACCCTGAAATCGCAGGGCGCGGCCTCGGGGTCGGGGTGAACTTTCAGGGGCTTCCCCGATACCGGCGGCCGGGTATCCGTGCCACCATCGAGGGATCATGAGCAGACGAGCGGAGCGCCGGTGGGCGCGGCAGCAGGCTCGCCAGCAGGCGTGGCAGCAGGGCTGGCAGAACTGGCAGCAGGGGTGGCAGCAGGGCGCGGAACAGGCGTCTGCCGCCGGCCTCCGCGCGCCCGCGCCCGGTGCTGTGAACGCAGCCCGGCCCGCCGTCACCCGTCCCTCGGTCGTCCCGCCGCCGGTGCAGCCCGCCCCGGCACCGTCGTATCCCCGTCTGCAGCGCCGCAACGGCGGCGCGGTGATCGGCGGCGTGTGCGGCGGCATCGCCGATCACCTCGGCGTCGACGCCACCAAGGTCCGCATCGCCTTCACCCTGCTCGCGCTGCTCGGCGCGGGCGTGGTGATGTACGCACTGCTGTGGTTCATGTGCCGCCCGGGCACCGACACGCAGCACCCGGACCCGGCCGAACGCCGCCAGGGCCTCGCGCTCGCCGTCCTCGGCGTGGTCGGCGCAGCGACCCTCGCCTCCGTCGCGAGCAGTACCAGCGCCGGTTTCGTGGTCCCCGTGCTCGTCATCGGGATCGGCGCCGCTCTCGTCTGGAGGGAGGCGGATTCCGCCCGGACACCGACGGCCACGATCGGCGCCGGCTCCCGGCTCATCACCTGGCTGCGGATGCTCGGCGGCGTCACGCTGGTGATCGTGGGCCTCGCCGTGGTCTTCCTGGGCCGCGTCGACGTGGCCGCGATCCCGACGGCGCTGGCCGCCGTCGTGCTCACCCTGGTGGGCGTCGCGCTGCTCACCGTGCCGATCTGGGTGCGCATGTGGCGCGATCTCGGCGCCGAGCGCGCCGCCCGCGTACGCACCATCGAGCGCGAGGAGATCGCCTCGCACCTGCATGATTCGGTGCTGCAGACCCTGGCCCTCATCCAGAAGCAGTCCGCCGACGGCGCCGCCGTCAAGCGGCTCGCCCGCAGCCAGGAGCGCGAGCTCCGTGAGTGGTTGTTCGGCGGGTCCGAGGCGCCCGCGCAGTCCCTGGCCGCGGCGCTGAAGGCGGCCGCGGCCGATGTCGAGGATGCGCACTCCGTGGCGGTCGACGTCATCACCGTCGGCGACATCGAGGGGGCCGAACTCGGGGTCGACGATCGGTTCACCGCCCTGCTCGGCGCCGCGAAGGAGGCGATGGTGAACGCGGCCAAGCACTCCGGCTGCGAGAGCATCGACACCTACGCGGAGGTCGACGACACCTCGGTGAGCGTCTACGTGCGTGACCGCGGCGTCGGATTCGACCCGGACGGGGTACCGTCGGACCGGCAGGGCCTGGCCAAGTCGATCCGGTCCCGGATGGAGCGTCGCGGCGGCAGCGTCGCGGTCCGTACCGCCCCGGGCCGGGGCACCGAGGTGCGGCTGTCGATGGCGAGGCTCGCCGAGGGCGACGAGACGGTCGCGCCGGAGACAGCGGAGGAGAGTGCGTGAGCTACCGGGTGTTCCTGGTCGACGATCACGGCGTGTTCCGGTCCGGCGTGCGCGCCGAACTGGCCCGTGAGGATTCCATCGAGGTGGTGGGCGAGGCCGGCACCGTCGGCGAGGCCGTGGCGGGGATCCTCTCGGCCGCCCCCGACGTGGTGCTGCTGGACGTGCACATGCCGGACGGAGGCGGTGTCGCCGTCCTGCGCGGTGTGGCCGACGGTGCGCCGCGCGCGAAGCTGGAGAAGGCGCCGGTCTTCCTCGCGCTCAGCGTCTCCGACGCGGCGGAGGACGTGATCGCCACGATCCGCGCGGGCGCCCGTGGCTACGTCACCAAGACCATCTCGGGCGAGGAGCTGGCCGATGCGGTGCGCCGGGTGGCGGAGGGCGACGCGGTCTTCTCGCCGCGGCTCGCCGGTTTCGTCCTCGATTCCTTCACCGGCCGCTCGCCGGTGCCCGAACCCGCGTTGGACCCGGAGCTGGACTCGCTCACCCCGCGCGAGCTGGAGGTGCTGCGGCTGCTGGCCCGCGGCTACACCTACCGGGAGATCGCCGAGGATCTGTTCATCTCGGTCAAGACCGTCGAGACGCACGCCTCGAACGTGCTCCGCAAGACGCAGCAGAGCAACCGGAACGCCCTCACCCGGTGGGCGCACACCCGCCACCTCGCGGACTGACCGCGCCCGGCGTCAGCCCAGCGCGATGATGACGCCCGCGATGATCGCGGCGAGCACGATGAAGCCGCCGAGGATCCACGCCGCGAGAACGGTGTTCGACATCCCCGACGGGGGCGCCACCGGCGGCGGCACGTAGGTGCTGGGCCGTGGTGCGGGCGGGATCGGGCGCTTGCGTTCGATCGGACCGGAGGCCGATCGCACCGTCGAACCGCGCTCGGAGGGCGAGGCCGCGGACCGCTCGCCAGCGGACCGTCGGAGCCATACCGCGGGCGCCCCTTCGGTCGCCTGTAGCGGTGCGGTGAGGATCGCCGCGGGGTTGCCGCCGCCCGCCGCCACCGCGGCGAGCCGGTCCCGTGCCTCGGCGAGCGAGGGCCGCCGCTTGGGGCTCGGCTGCAGCATGTCCAGGATCACGCGGATCAGCGGGCCGTCGCTCTTGGGCGGATTGATCTGCCCCAGAGCCACTTTGTGCAGCAGGGCGATCGAGTCCTCGTCGACGCCGAAGGGCGGCGCGCCCTCGAGCGCGGTGTACAGGGTGGCACCCAGCGAGTACAGGTCGGAGGCCTCGGAGGGCTCGGTGCCGCGGGCAACTTCGGGCGCGAAGTAGGCGGGCGTGCCGGTGATGATCCCGGTCGGACCCGCATCGTCGCCCTTGGCCCGCGCGATGCCGAAGTCCGAGAGCTTGACGGTGCCCGACGCGCGGCCCCGGTTCGCGATGAGGATGTTGCCGGGCTTGATGTCGCGGTGGATGATCCCCGATTCGTGCGCCTCGACCAGGGCGTCGGCCATCTGGGCACCGATCTGCGCGACCTGCCGCTCGGGCATCGTGCCGGTCATGTGCAGCACCTGGGCGAGCGAGCGCGAGGGCAGGTACTCCATCACCAGCCAGGGCTCGCCGCGGTCGAGGGCCACGTCGTACATGGCGACGGCGTTGCGGTGCTGCAACCGGGCCGCGAGCCGGCCCTCGTGCAGGGCACGCCGGCGCAGCTCGTCGGCCTCCTCCTGGGAGAGGCCCTCGGTGGAGATGACCTGCTTGGCGGCCACGTCGCGTTCCAGGCGCTCGTCGCGTGCCAGCCACACGGCGCCCATGCCGCCGCCGCCGATCTTGGAGGTCAGGCGGTACCGCCCGGCGACCAGGTAATCGGGCCCGGGAACGCCCCTGATCGCTCCGCCCGCACCCGTCGATTCCGCCACGCCGTTGATCCTAAGGGTCAGGCCCGGCGCGCGCGGTACGCGGCCACGTTCAAGCGGTTGTTGCAACCGTCGTCGCAGAATCGCCGGGAGCTGTTGCGGCTGAAGTCCACGAGCACTCCGGCGCAGTCCGGCGCGGCGCAGCGCCGCAGCCGGTCGAGGGCGCCCGCGCGGACCACGTCGACCATGCCCATCGCGGGCTCGGCGAGGAAGCGTTCCGCGATCGGCGTCGCGTCGTTCCAGCCGTGCAGGTGGTACGGCCAGTCGTCGTGGCGCACCAGCTGGGGAAGGACCGCCGCGTCGCGCAGCATCCGGTTCACCAGGTCGACGGTGCCGGCCTCGTCGCCCGCCAGATCCCACAGGCCGCGCAGGACGCGGCGCACGGCGTGCACGCGATCCAGCTCGTCCTCGCGCAGGGGGATGGGGCCGGTCCAGCCCCAGCGCTCGACGAACGCACGGAGTGCGGCCACGTCGGGCAGCCGCTCGGGGCGTTCCGTGCGCGTGTCGGGAGCGGTGTTCACCAGATCGGCGGCGCTCGCGAGGGCGGATCGGGTGTCGTAGGAGAACATGACGCTGCGAATGCTAACCGGAGTGGTGTCGGGGTCGCTACTCTCATCGGGTGTCCAGCCCGCTTGGAATCACCCCAGACGACTCCCTCCGCCAGGGACTGCAGAGTCGCCACATCAGCATGCTCGCGCTCGGTGGCGCGATCGGCACCGGCCTGTTCGTGGCGTCCGGCGCCACGATCAGTAAGGCCGGCCCCGGTGGCGCCCTCCTGGCCTACGCGCTCATGGGCGTCATGGTCTTCTTCCTCATGCAGAGCCTCGGCGAGATGTCGGCGTACATGCCGTGCAGCAACCCGTTCGAGGAGTACGGCACCCGGTTCGTCAGCAAGTCCTTCGGTTTCGCGGCCGGCTGGAACTACTGGTTCAACTGGTCGATCACGCTGGCCGCGGAGGTGGTGGCGGCCGGCCTGATCATGAAGTTCTGGCTGCCCGACGTGCCCTCGTGGATCTGGTCGCTGATCTTCCTCGCCGGCCTGTTGGCGTTGAACCTGTTCGCGGTGAAGGCCTTCGGTGAGGCCGAGTTCTGGTTCGCCTCGATCAAGGTGATCGCCGTGGTGATCTTCCTCATCGTCGGCGTGCTCATGGTGCTGGGCGTGGTCGGCGACGGCCCGGCCCCCGGCTTCTCCAACTGGACCATCGGCGACGCGCCCTTCGTGGACTGGCCGCTGGGCATGCTCTCGGTCTTCCTCATCGCGGGTTTCGCCTTCCAGGGCACGGAGATGATCGCCGTCGCGGCGGGTGAGGCGATCGAGCCCAAGAGCGCCATCCCGCGCGCGGTGCGCACCGTCTTCTTCCGCATTCTGGTCTTCTACATCGGCACGCTGACGATCATCGCCTTCCTCATCCCGTACACCAGCCCCGAGCTGCTGGACGCCTCGGAGGAGAACGTCGCGGTGGCGCCGTTCACGTTGGTCTTCAAGCTGGCCGGCATCGATGCCGCGGCGTCGATCATGAACGCGGTCATCCTCATCGCCATCCTCTCGGCAGGTAACGCCAGCCTGTTCGCGGCCACCCGCGCGCTGTACGGCCTGGGCGTCGAGGGCAACGCCCCGAGGGTCTTCGCCAAGGTGTCCCGGTCGGGCGTGCCCTTCGTGGCCACGGCGGCGACGGTGGCCATCGGTGCGCTGTGCTTCCTGACGAACTTCGTCGGCGACGGCGCCGCGTACACCGCGCTGGTCGCGGCGTCCTCCGTGGCCGGTTTCGTCACCTGGATCGGGATCGCGTGGGCGCACTACCGGTTCCGCCGGGCCTGGAATGCGCAGGGGCGTTCGCTCGACGAGCTGCCCTACAAGGCGTGGCTGTACCCCGCGGGACCGATCGTCGCGCTCCTGATGTCCGTCGCGGTCATCGCGGGCCAGTACTACGTCGCGGTCCGCGGCGGCGAGAGCGGCGGCCTCGGCCTGCTGCTCACCACCTACGCCGCGCTGATCCTGTTCGTCGGGCTGTGGTGGGGGCACAAGCTGATCACCAAGGCGCCGACCGTCGACCCGGCGACCGCGGACCTCTCGCCCGTCGCCGCCGCCTCGGCGCACCACGATCCGGATCGCGTGGGCTGATAGTCGTCGCCCGAGCACGGCGCATCACCTCACCGCGGAAAACGGCTGTGAGCTGCGACGATCGCGTGATGCGCCGGGTGCATCGCCGTTCCGAAACCTCTCCTACCTCGACGCTTGACGGCGTTAGGATCGCGGATCTACGCTGAGAGTAGATCGAACAGAAGTTCTAGTCATGTCTTCCCCGTGACTCGGCTTCCGCACTGATCGGTGACGCGGGATCCGAAGGTAGGGGAGGGGTGTGACAAGTGTCCGCACGTGTTCAGGCGCTGGCCGGGGGCCGCGAGGAGAAGCTGGCGGAGCTGCGCAAGCGGCTCGCGGCGCTGCCGGAAAAGCATCGTCCGGCGAAGGCACAGGCGCCTGTGGAGGCGCCGCTGCAGGACGAATCGGCGCAGCTCGGCATGGGTGTACTCCCGGTCCACGAGGAGCTGGCCCGGCTGCTGCCGGGCGGCGGCCTGCCCCGCGGCACGGTCGCGGAGGTCGCGGGTGCCGGCTCGCTCGCGGTCTCGCTGGTGGCCACCGTCTCGCGGGCGGGGGCGACCGTCGCACTGTGCGGCGTGTCCGGCTTCGGCATGGCCGCCGCACTCGAACAGGGGGCCGATCCGGAGCGCATCGCGCTCATCGAGGGCCCGCTCGCGGACCCGGTGGCCGTCGCCTCGATCCTGCTCGACGGCGCCGACGTGGTGCTGTGCGAGCTCGGCGGCATCGCGGTGCCGCCCAGCCGCGGCCGGGCCATCGCCGCCCGGGCCCGCTCCCGGGGTTCGGTGCTGCTCGTCACCGGCGGCCGCTGGGAGGGCGCCTCGTTGCACCTCGGCGCGCGCGTGCAGGGGTACACCGGTCTGGGCGGGCGCCCGGGCCGCGGCCGGATCCGCGGGATCGACCTGGTCTTCTCCGCCCGCGGCCGCGGTTGCGTGAACCCCTACCGGGGTGCGGCACCGTCGAACACCGGACTGGCGGTGGCCCGGTGACCGCGACCGCCGTGAAGGAGCAGCGCATCCTCGCGCTGTGGTGCCCGGATTGGCCGGCGGCGGCCGCGGCGGCGGACGTCGACCTGCCGCCCGACCGCCCCGTCGCTGTCCTGCACGGCAACCGGGTGGTCGCCTGCAACGCCGCGGCCCGGTCCGACGGGGTGCGCCGCGGCATGAAGCGCCGCGAATCGCAGGCCCGCTGCCCGGGTTTGCACGTGGCCCAGGCCGACGAGGGCCGCGATGCGCGGCTCTTCGAGCCCGTGGCGAGCGCCGTGGCCGCGCTGATCCCGCTCATCGAGGTGCTGCGCCCGGGCCTCGTGGTGATCCCCGCGCGGGGTGCTGCGCGCTTCTTCGGCGGTGAGGAGCAGGCGGCCGAGCGTCTCGTGGACGCGGCCTCCTCGGTGGGCGCGGAGTCGCTCGCCGGCATCGCGGACGAGGTCTTCACCGCGGCCCTGGCCGCCCGCCGCGGCATCGTCGTTCCGCCCGGGGAGTCGGCGGCCTTCCTCGCCCCGCAGCCCATCGGCCAACTGGGGGCCGAGCCGGCGCTGGCCGGCGGCGACCGCACCGAGCTCCTCGACCTGTTGCACAGGCTGGGGTTGCGCACCGTCGGCGCCTTCGCGGCGCTCTCCGCGACCGACGTGGCGACCCGCTTCGGGACCGACGCGATCGCCGCGCACCGGCAGGCCCGCGCAGTGCCGGACCGTCCGCCGTCCACCGCGGCGCTACCGCCCGGGCTGGAGGTCGAACTGCGACCGGACCCGCCCCTCGACCGGGTCGATGCGGCGGCCTTCGCCGGTCGCGCCCTCGCCTCGGAGCTGCACGCGAAGCTATCGGCGGCGGGCGTCGCGTGCCTGCGCCTGGAGGTCTCCGCGATCGCGGAGAACGGCGCGCGGCACAGCCGGATCTGGCGCTGCGCCGAGCCGCTCACCCCCGAGGGCACCGCGGACAGGGTGCGCTGGCAGATCGACGGCTGGCTCACCGGCGGCCGGTCCGCCAAGCGGGGCGGGGAGGGCGGCCCGGGCGCCCCGATCTCCCTGCTGCGGCTGGAACCCGTCGAGGTGGTCGACGCCGGCGCGCTGCAGGCGGGCATGTGGGGCGACGGTGCCGACACCGCCGCCCGGTTCCGCCGGGCCCTGGTCCGGGTGCAGGGCCTGCTCGGGGGAGAGGCGGTGCGGATGGGCGTGCGCAGCGGCGGCCGCGGCCCGGCCGAGCGGGTCACCTGGGTGCCGCTGGGCGACGAGGTGCTCGCGGACCGCGATCCGTCCGCGCCGTGGCCGGGGCGGATGCCGGAGCCCGCGCCGTCGGTACTGGTCACGGGTGCCGCGGTCACGATGACCGACGCCGCGGGCGTCGCCGTGCGGGTCACCGACCGGGGCGCCTTCACCGGCGAGCCCACGCACTTGGCGTGGGGCTCGCGCGATTGGTCGCTCAGCTGGTGGGCGGGGCCGTGGCTGATCGACGAGCGGTGGTGGGCCTCCGACGGCGCCGTCGAGCCCCGGGCCCGCGCGCAGGTGCTGCTCGAGCCCGCGCCCGGCCGTGACGACGGCCGGGCGCTGCTGCTGCAGTACGCCGGGAGCTGGGAGGTGGAGGGCGTGTACGAGTAGGCGCGCGGCCCGGCGAGTCAGCCCGCGCTGCCGGAGAAGGCGACCGAGAGGTACGGATTGGTGTCGTCCGCCGGGGCGGGACGGAACCGGTTGCGACGGTGCTTCGCCCGCTTCCCGGGCGTGAGCGCCGTGCCCTCGGGCTCCGCCGGCGCCGCGGCCGTGTCCTCCGCCGGAACGGTGGCCCCGGACTCGTCGGCCGGGACGTCCTCGGCAGGCGCGTCGTCCTCCACCGCGAGGGGTGGCAGCACGCGACGGTGCCCGGTCTCGGCGGTCTCCGCCGGAGCGGCGTCCACGGACTCCGTGCCCACTGCCTCGTCGTCCACGGCCTCGGCCGACGTCTCGGCGACCATCGCGCCCTCAGCGGCGTCCGCTCGCCGGCGCAGCCGGTGCGCGACCGCGAGCGAGACCAGGTAGGTCACGGTGCCCGCCGCGCCGCCCACGACGAGCGCCCAGGCGAGCGGGCGCGCGATGCCGGGATCCGGTGCCGGGGCGGGCGCGCTGGTCACGGAGCGCAGCCGGGTCTGGGTCAGGGCGAGCTGCCCGTCGATGGCGCCGAGCGCCGTCTTCAGCTGTCCCACACCGGTGGTCAGGTTGGTGACGGAGGCGTTGACGTCCTTGCGCGCCGAGGCCAGCTTGGTCAGCCCGTCGCGCAGCTGCCGGGCGGCGCTGCGGGCGGAGGTGAGCGAGGCGTCGGCGTTGGCCGAGGCGCTGTTCAGGCTGCTCGTCATGGTCGACAGCGTGCCGCGCAGCCCCGCCACGTCGTCGAGCGCACCCACACCCTTCGAGCCCGCGAGCGCGCGATCGAGCTGCGCGACCGCTTCGGCCGAGCCGGGCGAGGGGTGCTCGATCAGCCGCCCCCGCAGTGCCACGAGCGCCGCGCGGGTACCTGCGGCCACCTGCTGCAGGCCCTGAGTGCGTTCGAGCGCGCCGCCGAGGGTCGCGGTCGCCCGGTTCACCTGGCTCAGCGCGGCGGAGAGGGAGGAGGCCTCGTCGAGGCCCGAGACCAATTGTTCGGCACCGGTTTTGGCGGTGTCGACGCTGTCGAAGATCTGCGGCACGGAGCTCGCCGAGGTGTTCAGCCCGTTCCCCGCCGAGACCACGGCGTTGGACAGCAGGCCGAACAGCGCGCGCGATTCGTCGGCGGCCGTGAGGGCGACGCGCGTGTTCTCGGCGTTCTCCCGCTCCTGGGCGGGCGCGGGCGGAGTGGTCCCCGCGGCGAGGAGGAAGGTGGCGCCGCCCGCGACGAGCGCGATCAGCACGGCGAGCAGCGCGGTGCCGGTGAGGGCCCACGCCGAACGGGCCGCCGCGCGGAGCGGGCGGGTCAACGTCGAGGTCATGCCTCAACCTTAACGTGAAGTCGAGACTTTGGTGAAAAGATCACCGGCGGAACGAATTCGAGATTGCAATGCCACGCTGTCGAGGTGGAGCCTATCCACCCGGGCGGTTGACGGTACCCATGATCAGGGGCAGCCCCGTGGCCGTGTCCACCACCGAGTACGCGAATGCCCGGTCCACGAGGAAGGGGGCGGGGCCCGGTGCGGGTTCGGGCGTCGGCGCCGTGGTGGCGGTGTCGGACGCGGTGCCCTTCTCGCCCACGGTGAGCACGGCGGCGGCGCGGGCGTCGGACAGGAACGGCGAGCCCGGTGCCACGCCGTCGAGACCCGGGCCGGCGAACAGCGCCGTCAGACCGGCGTCGCGGAGCGGATCCGCGAGCCCGGTCCAGGTGGCGGTGCGCCACTTCGGCAGGCTCACCTCGTGCGGGGTCGACGGTGCTCCCGACAGTGCGATCCGGGCCGCGGTGAACCGGCCCTCGCTCGCCGCGTCGGCGAGCGGCGTCCCGGGGGTGGGCAGCACGATCTGCAGGGCGAGCGTGGTGCCGTAATCGAGCTGCAGCGCCGTGAAGCCCTCGCCCGCGGCGACCCGCGCGGGCACCGTGCCCCGCATGGTGAGCGGGTCGAGCACGGCACCGTCGGCGGCGGTGAACGGCGCGGGCCGGGTGCGGGCGGCGTCGAACGGGATGCGCCACGCGGCCGCGAGGTAGGCGGTGGTCGCGGCGGCGAGGCGGGTGCCGGAGTCCGTGCGCAGCGGTGCGGAGGTGAGGCTGCTCCCGGTGTTCACCGCCACCCACTCGCCCAGCGGCCGACCCACGCCGAGGCCGAAGTCCACGGGGTAGACGCCGGTGTCGTAGCTCGCGGCGAGCGCGTCCAGGTACTCCGGGCGCACGCGCCGGTCCTCGGGCTGCTTCGCCGTCAGGAGGGCGACCTGCGACTGGAAGAGCGGGGTCGCGGGCGGTGTGCCCGTGGGCACGGTGCCGGGGTCGCCGGCCCACTGCGCGGTCTGGCCGGTGAGGGCCGCCATCGCCCGCGGCAGGTCCTTCGCGGCGCCGAGTCCGGCACCGTCGAGCTGCGCGGCGGTCTCGCCCTGCGCTCCCTCTCGGAGCATGCCCAGCAGGCTCAGGACGGACCAGGGGGAGACGGCGGTGCTCCCGGCCCGCGGATCGCCCGCGGCGAGCCGTGCACCGAGGCGGGTGGCGGCGGACACCAGTGCGGTCACGTCGCCCCGGGTCTCGTCGATCCCCACCTGCTCGAAGGCGGTCTTGGACCGTTCGAGGGAGAGGGTCTCCGGTGCGGACGGCGCGCCGCCGCACGCCGCGAGGGTTCCCGCGACGAACAGCGCCGTCACGGCGCGCCGGATCTGCATGAGGGCCATCGTACGGCCCGCGCTCAGGCGCCCGCGCGCTCCAGCAGGGCGCGGCCGTTGTGCCACAGCACCTTGCGCATCCAGTCGTCGCCGAGGCCCAACCGCGCGAGCCCGAACAGCTGGTGCGCGTACTCGTAGGGGATGTTGGGGAAGTCGCTGCCCAGCACCACCTTGTCGGCGAGCGCGCCGAGCCGTTCGACGTACCCGGGCGGCATCGGCGCGGTGCGCTCGGTGAAGTCGGTCGCCGCCATGGTGGTGTCGAGGTGGACGTTCGGGAAGCGCTCCGCGAGGTCGGCGAACCGGTCGTACTCCGGCATGCCGAGGTGCGCGATGACCAGCGTCAGCTCGGGGTGCCGGTGCAGCACCTCGGCGACGCGGTCGGGCCCCGTGTACGGCCCCTCGACGGGACCGGAGCCGGCATGGATGACCACCGGGATCCGCGCGGCCGAGAGCACCTCCCAGGCGGGATCCAGAAGTGGATCGTCGGGCGCGAAGACGCCCACCTGGACGTGCATCTTGAACAGGCGCGCGCCGTCGGCGACGGCCCGCGCGACGTACTCGCCCACGCCGGGTTCGGGGTAGAGCGTGGCGCAGTGGATGCCGTCCGGCACGCGGCGGGCGAACTCGGTGCACCACTCGTTGAGCCACACCGCCATCCCGGGCTTGTGCGGGTAGGTCAGAGCGGGGATCGCCGTCACGCCCATGCCGCGGATCAGCTCCAGCCGGGTGTTCTCGTCGAACCGGTAGCGGATGGGCCACTCGCGGCCGTACTCGGTGCTCGCCCGGTCGAAGAAGTCCCACACCTTGACCAGCATCGGCTCGGGCAGGAAGTGCACGTGGATGTCGGCGAGGCCGGGGATTCCGAGGGCCTCAAGATACGCCGGGATCTCTTCGTCGGAGGTCGGTCCCGTCGTGGTGCTCGGACTGCTCATACCGGTCAATGTACCCACGTCGGTGAGGCGTCGTTCACCGAAATGCGGAGCCGGTAAACTCGAGGGGCGATGTGACGTTCGGGGGTGTGTGACGGTGGACGCGGGAAGCACCCGGTGGTTGTCCGACGAGGAGATGGCGGCGTGGCTGCCCCTCATCCACGTCGCGATGCGGCTGCCCGCCAAGCTGGACACGCAACTGCGTGCCGACGCCGGCATCACCCACTACGAGTTCATGGTGCTCGCGCAGCTGTCGCAGGCACCCGACCGGACGCTCGGCCTGTCGGCGCTCGCGGAGGCCGCCAACTCCTCGCCCTCGCGCCTGTCGCACGTGCTGCGCAAGCTCGGCGAGCGGGGCTGGCTGGTGCGCCGCGCCGAGGGGCGTTCCGCCTACGCCGAGCTCACCGACGAGGGTTTCGCCGCGCTCGACGGTGCGGCCCGCGGCCACGTCGAGGAGGTGCGCCGCCTGGTCTTCGACCACCTCACGGCGCGCGACGTCACGGCCCTGCGGGCCGCCCTCTCCAAGATCACCCCGGGCCTCGGCGACGACGCCTGACCCGCGGTGGCGTCACGCCACCGCGGCCACGGCGCGCAGGAGCAGGTCCCGCGGCGTGCGGAGTCGCGACGTGAGGGCCGTGTGCCGCATCGCCCGTGAGAGCAGCATGGTGCGCTGCCCGGCGCGGCGCCGCGCCGACTCGTAGGCCCGCAGTGCGGGGCCCGCGTCGCCGCCGAAAGCCGCTGCCGCGCCGAGGGCGTCGGCAAGGGCGGCCGCGTCCAGCAGCGTCTCGCACGCGCCGCGGCCCAGGTTGGGCGCCATGGCGTGGGCGGCGTCGCCGATCAGAGCGACGTTGCCGCGCACGATCCGCGGTAGTCGCGGCAGGTCGCGCGAGCGGTAGTGCAGAGCCGTCTCCACCTCGACGCCCTCGATGGTCCGCGTCACCCGCGGGTCCCAGCCGCGGTACATCGCGCGGAGGAAGCCGCGCGGATCGGTGTCCGGGTCCGGCGTGCCGGCCGGCACCGCCCGCGGATCGAACTCCGAGTACCAGTTGATGCAGCCGCCGTCGCGGGGCGTCACCCCGAACAGTCTTCCCGGGCCCCAGTACTCGGTGAAGGTGTCGGTCTCGCCCGGGCAGCGGCCGATGAGCACGTCGACGCCCAGCGGCCGCGGCGCGACGTCGTGCCCGACGACGTGCGCGCGGGCGATGCTGCCGATGCCGTCGGCACCGACGATCACATCGTGGTCGAGGCCGGAGAGGTCCGCGCGGCGGTCGCCGAACCGGACCCCCGGTGCGCACGCCGCGAGCGCCTCAAGCAGACGCGGGCGGGAGATGAGGACGGTCGCACCCTTGGCCCGGATCTCGGGGCCGAGCCGGTGCCCGCCGGCGCTGCGGATCTCCGCGATCCGCTGGTCGATGCCGATCCTGCGCACCGCGTCCGCCGCGCCCACCTGCTCGAGCACCGCCATCGCCTCGGGCCACATCCCGAGGGCCGTCCCGGTCGTGGGCAGGGACGGTGCGCGTTCGAAGACCTCCACCTCCCAGCCCTGTCGCGTGAGGAGTGCGGCGGTGGCGAGTCCGCCGATACCGCCGCCGATGATCGCTGCCGTCGTCATGCCGGCCACCGTACTACAAATGTAGTGAAAGGTAGGCTCCGGTCTCATGGGACGGCGGGAAGAGGTGCTCGACGGGGCGATCGAGGTGCTCGGCACGCGCGGACTCCGCGGCCTCACCCATCGCGCCGTCGACGAGGTCGCCGCCGTCCCGCAGGGCACCGCGTCGAACCACTTCCGCTCGCGGTCCGCGCTGGTCAAGGGTGTCGTCGAGCGGATGGTGGAGCAGGACCTCGCCTTCTGGGCCGGGTTCGACGGTGCGGCCCCCGCGGACCCCGGTGCGGCCGCCGACGTGCTGCCGCGGGCGGCCGCCTATGTGCGGTGGTCGGTCGGGGAGGGGCGCGTGCGCAGCGTCGCTCGGCTCAACCTGTTCGCCGCCGCGGCCGTCGAACCCGAGTTGCAGGAGCCGCTGCGTCGCGGGCGCGCGGCGGTCGAACGGATGGGGGAGGCCATCGGCGCGGCGATCGGCCTCGGCGCCGCGGAGTCGGCGCTGCTCATGGACGTCACCGACGCTCTGATCACCCGCCAGCTCGCGTTCCCCGACCCGGCCTTCGATCCGCTCCCTGCGCTCGCCCTGACTGTCGACGCTCTGCGCCGCCGGGGGTGATCCGCCGCAGAGCAGTCGGGCTCGGCGGGCGCTCCGGCGATCGTTCGATCGCGATGGATCAATCGAACACATGCGCGTAGAATCGGGGCGTGGGATGGAGTAACGGGCCGAGCTGGTCGGAGATGGAGCGGGTGCTCTCCGGGCGGGCGCCGGTGCGCCGGGCGGAGGAGCCGCCGGGCGACGGGGGCGACTCCCCGGCCTGGTCCCGCAAGCGGGAGCCCTACGTCCCGCCGGCGGGCGGCGCCCCCGGAGCCTCCCGCGTGCCCTACGCGGAGCTGCACGCGCACACCGCATTCAGCTTCCTCGACGGTGCCGCGCTGCCGGAGGAGATGGTCGAACAGGCCCATGCGCTCGGCCTCAAGGCCCTCGCGGTCACCGACCACAACGGCTTCTACGGGGTGGTCCGGTTCGCCGAGGCCGCGCTGGAACTGGGCGTCCCCACGGTCTTCGGGGCGGAGCTGTCCCTGGAGCACGACGCGGAACGCACCGGTGCCGAGGATCCGTCCGGCGAGCATCTGCTCGTGCTCGCCCGCGGGCAGGAGGGCTACCGCCGCCTCTCGCGCGCGATGGCAGAGGCGCACATGGAGGCGGGGGAGAAGGGGCTGCTGCGGTTCCATCCGGATCGGCTCGCCGAGTGGTCCGGCGGCCACTGGCAGATCCTCACCGGCTGCCGGAAGGGCGCGGTGCGGCGCGGCCTCGCCGCCCGGGGGCCCGACGGTGCCGCCGCCGCCCTCGCGCAGCTCGTCGACCGGTTCGGCGAGGACCGGGTGAGCATGGAGCTCACCGTCCACGGCGTCCCCGAGGACGACGAACGCAACCACCTCCTGGCCGGCGTGGCCGCCCGGATGGGAGTCGGCACCGTCGCCACCACGGGGGCGCACTTCGCCCGGCCCGGGCAGCGGCGCCTGGCGTCGACGCTGGCGGCGATCCGCGCCCGCCGCAGCCTCGACGAGCTGGACGGTTGGCTCCCCGCCGCGGGTGGGGCGCACCTGCGCTCGGGCGACGAGATGGCGCTCCTGCTGCCCGAGCACCCCGGTGCCATCGCCGCCGCCGCCGAGCTCGGCGCCGAGTGCGCCTTCAGTCTCAAGCTGATCGCGCCGAACCTGCCGCCCTTCGACGTCCCGCCCGGGCACACCGAGGCCACGTGGCTGCGTGAGCTGACCCGGCGCGGCGCGCTGGAGCGCTACGGACCTCCGGAGCGGAACCCGAAGGCCTACCGGCAGATCGAGCACGAGTTGAACGTGATCGAGACGCTCACCTTCCCCGGATACTTCCTCATCGTGCACTCCATCGTGAGCTTCTGCCGGGATAACGACATCCTGTGTCAGGGACGAGGTAGTGCCGCCAACTCGGCGGTCTGCTTCGCGCTCGGGATCACCGCGGTGGACCCGGTGCGCAATCAGCTGTTGTTCGAGCGCTTCCTCGCCCCCGAGCGCGACGGCCCGCCCGATATCGACGTCGACATCGAATCCGATCGCCGCGAGGAGGCGATCCAGTTCGTCTACCGGAAGTACGGCCGCGAGTACGCCGCGCAGGTCGCGAACGTCATCACCTACCGGGGCCGGTCCGCGGTGCGCGACACCGCTCGCGCGCTCGGCTACTCGCAGGGGCAACAGGACGCCTGGAGCAAGCAGATCTCCAGCTGGGGATGGCGGGACGATCCGGTGCCCGAGGGGATCCCGGAACGGGTGGTCGAGTTGGCCGCGCAGATCGCGGACCTGCCGCGGCACCTCGGCATCCACTCCGGCGGCATGGTGATCTGCGACCGCCCGATCGCCGATGTCTGCCCCACCGAGTGGGCCCGCATGGAGGATCGCAGTGTGCTGCAGTGGGATAAGGACGACTGCGCGGCCGCGGGCCTGGTGAAGTTCGACCTGCTGGGCCTCGGCATGCTCAGCGCGCTGCACTACGCGAAGGACCTCCTCGCCGCGCACAAGGGCGTCGACGTGGACTTCGCGCAGCTCGACCTCACGGACGAGAAGGTCTACGAGATGCTCTGCCGCGCCGACTCCGTCGGCGTCTTCCAGGTGGAGTCCCGCGCCCAGATGGCCACGTTGCCCAGGCTCAAGCCGCGGAACTTCTACGACCTGGTCGTCGAGGTCGCCCTCATCCGTCCCGGTCCCATCCAGGGCGGTTCGGTGCACCCGTACATCCGCCGCCGGAACGGGCAGGAGGCGCCCACCGTCGAACACCCGTCGATGAACAAGGCGCTCGATCGCACGCTGGGGGTGCCGCTGTTCCAGGAGCAGCTCATGCAGCTCGCGACCGATGTCGCCGGTTTCAGTCCGTCGGAGGCCGACCAGCTGCGCCGCGCCATGGGGTCGAAGCGCTCCACCGAGAAGATGGAACAGCTGCGGCAGCGCTTCTACGACGGTGCGCGGCACACGCACGGCATCGAGGGGGCGGTGGCCGACCGGATCTTCGAGAAGCTCGCGGCGTTCGCCAATTTCGGTTTCCCCGAGAGTCATTCGCAGTCGTTCGCGTCGCTGGTCTTCTACTCCTCGTGGTTCAAGCTCTACCACCCGGCGGCCTTCTGCGCCGCGCTGCTGCGGGCCCAGCCCATGGGCTTCTACTCGCCGCAGTCCCTCGTCGCCGACGCGCGGCGGCACGGCGTCACCGTGCACGGGCCGTGCGTGAACCGCAGCCTGCCGTGGGCGGACCTGGAGAACGCCGGCACGGAGGTTCGGTTGGGGCTCGCCGCGATCCGCACCATCGGCGACGATCTGGCCGAGCGCATCGTCGCCGAGCGCGACACCCACGGCCCGTACGCGGGCCTGACCGATCTCACGGGCCGCGTCGAGCTCACCGTGGCGCAGTCCGAGGCCCTCGCCACCTCGGGCGCCCTGGACTGCTTCGGCCGGGACCGCAGACAGGCGCTGTGGGAGGCCGGCGCCGCGGCGCGGGAGCGCCCCGGCCGGCTGCCCGGCACCGCCACCGCGGGGGCGCCGCCCGCCCTGCCGGGCATGAGCGAGACGGAGCTCGCCGCCGCGGACGTGTGGGCCACGTCGGTCACCGTCGGCAAGTACCCCACGGAGTTCCTCCGCCCCACGCTCGAGAAGCTCGGCGTCGTCCCGGCCGATCGTCTGCTCGGGTTGCCCGACGGGGACCGCGTCCTGGTCGGCGGGGCCGTCACACATCGGCAGCGGCCGGCCACGGCGGGCGGCGTCACCTTCATCAACCTGGAGGACGAGACCGGAATGGTGAACGTGGTGTGCAGTCAGGGGCTGTGGGCGCGCTACCGCCGGCTGGCGCAGTCGGCGCCGGCGCTCCTGGTGCGGGGAAAGCTGCAGAACGCAGAGGGCGCCGTCACCGTCGTCGCCGACCGGCTGCAGCGGATGGACCTGTCGGTGCCCTCGCGATCCCGGGATTGGCAGTGAGGGTAGCCTTAGGCAAGTGATGGAGGAGGCGTACGAACCGGACCGCACCACGGCGCCGGAGCTGCGCGAGGTGCTCGCGGAGCTCCGGCGCCGCGAACCCGTCTTCCACGGCCCGGCGTGGCGTTCGCTCGCCGACTTCGACGACGCTGTCGCGCCGGACTTCTGGGAGGTCGGCGCCTCGGGGAGCCGGTACAGCCGCGAGCACGTCCGCGCGACGATCGAGGAACGCCTGACCTCGCCGCCGGACGAATCGGACTGGGAGACCAGTGAGTTCCAGGTCCGGGCGATGGGCGCCTCCGTCTACCTCCTCACCTACACGCTGGCGCAGGGCGGGCGCGTCACTCGCCGGCTCACCGTCTGGCGGCGCCGCGAGAACAGGTGGTCCGTGATGTTCCACCAGGGCACGGTCGTCGAGAGGTCGGCGGATCGCTGAGCCGCGCTCCGCTCAGCGGACCGCCGGCCCGACAACGACCGGTTTCACGACGCGAGAGCGGCGTACGCAGCGTCCCGGCCGATCTCGACGGCGCGGGAGATCAGCGGGCCGTCGTTCGAGAGCCGACCGACGGCGGGGCTCCCGGCGGGGACCCACACCTGCAGCACCTCCGCGGCGCCCGGCGCCACGGGATCCGGCGCGGGTGCAGCCCGGCGCGCGGTGAAATAGGCGTCCAGGATCCACTGCTCCGCGCGCGACGAACGGGGCGCGGCCTCCGCCTCGACGGTGCGCAGGACGAGCAGGTGTGTGGCGCCCTGCTCGATCGGGGTCGCCAGCGGGACCTTCTCGGCGAGGCCGCCATCGAGGAACTCCCGGCCCGCGAGCCGCACCGGTGGGCCTGCGAGCAGGGGGAGGGCGGTGGTCGCGCGCAGCGCGGCCCGCAGGCTCGCGGCGTCCGTGACGAACGGCGCCAGGTCCGCGACCCGACGGGTGTGTGCGTCGACGGCCAAGGGGTGCAGGGTGACCGGGTTCGCGAGGATGGCCGCGAAGTTCATCGGCGTGACATCGGAGTAGACGCGCTCCACGAGGTGACGCGTGTCGACGACCACCCCGCCGCGCAGCACCCGGCGCGGATGCACCACCCGCTCCGCCAGGACGTCCTCCCAGCCCCACGAGGGCAACCACTGCCGGCCCTCGCCCGAGACGAGCCACGCGGCGTTCAGGCCGCCGCCCGACGTCCCGTACACCGCATCGACGGCGGGGAGGAGGCCGAGTTCGTCGATGGCCATCGCCATCCCCGCGGAATAGGCGGAGCGGGACCCGCCGCCCTCGATGCACACGGCGATCCGCAGGCCGTCGGATCGCTCACCCGGGACGCTGCCCGAGGCGATGCGGGCGCGCAGTGCGCCGAGCACCGTCATCCGACCGGCACCCCGTAGCCGACGACGCCGGAGCTGTCGGAGTGCCGGAACGTGTACGCCGAGACGCCTCCCGGTTGGTTGCCACCCACCGTGCTGACGGTACCGTCCGCCACCGCGACGACGAAGTTGGTGTGCTGACCGAGCGGGTGGCCGGGAGCGTACAGGGCGACGTCGCCCGCCGTCGGGACGTGCTCCGGCCCCCGGAACCGGCCCTGGGACTGGAAGTACTCCGTGAGCGTGTACACCCCCGGGATGCGCCAGGTGCCCGAGTTCGGATTACGCAGCGGCAGTCCCGAATCGCGGAGCACCGTCGAGACGAAATCGGCGCACCACGGCTCGTCGACGCCCTCCGAGTAATGGGTGCCCGGCCGGTTCGCGTCGAACTCCCGGCGCACGTTCTCGAGGATCCGCACGCGGGCCGGGTCGAGTCCCGTGGTCTCGACCGCCGGGAAGACGCGCGGCTTGAGCTCCGCGGGCAGGTGCCGGGACAGTGGCGTCTGATACGCGGTGGACAGCCATACCGCCCCGCCTGCGAGCACGATGAGGGCGGCGAGCACCGCGGAGACGACGAGTCCGGTCTTCCTCAACACCATGAATCAATGGTACTCACTGGTGAACCTGACATCATGGGCTGATGAGTTCGCGCACCGTGACCTGCACGATCAAGCCGGGGAGCCGCAAGGGGCCCGCGGTGGAGGTCGACGACGCCGGCGCCCTCACCCTGTTCGTGCGCGAGCCCGCGACCGAGGGGAGGGCGAACACGGCGGCCGTAGCCCTGCTCGCCGCCCACCTCGGTGTGCCGAAGTCCCGCGTGCGGCTGATCGCGGGGCAGACGAGCCGGTTCAAGCGGTTCGCCGTCGACGCCTGAGGTGCCGTTCGCCGGGCACGGACGAGCGTGGCATGCTGGACGGTGCAGCTGGTATGTCGCGCCGAAGCCTCGGGCCGCGGCATCTCGGTGCCGCGGTGGTCCGTGGCACCTCGAGGGAACCCGGTGGGAATCCGGGACTGTCCCGCAGCGGTGAGCAGGAACGAAAGTCGCGACGAATGCACTGGACCCTCGGTCCGGGAAGCAGCGACCGGTAGGAGTGAGAACGGGGCCTGCGAGTCCGAATACCTGCCCGCTGTACCGGACGCGCCGCGTCCGGTGGTGTGCCGCCTCGCGGACCGGGCGTGCGACCGTACCGCTGAACGGATCTCGCTCGTCGACGATCCGTGAATGGTACGTGCGTCCGGACGGGTGGCCCGCCCTGGCTACGCACGAAAGGAACGGTCCCACCGTGACCGCACCGAACTTCTCCCGCACCGTCCTCGGTGTTCCCCGCATCGGCCCCCGCCGCGAGCTCAAACGCGCGATCGAAGGTTACTGGAAGGGCGCCGTCGATCGCGCCGGCCTCGAAGCCACCGCTGCCGCCCTCCGACGGGAAGAGTGGGCGCGCCTGGTCGGCGCAGGCCTGGACTCAGTGCCCACCAATACTTTCAGCTACTACGACCAGATCCTCGACACCGCCGCGATGCTCGGGGCGCTGCCGCCCCGCGTCGCGGAGATCGCCGACCCGGTGGACCGCTACTTCGCCGCCGCACGGGGCACCGCGACCGTCACGCCGCTCGAGATGACCAAGTGGTTCGACACGAACTACCACTACCTCGTCCCCGAGATCTCGGCCGCCACCTCCTTCGCTTTGCACCCGGAGAAGGTCCTCGGCGACCTCGACGAGGCCCTCGCGCAGGGTGTTCCCGCCCGCCCGGTCGTGGTCGGCCCGCTCACGTTCCTCGCGCTGTCCAAGGCGGTCGACGGCGCCGGCGACCCGCTGGCCCGCGTCGACGAGCTGCTGCCCCTCTACCGCGAGCTGCTCGGGCGGCTCGCGAACCGGGGCGCGCAGTGGGTCCAGCTCGACGAGCCGGTGCTGGTGACGGAGGCCGGACTCGGCCTCGCCGAGGAGGTCGCCCGGGTGTACGGCGACCTCTCCGCGGCCGCGAACCGCCCGTCGATCCTCGTCGCGACCTACTTCGGCTCGCCGGGGCCGTCGCTGGAGGCCCTGGGGAGCACCCGGATCGAGGCCGTCGCCGTCGACCTCGTGACCGACCCGGCCGCGGTCGACGCCGTTGCCGCCGCGCCCGCGCTGCAGGACAAGCTCCTGCTCGCGGGCGTCGTCGACGGGCGCAACGTCTGGCGCACCGACCTGGAGAAGGCGCTCGCCACGCTGGGGACGCTGTCCGGGTCGGCCGCCGCACTCGCCGTGAGCACGTCCTGCTCGCTGCTCCACGTCCCGTACGCGGTCTCCGCCGAGACGGCACCCGAGCCCACCGGCGCCGAGGGCGTGCGCGCGTGGCTCGCGTTCGCCGAGGAGAAGGTCGCCGAGGTCGTCGTCCTGTCCCGCGCGTTCACCGAGGGCCGCCCCGCCGTCTCGGCGGAGTTCGGCCGGAGCGCCGCTGTCCGCGCCGCACGCGAGGGCGATCCGCGCCTGCACGACGACGCCGTGCGCGACCGCCTGCGCGACATCCGTGCGACCGGTTCCGGCCGCGCGGCCGCGGGGGAACGCGCTGTCGTACAGCGGGAACGACTGGGGCTCCCGCCCCTGCCGACCACGACCATCGGCTCCTATCCGCAGACCGGGGCGATCCGCGTGGCCCGTGCCGACCTGCGCGCCGGCCGGATCGACGAGGCGGAGTACGTGCGGCGCATGCGGGCCGAGATCGCCGATGTGGTGAAGCTGCAGGAGGACCTCGGGATCGACGTGCTGGTGCACGGCGAGCCCGAGCGCAACGACATGGTGCAGTACTTCGCCGAGCGCCTGGGCGGCTTCCTCGCCACCGACAACGGTTGGGTGCAGTCCTACGGCACCCGTTGCGTGCGGCCGCCGATCCTGTTCGGCGACGTGCGCCGCGCCGAGCCGATGACCGTCTCGTGGATCACCTACGCGCAGAACCTCACCGACCGGCCGGTCAAGGGCATGCTCACCGGGCCGGTCACGATCCTCGCGTGGTCCTTCGTGCGCGACGACCAGCCGCTCGCCGACTCGGCCGATCAGGTGGCGCTCGCGATCCGCGACGAGACCGTCGACCTCGAAGAGGCGGGAGTGCGGATCATCCAGGTCGACGAGCCCGCGCTGCGCGAGCTCCTGCCGCTGCTTGCCGCGGACCGTCCGGCGTACCTGGACTGGGCCACCGCCTCCTTCCGGCTGTCCACCTCGGGCGTCGACGACGACACCCAGATCCACACGCACCTCTGCTATTCGGAGTTCGGCGACGTGATCGGTGCCATCGCCGACCTCGACGCCGACGTCACCTCGATCGAGGCTGCGCGATCCCGCATGGAGATCCTCGGAGACCTCAACCGGGCGGGCTTCGCGAACCAGGTCGGGCCCGGCGTCTACGACATCCACTCGCCCCGCGTGCCCACGCAGGACGAGGTCGAGGCCTCGCTGCGCGCGGCCCTGGGCGCCGTTCCCGCGGACCGCCTCTGGGTGAACCCGGACTGCGGCCTCAAGACGCGCGGTACCGAGGAGACGGTGGCCGCGCTGCGGAACATGGTCGCTGCGGCGGAGGCGGTACGCGCCTCGCTGTAGTGGAACAGCGGCGGGGCCGGGCGCAGTGTGCGCCCGGCCCCGCTCCGCCCGTCCGCGCGGGTCAGGCGTCGATGACGGCGACGAGGTCGCCACCGTCCACCTGGGTGGCGCCGGCGAGCGCCACCCGGGTCACGGTACCGGCGACCGGCGCGGTGATCGCGGCCTCCATCTTCATGGCCTCGATGGTGGCGATCTGATCGCCGACGGCCACCGTCGATCCGGCGTGCACCGTCGGTGTCACGACGCCGGCGAAGGGCGCAGCGACGTGGCCGGGGTTGCTCTTGTCGGCGCGCTCGGCGGCGGGCACCTCGGCCTGCACGGCGCGGTCCCGCACGGAGACCGTGCGCAGCTGGCCGTTGAGGGTGCAGACGAGCGTGCGGTTACCGTGCTCGTCGGGCTCGCCGACGCCCTCGAGCTTGATCAGCAGCTCGACGCCGGTCGCCAGCTGCACGCGGTGCTCCTCGCCCTGCCGCAGTCCGTACAGGAACTGGTTGGTCGAGAGCTTGGAGACGTCGCCGAACTCGGCCAGGTGCTCGGTGAACTCGCGCATCGGGCCGGGGAACAGCAGCCGGCTCAGCGCCGCGCGGCGCTGCTCCGAGGAGCCCTCGAGTTCGGCGGCCTCGTCGGCGGGGACATCGCTGACGGGCGTCGCCCCGGCGCGCCCCTCCAGGGCGCGGGTGCGCAGCGGCTCGGGCCACCCGCCGGGCGGGGTGCCCAGTTCGCCGCGCAGGAAGCCGATCACCGAATCGGGGATGTCGTACTTGCCGGGGTCGGAGGCGAATTCCTCCGCCGAGACGCCCGTGCCGACGAGGGCGAGCGCGAGGTCGCCGACCACCTTCGACGACGGGGTCACCTTCACCAGGCGGCCGAGCATGCGGTCGGCCGAGGCGTAGGCGTTCTCGATGTCCTCGAACCGCTCGGCGAGCCCCAGCGCACCCGCCTGTTGGCGCAGGTTCGACAGCTGCCCGCCCGGGATCTCGTGGTGGTAGACGCGGCCCGTCGGGGCCCGCAGGCCGGATTCGAACGGGGCGTAGGCGCCGCGGACGGCCTCCCAGTACGGCTCGAGCGAGCAGACCGCGTCGAGGTCGATCCCGGTGTCGCGCTCCGTGTGCGCGGTGGCGGCGACGATCGACGACAGGGAGGGCTGGCTCGTCGTGCCGGAGAGGGGAGCGGCGGCACCGTCGACGGCGTCCGCGCCCGCGGTCCAGGCGGCGAGGTAGGTGGCCAGCTGGCCGCCCGGGGTGTCGTGCGTGTGCACGTGCACGGGGAGGTCGAACTCCTTGCGCAGTGCGGTCACCAGGGTGGTCGCCGCGGACGGGCGGAGTAGGCCGGCCATGTCCTTGATCGCGAGGACGTGCGCACCGGCCTGCACGATCTTCTCGGCGACGCCGAGGTAGTAGTCGAGCGTGTAGAGCTGCTCGCCCGGGTTCGACAGGTCGCCGGTGTAGGAGAGTGCGCCCTCGGCGACGGCGGTACCGGTGGCGAGGACGGCCTCGATCGCGGGCCGCATCTGCTCGACGTCGTTGAGCGCGTCGAAGATCCGGAAGATGTCCACACCGGTCGCGGCGGCCTCGGCCACGAAGGAATCGGTCACCTGCTGCGGGTACGGGGTGTAGCCCACGGTGTTCCGGCCGCGGAGCAGCATCTGCAGGCAGATGTTCGGCATGGCCTCCCGCAGCGTGGCGAGTCGCTCCCACGGGTCCTCGTGCAGGAAGCGCAGCGCCACGTCGTAGGTCGCACCGCCCCACGCCTCGACCGAGAGCAGCTGCGGCATCAGCCGCGCCTCGTAGGGCGCGATCGTCGCGAGCGCGGAGGTGCGCACGCGGGTGGCGAGCAGCGACTGGTGCGCGTCGCGGAAGGTGGTGTCGGTGACGGCCAGCGCGGTCTGCGCCCGCAGGTCCGCCGCGAACCCGGCCGGGCCCAGCGCGGCCAGGCGCTGCTTGGAGCCGTCGGGCGCAGCGGCGCCGAGGTCGAGGGCGGGCACCTTGTCGGAGGCGTACACCTTGGTCGGCCGGGTGCCGTGCGGCTTGTTCACGGTGACGTCCGCGAGGTAGCGCAGGATCTTCGACGCCGTGTCCTGCGAGCCGCGCGCGGTGAGCAGCTCGGGGCGCTGCTCGATGAAGGAGGTGGTCACCTCGCCCGCAACGAACGCCGGATCGGACAGGACCGCCTGCAGGTACGGGATGTTGGTGGCGACGCCGCGGATCCGGAACTCGGCGAGAGCGCGCCGGACGCGGACGATCGCGGTCTCCCGGTCGCGCCCCCGGGCGGTCAGCTTGACCAGCATCGAATCGAAGTGCGGGCTGATCTCGGCGCCCACCGACGTGCCGCCGTCCAGGCGGATCCCCGCGCCGCCCGGCGTGCGGTACGCGCTGACCCGGCCGGTGTCGGGCCGGAAGCCGTCCGTCGGGTCCTCGGTGGTGATGCGGCACTGCAGCGCCGCGCCGTTGAGCCGGATCGCGTCCTGGGTCAGGCCCAGCTCGGGCAGTGTGGAGCCCGAGGCGACCTTGAGCTGCGCGGCGACCAGGTCCACGTCGGTCACCTCCTCGGTCACCGTGTGCTCCACCTGGATCCGCGGGTTCATCTCGATGAAGACGTGCCGGCCCTCGGGGTTCACCAGGAACTCGACGGTGCCCGCGCAGCTGTAGCCGATCGCCTTGGCGAAGTTCACCGCGTCGGTGCACAGGCGCTCCCGGAGCTCCTCCGAGATGTTCGGCGCGGGCGCCATCTCGATGACCTTCTGGTGCCGCCGCTGCAACGAGCAGTCCCGCTCGAAGAGGTGGATCACGTTGCCGGCGCCGTCCGCGAGGATCTGCACCTCGATGTGGCGCGGATCGATCACGGCCTCCTCGAGGAAGACCGTCGGATCGCCGAACGCGGACTCCGCCTCCCGCGAGGCGATCTCGATCGCATCCCGCAGCTCGGCGATCTCGGCGACTCGGCGCATGCCGCGGCCTCCGCCGCCCGCGACGGCCTTGACGAAGACGGGGAAGTGCATGTCCTGCGCGGCGGCGAGCAGCCCGTCGACGTCCGACGACGGCGCCGTCGACGTCAGGACCGGCAGGCCGGCCTCCCGGGCCGCCGCGATCGCCCGCGCCTTGTTGCCCGTCAGCTCGAGCACCTCGGTCGGGGGACCCACGAAGGTGATGCCGCGCTCCGCGCACGCCGCCGCCAGATCCGGGTTCTCCGAGAGGAATCCGTAGCCCGGGTAGACCGCATCGGCGCCCGCCTTCTCGGCGATCCGGATGATCTCGTCGACGCTGAGGTACGCACGGACCGGATGCCCCTCGACCCCGATCTGATAGGCCTCGTCCGCCTTCTGGCGGTGCGGGGAGTTGCGATCCTCGTACGGGTAGACGGCCACCGTTCGAGCGCCGCTCTCCACGGCCGCACGGAATCCGCGGATCGCGATCTCGCCGCGGTTCGCCACCAGGACTTTATTGAACATGTTGTGCTACCACCGGTCTTCGTGGGACTGGACGACGTACTCATCGGCGGCCGGGACTGTCTGCCCCGCCGCCGTTGCTGACGATGATATTGACCGCGCGGCCGGTGTCACAGGTGATCGCGCGAACGGGATGATCGGTGCGTTTCGCGGATCACCGGCGGCGCGGTGTCGGTGTCAGGCCACGACGGGGCGTTGCGCCACTCCGACGTACTCGCTGAGCGGCCTGATGAGGGCGTTGGCCTCGGTCTGCTCGATGATGTGGGCGGTCCAGCCGGTGATCCGGGACATCACGAAGATCGGCGTGAAGACCTCGGTGTCGAATCCCAGCAGGTGGTACGCGGGGCCGGTCGGGAAGTCCAGATTCGGCTTGATCCCCGTCGCGTCGACCATCGTCTTCTCGAGGATGTCGTACATCTCGACGAATCGGCCGCCGTCGGTCCGCTCCGCGATCTCGACGAACGCATGCTTCATCGTCGGGACCCGCGAGTCGCCGTTCTTGTACACGCGGTGACCGAAGCCCATGACCTTCTCCTTGCGGGAGAGCTTCCCGCGCATCCAGGCCTCGGCGCGCGCCGGATCGCCGATCTCCTCCATGTCGTGCATGACGGCCTCGTTCGCGCCGCCGTGCAGCGGGCCCTTGAGCGCGCCGATCGCGGCGGTGACGGCGCTGTAGATGTCCGACAGGGTGGACGTGACGACGCGCGCGGCGAAGGTCGAGGCGTTGAAGCCGTGCTCGGCGTAGAGGATCAGCGAGACCTCGAAGGCCTTGACCAACTCGGGCTCCGGCACCGTCCCGAAGCACATGGTGAGGAAGTTCGCCGCGAAGCCGAGCGTGTGGTCGGGGGCGATCGGCTCGAGGCCGTGCCGGCGGCGCTGATCCGCCGCGACGACCGTGGGAAGAACGGCCAGGAGGCGAAGTCCCTTGGCCTGGAGCGCGACGGGGTCGCGGTTCCACTCGTCGGTGTCCTCGGCGCCCAGATAACTCACGGCGGTGCGGACGACGTCCATGGGGTGGCAGCTCTCGGGCAGCTTCGCGACCAGGCCCAGCAGCGAGCGGTCGGCGCGTCGCGCGGCCCGCTCCCGCTGCGTGAACAGCGAGAGCTGCGGTTCGGTCGGGAGCTCGCCGTTCCACAGCAGGTAGGCGACCTGCTCGAAGGAGCAGTGCTCGGCGAGGTCCTGCACGGCATATCCGCGGTAGGTCAGGGAGTTGGTCTCGGGGACGACCTTCGACACGGCGGTCGTATCGACGACGACGCCTGCGAGGCCCTTCTTGATGTCCGGAGAGCTGGAGGCCGCAGGCCGACCGGGGGATGTTTCAGGTGTCATCACTGGCTCCTGCTCAGATCGAAGGTGAAGATGCCGGAATCGAAGTCGTTGTAACGCTCGTACTGGAGGAGCTCGTACAGGCGGCTGCGGTGCTGCATCCGGTACAGCAGTTCCTTCTGCGTGCCCTGCGTCGCGATCTCGCGCAGCCCCTCCTCCGCCGCGAACATCGCCAACCGCAGCGTGGTGACCGGGTAGATCACCGCGTCGTAGCCGATCGACTCGAGCGTGCCCGCGTCGATCAGATCGGACTTGCCGAACTCGGTCATGTTCGCCAGCAGCGGGACGTCGACCGCGGCACGGAAGCGCTCGAAATCGGCTGTCGTGTACAGCGCCTCGGTGAAGATCAGGTCGGCGCCCGCGTCGGCGTAGGCCTGGGCCCGCTCGATCGCGGCGTCGACGCCCTCGATGCCCGCCGCGTCGGTGCGGGCGCAGATGACGAAGTCCTCGTCGCGGCGGGCCGCGACGGCGGCGCGGAGGCGGCGGACGGCCTCGTCGGTGGGGACGACGGCCTTGCCGTCGAGGTGACCGCACCGTTTGGGGTTCACCTGGTCCTCCAGGTGCAGGCCCGCAAGGCCCGCGTCCTCGAGCACGGTGACGGTGCGGGCCGCACTCATCGGCTCGCCGAAGCCCGTGTCGGCGTCGACCAGAGTGGGCAGGTCCGTCACCCGCGCGATCTGCTGGGCCCGGGCCGCGACCTCGGTGAGGGTCGTCAGGCCGATGTCGGGCAGGGCGAGATCGGCGGCGACCACGGCGCCGGAGACGTACACGCCCTCGAAGCCGATCTCCTGGATCAGCTTCGCCGTCAACGGGTTGAACGCGCCGGGCAGCCGGGCGATCCGCTCCGAGGCGAGCGCGGCGCGGAAGGCCTTGCGCTTGTCGTTCGCCGACGCGCGGGCGGCCAGCAGGCCGCCGACGCCGGTGTCGCCGCCGCTCATCAGAAGAGCCCCGGGTTCAGCTTCGGGGTGCGGGAGAGCACCTCGTCGGAGACCGTGAAGGTGAGCTGATCGAGCTCGCCGGCCGCGAGGGCCGGGGTGCGCTGTGCGACGTCCAGGAAGCGGTCCTGCTCGGACTTGTCGATGACGCCGTCCGCGAGGATCCGGAACTTCTCGATGTACTGCTCGCGGGCGAACGGGCGTGCGCCGAGCGGGTGCGCGTCGGCCACGGCCAGTTCGTCGACGATGACCTCGCCGCTGCGCAGGGTGATCTCGGCGCGGGCGCCGAAGGCCTTCTCGGCGGGATCGGTCGAGTGGTAGCGCCGCGTCCACTCGGGGTCCTCGGCGGTCGAGATCTTCTTCCACAGTTCGACGGTGTCGGGCCGCTGCGCGCGCTCGGGGGCGTACGACCGCTCGTGGTGCCACCCGCCGTCCTGCAGCGCGACGGCGAAGATGTACATCACCGAGTGGTCCAGCGTCTCGCGCGAGGCGTGCGGGTCGAACTTCTGCGGGTCGTTCGAGCCGGTGCCGATCACGTAGTGCGTGTGGTGGCTGGTGTGCAGGACGATCTTCTCGATCTGCTCGAGATCGCCGATGCGCTCGCGCATCCGGCGGGCCAGGTCGATCGGCGCCTGGCTCTGGTACTCCGCGGAGTGCTCCTTGGTGTACGAGTCCAGGATGGCGCGCTTGGCCTCGCCCGGACCGGGCAGCGGCACCTCGTACGAGGCCTCGGGGCCGCCGAGCAACCACGCGATCACGCCGTCCTCACCCTCCCAGATGGGCGACGGTGCGCCCTCGCCGCGCATCGCACGGTCGACGGCCTCGACGGCCATCTTGCCCGCGAACGACGGGGCATAGGCCTTCCAACTGGAGATCTCGCCCTTGCGGGACTGGCGCGTCGCGGTCGTGGTGTGCAGCGCCTGCCCGATGGCCTGGTAGATCGTCTCGCCCGGCAGCCCCAGCAGCGTGCCGATGCCGGCGGCGGCCGACGGGCCGAGATGCGCGACGTGGTCGATCTTGTGCTCGTGCAGGCAGATGGCACGCACCAGGTCGATCTGGATCTCGTAGCCGGTGGCGAGGCCGCGGATCAGGTCGGCGCCCGTCGACCCCGTGTGCTGCGCGGCGGCGAGGATCGGCGGGATGTTGTCGCCGGGGTGGCTGTACTCGGCCGCGAGGAAGGTGTCATGGAAGTCGAGCTCGCGGACCGCGGTGCCGTTGGCCCACGCCGCCCACTCGGGGGAGAACCGGCCGGGAACGCCGAAGACGGAACTCCCGGGGCGTTGGACAGGGTCGGAAGGTGCGCCGGGGACGATGCCGGGAACGTCTCCTGGGCGGGGTACGACCGGGTGCGCGAGGGCCTGCGCCCGCGCGTTCGCGACGGGGCGGCGGGTCACGGACGCGGCGGCGACCGCGGCGTTGTCGATGATCCGGTTGATCACCATCTCCGCCGTGTCGTCCGGCACGGCGACGGGGTCGGCGGCGACCCGCGCGATCTTCCAGGCGAGGTGCTCCTCGCGGGGGAAGATCTCGGCTGAGCGACGGGTGCGCACGGTGTGCGTCTGCACGGGAGGGGGCTCCTCTGGAGTCGGGAACGGGGTCGATTCACACGCTATGCATCGGTTCCGGGACACGAAACCACTTGCAGATGCGGATCTCTGTGAAAGCGGGACGGCAATCTTGCGAAAGTTGTGAAAGTCTCCGGTGCTAGATTCGCCCCATGCAGAGGCTGTACGTGGGTGCGCGCATCAAGCGTCTCCGGGAGGAGCGCGGCCTCACCCAGACCTCGCTGGCGAAGGCGCTCGACCTGTCGGTCAGCTACGTCAACCAGCTGGAGAACGATCAGCGGCCGCTGTCGGTGCCGGTGCTCATGCGGCTGAACGCCACCTTCGACCTCGACATGGCGTTCTTCGCGCCGGAGTCGGACGCCAGGCTCGTCGCCGATCTGCAGGACGCCCTGGCGGAGAGCGGTGACGCCGGGGAGGTCGGCGCCGCCGAACTCGACGACATCGTCGCGCGCTCGCCCGCCGTCGCGCGGGCCGTCGTCGCGATGCACCGGCAGCTGCGGGGTGCCTCCGAACAGGTCGAGCGGCTGTCCAGCGGTCTCGCCGGCGGCGCGGGCGGAGCGGTGCCCACGCCCTACGAGGACGTCCGGGACTTCTTCTACGACCGGCGCAACCACGTGGCATCGCTCGATCTCGCCGCGGAGGAGATGTTCGACGGCCACGGGCTCACCGTGGGAGGCATGGACCTCCAGTTGGCCCGGCTGCTGCGCGACGAGCACGGCGTCACCGTCCGGATCGCGGGAGGGGAGCCGGACCGGCCCGGACCGCGCCGCGCCTTCGATCCGGAGACGCGCGTGCTCACGCTCGCGCGCCGGCTGGATCACGGGCAGCGCGCGTTCCAGATCGCCACGCAGATCGGCTTCCTGACGCAGGCCGCCGAGATGGACCGGATCGTCGGCACGGCGTCGTCGCTACCGACGCAGTCGCGGGAACTGGCGCGTATCGGACTCGCGAACTACTTCGCCGGTGCCCTCGTGCTGCCGTACGAGCGGTTCCTGCGGGCGGCCGAGGAACTGCGGTACGACATCGATCTCCTGTGTGCCCGGTTCGAGGTCGGCTTCGAGACGGTGTGCCACCGGTTGTCGACCCTTCAGCGCCCGGGCCGGCGCGGTGTCCCCTTCTTCCTCGTCCGCACGGACCGCGCCGGGAACATCTCGAAGCGGCAGTCGGCCACCGCGTTCCACTTCTCACGCGCGGGCGGAAGCTGCCCCCTCTGGGTGGTGCACGACGCCTTCGCCACGCCGGGGCGGATCCGCACCCAGGCGGCCCAGATGCCCGACGGCCGCAGCTACCTCTGGATCGCCCGCACCACCTCCGACCGGGCCGCGGCCGGATACCTCGGGCAGGGGAGGGATTTCGCGGTCGGACTGGGGTGCGACCTCGCGCACGCCCACCGGCTGGTGTACTCGCGCGGTCTCGCACTCGACGATCCCGAGTCCTTCGTTCCGATCGGGGCGGGGTGCAAGGTGTGCAGCCGTCCGCGGTGCGCGCAGCGCGCCTTTCCGCAGTCGGGTAGGCCGATCGAGGTGGACGAGAACCGGGCCGAACCGATTCCCTACGCCTTTGCAGGCGCATCCGGCGCGGACGGGGCATGATTACGCGCAACACGGAGATCCCAGGGGAGGTCGGATGAACGACGAGGCGAAGCCCGCCGCCGAGGCCAGTACGGAGACCGCACAGACCGGTGCGACGGCGGGCGAGGTCGATACGAAGACCGACGCAGCGGCGGAGCGCGGGGCGGGGGCCGGGCGACCCGGCGACGACGACTCCGGAGCGGCCGCGCTTCTCGACCGGGTCCGCGAGTGGTGGTCGCACCGCTACACCTTCACCGGGACCGCGGTGGGTCTGGTCTTCCTGTGGCTGTCGCTGACCCCGTCGCTCCTGCCGCGCGGCCCGCTGTTCCAGAGTCTGGTCAGCGGCGGCTCCGGCGCGCTCGGCTACATGTTCGGGGTCTTCGGCGTCTGGCTCGTCCGGTTCCTGCGCTCCCAGGACTCCACGCCGCCCGCGCCCCGCTGGGCGTGGTGGTGGTTGCTCGGCATCGGCGTCGCCGGGACCACCGGGGTGGTGCTGTTCTTCGACGTCTGGCAGACCCGACTGCGGGACCTCATGGAGGTCGAGTACCTGCGCTTCGTCGACTACCTGGAGATCGGCGTCCTCTCGGTCGTGCTCCTCTACGTCTTCGTGGAGGTCGGCAAGGGCGTGCGCACGCTGGTGCGCTGGATCGCCGGCAAGCTCGGCGCGTACTGCCCGCCCCGGGTCGCGGCGGTCGTCGCCGTCGGGCTCGTCCTCGTCCTGTCGATCGGCGTCATCAACGGCGTCGTCGTGCGCGGTGCGATGGACGCGATGAACAGCACCTTCTCCAAGGTCAACCGGGAGGGCGGGACGGACCGGCCCGCGCCCACGAGCGCCCTCCGCTCGGGTGGCCCGGGTTCGACCGTCGAGTGGTCGTCGCTGGGCAAGCAGGGGCGCGTCTTCGTCTCGAACGCGCAGACCGTCGAGCACCTCACCGCGTTCAACGGCGCCCCCGCCGTGGAGCCGATCCGCACCTACGCGGGCCTCGGTTCCGTGGATTCCGACGATCCCAACCGGTACCAGGCCATCGCGGAGAAGACCGCGCTGGAGCTCGAGCGGACCGGCGGCCTGCGCCGCAAGGTGGTCGCGGTCGCGATGACCACCGGGACGGGCTGGGTGAACGAGGCCGAGGCCGGCGCGCTCGAGTACATGTACAACGGCGATACGGCGATCGTGAGCATGCAGTACTCGTACCTGCCGAGCTGGCTGTCCTTCCTCGTCGACAAGCAGAACGCACTGGACGCCGGCCAGGCCCTGTTCGAGGCCGTCGACAAGCGGGTCAAGGCCCTGCCCGAGGGACAACGGCCGAAGCTGGTGGTCTTCGGCGAGAGCCTCGGCTCCTTCGGCGGCGAGGCCCCGTTCCTCTCGCTCAACAACCTGCTCGCCCGGACCGACGGTGCCCTGTTCTCCGGGCCGACCTTCAACAACGAGATGTGGGTCCGGCTGACGGAGCAGCGCGACCCGGGCTCACCGGAATGGCTGCCCGTCTACCAGGAGGGCGCCAACGTCCGGTTCGCCGCGCGCGCGGAGGACCTCGCCGGCCCGACGGGGCCGTGGAACGGCCCGCGCGTCGTCTACCTGCAGCACGCCTCGGACCCGATCGGCCGGTGGACTCCCGAGCTCGCCTTCAGCAAGCCGGACTGGTTGCGTGAGAAGCGGGGGATCGACGTCCTCTCGTCGGTGTCGTGGGTGCCGATCGTGACCTTCCTGCAGGTCTCGGCGGACATGGCGGTGGCCGTCAACGTCCCGGACGGCCACGGGCACAGCTACGTCAAGGCCGCGGCGGACGCCTGGGCCGCGATCCTGGAGCCGCCCGGGTGGACCCCGGAGAAGACCGCCAAGCTGCGGCCGCTCCTCAACAGCCAGACCGGCTACAACCCGCCCGCCGGGTAGCCCGCGGCACGGCGCCGGGGCGTCCCGGCGCCGTCAGACGGCCCCGTCGAAGCCGTTCTGCCGCCACGCCTCATAGGCGACGATCGCGGCGCTGTTGGCGAGGTTGAGCGAGCGGCGGCCCGCCAGCATGGGGATGCGGAGCGCCTCGGTGACGCGCGGGTCGGCCAGTACTTCCGGCGGGAGCCCCGTGGGTTCGGGCCCGAACAGGAGGACGTCACCGGGGGCGTACGCGACCTCGTGATGGTGCCGTGTCGCGTGCGCGGTGTAGGCGTAGACGGTGCTCGGCTGCAGGGCCGCCCACGCGGCGTCCAGGTCGGCGTGCACGCTCACGTGCGCGAGGTCGTGGTAGTCCAGGCCGGCGCGGCGGAGCTTGGGCTCGGACAGGTCGAAGCCCAGCGGCTCCACCAGGTGCAGCTCGCATCCGGTGACGGCGGCGATGCGGATCGCGTTGCCCGTGTTCGGGGCGATCCGGGGCTCGAAGAACAGAATGCGGAACACGGGTGACGATCCTGTCACCCGTGTCCCGCACTCGGGGGAGGAGGGGGCGTCAGCCGACCAGGTCGGAGACGCGCTGCTGCACCTGCTTGGCGGTGCTGCGCAGCTGGAAGGCCGAGATGACCTGGACGATGCCGATGGCGACGGCCCAGATGCCGGCCACCAGCACGAGGACCTCGACGGAGAACGGGTACGCGATGAGGACCGCGCCACCCGCGAGGCTGAGGATGCCGAGGATCACGACCCACACCCGGTTCGGGAGCTGCTTGTCGGAGATGCCGATGACGATCGACGTGACGCCCGAGAAGATCCAGCTGACGCCGATCCAGATCCCGAGGATCGCCACCGAGTCGACCACGTCGTCGCGGAAGCAGGAGACGCCGAGGACGAGGGCGAGCGCGCCGCTGATCACCGTCAGCACGCGGTGCTGCGTCTCCCCGAGCAACCCGGCGATCACCTGGAAGGCGCCCGTGAGGAGCAGGAAGACGCCGAACAGGATGCCGACGACCAGCGTGGTGGGGCCGGGCCACACCGCGATGATGACGCCGAGGACGATGGACAGGACGCCCAGCGCCAGGATCGCTTGCCACGTCGACTTGACGCCCTGCTGGATGTCCCGCTGGATGTCCTGCTGAAGGGGATTCTGATGAGTCATGGCCTCAGTATCTGTTGGATCGCGAACGAAAGCGACTCGAACCGGGAGAAATCGTCGCGCTGATCCGGGGGCGATAGGATGTGGGCCGTGACGGCGCTCGTACTGGACGGTAAGAAGACCCGCGACGAACTCTTCGAGAGCTTCCGAGACCGCGTGACTGCGCTGCGGGCCCGTGGGATCGTTCCGGGGCTCGGTACCGTTCTCGTGGGCGACGACCCGGGCTCGCACTCGTACGTCAAGGGCAAGCACGCGGATTGCGCGAAGGTCGGCATCGAGTCGATCCGGCGCGACCTGTCGGCGGACATCACGCAGGCCGAGCTCGAGGCCGTGATCGACGAGCTCAACGCGGACCCCGCGTGCACCGGCTACATCGTGCAGTTGCCGCTCCCGAAGCACATCGACGAGAACGCGATCCTCGAGCGGATCGACCCGGCCAAGGACGCCGACGGTCTGCATCCGACCAACCTCGGCCGCCTCGTGCTCGGCGCGGACGGGCCGCTGCCCTGCACGCCGCACGGCATCGTCCACCTGCTGCGCCGCTACGACGTGCCGCTCGACGGCGCGCACGTCGTGGTCGTCGGCCGCGGCGTCACCGTCGGTCGCCCGATCGGCCTGCTCCTCACCCGCCGCTCCGAGAACGCCACGGTCACCCTGTGCCACACCGGCACCCGGGACCTGGGCGCGGAGGTTCGGCGCGCGGACATCGTGGTGGCCGCCGCCGGCGTCCCCGGACTCATCACCGCCGACATGGTCAAGCCCGGCGCCGCCGTGCTCGACGTGGGCGTCAGCCGCACCGCCGACGGCCTGCGCGGCGACGTGGACCCCGGCGTCGCCGAGGTCGCGGGTCACCTCTCGCCCAACCCGGGCGGCGTCGGCCCCCTGACCCGCGCCTTCCTGCTGGGGAACGTGATCGACGCCGCGGAGCGCGATCTCGCGCGTTCGGGCGGAGCGTAGTGACGGAACCCGCGGCCGAGCAGTACCGGCGCGCCAGGGTGGTGCGCGCGGTGATCGCGAACGCGGGGTACGTGGCGGTCGTCGGCGTGCTCGCGACCGGCATGGTGCTGATCGGACTCGAGTACTGGCGTCGTGGGCTGTTCGTCTTCGGCGCGGGAACCGGCTTCGCCGCGTTCCTCCGCGCCTTCCTCCCCGATCGCAGGCAGGGCCTGCTGCGGGTGCGCAGCCGGTGGTTCGACGTGACGGTGCTCGCGCTCGCCGCCGCCGCGATCCTCGTCGTCTCGTGGGGCATCAGTCCGCTCGATACGTGATCGACATACTTGAAACCTGGAGTTTCAGTTCTTGTATGTAACGTTTCGGCATCGGGTACGATGTGGTCAGATAACGGCTCGATGAGCGATCCGATCGGAGGTGCCATGAGGATCTCGTCCTTCGGCGCGTCCGTGGGTGCGGGGCCCGTGCACTGCGTGCTCCTCGACATCGAGGACGGCCACGTCGTCGGTCGACAGGCCCGCACCATCGACCCCGGACCGTACCGGCTGGGGCGTCGCGGCAACCTGCTCTCCTCGGGCTTCGACCTGCTCGCGAGCCATGCGGAACGCGATGTCGACGCCTCGGCCGTCACCGTCCGCTCGCGCCGCGACCTGCTGTCCGTGCGCCTGGGCGCGCGAGGCGGCGTCCGCGCCGCCGGCATCGTCCGCGATACGGACGCCGTCCTGCGCGGCCTCGGCGAACGGGGTTCCATCGCCCGGTACGACACCGCCCTCATCGCCGATCTCGGCGTCGACGGCACTCGCCTCTACACCGTCCGCGACGGTGCGATCACGGCCGAGCGGCGCACCCGCGCCGTCGTCGTCGGCGGTGACGGCACCGCCCCGGCCGATCACGTGGCCGCGTTGGTGCGGTCGGCCGTGGCCGGCGCGCCCGTCGCCCCGGAGGCGCTCGCCGTCCTCGGTACCGGTGCCCTGAACGCCGCTGTGCGCGAAGCGGTCTCCGTCGTCGCCCGGGACGCGGGTATCGAACCCGTCCTCGTGGACGAGCCCGAGACGATCACGGCGTCCGGTGCCGCGCTGATCGCGGCCGATCGTCGGGCCGCGGGGACCGCACCGTCCACGCTGGTCGACAGCGGCATCGGCGTCCTCGGTGGGCACAGTGTCCGGCTCACCGCGGCGATCCTGCCGCTCCTCGTGGTCGCCGCGCTCACCGGCGCGGTGCTGGCGACGGGGTACGCGACCGGGATCATCGGCCCGGCCGCCCGCAGCACCGAGGACGTGGTCCCGACCTCCTCCGACTCGGTGACCTCCGACGACGCGACGTCGACGTCCCGGGAGCGGATCTCGACGGTGACGTCGACGCTGCCGCCGGAGAAGCCGATCGCGCCCCCGACCGTGGCACCCGAACCGGGGGACGGGGACGGGGTCACGCCGACGATGACGACCTTCGCGCCGCCGCCGGTGGTGCCCACGACGACGAGGCCCCCGGTGACCCCGACGCCGACCGCCCCGCCGACGTCGCCGACCGGCACGCTGCCGACCACGATCCTCCCGAGCATCCCCACCGGCACGCCGACGGGATCACCGTCCGGGACCACCGCTCCCGGCACGCCGGCGGACGGGGCGGGCGCCCACCCGCCCACTCCGGAGACACCGCGGCCCACGGCCGAGAACGGCCTCGTCGCCCCCGGCGCGGGGGGCGCGCAGAGCACGGGGACGTCGAGCTCGAATCCGGTGAACACCGGACCGGCACGGTCCGACCCGACGTCGACCGAGCTGGCGCCGGGGGCGACCACCGGCGACGCCGCTGCGCCGACGGTCACCGAACCGGCGCTCTGACGGGCCGCGCGTCAGCGGCGCGCGAACTCCAGCGTCCGGCGGAGTAATGCGTCCACCGCGTCCCGCTCGGTGAGGAAGCCGTCGTGTCCGTCGCGGGAGTGCACGATCACCGGATCGCCACTGCCGGGCAGGAACTCGGCGAGCTCACGCTGCAGACGCAGCGGGTAGAGGCGATCGGAATCGATGCCGCCGACGACGACCGGGACCCGGCAGCCGCGGAGCGCGGCCTCGACTCCACCGCGGCCGCGGCCCACGTCGTGATGGTTGAGCACATCGGTGAGCACCACGTAACTGCCTGCGTCGAACCGGTTCACCAGCTTCGCCGCCTGGTGGTCGAGGTACGAGGTCACGGCGTAGCGGCCGCCGGCGCGCGGATCCTCCTCGCCCTGAGGGAGGTTCGCGAACCGGCTGTCCAGTTCGATCTCGGTGCGGTAGGTCAGGTGCGCGATCCGCCGCGCGACGCCGAGCCCGGCGTCGGGATGGACACCGCTGTCGTGGTAGTCGCCGCCCTGCCAGTGCGGGTCGGCCTTGATGGCGGCGATCTGCGTGGTCTGCGTGCCGATCTGATCGGCCGTCGCGCGGGCGCCGACGGCGAGCACCAGCGCCGAACGGAGGAAGTCGCCGTACATCAGGGTCCACTCGAGAGCCCTTGCGCCACCCATGGATCCGCCGACGACGGAAGCGATGTCGTGCACGTCGAGCGCCCGCAGCAGGGCGGCCTCCGCCTCCACCTGGTCGCGGACGGTGATCACCGGGAACCGGGAGCCGTAGGGCCGGCCGTCCGGTGCGATCGACGACGGCCCCGTCGACCCCGAGCACCCTCCCAGGACGTTCGCCGAGACGACGCACCACTCGTCGGTATCGACCGCGGCGCCGGGGCCGACCAGCCCGTCCCACCAGCCGGCGGACCGGTGCTCCGCGTCCGCCGGGCCGGTGACGTGCGAGTCCCCCGTGAGGGCGTGCAGCGCCATCACCACGTTGTCGCGGGCCGCCGTGGGGGCACCCCACCGCTGGAAGGCCATCGTCACGTCCTCGAGGACCTCGCCCGATTCGAGGACGAGCGGACCGAGCGAGACCCGCTGCATCGCCCCGTCGGGAACCCGGGCCCAGTCGCCCAGGGGGCTGTCGACGGACCGGCCTGTGCGGGTGCTGATGGTCACCGAACCTCTCCTCGCGCTTGTCACCCGGCGGCGACCGCCGGGGAACCGGGTCATCACCCGGGGCACCCCACCGCGGTGGAGGGTTGCCGGTCAGCAAGCCGGGGCTGCGCGCTGACACTCATGACCACTGTCTGCAGCATAACCGACGGGAATCGTCGTGAACGAGGTCACAGGCGCGGCGGGAAGCGCGGATGACGCCGCGGTGTTACACCGTTACGTGGAATCTTCTGCCCGGACCAGACTCGCCATCGGCGCCATGGCACTCGGCGGCTTCGGCATCGGCACCACCGAGTTCGCCGCGATGGGGCTGCTGCCCGACATCGCCGCCGATCTCGAGGTCACCGAGCCGGTGGCGGGCCACGTGATCTCGGCCTACGCCCTGGGCGTCGTGGTGGGCGCACCGCTCATCGCCGCGGCCTTCGCGCGCGTACCCCGCCGCGTCCTGCTCATCGCGCTGATGGTCGCCTTCACCGTCGGCAACGCGCTGTCGGTCTTCGCGCCGACGTACGGCACACTCATGGCGGCGCGCTTCGTCGCGGGTCTGCCGCACGGCGCCTTCTTCGGGGTCGCCGCCCTGGTCGCGGCGCACCTCGCCGGTCCGGCCGAGCGCGGCCGGGCCGTGGGCCAGGTGCTGATGGGGCTGTCGGTCGCGAACGTGATCGGCGTGCCGCTGGTGACCTGGCTCGGAACCGCCCTGAGCTGGCGGTACGCGATGGGTGTCGTGGTGGTGATCGGCGCCGTCACGGTGGCGGCGCTCCTGGCCTACCTCCCGTCCGTCCAGATCCCGGTGACCAACCCGCTCACCGAGCTCGGGGCACTGGCGCGCCCGCAGGTGTGGTTCGCGCTGCTCACCGGCGTGGTCGGCTTCGGCGGCATGTTCGCGGTCTACACGTACATCTCCACCACACTGACCTCCGTGTCGGGCCTGAGCGCGGCGTCGGTGCCCGCCGTCCTCGCCGCGTACGGCGTGGGCATGGTGATCGGCAATGCGGTGGGCGGCCGCGCGGCCGACGGCTCGGTGACCCGGTCGATCGCGGTGGCGCTCGCGGCGCTGGTCGTGCTGCAGGCGCTGTTCTCGCTCTTCGCGCCGCAGCCCTTCGCCGCGGTCACCCTCTTCTTCCTCATCGGCCTCACCGCCTCGGCGCTCGTGCCCGCCCTGCAGACCCGCCTGATGGACGTCGCGGGCGAGGCGCAGACCCTGGCCGCCACGCTCAACCACTCCGCGCTCAACATCGCCAACGCGCTCGGCGCCCTGCTCGGCGGCGCCGTCATCAGCGCCGGCGGCGGGTACACCGCGCCCGCACTGGCGGGCAGCGCGCTGGCGCTGGCGGGCCTGGTGGTCTTCGGGATCGGGATGCTGCTCGCCCGGCGGACCGCGGAACCCGTCGGTGCCCCTCGGTAGGGTCTTGGGCTATGCGAAGGATTCTCGCCCTGTGCGCGATCGCGCTGCTCACCGTCTTCGGGCTGGTGGCGTGCGGCACGTCGCCCGCTGAACCCACGGCCACCGCGAAACCCGCCGCCGCGTCGACGTCTGGCGCCGCAGCCACGGCCGGTGGCGTGTCGGGGGCCGCGCGACCGTCGAACTCCGCGGTGCCGGAGCGCGTTCTCGCGACGCTCGCCCGGATCGACGCCGGCACCTGGCCGCCGAAGGACGGCTCGGGCACCCAGGGCGGCCGCAACTTCGGCAACTTCGAGCGGCGCCTGCCCGCGACCGACAAGCAGGGCAAGCGCGCGAAGTACACGGAGTGGGACGTCAACGTGAAGAAGTCCGGCCGCGGCCGGGACGCCGAGCGCATCATCACCGGGGCCGACGGCGGCGCCTGGTACACCCTGGACCACTACGAGACCTTCACGAGGATCCGATGAGCACCCTCCCGCAGTTCCTCAGCGCCGGCGCCGGCGCCGCGCTGACCGGTACCGATCTCGACACGCTCAAGCGGCGCGAGCGGCCGCGCGTGCTCGTCGCCCGCGGCAGCCGCATGCGCACCAAGGCCGCGCTCCTCGACGAGGTCTCGGCCGTGCTCCAGTTCCCGCTCGACTTCGGCGCCAACTGGGACGCCCTCGCGGACAGCCTGGGCGACCTCGACTGGCTCGGCGGTCCCGCGCTCGTGGTGCTCGGCATCGCCGAGGCCGAGCAGGTACTGGCGGACGAGACGGGCGCCCTCGCGACCTTCGTCGCCGTGCTCGCCGACCGGGAGGTGCAGGTGCTCCTGTCCGTGTCCGACGCTGCGGACGGTCCCGCGGTGCGGTCCGCCTGGGCCGGGGCCGGCCTCACCGTGGAGGCGCTCGCATGATCATCACTTCGATCAACGTCAACGGCATCCGCGCGGCGGTGAAGCAGCGCTCCGAGGAGAACCTCGGCATGCTGCCGTGGCTCCGCGAGACCCGGGCCGAGGTGGTGCTCCTACAGGAGGTGCGCGCCACCCACAAGCAGACGCTGACGGCGCTCGCGCCCGCGCTGGAGGAGGGCTGGCACCTCGCGGCCGCCGAGTCCTCGACCGCCGGCCGCAACGGCGTCGCCGTGCTCTCGCGGCGCGAGCCGGATGCGGTGCGCATCGGCTTCGGCAGCACGGAGTTCGACGACGCCGGCCGATACCTCGAGGCGGACTTCGACGGGCTGACCGTCGGCTCGCTGTACCTCCCGTCGGGCGACGTCGGCACCGAGCGGCAGGACGAGAAGGACCGCTTCCGCGCCGAATTCGGCGCCTACCTGGCGAAGCTGGGCCGCAAGCGCCGTGAGGTCCTGGTGTGCGGCGACTGGAACATCGGCCACACCGAGCTGGACATCAAGAACTGGAAGGGCAACGTCAAGAACTCGGGCTTCCTGCCCGAGGAGCGCGCCTGGATGAGCGAGTACATCGGCGAGGGCCGCGCGTTCAAGGACGTCGTGCGGGAGCTGCATCCCGGCGTCCCCGGCCCGTACGCCTGGTGGTCCTGGCGCGGCAAGGCCTTCGACAACGACTCCGGCTGGCGCATCGACCTGCAGATCGCCAACAACGCGCTGGCCAAGCGGGCGGTGTCCGCCCGCGTCGAACGCGCCGCCGCGTACAACCTGCGCTGGTCCGACCACGCGCCGGTCACCGTCGAGTACGCGGAGTAGGCCCGGCGGCGGGCTCGGGAACGAAAGACCCGGCCGGTGCGGTCGGGCCGGATACTGAGGCGACGCGCCGGAGGACGGTCGATAGACTCGACAACCGTGACCGAACCCGCACCCACCACCCCCGCGAAGCGACAGCGTGCGCTGTCGGGCATCCAGCCGACCTCGGACTCGTTCCACCTCGGCAACTACCTGGGCGCGGTTCGGCAGTGGGTGCAGCTGCAGGACGAGTTCGAGACCTTCTACTTCATCCCGAACATGCACGGCATCACGACGCCGCACGACCCGAAGGCGCTGCGTGAGCGCACCGTCTTCGCCGCGGCGCAGCTGCTGGCGCTCGGCGTGGACCCGGCCCGTTCCACGATGTTCGTCCAGTCGCAGATCCCCGAGCACGCGGAACTGACCTGGGTGCTCAGCTGCATCACCGGATTCGGCGAGGCCAGCCGGATGACGCAGTTCAAGGACAAGTCGGCCAAGAACGGCACCGACAGCTCGTCGGTGGGCCTGTTCACCTACCCGATCCTCATGGCGGCCGACATCCTGCTCTACCGCCCCCAGCTGGTGCCGGTGGGCGAGGACCAGCGGCAGCACCTCGAGCTCACCCGGAATCTGGCGCAGCGCTTCAACACCCGCTTCAAGAAGACCTTCGTGGTGCCCGAGGCGTACATCGTCTCCGACACCGCCAAGATCTACGACCTGCAGAACCCCACCGCGAAGATGAGCAAGTCGGCCGAGTCCGACGCGGGGCTGATCAGCATCCTCGACGATCCCAAGATCATCGCGAAGCGGGTCAAGTCCGCCGTCACCGACACCGAGCGCGAGATCCGCTTCGACCGTGAGAACAAGCCCGGCGTGTCGAATCTGCTCACCATCGAGTCGGCGTTCACCGGCACGCCCATCCCAGAACTGGAACGCGCCTACGAGGGCAAGGGCTACGGCGACCTGAAGACCCAGGTCGCGGACGTCCTCGTCGAGTTCGCCACGCCCCTGCGTGACCGCGTCAAGGTCTACCTCGACGACCGCGCCGAGCTCGACAAGGTCCTGACCTCGGGCCGCGAGCGTGCGCGCGAGATCGCGTCCCGCACCCTCGCCGACGTCTACGACAGGGTAGGGTTCCTGGCGCCCTAGACAACTGTGCAGTTGCAGGAGGACGTTCACCCATGCTCCAGAAGTACCGCGACAAATGGCCGTGGTTCGACCACATCGTGGCCGCGGCCACGCGGTACCAGGACAAGAAGGGCGACTACTTCGGCGCCGGGATCACCTACTTCAGCGTTTTCGCCCTGTTCCCGCTGATCATGGTGGCCTTCGCCATCGGTGGCTACATCCTCATCAACGACGCCGAGTTGCTCGCGGAGATCAAGAATCAGGTCAACTCCGTGATCAGCGAGGAGAGCCTGCGCAAGTCGGTGAGCGACCTGGTGGACCAGGCCATCGCCTCGCGCGGCACCGTCGGCGTCGTGGGTCTCGCGGGCGCCCTCTGGGCCGGACTCGGCTGGATGGCGAACGTCCGCGCCGGCCTCACCGAGATGTGGGACAGCGAGGTGCCCGAGCAGAACTTCGTGAAGACCAAGCTGGCAGACCTCGGCGCGCTCGCGGGCCTGTTCGTCGCGCTCGTGGCGTGCATCGCGCTGATGGCGGCGGGAAGCAGCCCGCTCACGAGCAAGCTCCTCGACGCCGCCGGGCTCGACGACATGCCCGGCCTGCACTTCGTGATCTCGGGCGCGACGCTGCTGGTCACGCTCCTCGCCCTGTGGGTCCTGTGGACCTTCGTCATCGCGCGCCTGCCCCGCGTGCAGTTCCCGTGGCGCAACGCCACCCGCGCCGGCCTCATGGCTGCCGTCGCGTTCATGATCCTCACGCAGCTCGCGACCCTGCTCATCGGGAGCGCCATGAAGGGACCGGCCGGCGCCACCTTCGGCCCGATCCTCGGCATCATGCTGTTCATCTACTTCACCGCGCGGATCATCCTGTTCGCGACGGCGTGGGCCGCCACGGATCCGCGGAACCAGCGCTACGTGATCCCCGCCGCCCCGGAGCCCGTGGTGATCTCGCCGGTCATCCGCGCGGAGCCCGACGGGGGCCGGACCGCGCTCGCGGGCGCGGCGGGCCTCGTCGCGGGTCTCGGACTCGGCTCGCTGCTGCGCCGCAAGCGCTGACCGGGCCGGGCGCGGCTCAGGCGTCCTCGGGTGCGGTCGCCCGCGGCAATGTGCGGCCGCGGAAGAAGGCGGGGCGGGTGACGGCGCACGCGATCATCAGCGGCACACCGAGAACCAGCATGCCGATGCCGATCACGAAGACGCCGCCGATGCCGCCGATCACCGTCTGCCCGTAGTCGGGTGCGATCATGTCGATCGCGCTCTGCGCGAAGGCCCAGATCATCGCGACCCCGCCGATCACGGGGAAGACCAGGCGCAGCACCAGGTTCCGCAGCGACGCCCGGAGCGTGCGCCGGAAGTACCACGCGCACGCGAACGCCGTGATCGCGTAGTAGAAGGCCACGGCCAATCCGAGGGAGCTGATCGAGTCCTCCAGGGTGTTGCGGCTCAGCAGTGCCAGGGTGAGGTAGAAGACGAGGGCGGATGCGCCCATCACGACCGTGCCGAAGGAGGGCGTCAGGTACTTCGGGTGCACCCTCGCGAAACGTTCGGGAACGGCTTTGTAGACGGCCATGGCGAGGGTGCCGCGCGCCGTGGGCAGCACCGTCGACTGCGTCGACGACAGCGCCGACAACGCGACCGTCAGCACCAGGAGGCCCGCGAGGAGCGCGCCCCCGACGGGATGCCCCAGCACGGTGAGCACGTCGTCGTGGTTGTCGGTGTTGCCCAGCCCCAGCCCCGTCGAGCCGAAGCCCGAATAGGACTGCACGGCGACGGCGACGAGCACGTACGTGCCCATGAGCACGACCGTCGCGAGGACCGCCGCCCGGCCGGGAGTGGACGAGGAGTCCTTCGTCTCCTCACCCACGGCGAGGCAGGCGTCCCAGCCCCAGTAGAGGAAGATGCACAGGATCACCGCAGCGGCGATCTGCGAGGCGCTGAGCCCGGTCGGGTCGAGCCAGTCCCAGGTCGGCCGCACGGCCTGCGGCCCCGCGGTACCCCGGTACACGGCCCACAGCGCGGCGACGGCGGCCACGCCGAGCACCGCGAACTGGATCGACATGAGGACGTTCTGCATCCGTTCCGAGACCACGATCCCGCGGTACGACACCCAGGTCATCGCCACGATCAGCGCGCATCCGAAGCCCACCACCGCCGCCCGGTCGTCGGCGAGCGAGTCCAATCCCACGAAACGCAGGAGGTAGGCCGCCGAGATCTCCGCGACGTTCGCGAGGCAGATGATCGCCGAGACCGCGAGACCCCAGCCGCCCATCCACCCGATCCACGGGCCGAACGCCCGACTGCCCCAGGTGAACGTCGTACCCGCGTCGGGGGTGTCGGCGGCCAGCTCCTTGTAGGCGACGGCGACCATGAGCATCGGGAGGAAGGCGACGACGAACATCGCCGGGGCCTTGCCCTGCACGTGCCCGACGACGCCGCCGAGCGTGGCCGCGAGGCTGTACGCGGGGGCCGTCGAGGACAGGCCGATCGCCATGTTGCTCAGCAGGCCCAGGGAGTTCGAGCGGAGTCCCTTGTCGGGGACCGCGGCCGTCCCGAGCGGCGCGGTCACCACGTCAGCGACCCCGGCTGGTGCGCATGGCGGCGCCCACCAGGACGGCGATGAGGGCGAGGCCGCCCAGACCGATCAGCAGCCGGGTGCCGTTGCCCATCCCCGACGGGCCGCTCTCGACGACCGGGTCCTGGCTGCCGCGCTCGGGCCGCTGCGCGGAACCGTCGGCCTCGACCAGCGTGCCGACGGACTTGCCGCGCAACGCGACCCCGTAGTCGAGGAGCCGGCGGTACTGATCCCAGTAGGTGTTGCCGGTCTGCGAGAGGCCGAACATCTGGACGATCACGTAGCGGTGACCGTCCCGGTCGACCGCGCCGACGAAGGTCTTCTTGGCGTCGTCGGTGTAGCCGTTCTTGCCCGCGACCGCCCCGGGGAAGTCGGTGAGCAGCCGGTTCTCGTTGACGATCGGGTACGGGGCCACGGAGGTCGGCGCCGGCGGCGAGCTCTGCCCCGGCGGGGGCGGCGTCGACGGCGCGGTGGTCGGCACCGGAGGGTGGCCGGGGAAGGTGACCTGGGGCTTGGCGGCGATCTCCACGAACCGCTTGTCCTGCAGGGCCGCCCGCAGGATGAGGGCCATGTCGTACGGGCTCGAGCTCATGCCGGGCCCGTCCAGGCCGGACGGCGACGCAGTGCGCGTATCGCGTGCGCCGAGCGACGCCGCCAGCGCGTTCATCTTGGTCAGCGTGGCGTCGACGCCGCCGAGCTGCCGGGCGAGGGCGTGCGCCGCGTCGTTGCCGGAGGCCAGGAGGAGGCCCTCGAGGAGCTGTTCGACGGTGTAGCGGCCGCCGACGTTCACGCCCGCGCCGTTGCCCTCCTGAGCCGCGTCCTCCGCGGTGCCCACGACCACCGTGCCGAGGTCGAGATCGCGCAGTGCGACCTGCGCGAGCAGTACTTTGATCGTGCTGGCCGGCCGGTATCGCCCGTGCGGATCCTTCGCCGCGACGACGGTGCCGTCCGTGACGTCCGCGACGAGCCACCCCGCGGAGTCGATGCCGGCCGGGACGGGCGGCGCACCGTCGGGCACGACGACACCGCAACCGGCCAGCTTCCCGCCCCCGACGGGCGGGTCCGGCACCGCGAGCGGCGTGGGCGTCGGCTGGCCGGGCTTCGGTACCTCGGATTCGTCGACCGCCGGTGGCGGCACCCGCTTGTGCGGGCAGGCATCGGTGACGAGGGTCTTCGCCGCCGGGCCGGGCGTGGGGGACGGCGGCGGACCGGGCGTCGCGGCGGCCGGGGCGGCGAGCGCGCCGAGCAGGCCGACGACGGCGAGGACCCGGCCCGCGGTGGAGGGAGTGCGCGCGATCATCGCGCTCATCGTAGTCGGCTACGGTGGCGGAATGACGGAGCGTTGTTCGAGTTTCACCGACGAGCCGCTCCCCGGTACCGCGACCACCGAGACCGGCTGGCTGTGCATCGAGAACGAGTCGGGCTGGGGCCGCGACCCGTTCTCGGGCGAGACCTTCGCGCCGGAGGTGGGTGGGGCCGTGGAGCGGTTCGCGGAGTCCCGCGGCCTGCGGGTGCTGCTGATCCGGCGTCCGGGCCGGATCGGGGCCCCGCGCGGGCGGATGCGGGTCTTCGTCGCCGACTCGGTGCCGGGGAGGACCGCGCTGCGCGAGTTCACCGTCGCCGACTACGCGGAGATCCCGGGCCTGCCCCTGGACGACCCCGCCGCCGGAGAACCCGCGGGGCCCATCGCCCTGGTGTGCACGAACGGCAAACGCGACGTCTGCTGCGCCGTGCTCGGGCGGCCCATCGCCGCGGCGCTCGCCGACCGCTACACCGACCCGGTGGTGTGGGAGTGCTCGCACACGGGTGGCCACCGCTTCGCGCCGGTGCTCATCGTGCTGCCCGCCGGCCACACCTACGGCCGGGTGACGGAAGGGCAGGCGCAGGGCGCCCTGGACGCGGCGCGCGCCGGCGTCGTCGCCACAGCGGGCCTCCGCGGCCGCTCGTCCATCCCGCCGGCCGAACAGGCCGCCGAAGTCGCCGTCCGCGAGCTCCTCGGCCCCGTCGGTCCCGACGTGCTGCGCACCGGGTCCGACGGTGGCGGCGCCGTCACCGTCCGGCATGAGGACGGGCGAACGTGGCGGATGGCGGTGACCTCCGAGGAGCTGCCGCCGCGGATGATGTCGTGCGGCAAGAAGCCCTCCCCCGCGCGGGCCTGGCGCGTCACCGATCTCATAGCGGACGGGAACTGACACCAATACCCCCGAGACTCGTGGGTATGACTGAGAAGACACCGGAACCGGGCTCCTACGACGACCCGGAGATGCCCTGGAACACGCTGACCGAGGAGACCATCGGCGACTGGAACCGGAACGTGATCGACGAGTTCCGGGCCAACGCCGGCGTGGTCGGCGGCGCCTACCAGGGCGGCTCGCTCGTCCTACTCACCACCGCGGGCGCCCGGTCCGGTCGCCCGCACACCGTGCCGCTCGGACCGCTGTACCGGGGCGAACAGATGTACGTCAGCTCGTTCATCGAGACGGCGTACCCGGCGTGGTGGCACAACGCCCGGAAGGAGCCCTCGGTCGTCATCGAGATCGGGGACCGGACGGTGCCCGCGACCGCCCGGGTGCTCGAGGGGGAGGAGTACGCCGAGTTCGCCCGGTGGGCGCTCGCGGACAACCCCGATCTCGCGGCGTTCCAGGCCACGATCGATCGTCCGATTCCGCTCATGACCATCACCCCGCGCTGACCCGTGGTGCGGTTCGCCCCGGTTCGCCCGTTTCATCCACATCGAATATTCCATCTGGAGTAATCGTGGAGTAGCGTGTCCGGCGAGCGCACGATCGGAGGTGGACCATGGCCCGAGAACGGGCGCTGACCCCGCTGGCGATCGCCGCGCTGGCGCTGCTCACCGAGCGGGACATGCACCCCTACGAGATGTTCACGACGATGACCGAGCGGCGCGAGGACCTCGTGGTCAAGCTCCGCGCCGGCTCGCTCTACCACGCGGTGAACCGGCTGGCGGAGGACGGCATGGTCGTCGGCGTGGGCACGGAGCGCGACGGCAATCGGCCCGAACGCACCACCTACGCGATCACCGACTCGGGCCGGGAGCGGCTGCAGGCCACCGTCGCGGACCTGCTCGCCGAACCGGCCGAGGAGTACCCGAGCTTCCCGTTCGCGGTCTCCGAGGCGCACAACCTGGACCGCGACCGCGTGCGGGAGCTGTTCGCCGCCCGGCTGGAGCGGCTCGAGGGGCAGGTCGCGGCGATGCGGGCGGGACACGCCCGCGCGCTGGGCCACGCCGCCGAGATGCACCTGCTCGACCTGGACTACCTCATCGCGATGCGCACCGCCGAGGCCGACTGGCTCCGGCGCACCGTCGAACGACTCGACGACGAGACCCTGAAATGGAAGGCGACCTGTCATGACGAATGACGCCACCACCGGCGCGAAGCCGTACGATCCGGGTGCCCTGCCCGGCCTGCCCTCGGGCTACCGGCCCTGGCCCGCGCTGTGGGCGCTGGTCGTGGGCTTCTTCATGATCCTCGTGGACTCGACGATCGTCTCGGTCGCCACCGACGCGATCTGGATCGACCTCACCAAGGGCTCCGACCTCAACGGTGTCATCTGGGTGACGAGCGGATACCTGCTGGCCTACGTGGTGCCCCTGCTGCTCGCCGGGCGCCTCGGCGACATGTACGGGCCGAAGCGGCTCTACCTCGTGGGCCTGACGATCTTCACGCTCTCGTCGGCGTGGTGCGGCCTCTCCGGATCCATCGGCATGCTGATCGCCGCCCGCGTCGTGCAGGGACTCGGCGCTGCGCTGATGACGCCGCAGACGATGGCCGTCATCACCCGCACCTTCCCGGCGAACAAGCGCGGCACCGCGATGGCGCTGTGGGGCTCGGTCGCCGGCGTGGCGATCCTCGTCGGCCCGCTGGCCGGCGGTGTGCTCGTGGACCGGCTCGGCTGGGAATGGGTCTTCTTCGTCAACGTCCCCGTCGGCATCGCGGCCTTCATCGCCGCGGTGATCCTCGTGCCGAACCTGCCCACCCACAAGCACAAGCTGGACATCCCCGGCATCGTGCTCAGCGCCCTCGGCCTCTTCCTGCTGACCTTCGGCCTGCAGGAGGGGCAGAAGGAGGACTGGTCGGCCGGGATCTGGACGATGATCCTCGGCGGCCTGATCCTGCTCGTCGTCTTCGTGTGGTGGCAGTCGAAGGCGGCCGAGCCGCTCATGTCGCTCACGCTGTTCAAGGACCGCAACTTCTCGCTCGCCAACGCCGCGATCGCGTGCATGGGCTTCTCCGTCACGGGCATGTCGATCCCGCTCATGCTCTTCGCGCAGAAGTCGATGGGGCTCACGCCCACCCGCTCGGCGCTGCTGCTGATCCCGCTCGCGGTGATCTCCGGTGCGCTGGCGGCACCGTCGGGCAAGCTCGCCGACAAGGTGCACCCCAAGTACCTCACCGGATTCGGCTTCGCGGCCAACGCCGCGGCCCTGTTCTGGCTGGCCTTCGTCGCGCACGACACCACCCCGGTCATCGGCATCCTCGCCCCGATCGCGCTCATGGGTGTGGGCAACGCCTTCATCTGGGGACCGCTCGCGGCGACCGCGAACCGGAACCTGCCGCTGCAGCTCGCCGGCGCGGGATCGGGCGTCTACAACATGACTCGCCAGGTCGGCGCCGTGCTGGGCAGCGCGGCCGTCGGCGTGCTCATGCAGCACCAGATCGAGGAGAAGTTCACCGCCGCGACCGGTCATGCGGCGAGCGGCGGGGGAGCGATGACGACGGGCGCTCTGCCGGGGATCCTGCGCGGCCCGTTCGCCGACGCGATGGGCTCGACGATCCTGCTCCCCGCCGCGGCGCTCGTGATCGCCTTCGTGGTGGTGCAGTTCTTCGCGACGCCCACGCACCAGAAGACGACGGACTGACCCGCGGACACCGACGCCGCGGCCGGCACTCCGAGACGGGGCGCCGGCCGCGGTCGTGCGGCGGCTCAGCCGATCCGGCGCCGGTAGGCGAGCACCGCGCCGCCGTAGGCGAGCACCAGGATGCCCGCGCACCAGGCGAGCGCGGAGACGAGATCGCCGCTGTCGACGGGACGCTCCGCCAGTAGCGCCGAGATCGTGTTCACGATCGAGGTCACCGGTTGGTTCTCCGCGAAGGCGCGCACCGGACCGGGCATGGTGTCGGTGGGGACGAAGGCGGAGCTGATGAAGGGCAGGAAGATCAGCGGGTAGGAGAAGCCCGTCGCGCCGTCGACCGACTTCGCCGTCAGCCCGACCGCCACCGCGATCCACGTGAGCGCCATCGTGAACAGCATGAGGATCCCGGTGACGCCGAGCCATGCGAGCGGTCCGGCGGAGCTGCGGAAGCCCATGATCAGCCCCACCCCGATGATGATGACCACCGTGATCGCGTTCGCCACCATCGATGTGAGGACGTGCGCCCACAGCACCGACGACCGCGCGATGGGCATCGACTGGAAGCGCTCGAAGATGCCGCCCTGCATGTCGTTGAACAGCCGCAGCGCCGTGTACGCGATGCCGGAGGCGATGGCCATCAACAGGATTCCGGGAAGCAGGTAGTTCACGTAGTTCGCGTCGCCGGTGCTGCCCTTGATCGCGCCGCCGAAGACGTAGACGAACAGGAGCATCATGGCGATCGGTGTGATCGCGGTGGTGACGATGGTGTCGACGCTGCGGGTGATGTGCTTGAGCGAACGACCCAGCAGGGCGCCGGTGTCGGAGACGGGGTAGGTGGTCATGATCGGTCCTCCGTGGTGGGGGCATCGGAACGGGTGCCGGTGAGGGCGAGGAAGATCTCCTCGAGGGTGGGCTGCTTCTCCACGTACTCGACCTTCGCCGCGGGCAGCATCCGCTTGAGTTCGGCGAGCGTCCCGTTCGCGATGATCCGCCCGTCGCGCAGGATCGCGATCCGGTCGGCGAGTTGCTCGGCCTCCTCCAGGTACTGCGTGGTCAGCAGCACGGTGGTCCCGCGCTGTGCGAGCTCCTGGACGACCTGCCAGACGTCGATCCGCGCCTCGGGATCGAGACCGGTGGTGGGCTCGTCGAGGAAGATGACCGCGGGATCGCCGATGAGGCTCATCGCGATGTCGAGGCGCCGGCGCATGCCGCCCGAGTAGGTCGCGACCTTGCGGCCACCGGCGTCCGTGAGGCGGAACCGGTTCAGGAGCTCGTCGGCGACGGCGCCGGGGTCGTCCTGGTGCCGCAGCCGTGCCACCAGCACCAGGTTCTCGCGCCCCGTGAGGATCTCGTCGACGGCCGCGAACTGTCCGGTGAGGCTGATGGATTCGCGCACCTGCTGCGCCTCCGCAGTCACGTCGTAGCCGTGCACGACCGCGGTACCCGCATCGGGGCGCAGCAGCGTGGACAGGATGCGGACCAGGGTGGTCTTGCCCGCGCCGTTCGCCCCGAGCAGGGCGAAGATGCTGCCGGGGACGACGTCGAAGTCGACGCCGCGGAGTACGGGCAGGTCACGAAAGGACTTCTCGATACCGCGGACCTCGATGGCCGCGGTGGTGGTGATGGTCATGGTGTCTCCTCGGTCGTCTGGTGCGCGCTCAGCGGGCGCGCCGGATGTCGATGTCGCCGAACTTGGCCCGGGCGCGGACGGTGACGTGGTCGCCGATCGGCTCCGCGACGTGGTCGCCGGTGGCGGCCTCGGGGAGCCGCTCGTCGAGGTGGTTGCGGACGCGGCCCTCCTTGGAGGACAGGTCGAGCCAGGCCGGAACCCCTTCCGCCACACCGACGGTGAGCTTGCCGTAGCTGCTCTCGAGGTCGATGACGCCGCCGGAGACCTCGCCGAGGGTGATGGCGCCGTAGGCGGTCTTCGCCGCGACGGATCCGACCGCGCGGTCGATGTCGAGATCGCCGTAGGAGAGGTTCGCCTCGACGCCGCCGAGCGTCTCGCCGACGCCGATGCTCCCGTGCGAGGCCTTGAGCACGGCGTCGCCGGCGACCGACTCGATGCGGATCCGGCCGTGGTCGGCCGTGATCTCGGCCGAGCCGTCGATCGAGCGGGCGGTGGCGTTGCCGTGCCCGGCGCGCAGCCACAGGTCGCCCGTGGTGTCCAGGTCGACGGTGCCCGTCGTCGCCTTGATCCGGGTGGCGGCGAGGCGGCCCTCGGTGCGGACGCCGCCGACGGCGCTCTCGGCCGTGAACCGGGATCCGGCGGGCAGCTCGACGGTGACGTCCACCGACTCGCTCGGTCCGATGAGGCTCATGAGGCCGAACTTCGGCTTGGGGCCGATCACGGTGAGCCGGGCGCCGTCGAACTCCACCCGGGTGGCCTCCGCGCCGCGGAGGTCCGCTGCCTTGTTCGGGGAGCTGGGAGTGACGGTGACGACGGTGTCGGTGCGGTCGGTGGCGATGACGTCGATGTCGCCGACCTGCAGGTTGATGGCGAGGTCGATGGGCTCGGGGGTGGGGAAGACGGGCATGACGGGGACCTTTCGAGGGTGTGCTCGGCCGACCCCGCGGGGCGCGGGGTTTTCGGTGGGTGTTCGGTTGTGGTCGTCGAGTGGGGGTGTCAGGAGCGGATCAGCGCGCCCAGCCTGCGAAGTCGTCGCCGGTGCGGAGCGCGCGCTGCGCGGTCCGGCGCTTGCGCGGGGCGAGGGCCGCCGCGACGGCCCGCACCAGCCAGGTGTTGACGGAGACGCCCTCCGCCGCTGCGGCCTCGTCGACCTGGGACTTGAGGGCGTCGGGCAGGCGGAGGGTGGTGCGCGAGGTGCTGCTGTCGTCGAAGTCGACCCCCGGTGCGGTCGTCGCCTCGTCCTCGGGCTCCGGCCGGGGTGCGGCGACGACGAACTCGATGTCGCGGCCCCGCAGGCGGAGGTCGACCGAGCCGGGTACGAGGTCGCGGGTGATCTCGGCGGCCGCGGCGGACAGGGCGTCCAGCAGCACCAGCCGGGTGGTGGCGTCGAGGCCCGATGCGAGCCGCTCGGCCGAGGCGCGGGCGTCGTCCACGCCGTTGTCGCCGGCGTCGGCGAAGTCGCGCTCGGCGGCCGTGATCAGCTGGCGCTGGAGGTCGGTGACGAAGGGCGTGATGTCCATGGCGTCAACTATGACACCACTATGGTGTCACGTCAACACTGCCAGGCGGGATTTATGGAAAAACGCTGTTCAAGAATGGTGTCACAATGGTGCTCTTTCCGCGCTCACCGGGCGAAGGCGCCGCCCGGAGCGAAGGCGACCTCGCCGAAGCGGGTGCCGATCAGGCGGTGGGTGGTGGCGTCGGGATGCAGCCCGTCGGGCAGCGGCAGGCGCGCGTTGTCATCCGGGCCGTACAGGGCGCGTCCGTCGAGGAGGTGCAGGTTCGGATCCTCGCCCGACCGGTCCTCGACGATCCGCGCGAGCTCGTCGCGGATGACCGCCAGCGTCAGCTTTCCGGCGCGGACCTCTGCGGGATCGCCGGTGGCCTCGAACCGCACGCCGCCGCCGTCGGCCGGGACGGGCATGACCGGGCCGGGCGTCTCCTCCTGGATCGGGCACAGAATGGGCGAGACCACGAGCAGCGGAGTGGTGGGATGCCCGTCGCGGATCGTGTCGAGGAATCCGTGGACCGCCGGGGTGAAGGCGCGCAGGCGCATCACATCGGCGTTGGCGAGGTTGATGCCGATCTTGAGGCTGATCAGGTCGGCGACGGTGTCGCGGATGGCGCGGGCGACGAACGGGTCCAGCAGGGCGCTGCCGCCGAAGCCGAGGTTCACGAGGTCGACCCCGCCCGCTTGCGCGGCGATCGCGGGCCAGGTGCCTGTCGGGTGAGCGGCGCCCGAGCCGTGGCTGATCGAGCTGCCGTGATGCAGCCAGCGGCGCTCGCGCGGCGCCTGCGGCGCCACCGGGGCGTCCGTGCGCAGCGCGATCAGCTCGGTGATCTCGTTATGGGGGAGCCAGATCTCGACGTCCTTCCGGCCCGCGGGCAGGCCGGTGAAGCGAGCGACGCCCGACGGCCCTTCCGTGAATTCCGCCTCTTGCGTGACCATGTCGACGACGGTGTCGACGTTGCCCTCCGGCACCGTCGTGCGCCCGGCGGGGAGGCCGTCGACGAGGAGGTCGTAGGCACCGTCGGGCAGCGCGGGGAGGCCGGCGTACGCGCGCTTGGTCGGCAGCGCCTCGAGCTCGATGACGGTGGCGGCCGTCCGGAGGACCAGGCGCACGCCCGAGGGCTGCGCCTCGGCGGAGGCGAGTCGCGCGTCCGGGATGCGGCGGCGGGCCGCGGCGGGGAGCCGGTGGGGGAGGAGGCCGCGCGCCGTCCGCTCGAGGTCGAGATGGCCGCGCAGCAGGGCCTCGTCGATCGGGGTGTCGATCAGGTCCACGGTCGGCCTCTCGTCGAATGAGGAACGCCCCGGACCTCGGGTGAGGTCCGGGGCGTTCCGGGCTGCAGTAAGGGTCTAGCGGCTGAACAGGAGGGCGCGCTTGACCTCCTGGATGGCCTTCGTCACCTGGATGCCGCGGGGGCACGCGTCGGTGCAGTTGAAGGTGGTGCGGCAGCGCCACACACCGTCGACGCCGTTGAGGATCTCAAGGCGCTCGGCGGCACCCTCGTCGCGGCTGTCGAAGATGAAGCGGTGCGCGTTCACGATGGCCGCGGGGCCGAAGTACGAGCCGTCCATCCAGTACACCGGGCAGCTGGTGGTGCAGCAGGCGCAGAGGATGCACTTGGTGGTGTCGTCGAAGCGCTCACGGTCCGTGGGGGACTGGATGCGCTCGCGGGTCGGCTCGTTGCCGGAGGTCATCAGGAAGGGCTTCACGGCGCGGAAGGCGTCGAAGAAGGGCTCCATGTCCACCACGAGGTCCTTCTCCACGGGCAGGCCGCGGATCGGCTCGACGGTGATGGTGATGTCCTTGCCCTCCTGCAGGAAGTCCTTCATCAGCATCTTGCAGGCGAGGCGGTTGACGCCGTTGATGCGCATGGCGTCCGAGCCGCACACGCCGTGGGCGCACGAGCGACGGAAGGTCAGCGTGCCGTCGAGGTAGCCCTTGATGTACAGGAGCAGGTTCAGGAACCGGTCCGAGGGGAGTGCGGGGACGCGGTAGCTCTGCCAACCGGCCGCGTCGGGGTCCTCCGGGTTGAACCGGTAGACCTTGATCGTGACCATCGTGGAGCCGGGGGGAACCGGCGGCTGCACGGACGCGGGGGTGTCAACTGCGGCGGTCATCAGTACTTACGCTCCATCGGCTCGTAGCGGGTCTGCACGACGGGCTTGGTGTCGAGACGGATCCCGGACTCCAGGCCCTCGCCCTCCTTGTACGCCATGGTGTGCACCATGAAGTTCTCGTCGTCCCGGTTCGGGTAGTCCTCGCGGGCGTGGCCGCCGCGGGTCTCCTTGCGGTTGAGGGCGCCGACGACGGTGACCTCGGCCAGCTCGAGCAGGAAGCCGAGCTCGATCGCCTCGAGCAGGTCGCTGTTGAAGCGCTTGCCCTTGTCGGTGACGGTGACGTGCTCGTACCGCTTCTTGAGGGCGCGGACGTCATCGAGAGCCTGGGTGAGGGTCTTCTCGGTGCGGAAGACGGCGGCGTTGTTGTCCATCGTCTGCTGCAGCTCGGTGCGGATGGCCATCACGTTCTCGTTGCCGTGATCGCTGAGCATCGCGGCGACCCAGTTCTCCACCATCTCCGCCGGGTTCTCCGGCAGCGGCACGAAGTCGTGCGTCTTGGCGTACTCCGCGGCGGCGATGCCGGAGCGGCGGCCGAAGACGTTGATGTCCAGCAGGGAGTTGGTGCCCAGGCGGTTGGCGCCGTGCACCGACACGCAGGCGCACTCGCCCGCGGCGTACAGGCCGGGGACGACGTGCTCGTTGTCGCGCAGCACCTCGCCGTGGATGTTGGTGGGGATGCCGCCCATGACGTAGTGGCACGTCGGGTACACGGGCACGAGCTCGGTGACGGGGTCGACGCCGAGGTACGTGCGCGAGAACTCCATGATGTCCGGCAGCTTGGCCATCAGCGTCTCCTCGGGGATGTGCGTGACATCCAGGAGGACGTAGTCCTTGTTCGGGCCGGCGCCGCGGCCCTCGAGCACCTCGAGCACCATCGAGCGGGCGACGATGTCGCGGGGCGCGAGGTCCTTGATGGTGGGGGCGTAGCGCTCCATGAAGCGCTCGCCGTCGACGTTGCGGAGGATGCCGCCCTCGCCGCGGACGCCCTCGGTGATGAGGATGCCCAGGCCCGCGAGGCCCGTCGGGTGGAACTGGTGGAACTCCATGTCCTCCAGGGGCAGGCCCTTGCGGAAGACGATGCCCATGCCGTCACCGGTGAGGGTGTGGGCGTTGGAGGTGGTCTTGTACATCCGGCCCGACCCGCCGGTGGCGAAGATGATGGCCTTGGCGTGGAAGACGTGCAGTTCGCCGGTGGCCAGCTCGTAGGCGACGGCACCGGTCGCGACGGGACCGTCCTCGGTCTCGGTCAGCGCGATGTCGAGGACGTAGAACTCGTTGAAGAACTCCACGTCGTGCTTGACGCAGTTCTGGTACAGCGTCTGCAGGATCATGTGGCCGGTGCGGTCCGCGGCGTAGCAGGCGCGGCGCACGGGCGCCTTGCCGTGGTCACGGGTGTGGCCGCCGAAGCGGCGCTGGTCGATCTTGCCCTCCGGGGTGCGGTTGAAGGGCAGGCCCATCTTTTCCAGGTCGAGAACGGCGTCGATGGCCTCCTTGGCCATGATCTCCGCGGCGTCCTGGTCGACGATGTAGTCGCCGCCCTTGACCGTGTCGAAGGTGTGCCACTCCCAGTTGTCCTCCTCGACGTTGGCGAGGGAGGCGCACATGCCGCCCTGTGCCGCGCCGGTGTGCGAACGCGTGGGGTAGAGCTTGGTGAGCACCGCGGTGCGGGCGCGCGGCCCGGCCTCGATGGCCGCGCGCATTCCGGCGCCGCCGGCGCCGATGATCACCACGTCGTAACGATGTTCCTGCATGATGCGGGTGAGTCCTTCCTGGCCGTTACTGGGCGGTGGGCACGGAGGCCGGTTCGAACGAGAGGAGCGCGTACGAGCCGAGGCCGACCACGAGGATCATCGACAGCACGAGCAGGGTCTTGAGCCAGAACCGCGTGCGGTCCTTGCGGGCGTAGTCGTCGATGATCACGCGCAGGCCGTTGCCGCCGTGCAGCTGCGCGAGCCACAGCATCGTGATGTCCCAGATCTGCCAGAAGGGGCTGGCCCAGCGCTGCGCGACGAAGGCGGCGCTGATCCGGTGCACGCCCTGGCTGTCCAGCGCGAGCATGATGAAGACGTGCCCGAAGACGAGCACGAGGAGCGCGATGCCGGAGAAGCGCATGAACAGCCACGCGTACTTCTCGAAGTTGCCGGACGCCGGACGGTGCGGCGAGCGCGGGTTGTCGAGCGACGCGGGGCGGTCGTACTGCTTGAGCAGCGTCTTGGCGAGCTTGGGTTCGTTCGCGGTAGTCATATCTCTTCGTCCCCCTAGGCGTGCGAGATCATGATGTAGAGGAGACGCGCTGCCATGCCCGCGCCGGTGATGAGGAAGACCGCCCAGACCGCGATCGACATCGCCTTCTGGTACTGCACGCCCTTGCTCCAGAAGTCCACGAGGATCACGCGGACGCCGTTGAGGGCGTGGAACAGGATGGCCATCACGAGGCCGATCTCGAGCAGGCCGATGATCGGCGTCTTGTACGTCTTGATGATCGCGTCGTACGCCTCGGGATCGATGCGGATCACCGCGGTGTCGAGGACGTGGACGAACAGGAAGAAGAAGATGGTGACGCCGCTGATGCGGTGCAGCACCCAGTTCAACATGCCCGGATCGCCCTTGTAGAGGGAGACGCGGCGCGGCTCCTCGGCGGCCGCCACCTCGGTACTACTGCTCATCGAGTCCTGCCTTCGACATCGTTTCTTGGATACGGCCGGAACTCGGTCGACGGGAAGGCTGAGCCCTCGCGCCGGCGTCGATCGCGACGTATACCTGAACCCACGCCTTGACCTTAAACCCACCGGAATGTGGAATCGAAACCACGGTCCCGATCCATTGGGGCCGAACAGATTTAGTTAGGTTTGCCTGACCGAAATTGACCCGGAATCAACAAGCCTCCGGAAAGGAGTGATCGGCTGTGCCCGACATCGACTGGGAGGCATTGCGGCGCACCGCCGTCGACGCCATGGGGCACGCCTACGCGCCCTATTCGAAGTACCCCGTAGGGGCGGCCGCACTCACCGACGATGGTCGTGTGGTGTCCGGTTGCAATGTGGAGAATGTCTCATACGGCCTGACCCTCTGTGCCGAATGCGGACTCGTGAGCGCCCTCCATTCCACGGGCGGCGGACGCCTCCTCGCGTTCACGTGCACGAACGCCAACGGCGACGTCCTGCTGCCGTGCGGACGCTGCCGGCAACTGCTCCACGAGCACGGCGGCGGCGAGCTCCTGATCGACCACCGGTCCGGTCCGATGCCGCTGAGCCGGCTCCTGCCCGACGCCTTCGGGCCCGACGACCTCGACGAGGTCAGATGATTACGGACCTCGACGAGGTCACCCACGACGAGAAGAGGTAGACCGCATGACCGACGTCTTCGACGCCGTCTCCGTCATCGCCACCAAGCGCGACGGAAAAGCCCTGTCCGACGGCCAGATCGACTGGGTGATCGACAGGTTCACCAACGGCGAGGTCGCCGACTACCAGATGTCCGCGCTGGCCATGGCGATCTTCCTCAACGGGATGGACCGCCGCGAGATCGCCCGTTGGACCGCTGCCATGATCGCCAGCGGCGAGCGGATGGACTTCTCGGGGCTCCGCCGCGACGGCCGCGCCCTCGCCACCACCGACAAGCACTCCACCGGCGGCGTGGGCGACAAGATCACCCTGCCGCTGACCCCGCTCGTCGCGTCCTACGGCGTCGCGGTGCCGCAGCTCTCCGGCCGTGGCCTCGGCCACACCGGCGGCACCCTCGACAAGCTGGAGGCCATCCCCGGCTGGCGGGCCGACCTGACCAACGAGCAGATGTTCGACCAGCTCGAGAAGGTCGGCGGCGTGATCTGCGCCGCCGGCTCCGGGCTGGCCCCCGCCGACAAGAAGCTCTACGCGCTGCGCGATGTGACCAGCACCGTCGAGGCCATCCCGCTGATCGCCAGCTCGATCATGAGCAAGAAGATCGCCGAGGGCACCGCGTCGCTCGTGCTCGACGTCAAGGTCGGGAAGGGCGCCTTCATGAAGACCGCCGAGCAGGCGCGCGAGCTCGCCGAGACCATGGTCGCGCTCGGCCACGACTCGGGAGTCGATACCGTCGCGCTGCTCACCGACATGTCGACCCCGCTCGGCCGCACCGCCGGCAACGGCCTCGAGGTCGCCGAGTCGCTCGAGGTCCTGGCAGGCGGCGGACCGTCGGACGTGGTGGAGCTGACGCTCGCGCTCGCCCGGGAGATGCTCGCCCTCGCGGGGGTCGACGCGGACCCTGCCGAGCACCTGGCCAACGGCCGCGCGATGGACAGTTGGAAGGCGATGATCGCGGCCCAGGGCGGCGACCCCGATGCGCCGCTGCCCGTCGCACAGCACACCCGCACCGTCGCGGCGCCCGCCTCCGGCGTGCTCACCGAGCTCGACGCGATGGGTGTCGGCATCGCCGCCTGGCGCCTCGGTGCCGGCCGTGAGCGGCAGGGCGAGCCGGTGCAGGCCGGTGCCGGCGTCACCTGGCACGCGACCGTCGGCGACTCCGTGACGGCGGGCGAGCCGCTGTTCACGCTGCACACCGATACCCCGGAGAAGTTCGACGGTGCCGTCGCCGCGCTCGAGGGGGCCGCGGTCATCGGCGAATCCGCCGCGCCGCGCGGCTCGCTGGTGCTCGACCGAGTGACGGTCTAAGGCTTCATGACACGGACGGGGGCGCCCGCGAGGTAGGCGCGGACGTCCTCGGCCGCGTCGGCGTAGAAGGTCCGGTACTGCTGCTCGGTGACGTACCCGATGTGGCCGGTGAGCACCGAATTCGGCAGGTCCCGCAGCGGGTCGCCGGCGGGCAGTGGCTCGGTGTCGAAGACGTCGAGGGCCAGGCGGATGTCACCGCGGCGGGCGGCGTCCGCGGCGGCCGGGGTGTCCAGCACGCCCGCGCGCGAGGTGTTCACCAGGAGCGCACCGGGCTTCATCCGCGCGATGTCCGCGGCGCCGACGATGCCGCGCGAGCGCGCCGAGAGCACGTAGTGGATCGTCATCACGTCCGCGCGCTCGAACAGTTCCTCCTTCGGCACCGCGGTCACTCCCGCCTCGGCCGCTCGGGTCGCGTCGAGGTTGGTGGACCAGGCGATCGTCTCCATGCCGAACGCCGCGCCCACCCGTGCGACCCGGCGGCCCAGGTTCCCGAGGCCGACCAGCCCCAGGACGGCGCCGTCGAGCTCAGTGCCGACGGTGCTCTGCCACCGCCCGGCGCGGATGTTCGCGTCCTCCTCCGGGACGTGCCGCAGTGCCGCGAGGATCAGTGCCCAGGTGTGCTCGGCGGCCGCGGCGGGACGGTATCCCGTGTGGCACACGGTGATCCCCAGCGTCGCCGCCGCCGCCAGGTCGATCGCCGCGTTGCGGCGGCCCGTCGACACGAGCAGGCGCAGGCGCGGCAGGGACTGCAGCACCTCCGCGGGGAAGCGAGTGCGCTCCCGCATCGCGATCACTCCGTCGAAGTCGGCGAGCTGGGCGGCGACGTCGGTGAGCGGCTCGGTGAAGACGGTGACGTCCAGCCCGGAGAAGTCCCCGAACCCACGCGAGACGCCCTGGAAGTCGTCGAGGATGGCGATGCGCATACCGACCACGCTAGCGGCACGGGGGTAGTGCTGGCACCACCGAGGATTCTCCCGCTGGGGCCAGGGACTCGCGGCTGCCGCGGGCCTAGCGTCTACGGCATGATCGATACCGTGACCCCGCCCCCGGCGCTGCGCGAGCCCGAATCCGAGGCCGGCGCCCTCGCCGCGCCGCTGCGCGAGCCCCTGCGCTTCCTCACCACCTCCGCGCCGTGGCGCGGACTGGCGTACCTCACCGTCTCGATGGTCCTCGGGTGGGTGGTGTTCTTCCTCTACGCGATGGTGGTGCTGCTGCCCTTCGCGCCGGCGTGGTCCTTCGCGCTGGCGAAGCTCGAGCGCCGTCGCGTCGCCTGGCTCGGCGCGCCGGTGATCGGCGACCCCCACCCGCCCGTCGCCGGCGATCTCTCGACGCGGGCGGGCGCACGTCTCGGTGAGCGCGCCACGTGGCGTGAGGTGGCGTACTCGCTGCTCCTGGCCGTGCTGACGCCCATCGTCTTCACCGGCGCGGCGCTCGGCTGGATCGTCGGCGCGGGGCTCCTCGTGGCGCCCTTCGTCTCCGACGACGTGAACGTCCTGGGTGCGCCGGTGCAGGGCATCATCAGCGAGGCCTTCTTCGGTGCCATCGGCGCGGTGCTCTGCGCCGTGGCCCTGTACGTGACCTACGCCGTCTCGGTCATGCAGGCCGCGGGCGCGCGGCTGCTGCTCAGTCCCACGGAGGAGGAACTGCGCCGCCGGGTCAGCACGCTGGAGACCTCGCGCGGCGTGCTGGTGCACTCCTTCGAGGGCGAGCGCCGCCGCATCGAGCGGAATCTGCACGACGGGCCGCAGCAGGATCTCGCGAGCCTCTCCTTGCAGCTCGGCGAATTGCAGCAGAGCCTGTCCACCGAGACCGACGACGCGGTACGCGCCCAGGTCATCTCGGCGCAGGCCCGGCTCGAGCGCGCCATGGCCGGTCTACGGGACACCGTCCGCGGCGTGCACCCGCAGGTGCTCGACGACGCCGGGGTCGAGGCCGCGTGCGCCGAGCTCGGTGGTGCGATCCGGGTCGACGTGATGGCCGGCGAGGGGTGGGAGCCCGGCCGGCGCCTGTCCGCCGACGTCGAGCAGGCCATGTACTACACGGCCAGCGAGGCCGTCACCAACGCGATCAAGCACGGCGGCGCGCAGCAGGTGTGGATCACCTTCGCGGCGGGCGTGCTCGGGGTGTCCATGACCGTGATGGACGACGGTGCCGGCGGCGCCGACCCCGCGCGCGGTACCGGCCTCGCGGGCCTCATCGAGCGGGCCGAGGCGATCGGCGCGACACTCACGATCCTGAGCCCTCCCGGCGGACCCACCACGCTCTACTGGGCGAAGGCGGTGTCGTAACCTGCCTCCGACGCGGATCGCAGGAGCTGAGGAGGGGGAACGTGGGGGCTGAGGGTGACACGGGGACGATGCGCATAGTGATCGCGGAGGATTCCGTCCTGCTGGCCGAAGGGCTGCAGCGGATCGTCGAGCGGGCCGGCCACGAGGTGGTCGGCCTGCTCGCCGACGCGGACGCCCTCCGCGCCGTCGACCCCGCCGCGGTCGACCTCGTGGTGACGGACGTGCGGATGCCGCCCGGGCACGGCGACGACGGGCTGCGGGCGGCGCTGGAGTTGCGCGCGGGCCGTGCGGACCTGCCGGTGCTCGTGCTGTCGCAGTACGTCGCGGCCGCGTACGCGCGCCGCCTGCTGGAGTCGGGCGGGGGCGTCGGCTATCTGCTCAAGGAGCGGGTCGGTCGGGTCGACGACTTCCTCCGCGCTCTCGACACCGTCGCCGGCGGGGGAGTGGTCGTCGATCCCGAAGTGGTGTCGAAGATGTTCACCCCCACGGTGCTCGACCGGCTGACACCCCGCGAGGGCGAGGTGCTCGCGCTCATGGCGGAGGGGCGCAGCAACGCCGACATCGCCGCGGCGCTGGTGGTCTCGGACGCCGCGGTCGCCAAGCACGTGGCGAACATCTTCGCCAAGCTCGACCTGCCTCCGGAGGAGGGCAACCGCCGGGTCCGCGCGATCCTCACGTATCTGACGGAGCGGTAGCGCGACTGACGCTCGCACCGGCGGTGCTGGGCGCCGGTAGCCGGTACGTTGACCCTATGGCGAATCCCATCGGCCCGACCCCCATCGACCTGCAGGCCCTGCGCCGCGCGCCCAAGGTGCTGCTGCACGACCACCTCGACGGCGGTCTGCGGCCCGCCACCGTGCTCGAGCTGGCCGCCGAGACCGGATACGGCGCATTGCCCGCCTCGACCGAGCCCGAGCTCGCCGCGTGGTTCCGGGATGCCGCCGATTCGGGCTCGCTCGTGAAGTACCTCGAGACCTTCGACCACACCGTCGGGGTGATGCAGACCCCCGAGGCCCTGTCCCGGGTGGCGCGCGAGTGCGCCGAGGATCTGGCGGCCGACGGGGTGGTCTACGCCGAGGTCCGGTTCGCACCCGAGCAGCACCTGCAGGGCGGGCTGTCGCTCGACGAGGTGATGGAGGCCGTGCTCGCCGGATTCGCCTCGGGCGAGTCCGCGGCGCGGAGCGCCGGCCGGCCGATCGTGGTCCGGTGCCTGGTGACCGCCATGCGGCACGCCGCCCGATCGCGGGAGATCGCGGAACTCACGGTGCGCTGGCGCGACCGCGGCGCCGTCGGCTTCGACATCGCCGGCGCGGAGGCCGGTTTCCCGCCCAGTCGTCACCTCGACGCCTTCGAGTACATGCGGGATCACTCCGCGCCCTTCACCATTCATGCCGGCGAGGCCTTCGGATTGCCGTCGATCCACGAGGCGCTGGCGTTCTGCGGCTGCGACCGGCTGGGGCACGGCGTGCGGATCGTCGACGACATCACGGGCGTCGAGCCGGGCTCCTCCGACGTCTCCGGCGCGCAGCTCGGTCGCGTCGCGGCACGGGTGCGGGACGCCCGGATCCCGCTGGAGCTGTGCCCCAGCTCCAACATTCAGACCGGCGCGGTCGCCTCGATGGCGGAGCATCCGTTCAACCTGTTGGCGCAGTTGCGCTTCCGCGTCACGGTGAACACGGATAACCGGTTGATGAGCGACACCACGATGAGCGCCGAGATGCTCAGGCTGGTGGAGACCTTCGGCTACGGCTGGACCGATCTGCAGCGCTTCACCATCAACGCGATGAAGTCGGCGTTCCTGCCCTTCGACGAGCGGCTCGCGATCATCGACGACGTGATCAAGCCCGGGTTCGCGGTGCTGATCGGCTGACGCCCGAGCGAGCGCCCCGCGGCCGGTGCGCCGCGGGGTGTTCGTCTACTTGGAGGTGAGGCGGTCCTCGAAGTCGTGCTCGAGCGCGCGCCACGCCTCGGCCTCGTTGTCGAACGGGCCCGACGGCGCCAGCCGGCGCGGCTGCGGGTCGAGCGCGTAGGAGACGAAGAAGCCCAGCGGGGTGGTGGGGCGCAGCGCGTCCCGCACCGAGCCGTCGTCGGCGAAGTCCGCCGAGTCCAGCAGCAGCTCCACGGCGAGGTCCAGCTGGTCGCGGTCGATGCGCCGCGGGCCGTCGGCGATGTCCTCACCGATGCCGGGCAGGACGTAGACGTTGTCGTCGTAGACCTCGATCTCGAGCGAGCCGTCCGTCGCCGCCACCCGGACCTCGTCGTAGGTCGACACCGACGACAGATCGGTGTCGTCGTCGTCCGCGAGGTAGCGGGCGAGTGCACCTTCGGAGTCGAAGACGAAGATCTTGCCCTTGCGCCCCAGGAAGACGGGGTTGTCGTCGAGGTAGCAGCGCAGGGTGTAGTACTCGCCCGTGGACGTGATGATCTTGATCGGGTCGATGCCGACCTGGCCCCAGAAGGAGTCGTCCTCCTCGTACTCGTCGTCCTCCGCCGCGGCCTCCTCGCCCGCGTCGTCCGCCTCGTCGTCGGCGTCCGCGTCGTCCTCGTCCAGGTCGTCGTCGATGTCGTCGAGATCGGCGTCGAGCTCGTCCTCGTCGTCCTCGTCCGCGGCCAGCGCGGCGGCCCGCTCCGCGGCGGCCGCGAGCTCCTCCTCCGCCGTGGCGGTGGCGGCAGCGGCGACCTTCGGGGCGCTGACGACGCCCTCGATCGCGTCGATCACGTCGTCCCACTTGCGGCTGATGATCTGGCCCACCTTGTGCCACATCTCGGCGCCCTCGCGGCCCTCGAAGTTGCGGGTGCCGATGCGCACGGTCCCGAGCACGGGGTTGCCGTTGAAGAACTTCGTGACGTCGATCAGCTCGCACACCTCGCCGATGAGGCCGACGATCTCGAGGGTGTCCTCGAGCTCGGCGATGACCTCGGGCGTGGGCTCCTCGGCGGCGAGCTCGGGCACCGAGATCAGATCGAAGCGGCGGTCGTCGCGCGGGACGAAGGCCTCCGCGGGCAGGGTGGTCAGCGCCTCCCAGGCGGGGTGATCGTCCAGGTCGTTCGCCTTGCCGCTGCGGGCGAAGGCGACCAGTTCGGCCACCGAGGAGAAGCCGTACAGGTCCTCGTCGAGGCCCAGGAAGGCCTCCCATTCGTCCTCCCCGTCACGCCACCGCGGTGCCCACAGGGTGTACACCGGGCCGTCGGTGAGGCCGAGTTCGATCGGGACGATGTCAGACGCCATGGCGCCCAGCGTAGTGCACCGGACCGGGTCGGCGTCGGCTGGAGGATCGGACCGCCCCGGGCTCACCCGGTCGGGCGGAAGAAGCCGTGGAACTGCTGTCCGATGTTGTCCGTGCGGACGGCCGAGATCTGCACGGGATCGCCCGCTTCGATCATCCGGCCGTCGCCGAGGACCAGGGCCACGTGGCCGCTCCACACCGCGAGGTCACCCGGCCGGAGATCGGAGTAACTCACGGACGCTCCCACGGTCTGTTGATCGGCCAGCCGGGGCAGCTCGATCCCCGCCTGCCGGTACGCCCACTGGGTGAAACCGCTGCAGTCCAGCCCGACGCCGGGTGTGGTCCCGCCCCACGCGTAGGGCACGCCGAGCTGGGTGAGCGCGGCCTGCACCGCGGCGGCCGCCTTGGCGTTCGGCGCCTTCACGACCGTGCCGTCGGGCAGGCGCACGTCATAGCCGCCCTTGCCGTCGGCGGACACGGTCGTCCTCCCGGAGCGGCGCGAGGCGGCGACCGTCTGCGCCGCCGAGCCCTTCCCGGAGCCCTTCGTCGAACTCCCACGGGAGCCGCCGGTGAGGGCGGAGGCGAGTCCGCTGACGGGAGACCCGGATCCACCGCCCGCGGAGCCCGACCCGGAACCCGAACCCGTTCCGGTCGGGGAGGCGGTGGCGGGCGACGAGGTCGCGGTGGTGGAGGCGGGCGTGGTCGCCGCGCCCCCGTCGACGGTGCCCGGGGCGGTCGGCGTGCTCCCCGCGAGTCCGGCGACGGTGTCGGTCTCGCCGTCGAGCTCCTCACGGATGGACCGCAGTACATCCAGCGCCTGTTGCAGGTGGTCGGCCGCCAGTGCGAGAACGGCGATCAGGCCGGCGGGGTTGAGCAACGTCGGATCGGCGGCCTCGGCCTTGCTGACGAAGGAGTCGAGGATCGCCTGCAGCCGCGTGCGGCCCTTGCTCACGACGTCGGCGGCCGTGGTCACGGACGCGCAGATCGAGCCGGTGTGCTGCGACAGCGCGCCCGCGGCGGTGCCCCCGTCGCCGATGGTGCGTTGCGCGGACGTCGCATCGGCGCCCGTCCACGCCCGCCCGACGGTGACCGCGGTGGAGTCGGTCTGCGCGCTGACCCGCGCGAGTTCGGCCTCGACGGCCCGGATCGCCCGGTCGACGCCGGCGACGGAGAGGTCGCCCGTGCCGAACGTGTCGAGCAGGGCCCGCAGTGGCGCCGCCAGGGCCGCGACGATGCCGCTCACGGCGCACCCGCAAGCCCGAGCAGCGCCCCTGCGCCGCCCGCGTCCGTGGCGACCGCGGCGGCCACCGTCCGCGCGGCTCCGACGGAGGCCGACGCGTAGAACGCGGCGAGGCGCGCCATCTCGGCGTCGGCGGCGGTCACGGCGCCCAGCAGCTCGGCCAGGTAGTCGCCGCCGACCAGTCCGAACACCGGCGCCAGCGCCGCCGCCGAGACGGCGCCCGCCCCCGCGGTGCCCGCCACCGACGCGGCGAGAGCCCCCAGTTCGCTCCCCGCCGCCGTCACCGCGCCCGTCGTCATCAGAAACGGTTCCATCGCAATACCCCCTCATTGATTGGACGCCTCAGGACCCCGCGCGGTTCCCGATACGCTGACCGCATGCAGATCACCGTGGTCGACCACCCCCTGGCCGCCGTCCGGCTCACCGCGCTCCGCGCCGTGTCCACCGACAACGCCTCCTTCCGCGCCGCGCTCAAGGAGCTCACCCAGATGCTGGTCTACGAGGCCATGCGCGAGGCCGCCGTCGCACCCGTGACGGTGACCACCCCGCTCGAGGACACCGATGGCGCCGCGCTCGCCGCGCCGCCGCTGCTGGTGCCCGTACTCCGTGCCGGCCTCGGCATGGTCGACCAGGCGCATGCGATGCTGCCCGAGTCGCAGGTGGGCTTCGTCGGCATGGGACGCAACGAGGAGACCCACGTCCCCGAGCCGTACTTCCAGTCGCTGCCCGCCGACCTCGCCGGACGTCCCGTCTTCGTCCTCGACCCGATGCTCGCGACCGGCGGCTCGATGGTCGAGACCCTGAGCCTGCTCGCGCAGCGCGGCGCGACCGACGTGACCGCGGTGTGCGTCGTCGCCGCGCCGGAGGGCGTGCAGGCGCTCGCCGACTGCGGCCACCCCGTCCGCCTCGTCACGGCCACCGTCGACCGGGGACTGAACGAGAACGCCTACATCGTGCCCGGCCTCGGTGACGCGGGTGACCGCCAGTTCGGCCCCCGCTGGACCTGATCCGGGGCGGCGGGTGATCTACGGGGCCGCCCAGAAGCCCGTTGCCGGCTCGGTGAACTCGCCGTTCGCAGCGCTGATCACCAGTCCGGCGGGCGTGATGTTGATCGTCGCGTCCGGGGCGCGGGCGACCCAGCCCGGGCCCGCGGGCAACACGCCCTCGATGCGCGTGCCGGTACCGGTGTCGATGCGCCAGCCGGCGTAGTACAGGGCACCCGCGCGGTCGCACACGACCGCCTGCGAGGTGGCGGTGAGCACCATCATCCGCGCGGAGTCGCCGTCGGCGCAGCGCGCCTGCGTGCCGAGGAAGCCCAGCGCATCCGTCCCGGGGATCGACGGTGCGGGCGCGGGGGTACCGGCACCGTCCGGCGAGGACGTCGGGGCGTTCGGGGACGAACTCGATCGACCGGAGGGCGATGGCGCGGCCGCAGCTGCCGGCTCGGCGGGCCGCTTGCCGCTGACGTACGCCGTGGCCGCCGCGGCCGCCGCGACCACGATGAGCACGCCCACGAGCACGGACGCGGCGATGACCCGACCGCGTGCGGGGTCGGCCGGGCGCGCTGGGCGGGTCACCCGAAGGCCGCCCACTTACGCACCGTGTCGGTCACCGCGGTGAGCCGCTGTCGTGCGCGCGCCTCAGCGCCGTGCGTGTCGCTGTCGGCCGTCACGGGCTCGATCACCTCCAGGTAGAACTTCGCCTTCGGCTCGGTTCCGGAGGGCCGCACGGTGACCCGGACACCGTCGCCGCGGAACACCAGCGCGTCCGTCGCGGGGCGTGCCGTCAGAAGATCCTCACAGCCGACCGCGGTGTTTGCAACCTCAACGGGCGGGTCGTCGCGCAGCGCCTCCATGATCGCGGCGATCCGCGCGACGTCGTCCACCCGCAGCGCGTACTGACCCGACAGGTACACGCCGTGCCGGCGGTACAGGGCGTCGAGCGCGTCCGGCAGGCCCTGGCCCCGGGCTTTCAGCGCCGCGGCGTACCCGGCGGCGACGACTGCGGCGGAGATCCCGTCCTTGTCACGCACCGTCGCCGGGTCGACGCAGAGGCCGAGGGCCTCCTCGTAGGCGAAGACGAGGCCGTCGCCCGCCCGGACGAGGTTCTTGAAGCCGGTCAGGGTGCGCGCGTACCGGGCGCCGCGGCTCTCGGCGATGGCGCCGAGCAACTCCGAGCTCACGATCGTGGTGGCGACCAGCGGATCCGACGGTGCGGCGGTGGTCGCCGGTCCGGCGAGCGGCTCGTCGAGCAGGTGCGCGCCGAGCAATGAACCGGATTCGTCGCCCGTGAGCATCCGCCAGCCGTCGGGGAACCGGGCGCCGAGCGCGCACCGATCGGCGTCGGGGTCGAGCGCGATCGCCAGGTCGGCGTCCACGCTCTCGGCGAGCGCGAGCAGCAGGTCGGAGGCGCCCGGCTCCTCCGGGTTGGGGAAGGTCACCGTCGGGAACTCCCCGTCGGGGAGGAACTGCTCCTCCACGACGTGCACATCCCCGAAACCGCTGCGGCGCAGGGCTTCGACCGCGACCCGCCCGCCGACGCCGTGCATCGGGGTCAGCGCGATCCGCAGCGCCCCGGCGGGTGCCGGGCGCAGCGAGGAGACGCGGTCCAGGTACGCCGCGACCACCTCGGTCGCGCGGGGATCGGCGGGGACCGGCGCCCGGTCGATCGCCGTCGCCGCCGGCGCGCCGGCGATGAGCTTCTCGATCTCGGCGTCGGCGGGGGACACCAACTGGGCGCCGCCGTCCAGGTAGACCTTGTAACCGTTGTCCGCGGGCGGATTGTGCGAGGCGGTGATCTGCACGCCGGCGACGGCGCCGAGCGCCCTGGTGGCGAACGACACCCACGGCGTGGGACCGGGTTCGGGCAGCGCCACCACGGCGAAACCCTGGGCCGTGAGCACCTCGGTCGCGGCGGCGAAGAATGCCTCGGAGCCGCGCCGCGCGTCGCGCCCCACGACGACGGTGCCGCCGCCCAGGCACTTGCCCTGCAGCCACTCGCCGAGCGCCCACGTCGTGCGGGTCACCACCGCGACGTTCATGCCCGACGGTCCGCCGCGCACCGGGCCCCGGAGCCCCGCGGTGCCGAAGGACAGCGGCGCCGCGAAGCGCTCGGCGAGTTCGGGGCCACTGAGGGCCTCCAGCTCGGCGCGGGTCACGGGGTCGGGATCGCCCTCGATCCAGGCGAGGGCCTCGGCCGCGAGCTCGGCGCTCACGCGTCCATCGCCTCGATCACGTCGGCGAGCAGGCCGCCCATGCGCGCCGCCGCTGCGCGCCCCGCCTCGAGGACCTCCTCGTGGTTCAGGGGCTCGCCGGTGATGCCCGCGGCCAGGTTGGTCACCAGGGAGATGCCGAGGACCGCGGCGTCCTCCGCGCGGGCGGCGATGGCCTCGTGCACCGTGGACATGCCGACGAGGTCGGCGCCGAGCGTGCGGAGCATGCGGATCTCGGCCGGGGTCTCGTAGTGCGGGCCGGGGAGCCCGGCGTAGACGCCCTCGTTCAGCGAGGGGTCGACCTGCTGCGCCAGCGCGCGCAGCGCCGGCGAGTAGGCGTCGACGAGGTTCACGAACTGCGCGCCGACCAGCGGCGAGCGGGCCGTGAGGTTGAGGTGGTCGGAGATCAGCACCGGCTCGCCCACGAACATGCCCTCGCGCAGGCCGCCCGCCGCGTTGGTGAGGATCACCGTCGACGCCCCGGCCGCGCAGGCGGTGCGCACCGGGTGGACGACGCGGGAGAGGTCGTGGCCCTCGTAGGCGTGGGTGCGGCCGAGCAGCACCAGAACCCGCTTGCCGCCGACGACGACCGCCGAGGCGGTGCCCTTGTGGCCGGCGGCGCTGGGCGGTGCGAAGTGCGGCAGATCGGCCATCGGGATCGACCCGACGGCGGTGCCGCGCGCCGCGAGGGCGTCGGCCGCGGGCGCCCAGCCGGAGCCGAGCACGACCGCCACGTCGAAGGGCTCCCCGCCCGTCGCGGTGGTCAGCGCGGCGGCCGCCTCACTGGCCGCAGCGGAGGGATCGTCGATACCGGAGTCACGTGCCGCGTGCAGTTGCGCCATGGCCCCAGATGCTAGCCGCTATCGTGATGCGCATGCCTTACGTCACGCGGACCGACGACGTCTTCACACTCTTCCTGGGCGAGGAGGGCGTCGAGCTCTCGGAGTCCAACCCGGAGAACCGCTTCTCCCCGGCCTGGGTCGACGCGGTCCACGCTCGCCTCGACGAGATCGAGGCGGCGGCGGCCGGAGCCCCCGCCGCGCTGGTGGTCACCGCCACCGGCAAGTTCTTCTCCAACGGCCTCGACGTGATGTACATCCTGGCGAACGTCGGCGAGCTGCCCGCGTACCTGGACCGTGTGCACACGGTCTTCAGCCGTCTGCTGACCTTCCCGATGACCACCGTCGCCGCGATCAACGGCCACGCCTTCGGCGCCGGCGCGATGCTGGCCCTCTCGTGCGACTTCGCCGTGATGCGCGACGACCGCGGCTTCTTCTGCCTGCCCGAGGTCAGTCTCAAGATGGGCTTCACCGTCGGCATGGCCACCCTGCTGCGCTCGCGCCTTCCCTACCAGAGCGCCGTCGAGGCCATGACCACCGGACGCCGCTACGGCGGCGCGGACGCCGTGGCCGCGGGCATCGTGCAGTCCACCGCGTCGGAGGCCGAGCTGATCCCCGCGGCGACCGCCCTCGCCGCCGCGAACGCGGCCGCCGACGGTCCCACGCTCAACAAGATCAAGAACGATCTGCACGCGCCGCTCATCGCGGACCTCGCCGTCCCGACGACCGAAGTCAAGTTCGGCTGACGGTGACCGGTCGCGTCACCTCCGTCCTGGAGGCGCTCACCGGCACCGTCGACCGCGTGTGGGGCGAGCTGGTCGCGGTCAGCCACGAGATCCATGCCCGGCCGGAACTGGCCTTCGAGGAGCGGTTCGCGGCCGCGCTGCTGACGGACGCCCTCGCGGGGCACGGCTTCGCCGTGGAGCGCCGCGTCGCCGATCTCGAGACCGCCTTCGTGGGCCGGTCGGGGACCGGGCCGCTGCGCGTGGCGGTGTTCGCCGAGTACGACGCCCTGCCGGGCATCGGGCACGCGTGCGGGCACAACATCATCGCCGCGACCGCGCTCGGCGCGGGCGTCGCCCTCGCCTCCGTCGCGGACGAACTGGGCCTGACCGTCGAGGTCTACGGCACCCCGGCGGAGGAGTCCGGGGGCGGCAAGGTGCTCATGCTGCACCGCGGCGCGTTCGACGGTGTCGCCTGCGCCGGCATGGTGCACCCCGCTCCGTTCGACGTGGTGCGTACGCGGACGCTGGCCCTGGCCGATCTCGCTATCCGGTACACGGGGCGCGAGGCGCACGCCTCGGCGGCGCCGTGGGCGGGCCGCAACGCGGGTGACGCCGCGACCGTCGCGCAGGTCGCGCTCGGCCTGCTGCGCCAGCACCTCGAGCCGGGGCAGCAACTGCACGGCATCGTCAGCGACGGCGGGGCCGCCCCCAACGTGGTCCCCGCGGGGGCCGAATTGCTCTACTACCTGCGCGCGGACGACGCCGGCTCGCTGGAGCGGCTCGCCGCTCGTGCGGGCGACTGCTTCGCCGCGGGTGCCCTGGCGGCCGGCTGCACCCACGCGGTCACCGAGGTCTCGCCCGCATACACCGAGCTGCGCAGCGACGACGGGCTCGCCGCCGCGTACCGCGCCGCGGCGGTCGCGATCGGCCGCGAACCGGTGGCGCCGGAGTTCGAGCGATCGATCCCGCTGGGGAGTACCGACATGGGCAATGTGAGCCACGCTGTACCGTCGATCCATCCGCTGATCGGCCTGGAGACCGACGGGGCCGTGACCCATCAGCCTGAGTTCACGGCCGTCGCCGCTGGTGAGTCAGCCGATCGGGCCGTGCGCGACGGTGCGCTGGCCCTGGCCGCAGCGTTCGCTGCGGTCGCGGAGGACGAGGACGAGCGCGTGCGCCTGCTGACCGGGGCCGCGCGTCGCGGTAGTGATGGAGGCGGACGGTGACGGGCACGGCGAGCGGGACTGCGGGCGAGGATCTCTCGAGGGCCGCGTACGTCGATCAGTGGTTGCGGCGCAAGGGCGACTGGCTCCGGGAGTTCCGGCGCGATCTGCACGCCCACCCCGAACTCTCCTGGCGCGAGCAGCGCACCACCAACGTCGTCTACGAGGCGCTCACCGCCGCAGGCCTGCACCCGCGCAAGCTGTCCACCACCGGTCTCGTGTGCGACCTCGGGCCGGCCGGCGGCGACCGCGTCGCGCTCCGCGCCGACATGGACGCGCTCCCGATCCACGAGGCCACCGGGCTCGACTTCCAGTCCCTGACGCCGGGGGTTTCGCACGCCTGCGGCCACGACGCGCACACCTCGATCCTCCTCGGCACCGGCCTCGCGCTCGCCGAGCTGGACCGCGCCGGCCGGCTGCCGGTGGGCGTGCGACTGGTCTTCCAGCCCGCCGAGGAGGTCATGCCCGGGGGCGCTCTGTCGGCGGTGCGCGACGAGGTGATGCAAGGCGTCTCGCGCATCTACGCGCTGCACTGCGACCCGCGCGTCGAGGTCGGGAAGATCGGCGTGCGGTCAGGTGCCATCACCTCCGCGGCCGACCATGTCGAGGTGATCCTGCACTCGCCCGGCGGGCACACGTCGCGGCCCCATCTGACCAGCGATCTCATCTACGCCATGGGCACCGTCATCACCGGCCTGCCCGGCGTCCTGTCGCGCCGGGTCGATCCGCGCTCCGGCACGATCATGGTGTGGGGTGCGGCGAACGCCGGCTCGGCACCGAACGCGATCCCGCAGATCGGTGCGCTGCACGGCACCGTGCGCACCGGCGAACACCAGATCTGGGAGGCGCTGGAGCCGCTCGTGCGCGAGATCATCGCCGAGCTGCTCGCGCCGTTGCGCATCAAGCACGAGGTGAACTACACCCGGGGCGTCCCGCCCGTCATCAACGACCACCTGGCCGCGACCCGGCTCGCCGAGGCCGCGCGCGCCGTCTCGCCCGACGGGGTCGTCGACACCCCGCAGTCCGGCGGCGGCGAGGACTTCTCCTGGTACCTCGAGGAGGCGCCCGGCGCGATGGCGCGGCTCGGCGTGTGGTCCGGCGAGGGCCGTCAGTACGACTTGCACCAGCCGGACTTCGTGCTCGACGAGCGCGCACTCGAGATGGGCGTGAAGGTCTTCACGAACGTGGTCTTCGCCTCCGTCTAGCGGCGTGCCCAAGCGAGCTACAAGAGCGAGTTCAGCGTCGGAGCCGATGGTGGTGCCATGACCGCCATTCGTCTGATCCGGCACGGCTCGCCCCTCACTCGAAGTTGGGTCCCTCCGACGGTCATCGTGGACGGGCGGATGTATCCGGTCAACGATGACGATGCTCTGATCCCGGTCCTGCCCGGGATGCGGACGATCTCCGTGTCGGAGAACATGCCGGCGCCGTCGAAGTGGACGTCGATGGCTGTTTCCGTGGCGCCGGGTCAGGTCGTCACGGTGTACTTCTCGCCTCCGGCGGTGCCCTACGCGAGCGGCACGCTGGGCTTCACTGCGCAGACCCATTCGAGCTGGACGTGGATGTACGTGACCCTCGGAGTGCTCGGCCTGGTTCTGATCGTGCCCGTCATCGTGATCCTCGCCATCATGTACATGTCGCTCGTCGCGACGGGGTGATCGGTCCGCCTGCGAGCACGGTGTCAGATGCGCGCGCCCAGGCCTCCGGAGATGTCGATGGACGTGCCGTTCGTGTACGAGGACCGGTCGGACAACAGGCCTCGGGTCGGCGGGCGTCGCCCGCCAGGAGGAGCAGCTGATCGTGCTGGGTCGCCGTGTCCGCGAAGGCGGCGGTGAGGCGATCGAGGTCCCGTGCGAAACAGCAGACGCGCGCGCCCTCGCGCAGGAGCCGCTGTGCCGCGGCGAGACCGATCCCGCTGTTCGCGCCGGAGACGACGAAGGACCGATCGCGCAGATCAAGGTCGATGCGGTCCGTCCCCCTTCCGATCGACCAGGGCGTCGCCGAGCGCGGTGCGCCGGTACAGGACCCGGCGCCCGTACCGCGAGTTCTCGACGATGCCGCTCTCGCTCAGCACCTTCAAGCTCTGCGATACGGCCGACGGTGAGATGCAGAGCGCGGCAGCCAGGTCCACGACCGCGGCCGGCTCCGCCAGCGCGGCGAGGAGGTCCGCCTTGGCAGCTCCGACGAGTTTGCGCAACGCATCGTCGGCGACCGGGGGAGTCGACTCCGCGAGGGTCGCCGAGCCGCGCGCCGGATAGCCGATGTGCGGCGAGGTCCGGGTGGGGTCGTGGGCGACGGTGATCTGACCGACGAACACGCTGGGCATCATGGTCAGCCCACGTCCGTCCGAGGAGAACCGGCCGGAGATGCTCGAGCACGCCAGGTCGACGCTGAGCTCGCCCTTCCGCGTCCACTCGACGCGCGGGCTCAGTGACTCGAAGAGCCGTGCGGGGCCGCCCTGCGCCAGCTCGCGGCCGCGATGCGTCACATCGGATTCCAGGATTCGCTGCACCGCCGGCCAGATCGGTGCGATCACGGCATCGTGGTAGGCGGCGAGCGCCTCGGCGATGACCGGGGCGGGATCGTCGAGTGACAGGAGCGCCGCGAGCGCCGGCGATGGCGGCCCGTCCACGGTGAGCTCGGTCAGCCCGTCGCGCGCCGTCGCCGGATCGGTGGCGGCGACCGCCGCGAGGTGGGACTCGAACGACGAGCGTCCCGCGCTCGGAGCGGTGATCGGGGTGAGGAAGTCCGGGATCTGCCTGCCGGACGGGGAGACGAGAGCGTCCACGAGATCCCGGTCGTACCGATCGCGCCGGGCGTCGGCGTCCCGCCTCCAGGCGGTGAGGTGAGAGGCCGTGCCGTGCACGTGGTTGAGGTGGAAGAGGCTGAGCGCCGTCTCGTTGAGCGGCGACACCACGAACCGGGCGTCGGCCAGATCGCCGACGTCCAACAGGTAGGTCAACATGTAGGCGCCACCTAATTCATTGGAACCCGCGACGAGGTTCGTGTGTGCTCGGGATATGAGCGAATACCGAGAGCACTGGAACCTGACGGCGGATCCTCCGACGGCAGCAGTCTACGCCCGCATGGCGGACGTGCACGACCGTTCGGCGCTGGGCCGGGCGCACCGGACCCGGGTGGGGCGCACCGTCGCACCCGGACGGCGAGGCCTGCGTCCCGGGCTGGCCCGGGCTTTGCGCCGGCTGGCGACGGCGATCGAGCCCGCACCGACGACCTGCGGGCCCGACGCGGCGTGAGTCGCTACTCCGCGCCGTCCGCGGAGGCGCCCGGGCCGGGGCCGACGTTGCGGGACTCGCGGGTGCGGATGTCGAGGACGTACTCCTCGGGGGCGCCGGCGATGTACGCCGCGTCGGCCATGACACCCAGGTAGCGGGCGGAGGGCAGGCCGCCCTCGAAGGCGTCGACCACGTACAGCCAGGCCAGTGTGGAACCGCCGCCGATGAGGTCGACGCGGACCTTGAGCTTGACGTGGATGCCGAGCTCGGAGCCCTCCCACCGGTCCAGGGAGAGCTCGTCGTCCGGCGTCACGTCGTAGAGCACCACGAAGACCTTGGCGTCCGGGTCCGACGGGTCCTCGGTGACGGTAGCGAGGGCACCCTCCCAGCCGATGTCCTCGCCGGAGAAGGTCAGGCGCCACCCGTGCAGCCACCCCGTACCTGCCATCGGCGAGTGCGGGGCGCGCTCGGCCATCTGGTCGGGGTGCATGTTGGAGCCGTAGGCGGCGTAGATCGGCACATGTGGACTTTACCGCGCCCGTCCGCCCGGACGGCTCTGCCCGACGGTGCCCGCACGCGCCGCCGCCCCGGGCGATAGCGTGGCAGCCATGACGAACATCGTGATCATCGGCGGCGGTCCGGCGGGGTACGAAGCAGCACTGGTGGCGGTGGCGCACGGCGGCGACGTCACGGTGATCGAGTCCGACGGCATCGGCGGCGCCTGCGTCCTGTACGACTGCGTCCCGTCGAAGACCTTCATCGCCTCGACCGGTATCCGCACCGAGACCCGGCGCGCCGTCGACCTGGGCATCGAGCTGCACTTCGAGCGCGTGGAGATCGACGTCGAGCGCATCAACACCCGCGTCAAGGACCTCGCGACGGCCCAGTCCGCCGACATCCGGGCCCGCCTCGTCGGCGAGGGCGTGCGGATCATCCGCGGCAGCGCATCGCTCGCGCCGAGCAACCCGGGCATGGCGCAGCACGTCGTGAACGTCGTCACCCCGACCGGCGGCGAGCAGACCCTCGAGGCCGATGTGGTGCTCGTCGCCACCGGCGCGTCGCCGCGCGTGCTGGAGTCCGCGAAGCCCGACGGCGAGCGGATCGTCACCTGGCGCCAGCTGTACGACCTCGAGGAGCTGCCCTCCCACCTGGTCGTGGTCGGCTCCGGCGTTACCGGCGCCGAGTTCGTGCACGCCTACACCGAGCTCGGGATCAAGGTCACACTGGTCAGCTCGCGCGATCGCGTGCTGCCGCACGAGGACGAGGACGCGGCGCTCGTGCTCGAGGACGCGCTGGTCGACCGCGGTGTCTCCCTCGTCAAGCGCGCCTACGCCGACAAGGTCGAGCGCACCGACGACGGCATCGTCGTCCGGCTCACCGACGGCCGCACCGTGGAGGGCTCGCACTGCCTGATGACCGTCGGCTCCATCCCGAACACCGCGGGCATCGGGCTCGAGGACGTGGGGATCGAGCTGGACAAGGGCGGTTACATCCCGGTCGACCGCGTCTCCCGCACCAAGGTGCCCGGCATCTACGCCGCCGGCGACTGCACGGGCCTGCTGCCGCTCGCCTCCGTCGCGGCGATGCAGGGCCGCGTCGCGATGTACCACGCCCTGGGCGAGGGCGTCTCGCCCGTGAAGCTCAAGACCGTCTCCTCGGCCATCTTCACCCGCCCGGAGATCGCCACCGTCGGCGTCTCGCAGGCCGCGATCGACGACGGGACCTATCAGGCACGCACCGTGATGCTGCCGTTGGCGACCAACCCGCGCGCCAAGATGTCCGGCCTGCGGCGCGGCTTCGTCAAGGTCTTCTGTCGCCCCAACACAGGCCTCGTGATCGGCGGGGTCGTGGTGGCGCCCAACGCCTCCGAGCTGATCCTGCCCCTCACCGTCGCGGTGCAGAACGGGCTCACCGTGGACGACGTGGCGCAGACCTTCTCCGTCTATCCGTCGCTCGCGGGCTCGGTGACCGAGGCCGCGCGGCAGCTGATGCGCCAGGACGATCTGGCGTAGCCGGCCGGTGACCGAGCACGGCGGCGCCGCCCGACGCGACCCCGACGCCGTCTTCGAGGCGCTGCGCCCCCGCCTGTTCGGCGTGGCCTACCGCGTCCTCGCCTGCGCGCCCGACGCCGAGGACGTGGTCCAGGACGCGTGGCTGCGCTGGCGCGCGGCCGACCCCGCGGCGGTGCGCGACCCCGATGCCTTCCTCGTGGTGACGGTGACGCGGCTCGCCCTGAACCTGGCGCAGTCCGCGCGGGCGCGCCGCGAGCAGTACGTGGGCGAGTGGTTCCCCACGCCCGTGGACACCGCCGCCGATCCGGCGCTGGGCGCCGAGCGCGCGGCCGCGCTCGAGCTGGCCGTCGTGCACGTGTTGCAGCGTCTCTCCCCCGAGGCGCGCGCCGCGTACGTGCTGCGCGAGGCCTTCGACCACCCGTACGCCCGGATCGCGGAGATCCTGCAGATGCGGGAGCCGGCCGTGCGCAAGCTCGTCAGCCGGGCCCGCACCCAGGTGGCGGGGGAGCGTCGGACGACGGCGACCCGCGCCCGGGTCCGCACGCTGCTCGACGCCTTCCTCGCCGCAGCGCACGCCGGCGACGTCGCCGGGCTGGAGGCGGTGCTGGTCGCCGACGTGGTGAGCGAGACCGACGGCGGCGGCGCGCGGCGGGCCGGTCGTCGCCCCGTCGTCGGCGGCAACGCCGTCGCCCGGTTCGTCGCCGGGTTCTCCGTCCGCTTCATGGCGGACGCCACCGTGCGGATCGTCGAGGTCAACGGGCTTCCCGGGGCGGTGTTCACGCACGACGGCGCACCCGTGGCGCTGCTGTGCCCGACCGCCGCGGACGGCGGCTTCACCCGATTGATGTGGGTGATGAACCCCGAGAAGCTGGCGGACTTCGCCTGACGGTCACAACCGGGGGCGCCGTTCGGTCCTTGGTGTGGAGGCCCGAACGGTTCGGGCCCGACCGAGAGGACATGAGATGGCGAAGTTCGTGGTGATCGGCGGCACCGGGCTGATCGGATCGAAGGTGGTCGCGGGACTGACGGCGGCCGGACACGAGGCCGTCGCGGGCGCTCCCAGCACGGGCGTGAACGCGGTGACCGGCGAGGGGCTGGCGGACGCGCTCGCGGGCGCGGACGCGGTCGTGGACGTCGCGAACTCGCCGTCCTTCGAGGACGCCGCGGTCCTGGCCTTCTTCACCTCCGCCACGACCAACCTGCTCAGCGCCGCCCGGTCCGCCGGCGTCGGGCGCTACATCGCGCTGTCGGTGGTGGGCACGGACCGACTGGCCGAGAGCGGCTACTTCCGCGGGAAGATCGCGCAGGAGGAGCTGATCGAGGCCGGCGAAGTGCCCTACACGATCGTCCGCGCCACGCAGTTCTTCGAGTTCGTGCCGGGCATCGCCGCCGCCTCGGAGGTCGACGGGGAAGTGCGGCTGCCGGGCGCGAACATCCAGCCCATCTCGTCCGACGACGTTGCCGCGGCGGTCGTGCGCGCGGCACTCGCCGACCCGGTCGGCGGATACACCGAGATCGCGGGACCGGACGTCTTCGCGCTCGACGAGTTGGTGCGCCGGGCCCTCGCGGACGCGGGCGACCCGCGCCCCGTCGTGCGGGATCCGGAGGCCACCTACTTCGGTGCGCACCTGCAGGACGCGACTCTGCTTCCCGGCCAGGATGCGGAGATCGCCGCGAGGAGGTTCTTCGCCTGAGCCGTGGCCGGGGAGCGGGTCAGCCGGACGATTCCGCACGATAGATCACAGAATCATTCAAGTTTCGTGTTCGACTCTGTTAAGTTTCGTGAGAATTCGTTTCCCTGAGCCCCTGGAGGCGCGATGCTCCTCGCTGACAACGCACTCCGACTCAACGTCGGACTGCTCGACTACACGCTGGTCGCGATCTATTTCGTGTTCGTCCTGGGGATCGGGTACCTCGCCCGCACACAGGTCTCGTCCAGCCTCGACTTCTTCCTGTCGGGCAGGCGGCTCCCGGCCTGGGTGACCGGTGTCGCCTTCGTGTCCGCGAACCTCGGCGCCGTCGAGATCATGGGCATGTCGGCCACCGGCGCCCAGATCGGCATGTCGACGTTCCACTACTACTGGATCGGCGCCGTGCCGGCGATGGTCTTCCTCGGCATCGTGATGATGCCGTTCTACTACGGCTCGAAGGTGCGCAGCGTCCCCGAGTTCATGCGCAAGCGGTTCGGCACCGGTGCGCACCTCGTGAACTCGCTGAGCTTCGCGGTGGCCCAGGTGCTCATCGCCGGCGTCAACCTGTTCCTGTTGGGCACCGTGATCAACGTGGTCCTCGGCTGGCCGCACTGGGTCTCGCTGCTCGTCGCGGCCGCGGTGGTGCTCACCTACACGGTGCTCGGCGGCCTCTCCGCCGCGATCTACAACGAGGTCCTGCAGTTCTTCGTCATCCTCGCCGCGCTGGTGCCGCTCACCGTGATCGGCCTGATCAAGGTCGGCGGCTGGAGCGGCCTCAAGGAGCGGGTCATCGAGACCCGCTCCGACAAGGGCGTCACCGCCACCGTGGCGGACCAGCTGCACACCTGGCCGGGCCAGGCGCTCAGCGGGTTCGAGTCCCCGGTCTGGTCGGTCGTCGGCATCGTCTTCGGACTCGGCTTCGTACTCTCCTTCGGCTACTGGACCACCAACTTCGTCGAGGTGCAGCGCGCCATGGCGTCGGATTCGATGTCGGCGGCGCGGCGTGCGCCCATCATCGGCGCGATCCCGAAGATGTTCATCCCGTTCGTGGTGGTCGTGCCCGGCATGATCTGCGCCGCGGCGATCGGCGACATGATCAACCTCAAGAACAACGGCGCACCGGACGGTGTCACCTACAACGATGCGCTCCTGCTCATGATGCGCGACATCCTGCCCAACGGCCTGCTCGGCGTGGCCGTCGCCGGCCTCATCGCCTCCTTCATGGCGGGCATGGCGGCGAACGTCTCCGCGTTCAACACCGTCTTCAGCTACGACCTCTGGCAGCAGTACGTGGTCAAGGACCGCGAGGACGCGTACTACATCCGGGTCGGGCAGGTCGCGACCGTCGCCGCGGTGCTCCTCGCGATCGGTACGGCGACGATCGCCGCGGGCTACTCCAATCTCATGGACTATCTGCAGACGCTGTTCGGCTTCTTCAACGCGCCGCTCTTCGCGACCTTCCTGCTGGGCATGTTCTGGAAACGGATGACACCGACGGCGGGCTGGGTCGGCCTGGTCTCCGGCACCCTGGCCGCGATCGGCGTCTTCGTGATGCAGAAGACCGGCGTCATCGACCTGCCCGGCCAGGGCATGGCCTTCGTCGCCGCGTCCGCGGCGTTCGTGGTCGATATCGTGGTCTCCGTGCTGGTCTCCGCCGTCACCAAACCGAAGCCCGAGTCCGAGCTGGCGGGCTACGTCTACTCGCTCACCGACAAGGCCACCCTGCGGGGCGAGGACGACAGCGCCTCGCCCTGGTACTCCCGCCCCGTGCCCCTCGGTGCGGCGGTGCTCACCACGACCGTCGTACTCGGCGTGATCTTCCACTGACGAGGAGCTGAACCATGAACAACGACAACGCGACCGCGCCCGCGCCGGTGACGAAGTCCACGACGCTGGCGCTCCTGTCCGACATTCGCACCGTCATCGCCGCGCTGCTCGGGATCTACGGCGTCCTCCTGCTGGTCGCAGGCCTCGTGCCGTCGTTCGCGGAACTGGGCGCTCGCGAATTCGAGCACACCCCCGACCGCGTCGACATGGCGGCGGGCAGCGCCGGCAACCTCTGGGTGGGCGGCGCCCTCGTGCTCGTCGCCGTCGCTTTCGAGACGTGGGCCGTGATGGGCGTCAAGCGTGCTGGCAGCTGACCGGCGCCGCATCATCCTCGAGGCGGCGACCGCCCACGGCTCCGTCCGGGTGATCGATCTCGCGGCCGAGCTCGGTGTCTCCGAGATGACCATCCGTCGCGATCTCGACCGGCTCGCCGACGCCGGCGAGCTCGCCAAGGTGCACGGCGGGGCCGTCCTCCCGGGCGCCGGAACCGGGCGGGGCGTCGAGCCGCGGTCCGCGCAGAAGGCCGTGCGCGACACCGCGGAGAAACGCGCCATCGCCGCCGCGGCCGCGGGGCTCGTCGACGACGGGATGACGGTGGCGGTTGGCGCCGGCACCACCACCCTGGAGCTCGCCCGCCTGCTGCGGGGCCGCCGCGTCGCCGTGGTGACGAACTCGATCTCGATCTTCCACGTGCTGACCGATCCCGATGACACCGGCGCCGATCCGACCGGCGCCGCGGACGTGCAGTTGACCGGTGGGCAGCGCACCCCGTCGGACGCCCTGGTGGGACCCGTGGCGAACGCGATGCTCGAGCGGGTGCGCTGCGATCTGGCCTTCCTGGGCTGCCACGGCATCGACCCGTCCGCGGGCTTCACCTCGCCCAACATCGGTGAGGCCGAGACGAACCGGCGGCTCATCGGCAGCACCCGGTCCACGGTCCTGCTCGCCGATCACACGAAGTACGGCGAGATCGGCGCGCACCTGTTCGCCCGGTTCGTCGACGTGGACGCGCTGATCGCGGACGACGGCCTGGGCCGCACCGCCCGGGAGGCCCTGTCCGCGGCCGTCCCGCTCACCATTGCGGCGGGAGGCGTCTCATGACCCGCGAGATCGCGGCTCCCACCGCGTCCCGTCTCGCCGACGGTCGCGAGATCCTGTTCTTCTCCTCCGACGGTCCACCCGCCCTCGGTGTGGACCACCGGGACCTGCCCCCGCGGCCGACGGTGCCCGTGACCACCGTGCGTCGCGACCCCACGACGGGTGACAACGTGATCATCGCCCCGGCCCGGCAGGAGCGGACCTACAAGCCGCCGCGGACGATGTGCCCGCTGTGCCCGGATCCGTCGGGGCTCTCGAGCGAGATCGCCGCCGAGGACTACGAGGTCGTGGTCTTCGAGAACCGGTTCCCCTCCCTCGCGACGCCCGCGGGGTACGTCCCCGCGCCCGCCGACGACGCGGACGGGCTGCGCAGGGAGAGTCCCGGCCTCGGCCGGTGCGAGGTCGTCTGCTTCGCGAGCGACCACGACGGATCCTTCGCCCGTCTGTCGCAGCGGCACGCCCGGCTGGTGGTCGACGCGTGGAGCCACCGCACCGCGGAGTTGCTGGCGCGCGACGATATCGAGGAGGTGTACTGCTTCGAGAACCGCGGCGAGGAGATCGGGGTGACCCTTCCACACCCGCACGGCCAGATCTACGGTTACCCCTACCGCACCCGCCGCACCGCCGCGCTCCTGCGGACCGCCGCGCAGTACCGCGCGGACCACGGCGGCGACCTGTTCGACGCCGTGCTCGCCGACGAGATCGCCGACGGCAGGCGGATCCTCGTGCGCACCGAGCACGTGACCGCCTTCGTGCCGTACGCGGCCAAGTGGCCGGTCGAGGCGCACGTCTACCCGAATCGACATGTGCACAACCTGTCCGAGCTCACCGACGCCGAGGCCGACGACCTGGCTGCGGTCTACCTGGTGCTGCTGCGGGCCTTCGACGCGCTCTACGACGCCCCGCTGCCTTACATCGCATCGTGGCACCAGTACCGCACCGGCGCCGCCGAGGGGTACCTGCACGCGGAGCTCTTCTCCATCCGCCGCAGCGCCGACAAGCTGAAGTACCTCGCGGGGTCGGAGTCCGGACGCGACGCCTTCGTCACCGACAAGACGCCCGAGGCCATCGCCGGCGAGTTGCGGAAGGTGATCGGATGACCGTGCGCGCCTACGCCCCGGGACGGGTGAACCTCATCGGGGAGCACACCGACTACAACGACGGCTTCGCGCTGCCCATCGCCCTGCAGGTGGGTACCACCGCCGAGTTCGACACCGTCGCCGGAGGTTCCGTGATCGAGGTGTCCTCGTCCCAGGAGGACGGGACAGCAACGATCCCCCTCGACACCGCCCCGGGAGAGGTGCGCGGCTGGGCCGCGTACGTCGCGGGGTGCGTGTGGGCACTGCGCGAGCAGGGCTTCGCCGTGCCCGCCGGGGCGCTCCGCCTGACCTCGGATGTGCCGGTGGGAGCGGGTCTCTCCTCGTCCGCGGCGCTGGAGTGCGCGGTGCTCCTGGCCCTGGCGCCCCGCGGAGTAGATCGCACCCTGCTCGCGCGGCTGGCGCAGCGCGCCGAGAACGACTACGTCGGTGCACCGACGGGGCTCCTCGACCAGATGAGCAGTCTGTACGGCGCGGAGGACACGGCGCTGCTACTCGACTTCCGCACGCTGGCGGTCGATCCCGTTCCGCTGCGCCTCGGAGAGGACGTGCTGATCGCCATCGACTCGCGCACCCCGCACCAGCACGCGGCGGGGGAGTACCGGCGCCGGCGCGAGGTGTGTGAGGCCGCAGCCGCACAGCTCGGCGTGGCGGCCCTGCGCGATGCACCGGACGACGCCTGGGAAGCACTGGCGGACGGGGAGACCCGGCGCCGCGCCCGGCACGTGCTCACCGAGAACCGCCGCGTGCTCGACGCCGCCGCCGCGCTGCGCCGCGCCGATCACCGGGAGTTCGGCGCGCTCATGAACGCCTCGCAGGCGTCGATGCGCGACGACTTCGCGATCACCGTTCCCGCCATCGATCTCATCGCCGACACGGCGGTCGCGCTCGGCGCGTACGGCGCCCGGATGACGGGCGGCGGCTTCGGCGGCACCGTCATCGCGCTCGCGCCCGCGGCCGCGGCCCGGCGTATCGCGGAGGCGCTGCCGGAGCGGGTCGCCGGTGCCGGTCACCCCGCGCCCTCCGTCGCCACGGTCCGCCCGGGCCGTGGCGCGCACGTGCTGTCGGATGTGCGATCACAGCGGTGATCGCCGTATCGACACGAGTCTCACAACATGGAGTGTAAATTCCGCTGAACGGAAGTCCTAGTCGGCGGGGGCCCGGCGGAAAGAGGTGCGGCATGGTGGTGCGCGGCGGTGTACTCACGGCGACGATGCTGGCGGCGGGCCTGGCGGTCGTGGGGTGCGGGACCGGGGGCGAGGAGGCGGCGGCGAGCTCGTCCAGCGCCGCAGCGCCGCTGAAGACCATCGTGGTGATCAACCCGAACTCCAGCGCGAGCGCGACGGATTCGATGGTGGAGCTCGCGACCGCCCGCGCCCGCGGCGCCGCGAAGATCGTGGGGATCACGAATGACGGCGCCCCTGCGCTGCTGACCACGCCGCAGGACATGGCGACCGCCGCGCGGGGCGTGCGCGACCGCGGCGTCGAGGCCGCGAAGGATCCGGGCGTCGCCGCGATCGTCGTCGCGGCGTTCAGTGACCCCGGTCTGGCGGAACTGGACGCCGCGGTGTCCGTGCCGGTGTTCGGCATCGGCACGGAGGCTTTCCGTGAGGCGGCACAGGGCGGCCGGGCCTTCGGCATCGCGACCGTCACGTCGGACCCCGCGCTGGTGGAGTCCTTCCGCGAGAAGGCCGCGTCCCTCGGCCTCGCGGACCAGTACCGGGGCGTGCGCGTGACCCCCGGCGACGCGACCGAACTCGTGCGGTCCGCGGATGCGCTGGATGCGGCCCTCCGCGACGCCGTACGGCAGTCGGTGGACGCGGACGGGGCCCGCGCGGTGATCATGGGCGGCGGGCCGCTGTCCGCGTCGGCCCTGCGGCTGCAGCCGCAGTTCGACGTGCCGCTCGTGGTCGCCGTCAACGCCGCGGTGGCGAGCGCCCTGAAGACCGTGGGTTGATCCGCCGGGGCACCGGCGCATCGGTCAGCCGAAGAAGGTGGCGGCGTCGTCGTAGCGCTCGCGGGGGACGCGTTTGAGTTGTTTCACGGCGTCGGCGAGGGGGACGAGGGTGATCTGGGTGCCGTGGAGGGCGACCATCTGTCCGACTGCGCCGGCGTGGGCGGCGTCGGCGGCGTTGACGCCGAAGCGGGTGGCGAGGACGCGGTCGGCGGGGGTGGGGGTGCCGCCGCGTTGGACGTGGCCGAGGACGGTGGTGCGGACCTCCTTGTTGATCCGCTTTTCGATCTCGACGCCGAGTTGGTGGGCGACGCCGGTGAAGCGTTCGTGCCCGAACTCGTCGGTGCCGCCCAGGCGCAGTTCCATGGTGCCCTCGGCGGGTTTGGCGCCTTCGGCGACGACGACGATGAAGCTGGCGTGGCCGCGTTGGAAGCGGCGTTTGATCATGGTGCACAGTTCGTCGACGTCGAAGGGGACTTCGGGGATGAGGACGGTGTGGGCGCCGGAGGCCAGGCCGGAGTTCAGGGCGATCCAGCCGGCGTGGCGGCCCATGACTTCGACGATCATGACGCGTTGGTGGGATTCGGCGGTCGAGTGCAGCCGGTCGATGGCGTCGGTGGCGATGGTCAGGGCGGTGTCGAAGCCGAAGGTGA
>NZ_VIGX01000199.1 GCF_007858475.1 Tsukamurella conjunctivitidis
GGTCACCTGCTCCGCCTCGTCCCTCGCCACGGAGTGGTCCCGCTCAGCCCAGCAACGGGAAACGCACGATCGTCGCCTCCCTGCCGGCGCCGACCCCGATGGAGGAGATCCGGCAGCGGGACTGCTCCTCGAGGAAACGGATGTAGGCCTGGGCATTGGCGGGCAGGTCGGAGAACTCCCGCACGCCGGTGATGTCCTCCTCCCATCCGGGCAGTTCCTCATAGACCGGGACCGCGTGGTGGAAGGAGGTCTGGTCCAGCGGCATCTCGTCGGTGCGCACACCGTCCACCTCGTAGGCCACGCACACCGGGATCGTCGGGTAGCCCGAGAGGACGTCCAGCTTCGTCAGGCAGATGTCGGTGAGGCCGTTGATGCGGGTGGCGTAGCGCACGACCACCGCGTCGAACCAGCCGGTGCGCCGCGGGCGTCCGGTGGTGACACCGAACTCGCCACCCTTCTGGCGCAGCGCGTCCCCGATCTCGTCGTCGAGCTCGGTGGGGAAGGGTCCCTCGCCCACTCGGGTCGTGTAGGCCTTGGCCACGCCCACCACACGGTCGATGCGGGTGGGGCCGACCCCGGTG
>NZ_VIGX01000200.1 GCF_007858475.1 Tsukamurella conjunctivitidis
TCGACCTCATGGGGGTCCACACCGGCCGATTCCTCGGGCAGGCGACGCGACTCCACAGGCTCGAAGAGCGGCGTGTGGCCGAGCATCCCGGACTCGCGGTGCCGGGTGCCTGCACGCAGACGCTCGTCGGAGCGCCTCCGCCAGGCCTCCAGGTCCGCCCGACCCTGTTCGGGGGTGTCAGCAGCGTTCACCACCAGTGCCTCGAAGGCCCCCGGGTTCACGACCGCCACCAGGGAGGAGACATGTCCGAAGCCCAGCGAGGTCGCGAAGGCCGCACGGATGGGACCGCGCGATCCCAGGTCCAGTGGCGAACGGACCCACACCAGACCCGGGTTGACGGCCATCTCCTCGTCCACGCAGTCCAGGGAGGCATTGGCCGGAACCACACCCGTCTGGAAGAGCTGCGTGAGGCCCGCGACCTGGAAGACGCAGGCGCCACCCTTTGCATGCCCGGTCAGCGACTTCTGCGAGATGACGAACAAGGGGTTGCCCTCGGTGCGCCCCAGTGCCCGCCCCAGCCGGGTGTGCAGGTCGGACTCGTTGTGGTCATTGGCATTGGTGGAGGTGTCGTGCTTGGACAC
>NZ_VIGX01000201.1 GCF_007858475.1 Tsukamurella conjunctivitidis
TCGATCTTCCCGGCTTCCATCAGGTCGATTGCCCGCTGGTAGACATTGGCGTACCGGAAGATGGTGTGGATGGTGGTCTCCCTGGCCTGCATCTCGACCACGTCCATCACGACGGGGCCGGTGGGCATCCCGATGAGGACCGTGCGGTTGCCCGGAGCCCCGAGTGTCCACAGGCTCTCGTAGGACTTCGCCGAACCGGAGGCCTCGAAGACCAGGTCGGCCCCCCATCCCCCTGTCTCCTTCATGACGACCTCGTGGAGGTCCTCGCTCCTGAGGTCCACGGGCACGACGCCGGGGATGCCTGCCGCGATGTCGAGCTTCGTGCCCGACACGTCGCTGACCAGCACCTTCGAAGCCCCACCCGCGAGGACTGCAGCCGCTGTCAGGAGTCCGACGGTTCCACACCCTGCCACCACGGCCACGTCGCCGGGACGGATCCCGGCCTTGGTGGCGGCGTGCATGCCGACGGCGAGGGGTTCCACGAGGGCGCCCTCGCCGAAGCTCAGGGAGTCCGGCAGGTGGTAGGTGAAGGAGGCCGGGTGCACGACCCTCTCGACGAGGCACCCGTCCACGGGCGGGG
>NZ_VIGX01000202.1 GCF_007858475.1 Tsukamurella conjunctivitidis
AGTTAAAGCGAATTTAAATCGAACTCTAAATTATGAGGTTAATCACGATTTATTGCTTTGATGATGAAACAATGAAAAATTTTTCAAATCGTTTTTTATCAATATTTTTTTATAGAGATTTTTTTATAAAAATCTTTTAAGAATGGGGCCTAATAGAGCTCTACTGCTCAAGGGCGATCAAAATTGCCCCATCCTCTACTTTTACAGGATAGGTCAATAAATTACGGCATCCTGGCCCACTCTCTAAATTACCCGTTTTAATATCAAAAATAGCTTCATGAAGAGGACATTCAACTGTACCATCTTCAACAAATCCTTCCGTTAAGAGCGCATAGGCATGGGGACAAATATTTTCAATAGCAAAATAGTGATCACCCACCTGAAAGATCCCGATCTTCATATCACTGACATCAACAGATTTAGGCATATACTCTTCAATTTCATCCACTTGGCATACTGAAACCCACTTCATCTTCTTCCTCCTCTAAGATTCCTATCCTGCTCGATAAGAATAATCAGAAAATGGTGATCTACTCATATTTATTGTTCTCTGACAGATTGTGATTGGTAGATCATCGAT
>NZ_VIGX01000203.1 GCF_007858475.1 Tsukamurella conjunctivitidis
GGAAGCGGTGTTTGCAGCCGCGAATGCGGTTGTGCAGGGCAGCGACACGTCAACAGTGAAGGCATGGCTCGACTACTTCGTTACCGGCTCAGCTCGCGACCAGGTGCTTGCCTCGGGGGCGGGCTCCTCTTCGGGTAGCGGAACCCGAGTCAACATTGCGGGCTTCCGCGTACTGGCCTACGACGATGAGAATGCACGCATTGACGTTGCTGTTCGCGGATCATCCTCGGGCGAGACCGTGACACTTTCGATGGTCTACGAGCTTGTCTGGGAAGACGACGACTGGAAGCTCAACGTGACCAACGCCGAGAGCCCGATCGACGTGGCTACTATCCCAGATCTGGCCGGATACATCTCCTGGGGGAGCGATGGCTGACGACCAGGGATGCGACGGGTGGAGCTTCTTCAATCCGGTATGCCACGTCAAGGAGGGCGTGAAGGTTGTCGCCGGTGACGCAATCGAGAACATGGCCAATGCCGTCATGGAGGCGTTCGGGAAGGCCGTGGCATCTCTGGGCACGATTTGGGTGAACGTCGGCACACCGAATCTCACGGCCACTGGCGGTAGCTCGTCAGTGG
>NZ_VIGX01000204.1 GCF_007858475.1 Tsukamurella conjunctivitidis
GTGTCGCCTCGGCCTCCGTGACGGTCGGCTCGGGAACCGTGGTGGAGGTGCGCGACACCTACTCCTTCGACCAGGGCACCCTGGACATCGACAGGAGCTTCGAGGTCACCGATCTGGCCGCGGCTGACGCCGGCAAGGGCGTGTCCGTGTCCTACCCTCTGGCGGATGCCACCAAGACCCCGACCGGCTCCTACAAGTGGTTCTCGCCGGGTACCTGGTACGGCAACGACGCGTTGACCTTCACCGACCGCAATGCCATGGCCTTCGACGGCAAGGAGACTGCACTGTCGGTGGACGGAATGACCGCGCCGCTGATCACCGCGTGGAACCCGTCCACCACCTGGGCCCTCACACTGCTGGACCGCACCCCCGGCCAGCGTGAGACGGTGGCCGCGGACAAGGACCCGCAGACGGGCAAGACGATCGTGGACTCACGTCTGAACCTCCCCGGCCTGGGGCTGCGCACCCAGTCCGGTGGGTCCAAGTCAGGGGAGCTGTTCCAGTCCTATCCGGGGGACACGAAGAACTACCGCAACCGTTACGGCTCCAAGCCCACCGTGTGGCGCATGCTGCCCCTG
>NZ_VIGX01000205.1 GCF_007858475.1 Tsukamurella conjunctivitidis
GAAGCCGGATCGGCGCAGGACGCTCTTCAACCACTCCTCGCGCGACCCCTTCATCCGCGACATGTCGAATGCGTTGCACACGAAGAGACGGAACCGCCGCTGCTCGATCGGGTGCTCGGCTGTACAGATCTCGGCAGCAACCTGGTGGACGAGTCCACGGACCTCGGGGTCGGAGTCTGCCATGTCCAGGACTGCCCGGTTGCCGACGACGTGCGGCACCCACGGCTCGAAGTCGACCACGCTCGCGAGATCCCAGGGTTGCGCGTCCTGCGAGGCCGTCTGGTTGTGGAACCGTTCCATTCGGCTGAGCACCGGGGCCCGGAGCGCTGGCGCGTCTCCTCCAGCCGAATGACCGGTGTCCACGATCGGCAAGGAGGCCACCGCCGGAAGCTCGACCTGATCTGCGGCGGGAGGAACCGGATCGCGTTCCTGCGTGTCCGCCCCGAACGCCTCTTGAGGTGCTGCGCGCGGCGGTACGGCTGGCAGTGGCGTTCCTTCGTCCTCAGTGTCGGGCATCAGCTCCCCGATCTGACCGTCCTCGTCCCGGACAGCTGTCTCCTCCACCGCTGCCCCCGCT
>NZ_VIGX01000206.1 GCF_007858475.1 Tsukamurella conjunctivitidis
CGAGAAGAATAATCCGATAACAAAGACCCGAAAGATCTTGGTGATTATCACTCGATTCACATCGATCAATAATCACTGCTGCATCGCTATTACGTTGCACCAACTAATCCAAATTTTTAAAGAACACTCATGACTAATAGTTATATTAGATGAGAGTATAAATAAGATGACTTATCAAACTATATCAATGATTGAAGATCGAAGATCATTAAACAATGATAAATAGACTGACTAATTAATCACATTATTTATCGTCTCTCTAATTTATTTAACTAACCACTACTTAACTCACTATCTAGCGGCGTTAAACAAACTAACTAAACACCCAAGAAGCAGAGAATCATACATTCAACCTAGTCTCTTTTCAACAACATCCCCCAAGAAAATTTGGTGGAGGATAACGGAGTCGAACCGATGGCCTCCTGCGTGCAAGGCAGGCGCTCTACCAACTGAGCTAATCCCCCTTTATGGGTTATATTGGTGGGCCTAGGTAGACTCGAACTACCGACCCCACGCTTATCAAGCGTGTGCTCTAACCAACTGAGCTATAGGCCCAGATACTAGGTATTACTTCTT
>NZ_VIGX01000207.1 GCF_007858475.1 Tsukamurella conjunctivitidis
GGGTCGTTCCCGTTAGGCCGTGGTCGAAGTAGATGTTCTTGTTCTCGACTCCGAGGCGCTCGAGTGCTTCCCGTTGGGCGGAGAGGTCTTGCTCGAGAGTCGAGACGCGCGCGTAGCCGACATGCATGTCCCCATTGTTGCAGTTGCCCTCCCCTCACCGCCCATGTCACCGTACGGGTCTTGCGTACATGGCGATCCCTCGTAAGGAGTCGTCGAGGAGGAAGCTCTCTCGACGTACGGTGAAGGTTCCCCTTACGGGCATGCGATCTGGGCTGACGCCTGTGACCGAGTGTTCAGTGCGCGCTGTATAGTTCAGTCCATGCTGACTATTGCTTCGCGTCTCGACGTGATGAACCGCCTGGGTCGTGCACTGGCCGACCCCACTCGATCCCGGATCATCTTGACCCTGCTCGACCATCCCGCTTACCCGGCGGAACTGGCCCGAGATCTGGACCTGACACGCCCGAACGTGTCCAACCACCTGGCATGCCTGCGCGATTGCGGGATCGTCGTCTCCGAGCCCGAAGGGCGCCGGACACGATATGAGATCGTCGATCCGCACCCGGCGCAGGAGCT
>NZ_VIGX01000208.1 GCF_007858475.1 Tsukamurella conjunctivitidis
CGAGTCGTCAATCGCGGAGACGTCGTAGACCACGGGGGCGTCGCGGCGCATCGGGTTCGTCGTCTGGCGCGAGAACGTCTCACCGAGGCGGCCGCCGCCAGTGAGGCCAATCAGGGAAGCTTCCAGGCTCTCCGTGATCGCCTTGTAGCGCTCGTCGCTGCCACGGTCGAGGGCCACGGCGCGCACCTCCTCGGGACCCTCCTGGATGACCCTCAGCAGGTCGCCCAAGACCGGAACGCCGTCGTGGTGCTCGTCGAGCCACTTCAAGGAACGGTCGATGATCGTCTCCTCGCGGTCCGTCGGAGGCGCCGCGCGCAGGATCGTCAGCAGCGCCGACACCATCGTCTGCCGGCGGCCGTGAGCGTCGGCCATGACCTGCATGGCCTCCTTCTCATGGCCGGCGTCGCGGAGCCGGGCGGCCGCTTCCGTGGCCTCGCCGGGGTCGAGCACGTTCAGGTAGCCGCGGCCACGGCCCAACGTGATGATCTGGCCGCCCATCGCCTCGATCAGGTCGACGTAATCGGGCTTTAAGTCCCCCAGGACCAGCGGCATCACGCCGTAGCCGGCGAGGCCC
>NZ_VIGX01000020.1 GCF_007858475.1 Tsukamurella conjunctivitidis
TCCCGGGCAACCCGGACCACATCATCACGGAACTCTTTCGGATAAGGCTTAGGCACAGTAGTCATCCTTCCAGGCCGCCCTCCCGGGGCAAGCCAGATCAGATGTCACCTAACCGTGCACCAGTCCCTACGTCTGAGCGGCTCGAGCGTGCAGGCTGGCGCGTCCTCAGATTCTGGGAGCACGAGGATGTCTCAGCAGTGGTCGACAGCGTGCGCGCTGCTGTCGGGTCAGGTGCTGCCAGTTCCGCCGTCACGCGGAAGCCCTTGAGCAATCCTGGCGAGCCGCTACCCTCACCTCGTGGAGCTTGACGACCCTGACCTCAACGACGTCGTCGCTGCCCTGCGACGACTTGACCCTGATGGCGAGAGGACAGCTCAGGTCCTTCGCGACACGTTCGACCAGCTCTACGACGGCGTTCGGACCAAGCGGTACAGCTGGGAACAGTTATTCAAGACTGAGAAAACCCACTTCGGAACCCTGATCGAGATCAATCTGCAGCGCGAATTCAAGTTTGCTGACGGCGACAAGCTCGACTACCAAATTGCCGGCCACGATGTCGACGCGAAGTACAGCCAGAAGATGGGCTCATGGATGCTGCCGCCCGAGGCTGTAAATCAGCTCTGCATGGTCGTCACCGCCAGCGATGTCGATTCATCCTTCTCGCTCGGCGTAGTTCGCGCCCGGGAAGAGTGGCTAGGCAAAGGACAGAATCGTGACGCGAAACGGACGCTGTCGGCCGCCGGCCGCCCCCACATTCACTGGCTGACCCGCGACGGCGATCTCCCGCCGAACGTCCTGCTTCACCTATCCCCTTCCGACATCGCAGCAATCTTCAAACCGAAGGGTGGCACTGCCCGCATCTCCGAGCTCTTCCGCAGAGCACCAGGCAAAATTGTCAGTCGTGCAGCGGTGTGCACGGCAGCGGCACAGCTCGACCCGACACGACGCCTGCGGGGCGGCAAGGGTGGAGCTCGGGGTCCCTTGGCAGCCGAAGGCATGGTCATCCTGAGCGGCGCCTACGATTGGCAGGCACGCGCCGCTCGACAGCTCGGCCTCCCGGTCCCACGACGCACTGAGTACGTCTCCGCATACGTATCGCCCGCCAGCCCCGAGTGGGCCGGGCCAATCGCGGTTGGCAAGGACGGCGGGAGCCTAGTCCTCATGCCCGTCGAGCCGGCCAGCGCGACTGCATTCTCGACGGACTGGTACAGCGACAGCCTTGGGTAGAGGCCGAATGTTGCAACTTGCGTGCACGTCTCCGCAAGTTTGTCGGTGCCCCCTGGCATGATGGCGTCCATCATGAGCGGAGAGACACGCAGCGACCTCACGGTCGTCGAGATTTGCGCAGGAGCAGGCGGCCAGAGCCTAGGCCTGCATCTTGCTGGGTTCCGCCACACTCTGGCCGTCGAGCTTGATGAGGACGCGGCTGCGACACTCGATCGCAATCTTCGACGTTTAGCAGACGATGAGGGTCTGGAGCAGCCAAAGGTAGCGATCGGGGATGTTGCCGATGAGTCGGTCTGGTCCCCTGAGGAACACCGGGGAGTCAGTCTGCTCGCCGGCGGCGTGCCATGCCCTCCGTTCTCTATCGCGGGACAGCAGAAGGGCGCAGAGGACGAGCGCGACCTGTTCGCCTGGGCGGTCGAGGCTGCGGGGCGCATGGAGCCCGACGCGATCCTGCTTGAGAACGTCCGCGGTCTCTCGATGCCGCGATTCGCCGGCTACCGCCAAGCAGTCCTCGACCGACTCGCCGAGCTTGGATACAAGGCGGACTGGCGCCTTCTGGAAGCTCGCGACTTTGGAGTACCTCAGCTCAGGCCACGGTTCATTCTCGTTGCGCTGAAGGAAGAATTCGCTCCATATTTCGCATGGCCCGAGCCAAGTGAAACTGCGCCGACCGTCGGCGAAGCGCTCAAGCCTCTCATGGCCGCGAGCGGCTGGCGTGGCGCGACCGCGTGGGCAAAGAAGGCCAATAGGATTGCGCCCACAATCGTTGGCGGCTCCAAGAAGCATGGCGGCCCCGATCTCGGCCCAACTCGTGCCAAGCATGCATGGATGCAACTGTCGGTCGATGGCTTCGGAGTCGCCAATGAGGCACCCACCAAAGACACACCCGCCAACTATGTCCCGAAACTTACGAACGAGATGATCGCGCGCCTCCAAGGCTGGCACCAAGACCGCGCTAGCGAATACTACTGGGATTTCGCTCCCGCGCGCGGGAAAAAGACCACGATTTACCGCCAGATCGGCAACGCCTTTCCACCCCCGGTTGCCCGTGCAGTCGGAGAGTCCATCGCGGCCGCACTGCGCAAGACTGGCGATGCGAAGGCGCCAACCGACGGTGATGCCCCCGAATTCCACGATGAGGTCTACAAGGCCTTGCGAGAACGCAGAAATTTCGTGTCGCTCGCTGGATTAAGCCGCGATCTCGGCAACACGATGCCCACGGACGAGATCGAGCGGCGAATCACGTTCCTAAGCCGAGACTTCGAGATAACTACAGGGTCCCGAGGCGGCCGGACTACCTACAAGCTCGGAGAGTGGCGCGCCTTCCGTGGTCAATCTGACCATTCGAGACATCTTTCGTTTATTGAGAAGCAATTGCGCGCACGGATCAGTTAATCGCTGCCGTACTGCGGAAGATGATTCACAGCCAGAAAGAAGGCCTTGAGAACGATGCATCGACGCCCAAACACGCAAACCGTCCAGTGGTTCCTGGAACTTCACGCGTCCGGCCAGTTGAATCTCAACCCTAGTTACCAACGACGGTCTGTATGGAGCGACGATTACCGGCGTTTTTTCATCGACACCATCTTGAAAGACTTTCCTTGCCCCGCCATATATCTCGAGAACGAGACGCGCGCAGGAGCTCCAACGCGGCACAACGTTATCGATGGAAAGCAGCGCCTCGAAGCTATAATTGAGTTCACGATGGACAAGTTCCACTTAGGTTCCTACTTGGACGATGAGGATCTGGCTGACGCGTACTATTCTGATCTACCTGAAAGCAAACAGCAGAAGTTCGTCGACTACGTTCTTAGCGTCGAGAATATCAGCCGTTCAAATCCCCACGAGATCAGAGAAGCCTTCGCGCGCCTAAATCGGAACACAGCGAAACTCAACCGGCAAGAGCTACGTAAAGCCCAGTTCGACGGCGCATTCATCACAAAGATGACAAACCTCGCCCGGCACCCCTTCTGGAGCAAGATTAATGTGGCCACGCGTGCTAGAATTTCCCGAATGCAAGACGTAGAGTACGTCTCGGAAATTTTTATCCTCACAATGGATGGAATTCAGGAAGGAAGCGCGAACGCGCTGGACGAATATTATGCGCAGTACGACGAACAAATCCCCGACGAAGACCAGGCTCTGGATAGATTCGAAGAGATCCTACTGTGGATGAATAACCTCCCCTTAGAATGGCGCAATACGCGATGGCGAAACCTGGGAGACTTCTACAGTTTGTGGGCCGCGAGAATTGCTCTCGGCGAGAGCATACCTGCCGACGATTCCACTGCAGAGAAACTTCGACTTCTCTCCGAACGCCTGGAGGAGCCGCGTTCTCCCGCAGAAATATCCTATAGCAATGCCGTTAGGCAGGGCACAAGCAAGGAAGCGAACCGGCGAATCCGTGCTGAGGTTCTCGCCGAGGTACTGATTAACGATCCGGAGTAGCTTGTGCTGATCACCGGAAGTGTTCTCAGTGCATACAATTCTGCACTCGAAGTCGCACTCGAGGTACAGAGACTCGCGGGTTCTAGGCTCCGCACGGTATGCGCAGACAATCATTGGCTCTTCGATGACAGAATCAAAACAGCCGAGAGCGCTCTATCGAAGGTTGAATCTGGACGGGGCGGCTTCGGCGACCTCAATGATCTCTACGCCGCAATGATTGTCGTTCCAACTCGAAACCAGATCGAACCGGCGATGTTGGAACTGGAGCCAGTCGTCACCTATCAAACCAAGGTGCGGAGCAACGGCAAGCATGATTCGTTCGCGTACGACGATGTTCACCTCATCGCCACACTTGAAGGTAAAGTCAGCCCAGCCGTAGTGTCGTCTAATGTCCGAGAACGACGCTTCGAGGTGCAGGTACGAACAGGACTTCAGTACGCTTGGTGGAGCGCGACTCATGATCAGATTTACAAGAGCGTATCGAGCGGAAGAATCGGATGGCACACGCTCAGAACTTCGAGCCAGGCGCGTGCAGCTTTAGAAATGCTTGATGGTATCCTTACCGATCTAGAAGCAGCTTCACAGCTGCATCAGAGCCAGAGTATTGATCCACCTGACAACGAAAATGACACCAAGTACGAGAACTGGCTCAGCCTTTGGCGACCGGACAGACGTCCACATAACGTTCTTCGATTCGTCGAAACAGCGCGAAGCCTCGTCGAATCATGCAATGTGGAGTTCGATACTATCGACAAGCTTCTCAAGACATCTGGGTTTTCCACCATCCTAGCTGATACGCTCGTGACGCCGCTTCAGGCCATAGCCATTGCGCTACTTAGGATTGTGCCCTTCTCAGAATTCGAAGATTCACTCCGCCGAAATCATGCCAAAATCATGGTAACTGCAGAGGCGGTCGCACATCAGCCTGACCTAGGCACCTTGCGCGGCGATGTAGTAGTGCGATTGTGAGATCGCCAGGTACGCGTCAACCAGGACGGATCTGCAAATGCTCGTCCGGCAGCAATCACTATCGGTCGCGTTCGCGGATAGCCCCAACCGTTTGTCCCCGCATCATACGGGCAGCGCGCCCAGCTCCTGTCCACGAATCCGTTGTGAGATGACCTGGGTGATCCCGTCCCCACGCATTGACACACCGTAGAGAGCGTCGGCGACTTCCATCGTCGGCTTCTGGTGCGTGATGACGATGAGCTGGGACTTGTCGCGCAGCTGCTCGAACAGGGAGATCAGGCGTCGGAGGTTGGTGTCGTCCAGGGCCGCCTCGACCTCGTCCATCACGTAGAAGGGTGACGGCCGGGCGCGGAAGATGGCGACCAGCATGGCGACGGCGGTCAGGGACTTCTCGCCGCCGGACAGGAGCGAGAGACGCTTGACCTTCTTGCCCGGAGGCCGGGCCTCGACGTCGATGCCCGTCGTCAGCATGTCGCCCGGCTCGGTGAGGATCAGCTTGCCCTCGCCGCCGGGGAACAGGGTCTTGAACACCTCGACGAACTCGCGCTCCACGTCCACCCAGGCCTCGGTGAACACCTGCAGGATCTTGGCGTCCACCTCCTCGACCACACTCAGCAGATCCTCGCGGGCCGACTTCACGTCCTCGAGCTGAGTGGAGAGGAAGTTGTAGCGCTCCTCCAGCGCCGCGAACTCCTCCAGCGCCAACGGGTTCACGCGCCCGAGCGTCGCGAGGTCCTTCTCCGCGAGCTTGAGCCGGCGCTCCTGCACCGCCCGGTCGAACGGCAGCCCCTGCGGCTTCACCACCGTCTCGCCGCGCTCGCGCGCCGCCTCGTATTCCTCCAGCTCCAGCGCAGACGCGGGCAACAGAACGTCCGGCCCATACTCGGCGACCAGATCATCGGGCGACATCGCGAACGACGCCACCACCTGCTCCTCGAGCTGCTCGATCCGCAGCGCCGCCTGCGCCCGCGCCACCTCGTCGCGGTGCACCGCATCCGTCAGCTGCGCGAGCCGAGCTGCGAGCGCGGTCGATTCCTGCCGCGCGACGTCCAGCGCGCCGGCGCGCTGCGCGCGTGATGCCTCCAGCGCATCACGATGCGCAGCAGCCCTCGTCACCGCGCGCCCCAACCGCGAGGACACCAACGCGGCGCCCTCCGCCACCGACGAAGCCACCGCGGCGGCAGCGAGCCGAGAAGCCGCCGCAGCCTCCGCCCGCTCCCGCGCGGCCCGCTCGGCCGCGGCGGCCCGTCGAAGCCCTTCGGCCTTGCCTCGCACGCCGGCCGCGCGCTCCTCGGCGGTGCGGCGGGCGAGCCGGGCCTCCATCTCGACCGAACGCGCCGCAGCCAGGGCGGCAGCAGCCGCATCCCGCTCATCGGTCCCCACGGACACCGAATCGTCCGGCAGGGCTTCCGCGAGACGCAGTCGCTCCTCGTGCTCCACCAGCGCGGCCCGAGTCTCATCCCGCGAGCCCTCGATCCGGGTTCGCTGCGCCACCAGACGCTCCGCCTCGTCGCGCGCGCTCCGCGCTGCCTGCCCCAGCCGGGCCAGCTGCTCGTAGATCGCGCCGAGCTGGGAATCCGACTCGTGCAGCGCCGCCAGTGCCGACTCCGTGACCTCGCGCCGCGCGGCCAAGTCCTCGTTCGCCCCGGCCAGCGCCGCCGACAGCGACTCCACCGACCGCCGGGTCTCCCCCAGCGTCGCCTCGGCCGCGTCGATCGACTTCTGCACCTCCAGGGTGGACTGCCGCGCCGCGGAGCCGCCGGTCAGCACCCCGTGGGAGATGACGTCACCGTCGGACGTGACGGCCCGCAGCTCGGGCCGCGCGGCGATTACGGCAACCGCGTCCGCCACCGAAGGCACGAGCACGTACCCGGCCAGCGCCGCGGAAACCGCCCCTTCCAACGACGACGGTGCGTCCACGCACGACACGGCCCAGACGGCACCGTCGGGCAGGGGGCCGGACGGCACGGTGCCGGGCGCGACGCCCTCGATGACGACGGCCGCCCGGCCCCCGTCCGCCTCGCGCAGCCGCTCGACAGCCGTCACGGCCGCATCGACGGAGCCCGCCGCCACGGCCTCCGCCACCGGGCCCAGCGCCACCGCGACGGCCTTCTCGTAGCCGCTGCGGATCGACAGCCGTGACGCGACCGCAGCGGTCACACCGTCGACGTGCTCGACGACCCAGGCGGCGCCGTCGCCCCGGTCGAGGTTCATCGACAGCGCCTCGATGCGCGCGACCAGCGAGGCGACCTTCTGCTCGGCCTCCCGCTCCGAGGCGCGCAGCTCCTCCACCCGCGCGCTCGCGGCGTTGAACGCGGCGACGCTGCGCTCGTGATGCTCGTCGAGCGAGGCCTCGGAGGCGTCGAGCTCGGCGATCTGCCCCTGGACCTGCTCGAACTCGGACTCTGCGGCCTCGGCCCGCTCGACCGCCTCAGCGATCGCGGCGGTGAGCCGTCCGGATTCGGACTCCACGGATTCGGCGCGGGTGCGAAGGGTCTCGACCTGGCCGGCGAGGCGGGCCAGCCCTTCTCGACGGTCCGCGATGGCCGCGACGGCGGCCATGTGCGCCTTCTCCGCGTCCCGGGCCGACTCCTCGCGCGACGCCAGCTCTTCCGTCGCCTCCTCGAGGATCATGGCGGCCTCCTCGAGGGCCTCCATGAGCTCGGCCTCCTCCTCGGCGACGCGCTCGGCCTCGGCCTCCAGCTCCTCGGGGTCGCGGCCGGGGGCGTGCTGCACGGGCTCCGACAGCAGGCGGGCGCGCTCGGAGGCGATCCGCTCCGTCGAGGAGACGCGCTCGGCGAGCGCGGACAACGAGAACCAGCCCTCCCCCGCGGCCTTCACCGCGGGGTCGAGCGCGGCCACGGCCTCCGAGTGCTCCGCGACCAGTGCGTTCGCCTCGTCCAGCTGTTCAGCGACGAGATTCTGCTCCTCACGCACCGCCGCCTCGTTGCCGCTCTGGTCGGCCAGTTCGGCGCGCCTGCGCACCAGGTCGTCGGCGGCGAGGCGCAGCCGGGCGTCGCGGAGGTCGGCCTGGATGGTCTGCGCCCGACGGGCCACCTCGGCCTGCCGCCCCAGCGGCTTGAGTTGGCGGCGCAGCTCCGTCGTCAGGTCGGTGAGCCGGGCGAGGTTGGCCTGCATCGAGTCGAGCTTGCGGACCGCCTTCTCCTTGCGCCGGCGGTGCTTGAGCACGCCGGCCGCCTCCTCGATGAAGGCGCGACGCTCCTCGGGCTTCGATTCGAGGATCGCGGCGAGCTGCCCCTGCCCGACGATGACGTGCATCTCGCGACCGATGCCGGAGTCCGAGAGCAGCTCCTGCACGTCCATGAGGCGGCACTTGGTGCCGTTGATCTCGTACTCACCGGCGCCGTCGCGGAACATGCGCCGCGTGATGGAGACCTCGGAGTAGTCGATGGGTAGCGCACCGTCGGAGTTGTCGATGGTGAGCGTGACCTCGGCCCGGCCCAGCGGCGCGCGACCGGACGTGCCGGCGAAGATGACGTCCTCCATCTTGCCGCCGCGCAGGCCCTTGGCACCCTGCTCGCCCATCACCCAGCGCAGGGCGTCGAGAATGTTCGACTTGCCCGAGCCGTTGGGTCCGACGACGCAGGTGATACCCGGTTCGAGGCGCAGAGTCGTCGCCGAAGCGAAGGACTTGAAGCCCTTCAGTGTCAGCGACTTGAGATACACGAAACGCCAGTTTAGGCGGTGACCGCTACAGGACCGCCATCGCCACGATCAGACCGAGCGCAACGTGCGAGGCGGCGATGACGCGGGCCTGCGGCAGGAAGACCTCGGAGTACATGAGCTCGTCCATGTCCACACCGGTGACCAGGTCGAGGACGCGCACGCACACGATCTGCGCGACGATCCCGACGATGCCGTAGACCAGCGAGTACACGACGCCCGCCCACAGGTCGCCGCCGCCGGTGTAGTTCGCGTAGATCGCGACGACGATGATGAACGCCATCGAGAGCATGCCGGCGCCCGTGATGTAGGTGGCGTTGGGCTTGCCGGCCTTCACGAGGTCGCGCAGCTTGCCGGGGGTGGACAGGTCGACGGCGTAGAAGCCGGCCACCATCAGCACCAGGCCGACGAGGGCGTAGAGGCAGATCGCGCCGATGCCCTTGCCCAGGGTGCCCAGGTCTGCGGCGGCGAGGAAGGTCGTGTTCATGATGCGGTCGTGCCTTTCGGAGTGATGCGATGCGGGATGAACGCGGCACCGTCGTCGGTGATGAGGCCGGAGGTCTCGCGGATGCCGATACCGGCGGACTCGTCGCCGACGACCCAGGCGCCGATCACGGGGCGATAGCCGTCGAACTCGGGAAGCGGGTCGAACATCTGGTACACGTAGCCCTCGGCGCCGTAGACGCCACCGGTGGCGGTCTCCCGGCCCCCGTCCACGATCGTGAGGTTCGCGCCCTCGCGCCCGAGCTTGGGCTTCTTCACGTACTCGGTGAGGAAGCCGGGGCTGTCGATATAGGCGGGCAACAGGTTCGGGTGGTCGGGGTACATCTCCCAGAGCACCGCGAGGATCGCCTTGTTGGAGAGGATCGCCTTCCACAGCGGCTCGATCCACGTGGTCGCGGGGATGGATTCGACGACCCGTTTGCCGAAGTCGTCCTCGAGGATCCACTCCCACGGGTAGAGCTTGAACACCGAGTGGATGGGGGCGTCCTCGAGATCGACGAAGGTCTTCAGGTCGTGGTCCCAGCCGATGTCCTCGATGGGCAGGCCGACGGTGTCGAAGCCCGCCTCGGCGGCCGTCTCCTGCAAGTAGCCGGTGGTCACGTGGTCCTCGCCCGTCGCGTCGGCGCCGGACCAGGTGAAATGCAACTCCGACGGCGGGATCACGTTCCGGATCTCGCCCCAGCGCGCCACCAGCGACTCGTGCAGCGAGTTCCACTGGTCGTACCCGCCCTCGTCCCACGAGCGCTTGTCCGGAGCCGTGTCCTGGAACCAGTACCACTGCACCACAGCGGCTTCCAACAGCGACGTGGGCGTATCCGCGTTGTACTCGAGCAGCTTCGCGGGCCGCCGACCGTCGTAGCGCAGGTCGAAGCGGCCGTACACGTGCGGGTCCTGCCGCTTCCAGGACTCCTCGATCGCGCCCCAGGCCCACTCGGGGATGCCGAAATCGGCGTACCGCTCGGTGAGGATCACGTTCTCGACGGCCTTGAGGCACATCGAGTGCAGCACCTCGACCTGCGCCTCGAGGGAGAGCACCTCGTCCATGTCGAACTCGTAGAACACCGACTCGTCCCAGTAGTTCCGGCTGTCGCCCGCACCGTCGCGCGCGGGCGTGCCGAACACCAGGCCCTGCGATTCGACCGTCCGCTGCCAGCCCTCGCGGGGCGTTCCCCGCATGCGCCGCATCAGGAACCGCTCGATCCGGAGCCGCCCTTGGAGCTGCCGCCCTTACTACCGGTGCCGAGGCCACCGCGGTCGATGTTCTTGCCGGAGGAGCCGTTGTTGCTGCCTGCCTTCGTCCCGCTTCCACCGGACTTGGACCCGGCCGCGGGCGGCGCGGGCTTGCTCGCCGCGTTGCTCTGGCCGTTGGTACCGAAGGAGGTGGTCTTCGCGGGGTCCACCGCCGCGCCCGACGACGTACGGAACGCGGTGTTGGGCGGGCGGTCGTAGCTGCCGCCGGTGAGCCTGCCGTTGTTGTAGGAGCCTCCGTAGTTGTACCGGTAGCTCATCCCGTTGAGGAAGATGAAGCCGGTCACCGGGTTGTAGGTTCCGCGCGAGCAGTAGTCGTCGGAGACCACCTGGTCGCCGTCGACGGTGCAGTACGCCGTCTGCGTGTTCACGTTCTGGGTGTTGTCGTTGTCCGGGATCGCGACGTACAACAGGGCGATCGCGCCGACGACACCGACACCGACGCCGGCACCGATCATCTGCTTGCGGCGCCGGCTCTTCTTCGCCGCCGCGGCCGCGGCCTCCGCCGCCTCGCGTTCCTCGTCCTCGGCGCGCTGGCGCTGGGCCCGTTGCCGGGCACGCGCCTCGGCCACCGATTCGGGGCGGGCGGTGGTGTTCTCGTCCTGCTCGCGGATCCGGCCGGGTCGCCGCGGCGGTTCGACGGTATCGGGCAGGTTCACCTGAGGCGGGAGCCCGGGGACGGGCGGCAGGTGGTTCGACTCCGGCCCGGGGATGTCGCCCACGGGGCGGTTCTCAGGAACGGGCGGCTGCATGCCTCACCTCTCCTCGAACGACGGGAGCCCGCCTCGTGCGGGCCCGAAAAGTTCCACGACCAGATCGACCCTCCCCGGAGTGTGCCCCGACCACAGACGCTGCAGCAAAGTCTCGCACGCGGACCGGTCGCCCTCGACCACGACGCGCACACGCCCATCGGGCTGGTTGGCAGCGTAGCCCAGCAGGCCCAGTTCCAGGGCCTGAGTCTTCGTCCAGTAGCGAAAGCCGACGCCCTGCACCTGACCGTGCACCCAGGCCGTCATCCGGGACTGCTCGTCGGGCACTCGCTACTCCGACGTGATGTCGAGATTGACGGTGGTGCCGGCCTTGAGCGTGCGGCCCACGGTGCACACCTGATCGACGGCGCGGCGCGCGACGGTGATCAGCCGTTCCCGGCCCGCCTCGTCGAGCTCGGAGAGGTCCAGTTCGAGGATCTCGTTGAGCTCGGGGTAGGTCTCGTTCTCCCGGTCGGCGTCGCCGGAGACGCGCACGGTGGCGTCGTAGTCGTCGCCGAGGCGCCGCGCGAGCACGTGATCGGTGGACATGCCGCTGCACGCCGCGAGCGCGATCTTGAGCAACTCACCGGGGGTGAACACACCCTCCACGTCCACCGAGCCCACGAGCACCTCGGCACCCCGCGAGCTGCGCCCGGTGTAGCGGCGCACGCCGGTGCGCTCGACCCAGAGTTCGGTGGACGGTGCCTGCGCGTTCGTGTCGTCGGCCATATGTCCAATCTACGGCAGCACCGGCCGCGACCGGTGCCCGGCGGCCCGGTGCCGGCCGTGGTCGGGCGGTAGCGTTGAGCCATGCGCGCACGGTGGTGGTCCTTCCTCGGAACCGTCCTCGCGTACGCGGCCGCAGCGGCGTGGGCGGCCGCCTCCGGGCCGGACCCCTTCCCGACGCATTTCGGCCTGTCCGGGCAGCCGGATTCGTGCACCCCGCGCGGCGAAGCCGTGCCGCTGCACGCTGGCATCGCCGCGGGTGTGGCCGTGCTGTTCGCGGTTCTCGCGCTGACGGCGCCGCGGATTCCGGCCTCCGTCATCCGCACGCCCCGGCGCGACTACTGGCTGTCCCCCGCGCACCGTCCCGCGTTCGACGACATCGTCTCCGGCTTCCTGCTCTGGGCGGGTGGCCTCTTCCTGGTTCTGCAGGGCGCGACGTTCGTGGTGACGGTCATCGACCCCACCGAGACCGCCGCGAAGTCGACGCTGGTGATCCTCTTCCTCGTCGCGCTGGTGGGGTCCGTCGGATACCTGATCTGGTTGCTCATGCACCCGCCCAAGCGGTCCTCGACGACGGCGCGCGGAGCCCGCCCCGGCCGGAGCGACAGTCGTTCGCCACGGTAACGTTGTGGGCATGCGACCTCGCTGGTGGATCTTCCTCGCCGCGGTCGTGCTCTGCGGCGCGAGCCTCGCGTGGGCCGCGGCGTCCGGGCCCGACCCGTTCCCCACGCACTGGGGCGGAGGTGGGACCCCGGACGCGTGGCGGCCCCGCGGCTCGGCGCTCGCTATCCTGGCGGCCTCGACCGCCGGTCTCGCGGCCCTGTTCGGCGTGCTCGCGGCGTGCACGTCCGCGATCCCGGACGGCCTGATCAATCTCCCGCCGACCGCGCGGGCGTACTGGCTCGACCCGGAGCACCGATCCGGCCTGGACGCCCTCCTGCAGCGCTACCTCCTCACGGTGGGGAGCGCGGTCCTCCTGCTCCTGGCCGTCTCGGTGACGGGCGCGATCGTGAGTCCGGACGGGAATCCCGTGCTCGGTGTGGGCATCTGGGTCGTCCTCGCGGTCATCGCCGTGAGCACGGCGCACCTTCTCTGGCGCGCCCTCCGGCCTCCCACGGATACCCTGAGTCCATGAGCGCCTCCTCGGAAACCGGCCCGTTCTTCCACGGGACCACCGCCGACCTCCAGCCCGGCGACCTGCTCAGCGCGGGCTTCGTCTCGAACTACCGCCCCGACGTGGTGATGAACCACATCTATTTCACCGCCCTCCGCGACGGTGCCGGGCTCGCCGCGGAGCTCGCCTCCGAGCTCAAGTCCGACGGTGCCGCCCCGCGCGTCTACGAGGTGGAGCCCACGGGCGCGTTCGAGGACGACCCCAACGTCACCGACAAGAAGTTCCCCGGCAACCCCACCCGGTCGTACCGCAGCACCGAGCCGCTGCGCATCGTCGCCGAGGTGACCGACTGGACCCGACTCACCCCCGAGGCGCTGCAGATGTGGCGCGACACCCTGATCTCGAAGGCCCCCACCGATCGCGGCGAGATCATCAACTGACCGCGCCAAACTTGTCACCCCCTCAGCGGAGAATGGGCGCATGTCCGCTGACGAGGAGATTCGCCGCCTGACCGATGCCGTGCGACTGTTCCAGGATGATGTCGACTCGCGTCTGCTGGCCCGGGGATGGGTCGTCACCGATCTCACTGTGCCTGATGAGGTGCCGCTCGAGTTCTTCTGGCCGCCCACGGCGCCGGTCGAGTACGGCGGCAATCCAGAGCCCACTGACGAGGCGATGCGCAGCCGCCCGACGATGTACGGCACCCGGATCACGCCGTGGACACGGCCCACGCGTATCACGCACGCCCCCGAAGGGTGGGTCGTGGAGTACGGCGAGGCGCCGAACCTACTGCCGGATCAACCAGCCCGGTTCGCGGTGGGCGCCGAGCTCCTCGCGGATCTGGAGCGGATCGAGTGCTGGCCCATGTCCGTTGCCGAGGCTGAGCGGCTGCGCATGGAGCGGGTGTATTCGACCACCGTGGCCGATGCCCGTGACGACCACCGTTTCGGCTTCTTCCCCACGGATCGGTACTTCACCCGCATGCAGGAGTTGCAGGCACTGATCTTCGCGGATCGCACTCGTGCCCCTGACTTCTCGATGGACGAGGAGCCGCCGACGCCCCGCCCTCGCGGTGATCTCGCTGCGCAACTGCGTCTCGTGGAAGCTGAGGCGTGGGCCTCCGAAGTCCGCACGTCGCGGCTTGGAAGCACGGAGCCGAAGGCGCTCTGACGACGACGCACCGCATCGGTGTTCGGTTCCCTCGGAACGTCGAATGTGAGAATCCCGGCACTCGAGCCGGAGCCCGCACTCCCCGACGGGGTGAGACCTACCGTGGGGCCATGCAGAAGCAGTGGGGGCTGTATCTCGGGTCGTTGTTGTTCTTCCTCGTCGTACTCGGACTGGTCTACGTGGCCGGCCCGGAGGCGTATCCACAGTCGGGCGGGAGGGGCGCCGGCGCGGTTCCACGCTCGACGTACGTCGAGAACCAGCTCATAACGTTCGGAGCGACGGTCGTCTTCGTCGCGATCGCAGTACCACTCGTGGGCCGCGGCTTCAGCCCGCGGATGAAACCGGCGGTTCGGGCCTATTGGACCGAGCACCCCGAGGAGTATCGCCGTCTGACCACGGCGTGGATCCTGAACACCGCCATCGTCGGGACGATCGGCTACGGCCTGATGGTTCTCGTGAAGTCCGCTTTCACGACGATGCCCTCCGCGCCTCTGGGATTCGTCCTGGTGGCCGCGATCATGGCGATGCTGTTTCGCGGACTCATCCCGGTGGTACGTCCGCCGATCTCCGGCCTCAGCGGCGCGGCACCGTCTGACAGCTCGGGCAGAAGTGCGAGCCCCGGTTCATGAAGGACTCACGACGCATGATGGTGCCGCACCGGCGACACGGCTCACCGTCGCGCCCGTAGGCGTTGAGCGACCGCTCGAAGTAGCCCGACTGGCCGTTGACGTTCACGTACAGCGAGTCGAAGCTGGTGCCGCCCTGGTCGAGCGCGCTCCGCATCACGTCGGTGGCGTCGTCGATCAGCCGGCCGAGCGCGGGTTTGGTCAGGGCGGAGGCACGACGGCGGCCGTGGACACCCGAGCGCCAGAGGGCCTCGTCGGCGTAGATGTTGCCCACGCCGGAGATCACGGTCTGGTCCAGCAGCACGCGCTTGATCTCGGTGTCCTTGCGCTTCATCCGCGCGACCACGGCGTCGCGGTCGAACAGCGGGTCCAGCGGGTCGCGAGCGATGTGCGCCACGGACGCGGGCACGAACGTGCCGGCGACCTCCTCGAGCGGGTCCACGGCCCAGCCGCCGAAGGTGCGCTGGTCGACGAACCGGAGCACGGCACCGTCGGACAATCCGGCCCGGATGCGCAGGTGCCGGTCGTCGCCCGGCCCGACCAGCATCTGCCCGCTCATGCCCAGGTGCACGACGATCGCGGCGTCGGCGGAGGCGCCGCCGCGCGCGAGCGGCAGCCACAGGAACTTGCCCCGCCGCTGTGCGGATTCCACATCGGCACCGGTGATCTGGCCGATGAGGTCCGCCTCGCCGGCGACGTGGCGGCGCGCGGCGCGGGGGTGCAGCACCTCCACGGAGGTGACGCCGCGGCCGACCAGGTGATCGACCAGACCGCGCCGGACGACCTCGACCTCGGGCAGCTCGGGCATCAGGCCGACTCGGCGTCGCCCGCCGGCGCGTCCCCGGCGGCAGGGCCGACCGCTCCCCCGTCCAGCGACTTCCAGGCGGCCGCGGCGGCCTTCTGCTCGGCCTCCTTCTTGGTACGGCCCACACCCTCGCCGAGGTCGCTGGAGTCCACCACCGCGACGGCGGTGAACTCCTTGTCGTGGTCCGGCCCCGTCGACGTGATGCGGTACGCCGGCGCGCCGAGATCCCGCTCCGCGGTGAGCTCCTGCAGCGAGGTCTTCCAGTCCAGTCCCGCGCCCATCGACGACGACGCCGTCAGCAACGGCAGGAACAGGCGCAGAACGACCTCGCGGGCCGTGTCGATGCCGTGCTCGATGTGCACCGCGCCGAGCAGTGCCTCGGTGCCGTCGGCGAGGATCGAGTCCTTGTCGCGGCCGCCGGTCAGCTCCTCACCGCGCCCCAGGTAGAGGTGCGCGCCGAGGCCGCCCTCCCCCAGCCCGCGGGCCACGCGGGCGAGGGCGTGCATGTTGACCACGCTGGCGCGGATCTTCGCGAGCTCGCCCTCGGGCTTGTCCGGATGGGTCGTGTACAGCCACTCGGTGACCGAGATCCCGAGCACGCTGTCGCCGAGGAACTCGAGCCGCTCGTTGGTGGGCAGCCCGCCCGCCTCGTAGGCGTAGGAGCGGTGCGTCAGGGCGAGGGTGAGCAGTTCGTCGTCGAGCGCGACACCCAGGGCTTCGAGCAGCGGGGCGCGGTCCGTGGCGGGCGGCGCGGGGAGACGCTTGCTCACTTCGTGTCGGCCTCGCCGTCGGTGGCGAACTTCGCGAGTCCGGCCCAGCGAGGATCGATCTGTTCGTGGTGGTGATCGGCGGGCAGGTCGGCCAGCTTCTCGCCGCAGCCCTGGCACAGGCCCGGGCAGTCCTCGGAGCACGTCGGGTCGAGGGCCAGCTCCATGCCGACGGCGTCGATGATGGCCTGCTCGAGGTCGATCATGTCGTCCTCGATGCGGTACATCTCGTCGTCGTCGGTGGTCTTCGCGGTCTCGCTCTCGGGGTACGCGTACAGCTCCGTCAGGAACAGGTTGAGCGCGCCCGACAGCGGATCGAGGCAGCGGGCGCACTGTCCCGCGGTGTTCGCGCTGACGGTGCCGGTCACGAGGACGCCCTCGGAGACGGCCTGGACCTGCAGATCGAGGTCGACCTCCTCGCCGGTCTCGATTCCGATCAGGTCGACGCCGATGCGCTCGGGCGCGGCCACCGTGCGGTGCACCTGCGCTGAGGTGCCCGGCCGCCGCCCGAAGGCCCGGACGTCGAGTACGTACGGCTTACCGGCCGGCTGGCGCACGGCGGCATTGGGTTCGTTCACAACAATCCTCGGGAACTCGTCAGGTCAAGCCAAACACCCGATTGTACGTCAACCCGCCTACCGCGCGTCGACCCGTGATTCGGCGAACTCCTCGAGGTAGCCGTCGGCGGCGCCGTGATCGCTGTAGTCGTGCACGCCCGCGGCGGTGCGGAGCTGTTGCCGGCCGCGGTTCACGGACCGCATGGTGGCGCCGAGCACCTCCTCGAACTGCGAGAGCTTGGTGTCGACGTAGACGTCGCACTCCCCGCGCAGGCGATCGGATTCGGCGTGCGCGGCGTCGATGATGCGATCCGACTCGCCCTTGGCCGCGGCCACGACCTCGGTCTCGGCGACGAGGCGCTCCTGCTCGGCGATACCCTCGGCCACCGACCGCTGGTACGCGGCGTTGCCGTCGGCGACGAGGCGCTCGGCCTCGGCGCGGGCGCGGCCGGTCACGGCCTCGTACTCACGCTGAGCGCCGCGACGGATCCGCTCGTCCTCGGCCCGCGCCTCGGCGACAAGGCCGGTGGCGTGCTGGTGCGCCTCGGCGACCATGCGATCAGCCTGCGCCTTCGCATCCGCCAGGAGCCGGTCGGCCTCGGCGCGGGAACGGCTCAGCGTGGCGTCGGCCTCGGAATTGGCCTGGGTCACCGTGGTGTCGTAGTGGGTGCGCGCCTCGCTGATCAGGCGATCCTTCTGATCGAGCACGTCCTGCGCGTCGTCGAGGTCGGCCGGGAAGGCGTCGCGGATGTCGTCGAGGAGCTCGAGCACATCACCGCGGGGCACGAGGCACCCGGCGGTCATGGGGACGCTGCGCGCCTCCTCCAGGATGGCGCCCAGCTCGTCCAGTGCTTCGAATACGCGGTACATACACCCATTGTGACGCGTGGGACCGATGTTTCGCCGTAACGGCGCCGCCGCGTGTCGACCCCCGGGGAATCCGCCGAATTGCAGTTCGCGCCGGATATATGCGCTGCCGGCTCGACATCGGCCGATTTCACGACAGCTTGGCGGCCACGGCCTTCTGCACGTTCGGCGGGATCAACGCGGAGACGTCGCCGCCGAGCTTCGCGACCTCCTTGACCAGCGAGCTCGACACGTAGGAGAACTCCGGCGCGGTGGTGAGGAACGCGGTCTCGACACCGGTGAGGTGCATGTTCATGCCGGCCATCGGCAGCTCGTAGTCGAAGTCCGTCGAGTTGCGCAGGCCCTTGAGGATGCACGCGACGCCCTCCTGACGCGCGTAGTCGACGAGCAGCCCCGTCCACCGGTCGACTGTGACCCCGGGCAGGTCCGCCACGTTCTCCTCGATCAGCGCGATCCGCTCGTCGATCGAGAACATGCCCTGCTTGTTGGGGTTGACGACGACGGTGATCACCAGCTCGTCGAAGATCCGCGCGGCGCGGCGGAAGATGTCCAGGTGGCCGTTGGTCATCGGGTCGAACGATCCGGGGCAGCACGCCTTGCTCATGCCCGGTCATCCTGCCAGACGGCGATCTCCACGCGCGTCTCCCCGTAGTCGCGCGTCAGCTCGGGTTCGAAGCCCTCCGGCCATGCGGTGGCGGCCGTGCGCGCCGAGCGCTCCACGACGACGTGGGCGCCGGGCGCGAGCCAGCCTGCGGTCAGCGCGGCCACGTCGCCGTCGACGGCGTCTGCCGGCAGGTCGTAGGGCGGGTCGAGGAAGACGAGGTCGTAGGACTGCGCCGGGAGTTCGAGGAAGGCCCTCGTCGCCCGACGGTGCGCGGTCGCGCCCGGCAGGCCGACGGTGCGCGCGTTCTGGTTGATCACCGCGACGGCCTTCGCATCCGCGTCGACGAGCACGGCGCGGGCGGCGCCCCGGGACAGGGCCTCGAAGCCCAGCGCCCCCGACCCCGCGTAGAGGTCGAGGACGGACAGCTCGTCGAAATCGAGGCGGGACTGGAGCGCGCTGAACAGTGCCTCGCGCACGCGATCCGAGGTGGGACGAGTGCCGCGGGGCGGCACTGCGAGCCTGCGCCCGCGTGCCGCCCCGGCGATGATCCTGGTCACCGCTCCACTCTAGTCACGGCCGTCAGCTCGCCTGGGCGAGCTTCGCCTCCTCGATCTGCGCGAGGCGGGTGGCATCGGTGTCCGGCCCGGGCACCTCGGTGCCGCGGATCGAGCAGCCCTTGGTCTCCTGCAGGAACGGCAGCGCGATGAGGCCGATGACGCAGGCCCCCATCATGTAGAAGGCCGGGAACTGCAGCCAGCCGGTGTTCTCCACCACCGCGTCGTTGACCAGCGGCGCCGTACCGCCGAAGGCGGCGGTCGCCACGTTGTACGAAATGGCGAACCCCGCGTAGCGCACCTGCGTGGGGAACATCGCCGGGAAGGTCGCGGTGATGGTCGACAGCTGCGGGATGTACAGCAGCCCGAGCACCACGAATCCGAGGATCGCCCAACCGAATCCCTGGCCCATGAGCCAGAACATGGGCCAGGCCATCACCAGCAGGCCGATCAGCGAGAACCACCACATCGGCTTGCGTCCCGTGCGGTCCGAGAGTGCGCCGAAGAACGGGATGCACAGCGCCATCGCGACCTGGCCGATCAGCATCAGGATCGACGAGTCGGACTCGGTCATGCCGATCGTGCCGTGCAGGTAGGTGGGCATGTACGCGATCAGGGTGTAGTTCGCGATGTTGAGGGCGATGACCAGCCCGAACATGATCATGATGGGGCGCTTGTAGTCCCGCAGCAGGGACACGAAGCGCTGCCAGGCGGAGCCCTGGTGCTCCTGCTCCTCGGCCATCTCCTCGAAGACGGGAGTGTCGTCCAGCTGGTGCCGCAGGTACCAGCCCACGAAGCCCAGTGGGATCGCGACGAAGAACGGGATGCGCCAGCCCCAGTCGTACATCTCGTCGCGCGTGAGCAGCTGCTGTAGGAGCAGCACGAAGGCCGTACCACCGGCGAAACCGCACATGGTGCCGAACTCGAGGAAGCTGCCGTAGCGGCCGCGCTTGCCGTCCGGCGAGTACTCCGCCATGAAGGTCGCGGCGCCGCCGTACTCACCACCGGTCGAGAAGCCCTGCACCACGCGAAGGCCGATGAGCAGAACCGGCGCGAGCACACCCACCTGCGCATGCGTGGGCAGCACACCGATCAGCGCCGTCGATCCGGCCATCAGCAGGATGGTGGTCGCCAGCACGACCTTCCGGCCGAGCCGGTCGCCGAGCGGGCCCCAGACGAATCCGCCGAGCGGACGCAGGGCGAACGACACGGCGAAACCGAGCAGCGTGCCCAGGGTGCCGAGCGTGCCCGGGAAGAAGGCCTGGGTCAGGTACGCGGTCGTCGCGGCGTAGACGCCGTAGTCGAACCACTCGGTGAAGTTGCCCATCGCCGATGCCGCGATGGCTTTGTGCAGCTTGCTCTTGTGCTGCTGTTCGGTCTCCTGGAGTCCCGCGATGGACAGCGGGGACGGCACGGAGGGCGTTGTTGAGTTATCAGGCATGCAGATCAGCCCCTGGCGTTGGTCACCGTGCGGACCGGGCTTGCCTGTGGCTAGACACTGCTGGGCCCACCGGACGTGTGATTACCGCGCGTTCGACGTTAACAGAATCGAAGTATCGATCCACCCTTAGTGGTTCACCATGTGGACACCGGTTCGCATCCCCGCTGGTAACCGGTTGTTCGCCGATCCGGAACCGGACTGCGGCATCGTTTCCGCAATGCCCCTCAGTGATTCGCTCTTCTCGCGCCGCTCCCTCCTCAAGGCCGGCACCGCCGGCGCCCTGCTGATCCCCGCCGGCTCGCTCCTGTCGGCGTGCGGCAGCTCGTCCGACGGTGCCGCCGCCTCGTCCTCGCCAGGGGTGGTGCGCAGACGGCCGTCCCTCACGCACGGCATCGCGTCCGGCGACCCCCGGACCGACGGTGCGCTCCTCTGGGCCCGCTCGGACGCGCCCGCACGGATGATCGTCGAGACGGCCTCGTCGGAGTCCTTCAGCAACCCGCGCCGCTTCGAGGGGCCGCAGCTCGATCCGTCGTCCGACGGTGCCGGACGGTTCCGCGTCACCGGCCTGGAGCCCGGCCAGACGGTGCACTACCGCGTGACCCTCGAGGGCGAGAACGGTGCGAGGTCGGAGCCGGTGGCGGGCACCTTCCGCACGGCGCCGTCGGCGGCGGGGAACGTGAACTTCACGTGGTCCGGCGATGTCGTCGGCCAGGGCTGGGGCATCAACCGCGACGGCGGGATGGCGATCATGGGCGCCATCGCCGATGTGCGGCCCGACTTCTTCCTCCACTCGGGCGATGCGATCTACGCCGACAACCCGGTTCCGGAGACCCAGAAGCAGAACGACGGCACCGTCTACCGCAATGTGACCGCCGCGGCGAAGGACCACGTGGCGCAGACCCTGGAGGACTTCCGGGGCAACTACGCCTACAACCTCACCGACGAGCACTACCGGCGGTTCGCGGCGAACGTGCCGCAGCTGATCCAGTGGGACGACCACGAGGTGATCAACAACTGGTTCCCCGGCGAGAACCTGGCCGGGCAGAACCGCAAGGGCTACACCGAGACCGACGTGAACAAGCTGGCGGACTTCGCCTACCGGGCGTGGCGGGAATGGCAGCCGGTGCAGCCCACGGAAGCCGCGGATGGTCGCCTGTACCGCAAGATCTCCTACGGACCCCTGCTGGACGTCTTCGTGCTCGACATGCGCAGCTACAAGGACCCGAACCCCAACGCCTGGGCCACCGCCAACGACGCCGGGATCCTCGGCGACAAGCAGACGCAGTGGCTGATCGACGGCCTGACCTCGTCGAAGGCCGTGTGGAAGGTGGTCGCGAACGACCTGCCACTGAGCATCGTCGTGCCCGACGCCGCCACCGATCCGAAGGACGGCGGACCGAAGTCGATGGAGGCCGTCGCGCAGGGCGAGAACGGAGCCCCGCTGGGCCGCGAGATCGCCTTCTCCCGCATCCTCTCCCGGACCAAGGACGTGAAGAACGTCGTGTACCTCACCGCGGACGTGCACTACACCGCGGCGATCTCCTACCACCCGGACAAGGCGGCCTTCCAGGACTTCTCGCCGTTCTGGGAGTTCGTCTCGGGCCCGCTCAACGCGGGCGCCTTCCCGCAGAGCCCGCTGGACGGCACGTTCGGCGCGCAGTACGAGTTCGTGCACGCCCCCGACAAGGCGAACGTCTCCCCCGCAGAGGGCTTCCAGCACTTCGGGCAGGTCACCATCGACGGCGGCACGCGCGCTCTGACGGTGCACCTGCGCGACGCCAAGGGCGCCTCGCTCTACAGCAAGGAACTGCCCGCCGCCTGAACCCTAGGCGGGCGCGCCCGCGTGGGCCTCGTCGTCCGCGCGGATGTAGCGGTGGCGCTGGGCGGGGTGATCGGCGGGCAACCGGTCACCCCGCCCGAACAGCTTGTTGCGCAGCGTCCCCGGCGCGTACTCCGACGGGTACACGCCCCGTCGCCGCAGTTCCGGGACGATGAACTCGACGATGTCCTCGAAGGTGCCGGGCGTGATGGCGTAGGCCAGGTTGAAGCCGTCCACGTCCGTCTCCTCGACCCATTCCTGCAGCTCGTCGGCGACGCGCTCGGCGGAGCCGACGAGGACCGGTCCCATACCGCCGATGCGGCCCCACTTGCCGATGTCCTCGACCGTCCACTCCTTGCCGGACGGATCGGCCTGCTGGAAGTTGGAGACGGCGGAGATGATGGCGTTGGACTGCACATCGCCGACCGGGTCGCTCGGGTCGTAGGCGCCCAGGTCCACCCCCATCCAGCCGGACATGAAGACCAGCGAGCCCTCGATGCTGGCGTAACGGTGGTACTCCTCGAGCTTGGCCTGCGCCTTGGCCTCCGTCTCGTCCGTCACGATGGTGAGCAGCGTGTAGACCTTGGCCGAGTAGGGGTCACGGCCGTTCGCGACGAGGCCCTCCCGGATCGTGCGGACGAGCTTCTTCAGGATCGCCTTGGTGGGCGCCGCCACGAAGATCGCCTCGGCGTTCTCCGTCGCGAACTTCAGCCCGCGCGGCGACGCCCCGGCCTGGTAGATGACCGGCGAGCGCTGCGGCGACGGCTCCCCCACATGGATGCCCGGCACGTCGAAGTACTTGCCGTGGTGACCTATCGGATGCACCTTCGACGGATCGGTGAAGACGCCGCTCTGGCGATCGCGGATCACCGCGTCGTCCTCCCACGAGCCCTCCCACAGCTTGTAGAGCACCTCCAGGTACTCGTCGGCGTGGTCGTAGCGCTCGTCGTGCTGCAGCTGGTCGAGCTGCCCCATGTTCTGCGCCGCGGACGGCAGGTAGCCGGTCACCACGTTCCAGCCGATCCGGCCGTTCGTGAGGTGGTCCAGCGTGGTCAGCCTGCGCGCGAAGGGGAAGGGGTGCTCGAAGCCCGTGCCCGCCGTGATGCCGATGCCGAGGTGCTCCGTCGCGCCCGCGATGGCCGAGGCCAGCAGGATCGGGTCGGAGACGGGGACCTGCGCCGCGTGCCTGATCGCCGCGTCGCCGTTGCCGTTGTAAGCGTCGTAGATTCCCAGGACGTCGGCGATGAAGATGCCGTCGAAGGTGCCGCGCTCCAGGAGCTTCGCCAGGTCCGTCCAGTAGCCGAGTTCCTTGTACCGGTGCGACTGGTCCTCCGGGTGCCGCCACAGCCCCGGGGACTGGTGGGCGACGCAGTTCATGTCGAAGGCGTTGAAACGGATCTGACGGCTCATATCGGCCGACGCTAGGCCGCGGGCCGGCACCCGCCCAGGCTTGCACTCAGCGTGACGCGAGCCCGGCCGCCCGGGGCGCGTCCGGGTACGGCGGACCGTCAGGCGAGGTTGAGCTGCCAGGACACGCCGAACCGGTCCCCGACCCAGGCGAAGGCGGTGGAGAATCCGTACGCGCCCAGCGGCATGTAGGTCCTCCCACCCGCGCCGAGGGTCTCCGTCAGGCGCTCCAGTTCCTCGCGGTCGTCGCAGTCCACGAACAACGAGGTCGACGGGGTGAAGTCGAAGGCGTGATCGACCGCACTGTCGCTGACCAGGACGTGCTCCCCCTTGATCACCAACTCCGCGAGCTGGATTCCCTGCCCCGGATCGGCGTGCGGGACCGAGGAGAGCACTGCGCCGTCGAAGGCCGCCACGTACAGCTCGATCGCCGCGGCGGCGACCCCGCCCTGGAACATGAGGAACGGACGAATCATGGTCATGGGCCGAGCCTACGGCCGCGGTGCGCCGTAGGGTGCGGGCATGACGTCAGTGGTCGTGGTGGGCAGCGTGAACCTGGACGCGGTCACGGTGTGCGAGCGTTTCCCGCAGCCGGGTGAGACGGTGACCGGGCAGTCGGTGGCCTTCGGGCAGGGCGGCAAGGGGGCGAACCAGGCCCGGTCCGCGGCGCGCGCCGGGGCCTCGACGGTGTTCATCGGTGCGGTCGGCGAGGACGCCGCCGCCGAGACGGTCCTCGACTCGTTGGCCGCGGCGGACGTGGACGTCACCCGCGTCGCGCGGGTGGACGGCAGCACCGGGTTCGCGAACGTCACGGTGGACGCCTCGGGCGAGAACCACATCGTGGTGGTGCCGGGCGCGAACGGCGCCGTGACCGTCGGCGACGCGACGCGTGCGGCGATCGCCGAGGCGGACGTCCTCCTCCTGCAGCTCGAGATCCCCCTGCCGGCCGTCGTCGACGCCGCGCGCGCCGCGCGCGAGGCGGGGACCGTCGTCCTGCTCAACCCCTCCCCCGTGCAGGCGCTGCCCGACGACCTCGTCGACCTCCTCGACGCCGTCATCGTCAACCGGGACGAGGAGGAGGCGCTCGCGGAGGCCGTGGAGCGCGTGCCGCACGTCGTCACCACCCTCGGCGGCGACGGCGCCCGTGCCTGCGGGCCCGACGGCACCGTCGAGACGCCCGGCTTCGCGGTGGAGGTCGTCGACACCACCGGCGCCGGGGACGCCTTCGCCGGAGCCCTCGCCGCCCACTGGGACCTGCCTCCCGCCGAGCGCCTGCGCCGCGCCAACGCCGCCGGGGCCCTCACGGCCACCGCCGCGGGCGCGGCGGCGGCCCCGACCGCCGCGGAGGTCGACGCCTTCCTCGCCGAACAGGAGCCCACCGGATGACGATCTCGATCCACCCCGTGCCCGGCGACGGCCCGTACGCCCTGGCCACCGGGCCGGACGACGGACTCTGGTTCACATTGGTCGGGAGTGGGGAGATCGGCCGGTACGACGTCGCGACGGGCGAGACCGTGCGCTTCCCCGCCGGCGCCGACACCGGCCCGACCATCATCGTCCCGGGACCCGACGGCGCCCTGTGGTTCACCGAGTACCGCGCCCACCGGCTCGGCCGGATCACCGTCGAGGGCGAGGTCTCGCACATCGATCTCGCACCGGGCTGCGGGCCGTACGGCCTCGCGACGGGGCCCGACGGTGCGCTGTGGTTCACCGCCACGGCCACGAACCGGATCGGCCGGGCCACGGTCACGGGCGAGGTCACCGCGTTCGACCTGCCCATCGCGGGCGCCTTCCCGTCCGCGATCGCCGCGGGCCCCGACGGCGCGCTCTGGTTCCCGCTCAATCAGGCCGACGCGATCGGCCGGATCGACGTCGACGGGTCGATCCGCACCGTCCCCCTCGACGCCGGCAGCGCGCCGGTGGGCATCGCGGCGGGTGCGGACGACGGCGTCTGGTTCGTGGAGATCGGGGCGGGGCGGATCGGCCGCATCGCGCCCGACGGGACCGTCACCCGGCACCCGCTCGTGGACCCCGCCGCCCGCCCACACGCCATCTGCGCGGGCCCCGACGGGCGGATGTGGTTCACCGAGTGGGCCGGCAATGCGCTCGGGTCCATCGACGATGAGGGACGAATCCGCAGGTACGAGCTCCCGACGCCGGCCTCCGAGCCGCACGGCATCACGCTCGGCCCCGACGGTGCGCTGTGGGCGGCTCTGGAGATCGGTGCACTCGCGAGGATCACCCCTCCACACCCCTGATGTGACCCATCTCACATTGACCCGACTCGCTGGGGATACCCCGGCGTTCCGGTGACCGATTTCCGAGGGCGGGTGACTTCCCCAGTGCCGGTTGTTAGCGTCGAAAGCGATGAGCCCGTCTCACAAGAGCGATCCCACAGCCCCCGCCAAAACGGGGGTCAGCACCCGCCGCCCGTCGATCGACGACGGGATTCGACTCTGGGAAATCGCCCGCGACACCGAGGTTCTCGATCTCAATTCGACGTATGCGTATACGTTGCTGTGCCGTGACTTCGCCGCCTCGTCGATCGTCGCCGAACGCGACGGCGCCGTAGCGGGTTTCGTCACGGGCTACCGTCGGCCCGACCGCCCGGACACCCTGTTCGTGTGGCAGGTCGCGGTGGACGCCGCGCACCGCGGTCACGGCATCGCCTCGCGCATGCTCATCGATCTGTTGGACCGTCTTGCGGTGGAGGGCGTTTCACGCCTGGAGACCACGATCACCGCGGACAACACCGCGTCCCAACAGCTCTTCGGCGCGGTGGCGAAGAAGCGCGGGTCCACCCTCGCGGTGAGCGATCTCTTCGCCTCGCATCACATCTCCCCCACTGATTCCGAACCACACGATCCCGAGCAGCTGTACACCATCGACCCCGCTTGATCGCGGGGCGCTGCACGGCCCAGAGGAGGATCACCATGGCAACCCTGACCGACGATCACACCAGTACCGCAGATTTCGAGCAGCCCTCGATCTTCAGCACCCGCGAGTCGCAGGTGCGCAGCTACTCGCGCGGCTGGCCCGCCGTGTTCGATCGGGCCGAGGGCTCATGGCTCATCGACCGCGACGGACGCCGCTACCTGGACTTCTTCGCGGGCGCCGGCGCGCTCAACTACGGCCACAATCACCCGAAGCTCAAGCAGGCCCTGGTGGAGTACATCTCCGAGGGGCACATCACCCACTCGCTCGACATGTCGACGGTGGCCAAGGGCGAGTTCCTGCAGACCTTCGAGGACAAGATCCTGAAGCCGCGCGGCCTCGACTACAAGGTGCAGTTCCCCGGCCCCACCGGCACCAACACCGTGGAGGCGGCACTGAAGCTCGCCCGCAAGGTGAAGGGTCGCGAGTCGATCATCAACTTCACCAACGCCTTCCACGGCATGACGCTCGGCGCACTGTCCGTGACGGGCAACTCGATGAAGCGCGGCGGCGCCGGCATTCCGCTGGTGCACGCGACCCCGATGCCCTTCGACAACTACTTCGACGGCGTCGCACCGGACTTCCAGTGGTTCGAGGCGGTGCTCGCCGACTCCGGCAGCGGTCTCAACAAGCCGGCCGGCGTCATCGTCGAGACGGTCCAGGGCGAGGGCGGCGTGAACGTCGCCCGCCCCGAGTGGCTCCGTGCGCTGGCCGACCTGTGCGAGCGGCACGACATGCTGCTGATCGTCGACGACGTCCAGATGGGTTGCGGCCGTACCGGTCCGTTCTTCTCGTTCGAGGCCGCCGGTATCACGCCCGACATCGTGACCCTCTCGAAGTCGATCGGCGGTTACGGCCTGCCGATGGCGCTCACGCTGATGAAGCCCGAGCTCGACGTGTGGGGCCCCGGTGAGCACAACGGCACCTTCCGCGGCAACAACCCGGCCTTCGTCACCGCCAAGCACGCGATCGACGAATTCTGGTCGGACGACGTCCTCGAGAAGGAGACGCTCCGCAAGGGCGCGCACATCGAGAAGCGCTTCGGCGAGCTGTGCGCCGAGTTCCCGGAGCAGCTGAGCCACCGCGGCCGCGGCATGGTCCAGGGCCTGGTCTTCACGGACGCCGACAAGGCCGGACAGGTGTGCGCCGCCGCCTACGAGCAGGGCCTCCTCGCGGAGACCTCCGGCCCGTCGGACGAGGTGGTCAAGCTGCTGCCCCCGCTGACCATCACCGACTCCGAGCTCGATCTCGGCCTCGACATCCTCGCCACCGCAACCCGAAAGGTGCTGTCCGCATGATCGTCCGTACGACCGACGAGATCACCGGTACCGAGCGCGACGTCGCCGCCGGCCACTGGCGCAGCAAGCGCATCGTCCTCGGCGGCGACAAGGTCGGCTTCTCGTTCCACGAGACCGTCATCGAGCCCGGCACCGTCAACGAGTTCCACTACGCCAACCACGTGGAGGCCGTGTGGCTCGTGGAGGGCGAGGGCACGTTGCTCGACCGGGAGACCGGCGTCGAGTACCCGCTCGCGCCCGGCACGATGTACCTGCTCGACGGCAACGAGCGGCACACCGTGACCACCAGGACCCGCATGCGCATGCTGTGCGTCTTCAACCCGCCCGTCGTCGGCACCGAGGTGCACGACGAGAACGGCGTCTACCCCCTGGTCGCCGTCGACTGATCCTCACCTTGAATTGAACACCGTTTCGGACAGAAGACCCGCAGGTCAGAATGTCGGAAACGGTGTTCAATTGCGTCTGGGGCCGATCTAGAGAGCCAGGGCGAAAGCGCACGCGGCGACCACCACCACCGCCGCGACGGCGTCGAGGCGACCCGGCCCCGCGGCGTGGACGACCAGCCGGCCGGTGCCGCCGCGGGCGGCGATGGCCTCCCCCATCTCCGTGGCCCGCCGCAGGGAGACCACCATCGCCGCGACGCAGAGGTCGACCAGATCGGCACGGCGCGAACGCTTCACCGCGGGCGGCGGCTGCAGCCGTCGCGCCGCCGCCAGGGTCCGGAACTCGTCGATCATCAGCGGGAACGTGCGCAGCGCGAGCGCCAGCGTGACGGCCCACTCGTCCACCGGCACGCGCAGCGGTCGCAGTGGCCGGGCGAGTCGCGCCGCAGCGGGTGCCACGTCGGCGGGGTCCGTGGTCCACGCGATGAGGGCGCCCGCCCCGAGCAGCACCAGCCCCAGCAGGATGACGCGGAGGAGGTTGAGCACACCGCCCAGGCCCACGGTCGCCCCGACGAGGTCCACGTGGGGCGCACCGCCGCTCGCGGCCATCAGGCAGCCGCCGATCGCGACCATCACGAGCACCCACCGCGGGACGGCGGGCAGCACCGAGAGCGGGATCCTCGCCGCCGCGGCGGCGAGGACGAGGAGCGCGGCGAACAGGCCGATCACGGGCCACCCCGGGTCGATCGTGAGCACGACGGAGATCGCGGCCACCGCCAGCAGTTTCGTACCGGCCCACAGATCGTGCAGGTAGGAACGCCGCGGGAGCGGGCGCAGCACCAGCGACGTCGCCCTGCTCATGCCACCTCCTCCGCGTCGATCACGCCGTGCCGGAGGTGGACGGTCCGGTCGCACAGCCGGTCCAGGTGATCGACGTCGTGCGAGATGATCACCATCGCCTGGCCCCCGTCCCGGATCCCGATCAGCAACTCGATCAGCTCGCGCTGCGAGGGCAGGTCCAACCCGGCGAGCGGCTCGTCGAGAATGAGGAGCCCCGGTGCCCGCGCGAGGAGACCCGCGAGCGCCACCCGGCGGAGCTGACCACCGCTGAGCCGGTCCACCAGGAGACCGGCCGTCGCCGCGGGAAGGCCCACGGACGCGAGGGCACGGGCGATCGCCGGCCCGTCGTCTCCGCGGAGTCCGGCCAGCGCCGCGAGGGCATCGCCGGCGGTCCCCCGCACCAGCTGCAGGCGGGCGGCCTGCAGCGCGAGCGCCACCGCACCGACCTGTCCGGTGACGGGCGCACCGTCGAGCTCGCAGGTCCCGGAGGTCGGAGCGAGCAGCCCCGCCATCACCCAGGCCAGCGTCGACTTGCCCGAACCGTTGCCGCCGCACAGGAGCATCGCCTCACCCTGGCGGACCACGAGGTCAACGCCGCGCAGCGCCGGGCGCCGCCAGGGCGTGCCCGCGTCGTACTCGTAGTGGACTTCGCGCAGCACGAGCAGCGGCCCTCCGGGGTCGGGGCGGGCGGCCCGGCCCGCGACGGGAGGCGGGGACTCCGCGCGTTGCGCGCTGCCGAGGTCGACGGTGCGGTCCGCCCCGGCCGCCTCCTCCGGATAGTGCGTGATGTTCACCAGGCCCAGCGCGTGCCGCCGGGTCAGGCCGCCGAGCAGGTCCATCAGCTCGTCCCGGCCGTCGCGGTCCACCATGGTGGTGACCTCGTCGGCCACGACCAGCGCGGGCCGCCGGGCGAGGGCGGCCGCAACGGCGAGGCGCTGCGCCTCCCCGCCCGACAGGCCTGAGGTGTCCCGGTCACCCATCCCCGCGAGCCCGACCTCCGCGAGCAGGCCCTCGACATCCACGTCGACCGCGTCCGGCAGGCCCCAGACCACGTCGTCCGCGACGCGGATACCGAGCACCTGGCTGTCGGCGTGCTGCAGCACGAGGGCGGTGCCCCCTGGCCGGCCCAATCCCACCGGTCCGGACCGGACGATGTCGCCGCTCGTCGGTGGGAGCCCCGCGAGCACGCGCATGAGCGTCGACTTGCCGGTGCCGTTGGCACCGGTCACCGCGACGTGATCGCCGGGCTCCACGGCGAAGGAGACGCCGGCGAGCGTCTCGCGCTCGGCGTCCGGGTAGCGGAAGGCGACGTCCTGCAGCCGGACCGGCAGGGGGCGAGGCGCTTCGTCCCCGACGTCGCGGGGGAAGAGGTCGCGCGGTGCGGCGCTGGTCGCACGAACGCGGCGCAGCACCGGGGTGAGGATGCGCCACGCGAAGGAGCAGCCCACGACCACGATGAGCCACACCGACACCCACACGAAGGCCGGCCAGTGCAGGAGCCCGAAGTCCGCGAGGCGCTGCAGCGCGGCCCCGGGTCCGGCACCGCCGGGGAGCGGCAGGAGCAGCGCACCGAGGCCGCGCACGTTCGCCGCGAAGGCTCCCAACACCACCGTGCGGATCTCCGTCACGACCGCGAGGAAGGCGAGAACCGCGGTCGCGACCACGACGCCCCACAGCGCCGCGACGGCGAGCATCGTGCCGCGCCCGCGGCCCCGTCTGCGCACCTGTCCGCAGATCACGCCCATGTACACGCAGGTCCACGCGGACACCAGGCCGCCGAAGCCCGCCAGCAGGAAGGCGACAGTCCCGGCGGCCATCGTCGTCGCGACCGCGACCCGGGCGCGGTGATGGAAGGCCAGAACCCCCATGGGAACCGCTCCGGCCCAGGCGAAGACGACGGCGCCCGGTACGACCATGGAGAGCACCGCGATCGCGGACATGAGCGCGGCGGTGACCGCCGCGTGGGCGAACTCGACGGGCCGCAGCGGACCCGACTCGGTTTCCGACATCGAATCACTGTATCCGCGACCGCACATCTCAGCGGACCGACCGGCCCGTCGGATTCCGAGCGCCGCGCGGACGCATGGACCAGACTGAGGGCATGACCTCGCTCGCCGATCTGGCCGTCACCCTCACGTCCCTGCACCGCAAGGGCGATCCCGTCGTGCTGCCCACCACCTGGGACGCCTGGTCCGCGAACACCGCGGTCGCGGCCGGCTTCGCCGCGCTCACCGTCGGCTCGCACCCAATGGCGGATTCGGTCGGTAGGCCCGACGGCGAGGGCATGTCCTTCGACGAGGCGATGACCCGCGTCGCGCAGATCACCGCGGCCGTCGACGTGCCGGTCTCGGTCGACATCGAATCGGGCTACGGGCAGTCCGCCGAACGGATCGTCGAGGGACTGCTGGGCGCGGGCGCGGTGGGGCTGAACATCGAGGACACCGTCCACTCCGAGGGCGGGCGCTTCCGGGAGGCCCAGGAGCACGCCGACCTCGTCGCCGCCCTGCGCGCCGCCGCGGACGCCGCGGGCGTGCACGTGGTCATCAACGCCCGCACCGACATCTTCAAGAACCAGGTGGGCGAGGCGGACGATCGCGTCGAGCGCGCCATCGCGCGGATGCAGCTGTGCGCCGAGGCCGGCGCCGATTCGCTCTACCCGGTCGCGTTCCACGACGCGGCCACTCTCCGGCACCTCGCCGACGCGCTGCCGCTCCCCGTGAACGCGATCGCGAACCCCGCGACCGACGACCTGGCCGCTCTGGCCGCCGCCGGCGCGGGCCGCATCAGCTTCGGGCCGATCTGGCAGATGGCGCTCACCGAACGATCGAACGAGTTGCTCGCGCGCTGGCGCTGACGCCGTGGGGCTGTTCTCGAGCTCGCCGCGCGGGACGAGCGGGCCCGCGCGGCCTTCCAGTACTGCACCGGGGCGCCCGACACACCGCCGCCCGGACTGCTCGCCGACGGGACGCCCTCGCCGCTCAGCCCGGCGGTCCTCGCCGCCTTCGCGACGACGCCGCATCCCGTCGACCGGTTGCACACGCTGGCGGGTCTCCTTGACCGGGGGCTGATCACGCGCGAACAGTTCGACAGCCTGCGCGCCCGCGTCGTGTGGGAGGCCGGGGCGTAGGCCTACCGCGCACCGTCGGGGACGAAGGCGCTGCCGCGCTCCCGGTCGAGGAAGGTCTCGGACTTGTTGCGCAGGAAGACGATGTACACGGCCAGCGAGATCGCGATGGTGATCGTCACGTAGGCGATGAACCACGGCACGTGGCCCGACTTCTTGGCCGCCTCGTAGAGCAGGGGCGCGGTGCCGCCGAAGATCGAGTTGGCGAGCGCGTAGCCGATGCCCACGCCGAGGGCGCGGACGTGCGAGGGGAACAGCTCGGCCTTCACCAGCGCGTTGATCGACGTGTAGCCGGTGATGATCACGTAGCCGAAGCAGACCATCGCGAGCGAGCCGATCGCGACGTGGACGTCGGGGAGGTAGGTGATGAGGAAGTACGTGTAGCAGACGCCGCCCACGCCGAAGAAGACCAGCATGGGCTTGCGGCCGATCCGGTCGCTGATCATGCCGCCGATGGGCTGGATGAGCATGAGGAAGATCAGGCCGATCAGGTTCACCCAGGTCGCCGTCAGCGCGTGGTCGGTGTACGTGCTCTTGACGATGGCGGGGGCGTTGACACTGTAGACGTAGAAGGCCAGTGTGCCGCCCATGGTGATGAGGAAGCACAGCACCAGCTGTCGCCAGTATCCCGAGAGCAGCTCGCGCATGGTGCCGGAGCTCGTGTCCTCGCCGGCGCGGACGGCGGCGAGTTGCTCCTCGGAGAGCGATTCGTCCATGGTGCGGCGCAGCCAGAAGACGACGATCGCCGCGACGCCGCCGACGAAGAACGCGATGCGCCAGCCGAAGTCGGAGACCTGTGCCTTGGAGAAGATCCCCAGCAGCACCAGCAGCATGAACTGCGCCAGGACGTGGCCACCGACGAGCGTGACGTACTGGAACGAGGAGAAGAAGCCGCGGCGTTCGCGCGTGGCGGCCTCGGACATGTACGTCGCGGACGTGCCGTACTCGCCGCCCGTCGCGAAGCCCTGCACAAGCCGGCACAGGATCAGGATCACCGCGGCCGCGACACCGATGGTCTCCCGGCCGGGCACGATCGCGATGATGAACGAGCACGCGGCCATGAGCGAGACGCTCATCGTCAGCGCGGCCCGCCTGCCCTTACGATCCGCGTACCGTCCGAAGAACCAGGAACCGACGGGACGCATGACGAAGGTGACCGCGAAGATCGCGTAGACGTAGACGGTCGAGTTCTTGTCGGCCTTGTCGAAGAACTGGCTCTCGAAGTACGTCGCGAAGACGGTGTAGACGTAGACGTCGTACCACTCGACCAGGTTGCCACTGCTGCCGCGCAACGTGTTCCAGATCGCCCGCCGCGTCTCCGCCCGCGACGACACGGGAGTCTTCGCACTCGATTCCGTCATGATCGCCTTTCCGTCCTAGACCTCGTCGGCGGAGCGGCCCGTACTCCGGTGGCCGAGGGCGGCCACCGTGATCATGAGGGCGATCATCGCCGCCGCCACCACCGCGAACACCCACACGCTGCCACGCTCGTCGAGAATGGGAAGCAGAACGAACGGAAGAAACGCGGTCACCAGCTTCGACAGCGAATACGCCGCGCCGGCGGCGGTCCCGCGGATGGCGGTGGGATAGGAGTCCGCGAGGTACACGTGGTAGGCGTTCGAGAACAGGTTGGACGCGAGGGTGTAGAGGAATCCGGCGAGCACGATCTGCACCGGACCGGCCGCGAAGCCGAACCACAGCCCGAAGGCCGCCATCAGGCCCGCCGAGCCGATCACGAGGTAGCGGCGCTCGATCCGCTCGACGATCGGCACCGCGAGCGCTGCGCCGAGCGGATAGCCGATGTACGACAGCGCGACGAACAGCAGCGAGGTCTGGATCGAATAGCCCTTGGCGAGCAGCACCAGCGGCGCGATCGTGCCGAACCCGTAGTAGCCGAAGACCTCCAGCGCGGAGACGATCCACAGCATCACGGTGCGCCGGCGGTAGGGCGGCCGGAACAGCGCGCGGATCGTGATGGAGCGGGACGTCACCGGGCGGAGCGCCGCATCGGGTTCGGCGAGCGACTTCCCCTCCTTCACCGCCTGCGCCTCGAGGCGCCGGACGATGGCGTCGGCCTCGTCGAACCTCCCCTGCGCCTCCAGCCAGCGCGGCGACTCCGGCAGGCCACGCCGGACCAGCCACACGAGGAGCGAGCCCAGGGCCCCGAAGACGAACAGCAGGCGCCAGCCCTGCACCTCGACCCCGCCGAGGTCGAAGACCTGCGGTGTGAGCCAGCGCGCGGCGAAGCCGACCACCGGGACGCCGAGGAAGGAGACCACGTAGGCGAGCGAGATGTACTTGCCGCGCACGTTCTTCGGCAGGATGTCCGAGAGATACGAATCGGCGAGAGCGAATTCGCCGCCGATGCCGATCCCCGCGACGAAGCGCGTCACCACCAGGAAGGCGGCGTTCGGGCTGAACGCGCCGGCGAGCGACATCGCCGAGTACAGCGCCAAGTTGATCATGAAGGCGGTCCGCCGGCCGTACCGGTCGGCGAGCCGGCCCATGAACAGCGCACCGATGAACTGGCCGATGAACGCCGACGCGAGCAGCACCTTGAGCTCGTCGGTCCCCAGCGCGAAGTCGCGTTTGAGCACCGTCGCGATGGTCGCCGCCAGGAAGTTCTCGTATTGATCGAAGAACAGGCCGAGGCCGATGACGCCGACCGCGGCGAGGTGCAGCCGTGTCATGGGCAGCCGATCCAGGCGCGCTGCGATCGACGGTGCCTGCGAGGTCTCGGTGGTCATCGTCGGAATATACTTCGGTGAACGAATACATCGGTTTCCGGGCGGTGACCGCCAGGCGAATGGGCGGTGCGAACTCCCACGCGGACGCCCCCGGTGCGGTTGAATCTCCTGAGTGATCGTCGATTGCGCCCATTACCTGGGTGGCACCCGGCAGGCCGAGGAGACCCTCGCGCCGCTGGACGCCGCCCGCCTCTGCACGGAGAACGGCTTCGTCTGGCTCGGCCTGTTCGAGCCGACACCGGAGGAGATGGAGTCCGTCCGCGAGGCCTTCGATCTGCACGAACTCGCCGTCGAGGACGCACAGGACTACCACCTGCGGCCCAAGGTCGAGGACTTCGAGGCATCCGTCAAGCTGGTGATCCTGCGGACCGCGCGCTACGACGACGCCCGCGAGGAGGTCGACTTCGGCGAGATCAGCGTCTTCGTCGCGAAGAACTTCGTCATCACCGTGCGGCAGGGTGTGGCGAGCGAGCTGCACCAGGCGCGCGCCCGGCTGGAGCAGAAGCCCGAGCTCCTCGCGCTGGGCACCGACGCGGTGCTGTGGGCGATCCTCGACCAGGTCGTGGACGGCTACGAGCCCGTCGTCGCCGGCCTGGAGCACGACATCGAGCAGATCGAGGCGACGGTCTTCTCGGGCGCCGTCGCCCCCACCGAGCGGATCTACCTGCTGCGGCGCGAGGTGACGAACTTCTACCGGGCCGCGCACCCGCTGCTCGCGGTGGTCACCGCGGTGGGCAAGGGCCTCGGCGAGGAGCGCCTCGCCCCCTACCTGCGCGACGTCTACGACCGACTGCAGCTGGTCAACGAGGAGGTCTCCGCCCAGCGCGACCTGCTCGGCACCATCCTGCAGGCGAACATCGCCGTGGTCTCCGTCCAACAGGCGCATTCCGCAGCACGGCAGAGCTCGACGATCGAGCGCCTGACCATCCTCTCGACCATCTTCCTGCCGCTGACCTTCGTCACCGGCTTCTTCGGCCAGAACTTCGGCTGGCTCGTCGACCACATCGGCGGCGCGTGGCAGTTCTTCTTCCTGGGCCTGGGCGGCCTGCTCGTACCCCTGATCGCGCTCGCGCTGTGGCTGCGCCGGAACAAGGGGCCGGAGGTCGATCCGTTCGCGAGCGCGCACCACGGCGCGCACTCCACCTCGGGCGGTGCCTCGTCGGCGCTGGGCGGCCGACCGCCGGCCGACCGGGCCGACGGTCAGCGCTGAGACCGCCCCGTCGGCCCCGTTCCGGCGAGTAACCTGGTGGCGTGCGCACTGCGATACCCGCCTGGGAGCCCGCGGAGGCCACCGCGCCCGACGTGGACTGGGCCGAACGGCTCGACCGGGCGCACGCCGTGTTGCGCGGGCGGCGGATCGTCGCGCTCACCGGCGCGGGCGTCTCCACCGCGTCCGGCATCCCCGACTACCGCAGCCCGGGGGCGCCCCGTCGGACTCCGATGACGCTCCAGCAGTTCCTCGGCTCCGCCGAGTTCCGGCGACGGTACTGGGCGCGCAACCACCTCGGCTGGCGGCACATGGATTCGGCGCAGCCCAACGCCGCACACCGGGCGCTGGCCGGGCTTCCGGGCGTGACCGGGGTGATCACGCAGAACGTCGACCTGCTGCACCTCAAGGCGGGTTCTCGCGGCGTCATCGACCTCCACGGCAACTACGCCCAGGTCCGCTGCCTGAGCTGCGACTACCGGATCAGCCGCCACCGCCTGCACGCCCAACTCGAACCGCTCAACGCCGGCTTCACGGCACGGATCGCCGGACGAGGCGCGCTCGAGGTCGCCCCGGACGCCGACGTCGTCGTCGAGGACACGACCGACTTCACCATGGTCGATTGCGCCGTGTGCGACGGCGTGCTCAAGCCCGACATCGTCTACTTCGGCGAGTCCGTGCCCAAGCCGCGCGTCGCGCGGGCCTTCGCCGCGGTCGACGACGCCGATGCCCTCCTCGTGCTCGGCACCTCCCTCACCGTGATGTCCGGCCTGCGCTTCGTGCGGCACGCCGCCAAACAGGGCAAACCCGTCGTCATCGTCAACCGCGGACGCACGCGCGGCGACGAGCTGGCCGACGTCACCGTCGACGTGGACGTCGCGACGGCGCTGGCCCGTCTCACCGACGACCGTCGTACCCCGACCGAGAGGACCCGATGACCTCCGCCGCCGACCTGCCGCTCGAGGACCGCGCCCGCCTGCTCACGGGCGCCGACTTCTGGACCACGGCCCCGGCGCCCGGCGTCCCGTCGATCGTGCTGACGGACGGCCCGCACGGCGTGCGCCGCCAGGTCGGCGCGTCGGATCATCTCGGACTCAACGCCGCCGCGCCCGCGACCTGTTTCCCGCCGGCCGTCGCGGTGGGGTCCAGTTGGAACCCGGACCTGGCGCGACGCATCGGGGCGGCCGTCGCCGCCGAGGCGCGCGCGCTCGGCGTCGCCGTGGTCCTCGGCCCCGGCGTGAACATCAAGCGGCACCCGCTGTGCGGTAGGAACTTCGAGTACTACTCGGAGGATCCGCTCCTGGCCGGCACGCTCGGCGCCGCCGCGGTGCAGGGGCTGCAGAGCGCCGGCGCGGGCGCATCGGTGAAGCACTTCGCGCTGAACAACCAGGAGACCGAGCGGATGCGGATCAGCGTGGACGCGGATCCGCGCACCGTCCGCGAGATCTACCTGCCCGCGTTCGAGACGATCGTCCGCGAGGCCGCGCCCGCGACCGTGATGTGCTCCTACAACCGCATCGACGGCGTCCACGCTTCCGAGAACCCCTGGCTGCTCACCACCGTCCTGCGGGACGAGTGGGGCTTCGAGGGCCTCGTGGTCTCCGACTGGGGTGCCGTGCACGATCCCGTCGCGGCGGTGCGGGCCGGTCTCGACCTCGAGATGCCGCACGGGCCGCACAGCGCCGGGAAGGTCGTCGCCGCCGTGCGTGCGGGCGCGCTCGACGAGGCCGTCGTGACGCGCGCGGCGCAGCGCGTGATCGACCTGACGCGGTGGGCACCGTCGGACGACGAGCCCGCGCCGGACCTCGACGCGCACCACGCGCTCGCGCGGGAGGCCGCGGCGGAATGCGCGGTGCTGCTGCGCAACGAGAACGCGGCACTCCCCCTCGGCGGCGCCTCCGGATCGATCGCCGTGATCGGCGAGCTCGCTCGTGCCCCGCGGTACCAGGGCGGCGGGTCGAGCCACATCAACGCCACCCGCGTCGACGTGCCGCTCGACGAGATCGCCGCGCGCGGAGCCGATCTGGGCGTCGCCGTGGAGTTCGCGGCGGGTTACGGCCTCGGCGACGCGGGCGACGGCGAGATCCTCCGCTCGGAGGCGGTCGCCGCGGCCGCGCGGTCCGGCGTGACGGTGGTCTTCGCCGGACTCACCGAGTCGGAGGAGTCCGAGGGCTTCGACCGGCCGGACCTCGCGATCGCCCCGCAGCAGGTCGAACTGATCCGCGCGGTCGCGTCCGCGGCGCCGCGCACCGTCGTGGTGCTGGTCGGCGGCGGGGTGGTCGAGCTGGAAGCGTGGCACGACGAGGTGGACGCGATCCTCGAGGCCTTCCTGCTGGGCCAGGGCGGCGGCGCGGCCGTCGCCGACCTGCTCTTCGGCATGGCGGAACCGTCGGGCAGGCTCGCCGAGACGATCCCCCACAGGCTCGAGGAAACGCCGGCGTTCGGAAACTTCCCCGGCGAGTTGGGCACGGTGCGGTACGGCGAGGGCCTGCTCGTGGGCTACCGCTGGTACACCACGCGCGGGATCGCTCCGCGGTACCCGTTCGGGCACGGGCTCGGCTACACCGACTTCGCGGTCGACGACCTCGCCGTGCGCGCCACCGGCCCCGACGCCGCGACCGCCACGGTCCGCGTCACGAACACCGGGTCGCGCGCCGGGAGTCACGTGGTGCAGCTGTACATCGGCGGCGGGCCCGGCCCCGTCCTCCGCCCTCGGCGGTCCCTGGCGGCGTTCCGCAAGGTCGCGCTCGATCCCGGTGCGTCGATGACGGTGAGCATCGACCTGCCGCGCCGTGCCTTCGCCTTCTGGGACGAGCCGCGCGGCGCGTGGGTGACCGCGCCCGGCACCTACAAGGTGGAGGTGGGGCGCAGCAGCGCGGACATCGATGCCGCTGCGGAGATCCCGCTCGACGGTGACACCATCGTCGACGCCCTGGACATGGAGTCGACCATCGCGGAGTGGGCGGCGCACCCCGTCGCGGGCGAGGACTTCCGCACGGCACTCGCCGGGGCCGCGGGCGGCATGCCCGTCGACCAGCTGCTGGAGCTCGCCGGATCGATGCCGCTCGGGAAGGCGCTCGACATGCTGCCCGGGCCGGCCGGTGACGAGGCGCGGGCGCGACTGGAAGCCGCGGTCGCCGCACGGTGACCACGCTGCTCAGAGCGGATCCGACGGTGCCGGAGGCCCGGGAGTCGTAGCGTTGCCGGTATGACGACCCGCGGCGAGGCACTGTTCCGGCACGAGCTCGGCGCTCACCTGCGCCGGTTGCGGCACGAGCGGGGCGAACGGCTGACGGACACCGCGGAGCGCGCCGGGATCTCGCCGCAGTACCTCTCCGAGATCGAGCGCGGTCTCAAGGACCCGTCGAGCGAGATGCTCGCCGCCATCGCCGGAGCACTGGGTACCGGGGTCGGCGCCGTCGCCGTCGAGGTGGGGCTGCGCCTGCAGCCGGCCCGCCCCGTCCTGCGCCTGGATCTCACGGCGACCCCGGTGCCGGCGGCGCGCCCCGTCTCCCCCGCGCCCGCGTCGCCCGGGCCACGCCTGCTGGCGCTGGCGGCCTGACCCGTCAGGCCTCCTCGATCACCTCGTCGATCAGCCCGTAGCCGACGGCGTCCTCGGCGGTGAAGACGCGGTCGTGATCGGTGTCCGCGCGCAGTTCGTCCGGCGTCCGGCCCGTGTGCCGCGCCAGCACCCGCTCCATCTGCGCGCGGACGCGGATCACCTCGTCGGCCTGGAGGATCAGATCCGGGATCGTGCCGCGCCCCTGCGCGGAGGGCTGGTGCAGCACCACGCGCGAGTGGGGCAGGCCCATCCGCCGGCCGGGTGTGCCGCCCGCGAGGAGCAGCGCGCCCACCGCGACCGCCTGCCCGACGCAGGTGGTGGCGATCGCCGGCCGGATGTACCGCATGGTGTCGTAGATCGCCAGCGCAGCACTGGGATCGCCGCCCTCGCAGTTGATGTACAGCTGGATCTCGCCGTCACCGTCGGAGGCGAGGAAGAGCAGCTGGGCGACGATCGCGTTCGCGACTCCCGCGTCGACCGCCGTGCCGAGGTAGACGACGCGCTCGGAGAGCAGGTGGGAGTAGACGTCGGTGATCCGCTCGCCGTTCGGGCGCCGGTCGATGACGTTGGGAATGGTGTAGGTGCTCATCGGACCGCCCCCGCCAGGTCGAATCCCGCGCGGCGCCGGCCGGGCACGACGGTGTCGAAGGAGTCGACGATCTCGTCGATGAAGCCGTACTCGCGCGCCTGCTCCGCGGTGTACCAGCGATCGTGCAGCGAGTCCTCGAAGATCTGCTCCACGGGTCGGCCGGTGTCCGCGGCGATCAGGCCGAGGACCGTGTCGCGGGTGTGCCGCAGGTCGCCCGCCTGCAGCTCGATGTCGACCGCGGTGCCGCCGATACCCGCGGAGCCCTGGTGCATGAGCACGCGGGCGTGCGGCAGCGCGCGCCGCTTACCGGGCGTGCCGGCGGAGAGCAGGAACTGGCCGGCGCTGTAGGCGATGCCGAGGACCAGCGTGGAGACGTCGCACGGGACGAGCCGCATGACGTCGCGGATCGCGAGCATCGACGGGACGGAACCGCCCGGCGAATGGATCCACAGCGCGATGTCGGCCGAACCGGCGGAGGCCAGCGAAAGGATCTGGGTCGCGAGCAGGGAGCCGTTGTCGTCGTCGAGCGGACCGTCGAGGACGACGACCCGTCGGTCGTAGAGCTCGCGGCGCACGCTCTCGGTGAAATGCGGAATCTTCGGGTTATCAGCCATGCGCCCATGATGGAACGGGACGAACGCTCAGGACAGACGAATCCGCCTGGGGCGGAACCGCTCACGGCAGCTCCGCTCCAGGCGGATTCCTGGCGCCGGGTCAGCCGGCGGAGTAGGCGGGCTCGCTGCGGAAGCGCGAGACGCGACCGTCGATGCCAAGGACGCGCCACAGCACGCGCGAGACCGGGTTCATCAACTTCGTCTTCTCGGCGAGCAGCCGGACGTCGCCGAAGACCTCACGCTTCATCGCCTGCGATTCGGGCGAGCGCCAGTACATCTGCTTCCAGACCTCGCGCGGGATGTCGAACCGCTTGCGGAACTCGCGCGGCGGCACCGCGATCGCCGTCAGCAGCGAGCGCATCACGAGGGGCAGCGCCAGCGAGAGCAGGAACCGCGGGAACGCGCCACGCGTGGGGATGCGGTGCTCCAGCAACTGGTGCGCGAACGAGATGTGGCGCGCCTCCTCCGCGACGTGGAGCTGCATGACCGCGGTCATCGTCGGGTGCTGCTCGATGCCGGAGCGCAGGAACTGCTTCTGCACGTGGTCGATCGGCTCCTCGCCGCCGAGCACGCCCATGTAGAAGATCATCGGGAAGGTGGTGGCCGCCAGCGGGATCATCGGCGACAGGCGCCGGAACCACAGCGGACCGCCCGGGACGTCCATCCCGATCCGGTTGACGAACTCCTGGAACATCAGCGTGTGCTGGCACTCCTCCTTCGCCTCATGAGTCGCGTAGCGGAACTCCGGCGAGTTGTTCGGCTGCAGAGCCGTGTACTGCATGATCCCGCGGATCAGCACCGACTCGAACTGCAGGCCGACCTTGGCCACGTTCGCCTGGCGCCACATCCCCATCTCGATCTGCTTGGCGCGGGGCTGCGACTGGTACCACTCGGTGCGGCCGATCGGGTCGAACCGCGAGTCGAGGATCCACCGCGGATCGTCCGGGATCACCGCGAGCTCGGGCGAATCCCAGTCGATGTCGACGTACGGATCGAAGTTGCGCTGGACGGACGCCTCGGACAGATCCTGCAGAGTCTGCTCGTACTCCGCCTGCCCGGGGAACGGGCGGCCGCGGGTGCGGCCCATGTGCGTGATGTGCAGTGCCATGACGGACTCCTCCTGCGGGCTGACACAGTTCTATTGAAAATGTACCACGATGGTGGACATTTCCTACCTGTCTGTATGAATGCCCTGGTCGTGCATGTAGGGTCGCCGGTGGTCACCCGGGACACCGGGTCCCATACGTACGTCGTCCCTGACGCCGAGGCCGGAGGCACCATGACCACGATCCACCACACCGCGACCGCGTCTGTGCCGCTGAGCACCGCGTTCGCGCACGTCGCGGACTACCGGACCGTGCCCCGGTGGTTCTTCGGGATCAGCCGGTTCGACCCGCAGGGTGAGAAGGACTACGGCCTCGGCGCGACGTACGACTCCGCCGTGAAGGTCGGCCCCAAGGAGATCGGCTCGGTCGTGCGGGTGACCGAGTTCGAGGAGGACCGCCTCATCACACTGACCTCGATCGCGGGCTTCACGACCACGTCGCGCTGGAGCTTCACCGCCGTCGACGACGCCACCACCGAACTCGCCGTGGAGTTCACCTACGAACTGCCCGGCGGCCTGGCCGGGAAGGCACTCGGCATGCTCATCGAGCCCTTCGCCGTACAGGCGGTGAAGGCCTCCGAGGCGGCGCTGCGCCGCGATCTCGAAGGCACCCAGGTCTGAGCACACCGACCGGATCGGCTCCGGCGGCCGCCCGGCGGGCCTAGCGGACCGGTACCAGGTCGTCCGCGTGGACGACGGGCCGGCGCAGGCCCTCCGGCAGGTCCGTCGTATCGCGGCCGAGCATCATCTCGAGCTCGGTGTGGTCGTACGCGACCACACCGCGAGCCCGCACGACCCCGCGCAGGTCGCGCAGGTTCACCACGTCTCCCCCGGAGAAAGTGCCGGCCACCGCCGTCACGCCGGCGGGGAGCAGCGAACGGCGACGATCGACGACCGCGGAGACGGCGCCGTCGTCCAGGGTCAGGTCGCCGTGCACGTCGGCGGCATGCCGCACCCAGAACCGTCGGGCGGACAGGCGCACGGCCCGCGGCCGGAATACGGTGCCGACGTCGGCACCGTCGAGCGCCCGGTCGGCGAGGGCCGCGGCGGTGAGCAGCACCGGGACGCCCGCGTCGGCCGCCAGCCGCGCCGCGGAGAGCTTCGACGCCATCCCGCCCGTACCGAGCGCGCCGCCGGAACCGGCGACGACGCCGTCGAGGTCCTCGGGCCCGTCGACGGCGGCGAGCAGCGCCGCGTCTCCCTTGCGGGGATCGCCGTCGTACAGCCCGTCGACGTCGGACAGCAGGACCAGCGCGTCGGCACCGGTGAGATGCGCGACGAGGGCGGCGAGCCGATCGTTGTCGCCGAAGCGGACCTCGTTCGACGCCACCACGTCGTTCTCGTTGATGATCGGCACCGCGCCGAGGGTGCGCAGCCGGTCCAGGGTGCGCTGCGCGTTCGCGGCGTGCACGCGGAGGCCGATGTCGTGCGCGGTGAGCAGCACGAGCGAGACGATGCGCTCGTACCGCCGGAACGAGGCGCCCCAGGCGTTGGCGAGCTGGAGCTGCCCCACCGATGCGACGGCCTGCTTCGTCGCCAGGTCCGTCGGCCGACGCTTGAGGCCCAGGGGCGCCATCCCGGCGCCGATCGCACCCGAGGAGACGACGATGACCTCCGTCCCCCGGTCGAGGCGGGCGACGATGGCATCGGTCAGGGCGTCCAACCGGTCGGAGGCGAGGCCGTGCTCGAGATCGGTCAACGCGGAGCTGCCGATCTTCACCACGAGCTTGCGGGCGCCAGCGACCACGGCGCGGATGTCGCCCGCGAGGAGATCACCGGTCGCGGGCGCCGCCGTCATTCGTCGTCCTCGTCGTCGCTCGCCAAACCGCGGCGGACGTCGTGCTGGTGGCGGCGCTTGGCCGCGCCCACCCGCTCGTTCTGCTCGAGACGGATGTCGGTGCCGCGGCCGGTCACCGGCACGTCGTCGATGGTGCCCAGCGACGGCTCCCAGTTGAAGCAGACGTCGCCGATGGTGACGGGGCAGCCGGGCTCGGCGCCGAGCTTGATCAGTTCCTTCTCGACGCCCAGCCGGTTGAGGCGGTCGGCGAGGTAGCCCACGGCCTCGTCGTTGTCGAACGGGGTCTGCTTGATCCACCGCTCCGGGCGCGGGCCGCGCACGATGAAGCCGCCCGGCTGATCGGGATCGGAGATGACCTCGAAGCCGGACTCGTCGATCGCGATGGGCCGGATGACGGGTCGCCGCGCCACCGGGGTGCCGCGCTCGGCCCGGTACTTCTGCACCAGGTCGGCCAGCGCGAAGGTGAGCTCGCGCAGGCCGGTGTGCGCGACCGCGGAGATCACGAAGACGGGCCAGCCGCGCGCCTCGAACTCGGGGCGCACCATCTCGGCGAGTTCCTCGGCATCGGGCACGTCGGCCTTGTTGAGGACCACGATCCGCGGGCGCTCGGAGAGCTCACCCAGGCCGGTGTCGGCGGCGAGCGCCGGCTGGTAGGCCGCCAGCTCGGCCTCGAGCGCGTCGACGTCACTCACCGGGTCGCGGCCCGGCTCGAGGGTCGCGCAGTCCACGACGTGCGCGAGCACGGCGCAGCGCTCGAGGTGCCGCAGGAAGTCCAGGCCGAGGCCGCGGCCGGTCGACGCGCCGGGAATGAGCCCGGGCACGTCCGCGATGGTGAAGGTGGTCTCCCCCGCCGAGACGACGCCGAGGTTGGGCGCGAGCGTGGTGAAGGGATAGTCGGCGATCTTGGGCTTCGCCGCCGAGAGCACGGAGACCAGCGAGGACTTGCCCGCGGACGGGAAGCCGACGAGGCCCACGTCGGCGACCGACTTGAGCTCGAGCACGAGGTCGCGGGCCTGGCCGTCCTCGCCGAGCAGGGCGAAACCGGGCGCCTTGCGGGCCTTCGAGACGAGTGCGGCGTTGCCGCGGCCGCCGCGACCGCCCTGGGCGGCGTCGAATCGGGTGCCCGCGCCCACCAGGTCGGCCAGCATCTTGCCGTCGGTGTCCAGCACGACGGTGCCGTCCGGCACCTTGAGCACCATGTCCTGGCCGGACTTGCCCTCGCGGTTGCCGCCCTCGCCGGGCTTGCCGTTGGTGGCCTTGAGGTGCGGCCGGAAGTGGAAGTCGAGCAGGGTGTGCACCTGCGGATCGACCTCGAGGATCACGGAGCCGCCGCGGCCGCCGTTGCCGCCGTCGGGGCCGCCGAGGGGCTTGAACTTCTCCCGGTGGATCGAGGCGCAGCCGTGGCCCCCGTTACCGGCCGTGACGTGCACCGTCACCCGGTCGACGAACCTGGACATATGAACCTCTTTCTACCGATGTGCCCGGATGGGCGAAAAGCCGAAGGCGGGCGGGTCCCACGTCGTGGAGACCTGCCCGCCTTCGAAAAGACTCGTGTGACGCTGCGGGACCTAGGCCTCCACAGCGACCGGCACGATGTTGACCGTCTTGCGGCCACGCTTCGTGCCGAACTCCACCGCGCCCGCCGCGAGGGCGAACAGGGTGTCGTCGCCACCACGACCCACGCCGACGCCCGGGTGGAAGTGGGTGCCGCGCTGGCGGACCAGGATCTCGCCGGCGCTGACCTTCTGGCCACCGAACCGCTTCACGCCCAGTCGCTGGGCGTTGGAATCACGACCGTTGCGCGAGCTGGACGCGCCCTTCTTGTGTGCCATCTGGCTACTCCTGTACTAGGGGTGTTCGTTGTCTCGGTTCGCCGGTCAGGCGATCGCGGTCACCTTGACGACCGTCAGCTTCTGCCGGTGGCCCTGACGCTTGTGGTAGCCGGTCTTGTTCTTGAACTTGTGGATCCGGATCTTCGGTCCCTTGACCTGATCCACGACCTCGCCGGTCACGGAGATCTTCTCCAGCGCCGCGGCGTCGGTGGTGAGGTTCGCGCCGTCGACGACCAGAGCGACGGGCAGCGAAACGCTGCTGCCGACCTCACCGTCGATCTTCTCGACCTTCACCAGGTCGCCGACGGCGACCTTGTACTGCTTGCCGCCGGTCTTGACGATCGCATACGTGGCCATCTTCGGACTTACCTCTTCTTACACATCTCGTAGTTCAGCGCGCGCCAGGTGCGCGGCTCGTATCACGCGGGTACTCCGGAACACGCACGCACGAGCGCGCCGCCGGAAAAGCGACCTTCCCAGGTTACGGGAAGGCCGGCGACAGGGTCAAACCGGCTGGTCCGCCTTGTCGGCACCGTCACTCCCGGGGCCTCCCGCCGCGGGCCCCGCCGGACGGGCGGCGGCCCGTCGACGGGCCCGCTTGCGCGCGGGCTCGACCACGGAGGCTCCGGCACCGTCCGCGGCCGGGGCGCCCGCCACCGGCGCCTCGGGCGCGGGGGCGGCGATGTCGACCACGATGGTCTGCGCCGCCGCCGACGTGGTGGTGGGCGCCTTGCGCGCCACCCGCCGCCGCCGGGGCGCCGACGGTGCCGTCGCCTCGACCGGCGTCGCGGCCTCGGCGCGCGGCGCGGGCGCGGCCTCCGCCGCCGGAGCCGCGGGCGCCTCGGTCACGGGCGTCTCCGCGACGGCCTCGACGACCGGCTCGACGGCGTCCCGCTCGGCGGTCGCCCCCTCGGCCGGCGCCTCGGCGGGCTGCGCCTCGGCCGTGTCGACGCCCTCGGGGGCGTCCTCGTCGTGGTGCGCGGCCATCGCACGGAACATCGGGTGCTCGCCCTTGTGCGCGGCGGGCTCCTTGGCGGGCGCGGTCGGGGTCGACGGGGCCGGTGCGGCACCGTCGGACTTGGCGCGCTTGCGCTTCTTGCGGCCCGAGCCCTCCGCCTTGTCACCGGAGCGGCCGTTGTCCTCGCCGCCGCCCGAGGACTCGACCGGTGCGTCGTGAACGATGATGCCCCGGCCCGAGCAGGCCTGGCACGGCGTGGAGAATGCCTCGACGAGACCGGTACCGATCCGCTTGCGGGTCATCTGGACCAAGCCCAGCGAGGTGACCTCGGAGACCTGGTGGCGCGTGCGATCGCGGCCCAGGGCCTCGGTGAGGCGGCGCAGCACGAGATCGCGGTTGGACTCGAGCACCATGTCGATGAAGTCGACGACGATCATGCCGCCGATGTCGCGCAGGCGCATCTGCCGCACGATCTCCTCGGCCGCCTCGAGGTTGTTCCGGGTGACGGTCTCCTCGAGGTTGCCGCCGGCGCCGGTGAACTTGCCGGTGTTGACGTCGACGACGGTCATCGCCTCGGTGCGGTCGATGACCAGCGTGCCGCCCGAGGGCAGCCAGACCTTGCGGTCCATCGCCTTGGCGAGCTGCTCGTCGATGCGGTACGTCGCGAAGACGTCCGGCGCGTCGGCGTGGGCCTTCTCGAACTTCTCGACCCGCGGCAGCAGGTCGGGCGCGACGGTCGAGACGTACTTCTCGACCGTGCTCCACGGCTTCGCGCCCTCGATGACGAGCTTGCTGAAGTCCTCGTTGAACAGATCGCGCACGACCTTGACCAGCAGGTCGGGCTCCTCGTAGAGCGCCTTGACGCCCTTCTGCGAGGAGGCCTGCTCGATCTCGGCCCACTGCGCCTGCAGCCGGGCGACGTCGCCCGCCAGCTCCTCGGCGCTGACGCCCTCGGACGCGGTGCGGATGATCACGCCGGCGTCGGCGGGCACGATCTCCTTGAGGATCTCCTTGAGGCGCTTGCGCTCGGTGTCGGGCAGTTTGCGCGAGATGCCGGCGGAGCCACCGCCGGGCACGTAGACCAGGAAGCGGCCGGCGAGCGAGATCTGGGTGGTGAGGCGGGCACCCTTATGCCCCACCGGGTCCTTCGACACCTGCACGAGCACCTGATCGCCCGGCTTGAGCGCCTGCTCGATCTTGCGGGCGTTGCCGTCGAGTCCGGCGGCGTCCCAGTTGACCTCGCCGGCGTACAGGACGCCGTTGCGGCCGCGGCCGATGTCGACGAAGGCGGCCTCCATCGAGGGCAGCACGTTCTGCACGCGGCCCAGGTAGATGTTGCCCACCATCGACGCCGAGCTCGACGAGGTCACGAAATGCTCGACCAGCACGCCGTCCTCGAGGACGGCGACCTGGGTGTAGTCCTGCGGGTGCGGGACGGTGTGGCCGTCCTGGCCCTCCGACGGGCCGACGCCGGTGCGCTCGCGGACCACCATCACGCGATCGACGGCCTCCCGGCGCGCGAGGAACTCCGACTCCGTGAGGATCGGCGGGCGGCGACGCACGGTGTCCCGGCCGTCGCGGCGGCGCTGGCGCTTCGCCTCGAGGCGGGTCGAACCGCTGATGCCGCGTACCTCGTCGCGACGGGTCCGCTGCCGCGGCTCGCGCTCGTGCACCACGGTGTTGGGCGGGTCGTCGGTCGAGGCGGCCTCCGCGCCGTCCTCCCCCGTGCCCGCGCGACGGCGGCGACGCCGGCGGCGACGGCGCGAGCCACCGTCCGTCACGTCCTCGACGTCGTCCCCGTCGGCGTCGTCCGACGAGGTCTCGTCGGCCTTCTCCGCGTCGGACTCGCCGCCGGTTCGCTCACCATCGGCCTGCTCGGCGTCCTGAGCCGGCGCCTCGGCGTCGCCGGCCTTGTCGCCCTCGTTCTGCTCCTGGGAGTCCTGTTCGTCGGCGTTCTCGCCGCGGCCGCGCCCGCGGCCCCGGCGACCGCGACGGCGCCGGCGGTTGCCGCCCGCCTCGTCGTCGCCGTTCTGCTCGGTCGACGCCGCGGCATCGGTCGAACCGGCCCCGGAATCCTCCGCGGCGGGCGCGCCGTCGACGGATGTATCAGCCGCAGTGGGAGCCGACTCGGCGCTGGCGGACTCGGTGGCCGGAGAATCCTCGGCGTCCTTCTTCGCGGCGCGTGCCCTGCGCGGCGGCTGCTCGATCTTCTCGGGCTGCAGGAACAGGGGCACGTTCGCGTCGAAGGCGACCGCCGGTGCCTGCTCGACGACCGGTTCGGCCACCGCGGCCGCCGAGAACAGCGACGGGGTGCTGTCGGCCACGGGCTGCTCCGGCTCGACCGCTGCAGCGACGGGCTCGGGCGCCTCGGCGGCGGGCGCCGCCGGGTCCGCGGAGGCCTCGGCCGCCGACTCGGTGATGCGGTCGCGCACCCGCTCGGCGGCACTGCGATCGATGCTGGAGTGCGCACTGCGTGCGACGAAGCCCAGTTCGCCGAGGTGCGCGAGCACCTCCTTGCTGGTGAGGCCCAGCAGGCGCGCCAACGCGTGGACGCGCAGCTTCTGCGGGAACTCCTCGCGAGCTTCGTTGTTCTGTTCTTCCGGCGACGTGTTGTCGGCCACTCAATATCTCCTACCGACCCCCGGGCGCGATCACTGCTGGTCGCGGCCACGCGGGGGCGTGTCGTGTGGTGCGGGCGAAGGAATCTCCTACCGCCCCACGTTTGTCAAGGTCTGCACGTGTCTCGTGCGTGGCGCACGCTGGCTCGACGTTGTGCGAACCAGCCGGGCCGGTCGGCGCCGCGCGGTTGCGCGCGCCGACGTGCGTCCGGGGTCAGTATCCCACATGCCACAGGCAGTGCGGAAAAGTATCGGGCCCGCGCCGCGCGGTTCGCGCGGGCGGGCCCGTGGGAATCAGGGGTGTGTAACAGGTTCTGGCAGGTCAGGCGAGACCGGGGAACCAGAGGGCGATCTCACGCGCGGCGGACTCGGGCGAGTCGGAACCGTGCACAAGGTTCTCCTGGGTCTCCAGGCCGAAGTCGCCGCGAATCGTGCCGGGCACGGCCTTCTCCACCGGGTCGGTGCCGCCCGCGAGCTGGCGGAACGCCGCGATCGCGCGCGGGCCCTCCAGCACCGCGGCCACCACGGGCCCGGAGGTGATGAACTCGAGCAGGGAGCCGAAGAAGGGCTTCTCCCTGTGCTCGGCGTAGTGGCCCTCGGCCACCTCGGTCGAGACGTGCTTGAGTTCGAGGGCCGCGATGGTCAGGCCCTTCCGCTCGATGCGCGCCAGGATCTCCCCGGACAGGCCGCGCCGCACGCCGTCGGGCTTGATGAGAATCAGAGTCCGCTCAGTCACGGGCTACAGCGTAACGGTGAGGTCCGGGGGCGCGTTCCGAGCGTCGGTTTTCCGCGCCGGCGACCGCCGGATCCGGCCGCCGACGCCAGCAGGACCCGACGCTCGGGACACTCACTCGACGATCGGCTCCTGCCCGGGCAGGCGTCCCTCGGCCATGCGCTGCTTGACGTCGCGCTCGATGTAGGCGATGTAGGCCCAGACGATGGCGAAGACGACGCCCACGGCGCCGATCCCCCAGTGCACGACGAAGCCGGCGATGACGGCGACCTGCAGCGCGAGGAAGGCGGGGATCGCCCACGGCTTCTTGACCACCATGCACCCGCCGAAGCATGCTGCGGCCAGGACCAGCACATAGGCGACCTTGAGTCCCGACAGGCCCGGCGAGAGGCGGATCACGACCGGCAGCGCCAGCAGGATGACGATCATCTCGAGGATCAGGGTGCCGGAGAGGATGCCGCGGAAGCTCTTCCACGGGTCCTTGGGCGGCGGTGTGAACCGCTGGGGCTCGGTCACTGGGGTTCCTTTCCGAACAGCGAGCGCGCGGCGCCCGCGGTGACCACGGAGCCGGTGATGAGGACGCCGACCCCCGAGGCGGGGCCCTCCTCGTCGTCGGACTCCTGATCGGCGAGCGCGACGGCGGTCTCCACCGCGTCCACCATGGTGGGCGACGTGACCACACGGTCCTCGCCGAAGATCTCCTCCGCGATCGCCGCGAGGCGCTCCACCTCGAGCGCGCGGGGCGAGCCGTTGTGCGTGACCACGACGGTGTCAAGCACCGGCTCGAGCGCTGTGAGCACACCGACGGCGTCCTTGTCGGCGAGCACGGAGACCACGCCGATCAGGGTGCGGAAACCGAATTCCGTCTCGATGGTGCGCGCGAGAGCCTGTGCGCCGTGGGGGTTGTGGGCGGCATCGATGAGCACCGTCGGGGCGCTGCGGACGCGCTCGAGCCGACCGGGCGACGCCGACTTCGCGAAGCCCTCCCGGACGGTGTCGATGTCGAGCTGCTGGTCGGCGCCCGCACCGAAGAAGGCCTCGACGGCGGCGAGCGCGACCGCGGCGTTGTTCGCCTGGTGCTCGCCGTGCAGCGGGAGGAAGACGTCGTCGTAGACGCCGCCGAGCCCCTGCAGGGTCAGCTGTTGCCCGCCGACGGCCACGCGCCGCTCGACGACCATGAACTCGGAGCCCTCGCGCGCGACGGCGGCGTCCGCCTCGACGGCTCTGCGGAGCAGCACGTCCATCGCCTCCGGCTCCTGCTTACCCACGATGACCACGGTGTCCTTGGGGATCAGCCGCTCCGGGGCGCGCTTGACGATCCCCGCCTTCTCCCCGGCGATCGAGGCGAGGTCGGGCCCCAGGATCTCCACGTGGTCGAGGCCGATCGGGGTGATGACGGCGACCTCGGCGGTCACGACGTTCGTCGCGTCCCAGGTCCCGCCCAGACCGACCTCGACGACCGCGACGTCGACGGGGGCCTCGGCGAACGCCGCGAAGGCCATCGCGGTGAGCACCTCGAACTTGCTCATCCGCGGGCCGTCGGCCGCCTCGGACTGCTGATCGACGAGCTCGATGTAGGGCTCGAGCTCGCGGTAGGTGTCGACGTACTGCCGGGCGGTGAGCGGCGCACCGTCGACCGCGATGCGCTCCGTCGCGAGCTGCAGGTGCGGGCTGGTGATCCGGCCCGTGCGACGCGCGAAGGCGAGCAGCAGCGAATCGATCATCCGCGCCGTCGACGACTTGCCGTTGGTCCCGGCCACCTGGATGGACGGATACGCGTCCTGCGGCGAGCCGAGCAGCTGCATCAGCGCGGAGATGCGCGCCAGCGAGGGCTCGATCTTCGTCTCGGGCCAGCGCTGGTCCAGCTCCGCCTCGACCTGTGCGAGTTCGGCGAGGTCGTCGGGGTCGGCGGCGAACGCGGGTACCGTCACGCGGCGCCCCCGCCGAGCTGCGCGATCCGGGCTGCGAGGCGCTCGACCTCCTCCTGCGCGACCGTCTGTCGTGTGCGGATCTTGTCGACGACCGCGTCGGGCGCCTTGGCGAGGAAGGCCTCGTTCCCGAGCTTCGCCGTGGTCCCGTCGAGCTCCTTCTGCGCGGCCTTGAGATCCTTCTCCAGGCGCGCCCGCTCGGCAGCCAGGTCGACGGTGCCGGACGTGTCCACCTCGACGGTGACGGTGCCGCCCACGAGGCGGACCTCGAGCGAGGCGGTCGCGGCGAAACCGTCCTCCGGCGGAGTGAGCCGGCAGAGGTTCGCCGCGGCCGGGGCGAGGGCGGTGAGTCCCGCCTCGTCGAGGCCGGAGAGCCGAGCGGCGACCCGCTGGCCGGGCTTGAGCAGCTGATCGCTGCGGAACCGGCGGATCTCGGTGACGAGACGCTGCAGGTCGGCGAAACGACGGGCGGACTCGACCCCGTCGGCGGGGATCTCGGCCGGTGCCCAGTCGCGCGACGGCCAGTCGGCGATCACGAGGGAGGTGCCCCCGGTGAGGGCCTTCCACAGGACCTCGGTGACGAAGGGCATCGTCGGGTGCAGCATCCGCAGGATCACATCGAGGGCCTTGCCGAGGACGAGGCGGGTGTGCTCGGCCACCGTCTCGTCGGCACCCTGCAACTGCAGCTTGGCGACCTCGAGGTACCAGTCGCACAGCTCGTCCCACGCGAAGTGGTACAACGCCTCGCAGGCCTTGCCCAGCTCGTTGGCGTCGAAGGCGGCGTCGGCCTCGGCCTGCACCGCGGCGAGGCGGTCGAGGATCCAGCGGTCGGCGTCGGTGAGCGCGGCACGGGCCGGGAGCTCGCCGACCCGGGCATCGTTCATCAGCGCCAGCTTGGTCGCGTTGAACAACTTGGTGGCGAACTTCTTGCTGCTCGCCGCCGCATCGGCGCCCACGTTGAGGTCGGCGCCCGGGATGGTGCCGCGGGCCAGGGTGAAGCGCAGCGCATCGGCGCCGTACTCGTCGACCCAGTCGAGCGGGTCGATGCCGTTGCCCTTCGACTTCGACATCTTCTTGCCGAACTCGTCACGGACGAGACCGTGCAGCAGGATCTCGTGGAAGGGGACCTTGCCCGGCGCTCGCGGCTCCTCGCCGATGAACGTGCCGAACATCATCATCCGGGCGACCCAGAAGAAGATGATGTCGTAGCCGGTGATCAGCGTGGATGTGGGATAGAACTTGGCCAGGTCGGCGGTCTGCTCGGGCCAGCCCATGGTCGAGAAGGGGAACAGGCCGGAGCTGAACCAGGTGTCGAGCACGTCGGGGTCCTGCTCGTACCCGGGGGGCGGAGTGTCCTCCGGACCGCAGCACACCACGTCGCGGTTGCCCTCGGCGTCCGCCGGGCCGTACCAGACGGGGATGCGGTGACCCCACCACAGCTGGCGGGAGATGTTCCAGTCGTGCATCTCGTCGACCCAGTCGAAGAACCGCGGGGCCAGCGACTCGGGCACGATCGTCGTGTCGCCGCTGCGGACCGCGTCGCCCGCGGCCTTGGAGAGCTGCTCGACCTTGACCCACCACTGCATCGACAGCCGCGGCTCGATCGGCTCGCCGGAGCGCTCGCTGTGGCCGACGCTGTGCCGGTAGGGCCGCACCTCCTTGACGATCCGCCCCTGCTCGGCGAGGGCGTCACGGATCGCCTTGCGGGCCGCGAATCGGTCGAGGCCGTCGAACTGCGTTCCCGTACCGACGATGTGGGCCGTCTCGTCCATGATCGTGGGCATCGGCAGGTCGTGCCGCTGGCCGAGAGCGAAGTCGTTCGGATCGTGCGCGGGAGTGATCTTCACGGCGCCGGAACCGAACTCGGGGTCGACGTAGTCGTCGGCCACGACGGGGATGCGGCGATCCAGGAAGGGGTGTTCGAGCGTCGTGCCGACGAGGGCACGGTAGCGCTCGTCCTCGGGATGGACGGCGATCGCGGTGTCACCGAGCATCGTCTCCAGTCGCGTGGTGGCGCAGACGATGTGCGGCTCATCGTCGCTGAGCGAGCCGTACCGGAAGGAGACGAGCTCGCCGTCGACCTCCTTGTGGTCGACCTCCAGGTCGGAGATGCCGGTCTGCAGCACGGGCGACCAGTTCACGAGGCGTTCCGCGCGGTAGATCAGGCCCGCGTCGAAGAGCTGCTTGAAGATGGTCTGGACGGCGCGGGAGAGTCCCTCGTCCATGGTGAACCGCTCGCGCGACCAGTCGATGCCCACGCCGATGCGGCGCATCTGGCCGGTGATGTTGCCGTGGCTGGCCTCCTTGAAGGCCCACGCGCGCTCCAGGAACTTCTCGCGGCCGATCTCGCGACGGCTGGTGCCCTCGGCGGCGAGCTGCTTCTCGACCAGCGATTGGGTGGCGATGCCGGCGTGGTCGGTGCCCGGCAGCCACAGCACCTCGAAGCCCTGCATCCGCTTGCGGCGACACAGCGCGTCGGTGATGGTCTGGTCGAGCGCGTGCCCGAGGTGCAGGCTGCCGGTCACGTTCGGGGGCGGCAGGACCACCGAGAAAGCCGGCTTGGGCGAGGTGTTGTCAGCGGTGAAGTACCCGGCGTCAACCCACCCGGCGTAGATGTCCGCCTCTACCGCACCGGGCTCCCAGGCGGCGGGAAGTCGGTCTGCGGCGTTCTGCGGCTCAGTAGTCACCCCACGATTCTAGTCAGTGCACGCAGGCGCTCCGCGTGGGGCTTTCACGGCACGACCCCGACACGGAAAAGCAGTGGCGCGCTCCCCGGCGCGACCGACAGGATGGGGCATATGGGACATCTCGAGGCGACGCACGTGGAGTACTACCTGCCCGACGGGCGGGCGCTGCTCGGTGACGTCTCGTTCCGGGTGGGCGACGGCGTGGTGGCCGCCCTCGTGGGGCGCAACGGCGCGGGCAAGACGACACTGTTGCGGCTCCTCGCGGGCGAGCTGGAGCCGCACGGAGGGACGGTCACCTCGAGTGGCGGCGTCGGGGTGATGCCCCAGTTCATCGGATCGCTGCGCGACGAACGGACGGTCCGCGACCTGCTGCTGTCGGTCTCGGCTCCCCGTCTCCAGGAGGCGGCGCGCGAGCTGGACGCGATCGAACTGGCGCTCATGGACGACGACGGCGACGCGAATCAGATGCGGTACGCGACCGCGCTCGCCGAGTGGGGCGACGCCGGCGGCTACGCCGCCGAGACCCTGTGGGACGCCTGCACGGTCGCGGCGCTCGGGATCCCCTACGACCGTGCCCAGTGGCGCGGGCTGGCCTCGTTGTCCGGCGGCGAGCAGAAACGCCTCGCGCTGGAAGCGCTGCTCCGCGGCGACAACGAAGTACTGCTACTGGACGAGCCGGACAACTACCTCGACGTCCCCGGCAAGGAGTGGCTCGAGGAGCAGCTCCGGCAGACACCGAAGACAGTGCTGTTCGTCAGTCACGATCGAGAGCTCCTCTCGCGTGCCGCCACGCGGATCGTGGCCGTGGATCCCGCACCGGGCGGCGCGGACGCCTGGGTGCACGGCGGCGGCTTCGCCACCTTTCCCGCCGCACGGGAGGAGCGGTTCGCCCGCTTCGACGAGCTCCGCCGCCGCTGGGACGAGCGCCATCAGCAGCTGAAGAAGCTCGTGCTCACGCTCCGCGAGCAGGCGAAGTTCAACGACGGCATGGCCTCCCGGTACTCGGCGGCACAGACCCGGCTGCGGAAGTTCGAGGAGGCCGGTCCCCCGCCCGAGCCGCCGCGGCGGCAGCAGATCGCCATGCGGCTGCGCGGCGGGCGCACCGGTGTCCGCTCCGTCACGGCGAAGCAGCTGGAGCTGACCGGCCTGATGAAGCCCTTCGACCTGGAGGTCTTCTACGGCGAGCGGGTCGCCGTGCTGGGGTCGAACGGCTCCGGGAAGTCGCACTTCCTGCGCCTGCTCGCGGGCGAGGCCGTGGCGCACACCGGCACCGCGGCACTCGGGGCGCGCGTCGTCCCGGGGCACTTCGCCCAGACCCACGCGCACCCGGAACTGCAGGGACGCACCCTCGTCGAGATCCTTCGGCACGAGCACGCGGCCGACCTCGGACGGTCGATGCCCGCGCTGCGCCGGTACGAGCTGCACGGGCAGGCGGAGCAGCGCTTCGAGACCCTGTCCGGCGGGCAGCAGGCGCGTTTCCAGGTGCTGTTGCTCGAATTCGCCGGGAGCACCGCGCTGCTGCTCGACGAGCCGACGGACAACCTCGATCTCGAGAGCGCCGAGGCGCTCCAGGACGCGCTGGAGGCGTACGAGGGCACCGTCCTCGCGGTCACGCACGACCGCTGGTTCGCGCGGTCCTTCGACCGGTTCCTGGTCTTCGGCTCCGACGGCGCCGTGCGCGAGGCCGACGAACCCGTGTGGCACGAGGCGCGGGTGCAGCGCGCCCGGTGACCGTGCACCTCCGGTGATCGGAACGACTGCGCCCCCGGCCGATTCGGCCGGGGGCGCAGTCCGTACGTCCTTTACGCGCTCTTCTCGCGACGCTCGCCGCGGGAGTGCTTGCGCGGCACGATGGTCGGCAGCACGTTGTCGCGCACCGTCTCCCCGGTGACGACGACCTTCGCCACGTCGTCGCGCGACGGGATGTCGAACATCACCGGATTGAGGACTTCCTCCATGATGGCGCGCAGACCGCGGGCACCGGTGCCGCGATGGATCGCTTGATCGGCGATGGCGCCGAGAGCGTCCTCATCGAACTCGAGCTCCACGCCGTCCATCTCGAAGAGCCGCTGGTACTGCTTGACGAGCGCGTTCTTCGGCTCCGAGAGGATCGAGACCAGCGATTCCTTGTCGAGGTTCGAGACGGACGCGATGACGGGCAGACGGCCGATGAACTCGGGGATCAGGCCGAACTTGATCAGGTCCTCGGGGAGGACGTCGGCGAAATGGTCGACCGTGTCAACCTCCGCCTTCGTACGCACCTCGTTGCCGAAGCCGAGGCCGCGCTTGCCGATGCGATCGCCCACGACCTTCTCCAGCCCGGCGAAGGCGCCGGCCACGATGAACAGGACGTTCGTCGTGTCGATCTGGATGAACTCCTGGTGCGGGTGCTTGCGGCCGCCCTGCGGCGGGACGCTGGCCTGGGTGCCCTCGAGGATCTTCAGCAGCGCCTGCTGCACGCCCTCGCCCGAGACGTCCCGGGTGATCGACGGGTTCTCACTCTTGCGGGCGATCTTGTCGACCTCGTCGATGTAGATGATGCCGGTCTCGGCGCGCTTGACGTCGTAGTCGGCGGCCTGGATCAACTTGAGCAGGATGTTCTCGACGTCCTCACCCACGTAACCGGCCTCGGTGAGGGCGGTCGCGTCGGCGATGGCGAAGGGCACGTTGAGCATCTTCGCCAGGGTCTGCGCGAGATAGGTCTTGCCGCAGCCGGTCGGGCCGAGCATGAGGATGTTGGACTTCGCCAGCTCCACGCTCTCGCCGCGGGCGTCCTTGCGCTCGCCGGCCTGGATGCGCTTGTAGTGGTTGTAGACGGCCACCGCGAGGTTCCGCTTGGCGGAGTCCTGACCGATGACGTAGTTGTCCAGGAAGTCGCGGATCTCGACGGGCTTGGGCAGCTCGTCCAGCTTCACGTCACTGGTCTCGGCCAGTTCCTCTTCGATGATCTCGTTGCACAGGTCGATGCACTCATCGCAGATGTACACGCCGGGACCCGCGATCAGCTTCTTGACCTGCTTCTGGCTCTTTCCGCAGAAGGAGCACTTCAACAGGTCTGCGCCGTCCCCGATCCGTGCCATGCCCTGTGCCTACTTCCCTTGCCGATGACTCGCCTGCCGCGTTGCTCAGCAGGTGGGGTCTGTTTACGACGGTACCCGCGAACTTCCGTCCCGGCGACCGATATGAATAGCTTGCTAGAGGTGGCACCGGGGGCCGCGGAACCCGCTCACGCGGCGTGTCGCGACCCCCGGTTTCCTGCTGCGATTACTTCGCGGACGCCTTGCGGTACGGGAACACCGTGTCGACGATGCCGTACTCCTTGGCCTGATCGGCCGTGAGGATGTTGTCGCGGTCCGTGTCCTTGCGGATCTTCTCGACGGTCTGGCCCGTGTGGCTCGCCAGGATCTCGTCGAGGCGGTTGCGCGCGCGCTCCATCTCGGCGGCCTGGATCTCGAGGTCGGAGACCTGACCGCGCATCGAACCGCCCGTGCGGGGCTGGTGGATCAGCACCGTCGAGTTGGGCAGCGCCGCGCGCTTGCCCGGGGTGCCGCCGGCGAGCAGGATCGCCGCAGCCGAGGCCGCGGTGCCGAGCACGACGGTCGCCACGTCGCAGTGCACGTACTGCATCGTGTCGTAGATGCCGAGCGCGTCGTACAGGCTGCCGCCCGGCGAGTTGATGTAGATCGTGATGTCCCGGTCCGGGTCCTGCGACTCGAGCACCAGGATCTGGGCCATCACGTCGTTCGCCGAGACCTCGTCGATCTGGTTCTTGAGGAAGATGATGCGCTCATCGAAGAGCTTCGAGTACGGGTTCGTGACGCGCTCGTTGCCGTTCGCCGCGCGCTCGATGAACGACGGGACGTCGTAGCGGCCGGTGGCGGGGACGTGCAGGCCCTGAGCCGACATCGTGGTGGGGTAACCCTCAGTCATGGAAGTGTCCTCTCGCTACTTGACGGAGCTCGCGCGGCTGACGACGTGGTCGACGAAGCCGTAGTCCCGGGCCTGCTCGGCGGTGAACCACTTGTCACGGTCGGCGTCGGCCTCGATCTTCTCGATCGGCTGGCCGGTGAATTGCGCGTTGAGGCGGTTCATCTCGACCTTGGTGTTGCGGAACAGCTCGGCCTGGATGGCGATGTCGGCGGCGGTGCCACCGATGCCGGCGGACGGCTGGTGCATCATGATGCGCGCGTGGGGCAGCGCGTAGCGCTTGCCCTTGGTGCCCGCGGCGAGCAGGAACTCACCCATGGAGGCGGCCATGCCCATCGCGTAGGTCGCGACGTCGCACTCGACGAACTCCATCGTGTCGAAGATCGCCATGCCGGCGGAGATGCTGCCGCCGGGCGAGTTGATGTAGAGGTTGATGTCCTTGGTGGGATCCTCCGCGGACAGCAGCAGCATCTGCGCGCAGAGCTGGTTCGCGATGTCGTCGTTCACCTCGCTGCCGAGGAAGATGATCCGCGACTCCAGGAGGCGGCTGTACACCGAATCGTTCAGGTTCAGGCCGGCCATTCCGGACCGCATGATGGGGTTGGAGGTCATCCGCTGCTCCCTGCCTTTCTTTGCTGTCATCGACACTAACGAACGTGCACGGCCGGTACGTCCCCCGGCACGCCCGGCTCCGCTGAGGGCAGAAACGCCCCGCAGCCGGTCCGGCTGCGGGGCGCTCCGCGGGTCCTACTTCTCGTCGGCCTCGGAGGTGATCTCCTCGGCCTCGGCGACGACGTCCTCCTCGGCGGCGGCCTCCTCGGCGAGCTCCTCGCCGGCGTCCTCGCGGTCGAACAGCGCCTTGGTGTCGACGGGGTTGCCGTCGGCGTCCTTGACCGTGACCTCGAGCACCACGTCCGCGAGGCCCTTACCGCGGCGGACCTCCTGGAAGAGGGCGGGCAGCTGGCCGGCCTGCTGGATCTGCTGGATGAACTCGGCGGGCTGCATGCCGTAGCGCTGCGACTGGAACAGGATGTGCTCCTGCAGCTCCTGCTGGTCGACCTGCACGTCCTGCGCGTCCGCGATCGCGTCGAGCAGCAGCTGCACCTTGACCTGCTTCTCGGCGGACTCGCGGGCCTGGGTCTCGAACTCCTCGCGGGTCGTGCCCTGCGCCTTGAGCGCGGTCTCGAGGAGTTCCTCGTTGTGGCCCACCTGGTGCAGCACGTCGTGCACGTTGGCGTCGGTCTGCTCCTTGACGACGGCCTCGGGCAGCGGGACGTCGACGGCCTCGAGCAGCTTGTCGAGCACGGCGTCGCGGATGTCCGCGGCCTGGCCGAGCTTCTTGTTCTGCTCGACGCGCTCGCGCAGGTCCGCGCGCAGCTCCTCGACGGTGTCGAACTCGCTCGCGAGCTGGGCGAACTCGTCGTCCAGCTCGGGCAGCTCGCGCTCCTTGACGGAATCGATGGTGACGGTGACGTCCGCCTCCTGGCCCGCGAACTCGCCCGCGACCAGGGTGGTCTTGAACTCCTTGGACTCGCCGGACTTCAGGCCGACGACGGCCTCGTCCAGACCGTCGATGAGATTGCCGGAGCCGACCTCGTGCGAGAGGCCGGTGGTCTTGGCGTCCTCGACATCCTTGCCGTCGACGGTGGCCGACAGGTCGATCGTGATGAAGTCGCCGGTCTCGACGGCGCGGTCGACGCCCTTGAGGGTGCCGAAGCGGGCGCGCAGGCCCTCGATCTGCTCATCGATGTCGGCGTCGGTGACCTCGAGCGACGGGACCTCGACCTCGATACCCGAGTACTCGGGCAGCGTGATCTCGGGACGCACGTCGACCTCGGCGGTGAACGAGAAGGTCTCGCCGTACTCGAGCTTGTCGATGTCGATCTCGGGCTGGCCGAGCGCCTTGACGTCGGCGTCCAGCACGGCCTGGCTGTACTTGCCGGGCAGCGCGTCGTTGATGACCTGCGAGAGCACGGCGTCGCGGCCGACGCGCGCCTCGATCAGCTTCGCGGGGGCCTTGCCCTTACGGAAGCCGGGGATGTTGACCTGCTGCGCGAGCGTCTCGTAGGCGCGATCGAAATCGGGCGCGAGCTCGTCGAAGGGAACCTCGACGCTCAGGCGGACGCGAGTCGGGCTCAGCTGCTCGACGGTGCTCTTCACTCGTTCTCCTCGGGTTGGTATCGGCAGGAGGGCCGCCTGATGTGCGGTTTCCTGCAGGCAGCACGGGACCCCGTCGGGCCCACGGCACTCGGACAAGCGTACGCGACGGTGCCCGGCACCTGACAGCCCGGGCGGGACCCGGCGGACGGGCGCGAGCGCGGACTCCCGGGCGATCGGTCATGATGAGCGCATGATCGCGCTCGGACTCGTCTTCGCCGCCGTGGCGGCGCTGCTGCACTGCTTCATCTTCTACCTGGAATCGATCGCGTGGACTTCACCGCGCTCGCGGGCGACATTCGGCACGACGGAGGAGACGGCGGAGATCACCCGGCCGCTCGCGTTCAATCAGGGCTTCTACAACCTCTTCCTCGCGGTCGCGGTGTTCCTGGGCCTCGCCCTGTTCGGCGGGCAGCGCGCCGTCGGCGCGACGCTGGTGCTCGTGGGCGTCGGGTCGATGCTCGCGGCGGCGCTCGTGCTGGCCCTGTCGGACCGCACGAAGCTCCGCGCGGCGACGATCCAGGGCGCCTCGCCGCTCCTCGCGACGGCCTTCCTGTCCATCGGGCTCGTCGCGTAGGAGCGGCGGCGCGTCCGCCCACCGCCCCGCGTGATCGTCCTACTCTGAAACGGTGGAACTGACGCTGCGCGCGATGGAGCGCACGGACCTGCGGTTCGTGCACGGCCTGTTCAACGACCGGGCGGTGATGTCGTACTGGTTCGAGGAGCCCTTCGACGCCCTGGCCGAACTCGAGGACATCTACGAACGGCACATCCACGACGAGCGTGAGCGACGTTTCATCATCGAGTACGACGGACTGCCGGTGGGCCTGGTGGAACTCGTCGAGATCAACGTGATCCACCGGAACTGCGAGTTCCAGATCATCGTGGCCCCGTCGGCGCAGGGGAAGGGGTACGCGGGGCCCGCGACCCGGAAGGCTCTCGACTACGCCTTCCGGATCCTCAACCTGCACAAGGTGTACCTCTACGTCGACGTGGCCAACGAGAAGGCCGCGCACGTGTACGAGAAGCTGGGCTTCACCCAGGAGGGACTCCTCCGCGAGCAGTACTTCTCGAACGGGCGCTACCGCGACGCGCGACTCATGGGCATGTTCCAGCGCGACTTCCTGGCCGCCGACACCACTGCGGAGGAGTAGGCGCCCGACCGCGGGGTGCGGATCGAGGTGATCGCCGCACCCACAGCCCGGCCGTGTGATCCGGGTCCCGTTATCAGCCGAGTGTGAGTCGTTGCGGCCACCCAGCGGGGGTGACGCGCAATCGGTAACCATGGGGAATGACCACCCCGACGGAGCAACAGCCCACGACGCAACAGCCCCGCCCGGTCGTCTCGCGGGACGCGGCCATCGGCACCGATGCACGCCTGTCCTGGCTTCTCGCCGGGGTCGCCGGCATGGTCGGCGCGGTCGCCTTCCTCCATTCCGCGGGATACTTCGTGACCTTCATGACCGGCAACACCGAGCGCGCGGTCCTCACCTGGTTCAAGGCCTCGGACGCGCAGCAGATCGCCGGAGCGGGCGCGCTCGCCGCGACCGCCCTGATCGTCGCCTTCGTGACCGGCGTCGTCGTCGCATCGGTCTGCCGCCGCTACTTCTGGCACGGACACCCCCACGGGCCGACGGTGCTGACCACCGCGGGCCTGCTCGTCGCCTCGGCGACGGACTTCGTCCTGGACGGTTTCGCCGAGCCGGAGGTGCGGTTCGTCCCCATCCTCATCATCACGTTCTCACTGGGAGCACTGAACACCTCGTTCACCAAGAACGGCGAGGTCTCGGTCCCCCTGTCCTACGTCACGGGCACGCTGGTCAAGCTCGGACAGGGCATCGAACGCCACGCCACCGGCAACGGCACCGTCTACGACTGGCTCGGGTACGCGCTGGTCTACGCGGGCTTCGTCCTGGGCGCCGCAGTCGGCGGCGTGATCGGCTCGTTCGTCACGGGCCCCCAGGTGATCCTGGTGGCGGGCATCCTCTGCGGCGTCACGACGCTGGTCACGTTCCTGCACTCGGATCGGCGGAACCTGCTCGGCTGATCCGCTCGGGCGCGCTCCACCGTTCCCGGTTCAACCGGACCTCGATCCCGCTCAGCGGCACCTCCGCACCTCCGGCGGCCGGCCGGGTACGGACCGATTCCCCCGTCTCCGCGTCCACGAAGACGAGCGGCGCTCCCTCCGGCTGCAGGTGTGCGTCGCCGAACTGGATCAGCGCGAGGAAGACCGGCAGCAGGTCCTCCCCCGCGGGCGTCAGTCGGTACTCGGCGCGAGCGCGAGCGCCCGGCTCGCGATACTCGGTCGCCATGATGAGATCCGCCGAGGCGAGTTGTTTGAGTGCACGCGAGACCGCCGGGGCGGACGTCTCGGTCCTGGCGACCAGGTCGTCGAAGCGCGTCGTCCCGTAGAGCAGTTCGCGCAGGACGAGGAACACCGTCTTCGTGGTGAGCAGATCCAGCGTCCGTGCGGCCGAACAGCCGTCGCCGATCGCCCACCGGCTCCGATCGCGCAGTCGCTCCTCGAATTCCATCCTCCAATCATAACTAACGCTTGCGTTAGCCAGAAGGGGATGCTTGAATCGGTCTGACTAACGCAGTCATTACCTAGAGGAGGAGTCATCATGACCGCCATCAAGGACGCCGTCGTCGTGGTCACGGGAGGCCGGCGGGGCCTCGGCGCCGCGCTCGTCGACGGGGCGCTCGCCCGCGGAGCCTGGAAGGTCTACGCCACCGGCCGGGAGCCCTTCACAGACGCGCGGCCGGAGGTGGTCCCCGTCGAGCTCGAGGTGCGCTCCGACGACTCCGTCGCCGCCCTGGCAGAGCTCGCCGGCGATGCCACGATCGTCTTCAACAACGCCGGGATCATGACCCCGACCCCGCTCGTCACCGGTGCACCCCGGGAGATCGAGGCGATGTTCGACGTGAACGCCTTCGGCCCGCTCCGGGTGGCCCGCGCGTTCGCGCCCGTCCTCGCGGCCAACGGCGGCGGCGCCCTCGTCGACATGCACTCCGTGCTGTCGTGGCTGTCCGGCGCGGGCGGGTACGGCGCGTCCAAAGCCGCCGCGTGGTCGATCACCAACTCGCTCCGCACCGAGTTGGCGGGGCAGAACACCCAGGTCGTCGGGGTCCACGCGGGCTTCATCGATACCGACATGGTGTCGGCGATCCCGCTGCCCAAGGCGACGCCCGCGGCGATCGCCGCCGCCATTCTCGACGGCGTCGAGGCCGGTGACGTCGAAGTCCTCGCCGACGACATCACCGCCGCGACGAAGGCCGCCCTCTCGGGCCCCGTCGAGGCCCTCACCCTCCCGGCGGGCGCCTAGCACGCCCGTTCCTCCCGACACTAGGAATCATCATGCCGCTCTGGAACATCCACCACACCCCCGGCGTCTTCACCTCCGCGGAGAAGGAGTCCCTCGCCGCCACGATCACCGATCGGTACGCGGCGATCGGGCTGCCGCGCTTCTACGTCGTCGTGCTCTTCCACGAAGTCGCGCCGCAGGACTTCTTCATCGGCGGCGCGAGCGCGCCCACCGCGGTGCGCATCGCCATCGACCACATCGCTCGGCACGCATCCGACTCGGCGAGCCGGACGAGGATCGCCGAGTGGGTGCGCGCGATGGTCGCCCCCGCGCTTGCACGGCACCCGGACCTGCAGTGGGAGTTCCATGTCGATGACACCAGCGAGGAGATGTGGATGATCAACGGCCTCGTGCCGCCGCCGGCCCAGTCGGAGGCCGAGCGCGACTGGGTCGCCACGAACCGGACCGCGGCGTACTGACGCCGATTGCGGTCACCGCGAGCACAACCGGTGACAGGGGCGGTCGGCCGTCGCTAGGTTCCGGTCGGTGAGTACCGCCACCGTCGACACCGCGCCCGACCCGTCCGCCCCGGACAGCTCCCAGTTGCGGCGTGTGATCGCGGCGTCGCTATTGGGCACGACGGTCGAGTGGTACGACTTCTTCCTCTACTCGACCGCCGCGTCGTTGGTGTTCAACAAGCTCTTCTTCCCGGATACCAGCTCGTTCGTAGGCACCATGCTCAGCTTCGTCACCTTCGCGGTGGGCTTCGTGATGCGGCCCATCGGCGGGCTCGTCTTCGGCCACATCGGCGACCGGATCGGCCGGCGGCAGACGCTCGCCCTGACGATGCTCCTGATGGGCGTGGCGACGGCGCTCATGGGCGCGCTGCCGACCGCCGGGCAGGTCGGCGTTCTCGCGCCGATCCTGCTGCTGCTCCTCCGGATCGTGCAGGGCTTCGCACTGGGCGGCGAATGGGCCGGCGCCGTCCTGCTCGCCGTCGAGCACGCGCCCGAGGGCCGCAAGGGACGCTTCGGCGCCGTCCCGCAGGTCGGCCTCGCACTGGGGCTCGGACTGGGCACGGCCGTCTTCGCGCTGCTGCAAACGGTCTTCGACGACGACCAGTTCCTCCGGTTCGGGTGGCGCATCGCCTTCGCGGTGTCGATCGTGCTGGTGGTGATCGGGATCGTCGTGCGGCTGGCGGTCGACGAGACCCCGGCGTTCGTGGCGGCTCGGGCCACCCTGGACACCACGCGGACACCGCTGCGCCAATTGCTCGGCGATCCCACGCTGCGCCGCAACACGATCGCGGGCTGCCTCGCGCGGTGGGCCGAGGGTAGTGCCTTCAACACCTGGGGCGTCTTCGCCATCACCTACGCCACGGCGACCCTCGCGATGAACAAGGTGGGGGTGCTCCTCGCGGTCACGGCGGCAGCCCTGGTGATGGCCGTCGTGATCCCGTTCGCCGGCGTACTCGCGGATCGATACGGCCCGGGGGCCGTGTACGGCACGGGCGTGCTGCTGTACGGCCTCGCCGTCTTCCCCGTGTTCGCGTTGTTCGGCACCGCGTCGATCCTGTGGTTCACCGTCGGCCTCGTCATCGTCTTCGGCCTGATCCACGGCGTCTTCTACGCCGCGCAGGGCACGTTCTTCGCGAGTCTGTTCCCGACCGAGGTCCGGTACACGGGACTGTCGGTCGTCTATCAGTTCTCCGGCATCTACGCCTCGGGGCTCACTCCCCTGATCCTCACCGCCCTCATCCACGGGGCCGACGGTGCGCCGTGGACCGCGGCGGCCTATCTGGTTGCGACCGCACTCATCTCGCTCGCGGCGACCGTGTGGATCCGGCGGGTCGCACGGCCCGCGAGGACTATGCTCGGCGAATGACCCGCTCCGACGACGGCGACGACTTCGTGGACTCGTTGGTCCTGCGCGACATGACCGAGGGCTCCGCCGATTTCAACGCGCAGGACATCGCCTTCCTCCGCCGGAATCCGCAGATACTCGACAAGCTCGCGGACCCCCTCGAGGTGAAGCGGCGCTTCCTGTACATCCTGTTCGGCGTGGCGGTCTCGATGGCCGTGATCTCCAAGCTCGTCGAGTACACCGGCGTCCTCGAGGACCACCCCGTCCCCCACGATCTGCTCACGAACGTGCTGTTCTCGATCTCCATCGAACTGCTCGGCGCCGCGACGGTCGCCTTCCTCCTGGAGTTGGTCTTCGAGAAGCGGATCCGCCGCAATCAGGACCTCGTCAGGACGTTGCTCCGGCAGTCGCCGAAGGGTGAACAGCACCGGGACACCTGAGCTCGCGCGGCTGCGGGCGCAAAGCGATCGACCTCCCGTGCGACGCGGGGCGCGATGTGGCCCGCCGCGGCGGCCGAGGTCTCCGAGGACATCGGAACCTCCGTGCGCCTCTGAACCCGCGCGGACTGCGAAACGGATTGGAACAAAGGATCGCTGTCTGATACAGTTTCGAACAAGTTCGTGAGCGTGACTGTAAACCGCTCAGTGAAACAGAGGCCGGGGCGCGTTACAGGTGCCGCCGGCCTCGCCCATATCCGGAGTCATTCGCACATCACTCGGCGATGCTGACCCTGTGCCACTGCCCTGTCGCGAGAACCTGCACCAGACGTCCCACGTCTCCCGATCGCCGATACAGGAACAACGAGCCGTCTTCGACGACGACGCCGCCCTCGCCACGAAGGTCCTCGCGAAGTCCCGGCTGAACGACGGTGTACTTCCCCCAGGTGATCGCACCATCGGTATGCATCCAACGATCATAACCGCACCCGCGTTGTAGGAAACCGGTGCATGTGCTCCGAGCACGATGCGCGCCAAAAGCTCTCGCGGCCTGATCTCGGCTCGATCGTGAACGAGACCCTGCCTCGCCGGTCCCCTGTCGGTCGCGGCCCATGATCGCCGGGCTTGTGGCAGCCGGTGGGCCTAGGCTCGGGGGCATGCCCCGTCCCGTCCGATCCACAGCGCCGGAGGAGGCGCCGTCGGCAGCGGTGGATGCGCGGTCCGTGCCGGACCTGGACGCTCTGATCTGCTCGTGCCGGGCGTGCCCGCGCCTGGTGTCATGGCGTGAGGAGGTCGCGCGCGTCAAGCGCGCCGCGTTCGCCGATGAGGAGTACTGGGGCAAGCCCGTTCCGGGGTTCGGGCCCGTCGACGCACGGATCCTCATCGTCGGGCTCGCGCCGGCGGCGCACGGCGCCAACCGCACCGGGCGGATGTTCACCGGTGACCGCAGCGGCGACGTCCTGTTCGCCGCGCTGCACGCGGTGGGGCTCGCGAACCAGCCACACGCCGTATCGGTCGACGACGGCTTGCAGCTCGTCGACGTCCGGATGAGTTCCCCGGTGCGCTGCGCGCCTCCCGCGAACAAGCCGACTCCCGCCGAGCGTCGGGAATGCGCCCCGTTCCTCGCGCGGGAACTCGAACTGATGCCGCGCCTGCGCGTCGCCGTGGTCCTGGGAGCGTTCGGATGGCAGGCGCTGTTCGCAGTTCTCGTCGACGGTGGCTGGCGGGTCCCGAAACCGGGGCCGACGTTCGGGCACGGGTCCCGCATTCACCTCGACCACCCCGACGGCCGCACGCTGACCGTGCTCGGCTGCTTCCACGTGAGCCAGCGCAACACGTTCACCGGGCGACTCACTCCCGCCATGCTGGAACATGTACTCACGACCGCCCGAACGATCGCGGTCGACGGCGCGACGAAGGGAACGACGATGACGGTCCGGGTCAAGCGGGTGTACGAGGTGGAAGCCGAAGGCGACGGCGAGCGGATCCTCGTGGACCGGCTATGGCCCCGCGGGATCAGCAAGGACCGCGCCGACCTGACCGAGTGGTGCAAGGCGGTCTCGCCGTCGACGGAGCTGCGCACGTGGTACCAGCACGATCCCGCGAAGTACGCCGAATTCGTCGCACGTTACCGGGCGGAGCTCGCCGACCCCGAGGCGGCGGCCGCCTACGACGGGCTCTCGGAGCGGGTGTCCCGCGGACCGGTCACACTGCTCACCGCGTCCAAGGCGGAGGACATCAGCCACGCCCACGTGCTCGCCGCCCTTCTGACCGGTCGCGATCCACTCGTACGCTGATGCAACGGACTTCGCCGAGCCGTACCGTGGGGCCGTGTCCGGCTGCTAGCGTCGCGCCGTGGCCGCGCTGTCCTTCCTCGACCGAGAGCACTCCGTCGCACCGCTGAACTACAACCGGTGGTTGATCCCCCCTGCGGCACTGGCGATCCACCTGTGCATCGGTCAGGTGTACGCGACAAGCGTCTACAAGGACGCCCTGGTCAAGCATTTCGACACCAACAAGACCATGATCGGCATCGTCTTCTCCATCGCCATCGTGATGCTGGGACTCTCGGCGGCGGTCTTCGGGACGTGGGTGGACCGGGTCGGACCACGGCGCACGATGTTCACCGCCGCGAGTTGCTGGGGCGCCGGATTCCTCATCGCCGCAGCGGGGATCGCGACCGACCAGCTGTGGCTCGTCTACCTCGGCTACGGCGTGGTCGGCGGCATCGGGCTCGGCCTCGGATACATCTCACCGGTCTCGACGCTGATGAAGTGGTTCCCCGATCGACCCGGGCTCGCGACGGGCATGGCCATCATGGGCTTCGGCGGCGGCGCCATGGTCGCCTCGCCGCTGTCGAAGGAGTTGATGAAGTTCTACGGCGGCACGGAGGCCGGCGGAAGCGCGGTGACCAAGCTGTTCATCACTCTGGGCATCGCCTACTTCGTGGTGATGATGATGGGCGTCTTCACCATTCGCGTGCCGGCGCCCGGGTACGCGCCGCCCGGTTTCGATCCCGCCGCCGTCACCTCGAAGGCGATGGTGAGCGCAGGGAACGTCTCCGCCGCGAACGCGATCAAGACGCCGCAGTTCTGGCTGCTGTGGATCGTGCTGCTGTGCAACGTGACTGCGGGCATCGGGATCCTCGAGCAGGCCGCCGACATGATCCAGGACTTCTTCCGCGACGGCACCGGCGTCTCCACCGTCACCGCGACCGTCGCCGCCGGCTTCGTCGGGTTGCTGTCCGTGGCGAACATGGCGGGCCGGCTCGGCTGGTCGACGACCTCGGACTACATCGGCCGCAAGCCGACGTACATGATCTACCTCGGCGTCGGAATCCTGCTCTACCTCGGCCTGGCGACCGTCGGGGCGTCGTCGACGGCGCTGTTCGTCCTGTTCTGCGCGGTGATCATCTCCTTCTACGGAGGCGGGTTCGCCACGGTGCCGGCGTATCTCCGCGACCTGTTCGGCACGTTCCAGGTGGGCGCGATCCACGGTCGCCTGCTGACGGCGTGGTCGACGGCGGGCGTGCTCGGCCCGCTCATCGTGAACCGGGTGCTGGACTCGAAGAAGGACCGCGTCGATGAGGCAGGGAAGGCGATCCCCCTCGAGGCCGCCGACTACCACCTCGCCCTGTACATCATGGTCGGCGTGCTGGTCGTGGGCTTCCTCGCCAACCTCGCCATCCGCCCCGTGTCCGACCGGTGGCACGAGCAGGGCACCGTCGTCGACGCGGTCGACGCAGCGCACGGACCGAAGGGAGCGTCATGACCGAGGCCGACTCCGACGGGCGCCACCCCGTCCAGCTCGTGGTCACCTGGAGCCTGGTGATCATCCCGCTGCTGTACGGGCTCTACAACGCCATCGATGCGGCGCTACAGCTCTTCCAGGGCTGAGGTCCGGACGCCGTCAGCGGGCGCGACGGAAGAAGCCGCGGCGCGGGCGACGCGGTTCCGGCGGGATGAGCGCCTCGCGGAACCGGTCGGCGAAGCCCGCGATCGCGCGCTGCTCGTCGTCGAGCAAGCGCCGGTTCCCGCTGGTCACCTCGACCGCGATCGGAGTCCCCGGGCCCACGCCGAGGTCGGCCCAGCAGAGCGAGAGGTTCTGCGCGAGCAACCGGCGCCCGCCCACGACGAGATAGATCCGGGAGACGTACCGCGAGCTCTCCCAGCTCAATCGCGCGGCGCGATCGGCGTCGAGATAGCCGTTCGCGACGAAACGCTCCAGGTACACGGGTCCGACGGTACGCCGCTCACGCCCGTTCCGGACCGGTCTCGGCGACAGCCGTCACGGGCGGCGTGAGCGAGTAGATCGTGAGGTAGGCGAGGCCGAAGAACGCCGCCACCGCGGCCGCGACGCCTGTGGATTGCACATAGGAGAACGGGGAGGTCACCCAGTCGAGCGTCGCGACGACCACCGCGTCGGGCCGCGTCACGAGATCCCACGAATTCCATCGCTGGAACCGGCCGATCACCACGCCGATCGCGCACAGGGCCACCGACAGCACGACGGCGAGCCACCCCCACCGCGCCCCGAACTCGCGCTGCAACCGGCGGTGCACCACCAGCATCGAGACGACGCCGAGCAGGATCCCCGTCCACGCGGCGAAGCCGTACTGCAGAACATGGCGCCACATGTTCTCGCCGTCGCCGAGGTGGACCAGGTCCGTGACGAGGTACGGCGAGTTGGGCAGGAAGGCGAGCCAGCCGATGCCGAGCGGAACGAGCGCCCAGCGCCGGCGGACCGTCGCGAAGCCCAGCGCGAACAGCATCGGGATCCACGCGAGGAAGAGGTTCCAGATGAGGAACCGGCTCGGATACGTGAGCGGCGCCGCCGGGTCGGTGGTGCCGAGGAGCACGGTGAGCGCCGTCGTGGCGAGCAGGGAGGCCAACAGCAGCGCGCCGCGCGTTCTCGTCATCAGATCAGTTTGCCAAAGCAGCCCGACTTGTTAGCAAAGGTCAGGTCTGACCATTCTCGACTCGTGACACGACCACTCCTCGTCGAACTGCACGGCTCCGTCGAACTCGAAGCCGTGCTTGCGGTAGAAGGCGACCGCGCGGGCATTGCCCGTCGCCACCCACAGGTACGCGCCGCCATCCCCGATCACGGCATTCATGAGCGCTGCCGCGACACCGGTCCCGTGGTGGTCCGGCAGCACGTTGAGGGACCAGAGCTGGACGTTCGACGGTGCGCCGTCGTCCCGCGCGGCACCTCCCGTCGCGAAGCCGATGGCCTGCGCGGTCGCGGCGTCGATCGCGCACCGAGTGCGCACGCCGCGTGCTTCCTGCCGGTCGAGGTCCGCGATGATCGCCTCCCACCGCGGGACTCTCGAGACGGGATCCAGCGCGTCGAGCTTCGCCTGATCGACCATGCCCGGATACGTCGCCTTCCATACGCGCACGTGGACGTCCGCCAGGTGCTCCGCATCGCCGTGCGCGGGCCGCCTGATCGCGTACCCGCTGTGCACGTCACCGCTCGAGGACACACCGAAAACAGTAGTTCCACTGCACGTGCTCGGCGCCGCCCCTCACCGAAAACCGCTTGCCCGCAGGCGCACGTCGTCCGTAGCGTCGCTTGCGACTCCGCCCAAGTCGCGTCTACCCGGTAAGGACGTGACCTGCCCGCGATGGTGAGGGTGGCCGCCCGTTCGAGCCGGGCCGGAGCCGGAGGGCTCACAGCGACGCGGGCGCAGTCGGGGTCCTCGTCACAGGTACTCTCTACCTGGTCGCGCATGCGATCACGGGATGTGGCGCAGCTTGGTAGCGCATTCGCTTTGGGAGCGAAGGGTCGCAGGTTCGAATCCTGTCATCCCGACAGAGAGGGCAGCGCGCCGTCGCGCCCGACACGTCGATCACGATCGGTCCGCACCGCCACCGGTAACGAATCGGACGTTCGGAGCGATACCCCTGGGAATAGACACACCCCGATCCGTCGTACGCGGTGCCGCTCCGGTGCTGCACCGCACCGTCCGTCGCGGCCCCAGGGCCGGCGTACCAGTGACGATCCCGATGCAGGAGGGACCAGCCATGCGCTGCGGAACCGTACTCGCCGACCGCTACGAACTCCTCCGGCTCATCGCCACCGGCGGCATGGGCCAGGTCTGGGAGGCGATGGACACACGACTGGACCGCCGCGTCGCAGTCAAGGTCCTCAAAGCCGAATTCTCCGAAGA
>NZ_VIGX01000209.1 GCF_007858475.1 Tsukamurella conjunctivitidis
TCATCACCAATCCGGGAGCACTGTGGCCCGAGAGCCCCTCCCTGAACGCCTACCGGCGGGTCTTCGGACTCACGACGCCGGAGGAATCGATCGCCCAGGGTGGAGCCGGTGCATCCATCAACTTCTGGCTGTACCTGCGCAACTCAACCATTGTGGCCACAGTGGTGACACTGGGCCAGACCCTCTTCTCCGCAATGGCGGCCTACGCCTTTGCCCGCCTGCGTTGGCGAGGGCGCGACCTGGTGTTCGCAATCTTCCTCTCGGCACTGATGGTGCCCTCCATCTTCACCGCGATCCCCAACTTCGTGCTCATCAAGCAACTGGGCCTTCTCAACACCTTCGCCGGGATTGTCCTCCCGACGTTCTTCATGACGCCCTTCTCGATCTTCTTCCTCCGTCAGTTCTTCCTGGGCATACCCCGTGAGATCGACGAAGCCGCAATGATCGACGGGGCAGGACCTTTCAAGGTCTTCACCAGGGTCATCGTCCCCATGGCTTCGGCCCCCCTGATCACTCTGGGCGTGCTGACGTTCATCACCTCATGGAACGACTACATGTGGCCCCTGCTGGTC
>NZ_VIGX01000210.1 GCF_007858475.1 Tsukamurella conjunctivitidis
GAGATCTTTCGGGTCTTGTTATTGGATTGTTCTTCTCGTGATGAGAATGATAATTGGATAGCAAGATAACAAGGAAGATCGGGAGAGATTGCATCACTTAAGTAACGATGTATTCAATTTCATTGAAAAGTCATTATTGGTTTTTTGATCTTAGTTTATCTTTATCTAAGGTTCATCTAAGGTTGAAGGTTCAATATGGCAATTTGATAAAATGAGTTAACTTAAAGTGAAACGTTATCATGTTACATTCGTAGGAGAATTGAAGAGCTATTTGTCATATAGTTTGGACGATTCATTATTATAATGAGTCTAATCCCTATTATATGGTCAAGTGAATAAGCGTACATGGCGGATGCCTTGGCGATTACAGGCGATGAAGGACGTGGAAGTCTGCGAAAAGTTTCGGGGAGCTGGCAATCAAGCTTTGATCCGGAAATGTCCGAATGGGGAAACCCGCACAGGCTTAAAACCCTGTCATCCTTTTACTGAATCTATAGGTTTAAGGAAGCGAACCTGGTGAACTGAAACATCTAAGTAACCAGAGGAAAAGAAATCAATTGAGATTCCCGC
>NZ_VIGX01000211.1 GCF_007858475.1 Tsukamurella conjunctivitidis
CACCACCTACGACCTCTCCGACACCCTGCACTTCGGGGGAGACATCACGGTGGAGTCGGCCGGATGGGCGGGGCCGGGCGGTGCATCAGGCCCGTTCGACCTGCTCGGTGGCTCTGCGCAGCTCGCGACCGGTGCTGTCCTGCCGGGAGGCGGTACCCACACCTACACGGTGACGGTGACCGCCTCCGTGGACCCGACGGCATGGGGAGGAGAGGACTCCCAGTTGACCTGCCCACCGGGCGGGGGCGGCGTGGGCGGCTTCCTCAATTCGGCCACCGTCACCTTCCCCGGTGGCAGTGACACGGAGCAGGACTGCTCCGAACCGGCCGTGCCGACCATCGAGAAGACAGGTCCGGCCGCAGCCACCGACAACGCGGACGGGACGTGGACCATCACCTACACGGTGGCGGCCGCGAACCCCTCCGCGGTCGACCTCCACTACACGCTCACCGATTCACTGCCCGAGCTGCCCGGAGGGTTCACCCTGGTGGACGGCTGGACACTGACCCCGCGGGAGGGCACACCCGGTGAGGCCACCACCGCCAGCAGCGGTGACGTGGAACTCTACG
>NZ_VIGX01000212.1 GCF_007858475.1 Tsukamurella conjunctivitidis
GGTTCGTGTCGAGCACGCGATCCAGTTCCTGCGTCGTCACCTCGGCCAGGCCGCCCTCACGGCGCGCCCACTGGAACCCCGCATTGTTGACCACGACGTCCAGACCGCCCAGCTCCTGCACCGCTTGGTCGACGACGCCGCGGGCGACGTCCTCGTCCCGCAGGTCCCCGGGCAGGAGGACAGCGACGCGTCCCTCCTTGCGGACCCACGCCGCGGTGTCCTCCGCATCGGACTGCTCCTCCACCAGGTAGGACAGGGCGACGTCAGCGCCTTCGCGGGCGAACGCGATGGCCACGGCACGTCCGATGCCGGAATCACCACCGGTGATCAGCGCCCTGACACCGACGAGGCGCCCGCGCCCCACCCACGTGCGCTCTCCATGGTCGGGGACGGGGTCCATGAGCGAGCCCAGCCCCGGATAGGGCTGCTCCTGTTCGGGGAACCCCTCCCCCTGGAGAGTTCTCGCCGTCCCTGCTGGTTCTTCGACATGTGATGTGTTCATCCCACCAGCATGTGTGATCCACGCCATTGTCACCACCGGAAGCTCCGCGCACCGGGTGCACGCACT
>NZ_VIGX01000213.1 GCF_007858475.1 Tsukamurella conjunctivitidis
CGGAGGGGCAGGGCCCGTCCCTGTCCGACCCTCATGCGATGTCGCGGGAGGCCGGGCACATGCGTGCCCGGCCCCCCGTCACCGGCTGACGGCGATCACTTCACGTCGTCGTCGACCCAGTCGAAGGTGCGCGTGACGGCCTTCTTCCACAGGCGGAAGGTCCGGTCGACCTCGGCCTGGTCGGCCTGGGGTGTCCACCGCTTGCCTTCCTGCCAGTTCGCGATGACGTCGTCGGTGCCGTCCCAGAAGCCCACCGCGATACCTGCGGCGTAGGCGGCTCCCAGTGCGGTGGTCTCGATGACCTTGGGACGCACGACGTCCACACCGCACAGGTCGGCCTGGAACTGCATGACCAGATCGTCATGCGTCTTGCCACCGTCGACCTTGAGCTCCTTGAGGGGCACCCCGGAGTCGGCGTTCATGGCGTCCAGGACCTCACGAGACTGGAAGGCCGTGGACTCCTCCACCGCGCGGGCGACGTGGCCCTTGTTGGCGTAGCGCGTGAGACCCACGATGGCGCCGCGGGCGTCGTCACGCCAGTAGGGGGCGAACAATCCCGAGAACGCCG
>NZ_VIGX01000214.1 GCF_007858475.1 Tsukamurella conjunctivitidis
GAGGCGGTGATGTCCACCGACCCGTTCGAGATCGTCACGAGTCCCGCTTCGAGGCCTTCCTCCGACTGGGTGACAGTGACGTCTGCGCCGTCCAGGACGGCGGCGACCTCCGCATGGATCCCGTCGTCCCCGGTGGCCAGGGTCAGGGTTCCCGAGCTCAGGCGGAGCGCCCCCTTGGAGTGCAGGGCGTCGTCACCGGAGTCCACCTCCACGTTGGCCCCGTCGACGACCAGGAAGGTCCCGGCCTTGAGGCCCTTGGCCGAGGTCTCGGTCTTCCCGGCCGACGCCCCACCTCCTGAGGTCACGCCCACGCTCCCCCCGGTGAGCACCACATCGGTGTGGGCGTCGATCCCGTCACCGGCCGAGGTCACGCTCACCGTGCCCCCGGAGATGTGCACGTAGCCCTGGGTCGGGCCCGCGTCCTGGTCGGACTTCAGACCGTCACCACCGGTACTCACACTCACTGTCCCACCCGCAACCGTCAGGGAGTCCTTGCCGCGCAGGCCATCGTCGGCGGCATCGACGTCCAGGGTGCCGGAGAGGACGTAAAGGTCGTCGGTGGAGGTG
>NZ_VIGX01000215.1 GCF_007858475.1 Tsukamurella conjunctivitidis
GGAGCCGGACGGATCGGCTCCCGTGTCTCGGAACTCCTGCAACCCTTCGGGTGCCGGGTCTCCTACTTCGACCCGCATGTGAGTACGGTTCCCGGCGCCAAGCGGTGCCGCTCCCTGCACGAGCTGCTGTCGACGAGCGATGTCGTCTCCCTCCATGCCCGCGCCACCGAGGGGCGAAACCGCTCATCGACGAGGAAGCGTTGGCGTCGATGCGAGGATCCGCCGTACTGGTCAACACTGCGCGCAGCACTCTGGTCGACAGTGAGGCCCTGGTCAAGGCTGTCGCATCAGGACGACTGGGAGCAGCAGCTCTGGACACCTTCGACGTGGAGCCCCTGCCCGTGGACAGTCCCCTTCGCACCGTCCCCGACATCCTGGTGACCCACCATCTCGCAGGTTCGAGTGAAGAAGCGTTCTCCGGTTCGGTTCCACAGCTTGCCCGGCGACTGGAGGAGTTGCTGTGCGCAGATGCGGCGTCCTGCGCACCATCGCGGAAGGAGCAGGAATGAGCGTCATACCTGCAGGATCAGCAACCGTCGTGGCATCGGTTCACAAGTTGTCCCGGT
>NZ_VIGX01000216.1 GCF_007858475.1 Tsukamurella conjunctivitidis
CTGCAGAGCAGGCCCGCGGCGGTGACCGAGGCGAAGGAGGTGGCGTGGATGATCCAGTCGAAACCGTACTCCCCGGGTGCGGTGGAGCCGGGCCAGCGACGCGTCACCTCCCACAGGGGTGCCAGTACACCTGTGCCCCCGCCGACGTCGGGGGTGTAGAGGACCACGGCCTGCAGGCACAGCATCACCACCCACACGACGACCCAGCCCCTGCGCATGGGTGACAGTGTGCCACCCATGCGCAGGGGCCGGGTTCCGGCCGTGGTCGCCTCAGGAGGCGGAGGCTGCGGCGATCTTCTCGATGGAGGCGCGCAGGGTTGCGGTGAACTCCTCGTCGCTCTGCTGGGCGGTGAGGCCCTGGAGCAGTGCACGGGAGAAGGATGCGATCAGGCCGTGGTTGCGGGCGAGCTTCTCACAGGCCTCCGCCTGGGAGAACCCTCCGGACAGGGCGACCACACGCAGGACCCGTGGATCGGCGATGAGGTCGGCGTAGAAGTCGTCGCGCTCGGGGATCGTGAGCTTGAGCATGACCTTCTGGCCGTCGTCCAACTCGTCCAGGCAGGCAT
>NZ_VIGX01000217.1 GCF_007858475.1 Tsukamurella conjunctivitidis
GTTTGGGGTGGGTGTTGGAAGAGACTTGCACGCTGTCGGGTTCACGTTCAACACCTGTGGCGGCTTCCTGTTTGTGTCTCCTTGGTTGGGGGTGTGGGTGGGGGGCCTGTGTGGGTGTGGGCGTGTGTGCCTGCCTGTGTGTGCTACTCGTTTGGGTGGTGTGTGTGGGTGTGGTGGGTTGTTTGTGAACTGTATAGTGGTTGTGAGCATCTTATTTTTGTTCTGTGGTTTTGTTTAGTTGTTTTGGCGTTCGGTGGATGCCTTGGCACCAAGAGCTGATGAAGGACGTTGCGGCCTGCGAAATGCCTCGGGGAGTTGGCGAGCGAGTGTTGATCCGAGGATGTCCGAATGGGGGAACCCGGCTGGGGTCATGCCTAGTCACTGCCATCTGAATTCATAGGGTGGTGGGGGGAACGCGGGGAAGTGAAACATCTCAGTACCCGTAGGAGAAGATATTCCGTGAGTAGTGGCGAGCGAAAGCGGAGGAGGCTAAACCGTGTGCGTGTGATAGTCGGCGGGCGTTGCGTGTGCGGTGTTGTGGGGCTCATCTGTCCATCTTCTGCCG
>NZ_VIGX01000218.1 GCF_007858475.1 Tsukamurella conjunctivitidis
CCGTTTGATTGACATCGAGAGTGATAAAGTCATTAGACATAAGAGACCCAGCCGTCTCAATGCCAAATTTCATATTGCGATCTTGAATGACCATTTTGCTTAACCTCATTATCTTTTATTTTCATAAAACGACAGTAATCAATTTTTCTGTCATCGATATATTTTGTTAAGCGCGGCTGTGCGCAGCGGCCGACGCTGATATCCTGTGGAAAAGAGTCCATAGATGAACCGTCTATTTTTAAGATCAAAAAAAACACCCAGCCACAAAACGTGAGGAGGGTGTTTTATCGATATGTAAAGGCGCCTTTACAATGATCTCTCCTCTTTCGTAAAGTTTTAGCACTATATGGCATGGGTATTCATCTGAATCCCGGCTACATTAGATACTGCCTTAGCTCGACAGTTTCTGCTGACCCATTGGTGTCTCTCGACGTTTCTGGGCAGTAGCTTACCTCCATATAGGAGCCTCACCTAACGAGGATAGTTAACAATTTGGTTATACATTGTTAACCCAAAATATTTAGTTTGGGCATTGTACCCTGATATTTTGAATAAGCAAACCATG
>NZ_VIGX01000021.1 GCF_007858475.1 Tsukamurella conjunctivitidis
AGTAATTTTCGTATCGGAGCGTTCCCCGTCACGATCGGCACCCGCTGCGCCGGCGGGAGCGGCCCCGCAGTGCAACCGGCCCCACGATGCTCCGCCGGGACGGGGACGCGGACGGACGTCGGGCCGACGCGGGCACGAACACGCATCGGCGGGCGGCAACGAGCCGCCCGCCGATGCGTGCAGGAGGAGAACTATCAGGCGGTCGCGCGGGAGACCGCGCCGAGCGGATCCGTGTAGACACCGTCGAGCGCGGCGGCTCCGGCGGCCTGCTGCTGCACGCGCCCACCTGCCCCGCTGACCCGCACCGACCGACCGGGCTCGGCCGAGGTGGCCTTCAGCGCCGCGGAGACGTGCGGCAGGATCGCGGTGTGGTCGGTGAAGGCCTGGCCGCCCAGGATCAGGCGGTCGGGGTTGAAGATGTCGGCGACCAGGGCGGCGGCCTCCCCCAGCACGCGTCCGCGCTCGGCGACGATCGCCCGCGCGGTCTCGTTGCCGCCGTCGGCCAGCTTGTGCAGGTCCGCGATGGTCCGGACCGGAAGCTTCTGCCCGCGTGCGGCATCCACGACGGCGGTGTCGGTGACGGCGTCCTCGAGCCGGCCGGTGCGCTTCGGATCGAGCAGCTCGACGTTCCGCGTCGGCAGATGACCGATGGTGTGCGGGCCCGACTTCGGCGAGTGCACCGCGCCGTGCAGCGCGAGGGCGACACCGACGGTCTCGCGGCCGTAGAAGTACAGCGTGGAGCCCTGCGACTCGTACTCCTCGGACAGGTGCAGTTCGGCGGCGGCCATCGCCTCGACGTGCGGGGCCACCGTCACGGGCAGCCCGATCGCACCCGAAAGCCGTTCGCCGAGAGCGACGTCCTTCCAGCCCAGACGCGGGTGGTCGGCGACCACACCGCGGTCGTCGACGCGGCCGCCGATGGCGACGCCGGCGCCCAGGACGGTACGACCGTCCCAACGGGCGAGGAACCGGCGCGCGCTGGTGGCGATCACCGACAGCACCTCGCCGGGCTCGCCGCTCTCGGGCGTGGGGATCTGGATCGCGCCGACGACCTTCCCGGCGACGTCGTGCATGGTCACGGTGCTCACCCGGAATCCGATGTGGATGCCCAGGGCGACAGGGCCGTTCGGGTCGACCTCGAGGGGCAGGCGGGGCCGGCCGACGACGCCGCTCGCCGCGCGGTCGGCGCGCTCGCGCACCAGGCCGGCCTCGATCAGCGCCGTGACCTGACGGTTCACGGTGGCGGCGGACAGCTGGGTCTCGCGCACGATTTCATCGCGGAGCACGAGGCCACCGCGGCGGATCACGCGCAGCACGGCCGCGGCGGGCTTCTCCGAGACCCGCAGCTGCGGGGCGAAGACGCGGGCGGGAGCGGCGGCGCGTGCCTGGCGCTCGCCCGCGGCGGGCCGGGCCAGGGGATTGCGCGGCCGGGTGGTGCGGGCCTGCGGAGCGCGGGTGGTGGAAGCGGCGGGAAGGTCAACGACGGTCATGGTTCCTCGAAGGTGTGCGTACGCCGCGACCTCCGGGCTACCCCGGGCGCTGGCGTGAAGATGGAGTTGTCGAACGGATCGACCCGATGACGGGGCCGGCTGAATTGCGAGCGGGAACGCTCAGCAGCAACACATTCGACAGTGCACGCGAACCATGGGGAGACGGCAGCCCAGCGCGACGGTCTCATAACCGACGCGCAGATGGGCCTCAAGACTCCCGGACATGGTTTGAAAGTAGCACCACACACCGCGCGGCGCACAAGCGTCGCGGCCCACAGTGGGACGCAGATCACATTCCGTTCCCGGGGAAATTCCCGTGCGAAGCACAAGCACCTTTGTCTACACTCGTCGCCATGCTGTCCTGAGACGTCCTCGGCCCTGCCGCCACGCACCCGGTGTGACCACTCCACCCCTCGCGGCCCCTGACGACCTCAAGGAGCATTCATGGCTACCTCTCTCGCTGTCTCCGCACTGTCCCTCCGCTGGCCCGACGGCACGACGGTCTTCAACGACCTGAGCTTCACCATCCCCGCCGGACGCGCGGCCCTGGTCGGTGCGAACGGCGCCGGCAAGAGCACCCTGCTGCGCATCCTCGCAGGTCGGATCCAGCCCACCTCGGGCTCCGTGAGTGGCACCGGCGTCGTCGGCTACGTCCCGCAGCACCCGCAGGCGCGCCCCGAGGACAGCCTCGCCGACGCGCTGGGCATCGGCGGCACCGTCGCCGCGCTCCGGCGCATCGAGGGCGGCTCGGCCGAACCCGAGGACTTCGAGGCCGTCGGCGACGACTGGGACGTCGAGGAGCGGGCGACCGCCGTCCTCGACGGCCTGGGCCTGCGTCTCGGGGCACTGGACCGCACCGTCGGGACCCTGTCCGGTGGCGAGGCAACCTTGCTCGCCATCGCCGGCCAACTGCTCCTGCGGCCCGACACCCTGCTCCTCGATGAACCGACCAACAACCTCGACGAGCGGGCCCGCGGCCTGCTCACCGAGGCGTTGGAACGCTTCGGCGGCACGGCCGTAGTGGTCAGCCACGACCTGACGCTGCTCGAGCGGATGGATTCGACCGTCGAGCTCTACCGCGGCGCCGTCCGCGTCTTCGGCGGCCCGTACTCGCACTACCGCGAGGTGCTCGACGCCGAGCAGGCCGCCGCGGAACAGGCCGTGACCTCGGCGAAGGTGGATCTCAAGGCGCAGCGCCGCGACCTCGTGGAGGCGCAGGTCAAGCTCGACCGTCGCGCACGGTTCGCCGCGAAGGCGGAGGCGGAGAAACGGGTGCCGAAGATCATCGCGGGCCTGCGGAAGAACGCCGCCGAGGTCTCCGCGGGCAAGCACCGGGGCCTGCACGAGGACCGCGTGGACTCCGCGCGCGACGCCCTCGACGCCGCCAAGGAGGGCGTCCGTGACGACCGCTCCGTCCGCATCGCCATGCCCGAACCGGGCCCGGGCCTGCACCGGCTCCAACTCGACGACGGTCCGCTGCAGGTCGTGGGCCCGGAGCGGATCGCGCTCGTCGGCCCGAACGGCGCCGGCAAGACGACGGTGCTGCACCGCGCCATCGCGGCCGCCCGCGCCGCGGAGCCGCCGACGATGATCGGCTACGTCCCGCAGGACGTGCGGTTCGGGACCGCCGAGGAGGCCACGCTGCTCGACGCCGTCCGCGACGCCCACCCGGACCTCGACGCGCAGCATGCCCACGCCGCGCTGGCGCGGATGCTGTTCCGGGGGCGGCAGTCGGAGCGGATCGTGAACACCCTCAGCGGTGGGGAGCGGCTGCGGCTCGCGCTGGCGATCGCGCTGCTCGGGGACCCGGCGCCGTCGCTCCTGGCGCTGGACGAGCCCACCAACAACCTCGACGTCCCGTCGGTGGAACTGCTGGTGGAAGCGCTGAAGTCCTGGGAGGGTGCGCTGGTGGTGGTCTCGCACGACCGCGCCTTCCTCGACCTGCTGGACCTCACGCGGGAGGTCGAGATCACCCGATAGCCCTCGGGAATTTCGCATTCTGCGGGCATCCGAAGCCGAATTCGGCCTCGGACTGCCCCTGAGCGCGAAATCTCCGGGGATTCGCATCGCTCGATATGCTGCGGGGATGGATCCAGCGGTCGTGCTGCGCGGGGCGATCGCGAACAGCGCTCTCGAGGGCTGGGCGCCGACGGCGCTGGACGTCGAGCGCCTCCTCGCGCTGGCAGCGGGCACGGTGCGCCTCGATGCGTACGTCGCCGCATCGATCGACCGCGCACTGCGGGCGGGAGAAGTCGGGCCGCCGGACTGCATCGACGTGCCGCTCGACTTCCCCGACTCGTTCTATCCGCGCACGCGGATCCTGCGCAACCGCTTCGGGATCCGCGACGCGGGCACCTTGCAGCAGCTCGAGTTCGAGATCGGCACGGCGTGCCAGTTCGGCATCGAGGCCGGGCTGATCGACGTGCCGGCGACCTTCGACGGCGTGCACCTCATCGCGATCCACCGCGCCCTGTTCGGCGACGTCTACCCGTGGGCGGGCGTCTTCCGCCGGTACGACATGGACCTTCGGCATCAGACCTTCCGCGCGGCGTGGATCGAGCGGTACCTCGGCGACGCCGCCGCGATCCTCCGCAAGCCCGTCGAGCACCTGGACCGCCGCGGTTACGCGCACCACCTCGCCGAGGCCTACGCGTACCTGAACTGCGCGCACCCGTTTCGCGAGGGCAACGGTCGCGCATCGAAGACCCTGCTGCAGCTCCTGGCGGCGCGGCACGGGTACCGGCTCGACTTCGCCGCGGTGACGAAGAAGCAGTGGGACGGCGCCTCGCGGCGGTCCGCCCCGGACTACGGGCACTACCGCCCCGACGCGCACGCCCTGTTCCGCGTCTTCGGCGCCATCACCACGACCGCCGAGATTCACACCGAATACTGACCGACCGATACACACTGCCGTATTCGTCATAGACTGCCATCGTGGGGTTCGCATCGCAGAAGGATCGGTACGCGGCCTGGGGACTGCTCGCGATCCCGGTGTTCATCGTGGTCAGCTTCGTGTACCTGGCGGTCCACCTACTCGTGTTCATAGCGTGTCTGGTCGCGATCGATGCCGCGTTGAGCTGGGTGTTCAGCTCTACTTCCGCCATCCCCTGGGGCTGGTGGACCCTTGCCGAGATCGCGCTCGCGATCGCCACCACCATCGGACTCGCCCGCTGCTACGACCGGGCCGTGCTCTCGCTGCGACGACGACGCGGCGCTCCGACCGACGGCGAGAACGCGACGACGCTCCGCAAGGACATGGGCAAGCTGTTCTTCGGCGGCGTCGACTGGGTGGGCCTGTTTCTTAACCTGATCGTGCTGGTCCCCGCGATCGTCGCGGCGGTGTACATCGTGAAGTCGACCGTCGTCCGCTGGATGGACCCGTCACCATTCGTCGCGAAGGTCATCGTGGTGCTCGTGGCGCTGGTCATCGCGTACCCGCTTCTGCGGCTCGAGGACCGGGTCCGCGCGTCCGCGAAGAAGCGCCGACCTCGGAACCGCAACGAGTAGTCAGAGTCGGTAACCCTCGAGTCCCAGCCAGCCGGCCATCTCGGCGACGGTCTGCTCCAGCGCGGCTTCGGACGCCGCATCCCGGCCGCCCGGCTCCCACGACGTGGAGTGCACGAGCAACTCCCCTGCCGCCCGGTCGGCCTTGACGTCGCAGCGGGCGACGATCCGGTCGCCGAACAGGAAGGGCAGCACGTAGTAGCCGTGCACCCGCTTCTCCTTCGGCGTGTAGATCTCGATCCGGTAGAAGAAGTCGAAGAGCACCTCGGCCCGCTCGCGTTGCCACACCACGGGATCGAAGGGCGAGAGCAGCGCCCGCGCCGCAATCCCCCGGGGCCGCTTGGCTTCCGCATGCAGGTAGACGGTGCCGGGCCACCAGTCGGCCTCCACCGGCACGAGTTCGCCTGCCGCTACCAGCTTCTCGACGGCAGGCGCCGCCTGGGCGGTGGACAGGCGGAAGTAGTCACGCAGGCAGCGCAACGTCCCGATGCCGTGTGCCTTCGCCGATTGCCGCATCAACTCGACGTAGGCGTCCTCGTCGGAGACCTCCTGCTCCGCGAGATCGCCGAGCACCGACGCGGTCGGGGCGTAGAGCCGCTCGAATTGGCTGGTGCGGCCGGCGCTGGTGACCTCGCCGGCATGGAAAAGCACTTCGAGCCCCTCCTTCACCGACGACCAGTTCCACCCCCAGTGCGTCTTCTCCACCACCTGGTCGTGCTCGAGGTGCGCCTCCAGCGCGCGGGCGGTGAGCGGCGGCAGCGCCGCCAGCTCGGCGCGCAACCGGTCCAGCTGGCCGGGGTTGCGGGACTCGTAGCTCGCGAACCGCTGGGCCACCCGGTCCGCGGTCCGGCGGTGCCGCAGCAGCGGCCAGGTCTCGGGCGGCACCAGCGAGGCTTCGTGCGCCCACGCCTCGACGAGCCGCCGCGGATTCTTGTCGCGGGCGCGGTCGAGCAACGCGGTGTCGTAGTCGCCGAGCCGCGCGAAGACCGGGAGGTACTGGCTGCGCGTGACCACGTTGACGCTGTCGATCTGAATCAGTTTCAGGCGGTCGATGCTCTTCTGGACCTGCCGCATCGTCGGGGCCGCCGAGCCCGCGAAGCCGGATTCGAAGCCCTGGGCCGCGAGCGCGATCCGCCGCGCCTGGGGCTGCGTGATCCTCATGCGCTCGGCGCGCCCGCCAGCCGCGGGAAGAGGTACTGCTCGAGCATCGGTGCGATGGTCACCGCGCCGTGGTCCGCGGGGTCCAGCCACCGGGCCTCGGCGATCTCCGCCGCGGCCCGCGGCTCCACGCGCAGCTCGGTGGCGAAGACGGTGGATTCGATGTCGGTGTTCGCCTCGTTCGCGGCGGGCCCGCGCCAGGACACCAGGTGGGTGAGGTCGTCCGTCGTCAGCGCGACGCCGAGTTCCTCGTCGATCTCGCGGACCGCGCAGTCGATCGCGGCCTCCCCCGGCTCCAGCTTGCCGCCGGGCAGCATGAACGCGTCGGTGCCGCGTTTGCGCACCGTCAGAACCCGTCCGGCCTCGTCCCGGAAACACACCGCCGCCACCGTCAGCACGTCCATGCCGCCACCCTAGCGAGGGCGTCCGACAGGTTTCGTCTCAGCACTCCGGCACGTTCACGGCGAGACCGCCGAGGGATGTCTCCTTGTACTTCGACAACATGTCGGCACCGGTCTGGCGCATGGTCTCGATGGCCTGATCCAGCGAGACACGATGCGTCCCGTCGCCGTGCAGGGCGATGCGCGCCGCGTTGACGGCCTTCACGGAGGCGATGGCGTTGCGTTCGATGCACGGGATCTGTACGAGCCCGCCGATCGGGTCGCAGGTCAGGCCCAGGTTGTGCTCGATCCCGATCTCGGCGGCGTTCTCCACCTGCGCCGGCGTGGCGCCCATGACCTGCGCCAGCGCGCCCGCGGCCATGGAGCACGCGGAGCCCACCTCGCCCTGGCAGCCCACCTCGGCGCCGGAGATCGAGGCCCGTCGCTTGTAGAGCACAGCGATCGCGGCGGCGGTGAGGAGGTAGTCGCACACCGTCTCCTCGCGACGTTCCGCGAGATGCGGCCGGAACTTGAGCGCGTAGTACAGCACCGCCGGCACGATCCCGGCCGCGCCGTTGGTCGGCGCGGTCACGATGCGGCCGCCGCACGCGTTCTCCTCGTTCACGGCCATGGCCGCCACGTTGAGCCAGTCCATCGCGTCGGCACCGTCGGAATCGATGATCCGGCGGTACAGCCCCGGCGCGCGCCGCTTGACCCCCAGTCCGCCGGGGAGCATGCCCTCGGCGCGGAAGCCCCGCTCGATGCACGCCTCCATGACCTCCCAGATGTGCAGCAGCCCGGCACGCACCTCGCGCTCCGCCACGTGCTCGTCCTCGCCCGTACGGGCCCGACGGAGTGCGATCTCGTTCTCCAGCATGAGCTCGGGCACGGTTCGACCGGTGCGCGGGCAGGTCTCCAGCAGCGAAGCAGCGGTGTCGAAGTCGTGGGGAACGCCGGGGCTGCCGGCCAGCGGATTCACCGTCTCGGCACCGGACTCCCGCTCGACGAAGCCGCCGCCCACGGAGTAGTAGACGGCCTCGTGCTCGCCACCGTCGGCGAGCTCGGCGCGGAAGCGGATCCCGTTGGTGTGCCGCGGCAGCACCGTCAGCGGGTGCAGCACGATCTGCTCGGCGCACAGCGGCACCTCGTCGCGGCCCGCGAAGAGCACCGTGCGGGTGGCCTCGATCTCGGCCCCGCGCTTCTCGACGTACTCGGGATCGACGGTCTCCGGCCGGTTGCCCTCGAGCCCCAGGAGCACGGCCGCGAAGGTGCCGTGCCCGCGCCCCGTGGCGGCGAGCGAGCCGTACAGGTCGACGTGCACGGCGCGCACCGTCGACGGGGAGGACCGCAGCTCGTCGGCGAAATCCGCACCGGCCCGCATGGGCCCGACGGTGTGCGAACTCGACGGGCCGATGCCCACCGAGAACAGCTCGAACACACTGATCGTCACCCCTCCAGCCTATGCCCCATACAGTGGTCGTATGGGCGACGCCGAAGATCTGGACATCGACGCTCTGCTTCTCCCGGGCGAACGCAAGTACACCTTCCGTGAGCTCGCCGAGCAGGGCGGCATCGACGTGGAGGACCTGCGCGTCTGGTGGACCTCCGCCGGCTTCGCGGATCTGCGCGACGACGACCAGAAGGCCTTCACCCGCGACGACGTGGCGATCGTCAAGGACCTCGCCGACCTGTTCGCCCTCGACGTCATCGACCGCGAGGCCGTCCTGCCCGGGGCGCAGTCGCTCGGCCAGGCCATGTACCGGCTCGCCGAATGGCAGGCCGGCATCGTCAAGGCCCACCTCCACACCGCCCACGACGCCGGGGCGACGAACCCGGCCGCGGGGGTGGCGCAGATCATCGACAAGATGGAGAACCTGCAGGCCCACGTCTGGCGCCGGCACCTCTCCACGGCAACGCAGCGCCTGGTCACGCACGACTCGTCCGACGCCTTGACCGCGATGATGGCGGTCGGGTTCGCGGACATGGTCGGCTACACGCGGCTGAGCCGCGGCCTCGCCGTCGAGGAGCTCAACACCCTGGTCGCGACGTTCGAGGCGCGGATGCAGGCGGTGATCTACGGCGGCGGCGGGTGGATCATCAAGGGCGTCGGCGACGAGGTGATGTTCGCGGCGGAGGATCCGGCCGCGGCGGCGCGCATCGGCCTCGAACTGCAGGAACCGCACGTGTACCCCGAGCTCGACGTCATCGAGATCGAGTTCCCGCAGCTCCGCGTGGGCATGGCCTACGGCGAGGTGCTGCAGCGCTACGGCGACCTGTTCGGCAGCGTGGTCAATCTCGCCGCCCGGCTGACCAGCGCCGCGCGCCCGGGGACCGTGCTCATCGACGACAACTTCACGCAGGCGATCGCCGACGAGCCGGGGCTGGAGACCCGCAGCCTGCGCGCCTACCGGGCTCGCGGCTTCCGTGCGGTGCACCCGCATCTGCTGCGCTACGACAAGGACACCCGCGCGGCCAAGGAGGCCCAGAACGCCGAAGCCGCGGAGGCCGAGGCCGGCGCGGAGTAGGTCAGGCCGCGGCGAGGGCGACGGGGCTCGGACGCGCGCCGAGCAGCTCGCGGTGCACTCCGCCCACGAACTCGATCATGGAGCCGCCGAGGGCGTCGCAGACGCTGGCGAGCACCTCCGACGAGGCCTCCTTGCGACCGCGCTCGACCTCGGAGAGGTACTGCGTGGAGACGCCGGCGTCGCGCGCGACCTCCGCCAACGTGCGGCCCTGGCGGGTGCGCTCCTGCCGCAGTACGCGACCGAACACCTCGCGCAGCAGCGGCGGACGCGCGGCCTCCGCCGACTCGTGCGTCTCGATGCTCGCCACCCCGCTCGTCATACGACTCAGCCTATCCGACGGTGCGCTCGCCGGGCGGAGCGTTCACGGTCGGCGAAACCGGCGCGTCGCCGGGTGCCCCGGCTCCGCCGTCCTCCGCTGCGACGGTCGGATCGGACGCTCCCCCGTCGGGGCCGTCCTCGTCATCGCGGAGGGGATGCTCCAGCTCGTCGCTGGGCATCCGCGCCGCGAGGATCGCGATCACCGCGAGCGGCACCGGGACCAGCGCGGCCAGGGCGAAGGTCGCGGTGAGGCCGATCGCCTGACTCACCGGGCCCGCCAGGGCGAAGGAGAGCGGCATGAACACCAGCGAGACGAAGAAGTCGAGGCTGGAGACGCGACCGAGCAGACGCCGCGGCACCCGTCGCTGCAGCAGCGTGCCCCAGATCACCACCGGCGCCTCGAACAGCACACCGAGAACGAAGCCCGCGATCACCATGGGCCACACGGTCTCGGCGATGCCGAACACCAGCATCGGCAGGGACGCGACACCCCAGATGCCCATCATCACGGTGAGGTAGCGATGCGGCATCTTCCGGGCGGCCATGACCAGCGCGCCGGCCACACCGCCGAAACCGTAGGCGGCCAATATCATCGAGTGCTCGCTCGCGGCGCCGTGCGCCTGATCCTTGATCGCGAAGGGCAGCAGGACGTCGATCGGCCCCACGGTCACGAGCACCATCAGGCTCGCGAACAGGAGGGTCGCCAGCAGCCAGGGGGTCCGCCGCACGTACCGGATCCCCTCCCACAGCTCACGCAGCGGAGAGCCGGGCTGCTCGCCCTCGTCGGCACCGTCGGCCTCCGGCACCCGGATCCGGACCACCCAGAGGGCGGCGAGCAGGCAGATCCCGCCCGCCACCAGGAGCGCTGCGCCGGGGTCCGCGACGGCGATGATCCACGCCGCGACGGCCGGCCCGACGGCCATCGCCGCAGCGGGGCGGACCGCGGACTCGTAGCCGTTGACCGCGAGCAACTCGTCGGGCGGAACCAACCGCGGGACGAGCGCGGAATAGGCGGGGAAGTAGAAGCCGGACACGAGGCCCAGCGCGAGGGAGCCCGCCATGAGGATCGGTACCGTGACGGCGCCGGTCACGATGAGCGCACCGATGCCGCCGATCACCAGCACCTTGAGCAGTTCGAGGACGAACAGGATGCGCTGCTGCGACACCCGGTCCGCGAGGACGCCGCCCGCCAGAGTGGAGACGAGCAGGCCGATCGAGGCCGCTCCGGAGACCAGCGAGACGCTGGTGGCGGAGCCGCCCATGTGGATCACCTGCCACACCACGGAGACCAGCCACATGCCGTCGGTGACCAACGCGCACAGCAGCGTCACGAAGAGGAGGCGGTAATCCCGGCGCAGCAGAGGCCGCAGCATGCGGGGCATGCGCGCGGGGGCGCCGAGGTCGGTATGCACCTTTTCACGATGCCGTCACGGGCCGGTTCCATCAACCGAATTTCCGGTTGACCTCAACCTGGGTCGACGTATTAGCGTGCTGGCAATGACCGCAGCACCGCCCACCGGAACGACCACCGAACCGCGCCTCGACCAGGGCTCGGTCCGGTGGTTCCAGGTGGGCTCGGTCGCCCTCATCTCGTTCCTGGCGTTCGAGGCGCTCGCCGTCGGGACGGTGCTGCCGAAGGCCGCTGCGCAGTTCGGTGCGACGGCGGAGTACTCGGTGGCCTTCGGGGCCGCCTTCGCGGCCATGATCGTGGCGATCGCCTGGGCGGGGCCGTGGGTGGACCGCAGCGGCGTCCGGCCGCCGCTCGTGGTCGGCGGCATCCTGTTCGTCGCCGGGCTCGTGCTCGTCGGCTCGGCGCAGGGCATGAACGTGCTCGCGCTGGGCCGCGCGGTGCAGGGCCTCGGCAGTGGCGTGCTCAGCGTGGTGCTGTACGCGATGGTGGGGCGGCTGATCCCCGCCGACGGGCGGCCGAGGATCTTCGCCGCCTTCTCCACCGCGTGGGTCGTCCCCTCGCTCGTGGGTCCGGCCATCGCCGGGCTCACCGCCGACACCGTCGGCTGGCGGTGGGTCTTCCTCGGCATCGCCGTTCCCGCCTTCGCCGCGCTCGCGGCGACACTGCGGGCCACCGTCGGGCTGGACGAGACCGGGTTCGTCTCCGACGGTGCGCCGAACCGCACCGTCCTGGTGGCGGCCCTGGTCGCGGGTGCGTCGACGGCCGTCGCCCAGTTCGCCGCGCCCCGCGGCGCGGGCTTCCTCGTCCTCACCGCCGCCTGCCTGGTGGTGGCGATCGCCGCCACGCGCCGCATGCTGCCGGCCGGATCCCTCGTGGGCCGCAGCGGAATTCCGCGCCTGGTGCTGACCAACCTGCTGATGGCGGGCACCTTCTTCGCGGCGGAGATCTACGTGCCGCTGTACCTGGTGCACATCGACGCGATGTCGCCCTTCGCCGCCGGATCGGTGATGACCGGAGCCGCCCTGCTCTGGGCCGGGGCGGCGCAGGTGCAGGCGCGGGTCCCGGCATCGGGGCCGGCGCGGCGCCGGCTACCGCTGATCGGCTCCTCCCTGGTGCTCGCATCGCTCGTCGGGGTCGCGATCTCCTTCGCGGTGGACGCCCCGTGGCCGGTGATCTTCGCGGCGTGGGCGATCGGCGGCCTCGGCATGGGACTGACCTATCCGACGCTGTCGGTCCTGGTCCTCGGCGCCAGCGCCGACGACGAGCAGGGCGCCAACTCCAGCGCCCTCAAGCTCGCGGACTCCGTGGGCACGGCTCTCACCATCGCCTGCGCCGGCGCCGTCTTCGCCCAGGTGCTCGATTGGGGCCACACGGGATTCGCGGTCACGATGCTGGTGCCGATCACCGCCGGTGTCCTGACGGTGCTCGTCGCCTCCCGGCTCAGGGGCGACTAGCCGCAGCCGCGGCCTCGCGAAGCAGGTGCATCGCCCGGCGCACCACGGGGTTCCGGCACTCGGAGTCCTTGACGTAGGCGACGATGGTGCGCCGCGGGGCGGGGTTGCAGACGTCCACGGCGACCGTGCCGGGCGGCAGCTCGGTGGCGCCGAGCCGGGGCAGCACCGTGACGCCCACTCCCCGCGCGACGAAGCGCAGAGCCGACGGGTAGTCGGTGGTCTCCACGACGAACCGGGGTGTGAATCCCGCTGCGGCACAGGCGTCGAGCACGGCCTGGCGACAGGCACCGCGCCGCACGTCGTTGTCGATCCACCGCTCGTGCTCGAGCTCCGCCATGTCCACCAGCTCCCGGCCGGCGAACTCGTGCCCCTCCGGCACCACCGCGACGTACGACTCGACCACGAGGTCCTCGTGCGAGAACCCCGCCACCGCCGTCGTCTGCGAGTGCTCCTGCCGCACCGCGACCGCGAGATCGGGCCGCCTGGCCGCGATCTCGGTGACCTCATCCTCGATCCGCAGGCGCAGGCGGGTGTCGGGGAACTCCGCGCTCAGCGTCTGCACGACCGAGGGCATCCAGTGCGTGCCCGCGGTCGCGAAGACGTTCATGGTGATCCGGTTGGCCTTGCCGGCGCGCAGATCGTCGACGGTGGCGCCGAGGTCGTTGAGGCTGCTGAGCACCCCGTCGGCCTCGGTGGCGAGGACCCGCCCCGCGGGGGTGAGCTCGACGCCCCGTCCGACGCGCTCCAGCAGCTTGAGCCCCGTCTCCCGCTGCAGGGCGGCGACGTGCTGCGAGACGGCCGACGGCGTGTAGCCGAGGCTGGCCGCGGCCGCGGCGACCGACCCCGTGGCCGCCACGGAGCGGAAGATCATGAGTCGGTGCGCGTCGAGCATGGAATTCTCCATTCAGTCTCACTGAATGATAGTGCAGAAATGTGCGCTTGTGCTTACTTCCAGCCGGTCGCAGAGTAGGTGACATGACGAAACGACTCCCCGCCCTCGCCCTCGTGGCCGTCATGTTCGCGTGGGCCTCCGCCTTCGTGGTGATCCGCGGGCTCGGGTCCGGCCCCGCCCCGCACATCTCCCCCATCGCCATGGCCGAGGGCCGCCTCCTGGTGGGCGCCGCGGTCCTCGGCGTGATCTGGGGGATGAACGCCCTGTACAACGGAGGTGTCCGCTTGCCCCGCGGCCGCACGCTCGCGCTCACCGTCGGATACGGCGCACTCTGGTTCGCGCTGTACACCGTGCTGGTCAACGCCGCAGAACAGCACCTCGACGCCGGCACGACCGCCCTGTTGGTGAACATCGCGCCGATCATCGTCGCGGTCCTGGCCGGTGCCTTCCTCCACGAGGGCTTTCCGCCGCTCCTGGTGGTCGGCATCGCGATCAGCTTCGCGGGCGCGGCCGTCATCGCCTTCACCGGCGACGGCAGGCGCGACGGTGCCGGCGTCGCCCTGGCCGTCGCCGCGGCGCTGCTCTACGGGATCAGCGTCGTCGCGCAGAAGCTGGTGCTGCGCACCGTCGACCCGCTGACCGCGACCGCCCTGGGTGCCGGCGTCGGCGCGATCGTCCTGCTCCCCTGGGCGCCCCGCCTCTTCGACGAGCTCGCTGCCGCGCCGATCGGCAGCACGGTCGGCGTCGTCTACCTCGGGCTGGTCCCCACGGCCCTGGCCTTCCTGCTCTGGGCGTACGCGCTGGCGCACACCTCGGCGGGCGTCGCCGCGTCCTCGTCCTACGCCGTCCCGGCGCTGTCGATCCTGCTCAGCTGGATCTTCCTGTCCGAGACGCCCACCGCGTGGGGCCTGCTCGGCGGCGCGCTGTGCCTCGTGGGCGTGGCGGTCTCGCGGATCAGGATCGGCTCGTCGGGCCGACGTCCCGGCGCAGCACCGACGGCCACTGCGCGACCTCCTGCGGAGTCCGCGCGACCGACAGCGACGCCCGCGGGAGCGTCCTGCTGAGCCGCTCCGCCGTCGACACCGGATGCGACGGGTCGTCGACCCACGCGAGCAGGGTGACCGGCACGGCGATGCGGGCGATCTCCCCGGGGTCGGGGAGATCGCTCGCGGCGGCGCCGCGGAACAGGGACGGCAGCAACGGTTCCGGGACGTCGGGCACCGTCGGCGGATGACCGACGGTGGCCGGCGGCGGCACCGCGCCCTCCCCCGCGGCGAGGAAGACCTCCAGCCCCTGCTTCTCGATGAGCGTTGCGGCGGTGCGATATTCGTCGGCCTTGGCCACGCGCGTCTCCCACGCGGTCGGCGGCACCATGAGGGTGAGACCACTGAAGCGTTCCGGGTCGCGCACGGCCGCATGCAGGAGCGTGGAGGTACCCATCGACGGCCCGACGCCGTGCACGCGCTCGCCGGGGAACCAGTGGTCGAGGAGGCGGAGGAGATCGTCGGCGAGGTTCGGCCAGCGGTAGTCCTCGGGAACCGGCCGCCCGGTGGAGGCGCCGTGCCCTCGGGCGTCGTAGCGCAGCAGCCGGGTTCCGCTGAGGCCGCGTCCGAGATCGAGATCCAGCACCCGGTCGCGCGCCCGGCTCGACGTGAGGCCGTGCAGCTGCACCACGGGGTGTCCGCCCTCGTCGCTGTACTCGGCGGCGAGCTGCGCCCCGGGAACGTCGAAGCTGGTCATCGGCCTTCTCTCGCCGCGCGGAGGGTTCGTCGGAGGGCTAGGGTACCGCCCATGCGCCTGACCAACGTCGCCCACCTGCGCCTGCCCTTCGGCCGGCTGTACGGCTACGACGTCGCGGCGTCGGAGCCGGGCGCAGCGCTGCCGGTGTCCTTCGACCAGGCACGGCACGTGGGCGGCGGGGACCGCCCGGGATCGTGGATGGCGCTGTCCTTCCGACTGCCCGAACCCGTACCGCGCGAACAGCTCGCCGCCGCCTGGCTCGCGGTGATCGCGCGCCACGGAACACTGCGGACCGCCTTCCTCCCCGGGCCCGGCGGCCCGACCCTGCACGAGATCACCGTCGGGCCGGGCGCGTGGGTGGAGCACCCCATCGGCCCCGGCCAGGCGGTCAACGACGCGCTGCGGGACGTGCTCGACGACGCCTGCTCGCCCTATCGCCGTCCGGCGCACCGGCTCTGCGTCCTGGAGACGGCCGCCGGGCCGACGGTGATCGTGGCCGCCGACCACTCGCACACCGACATGTGGTCGATGCTGGTGATCGCACGCGACCTGCTCGCCGCGCTCGAGGACGTCCGGGCGGGACGGGAACCGTCGACGGATCCCGTGCCGCCGTTCGTCGACCACACCCGGGCCCTGACGGACCGCCCCGCCGCGCCCGACGACGTGCGACGCCGCTGGGCCGAGATCATCACCGCCAGCGGCGGAGTCATGCCCCTGTTCCCACTGCCGCTGGGCACCCCCGAGGCGCATCGGGAACGCGTGGAGGTCCGGGACGTCTTCGGCACCGACGAGGTCGCGGCCTTCGCCGCAGCCGCCCGGGCGGCGGGCGTGTCCACCCTGTCGGCGACGGTGGCGGCACTGACTCGCGTCACCCTGGACCTCTCCGGCGCGCCGCTGCGCGCCGTCTTCCCCGTGCACAGCCGTTACGACGAGACCTGGCACGACTCCGTGGGCTGGTTCATCACCAACTCGGTGCTGGACTCCCCGTCCGCGGAGCCGACCGCGGCGGCGGAGGCGGTGAAGGAGGCGGTGCGGCTCGGGTCGTGGCCGCTCGCCGACGTGCTCGAGGAGTGGGGCGGCATGCCCGAGGCCCCGGGCATGTTCGCGATCTCGTGGCTGGACCTGCGCCGATTGCCCGTCCGCGTGGACGCGACGCGGCTCGACGCGCAGTACGTGGGCGCCACCATCCGCACCGACGGCGTGATGCTGTGGTTCATCCTCGACGAAGCCGGGCTGCACCTGCGCTGCCGCTATCCGGACACGCTCGAGGCGCGCGCGAACGTGGGGGCCTGGCTCGACGGGGTGGTCCGCGAGCTGCAGGCCCGGGCCTCCGTCGGCGGTGTGCTCCGCGGCATCGGCGGCACCTATCGGGTCGAGCGCGCGCGCCGCGACGACGTGCCCGCGATCGTCGCACTGCTCGCCGATGACGAACTCGGGGCGACCCGCGAGATGGGCGACGCCGCGGAGTACGACAGCGCCTTCGAGCTGGTCACCCGTGACCGCGCCCAGTACCTCGCCGTGGTCCGCGACGAACTCGGCGGCATCGTGGGGACCATGCACCTCACCGTCATTCCGGGCCTGTCGCGCGGCGGTTCGACGCGGCTGCAGATCGAAGGGGTTCGCGTGGCCCGCGAGCACCGCTCGCGGGGTCTGGGCACCGCGATGATCGAGTGGGCGCACCACCACGGCCGGACGCACGGTGCCGTGCTCTCCCAGCTCACCACCGACGTCTCCCGCGAGCGGGCGCGCGCCTTCTACACCCGGCTCGGATACCGCTCCGAGCACGTGGGGCTCAAGCGCACGTTGTAGTCCGGCCCGAACATGATGACAGTTGCTGACATCAGGCGTACAGTCGGTGATGTCAGCAACTGTCATCACCTTCTCCGGAGGTCACTGCCATGCAATTCTTCGTCACGGGCGCATCCGGCTTCGTCGGCTCCGCCGTGGTCACCGAGCTCCTCGATGCCGGCCACCACGTCACCGGCCTGGTGCGGTCCGAGCACGCCGCCGACACCGTTCGCGCGCTGGGCGCCGAGCCGATCCTCGGCACCATCGAGGAGGCGACCGTGCTCCGCTCGGCCGCCGCGGCCGCGGACGGGGTCATCCACCTCGCGTTCAACCACGACTTCTCGCAGTTCGCGGAGTCGGCACGGGTCGAGGTCGCGGCCATCGAGGCGATCGGCGACGAGCTCGCCGGGTCCGGGCGGCCCCTGGTCATCGCCTCCGGTCTGCTCGGGCTCGCCAGCGGCCGCGCGGCGCTCGAGACCGACCCCATGCCGCCGTCCCCGCGCAGCGCCGGGTTCGCCGCCGCACTCGCGCTCGCGGGGCGGGGCGTCCGGTCGTCCGTGGTCCGCCTGGCCCCGTCGGTGCACGACGACGTTCCCGCGGGCTTCGTCGGCCTCCTCGCCGGGATCGCCCGCGCCGCGGGGCGGTCCGGGTACGTCGGCGACGGTGCGCAGCGGTGGCCCGCGGTGCACCGCCGCGACGCGGCGCGGCTCTTCCGGCTGGCCGCGGAGGACGGCGCCGCGGGCTCGGTCTTCCACGCGACGAGCGAGGCGGTTCCGGTGGCCGACATCGCCGCCGCCGTCGGCCGCCTCATGAACGTCCCGACCGACGCCGTCGGGGACGGCGACGCCGAGGCGCGGTTCGGTTTCCTCGCGCCGTTGCTCGCGCTCGACACGACGGCGTCGACCGAACGGACCCGTACCGCACTGGGGTGGACGCCCGAGGGTGCGGGCCTGCTCGACGACATCGCGCGCTGGGACCCCGAGGCCGTTTCGTAGGCTCGACGCATGGCACGGTGGCAGCCGAACGCGCAGGAGCGGCTCGAGGAGGCGGCGCTCGCGCTGTTCGCCGAGCAGAACTTCGAGGCCACCACCGTCGCACAGATCGCCGCGCGCGCCGGCCTCACCGAGCGCACCTTCTTCCGGCACTACGCCGACAAGAAGGAGGTCCTGTTCTGGGGGCAGCGACTGCTCGAGGAGGCGCTCGCCGCGCAGGTCGCCGAGGCCGCGCCGGACACCGCACCGATCGACGTGGTCGAGGCCGCGTTCCGCACGATGGCGCGGCTGATCGCCGGGCGCGGCACCCGGCCGATCGAGCGCCAGCGCATCATCGACGCGACGCCCGCCCTGCGCGAGCGCGAGCTGCACAAGATGGACTCCCTGGGCCGTGCCCTGGCCGCCGCACTGGGCGGGCGGGGCGGCACACCCCGTGCCGCCCGCATCGTCGCCGGCGCGGGGGTCGCCGCCTTCAGCGCGGCCTACGAGGAGTGGATCGCGGCGGAGGGCACCGACGACCTGGAGGAGTTGACCCTCCGGGCCTTCGCGGACCTGCGGGACGGCACGGCCGGGCGGTGATCAGCTCGCGGTGCGCTTGCGGGCGGGACGCTCGGACTTGGCCTCGCGATTCTTCACGGACGCCTTGAGCGCGGCCAGCAGGTCGGCGACCTCGTCGTCCTCGGTCTCCTCCTCGGGCGCCTCGGGGAAGGCGGTGCCGCCGGTGGCCTTCGCCTCGATCAGCTGGCGCAGCTGCACCTGGTAGTCGTCCTCGTACTGCTCTGGATCGAAGTCCGTGGCCATCGAGTCGATGAGCGACGCCGCCATCGCCAGCTCCTGCGGGCGGATCTTCACGTCCTCGGTGAGGGCGGGGAACTCGGGCGTGCGCACCTCATCGGGCCACAGCAGCGTCTGCAGCACCATCACGTTGCCGACCACGCGGAGCGCGCACAGCCGAGTCCGGTTGCGCAGGGTGAACGTGCAGATCGCGAGCCGGTCGGTCTCCTGCAGCGCCTGCCGCAGCAGCACGTAGGCCTTCGGCGACTTCGACGAGGGCTCCAGGAAGTAGGGCTTGTCGAACATGATCGGGTCGACGTCCTCGCGCGGCACGAACTCCGTGACCGCGATCTCCCGGTGCTTCTCCACGGGCATCGACTTGATGTCCTCCTTCGAGAGCACCACCGTGTCGCCCTCGTCGGACTCGTAGGCGTTCGCGATGTTCGCGAACTCCACCTCGTCGTCGGTGCCCTCGCGCACGCGCTTGTACCGGATGCGGACCCCGTCCTTCGAGTCCACCTGGTGCGACTTCGCGTCGTGACTCTCGATCGCGGAGTACACCTTCACGGGCACGTTCACGAGCCCGAACGACAGCTCTCCCGTCCATATCGCGCGCATGTGACCATTGTGACTGGTGAGGAGCCATATTGCGAGAGGAGTTCCCGCACCCACCTCCGAGCTCTGAGCGGGGCTCCTTCCTGGGGAAGGGCGATGCGGAGCGCGCATCACCGTTTCAGTGACGTCGGTTGCCCCCGTCCCGGCTCGACGGGCTCGATAATGGATCCGTGGCGCAGATCCGGGAGAATCGCGAGGTCGACGGCGTCGGCGTGCAGCTGACGAACCTCGACAAGGTGCTCTATCCCGCCACGGGCACCACGAAGGCCGAGGTCATCGACTACTTCCAGGCCATCGCTCCGTTCGCGCTCCCGCACCTGCGGGACCGCCCGCTCACCCGCAAGCGCTGGCCCAACGGCGTCGACAGGACGTCCTTCTTCGAGAAGCGGCTGCCGAGTCACGCGCCCGCATGGATCCGCCGCGGCGCCCAGCATCACTCCGACGGCGAATCCCTCTATCCGATCATCGAGAACGCCGCCGGCATGGTGTGGCTGGGTCAGCAGGCGGCGTTGGAGCTGCACGTCCCGCAGTGGACTTTCGTGCCCGACGATGCCGACCCCGACCGCCCCGACGTCCCCGGGCCACCGAACCGCCTCGTGCTCGACCTCGATCCCGGCCCCGACGTCACGCTCGACGACTGCGCCGCGCTGGCGCTGCGCATCCGGGACCTGCTCGCCGCGATGGGCATGGACGGATACCCGGTGACCAGCGGCTCCAAGGGTCTGCACGTCTACGCGCCGCTGCCCGCCGGGATCTCCGCGCAGGGGGCGCGCAAGGTCGCACACGCCATCGCCTCGCAACTCGAGGCGGAGTCCCCCGAGCTGGTCACCGCGTCGATGGCGAAGGACCAGCGCGGCGGCCGCATCTTCGTCGACTGGTCGCAGAACAGCGCCTCCAAGACCACCGTCGCCCCGTACTCGCTCCGCGGCCGCGACCATCCGTGGGTCGCCGCGCCGCGCACCTGGGACGAACTGACCCGGCCGGGCCTGCGCCAGCTCGACTTCGGCGAGGTGCTCGCGCGCGCCCTGGCCGACGGGGACCTCCTGGCCGGCCTCGACGGGGCCGGGGTCTCGCCGCCCGCGCCCGGTGGGGCCGCGGCGCCGCCGCCCGAGCCCGTCGACCTGGGCGAGTACCGCGCCAAGCGCGACGCGCGGAGAACGCCCGAGCCCTTCGGCGGCGCACCGTCGGCCGGCGATCCGATCTTCGTCATCCAGGAGCACCACGCCCGGCGGCTGCACTACGACTTCCGCCTGGAACACGACGGTGTGCTCGCCTCGTGGGCGGTGCCGAAGAACCTCCCCGACGATCCGGAGATCAACCACCTGGCCGTCCGCACCGAGGACCACCCGATGGACTACGCGGCGTTCGAGGGCAGCATCCCGAAGGGCGAGTACGGCGGTGGCGAGGTGACCATCTGGGACCACGGCACCTACGAGCTGGAGAAGTGGCGCTCGGGCGAGGTGATCGTGACCCTGCACGGGAATCGCCTGCAGGGCAAGCGGTACGCACTGATCCGCACCGGTGAGAAGAACTGGTTGGCACACCTCACGAAGGACAAGTCGGCGCCCGCCAAGCCGACGTCCACCCTCGCGCCGGACCCCATGCTGCCGACCGAGTCCTCGATCGACGGGCTCTCCGGCACGGACTGGGCCTTCGAGGGCAAGTGGGACGGCTACCGCATGATCGCGACGGTGCGCGGTGGCACCGTCTCCCTCCGCACCCGGTCGGGGCGGACCGTGACCGGGGAGTTCCCCGAGTTCGAGTCACTGGCACAGGATCTCGATGGCATGGACGTGGTGCTCGACGGGGAGGCAGTGGTGCTCGATCCGAGCGGCGTCCCGTCGTTCCACCTGATGGCGGGCGGCGACACCCGGGCCGGCGCGGTGCGGCTCCACCTCTTCGACGTGCTCTCGCTCAACGGGGTCGACCTGACGATGCGGCCGTGGACGGTGCGCCGCCAGGTACTGGAGGGCCTCGCGCCGCTGCTCGAGGCCGACACGGCGGTGAGCGTGCCCCCGCTCGTGGACGCGCGGACCGGCGCGGAGGCGGCGGCCCTCAGCGCCGAGCTCGGCTGGGAGGGGATCATCGCCAAGCGCCGCGACTCGCCGTATCTGCCCGGGCAGCGGGTCCGCGCGTGGATCAAGCACAAGAACTGGCGCGACCTGCAGGTCGCGATCGGGGGCTGGAAACCCGGGAAGGGGTCGCGGGCGAACGGGATCGGCTCGGTGCTGGTGGGACTGCCCGCCGAGACGGGGCTCGTCTACCTGGGCGCCGTGGGGTCGGGGTTCAGCGACCGCGACCTGGCCGCGCTCGCCGAGGAGTTGGAACCGCTGCGCATGCGGCGCTCGCCGTTCACAACGCCGATCGACGACCCCGAGGCCCGCGACGCCGTCTGGGTGCTGCCGAAGGTGATCGGCGACGTGCGCTACTCATCGCTGCGCCGCGGCGGCCGCCTGCGGCAACCGAGCTGGCGGGGCTTTCGTCGCGATCTGCTGCCGGGCGATCTGCCCAGCGCCGATGAGGCACCCTGGGAGGGACCGGAGATTGATTAGTGCACTATTGATTAGTGCACTACCTATCTGCTAGCGTCGGGGTATGACAGATCCCGATCCGCTCGCCCTGGAGCGCCAGGTCTGCTTCGCGCTGGCCGTCGCCAACCGCGCCGTCCTCTCGGTCTACCGGCCGATCCTCGCGCCGATGGGGCTCACGCATCCGCAGTACCTCGTGATGCTCGCGCTGTGGGAGGCATCGCCCCGGTCGGTCAAGGAGATCGCCGAGGCGCTGCAGCTGGACTCGCCGACGCTGAGCCCGCTGCTCAAGCGGCTCGAGGCGCAGGGCCTGCTCACCCGCGGCCGCGCCGCCGACGACGAGCGGCGGATCGACGTCGAGCTCACCGACGCCGGCCGCGAGCTGCGCGAGCGCGCCCTCGCGGTGCCGCCCGCCGTGATCGAGAGCCTCGGCGCCAGTCTCGCCGAGCTCGAGGCCCTGCACCGCGTGCTCACCACCGTCAACGCCAAAGCGCTCGCCGCGGGCGCACTGAAGGAGTCCCGATGAACGCCGTCCACCGCCCGGATCCGCTGCACTACCTCGCCTGGGTCTACACCGGCTCGCTGCCGGCGAGGAACCGGGAGTGGGTGCGCCGCACCCTCACCCGCCGCACCTGGGCGGCGCGGCACCTGGTCCGCGGCCAGCTCGCGGTCCTGCCGGTGTACGCCCTCCTGATGCTCCTGCCCGGGCCACTGGCGCTGCGCGGCGCCACGGTGCTGCTCGGCGCGCTGCTCGCCGTCTTCTACAACGCCGCGTACATGCGCCCCAACCGCGCCCGCCGGCTGGAGAAGAACGGGCTCGACCCGGAGCTCGAGAACCCGGCCGTCGCCGAGCGCCGCGATGCGACGCGCGCCGCGTACGAAGCGGCGTACGCGCCCGGCCGCGCCTGACCCGCGGCCGCCCGCGGTCGGAGGCACCGTCGTAGCCTGGGGGACATGCCCGTCGTCCCGAGCGTCACCGTCCCCGGCGTCCGCGTCGGCCACTTCACCGACGCCGCCGCGCGCACCGGCTGCACCGTCGTGACCTTCCCCGACGGAACCGTCGGGTCCGGGGAGGTGCGCGGCGGCGCGCCCGCCTCCCGCGAGTTCGACCTGCTCTCCCCCGAGCGCTCCGTCGAGGAGATCCACGCCGCGGTGCTCACGGGCGGTTCGGCCTTCGGGCTCGCCGCCGCCGACGGGGTGATGCGCCGCCTCGAGGAGGAGGGCCGCGGCGTGGAGACCGTCGCCGGCCGTGTGCCGATCGTTCCCACGCTGGGCCTGTTCGACCTCATGGTGGGCGATCCGACGGTCCGCCCGACCGCAGAGAACGGCTACGCGGCAGCCGCTTCCGCGAGCGACGACGTCGAGCTGCACGGCCTGATCGGCGCGGGCACCGGCGCCACCACCGGCAAGGCGCGCGGCCTCGAGAACCTCCACGACGCCGGCCTGGCGTACGCCGAGGTCCGCGCGGGCGAGGTGGTCGTGGGCGCACTGTGCGCGGTGAACGCCTTCGGCGAGATCCTCACCGGCGAGGCCGGGGGCACCGACTTCGGGGACTACGAGCCCTTCGGCGGCAACCGCCAGAACACCACCATCGGGGTGGTGATCACCAACGCGAAGCTCACGAAGATCGAGTGCCTGATCCTCGCGCAGGGCGCGCACGACGGTCTCGCCCGCGCCATCGATCCCCCGCACACCCGTTTCGACGGCGATGCCTTCATCTCCGCCGCCACCGGGCAGGTGGAGGCCAAGGTCGACGTGGTGCGGGCGCTGGCGATCTCCGCCGTCGCCGAGGCCATCCGCTCGCGGGCCTGACGCCCTACGCTGGGTCGGTGACCACCACCCGCCGCCCGCTGCGGGTCGCGGCGTGCGCAATGGGCTTCGCCGTACTCGGCGGCTGCGCGGTGATCCAGCAGGACGAGGTCGCGGCGCCGCAGGCACCGTCGAGCCCGGGGGTCGTGGCGACGACCCCCGTCGTGCGGCCGTACGACGTGGTCGCGCCGGGCCTCACCCCCGCAACGGCCCCGAAGCCCACGACCGGCGCGGGGATCACGACCTTCGCCGACCCGTTCGGCGTGGATTCGAGCGTCTGCACGCTGGGCTTCCTGGCCCGCTACCCCGGCGGCGAGGTCGTGGCCTTCACCGCGGGGCACTGCGCCGAGCAGGCCGGGAAGGCGCAGCCCGGCCGCACGCCCGTCGCCCGGTACCTGACGCCCGGCGGCGGCAGCACACCGTTCGGGGAGTACATCAAGGCCACGCGCAACGACCGCGGCCAGGACATCGCGATCATCCAACTGGCGGGGAGCGACGTCGCCCCCGTCGCCCCCGCGATCGGCCCCGTCCGCGGCGTCAGCGCCACCGAGGAACTGCGCGCGGGACGGCCGGAGATCTGCATCGTCGGCGCCCGGACCGGCCGGCACTGCGGGGTCCTCGACGACGTGACCGGCACCCGGGTCACCTGGGCCGGGATCCCGGCCGTGGAGGGCGACTCGGGCGGCCCCGTCTACGCCCGCTGGCCCGACGGGACGTTCACCGCCGTCGGGGTGGTCAACACCGTGCACACCCGCCCCGACGGGACCGGGACGGGCGGCGGCACCGGCACACTCATCGCCGCGGACATCGCGGCGAACGAGATGACCCTGCTGGGGCTCTCGTGAGATTCACCGCGTGAGGCTGGTCCCGAAGACCCGCAGCGCGCGGTAGTCCACCCGGAACCGCGCGCGGGTGTGCAGTTCCCCGGCCTCGCCGTCGTGCGCCACGCGGAAGGGCTCGTCGGCCTCGATGGTGACGACGGGGGCCTGCACCTCGCGGTAGACCTTGGAGTTGCGGATCCGCCCGCTGATCCACGAGGCGAACAGGCGGGCCGTGGCATTGCGGTGCCCGTCCTCGAGGTACCGCACGTCGAGCACGCCGTCGTCGAGGCGGGAGCGGCGGCCCGGCACGAAACTCGGCGCGCCGTACATCGAGTTCCCGAGGAAGAAGAACGAGACGACGGCCGGTCTGCCCTCGATCCGCACCGTGACCGGCGCCGAGTCGCGCATGATCTTGCGCATCGCGCGCACGGTCGCGGCGATGCGGCCGATCCGGCGCCGCTGATACCGCGTGCGGGTCCGGACGAACTCCGGGTAGGCGCCGATGCTGGCGGTGTTGAGCAGGAGCTTCTCGTCGTTGAGCCAGACGACGTCGACGTGGGCGATCCGGCCGCTGCGGATCGACTCCACGACCGCGGCGACGGTCTCGGCGCCGATGTCCTTCGCGAAGTGGTTGAAGGTGCCGGCGGGGAAGACCGCCAGCGGCTTCTGCGCCGCGACGGCGTGCGCGGCGAGGGTGGCGACCGTGCCGTCGCCACCGGCGACGCCGAGCAACTGTGCGCGTTCCGCCGCGTCGGCGGCGATGGCATCGATATCGGAATCCCGATCCAGCTCCACGATCTCTGCCCGCGGGAGGGTGCGCCGGATCTCCTCGGCGACCCGGGTGCCCGTGCCGTCGCCCGAGGCGGGGTTGAGCACCACGACGAGGCCGGCACCGTCGGGATCCGTCTCGATCCGCTCGACGGTGGGCTCCGGCGTCATGGTGCGGCTGTCGTCGACGGGCGGCACGAGGCGGGCACCCGCGACCGCGATGCCCGCGCCGACGGCGAATCCCGCCAGCACGTCGCCGGGGTAGTGGGCGCCCGTCGCGATCCGGGAGAAGCCCACCGCGCCGGCGAGGCCCGCGAGCGCGTACCCGGCGATGCGGTTCTCCAAGCCGACACCGATCGCGAAGGCGGCCGCGGCGGCGGAGTGCCCGGAGGGGAACGAGGTCGACGTGGGCTGGCGGCGGGCCCGTTTGAGCGGCACGCCGGCGTGGACCGGGCGTCGCCGCGGGAAGGTCCGCTTGAGCCCCTGGTTGACGACGAGGCTCGTGACCGCGAGCGAGGCGATGCCGCGCACGGCGCCGCGGCGTGCGGACAGTCCGCCCACGCCGCCGAGGCCCGCGGCGACGACCATCCACAGTTTCGAGTGGTCGGCCGCGGCGGACAGCGGCCGCATGGTGAGGTCGAGGAGCGGGCTGGGCGAGTCGGCGACGGCGTCGAAGAGCCGGCGATCGAGGTCGGTGAGCCCCTCGTGGAGCGTGCGGAGCGGGTGCGGCGCTGCGTGATCCGGCATGAGCGCCAAGGTACCCCCGCGCACCGCCGGACGGCGAGATATCAGCGCAGGTGGACCGCCGCCGCGGCGTGGATCGCGTCGGCCAGCCGCTCGGTGGCGCGCGTGTGCAACCGCCACGACTGCCAGTACAGCTTCACGTCCACGGTGTCGTCCGTGAGTCGGATCAGCGCGCCGCGGTCGAGGGCGTCGCCGAGGTCCGCCTCGGGCAGGCTGCCCCAGCCGAGCCCGGCGCGGACGGCGTGCGTGAAGGCCTCGGAGGACGGGATCCGGTGCATCGGCGGGGCCTCCTTGATCCCGCGGCGGTGGAGCACCTTGTTCTGCAGTTCGTCCTTGCGCAGGTCGAACTGGACGACCGGCATCTCGCGCCACCGCCACCGCCCGGCGATGCGCCACCGCGCCGCGTACGCCGGCGTGCACACGGGGAGGTAGCGCATGGTTCCGAGGTACTCGACGGCGCAGCCCTGCACCGGTTCCGGGTCCGTGGTGATGGCGGCGAGCACCGAGCCGGCGCGGAGCAGGTCCGCGGTGTGGTGCTCGTCGTCGACGACGAGACGCAACAGCGGACCGTCGGGAAGGGCGGCGACGGCTGCGATGACGTCCCGGAACCAGGTGGCGAGCGAGTCCGCGTTCACGCCCACGTCGAGCACGGCCGACCGCGCGCCGCCCGCGAGCCGGCCCAGCGCATCGGCCTCCAGGGAGGCGACGCCGCGTGCCAGGCCGAGCAGCACCTCGCCCTGCGCGGTGGGGCGGCAGGGGCCCTCCCGCGTGACCACGACGTGGCCCACCTGCTGTTCGAGCGCACGGATCCGCTGGCTGACCGCGGACTGCGTGATGCGCAATCGGGACGCGGCGGCGCCGAAGCTCTCCTCCTCGACCACCGCGATGAGGGTCTCCAGATGATGCCCGCTCAGCATGAAGTGATTCTAATGGGTGATCGACTTTTCGCATTGGCGCTAATGCGCACCGCCCTCCTAGCGTCGACGCCATGACCTCCGCACTCCTCGCCGGCCTCGGGCTCGGACTCTCGCTCATCGTGGCGATCGGCGCCCAGAACGCCTACGTCCTGCAGGTGGGCGTGCGCGGCCGCGGTCTGGGCGCCGTGATCGCGGTGTGCATCGCCTCGGATGTGGCCCTGATCCTCGCCGGGGTCGCGGGCCTCGGCGCCGCCGTCTCGGGGCGGCCGCTGCTCCTCGAGGTGGTGAAGTGGGCGGGCGTCGTCGTGCTGGTCGGCTACGGCCTGCGATCGCTGTGGTCGGCGCGCCGGTCCGAGGGACTCGTCGCGGGCGGCGACGGGGGCGCGTCCGTCGCGGCCGTCGTGACGGGAGTGGTGGCGCTCACCTGGCTGAACCCGCACGTCTACCTCGACACCGTGCTGCTGCTCGGCTCGGCGTCCACGCGCTACGCGGGCGACCGCTGGTGGTTCGCTCTCGGCGCCGTGGTCGCGAGCATCGCCTGGTTCTGCCTGCTCGGCTTCGGCGCGCGGCGCATGTCCGGAGTCCTCGGACGGCCGGCGGTGTGGCGCGGGATCAACCTCGGCATCGGAGCCCTGCTCCTGCTCCTGGCCCTGCGGCTCGCGACGATGCCCCTCGGCGGCTGACACGAGTGTGCGATCGTCGCCGCTGAGCGGTCACGATCCCACACACGTCGAGGCGCGTACGTTGGAATGCATGGCAGCTGTCACGATCATCGGTGGACACGGCAAGATCGCGCTGATCCTGGCGCGCGTCCTCAGCTCCCGGGGCGACGCGGTCACCTCGTGGATCCGCAATCCGGAGCACGCGGCGGACGTCGCCGCGACCGGCGCGAAACCCCTCGTCCTCGACGTGGAGCAGGCGTCGCGCGAGGAGATCGCGGCGGCGCTCGCGGGCGCCGACGCGGTGGTCTTCTCCGCGGGCGCCGGCGGCGGCGACCCGGCGCGCACCTACGCGGTGGACCGCGACGCGGCGATCCGCTCCGTCCAGGCCGCCGAAGCCGCCGGCGCGAAGCGCTACGTGATGGTCTCCTACCTCGGCGCCGCCCCCGATCACGGCGTCCCGGAGACGGATTCCTTCTTCCCCTACGCCGAGGCGAAGGCCGCCGCGGACGTGGCGCTGCGGGCCTCCGACCTGGATTGGACCGTGCTCATGCCGGGCCGCCTCACCCTCGACGAGCCCACGGGGCGGGTGGATCCCGAGGCGGTGCGGTCCGCGGACAACCCCGGCACGTCGCGCGCGAACGTCGCGCTGGTAGCGGCCTCGGTACTGGATCGTCCGGACACCGTCGGGAAGGATCTGCCGTTCACCGACGGCGACGTGCGCATCGAGGAGGCCTGGACCTAGGCCCTCGGAAACGACTCGGGCCCGGCACCGTCCTTGGACGATGCCGGGCCCGAGGTCCCTCCGCGCGTCAGCGCATCGCGGAGAGGATGTCCTGCACGCGGTCCTTGGCGTCGCCGAAGAGCATCGCCGAGTTCTCGCGGAAGAACAGCGGGTTCTGGACGCCGGCGTAACCGGCGGCCATGGACCGCTTGAAGACGATCACGTTCTCGGCGTTCCAGACCTCGAGGACGGGCATGCCCGCGATGGGGCTGCTCGGATCCTCGGCCGCCGCCGGGTTCACGGTGTCGTTGGCGCCGATCACCAGGACCACGTCGGTCTCGGGGAAGTCGTCGTTGATCTCGTCCATCTCGAGCACCACGTCGTACGGCACCTTCGCCTCGGCGAGGAGCACGTTCATGTGGCCGGGCAGGCGACCCGCGACCGGGTGGATGCCGAACCGGACGTTCACGCCCTTCTTCCGGAGCTCGCTGGTCAGCTCGGCCACGCCGTACTGCGCCTGGGCGACGGCCATGCCGTAGCCCGGGGTGATGACGACGGACTTCGCGCCGGTGAGGAGCTCGGCGACCTGGTCGGCGTTGACCTCGCGGTGCTCGCCGTAGTCCTTGTCGTCGGCCGGGCCGGCCTCGATGCCGAAGCCGCCCGCGATCACGGAGATGAACGAGCGGTTCATCGCCTTGCACATGATGTAGCTCAGGTACGCACCCGAGGAGCCGACGAGCGCACCGGTCACGATGAGCAGGTCGTTGCTCAGCAGGAAGCCCGACGCGGCCGCGGCCCAACCCGAGTAGCTGTTGAGCATCGAGATGACGACGGGCATGTCGCCGCCGCCGATCGAGGCGACCAGGTGCCACCCCAGGAACAGGGCGAGCGCGGTGATGACGCCGAGCAGGATCAGCGAGGTCGTGTCGTGGTGCGTGTCGCGCGAGACGTACACGGCGGTGAGCACGACGAAGACCACGATCGAGCCGACGTTGATGAGGTTCTTGCCGGGCAGCATGAGCGGCGCCGACTTCATCTTCCCGGACAGCTTGCGGTTGGCGACGATCGAGCCGGTCAGGGTGACCGCACCGATGAAGATGCCGATCGCGATCTCGGCCTCGTGGATGTTGGTCAGCGACCGGATGTCATCGGGGTTGACGCCCGTGGTGTCGAAGCCCTCGATCGCGCCGTTCCAGCCGATGAGGACGGCGGCCAGGCCCACGAAGGAGTGCAGCAGCGCGATGAGCTCGGGCATGCCCGTCATCTCGACGATGCGCGCGCGCCAGAAACCGATGAGGGCGCCGACGATGATGGCGCCGACCAGCAGGGCCACCGGCAGCCAGGTCAGGTCGAGCTCGGGCTGCAGGACCTTGTCGATCACCAGCGCGATCGTCGCCACGAGGGCGATACCCATGCCGGCGATGCCGTAGGTCAGGCCGCTCTTGGAGGTCTCGTGCTTCGACAGCCCGGCCAGCGAGAGGATGAACAGCAGCGACGCGACGATGTACGCCGCAACGGAGATTGCAGTGATACTCATGGTTGGCTCATGCCCCCTTGCTGAACATGGCGAGCATGCGGCGGGTGACCGCGAAGCCACCGAAGATGTTGATCGACGCGACCAGGATCGCGATCGTCGACAGCACCAGGACCGTGGTGGTGTTGGTGGCGACCTGCAGCAGGGCGCCGACCACCACCACGCCGGAGATGGCGTTGGTGACCGACATCAGCGGCGTGTGCAGCGCGTGCGCCACGTTGCCGATGACGTAGTAGCCGATGACGATCGCCAGCATGAGCACGGTGAAGTGCTGCGGCAGCGGGTTCGGCGAGAAGCTGATGAGCAGGCCGAAGAGGACGACCCCCACGAGGGTGAGCGAGACCTTCTTCGAGGCCGACATCGGCTCCTTGACGGGCTTCGCCTCGGCCTCGGCGGCGGGCGCCGCCTTGGGCGCGGCCGACACCTGCACGGGCGGCGGCGGGAACAGCAGCTCACCCGCGCGGGTCACGGTGATCGACCGCTGGACCGGGTCCTCGAAGTCGAGCACGAGCTGCCCGTCCTTCTCGGGCGTCACCAGCTTGAGCAGGTTGACGAGGTTCGTGCCGTACAGCTGCGAGGCCTGCGCGGGCAGGCGGCCCGCGAGGTCGGTGTAGCCGATGATGGTGACGCCGTTCGGCGTGACGATCGCCTCGTCCTTGACGGTGCCCGCGACGTTGCCGCCGTTCTGCGCCGCCATGTCGACGATGACGCTGCCGGGCTTCATCGACGCGACCATCTCCTCGGAGATGATCCGCGGCGCCGGGCGCCCGGGGATCAGGGCCGTGGTGATGATGATGTCGACGTCCTTGCACTGCTCGGCGTACAGCTGCGCCTCGCGTGCCTTGTAGTCGTCGTCCATCTCCTTGGCGTAGCCGGTGGCCGAGACCTCGGCCTGCTCGTTCGCCACGGAGAGGTACTCGCCGCCCAGCGACGCGACCTGGTCGGCCACCTCGGGACGCGGATCGGTCGCGCGGACGATGGCGCCCAGCGATCCGGCGGCGCCGATCGCGGCGAGACCGGCGACGCCGGCGCCCACCACGAGCACCTTGGCCGGCGGGACCTTGCCGGCCGCCGTGACCTGGCCGGTGAAGAAGCGACCGAAGACGTGCGCGGCCTCGACCACGGCGCGGTAGCCGGCGATGTTCGCCATCGACGACAGCACGTCCATCGACTGCGCGCGCGAGATGCGCGGCACCGACTCCATGGCCAGAGCCGTCAGCTCGCGGCGGCGCAGATCCTCGAGCAGCTCGGGGTTCTGCGCGGGCGCAAGGAGCCCGGCGACGGTCGCGCCCGGGCGGATTCCGTCGAGCTGGGCCGCCGACGGGGCGTTGACACCGAGCACGATGTCGGCGGCGCGAGCGTCACCGATCGACGCGCCTGCCTCCACGTAGGCCTCATCCGCGAACGAGGACGCCGCACCGGCGCCCGAGTCCACGACCACCTCGTAGCCGAGCTTGATCAGCTGGGCCACCGTGGCGGGGGTTGCGGCGACGCGGGTCTCGCCCGGCTGCGCCTCTTTCAAAGCTCCGATGATCATGCGCAGCACTCCCACTGCCGACCCGGATGCGGGGTCATGGTCGGTCCACCGACATTCATTGATTCGTTCCTGTCGTCCCTACCGGGCCGCGGATGCGCGCCCGGAGCTCCGGCAACGCGGCGAATCCGTGCGTGTACGACCCCGCCGCGGTGTGAACGGAGGCGAATTTACGCGGAAGGCCCGGGGTCGCCGGGCATCGCGAGGGCACGCTGGTCGCCTGATGCACAGAACAGTGGGCTGACCATAACACACCCAAACTTACTCGAAAGTAGGGTCCTTAGCGGCGACAATGGGCTGGTCGAGGGCGGTATCGCCGGGCAGATCGACGCTCATGTAGCGGTCGATCAGTGTCGCGAATGTGCGCAATTCCTCACGCGACCAATCGGCCGTCCGAGCCTCGATCCGGCGGCGCCATTCGCGGTCCGTCTCGGCCAGCACCCGCTCGGCCCGCTCGGTCAGGCGCAGCTGCCGTGAGCGGGGGTTGCCGGGATCGACATCGCGGGTGATCAGACCCCGACGTTCCAGGCCCGCGAGTTGGCGACTGGCGGTGGACTTGTCGATCGAGACGGCCTCCGCCAGGTCGACCGCGCGGATCCCCGGAGATTCGTGCAGGACGAACAGCAGCGTGAAGTCGACGTAGGAGACCTCCGCGCCGACGAACCGGGCGTCGCTGCGGATCCGTTTGGCCAGCCCGACGATGCCTCGGACGATGAGGTCGACCTCATCCGGATCCGGTGGCGGCGCCCCCGGGAGGCCGCCTGACATCAGTAGCCCCGGTCGGCGTCGATCACGGCGAGCGGCTCCATGTCGTTGGCGAAGCGGCGAACGTTCACCTCGACGCGGGCGAGCAGTGCGGGGCGAAGGTGCTGCGGCGGGTTCGCGACGTGCGGCGTGATGATCGCGTTGGGGATCGACCACAGCGGGTGGTCGTCGGGCAGCGGTTCGGGATCGGTCACATCCAGGCCGACGCCGCCGATCGCGCCCTTGCGCAGCGCGGCGACCAGGGCGTCCGTATCGATCAGCGAGCCCCGCGCGACGTTGATGATCCACGAGTGCGGCTTGAGCTGCTCCAGCACCTTCGCGTTCACCAGGGCGCGGGTCTCCGCGGTCGACGGTGCCGCCAGGATCACGTGGTCCACGGCGGCCCAGACCTCGTCGAGCCGGTCCGCGGTCACCACCACGGCGTCGGAGACGTCGGTACCCGACCGGTTGACGGCGACGACCTTGACGCCGAGTCCGCGGAGCGCCGGGATGAGGTCCCGTCCGATGCCGCCCGCGCCGACGATCGCCACCGTCGTGCCGCCGAGCCGGCCCGTGCGCGCGGCGGCGCCGGCCGCGTCCCACGCGGTCTCGCGCCGCCAGAGCCCGCGCACGCCGGCGAGGAGGAGCGCGATCGCCTGCTCGGCGACGGTGCCGGAGTATGCCCCGGCCGCCGAGGTGAAGACGACCTTCGGGTTGGCGGTGACGACGCCGCTGTCGAGGAAGCCCTCGACACCGGCGAAGGGCAGTTGGACCCAGCGCACGCTCGGCGGCAGCGTGGGCAGGGGCGCACGGGAGTCGGTCCAGACCAGGCCGTCGGCCCGCGCCAACGGGCCGGGCTCGCCGCCGCCGGCGCTGATCGCGGCGTCGAAGTCGGGATCGGGCTTCGGCCCCACGGCGATGACGGGCGCGTCGTCGAATGACATGCCGCAAAGCCTAATGAGCCCGCGTCGGCGCCGTGGGTCAGCCGCGCCGATCAATGTGTGAAAACTGAGACTTGTGTTACCTAGTGAGTCTCAAGTTAAGATTGAGACTATGTCGATGCCCTTTCTGCAGCCCGCGCAGCCGCGTCTCGCCGCGCTCCGGCGTCGCCTCGAGGCGACGCCCGTGGGCCGGCGGCTGGACGAGGTGCGGCCGACCACCACCTGGAAGGTGGTCAGCTCGGTGATCTACTCCGGCCTGATCGCCGCGCTCGTGGTGGGCGCCGCGGCGCTGCTGCTCGGCGTCAAGCCGTCGAGCCCGGAGGTCGCGCAGGTCAGTTCCGTCGAGGTCGGCGACTGCGTCACCGTCTCCGGGGACCGCGTCACCCGCACCGGATGCGACGGCGACGGTTTCAGCTTCGCCGTCGCCGAGAAGGCCGCCGCGAAGACCGCCTGCAGCCTGCCGAGCTACGCCCGCGTCGAATCGGCCGGCTCGGTGCTGTGCGTGGTCCCCAAGCTCGCACTGGGCAACTGCTACCAGGTCAAGCAGGACCGGGTCGCCACCACCGACATCCGCCCCGTCGACTGCCCGACCGCGCTGGGCAGCGCACCGTCGAACGTGATCCGCGTGATCGAGCGCGCGGCCGGCGCCCCGCTGACCTGCCGCGGCTCGGCGGCCCTGAACTACGCCGCACCGCAGCGCATGAGCTACTGCATCGCGCCGGTCACCTAGACCGGGCTCGACGCAGAAGGGGCGGCCGGATCGATCCGGCCGCCCCTTCTGCGTCGCACGGTCCGCTCAGGCGTCGAGGTCCTGGGCGACGAGGGACGCGATCGCGTCGACGGTGCCCTGATCGGCGGATTCGACGGTGACCTCCACGCCCTGCTCGGCGCCCAGGGTCATGATCATCAGCGCGGATCCGGCGTCCACCGGCTCGCCGCCGGCGACGGACAGGGTGACCTCGTGGCCCGACTCGTTGACGGCGTTCGCGATCACGGCGGCGGGGCGGGCGTGCAGGCCGACGGCCGATCCGACGGCGACGGTGGTGCTGGGCATGTCTCTCCTCGTGGGGTGGTGGTGGAGTCCGCGCAGCCGGTCGGCGGCGGATGTGGTCCGGACCAGTATTACGCGGCGACGGCCGCGGGCTGTGCGGATTCGGCCGCAGCGGCGCTCCGGCCGGCGAGGCTCTTCGCCGCGACGACGGCCACGGCGCTCACCAGGACGCCGACGACGAGCGCGAGCAGGAACTTCGGCCAGGTCCCGTTCGTCGCGAACATGACGAAGACACCGCCGTGCGGGGCGCGCAGTTGCGCGCTGAGCGCCATCGACAGGCCGCCCGTGACCGCGCCGCCGAGCATCATCGAGGGGATCACCCGCAGCGGGTCCGCCGCCGCGAACGGGATGGCCCCCTCGGAGATGAAGCACAGACCGAGCGGCAGGGCCGCCTTGCCGTTCTCCCGCTCGGGCTCGGTGAACAGGCCGGGCCGGACGAAGGTCGCGAGGGCGAGGGCCAGCGGCGGCACCATGCCCGCCGCCATGACCGCGGCCATGATCTCCCACTGCGGCACCCCGGCGGTGCCAAGGCCGATGCCCGCGACGCCGAAGGCGTAGGCGGCCTTGTTGACCGGGCCGCCCAGGTCGAAGCACATCATGAGGCCGAGGACCACGCCGAGCGCGATCTTGCTGCTGCCGCTCATGCCGTTGAGCGCATCGGTCATCGCCTGGTTGACCCAGCGCAGCGGACCGGCCAGGAACATGTACATGACGCCACCGGTGACGAGGGTGCCGAGCAGCGGGATGATCACCACGGGCTGCAGACCGCGGGCCCACTGCGGCAGCGGGATCCGCGAGAGCCACAGTGCGACGACGCCCGCGAGGAGACCGCCGATCACGCCGCCGATGAAGCCGGCGTCCACCGTGCCCGCGAGCACGCCCGCGACGAATCCCGGTGCGAGCCCCGGCCGGTCGGCGATCGCGTAGGCGATGTACCCGGCGAGTACGGGGATCATCAGCCCCATCGCGGCCTTCCCGATCGCGAAGCTCACGCCGCCGAGGTACTGCAGCAACCCTCCGTCGGGCAGGTTCCATAGAGAGTTGTGCAGCGCGAAGTAGGCACCGTTCGAGACGCCGTCGGCGCCGTGATCGCTGCCGATCTCGTAACCCGCCAGGAGGAAGCCGAGAGCCATGAGCAGGCCGCCCGCCGCGACGAACGGGATCATGTAGCTCACGCCGGTGAGCAGGGCGCGCTTGAGCTGTCCGCCGAGACCCGCCTGCGCAGGGGCGGATTCGGCGCTCGTGGCGCCGGCACCGTCGACCGTCACGGCGTGCGGATCGGTGGCCGCGGCGACGGCTTCGGCGATCATCGCGTCCGGCTCGTTGATGCCGCGCTTGACGCCCGAGGTGATGACGGGTTTGCCCGCGAAGCGCTCGCGCCCCTTGACGCCCACGTCGGTGGCGAAGATGACGGCGCCCGCGTCGGCGATGGTCTGCGCCGACAACGGCGTGGAACCGGAGGAGCCCTGGGTCTCGACCGTCAGCTCCACGCCGGCGCGCTCGGCGGCCAGCTTGAGGGCGTCGGCGGCCATGTAGGTGTGCGCGATCCCCGTGGGGCAGGCCGTGATCGCGACCAGCGAGGGCTTGCCCGACGGTGCGCTCCCCTCGGCCCGGGCCGCAGGCGCCGCGGCGGCAGCGGCCGGCTCGGGCTTGGGTTCTGTGGACTTCTGTTCCGCGGGCTTGGGTTCCGCGGGCTTCGGGGCGATGACCTCCTCGACGAGCGCGACGACCTCCTGCGGGGTCGCGGCCGCGCGGAGGGCGGCGGTGAACTCGGGCCGGACCAGGGCCCGCGCGAGCGAGCTGAGCAGCTTCATGTGCTGGGAGCCGCCGGATTCCGGTGCGGCGATCAGGAAGACGAGGTCGGCACCGCCGTCGGGGGCGCCGAAGTCGACCTTCGGATCGAGCCGGGCGAAGCCGAGGCTCGCGGCGGTGACGGCCGCGGTGCGGCAGTGCGGGATGGCGATGCCGCCGGGCAGCCCGGTCGCGGACTGGGACTCGCGGGCGAGCGCCGCCTCGACCAGCCCGTCGACCGAGGGGGAACGGCCGGCCTCGGCGATCCGGCCGGCGAGGTAGGCGATCACCTCGGACTTGTCGGTACCGGCCGAGACGTCGAGCGCGACCAGTTCGGGCGCGATGATCGGTGCGGTCATGGGAGTGTTCTCCGGTTCTGCTGGTGGATCGGGGTCGAGGGGGATTACAGGTCGGTGACGCGCACGTCGGCGACGGCGAGTTCCTGCGGTCGGGGCGCCCGGGTGCCCGGCAGTGCGGCGGCCGCGGCGCCGTAGGCGACCGCGAGGGACAGGCGCTGCGGCGGCGTCGCACCGCGCGCGTGAGCGATGAGGTAGCCGGCGAGCGAACTGTCGCCGGCGCCGACGGTGCTGCGCACCGTGATCGGCGGCGGGCTCGCGGCCCAGGCACCGTCGTCGGTGACGAGGAGCGCGCCCGCAGCGCCGAGCGTGGCCAGCACGGTTCCGCCGGTGCTGCGGTGCAGATCCTCGGCGGCGGCGCGCGCGGGCGCGAGATCACCGGCGGCGGCGCGGGATTCGAGCTCGGCGCCGGCACGGGGGCCCAGCCCGACCAGTTCGGCGAGCTCCTCGGCGTTGGGCTTGAGCAGCGCGACGCCGCGCACCGCGGAGGCGGCGAGCGCGGCGCCGGACGTGTCGACGGCGATGCGCGGGCCACCGCCGGCGCGATCGCCGAGCCGCGCGGCGAGCCTCGCGTACCAGTCGTCCGGCAGGCCGGGCGGGAGCGAACCGCACAGGGCGAGCCATGCGGCACCGTCGGCGGCGGCGGCGATCGCCTCCTCGAGCGCGCGCACGGTCTCCGGCGTCAGTGGCGCCCCCGGCGCATTGAGCTTGGTGGTGGTGCCGTCGGGCTCGGTCACGGTGATATTGCTGCGGACCTCGTGGCCCACGGGCACGGGGATGGCGGGGACGCCGAGGTGGGAGAGACCGGCGAGCAGCGGATCGCCCTGATCGGCGGGGAGCACGGCGACGGTGCCCTCGCCCGCGGCGTGCACCACGCGGGAGACGTTGACGCCCTTGCCGCCGGGGTCGGCGGCCGCGCCGACGGCGCGGTGCACGGCTCCGCGGCGCAGCGGTGCGCCGAGCGCGACCAATCGGTCCAGGCTGGGGTTGGCCGTGACGGTCACGATCATCGGGCGGCGACCTCGACGTCGACGCGATGATCCGCGAGCGCAGCCGCGAGCGCACCGGTGGGCGCCGCGTCGGTGACCAGCACATCGATCGCGTCCAGCCCGGCGAAGGCGACGAGGCTCTCCCGCGCGAACTTGGACGAGTCGGCGACCAGGACCACGACGTCGGCGGCACGGACCATCGCGGTCTTGACGGCGGCCTCGTCGGCATCGGGCGTGGAGAGGCCGCGCTCGGCGCTGAGGCCGTTGGCCCCGAGGATCGCCACGTCGGTCCGCAGGCCGGCGATCTCCGCTACCGTGCCCGCCCCGACCGCGGCCTGGGTGAGGCCCCGGACGCGGCCGCCGAGCAGTCGCAGTTCCACGGTCTCGCGGATGGACAGCGCCGCGGCCACGGGCACCGAGTTGGTGATCGCGGTGATGTGCAGGTTGGCGGGAACCTCGCGGGCGGCGGCGATGGTCGTGGTCCCGGCGTCGAACAGCACCGAGCCGCCGGCCGGCGGGAGGAAGCGCCGGGCGGCGACGCCGATGGCGCGCTTCCCCTCGGCGTTGGTGCCCTCGCGCTCCCCCAGGCCGGACTCGGCACCGGCCAGAACGCCCGCCGCCACGACGCCGCCGTGCACGCGGCGGACGCCGCCGAGCCGCTCGAGTACGTCCAGATCGCGGCGCACCGTCTCCGGGGTCACGTCGAACCGTTCCGCCAGCTCCATGACCGATGCGCGGCCACGGCCGCCGACCAGTTCACTGATCGCGCGCTGTCGTTCCTCCGCGTACATGACCCTCCGATTTCGTGGGTTTCTGTGGTTATGGATTTGATTTTTCTGTTTTTACGCCTGTTTGTGTTGACAAGTCAAGAGGATTTCGTAATCTGTGTCACATGACTTCGCAGCAGGCGCCCGCACGTGACCTCATCGTCCTGAGCGGCACCCCCGTCGTGCCCGGCGTCGCCTACGCCCCCGTCATGTGGCCGGGCGCGCGCCCCGAGGTCCCGCCGCCCGTCGACCTTCCCGAGGGCGACCGGGACGCCGAGGCCGCGCGGTTCTCGACCGCAGCGCAGGCGGTCGCCGACCGGCTCCGGATGCGCGCCGCACAGGCCCAGGGCGCCGCGGCCGAGGTGCTCGGGGCGAACGCGGGCCTCGCCTCCGACAAGGCCTGGATCGGCACGACCGAGAAGCTGATCCGCACCGGAACGCCCGCCGCGAACGCCGTCGCCGCCGCGACCGAGCAGTTCGCGGACATGTTCACCAAGCTCGGAGGCCTCATGGCCGAGCGGGTGACGGACCTGCGCGACGTGCGCGACCGCGTCGTCGCCGAGCTGCTCGGCGGACCCGAGCCCGGCGTGCCGGTCCCGGAGGCACCGTCGATCCTGCTGGCCGACGACCTCGCGCCCGCCGATACCGCCGGCCTCGATCCCGCACTCATCGTGGGGATCGGCACCCGGCTCGGCGGCGCGACCAGCCACACCGCGATCATCGCGCGGCAGCTCGGGATCCCCTGCATCGTCGGACTCGCGGAGGCCGGCACCGTCGACGCGGGCACGCCCGTGCTGCTCGACGGCGGCGCGGGCACCGTCACCGTCGCCCCGGAGGCGGGCGAGGCGCAGCGTCGCGTCGCGGAGGCGGCGCGGGAGGCGGCCGAGATCGCGCGGTGGCGCGGCCCCGGCCACACGTCCGACGGTGCCCCGGTCGCCATCCTCGCCAACGTGCAGGACGGCGCCGGGGCGCGCGCCGCTGCCGAGCGGCAGGTGGAGGGCGTCGGGCTGTTCCGGACCGAACTCGCCTTCCTCGACCGCGTCGACGAGCCCGCCGTCGAGGAGCAGGCGGCGCTGTACCGCGAGGTGATCGACGCCTTCCCCGGGCAGAAGGTCGTGATCCGCACGTTGGACGCGGGCTCGGACAAGCCGCTCAAGTTCATCGATCACGGCGAGGAGGAGAACCCCGCGCTGGGCGTGCGCGGCATCCGGATCGCCGAGACCGATCCCGGGCTGCTGGACCGGCAGCTGGACGCGATCGCCGCCGCGGCCGAGGGCGCGGCCGCGCAGCCGTGGGTGATGGCCCCGATGATCGCCACCGCGGCGGAGGCCCGCGACTTCGCCGCGAAATGCCGCGGCCGGGGCCTGACTGCGGGGGTCATGGTCGAGGTCCCGGCCGTGGCGCTGTGCGCCGCCGCCGTCCTGGCGGAGGTCGACTTCGTCTCGATCGGCACCAACGACCTCACCCAGTACGCGATGGCGGCCGACCGGATGAGCACCGAGCTCGCCGCCCTCACCGATCCGTGGCAGCCCGCAGTGCTGCGCCTGATCCAGCTCACCGCGCAGGCCGGCACCGATGCGGACAAGCCGGTGGGCGTGTGCGGCGAGGCCGCGGCCGACCCGCTGCTCGCGTGCGTGCTCGTGGGCCTGGGCGTGACGTCGCTGTCGTGCGCTGCGGGCGCCGCGGCCGCGGTCGGCGCGAGGGTCGGCGGCGTGACGCTGCAGCAGTGCCGGTGGGCGGCGGAGGCCGCGGTCGCCGCCACGGACCCGCACGCCGCGCGGGAGGCGGCACGCGCCGCATTGGCCTGAAACCTGTCGTCCGGGGGTGCTACACCTGAGGACGTCGCGGGCGCAGCGGGCGCCCGGCATCGGGCGAGGAGCCGTCATGATCGACCACTTCGGGATCAACTGTGCCGACCTGGACGCCGCGAAGCGGTTCTACGACGGCGTGCTGGCGGTGCTGGGCTCGCGGCGGCTCATGGACTTCGACGTGGCCGTGGGGTACGGCTCGGAGCAGCCCGTCTTCTGGATCTCCGGCGCGGCGGGGGGTGCGTCGAACCGGGAGGCGCACATCGCCTTCGCCGCGGCCGATACCGCGACCGTCGACGAGTTCCACCGCGTCGCGCTCGAACTGGGCGCGGAATCGCTGCACGCGCCGCGCCTGTGGCCCGAATACCATCCCGGCTACTACGGCGCCTTCGTGCGGGATCCCGATGGCAACAACGTGGAGGCGGTCTTCCACGGGGCCGCCTAGGAACGGTCATCCGGGGATGTTCCGGGCGGATCCGCCCGCGCAGGAATACATCGGACCGCGGTCCGGTTATGCTCGTTGAGTCTTGAGCGTTCAATCAACGAAGGAGCATCCTCATGAGCAACGTCCTCCCCGCCGGCACCTACGTCGTCGACCCCGTCCACTCGTCCGTCGAGTTCTCCGTGCGCCACCTGATGGTGAGCAAGGTCAAGGGACGCTTCGACGAGTTCAGCGGCACGATCACCGTGGCCGAGGACGGCACCGCGTCGCTCTCCGCCGAGGTCGACGTGACCTCCGTGAACACCCGCAACGCGCAGCGCGACGCCCACATCCGCACGGCCGACTTCTTCGACGCCGAGAACCACCCGAAGGCCACCTTCCTCTCGACCGGCGTCGCGGAGAAGGGCTCGAACTACGTGCTCTCCGGCGAGCTGACGCTGCGCGGCGTCACCAAGCCCGTGCAGTTCGATCTCGAGTTCCTCGGTACCAACCCGGGCATGGGCCAGGGCGAGGTCGCCGCGTTCGAGGCCAGCACCGTCATCACCCGCCAGGACTTCGGCATCTCCATCGACATGCCGCTCGAGACCGGCGGCAAGGTGATCGGCGACAAGATCACCCTCACGCTCGACATCGAGGCCCTGCGCCAGGCCTGATCCATCGCACGACGAAGCCCCCGCACAGCCCGTGAGCGGCGTGCGGGGGCTTCGTCGTCGGCGTCAGTAGTGGAAGGTGTCCGACGGCGCCGGAGCGTGCTCGCCCTCGAGCCCGTCGGCCACGACGATGCCGTACGCGCGGGCCAGGTCCAGGATCTTGGTGGCCCGTGCGATACGCGGCAGGTCCGAGCCGTTACGGATCTCGCCGCCGTCGCGGTCGAAGTCCGCGAAGAACTCGCGCGACCAGCGGATGTCCTCCGGCGACGGGCTCAGGCCCTCGTTCACCGGGTGGCACTGGTCGGGCGTGAGGCAGATCTTGCCGGTCATGCCGAACTCGGCGGAGACCGCAGTGGCCTCCGTCAGCAACAGGCCCTTCGACCCGACGGTCGGCCCGTCGATCGCGCCCGGGAGATGGGCCGCCTTGGCCGCGATGGTGAACCGCGAGCGGGCGTAGGCCAGCGTCGTCGGGTCGCCGCCGAAGCCGGTGTCGCGGCGGAAGTCGCCGATGCCGAAGGCCAGCCGGAAGGTTCCCTTGGCGGACGCGATCTCACTGATCCGCTCCAGTCCGCGCGCGGTCTCGACCAGCGCGACGATGAGCGTGTCCGGCAGCCGCTTCGCCGTCTCGGTGACGTGGTCCATCGACTCCACCATCGCGAGCATCACGCCGCCGAGGTGCTTCGCCCCGCGCAGGGCCTCGAGGTCGTCGGCCCACCACTGCGTGCCGAAGCCGTTGACGCGCACCCAGCCGTCGTTCGGCTTCCCGTCGACCTCGCGGTTCAGCCAGTCCACCACGTTGGTGCGCGCAGCCGTCTTGTCCTTCGGAGCGACGGCGTCCTCGATGTCCAGCACCACGATGTCCGCGCGCGAGCGGGCCGCCGCATCGAAACGCTCGGGCTGCGCGGCGTTGACGAGCAGCCAGCTGCGCGCGAGCACGGGATCGATCCGGAAACCGAGGGGCTCGTCGGTGTCGGCGGTCGTGGGGGTGAGCGGGGCCGGCGGGGTCATGAGGGCTGCAACCTCGACTCTCTCGTGTGGGTTCGCTGGAAAGCGTACCGATACGCCGGAAGGCCCCGGGCAGGTGCCCGGGGCCTTCCTTGCGATCGTGAGATCAGCGCGTGATCAGTTGAACCAACCGGTGCGCTGCATCTGCCACACCTGGTCGCTCCAGTAGCCCCACGTGTGGGTGCCCACCGACGAGAAGTCGTAGTGAGCGCTCACGCCGGCCTTGTCGGCGGCGGCCTTGAAGGCCTCCGACTGCGACTTGGCGAGGATCTCGAGCGGCACGCCCTGAACGATGTCGGCGGGCGACGGGTTCGGGGTGTACTTGCCGGGCTCACCGGTCGACGCGGTGATCCACAGCTTGGTGCCCTTCAGGCGGCTGACCTGGACGGTCGGGTCGTTCTTCGCCCAGTTGGCGTCGAACGGGCCGCCCCACATGTCGAGGACGTTGTAGCCGCCCGCATCCAGCATGGCGACGCCCACGGCGACCGGCATGCCGGGGGCCGAGGTGTTCAGGAAGCCCGACAGCGCAGCGGCGCGCTTGTAGACGCCCGGGTTGTTCGCGGCGTTGATGAGGGCGGCGCCGCCACCCATCGAGATGCCGACGAGCGACAGGTTGCTCGAGAAGCCGCGCGACTTGATGTAGTTCGGCAGGCTCGTGGCGAGGAAGTTGCCCCAGGTGGCCTTGTAGGTGCCGTTGCCGTGCTTGGAGGTGTTCGCCCAGTTCGTGTAGAAGCTGGCGGTACCGCCGACGGGCATGACGACGTTGATGCCCTTCTGCGACAGGAAGGCGACGTTGGAGTCGCGCTCCCAGCCGGAGACGTCCTGCGTGGCGCGCAGACCGTCGAGGAGGACGACGGTCGGGGCCTTCGCCGGGTCGGTCGTGGTGGAAGCCCACGAACGCACCGTGACGGCCGGCATGCCGGCTCCGTCGACCTTCTCGGACTTGAAGCCCTTGGGCGGATTCTTCGCCGACCCCGGACCCCAGGCACCGGCGACGCCGGCACCCATACCGGCGAGGGCGGGCACCATGGCCGCGGTGAGAACCGCCGCACCCGCTCGCTTACCCCAGGCTGCTCGCATTGCTGACCTCTCCTTATTCACGCGGAGTCTCCGCGCAGTAGCTGGTGGACCGGACGGATGGTCGCACTCGACCAGCCATGTCACAGCCGTCACTCTAACATCGTTCGTCACACATGTCACATACTTCACATCAGTCACATGAGCGACACTCTCCCTGGGTCTCATCGAAATCACAGGGTAAGTCGTTACAGACCCTCCCATTTTCCTCAGGAAAGTCGTCCAGCTCACAATACGACAAGCGACCCCGTTCGTCCGAACGAGGCCGCCTGTCGTGTGATCTGTTCGTGCAATCGCGAAGGGATTACTTCGAGAACCAGCCGGTGCGCTGCATCTGCCACACCTGGTCCTGCCAGTAGCCCCACGTGTGGGTACCGGCCGGCGGGAAGTCGTAGTGCACCTTGGTCAGGCCCGCGCGCTTGGCCGCACCCTCGAAGGACCGCGACTGCGACAGCGCGAGCCACTCGAGCGGCACGCCCTGGATGACGTCGGCGGGGCCCGGGTTCGGCGTGTACTTGCCGAAGACGCCGTTACCGGCCGAGATCCACAGCGGGATGTTCTTCAGGCGGTTCACCTGCACGGTCGGGTCGTTCTTGGCCCAGCGCGAGTCGAACGGGCCGCCCCACATGTCGAGGCCGGCGTTGTAGCCGCTCGAGTCCAGCGACGCGATGCCGACGGCGATCGGGATGCCGGGCGCCGAGATGTTGTTCAGGCCGGAGAGCGAAGCGGCGCGCTTGTAGTAGCCGTTCGACTCGAGGGTGTTGATGATCGCGGCGCTGCCGGACATCGACAGACCGACCAGCGAGACGTTGTCGCTGAAGCCGAGGCTGCGGATGTACTGCGGAAGGCTGTTCTTGAGGAACGAGGCCCAGGTGTAGCGGTAGGGCTGCTTGTTCGTCGACGACGGCGCCTGCCAGTCGGTGTACCAGCTCGAGGTGCCGCCGACGGGCGTCACGACGTTGATGCCCTTCTGCGACAGGAAGGCCACGTTGGAGTCGCGCTCCCAGCCCGAGACGTCCCAGGTGGCGCGCAGACCGTCGAGCAGAACGACGGTGGGGGCCTTCTTGGGGTCGGTGGTGGTCGAGGCCCAGCTGCGGACCTTGACGTTCGGCATGCCGGCGCCGTTGACGAAGGCCTGCTTGAAGCCCTTCGGCGGGTTCTTGGCGCTGCCGGGGCCCCAGGCGTTCGCGGCGCCCGTGCCGGCGATCGTCAGGGCCGGAATGGCAGCCACGGTGACCGCGGCGGCGGTGGCCTTCTTGGCCCAGCCGTTGCGCATACGCATACGAGACTCTCTTCCTCAGTGTTTCCGCCCGGTGGGCGCGTGCGAACCGCCTGCGCGGCGCCGGTGTGCGGCACCGTCGGTACCACAGGAGGACCCCGTGACACGCCAACGCGAGCGGTTCAGTGCTCGTCAGGCACTGTATGCGAGATCTCAGTTCCTGACAAACTCTTAGTCGGAGCGCCGCGTCACCCTGTTACAACCACTGGTGAAGATCGATGCGCCGAGGCAGGTCAGCGCTGTACATGAGGTGTTTTTCGGTCTCGATCACGCCGGTTTCGTTTCCCCGATGCTCTCAGCTTCCGCCCAGACTCATGCCCTGCGGGAGGGTGTCGAGGCACCGTCGGACCCCGTACCGTCGGGGCGTGTCGTTCACACTTCCGGACCTCTCCGATTCCCCCGCCGAGCGCTACGCCGAGCTGGAGGCCTACGCCCGGGCCCTCGTCGACGGCGAGCCCGATCGCATCGCCAACGCCGCGAACCTCTCGGCCCTGGTGAAGGCGACGGTGCCCGACCTCAACTGGGTCGGCTTCTACTTCTTCGACGGTGCCGAGCTCGTCGTCGGGCCGTTCCAGGGCCTCCCGGCGTGCATCCGCATCCCCCTCGACCGGGGCGTGTGCGGCGCGGCCGCACGCACCCGCGAGACGCAGCGCGTCGACGACGTCCACGCCGTCGCCGACCACATCGCCTGCGACGGTGCCACCAACTCCGAGCTCGTCGTGCCGCTCGTGCGCGACGGTGAGCTGATCGGCGTCTTCGACCTCGACAGCGAGCGCATCGCGCGGTTCAGCGACGACGACCAACGCGGCCTCGAAGCGATCGCCGCCGTCTTCGTGGAGTCGCTGCGCTGACGCGGCGGCGCCCGTCGTACCTCCCCTAGCGGGACGGGCATCGCCTCCGCATGTCGTGCACTCCCCCTGTCCATGGACCTGGGGAGGCGACCGCCCCGCTAGGGCGGCCACCGAGCGCAGCGAGGGTCAGAAGCCGCGGCCGGGATTTAGGAGGTTCTTCGGGTCCCAGACGGCCTTGATGCCGCGGTGCAGCTCGAGGACGTCGTCGGAGAGCTCCTCGCCCACCCAGCGCGCCTTGAGCACGCCGACGCCGTGCTCGCCGGTGAGGGTGCCGCCCAACGCCAGCGCCGCCTGGAAGACCTCGTCGGCGGCGTCCCAGATCGCCTGGGGCACCTCGCGCTCACCGCGCGGGTAGATCAGCGTGGGGTGCAGGTTGCCGTCGCCGGCGTGCGCGCAGGTGGGGATGTCGACGCCGTACTTCGCGGAGATCGCCTCGATCCGGGCGAACATCTCCGGCAGTTGCGAACGGGGTACGCCCACGTCCTCGGAGAAGATGTTGCCCGCGTGCTCGTAGGCGTGGAAGGCCGCGCGCCGGACCGCGAGCAGCTCGGCGGCCTCGGCCGGATCGTCGGAGACCACCGTGTAGTGCGCCCCGGCGGCCTCGAACTCGCGCGCCAGCACGGCGGCGTCCTCCGGCGTGCTCCCCTGACCGATGAGCATCGCCCGGGTCTCGTCCTCGAGACCGAAGGGGCGCAGCGCCTCCACGCACTCGAGCGTGCGGCGGTCCATGAGTTCCATGAGCGCGGGCACGACGCCCGTGCCGACCACCGCCGCGACGGCGGCCGCGGCGCTCACGACGTCCGGGAAGGACGCGGCGACGGTCGTCGGCGGGATCACCGGCGCCGGACGGAGTTTGACGGTGACCTCGGTGACGATGCCGAGGGTGCCCTCGCTGCCGACGAGCAACTGGGTCAGGTCGTAGCCGGTCACGCCCTTGACCGTGCGCCGGCCGGTCCGGATGATCCGGCCGTCGGGCAGCACGACGGTGAGCCCGAGCACGTACTCGCGGGTGACGCCGTACATGACGCAGCGCAGGCCGCCGGCGTTGGTCGCGACGTTGCCGCCGATGGAGCAGATCTCGAAGGACGACGGGTCCGGCGGATACATGAGCCCGTGCTCGCGGACCGCGCGATCGAGGTCGGCGTTGATCACGCCCGCCTCGGCGATCGCGTACTGGTCTTGGGCGTTGATCTCCTTGACCGCGTTCATCTTCGCGAGCGAGATGATCACGCAGCCCTCGATGGCGCTGGCGCCGCCCGCGAGGCCGCTGCCCGCGCCGCGCGGCACGATCACCACGTCGTTGGCGTAGCACCAGCCCGCGGCCGCGGCCACGTCCTCGGTGGTCTCGGCGAGCACCACCGCGAGCGGGACAGCGCCGTGCACCGGGGAGCAGTGGTCCACCGCATAGGCCGCCATCACGTCCGGATCGGTGAGCACCGATCCGGTGATCTCCGGAAAACTCTCCAGCGACACCATTTACATGGGCATGAGGTAGGTGCGGCGCGGCACGCGCTGCAGCTCCTTGTCGCGCAGCTGCGCGATCGACTTGCGGATCAGCAGACGGGTGTCCTTCGGCTCGATCACGCCGTCGATGTAGCCGCGCTCCGCCGCCAGCCACGGCGTCGCCATGAACTGGTTGTAGAAGTCGATGAAGGCCTGCCGGATCGCGGGGCCGTTCTCACCGGCCTCCTCGATCTCGCGCCGCTTGATGATCGCGGCTGCGCCCTCGGCGCCCATCACGGCCAGGCGCGCCGTCGGCCACGCGAAGACGAAGTCGGCGCCCAGCTGCTTGGAGCCCATCACGGCCCACGCGCCGCCGTAGGACTTGCGCAGGATGATGGTGACCTTCGGGACGGCCGCCTCGACGTAGCTGAAGATGAACTTGCCCGACCGGCGGATGGTGCCGATCTTCTCCTCCTCGACGCCGGGGAGGATGCCGGGCACGTCCACGAGGAAGACGAGCGGGATGTTGAAGGAGTTGCACAGGCGCACGAACCGCGCGGCCTTCTCCGAGGCCTGGGTGTCGAGCGTGCCGGCCATGTGCATCGGCTGGTTCCCGACGACGCCGACGGGCTGGCCGTCGACGCGGGCGAAGCCGGTCACGATGTTCGGCGCCCACAGCTCCGCGTACTCAAGGAAGTCGCCGTCGTCGAAGACGCGCAGGATCACGTCGTGGATGTCGTAGCCGGCGGTGTCGGCGTCCGGGATGATCGACTCGAGCGAGAGGTCCGACTCGGTGATCTCCGGCTCCAGGCCCGGGTTGATCAGGGGCGCGCGCTGGTGGATCGAGTCGGGCATGAAGGACAGGTAGCGCTTGACCCAGTCGAAGGCCGCCTGCTCGTCGACCGCGACGTGGTGCAGGTTGCCCCACTGGGCCTGGTTGATCGCGCCGCCGAGGTCCTCCGCGGAGGTGGTCTCGCCCGTGGTCGGGCGGATCACCTCGGGCCCGGTGACGAACATGTAGGTGTTGTCCTGCACGCCGACGAGGACGTCGGTGTTGGCGGGCGCGTAGACCGCGCCGCCCACGCAGGTGCCGAGGATCATGGAGATCTGCGGGACCTGGCCACAGAGACCGTCCTGGTGCCGGCCGAGCTCGGCGTACCAGGCGATCGAGGTGGCCGCGTCCTGGATCCGGGCGCCGCCCGAGTCGTTGATGCCGACCACCGGCAGGCCCGCGGCTGCCGCGAAGTCGTACAACTTGACCATCTTGCGGCCGAACATCTCGCCGACGGTGCCCGCGCCCACGGTCTGGTCGTGGCTGAAGGCCGCGACCTTCCGGCCGTTGACCAGGCCGTAGCCGATGACCACGCCGTCCTTGATCTTGTCGTCGCCGGGCGACTTCGCGAGCTGATCGAGCTCGACGAAGGTGCCCTCGTCGAACAGCATGCGCATGCGGCCGCGCGCGCTGGGCAGGCCCTTCGCGTCACGGCGGGCACGCGCCCGCTCGCTGCCGGGGTCCTTGGCCGCCTCGAGGCGGCGGTACAGATCCTCGAGCTTGCCCGCGGTGGTGCCGAGGTCGACCTGGTCCGATACGTCCGTCACGTCTGTCACCCTATCCCCTGCCCGGAGCTCACCGGCCGCCGTCGGCCCGGTTGAGCTCGTCCGCCATGTGCGTCGCGATCTTGCCGACGTACGGCTCGTCGATGATCTGCAGGTGGTCGCCGCCGATCTTGACGATCCGCAGGTCCTCGACCACCGGTGCCCAGCCGCCGTCCGGCGCGATGTCGGCGAAGTTCGGCTCCAGCTCGACCGCACCGTCGTGCATGCGGTCCGCCCGGTACAGCGTGACCGTGCCGCCGAACGTGCCGTAGTCGGCCGGGTTCACCTTGATCAGCATGCGGTTGTCCACGAAGGACGTGCGCTGGTGCTCGATCATCGACGTCGGGATCTTCTTGTCGGAGAGTTGCACCAGTTCCATGATGATCCGGAACTGACCCTCGTCGTCGGCCGCGTTGAGCCGGTCCATCGGCAGCTCGATCTCGTCGCCGATGTCGTAGTTCTTGCGCGCGAACTTCTCCCAGCGCTCCAGGCGGGCCTTCTTCTCGGCAGGCTCGTCGGTGAGCGGGACCTTCGGGGCCACGACGTCGAGCAGACCGACGTACGCGACCTCCTTGCCCTCGTCCTCGAGCGCGCGCGCGAGCCCGTAGGCGAAGGCGCCGCCGAGGCTCCAGCCCGCGAGCCGGTACGGCCCCTCCGGCTGGATCTCCTTGAGCCTGGGCAGGTACTCGGCGACGCGCTCCTCGATCTCGCCCTCGACGCGCTCGAAGCCGTAGATCGGCAGGTCGTCCGGGAGCTTGCGCAGCAGCGCCTCGTAGGCGGTGGTGTTGCCGCCCGCGGGGTGGAAGAGGAAGAGCGGCTTGCGGTCCGTGTTCTCCGGCTTGCGCAGCGTACGGACGAAGCCCTCCACCGGGGTCGCCTCGTTCATGACGGCGCCCACGTAGGTCGCCATCTCCTCGATGTTCTTCGAGTCGATGACGTCCTCGATGTCGATCTCGCCGCCGGCGCGCTCCGAGAGGCGGGCGGTCAGCTTCTCCGCCACGTCCTCGGACAGCACGTCGAGCTCGTTGAAGACGCCGCCGGGGGACTTGCCCACCACAATCGCGTAGGTCGCGAAAGTGAGGCGCTCCGCGGCGTCGCGCGGGGGCACGCCGTCGCCCACGGCCGCCGCGACGGCCGCGCCGTCGAGCAGGTCCGGGGTGTCGGCCTTCTCGTCCGACGGTGCCGCGTCGGGCTCCGCAGCCGGCTCGGCCGGGCTCTCGGCGGGCGCCTCGGCCTTCGCCGCGGCCTCCGCCTTGGCGGCCTTCATCATCTCGGCGAGCTGCCCGGCGTCGGCGAGTTCGCCGCTCCCGGACTGGTGCTCGGCGAGCGCGTCCACCTGGTCGCGGTGCTCGACCGCGTACTCGACGAACTGCACCACGTCGTTGAACGACGCGTCGCGCACCGCCTGGATCTGGATCGGCGGGATGTCGAACTCGTACTCGGCGCGGTTCTTGATGCGCATCGCGATGAGCGAGTCCATGCCCAGGTCGATGAGCGGGATCTCCTTGGGGAGGTCCTCGATCTCGAAGCCCATGATCTCGGCGATGATCAGGCCGAGGCGGTGTTCCACCGTCTCACCCGAATCCGGCGACCAGCGCTCGCCGCTGCCCTCGGGGGCGGGGGCCTCGGTCTCCTCGGAGACGGTGATCGCGGGCTCGGCGTCGAGCTCGTCCATCTCCTCGACCGCGGGCGCGGCGGCCTTGGTGATGAGCGGCGCCGCGGCGGTGCCGGAGGCCTCGCCGCCCACGACGACGGCGTCCAGCAGGAGCCGGAAGCCCTTACCGGTGTTCTCGTGCACCTGGATCGACGCGCCGCCGGGGTGCGGCGTCAGCGTCGTGGTCAGGGTGAGCCCGTCCTTCGGCTCGCCGTGCTCGACCGCTGCGGTGACCGCGGCGCCGTCGAGCACCTGGACGGCGGCGTGCTTCGCCAGGTCGACCAGGGAGATGCGCGTCTGGTCGCCCAGGGTGAGCGCGCCGGCGTCGAGCTGCCAGACGTGCCGGCCGTCGGGCAGCGCGACGTGGCCGCCGGGGACCATGCCCGAGCCACCGTCGGGCAGCTTGGTCTGGATCCAGATGTGCTTGCGCTGGAACTTCGTTCGCGGCACCGGCGCGTAGCGGCCGGGGCCGAACAGCGCGGCGACGTCCACGTGGTGTCCGCGCGCGAAGACGGTGGCGAGCGCCGTCATGATCGTGCCGGGCTCGTCCTCCTTGCGCTTGAGCGTCTGCACCAGCGCGGCGTCCTGGATGCCGGAGCCGAACGTGACGGCGGCGACGGAGATCAGCGTGATCGGGTTCGGCGAGAACTCGATGAAGGTGCGGTAGCCGGCCTCGACGGCCTTCTCCACGGCCTGGGTGAACCAGACGCTGTGGCGCAGGCCCTTGATCCAGTAGTCCACGTCGTGCACCGGCGCGTGGCCGGCCTTGTAGAACTCGTCCTTGTTCACGGTGGAGTACATGGGGTACTGCAGGGCGTGCGGCTCGATGCCCATGAGCTCGGCCTGCAGTTCACCGAGCAGCGGATCCATCTGCGAGGTGTGGGAAGCGCCGCGGGTCACCAGCTTCCGCGCCATGAGCCCCTTGGCCTCGGTCTCGGCGACGATCTTGTCGATGACCTTGCCGGGGCCGCCGAGCACGGTGTGGGTGGGGGCCGCGTAGACGCAGATCTCCAGACCCTCGTAATCGCCGAGCACGGTCTCGATGTCGGCGGCGCTGTACTCGACGAGCGCCATGAAGCGCTCCATCTCCTCGGGCAGCATCTCCTCGCCCTCGCCCATGAGGCGCGAGCGCTGACAGATCACGCGGACGGCGTCCTCCAGCGAGAGGCCGCCGGTGACCCACGCCGAGGTGGCCTCACCCATCGAGTGCGGCAGCACCACACCGGGTTCGATGCCGTAGTGGCGGAACAGACCGACGAGGGCGACCTGGATGGCGAAGATGCCCACCTGGCCGGTCTCGATGTGGAAGGTCTGCTCGTCGTCGGTGATCATGTCGGCGTAGTCGTTGCCCGACTCGTCGATGATGAGCTCGTTGACCTGGTCGAAGTAGTGCTTGAAGACGGCGTCCTCGAGATAGAGCTGCTTGGCCATCTTGCGGTGATGGCTGCCGAAGCCGGAGAAGATGAACGCCGGTCCGCTCGCGTCGGGCTGGTTGGCGGAGATCACGTTCGGGGCGTTCTTGCCCTCCGCGATGGCGCGGAAGCCCTTGATCGCCTCGTCGAGGTCCTTGGCCATGACCACCGAGCGGACGCGGCCGTGGTTGCGGCTCGCGAGCGTGCGGCCGATCTCGGCGAGCGTGTACTCCTTCGCCTCGTCCGACTCGAGCCACGCGAGCAGCTCGGCGGCGGCGGCCCGCCGGCGCGACGGGACGTAGGCCGTGAGCACCAGCGGGATCGCGGCGCCCTCGACGGTGGCGGGGTGGAAGTCCGGCACGGCATCCGCCGGGGCCTCGTCGGCATCGACGGCACCGTCGACGACCTCGGGCGCGACGTACTCCTTGATGACCACGTGGGCGTTGGTGCCGCCGAAGCCGTTGCCGGTGACGCCGGCGAGCTTCGCGCCGGAGTACTTGGGCCACTCCGTGTTCCGCGTCGCCATGAGCAGGCGGTTCGCCTCGAACTGGATGTACGGGTTGGGGCCGGCGAAGTTCAGCGAGGCCGGGATCCGGCCGTTGCGGATGGCGAGCAGCACCTTGGCGACGCCCGCGATGCCCGCGGCCGCCTCGAGGTGGCCGAAGTTGGTCTTCGCGGAGCCGAGCAGCAGCGGCTTCTCGGCCTCGCGGCCGCGGCCGAGGACACGGCCGATGGCGTCGGCCTCGAGCGGGTCGCCCAGGATGGTGCCGGTGCCGTGCGCCTCGAGGTAGTCGACGGTGCGGGGGTCGATGCCGGCGTCGATGTACGCGTCGCGCAGGTTGATGACCTGCGCCTCCGGGTTCGGCGCGAAGATGCCGTTGGACTTGCCGTCGGAGGTGACCGCCGAACCCGCGATCACGCCGAGGATGTCGTCGCCGTCGCGCTCGGCGTCGGCGAGGCGCTTGAGCAGCACGACGCCGCCGCCCTCGGCGCGGATCATGCCGTTCGCGTCGGAGCTGAAGGCCTTGATCTTGCCGTCGGGCGCCTGCGCGCCGAGGCTGTCGAAGCCCAGCGTCGCGGCGGGCACGATGAGCATGTTCACGCCGCCGGCGACGGCCATGTCGGTCTCGCCGTCGCGGAGACTGCGCACGGCCTGGTGGATCGCGACCAGCGAGGAGCTGCACGCGGTGTCGATCGCGACCGACGGGCCGTGGAAATCGTAGAAGTAGGAGACGCGGTTGGCGACGATCGAGGTCGACGTGCCGGTGAGCGCGTACGGGTTCGCCTTCGTCGGGTCGGCGACGGCCAGCATCTGGTAGTCGTTGGCCGAGCTGCCCATCCACACGCCCGTGCGGGTGCCCTTGACCGAGCTGGGCGGGATGTTGGCCTGCTCCAGCGCCTCCCAGGTGAGCTCGAGCGCGAGCCGCTGCTGCGGGTCGACCATCTCGACCTCGCGAGGGGTCATCTGGAAGAACTCGGCGTCGAAGGAGGCCACGTCGTCGAGGTAGCCGCCGAAGGTGTTGGCCTCGTCAAGGACGGCCTTCAGGCGCGGGTCCTGCTTGAACTCGAGCCAGCGGTCCTCGGGGAGATCCGTGGTGGCGTCGCCGTTCCCGATGAGGAACTCCCACGTCGACTCGGGGGTCTCGCCGGCCTTGGGGAAGCGGGTCGCGAGGCCGACGACGGCCACGTCGTGCGTGCCGCGGTTCGCCTCGAACTCCTCGCCGCGGTCGTACTGCGCCGCCTCAGCCGCGAGGTCGTCGTCGGAGACCACCGGGTCACCGTCGATGATGCGCTGGCTGAGCAGGGCGATCGTCGGGTGCTGGAAGGCGACGGTGGCCGTCAGCTGGACGCCGGTGAAGTCCTCGATGTCGCTGGCCATGGAGACCGCGTCGCGCGAGCCCAGGCCGAACTCGTCGAGCGACTTGTCGTCGGTGATGTTCTCCAGCGGCTGCTTGGTCGCGTCGGCGATCCACTGCCGCATCCACGCACGCAGTTCCTCGAGGCTCAGATCCTCGCGGGCCTTGCCGGTCGGGCCTTCATGGGGGGTGTACTCGTTCTCAGCCATGTTGTGTCTACCCTTCGCGTCGAGACCGTGGGTTACCCAGTCGCGTGTGATGAAGTTGTCGTGGTCCCGTACGCCGGGTGATGCTCAGCGCAGCGGGTTGCAGGCGCTACTGGACGTTGTTCGCGTCGGCGTCGGGGAACGCCGTCTGCGTGTAGCCGCCACGGAGCGTGCCGTCGATGTAGGCGGCGCGGCCCGCGCGGCGGGCGATCTTGCCCGAGCTGGTGCGGGGCAGCGAGCCGCCGGGGACCAGGAGGATGTCGCGGGCCAGCACACCGTGCGCGGCGCCCACGGCCGAGCGGATGCCGTCGGCGAGGGCCTGCTGGTCCTGCTTGGCGCCGCCGGCGCCGAGCTCGGCGACGATGACCAGCTGCTCGCTCTGATCGTTCGGGTCGAAGGTCAGGCCGGAGTGGGCGTTCTCGAACACCGCCGCCGGAAGCTCGTTGGCCGGCACGGAGAAGGCCGCGACGTAGCCGGTGCGGATGTACTTGGTGTTCGACTCCTGCGCGGTGAACTCCAGGTCCTGCGGGTAGTGGTTGCGGCCGTCGACGATGACGAGGTCCTTGACGCGGCCGGTGATGTACAGCTCGCCGCCGTGGTAGACGCCGAAGTCGCCGGTGCGCATCCACTTGGCCTTCTCGAGGTTCTTCACGCCCTCGGAGTGGCTGCCCTCGGAGAGCGGGGTGAGGTAGTTCTGGAAGGTCTCGCGCGACTCCTCGTCGCGCTCCCAGTAGCCCGAGCCGATGTTCATGCCGTGGAGCCAGATCTCGCCCACGGAATCGTCGGGCACCTCCTTGCCGGTCTCCGGGTCGACGATGCAGGCCCACTGGCTCAGCGCGATGTCGCCGCAGGAGACCTGCGGGACGGCGCCCTCGGCGCCCTCTTCGGAGACGACGAAGGTGCCGGCGGCGAGCTGGTCGCGGTCGACGTAGACGACGCGGGCCTCGTTCTCGACGGGGGTGGAGCTGACGAACAGCGTCGCCTCGGCCATGCCGAAGCAGGGCTTGATCGCCTTCGGCGAGAGGCCGTAGGGCGCGAAGGCCTCGTTGAACTTCTTCATCGACGAGACGGTGACCGGCTCGGAGCCGTTGATCAGGCCCTTGACGTTCGACAGGTCGAGGGTCTCGCCCTCCTTGGGCAGGCCGCGGGCGGCGGCGTGCTCGTAGGCGAAGTTCGGGGCGGCGGCGAAGGTCTCCGCACCGTCCTCGACGGCGGCGAGCTCGTTGATCCAGCGGCCGGGGCGGCGGACGAACGCCGACGGGCTCATGATGGTGATGAACTTGCCGCCGAGCGCGGGCAGGATCACCGTGAGCAGGCCCATGTCGTGGAACATCGGCAGCCAGGTGACGCCGCGCGAGTTCTCGTTGAGATCCAGCGCGTGGATCATCTGGATCACGTTCGTGCCGACGGCCTCGTACGTGATCTGCACGCCGGCCGGGTTCCGGGTGGAGCCCGACGTGTACTGCAGGTACGCGATGGTGTCGCGGTAGATCGGGAAGGGCTTGAGCGTGGAGCCCACCGAGTCCGGGATGGCGTCCACGGCGATGATGCGCGGCCGCTCCTTGGCGGGGAGGTGGCGGAAGAAGTTGCGGCAGGCCTCGGCGGAGCCCGAGGAGGTGAGGATCGCCGTCGGCTTGCAGTCCTCGAGAACGATGCGCAGGCGGTCGGTGTGACCGGGCTCGTCCGGGCTGAACAGCGGCACCGCGATGTTGCCGGCGTAGAGCGCGCCGAAGAAGGCGGTCACGTAGTCCAGACCCTGCGGGGCCAGGATCGCGACGCGGTCCTCGCGCTTGGTGATGTGCTGCAGCCGGGCACCGATCGCGCGCAGCCGGGCACCGAACTGCGACCAGGTCAGCTCGTGGACGACGCCGTCGCGCTCGCGGCTGTAGTCGATGAACCGGTACGCGAGGGTGTCGGCGCGCTCCCGTGCGTTGCGCTCGACGAAGTCGACCAGTGTGGTTCCGGGGCGGAAGAAGATGTTGCCGTCTTCGTCCAGAAACTGGTCAAACTCGTTGTTCATGCATCGCTCCTCGTAACCGTCGCCAGGCGGCTGACAGTCATACAGTGGTACATCGCGTGGCGGGCACGCCCCGTTGCGGGCCTGTGCGCCACCTCATAGTGCTTGATATCCGCAACATGTTTCACCCGTTCGGGGCGTTCGCACGCTGTGAAAATCCGCAAACCCGACTATCGTACCGCGCACCATCGGGCAGGACGAAAACCGTGAGGTCGGGGGCGGACGGGATTCACTCGCCCTTGAGCTGCTCCAGCACGGGCGCGAAGGCCTCCATCTGGGTGGGCACGACGCCGACGTAGGACATGCCCGTCGCGGCGCGGGTGGCGCGGACCTGCTCGGCGATCTCGTCGAAGGTGCCGATCGCGAGGTAGGGCGAGCCCAGCACGTCCTCGATCGTCACCTCCTTGTCGACCTCGATGTTGGCCGAGAGTCCACGTTCGATGGCCTTGAGCGCGAAATCGGCGACCTGCTCGCGGTCGTCGGTCACCACGATGGTGGCGATCGACCAGGAGAGCTCGATGTCGGCGAAGCGCTCGCCCGCGACGGACTTCACGATCTCGACCTTGTTCTTCACGGCGTCCATCGACATGTCCGAGATCTTGAGCTTGCCCTCGGCCGAGCTGCGCGGGTTGATGGAGACCACGTCGGCCCGGCGGGCGGCCAGCTCGAGCGTGCGGCGGGCGCCGGCGCCGATGGCGATCGGCGGGCGCGGGCCCTGCCGCGGGCGCGGGTAGCCCTTGAGCTCCTTGACCCGGAAGACCTCGCCCTCGAACTCGGCCTCCTGGCCGCGGAGCAGCGCGTCGAGCACCGTCAGGCCCTCGTCCAGGCGCTGCAGCCGGCGCGAGGGCGCCTCGAACTCGATCCCCGACTGGTCGAAGTCGTCCTTGAAGGCGCCGAGGCCGAGGCCGATCTCGAGGCGGCCCTTGGACAGCACGTCGATGGTCGTGAGCTCCTTGGCCAGCACCGCGGGGTGCCGGAACGGCATGGCCAGCATCGACGTGGCCAGGCGGATCTTGTCCGTGCTCACGGCCAGCGCGCCCAGCGCGGCCAGGGGTCCCACCTGTGCGTCCAGGCGGTCCGGGATGGCGAAGGTGTCGAAGCCCAGCTCCTCGGCCTCCTGCGCCAGCTTGACGAACTTGCGCGCGCCGCCCTCGTCGGCGTTACCGGCGCCGCCGGCCGCGAACCGGAACTTGCGGGGCTCAGTGGTCACGTGTGGGTACTCCTGGTCGACTGGGGTGCGGTCGTGCAACGTTGCGCACAGCCTAACCGCTGCCCGACGGTGCCTCGGTCGCCCTGCGATTCCGGTGCCGGTCACCTCCGTGAGCGTCCGACGGCGCCGCGACCACTCGCGGTGCCCGCTCAGTGCGCGAGTAAGCAGCAGACGTCGATCACGTTCACCCCGTGCTCGGCAAGGGGCGCGAGGGGAATCACACGCGGTCGTCGCCGGCGCCCACACCGCCGCGACAGGCGATCGCGATCCGTCGTCACACCTGGGACGGTAGGTGTCCCGACCCGTCGCCGCGGGCGGCGGCATCCACTGCGCGACGCAGCAGCAGCCGGCCCGTCCCTGACTCAGGCGCGGGCGGGCCGCGGCTACTTGGTCTTAGGCGCCTTGTCGATCACGCCGGTGGCCCACCCGGTGAGCCACTGCGTGGCGGTCTTGCCGTCGAGCGACCAGTTGGCGGTGGTGCCGTACGCGGCGTGCGAGTTCTGCGTGATGGTGGAGATCACCTGCGGCAGGCCGGTGGCGAGCCCGAGCAGTCCGCCCTTGGGCTGGTTGCAGATGGGGTCGTTCGAGCCGCAGATCGTGACGACGCGATCGTTGACGGAGCCGAAACCACCGTCGCGCTTGCCCTGCAGGTCGACGCCCGAGAAGCTGAAGCCGGCGAAGGTCACCTCGACGCCCTCGCCCGCGGGGTCGGGGCCGATGGCCCTGCCCTGACCCTGCACGCGGCGGCTGTCGGAGATCAGGCCGACACCGAGCAGCCGCTCGGCAGCGATCGGGCCCTTGCCCGCGCCGATCTGCGCGGCGATGTTGCCCGCGATGGTCGCGCCCTGCGAGAAGCCCACGAAGACGAAGCCGGTGCGCGGGCACTTGTCCTTGACCGCGGTGATCTTGGCGAGCGCGCGATCGGTGCCCTGCTGCCGCGAGGCCTGGTAGGTCATCTGGCCGTCCGGCGGCACCGCGACCGGGTTGTGGAACTGGGCCGCGTAGTTCACGGTCCAGATGTCGGCGCGGGCGTCGGCGTACCGCTTGTCCAGCGGGTTCGTCACCTGCAGCATGAGCGAGCGCGGGTTGAACCTCGGGGCCTCGGGCGAGTCGGTTGCCGACGACTCCCAGGTGCCGGGGAAGGAGATCAGCTGGACATCGGGGCAGTCCGCGGCCTGCGTTCCCGTCGGCGGCCCGGGCGGGGCGGGCGCGGGCTTGCGGAGCATCGAGATGATGAGCGTGATCACCACGATGATCGCGATGATCGCCGCGATGATCACGGCGATGCCGAACACGCGCCCGGCCTTCCGCGCGCCCTGACTCTTCGTTCCTGCCATTCCTATGTGGATACCAGGGCTAGCTGTGGGGAGGCTTAGGCGCCTTGTCGATCACACCCCGCGCCCAGTTCTGCAGCCACTGCGTCGCCGTCTGCCCGTTCGACGACCAGTCGGTCGTCGTCGCGTAGAGCGCGTGCGAGTTGCCGGTGAGGACCTTTTCCAGCTCGGGCAGCGTGGTCGCGAGGTTCCCGGCCTGGAAGATGTCCTTGGGCTGGTTGCAGATCGGGTCCTTGTTGCCGCACAGGGAGACGGTGCGGTCCTTGACCGCGCCGAAGCCGCCCTCGCGCTTACCGCGCAGCGACAGGCTGCCGAAGCTGAAGCCGCCGTACGCGACCTCGACCCCCACGCCGGGCGGGTTCGGGCCGGCGGTCCGGGCATCGCCCGGCTCGCGCCGGCCGTCGGAGATCAGTCCGACGCCGAGCACGTTCTCCGCGGGGACGACGCCCTTGCCCGCGCCGATCTCGGCGGCGATGTCGCCGGCGATGACCGCGCCCTGCGAGAAACCCATCAGCACGAAGCCGGTGAGCTTGCACTTGTCGTAGACCTTCTTCATCTGCGCGACCGTCTTGTCGTAGCCCTCGGTGCGCGACTTCTCGTACGACGCCTGCCCGTCCGGCGGGATGGCGACGGGGTTCGAGAACTGCGCCACGTACGGCGTGGTCCAGACGTCCGCCCGCGCATCGGGGAAGGCCTGCGCCAGCGGCCCGGTGATCTTGAGCATCAGCGAGTTCGGGTTGAACGTCGGCCGGTACGGGTCGTCCTTCGCCGACGACTCCCACGTACCCGGCACCGAAATCACTTGGACGTCCGGGCAGTCCGCCGGCTGCGAGGTCGGCCGCGCCGCGGTCGCCGACGGGCTCGAGGACGAGCTGTCCGGCGAGACGGGCGGCAGCGACGGGCCGGGCCGGAGCCACGTGCCCACCAGGATCGCCAGCAGCACCAGCGCGATGATCACGACGACGCCGACGACGATCGTCAGCGGCGTGAACCTGCGCCCGCCGCTGGGCTTCCCGGGCTCCTGATGCGTCACAAGATCACTTCTTGCAGTAGGAGGCCCGCGCCTCGGTGATGAACTTCTTCGCGTTCCCGGACGCGGCGTCGCCGTCGTACGGGCCGAGGATGCCGACCACGAAGGGCTCGAGGTTCTTGGCGTCGCGGCCGGACTTGTCGTACTCGCACGCGAACTGCGCGGCGTTGATGACCACGTCGTCGGGGGCCTTCACGCCGTCCTGGCGGACCTTGGCGATGAAGTCCTTGTCCTTCTGCGTCAGGGCCGTGTTCGCGGCGGAGCTCGCGCCCGGGTAGCCCGACGGTGCCGTGGCCGACCCGGGGGCGGTCGCGGGCAGCGACGTGGGCTCACCCTCCACGGGAGTGGTGGGCGCCTCGACCGTCGAACTGCCGCCGCACGCGACGGCACCGAGCAGCACGCCGCTCGTCATCACTGCGGCCGCGAGGGCTCCCCGAAGTCCAGCCATGTCTTCTCTCCTTGAAAGTGACGTCCCGCACGTGGGCGCTGCCCAGGCTACCGGCAGCGCGGAAGCGCAACCCGCGGGCGGGCGTCAGCGTGCGGTCGCAACCCCGTTGACCAGGGCGATCACACCGCGCTCGAAGCGCTGCTCGAAGCCGCCGGGGATCGGGGTGGCATCGGCCACGGGGTAGCCGAGGCGGCCGCCCTCATAGCCCTGGCGCCCCCATTCGGCGAAGATCGGACCGTTGTTCACCACCGTCGCGGGGGTCCTCGGCGACCAGTAGACCTGCCCGCCCTGGAAACGCTGGAAGGCGCCGGCGGGGAGCTTCGTCTCGTCGCCCAAGGGCAGGCCGAGCGGGGACCGCTCGTAGTTCAGGGCGGCGTACTTGTCCCGGATCGCGCCGCGCACCGCGCGGGCACCGGTCTGCGGGCTCCAGTACACGGTGCCGTGCTGGAACTGCTGGTACCGGCCCTTCTTGTCGGCGAGCACCCGCTCGCCGCCGGTCGGGTAGCCGAGCGGCCCGCCGGGGCCGCCCGTGCCGAGGTAGGCGCCGCCGATCGCGCCCCCGACGACCTGCGCGCCGGTGTCCGCCGACCAGAAGACCTGGCCGCCACGGAAGTCCTGCGCGCGGCCGCCGGGAACGGCGTACTCGACGGTGACGCACGAGCCGAGCGTCGGGGCCTTGGGGGCGGCCTCGCCGATCGCGCCGGCGATGCCGCAGGGCTTCGGGTTCGCCACGCCGAGGGCCGCCTGCACCTGCGGCCAGGCCTGCCCGTTCTCGAACTGCCAGTAGGGCCAGCTGTGGTTGCCGGACGGGCGGTAGAGCGCGTTCGCCGGGATGCCGAGCCGGTTGAGCTCGATCGCGAAGGCCTGGTTGGACGAGCGGGCCAGCACCTCGAGCGCCATCGCCTGCAGGTCGGTCGGCGCGCCGGTGCCGCCCGAGCCGTTGCCCGAGCTGAAGTACAGGCTGGTGCCGCGCAACTTCTCCGCCAACTTGAGCGGATCGTGCTGCGCCCAGGCGGGGTCCGTGGGCGGGCCGTACATGGCGTCGGCGTTGAAACCGCCCGCGTCGCGCATGGCGATCCCGATCGACTCTGGGGTGCCGGGCGTGCTGGTGGACAGGATGCCGGAGTAGGAACCGGCGAACCGGTACAGGCCCTTGTTCCGGGCCGCCAGGGTGACGGCGGCGGTGCCGCCCATGGAGACGCCCGCCGCGGCGCGCACGTCGGTGGCGCGCCAGCCCTGCTGCAACAGCGGCGGCAGTTCCTTCGCCAGGAAGGTCTCCCACCGGTAGTTCTTGCCGTTGTCGGGGCGCTTCCAGTCGGTGTACCAGCTGGACTGGCCGCCGACGGGCAGCACGACGGTCACGTTCTTGTCGCGGTAGAAGTCGGCGACGTTCGTCTCCAGCAGCCAGCCGTTGCGGTCCTCGCGCGCCCGCATCCCGTCGAGCAGGTACAGCGTGGGGAACTTCGCCTTGGGGTCCGCGTGCCAGTCGCGGGCCAGCAGCAACTGGATCTTGATCGAGTCGTTCATCGCCGCGGAGTAGACGGTGAGGTCCACCTGGTGGTCGCCCTGCCACTGCGCGTCGGTGATCCGGGACTTCGCGGGGGCCGGGTCCGCGTGCGCGGGCGCGGGGTTCAGGGCCGACGGTGCCGCCACGACGGTCCCCGCCGCCACGGCGCCGGCCACGAGCAACGTTCCGATTCGGCCCAGCGATGACATGGGACCAGTGTTACACGGGTGTGATTTCGGGTCCGGGTGCCGCGCGGAGGGTGGCCCGGGTCACGACCCTCGTCGACCGTGATAGGACTGTTCGATGACCGAAATGCACCCCTCCGCGGAGCCCTTCACCGTCGACGCCGACGGCCTGAGGATCGCGGGCGACCGCTGGCGCGGCGGGGACGGTGCGGGAACGACGCTCGTACTGCTGCACGGCGGGGGGCAGACCCGGCACTCCTGGGACCGCACCGCGGCCGCGCTCGCCGAACGGGGCTACACGGTGCTCACCCTCGACGCCCGCGGGCACGGCGACACCGGCTGGGCGGCCGACGGTGCGTACGCGCTCGGCGACTTCGTCGGGGACCTCGTGGCGGTGCTCCGCACGCTCGACGGTCCGCCGCCGGTCCTGATCGGCGCCTCCCTCGGCGGCATAACCAGTCTCTCCGCGGTGGGCGAGAACCCGGGCATCGCAGCGGCGCTGGTGCTCGTGGACGTCGTGGTGGACGCCGAGAAGAAGGGCATCGAGCGGGTCACCGAGTTCCTCGCCGCGCACACCGACGGCTTCGCCACGCTCGACGAGGTCGCGGACGCCGTGGCCGCCTACAACCCCACCCGCAAGCGCGCCCGCAACCTCGAGGGCCTCAAGAAGAACGTCCGGCTGCGCGCCGACGGCCGCTGGTACTGGCACTGGGACCCCGCGTTCATCCGCGGCGACGACCGCAACGAGGCCCGCATCCAGGACAAGGACCGGCTCGGCGCCGCGGCCGAGCGGGTCACCGTGCCCACCCTCATCGTCCGCGGCGGCAAGTCCGACGTCGTGAGCGACGAGGGCGTGGCGAAGATGCTGCAGCGGGTGCCGCATGCGGAGGTCGCCGACGTCAGCGGCGCCGGGCACATGGTCGCGGGCGACGACAACCAGGTCTTCGCTGCCGCGATCGAGGACTTCCTCGACCGTCACCGCCTCTGAGCTCGGACCCGCGGCGCCGCCTTGGCCCGGTACATCGCGGCATCCGCGGCGGCGATGGCCGCGCCGGCGGACGGGTGGTCCGCCACGAGGACCGCGCCGACCGTCACGCTCACGTCGATGTCGGCGCCGTCGATGCGGATCGGGGCGCGCCCGACCGCGGCGCTCAACCGCTCGACCAGTTCGTCCGGGGTCGCGTCCAAAGCCCGGGAGACGACCACGAACTCGTCGCCCCCGACCCGGTAAACGGCATCGTCCGGCCCCATCGCCGAATCGATGCGACGTGCGACCCCACGGAGGACCTCATCGCCGGCGCCGTGCCCCAGCCCGTCGTTGAACCGCTTGAACCGGTCGAGGTCGGCGTACGCCACCACCCTGATCGGTGCGGCCTGCTCGCCGGCGAGGAGGAACTCCAGAGCGTGCCGGTTGGGCAGCCTCGTGATCGCATCCGTGGTCGCCGTGTTGTGCAGGGTGCGCGCCGCCGACCGTAGCTCGAGGACGCTCATCGCGAGGTCCGCGAGGTCCGCGAGCCCACCGAGCTGCCGGTCGCTGAGCTCCCGCGGCTCGGACCCGTAGATCCGCACCGTGACCACCGGGAGCCGATCGCTGGTGCAGATCGGGGCCGCCGCGAACAGGTGGATCGGAGGGTCGGCGAGATCGAGGAACCTCAGGCCCTGGAACCGGGCGTCGACCTTGGCGTCGGGCGCGTAGACCACCTGGTCGCCGGCCACTGCGAGGGAGCACAGCGAGTCCGCGCGCGACGCGTGGATCCGCGGGGCCCCGAACGAGGCCACGGTGTAGTGCCGGTCGAAGTCGATGATGTTCACCGAGCCGAAGGGCACCCCGCACAGGGCCGCCGAGAGTTCCGCGATCCGCTCGAGATCGGGTACCGGTTCCGAGTCCATGATCCGCAGCGCCTTCACCGCCGCGACGCGGTCGTGCTCACGGGGGTGCGGCGGCGCGGGCATCGCTTCCTCGATTCGTCGGCATCCGTCGGGGTTCGGATCGCAAGTCGCCAATGTACGCTGCCGCGTCACCCCGCTGCAGGCGATCGCAAACAGCGGCCCGTCGGGCGCGAATCGGTCAGCCGTCGAAGAGAACTCCGGGATTGAGCAGGCCCGACGGGTCCCAGGCGCCCTTGAGGCGGCGCATGAGCGCGACCTGATCCGCGCCGCGCTGCCGCGCGAGCCAGGGCACCTTCGCGCGGCCGATACCGTGCTCCGCGCTGACGGTGCCGCCGTGCGCCAGCACCTGCCCCAGGACGGCGGCCTCCAGCCGCTCCGCGAGCTCCTCCGGGAACCGGCGGGCCGGCGCCGTCGGCCCGGGCAGCAGGTTGACGTGGACGTTCCCCTCCGCGAGGTGCCCGAAGAGCACCGGCTCGACGTCCGGGGAGACCGCGGCCACGGCCCCGACGATCGCCTCCTGCGCGGCGGCGAAGTCCTCGAGCGGCACGCCCACGTCCAGCTTGACCGGTACACCCGCGGCGTTCACCGCCTCGGTCGTGCGGGCGCGGTAGCGCCACAGCCTGATCCGGTCCTCAGGCCCGGCGCCCACGGCGATCCTGTTGTCCGGCAGCAGCCCCGCGACGACGCCCGCCGCCTCCGGCGCACCGTCGAACTCGGCGAACACCCAGCAGCCGTCCGTCGGGAGCGGCGCGGGCGCGCCGAGGTGGGCGGCGACGCGGGCGACGGCCGCACCGTCGGACCACTCGAGCGCGAGGAGCCCCGGAAGGCCCCGCAACGCGGGCACGGCCGCAACGGCGTCGACGACGGACGGGAAGGCGAGCACGAGCACCGTGCGCTCGCCCGGCGCGGCGTCGAGGCGCCACGTGACGTCGGTGATGACGGCGAGGGTGCCCTCCGAGCCGACGAGCTGGTCGACGAGGTCGTAGCCGGTGTTGTCCTTGGCCGGCGGACGCCGGCGGTCGAGGACGGCACCGTCGGACAGGACGGCCCGCAGCCCGGCGATCCGGGCCCGCGCGGAGCCGTAGCGGAGCACCTCCGCTCCCCCGGCGTTGGTGGCGGCCGCGCCGCCGACGGTGGCGGACTCCCCCGACGCCAGGGACAGTCCGCAGGTCAGGCCGCGCGCGGCGGCGAAGGACTCGAGCGCCGCGAGGGTGACCCCGGCGCCCGCGGTGACCGCGCCGTCGGTGACCTCCCCGATCGCGTCGAGGCTGCTCAGGGACAGCACGACCGCCCCGGCGGGCGGGACCGATCCGGCGACGAGGCCCGTGTTGCCGCCCTGAGGCACCACCGCGACGCCGGCCCGGGCGCACGCGGCCATCACCGCGGCGACGGCCGCGACGGTGCGTGGTCGCGCGACGATCGCCGGCCCGCCGCGCCACCGGCCGGTCCAGTCCGTGACGTACCCGGCGACGGCGCCGTCGTCGGAGAGCACCGAGCAGTCGGCGATCTCCCGCAGCGTCCCGGCGAGGTCCATCAGGGCTTCGGCATCGACTTCTGGTCGTCGGGGAGCGGCGGCGGCACGTCGAGGCGGCACATGCGCAGCGTGTACTCGGGCACCCGGTCGATGCGCAGCTGCATATTCGCGAGCGAGAGCTTGAAATTCCGCTTGAACAGGTCGAAGGTGAGCGGCGCGGCGTACGAGTCCTGCAACTGCTGGATCTGCGGGCAGGTCAGCGCCACCCGGGACTGGTTCACCCAGTCCGGGTCGATGAACGGCGGCAGCGCCGGCTTCTTCGGGTAGGCCTTCGCCTCGGCGACGGCCCAGTCCGGGAACATCTCCTTGTCGTGCCCGATGCGTCCGTCCTCGAGCCGCGCGGTGTGCGAGGCCATCGGCCAGGCGAGGCCGATCTGGTCCCACACCCGCACGTCGAGCGGCAGGTTCATGCCGGTCATGCCGAGGTTGGTGAAGAAGACGGTCTGCCGCAGCGGCACGTCGTCCGGCCGCGGGTACGGCAGCGGATCGATGAACCACCAGTCGTAGTCGAAGGACGGCAGGTAGACGCCGCCGCGCGGGGTGGTGCGCAGGATCTCCTGCAGCGACTTCATGCGCGGGTAGTCCAGGTAGTCGTCCGCGGTGAGCGGATGCGCATGGCCCGTCTGCAGCGAGTAGAAGGCCCGCTCGTCGACGATGCCGGACGTGCCGATCGCGGTGCCGTCGGGCTGGCCGCGGAAGGTCGTGGCGTGCAGGGCCCAGCCGATCACCAGCACCCACAGCACGCCCGCGACCGCGGCGCCCGCGGTCCCCGTGGCGAGGCGCGCGATACCGCGGACCGTCGAATCCTCGGGGCGGCGCGACGGGATCCGCAGCGGGATCACCATCACCGGGAGGAGCAGCAGGAACAGGGGCGCGAGGAGCACGCGGCCCGACATGAAGTCGCCGCCCTGGCGCAGCCAGTACAGCGTCTCGATGACGCCGCCGAGGAACATCACCGCGACGATGACCGCGGGCCGCTGCAGCCGGTCGCGCACGCCGGCGACGCCGCCGCGCGGCAGCCGGAAACCGCCGGTCAGCGGCCTGCGGGCGCCGCGTGCGGGCAGCAGGATCAGCGGCATCGCGATGAGCAGTGCCAGCACCGGCAGCCACAGCGAGTAGGGCTCGACCAGGTTCATCAGGTAGGTGAAGCCCTGCCCCCACTTGGAACCGCTGGCGTCCTTGGCGACGGCCGTGTTCGGGACCGGCAGGCCGTAGTAGCCCATCCGGAAGATCTGGTACCCGACGGGCAGCAGGCCGGCGGCGGCGGTCAGCGCGAGCCGCAGCTTCAGCCCGACGGGCGCGGCGAACATGACGATCAGCACCAGGCCGCCGACGACGGCCATCTCGGGCCGCACCAGCCAGGACAGGCCGGCGACGAACGCGGTGCTGCAGGTGAGGATCCAGTAGCGGGTCCGCTCGCGCCCCGGGGCGGGATCGCGGTCGGCCTGCGACCAGCAGATCGCCAGGTACCACAGCAGCGCCACCCAGAAGATGGTCAGCGAGACCTCGAGGCCCGAGGTCGCGAAGTCGCGGGCCGGGGGCAGCGCCATGTAGACGAGGCCGCCCGCGGGCAGTAGGAGCAGGCCGGAGCCGCGCAGCCGCGCCCAGCCGGGGCCGCCGCGGTACAGACGCGCCGTGCCGAGCATGGCCAGCGGGATCGCGGCGACGGACAGCACCAGCGCGACGGTGAGCACGACGTACTCGGTCTGCACGCCGCTAAGCCAGGAGAAGAACCAGATGATGTACGTCCAGGCGGCGGACGTGTTGACCTCGACGCGCTCGCCGGCGTTGAAGACGGGGCCGTTCCCGGCCAGCAGGTTCCGGACGGTCCGCAGCACGATGAGGCCGTCGTCGGCGATCCACCGGCGCTGCCAGGCGCCGTAGCCGAACAGGACCGCGCACGCCGCCACCCCGAGCCAGAAGCTGACTCGGGGTGCGGAGAAGGTCGAGGGGGCCGCGCCGGCGGACTCGCCGGCCTGGGCGTCAGGCGAAGTAGACCGCGGCAACGACGGTTCCAATCCACGCGATCGCGAGCACCTGCAGCACGCGATCACCCAGGGCGATCTCCTCCGGCTCGCCGGCCTCGCCGCCGTCGACGTCGACGGCGTAGCGCAGGATGGCGATGGTGAACGGCACCATCGAGAGGGTGTACCAGATGTTGTTCGGATGCTTCGTGGTGTCGAAGGCCCACAGGCCGTAGCAGAGCACCACGGCGGTGGCCGCGAGCGTCCAGACGAACCGCAGGTACGTCGTGGTGTAGTACTCCAGCGACTTGCGGATCTTCGCGCCGGTGCGCTCGGCGAGCTGCAGCTCCGCGTACCGCTTGCCCGCGGCCATGAACAGCGAGCCGAAGGCCATCACCAGCAGGAACCACTGCGACAGGCCCTTGGGCAGCTCGGCGGCCACACCGCCGGCGACGGCGCGCAGCAGGAAGCCCGAGCTGACGATGCAGATGTCGATCACGGCCTGGTGCTTGAGGCCGAAGCAGTAGCCCAGCTGGATCACGATGTACACCGCGATCACGATCGCGAGCTGCGGGTTCGCCAGGAAGGAGATGCCGATCGCGGCCGCGCCGAGCACGATCGCCAGCACGTACGCCAGGTTCACCGGCACCACGCCGGCGGCGATCGGGCGGTAGCGCTTGGTCGGGTGCGCGCGGTCGGCCTCGACGTCGAGGGCGTCGTTGATCAGGTAGATCGACGACGCGGCCAGGCAGAACGCGATGAACGCGATGCCGACGTTGCCGAACTTGACGAACTCCAGCTGGTCCCGGCCGGCGGCCAGCGGGGCCACCACGACGAGGACGTTCTTGACCCACTGCCGGGGCCGGATCGCCTTGATCAGTCCGGTCGCGAGGTTCGACGGTGCCTTCGGCTCGCCGTGCTCGATCGGCTCCTCGCTCATCAGCTGTTCGATCCCTTCGTCCGGTTCTTCGAGCCGCGCCGCGCCGCTCGATCGACCCACAGTCTCTCACCCTCGATCGCGGCCAGCGCGGTCGCCGCACCGATCGCGGCACCGGCGGCGACGTCCGTCGGGTAGTGCACGCCGAGGACCATGCGGGAGGTGAGCATCGGCGGCACGATCGCGGCGGGCGCCAGCACGGCGCCGCCCGGGACGCCGGAGGCGCGGCCCAGCAGGATCGCGCCGGCCGTCGAGCTGGTGGCGTGCGAGGACGGGAAGCTCAGCTTGCTCGGCGTCCCGACGCCGACGGTGATGTACGGATGGTTGGGCCGCTTGCGCCGCACGATCCGCTTGATCACGACGGACGCCGCGTGCGCGACGAAGGCGCCGACGCCCGCGGTCACGTACTCCTTCCGGCGCTTCGGCTGCAGCACCGCGCCGAGCGCGGCGAGGCCGAGCCAGCCGAGCGAGTGTTCGCCGAAGTGGCTGAGGCCGCGTGCGGCCGGCAGCACGCCGGGACGGCCGGCCAGCTGCGCCTGCACGCCCACGAGGATCATCTCCTCGGGGGTCAGTGCCTGCTCCGGGGCGTTCGCGCTCACTTGGTCTTCTCCTTCTCGGACGCGTCGTCTGTCCGGCCCGCCGACTCGGCTCCCGGCGCCGACAGCTCGGGCTCGAAGATCTTCGACCACGCCGCGCGGCTGGTGAGATCCGGGTACGCGGCGCGGTACCGCTGCTGCATCTCGGCGAACCGCCGGTCCACCTCGCGGTGCACGGCCAGGCTCTCCCGCATCAGCGCGAACATCTTCTCCCGGTCGCGCTGGCGGTAGACCACGCCGCGGCCGTCGGCGGTGGTGACGGTGACTCCGTCGACCCGGCCCAGGCTGAACCAGCGGGCCTCGAGCGGCGGGTAGTTGGCCTGCGGCACCTCGTGGTTGCGCGGGTCCGCGGGGCGCAGGTTGTTGCGCACGGCCTTCGCCAGGGTGGTCACCTTGGTGATGGGGTTCAGCGGGATCCTCGTGCCGAAGGCGGTGGCCTCGCCGGAGGTCCGCGGCAGCTCGGTGGCGCTGGGCAGCACCACGGCGTCCGGGTACTCCTTGCGCATCGCGGCGATCTTCGGCAGCGCGGTGGGCAGCAGCTCGTACAGTCCCTCGGGCCCGCGCAGGAAGTCGCGCATGGCCTCGATCTGGATCGCGACCGTCGAGTACTCGAGGCACAGCAGGTGCTTCATGAGCGCCTTGATGGAGCTGGTCATGATGCCGCGGGTGCTGCCCTCGTGGTGGATCGCGGCGACGACGAGCCGGTTGCGCAGGTGGAAGTAGGCCTGCCAGTCGATGGCGTCGTCCTTGTCGGACCAGGCCATGTGCCAGATCGCGATGCCGGGCACGGTGGCCGTGGGGTAGCCGGCGCGGGCGGCGCGCAGGCCGTAGTCCCAGTCGTCCCACTTGATGAACAGCGGCATCGGCAGGCCGATCTCCTCGGCGGCGACACGCGGGATGAGGCACATCCACCAGCCGTTGCCGTCGACGTCGATGCGCCGGTGCAGGTTCTTGCTGTTCTCCTTGTCGGAGAGCGGGTACTTCGAGAAGTCGTGGTCGTACTCGACGAAAGGCGCCGCGGTCCACATGAAGGCGTTGCGGTCGATGACCTCGCCCATGCAGTGCAGGTGGCTGCGGTCCTGCAGGTTGAGCATCTGCCCGCCCACCAGCATCGGCGACTTCGCGAACCGGGCGAACTGCAGCGCGCGCAGGATCGAGTCGGGCTCGATGGCGATGTCGTCGTCCATGTACAGCACGTACGGGCTGTCGGTCAGGCGCAGCGCCTCGTACATGATCCGGCCGTAGCCGCCGGAGCCGCCGAGGTTGCCCTGCTCGAAGCGGCGGAAGCGATCGCCGAGCGGCGCGATCGCGGCCTCGTAGTCGGGGTGGTCGATGACCTTCTTGGTGCCCTGGTCGGGCATGAGCACGGCGTCGATCACCTCGTCGACCAGCGGATCGCTGGTCAGCGCGGTGATCGCGGCGACGGCGTCGTCGGGCCGGTTGAAGGTGGGGATGCCCACGGTGACGCGCTTGGCCGGCAGGCCCTCCTCGCCGACGGTGGCGTACCAGCCGGCGGAGATGATCTCGGTGTCGCTGTCGGCGGTCACGTCGAACCAGATCCAGCCGCCGTCCTCGAACGGGCCGAGGTCGGTGGCGAACTCGGCGACGCCGTAGCCGGTCGCGTCGGTCTGGACCAGGCCGCCGCCGAGGGCGATGCGCGCACCGTCGACCTTGGAGCGGTACAGGTCGACGCGGGCGGTGCCCTTGAGCTCGATCCGCAGCACCACGTCCTGCAGGACGGTCCAGCGTCGCCAGTAGGACGCCGGGAAGGCGTTGAAGTAGGTGGCGAAGCTGACCTCGGACTCGCCCGCGATGTTCAGCGACGTGCGGGTGGGCGCGTGCGAGCGGCGCGAGTTGGTCTCGGCCTCCTCGATGTACAGCGAGCGCACGTCCAGCGGTTCGCCCGGGCGCGGCAGGATGACGCGCTGCAGCAGGGTCTGGGCCTGATCGGTCACTGTGCGGTCTCCTCGGTGAGCGCGGCACCGGTTTCGAGATGCGGACGCAGGGTGTTGTCGAACATCGACAGCGCGCTGGCGATGGCCATGTGCATGTCGAGGTACTGGTAGGTGCCGAGGCGGCCGCCGAAGAGCACCTTGCGCTCCGCGGCCTCCGTCTTGGCGAGCTCCCGGTAGGCCGCGAGCATCTCGCGGTCCGACGGGGTGTTGATCGGGTAGTAGGGCTCGTCGTCGTCGTTGGCGAAGCGGCCGAACTCACGCATGATGACCGTCTTGTCGGTCGGGTAGTCCTTGCGCTCCGGGTGGAAGTGGCGGAACTCGTGGATGCGCGTGTACTGCACGTCGGCGTCGTTGTAGTTCATGACCGGGGTGCCCTGGAAGTCGCCGGTCGGGAGGACCTCGGTCTCGAAGTCGAGCGTGCGCCAGCCGAGGCGGCCCGCGGAGTAGTCGAAGTAGCGGTCCAGCGGGCCGGTGTAGACGACGGGGGCTTCGGGGCTGGCGGCGCGGATCTCGTCGCGGACGTCGAACCAGTCGGTGTCGAGGCGCACGTCGATGAGGTCCGAGGCGGCCATGTTCTCGAGCCAGGCCGTGTACCCCTCGACGGGCAACCCCTCGTAGGTGTCGTTGAAGTACCGGTTGTCAAAGTTGTAGCGCACGGGCAGGCGCGTGATGTTGCCCGCGGGCAGGTTCTTCGGGTCGGTCTCCCACTGCTTGGCCGTGTAGTGCTTGATGAAGGCCTCGTAGAGGGGGCGGCCGATCAGCGAGATCGCCTTCTCCTCGAAGTTCTTCGCCTCCTTGGAGTCGAACTCCGCTGCCTGCTCCTGGATGAGCGCCTTCGCCTCGTCGGGCGTGAAGTAGCGGCCGAAGAACTGGCTGACGAGGCCGAGGCCGAGGGGGAACTGGTAGGCCTGGCCCTTGTGCATCGCGAAGACGCGGTGCTGGTAGCCGGTGAAGTCGGTGAACTTGTTGACGTACTCCCACACCCGCTCGTTGGAGGTGTGGAAGAGGTGCGCACCGTACTTGTGGATCTCGATGCCGGTCTCCGGCTCGGCCTCCGAGTAGGCGTTGCCGCCGAGGTGCGGCCGGCGCTCGATCACCAGGACCCGCTTGCCGAGCTCGGCGGCGGTCCGTTCCGCGACGGTCAGGCCGAAGAAGCCCGAGCCGACGACGATGAGGTCATAGGGCCGCTGGTTCTGGGAGGAATCTGTCGCCACGGACGTTCAGGGTACCGGCCGGGCGGCGTGGATGACGCCACCCGGCCCGGGCCTGTGACTAAGCCGGAGCGTTCGGCACCGTCGGGACCGCGAGCGGGGTGGATCCCGCCGGGGCCGATGGTGCCGCCGGGGCGGCGGGGGCGGTGGTCGCCGGGGCCGCCGGCGCGGACGGAGCGGCGGACGCCGACGGGGCCGCCGGCGCGGACGGCGTGCTCGCACCCGGGGTGGCCGCGGCCGTGTCGCCGGGCGCGACGGGCACCGCGGGCACGCCCGTCGGGGTGTCGCCCGGGGTCGGGTTGATGCCGATCACGTCGCCCCAGCCCGGGATCAGGTTGAGCAGCGGCAGCGGCGGCAGGCTCGGCGCCCCGCCCGCGGCGAAGGCGGTGGCCCAGTTGAGCAGCGTCGCGGGCGCGGAGACGCCGGACGGGACGACCTGCGCGCCGTTCGCCTTCGTGTAGTAGATGGTGCCGTTCTGGTACGACTGCAGGATCGAGCCGTCGGGGAAGGCGATCGGGTTCGCGACGGCGCGGCCGAGCGTGCCCTTCTCGCCGCCCGCGCCGGCGTAGGCGGCCTCGATGGCGGCCTTGCCGGTCACGGCCTGCACTCCGGGCGCCGCCGCGGTGGCGGCGGGCGGGGCGGGGATGCCCGGGATCACGGGGGCGGCCGGCGCGGGGGG
>NZ_VIGX01000219.1 GCF_007858475.1 Tsukamurella conjunctivitidis
AGGATGATATTTACAGCTCAGGTGATAGAGCACTATGGTACTATAAATAGGATTTTTGATAACACTTTTAGGCTTTAGAAGTGCCTATAAAGCATCTGATAAAGGATCTATAAAAACTTAAAAGAACTTAAAAGTGATTATCAGAGAAGAGATTTCATAGGGAATATTATAAGTAAATAATTGTAAGTAATTAATTGTAAGTAATTTTTAAAATAATCGATAGAAATCGAATTAGTTCGAATTGGTATATAGGCGTTATGTGAACGTTATGTGGAAAGAAAGAATCAAAAGTGCTCTCGATCAACAGTGCATCGATAATCGTTATCGTCAGCGAGTTATCTGTCATGCAGCGGGAAGTAGTATCAATATTGAGGTAGATGGGGAGCAATATCTTAACTTCTCATCGAATGATTACCTCGGCTTAGCACATCATCCGCGATTACAAGTAGCGGCGGCGCGGGGTGCAGAAGATTATGGTGTCGGCAGTGGTGGATCGCCCCATGTTACAGGATATAGTCGGCCACTTGCTCAATTAGAGACGCGATTAGCTCACTGGTTGGGTTAT
>NZ_VIGX01000220.1 GCF_007858475.1 Tsukamurella conjunctivitidis
CGCCCCCAGCACCCACTCCGCTGACCCTGGCAGGCCACCGCGCGCTGCGCTGGGGCGGGGAGTCGGAGCACGTGGTGCTGGCGGTCCACGGGATGGCAGGCAGCAAGTCGGACCCGATGATCCGCGCGGTCGCGCAGGGAGCGAGCCGGGCGGGATGCACCACGATCAGCGTGGACATGCCCGGCCACGGCGGGCGCAGTGACCCGGGGGGCCTGGTCCCGTGGGTCTATCGCGAGGAGCTGGCGGAGGTGGCTCGCGAAGTCGCCGCCACACACCCCCGCATCAGCCTCTTCGCCTGCAGCCTGGGGGCATTCATGTCCATGCATGCGCTGGCCGACGTGCCGCTGGAGATCGCCCTCTTTGCCTCGCCACTGGTCGACATGGAGGCGTTCATCGCCCGCAAGATGACGCTGCAGGGCGTCGGCGAGCGGGAGCTGCGGTCGCGGCGTCACGTGGACCTGGCTGACGGGCAGTCCCTGGACTGGGGGTACCTGACCTGGGTGCGGCACCACCCCCTGCGCTGGCAGCACCCGACCAGCATCCTCTACGGCGCCTCCGACGCGAT
>NZ_VIGX01000221.1 GCF_007858475.1 Tsukamurella conjunctivitidis
AAAAAGGGGAGTGAAGAGGCTCCTGTTTTAGTCCTAGGCGTAAGTGAATGGCGTGCCGAAGAGTGTGATCATGAGAATATTGTCAATTGCTTAGAAGATGGGCAGGTGCTCTATTTCCCCTCACTCCCTTTTGTCTTAACAGAAGAGGAACAAGCGCTTTTAGATCCCCGTTTAGTGAGTCCTAAACGTAAAAATATTATGTATCAAGCAGATCAAGGAAGCATTAAAGGGATTGCTGAGAATGCTTCAGCGCAGGAAAAGAGCGCCATTGAAGGGCTTTTAAAACGTTATTCTGAAGCAAGTTACCAACTTCTAACAGATCTTATCCCTCAATATAGAGGGAAACTCCACAGTCCAATGAATACATTGCGACTCAATGCGATCGATGAGTGGAGTGATAGTCACTCTTTTCGAAAAGATGATCGTCGTTTACATGTCGATGCATTTCCATCGAGACCATTGCATGGCCGTCGAATTATTCGGATCTTTAATAATATCAATCCTAATGG
>NZ_VIGX01000222.1 GCF_007858475.1 Tsukamurella conjunctivitidis
TTAGCCTTAATTAGAAATCGAAGTGAGTTTTTAATTACTCAAGCGCCGGGCCATGATTTTATTACCGATATCTTAAGTGCTGATCTCTCATCTTTGATGGAGTAGTGATAAGAATGGAATAGACATCATATCGGATGCCCCAATGGCTACGTAAGAAGGTTATGCAAAAGATTCCACCGCTTTAATATTGATATTTGATTCTTAAAAATCAACTCCAGATAAATTCATTACTCTCACCTATCCAGCGCTCAATCAGTTTTTGGCTTAGCGATTCATCTTTGATCACATTATCGGCGATCGATGTTGCTTTTTCGATAAGATGTTGATGGGAAAAGAGGTCGGCCATCTTAAATTGAAACTCACCCGTTTGTCGTGTGCCGAAGATATCTCCTGCGCCTCGAAGCTCAAAATCTTTCTCTGCAATCTCAAAGCCATCATTGGTAAGTTGCATAATCTCCAGTCGTTCTCTCGTCATATGGGAGAGTGGGGGAGAGTAAAGGAGGAGGCAGAAAGAGGCTTTCGATCCGCGACCAACTCGCCCTCTTAATTGATGAAGTTGTGA
>NZ_VIGX01000223.1 GCF_007858475.1 Tsukamurella conjunctivitidis
CCGCTCGATGACCGGAATGAGGGTCGTCGTCTCGGCGGCGTTGCCGGGGAACATGTACACGTCGAGGGGGAAGCCGCCTGCGTCCACGAGAAGTCCCACCTGGACTTGGGGGTCCACCCGGTGCTCCTTGGAGCGTCCCACCCTGCGGGGCTCAGCATCGATGGTGAGACTGCTTTCATCGATCTCCGCCTGGAAGTGGAGAGTCGTCGCGTCATACATCACCAGTGTCAATGGCCCACCCCTGCTGGCGTGGGTGAAACAGGCCTCAGCCAGACGCTCCCGGTACTTCAGTTCATTGATGCGGGGCAACATTCGGTAGATCGTTGACCGTGAGGGGGCGTTCACGCCGATGCCCTCCAGAACACGGATCGCGTCCACCTTCGACGTGGGTTCCACGATCCTGGCCAGCACGATCTTCATGAAGGTGTCGTCATCCAGGTTGGTGAATCCGAGCCGCTCGTAGGCCTCGGTGAGGACCTGCCACAGGACCCGGGCCGGTTGGCCCACCACCACGCCACTGGACCCCGCACTGGAGCGAGGACGCCCGAGTGGGCGGAGAT
>NZ_VIGX01000224.1 GCF_007858475.1 Tsukamurella conjunctivitidis
GCGGCGACCACCGGTGGCGACCCCGACGCGAGAGGTGTCCGCATCCGGTTCGGTTCCGTCTGTGGTGGGGTCATCACCCGCGATCTGACCGCGGTGGACGGGGAGCAGGGGGCGAGGAGTCACCACCGAATCATCCCACGGGGCTGCGGGTACGATGGCACCCACTGCCGTGTCGTCCAGATGAAGGAGCCCCCAGTGGCCGCCCCCCGAGAATCCGCCCCCCTGCGCAGCCTGCTTGAGGGTGTGGTCGCCGAGTCGGGACTCGCCCTGGACTCCGTGGTCGAACTCCACCAGAACGGCAGTCCTGTCGTCCGCGTCGTCGTCGATGTCACCGGGGAGGAGGGCGAGGTGGACTCCGACACACTTGCCGCCGTCTCCCGCGCGGTCTCCAAGGCCATGGACGCTGCCGATCCGATTGACGGGGAGTACCTGCTGGAGGTCTCCACCCCCGGCGCGGAGCGCGAACTCACCCGTCCGCGCCACTGGCGGCGCGCCCTGGGGCGTCTGGTGCACATCAAACTGCGCGAGGGTGACGCCCTGACGGGGCGCCTGGTCGAGGT
>NZ_VIGX01000225.1 GCF_007858475.1 Tsukamurella conjunctivitidis
CTTATTGAAAAGGTCGCCCCGACCCATATTGCGCTAGAGAACTCTCTAATCACTCATCTCTCCGATGAAGAGCGCCATATCTTTATTAAGCTTCTTAAAAAGACCCTATATCATGCAGAGAAGATGAGTTAATAACGATCAATCTTCAAAAAGACCGAATAGCACCTCACACTCTTCTCTCTCTCTTTTCGACTCTCTACTTCTTAAAATGAAGCAATGGAGCGGGATCTTTCGCTAAGAGATCCCCAGCTTCTGGCTCTGTAATATCATAGATGCCATATCCTAGCGCCTCGATAAATTGCACCGCGCCCTTATTCTCACGATAGAGATCGATATAACTTGCGCCATTCGCTTCTGCCGCTTGCATCAAAGCAGTACCAATACCTAATCGAATCCACTCTTTATCCACCACAATACGCTCAACAGCATCCTCTTCAATAGCGACAACGCCAATTAATTCACCATCACAATAGGCGCCTAGTAATATGGATATTTCACTCAAAAGCGCGATTGTCTCTGCATCAGTTGCAGGATAGAGCGGCTTTTGAACTGCGTTATT
>NZ_VIGX01000226.1 GCF_007858475.1 Tsukamurella conjunctivitidis
GGTAAAGGCTCTCCTAACAAAGAGGGATCGGAAGCGACTCATGGCGCTCCTCTTGGCGCTGATGAAATTGCTGCAACAAAAGCAAGCCTTGGCTGGAATTATGGTCCTTTTGAAGTACCTGAAGAGATCTATCAAGCTTGGGATGCACGTACTGCCGGCGATCAACGTGAAGAGGAGTGGAATAGCCGCTTCGATGCTTATGTTGCTGATCACCCCGAAAAAGCCGATGAACTTCTTCGCAGAATTGCAGGTGAACTTCCCGATAACTTTGAAGAGATCTTTGCCGCAGCGCTCAAAAGCGTCAATGAGAAAGAAGAGAATATTGCAACTCGTGTTGCAAGCAAAAATGCACTCGACCTCTTAGCGACAAATCTTGCCGAGATTGTCGGTGGTTCTGCAGACTTAACACCTTCTAACAATACCTTCTTCAAAGGAAGCCGAGATCTCGATATCACAACCGGTGAAGGAAACTATATCCGCTTCGGAGTACGTGAATTTGGAATGGCGGCGATCATGAACGGTTTAGCGCTCTATGGCGGATTTATCCCTTATGGTGCAA
>NZ_VIGX01000227.1 GCF_007858475.1 Tsukamurella conjunctivitidis
GCGCACCTTGCTCATGCCGCGCGGCCACAGGCGGTCCACCAGGACACGGTCCCCGTCAGCGGGGTCGGGGTCCTCGTAGATCCTGCGCACCCGGACCTGCGGCCGCTCCACGGCCTGGTCGACCTCTTCGGGTCCCCCCTGTTCCGACACGTCCCTCCCCCTCCTTCTCCCGCCGAAGTCCGTCCTCTTTCTCGGCGAAGTCCGTCGTGCCACGGTCCCGGCGGTGTGGTGGACGGCATGCGACACGCGTTCTCCTGCCAGGACCGACGCTAGTCGTGTCGCGCGCCGTCCGGAAGTCTGCGCCGGGGGCAGTCCAGGGGGCAGCCCGGGGGCCCGCTCATCCCTGCGTCTGCAGGGTCTCCCCCGTCGAGGTCGCGATCCTGTGTCCCACGCCGTCGACCACCACCTCGAAGGCATCTGTCCCGGGATCGGTGGGCACGGAGGGGCCACCCTTGTCGGCACCGCCCTCGGCCGTCTCGCCCTCGTCGGTGCCGCCCTCGTCGGTGGGGGCGGAGGACGGGAGGGAGCGGAAGGTCACCGGCCACGGGCTGGAGGAGAG
>NZ_VIGX01000228.1 GCF_007858475.1 Tsukamurella conjunctivitidis
GATGTGCACAGAGTGTTTATAGCGCATATGTACAGTAGGTGCAATTCTCTGGCGCGGTGACGGTCGGGCAGGGCTGGCGGGGTGACGTGGTGACGGGGTTCCTGGAGGGTGGGGGTCCCTCGGTCCCTCCCGCCACCAGCTGGCGTGGCGCTCGATGTCGGAGGCGTTGACCCTGACATGGTGTGAGGGTGTGTGCTGTTCGCGTGGACGACGACAAGGACGAGCTGCTGCGCATCGGGGTGTTCTCGGTGCTCTCGCGGATCAGCGTGCGGATGCTGCGCCACTACCAGCAGGAGGGGGTGCTGGAGCCGGTGTGGGTGGACACCTTCACCGGGTACCGCTACTATCACCCCTCCCAGCTGCGTGAGGCGGCAACCATCACGCAACTGCGCGACGCGGGACTGCCGGTTGCACAGATCGTGCGCGTGCTCGACCTCCTCGACGACCCACCCGGGGTGCGGGAGATCCTGGACGAACACCGCCACAGGCTCGAATCCGAGCAGGCGGCACTCGACCACCGCCTGGGCGCCCTGGACCTGTTCCAGTCACGACTCACGG
>NZ_VIGX01000022.1 GCF_007858475.1 Tsukamurella conjunctivitidis
AGCGGGGCAGGTGGGCGCGTGCAGCAGCAGGCCGCCGGAGCCGCCGCGCTCGACGGTGTCTACACGGATCCGCTCGGCGCGGTCTCCCGCGCGACCGCCTGATAGTTCTCCTCCTGCACGCATCGGCCCGACGTCCGTCCGCGTCCCCGTCCCGGCGGAGCATCGTGGGGCCGGTTGCACTGCGGGGCCGCTCCCGCCGGCGCAGCGGGTGCCGATCGTGACGGGGAACGCTCCGATACGAAAATTACTGAACTGAATTCCTGTAGTCGGTGCGAATGCTCACGAAGCACGTGCGGATGAGGATCGCCTCGCCGCCACGTCGCCGCGCCGGAGCGGGGAAGTAGGGCGCCGACCTGTGCTCTCGGCTCAAACCCGGCAGCGGTGCAACGTGTTCTCGCTGATCTCGTCGGCAGGGTCTCGGCGGCACCGCGCCGCGTCGAACCGCAGCGCGGGTCAGCGGCCCGGCGCCGTGCACAACGTGATCGACAACCAGAATTGTCAATGATGATCCTGTGGGGTCTGACCTGCCCGTCTTGCAATCGAACAACGATGACTTCAAAGAAGTGCAGTTGCAATGCGGGTGGTACATTCTTTTGCGACAACGAATTCAGTCGGTACGTACGTGCCGTCTGGCTGGGCAGGACGGGAGGGTGGCATTGAGTTCCGACAAGGACGCCGGTGCGAACCTCGGCCAGAGCGCAGGTGCGCGTGCCATCGAGGCACGCGCGGCGATCGCGACGGCGCAGTTGCGATCGACCGTGACATCGATCAGCTCGTCGGTGGGCTGGACGAGCTCGCACGGCGAACGGATCGTCGAGACGATCGACGGTCTCATCGACGACGTCGTGCCCGAGCTCGAGGCAGCCGAGGCGATCACCGCCGCAGGCAGGTCCGGCCGCGCGGCCGACGGCGGCTCCACGTCGCGCTCGTCGCTGTGGGTCGAGACCCAGTCGACCGTGGGGGCCTCGTCGTGAGCACGTCGTTCGCCGCGGCGGTCGCGCCGCGCCCGGCCTGAAGTGAGGTGTCGAAGTGATCGAACGTCCTGATACCCCCCACGCCGACGTCCTCCTCGAAGGGATCTGGGAGGACGAGGTGACGCCCGACGACCTCGCGTCGCGCGCGTTGTCCGCCGCCCAGGCATCGTCGTACGCCTTCCGCGTCGCGAGCGAGGGCACCACCGCCACCGCCCAGTTGGGCGAGGTCGACGTCGCCGAGTTCCTCGAGTCCGAGACGGGCAAGTGGGCGCAGGGCTTCATCGGCATCGTCCGCGTGGGCGAGTCGTTGGTCCACGTCTCGCACGCGCTGGGTGAGCTCGCGCGCAGCCTGCAGCAGGTGAACCTCGAGCAGTCCGAGATCGTCTACCAGGTCGAGGCCGAGATCGAGGCGGCCCAGCGGCAGTCCGCGCAGGCGGGTGTCGATCCGGCCGACCAGATCGCCCGGCTCATCGCCGGCGCCCGGGCGCGCGCGGCAGAGGTCGCCGAGAAGATGACGACGCCCGAGACCACGAGCGCCACCAAGAAGCCCGCCGCCGGCCTGGTCAGCGGATTCATGGCCTTTGGGCGGGTACCCGGTGCCAGCGCCGGGGCCACCGAGCGCAACGGCCGCGTGGCCCGCAACGGGCATGCGCGCAACGGCTACTCGATCCGCACGACGCGCACCGACCAGAACGGCCACGACGCGGCCGACGCGCGCGCTGCGGCGGATGGCCACGACATCGTGAACGGCCATGCCGGGACGAACGGTCACGAGACCGTGAACGGGTACGCCGGGACGAGCGATCACCGGATCGGCGAACGTCCTGCGGACGCCGCGCGTGCGAACGGCACCGAGCAGGACGCTGCCGCCGCGGCACAGGACGCCTTCGCGAACTCCGGCGACGACACCGCCATGGACCTCGGCTTCATGGGCTTCGGCCGGACACCGTCGACCTCGGTCCCGCGGGCCGAGGAGCTCGCGACGCCGGGCGCCGAGTCCCGCGACGAGACCGCCGCCGCACCGCTCGACGAGGCGGTGGCCGAGGCGGGCGATCATCGCACCGACGACGACGTCTCCACGGGGGATTCCGGCCAGGCGGATGCCCCGATCGTGGCGAACGGCTTCCTCGGACTGGGCCGCGTGCCGTCGACGGGGGTCGCGCCGACCGACGATGCCGCGGTCCCCGTGGTGCCGCAGCCGCTGGTCAACGGATTCATGTCCTTCGGGCGTACCCCCGGCGCGGACGAGCCCGGTGCGCCGCAGGGGCCCAGCAGCGGTCCGATCCCCGTCGCGGGGCCGACGCAGTTCCTGCCGATCCCCACGACGCCGGCCGAGATCGTCGCCGGCGAGATGGGGGAGTCCGCGGGTATCGAGCTCGGCGCCCCGATGCCCCTGTCCGGGGCCACGGGCGGACCGTCGAGCGAGCGCGAGGAGGCGATGGACGACGGCTTCCTCTCCTTCGGTCGCGTCCCCGGTGGCGCCTGGAGCGGTGCGGGGGCCCTCCCGACGGTGCCCGTCGCGCCCGAGCCCGTTCCCGATGCGGAGACCCGTGACGAGGCCGACGCCGTGATCGCGGAGCCCGTCGAGGACGGTGCCCAGATCGAGCGCGCCGAGGCCGACGACACCACGGACGGCGCGGAATCCGGCGATGCTCCGGACGAGGCCGACGGCGCGGTCGGCGACGCCGACGAGGGCGACGCCGACGAACCCGGGGCCACGTCCCCCGTCGACGAGGGCGACGGGGTGGCGCAGGTGGCGGACGAATCGGCCGCCGTCGATGAGGCCACGGCTGACGTCGATGAGGACGTGGCCGATCAGGCGGAGGAGACCGACGAGGGCGCTCTTGAAGAGGTCGCTCTCGAGGACGTCGAGGACGTCGACGGCGAGGTCGCCGATGAGCAGGCGGACACCGAGGTGGACTTCGCCGAGGAACTGGACGCCGACGACGTTCCCGCTCAGGACGAGCACGATGCGCTGGAGGGCGACGTGATCGCCGAGGTCGAGGAGCCCGAGGAGCCCGACGCCGCCGCGGGTCGGGCCGACGAGTCCCGCATCGACGAGGGCGCGACGGACGAGACCGCTGCGACCCCCGACGACCCCGCGTCCGGCGATCCGGCCGAGGACGCGGACGCACCGGTGGGCGCCGAGGACGCCGACGAGCCCGTGGTCGCTGCCGACCTCGCGAAGGCGGAGGGCGAGGAGCCCGCCGCAGGCGATTCCGCGGATGCTGCCGAAGCCGAAGCCGAAGCCGAAGCCGAAGCCGAAGCCGAAGCCGATGCCGAAGCTGAAGCTGAAGCGGAGGCGGACGCCGAAACAGCCCCGGACGCCGACGATGAAGCGGACGCCGACCTCACCGAGGGCGACGTCGCCGACGCCGTGCACACGGAATCGGCTGCGGTCGAGGAGGCGACCTCCGACGACGCGGACACCGTCGAACCCGCCGCCGAGGAGCGCTCCACCGACGAGCCCGCCGCGGCCGCGACCACGCGCGCGTTCGCGGCGCCGCGGCCGGTGCGCAAGTCCGGCCCGGTCAAGTTCTCGGATCTGCTCAAGGCGGCGAACGCGTCCAAGATCGACCCCGCGCACATGGCGCCCGCCGCGCTCGTGGCGTCGGCGGAGATTCCCGCCGCGGAGCCCGCTCCCGCCGCGACCACGGAGCCCGCTCCCGCCGCGCCGGATGCGCCGGGTGCGCCGGATGCGCCCGCGAAACCGAAGGCCCCGACGAAGCCGGCGCCGGTGCTCGCCACCGGGCCCGCGATCCTCGGCCGCGCGGAGCCCCTGGTGCTGCGCCGGCGGGCGTCGCCGGCCGTGCAGCAGGTGCACGACGCGGTGGCGTCGATCCTCGGCTCGCTCCGCGGCGGGCCCCACGGGCCCGAGTCCGGCCTGCACTGGGCCGCCGGCCTGCTGGTCAAGGACGCGGAGACGATCATGGCCGTCACCACCTCGGACGCGGGCTGGTTGCCGCCCGGCGTGGTGATCCCGGCCGGCGTGCGGGTGCTGTGGAACGTGCCCTCGGGCTTCCGCTGGGCGTCGATCGACGACCCGGTGCGCCAGCTCATCGAGTACGCCCGGCAGGACGGGTACACGCTCTCCGCCGTCGCGACGACCCATCCGAGCCGCGCGTACGCCCCCGTCGTGGGGGAGGAGAACCTCGTCGGCGTGCTCCGCCCCGGTGCGGTGCTCCCCGGCGGCCGCAGCAGGCTCGAGGCCACGGTCTCGCCGGCCCGCCTGCAGCACGTCCGGTCGCTCGATCCCGAGCAGGCCGAGCGGCAGGCCCGGGCGCTGATCCGCGACCTGGAGACGCAGCCGATCGCGCCCGAGCACGCCATCGGCATCGAGGCGGCGCGGATCGACGCCCGCTGCTTCCTCGACGAGCGCGACGAGGTGCCGCCCGCGGTCCTCGAGCAACTGCACACCGACGAGCGGGCGCTCGCCGACGCGTTGACCCTGGATCGGACGCCGGCCTCCGCCGCCGACCTGACGGCCCCCGCGCCCGAGGCGGCGCGGCTGCGCGACCGGATGTTGGAGCGGGCGATCCTCGTCGCCACGCTCGCCGCGGCGTACCACGACATCGAGTCGGCGCTGTACGCCTGGACGTACGCACGGTTCCTCTCGAGCCAGGATCAGGATCCCAAGCAAGCACGATGACCACCTCGAATCCCACTGCCCAGCGGTACTTCTCGCTCGGGCTGCGATCGCTCGCGGCCCGCACGGACAGCCGCGAACCGGCCCAGGCGTTCCGGCTCGCCGTCGAAGCCGACCCCACGATGTGCGATGCGTGGATCGGCCTCATGGCGGTCGACCGCACCCAGCTCAGCGATCCGGCCGCCGCCCGCGGACTCCTGAACTCGGCCCGCAACTTCGGCGCGGAGCTGCGCCGCAACGGAATGGTCGTCGACCCGGCGGAGGGGGCGCTCGGGCTGAAGATCCCGGTGCACATGGGCGTCGTCGAGCTCGGGATGCCCGTCACCGACGTGATCTACGCCCGCGCGGGCGCGGCGGTGATCCTCGCTCAGGCCGGTCACCTCACCGAGGCGGCCGCCGAACTCACCCGCCTCCAGCGGGAGGTGAGCGCGGATTCGCCGGCACAACGGAACTACCTGCGCTACCTGTGGATCTGCCTGCTCGGGATGGCGCACCGCTGGCCCGAGGTGCTCTCCACGGTGGCCGACAGCCGCGAGCCCCTCTGGATCTCCGCCGAGACCGACGGTGCCGTCCGCTTCTGGCAGCTGGGCGTCACCGCGCTGACCGCGCGCGCCCTCGTCGGCACCGGCGACGCCCACCAGGCGCTGTCCGCCACCAAGACCGCGCTCGCCTCCGAGGACTTCAAGCTGGTGCAGGCGAGCCTGCTGGTCACGCAGGCCTACGCGCTGCGGGCGACGGGCGACGAGGAGGGCGCCGCCAAGCTGCTCCGTGACGCGCGCGCCTGGATCTCCGCGCGTCCCGACCTCGATCACGCCGCCGCCGGCGGCTCCCTCGAGGTGGTCACCGCCCAGTCGATGAACACGCGCACCGACCCGTGGGACCCGGCCACGGGCACCACGGCCCAGGAGATCGAGCAGGAGAGCCTGGATCGGCAACGGGACGTGGTGCTCGCCGACGCGTGGCGCGAACTCGACGCCCTCGTCGGCAGCCCCGACGTGAAGTCGCAGATCCGCCGCCTGGCCTCGAAGGTCGAGATGGACCGCGAGCGCCAGGAGCTCAGCGAGGAACTCGGCGAGGAGTACAGCGAGGAGGAGATGCGCCTCTCCGCGATCATCACCGGGCCGCCCGGCACCGGCAAGACCACGGGCGTGCGGATCCTCGCGAAGCTGTACTACGGGCTCGGTGTGATCGCCAAGCCCGAGGTGTACGAGCACCAGCCCAGCGACATGATGACCGGCTACGTGGGACAGGCCGGTATCCGCACCAACAAGCTGGTCGACGAGTCCCGCGGCGGCCTGTTCTTCCTCGACGAGGCGTACGGCCTCGTCGCCGGCGACGGTGAGGACCAGGCCTCCCGCTTCGGCCGCGAAGCGCTCGAGGCACTGCTCGCCCGGATCGAGAACGAGGGCGATAAGCCCCTGCGTGACAAGGTCGTCGTGGTGCTCGCGGGGTACGACGACGACATGAACCGCCTGCTGCAGGTGAACGCGGGTCTCCCGCTGCGCTTTCCGACCCGGATATCGTTCAGCTCCTTCACCGCGGAGGAGCTGGTGGAGATCGCCGAGTCCGTCGCCGCCAGGAATCGTGAGCAGCTCGGCGTCGGCGTGCGCAGCTATCTGGAGGAGCACAACAAGCGGCTCGCCGAGGTCAGCGCCCTCGACCTCAAGGGCCGCCTGTGCACCGGCATCGACCTGATGTCGAACGCCCGGTTCATGCGCACCGTGATCTCCTCCGCGCGGGGATTCCGCGATTTCCGGGTCAGCGCGATCGACCGGTCGTCGCTCTCGTCGGAGGAGAAGCGGACGCTGCTGCGCACCCTCGAACTCGAGGATGTGCGCCTGGCGTACGAGGAGACGCTGCGCGTCTCGCCGAATTTCCCCTGGTCGCAGTGGCACCTCCTGGAGACGAGTTGGCAGGAATCGAATGGCTGAGATGACGCCGGATCCGTCGAATCCGAAATCGGGCCTGCAGGAGCGGGTCCGCGGATTCCGCCTGACCTCGAAGTACCAGAAGTCGGGCGAGGCCTACCTGCAGCGGCGCAACGAGGAGGCGCTGGTGCGCCGCGACACGCGCTGGATCGACGACGTCAAGAAGTTCCAGGGCTCGCCGCTCTACATGGCGCTCGCCGTCGGCCTGGTCGTGGCGCTCGGCTGCGTCATCGGCGCCGTGATCTTCCCCGCCGGCAAGGTCGGCGACGGCGAGATCATCCAGGACAGCCAGACCGGTGCCCTGTACGTCAAGGTCGGCGACGCACTGAGCCCGATCCCGAACGTGGTCTCCGGTCAGCTCATCATCGGTTCCCCCGCGAAGCCCGTGTTGGCGAAGTCGGGGGAGATCGAGAAGCTGCCGCGCGGCCCGATGGTGGGTATTCCTTACGCCCCCACGGTGATCCGCAACTCCGCCAGCCGCCTCTCGCAGTGGGCGGTCTGCGACACGACGGCCACCGGCTCCGCAGTGCCGCTCGACCCGTCGACCGGCCTGCCCACCACCGCGACGTCCGCCGTGAAGGTCAGCGTCATCGGGGGACCGCTGACACCCGCCGACGGCACCGACGAGCTCAGCGGCGACCGCGCCCGCGTCGTCGCCTTCGACAATCAGACCTGGCTGGTCTACGAGGACGACGGCGTCGTCGCCCGCGCCCGGCTCGATCTGGGCAACTCGGCGATCCGCGAGGCGCTGGGGATCGGCATCGACCAGCGGGTCATCCCGATGTCGTCGGGGCTGTTCAACGCGCTCGCCGCGCGGGAGCCCATCGACGTACCGCAGATCACGGATCTCGGTAAGCCCGTGCGGTTCCCGAACACCGAGAAGCTCCTCGTGGGCACCACGCTGCGCGTCGCCACCGTCGACGGCGGGTGGACCTACTACGTCGTCGCGGCCGAGGGGATTCAGCAGATCAGCCAGACCGCCGCGTCGATCCTGCAGACGGTCTCGCCCGTCAAGAGCGGGGTCGTCGAGACGGAGGCGTCGAAGGCGAACCAGTGGCCCAAGGTGGGCAAGCAGATCGCCGTCGACCACTTCCCGTCCGGCAAGGTGCGGGTCGAGGACGCCACGAGTGACCCCGTCACCTGCATGACCTGGTCGCACGACGGTTCCGCACCCACCGCCGACCAGCGGGTGCTGGTGGCGGGCACGCTGCCGCTCACCGCGGAGCAGAACGCCGCGCGGATCCCCCTGATCGGTGCCGCCGGCTCGGCGGGCACCATCGCCGACGACGTCTACCTCCCGGCGAACAGTGGGCGCTACGTCTACGCCACGGGCTCCGCCAAGGACTCGCGCGAGCACAGCGGCGAGTTCTGGATCGCCGACACCGGCATCCGCTACGGCATCGACGACCAGGGCTCGAACGAACCGGGATCGTCCGCGAAGGCCCTCGGCCTGAGCGACCCGGTGCCCGCACCGTGGACGATCGTCAGCCTGTTCGCGCCGGGCCCCACGCTCTCCCAGGCCAGCGCGTCCATCAAGCACGACGGCGGCGCCCAGGACCCCGTCGTCGCGAAGTTCGACCCGAAGGGGAAGTAGTGAGTAGGCAGGTCTTCGAGCCCCCGCTCCACCCGAAGAAGGAGCCCCGGGTCGTCAAGAAGGAGGTGGAGGTCCGCACGCCGGACACCATCGACGAGGTCGACCCGCCCGGCAAGTGGCGCACCGTGATGATGCCCGTCATCATGGTGGTCGCCGTGCTCGGCATGCTGTTCATGATGATCCGCATGAACCGGGGCTTCAACCCGGTCATGCTGCTCATGCCGATGATGCTGCTGTTCGGCATGTTCGCCTACATGGGCGGCGGGCCCGGCGGCAGCGGCAGCAAGTCGAAGGCCCAGCTGCTGCACGACCGCAAGCAGGCCAGCCGATCGATCGGCACCTCGCGTGAGAAGGCGCTCTCCCGCGGCCGCAACTACTTCGACGCCCTCGCTCACGCGTACCCCGATCCGTCGGTCGTGGCTTCTCTCATCGGCACCGAGCGGATGTGGGAGGTCGGCGGCGGCGACTCCGAGCGCAAGGCCCGGTTCACCGCGGCGCGGTACGGCCGTGGCCGCATCGTGCCGAAGGCCAAGCTGCTCACGCCCGAGGCGCCCGACGGGGAGTTCCTCGATCCCGTGCAGTGGACCGAGACGGTGAAGTTCCTGCACACCCACTCGACCATCGCGGACATGCCGCTGGCCTTCACCCTGCGCAACGTCCCCGTGCTGGGCGTGGGGGGCGATCCCGAGCGGGCCGCGGGCATGGTGCGCGCGATGCTCAATCACCTCGCCATCACGCACGGCCCGGACCGGCTGCGCTTCGCGGTCGTCGCGGACACCCCCGACGGGGGCCGGTGGGAGTATCTGAAATGGCTTCCGCAGACGCAGCATCCGTCGCTCATCGACGCGCTGGGTTCGCGGCGGATGATCTACGGCAACTGGACGGACTTCCTCGACGAACTCGCCGGGAGCGAGGAGCAGCCGACCGCCGAGGCCGACCGCATCGTCGACTACTCCCGCCCGTTCACCACCGAGTCCGAGGTCACCGGCCGCACCCGGCACACCGTCGTGATCGTGGAATCCGCTGAGCGCGCACGGATGACCGACCAGGCGATCGCCTCGCTCGCCGACGTCACCTGGATCCTGATGTCGCCGCCCGACGGCGTGATCGACTCCTTCCCGCACGCGGTCCTGCTCGACGTGGCCCCCACGGGCATCGTGACCCGGTGGGACTCGGACCTGCCGCTGGAGGCGCCCAAGGAGATCGCGCGGGCCGATCAGCTCGACCTCATCGACGCGCACAGCCACGCGCGCAAGCTCGCCCGGTGGGAGCTCGAGACCACCGCCTCGCTGCTGTCGAAGGAGCGCCAGGACACCGGCCGGGACTGGGCCAACCTGGTGCAGGTCGACGACCCCGGCGCCATCGACGTCGTCGACTTCTGGCAGCGCATCAAGCGATTCGACGATCCGCGCCGCCTCAACTTCCCGATCGGCTTCGGGCCCGACGGCACGCGGATCTTCCTCAACATGCGCGAGGCCAGCCAGGGCGGCACCGGGCCGCACGGCGAGATGATCGGCACCTCGGGATCCGGCAAGTCGGAGTTCCTGCGCTGTCTCGTCCTCGACGCCTGCCTGTTCCACTCGCCGACGATGCTCAACCTGCTGCTCGTGGACTTCAAGGGCGGCGCGACCTATCAGGGGATGGAGGACATCCCGCACGTCGCCGCGGTGGTCACCAATCTCGAGAAGTCCGAGAGCATGGTCGACCGCATGATGGAGGTCATCACCGGTGAGCTCAAGCGGCGCCAGCAGCTCTTCGACAGTGCCGCAGCGCGATACCCGTCGTTCAACATCATCGGACTGACCGAGTACGAGAAGGCCCGCGAGTCGGGGCACTGCCCCGACCTCGAGCCCATGCCCGCGCTGCTGGTGCTCATCGACGAGTACACCGAGCTGCTCGAGGCGAAGCCCGAGTTCGTCAACATCTTCAGCCAGATCGGCCGCGTCGGCCGGTCCGTGGGCGTGCACCTGCTGCTCGCCTCGCAGAACGCGGAGATGGCGCGATCGCGGGGCCTTGAATCGAACATCCACTACCACATCGCTCTTCGTACCGGCACCGCCGGAGACTCACGTGCCGTGATCGGTGTCCCCGACGCCAAGAACCTGCCCGGCAAGCCCGGAAACGGCCTCATCAAGACGCTCCACGAGGATGAGTTGATCCGGTTCTACGCGGGTTTCACGGGCAAGCCCTACTTCGCCCCCGAGGCGGCCCCCGAGCCCGTCGTCCGCGAGATCGTGCAGCCCACCGCCGACGACCTCTCCTCGCGGGCCTTCACCGCACGGCGGGTGGACATCCCTGACCTCGAGGCCGAGATCGTCGAGGACGACGAGATCGTGCGCACCGAGGAGGAGATCCTCGCCGCGCCCACCGTCTTCACCGTCGTCAAGGAGCTCCTCACCGCGGCGCCGGCGCGCCCGGCCTACAAGCCGTGGCTTCCCGAACTCACGTCCACCACGCTGGACGTGCTGGCGCCGTCGCTCGCGGCCGGCGAGTGGGTCGCGCCCGCGGTGACCACCCCGGCCACCCTGAAGACGCCCTTCGGCGTCTTCGACGACCCCGCCAAGCACCAGCAGCCCGTGTGGGAGCTGGACCTGTCGGGCGGCCAGGGCAACGTGCTGATCTACGGTGCGCCCCAGAAGGGCAAGACCACCGCTGCGATGACCCTGGTGACGTCCCTCGCGCTCACCCACGCGCCCGAACAGGTGCAGTTCTTCATCGTCGACTACACCGGCGGCGGTTGGATGCGACTCGAGGACCTGCCGCACGTCTCCCGGATCGCGACCCGGTCCGAGGAGGATGCGATCAACCGGATCATCTCGCAGATGTCCGACCTGATCGATCAGCGCGTCAAGCTCTTCCGCAAGTACCGCGTCAACTCGATGGCGGAGTACCGCCGCCTGCGCAGCGATCCGGGCGCGGAGGTCATCACCGAGGACGCCTTCGGCGACGTCTTCATCGTGATCGACGGCTTCGACGCGGCGGTCACCGAGGGCGGCGTCTTCGAGGACAAGGTGCCGGTGCTCGAGGCGCTCGCCTCGGGCGCCCTGAACTACGGCATCCACTTCGTGATCACGACCGCGCGCAACACCGTGCTCCGCGGCCTCGCGAGTCACATGCACACGATCATCGAGGGCCGCGTGTCCACCGCCAGTTACGACATGTCCGTCGTGAACTCGCAGCGGAACAAGGCGGTGCCCGACAAGGCGGGTCACGTCATCACCACGGACCGGGAACTGCTGGCCCTGGTCTCGCTGCCCCGCGCCGACGGGGACTCCTCGCCCGAGACCCTCAGCGACGGCATCGAGGAGGTCGTGGAGCGGATCCGCCGCGCCAACACCTCGGGCGCCGAGGCGCCGAAGCTCCTGGCGCTGCCCGAGGTGGTCTTGCAGGACGACCTGTTCTCGGTGCTCCCCGCGGAGGCCGGCGCGCGCGAGCGCGTGCGCCTGCCGTTCGGCGTCCGCGAGACCGACGCCGGCCTCGCCGTCGCGGACTTCGGCCGCGAGGCGCACATGTACGTGGTCGGCGAGAGCGGCTCCGGCCGGTCCGCCTTCGTGCACACGCTCATCGAGGCGATCAGCCGCCGGTACCCGACCATCGACGACGGTGCCATCGCGCTCCTCGACCCGAAGCGCGTGCACCGCGGCGCGTTCGCCCCCAACCCGAAGAACCTCGGGCTGCACGGCTCCGACCTCTACGACTTCCTGCGCCGCTGGCAGGACAAGCTCGTGGACTGGATGGGCGAGGGGGAGACCGACCCGGAGAAGGTGACCTACCGCCGGGTGCCCGATGCCGCCGACAGCGCCGCGCTCGCGCGCCGCGACTGGTGGACGGGGCCGGAGGTCTTCCTCATCATCGACGACTACGACGCCGTGGTCGCCCGCGGGGACCGCACCAACCCCATCACCCAGACCGTGAAGCTGATGAACGACGGCGTCATTCGCGGCTTCCACGTGATCGTGGTGCTCAACGATTCCGAGTACCTCTACAAGGCCAGCTCGGACCCGCTGATCCAGTACCTCGACACGCACAGCTCGATGGCGTTGGCCCTGTCCGCGGACAAGTTCAACGTCAACATCGCAGGTGAGCGCGGGCAGCGCTTCGGTGTTCCGGGCCGCGGCCGTTTCCATCCCGGGCGCGGGGCCCCGTCGGACATCGTCCAAGTGGCCTGGAACGGCGTGCGCAGGGACGAAGCGGAGGCCGACGAGGATGTTTGGGGGTGAGAATATCGGACAACCAGGGATTGACGAAGTTTGACAATTCTGTTTTAGTTGCAACTTGAAAATCAAGTAAAGGGGATAGCAGGTGGGCCTGAACGTGGCGCCTATACAGCTCTTGGCAGGAACCAACGAGGTCATGGCGAATGTCGCCACCACCTCGGGCTTGATCGGTGGCGCCGCCGGGGCCATCGGCGCCGTCGTGCCCGCGGGCGCCGACGACGTCTCGCTGCTGGTCTCGGCCAGTTCCGCGGCGCACGCGGCGAACTTCCTCGCGACGTCGATCATCGACCACGCCGAGGTCGCGCAGTACGCGGTGAGCCTCTCGGCGGTCGCCTCGACGTACATCATGGCCGACAACGCCGTGCAGTTCTGACGAGCGTGACGTCGTGACCTTCCCAGCGCTTCCCCCCGAGGTCAACGTGGGGCGCCTCATGTCGGGAGCGGGCCCCGCGCCGGCGACCGCTGCGGCCGCGGCGTGGGCCTCGGTCGCAGCCTCCGTCAGCGCGCGGTCCGTCTTCCTGCAGTCGCTGCTGCCGCGTCTCGCCGCGTCGTGGCAGGCGCCGGAGACGGCGCTGATGACGCGCAACGTCGCGATGTACCTCGCGCACAACGAGGCGCTGCGCACGCAGGCGCTGCTCGCCTCCACGCGGCACACCAAGCAGGCGGCCGACTACTCGGCGGCGCTGGCCGGGATGGCGCAGTTGCCCGAGATCGCGCTGAACCACGTCACGCACGCGGTCCTGGAGGCCACCAACTTCCTGGGCGTCAACACCGGCGCGATCGCCGCGAACGAGGCGCAGTACGCCGCGATGTGGGCGCAGAACGCCACGATGATGCTGACCTATCTCGCGAACTCCACCGCGAACATGACCTTCGAGCCCTTCATCCCGCCGAAGCCCATGGCCACCTCCATCGGCGTGCCGATCCCCGCGGCCGCCGCGGGAGCGGCATCGGTCGGCGACGCCGTGGTCACCAAGATGACCCTCGCCGCGCAGGGCGCGCAGGCCACCGCGAGCATGCTCTGGATGCGCACCGCGGGTGGCGTGCTCTCGACCACGAAGCTCGGGCAGACCGTCGTCGTGCAGGCCCAGCGCCTCGAGCAGGCCGCCTCCAACGCGGCGACCGCGGGGTCCCAGTCGCGCGAGAACAGCCTCGCGCGTCCCACCACCGGTCAGCAGCTGGGCCAGAGTCTGGTGCAGCAGCTCGGCGGTGCCGGCGGTGTGGCCGCCGGCGTCGGCGGCGGCGTGGTGGGTGCCGCGGTGTCGGGCGGCGGTCAGGCGCTGCAGACCGGCGTGAGCGCGGGCACGGCGACGACCGGCGGCGGCGTGGTCTACCAGCCGATGAGCGCGCTGCTCGCCAACGTGCACTCCGAGAACCGCACCAGCACCGTCGGCTACTTCGGCGCCCGCCCCGGCTCGCCCACGCTCGAGCGGATGTCCCGCGGCGAGCAGGCGCGGCCGACCGCCTCCGCGCTCCGCGCCGAGCCCGGCACCGCGGCGCTGCCCCAGGTGGCCGCCCCCGCCAACTGGGCGACCGACGGCCTCACCGTCGCGCCGCCGCCCCCGCCGGTCCCGCGCGTGGCGGCCGAGCCGCTGCGTCCGGTCCTCCCCACCGGCTCCAGCGCGCCGGTCGCGCGGTCGAAGGGCAAGCAGCGCGAGCGCATCGTCGTCCCCGACACCGCCGCGATCCCCGTCTACCAGGACTCGGCGCCCGAGTACGAGTCCGTTCCCGTCGACGTCCCGTCGAGTGGGGAGGGACGCTGATCCCCACCTCGCACTCGACCCACCACGACCACCCCTGAACTGGAGGAACACTCATGCCCCCGCAGATCTACGAGATGAACACCGGCGCACACGCCGCCGGTACCGCGAAGACCCACGACGTGGCCGCGACGACCCTCGCCAACATCAAGTTCGTCCGCACCACCGCCGAGGCGTACCGCGCCGCGAACGCCGGTGACACCACCAACAAGGCGAGCGCCCACATGGAGGAGCTCATCGCCGTGTGCAACGCCGAGCAGCAGAAGCTCGAGGCCGTCGCCGAGGCCCTCGGCCGCAACGGCGGCCTCATCACCAGCACCGACGGCGACGCCGGCGGCCTGTTCACCGGCTACGTCATCTAGCCCGCCACCATCCACGAAGGGTCACGAACATGACTTCACCGCTGATCAAGGTCGATTACGCGAGCTACGACATCACGTCGGCGAGCCTCGGCAAGGCCTCCGCCGTCGCGGACGCGAACATCGCCGAGCTGACCGCGAACAACACCGCGAACCTCAACCTGGGCAACTGGGTGGGCGTCGACCAGGAGAGCTACCAGCACGTCCACGAGATCTGCCTCAAGGCGAACGAGAACCTCTCGATGGCGATCCGCAAGACGGGCGTGAACCTGCAGACGGCCGCCACGATCCATCAGGCCGGTCAGGCGCAGGCCGCGGGCCTCTACGGCATCTAGTACGACGAGGACGGGGCCCGGCCACCGCACCTGCGGGGGCCGGGCCGCTCTGGAAGAGGAGGGGCGAGTGGCCGTGCTGCGCGAGGAACCGGCGAAGCTGTCCGCCTTCGCCGCCGACATCGACGAGTTGTTGCTGCTCATGCGGCTCGCGGACGTCACTGAGCTGGCACCGGTGGTGCTGGCGGTGCATCCCAACGTCTACCGGCCCGACGACCAGCTGGTGGTGGACCTCGCGGTCCTGCCGGGGCTGGTCGACGCGGGGCTCGTGGATGCCGACGGGGCCGTCGATCCGCAGGTGGGGCACTGGCTGCGCGCGCTCCAGGCGCCCGCCGCCGAGGTCGCGATCCGCGTCTTCGACGGTGACGCGGTGCTCCGGGGCGCGGTCGTGCGCCGTGACGAGCTGGTGGTCGTCGCCTTCCGCAACGACGATCAGTTCACCGTGCAGGGCTTCCGCACCGATCGCGAGGATTTCGAATCGACCGTGGTCGAACCCCTGTGGCGGGTGCTGGGGGCGCGTGATCCCGCGGACTTCGAATCGTTGACCGTCGAGGCCGGGGAGCTGGCGGAGATCGTCGCGAGCTTCGACCCGCAGGTCGCGGGACCCCGCGGCGAGCGCGAGGTGCGCAGTCGGCTGCGCGAGCACGATCTGTCGCAGCAGACCGTCGACGTCCTCCTCGACGCGGCGCGCTACTCGGGCCGGCGGGCCGAGATCGTTTATCACCGTACGGATTCCAGTGGTGTGCGGACGCGGGCCGGGTGGGCCGTCGGAGTGATGGACACGGCCGCCGGCCGGGTGCTGTCGACCACGGAGCGCGGCTCGCAGGGCGTGCTCGACGTGACGCTGAGCCCCGGTACCCGGAGACGGTTCTCCGAGGGGATCGCCGCGCTCGTCGAGCGCGGGGGTTGCACCGGATGGTTCGACACAGCAAACTGATAGCCGACCCTGGTGCTCATCTGACCAGCACGAGTATTAGACTGCAAACAATTCTTCCATCGAGAGAGGTGCGATCCATGAGCGACGCAGCTACGAACGTTCGGGTGCCTTTCGTGCCGCAAAACAGTCACGACGAGAACGACTCGTCGGCGATCCTGCCCTCGACCGATTCCGCCGTGCCGGTGGTCCGCCCGTCCGTTCCCACGGGTGCGCCGCTGTCCGAGCCCGTGAGCGGCGAGTGGGAGGAGCCGGACCTGCCGGAGGTCGACGACCTCGACGGCTCCGCGGCGGTGCCGACCGCTCCCGCCGTCGCGCCCGTGATCGTGGCCGCCGACGAGCGCCCCACCGCCGAGCAGCCGGCCGTGGTCGACGACAGGGCCGACGCCGCGAAGACCGGTGCGCCGAAGAACGGCGCGCCGGCGAGCGACGCTCCGAAGGCGGACGCCCCGAAGGCCGACGCTCCGAAGAGCGAGGCGCCGAAGGCGGACGCCACCAACGGGACGCCGAAGGCCGACACCGCGAAGGCGGAGGGCCCCGCGGCGGAGGCCGCGAAGGCCGATGCCGCGAAGCCCGCGGCACCGTCGGCCCCGCAGTCGGCCAAGCCCGTCCCCGCGCCCGTGCCGCAGCTGCAGCAGCAGTGGCAGGGTGGACAGAACGGCTTCGTCCCCGCTGCCGCGCAGCACGCGCAGGTCCCGAACGGCCAGGTCCAGGCCCCGTTCCAGGGCACCCCGCAGGCCGGCCAGTTCCAGTCCCCGCAGGCCTCCGGCCAGCTCCAGCGCCCGAGCGCTCCGCAGCCCTTCGGGCAGGCACCCGCGCAGGGCGCTCCGGCGCCGATGGTGCCGCAGCACCAGCAGGCCCCGATGCGCCCCATGGGCGAGTCGCTCTCGGCGCCCATGTCGACCGCCTCGTCGTCCTTCAACCAGCAGATCCGCTTCTCGGACGCCGCCGTGCGCGTCTCCGGCTGGCGCGCCTGGCTGCGCAAGATGGGCCTCGACGTGGGGCCCAGCGCGAACGACCAGGAGCACGCCGAGCTCGTGCACCGCATCCGCGTCCCGAAGCACAAGTTCCATGTGACCAGCGTCTTCGCGGACAACGCCGGCGGCACCCTGCTCGTGGGCGTGCTCGGCCAGATCCTCGAGCGCACCCGCGCGGACAACGTGGTCGCGCTCGACCTCGATCCCGACGGCGGCGACCTGGACCAGGTGACCGCGTGGCACCAGGGCGGGTCGACGGCCCGCACCTTGATCCAGCAGAGCGATCTCTCGGACCGCAACCAGGTGGACAAGCACCTCGCGGTGACGGCGACCAACCTGCACGTGCTGCCCACGCCGTGGCGCTTCAACGGCCGCGACGTGACGGACTACGACGACGTGCTCGACCTGTACTCGATCTTCCGCCCGCACTACAGCCTCGCGCTGGTCGACGCCGGCCGCGGCCTGCAGACCCAGACGGGCACCGGCGTGCTCGAGATCTCATCGGCGCTGATCCTGCCCGCCTCGGCCACCACCCGCGGCGTGCGCAAGGTGGCGGCGACCATCGACTGGCTGCGCCACCACGGCTGGCACGGCCTGCTAGCGAACACCATCGTCGTCATCAACCACACGAAGCGCCGGGGCAGCGTCTCCGTCGAGCAGTTCGACGAGCTCTTCCGCGCCGGACAGAAGCTGCGCGTGCACGAGATCCCGTACGACCCGCACCTGGACTCGGATCAGCCGATCGACATCGACCAGCTCCGCAAGCGCACGATCCGTGCCTTCGAGGAGCTGGCCGCGGACCTGGCGGACGGCTTCAACTCGGGCTACGAGCCCCCGGCCGCCCAGAAGCTCGCCGAGCTGCAGCAGGTGCGCACGACAGAGGGACGCTGACGCCAGATGGTCTTCCCGATCACCCCGGAGCCCGCCGGAACCGAGAACGCGGGCCCCGGGCGATCCGCCGTCCCCGAGCAGGTGCGCGTCCTGGTCGAGGTCGGCGAGAACTCGGTCGAGCGGAGCCTGCTCGCCCGCCGGCGGCTGTCGGTCGTGATGGATTCCGTGATTCCCGGGCTGGAGCAGATCTTCCCGGACCACGACTTCGCGACGACCGGCGCCTGGACCTTCGCCCGGGAGGGCGGAACGCCGCTCGCGCGCGACAAGTCCCTCGCCGATGCGGGCGTGCTCGACGGTGACCGGCTGATCCTCGCCGAGACCTTCTCGACCCAGACCTTCCGGCCGCTCATCGAGAGCACCGCCGACGCGATCCAGGAGTTCTGCCGCCAGCGCTTCCGCCGGTTCGAGTCGGCGACGGCACGGGCGCTGGGGCTCCTCGCGCTGGTGCTCGGCGCGACCGTCTTCTCCGCGCTGGTGCTGATCGCCTGGTTCGAGCACTCCAGTGTGCTGTGGTGGTTCCCGGTGGCGGCGCTGGCCTCGATCGCCGTGGTGCTCGCCGCGCTGTCCGCGGACCGGCAGTACCGCGCGCCGCAGGTGGCGTACGCGCTGCAACTCGCGGCGGTCCCGGTGCTGTTCTCCGCCGGGTTCGTGCTCATCCCCCCGGACGGCGGGGTCGACGGTGCCTTCACCGCCGCGAACGTCCTCACGGGGTCGACCTTCGCGCTCATCGGCGTGGTGGTGCTCGGCCGCGCCAGCCGCCTGGGCGCGACGGTGCTCGCCGCGCTCGGCCTCACCGCCGCCGCGGTCGTCGTCGCGAGCGCCCTGTTCGCGTACACGCCGCTCGGCCGGCCCGCGATCCCCGCCATCGGCGTGATCGCGGGGCTGCTGCTGGCGAACTGGGCGCAGGGCTGGGCACTCATGCTCGCCGGTGTCCGGCCGGACCCGCTCCCACCGCCCGGTGAGGACATCGACCGCAGCGAGCTCGACGCGGCGTACCACGTCGACACCTTCGACGACGAGAGCACGACCGAGCTGGCGCGCGCGCAGGAGAACACCGGACTCGAGCGCAAGGCCCGCACCGCGGCCAAGCTGCTCACCGGCTTCTACGTCGCGATCGCCGGGATCCTGGTGGTCTCCGCGCTCACCGTGATCGTGCCGGACAGCCACTACTTCTGGGGTGAGGTGGCGATCGCGGTCCTGACCTCCGTGATCTGCGTGCTGCGCGGCCGCACCCTCGATGACCGGGTGCACGCCACCGTCTTCTTCGTGGCCGGCTTCGTCATCGCCGCGGGCCTCGCGGTGGTCCTCGTCGAGGCGCTCGACTCGGACCTCGGCCGGCTCGTCGTGATCGTGCTCAGTGCCGCCGTTCTGGCGGGCTTCGGCGCGGCCGGCCTGCTGCTCGCGGACCGCGTCGCCACCGACGCCGGCGGCCACGGCCGCCCGCTGTCGGCGCGGCTCCTCGGCCGCATCGAGGCCGGCGAGAAGCTCGCGATCTTCGCGGTCGTCCTGCTCGCGCTGTGGTGCACCCGCCTGTTCGCCGCCATGCGCGAACTCGACCTGTCGTTCCTGAAGTAGAGGGGCTGGGGTCCGTGCTCCGTTTCCCGAGGGCGGCCGCGGTCGCGGCCGTCTCCGTCACCGTCGTCGTGGCCGGTTCCTGGGCCCCGGCCCTCTCCGGCGCCGTCGTGCCGCCGGTCGCCGACATCGGCGGCGCGCCGCCCGACACCGACGGCCCGGAACGGCCGCTGCGCAACAACAACCCGCGGTGCGTCGAGCCCGGCGTCCTGCCGAACTCGAACCTGGCCGCGGCCCCCGCGCCGGCGAACACCCTGCGGATCGACGAGGCGCACCGGTTCTCCACCGGCGCCGGCGTCACCGTCGCGGTGCTGAGCACCGGCGTGCGCCCCCAGGCCCGCCTGCGCGGCCTCGACGGTGCCGGCGACAACATGGTGGCCGCCGACCGCGGGCTCCTGGACTGCGATTCCACCGGCACGCTGGTCGCCGGGATCGTGGGCGCGCAGCCCGCCGCGGGCGACGGCTTCGTGGGCATGGCCCCGGACGCGCGGCTCCTCTCGATCCGCGTCGACTCCGCCGGCTTCGCGCTGCAGAACAATCCCGCGGACGACGCGGACCCGAACCTCGGCCGCCCCGCGGTCAACGCCCGCAGCATCGCGCGCGCGATCGTGCGCGCCGCGAACCGCGGCGCCAAGGTGATCGTCGTGCCCGAGCCGGTGTGCATGGCCGCCGACGACCAGTTCCGCCAGCGGGAGATCGGCGGCGCCGTCGCCTACGCGCTCCGGGCCAAGGACGCGCTGGTCGTGGTCGGCGCGGGCGCGACGGACCGCCAGGGCGGCACCGTCGGCGGAGGTGACTGCAAGGCCAACCCCGACCCGGACCCCGGCCAGCCCGACGATCCGCGCGGCTGGCGGCGCGTGACGACCGTCGCGACCCCGAACTGGTTCGACGGGCAGGTGCTCTCGGTCGGCGCCACCACGGCCGAGGGCACGCCGCTGCCCGGATCGCTGAACGGTCCCTGGCTCGACGTCTCGGCGCCCGGCGCGGGCATCGTCTCGCTGAGCTCCCGCGGGGGTGACGGCGTGATCAACGGCGCCCCCTTCGAGCGGAACCTCGTGCCCTTCGCCGGACCCGAGTTCGCGGCGGCCTACGCGGCGGGCGCGGCGGCGCTGGTGCGCTCGCGGTACCCGCAGCTCTCGGCGAATCAGGCGGCGGCGCGGCTCGTCGCCACGGCGCACGCCCCCGGCCGGGGCACGGACAACAAGGTGGGGCGCGGGCTCATCGACCCGGTGGCGGCCCTGACCGCGAAGGTCCCCGACATCGATGCGGACATCGACCCGCAGTCGGTGGAGAAGCTGCTCGTCCCGCCGCCCCCGCCCGACCCCGATACCCGGCCGCGGCGGACGGCGGCGATCGTGGCCGGTGCGGGTGCGGTGGCGCTCCTGGTGATCGGTGGCGTGGTCGCGCTGACGCGGCCCGGCCGGAAGCGGAGGTCGTGATGACGGAGACCCTGACGACGGGCGCCCCGACGGCGGCCCCCTCGCGGCCCGAGGTCCCGACCCACCCCGAGGTCGCGCGGCTGCGCCGGCCGGTCGGCGTCCGGATCTCGTTGCGCCGTGCGCTGGTCTGGGCGGTGCTCTCGGCCAGCCTGTTCGCGCTGGTGGGCGCCACATGGCCGCTGTGGTCGGTGATCACCCTCATCGTGCTGGGCGCCCTGGTCGCGTTCGTCTCGCTGCACGGCACCGTGCTCAGCGAGAAGATCGGGGCCCGCTACCGGTACCTGCGCCGACGGCGTCGCGGGTCCGGGGGCATCCCCGGCCGCGTCATCGACGTAGACGGGGTCGGCGTGCGGCAGGGCGACGGCTTCGAACTGGTCTCGGCGATCGAGCTCACCGCGGATCCGGCCGAGACCCGGCTGCGCGAGGGCCGCGCCTTCGCGGCCGAGACCGTGCCTCTCGACCTGCTCGCGACCATGATGACCCAGTACGGGCTCGACGTGGACATCGACATCGTCTCCGCGGGCCGGCGCGTGCCGCCCGGTCCCGCGTACCGCGCCTCGTACTCGCAGGGCGTCCGGTTCTACGCCGCGATGGCGGAGCGCTCGACCTGGCTGATCCTGCGCGTGGACACGCAGCGCAACCTCGCCGGCATCGTGCGCCGCGGGCCGTCGCGCACGGCCGGCCCCCAGGCACTCATGGCCGCGACCCGGCGGCTCGAGCAGCGCCTGCAGGAGCGGCTGATCCGCGCCCGCGTGCTGCCCGCCGACGAGCTCACCGGGCTCGGCGCGCGCATGACCTTCGGTGCGGATCCGCTCGGCGGCACCGAGAACTGGCAGAACATCGAGCACGACGCCGAATTCGCCACCACCTATCTCGTCGACCCCGTCCGCACGTCCACGGAGAAGCTCGACCGCTGGTGGGGCCTCGACAGTGACAGCACCTCGGTCGTGCTGCGGATGCGCAAGGCCGACGCCCAGGCGCCCGTGGAGATCAGCGGCCTGGTCCGTTACGACACCGCGGTGCCGATCGTGGACAACCTCGACGACGCGCTCGTCCCGATGCCGGGCCGCCAGCTGGAACTCGCGCGCGGCACCCTTCCGGGCGGCGGATCGAGCGTCGTCGACCTGCCGTCGGCGCCGCTGGAGGACCTCGGCGCCGTGGAGATCCCGGTGGGACCCGCGGGACCCGTGTGGGGCGTCTCCGGCATCGACGCCGTCGCGCTGCCGCTGTTCGACGGGTCGCCGGTCCCCGAGACGCTGGTCGTGGACTTCGCGACCGAGCTGATCCCGCTGCAGCTCGTGTTGCTGCGGTCCGTCGGTGCGGGGGCGTCCGTCGCGGTGCACACCGACCGGCCCGCCCAGTGGGCCACGCTCGCCGCGACCCTGGCCGACCCCGCCCGGTTCCGGATCGCCGACGGCCCCGGCGGCCGGCCGGCCGACATCACCGTCTTCGACGGTGCGCCGGCCGATTCCGTGCCCGAGCGCACCATGCTCACCCTGCGCGCGCCCGGCAGCGCCCCGCTGCGCGCGAACGCGGACCTCGTGATCGAGCAGGTGTCACCGTCCGCCGTGCGCGTGCGGATCGGGCACCGCGATCCCTTCGACGTGGTGCTCAACCCGACGGACGAGGAACTGCGCTACTGCGACGTGCAGGCGCAGCCCATCGCGGCCGCCGCGCCGCCGCAGCCGGCGCACCGCCAGCCGCGTCAGGTGCCCGCGCCGCCGCGGCTCGCCCCCGGCATCGCGGCGCAGCCCGTCGTGCCGCCGTCCGCGCCGCAGGTCCCGGTGCCGCCCGCCGGGAGGCACGCCCAGCCGGGCGGCCCGCGGCCCCCCGCGCCCTATCCCGCGGCGCCCGCCGCGCAGGCCCCGGGCGCCCATACCGCGGCGCCCGGCGTCCCGATGCAGCAGCCCGCGCCGTACCCGGCGCCCCCGCAGACGCCGCCCCCGCGGCCGCCCCGCCCGGTGCGGCCGCTGCCCCCGCCGCCCTACGAGCGGGGCAGCGGCGCCCAGCGCAAGCAGGGCGGGGACCGTTGGGTGCGACCCTCGCAGGACCAGGACGACCGCGGCCCGCGGCGCCGTCCGCTGCAGCCGCCGAGCGCGCCCCGGTGGGGCAAGACGGGCGAGCCGCCCTCGTCCGACGAGCCGCCAACCCCACGTTAAGCAGCACGCAACCTGCATCGCGGTAGATTCTTACCGCTGTACACGTACAGGAGCGGAGGTGTGTTCGTGGCGTCGGAACCCGGTGAGTCGATCGCTGGCTACGTGATCGAGTCGATCCTCGGTACCGGAGGCATGGGCACGGTGTACCGCGTGCGGCACCGCACGCTGCCCCGGTCCGTCGCGCTCAAGGTGCTGCAGACCCAGCTCTCCGCCGATCCGTCGGTGCGGGCGCGGTTCGACCGCGAGGCCGACCTGATCGCCGGGCTCAAGCACCCGCACATCGTCGACGTCTACGACCGCGGCGAATCCGATGGGCATCTGTGGATCGCCATGGAGCTCGTGGAGGGCGGCAACCTCGCCACGACGGTGCAGCGCGAGGGCCCGTTCAGCCTGGACCGCACGGTCGCCGTGATCGAGCAGGTGGCGGACGCGCTCGACTACGCGCACCAGCACGGCATCCTCCACCGCGACGTCAAGCCCGCCAACTTCCTCGTCGACCGTGGCCGCCGCGGCGAACAGGTCAAACTCGCCGACTTCGGGATCGGCGCCGCCCAGACCGAGGTCGGTCAGAACACGCAGGCGGGCACGGTTGTCGGCACCCTGGCCTACACCGCGCCCGAGGCGCTGCTCGGGCACCCGGTGGACCACCGTGCCGACGTCTACTCGCTGGCCTGCGCCACCGTCGTGCTGCTCACGGGCGCGCCGCCCTTCACGACCACGGTCTCGGGTCAGCTGATGCTGGCGCACATCAGCCAGAACCCGCCCAGCGTGCGGCTCAAGCGGCCGGACCTGTCGCCGGAGATCGACCACGTGCTCGGCCGCGCGATGGCGAAGAACCCCGCGGACCGGTTCTCCACCGCCGGCGAGTTCGCCGATGCCCTGGCCGCGGCCGCGCGCCGCATGTCGGGTGCCTCGGGCATGGCCCCGCCGGCGGCGCCGCAGGGCGTCAACTGGCAGGGCACGCCGTCGAATCCCGCGCTCGCGACCGGCTACAACCAACCCGGCCCGCCGGTGGCCGGCGGGCAGGGACTGCCGCCCGGCGCGCCGACGGGGCTGCTGGGCCCCGTCGGCCCGGCCGGCGCCCGCGGACCGGGCGGACCCGGCGGACCGATGGGGCCGAGCTCGCCGTCGATGCCGGTGCTCGGCGGGGGCGGCGCGCCGGCGACGAACCGGAAGAAGCTGTTGATCGGCGGGGCCGCCGCTCTGGTCGTGATCCTGGCGGCGGTGTTGACCATCGTGGTCGTCCGCGGCGGTGGCGACGACGACGGCCGGCCCGGCCTCGACGCCTGGAGCGCCCGCACCGTCACCGACGTCAACGGCTCGACCGAACTCGCGGAGCGGCCGCAGCGGATCGTCGCGCTCGGCCCGGGGGACGCGGAGCTCGTCTCGGCGCTCGGCTTCGAGGTGGTCGCGGGGGCGAACGGCCCGAAGTCGGAGCTGCCCTCGTGGGTGTCCGCCTTCTCGGGCGTGCCGACCGCGGGTACGTCGACCAACCCGGACAGGTCGGTGATCGAGAAGGCGAACCCGGACCTGATCCTGGATACCGATCCGGACGCGGCCGACAAGGTCAAGGAGCTCAAGTCCCTGGCCGGCGGCCGCGCGATCGCGGTCTCCGGCGAGGGGAAGTCGGGGTGGACGTGGCAGCAGCAGCTCGCGTTCATCGCGGAGGCCCTCGGGGCGAAGGACCGCGCCGAGGCCGTGAAGAAGACCTACGAGGGCCGCATCACGGCGCTGCGTTCCGCGCACCCGGAGTTCTCGGGGAAGAAGCTCGACGTCGTGCACTACGACGGCAAGGCGACGAAGCTGGCCGGCAGCTCGGCGAACGCGCTGCAGCTGATGGGCCAGCTCGGCTTCGCGACGCAGACCCCCGTCGACGGGTCCGGTTCGTGGCTTCCGCTGGCGTCCGGCGACATCTACAAGGCGGTCAACTCGAGCACGGTGGACCGGACGGTCGTGGCGCGTACCGATCCGGCGGGCGGCAACGGCGGCTTCGACGGCGTCCCCTCGTCGTTGACCTACGGCGTGCCGATCATCATCCTGGACAAGACGAACGGCGTGGACGCACTCCTGTACGGTGGGCCGCTCGCCATCGACACGATCGAGCAGTCGGTGGTGCCCGCGCTGGTGAAGGGAATCAAGTGATGGCGGAGCAGACGCTGACCGCGGCGGACCTCGAGCGGTACGCCGCGGCCCTCGCCGAGGGCAAGAAGCCGCTGGTCTACCTCGTCGAGGGCGTGCCGAGCCTGGGGCTGGACGCCGGTGCGTCCGCCCGGGTCGTCGAGGTCGACGGTGCCGTCGTCACGGTCAAGCCGACGGGTGTCGACGACCAGTTGCCTTACGACGCACGAGAACTGCGCGCCACCAAGCAGCCGAAGCCGGTGAAGCGGGCGGCGCAGCCGGCCGGGGCGGCGAAGGCGGCCGGGGCGGCGAAGGCGGCGGGTGCGGGGAAGCAGGCGGGCGCGGGGAAGCCGGCGGCGAAGGCCAGGGCGGCCCGGTCCGTCGCGATCACCGTGTACGTGGGCGCCGACAACACCGCCTCGCTCAAGGTGACTCGGAACGCGCAGAAGCCCGCCGGGGCGCAGGAGATCCCGCTGCCGGCCCTGCACAAGGCGCTCGCCGGACTCGGCGACAAGGAGGCGCAGGCCGCGGTCGACGAGGTGCTCTCCGCCGCCCGCGACGCCGCCGCGGATCGCGTGGCGGCGCTGCAGGCGGAGCTCGCCGCCGCCAAGAAGTCGCTCGCGACCCTCGATCGCGCCAAGCGGGGAAGCGGCTCGGCCCGCGCCCGCTAGGTCCACTCGCTAGGGTCGAGGCATGGCCTTCGACTTCCCGCACCTGGACCTGTCCGCCGACGAGGTACTGACCACCACCCGGTCGGTGCGCAAGCGTCTCGACCTGGAGCGGCCGGTGCCGCTGGAGGTGATCACCGACGCCCTGGAGGTGGCCCTGCAGGCACCGTCGGGCAGCAACGCGCAGGGCTGGCACTGGATCGTGCTCACCGATCCCGAGCCCAAGAAGATCGTCGCTGAGTACTACCGCAAGTCCTACTTCGCCTACGCCGAGGCCGGTGCGGCGGCGCGGGCCGCGAAGCCGCCGAAGGACCTGGAGACGGCGGAGAAGGTGGCCTCGAGCGCCACGTACCTCGCCGAGATCATGGAGCAGGTGCCCGCACTGGTGATCGGCGCCATCCACGTGCCCGGCGGCGAACTGCCCGAGGGCAACCAGGCCGGCCTGTGGGGATCGCTGCTCCCCGGCGCGTGGAGCCTGGCGCTCGCCCTGCGCGAGCGCGGCCTCGGATCCGCATGGACCACACTGCATCTCGGGTACGAGCGCGAGGTCGCCGAGGCGCTCGGCATCCCCGCCACCGTCCGCCAGGGCGTGCTGCTCCCCGTCGCGTACACCAAGGGCACCGACTTCAAGCCCGCCAAGCGCGCCCCGCTGGAGACGGTCCTGCACGTCAACGGCTGGTAGCCCGACGGTCCGCCGTCGCCCGCTCGATCTTCGGTGCGTTCCGGCGGGGCGTCGACGGCGTGTCGTCGCCGACACGCACCGAGGATCAGGGGCGCCACCCGCGGTCGTGCAGGGCTTTGCGCGTCTGCCGGAGCAGTTCGGGCCGGCCCGCGGTCGAGAGCGACCAGTCGTTCGCCAGAACGACGGTCCACCCGTGGTCGTTCTGGAGGCGGTTCCAGCGTTGCACGTCGGCGCGGTGTTGCTCGCGATCGCGGTGGTGACCGCCGTCGTATTCGACGGCCACCTTGAACCGCTCCGCACCCAGGTCCACGCGGAATCGGCCGTGCGCGATCCGGACCTGCGGGACGAGCACGCTGAGCCCGGCGCGGTGCAGCAGCAGGCGGGCGTGCGTCTCCTGCGGCGACTCCGCGCGACCGTCGACTTCCGCGATGACCTCCCTGATGCGCGTCGACCGGTGCAGCCGCGGGTGCGTGTCGAGGTAGCGCTCCATCTCCTCGACCGAGGTGACCTGCCGGCCGTAGCGATCGATCCGCGTGCACTGGTCGACGGCTGCGACGGCGTCGTCGCCGGGGATGAATCGGGCTTGGTCGATCGCGGTGCGCACCTCGGTCGTGAGCGCGAACCCTTTCCTGCGCACGATGTCCGAGGCGGGAAGCGCGCACCGTCGGATCACGACGCCGGAGCGCTTGCGGTGCTCGGGGAGCCACAGCTCGATCGGGTACGCGTCGTCGTTCGCGTACGGGACCGCGTGCATCCGCGCAGCAGTCCATCCGCAGAAGACCGCGTCGGGATAGACTTGCAGGACGGCGCGCCGCCGCTCCGCGAAGGTGATCTCCTCGTCCCACGGCAGTCGGATACCGTGCAGGACCTTCTGGTAGTCCCTGCGGATCGCGTGCTCGGTGAGCGTGGATGCGAGTGCGGACCGTCTGCTCCCCATGTTCATTAGACGCACCGGCCCCGTCGAACGGATCCCGCCCGGACATTCGGTGCGTGTCGGCGACGACACGCCGGGCGATTGTCGCCGACACGCACCGAAGATCGGGAGGGGTGCCGGGTCAGATGCCGAGGGCGGCGTCGACGAGGTGGACGAGCTCGTCGTGGAAGCGCGGGCGGCGGCGGAGGCGGCGGGTGCGGGCGAAATCGTTGGCGATCGTCATGGCGGCGCCGACGGCGATGCGTGCGCCCGCGGGATCGAGGGCCGCGCCGGACCCCTCGGCGAGCAGGGCCACCCAGCGCGCCACGTACGCCTTCTGCGCGGCGAGCAGTGCCTCGCCGCCCGACTCGATGACGACCTCGCGCCCGACGGTGAAGGCGACGGCGAGGTCGGTGGAGCTGACCAGGTTCGCGGCGTACGAGCGGACCAGCGAGCGCAGTTCGGTGAGCGGGTCACCGTCGGACACCCCGGCGGCGCCGACCACGCCGATCTCGAGCGCGGCGCGCGCCCGGGCCACGATGCCCACCAGGATCGAGCCCTTCGACGGGAAGTGCCCGTACACGCTGGGGCCCGAGATGCCCACGGCCGCACCGATGTCGTCCATGCTCACGGTGCTGTAGCCGCGGGAGAAGAAGAGTTCCGAGGCGGCGTCGAGGATCTCGTCGCTGCGGACCACCGGGGCGCGCCGGGGCGGGGGCGCGGGCAGTTCCGGCGCGGTCGACGGTGCCGCGGCCAGCACGCGCTGCGCGATCACCTCGAGATCGTCGCGGTAGCGGCGGATCCCGATGCGGCCGCGGCTGGGCGGCACGGAACCACCGACGGCGAGCACGGCCCAGGTGAGGACGCGGGCGTCGTCGTCGGTGAGCTCCGGGTGGTCGCGGCGGAGCACCTCGGTCCACGAGCCGAGCACCGACTCGCTGGCGGCGATCATCTCCCGCGCCTGTTCGGCGGTGAGGTGACGCCGGTTCCAGCGCCACAACGCCAGCGGCCCGGGCCGGGAGACCGCCATCGCGAAGACCGCGGACGAGAGGTCGTCGAACGTGGCCCCGGGGCGGGCGAGCACCCGCGCGGTGGTCTCCGCCATCTCGTCCACCGCGGAGCGCATGGCCGCGGCGAGGATGGCCTCCTTGTCCGGGAAGTGCCGGTAGACGCTGGGGCCGCTGATCCCCGCGGCGCGCGCGATGTCCGACACCGAGACCTTGCCGTAGCCCTGCTCGAGGAACAACGCGGTGGCGACGTCGACCAGTTGTCGACGCCGCTCTGCGGGGCGCAGGCGGGTGCCCGCGGTACGTGCTGCTGCTGCCATGATTAACGTCACAATAGCCCATCGGGGAGCTTCAAGATGAACTTCTACCTGCCGGTCTAGCGAATTAAGCTACAGCCGGTTAGCCTGTAGGGGTGACGGGCTCCGCGGCATCCGTGGGGGCTGGAAACACCTTCTTCGAAAGGACGGGAAGACCAAGTGTCTGACGCATTCATCTACGAGGCGATCCGTACGCCCCGTGGCAAGCTCAAGAACGGCTCGCTGACCGCGATCAAGCCCACCGACCTGGTGGTCGGCCTGATCGACGAGATCAAGGACCGCAACGAGAACCTCGACCCGGCGGCCATCGACGACATCGTGCTCGGCGTGGTCTCGCCCGTGGGTGAGCAGGGCGCGGACATCGCCCGCACCGCCTCCATCGTGGCCGGCCTGCCGGACACCGTCGCGGGCGTGCAGATCAACCGCTTCTGCGCCTCGGGCCTCGAGGCCACCAACATGGCGGCGCAGAAGGTCGGCTCGGCCCTCGGCGACGACCTCGTCCTCGCCGGTGGCGTGGAGTCGATGTCCCGCGTGCCCATGGGCTCCGACTTCGGCGCGCTGTTCTACGACCCGCAGTACAGCTACGACAACTACATCGCGCCCCAGGGCATCGGCGCCGACCTGATCGCCACCATCGAGGGCTTCTCCCGCGAGGACGTCGACCAGTACTCGGCCGAGTCGCAGGAGCTGGCAGCGAAGGCCTGGGACGAGGGGCGTTTCGCCAAGTCCGTCGTACCCGTCAAGGACCAGAACGGCCTCGTCGTGCTCGACAACGACGAGCACCGTCGCCCCGGCACCACCGCCGCGGACCTCGGCAAGCTGCGCCCCGCCTTCACCGTCGTCGGCGAGATGGGCGGCTTCGACGCCGTCGCGCTGCAGCGCTACACCACGGTCGAGAAGATCGATCACGTCCACACCGGTGGCAACAGCTCGGGCATCGTCGACGGTGCCGCGCTGGTCCTCGTGGGCAACGAGGCCGGCGGCAAGAAGGCCGGCCTGACCGCGCGCGGCCGCATCGTCGCCACCGCGTCGACGGGCGCCGACCCCACGATCATGCTGACCGGCCCCACGCCGGCCACCGAGAAGGTCCTCGCCAAGGCGGGCCTGACCAAGGACGACATCGACGTCTGGGAGCTGAACGAGGCCTTCGCCTCGGTCGTCCTGAAGTGGATGAAGGACTTCAAGCTCGACCGCGAGCAGGTCAACGTCAACGGCGGCGCCATCGCGCTCGGCCACCCCCTCGGCGCCACCGGCGCCATGCTGGTGGGCACCGTGCTCGACGAGCTGGAGCGTACGGGCGGTCGCTACGGCCTCATCACGCTGTGCATCGCCGGCGGTATGGGCTCGGCCACCATCATCGAGCGCGTCTGACGCCCGCCGGAACAACAGGAGAGACAAGAACACATGTCTGACAACATGATCCGCTGGGAGCAGGACGCCGACGGCATCGTCGTGCTGACGATGGACGATCCGACCAGCTCCGCGAACACCATGAACGAGCTGTACGGCACGTCGATGCGCGCCACCGTCGACCGCCTCGAGGCCGAGGTCGATTCGATCACCGGTGTCGTCATCACCTCCGCGAAGAAGACCTTCTTCGCCGGCGGCAACCTGACCGAGATCCGCAAGGCCACCAAGGCCGACGCGCAGCAGGTCTTCGACAACGTCCAGGAGATCAAGAAGGACCTCCGCCGCCTGGAGAAGCTGCCCAAGCCCGTCGTGGCCGCCATCAACGGCGCCGCGCTCGGCGGCGGCCTCGAGATCGCCCTCGCCGCCAACCACCGCATCGCGGCGGACGCCAAGGGCAGCAAGATCGGCCTCCCCGAGGTCAGCCTGGGCCTGCTCCCCGGCGGCGGCGGCGTGACCCGCACCGTCCGGATGCTCGGTCTGCAGGGCGCGCTCATGGGCGTGCTGCTCCAGGGCACCCAGATGAACCCGACCAAGGCGCAGAAGACCGGCCTCGTCAACGAGGTCGTCGGCACCGTCGACGAGCTGCTCCCCGCCGCCAAGGCGTGGATCAAGGCCAACCCCGAGGGCGGCGTGCAGCCCTGGGACGTCAAGGGCTACCGCATCCCCGGCGGCTCGCCGATCGACAAGACGCTCGCCCCCAACGCCCCGGCCTTCCCGGCCAACCTGCGCAAGCAGCTCAAGGGCGCGCCGATGCCGGCGCCGGAGGCCATCATGGCCGCCGCGTTCGAGGGCACCTACGTCGACTTCGACACCGCGCTCGAGATCGAGTCGCGCTACTTCACCAAGCTGGCCACCGGCCAGGTGTCGAAGAACATGATCAAGGCCTTCTTCTTCGACCTGCAGCACATCAACGGCGGCGGCTCGCGACCCGAGGGTTTCGACAAGTACACCGCCAAGAAGGTCGGTGTCATCGGCGCCGGCATGATGGGCGCGGCCATCGCGTACGTCTCGGCGAAGGCCGGCATCGAGGTCGTCCTCAAGGACATCGACATCGAGGCCGCCAAGCGGGGCAAGGCGTACTCGGAGCAGCTCGAGGCGAAGGCGCTCGCCAAGGGCCGCACCACGCAGGAGAAGTCGGACGAGCTGCTCGCCCGGATCACCCCCACGATCGACCCGCAGGACTTCCAGGGCGTCGACCTCGTCATCGAGGCCGCGTTCGAGTCCGTCGAGGTCAAGAACAAGGTCTTCCAGGAGATCGAGGACATCGTCGAGCCCGACGCCATCCTCGGCTCCAACACCTCCACGCTGCCGATCACCATCCTCGCGGAGGGCGTGAAGCGCCAGGAGGACTTCATCGGCATCCACTTCTTCTCGCCGGTCGACAAGATGCCGCTGGTGGAGATCATCCGCGGCGCGAAGACCTCGGATGCGGTGCTGGCCAAGGTCATCGACTACACGCTGCAGATCAAGAAGACCCCGATCGTCGTCCACGACAGCCGCGGCTTCTTCACCTCCCGCGTCATCGGCACGTTCATCAACGAGGCCCTCGCGGCCGTCGGTGAGGGCGTCGACCCGGTGTACCTGGAGCAGGCGGGCCAGCAGGCCGGTTACCCGGCGGCGCCGCTGCAGCTGGCGGACGAGCTGACGCTCACCCTGATGCAGAAGATCCGTCTCGCGACCGAGACCGCGCTCAAGGCCGAGGGCAAGGACGTGCCGCAGCACGGTGCCTTCGCCGTGGTCGACTGGATGGTCGAGAACGGCCGTCCGTCCAAGAAGGACGGCGCGGGCTTCTACGACTACGCCGAGGGCAAGCGCACCGGCCTGTCGAAGGGCTTCCAGGAGCACTTCAAGTCGGGCTCCGTGAAGCCGGACTTCGCCGAGCTCCAGGAGCGCATGCTCTTCATCGAGTCGATCGAGACCGTCCGCTGCTTCGACGAGGGCGTCATGGACTCCGTCGCCGACGCCAACATCGGCTCGATCTTCGGCATCGGCTTCCCCGCCTGGACCGGCGGCGTGCTGCAGTACATCAACGGCTACGAGGGCCGCCCGGGCACGCCCGCCGAGGGCCTCACCGGTCCCAAGGCGTTCGTCGAGCAGGCGAAGTTCCTGGCCGGCAAGTACGGCGAGCAGTTCACCCCGCCCGCCTCGCTGGTCGCCAAGGCCGAGGCCGGCGAGACCTACGAGTAGGACTCACCGCCCAGCGGCGTGAACACCGAAAGGGCCGGCACCGTCATCGCGACGGTGCCGGCCCTTTCGTCCGCCGGGGTGAGGCCGGCGGGTCCGGGGAAGCGGACTAGACCTGCGGATGCAGGCGGTTGATGTTCGAGCGGATCTGGATGCCGTGGAAGATCTCGACCAGGCCGAGCACGATCAGGACGATGCCGGTGGCCAGCACCAGCGACGGGATAGAGTCGTACGGGTAGATCACCACGAAGGCTCCCGCCGCGATCGAGATGATCGCGAGGATGATGCCCCAGACCTTGCCGGGCGCGCCCTTCGGGAAGTCGGTGTAGAGCGACAGGCCCGCGACGCCGCGGAAGATCCAGCCCACGCCGATCCAGATGGCGAGGAGCACCAGCGACTCGACGACGTCGCGGAACGCGACGACGGCCAGCACGATCGAGACCGCGCCCGACAGGAAGGTGAGCAGGCGCCACCAGAAGCCCGACGACTGGAGGATGCCGAACGTGGAGACGACCTGCAGAACGCCCGTGATGAGCAGGTAGAGGGCGAACAGGATCGCCACGACGTGCAGGGTCGGCTGCGGCCAGGCCAGGAGCACGATGCCGAGGATCGCGGCGATGGCGCCGATGGCGATCGCCGTCTGCCAGGAGCGCTTGGCGACGTCGGCGGCGAAGCCGCGGACGTCGTTGATGATCGAAGTGCCGGTATCGACCGGACCGTTCGGGTAGGTGGACATGATCTCCCTCTTCTCGTGAGACGTTCCCGGCGATGGATGGAGGTGAACCGGGGTTCGTCTCACTTCGCCGTCGACAGACAATCACACCAGACCGAATTTTGCGATACGAACAGAGGGTAGGAATCGTCGCAGTTCGAACTCGGCTCCGCCCGCGTTGTGCGGGTCGCGGGAGGTTCGCGTTCTTCCCCCGGAGCGTGCCGGGGGCCGGCACGCGGACCGTCGGGCTACTCCGGTCCGGCCTCGATGACCTGCTCGGCGACCTCGGCGAGGCGGACGTTGCTGTCCTGGGAGAGCCGCGCGAGGAGGCGGAAGGCGGCATCGGAGTCCAGCTTGTAGCGCTCCATGATCATGCCCTTGGCCTGGCCGATCACGTCGCGCGTGGTCAGTGCCGCGCGGATCTGTTCCTTCTCGCGCACCGCGGAGAAGGCGACGGCCGCGTGCACGGCGTAGAGCGAGCCGATGGAGATCGACTCGGCGTCGAAGGCGTGCGGTTCGCGTGCCATGAGATCGAGCGTGCCGTAGGCCTCGTTCTGCACGTACAGGCAGAACGACAGGATCGAGCCGACGCCCGCGGCGTGCGCCGCGGAGGCGAAGCGCGGCCAGCGGTCGTCCGTGGACGTGTCCTCCAGCAGGAGGATCGTGGTCGACTCGAAAGTCGCGCCCACGCTGGGGCCCTCCTCCAGATCCCGCTGCACGTCGGCGACGCGCTGCGCCTCCTCGCCGATCACCACGGGATGCGAGATGCCGCCCTTGGGGTCGACGAGGGTCACGCACGCGAAGTCGGCACCGGGGACCTGGTCGACCGCGAACTGGGTGGCGGCGGTGAGGAGCGATTCCGAATCCGACGACTGCTCTCGCAGCAGCCTCGCGATCTCGCCCATCCGCTCGCTGAGGGTCAGTTCCTCGAGCGGAACCTCGGGTGACTCGTGGACGACACCGAGGACGGAGGGGAGTTGTTCACTGGACTGCTTGCGTGAGTGCACGGCCACCCGTTCTCCGTGCCGGATGGGCACGGGGTCACATCATGGGTATCCGCCGGTTGCTGGACGGGACGTTCGAAGGTCGTTACTGATCGGTTCTCACCATATCGAGACCCGGCGGTCCGGGTCCAAAAACAGGCGATCCCCGGCATCGACGTCGAACGCGTCGTAGAACTCGGGCAGATTCGAGACGATGGCATTGCAACGGAATTCGGCCGGCGAGTGCGGGTCGATCGCGAGCCGCCGGATAGCCTCCTCGGGCCGCGACTTCCCCCGCCAGACCACGCCCCAGCTGAAGAACAGGCGCTGCAGGCCGGTCAGGCCGTCGATCCGCGTGGACTCGTCGTCGACGGTGCCGCCCGCTCGCTCCCGCGCGATCGCGTAGGCGACGAGCGCGATGCCGAGGCCGCCGAGGTCGCCGATGTTCTCACCCACCGTGAAGCCGCCGTTGACGTGGTGCTCGTCGGCGCCCGGCTCACCGGCCAGCTCGCGCGGCACGAGCGCGTCGTACTGCTCGATGAGCGCGGTGGTGCGCTTGCCGAACTCCTCCCGGTCGGCGTCGGTCCACCAGTCCTCGAGGTTGCCGTCACCGTCGTACTTGGCACCCTGATCGTCGAAGCCGTGGCCGATCTCGTGCCCGATGACGGCGCCGATGCCGCCGTAGTTCACGGCGTCGTCGGCGTCGGGGGAGAAGAAGGGCGGCTGCAGGATCGCGGCCGGGAAGACGATCTCGTTCATGCCGGGGTTGTAGTAGGCGTTCACCGTCTGCGGGGTCATGAACCATTCGTCGCGATCGACGGGCGCACCGATCTTCGCGAATTCACGATCGTGCTCGAAGGCGTCGCCGCGGCGCAGGTTCCCGATCAGGTCGTCGCGGCGGATCTCCAGTGCCGAGTAGTCCCTCGAGACGTCCGGGTAGCCGATCTTGGGCGTGAACTTGCCCAGCTTCTCCAGGGCGCGCTCGCGGGTCGCCGGGGTCATCCACGGCAGGTCCGTGATCCGCCGGCGGTAGGCCTCCACGAGATCGGCGACCAGCGCCTGCATCCGCTCCTTGGAGTCCGCCGGGAAGTGCTCGGCCGTGTAGAGCTCACCGACCGCGAAGCCCAGGTACTGCTCGACCAGCGTCACGCCGCGCTTCCACCGGTCCCGGATCTCCGGGGTGCCCGTGAGGACGGTGCCGTAGAAGGCGAAGTGCTCGTCGACGAGGGAGTCGGTGAGGAAGGGGCTGCGCGCGTGCAGGACCCGCCATGCGAGCCACGTCCGCCACTGCGCGAGCGGGCGGTCGGTGAGCAGGTTCGCGGCGAGCGTCGCGAAGGACGGCTGCCGGACGTTCACCTCGGCGAAGGCCGCGGACGCCTCGGTGCCGGTGACGGCGGCGACCCAGGCGGCGGGCGCGAGCCCCGGGGCCTCGGCCGACAGCTCCGCGAAGGTGCGGAGGTTGTAGCCCTTGTCGGCGTCGCGGCGGGCGACCACGTCCCAGTGCCCCGCGGCGATCGCCGTCTCCAGATCGAGGACCTGTGCGGCGGCGTCGTCCTCCTCGCCGGGTGTCACGATGCCCTCGAGGACGTCGCCGGCGAGGCGGAAGGTCGCGGCGACGTGCTGGGCGAACTTCTGCCGCACCGGCGCGTACTGCTCCTCGCGGTAATAGGCCTCGTCGGGCAGGGAGATGCCGCTCTGTACCAGGTTCACCAGGTAGCGGTCCGAGCGCTTGGCGTCGGTGTCCACGTAGTACCCGATCAGGCCGCTCACGCCCGTGCGCTGCAGGCGGCCGAGCACGGTGACCAGTTCCTCCTGCGATCCCGCCCAGCGGACCTCGGCGAGTTCGCCGGCCAGCGGGGAGAGCCCGGCCGCGGCGATCCCGGCGGTGTCCATGAAGCTGGCGTAGAGGTCACCGATCCGGGCGGTGTCGCCGGTCGCATCGGGACGGGCGGCGCAGTCCTCGATGATCGTGCGCACCGTCTCCTCCGCGGCGTCGCGGAGGGCGTAGAAGGCGCCGTCGGTGGAGCGGTCGGCAGGGATCTCGTGCGTGTCCAGCCAGGCGCCGTTGACGTGCCCGAACAGGTCGTCCTGCACGCGGATGCCGGCGTCGACGTGGCTGAGGTCCAGAGCGGGAGAGGTGGTCACCGCTCCATCCTGCCAGTCTCTCCCCGCCGATCCCGGTGAGTGGGATGGACGATCGCCTGTGCTCGCCGGACCACAGTGGATTCCAGGTTCAAGGTGACGCGAATCCCAATGCGGGTTAGTCTGCTCGTGCAGCTGAAAAGTTAGAGGAGATTCTTTCGATGAGGTTGACTCGTCCGCGCCTGCGGTTGACCCTGGCCGCGCTGTTCACGGCGATCCTGCTCGTCGGTACCGCGGTCCTGGTCCCCGGCCTGGCCTCCCGCGCGGCCGCGGAGCCGTGGAAGCCGGGTCCCGGCGTGGCGGGGATGATCAATCCCGAATGGATCGCCTCGCACGACGGTCCGACGCAGTACCCGGGCATGACCGTGGACTGGGACGTGCCGATCCGGATGTCCGATGGCACGGTCCTGAAGGCGAACGTCTTCCGTCCCGCCGATGCCGCGGGTCGGGCGATCACGACGAAGACGCCGACGGTCGTGAACATGACGCCGTACACGAAGTTCGTGAGCGCGCTGGCGCAGATCGCGGTGAACACGCCCGTGCTGTCCGACGCGCTCATCGGATTCCTCAACCTGTTCAATTTCGCCGGCACGCCGATCGCCGGGGTGAACGACCTGCGCGACGTGCTCAACGGCGGGGTGGCGAACTCGTTCACGGGTGTCGATCGCAAGCTCGTGCAGAACGGCTACACGCAGGTCGTGGTCGATGTTCGCGGCACGGGCAATTCGCAGGGCGTGTGGCAGGTCTTCGCGGATCGTGAGCAGCAGGACACCGTCGAGGTGCTGGACTGGGTGCGCAACCAGCCGTGGACGAACGGCCGCATGGGCATGACCGGTGTGTCGTACTCCGGGATCAACCAGCTGCAGGTGGCGTCGAAGAACCCGAAGGGGCTGGAGGCGCTGTTCCCGGTGGTGCCCGGGGCGGACATCGCGGCCGACATCGTCGCTCCCGGCGGCGGACTCGGTGTCGGCTTCATCGGACCGTGGCTTGCGATCGTCAACATCCTCAAGTTCATCCCCGACCTGCGCTCGCTGCTCAACGGCACGTTCGACTGGAAATGGCTGCAGGACCGGATCCAGAACCCCGCGGTCTTCGTGCCCGAACTCCTGTCCGGTGTCTTCTCGCCCACGGTGGAGGGGCTGACGCCCACGACCAAGCAGCTCATCGACAAGGATTCACCCTTGCGGGCCGCGTTCCGCACGCCGCTCGACAGGATCACCACACCGACTTTCACTCTCGGTGGGTGGAACGACCTGTTCACCAACACCGAGTGGCGCATGCCCAAGGACCTGAGTGCTCTGCCGCCGAGCAAGAAGAAGCTCATCATGGGGGACATCGCCCATGTCACCGTCTCCAGCGACATGGGCGGGGTGAACCAGCCGACCCGCGCCGACGTGCTGCAGAAGGCGTGGTTCGACAAGTGGCTCAAGGACGTCGACAACGGGATCGACAACTACGCCCCGGTCACCGTGCACCGCAAGGGCGGCGGCTGGTGGCAGGGCGACACGTTCCCGGAGCCGGGGCAGAAGTACCAGCGCATGTACCTCTCCAGCCTGCCCTCGGGCACGGCGCCCACCGCGCTCTCCGACAACAGTCTGCAGACCGCGCCGCCGAAGATCACGGCGCGGCGCACCGTCGGCCCGGGATTGTCGACACTGTGCTCCGATGACACCGGCCAGGCGATGTTCGGCCTCCTCGTCTTCACCGGGTGTACCAAGGACACCCGCGTCGCGGAGATGAACGGGCTCACGTTCACGTCGAAACCGGTCGGGAAGTCGACGGTCATCTCCGGTCCGATCAACCTCAGGCTCGCCACCACGCAGGATGCGCGCGACGCGTACTGGAGCGTGATCGTCACGGACGTCTCGCCCGACGGCCGGTCGGAGAAGATCAGTTCGGGTCAGCTCACCACCTCGCTGCGCCAGATCGACGAGTCCCGCAGCATCCGGACGGCGAACGGCGACTACGCCTCGCCGTACTACCAGCTCGACATCAAGCAGCGGGAACTGGTCGCGCCGGGGCAGGTGGTCGAGCTCGACATCGGTACCCACGCCGTCAGCGCGGTCCTCAAGCCGGGACACCGGCTGCGGGTCGACGTCTTCGCGCTGAACCTGATCAAGTCGATGACCGTCGGGCCGGTGACGGCGGAGACGCTGTTGCGGCCGCAGCACGTGGTCATCGATCCCCAGCGGCCCAGCTACCTGGTGGTGCCCTCGGACACCCCGCTGCCGTAATCGTGCGGCGTCGCCCGGCCGACGCACCGGGGCGAGAATCCCACATGATGGGAGAAGTGACTCGTCAGTATTCCCTATGACGCAGCACACCGTTAGCGTGCGGGGTGACGCAAACCGCAATGCGGGTTAGCCTGATGCGGTGCTGAGAAGTTAAAGGGGATTCTTTTCATGAGGTTGACTCGTCCGCGCCTGCGGCTGACCCTGGCCGCGCTGTTCACAGCGATCCTGCTCGTCGGTACCGCGGTCGTGGTCCCCGGCCTGGCCTCCCGCGCGGCCGCGGAGCCGTGGAAGCCGGGTCCCGGCGTGGCGGGGATGATCAATCCCGAATGGATCGCCTCGCACGACGGTCCGACGCAGTACCCGGGCATGACCGTGGACTGGGACGTGCCGATCCGGATGTCCGATGGCACGGTCCTGAAGGCGAACGTCTTCCGTCCCGCCGATGCCGCGGGTCGGGCGATCACGACGAAGACGCCGACGGTCGTGAACATGACGCCGTACACGAAGTTCGTGAGCGCTTTGGCGCAGATCGCGGTGAACACGCCCGTGCTCTCCGACGCGCTCATCGGGATCCTCAACGTCTTCAATTTCGCCGGCACGCCGATCGCCGGGGTGAACGACCTGCGCGACGTGCTCAACGGCGGCATGGCGAACTCGTTCACGGGCGTCGACCGCAAGCTCGTGCAGAACGGCTACACGCAGGTCGTGGTCGATGTTCGCGGCACGGGCAATTCGCAGGGCGTGTGGCAGGTCTTCGCGGATCGTGAGCAGCAGGACACCGTCGAGGTGCTGGACTGGGTGCGCAACCAGCCGTGGACGAACGGCCGCATGGGCATGACCGGTGTGTCGTACTCCGGGATCAACCAGCTGCAGGTGGCGTCGAAGAACCCGAAGGGGCTGCAGGCGCTGTTCCCGGTGGTGCCCGGTGCCGACCTCGCGGCCGACATCATCGCTCCGGGCGGCGGACTCGGCGTCGGCTTCCTCGGGCCGTGGCTCGCCCTGGTGAACATCCTCAAGTTCGTGCCCGACGTGCGCTCGATGCTCAACGGCACGTTCGATTGGACCTGGCTGCGCGACCGGATCCAGAACCCCGCCGTCTTCGTACCCCAACTGCTCTCCGGCGTCTTCTCACCCACCGTGGAACAACTGGACCCGAAGACCAAGGAGCTGATCGACAAGAACTCGCCGCTCCGGCAGGCCTATCGCACGCCGCTCGACAAGATCACCACACCGACCTTCGCGCTCGGCGGCTGGCACGACCTGTTCACCAACACCGAGTGGCGGCTCCCGACGGAGCTGAGCAGTCTGCCGCCGAGCAAGAAGAAGCTCATCATGGGCGACGCCTACCACGTCACGGTCACCCACGACATGGGTGGAGTGAACCAGCCGACCCGCGCCGACGTGCTGCAGAAGGCGTGGTTCGACAAGTGGCTCAAGGACGTCGACAACGGGATCGACAACTACGCCCCGGTCACCGTGCACCGCAAGGGCGGCGGCTGGTGGCAGGGCGATACGTTCCCGGAGCCGGGGCAGAAGTACCAGCGCATGTACCTCTCCAGCCTCGCGTCGGGCTCGGCGCCCGGCTCGCTCAGCGACAACAGTCTGCAGACCGCGCCGCCGAAGATCGCGGCGCGGCGCACCGTCGGCCCCGGCCTGACGACCCTGTGCTCCAACGACACCGGGCAGGCGATGTTCGGCCTCCTGGTCTTCCAGGGCTGCGCCGCCGACAACCGGGTGGCGGAGATGAACGGGCTCACGTTCAGCTCGAAACCGGTCGCGAAACCGACGGTGATCTCGGGCCCGATCAACCTGCACCTGACCACCACGCAGGACGCGAAGGACGCCTACTGGAGCGTCATGGTCACCGACGTCTCGCCCGACGGCCGGTCCGAGGTCATCAGCTCCGGCCAGCTCACCACCTCGCTCCGGCAGATCGACGAATCGCGCAGCATCCGCACCGCGGGTGGCGATTACACGGCGCCCTACTACCAGCTGGACATCAAGCAGCGGCAGCTGGTCAAGCCAGGTCAGGTGGTCGAGCTCGACATCGCGACCCACGCGACGAGCGCGGTCCTCAAGCCCGGGCACCGGCTGCGGGTCGACGTCTTCGCGCTGAACCTGATCAAGTCGATGACCGTCGGGCCCGTGACCTCGGAGACGCAGTTCCGGCCGCAGCACGTCGTCATCGACCCGAAGCGGCCCAGCTACCTCGTGGTGCCCTCGGACCGCCCGCTGGCGTAGCCGAGCCGCCCGGGCGGGATCAGCCGCCCAGGCGGGTCCGCATGCGCCAGAACAGGAGCTCGGCCCCGTCGGGTCCGGCGGTCACGCGCCGGGAGTCCCCGACGGTGCGCAGCGAGTCCCCGTCGGACAAGGGCCCCGGGCCCTCGACCTCGGCGGCGCCGGCGGCGAGATAGAGGTGCCCGAAGGGCGCGTCGGGCAGGTCGACGACGCCGCCGGGCGCGAGCCGCGCCGCGAACAGGGTGGCGCCGCGGTTGCCGATCCGGATCGCGGCGTCCTGCGTCGGCTCGCCCGAGGCGACGGGGACGAGCCCGCCCGCGGCGAGGTCGGCATCCACCTCCCGCTGCTCGTACGACGGTGCGCCGCCCGGCTCGTCGGGCAGGATCCACATCTGGACGAACCGGACGTCGGCGCCGGCCGGGTCGGGCCGGTCGTTGCGCTCGGAGTGCAGGACGCCCGTGCCCGCGCTCATCCGCTGCGCGAGGCCCGGATGCACCAGCCCGGCGTGTCCCTCGCTGTCCTGATGGACGAGGGACCCGGACAGCACCCAGGTGACGATCTCGACGGCGCGATGCGGATGCGTGTCGAAGCCCGTACCCGCCGCGACCTGCTCGGCGTTGCAGGCGAGGAGCACGCCGTGGTGCGTATTGTCCGGATCGTAGTGGTCGCCGAACGAGAAGCAGTGCCGCGACTGCACGCCGCTCATCGACGATGCCGTGCGGTCCTCGGAGCGCATCAACCGATCCATATCCCAAGGATGACATGTGCGGACCGGTAAACTCCGCGGCCAGGGATGCCGAACGCACCATGAGCAGCGAGGAGACCACGTGAGACGCAGCGGCCGGGCACGGTACGGCGCCGCCGCGGTGGTCTCCGCGCTCCTGCTCGCGCTCGGCTCCGGGCTGGCCGCGTGCGGCGACAGCGCCGTCGAAGAGGTGCAGAAGATGCTCGACGGCTACGGCTCGGCGCTGGGCGAGGGCAAGGCCGTCGCGGCCGCCGCGTTCACCTCCTCGCCCGACGCGGCGGGCGGCGTCATCGGCCGGACGCTGCGCGACATGAACGCCAAGTCCGTGGAGGTCAAGGCCTCCAACGTGCAGCGCTACTCCGGCGGCAACGCCACCTTCGACGTCAAGACGCACTGGAACTTCGGTGACGGCCGCGACTGGGACTACACCACCAAGGGCAGCGCTTCGCAGCTCTCGATCGGCTGGCGCATCTCCTGGGACCCCGCCGTGCTCGCGCCCGGCCTCACCCCCGAGACGGCCATCCGGCAGATCCGCACCGACGCGAAGCCGCCGAAGGTCTTCGGCGCCGACAAGTCCGAGCTGATGTTCGCCGGCACCGTGCACCGGCTCACCGTCGACCCGAACAAGACCAAGAATCTCACCGACAGCCTGAACCGGGTCGCGAAGATCGTCTCCCAGGTCGCGCCCCTGGTGACGCCCGAGGCGCTCGCCGCGCGGGCGAAGGCGGACCCCGGCAAGCCGGTGCCCGTCGTGGACCTGCGCGACGACGACTACGGCGTCCTGGGCGACGCCCTCACCGCCGTGCCGGGCCTGCAGGACACCACCGCGGGCGACCTGCTCATCGCCAACCGGCAATTGTTCTCCCCGCTCTTCGACGGCATCAAGGGCGCCTGGCAGGCCAACCGCGATGCGACCGCCGGCTGGGAGGTGCAGCTACTCACGAACGGGAAGCCGGCCACCAAGATCGTCGGCTTCCAGGGCCCGCCCGGACCCGATCTGCGGGCCGCGATGGATCCCAAGGTGCAGCTCGACGCCGAGAACGCCGTGGTCCAGCTCGGCCAGCCCGCAGCCATGGTGGTGCTCTCGGTCTCGACGGGCGCCGTGCTCGCCGCCGCCCAGAACACGCAGGCCAGCGGCATAGCGACGGACTGGGCACTCAACGGCCTTTCGACCACCGGCCCGGTTCTCGAGCCGCTGTACAGCGAGGTCAACGCCGCCGCGGGCAACGACGCCGGGAAGCAGTCGAAGCTGCTCGCGCCGCTCGGCATGGGCACCGAGTTCGCCATGACCGGCGTGAAGACGACGACCGCCCAGCTGCCCGGTACGGGCGGCCGGGGCGCGTCGGAGCTCGGCGCCGACTCGGTCAAGGCGAGCCCGTTCGGGATGGCCGTCTTCGCCTCCGCCATCGCCAAGGGCAAGACCACTGCGCCCTACGTGGTGCAGGGCCAGACCGCGAAGCCCAGTGCGCCGCTCGGCGACGTCGACGAGAAGATCCTCAAGGCGGTCCGCGCCAAGATGGACGCCACCGTCTCCCCGTCCGGCGACGGCAGCGACCTGGTCTCGACCAAGGCCAAGGGGCTCGTGGGCACGAACGGCCCCGAGGGGCCGGGCTGGTTCATCGGCTATCGCGGCGACCAGGCCTTCGCGATCATGGTGAGCGGCGAGCGCTCGGGCGCCGGCTCGCTGCAGGTCGCGGGCTCGTACCTGAAGTAGCGCGCCGCCCCGGCACCGACTACTTCCCGGCCGCCTGCAGGATCAGGTACTGCTCGGCGGCGCAGGAGCGGAGCGCGCCGACCGGAACGGTCAGGCGTGGGCCCGGCGCGAGCGGATCACGGTGGCGATCGCGCGCCAGCCCAGCAGGAAGACGCCGAGGGCGATGGTCGCGACGATGACGAAGCTGACCTCGACGCCCTTCGACGTGAGCAGGCCCCGGGCCGTCATGCCGAAGGCCACCGTCGAGATCCAGATGATGACGCCGGCGGGGAAGACGCGCCCCGGGGCGAAGGTCGCGGCGCGGCCCGGCTCGTGGCCGCGCAGGGCCGCGAGCACGTAGGTGAACGCCCAGCCCACGGCCAGCGCGAGCAGGAAGGGCCACGCGGTCTCGGCGAAGCCGGACGGAGAGAAGGCCTCGTTGTGGTTGAACCGGCCGATCACCACGAACAGCAGGACGAAGACCACGTCGAGCGCGGCGATGACCGGTATACGCATACGGCAACGGTAATTGATCTGCAGCTCCTGCCGGGAATCCGATCGCGGGGCTGTGACGGCACGCGGCCGGGGCGCGGTCCTCCCACCGCGGCCCCGGCCGGGCCTGACCCCCTCGCCCCCCTCCACTCCGGGGCGCCGTGAGCGCTACGGGTCTCTCGCTCACAGGACAGACGATGCCCGCGAGCCCTTGAGGGCCGGTTGGGCTGCGCTAAATGCGCTGATCAGGGCCTGTCTCGCCGGTCGACGGGCCGTCCCCGTCGTGCGGTCCTTCCGTGCCGAGCGGGCCGGGGTTAGGGGGTTCGTCGTCCAGCGACGGTGTCCCCTCGGCCTCCGCAACGGCGGGAGTGTCGCCCTCCGTGGGGGTTTCGGGTGCCTTCTCGCCGTTCTTGTCCACGGCGTCCGGATCGACGTCCAGGGTGGCGCGGTAGCTGCGGTAGCCCGCGAAGATGACGATCCAGCCGACCACGACGACGAGCACGTAGCTGATCAGCCGGTAGAGGATCGTGGCGGTGAAGGCCTGGCTGGCGGGCATGCCCGCCAGCACCAGCGCGGGGACCAGGGCAGCCTCGACGAGGCCGAGTCCACCGGGTATCGGGCTGATGGTGTTGACGACCTTGGACGCGGCGTAGGCCCCGGCGAGGGCGGCGAGCCCCGGCGCATCGCCCACGGCGTAGCAGGCGAAGGCCAGGCAGGCCACGTCGGCGACCCAGTTGAACATCGACCAGCCGAAGGCCTCCGCGCCGTAGCGGCGGCTCATCTTCACGGCCTGGAGCTGCTCGATGACCTCGCGCAGTCGGGCCAGCCCGGTGTCCTCCGGCTTGTTGCGCAGGTCGTTGATCCACCGGATCAGGCGCGCGCCCACCACGTACAGGCCGTCGGGGTGCGAGGCCACGTACTGCACGAGCACGATGAAGACCACGAGCATGCCGACCGAGAACATCACGGAGTACGGGCTCGACTTGGCGCCGGCGAGCAGCGCGCCGACCAGGCCCAGGACCGCGAGACCGGCGGACATGAGCAGGCCGCTCATCACGATCTGCCACGCGGCCACCACCCGCGAGGCGCCCCACAGACGGGTCCGGCGGTAGACCAGCGTCGGCGCGAGCACCTGGCCGCCGGGCAGGGTCTGGGAGACCGAGTTCGAGGCCAGCTGCAGGCTCAACGCCTGCCGCTGGGTGACCCTCACGCCGGCCGAGCGGAGCAGCACGCGGGTCACCTGGGCGAACGAGTCCATCGAGAAGAACACGGCGATCACGCAGGCCACGACCCACTCCCAGCGGATGTGCTCCAGCTCGCGGATCGACTTGGAGACCGTCGGGCCGAACAGGTAGGCCTCGACGCCGAGGATGATCGCGATGACGACGAGGAGTACGCGGCGCACCCAGCGCAGTCGCCGCCGGGTCGCCGCGACGTCCTTCGAGGGGGCGCTCACCGAGGGCGCGTCCCCGGAGGGCTCGGCGCCGGAGGGCGCGTCGTCGTCTGCCTGCATCGGCGCCAGCCTACTCAGCGGTTACGTTGAGAACATGCAAGGCCTCGCATCCCGGCTGCGGCGCGTCGAACCTTCGGGCGCCGCCGCCGCTGTGCGCGCCTCCGACGGCGACCCCCGGGCGCCGCTCTGGCGCGGCGCGCAGTGGTTCCGCGCGCTGTCCGTCGTCTACGCGGTGGGCCGGCAGGTCGACGAGGCCGACCGGTACCAGCGCATCGGGTGGAGCTGGGTGATGATCGGCGCCGTCGTGGCGGTCAGTCTCCTCGCCGGGATCGGCTACGCCCGGGGCTTCGGGCGCAACCGGTGGTTCGTGATCGGCGAGTTCGCCGCGGCCGCGGTGCTGGCTCTGGGCACGGTCTGGGTGGCCTCGCCCGAGTTCACCGCCCACAACCAGACGCTCCCGACCACGCTCTGGCTCACCAATCCGGTGGTGTCGGCCGCGATCCTCGGCGGCCCCGTCGCGGGTGTGGCCGGCGGCATCGCCATCGCGGTGGTGAACGCGATCTACCGCGGCACCTTTCCGGAGACCGTGCTCCGCGACGCCAACTACCCCGTCTTCATGGCCGTCGGTCTCGGGCTCGGCGTCGCCGCCCGGGTCGCGATCCGATCGCAGGAGCAGCTGCGCGAGGCCGAGCGGGTCGCCGCCGAGGCGCGTGCCCGGGAGCGCCTCGCCCGCGAGGTGCACGACGGGGTGTTGCAGGCCCTCGCCTTCCTCGCCCGACGGTGCGCCGCCCTGGGCGGCCCCGGGACGGAGCTGGGTGCGCTGGGCGAACTCGCGGCGCAGCAGGAGCGGGCGCTGCGGCACCTGATCGCGGAGACGCCGTCCGGCACCGTCGAACCGGAGGACGGCGACGGGGACCTCGTGGACCTGAGGGACCTGCTGCGGCCCCTCGCGTCGTCGACGGTGACCCTCGCCGAGCCCGGCCGCGCCGTGCCCCTCCCGGCGGCGCCCGCGGCCGAGGTGGCAGCGGCCGTGCGGAACGCGCTCGACAACACGGCACGGCACGCCGGGCCGGCCGCGCGGTCGTACCTGCTTCTCGAGGACGTCGGCGACGCCGTGCTCGTCACCGTGCGCGACGACGGCACCGGAATAGCCCCGGGACGCCTCGACGCGGCGCGGGCGGAGGGCAGACTGGGGGTGTCGGAGTCGATCGTCGGGAGGATGCGCGCGCTCGGCGGCCGCGCCGACCTGACCACGGACGTGGGAGAAGGGGTGGAATGGGAACTGTGGATACCGCGAACGTAGACCCGGCCGGCATCTCCGTACTGGTGGTGGACGACCATCCGATGTGGCGCGAGGCCGTGGCCCGCGATCTCGAGGCGCGGGGCTTCGCCGTCGCCGGCACCGCCGATTCGGTGGCCGCCGCCGGACGGATCGCGAAGGCCGTGCAGCCGGGGGTCGTCCTCATGGACATGTCGCTGCCCGACGGCAACGGCGCCGCCGGCACCGCGCTGGTGCTGCAGGCCGCGCCGCAGGCGCAGGTGTTGATCCTCTCCGCGTCCGACGAGCGCGACGACGTGGTCGAGGCCGTCAAGGCAGGCGCCTGCGGCTACTTGGTCAAGAGCGCCTCCGCCGAGGAACTGGTGGCCGCCGTGCACGCGACCGCCGCCGGACAACCCGTGTTCACCCCCGGCCTCGCCGGGCTGGTGCTCGGCGAGTTCCGGCGCATGGCGTCGGCGCCCGAACCCGCCGGCCCCGCGCTCACCGCCCGCGAGACCGAGGTGCTGCGGCTCGTGGCGAAGGGGCTGTCCGCCAAGCAGATCGCCACCCGGCTGCACCTGAGCCACCGCACCGTCGAGAACCACGTGCAGGCCACACTGCGCAAGCTCCAGCTCGGCAACCGGGTGGAGCTGGCGCGCTACGCCCTGGAGAACGGTCTCGACTAGGGAGCGCGCCGGCGAGCGGGATCGCCCCGCCCGCCGGCGACCGGACCGCGTGCACGCTGCCGCGGTCGATCAGGAGATCGGGACCTCCTTGATCTTGGTGTCCTCCTTGCCCGCCGTCTTGCAGTAGGCGAGCGCCTCCGCGCGCAGTGCGGTCGCCGCACCCGCGGCCGGCTCCTCGCCGTGCTTGTCCTTGTACATCTTCTGGACCTGCTCGTTCTGGTCGGCCTCGGACATCGCGACGAAGTCCTTGCAGGTGGTGTCGGCACCGGCCTTCGCGCACCCGCCGAGCGCGAGCGTCACTGCGAGCGCGGCGATCACGAGCACGGACCGGATCGATCGCAGCATTCTCATCGTCGATCGCCCCTCAGCCACGTCGTCCGGTCACCAGGCCCACGACGAACAGCAGGAGGCACGCTCCCGCGAGGGCGGTGAGCAGCGTGAGGATCCATCCGGCGCCGGCGGTGGAGACACCGAGGACCCGGAGGATGATGCCGCCGACGACCCCGCCGATGACACCGACCGCGACGTTGAGGAACAGGCCCTGCTGCGCATCGGTTCCCATGATCTTGCTCGCGAGCCACCCCGCGATGCCGCCGATGATGATCCATGCGATCCAGCCGATGCCGTCGAATCCGAGGCTCGCCTCGACCACCGTTGTTGAGAGCTGCATCTGTCTTCTCCTTCTTGCTGGGCACACCTCGGCGAGGCCACTCAGTCGGAGAACGCGCACGGAGACCGGTGATCCGTGATGCTCTGCGGGGGAAGTACCGACGGCGCGCGTCCGTACCGACGGGCGTGAAACGCCGGTCGGTTGAGCGGTCGCACCGTGGTCTCAATGCGGAATGCACTCGAAGCGATCATCGCTTCGGTACGGGCGGAACACTAGCACGTGGCCTTCGCGGGGAGAAGCGTTCCGATGCGCAGCGGACGGCGTCGCCGGATCACGCGGGATCGCGGCTCGCGGAACCCTTCTCCACCACGCGCTCCGCGATCTCGGCCAGCGGAACGTTGCTGTCGCTGGATACCCGGGCCAGCAACTCGAAGGCACGCACCGCATCCACGTCGAACCGCTCCATGAGCATTCCCTTGGCCTGTCCGATGACGTCACGGCTGGCCAGGGCGGAACGGAACTGCAACGCACGATCGTTGGCGATGAGCGCGGTCGCGGCCTGCGTCGCCAACACGCCGCCGACGGTCTCCGACTCGTCGCTGAACGCGTCGACCTTGGCCGAGAACAGGTTCAACGCGCCGACCCGGGAATCGAAGGTGAACAGCCGGAAGGAGAGCATGCTGACGATCCCCGCTTCTACTGCGGCGGGGGCGAAGTCGGGCCAGCGCTCGTCGGCCCGAAGGTCGGGAGCGCGGGTCGCGGGGTTGGTGGTCGCCGCGTCCCAGCAGGGGCCCTGCTGGAAGTGGTGCTGCAGCGCGTCGAGCCTCTCCGTCAGTTCCGAGGTGGGGGCGAGGGAGCCGTACTTCTCCGGTCCCTCGACGATCAGGATCGAGGCGCCCGCCACATCGGGGATCAGCTGGACGCACGCGGAGGTGACACTCTCGAGTGTGCTGTCGAGAGAACTCGTCTGCGCGATGTTGCGGGACATCTCCGCCATCGTCGACAGGAGGCTCTCGAACGCCTCGTCAGTCACTGTTCTCGTCCTCCGGTGCCGGCGGTGGTCGCTCTACCGTGAGAAAATAGCACGGTGAACGGGGCCCTCCCCCGGAGCCGACGAGGCCGGTGGACCGGCGGACTCGCGGTCGGTTGAGGAGGTCAGCTGATGATCAGTGCGAGAGCGGAGCCGGCCACGGCGACCGCGGCCGCCGCCGCCCGGGCGCTCGGTCGGTCCCACCACCGTCCGCGGTCGGGCGAGTAGGCGCCCGGACCCGCGACGGTGAGCGCGAAGGTCATCAGCCCCATGAAGAGCGGGAACTCGTACCCGCCTTCGGTGTTGAAGAACCGGAAGTCGTTGTTGGACGCCATCGCCCAGGCCGCACCCGCCATCGTGGCGGTGAGGACAGCGGCCGCGGCGGAGGTGAACAGGCCCGCCATCACCAGGATGCCGCCGCCGAATTCGGCGATCCCCGAGTACCAGGCGAAGGCGGTGGGCATCGAGAGACCGAGGTTCCCGAATCCACGTGCGGTCGCATCGAGGCCGGGACCGTTGAACCAGCCGAAGAGCTTCTGCGCGCCGTGCATCATCAGGAAGAAGCCGACGAACAGGCGGAACAGCAACAGCCCCACCGACGTGGCGTCGAAGGAGCCGGCGCGCGGTTGTCGCGCGGCGGTGTGCGGTGGCGTGGTGGCGGTCACGGGAACTCCTCTCCGTTCTTCGGCGCCCGGGTCACGGGGTGACTCCGCGCGGCACCGCACGGACGAAGTCGGCGTCACCGAACCCCGCTCCGGCGCTCGTGCATTCCACGCGGGTAGCGCCAGCGGTCGGGGTGAAGGTGCGGAACGTCAACCACTCCGCGCCGCCGGCGGCCGTTTCGGGCTTCTCGTTCGCGGGGCCGGGTCTGAGCGGAAGCTGCTTTCCCGTGGCGTCGGTCGCGGTGCACCGCAGGTCGGTCTCGGCCTGCTTCGTGGAGCGAGCGACGACCTTGATGTCGATCACGGCGTCGGCGATCGCGGGAATCAACCGGGACTCACCGATGGGGATGCGCACTCCGCCCGCAGCCTCCTCCCCGTGGTCTCCGGCGTTCTCCGGTGCGATGGTCGCGGAGGGGACGGGGGCGGTCGAGGGCGGTGCGGGCTGCGATGGGGAGGACTGCGCCGGCGTGGGTGCGGCCGTCGATGTGGAGGCGCCGCAGCCGGCCAGCAGGAGCGCCGCGGCCGCCACCCCCGAGATCGCGGCCGCGGACCGCCACGGCGATGACGGGGAGAGGGCGAGCTTCGTCATACGAGAACCGTCGCACGTGCTCCGTGCCGTTGCAGCCGGCCGCAACGGCCTTACCCAGTACGGTATTCCGTTCGCAACTGCATACGCTGGGTGTTTCTGCGAATGTGAAGATCTCGTGAATGCGCGGACGACCGGTGACCGCCGGACGAGGTCGCTCGGAACGGGCTCCGGCGATGGTCGGCTATCCGGCCGGAGCGTCGTCGGGCCGGGGCTGCAGGGCGTGCGGCGGGTGGCCGGTGAGGTACTCGGGACTGAGGAGGGAGGCGAGCACGTCCTCGTCGAGCAGGCCGCGCTCGCGGACGATCTCGACGACGCCCCGACCGGACTCCAGCGCCTCGGCGGCGACGGAGGTCGCGGCCGCGTAGCCGATCGTCGGGCTCAGCGCCGTGACGACGCCGATGGACTCGGCGACCATCTGCTCCAGGCGGTCCCGGTTCGCGGTGATCCCGGCGACGCAGCGCTCGCCGAGCACGCGGGCGCCCCGCGTGAGGTGGGTGATCGACTCGACCAGCGACCGGGCGATGATCGGCTCGAAAGCGTTGAGCTGCAACTGGCCTCCCTCCGCGGCCATGGTGATCGTGACGTCGTGGCCGATCACCTCGTAGGCGATCTGGTTGACCACCTCGGGGATCACGGGATTGACCTTGCCCGGCATGATCGACGATCCCGCCTGGACCGCGGGGAGGTGGATCTCGGCGAGACCCGCGCGCGGCCCGGACGACAGCAGCCGCAGGTCGTTGCAGGTCTTCGAGAGCTTCACCGCGATCCGCTTGAGCACGCCGGAGAGCTGGACGAAGACGCCCACATCGGCGGTGGCCTCGATGAGGTCCGTCGCACCCACCAGTTCGTGGATGCCGGTGACCTCGCGCAGCCGCTCGATCACCTTGCCGCGGTAACCCGGGTGGGCGTTGAGCGCGGTGCCGATGGCGGTGCCACCGATGTTGAGCTCGTGCAGCAGGCGCGTGGCCTCCTGCAGCCGGACGATGTCCTCGCCGAGCGTCGTGGCGAAGGCGCCGAACTCCTGGCCCAGCGTCATGGGGACGGCGTCCTGCAACTGGGTGCGGCCCATCTTCACGATGCCTGCGAACTCCTCCGACTTCGCGGCGAAGGCGCCGCGCAGTTCGGTGAGCGCCTCCTGCAACTCGCGCAGCTGTGTGATCAGGGCGATCTTGATCGCGGTGGGGTAGACGTCGTTGGTGCTCTGGCCCAGGTTCACGTGGTCGAGCGGGTGCAGCGCCGCGTAGTCGCCCTTCGGCCGGCCGAGGTGCTCGAGGGCGGCGTTGGCGATCACCTCGTTGGCGTTCATGTTGGTCGACGTGCCCGCGCCGCCCGCGATGGTGTCCACGACGAACCACTCGTGCAGCCCGCCGCCGCGGATCCGCTCGCACGCCGCGACGATCGCCGTCGAGCGCTCCTCGTCGAGTAGCCCGAGCTGCCGGTTCGCCGACGCCGCGGCCTGTTTGACCGCGGCCAGAGCGTTCACCAGATGGGTGTGGATCGCGATCGGCACGCCCGTGATCGGGAAGTTCAGCAGGGCGCGCGCGGTGTGCGCACCGTAGTAGGCGTCGGCGGGAACGTCGATGTCGCCGAGCAGGTCGTGCTCGCCGCGCGTCTGTGCAGAGGTCATCCGTCGATCGTTCCGCACCGTCGGCCGGGCCGCGGGCGCTTCACCGGATACCCGGCGCGCCAAGCCCGTGCCGGCGCTACGCGGGGGACGACGAGGTGGTGAGCGGGACGCCCGAGGTGGAGAAGACGTCGACCACCTCGGCGTACAGCTTCGCGCCGAGCGCGCTGCGCACATCGTCGGCGTGCGTGATGCGGAAGCCGAAGGGCTCGTCCTCGGGCGTGCCGAAACCGCCGCGCAGGCAGTCGACGAGCGCGTCGAGATTGCTGCCGAAATAGCCGTCGGGCCCGTTCACGGCGCGGCCGAGCTCGGTGTAGAAGTCCTCGACGTCGGCCACGCGGCGGCCGTCCACGATGTAGGTCTTCACGTCTCAGGCTCCCGTCACGATGCAGAAGGAGGCGTAGTGGTCGCCGGTGTAGTACCAGTTCGGCGGCGAGGTGAGCGGGGTGCCGCCGGTCACGATCCGGCGCGCGCCGCGGGTCGAGGAGCCGGGCGTGATCACGGTGTACTCGTGGTAGTAGCCGGAGGCCTTCGCGGGGAGGATGCCCTCGCGATTCTGGAAGACCACCCCGTCGTTGCGGGGGTACGGGAACGGCCCGCCCTGGTGGATGAGGTTCGCGGTGTCGGTGGCCTCGGCGGGCAGGGACGACAGCGCGCAGGTGGGCAGGGCGGCGGAGGCGGGGGAGACGGTCGCGACGGTGACGCCGAGCGCCACGACGACCGAGCCCGCGAGGCGGGTTGTGGTGCGCATAAGCGGAAAGTTAGCCGAAGTAGATGATCGTCGGGTGGCGGCCGGGTGAAATGCGCGTTCAGTAGCGCCGGTGCGCCGCGGCCCGCTGACCGCGGACAGCCGCTGGCCCGCGACTAGCGCTCGCGGGGTTTGTACGACGCCAGGCCCAGCGCGACGACGGCGAGCTGCCGGGTGGTGCGGTCGATCAGCTCGTCCTCGTCACGGGTGTTGCGGGCGTCGATGCGCACGAGCTCGGCGACGAAGCCCAGCATGATCGTGACGTAGAGATCGGCGACCATGTCGAGGTCCTCGACGCTCCAGTCGGAGAGCGGCGGGATGCGCGAGAGGTCGTGGGTGAGCTCCTTGGCGAACAGCCGCAGTTCCACGTCGATCGCGCGCTGCAGCTCGGGGGATCCGCCGTAGCGCTCGCGCACCAGGAACTGGAACTCGGCATCGTTGGCGCGGGCCTGTCTGGCGACGATGCGGATCGCCTCGGCGCCGCTGGGGGCCACGCCCTCGCGCCGGCCCTCGCGGAGCATGCGGCGCAGCACACGCATCGCGTCCTCGACGAGCGTGACGCCGAGGTCGTCCATCGACGCGAAGTGGCGGTAGAAGGCGGTGGGCACGACGCCGGCGGCCTTGGCGACCTCGCGGAGCGACAGGCTCGCGAACGAGCGTTCACCGGCCAGGGCCAGCGCCTCGTCGAGCAGGGTCTGCCGCGTGCGCTCCTTGGCCTCCGCCCGCGACGGACCCGGCGTGTGCCGTTCGACGGCGCGCGGGGTCGGTCTGGGCATGTCCGCAAGTCTATCGCCCCTGCGTTTCGGGATGGGCCGCGCCGAGGTTGTGTCCGAGGTCACGGAACACGTCCTTGACGGCGGGCTGCTGATTGCGTGCATACTGTGAGTGTACAAGCGTGCACTGAACGGAGATACACAGCCATGAGCCGCTTCACCCGATTCGCCGGATCCGTCATCGAGGCGGTGCTGACCCCACACGCCGTGGACCGCTACCTCGAGCTCGTCGATCCGATGGTCACGTGGACGGAGATCCGCGGTCGCGTCACCGCGGTCAGCCGCCGTACCGATCGCACCGTGACGTTCACCGTGACCCCCACCCGACAGTTCGAGGGCTTCGAGGCCGGACAGTTCATCCAGGTCAGCACCGTGATCGACGGTGTCCGCCAGACCCGCTGCTTCTCGCCCGCCGGCTCGCACCACCAGAGCGGCGACCTCGAGTTCACCGTGACCGCGGACGCCGAGGGCCACGTCAGCAAGCACCTGCGCGAGAACCTCGCGGTCGGCGACGTGCTGGGTCTCACGCCCGCCGCAGGCACCTTCACGCTGCCCGGAACGCCCGGGGACCGCCCCGAGCGGATCCGCCTCATCAGCGGCGGCAGTGGCATCACACCCGTACTCTCGATCGTGCGCACGCTCGTGGACGAGCAGCACGAGGGCACGATCGACGTACTGCACTTCTGCCGCGACTCCGCCGACAACCCGTACCGCGAGGAGCTCGAGCGTCTCGCCCGTGTGCGGAACGTCTCGGTCACCTACGTGTACACCCGCGCGGGCGGCCGCCACCTCGGCCCCGAGCATCTGGAGGACCTCGGCGACATCGGCTTCGCCTGCGGCCCGGCCCCGTTGCTCGAGACCGCGAAACAGCTGTACTCCGACGCCGGCGTCGAGCTCCGCGTCGAGGAGTTCACCCCGCCGGTCGCGGCGGCACCGTCGGGCGAGGCGACCGGCACCCTGCGCTTCACCGAGGCCGGCACCGCCGTCGACAACGACGGCCGCAGCATTCTCGACCAGGCCGAGTCGTCGGGCCTGTTCCCCGAGAGCGGCTGCCGCATGGGCATCTGCTTCTCCTGCACCGCCGTCCGCAAGTCCGGCTGCACCACCAACATCCTCACGGGCGAGTCCGACGACGAGCCCGACCAGCACATCCAGCTCTGCGTGAGCGCGCCCGTCGGCGACGTCGAGATCGCGCTCTAGCCACCACGACCACACAACCAGGGGAGACATCATGACCGAACAGATCACCCTCACCGCCGAGCAGGTCGAGGCCATCGGCGAGCGCTTCGACGCCATCCGCACCCGCATCCTGAACGATCTCGGCGAGAAGGACCGCGAGTACATCTACAAGATCGTGCGCGCGCAGCGCGGTTTCGAGATCGCCGGCCGCGCCATGATGTACCTGCCGCCGCTGTGGCCGGTCGCCGTCGGCTCGCTCGGCGTCTCGAAGATCCTCGACAACATGGAGATCGGCCACAACGTCATGCACGGCCAGTACGACTGGATGCGTGAGCCGGGCCTGAACTCCCGCGAGTTCGAGTGGGACACCGTGTGCCCCGCCGACCAGTGGAAGCACAGCCACAACTACCTGCACCACACGTTCACCAACGTCCTCGACATGGACCGCGACATCGGCTACGGCATCCTGCGCATGGCGCCCGAGCAGAAGTGGCACCCCTACTACCTCGGCAACCTCGCCTACGCGAGCGCGCTCATGGTGCTCTTCCAGTGGGGCGTCATGCTGCACGACCTCGAGGCCGAGCGGATCGTCAAGGGCGAGCGCAAATGGGGCGACATCAAGGAGCTCGTCGCCGGCATGCGCCGGAAGGCCGGCAAGCAGGTGCTCAAGGACTACGTCATCTTCCCGGCGCTCACCGGGCCGCTGTTCCCGCTGACCTTCCTGGGCAACATGTCCGCGAACCTGATCCGCAACCTGTGGACCTTCTCCATCATCTTCTGCGGCCACTTCCCGTCGGGCGTGCAGACCTTCACCAAGGAGGAGACGGCCGACGAGACCCGCGGCGAGTGGTACGTCCGCCAGATGCTGGGATCGGCCAACATCGACGGCGGCCGCCTGTTCCACATCATGAGCGGCAACCTGAGCTTCCAGATCGAGCACCACCTGTTCCCCGACATCCCCGCGAACCGCTACCCGGAGATCGCCGCCGAGGTCCGCGCGACGTGCGAGGAGTTCGGCCTGCCCTACAACACGGGCTCGCTGCGCGGCCAGCTCGGGTCGACGTGGAAGAAGATCGCCAAGCTCTCGCTGCCGAACCGCTGGACCAAGCAGGAACCCGACCTGGCGGTGACGATCGAGCGCGCCCGGCACCAGGACGCCGCATCGAAGGCCCTCGCCAAGGCGGGCTGGCAGCGCGCCGCCGAGCGTGAGATGGTGTCGGTCTAGGCCGGACGCACCGGATCGCACCAGGAGGAGGCGTACGTGGGCAAGCTCGAGCGGCGTAAGGACGCGGCGCAGGACGCGATCGAGTCGACCTCCATCCGCGTCGGTCGGATCGCGACCATCATCACGACCGCGGTCGCCGATGTCGCGCGGGAGATCGGCGACGCCGTGAGCGACGCGCTCGAGATGCGGCAGGCCGCCAAGGCCGCCGCCGCCGACGAAGCCCGGCAGGCCGGCCCGCAGGAGCGGCAGGCCCCGCAGGAACGGGCCGAGGCGGCGGAGACGACCTCCCCGGTGACCGGGTCCCCCGCCGCGGCGCCCGACTCGCCGGAACCCGACCGGGGCTGACGGCACCCCCGTCACGACGACCGGATCCGGTCCCCGAGCACGCACAGCGGCTCGGCGGGCCGGATTTCGTCGTTCCGGTGGCCGGATCGCCGTCGACGCGGCCACCGTGATGAGAACGGTGGCAGCGCACCCTCCGCCGTGAGAAGGTTGCAATCCAACAATCTCCCGGAGGTGTGGTCATGAGCGCGATCGAGCAGGGCAAGGCCGTAGTGAAGAAGATCAGCGAGATCGTCGGCGGGCTGACTCGCGCGCGGGGCGCGGCCGACCGCGCCGCGGACGAGAAGACCCGGATCGCCACCGACGTCGGCGACGTGAAGTCCGCGGGGGAGGAGGTCGCCGAGGGCCTGTCCAACCTGAAGTCGGCGGGGTCGAAGCTCGACTCCGACGTGAAGGCCACCGCGGCGAACGTCACCGCCGACGTCGCGGCCGTGAAGGGCGTGACGGCCCCTGCCGCGCCGAAGGCCGGTGCCACGCCGGTGCCGACGAGCGCGCCACCGACGAGCGTGGGGCCGAAGGCGGGGTCCACCGCCGCGGGGCCGGGACCCGCCGCGGCGAAGACGCCCGCCCCGAAGCCCGTGCCGAAGCCCGAGACGACGAAGGCCGCCGCGCCGAAGCCGGCACCGTCGGCCCCGAAGAAGGACACCAAGGCCTGACCCGGGGCCCGCGCCGGCTACCGCGCGGCGATCCCGACCCGCACGACGAAGCGAGCCCCGATCCGGAGTGGATCGGGGCTCGCTCGTCGGTGATCAGTCCTGGTGCGGGGGACGCTGCTGGGGGCGCGGCCCCTCACCGGTCGGGCCCTGCGGGCGCGGGCCCTGCGGCCCACCCGGCCCCTGCGGGCGCGGCGGATAGGGCTGGCGCGGGCCCTGCGGTCCGCCCTGGGGACCCTGCGGTCCCCCCGGGCGGGGCATCTGTCCGCTCGGGCGGGGCATCTGCCCGCTCGGCCGCGGCGCACCGGGACCCTGTGGGCCGCCGGGGCCCTGCGGGCCGGGAGGCGGGCCCTGACGGTGCCGCGAGGGCTGGCCGGGAGCCTGTCCCGGGCCCTGCTGCGGCCCGCGGCCCGGAACGGGCTGCTGGTAGCTGCGGGGATCCTGCGGCGGGCGCTGCACGGGCGCCGACGGGCGCGGCGGCAGCTCCAGCCGGCCCGAGAAGCCGGGCGGCGGGCCGGGGCGGCGCGGACCGGGACCGACCGGGGTCGGGCGGGCCGGACGCACGTCGGGCAGGTTCGCCGGCGGGTGCAGCCGGCCGTCCTCCGGCGCCGAGGTCGCGCGCGCGGCGGACGCCGGCGCCCCCGCCCCGACGAGCTCGGGGGCGGCCTTACCCGGTGCCGCGGTCGCGGGCTTGACCGACGACAGCGGGCGGCCGTCGCGGGTCTCGGCCGGCAGCGAGGTCTCGCCGAGGCCGACGGCCTCCTGGATCTTGCGCATCCAGGTCGGCGCCCACCAGGAGTCGTCGCCGAGCAGCTTCATCACCGCGGGCACGAGCACCATGCGGACCACGGTCGCGTCGATGAGCAGCGCGAACATCAGGCCGAAGGAGACGTACTTCAGCATCACCAGGTCGGAGGTCGCGAAGGCCGCCGCGACGCACGCGAGCAGCACGGCCGCCGCGGTGATGATCCGGCCGGTGTTGGCCGTACCGGCGCGGATCGCCTGATTCGTCGTCGCGCCGCCCGCGCGTTCCTCGATCATGCGGGAGATCACGAAGACCTCGTAGTCCGTACTGAGGCCGAAGACCACCGCGATCACCAGCACCAGGACGGGCGCCATCATCGGGCCGCCGGTGAAGTTGAACAGGTCGCCGCCGTGGCCGTCGACGAACATCCAGGTCAGGAAGCCCAGCGTCGAGCCCAGGGACAGCAGCGACATGAGCACGGCCTTGAGCGGCAGCGTCAACGAGCCGAAGGCCAGGAACATCGCGATCGTGGTGACCACCACGAGGAGCACCATGAGCAGCGGGAGCAGGCCGAGCATCGAATCGATCGAGTCCTGCTGCAGCACCGGCATGCCGCCCACCAGGAAGCCGATGCCCTTGCTGGCGTCGGCGCCGTCCATCTTGATGCCGCGGAGCGCCGTCACGGCCTCGCCCACGGCCTCGGTGTCGTTGGGGTCCTGCATGCTGCCGTTCGACGTGCGGACCGACACCTGCTGCCCGCGGACCTCGAGCTTGTCCGAGGTGCCCTTGGCGGTGTCGACGGCCGCGGTCGCCGGGCTGAACCGGGCGGAGTTCGGGTCCGCGGGGTTCGAGTGTGTGAAGCCGGGGATCTTGTTCGCCTCGTCGAGCACCTGCTTGATCTGGGCATCGCTCGCGTTGGTGAAGACGATCTTCACCGGCTGCCCGGTGTTGTCCGGGAAGAGCTCCTGGAACTTGTCCTGTGCCTGGCGGGTCTCGTTGGTCGGCGGCAGATAGGTCTGCGAGATGCCGCCGAACTGCAGGCCGACGATCGGGATGCAGATCGCGAGGAGCAGCGTGACGACGCCGACGATGGCGGTCTTCGGGCGCTTCATGACCGCATCGGTCACCTTGCCCCACATGCCGGCCTCGATGTTGGCCTTCGTCTTCGCGCGGCCCGTCTTCTCTGCGGCCCAGTGGATGACGCCGCCGATGAGCGGGAGCTTCCACGAATCGAAGATGGTGAGGAACCAGTGGAAGCTCAGCGCGAAGACCCGCGGCCCCAGCACCGCGAGCATCGCGGGGAGCAGGATCAGCGAGAGCAGCGCGGCGATGAAGACGCCGAGCAGCGCGCCCGTCGCCATCGAGGTGAGCAGGCCGAGCGGCGAGATGTAGAGGCACGCGAGGGCCGCGACGATGAGCAACGAGGACATGATGACCGTTCTGCCCGCCGTCATGACCGTGCGTTTGACCGCCGTCGGTGTGTCGTAGCCCTCGTCCAGTTCCTCTCGGAATCTGGACACCATGAACAGGCCGTAGTCGTGGGCGATGCCCAGGCCGATCAGCGAGATGATCGGGCCGACGAACAGGTTGACGTCCGTGAAGTCGGCCATCACCGAGGCGATCGCCATCGACGCGCCGATCGTCAGGACGCCGATGATCATCGGCAGTACCGCGGCGACGATGCCGCCGTAGACGAAGAAGAGCACGATCGCGACCAGCGGCAGCGCGATGATCTCGGCCTTCTTCTGGTCCTTCTGCACGCCCTCGGTGACCTCGGAGGTCACGGGGACGAGCCCGGCCACCTGGGCGTGGAAGACGGGCTTGTTCGCGTCCGCCCGGAGGATGTCCATGAGCGGCTGCTGGATCTCCACCCAGTCCTTGCCGCGCTGCGTGTCGTCCGCCGAGCGCATGGGCAGCGTGAAGAACCCCCAGGTGCCGCCGTCGGCGTCGGTGCGGGTGAACTTCTCGAAGAGCGGTTCCGAGGCCTGCGGGGCTCCGGGGGCGAACATCGTGTAGCTGAGCGAGCTCTCCTGCGGGTCCTTCTCGTTGCTCGGGTTCAGCTTGGAATCGGGGCCCGTCGCGTACTTCGCCAGCACGTCCTGGCGCGTCTTCTCGACGGCCTGCTGGACGTCCGGGTCGGTGATCTTCTTGCCGTCCGCCGGCTTGATCAGGACGAGGATGTCGGGCTGCATCTCGCGGCCGTTGGCCTTGTCGGTGACCTGCGCGGCCGCCACGGAGTCGCTGGCCTCGTCGTAGAGGCCGTTCATCTTCGTCTTCGCCCCGAGGCCGAGGAAGCCCCAGGCGCCGGTGACGGCGATCGACACGAAGAGGACCGCGACGATCGTGTATCGGAACGCGTACGTGAAGCGTCCTATCGCTGCGAACAAGCGAGAATTCCTTTCCGGTGGCCGGTTCTGGGGCTAGGCCCGGCTCGAAAGTAGCGAAGACAGGGGACGGAACGGCTGCAGCCACGCACCCTCGTCGGGCAGCGAATCCAGGCTCACCCGTGGCAGCGGCTCGCGGAACACCCCGGCGATGTCTTCGAGATCGACGAACTCCAGAGTAGGGGACGCCAGCGCCCAGGCGGCGTGCTCGCGGAACCCGAGGACGGTTACCGGTACACCGCTTGCGGAGATCTCCTCCAGCGGTTCCCGGAAGGCCTGGCCGTCCGCGGAGGCGACGATGAGGCCACCGAGGCCCGGCGAGTACCGCCGGACGTCGATGTGGTCGAGCATGTCCTCGTCGACGTCGCTGTCCTCGTCGACCTTGGGCTTGGCGAAGACGGCGTAGCCCACGTTGCGCAGGGCCTCGACCCAGGGGCGGACCACATCGGCGGTACCGGGGGCGATGTTGGTGAAGACGGTGGCCTCGGGTTCGAGCCGGGCGTCCGTGTCCGATTCCAGGGTCGCCGTGTACTCGAGCAACCAGCGGCCGAGGGCGTCGAACCGCGGGCGGTGGGCGGCCGTCGGGCGGCCGCCGAGGATCGAGCCCAACCCCATGTCGAGGTTGGGCGCGTCCCAGACGAGCAGGACACGCGCGGCCGCGTCGGGCTGCGAGTCGGCGGGTGCGTCGAGCGGAGTCACCGCACCTCTCCTTCCTCCACGCGTTCCCAGACGAACTCGTGGATGTCGCGGCCCACCTGCGCGGCCTTGTCCTGGAACTTGGTCACCGGGCGGTCGACGGAGATCGGCAGCCCGGCATCGGCGAGCCGCGGGGGCAGCACCACGGGCCGCAGCAGCGGCTCCAAGGGTGCGGTCTCCGCAATCGCCTCTGCATAGTCTGCATGATCCGTAGCCACGTGCAGAATCCCTCCGACACGCAGACGGTCGGCGATCAGCGCGAACATGCGCGGCTGCAGCAGCCGGCGCTTGTGGTGGCGGGCCTTCGGCCACGGGTCCGGGAAGTAGACGCGCACGCCGGTGAGCGAGCCCGGCTCGATCATGTCCTCCAGCATCGCGACCCCGTCGCCCCGCACGACCCGCACGTTGGTCAGGCCGGCGCGCTGCACGGCGCCCACGAGCTGGGCGATGCCGGGCAGGTAGACCTCCACGGCCACCACGTCGCGCTCCGGCTCGGCCTGCGCCATCGCCCAGGTCGACGTGCCGGTGCCGGACCCGATCTCGACGATGAGCGGGGCCTTCCGTCCGAACCAGGCCTCGGCGTCCAGCGGGTGCGACGGTGCCGGGAAGGCGCCGCCGGGCGCACCGTCGGGCAGCGGGGAGGCGGGCGGGATGTCGCGGCCGAGGGTCTCCCAGCCCGTGTCCATCGCCAGCTGCTGGGCGGGGGTGAGGGAGGCGCGGCGGGACCGGAAACTCGTCACGCGGGGGTACAGCCGACGGTGCTCGGCGCGGGGATCCTGGGACTGGGGCACGCTCTCCATCGTCCCAGCTTTGCGCCTGTGACTTAGCATTGGCCGCATGATCGTGCGTAACTCTCGCCACACGGCGCTCCGCATCGCCTCCACGGTGGTGGCCCTGCTCGCCGTCGTCGGTCTCCTCGCCGCGTGCTCGGGCAGCGACGGGGAGAAGGTGAACGACGCGCCGCTCCCCGACGCCAAGACCCTGATCGACGCCTCGTCGAAGGCCGCCCGCGACCTGCACGACGTGCAACTGGACCTGTCGGTCGAGGGCACCGTGCCGAACCTGCCCGTCAAGAGCGTCTCCGCCTACCTCACCAACCAGCCGAAGGTCTCCGGCCAGGGCGACGCCGAGGTCACCTTCAACGGCACCCAGGTCAAGGCCAAGTTCGTGGTCGTCGACGCGCACCTGTGGGCGCAGTTCGGCGCCGGCCAGTCCTACCAGGACATGGGCCTCGCCGCGGACATCTACGACGCCTCGGCCATCCTCGACCCGGAGAAGGGCATCGCGAACCTCATCGCCTCCGTCCGCGACCCCAAGGTCGAGGGCCGGGAGCAGATCGGTGGCACCGAGGCCGTCCGCGTCTCCGGGATCATCCCGGGCACGGCGCTGGCGGGCATCGTCCCGAAGGCCGCGCTCGGCGATCGACCGCTCACCTTCTGGGTGCAGGAGGCCGCGCCGAACAACCTGGTCCGCGCCAACGTCGGCTTTGACTCGGGCACCCTGACGGTGACCCTCTCCGACTGGGGCAAGAAGGTCACGCTGCTCGATCCGAAGACCGCGAAGTGACGATCACCGCGGCGCCGTCCGCGCCGGGCCGCGTGCGCGGTCGCGGCGTCGCCATGGGCGCCGCGGGACTCGCCGTACTCCTCGGCGCGCTCGACACCTACGTGGTGGTCTCGGTCCTCGAGGACATCATGCGCAGCGTCGAGATCCCCATCAACCGGATCCAGCTCGCCACCCCGATCATCACCTGGTACCTGCTGGGCTACATCGCGGCGATGCCGCTCCTGGGCCGCCTGTCCGACCGTTTCGGGCGCCGGCTGGTGCTGCAGGCCAGCCTGGCGCTGTTCATCGTCGGCTCCGTGCTGACGGCGCTCGCGCACACCGTGCCGGAGGTCCTCGCGGGCCGCGTCGTCCAGGGCGTCGCGAGCGGCGCCCTGCTCCCGGTGACGCTCGCGCTGGCGGCCGACCTGTGGTCCGCCCGCCGACGGGCCGCCGTCCTCGGCTGGGTCGGCGCGGCGCAGGAACTCGGCAGCGTGCTCGGTCCCATCGTGGGTGTCGGGGTGGTCACGCTGGTGCAGAACCACGTCTCGTCCGTGCCGCGCGAGGACGCCTGGCGAGTGGTCTTCTGGGTGAACGTCCCGCTCGCGCTCATCGCGATGGTGCTGTTGCAGCTGACGGTCCCGAAACGCGCGGTGTCGAAGCAGAAGGTCGACGTCGTCGGCGGGCTGCTCCTCGCGGTCGCCCTGGGCCTGTCGGTGATCGGCCTCTACAACCCCGAGCCCGACGGCGAGCACATCCTGCCGCCGAACGGGGCGTGGCTGCTCCTCGGCGCCGCCGTCGCGTTCGTCCTGTTCGCCCTCTGGGAGCGGTTCGCACGGGTCACGCTGATCGAGACGGCCGGGATGCGCGTGACGCCCTTCCTCGCCGCCTGCGCCGCGTCGGTGTGCGCGGGCGCGGCCCTGATGGTGACGCTCGTCGACATCGAGATCTACGCGCGGATGGTGCTGCAGCGCGACGGGGTCGCCGCGGTGCTCACGCTGGTCCGCTTCCTGCTCGCGCTGCCGGTCGGCGCGATCCTCGGCGGCTTCCTCGCCACGCGCTTCGGCGATCGGATCGTCTCGGTCGTGGGCCTGATCGTGGCCGCGGGCGGGTACGTGCTGATCGCGCAGTGGCCGACCGACGTGCTGGCCGCCCGGTACCTGGGCTTCCTCCCCGCGCTCGACACCTCGCTGGCGATCGCGGGCTTCGGACTCGGCGTGGTGATCGGCCCGCTCTCGTCGGCCGCGCTGCGCGCGGTGCCGCTGTCGCAGGCGGGCATCGCCTCGGCGCTGCTCGTCGTGGCCCGGATGAGCGGCATGCTCATCGGTGTGGCGGCCCTGACCACCTTCGGCTTCTACCGCCTGAACGCGATCATGGACTCGATGCCCCCGATCGCGCCGCAGGGGAGCTTCATCGAGACCGGGCTGGCCGTCTTCCGGCAGACCCAGGAGGCCTACGGCCGGATGTTCGGCGAGGTCTTCGGCGTGACGGCCGTGATCTGCCTGGTCGGCGCCGTCATCGCGGTCTTCGTGGCCGGCGGCCGGGACCAATCGGAGCAATCGCCCACCGACGACGACGGCGCGCTCGTACCCTCCCGGTAGGGATCGGCGCGGGGGCGCCGATCGTGGAGCGGGGGCTCTCATGGGGGATCTGTCCGTGCGCCGCGGGGCGCCGTGCGTGCGGCTGCTGGGCCGCGAGGGAGTCGGGCGTGCGACGCTCGGTGCGGCGCTGCGAGCGCGCGGGGTCGCGGCCGTCGACGACGGCGACGCCGATGCGCTGCTCTACTGCTTCGCCGGTGGCCTCCGCGCGACCGACCGCGCCGCGATCGAGGCGCTCGACGCCGACTCGGCGGGGCCGGCCGTGCTCGCGTGGACGAAGGCCGACGCCGCGGGCTCCTGGCGCGCCGCCGACGACTACGCCGCGCGCCTCGGGGAGGTGCTCGGCCGGCCCGTGGTCGCGGTCGTGGCGCTGCTCGACGGCGCGGACCCGGCCGATATCCCCGTGATCCGGCGGATCGCCGCGTCCGGGCTGGCACTGCCGGAGTCGGCGCTCGCCGCCGCGGAGGCGTTGGGCGAGGACGCACCCCTGCTGCGCCGGTTCGGCGGCTACGGCCTGGCGTGCGCGCTGGGCGCGCTGCGCGAGACCCCGTCGATGCCCGACGAGGTGCTGCTGGCGAGCCTGCGTGAGCTGAGCGGCGTCGACGCGCTGCTGCCGTCGCTGGCCACGGCCCTGCAGGGCTTCGAGGAGCGCCGGGAGGCGCGGTTCGACGGAGCGCTGCGCGCCGCGGCCGCGACGGACTGCGCGCGCCGCGACGAGGCCGAGCACCTCCTGCTGGACCGGTTGGGACGGGCCTCGTGACCGCGTTGGTGGCGGGCCAGGACCCGGCCGGCGCAGCCGCCGTCGCGGACCGCCTCGGTGGGGACGCCGCGGCCGTCGGAGCCGACGGCGTGCCGGTGCCGCTGGGCGCGCACCGGGGCGAGCACGACGCGCTCGTCTACGTCCTCGACGCCTGCGTCCCCGCCGCCGCGGTCGACGCCGTCGCCTTCGGCCGTCTCCGGGCGCGCCTGCCGGCGGTGCTGGCCGCCACCGGGGCCGACGTGTACCCGGACGCCGCGGCGACCCTCGCGGAGTCCGGGCGCCGCCTCGGCGTCGAGGTGGTGAGCGTGCAGCCGGACTCGGGCGGCGGCTTCGACGCGCTGCGGGCCGCGCTCGCCGACCCGCAGCCGGTGCGGCCCGCGCCGCCGGCGGGCGCACCGCCGCCCGGTCCGCCGAGCCCCGCGCTGGAGCGGGCCGACCGTTCGACGTACCTGCGGTCCACCGTCGCGCGGGTGCGCGCCGTGCTCCTCGCCGAATCCGCCGAGGGCTTCCGCCGCCAGGAGGACGAGCCGGGCGACGACGTGCGCAGCCGGCTCACCGCGGTCGCCGGCGGGCTCGAGCGGTCGCTGTACGCCCACCTGTGCGCCACGTACCGCGGTGCCTTCGCCGGCTGGCCCGATCCGCCGGTGCCCGCGGTACCCGTGCTGCCCCGGCCCGACCCCCCGGAGGCGCCGGCGCACCGTCGCCGGCCCGAGGACCTGGCGGTGCTGATCCTGGGCGCCTCGGCCGGGCTCGGCATCGGCCGGGCCGTCGCCGCGCCGCTCGAGGCGCTGGGCGCGCTGCGCTGGCTCGCGCTGCCGATCAGCCTCGCCGTGGGCCTCGCCGCGGCGATCTGGCTGCTGCGGGTGCGCCGCCGGAGTACGGCCCGCACCGATCGACGGAGCTGGGCGGACGCCGCCACCGCGAGCTTCCGGCAGCGCGTCGAGTTCGAGCTGGCCGCCGCGCTCGTCGCCGCGGAGGCCGACGCCGCGCTGCGGCTCGCGCGCGGTCCGGGAACCGATCGGGAGGCTGGTGCGTCCAATGAGTATGGACCCTGATTTCGGGCTGTTCGGGGCGCCGGATGCGGACGCCTTCGGGCCGGGCCTGTTCGACGGTGCCGTCCCCGCCGCCGCGCCGTCGCCGGGCGGGCTCTGGGTGCAGGCCGAGGGCGGGTGGTTCGACGTGCACGCCCTGGACACCGACGGTGACGGGCTGGTGGACACGGGCACGCTCACGGACTCGGACGGCACCGCCGTCTTCACGGATCTCGACGCCGACGGCGTGGCCGACGTCTACCACCGGGTGCGCCCCGACGGCACCTTCGAGACCTGGCGGTTCGCCGACGGCAGGTGGCGGTTGATGGATAGGGGCGACGTTGCTTGACCCCATTCGATAAGGTTGCGATCGCAAACCTGATTGAGGGGGGACCATGGCGAACCGGTTCAAGGGAAGGCGTGCCGCGCGCGCCGCACGCGCCGGCGTGGCACTGACGCGGGCCCAGGAGCACATCCTCGCCGCGCGCGCCGCCGAGGGCGCGGGTCCGGTGTGGACGATCAGCGAGTACATCGTGCTCGACGGGTACATCGACCTCGCCGTCCTGCGCCGCGCCGCCGCGTACGTGCTCGCGGCCGCGGAACCCCTGCTGGCCCGGGTCGACGAGAAGGCCCACACGCAGGTCGCCGATCCCGGTACCAAGGTTGGCGTCGAGGAGGTCGACCTCCGGCGCGAGGACGACCCCGAGGGCGCCGCCCGCCGGTTCGCCCAGGACCGTCTCGACGCGCCGCCACGGGATCCGCGGGTGCGCGTCGCGCTGGTCCGCACCGCCGAGCGTCGGGTGCGGCTGCTCCTCGAATGCGATCTCGTCGTGGCCGACGGCTACACCGCCGCCCGCGTCCGCGCTGCGATCGCCCGCACTTACACCGCCCTCGTGGAGGGCCGCCCCGTCCCGGCGGACCCGATCCGGCCGCTGCGGGCGCTGCTCGACGCCGAGTCCGGCTACCTCGCCTCCCGGGACCGCGCGGAGGACGCCGCGTACTGGCGCGCCGCCGGGCTCCCCGGCCCGGCCGCGCTGCCGGGCGGCGCACCGCCGGGCAGGGCGAACGCGCAGGTCCGCGCGCCCCTCCCGCCCGTCCCC
>NZ_VIGX01000229.1 GCF_007858475.1 Tsukamurella conjunctivitidis
GATAATCCCAATATTGCTCTTCCAGAAGGGGAGATTGAGGTTTTAGCTCGCAATATTTTTGCAGAGAACAATAATATACAAGCATTAGTTAAAGGGGATAAAAATGCCCCTTACGGTCGTATCATTGATGCTATGGGGCTCCTTCAGGGCGTCACCCAGAAAAATGTCCAACTTATGACCGCTCCAACAGAGTAGCCCACCATTGTGCTTAGGAAGAGTAGATCATTATGAATCGCGAAACACAAGATAGAATTATCAATCTCAGTAGTGCACTCTTAACTGCGCTCGTCATCGCTATTGTTGGCTACTTCTCATTCTCTTCATTTCAGAAGATTCAGATGGCAAGTATCGATGATCCTTCCCTTAAAGTGAGTGATGAGAATCGTATTGCCAAATCTGAGAGAATCGATACCGAAGAAGTGATCGAAGAGATGAATCGAATTGCCGAAGCACAGCGACTTGAGAAGGAGCGTCTCGAAGCGGAGTGACGTGCTCGAGAAGAGGCTGAAAGACAACGGATCGAAGCGGAAAAACGAGCAGCACAAAAAGCCGCTGAAG
>NZ_VIGX01000230.1 GCF_007858475.1 Tsukamurella conjunctivitidis
GTCGGCTCGACGTGCACGCGGTTGTAGCGTGCAAGCCCCGTGCCGGCCGGGATGAGCTTGCCCAGCATGACGTTCTCCTTGAGCCCGACCAGCGGGTCCTTCTTGCCGTTCATCGCGGCCTCGGTCAGCACCTTGGTGGTCTCCTGGAAGGAGGCCGCCGACAGCCACGAGTCCGTGGCCAGGGACGCCTTGGTGATGCCCATGAGCATCTGACGACCCGATGCGGGCTGCCCGCCCTCGGCGGCGACCTTGCGGTTCTGACCCAGGTAGGCCATGCGGTCCACCAGCTCTCCGGGCATGAAGGTCGTGTCGCCGGGCTCCAGGATGGTGACCTTGCGCAGCATCTGACGCACGATGACCTCGATGTGCTTGGAGTGGATGTCCACGCCCTGGGAGCGGTAGACCTCCTGCACCTCGTCGACCAGCTGCTTCTGGGCGGCGTTGCGACCGCGGATGCGCAGCACCTCCTTGGGGTCCAGGCGTCCCTTCGTCAGGGCAGTACCGGCCTCGACGTGGTCGCCCTCCTTGACCTCCAGCTCCTGGCGGCGCGAGACCTCG
>NZ_VIGX01000231.1 GCF_007858475.1 Tsukamurella conjunctivitidis
CCAGGTGTCCCTGCAGTCTTCCCCCGCCTGCGAGGGCGGCACCGACTGGCACGTCCTGCGTGTCAGCGGTGAGGCGGGGGCGGACTTCGACGCCGCGCACGCGCGCGAGGTGATGCACGCGTTCGCCCCGGATGTGGTCGTCGTCCCCTCTGCGCTGGTCTCGGCCGCACCCGGCCTGGTCGTCACCGATGTCGATTCCACCCTCATCACCCAGGAGGTCATCGAGGAGCTTGCCGACCACGCCGGGACCCGCGCCCAGGTTGCAGAGGTGACCGCGCGCGCCATGAACGGAGAACTCGACTTCGCCCAGTCCCTGCACCAACGGGTGGCGACCCTCCGTGGAGTTCCGGCCTCGGTGTTCCAGACCGTACTCGACGCGCTGGTCCCGACTCCGGGTGCCCAGGCGCTGGTGGATGCCGTCCACCGGGGTGGCGGCACCTTCGGTGTCGTCTCCGGCGGCTTCGAGGAGGTCGTGGCACCGCTGTGCCAGAGGATGGGTATCGACCACTGGGTCGCCAATCACCTGGAGGTTCGGGCGGGACACCTGACCGGCCGGGT
>NZ_VIGX01000232.1 GCF_007858475.1 Tsukamurella conjunctivitidis
CCTTCAGGTCCGCACCTCCCAGGGACTCCACGAGGTGGGAGACGTAGGACTTCTCCGCCCAGTCGTCTTCGTAGTCGACCTCGCCGACGTCGGCACCGGTGGGACGCGCCCATTCGTTGCCCAGGAGGTCCTCGATGTCGTCCTCCACCGCGTCCGGCAGCTTGAAGCCTCCATGGGCAAAGAACTTGATCCCGTTGTCGGGCATGGGGTTGTGGGAGGCGGAGATCATGACCCCGAAGTCCACACCGTCACCATTGGCGGTCAGGTGGGCGACGGTCGGGGTGGTGACCACCCCGATGCGCACGACGTCCACGCCAGCAGAGGCCAGTCCCGCGGCCAGCGCGTGGTCGAGGAACTCTCCGGAGATCCGCGTGTCACGCCCGATGATGGCGCGGGGCTTGGTTCCGTCGGTGCGTGGTCCACCTCCGATGCGGCGGGCCGCGGCCTCACCGAGTTGGAGCGCCAATGTGGCCGTCAGGTCCCTGTTGGCCAATCCACGCACACCATCCGTGCCGAAAAGTCTGGGCATCCTCAAGTCCTCCATGTCGGGTGAGGGT
>NZ_VIGX01000233.1 GCF_007858475.1 Tsukamurella conjunctivitidis
GCTCATCCCGATAAAATTGTGACTTAGCCGACTATCTCTTTGTTTAGGAGTCATTATCATAGGATTGTTTTCAAGATAAATAATAATTGAGAGAAAAGAACAAGAGAAATATTGTGCCAAAATTATAAAGAGACCATAGCACAGCTCTCAAGTCTGCGGCAGACCGTACAACAAGATGCCGGCGAGAAGATTAAAAATGAAACCGATATTATCAAAACCGATAAAGCAGCGATCGATTTTGTAATCATTTTCATCTAAAAAAAATGGGGATAAAACAATCCCCATTAGTATTTATTATCAATATTCTAAAAAGTATCCATATTATTAGATCATCTCCTTTCTACTTATCATCAAAACTGAGCGAGCGTCCTTTTGTCTCCTTAATTAACGAGATTGAAACAATAGAGATCAAACTCGCACAGACAAGATAGATTGAGATTGGAACTGAACTATTAAAGTGATCTAGTAACGCTAATGAGATAAGTGGCGCCCATGAGCCTGCTAATATTGGTGCAATCTGATAGCAGAGCGAGAGTGCTGTATAACGCACATGGGT
>NZ_VIGX01000234.1 GCF_007858475.1 Tsukamurella conjunctivitidis
GGGTCGCCCCCTCCTGGCGAGGACCTGTCAGCGCTGGTCCCCCGGCGTGGGCGCGGGCCTCCGCCGCGGTGCCCTCGTGACAGAACGCGTCACGTCGGGCAGGAGACGGAGCAGGCAGAAGAGGGGATCAGTAGGCTCCGTCCTTGGACAGGACCGCTCGAGCGGTGCGCATGAGAATGTCCATATCCCGCTTCATCGTCCAGTTCTCGACGTAGTAGAGGTCCAGTCGCACCGAGTCCTCCCAGGACAGGTTGGAACGACCGCTCGTCTGCCACAGTCCGGTGATCCCGGGCTTGACCATGAACCTGCGGTTGACCATCTCCTCGTAGGTGGCGACCTCCCGGGGCAGTGGGGGCCGGGGACCCACGAGACTCATGTGTCCGAACAGGACGTTGAGCAGTTGGGGTAGCTCGTCCAGACTGAAACGACGCAGGAAGTGGCCGGGACGGGTGATGCGCGGGTCGTCACGCATCTTGAACAGGACCGTGTTGCCCGCATCCTGCTGCTTCGAGGCTTCCAGGAGTGCCAATGCGGCTTCGGCGTCGGGGACCATCGT
>NZ_VIGX01000235.1 GCF_007858475.1 Tsukamurella conjunctivitidis
GTCGTCAACAGGCTGATCGACTACCACCTGTACACACCCACACCCATCCTGGTTGTCGTATGGATCGGCGTCGGACTCGGATCGATCGGCCTCGGCGTCCTTCGAGCGCGGAGAGCGCCGTGGAAACGCTGGATCGCCTCGGCGGTGTCGGTGTTGATCGTTCTCACCGTGGCAGCGGGCGAGGTCAACCGGTACTACGGTCATTATCCCACTCTTCGATTCGCGCTCTCTCTCCCGATCTCCGGCGAAAGCGACTTCACGTCGATCGGGGGGCCGGTCCGCGATCCGCAGCGCGCGATCGCGGGCCGCAGCCTTCACGAGAACTGGACCCCCACGAAGCGGCCGAGTGTCCACGGCACGCTGGCGCAGGCGGACATTCCCGGAAGGCTTTCCTCTTTCCCTGTGACTCGACGCGCCTTCATCTACCTGCCGCCCGCCTACCTGGATCCCCGCCGCCCGCTACTGCCCGTTCTGGTGTTACTCCACGGCCACCCGGGGACGCCCTACGACTGGGTGAGCGGGGGCGAGATCGCCGCGGTGATGGATCGTTTCGCGG
>NZ_VIGX01000236.1 GCF_007858475.1 Tsukamurella conjunctivitidis
AGGAGGACGAAACGGTAGTTATCGTCCAGAGTTAGTTTTTATTGACGACTTAGAGAATGATGATAACGTTAGAAAGAAAGAACAACGAGATAAAGGTGAAGCTTATATCGATAGCGCTGTTAAAGGGCTTGCAGAAGTTGGTGCAAAATTTGATATGATTTTTGCTGGTACAATTTTGCATTATGATTCTGTACTAATGAGAAAGCTACGTAATGCCTTCTGGGTATCGAAGATTTTCAAATCAATTATTCAATTTCCTGATAATTTAAAGTTATGGGAAGAATGGGAGGCTATGCAACCCCACGGAATTATTGATAATGACCTTAAAAGAGAAAATGCAGAAAAAGCCAGACAATTCTATCTTGATAATAAAAAAGAGATGGATAAAGGTGCAATTTTAAGCTGGAGTAGACGAAGTCTATATTCAATGATGCAATATAGAGCGGAATCACCAGAACAGTTTAATAGAGAACAACTTAATGAAGCAACAAATAAAGATGCAACTGTTAATGAGTCAATTCAATATTGGAGTGAATTACCGCCAAAAGAAAGATT
>NZ_VIGX01000237.1 GCF_007858475.1 Tsukamurella conjunctivitidis
GAAGTCCATGTTCGCCGCGTCACCGTACTTCGCGACGAAGTCCGGATTGGCATTGAGGGTCTCGACCATGCGCGCCTGCACATCGGCCACGCCCTCGACGTCACCGCTGAAGGAGTTGGTGGCCATGAACGCCGCAACACCGGGAACCTGCAGGAACTGGGTGGGTGCGCCCTCGTCGTCCAGGGGGCATGCCCCGAAGGAGGCGATGGTGAAGGCGGCCCCGGGGGTGTCCACGCAGACACCCTCCGCGACGGCCATCTTCATCGGCTGGATGCGCACCAGTTCCTGGCCCTGGACGTGACCGGTCGCTGCTGTCCCCAGGCCGCCGATGATGATGACCAGGAGCCCGAAGCGTGCCAGGGGGCGCCAGATGTCGCGTGCCTCGCGACGACCGGCCTCCCCGCCCTCACGGGCGGCCCGGGTCATCCACCAGATGGCCAGGCCAGCGACGAATGTGCCGGCAACCAGCCAGGAGGAGGTGATGACGTGGCTGAACTCCCACACGAGCACCGGATTGGTGATCACCTTGGCGAACCCTCCGATACCGTCCAGTT
>NZ_VIGX01000238.1 GCF_007858475.1 Tsukamurella conjunctivitidis
GAGCTGTTCGGTGAGGACTTCAGTCGCTCAGGCGTCCTCTACAGCACCGACAGGGACGGCTATATCCCGTACCGGATCGTCTGCAGCGACGGCCAACTCATGACCTACAACATGCTCCACGGCACCGACACGCCCGCAGGCGGGCAAGGCCTGAATGGCTACATCGTGTCGCGTCAGGAGGCGGAGCAGCTCGCACACGAGAAGCTCGGCTAAGATTCACCATTTCGTCCTGGCTGCAGTGTCGAACCAAGCTGCTCCGACACCGATTCGTAAAACGTCTCACTCAGAGTTTCCAGCTTCAGTCGGAGCGTCACCTCGGCACTGCTGGTTCCGTTCAAAGATCGAATAATCTCGTAGAGTGGATGCTCCGCCACTGTCGCCGCAGCCATCTCGGGCGTCGCGATAACTACCTCACCAAATATGTCAGTACCCGTCACGGCATCGGGAACTTTGACGGTAATCTTCGTGTCCATATACTGACTTTGCCCAGCAATCGACAGGGGCGTCCCATCCTCGGCAATGTGCTTGCGCTTGATCTTCTCCTTGCCCGTCGT
>NZ_VIGX01000023.1 GCF_007858475.1 Tsukamurella conjunctivitidis
TGAGCGCGCCCGCCGGCGGGTCGAATCCGAGGCCCGCGGCGATGCGGCGGGCCGTGTCGTGCGCGGCGAGGTAGGCGTCGCCCGCAGGGACGTACGGGCCCGGCTCCTGCGGCCAGAACGCGGGCGCGGTCACCGGACGGCCTCGATCGATTCGGCCGCGGCGCGATCGGTCCCGGCCGCGCGGTGCGCTCGCCGCCGGATGCCTGCGGCGAGTACCCGCAGCTCGGCGACGGCGGCGGCGTGCAGCTCCCGCGCCGCGGCGTCGGACGCGGCGGGCACGTCCCCGAGGGCGCGGGCGTACCGATCCTCGGGCAGCGGAAGAGGTTCCGGGGCGGGCAGGGCGTCCGCCAGCGCGTCGACGGTGCGCGCCTGCCGCTCCCAGGCATCCGGGTCGAGTTCGAAGATCATCGCGGCACCCGGGTCAGTTCGGCGCGCCGCTCGTAGTGCTCGCGCAGGCTGCCCGCCGCGCGGGCAGCGAGCTCGACGATCAAGGGCCCCAGCCGTTCCGGTGGATGGGCGCGCGGGGCTCCCGGCGCCAGGTCGACGTCGACGACGTGCCCGCGCACGTCGACGGTGACGGTGACCGTCCGGTCCTGCGACCGCGCCGTCACGCGGGCCGTCCGGAACTCCTCGTCGAGCCGCGCGAGCTCCGCCTCGCGGCGTTGGACGTCGGCGAGCAGTGCGGCGGCGTCGCCGATCTCAGTCATGAATCCCCCGATTCCGCGGGCGCCCCCACGCCCGTTGGGATCATCATGCCGTGTGCCCGGCCCGGAGGTGCGGGTTCGGCGCGAACTCCCGTCCGCTCGGTCACGCCTCCCAGTCCGGCAGGGTGTCGGCCGCCACCGCGGGCAGTTCGACACGCAGGCGCGATCCGCCTCGCGGCGAGTCCTCGATGCGCACCGAACCGCCGTGCGCGCGCACGATCTCGTCGATGATGACCAGCGCGAGCCCGGTGCCATCGGGGCGCCCGCGGTCGGGGTCCGCGAACGGCGCGAAGGCCCGCTCGCGCTCGGCGGCGGAGATGGGCGGGCCGTCGTCGTCGACGCGGAGGACGACGGCGTCGTCGAACGTGGCGATGCGCAGAGCGACGGCCGATTCCGCGTGGCGGGCGGCCTCGTCGACGAGGTACTGCATCAGCACGGCCAGATGGGTACGGGCGCCGAGCACCAGGGTCGCGAGGTCGCCGTCGACGGAGAAGGCGACCGCGGCCGGGACGCGGACGTCGGTCATCACCTCGAACCACGGGAGGATCTCCCGGCGCGGCCGCTCGCCGGCGCGGAGGCGCGCGAGGAGCAGCACGTCGGCGGCGGTGGCCTGCAGGCGTTCCGCGTCGGCGAGGCCCCGCTGGACGGCGTGCGCGGGGTCGGGCCCGCCCGGCCGGGTCGCGGCGGACAGGCCCGCTCGCACCGTGGCCAATGGGCCGCGCAGGGCGTCCGCGGCGTCGCCCACGAAGTCGAGGCGGCGCTCCGCACCGCGCTGGCGCCGGTCGAGGGCGTCGTTGAGGGTTCGGGCGAGCCGGGCGAGTTCGTCCTCGCCCCCGGGTTCGTCGACGCGCAGCCGCGGATCGCCGTCGGCGAGCGAGCCGAATCGCCGCTCCAGCGCGCCCACCCGGCGCAACACGCGGTCGGCGGTGATCCACGCGATCAGGCCGCCGAGCAGGCCCGCCAGGAGCGCGACCCCGAGCACCGCGACCGCCGGGCGGTCCGCGACGCCGCCGGTGAGCCACAGGAGCGTCCCCGCGACGGCGACGACGGGCACGACCACCGCCGCAGCGAGCAGTGACAGGCGGGTACGCACCCCGACGGACGTGCGCGGCACCGGGGTCCCAGCCACTCGTCCTCCTCCCGGGCGCCGATCGCCACGTCCGCGGCGGTGCGATCGCGTCGGCACCGTTCCCCGGGTTGACGATACCGACCGGGGACGCCTTCCCGGCGCTGATCGCACCGTCGGCGTGCGGCGTGGCGGACTAGCCGGCAGCGCCGGGCGGCAGCAGGTCCGGCCGACGGTCCGCCGTCCGCGCGAGGGACTGCTCGCGGCGCCACTGCGCGACCTTGGCGTGGTCGCCCGAGAGCAGGACCGGGGGGACGGTGAGCTCGCGCCAGGTCTCCGGGCGCGTGTACGAGGGCCCCTCGAGGAGGCCGCCGGCACCGTCGGAGAAGGAATCGTCCTGGTGGCTGAGCTTGTTGCCCAGCACGCCGGGGATGAGCCGGCCGAAGGCCTCGACCATGACGAGCACGGCGACCTCGCCGCCGATGAGCACGTAGTCGCCGATGGACACCTCGACGACGCGCACGCGGCGGGCGGCGTCGTCGAAGACGCGCTGGTCGATGCCCTCGTACCTGCCGCAGGCGAAGACGATGTGCTCCTCGCGGGCCCACTCGTGCGCCATGGCCTGGGTGAACGGGACACCCGCGGGCGTGGGCACCACGAGCAGGGCGTCGTCGGGGCAGACCTCGTCGAGCGCGGGCCCCCAGACCGTGGGCTTCATGACCATGCCGGGCCCGCCGCCGTAGGGCGAGTCGTCGACGGCCTTGTGCACGTCGTGGGTCCAGTCGCGCAGATCGTGCACGCCGAACTCGAGGAGCCCCTTGTCGACGGCCTTGCCCAGCAGCGCCTGCCGCAGCGGCGCGAGGTACTCGGGGAAGATGGTGACCACGTCGATGCGCATGCGCTACTCCGGGTCGAGGAGGCCTTCGGGGGCGTCCACGAGGACGAAACCGCCGGCGATGTCGATCTCGGGCACGATGGCGGTGACGAACGGGATGAGGATCTCGCGGCCGTCGGGCGCCTTCACCGACAGCAGTTCGCCACCGGGCGCGTGCAGCACCTCGGCGATCGTCCCGACGTCCTCGCCGGCGATCGTGCGCACGGCGAGCCCCTCGAGCTCGTGGTCGTAGAACTCGTCGGGGTCCTCGCTCGGCGCGACGTCGGCGGAGTCGATGAGGAAGAGGGTGCCGCGCAGGTCGTCGGCGGCGGTGCGGTCGTTCACGCCCTCCAGACGCACCAGCAGCCTCCCGGAATGATTCCGGGAGGCTGCCACGGTGTAGTTCTGCGTGCGCGTCTCGCGGGGGCGCCGGCCGGTGAGGACGGCGCCGTCCGCGAAGCGGAGCTCGGGTGAATCGGTGCGCACCTCCACGACGATCTCGCCGCGGATGCCGTGCGACTTGGCGACACGGCCGATCACGAGCTCCATCGGGTCAGCGGACCCGATCGGTGTCGACGACGTCGATCCGGATGCCCTTGCCGCCGATGCCGGTGACGAGGGTACGCAGGGCGGTGGCGGTCCGGCCGCTGCGGCCGATGACCTTGCCCAGGTCGTCCGGGTTGACGTGGACCTCGATGACACGGCCGCGACGGCCGGTGATGAGGTCGACGCGGACGTCCTCCGGGTTCGACACGATGCCGCGCACGAGGTGCTCGACGGCGTCGGCGACGACGGCGCTCATTACTCGCCCTCGGCCGGAGCCTCGGCGGCGGCCTCGGCGGGAGCCTCAGCAGCCTCGGCGGGGGCCTCGTCGGCCTTCTTCTCCGCCTTCTTCTTGGGCGTGGTGGCGGCCGCGGCGGGCTCCTTGTCGGCCTCGGCGAGCGCGGCGTTGAAGAGGTCCAGCTTGGACGGCTTCTCAGCGGCGGTCTTCAGGGTGCCCTCGGCGCCGGGGAGACCCTTGAACTTCTGCCAGTCGCCGGTGATCTTCAGGAGAGCGAGAACCGGCTCGGTCGGCTGCGCGCCGACACCCAGCCAGTACTGCACGCGCTCCGAGTCGATCTGGATGAGCGACGGCTCCTCCTTGGGGTGGTACTTGCCGATCGACTCGATCGCGCGGCCGTTGCGGCGGGTGCGCGAGTCGGCGATGACGACGCGGTACTGGGGGTTGCGGATCTTGCCGAGCCGCGTGAGCTTGATCTTGACAGCCATGTGCTGTGGTTCCTTCGTTCGTAGTCACGTGTGCAATTCAGCGATGCGTCAGGATGAACGCACCCGGTTTTGCCGTCTGGTTGCGTGACCGCCGGGCGGTATCTCAGCCGCTGCCGGTCAGCAGCGATCCATTCTGCCATGTCGCGCGGGCCGCACGAAATCGCCGGAGCACGGCCGCCTGCTCGCTCGGCCTGCCGCCCCCGGCGGGCGGCGGTAGCGTTCGGCCATGAGCACGAATCCCCTCGACGACGACGCCGTTCTCATCCCCGCCTACGCGAGCCGCCTCGGGACGGATCCGCTCCCCCGCGCCCGGCTCGCCGATACGGAGACCACGCCGTCCGAGGCGTACCGCTTCATCCACGACGAGCTGATGCTCGACGGCCAGTCGCGCATGAACCTCGCGACCTTCGTCACCACGTGGATGGAGCCGCAGGGGCAGGCACTGATGGCGGAGTCCTTCGACAAGAACGCCATCGACCACGACGAGTATCCGGCCACGTCGGCGATCGACGCGCGGACGGTCGCGATCGTGGCGGACCTCTTCCATGCGCCGGGCCTGGACCCGGCCGACCCGGCATCGGCCACGGGCACCTCGACGATCGGCTCCTCCGAGGCCGTCATGCTGGCCGGGCTCGCCCTCAAGTGGCGCTGGCGCAAGGCCCGCACGGCCCGGGGCCTCGACGCGAGCGCCCCCAAGCTCGTGCTGGGTGCGAACGTCCAGGTGGTGTGGGAGAAGTTCTGCCGGTACTTCGACGTCGAGCCCGTCTACCTGCCGATCGAACCCGGCCGCTACGTGATCACGCCCGAGCAGGTGCGCGCCGCCGTCGATGAGAACACCATCGGTGCGGTCACCATCCTGGGCACCACCTTCACGGGCGAGTACGAGGACGTCGCCGGGGTGTGCGCGACCCTCGACGACCTGGCGGCGCAGGGCGGCCCGGACGTCCCGGTGCACGTCGACGCCGCGAGCGGGGGTTTCGTGGCCCCGTTCCTCGATCCCGACCTCGTCTGGGACTTCCGGCTGCCCCGGGTCGCGTCGATCAACGCCTCGGGGCACAAGTACGGCCTCACCTACCCGGGTATCGGCTTCGTCGTCTTCCGGGATCGCGCGGCGCTGGACGAGGAACTGGTCTTCCGAGTCAACTATCTCGGCGGCGACATGCCGACCTTCACGCTCAACTTCTCGCGCCCGGGCGCGCAGATCATCGGGCAGTACTACAACTTCGTCCGGTTGGGCCGCGACGGCTACACGAAAGTCATGCGGGCGCTGCGCGGCACGGCGAGGTGGCTCGCGAAGGAACTCGGTGCAGTGGAGCACCTGCACGTGGTCACCGACGGTTCGGCACTGCCCGTGGTGACCCTGACGATCGACGACGACGCTCCGTTCACCGCCTTCGACGTCTCGCACGATCTGCGCGCGTACGGCTGGCAGGTCCCCGCGTACACGATGCCGGCCGACGCACAGGAGGTCACGGTGCTCCGCATCGTGGTGCGCGAGGGCTTCTCGGGCGACCTCGCGGGCAAGCTGCGCGACGACCTCATCGCCACCCTGAACCGGCTGGGCCGCCCGGACGCGCCGCGCGAACCGCGGGTCGCTTTCCACTACTAGCGGCGTGGCCCGGACAAGCGGCTCCCGCCGTGGGGCCCGTGTGGCGGTTAGGCTCGGTGACGAGCACGGTCAGCGCCGCGTGACACGCGCCACTTCGGTGTCGATGTTGCGAAAGCAATGGTTACCGGCGGGTAAACTCAACCTGTCGTCGCCTGAGCGGTGCACCGTCAGCCCGGTGTAGACCACTGCCAGGCCGCATACAGCCACCTCGCAGGATCGGACCACAGACTCAGACACATGGCCACGCACCTGGACCGCACCACCCCGTCTCCGGCGACCGCCGGAGCCGCCGGGGTCGCCCGTTCCCGCGGCGGCTACCTCTACCAGTTGGACTTCGTCCGCACGATCACGTTCCTGCTCGTGGTCTTCATCCACACGCTGACCAACACCAACGACGAGGTCAACGGCACCGTCACCAACGCGATCGCGATGAACCTGCACTTCACCCGCAACGCGTTCTTCGCGCTGACGGGACTCGTGCTGGCCTACGGCATCGTGGAGCGGGGCGCACGCCTGAGCCCGGTGCGGTTCTGGCGCAAGCGGCTCACCCTGGTGATCACCCCCTTCGTGCTGTGGGCGTTCGCCTACTGGGCGTACGACATGGTGGTCGGCGGCAACGCGGGTCTGATCCCGGGACAGCTGGGCGACTTCTGGAACAGCCTCAAGTGGGGCGGGACCAACGGCTATCAGCTGTACTTCATCTTCGTCACCCTGCAGATCTACCTGCTGTTCCCGTTGATCTTCGCGTTCGTCGAGCGGACCCGCCGGTTCCACGCCCCGATCCTCGCCGTCAGCGCCGTCCTGCAGGTGGGCATCTACGTCGCGGCCACGTACTGGAACCCGACGACCGGCTGGTGGGGCGAGAACTTCTGGCACCTGTACGCCACGTTCGTGCCGTACCAGTTCTTCATCCTGCTCGGCGTCATCGCAGCCTTCCACCGGGAGCGGATCGAGGGTGTCCTGCTGCGGCACGCTCCGCTGGTCTTCGCGGCCGCGGCGCTGACCGCCCTGGCGGCACAGGTCTTGTACCGGGTCCGCCTGAACGACGAGACGGCGCCGATCGTGGCGTCGGCGGTCTTCCAGCCCGCGAACTTCGTGCTGTACGTCGTGTTGGTGGCGGCGGTGTACACCGTGGGTCTGCTGCTCGCCCGCAACCGACATCGACTGCCGCGGCTCACCCGCTTCGCGTCCTACGGCGCGAAGCGCTCCTTCGGCGTCTTCCTCGTGCACGTGATGGTCCTGTCCACCCTCCTGCTGCCCCGCACCGCCGACGGTGCGCCCTGGCTCACGACCGTGCTCCCCTCGCCGTTCGGCACCGCCGTGGCGTACGCGCTCACGCTCGCGATCACTCTCGGCATCGTCGAGGTGCTCAGCCGCGCGCCGAAGGCGCAGTGGTGGGTGGGCCGCCCGCGCCCGGTCGATCGGGGCCGTCGCGCGAGCGCCCCGGCCGGGCGGACGCGCCCCCGCGCGGAAGCCGCTGTGCCCGCACCGGCGGAGCCCGTACTCCCCGAGCCCGTGGACCGGAGCCTCGCCGGCATCGCCAGGACCAGCGTTTCTTGACTCTCCCGCCGCTGGAGACCGCAGGCTGATCCCGTGACCGACGACAGCGCACTGTTCTCCATCGGCGACGTCGCGGCCCGGACCGGCGCGTCGGTGAAGACGATCCGGTTCTGGTCCGACGAGGGCCTCGTCCCCACCGTCCGCAGCGCGGCCGGCTACCGGCTGTACGACGTGGAATCGGTGGCGCGGCTCGAGCTGGTCCGGACCCTGCGCGCGCTGGGCCTCGACGTGAAGACGGTGCGCGCCGTCCTCGCCGAGCGGGTCGGCCTCGCCGCGGTGGCCGACGCCCACGCGAAGGCCCTCGATGCCGAGATCCGGACCCTGCGGATCCGGCGGGCGGTGCTGCGGTCGGTCGCCACCAGGAACAGCACGACCGAGGAGTTGAGAATCATGCACGAGATGGCGAACCTGTCCGCGGCGGAGCGCCAGCGGGTCATCGACGCGTTCGTCGACGAGGCCTTCGCCGACATCGCCCCGGACGCCCCCGGCGCACACATCGCGAACGGCATGCGGTCGATGCCCGCCGAGCTGCCCGACGATCCCTCGCCCGCTCAGGTGGACGCGTGGATCGAGCTGGCGGAGCTCGTCGCGGACGCGGGCTTCCGGGCCCGTGCCCGGGAGATGGCGGTGACCGGTGCGGCGGCGACCGAGCCGGCGGTGATGGTCGATCTCGAGGCCGCACGCGCGGCCGCTGAGGGCGGAACGGACCCGGCGTCGTCGGAGGCGGCGGCGCTGCTCGACACCCTGCTCCCCGGGGGAACGGACCGGGCCGCGATGGCGGAGCAGATGGCGACCTTCACCGACGCCCGGGTGGAGCGCTACTGGACGCTGCTGGGCGTGCTGAACGGCTGGCCGCGGCGCCCGGCGATGGTGCCGGCGGCGGAGTGGCTCATCGCCGCGCTCCGCGCGCACGCCTAGCGGCTACCGCCGCAGGTCGGCGAGCGCGCCCCGGACCACCACGGCCGACGGTGTCGGCAGGCCCCCGTGGGCGAGCGCGATGCGCGGGTCCTCGTCGTAGATCACCAGGTCGGCGGGGGCACCGTCGTCGATGCCGGCGAAACCGAGCCAATGCCGGGCCCGCCAGGACGCGGCCGCGATGGCCTCCTCCGGCGGCATGACCGCGGCGAGCGCCTCGATCTCGCGGGGCAGGGCGCCGTGCACGTTGAAGCCGCCGGCGTCGGTGCCCGCGTACATCGCGACGCCCGCCTCCCAGGCCGCGCGGAAGGTGGCCTTCCGGCGGTCGTACAGCGCCGACATGTGGCGGTGGTACGTGGGGAACTTCTCCGCGGCGGGCGCGGCGATGGACGGGAAGTTCTCGATCTGGATCATGGTGGGCACGAGCCCGATCCCCTTCTCCACCATGGTCTCGATGGTGTCGGCCGTGAGGCCGGAGCCGTGCTCGATCGCGTCGACGCCCGCGGCCAACAGGCCCGGGAGGGCGTCCTCGCCGAAGACGTGCGCGGTGATCCTGGCGCCCGCGTCGTGGGCCACGGCGACGGCCTCGGCGAGCACGTCGTCCGGCCACAGCGGCGTCAGATCGCCGACCGACCGGTCGATCCAGTCCCCCACGAGTTTGATCCACGGGTGTCCCTCGGCGGCGCGGCGCCGGACGGCGTCGACGAGCTGCGACGGGTCGTCGAGCTGCTCGCCGAGCCCGCGGGTGTACCGCTTGACCAGCGCGATGTGTCGGCCCATGCGCACGAAGCGCGGCAGCCCGGGCTGCCCGTCCAGGGGCGACGTGTCGAGGTCGGAACCGGGCTCGCGGATCACGGTGACACCGACGGCGACGTCCTCCAGCGCCAGCGCGCGGCCGCGCACCAGGTCGGGTTCGCCGTCCTCCACGATGCCGACGTGGCAATGCGCGTCGACGTAGCCGGGCACCGCGAAGCCCGCCAGTTCGGTGCGTGGGCCCGCCGTCCCCGGATCGGCGAGGTGCACCGCACCGTCGGACACCCAGAATTCGCCCTCGCCACCGGGCAGGACGACGCCGGAGAAGTGCAGATCGCTCACCCGGGCAACCCTACGTCGTGAAACCGGGCGATTTCGACGTCACGATCGATATCCCCGCCGCGAACGAGAATTCTGCCGATCCCTCGACGCCTTACCGCTTCTTGCGGAGCTGCTCCTCGAGCGCGGCCATGTCGATGCCCTCGAGTCCCGGGGGCAACTGGTCGAGGCCCTTGGGCATGCCCGACAAGTCCATCCCGGCGGGCATGCCCGGGAACCCGCCACCCATCCGGGGCGCCGCCGGACCGGTCTGGCGGGCGCGGTTGTTCTTCTTGCCCTGCTTGCCCTTCTGCTTCCGCTTGGACAGGCGCTTGGGACCGCCGCCCCCGCCGAAGCCGGCCATCTGCGACATCATCTTGCGCGCCTCGAAGAATCGGTCGACGAGCTGGTTCACGTCGGTGACGGTGACGCCGGAGCCCTTGGCGATGCGCAGGCGACGGGAGGCGTTGATGATCTTCGGATCGGAGCGCTCGGCGGGCGTCATGCCGCGGATGATGGCCTGGATGCGGTCGAGCTGGCTGTCGTCGACGGCCGCGAGGGCGTCCTTCATCTGGCCCGCGCCGGGCAGCATGCCCAGCAGGTTCCCGATGGGGCCCATCTTCCGGATCATCAGCATCTGGTCGAGGAAGTCCTCGAGGGTCAGCTCGCCGGAAGTGATCTTGGCGGCCGCCTCCTCCGCCTTCTGCTGATCCATGTGCTGCTCGGCCTGCTCGATGAGCGAGAGCACGTCGCCCATACCGAGGATCCGCGAGCTCATTCGGTCCGGGTGGAAGACGTCGAAATCGTCGAGCTTCTCGCCGGTGGACGCGAACAGGATCGGCTTGCCGGTGATCTCGCGGACCGAGAGCGCGGCGCCGCCGCGGGCGTCGCCGTCGAGCTTGGTGAGCACGACGCCGGTGAAGTCGACGCCGTCGGCGAAGGCCTGCGCGGTGGTCACCGCGTCCTGGCCGATCATGGCGTCGAGGACGAACAGCACCTCGTCGGGGTTCACGGCGTCGCGGATCGCTCGGGCCTGGCCCATCAGCTCCTCGTCGATGCCGAGGCGGCCGGCGGTGTCGACGATGACGACGTCGTGCTGCTTCGCCCTCGCCTCGGCGATGCCGCCGCGCGCGACCTCGACGGGATCGGCCGCGCTCACCCCGAGGGCGCCCTCGCCGCCGACGGAGGTGCCGGGGTGCGGGGCGAAGGTGGGCACGCCGGCGCGCTCGCCGACGATCTTGAGCTGGTCGACGGCGCCGGGACGCTGCAGGTCGCAGGCCACCAGCATGGGCGTGTGGCCCTGCTTCTTGAGAAAGTTGGCGAGCTTTCCGGCGAGCGTGGTCTTACCGGCGCCCTGCAGACCCGCGAGCATGATCACGGTCGGCGGGGTCTTCGCCAGGTTCAGCCGCCGGGTCTCGCCGCCGAGAATCCCGACGAGTTCCTCGTTGACGATCTTGACGATCTGCTGGGCCGGGTTGAGCGCGGCCGAGACCTCGTGGCCCTTGGCCCGCTCCTTGACCCGGGCGACGAAGGCGCGCACCACGGGCAGCGCGACATCGGCCTCGAGCAGCGCGAGCCTGATCTCGCGGGCCGTCGAGTCGATGTCGGCATCGGTCAGCCGGCCCTTGCCGCGCAGGTCCTTGAGCGCGCCTGTGAGCCGATCGGAGAGGGATTCGAACATTGCTCCAGACTATCGGGTCGGTTCGTCCTCCGGTGGCGCAGGCGGCGCGGCCTCCGGCAGAACGGCCAGGACCGCGCTCTCGGCGCTCGCCCGTAGCGCGGTCTCATCGCCGGGGACGCTCAGGCAGAAGACGTCGACGGCGGTCGCGCCGAGCGTGGCCACCTTCGCCCACCGCACGTCGATCCCGGTCTCGTCGAGCGCTCCGGCGACCCGCGCGAGCAGGCCGGGGGTGTCTCCGGCGCGGACCTCGAGGACGACGGTGCCGGGCGCACCGTCGAACCAGCGCAGCCGGGGCGGCGCCGCCACCCGCAGGGGCGGTGCGGCGGCGCTCCCGTCGACGGGGGCCGTCGCGGCGCGTTCGCGGCGGCGGAGCTCCGCGAGCACGTCGGCGCCGTCGAGAGCGGCGAGCAGCCGCTGCCGGACCAGCGCGGGGTCGGGCGGGTCGCCGAAGGTGGGGACCACGACGAAGGTGTTGACCGCGGACTCCCCCACGCCGGCCACGGACGCGCTGTGCACCCGCAGGCCCGCGAGAGCGAGCACCGCGGCCATCCGGGCGAGCACACCGCGCCGGTCGGGCCCGACGACGGCCACGGTGAAGGTGTGCGGTCCCAGCGCGGGCACCGGCGTGATCCGGACGTGCGTCCCCCCGGCGGCGGCCAGCGCGGCCACCTCCTCCGGGACGGGCCCCGGCTGCGGCGCGGGCGCGCCGTCCAGCACGCGGGCGGTGCGGCGGACGAGCTCACCGATGAGGCGCGACTTCCAGTCGCCCCAGACACCCGGGCCGGTCGCGAGGGAATCGGCCTCGGCGAGTGCGTGCAGCAGCTCCAGCAGGACGGGGTCGTGCCCGAGCTTCTCCGCGACCATCTCGATCGTCGCGGGATCGTCCAGGTCCCGGCGGGTGGCGACGGCCGGCAGCAGCAGGTGGTGCCGCACCATCGCCGCGAGCAACGCGGTGTCGGCGGCGGGCAGCCCGAGGCGGGCGGCGATGGCCTCGGCGAGTTCGGCGCCGATCACGCTGTGATCGCCCCCGCGGCCCTTGCCGAGGTCGTGCAGGAGGGCGCCGAGGACGAGCAGGTCAGGGCGGGCGACGTCCGTGGCGCGGTTGGCGGCGTGCGCGACCGTCTCGACGAGGTGCCGGTCGACGGTCCAGGTGTGCACGGCGTCGCGCGGGGGAAGATCGCGGACGGCGCCCCACTCGGGCAGCAGACGGCCCCACAGGCCGGTGCGGTCGAGGGCCTCGATGACGGGGACGGCGCTGCGGCCGGAGCCGAGCAGCGCGAGCAGGTCGGCGACGGTCTCCGCGGGCCACGGGCTGCGCGGGGCGGGCGTCACCTCGGCGAGCCGAGCGAGCGTCGACGCCGACATGGGCAGCCCGGACGCAGCCGCCGCCGCGGCGACGCGGATCGTGAGGCCCGTGTCCCGGTCCGGCCGGGCGTCGCGGGCGAGGGTGACCTCTCCCGCGTGCTCGACGACGCCCTCCGCGAGAGGCCGCCGGACGGGTGGGCGGCGCAGCCGGGAGAAGCCGCGGCGCGGCAGGGCGTTCTGCGCGGTGCGGATGCCCACGTCCACGGCGTACGCCACCGTGCGCCCGCTGTCGCTGATGGTGCGGGCCAGGTCGAACCGGTCGCCCAGCCGGAGCGCGGCCCCGATCTCATCGGCCTCCTGCGCGCGTACCTGGTCCCGCGCGCGGCCGGAGATGCGATGCAGCTCGGTCCGCACGTCGAGCAGCCGCGCGTACGCCGCGGCCAGGTCGTTCCCGGTGGTCCCGCTCGGGCTGGCCGACGGGGTCGGGATCCCGTCGGTGAGCTGGGCGAGGGAGAGCGCCTGGAGCAGTTGGACGTCGCGCATCCCGCCGCGGCCGTTCTTGAGGTCGGGCTCGGCGCGGTGCGCGATCTCGCCCGAGCGGCGCCACCGCTCGCGGGCCTGCTCGACGAGGTCGTCCACGCGGGAGCGGATGTCGGCGCGCCACTGCCGCCGTACGCCGCTGATGAGCAGATTCGTGATCTCCTCGTCGCCCACGATGTGCCGGGCGTCGAGCAGCCCGAGCGCGGCCGTGAGATCCGACTCCGCGACGCGGACGGCCTCGGGCACCGTGCGGACGCTGTGATCGAGCTTGATGTGGGCGTCCCACAGCGGGTACCAGATGCTCTCGGCGACCGCGGTCACGCGCGCCGGGTCGAGCCCATCGTCGTGCACGAGAAGCAGATCGAAGTCACTGTGGGGCAGCAACTCCCGCCGCCCCAGCCCTCCAACGGCCACGAGGGCGAGCCCGCTGTCCGGGCCGATGCCGGCGGCGGCGCCGTGCGTGGTGAGCCACACCTCGGCGAGGTCGGCGAGGGCGCCGCGCAGGGCGGCGGGGTCGAGGCGGTGCGGGCCCGCCGCGCGGTCGAGCAGACGGGTGCGCGCGGCGACCAGTTCCTTCGCGCCGCCGTGGCCCGCGCTCTCGCTCTCGGGCGTCCCGCTCTCCGTGCCCGGCACGCTCACCCTCTCCGGCACCGTCATCGGCGTCTCCTACAGGGCCTCGTTGCCGCGCTCGCCGGTGCGCACGCGCACGACGGACTCGACGGGCGTGACCCAGACCTTGCCGTCACCGATCTTGCCGGTGCGGGCGCCCTCGACGATCACGTCGACCACGCTGTCCACGACGGCGTCGTCGACGACGACCTCGATGCGGACCTTCGGCACGAAGTCCACGGAGTACTCGGCGCCGCGGTACACCTCGGTGTGGCCCTTCTGCCGCCCGTAGCCCTGTACCTCGCTGACGGTCATACCGAGGATCCCGGCCTGCTCGAGACCCGCCTTCACGTCCTCGAGCGTGAAGGGCTTGACAATCGCGGTGACCAGCTTCATAAGAGTTTCCTTCGCGTAAGTCGGTAGTGGATTCAGCTTAGATCCGGTCGCCTCAGACCAGGTCGTAAGCCGTCTCGGCGTGCTCGGAGTTGTCGATGCCGTCGGCCTCTTCCTCCTTGTCGACGCGCCAGCCGAGCGGCTTGAGCGCGAAGGCGATGACCGCCGTGAGGACGGCCGTGAACGCCAGGGCGACGGCCGCGATCACGATCTGCACCACCAGCTGCTTGTAGTCGCCGCCGTAGAACAGGCCGGTGTCCTTGGCGAGGAAGCCGAGCGCGACGGTGCCGATGAGCCCGGCCACCAGGTGCACGCCGACCACGTCGAGCGAATCGTCGAAGCCGAACTTGGACTTCAGCCCCACACCGAAAGCAGCGGCGATACCGGCGACGACGCCCAGGACGATGGCGCCCACGGGTGTCACGTTCGCGCAGGCCGGGGTGATGGCGACCAGGCCGGCGACGACGCCCGACGCGGCGCCCACCGTCGTGGCGTGTCCGTCACGGAACTTCTCCACGGCGAGCCAGCCGAGCATCGCGGCGGCCGTGGCGGCGGTCGTGTTCACCCAGGCCAGGCCGGCAGTGGCGTTCGCGCCGAGCGCGGATCCGGCGTTGAAGCCGAACCATCCGAACCACAGCAGCGCCGCACCGAGCATCACGAAGGGGATGTTGTGCGGGCGGTAGGACTGGTTGCCGAAGCCCAGGCGCTTGCCGACGATGATCGCCAGGACCAGGCCCGCGATGCCCGCATTAATGTGCACCACCGTGCCGCCGGCGAAGTCGATGGGGGCCACGGTGGCCTTGCCGTCGGTGGTGCCGAAGAGCTTCGCGGCGATGCCGCCCTCCGCGTTCGACAGCAGGCCGCCGCCCCACACCATGTGGGCGAGCGGCAGGTAGACGATGGTGGTCCAGATGCCCGTGAAGAGCAGCCACGTGCCGAACTTCACGCGCTCGGCGAGGGCGCCGGAGATCAGAGCGACGGTGATCACCGCGAACGTCAACTGGAACCCGGCGAAGACGATCGCCGGGAGGCCGCTGCCCGCGGCGTTGAGCACCACCAGGGTGTCCTCACCCGAGGTCTTCGTCTCCATCAGCTGGTCGAGCCCGAAGTACTTGAACGGGTTGTCGAAGAGCCCGAGGTAGTTGCCCTCCCCGGAGAAGGACGTCGAGTAGCCCCACAGCACGTAGATCACGGAGACCAGGCCCAGCGACCCGATCGACATCATCATCATGTTGAGCACGCTCTTCTGGCGGGAGAGCCCGCCGTAGAAGAACGCGAGAGCGGGCGTCATGAGCAGCACCAACGCCGCGGACATCAGCATCCACGCGGTGGTGCCGGAGTCGACTTTGCCGAACAGTTCGTCGGGCACAGAAGCCAAGAGCACGGGAAACCTCCTCGGGCGCGCCACCGTTGCGGCGCGAGTGAGAACAGCTTCTGCCGTGACCGTTTCCCGGCGGAGGCGCTCGTGTTGCCCGTGTGTAACCGGTGCGCCCGGCTTCGCGCCGTACGGTTACGCGCGTGTTTCCGACGGTGCCGCTACCGCACGTCGGTGTAGCGCGCGATCGGCGCGCCGACGCCGGTGGTCACGAGGGCGGGGATGCTGGTGGTCACGAAGAAGCTCCACCCGCGCGAGCAGGCCTCGAAGCACTCGGACTCCGCCGTGAGGCCCACGTGGGTCAAGCGCAGGTCGGTGCCCGCGGGTCCGGATGTGACCTCGAAGACCACGTCGGTGCCGGTCCACTCCCGATGGTCGTCGATGAAGGTGAGCTCGGCGTCGACCGCGTGCCACACCAGCCGATGCGGCGGCTGCACCTCGGTGAGTTGGAATCGGCAGAACCGGATACCGGTCTTCGCGCGCGCGGTCTTGCCCGGGTACCGGACGTCGTCGGTGAAGACGAACTCGTCGTCCAGGTCGGCGCTGTGCCCGATGAGGTTCCGGCTCCACCACTCCCGGACGTCGGTGAGCGCGTCGAACACCGCCTCGGGTGGGGCGTCGATCGTGGTGGTGGCGGTGAGGTAGTCGGTGCGCTGATCGGTGCTGGGCATGATGTCGGCCTTTCGGTGAGGAGTCCTTCACCTCCTCGTCGAACGGCCGGGCCCGATTTCGACATCCGAGCCGGAGCAATCTCACGATGTCGAGCTCTGCGGCAGTGCGTATGCCCGGAGAGGCGGTCCGAGGCCGCAGAAGTCGACATCGTGAGGAGCATCGCTAGTGGGCGGCGTCTCCGATTCCGCGGGCCGTCAGCCAGCGCTCGATCTCGTCGCCCGCCAGGGCCGCCGCCGTGGGCTCACCCTCGGTCAGGGCGGCACCGAAATGCTTGCCCCGCACGCGCACGTGCTTCACGTCGTCGGTCCCCATGGCGGCGACCATGGCGCGGGCGTCGTCGGGGAAGCACGCCTGGTCGCCGGTGATCTCGATGAACAGCGTCGGCATGCTCACCGCGGGCGCGCAGCGCAGGAAGCCGGCGCGGCTGCTCAGCCCGGACCAGGTCGACAGCCACGCCTCTGGGGTGGTGAGCCGGCCGAAGCCGACGACGCCGTAGTCCGTGAGGTCCGGCCGCGAGCCGAACAGCGAGCCGTACGGCCGGTCGTTGGGGTCGAGCGACGGGTCCATGCAGCGCAGGTCGGCGTCGGTGCGGTGGACCGTGACGAACTCGGTGGCCAGCGCGGCCCGACGGTCCGCCGGATCGCCGCTCTCCTTGAACCGCTGCTGCGCCTCCCGCGCCGTCGCGACCCGCTCCCGGGCCACGGCGTCGAGCCGCTCCACCCGCGCGCGCTGCGCCGCGCGGTACCGCTCCACGAACTCCGGCGGGTAGGACGACGCCTCGGGAGCCGGCCGGTAGCCGTTGGCGGGGCTGAACGGGTCCAGCTCCGGCACCACGGACAGCGGGTCGGCCTCGTCCGCCACCGACGGGTCGATCATCCGCAGCAGCAGCTCCCCCTGGCCGGGATGCGGCGCCATGAACACCGCATGGTCGGGCAGCGGCATCACGGCCTTCCGCAGTGCCACCGGCTTCCCGCCGGGAGTGCCGGCGAGCCGCTCCTGAGCCGGCAGGCTCGCCTGCTCGACGTAGAAGGCGGCCAGCGCCCCGCCGCCGGAGTGGCCGACGGCGATCACTGTCTCGAAGCCCTGTTCCCGCAGGTACACATGCCCCGCCGCCATGTCGAGCAGCGCCTGCTCGTGCAGCAGCGTCAGGTCGTTGCCCTGGGTGCGACTGCCCTGCGTCCACACCGCGACGCCACGCCGCAGGAACTCGGGCACGAGCACGTGGTGGGTGAAGTCCTGGCGGGGGTGCATGAGGAAGGCGACGGCCGTGGCCCCGGGCACGGTGCGCAGCACGCCGGCCACCTTGGCCCCGTCAACCGTGGTGAGCTCGACCGGCGTCGCGACGGTGCCCTCGGGCACCGCCTCGGCGTCGAGGTACCGGCCCGCGCCGACGCCCGCGGTCGCGGTCGTGCGCTCGGCGGTGGTCATCGGTCCACCACCCGCAGGGCGTCCTTGTCGTGCTGCGCGACGCGCGAGTCCTCGAGGCCCGCGAGGGAGCTGTACCAGACGGCGTGCCGGCAACCGGTGGCGCGCCGATCGATGACGATCTCCTCGGGCCGGGTGATCCGGAAGTACGGACCCACCTTCTCGATGTCGACGTCGGGCTCGGCGCCCGCGACCTTCACGACGCCCTCGTTCTCCGGGACGTCCAGGACGTACATGCGGCTCATCGCACGGCCTCCTTCTCCCACGCCTCGGCGCGCTCGACGATCAGCTCGGCCTTCCGGACCAGCAGCGCGTCCATCGACGGTGCGCCGCCGCCGACCACGTCGCACAGCGCCTCGATGGTGAGCGCGGCGTCGAGATCCTCCTGCGGTGTCACCGGGCGCAGAGCCCGGGTGATCTCGATCATGTAGCCGTTGGGGTCGTGCGTATAGATCGACTCGATGGTCTCGTGCATCACCTGCATCTCGCAGGGCCACGCGGAATCGTCCAGGCGGCGGCGGTATTCGAGCAGGTCCTCCTCGCTCTCCACGTGGATCGCGAGGTGGCGCGAGTTGACGAAGTAGCCGGGCGTGCCCTGCGGCAGCCGTGCCCAGGAGTCGCCGGGGGCGCTCGGATCGCCGATCGGCTCGAGGCCGAAGTAGTAGAAGAAAGCCATCCGGTCGCCGTTGCCGATGTCGAAGAAGAAGTGGATGAAGTCCGGGTGATCCTCGGGGCCCCAGCCGGCGGCGCAGATCGAGTGGACGATGGGGAATTTCAGCACGCCGTTGTAGAACCGCACGGTGCCCACGGGGTCGAAGGTGGGGAAGGCGGCGTGGTCGACGCCCTGCACGCGGTGCTCGGTGTTCTCGGTCATGGCGGTGCTCCTTTCGGGGACGGGTTCGGGTTCTAGGCGTCGACGGTGGCCGGGGCGTCGGCCCGCAGCAGCGAGCCGGCGCCGGGGATGTCGACGGTGGCACCCACCGCCCGCAGGATGCGGTACGCACCGGCGGTGGCGGCGGTGATGACGGGCACGCCGAACTCGTCCTCGGCGGCCTGGACCAGGTCGAGCGACGGCATCTGCACGCAGGCGGAGAGGACGAGCGCGTCCACGCCGCTCAGGTCCATGCTGCGGGCGGCCTCCATGACCCGGTCGCCGGGGATGCAGCCGACCTCGGCGTTGTCGGCCACCTCGAGGGCGCGCCAGTCGGTCACCGTCAGTCCCTCGTGCTCGAGGTAGGCCATCACCTGTTCGGCGAGCGGGCGCAGGTACGGGGTGACGACGGCGATCCGCTTCGCCCCCATGTCCGCGAGGGCGTCCACCAGGGCACCGGCGCTGGAGAGCACCGACGCCTCGCTGCCGCCGGAGGCGAGCTGCTCGGCGATCGACAGTTCGACCTTGTGGTGCTCGCCGAGGCCGGTGGACATGATGGCGACGAGGCAGGCGTAGAGCATCGCGTCGACACCGGCGTCACCGAGCTCGATGACGCACCGCTCGCGCTGCGCGTTCATCGCGGCGAGCTGCTCGGGCGAGACCTTCTTCATGCGCATCCGGCTCGAGTGGAAGGTGAAGTCCTGCTCCGGATGCCGGGCCAGGATGAGCGGCATCTCGGTCTCGACGGTGACGTTCGAGCTGGGGACGACCAGTCCGATCCGAATGGGCTTGGCGCTCATGGTTCTCCTCCGATGGGGTTTCGCCTTCCTCCCCAGTATTCGACGTCACCGTTCAAATGTCAACACTAATGTCAGGTTCGTGACGACGATGTCACGACACAACGACGACGCCCGCCCCGCCGGGAGGCGGAGCGGGCGTGACGCGCGCGGAAGATGCTCTCAGATCAGGGGTTCGAGCCGGTCCAGACGGCTGCGGATCTCGGCGAGCAGATCGGCCGGGCCGGCCACGGCACCGTCGACCTGCGGGACGCAGAGCATCTGTCGGGCGAGGGCACTGATGGTGTCGACGATGGCCTGCACCTCCACGCCGTTAGCGGGCTTTGCCCACCACGCCACCCAGTTGCACATGCCGAGCAGGCTCAGCGCGGCGGTGCGGGGGTCCACGGGCGTGAACTGACCCGCCTTGATGCCCTCCTCGATGATCGCGACCACCTCGCGCAGCACGCGGCGGCGCGCGGCGGCGTGGTCCTCCCCCGCCTCCTTCGGCAGCATCATCTCGGAGCGGTCGAGGATGCGGAACTGGCTCGGGTGCTCGGCGCGCTGTCGCACGAGCTGCTCGGTGAGGATGGTCAGCTTCTCAGTGGGCTCGAGGTCGGCGCGGGCGCTGAGCTCGGCGAAGACGTCGGCGAGCGCCTGCGAGACCCGCTCCACCAGCATCACCAGCAGGTCCTCCTTGCTGCCGATGTAGTGGTAGAGCGCGGGCCGCGACACCCCGACGGCGTCGGCGATGTCCTGCAGGCTGGTGGCGTCGTAGCCCTTGGCGGCGAACAGGTCCGTGGCCGCGTCGAGCACGTCGCCGATCACCAGATCGCGCCGTCGCTGTCCGCTCGCTCTACCCGTGCGTTCCGCCGTCGCCATGGGTCGCAGTGTACGCACGCCTCCGGCTCACGCCGTGGTGACGACGGCGTCCGCCCGGCCCGCGCCCACCGCCGCGGCCCCCTCGGACCGCAGCGCCGCCGGTACCTCGACGACGACAACCTTGCCGGCCCATCGCACCCGCTCGGCCAGGTCGATCCGGGCGCCCACGTCGGTCGGGCCCGACGGTCCGCCCAGCACCACGAGCGGCGCGTCGGCGCCGCGCAGCTCGGCGACGAGGTCGTCGTGCGCGGGACCCCACACCTCTCCGCCCGACCACTCGGCGCGGACGGCGTCGGCACCGTCGAGCCCGCCGGCCGGCAGTTCCCTCCCGGGCGCGGACAGCGCCTCGGTGGCGAGCGGACGGCTCAATACCCAGTCGTCGACGGTGCCGGGCGCCGCCACGGGCGCCTCCCCCAGGTCGCGCAGCGCGGCGGCGGCGACCTGCGGGTATTCGGCGGCGTAGTGCCCGAGACCCAGGTTGCCGGCGCGGGTCATGTACGACAGCGCGATCCGCTCGGGCGCCTCCACGGTGCGCTCACGGAAGCTGGACCACCAGTTCTGGGACCGGGCGGCGAGGTGCTTGAACCGGCTCACGTACGGGCGCCGGGCCGCCTCGTAGGCGGCGAAGGCCTCCGCGGTGTCGGCGTGCTCGGACAGCGCGCGGGCCAGGGCGATGGCGTCCTCGAGCGCCAGCTTGGTGCCGGACCCGATGGTGTAGTGCGCGGTGTGCGCGGCGTCGCCGATGAGCACCACGTTGCCGGTCGACCACCGGTCCAGCGAGACGGTCGGGAACTGCGCCCACCGGGTGCGGTTGGCGAGCAGCTTGCGCCCGCCGAGCTCCTCGATGAAGACGTCCTCGAGCAGCGCGAGGCTGCGCTCGTCGGACTCGCCGACGGGCGTCTCGTCGGCGAACCGGTCCAGGCCCGCCGCGCGGAAGGAGTGGTCGTCGGTCTCGATGAGGAAGGTGCTGCGGTCGTCGGCGTACGGGTAGGCGTGAACCACGAAGGTCGCGTCGCCCCGGGTGCGCCACGTGAAGTTCGCGTCGTCGACCGCGAAATCGGTGCCACACCACATGAAGTGGAGGCTGCCGTAGCTGACGGAAGCGCCCAGCTCGGCGGCGAAGCGCTCCCGGACGGCGCTGCGGGCGCCGTCGGCGGCGATGATCACGTCGGCCGCGATGTCATCGATCCCGGTCTTCGCGCCGAGCCGGATGTCCACGCCCACTTCGAGTGCCGACTTGGTGAGCACCTCGAGGAGCACGGCGCGGCCGATCGCGAGGTTCCGCGCGCCGTGCAACTCGACCTGGCGGTCGCCGGTGCGCAGCACCAGGCTGTGCCCGTCGTGACTGGCCTCGCGCAGCCGGTCCGCGGTGACCGGGTCGGCGGCGGCCATGTTGGACATGGTCGACTCCGTCAGCCCCACACCGAATCCGAAGGTCTCGCCGCTGGCGTCCGACCGCTCGTACACCGTGACCCGCGCTTGGGGGTCGCCGAGCTTGATCAGCCGCGCCGCGGCCAGTCCGGCGGGCCCGCCGCCGATGATCGCTACCGTCCTGTTGCTCATGATCGTCTTCCTCGTGTTCGTGTCGGTCAACGCGCGGACTCGGCGCGCAGTGCTTCGGCGACCCGCTCGCGCAGGTCCTTCTTGGAGACCTTCCCCACGTTGGAGAGGGGGAACTGGTCGACGACCTCGATCCGCTCGGGGCGCTTGTAGCCGGCGAGGCCCTGCGCGGTGAGGAACTCGCCGATCGTCGTGACCGTCGGCGCGGGGCGCCCGTCCTCGACGATGAGGTACGCGCAGGCCTTCTCCCCCAGTACCGGGTCGGGCATGGCGACGAGCGCCGCGCTGACGATGTCCGGGTGCCGCAGCAGCACCTCCTCGACCTCCTCCGCATGGATCTTCTCGACGCCGCGGTTGATGACGTCCTTGATCCGCCCCTCGATCGAGTAGACGGTGACGCCGTCGATCACGTGGGCGCGAGCGAGATCGCCGGTGCGGTAGAAGCCGTCGGCGCTGAAGGCGTCCCGGTTGTGCTGTTCGGCGCGGTAGTAGCCGCGGATCGTGTACGGCCCGCGGGCGCAGAACTCGCCGATCTCGCCGACGGGAACCTCGGCGTCGCCGCCGATCTCGGCGATCCGTACCTCGTCGGCGGGCGAGACCGGGGCGCCCACGCTGTGGTGCCGGACGTCCTCGCCGGCGCCGTCGGGCGTGACCAGGAACATCCCCTCCGCCATGCCGAACATCTGCCGCACCGGGATGCCCAGCTCGTCGCGCAGCCGCTCTGAGACCTCCTCGGGGAGGGCCTGCCCGCCCACGATGAGATCCACGACGCTGGACAGGTCCGCAGTGGCGCTGCGCGGTTCCTCGAGCAGGCGCACCACGAGGGCGGGCGGCATGAGCGGCAGCACCGTCGGGCGCTCCGCCTCGATGAGATCGAGCAGTTCCGGGATCTTCGGCGTGGGCGCGAGGACCACCGTGGATCCGCTGAGCAGCGCCGGCTGCAGGGCGAGCGCGATGCCGGCGTTGTGCATCACCGGCAGCGGGTACAGGATCCGGGTCTCGGTGCCCCATCCCAGCGCACGCGCCCAGGCGCGGGCGTTGTGCACGTACTCCTCATGCAGCCGGGGCGCGACCTTCGGCAGGCCGGTGGTGCCGCCGGAGAGCTGGAACAGCGCGATCTGCTCGGGATCGACAGCAGGCGCCGCCGGTGCCGTGGCGCCCGCCGCGAGGAGGTCCTCGAAAGTCGGGGTCGCGCCGATCGCGGCGCCGCGAGCGACGATGACGACAGGGAGGGCACCGTCGGCATGCAGGGCGGAAGCGACGGCGATGGTCTCCCCCTTTCCGTAGTCGCCCTGGACGACGGTGGCCCGCGCGCCGACATGCTCGGCGAGCAGGCCGATCTCGCGGACGCCGTGCTGCGGCAGGGTGCAGACGGGACGCAGCCCGGCGATGAGCGCGCCGAGGTAGGCGACGACCGTCTCCGCGACGTTGCCCATCTGGAACATGATCGGCTCGCCGGGCGCGAGGTCGGTGCCGGCGAGGACGCCGCGAGCGAACCGGTCCGCGCGGTCGAACAGCTCCGCGTAGGTCCACCGGACCTCGGGCGTGATCAGGGCGGTCCGCTCGGCGAACACACCGGCGGCGGCGCGGAGTTCGTCCGGGAGCGCCGCCCCGCGCCACAGGCCGTCGGCCCGGTACCGCAGCACGACATCGTCCGGATAGGGAACGAGGCCTGGTTCCTGGAAGGGGCTGGTCATCTGCATCACCGCAATCGTCTCTGACATAGAAGTCAAATTATCAACATGATTGTTGACAAGCAAGGGGTTCGCGGAGTTTTCTTGACATCGATGTTGAAATCTCGCCATCGACGTACTCTTGCCTCACCCGCACAAGGAGACCTCACCATGACCACCGCCACCGCCCCCGTGGAATCGATCACCCTCGTCGCCGACGGCGTCTCACTCGCCGCCCGCATCGCCCGGCCCGTTGGCACCTCGCGCGCCCTGATCCTCGCCGTGCACGGCGGCACCTACGACTCCGAGTACTTCCAGGTCAGCGACGATTCGCTGCTCACCATCGCGCCCGTCCTCGGCTACACCGTGGTCGCCGTGGACCGCCCGGGCTACGGCGGCAGCGCCGATGTCGCCGCAGACCGGCTGGGCTTCGACGAGCAGGCGAAGATCCTCACCGCCGCGATGGACGGCCTGGCCGCGAGCCTCGACCTACCGGTCGTGCTCGTGGGCCACTCGATCGGCGGCATGCTCGCGCTGCTCGTCGCAGCGTCGTCGAGCACCCCGCGCGGCATCGAGGTCAGCGGCCTCGGCGAGCTGTGGCAGCCCGGCATCCGCGAGATGTGGGGCGGGCTGCGCGGCGACGCCCCGTCGATCGCGCTGCCGCCCGAGGCGCACGCCGGCGTCATGCTGGGCCCGGAGGGCACCTACCCCGCGTCCGCGATCGCGCGCGATGGGGAACTGTTGCGCCCCATGCCGATGCCCGAGCTCTACGACGTCGTCGACTGGGCCGACCGGCTCCCCACCGTCGGCGCAGCCGTCACCGTCCAGGTGCGTCTCACCTTCGCCGAGCACGACCACATCTGGCGCGCCGACGACGAGGCGATGGCCGCCGTCGCGCGACACTTCACCGCCGCGCCCTTCGCCACCACTCTGATGACGGGCGTCGGACACTCCATCGAACTGCACCACCTGGCCCGCGCCTACGTGCTGAGCCAGCTCTCCTTCGTCGAGCAGGCCATCGCCTGATCGATCGCCAGGACGCCTGTGCACCGCGGATCACGCGGATCCGCGGTGCACAGGCGTGAGAAGGATCTAGCCCAGCAGGGCGTCGACGAACGCGGCCGGCTCGAACGGCGCCAGATCGTCGGCGCCCTCGCCGAGGCCGACGAGCTTCACCGGCACCCCCAGCTCGTGCTGCACGGCGTACACGATGCCGCCCTTGGCGGTGCCGTCCAGCTTGGTGAGTACGACGCCGGTGATCTCCACGACCTCGGCGAAGACCTTCGCCTGCGCGAGGCCGTTCTGGCCGATGGTGGCATCGAGGACCAGCAGCACCTCGTCGACCTTGGCCTTCTTCTCGACGACGCGCTTGACCTTGTCCAACTCGTCCATGAGGCCCGTCTTGGTGTGCAGGCGGCCGGCGGTGTCGATGAGGACCACGTCGACGCCCTCCTCGGTGCCCTTGGCGACGGCGTCGAAGGCGACGGCGGCGGGGTCGGCGCCCTCCTTGCCGCGCACCACCTCGGCCCCGACCCGCTCACCCCAGGTCTGCAGCTGATCGGCCGCGGCGGCACGGAAGGTGTCCGCGGCGCCCAGGAGCACCCGACGGCCGTCGGCGACCAGAACGCGCGCCAGCTTGCCGGTGGTGGTGGTCTTGCCGGTGCCGTTGACCCCGACGACCAGCAGCACCGACGGTGCTCCCGCGTGCGGCAGGGCCTTGATGCTCCGGTCGTACTCGGGGTGCAGCTCCTCGATCAGCACCTGACGCAGGAGCGCACGCGCCTCGGCGGCGCTGGAGACGCCCTGCGTCGCGATCCGGTCGCGCAGCTTCTCGACCACGGCCATGGTCGTGGGAGTGCCGAGGTCCGCCAGGAGCAGGGTGTCCTCGATCTCCTCCCAGGACTCCTCGTCCAGGTCGCCCGCGCCCAGCAGGCCGAGCAGCGACGCGCCCACCGTCGACTGCGAGCGCGCGAGCCGGCCCTTGAGCCGGTCCAGGCGGCCCGCCGTCGGCGCGATGTCGTCCAGCTCGGGCGCCGACGGTGCCGCCGCCTCCGCGGGAGCCTCCGCCGGGGCGGGAGCTTCCGCCGGGGCAGGCGCCTCCGGAGCGGCGGGCTCGACCCGCGCAGGCGTCTCGGTGGGGGCCTCCGGCGTGGCCGCCGTCTCGGGCACCGCGGAAGCATCGGGCGCGGGCGGCGCCTCAGGGGCGGCGGACGCGGCCGCGTCCTCGATGTGTTCGATCTCGGTGGGAGCCTCCGGGGCGACGTTCGCGATCCCGGGATCGACGTCCTCGGCCTCGGCGAGGCGCGCGTCGGCCTGCGCCTGCGCGGCCTCGGCGGCCGCCTGCTCGGGCGTCTCCCGAAGGTCCTCGAGCGACGGTGCGGCATCGGGCGCGGGCACCGACGTCGGGGCGGAGGGCGCCTTCGGCACCAGCGGCACGGGCTCGGCCTCGCGTGTTCCCTCGCTGAAGATGAAGCCGCCGCCGGCCTTGTAACCGCCCGACTTGTCGAGGCTCTTCGGCTCCGGAGTCTCGTCCTTCAGCGACACCCGGCGGCGCTTGTTCAGGTAGAAGCCGGTGGCCAGAGCCACCAGGATCACGAGGACGGCGACGACGGCGATGAGGATCGCGATGGTGGAAGTGCTCACGCCTCGACTGTAGTCAACGGCCGCTCAGCCACCGGCGGCGCTGCGCGCGGCGGGGCGGCGGGCCCACGGCGGCGCATGCTCGGGCAGGGGCCCGATCGCAACCATCCGGGCGGTCACGCCCTGCAGCGCGGGGAATCGTCGCAGCACGCGGAGCGCCTGCGGAAGGCGCGGTGCGGCGGGTGCGCGGGCCGGGGTCGCGGTGAGGGCCCGCGCGAGGATCGCGCGGTGGATCCCACGCTGCACTCCCTGGATCAGGGCGGTCGGCAGCCACCGTCGCCGCTGGACTCTCCGGAGCAGCCGGGGCGGAACGGCCCCATCGGACCGCAGGGCGGGGCCGACGATGCGGGCGGCGGCCACCGCGTCGGCGACGGCCAGGTTGATCCCGACGCCGCCGACGGGCGACATGGCGTGCGCGGCGTCGCCGAGGAGGAGCAGGCCGCCGGCGTACCAGCGACGCAGCCGGTTGAGCTCGACGTCGAGCAGCTTGACGTCGTCGAGCGAGGCGAGCGAATCGAGCCGGTCGGCCGTCCACGGCAGCAGCGCGGCCACGTCGCGGCGGAAGCCCTCGATCCCGGCGGACCGGAGCGCCGCGTCGCGCCCCTTGGGGATGACGTAGGCGCACTGCCAGTAGTCACCGCGGTCGATGGTGATCGCGAACCGCCCGGCGCTCAGGCGCCCGAAGACGCCGTCGGGGTCGGTGCGCTCGCGGGGCAGCCGGAACCACACCACGTCCATGGGGACTCCGAAGCGGCGCGGCGCGAGCCCCGCAGCGGCGCGCACGGCGGACGAACGTCCGTCACAGGCGACGGTCAGCGCCGCGCCGAGGGTGTGCGCCTCACCGGTCTCCCGGTCGCGGTAGCGCACCCCGGCCACGGCACCGCGCTCCCGAAGGAGGCCGGTCACCTCGGCGTTCCGCACGAGAGTGAACGTGGGCTCCTCGACGGCCGCGGCGGCGAGGAGGTCGAGTAGGTCCCACTGCGGAGCGAAGGCGATGTGCTTGTGCGCTCCGGGCAACCGGCGGAAGTCGGCGATCTGCGCCTCACCCGCATCGAGCCGGACCGCCATCCGCTCGACGTCGCGGTGCGGCATCGCGGCGAACCGCTCCCCCAGTCCGAGCTCGTCGAGGAGCGCCAGGGTCGAGGCGTGCACGGTGTCGCCGCGGAAGTCGCGGAGGAAGTCGGAGTGCTTCTCCAGCACCGTGACTCGTACCCCGCGGCGCGCGAGGAGCAGACCGAGGACCATGCCCGCGGGACCCCCGCCCACCACGACGCACTCGGTATTCATCATGTGTTGAAATCTACGCCGGCGACCGCGTTCCGGCAAGACCTCGCGGCACGGAACCGCCCGTGCGGCCGAGATCACGGATCCCGGATCGCGGTGATCGGAACTCTTCGCGGGCCGTACGACCGCAACTAGCGTTCAGCTTCCATCGGGCTCCTTCACCTCGACCGAAAGCGAGATCGCCCCATGCGCACCACTCTTCCCCGCCGGACACTCGTCGCCGCGGTCGCCACGGCCGCAGCAGCCGCGGCCGGCGTCGTCGCCGCTCCCGCTGCGAACGCCGACACCCTCACGGGCACGTTCTCGATCGACTCGGGTTCCTACTTCCGGATGATCCTGCCCAGCGGCACCACCTCCGGCCCTTTCCTCGCGAACGGCAACTCGACCAACGCGGACAAGACCATCACTCCCCTGTCCGGGTCGCTGACCTCGGGCTCGTACCAGGGGCAGGTCACCTCGGCGCGCACCTTCTTCGGCTCCGACTTCGTCACGTCGACCAAGGCCACCGACCCGCAGACCGGCTCGAAGACGTCGGTCCCGACGATCACGCGCAACGGCTCCTCGCTGTCCGGCGACCTCTCCGCGTTCGGCGTCGCGTGGAACGGGCAGGTCTTCAACCAGGGCGCGCCGAAGCCGGGCGGCGGCCTCCCCGGCAAGACCAGCCGCATCACGGGCTCGATCAACGGCTCCAGCTACAGCATCACGTGGACCAGCCAGATCGTCGGCGGGCCGTTCAACAACTTCACCGGCTTGTGGCATCTCACCGGTACGTACAGCAAGTAGCGGTTCCGGCGAGCCCGGCGGGAACGCTTCTCGGCGGTGTCCCGGGGCTCCGCGCCGTCGCGCCGCCGCGCACCGGTGCGACGGAGCCCGCGCGACGCGGTCCCGCGTGGCTCCTGCTCATCGCCGGTCTCGCCCTAGCACTCGGCGCGGTGGCGGGCGGCCTGCCCACTACCACCGCCGGCGCGACGAAGATGCTCGACGCCTTCGCCCCGCACCTGACGCCCGAATCGCTCGCCCGACTCGACGGTGACGTCGACGCGATCGCCCGGTTCGGGGCCGCCACCCGCGCGGAATCCGCTGCGGGACACCTCGCCCGGGCTCCGCGCACCGCCGACTACGCGAGCGGATCGGGTGCCGTCGAGAGCAACGCCCGCGAACTGCTCGCATCGGCGCGCGCGGCGAAGCCCGACGTCGACGCCCTCGCCGGGATCCGCGGGCTCGGCACGCTCCCCCAACTGCTTCTGCTCCTCGGGATCGTGCTGGCGGTCGCGGGCGCGGTGCTGGTGCGCTCACGGTCGGCGTCCCCGCGTCGGTGGGCGACCGCGGCCGCGGCGGTCTGCGCCGTCGTCCTGCTGGTGCATCCCTTCGCCTCCGGACTGGTGGGCGGCGCCGGATCGGCGGGACGCGTGATCGACCGGTTCGCGCCGATCATGACCGAGCAGCAGGTGGTACGCCTCCAGCACGACTTCCTCTCCCTGGTCGGCGCCGTCGGGGAGATCGATCGCGGCACGGCGGTCCGCCGCACGCCGGAGATCCGCGCCTTCACCGCCTCCTGGCAGACGGTGTCCTCCGACCTCGCGTCGCTCACCGGCGCCATCAACGACAACCTCCCCGACTACCGGCGCCTGGCATCCACCAACGCCGCCGTCCCGACACCCGGCGGAACCTTCGCCGTCCTGCCGTGGGCGGAACTCACCCTCGGCGTCGCCGTGGCGGGCGTGATCGCCGCCGGGACCCGACGAAAGGCCCTCCCATGACCGCGCTCCCGACTCCACGACGCACCATCGCAACGGCGCTCGTCGCGGTGATCGCGGCGGCGGCCGCAGCCTGTGGTTCGCCCGCTCCGTCGCAGCCGGAGACGCCCGAGCAACTCGTCGGGCTCTTCCGGTTCACGCCGGGCGGATTCGCCGACGGGAAGCCGACCGGCACCTACTTCAAGATGGCGATCGTCGGCGGCACGGCCGACGGGCCCTTCGTCAACAACGCCAACTCGGCGATCGACGAGGGCCGGGTCACCGCTCTGGCTCCCGGCACCGCGGGCGGCCTGCGTACCGGCGCCTACCAGTCCGAGGCGAGACCGGGCTTCCGCAACGGCGACTCGCTCTCCGGCTCGGTGATCACGCCGACGAAGTTCTTCGACGTGCTGTTCGGGATCTCCACCAATGCCGTCGACCCGCAGACCCGCGCGCCCCTCCCGACGCCCTCCGTGACACGCACCGGCACGCGGCTGACCGCGGACGTCTCCGCCTGGGCCGCGTCGTGGAACAACCAGGAGTTCAACCAGGGCGCGCCGAAACCGTTGCCCCGCACCGCCGCCGCCGCGGCCGGCCAGGAGCAGGTGGCGAAGGCGTGGGACGTCGTCTCCCAACGTTGGCTCGCGCAGCCCGCCGCCGCGAAGTCCACCGGCCCCACCGCGACGGGCACCTTCGACCCCGCCACCCGGCGCTTCACGCTCGACTGGACCAGCCACATCCAGGGCGGGCCGTTCAACGACTTCACCGGCGTCTGGCACCTCGAGGGCGTCTTCGAGCCCGGCCTCCCGCCCACCGCCGCCGGTGTGCCCGCGTCCCCCGATTCCTCCGCACCGAAGAAGGCCTCATGACTCGCATTCCGCGCGCGCTCGCTCGCACCGTCGCCGCCGCCGCCCTTGTGGTCGCGGTCCCCGTCGCGGGCACCGCGACGGCGGCCCCGACTCCGAAGCCGGCACCGGCGCCGGGCAGTTCGACCGCGCCTCCGTCCGCTGCTGCGAAGCCGACCGGGCCGGTGGCGTCGCCGGCGCAGCCGACCGGGGCGGTATCCACCGTCACGCCGGGCGTGAACCCGGCCGACATCCAGTGCCCGCTCGGCTGGCCGAAGCCGCGGGAGAAGGGCGGACTGGCCTCGCTCATCCTGCTGGCGCCCGCGGCAGGAGCCTTCACCGACGAGGCCTTCGCCGCCGGCCAGGCCTACGACCCGATTCTCAGCCTGCTCGGCCCCTTTCTGGCCGCGATCAAGCCCGTGATCGAGCAGTCCCAGCCCGCGCTCGCGGGCCCCGTCGGCGCGCTCAACGCCGCCGAACAGGCCGTCTACGACGCGATCAAGCCCCTCTACGCGCAGTACCGGCCCAAGGTCATCGAGGCCCTGACCAGGGCCGGCGACGACCTCGCGCCCGCCCTCCAGGAGCTCGCCGCCACCCCCGCCGCCGCGTGCCTCGTGGCGTGGGAGGACCAGGTGCTCATCGGCCTGCAGACCGGCAAGTGGTCGCCCATCGCCACCGGCGGATTGGCCGCGCTCGGCGAGCTCGCCGCGAGCGGCAAGGGCGGCGCGCCCGCGAAAACCGCAACGCCCGTGAAGCCTTCCGCGAAAGCCACACCGAAGCCCGGCACGATCGTCGCCGCGAAGCCGCGGTGATCGAACTCTCCGGGGTCACGGTCCGCTACGGCGGGGCGGTGGCCGTCGACGACGTGTCCTTCACCGCACCGTCGGGCGAGGTCACGGGACTGATCGGACCGAACGGCGCGGGAAAGTCGACCACTCTTCGGCTCATCGCGGGGCTGGAGACGCCCTCTGCCGGGACGGTGACGATCGACGGCCGGCACTACGGGGATCTTCCGAACCCCGGCACCGCGATCGGTGTCCTGCTCGACGCCGGATGGGCGTCGCCGACGCGGACCGCACACGAGCACCTGCGGTGGATGGCGGCGGCGATCGGCCTGCCGGACGACCGCGTCGAGGCGGCGCTGGCACTGGTCGGCCTGCAGGACGTGGCCGACAGGCCCGTCGGCGGATTCTCGTTGGGCATGCGGCAGCGCCTCGCGATCGCGGGTGCCGTCCTCGGTGACCCGCCGGTCATCGTCCTCGACGAGCCCGTCAACGGCCTCGATCCCGAGGCCATCGCGTGGATCCGCCGTACGCTGCGCGCCCTCGCCGACGGCGGACGGACGGTCCTCCTGTCGTCGCACCTGCTGAGCGAGCTCGAGCAGACCGCCGATCGGATCGTCGCGCTGCACCAGGGGCGGGTGGTCGCGGACGCACCGCTCGCCGAACTCGTCGAGCCCGCGCCGCCGGGCCGTTCCGGGCTCGAGGAGCTCTACTTCCGGCTCACGGACGACGATGGCGGCGACGCTCCTGTGCGCGCAGAGGCCCCCGCGCGGCCGCCCGGGGTCGTTCGACGGTCCGTCGCCGCGGAGACCCGGAAGGCGTTGACCTCCCGCGGATTCCGGGCGGCACTCGGCGGCGCGCTCGGCATCTCCGTCGCGGTCGCCGTGGTGGTGGGCGTCTTCGCGGCGGTCTTCCGCGACGCGTCGGTGACCACCGCGGCGTACGGTGCTGGGCTCGTCGGCGGCGCGCTCCTCGCGGTGGCCGGGGCCGTGCTGATCGGCCTCGACCGCGAGCACGGCACCCTGGCGCTGACGCGGATCCTGCTGCCCCGGCCGTTGCTCGGCTACGGCGCGAAGTCGCTGGTGGTCGGCGTATCGGGCGCCGCGACCGGGCTGTTGAGCGCGGTTCTGGCCGTCGCGATCGCACTCGTCACCGGCCTCCCGGCCCCCGGTTCCCAGACACTGCACCTCCTCATCAGCGTCCCGGTCGCCGGTGCCCTCCTGGGGATGCTGGGGCTCGCGGTCGGGCATCTCGTCCCGTCCACCACGGCGGCGGTCGGCGTCGTGCTCGGCTGGTGGTTCCTGGTGGAGGCGATCGCGGTGCCCGCGCTGCCCTTCGGTCGTGCGCTGGCGGCGTGGCTGCCCGCGACCAGCGCCCAGTTCGCGACGATCGGCGTCCCCGCGCAGACGGTGACGTGGTCGCCGTGGGTCGCGCTGGCGATGCTCGCCGCATGGGCGGTCGCCCTCAGCGCGATCGCCGCGGTCCGGGAACGCCGGGCCTGACGCCGCCGTCGGCCGCCGTGCCGCCTGCTAACGTCGGAGTCCGATTCGGTCCGGGGAACCCGGTGGGATTCCGGGACTGGCGCGCAACGGTGTGGGGTGGTGACGCCCCGAGTCCGATACCCGGCCGACTCGGATGTGTCCATCGCCGCCCCCGCGCACGGGGAGGCCGACGAAACGAGTCCCTGCCATGCGGCCCCGTACCCTCCTCTCCTGCCTCGCCCTCCCCATCACTGCGACCGCCCTCGTCGCGGGGTGCGGCACGGCACCGTCGAATCCGACTGCCGCGAGTGCCTCCGAGCGCTTCCCCGTGCGCGTCACCACCTGCGACTTCGCCTCCGAGGTGAGGGCCGAACCGCGACGGATCGTGACGATGAATCAGGGCGCGACCGAGGTGGCGCTCGCACTCGGCGTCGCCGACCGGATGGTGGGCACCGCCTACCTCGATGACGCCGTCGCAGCGCGATTCGCGGCGGACTACGCGAAGGTCCCGGTGCTCGCGGCGAAGTACCCGACGCAGGAGAAGATGCTGTCGGTGCGGCCCGACCTGGTCTACGGCTCGTACAACTCGGCATTCAGTGAGAAGAACGCCGGGGATCGCGCACGGCTGCAGGGGCAGGGCATTGCGACGTTGCTCGCCCCGGCGGGCTGCGCGCGCAAGCCCGAACGCGCGTCGTGGGACCTGGTCTGGGACGAGCTCACCGCGGCGGGCACGGCGTTCGGGACCGACGCCGCGGCGCAGAAGCTGATCGACGAGCAGAAGGCCGAGCTGCGAAGTCCCGCGCTCACGGGCGCCGCGCGCGGCCAGCGGATCCTGTGGTGGGACTTCGGCGCGCAAGCCGGGTTGAACGTCGGCGCGGGTAAGGGCACGCCGCAGCTGCTGATCGAGTCGGTCGGCGGCGTGAACGTCTTCGCACACCTCCCGGGCAATTGGGCCGAGGTCTCGCTGGAGAACGTCGTCGGCACGGACCCCGACGTCATCGTGGTGGCGGATGCTGCCGGCCACCCGGCGCAGGAGCGGATCGACCAGGCGCGCAAGGACCCCGCGCTGAGCCAGCTGCGTGCGGTCCGCGAGAACCGGTTCGTCGTGATCCCCTTCTCGGAGACCACCTCCGGCGTGCGGTTGCTCGACGGTGCGCGTCGCGTCGCCGACGGCATCCGGGCGCTCCCGTGACCGCGATTCTCGTCGGCATGTCCGCGGGCGTGGATCCCGACGAACTCGCCGCGCTCGCCGACGGCGCCGAGGCGGTTCCCGCCTTCCTGCAGGTCCACGACCCGGCGCTCGTCGACGTCCTGACGGCGGTCGCGGATCGCGGCGCCTCGGACATGCTGCTGATCGGCACGGGGTGGGCGCAACCGGGACCCAGGCGGTCGTGGCTGCGCCGGGTGGCCGCGCACTGGCTCCGGGGCTACGACGGTGCGCCGACCGTCCGGCTCTCGCCGCAGCTTTTGGCCGCGCCCGATGCCGGGCTGCTCGCCGCCGCGATCGCCGCGGGTGGGTCGCCGATGACGGACGATGCCGCCCCGCTGCATTCCCCCGCGTGGGAGGACGTGCCGCAGCACCGCCACCAGGTGCTGATCTGCCGCGGCCCGCGCTGCTCCGCGCTCGGGGCGTCCACACTGACCTCGGCGTTCGGCGACGAGCTGCGCCGCACCGGGCTCGGTGACGACGATGCACTCATCACGGTCACGGGCTGTCAGTTCCCGTGCAATCACGCACCCGTCGTCACGGTACAGCCGGACGACGCCTGGTACGGACGGGTCACCGTCGACGACGTTCCCGGGCTGGTCGACGCACACCTGGTCCGCGAAGAGCCCTCCCCTCGACTGGCCCTGCCCCGGCGCCGTTCCCCGACGCGGCGACCCGAGGAATATTCGGACCGCAGTCCGGAGTTGAAGCGGCCATGAAGAAGATCGGCTTCCTGTCTTTCGGCCACTGGTCCGACTCGCCCGGCTCGCGGACGCGTACTGCGGCCGATGTCCTGCACCAGTCGATCGATCTCGCGGTGGCGGCCGAGGAGGTGGGCGCCGACGGCGCCTACTTCCGCGTGCACCACTTCGCGCGGCAGCTGGGCTCCCCGTTCCCGCTGCTCGCCGCGATCGGCGCGCGGACCTCGCGGATCGAGATCGGCACCGGCGTGATCGACATGCGCTACGAGAACCCGCTGTACATGGCGGAGGACGCGGGCGCCGCCGATCTCATTGCGGGCGAACGGCTCCAGCTCGGCGTGAGCCGGGGATCGCCCGAGCAGGTGATCGAGGGCTACAAGTACTTCGGCTACCAGCCGTCCGAGGGGAAGACCGACGCCGACATGGGCCGCGAGCACACCGAGGTGCTGCTCACGGTGCTCGAGGGCGGCGGCTTCGCGCAGCCGAACCCGCGCCCGATGTTCCCCAACCCGCCGGGGCTGCTGCGCGTGGAGCCGCACTCCCCCACGCTGCGGGACCGGATCTGGTGGGGCGCCGCGTCCGACGCGACCGCGGAGTGGGCCGCCAAGCTCGGCATGAACCTCATGAGCTCGACGCTCAAGACGGACGAGTCGGGCGAGCCCTTCCACGTGCAGCAGGCGAACCAGATCCGGAAGTTCCGCGCGGCCTGGACCGAGGCGGGGCACGATCACGAGCCACGGGTCTCCGTGAGCCGCAGCATCATGCCGATCATCGATGACGAGAGCCGCGCCTACTTCGGCCACGAGCGCTCCAGCGACGACCAATTCGGCGTGATCGACGACTTCCGCGCCGTCTTCGGCCGCACCTACGCGGGCGAACCGGACGAGCTCGTCGAGCAGCTGCGCGACGACGAGGGCATCGCCGAGGCCGACACCGTGCTGGTGACGGTGCCCAATCAGCTGGGCGTGGAGTACAACACCCGCCTGCTCGAGTCGCTGGTCAAGGATGTGGCCCCGGCCCTCGGCTGGCGCTGACGCCTACGCGGCGATCCGGTAGCGCATCAGCACCCGCGTGAAGCCGTTCAGCACCGACGTGGTGTCCATGACGTACTCGAAGCCCGCGCGCTCGAACAGGGCGCGGGTGCCGACGTAGGCCATCGTCAGATCGACCTTGGCGCCCTGGTTGTCCACGGGGTACGCCTCCACCACGGAGGCGCCGTGGGACCGGGCGAACTCCACGGCCCCGGCGACAAGGTGATGACTGATCCCCTGCTTGCGGTGACCGGGGCGCACTCGCACGCACCACAACGACCACGGGTCCTCGTGTCCCTCGACGTGCGGGATGCGACGGTTCTTTGCGAAGCTGGTGTCCGACCGCGGATGGATCGCCGCCCAGCCGACGGGGTCGGCACCGTCGTAGGCGACGACGCCGGGCGGCGGGTCCTCCGCGCAGAGGCCCCGGACCCGGTCGAATCGCGCGGGCCCGCGCAGCGTCTGATTCTCCACGGAGCCGATGCGGTACGAGAGGCAGAAGCAGTTGCTGGAGGTCTCCTTCTTCGGCCCCAGGATCTGCCTCACGTCCTCGAAGACGTCCGCCGCGCGCACCTCGATACCGGTCACGCGGATACGCTAGCTCAGCGCGCGGTCCAGCGGTCCTCGATCCGTCCGTAGCGCCAGATCAGCAGTGCCACGGCCCATACCGCGACGAACAGGCCCACGATCACGAACCCCGCATAGTCCAGATTGATCGACGCGATCCAGCCGAGCGGCCCGGAGTCGACGTGCGCCCGCTCGGCGAGTACCCCCAGCAGTTCGACGGTGCCGATCGCGAGCGCGACGGCGACGGACAGCGAGGTGATCGTGATGTTGTAGTACACCTTCCGCACCGGCTTCGCGAACGCCCAGCCGTACGCGGCGTTCATGAAGACACCGTCGATGGTGTCCAGGAGCGACATCCCCGCCGCGAACAAGATCGGCAGCACGAGGATACAGTAGAAGGGCAGGGTGAACGCGGCCATGCCGCCCGCGAGCACCAGGAGGCCCACCTCGGTCGCGGTGTCGAAGCCGAGGCCGAACAGCACACCGACGGGATAGATGTGCCAGGGCTTGCGGACCGAGCCGGACACCCCGCGCAGCAGACGGTTCATGAGGCCGCGCTTGTTCAGCCGGTCCTCGAGTTCGGCCTCGTCGTAGTGCCCCGAGCGCATGTCGCGGAACACCTTCACGATGCCGATGAGCACCACCAAGTTGATGATCCCGAGGATCCACAGGAAGACGCCGGACACCGAGGTGCCGATGAAGCCGAGCACCGTCTGCATCGTCGAGTTCTCGTCCTCCACGGGCCCGACGAGGGCGCGCACGCCCAGCGCGAGGAGGGCGGCGAGGCCGAAGACGACCGTCGAGTGTCCGAGCGAGAACCAGAAGCCCACCGACAGCGGCCGCCGCGGGTTGCACTCGCCTGCGGCGATCCGGCTCCCCCGATCGGCGAGCAGCTTGCGGGTGGTGTTGTCGATCGCGGCGATGTGGTCGGCGTCGAAGGCGTGCCGCAGGCCGAAGGTGTAGGCGAGCAGCCCGATGCCGATGGTGAACTCGCCGCCGTCGCCGATCCGGTAGTGCCCGGGCGCGATCAGCAGGACGAGGGCGCCGAAGCCCACCACGTGCAGCGCGACCACCGTCGCGGTCATGCCGAACAGCGATCGCCGGTCGCCCGGGCCCAGTGCGGACCACGCCGTCCGCAGGCGCTGCGCGGTGCTCGGCTTCGTCATGGATTCCACCTTCAGTACTTTCGCAGGTTCAGGGGCGCCTGTCCGGTCCATCGGGACCGGAGCAGCGCGATGACGGCGTCGAACAGGCCGGCGAGCTCGGCGGTGTCGTCGCCGAGGCAGCGGAGCACGAACCCGGGGCCGGCGAGCGCGGTGAGCCCACTCCGGACGCCATCGACGGTCCCGGTCAGCGCGTGCACCTCGTCGAGCAGGGCGTCGTCGATCCGCGGATCGACCGCGGTCAACGAGCCGACGTGGGTGTGCCCGTCGAGGAAGCCGATCCCCGACGGGTCTGCCCGGCCCGGCTCGATGAGCAGGTTGTCCACCGCGAACAGGGTGCCGCCGCGATGGATCTCCGTCCGCATCCGCAACTCGTCGTAGCGGAACCGCGCACCGTCAGGCGACCAACCGGGCGTCACGATCTCCGCCAGGACCAGCGACGCGGACTCGTCCATCGCGACGGTGCAGGTCTGCCGATAGGTGGCCTCGCGGTAGAGGATCAGTGCGTCCGGGACGTACTCGAGGACACTGTGCGGCCCCAGCCGGATCCGCATGTCTTGCGCGGCGGCTCCGTCGGGCGTGCGGTACACCTTGGTCGCCGATTGCGTGGTCACCACGGCGTGGGCGTCAGCCTCCAACTCGAGGTCGATCGCGTACGTGTCGCCGCGCAAGCAGCCGCCGCCGGGGTTCACCACGTGGTAGGTGACCTGCCCGGAATCGTCAAGGTACATGGGGCGCAGGGTCTGCAGGGTGCCCGCGTGCCGCTGTGCCACGGCGACGGTGCGCCGACCCCGCGGCGCGAGGGTCAGGGCCAGTTCGCCGGTGAGTCCACTCACGCGAGGTCGAGCATGAGGACGTCGCGGCGGATCCACTCCAGCACGCCGTCCAGGCCCTCGTCGGTCTTGAGGTTGGTCATGCAGAACGGACGGTCGCCGCGGAAGACCTTGGAGTCGGCGGCCATGACGGACAGGTCCGCGCCCACGTACGGCGCGAGGTCGGTCTTGTTGATCACGAACAGGTCCGACTTGATCATGCCCTGGCCGGCCTTGCGCGGGATCTCCTCGCCCTGGGCCACATCGATGAGGTAGATCGAGAAGTCCACGAGCTCGGGGCTGAACGTGGCGGAGAGGTTGTCGCCGCCGCTCTCGATGAAGACGATCTGCAGATCGGGGTGCGCGGCGACGAGGCGGGTCACCGCGGCCTCGTTCATCGACGTGTCCTCGCGGATCGCCGTGTGCGGGCAGCCGCCGGTCTCGATACCGACGATGCGGTCGCCGGGCAGGACGCTGTTGCGCGCCAAGATCTTCGCGTCCTCGGTGGTGTAGATGTCGTTGGTGATGGCGGCCATCGACACCTCGTCGGCGAGGTGGCGGGTGATGCGCTCCACGAGTTGCGTCTTGCCGGCGCCCACGGGGCCGCCGACACCGATCCGGATCGTCGTCATGGAATTCCTCCTAGCTCATGAACATCCGCGCGCGCTGGCGCCTGTGCCGCATCTGGGCGATCTCCAGGCCCGGCGATGCGGCGCCCAGGTCGTCGTCGGTCAGGGTCATCGCGGTGGCGACGGCGTCGGCCACCACCTCGTGCATCGCGCGCTGCACCCGCTGGCCCGCGGTCTGCCCGATGGGGATGGCGCGCACGGCGTTCTGCGTCAGCGAGGTGACAGCCGCGAAGAGGTGCGCCTCGATCGCGGCGGCCGGCGGGGCGTCCACCGCGTGGGCGAACAGGGCGAAGGCGACCGCGGGGTGGCCGTGGCAGCGGCCCGCGTCCAGCTCGGCGAGGTAGTCGCCGAGGAAGGACTCGGGCGTCACCACGGCACCGACCTCGGCGGTGCGCCGCCCGATCGTCGCCGCGGCGGTACGCACCTGTTCGGGCAGGGTCAGCGCGGCGAGGAGGCGGTCGAGCCGCCATACCGCGTCGAGGTCGCCGAGGTGCAGGGCGTCGTAGACCATGCGGATCGCGAGGCCGTCCGTGTACGCGAGTTGGCGGGCGACGTAGGCCCGCAACCACGCTGCGAACGTGTGCTCATCGGTGATCGCGCCGTCGGCGAGGTAGGACTCCATGCCGAAGGAGTGGCTGAAGGCCCCCGTCGGCAGGGCGGAATCGCTCAGCTGCAGCAGCGGGAGCAGGTATCCCGGCGACGCCCCCGCCCCGATTGAACACTGTTTCGGTACGGCGCGACCTGGGCTTTCCCTGACAGAAACAGTGTTCAATGCGTGTGCTCCGCGTGCCGGAAGGGCGTGGGTAGGACGCGGTCCTGGCGGTCGTACGGCACGCCGTGGTGGGCGAGGTAGTCCTCGACGGTGTGGTCGTACTGCACCACCATGACCTCGGCGCCGTACTCGGAGTCGGCGTCGAAGAACTGCGCCTGCAGGTGCCGGTTGCCGAGCCCGTGTGCGGTGCGTCCCATCTCGGTGACGGTGCGCGGGGCGATCACCAGAACGTCGGTCGCGAGCACCTGGACGGCGATGATGTTCTTCTCGTCGCGGTGCAGGATGTCGCCGTCGCGCAGGTCGCCGTCCGGGCCGGCGGGGGCGGCGAGCCGCAGCCCGATCTCCCGGTCGTGGTCGGTCCGCACCCGCTGGATCCGCTTGACGAGGTCGGCGCCGGCGAGGGGCACGCGCTCCAGGTGCAGCCCCGCCCGGTCGGCGGGGTCGAGGTCGGCGAGGTTGCCGAGAACGGTCTCGATGATCATCTCTCGCCTCTCAGAACAGGAAGTAGCGCTGGGTCATGGGCAGGGACGAGGCGGGTTCGGAGCGGACCGGCGTCCCGTCGACGGCGACGACGTAGGTCTCGGGGTCGACGGTGATGTCGGGCGTCGCGCCGTTGTGCGGCAGGTCCTTCTTGCGGAGCGTGCGGATCCCCCGGACCGGCAGGGTGCGCTTGCGCAGCCCGAGCTCGGCGGCGACGCCGGATTCGACCGCCGCGGTGGAGAGGAAGGTGATCGCGGCGTCGTGCACGGCGGACCCCATCGACCCGAACTGCGGTCGCATGGTGCGCGGCTGGGGCGTCGGGATCGAGGCGTTGGCGTCGCCCATGAGAGCGGTGGCGATCTGGCCGCCCTTGAGCACCAGGTCGGGCTTGACGCCGAAGAAGGCGGGGTTCCACAGCACGAGGTCGGCGAACTTGCCCTCCTCGACGCTGCCCACGTACTCGGCGATGCCCTGCGCGAGAGCGGGATTGATCGTGTACTTGGCGACGTACCGCTTGATCCGGGCGTTGTCGCCACCGTCGGGATCCCCGTCCAGGGGGCCGCGCTGACGCTTCATGGAGTCCGCGAGCTGCCAGGTGCGGGTGATCACCTCGCCGACGCGGCCCATGGCCTGGGAGTCGGACGAGGTGATGGAAATGATGCCCATGTCGTGCAGCACCCCCTCGGCGGCGATGGTCTCGGGGCGGATCCGGGAATCCGCGAAGGCCACGTCCTCGGGGATGTCGGCGTTGAGGTGGTGGCACACCATGAGCATGTCGAGGTGCTCGACGATGGTGTTCTCGGTGAAGGGCAGCGTCGGATTCGTCGACGCGGGAAGCACGTTCGGATGTCCCGCGATGGCGATGATGTCGGGGGCGTGGCCGCCGCCCGCACCCTCCGTGTGGAAAGTGTGGATCACGCGCCCGTCGATCGCGGCCACCGTGTCCTCGAGGAAGCCGCACTCGTTGAGGGTGTCGGTGTGGATCGCGACCTGCACGTCGTACTCGTCGGCCACGCGCAGCGAGTTGTCGATCGACGCCGTGGTCGAGCCCCAGTCCTCGTGCACCTTGAGACCGATCGCTCCTGCGCGGATCTGCTCCGCGAGTGGTTCGGTGGCGCCCGCGTGTCCCTTGCCGAGGAGCCCGATGTTCATCGGCACCCCGTCGAGCGCCTGCAGCATGCGCGCGATGTGCCACGGCCCCGGCGTCACGGTGGTGGCGTTGGTGCCCGCGGCCGGGCCGGTGCCGCCGCCGATCATCGTGGTGACGCCCGAGTTGAGGGCGGTGTCGATCTGCTGGGCGCTGATGAAGTGGATGTGCGTGTCGATCCCGCCGGCGGTGAGGATGCGCCCCTCCCCCGCGATGATCTCGGTCGCGGCGCCGATGGTGATGGTGATGCCGTCGGAGATCTGCGGGTTGCCCGCCTTGCCGATCTTCAGGATGTGGCCGTCGCGGAGCGCCACGTCGGCTTTGACGATGCCGGTGTGGTCGATGATCAGGGCGTTCGTGATGACGGTGTCGGGGATCGGCCCGGCATCGTCGGAGCCCTCGCGCGTGAGCACGCCGTTCTCGCCCATGCCGTCGCGGATCACCTTGCCGCCGCCGAAGACGACCTCCTCGCCGTGGACCGTGAGGTCCTTCTCGACGACGGCGAAGAGCTCGGTGTCGGCGAGCCGGACGGCGTCGCCCACGGTGGGTCCGTAGAGGTCGGAGTACTCGCGGCGGCTCAGTTCGAAGCTCACTGCACTCCCCTGTTCCCGGCGTTCTCGGCACCGTCGAGCGGGCCGTTGACGCGGTTGGCCAGGCCGTGGACCTCGCGGGCGCCGGCGAGGGCGACGAGCCGCACCGTCTTGCCGTCGCCGGGCTCGAACCGGACGGCGGTCCCGGACGGGATGTCCAGGCGGTGCCCGTACGCCTCGGCGCGGTCGAAGTCGAGGGCGCGGTTGACCTCGGCGAAGTGGAAGTGCGAGCCCACCTGGATGGGGCGGTCGCCGGTGTTGACGACGCGGACGGTGCGCGTGGGCCGGCCGTCGTTGCACAGGATCGGCGTGGCGGCGAGGCGGAGTTCTCCGGGGATCACGATGCGCCTACCGAATCGGGTGGTGGACGGTGACGAGCTTGGTGCCGTCGGGGAAGGTGGCTTCGACCTGCACGTCGTGGATCATCTCGGGCACGCCCTCCATGACATCGTCGCGGGTGAGGACGGTGGCCCCGTAAGCCATGAGATCCGCGACGCTGCGACCGTCCCGGGCGCCCTCGACCAGCTCGTACGTGATGATCGCGATCGCCTCGGGATGGTTCAGCTTGAGCCCACGGGCCTGGCGGCGGCGCGCCAGATCGGCGGCGACGACGATGAGCAGTTTGTCCTGCTCGCGGGGCAAGAGGTGCATGAGGATTCATGCAAATCCCTTGCCCCGGCGGCCGTCAAGCCAGATCGTCAGGCGCAACAGGCTCGAAACACGAAGTTAACGCACTGTCCTGCTGGGGCGACATCGACGTCGGGGTGCCGACTGTCGCACCCGATCGTCCCGTGGTTCGACGGTGCCGTCTGTCGCCGGCCAGCGACGGCCGGCTCGGTAGTGAACGCGGATCGATCGGGCAAGTCAGCGGGTGATCGCGCAGAGGCTGGTCACGGCGCCTTCGAGATCGCCAGCGTCGCCCACTCGATAGCCTTGTTGCACTCCGAGACGAGGCCCGGCGACGGCGTGCCGAACACGGCAACAGAGTAGGCGGAGTGGACAATCGCCTTCTCAGACATGAACGACGCGAAGCAACCATCACGGTCCTCCGTCGTCACGATCACTCGACGACCATTGATCACGCGATCAGGCTGCCACGGGCGGTAGCTCTGCTTGGCCTTATACGCGTCTAGCGACTTCTCGTTTCCGAGCGTCTGACTGAACGATGCGATGCCGTCGCCTGACTGCCAGTGACAGCCTCGGTAGTTCGGCGAGACCGAAATAGCTGCGTCCTTCAACGTGCGTGGCTCCGCGCCGAGATTGCGCATCTCCTCATCCGTATACGCCGTGCAGGGCTCGAAGCTTGTCCCATCGTTCCGTTCGTTGGTCCGACCCGCGTGTTGAGGCGTGAATGGCAGTGGCTGCGCCGGTGCGAGCACCGATCGCTTCACCACACTTTCTTCGACTACCGCCTCGCCCTCCACCGCGACAGCGCAGCCGGAAAGCAACAGCGCCATCAGGACAAGTCGGAGCTCGCGGGCTACTCCCATCGAACCATGATCCCCTCGGCGCTAGCGAGCTCTGTGTCTCCGATGTCCTTAGCAATCTGCCTCAGAGCAGCGGCGATACTCAGCGCCTCAGCTGCCTCTCGCTGAAAGTTCTGGACCACGGAGTGCTCGTGGTCATGCACGGCCACGCCCAGGTTGTAGGTCGCCGCACGCCCTTCAATCGTGTCACCCAAGTAGTTGGTTCGGCAAACGTCACGGAGAGTCACCATCAGTTGTTTGAGCCTCGCTGCATGGCGCTCATGCGCCTTCGCGAGCTCCTCGATCGGATCGCCCTTGAGCACCATGTTCGGCCGATCGGCGATACGCTGCACCGCCTCCTCGCGAATCTTGTCCGCGTCGGGATTGCTCACGATTCCTCCGATCGTCACCGGCAGGCGTGCAAGCGCCCTCAATCATTGGACGCACCAGCTGGGTGATCGGTTCCCGGAACTTCGCCGAGAGCGACGAAGGGGCGCGACCGTGGCGGTCGCGCCCCTCACGTCGTTCGTGCTCAGTCCGTCTGGACCTCGCTGCGGTCACCCGACCACAGCGTGTGGAACGTGCCCGACTTGTCGACGCGCTTGTAGGTGTGCGCGCCGAAGAAGTCACGCTGTCCCTGGACGAGCGCGGCTACAGGCGATCGGCAACTGCGCACGTCGAACTAGCTGTCGCCGGCTACCCCTGGGCGACCTTCACCGCCAGCACGGGGCATGTGGCGTCGAGCAGGATCCGCTGCGCCGACGAGCCGAACAGCAGCTTGCCGGTCGCGGTGCGGTGCTTGATGCCGATCACCAGGACGGAGGCGTCCACGGCGGTAGCGGCGTCGACGACGCCGCCCACCGGGTCCTTCTCGAACTCCTTCGGTCGTTCGATGCTGACGGTGAGGCCGCGTGCGGTGGCCTCCGAGACGTCCGGGGCGTCACCGTCGAGCAGGAAGACGACGATGGGCTCCCCGGGCCTGCGCTCCGCTTCGCGATAGGCGGCCTCCAATGCGGCGGCGCTCTCGGGAGTGGTCGAGTGGGCGACGAGAATCGTCATGGTCAGATGTCCTTTCCGGTGCGGGCGGTGACGACCTGGCGCGCCTTGACGAGGAGCACGGCGATCAGCAGGCCGTAGAGGGTGATCGAGATCGGCGAGGAGACGAGGACGGAGTAGTCGCCGTCGGACGAGAGCAGGGCGTCCCGCAGGCTGGTCTCGGCGAGCGGGCCCAGCACCATGCCGATGAGCAGCGGCGCGATGGGGATGTCGTAGCGCTTGAAGACGAAGGCCAGGAGACCGATCGCGAGGAACAGCAGCAGGTCGAACGTCGTCGGCGAGGTCGCGTAGATGCCGAGCCCGCAGAAGACCACGATGCTGCCGTACAGGTACGGAGCCGGGATCAGGAGGAGCTTCGCCCACAACTGCGCGAAGGGCAGGTTGATGATGAGCAGCACGACCATCGCTATGAAGAAGCTGGCGAGTAGTGCCCACACCAGATCCGGCGAGTTGTCGAACAGCAGCGGCCCCGGCTGGAGGCCGTACTGGCGGAAGGCGGCGAGCATGATCGCCGCGGTCGCCGAGACCGGGAGGCCCAGCGAGAGCAGCGCCCCCATCGCCATGCCGGTGGTCGAGTTGCCCGCGGCCTCGGGGGCGGCGAGGCCGCGCGGGGCGCCCTTGCCGAACATCGGGAACTTCCGGCGGCGGTCCAGTCGCCGTTCGACGTCGTAGGCGAGGAAGGTCGGGACCTCGGAGCCGCCGACCGGGATCACGCCGAAGGGCAGGCCGATCGCGGTGCCACGACCCCACGCCGGGAGCGCCTCCTTGAACTCCGCCTTGGAGAGCCAGGCGCGGCCGGCCTTGGCGCCGAGTGCCTTCGGGGCCGGATCGCGGCGAATCCGCGAGGCGACGATGATGATCTCGCCGAGGGCCAGCATGCCGACCGCGACGATCACCAGCGAGATCCCGTCGAAGAGGTTCGCCGAGCCGAACGTGAATCGCTCGGTGCCGGAGATCTGGTCGATGCCGACGGTCGCGAACATCAGGCCCATCACGAGTGAGGCGAGCCCCTTGAGTACCGATTCGGAGACCACCGAGGAGATCGCGCCGAAAGCCAGGAGCGAGAGGGCGAAGTACTCGGCCGGGCCGAACTTCGTGGAGAGCTCCGCCATGAACGGCGCGAGGAAGACCACGAGGATCGAGGCGATCATGCCGCCGATGAAGGCGCCGATCGCGGCGATGGCGAGCGCCTGGGGCGCCTTGCCGTTCTTCGCCATCTGGTGGCCCTCGAAGGTCGACGCGATCGACGAGGCCTGCCCCGGCGTGTTCATGAGGATCGCCATCGTCGAGTCGCCGAACAAGCCTCCGAAGTAGACGCCCGAGAACAGGATGAAGGCGGCGGTCGGGTTGAGCGCGAAGGTCATCGGGAGCAGCAGCGCCACCGCCATCGAGGAGCCGAGGCCGGGCAGCACGCCCACCGCGGTGCCGATGAGACAGCCGATGACGACCCACATGAGGTTCTCGGGCGACAATGCGCCGCCGAACCCGTCGAGCAGTAGTCCGAACTGTTCCATGGTCACAGCCCTCCCAGGATTCCGGACGGGAGCGGGACGTCCAGCAGGACGCCGAAGATCAGGAAGACGAGGCTGGACAGCAGCAGCCCGGCGGAAACATCGAAGAGGGGCCGCTTGCTGTTGAACGCCCGCGTGACGCACCAGAACAGGAGCGCGGCGGCGAGGATCCAGCCGAGGACGTCGAGGAGCACCGCGAAGGCGACGAGTCCACCGATGAGCCAGCCTGCGGCCGCCCAATCGGTGTAGGTGCGGAACCTCGTCTCCGAGCGCGCCGACTCGTCCGGGTTGCGGACGAAGTGCACCGCGAGCGCGGCGGCCAGCGCGTAGCCGACGATCGCGAGCAACCACGGGAAGAAGGTCGGTCCGGGGCTGTCGTCGGACTGCACGTCCATGGTGAGGTTGCCGATCACCACCAGCGTGCTGGCGATCGCGAGGATCGCCGGGACGACGAGCGCACCGAGACCGTTCCCCGTGCCCGGGGCCGCGGCGTGCGGCTCTTCTACCTGCGCAGTCATTTGCCCAGCTCCTTGTACAGGCCGGCGATGACGCGGTCCTCGTCGGCGATGAAGGTGGTCAGGTCAGGGCCCTCGAGCCAGGCGCGCGTCCACTTGTTGGTGTGCTCCGCATCGGCCCAGTCCCGGGTGCGCATGGCCTCGTCGAAGACATCGCGGATGTTCTTCACGTCCGACGGGGAGATGCCGGGCGGGCCGAACAGTGCGCGCCAGTTGGCGAGCGTCACGTCGTACCCGAGCTGGCGGAGCGTCGGGAAGTCCACGCCGTCGATCGGCTCCTTCGCGGCCATGGCGAGGCCCCTCAGGCGCCCGGACTGGATCTGGTCGATGAGGTCGGCGTAGCCCGAGAAGGCGGCCTTCGCGGTGCCGGTCACGAGCGCCTGCGCCACCTCGCCGCCGCCGGCCTTGGGGATGTAGGTGGTGTTCTTCGGGTCGATCCCGGCGGCCTTGGCGAATTGGGCCATGACGAGCTGGTCGAAGCTGCCGCCGCCGGTGAACGGGATCGAGTGCGGGTTGCTCTTCCACGCCGCGACGAGGTCATCGACGGACTTGTAGGGTGAATTCGCGGGGACGACGAGAACGTCGTACTCCTCGAAGATCCGCGCGATCGGCGTCACGTCGGTCATGGTCACGGCGGACTTGGTCTGCTGGACGCCCGCGACGAGGCCGGTTCCGCCGACCATCACGACGTCGGCGCGGCCCGGCATCGAGTGCAGGCGGGAGAGGCCGATGGTGCCGGCCGCGCCGGGCACGTTGACGACCTGGATGTTGGTGGCGATCTTCTGCTCCCGCATGATCGCCTGCGCCTCGCGCATCACGAGGTCCCAGCCGCCACCCGCGCCCGCGGGGGCGATCAGCGTCGCCTTGTTGCGGATGTCGGCGGAGAGGCCGCCGCGTTGGAAGGAGAAGAAGACCGCCAGGGAAATCACCACGATCGCGACGACGGCGTAGATCGCCAGAGCGAGCATGCTGCGTTCTCCCGGTGGCGCTTCCGCCGGCCCTGCTTCGTCGGAGCTGTCCGTCACGACCCTGACCTCCATCGTCGAGCTGATGAGGCCGCCAGATTATCGCCGTGCCAACACCGTCTGACTCGAATGGAAAATCCAGGTAAAGAGCAGAATGCGCGAAAAGCGCAGAACTTCGTGGGCAGATCTCCTCGTTGACCCGCAGTCGATTCCGATCAACGGTCGAGCCAGTACTCCACGTCGAGGTCGCGGGCGTCGCTCAGCGCCGAGGCCTGACAGCCGAACCCCACCACGGCCCGGCCGTCGTCGAGATTCACGGACCCGAGGGTCATGGGCGCGGGCAGCCGGGCGAGGAACGTCCCCAGCGCGGCGGGTGGGAGTCGCCAGAGCTCGCCGCGAATGCCGCGGCCGTGTTCGGTGTCGTGGACGAGGCCGGGCTTGGGCGGCGTCGTCGCCAGTGCGACCAGCCGATATTCATCGGCCGTCCGGATCTCCCCCGCCCAGTATGCGCCGAGCGACGTCAGCTCATGCTCGAGCGGCTGGTTGCGCAGGTGCGCCCCGAAGACCGCCAGGTCCACTGCACCGGCGAGATCGAGGTTCCACGGCGTCACGGACGGCACGCCCGTGATTCGCGCCGCGAGCTCGAACGCGAGTCCGTCGTGTCCGGCGGGCGCGAGCAACGTGATCCCGAACTGCGCGCCGTCGGCGGTCTCCCCGGCCGGGACGGCGACGCCGCACAGGTCGAGGAGGTTGCAGAAGTTGGTGTACGTCCCCATCTCCGCGTTCACCCCGACCGGGTCGGCCGCCACCTCGGCGAGCGTCGGGTGCCGCGGCGCGGTGGGCACCATCAGGCCGACGAAGTCCTCGAAGAGCGCCGCGGCCCGTGCGGCGACGGCGCGGAGCTCGGCGTGGTCGGAGGCCAGACGGTGCGCGGGAACGTCGCCCGCGGCGCCGACGATGCCGGCCACCGTCGGGTCGAGGCCCGCCTCGTCGCCCGCCGCGATGACGAACTCCCCCACCGCGCTGTACCGCTCGGCGACCAGGGCACCGTCGTAGAGGAGCTTCGCGGCGGCGAGCAGCTCGGAGACGTCGACGGGCTTGACCCGCAGCCCGGCCGCCTCGGCGCGGGCGACGGCACCGTCGAAGGCCTCGCGCCAGGCGGCCGGCAGAGCGGGGAGCTCGGCGGGGATCGCGAGCGCCGCGTCGGACGCGGCGGCGAACGGGGTGTCCGCAGCCCAGCGGCGGGTGCCCGTCGTGCCCATGACCGCCATCGCGCGGCCGGCCGTGACGAGGTCGCGGGCGAAGACCGTGACGCAGTCGTACGACGCACACGCGGGCACGACCCCGTCGGTGCTGACGGCGCCGATCGTCGGCTTGATGCCGACAATGCCCTGCAGCCCGGCGGGCACGCGGCCCGACCCCGCGGTATCGGTGCCGATCGCGATGTCGGCGTAGTCGAGGGCCACGGCGACGGCGGAGCCCGAGCTCGATCCGCCGGAGATGCGGTCGGGTCGCCGGGAGTCGCGCACCGCGCCGTAGGGGCTCCGGGTGCCGACGAGGCCGGTGGCGAACTGGTCGAGGTTCGTCTTGCCGATCACCACCGCGCCGGCGGCGCGCAGGGCTGCGACGGCGGCGGCGTCGGCCACGGGACGGTAGGCGTAGCCGGGGCAGGCGGCGGTGGTCGGGAGGCCGGCCACGTCGACGTTGTCCTTGACCGCCAGGACCAGGCCCGCGAGCGGCCCGCCCGCAGCCAGGGACTCCACGTACTCGGCGGCGACCTCGGGCTCCGGCCGCAGGGCGAGGAAGACCTCGCAGCGATCGTCGGCGGCGATGCGCCGGTAGATGTCGGCGATGCGGGTCATGCTGCGCTCCTCGTGAACTCGCCGGCGGCCGCCCAGCGGCCGCGCTCCTCGGCGCGGGCGATCTCCATTGCGGACCGCACCCGGGCGATGTCGTCGGCCTCGCGGGCGAGGAACGCACGGTGCGCGGAGAGCGAGAAGGATCCGGGCGTGATGTCCACCGAACCGCGGCCGGCGGCCGTGTCGGCGCGCAGGTCCGCGAGCTCCTCGGTGCTCACGGGGTACCAGCTGATCCGGTCGAAGTGCCGCAGCAGCCAGGGATGTTCGGGCTCGAAGCCACCTGCCGTAAGGGGGTGCCGGTGGTTCCACACCTGCGTGGTGCGACCGACGAACTGGTAGCCACCGGGCCCTTCCATGCCGTAGATGCACAGGTAGGCGCCGCCGATGCCGACGGCGTTCTCCGGCGTCCAGGTGCGGGCCGGGTTGTACTTGGTGGTCACCAGCCGGTGGCGCGGGTCGAGCGGGACCGCCACGGGCGCACCGAGGTACACGTCCCCGAGGCCGAGCACGAGGTACGAGGCGTCGAAGACGATCCGCTGCACGTCCTCGACCGAGCCGAGGCCGTTCATGCGGCGGATGAACTCGATGTTCCAGGGGCACCACGGGGCGTCGCCGCGGACGCCGAGGACGTAGCGCTCGATCGCCTCGCGCGTACTGGGGTCGTCCCAGGACAGCGGCAGGGAGACGGTGCGGCTGGGGACGATCATGTCGTCGGCGGCGGGGAGCTGCGACTCCGCCTCGCGGATCCAGTCGAGGGCCGCGGGCTGCCCCAGCGCGGTCGGGTCGAACTTCACCTGCAGGCTGCGTACGCCGGCGGTGAGGTCGATCAGGCCGCGCGGCGACTCCGCCCGGAGCCTTTGCTCGAGCGCGTGGACGCGGGCACGGGACTCCAGGTCGAGCGTCATGGCGCCGTACTCGACGAGGATGTTGTCGTCACCCGACCGGCGGTAGGTGATGGTGGTCTCGCCGTCCGCGGTCATCGACCGGGCGAGGACGCCGTCGTCGGAGTCTCCCCCGGCGGACAGCACGACGGGCAGGTTCGCACGGCGGGCCGTTCCGACAGTGCCGGGCGAGGCCGCCGCGGCCGCACGCAGGGGAACGAATCGCACGGCGTCGCCGGGGCGCAGCTGCCCCAGCTTCCAGCGGTCGGCCGTGGTCACCGTGACGGGGCAGACGAAACCGCCCAGGCTAGGACCGTCGGGGCCGAGCAGGATCGGGGTGTCGCCGGTGAAGTCGAGTGCGCCCACGGAGTAGGCGTTGTCGTGGATGTTCGACGGGTGCAGGCCGGCCTCGCCGCCGTCGGGGCGGGCCCACTCGGGCTTGGGCCCGATGAGCCGGACGCCGGTGCGGTCGGAGTTGAAGTGCACCTCGTAGGCGGTGTCGTACAGGGTCGCGATGTCGGCGTCGGTGAAGTACTCGGGCGCGGAGTGCGGCCCGACGGTGACGGCGAGCTGCCACTGGCTGGTGAACGCGGGCACCTCGTCGTCGAGGATGCGGCGCGGGGCGGCGACAGCGCCGGTGCCGACGGGCATTTCGTCGCCGGCGGCGAGGGTCCGGCCGTCGTGGCCGCCGAACCTACCCAGCGTGAACGTGGCGGCGCTGCCCAGATAGTCGGGCACCACCACGCCGCCGCGGACAGCGAGGTAGACGCGCATGCCGAGCGATCCGGTGGTGCCGATGGCGAGTTGCTGGCCGGAGTGGAGTTCGACCGGGCACCAGGTGGGGACGGGCGTCCCGTCGACGGTCACCGCAACAGGCGCGCCCGTGACCGCGACAGTGGTGGCCTCATCGACGGTGACGGCGAGGCCGCCGAGGGTGCACTCGAACCCCGGTGCACCCTCGTCGTTGCCGACGGCCAGGTTGGCGAGGCGGAAGGAGAGGTCGTCCATCGGGCCCGACGGCGGGACCCCGATCGACCAGTAGCCGGCGCGGCCGGGCCAGTCCTGCACGGTGGTCATCGGGCCGGGGCGGACGACGGTGAGGGTGGTCATGCGGCGGCCTCCGAGATCTCGAGCTCGACGGCGGTGGGGTCGAAGCCGTTGCAGGGGTTGTTGATCTGCGGGCAGTTGGAGATCAGCACCAGGGTGTCGATCTCGGCGCGCAGCACCACTTTCTTCCCCGGAGCGGAGAGGCCGTCGACGATGCCTAGTGTGCCGTCGGGGTCGACGGGGACGTACATGTAGAAGTTGACGTTGCCCACCAGGTCGCGCTTGCCGAGGCCGTGCCGGCTGCCCTCGATGAGGAAGTTCTCGACGCAGGCGTGCTGATGTTTGGTGTGGTGGCCGTAGCGCAGCGTGTTGGACTCCTGGGAACAGGCGCCGCCGAGGGTGTCGTGATGACCGACCTCGTCGTCGACGATGGTCATCATGGGGCGCGACTCCTGATCGCGGATAACGGTTCCGGTGCCGAGGAAGATGCTGCGCTGGCCGAGGATCGTCTGCTGGGCGCTGTAGCGGATGGTGTGGTCGTGCGCGCCGTAGAAGAGGGTGTCGACGGCCTGGTTGCCGTGCAGGTCGGTCATGGTGAGGGTCTGGCCGGCGGGGACGATGCCCGACCAGGGCGCCCGCGGGGTGACGGTGGCGTTCATGGGAGCTCCTTCTGGGGCTGGCGGTCAGTGCGCCGCGCGGTGGGCGTCTTCGGAATTGGCGACGGCGCGGAGGTATTCGGGGTCGGCGTCCGGGTCGGCGACGAGCGCGGCCAGATCGTCGTCGGCGCGCCAGGCCAGCACTTCGAGGAGGCCGGTGTCGAAGGTCGGCGACGGGTCGAGCGGGTGGGCGGTGTTCGCGACGGCGACGATGCACGGCAGGTGCAGCACCAGCTCCACGGCCTTCCCCGCCCCCGCGCTGCCGATGGAGGCGAGGGCACCGTCGGCCTCCACGGTGACGCCGTGGAAGAAGGAGACGGACGGGGCGACGTCGGTGGGCGTGAGGCCGTGCTTGGCGGCGGCGAGCACGAGCAGTTCCCGGCCGGCGGGGCTGTCCGAATGCGCCTCCCCCGCGCCGTACTTGGCGGTGTTGGTGGCGAGCGTGGTGGTGCCGCACAGGGCGTCGTGGTGGCCGGAGTCGTCGGCGACGACGGTGGCGAGTACGCGCCCCTGGTCGGAGAGCAGCGGGTGGCCCGCGCCGAGGTAGGCCTGCCACGGCACCTTGACGGTGTCGGCGACGTTGAGCCGTTCCCAGGGGGCGTCGGCGCGCCAGAGCAGGACGTTCGCGCAGGCGGTGCCGACGGTGTCGGTCAGGCGGATTCGGGTGCCGCGCGCCAGCACCTTCGACGTGTAGCGGCCGCCCGGGACGGTCTCCGCCCAGGTGAGAGCGGCGGCGGGCACGCCCGCGGGCGGGTCGGGCCAGGCGGTGGCGGGCACCGTCGGCATGCCTTCGACGCGGGTGTCGGCCTGGGCGCGGGCGTGCTCGCGGGCGCCCTGGGTGGTAGCGGTGGTCTCAGCGATGGCGGTCACGTCAGATGCCTTTCGTGGCGGGGAGGTTCGGGAGGACGGCGGCGACGGGGCGCGGGTGTGCGCGGCGCGGGAAGCAGGCGATGCCCGCGATGACGACGACCGCGATGGTGATCGGTCCGGCCCACTGCAGCAGCGGGGATTGGCCGGTGGGGTCGTAGATCTCGGCGCGCGGCCAGGCGAGGTTGATCACCATCGCTCCGCCGTAGAGGACGGCGGCGGCGTTGATCGGTACGCCCCAGCGGCCCAGGGTGAAGACCGGCTTTCCCTCGGAGTCGCGGACGGTGGCGCCGTGCGGCCATCCGCGGAGCCGCTGGTAGAGCATCGGCACCGTCACCGAGAGGTAGGCGAGGTAGATGAGCACGATGCACACGCTGGCAAGGGTGGCGAAGATCGCGGGATTACCGACGTTCACCAGCAGGACGGCGACGCAGAGGATTCCGATGAGCACTGCCGGGGCGACCGGCGCCTGGGTGCGCGGGTTCACGCGGGAGAGCTGCTCCGAGAACGGGAGCCGGTGATCGCGGGCCATGGAGAAGATGAGGCGGCTGCACGCGGTCTGGATCGCGAGGGTGCAGATGAACACGGCCACGGCGACGTCAGCCAGGAGGACCTTGCCCCAGAACGAGCCGAGGACGGACTGGAGGACGTAGGGCAGGCCGCCGGCGGCGAGCTCCTCCCCCAGTGTCGGCGCGGCCATGAGGGCGGTGATCAGCATGAGGCCGCCGCCGACCGCCGAGGCCGTGAGCGCGAATCGGATGGTACGCGGGGCGACCCGGCGGGGGTTGACGGTCTCCTCGGCGAGCTCGCCCGCCGAGCCGAAGCCGACCATGACGTACGCGGCCATGAGACCGGAGACGATGAACGCGCCGAGGTAGCCGCCCGAGCCGGTCGTGGTCGCGTGGGAGGTGTCGAAGACGACCTGGGGCCCGCGCTGGGCGTGCATCGCGAGGGCACCGATGACGGCGACCACGCCGACGAGCTCGCAGGTGACGCCGATGGCGTTGATGCGGCTCATCCAGTGCACGCCGATGCAGTTGATCGTGGTGGTGACGATGAGGAGGACCGTGCCGAGCAGGACGGCGTTGGCCGCACCGCTGGAGCTGGTGAGGGACGGGTCGTCGCCGATGAACTGGAAGCCCGACCACACGGTGGGCAGGACCACCTGCAGCGCGATCGCGGCCGCCGCGGCGGTGACGATCTGCGCGAGGATCATGAACCAGCCACCGAACCAGCCGATCACCTCCCCGCCGAGGCGCCGCGACCACTGGTAGATCGCGCCGGAGATCGGGTAGCGGGCGGCCATCTCGGCGAAGCACAGAGCCACGAGGAACTGGCCGAGGTAGACGAGGGGCCAGGTCCAGAAGAAGGCGGCCCCGCCGAGCGAGTAGCCCAGGCCGAACAGCTGGAAGATGGTGGTGAGGATGGACACGAAGGAGAACCCGGCGGCGAACGACGCGAACGTCCCGAGCGAGCGGCGCAGCTGCGGCTGGTAGCCGAGCTGGGCCAGATCATCCGAATCATGGTGTCGGGGTTGGGTGGTTGTCATGCGGCGGCTTCCCTGTCGGAGCTCTATCTGTCAGTTGATAGAAAACCGTTCTCCGGGGTCACCCGGATTGCCCCGCGGTAAGGACTGGGAAAACCAGCGCTACGAACATGTTTCGTGGCGGGTAGCCTGGCCGCTGTGACGGAGGCGAACGGCGGGGGCGGCGGTGGAGCCGGCGGCGGGGCGGAAACCGCAGGTAGGCGGGGGCGCCCGCGCGCGAACGATCCGCGCCGGCCCGGCGCTACGGCCGTCGACGAGATCCTCGACGCCGCCGCCGAGCTGTTCACCCAGCGTGGGTACGCGGCCACCTCGACGCGGCAGATCGCCGAGGCCGTGGGCATCCGGCAGGCCTCGCTGTACCACTACTTCCCCACCAAGGGCGAGATCCTGACCGCGCTGTTGGAGGCGACGGTGCAGGCGCCACTCGCGCTCGCACGCTCGGTCGTAGCCGCCGACGGGGCGCCTCTCGACCGGCTACTGCAATTGGCCCGGTCCGACGCCGGCCAGTTGCTGGCGGCGCAGTACAACCTGGGCGCGCTCTACCACCTGCCCGAGCTGGCGGCCGACGAGTTCGCCGAGTTCCGCGCCGACCGGGCGGAGCTGGCCTCGCATTACCGTTCCCTGGCCGCTGCTGTTCTGGGCGACGACAGCGACCCGCGCGTGCTCCTGCCGTTCCGGCTCGTGGAGTCCGTCATCGGCCTGCGGTCCGACGTTGCCGTCGGGCTTAACGGTGATGACCTGGTCGACGCGATCTGCCGGGCGATTCAGCAGGTGCTGGCGTAGACGTCGGTCACGGCGCCTTCGAGATCGCCAGCGTCGCCCACTCGATCGCCTTGTTGCACTCGGCCACCAAGCCAGGCGATGGCTTCGCATCCTTACCGTCCGCATGGAACACCGAATGGATAATCGCGCCCTCCGACATGAACGAGGCGAAACACCCGCTGTCGCGCTCGGTCGTCACAATTACAGTTCGCCCGCTGATGGTTCGATCTCGTTGCCACGGGCGACGGCTCTGCTTCGCCTTGTACACCTCGACCGAGACTTCGTTGCCCAACTCCTGGCTGAAGTAGCCCGTGCGGTCGGGCGATTGCCACTGACAACCGCGATAGTTCGGAGAGTCCGAAATCATCACGTCTTGCAGAGTCGCCGGATCCGCACCCAACGCACGCATCTCTTCAGCGGAGTATGCAGTGCACGGCTCGAAGCTGGTCCCATTGTTCCTCTCGTTCGTACGTTCCTTGTACTTCGGAACGAACGGCAGCGGGCGGGCGCTCACGCCTGCAGCACGCCCCTCAGGGACTGCTTGCCCCTCGACAGACACTGCGCAAGCGGAGAGCAGCATCGCGATCGTGACTAGGCCCAACGCTTTCAGCGCCATCTGACCTTTCCGATCCCCTCAGCGTTCTCCAGCTCAGTGTCGCCGATATCCTTGGCGATCTGGCGCAACGCAGCGGCGATGACTTCCGCCTCTTGCACCTCGCGCGTGAAATTCTGTACCACCGAGTTTTCATGGTCGTGCACTGCGACCCCGATGTTGTACGTCGCCGCCCGTCCCTCCACCGTGTCCCCGAGATAGTTGGTGCGACCAACGTGATCGAGCGAGCGGATCGCCACTCTCAGCCGTTCGGCGTGGCGATCGTGCGCCTTGGCCAGTTCCTCGATTGGGTCACCATCGAGAACCATGTTCGGGCGGTCGGCGATCCGCTGCTCCGCCTCCTGGCGAATCTTGTCCGCGTCAGGATTCCCCATGATTCCTCCGATCGTCACCGGCAGGAGAGCACGCGCCCTCATCAATTGGACGCACCAGCTCGGCGATCGGTTCCCCCCTCGTTCACCGAACACGGAAGGGGGCGCGACCGTGGCGGCCGCGCCCCTCACGTCGTCCGTGCTCAGTCCGTCTGGACCTCGCTGCGGTCACCCGACCACAGCGTGTGGAAGGTGCCCGGCTTGTCGACGCGCTTGTAGGTGTGCGCGCCGAAGAAGTCGCGCTGCCCCTGGACGAGCGCGGCGGGCAGGCGATCGACATTAAGCGAGTCGAAGTAGCTCAAGGCGGTCGCGAAGCCCGGAACCGGGACGGCCGCCTGGGTGGCGGTGATGACGACGCGGCGCCAGGCATCCTCGCCGTCGCGGATGGCCTGGGCGAAGTACGGGGCCTCGAGAAGGGTCGCGAGGTTCGGGTTCGTCTCGTAGGCGTCGGCGAGGACGTTGAGGAACTGCGCGCGGATGATGCAACCGCCGCGCCAGATCTTGGCGACGGCGCCCTTGTCGATGTTCCAGCCGTACTTCTCCGCGCCGGCGATGATCGCGTCGAAGCCCTGCGCGTAGGCGACGATCTTGGAGGCGTAGAGGGCCTTGGCGACGTCGTCGACGAAGGAATCGTCGACCCGCGGTGCGGTGGGGCGCTCGATGCCGAGCGCGCGGACCGCGTCGCGCTGGTTCCGCTTGGACGAGACGGCGCGGCCGAAGACGGCCTCGGCGACGCCGCCGACCGGCACGCCCAGGTCGAGCGCGGTCTGCACGGTCCAGACGCCGGTGCCCTTGCTGCCTGCCTGGTCGGTGACGATATCGACGAAGGGCTTGCCCGTCTCCGCGTCGACGTGCTTGAGGATGTCGATGGTGATCTCGATGAGGTAGCTGTTGAGCGGCCCCTCGTTCCACGTGGCGAAGAGGTCGGAGATCTGGGCGGGCGTGTAGCCGGCGACGTTGCGCAGCAGGTCGTAGGCCTCGCCGATGAGCTCCATATCGGCGTACTCGATGCCGTTGTGGATCATCTTGACGAAGTGGCCGGCGCCGTCGGTGCCCACGTGGGTCACGCACGGCTCCCCCTCGGCGACCGCGGCGATCGACGCGAGGATCGGGCCGAGGGTCTCGTAGGACTCCACGGTGCCGCCGGGCATGATCGACGGGCCCTTGAGCGCGCCCTCCTCGCCGCCGGAGATGCCGGCGCCGACGAAGTGGATGCCGGTCGGGGCGATCTTCGCCTCGCGGGCGATGGTGTCATGGAAGTTGGCGTTGCCGCCGTCGACGATGATGTCGCCCGGCTCGAACCGCTCCTTGAGCTGCTCGATCACCGCATCAGTGCCCGCGCCGGCCTGCACCATGATGATCGCGGTGCGCGGCTTCGCCAGGCTCGCGACGAACTCGTCGATGGTGTCGCTGGCAACGAAGTTCGCCTCGGGGTGGTTCTTGGCGACCTCGTGCGTCTTCTCCGGCGAGCGGTTGTAGATCGCGACGGTGTTGCCCTCCCGGGACGCCAGGTTGCGGGCCAGGTTGGAGCCCATCACCGCCATCCCCACCACTCCGATGTTCGCCTTGGCATCGTTGCTGCTCATCGCTTGTTCGTCCCTCTTCCTCGTGGTGGTTCACACTCGGCCCCTACGTTACGTCCCCATGCCCGACGGTGCCCCCACCTCACCCGCGAGTTCCTACTGTCACCCTCTCCGTGAGGGTTTGTACCCTTGAGCGGTGCCAAATAGGTCGCAGCCGGAATCCTGGGCATCCAGTCCTGCGCGGCGCCGCAATATGCAGGCCAATCGATCACAAGACACCAAGCCTGAACTCCGTGTCCGCCGCGCTCTTCACGCACTCGGCCTCCGCTACCGAGTGGGGATCGCCCCCGAACCGACGCTGCGCCGACGGGCCGACATCGTCTTCACCCGTGCGCGCGTCGCTGTGTTCATCGACGGTTGCTTCTGGCACGGCTGCCCGGAACATGGGCGCTCAACGTTCAATCACAACGCCGACTACTGGCCTGAAAAGATGGGACTGCTGCACGATCGGGTGACAGTGTCGGTGTCATGCCGCTGAGGCGGCTGTGTTGATGATCGTCTCGTATTCGACGGGCGTCAACCGGCCGAGGCGGACCTGACGGCGTCGGCGGTGGTAGGT
>NZ_VIGX01000239.1 GCF_007858475.1 Tsukamurella conjunctivitidis
CAGAAGCTGCCGATCCGCTTCGGGGAGACCGTGAAGGCCTACATCGAACGGGGTATGGATCTCGACACCCTGGTCGCGATCCCCCTGACCTTCGCCCTGTGGTGCCGGTACCTGATGGGTGTGGCGGACGACGGTCTCCCCTTCACCCCCTCGCCCGACCCCCTGCTCGCCGAGCTCCAGGCACATGTGGCCGGGGTGGAGCTGGGCGGTGACGTGGACGCCCACCAGGCGCTCGCGCCCATCCTGTCCAACCCGACGATCTTCGGCCTCGACCTCTACACCACGCCTCTGGCGGCGCGCGTCGAGGACTACTTCGTCCGTCTGACCGCAGCACCCGGCGCCGTTCGGCGCACACTCGACAAGGAGATGAACATCCGATGAAGATGACGTTCCGTTGGTTCGGGGAGGGCTTCGACCCGATCCCCCTCCAGTACATCAAGCAGATCCCCGGCATGTCGGGAATCATGGGCGTCCTCGACCAGTACGCCGCCGGAGAGGTCTGGGAGAAGTCCGAGATCGCACGGCTGGTGGACCAGGCCCATGCTGCGGGTCTT
>NZ_VIGX01000240.1 GCF_007858475.1 Tsukamurella conjunctivitidis
GCTCGTAAACCGTGGCCCGCATGGCTAGCCATCACGACAGGACGGTTTCATGACCCTGGAGGACTTCCTCAAGCTCACCCGACGTCACCTGGGCACGATCCTGGTGTGCCTGCTGATCGGAGGAGTCGGGGCGTTCGGCCTGCTCAAGGTCACTCCGACTCAGTACACGGCCAGCTCCACCGCCTACGTGCGTGTGACCGTGCCCAGCGATGACGGCACCGATGCCTCAGCCAATGCCTATTACAACGCCTCCCAGCTGGCGACGCAGAAGGTCAAGGCCTTCGTACCCGTCTTCACCTCCCAGACTGTCGCGCAGGCTGTCATCGACCAGCTCAAGCTGAACACGACACCGACCGAGCTGGCCGGGCGCCTGACCGCCTCCAATGCCACCAACGCCCTGACCATCAATGTGACGGCCAGTGCGGACAGTGCTGACCAGGCACGCCAGATCGCCGATACCGTGGTCGACAAGGCCGCGGTTCAGGTCAAGGAACTGGAAGGGGAGGACTCCCCGGTCAGCGTGGTCCTGATGACCCCGGCCGACCTCTCCCAGA
>NZ_VIGX01000241.1 GCF_007858475.1 Tsukamurella conjunctivitidis
GACCCCAGGAGCAGGAATGACGTCTCCCACCACCTGCCCGGCCCACGGCTCCCACGCGCCCGGACACCGTCCCCGGGCGGTGGCAGTGGGCGTGGTGGCGCTCTCACTGGCCCTTGCAGGATGCGGGGACTCACAGGCCGATGCCATTGACGATGCGCGCTCCGCGATCGAGGCACTCCCCCACATCGGCGCGGGTGCGAAGACAGACTTCACGCAGGAGTTGACCGGCCTGGACTCCGAGGCGGACCTGAGTGCCGTGGTCGAGCGCGCCACAGCGGTCAACGACCTCGTGGGACAGTCCCTGGGCTGGGTGGACGGAACGACCACGCAGGGACGGCCCCACCTCACCCTGGAGCAGGACGGGACGGTCGCCGGTGACGAGCGCGCACTCCTGATGATGGGAAGCCCCACCCACTGGCGCCCCGGGCAGGACACCTTCGATCTGTGCACCTCCCAGGACTGCGCCTACTGGTCCGCCTGGGAGGTCCAGGCCACCGTGGCAGGTGAGTACGTGTTCTCCCTGGTGGGAGCCGATCAGGCTGTGACCCGGACC
>NZ_VIGX01000242.1 GCF_007858475.1 Tsukamurella conjunctivitidis
TGCCAGAGCGAACTAGAATGGTGATATCTTCTGGTGATATCGCGCGCGAGCTCTCTTCACTTGCTAACTGCCCCTCTTTTAAGAGCCTTGCAATCTGCTCAGCTGTTGCCGCTGCCATCTGATCTTTAAAATCACCATTATTCACACGACTAGCAGCCTTCTTCTCTTCATGCTCAACCTCAGTCGGTGCCGGTCGATACTCTAAAAAGGTCATTCCGGCATCTGCTCGATGAGGTAGGATCAATTTGGAAGATGCTGCCGATGATGGCGTCTTAATCTCAATAAAGGGAATATCTTTCTCAATAAAGGGTGGATTAATCGCAGCTCTTAGACCAAAGAGTCGATTAACAGCGGCGACCTGCAGCTCTCCTGAACGGTAGTTGGTATTGAGCGTATAGATCTTTTCAATATGCTCTTTAATACCTAAATAGGAGTGGATATCTGCCCCACGGAAACGGTAGATCGATTGCTTTGGATCCCCTATCATCACAAAAGGAATCTCAGGATAATCAAAAAAGAGGCGACGAAAGATCGCTAATTGCTGATGATCCGT
>NZ_VIGX01000243.1 GCF_007858475.1 Tsukamurella conjunctivitidis
GGGCAAGGACGCGGGAGCGTTCTACACGCCGCGTTCCGTCGTCCGGACGCTGGTGGAGATGCTGGAGCCGTACAAGGGCCGCGTCTACGATCCGGCAGCGGGTTCGGGCGGCATGTTCGTCCAGTCGGCAGAGTTCGTGAAGGCCCACGGCGGCAAGCGCACGGACATTTCGGTGTTCGGGCAAGAGTACACAGATACCACGTGGAAGCTCGCGAAGATGAACCTCGCTCTACGAGGCATTGAAGCTGATATGGGCTCGCACTCGGCGGATTCTTTCACCGAGGATCTCCACCCGGACTTGCGCGCTGATTTTGTAGTTGCTAATCCCCCGTTCAATCAAAAGGAGTGGTGGAGCCCCACGCTAGAAGGCGACCCCAGATGGAAATATGGAACTCCCGCGCCTGGCAAGGTCGGCAGTAACTTCGCATGGGCACAGCACTTCATCTACCACCTCGCGCCGAACGGCACCGCGGGCTTTGTCTTAGCAAACGGTGCCCTAAGTTCCAAAGAAGGAACCAACGGAGAGATCCGCAGCAACCTCGTCCGGGCGGG
>NZ_VIGX01000244.1 GCF_007858475.1 Tsukamurella conjunctivitidis
GGCGCTTCGCCGGCAGCTGCTGCACGTTCACGTTCAGCGCGCACTTCTCGACCATGAGTCAAAAACTCTGTTAAGGTCTCATCATCTTCTGGAGAGAGATTCTCACGGATCTTCTCTTCCCCTAAAATTTCTACTCGATGAAGCACCTTCTCTACCTGCTTAATATAGTAGGCTTGAACCTCTGTTGCTGTATCGATGGCAGTTAAACCACCTCCGATAACAACTGCCGGAAGACGTACTTGTAAGTTAGCAATTGAGCTATCTTTAGCGGCACCTGTTAGCTGCATCGCCATTAAGAAGTCAGAGGCTTGTTTCATCCCTTTTGCTAAGGAGTTATCAATCTTTAAATCTCTAGGAAGACCGGCACCAACTGCGAGCGATACATGGTCAAAGCCAAGATCGAAAGCATCTTCTAATGTTAATGTTCCCCCTAAACGGACACCGCCATAGATCTCTACATTGCGACGACGTGCCAAAGTCAGATAGATCAATTTTAGGAAGTTTTTATCCCAACGTACCGTAATTCCATACTCGGCTACGCCACCGAATCCT
>NZ_VIGX01000245.1 GCF_007858475.1 Tsukamurella conjunctivitidis
CGCTGGGCGTTGTCCGCGGCTCCCGCATGCCCGCCCTCAATGTTCTCGAAGTAGAGGACGTCGGCCCGTCCCTCCACCATCCGCCAGGCCATGGTCCGTGCATGGGCGGGGTGCACGCGGTCATCGCGTGTCGAGGTGGTGAGCAGCACCGGCGGATAGGCGCGCGCCGGGTCCCACAGGTGGAAGGGGCTGTAGTCCTGCAGCCACTCCCACTGCTCGGGGTCATCGGGATCCCCGTACTCCGACATCCACGACGCCCCCGCCAGGAGCGTGTGGTAGCGGCGCATGTCCAGCAGGGGTACCTGGATGACCACCGCGCCGAAGAGCTCCGGATCGCGCACCAGCATGTTCCCGGTGAGCATCCCGCCATTCGACCCTCCCTGGATCCCCAGACGCGAAGGCGTCGTCACCCCGCGCGCGACCAGGTCACGCGCAACGGCGGCGAAGTCCTGGTAGGCGCGGTGACGGTTCTGGCGCAGGGCGGCGCGGTGCCAGGCGGGACCGTACTCCCCTCCGCCGCGGATGTTGGCCACCACATAGGTCCCGCCCTG
>NZ_VIGX01000246.1 GCF_007858475.1 Tsukamurella conjunctivitidis
TGAAGAAGGACTCGAGCTCCTGGATGATCTTGCCGTTGCCGCGCACCGGCCCGTCGAGGCGCTGCAGGTTGCAGTTGACGACGAAGGTCAGGTTGTCCAGCCCCTGCTGGGCGGCGAGTTGCAGCATGCCGCGAGCCTCGGGCTCATCCATCTCACCGTCACCCAGGAACGCCCAGGTGTGCTGCTGGGAGGTGTCCTTCAGGCCACGCAACATCAGGTACTTGTCGAACCACGCCTGATAGATCGCCTCTGCCGGGCCCAGGCCGAGAGACACGGTGGGGTACTCCCAGAAGTCACGCATCTGACGGGGGTGGGGGTAGGAGGGCAGCCCGTGCTCCACCGAGACCTGCTGGCGGAACCCGTCCATCTGCTCCTCGCTCAGGGGACCCTCAAGGAAGGCGCGGGCGTAGGGGCCGGGGGAGGCGTGACCCTGGAAGAAGACGTGGTCGCCGCCTCCGGGGTGGTCCTTGCCGCGGAAGAAGTGGTTGAAGCCGACCTCGTAGAGGGTGGCCACGGAGGCGTAGGAGGAGATGTGTCCGCCGACCTTGACG
>NZ_VIGX01000247.1 GCF_007858475.1 Tsukamurella conjunctivitidis
GGGTCGGACACGCTGGAAGGACTGGACGTCGATGTCGACCTGCGGTGGGACCTGCTGATCGCCCTGGTGCGCTGTGGCGTGGCCGACGAGGGCGACATCCTGGTCCAGGAGGCCACCGACCAGACGATGACCGGTCAGCAGAATGCGGCAGCAGCCCGGGCTGCGAAGGCCGATGCCGCCGTGAAGTCGGCGGTGTGGGAGTCGATCCTGCGCGACCAGTCCATCGCCAATGACACCCGCTGGGCGATGGTCTCGGGCTTCTGGGCACAGGTGCGCACCGCGCCGGAGCTGTACGTGCCCTTCGTCGCCGACTACTTCGCCTCCTTGGACCAGGTGTGGGCGGACAACACCTTCCACACCGCGGAGGACCTGGTCACGCTCATGTTCCCGCAAGGGCTTGCGGGCTACGTGGAGGGTGTGGACCTGGTCGCACAGGGCAATGCCTGGATCGATGCCCATCCGGAGGCCTCGGCGGCGTTGGTGCGAATCCTGCGCGAACGGATCTCAGTGGTCGAGCGCGTGCTCGCCGCCCAGGGCGCCGACGCCTGAG
>NZ_VIGX01000248.1 GCF_007858475.1 Tsukamurella conjunctivitidis
GTTGCCATCCCACAGATAGCCACACATCCCCACGTACCGGACGAACATTGAAAGACGGCGTTCGCAGGCGCACGCTGGAGCCATGGCCCTCACACAGACTGAACCTTCCCGCAGGAACTACAGGGTCGCGATCCTCGTCGGCGTCATCGCCGGTGCGGTCGCCGCCATCGTCAAGTTCGGGTGGGAGGTGCCGCTGCCCCCTCGCACCCCCGAGCGCGCGGTGACCAATCCTCCCCAGGCTTTCCTGGAGCTGCTCGGTTTCTCCGACAACTTCGTCCACTCCTCCTACTCCTTCAACGGCAATGACGGGCTCCCCTGGGTGTCCTTCATCGTCCACTTCGGCTTCTCGATCTTCTTTGCGGTGCTCTACACCGTCGTGGCCGAGCGCTTCCCCCAGATCAAGCTCTGGCAGGGCGCTGCCTACGGTGTCGCGATCTGGATCGCGTTCCACGTGGTGATCATGCCGCTCATGGGTGTCGTCCCGGCGCCGTGGGACCAGCCCTTCGAGGAGCACTTCTCCGAGCTCTTCGGCCACATCATCTGGACCTGG
>NZ_VIGX01000024.1 GCF_007858475.1 Tsukamurella conjunctivitidis
GAGGCCGAGCTGCAGCCGGCCGCGTTCGCGGGGCGCGAAGCCCGCGAACAGTGCGTCGGCCAAGCCCGGGCCGTCGTCCCCGCCGAGCAGCGCCACGACGCCGCCGGCGCGCTCCGCGTCCGCGACGAAGACCGGGCGGCCCGCGTCGTACAGCGCCGCCCGGACTCCGGCGACCACGACGTCCGGGTCGCCGCCGCGGATCACCAGCGCCCGCACGCCCGACGGGTCCGCCGCCTCCGCCACGAGCTGCGCCGCCTCGTCGAGCTCCGCGCCCGCGGACAGCACGAGACGCAGCGCCGCCGCGTTCATCCGCCACTGCGCGAGCCGCAGCCGCAGAGGCCGCTCGAAGTCCAGCGCCAGCAGCGAATTGGCGTGGCCGATGAGCACGTGGTCGGTGGCGAGCGGCTCGTGGGGCAGCACGACGCCGAGGTGGCCGTGCCCGCGGTCGCCCACGCGGATCGGCTGGGTCACGATCGTGCCGCGCCCGCCGGAGGTCACGGGCCCGACGGCCGACGCGGCGAGGTGGGCCCGCGCCTGCTCGCCCACCTCGCGCGAGGCGCCGGGGTCGACGTCGGCGGGGTGCGACTGCACGACCCGCCCGCTGCGGTCCAGGAGCAGCGCCGCGCCGCCGCAGCCCACGGCCAGTTCGCGCAGCATCGCCGACGGTCCGCCCGCGACCGCGGCACGGGTCATCCGCTGCTGCGCGCGGCCAGCGGCCACCTGGGAGCGGTTCGCGCGCCGGGCGATCTCGTCGATGACGGTGCGCGCGACGGCCACGAAGGGCGTGGGCAGCGGCACGTCGACGAGGGCGAGACCGACCTCGTCGGCCGCCGCCACCAGGGCCGACGGTGCGCTCGCCCGCGAGACGCCGACGCCGAAGCCCAGCGCCGAGACACCGCGCCCGATCAGCCGGCGCACGTAGTCCCGGCAGCCCTCGTCGCCGGGCGGGATGCCGATCCCGGTGGTCAGGAGCATCTCACCGCCGGTGAGCCACGGCGTCGGATCCGAGAGCTCGGTGGTCATGACGAAGGTGATCGGCACGTCGATCGCCGCTGCCCCCGCACGGAGCCCGAGGCCGAGGTCGCGCTGCGCGAGCAGCCACCGCACCGTGACCGCCATGTCGCTCCGTTCCGTCGAATCATGACCGATGATTTCGCCATTGTGGCAGATGCGACCGTCAGTGACCCAGCGCACAGTGAGAAGACCCGCCCGCCGACCGGAACGAGCCCCGATGTCCGACCGCCTCCAGAACTTCATCGACGGCGCCTTCGTCGATTCCGCCTCCCCCGACTCGATCGACATCGTCGACCCCGCGACGGAGACCGTGGTCGCCGTCTCCCCCGTCTCGACCGAGGCCGAGATCGCCGCGGCGGTCGCCGCCGCGGAGCGCGCCTTCCTCACCTGGGGCCGCACCACCCCGAGCGCGCGCCAGGCGGCCCTGCTGAAGCTCGCCGACGCCATCGAGGCGCACGCCGACGAGATCGTCGCGGCCCAGGTGCGCAACACCGGGCAGATCGCGGCCCTGGTGAAGTCCGAGGAGGTGCTGGTCTGCGCCGATCAAGTGCGCTTCTTCGCGGGCGCCGCCCGGATGCTCGAGGGCCGCTCGGCGGGCGAGTACATGGAGGGCTTCACCTCGTACGTGCGGCGCGAGCCGATCGGCGTCGTCGGTCAGGTGACCCCGTGGAACTACCCGTTCATGATGGCCATCTGGAAGATCGCCCCCGCCCTCGCCGCGGGAAACACCGTGGTGCTCAAGCCCTCCGACACCACCCCCGAGTCCACCCTGGTGCTCGCCCGGCTCACGCAGGACGTCCTCCCGGCGGGCGTCCTCAACGTCGTCCTGGGAGACGGTGCCGTCGGCGCCCGACTGGTCGGCGACCCGGCGATCGGCCTCGTCGCCATCACCGGCTCCGTCCGCGCGGGCATGGCCGTCGCGACCGCGGCCGCCGCCGACGTCAAGCGCGCCCACCTGGAGCTCGGCGGCAAGGCGCCCGCCGTCGTCTTCTCCGACGCCGACATCGCCCGCGCGGCGGAGGGCATCGCGCAGGCGGCCTTCTTCAACGCCGGCCAGGACTGCACCGCCGCGACGCGCGCGATCGTGCACGAGTCGGTGCACGACGACTTCCTCGCCGCCCTCGTCGCGCAGGCGCAGGCGCTGCGCCCCGGCGCCCCCGACGATCCGGACGCCTTCTACGGCGCCCTCAACAACAGCCGCCACTTCGCCGCCGTCCTCGACAAGCTGGCCGCGCTCCCCGCGCACGCGAGCGTCGCGACCGGCGGCGAGCGGGTCGGCGACGTGGGCTTCTACGTCGCGCCGACCGTCATCACGGGAGTGCGGCAGGACGATCCGATCGTGCAGGAGGAGACCTTCGGGCCGATCATCACCGTGCAGTCCTTCGCCACCGAGGACGAGGCCGTGGCCCTCGCGAACGGCGTGCGGTACGGCCTCGCGTCCAGCGTGTGGACCACCGACCACGCCACCGCCAACCGGATGAGCATCCGGATCGACGCGGGCGCCGTGTGGATCAACTGCCACATCCCGCTCGTCGCGGAGATGCCGCACGGCGGATTCAAGCACTCGGGTTACGGCAAAGACCTCTCGGCGTACGGCCTGGAGGACTACACCCGAATCAAGCACGTCATGAGCAGCAACGACTGACCGCCGCCCGACCGCCGATCACCGACCGCCGAGAAAGGCCCTCCCGCGATGCCGACCCCCGCTCCCACCCATCCTCTCGACCCGCTCTCCGCCGACGAGATCCGCGCCGTCACCGCCCTGCTCGCGCGGGAGCACGGCGTGAACGACGACTGGCGCTACGCCTCGATCGAGATGTTCGAGCCGAGCAAGGCCGAGATCACCGCCTTCGACACCGACGGGACGCCGTGCGAGCGCGTCGCGGTCGCGGTGCTCTTCGACCGCACCGCGAACCGCACCTACAAGGCCCGCCTGTCCCTGACCGACGGCGCTGTCACCGCGTTCGAGCACATCCCCGACGTGCAGGCGAACGTCACCGTCGACGAGTGGGACGAAGCCGATCAGGCCCTGCGCGCGCACCCCGACGTCATCGCCGCGCTCGCCGCGCGGGGCATCACCGACATGTCGCTGGTCTTCATGGACACCTGGACCTACGGCGCGGTGCTCATCCCCGAGGAGTTCGCGGGGCGCCGCATCGGCTGGTCCGACACCTGGGTCCGGGCGTCCGACGGCGCCAACCCCTACGCCGGGCCGGTCAACGGCTTCCACTGCGTGATCGACCTGAACACCATGGAGCTGCTGAAGATCGAGGACGTGTTCCACGTGGAACGGCCGCAGATCATGGGCGAGTACGTGCCACGGATGCTGCCCAGGGAGATCCGCGAGGCCTCCACCCGCCCGGAGCGCACGCCCCTGGAGATCACGCAGCCCGAGGGCCCCGGGTTCACCCTCGACGGCAACAAGCTGACGTGGCAGAACTGGTCGCTGCGCGTGGGCTTCAACTACCGCGAGGGCATGACCCTGCACGCGATCACCTACAACGACAACGGGAACGTGCGCAAGATCGCGCACCGCCTCTCGTTCGCCGAGATGATGGTGCCGTACCGCGATCACTGCGAGGACCACTACCGGCGCACCGCTTTCGACATCGGCGAGTGGGGCCTCGGCTTCATGACCACCTCGCTCGCGCTGGGCTGCGACTGCCTCGGCGAGATCCGCTACCTGGACGCCACCCTCCACAACAGCAAGGGCGAGCCCTACGACATCGCCAACGCGATCTGCATCCACGAGGAGGACAACGCCGTCCTGTGGAAGCACGTGGACCACCACGCCGGTGCCGAGGTGCGCCGCATGCGCCGCCTGACGGTCTCCTTCCACGTCACCGTCGCGAACTACGAGTACCTCACCTACTGGCGGTTCTACGAGGACGGCAACATCGAGTGCGAGGTGCGCGCCACCGGCATCATGGTGGTCAGCCACTTCCCCGAGGGCGGCTCGCACCCGCACGGCACCCTCGTGGACGAGCGCACGTACGCGCCCTTCCACCAGCACTTCATCGTCGCGCGCATGGACCTCGACGTGGACGGGGAGAACAACACCGTCTACCAGTCCGAGACGCGGATGGTGCCCACCGGGCCCGACAACCCCTACGGTCTCTCGCTGCAGCAGGTGAACACGCCGCTGCGCACCGAGGCGGAGGGCAAGCAGGACCCGCACTACCCGACGCAGCGCTCGTGGAAGGTCGTCAACGACAACGTGAAGACGGGCCTCGGCACGTCCCCGTCGTACAAGCTGGTCGCCTCCGCGAACGTCCCCGCCATGTTCGACCCGGCGTCCCCGATCCTCGACCGCTGCCGCGCCATCGAGCACACCCTGTGGGTCACCCCCAACGACCGCGACGAGCGCTGGCCCGCCGGTGAATTCGTCAACCAGGGCGGCGGCGGCATGGGCCTGCCGGCGTGGACCGCGCAGAACCGCTCGATCGAGAACACCGACGTAGTGCTCTGGTACACCTTCGGCATCCACCACATCACCCGCCCCGAGGACTGGCCGATCATGCCGGCGGACACGGTGAGCTTCTGGCTCAAGCCCTTCGGCTTCTTCGACCGCAACCCGTCGATCGACGTGGCGCCCACGCCCGCCACGACCGGGTCCTGCTGTTCCACCGAATCCGACGGCGCCGCCGCCGGTTCCGCCTGCTGTGAGGGAGAGAAATGAAGGTCTACGTCGCCTACCTCGCCACCGACGGCGGCCGCGACGCGGTCGCCCTCGGCGTGCAACTCGCCCGGACGATGGGGGCCGAGCTCGCGATCGGCATGGTCGTGCCGCCGGATCAGACCGGCGCCTTCGTCTCCGGCGACCTGGTCGATCAGGTCCTCACGGCGCAGGCCAGGACCTGGCTGAAGCAGGCCCGGGACCTCGTGCCGGACGACGTGGAGGCCTCGACCCACATCGGCGTCTACGACTCGATCGCCGGCGGCATCATCGCCGAGGCCGAGCGCCTCGACGCGGCCGTCGTGGTCGTCGGGGGCTCGGGCGGCGGCCTGCTCGGCCGCCACTCGCTCGGCCCCGTCGTCAACGCCCTGATCCACTCCTCGCCGGTCGCGGTCGCGTTGGCCCCACGCGGACAGCGGCACACCAAGGCCGCGCGCGTGCGGTCCGTGACCTGCGCCGTCGGTACCCGCGCGGGCGCCGACGAATTGCTCGACGCGGCGATCGCCGGCGCCGAACGCGCCGGGGTCCCGCTGCGCCTGGTCTCGCTCATCGCGGTCGACCTGATGCCCGGCGTGCACCAGGCCGACCAGGAGGCCATCGAGAAGGCGCGCGCGCATTCGGCCGCCGTGCTCGAGGAGGCCACCAGCCGCCTGTCGGGCACCGTCGAGGTCACCTCGGTGGTCGTGCTCGGCGACACGGTCGAGGACGCGGTGAACGGCCTCGAGTGGCAGCCGGGCGACCTCATCATGGTCGGCTCGAGCCGGCTCGCCGCGCCGAAGCGCCTCTTCCTCGGTTCCACCGCCGCCACGATGCTCCGCGTCCTCGACGTCCCGATGGTCGTCGTCCCCCGAGCCGGCCTCGCATGACCACCGCCGGCACGGGCCGCGAGGACCCCGGGGACGCGACGCCCGCGGGCGAGACCGACATCGTCGACAAGGGCCTCGCGCAGGGCAGCATCGGCACGCTCGCGGGCGCGATCCTCGGCATCTCGACGGTGGCGCCCGGTTACACGCTGACGGCGAGCATCGGCCTCATCGTCGCGTCGGTGGGCCTGAAGATGCCGGCGATCTTCATCGCCGGGTTCATCCCGATGTTCCTCACCGCGTACGCCTACCGCGAGCTGAACTCGCGGGTGCCGGATTGCGGCGCCTCGTTCACGTGGTCCACCAAGGCCTTCGGGCCGTACATCGGCTGGATGTGCGGGTGGGGCATGGTGCTCGCGACGATCATCGTGCTGTCCAACCTCGCGGCGATCGCCGTGGACTACTTCTACCTGTTCCTGGCGCAGGTGACGGGAAAGGAGTCCCTCGCGGACCTCGCGGCGAACAAGCCCGTGAACATCGCGACGACGCTGCTCTTCCTCGTCGTCGCCACGGTCATTGCGGGCCGCGGCATCACCACCAGCGCCAAGGTGCAGTACGCGCTCGTCGGCTTCCAGATGGTGGTCCTGGTCACCTTCGCCGTCACCGCGATCGTGCGGTCCGGCGGCGTGCCCACCGGGCTGTCCTTCTCGCTCGACTGGTTCAACCCGTTCACGGGCATCACCATCGCGGCCTTCGTCGTGGGCCTGACCGGATCCATCTTCGCCTTCTGGGGCTGGGACACCTGTCTCACCCTCGGCGAGGAATCGAAGGACCCGACGAAGGTCCCCGGCCGTGCCGGGCTGCTCGCAGTGGTCTCGATCCTCATCACCTACCTGCTCGTCGCAGTCGCCGTGATGATGTACGCGGGCGTCGGCACCGAGGGTGTCGGCCTGGGCAATCCGGACAACTCCGAGAACGTCTTCCGCCCGCTGGCGACGCCGGTCCTCGGCGAGGCGGGCGGCCTGCTGCTGTTCCTCGCGATCTTCGCCTCGTCGATCGCGAGCCTGCAGACCACCTTCCTGCCCGCCGCCCGCACCATGCTGGCGATGGGCTCCTACGGCGCCTTCCCCGCGAAACTCGCCGCGATCCACCCCCGGTACCTGGTGCCCACCTACGCGACGGTGGTCTCCGGCATCGTGACCGGCGTCTTCTACGCCGTGGTCAAGCTGCTCTCGGACCGCGCGCTGCTCGACACCATCGCGGCACTGGGCATCATGATCTGCTGGTACTACGGGATCACGGCCTTCGCCTGCGTCTGGTTCTTCCGCCGCGAGCTCTTCACCGGCCCGCACAACATCGTCTACAAGTTCCTGTTCCCCCTGCTCGGCGGAACGATCCTCGCCGTGGTCTTCGTGATCTCGGTCCAGGAGAGCCTCGATCCCGAGAACGGCAGCGGCTCCTCGCTGTTCGGCATCGGGCTCGTCTTCTACATCGGCTTCGGCCTGCTGCTCCTCGGCGCCGTCCTGATGCTCATCCGGCGGGCCACCCACCCCGCCTTCTTCCGCGGCGAGACCCTGCGCCGCACCACCGCCCCCGTCGACGTCGACAAGGAGACCCTCCAGTGACCACCCCGAGCTACCGCCTCCCCCAGGTGCGCAACCTCGTCACCGCCCTTCCCGGCCCGGAGTCCGCCCGGCTCGCCGAGCGCCGGCGGTCCGCCGTGGCCGGCGGCGTCGGCTCCTCGGTGCCGGTCTACGCCGCGGACGCCGACGGCGGCGTCATCGTGGACGTCGACGGCAACTCGCTGATCGACCTGGGCTCCGGCATCGCCGTCACCAGCGTCGGCGCCTCCGACGCACGGGTCGCGGAAGCCGTTGCCGCACAGGCCGGGCACTTCACCCACACCTGCTTCATGGTGACGCCCTACGAGGGCTACGTCGCCGTCGCGGAGCGCCTCAACGCGCTCACCCCGGGCGATCACGACAAGCGCACGGTGCTGTTCAACTCGGGCGCCGAGGCCGTGGAGAACGCGATCAAGGTCGCACGCCTCGCCACCGGCCGCGATGCGGTCGTCGCCTTCGACCACGCCTACCACGGCCGCACCAACCTGACGATGGCGCTGACCGCCAAGACCATGCCGTACAAGAAGGACTTCGGCCCCTTCGCGCCGGAGGTCTACCGGATGCCGATGTCGTACCCGTACCGCGACGCCGCCGCGGGCCTCGACGCCGACGGCAAGGCCGCGGCGGCCCGCGCGATCAGCCAGATCGAGAAGCAGATCGGTGGCGACGCGGTGGCCGCCGTCATCATCGAGCCGATCCAGGGCGAGGGCGGCTTCATCGTGCCCGCACCGGGGTTCCTGCCCGCCCTCGCGGCCTGGGCGAAGGAGAACGGCGTCGTCTTCATCGCCGACGAGGTGCAGACCGGCTTCGCCCGCACCGGCGCCTGGTTCGCCTGCGAGGACGAGGGCGTCGTGCCCGACATCATCACCATGGCCAAGGGCATCGCGGGCGGCATGCCGCTGTCGGCGATCACCGGCCGCGCCGACCTGCTCGACGCCGTGCACGCCGGCGGCCTCGGCGGCACCTACGGCGGCAACCCCGTCGCCTGCGCCGCGGCGCTCGCCGCGCTGGACACCATGGAGGACCTCCGTCTGCCGGCGCGCGCCCGCGCCATCGGCGAGCGCGCGGTGACCCGGCTGCGGGCCCTCGCCGAGGAGACCGGCGTGATCGGCGACGTCCGCGGCCGCGGCGCGATGATCGCGATCGAGCTGGTCCACCCCGGCACCTCGGAGCCCGACGCCGACCTGACGAAGGCCGTCGCCGCGAAGGCCCTCGCCGCCGGCGTCGTGATCCTGACGTGCGGCACCTACGGCAACGTCATCCGCCTGCTGCCGCCGCTGGTGATCGGCGACGAGCTGCTCGACGACGCCCTGTCGGTGCTCGAGACCGCGGTCCGCGAGGCGGCGGCGTGAACCTCACCGACCTCCGCACCGCCGTCCCGACCGGACTGTGGCAGGGCGGCCGCTCGACCCCGAGCGAGTCCGGCCGCACCTTCGACGTGGTGAACCCCGCCACCGGCGAGGTCCTCACCGCGGTCGCGAACGCCACGCCCGCCGACGCCCGCGTCGCCCTCGATCGGGCCGCCGCGGTCGCCGACGAGTGGGCCGCTACCCCGCCCCGCCGCCGGGCCGACATCCTCCGCGCCGCGTTCGACGCCGTGACCGCCCGCGCCGACGACTTCGCCCTGCTCATGACGCTCGAGATGGGCAAGGTCCTGCCGGAGAGCCGTGGCGAGGTCACCTACGGCGCCGAGTTCCTGCGCTGGTTCTCCGAGGAGGCCGTACGCATCGGCGGCCGCACCACGACCGCCCCCGCCGGCACCGGCGAGATCGCCGTCGTCAAGGAGCCCGTCGGGCCGTGCCTCGCCATCACCCCGTGGAACTTCCCCTTGGCCATGGGCACGCGCAAGATCGGCCCGGCGCTGGCCGCCGGCTGCACCGTGATCGTCAAGCCCGCCGAGGACACCCCGCTGACGATGCTGCTACTGGCGCAGGTCTTCGCCGAGGTCGGCCTTCCCCCTGGCGTCCTGGCCGTGCTCCCGACTCTCGACGCGCCCGCCGTGGTCGCCGAGCTCATGACCGACCCCCGCCTGCGCAAGGTCTCCTTCACCGGCTCCACCGGTGTCGGCAAGATCCTCCTCGCCCAGGCCGCGGAGAACGTCCTGCGCACCTCGATGGAGCTCGGCGGCAGCGCGCCCTTCCTCGTCTTCGACGATGCCGACCTCGACAAGGCCGTCGACGGCGCGATGCTCGCCAAGATGCGCAACGGCGGCGAGGCCTGCACCGCCGCCAACCGCATCCTGGTGCAGAACGGCATCCGCGAGGCCTTCACCGCGCGGCTCACCGAGCGGGTCGCCGCGATGCGGGTCGGCCCCGGCTGGGACGCCGACTCGGCCATCGGCCCGATCATCAACGCCAAGCAGCGCGGCTCCATCGCCGCGCTCGTCGACGAGGCCGTCGCCGCGGGCGCCACGGTGCGCACGGGCGGCGAGCAGGTCGACGGTGCCGGCTTCTTCTACCGGCCCACCGTCCTCGACGGCATCCCCGACAGCGCCCGCATCCGCCGCGACGAGATCTTCGGCCCCGTCGCCGCGATCGTCGGCTTCGACACCGAGGAGGAGGGCGTCGCCATGGCCAACGACACCGAGTACGGCCTCGCCGCGTACTTCTTCACCGAGAACGTCGGCCGGGCGCAGCGCGTCGCGCGCAGGCTGCAAGCGGGCATGGTCGGCGTGAACCGCGGCGTCATCTCCGACCCCGCCGCCCCCTTCGGCGGGATCAAGCAGTCCGGCCTCGGTTCCGAGGGCGGCAGCGAGGGCATCGAGGAGTACCTGAACACCAAGTACATCGCGCTCCCGCCCGTGTGACGGCGGCCCGGCGCCCCGCGGCTCGGCCGCGGGGCGCCGGTAGGGTGGCGGCGTGCCGCGACTGCAAAGACTCCTCTGGGGCGTGACGCTCGTCGTGGTCCTCGTCCTCGCCGCGGTCGGCGGCGTCGGCTACGCGATGTTCGGCGTCGATCGCCAGGACCCGCTGCGCAAGGTCGACGCCATCATCGTGCTCGGTGGCGAGCACGACGGTCGCGAGCAGTACGGCATCCGCCTGGCCCAGGAGGGGTGGTCGACGAACCTCGTCCTGTCGAACCCCTACGGCCACTCCGACAGCACGATGCGCGATCTGTGTAGTACCCGGATCGACGGCATCAGCGTCACGTGCCAGGTCCCGGCCCCGAGCACGACGCGCGGCGAGGCGATGTTCACCGAGAGCCTCGCGAAGCAGAACGGCTGGGCCTCGGTGATCGTCATCAGCTGGGGGTACCACCTCGCGCGATCGCGCTACATCTTCGACAACTGCTACTCGGGCGAGACCGTCATGCGGGCGGTGCCCCGCGAATACGACTACGGCCCCGCCGATTGGGAGCTGATCTATCTCTACCAGTTCTTCGGCACCGCGAAGGCCGTGGTCCAGGGCTCCTGCGGCTGACCCGAAGACCGCCGTTCCGCTTTCCCCGCACGCGTTCGGGCGTTAAGATTGCGTCAAGATCGCAGTAAGAGGTGAAAGGCCGGTACGGTTATGTCAGACGAGGCGGTGTTCCCTCGCGTCCAGATCGAGCAGGCCCGGAGCTGCGCGTGGGCGACCACGCTGGACCGGGCCCGCGTCATGGTGCCCCCGAACCCGGCCGACGCCAGCCTGGCGGACGCCGTCGACACCCTCCGTCGCCGCGGCATGACGGTGACCGACGCCCTCGCCCCACACGTGGGGCCGGAGGAGCTGGCGGCCGCCGACGTCTACGTGATCCCGCACCTCGCACGGCCCGGCGTCGAGCGGGTGACGGGCGACCTGCCGCCCGTGTACGCGCCGGACGAGCTCGACGCGATCGAGCGGTACGTGCGCGCCGGCGGCGGGCTCGTCGTGCTCGCCGAGTGCGACACGGCGACCTCGGGCAACAACCTCGACGAGCTCCTCGGCCGCTTCGGCGTGCACGTCGAGTCGGTGGTCGTGCAGGAGGCCGCGGGCGAGCGGCGGCACGGCGGTAACGCCACCTGGGTCCGCTCGGTGATCGCGCCCGAGCTCGACGGCCAGGGCATCGTCGCCGCCGTCGACGGTGCGTGCTTCTACCGGACGGGCGTCCTCGACCTCGGCGCAGCGACGGACGCCACCGTCCTCGCCCGCACCAGCGACACCGCCGCCCCCGCGGACCGCGCGCTGGCCGCCGCACTGCAGGTCGATCGCGGCCGCGTGGTGGTCTTCGCCGACTCGGACCTCTTCGGCGACGACTCGATCGACGACCTCGACCAGCGCACGCTGTGGACCAACGCGGTGACCTGGGCGGCCGGCACGCACGAGGACGCCCCCACCGAGTCCGATGCGGGTACGGCGGGCAGCGCCGACTGGATCGCGCTCAAGGGCGCGGTGGAGGACCTGCGCGGGCTCCAGGCCGAGGACGGCACGGTTGCGGAGGCCGACGACCGCCCCCGCGCCGCGGAACTGGTGGACGAGATCGTCGCCCGCATCGCAGCGCTGGCACCGCGCTTCCCGCACGACGCCGCGTACCTCGCGGCGCTGCCACGGGACTTCCGGCGCTGGGCCGACAGCGGCTTCGGCCGCCCCGAGTTCGACGAGTCGCTGGCCGCCTTCCGGCCCGACCTCGAGCGCGTCGAGGGCGCCGAGCACCTCGTGGTCTTCCCGATGTACACGCAGAACGGCAACGCGGGCAAGGTCTTCGAGGCGGTGCTGCTGCGCGTCGTCTGGCCCGAGTGGCTCGCCGAGACGGAGCGCACCTTCGACAACCGGCAATTCCTGGCCGTCGCCTTCGAGGACTTCACCCCCGGCTACGACACCCACTCCGCGGTGCTCTTCCCGGAGACCGTGACCGTCGCGCAGACCCCGGAGTTCCACTGGGGCGCCATCTTCTGCGACCGCGAGGCCGCCCGCTTCCGGCGGGTGACCGGCGCCGCCGCCGAGATCCTCTCGCTGCGTCTCCCGCCCGACGGTGATCGGCTCGTGGCCTCCCAGGGGCTGGCGCAGTCGACCTTCGCGCTGTGGGACCTGATCCACGACCGCACGCACAGCCGCGGCGACCTCCCCTTCGATCCGTTCATGATCAAGCAGCGGATGCCGTACTGGCAGTACTCCCTCGAGGAGCTGCGCTGCGACCTCACCACCTTCCGTGAGGCCCACCGGCTGCAACAGGAGGGCCACCCGTACGGCCTGCCCGTGCAGCTGGCGATCCTCTGCGACCGCCTGTTCCGGTTCCCGATCACGGGCGACCGGGTGCGCAACTACGACGGCCTCGGCGGACAGCTGCTGTTCGCCTACCTGCATCGGCACGGCGCCCTGCGGTGGCGCGACAACCGGCTCTCCTTCGACTGGAAGGAGCTGCCGCTCCAGGTGATCCGGCTCGCCGAGGAGATCGAGGAGCTGTACCGCACGGGGATCGACCGCTCCAAGGTGGGCCAGTGGCTCGCGAGCTACGAGTTCGTCTCCGGGTACGTCGCGCCCGGCCCCGGATCGACCTGGGCGAAGGGCCCGTCGGCCCTGCCGCTCGACGGTCCTCCCAAGGCCCTGGTGGACCTGGTCCTGCCCGACGAGTTCCCCCTCAACATGTTCTACGAGGCGCTCCGGCGCAAGATGGGTCCGGTGATCGAGAGCGCGAAGGGGATCACCGCGGCGACGGCGACGGAGGTCCCCGCATGAGCGGAGTGACAGGGCGCACCGTCGTGGTGACGGGCGCGAACGGGGCCCTGGGCCGCGAGGTCGTGCGGCGACTCGTGGACGCCGGCGCGAGGGTCGCCGTCATCACGCGCGGCGCCCCCGCGGAGGAGATCGCCGCCCTCGACGGCGTCAGCGCCTACCGAGCGGACCTCTCCGACCGCGCCGCGACGACACAGGCCGTCGAGCGCATCGTCACGGAGCACGACGGGGCCGACGGCCTGCTGCACCTGGTCGGGGGCTGGCGGGGCGGCACGCCGATCGCCGAGGCCGACCCCGCGGACTGGGACTTCTTGGAGGCGGGCCTGATCCGCAGCCTGCAGAACGTCTCGCAGCCGCTGTACCCGGCGCTCGCGGCGAGCGAGGACGCCCGCGTGGCGGTGATCTCCTCAGTCTCGGTGGCGAAGCCGACCGCGTCGAACGCGATGTACTCCTCCGCCAAGGCCGCGGCCGAGGCGTGGACCCTTGCGCTCGCCGACGGTTTCACCGGGACCGGGGCCGCCGCGTCCGTCCTGCGGGTCATGGCGCTGCTCACCCCGCAGATGAGGGCCGACGCCCCGCAGCGGAAGTTCCCGCGCTACACGCCCATCGGCGACGTGGCCGACCGACTCGTCGCGCTGTGGGACTCCCCCGCGGCCGAGGTCAACGGCACCGTCGAGACCCTGGTACCGGAGGTGACCGCATGACCCGCCTGCACGACCCCGCCCGCCGCGGCTTCGCGAGCGACAACTACGCCGGCGTGCTGCCCGAGGTCCTGGAGGCGATCGCGGAGGCGAACCTCGGCCATCAGGGGGCCTACGGAGCCGACGACTACACCGCCGCGCTCGGCGAGCGCGTCGTCGAGCTCTTCGGCGACGACGCCCGGGCCTTCCCCGTCTTCAACGGCACCGGCGCCAACGTGGTCGCGCTGTCCGCGGTATCCGACCGCTGGTCCGCGGTGGTCTGCGCCGACACGGGCCACATCCATGTGGACGAGGGCGGCGCGCCGGAGAAGCTCGCCGGCCTGAAACTCCTTCTCGTGCCCACCACGGAGGGCAAGCTGACGCCCGCGGCGATCACCGCCGCCGTGCCGGACCGCGCCGGCGACGTGCACTGGGCGCAGCCGCGCGTGTTGTCGGTCGCACAGTCCACCGAGCTCGGCACCGTCTACACCCCGGACGAACTGCGCGCCCTCGCCGAATACGCGCACGAGCGGGGTTGGCTGCTGCACATCGACGGCTCGCGCCTGGCCAACGCCGCGGCGAGCCTCGGGGTGAGCCTGCGCGCGATCACCACCGACGTCGGCGCCGACATCGTGAGCGTCGGCGGCACCAAGAGCGGCCTGCTCGGCGCGGAGCTCGTGGTCGTGCTCGGCACCGACGCGGCGCCCGGTATCGAGTACGTGCGCAAGCTGTCGATGCAGCTCGCCTCCAAGCAGCGCTTCCTGGCCGCGCAGTTCCTCGCACTGTTCGACGGCGACCGGTACCTGCGGGTGGCCGGCCAGGCGAACGCGATGGCCCGGCTGCTCGCCGACCTCACCGCCGGGATCGACGGCGTAACGATCACCCAGCCCGTGCAGTCCAACGCGGTCTTCGCCGAGCTTCCGCACGCCGCGGCCGAGGCCCTGATGGCACGCGTGCCCTTCTACTTCTGGGACGAGATCCGCGGCGAGGTCCGCTGGATGTGCGCCTGGGACACCACCGAGGACGACGTGCGCGCCTTCGCCGCGTCGGTCGCGGAGGAGCTCAGCCGAACCGCGGGAATTTGATGTAGGCGAGGCCGAGCAGGTCGATCGAGAGGTAGCCGAGGATCGCCGCGGCGACGCCGCCCCCGACCACGAGGACGGCGCGCCACCCGTCGCGGCGCGGCGCGGCCGTGAGCCACCAGCCGATCCCCACGAACGTGACGATCGGTCCGAACAGTGCGATCGGGAGCGTCGACCAGCCGGTGTCTCCGACGATCCGCGCCATGCGGGCCACGCCGCCCAGCACGACCGAGACGGCGATCGTCGCGCACAGCATCCGCGTCCAGTTGGGCCCGCCCGCGAGCAGCCGGTAGCCGAGCAGCGAGCCGCCGGCGCCGGCGAGGGCGACGAGCAGAGTCATCGCCGCGCCCTCCGGACGATCGCCCACCCGCCCGCGATCCCGAGGCCGGCGACGACGGGCGCGGCGAACAGGAACCGCACCCCTGCCGACGGGGGCATCGCGAGCAGCGACACGAGACCGTAGACGCCCACCGAGCTGAAGCCGGCGAGGACGCCGAAGACCAGGAATCCGAACCAGCGGTCGCCGAGACGGTCGCGGAGGACGAAGAGCGCCCCCGTCACGAAGGAGAGGAGGGCGAGGCCGACGATCCGGACGTCGAACTCCATCGCCCGCCATGCCGACGCCGACGAGATCCGGCTGGTGAGGACGGCGGCCAGTGCGCCGCCGAGCGCGACGCAGGCGAGGGTACGGCGATCGGTGGGCAGCCGCGCACCGTCGGGAGCCGGTCGATCGGGGGAGGTCTCCTGCACGCCGTCGACGATACGGCCCGTCAGTACGCGCCGTCGGAGGTGAGCACCGTGCGCACCGTCCGCGCGATGATGCCGACGTCGGCACCCAGCGACCAGTTCTCGACGTAGCCGACGTCGAGCCGGATCGACTCGTCCCAGCTGAGGTTCGACCTGCCGCTGACCTGCCACGCACCGGTCACCCCCGGCTTGACGAGCATCCGGCGGAGCATGACCGGCGGATACTGCTCGACCTCGTGCGCCAGTGCCGGGCGCGGCCCGACGACGGACATCGACCCGCCGAGGACGTTGAAGAATTGGGGGAGCTCGTCGAGGCTGTACCGCCGGATGAACCGGCCCACGCGGGTGACGCGCGGGTCGTTCTTCACCTTGAACAGCGGTCCGGCGCCCATGTTCTCGTCGGCCAGCACCGCCCGCCGGGTGTCGGCATCGACGTACATGCTGCGGAACTTGATCATGTCGAAGGCCTCGCCGCCGGCCCCGACCCGCTGGGCGCGGTAGAGGACGGGGCCACGGCTGTCGATCTTGACGGCGACGGCGATCGCGAGCATCACGGGCGCCGCGACGAGCAGGCCGGCGCCGGCCACCACCAGGTCGAGGGCCCGCTTGCCCGGGCCGTGCGAGCGCGCGGGACGCGGCGCGGCGACGTGGGTCATCGGGGTCCGGCCGACGGAGCCCGTGACCATGCGCGAACCCGCCACGTCGGGCAGGCCCGGGGCGACGACGAGCTCGACGCCCTCCGCCGCGAGCTGCCACATCAGCTCGCGCAGATCGTCGGGCCCGAGCGAATCCGTGGCGGTGAGGACCACGAGTCCGGAGCCGGTCTCCCGCACCGCGTCGAGCACCGTGCGATCCGTGCCCACCACGGGGATCCGGACGCCGGCGATCTCGAGCGCGTCGACGACGACGGCGTCGTTCGCGGGAAGGCACACGCCCACCACCCGCGCCCCCGCGGTATCGGCCCGGAGCAGGCTCCGCGCGGAGGCCGTGGCCGAGGCGAAGCCGCCGACCACGAGGGTGGGGACAGCCGCGGCGGCGGCCGCACTGCGCCGGAACCGCAGCCGGACCAGAAGCGCACCCAGGACGCCGACGGGCGCGGACGCGACGAACAGCGCGTGCGGCAACAGCTGCGGGAAGAGGAGTTCGAGGACGACCAGCGGGCCGTACACGAGCTGCGCCGTGACGAGGACGCGGCGCAGCTCGGGCGAGCCGAGGCGCAGCAGGGGGACGGCCATCGGGCGCGAGCGCCAGAGGCGGAGGAACCAGAACAGGTTCACGCCGACCACCAGCGCCGTCAGCTCGGGGACGCTCTCACCCTCGGCGTACCCGACGAGCAGGCCGGCGGCGGAGGCGATGATCGCCACGATCGCGTCCGCGACCGCGATCCGGCGCTCCAGGCGGGCGCGGTGGGATTCCGCGACGGCGCGCGCGGACGGCACCGCGGGGCGGGCGACGACCGGTTCCTCGGCGACGGGCGCGGCAGATGGAAGGGCCGCCTCCGGCGGAAGCACCGGCTCCTCGACGACGGTGACGGGACGCGGCTGCGCCGGGGCGGCCGGGGGCGCCGCCCAGGTGTCGATCGACAAAGATCCGCTCCTCACATCCGTTCGCCGCGATGAGACCCGGATGCGACGTTCCCACTGGGTCGGAATCGACAAATCTACATATTGCAGTTGCGAATATCCAATTCCGTGAGCTTCGTCTCATGCGGTGACCGCACTCGCGCGCGCACCGCCGCACCGGTCGGCGCGGCAGCACTGCCGGCGGCCGTCGGATCGGGCCGCGGAGCACGCGCTCGGTACACCGTCTCCGCTGTTCACGGCGCATGATTCCGCATTCCGGTCCGGTCTCGCCCGCGCTCGCGATCCCGGTGTGCCGGAGTCGCCGAGCAGCGGAGTACGAGCGGCCGCCGGTTGCCACGGTAGACCGCCGACATTGCAATCGCAAGATGATTGGCCGTTTGCAACCAGAAAAGATGTGAGGTCTATGCTCAATCCTTGAAGCCCCGTCGAGAGGTACGGAATACACCCATGAAATGCCGTCTCTGCGGCTCGCCGCAGCTGCGAAGTGTGGTCGACCTCGGCGCCACGCCCCCCTGTGAGTTGTTCCTCACGGAGGCGGAGCTGGACGGGCCCGAACCCACCTACCCGTTGCACCTGCGCATCTGCGAGGACTGCCTGCTGCTCCAGATCCCGGCACTGATCCTCCCGGAGGAGACCTTCTCCGAGTACGCCTACTTCTCGTCGTACTCGGCCAGCTGGGTCGAGCACGCCCGGCGGTTCGTGTCCGACTCGATCGAGCGCCTGGCACTCGACGGCGACAGCCTCGTCGTCGAGGTCGCCAGCAACGACGGGTACCTGTTGCAGCACGCCGTCGCCGCCGGGGTGCCCTGCCTCGGCATCGAACCCTCGGTCAACGTCGGGCAGGCCGCCCGCGACCGCGGTGTTCCGACGGTGACCGCCTTCCTCGGCCCGGAGACCGCCGCGCAGGTCCGCGCCGAGCACGGCCCCGCCGACCTGGTGGTCGCGAACAACGTCTACGCCCACATCCCCGACCTGCTGGGCTTCACCCAGGGGTTGCGCGGACTCCTCGCCGACGACGGCTGGCTGAGCATCGAGGTGCACCACGCGCTGGCGCTCGTCGCCGAGGGCCAGTTCGACACGATCTACCACGAGCACTTCCAGTACTACACCGTGCTCAGCGCGCAGCGGGCCCTCGCGACCGCGGGCCTGACGGTGGTCGACGTCGAGCTCATCCCCACCCACGGCGGCTCCATCCGCGTCTGGGCCCGCCCCGACGGAGTGGCGCAGGCACCGTCGGACCGGGTGCGCGAGGTCCTGCGGATCGAGGAGGAGGCCGGGCTGCACGCACTCTCCGGCTACACCGGCATGCAGTCGCTGGCCGACCGAGCCCGGCAGGACCTGCTCCGCTTCCTGCTCGAGTGCCGCGCCGCCGGTAAGCGCGTGGCCGGCTACGGCGCCCCGGGCAAGGGCAACACCCTGCTCAACTACTGCGGCATCCGCCCGGACCTGCTCGAGTACACCGTGGACCGCAACCCGTACAAGCACGGCCGGTTCACGCCCGGTACGCGCATTCCGATCCACGCGCCCGAACGCCTCGACGCCGACCGCCCCGACGTGGTCGTCGTGCTGCCCTGGAACCTCGAGACCGAGATCACCGAGCAGCTGCGCCCCCTGATCGAACAGGGCACCGAGGTGGTCTACCCGATGCCCCAGTTGCACACCGCGCGGCCGGTCGCCGCCACCACGGAGGTCTGAGCGATGAAGGTTGTCCTGTTCTGCGGCGGCTACGGCATGCGCATGCGCAACACCGCCGACGACATGGTGCCCAAGCCCATGCAGCTCGTGGGCCCGCGCCCGCTGATCTGGCACGTGATGCGGTACTACGCCCACTTCGGCCACACCGACTTCATCCTGTGCCTGGGCTACGGTGCCCAGCACATCAAGAATTACTTCCTCAACTACCGCGAGACCGAGTCGAACGACTTCGTCATCCGGGGAGGTGAGGTGGAGCTGCTCGGCGCCGACATGCGCGACTGGTCCATCACCTTCGTCGACACGGGACTGGAGTCCGCGATCGGCGAGCGCCTCCGGCGCGTGCGCCCCTACCTCGGCGACGACGAGTACTTCCTCGCGAACTACGCCGATGTGCTCAGCGATGCCCCGATGAACACCATCATCGACCGTGTCCGGGAGACCGGCTCCGCCGCGTCGATGCTGCTGGTACCGCCGCAGTCCTCGTTCCACTGCGTGGACGTGGACGGCGACGACAAGGTCACCGGCATCACGCCCGTCTCCGAGTTCCCGATCTGGGAGAACGGCGGCTACTTCGTGCTCACCCAGCAGGTGTTCGACCACCTGCCGCCCGGCGGCGACCTGGTGGCCGACGCCTGCACCGCCCTGTCGAAGCAGGGGAAGCTGCTGGGCTACAAGCACAGTGGTTTCTGGAAGCCCGCCGACACGTTCAAGGAGCGGGCCGATCTCGACGCCGGCTACGCCCGCGGTGACCGTCCCTGGATGGTCTGGAAGGACCCGGTCGGATGATCGGGCTGTCCGCCGGCCGGATCTCGGAGATCGCGGTGCTCGGGGCGCATTGCGACGACATCGCGATCGGCATGGGCGGAACGCTGCTCCAGCTGGCGGAGGCCAACCCTGGGCTCCGGGTCCGGGCGTTCGTCGGCAGCGGCGCGGGCACGCCCCGTGAGGCCGAGGAGCGCGCGGCGCTCGCCGCCTTCGCGCCCGAGGCGGAGCTGCACATCACCGTCCTGGACCTGCCCGACGGCCGCGCACCCGCGCACTGGCAGCGCGAGAAGTCCCTCCTGGCGCAGTTCAAGCGGTCCGCGTCACCCGATATCGTGTTCGCTCCGCACCGCGGCGACGCGCATCAGGATCACCGCCAGCTCGCGGAACTGGTGCCGCAGGAGTTCCGGGACCACCTGATCCTCGGCTACGAGATCCTCAAGTGGGAGACCGACACCCCGCGGCCGACCGTCTTCAATCCGCTCTCGGCGTACGCCGCGATGGCGAAGACCCGGCTGCTGACGGAGCACTACCCCTCACAGGTGGACCACGACTGGTTCGACGACGAGTCCTTCCTCGGCCTGGCCCGGCTGCGCGGTATCCAGTGCCGCGCCACCTACGCCGAGGGTTTCATGCTGGAAAAAGCGATCGTAGATCTCGGAGGAAATCGATGAAGGTCCTGCTCACGGGGAGCCAGGGGTACCTGGGAACGGTCATGGCGCCCATCCTGCGCGCCGCGGGGCACGAGGTGACCGGCCTCGACTCCGGGCTCTTCGCCGACCGGGTGCTCGGGCCCGCGGTGACCGATCCGCCGACCATCACCACCGACCTGCGCGACGTCACGGTCGAGGAGCTGCAGGGCTTCGACGCGGTGATCCACCTCGCGGCCCTGTCCAACGACCCGCTGGGCTCGCTGGCGCCGGAGATCACGTACGACATCAACCACGCCGCGTCGAGCCGCCTCGCGCGGCTGGCGAAGGAGGCGGGCGTCGCCCGATTCCTGTACGCATCCACGTGTTCGGTGTACGGCGCGGCCGGCGACGGTCTCGTCGACGAGGAGGCCCCGCTCAACCCGATCACGCCCTACGCGATCAGCAAGGTGCGGGTCGAGGACGACGCCGCCGCCCTCGCGGACGCCGACTTCACGCCCGTCTTCCTGCGCAACGCCACCGCCTTCGGCTTCTCACCGCGCCTGCGCGCCGACATCGTGCTGAACAACTTGATGGGTTACGCCGTGCTCACGGGCGAGGTGCTCGTGCTCTCCGACGGGACGCCGTGGCGCCCGCTCGTCCACGCGCAGGACATCGCCCACGCCTTCGCCGCGTGCCTCACCGCACCGAAGGAGACGATCTCGGGGCGCGCGTACAACATCGGTACCGAGCGCAACAACGTGACCGTCGCCGAGATCGCGCAGGCCGTGGTCGACGTGGTGCCCGGCGCCGCCGTCCGGATCACCGGCGAGGCCGGCAACGACCCCCGCTCGTACCGGGTCGACTTCTCCCGCGCCCGTGACGAACTCGGCTTCGAGGCGCAGTGGACGGTGGCGGACGGCGCGGCCGAGCTGCACCGGGCCTACACCGAGTACGGGCTCTCGGAGCGCGCCTTCCACGACGACTTCACGCGCCTCGCCGTGCTCAAGGACCTGCAGGCCCGGGGCACCCTCGACGAGTCGATGCGCCGGCGATGAGCCGCTCAGCCCAGGCGGGACCGCAGGTCCGCCCAGGAGCCGGCGGCCCGGTCGCGCGCCGAGACGATCGTGGCGGCCAGCGGCCACTGCAGCGCCAGCTCCGGATCGGCGTGGTGCACCGCGAGATCCTCGGCGGGGTCGTGCGGGCGGTCGATCCGGTAGCAGACGTCCGCGACGTCGGTCAGCGCCTGGAAGCCGTGGAGGAAGCCCGGCGGCACGTACAGGGTGCGGAACGCCTCGTCGTCCAGCCGGAAGGCCTGGCTCCGGCCGAAGGTCGGCGAGTACGGGCGCGCGTCCACGAGCACGTCGTGCACGGCACCGTGGGCGCAGCGGACCAGCTTCGCCTCGCCGCGACCCGAGCGGCCGTGCATCCCCCGGAGCACGCCCCGCACCGAGCGGGACTGCGAGTCCTGCACGAATCGCGCTGCGGCGCCGGGCTCGCCGAGGTACTCGTCGAAGATCTCCGCATCGAAGGTCCGGGTGAACAGGCCCCGGTCGTCGGCGTGCGGGGTGGGGACCAGCAGCAGGACGTCGGCCAGGTCGGTCTGCTCGATGCGCATGGGGACATGCTGCCATGAGACATGCGCGTGCGTGCCGCGGCTGCGGCTCCGTCAAGCTCACCCGGGTACTGGACCTGGGCCGGGTTCCCGCGGCGGACTTCTTCCCGCCGGCCGGGTCCCCGGTCGACCCGGGCGAGTCCAGTCATCCCCTCGCCATGGACCTTTGCGCGGCGTGCGGACTCGCCCAGCTCGCCGACGACGACACCGTGGCGGACGAGCCCCGCGGCGTGGAGCCGCGGGCGTTGCGCGAACAGGCCGCGGACGCGGTGGCGCGCGTGGCCGAGGCGGGCCTCCTCCGCGGTACGACGGTGCGCGAGTTCGGCAGCCCGCACGGCGGTACCTGGCTGCCGCTCCTCGCCGACCGGGGCTTCCGGGAGGCGGCGGGGGCGGCCGACGTCGTGCTGGACAGCTTCGGGATCATGCACGAACCGGACCAACACGCCGCCTTCGCGGCGCGCGCTGCTGCGGTCGCGCCCGGCGGGGTGCTGCTGCTGCAGTACCAGCCGCTCGGCGGCATCGTCGAACACCTGCAGTGGACGGCGTTGCGGCACGGTCACTTCGGCTACTACACGCTGACCGCGCTGCTGCGGCTGCTCGCCGCGGCCGGCCTGGAGCCCGTGCGTGCCTTCGAATTCGACCTGTACGGGGGCACCGTGCTGCTCGCGGTGCGGCACGCGGGCGCGGCCGACGTGGTGCCGGGACCGGGCACCGCCGACCCGACGGTCCGCCGGATCCTCGCGGCGGAGGCCGAGGCGGGCCTCGGCACCCCGGCGGGCGTGCGCGCCCTCAGCGCGGCCCCCGCCGATCAGGCCCGCGCCCTCCGGGAGTGGGCGCAGCGGCACGCCGCCGCGGGACGCACCGTCGCCGCCTACGGCGCCGCCTCCCGCGCCGTCGCCCTCTTCGCGCTCGCCGGCCTCGACACGGCACTGGTCACGTGCGTGGCCGACGCGTCGCCGTCGAAACAGGGGCGCCGCATGCCCGGCACCGACATCCCGATCGTCGCGCCCGACCACCTCGGCACGCTCGACGGACCCGTCCTGCTGACCCTGCCCGACCTGCACGACGAGGTGCTCGAGGCGTGGCCGGCCCTCCGCGGAAGACTGGTGACCCAGCCATGACCGAACCCGATTTCACCCGCTCCCGGGCCCTGCAGGGCCGCCTGCACCACCTGGTGCCCGGCGGCGCCCACACCTACGCCCGCGGCGCCGACCAGTACCCCGAGTACATGCCGCCCGTCCTCACGCGCGGCCGGGGAGCGCGGGTCTGGGACGCCGACGGCAACGAGTACATCGAATACGGCATGGGCCTGCGCGCCGTGACCCTCGGCCACGCGTACCCGCCGGTCGTCGAGGCCGTACGGGCGTGCCTCGACGACGGCCTCAGCTTCAGCCGCCCCACGACCACCGAACTGGCCGCCGCCGAGGACTTCCTCGACCTCGTCCCCACCGCCGACATGGTGAAGTTCGGCAAGAACGGCTCCGACGCCACCACCGCGGCCCTGCGCCTCGCGCGCGCCGCCACGGGGCGCGACCTCGTGGCGGTGTGCGACCAGCCCTTCTTCTCCGTGGACGACTGGTTCATCGGCGCCACCGACATGGCCGCCGGGATCCCCTCGGCCAGCCGCGAACTCACCGTGCGCTTCCACTACAACAACGCGGACTCCCTGCGCGCCCGGTTCACCGAGCATCCCGGCCGGATCGCGGCGGTCTTCCTCGAGGCCGCGACGGCGCTCGCCGAACCCGAGCCGGGATTCCTGGAGACGGTGCGGGCGCTCTGCGACGAGCACGGCGCCCTGCTCGTGATCGACGAGATGATCACCGGCTTCCGGTGGTCGCCGCACGGCGCGCAGTCCGTGTACGGCGTGACGCCCGACCTCTCGTGCTGGGGCAAGGCGATGGGCAACGGCTTCCCCATCTCGGCGCTGGCGGGCAAGCGCGAGTACATGGAGCTCGGCGGCCTGAACACCGACGCCGAACGCGTCTTCCTCCTCTCCACGACGCACGGCCCGGAATCGGTCTCGCTCACCGCGTTCCGCGCCGTCGCGCGGGCCTACCGCGAGGGCGACCCGGTGGCCGCGATGGAGCGGGCCGGACGCCGCCTCGCCGACGGCGTGAACGCCGCCGCCGAGTCCGCCGGCGTCGGCGACGCGGTCCGCGCGATCGGACGGCCCTCATGCCTGGTCTTCACCACCCGCGACGCCGAGGGCGCGCCGTCCCAGCCGTACCGGACCCTGTTCCTGCAGGAGCTCCTCCGCCGTGGCGTGCTCGGCCAGTCCTTCGTCATCTCCGCCGCGCACACCGACGACGACGTCGACCAGACCGTCGACGCCGTGGCACGCGCCCTCGTCCCGTACCGGAAGGCGCTGGAGGCGGGCACCGTCGACGGACTGCTCGAGGGACGACCCGTGGCGCCCGCGCTGCGCCGGACCGCCGCGCCACGGCGCCTGCCCGGGTAGCGGGCGTCAGGGGAATCTTCAGGCTCGGAGAGTCGTGAACATCCGCGACTCGCCCGTCCCGTGGACCGGGGCGGCCCAGCCCTCGTCGACGAATCCTGCCGCGACGAGCGCGGCACCCAGCGGATGCCCTTCGGGGATCGTCACACCCACGCGGCGGAGCTGCGGAGCCCGGTCGAGCAGGCGCGCCGCGATCGCAGCCAGCGGCACCGCCGCCGCTGCTCCCTCCGGAACAGCGCCGCGGGGGCTCAGATGCAGCTCGGCGCTGGCGGTGCCTTGGTCGATCCGGCAGAGGAGCGCCACCGGAGCACTGCCGGGCACGAGCACCGTCAGGCCCGTCAAGACGCCCTGCGCCCACGCCTCATCGGCTTCGGCGCTCGTCAGCCCGAGCCCGCGCGCGATCGCCGTGGCACCGGACCGCGCGAGGACGAGCACCGCGCCGGCGCCGGCCTCGATACGGGATCCCGGCGCGAGTGGAGACGCGATCTCGGTGCGCCGCACGGCAGCACGCGACCTCCGAAGCCCGAGCCGCGCCGCGGCCGAGAACAGCGGAAGGGCGTCTGCGAAGCGAATACGAGTCACCCCGATATTGTAGATGTGTGACTGCAAACATCCGCATCCTCGTCGTGGGTCCCGCACCCCCCGGCCCGGCGAGCCGCGGCGGGATGGCCACGGTGATCGGTCACATGGCCGATCACCCCGATCCGTCGATCGAGGTGCGGCTACTGACCACCTACGTCGACGGGTCCCGTGCCGACAAGCTGCGCGCCGGGATCGCGGGAATGGTGCGCGGCACCCTCGCCGTGCTGCACGGCGACGCGGACGTGCTGCACGTGCACCTCTCGCACGGCGGCAGCGTGGTGCGCAAGGCACCGATGCTGTGGGCGGCGCGACTGCGCGGCGTCCCCGCTGTGGTGCACGGGCACAGCTACGACTTCGGCGGGTGGATGGCCCGGCTGCCCGCCCCCGCGCGGGTCCTGGTGCGGGCGGCACTGCCGGCGGATCGCTGGCTGGTGCTCGGCACCGGGCTCGCGGCCGAGTACGCCGACGCCCTGCGACTCGATGCCGCACGGGTCGAGGTACTCCACAACCCGGTGCCCGCCGCCGCCCTCGCCCCGCCGGCTCCCCGCGGCACCGATGGCGCGCGGATCGAAGCCGTCGCGCTCGGCAGGCTCGGTACCCGCAAGGGCAGCTACGACCTGGTGGCGGCCATCGCCGCGCTGCCCTCCGCCGCTCGGGACCGGGTCCACCTGACCCTCGCCGGCGACGGCGAGGTCGACGAAGTCCGCGCCGCCGCGGCTCCGCTCGGCGCGGCGATCACCGTGCGGGACTGGGTCGATCCCTCCGAGCGCGACGCACTCCTCGCGGCCGCGGACGTCTTCGTCCTGCCGAGCCACGACGAGGGCCTGCCGATGGCTCTGCTCGAAGCGATGGCGGCGGGCCTCGTACCACTCACCACGCCCGTCGGTGGGATCCCGGAGGCGATCACCGACGACGTCGACGGCGTCCTGGTTCCGCCCGGCGACGTGCCGGCGCTCGCCGCCGCACTGACCCGGCTCGTCGAGGACCCCGCCCTCCGCCGGCGCCTGTCCGAGGGTGCCCGGGCCCGCGCCGCCGGCTTCGACATCGCCGACTGGCACGCCCGCCTCAGCGCGCTGTGGACCTCCCTCGCGCGGCGATGACGCGCTCCAGCTCGGCACCGAGGGCGGCAGCGGACACCGCCGCCGCGTAGTGCCGCTCGTAGTGCTCGCGCGCCACGCGTCCGCGCCGCGCGGCCGCCTCGGGATCGGCGAGCGAGTCGAACGCGCGGGCCAGAGCGGCGACGTCGTCCACACCGATCGGATGCTCGCCGGGGGGCTGGAACTCCGGCAGCGCGCCCTCGGGCGAGACGATCGGCGTGACCCCCGACTGCATGGCGAGCACCTGCACCCCGCTCTGCGTGGCACGGCGGTAGTGCACCACCGATCCCTTCGCGTGCGCCAACGGGTCGATCACGTCGACGTACGCGTAGGGGCCGCGCCGCCACCGCACGGCCGTGCCCAGCTCCCGGTCCGGCCCGTCGCCGATGAGCACGAGTTCGTCTCCGCGCCAGCCCGGCCCGGCCACGTGCCGGTCCCAGGCCGCAAGCGTCACGTCGAGGTTCTTGTAGGCGGTCAGGCGGCCCACGGCCAGGAAGTCCCGCCGCTCCGCCGCGGGAACGAGGGGCGGCACGAGCGCCTCGTCGAGGTCACTGGTCAGGGGCGCGACCGCCGACGCCCCCACGGCCTCGGCCACGTACCGACTGAACGCGACGGTCGACGCGGCGCGCGCGTTCCACCGGCCGAACAGGGCCCGCTCCCACCGGGGCAGCTCCTCGTCCGCGCCGTGCGGCCGGTCGTCGTGCACCAGGTTCACCCGCGGCGCACCGCCGGCGAGGCCGATCCACCGCGGGTCCCGGACGAGCTCCGTGACCACCACGTCGGGCCGGAAGGACCGCGCCCGGCGCAGCGCACCCGCGAACTCGGGCCACGTTCCGGGCGTCTTGGGGCGCGGATCCAACACCCACTCGTACGGCCGCTCGCCGTCGGACTCGGGGTGCCGATCGGAGGTCACCAGAGCCACCTCCCAGCCCGCGGCGATGAGACGTTCGCAGTAGACGCGCGCCAGCGGCCGCATCCACGGCGAGAGCCACAGCACCCGGCCCGTCACGGTCGCTTCCGTCCCAGGCTGGTGAACGCCGCCTCGTAGGCGTCGGCCATCGCCTCCACGGTGTAGTGCTCGCGCATCCGCTCGAAGCCGCGGTCGCCGAGCGCGGGCCAGTCCTCCGGGCGGGACAGGAGGGTGCGCAACGCCTCCCGCCAGCCCTCGACGGTGACATCGCGCACCAGGGCGCCCGCCGCACCGTCATCGAGCATGTCGGGGACCGCGCAGACGGCGGATGCGGCAACGGGCAGCCGCCGGGCCATCGCCTCGAGGATCACCATCGGGAAGGCCTCGGATCCGCTCGGAACGCACACCAGATCGGCGTCGGCGAACGCGTGGTCGGGTCCCGGCGACCAACCGCGCCACCGCACCCGCCCGGCGAGCTCCGGCGGGGTCAGCGCCTCGAGCCGCGCCCGGTCCGGTCCGTCCCCGAAGATGTCCAGCTCCCAGTCGAACTCGGTGAGGCCGGCCAGTGCCTCCACGAGCAGGTGCGGGTTCTTGTGCTCGACGATCCGCGAGAGCATCACGAGCCGCGGCACCGCGCCGACCGGTCGGCGGGCGGGCACCCCGTCGAGATCGGCGCGGCGTGCCACCCCGTTGGGTGCCACGGCGAACCTCCGGGCCACGTCCTGGTGCGCCCCGACGATGTCGCGGTGCGCGGGCGAGAGCGCGACGAAGCCGTCGGCGCGGCGCATCGCGGCGGCCAGCGGTGCGGAGTAGGTGGGTCCACCGGTCTCCGGCGGGATGTGCGCGCCCACCAGCCATGTCCGATCCCGGCCGCCGGCTCGCCAGAGCGTCGCGAACCCTGTCTCCGTGTTGGTGTCGCCACTGACGAGGATCGCCGGGCCGGGTGGCAGGTCCAGCAGCGGGCCCCACCACGGCTGGCGGACCACGCGCACGCCCGCGGGCGCCTCGGCGATCAAGGGACCGAACCGCTGCAGGCACACGACGGTCACGTCGTAGCCGCGACGCTGCAGTTCGCCCGCCAGCACCAGGTGATGCCGCTCAGCGCCGCCGAAGACCAACCGGTTCACGGTGAAGACGATGTTCGGGCGTTCGCCGCGCCGCAGCGCGCGGCGCGCGGCGCGCTTGCTGCGCTGGAGGCGATCGAGCAGCGAATCCCCGAGGAGGAACGCACCGGCCACCCGGGGGCCCGCCGCGTGCTCGATGTTCAGGGCCATGTTCGCGCGCAGCAGATCGTTCGAGCGGCGCCACGCCACGGCGTCGTCGCGCACCGTCCCATGACCCGAATGCTCCACGCCCTCATCGCCCGTCAGCTCCAGCGTCCAGCCCGCATCGAGCGCGCGGCGCTGCCAGTCCGTCTCCTCGCCGTAGAGGTAGAACTCCTCGTCGAAAGGACCCAGCGCCTCCCACGCGTCGCGGCTGATCGCCAGGCACGCGCCCGTCAGGTACGCGTCGACCCGGCCCGGGGCCGCGCGGTAGAGATCCGAGAACGGGGTCCCGCGCAGGTGCTCCGCGTAACCCGCCCGGGAGACGAGTCCGCGCACCAGCCCTCGCCGGCGATGCGCGACATCCCACGGACGACTCCGCCCACCGGTGTCCGCCGTGTCCCGGACGGCGGGGGCGGCGGCCGCGACCCCCTGCCGCCGTAGCGCGGCACGGGTCTCGTCGAGTCCGCCGCGGAGCACCGCGTCGGGGTTGAGCAGCAACAGGTCGTGCTCCGGGGCGAGGTCGGCGAGCCGGTTCACCGCCGCCGCGAAGCCCAGGTTGCGGCCGTCGCCGTGCCATTCGGCCCCGGGGAAGGCCTCCCGCACACGGTCCATGCCCGGGTAGTCGGCACCCGAGTTGTCCCACACCAGGACCGGCGCTCCGGGCAGGTGCTCCGCCACGGCACCGAGGCACGCTTCGACGTCGCGCGGCACCCGGTAGGCGACGACCAGCACGGCGAGGTCGCGGGGTGTCGGCGCCGCCGGCGGGGGCCCGTGCCGGAGCCCGCCCGGCAGCTGGGCGCGATCGGCGATCATTCGTCGGTTCCTCCCTCGGAGCTCAGCAGGCCACGGGCATCGCGCAAGCGCACGGGCCCGAGCACCAGGTTGACGGCCAGGTAGGCGACCGCCGCCAGCGCGCCGGTCACCAGCACCGGCAGGGAGCCCCCGGCGACGCATACCGCCGCGGCCGCGGCGACGGGCGGCACCAGGCGCACCAGGAACAGCCACTGCGTGCGGTACGGCGTCCTCCCGGTCAGCCGCCAGGTCGCGACGGCCAGCCCGAAGAGCTCGCTCGCCACGAGCGACACCGCGGCGCCCTTCGCGCCGAACTGCGGGATCAGCACGAGGTTCAAGCCGATGTTGAGCAGCAGGCTCACGATGTTGAGCCGCAGGAGGAAGACCTGGTCGTGCGCCGCGAACAGACCCTGACTGAGAGTTCCGGTGACCAGCCGGATCGCGACGGCGACGAACAGGAGCGCCAGCGTGGTGCCGCCGGCGGCGACGAAGTCCTCCGAACCGAGCAGCCGCACCAGGTCCGGCGCGAGCAGCACGCCGGCGACCGCCAGCGGGGCTGCGACGAACAACATGACCTGCATACTCCGCTCGGTGAATCGGGCGAATCCCTCCCGGTCGGTCGCGAAGAGGTTGGTCATCGTCGACAGCGTCGACCAGAGGAAGACGCTGGAGATCACCGTCGCGTTGAAGGCCACCGTGTACGCGAGGTTCCACGCACCCGTCTGCTCCTTCGTGCTCAGGACCGACAGCAGGACACCGTCCGAGCGCCAGTAGAGCGCCGCGATGATGAGCACTCCGGTCTGGGGGAGGCTCTCGCGCACCAGCTCCCAGCTTTCGCGGACCGAGAACACCGGCCGGATGTCGATGATCCGCCGAGCCACACCTCCCTGCACGGCCAGCACCACGAGCGGCGGCACGAGCTGCACCAGGGCGTACCAGTACAGGTCGGCCCCGATGTGCACCAGCACGAAAGTCAGCCCGAAGGAGAGCAGGCGACCGATAAGGTCCGACAACGCGACCGCGCCGAAGCGCACGTCGGTCACGAAGACCGGCTGCACGCAGCTGCCGAGCGTCGTGAGCACGAGGCTGCCGCTGATGATCGCGATCATCCCCACGACCAGCGGGTCGTCACGGTAGATGAGCCAACCGGTGAGCGAGGCCACAGCGCCGAGCGGAAGGCAGTACGTCAGCGAGAATCCGGCGTTCACCCGCACCAGGCGCGACAGATCACCGTCGCCGCCCGTCACGCGGCGAACGATCACCGCCCCGATACCGAGCTCGGTGAGGCTGCTCCACAGGCCGATGAACATGATCGCCGCGGACAACTGCCCGTACGGACCGGGCCCGAGGGACCGCGTGGTGAGCGCGACGGTGCCGATCGACGCCACGAGTCCGACGATCCGCGCGACGAACTGCATGCTGAACGCCTTGGCGATTCGGCCGCCGGAGGCACGTCCACGCAACGAGGGTTCCGCCTCGGCGTTAATCTCATCGCCGTGAGGAGGATCGGATGCGAGTAGTGGTTCCGCTGGCGGGGGGACTGTCCCCGGACGACTGGGCGGCCCGGCATCGGGCGGGCGAGGTTCCGGATCGTTCACCGTACGGCCTCCATCAGTTGGCCGACCACGGCCTCGACGTGCGCTTCGCCACGACGTCGCTCGGCGACCGGTCTCGTGCGCTGCGGCGAGTGGCACAGGCGGTGCGGCACCGCACCGACGGATACGAGCTCATCGGCGCGCCGGCGCTCGACGACGCCGACACGGTGCTCGCCTACGACGAACGGACCGGCGTGCCCGCGTTGCTCCGCGCCGGCGCTCCCGTAGCGGCGGGCATCGGATGGCTCACCACCCGCGCGGCCGCCGGCAGGGTGCACGGCGGTCTCGCGGCCCGCGCCCTTCCCCGCGCGGCTGCCGTGTGGGCGCAGTGCTCCGCGGTGCTGCCCGTGATCGAGAGCGAGTGGAAGATCGCACGGGATCGCCTGCATTTCATTCCCCTGGGGATCGATACCGATTTCTACGTCGAGCAGCCTGCGGCCGATGCGGGAACCACCGTGATGAGCGCGGGTGAGGATCGCTTCCGCGACCACACGACGCTGGTCGCCGCCGTCGAGGAGGTGCGTCGCACCGTGCCGCGGGCCACCCTGGAACTGGCGTCCAGCCTGCCCGTGCACGCGCCGGAAGGGCTCGTCACCGTGCACACCGAACGCCTCAACGGCCGAATCCGCGACCTGTACCGGCGCTCTGCGGTCGTCGCGATCGCCCTGCATCCGACCGTGACCGGCTCGGGCCTGACCGTCGTCCTCGAGGCGATGGCCAGCGGTCGCCCGCTCGTGGTCACCGACAACCCCGGCGTCTCCGACTACGTTCAGCACGGCGAGACGGGCCTGCTCGTGCCGCCCGGAGACGCCGAAGCGATGGCCGTGGCCATCCGCACCCTGCTGCTCGACGAGGACATGCGGACGGCGATGGGGCGCCGCGCCGCGGCAGTCGCACGCGAGAGCTTCACGACGAAGGTCATGGCGCGCCACCTGGCCGAGATGCTTCGGGCCATGTGACGCGATCGAGACGGGCGCGCCGCAGGCGCAGCACCGCCCTCGGCCCCTGCACCAGGTACCTGCGCCCGAGCCGACGGGGTTCCTGCAGCAGCCGGTAGAGCCATTCCGCGCCCATGCGCTGCCACGCGGACGGTGCCCGCGACACCGTGCCCGCGAGGAAATCGGCGGCGGCGCCGAAGGGGAGCAGAACGTGCGCCCCGGTTCCGGGCCCCGCCTCATCGATCCACTGCTCCTGCCGCGGTTTGCCCAGACCCACGATCAGCACTGCCGGCCGGGCCGCGCGGATCTCGGCCACCAGCCGGGCCGACGCAGCGGGATCGTCGAGCTCGACCCGTTCGGGTGCCCAGAATCCGGCGACATCCAGCGCCGGGTACCGCTCGGCGAGCACCGGGGCCAGCCGTGCATGCATCGCGGGCGTGCCACCCACGAATCCGATGCGCCAGCCCTCCGCCTCCGCCTTCGCGAGCACCTCGGGCAGCAGGTCCGCTCCGGTGACCCGCGGCCACGGATGGCCCGCGACCAGCGCGCCGCGACCGGCGACCGGGGCACCGTCGGCCACCGAGAGCCAGTCGACCTCCCGGCCGAGCCGGCGGCGACCGCGCCCGAAGTGATGGAGGTGATCGACGTTGATCGAGCAGACCGCGAGCGGCCGGCCGCCACCCTCGGCGATCCTGAGCCCGATCCGGCCGAGGACATCGGCACCGGTGACGCAGACGACCTCCTGACCGTCGAGCAGCATCGCGGTCCGGGTGCTCATGCCGCCAGCCCTTCCAGGCGGCGGCGCACCGCGGGAGTGTTCTCCAGTACCCAGACGCCGTGGTCGTGCGGTGCGCCCCCGTACTCGCGCAGCGCCAGCCGGTCGGCGGCGTGCCACCACTCCATCCGGCCCAGCGCGCGGACCGGCCCCGGGTTCGCGAGGGCGACGGGCGCGATCACACGGTCCAGCCCGAGCAGGTCGAATCCGGCGAGGATCATCGTGCTCGCAGCCCACGGCACCAGGCTCGCGGGCCGCGCCACGGACCACACCGACATCTCCCCCGTGGCAGTCACCGGATCCATCGCGCAGATGCTGCACTCGCCGACCACCCGCTCGCCGCCGGAATGCACTTCAGTGAGGATTCCCGGGAGGGCCCGACGGGCGTGGGACGCCGCCCGGAACCGTCCGATCGCCTCCAGCCAGGCCTCCGGGCTGCTGTCGACGGCCCACTGCAGTTCCGACTTCCCGAACGCCGGCGCCAGATGCGCGGCGTTGGCGATACGCGCATCGCGCCAGGTGGAGAAGTCGTCGACGCGCGGCGCTCGGAGTGCATATCTGCAGTCCCCGGCCACGTGCGACGCCCGCGGCAGCCCCGCCCGAGCGCGGGGTCCGCGGCGATTCAAGATGCTCACCACACCATAGTATGATGAAGCCTCGGATTGCTGTTGATGCAACTACACACACCACGCGGTCGGCAACGGTGCCGCGCCGACTCACGAAACGGGGTAGTACGGATGAATGTGGCAGCGTTCCTCCGCTGGGTGCTGACGAAGCCGGCTGTCATCGTGGTGGTGCTCGTGTGCGCAGTGGGCGGCGGGCTCATCGGCTACCGCACGGCGACGGTGCAGTACCAGACCCAGGCCGCGGTCCTGGTGATCCCGCCGTCGATCCCCTCGACCCCGGGCGCCTCGGACGCGATGCTCAACCCGTTCACCAACCTGTCCGGGAGCACCACGCAACTCGCGTGGGTCCTGGCCAGCGCCGCACAGTCGGTACAAGCCCGGGAGATGGTCGAGCGGACGGGCGCCTCGCCGGACTACACGATCGGCTCCGTCGCCGGTGACTCCAGCTTCTCCCAGCTCTCCCCCCAGGTCACGATCACCGTTTCCGCCGCAGACCCCGAGGCGGCGAAAGCCGGGGCAGCGGCCCTCGTCGGCTTCATGCACGACCAACTGCGCAGCATCCAGAAGGACGCGGGCGTCGCGCCGAACGTCTACGCCGATCTCCGCACCACGACCGAGCCCCAGGCCGGCACCCAGGTCGGCAGCACCGCTCTGAGCAACGCCGGCGGACTGGCCATGGGTGCCGGGCTGGCCGGACTCCTCGTCAGCCTGCTCGTGGTGGCGGGCCTCGAGGCCCGCCGCAAGCGACGCCCCGCCGCGGAGGCGGAGACTCCGGAGGAGAACCCGCTGAGCGGCGTCGCCGTCGGACCGGCCGACGGCGTCTCGACCGCACCGGCCGCCGAGACGGGACCGGTACCTCCGGCTCGGCTCGAGATCGCTCGCCCGCCCGCGGACGACGAGGCGCGGCCGGCGGCGCCCCGTCCCGCGCGCCCAGCGGGCCGCGCGCAGCAGCGCGCGATGACGCGCTGGCGCGATCACGTCGAGGTGATCTCCGAGGAGTCGGAATTCCCGCTTCCCACCATCGATGACGACGCCGAGGACGGACGTCGCCTCGGCACCTCGGGGTGATGCGGGCGCGCTCCGGCGTCGTGCCGAAGCGCGTCGTCGCCCTCGCCGTCGTGGGGAGCATCCTCGCCGGATGCACGTCCCCACCGCCGGAGCCGGGCACCGTCGACTACGACGGGCCGGACCTGGTCAATCCCATGCGCGGCCAGTACGAGAACCTCCTGACGGAGCTGTTCCCCCAGGCCAGCGACCTCAACCGGGACCGGCCCGCGTGGCCCGGGACGCGCTTCGAGAGCGTCCGGATCCCGTGGCGGATGCTACAGCCGAAGGATCCGGCTCGGGTCCCCGCGAATGCGCCGGACACCGAGCGCTACGACTTCCGCCGCCTGGACGACGCCATCGCCGCAGCTGCGGCGAAGGGACGCCAGTTCGGGTTCCGGATCACCGCTTTCGACTCCTGCTGCGATGCGACCGAGCCGGGCCAAACGGTCTCGATGGTGCCCGACTGGCTCCGGGCGACCCCCGGAGCGACGACCACTCGCAGCGCGGACGGTGTGAATTACGTCCTGCCGGAGTGGAACAATGCCTCCTATCTCGACAGATTCACCGCGCTCATCGCCGCACTGGGGCGCCGGTACGACCGGGACGAACGCGTGGCGATGTACGAGATGTCCGGTTACGGCGACTTCAGCGAGAACCACGTGGCGTTCGCGCGGGATTCGCTGCAGGTGGCAGCACCGTCGCCCGAGACGAGCCGCGCCACGCTCGGCTACTACAGCCAGTACCGGGACCAGTACCTCACCTACGCGTCGGCGGAACGGCTGGTCGGGACCACGCTGCGGGCCTTCCCGTCGACCCAGATCGTGTCCACCATGGGCAACCCCGCGATCGCCGGCCTCCTGCTACGCGACAGTCCCGAAGTGCGGAACCTGCGCCGGCCCGTCGGCATCCGTTCGGACTCACTCGGCGCGCTGCCCATCCTCCCGACATGGGCGGAGAACCGCTGGTCGGAGTATGTGAAGAACCGTGACCCCTTGATCGGTGTGCTCGCGGAACGGTTCCGCTCTGCGCCGGTCATCACGGAGTGGCCGCCACAGCTGCTGTCCGGCGGCACGGTGCTCGACTACTACCGACGCGGACTGTCGGACGTCGTGAACGGGCACGTGTCGCTGGTATCGAGCACCGGCTTCCCCGCGCAGAGCCGGCCGGAGCGCATGACCGACGAGCAGTACGCGCTGTGGCAACGGGCGACGAAGTACGCGGGCTACCGGTACGCGGTGGACCGGGTGAACGTCACCGCGGCTGAGTCCGGCCTGCGCGCGACGGTGCAGTGGGTCAACCGCGGATCCGCACCCACCTACGAACGCTGGCGGGTCTCCTACGAGGTGGTCACCGAGTCGGGGCGCAGTGTCGCCCGGGTGGACGGCGCCCCGGACCTGCGGTCCATGGTGTCCACCCGGCCGTACCGGGACCTGACCGCATCGCCGCCGGAATCGGTGTCGACGGACACGGTGGAGCTGCCCACGCTGAAACCGGGGCGGTACATGCTGCGTGTCGTCGTGACCTGGGACGAGCACAAGCCCGGCGGCACGCACCGGGTGACGATGCCGCCGATGCAGTTGGCGATGCAGGGGCGCGGTGGGGACGGGGGCTACTCAGTCGGTTGGTTCCGAGTGGACTGAGCTCGCTCGGTGGCGTGCCCGATACGCTGAACGCATCGTGCCCTCGCGCCCCGGCCTCCGCACCACGCTGCCCGCACTGCTGTCAGCGTGGTGGTCGGACGCGCCCACGTACGACGAGCGGATCACCTACCTGCGCAACCGCTCCCTGCTCGGACTCGTGCGCACGGTCGTGAGCATCTGCGCGTCCCTGCTCGGGCTGATGTCCTTCGCCCTCATGCTCGACATCGAGCCGCTGACCACACTGACCGTCGTACGACTGATCGTCTGCGGCGTCGTGGCGGTCGGATGGGCGGTGCGCTGGCAGGTGGGCCCCGTCCCCACCGCGCGAGAGGCCGGCGTCTTCGTCGCCACGGCGATCATCGCGATCTACGTGGCCAGCTCCGCCCAGACGGACCCCGTCGCGGCCGCGCTCGGCATCGCGAGTCTCGCGATGATCGCAACCTTCGGCGCGCTCATCCTGTCGACCCGCGCCTTCGTTCTGAACTCCCTGCTCGTCGCCGCCGCGATCGCGGCATCGGCGCCGCCGGTGGCCGCGGAGCACGGTGCCTTCCTGACCACCCTCGGGACGGGGATTCTCGTCGGTGCCACCATCGGCGTACCGGCGACGATGCAGTTCGGTATGTCCTTCTCCTGGCTCGACACCGCCGAGGCCGGGACGGACCAGCTGACCGGCATCCCCAACCGGCGCGGCCTCAGCACCCGCTGGGCGACGTGGGCGATGCGCCGCATGCCGGCCGCGGCGCACGTCGGCGTCCTCGTTCTCGATCTCGACCGCTTCAAGGACATCAACGACCAGCAGGGCCACGCCGCCGGCGACGAGGTGCTGGTCCGGGTCTCGCGCGTCCTGCGGGTCGAGGGCGCGGCCGACGACGCGATCGTCGCCCGCCTGGGCGGCGACGAGTTCGCACTGCTCGTGATGGGTCGGAGCACGCCGGCCTGCATCGCGCTCGGCGAGCGGATCCGCCGCGGGGTGGCCTCCCTCCCGGCATCAGACGGGATCGTCGTGACGGCGAGCGTCGGGGTCGGCGTCGACGAGCACCCCGTGGTCGACGCCTCGCTGCTCGACACGCTGCTCGCCGACGCCGACCGCGCGATGTACACCGCGAAGCGGACCGGCGACGCGGTGGCCCTGGCCTCCTGACCCGGCGGTGCGGCACCGTCGGGCCCGCGGAGCCGTCAGTCGCGGACGAGGCCCGGGAGGCGGCGGGTCATGATCTGCTCCGCCTCGGCGACGACGGTGCCCACCACACCGGCGACCGTGTCCACGGAGTCGATGAGGCCCTGAGTCTGGCCGGCCCACCACATCCCGTCGTCCATGCGGCCCTCGCCGAGGACGTTGGCGCGGCCGCGGGCACCGGAGGCGAGCTCGGCCACGTCGTCGAAGGTCGCGCCGGGGCGCTCGCCGATCTCGACGATCTGCTCGGAGACCGTGTTCCGCACGACGCGCGCGGTGTTGTGGAAGTTGCGGAAGACGAGCACGGTGTCGCGCTCGGAGTTGGCGACGATCTGGTTCTTGACGTTCTCGTGGATCGGCGCCTCGGCGGTCGCCATGAACCGGGTACCCATGTTCACGGCGTCGGCGCCGAGGGCGAGCGCCGCGGCGAGGCCGCTACCGGTGGCGATGCCGCCGGAGGCGATGACCGGAATGGACAGCGCGCGCACCGCGGCGGGGATCAGGATCAGGCCGGGCACGTCGTCCTCGCCCGGGTGGCCAGCGCACTCGAAGCCGTCGATGCTGATCACATCGACGCCCTTGCGCTCGGCGGAGAGCGCGTGGCGGACGCTGGTGGCCTTGTGGATCACCTTGACGCCGGCCGCCTGGAAGTCGGGCAGGTGCGGCGCGGGGCTCGACCCGGCGGTCTCGACGATCGTGATGCCGGATTCGACGATGACCGCGCGGTACTCGTCGTACGGGACGGGGTTGATCGTCGGCAGGATCGTCAGGTTCACGCCGAAGGGCTTGTCCGTCAGGTCCTGCGTGCGCTTGATCTCGGCGGCCAGCGCCTCCGGACTCGGCTGGGTCAGCGCGGTGAGGAAGCCCAGCGCGCCGGCGTTGGCGACGGCGGAGATGAGCGGCGCGGTGCCCAGGCCCGTCATGCCGCCGCAGACCACCGGGTGGTCGATGCCGAACATCTCCGTGATGCGGGTGCTGATCATGCTGTGTCGTGGTCCTCTCGGGTGGCCGGTACTCGGCTCCCAGTGTTGCCGACGGGGCCGGGCCGTGCGGATCAGGCCTCGGCGGCGCGGGCGGCGGGCGACGTGGCGAGGTACGCGACGGCCTGTGCCGTGGAGCCGATCGACGCGGGGTCGAAGCTGGGCTTGAAGTAGAGCAGCGTGAACTTGATGACGTGCCGGATCTTGGGCAGCAGGTTCTTGTGCGAGGCCTTGAGGTACTCCCACCACAGGCGCGGGTAGGAGTAGCTGAAGTTCGGGTCCTTGCGCAGCAGGAAGCCCGACGAGCGGTGCAGGGTGAGGCCGAGGAAGAAGACCACGGTGAGCATCGCCCGGACGCGGTGGAGGTAGCTCGGGTCGAAGTAGTTCGCCACGTCGTGCGCGACGGACCGGTGCTCGACCTCTTCGGCGCCGTGCCAGCGGCAGATGTCGGCCATCACGGGGTTCACGTCGTAGCGGTCCCAGGCGTTGTTGAGCGCGAAGACGCCGAGAATCGCGGTGTAATGCTCGATGCCGGCGATGAGCCAGAGCCGCTGGACCATGTCGTTGTACTGCGCGCGATCCGAGCGGTAGCGTCGCGGCGCGAGGATCCGGCGGAAGATGTACTCGGCCTGCCGGGCCATGGGTGCGGTGTCGATCCCGCAGCGCTCCAGGTACTCCGCAAGGGCCCGGTCGTGCGATTCGGCGTGCATCGCCTCCTGGCCGATGAAGCCCCGCATCGTCCGGGCGAGGTCCTCGTCCTTCACGTACGGCAGCGCCTCGGTGTAGACCTCGCAGAACCAGCGCTCGCCCTCGGGGAGCACCGCGTGCAGGACCGAGCTGACGATGTCGCTGGCGACGGGCTCGCCGGGGATCCACTCGAGGGGAACGTTCTCCCAGTCGAATTCGACGTTGCGGGCGTGGATCTCCACGCCGACCGGCTCCGTGCCGGCACTCGCCGCGGACGACCTGTCATTGAGGGACACCATTGCTCGGCTCCAGCCTGTCGGAACGATTCGTACACGGGTGTAGGAACTGGTTCCGAAGTCTGCTGCGCCCGCAGTGATATGTCAAGCGGTAGTTTCTATCACTCCTGGGCGTCGGCCGTCAGATCCGCGGAGTCCGCGAAGACCAGCGCGCCCGCCTCGGTGAGCACCGCCCACCGTCGGGCGGGCTCGGCGATGCGCTCGCCGTCGTACTCCGTGGCGACGGGGGTGAACTCACCGAAGTCGTCGACGATGCGGCCCCGGGCCTCGCGGTCCGAGCCGGCGAAGGCGACGACCGTGGTTCCGACCTCCAGGGCGGGGCCGGATTCCGAGGTGCTGTCGGTGCGCGTCGTGCTCATACGATTCGTGCCTTCCGTGGGGCTGCTCCCCGCCGGCTGCTCGACGGAATGGCGATCAGTACAGGCTGACAGTCGCTGACAGCAATCTTGTTCGTGATCTTCGGGAGAAGGATAAACACATCCAAGAGGGTCCTAGGAATGCATGCACCAGCGGCGCGGGAAATTCCGACTTTCCCGCAGGTTCCGGTCTCCATCACCGACGAGTGTTCTCCCGGGGATGCGATCGCGCGCCGCACGGAGGGCCTCTTGCGGAATTGTCGGCCCGGTGGTTCGCTGGTCCTCGGCGCACGATGCGCCGCGGTTCCTGTTCCGTCCGGGGGTCGCTCTCACTCCCGTCAGGGCGGCCACGAGGCCGCATGTTCCGACGCACTCCTAACTCCGCACGTCCTGTTCTCGGGCTCTGGCTCGTCTACTTCGTCAACGGGGCGGTGCTGTCCAGCTGGGCGCCACGGATTCCAGAGGTCAAGGACCGCCTGGGGCTCTCCGACGCCGCGCTGGGTGCTGCGCTGTTCGGAGTCGCCGCAGGCTCGGTACCCGCGCTCCTGCTCACCGGTCGGCTACTGCACCGGGTCGACGGCGGGATCGTCTGCCGGGGATCCGCCGCCATCTTCGCGGCGGGGCTACCGGCAATCGCGACCGCGACCGGGCCCGTGAGCCTGGGCCTGATACTCGCCGCGCTCGGCGCCGCGTCGGGGGTGCTCGACGTCGCGATGAACACCACCGGAATCGAATTCCAGAAGCGGCGCACGGGCGGGCCGGTCCTCTCCCGCCTCCACGGCGGCTACAGCCTCGGGACTCTATGCGGAGCCGGGGGTGGAGCGGCGGCCAGCGGCGCCGGTATACCCGTCTCGATGCAATTCGCCGGCACCGCCGGAGTACTCCTCCTGCTCCTCGTCTGCGCGGGTCCGCACGTTCCGCGCACCGTCGAGCCTCTCGCCGGTCTCGCCCCGGCGCCGCGGGTGTCCCTGGCACGGGCGATCACGCCCGCGATCGCGGCCGTGGCCGTGGCGGGCCTGCTCCTCGAAGGAGTTCTCACCGACTGGTCGGCGCTGCTCGTCGCGCGGGACCACAACGCGGGCTTCGCAGTCGGGTCGACGGTGGTCGTCGCGTTCAGCGCTGCGATGTTCGTCTCCCGGTCGGGGGGCAACGGCATCGTCTCGCAGCTCGGGCGCGGGCGCTACCTCGTACTCGCCGCAGTGACCTCGACCGTCGGTACGGGCATCGGCGTGGTCGTCCCGGGTTGGCCGGCCACGTACGCGGGGGTCGTCATCGTCGGCCTGGCGCTCGGACCCGTGTTCCCCATCGCGCTCGAAGTCGCGACGGAAGGCACCCCCGGGTCGGTCGCGGGGGCGACGGCGGCGGTGAGTGCGGTCGGCTACCTCGCGCATCTCGGCGGCCCGCCACTGGTCGGCAGCCTCGCACAGCCCCTCGAACTGCCGGTCGCCATCGCCGTCCTGGGGACGGCCGCGAGCGCGGCGCTCACCGCGGGCGCATTCGCGGTCAGCCGACCCCGGCGTCTACCCGTGGACGGGGACGGAATGCGCGATGATCCGTAGGAGCTACCCGGGCCGTGCACCCTCGGTCCGGACCCCACCGGCGAACGGACGTCCGATGAAACCTCACTGGATGGTGCTGCCCGCCGTCGTCGCGACCGTGACGGCTGTGCGGAGGACGCGCGCCCTGCGCGCCGTCGCGCCCGGGTTGCGCAAGCCCGCCGCGGCCCTCCTGCCCTCGCTGGGGCCGCTCACCCTCAGGGTGGTCCGCGCGATGCCGGCACCGCCCGCCGCCGCACCGACCGGGGGCGGCGTGACCGTGCGCAGGGAGGCCGTCGACGGCGGCCAGGACGTCTACGTCTACACGCCCGTCGAGCCGAACGGCGGTGCGCTGCTGTGGATCCACGGCGGAGGTACGATCATCGGCTCCCCGGAGGTCGATCATCGGCGGTGCGTCCGGATCGCCCGCGACAACGGCGTCGTCGTGGTCAGCGCGCGATACCGGCTGGCGCCGGAGCACCCGTTCCCCGCCGGCCACGACGACTGTTTCGCCGCGCTGCGTTGGCTGCACGACGCCGCGGCGGACCTCGGGATCGATCCGGCACGCGTCGCGGTCGGCGGGGCGAGCGCCGGGGGCGGGCTCGCCGCCGGCGTCGCCCAGCGCGCCGTCGACGAGGGCGTCCCCGTCGCCTTCCAACTGCTGATCTACCCCATGCTCGACGACCGCACCACCATCCGGCCCGCGGATCACCGCGGTGCCCTGACGTGGACCCGGCGCTCGAACGCCTTCGCGTGGGACGCCTACCTCGGTGCCGGGCACGCCGCCCGGGAGGTGCCCGCCTACTCCGCGCCCGCGCGGCGGACGGATCTCAGCGGCCTGCCGCCCGCGTGGATCGGCGTCGGCGAGCTCGATCTCTTCCACGACGAGGACCTCGACTACGCGCGCCGGTTGGAGGCGGCCGGGGTGCCGGTGGAACTCGTCGTCGAGCCCGGGATGTACCACGCCGCAGACCTGTTCGCCGCCCGCACCACGTCGATGCGGGCCTTCACCACCGCAGCGGTCCGGGCGGTCGGACGGGGCGTCGGCCCGCGGAAGTGAGCCGCGCCGGCGCTACGTCGCCGGCCGGTCCTGCGCGGCGATGAGGTCGAGGTCGCGGACGCAGAAGCGGTGGTGCTCGAAGGTCTCGTTCAGGACGGTGCCGAGGCACTGTCGTACCGTCCGCCCGCGCGCGTAGGGCGGCCAGACGTCGTCGCCGGGCACCGGCGCCGGCGCGGCGAGTTCTTCCGGCGCGGCCCGCTCGAGCCAGGCCTCGAGCTCGGCAGCCTGGGCGGCGCGCGCGGCGACGACCTCGTCGAGTTCCGGATCCGCCGTGAGATCGAGCCCGTGCGCTCCGCGATAGGGCTCGGCGTCCGGGCCCAGGCCCATCGGCGTGAAGAGGTCCGTCGAGCCGAGGCAGCACCGCCGGAACCAGGAGTCGTGGACGAAGACGAGGTGGCGCAGGGTCTGGATCGCCGACCACTCATGGTTGACGGTGCGGCGCTCGCTGCCGGGGGTGCGGCGGATCCGCTCGATCGTCGCCACCCAGGCGCCGTGGAGCATCCGCGCCGCACGGGCCAGGTCCGCAGTACTCTCGGAGCGGATCAGCGGTCGCACCGGATGGCGCCGGTCGAGCTCCGCCTCGACGTACCCGCCGACCTCGACACCATTGACCACGAGGCCGGTGACGAGGCCGTCGATCACGGCGTCACGCATCACCACGCCGACCAGGCGCGCCCCGGACAGGTCGCACTCGCGGAACTCCACTCCGCGCAGATCCTCGTCGACGTACCGGGCCATGCTTCGCATACTAGGTCGGTGCACGCCCGACGGTGTCCGCGTGCGCGGGCCCGGCAGGGCTCAGCCGCTGGGCGACCGCCGGCGCACCCGAGTGAGCCGTCCCGAGAGGTAGCTCTCGATCGTCTCCGCCACGGACGGCCCCGCGGAATCGCCGCCCCGGCCTCCCGCCTCGCGTGCGCCGACGCCGGCGGGCACCGGCGAGGATCGCATCACGGCCTCGCCGAGCGCGATCCGCCAGATCCCGCGCACCGTCTCGGCCGCCTCGTCGTCGTCGAACCCGAGATCGCGGACGCTCTCCGTCAGGACGAGCGCGTGGTTGCGGGTGAGCTCCTCGATCCCGACGTGACCGTCCAGCACTCCCGAGAGCGCCCAGGAGTGGACTTCCAGGAACTCGGCCACCGCCTCCGAGGTCCGCACGGCGCGCTCGAACGGGTCGAGCTTCTCGAGCTCCCCGGCGTCCCCCGCACCGTCGGACAGGCTGAACAGGAAGCCGAGCAGCTCGTTCTTCGAGGCGAAGTAGTAGTAGATGCCCATGGTGCTCGTGCCGAGTCGGTCGGCGAGGTAGCGCATGGAGAGGCTCGAGTAGCCCTCCTGGGTCACGATCTCGATCGCCATCTCGACGATCTTGTCGCGGTTCATCCGCGCAGGTCTGCCTTGGCGGCCCGTGGTGCTCATACGGTGCGACGCCTCCTCGGTCGGAATCATTGTCACCAGTCATTCGGAGCCGAAGCCCGGACGGATCGACTCCGACGAAGGGCGGCTCCTGTGCGCTGCGCTCAGGCCAGCTTCTCCAGGTGCGCCGACAAGCCCTTGGCCCCGTCGGCGAAGAGCTTGTTCACGGCGAGGGTCAGGACCGGCTCGAGAAGGCGGAAGACGCCGTGGAAGGCGAACTCCACGGCGTAGGTGACGGCACTGCCCGATCCCGTGGGCGCGATGGTGATGGTGTCGACCGCGGTGAGGGAGCTCTTGTGTCCCCGCAAGCGGATCAGCGAGGTGGGCTCGAGTTCGGTGAGTTCGTAGTCGAGGTCGGTCCGGGCGCCGGCGAACGTGCTCGTGACCCGGTAGGTCGAGCCCACGCCGCCGTCACCGGTGAGCCGCGCTACCGCGACGGCGTTGGGATCCCACTCCTGGGCGTTGGTGAAGTCGGCCAGGTATGCGAACACGGCGCTCGCGGGCGCCGAGGTGTGCACGGTCTGCTGCTTGGTGATCACGCGATGTGCCTTCCAGGTGTGAGGTGATACGAGAAGAGTTCGCGGCTAGGGTGCGATGCCCGCGAAGGAGCACACCCGACGCCAGACCGCCGCCCGATCGGTCTCGGTGAACTCGGTGCGTCGCAGGTAGCGCTCCGGCCGTGGGGCGCGATCGTGCCAGAACCGTCCGTTCTCGGGCTTCGGAGTGGTCGCCGCGAGCCAGACGGCGGTGTCGGCGCCCTGGTCCGCGTCCCGCAGCAGCGGACCGGTCACCTTGGTGAAACCGGGCAGGGAGTCGGCGACGCCGGGGGTGGCCACCCATCCGGGGTGCATTCCCGCCACGGTGACGTCCGCCGACGCCCACCGGCGCGCCAGGATCGGCACCATCGCCACCTGGACGCACTTGCTCCGCGCGTACGCGGTGGCGCCCTTGTACCGGCCGGCGCGGTAGTCGAGATCGTCGACGGGAAGCTCGGCGGTGTACATCCCGCCCGACGACATGAAGATCACGCGGGCGTCCTCGCTGTCAGCCAGCTGGGGCACCAGCAGATCCGTCAGGAGTACCGGCCCCAGGACGTGCGTGGCGAGGGAGAGTTCGTGACCGTTGGTGGCCGCGGTCCACTGCGGCGGCATCACACCGGCGTTGTGCACGATCACGTCGACACCGTGTGCCGCGAGCCGCCGCGCCAGATCGGGAACCGCGGCGAGATCCGAGACATCGCCCAGTTCGACGGCGACGACGCTCCCCGGATGATTCCGGAGGATGCGGGCACGCACCTCATCGGCACGCGCACCGTTGCGCCCCGTGATCACGACCTTCGCCCCCAGGCCCGCGACCTGCTCGGCGATCGCCGCCCCGATGCCCGAGGTGGCTCCGGTGACGACGACCGTGCGCCCGGCCAGGGAGCCGGGGCGCGGATCGTCCGTGCCCCATCGAGCCCTGCGCAGCGCGAAGCCGATCTTCGAATAGCCGAACACGATGGATCGGTCCACGACCGCGTCGAGCAATCCCGTCCGTCTGTCTGTCACCGGAACTCCCTCGTCGGCCTACCTGGACATGAGGTATTCGGCGCGGAGAGCGATCCGGATGGGATCGGATCAGAACGTGCCTGAGATCGTTCGGCCGCCACAGCGGTCCTCAGGCGTCGCTAGCGCGACGGGATGAACCGTGCCGCGGTCGTGCCGGCGGCGGCGTCGACCTCCGGGTGCGACGCCAGCACCTCCTCGAGCGAACGGTGGCGTCCGCCCTGCTCCGGCTTGACCAGAGTGTGCTGTCGGACGTCGATCAGACCGCGGCGGAACGCATCCGCACAACCGGTCAGGTACGTCATGTACGTGTCGTACACGGCCTGTGGATGAATCCGAAGGGCCTGCTCGCGCGCCGCCTCCAGGTTCGCCGCCCAGATGTCGAGGGTCCTCGCGTAGTGCGGTTGCAGGCTCTGCACCTGGACCACGTCGAATCCGCCCATTTCGGCGAGAAGAGGGAAGTACTTGGTGATGGGGAGTTCGCCGCCCGGAAAGATCTCGGTGCGGATGAAACGGAAGAAGTCGAAATCGGCGCGGGTGACTTTGCTCCTACCCCGGAAAGTGTCCATTCCGAAGGTCATGATGGTGTGGATCATCGCCCTGCCACCGTCCGGGAGAATATCGAAGGCGCGGTCGAAGAAGGCGAGATGGCGCTCGTGGGTGAAGTGCTCGAAAGCCCCGATGCTGACGATCGCATCGACCGGAGCGTCGAACTCCTCCCACCCCTGCAGCCGTACCTCCGCGGAGCGATCGGACTTCAGGTCCGCCAGGCGGCGGCTGACCGACTCGTACTGGTTCTTCGACAGCGTCAAACCCACCACGTTGACATCGTATTTCTCCACCGCACGGATCAGCGTTGTTCCCCAACCGCATCCGACATCGAGCAGCGTCTGCCCGGGCGTGAGGCCGAGCTTGCCGAGGGACAGGTCGACCTTCGCGAGCTGAGCCTCCTCCAGGGTCATCTCCTCGCGCTCGAAGTAGGCGCACGAGTACGTCTGCGTCGGATCGAGGAACAGCCGGAAGAATTCATCCGACAGGTCGTAGTGGGCCTGCACATCCTCGAAGTGGGGATCCAGCTCAGGCATGGCGGCCTTTCGTTCGGCTACGGGTCTCCCGTGCGTTCAGCACGAGCATCAGCTGGAAAAGTAATGCAGAACACAGCGCCCCGCATCGCCGAACAATTAGATTTCGGTGTACATGAATTCCGAGCGGTTACCGCGCTCGGAAGAATCGAGTAAAAACGACTCGTGCCCTCACCGAACAGTCGTCAATCCGATGCTGCAGACGCCCCGTACGCCGACGGCTGGGACCTGTGGTTCCACGACGCCTACGAGGTCAGTTCCGAGGCCGTCAGGGCCTTCGCCCGGGCCACCCGCGACCCCCACATCGCCTACGCCGGGCGCGGCATCCTCGCCCCGGACTGCCCCGTACCGATCACCCTGCTGGCCGCACCCATGTTCGACGCCGCAGCGGCCCTCGTCAGTCGCGCGATCCCCAACTGCAATCTCTCCCGCATCGTCCATGCGGCACAACAGTTCACCGCTCTGGACGCACTGCGTATCGGCCAGCGGATCAGCATCGGAGCACGCCTGTCCTCGCACGTCGTCAAAGCGGGTACGGACATCATCACCATCGACACCACCGCCTACGCCGACGACGCCCCGCGGCTCGCCGCGGTCCTCACCATCGCCCACTCCGACAGCGCCGGACCGGCCGTCGACCTCGACTCCGTCGCGGACCACATCATGCTCACCGGAACCGGACCGTCGGACAGCAACGCCTACACCAGCAGCGCACGCTGACTCGAACACCTCCGCGGACACCGTGACTCGCGTGAACCGCCGCACCGCTGCCGGTGATCGCGCCCGCCCTCTTCAAAGGACGGTGGAGTCCGACGGAACGTCGGCAGAAACGACGAAACCCGGGGTACGGGCTCTTGAAGAGTTCGTACCCCGGGTCCAGCAGTTCATGGAACTGCTCTCTGTGAGCAGTTCCATAATTGCTGTATAGGGTCTGTTTTCCTGACGAGCTTTCCACCTCATTATCGCAGGAATTCCACCGCATTTTGGCGGCGACACGCCGGGTGTCGGAGGCCTTTGCACAGACCTGTGGTGGTTGGTGGATCGTCGCGGTCTCGTCGGCTTCGGATGTGCCGACCAGACCGGATGTTTGCCGCAGCAGCGGCCTGGGCCAGTGTCCGATTTTGGGCGGGAGATTTTCCACCACTTATTGGTCGTCTTGCGAAACGCCGGATGGCCGGCCCCGCGCTGTGCAGGGTCGGCCATCCGATCGGGTCGTTAGGTCAGGTTCGGGGTGGTGTCTTCGCCGGCGGGTGTCCGAGATCGGATTCGAGTAGGCGCATGCGGATATCAATGGATTCGGCTCGATGTTGTCGGCGGTCGTAGGCCTCTTGGGTTCGGTGGTTGAGGACCGCAACTGCCGCGGCGAGGGTGATCGCGATCAACGGCTCGCGTCGTGGTCCCTCGACCAACTCTTTCAAACCGGTGACGGCGTTCGACTTGAGTTGGCTAAATCGCTGCTCGGTCAGGGACCGGGCAGCCTCGTAGTACAGCGCGTGTTCCCACGATCCGGGAGTCATGCCCCATTGGGCGAGCCTGACCTGCGCGTCCGTCAGGGTCACTGTCAGCGATGCGTTCGAGCAGCAACCGTAGCGGTCTGCGGACCACGTCGGGTCGACGGCCGGGACGCTGGAATCTACCGACAGCGACTCGGGTTTGAGGGGACACCGGACGCGTCCCATGGCGGCGGGGCAGACCAGCTTGACGGTCAGCTGCTCGTCTCGGGAGCCTCCGATTCTGGGGCGTCCTCGGGTGACGTTGCGGTATTCGGGGCGCGAGTTTCGACCCATCAGGAGCGGGAGGACCTGCGCGAGGGCTCGATCGTGCTCGGCGAAACCCGATGGATTCGACTCGAGCATGGTCCGAGTCGGCCGCACCGTGAACTTATTGATGTGCGGCTGCACCGCGGGGCAGTAGAAGTCCCCGGCGACTTGCACAGGTCCGGGGTCGGTCTCCCGGCCTGCCGCGGGAGCGCTCGGATAGACCGTCTTCCAGTGACTGGGGTAACGGCCGACGTAGGCGTACTGCTCGCGGATCATCGTCTCGGCCCACGTGCGCTTGACGTTGTACCCCATGTCGACGGTCAGGAACGGCCACGCCGCCCGAGAGCTAGGGCTTCGACCGGTCAGGTCGTTTTCCTTAGCGCGGGTCAGCGCTTCAAAGAGGCCCTCGACGCTTCCGGAGGTGACCTTGCCGACGCTGATGCCGATGACGACGGGAGGTACGGCGTGCAGCTGGTGAGGTTCGCCGACTCGGGTCAGCGCAGTCAGACCGAGCCCGTACCCGGACTTGGTGATCTTGCCGTTCAGAGCCAAGGGCTCAGAGCCGGTGCTCACTGCATTGTCCTGCCCGCGAGCGTAAGGACTTCCTCCCGGGGTGGCGCCACGGAGCTTGTCGTCCTTGACGCCGAGACCGTACATGTGACGGGCGAGATCGAAGGTCGATTCATCGGTCACGAGATCGCCGCGACAACCCTGCGGACGTTTCTCCCATACCGAGGCGGCCACGATCCGGTTGATCAGGATGCTCAGTCGTTCGCCGGCGCGTTCTGCGGCGTGCCACTGCTCGGCAGTGCGGTCGCCCAGCAGTCGCTTGTGTTCCTTGTTCGAGATCCGTTGGGCTGGAAGGTCAGCGTGGGGATCGACCGGGGTGAACTGGCGGGTCAGCCAGGCGTGGAATCGGGTGTACTCACGCTTCGGCTGGTCGTAGATGGCCGAGGTGTTAGCGCCCGCCATACCGACAGCGGCGAGTTGCTCGTCCGTCATGTCCGCGATCGTGGCGAGGATCTGCCGGATCGTCACGGTGCGCTGGTGGAACGTCAGGATGAGGATCGCGGTCAAGACAGCCCGGCTCGTATAGACGAATCCGCTCGGCGGACGGCCACCGGCGCCCCGTTCCAGGGCATGCCAGCAATCGATCAGACTGTCGGCTTCGGAACGATCGACGATGCCGATGACCGTGTCGAACAAGCGCGACGCCACGGTCAGCGTGGGCTGAAAGGGAGTGATCATGCTGCCCGCACCCCCGCCACGTAGTCGAGAATCGAGTACATCCCATAGGTGGGTAGATCGGAGGTGACATCGCGGAGCGCTGTCAGCGTGGAGACGTCGGCCAGTTGCAGCCACAGAGCGGCCGGCACAGTCTCAGCGAGGTCCGTCAGCCACCGCATCCGCAGCGCATACAGGTCCAACGGTCGAAGTTTGTTGGCGCGCAAATCCTCATTGATCCGGTTCGTCATATTGCGTTCCGCCTGCGCCATCCCCGGCCGAAACAGCGACGCATCCCCCACCTGCTCCGCGCGCGTGAGCAACCGCTTCGACGCCGCGCGATCGGCGATAGGGACAGACCTGCGACCGCCACTGTGATTCGGGAGCGAGACGACGGCGTAGTCGCGGCCACCGCGGCGCCCCGCAGTGACATCGACACCGCGCAAGACCTTGAAGTCACTCGGTCGGGCACCAACTCCCAGACACAGGTCGAGCAACAGATACAGGCGAACCTGCAGCTCGCCCTCGAGTCGCGCAGCGGTGCCGTAGTGATCGGCGATCACATGATCACCTGCCGGTCGGTGCCGGCGTGGACGCGGCGAGATCGGCTGATTCGCCGGCGGGAACTCCCGCGGATGCACCAATCTGCCCACCGCATACAACTGGTACTTCACCTGGTGCATACCCTTATCCCGACCTCGCCGGCGACGATCCTCGAGATACTGGTCCACATTCGACCGCCGCAGCGCGACAGACAGATTCAGCGTCCCGCGGTCATCGACGTGGTCGACGAGGTATCGGGACACTTCCCGAGCTGCGGTCTCGACGGTGGGGCGGGCACGGACCGGCAGCCTCGTCTGCAACGCGGCCGAATACCGCGCTGCCGCATCCACCTTCCGCTTGCTGCGCCCGCGTACTCCCAGCGTTGCGAGCCGGTCGAAGAGCGCCTCCTGTCCCTCCGGGACCCAGGATTCTGGCGCGCCCAGCCACATCGCAGATACCTGCGGCTCGGGTGGGTGCGCACCTAGTTCCCGGACCGGTTCCGGCGGTACCGGCAGCTCAGTGACGACCGACGCAGCAGGGGGCGTGGCCGCCACCGAGGCTACCAGCGTCTTGGCGGAGCGATGGTGACCGGAGAAGCGGGCCATCAGCGGATCACCTCCGCCGACACACGTGCCGCGACGTCCTTGACATCGACTTTTGGGTACGACAAACTCATGACAGATCCCCTTCCCAGGACGATCTAGGTTCGAGACCAATTGGCGTTGGTCTAGTGCGCAAGGCCTGCGAGTTGGCGCTCGTAGGCCTTTTGCGTGTGCGAGGTAAGACGAGAAGTACGGCGTCCCGTCAGGTTGGTGTGGTTACTCCGTACGCGCTCCTTCAGACTCGATCGTGTTCAACCCCGTCTCGATCACGCGAGCAGCCGCGTCCGAGAGCCGCATGCGCCGCTCAGAGGCGAAGTCGTACAGCCGCTCAGCGAGCTCGGACTCGAGCCGCACCTCGACCCGAACACGGTCGAGGTGCGGCAGGGCACGGCGCTCGGACATCGCGTCTCCGATCGGTGGAGGCACCGGTGAACTACCGGCGCAACACAGACCCTAGCGGCGCTCGCACCCATGTGGCGGCGGCTAAGCACCTGGATGCAATTCTTCAGATCACTTGCGCCACAATATGATTTATCGCCAGCGGGAAGTCAAACTATGCATATTCAAAACGCCCGGCTGACCTGGGGAGATACACCCGACTCCCCTCGATAGCGGCCAGTGACGCACGCTAACTAATCTCGCGTGCGTCGGAATCTCGCTCCGGCGTGTCGCAGGCGGCGCGCGCCCCTCACACGAACCGCACCCTCGGCGTCAGCACTCGGTGGCACGATCGGACCGTGGACTCCCTCGAGCCGAAGCTGACCTACGAACTGGCTAAGCGGAACATCCCGCTTACCGCTCAGGAGTTCATCGATGCAGTCCTCGACGCGCTCGGCGAAGCCACGACTTCCTTGACGTCATGCGTGAACTGTGGTCCTAACTAACGGTCACTCAAATCTCGCGCCGGTTGTCGATGACAGCGTCCGCCAAGGTGATCGCAGGTGCTTCGAGCAAGGCGGCGAGCACCTCCCGGTGGTCGGTTGGGTCGAGCGCACCGACCTCGCCTGCCTCGATGAGCTCGCTCGCTCGTGCCACACTGATCTCCTGATTTCCGATTCGACAAGCGCACCGACGGGTGCGCGACAACCAGCTGCTGCGTCGCTTCTCAACCGACCGGAGGCCCTCGCGTACTCCCCTCCGTCGCGAACCGACTACGGCGAATCTCCCGTACATGAATCTGTCGCCGACGCAGCATATCTGCGCAAATCTCGCGACGGGGCTACGCTGAAGGGGCGCCGTGGTGCGCAGGTGACCTCCCAGGGCTCCGACCTTGGAATCGGACCCGGGACCGCCACGAGGCCCAGCCTCATGTCCTCCCCACTCTGATTTGAGGCTGGGTCTCCCCTCATCCTGCAAGCATCCCCAGAAGCGCAACACCGCAGCACCACCAGCTGCGCTAGAATACCAATTACGTTGGGACAGAATATGACCAGAGATGAGAACGCCGAACCCAAAGGGCGGCGCAAGTGGCCGTGGATTCTCGGAGCCGCGGTCGCCGCGTTACTTGCGTGGAGCATGAGCTAGACCCCTCGGTCGACTCAGAACGCTCTAGGCCTAGCCACCGACCGAGATGTCTGCTACTGTCAAATTGGTTGATTTTCTTGGTGGCTCGTTTCGCGAAGATTTTCCGCGGCGGACACATCCCAAACTCCGTGAGTAGTCCCGGTAGCTTTGTTTCTGCGTACCTCCGCACTACCCAAGATCGAAACACTCGGTCTTGCAACACCTTTGATACTCAGGAGAGTAATCGCATGGCTCAGCAGGGCACCGTCAAGTGGTTCAACGCCGACAAGGGCTTCGGGTTCATCACCCCGGACTCCGGCAGCAAGGACCTCTTCGTCCACTTCTCCGGCATCGTCGCCAATGGCGGCTTCCGCAGCCTCGACGAGAATGACCGCGTCAGCTTCGAGGAGCAGGCCGGCGACCGCGGCCCGCAGGCCGTCTCCGTGCAGACCATCTAAAGCCTCACAGCTCGCGTACCAGGAGGAGCTGGCGGGTCCGCGACAGGACCCACCAGCTCCTACTGCTTCGTTTCACCCGTGCAGAGCTCAGTCAGATAAAGAACCGGTGCCCGTCGACCATCAGCACCTCGTCCCGGCGCACCCACGGGTAGTCCTCGACCGCGGACTCCAGATCGACACTGCGACGCTGCTCCACGAGATCCGCAGGGTCTGCATGAGAGGCACTCTCACCGAGAAGCTGGGCAAGAGCACCACCGCTGAAACTAGACATTTCACGCCTCCTCGTCGCCTGCAACGCTGGAACCAACCAACGCCATCTGTCACCTGATCACCCGCGCCGCTCGCGAGTGGCCTCCTGTCTACCCCGACGACTGCCCTCGCGCCACCGTTTGAGTACCCCGGCTTTGCCGCTGATCTGCCTGGCTTGGAGAGAGTGGTGCACATCTTGGGCTACCGCGTCGGGAGCAGGATCCTTTGAGTGTTACGTGGTCAGAGGATCCAGGTCCTGGCCAGCGAGCGCGGAGTTCCGTGGACGATCGTCAACCCCTCCAGTGTCATCGGCGACAGCACGACCGGTGAGTCCGACCAGCACCTCTGCCTGGCCCCACCGTCGGACATATAAGGGACGGCAGCGCAGCCGCGCTGCCCGGCGGCGCATCGACCGTTCCTCCCGGTCGTCACAGTCGACCACCTCGCGGCCTTGATGGCAGCTACGGCGATCGATCCGGGTGCCGTAAACAAGGCCAGCGTTCGCCGCAGCCGCCGTGCGGCAGATGACTGGACATGCGCGGGCCGGGCGTACGCCCGGTGCGATGCCATCCAGAGGCACTGCGGCGCCGAATACTTGATAGCGGCGAACAGAGCGTCGCGCGTTGGTGCACCGAACCCGGCGCCCCAACGGCATACGACAACCCAACGAATGTGAGCTGATCTGCATGGTTACAGGAGCACCCCACCGCGAGAATCTCGCCGACCGCCGAGAATTCCGTCCCGTGGCCCTTGTGGTCTCGCTGCTGTGCGTCGGAATCGTTGCCGGCGTCGGTGGGGCGGCGTCAGCTGACGCGGCGTCAACCTACTCGCAACTCGCTCAACGGGACTGCTGCACGATCGGGTGACAGTGTCGGTGTCATGCCGCTGAGGCGGCTGTGTTGATGATCGTCTCGTATTCGACGGGCGTCAACCGGCCGAGGCGGACCTGACGGCGTCGGCGGTGGTAGGT
>NZ_VIGX01000249.1 GCF_007858475.1 Tsukamurella conjunctivitidis
GAGAATATCATTAAAGCGATACTTCTTTGGGGTAATTGGGAAATTGCCATCTGCCGGCGCGTGGTATATGGAAGCATGCAATAGTGAGATCCGGCAGCGTTCAAACTTTTTTATTTCAAAATTAACCGGTGATAGTAGATCACCATCTGCCGGTATGTGATTTCTGGAAGCACGTGATGGTAATCTCCGGCAATTCAACAGTTCTTTTTGTTTCAATTGATTATTCTTATAATTCTTAAGAGGGTTTTTGAGGGGCGGGAGCCGACCATCTCGCTCTTTTTACCGGTGCATGCCCGCCATTCGGCATCCTTGATGCCGGGAGAATATCATTAAAGCGATACCTTTTTGGGGTAATTGGAAAATTGCCATCTGCCGGCGCGTGGTATATAGAAGCATGCAATAGTGAGATCCGGCAGCGTTCAAACTTTTTTATTGCAAAATTAACCGGAGATAGTAGATCACCACTTGCCGGCATGTGATTTCTGGAAGCACGTGATGGTAAACTCCGGCAATTCAACAGTTCTTTTTGTTTCAATTGATTATTCTTAT
>NZ_VIGX01000250.1 GCF_007858475.1 Tsukamurella conjunctivitidis
GAGCTCCTGGCCACCAGGGCCCAGCACCCGCTCTGCCGGGACCGGTTCCCCGGGCACGTCCCACGAGGCGACCTCCACCTCATCCACGTGCGTGTGCACATGGGGCAGGACTCGCTCGCGCAGTACCCGCTCACTCCGGTCGAGGACTCGTGCCGAGTCGATGTGCATGGAGCCGTGCCTCTCTGCTCAAACGGTGCGGGGCATCTGCTGTGTCCGGCGAGACCGATGCTAATCCGCTTTAGTTCAATAGGCAAACTCGTTCCTCCCGACTTTTCCGGGGCGCGGCGGGGCCAGGGGGAATGCAGGGAACACGAGGGGCGAGGCGCGCCCGGTGTGCACCGAGGCTCGGTGTCCGGCGCAGCCGATCAGGTCTCGGGTACGTCCCCCGAGGACTCCCTCACTTCCAACGTGGGAAGGGCGGCCTCCACCGATCCGGCGTCCTCCCCGTCCATGACCTTCATGAGGTGCTCGGCCACAGCGGCGCCGAAGCGGGCCGTCTCGCGGTGGAGAGCAGTGATCCGGGGGTGCACCAAGGTGCACATCATGGAG
>NZ_VIGX01000251.1 GCF_007858475.1 Tsukamurella conjunctivitidis
GGTGCGGCCTGAGGGTCGGGTCGCGCTAGACTTCAGGGGTTGCTCCGGCGAGGGCGACGGCCCTGTGCCGTCGCCGTGATCGACAGGGCTCCCCGACTGCGGTCGGGGTTCTCCTCGCGCCGGGGCGAGGACGACCACCGCAACCGTCGAGGAGAGACATCATGTCCGACACCAGCATCCTGAACGCCACCCGTCGCACCGAGTTCGGCAAGGGCTCAGCCCGTCGCGCCCGTCGCGCGGGCCTGGTTCCCGCCGTCGTCTACGGACACGGTGCAGACCCCATCCACCTGGACCTGCCCGCGCACGAGCTCTTCCTCACCGTGCGCTCCAACAAGAACGCCGTCGTCACCCTGCGCTCCGACCAGGGTGAGCAGCTGGCCCTGGTCAAGGACATCCAGCGTCACCCCGTCTCCCGCGCCATCCTCCATGTCGACCTGCTGGCCATCAAGGCGGGCGAGAAGGTCCAGGTGACCGTGCCGCTGGTCGTCGTGGGCGAGCCCACCCCCGGCACCGTCCACAATGTCGAGGAGTTCGAGATCCCCGTCAAG
>NZ_VIGX01000252.1 GCF_007858475.1 Tsukamurella conjunctivitidis
CGGGTACAGCGCCAACCTGCCCGGGATCGCCCGCCACATGGGGCGCACCTGGATGCTCACCCAGAAACTCTCCTGGAACGACACCAACACCTTCCCCCACCACACCTTCTGGTGGGAGGGGATCGACGGGACCCGTCTCTTCACCCACTTCCCGCCGGTGGACACCTACAACTCAGAACTCACGCCCCAGGAGATGCACCGCGCAGAGTCCTCCCTGCGCCAGGGCGGGCGGGCGAGCGTGTCCCTGGCCCCCTTCGGCTGGGGGGACGGGGGTGGCGGGCCGACCCGGGAACAGGCGGAGCGCGCCCACCGGCAGGCTGATCTGGAGGGCGTCCCCCGTGTCCGCCTGTCCACACCTGGGGCCTTCTTCGCCGACGCCCTGGAGGAGGCGACCCGGGAGGTCCCGCCCGCCCCGACCTGGGTCGGTGAGCTCTACCTGGAGAACCATCGAGGTGTCCTCACCTCCCAGCACCGCACCAAGTGGGGCAACCGCCACTGCGAGCCCCTGCTGCGCGAGGCCGAACTGTGGGCGACCACCGCGACGGTTC
>NZ_VIGX01000253.1 GCF_007858475.1 Tsukamurella conjunctivitidis
TTCACAAACTCCACGAGATAAGGTTTTGCCGTTGCCCAAAGATCAAGCTCAGGATAGAGCTCACGACCTAAACCCTCAATTGCAAACAATGTCTTCTGCAGTAGCATCAATTGTGGCTGCATCTCCATCTTAAATCGACGCGCCGTTTGAAAGAGCGAGAGAAGAAAGGCACCAAAAGAGATATCTTTTAGAGGTTTATTAAAGATCGGTTCACAAAGAGAGCGGATAACCGCCTCAAAATCCCCCACAGAAGTATCGGGAGGAACCCAACCTGATTCCACATGAAGCTCAGCAACTTTAAGATAATCTCGATTAAAGAAGGCTAAAAAGTTACTTGCTAAGTAGTGCTGATCCTCTTCATTGAGCGTGCCTATAATGCCAAAGTCGAGGGCAATATAGGTAGGATCATTAGGATTTGTAACATCTACAAAGATATTCCCCGGATGCATGTCCGCATGGAAAAAACTATGTTCAAACACCTGTGTGAAGAAGATATCCACACTACGCTGCGCAAGGAGTGGGATATTGACCCCGAGCTCTTTTAACTT
>NZ_VIGX01000254.1 GCF_007858475.1 Tsukamurella conjunctivitidis
GCCTCCCCCTCGCTCCCTCCACGCACTCCTCCCTGGTGTCAATGCCCACGAACCGACAGCCAGCCTCCAGCGCGGCCACACCCGTCGTCCCACCCCCACAAAACGGGTCCAGCACCACGTCGCCAGGTCGGTTAGACGCCGCAATGCACGTGGCCGGAAGCGCGAGAGGGAACCCCGCGGGATGCCCCACCGGTGACGGGGAGGTGGGAATGTTCCACACGTCCGTCATGCCCGGCTCGCACGCGCACATGTACCTCTCGCTCTTGGTGAGCAGCAGGACGCGCTCGGTGGAGCGTCTCGGCCGGTCGGAGACAACCTCGGGCATGGCGTTCGGTTTGCGCCACACGATCTCACTGCGCAACAACCACCCCCGCTCCAGCAATGCGAGCTCCAGGCGTTGAGGGATTCCCAGGAGGCTCTTCGCCCGCGCCACACCCGTCGTCGACGGGCGAGACGGAAGGGCCGCTGCTCGATGACCGCGCCCAGGAGCCCGCCGCACACCCTGGGCGCGCATCGAGTAACTGTCCGCCACGTTCAACCACACGGT
>NZ_VIGX01000255.1 GCF_007858475.1 Tsukamurella conjunctivitidis
GGACTACCGCCACCACCCCACCATCAAGGCGTCGGTGGCCGTGTGAGCCGGCACCAGGAACAGGCGGGTTCGAGAGCGCCCTCTGGAGGCGCCACCCGGGGTGAGGATCTGACGGGGCACCTGCCAGTGCTCGCCTCCATCTGGGCCCAGGACCAACGAGGTGTGCTGGGTACGGGTACAGGAATGCTGTGGAACGTCCCCGCCGACTTCGCACACTTCCGCCGCGAGACCCGCGGCTGCCCGGTCATCATGGGCCGTGCCTCCTGGGAGGCCCTGGGTGGGGCGCTGCCCGAACGCACCAACATCGTCATCACCACTCGACAGGACTACGTCGCCGAAGGTGCCCACGTCGTGACCTCCCTGGAGGAGTCGGTGGACCTGGGCATGCGTGTGGCTGAGGAGACCGGCGCCCCCACGGTGTGGATCACCGGCGGCGCACGCGTCTACTCCGACGCCATGGACCTGGTCGAGGAGTTGGTGGTCACCTACCTGGACCTGGATGCAGTCGCGGCGCGGGGTCACTCCGGCCGCGTCGTGCATGCCCCG
>NZ_VIGX01000256.1 GCF_007858475.1 Tsukamurella conjunctivitidis
ATTGTTGCTTCGATTGTCCGTCTTGCAAAGACAACAAAGAGCTTGATTATTGCTACTGTTACCACCTGTATTACCGGCAATATTGTGGGGTGCGATCAATATATGTCGATTATTGTGCCGGGAAGAATGTATGCAGAGGAGTATCGTAAGCGGGGAATTAAAGGCAAGGTTCTCTCACGAACTTTAGAAGATTCAGGAACGATGACCTCGCCACTGATTCCATGGAATACCTGTGGCGCTTTTATGGCAACAACCTTAGGGGTGGCAACATTCGATTATCTCCCCTATACCTTCCTCTGTCTCTTAAGCCCGGTGATTGCGATAGCGTATGCTTTAACGGGATATACCATTGAATATTATGAAGATGGGGAAGCGCCGAAGAAGGTTAGACGCTTTAGAATGCCAAAACGAATCTAATCATCTAATGACCTAATGATCTAGGCAATAGGTAGAGTAGCTAAAAGAGTGATCGAGCGGTCACTCTTTTTTTATGCCGAATGAAGATGAATCTGCCGATAGCGATCGGGCGTCATGCCGGCAATTTT
>NZ_VIGX01000257.1 GCF_007858475.1 Tsukamurella conjunctivitidis
CTGCCGCTTATAAGGAGAATGGCTTAACGCGTGAGGAGATTAAATTCACCGATGAGGGGCTTCTTTTCTTAATTAATCACTACACTAAAGAGGCGGGTGTCCGTAATTTGACGCGAGAGATCAATACCCTTTTCCGTAAATTTATTAAAGAGAGAATGCTCGATAAAGAGCGTGATCGTAAGGGCGAGGTGATTGATGAGGCGCGTATCAAATATTATCTTGGTGCAATGAAGTATCGCCATAGTATTAAAGAGGATGAGCATGAGGTTGGCTATGTTAATGGCTTAGCTTGGACACAAGTAGGTGGCGATCTTCTCGGGATTGAGGTTCAGTTAGTGCCGGGGAAAGGAGAACTCATTGCTACCGGTAGCCTTGGCGAGGTGATGAAAGAGTCGGTAAGAACAGCATTAACTGTTATTCGAGCTCGAAGTAGTTATTATGGTCTTCCAGATGATTTCTATAAGAAGTGGGATATTCATGTTCATGCACCTGAAGGGGCGATTCCTAAAGATGGTCCGAGCGCTGGTGCTGCTATTACCTTAGCG
>NZ_VIGX01000258.1 GCF_007858475.1 Tsukamurella conjunctivitidis
TATCTGTCGCTAGAGCTGATTTTAATAGCGTCTCTGCACCTTGATAATCACCGGCACCATGTGCTTCTTTTGCTAAAAGAAGTGCAGAAAAGAGCTGATAGACACCCTCATTTTCAGCAATTAAAGCGGCACTCTTCGTGGCATCTATGGGACCTGTATCAAAAGTCGTTAAGAAAGAATCATAACGATCAAACGCCTCGTTGAGCTTCTGAACTTTATGATGCTTATAATATTCCACACCACCGATAGAAGCGACCACGACAACCACCAAAAGAAGGAGGTAGCCAGCATTTTTCTTGAGCCAATCGATCAGTACTTCCGCACGTTGCTCATCTGTTTCATATTGATTTAAAGCCATTCAATCTAAACCTTTTTCGATCTGAAATTAGAAATTACTCTAGTTTACTTCAATTATTTTAATAGGTTAACATCTAATCACTCAATTGAACTAAAGGTCGACAATTCGACCTTCCATTCATTGTGGATTGAGCGCCTATTTTTATCAGCGTTTCTTGATCTCTCTGCCGATTACTCTGCTAATTT
>NZ_VIGX01000025.1 GCF_007858475.1 Tsukamurella conjunctivitidis
CGGCGCAACCACACTGCGCACCCGCGGCCGCCCATCCACACCCCGGACTCTAGCGGCTCAGGGCCCCACTCAGGTGGGGCCGAATGAAACCGCCCTACCGGGGCCAGATCAACTTGACATAGCCATGCGCTGCCCGCCTGGCGTTCTCGACCGATCACTGACCTCTGCCTCCGTGCGACAGCGTCCGTAGCCGGTTCAGCGCGAGTGCGGCACTACCGACAGCTCCGGCGATCCCAACTATGAGCATCCCGAGGGCGATCTTGCCTATCAGAAACGGGGTGGCTTCGAAGACGAAGACCAGAACCAGCGCCGCTGCGAGGCAGGCCCCCGCCCCAATCAGGCTCTCGTAGAGTTTGGTGCGGGCTACCTGCACAGCTTCCGCCTGATGGTTCGTCCTCACGTTGTGACTCCCTCGTTCTCGGTCTGTTCCGCGAACCGCTGCGCAAGGCCGCACCAACCGCTGACGAGACCCTCCGTGGTCTCTATGGTTTCGGTACCTGACCAACCAGCAGGGCGCGAGGTGAGAAGTCCGGCAAGGAGGAACTTGGCCAGGCCGGCATGCTCGTTTCGTCGCGCTGCGGGTGATGGCGCCTCGGACAGCACGGCGGCCAGATCCGCCTCGGCAAACGCCCCGGCGACGCCACCGCCGCACACGAGGACGGGGTCTATCACGTGGGGTGAACGCGAGAACACGTCGACCAGGACCCCGACCAACACCTTCGTGTCGGCGGTCCCGCGGTCAAGGATCGCGTAAGGCATCCTTAGCCCGTCCAAGCGACGGGCGGTGAGACGGACGACGTCGACGTTCACCTCGCCAGCATCGAACCCTGCAGCATTGAGTGTGGCCACAGTCCGCACCAGCGGCCAGGAAGACGCCTTGTCGTACTGGCTTTTCCGCATCAGACGTTGCGCAGTCTGCTCGTGTGGCGCATGGCCGCGTAGACCGCATCCTGCGCGAGAGCGACGGCGCGGTCGACGTCGCCCAGGCCGGCGCTGGCTGCCTGCACGGTCACCCCTGCAGTCGTGGTGTCTCCGATCTCGTCGACGTCGAGCTCATCTGGATCGAGGCGCGCGAACTCATGCTTGATCTCGCTGAGCCGACGTCGGGTTCCCTGCAGGGCATCGAGCAGATCCACGACCTCGTCGTGAAGCTCTGCGGCAGTTTTGCTCATGGGTCCATCCTCCCTCGAAGGATGAGCAGGTCGGCAGGGGTGTACGTTCCGCGTGCGAGCCGATCGTTCCGCTCGATGGTGAGCTGGAGCGAGGCCATTGCTGCGTCGAGGCGCGCCAGCTCAGGGTCCTCCTCGGCGTGATTCGGGCCGGTGTCATTCATCGGAAGTCTGTTGCTCCGGATCTGCTCCGCACGTCGGTACGAGGGCCACAGGGGGCGCGTCGCCGCGACCATCGCACCCATGTAGAGCGCGGCGATCAGCAGGTGCGGCCAGAGGTCCGCCGTACCGGTTGCAGATACAACGCAGGCAACGACCGCCCCAGCAATGCTGAGCACCAGCGTCGGCATGAATGGTCGGATCATGCTGTACTCCCTTCGGCTTCCGGACTACTCGACCCTTGGTGCCCAGGCTCGACACAATCGGTACTGTGCTCTTTAGTCTACATCGAGTGTGCGGTATGGTCTACATGTGACGGAGGATCAAGCAGCCCGACTCAAGGAGCTCGGAGAGCGCCTCCGCGCGGCACGCGAAGGCGTCGATGAGACTCAAAGTCGCGCCGCGGAAAGCGTTGGCCTGCACCGCACCTACATCAGTCGGGTGGAGAACGGCGGCGAGAACATCACGGTGGGGGCGTTGTACCGTCTCGCGGATCACTACGGCGTACCAGCGAGCCGGATTCTGCCCGACTGAGGCCCCTTCCAGGGGGTTGCGACGTTTGCCCCCGCAGCCCCTGGAAATCTGGGGCCCGCGGTCAGTCGAACGAGATCACGTCGATCGGGGCCACCAGCTCCCAGTCCGGGATGCCCTTGCTCGGCGCCCAGCACGCCAGCTTCCGGTGCGGCTCCGCGATCCATCCACCTCGGGCGTTGAGGTCACGCAAGCAGTCAGCCTCGGAAACGTACTTGCCACAGACGAAGACCAGCCCCGAAGCAGGGCATGACTGCGTCGGTGTGGGTCCGGCGTTGGCGGCGCCAGCGGGTCCGATGGCGCTGATGCCAACGGCGGCAGCCGCCGCGGCGAGGAGAATCGTTGCGCGGGCATGCCCACGCGAGATCTGAGTGTTCATATGCGCTGTCCTTCTTCTTGGTGGGCGGTCACTACTCCGCCCACGCCTACTGGTCGCGGACCTCACGGTCCACACCTTCGATGCTAGCCGTTTTCGCAGCTCGGGAGAGGTGCTGACGAGTCGCGGATAGGGCGACCCTGCCACTGGGACTGAAGTATCCTCACCGCCCCATTCCATTCTGCCGGGAAGCCTGCTCACGGCTGCTGCTGTACGGGCGTCCCCCCATCGGCAGGCGCGCCCCTGCTTCAACCGCACCAGACTTCGCGCGGTGAGTCTTGTTGGGCAGCTTCCCGAAAGCTCTTGCGACAACAGATGGTCGGTTGACGCTGGCTACGGTGCGAAGATACTTGACCGCCCTCTTGGGATCCGAGGCGGAAAGTGCCGCCGCTACGTCTACGTCGTAATGCGAGACGTTGTCCGCGATCTTCGGGTTCCCCAGTTCCGCTGCTATCGGGTCGCCCTGTTGCTCTGGTTTCTGTCCACTCATTGCGCTGTCCTTTCGGTAGGGCGGTCACTACTCCGCCATGACGACCGATCGCCAGAGCTCTCGGCCTGCACCTTCGATGCTAGCTGTGCTGCCTCGTGAGGTTGGTGACACGGCCGATCACGCGGTGAGGTCGTCGAACGAAAGCTGCTGAGGGCATGCTGGCAGGTCCGGAACCACGATCCCGCTCGCCGTGAGGCGGTAGTCCTTCCACGGCACGCGGCTCACGGGCGGCCGGTGACCGAGGTCGGCGTGCGGCCGGTCGTGGTTGTAGAAGTTCAGGAACGTGGGTGTCCGCCGAGCGCTTCGACGACGGCCCCGTGCGCCGCGGCGTAGCGCTGAGCCTCGTCGGCCTCAGCGTCGGTGAACGTACGGACGTCGGCCGGACGGCCCGGGACCCGCACGATCATGGTCAGATCCGCGAGCTTCGCGGCACTTCGTGGACGCCGGCGCTCGGCGCGTTCGTCGTCAGCCATCGCTACCTCCTCGTTCGGTTTCCTGGACTATGCCAATGTCGCGAACACGCCACCTGTGGCCGTGATCGCCGAGCCTGCCCACACGGCCAGCGCCTTGATGCTCGTGACCCGCCCCGCCCCAACACGCGCAACGGTGATCACCTGGACCGCAATGAACACAGCGATGATGACCAGGGCGGAACCTTGCGATGCGCTCATCCGCTCACCTCTCCTTCGATTGATGGACTACTGGGCTGCCTGGTTGCGCCTAGGCACTTTTGCCCCTGTCGATGCGGCCGTGTGATTTCGGACCGTCCCGTCACCGACGAGCGCGATCCCCCTTCCGCAGACGGGACAGGTCCCCCGAGGGTGCGCGTACCCGAGGTACCTGCGGTCAAGACACTCCGCCTCAGCGCGCATTCGGCTGCCCGCGCACTTCTCGTACTGGCCCATCTTCGCCCTCGACTCCGCGCTCACCTCTCTCATGAGGCCAGCTCCCGGGTGATGGCGGCGCGGATCGCGTCTGCGAGCTCACGGAGGTCGATCGGGCCTTGATAGCCGACGAAGTACGGGTCGGGGTCCTCTTCGATGTACTCGCCGGCGTCATCGGTACGCCGAACGGCCGAGTTGTAGCACCACTCCTTGGTGACCAAGACCTCGCGCATGGTCTCTGCGAGCAGGTCGGATTCCATGCGTTCGGCTCGCTCGTTCAGAGCCTCCGCGGTCGCAGTCGCCTGATGGTCGATGAACTGGTCGATGCCGTCGCCCTTGCGCCGGATCTTTCGGACCCAGCCGCATCGGCACGCAACCGTACCGTTGCCGTAGGTCTGCTTGCGCTGGTGCTGCTGCGCGACGAGCCGGAGCGCCGCGTGTGGATACTCGGTCATGGCGTTCCTCCTCGTCGGGCCGGTTCGGTTTCAGTTCGGTTTTCAGACGTCTTCCGGGTGCAGCTTCATCAGCTCGGCTCGACGGGTGCCGAGCATGTGCTCGATCACGATTCCGTCGAACCAATGCTCATCACGCCCGTCGTCGAGCTCGTAGAGCTTCGGACGCACGACCCGGACGTACGCGTCGTCTGGATAGTCGGCCGCGGCCGCGAGCGCCGCGCGGAGATTTCCCAGCATGAACCCGTCGCCGTCCGAGTCGACCGGCTCTATCGCTTCGATGATGCGAGAGGCGACGCCGCGTTCGATCACCTCGAAGGCGCCGTTGTCCGCCCACTTCCACGACTCGTTGTCGACGGGCGCTCTCGCGCTGTCCGGCCAGAACGGCTCAGCCTCAGACATTTTCTGCCATCTCCCTTCGGTTCTCAGACGTAGATCAGTTCGGTCCGCCGTCGGTCGGCGGATGGTCCGCGACGTACGCGCTCGCGGAGAGTAGCGCCTGCGCGATCCGCCGAGCAGTGGCACGGGTGATGTGGCACTCGTCCGGGTAGTGGTCGAATCGGCGCCCAGCAGCGAAGGCGACCGTGCCGTCTTCTGTGATGATCGACAGCTCCTCAGACTCGTACCAGACTGCGCGCTTCCACTCCCCGTGATCTTCGATCCTCAGCGGCTGGGACATGAGGTAGGAGGTCGACGCCTGGGCAGCCAGCCGCTCGAGGTCGCGATGCAGTGCCCGCAGCGCGTCGTCTGCACTCGGCAGCCGTTCCACGTTCGTCACAGCGCTCCTCCTCTGTTCGCTATCCGGACGTTTCTTTGGTGCCGTCGGTGAGCAGGTCGTGCGCTGCGAGCATGGTGCGGAGTCGTTCAACCTCCTGCGCCAGCTCAAGGTGTAGCGCGTTTCCGCCGCCCCATTGGTACGCATATCGTGCTCGCACAACCACGTCGAGATCGTCTGCTCGGCCTTCATCGATTGCGCGGTTGACTAGGTCGCGAAGCTCCCTGTTGGGGATGTGTCCCTCGAAGGTCTGTGAATTGCGCTGCTGCATGGTGTTCCGATCTTCGATTTGTGGATGGTTGGGAGCGGATTCCATCACTGGAGATCGCCGGTGGTCGCCCGCTCGAATACGGCCACGGTGCCCAGGACACCTGCCGCCAGCCAGTGCTGGTCGGCTTTGAACCGGTCGAGCCGGATCCGCACGCGCTTCCCACCCGCGAGGTATCCGCACACACCGCGTGGGTCTCGTCGAGCTCGAGGACCCGCACCTTCCGGCCGGCCATCCGCCTGTCGTTGTCGGCCCACACCTGCCCGGGCTCGACACCGTGGGGGTTGTTGTTGGATGCCATCGTCGTCCTCGTGTTCTTTCTCGCGGCGCTTCGGTTTCTGGACTAGAGGCTGGCGCCGTTCCGCCGGCGCCGAAAGGTCACGGTCAAGAAGACCCCGACCGCAACGACCGCGTGGGCGCCGTAGAAGGCCACGGCTGCGATGGGGGTAAGGGGCGTGGGTTGTACCCACACGGCGAACCCAACCCCGAAGACCGTCATGGCCGGGTAGAAAGCCGCCGCGCTCACCATCTGGCCATGGCGCTCCTCGGGTGGGCGGATACTCCGCTGCGTCACGAAGAATGCGAACCAGAAGTCAGCAAGCAACACGACGACCGTGATTAGTGTTCCGATCAACGTCACGGGGTTCTCCATGGCTATTCCTTCGATTCGTGGACTAGGCCGGGGGATGATCTCGGTACTCGGCCACCGTCTCGCCCAGCAGCTTCGTCATGTCCGGCATCTTCGGCTCCCAGCGTCGGGACGGCGGCGTCTGAATCCGCGCCACTCGCCCCTCTCGACGCGGCTCCGCAGCCGTCGAATCGTGGTGCTCGCAGCAGCCGCCGTAGGTGGTGTCGTGCTCGTCGCTCATCGTGGTCTCCTTCGGTTACTGAACAGTGCCGAGCGGTTCGACGGTGGCCCCGTGCTCCGCGGCGTAGCGCTCGGCGTCGGGGCCCTCAGCGTCGGTGAATACACGGACGTCGGCCGGACGGCCGGGGACCCGCACGATCAAGGTCAGATCCGCGAGCTTTGCAGCGCCCCGTGGACGCCGGCGCTCGGCCTGTTCGTCGTCAGCCATCGTCTCTCCTTCGGTATGCCTCCATGGTAGCCTATTCTCGAATCATTGACAATCATTTGTAGCAATAGGCTGGTGGTGCATCGTGGCACGGATGGACGAAGGGGAATTGATTGTGCGACAGATCCTTTCCCAGACCTCGCCTGGGCAGAGGGTGGGCTCGGTCGATAGCATCTGCGAGGCCACTGGCCTGTCCACCGGCGGAGCGATTGCGGTGATGAAACGCCTCATCGAACAGGGTCTCGTCCGAAGCGAGCGCGGCCCCAAGGGCGGGTACTGGCGGACCGACGCCCCCGTGCCGGCGGCCGGCGCTCAAGACGAGCTGCGCGAGATCGCTAAGGCACTTGAGAGCATCACCGCCCGGGTCAACGCCCTCATCGCCGACGCCAATACGTAGGGGTCTGGTGTCTGGAAAGTGCATCTCTTGATGGAATCGAAGTGCAGACAATGAATCCAGACTCCCGCACCTGCCAGATCAGTGAGTTCTTTAGCGGTTCAGGGTGTCTGGCTCAACGGGGGCGTGGATGCGCGGATCGCGGCGATGATCCAGGCGTCGAGGTCTGGTCTCTCCGCGACTTCGGGTGCGAATCGGCCAGCTTCTGCGGCGAGAAGGGCGTCGAGGGCACGTTCGTACAGTTCATCGGTCACATGAATTGGACGCGCCAGCTCGGCGTTTGGTTCCCGTCAGGGTGCGGTTGCGTCGTCGAGCAGCTGGAGGAGCACCTCGAGGAGCTTGCTCGCTCGGGCATCGACCTCGTCGAGCACGTCATCGACGACGTGGTGCTGTAGTGCGCGTAGGTGCAGCCACTCCTCGAGCACGGCGGCTGGCGAGAGTCCGGCCGCGGGTAGGTCAGGCGCGGTGGTGTACTCTTCGCCGCCGTCGGCGGTGGTGGTGATGTGGAGCTCGTCGGTCTCGTCGTCGACGTAGATCGCGCCGGCGGTGAGCCGGGACAGCGCGGTCGGGCGGATCCCGCTTGTGGCGAGCACGAGGAGTAGCGTGTCGCGGCGGGCGAACAGCGCGGCGGGCCAGCCGTCGGGCAGGTGGGTCGCGACGTCGACCGCAAGGTCGGTGAGGTGGCGCCGGCGCGCCGCGCGGGTGGCGTCGATCGCCTCGCGCACCGCCTCGGCGATGCCGGGCGGGCGGTGGCCGGCGCGGCGGTGCGCGCCGTTGAGGACCGCGACCCGGCGGCGCTGCGTGCGAGGCGCCGCGGGGTTGGCGGCGATGAACCGGGCCAGCACGGCGGGGGTCGCGGGCACCGGGTGCTCGTCGACGGCCGCGCACCAGTCCGCCCAGAGGGTCCAGGTGGCGCGATCGCGGGCATCGAGGTCGCCTGCGGCGGGGATGGTCATAGGCCTAGTTTCGTGACGGAATTGGCGACGAGGGGCGCGTTTTCGCGGCGGTAGCGCAGGACCGTGCTGACGGTGTTGTGCCCGGTCTGGGCCATGACCTCCTCGAAGCTGGCGCCGTTGCGCAGGGTCTGCGTGACGTGACCGGTCCGGAGACTGTGCGCGCCGAGTCGTGCGATCACTGCGGGATCGATGCCGGCGCGCAGCGCCCGGCGCCGCACGATCGCGTGCACCGACGACTCCGACAGGGCAGCGTCGGAGAGTAGGCCGTTGCGGGCGGTGGACCGGAAGAACGGGCGGCGCGCTGCGACCCAGCGGACGGCGCGCTGGTAGGAGTTCGTGCCGACGTGGCCAGCCTCGAGTGGGGCAGCCTCGGTGAGCAGCCGGATGACGACGCGGCGGCCGTAGCGGTCGCTCGCGGAAGCGACCTCGGCCCAGCGGACCGCGGCGCACACCGGGCACCGTCGGGGATCCTCGGCGCGCGGCGTGGGGTGCCGCCCGGGCCCCTCAGCCCAGCCCTCGCCGGCTGCCACCGCACCGCACCACGCCGACGCCGACTCGAGCTCGTCGGCGGTGCACGCCACGCAGTACCGCGCCCCACCGCATCGCACCACGACACCGTCCGGACGGCGATAGATGTGCCCGTGACCGGCATTCGCGTCGCACGCAGAGTAGTTCGGCCACGAACCGAGGTCCGTCACGGGGATCTGCATATCGCCAACCTCTCTGATCCCGCTCATTATCGCGATCGAGGGGCAAACCGGGCAACCAACTTCTCACGCCGGCGCCGGCGTGTTGGCCAGGCCTACGCCGACCAGCACGGCAGCACCGTCGAGACGATGCGGGCCTAACAGCACTCATCGGCCCAGAGGGGGGGGGAGCGGCTCCGATCACTCCGCGTCGTCATCGTGCTGCGCCGACTGCACCACGCCGTCGAAGTTGATCACGCCGACCTTCGCGCTCAGCGACGCCGTTCCCTCGCTCGAGCTGCCGCTGCACTGCCGTCGCCCCGGGCCACCCGCGCAGCCTCTCCAAAGACGCCTGCAGCGGCTCCTCCACCAGCGTATGCAGCTCCGCGATCGACGAGACCAACGACAGATCGGACCCGAGCTGCTCCAGCATCCCGAACGTCTCCAGGCCAGCACCCGGATCTACGGACCCATCCTTGAGCCCGACGAAGAACCCCACGTCGTCGGTGCCGTCGAGCACCCCCACCTCTACGCCGCCTGGCGACGGCGCCTGTTCCGCACCCGGTGCCGTCGTCTTCGGCAGCAAGGGCCTCCTCGCCGCATCTCTCGCCGGAAGTGTGAGTGGCTATGTCAAGTTGATCTGGCCCCGGTAGGGCGGTTTCGTTCGGCCCCACCGGCGAACGAGGTTTAGTGTTCTGGGTGTGGATGGGCGGCCGAGGGTGCGGCGCGTTGTTGCGCCGACTGGTTGGGATCGCGAGTCGGTGCGGGTGTATGCCGAGTTCGTGATCGCGCGTGATGATCAGCTTGGTGATCAGTTATCGGTGCGGGTGAAGCTGCAGGATGAGGAGCCGTTGCCGAATCTGACGACGCGGTGGACCGTGGTTTATGTCACTCACCATAGCCGGACCTTGCGCCGGCATCTGTCGGTGGTTAAGGACGAGCGCCGCGCCTAGCCTGTGGAGGTTGCTGCTTCGGTGTGGGCGAGTCGGTAGCTGTGGGTGAACCGTCCCGGCTTTCCTGCCGTGGTTTACGTGTGGGCGGGTAGCTCGCACACGTCTTGTTGGTCAGCGTAGTGGGCGGTTTCGTATTCGTCTGGGGTGAGCATGCCGAGGCTGCCGTGCAGCCGTCGGGTGTTGTACCAATGAACCCAAGTGGCGGTGGCGAATTCAACGTCCTCACTGGTTCGGTAAGGACCGTTGTGGAAGACGTCCGTGCGGACGCATTCGGTCTTGTAGATCCCGTTGACGGTCTCCATCAGAGCGTTGTCATATGCATCGCCGACAGAGCCGATCGATGGGCGGATTCCTTCGAGGTGCAGGTGCTCGGTGAAGCGGATCGACGTGTACTGCGATCCCGCGTCCGAGTGGGCGATGAGCTGGTTCTTTGCGACTCTGTGCCCGGCTCGCTCGCGTTGCCACAGGGCCATCCGGACGGGGACGTCGACGAGCTCGACATCGCGGCGGGTGGAGTGTTCCAGCCGACGATCCGCTGCGAGAAGCAGTCCACGACGAACGCGACGTAGGTGAAGGTGGTGTGGGTGCGCACATACGTAAAGTCCGAGACCCATACCCGGTCCGGCGCCGGCGCGGTGAAATCCCGGTTAAGCAGGTCAGCAGCACGCAAGGCCCGCGAATCCGGGATCGTCGTCCGATGCGCCTTCCCACGGACCACCCCGGACAGGCCCAGGGATCGCATCGCCCGATCTACCGCACCGAACCCAGCACCAGGGAGCCTGCGGCGGGCGGCAGCGAGCATCTTCCGCCGCCCATACAGACCTTCTGGCGCAAGCTGTTTAGTCCCCTCCGGCGTGGTTGTGAAAGCGAGCTGCCGGATAGTGTCCTCCACGATCGCATCCGAGACGCCCCGCTCGGAAATCTCCTGGCTGCGCGCGCACCAGGCTCGTAGTGTTCGCGCCGCGACCTGCAAGCCTGCTACGTGCAGGGCCTGGTGGATCGACTCGACGGCGTGACCAGATGCCCGCATCTGGTAGATGAACGCCACGATCAGCGGTTTCGGGGGTCGAGTTCCCCCGCGAAGAAAATCGCCGCAGACTTGAGCACGTCGTTGACCTCCCGAAGGCGACGGTTCTCCGCCCGCAACCGGCGCATCTCCTCACGTTCGGCGGTGCTGACCCCGACGGCGCGGCCGATCTCATGCTGGGAAACCCACCGACGAACCGACTCCGGCGAGACCCCCAACGATTCTGCGACCTGCACCCGCACCGCGGTCGCCGAAGAGTACTCACTGCGGTGCTCGGTCACCAGGCGAACAGCCCGACTCCGAAGTTCTTGGGTCAACCTTGCGTGGCATAGAAGCCATCCTCTCAATCACTCACAAAGGAGCGGCAGAGAAGTCAGAACGGTTTACCTCTCGCGGGTGCTCCATCGCTGCCGGTCGAGGACGTTGCGCTGGCCCTTATCGGTGCAGCAGTCCCGACAGCCATCGCGGACCTTCGTCTCGTCGTCGCGGTCACACGTTGCGGGAGATCGCGAACCAGCTGAACAGGTCCGCGTCGACCATCAGCAGAGAGCTGCGGCGCAATCACGCGCCAGACGGAACCTATCGACCGTTCCAAGCGCACCGGATGGGTCGCCACGGTCGGCGTACGGACCGCCGGGGATGCACTTGCCGTAGCCGACTGATTCAAGGGTTCCTACGCAGGGCCTCGGTGCGAATATACCAGGCATCAATCCGTTTCAGGCGCTGCATGCCAAGGCTTGCGAGAAGATCTTCTACTCGTCGTTTGTCAAGCAGTGCCTTAAACGAGTAATTCAACCCAATTTCGTAGTCCATCGGTACGCAAACCGCAAGAATGGAGGCACCAGGGACGATGCTAAAATAATCAGCCACTTCACGCAGGAGCTCTGTCTCGTAGATTCCCTGCGAAGAGGATGAATCCATGTTATCGACAACTATTAGAATGTCGGCTTCAGAATGAAGTCGCGACATCGGCCTAGAGTTCCTCGTTTCTATTAACTCGCTTGCGATGGTGGATAACTTTCTGTCATTTGCTGCAGCTTCAAGAAGGCTTTCATTAGGTCCGCGCCGAAAGGAAATGATGGCCAGTTCGCACTCAATCAGCGTTATCGCGTCTAGCGTGTTAAAAGTTCTATAATCAAACTTTTCGCGAATTAAGGAAGCGGAAAACCATCTTATAGATGGAAACTCCTCTCGCTCAAATCGCGATGCTCGAGAAGACACTTTGAGAAGGATGTCATGGTCGAATTCACCAGTATTAGATCGATTGCTCTCGAATTTGTCTCCATTGGGTGCCTTGTTCATAATTTATCTTTCGGATAGCTTTCCAAGGGGTATCACCTCTGCATCTGCCGGGCTACTGGCGAAGCTGCTCTCGCACGGCAAGAGCTAGAAGAAGCAGCAGCAGCCATCGCTCAACGGACATCGATCTTCCCCACTGGATATGCGCCATCGCAGTCCCGACCGCGCAGTGCGAGATTCATAGGGGGCAGTTCCATCCTGTGGGTAGCGTCCAGCTTATGCTCGCTCCACGCCACTTTTACCCACAGAACATATGCGCCGGGGAGTAGCGGCACCGCGACGGTATCGGTTGTCTCCGCTACAGGCGGGCTGGCCGCAGTGTCCTCGTAGGGAACCGTCGGGCTCGCGAATAGGGTAGAGAGGTCGACACCCGCTGGCACGGAGGCGACTGATCGACCTTCGCCATCGACGAACTCGTACGTGGTCGTCCACCGGTCGTACGTCGGGGCCGAACCGAAGTTCGCCCAGCGGATGGTCAGCGTGGCAGGATCGCGGTCGGACGCGGGCGCTAGCCCGGCGGCGGTGACGGCGTACCGGTATCCCGCGTACTTCGTCGCGCGCGACCACAGGTCGTACTGTTCCGAGGTCATCCGCTCGGGCCGGCTCTGCGCCGGGAAACCGGTACTCGACGTCATCGAGACGTGTCCGTCGACGACCTGCGACACCGCCCGCCGGTAGTAGTCGAGGACTGTGCCTCCGGTCAGCATCTGCGGCGGCCACTCGGTGAGCACCGGCGCAGTCCGGTATCGCCGGCTCAGCAGCGCCACGATCGGATCGCGCTCGACGACGTACTGCGACCACTGGTTCTCCGCCCACGTCGGGATGACCGGATACGTGCCCAGCGAGTCGCTCCGCACGCCCACGGGGTGCCGGACACCCGCCAGTGCAGCGCTGTCCCTGAGCAGCAGGCGCGCGATCTCCGGGTTGCCCATCGCGGACACCACGCGCGTCGAGCGGAACGCGCGCAACGTCGCGTCCACGAGCCGCGCGGCGGAACCCGAGGTGATGTACTGGTCGCGGTACTGGCTGTAGTACCCGAGGCGCGCCCGGCTCTCCTCGGGCGAGGGCCCCGGGGTGCGCGCGTCGTCGCGGACGAATGCGACGTGGTTCTCACTGAAGTCCCCGTACCCCGACATCTCGTAGATCGCCAGCCGCTCGTCACGGTCGTACCGACGGCCGAGTGCCGCAACCAGATCGGTGAACCGATCCAGGTACTCGGCGCTGTTCCACTGCGGCACGACGTATCGGACGCCGTCCACGACATAGGTCTCAGTGGCGTCCGGTATCCCGCGGAGCCAGTCGGGCACGGACGACACCGTGCCGCCCCGCTGCGTGACATCGCAGCACGAGTCGAACGCCGTCACCCGGAACCCGAAGCGCTTGCCCTGCGCGGCCGCGTCGGCGATCGCCCGGTCGAGGGCGGAGAAGTCGTAGCGGCGCGAGTCCGGCGCCCCGGGCGGCAGCCGCCGCGGATCCTTCGGTTGCAGCGACTTCCACGGGATCCGTGCGCTGACGTCCGAAGCGCCGGGCCACGCCGGAAGCCCGCGGTTGAGGTCGGACCCCTGCGGGAACAGCGGTTCCATCAGGTTCTGGTACTGCCCCCGGAGCGGATTGACGAGATCGGGTTCGGAGAACGGGATCACGCCGATGGTCGGCGAGGCGGGCCGCGAAGCGGGGGATTCGGCGCAGCCCGCCAATCCCGTGACCATGACCGCTACGACCACGACGACCGCGAGCACCCGGGCCCGGACCGAGCGGGTCACGGCGCGGCCCGGGACAACCGGAACAACACACCCGCGAGCGCTACCAGGATCCACGTGAGGTACCAGACCTGGAGGAAGCCGGACGTGTCGAGGATCAGGGCGATCACCGCGAGTGCCGCCAATGCGCCGCTGACGCCGGAGCCGAGTTCGGCGGTGGGCCCGTCCGCGGCGGCGGAAGCGCGGACGGCCAGCACGAGTGCCACCGCCAGCGCGACGCAGAAGGCCACGAATCCGACCACCCCGGCCTCCATCAGTCGCGACAGGTACTGGTTGTCCAGGACCGGTTGCCGGAGCGCCGGATACGCGCCGACACCCTGGCCGACCCATAGGTGCTCCTGCACGTGCGCGGTCACGTACTCGATCCCCACCTGCCGGGACTTGATCGACGAGTCGGTACCGGACCCCGCGAAGGTCTGGACCAACGCGGAGACGACGTTGATCTGGGCCGCTATGCCCACGAGAGCGACGACCGCACATCCCACCACCAGACCGGCGAGCCGCCGGATCGGCCAGCGCCAGCACATCACCACGACAGCGGCGATGGTCCCGACGACGGCGGATCGCGAGACGGTGACCAGGTCGCCCACGACGAGGATCACCAAGCACACCGCCCAGGGCAGCGCCGATGCGCCCCGGGCGCGCGCGTTGAGGCACAGTGCCGCGGCGAGGGGAATGAGGACCGTCAGGATCGCGCTCAGCTCCAACGGGTGCCCGGCGCTGCCCTGCGGGCGGTCGAGTCCCTCCCGGGTGGCGTTCTGGACGATGACGAAGTCGTTGGCCTTGGTCAGCCCGGGGATCCGGAAATCCGGGGCGACGTCGATGCCCGTGCCGAACCGTACGAGCGCGAAGAGCGCGCTCAGCGTGCCGCCGAGAACGAGTCCCGCCAGCACGATCCGTACACCGTGTTCCGAGCGGAGCACCGCCAGTAGCAGGAGCACCACGCCGACGAGGCACAGGTCGACCACCACGTACCGGTCCATCGGCATGAGCGCCACGCCCGGCACACCGCGGGCGGTGGCGGCCCCGTACGAGAGGAACGACGCGAACACGTAGCCCGAGACCGCGACCACGACGGCCCGATCGGAGACCGGGCGCGCGTTGCCGGTGAGCCACGCGCCGAGCCACACCAGGGCGCCGGCCGCGAACAGGGTCTGCGCGAGGCTCATCCCGAAGGTCGCGGGGACGGTGATCGCCTGCCGCATCGAGAGCAGGAAGAATCCGGCGGTGCCCACGAACAGCGCGCCCGGAGGCCCGAAGCGCTCCAGCCGGGAGGTCAGTGCCGACCCGGCGGCCACCGGGTCCTGAAGCCGCATCACGCCACTGGCTGCGACCGGGCCGAGCCCTCCGCGTCGGCGGGAGGATCGTCGTCGGTGTCGGCCGCGTCGTCGGCGACTACTGCGTCGGCGGGAACGGCAGCGTCAGTGTCTACGGCAGAGTCGGCGTCCGGCTCACCGTTCCGGCGTCCGCGCAGCACGTCGGCTGCGGCACCCACCAGCAGCAGGACGAGGACGGTCCCCAGCAGCCCGCCGGACGCGTATCCGACCGCGGCCCGCAGCGCGCTTCCGCTCACCGCGGCCCCGTCCGTCGGCTCCACGGGCACCCGGAGATCGGCGAACGTCCCGTCCACCACGCCGGCCTCGCGCTGCATCCGCTGCAGCCGGTCGCGCATGAAATCGATCAACGCCGTCGCCCCGCGCCGCGCCGCCTCCGGGTCCGGAGCCGACACCGAGAACGTGACCTGCGGCGACAACTGGGCGTAGTTGGCCGCGTCCCCCGCCACGGTGGACAGCTGATAGTCGGGCGACGCGCCCGCCTTGGCGACCGCATCGCGAGCCTCGTCGCGCTCGGCGGCGGTCGCGAGAACGTACGCCAGCTGCGCGGTACTGGCGACGTTGACGAACGGATTCAATCCGGCGTCCCGGTTGCCCGCCCCCGGCGGGATGACGACGACGGCCGAATTCGTCACGTAGTGCGTCGAGGTGGACGACCACCCGAACACACCCGCGGCGACGGTGACGACCAGCACGGCCAGCACCGCCAGCCGGCGCGCGAGAATCGTCCGAACGAATCCTGCGACACTCATACTTCCCTCTATCTTCTCGGTCGGAGCGGGCCGGGATCGACACCCCGCACGGGTCCGGCCGGCGCTCGTCCGGGACCGTCGCGCCCGGAGACGCGACCCGGTTCGGGTCGCACAGTGACGCAGCCGACACGCACTTTACTATGATGCAATGTCCTGGATCCGAGGCCGCCCCGCGGCCTTCAGAGGCGCCCGCGAGGCGACCCTGCGCGCTGGTTCCACCGAGTACTCCGTGCGGCGTCCCCGGATCCGGGACTACCCGCACTGGCGGAGGACGCGGATCGACGAAAAGGCACGGCTTGCAGCCGCCTTCGGGTCCCCGGACGCGGACTGGCCCGACCTCCACTCACCGTCCGCGTGGGTGGAGTGGGTCACGTCCGTCCGGAGCGCGGCGCGGCGGCGCGAGGCACTGCCGTTCGTGCTCCTCGAGCACGGCGCCGACGGTCCCCGCTTGGTGGGCGAGATCGGCGTGGGCGCCGTCGACCCGCGCACCGGAACCGGCGAACTGTACGCGTGGGCGGTCCGCACCGCCCCCGAGGTCGTTCCGTGGGCGGTGGCGCAGGTGATCTCCCGGACCTTCGACCCGCCGTTCGCATTGGACCGGATCGTCGCCCCGACGGCGCGCGGCAACAGATCGGTGCACCGAGCGCTCGAAGTCCTGCGGTTCGAACACCGTGCGACTCGGCGACGGTTCCGCATGTACGCCGGCGAGCCGACCGATCACGACCTCTGGGTCATGGACAACACCCCCGACAACCGTGCCCGAATCCGGAGGCTCGCAAAGATGAAGACCACGCCCGTCATGCGGATCGACGACACAGTCGTCGTGAGGATGACCCATACCGAGGTCATCGACCTGGTGGAGCGCCGCGCCGCCGAACCGAGCGGCGCCCCGCTCGCGCTGTGCTCCGCGAACCTCGACCATCTGCATCACTTCCGGCCGGGCCGGCACCGCCTGGGCCGCGACGTCGACTGGGTGGTCGTCGCCGACGGTGCCCCCATCGCCCGGCGGGGGGCCCACCTCGCCGGCACCGATTGGCCGCGGGTCACCGGTGCCGACCTGCTGCCCGATGTGATCGCATTGTGCGAGGCCCGCGGGTGGCCGATCGGCTTCCTCGGCGGCACCGCCCACGCGCACGGACTGCTGCGCGACGCCCTGCACCGGGACCATCCGGGCCTCTCGGTCGCGGGGTACTGGTCCCCAGAGCGTGCCGAGCTCGACGACCCGGTCTCCGGGGCGCGCATCGCGGACGAGATCCGGTCGGCAGCGCCGACGGTGCTCGTGGTCGGCCTCGGCAAACCCCGTCAGGAGCAGTGGATCGACGATTGGGGGACACGCTCCAGCGCGGCAGTCCTCCTGCCCTTCGGCGCGGCCGCCGACTTCGTGGCCGGGACCGTCGAGCGTGCCCCCGAGCGGTGGCAGCGGAGTGGCCTCGAATGGCTCTACCGGCTGCAGCAGGAGCCTCGGCGCCTGGCCCGCCGCTACCTGATCCAGGGCCCTCCGGCGCTGGCGCGGCTCCGCGCCGCCACGATCGGGGAGATCACATCGCCCGCAGCATTCGAGCCAGGTGATCGGCCATGACCTCCGTCGTGAACCGCTCCCGGACTCGCGCTGCCGCCAGCCGCCCCATCTCGATCCGGCGGTCGTCGTCGGCGAGCAGTTCCTCGGTGGCCCCGGCGAACGCGTCGACGTCGCCTGCCAGCACCAGGAGGCCGGTTTCCCCGTGGTCCACGTAATCCGCTACGCCGGGGTTCGCGGTCACCACGACCGGCCTGCCGCTGGCCATCGCCTCGAGCACGACAGTCAGGCCCGACCCGGTGACCGTCGGGTGCAGCGCCACCGCGGCGACCGATGCCCGGCGGTACACGTCCCGGATGCGTCCGTTCAAACGCTCCGTGTGCAGCGTGACCAGGCCCTCGGGCGCCTGGAAGGGCAGGCCGGACGCGAGTTCGAGACGTACCTCCGGACGCCGGTCCCGGACGGCGCTCACGGCTCGGATCAGCAGCCCGTGGTCGCGGAACCGGTCCTCGCCCGCGCTCATCACCAGGCCGGGTTCGGCGGGGAGCGGCTGCTCCGTGTAGAAGTCCGTGTCGATTCCGAGAGGTATGAAATGCAGCCGCGATCGGGCCACGCCCCAGTCGGAGTCCATGAGCGGGAGAACGGCCGAGCACTGGGCCCAGACCGCGGCCGCGCGGGGCAGCGTCCGGGCCGCGAGAGCGCCGTGCACCCGGCCGGCTGCGGCCCGCGTCGTGAGCCAGCCGATACCGGCCGCGACCGGCGCACCACCGTCCAGCAGCGCGGGAACACCGGTCCGCTCGTCGTACGCCAGCACCGCGTCGGCGCCGCGACCACGGAAGTGATCGGCCGCGGCCTCGACGATCTCGTAGCCGTCGGTCCGGTGCCGCACGGCGCGCGCGAGACGCGCGGCGGCGCGGCCGGACCGGCCCGGACCGAAGCCGGCGGACGCGAACCGCACGTCCACTCCGCGATCCGTCAGCCGGTGGAGGCCGTACGGTGACCGATCCGGAACCTCCCCGGCGGCATGCCGCCGTGCCCAGTCCGACGCCGACAGACCACCCGCCAACGGCACCGTCACCAGCACTCGTGCATCCTCTCGAACCGGCCGTGATCGACCTCACGGCGCCCGTTAACGATGGTAACGGTCCGTCGAACGCGACACTTCGTGGTCGCGCATCGTCGGGTCGGATCGCTCGCGCGTTCGGGCTCCAGGTCGGCGCACGGATGGTGGGCCTGCTCGCGTCGATCGTCACGGTCGCGGTCACCACCCGCCATCTCGGCCCGGTGTCGTACGGCCATCTGACGACCGCGATCGTCTTCGTCGGGCTCTGGACCAGCCTCACCGAGCTGGGCATCGGTGCGGTGATCGTGCGGCGGGTGACCTCCGGCGTGGGGGACTTGACTCACCTCGTCCGGGTGAACGCGGGGCTCTCGCTCGTGTACTGCGTGCCGCTGACTCTTCTGACCTGCCTCACCGGCTGGGCCGTGTACGGCGACGACCCGCAGGTCGTGTGGATGATCGCCATCGTGGGTGGCACACTGCTGCTCACCACGCTGAGCTCGTGCTTCCAGCCGGTCTTCCTCACCGACGTGCGGTTCGGTGCGATCGCGGCCTCGGACGTGCTCGGGCGCGTGCTGTCGCTGGTGGGCACCGTCGTCCTGATCGCGATTCGTGCCGACCTCGTGTGGTTCGCCGCGGTGCAACTGATCCCGCCCGCGGTGGCGCTGCTGGTGCAGGGGATCGTCGCGCACCGGTTGGTCGGGGTGCGACCGATCTTCTCGGCGAAGGAGAGCTGGCACCTCGTTCGCGAGAGCCTGCCGCAGACCGGAGTCCTCATCGTGGCCGCGTTGTACTGGCGCGCGGACGGTTTCCTGCTCAGCCTGCTGAGCACGGCCGACCAGGTGGGTGCCTACGGCCTGGCGTACACGATCGCCTTCAACGCCACCGTGATCTCCGCGGTGTACCTCACGTCCGCCCTGTCGACCATGACGAACCTGTTCGCCACCGACAAGCAGGCTTTCGCGCGGTTCGCGGAGCGCAGCGTCGAGGCGCTGCTGTTCATCGGCGCACCCCTCGCGGTCGTGGGAATGATCCTCTCCCCCGGCCTCATCCGCCTACTCGGCTCGGCGGAGTTCGTGGCGGCCGGCGGGCTCACCCTCGGCCTGCTGTTCGTCGCGGTCGCCGTCACCTTCCTCACCGCGGCCCTCAGCCAGGCGCTGTTCGCCGCACACGATCAGGTGTTCCTGCTGCGCCTGAACGTCCTGAACCTTCTCGGCAACATCGTGCTCAACCTGGTGCTGATTCCGCACTACGGTGCCGCGGGCGCCGGGATCTCGCTCGCGGTGAGCGAGCTGATCGGCCTCGTCGTGGCCGGCTGGCGGCTGACCCGCCGCAGCCCGTACCGCACGCCGTGGCGGTTCGGCCTGCACCTCTGCGTCCCCCTCGCGGCGTCCTCGGCGACCTGCCTCGTGCTGTCCGACCTCCCCGTGCTCGTCACCGGAGCGGCCGCGGCCACCGTGTACCTCGCGGCCAACCTGATCGTCGGACCGGTCCACCTGAAGTCCGTGAAAGCCATGTTGACACAACGCGACCCCGCTCCCGCAGGCGAGCCGGGCACAGAAGGGAACGCATCGTGAGCGCAGAACTGGACCGCGCGTACCTACCGGGCGGGCCCGTCGCGTCCCCGCCGCCGGCGGTACCGACCGCCCGCGAGCTGGCGGTCCTCGTGGTGGCCTACCGGAATGCGGACGACCTGCGGTCCTGCCTGGACTCGGTGCGCCGCCACCTCCCCGACCATCCGGTGCTGGTGTGGGACAACTCCGGACCGGACTACCCCGGCATCGCCGACGTGGCGAGCGAGTTCGACGAGGTGCGCTGGCTGTCGAACGGCGCCAACCTGGGCTTCGCCGCCGGCGTGAACCGGCTGGCCACCGAAGTGCCGGAGCACGACATCCTGCTGCTCAACCCCGACGCCGTGCTGCTGGACGACCTGTCGCGCACCCGGGAGGCACTGCGTCGCCCGGGCATCGCCGCGGCCGCGCCCGGGGTCCACGATCCGCACGACGCCGGTGGGCGGCGCCGTCCGTGGGACGTTGCGCACCGTCGGCGCGGCGTCATCCGCGCGCTGGTCTCGCACGCGGGTTACGCGGAACGGCTCCGCGGCACCCCGTTCTCCGACCTGTACGGGTCCAGCCCGGATCACATCGACGGCTATCTGACGGGCGCCTGCCTCGCGGTCTCCCGCGACGCCTGGACCGCCGTCGGCCCCTTCGACGAGGAGTTCTTCCTGTACGGGGAGGAATCGGATTGGCAGGAGCGGGCCCGGGCAGCCGGCTGGTGCGTGGCGCTCACCGCCGACCGGGGCGTCGACCACTCGGGGCACGGCACCGTCCGGGGCGATTCCGTGGCGAGCCGGCGCTCCGCCGATCTGCTGCGGGCGAACGTAGCCCTGAACATCGAGCACGCGTCGGGGCCTCGCGCCGCCGGCGCGTTCCTCGCCGGGCTGGCCGCACTCGACCGCGTCCAGCGTTCCAAGCGGGCCGCCCGCACCGTCGCGGCCGGCACTCCCGGCCGTCCGGCCGTCGTGATCACCACCAACCGCCTGGTCTTCGGCGGAGCCGAGCGTCAGCACGTCTTGCTCGCCACCGAGCTGCAGCGCCGCGGCTACCCGGTCACCATCGTCTGCATGCAACGGTTCGGCCCGTTGATCGGCGAGATCCCGCACTCGATCCGCGTCGTGCGCCAGCCCTGGTGGGCGCCCGCCCCCGACCTCCCACCCGGGCCGGCCGTGCTGATCAGCGGCGACACCAACACCGAGACCGGCTACGCCTCATTGTGGCGGGCGGCGGGCAGGGACCGGCGCTGGCTGGTCGCCGCGCACATCCCGCCCGAGCCCGACGGGCCGACGTACTCCGCGGGCCTCGCCGCGGCGATCCGCCGCGCGGACGGATTCATCGCGCTGTCCCCGCGGCACTGGGCCGAGGCGACGGCGTTCCAGGATCTCGGCCGGCGGGTGTTCACCGCCCCGAACGGCGTCGCCGGTGCGGCCACGCTGGACGACGTCCCGGACCGCCCGGCGGTCGCGCCGCGACCCCGCCTCGTGATGCTGTCCCGCATCGTCGAACACAAGAACCCGCACCTGCTGGTCGAGGCACTCCACGGGCTCCGGCACCGGGATTGGGACCTGTCGATCTACGGCGACGGCCCCGACCGGGAGCGCCTGGAGGCACTCACCCCCGACGACCTCCGGGACCGCGTGCACTGGCGCGGCTGGTCGCCGGGACCGGATCACGCGCTCGCCGATTGCGACCTGTTGTGCGTGCCCAGCCGGTCCGAGGCGTTCCCCCTGGTGATCCTCGAGGCGATGGCCCGCAGGGTGCCCGTGGTGGCGTCGTCGGTGTGCGCGGTTCCCGACATGCTCGACGGTGGGCGGGCCGGCGCCCTGGTGGACGACATCTCCGTCGCGGGGTGGACGGCCGCGCTCGACGACCTCCTCCCCCGCCCGGAGACCTGGCGGGAGATGGGCGAACACGGCTTCGCGCGGATGCGGGAGCGGTACACGATCGAGGCGATGGCCGACGCGTACGAGCGCGCCTTCGACGGGATCGCCGAATGACCGGCCGGCTCCTGTGGTTGTCGCCGTGGATGCGGCCGTTGGCGCGGGTGTACTGCGAGGGCCTGCGGGAGCGGGGCTGGGAGGTCGTTCTGGTGACCTCCGATCAGCATCCCGAGTCGGACGGGGCCCGCCCCCGCCCGTACGAATGGGTGCTGGACCCGCGGCCGAAGACCCCGTCGACCTGGCCGCAGTACGCGACCGCCCTGCGCCGGGCCCGGGGGTTCGCGGCCGATGTCGTGGTCACCGAGCTCGTCCGCGATCCCCGCTGGATCGCCCTCGCCGGGCGCGCCCCGCGGGTGCGGCTCGTGCACGACGACCGCCCGCACGGCGCCGACGAGCACCTGCCCGGCTGGGAACGCGCACTGTTCGGCCGGTGGGGCCGATCGGCCGCGGCGACACTCGCGTTCAGCGAGTACGTCGCCGACGCGATCGGCGCGGACGCGCACGTACCGCTCACCAGCGACCTCGACCCGGCCCGCGTCCCCGCGCTCGTGCCCGCGGAGGACAGGCGGGACTTCGTGGCCGTCGGGCGGCTCAACACCTACAAGAACCTCGATGTGACGCTGGCGGCGTGGGACCGGCACGTCTCGGGGCCGGGCTGGCGCGGTGACGAGCTGGTCCTGATCGGCGACGGGGACGGGCCCGCGGACCTCGCGCCGCACGTGCGCTGGGAGCGGGGCCCGTACTCCTACGCCGACGTGCTCGGCCCGATGTCCGCCGCCAAGGGGTCGATCGCCCACTACCGGCGTGCCACGCAGAGCGGCGTCCAGGTGCTCGCGATGCAGCTGGGCGTCACGCCGATCGTCTCGCTCGAGGGTGCGCTACCCGAGTTCCAGCCGATGGGCGAGCCCGGCATCCCCGCCGACGACGTGGCCGGGCTCGCGCGGGCGCTCGACGACCTCGCCGACCCCGCGGCCGCGGCGCGGCGCGGCGCGGCCGCGCGCGAGCACTACCTCGCGAACTACGCCGTCGACGTGTCTGCGGGCCGGCTGGACGCGCTGCTGCGCGGCGTCATCGACGCGCGAGGCCGATCCACAGCTCGCTGAGCCGGTCGTACCAGCGGGAGACGGCGAAGTCCTCGGACCGGCGGCGCGCCGCCTCGGCCAGCTCCGCCGCGCGGGCCCGGTCGTGGACCAGCCCCGTGAGCGCGGCCGCGATGGCCGGCGCGTCCCCCGGCTCGACGAGCAGGCCGTCGACCCCGTCGGTGATCGCCTCCGGGATGCCGCCGATCGGCGTGCTGATCGGCACCAGCCCCGCCCCCATCGCCTCGAGCAGGGCCATCGGCAGCCCCTCGTCGTAGCTGGGCAGCGTGAAGACATCGGCACGGGCCAACAACCGATCGCGCTCGGCGGCGTCCACCCAGTCGCGCACCGTCACCGCACCGTCCAGCCCCGCGGTGCGCACCGCCGCCCGGACCTCGTCCACCTCGCCGTCGCCCGCCAGCGTCAGGTGCACCCGGCCGGCCACATCGGCCGGCAACCCGGCGACGGCCCGGACCAGGTCGTAACTCCCCTTGCGGTGTCCCAGGCGGCCCAGCGCCACCACCTCGACCACGTCCCCTGGGCGGTCGTCCGCGCCGGACACGGCGTCCGGGAGGACGACGGGGTTGTACAGCACCTCGACGACGCCCTCCGGCAACCCGAGCGCGGCGCGGTACTCGGCGGCGAGACCGGCACCGAGCACGAGCCAACGATCCGCGGGCAGCGCCACCCGGACCAGCCGGCGGACGGGCGCGGGCAGCCGCCCCATCCAGCCCCCGAAGTCGAAGCTGTGGCCGTGGATCACCGCCGGCACCCCGCGCAGTCGCGCGGCCCACAACGCGGGAGACTTCCGGATCACGCTGCCGCCGTGCGACAGATGCACGTGCAGCACGTCGACCCGACCCGCGAGCACCAGCCACACCGCGGTCGCCATGCCCGTCAAACCCACCCGAAGACGCTCAACGGTGCCGGCGTCGACGTACGTGGGCACGACCCGGATCCGCAGCCGCGTATCCGGGTGGTCACGCATGTGTCCGATCACGGTGGCCATGCCACCACGACTGCGGGAACCGGGGGGCGCGGGGCCGATCACGAGGACACGATGCGGTGCGGTCACCGGTACAGAGTAACCAATATCGATTACACTTCCGTCACATGATTGCGAACCGGCCCCGCGCCGACTGGGCCGTCCTCACCGGGGCCCGGGGGCGCATCGCGGTCCGGCGCGCACGGCGGACGGCGCGCGAACTCCGCGCGTTCCGCCGGTCCCCCACCGTGCCGTCCGTCGCGGGCGCCGTCGCGCTCCCCTCCGCCGAGGTGCGCACCGCGGCGCAAGCCGCCGGGTTCGGCCGGTTCACGACCCGGAGGTCGCTGCTCGACGGGACGCTCAGCGCCTACGCCCTTCCCGGGCCGGCGCACGCGCAGGACGTCCTGCTCTGCAGGATCGACACCGGCACGGCGACCGCGGAGCTGACGGTGACGGCCGCGCCGTCGGTCCGGAACGGTTCCGCCGTCACCGCGCTCGCGGCAGGTCTCCTGGCCGCGCACGAGGACCTGCGACGGGTGTCCCTGCCCCTTCACGCCTCCGCGCCCGCCTGCGCCGAGCTCCTGGCCGGGGGCTTCGTCGACGAGGGGTGGACGCCCCCTCCCGTCGGCGGGCCGCGGGCGCGCCCGCCGGTTCGGCGCGACGACGCTGCCGATCCCGGTTGGCACATGTTCACGCTGTTCGCCCCGGAGCCCGCCGACGTCCACCCGGATACGCCTCCGATTCGCTATCGTTGAGATCGTGCGAGTACTGGTCACCGGCGGCGCCGGCTTCATCGGCGCGAACTTCGTCCACCAGTCCCTGGCCGAGTGCCCCGGCGTCCGGATCACCGTGCTCGATGCGCTCACCTACGCGGGCAACCGGTCATCGCTCGCGAGCGTCGCGGACCGGATCGATTTCGTGCACGGCGACATCTGCGACGAGGAGCTGGTCGACCGCCTCGTCGCCGCGTGCGATCTGGTCGTGCACTTCGCCGCCGAATCGCACAACGACAACTCGCTGGAGCAGCCCCGGCCGTTCGTGCAGACCAACGTCGTGGGCACGTTCACCCTGCTGGAGGCCGTGCGCAAGCACGGCGTGCGGTACCACCACGTGTCCACCGACGAGGTCTACGGCGACCTCGAGCTCGACGATCCGGAACGGTTCACCGAGTCCACGCCGTACAACCCCTCGAGCCCCTACTCGTCCACCAAGGCGTCGAGCGACCTGCTGGTCCGGGCCTGGGTGCGGTCGTTCGGCGTCGCCGCCACGATCTCGAACTGCTCCAACAACTACGGTCCCTACCAGCACGTCGAGAAGTTCATCCCCCGGCAGATCACGAACCTCATCGACGGCGTGCGCCCGCGCCTCTACGGGGCCGGCCGCAACGTGCGGGACTGGATCCACGTCGACGACCACAACCGCGCCGTCTGGGCGGTCGTGGACCGGGGCACGATCGGCGAGACCTACCTGATCGGGGCCGACGGCGAGGTGGACAACCGCACCGTCGTCGAGACGATCCTGCGCGAGTTCGGGCGCACCCCCGACGATTTCGATTTCGTCACCGACCGCCCCGGCCACGACCTGCGGTACGCGATCGACTCCACGCGCCTCCGCGAGGAGCTGGGCTGGGAGCCGCGCTACCGCGACTTCGGCGAGGGGCTCGCCGAGACCGTCGCCTGGTACCGGGCCAACGAGGCGTGGTGGCGGCCGTTCAAGGGAGCGACCGAAACGGGCTACCGCGCGAGCGGCGAGGCCGTCCGGACGCCGCAGGGCTGACGCCGGAACCCGCTGCCGCTCCGGGCCGTCCGGGAACGGGAGGTCAGTGCGCCGGGGCCGGCCCGGTCCCGAACGCCGCCCGCAGCGTGGGCGCCGCGGCGTCCTTCCCGGAGCGCACGTACTCGAGCGGCGCACCGTCGCGCCCGGTGGATGGCCAGGCGATGCCGAGCTCCGGGTCGAGGGCGTCGAGGTCGTGATCGAGCTCCGGGCTGTACTCGAGCGAACACAGGTACATCACCGTCGACTGGTCCTCCAGCGACAGGATGGCGTGCCCCAGCCCCGCCGGCAGGTGCACGACGCGCCGGTCCACATCGTCGAGCAGGACGTGATCCCAATGCCCGAACGTGGGCGAGCCGGGCCGCAGGTCCACCACCACGTCGAGGAACGCGCCGCGCACGCACGTCACGTACTTCGCCTGGCCGGGCGGGTCATCGGTGTAGTGGATGCCGCGCAGCACCCCGGCGGCCGACACCGAGCAGTTCGCCTGCAGGAGCGTCAGCGGCGCGCCGACCACGGCCTCGAACTCCGACGCCTTGAACCACTCCAGGAAGCGCCCCCGGTCGTCGCCGAACTGCTGCGGCGTGAACTCCCACGCCCCCGGGACGGACAACTGCCGTGCCTTCATCGTCATCGGTTCCGCTCGCTCTCCAGAAGGCTCAACAGGTACGCACCGTATCCCGATTTCACGAGCGGCTCGGCGCGCGCACGCAATTCGTCGTCGGTGAGGAAACCGCGGCGCCACGCGACCTCCTCCGGGACGCCGATGCGCAGTCCCTGGCGTTGCTCGATCGTGCGGACGTAGGTCCCGGCGTCCAGCAGGGAGTCGACGGTGCCGGTGTCGAGCCACGCCGTTCCCCGCGGGAGCACGTGCACCTGCAGGCGCCCCTGTTCGAGGTAGGTGCGGTTGATGTCGGTGATCTCCAGTTCGCCGCGCGCCGACGGGCGCAGTCCGGCGGCGATGTCCAGCACGTCGTTGTCGTAGAAGTACAGGCCGGGGACCGCGTAGTTCGACCGCGGACGCTCGGGCTTCTCCACCAGGGACAGCGCCGTGCCGGCCTCGTCGAACTCGATGACGCCGTACCGCTCGGGGTCGCTGACCCGGTAGGCGAAGACGGCGCCGCCGTCGAGGTCGCCGAACCGCGCCAGCTGCGTCCCGAGACCGGGGCCGTAGAAGATGTTGTCGCCCAACACCAGTGCCGCCGAGTCGTCGCCCACGTGCTCGCGGCCGATGATGAAGGCGCTGGCCAGACCGTCGGGTTCGGGTTGCACCGCGTAGCTGATCGACACTCCGAACTGGGAGCCGTCGCCCAGCAGGCGGGTGAAGGCCTCGCTGTCGTGGGGTGTCGTGATCACCAGCACGTCCGAGATCCCCGCGAGGATCAGCGTCGAGAGCGGGTAGTAGATCATCGGCTTGTCGTAGACCGGGACCAGCTGCTTGCTCACGCCCAGGGTGATCGGATGCAGACGGGATCCGGTGCCGCCCGCCAGGATTATTCCGCGCACTCGCCTATCCTTCCTCGGTCCGCCCGCGACCGCCGCGCACGTCGTCCGCGACCAGGTCATCTATGCGGGCCAGGTACTCGTCCATCGTGCCGCCGCGCGCACGGGCCGCGGTCCGCAGCGCATCGCGCCGCGGCGGGTCCGCCAGGAGACGATCTATCGCAGCTCGCAGTGCCGCCGCATCGCCGGGCGGCACCAGTTCGGCGCACGAGGCATCGAGGTATCCGTGCAGCCCCGAGACATCGCTCGCCACGATCGGCACCCCCGCCTGGGTCGCGTTCATCACCCGGATCTGGCCGATGCTGGCGCCGGTCTCCGGCACGGGGATCACGTACACGGTCGCGGCGTCCACGATCGCCTGGTGTTCGTCGGCGGGAACGTCGTGCCGCACCACGACGCCCGCGGCGGCGAGCCGGCGGACCAGCGACAGGTCCTCGCCGGTGCACACCACCCGGACGTCCCAATCTGCACCGTCCGCCGCGGCGAAGAAGGTCTCCCAGTCCGTCCGCCGGCCCGTGGCGACCACGATCCGGCCGTCGTTCCGCGCGGCGAGCGGCGTGTCGTCGAAGCGACCGGGCCACTGCACCACGCGGAACCGGTCGGCCGGCACCCGCTGGACCGCGGCGAACCGCTCCACCTCGGCGGCGGTGAGTACCTGCGCGCGCAGCAGCGCGCGGCGGAGGAGTACCCGCCGCAACAGATGGAATCGCACGCGGGCGAGGCGGCCCGGCCCCTCCGGCGGGTGCACGATGTACTCGAGCAGCACGAGCCGGCGCCGGCCGATCAGTCCGTAGAGGATCAGGCAGACCGTCGCGCCGGGACTCGGGTTCGTGGTCACCACCGCGTCGGCGCGCAGCCCGACCGCCGCGAGCGCGAGCCCGCGAACGGTGCCGTTGCGCGCGGCCAGCCACCGGATCCGGGGCGGTAGCGCGCCGTCGAGCCGGGTGGCGCCGGAGATGGACGGCGCGTACCACGAGTCGGCGACGATCGTGCGGGGCCGGCTCACGCTCCGCCCCCGAGCCGCCGCGGTTCGGCCCGCCGCCGCAGGGCGGGCGCCACGGGGCGCCCGTGCAGCAGCCCGTCGACGGTACCCGCCGCGATCGCCCGTGCGTACACCTCGAGCGCCTCGGCCGTCGCGGCGACCGTCTCGGCCACGTCGGTGTCCGTGTGCGCCGCCGAGATCACGAACGACTGCCCGAGGACTCCCCGCTCGAGCAACTCCTGCAGCAGCAGGGTGCGGTAGGCCTGGGAGGGAGCACCGTCGGGTCCGCGCGTCACGAACACCTCGCACGAGGGCCTGCCGGCCACCAGCACGTGGTCGGCGACGCCCGCGGCCCGCGCGGCGGCGTTCACGCCGTCGGACAGGTCGCGCCCGGCGGCCTCCATCCGGCCGACGGGGTCGCCCTCGCGGTAGGCACGCACCACCGCCCGGAACGCGCTCAGGGACGCCGTCTCCGGACCGTGGGTCGTGGACAGCAGGAAGGCGCGGTCCCGGTCGGTGTTGAGGCCGCCGAGTTCCATGTACTCGCGCCGCCCCGCCAGCGCTGCCAGCGGGAAGCCGTTCGCCATCGCCTTTCCCCAGCACGACAGGTCCGGGGTCACGCCGTACACGGACTGCGCGCCACGCTCGGACCACCGGAATCCCGTGATCATCTCGTCGAAGACGAGGAGCGCGCCGTGCTCGTCGCACAGTGCGCGCACGGACTGCAGGAATCCCGGCTCCGGTTCGGCCATCGCGGTGGCGGCCTCGAGGAAGACGGCGGCGATGCGGCCCGGATGGGCGGCGAACACCTCGGCCAACGACTCCGGGTCGTTGTAGCGGAAACGCACAGTCGCCGCACGGATCCCGTCCGGGATGCCCGCGGACATCTCGGTGGTGCCGATGAACCAGTCGTCCACGGAGAAGAACGGCTGGTCGCAGACCGCGACCAGGTCGCGCCCGGTCGCGGCGCGGGCCAGGCGCACGGCCGCCGTGGTCGCGTCGGAGCCGTTCTTGGCGAACTTGACCATGTCCGCCGTCGGGACGAGCTCCAGGAAGTCCTCGACGGCCGCGAGCTCCAGCTCGGTGGGCCGGGTGAAGTTGACCCCGTCCCGGATGGCCTCCGCGACCGCGTCGACCACGGGGCGGTAGCCGTGGCCGAGGGTCACGGACCGCAGGCCCATGCCGTACTCGATGTACTCGTTCCCGTCGACGTCCCACACCCTGGCGCCCGCACCGCGCGCCAGGACGGGTGTCAGATGCTCCGGGTACTGGTCGGATCCCCGGGCGTAGGTGTGTGCCCCGCCGGGCACCGTCTCGTGCAGCCGCGCCTGCAGGCGCGCCGAGCGGCTCAGGTCGCGACGATCGCTCACGCGGACGTCCTCTCGGGTCGCGGGTCACAGGTCAGCCGGTGCGCCAGTTCGGGATACCGCCCCGCGACCTCGGCCCGCAGGTCCGGCACCGTGAGGAAGACGGTATCCGGCCGGGCGGCGATCAGCTCGTCGGGCGAGATGATCGGGATGTCGGTCCCGGGCATGCGCCGGCCCTGTTTGGCGGGTGAGGCGTCCGCGACGCCGGCCACCGTCGAGCGGTCCACGCCGGCGAGGGCGAACAGCGCGACCGCGCGGGAGGCGGCGCCGTAGGCGTACGCCCGGCGTCCGGCCGCGGCGTGCTCGCGCGCCCACGCGCGCAGGTCGCGCACCTGTTCGGCGCACGCGCGGCCGAGCCCGGACACCGCGTCCGGCGTGGTGATCCCCGAGGCCGCCTCGGCGGCCAGGATGAGCCGCAGCGCGGGGTCCGTGACCGGCTGCGTCCCGTCCCCGTGCTCGGCCGCCACCAGCACCGTGCCGCCGTACAGATCGAACTCCCACGCGGTGCGCAGGCGCATACCCGTGCCGGCCAGCAGCCGCCGGACCGATGTCAACGAGTAGTACGCGAAGTGGCCGTGCCGCAGCGCGTTCCATTGCCGTCCGGCCACGATCGCGGTCAAGGAGTGGAACTGCAGGAGGAGCACTCCGTCGGGCGCGGTGGCGGCGGCCCGCCGGGCGAACGCCGCCCGCTGATCGGGCTCGTGCATGATGCCGAAGCAGTCCAGGACCACATCGGCCGGAAGGGTGGACTCGGCGAAGCCGCGCTCGCCGAGCAGCGGCAGCCACGTGCCGCCGTGGGGACTGCCGAACTCCCGCACCGTCGTCCCCGAGAGGTAGCCCGCGGCCGCGACCCGGGCGACGGCGTCCGCGGCCTGCTCGCGCAATGCCGCCGGCTCCACGCCGCGCGGCTCCTCGGTGACCGTGTCGTCGTCGGCGAGCTGCGCGAGCCCGCACGACGGACACAGGTCCATCGCCAGGGGGTGCGCCGACTCCGCCGCCGAGATCGGCTCGTCCACCGGCGGGAAGTGATCCGCGGCCGGCACCGCACCGACGTCGAGGACGCGGTGGCCGCCGTGTTCGCCGCAACCCCGGCACCCGCTCATGGCACGATCACCCCGTGCGCATCGAGTACACAGACCTGGACGACGTCGTCCTGTTCGTCCCGCAGCCGCACCACGACGACCGCGGGCTCTTCACCCGGACCTTCGACGCCGACGTCTTCGACCGGCACCTCGGCCGGCCCGCGGCCGCGGCGTTCGTGCAGGACTCGCAGTCCCGCTCGCGCCGCGGCGTGGTCCGCGGGATGCACGGCCGGGCCGGGCGCGGCGAGGCGAAGCTCGTGCGCTGCGCGCAGGGCGCGATCCACGACGTGCTGGTGGACATCCGCCCGGAGTCCGCGACGTTCGGGCGCCGGCAGGCCTTCCTGCTCGACGGTGCGGACTTCCACCATCTCTACGTGCCCCCGGGGTTCCTGCACGGCTTCTAGGCGCTGACGGAGACCGCCGACGTCTGCTACCGGATCGACCGGCCGCACGATCCGTCGGAGGACCTGGCGGTGGCCTACGACGACCCCGAGCTCGGCATCGCCTGGCCGGAGCCGGTGACCGCGGTCTCGGCGCGGGACGCCGCCGCACCCGGCTGGGCGGACCTGCTGGCCCGCCTGACCTGAGCGGCGGGCGGATCGGGGAGCGGACATCGTCAGGTCCAGCGCATCGACGGGTCGAGCGCGCCGTCGGCGCGCAGGTGCTCGAGGTGCGCGAGGCGGGTGAACCGCTCGAAGAAGGCCTCCGACGTGAGGCCGCGCGCGGTGTACTCGCGGTACAGCTCGGCGGCACCGTCGGGGATCGACCATTCCGCCTCGAACCCGAGCCCCTCACGCGCGCGGCTGAAGTCGACCCGGTAGGAGCGCGGGTCCGCCCCCGCCTCGCCGGTGATGTTGAGCGTCGAGCCGGGGACGGCCGCCACGACCGACTCGGCGATCTCCGCGACGGTGAGGTTGTTGCGCTCGGTGCCGATGTTGTAGGCCCGGCAGGAGATGTTCTCGACGGGCGCGGTCAGGCACACCGCGAACGCGCGCGCGATGTCCTGGGCGTGCACCAGGGGCCGCCATGGCGTCCCGTCCGAGAGCACCTTGACCTCCCCGGTCAGCACCGCGTAGCCCACCAGGTTGTTCAGCACGATGTCGGCGCGCAACCGCGGGGAGAAGCCGAAGGCGGTGGCGTTGCGCAGGAAGACCGGCGCGAAGCCGGAATCGGCGAGCGCCGCGGCGTCGTCCTCGACCCGGACCTTGCTCTCCGCGTAGGGCGTCAGGGGGCGCAGCGGGGCGTCCTCGTCGACGAGTCCGTCGCCGGCGGCGCCGTACACCGAGCACGTGGAGGCGTACAGGAACCGGGACACGCCCGCCTCCTTGGCCAGGCGCGCCAGCCGGGTGGAGGCGTGGTGGTTGATGTCGTAGGTGATCTCCGGCGCGAGGGCGCCCAGCGGGTCGTTCGACAGCGCGGCCAGGTGGATCACCGCGTCGAAGCCCGCCAACTGCGCCACGGTCAGGTCGCGCAGGTCGACGGCGATCGTGGGGGTGTCGTCGGCGAGTCCGCCGAGAACGCAGTCCGCGAAGTAGCCGGTGTCGAGGCCGACCACGTCGTGCCCCTCCGCCCGCAGGATCGGGACCAAGACGGTGCCCAGGTACCCCTGGTGGCCGGTGACGAGAACTCTCATGACGGGGAACCTCCGAAGTCGATCGCCGCCTTCTCGATGAGGAAGGCCTCGGCGTGGGTGGAGCGGCACTGGACGCCGCGCAGGCGCGAGAGTCCCGCGAAGGACTGCTCGTCGAACCAGTCGTGTTCGACCTGGGACGGGTAGTGCCGGTGCAGCAGGCGGACCTTCTCCGCAGCGACCTCGTCCGTGATCGGGTGGAACAGCGTGGGCCGGGGGGTGTCGGTCTCCCACTTGAGGATCTCGTACCCCAGGATCAGGTGGTCCCGGAACTCGGTGGGCGCCAACTCGGCGAGCAGCCGGTGGTCCTGGTGCGCGTCGGCCCGGTGCGGTGCGAAGACCAAGTCGGGTGCGCTGTCGCGACGGAAGGCCGCGAGCGCGTCCTTGAGCCGGTCCCAGTGGGCGGGAGCGCGGCCGTCGGGCAGGTCGAGCACCGTCACGGCGACGTCCGCGCCGGGCGCGAAGGCCGCGAGGGCGGCGCGCTCCTCGGCCTCGCGTGCGGTGCCCGCGCCGCTGCCGACGAAGGCACGGACCCGCAGGCCCGGCCGGGACCGCGCCAGCGTGAGCAGCGTGCCGCCCATACCGATGGCGATGTCGTCGCAGTGCGCGCCGAGTACCGCGATCACCCGGATCGGTTGCGCGGCGAGTGCGATCACCGCGCGTGATCCCAGAGCATCCAGGGACGGTCGCCGCGCCCGTAGCCGGCGTCCAACTCGGCGCGCTCCTTGAAGGTGTCGGCGGGCTTCCAGAAGCCGTTGTGCTTGTAGCCGATCAGGCGGCGCTCCCGGGCGAGGGCGCCGCACGCGTCCTCCACCAGGTCGCCCCCTTCGGGCAGCACGTCGAAGACCTCCTGGGTCAACACGAAGTAGCCGCCGTTCTCCCAGATCGGGAACTTGGAGACGGGCGTGATCCCGGTGACGAGCGCGGACTCGTCCACGTCCACGCAATGGAATGACGACTGCGGCGGGACCAGCAGCATCGACGCCGCGGCGCCGCTCTCGCGCACGCGCTCGACGATGCGGTCCATCGGCGCGTCGCTCAGCACGTCGGCGTAGTTGGCGAGGAAGTACTCGTCGCCGCCCAGGTGCGCACGCACGCGCCGCAGCCGCTCACCGATGGCCGATTCGAGGCCGGTGTCGACGAAGGTGATCGTCCAGTCGCTCATGTCGGACTGGAGCAGCTCCACGTCGCCACCGCGGATCACGAAGTCGTTCGACGCGGTCTCGCGGTAGTTGAGGAAGTAGTCCTTGATGTGGCTCGCCCCGTAGCCCAGGCACAGGATGAAGTCCTTGTGCCCGAAGTGGGCGTAGTACCGCATCACGTGCCAGATCAGCGGACGCGGACCCACCATCTGCATCGGCTTCGGCACCATGTCGTCCGGGCTGTTGCGCATCCGCATCCCGTAGCCGCCGCAGAAGAGAACGACCTTCATGATTGACTCGCTTTCGTCGGTACGGCATCGGAGACGTGCAGTTCCGGCAGCGGGATCACCAGCTCCGCGCCCCAGTCCGCGATGTGCGCCAGCTGCGCGGAGATCTCGTCCGCCAGGTTCCACGGCAGTACGACGACCACGTCCGGACGGTCCTCGTCGATCCGCTCCGGAGCGTGGATCGGGATCCGCGTCCCCGGGGTGAACCTGCCGTGCTTGTACGGGTTGCGGTCCACGGTGTACTCGAGCAGGTCGGCCCGGATCCCGCAGAAGGTCAGCAGGGTGTTGCCCTTGCCCGGCGCGCCGTAGCCGACGATGCGCTTCCCCTCGGACTTGCGGTCCAAGAGGTACCGCAGCAGGTCGTGCTTGACCCGTTCGGTCCGCGGGCGCAGCGCGAGGTAGCCGTCGAGTGCGTGCAGCCCGGCCCGCTCCTCGAGGTCGAGCACGTCGGCGACCCGAGGATCGGGCTCGCCCGCGGCGGCCTCTGGCCGGGCCCAGAGCCGGATAGAGCCGCCGTGGGTGGGGATCAGCTCGACGTCCACGACCGCGAGCCCGGCCGTGGCCAGCGCGCGCTGCGCCGAGAGCACGGTGTAGTACTGGAAGTGCTCGTGGTAGATGGTGTCGAACTGCCCCAGCTCGACCAGGTTCAGCGCGTGGTGCACCTCGATGCTCAGCCAGCCGTCGTCCGCGAGGAGGGCACGCAGCGACCGGGTGAACCCGAGCAGGTCGGGGATGTGGGCGTAGACGTTGTTGGCGACTACCAGGTCGGCTGGGCCGTGCTCGGCGCGAACGGCCTGCGCGGTCCCCTCGTCGAGGAAGGCGGTGTGGGTGGGCACACCGCGCTCGCGGGCCGCGGCGCCCACGTTCTGCGAGGGCTCGATCCCGACGCAGGGGATCCCGGCGGCCACGACGTGCTGAAGCAGGTATCCGTCGTTGCTGGCCACCTCGACGACGAGACTGTCGGATCCCAGGTCCAGCCCCAGCCGGTCGCGGGCGGCGTCGACGAACCGTTTCGCGTGCGCCACCCAGCTGTCCGAGTACGACGAGTAGTACGCGTACTCGGTGAACGTCTCCTCCGGCAGGATCAGCGCGGGTATCTGCAGGAGCAGACACTCCTCGCATACCCGCAGGTGGAGGGGGTACGTGGGCTCCGGCAAGTCCAGCTCGTCGGCGGTGAGGAACTTCTCGCACGGCGGGGTGGCGCCGAGGTCCAACACGCTGTGCAAGCGGTCCGCTCCGCACAAGCGGCAATTCATCGACACCTGAGACATTCCTCACTCACCGTGGATACACACTTTAACATGACCAATAATCGGCCCGTCATGGCTACTCCGGGCGAGAGCCGCTCGGCATCATGAGTAATATCACAACACGGAAGCCGATGTTCAAGACCCTTGACATCGTCCTCGATCACACCTGATTTCTTCGCGCTACTTCATGACAGTGGGAAGACCGCGACGGCAGGGACAGGCAGCGACGTCGAGAGGTACAGCGGTGACGGATCACCCAGCGGAGGGGGCCGCGTTCGGCTCGGAGCCGGCATCGCTGCGCCTCCACAGGTCCGCCCCGTCCACCGCGGCGTGGGGCGTCGTCGACGCGGTGATCGCGGTGATCGCCACAGCGGCCGGTGCGGTCTGGTCGACCGAACACGGCGGCGGCGTCCTGACCAGCGCGTTCACGGCGGCAACCGCAGCCTTCCTCTGGTTCGTCCTGTTGCAGTGGTCGAAGGCCCTCGCGGTTCCGCTCCTGCGTTCCGGGACGCCGGAACTGCGGCACGTGGTGGTGACGACCTTCGTCGTCTTCGGTGGAGCCGCCATCCTGAACGAATTCGTCCGAGCCCCGATCCTGGACGGCCTGGCCAAGGTCTCGCTGCCGATCGCCCTGATCGCGATCGTGGTCTGCCGACTCGTGCGCGGAAGCTGGCTGCGCGCCTCCGACGGGCGCGCGCGCAACGACACCCCGACCCTCGTCGTCGGCGGCTACTACTCGGTGCGCGCCACCTGCCTCGCGCTCGGGCGTGCGCGGGCGACCGGGGCGCGCATCGTGGGGGCCTGCGTGCCCGAAGAGGTCGGCCGAGCGCACCGGACGATCGACCTCGGCGAGCAGGTCGTGCCGATCGTGGGCACCGACCGGGAGGTCATCGCCGCGGTCACCACCACGGGCGCCACTGTGGTCGCGCTGACCGCGACGGATTCGCTCGGCCCCGGCGATCTGCGGACCCTGATCTGGGAGCTGCAGGAGCTGTCGGTGGAGCTGATCGTCACCCCGGGCGTCGTCGACATCGCCGGGCACCGGATCGCGTACGCGAGCGTGGGCGACATGCCGATGCTGCACATCGCGATGCCCCAGCACGCGCGCGCGGATTCACTCGCGAAGCGGCTGTTCGACATCGTCTTCTCGGCCGCCGCGATCCTCGCGTCCGCCCCCGTCATGATCGCGGCCGCCGTCGCGATCAAGGTCGACAGCAGCGGGCCGGTCTTCTACCGGTCCACCAGGATCGGCGAAGACGACGCGCCCTTCGAGATGATCAAGTTTCGGAGCATGTTCGAGGACGCCGACCAACGCCTCGAGGACCTGCGCGCGGCGAACCAGGGCAGCGGCGCGCTGTTCAAGATGCACGACGATCCGCGCGTCACCCGGGTGGGACGGTTCCTCCGGCGCTACAGCATCGACGAACTCCCCCAGTTCTTCAACGTGCTCCGTGGCGAGATGTCCGTGGTGGGCCCCCGCCCGGCGCTGGGTCGCGAGGTCGACGAATACTCGCCCGTGATGCGCCGGCGGCTGCTGGTGAAACCCGGCATCACCGGGGCGTGGCAGGTGAGCGGCCGCTCCGACCTGAGCTGGAACGAGTCGATCCGGATGGACGTCGGCTACGTCGAGAACTGGTCGCTCGCCCGGGACCTCATGATCGTGGTCCGCACCGTCCGCGCGGTCCTGGCCAGCGACGGCGCGTATTGACACGGACCGGGACGCTACCGTGGTGGCCGTGACCGACGACCGGAGCCGCACCGCGCCGCCATCGCGACCCGAACCGCGCGCTGGGCACTCATCGGGACGGCCCCTGGGCGATGCGGGTTTCGCCGCGCGGGAGCTCGTCGTGACCGTCGTCGGCTGCGCCCTGCTCGGGGTGCTCTCCGGGGCCGTCGGCGGCCTGCCGGAGCGGATGGCCGGAGGACGATAGGTTCCGCGGCAATCGCGGTATGGAGCGGATCAGGCCCGGCAGTCGCCCCGGACGAAGGCTTTGAGCATGCCCACCGCCTGGTAGCTGTACGTCAGCGCCAGTCCGCGAGGTTGAACCGGTACTGCCGCGGCACCGCGCGCATCACGGTGCCGCCGTCGAAGCAGTGCCCGAAGACGTACCTCGCGCGGACCAGGTGGTACCCCCAGCTGACCACGATCACGGAGCACCATCCGTACCGCTCGGCAAGCCGCTGGGCGAAGATCGCCTCGCCGCGGGTCGTGTTGGCTCGAGCGTCTCGCACAGGACGCGGATGCCGCCGGCGTCCCCGGCGCACAGCCGGTCCATCAGCGGGGCGCCGCTGCCGTACGGATCGGACAGGACCACCGTTCCCGCGTAGCCCGCCCGCGCGAGGTCCAATCCGTACTCCTCGCGGCCGTCGTGCTCGGGGGCGAGCACGACGATCGCGTCGACCCGGGTCAGCGGATCTTCGGACGAGCGCCCGTACACCAGCCACCCCGCCGAGAGCACCGTCGCGACCACGACCGTCATCACGGCGGCGAGCCCCCAGACCGACCGCCGGAGCCTCGCTCCCCGCCTCACGCCCACCGGATCGAGAGTACCGCCGGCCCCGACGACCGGCCCCTCCCTGTTCGGGCGTGACGACGCGGCGGCCCAATGATCCGCGTAGGGTGCTCATCACCACGAGCCGCGCACCGCTTTCAGGAGTGACATCCATGGAGATCCTCGTTCCGGGTCCGGAGGCCGACGCCCGCGTGACCGAGCTGCGCGCCGCAGGGTTCGACCTCGTGGACGGCTGGTCCGCCGGAGGCCCGGAACTCACCGCGCTCGCCGCCCTGCCGCAGCCGCCGGCCGGATGCCCCGAAGCCTGGGACCCGGGCGACGAAGAGCGCGTGGAGGAACTGAGCCGCTACGTGGTGTGCAAGTGGCGGCGGACGATCGCCCGCCTGCCCCGGTCCGACGTCTACCACCTGCTCCGGACCGCCCGAAATCGCCACCTCATCTCCGACGCCGACCAGGCCTCGTGGTCGGCGTCGCTGGTCGGGGTCGTGGGGCTCAGTGTCGGCTCGTCGGCCGCGACCGCGTGCCAGCTCACGGGGGTCCGTCGCTTCCGCATCGGCGACGGCGACGAACTCGGGATCACCAATCTCAATCGCATCGTCGACTCCGCTTTCAACGTGGGCACGGCCAAGACCGAGTCACTGCGTCGCCGGCTACTCGAATGCGATCCGTACGCGTCGGTCGACACTTTTCCGCAAGGAATATCCGAATCCGACATCGATTCTTTTCTCTGTGGGGATTCGGGGGACGAACAGCTTTCGGTGCTGATCGAGGAGATCGACGGCATCCACATGAAGGTGGCCCTCCGCCGGCGCGCACGCGAGCTCCGCATTCCGGTGGTGATGGCGACGGATCTCGGTGACGACGTGGTACTCGACGTCGAACGGTTCGACATCGACGAGCACACCCCGATCCTGGGCGACCGTCTGGCGTCGTTCAGTGACGATCAACTGCGCGACCGGGAGCCGAGTACGGCGGTCGCGCTCGCCGGCGCCCTCCTCGCCGACGTCGTCACCCCCCGGATGCTGGAGGTCGCCGGCGAGGTCGGGCGGAGCCTGAGCTCGTGGCCGCAGCTCGGCAGCACCGCCATGCACTCCGGTGCTGTGGCCGCCCACGCCGCCAGGCTGATCTGCACGGGCCACGAGCTCGCCACGGGGCGCTATCTGCTGCGTTCCGAATTCACTACTACACACAACTGACGTGCGAATCGGGTAATCGCCCGAGCGCTTGCACCCCAGCTGAACGCAGTACGTCTTGTCGGTCTGCGATCGCACAGTTCACGACACCACCGCGTGATGCGGTTTTCGTCATTGGAAAGTTCGCGACAGAACTTCTCATCCAATCCTGCGCGTTTACCCTTTGAGCATTCGATCCGATATCGAATACCGCTCTCGGTCAAGAATACGACATGGCGTCGTCACAATTGAAAGGAACACACATGACCATCGATTCTGCCCTCGTCCGCGCGGTCACCGGTCCACCCGCCGCAACGCCTCTTCCCGAGCACGGCGTGGAGTTCGTCGATCGCCGCACCGGCGTGACCTGCATCTTGGACACCCCCGCGCGCCGCCCGGACCTCTGGCGCCAGTACCTCGACGGCGTCGAGCGCGCGTACCGGTCCTGGGGCGTCGAAGAAGCCTTCGATCGGCACGAGGTCGAGACCGGTTCGTCGACGACGCTGTTCTGCGCGATCGTGGACGACCAGACCGGCCGGGTCGTCGCGGGGCACCGGATGCAGGGGACGTACTCGAGCGCGGCCGAATCGCACGCACTCATCGAGTGGGCGGGACAGCCGAGCCTGCACCTCCTCGTCGACGCCATCGACTCGCGGCTCGACGGAGGGCTCATCGAGGTGAAGTCCGCCTACGTCGGGCTCACCGACGAGCGCGCGGGTGGCGTTGCCAACCTCCTGTCCCGCGTGGGCCTGATCGTCATGGCGCTCACCGACGCGCGGTACATGATGGCGACGGCGGCGGAGCACGTGCTCAAGCGGTGGTCCCAGGGCGGCGGCCGGATCGACCGGTCGATCCCCGCTACGCCGTACCCGGGCCCGCAGTACCGCACCCAGGTGATGTTCTGGGATCGGGACCGGTTGCGCGCCGACGCCGAGCCCGGCCTGTGGCCGCTGATGCTGACCGAGTTCCACGAGGCATTTGGATCTAACCTGCAGTCTGCAGGCTAAACAGCACATGCACCCGCGGCCACGTCGACAACCGGCGTTTCAATGACTGCCTAATCGCACCCATTGAACCGGCTGCATGAGGGATGCAATACAGTGTGTGCTTTGGTACGGAGGACTCCAGTGCGAGGCTGTGTATGAGGCCGCGCTGCGCACGGCAGAAGGTGGACCGAAGATGAAGCAGTCACCTGATGTATCCGGTAGACTACCGATGTCCGATTTCACGGGCGGAATCTACTTCGGCTTCGATCTCCGCTCGCTCGGCCTCCTCTTCAGTGTTGGCGGCGCGGTTCCCCTGCCGCTACTGGCACTAGTCGATCCTGGCCTGGTGGTCCCGGGCGCTCTACCTTGGTTGTCCGGGATCTGGTTCTATAGCGTGTTGTCGTTCATCGTCGTGGTCCGGGCGCGACCGGCGGTCAGCGATTGCACGTTCATCGCGCTCAGTTCGGGCGGAATGTTCGGCATCGGGCTGGCCTCATTCCTGGTGGCAGACGCCCCTGCGGCGAGCGTGATACTCTGCCTGAACGCAGCTATACCCGCACTCGCGGCAATGCAGTCACGGGCGGTAGTGGTAGTGGCGTTCCAGGTCGGCGCGCTGTTCTTCATCGTCGCGCACGCTGCTTCGGAGCGGGATGAGCCCGCAGTCGCCCTCGTCCGGTTCGGTGTCGCTACTCTGGCCACCTTATTCCCGACGCTTATCGTTCTCGGATTCCGCCGATCGCTGGAGCACCTCCTCCGGGTTCAGATAGAGCTCGCTCGGATCGATCCCCTCACTGGTGTGTTCAATCGCCGCGGGCTAAGCGATCACGCAGCTCGATTGCTCGCTTCCAACCAGAAAGTTGGTCTCCTGGCGATCGATATCGACAACTTCAAATCCATCAACGACGTCAACGGTCACGCACACGGCGACGAGGTTCTAGTCCGGACCGCCAGCCGCCTCGTAAGCCTCGCCGGGCCGGATGCGGTAACGGCTCGACTCGGTGGCGAAGAGTTCTTGATCGTGACGCCGGTCGATCAGCTCGAGTCGATCGAGCAATTAGCCGAGCAGATCCGTATCGCGATAGCTTGCGACGGCGAGGTCACTGTCAGCATCGGTGCTGTCATGCACCCAACACCGGTTCTTGGCCCGGAGACCCTTACCTGTAGTGCTGACGTTGGCGCAAACAAACCAGTGGCACTCTTTGACGACCTCATCAAATCAGCGGACCGACAGATGTACGCAGCCAAACAAGCAGGCCGCAACCGTGTCGTCGTGGAATATGCGATCGATCAGGCGTGAAAGGATTCTAATAATTCTCACTGGCGCCCACGTTGCATACCTATTGGCGGGTGGTTGGATTCCCAGACCGGATAATCGGTTCGATTAGGTCGTTAGATCATCCCCCATACTACTAATCCAAGTTGGACGCGCATTAGTGAGGTGCCTGGGGTATTCTTGACGTATGGCGAATACAGATCTCGCCCTGACCACCGCCCCTGCTACCGGTGACCTCCTTTACGGGCTCTTCCCATTCAGAGTGCGTTGACCCGGTCGGCGAGCTGACCGGAGGGACTGGTGCACGGTTAGGTGACATCTGATCTGGCTTGCCCCGGGAGGGCGGCCTGGAAGGATGACTACTGTGCCTAAGCCTTATCCGAAAGAGTTCCGTGATGATGTGGTCCGGGTTGCCCGGG
>NZ_VIGX01000259.1 GCF_007858475.1 Tsukamurella conjunctivitidis
GCCACGCCCGACCATCTGGGTGCTGCCCATTCGGCAAGACAACTTGAGGCCATCATCCGAGACGTCGCACCCGCACTGGGATGGCGGTGGGAACTCAGTCCGCGAACCGCACGAATGAGCGCAGTTCGCGTGGACGGACGTCATGGGCTTCCGTGAAGCCGAGAGACTCGTAGAACGCGCGTTGCCGAGGTTCGTCATCCGTGAGGAGAACGTGCTGGCGAACGTGCCCGAAAGGTGCGAACACCTCGTGCATGAGTGAACGCCCGATGCCGCGCCGCTGGTGCTCAGGGGCAATGAGGATGTCCTGCAGGTAGATGACAGTGACCCTGTCACCGACCACGCGAGCGAGTCCCACCAAGATCTCGCCATCCCAGGCAGTGACCACGCGCAGGGACTGTCGGACCGCAAGCGCGAGTTCCTGGGGCTCCTTCGTGTACGTGGTCCATCCCACCGAGTTGTACAGCGAGACGAGGTCGTCGGCGTTCACATCGGTGTCGACTCGAATTGAAGGTGAGGTCATCGGGTCGGGTTCATCATCCGAAG
>NZ_VIGX01000260.1 GCF_007858475.1 Tsukamurella conjunctivitidis
TGGCGGCAGCCCGTGCCTCTGCCTCCGCCTGAGCCTTCTTCAGCTGCTTCTTCCTGCCCATGTCACACCCCGTCCTCGCCCGTGTCGGCGCCGCCCTCGTCCGTGGTCGTGAGCCAGCTTGCCTGCCCCCTGCGGGGCGATGACCACCCAGCTCCCCACGGTAGTTCTATTGCGCAGGTCACGTCCGGTGGAGCGCCCATCTGGGACTGGAGGCACTGTCTGTGGCCGCCGCCACGGCCTAGTCTGGAGGAGTCGTGTCCGACGGATGGGCCGTCGGACGAGGAAGCGGCGCACCCCATGCGTCGCAGGAACACCACACAAGGAGTTGCTTCTCATGGCAGATCCCCGCATCGTCACCGTCACTGGTGCCGCCGGCAACATCGGGTACGCCCTCCTCTTCCGCATCGCTTCGGGCCAGCTCTTCGGACCTGACGTTCCCGTCAAGCTGAACCTGCTGGAGATCCCCCAGGCCGTGCACGCCGCAGAGGGCACCGCAATGGAGCTCGACGACTGCGCCTTCCCGCTGCTGGCAGGGGTCGACA
>NZ_VIGX01000261.1 GCF_007858475.1 Tsukamurella conjunctivitidis
GGATGGCGAACCCACCCGCTCCCGCCCTCGTCCCCGAGGCCCGCACGGTCCATTTCGACCAGCACCCCAACTACGTGACCCTCAGCGCGCCGCGCACCTTGGACTGGGCGCACAACGCGCTGACCGGGGAGCTGCAGCCCACCCCGGTGCCACCCGCCAGATCGGAGCCCGTCGGCAGCTCGGAGCCCGCATCCCGGCAGTGACAGTCCGGTCGCAGGAGGCGATCTCTGGCTGGGGTTGCCTCCCTCATCAGTCCGCCCCCACTCCACGACGCGCGACGCAGCGACGGTGGCTTCTGGAAGGAGCTGCTCGACGCGGACCCTGTGGCGGCAGCGACCTCCGCTGAGCTGGCCGTCCTCCGCGACGCTCCCACACACACCCGCGTCCTGGAGGACATCGCCCCCGCGTTGTCCTCAGGGGTCCCGGATGTCCAGGCGCGGATCGAGGCCGCCGACGAGTTGCCCGACTCCCCCGAGGACTGGCTGGAGCGCGTGGACGCGGAAGCCGACCGGGGGAAGACGACAGCGGGTGATCCTCAGAG
>NZ_VIGX01000262.1 GCF_007858475.1 Tsukamurella conjunctivitidis
GGTGTCGCGCACCTCGCGCGCCTTCTCAACGAAGATGGCGCGCAGGAGGCGCTCCTCCGAGGTCAGCTCCGTCTCCCCCTTCGGGGTGACCTTGCCGACCAGCACGTCGCCCGCCTGGACCTCGGCGCCGATGCGGATGATGCCGCGCTCGTCGAGATCGGCCAGGGACTCCTCGGAGACGTTGGGGATGTCCCGGGTGATCTCCTCCTCGCCGAGCTTCGTCTCGCGGGCGTCGACCTCGTACTCCTCGATGTGGATGGAGGTCAGGACGTCGTCCTCCACCACGCGGCGCGACAGGATGATCGCGTCCTCGTAGTTCAGGCCCTCCCAGGACATGTAGGCGACCAGGAGGTTCTTGCCCAGTGCGACCTCGCCGGAGGCGGTGGCCGGGCCGTCGGCCAGCACGGAGCCGACCTCCACGCGCGTGCCCTCGTCCACGATGACCCGCTGGTTGGTGCAGTTGCCGGGGTTGGAACGCTCGAACTTCTCCAGGCGGTAGGTGTCGCGGCCGCCCTCGTCGGTGGTGACCACCACGAGGTCC
>NZ_VIGX01000263.1 GCF_007858475.1 Tsukamurella conjunctivitidis
GACACCGTCCCCCCGACCTGGGGCACCGTTGACCCCATCCGGGTCAGTTCCCTGGAGTGGCCCCTGGGAAGCTGGGTGCCGTGCGGCTCGGCGGAGGAGATCCGCGCCGTGCTCGGCACCCTTCTCACCCTGGACGAGATCCTGCTCTTCCGTCTCGACGCCGAGGACCGCGGCCACTACGTCTACCGCGAACCCACCGACGGCCTGCTCTACGTCGAGAGGCGCGCCTCCGTCCTCACACGTTCCCGGAACTGTCCGGTCGTCGCAGTGGCCCGCCCGGCCCGCGCCACCGAGGACCTGGTCCTGCCGCACACGGTCGTGGCGCGCAGGTTCCGCGAGTCCCATGACATCTGGCTGACCGATCGCGAGGTCGCCGAGTCCTTCTCGACCCTGGCCCGCACAGGGGAGTACCCCGCGGGACTGCGCATCGGCGCGCCCGTGGTCTTCGCGGTTCCGGGTTCACTCGCCTGAGAGCGCAGCCTCAGCCCTCCCCTGCTCCGGTCCCCGGGACTCAGCCGAAAGGCGGGCGCCCCGTGGCCC
>NZ_VIGX01000264.1 GCF_007858475.1 Tsukamurella conjunctivitidis
CCCGCATTCGGGGAGCGCGCCTGGAACGGCGGGTCACAGCTGGACCTGGAGCAGTTCCGGGGAACCGCGTCAGCACTCAGGGGTTTCCACCTGAACCCGTGACTGCCCCGCGCACCTGCACGTGGGCGCAGCTCAACGCACCACCAGGAACTCCTGGGCATCCGCCCGCAGCATCGTGCGCGCGCCAGGACCGGATCCTTCGGCGAAGAGCTCTGCACCATCGACGCCCCAGGCGAGATCCTGCGTCTGTCCCGGGCCCACGACCACCCTCCGGAAGGCCAGGAGTTCACGGGAGCGGGGGAAGGTGATCCCACCCGTGCGGTGCGCCCACACCGTCACCACGCGTTCACGCACGGTGGTGGTGGTCGTGTTGCGCACCCGCACGCACAGGGTTGCCTCGCCCCTCTCCCCGACCGGCACCGAGACCTCAATCCCGATGACCTCCACCTCCTCCTGCCCCAGAGAGAATCCGAGGGGGAAGAGAACCGGAGACGGCGCGTCGAGATAGGCGCCATGGGGCCCCTGACGCTCATCGTCGGT
>NZ_VIGX01000265.1 GCF_007858475.1 Tsukamurella conjunctivitidis
CGTGGTGTCGGTCGGAGGGATGGCGAAGAGCACAGCGCCGCCCGTCTTGGTCGTCCGGTGCACCCGCAGCGTGCCGATGCGACGGTCGCTGTATTCGGTGAAGTCGACGCGCGGGTCGGTGAGGACCTGCTGGGCGGCGGTGGTGAGCCGTGGTTCGTCGAAGGCCCACTGCAGACGTCGTGGGGTATCGGTGAAAGCGAGTGCAAGGGTGAGCACTCCGATGAGCGGGATCGGCAGCAGGCGCCATGAGAGGGACTGGCTCCGTCGGAACCAGACGACCAGATAGGACACCCACAGGCCGAACAGGATGAGAGCGGGGAACCACGGCCAGATGGCCGCGGACTCGTCGACCCCGAGCATCGTGCCGCGCAGGCAGAACACGCCGTCGATGAGGACGAGGCCCGTGAGGATCCACCCCGTCGACGCCAGGTCACGACGGCCGGCGAACATTCGCCGAGTTTAAGTCACACGTCGCTGGAGAGGATCGGGTCTCGCGATCACCCGGCAGCGTGTCGCGCGCAGCGCTCTCGGGTCCTGTC
>NZ_VIGX01000266.1 GCF_007858475.1 Tsukamurella conjunctivitidis
GCATGTCGAGACGATCGGCAACCCGACCACGCGCGTCAGTGACGTGGCGGCTGCCGCGCGCATCGCCCATGAGGCGGGGGCCCTGCTCAGCGTGGACTCGACATTCACCCCGCCCCCGCTCTACCGCCCGCTGGAGGACGGGGCGGACCTGGTGGTCCACTCCCTCACCAAGTACATCAACGGACACGGGGACGCCCTGGGTGGCGCCGTCATCGGCAGCCATGACCTCATCCGGCGCATCAAGTCCGAGGCGATGGTCGACGTGGGCGGGGTGATCTCACCCTTCAACGCCTGGCTCATCACCCGCGGCAGCGTCACGTTGCCCCTGCGCCTGGCGCGCCACAGCGCCTCGGCCCAACGCGTGGCGGAGTTCCTGGAAGGACAGGAGAGGGTCGCCCTCGTCGAGTACCCCGGCCTGGCCTCGCACCCCCAGCACGACCTGGCGAGGCGACAGTTCGGCGGCCGCGGGAGTGGGGGTGTCCTCGCCTTCGCGCTGGACGCCACCCCCGAGGAACACAATCGCTTCGTGGGGAACCT
>NZ_VIGX01000267.1 GCF_007858475.1 Tsukamurella conjunctivitidis
AGATAGCCCCCGACCCTGGCCAGGACCTCACGGCGGATCAGCGCGGTGGGGTGGGAGACGGGGTGGGGGAGCAGCAGGTGCAGGGGGAAGGCCTCAGGGGTGATGCCCACGGGGGGCTCCGGGTCCGGACGGCGTCCCACGAGGTTCACCACCTGTGTGAACACCAGGTCGCAGTCCCTGCGGAGGTGAGGGAGGCTGATGCGGAACCGCCAGGGCATGCACAGGTCGTCTGCATCCATGCGCGCCACCGTCCTGCTGTCGGTCGCCGCGATCAGTTGCGAGAGCGCCTGGGTGAGGCCACCCGATGGCGGTGTCTGCAGCAGTCGCAGACGGGGATCGGGACCCCTCCTCCCACCAGCACCTCTGATGACCTCCTGCGCGGTGGCGTCCGTGGAGCCGTCGTCGAGGACCACGAGCTCGGCGTCGCGCGGCAGCGCTCGCAGAGTTGAGGACACCGCCGCAGCGACAGTTGTCTCGGCATTGCGTGCGGGAAGGATG
>NZ_VIGX01000268.1 GCF_007858475.1 Tsukamurella conjunctivitidis
TCGCGGAGTTCGTCCGCCGCTCGATCGGCATCGAGATGCTGGGGGATGCCAGGGGACGGCGCTTCGCACCGATCCTGGGTGTCATCTTCATCGGCGTGCTCGGCATGAACCTCACCGGCGTCGTCCCGGGCATCAACATTGCGGCCTCCTCCGTCATGGCCGTGCCTGTCGTCTTCGCCGTGCTGGCCTACGTCACCTTCATTGCCGCGGGCATCCGTGAACAGGGGGTCGGGCCCTTCTTCAAGTCCCAGCTCTTCCCACCGGGACTGCCCTGGCCCATCTACTTCCTCATCACCCCCATCGAGTTCTTCTCCAACTTCGTGGTGCGACCGGCGACCCTGGCCATCCGACTCCTGTGCAACATGATCTCCGGACACCTGCTCTTGGCCCTGACCTTCTTCGGGACCTCGGCGATGCTGGCGTCGGCCGGAGGCATGAAGGGCCTGGCGGTCCTCATGGTCGGGACGTCCCTGGTGGTCACCCTCGTCGAAATCTTCATCGCGATCCTGCAGGCCTACATCTTCGCCGTGCTCACG
>NZ_VIGX01000026.1 GCF_007858475.1 Tsukamurella conjunctivitidis
CACCCGTCACCAAAACCGGCATGGTCATGGGCACCGCCCAGTACATCTCCCCCGAACAGGCCTCCGGCGAAGACGCCACCGCCGCCTCCGACGTCTACTCCCTCGGCGTCGTCGGCTACGAATGCCTCACGGGGCACCCGCCGTTCACGGCGGAGACGGCCGTCGCGCTCTGCGTCCAGCACATCCGGGAGGACCCCCCGGCCCTGCCCCCGTGGGTCCCCGCCCACGTCGATGACCTCATCACGCGGGCACTGTCGAAGGAGCCGGGCCGGCGGTTCGCCGACGGCGGCGAGCTCGCGGACGCGATCACCTCCGTCTCGAGCCCGGCCGCACCGACCGTCCGGCGTGATCGGGCGGCCGCGTACGCGCCGACACAGCGCCGGTCGATCGATCGTCCCGCCGGCACGGGCCGCCCCGGTGCGCGCCCGGCGGGGCGGTCGGAGACGACCCAGCCGATCCGCACCACCGCGCCCGCGCGCACCGCCTCCCGCGACGGGCGGCGCAAGCGCTCGCTCGCGGCCGTCGGCGCACTGATGGTCGCCGCGCTCTCCCTGGGCGGAGCCTTCGCACTCACGGGATCGGGCGACGACGGCGGCGCGGGCAGCACCGCCGTGCCGACCGAGAACCCCGGAGTGTTCCCCGTGCCTCGGACGATGGCCGACCGCCCGTCGGATCGACTCACGCCCGGCGACCTCGACAGGCCGACCGATCAGCGCACGACGACCAGCGTGCCGCGCACCACGACGCCGACGAGCTCCCCCACATCGACCACCACCACGACGTCGACGACCACATCGACGACGACCACGACGACCAGCACGACGTCGACCACCCCGACCACGACGACTCCGACGTCCACGTCGACGGCAACTACGACGAAGAGCACGCCGTCGTCCGCGTCGCAGGAGGATTCACGCGTCTGACGCGCGCCCGGCTCCGAGTACCACGTAGACGACGATCCCGACGACCAGCGCCCAGAAGGCGGAACCCACACCGGCCACGGTCGTTCCCGAGGCGGCGACGATGAACGTCAGGGCCGCGGGGACGCGGGCGGATTCATCCGCCATGGCACCGGCGCACGCGGCGGCGAAGGCTCCCACCAGAGCGACGCCGGCGACCGCCTGGATGACACCCTCGGGGGCGGCGAGGACGACGGCGGTGAGGCCGGTGCTCAGCACGCCGAGCACGAGATTGGCCGCGCCCGACGAGACGCCGGCGATCCACCTGCGCGAGCGATCCTCCCCCGCATCGGGGCCCGCGGCCAGGGCCGCACTGATCGCGGCGAGGTTGATCGCGTGTCCGCCGAAGGGCGCCCCGAGAACGCTGCCGACGCCCGTCACGGCGAGCGAGGGCCGCCAGGGCACGGAGTAGCCGTAGCTCCCGAGGACCGCCGCCCCGGGGATGTTCTGCGACGCCATGGTCACGATGTACAGCGGCAGCACCACTCCCGTCAGCGCCTGGAGCGTGATCGACGGCGTGGTCCATTCGACGTGCGGCACCAGCTCCGCGACGGCCGGAACGGCATCGTCGCGCACGAGGGCCACCGCGATCACGGCGAGCGCGGCGACGAAGGCGAGCGGCACCGCCCACCGCGGCCGCAGTTTCAGGAGCACTAGCCACACCACCAGCACGGGTGCCACGGCCCACGGGTGTTTCGCAAGCGAGGTGACCGGCGCGATGCAGAGCGGCAGCAGGACGCCCGCCAGCATGGCCTGCGCGATCGGTGTCGGGATCCGCTGCACCCAGCGCGCGAGCGCCGGCCAGAGCCCGGTGAGGACGAACAGCACACCGCACACCACGAAGGCACCGACCGCGGCGGGCCAGCCGCCCGCGACGGCGCCCGTGGTCGCGAGCAGTGCCGCGCCCGGCGTCGACCAGGCGCTGATGATCGGCATCCGGAACCGCCACGAGAGCAGGGCGGACGCGGCCCCCATGGTCACCGTCACGGCGAGCAGGCCCGATGCCGCCTGCCCCGGCGTGGCGCCCATCGCGCGCAGGCCCGCGAGCACGACGGCGAACGCCGACGTGTAGCCGACGAGGGCGGTCACGACGCCGGCGCCCACCGGCACCATCGTTCCGTTTTCAGAACGTTCCATGAACAGAACGTAGCATGGGAACATGCCCACCCCCGATGTCGGCCGACGACTCCGCGAGCTGCGCACCGAACGCGGACTCAGCCTGTCCGAGCTGGCGCGGCGCTCGGGCGTGGGCAAGGGCTCGCTGTCCGAGATCGAGGCGGGCGGACGCAACCCGACGATCGAGACGCTCTACGCACTCTGCGACCCGCTCGACGTGCCACTCACGGCCCTGGTCGGCGAATCGCCAGGCGCGCACAGCACCGCCGGCGGCGGCATGCGCAGCGTGCTGCTCTCCGTGCGACACCTGCCCCACGTCGTCGTCGAGGTCTTCCGGCTCGAGTTCCCCGCCGGTTCGAACCACGTCTCCCCCGGGCACGGCCCGGCCGTCCGGGAGCACCTCACGGTGGTCGACGGTGCGCTCACCGTGGGCCGGGTGGGCGAAGAACTGACCGTGCACCAAGGAGATTCGTGCAGCTGGACGAGCGACGGCCCGCACCGCTTCGCCACCGTCGACGGCGCGGAGGCGGTCGTGGTGATCACGACGCCGCGCTAGAAGGCCTCCGCACCGCGCGAGCTGACGACCATGCCGTGCCCGGTGGTCCGGTGGGTGAAGGCGGTGCCGTACTCGTTGGCGACGATGAACCAGCCCCGTGCCGTGTAGGTCTTGTAGTCCAGAGTCTCCGGGTCGATCGCGCCGAGGTTGCCGAGCACGTACGACAGGTCGCCGCCACTGGTGACGTTGACGCCGTTGGCCTCGTCGCCGGACTCGGTCCGCGGCCGCGGCTGGTCGAAGACGAGCTGGCAGCCGGCGCTGGTCTCGCTCACCTGACACCGGGTCCGGCCGCTGCGGGTCTGGATGAAGGTGAAACCGTTCCCGTTGTCGGGCAGGACGATGGCTGTTGCCGCGGCACTCGACGGCGGCGCACTGGGTGTCGTCGACGGTCCGGCCGGCGTCGTCGTCCCGCCGGTTGGGACGGGCGCGGGCGTGGCGATCCCCGGTCCCACGCCGCCCTTGATGACGGTCACGCCCGCGCCGTTTCCGGACACCGTCGCAGAGCACCCCGCGAGGAGTGTCGAGCAGCCGACCACCACCGCCATCACGACTCGTGCGCGCATCCGGAACCTCCACTCGTCGTCACTTCTGCAACAAGCGTAAACTTCAATCCCTTTCGACGCACGAGCGGTCGCCCGAAACACGGGTCCTGAGCAGGGCGGTGTAGTCACGCGCTCCCGCCGCGACCGCGGCGTGCACGGCCCGCGCAATCCGCGCGCCCCACTCCGATCGCGGCCCGCCGAAGGACTCCTCGAGCGCTCCGCGCCCGGGCACCGGCGCGACGATGCACACCGCGTCCGAGGCCGTCCCCGTGCCGGGGTAGCCCTCCTCCAGCAGGGCCTGGGTCTTCGCCTCCGTCACGGTCATCACGGCGTTGACCAGCGCACCGTCGGACAGCGGAACCAGCACCTGGATGTTGATGGTGCCCCGGCCGCGGCGGCGGCCGTGAGCATGCCCACGCCGCGCCCGGCCAGCCCCTGAGCGGCGGCGAGTTCGTCGAGGTGCGCCGCCGCGTCCATCCGGGCGTAGCCGCCCGGGACCTGCGCGTTGATCACCCAGGCGACCGGGCCGATCCCACCGCCGACCATCGCCGACGAGATCCCGCGCCTGCCCGTCCCGAGCCGCCAGACGGTGGTCGCGGCGACCGCACCATCCTCGTCGCGGTGGACCGTCTCGACGTTCACCGCAGCAACCCCAGCAGCGGCCGCCCGTCGGGGCCGTCCTGGACGTGCACCCGCGCACCGAAGTGCTCGCGGATGAGCTCCGCCGTGAGTACGCCCCGGGGTGCGCCGGCCGCGGCGACCCGCCCGCCCGCGAGGAGCACCAGGTGATCGGCGTACTGCCCGGCCAGGGTGAGGTCGTGGATCGTGGTGACGACCGTGAGGCCGTCGGCGCGGCGCAGGTCGTCGATCAGGTCCATGACCTGCTGCTGATGCCCGATGTCGAGGGCCGTCGTCGGCTCGTCGAGCAGGAGGACCGATGCCTGCTGGGCCAGCGCCCGCGCGAGCACCACCCGTTGTCGCTCGCCGCCGGAGAGGTGCGTGATGTCGCGGTCGGCGAACTCCTCGAGCTCCAGCCGCCCGAGCACGTCCCGCACGATCCGCCGGTCGGTACCGCTCTCGCGGCCGAGGTAGGGGATGTACGGCGACCGGCCGAGCAGCGCGTAGTCGAAGATCGTCATCCCCTCGGGCAGGTTCGGCGATTGCGGCGCGTAGGCGATCGACCGCGCGCGCTCGCGCGGTGAACGCCGCCGCGGGTCGGCACCGTCGACCGTGATCGCTCCCCCGCTGCGCACCAGGCCCAGGACCGCCCTCAGGAGCGTCGACTTCCCCGCGCCGTTCGGCCCGACGATCGCGGTCCAGGTGCCCGACGGTGCCGCCATCGTGACGTCGTGCAGGACGGGGCGGCCGTCGAGAGCCACGTCCACGCCGGAGATCTCCAACCTCATACGCCGGCCCTCCCCCGCATCGATCGCAGCACCACGACGAAGAAGGGGCCGCCGATGAACGCCGTGACCACGCCGAGCGGTAGCTCACCGGGCGCGACAGCGGTCCGGGCCAGCACGTCGGCGAGCACGAGGAAGGCGGCGCCCGCGAGCAGGGACAGCGGCAGGACCGCGCGGTACGAGGGCCCGGCCAGCCGCCGCACGACATGCGGCACGACGATCCCCACGAATCCGATGAGGCCGCCGGCCGCCACCGCCACCGCGGTCGCCAGCGACGCCGCGGCGAGCACGAGGAACCGGATCCGACGGGCCGACAGGCCCAGAGCCGTGGCCTCCTCGTCGCCGACACCGAGCACGTCGAGCAGCCTGCCGTGCAGCAGGAGGACCAGCACGGAGACGGCGGCGTAGGGCAGGAGCGCCCACAGCCGCGGACCGTCGGCTGCCGCGACGCCGCCCAGTACCCAGGAATAGATCCGGCGCAGCTCCTGCGCGTCGCGCTGCATCAGGAAGGTCTGGACCGCACTGAGGAAGGCCGAGACGGCGACCCCGGCGAGGAGCAGCGTGGCCTTACCGCGCCCGCCGGCGACGCTGCCGAGCGCGGAGGCCAGGGCGACCCCGGCGAGCGCGCCGACGAACGCGGCGACCGGCACCGTCGTCGCAGGGGCACCCGGGAACAGGACGATCGTCGCGGTGGCTCCGACCCCGGCGCCCGCGGCCGCCCCCAGCAGATACGGGTCGGCGAGCGGGTTGCGGAACACCCCTTGGTAGCCCGCACCCGCGATGGCGAGCAGGCCGCCCACCATCGCCGCCGCGAGCACCCTCGGCAGCCTTATCTCGAGCAGCAGGTTCGCCTGCAGCTGCGACAGTCCCGAATCGACGCGCACGCCCGGAACCCGGTCCAACAGCTCGAGCAGCATCCCGCGGACGGGGAGGTCGACCGCGCCCACCAACAACCCGCCGGTCATCGCGCCGAGCAGGGCGACGACGGCGACGAGCAGAGGGAGAGGCCGCAGCCCGCTCGCACGCGGCGCCGGGCCCGATGTCGACTGCGCGCCGTCGCGCACCGGTGCGCTCACCCGCCCGCCGGGACCTTCTGCGCCGCGACGGCGATCGCAGCGCCGACGGCGCGGTAGAAATCGGGGAGCCGCGGCCCCCATCGCGACGGCACGTCGGCCGGCAGGGCGACGACGGTGCCGTCCCGGACCGCCCGGAGATCGCGCCACCCGGGCCGGCCGGCGACCACGTCCGCACTCTGGCCGCAGCACTGGGCGTCCGCCAGGAAGACGAGCGCGGGGTCCGCCTGCAGCAGCGCCTCCCGGGAGAGCTGCGGATAGCCGGATCCCGCCGTGTCCGCGGCATCCGCGACGTTCTGCAGCCCGAAGGCGCCGTAGACCCTGCCGATGAACGTCGACGACGTCACGGTGTAGAGCTGCGGGTCGAGCTCGTGGAAGTAGGTGAGCGGCACGGCGGGACGCGGGGTGGCTCGGACGGTCTCGTCGATCGCGGCCCGCATCCGGTCGACGACCGCCTTCGCCTGCTCGACCTGCCCCGTGGCGGCGCCGAGGTCGGCGATCTGGTCGTAGGCCTCGTCGAGGTCCTTCGCCGCGGGTTCCACGAGCACCGGGATCCGCACCTTCTGCAGGGCCGCGACGATGCCGCCCTGATCGTCCGAGACGATCACCAGATCCGGGGCGTACCCGATGACGGCCTCGGCGTTCGGGGTGAAGCCCGACAACGCGGTCCGCGGAGCCTCGGCCGGATAGGTCGACTGGTCGTCGACGGCCACCACCCGCTTACCGGCGCCGATCGCGAACAGGGTCTCCGTGTGCGTGGGCGCGAGCGAGACGATCCGCTGCGGTGCCGCGGGGATCGTGACCGCCCCGTTCGCGGCCTGGACGGTGACCGTCCTCCCCCGCGGCTCCTCCCGCTGCGCTGCGCCGCAGCCCGCAGCGAGCAGGGCGATCGCGAGCAGCGCGAGCGGTCCTCGGATACGGGCGCGCATCGATCCTCCTCCGGTTCGTCGGCCCAGTCTCCCAGAGTCGGTATCGTCGCGATCGTGAACCTGCTGCTGCTGTCGCTCAATGCGGGCGCTCTCCCCGACTTCCTCCGCCGGCACACCGGACGGGAACCGAGCGCCCTCCGGATCGGCTTCATCGACGACGCCGGCGCGCCGTACGCGGATCAGCCCTTCGGCTCCTTCGAGTGGACACAGCTCACGGACCTCGGCTTCCGCCTGACCCGGATGACCGTCGGAAAGTACCGGGACGCGGCCGATTTCGACTCGGACCTGAACAGCGTCGACGCCGTCTACCTCTCGGGCGGCCACACCTTCGTCCTCCTCGGCGCCCTGCAGGGCAACGGCACCGGCGAGGTGCTCAAGGCCCGGGTCCGCGCAGGGCTGCCCTACATCGGGCTCAGCGCGGGCTCGGTCGTGGCAGGACCGAACGTCGAGCCGGTCGCGCCGCTCGACGATCCCGCCGATGCGCCCGGCGTCACCGATTACACGGGCCTGGGCCTCGTGGACACCGTCGTCATCCCGCACGCGGACGGCGCCCTGCCGCCCTATCCGTCGTCGATGATCGACGACGTCGTCCGCACCTACGGGGAGCGCTTCCCGCTGACCCGGGTCAACGACGATCAGGCGCTCCTCGTCGAGGACGGCGTCGCCACCCTCATCCCCTCGGCGATCACCTAGAGCGCTCACGCGGAGACCGCGTCACAGGCCGCCGTTCCCGCCTCGGCGCGCCTTTGCGAGCGTTACGATCGACGCATGACCGGCATGCTCTCCGACGTATTGCCCTCGGTCTGTAGCGCTTTCGGCATCGCCGTTGAGAACCGGCTGGGACTGACCGTCGAGCGGGACGTCGTCCTCCTTCTCATCGACGGGCTCGGCGCGGAACTCCTGCGGCGCCACGCCGAGGACGCACCGACGCTGGCGGCGCACGTGCGCACCACGCTCAACGCGGGCTTCCCCGCGACCACTGCGAGCAGCCTGTCGAGCCTCGCCCTCGGCGCGCCGTGCGCGGCGCACGGGATCGTCGGCTACAGCTTCGGCGTCCCCGACGAACACGGCCGCCGCCTGTTCAACTCGTTGCGGTGGACCATCGACGGCGCGAGCGGACCCGATGCCCGCGAGACGCATCCGCCGCGCGAACTGCAGCGCCGCCGCAGCCGGCTCGAGGACCTCGCCGAGGCCGGCGCCGAGATCCACTACGTCGTCCCCGGTTACCAGGAGACGTCGGGCCTGACCCTGGCGTCGTTCCGTGCGCCGGGCATCCTCCACCCGGCGTCCCACCTCGACGAGGTCCGCGCGGGCGTGCTCGAGGTCGCCCGGCACGACTCCGCTGCCCGTCGGTTCGCGTACGCCTACACGGGCCTGCTGGACGCAGCCGGTCACGTGCACGGCCCCGGTTCGGCCGAATGGCTGGGCGTGCTGCGCGCCGTCGATGCGATGTTCGCGGACCTCCTGGCCGACCTTCCCGGAACCTGCACCGTGCTGGTCACCGGCGACCACGGGATGATCCAGGCCGAATCACTGGTGAACCTCGACGTGCTCCCCGCGCTGCGTCACGGTGTCCGCATCATCGCGGGAGAGGCTCGGGTGCGGCACGTCTACCTCGCGCGGGGCCACCACGTCGACGACGTTCTCGCGCGATGGTCGGAGACGCTCGGGCCGCATGCCCGGGTGGTCACCCGGGAGCGGGCGCTCGACGAGCACTGGTTCGGTCCCACGCCCCCGAACCCCGTCATCGCGCACCGCATCGGCCACGTCCTCGCCGTCGCTCAGGGCGGATCGGTCCTGGTGACGCCCAGTCAGGAGCCGATGGAATCCCGCATGCTCGGCCATCACGGCGCGTGGACAGTCGACGAACAGGCCATCCCGCTCATCACCGTCCCGTGATCACCCGCCGCACGATGGGACACGAGGCGAACGCGCCCCTGTCCGATTCTTGCGGGAGTGTCCCGTAGGATACCGAAACAAAAGCAACGACAGTCCAGGGTGAAGACGCTCAGCCCTTGCATGACACCAGGGTGGTGCCCACCATCGAAACGACGAAGCCGCCGCAGGTCGCCGCGCCCGAGAAGGCGCCGGCGAAGCCGAAGCGCGAGCAGACCGCCGACCTGACGCGCGTCCTCCTGTTCCTGGGCGTCGTGATCGCGCACTGCGTCACCACGATCAACTACACCCCGGACGTGATCCGGCAGACCGGCGCCGTGTCCGCTGCGCTGCACCTGACCCGGTACGGCTTCGTCGCGGTCACGCTCTTCGTCCTAGTCCTGAGCATGCGCGGGCGCACCATGACGGCGCGCGAATTCTGGCGCAAGCGCTTCGGGCTCATCGTCGGCCCCTATCTCGTGTGGACCCTCGTCTACTCGATCACCGATCACCTGCTCATCGCCGGAGACCCGTTCCCCTCGCCCGGGCGCTGGCTCGGCGACCTGGCCCGCACCACCTTCACCGGCGACGCCAAGTACCAGCTGTACTTCCTGCTGATCTCGATGCAGATCTACTTGTTCTTCCCGGCGCTGCAGAAGCTCTCACGCAAGCTCGAGCGTCACCCGTGGGCGGTCCTGCTGACGGCGGGTGGGATCCAGCTGGGCTTCTTTGCCTTCTACCAGTACTTCCCGCGGCCTCCGGGCCAGCCGTGGGAGACGATGTTCAACCACATGTGGAAGCTGCTTCCCATGTACGTGTTGTTCGTGGCGATGGGCATGCTCGCCGCGCAGCACTACGCGAAGGTCGGCCCCTGGCTCCGGTCGCACGCCCTGCGGCTGGTGGCCGTCTGCCTCGCGGCGGGCGCGTTCAGCCTCGTCGTGTACCTGCGCGACACCGAGCCCGGCATCGTCCCGGACACCGCGACCGCCGCGTGGAACCCGCTGTACCTCCCCTGGTACGTCGCGGCCACGATCCTGATCTGGCTGGTGGCGATGATGTGGGACGATCTGCGCGCCTCGGGCCGTGCCGTCGGCGAGCGCGCCGTCTCCTACGCGACGATCCGCGCCTTCGGCGTCTTCGCGGTGCACCCACTGATGCTCGACATCCTGAGCAAGGCCGGTTTCTTCGAGCTGCTCGGCACGTGGTTCCCCGCCTCCGCGCTGCTGCGCACCGCGACGCTGTCCGTGGTCGTCCTCGCCATGTCGCTGCTCTTCGTCGACATCGTGCTGCGGACCCCCGTCAGCCGGTGGATCGTGGCTCGCGACCGCATCTGACCGCGCCCTCGGGTCAGTACCAACTCGACGGTGCCGCCTGCGGCTTCTGCACCCAGAGCGCGTCCGTCGGGACGCCCGGCGCCCCGGTCCGCCACCGGCGGATCGCCTCGTCGCGCAGCGGCTGGTCGAACTGCTCGTTGCGCATCCGCTGGTCCACGTACAGCAACGTCTGCACGCCGGCCAGGAAAGGCACCGTGAGGAGCTGCGCGATGAACGATCCGACGCCGGTGACCGCGAGCGCGGGCAGCGTCAGCCCAGCGAGGGTGTCGGCACCGTCGCCGCCGTCGACAACGGCGGCGACGATAGTGCTCGGGATCGAGACGACGATCGCGATGATGCCGGTGATCAGGTACGTCAGCAGCAGGACGCCGAGGACCCGCCAGAAGCCGGGCTTCTGCAACTCGTAGCCCCGCTTGAGCGCGGCGATCGGGCCGAGGTGCTCAAGGACCACCGCGGGGTACGAGAGCGAGACGGTCGGCAGGAGCGCCAGGTACCCGACGACCAGCACGAGGAACAGCACGAACGCCACGAGGACCGCAACGAGGGGGCCCGCATCGCCCGACGCCACCCCGATGAGGACGACGAGGCCGACCACGACGGCGGTCGGCACGAGGAAGATGAGGAACTGCAGCAGGCTCAGCCCGATCAGCGACGGCAGGCGCGGACCGATCGCCCGCACCGCTACGCCGACCGTCGTCCGCTCCCCCATGACCGCGCGGGCGACCGCGACCGTCAGGACTCCCGTGAGGAACAACGTGGCGATCCCGGCGATCAGCCCGATGCCGAAGCCGAGCCCCGTCGCGGTCGCCAGGTCACCGAAGAACTCCGCGTCCTCGGCGTCCGAGTCCACCGCGATGCGGGTCATCGGAACCTGCGCGAGGAGGACGATCAACTCGGTCACCAGCAGGAACACAGCCGTCACGCCGACCATGACGCCCGGGTTGGTGCGGATGGCCGCGACCGCGCCGCTGTAGATCGCGCCCAGGTCGAGCGGGCGGAGCGGGATGATGCCGACCTTCACGTCGGGCGCCGGCGCGCCCCAGCCGGGGGCGGGCGGGACGTACCCCGGCTGGGCGTACCCCGGCTGGCTGTAGCCCGGCTGGGCGTACCCCGGCTGCGCGTAACCCGGCTGGGCCTGGCCGTGCGGCTGCGCCCACGGATCGCCGGAGGGATACTGCGGCGGCCCCGCCTGCTGCCCGTCGTACTGGGTGCCGCCCTGCTGCGGGTCACCGTGGGCTGGCGCGCCCCACTGGCCGTCGGGGCCGTAGCTGGGCTGATTGCCGGTTCCGTCGGAATTCACAGCACTCATCCTGCATTGCGAATGCACTCATTTCAACTTCACGTCCTGCCGTCGCCCGTAGGGTGGGCGACGATCTGAATCTTCTCCACGACCACCGATCGGAGAGCGCGTGATCCTGGTGACCGGAGCGACGGGGGTCATCGGGCAACGCGTGGTCGCGCAGCTCGTCGCCGACGGCGTATCCGTCCGCGCGACCAGCCGGAATCCGGCCTCGGCGGACCTCCCCAACGGCGTCGAGAGGGCGGACTCGGCCGCCCCGGCACGCGCGCTCCTCGACGGCTGCTCGGCCGCGCTCGTCGTCGCGTCGGCGTTGGGCGCCGCACAGGAAGAGCGGCTCACGGCGCTGGTCGAGGCGGCGACCGTCGCGGCGTCCGCACCCGCTCCGAGTGGTGTCGTCGAGGCCGTCACTGGACGGCCGGCCCGCAGGTACGCACAGTGGGTAGCCGACCACGCCGAGCTCTTCCGGTGAGCCTCGCTGCGGCTGCGGGCGGGCGGAATTCCGTCCGCCGGGCCGCATGCCGTAACATGTCTCGCGCGCCGGAAACGGCGCACGCGGGCGTAGCTCAATGGTAGAGCCCTAGTCTTCCAAACTAGCTACGCGGGTTCGATTCCCGTCGCCCGCTCCACGAAAGACCCCCTGGTCAGCGGCCACAAACCGCAGGTCAGGGGGTCTTTTTGACTAACAGTTCGGGGTATCGACCCTGGCAGGATTCGGCACCTTTCAGCAGTCTTGGGCAGGCCGTAGTGTCACAGATAGTGTCACAAGAAACCGCTCCTGAGCTGGAGGTTTCACGATGACCGGCACACCCGAGGGCCCCGACGTTGCACAGGTTGCACCGCCCGCCGATCTGATCCGCGAGGGCCGTGAGAAGCTGGCAGCAGTAACACCCGGCGACTGGCTCATCCATGACCGTGGAATTGGCGTCGAGGTGCACGCGCCGAACGGCGCAGACTCGGCGGACCCAGGTGGGACGCACTGCCTCACTGACGACGATGTGTTCAATGAGCGGTACGTGCCTGGGAGCACCGGGAACGCTGAGTTCATCGTGTGGGCGCGGAACAACCTGCCCGCCGTGCTGGACGCGCTCGAAAGCATGCAAGCCAAACGAGAGCGCCGAGGTCGAGCATTCGTGACTGCGGTCCAGGAGCGCGACACTCTATGGCATGCGCTCGAGCAGATACTCCACGTTCAGCTGCACGAGAGCATGGAGTGGGAGACAGTCCAGCGGATCGTAGACGCCGGGATCGAGGGCTTTGACGAGGCGTACGGCTACCCGGACATTCCTAACAGCTACCGGGCGGTGACGACCGCCGAGGATCTGGACGCGCTGCCCCTTCGCACCGTTGCGGTCGAACCCGACACCGATCATGTGTGGATCCGTCACAGCGAGAAGTGGCACTGCTCCTGCGACGGAACCGGCGTTGAGTGGACCAGCGCGGAAGTGTTCGGCGACCTGGGAACAGGTGGCCGCCCACTCACTGTTGTCTGGCTCCCCGAGGAGTCTTGATGGCAGCCGAGAAGAAGAAGCGGCGAGCCAAAGGCGACGGATCCATCTTCCAACGCGCCGACGGCTACTGGGTCGCCGTCGTCGAACTCCCACCCGGCCTCAACGGCAAACGCAACAGCAAACGCATCGTCCGCAAATCCAAAGCCGACGCCATGACCGAACTCCGCAAAATCCGCACCCAAGTCGAACGCGGCGAAGTCGTCACCAGCCGCAACGTCATCATGTCCGTCTGGTGCGAACACTGGCTCACCGAAATCGCCCCCACCAAACTCCGCCCCGCCGCACTCGACACCAACCGGTCCTACATCAACAACCACATCCTCCCCGCCATCGGACGCAAACGACTCGACCGCCTCACCGCCGACGACATCCGCTCCGTCACCCGCATCATGACCCGCCCCACCGAAGAAGGCGGCAAAGGACTCGCAACCGGCACCGCCAAAAACGTCCACTGGCTCATGTCCGGCATCCTCGACGACGCCGTCAAATCCGGCCGCGTCCACAACAACGTCGTCGACCGCGTCGCACCTCCCGCCGTCGTCCGCACCGTACGCCGACCACTCACCTACACCGAGTGCATGGAAATCCTCCGACACCTCGCCGCACACGCAGACGCCACCCGCAACACCCCCGACGAACTCCCCGCCGTCCAAGCACTCGCACGCTGGACCTTCGGCATCTTCACCGGCACACGCCAAGAAGACATCCTCGGCCTCACCTGGGACATGATCGACCTCAACACCGCAACCGCCGACATCCGCCGATCACTCCAATGGCTCCCCCTCCGCGACGGCTACTCCCGCGGCCACGGCAGGCACCTCACCGGCCCCGACCTCTACCCCCGCGAAGCCTTCAAAGTCGACCCCGGCGTCGTCTTCGAACCACTCTGGCGATCCGCCTGCCTCGTCGAAACCAAAACCCGACGCCGCCGAATCGTCCCCCTCATCCCCCAACTCGTCGCATCCCTCCGCCGACTCCACGAAATCGACACCACCCAACGCGCCGGCAACCTCGTCTTCACCCGCCCCGACGGCCGCCCACTACGCCGCCAAGACGACACCAATGCATGGAACGAGCTGTGCCGCGGCCTCGGCATCGAAGGCGTCCACCAACACGGCGCACGGCACACCACCGCCACCCTGCTCCTCGAGGCCAGTGTACCTGAGGACGTGCGGATGGCGATTCTCGGTCACAGCACGGCGGCTGCTCATCGTGGGTACGCGCACGTCGACCAGACCGTCACCCGCGCCGCACTCGAAGGCGCATTCAGCGGGATGCTCGACGGCTAGGCAGACGGCCGCGCAAGGGAGTCCGTCACAGACCTAGCGCTTGTTAGGCCAGATTCCCGCCAGGGCAACATCTTCCGATCACTAACGGTCGCGCTTCCTGCACCGTCGATGCCCGTCATGAAATGCAGCCCGGCTTGTAGCGACTTGTCGGACCCCGGCGATACCGTGGGTGACACAGCACACCCGCCGGCCACTTCCCGGCTCGCACGACCCCCAAGGAACAGCCTCATGTTTGACGCCGCCTCAGCGACCGCATCCGAGATTATCCAGCGAACCGCCGCGCTCCGCGTCATCGGGAAGCACTGCGATGCGATTGACTACAGTCGGCAGACGACAGTGGAACTCGAGATGCTAGGCGTCATCCTCGGGGCCGTCGTGGACGGCACGCTTACCGAGACCCTTCGTGCGAGCTTCGGCGTCGGCCTGCTCGCGAGTTAGCGCTAGAACGAGTCTCTGCTTCGCCACCAACTCCTCGATCATGTCCGAGACCACCCGTCGCTGCTTCTTGTCAAGAAGGTGTGCACCCTCGGGGATAGTGATCGGATCACCCTCAGGCTCATCGTCACGTACGGACCGCAGGCGCTCTATAGACACTTTGAACGCCCGACTGACCGCCACCCATGTCTCGTTCGTGGGGTTTCGGGTCTTCCCGTTGAGGAAGTTCGTGAGCGAAGACGTCGCAAGGCCGGTCACTCGCTCAAGGTCTGCTTGGTTGCGAATATCGACCCCCGTCTCGTCAGCGAGCGCGAGGTACTTCGCAGGCAGGTCTTTCGGTGCTGCTGGCATGCCGTGAACCTTCCACTGAGGGATGGACCTTGGCAACCTACCAACTATCCAGACTGGAAAGTAATCCCAAGCGTGTAACACCAGGTCACGCACGTCAGCGCGAGAAATTTCCCCCTCAAGGCTTTACAAGGTTGGAAAGGTGCGTTAGTCTTGCTGGACATTGGAGCAACAGGAGGTGACAACACCAGTGGAACCGCAGGACTACGCCGAGCTGCAGGTATCGGCAGACAAGTTCAAGGAGTACGTGCAGGATCTCGGTTCGTACCGCACCTTCGCGGACGACTCGACAGCGCTGCTGCAGAAGCAGCGCCGGGACCGTGCGCGACGACGCCGGTCTGCGATCCGTGACGACGAGCCGGGCAGCATCTCGCACTCGCTGATCTCTCAGCTCGCTAACGGCATCACCCGCAACACTCACCCCGATCGCGCCAGAGCGATCTCCAAGATGCTCGGGCGAGATGACCTTTTCGTCGTCCGAAGCTCCAACCTCCAGCCGCCTGTTCGAAAGACGGCCTAACCCCCGGACACGAAAAAGCCGGCCCGCTGCAACGGACCGGCCAGGCACCCCGCCCCATCGGAAGGAGAGAACAAGATGCATCACCAGTTTACCGCACCGCCCCCAACCCGGGTAGCGCGAACCAGCTCCACCCCAGGGATCGGCGTCCTGGGAATCGAAGACCTCAAGTCAGCGACACGTACCGTGCTCGATAACGCAGGGGTGACTTGGAGTCCGAACCGTATCGTGAAGGTGTGTCTCCGGTTCGCCCGAGACGTTCATGGCAGCGGCTGGGACTTCTTCGACTTCATCACCACAGAGCTTGCGATCTCTGCCGAGGAGAAGCGAAATCTTCGCGACGACCCGGAGGTTCAGCGCATCTTTCGCTTCGGCCTTGATCCGACGGGTGAGCAGGCGGTCGGCAACGTTATGCGCGAGCGGGGCTACTGACATGATCTTCAACCGCAAATCGCCCGCCGGCTTCGTGGAGCGCGCCCTCACCGGTGTCGGCTACGGGTTCGATCGGACGAACAAGTCGGGCTGGTCAGTGTTCACGCGCACCGGATCGCCGGATGTTCCAGTGAATCCGCGGATCGCTGAGCGCGATGCCCGGCACCTGGTGGTTCGCATCGAGAAGTCGCATGGCGTGGCGCAGTCGACGAACAAGCGCAATCCGGAGGCGATTCGGGAGCGGCGTGCGGCTGAGCGTGCTCGGATTCAGGCCGCGATGGATCGTTTGGATGCGGAGCGTGCCGAGTTGATCCGTCGACGTGAGCTGCTTCCGTCTGGTGATTTCGACTTGATGTCGCTGTCCGAGCGGTTGCGGCTGGAGCGGGAGATTGCCCGTATCGAGCGTGAGCGTCGCGAGTGGGTGCAGTTGATGCGCCAAGAGTCCGCGTAGCTCCCCATCCTTCTTATTCCTGGCCCCGTCTCGCACCTCAGCGACGCGGGGCCGATCTATACCCCAGGAGTGCCACATGGCAACCATCATTCACCTTCCGCCCGAGGTCGAAGTCCAACGTCTCCGCCGTGAGAATCACCGCCTCGAGGACGCCCTTCACACCGTCTGGCAGCGGCTCATCACCCTCGAGGCCTCCGTGCAGGGCAGCGGCAAGCATCTCGACTCGTGGACTGACGAGCAGCTTCGCGACGTGTCTGACCTCGCCGCGTTCGCCGCCAACCACTACACGGGGCAGGTGGCGTCATGACAACCATCAGCGAGCGCATCGCCCGCCGCTTCGTGCTCAGGCAACTCGTAGACGACGGCCCACGTCGATTCGATCGCTCGAGCGCAATGAGCGCCCTGCTTGTGAATGACGCCGCTTGGTGGCTGGTGTCGCAGGGTCTCGTCACCCACCGTGACGGCATCTTCGTGTACGTCGGCCCCGTCAAGGCTGAAGCGGTGGCGTCATGATCTCCGCGCTGGTGCGTCTCGCGCTCGCGGGTTCCGCCGTTTACGTCGTCATCCAGGTCGCCCGCGTTGAGCCGGGACTTGCGTTCCCGATCGGCATTCTCGCGGCCGTGTTCGCGGGGCTGTGGCTGTCGAGCGCGCTCTACGACGAGCAGCAGGCGATGGAGGGGCTCGCGGATAACGCGGCCATCACCGAAGACATCGGCCCGCATATGGCGGCGCTGGCTGTCGAAGATCACCACGACCGCTGGGAGGACCAGTGATGAGCGCACCCACCCCGAACACCGCGACCGAGCGCGCAACCGCCCGTCTCCTCTCGTACTACGAAGCGCACCCGGACGCCCTGGATCACACGGTCGACAACATCGTGAAGCACTTCGAGTTCGAGCATCACCTGAACGATGTGCAGCGCATGTTCCGCGTGAACGCGGCGATGCAGCGTCACCCGGCAGGTAAGGCGCGCACCCGCGAGTGCACTCCTGCCGCGTGGTCGCCGGCCCCGGACCCGATCCATTGGGAGCCGCGGATGTCGAGTTGGGACATCGTGCGGGATTTGGTGGCGCTGGCGTGGAAGACGATCCGGCGATGAGCATCACCAGCACACCCAAGCTCCGCGAACTCGCACTCGGGGCGAAGCTTCTCAGGTCACAGCCGCAGTTCATCGGCCACACCGAACTCGCGAACCTGGTGGCTGACTGGATCGAAGCGGAAGTTCTCATGTGGGACACCGCCGAGAAGATCGTCGAACTCACCAACGCCGTCGCCGCCGACATCAGTGGTGGCCGCGCAGGAAGCGTGGAGTTCGGCAAAGACCCCGACGGTAACCCCGCCATCCAGATCGACACCTCGGTCCATGCCCATCGGATCATCGCCGCACTCACGCGGGAGGACGACGAATGACCGCCGCCGATCCCGCCGTGGCTGCGGCACAACGGCAGATGACGACGCAGTTCGGCACGTCGTGGCGCGATCCGTCGTACCAGATCCGCGTTCGCACCGAAGCCGCCCGTGAAGCCCTCGCCCCACTCCGCGAGCTGCACAGCAAGGCGGACTGTGACGACGCCGAATGTGGCGAAGAGTGCCGCTACGGCTTCCCGATGTGCGCGGGCTGCCTTGAGCCGTGGCCTTGCGACACCGCCCGCCTCATCTATCCCGAGGAGGAACTGTGATCCTCCGCCGACGCCGCCACCGCAAACGCATGGACGCCCTGCACCCGCAGTGGCTCGCACTCCAAGCCCGCATTCTCACCACCACCCCCACCGGCACACCCCTCGACGTGCTGCTGCCCAAGGAGAACCGCCAATGAGCACTTCCGATCCTGCTGAGGCTGCCGCCCGGCGCGCGTGGGAGAACGGCGGCTGGCCCGGGTTTGACCCCACCTCTTTCGCCCCGCGCGAATGGCGGACCGCAACAGCAGCAGCGACGGAAGCCCTCACGCCCATCAAGAAGTTCGCTCTCGACCACTCGATCGCCCTCAGTGACGCCGGGATCCTCAACGAACTTTGCGCCCTCATCTACCCCACGAACGAACTCACCCAGGAGAACTGACCATCATGACCACCACCCACCGCGCGCTCACCTTCCTCGGCACCCTCACCGCAGGAGCCATGATCGCCGCCAGCACCATCGCCACCGCCCACGCCGAACCCGCACCCATCGATGATGGCAGCGGACCGATCAGCAACGGCGCGTCCATCGAGGATGGATCCGGCACACCCGGCCCCAGCTTCGACGGGCCCGTGTCCATCCCCGACGTCACCGCCGACAAGACCACCAACCCCGACGAGTACCAGCGGCAGGTCAACGCACGCGCACAGGCCCAGGCACTCGAAGCCGCACGCATCGCCGCGAAGGCCTACCGCGACTGCATCAACGCGGGCGGCGACCAGGACCGGGTGTGCTGATGAGCGCATCCACGCCTAGCCGATGGATCAAGAAGCCCGTCGTCATCGAGGCGATCCAGTGGGTCCGCACCCTGGTGTCACTGGACTCGATCGGCGAGTTCACTCAGCACGTCATCGAGCGACGTGATGACGGCAGACCCTACAAGATCGCTGAGCAATTCATGCTGCTGCTCGATGGTTGGGACGACCTTGCGCTGGACGTACTCGGAGAGAGCGAGGTTGTCGAGCGCAGGGATGGCGGCTTCGATGCGGTGGTGTACGACCGGCTGCACGGCACCTGGGTCAACGTCCGTAAGGGCGACTGGATCATTCGCGGCGTCGAGGGCGAATTTTACCCGTGCCGCGAGGACGTCTTCGCCGCGACATACGAGGCCGCGCCATGACCGCCTTCACGATCCGTCGCCTGCACCCCGACATCCTCGCCATCGACGACGGAACCCGCGCATGGACCGCAACCGTCGACCCTGACCGCAGTGTTCGCCGCATCGCCAACGCCACATCCGGCCGCGCGCTGAAACTCGACGGGCCGCTCGGGAAGCGCATCACCGCAGCCGTGCACGACTGGCTCGTGGAATGCGCCGAGCAACTGCCAGCAGCGCTGGACGAGTACGTGCGGACGTTGACGGACAGCACCGAAGTGATCCCGCGGCTCGACGCCTGGGATCGCTGCAAGCAGCTCGGCGCGAACCGCTACGACTACGACCGCGCACGACGACGCGCAGAAGGGATCGCATCATGAGCCTGCAGGTATTCCCGCAGATGGATCAGAGAAGCGACGCCTGGCACGAAGCCCGCCGCGGACTCGTCACCGCATCCACCGTCGGCCAACTCCTCACCACCCGCCGACTCACCGCAGTCGACTACATATGCCCAGCCTGTAGTTCCCCAGCCGGTGAGCCCTGCATCGGAGCACGCGGCGGACCCATCAAGACGATGCACACCGAGCGCACCGCCAAAGCCAAGAGCACCAGCAGCCCACTCATCATCGAGCCGGCGTCCAACGACAGCTCGCGCGGGCTCACGAAACGTCTCGTCGCCGAACGCATCACCGGCCAAGTCGACGACAACACGTTCATCTCGGACGACATGCAACGGGGCATCGACCACGAGCCCTACGCCCGCGACCGATACGCCGAAGTCAACGGCGTCACCGTCGAACAGGTCGGGTTCATGGTCCGCGACGTCGACGGCATCCGCTGGGGCTGCTCACCCGACGGCCTCATCAACACCGACGGGATGCTCGAGGTCAAGTGTCCGCGCCCGGCAACGCACATCGACACCATCATCGCCGACACCGTCCCTATTGAGCACATGCCGCAACTCCAATGCGCCCTGCTCACCTCAGGCCGCCAGTGGATCGACTTCGTGTCGTTCGTCGCCGGGCTGCCGCTCTACACGAAGCGCGTGTTCCCCGACGCGCGATGGACCCGCCCGATCTACGACGCCATCCGCCAGTTCGAAGCCAACGCCATCGAACGACAGCGGCTGTACGCCGAAGCCGCCGAGGGACTACCCAGCACCGAACGCATTCCCGAAATCCCCACCGAAATGAGGTTCGCATCATGACCGCACCCGACCTCGCCGCAGCCGCCGCGCCCCGATCCGATCAGCTCAACGCTGACGACCTCATCGGCGGCCCCCGCACCGTCACCATCACTGAAGTGCGACGCGGCAACAGCGAGCAGCCCGTCGAAATCGTCACCGAGGAATTCGGACCCTCGCGCCCGTACAAGCCTGGGAAGTCGATGATCCGCGTCCTCCTCGCCACCTGGGGGCCGGAAGCATCGACCTACACCGGCCGGAAGCTCATGCTCTACCGCGACCCCGAAATCACCTTCGGCCGCGACAAAGTCGGCGGCATCCGCATCAGCGCCATGTCCCACATCGACAAGCGAATGAGCATCCCCCTCACCGTCACTCGCGGCCGACGTGCACCGTTCGTCGTCGAACCTCTCCCCGCCGGCCCGCAACTCATCACCGACGACCAGGCCGACGACTTCGCACGCCGCATTCTCGAAGCCGCCACCATCGACGCCCTCAACACGATCGCCGCGGATCTGAAGACGTGGGATCTCGGCGGGCATCGACAGCGACTCGGCACCGCATGGACGGCACGAAAGAACGAGATCGAGCAGCCGGTGCAGGGCGCGATCGACGACCAGGAGCAGGCGTCATGACGCGCCAGTCTATGTTCCGCGTCCACCGCAACACCGAACCCGACGAACCGTGCGACGAACACGGCGCGATGTGGTGGCACCTCGACGACGCAGTGGGGAACCTCATCGCCTGCCGCCCCACCTGGAACGAGATCATGGCCCGCGCCGACTTCTACGCATACGGCACGCGCCGCAGCAGTGAGCGCGCGTCATGACCAGCCCGCTACCCGATCTGGTCGTCTACGACAGCGACGGCAACGAGACCGAATGTGTCGAGATGTACATCTCCCATCGACCGCTCAAGTCGGGCGACCTGGTCGTCACCAAGAAGCACCGCAGCGGCAAGGGGGCGGAGACCAGCGAGCGTCTAGTGCGCGTCCCCAAGGGCGGCTGGTTCGACATCCTCCCGATCGAATTCCGCAGGGAAGACAACCCGCTGCGGGTCCGCGGCGTATGCCCGGCGGACCTTCGAATCCTCGAGCGCCGCGTCTTGTTCATCACCGCCAGGCGCGCCGAGAACAAGGCGAACGACCGAGACCTCATGGAGCGATCCGCGCTTCGCCGCGTCCTCGCGCATCTACGTGAGCAGGAGGATCAGACGTGTTCACCCTAGCCATGATCTTCGGCATCCCGCTCCTGTGTGTCGCCTACATCTGCCTCGTTATGTGGATGCTGTGCGGTCTGCATCAGGTGTTCGGCGTCAACCCCTGCAAGCGATGCGGCAGGCCTCTCTACGGCCAACCGCACACCTGCCCGCCCGAGACTGGAGCCGACTCATGACCACCGGACTCGAGCGCCGCGACGAAGGCTGGTCCGCCGTCCAAGCCGCAGACCAAGCCGTCAACCGCGACTACGGGGATCACATTCGCGCCGCACTCGACCTACTCATCGACAAGGGCAAGCCGTTCACGACCGACGACGTGACCGAACTCGCCGCATGGGGCGCCGCCCGCTGCATGTGGAGATGCGAACCCCACTCCCCCAACCTCATCGGCTCCATCATCGGCACCGCAGCACGCGCCGGCCGAATCACCCGCACAGGCAACCGACGCCGCAGCACACACCCCAGCCGAAACGCCGCCTACAACGCCGAATGGAAGGCAGCCCAATGAACATCCCACCCCGACCCACCGACGACCGACTCCTCCGGTACGAAGAAGTCGCACGCCTCCTCAACTGCTCCCGCCGTTACGTCCAAGACCTCGTCAACGACGGCGAACTCATCACCGTCAAACTCGGCAAAGGCGGCGTCAAACTCTTCCGAGCCAGCGATATCCAAAACTACATCCGCCACCTCCCCGAGGCATCATGAACAACCCCTACGCCCTGCCCACACCCATCACCAGCCGCGACGACTGGCGACTCAAAGGCGCCTGCAGAGACCACGACCCCGAAATCTGGTACCCCACCGACGCCGACCGCCCCACAGGACGCAACCGAGCACAACGCGCCACCCAAGCCGCACGCATCACCGAAGCCAAACGAATCTGCCACAACTGCCCCATCCTCCTGACCTGCCGCGCCCACGCCCTCAACACCCACGAAGACTGGGGAATTTGGGGCGGCCTCACCACCGAAGAACGCCACCAAGCCATCGCACACCGGATGCCAGCATGACCCGAACCTGCACCCGACCAGGGTGCGAACAGAAGCACCTCGCACGAGGACTCTGCCGCCGCCACTACCGGGCCAACCAGTACCGCCAGTCCGCCTACGGCCGCTGGGAACCGTTCCAACGCGTACCCACCACCCCAGCTCGTCAACGCGTCCAAGAACTCCTAGACGCCGGCCTCACGCAGGCCACGATCGCAGACCTATCCGGTCTCAACGCGCGAACCATCTCAGGCCTCCTCAACAGCGAGTACGACACCGTATTCGTGAGCACCGTTCGCGCACTCAACGCCGTTCGACTGCCACCACTCGAACGGCTGAACCCGCAAGGCCTCGTCGCCAACGTCGGAACAGCGCGCCGGTTACAGGCGCTCGCAGCGATCGGCTGGGAGGCGGGAAAGATCCGCGCCGAACTCGGCTGGGCGCAACCGCAGCTGACTCGGGTCCGATCAGGCACGCAACGGCAGGTGACCGTGGCCGTCGCGATACAGGTACGCGACCTGTACACACGACTTCACCTCATCGACGGAGGCGGCGGACTGAAATCCCGCCGGTATGCCATCCGCGCCGGCTGGGCACTCCCGCTCGAGTGGGACGACATCGACAACCCTGATGAGACCCCGACCGGCCGCCGCGAACTCTTCGGCCAACAGAAGGCTGAGACCCTCGATCGTCGCGAGCAAGTCGCCGAATGGATGGACGACCCCCGCCCCGAATGGCACAAAGGCACCGCCATGCAACTCGCAGAACGCCTCGGGTGTACGGACCGCACCATCGAGCGCGACAAGGCCCACATCCGCTCTCAACGCGCCAAAGAGGAGGACGCGGCATGAAACCCATCCAGCACGGCACCAACGCCGGCTTCCAGCAACACCGACGCCGAGGAGTACCCGCTTGCGACGAATGCCGAGCCGCTCGAGCCGCTTACGACACCCGCCGACGACGCGCCAACGGACAGCCCGCACGCGAGGCAGGCAAGTACACATCAGTACCCACCACCGCGCTCGCAGACCTCTACCTCAACGCCTCAGTCGAAGCGCAACAACGCGCAGAACAGGTGATACGAGAAGACGTCCTCAAGCTAGCGGTCGACCGATACGACAAGGAGGTCGCATGACCCGGCCGCGCCTGCTCGACCTGTACTGCTGCGCAGGAGGAGCCGCGTTAGACAGACTTCCAGATATTGCGACGGGTTATGTCACTGACAGTCTTTCGGTCGACGCTAAACGAACGCGCAAGAGCCCGTATCGATTCCCCGCCCTCATGTCTGCGACGAAGATCTTTAACCTCCGGCGTAGTGAGCTTCGAAGCAGGGTTCATTTCACCCACATGATGGGTGGTAACCCCGCGCGCCTTAGCTCTCATGTCCGCCAAGTTGTCGAATTGCGAACCGATCCTAAGGTGCTTCGGATTCACGCACGGAGGATTGTCGCACGTGTGCATCACTACAAATCCATCCGGGATTGGCCCATTGTGAATTTCCCAGCTAACACGGTGCGCTTTAAGGTTCTTCCCGAGCCGTCTCATCTGCCCGTATCCAGTTGGACGTCGAGACGCGGTCCACTCCCAGCATTCAGATTCCGAACCCTTGGCGACCTTAGGCCAAAACTGCTCATCAATCGGTTTGGTGTGTCCCATGACTGAAAGTATACCAAAGATGCCCCGCCCCCGACTGTTGGATTTGTACTGTTGCGCCGGAGGTGCGGCAGTTGGCTACCACCGCGCCGGCTTCGACATCGTCGGCGTCGACATCGACCCCCAACCGAACTACCCGTTCACATTCGTCCAGGCCGACGCGCTCAAGTTCCTCCTCGAGAGCCACAGCGAGTTCGAGGCGTACCACGGCAGCCCGCCATGCCAGGCGTTCACGAATGCTCAACGCATCCAGGGCAACGACCATCCCGACTTCATCACAGCGACCCGCTCAGCACTCAAGCTGATCGGCAAGCCATACGTGATCGAGAACGTCCCCGGAGCGCCGCTCGACGACCCATTCGTGCTGTGCGGCGCGATGTTCCCCGGGCTCAAGACCTACCGGCACCGCCTGTTCGAGAGCAACATCCCAATCTGGACCCCGCGGCACCCCGAGCACGCCGTCCCGACAACCAAGATGGGCCGCAAGCCGGTCGCAGGTCAATTCATGCACGTCGTCGGCAACTTCTCCGGAGTCCAGCAGGCTCGCGAGGCCATGGGAATCGACTGGATGACACGGGATGAACTCCGCGAAGCGATCCCACCGGCGTACACCGAGCACATCGGCCGCCAGCTCATAGCGGCCCTCGTCGGCCAGGAGGCGTTGTTCTGACATGCCGTGGTTCGCTGTAGACGATCAGTTCGCCTTCCACGCGAAGGCGATCACAGCTGGAAATGAAGCGCTCGGAATGTGGGTGCGCGCCGGCTCGTGGTGCCAGCAACAGGGCGGAACGGGAGTCGTCCCCGAAGGGATTGTTGCGGCCCTCGGAGGGATCGATCTGGCTGAGAAACTGGTCCGTGCGGGGCTCTGGGCGCGCACCCCGAGTGGTTTCAAATTTCACGAGTGGGATGAGTATCAGAAGCTCAATTCGGCCGCCCGGAACCGGAGTGCGAAGCGCGCTGAGGCGGGCCGGATGGGTGGGTTGAAGTCGGGTGAGGCGCGTCGCGCGAAAGCCGCAAATCGGACAGAGTCTGTGAAGCAAACCGCGAAGCAAACGCCGAAGCAACCCCTGAAGCAAACTCCATTTTGCTTCGAAGCAAAAACATCACCTGACCTGCAAGAATCGAAGCAAACGAAGCAAAACGGGAACCCATTACCCAATACCCTTACCCATAGGGTTGCTTTAGGAGAGGGAGTTACGTTGGCAACCGCGCGCGTTTGCCCCCGCCACCCTGACGGCAACCCGACCGGCGAAGCGTGCGGCGGCTGCGCCGACGCCCGCCGCGCCGTCGCTGCCGATGCAGCCGAAGCGCTCGAGGCTGCCAAGCGAGCCCGATCGGCCGAGGTTCGTGAGCAAGCCGCCGGCAAGCTCGCCGCCATCGCCGACTGCGGCCTCTGCGACGACAACGGCTACCGCGGCACCGTCGTCTGCGACCACATCGACCACGCGCCAGCAGCCGCACGAGGACGAGCCAAAATCCAGGCGGAACTCGATGCGATCGCAGCGAGGAAATCCGCATGACATGAACCTCCAATATCCAGTCGCACTTTCGTGTATAGTCAAGATCCAGGAGCCGCTGCAACGGCTCGCAACATCGGAAGGACCCCCGACATGACCAGCAAAAATCCCCCACCGAGACCGGTCGCCGCCACCAGCACGACCCAGGGGAACGACGTCCCTGCCACCGCACCGGACCTCCGGTTCTTCGCTGCAGGAGTCCCGGATGCGGATGCTCAGGGCGGTGCACGATGAGCCGCCTCGTCGCCGTCGACCCCGGCTCACGAACCACCGGATGGGCCGCATTCGACCACGGCAAACTCGCCTACTTCGGCGTCATCGACAACACCGGCAACCTCACCCCCGACGACACCAGCGCGGAGTACATCCGCAGCGTCTACCGGCAGGTCGCGCGTCTTCATCCGCAGACCATCGCTGTCGAATCCGTCACCGCACCCAAGGGTTTCAAGGGTGGTGTGCGTGCGCCGATCAACCCCGAGGGCATGGCTGGCTTGGGGGCTGCGTGGTCGGCTGTTGTGCTGGCCGCTCTGACCTCGGGTGCTGCGGTCGCGCATGTTGCGCCGGCTGGTCATGGGTCGAAGCCGCTGGGTGCGTATCCGGCCGAGTTGGTTGGTGATCGTGAGCGGTTGTCGGCTGGCTGGCAGTTGCGTGTTGGTGGCGGGAAGCTGCGGCATGCTCGGAGTGCGTTCGACATCGGGCGCGTGGCTCTGCGACTTCCGGTGGTGGCGGCATGACCGCCCCGAACCCCGCTGTTGGTGCCCAGCCGGGTTGGCGTGGCACCGACCCCGACGGCGGAACATGGGTGCGCCTCACGCGGCGCAGCGGCCATCCGTGGCTGGAGATCACCGCGACCGGCGGACTGCACTTCCGCACGCAGGAGGAGGCCGAGGCCGCGGGCCTGGTCCGCCTGATCCCGGCGGTGGGCTACCACTACGACGAGCGTGGCGAGGATGTGGTGCCGGACGTCGAGGGTGGTGCCGCCCCGCTGGACCCGGGCAACCCCGAGCGCTTCCGGCAGGCCGCAGAGTCGGCGCGCGAGATGGCGAAGTCTCCGCACCTCGACACTGCGACCTGGGAGCACATCGCGGCTACGTTCGAGTCGCAGGCCGATCGCCTGGACCGTGAGCACGCCGAGGCCGAGCAGGACGCCTCCGACCGCGCAGAGGCAGACAACTACGCCAAGGAAAGCTCCACCACCGAGGAGTTCTGGGCGCGCCACAACGCCTACCTCGACGGCATCCGAGCTGAGCGTGCACGTCAGGAGGCGGGACAGTGACCGAGTGGAAGTCGAACGTCACCGACCGCGACGGGAAGCTGCTGAACGTCGGGGATCGTGTGCAGTGCGGATGCTGCGGTGAGCTGGCGACCGTTGTCAACGACGGGGGGTTCCTCGAAGCGGAGACGGATTCGGGATGGCGTGACCTGATCTGGTCGAACGTCGTGCTGGTGGAGCGTGCATCGTGACCGCCGTGGACCGTCTCGCCGCCACGCTGGCGAAGCACGGCAACCGCTTCCGCACCTTCCCGGACGGGCCGATGAGCGACCGCAGGTGGACAGGCCGATGCATCTGCGGGCACGTGCTGGAGTGCCGAACCAGCATGGAGCCTGAGCCTGAGGGCTGGCTGGCGGAAGCGCACGGGCGACACATCGCTGCCGTGATCGCCTCCTCCGACGACCTCGCCGTCATCGAAGTCAAGGCCGGTGACCGCGATGTCTGACGAGTTCTGGTCGCAGGTCAGCAAGTCCGACGGCTGTTGGGAGTGGCGTGGGCCGGTCAGCCCGGATGGCTACGGGCGCACGACGGTGGATGGCGTTCGATGGTTCACGCACCGCTACGCGTACACGGTGCAGCGGGGCGAGATCCCGGCGGGCCTGGTCATAGACCACCTGTGCCGGAATCGTCGCTGCTGCAACCCCGACCATCTTGAGCCGGTGACGGGCCGGGAGAACGTCCTTCGCGGAGTCGGGGTGTCCGCGCTCAATGCAGCCAAGACCCACTGCGATCGCGGACATTTGCTCGACGAGGCCAATGTCTACGTACCGCCGAAGAATCCGACCCAGCGCCACTGCCGGGCGTGCAAAGCCATCCATAACCGGAAGAAGAACGACCGCTTGCTCGCCGAACGAGCTGAGGCACGGAGCAGGCGTGTCCCGCCGACCCACTGCGTGCGCGGGCATGAGTTCAGCGAGAAGAACACGATCGTGAGTGAGCGAGGCAGGGCGTGCAGGTCGTGCAAGTCCGCCGCCGATGCCAGGCGGTATGCGGCCAAGGCTGCCGCGAAGGCAGCAGAAGGGGTGAGTGACCGATGACCGCCCTCACCGTCCTCGGCGGAATCGCCTGCATCATCGTCGGCCTATGTGGGGTGGCGGGCATGGACGAGAAGAAGCCTCGAACCATCTGGATAGGCGGGGCGGTGTGGTTCGTCACCACTTTCATCGCGCTCCTGTTGATCACCTACGGATTCCCGGACCAGGGGTGGCCTCATGACTGCGAGTGACCCGACCGACCTCATCCGCGCCGTCGACTTCGTCCACGTGAGCGGCATGATGTCCAAGCTCTACGGTCCCGGCCTTGAGGAGTGCTGTTCGTCCTGCGGCGAGAGGTGGCCGTGTGAGGTGCGCCGTCTGCGGGATGCGCTCGACGCCAGTGATGCGGAGCTGGATGGCGTGGGGCAAGCACTGGCTTTGGCGGAGATCCGCGTGAATCACTTTCGTGCGTACGCCGAGGATGTGGCATCTCACGGGATGCGCGCCGACCTGAATCCGACGTTGGGGCGAGTGATGACGGCCGACGAAACAGTCGGGTGGGCGTACGGCTACCTACGCCGCGTCGACGCGTGGGTGAGGGGTTCGGCGAATCGCACGTTGGACACCGATCCCGGGGACAGCGGACTCCCACCGTTGCCGCCCGAACACCGGTTTCTGAACCTGAATCCGTACAGCCAAAAGCCGTCGGATACGGAGGCCGCCCTGGCTGAGGCGAACGCGACCATCGATCGCGTCCGGGCGCTGGTAGAGGAGCGCGAGAACCACTGGTCGGCGGCCTTGATGGTGGGACACGGAGGCGTGAAGCTACCAATCGTCGTGAGCACTGATGACCTCCGCCGTGCCGTCGAGGGGCCGGCGACATGAGCATCGACGAGGTGGCGCTGTTCACGTCCCTGTGCGAGCACCTGGGCATGACGGTGACCGCGCACGAGCTGTACGAGTTCGACGGGACATGCTCGTGCGGCTGGGACTACATGGACGCCCCGGACTACGACGACGACCCCGACTTGGACGAGATGCACCGGCGGCACATGCGCGGCGAGGAGGGGCAACTATGAGCGGCGACCTGGATGCGATCCGTGAGGACGTGGCGATGGCTGCCCGGTCGGCGGAGATGGCGCGGCATGTGGCGTTGGATCACGCGCCGGAACTGCTCGATGAGGTGGAACGGCTGCGCGCAACCATCGAGCAGGTGTCGCACATCGCTTACGACCCGTTCATCTCAGATGGCGAGGCGCTGACGCGCATCCAGGACTTGACCGATGCAAATCTCCCGCCTGGCGAAATGCCATCCGCCTGGCTGCCTGAGGTGTCGTCGTGACTGGGGCGCGTGGGTGGACGTTGGTGGCTGGTGTGGTCATCGCCATCGACGCCACAGCCCGCCCAGGCCACACCCTCAGCGAGACCATGGACGGCTGGCTCGAGCATCACCCAGTGCTGGCGATCGGCGGGACCGTGCTGGTCGCCGCGCATCTGCTGAACGTATTCGACGTGTGCGGCGCGCGTGAGTACGACCCGATTCATCGCGTCGCAGCCCTCATCGCCCGAAAGGCCGAATTATGATTGACACCACTGACGCCCAGCTCGCCGAAGACGCCAAGCAGTTCCTCGCAGTCTGGACCGGCGGCAAGCACCTGTCCGACGAGCACCGCGAGGACTTCATCGCCGCGTGGACAGGTTGGCATCGGGGCGCGGAATTCCAGCGGGAGTGCGACGAGCGTGATGCCAAGGCGGCTATCGGCGCGTATGTGTCGGCGCTTGCTGTTGAGCGGGCCGAGTTGGCTGCCGCGCTCGCCGACGCCCGAAAGGCCGAATCATGAGTGTCCCCGAACGAGACCGACTGGCGCACCGAATCGCCGACGCGCTGAACGCTGCCGAGCCCTCGTGGAACGTCACCCCGTTGCGGGTGTGGACAACGAAGGACTGCAGGCTCATCGCTGACGCGGTCCTCGCTGACGGATACAACCGAACGGCCGCCGAGGAACTGGATGCCGCCCCACTGAATCTGCCTGTGGTTTGTTCGCGTTGCTACGGACGGGGCGGCCCCTGCTACGACGAGGCAGAACTCCCCGCCCCGCTCTCAGGTGAGAGCGATGCTTAGTCAGTCCTCGCGCGAGTGGATCGATGAGGCGATGGCGCACAACAACGCCCACGACGGTGAGGTGTGGATGCGGCAGCGGACCCGGGAAGCACACCAAGCCTTCGACCGCCTACCGCTGTGGGACTTCTCGAACGTGGATGCGCAGGGGTGGCTCACGCGGCATGAGCAGTCGGTGTACTGCCTGCCGGAAGCACTGGTCAGGAGCGCATCATGATCGGCGACGTCATCGACGAACTCACCTGCCGCTGCGGCACCGTCTGCAAGCGGATCATCGAATCGGAGCGCCGCCCACACCAGGACGGACGATCCGACTGGGACAACGGCTGGCGCGTCGAGTCCAAGGTCGTCGAGAGCGACTGCCCGCACGGCACCAACACCACGACGGAGCACTGCCCGAGCTGCGGACGGCAGGTCGGCGCGCACGGCTTCGGGGTGGTCGGCGAGGGTGACTGCCCGTGCTGGGACCGCCCGATGAAGCGGCGGATCCGCGCCGCCGCAGACTGGTGCAAGGCGCATCCGATCGCCAACCAGCTCATCAACTTCGCGCTGTTCGCGACCTCCTTCCTGGCGATGACGTGGTGGCTGTCATGAGCACGCCGATCGGGCACATCGTCTCCATCGCCGCCGTGCGCGCCACCTCTCAACCCATCGCCCGCGCCTGGTGCACCTGCGGCTGGGAATGGCGCTGCAGCAGCGGAGCCACCCACCTCGCGTTCAGCAAGGGTGAGGAGCACGCGATTCAGGCGAACTACACGCCGCCGGTGGGTGACCGGCACAGGCCGAACCCCTGCCTGGTGAGCAAGGAGGACAGTTAGATGGGCGCCATCGAGAACTACGCGGAATCCTGCTACGAGAACCTGCCGAGCGAGACCGGCGACAAGACGCCGTGGCAGGAGATCAGCGAAGGCCGGAAAGAACACTTCCGAGAGCTGGCGCGAAGCCTCGGCCGAGTCTTCCCCGAAACCTACCCCGGGATCGCAGCCGAGCTGCAGGCCGAGAAGCCGAAGATGTACCTCGTATCCCGGAGTTCGATGGGCGACAGCTATCTCAAGCTGTACGTCGACGAACACCCCGTCAGCGTCTTCGACTACGACCCGAGAGACGGCGAGGAGAAGCTGAACGAAATCCTCGCCGGATGCCAGCGGGTCGCCGACCGAAACGGCATCGAGTTCGAAGGGTTGGTCCACCGATGAGCGCGCCCACCGGTCGTCTCGCGTGGGACAAGCCGCTGCGGGTCCAGCTGGCCGACCCGGTCCTGAGCCTCATCCAATGGCGCGCCGCTCATCCTGGCCGCCACGACGTGCCGAGCGCTGAGGAGTGGGCGGAGATGCAGCGGCAGGAGGAGGAGCGTGAGGAGCGGCACCGGAAGTGGCACACCGAACAGCTCGCACTTGAAGCCCGGCGGTCTGCGAATCCGATGTGGGCGAAGGTGTACGACGCCCTCGGTGTCAACGGCGAATACGCGTGCATCGACTGCGGCGGCACACAGCCTGAGGATGTCGACGCCGTGATGGATGTCGTGTACGGAGAGGGCCGCTGGTGACCAACGGACATCGTGTGGACAAACGTAGTGACGGCACCGAGTTCCGCCACTACGGCGATGAACTAGACGAAATCGTGGCTCGTGACGTCAAGTTCCTTCACTTCGAGCAGATGGGCGAGTCCCAGTTCTGGATGAGCATTGAACTCGCCAACGGTGAGCAGTGGGCCATCAACTTCGGCGCGGAGAACGAGAAGGCCAAGGGTTACAGCTTCGCGGAGCTGGAGTACATCCATGGGGAGCTAGCGCCATGACCGATTCGCTGTACATCGTGCGCCGCCGAGACGCGTTCTCCGGTGTCTACCTGCGGCTCATGCAGGGCGACCACCTCCTTGCCACCTACCACATCCGCGAGCTGGGAACGGCTTTGGCGACAGGGCGGGCGGTCTCCGAGAAGGTAGGTGCCAAGTTCGAAGGTCTGGTGAACCGATGATCGACCGCTTCTGCTTCGTGTGCGACCGCACGTTGACCGCCGATGAACAGGCTGACCGGGACCGCACAGGCTGCGGACTGCACTGCGCAACAACGGAGGACTGAACCCGATGACCGACGAGCACACACTCCCCGACGCCCGACGCCAACTCGACGACGCCCACCACCACCTCTGCGCCGCACAAACCCACCACGACCAACACGGCACCTACACCTCCCCCTCACTCCTCACCCAACTCCAACAAGCCCTCCAAAACGCCGACCGGCCACGCAACCCCGGCGGACGACCAGGCTTCGAATCCCACCCCACCGCATGGCTGTCCGGCATCGACAAAATGCAGGAGATCGAGCGGAAGGTGAAGGAGTGGGCGGCGGTCATCGGGCATGACGGCCGCGACAACATCCACACCCTGCTGGACAAGGTGAACAGTTTCAAGTGGGCACCCGCGCAAATCGAAACCGTCCACGAAGCCGCCCGCGCCATCAACCGCTGGGCCGACTGGATCCACTCCGCACTCACCGGAGACACCGTCGGCCTCTACGACAAACCCTGCCCCAACTGCAACCAAGGCCCCTGGACCTACCGGCACATCGCAGGCGAAAACGTCAAAGTCACCATCCTCGTCGCCCACCGCCAAGAAGACGTATGGACCCGCGTCGAATGCATCGACTGCCATCACCAGTGGGTGGGGATCACGCAGATCATCAACCTGGGCCGCATCTTCGAAACCGAGGCAGCAGCATGACCAGTCCCGACCCGCAGGTGCAGCTGACGACCGCCGGCCCGCGCCGAGGCCACTGCCCCGAAGGTCACCCCGCGCTCGTGTTCAACATGCATGTTCTGTCCGACACCGGTGTGTCGGATGCTCCGTTGGGTTCCGCCGTGTTCTGCCCTACCTGCTTCGATGTCGAAAAGGGGTACCGATGAGTCGCGTCGTCTGGAAGTTCACCGTCCCTGTCACCGACCGCGCCACCGTGCTCATGGATGCGCACCTGTTGAAGTGGCTGCACGTCGAATCGGCTGGCCCGGACATGCTGACGGTGTGGGCGCTGGTTCGGCCCGCAGCGGACGGGAATGCGCGCCGGTATGTGCTGCATGTGCACGGGACAGGCCACACGTTGTCGGAGCGCGCGGGCAGGCATGTGGGATCCGTGTCGTGGCATGGGATCAAGACGACGGACCTGCTTGCGGGGCCGGTCGCGGAACCGATCGTGTTCGTGTGGCATGTGTTCGCGGAGACCGGCACCGAACTCGGGATCGGAACCGCAGCATGAGTCGCCGGGACGTGGCGTTCGGGATCGAGCTGCCGATAGGCTCAGTGTCGTCGATCGCCCGAGACGACATCCTGGACCAGTACGCGGACATGGCAGCCTGGCCTGGGAAGCCGATCCGCACCACGGGCGGGTTCACCCGTGAGGTGAAGTGGACGATGCCGCAGTGGTGGTACGCCCTCACCTGGCTGCCGATCCTGGGTGCCGCACCCGATCCGCGCAAGCACTTCACCATCGGCGGCAATCCACTGCCAGGCGCGCTCACCGCATGCCTTCGCCGACTCGGCGGATCACCGTGACCGGCCCGCCGTGGGTGTCCCTGTGGCCCACCAACGACCACGCCGACTGCTCGAAGGACGCCCGCCACATCGGCATCCGAATGGACACCTACCTACTCGACCCGAACGGCGTCACCAAAATCGCGCCCGCCACCTTCTGCCCCGACTGCTACGCCCAACACAAGAGCACCACCAACGCCGAGGAGGCACCATGACCGACACCCACGAGACGGACCAGCTCGTCGCCGTACTCACCGACGCACTCGAAATCTACGGCCGACCGGACGACGGACTCCCCCAACACCTCGCCGCCGTCATCCGCCGCGAACTGTGGTCGATGGAACCGGCCGAGAGCGCACTCGCCAGCCTCGAATCGATCATCAACTTCGGGCTCGGCGGCTTCAGCTCTCACACCGTCGACACACGTGATGACGAGGACGCGGCATGAGCACGCGGATCGCGCGCCGACACCGCCGCAACCACGAACACGGCCACGAGTGGGTGGACACCGAACACGAACACCTCCGCTTCATCGCAGCCCGGCAACGCATCCTCGCCATCGCCGACGGACGACTCAAAGTCTCCAAGCGCGCACGACGGCAGGGCGCGAGCTACCACATCGCACCCGGGCTGCCGTGGCTGTCGATCATCCCCGAAGTGAAGGGATTCCGCGCCGAAATCGAACGACGACTGGCCGGCATCACGACCACCCGCGAGGAGACCGCAGCATGACCGAGGATCAGACAAAGCGGAGCACGCCCACACGCTGGCGGAAGATGCCCGTCGAGATCGAAGCCATGCACTACCCGGCCGAGGCGACCGTCCACGACAACGCGGCCCTGCACCGCTGGATCAATGACAACGGCGGACGCACCGAGGTCGTGCGCGTCGACGGGCAGTACGCCATCGCGATCCGCACCCTCGAAGGCGACATGATCGCCACCCCGGGCGACTACGTGATCCGCGGAGTCCAGGGCGAGTTCTACCCGTGCAAGCCCGACATCTTCGCGGCGACGTACGAGGCGGTGGATTCATGACCGACCCGATCGCTGCTCTGCTCGCCACGTGCCCCACGAACAACCTCATCCGCGAAGTCACCATCCACGCCGACCACGACACCGTGACCGTCACCCACGTCTACGACCGCACCGAATACGAGCAATACGCGCAGACCGTCAAGGCGAAGAAGGAACAGGAACGCCGCGACCTCGCAGACCTGACCGATCGCCTACGCAAGGGCAAGCCGTGATCGACGACGGGCCGGCGCTGGTGCACGGCGAGCACTACACCATCGGCGACCTCTACACATGGTGCTGGGACTGCGGCATGGTCCGAGGCAAACACGACTGCACCAAGGAGGACGAGTGAGCCTGAACGAGGAACAGGTGCGCCAGATCGTCCGCGATGAGATCGCAATCGGCCTGAAGCAATGCCTCATCGCGTCACTCGACGCCGAAATCGCGGCACGCAAGCGAGTCCAAACAGCCATCGCCGAACACCGCGCCGAGGTTGAGGCAGCCAAACAGAAGCGCACCCGACGGTTCAGCCGAAAGAGACACCAACCATGACCGACGAGTCCGCATCCTTCGACGCCACCACCAGCATCATCGGCACCCGCCTCCTCATCTCCCACTACCTACTCGACGACGGACGACAGGCATACGCCGTCCAAATGACCGGCGGCACCTCACAAATCGAAGCACTCGGGCTAATACGACTAGCGGAAGCTCAGATCCTCAGCGGAAACTGGCAAGAGCTGGAAGAGAAGGAGGACGACGAGTGAGCGGCACGGACAAGGACTCCCCCGCGTACCGAAGGTGGCTGCACAGCATCGGCTACCCCTACCGCCGAGACCACGCCCCATCGAGCTGGAACCGGCAGCAGCGCCGCGAGGAACGAACCAAAGCGAAGCAGGCGATACGGAACGGCGACGAGCCGACCCCGTACCACCGGCCCTACTACTGGTGACCTACTTGCGCGCCGTCCGCGCTACCCGCGGAGAACCAGCCGCACGCTTCGCCTTCCGAGGCTGCGACAACTGCGACACCCGCTGAGGCGACACCTTCATCACCGTGCCAACATCCCGCACCGACAGCCCCGCCTCGCGCAACTCGGCAACCAAACTCCGAGACTTCACAGCCACAGACTCCTGCATTCGCTCCATCTCAGCGATACCGTCCTGAACCACACGCACAGCAGCAGGAGAAACACCCTCCACCAGCGGCACCACATCGACCCCGTCGACCGACACCCCCAACGCCTCGGCTGCGTCCACGACCTCGGCTTCGATCAGATCCAGTCGACGGGCCTGAGTGAACAGGCCGGGCAACTCAGGAACCTCGACCGCCCACCAGCCACCCGACCGAGTGGCGTTCGCTGTAACCCTCATTCGCCTGCCTCCTTGCCTTCCATGTGCTTGATGATGCTGTTCGCAGTCATCTCGTTGACCTCGTTGTGGCGGGGAATCGTGGTGTTCCTGTCACCGATCGACGCCTTGGTGTGGCGACCGCCCTCGACCAGGATGAGTTCTTCGCCGCGGTCCTTGGCGATCTGCCTCAGTCGTTTGATGATGTCCCTGCGCTTCATACTGTAAGTCTAGACCCCCTTTACGGCAAGTGTCAAGTAGGGCTAGACAATTCCTTTCGGGCGAGAATTACACGCATGTGATTCGATGTGCTATAGTCACCACAGCAGGTGAAGTGTCCCTGCAGCAAGTTTGCTCCCCATCATCCTCCGGGACTGGTGGGGCTTTTTCGTTCGAGGTCTACTGCGACCGGATCGCCAACGCGATACCGGCCACCGCACGTTGTGGGCAACCACGACAGCCTCGACGCCACCACTGATCCGCGACTGGCTATGTCAAGTTGATCTGGCCCCGGTAGGGCGGTTTCATTCGGCCCCACCTGAGTGGGGCCCTGAGCCGCTAGAGTCCGGGGTGTGGATGGGCGGCCGCGGGTGCGCAGTGTGGTTGCGCCGA
>NZ_VIGX01000269.1 GCF_007858475.1 Tsukamurella conjunctivitidis
GCGAGGGCGGGCCGGGAGACGCAGCCGGGGAGCGGTCCATGGCCCATGCGTGGCTGGTCACCGGTCCCCCGGGGTCGGGGCGCTCGGTTGCCGCGCGCGCGTTCGCCGCCGCCCTGCAGTGCACGGGTCCCGTCCCCGGGTGTGGGGAGTGCGCGGGGTGTCGCACGACCCTGGCGGGGACCAATGCGGATGTCCTGTCCATCTCCACCGACAAGGTACAGATCCAGATCGCGGAGGCCCGCGAGTTCGTCCAGCGTGCCCAGGTCGCGCCCTCGCAGGGACGCTGGAGGGTGATTGTCGTGGAGGATGCGGACCGCATGGCGGAGCGCACCTCCAATGTCCTGCTCAAGGCCATCGAGGAACCGCCCGAGCGCACCGTGTGGTTGCTGTGCGCACCCAGTCCCGAGGACATGATCACCACCATCCGCTCCCGCTGCCGCCACCTCGGTCTGCGCATTCCGGCGGCCCAGGCGGTGGCTGATCTGCTGGTGCGCCGCGACGGGGTGGA
>NZ_VIGX01000270.1 GCF_007858475.1 Tsukamurella conjunctivitidis
GGTGGGGATGTCACTCATGTCTGCTCCTGTGGATGGTGTGCCCGCGTGTCCGGGGCGTCGCGCGGGGCGTCGCGGGGGGACGAGGGCGGGGCCGGGGTCGTTCAGTCGGTCGGATCGTTCACTCGGTCAGGGTCGTTCACTCGGTCGGGTCTACGGCGTCCATGATCGAGACCGGGGTGGGCACGTTCCCGGAGTTCTGCAGGGAGACGGTCTCCAGGACGGGTCGCAGGTCCATCCACCACTGGTCACGGGGGCGGCGGTTGACCTTGTCCAGGTCGTCCTCCATGCGGTCGACGGGCCGGGCGGCCGTGGTGTTGGAGGTCGTGCCGATGTAGACGGCGTCATCGGTGCCCGCCCGGAACTGGTCGGCGAGGACCTCCAGGGCCGAGTGCACCAGGCGCGTGGCCAGGAGGCGGTCGAAGGGTGAGGGCGCCCCTCCCTGCTGCAGGTGCCCCAGCACGGCGCTGCGCACGTCGAAGAGCCCCTGCCCCTCCGCCTCGAAGGCGGTGGCCAGGAAGTCCCTGTCGTAGTAGGG
>NZ_VIGX01000271.1 GCF_007858475.1 Tsukamurella conjunctivitidis
GGCAGGATGCGGGCAGTCTGAGCGAGGAGGGAGCTCGCCTCCTGGACCCCACCGGTGTGTTCGGGGCGGGCGTTCCCATGTGTCCCCCCGAGGGGGACGCAGGCACGGGCATGGTGGCCACGCGGGCAGTCGAACCGCGCACGGGCAACGTCTCCGCAGGGACCTCCGTCTTCGCCATGGTCGTCCTGGAACGCTCCCTGGGCCGGGTGCATCCCGAGCTGGACCTGGTCGCCACGCCCGAGGGGTTTCCCGTGGCCATGGTGCATTCCAACAACGGAGCCTCGGAGTGGGACCAGTGGGTCGGGGTGTTCTCCGAGTTCGCCACGGCGGCCGGGGTGGATCTGCCACGTCATGCGCTCTATGACCTGCTCTACGCCCAGGCGTTGCAGGGCCCGGCGGACGGGGGCGGCCTGATGGCGTTCAACTTCCTCTCCGGCGAGCCGATAGTCGGCCTGGAGCACGGGAGGCCCCTGTCCCTGCGCAACCCCGGGGCTCCCCTGACACTCCAGGCGTTCATGCGCACCCAGCTCATGAC
>NZ_VIGX01000272.1 GCF_007858475.1 Tsukamurella conjunctivitidis
GCTCAGCGTGATCGTGTGGTCCGTGGCCTTCGCCGTCAATCCGACGTCGGCGACCCGGGTGTTCCCGGTGTCGTAGACCCCGGCGGCATTGAAGCGACCATCGGCCACCACCACGCGGTTCCATCCGGAGGCGGTGTCCATGTTGGTCCCCCCACGTGCCGGGGTCGCCCCGCCCGTCCCGTCACCGATGTAGTACTCAATGTGCTGGAGGGAGATGGCGCTGCCACCGAAGGGGTTCGTGACCTCCCCGGCGATCGTCGAGCGGAAGGACCAGGAGACCCCCGCGTCCAGGACCTCGACCTTCGTCAGGTCGAAGGCTCCCGGCACAAAGGCACCGTTCTTCGGGTAGACATAGGATCCCGGCCCGTTGTCGTCACGCTCGGGATCCTCCAGTGAGGCGACCACCTCGCCGGGTCCGCCCACCTCATTCGAGGGAGCCGAGAGCACCCCGTCCACGACGGCACGCACGACCCACCGGTAGGAGGCGCCGGACTGCATGGCGTCAGTGAAGGTGACCTTGTCCTGGGGCAGTCG
>NZ_VIGX01000273.1 GCF_007858475.1 Tsukamurella conjunctivitidis
GAGCAGGGTGGCTTCTCCACCTACCGTGTGGCCAGGGCGGACCAGATCCGTGTCCTGCCGGACGGTCTGTCCACCCGTCACGGTGCGGTCGCAGAGCCCCTGGGCGTTGCGTTCCATGCCGTGCACCGTGCGGGGGACCTGCACGGGCAGCGCGTCCTGGTCAACGGCGTGGGTCCGATCGGCTCGCTGTGTGTGGCCGCCGCGAAGTTCGCCGGTGCCGCAGAGGTCTGGGCCTCCGACATTGCGCCCCCCAGCCTGGAGATCGCGAGTCGCATGGGCGCCGACCAGGTCGTGAACCGTGCGGAGGGACAGGACCTGCCCGAGGACGTGGACGTCGTCATCGAGGCGTCAGGGGCACCCCGGACCCTGGGGGATCTCTTCCTCAGCGTCAGAAAGGGTGGTCGCGTGGTGCAGGTCGGCAACACGCCTGCAGGAGAGGTGCCCTCCGCCCTGGGTCAGTTGGTGACGCGCGAGATCGAGTACATCGGATCGTTCCGCTTCGTCGACGAGATCACGGATGCCGTCCGGGCCATG
>NZ_VIGX01000274.1 GCF_007858475.1 Tsukamurella conjunctivitidis
GGGTCGCCGTGATGGAGGTGAAGATCAGCAGGGACATGCCGTTGCCGATGCCGCGCTCGGTGACGAGCTCGCCCAGCCACATGATGACCGCAGTGCCCGCCGTCATGACGATGAGCATGATGAGGAAGCCGGTGACGGAGCGGTCGGAGATGATGTCCTCGGAGCAACCGGGGAAGAGCTGGCCCGAGCGGGCCAGGGAGATCATGGTCGTGGACTGCAGGACGCCCAGGAAGATGGTGAGGTACCGGGTGTACTGGGTCAGCGTCGACTGCCCGGTCTGCCCTTCCTTGTGCAGGTCGTCGAAGCGCGGGATGACCACGCGCAGCAGCTGGATGATGATGGAGGCCGTGATGTAGGGCATGATCCCCAGCGCGAAGACCGACAGCTGCATCAGCGCTCCACCGGAGAACAGGTTCACCAGGTCCAGCAACGAGGACTGGTCCTGCTCGGCCAGACAGGTGCTGATCGCCACGGAGTCGACACCCGGGGTGGGGATGAAGGACCCCATCCGGAAGAGCCCCATGATCATGAGG
>NZ_VIGX01000275.1 GCF_007858475.1 Tsukamurella conjunctivitidis
CCCTGACCTCCGTGTCGCTGGCCACCCGGGAGGTCGCCCTGCCGCTGGTGGCGTTCTTCCTGTGGTCCATGGCCTCCCAGGCCTTCGGCGCCGTCCAGGACGTGGTGCCGGACAGGCAGGCCGGTCTGCGCTCGGTGGCCACCCAGATCGGTCCTCGGGCGACGGTGCGCCTGGCGGCCGCAGGCTATCTCCTGGCGTCCCTCCTCCTGCTGCTCGCAGGTGGGGCAGCGGGGTGGGTCGCTCCGTTGTGCTTGGTCTACGCCCTCTCGGTACTTCCCTGGTGGGGGGTGACGGTGGAGAAGTCGGCGGAAGCGCACGCCGGCTGGGTGCGCTTCCTGTGGCTGAACTACCTCGTCGGGTTCCTCGTGACCATGGTGGTCATTGCCGCAGTGAACGGCGTCCTGCCCACCTGAGCACGAGGGCGTCGCGGACCTCCCCCATCCGGGGAACACCGACGGGCTGCGCCCCACATGCACATGCCCGCATCCGACAGCACCCGGACCCCTCGTGCCCCTGCGGTGCAGACGGCTGGG
>NZ_VIGX01000276.1 GCF_007858475.1 Tsukamurella conjunctivitidis
CGCCGCAGTCCTCCAGACCATTCTGGGCATAGGACTGCTCCACGATCGAACAGGTCACCGAATCCGGTTGGAGGTCACAGGCAATGTTGCCGGAGGGCGTGACGATCGTCGTGGCAGCCACGGCCCCGTTGGGTGCGGGGTACTTGACCTCCCCGCCCGCAGTCGCGCTGGGGGTGGGGGTCGACGAGGGCGACGCGGTGGAGGACTGGGCGGTGCCGGAGGCCGGGGTCGGCTGGTCCGACTCGCCGCCACCACTGGCACCGCGGAAGATCGCCCACACGACCCCCAGCAGGACCAGTGCCGCGACGACCAGGACCGCCAGGGTGATGCGTGTGGCCTTGGAACCACCGCGGCCCGGCCCGCCCTGCCCGTCATGTCCCTCCAGGTTCCCGTTGGGTACTCCCTGGACAGGCGTCGCATTCTGCGCCAACGGAGCCCCCGACCCACCTGTCGGAGCAAAGACGGGAGCGCCTCCCTGCGCGCCCGGTCGCACATGACCGCGCGCGGCGAGCGCCGCATCCACGCGCGGGTCA
>NZ_VIGX01000277.1 GCF_007858475.1 Tsukamurella conjunctivitidis
TGCGGATCGGAGTGCTCACTGGCGGGGGTGACTGCCCCGGCCTGAACGCGGTCATCCGCGCGGTGGTCCGCACCAGCGCCTCCCGCTACGGCTCCGCAGTCGTCGGATTCCAGGACGGCTGGCGCGGCCTGCTCGAGGACCGCCGCATCCAGCTCTCCGACGACGACCGCAACGACCGCCTCCTCACCAAGGGCGGCACCATGCTCGGCACCGCCCGCACCCACCCCGACATCCTGCGCGCGGGCCTGGACCGCATCCGGGCGACCCTCGACGACAACGGCATCGACGTCCTCATCCCCATCGGCGGCGAAGGCACCCTCACCGCCGCCTCCTGGCTGGCCGACGAAGGCGTCCCCGTCGTCGGCGTACCCAAAACCATCGACAACGACATCGACTGCACCGACGTCACCTTCGGCTTCGACACCGCCCTGACCATCGCCACCGACGCCATCGACCGGCTGCACTCGACCGCCGAATCCCACCAACGCGTCATGATCGTCGAAGTCATGGGCCGCCACGCCGGCTGGATCGC
>NZ_VIGX01000278.1 GCF_007858475.1 Tsukamurella conjunctivitidis
GTATGGCAACCATAGAAGAGAGTCTAGAGATTATTCAACGTGGTACTGATGAAGTGATCTCCATTGAAGATTTAACCGCTAAATTGAAAGAGAATCGTCAGCTCCGCATTAAAGTAGGATTTGACCCTACAGCTCCAGATCTACATCTCGGACATACCGTCGTTATCAATAAGATGCGTCATTTTCAAGATCTCGGTCATGAAGTAAACTTTCTAATCGGTGACTTCACCGGCATGATCGGTGACCCTTCAGGCAAAGATGTTACTCGTAAGCCGCTCACTCGTGAGCAGGTCTTAGCAAATGCTAAAACCTATGAAGAGCAGATCTTTAAAGTGCTCGATCCTAAGTTAACCAAAGTTGTCTTCAACTCCCAATGGTTAGGCGAGCTTGGTACAGCTGGCATGATTCAATTAGCATCACGCCACACGGTTGCGCGCATGTTAGAGCGTGATGACTTTGAAAAGCGTTATAAAGCTCAACAACCGATTGCGATTCATGAGTTTATCTACCCATTATTGCAAGGATATGACTC
>NZ_VIGX01000027.1 GCF_007858475.1 Tsukamurella conjunctivitidis
CCCCGTGTGTGGTTGTGCACCCGCTGCTGGGCACCGTCCCACCGCCAAACTACGACCTCGTGACGGACATGTCCACCACAGCATCCCTGCTGGTCAACCCCTTACCAAGCCTGTCAGCTGGAGATAAGATTCGACCCCGACCACCACCGCTCAGACCCCGACCGGACCCCGGTAACGGACGACCTCACGAATGAGAAAGGGAGGCACAATGTCCCGTAGCAGCCGACGAGTAACCAGTACGCATCGCGTGCGCTACCTCGTCAGTGACTTCCGCTACTGGTGGCGCCTGCACGGCCCTTCGGTCGGAGAACACCGGGGCGCGGCGGTGGTGGCGGCCTCCGCTCTGATCCTGTTCGCGCTGGGCGCCGGTGCGGTCATCGGCATCACATCCCTTCTCCCTTCTGCCAGCGCGCCGTCGGCGCCCGCGATCTCGTCACCGATCGCAGTGCCGGTCGCGACCGAGGCGCCCGCGACAACGGCCACCTCGCCGAGGGTCAAACCGCCCCCCGCGCCGCCCCCCGCGACCCGCCCACCCAAACCAACGACCGCGACCGCTACCCCACCCGCTTCCCGGAAGGACACGCCCAATGACGATCACCACGAACAACTTCGACCCGCACGAGGACGGTGAGGACGACGTGAACACGAACCTCAACGGCACCGATCCCCGGGACCAGCCCGAGGTCGACGAGACCCCCGCCTGGGCCAGGAAATGGGCCGCGGCCCCGGAGGGACCGTCCGCACCGGAGCATCGCCCGGTGGAGCCGGAATTCGTCGACTTCGACCAGGAGGCATCCGCGACCAACCAGCCCGATGATCACGGAAACACCGGGGGATTCTCGGGCTACTTCGACCCGAACCACGCAAGCCGCCCGCTGCATGCGGTCCCCGGCCCTCCTCCCGCGGCACAGTTCGATCCGCAGCGGTGGGTCGGCGCGCAGCCGCAGCCCGGACAGCAGCCCGCCTACAGCGCGATGCAGTCGAACGAGCCGCCGACCATGGCGTACCGCCCCGCCCCGCCGCTCGCACCGGTGCCGGAGAACGGCCCCACGCACACGCTGTTCAGCGACGGTGCGGGCGACTTGAAGCAACCGCCGAGCAGCGGCATGCGCCGCCTGATCTTCAACCTCAGCGGGGGAAGCGTGAACCCCGGACCGTCGAAGGCCGATCTGCGCCGCGCGGGTCTCGTCCAGCGCGTGAACGTCAGCCCGGGCGTCTGCGGTTACAAGGTCGTCGTGATCACCGTCAAGGGCGGCGCCGGCAAGACCACCTCCGTCGCGGCGCTCCTCACCGCGCTCGGCCTGCACGTCGACGCGAGCGGCGTCCTCGGCATCGACGCCAACCCCGCGACCGGCACGCTCGCCGACCGCCTCGATCAGCCCAGCCGCTACGACATTCGTCACCTGCTGGCGAACAAGGAGCTGTTCAGCCACGGCCCCGACGGTCAGATCGACGCCCGGGACAACGTCTCGTACCCGACGTTCACGACCTACACCGGCAAGAGCAGCGGCAACTTCGAGGCCGTTCAGGGCAGCGACAACCTCGCCGCCGCGCACATGCTCACCGCGCAGGAGTACGACGCCCTCCTGGACGTGGCGGAGAAGATCTTCCCCATCATCGTCACCGACTGCGGCACCGAAATGCACCACGACGTGACCAAGGCCGCGCTCGCGCGCGCGGACCGCGTGGTCATCGTGACCGGTACCGCCCGGGGCACGGTCAAGAAGGCGCGTCAGGCACTGAAGTTCCTCAACAACTACCCGGCGGATCTGCTCACGGAGAAGCCTCTGCAGGATCCGAACACCGGGCGCGACATCGCCGAGTACCGGCACCTGGTCTCGCGCGCGGTCGTCCTGGTCAACAACACCGGCCAGAAGGGCACGTTCAAGCCCAAGCAGCTGCATCAGGACTTCGCCGCCGAGATCGAGCAGCTACGCAAGAACGATGACCGCCCCGCCGAGATGCAGGCCCCGAACACCTCCAGGGTGCTCGACCTTCCGTACGACGACCACCTGGGCCTCGACGGCCCGATCGTTCACGACCTGCTGCAGAAGTCCACGCAGTGGGCGATGCTCGAGCTGGCCGCGACGATCGGCGACGACTTCGAGGCGTCGGCGCACCGGCACTACAACGCCGCCCAGGCCAAGCGTCATGGCGCGCTCGCCGGAGCACGGCGATGACGGCGCGACCAGTGACCGGTCCGATCCCGACGTCCGGGATTGCACCGCTCGCGGACCACGAAGAGGCCATGGACGTCCGTGTGACCCCGCGTCGGGGCGGCGCGGAATCGTTGCTGTGGCTCGTGTCGCCACACGGTGGAGCGGGTGTGTCGACGCTCGCGCAGATGCTCCCGTTCGCCGGCGACGGCGGGCGGAAGTGGCCTGGTGTGCCCGGGCAGCACGAGTCGCCTCTGTGCGCGCTGGTGGTGCGCGACAGCATGGACGGGCTCGATGCCGCGCACGTGGCGTTGCGCCAGTACTACACGGAGCAGATCCCCTCCGCGCTAATCGCGCTGATCGTCGTGGCGGCAAACCGCGGCGAGCGGAGCCCGCAGGTGCGGCGGAAGCGGGACCTGGTGTTCTCGCTGGCTGATCGCCCGGCGTTCGGAGAACCGCTGCGGATCTTCTCCGTGCCGTGGCTCGAGCAGTTCGTGGAGATCCCACGGAGCGACCTCCCGGTCGTGCCGGACCAGTACGTCGCCCCCCGCCGCGCCCCGAAGGACCTCCGCCAGGGCGTCCATCCCGCAGTCGGAGAGCTGGCCATGGCATTGCACCAGCACGCCGTCGACGAACTCCCTCACGTACTGCCCAGCTAGGGCAGAAGCAGAAACACCTCGAAACGAAGGACAGCGCACATGACCACCATCCCCACCCTCGTCGACGTCGCGACGCAGCTGCACGCCGCGACGAACACCGACGTACTCGCCGACACGATCAACGTCCAGACTCAGACCCCGCCGTTCGCCGAGAAGTTCCTCCGGCTGCTCGGCTGGGGCAAGTGGATCGTCTACTTCGTCGGCGTCTGCGCCCTCATCGGCGCCGGCGCGATCTTCGCCATCGAGAAATACTCCGAGCGCAACGACAACAAGGCCATGAAGATCGTGCTCTGGGTGTGCGTGGGCGCGGTCATCGCGGCCGGCGCCACCGGCATCATGGACGCCGCCACCGCGTAGCAAAGGCACTGTGCTGATGATGAATTCGCTAACGACGACGATCATGGTGGCGTACGTCCCCATGCCCGACACGATGCGTAAGCCGATCGAGCTGATGCTCGGCTGGGGAAACTGGATCTTCTACGCCCTCCTGATCGCGCTCCTCATGGCTATCGGCGGGTTCTGGTGGCTGGAACCGGCCAGCAAGAGCATGCCGCTCGGGATCCCCGCCCAGGAGCGCCTGATCAAGGTGCTCGCCGCCGCCGTGCTCATCAGCAGCGCATCCCCGATCGCCGACGCGATCATCAAGTGAGGAATGAAGATCGTGATCGAATCTGCAGTCACCTTCCTACGCACCCGCCGCGGCGTGCTCATCACGGCCATCGCAGTGGTGGCCGCGATCATCGTGGTGGCCACCAGCTGCGGGGGCGGCGAGAGTACGACCGGTGCGGCGGGCGGCCCTACGAACCTGTCGTGGACCAAGTTCAACGGCGTCGAGGTACCTGTCGCCGACCAGGGTCCCAAGAACCGCACCGAGCCGGCCCCTACTGGGTACGAGCGGGATAGCGCCGGCGCCGCCCTGGCGGCGATCAACGCTGCCACCCGCAACGGCATCGCCCGCAACGACAACACCGGGCAGGGCGAATGGATCGCGGTAACGCGCGACCTCATCGCCCCAGGCCGGGGACGGGACTGGTGGATCGCTCAGCGGATCCGGATGAACACGACCACCGTCAACCCCACTCTGGCGCCCACGGTGATGGCCTACAAGGTCACCACCTTCACCAACGACGGCGCCAAGATCGACGTCTTCGCGCGCCAGACCGACAGCTCGCTCACGGTCAACCACCTCGAGGTGGTGTGGACAGCAGCGAACGACTGGGGCCTGGTCATCCCAGTACCGCCCTGCAAGGCAGGCACGGAGACCACCCCGACCGCGCTGCCAGGGCAGGTGACGCCGCAGGCGACCTGCCAGCCCGATCTCTCGAAGCTCCCGCCCGCCATTGAGGCCGTCAAGGAGATCCCGAAGGATGCGGTGCAGCTCCGCAGCGCGTAGCTGCGGACCCCACCGAAGGAGCCAACGATGACAACACCCCAGACCCCCTCCCCTGCGCCGACCGGAGGAAACGACGAGAACGGCCGCAATCGGCGTCTGAACTGGACGCTGATCAGTGGCCTGTTCATTGCAGTGATCGTGATCGTGGCGGTGGTGATCCTCGCGGTCCCGAGCACCCGGCCGAAGCTCGACGGGCCGAACGCGGCGGGGCCGAGCACGACGGTCGCCCGCCCGCCGTCAGCCGATTCGGGCACCGACCTGCGCAGTCAGTTCGGCACACCGCGCGTGGACATCAACGGACGGCGCCTGGAGGTGCCGAGCAACGCCGTGGGGATCGCTCTCCCCCAGACGGGCGGCCCTGCCTTCACTGCGACCGATCCGGAGTGGCTCACCGGCCCGCCGCGCGGTCTGATGTGGCAGTACCTGTTCAACGGCGTGGCGATGCCGTTCTCCACCTCGGACGGCCCCTCGAAGATCGTCAACGGCGTGCCTGAAGGGTTCGCTCGCACACCCCAGGGCGCGGTCATGGCAGCGTGGCAGCTGACCTTCCGGCTGACGTATGAGACGGACGGCGGACGCCGGCAGAGTCTTCTCGACCGCGGAACGATCAGCGACGGGTCTGCTGGTGCCGCGGATGCGCGTCAGCAACTCGAACGACTCGATGGACGGACCCAGTCAACGACCTGGGCCGGCGGCGGTGGTCCGGGGAACGTCCCGGTTGGAGTCAGGGTCTCCGAATTCTCCGGAGAGTACGCGCTCGTGAGCTTCATCTTCGGACTTCCCGGCGACACCTCCAAGGGTGTGCGAACCGATATGCAGGTCGTCTGGCGCGACGGCATGTGGAAGCTGCCCCTTCCCGCGCTCGGCACGGGCGCGGTTGAGAACCAACTTGATGGGAGATGGTCCCGGCGATGGTGACTGCAACCTGCACCCACGAGGACGACGAGACCAAGCGCAGTAAGGTCCTGCGCGCCTTCGTCGCTCGAATTCCCTCACTCGCGATCGGGCTTCTCACCGTCGCGGCCCTGAGCCTCGGGAACTTTGTCGCCGGCGCCGGCCGGGCATCGGCGGATCCAGGATGCTCGCCCAACCCCCTCACCGTCCTACCCTGCACCGTCTTCAACAAGACAGTTGGTGCGGCAGTTGGCGGTTCGTTCGACAAGATCGTCGAGTCGATGAACGAGGCCATGGGTAAGGCGCTGGAGCTATCGATGTCGTGGTGGATCGCGATGCCGAGCCCGAAGCTTGGCCCGCAAGAGAATTCGCAGTCGGGGTCGATCCTGCAGATCGTGAGGGACTACACCCTGGAGCTGCAGATCGTGGGCTTGATCGTGTCGCTGTCGTTCGTGGCGCTCCGGATGGCTGTCTCGCGCAAGGGGCTCGTGGAGGAGTCGGAGGCGGCATGGACCTCGCTGGTCCGCGCGGTGTTCACGACGACGATGTTCTCGAGCTTCGTCATGCTGGGGACGGCCATCGGCGACGCCTTCTCCAACTGGGTGCTGGGATCGGTCGTGTTGAAGGGCAACACCGGCGGCGAGGTCATCAAGACCATGCAGCTCGGCGCGGTCAGTGGGCTGATGCCCGTCGCGGGCGTCGCGATCATCGCGCTGGTCGGCTTCCTCGGCGCGCTACTCCAGCTGTTCCTGCTGGTGATGCGTCAGGCGATGTTGATCGTGGTAATGGCCATGATCCCGATCGCTGCGACGTGGGCCGGGACCGGTCCGGGATCGCAGGCGTACCAGAAGCTCCAGGGGTGGGTCATCGCCTTCCTCTTGTTCAAACCAGTCGGCGCGCTGGTGTATGTGGTGGCGTTCACGGCCGCGGGCACACCGTCTCAGGATCCGCAGATGAAGCTACTGGGGATCGTGCTGTTCACGATGGCCGCCTTCGTTCTCCCGTCGCTGATGAAGCTCGTGGCTCCGGCGATCGGAGCGATGGGTGGTGGCGGTTCTGGTCTCGCGGCAGCGGGCATGGTGGCCGGGGCCGCGGTCGCGGTCGGCTCGCTCGTGGCGACCGGCGGGGCGTCCGGTGCGGCGGGCGCGGGCGCGGGGATGTCTTCGGTGGCCAGTCGCGGCCCGTCGGCGGTTGGCGGCAAGCCCGGGCCTCCATCGGGACCGCCCTCTGGTGGCGGGCAGGGCGGACCCGGGCCGAAGCCTTCGCCGGGACCCACGCCTGGATCGGGGAGCCCGTCGTCCGGACAAGGTGGTGGTGGCGGTCGCAATCCTGGGCCGGCGAAGTCCTCGCTGCCCGGTGGCGCTGCGGGTGGTGTGGCCGGTTCTGCTGCCCAGCTCGCGCAGAGCGCGCCCGAGGGTGAGTCCAATGCGTCGGCGCCGTCGACGCCCGTAGCGGCCGGCGCCGCGGCAGAACGACCGGCACTGCAGTCCGGCTATGGCGCACATGCGATGAAGGGATAGGACGATGGCTGAGACGGAACAGCGGTTGCTGTACGGAGGCTGGACCCAGCCGCGCAAGAGCGGCATGTTCGGCGGCACGAGCACGGGCACCTACGTGTTCATCGCGGCGGCGATCGTGGTGTTGCTGTGCTTCGCGCTGCCACTGCCCGGCCTGGTGCGCATCGGTGCGGTCCTCATCGCCATCGTGATCGTCGCGCCACTGTGGCTGTCCTGGGGCGGGAAGAGCTGGTGGGAGATCGCCCTGGAATCGCGGGGACGTGGTGGTTCGCTGCGCTCCGGGGAGAACCACTACCGCTCCGGCGGCGGCACTCAGGTCCCGTCAGCCCGGTGCCCGGGGGTGCTGGCCAATTCGCAGCTCTCGGAGCATGTGGCGATCGACGGCACGCGGTTCGGATTGATCAAGGTCGGTGACTTCTACACGGTCGTTCTCAGGACGTGGCCGCAAGGCTCGGAGTGGATCGATCAGGCCCGCCTCGATCAGATGGTCCAGCAGTTCGGTGGAGCGATCGCCTTCAACGGCCAGTCGCCGGATGTCGAAGCTCTGGTGGCCGTCGTGGAGACGCTGCCCGAGTCGGCTCAGCGCGTGGCGCTGCAGCACGAGAAGCAGGTCAAGGAGAACGCGCACCCGGTCGCCAAGCAAATCCACACGGAGGCCAACTACGCTGTCCCCTCCGCCGAGGTTCGCCTCGAGGGACGGATGTCGATCACGTTCAATGCGGACATCGGGATGCGCCATCGCGACACCGTCGAGCAGGCGGACGATATCGCTCGTCGACTGCCGCGCATCGTCGACGTGATCGCGACGTCCGGACTGCCGTGCCGTCCGATGGGCGAGCGCGAGATCATCGCCATCACACGCCGCGGGTACTCACCCGCCGACGAGTTCGATGTGGAGACGGCGCTGCTGCAGGGCCAGGACCTCGGGTTCAGTTGGGCCGATGCGGGGCCGCTGTCGGCCGACGACAAGCGCGGCTACTACCTGCATGACGCAGGGATGAGCGTCAGCTACGTGATGCGCAAGCCGCCGGCCTCGGCGGTCGACGCACACGTGCTCGAGGAAGTGCTCGCCCCCCGCTCGGAGATTCCTCGCAAGCGCGTGGTGGTCTGCTACCGCCCGCACACACCTGCGGAATCGACCCGCATCGTCGACGAAGACCACATCGACGCCGAGCGCGCAGTGACCGGCCGCGTCGGTCGTCTCTCGGAGGAGGCGCGGCTGCGCGTCGAGCGCACCCGCCAGGCCCGCGAGGAGCAGGCGCTCGGCGCCGGCGTGAGCCGCTTCATGATCTCGGTGACGGTGACGATCCCGACCGACGGGGACTTGAGCAAGGTCGAGTCGCTCCTGTCGGACCTCGGCACTGCGTCCCGCCTTGACCTTCGGCTGGCCTACAACCAGCAAGCCGCGCTGTTCGCCCACGGCATGGGCATCGGCCTGGTTCTGCCGTCCCACGCAACGATCAGCGACCGCGTCGCGGCCTGACCCACCTACCGTTCAGAAAGGAACGCCCTGATGGCACGCAAGAAGCGCTCGACGACCTTGCATCTCCCCGGCATCCGTTCGGGCCTATCCGTACGCGACGCGCAGAGCGCCGGCGGTCAGCCCTTCGCGCTCGTCGCGAGCCCGGATACCGGCGACCACACCGTCGTGCTCGCGGTGTGGCCGGGTACCAGCCCGGATCTGGACCTGTGGTGCCACAGCTGGTTGCAGTCCGTCGAGCTGGTCAGCAACTCCCCGGACATCACCGCGGTCACAGCAGTCTGGGACCGAAACGGGGACCACGAGGTCGCGCGGCTGGGCGTGACCTTCCGTGCGGCTACTAAGCAGCACCGAGATCTCGACGAGCACGCCGTCGAGATCGGCCGGCGTCTGCCGAACCTTCTCGGTTCCCTGGCGCAGAGCGGATTGGTGTCGGACCCGCTGCCCGAAGAGCGGATCGCGGCGTGGATCAGCGACGCATACACCGGGCACCTGGAAGCAGACGAGAACATTCCGACTTGGCCCGGTTGCGGACCGATCACGCCGCACGAGACGCGGGATTGGTTCTCGCACGACGGGTACGTCTCGGCGTCCTGGGTCCACCAGCCCGCGGACACCGTCACGCCGGAGGTTCACGCGATGCTCACGCAGACCAATGCCTCCCGCGCCCGGGTCGCGATCACGTACCGGCCGACGAACGAGGAGGGGACCATGCTCGAGCGGTTCCTCGTCTCGACGACGCTCACCGACTTCGACGCCGAGCCCAGCACCACTGCCATCCGATCAGAGCACCTCCCGCTCGGCGCGCGCCTGGCCGCACGTCGCGGATTCGACCGCAACGCCGAGCTGTTCGCCGCATCGCTCGGCGTCGGAGTCCTACTCCCCGAACACGGCACCGTCGCCGAGCACCCCAGCCGCCCCTACCACCGCACGGAGGAAGCCGCATGACCACCGTTCTGCCGGGGCGACACGCCCAATCGGCCACCGACGACCACGGAGTTGGACTCCGTCTCGACGCCGGCGAACTGTCCGTCGAGGCGATGCGCCGCAAGAACGCGGTCAAGCAGGCCCAGGCCTCCATGCTCAAGCCGACCATGACTGAGCGTGAGCGCGACGACCTCGAAGACCTCGCGCGCACGGGCAGCGGACCGAAGCGTCTGCACGCCCGGATCCTGATCAACCGAGACAACGTGCGCCGGCAGCGGCAACGCGATGCGCAGGAGCGCGGCGTCAGCTTCGACGTGCCGCTCCTGGAGTCGTCGCGGCAGGGCTTCATCGGCCGCGGCGGCGGCCGCATGGCCACGATCGAGCGCATGCCCGAGTGGCGCGCCACGACCGCTCAGCTCCCGGGTCTGTTCCCGTGGGCGATCGGCAGCAACTCCCCGATCGTCGGAACTCCGGTCGGCACTCACCAGGAGTCCGGGCAGATCGTCGCCTTTGACCCTCTCTCCTGGTACGCCGCTGGCCTCATCAGCGCTCCCGCCGCATTCATCCTCGCGCTCAACGGATTCGGAAAATCCACCCTCGCCCGCCGCATCGTCGTGGGCGACTGCGCCCACGGGGACGTGCCGCTGCTGCTCGGCGACATCAAGCCCGATTACCGCGCCGTCGTGGAGGCGCTCGACGGCCAGGTCATCGACTTCGGCTTCGGTGCCAGCAAGATCAACCCGCTCGGTGTCGGCGCTCTCGGTCAGATCCTCAACCGCGGCCTGCCCGCGGAGGTCGAAGCCGCAGTGCGTCTGGAGATCGAGTCCCGCCAGGTACTGGTGACAGCGTCCCTGCTCGAAATGGTCCGCGGCGGACGCCTCGAAGACTTCGAGGAGACCATGATCGCCGCCGGCCTGCGGCAGCTCTACCGCAGCGGCAACTTCACGGGCAACAAGGCCCCTCTGCTGGCGGATCTACTGAACGTGTTCCGCGATGGCCCCCAGGATCTGGTCGAGGCATCGGGCGCCTACGACGGCACCGCGGAGGACCACTTCGGTGGCCGCGCGACGGACCAGTATTTCGACGCGACGCTGCGCCTGCGGCAAACCCTCACCGCTGTGATCGCTGGCCCCTTCGGGTCGATCTTCAACGCTCCGACCAGCGAGCAGCTCGACATCACCTCGGGCCGGCCGATCTGCATTGACATCAGTCGTATCCCGGAGGGCAACGGCAAGCTCCGCGCCGCCGCGCTCATGACCTGCTGGGCAGAGGGATTCGCGTCGATCAAGGGCGCGAACATTCTCGCCGACCAGGGCGTGATCCCTCAGATGAACTACCACGCGGTAATGGACGAGCTCGCGCGCGTGCTCTCGGCAGGTGGCGGCGTCGTCGACCGGACCGACGAGATCACTCGTACCCAGCGCACCGACGGTGTTGCGACGACCATGATCACGCACACGATCAAGGACCTGGAGGCGTTCGATTCACACGCCGAGCGGCAGAAGGCCCTCGGCTTCATCGAACGCGCCCGCGTGAAGATCTACGGACCGATCCCACCCGACGAGGTCGAGCGCAACCGAGCGGTCACCCACTTCTCCAAGAAGGAGGCGGCAAATCTCTCGGCGTGGGCCGCGTCGGGCAACCCGATCGACGATCCCCTTTCTCAGAATGACCCGGTCCGCCGCGTCGCGAGCGGAACCGGAAAGTTCCTTCTCAAGGCCGGCGAGTCCGACACGCAGCCGGGAATCCCGTTCAAGCTCGATGTGGTGCCGACGGAGACGAATAGCCACATGCACGCAACCAGTAAGCGGTTCGAGCACCGCATGGCCGCCGCAGCGCAGTAGGAGGACGAACGAAGTGACGGCAGTACAGAACCCGCGATTCCCGCGGATCGCGACCCCGGAGATCCGCGACGCCGCCCTCGCGACGGTCCGCCAGATGCTCCAGGACTCGTCGATGACGCGGTGGGCAGCATGTGTCGAGGTCTCGCGCCACATCCCTTACGCGGCCAGCACGGTGCAGAAGTGGTGCGTCGAAGCGGAGATCGGCCGGGATGCGGAGAGTGACCGCGTGCGCGAGCTGGAGGCCCGGTTGAAGGTAGCGCGGCTGATCAACAGGCACACGACGGGTGCCGAAGCAGAGTTCTAGCCCAAACCATATTGGGTGGCTGAGTATTTCAGCTGACTGGGGCGGCATCCCCGGCAGCGAGAACGAGTACTCGATCACCCACCGAACGAGGACAGCGCAGTGAGCAGTAAGCCCGGTGGTGGTATCGGTGTCGCGGTGGGCGCGGCGCTGTCCTGCCTTCTCTTGGTCTTCGGCCTGATCTCCGTCATCGCGAGCGATGATGACGCCTGCACACCGTCGAACCCGGGCGGTGCAGCGGTCGCAGGCGGCGGCACGGCCGCGATCCCATCCGCTGAGGGCACCGTCAAGCCCATGAAACAGGGCACCTACCAGATCACCTCGCCCTTCGGCCCCCGCAGCGGGGCGATGCACTGGGGCATGGATGTTTCCGGCCCCGAGGGAACGCCGATCTACGCCTTCGCGGACGGGCTGGTCCGGTCGGCGGGACCGAGCAGCGGGTTCGGCAACTGGATCATCATCGACCACAACATCAAGGGACAGAAGGTATCCAGCCTCTACGGCCACATGTACAACGACGGTCTGCTGGTGAAGGTGGGCCAGCAGGTGACCGCAGGCCAGCTCATCGCCAAGGAGGGCAATGCCGGCGTGAGCTCGGGCGCGCACCTGCATTTCGAGATCCATCCCGGCGGCTACAAGGGCCCGGACTCGTCTACGTCCGCGGTGGACCCGCGGCCTTGGTTCGACGCTGCGGGCGAGCCCGGCGGCCAGCCGGCTGCAGCTCCCGCACCGGCCCCGGTCGGCGCCACCGCGCCGGCGGCGCAGGACCCGTCCGCGCCCCGCGCGCCCCCCACCGACAGCGCGGCTGGCCCGACCCCGTCTCCGGTTGCCGCACAGCAGGCCACCGTCACCCAGTTCTCGCAGAACACCGGCCCCGGGCAGGTCGACCGCACCGGGGGCATCGAGGGCGGTCACGTCAGCTTCGGCAACATCTCCGGCACGGGAATCACCACCGCCGGGCAGCAGCGCTCGTGGGACCTTGTCCGCAAGGCCTTCCCGGAAGTCACCCTGGTCTCGGCCACCCGGATCGAGCAGGTCCTCGGCCGGCCCGACAACCACAACCGTGGCATCGCCATCGACATCGGCGGCGACGTCGCTCGCCTGCCTGCGGTGGCCGCGTGGATCGCCCAAAACTTCCCCGATTCCCGGGAACTCATCTGGGGCGTACCGCCGTTCGATGCGAACATCTCGATGGGCAAGCCCTACAAGTTCGACCAGGGCACCCTCAACGACCACAAGGACCACGTCCACTGGACCGCGCCCGATCGCGTCCTCGGCGGCGACGTGGCCGCAGGATCGGTCGCAGGGCCGGGCGGGTCATCGTCGGAGCAGTGCGACACCACCGGCTCAAGCGGCTACCCCGGTGGCGGCACGGACAACCTCGGCCCGGGCAAGGTCCCACCGGCCTTCGATCCGTGGATCCGCAAGGCGGGCACGATGTGCCCGCAGATCTCCAGCTCCCTCATCGCCGCAGACCTTGAGGCGGAGAACGGCTTCCGGTACGGGCCGAATGCCCCCGTGTCGAAGACGGGAGCGGGCGGGCCCGCCCAATTCATGCCGGAGACGTGGGCGAGATACGGCAAGGACTGGGACGGCGACGGCAAGATCGACATCAACTCGATTGGCGACGCGGTGATGAGCCAGGCCGACTACCTCTGCACGATCGCCAAGATCATCGACGGAGCGATCGCCTCCGGCAAGGTGAAGCCCGGGATGGGCGGCGCCCAGGGCCTCTACCTCGCTGCATACAACGCAGGTGAAGGGGCCGTGCTCCGCGCGGGCGGCATGCCCAGCGGCGGCGACTACAGCACACAGACCCAGCCCTACGTCGCGCGAATCCTCTCGCGCGTCCCCGCGTTCCAGGCAGGAGGCCTGACCTAATGCGACTGATTCCGACTCTCAACGGCCGTGGCGGCGGCAACCAGCGGCGGCTTCTCGCTGTGGTCGCCGTTGCAGCGATCGTCATCTTCGGGCTGGCCTTGGCCAGCTGGATCTACACCTCGATCGGCGGAGACGGCAGCGGAGCGGGGCAAGGCACCGAGCAGCACGAGGGCAGCGAGGGCGTCGACCGGGGCGACGCCCGGGAGGTCGCGTCGTCGGTCTTAACCACGATGTTCAGCTGGAATCCCGGGACGGACCGATCGCCCGCGGACGCGGTCGGTCGAGCCCTCCCGCAGCTGACCGGTACCGCGCGGGCGGACGCGCAGGCCACGTCCGGACCCGTGCGGCCGATTTCCCAGTGGTCGCAGTGGGCCGAGCAGAAGACCCTCGTCGTCGCGACGGCGCCGACGCAAACGATGAGGAGCGTCCCGATCTCGGACGGCGCGAACACGGTGACGCTGTTCGCCCCGGTCACCCAGTTCCTGCAGCCGGTGTCGGGGGCAGCGACCGGGTACGCGAAGTTCACCGTCCGGGTCACCCTCGAGAAGGTCTCCGGGCACTGGCTCGTATCGAACTACACATTCACCACTATCGGGTGAAAGCACCTACACGAGAAGGAGTTCCGAAATGCCCTCCCCGTCCCCAGGCAAACCGCTCCAGCCACGCGACCGGGACCTGACGCCGCTCGCGTTCGGCTGCGTGGCCGCCGTCGTGGTCATGCTGGTCCTGGTCTGGCTCGCTACCGCGATCCCGGCCTTCCTCGCGGGCCAGGCCGCGCCGGCGAAGAACCCGTTCGCAGTCCCGTCCGCGGTGCTGCGCGGCAAGCTGCACATCGGCCTCGCCGAGGCGGTGATCTTCGTGGTCCTGCTGCTGATCGTGGCCGGCCTGGTCTTCCTCGGCGTGCGGTACTGGCTGCTGCGCAAGAAGACCATCAAGGGCACATCGACGTGGATCGACACCGCCGTCCCGCACATGGCGCACGGTTCGGACCTGGAATCGCTCTCGGAGGCCGCGGTAACAGCGAAGGCAGAGCGGCTGCGTGCGTTCACCGCACCGGGCGTGGTGCCCGGTATGCCGATCGGGCGAGACCTGACCACCGGCGAGATGCTCTACGGCTCGATCGAGGATCTCCAGCTCGACATCTGGGGCCCGCGGCGCGGCAAGTCGACCTCGCGGGTGATCCCCGCGATCTGCGCGGCGCCCGGCCCCGTGGTCACCACCTCGAACAAGCGGGACGTGCTCGACGCCACGCGGCTGCACCGCGAACGGCAGGGCGTCGTGTGGATCTTCGATCCGCAGCGGGTCGCCAACGAGCCGCCGACGTGGTGGTGGAATCCGCTGACGTGGGTCACGGACGACGAGCGTGCCGCGAAGCTCGCGGACCGGTTCGCCAACTCCGCCGCGGGCGATGCGGCGAAGAAGGACCCGTACTTCGAGCCGGAGGGACAGGGGCTCTTGGCCGCGGTGATCCTGGGCTGCGCGTTGAACAAGGACTCGATCATGCGGGTCTACGAGCTCGTCAACGACCCCCTGGCGTGCCGCGATCTGCTGCCGATCTTCAGCGCGTACGGCTACGAATCGTTCCACCGGGAGATGGCCGGCTGGATCAACCTCACGCCGAAGCAGCGAGACGGCATCTTCGGCACGGCGAAGAAGATGGCGACAGTGCTGCGGTACAAGGCTATCCAGCCTTGGGTGACCGACGACGGCACCGGCCGCCCGCACTTCAACCCGGATGAATTCGTGCGGTCCAACGACACCCTCTACAGCCTCTCGATGGAGGGCCCGGCCGCGGCCGGGCCGCTGGTAACCGCGCTCACCGTCGCCGTGATCGAGGCCGCCGAGGAGCTGGGGTCTCGCTCTCCTGGCGGTCGTCTCCGCACGCCGATGTACGTGCCACTCGACGAGTGCGCGAACGTCGTGCGCTGGACTGAGCTGCCGGACAAGTACTCGCACTTCGGCTCCCGCGGAATCCTCGTCGACACGATCCTGCAGAGCTACGCCCAAGGCGTGGCCTGCTGGGGCGCCGAGGGCATGAAGAAGCTGTTCGGCGCCGCGAACGTCATCCTCTACGGCGGTGGGTCCAAGGAGCAGGACATGCTCAACTTCCTGTCCGAGCTGGTCGGCGATTTCGAGTACGAGTCGCGCAGTGTGAGCGTCTCCTCGGGCCGGGGCGGCGGGTCCCGCTCCCGGTCCTACCAGCGGCAGAAGGAACGCCTGCTGACCTCGCACGACCTCGGTGCCATGCCTCCGCACCGCGCGCTGGTGCTCTCCAGCGGCAACCGTCCCACGCTGATCCGCACGGCCCCGTGGTTCGAGGGACCGTTCAAGGAGGTCATCGAGGAGTCCATCGCACGGTACGAGCCGACCGACCAGTCGGAACTGCCGGCCTCGACCCTCGCGCTCCCTGTCGGCCCGAACGGCTACCCGACGTTCGAGCCGATGGACCAGATCATCAACCCCGAATTCGAAGGAGAACACCATGGCTGGCAAAACTAAGGCGAACGCGTGGGACGTCGCGGAAGCATTCGTCTCCGAGCACATCGACGAACTTCGATCGGCCGAGACGTCGGAGACGATCGTTGAGCTGATCCGGACGTCGGAGGTGATGAAGAAGGCCAAGGGTGTCTGGCCGAAGATCATCGCCGAGCTCGACAAGCAGCTCGACATCGACTTCCCCGCGATGCGCACGCGCGAGCACAACGAGCGCGTGGCGCACCTCGAGTCCGTGACCGCGGGCGAGCCGGTCCTGCACCTGTTCACCGCCGGCGACGCGGAGGCGAACTCCTTCGCGATCTGCGACAGCGAGGGCGCCGTGCAGTGGTACAGCGAGTTCTTCGAGTCGGATCGTCTCTCCGACGAGGACCCGGAGGCCAGCGCGGCGGGCCAGGCCGTCGAGAAGGCCTTGTACTTGGCCCGACAGGTCCGGGAGAAGTGCCACCTGGACGGGCTTGCCGTGGTGGTCCATCACGCGCACCCGGAGCCTCACGGGCTGGACGCGAAGGCGCGGAAGGCGTCCGCGGGCGGCGTGCTGGTCCGCTTCGCCCACGACAGCGAGAGCAACCCGGCCGTCGAGTGGTGCCGGGAGCCGGGCTACCGCAGCTGGCGCGAGATCAAGCTGCAGAACCTGCTCGCGACGGCCATCGTCGCCGAGCCCAACCCCGATTCTGATTCCGCTGCTGAGGAGGCCGTGGCATGAGCGATTTCGACCCCGACGAGTACGAGGATCTGGACGGCACAGGCGTGGACGACCGTAGCGACGCCGACAGCGGCGGCGAGGAGGAGCTGGAGCTGCAGTTCGAGAACCAGTTCGCCTGGTTCAACGAGGTCATGCGGCCCGTCGTCGAGCGTTACATCGAGGACTCGACCGAGATGATGTGGTGCGCCGAGTGGCACCGGCACCCGGAGGCGCTGCTGGTGATCACCGCGCTGTGGCGCGCATGGGAGCACCTGTCCACCGACCCCGACACGGGGATGAGCGTGTGGCTGCGCGATCACCTCTATCCGCACCTGGGCGTGCTGCTGTCGCCGTCCGGGCCGTTCGCGAAGTGCCGGACGACCTCGGTTGAGGGCGGCACGAAGCACGAGATCTCGCCGGCGCTGCCGAGCAATCTGACCGAGGACGAGGCGGAGCTCGTGCTGCAGGAGCTGCAGGGGGATGCCGCATGACGACTCAGCATGGTCCTGCGGAGATGGACGAGATCGGGCAGGAAGGCGGCCGGATCGCGATGCGCGTGGGCATGATGTTCTCCCGGATCGCGGAGATGGATGCCCGTCGCCGCGCGAACAAGGCACAGCAGCGGGCCCAGCAGGACGCGAGCGCGGCGCGCGCGGCCCAGGCGAAGATGCAGGCCGCGCGCAGGGTGGCGCAGCAGAAGCTGAACATGGTGATGCAGCCGGCCTGGTCGAAGGCCGTCGGCCGCAATGACGCTGCCATCCTCGACGCTGCGCGCCTCGCCCACGCGTACCGGAACGAGCTGCCGGTCGCCGGTCAGGCGCTTGGCAAGCTCGACCAGCACGTCAAGGCCAACTACGGTGTGCCACTGCATCAGTGGCAGCCGAAGGTGCCCGACATGAAGCAGGACATCGACGAGCAGGAGACGAAGCACGGCCAGGACCACCCGGTCCAGGCGCAGGCCACCGTCACCGCGCTCGATCGCCGCGACAGCGCGGAGGCCGACGCCACTCAGGCGGAGGCGACCGCGGCCAAGAGCGCGCGAGAAGCCCGCGATGCAGAGGGGCAGGCCGGTCAGGCGACGGGGCGGTCACACCTCGAGCAGACGGTCAACCCCGTCGAGAACCGGCACCGGCAGGTCGGTTCCGAGGAGTTCCGCAACGCGCTCCGCACTACGTCGAAGGCGTTCCCCGGAGCGAACAAGGCGAGCTGCACGCGGGCCAGTGCACCGAAGGCGCGCAAGCAGCGAGGGCAGGGTCGCGGGCAGGGCCGTTCCCGCGATCTCGACATGTGAGCGCGGCGCACCGAACGCGACCGCACGGCAACACACCTCCCGCACCAACGCCGGTGGCATCCGGCGCCGCGGGGGCACCGCACGATCCGAACCTCATCGAGGAGGACAGCGCAAATGACCATCATCGACACCACCCCCAGCGCCCAAGCACCGCCGGTCGAGCGTCCGGCCGCAGAGCCGTGGGCCACCGTGTACACCCTGCCCGATTGCGGCATGTGCATGATGACCGAGAAGCAGCTCACCAAGCTCGGTGTGCCGTTCCAGGTCGTCGACCTGGACAGCGAGGCGGCCGCGGAAGCCCGCGCCAAGTTCAAGGCCGAAGGGCTCCGTGGTGCCCCGGTCGTCGAGACCCGCGACGGCGGTCGCTGGAACCAGTTCCGGCCGGAAAAGATCAAGGCCGCCGCGGTGGCCTACCAGCGGTCGGGAACCAGCACGCGCGCCATGGGCGCGTGTTTCGGCGCCGCGCCGAACACGACCGCACGGCCCGCAGCACCGCCCGAAGCGGGGCGCGCCGGCGCGACTGCCGGCGGGCGAACCCTCGCTCATGAGGGCAGCACCGCCGCGCTGAGCCGGTAGCTCAGCGCACCCTCCCGGTGGTGGCGGCGTCCGGAGACGGCGCCGCCACCACCTTCCCCGTTCCCTCCCCGCCGGCAACCGGCCACCCACTTCAGGAGCTCCTCATGGTCGACAACCATTCCCAGTACGGCGGGGCGCAGAACCCCGTCGCCTACACACGCGCGCTCGACGAGGGCGCGGCCCAGTACCCGTCGGATCTCTACTCGGACGAGCCCACCGCGCACGTCCCGCACGATCCGCCCCGCCCGTACGTCGACGAGCGTCCGATCCCGCTCAACGTGGGCCGCTTCGCCGCCGGCGTGGCGGGTACCGCGGTGGTTGGAGTCGGGCTCGCGCTGCTGCTGACGTTCCTACTGAACGAGCTGTACCAGTCGGTCGGTGCCCCCTGGGCGACGCACCCACGCGACTACGTCGCCGTGCTCATCGGAGTCCTTGCGCTGACCGTGCTGAGCGCGGCGACGTTCCTGCTGCTCGTCTGGCAGGTTGACACCCCCACGCTGATCTACGCGTGGCTCGCCGGCCTGGTCTCCGCCGCGGGCCTGCTCGTGCCGTGGCTCACCGGCGGCCCGTCGTGGGCGGGCTTCCTCGTCGGCCTGACCTACGCCGTGGTGGCCATGACCGTCACGGGCCTGATCAAGTCCCTGGGTGCGAAGGGCCTGCAACTGGCGGCTCAGCGCATCGACTCCAGCCCGGTCCCGCTCAACGTAGGCCGCTTCGCCGCAGGCATGGGCGCAACCGCCCTTGTCGGCGCCGGAGTCGCCGTGCTTCTGACCTTCCTGCTCAACCAGCTCTACACGTCGGTGGGCGCCCCGTGGGCGCTCGCTCCGCGCGAGTACACCTCGGCCATCGTCGTGGCGGCGGCACTGACCGTGGCCAGCGCCACGACCTTCCTCCTGCTGGCGTGGTTGGTCGACACCCCCACGCTGATCTACGCGTGGCTCGCCAGCCTGGTCTCCGCCGCGGGCCTGCTCGTGCCGTGGCTCACCGGCGGCCCGTCGTGGGCGGGCTTCCTCGTAGGCCTGGCCTACGCCGTCGTCGCACTCACCATCACCGGCCTGACCAAGGCGCTCGGCAACCAGGCCCTGCGCAACCAGTCCTTCCAGCAACGCGAGGTGATCTGACATGGACCAGGAACAGGGGCTCGTCGTCTACACCCTCCCCGCGAACGCCACCTTCCGCGAGACGCCGGCCGCGGCAGTGCTCGCGGACCTGATCGGCGACACGGAGATCGAGTTGATGCAGCTCGAGCATTCGATGGACGTACAGGGCATCACGACGGTGTCCGGCCGCCCGATGGGTGAGCTCGCGGAGGTCGTCGCGCTCGCCGACCTAGCCGACCGAGCGGGCGGCAAAGAGCCGTGGATGCACCTGCACCGCGAGGATCCCGAGTTCGCCCGGCGCTCCCGCCTCGCGATCGTCGACGCGGATGTTCGAGGCCCGGCCCAGCAGGACAGCCCGCTGCGTAGCCTCCTGGCCGAGGTCATCGACGAGCTCGACAAGCACACGGGCACCGAGAGCGCGGCCGAGGCGCAGGAGACGCTCCGACGCGTGCACGTGGCATTGCTGCGGGCACAGGTCTCCGAGTGCCTCGGGACCGGAGAAGTCGTGCACGTCCCGTCGACGAGCGAAGGCAGGGCGGCGGCGGCCAACAGCGCCTTCGATGAGCGGTACGCCGTCTCCAACGCCGACAAGATCATCGCCGCGTTCACCGAGACCGTGCAAGAACTGGACCGCCTCGGCGTGCCCTACCGGGTCGCCGACCTCCGCGACGCGGATCCGATCGTCAGCGGGCACTACGACAGCACCGGGCGGACGAACACTCCGATCGTGGTGGCCGCGAACGGCACATGGTGGCCTGGATTCAAGCCTGACGAGATCGCCGCGGTGGCTGAGCAGTACCGCTACGAGAACAGCCTGCAGACGGGGCGGGTCATCACGCGAGACGGGGAACACCTGAGCCAGGAGGATGTGCTCGGCTCGATCCAAGACGACCAGTACGCGCATCTTCTCGACGATCCGCGGGAGAACAGCCTGGAGGGTGCGCTGTTCGAGGGAGTCGACGCCTCGGGCAGCGGTGCGGTATTCCGTGGCCACTACCGCGGTGCCCGGTTCGTCGACTGCAAGGGCCTGGTGCTTCGTCACGCGGACCTCACCGGCGCCACGTTCACGAACTGCACCATCGCGGCCTCCGACGACGTCGACCTGACGGCCGCGCGGATCTCCGGCACACGATTCGAGGAAGGCACCCACGCGGGGATCAGATTCCACGATGCGCTGCTGCAGGACGTGAGCATGGAGAAGACCCGGCTGGCCGCGGTGGACTTCAGCGATGCGACCCTGCGCAACGTGGACATGAAGGGTGCGAAGGTGCGCGGCGACTACAGCCTTGAGGCAGCGCGGATCACCGATTGCGACCTGCGGTACACCGTGTTCTCGCCCGCCCAGAACAACACCGCGTTCGCCGACGTCCGGTGGGAACGCACCACCGTCGACGGCGCCTGGTTTCGTGACGCGATGTTCGTCGAGAACGTCTTTCGTGACATGGACCTTGGCCGAGCCGATGTCACGTCAGCGTCGTTCGACGGCAGCCGGTTCACTGCGGTCTCCCTCTCCGACGACGCGGCGTTCAGCGCCGTGCTGAACTCCGCCGGCGTCGTCTTCAACGACGCGCCCGGGGCACGACCGCACCCGGCGTCACAGACCCAAGCGATGACGGTGGAGGTGTACGACAGCCTCGATCTGAGTGAGCCTCCGGCGTACGAGTTCACCGTGGCCGGCCACGACGTCGAGCAGGCCATGACCGCGGCGCAGGCCCGGCTCGGTGGCGAGGCCAGCGTAGGCACGTTCGACGCAGACGAGCTCGGGGGTGCGATCGCGCCCGTCGAGGGACGCGACGGTATGCCGGGCCGCATCGTCGTCACGCGGGTCGAGGAAACGCCGCGAGAGGCCGCCCGCGCTGCTGTCGGGCGTGATGCCGGGGCGTCGCTGTCGCGGTGCTTCGCGGGCGGGTTGTCGGCGCCGCCGACGCGGGCTACGTCCGCGATGCCCCCCGCGGCGATCGCCGGCCCCGGCGCCAGCCGGGAGACCGGAGCCGCCCGCGAACTGTAGGCCCCCGGGAATAGAAGAGGCGCCGAACCCAACGGTTCGGCGCCTCTTCTATTTGCTCTCGGGCATCACCTGGTAGCGCGGGGTGCGCTGCGGTGCTTCCGCAGAGCGGCCACGCCGATCGCCGCGCTGGCGGCGATGAGGAGGCCGGTCGTCGTTAGGAGCAGAGCGACTGACCCGATCCGCCGGAGCACGTCGACGTAGACGACGTTGTACACCACGTGCCCCAGGACCAGTCCTACGAGAGACCGCCATCGCAGGTACAGCAGCAAGGCCGCGGCGCCCCAGACGACAGCGGCGATCGCGGCGTCCACGCCTTGGTAGAGATGGATGCCCGCTCGGCCGACCAGCGAAGCGATCACGAGCACGGGCATCGAGCACATGACGAACCACTGCGCGGCGCGCGCGGAGCCGTACTGGTTGAGGAACAGGGTCACCAGGGACGCCCCCAGGATCGGCAGCGCGACGAAGACCGGCTCCTCGAAAGGCCCGCCGTAGATCACGAACTGGAAGACCTCGGCGATGCGCACCGCGCCCGTGCTGAGCGGCGCGCTGGAGACCTCAGGCACGGTCGACGGTGCGTGTGCGCGCAGCACCGGCGCGATGATGAGCGCCCGTACGAACACCGCGACCGTTGACATGACGGCGAGGTACACCACCGCAGTGCGCCACAACCGCGGCCAGGACCGGCGCCAGGAGATCGGTGCCGGGCAGCTATCGGCCAGCGGCGCCGGCATCGTGAGCGTCACGATGATCCCTGCGGCCAGGCTCACCGTCCCCATCACCGTGGCGAACGCGAGATTCGACCAGTCGATCCCCGTCGACGGCGCCCACCCCGCGGGGCTCGCCCCTCCCCACACGTAGACCGTGTACGCGTCGCACACGAACGACATCATGAGCAGGGTGGCGACCCCGCCCAGCACCCACCCAACAGCGCGCCACCGCGGTGCGTTGCGCTCGGTGATCATCTCTGGGGCCCGCGGTCATCGCGGTCGCGCGGCGCGATGTTCCAGTTCGGTCGCGGGCGGTGTGGCCGACCGGCGGTATCGCGGCCCGCCGGCGACTGTGCCGAAGCTCCGCGCTTCGGTGTCACGGTGGGCTTCGTGGCCCCTGGAATCGCCCGTGCCGCGGTCAACTGAGCGACCGCGCCGTCGACACCACCGATCGCGTCAGCGGCGCTCTGGTAGCGGGTGAGCATGGTCTCTGCGTGAGTGCGGGCCGCGGCAGCACGGGCGGCGTCGACGCCGGCACTGCGCGCCTCCGCGATCGCCCGGGACATGTCTGAGAGCTGCTTCATCAGCAACGCGAACATCATGTTCGTGTTGCCGCGTTGCGCGGCCATGCCCATGAGCAGGGTGGCGTGCGCGGTCGACGCGCGGCGCTTGACGGCGACCGGGTCGACGACGCGCGGGACCATCGCGCCCGAGCAGGCGCCGAGAGCGCGTGACGCCTGAGCGAGCTGCTTGTCGCCGCCGCCGTTGAGGGACAGCTGGGCGAGCATCCCCGCAGTGGTGCGGGCAGCATCCGCCCACCCCTGGTGATCGTCCGGAGCCAAGCGGGCGACGTGCGCGCTGAACTCGTCGAGGGACTTCTTCGCCTCGAGGAGCTGCGGGGCGGTCAGCTGCGGGCCTCGCTCAGCCTTGCGCGAGCTCCACGTGCTCAGCGCGGCGCGCTCCGACTCAGCCGTCGACGCCCAGCCATTGCGCAACTGCACCAGCGACAGGTCCTTGGCGAGTTTGCTCCCTCCGTACCAGAGCGGCGCGGACTTACCGTCGCGCGTCGTGGCCTTTCCAGCCACGTTCTCGTCGATCGAACCCGGGCGGAGCGCCACGCTGTAGCCGATCACCTGGTCTCGCCCACCCTTGGCGTAGCGCGGCCGTACGAGCACGCCGCCGCGACGCAGCGCCGTCACGAAGGCCTTCTCGTCGGACGAGGCGGTTGCGGCCGCGCGGACCCGCCGGGTGAGTTCCTGTCGCTCGGTCAGATCCGCGCCGGCATTCTCCGCGCGGTGTGCCTCGGCCTTGTTCTGTCCGCGCTCGGTGAGCTTGTTGGCGCGGCCCTCGGTGATGCGCAGCCCGAACTCACGCTCGAGGTCCGCACACACACGCTGGGCCCGGGTCCAGTCACCTTCCTTCGCTCCAGTCTCCGGGTTCACCGGGTACAGATCGACGACGCTGCCGTCGTCGCGCACGCGCGACGACGCGATGTGGATGTGGTCGTTGCCGTTGGTGTTCAGACCGTGGTGGAAGGCACCCCACCGGACAGGCGCGGCGGTGGGATCGTCGAAGCCCATGCGCTTCATGAACTCGGTCGCGACCCGGCCCCACACCTCGTCGCCGATCTCGCCCTCCTCCGAGTGCAGGGACAGCGAGCAGTGCCAGACGTGCACGTCCTTGGTCGCGTCAGCGGTAGCAGTGCGCTTGTCCTTGCCCTCGGCGAGCAACGCTTCCTTCTTGCCGCGGTCTACTCGCGTGACCTCAGTCCCGAAGACCACACGCGCCTCGTCGAGGAAGGAAGCGATATCGAGTGCGTCCTGACGGTCGAGCTCGCGGCCCGCGAACATGCCCAGCTCGCTGCGCCCAGCGACAAGGTGTGGGTTGGTGTGCTCGTTGGATCGGCCCGGCCCAGCGAGGTACACGATCAGTCCCTGCATGCGTGATCCGCTCACGATGGCCGGCATCATTGGCCGGGCCGCATCGTTCGCGCTGTGGCGCTCTGTGCGCGCCACAACTCCCGCAGTTGGTCCAACGCAGCGATGTGCCGCTCGCGCAGTTCTGGGTCCACGCCGCCCGCGATGTTCGCCTGGTGCGCGATCTGGTTGATGTTGTTACCGATCGCCGAAAGCTGTCGCTGCACTTCGGACGTGGCAGCGAGGATCTCGACCTTGTCCGCGTGGGTGAGGCCACCGGCCCCCAGGCCCACGGTGCCGGGTTCGAGAACGGCCGCGACAAGGAGCCGCTGGATCGTCATCTGCTGCTGCGCTGCCTTCATCGTCAAGAGCGCGAGCTGCTCGTCGGTGAGCGTGATCTCCTTCGTGTGCGGACGACCACCGGCGGCGTTGCGCTGACGTTTACGCAGACCCATCCCCGCCCCCGATCACTCGCTCGTCGCGCTCTCGCTGCAGATCGCGCTCGACGTCGGCAAGATCATCCGCCCGACGTAAACCGCTGGTGGTGGCCTGGGCGTGCAGCACGATTCCGACGCCGCCCGCCGCGAAGCCGGAACCGAGGATCACCCAGACCCACGAGGTGACCTCCTGAACCGTGCCGATGTCACCACCCTGGACAAGCACGTCGGTCCCGAACTGTGCGGTCAAGATGCCGGCACCGAGGAAGATCACGCCGCCAAACGTCTTCGCGAACAGTTCCCGAAGGCGCCGCTTCACCCGCACGCCTGCCACGAGCGCCCGCTCCACTTCCCGCTCGTAAGCAGGTACCAACGCTGAATCCACCCCGAGGTCTTCCTTCGCCGCGGCGAGCCCCTTCCTCGCGAACTCCAACCGGTCGTCATCGCGCTTGCCGCGCCGGGTGAGTTCGTTGATCGCCGCGCCGGCACCCGCTGCGAGCGGTGCCGCCAAACCGATCCACTCCCACGCCATCGGCGTCTCCCTCCAGGCCCAGCGCAGCGACCCCGAACGGGGACCACATGGTGCCGACCGTACCCCCAAGGGGGCAGGGAGGCAACGTTTATCCCCGGATAAACCTTAGCTTGCTCCGCCTGGGGCGCGCCGCGCAGCGGCCAACCGGCGGAGCACGAGCCTGCGAGTTCGATTGCCGAAGCGGCGCCCGCGCCGCCCGCGCTGGCGCGGAGATTTGAGGCATGAGCAGCGCGAATCCCACTTCCCGCTCGGAACGGGATCGGACCGGCCCGGCCCCACTCCGGCCCCCGTCTCGCGCCTGCGACCCACTCCGCTCAGGGAGGCTGGTTACGCGGACGGATGCGCTCCTCGGCCTGGGTGCGCGACTTACGCTGGCGACCATGGCGACAATGGGGCATTGACACACGTCGTAATGACCCGTTGACGAATGCCGGTCGCGTCGATAGGTTCGCCATGTGGGGGCCGCGCGTAGCGGTAGACTGAACCCGCACCAAGACCTCTCGACGCACACGGTGGACTAGTGACCCACCGCGCCGGGCGGAACGACCGCAGAAGTGGATAGCGCAATGAACATGGCACGTAGATTCGAGCTGCCCGCCGGCGACGAGGAAGCCCTCCTCACGCGCGCGCAGATGTTCGTCGAGTTCGATCCCCGGCTCCGTAAGCGAGCCCACCAGCTCCGTCTGGAGTCCGCGGATCAGCGGCAGTGGAACAGATTCGCGGACGACCTTCTCGCGATCTGTACTCCTGGGCGCTTCGGCCCCGACTCGGACACGCGGCGCGCGTACGAGCGAGGCGTGCGAGCCGAGCGAAGGTACACGTACGGTGCGTTGGCACTGGCTTCCGGTGCCGTCATTGTCATGTGGGCGAGCGGGCACGCCGGATGGCGGTGGCCGGTTGCCGGGCTCCTCGTTGGACTCGGCGCGATCATTATGGTCGTCGCCCACGTGGCGGCTCGCGATGGGAACGCCGGCCTGAGCGTCGAGAGCAACGCCCGCTGGCGATCGAGGGTGCGCGCCGCAGTCGAAGGGACGGCAAGCACCGCGCCGGCGCACCTGCCGACGGGGTGGTCGACCGCGCCCGATCTCGCGGCCGACGTAGCGCATACCTTGGCCGCTCGGCCGCGCCTGCAGACGCGGCAACAGCGATCGACGATGCTTCTGCCGGTACTGGCTAAGGCCTTCCCTGGAACCGGTCTGAACATGACCTACCGCTACCTGTCCCGGCGTGCACACGCGCGGTGCGTAGTTGCTGCCATCGCGATCGTCACGGTGCTACTCGTGGGCCTCCAGTTCACCGCGCTCGGCGATCTGCCGGCGCCCGCCACGGTCACGCTCGGCGGCACCATGGGTGCGGCCATGGCCGCCGCGCTGAGCCCCGTCTTCGAACACTTCTGCATGGCCAGGCTCGCGAGCATTGAGCTGTCTGCCACCGACAGAGCGCGATGGGACAGCCTCGTGCAGGCCGCCGCGGAGACGCACGCGGCGTGACCGTATCGCGCGGGGGCCTTAGTGAATCCTTCCGCGCTTCTCCACCTTCGACTTCGACCTTCAAGGACTAGCGCAATGGCACTCTTCGGCACCCTCCTCGGTGAGACAACCACCGTCCGCATCAGCAAACTCCCGCGCAGCAAGAAGGCGCTCCTGAGCGACGACATCGGGCTCTACTTCGCGAGCAAGCGACTGCCCCGCCGAGTCGCGACGAAACTCATCAAGCAGGAGAACGACCCGAATGCGCGTGGCCGGCGCCGCTGGTTGGGTCTACGTCGGGGTCGACCGCTCGACCGGCGCAGCATCGATCGCGCGTGGGGCGTGCTCGCCACCGACCCCTCCATGCTGCGCGTGCTGGCCAAGCACGAGCCCAACAGCGACCTGACCAAAGCGCTCACCCGGCGATCGAGTGTGCGCCCGATGCTCGTCGCGATGGTTCTCGTAATCGTCGGCATGGTCGTCATCAAGTTTCTCCCGATGCCGATCTCCGGCCTGCTCGCGCTCGGCGCGCTCGTGACGGCCTTCGTTGTTGCCACCCGCGCCCAGCGCAACGACATCATCGAACTCGACCCGTCCTCGGCCGCGCAATGGGTTCCGCTCGTGCGCACCGTCGCGCACAAGAAGCTAGGCCCGTCCACCGGGAGCCGGGGATGATGGCCGACATGCAGCCCGAAGCCCACGACGCACCGGACGAGCCCGATGCGACCCGCGCCGCGCTCCGCGCGCAGCTGCCGGCCTACCTCAGCCCGTCCATCGGCAAGGAGACGACGTTTCGGGACGGCGACGGGAATCTCAGGCCGGTCGGCGACTTCGACCGTGACGAACTCGTCGCCGCGGGATTGAACTACGACTTCACCGACCGTGGTTGGCGCACGCTCGCGAGCCGGCCGTTCATCCGCAAGCTCGGCGACAACGATCCCCGGTTCGCGCCACAGGCGTGCACGCCGGCGCAACGCCGCATCGGGTACGTGTGGCGCGCTCTGGCGGCACTGCTCGCGATCGGCACAATCACGTGCGGCGGCATGTACCTCGTCGGCGGCACCGCTGAGCCTGGGGTGTGGCTCATCGCCGCATTGACTGGATTGGCCCTTACCGTGGAGGCCGGCGGACGCGGCCTGCCCGTCCCGGCGGTCTCCGATGCATGGATCGACTTCGTTCGCGAGACGGCTCAAGAGATCCTCCTCGACAAGCTCAGCGCGGAGGAGAAGCGCACGCGCCCGCGGGCATCCATCGCCGACGTGCAGGCCGCGTTCGACGGACTCAAGCAGGCCTGGGGCCAGTACCGGCTCAACCGAGCCGAGTACTTCCTGGAGATGCCCGTGCTCCGGGACGGGAACGTGCCCGAGACCCGCGCATACCAAGACGCGATGCTCGCACTCGAAGATGCGCTGAACGCACTGACCGCCGGCTCCACACAGCAACAGGTCGACGATGCCGCCGCGCTCGCTGAGGCCGCCTGGCATGCCTGGCACACCGCGCGAGACCACGCCGCCGAGGTCAAGATCAGCGACCGCGCGCCCACTGAGCGAGCCGCACTGATGCGCCTCGATCGCCTTGTGCAGCGCCTCGCCCACGAGTCGACGCCCGACAGCGACCGGCCGAAGATCCTCGCCGAGATCAAGCGGTGCATCGACCAGATCACCACGGTTCCCGTCAGCTGGGAGACCGTGCGCGCATTCCCCGAACTGGTCGCCCGAGGCCCCCTGCCCGAACTGACCGCAGGACCACCGAAGCAGCCACCTGCGGCGGTCGACGAGGACCGCGATCACCCCTGCACCTGAGAACACGAGCGGCGGATTCGGGCGGCATCCCGAACCTCACCGCGGCTTCATGCCGCGCAAACGCTCACCACCCCTCATCCCTGGAAGGACAGCGCACAGATGAACGACACCTTTGCCCCCACACCACCCCCCTGGAGCACCGAGCAAGTTGGCCATCTCACGGCATGGCAGAACAGGCCGCTGCAGGGCATCCCGACGTACACCTGCGGCGGCACCGACACCAGCCCTCACACCCGCGTCAGCCTGACCCCCGACGCCGCGGGGTGGCATTGCCCAGCACCTGCGTGCCCACGCGACACGTTCCCCGGGACCTTCGCCGGCGTCACCGATGGCACCCTTCGAAAGCGCTTCGCCTCGGAGACCCGCGATCTGCGGGCCTGGGCGGGCGAAGGACCGCTCGCCGGAACGCAGGTACAGATCGACGACGACGACTTCTGGCGCGTGCTCGGTCTCACGAACGACGACGCCGGACGGTACACGGGAATGAGCTGCCTCATGCCGACCGAGATCGCGGTCGACTGGGCGGTACGCGAGTACCCGGCCGCCATGCTCGCCGCTGCAGGGCTCACCGACCAGGCGGACAAGCTACGGAGCCTGCCCGAGATCACCGCAGAACGTCTGGATCAGCGGACCGCCCTACGGCGCCACAACGCCGCGACGCGCGCAGCGGCCAGCGAAGCCGGTCACGTCCCGCCGCCGGGAACCGATCGCCGGGCCGTGTCGGCATTCATCGACTGGGCGGCACCCGCACCTGGTCTGGCCGCGGACGTCGCCTACAACGTGCTCCTCGGGTCCGGGCGCATGCGCGACGGCGGACCGGGGCACTGGTCGGCGCGGATCGTGCGCAACCTCTACGACGGCGCCGCCGACGACACCGCCCGCTACGTCCTTGCTGAGACCAGCAACCGTTCCCTCGACGAGCTGCTCCGCACCGCGAACAGGAGAGCTGGTGAGGAGCAGGACCTGTATGAGGTGCTCGTCCCGGAACGACTCGTACTGACCCCGCAGGAGGTTTGATCGTGCGCGCGCCCCGGTGGCTCACGGTCAAGGTAGTCGTCGTCTTCGGCGGGGCACTGCTCGCCTACATCCTGTGGTTCAACGGCATGGGCGTTGCAGTCTGGAGCGTCCTGCGCGCGATGACCCAGACACCGCACGACTTCACCGTGGGCGTCTTCGTTATCGCCGTCATGTGGCTCGTACTCCGCGTAGTGAACGTCCTCCTCCCGAGACGTTCCTGGACGGCCGAGGCAGGGCACCTGGGCGTTGTCGCCGGCTCCGCCCTGCCCGCTCGACCATTGCCGGCGGATCGGCGCCGCGAATTCGCTGAGCATGAGGCGGCCCACGTCGTCGCATCGGTCGCCCGGGGTGTCGCGGTCAGCAAGGTCACCGTCCGGAGGCACTACCCGCCGCCGGGATCACAGCTCGGCGGATGGGTTGAGAACAGCCCCCAGCTGAACCTGGCAACGCCCGGGATGACGACCCCGGAGAGGTGGTTCGACCAGATGGTGATTCTCCTCGCCGGGCGTGCCTATGACGACGAGTACGACCGCGATCCGTTCGGCAGCATCAGCGACTACGACAAGAGCCACGCGATCGCCGATATGCTCCGGCGATACCGACTGGTCCCGGCCAGCGGCGCCGACGAGATCCTCGATCGAGCCGCCGGAGAGGCTGAGGCAATCGTCGGGGCGCACCGCGAGCTGATCGGCCGCGTCGGCGAGCTTGTGTACGCGGCCACCATCGAGTCCGACACCGTTCCTGACGCCGAGCTGCAGCGCATCGTCGAGGTGGTCACGCTCGCCCGTAGTGGAGGTGAGCGAATGCCCGGCTGACGTTCCCCCTGAGATCACACGGGTGGCATCCCGCACAGACAACTCCCCATCGCCCAACTACTCACAGAAGGACAGCGCATCATGACCGACACACTGACCGGCTACGACCCCGCCTCGACCGCGGCGGCGTTGCTGCGCGACGAGAACGAACGCTCGGCGTGCTTCCACAACCTCGCCAACAGCTTCGCCGAGGTGCTCGAGCTGCGCGCCCAGCTCGAAGCCAAGAGCGCGGAGTTCAGTCGCCACCGCGACGAGGCGGGCACGAAGTTCGGCCTCACCGACTCGCAGCTCCGCAGCGCGGGCATCGATCCCAAGCTCGCCGACCCGCCGGCGGCCAAGACTCCCACCCGTGCCCGTCGCGCGCGCCAGCCGCGGCCGGCCGCCCCCAAGCAGTCGTCGGCGACCGCATCCGCCGCCACGACACCGAGCCCGGATGCGGAGCACCAGCAGCCCGCGCCCGAGGGCCAGGGCGCGGCCCAGTAGAACGAGCGCGACAACGAAGTGGCCCGGTACCGAGCTCGGTACCGGGCCACTTCCATGTCCGCGTCGGTGTCGACGCTGCGCACCCCTACTGGGTGGCACTCGCGTAGGCCGTCAGCTCCTCCCGATAGCGGTTCCAGCCCGGCCGTCCCAGCTCGTCCTCGATATGGATGTTCGTGTACGCCCGCATCGTCGGCATCGACGCGACGACCTTGCCATCGCCACCGATCGACTCCGTAAGCCACTCGATCGCCTCGTCGGCGACGACGTCGGCGGCCAGGAGGTCGCCGTCGGCGGCATAGACATCCCACCGGCCCTCCGGCATGAGCAGGGCATCGCCAGCAGGACCACGCACCTCTTCACTGGTCGCGCCGACGAACTCCATCGGTGCGAGCTGCAGCAGCAGCGCACGGAAGATCGTCGCCGGATCATCGAGCCCTCCCGGCGCGGGAACACTCACCCGCGCAGTTCGGTACCGCACCGTCGCACTGCGGTGCCGCGTCCACTCCAGAAGGCGCAGCCACGTCCCCATCCCCGGCGCGGCCACCAGGTGGCTATGACAGCTTGAAGAGGCCCCGGCTCGACGGCTAGACCTGGCCCCGTTTGCGACTCGCCGGTGGTGTTGCGACGGTTTGATCTGGCCCCACCTGATGGTTGCTCGTGAACATCGTTTCCG
>NZ_VIGX01000279.1 GCF_007858475.1 Tsukamurella conjunctivitidis
AGGGCCAGGTTTATCCGCCCTGGGTTAGTCGGGTCCTAAGGCGAGGCCGACAGGCGTAGTCGATGGATGACCAGTTGATATTCTGGTACCGCCTATCAACCGTCCAATGCTGAAGTCACTGTGCTAACCGGTAGCTCCTGGTGCTTCCTTCGCCTTCGGGTGGGGGTTGTGTTGGGGGTCCCGGGATCCTGGTGGTGTGTAGGCAAGCGTGTTAACAGGGGTGACGCAGAGAGGGAGCTGCCGCACACCGGTGGTTGTGTGTGTCCAAGGTTGTGGCCCGTCTTCCAGGCAAATCCGGGAGGCATGTGGGTGAGGACTGATGGGGCTGGTCTTCGGGCTGGCTGGTGGTGTGCCTGTGCTGCCGAGAAAAGCCTCGACGCGAGGGTGGTAGGCGCCCGTACCCTAAACCGACTCAGGTGGTCAGGTAGAGTATACCGAGGCGTTCGAGTGAATCATGGTTAAGGAACTCGGCAAAATTCCCCCGTAACTTCGGGATAAGGGGGACCCCGTACTGTTCGCACCTTTTGCGGGT
>NZ_VIGX01000280.1 GCF_007858475.1 Tsukamurella conjunctivitidis
GAAATTTAAAGATTATTTTGGGGAGCCGGCTAAACTTGATCGTCTAATCTTCTCAATTACTCCCGATGCTTCAGTTCGTTTTGCAAAGTTACAAAAGGGTGAGTGCCATGTTATGCCATACCCTAATCTTGCCGATCTTGAGAAGATGCGCGCAAGCTCCGATATTGATGTGAAAGAGTTAACAGGACTCAATATTGGCTATCTTGCTTTCAATATGGATAAACCGCCTTTAGATAAGTTAGAGGTACGTAAAGCCTTAAGTCTAGCGGTTAATAAGGCTGATATTATCGATGCAATTTTCCAGGGAAATGGAGAAGCGGCGAAAAACTTTATCCCTCCGACAATGTGGGGCTATAACGATGAGATTGTTGATTATGAATATGATCCTGCAGCAGCTAAAGCACTTTTAGCGGAGGCGGGATTACCGGATGGCTTTGAGGTAACGCTCTGGGCAATGCCGGTACAGCGTCCTTATAACCCTAATGCCCGTAGAATGGCAGTGATGATTCAATCTGACTGGGCGAAGATCGG
>NZ_VIGX01000281.1 GCF_007858475.1 Tsukamurella conjunctivitidis
GAGCAATGAAAGATCAATTAAAACCCGCTTAGGCTGATAGAAGGTTCCGATCATATTTTTCCCTAATGGGTGATTAACAGCCGTTTTTCCGCCGACCGAACTATCTACTTGTGCAAGAAGCGTTGTTGGAATCTGAATAAAATCGATTCCGCGCTGATAAGTACTCGCGACAAATCCTGCAAGATCACCAATCACTCCACCGCCAAAAGCTATCAAAAGACTTCTGCGATTAAACTCTAATTCTAAAAGACGAGTATGCACCTGAGCAAAGGAGGTCAAATTCTTATATTGCTCGCCATCTTCAATAATTACGACATGGTCCCGATTACCCTCTACAAGCGATAAAATCCGATCTGAATGGAGAGCATAAATTGTATTATTCGTTAAAACCAATCGCTGCGTATAAGGGAACTCCTCTACAAAACGTTTGGTTGCTAATAGGTTTTTGTCGATCTCAATATCATATGAGCGATCAGCTAAATCTACAGTTAAGGTCTTCATCTATCATCACTTCCTATAAGCCACTCAGGG
>NZ_VIGX01000282.1 GCF_007858475.1 Tsukamurella conjunctivitidis
ACCCTGGGGGGACTGGGATCCGCCTACGGTGCACTCGTCGGAGCGTTGCTGCTGAGCTGGTTCATCGAGCTGTCGACCTTCATCATCCCGACCTCGATGAAGACCGTTGCAGCCATGTTCGTCATGATCGTCATCCTGCTCGTGCGCCCCCAGGGCATCCTCGGGCGCAAGCAACGGATCGGCTGAGGGAAGGACCTGAACAATGGGAGAGTGGAACTTCCTCCTGGTCGCCGTGGGTGAGATCTTCACCCCGCAGACCGCCGCCTACGCCCTGGCCACGCTCGGACTCGCGGTCCACTTCGGCTACACGGGGCTGCTCAACTTCGGTCAGGCCGGCTTCATGGCCGTGGGCGGCTACGCCTTCGCCATCACCTCCTCGGCCTTCGGGGCGCCCTTCTGGGTCTGCGTCGTGGCAGCCGTCCTGGGATCCACGATCCTGGCACTGCTGTTGGGCATCCCGACACTGCGCCTGCGTGCCGACTACCTCTCGATCGTGACGATCGGCACGGCCGAGATCGTCCGACTGGTGGT
>NZ_VIGX01000283.1 GCF_007858475.1 Tsukamurella conjunctivitidis
AGATGTCCTTCAGCGCCTCCTCCTGGGTCTGGACGGTGTCCTTCTCCAGGGTCTCCAGCAGGACGGGGTAGTCGGCGAATTCCTCGCGGATCTGCGAGTCGCTCATGCCGATGGCCTTGAGGAAGTGGGTGACGGGCTGCTTGCGCTTGCGGTCGATGCGCACGCCCACGGCGTCGCGCTTGTCGATCTCGAACTCCAGCCAGGCACCGCGACTGGGGATGACCTTGCAGACGAAGATGTCCTTGTCGGAGGTGCGGTCGGAGGTGCGGTCGAAGTAGACGCCCGGGGAGCGCACGAGCTGGGAGACGACGACGCGCTCAGTGCCGTTGATGATGAAGGTGCCGCGGCGCGTCATCAGGGGGAAGTCCCCCATGAAGACGGTCTGGGACTTGATCTCGCCGGTCTCGTAGTTCATGTACTCGGCGGTCAGGTACATGGGTGCCGAGTAGGTGTAGTCCTTGGCCTTGGCCTCCTCCACCGTGTACTTCGGCTTCTCGAGGCGGTGGTCACGGAAGGAGAGGGACATCGTCT
>NZ_VIGX01000284.1 GCF_007858475.1 Tsukamurella conjunctivitidis
GGGCGGCGGGCGTTCTACAAGTACGCCTCCACCATCATGGAACCCTGGGACGGCCCGGCCGCCGTGACCTTCACCGACGGACACCTCATCGGAGCCGTCATGGACCGCAACGGCCTGCGCCCCGGCCGGTGGCAGGTCACCGAGGACGGTCTGGTGGTGCTCGCCTCCGAGACGGGGGTCCTGGGCATCCCCGATTCCCAGATCCGGGCCAAGGGGCGCCTGGAGCCCGGCTCCATGTTCCTCGTCGACCTCGACGCGGGGCGCATCGTCCCCAACTCCGAGATCAAGGACGCCCTCGCGGGTCAGGCACCCTGGGGGGAGTGGCTGGAGGAGAAGCTCGTCCATCTCACCGACCTGCCCGAGCGTGAGCACATCGACCACTCCCACTCCTCCGTCCTGCGTCGCCAGCAGGAGTTCGGCTACACGCAGGAGGATCTCGACATCATCCTCACGCCCATGGCGGTCTCCGGCGCCGAGGCGCTGGGCTCCATGGGCTCCGACACGCCCATCGCGGTGCTCTCCGCCCGTCC
>NZ_VIGX01000285.1 GCF_007858475.1 Tsukamurella conjunctivitidis
TGATGCCCGGCACGCGGCACCCGACACCCGGGTCACACGATGTTGCGCCGCACCGCCCACCGGGTCAGCTCATTGCGGTTGGACAACTGAAGCTTGTGGAGGACTGCCGAGACATGGGTCTCCACGGTCTTGATGGAGATGAACAACTCGCTGGCCACCTCCTTGTAGGTGTAGCCACGCGCGATGAGGCGCATGACCTCCTGCTCGCGGGCACTGAGCAGATCCAGCTCGTCATCGCGGGCCGCGACCTCGCGCGTCCCGAAGGCATCCAGGACGAATCCCGCCAGTCTGGGGCTGAACGCTGCGTCGCCTGCACCCACCCGGTGGATGGCTTCGACCAGGTCCGCGGTGGTGATCGACTTCGTGACGTATCCGCGTGCCCCCGCCCGGATCACGGCGACCACGTCCTCCGGGGCGTCGGAGACCGACAGTGCGAGGAAACGCAGGCCCTCCACGTCCTCACAGGCCGCCGCCACTTCCGCTCCGCCCCCACCCTTGCCTCCTGGCAGGTGCACATCGAGGAGGGCGAC
>NZ_VIGX01000286.1 GCF_007858475.1 Tsukamurella conjunctivitidis
GATCATCGGGAGCCCGGCCCTGCCGGCGTGGACAGCGGAGGCGGGCGAGCCGCCCACCGCCCGCCAGACGGGGAGGCGGTCCTGGAGGGGGCGTGGCGCGATGTCGGCATCGCGCAGGTCGGGGCGGGTCGTGCCCGACCAGGTCAACGGGTTCTGATCGCGGATCCTCAGCAGCAGGTCGAGCTTCTCCTCGAAGAGGACGTCGTAGTCGCTCAGCGGGAAACCGAAGAGGGGGAAGGACTCCGTGTAGGAGCCACGCCCTGCGATGATCTCGGCCCGTCCGTCCGAGATCTGGTCCAGGGTCGAGAACTGCTCGTGCACCCGGACAGGGTCATCGGAGGACAACACCGTGACTGCACTGGTCAGACGGATGTCGGTGGTGACCTGGGCGGCGGCCGCCAGCAACACCTGGGGCGAGGACGCCACGAAGTCGGAGCGGTGGTGCTCGCCGATCCCGAAGAGGTCCAGACCGACCTGGTCGGCCACGCGGGCCTGTTCGATGGTCTCGTGGACACGCTGGTTGAGGCTGG
>NZ_VIGX01000287.1 GCF_007858475.1 Tsukamurella conjunctivitidis
GGCCCACGACATAGGCGGCCAGGACCGGGACCGCGGACAGTGTGACCGCTGCCAGGATCGCGGGGATGTTGGAGGTGTACTGCCCCTGGTAGTTCCACAGCGACAGGGTCAGGACCCGCACCGAGCTGCTCTGGGTGAGGATCAGGGGGAAGAGGAACCCGTTCCACACCTGGAGCGCCTGGTAGACACCCACCGTGGTGATGGCCGGCATCGCCAGCGGGACGACGAGTGTGCGAATGATCGTCCACTCCTTCGCGCCGTCCACCGCCATCGAGTCGAAGAGTTCCGGGGGGATGTCGCGCATGGAGTTCACCAGGATCATCACCGTCACGGGGATGGCGAATGCGATCGAGGGGAGGATGATGCCCAGGAGGGTGTCGTAGAGGCCCATCTGGACGACCAGGTAGTACACCGGGACGATGACGGCCTGCAGTGGGATACCGAGTTCCAGGAGGATCAGGCTGAAGACCCTCCTGGACCACGCGTTGCGCTTCCTGACGATGTAGTAGGACACCATCACGCAGACGGTG
>NZ_VIGX01000288.1 GCF_007858475.1 Tsukamurella conjunctivitidis
CTCGTTCATATTATTCTTCTTTACATTTGATCAATTCTTTTGTTCTCAATGCACCTAAAAAGCAACAGAATTTAATCAATTATCTTTGCGATACAAAAGAGCATCTCAATGAAAAAGTTGACTCAAAAACTTTGAGATCATTTGGATTGAGATTAGAGCAACAACGGAGAAATAGGGTTAAGGCAGATTATTATCTACATAGACATCTCTCCTCTTATGAGGCAAAAAATGCGCTTAAAGAGGCCAAGATATGTCGAGCTTTACTAGAAAAAGAGGAAGATAAGAATATTTAGTATTGAGATCTATTAATAATCTCGGTAATGCTCTTATTACTCTTATTTTTAAAAGTAATTTGTAAGATATTGTAAAGCTCGTACTAATGTGTGTGGTACGGGATTTTTTATTTGATTTTTCAATAGGTAAGAGAATCAGCGGAAGGGCGGGAACCTACCATCTCGCTCTTATCACAACCGCATGCCCGCAGGTCGGTATCCTTGATGCCGAGAAAGTTTTCTGGTAATCGAGTGATT
>NZ_VIGX01000028.1 GCF_007858475.1 Tsukamurella conjunctivitidis
CGGCGCAACCACACTGCGCACCCGCGGCCGCCCATCCACACCCCGGACTCTAGCGGCTCAGGGCCCCACTCAGGTGGGGCCGAATGAAACCGCCCTACCGGGGCCAGATCAACTTGACATAGCCAGCCTTCATCTTCTCGGTGTCGAGCAGCCCCTCCCACCGGGCGATGACGAAGGTGGCGAGGCAGTTGCCCAGCAGGTTGGTGGCCACGCGCATCGAGTCCATGAGGCGGTCCGCACCGAGCAGCAGGGCGACCGCGGCCACCGGGAAGGCGCCCACCGCCGCGGCCGTGGCGGAGAGTGCGACGAAGGCGGAGCCGGGGACGCCGGCCATGCCCTTGGAACTGAGGATCAGGATGCCCATGATCGTGATCTGCTGCCCCACACTGAGGTCCACGCCGACGGCCTGCGCGAGGAACATCATCGAGAGCGACAGGTAGATCGCGGCACCGTCGAGGTTGAAGGAGTAGCCGGTCGGGATGACGAGGCCCACGACGGAGCGATCGCACCCGGCGGCGTCGAGCTTCTTGATGACCGAGGGCATCACGGCCTCGGACGAGCCCGTGCCGAGCGCGAGCATGAACTCCTCGCGGCAGTACTTGAGGAACTTCCACGTGCTCACGCCCGTGATGAGGCGCACCGCGACCGCGAGGATGAGGATGAACACGACCGCCGCGCCGTAGCACGCGAGTACCAGCATCCCGAAGGACTTGAGCGAGTCGGCACCGTAGTTGCCCACCGTGAACGCCATCGCTCCGAACGCGCCGATCGGCGCCAGATACATGATGTAGCTGACGATCCGGAAGATCACGTGCATCGCCTGGTCGATGACCTCGAGCAGGACGGGCTGGACCTTCTCACTGATCGCCGCGAGTGCGACACCGAAGAGCACGGCGAACAGCAGTACCTGCAGCAGGTTGTTCTTGGCGAAGGCGTCGACGACCGACGTCGGGATGATGTTCATGACGAAGTCGACGCCGCCCGGCAGGTGCTCCCCGTGGGTCTTCTCGTCGAGCGCGCTGGCGTCGAGGGTCGACGGGTCGATGTTCAAGCCGGCGCCGGGGCGGACGACGTTGCCGACGACGAGGCCGAGCGCGAGCGCGAACGTGGTGCACACCGTGAACCAGAGCAGGGCCTTCGCACCGATCTTGCCCAACGCCGCCATGCTGCCGACCTTGGCGATGCCGGTCACCACCACGAGGAAGATCAAGGGCGACACCAGCATCTTGATGAGCTTGATGAAGCCCTGCCCCAGTGGGGCGAGGTGATCGGAGAATCCCGGGAAGAAGATGCCTGTGGCGATGCCGGCGGCGATGCCGATCAGCACCTGCACGAACAGGGATCTGTACCAGGGCTTCTTCTTCGGCGCCTCAGTGGTGGTCATGGCCCGTCCCTTCGTTGCCCGATTATCGGTGCGGCCGTCTCAGTTCTCGAACGGCCAGCCCGTCACGACCTTGGGTCGCGGCGGGGCGTACGTACGCACCTTGGAGGTCTTCAGCCCCATCCGGACGAGCCCCTCGGCGATCGTCACAGCGGCCCGGACACCGTCGACGATGGGGACGCCCGTCGCCGCGGAGACCTTCTCCTCCAGCTCCGCCATGCCGCCGCAGCCGAGGCAGATCACCTCGGCGTGGTCGCGCTCGACGGCGTCGCGCGCCTGGGCGACGATGGCCTCGACGGCCCGCTCGGGCTCGGACTCGAGCTCCAGGACGCCGAGGCCGGACGCGCGCACCGAGGCGCAGCGGGCGTCGAGTCCGGCCAGCTTGAGCCGATCCTCGATGAGGGGGACCGTGCGGTCGAGCGTGGTGACCACGGAGTACTTGTGGCCCAGATACATCGCGGTCGAGGCGGCGGCCTCGGTGATGTCCACGACGGGCACCTCGAGCAGCTCCTGCAGGCCCTCCCGCCCGTGCTCGCCGTAGCCGGCCTGGATCACGGCGTCGTAGGGGCCCTCGTACCGCGTGATCGCGTCCATGACGGCGATCGCCGCGAGGTAGGACTCGAAGTTGCCCTCGCACGAGTCCGCGCCGAACCGCGGGGTGATTCCGACGATCTCCGTGCCGGGAGAGGCAGCGGAACGCGCCGATTCGGCGATCGCGGCCGTCATGGACTCGGTGGTGTTGACGTTGGCGACGAGAATGCGCATGCCGGACTCCTAGTGCTTGCTGGGGACGGCGATCGGCTCGCCGGAGACGTCGACGAACGGACCCTTGCGGTCGGCCACCACGAGGTACACCAGAGCACCGAGACCGGCGCCGATGAACCACGAGTAGTTCGACACGACGTGGAAGGCGGGCACGAAGGCCATGAGCAGCGCCGCGCCGGCGGTGGGCACGAGCGCGATGACGGCGCGCGGGTTCACACCGCTCTTGTAGAAGTACGGGGCGTCGGGCAGATCGCAGTACAGGTCGGGCACGTTGACCCTGGTCTTGCGGATCAGCCAGTAGTCGGCCATGACGATCCCGAACAGCGGGCCGAGCAGCGCACCGAGGCCGCCCAAGAAGTACGTGATCACGACGGGCGAGTTGTAGAGGTTCCAGGGCAGGATGACGAGCCCGATGACACCGGAGATGAGTCCGGCGCTGCGGAAGTTCAGGTGCTTCGGGAACAGGTTGTTGAGCGCGTAGATCGGCGCCACGAAGTTCGCCATCAGGTTCACGGCGACGGTGAGGACCAGCAGCGCGAGGCAGGCGAGCACGAGCAGAAGCGTGTTCGGCACCGTCTTGACGATGTCGGCGGGCGACTCGATGACCTGGCCGTTGATCTTGAACTGCGCACCCGCCAGCGTGATCACGATCGCGCCGAAGAGCAGCATGTTGAGCGGGATCCCGAAGAAGTTGCCGCGCACGATGGACTTCCTCGACGTGGCGTTGCGGGTGAAGTCGCAGAAGTTCAGGACGAAGGTGCCGTAGATGGCCACCCAGAGGCTGGCGCCACCGACGATCTGGAGCCACATGTCGAGGCCCGTCTTCGAGTCCGGCGTCGTCCAGGCGATCGACCAATCCGCGTTGCTCAGCATCCAGATAGCCAGCGCCGCCATGGTGATGAGGATGACCGGGCCGGCGAAGGCCTCGTACTTGCGGATCATCTCCATGCCGTAACTCACGATGACGAGTTGGACGGCCCACAGCACGAGGAACGAGATCCAGCCGAGGGTCGACAGGCCCAGGAAGCGGTTCCCGTCGAGCGTCGCCGCGTCCGGCACCACCGCGACGATCATGATGCGCAGCACCACCGACGCCAGGTAGGTCTGGATGCCGAACCAGGCGATCGCGACGACACCGCGGATCAGCGCCGGGATCTGCGCACCGCGGATGCCGAAGGAGATACGGCTCATGACGGGGAACGGCACGCCCGTCTTCTCCCCCATGAAGCCGGAGAGGTTGAGCAGCAGGAACAGGAAGGCACCGCCGAGGCCGAGGGCCAGCAGGATCTGCCAGCCGCCGAGGCCCAGCGCGAACAGGCCGATCGCGAAGGCGTAGTTGCCGAGGCTGTGCACGTCGTTCGCCCACAGGGTGAAGATGTTGTAGCCGCCCCACGTGCGGCCCGCTCGCTTGGTGGGCGCGAGGTCCCGGTTGTACAGGCCCGCGCTGAGGCGGTTGAGGGCGTCGACGTCGGGGACGTCGGTGACGTCCGCATCACCGAGCCGGATCGGATTCGCCTCCGCCGCGACGCGAGGGGTGAGGTCTTCTGTCATGCTGGGCCTTCGTTCGTGCTGGCTGAACGCTCGAATCTTTTCCGTTGTGCGGAAGTTTTGTTCCACTTGTAGCGATAAGTAAGACCTATCCCAGCGACTCTGTCAAGGCCCATGTCGCATGTCGGAATATGATCGTCACACGCCGGAAACGACGATCTTGACTAGTGGCGCAGGTCACACCTACTGTGGCTCAGGATCGAGGCGAAATTCCGCGACTCGGAATTTCTAGCGAAGGAGAACCTGCATGAGCACCGACACCCCCGAGTACGACCTGGTGGTCCGCGGCCGACGTGTCGTCACCACCGCCGGGACGGTGGCACGCGAGGTCGGCATCCGCGATGGCAGAGTGGTCGCCATCGAGCCGCTCGGAAACGGACTCGCGGGACGTCAGGTCATCGAACTGACCGACGACCAGGTGATGATCCCGGGCCTGGTGGACACGCATGTGCATGTGAACGAGCCCGGCCGCACCGAGTGGGAGGGCTTCGAGTCCGCGACCAAGGCCGCCGCGGCCGGCGCGGTCACCACTCTGGTCGACATGCCCCTCAACTCGATTCCGCCGACCGTCGACCGTGACGCACTGCGGCTCAAGCGCGACGTGGCCGGCCCGAAGGCCTACATCGACGTGGGCTTCTGGGGCGGCGCCGTGCCCGGTAACAAGGACCAACTGCGCGGCCTGCACGACGACGGCGTCTTCGGTTTCAAGTGCTTCCTCCTGCACTCCGGCGTCGACGAGTTCCCCGCCCTGACCGTCGACGAGATGCAGGAGGACATGGCCGAGCTCGCCACGTTCGACTCCCTGATGATCGTGCACGCGGAGGACGCCTGCTCCATCGATCACGCGCCCGAGCCGACCGGGGCCGAGTACGCGGGTTTCCTCGCCTCCCGGCCTCGCGGCGCCGAGAACAAGGCGATCGCCGACGTCATCGAGCGCGCTCGGTGGACCGGTGCCCGCGCCCACGTCCTGCACCTCTCGTCCTCCGACGCCCTACCGATGATCGCCTCGGCCCGCCGTGACGGCGTCAAGCTGACGGTCGAGACCTGCCCGCACTACCTCACCCTGCTGGCGGAGGAGATCCCCGCGGGCGGCACCGCGTACAAGTGCTGCCCGCCCATCCGCGAGGCGTCGAACCGGGAACTGCTGTGGCAGGGACTCCTCGACGGCACGATCGACTGCATCGTCTCCGACCACTCCCCGTCGACGATCGACCTCAAAGACGTGGAGAACGGCGACTTCGGCGTCGCCTGGGGCGGCGTCGCCTCGCTGCAGCTCGGCCTGCAGCTGATCTGGACCGAGGCGAAGAAGCGGGGCATCTCGCTCGAGCAGGTCCTCGAATGGATGTCCGCGAACCCGGCGAAGCTGGCCGGCATGACCCGCAAGGGGCGGATCGCCCTCGGCTTCGACGCCGATTTCGCGATCTTCGAGCCCGAGGCCGCGCAGGTCGTGGACGTGCACCGCCTGCATCACAAGAACGCGATCTCGCCCTACGACGGCCGCGCCCTCGCCGGCGTCGTCACCGGCACCTGGCTCCGCGGCGAGAAGGTGGACTTCGCCACGCCGCACGGTCGCCTGCTCCGCCGCGGCGAGGCCTGAGCGTCCGGCCGGCTACGGACGGCGCGCGAGGATCTGGGTGAGGTAGTCCGGGGTGCCCTCGATGCGCTGGAGGTGGGGGTACCGCAGGCCGTCGTGGTAGTCGATCTCGACGGTGCGGGTCTGATCGAAGTCCTTCACCTGCAGCCGGATCGGGGCCGGGTTCGTCTTCGCCGCCTCGATCGCCGTCTGCATCGTCGCCTGTGAGTAGGCGGCGTCGTTGACGGAGAGCACCGTCATCCCCGTACCGACCTTCGCCCTGAACGCGGGGCCGTCCCATCGGACGTCGGTGACCTTGCCCGTCGCGGACACGTTGAGGCCGATCGAGTACGTGTAGTTGGCGGCGCCCTGCGCCTCCTTCATCTGAGCGGTGAGCAGGGCTCCGGGGTTGTTGTCGTACACCAGCTTCCAGCCGGTCTTCTCAACGCTCGCGGCGAACGGCTCCCTGCCGTCCACGCGATCGCGCAGATACTTCGCCCAGTCGTCGGACACCACGCCGTTCAGGGCAGACACCACGTCGTCGAAGTCGTAGGTCTTCTGCGTCTTCCACGTACCGTCGTCGACGCCGAAGAACGCGCGGGCGAAGTCGTCGAGCGATTTGGCGCCGCCCGTCAATTCACGGATGCGCGCGTCGACGCCCAACCACACGAGCTGGCCGCCCTGGTAGTAGTCCTCGCTGAGCTGCCACGACCGGTACGGCTTGGTCCGGCGCTGCGCGATGATCGGATCGTTCGTCGTGTCCTGCAGGCTCCGCCAGCTCAATCCCGGGCGACCGTCGGTGTAGGTGGCGACCACCGACGCCAGCGCGTCGCGCGAGTTCTCCGGCGACCGGAGGCCCGACCTGCCGGTGAGCACGTTCCCCCAGTACTGGGTCTGTCCCTCGTAGACCCACATGAGGCTGTCCTGCATCGGAGTGTTGTAGGTGGGCGTCCACAGATCGGCGGGCCGCCGGAACTTCCCGTTCCAGGAGTGGGTGTACTCGTGCCCGAGCAGGTCGTCGCTACCGAGTTCCGGCGTCCACCCGGTGAAGTAGTCCGTGGATTGGCCGTTCTCGCTGGACCTCTGATGCTCGAGGCCGTTGGAGCTGAGCTGATCCGACAGCGAGAGCAGGAAGTCGTAGCGGTCGTAGTGCTGCGATCCGTACAGCTTGATCGCCTGCTGCACCAGCGCCCGGTGCTGTTCGATGTGCTCCGGTTTGGCGTCGAGCTGTTCCGGAGCGTCCGCGAACGCCTGCAGCCGCACCGGCACCGCCGCACCGGGCGCCAGGTCGAATTCGCGGTGGAAGCGTCCCGCGTAGACGGGCGAGTCCACGAGGACGTCCAGCGGAACGGTCTTGTAGTCGACCGTGTCACCGTTCCTCCCGTCGACCTCCAGTGCAGTACCGGCCTCGAAACCCGGCGGGTAGGTCACGCTCGCCGTGAACGGGATCTCGGACGCGGGCCTGCCCTCCGGATAGAGGAGCACGGCGTTCCATTGCAGATTCAGCATGTTCGGCGTCATCACGACGCGCCCCTGCGTGCTGTCGGTCGGGGTCAGGTACTGGAACTCCGCGTCGAGGTTCGTGACGCCGTCCGGCACCGAGACCTTCAGCTTGTACACGTCGAGCGGGTCGCGCTTCCACTCGACCTTCTTCCCGTTCGCGGAAAAGCGGATCCCGGCGATCTTGTCGATCGGACCGGAGGGCGAATGATTCCCGGGCAGCCACTGCGGGAAGAGCAGCGTCGTCTCACCCGCGGTGACGGGGATCGTCTGCCTCACGCCGATGATGCGCTGCGGCAGGTTGGTGACGTCGACGGCCACCGAGACCGGCCGCTGCTCCCCCGCCCCGCCGCCGGAACGGTCCGGCGAGCCGCAGGCCAGCAGGCCCAGAAGCAGGACCACCACGATGCTGACCGCACTGACACCACGAATCCTGGACACCGGCACTCCCGACTCCCGCAGACAATTTCGTTGATCCTACAAAACAATTACCGATCCGACTCGGCAACCGATCTGCGTGCAGCCGGACCGACGGGCCGACTTCGGGATGGTCGTGCGTCTCTAGAGCGTGCCCTTGGTCGACGGGACGCCGGTGACCCGCGGGTCGGGCTCGACGGCGGCCCGCAGGGCGCGGGCGACCGCCTTGAACTCGGCCTCCGTGATGTGGTGCGGGTCGCGGCCGTAGAGGACACGCACGTGCAGCGCGATCCGGGCGTTCATGGCGAGCGACTCGAAGACGTGGCGGTTGATGACCGTCGAGTACGGCACGCCCGGGTATCCGCCGATCACGGAGCTCACCAGGTACTCGGGCTCGCCGGTGTGCACGGCGTAGGGCCGGCCGGAGACGTCCACCGAGGCGTGGGCGAGGGTCTCGTCCATGGGGATGAAGCAATCGCCGAACCGGCGGATGCCCTTCTTGTCGCCGAGCGCCTCCGCGAAGGCCTGACCGAGCACGATCGCGGTGTCCTCGACCGTGTGGTGCGCGTCGATCTCGATGTCGCCCGTGGCCTGCACAGTCAGATCGAAGCTGCCGTGCTGACCGAAGGCGGTGAGCATGTGATCGAAGAACGGGACGCCCGTGGAGATCTCGGTCCGTCCGGTGCCGTCGAGGTTCAGCTCCACCACGATCGAGGACTCCCTCGTGGTGCGCTCGATGCGGGCGATGCGGTCGGTCATGAGCGGTCTCCGTCGTTCTTCGGTGCGAGCTTCTCGCTGATCGCGAGGAAGGCGTCGTTCTCGTGGTCCAGCCCCACCGTCACACGGAGGAACCCGGGGATGTGCATGTCCCGCACCAGGACTCCCCCGTCGAGGTACGTCCGCCATGCGGCGGCCTCGTCGGCGAAGCCGCCGTACAGGATGAAATTGGCGTGCGAGTCGATGACGTCGTAGCCCAGCTCCGCCAGCCGTGCTGCGATGCGGTCGCGCTCGGCGGACAGGTGAGCGACGGAGGCCAACGTCTCGGCGCGATGGTCGATCGCCGCGATCGCCGCGGCCTGGGTGAACACCGACAGGTGGTACGGCAAGCGCACGAGCTGGATGGCATCCACGATCGCCGGCGCCGCCACGAGGTAACCGACCCGTCCGCCCGCGAAGGCGAAGGCCTTGCTCATCGTGCGGCTCACGATCAACTTCTCGCCGAAGCGATCCAGCAGTCGCACCGCGGACGGTCCTGCGCTGAACTCCCCGTATGCCTCGTCGACGATGACGATCCCGGGTGCGGCCTCGATCAAGCGGATCAGCTCGTCCTCGGGGATGAGGTGCCCCGTCGGATTGTTCGGATTCGTGAGGAACAGTACGTCGGGACGGAGTTCATCGATCGCGCCCACGGCGTAGTCCGTGTCGAGTGCGAAGTCCTCCGTGCGCTTGCCCGGGATCCAGTGCGTGTCGGTGCCGTCCGAGATGATCGGGTGCATCGAGTAACTCGGAACGAAGCCCATCGCGGTGCGGCCGGGACCGCCGAAGACCTGCAGTACCTGCTGCAGGATCTCGTTGGAGCCGTTGGCAGCCCACACGTTCTGCGGTCCGACGACGGTGCCGGTCCGCTCGGTCACGTACTCGGCGAGCCGGTTCCGCAGCGCCGCCAGGTCGCGGTCCGGGTAGCGGTTCATCGCCGCGGCGGCCTCGCCGACGGCCTTCGCGATGTCGGCGACGAGCGCCGGGCTCGGCGGGTGCGGATTCTCGTTGGTGTTCATCGCGGCGGCCACTGGCAGCTGCGGCGCTCCGTAGGGCTCCTTACCGCGCAACGTATCCCGGATGGGTAGCTGGTCGAGGTTCACCGCCTCTCCGGGCAGCGGGGTCACGCGCGACCGCCCTTCAGTGACTCGAACCGCAGCCGCACAGCCTCGCCGTGCGCGGGGAGGTCCTCGGAGTTGGCCAGGGTGATGACGGTGCCGGCGATGTCCTTGAGCGCGGCCTCGTCGTACTCCACGACGTGCACGCCGCGCAGGAAGGTCTGCACCGACAGGCCCGAACTGTGCCGCGCGCAGCCGGCGGTCGGGAGCACGTGATTGCTGCCGGCGGCGTAGTCGCCGAGGCTGACCGGCGAGTGCGGGCCGACGAAGATCGCTCCGGCAGCGCGGACCCGGCCCGCGACCTCGCGGGCGTCGGCGGTCTGGATCTCGAGGTGCTCGGCCGCGTACGCGTTGACCACGGCGAGCCCCTCGTCGATGTCGTCGACGAGAACGGCGCCGGACTGCGGACCGCGCAGGGCGGTGCCGACGCGCTCGCGGTGCCGGGTGATCTCGAGCTGGGCCGACAGGGCCTCGTCGACCCGGTCCGCGAGCTCGACCGAGGGAGTGACCAGGACGGACGCCGCCATGACGTCGTGCTCGGCCTGGCTGATGAGGTCCGCCGCGACGTGCACCGGATCGGCGGTGTGATCGGCCAGGATCGCGATCTCGGTGGGTCCGGCCTCCGCGTCGATGCCGACCAGTCCGCGGCAGAGCCGCTTCGCCGCGGTGACGTAGATGTTGCCGGGGCCCGTGATGAGGTCGACGGGAGCCAACTCGGCGCCGTCGAGATCCGTGCCGCCGTGCGCGGCGAGCGCGATGCCCTGCGCGCCGCCGGTGGCCCACACCTCGTCGACCCCGAGCAGCGCGCAGGCGGCGAGGATCGTCGGGTGCGGCAGGCCGTCGAAGTCCTTCTGGGCGGGTGAGAGCACTACGAGCGAGCGGACGCCGGCGATCTGGGCGGGCACGACGTTCATCACGACCGACGACGGGTAGACGGCATTGCCGCCGGGCACGTAGAGACCGACCCGGTCGACCGGGATCCAGCGTTCGGTGACGGTGCCGCCGGGCACGACCTCCGTGACGGTGTCGGTGCGCGCCTGGTCGGCGTGCACGGTGCGGACCCGGGCGATGGCGGTCTCCAGGGCCTCGCGGATCGCCGGATCGAGCTCGGCCAGGGAGCGCTCGAGCGCCGCGGCGGGGACCCGCACCGTCGCCGGCCGGACGCCGTCGAACGTCTCGCCGAATTCGAGGGCGGCTTCGGCGCCGCGCTCCGCCACGGCGTCCACGATGGGCCGCACCTGGGGCACCACCGCGTCGACGTCGACTCCGCCGCGCGGGAGGGCCGCGCGCAGCTCGGTGAGCGACGGGCGACGACCACGCAGGTCGAGACGGCTCAGCTGCAGATCAGACATGGCTCCATTCTATGGGTGCGGTGCCACCGGGTTTCCGGCCAGGGCATCGACCACCTGAGCGGTCGTGAGCACCTCCACGCCGATCAACCGGAGGTCGTCCAACCGCTGGTCCGTGGCCTGGGACGTCGCGTCCGAGACGACGACGGCCCGGTAGTCGCGCTCCGAGGCGTCGAAGAGTGTCGCCCGCGGGCAGTTGGGCAGGTTGCATCCCGCCACCACCACGGTGTCGCTCCCCCGGTCGCGCAGGTGTTCGTCGAGCCCGGTCCGGAAGAACGCCGACCATCGCGGCTTGTACATCACGACCTCGTCCTCGCCGACCCGCTGGGGTTCGCCGGCGAGCAGTCGGTCCTCGTCGACCGCCCCCGCGACGAGCGCCTCCGGGATCCGCGCACCGCGAGTACCGGGCGCGGCGATGTGCGCCCCGGCCTCCACAGCGGACCGTCGAACCGGGTCGACGTCCGAACCTCCGGGGACGTACAACCGGACCACGTGCACCACGGGGCGGCGCGCGGCGCGGAAGGCGGCGGCGAGTTGAGCCATCTCCGGTACGAGCTCCGCCGTGCCCGGAATCGGCGCCGCGCCGTCGACGAAATCGTTCTGCACGTCGATGAGGACGAGGGCCGCCCGGTCCCAGTGCGGAACCGTGTAGGAGCGCGTCGATGTGGGTACCGTCACAGCTCGATCCTGCCCCATCCCTTCCCGCGCCGCACCATCTGACGGTCCGGTAAGTTGTCCGCCATGGGTGAGACCAATCACGGCGATCAGGGCCTCCTGTACTGGCTGATCAAGCACGTTTCGGTGGGGCCGACGATCCGGGTGGTGAACCGACCGACGGTCGAGGGCCTGGAGAACATTCCCGTCGACGGTCCGGCTCTCCTGGCGGGCAACCACCTCTCGATCGCGGACTGGTTGTTCGTGCCGCTCGTGGTACCGCGCCGCATCTCGTACCTCGCCAAGAGCGACTACTTCACCGCGCCGGGCATCTCCGGCAAGCTGCAGAAGTTCTTCTACACCCAGACCGGCCAGGTTCCGATCGACCGCAGCGGCGGCGACGCCGCGACCGCGGCCCTGAAAACCGCGCGGAAGCTGCTCGACGAGGGCCGCCTCGTCGGCATGTACCCGGAGGGCACCCGCTCCCCCGACGGTCGCCTCTACCGCGGCCGCACCGGCCTGGTCCGCATCGCCTTCGAGGCGAATGTTCCGATCATCCCCGTCGGCGTCATCGGCACCGACAAGGTCTCACCCCCCGGTCCGTTCAGCTGGCACGCCGAGCGCGTGCAGGTGAAGTTCGCCAAGCCCATCGAGCCGATCGAGTACGACATCCCGTCGGATCCCGACGAGCGGCATGCGCTCGAGCGCTCGGTCACCGACCGGCTGATGCAGGAGATCCAGGCGCTCACCGGTCAGGAGTACGTGGATGAGTACGCCAAGAAGTGGCGCCCGGAGTCCTGACCCCGCGCAGCGCGCCCGCGATCTCGCGGTGCTGCGCAGGGTGCGGGACCGGATCGACCGGGAGTTCGCACAGCCGCTCGACGTGGAGTCCCTCGCACAGGGAGCGCACATGTCGGCGGGACACCTGAGCCGGGAGTTCAAGCGCGTCTACGGCGAGTCCCCGTACTCGTACCTCATGACCCGCCGCATCGAGCGGGCCATGATGCTCATGCGCCGCGGCGACGTCTCCGTGACCGACGCCTGCTTCGCGGTCGGCTGCTCGTCGCTGGGTACCTTCAGCACCCGATTCACCGAGCTCGTCGGGGTGCCGCCCAGCGTCTACAAGCGCGACCACAGCGCCGCCGCCGAGGGCATTCCCGCCTGCCTGGCTCGGCAGGTGATGAGACCGGTCAGGAATCGAGAAGCACCGCCCGCCTCGCCGCAATAGCGTGTGGGGCATGGACATCACGATCTCGCTCGCGTATCTGCCCCACACCGATGCGGAGGCGGCCCTCGGTTTCTACCGCGACACCCTCGGGTTCGAGGTGCGCAAGGACGTCGGCTACCAGGACATGCGGTGGCTCACCGTCGGCCCCGTCGGGCAGCCGCAGACCTCGATCCTGCTGCACCCGCCGGCCATGGACCCCGGCCTGACGGAGGACGAGAAGAGCACCGTGCTCGACATCATCGCCAAGGGCGCCTACACGGCGATCACGCTCTCGACCGACGATCTGGACGGCCTGTTCGAGCGCGTCGCCGGTGCTGGCGCCGACGTGGTGCAGGAGCCGATGGATCAGGACTACGGCGTGCGCGACTGCGCGTTCCGCGACCCGGCGGGCAACCTGATCCGGATCAACCAGCTCTAGGCCGTGGCGGGCGCCTCGAGCGTCGCGGTGTCGATCACGAACCGGTACCGGACGTCCGAGGCGATCACGCGCTCGTAGGCCTCGTTGATCTGATCGGCGGAGATCAGCTCGATCTCCGAGCCGATGCCGTGATCGGCGCAGAAGTCCAGCATCTCCTGGGTCTGCGCGATACCGCCGATCATCGAGCCGGCGAAGCTCCGGCGGTTGCGGGTCAGGTCGAAGACGTTGACCGGCACCGGGTGCTCCGGCAGCCCGACCTCGACGAGCGTGCCGTCGACGGCCAGCATCCCGAAGTACGGGTGCATGTCGAGGTTCGCCGAGACCGTGTTGATGATGACGTCGAAGCGGTTCCGCAGCACCTTGAAGGTGTCCGGGTCGGAGGTCGCGTAGTAGTGCTGCGCGCCGAGGCGCAGACCGTCCTCCATCTTCTTGAGCGACTGGCTGAGGACGGTGACCTCCGCGCCCATCGCCGCCGCCAGCTTGACGCCCATGTGGCCGAGGCCGCCCAGTCCGATGATCGCGACCTTGCTGCCCGGGCCGACGTTCCAGTGGCGCAGCGGGCTGAACAGCGTGATGCCGGCGCACAGCAGCGGCGCGGCCGCGGCGTAGTCGATGCTCTCGGGGACCCGGAGCACGTAGTTCTCGTCGACGACGATGCCGGTGGAGTAGCCGCCCTGGGTGGGCTCTCCGTCACGACCCTTCGCGTTGTAGGTGCCGACCATGCCGCGCTCGCAGTACTGCTCCTCGCCGCGCAGGCACGCGGCGCATTCCCGGCAGGAGTCGACGAAGCAGCCCACGCCGACCCGGTCGCCGACCTGGAACTTCGTGACCTCGGATCCGACCGCGGTGACCTCGCCGGCGATCTCGTGGCCGGGAACGACCGGGTAGCGGGCGGGGCCCCACTCGCTGCGCACGGTGTGGATGTCGCTGTGGCAAATGCCCGCGTAGCGCACGGCGATCTGCACGTCGTGCGGCCCGGGATCGCGACGCTCGATGGTCATCGGCTCCAGCGGTGCGGTTGCGGACGTTGCTCCATATGCGTTGACGATCATGGGTTCCATTGTGCGCTCTCCGAAGTATCTCGCGCCGCGTGACCCTCACTACACGCCTGACAGGGCCCCTTGCCAGGCGATCACGGGGCAGCGAGCGGAAGCGTGAGATCCAATCGGAAGCCCTCCCCGGTGCGGTGCGCCTCGACCGTGCCGCCGTGGGCCTCGACGATGCCGCGCACGATCGCCAGCCCCAGCCCGGCGCCGGGCGCCGCCTCGTCGTCCTCGGCGGAACGCGCGGCGTCGGCGCGCCAGCCGACGTCGAACATCCGGCCGAGATCCTCGGCGGCGACGCCCGGCCCCTGGTCGATCACGCTGAGGACGAGCCGGCCGTCGACCCGATCGGCGCGAACGACGACCTCGCTGTCCACGGGCGCGTGCCGGAGGCTGTTGGTCAACAGGTTCCCGACGACGCGGGTCAACTCACGCGGATCCACGAGCACGAGATGACCGTCGATCCCGTCCTGCGCGATGGTGATCCCGCGCCGCTCGGCCACCGGCCTGCAGTCCGCGACGGCATCGCTGACCAGGTCCAGCAGGACCACGGGCTCGGGGTGGATCCGCAGGGTGCCGGACTGCAACGTGGAGAGTTCGAAGAGGTCGCCGATCATCACGTTGAGGGTCTCGACCTTGGCGCGCAACGCCGCGAGATACGCGGCACGGTCGGGGGCGGTGTCCTCGTCGAGCGCCTCGGCGAGCGCGCGGACGCCGGCGAGCGGAGTCCGCAGATCGTGGGAGATCCAGGCGAAGAACTGGCGTCGCGCCGCGTCCAGTTCGGCGACCCGCGCCCGCGACTCCTCCAGGCGCCGCGAGGTGTCCGCCAATTCGGCGGAGACCTCGTCGAGCTCCACCAACCCGGTGCGCGTGGGCGTCACGACGTCGCCGTCGCCGACCCTGCGGGTGGCGCTGCGCAGCGCGGTGATGGACGCCCCGACGGCGCGGCCGACGACGAAGGGCATCGCGATCACGCTGCACACGGCGGACGCCCCGATCACCCACAGCAGCACCGTGAGGTCGTGCCGCGACAGGTACATCTGCAGCGCGATGACCAGCGTCGCTGCGACCACGGAGAGCAGCGCCCCGGCGATGGCGATGGCGGCCCGCACGCCGATGCCCGCGCGCCGGGTCGCCCGGAGCACGGCGAGCGTGATCACCGTGACCACCAGCGTCGTGAGCAGCGCCGTCGCGGCGATCTGCGCGAGCGCCGCACCGTCGAGCATCACGCGCCCCACCCGAAGCGGTAACCGGCGCCCCATTCCGTGCGGAGGAAGGCCGGCGTCCGCGGATCCGCCTCGATCTTCTCGCGCAGCCGACGCACGTGCACCGTCACCGTCGACGGGTCGCCGAAGCCCCAGCGCCAGACCTCGCGCAGGATCTCGTCCCGGCTGATCACCCGGTCCGGGTTCCGCGCGAGGTACAGCAGGAGCTCGTACTCCCGCGTGGTGAGGGTGATCTCCCGGCCGCCGATCCACGCGCGCCGGTGCGCCGCGTCGATCCGGAAGGGCCCGGCCTCGATGACGAGCCCCGCCTCCGCCGGCGCGCTGCGCCGCAGCAGCGCGTCGACTCGGAGCTGGAGTTCGCGCAGGGAGAAGGGTTTCGCGAGGTAGTCGTCCGCGCCGCTCTCGAGACCGTCGATGCGGTTGTCGACACCGTCGAGCGCCGTCAGCATGATGATCGGCACGTCGGAGACCTCGCGGATCCGGCGGCACAGGTCGTCGCCGCTGAGGCCCGGCAGCATGCGGTCGAGGACCAGCAGGTCCGGCCGCTCGGCCTGAAAAGCCTCCCATGCGCGCGCCCCGTCGCGATGCTGCGCGACCAGGCATCCGGCGAGCCGGAGGTGGTCGGTGACCACGGTCCGCACCGCCGGGTCGTCCTCGACGACCATCACCCGTGACCCCTCGCGCATGGATCCGAGAGTAGGCGCGGACGGCGCCCGCGCGCCGTTCCTTACGGAACTGAAAGGAGCCCTTACGGCGCTGACACTCTCCTTCTCCCGGCGCGCGACCGGCGATTGACTCGATCCCGAGTCGGCGCCCGAGCCGCCGGCCACGTGATCGAGAAGGAGTACCCATCATGCGCGCTTCCCACCTCACCGGCGCTGTCGCCGCCGTCGTCCTGGGCCTGGCCCTGACGGCGTGCGGCGGTGCGAAGGACATGGCCGCCGAGCCCATGACGAGCACCGGCGCCGCCTCCGTGTCGATGTCCATGCCCATGTCCGCGCCGGCGACCGCCGCCGTCATGGGGATGTTCGCCGGCCTCAACGGCAAGAACGTCGCCGGCACCGCGACGATCACCGGCGACGCGGTGGAACTCACGGGCTTCTCCTCCGACGAGGGCCCCGACCTGCACCTCTACCTGGCCAAGGGAACCACCGAGGCCGATGTGAAGGGCGGCGTCCGCCTGGGCGCGATCGCCTACGACAAGGCCGCACAGCGGTTCACGATTCCCGCAGGCGTCTCGTCCGCGGAGTACACCCACCTGGTGGTGCACTGCGACAAGGCGCTCGCCGTGTTCGGCGCCGCGCAGCTCGGGCGATGACCCCGGCCGCAGCCCGGGCGGCGACGGTGGCAGTGGTCGCCGCCCGGCTCGGGCTCGGCGCGGCCTGGCTGCACGAGGGGTACGTCAAGTACCACGCGAGCTTCGGCCGGAGCGACATCCTCCTGGTCGTCGGGAGCGCGACCGGTAATCCCCGCGTGCCCGGTGCGTTCGCGTGGTTCGCCACCGAGGTCATGGGCCGCTTCGCCACCGTCTTCGGCGTCGTGGTGCCGCTGACCGAGGTCGCCCTCGGCGTCGCCGCGCTGCTCGGCCTCCTGCCCCGCGCGACGGCGTTCGTCGCGACCGGGCTGCTGGGCTTCTACTGGGCCGCGGACCAACTGGTCGTGCAGTACCCGGTCATGGTCGTGCTCGCGGCGACGGTCCTCACCGGCGGCGAGCTCGCACGCCGCTGGTCGCCGGCCGCGGCGCTGCTCGATCGGCTCAGAGGTCGAGACCGAGGTCCAGAGCCCGCACCGAGTGGGTGAGCGCGCCGACGGCCAGGTAGTCGACGCCGGTCCGGGCGTAGTCCGCCGCGACGTCGACCGTGAGGCCGCCCGAGGACTCCAGCTTGGTGCGCGGTGCCAGCTTCTTACGTCGCTGCACCGCCGACTGCGTCATCCACAGCGGCATGTTGTCGAGGAGGACGAGGTCGACACCGAGCGCGAAGGCCTCGTCGAGCTGTTCGAGGGAGTCGACCTCCACCTCGAGCGGGACACCGGGCGCACGGCGGCGGACCGCCTCGATCGCCGCGGTCACCGAACCCGCGGCGACCACGTGATTGTCCTTGATGAGCGCCTCGTCGCCGAGGCCCATCCGGTGGTTGACGCCGCCACCGGCGCGCACGGCGTACTTCTGCAGCGCGCGCATACCCGGGAGGGTCTTGCGGCTGTCGCGGATCTTCGCGCCGGTGCCCTCGACCTCGCTCACCCAGGCGGCCGTGGCCGTCGCGATGCCGGACAGGTGGGTGACGATGTTGAGCAGGGTACGTTCGGCGGTGAGCAGGGCGAGCGTGGGGCCCTCGATGGCCATCGCCACGTCACCCGGCGCGATGACGGTGCCGTCGGCGATCTTCGCGGGCACGCGGTAGTTCCCGGGGCCCACGACCTCGTCGAGCACCCACTCCGCGACCGGAATGCCGGCGAGCACCCCGTGCTCGCGGCTGATCACCTTGGCCACAGTGGTAGCACCCGCGGGAACGGTGGCCTCGCTCGTCACGTCCGGGCCGTAGCGGAGGTCCTCGTCGAGCGCGGTGCGGATGAGCCGCACCACCTCGGCGCGGTCGGGCTCCAGCGTCAACTCGGTCACGAACGTACCTCCACTACTGCGTCGTGGCGCCCGGGCACGGGCTCGGTCACGGAATCCTGCCGGGCCAGCGCCTGCCCCGCCATCCGTCGCGCCACGGCGGTCAGAACGGCGTCCTCCCGGTCCCGGGAAGATACCGCGGGCCCGTCGGCGACGAAGGCCGGATCGGCCAGCAACGCGGTCAGTCCGGTCAGGCCGTCGACGCTGCGCCGGACGCCGCACGACCGGGTCATCGCGTCCTGCAGGGCATCTCGCTGCGCGCGGGCCTGCGGTGGCGCGATCTCGCGGACGGGGCCAGCAGGGAACGGGGCGGCGGTCTGCGCGGCGGTCGCCACGCGCAGGCCCATCACCAGGGCTTCGAGCAGGCTGTTCGACGCGAGGCGGTTGGCGCCGTGCAGGCCCGTGCGCGCCACCTCGCCCGCCGCGTAGAGGCCGGGGACGCCGGTGGCGCCGTGCAGGTCCGTGACGACGCCGCCGCACAGGTAGTGGGCGCCGGGGACCACCGGAATGAGGTCGGTCTGCGGGTCGAGACCCGCCGCGCGGACGGCCTCCGTCACCGTCGGGAAGCGGTGCGCGACATCGGGGATCATCGTCGCGTCGAGATACGCGCACGGCGCCCCCGTGCGCTCCATCGCCTCGGTGACCGCGCGCGCCACCACGTCCCGCGGGGCGAGATCGCCCATCGGGTGCACGCCGTCCATCACAGCGGCGCCGTTCGCGTCGACGAGATGCGCGCCCTCGCCGCGGACGGCCTCCGAGATGAGGGGCCGGCGGCCGCGCGCCCCCGGTGTGTAGAGCATCGTCGGGTGGAACTGCACGAACTCGAGCTCGCGGACGTCGGCGCCCGCGGCCTCGGCCAGGGCGATGCCGTCACCGGTGGCGCCGAGGGGGTTGGTGGTGCTCGAGAACAGGTGTCCGGCACCGCCCGTGGCGAGGAGCACCGTCCGTCCGTAGACGTCCCCCTCGGCGGTGCGCACGCCGACGATGCGGTCACCGTCGGCGAGCAGGGCGATCGCCTGGGCGGGGCGCGCGGTGAGGCTGGGCCGCGACCGTGCGGCGGCGGTGAGCGCGCGCTGCACCTCGGCGCCGGTGGCGTCGCCGCCCGCGTGGATGATCCGGGAGACCGTGTGGCCGCCCTCGCGCGTCCGCTTGAGAGCCCCGTCCGAGCGGCGGTCGAACTCGGCGCCCCAGGAGATCAGGCGGTCGACCGCAGCCGGGCCGTCGGCCAGGATCGACCGGCTCGCGACCACATCGACCAGGGGGCCGCCCGCGGCGACGGTATCCGCGACGTGCCGGTCGATCGAATCGTCCGGGTCCGTCGGATCCACCACCGCGATGCCGCCCTGCGCGTACGCCGTGGAGGTCGACGGTGCGCCCCCGGTCGAGGGCTTGAAGAGCACCGTGACCGTGAGGCCGGCGTCCGCCGCGGCGACCGCGGCGGTCAGGCCCGCGACGCCCGCGCCGACGACGAGCAGATCGGCCGCCTCGCGCGGATCCGCCCCGGTGGTCATTCCCCGCCGCCGGGCTGACCGATTCCGATCATCCGGGTGACGGCCTTGCGACCGGCGTCGGCCATGTCGGCGTCGACGAAGACCTCGTCCTTGCCCTCGACGAGGCAGCGCAGCAGCGCCGCGGGGGTGATCATCTTCATGTACTTGCACGAGGCGCGGTCGTTGACGGCCCGGAAGTCGACGCCGGGCGCCGCCATGCGCAGCTGGTGCAGCATGCCGACCTCGGTGGCCACGAGGACCTCCTTCTTGCCCGTCTCCCGAGCGGCGTCGAGCATGCCGCCGGTGGAGAGGATCTTCACCCGCTCGTCGGGTACGGCGCCCGCTCCGGCGAGGTACAGCGCCGAGGTCGCGCAGCCGCACTCCGGGTGCACGTACAGGTCGGCGTCGGGGTGGGCCTCGGCCTGCGCGGCGAGCTCGTCGCCGTTGATGCCCGCGTGCACGTGGCACTCGCCGGCCCAGATGTGCATGTTCTGCCGGCCGGTGACCCGCTTGACGTGCGCGCCGAGGAACTGGTCGGGAAGGAACAGGATCTCGGTGTCCTCGGGGATCGACTGGACCACCTCGACGGCGTTCGACGAGGTGCAGCAGATGTCGGTGAGCGCCTTCACCTCGGCCGTGGTGTTGACGTAGGAGACGACGACGGCACCGGGGTGCTCGTCCTTCCACTCCTGCAGCTCGACGGCCTTGATCGAGTCGGCCAGCGAGCAGCCCGCGCGCTGGTCGGGGATCAGCACGGTCTTCTCGGGGCTGAGGATCTTGGCGGTCTCCGCCATGAAGTGGACGCCGCAGAAGACGATCGTCGAGGTGGTGACGTCGGCGGCGATGCGCGAGAGCGCGAGCGAATCGCCGACGAAATCGGCGACGTCCTGAATGGCGGGCAGCTCGTAGTTGTGCGCGAGGATCGTGGCGTCGCGGAGCTTCGCGAGGCGCTTGACCTCGGCGGCCCACTCACGATCGCCGTCGACGCCGGTGTACATGCCACCGCCCTCGACGATCCGGTCGTACAGGCTCGAGCTGAACTCGGTGGTGGTGGTGGCGGCGGACGTGGCTGTGGTCATCGCGGCGCCTCCCTTTCTCCTCGTCGATTTATCGACCTATGATCGATATATGGCCGATGCTAGCACCGCTCCCCCGCACCGGGTCGCGCACGAGGTCCTCTCGACTGTGTTCCGAGTCACTCCGTGCGCGGCGCACGCCGGGGCGTCGGGCGGGCTCGAGGTGCTGCTGTGGCAGCGCGCGATGGCCCCCGACCAGGGTGCGTGGTCGTTGCCCGGCGGTTTCCTCGATCCGCGCGAGGACCTCCCGACCAGCGCCCGCCGCCTACTCGCCGAGAAGGTCGACCTGACCGAGGTCGCACACCTGGAGCAGTTCGCGGAGTTCTCCGATCCGCATCGCGTTCCGGCGAGCGAGCAGGCGGATCGCACCCTCGCCTCCGCCTTCCTCGGCCTGGTCCGCTCGGGCACCGACCCACGCCTGCCCGAGGACACCACGTGGCATCCCGTCGACGCGCTTCCGACGATGGCCTTCGACCACGCGGCGATGGTGCACCGCGCCCGCGCGCGACTGGCCGCACGGTTGTCCTACTCGAACATCGGCTTCGCGCTCGCGCCGCGGGCGTTCCCGGTCTCGCAGCTGCGGGACGTCTACGTCGCCGTGCTCGGTTATCCGGTGGACGCGACCAACCTGTTGCGGATCCTCTCGCGGCGCTCGGTGATCACCGCGACCGGCGAGACCGGCCAGGCCACCCGCGGCCGCCCACCCGCGCTGTACCGGTTCACCGATTCCTATCTGCGGATCACGGACGAGTTCGCGACACTGCGCCCACCGGGGTGAGGAGACCGGCGCACCGTCGAACCTGCGGCCCTCAGGCCGACCTGCGGGCCTCGCGGGCGCGCTCACGCTCCACGGCGCGGGCCCGACTCTCCTCGAAGCGCACGACGTCGGCCTCCAGCTTCTCCAGGTGCCGCCCCAGTTCGTCGCGGTACTGCTCGCCGGCGGCGGAGACGTCGGTGCGGTCGAAGAGCCCCCACACCTTGAAGATCGGCCGGAGCACGTCGTCGAGGTGCTGCCGCAGGTCGTAGATGCCGTGCTTGACCATGAGCACCCCGTTGCGCCGGAAGTCCGGCTTGCCCTCGCCCGGCATGACGAAATTCGTGGTGACCTTGACGATCGACTTCAGCACCTGATCCGGCGCGATCTCCAACGCCGCGGCGGTCAGGTTCCGGTAGAAGATCATGTGCAGGTTCTCGTCGGTGGCGATCCGCTTGAGCAGCGCGTCGGCGATCGGCTCGTCGCACACCCGCGCGGTCTGCCGGTGGCTGATCCGGGTCGCGAGTTCCTGGATGGTCACGTACACGACCTGATCGAGCACACCGCCGTACTCCTCCGGAGCCTCCACGCCGAGCTCGAGGTGCGCCATACGGTCGCGCTCGAGCTTGACGGGGTCGACGGAGCGGGTGACGAGCAGGTAGTCGCGCATCGCGATGCTGTGCCGGTTCTCCTCGGCGGTCCACCTGCCCACCCACGTGCCCCAGGCGCCGTCGAGCGAGAAGTTCTCGGCGATGGTGCGGTGATAGGACGGGAGATTGTCCTCAGTGAGCAGGTTGGTGATCATCGCGACGCGCGCCACCTCGGAGAGCGGGGACTGCGCGAGCTCCCAGTCGGCACCGCCCAGCGCGGCGAAATTCCTGCCCTCGTCCCACGGCACGTAGTCATGGGGATGCCAGTCCTTCGCCACGCCGAGGTGACGGTTGATGTTGTCCTCCACCACGGGCTCGAGTTCGGTCAGCAAGTGCAGGTCGGTGTAAGTCGACATGTTCAGCGCCTCTGTCGGGTACGGACGATCCGATGGTAGGACAGCGTGCGCGACGGTCGCAGCGAAAATTGCGGTACGAAAAGGGGACATCGGTCGAGCGGGTACGCGGAGCTCGCGATCGCAACCACGAGGGCCCCGCGAAGATTACGATCCGCCTGTGAGCGATGCGCAGACCGACGACGCCGCGCGGGACCGTGCGCGGGCGAGGAAGCTCGCGGACGCGACGGACGCCCGCATCGTGCGCACGCTCGGGACCGGGGCCAGCGTCGCGGTGCTGTTCGTCGTGCTGCGCCTCCTCGTGGTCTCGGAGTGGGACTGGCGCGTCGCCTCCCGCATCATGGCCGTGACGGACGTGAACAGCGCACTGACGATCGTGCTCGGCACCTTGATGAGCGACCCCGAGTTCACCGGCGTCCTGGTCATGATCCTGCTCCCCCTGTCCGCACTGCGGCTGGTGTGGCGGATGCACGCGAAGTCGTCCACCAGCGTGTGGTCCGCGCTGCTGGTCGCGGTCCTGGCATCCGCGTGCATCGCCCTCGCCGTCACCTACGGTTACATATGGGTTCCGATCGGGGCCGCCGCCATCGCCGTCGCGATCCTCGCGGTCAAGCGCTGGTCCGCGGAGGGGGTCAGCGGGCGCACCGTCGACTTCGCCGTGCGCGAGGTGGGGTCCATCGCGGCAGTCGCCGTCCTGCTCCTCGCCGCGGTCGAGCGCACGCCCTGGTCGCCCGCCGAGCGCCTGCACACGAAGACGGGCGTGGTCACCGCTCACGTGCTCAAGGTCGAGTCCGGCTTCGTCACCGCACTCACCGAGTCCGACCGCGAGGTGCTGATCCTCAACTCCTCCGACGTGCTGCGACGCGAGCCCCGCTGACCCGCGGAACATAATCGGACCGCAGTCCGTTACAGTTCTCGAAGGGTCCGACAGGGGCCCGAACGGGAAGGATGGACATGCAGTTCGGAATCTTCAGCGTCGGCGACGTCACCATGGATCCGACCACCGGCACCACCGTCAGCGAGCACGAGCGCATCACCGCGATGACGAAGATCGCGCTCAAGGCCGAGGAGGTGGGCCTCGACGTCTTCGCCACGGGCGAGCACCACAACCCGCCGTTCGTGCCCAGCTCCCCCACCACGCTGCTGGGCTGGATCGCGGCCAAGACGCAGCACCTCACGCTCAGCACCGCGACCACGCTCATCACCACGAACGACCCGGTGAAGATCGCCGAGGACTACGCGATGCTCCAGCATCTCGCCGAAGGGCGGGTAGACCTCACGCTGGGGCGCGGCAACACCGGCCCGGTGTACCCGTGGTTCGGCAAGGACATCCGCCAGGGCATCCCGCTGGCCATCGAGAACTACCACCTGCTGCGGCGGCTCTGGCGCGAGCCCGTCGTCGACTGGGAGGGCCAGTTCCGCACGCCCCTCCAGAGCTACACGTCGACACCTGCGCCGCTGGACGGCACGCCGCCCTTCGTGTGGCACGGCTCGATCCGTTCGCCCGAGATCGCCGAGCAGGCCGCCTTCTACGGTGACGGCTTCTTCCACAACAACATCTTCTGGAACAAGGAGCACACGGAGCAGATGGTGCGCCTGTACCGCCAGCGGTTCGAGCACTACGGACACGGCTCCGCGGACCAGGCGATCGTCGGCCTCGGCGGGCAGGTCTTCATGGCCGAGAGCGAGGCCGAGGCGAAGCGCCGCTTCCGCCCCTACTTCGACGAGGCGCCCGTGTACGGGCACGGCCCGTCGCTGGAGGACTTCGAGCAGATGACGCCACTCACGGTCGGAACACCCGAGCAGGTGATCGAGAAGACCCTCGGCTTCGCGGACTTCGCCGGCGACTACCAGCGCCAGCTCTTCCTCCTGGACCACGCCGGACTCCCGCTGGACCAGGTCCTCGAGCAGGTGGAGATCCTCGGTACGCAGGTGGTCCCGGTGCTCCGCAAGGAGTTCGAGCTGCGTCGCCCGGCCCACGTCCCGTCGGACCCGCCGACGCACGCCTCGCTCGTCGCCGCCGGCCCGGACTCGTCGCACCACCTGGTGCTGCCCGCGCAGGACCTCGCCGTCGCGAAGGAGGCCTGACCATGGCCCGCTCCCTGGTCGTCGTCGCGGCGGGAGTCTCCGAGCCGTCGTCGACCCGCCTGCTGGCGGATCAGCTGGCCGACGCCACGCGGGCCGCGGTCTCGGCCCGCGGCGAGGCCGTGGCGGTGACCGTGATCGAGGTGCGTGAACTCGCCCGCGACCTCGCCACCGTCATGACCACCGGCGTGCCGACGCCCGCGCTCAGCGCCGCGAAGGACGCGATCGCCGGCGCCGACGGGGTGATCGCCGTGTCGCCCGTCTTCACCGCGAGCTACAGCGGCCTGTTCAAGATGTTCTTCGACGCCCTCGACCCCGACGCCCTGACCGGCGTCCCGGTGCTCGTCGCGGCGACGGCGGGCAGCGCCCGGCACTCGCTGGTCCTCGACCACGCGCTGCGGCCCCTGTTCAGCTACCTGCGCGCGCAGATCCTCCCGACCGGCGTCTTCGCCGCGACCGAGGACTTCGGCTCGACGGAGCTCGCGGCCCGGATCTCACGGGCCGGGGCGGAGCTCGCCGGCGCGCTCGTCCAGGCCGACGGTGCCGTGGCCGGCTTCGGCGGACCGTCCGACCTCGCCGCCCCGAAGCGGTCCGGCCGGACGAACGACCTCGGTCCCGTCACCGACTTCGCCGACCTGCTCCGCGGCCACACCGGCGACTGACTCCTCGGGGAGCCGGCCGACCAGGGCGGACAGGGTGCACCACAGGGCGGCGCAGGCGGGCCACACCAGCAGCAGGACCCACGACGCCACATCCCCGAGCACGCCCCCGGAGTGATCGGCGAGGGCGAAGACGTTGGCGCCGTCGAGCCGGATCGAGGGGGCCGCGGTGAAGTCGAGCCCCGGTTCTCCCGGGCCCGCGAAGCGGGCGTCGACGACGGCCTGGCCGAGCAGCGTCGCGATGAGCACGGCGAAGGCCGCGGCACCTAGGGTGACCGCGACGCCGCGCGGGTCGCGCCGTCGCCCGACAAAGATCAGCGCCCCCGTCAGCAGCCCGCCGACCGCGGTGACGGCGACGAACAGGACCGTGGCCTGGAAGATGTTGTCGAGCTGGCCCTCGCGCCACACGACCCCGGACCGGGTGAGGACGCCGCGCACGCCCGGCACCGTCAGGCCCCAGAGCAGGCCGGCGGCGGCGCCGAGCACGGCGGCGATCACGCCGGGCACCACGACGTCCGACACGGTGCGGGACGGGGCTGCAGTAGTCATCGGCTGGCAGCCTAGCGAGTGCGGCTGAGAACGCCGGTCAGCGTTCGCCGCTCGACGAGTCGAACTCACCGTGCCGGGAGCATCGCGCGGTCCACCCGTGCGGGCTGACCTGGACGATCATCCGGCGTCCGCAGTACGTGCAGTAGCGCGGCGGCTCGAGGCCGAGGAGCGCCGCCGCGAAGACGGGCGCCCCCTCGGCGAGCGGCTTGCCGGTGTACACGTCGTACACCGGCTCCTTGTCGGCCACGAGGGTCACAGGGTGTCGTTGAGGGCCTTGATCGGCATCTTGAGCTCGCCGAGCAGGTCCAGATCGGTCTCGGCCGGGCGCCCGAGGGTGGTGAGGTAGTTGCCGACGATCACGGCGTTGATGCCGCCGAGGATGCCCTTCTCGGCGCCCAGGTCGCCGAGCGTGATCTCGCGGCCGCCCGCGAATCGCAGGATCGTGCGCGGCAACGCGAGCCGGAACGCGGCCACGGACTTGAGCGCCTCGTTCGGCTCGAGGACGTCGAGGTCGCCGAAGGGCGTGCCGGGGCGCGGGTTGAGGAAGTTGAGCGGCACCTCGTCGGGCTCGAGCTCGGCGAGGTTGGCGGCGAACTCGGCGCGCTGCTCGAGCGTCTCGCCCATGCCGAGGATGCCGCCGCAGCAGACCTCCATGCCGGCCTCGCGGACCATCTGCAGCGTTCCCCAGCGCTCCTCCCAGGAGTGGGTGGTCACGACCTTCGGGAAGTGCGACTTCGAGGTCTCCAGGTTGTGGTTATAGCGGTGCACGCCCATCGCCTTGAGCTCGTCGACCTGCTCCTGGGTGAGCATGCCGAGGCTGCACGCGATCTGGATGTCGACCTCGTTGCGGATCGCCTCGATGCCGGCGGCCACCTGGCTCATCAGCCGCTTGTCCGGGCCGCGGACGGCGGCGACGATGCAGAACTCCGTCGCGCCGGTCTTCGCGGTCTGCTTCGCGGCCTCCACCAGCGACGGGATGTCGATCCACGCGGAGCGCACCGGTGATTCGAACAGGCCCGACTGGCTGCAGAAGTGGCAGTCCTCGGGGCAGCCGCCGGTCTTGAGGCTGATGATGCCCTCGACCTCGACCTCGGGGCCGCACCACTTCATGCGCACCTCGTGCGCGAGCTGCAGCACGTCGTCGAGCTTCTCGTCGGGCAGTTGCAGCACGGCCAGCACCTGCTCCTGGCTCAGTCCTTCACCGCGCTCGAGCACCTGCTCGCGCGCGACCTCGATGATGTCGGCCAGGACCCCGGTCATGTGATCTCCCTCGTCGGCTGTGGTCGGTCGGCTGTGGTCTGCGGCACGTCAGGCGCCGCGGCTACCGAGCACTGTACAGCGTTCAATTCATGAACGGCGTTCAAGGCCCTCCGTCCGAAGCGGGAGAACGTTCACCGACTCGACGGACTTCGTTTCCTTCCCTTTTCTAGCTATCGACGCGAGAGTGTCCTCATGACGCTGCGCTCGAAGAAGATCCTGGTCACGACCATCGCTTTCGCCTCGCTGGTCGCGCCGCTGGGGTGGACCGCCGGCACCGCTGCGGCGGCACCGACCGCGACCTGCGCCCTGACACCGAAGCCGGCGCCCGCCGGGAGCGCGGCCACCGCCGACGCGAGCGCCGCGAAAACGAGCCCCGACTCGTACATCGATCAGCTGGCGGCCTTCTCGAGCCTGCCGAAGTCGGTACTCGCCGCGAACCTCGAGACCGCCGTCGCGACCAACCGGGCCGCCACCCCCGCGGAGCAGCGGTACGCCGTCAACGACAACTACGGCATCCTCGACGACTCGATCTTCAACGCCCTCGGCAGCCGACTGACCCCCGCCTTCCGCGCCGCCGAGAAGGCGGGCGAGCTCCCCCGGACCACCGCACTGCTCGTCGGGAAGAACGCGCTGATCAACTCCTACGTGGACACCTCGGCCGCCAAGAAGCACTTCCAGTACCAGCGCCCCTTCGAGGTCGCCCCGGATCGGATCACCAAGTACGGCGACGGCCGGCCCGACCTGTACGCCTCGGTGCGCGGCTCGGGCTCGTATCCGTCCGGCCACACCGCCTGGGGCTACGCCGAGGCGCTCGTCCTGGCCACCCTGCTCCCCGAACTGGGCCCGCAGGTGCTCGCCCGCGGCGCCGACTACGGCCGCCACCGCGTGATCCTGGGCGTGCACTACCCGCTCGACGTGATCGGCGGCCGGATCCTGGCCCAGGCGGCGGTATCGGACGCCCTCGGCGATCCACGCTTCGCCGGCCAGGTCGCGGCCGCCCGCTCCGAGCTGCGGTCTGTGCTGTCCGCCCGGGCCGGCGGCGGAATCGGCGAGATCGTCGCGTGCCAGCAGAACTACGTGGACACCGCCGCCGGCGCGGCGGCGTACCGGCGCGACCTGAGCTGGGGCCTGCCGCGCGTCGGCGGCGACGCGCCCGTCCAGGTGCCCGCGGGCGCCGTCCGGCTGCTCCGCGCCGCGCACCCCGGCCTGGCCGACGACCAGCTGCGGGAGCGGATCGCGCGCACCGCCGGCCCCGCCGGCTACCCGCTCGACGTCCAGGGCGGATGGCAGCGGATCGACCTGCTCAGCGCCTGGATCGCGCGCTGAGCCAGGCCCCGTCGAACCACGACGGGGCGGCCGCGGCGAACCGCTCCGGCGGCAGCGCCACGGCACCGTCGGGGATCCGCCCGACGACCGGCACGCCCGTGACCTCCGGGAGGTCCGTGAGGTTGCAGCGCTCCGCGAGCCCGGGCCGGTCGGGCCAGCGGGAGAGCACGATCCCCGCGCAGGCGACCCCGGCGGCCTCGAGGGCGCGGACCGTCAGCTCGGTGTGATTGAGCGTGCCGAGCGCCGGATCCGCGACCACCACGACCGGCGCCCCGAGGTCGGCAGCGAGGTCGATCAGGGTGAACGGTGTTCGAGTCCCGTCGACGCCGAGCCGTACCAGCACCCCGCCCGCGCCCTCCACGAGCACGGCTCCGGCGGCGCGCCGGACCACGTCGACCGCCTCCGCGCGGCCCAGCGGGTCGAGGCCGGCCCGCGCCGCGGCGGTGAGCGGCGCGAGCGGCTCGGGGAAGCGCCGGTGTTCGACGGTGACCGCCCCGGGCGCGAGACGCGCGACCTCGGCGGCGTCGGAGAGTTGCCCGTCCTCGTCGCGCTCGGCGCCGGGATCGAAGCCGGTCTGGGCGGGCTTGACGACGGTGACCGGCCCGTCCCGCAGGAGCGCTGCGGCGAGCGCGGCCGTCGCGACGGTCTTGCCGACGCCGGTGGACGTGCCGGTCACGCAGAGGATCACGCGACCGCCCGGCGGATCACGTCGACGGCCGTCGCGACCTCGGCGTCGGTGAGATCGGCGCGCACGGTGATCCGCAGCCGCGACGTCCCCTCGGGCACCGACGGGGGCCGGAAGCAGCCGACGCGCACCCCCTGCGCAGCGCAGGCGTCGCGCGCCGCCACGGCCCGCTCGGGCTCGCCGAGGACGAGCGAGACGACCGCGGAGGTAGGCTCGGGCGCGCCGATGCCACCGGCCACGGCGCGGGCACGGTCCAGGACCCGGCCGGCGAGCGCGGGCTGTGCGCGCAGCTCGGCCAGCGCGGCGTCCGCGGCGGCCACGGCGGCCG
>NZ_VIGX01000289.1 GCF_007858475.1 Tsukamurella conjunctivitidis
GACAACCGTCTTCACGGTTCCCTCCGCGTCCTTGGCCAGTTCGACAGGAACGGTGGCAAAGACTGCCGACCGCTTCGGGTTTCCGGCCTCAGGGCTGGTCCCGATCATGCGTCCGTTCGACACCGCCACGACGGAGTTGCCGAAGGCCGGGTTGCCGGCCTTGCCCACCCAGTCGCCGAACTGCAGCGGAATCTCCTGGGTGCTCCCGTCGGTGAAGGTGAGGACGCCCTTGAGATCCTTGTCCGACTCCGTCGCCGTTCCCACCAGGGAGATCCTGGTGGCACCGGCACCGAGGTCGAGGGAGATCGTCTGTCCCTCCCCGGTGGCATTGTCGGGCTGTCCCGGCTCCACCAGGGGAAGGTCATAGGTCAGGCCGCTGGTGCCCAGGGGCAGCATCTTTCCCGCCACGAAGCCAGCCGACTCCAGGTCCGCGCGCTTGTAGCCCGAGCCCTGTCCGTCGCAACTTGCGCCGTTGTGGGAGTCGGCGATGCAGGTGTTCGTGAAGGAGCCCTGCAGCGAGGCATCCCGT
>NZ_VIGX01000290.1 GCF_007858475.1 Tsukamurella conjunctivitidis
CCTCGAACCGGTCGGAGACGTACTTGAGGAACACCAGGCCCAGCACGACGTGCTTGTACTCGCTGGGCTCCTGGTTGCCCCTGAGCTTGTCAGCGGCATCCCACAGTGTCTGTTCGAGCGTTTTCGCTGGCTTCGCCTTCGCGGCCCGTCTCGCCATAGTTTGTACTCCTTCGCGCGAGAAACGCGCCTCTGTCTGCGATTGTTCAGCTCCATCTCAGGATACCGAGCACCACGGACATCTGAGGGCCTTCAGGAGTCGGGCGCGCCGCAGAGCGGCGCCCGGGGGTCGACGTGAGAGCGGTTGACGCGGCGTAAGCGCGTCATTTCATCAGAGCCTGGCTGCCTGTCGCGTTCGCCGCTCTCCTCGACCTGAGGAGGAGATCCATGGCTACGAACACCTTGGACAGCACGCCGCGAGTGTGGGTCGGCTGCCTGCACTGCTACAACTCCGGACGCCTCGTCGGCGAGTGGTTCGACGCCGTCGATGCGGACGAGGTCACCCTGACTGACGTGCACCGGGGCGCGGG
>NZ_VIGX01000291.1 GCF_007858475.1 Tsukamurella conjunctivitidis
AGATCAACTACCCGAAACGGTAGTTGATCTCGTGCTGCCCGGCGGAGCCGACCTCGTGGTGGGCGCGCTCGATGTCGAGGCCCACGGCCTGGAGGTTCCTGACCATCTGGTCACGCAGGTCGACGAAGTGGTCATTGGGGGAGACCGGGAAGTATCCCCCCTTCACGCCCAGCTTGTAGCCCAGGTTGCCGCCCTCCTCCTCGCGTCCGGTGTTCCAGAACGCCTCGGCGGAGTCCACGGAGTAGAAGGTGTACTCGGGCTTGACCTGGTAGCGCACGTCGTCGAAGAGGTAGAACTCTGCCTCGGCGCCGATGAAGCAGGTGTCGGCGATCCCGGTGGACTTCAGGTAGGCCTCGGCCTTGGAGGCCACCTGGCGGGGGTCACGCGAGAAGGGCTCGTCGGTGAAGGGGTCCACGATCGAGAAGTTGACGATCAGCGTCTTCGCCTCACGGAACGGGTCGAGGAAGGCCGAGGTCGGATCGGCAATGAGCTTCATGTCCGACTCGTGGATCGCGGTGAAGCCACGC
>NZ_VIGX01000292.1 GCF_007858475.1 Tsukamurella conjunctivitidis
GGACGCCCGTCAGCACGCCGTCGAGGAGGCGCTGGACCGGGCTTCGCATTGAGGGACCGGGCCCGGCCCCGACCGGTCGTGCCGGCGGGGACGGACCCGGTCGAGGGTCCCGGAGGACTCAGTAGTGACGCCTGGGGCTGCGCTCTCCGCGCGAGCCGCCGAAGCGACGGTCCCCGCGGTCCTGGGCGCCCCGCCCACCTCGGTCCTCACGGTCCTGCCAGCGGTCACGGTTCCCTCGGTCCGCGCGCTCGCTGCGGTCCTCATGTCGGGAGCCACCCTGATGACGGTTGTGTGACCCGCCGTGCTCCGCGCGGTCCCCGTGCTGACCCGGGCCCTCGTCCTCGCGGATGCGCAGGGCGCGTCCGGCCACGCGGGCCTTCGAGATGCGTCCCACCGCCGAGGCGGAGAGGTCACCGGTGATCTCCACCAGGGAGAAGGAGGGGAAGATGTCGATGCGTCCCAGGTCCGAGCCGTTGATGCCGCCCTCGCCCGTGATGGCGCCGACGATGGCTCCGGGGCGCACACCG
>NZ_VIGX01000293.1 GCF_007858475.1 Tsukamurella conjunctivitidis
GTCCCGTGCCATGGCACGCCTCGGCGCCACGGGAGGCCCTCCGATCTGCCCACTTCCATGACAGATATCTCGACATCGAGTAATCTGGCCGCGGCGTCTCACCGAGGAGGACGCGCAGGTGGTCGACCCCCGGGTACGGCCCGCGAACCGGAGGAGCAGCATGTCGAAGATCAAGGTCCAGGGGCCCGTCGTCGAGCTCGACGGCGATGAGATGACCCGCATCATCTGGCAGTTCATCAAGGACCGCCTGATCCACCCCTACCTGGACATCGACCTGCTCTACTACGACCTGTCCATCCAGAACCGCGACGCCACCGATGACCAGGTGACCATCGACGCGGCCCACGCCATCCAGGAACACGGCGTGGGCGTCAAGTGCGCCACCATCACCCCCGATGAGGCGCGTGTCCAGGAGTTCGGGCTGAAGAAGATGTGGAAGAGCCCCAACGGCACCATCCGCAACATCCTGGGTGGCGTCATCTTCCGTGAGCCCATCATCATCTCCAACATCCCGCGTCTGGTGCCG
>NZ_VIGX01000294.1 GCF_007858475.1 Tsukamurella conjunctivitidis
TGAAGTCACCGTTCCTGTGACCGTGACGCCGGTGAATGATGCGCCGGAAGCGGCAGAAAAGCAGCCCATTGGGGCAGTTGAAGATGAGTCTGGTACCGGTCAGATCGTTGCGACCGATGTAAATATCGAAACGAGTGGCGGTAGCGATAAGCTCACTTACACAGTAAAAGAAGGTGAAGCGCCGAAGCATGGTGCGTTGGAGTTAAATCCTGATACCGGAAGCTATACCTACAAGCCAAATGAAAACTTCAACGGTAAGGATCAGTTTGTGGTGGTGATCACAGATAAGGAAGGCGCTTCAGTTGAAGTCACCGTTCCTGTGACCGTGACGCCGGTAAATGATGCGCCGGAAGCGGCAGAAAATCAGCCCATTGAGACGGCAGAAGATGAGACTGTTACCGGTCAGATCATTGCGACCGATGTCGATATCGAAACGAATGGCGATAAGCTCACTTACACAGTAAAAGAAGGTGAAGCGCCGAAGCATGGTGCGTTGGAGTTAAATCCTGATACCGGAAGCTATAC
>NZ_VIGX01000295.1 GCF_007858475.1 Tsukamurella conjunctivitidis
GTGGAGCATGAGGACAGGTCGGTGCTGCTGCCCAGGTCTGCTGTCACGGTTGAAACCAGTGCCCAGGTCGTGGGGTCATACTTCAGCAGGGTCGTTGAGTTGCCCACATAGACATACCCGTCCGAATCGAACGCGATCCCATTGAAACCAGAGTCTGCCTTGATCGTCTTGCTCGAGACATTCGAAGCGGGAATTGTGGCATTGGAGTTGTTCGCCTTGATGGCATTGGCGATGTCCACGGCCTTGACCATGGTGATGTTGACGGAAACATTGCCGCCCCCGCGTGGAGGGTTGGTGCTGCTTACCACGTAGAGGTTGCCTGCGGCATCGAAGGCCATGTCGCCGTTAAGGGAGCCGTCCGGAAGAGAGTCGTTCCTGGCCTTTCCGAGCGCCTTGTAGCCGCTTCCGGTCCAAGCCCATAGCGACACTTGATCGTCGGCGATCTTGCCAAGCAAGAAAACACCCGTATTCGGATCGACGGCTCCCGCAACCAGCGCGTTCGACCCGAAGTCCGTTGAACCCGAG
>NZ_VIGX01000296.1 GCF_007858475.1 Tsukamurella conjunctivitidis
CTACACCGTGCGATTCCCCGACACGGGCGTGCGGGCAGAGCTCTCGGCGACCACGCGCACGGGCATTGCCAGGTTCACTTTCAGCAAGGACGCTCCCGCCTACGTCCATGTCCGTTCCGGAGGATCCCTCAACGGCAACTCGGACGCCAGCGCGACGGTTTCGGAGGACCTCACCACGGTGACCGGGTCCACCACGACGGGCGACTTCTGCGGAAAGGGCAACTCATACACGCTCTACTACGCCGCCACGTTCAGCACCCCGGCGAAGGCCGCGGGAACCTGGAGTGGTGACCACGTGAACGATGCGGGTGTCCTCACCGGCACCGGTGGGCGCTCGGGCGCCTGGCTGGAGTTCACGGGCGGTCAGGAGGTGGAGGTCCGTGTCGGCGTCTCCTATGTCTCCGTGGGGGGGGCGCAGGCGAACCTCGCAGCGGAAGCCACCGGCAGGTCCTTCGACCAGATCCTCTCCGCGGCTGAGGACCGGTGGAACAGTGTGCTGAGCCGGATCGAGGTCGGTGGTGGAAG
>NZ_VIGX01000297.1 GCF_007858475.1 Tsukamurella conjunctivitidis
TCCCGACCTGCGCCAGCCCCCGACCTCCCCCGCAGCGTCCTCGTCGTCGCTGGGGGCGCACCCCGTCGCGAACCTGCGTGCCGCAGTGCTGGAGCTCCTGCAGGATGGCGGTGCCTACACCGTCGATCAACTGCGCAACCTCGTCGGGGAACGCTCGGGCGGAGTCCTCTCGTCCCCCTCCCCACAGATCGGCGACCTCCTGTGGGAGCTCGTGTGGCAGGGCGTACTCACCAACGACTCCTACGCCCCGGTGCGCGCGATGTTGGGTGGCGGGGGACACGCACGAGGGCGGCGCCCCGTCGCCTCGCGGCGCTCCCGTCTGCGCCCAGGCCTGTCATCCCGACGCGGCCCGCTACCTCGCTCCCCCCTCGATGCGCGTCTGGGTGGGCGTTGGTCGCTGCTGGAGCACGGCGGGGTCGTCCCCACCGAACGGATGCTCACCAGAGTGGAGGTGCTCGTGGCGCGCCATGGGGTGCTCACGCGGGGTTCGGTGAACGAGGAGGGTGTGCCCGGTGGTTTCAGCGC
>NZ_VIGX01000298.1 GCF_007858475.1 Tsukamurella conjunctivitidis
GGCAGTCCCTTGCGGCTGCCTGGCATGAGGGATTCGAGCCGACCCGCGAGGATGTGGAGAACCTGACCGACCGCGCCCGGGGTGCCATCGACGCTGCGGAGTACCGCCGCCGAGCGCACGAGGCTGCGCGTCGAGTCGCTGGACTGGTTCCTGTCGGCAGGTGACATGGCCTGGCGCTATGACGGTTGGGAGTCGTACTTCTACCCGGAGACGTTCAATCCGGCAACGGGAGACGGCACTCTGCGCAACCTCTATGACGAGCGCGATCCGAGGGTGCTGGCCCGGCGGGAGTACACCGAGACCGCTGAGCGACAGCGTGAGCTGATCGCTGGCGAGGTCAGGATCGCGCGCACATACGACGCCGAGCACGTGCGCTCCATCCATCGTCATCTGTTCCAGGATGTGTACGAGTGGGCGGGGGAGTACCGCACGGTTGGCATGAGCAAGGAGTGGCCGCCGCAACTCGGGCGCGGCTACACCGACTTCTTGGCCGTGGATCGCATCGGCGGATACCTCGACGCTGT
>NZ_VIGX01000029.1 GCF_007858475.1 Tsukamurella conjunctivitidis
TCGGAAACGATGTTCACGAGCAACCATCAGGTGGGGCCAGATCAAACCGTCGCAACACCACCGGCGAGTCGCAAACGGGGCCAGGTCTAGCCGTCGAGCCGGGGCCTCTTCAAGCTGTCATAGCCAAGCGCAGGCCGCGATCGGCGTGAACTGCTTTCCGCGACCGACTGAAGTCCACGAATCGAACGGGAGTTGAGATGGTTGAGAGGTACTACGCCGCGGAGGGGCCGTTGGCCTCGTCAGTCTTCGAGGTCTCCGCGGACTACTTCGACGAGGGCCTGACGTACGGCCGGGCGGGAGGGGTGCGCGTGGACCTCGCCGACGGCAGCACTGAGTGGATCACCGGGACTCGATACCTGAACGGCGAGGGCGCACGAGTGCGCGCCGAGGCGATCGAGGGTGTGCTCGAAGTGATCTACATGGGGGAGGTCTGGCGTACCTACCCTGCTGAAGCATGGACAGGCTGGTCGCTCCTCGAGCAACGACCTGATCCGGACGCATCCGGAAGCTGAGCGGGCGAGAGATGGGCGAGGTATCTGTGGACAGCACGACGTGGACATCGCTTTTGGTTCACACCGAGGACGTCACCAACGTCTACATCGTGGGACAGGCACTCGAGGAACGAAACCCGTTCGACCCTCGCACCCCCGGCAGGGTGCTGCCACTGCTGTTCGATGCAGCGGACGGACGGTGGGGGGACGAGCAGGCTCACGCAGTGCAACCGCCGCGCGGCGTGCCCGTGTCGCTCTGGCGCGACCACTTGTCTGCGCTCGTCGACGCGCTTGAAGCCGATCGGCAGCGCGTACTCGACTCCGACGGGATGTGCATTCGTCCTGGTGTCGATCGCAGCGGCGATCTGCATTCGGTGCTCGTGACGCACTGCCAGAGCGGCTTGCGGGCACGGGCGTACCTCGATAGCGACGGCTTCCTGGTGGTGCACTCGAAGCCCTACATCGAGGACTCAGCGTGTACGCATGCCCCGCTCTACGATCGGGACTGGCCGGACTGGTGGAGGCGCTACCTGGGAATTGGGATCGGGCAGCGCATCTACACGACCATGATGGCCCAGTTCCCGCATGGCACACGCGCCCAACAGCTCATCACGTCGCCCGAGGCAAAGTGGGTCCGCCGGTCCCTGCACCGCCGGGATCCGTACGTGTGGCAGTACGAGGATTGCTCAGCGTGCGGGCCGATCTGGCGGGAGAGCGACAGGGCTGCGATCCGCGCCGCGCACGCCACCACCAGCTAGCTCCGCAACTTCAAGCGGCCACGAGAAGGAGAACACACCCGTGCCGAACAGTGACTACGGCGTCCCGGCCGACAGGTTCGAACGGTCCAACATGGCCGCTGAGATGGCGCTGCGCTACCCCGAGGGATTCGCGCGGCACCAGGCCGCGACCCCGGCGGCGACGGGATCGAGCGCCGCGGCGCCCCACTCCGTCCTGACCGGGGAGATGAACCAGCTGCAGGCGCTCCGGGAGACGATCGCCTTGGCCGAGAAGTCGGGTATGGCAGCCGCACCGGGTAGCGAGCTGGGCCTGGACCACCTCCGCCGCATGCTCGACACAGTGGAGCAGTCGGACTCGTTCTCGCCCGCCAAGCTCGGACGATGGCTCGGTTGGGCGCAGTGCGCTGTTGTTGCTGCTGGTGTCGGTGTCAGCCTCGACGACATGAAGGAGCTCAACACGCGTCACCAGAGCACGCACCGCGGGTAGGAGTGGTCGCGCCGCGTGGGGCTGTGTGCACCCTTGTCGTCTAGGAAGAGGGGGCGCGCCCCCCGCGTACGTTGATGCAGCCGGTTCACGTGCTGCCCGCGGGGGCCGGAGAGAGAGTTCGACATGTCGTTGTTTGAGAGGGCCGTCGACGCCGGCGCCGCTGCTGCGAATCCCGTCGCTCGGCAGCTGCTCGATCGGTCCGTGCACCGTGCGGAGGTCCGGCGCGCTGCGCTGGTCTACGCGACGCGGGTGGACCTGCTGGCCCGCAACGCGCAGCACCCGTCCTACTCGGAGGCCGATCGCTGGGTCGACACTGCCGCCCTGGTCGTCGACCCGGCCAGGATCCTCGCTGACGTCGCGCACGATGCGCACGGGTACCGGCTCGTCCGCGCGTTGATCGACGCTGAGGACGCGATCAACGCCGAGGGCATGCTGGACCCTGATCGCGGCATGGCGATCTACGACGAGGTGATCATCACCGCGGTCGCAGCGGCCAGCGCGGTGCGGGACTACTTCGCCGCGCCGGCATCCCGCCGCTTCCGCATGCGCCGACGCGACCGCGATCCCCGATAGCTACCGAGACCAGCACCCGGATCCGCGGACTGCCTGTGCGGTGTCGGTCATACTGAGGTCGGGTGACGTGTAGTGGCTCACCCGTGACACGCAAGGACAGCGCATGAATACCTACCGGAAGACTCGACGCTGCGCGCACGCCGTGCTCGGTCTGCTCGCCCCCACCATCCTCATCGCGGGGTGCGGAGAATCGGTCCAGGAACGGCCGATCGCCGCCGAATCGCCCACCTCCGAGGCGAGACCGGGCTCGGTGAACGTCGGAATCTCGCCCTCATCAGCCCCCGTGTCTCTGAGCTCTGCGCCCGTCGCGCCCATGACCTCGACAACGCAGCCACCCCCGCCCGCAGCACCGGTCATCCCAGCCTCGCCGGCGATCCCCGAGCGCACAGTGACGGCTACCGTCACTTCCACGCCGGCCGCGGCGCCGCCGGTCAACGTGGAGATCCCGCTCCCTCCGATCGTCATCGTTCCGCAGCTGCTCACCCCGACGTCGACGTCGACGCCGCCTGCTCTCTCGAGCAGCACAACGCCAACGACGACCAGCGCGGCACCGACGACCAGCAGCACGACTCGTCGGCCGACGCCGCGGTCGTCCACCAGCGCCAGCACGACCAAGCCCGCACCCTCGTCGAGTAGCCCCAAGCGCACCCCGGCAACGTGTTGGCTCCTGTGCGCGAAGTAGCGGCACGGGACCATGATGGAGTTCTGCCCCGACCGCCCCCCGTCGAATGGGAGTTCCTATGCCCTCCGAGCCCGCCGTCCTGCTGCAGCTCCGGGAGCCTGACTCGCCGGCCGCGCGCCGCACGTGGTTGCGGCTCAGCGCGAGCGCCGGCCAAGCCCCTGCGCTCCTCGTCGAGGTCGGCGCCCGCGGGCAGAGGTGCCAGATTCGTCTCAACACGACACAGGTCGCAGAGCTGCGCCGCGCCCTCGATGAGTACGAACACGCCGAGACCCAAGGCGCATCTCGTCCTGATTCGGGCGCGGCGGCCATCCTCCGCGGCGCCCGAGAGCTTGCGGGCGAGGCCGCTGCCCGAGCACAGCGCGCGGAGGAAGAACGCGACGCACGCCGCGCCGCGGCGGTGCAGGCGTACGTCGACGAGCGCGCCGCCACGTTCTCCCGCGAGCTCGCGAGGATCCTTGGCGCCCGCGCCGACCGGTCGCCGTTCACTGGCTTGACCTGGAACTTGCTAGCGTCGGCGGACGAACAGATCTCGTTCGACGACAACGATCGCCTGGTACTGCCCGGGCCGGCGTACTCGTTGCCTCTCCTCGCTCGCTTCGACCGCGTCGGAGTGATCGGCGTCGTCGACCAGACTGCGAACACGTACACCTTCAGTTTGGCCGAGAGCGCCAATGGCGTGAGCAGAGCCAAGTTCACGTCGGTAGAAGAGCTAGGTCGGGCCGCAGAGAACGCGATGGACTGGGACGACCTGGACGTCAGCTACTACGCCCCAGAAGGGCGTGAGGGCTACTAGCGCGCCGCCGGCGGGGCCTCGAGCGCAGGCTGCAGCGGCACCCTGTGCAGCTCGCCACCGAGAACGTTGATCGCGGCCACATGCTCGGTCGCTGGACGCGTCGTTAGCTGGGCCATCTGCTCCTCGATGAGCACCTTCAGGCGCCCGGCCTGGGCAGCTGTCGTGCCAGCGTCGACGAACTGCGCGATGAGCTTGGGGAGCTGCCGCGCGGCCGACAGCTCCTTTGGAGACCGTCCATCGCCCACACCGACCTGGACGGCGTAGCTGCGCGCTGCGCCCCAGGCTGTGACCGCCCGCTCCGCAACGACGCCCGCTCGCCAGCCCTCGTCGGCGCTCGGCGCCGACGGCACACCCTCCAGGAACTCACGCAGCTCGTAGAGTGCGGCCTGGTAGTGGAGCACCGGTTCCGCTGGTGGTTTCGCCCACAGCGCGGGCATGTCGAAGTAGAAGGCACGCAGTCCATCCGGGCTGGTGTCCGTGATGAACTCCAACCACGCCCGGTCGAGGTCGTCCAGGACCGTCAGGGCCGCGGCGATCGCTTCGTGGGTGTCGGAGGCCTCGTCGGGATCGGCAGCGGCGTGGTGCTGTGTGGGCGCCGCCGGAACAGCACGCCCCCTCGCTTCCGCGGTGCCCTGCTGCTGGCGTGCTGCCGCGAACTCCCGCGCCACATCGAGGTCGATCGGTCGGAATCCCACCGCGCTCCACTCCAACCGCCGGCCACGACCACCGACAGGCGGGCGGTACGCATTGACCAGGGGCGCCAGCGCCCACAGGGCCAGGGGAGTGAGGCCGACCATTCCCGACGCGGTCTCGGTCAAGTAGAGGCCCGCGGTGGTGATCGCCCCGGTGATCACCACGCCGGCCGCGCCTGCCCTCTGCAACCGCCCGGTCGAGTGTGCCGAGATGAGAAGCTGCAGACGCTCATCGAGAGCGTCCCCGCTGAGTGTCGGAACGAGTGGGTCCGTCAGCACGGCGAGCGCGGGGCCGATCCGGACGTTGTGCGAGATCCACGAGGCGGGTCCGCCACGCCCGCTCGCCCGCGCCTCGTCACTGAGTGCGACGCGCAGCTGCCTCCCTTCCGCCTCCCATGCCTTCCACGCGGCTTCGGATAGCCGCGGTGCATGATGAATCAGCTCCCGCTCGATCCGATCATGCTCGCGCAAGGCCTCACTCGGGTGGACGGGCGGATTGACGAACATCGGAGATGACGGCTGGCCCGCGCGCCTGCGAGCTTGACTCATTTCGCCTCACTTCCTGCCGCGATGGCGTCGCGGGCTCGCGCAGCAAGGTCAGGTAGATCCAGACGGTGCAAGAGCGGACTCCATGCCTCGAGCGGAAACGTCGCCAGATCGGCTGTCCACACCCACGTTCCTCCGCAGGCGCCTATCAGTGCCAGTTCGTCGGAGGTGAACACGCTACGCATGTCGACGCGCGCGGGCCGCGATTGCTCCCGTGTGGGCATCGGCGCTGTCCCTTCGCTTCGTTGTGCCGGTGGAAAACACCCACCGGGCGTCCCTTCCGTAATGATGTCGTCGGGGTACGACAGGTCCTCTTCGTGCTGCTCAGTCTGCCTCAATTCTGAGCCCATTCTCGGGGGTGAGCGGAGTCGATTTCTGCGACGTCCGCTCACCCCCGTCCGACCCGACTACGAGCGCGCGGAACGGAGCGACTGGATCGCCCACGCCGCGACCCACAGGAAGGTCGGCACGTCGATCGTGTCGGCCCCCGGGGTGCCGCGCTGGAGGAGGTAGTCGACGTCGTCACGCAGCTGCGTGAGGAGTTCGGTCGCCCGTGGCGCCGCAGTCGGATGATCTTCGGCCGCCCGCTCGGTGAACGTCCACCCGAGATCGAGCCGGTAGCAGTGCCGGTCGATCGGTTCGAGCTCGGTGAGGGCCAGAACCTGATTGTCCAGGCGGTCACGTTCGGTGAGGGTGAGGATCTTGCCCACGGGACCGTGCTCCGCCGACAGCGTGAGCATCCGCTCGTCGTTGACGCTGTTGACCCGATCCACGACGGCCCGCACGGTGTCCTCGTCGACGATCGGCACCGCCCATCCGTTCCACGGCCTGTCGAACGCGATCGCGCCGAACACGTGGTCGTCGCCGTCGATGTCGAACCTCTTGCGGGGGAACGGCTGGTAGTGAACGGTGGTGTACCAGTTGGTGCCAGCCTCGAAGTACACACCGAGCGGGTCGAGCTGGCTCTGCAGCTCTTCGCGCAGGGCGTACCCGCCAGGGCTCTCGTCCCAGTTGAACACGGTCGCCGCCGGATCGCCGTCGTGGACGATCACCAGCAGGGACTCCGTCCCGTACGTCTCGCCGCGCTCGCGCCACTGCTTGGCCGAGTAGAACTGGCCTCCCGCGTTGTTCGCGAGGTCCTTGTCCATCAGGAAGTCCCGGATGATCTCCGCGGCTCGTTGTCCGTTGATGCTCAGTCCCTCGGGCGTCGCCCAGCCGGTCGTAGTCATCATTTGCGCTGTCCTCCTGCAGATTTGGAGTGGTTCACTACGCCACTCTGTGCTATATAGTCTACGCGCAATGTGCCGAATAGTCTACATCTCAGGGTGTGTCTGGCGCCGACGCACAAACGCCGCGGCTCCCCGTCAGGGGCCGCGGCGCTGTGTGGGTGCTGCAGGTACCTAGATGCCTTGCTTCTTGTACTCGTCTCGCGCTGAGAGCACCTTCGCCGTGTACGCCGCCGTCTCGGTGAGAATCGCCGGCGTCGAGGTGTCAGCGAGCGCGCTCCCGTCTCGAAGCCGAGTCGCGAAGGTCGATCCGGCGGAGAACGCGGTTACTAGCAGCGCGGTCTTGCCCTCGGCGGACGTCCCGGCGGAAATCTTCTCGACATCCGCCGCGACCGAGCACAGGTAGCGCGCAGTGACGTGGGTACCGGCTGCCGGATCGGAGGGCTGCTCGCCGGGCTTGGCGAACTTCGCCCACATCATCGGCGGGATGTTTCCGACGCTCACCGCCCCGGAGGGTGGAGTGAGGTCCGTACGGAAACCTGTCTCTGCACTGAGGATTCCGGCCACGAGCGGGGCGTCGACCTGCGGGCATGTCTTACCTGCCTCGCTCAGCGGAGCCCGGTACTCGGCAGGGATTGCCGGAACCGCGGACGCGGCGGGGTTCGGGTCGGCGTGGGCGGCGAAGCTGGTCCCGCTCATGCCGAGCGCGAGCAGCGAAGCGACCAGCGCGCACGAGGACTTGTTCATGTCAGTGGCGTCTTTCGGTCGTGGATTCCCTTGCGGGACTGAATATTGTGGATGATGTTGTAGCTGATTCTGCCGAGCGCGACGCCGACAAGGATGGCCGTGACCATCGATCCGCAGACCAGCGCGGTGAACGCCCAGCCCACGTCGGTGGCCGCAACGTCACCGCCGGCGCTCGTCGTTGCCGCAGGCCTGAGCAGCGGGGAGATGATCTCGCCGCACCGCACCACGAGCCCTAGGAGGAGCCCGCAGGCGATCAGCCCGATGCTGAATGCGATCAGGACCGCGATGTTCTCCGCCCGCACCTGGTGGAGGTAGGCGTCCCGCTCCCGCGCCGACATGCTCTCAAGCGCCTGTCGCCGCGCCTGCGCGCGTTCGCGCAGGCGATCGAGGATCAGCCGCCCGCGGCCTACTGCTCCCGCGCCGGCCACGTGATCGTGCCCTTCTGGAAGCTCTGCGTGAATCTGCCATCGGCCGTTCGCTGCTCGTCGCCGACCGGCCACCCGTACTTCGCGATGCCGCCGGCGGTGTCGAAGGTCCGGAGGATCTCGCCCCACACGATCCGTGCACCGCCCTGCGGGGACCACAGGATCTTCCCGCCCTGGAAGTCGTTCCAGGCGCCTGCGACCTCCTTGCCCCAGCCCAGGACGGGGTCACCGCCCTGCGTGACGCGCCGCTCGTCGCTGACCGGATAGCGCAGCGGGCCGGTCTCCCAGCCGACGGTGCCCCACTTCGTCTCGATGGCACCGCCGACCTGGTGTGCGTTGCCGCCGTCCACGAACGGGTTCCAATAGATCGACGACTGATTCTCGAACTTCTGGAACCGGCCACCGGCCCGGTCGGGGAGCTCGTCGGTGAGCGTGCGCCCCCACAGCTTCTGTGGCGTAGGCCCGCCCAGCGCGAAGTAGGTGACCTCGATCTGGCCGCGCACCCACTTCCCGCCGATGAACTGGTCGGCATGCGCCACAGGTCCCACCGCCGCCGCGGCGGCGAGCGCAAGAGCGCCCGCCGCCGCGACGTGTGCGATGCGTGCCCGCATCATCGGACCCCCGCCAGGATCCCCGCGACGGTGCCCAAACCCTGGGCATCGACGTTCTGCAGGCCCGGCGTGCTCGCGCCGGCCGAAGGCACGACCATCCCGGCCCCCGGCTGCACCTGCAGCCCGTAGGGCTGCACCCCGCCGGCGAACGCGGTCGGCGCCGCACGGCCAGCGGCCTGCGTCACCGACGTGGCCGAGGGGGTCGCCGAGGTAGCCATCGGCCGTACCCCACTGAACAGCGCCGTCAGGCCGGGGATGGCCTGCGCGACCTGCTGCGTCTGGGCCTGCTGCTGCGCGACCGGGTTGGTCGCCTGCTGACTCGGCGCCGACAGCGGCGACACCTTGCCCGATGCCAGCCGGTCCACCGACGAACCGACCGCCGACGTGCCGCCGAAGTTCGTTCCGGTCGCGTACCCGGTGTGCTGCGACTGGAACGCCGCCCACGGACCGATGGCGTCCGCGGCGACCTGCCAGATCGAGTTCGACCCGCCGTACTGCGGCTTGAAGCTGAGCAGCTGGGTGGCGATCGACTGCGCCTGCGGGCTGTTCGCCCCTACCTGGGGGTTCCCGCCGAGGCCCTGCGCGACCTCGGTGGCCCGATAGGAGCAGATCGGATCACTGATCTCGCACGCCTGGTAGGTGCGGTTGGCCAGCTCGCCCATGTCCCGCCCGTTACCGAGCAGACCGCTGAACGGCGTCTCGCGCCCGCCCATGGTCTTGTCGCCGGACCCCTTCTTCGGGTCGCCGAACAGCTCGCACGAGCGAATCTGCCGCGCCTGCACACCAGCCACCTTGCCCTGCCCCACGCTCGAGCACAGGTCGCCGGCGATCTGCGCTCCCTGCGAATACCCGCTCAGCACGATCGGCGTTCCGGGGCACCGCGCCGCGGTCTGCTGCAGCATCGTCTGCATGGTGCTGTAGCCCTGCCCCACGGACGCCTTCTCCGGGGTCTGCTGCCCGGTGACGAGACCGGCGACCGGACCGCCCACCTGGGCCGGATAGGACACCATCTGCACCTGTGCACCGGGCACACGCTGCTGCAGCTGCTGCCCCCAGTTGCCCATCAGCCCGCGCTGGGCCATCGGTCGGGTGTCCCCGACATGCGTTTCTGTCGTACCGGGCGCGGCGATGACCTGCATCGTCCCGCAACCGCCCGGATCCGCGGTGGCCGTCGGCGCCAAGAGCGCCACCGGGGACACCGCCAAGGCCAGCGCCGAGAGGGCGCCGACCAGGGCCTGTCTGATCTTCATCGGGTTCGTTCCTTTCATGCGATCGAAATTGACGCCGCTGGCTTCAGCGGCCCCCTGCGGTCTGCAGGGCGTTCGAGATCACCGGGATCTCCGGCATGCTGACCGGCAGCTGCGGGAACCCGCCGCCGAGCCCGATGAACGGCAGCCGCGACAGCAGGCCGTTCGGGTCGTTCGCGTCCAGGCCCCAGATGGCACCGTTGGCTGCCTTCGCCGGGTCCGGCGCCTTGACCATCCCCGGAACGTTGCGCAGCGCGTCAATATCGGCCTGCGAGAGCGTCTTCGATCCGTCGGCGCTGAACGTGCGTCCGTCGACCGTCTTGCACTGCTCCGGCAGCTGGGTCGTCGCGCCGGTCTGGCTCGTCGTCGCCGTGCCCTGCCCGGTGGTCACCGCCGACGATCCGGGGATCTGCGCGAGTACCGGGCCGATCAGCTGGTCCGGAGTCTGAGCCTTCCCCGCGTAGGCGTTCACGACCGGCTGGTTGCTGGTCGTACTCGTCGCGGCGGCCGGCGTGACGCTCTGCTGCATCGTGTAGCCCGTGTTGAACATCTGCGTCATACCGACGGCGCCCGTCCCGGTCCCCATCATGCAGCCGATCGGACCAGTCACCTTGCCGCCGTTCAGCGACGCCAGGTCGAGCTCGCGCAACGGCTGGGTCGTTCCGGTCTGTCCGCCGAGCGTGCCACCCTGCACGACGCCGCTGCTCTCACCGGGCAGGCGCGTCAGTCCACCGGAATAGACCCGGCTCATCTGGTTGACCAGCATCTTGGTATCGACGATGGTCTCGCCACCGAACTTCAGCTCGTCGGAGCCGGTCAACGCGTACGCGGCGGCCGAGACGACCTGGATGCCCAGCTCGACGGCAGCGATCGCAGCCCCCGGGACGCCACTGGAATCGCCCTGCGCAGCCTTGCTCACGGCATCGCCGAAGATGCTGATCGACTTGCCGATCCACACCTCGCTGAGCTTGAGGTTGAACCGGCTCAGGGTCTTGAGGATGCCCTTGACCTCGTCGACCTGGAACTCCTTCGGGAGCTTGGACCAGACCTTCGCGCCGATCGGAGTGTCCGGATCGAGCAGTGCCGCGAACTCCACGACCTGCGGAAACATCGGATTGTGCTCCCACACGTTGATGACCTTGCCCGCGATCCGCGCGGCGTCACCACCTGCCGCCACACACGAGGGGATTGCGGAGATCGCGGCGGGTGCGGCAGCCGCCGCCGCGGCACCGCTCGATCCGCCGGCCATCGCCGCCGAGGCCGCGGCCTGTGCCAGGTAGATCGCGCACGTCGAGCCGGTCATGATCACCGCGGCGATATCCGGGCCCTCAAGGCCCGCGAGCAGGGTCGGGGTCGCGAGCAGGCCGGCGCCGAGCTTCTGCGGCACATCGCGCCGCAGTTTCAAGCTGGTCAGCGAGTCAGCGATCGCGCACACCAGCCCGGACTGCAACCGGGTCTTCTCGTTGTAGATCCCCTGGCCCTGCTGCGAACCGTCGAAGACGACGAACTCGGGAAACACCTTGCCCGAGGCCAGGGGCTTGCCCATCCCGAGCATCTTCCCGGCGGGCTCGAGCAGCACGCTGTCGACGCCGAACCGGTCAGACCCGGGGATCAGCCTCGGGCTGTCCGAACGTTTCGTCGGAACCGGCCCGCTGCTCGGTCGCACGTCGGGGCTGCTCGCAGCGCAGGGGTCTGCCTCGAGCTGCGTCGTCGTGGCGGCAGCCGGGGGAGTGGCCGGCGTCGTCGGTGCCGCAGCGGGCGCCGTGGCCGGCCCCGCGGGCGTTGTCGGCGCCTGCGTCGTCTGCCCGGGCAACTGCGGCACGGGGAAGGGCAAGCCCGTCGGAACCGGGATCGGCGCCGGGATCGGGAACGGCAGGGTCGGATCTGCGTGAGCCGCCGGCGCCGGGGCGACGATCGCCATCGACACGAACACCGCCAGCAGCAACGCCATCAAGCGTTGCCGCCGCTGAGGCGCCGGGGAACTGGAAGGAAGGGATGCGGATACGCGGGACCCACCAGGGTCCCGCAGCGGAGCTGCGGACATGTGCGCTGTACCTCGTTGGTCGACTTGTCACAGCTCGCCACCGACGGGGCGGTCGACCAGCCGCGGTGGACACACCCGAGATGCCACTCAGGCCGGTGTCACTACTCACCGGGGTCCACTGCCGGTCATCTTGCCACATTCGCGTTGCCTGTGGTACTGGGCGCCGAACGCGCGTAGCATCCCAGTCACGCAGTTGAAAACCCTGACCCCTCAAGGACAGCGCAGACCATGAGTCAGAATTCAGCCGCGGACACCGCCCCCACCGGCACGGAACCGGATCAGAAACACCACGACGACACAGGGATTGGCAGCCCCGCATCGTCCACTGATTCGACTCCCTCCGATGCGGCGCATCTCCGCGACAACCACCGCCCCCCGCCGGCCACCGAGCCGCCCCGCACGGTCGACCCGTACCTCGTCGACGACGATGACCTCCGCGTCGAGCACGAGGCGCTCAAGGCCTTCATCAACGCTCCCGTCGACCAGGCCCGCCATATCGCCAGGTACCTGCGCGCAGACGACTTCTACAGGCCGGTCAACAGCCTGCTCTACACCGCTGCGATCGACGCCCGCCGTGCCTCTGCCGGCGCTTCCGGAGCCGAGGCTGTCAACGAGGCGCTGCAGCGCATGACATTCCCGACCGAACACCACCGCGATACCGCTCATCGTGCCCTGCTACAGGTGGTTGTCGCGGACGGCGATCCCGCCGATCTCCGCGGCCATGCGAGCACCATCCTGCACCAGGCCATGCGCCGCCAGGCCGTCATGCACGCCACCCGCGTGCAACAGATCCTCGCCGAGACGGACCCCGAGGAGATCTTCCCCGCGATCGAACGATCGTCGACCGCGATGCGCGAGAGCCGCCTCGAGGAACGCTACCGGGCCCTCAACGACTTCCCGCCCGCGCAGCCGCCCCGCCGACGCGACGCCCCGCCAGAAGCCGCGGTCACCGCAGAGCGGTCCAGCGCCTCGCACCGCGTAGCGGCGGCCCTGGGAGCAGCCGCCGGCGCATCCACCAGCTCCCGCCGCACCCGCAGCGCCACCGTCACGGCGCTCGACTCGCGGCGCCCCGTACGGTCCACCACGGGCGCACAACGGCCCGCGGCCGAACACGGCCGCGGCTGATCCGCTCGCGGCTACGCCTGGGCCGGCCGAACCTCCCGGTAGGCCCAATCCACCTTGGCGTCGAACTTGGTGTAGCGATGGTGCGGCGCGTCCTTGGCGCCGACTTCAATGACGACGGTCGGGTTCCACCGCACGTGCTCGTCGCCCACCTCCCACACGAATTCGACCTCGTTGCCCTCCAACAGGTACGGCGGGCAGTACCCGATGTTCGCGTGCGTCAGCTCCCACACCAATTCCCGGCCCTGGGGGTCGGTGCCCACGCACGCGAACCGCACCTGCTCGCCGACCCCCACGGTGATCTCCCACTCCACTCGCGCGTTGTACGCCTCGTTCTTGCCGAGGTCACTCGGGGTGAAGGTGTGCCCGTAGGAGTCCGTGATGCTCTCGATGCGGGGGTAGTACTCCCCGGACGGGTCCTGGCTGCTCATGTAGATCGTCACCTGATTTCGGATCTGGCCGGCGATCCCCGCCAGCAACTCCCTCTCGAACGCCACCAGCCGACGGTTGTGCGCCACGCTGTTCCTGAGCTCGTCGAACCGCACCAGCAGCGGGAGTGTCATCTCCTGCTCGCCCAAGGCGCCATCGAGCTCGGACCAATACTTCCGGGCGATCGTCACCAGATCCGTCAGATCGCTGTAGGCCAGGCCCAGCGGCGGCAGCGACGCCACGCCCGGGCGCACCTTCTGCTCGGCGTCATGCCGCATCTTCCACGAACGGCGCTGCTCACTGTTGGAGACCGTCGCCAGCCAGTCCTCGCCGATCTCCGCCCGGTACCGGTATTGCATCAGCTCACGCAACGCGTTCTCGCACGTCTCCAGCGACGTCTTGGGGTCCATCACCGGTCCGGCTCCTGTCGCGCTGCCCGCGTCGCGAGGAGCTGCTGCACCCGCTGCCGCGTCACACCGAGCACGACACCCGCCGTCGCCTCCGACTCCCCGTCCCCGGTGACTTCATCGATCACCCGCAGCTTCGCGTCCTGTGCCGCAGCCACGGCCTGCTCAGCAACGAGCGCTGTCGCCCGCGACTCCGAGACCAGGTCATCCAGCGGTGGTGGGAACACCACCTCGATCTCCGCATCCGGATCGTCGACGAGGTCCGCCGCCGCCGCGCGCACCTCGCGCAACCGGATCGGGCCGACGCTCTCGGCGCCGACGGTCACCACGTAGAACCGCGGAAGATCCATGAACCGCGACACGACCGCAGTCACTGAGCTCGCCATGGCCCGCATCCTACCCGCAACCCCCTATTGCATAGCTGCGCAACAGCGCATTGCCCAATATGTCAATGGGGCCTTGTCGTTTTGGACGGTAGCCGCCTATGCTCACCCCATGCGCAATGAAAACGAGTGGCACCCATATTCATCCCGGCCCCCATCCCGCCCCCAGCGCGGACCTCGGTCGTACCGGAGTCTCGCCGGCCCCTGCATCGCCCGCACCCGCGGCATCGCGACTGCAGGGGCTCTCGCATTCACCGTCGCGGCGTGTTCCACCTTCGGGCAGAATCCCGCCCAGGCCGCGGCGCCGACCTTTCCCACGACCGCGATCGACGGGCCGTACCCCGTAGTCAAAGTCGTCGACGGCGACACCATCACGGTTCGCCGCGATCGGACAACGGTGACAGTTCGGCTCCTCGGCATCGACACGCCGGAGGTCAAGGATCCACGGAAGCCCGTGCAGTGCTTCGGCACTGAAGCCAGCGCGGAGGCCCGTCGCCTCCTCACCGGGCAGCGCGTCTACCTCGAGTCCGACGCGAGCCAGGACCAGAGCGACAAGTACGGGTCGCAGCCTGCGCTACGTCTGGACCACCGATCACCGTCTGATCAACCTCCATCTCATCGAGCAGGGCTTCGCGCACGAGTACAGCTACGGTGCCCCGTACAAGTACCTCGCTGCGTTCCGCGCCGCCCAGGGCGTGGCCCGAGAGCAGGGGCGTGGCCTCTGGTCGCCCAACACCTGCCGCGGAGAGTAGGAGCCCGCCCACCCGGAGAGTGTTCTGCAGGTTTGTCGCAGGGAACCCTGGTGACCATCCGGGTGCCGTGGGATGCTGCCTTGGTCAACTTCACATCGACCAGGGACAGCGCAAACTCTCATGGATGAAATGGCAACCCCCAACGGGGGTGTATTTGAGGTACCCGAAAACATCGCAGGGAAGGAGGTTCTCACCAGCACGACGCGCGAGCAGTGGGTGGCGCGGCATCGCCAGGCCACGCTCGACGTCTTCGCCCTCCCGCCCACCGAAATCGAACTCGACTGGGTGAGTAGGACGTGGCCGGGCACCGAGGAGCCGGCGCTCACGTGGATCGCCGCAGCGGCCCGCACACACTCGGTCGTCGGCGATCTTCCGCCCTCACCGCTGCTGCCGGCCGCGGTGAACCTGATGGTCCGCGGCATCGAGGCGGCGCAGCCCTACCTCAGCCGGTTCCCGGAGCCCTCAGCGTCCACCGCCCGGGACGAGCAGGTCTGGTCGATGCGCTGCGAGGCGGAGATCGACCTGCAGGAGCTCGACTCCGCCCTGGACGCGCGAGGCTGGGACGGCGCGGTGAGCTACACGATCACCCAGGAGTCCGACTCCGACGAAGACATTGAGGTGCTGGTGGAGTTCACCACCCGCCTGTCCTTGGACGAGCTGCGGGCGGTATTGAACGACGTGCCCGAGCCGGAGCTGATGCTCGAGACGCTCCGCCCGGTGCCACTCGACGAGAACCCACTCACGAGGGCGCCGATCGCGGCGCAGGACCAACGATTGAGGGAGGGACGCAGCAGTGATGGAATCGACCACGATGAGCAGGAGAAGGCAGCAGATGAGCGAGATCACGCACGCGGTGCAGAGCAGGTGGACCGGGGAACTGGCCCCGCAGCAGATCGCGGCCGAAGCGCAGCGCTGGGAGCGGGAAGCGATCGCGGCCGAGGAGGCGATCGTGGCGGAGATGCTCCGTCGCTGGGAGCAGGAGAATCCGGACCGGGCGCCGGACGAAGCGCCGATCACGATGTTCGAGCAGCAGGCGCGGCCGATGTCGATCGAGAAGACGTTGGCGCAGGTGTGGGACGGGTACCAGGCGCCGGAGGATGGCCCGGACCAGCTGAGCGAACTGCAGGAGCTGCGGATCAACGAGTCGATCAGGCGCGCGACGCCGGCGATGTCGAGGTGGATGAGCGATCGGGCGACGCAGCCGAGCCGGGAGACCGAGCAGAAGGTCGCGCAGCTGTGGCCGACGGAACCGGTCGCGGTGATCGTCGCGCTGGAACTGCTGCTGCAGGCGAGGATCGAGGACGAACTGCCGGTCCCGGCGACACCGACGGATCCGCTGGCAACTCAGCTGCTGCAGGAAGTCACGCAGGCCCTGGCCCAGCGGGACGCCCGGCTGGCCGCCGCTCGCGCCGCGAACGCGCAATCGAAGCTGAGCTAGACGCCGGCCAAGGTTCCCTGTTCGACCTCGAGGAGTTCACCCAGCCGACCGATCCCGCGGTGATCGACCCTGGCGGGACCCCGCTGCCACCGTCCTCGCGCGCGACCGCGGAACAGGACGTCGCCCGCCGAGTCGCACAGGGGGAGAAGGGCCTGCCCCTCCAGGAGTGGGCGACCACTCGCGTCGAACCGGCACTGCGCCCCGATGGCTCGCTGGTGTACGTCGCCGCGAACCACGCCGTGGAAGGCCTCGACGACGACCCCGCGGCCCCCGCACCCGCCGAGCCCGCGACCGGAGCAGACAACGACGCCGAGATCACCGCCGATCCGGTCCCGTACGTCGAGCCCGTCGACTACCGCCCGACCGGATCAGTCACCGTCCCCTCCGGGCTCAAGGCCCGAGCCCAGGCGAACATCGACGCGCTCCGCGTCGCGCACCTGTGCGCTGAGCAGAACCGCGCCGCCACACCGGACGAACAGGAAGTCCTCGTGCAGTGGTCCGGCTGGGGTGCCCTACCGGGCATGTTCGCCGACGATCATGACGTGCTCGCCGACGAGCGCGCCGAACTCCGCGAGCTGCTCGACGAGAAGACCTGGCGCGCCGCCCGGGCGTCGACGGTCAACGCCCACTACACCGATCCGGCGATCGCCCGACAGATGTGGGAAGCAGTCACCGCGGCAGGCTTCACCGACGGCCGCGTCCTCGAACCCGGCTGCGGATCAGGCAATTTCCTCGGCTTCGCACCCGAGAAGGCGGTCACGGTCGGCGTCGAGCTGGACCCCACCACAGCGCAGATCGCCCACCTGCTGTACCCCTCAGCGCAGATCCGCCCGGAAGGCTTCGAGAAGACCCGCCTCCCGGACGGAGCGTTCGCCCTGAGCATCGGCAACGTGCCGTTCGGTGCGTTCGAGGTGCCCGACCCGATCTACAACAGCGGCCGACACCACATCCACAACTACTTCATCCACAAGTCCCTCGCCCTCACCGCCCCCGGCGGGTACGTGGCCGTGCTGACCTCGAAGGGCACGATGGACGCGGGCGGCCCCAAGGCCCGCGCCGCCCGCCAGGCGATCCACGACAAGGCGGACCTGGTCGGCGCCGTGCGCCTGCCGACCGGAGCGTTCCGCCGCGTCGCGGGAACCGAGGTCGTCACCGACGTGCTCATCTTCCGGCGCCGCGAGCTCGACCTCCCGGTGCCGGCCGAGCCCGCATGGCTCGACACCGTTGATCTCCCGGTCCGCGATCGCGACGGCGACCAGGTCGACCTGCCGATCAACAGGTACTTCGTCGACCACCCGCAGAACGTGCTCGGGCAGCTGCGCGCCGATCGCGGCCTCTACCGCGAAGGCGAACTCACGGTCTCGTCGTCGTCCTCGCCGGAGCAGGTCTCCGTCGAGCTGGGCGCCCGGCTCCGGCAGATCGTCACGGACGCCAAGGACCGCGGGCACGGGCTGACCGCCAACGCCGACAGCCTGCGCGCTGCCGAGGTCACCACCACCGCGGGCCTGGCGACGTCCGCGGACCTCACCCGCGACGCCGGCGAGATGCCCATCGGCCGGCTCCGCTGGAACGCCGCGGCCGACACCTTCGAGCGCCGAGGTCTCGGCGGCATCGAGCCGGTGACCCTGCCCAAGAGTCGCGTCACCGAGACCCGGCACCTGCTGCAGCTGCGCGAGGTCGCCGAGCTGGCCATCACCACCCAGCGATCGACCAGCGCGACCGCGGCCGACAAGGAGGCCAACCGCAGGGAGCTCAACAAGCTCTACGACTCCTACGTGGCGAAGTACGGGCCGATCAACAGGTTCAAGGTCCAGGGCGGTCGAGAGCGCACCGAAGAGGAGCAGCAGACCCGGTTCGCCAAGCTGGAGGCGGAGTGGCGCGAGCGCAACAGCGACGAGCAGGGCTGGAGCTACGCCGGGGACCTGCCCGAGCGCGTCGCTGACGACCTTCTGGACAAGTCCTGGGCGGCGACGCCCCGATCGACGCGCCAGACCCACCTGGACGCACTCCGCGGCGATCCGTCGATCACCGCACTGCTGGCCCTGGAGCGGTACGAGGTCGACGAGGACGCCGGCACGGTCAAGGTCAGCAAGGCGCAGATCTTCACCCGCGACGTGGTGGCGCCACCGGTCAAGGTCACCCGCGCCGACAGTCCGGACCAGGCGCTGTCCATCGTGCTCGCGGAGTCCCCCGAGCACATCAACCTCGATCGCGTCGCCGAGCTACGCGGCCTGAACAGCGCCGAAGAGGCCCGCGAGGATCTCGGGAACCTCGTCTACACCGACATCGACGATCCCACCCGGCTGGTCACCGCTACTCGGCTGCTCTCGGGTGACATGCGCGCCAAGGTCGACCGAGCCCGCGCCCAGCTCGACGCCGATCCCGGTAACGTCGGCCTCGCACAATCGCTCGAGGCCATCACCGCCAAGGTCCCCGAGACCCTGGAGGCGGCGCGGATCAAGGTCAAGATCAGCGCGCCGTGGATCAGCACCAGCGACTACGAGCAGTTCGCCACCGAGGTCTTCGGCGCCGACCGGACGACCATCGACCATCACCACGACGGCACCTATTCCGTCCAGTGCTTCAACAGCCCGGACACGGCGAAGATGCGCAGCGAATTCGGCGCCGACAACTCCGATCGCACCAAGGCCCTCTCCGCGATCGACCTGTACCAGATGCTGCTCAACCAGCAGTCGATCAAGGTCGAGAACAGCTCCGAGGCGGTCAAGGAACGAGGGCTACCCCGGATCGACATGCAGGCCACCACGCTGGCCCAGGTCCAGGCCGGCAAGATCAACGACGAGTTCCGCCGCTGGCTATGGGAGGACCCAGACCGAAAGGCCCGGCTGGTCGACGAGTACAACCGCCGGTTCAACACCCTGGTCCCGACCTCCTACGACGGCAGCTTCCTGCAACTCGACGGCGTCAGCGAGGCCTTCACCCCGCACCCCTACCAGAGGGATGCCGTCGCCAGGATCGTTGCCGAGCCCTCCGCACTGCTCGATCACGTGGTCGGGGCGGGCAAGACCGGCAGCATGTTCATGGGCGCCATGGAGCTTCGCCGCCGAGGCCTGGTCCGCCAGCCCTGGATCGTCGTTCCCACGCACCTGATCGAGCAGATGGGCCGCGAGGCCAAGCAGTGGTACCCGGCAGCGCAGATCCTCGTCGGCTGGAAGGCGATGAACGAGGACGCCCGGAAGCTGTTCGTCGCGCAGTCAGCGGCATCGGACTGGGACTTCGTCATCATCCCGTCGAGCGTGTTCGAGAAGATCTCCGTGCACCCCGACCGCCGGTCCGAGTACATCCAGCAGCAGCTCGACGCACTCGATCGTGCCGAGCCCACCACCACCGCCGGCATCAAGCGAGTCGAGAAGGCCAAGAACACCCTCAAGGCCAAGCTGGAGAAGGCGCTCACCGAGAGCGACAAGACCAAGGCCATCGTGCATTTCGAGGAATCGGGATGCGACTACCTCCTCGTCGACGAGGCGCACCTGTACAAGAACCTCTCGCGGCAGTGCGCACTCGAAGAGCTCGCCCTGGAGAACGGTTCGGCCAAGGCCGACGACCTCGCGCTGAAGCTGCAGCTGCTGCGCGACCGCCAGCAGGACCAGGCCCGCGCGGAAGGCCGGGACCTCGAGCCCGGCACCGAGCGGGTGGCGACGTTCGCCACCGGGACGCCGATCGCCAACAGCATGTCCGAGATGTGGGTGATGCAGCAGTTCCTGCGCCCTGACCTGCTCCGTCACGCGGGCGTGCGCAGCCTGACCGCGTGGGCCGGCACCTTCACCACCTCCGCGTCGCTGATCCTGCCCAACATCTCCGGGACCAAGCTGCAGGTCGTCGAGAAGATCGCGAAGTTCAACAACCCGGACCAGCTCGCACAGATGTCGTCGATCTTCGCCGACGTCGTCACTCGCGACCAGGTACCGGTCCCGCTGCCGTCGATCGCGTCGGGCAAGCGGAAGGTGATCACCACCGAACCGGGCATCGACGTCAAGGACTTCATCGCTGACTTCGCTCACCGGGTCGAGACCGCCGATCCACGCCGCCCGGACCTCGACAACCAGCTCAAGGTGCTCTCGGACGGCCGCAACGTCGCGCTCGATCCGCGGCTGGCCAACCTCGATCCCGACCCGGGGAACACGCGGGCGGATGCGGTCGCCCGCGAGGTGGCGCGGATCTACCACGCCAACAGCGACCGCGAGTACGAAGACCCCGAGGGCGGCATGTCCCCGGTGCGCGGCGCCACGCAGATCGTCTTCTGCGACCGCGGCACACCGAAGAAGGGCCAGTGGAGCGTCTACCAGGGCTTGCGCGACTCGCTCACCGAACTCGGCATCCCGCCCGAGAAGGTCGCCTTCATCCACGACGCGGTCAAGCCCAGCGCACGACTCAAACTCCAGGCCGACGTCCGCGCTGGCCGGGTGGCGGTGCTGATCGGCAGCACCGAGAAGATGGGCACGGGCCTTAACGTGCAGGACCGGCTCGTCGCCCTGCACCACATGGACGTGCCGTGGCGCCCCGCCGACCTGGAACAGCGTGAAGGCCGAATCATCCGGCAGGGCAACCAGAACAGCGAGATCGAGCTGCTCACCTACGTGACGACCGGCACCACCGACACCGTCATGTGGAGCAAGGTCGAGACCAAGGCCGGGTACATCGCCCAGATGAAGCGTGGCGGCACGGGCATGGACGAGATCGAGGACGTCGGCGAAATCACCCTCGCCGAGGAGGCCTCCGCGGCCAAGGCTGCCGCTTCCGGCGACCCGCGGTTCATGCGCGTTGCCGAACTCGACAACGAGAGCAAGCGCCTCGAGGCCCTGGCCGCCGCCCACCAGGACAGCCGCTCCCACGCGCGCTGGGTGGTCAACCGCAACACCAAGGCCATTCCCGCGCGGCAGAAGCAGCTCGACGTCATCGTGCCGCTGGCTGAGGGTGCGCCGGCGTGGGCGGAGAGCGGCAAGCCGATCACGGTCTTCATCGAGGGCCAGCCGAAGTCCTTCGCCGAGAGGAAGGACCGCAGTATGGCGCTTCTGCACGCGTGCCGGGCCGGGTACCGCGCCGCCAAGACGGGCATGGACTCGGTCGAGGTCGCGCAGTTCCCCTCCGGCGTCTCCGTGCGCGCCAACCGGAGGTTCTTCGACAGCGCCCTGGTGCTGTCGATGTACGCGGCCGACAAGACGGCCCTGGGAGTCAGCGTCGAGCTGCCCTCAGCCAAGCTGTGGCCCAAGGCGGAGGGCAACGAGAACGGGCTGGCGGCCAAGGCAGCCTCCGACGGGCAGGTCGCCAGCGGCCTGCTCACCCGGCTCGAGAACGCCTACGCCGATCACCTGCCCGACCGCATCCCTTGGCTGCAGCGTGAACTCGATGGCCTCGCAGCGGAGATCGAGATCCAGGAGCCGCGGATCGACGCACCGTTCCCGGACCAGGAAGCGCTCAACGCGACCCGCGTCGAACTGGTCCAGCTCCGGATGGACATCGAGGCGGACAAGAGCACCCCGGAGGCGATCGCCGCGGCCCTCGAAGCCGACGAGCGGATGCGGCGCAACGGGAGGTACCCCGGCTGGAGCCTGGACCTCAATCCCACGCCCACGCTGGTCGAGGAATCGGGGATGGAGGACAAGGCGGCATACGTCACCGCGGCGATCGAGAACATGCGTCAGCGAGCCCAGGAGTACGCAGCTGAGCACGACGTCGCCCAGCAGCCCGAGCTGGTCGCCAGCGGGGGCCGTGCCCTGCCGGTGAAGGCGATACAACCGGCGCAGAACTCCCGGACCACCCGCAGAGCGACCGGGAACCGTGCCGAGCGTCCGACCGGTCCGGCTGGGCGCGAAGAGGGGGGCAGCGAGCTGGGGCGTTGACCCGCATCGCACAATGAAGAAGGACCGGGCACCATCCCACGGTGCCCGGTCCTCCTTGTTTCCCTCAGCCCTACGCAGGCCTGTTACGGTCGCGCGCGACCCAAGGTCTCGCGGACATCACCGGTCAGCGACACGGAGTAGATCCGCACCGCGTACACGCCGGCCTCGGCCCCGGTGAACGCCGCATGCGCTGCGGCCGTGCGCGCCATCCCTTCCTGCACACCCAGCTCGGTGAGGATCGCGATCGCGAAGTCCTCGGCTGCGAGCCTGCTCGCGTGCAGGCTCGCCCCGAAGTAGACGCGGTCCTTCACCCGCTGGAACTCGCACTGGAACAGCTCCACGTCGCGCAGTTCGGCGACAGCCTTGTCCACGCCGTCGAGCTGCGGAGACAGGTTCACCGCGGCCGTCGGTTCCTGACTCGGCACCAGGTAGTGACCACCGTGAAATCCGGTGACGGTCTTGACGATCCCGGCATTCACCAGCGGCTTGTACGCGTTGCGGGCCTTCGCCGGCCCCGCGTCGACGCCGAAGAACTTCTCGTTGAGCTCATCGAGGGTCGGCCCCGGCGTGTCCGGCTGCCACGCACCGGACGCGATCTGCTCCCGCAACCAGTCGGTGACCTCCGGCACCGTGTATCTCTTCGGTTCGGACTCGGACATATCAACCTCTTTCCTGCCGGTATCCTCCGCCGCGGTTGTGCATAGGTTCGACCGGCGATAGTGACGCTAGCAGCAGGTCACACCGTGTTGCAAGGAACCTAACGCGAGGTTCCTATAAACACCTTGACGAATGGGACAGTTCTAGGTAATGTTGTGGGTGTTGAGCAGGCAGAAAGGACACAGCAGATGAACGAGAACATCGAGCGCACCACGATCTCCCTCTTCGCAGTTAACCCCAGCGATCCGGGCGAGGCGGTGATCTCCGACAACTACGAGATGGCCGACCCGACACTGCATCTGGTGCGAACTTCTCGCGGCACGGTCCAGATCGGCCCGTTCGGAGCGCGGGCGCAGGAACTCGATGCCGACGGCCTCACCGCCCTCGCAGCGTGGGCGCACCACATGGCCCACGAGATCCGCGCCAACCAGTAGCACGACGGAAGGGTCGGAGGCTGCCACCTCCGACCCCTCCCAATCACTCGGCCTTCACACCAAGCAACAGGAGCTTAGCAATGACCCTCACCGTCACCGACATGTTCTGCGGCGCAGGCGGATCGAGCACCGGCCTGACCCAGCATCCGGCGTTCACCGTCAAGGTCGCCGCGAATCACTGGCAGCAGGCGCTCGACACCCACGGCGCGAACCATCCGGACGTCGACCACAAGCGCGCCGACATCCACACCGTCGACCCGCGCAGCTTCCCGAAGACCGATGTGCTGTGGGCCAGCCCGGAGTGCACCAACCACTCGGTCGCCAAGGGACGCAAGCGCAACTCCATCGAGGATCCTGCAGCCGAGCGCAGCCGCGCGACAATGTGGGACGTGCCGCGCTTCGCCGAGTACCACCAGTACCAGGCGATCATCACGGAGAACGTCGTCGACGCCGCCAAGTGGGTGCTCTTCCCAGCCTGGCTGCAGGCGATGCAGCTGCTCGGGTACGAGCACACGATCATCTTCTCCAACAGCATGCACGCCCAGGCCGCGGGTATGCCTGCCCCGCAGTCCCGCGACCGCATGTACGTGATGTTCTGGCGCCGCGGGAACACCGCGCCCGACGTCCAGCGATGGACCCGCCCCTCCGCCTGGTGCCCCGGCTGCGACGAGGTCGTGCAGGCCCTCCAGACGTGGAAGCGCGACGGCGAGCCCTGGGGCCGGTACCGCACGCAGTACGTCTGGAAGTGCCCCCGCAGCAACTGCCGCACCATCGTCGAGCCCGCGTGGCTTCCCGCCGAGACCGCGATCGACTGGTCCCTGCCCGGCCAGCGCATCGGCGATCGGGACAAGCCGCTCGCGGACAAGACGATGCGCCGCATCCAAGCCGGTATCGACCGGCACTGGGGAAATCTCGTCATCGAGGCCGCGGGCAACACCTACGACGCCGCCGATCCCCGCCACCCCGCATTCGGCACCGACACCGGGTACATGCGCGCCTGGCCCGCCACCGAGCCGCTGCGCACCCTGCACGGCACCAGCTCCAAGGCGCTCGTCGTCCCGATGGAGGGCCGCGAGGGCAAGTGGCCCTTCCCCGTCGAGGGCCCCATGCGCACACTGACCGCGCGCAACGAGAACGGGCTGCTGATGGCCTACTACGGCAAGGGCCAGTGCAGCCCGATCTCCGCACCGATCGGCACGCTCACCACGCGGGACCACCACGCGCTCATCCTGCCGATGCGCAACAACAACACGGCCAAGCGTCCCAGCGACGTCCTCGACACCTTCGCCGCGGCGGGCAACCACCACGCGCTGGTGATGCGCAACAACACGGGAGGCGCGGAGATGGTCACCCCGATCACCGAGCCGCTGCGCACGCTGACCACGGGCGGCCACCAGAGCCTGCTCGCGCCCGGCGGGTCCATCGCGATCGAGGACTGCTACTTCCGGATGTTCGAGCCGCACGAGCAAGCCGCAGGCATGGCCTTCCCCGCCGACTACATCATGCTCGGCAGCAAACGCGACCGAGCCCGCCAGGCCGGTAACGCGGTCTGCCCTCCCAACGCCCGCGACTACGGCTACGCCGTCGCCGAGAGCCTCGGCTACGAGCACGCAGGAAGCGGCCAGGCCGCCTGACGGCCCCACCCACGGAGAGAGGACGAACCGATGAAGACCGCAATCGATGGTCAGCTCGACCTGTTCGCGATGCTCGCCGCCGACGAAACCGAACGCAAGCGAGCAGCCGGAATCCCGGCCCGCCACTTCGGTATGGCCGGACGAGGCCTGTGGGCGCGCCTGGAGGCCTACCAAGCCTGGATGGCCGAGTGGACCCCGGTGATCGAGCTGGGCGCCGGCCTCGTGGTCCGCGCCTGGGGGACCTCGTACGGCGCCGCCCCGGTCCGCACGATGGAGTGCCAGCCGTACGTGCTCGGCGCCGACCTTCGGTGCGCTGACCTCACGCACCGCGGCGGCTGCGCGTGCGTCGGGCACCTGATCTACCGCGGGTTCTGCACGGGCTGCGACTGGGAGGCTGATGGTGAGCACCTCGAGGACTCCCTCGCCGCGGTCGACGCCCTCGATCACGCCCACGACGGATGGCGCGAGAGCCCGGTCGTCGAGCCGCTGAAGTACGAGCTGGGCAGCAAGGCGGGCAAGAACTGGCAGCGGAGCATCGAGGCGCTCTACGGGGACTGCCCTCCCGGCTGGCCGATCATCACCAACCGCCGCGGCACCGCCACCCGTGCGGTCGCTGGTCGCTCCCCCTGGGGCGGCTACGACGTCGCGATCGACACGATCGACCCCCGCGGCGACGATCCGGAGGTGCCGGAGCAGCAGTAGGAGACCCACGGCGCACGACTGAGCGCCCGCCTTCCTCAGCCTGGGGGAGTGCGGGCGCTCTTGTGCGTTGGTGGGCGGACACCCCGATGATGGACCCGCCGATACGTCCGCGCTCGTGTGGACGATCTCCGGCGCACCCGTGGGGCCTTCGTTCGACCACAGGTCGCGCGGCGGCGGCCCACAACCGGGCACCGCCCGCCCGTCTGGGCCTGGGCTACTTCGTGCTGACCGGCAGGTCGAGCCGCCGGATCGTCGCCGGCAGGTACGCCGGCTCGCGAGTCTCGCCGAACACTGCGTCAGGTAGACCGAGGCGGCCGTCGTCATACCAGCGATTGACCGTGCTTCGCCCACGTCCCAGCTCGGCGCCGATCTGACGCAGCGACCAGTACACCTGCGATCGGCGTGCCGCTGCCGGCGCAGTGGGGCGCTCACCGACCACCCCGGTGGTGGCATTGGCCTGTCGGCGGAACCAGCCGTCGGTCACGGTCACAGGGAGCCATCCGGGCCGCCATCCGCGCGTCCCGGGCTCGCCCATCTCGGCGTCCTGCTGAGGGAGGTAGCCCTGTTTGAAGTAGCCGTGCACGGTCTCGTAGGTCAGCCCATGGTGCTCGGCGAATTGGCCGATGCCCCAGTACTCGACGGGCTGCTTCGTTCCGCTCATGCAGCTCATCATAGTTACCTAGAACTGTCTTGCCAAGTGGGACAGTTCTAGGTAATATTGGTGGTGTCGCGGGGAGCGGTTCCCCACCAAAGATCGGGAGGGCAATTCGGATGAGCGAGATTCAGCTGATGATGAGCAACGACGGACGCGTGCTCTGCGCGGTGCACGCGCGGCGCGAGCCGGAGGTCGTCTGGGAGCGACTGGCCACGGTGGTGGCCGCCGATGGCGATCACGCCTGCGCGAAGTGCGAAGCAACCGTCGACGAGGGCCTGGTCTACGCGGACTTCGACGAGCCGGATCTGTGGCTCGCGCGATACGACTCCGCGTTCGCATGTGGGAAGCACCTCCCCGACGCGGCTCGCCAGCTGCTCGCCGGCCTGCCCGGTCGGACGCGGGAGATCTCCTACATCGACGAGGCGAGCGGACGGGAGCGCGCGTGGTACGCGGTGCCGGTCGTCGACCAGCCGGGCGCCGAGACGGTGCTCCGGTGCGACCAGTGCGCCGCGCCGGGAAAGGCGACTCTGCAGGAGCGGTTCTGGCGCATTCCCTTCCCGCAGGACTGGGTCGCGCACGTGCGTCCGCACATTGTCGCAGCGCTCCTGCAGGAGATCCGGTGGCATGGCAGTGAGAGCTCGCTCTGGGACGAGTGGCTCGGCGGGATCGACCAGGACTTCCGGGTGCAGGAGGACGGCACACTGCGGTTCTCGTGTTCCCAGGGCGTCTTCGACGCCGACCTGGTTGGCTATGTCAAGTTGATCTGGCCCCGGTAGGGCGGTTTCATTCGGCCCCACCTGAGTGGGGCCCTGAGCCGCTAGAGTCCGGGGTGTGGATGGGCGGCCGCGGGTGCGCAGTGTGGTTGCGCCGA
>NZ_VIGX01000002.1 GCF_007858475.1 Tsukamurella conjunctivitidis
GGCGGGTGCGTCGGTCGCGGGTGCCTCGGCCGCCGGAGCGGCGTCGGCTGCGGGAGCGGCCGGCTTGGCGCCGCCGGGCTTCTTCGGCCCGCCCGGGCGCTTGGCCCCACCCGCGAGGCCGAGGCCGACTGCGGGCTTCGCGGGTGCGGCGGGTGCGTCGGTCGCGGGTGCCTCGGCCGCCGGAGCGGCGTCGGCTGCGGGAGCGGCCGGCTTGGCGCCGCCGGGCTTCTTCGGCCCGCCCGGGCGCTTGCCGCCGCCGGCCAGGCCGAGGCCGACCGCGGGCTTCGCGTCCTTCTTCTCCGCCGGTGCGGCGGGCGCCACAGCGGCCGGGGCGGCCGCCGGAGCAGCCGCGGGGGCCTCGGCAGGTGCCTCGGCGAGGGCGGTGGCACCGTCGGACACCTTGCGGTTGGGGTTGCCGACGACGATGCCCTCGGGAAGGCCGCGCTTGACGGACTCGAGGAGCATCTGGGCGACGTCGACGACCTCGGGCGCGGCGGCCTCGTCGTCCGCGGTCTGGGCGGTCACCCCGTCGGAGAGCATCACGCGGCAGAACGGGCAACCGGTGGCGATCTTCTTGGGCGTGGCCTCGGGCGTCGAGGAGAGGGTGTTGAGGGCCTCGTCGACGCGGTCGATGTTGATGCGCTTGCCGAGCTGTTCCTCCATCCACATGCGCGCGCCACCGGCGCCACAGCACATGGACCGCTCGAGATGCCGCGGCATCTCCTTGAGGGTGGCGCCGGATGCGCCGATCAGCTCACGCGGCGCCTCGTAGACCTGGTTGTGGCGACCGAGGTAGCAGGGGTCGTGATAGGTCACGTCCTCGCTCGGGGGCGCGACGGGCACGAGCCGCTTCTCACGGACCAGCTTGTTCAGCAGCTGCGTGTGGTGGACCACCTCGTAGTCGCCGCCGACCTGCGGGTACTCGTTGCCGAGCGCGTTGAAGCAGTGGGCGCAGGTCACGACGATCTTGCGCTGCTTCGCGGGCACGCCGTCGAAGACCTCGTCGAGCTGCTCGATGTTCTGCTGCGCGAGCATCTGGAACAGGAACTCGTTGCCCGCGCGACGAGCGGAGTCGCCCGTACACGTCTCGCCCTGGCCCAGGACCAGGAAGTTCACGGCGGCCACGTCGAGCAGCTCGGCGACGGCCTTGGTGGTCTTCTTGGCGCGGTCCTCGAAGGCGCCGGCGCAGCCGACCCAGAACAGGTACTCGAAGCCGTCGAAGCTCTCGACGTCCTGGCCGTAGACCGGGATGTCGATGTCCATCTCGTCGATCCACGCGGTGCGCTGGCTGGCGTTCTGGCCCCAGGGGTTGCCCTTGTTCTCGAGGTTCTTGAACAGTCCGGCGAGCTCGTGCGGGAACTCCGACTCGATGAGCACCTGGTAGCGCCGCATGTCGACGATGTGGTCGACGTGCTCGATGTCCACGGGGCACTGCTCGACACACGCGCCACAGGTGGTGCAGGACCAGAGGACCTCGGGATCGATGACGCCGCCCAGTGCGCCGTCCTCGCCCGCGGGCCCGACGAGCGCGCGCTCGGCCTCGGCGCGGGCGTCGGCGGGGATCTTCTCGAGTTTGGCCTCGTCGGGGTTGCCCTCGGCGTCGACCAGACCGATCTGCTCGCCCGACGGATCCGTGCGTCCGCCGGCCAGCAGGTACGGCGCCTTGGCGTAGCCGTGATCGCGCAGCCCCATGATGAGCAGCTTCGGGCTCAGCGGCTTGCCGGTGTTCCACGCGGGGCACTGGCTCTGGCAGCGACCGCACTCGGTGCAGGTCGTGAAGTCGAGCCAGCCCTTCCAGGAGAAGTCCTCGATCTTGCCGGCGCCGAGGTTGTCGACGTCGGGATCGGTGTTCTCCATCGTCAGGACCTTGCCGTTGGAGATCATCGGCTTGGCGGCGCCCAGCGCGCGCCGGCTGCCCAGGTCGCGCTTGAAGTAGATGTTGAAGAACGCCGAGAAGCGGTGCCAGGCCACGCCCCAGGTGAGGTTGCTGCCGACCAGGATGAGGAACATCACGCCCGACATCAGCTTGATGAAGGCGAAGATCGTGACCATCGTCGGGCTCGCGGGGAGCAGCTCGGCGACCTGACGGGTGAAGAAGTCGGTGACGGGGCTGGACTCGCCGGTCATGGCGATCTTGCCGGCCTTCACCATGATCATGCCGAGGCCCTCGAACAGGACGATGGCCTCGATCGTGTACGCGGGCAGGAACTTGCTGCCGGAGAAGCGCGAGAAGAGGGCGGGATTACGCGGGTGCCTGACCTGGCGGACCACGATGAGCACGAGGATGCCCAGGAAGGTCGCGATGCCGAGGAGCTCGTCGAGCAGGTGGTAGAACGGCCACGAGCCGATGACCGGCCAGTGGAACGACGGGTCGAAGCTCTGCGGCAGCGCCTCGAACCACAGGATCATGCCCGCGAGGAAGCCGACCATCACGAACCAGTGGGCGATGCCCACGGTGCGGTTCTTGATCATCTTGGTGTGGGCGAGGAACTCGACCACGACCTCCGCGGCGCGGGGGATGAAGGGGAGCCAACGGTCCTTCGCGGACTGACCCTGGGCGATGATCCGCACCATGCGGAATGCGCCGCGGAAGAAGATCGCCCACGCGACGACGAACGCGACTGCGCCGATCGTGCCGAGGGCGATGTTCAGCGGGGTGATGTCGGACTCGGCGGCGGCCAAATACGTCTGGTCCACGTCGTGCACCTTTCTGCCTCGCGGGCTGGGTAGCCACTCATGTTACTTGCGAGTAACATGAGTGCGAAACCACTGCGTCTGGCATAACGGTAGATCGCGGACCGGGGGGCCTTCTCGCGAAGGTTGACCTAACTACCTGCTCGGTAAGGTGTGGTCATGAGTTCCGTCGTCCCAGCGCTCGCGCGGCCCGTCTCGCGCCTGCGCTCCGTCGTGACGGGCATCACCGGGCTCGGGCCCTTGTATTCGCCCGCGACGGCGCCGTCCGCGCCGGTCGCGATCGCCTTCGGCGCGTCCGTGCGCGGCGGCCGGCCGGGCTCCTTCGTCGAGGGGCGACTCAAGGCGTCGCTGCAGCTCTATCGGCTGGGACAGGTCGAGAAGATCCTGGTATCGGGCAACGCCGGGGGACTCTCCGGTGACGAGATCGCAGTGATGACGGGGTGGCTCCGCGACCACGGCGTGCCGGATTCCGCCCTGCTCACCGACGGTGCCGGGCTCGACACCTATCTCGCCTGCCTCCGTGCGCGGGACGAGTTCGGGGTGGAGCGCGCCCTGCTCGTCTCCCAGTTCTTCCATGCCCGACGGGCCGCCGCCCTCGCCCGGCACCTCGGCCTCGACGCCGACGCCGTCCGCGCCGAGGCCGCATGTACCCGCCGCTCCTGGGTGCGCAACCTCGCCCGCGAGTACTTCCTCTCGCGCCCCAAGGCGGCTCTGGACATCGCGCGGCGCCGCTGATGTGTGGCAGTGGTGGCACGCCGCGTCCTTCGGGGCTTCCTGTGGCGGGGCCGCGCGTCCGTGAATAAGGGCCCGGAGGCTGAGCCGGAGGGGCGGGCCGCGGCCGCGGGTCAGTCGCGGGTGTCGATCCACTCCAGGTAGGCGCTGCCGGCGACGGGCTCGTCGGCGAAGGTGCCGATGTAGGTGTACGCGCCGACGTACCCGCGACCGTGGCCGTACCGGAGCGGGCTGTCGACGGAGCTGTCGATCGTGAGCACCTCGGCATCGCCGTCGCGCACCGTCCATCGGAGGAGCACGGGCACCGACATCGTCCGGCCCAACCCGTCGACGAGATCGCGCGACTCGAGGACCTCCATGCGCACGTCGTCGTAGACCTCGGCCGGCTCGCCGAGGCGCCGCACGTGCGCGAGCCGGCAGGCCATGGCGCCGCGGGCGCGGACGTCCGTGAGCAGGATCTGCGTCGTCGGATCGATGTCGATGATCTGGTAGGTGAAGAAGTCGATCGGCAGCTTGAGCGGGCCGGGGATGGGGCGCCGGGTCAGGGCCTGGTGGCTGCGGATGCGCGCGTACTCGAAGGTGCCGAGGCCCTCGACGTGATCGCCGTCGACGGTGCCGGCGTACGGCGCGGTGAGGCTCAGGTGGTCGTAGACGGGCGTCTTCACGAAGTAGGAGACCTGATCGGTCACTTCGAGTTCGAGGTCGACACTGAACCCGGGGTAGCGCCCGCGCACCGAGACGCGGGGGAGTTCGACGTCGATCGCCAGCTCGTCGCCCCAGCGCAGCTCGGATCCGTCCGCCGCGAAACGGCATTCGGTCGAAGCGTCGTAGGCGCGGTAGAAGTGCTGGTCGTCGTAGGCGGTGGAGGAGAGCACCGTCGTGGTGTGGCGGGCATCGGTCGCGGCCAGATGATCCTGGTCGAAGAGTTCCGCGCCCGAAGCGCCGATCAGAGTCATCGTGTTCACGTACCGGTAGGGCTCGGGCAGATCGGGCACGAAGACGCCGTAGTGCGTGGTGGCCCACACCTTCGAATCGACGTGCGGCCGTAGGATGTCCGGCTGGTCGAACGGGCGACGGGACGCCGCGATCCTGCTGTCGAGCAGGGGGAGCGCCGTGTCCACGACGGCGCGGGACAGAAGAGTGGAAACGATGCGGCTCATGGCATCTCCGTTTCGGATGCGGTCGACGGTGCCGGGTACGAGAAGGCCGCGAGGATGCGGCCCGAGGTGGCGGACAGCTCCGCCGCGGACAGTTCGGGGTTGAGGCGCCACCAGTGCATCGACGCCGAGACCATGGACTCCCAGATGAGCACGGCGGCGGCGCTATCCCGGGGGTCGGCGAGTCCGGCCGAGCGGAGCACGTCGGCGACGGTGCGCGCGGACTGCTCGCGCAGCCGATGCCGTTGCGCGCGCGCCGCATCGCGGCCGGCGCCCGCGGGGAGCGTGCGGTCGTAGAGGAGCGCCCAGTAGCCCGTGCGCCCGTCGAGGGCGGTGAACAACGAGGTGAGGACGGCGTTCGCGGAGCCGCTGAAGAGGGACGACCCGGGGATCGCGGGGGCGGGGGCATCGACGGCCGCGGCAACCGCGTCGAAGACGATCGGGCCCGCCTTCTCGACGCACGCGATGTAGAGCTTCTCCTTGGAGCAGAAGTAGGCCAGCACCAGCGCCTTCGACACCCCGGCGCGGCCCGCGATCGTGGTCAGCTGCGCGCTGGCGTAGCCCGCCCTGCCGAACTCCTCGGCGGCGGCTTCCAGGATGGCGGCGGCGCGAACGGCGCGCGGTACGCCACGGGTTCCGGATCGGCCGGACGTGATCGACGCGGTCATCCGGCCTCCTCTCTCCTGGGCGGCCTGCGGATCAGATATGACCTGTCGGTCACATTAGGTCGCGCTCGGCCGATGGTCAATCGCGCGACGGTGCGGCTTGCTCGGCTAACGGTGTTCGCCTATCGTGAAGCTAACAACGTTAGCCAAGGAGGAAGCGATGAAGTGGATCCTGTCGATCGCCGCGGTGGTCGTGCTGGTGGGAAGTGCGGCCCTGGTGCTGTACCGGGAGCGGACCGTCGAGCGGTCGATCGAGATCGCCGCCCCGCCCGCCGAGGTGTGGCGCGTCCTCGTCGACTTCGACGCGTACCCGCAGTGGAACCCGTTCGTGGTGCACGCCGTGGCCCCCGACGGGCTGGCGGTGGGCCGCGATCTCGACGTGCGCATCCGCGGCCGCGGCTCCGAGACCGGCTTCCGCCCCGAACTCCTGGCAGTGGAGCCCGAGCGTGAGATCCGTTGGGTGGGAAAGGTGCTGATCTCGGGGCTGCTCGACGGCGAGCACTCCTTCCGGCTGGAGCCGGCGGCCGGCGGCACCCGGTTCACGCAGGGGGAGAGATTCCGCGGCGTCCTCGTCCCCCTCGTCGGCTCATCGATCGACGTCGGCGACGGCTTCGACGCGATGAACTCGGCGCTCCGCGATCGGGTGCTCGCTACGATCGCCCGGTGATCCCCGACGACCTGGACCCCCTGCGCTCCGCGACGCCGCGGGCGCGCCAGATCGTTGACGCCGCACGCGGCCTCCTGGAACGCGAGGGCTGGGACCGGGTCACGATGCGCGACCTCGCCGACGACGTCGGGATCCGCGCACCGTCGCTCTACAAGCACTTCGCGAACAAGGACGCGCTCAAGGCGGTGCTGGTGGGCGTCGCGCTCGCCGAGTCGGGCGGGGCGCTGCGGCCCGTCACCGGCGTGTCCGATCTGTTGACCGCCTACCGCGCGGTCGCCCGGGGCAACCCCAATCTGTATCGGCTCGCCACCGTTGGGCCGCTGGACCGGGACGCGCTGCCCGAGGGGCTGGAGGAGTGGTCGGGGGCGCCGTTCTTCGAGGTCACCGGCGATGCGCACGCGGCGCAGGCCCTGTGGGCCGCGGCGCACGGCATGGCGATCCTCGAGATCGACGGTCGCTTCCCCACCGGCACCGCGCCTGACGAGACGTGGGCCGAGCTGGCCCGCCGCTTCGCCTGAAACGTCGTCGTCGCTGAGGCGGCTCCGTGGACGAAGTCGGTGCCCGCGCCGGAAAACGTGTCGAGGTTTCGCGGCGGCCGGGCGTAGGGTGGGGCCCATGAACCGAGGAGGAGTGTCCGGCGCCCTGCGCCACGGCAGATGACCACGCCCCGCAGCCGATCCGTCCAGGACCGGCTGCGCAGCTCTGCCCACACACTCCCTCACCCCGCGTCCGGTCGCGGGGCCTTGTGAAAGACGGTTCGATCATGGATCCCGTATCCCAGCAGCAGATCATCGACGCCTTCCGCGGCGCCACCAAGAGTGAGGTCAAGCGGGTCACCTTCCCCGCGGACTTCGACGACATCGACTTCGGCAAGCTCGAGTTCCTCGGCTGGCGTGACAAGAAGATCCCGCGCCGCGCCTACGTCTCCGTGCCCACCGGCGACGGGTTGGTGACGATCCTGCTCACCCAGGCCGAGGCCAAGCCCAAGGCGAAGGCCATGTGCACCTGGTGCCGCGACGTGAACATCTCCAGCCAGGCGGTTCTGTACACGGTCCGACGGGGTGGTCCCGCGGGTCGCAAGGGCGACACGATCGGCGTGCTCGTGTGCGAGGACTTCAGCTGCGCCGCCAACGCGCGGAAGCTGCCGCCCGCCTTCCACAAGGGCACTGACACCGAACTGATCCGCGAGCAGAACCTCGCCGACCTGCGGCGCCGGGTGAACGGTTTCGTCGCCGAGGTGCTCAGCACGGAGGACTAGCGGCGGGCTACCGGTACAGCGGCTTGCCGTAGTTCGGGTTGTTCCCCGTGGGGATCTCGATGTTGATGGGCCGGAACTCGCCGAGGTACAGCAGCTCCAGAGTGTTGGCGAGCTGATCGAACTGGCGGTAGATCTCCGGCGGCATGGCTGTCTGCGTGAGCACGCCCTCGCGGATCGCGACGTACGTCGGCCAGCCCGCGGTGAGCAGGCCCTGCAGCAGTGGCTGCCGGGGCAGCTGCATCCAGTCGGTCAGTTTGTCGCCCAAGGAGTACCGGGTGAAGGCCTCGAGGGAGGGGCGGGAGAGGATCGTGCCGTCGACGGATCTGCCCAGATCCATCAGCATGCTCGCGATCTTCACCCCCTCGGGCGTCGGGCCCATGATCGAGTCGAGATCCACCTGTGCCTGCCTCTCGGCCTGGTCCCAGCTCGACGGGATGTACGCGTCGTCGATGCCCAGCATGTGGCCGTTCACCTGCCACGAGTGCAGGAGCCCTTCGGTTTCGTCCTGCGGCAGGTGGACGCCCCAGTTGCGCATGATCCGCATGCCCATGGTCGCCAGGCTGTGCCAGGTGACCATCATGTCGGCCTGCGAGATGGGCAGGGGTTGCTTGTTCACCTTGCGCCAGTGCGGGGACTGCGGCAGCAGGTGTCGCACGGCGCTGTGCGTGAGCCGCACCTTGACCGCGGTCGTCGCGGCGCGGCCGCTGGGGCCGTAGGCGCCGACGGCGATCTGGTCGTAGACCAGGCGGTAGGTCTTGGCGATGCGGTCCTTCATGTCCGCGCCGCCGGCGGACCAGTACACCGCCTGCGACTCGCGGGGGATCACCGACATCATGACGCCGCCCGAGAAGCCGATGATGACCGACAGGTACAGGCTGCGGGTGGTGTAGAACTTGTCGGCGCCCTTGAGGAGGCGCCGGTCGAGCCAGTCCGGGAGTTTCCGGGCGTGCTCGATGAAGTCCCGCACGTCCGATGGCATTCCGGCCGGGACCGGCTGGTCGTTCGTCTGCCAATCCGCGAGTGCCCGGTTGACCCTGCCCGCGTCTCCCCGTTCGAGCACCGACTTCATGAGCTGGTCGCACTCGGTGTCCCACGTCCGTTGCGGATCCGGCGTGCCGTCCGTGCGGACGCCCGGCGCCGCGGAGACGAGGCCTGTGCCGAGCGTCCCGCCCAGTGCCGCGACGCCCGCCGCGGCCGCGCCCACGCCGGCGGCGCGGAGCGCGCCCCGCCGGCTGATTCCGTCGTGCCCCAGGATCCCGCTCACACCCACGCCCTCTCGCCCATGATCTCGGCGTAGGGTAGCGAGTAGGTGTTGCTATTGCAATGTCGTGGTCATTCCTTGGCTTGGGGCAGCTTCGCGCCCCGGGGCGACACCCGCCCCGCGGACGGCGGCGGCACCATCGGGCCGATGTCCCCGTCGGGAGCGGTGTCGATGTCGAGCATCACGGGGGCGTGGTCCGACGGTCCTTTGCCCTTGCGGGCCTGCCGGTCGATCCACGCCGCGGCGGTGCGGTCGGCGACCTCGCCACTGGCGAGGATGAGGTCGATCCGCATGCCGAGGTTCTTGTTGAACATGCCGGCGCGGTAGTCCCAGTAGGAGAACACCTGCTCGTCCGGCCAGCGCTCGCGCACGACGTCCCGCAGGCCGAGCTCCGCAAGTGCCGCGATGGCCGCGCGCTCGGGCGCGGTGACGTGCGTGTGTCCGTCGAAGGCGGCCGGATCGAAGACGTCCTCGTCGGTGGGGGCGATGTTCATGTCGCCGCAGACGAGCTGGGGCACGGTGTCGGCCTTCACCTGGGCGACGAGGGCGGCGAGCCACTCGAGCTTGTAGCCGTAGTGGTCGGAATCGATCTCCCGGCCGTTCGGCGTGTACAGCGAGTGCACGCGGATGCCGGGGTCGCCGTCTCCGGCCCCGCAGACGCCCGAGATCGCGCGGCCCTCCGTGATGCCGTCGAAGACGGGCGCTCCGGGGATACCGACGATCACGTCCTGCAGCCCGACCTTCGACAGCAGCGCCGAGCCGTTCCACTGCGGCTGCCCGGCCGTGGCGAACTCGTAGCCGCGCTCTTCCAGATCGGGCCCGATGAGGGTGGCGAAGGCGTCGTCGGTCATCTTCAGTTCCTGCAGGCAGACGACGTCCGGCCGGCGCGAGTCCAGCCACTCCAGCAGCCGCCCGTGCCGCTGCTTGACCGAGTTCACATTCCAGGTGGCGACGCGCATGCATCCACCGTATCGGGGTGCCCTGACAGGTCCCGCGACGCGGTCGGGACACTGGAGGCATGGATTCGAGCGAGCGATACCGCCGCGCCGCCGTCGCGGCCTCCGCGGTGGTGATCCGCGACTACTCCACCTCCTTCTCCCTCGCCGCGCGTCTCATGCCGCGGCGCGTGCGTGACCACATCACGTCGATCTACGGGTTGGTCCGCGTGGCCGACGAGGTCGTCGACGGTGCCTGTCCCACCGATCCGCGCGCCCACCTCGATGCGCTCGAGGGCGCCGTCGAGCGCGCGATGGAGGAGGGGTTCAGCGCGAACCTCGTGGTGCACGCCTTCGCCTGCACCGCCCGCGCCACGGGTTTCGGGACGGAGCTGACCAGGCCCTTCTTCGCGTCCATGCGCGCCGACCTCGAACCCGCGCCGCATACCGAGGAATCGCTCGCCGAGTACATCCACGGCTCCGCGGAGGTCGTCGGCCTCATGTGCCTGCGTGCCTACCTGGTGGGGGTGGCACCGTCGGACTACGAACGGCTCGCGCCCGACGCGCTCCGGCTCGGCGCCGCCTTCCAGAAGGTCAATTTCCTGCGCGACCTCACCGACGACGAGCTGCGGCTCGGACGGGCCTACCTCCCCGAGCTCACGCAGCGCGCCTACGACGATGCGCTCGACGACGCCGCCGCCGACCTCGCCGCCGGGCGGGCGGGCATCGCGCGGCTGCCGGGCGATGTTCAGCGGGGCGTCCGGGTCGCCGCCGACCTCTACGCCGAGCTCCTGCGCCGCCTCCGCGCCGCCGGCCTCGACGGTGCGCGGTCCGGCCGGATCCGCGTCCCCACCGCGACGAAGGCGGCCGTGATCGCCCGCTCGCTCTCGATTTCCCGATGATGCGGTAGTCGCCCGGAAAGCCGTGCGTTCTGCGCATGTCTGGTGCATCTCCAGTTCAGAAGCTGTTTCTCGAAGTGGTGACATGCGTTCCGCGCATGGGCTCCTCGACCGACGGTATTGCCCGCGAATATGGCGCCTGCTATACCTAGATACAAATTCGATCTAGGTAGGAGTCGAGATGGCGGTGGACGACTGGCCAGAGGGCGACCGGCAGTGGGCAGGGGAGTACATCCTGGGACTGTTCAGGGCGGGCGTTCCGGCGGGCGCGACCGTGACGCGACAGACGGAGCTCATCGCCGCGGCCGAGGCCGCGGGTGCCCCGGCGGTGGAACTGTTCGGAGATCCCGGCGAGGCCGCCCGCGCCGATGCCCCTGATCTCATGGATGCCGACGCCGTAGCGGCGGACGCGGACGAGATCGGCTTGCGGAAAACGCTTGTGTACGGCGGTGTTGCGTTGATGTTCATGGGGGTGATCGCTGCGATCATGGTCGTTATCGATGGCGCAGGAGCGGTCGATGTCACCGTGGGGATGACCGTCGTGATGGTCGCCATCGTCGCCGCGCTGCTGCTCGGGATAGCGGCGACGAACCACTTCCGTGCCGGACGCCTGACGTCCGCGAAAGTGCTGGCGGTACTCGCGGTGACGGCCGTCGTGGTCGGTGGATCGCAGGTCGCCTGGCCGGGTCGTGACGTCATCCTGATGGATGGTCTTCCTCGATGGGCGGCCGCTCTCGCCCTGCTCGGTCCCGGTGTCCTCGCGATCATCGTCGGACGAATGATCCCGGAGCGCGTTCCACAGGATTCGTGGACTGACGAGGAGTGGTTCGACCGTTTCCGGGGTGTGCTGGTGTCGAAGCAGGTTTCCCCTGCGGCCGCGCGCGAACACGAGCGTTCGCTACGAGACGGGCTGGCGGTCCCGGCATTCGAAGAATACGGCCGCCCGGACGTCCTCGCGCTCCGTCTTGCCAGTGAAGATCCGGCGGCGCCGAGTCGTCGGCAATGGTGGGGCGCCGCGGGCTGGTTCGCCTTCGCTGTGCTCCAGGCGACCTTCATCCCCGGCGAGACGGGCGCGTGGCTCGTCGTCCGCATCGCGTTCACGATCGGGTTGCTCGCGCTCGCCGTGCGCAGTGCACTCCGTGCACGAGCGGCGGGACCGGCGTCACGGGCGACGGCGTGAGCACCGCGGCCTGGCAGCGGGCGACGTTGCCGCTCTTGATCCTCGGCGTGCTGGAGACGGTGCCGCGGCACGGCTACGGCGTCTCGGCGGCCCTCGTCGAGGTGGGACTGCAGCCGATCAAGGGGGCGCAGCTGTACCCCGCGCTGGTGAAGCTGGAGACCGACGGATTCATCGCCGCGTCCTGGGAGGCCGGCGATACCGGGCCGGCCCGCAAGGTCTACGAGCTCACGGACCTCGGTCGCGCCGAACTCGGGCGGCTGCGGGAGGAATGGCGCGCGTTCACCGCCGCGGCCGCCGCGCTCGGCGCCACGCCCACTCGTTGAGACACCGCGATCCCGCTTCCCGCTATCGCTGCCGACACCTCATAGCGTTGCAACGTTATGAAGAGTCGGAAGTGATCGGTGGACTGCGGTCCGGCGGGTGAGCTCGAGGAAGTTGCACTCCGGGTACGCCGTAACGAGCGTCAGGTGATGCGTGCGACGCATCGGGAGGAACTCCGAAAGCGCTCCCCTGAACTGCGTCGATGACGGTATGCGAGAAACGCATAGCCTCCGCGTGCGACATACCCCGCAGCCGGCCGCAGCGGAGACGGCGAATCGCCACCTGCGCGGCCTCCGATGGCGGCGCCGCCCGCGCCGCGCGCCCACGGGCCGTGAGCGGCTCCGCGACTACTGCGATGCGGCCTTCGGCAGCTCCGACACGGCGTTGCGGTGCAGGAAATCGGTGATGAGCGCGGCGAACTCGCGGGAGCACTCGAGCTGCGGCATGTGGCCCACGCCGGGCAGGAGGTGCGTCTCCGCGTGCGGGATGAGCTTCCGCGCGGCGTCGAGGTGCTTGGGCGGGAGGATGCGATCCCGGTCGCCCCACAGCACCATCGTCGGGCGCGGCGTCGTGGCGATGGTCCGGTGCAGCTCGTCCCGCCACTCCTGTCGCACGCCGCCGAGTACGGAGCCGAGCGAATCGGCGGTCTTCCACGCCGTGAGGCCGGCGTCGGTCTCGCGCGCGATGGCCATCGCGTGATCGATGCGCGCGCGGGTCGCGAAGGACTTGTCGGCGAAGATCAGGCGCTCCTGCACGATCGCGCCGGGACGGCTCGCCGTGGTCGCGATCAGCTTGCCCAACACCGGGATCCCCAGCAGGCGCAGCAGCGGCGTGACCTCCTTGCCGAAGCCGGCGGGGTCCGCCAGAGTCATCGTCGCCACCAGGTCGGGGCGCTGCGCGAGCAGCATCATGGTGACGGCGCCGCCGAGCGAGTTACCGGCCACGTGCACCGGCTCCGAGACCTCGAGCGCGTCCAGGAGCTCGGCCACGCCGCGGGCGAGAGCCGCAAGCCCGGCACCGTCGGGATGGGGCGCGGACCAGCCGTAGCCGGACAGGTCCGGCGCGATCAGCCGGTACTCGCCCTCGAGTGCTTCGAAGGTCGGGTCCCAGTCCTCCAGGCTGCGCGTGATGCCGTGCAGCAGAAGCAGGGTGGGCAGGGTCTCGTCACCGGAGACGCGCACGCGCACCCAGCGGCCGTTCACGGGGATGCTGCGGATCATCGGTTGGCCTCGATCCACTCGAAGGTCGCCTCCGCGAGCGGGCCGGGGTTCTGCGCCACCACCCAGTGCCCGCCGGGCACCGAGACGTGCCGCGACTTGGGCGACTTCTCCAGGCCGGCCAGCTGCAGCGGCGGCGTCACGAACAGATCGCCCTCGGGCGTGACCACCTGCACGGGCACCGACGTCGTCGCATCGGTCGGCTTGAGGAAGGGGCCGGGCATGTTGGCGCGGTACAGGTTCAGGCCGTTCGTGAAGTCCCGGTCGCTGCGCGTGTAGCCCTCGGCCGTTCTGCCGCCGGTGCCGCGCTTCTCCAGCGTCTCGATCAGCTTCTGGCCCCAGCCGCGCTTGTAGAGCGAATCCGCCAGTCCCGGAACGAGGAAGAACGGGATGTACGTCGAGCCGGCGGCTTGACGCAGACGCGCGGGCACGTCCTTCGCGCTGCGCACGCCCTGCAGGTACTCGCCGGCGTGGTTGAGGTTCGGCCCGGACACCGACGTGTACGAGGCGGTCTTGTCGGCCACCGCGGGATCGACGACCGCGTGCCAGCCCTGGATCGAGCCCCAGTCGTGGCCGATGAGGTGCAGCTTCGACCGATCGCCGCTGACCTCGCGCACCGCGTCGATCACGCGGGAGACGTCGGAGATGAGGCGGTCGAACCGGTAGCCGGCCTTACCCGCCGGTGCCTCGGACTCGCCCGCGCCGCGCACGTCGTAGGTGTAGACGTTCGCCCGGCCGTCGAGCGCGGCGGCGACGCCGTCCCAGACGTGGTGGTTGTCGGGGTAGCCGTGGATCGCGAGCACCGTCGGGCGGGCCGCGTCGTGGGTGCCGTAGCGGAAGCCCGCGAGGGTCAGGCCGTCCGATGTGGTCACGTCGAAGCGGTGCTGGTCAGTCATGGTGTGCGCCTTACAGATCGATGGTGAGATGGTCGCCGGCAGCGCGCGAGACACAGGTCAGCATCTGACCCTGCTCGCGCTCGAAGGGCGTCAGGGTCCGGTCCCGGTGGTCGACGACGCCCTCGGTCACCGTCATCCGGCAAGTGCCGCAGAAGCCCTGCTTGCACGAGTACGGGGCGTCCGGCCGGGCCTTGAGGATCGCGGCCAGCAGGGTCTCGTCGGCGGCCACGTCCAGAGTCTGTCCGGACTTGGCGAGGGTGGCGGTGAAGGGCTTACCGTCCACCACCGGCGGGGCGGAGAAGCGCTCGTAGTGCAGCTCGACGTCCGTGCGGCCGATCAGGCCCACACGCAAGGACTCGAGCATCGGGATCGGGCCGCAGGCGTAGAGCGCCGTGGGGCCGGGGGTGTCGCCGATGAGCACGTCGGCGGTCGGAATGCCGTGCTCGTCGTCGGTGCGGACCTCGACCTTGTCGCCGAACCGCGCGACCTCGGCGATGAACGGGATCGTGTCGGTGGAACGGCCGGTGTAGAGCATCGACCAGCTCAGGCCCAGGCGCTCCGCGGCGATCATCATGGGCAGGATCGGCGTGATGCCGATGCCGCCCGCGACGAAGCGCAGGTGCTCGGCCGAGGAGCCGTGGCCGGGGACGGCCATCGGCATGCCGTTGCGCGGGCCCTTGACGGTCACCGTCGCACCGACGTGCAGCGTCTCGTGCACCTCGACGGAACCGCCCCCGCCGCCCGGGATCCGGCGCACCGCGATGCGGTAGGTCTCGGGGTCGGCGGGGTCGCCGCACAGCGAGTACTCGCGCATGCGGCCCGAGGGCAGCAGCAGGTCGAGGTGCGCGCCGGGAGTCCAGCGGGGCAGCGGGGTGTCGTCGGCGGAGACGAAAGTCAGTGCGACGACGTCCTTGTCGTGCGCGACGATCTCCCGTGAGACGACGCGCAGATCGCGGCTCGCGCTGGGCTCGGCCAGGTTCCGCGGCTTCATCAGGTGCGCGAACGCGGGAATGGTCACGCCGAAGAAGGCGTTGGCGAAGCGCAGCAACGGGTCGCGCTTCCAGCGCCCGTACAGGTGCGGGGGGATCTCGGTGACGGGCTCGCCCCAGGGCCGGAAGACCGACGGTGCCTTGCGCTCGCCCGTCATCCGTTGGCCGCCCGGGCGGCCGGCGACGTGGCGAGGTACGCCACGGCCTGTGCGGTCGACCCGATCGACGCGGGATCGAAACTGGGCTTGAAGTAGATGAGCGTGAACTTCACGACGTCGCGCAGCTTCGGCAGGATGTTCTTGTGGGATCCCTTGAGGTACTCCCACCACAGGCGAGGGTAGGAGTAGCTGAAGTTCGGGTCCTTGCGGAGCATGTAACCCGACGTGCGGTGCAGCGCCAGGATGAGGAAGACGATGCCCACGATCATCGCGCGGCAGCGGTGGAAGTAGCTCGGGTCGAAGTAGTTCGCCACGTCGTGCGCGACGGACCGGTGCTCGACCTCTTCCGCGCCGTGCCAGCGACAGATGTCGGCCATCGTCGGATCGACGTTGTAGTCGTCCCAGGCGTTGTTGAGCGCGAAGACGCCGAGGATGGCGGTGTAGTGCTCGACGGCCGCGATGAGCCACAGCCGCTGCACCATGTCGTTGTACTGCGCGCGGTCGGAGTGGTAGGTCCGCGGCGCGAGGATCTTGCGGAAGATGTACTCGAACTGCCGCGCGACGGGGGCGGTGTCGATCCCGCAGCGCTGCAGGTACTCGGAGAGCGCCCGGTCGTGCGATTCGGCGTGCATCGCCTCCTGGCCGATGAAGCCGCGCATGGTGCGCGCGAGGTTCTCGTCCTTCACGTACGGCAGCGCCTCGGTGTAGACCTCGCAGAACCAGCGCTCGCCCTCGGGAAGCACGGAGTGCAGGATGCTGCTGATGATGTCGCTGGCCACGGGCTCGCCGGGGATCCATTCAAGGGGCACGTTCTCCCAGTCGAACTCCACGTTCCGGGCGTGGATCTCGACCTCCGCGGGCTCGTGCTGCTGCGCCGATGTGCGCGAACTCATCGTCCGACTCCTTCCACGGGGTGTCTTGACATTCAACACCCTGATGTCCAGTGTGCGCCACCCGCGGTGAGAGCGCTCGGCTCGAAACCTATCACTTTCCTGCACCCATGCAGAACTGCTTGCGGGCCCGTTGTGACGGCGCTAACGTACAACCTGATGGTTGTAGATGAACTGGATGCGGATGAGGCCGACAGCCTCTTCCACGCCCTCGCGGATCGCACCCGGCGCGACATCGTCGTCCGCGTGATCGAGCGGGAGTGCTCCGTCTCGGAGCTCGCCCGCGGGTACGCGATGAGCTTCGCCGCCGTGCAGAAACACGTCGCGGTGCTGGAGCGGGCGCACCTGGTCGTCAAGACCCGACGGGGCCGCGAGGTGCTCGTCGGGCCGGACGTCGCGACCATCGCGCGCGGCAGCCGCCTGCTGCGTCGCTACGAGGACCTCTGGCGGGGGCGGGTGGCCCGGATGGACGCGCTGCTCGACCCGCCGATCGACCAGGACTGAGGAGTTCCGCCATGCCCGTGCTCACCACCGGCGCCGATCGTGAGGCGCTCAAGTTCACCCTCGAAGCCGAGTTCGCCGCGTCCCCGGAGCGGGTCTGGCAGCTCTGGGAGGATCCGCGACTGCTGGAGAAGTGGTGGGGCCCGCCCACCTGGCCCGCCACCTTCGTTCGGCACGAGTTGCGGCCGGGCGGTGAATCCCGCTACTACATGACCGGACCCGACGGCACGAAGGCCGGCGGCTGGTTCGCGACGGTGTCGACCGACGCCCCGTCGACCTTCACCTTCCGCGACGGCTTCGCGGGCGACGACGGTGAGCCCGTCGACCCCGAGGACTACTCGACGAACACCGTCGTCCTCGCGCCCGAGGGCGCGGTCACGCACATGACCCTCACCGCGACCCACCGCTCGCTCGAGCAGCTCGAGCGGGTGCTGGAGATGGGCATGGAGGAGGGCATGACGGAGGCCATGAACCAGATCGACGCCCTCCTCGCCTGAGCTGTGATGGATCGTGCCCGCCCAGCGGGCACGATCCATCACACGTGCTCGGTCACTCCCAGAACGAGCGCTGCGCCGCGACCGCCCAGGCCGTGACCCGGCGGGTGTCCGCCCGTTCGGGTAGCGGGCTCCCTCGATCGAGCAGCCCACGGATCTGCTGCTCGAGCACCGTGATCGTCGCCGAGACGGCGTCCCGGGGGACCTCGCCCCGCTTCACGGCGAGCACGTGCTCGCGCTGCTCGGGCGGCATCGGCAGGGTGAGCGTCGCGAAGCGGGCGATCTCGTACCCCTGGTACGCGAGTCGCAGGGCGTGGCTGCCGTACTTCACATCCCAGCCGTACCGCTCCACCAGTTCGGGTCGATTCGGCACGCCGCTCGCCCGGCCGAGCATCCGCTCGTGCTGCGCGTGCATGTAGCCGAGGAATCGCTCCACTGCCTGCCGGGACAGGAACGCCGCGCGCAGGTCCCGGAGCGACCGCCCGAGGTCGGTCACCGTGATCACCGATTCCTCGGGCGCGTAGAGCGGGAGGAGCACCGTCGGGTTGCCCTTGACGGCCAGCCGCAGGTACTTCCGCAGCGAGTACATGACCAGGTCCGTATCGCCGGGGCCGCTGCGCACGCCCTCGGGCTGCGTCCGCCAGATGTAGTCCGCGCGCGGCTCCTCGACGCCGAGCAGGAACTCCGGCGGCTCGAGGTAGACACCGAGCTCGTCGTGATCGTCCGTGCCCGCGATCGCGATGCCGTGCACGCCCGAACCCACGACGGTGCGCAGGATCTCACCCTGCAGCGCGACGTCGCGGTTCCCGTACTCGACATTCTTCCGATCGGGCATGCCGAGCACGGTACGACTCTGCGGAAGTCCGCTCCACTGAATTTCGTTGGGCTCGCGCTGCGCGGTAGTGCAGACTACCGGGGTGTACCTGACCATCTCCACGACGCACGTCCCCGCCACCGACCTGGGCTTCCTCCTGCACAAGCATCCCGACCGCGTGCAGGAGTTCCGGCAGCCCTTCGGTACGGCGACGGTGTTCTATCCGGAGGCCGGCGAGGCGCGCTGCACCGCCGCGCTCCTGCTCGAGGTGGACTCCACGGAGCTGGCGCGCCGCCGCCGCTCCACCCCCGACTTCTCGTTGGGTCAGTACGTGAACGACCGCCCGTACGCGGCCTCGTCGCTCCTCGCCTCGGCGATGGCCGACGTCTTCCGCAGCGCTCGCGGCGGTCAGGGCGGCAGCCGACAGGCTTTGGCGGACAGCGCGATACCGCTCGAGATCGAGATCCCCGTACTGCCCTGCCGCGGCGGCCCCGACCTGGCGCTGCGCGTCTTCCGCCCGCTCGGCTGGGAGGTGCAGGCGGAGCCGATTCCGCTCGACGACGCCTTCCCCGACTGGGGCGACTCGCGCTACGTCCGTCTCCGGCTCGCCGGGACGGTGCGGCTGGCGGACGCGATCAACCAGCTCTACGTGCTGCTCCCGGCGCTCGACGAGTCGAAGCACTACTGGCAGAGCGGCGACGAAGTCGACAAGCTGATGCGCTCGGGCGAGGGCTGGCTCGCCGGGCACCCCGAGCGGGAGCTCGTCACGCGCCGCTACCTCGGCCGCGGGCCGGGCCTGGCGCGGGAGGCGCTCGACCGGCTCGCGGAGCTCGACGGCACCGTCGGCGAGGACGAGGTGGACACCGGGCCGGACGGCCCGCCCACCCCGCTCAATCTGCTCCGTCACGAGGCGGTGCACCGCGTCGTCGTCGAGAGCGGCGCGGCCTCCGTGATCGACCTCGGCTGCGGGCCGGGCCAGTTCCTGGACCGGCTGCTGAAGACACAGGGTGTCGAGAAGGTCGCCGGCACCGACGTTTCCGTGCGCTCGCTGCAGCACGCGGCCAAGCGCCTGCACCTCGACGGCATGACCGAGCGGCAGCGCGAGCGCATCGATCTCTTCCAGGCAGCGCTCACCTACGAGGACCCGCGGCTCGCCGGCTTCGACGCCGCGGTGCTCATGGAGGTGATCGAGCACGTCGAACCATCGCGGCTCGGCGCGCTCGAGCACGTGGTCTTCGGCGCCGCCAGGTCCGGCACCGTGATCGTGACCACCCCCAACCGCGAGTACAACGCGCTCTACCCCGACCTCGTGGGGATGCGGCACCCGGACCACCGATTCGAATGGGACCGTGCCGAATTCGCGCGCTGGGCCGGCGGCGTCGCCGGCCGGTACGGCTACGCGGTGCGGTACGACGGCATCGGCGACGTCGACGCCCACCGCGGCACCCCCACCCAGATGGCGATCTTCACCCGGAAGGAGTCGACCGATGACTGACACCCCGATCGCGGTCCCCGCCGCCGGCCTCGTGCTGCTCGTCGGCGTCTCGGGCAGCGGCAAGTCGACGTTCGCCCGCACGCACTTCCGTGCCACCGAGATCGTGTCCAGCGATACGTGCCGCGGGCTCGTGGCGGACGACGAGAACGACCAGGCCGCGACGGCCGACGCCTTCGACCTGCTGCACCACCTCGTGGGGATCCGCCTGCGTCGCGGCCTGCTCACGGTGGTCGACGCGACCAACGTGCAGCGCCCCGCCCGCGCCTCCCTGCTGCAGGTGGCACGCGATCACGACGTGCTCACGGATGCGATCGTCTTCGACCTGCCGGACGAGGTCGCGGTCGAACGCAACCGAATCCGGACCGACCGCACCTTCGGCCCGCAGGTGATCACCCGCCAGGGACGCGAGCTGCGCCGCTCGCTCAAGGGGATCAAGAAGGAGGGCTTCCGCCGGGTCCACGTCCTGCGCGATGTCGCGGCGGTGGACGCCGCCGCGATCACCCGCGAGCGGTCCTGGAACGACCGCACCGAGCTGACCGGGCCCTTCGACGTGATCGGCGACGTGCACGGCTGCGCCGCCGAGCTGCGGTCCCTCTTGGGGGAGCTCGGCTGGCAGGTGCGGGACGACGGAGCCGAGCACCCGGAGGGCCGGACCGCCGTCTTCGTCGGTGATCTCGTCGATCGCGGCCCGGACACGCCGGGGGTGCTGCGCCTCGTCATGGGCATGGTCGCGGCGGGAACGGCGCTGTGCGTCAGTGGCAATCACGAGTCGAAGCTGGCCCGCGCGCTGCAGGGCCGGAAGGTCACGGTGGCGCACGGGCTCGAGCAGTCCCTCGAGCAGCTCGCCGCCGAGTCCGCGGAGTTCCGGTCGTCGGCGCTCGCCTTCATGGACGGACTGCTCAGCCACTACGTGCTCGACGGTGGCCGGCTGGTCGTCGCGCACGCCGGTCTCAAGGAGGAGTACCACGGGCGGGCCTCGCGCCGGGTGCGGGCCTTCGCGCTGTACGGCGACACCACCGGCGAGACGGACGAATTCGGTCTCCCGGTGCGCTACCCCTGGGCCCGCGACTACCGCGGCGCGGCGGCGGTCGTCTACGGGCACACCCCGGTCGAGGAGCCGCGGTGGGTCAACAACACGCTGTGCATCGACACCGGCGCCGTCTTCGGCGGCGCGCTCACCGCACTGCGCTACCCGGAGCGCGAGATCGTCTCCGTACAGGCGGAGTCCCAGTGGTACGAGCCGACCAGGCCGGTCGTGGAAGAGGAGCCGGAGGACGACCGCGGCGAGTCGGTGATCCGGATCGACGACGTCGCCGGAACCCGGTGGCTGGCGACCCGCACGGCCGGCCGGGTGAAGATCGAGGAGGAGAACGCCGCCGCGGCGCTCGAAGTGATGAGCCGGTTCGCGGTGGACCCGCGCTGGCTGATCCACCTGCCCGCCACCATGTCCCCGGCATCGGTGGCGAAGGCCGACGGCTACCTGGAGCACCCGGAGCGGGCCTTCGAGGACTACGCGGCGTGGGGCGTGCGCCGGGTGGTGTGCGAGGAGAAGCACATGGGATCGAGGGCCATCGCGGTGATCGCCCGCGACTCCGCCGTCGCCGCCCGCCGCTTCGGGATCAGCGACGGCAGTACGGGCGCCGTGTACACCCGGACCGGGAGGTCGTTCTTCCAGGACTCGGAGGCGCTCGTCGACCGCGTCCGCACCGCCGTCGCGCCCCTGTTCGACCGGCTCGACACCGATTGGCTCGCACTCGATTGCGAGCTGCTGCCGTGGTCCGCGAAGGCGGGGGAGCTGATCCGGTCGCAGTACGCGTCCGTGGGCGCGGCGGCGGGCGCCGCGTTCCCCGCGGCGCTCGCCGGCCTCGACGGCGCAGCGGCCCGCGGCCTCGACGTCGCGGCACTGCGGGCGCGGACCGAGCGCCGGGCGCGCAGCGCCCAGGACTTCCGCGGCGCGTACGCCGGGTACTGCCGTCCCACCGACGGCCTGGACGGGGTCACCATCGCGCCGTTCCAGGTGCTGGCAGTGGAGGGGAGAGTGCTCGTCGGCGAGCCGCATGAGTGGCACCTCGCGCAGTTCGACGCGCTCGACGACCCGTTCCTGACGCGGACGGGGCGGCGGACCGTCGACCTGGGAAGCGAGGCCGACCGCGCCGAGGCGACCCGATGGTGGACCGAGCTCACGGAATCCGGCGGCGAGGGCATGGTGGTCAAGCCCGCCGAGCCCGGCGGCAGCCGGAAGTCGCAGCCCGGCCTCAAGGTGCGCGGGCGGGACTACCTGCGGATCATCTACGGTCCCGACTACCTGGATTCCCTGGATGCACTGCGGGATCGGAACCTGGGCCGCAAGCGGAAGATGGCGATCACGGAGCACGCCCTGGGCCTGGACGCGCTGACCTCCTTCGTGGAGGGCGAGCCGCTCTGGCGCGTGCACCAGGCGGTCTTCGCGGTGCTCGCCTCGGAATCGGAGCCGGTGGACCCACGCCTGTAGGCGGGCGCGCTCGTGACGAATCGGCCGATTTCGCGCCGGCGATCGCCATGAGCGTTCCCGTCGCGGAATCGGCCGGTTTCACGAGGAACCGAGCGCCTCCGCAGCGAGCCGGCCGGAGATGAGCGCGGGCGGCACGCCCACCCCGGGATGTGTCATCGAACCCGCGAGCACCGCGTTGCCGATGCCGGGCACGCGCTGCGGGCGGCGCAACGGCCCCGTCTGGGTGAGCGTGTGTGCTGCGGCGAAGGGCGTGCCCGCGGACATGCCCTGTCGCGCCCAGTCCGCGGGGGTGTCCACCCGAAGCGTCTCGGCGTCGGCGATCCCGCGGTAGCCGCGGCCCGCGAGGGTCCGCAGCACGTCGCGCACGTAGTCGGGGCCGATCGAATCCCATTCCAGCAGGGCCGATTCCAGGTTCGGGCACGGCGCGAGGACGGAAACCGGGGAGTCCTCGCCGGTCGTGACCGAGGGCCGCGTGATCAGGAACGACGGATCGCTCATCAGGCGGCCGCGCCCCCGCGTCGCGGTGATCTCCGCGAAGGTCTGTTCCCACGCGGCGCCGAAGTCCAGCGTGTGGTGCGCCTGCGTGGGCCAGTGCTCCTGCAGGTCGGGATCCACGTCGAGGTGCACGACCACCGCCGACGGCGAGAGCCGCACGCGCCGCGGCGCGCGGCCGCCCAGGGGCGCGATGAGCCGGTCCGTGATCGGGGCGTCGGCGGTGAGCACCACCCCGTCGAACGGGAGCTGCCGCACGCCGGCCTCCGAGCGGGCCCGGAGCCCGGTCACCCGGCCGCGCCGGCCGTCGAGGCCGAGCACCTCGTGCCCGAGGAGGACGGTGCCCCCGGCCCGCTCGAACTGCCGCGCCATGACCTCCGCGACGCGGCCCATCCCGGCCCGCGGGTACCAGACGCCCAGGCCCACATCCATGTGCGAGATGACGGCGTACACCGCGCGGGCCGCCGACGGTGCCACCCCGGCGTAGAGCGCCTGGAAGGTGAGCATGCGGCGGGCGCGCGGATCGTCGACGCGGCGGTCCACCTGATGCTGCATCGACCGCAGCGCGCCGAGGCGCACGAGCCGGCCGAGCGCGGCCAGGTCGCGCGGGTTCACATACGAGCCCCACGCCGCGTCGCCGCCGATGAACCGCTCGTAGGCGGCGTCGAACATCGCCTCCTGCCAGCGCATGTGGTCGTCGACGGCGAGGTCGTCGGGCACGTGCAGCACGCCGGCCGGGCGACCGTCGAGAGCCGGGAACCGCCCCGCGTACGCGGGCGTCACGGGCAGCAGGTCCAGCTCGGCCTCGGCGGCCTCGCGATCCAGTCCCGCGGCGGCGAGGGCGTCGAAGACCAGCTCGGGCATCGTCAGCACGCTGGCGCCCGGATCGACGGGGTGCCCACGGAGGTGCTCCGTCCCCGCGCGCCCGCCGACCTGCGCCGACCGCTCCACGACGGTGACCCGATGGCCCGCCCCGAGCAGGTGCAGCGCCGCCGACAGTCCGGACAGTCCCGCCCCGATGATTCCGATGTGCACGGGACGAGTCTAGGAAGTGCCTGGAATGACATATTGCAATGTATGCATATGTGGCATACGCTCAGGCCATGAGCGCAGAACACGACCACGAATCCGGCCACTCGGCGCGGTGGGAGATCGGCTTCGCCATCGCCTCGGGCGTCACCTACACCGCGGGCATGATCGCCGAGTACGCCCTGAAGCTGCCCGACGTGAGCACCGCCTTCTTCCTCGCCACGTACTTCTTCGGCGGCTTCTTCACGATCCGGTCCGCCATCAAGTCGACGCTGAACGGCAAGTTCGAGGTCGACTTCCTCATGCTGGTCGCGGCGATCGGCGCCGCCTCGATCGGCCGCTTCGCCGAGGGCGCGGTGCTGCTCTTCCTCTTCAGCCTCGGCCACGCGCTGGAGGAATTCGCGCTGGCCAGGGCGTCGAAATCCATCGAAGCCCTCGCCGGCCTCGCGCCCCGTACCGCGCTGGTGCACGTCGGCGGACCGTCGACCACCGCGGGTGAGTACGTCGATCGGCAGGTGGAGGACGTCGCCGTCGGCGACCTCGTGCTGATCCGCCCCAACGCACGCGTCAGCTCCGACGGCGTGGTGGTCGATGGCCGGTCCGCGATCGACCAGAGCGCCGTCACCGGCGAGTCGATGCCCGTCGAGAAGGAGCCGCTCGATCCCGCCCGCACCGGTCGCGTCGCCGACGAGAACAAGGTCTTCGCGGGCACGGTCAACGGCTCCGGCGCGCTCGTCGTGCAGGTCACGGCGCTGGCGAAGGACTCGACGCTGAGCAAGGTCGTCGAGCTCGTCGCGTCCACCGACCAGGCCAAGTCGCCCACGCAACGCTTCCTCGACAAGTTCCAGCGGATCTACGTGCCCGCCGTGATCGCCTTCGTCGTCGGCGTCTTCCTGGTCGGCTACTTCGCGCTGGGCAACCCCTTCGACGACGCCTTCTACCTCGCGATGGCCGTCCTCGTCGCCGCGAGCCCCTGCGCGCTCGCGCTCGCCACCCCGTCGGCCGTGCTGGCCGGCGTGGCCCGAGCCGCCCGCGCCGGCGTGCTGGTCAAGGGCGGCGCGCCGCTCGAGACCCTGGGCCGCGTCACGTCGATCGCGTTCGACAAGACCGGCACCCTGACCTGGGGCGAGCCGCGGGTCACCGACACCGTCGCCGCGCCCGGCGTCGAGCTCGACGAGCTGCTCGCGACCACCCTCGCCGTCGAGAAGCTCTCCGACCACCCCCTCGCGGCCGCGGTCGCCGAGGCCGTCGCCGCGCGCACCTCGACGGTGCTCACCGCCTCCGACCTGCAGTCCGTCACCGGCCGCGGCGTCCGCGCCCTGGTCGAGGGGGACAGCGTCGAGATCGGCAACGAGCGCCTCTTCACCGACGCCGGCATCGTGCTCGACGGTGCCGTCGCCGCCGACGTCGAGCGGCTGCAGGGCGCGGGCCGCACGCTGATGATCGTGCGCCGCGGCGGCCGCTTCCTCGGCGTGATCGGCGTGATGGACACGCCCCGCCGGGAGGCCGGGCAGGTGCTCGACCGCCTGCGCGAGTCCGGCATGACCGACATCGTGATGATCTCCGGCGATCACCAGCAGGTGGCCGAGGCGGTGGGCCGCGAGGTCGGCGTCGACCGCGCGCTCGGCGGCCTGCTGCCCGAGGACAAGGTGACGCAGGTCCGCGGCCTGTCCGGCGCCGGCGCGGGCCCCGATGCCCGACGGTGCGCGATGGTCGGCGACGGCGTCAACGACGCCCCCGCGATGGCGCAGGCCGACGTGGGCATCGCGATGGGGGCCGCGGGTTCCGCGGTGGCACTCGAGACCGCCGACGTCGCGCTGATGAGCGACGACTTGGGCCGGCTGCCCTTCGCGGTGCGGCTGAGCCGGCAGACCAGCCGCATCATCCGGCAGAACCTCATCGCGTCGCTGGGCATCGTCGTCTTTCTGGTGATCGTCACCTTCCTCGGCATGCCGATGGGGCCGGTGGTCTTCATCCACGAGGGCTCGACGCTCATCGTCGTGGCGAACGCGCTGCGCCTGCTGCGCTTCGAGGTGGGTAGGGAGCACGAGGGTGTGGAGCACGAGACACGCCCGGAGCGCGAGCCCGCCGCGGCCTGATCGCGAAAGCGTTGCCCCCGGCACGATGGGTGCCGGGGGCAGGGTTCGCTCAGTGTAGAGGATCCAGCGTGCGTGCGAGGTAGTCCCAAACCTGTTGTTGCGCTTCGTCGGAGTAGATGTGCTCGCGCTTCGCGCGCGACTCCGCCGGATCGGACCGGCTCGGGTCGCCGCCGTAGCCCAGAGTGGTCAGCTGCTGCTGGCAGGCGCGGTCCAGGATCACCGCGGCCACCGTCGCCGTCTCCAGATCCGGCCCGACGGTGACGATCCCGTGGTTCACCAGGAAGAGGGCCTGCGCCTTGCCGAGAGCGGCGGCCACGCTACGGCCAAGATCGCGGGTGAGGATCAGGTCAGCGGTCTCGGTGAAGCGCGGAACCCCGTTTCCTGCGAAGTAGTTCGCCTCATGGCTCACCGGCAGTAGTTCCGCCCCCGCGGCGGCGAGCGCGACCGCGTACCGGCTGTGTACGTGCACTACGCCGCCGACGTCCGGACGGGCAGCCATCACCTCGGTGTGGATCGGAAATTCGCTGTGCCGCTGGCCGCCGCCGTCCAGGACCTCGCCGTCGGGCGCGACCAGGTGCACGCGGTCGGGGGTGATCTCCTCCAGCCCGTACGACGCCTGCTTGAGCCAGACCCCGCGGCCCTCCGGGTCGCGGACGCTGACGTGCCCCCAGATGAGGTCGCCGGCGCCGGTCGCCGCCATGATGCGCGACGAGGTGGCGACCGTTGCGCGAGGATCGTTGTCGGTCATGAGAATGCTCCAATCAGTAGTGGCGGGTGTGGGGTTATCGGAACATCACGTTGATGACCTTCTCCTCCGTGTAGCTCAGGAGCTCCTCCAGGCACTCCTCCTTGCCCCCGACGCCCGACCCCTTGACGCCGCCGTAGGGCACGTTGGGGAAATGCATCGACGAGCCGTTGATCCAGGTGTGTCCCGCCTCGAAATCGCGGGCGACGCGGTGCGCGCGGTCCAGGTCGCGGGTCCACACGCTGGCGGTGAGCCCGTAGTCCACCGAGTTCGCGATCGCCACGGCCTCTTCCTCCGTGTCGAACGGGATCACCGAGAGCACCGGCCCGAAGACCTCCTCGCGGGCGATGCGCGAGGCGGGGTCCACGTCGGCGAGGACCGTGGGCGCGACGAAGAAGCCCGTGGCGAAGTTCTCGCCCTCGGGGCGGCCGCCGCCCGTCACCAGGCGGGCGCCCTCCGCACGCGCGATCCCGATATAGGACAGGGACTTCTCGTACTGGGCGCGGTTGATCATGGTGCCCTGCTCGCTCGACTCATCGAGCGGATCGCCGATCCGCCGCGCCTGCACCAACTCGGCCACGCGGGTCACGACCGCGTCGTAGATCTGCCGCTGCACCAGCAGGCGGGAGTTCGAGCCGCAGGACTGGCCGGACCAGGTGAAATTCATTCCGGACACAGCGCCGGCGGCCGCGGCGTCCACGTCGCTGTCAGCGAAGACCACCATCGCGTTCTTGCCACCCAGCTCCAGCGTCACGTGCTTGACCGCGGCCTCCGCCGCGGCGCGCTGAATGGCCCGGCCCGTGGGCTCGGACCCGATGAAGCCGATGCGCCGCACGGCGCGGTGCCGCACCAGCCGGTCCGGGATGGCGGGGCCGTCGCCGACCACGATGTTCACCACTCCGGGCGGGAAGACCTCGGCCGCCAGCTCGGCGAGGCGCAGCGTGGAGAGCGGCGCCGCCTCCGGCGGCTTACCGACCACGGGGTTCCCCGCGACGAGAGGCGCCGCCATCCGGCAGGCGAACATGAGCGGGTGGTTGTACGGCCAGATCTTGGCGACGACGCCCACGGGCTCGCGGACCGTGAGGTGCAGTGCGTTCGAGGCGGGGATGGTCTGCCCCTTCATCTCCAGCGCGAAGCCGGCGAACATCCGCATCTGCTGGAGCGCGATCTCGACATCGAAGCGCGCGTTGCTGATCGGCGAGCCCGCATCCACGCAGTCGAGGAAGGCGAGCTCATCGGCGTTCGCCTCGATCAGGTCGGCGAAGCGCAGCACGAGGGCCGCGCGCTCGGTGGCCGGCGTCGCCCGCCAGCCCGGCCGGGCCGCCTCCGCGGCCTCCGCGGCGGCGTCCACATCGGCGGCCGTCGCGTCGGGGACCCGGGCGAGCTCCTGCTCGCTGAACGGATCCGTGGTGGCGAAGGTCCCGCCGTCGGCGGCGGGCCGCAGCTCGCCGCCGATGAGCAGCCGCCACGGGTGCGCAGCGAGCGCGGTGATCTGATCGGCGTGCGCCGCATGGCCACTCGCGGCGTGTGTCGTGGTGGTCATGTCCTGTCCTCCTGGAGAATCGGTGCGGCACCGACGGTGCCGGCGAGCAGCTCGCGCAGTTCGCTGTCTGTCACGCTGACCCGGTTGTTGGCGCGGAACGGGTGGCCGTCGCTCGCGGCGACCATGGATTCGAGCTGTTCGCGGCCCACCGCCGCCGGGTCGAACCGCGGCGTGAACTCCAATTTCCGGTACAGACCGGGGAGCAGGTCGATCAGCGCGACGCCCGCGGGGGCGACGGCGACCCGGTTGAGCTCGGCCACCCGGGGCAGCAGTACGCCGTTCTGCAGGCCGTGGGCGAGCGGGACCCGCACTGACGAGGACAGCGCATGCACCAGGCCCAGGCCGCTGTTCCCACAGGCCAGGTTGGCCATCGTGCTCGCCTCCATTAGCTGCTGCAGCGCAGCGTCGTTGCCGCCCTCGGCGTTGCCGCGCACGATGTCCCGGCCGGCGCCCGCCACCGCGACCGGCAGTGCCGCCATGATGTCCTGGGCGGCGCGCAGAGCGAGCGCTTCGGTGAAGACCGTCGCTCCGCGCGCCCACAGTGATTCCAGGGCGTGGGTGAGCGCGTCGAGGCCTGCGTAGAGCATCGGCGCCCGGGGTAGGCCGCGGAGGACCGTCGCGTCTAGTACAGCGACCTGCGGCTCGCATCCCTGCCCGCGGACGATGATCTCCCGGTCGCGGCCCGGCTCGTGCAACACCAGGGCGTTCGAGACCTCGCTGCCGCTGCCCGCCGTGGTGGGGACCGCCACCAACGGTGCCGGCGGCACGGGAACCCGGCCGGCCCCCTCGTATTCGGTGATCGGGCCCGGGTTGGTCAGCAGGATCGCGGCGGCCTTGGCCGCGCCCAGTCCCGAGCCGCCGCCGATGCCGAGCACGCTCGTGCAACGCGCGGAGCGGGCCACATCGGCGGCGCGCTCGACGGCCGCCACGTCGGGGTTCGGATCCACGAAGACGGTGGCACCGATCCGGTCCGGCGCTACGTGCCGGAGGATCCCGCCGAGCAGGCCCGCGGTGTCGAGCCCGCGATCGGCGATCACCGCGACGGGGCCCTGCAGGGCGCCCAGCTCGGCGTCCAGCCGCTCGAGCGAACCGATGCCGGTGACGATCCGGGGCGGCGCGCTGAAGATTCCGGCGGCGGTCATCGCAGCTCGATGGTCAGCATGTCGGCCGCGCCGATCCGCGCGACGGCGGCATCCAGCAGGGTGCCGCACATCGGGCAGGCGTACTCGCGCAGTTCGAGGCCCTCGTGCAAGCGCAGATAGTCGCCGTGGCTGCGAGGATCCACCACCCGCCGCACGGTGCCGGACAGCCAGTCATTGGCCGGGCCGAGCGCGCAGCCGCACCCGCAGGCGACGGTGCCGCCGGTGGTCCGGACCAGCGCGGGGCCCACCCCGGCGCCGGATACGGAGGCGCCGTCCGCGTGTGCGGATGCCGTGATGGCAGAACCGGATCGGTCGGCCCGGGCGGCGGCGCGCCGCGCGGTGGTGGCGGGCTCGTCGACCTCGCCGCCTCGCAGCACCACGCCGTACAGGTTGTGGGCCGCGTCCTCGCTGATGTAGCCGTTCGTGACATCGTCCGCCACGGAACGAGGGTCGCGCGTGAGCGGGTCGCCGTAGCCGCCGCCGCCCTGGAAGCTGTACGCGAGGCTGTCCCCGGCGCGGAGCGAGAGGAATCCGGGCTTGGCGCCGAGCACCTGCACCGCATCGTGTCCGGTCAGGTCGTCGGCCGACGAGATGCGCCCGACGGGGCTCTTCCCATCGCTCGGCAGCAACTGGTTCCGGTTGCACGAACCCTCCAGGCCGCCGAACAGCCCGACGCTGTTGGGCACCTCGACGCCGTGGCCGACGATCATCGCCGAGAGCGACTCGGTGTCGTGCGGCGTGATCGCGAGGCCCACGGTGTTGCCGCCGCGGAACCGGCCGGCGCCGCCGGTATCGGTGAGGATCGATCGGTACAGGAACAGGATCGGTCCGTTCGCCTCGTGGCTCTCGACGTTCGTGATCGCGGGCCGCGGCACGCAGAAGTCGCCGGAGCCGGTGAGACCGTCGTGGTCGACGTAGGCGCCGCCGCCGCCCGCGGTGGAATCGAGCAGGAAGTTGCCGTAGGGCAGCCCGTCCCGGTCGCGTCCGTTGAGTACTAGCGCCGTCATCGAGCCCTTGGTGATCGCCGCAGCATCGGGTGCCGTCACCGGAGAGGTGGCCGCGAGGCGGGACAGCGCGGCCAGGGCCACGTTCTGCACTACCCACACCGCGGAGATGGTGGCAGAGGAGACTGGAGCGGGCCAGGTCGCGTTGCAGATAACACCTTGCGGCGCGGTGATGGTCAGCGGGCGGAACAGGCCCTCGTTCCAGCTGATTCGCGGCGCCAGGGTGGGCAGCAGCGCGGTGAAGACGCCCGCGACGAGTCCCGAACGGGTGCAGTTGACGAAACCGGGCGCCTGCGGATCGGTGCCGGTGAAGTCGAACTCCAGTTCGTCGCCGGATTTGGTTACGGTGAGCCGGAATTCGTACAGTTCGTTGGTGTGCCCGTCGTGCTCGAGGTAGTCGACGGCGCGGAAGACACCGTCGGGCAGCTGCCGCAGCCGATCCCGCAGCTGCTCCTCGGCGTGCTCGATCTCGAGGTGCATCACCCGTAGCACTACATCGAGCCCGTACCGGTCGAACAATTCGTTCAGCCGGCGGGAGGCCACCTGATTGGCCGCGATCATCGCCTTGAGGTCCAGCCCCACGGCCATCGGCATCCGGGACATCCCCATGACCATGTCCCACAGGTCGCCCCGGATATCGTCGTTCTCCACGATCTTGACCCCGGACAACAGCATGGCCTCCTGTTGGATCTCGGTGGCACCGAAGGCCCAACTGCCGAAGTTCATCCCGCCGACGTCGATCTGGTGGGCGCACGCGCCCACCCACGCCACCCGCTCGCCGCCGTGGAAGACCGGCGCCACGATCGACACGTCCTGCTGGTGCAGGGCGCCCTTGTACGGGTTGTTGAGGATGAACATGTCGCCTTCGGCGATGCCGGGATTCTCGGTGCGGTCGGCGATGATGTTGCGCACCACGCTGGCCATGGAGCCGGAGTGGAACAGCACCTGCGGGCCCATCGTGACGATCGAGCCGTCGGACAGGTAGGTGCCCACGTTGAAGTCGGTGGCGTCCGTGACGACAGGGGAGCCGGAGACGGACTTCAGGGTGATCGCCTGCTCCTCGGTGATCGCCGAAAGGCGGTTGCGGATCACCTCGAAGGTGATGGGGTCGACGTCGGCGACGGCCTCGGTCAGGATGTCGGTGGTCATAGCGATTCTCCTAGAAGTGCCGCTCACGCGGTGATGATGAGGTTGCCGAAGGTGTCGATTCCTACGCGCTGGCCGTGGCCGGTGTAGACGGTGGTGGTGGGGTGCTCGACCACGGCGGGGCCGGGGATCGTCTCGCCCGGTTCGAGCGAATGCCACTGCACGACGGTGGCGTCCATCCAATCGTGCGCCGCGAGGTCGTACACGGGACGCGAGTGCGCGTTCGCCGCGGTGGTGGGTGCGGTGTCCCGGAACGAAGGCTTGGGGGTGCGCCCGATGCCGCTCACCCGGAAGGTGGTCAGCTCGATGCCCGCCTCGCGGAAGCCGGCGCCGCGTCCGTAGGTGTCCTCGTACGAGGCCTCGAACCGTTCGACGATGCCGCGCACGAGCGCCGCGTCGACGGCGCCGTCGGGGACCGGGGTGATGAGCTCGTGGGTCTGGCTGCGGTAGCGCACGTCCACGGAGCGTTCGATCACCGTGTCGGCGGGGTCCACGCCGTCGCGGGCGAGTTGCTCGCGGGTGCTGGCCTCCAGCTCGGCGAAGATGACGTCGAGCGACGCGGCGTCGATGTCCTCCCACGGCCGCGGGTTGCCCGGCGTGGTCTTGACCAGGTGCGAGCGCTCAGCGCTGTGGTAGATGTCCGCCGCAAGCGCGCCGTACGCGGAATGCGCCATCGAGGTGGCCGGGACCACGATCTCGGTCACGCCGAGGTCGGCGCCGAATCCGGCGCAGTGCATCGGGCCCGCGCCGCCGTAGGCGTAGAGCACGAAGTCTCGCGGGTCCAGTCCGCGGCCCACCGACAGCTCGCGGAGGGTGTCGGCCATGCGTGAGTCCACGATGTGCCGGATGCCGGCCGCGGCCTCGACCACGGTCAGCCCCAGTGGCTCCGCGATCTGCTCGGCGATGGCGCGCTCGGCGGCCTCCTTGTCGAGCCGCATGCGGCCACCCAGGAAGGTGTCCGGGTCGATCACGCCGAGCACCACGTCCGCGTCGGTGACGGTGGCGCGAGTACCGCCGCGGCGGTAGCAGACGGGCCCCGGGAAGGCGCCGGCGCTCTCGGGGCCGACGCGCAGCTCCCCGGCGACGACCTCCGCGATGGAGCCGCCGCCGGCACCGATCGCGGTGATGCTCACCATCGGCGCGGCCACGTGGTACTGCGCGACCTCGGTCACCGCGGAGACCACGGGCCGCCCGTCCACGATGAGGCCGACGTCGAAGCTGGTGCCGCCCATGTCGGAGGTGATCACATTGCGGTGGCCGAGCTGTTCGGCCAGGTGCTGGCTGCCGAGCACGCCGCCCGTGGGGCCGCTGGCCAGTAGGAGGACGGCGCGGTCGGCCGCGTCGCGGGCGCTCATCACGCCGCCGATGCTGTTGAGCACGCTGAACCGGCCGGACATGCCAGCCTCGATGAGCTTGCGCTCCATGCGCTCGAGGTAGCGCTGGACGCTCGGTCCGAGGTAGCTGTTGAGTACCGTCGTCGATGTGCGCTCGTACTCGCCCAGGACCGGATTGACCTCGCTGGACAGGCTCACGTAGACGTCCTCGCCCGCGATCTCCCGAACGATCTCGCCGATCCGTCGTTCGTGCGCCGGGTTGCGGAAGGACCAGAGGAGGGCGATCGCGTAGGCGGTGACTCCGTCGGCGGCCAGCTCCTCGACGGCGCCGCGCACAGCGGTCTCGTCGAGTTCGATGATCACCTGGCCGGCCTGGTCCACGCGCTCGAGCACCTCCTTGATCCGGTTGCGCGGAACCAGTGGGTCCGGGTAGCGGCGGCGGCTGAACTCGCCGAGCTGCTCCACGGGCGTGCCGGCGGTGAAGCCCATGAGGCGCTGCAGCAGCAGGGTGTCGCCGAAGCCCTTCGTGGTGATCAGGCCGGTGGTGGCGCCGCGGCGCTCGATCAGCGCATTGGTGGCCTGAGTCGTACCGTGGCCGAAGCTCACGACCTTGGCGAGCATCTCGCCGAGCGTCTCGCCGCGCTCCTCGGCGATCAGACTCAGAGCGGCGAAGACGCCGTCCTCAAGCGCCTGCGGGGTGGTCGGTGCCTTGTTGGTGAGCACCGCCCCCGACTCGTCCATCACCACCACGTCGGTGAAGGTGCCGCCCGTGTCCACGCCCACGTAGAGTCCCTGTTTCATCGAATCGCCTTTCTCGCCCATCGAGCTTGAGAGTCCGCCGATCGAGGTCGATGCCGCTGTGCGGCAGCGTCATCCGTCGGTTGCGGCGGTGTTGCTGTGCTCGTGACGAGAACGCTACTGTGATCCACGCAACACTCGATCTACGATTCTGGTATGCGGAACCGACCGGCGTACGGGCAGAGCTCAGTCGACAATGCGCTGCTCCTGTTGCACATCCTGCGGGACCAGGGGATCGTCACCGTGAGTCAAGCGGCGGAGCTGCTGGGGGTGGCCCGCTCCACCGCGCACCGATTGCTCGCGATGCTGGTGTACCGCGACTTCGCGGTGGAGAACGAAGAGCACAAGTACCTGCCCGGTCCCGCCCTGTACGTCGCCGCGGTCGAGAACCGGCCCACCGGCGAGTACAACGCGCACCTGCGGCCGGTGATGACGGTGATCGCCGCCGAGACGGGGGAGACGGTGCAACTCGCGGTGCGGACCGGGCGGTGGGTTCGGTTCATCGCCACCGTCGAGTCGGCGCAGGCCATCCGCGTCGGCGACCGGCGGGGCGTCGCGCTGCCCGCCCGGCTCACTTCGACAGGGCGCGCGATGCTCGCGGAGCTCGCGCCGCAGCAGCTGCGGGCGCTCTATCAGAGCCCGGGGAACGACGGCGAGGCACGGCTGGGCAATGCGCAATGGCAGCGCCTGGTCCGGGAGTTGGAGCTCACGCGGCACCGTGGGTACGCCGTGAACGCCGAGGATACCGAGGCGGGCCTCACCGCCGTCGGGATCGGTGTGCGCGATACGAACGGTGCAGTGGGCGCCGCGCTCTCGGTGGCGGGTCCGGCAACGCGGGTAGGGGGCGCCCGGGTTCGCGAGATCGGGGAGTACTTGCTGCAGCAGGCGGAACTGTTGCGGCTGCCGAAGGACCGCCCCGAGTAGTCAGAGCCAGTGTGGTGGGGGATCCGACGGCCCATCGCTGAGGCCGACTGCGCCGCGTCCGGCGGCCCAGCGGGTGACCGCGGCGAGATCTCCGGCCACGGGGGTCCGTGCGGCCGGCGGCATGGCGTCGTCGATGGCGATGGGCGCCCGCCCGGCTGCCCGGAGCTCGAGGACGCTGCCCTCGCCCGTCGATCGCCATCGGGTCACGACATCGCTCAGGAGGCCGTCGAGCACCTCCGGCGGCGCGTCGCCGAACCGGGCGCCGGTGCCCAGGTCAACGGCGTGCACCCACACCTCGCGGGCGCGCATCCAGATCGTCTCCGCGGCGGCGATGTCCCGCCCCTGCGCCGATCGCACCCGTGCCGACCACGCTGAGGGAGAGGCGTTGCGCCACTTCTCGTCGAGCCGGGCCACGGTGTGGTCGAACAGGTTGCGCAGCGCCGAGGGCGGCAGGGTGGCGCCCTTGTCGATTTCGGCTGCGCGGGCAGCGGGGGAGGCGTACATCGGGTTCTCGGTGCCCGTTATCGCCCAGTCCATCAGCCGGCACAGCGCCGCCGCGTTGTAGGCGACGTGCGCCAAGAGGTGCCGCCGCGTCCACCCGTCGAGGTCGCAGGGCTCGCCCAGTTGCGCGTCGGACAGAGTGCCGAGGTGTCGCGCGAAATGTGCCGTACCCCTGCGGCACAGCGTCAGCTGCTCGTCGCGGGGAAGGTCACGGAAGACGACGCCGTCGGACATGTCAGGCGACGATCGTTCGGTTGCGGACCGAGCCCAGGCCCTCGATGCTCACCTCGACGGTCTCGCCGTCGCGGATGTACCGGGCCGGCGTGCGGGCATGGCCCACGCCGCCCGAGGTGCCGGTGATGATCACGTCGCCCGGCTGCAGCGTGACGATGTGCGAGATGTACTCGACGAGTTGCTCCGGGCCGAAGACGAGGTCGTCCGTGGTCGCCGACTGCATGACTTCGCCCTCCAGGCGCGTCTCGATGCGGGTACCGAGGCGGTAGTCGGTGTCCAAGTAGGGCCCGAACCCGGAGGTGCGGTCGAAGGTCTTGCCCTGGTCCCACTGCAGGGTGCGGTACTGGTAGTCGCGCATGGTGTAGTCGTTGATCACCGAGTAGCCGGCGATGAAGGACGCGGCAGCGTCGGCGCCCACGCGGGTGGCGCGGGCGCCCACGATCACTGCGAGCTCCGCCTCCCAGTCCAGCTCGGACGCGGCGTAATCGGGCACGATCACGTCGTCGTACGGGCCGGTGAGGGCGTCCGCGAACTTGGCGAACAGCGTCGGGTACTCGGGGAGGTCGCGGCCCATCTCGGTGATGTGCGTGCGGTAGTTGAGGCCGACGCACACGATCTTCCCCGGCCGTGGCACCACAGGCCCGAAGTCCGCCGCGCGTAGGTCGATCCGTGCGCCACGGGCGGCGGCGGCGACGGAACGCCAGTCCGGATCGGCCAGGAGGGCGGACAGGTCGGGGTAGCCGTCGATCACGGTGGCCGTGGTCTCGTCATCTGCGCGGACCGCGACCGTGCCGGTCTCGGTGCGGAGGGTTGCTAGGCGCATGATCATGCTCCTTCGGGGAAGTAGGTACGGGAGAAGTGCAGGCGTTCCATGATCGGAGCGTCGGAGAAGGTGAACAGGTCGATGCCAGTGTCGCTGCGCACGGACCACTCGGACCACGACGGGATCACCACGAGATCGCCGGTGCGCAATGGCGTCTCGTCCCCGTCGAGCTTCACCGTGCCGGCACCGTCGAACACCTGGAAGACGGTGGAGCCCACGTCCCGGCGGGTACGGGTGTGCGCTCCGGCCCGCAGCCGGTGGAACTCGGCTCGGATCGTGGGCAGCACATCGCCGCCCGTCGTCGGGTTGGTGTACCGGACGGCCGCGTGTCCGGGCTCGACCGTGGCGGCGTGGCCCTCGTCCTCGAGTGCGAGCTGTTCGATGAGCGCGGCATCGGTGTGCGCCCAGCGGTAGCAGGAGATCGGGGAACTGGTGGCGGCGTCCATGCCCACCAGGGGGCGCAGGCCCGGGTGCGCCCAGAGCCGCTCGGAGCGGGAGATGTCGGGCGTTCCCTCGTCGGTGACGCCGTCTGCCCCGAACTCGAAGAAGCCCGTGTCCGTATCGCGCACGAACGGGATGTCCAGACCGTCGATCCAGGCCATCGGCCGATCGGACTCGTTGTGGTGCCCGTGGAAGGCCCAGCCGGGCGTCAACAGCAGGTCGCCGCGGCGCATCGCGACGGGATCGCCGTTCACCACGGTCCACACGCCCTCGCCCTCGACCACGAAGCGGAAGGCGTTCTGCGCGTGCCGATGTTCGGGCGCGGTCTCCTTGGGGCCGAGGTACTGGATCGCAGCCCACAGCGTGGGGGTGGCATAGGGCACGCCGCCCAGTCCGGGGTTCGCGAGAGCGATGGCCCGGCGCTCCCCGCCGCGCCCGACCGGCACCAGATCGCCCGCGCGCTGCGCCATCGGCAGCAGGTCGGACCAGCGCCAGACGTGCGGGACCGCGCGCGGGGCCGGTGCCTCAGGCATCAGGTCGCCGAGCTGCGTCCACAACGGGTTGAGATGGGCTGCTGCGAAATCCGCGTACAGGCGGTCCAGTTCGGGATCGCCGGTGAGGTCGATGGACACGGTGCCTCCTCGGGTGGTGTGTCGTGCCTGGCACCACGCTAGGGAGCTCGCGCCGTCGGTGGCGGCGCTGTTCTGCACAGCAGAACCTTCGTGGGTGCGGACCGGTGGCGGGCGTCACAGTCGATGCAGTGTTCGCGGAGATCGAGGAGCAGATGATGGCGAAACGAGCAATTGTTGCGGGCGGCGGTATCGGCGGAGTCGCCGCGGCGTTGGCCCTGAGTAGGCGGGGCGCCGAGGTGACGGTGCTTGAGGCCGCCCCGGAGTTCGGGGAGGTGGGCGCCGGGCTTCAGATCGGGCCGCACGGCTCCCGTATCCTGCAGGAGTGGGGAGTCTTCGACGAGGTGGTCTCCCGCGGCGTGCTGCCGAAGAACCTCGTCTTCCGTGACGCCCTCACCGCGGAGGAGCTGACCCGACTCGACCTGGGCGCCGACTTCCAGCGCCGTTACGGCGGCGTCTATTTCGTGGTGCACCGCTCGGATCTGCACGCGGCGCTGGTGGAGGCCGCCCGCGCGGCGGGCGCCGACCTGCGCACCGACAGCCGGGTGGCCGATGTGGTGACCGACGGCGCCGGAGTCCGTGTGATCCTGGCGGACGGCGAGGAACTGCGCGGCGACGTCGCCCTCGGCATGGACGGCCTGAGGTCGACCCTGCGGGCGAAGCTGTCGCGGGACGAGCCCGTCGGCTCGGGATATGCGGCCTACCGCGGCACGTTCCCGATCGAGCAGGTGCCCTTCGCCGACGATATCGAGGACGTGATCGGCTATATCGGACCCGGCTGCCACTTCATCCAGTACCCGCTACGCGGCGGCGCGATGCTGAACCAGGTCGCGGTGTTCCAGTCGCCCGGTTACCTCCGCGGCGAGACGGAGTGGGGCGGGCCGTCCGAGCTCGAGGACGCATTCGCGCACTGCCATCCCAGCGTCCGCGCGGCCACCGACTACCTGTGGAAGGACCGGTGGTGGCCGATGTTCGATCGCGAGCCGATCGAACAGTGGGTGGACGGGCGGATGATCCTGCTGGGCGATGCCGCGCACCCGCCTCTGCAGTACCTGGCCTCGGGCGCCGTGATGGCGCTGGAGGACGCTCGGTGCATCGCCGAGAACGTGCCGGATACGAACTCCGGCTGGGAGGCCGCGCTGGCCGCGGTGAACGCCGCGCGGGCGCCCCGATGCAACCGGATCCTGTCCACGGGACGGATGTGGGGCGAGTTGTGGCACCTCGACGGTGCCGGGCGCCAGGCCCGGAACGAGCTGTTCCGGTCGCTCCACGGCGACGCTGTGTACAAGTACACCGACTGGCTGTGGGCGCCTCAGGAGGCGCCGCGCCCGGCGGGAATCCGCTGACGGCGAACGCCGATGCCCGGCCGGAACAACCCGGCCGGGCATCGGCGTTGAGCGGATCAGACTGAACTTGGGAGGCCCAATGTCTGAGCAGATCTCGCTGCCCGTCCTCTTCGTCCCCGACCTCGTGGTGCTGCCCGGCATGGTCGTGCCCGTCACGCTCGACGACGCCGCGCAGGCGGCCGTCGACGCCGGCCGCGCGAGCGAGCGCGGCAAGCTCCTCATCGCCCCGCGGCTCGACGATCGCTACCCGACACACGGTGTCGTCGCCTCGATCGTGCAGGTCGGGCGCGTGCCGGGGCAGTCCGAGTACGTCGCGGTGCTGCGCGGCGAACAGCGCGCCCACATCGGCTCCGGCACCACCGGACCGGGTGCGGCACTGTGGGTCGAGGTCGACCTCGTCGACGAGACCGCCGTCACCGAGCGCACCCGCGAGCTCGCCGCCGAGTACAAGAAGGTCGTGCTCGCGATGCTCCAGCGCCGCGAGGCCTGGCAGGTCATCGACGCCGTCAACAAGCTCACCGATCCCGCCGCACTGGCGGACACGTCGGGCTACTCGTCGTGGCTGACGAACGAGCAGAAGCGCACCCTCCTGGAGACCGGCGACGTCGACGCGCGGCTGCAGCAGCTCATCGACTGGACCGGCGAGCACCTCGCCGAGACCGAGGTCAGCGACAAGATCGCCTCCGACGTGCGCGACGGAATGGAGAAGCAGCAGAAGGAGTTCCTGCTCCGGCAGCAGCTGAACGCCATCCGCAAGGAGCTCGGGGAGGACGAGCCCGACGGTGCCGACGACTACCGCTCGCGCATCGAGGCGGCCGACCTGCCGGAGAAGGTCCGCGAGGCGGCGCTGCGCGAGGTGGGCAAGCTCGAGCGCGGCACCGACCAGAGCCCCGAGGCGGGCTGGATCCGCACGTGGCTCGACACCGTCCTCGACCTGCCGTGGAGCGTCACGACCGAGGACTCCGACGACCTGCCCGGCGCGCGGGCGATCCTCGACGCCGACCACCACGGCCTCGACGACGTGAAGGACCGCATCGTCGAGTACCTGGCCGTGCGCTCGCGGCGCGCCCAGCGCGGTATGTCGCTGGTCGGCGGCCGCGGCTCGGGCGCCGTCATGGTGCTCGCCGGCCCTCCCGGGGTCGGCAAGACCTCGCTCGGCGAGTCCGTCGCGCGGGCGCTGGGCCGGAAGTTCGTCCGCGTCGCCCTCGGCGGCGTGCGCGACGAGGCGGAGATCCGCGGGCATCGTCGTACGTACGTGGGCGCGCTGCCCGGCCGGATCGTGCGCGCGATCGGCGAGGCGGGCTCGATGAACCCGGTGGTGCTGCTCGACGAGATCGACAAGGTGGGCTCCGACTACCGCGGCGACCCCGCGGCGGCGCTGCTCGAGGTCCTCGACCCGGCGCAGAACCACACCTTCCGCGACCACTACCTCGACCTCGACCTGGACCTGTCCGACGTGGTCTTCCTCGCGACGGCCAACGTGGTGGAGAACATCCCGTCGGCGCTGCTCGACCGCATGGAGCTCGTCACCCTCGACGGCTACACCGAGGACGACAAGGTCGCCATCGCCCGGGACTACCTGGTCCCGCGGCAGCTCGAGAAGGCGGCCCTGACGCCCGACGAGGTGACCGTCACCGATGACGCCCTGCGCGAGATCGCCGCGAACTACACGCGCGAGCCGGGTGTGCGGCAGTTCGAGCGGTTGCTGGCCAAGGCGCTGCGCAAGGTCGCGGTGGAGCAGTCCTCCGGAGAGGCGGCCACCGTCGTGGACGTGGACGACCTCCAGGGCTACCTGGGGCGGCCCCGGTTCACCCCGGAGACGGCGGAGCGGACCGAGGTGCCCGGCGTGGCAACGGGTCTGGCCGTGACGGGCATGGGCGGCGACGTGCTGTTCATCGAGGCCCTGCACACGCCGGGCGAGAGCGGTCCCGAGCTCAAGCTCACCGGCCAGCTCGGCGACGTGATGAAGGAGTCGGCCCAGATCGCGCTGTCGTACGTGCAGGCCCACGCCGCCGACTTCGGCATCGAACCGTCGGCGCTGAACGGCACGGTGCACATCCACTTCCCGGCCGGCGCGGTCCCCAAGGACGGCCCGTCGGCCGGTGTCACCATGGTCACCGCGCTGGTCTCCATGCTGACCGGGCGGCGCGTGCGCAGCGACGTCGGCATGACCGGCGAGGTCACGCTGAACGGCCGCGTGCTGCCCATCGGCGGCGTCAAGCAGAAGCTGCTGGCCGCACAGCGCAACGGCCTGACGACGGTCTTCGTGCCGCAGCGCAACGAGCCCGACCTGGACGACGTCCCGGCCGAGGTCCTCGACGCGCTGGACGTGAAGCCGATGGTCGACGTGGCGGAGATCGTCGCGCTGGCCCTCGAGCCGGTGTCGGAGAGCGCTCAGGTCGCCGCCTAGCAGGTTCGACGGTGCGCGGGCGGGTCGCTGCGGCGGCCCGCCCGCAGGCGTTTCGTGGGGAGTCGGCGCGGCGCGGGGGACGTCGCGTACACCGCGACGGCGCTGTCCGAGGCGCCTACAGGGAGACCTCGGTGACCTCGGTGAACACCATGGAGGCGCCGCCGGTGGCGAAGTTCGCGACGTCCTTGCCGACCTCGCGGCCGATGTCCGAGCCGAGTGCGGCCAGCAGGTCGGCCTTGCTGTCGAAGTACAGCTCGGCCACCTGGTAGATCTCCGGCGTGCTGCCATCGAGTGTGTCGCCCTTCGACACGGCGGCGCTCCGCAGCCCCGGCAGCTTCGCGGCGAGCGGCAGATGCGTGCCCGTGTAGTACGCGTCGAACGCTGCGGGATCGGTCGGCTGGTTGTAGAGCACGGTCAATCGGTACATCGTCTTCTCCTGGGTCGGCGCGGGCTTCGACCCCGACGCTACCGAGGCCGACGGTGCCGCCACGTCGCTTCCGCCACCCGACCCGTGCGATCAGGGCCGTCCTCGGGCGCCGTGCCGCGAGGAGTGCGGGCGTTCAGTGGGACGCGGCGGCCAGCACGGTGAACAGGACGGCGGCGACGACGGGGCCGGTCATCAGGAGGCGTCCAGTCCCGCCGGGGTGGGGACGCCGGCGGGGGTGGGCGGCACCGTCGAACCATGCGACCTGGGACAACGGGCCTTGAGTGGGATCCGCTCAAGTTTTTTCAGGAATCGGGAACATTCCTGTCCGCCCGCCCGTTGGACATGACGTACTACTTGAGCGTGCTGCGCTCAATGGGGTAGAACTGAAGTGTTCGCCCCTTGAGCCGGGGGCGCTGAAGTCTGGATCAGAAGCAGAACTATCAGGAGGCAAATCAATATGGGACGTGCAGTAGGCATCGACCTCGGCACCACCAACTCGTGCGTCGCTGTCCTCGAGGGCGGCGACCCGGTCGTGATCGCGAACGCCGAGGGCTCGCGGACCACCCCCTCGGTGGTCGCCTTTGCGCGCAACGGTGAGGTCCTGGTGGGTCAGCCCGCCAAGAACCAGGCCGTCACGAACGTCGACCGCACCATCCGCTCGGTCAAGCGCCACATCGGCACCGACTGGTCGCAGAAGATCGACGACAAGGACTACACCAGCCAGGAGATCAGCGCCCGCACGCTGATGAAGCTCAAGCGCGACGCCGAGGCTTACCTGGGCGAGGACGTCACCGACGCCGTCGTCACGGTGCCCGCGTACTTCAACGACGCGCAGCGCCAGGCCACCAAGGAAGCCGGCCAGATCGCCGGCCTGAACGTGCTCCGCATCGTCAACGAGCCCACCGCCGCCGCGCTCGCGTACGGCCTGGACAAGGGCGAGAAGGAGCAGACCATCCTGGTCTTCGACCTCGGTGGCGGCACCTTCGACGTCTCGCTGCTGGAGATCGGCGACGGCGTCGTCGAGGTCCGCGCGACCTCGGGCGACAACGAGCTCGGCGGCGACGACTGGGATCAGCGCGTCGTCGACTGGCTCGTCGAGAAGTTCAAGGCGCAGCACGGCATCGACCTCACCAAGGACAAGATGGCCATGCAGCGTCTACGCGAGGCCGCCGAGAAGGCGAAGATCGAGCTGAGCTCGGGCCAGAGCACCTCGATCAACCTGCCCTACATCACGGTGGACGCGGACAAGAACCCGCTCTTCCTCGACGAGAACCTGTCCCGCAGCGAGTTCCAGAAGATCACCAACGATCTGCTCGAGCGCACCCGTAAGCCCTTCCAGGCGGTCATCAAGGACGCCGGCATCTCCGTGGGCGACATCGACCACGTCGTGCTCGTCGGTGGTTCGACCCGTATGCCCGCCGTGACGGAGCTGGTCAAGGAGCTCACCGGCGGCAAGGAGCCCAACAAGGGCGTCAACCCGGACGAGGTCGTCGCCGTCGGCGCCGCCCTGCAGGCCGGCGTGCTGCGCGGCGAGGTCAAGGACGTGCTGCTGCTCGACGTCACCCCGCTCTCCCTCGGCATCGAGACCAAGGGCGGCGTGATGACCAAGCTCATCGAGCGCAACACCACCATCCCCACCAAGCGCTCCGAGACCTTCACCACGGCCGACGACAACCAGCCGTCTGTGCAGATCCAGGTCTTCCAGGGTGAGCGTGAGATCGCGGCGCACAACAAGCTGCTCGGCAGCTTCGAGCTGACCGGCATCGCGCCGGCCCCGCGCGGCGTGCCGCAGATCGAGGTCACCTTCGACATCGATGCCAACGGCATCGTGCACGTGACCGCGAAGGACAAGGGCACCGGCAAGGAGAACACCATCAAGATCTCCGACGGCAGCGGCCTGTCGCAGGAGGAGATCGACCGGATGATCAAGGACGCCGAGGCGCACGCCTCGGAGGACAAGGCTCGCCGCGAGGAGGCGGAGACCCGCAACCAGGCGGAGTCGCTGGTCAACCAGACCGAGAAGTTCCTCAAGGAGAACGAGGACAAGGTCCCGGCGGAGAACAAGACCAAGGTCGAGGCCGCCATCAAGGAGGCGAACGAGGCGCTCCAGGGCACCGACATCGCCGCCGTGAAGGCCGCCGTCGAGAAGCTCTCCGCCGAGTCGCAGGAGCTGGGTCAGGCGCTCTACGCGCAGGCCGGTGCCGCTGAGGCGGGCGCTCCGGGGGCCGAGGGTGCCGACGCCGGCGCCCAGCAGGACGACGGCGTCGTGGACGCCGAGGTCGTCGATGAGGACCCGAAGGACACCAAGTAATGACGAGTCCCGAGAATCCGGTGGATCCGGAGGAGGTGACCCCGGAGTCGGAGGTCGCGGCGGAGGAATCCGCCGCGGTCCCGGCCGAACCGGGAGAGGCCGCGGACGCCGAGGCCGTCGAGGAGGCCGCGCCGGACAAGGAGGCGGAACTCACCGCCGACCTGCAGCGCGTGACCGCCGAGTACGCCAACTACCGCAAGCGCACTGCGCGCGACGTGGTGGACGCCCGCGCCGCGGGCAAGGCCTTCGTGGTCGGCGAACTGCTGGTCGTCCTCGATGACCTGGATCGCGCGCGCAACCACGGTGACCTCGAGGCCGGGCCGCTGAAGTCGGTGTCCGACAAGCTCGACGGCGTCCTCAAGGCCCTGGGCCTGGAGTCCTTCGGCGAGGTGGGCGACGAGTTCGACCCGGCGATCCACGAGGCAGTGCAGCACGAGGGCGACGGCGCCGATCCCGTTCTGGGAGCGGTCCTGCGCCAGGGATACCAGATCGATGGCAAGGTGATCCGTAACGCGATGGTCGCCGTCACGGATCGCCCGGCGGATGCACAGGGTGAATCCGCGCAGGACGAGACATAGAAAGGAGGTGATGCCCAGTGGCACAGAGGGAATGGGTTGAACAGGACTTCTACAAGGAGCTGGGCGTCAGCTCCAGCGCGAGTGCCGACGAGATCAAGAAGGCCTACCGCAAGCTCGCCCGTGAGTTGCATCCGGACGCGAATCCGGGCAACACGCAGGCCGAGGAGCGGTTCAAGCGGGTCTCCGAGGCGCACGCCGTGCTCTCCGATCCGGCCAAGCGCAAGGAGTACGACGAGACGCGGCGCCTGTTCGGCGGCGGTCGATTCGGCTCCGGCGGTGCGGGCGGCTACGGCGGCGGTGGCGGGTTCGGGTCCGGCGGCTTCGGCAACACCGGCGGCGGCGGGGGCGGGTTCTCGTTCTCGGACATCTTCGACGGTGCCGCGTCCGGCAACGGCGGAGGCGGCTTCGGGGACATCTTCGAGGGCCTGTTCAACCGCGGCGGCGCCGGGCAGGCGCCCGGCCCGCAGCCGACGCGGCCGCGTCGCGGCAGCGATCTGGAATCCGAGCTGACGCTGGGCTTCCGGGACGCCACGCTGGGCGTGACCACGCCGATCACGCTGACCTCACCGTCGCCCTGCACGACCTGCCACGGGTCCGGCGCCAAGCCGGGCACCAGCCCGCGGGTCTGCCAGTCGTGCAACGGTTCCGGGCTCGTGAGCCGGAATCAGGGAGCGTTCAGCTTCTCCGAGCCGTGCCCGGACTGCCGCGGCACCGGCTCGGTGATCGACGATCCCTGCACGGACTGCAACGGCACCGGCGTCACCGTGCGCACCCGCACGGTGAACGTGAAGATCCCGCCCGGCGTCAAGGACGGCCAGCGGATCCGCCTGGCGGGCCAGGGGCAGGCCGGGATGCGCGGGGCGCCCTCGGGCGACCTGTTCGTCACCGTCCACGTGGGCGCCGACGACGTCTTCACCCGGAACGGCGACGACCTGCTGGTCACCCTGCCCGTCAGCTTCGCCGAGCTGGCGCTGGGATCCACCGTCACCGTCCCCACGCTGGGACAGCCCGTGGGCGTGAAGATCCCGGCGGGGACCACCGACGGTCGCACCCTCCGGGTACGCGGCCGCGGCGTTCCCAAGCGGGCGGGCGGCCACGGCGATCTGCTCGTCAAGGTGCAGGTCGCGGTTCCCCCGTCGCTGGACGAGCGGGCACAGCAGGCGCTGCGCGACTACGCGGAGGCCGAGCGTGCCGCGGGCTTCGACCCGCGGGGCGGCTGGGCGGGCGCCGGAACCGCTGCGGGGGCGTAATGATGAACGTCGACCAGCAGTTCCCCGAGGATCCGGACGCGCACGTGTTCATGATCTCGGTTGCTGCGCAACTCGCGGGGATGCACGCGCAGACCCTCCGCACGTACGACCGGCTCGGGCTCGTGACGCCCGAGCGGTCGGCGGGCGGGGGCCGGCGTTACTCCTCGCGCGATGTCGACCTGCTCCGCGAGGTGCAGCGCCTCTCGCAGGACGAGGGCGTGAACCTCGCCGGGATCAAGCGGATCATCGACCTGACCAACCAGGTGGACGCCCTGCAACGTCGGGTCGAGGAACTCACCGCACAGGTCGAGAACGTCCGCCGCGGAGGCGAACTGGTGCACGTGCCGAAATCCTCCGCCATGGTGGTCTGGCAGCCGCGGAGTCGCCGCAAGGGCTGAGCAGAAGGCCTCGTCACGGCCCCGGGAGTCCGACGACCCCGGGGCCGTGGCGCGTCCTGGGTCGTCGCCGCGCATCCGGAGCGGCGTCGCCGACGTCCGCTCACAGCGGGTCGTGCACCACGTCCTCCGGTGCGGCGCCCCGCTCCACGGCCTTCTCGCTCGCGGCGCGCAGCAGGCCCTTCGGGCCGGCGATGAGCACGCGGTGGCCGGTGAGATCCAGGCCGTCCATCGCCTCCACCAGCGAGCCGTGCCGCAACGGGAGCGCGCGGTAGGCGGTGGCGGGATGCTTGAGCCACCACGGATCCCGTCGCGCATCCGTCACCTGCGTCACCTTGAGCCACGGATTCGTCGCCGCCAGCGGCGCGAGCGAGTCCGAGTCGTACAGCAGCCCCGGCGATCGCGCCCCCACCAGGAGGTGCACGTCGGGGTTGTTCGCGTTCATGGACATCGCCAGCAGGATCGACTTCATCGGCGCGAGGCCCGTGCCACCGGCGATCATCGTGACGGGGCGGTCACCGTCGGGCCGCAGGAGCCCGTGTACCTGCCCGAACTGCCACACGTCGCCCGCGCGCGTCTCGCCGAAGACGGTGCTGGAGAGGTAGCCGCCCGGTACGGAGCGGATGTGGAACTCCACTTGGCCCTGCGTGTTCGGCGGCATCGCCAGCGACAGCGGCCGCCACACGCGCGGCACCTGCGGAATCTGCGTCTCCACGTACTGGCCGGGCCGGAAGAGCAGCGGATCGTCCGCCAGGAGCCGCACCACCGACAGGCCGGGATGGGGTCGCAGCACCTCCACGACGCGGGCCGTGCGCCGGGCGGGCGTCGGATCGGAGTGCGCGCCGCCGCGCATGACGCCGGTGAGCAGTTGCACGCCCTGCTCGAGCACCGCGGCGTCCTCGTCGTCGAGCCCGCCGTGGGGCTTGTAGACGGCGTGCACCTCGGCGATGATCGCCGCCGACATCGTCTCGTAGTGGGCCTCGGTGAGGCCGTACTTGCGATGATCCCGCCCGAGCTGCGCGAGGAACTCGATGAGTTCGTCGTGCCCCTCGGTCTTCGGGATCGACGTGAAGACGTGGTCCAGCACGCGCAGGAAGACGGCGCGGTGTCCCGTCATGTTGGCGGGGAAGAGATCGCGCAACGACGGATCCATCGCGAACAGCCGGGCGAACAGGCCCTTCGTGAAGTCGTCCGCCACGGGGCGGAGATCAGCCGCGATCTGCGCCAGACCGTGCCGTGCATGCGCACCCACTGCCGCTCCGCTCCTGCCTTCCGATCCCTGCGTTGACGGGCCCATCCTACCTGCGGCTTTTCCTCCATCACATCGTCGCGCGCACGGCGCGCCCGGTTCTGCACCGAACCGCCCGGTCGAGTATCTTTCTCCCGGGGCGCGGGGATCGTGCCGAGGGATCGATGAACTCGAAGAGAGGGTTCCACCGCATGGTCGCTTTGCGAGTCAGTCGCCGCGTGCGCCGCATCGGGTACGGCATCGCCGTCGGGACGGGCATCGCCCTCGCGCCGATCGCCGCCGGTGCCGCTTCCGCCGATACGGGGCCGACGCCGGCCGCCGACGCACCCGCCGCGTCCACGGCCGTGCAGCGCGTGAAGCCGGTCGTCGTGCCCAAGCCCGTCGCCGCGAAGCCCGTGGCTGCGAAGCCGGTCGCCGCGAAGCCTTTCGTTGCGAAGTCGGCGGCTGCGAAGCCTGTTGCGGGGAAGCCCGTCGCGCGGCCGGTCGCCGCGAAGGCGGCGTCCGCGGGACCCGCGCTGCGGGGCGGCACCGTCGATCGCCGGCCGGTCGTCGTCATCGGCGCCTCCGTCTCCTCGGGTAAGGAGGTGTCCGCGGCGCAGGCCTACCCGCGCCAGGTCGCCGCGCTGTCGGGTCGACCGGTCGCGGTCAGCTCCCGTGTGGGCGCCGGGTACGCCGACGGTTCCATCGCCCGCCTCACCCGCGCCGCGAACCTGCCTGCACAGAATCCGTCGCTCGTGGTGCTCCAGGCGGGTACGAACGACGTCGGCGCGCCCCCGGCCCTCGTCGCGGGCCAGGTCCGGCAGGTCGTCTCGACGGTGCGCCAGCAGGCGCCCGGCGCGAAGATCGCCGTGGTCACGGTCTTCCCGTCGATCCACAACGGCGCCGCGGCCCGCCGCACCGACGCCGCGATCATCGGCGCGGCGCGGTCCGTCGACCCGAACGTCGCCGTGATCTCCCCGCTCAACGAGGGCTGGACCTACCGCGCGTCGGAGGACGGGCACCCCGGTGCCGCCGCGCACGAGCGGATCGCCGAGCGGGTCTCCGGCCTGGTCTGACACCCGCGCGAGCGCGAGCCCCCACCGCTGTCGGTGGGGGCTCCGTCGTTTCCGGGGGCGCCCCGGTCGTCCGAGTGAGCCAAGGGGCGGAAGTTACTCATGCGGCTGGTGTTGTGTCAAGATGTCGGCATGAGCGTGTCGCGTTTCGGTGCAATGGTCGGAATCGGAGCCGTGGTGGTCGCGTCGGTGAGCGGGGGGCCCGCCGCCGCCGAGCCCGCGGCCGCACCGCGGACCACCGACTCCCGGCCGATCGTCGTGATCGGGGCGTCGATCTCGACGGGCTACGAGGTACCCGGCGTCGTGGCCTATCCGCGGATGATCAGCGCCATCGCCGGCCGCTCGGTGTACCTCAGCGCCCGCGGCGGGGCGGGATACAACGACGGCGCCATCGCCGGGCTGACCCGGGCCGCGAACCTCGCCGGCCGCGACCCGGCGCTCGTCGTCGTGCAGGCGGGCTCCAACGACGTGGGCGCCGCACCCGCCGCGATCGACGGCCAGGTGCGGCAGGTGATCACCACGGTGCGGTCGCAGGCGCCGAACGCCAGGGTCGCGCTCATCACGGTCTTCCCGTCGGTCCGCGGCAGCGGCCCCGACGCCCGCACCACCGAGGCGACGATCGTCGGCGCCGCCCGCGCCGTCGATCCGTCGGTGTCCGTCATCTCGCCGCTGACCGAGGGCTGGGTCTACGGGGCCAGCAGCGACGGGCACCCCGACGCGGCGACGCACCAGAAACTAGCCGAGCGCGTCGCCGCGCTGGCCTGACCGTTCACGGCCGCTCTCCGCGCCGGACCCGGTCGCGGGGTAGTGCGGGCACCACCCGGGAAAGGGGTGCGCGCGTCAGGGTGCCGAGTCCGCCCGCCGCATACGGTCATCGGGTGAAGCACTCCTGGCGGCGTCCTGCCGCGGTCCTGGTCGCGACGGCGGCGATCCTCCCGGCCCCGGCGACGGCGAGCGCCGAACCCCTGTCGAGCACGGCGGTCGCGGAACTCCTCGAACGCTCGACCATCCCCGACCTCCAGCGCGCGATGGACGGTCGCCGGCTGACCTCGCGAGACCTCACGCGCGCGCTCGAGAACCGGATCGCCCGCGTCGATCCGGGCCTGCGTGCGGTGATCCGGACGAATCCCGACGCCGTGCGCTCGGCCGAGGCCAGCGATGCGCGACGTCGTGCGGGTGCCGTGCGCGGCCCCCTCGACGGCATCCCGGTGCTGCTCAAGGACAACATGGACACCGCGGACGGTATGCGGACCACCGCCGGCTCGACCGCGCTCGACGGTGCGCGCCCCGCCCGCGACGCGCACGTGGTGACCGCCCTCCGGAACGCGGGTGCCGTGATCCTCGGGAAGTCCAACCTCTCGGTCTGGTCCAACTTCCGCAGCTCCGAGGCCATCGCCGGATGGAGCCCCGTCGGGGGACAGACCCGCAATCCGTACGCGCTCGACCGCAGCGCCTGCGGATCGTCGAGCGGCGCCGCCGCGGCGGTGGCGGCGGGCCTGACCGTGGTCGCGATCGGCACCGACACCGACGGATCGGTGCTGTGCCCGGCGTCCATGACCTCGACCGCCGGGATCCGGCCGACGGTGGGCGTAGTGAGCCGGACGGGGATCGTGCCGATCACGGCCCAGCAGGACACCCCCGGACCGATCGCCCGGTCGGTGACCGACGCGGCTCTCACGCTCCGGGCGATGGCCGGGCAGGACCGCGCCGACTCCGCCACGGCATCGTCGACCCAGGTGCGGATCCCGACGGACCTGCGCGCCGATGCGCTGCGCGGCAAGCGCATCGGGCTGTGGCGGACCGGGCGCGTCGGCCTCGACCCGGCGGTGGACCGCGCCTTCGAGGACGCGGTGCGTAGGCTCCGCGCGGCGGGCGCCGCCGTGGTCGACGGTGCCGACGTTCCCGCGATCGACCGCATCGTCGCGAAGGACCTGGTCCCGGCGCTGATGACGGAGTTCAAGCACGACCTCAATGCCTACCTCGCCGCGACGCCGGGGACGCACCCGCGGGACCTCGCCGGGCTGATCGCCTTCGGACGCGCCCACGCCGGAGTCGAGTTGCCGCTGTTCGGGCAGGACCTCTTCGAGGCCGCCGAGGCGTCGGACGGTGACCTCACCGCGCCCGCCCACCGCGCCCGCCGGGCCGCGGCCACGGCCGCCGCCCGGCGCGCGATCGACGACGTGATGGCGCGCCTGCGGCTGGACGCGATCGTGACACCGACCGCCGAGGCGGCGCCCCGCGTCGACCGGCAGGGGCCGCCCGAGCGACCCTTCACCTCGTCGACCCGGCAGAGTTCGACGGCCGGTTACCCGCAGGTCACGGTGCCCGCCGGCTACGACCCGGACGGACTCCCGCTCGGGCTGTCGTTCCTGGGCGGAAGCGGTTCCGACGCCGCGTTGGTGCGGTACGCCGCCGCGCTGGAGCAGATCGAGAAGGTCCGCCGGGCGCCGGCCCTTCATGTGAGGTGAGTCACCGCGGAAAGCAGGGTTGAGTGGAACAGACTCAAGAGTCTGCGCGTTGAAGGACACAGAAGGCATACTTGAGTGAAGAGCGCTCAGGGTGCACGACGTGTTCGAGACGACCCAGGAGGAAGTACGTGGATTCGTTCCAGCCCACCACCAAGACGCAGGCCGCGCTGACCTCGGCCCTGCAGGCGGCGTCCGCCGCGGGGAACCCGGAGATCTCTCCGGCGCACCTGCTGGTGGCGCTGCTCGACCAGACCGACGGGATCGCCGCACCGCTGCTCAAGGCGGTCGGGGTGGACCCCGTCACCATGCGCAACCGCGCACAGGAGAGCGTGGATCGCAAGCCGAAGGCCAGCGGCTCCACCACCACGCCGCAGCTCAGCCGCGAGTCCATCGCGTCGATCAGCGCCGCGCAGAAGCTCGCCACTGAGATGGGCGACCAGTACGTCTCCACCGAGCACGTGCTCTACGGGCTCGCGGAGGCGGGCGGCGAGGCCGCTCAGCTCCTCACGTCCGCCGGCGCCACCCCGCAGGAGCTGCGCGAGGCCTTCACGGCCGTCCGCGGCAGCGCGAAGGTCACCTCGCAGGACCCCGAGGGGCAGTACCAGGCGCTCGAGAAGTACTCGACCGACCTCACCGCGCGGGCCCGCGAGGGCAAGCTCGACCCGGTCATCGGGCGCGACAACGAGATCCGTCGTGTCGTGCAGGTCCTGAGCCGGCGCACCAAGAACAACCCGGTGCTCATCGGCGAGCCCGGCGTCGGCAAGACCGCCATCGTCGAGGGCCTGGCCCAGCGCGTGGTCACCGGCGACGTGCCGGAGTCGCTGCGCGGCAAGACGGTGATCTCGCTCGATCTCGGCTCGATGGTCGCGGGCGCCAAGTACCGCGGCGAGTTCGAGGAGCGGCTCAAGGCCGTCCTCGACGAGATCAAGGCCAGCTCCGGGCAGATCATCACCTTCATCGACGAGCTGCACACCATCGTGGGCGCCGGGGCCACCGGCGATTCCGCGATGGACGCGGGCAACATGATCAAGCCGATGCTGGCCCGCGGCGAGCTCCGACTCGTCGGCGCCACCACGCTCGACGAGTACCGCCAGTACATCGAGAAGGACGCCGCGCTCGAGCGCCGCTTCCAGCAGGTGCTGGTCGGCGAGCCGAGCGTGGAGGACACCGTCGGCATCCTGCGCGGCCTCAAGGAGCGCTACGAGGTGCACCACGGCGTGCGCATCACCGACTCCGCGCTGGTCGCCGCCGCCTCGCTCTCGGACCGCTACATCACGTCGCGCTTCCTGCCGGACAAGGCGATCGACCTCGTCGACGAGGCCGCGTCGCGCCTGCGGATGGAGATCGACTCCCGCCCCGAGGAGATCGACGCCGAGGAGCGGCTGGTCCGTCGCCTCGAGATCGAGGAGATGGCGCTGTCCAAGGAGTCCGACGCCGCGTCGAAGGACCGCCTGGAGAAGCTGCGCGGCGAGCTCGCCGATCACAAGGAGAAGCTGGCCCAGCTCACCTCGCGCTGGCAGAACGAGAAGGGCGCCATCGACTCGGTGCGCTCCCTCAAGGAGCAGCTCGAGACCCTCAAGGGTGAATCGGAGCGCGCCGAGCGCGACGGCGACCTCGGGCGCGCGGCGGAGCTGCGCTACGGCCAGATCCCCGCGCTGGAGAAGCAACTCGACGAGGCCGTCGCCACGTCGGGTGCCGCCTCCGACGGCGAGGTCATGCTCAAGGAGGAGGTCGGCCCCGACGACGTGGCCGACGTGGTCTCCGCCTGGACCGGCGTCCCCGCCGGCCGCATGCTCGAGGGCGAGACGGCGAAGCTGCTGCGCATGGAGTCGGAGATCGGCAAGCGCGTGATCGGCCAGGAGGCCGCGGTCACCGCGGTCTCGGATGCGGTGCGCCGCACCCGCGCCGGTGTCGCGGACCCGAACCGGCCCACCGGCTCGTTCCTGTTCCTCGGCCCCACGGGCGTGGGCAAGACGGAGCTGGCGAAGGGCCTCGCGGAGTTCCTCTTCGACGACGAGCGCGCCATGGTGCGCATCGACATGTCGGAGTACGGCGAGAAGCACTCCGTCGCACGGCTCGTCGGCGCGCCTCCCGGGTACGTCGGCTATGAGGCCGGCGGCCAGCTGACCGAGGCCGTGCGGCGCCGCCCCTACACGGTGGTGCTGTTCGACGAGGTCGAGAAGGCGCACCCGGACGTCTTCGACGTGCTGCTCCAGGTGCTCGACGAGGGCCGGCTCACCGACGGCCAGGGCCGCACGGTGGACTTCCGCAACACGATCCTGATCCTCACGTCGAACCTCGGCGCGGGCGGCACGCCCGAGCAGGTGATGGCCGCGGTGCGCGCGAAGTTCAAGCCGGAGTTCATCAACCGGCTCGACGACGTGCTGATCTTCGACTCGCTGAGCTCGGACCAGTTGACCGGCATCGTCGACATCCAGCTGGACCAGCTGCGCAAGCGGCTCTCGCAGCGTCGACTCGAGCTCGAGGTCTCCGACGAGGCCAAGGGCTGGCTCGCGGAGCGGGGTTTCGACCCGCTCTACGGCGCCCGGCCGCTGCGCCGCCTGGTGCAGCAGGCCATCGGCGATCAGCTCGCCAAGGCGCTGCTCGCGGGCGACATCCGTGACGGCGACACGGTGCACGTCACCGTCAGCGACGACGGCGACCGGCTGATCATCAGCTGATCACGTCCCTCTGTGGCCGGGTCCTGGCGGGCCCGGCCACAGTCGTATCGGTGTCGCGATCAGATGGAACCGGCCTTCTCGACGACGAGGATGCTCGCCTCGCCGACAGGTACCGCCTTGTGTTCGTCGCCCACCTCGGCGACACAGACGGTTCCGGGCGACAGCCTGCGTACGTGCTCCTCGCCGTGCTCATCGCGATAGTGCATGTCGACCTCACCGGCTACGACAGCGAACACCTCGATGCCGTCGTTCCGATGCCAGACGTACTCCCGATCGGTCCAGTGCAGTCGCACCGTCGCGGTGTGTAGTGACGCGAGATCGATGGCATCCCATGGCTTCTCCGGGGTGAAATCGCTGGTCGTGACGAAGCGCATGGGTCCTCCGGGTAGGGGGTCGGCGGCCTCCGAAGCCTAGCGAATCAGTCGCACGCAGGCGGTTCAGCGTGCCTCGGGCGCCGACAGCACGCCGGCGTGGAAGTCCGCGATCAGGGCGTCGACGGTGCCGCGGGCGTCGAAGCGGTTCGTGCCGATCACGCCGGTCGGACCGCGCTTGCACCAGCCGGCCACGTACACGCCGGCGAGCGCGGCACCGTCGGGACCGAGGACCCGGCCGTCCGCGTTCGGGATGGTGCCGGTGGCCTCGTCGTAGGGCACTCCGGGTACCGAGGTGCCGCGCAGCCCGATCGACGGCAGGACCAGGCCGCACTCCAGCTCCGACGGTGCGCCGTGGTCGTCGACGGCGACGATCAGGGCACCGTCGGCCGCGGTGATCGCGGTGGGCGCGGTCCCGAACCGCAGCACGACCCGCCGGCCGTCCGGGCCGGAATCCGCCGCCGGGAGCGCACGCAACAGCGACAGCTTCTGCGCGCGGTAGTAGCGGGCCTGCGCGTCGGCGGGCTCGTCGCCGGCGTCCTCGAGGTCGCCCGGCTCGACCACCACGGGCACGGTACGGGCCAGCCCCACCAGCTCCGGCGCGGTGAAGGCGGCGTGCTCCGGGCCCCGTCGGGCGAGGATCACGACCTCCCGCACCTGCGAATCCCGCAGCGCGGCGAGGGCCTCCTCGGTCATGTCGGTGCCGGCGAACGTCTCGGGGTCGGCGGTGAGGACCCGCGCGACGTCGAGCGCGACGTTGCCGTTGCCCAGCACCACGACGCGCTCGTGCGCGAGCGCGACGGAGAGGCCGGCGAAATCGGGATGGCCGTTGTACCAGGCCACGAAGTCCGCTGCGGCGGTGACACCCGGCAGGTCGGCACCCGGCAGGCCCAGGTCGCGGCCGTGCAGGGAGCCCACCGCGTACACCACCGCGTGATGCGACCGGGCCAGGTCCTCGTGCGTCACGTCCTCGCCGATCCGCACGCCCAGGTGCGTGGTCACGCCCGACTGCGTGCGCGACTTCGCGAACTGCTCCTGCACCTTCTTGGTGTCGGCGTGGTCGGGGGCCACGCCGAAGCGCACCAGCCCGCCGGTCTCCGGGAGCCGCTCGTAGACGTCGATCGTGGCCCGGACGTCGATGCGATGCTGCAACTCGCTCACCACGTAGTGCCCCGCCGCACCGGCGCCCACGACGGCGACGCTCAGCGTCTCGGCGTCCGACGACGGACGCTTGCGGCCGATCCGCGGGTCGGTGAACGGGTGGTCGCGGTCCGCGGCCGAGCCCACCGCCTCGTAGTACTCCGCGTTCATCGACTCGAACGGCGCCATCTCCGTGGTCAGCTCGTAATCGGTGGTGATCGCGGAGACGGGGCACGCGTCGATGCAGGCGCCGCAGTCGATGCACACGTCCGGGTCGATGTAGAGCATCTCGGCGGTGGCGTAGTCCGGCTCGTCGGGCGTGGGGTGGATGCAGTCGACGGGGCACTCGGGGACGCACGACGCGTCGTTGCAGCAGTTCTGGACGATCACGTGGGGCATGCCTCGATACTGTGCCGCCGACGGCGCGGGGGCAAGGGGCTCGCCGTGGAGATCCGGCCCGCTCGCTCCGCTCCCGGCGCCGTGTCGATCCGCCCGCTCGCTCCGCTCCCGGCGCGGCGACGTGTCAGGGTGGAGACATGACGACCTTGACGCCGCACGTCGTGCGGACCGCGCGCCACACCACGTCGTACCTCGCCTCCGGCCCCGCCGACGGCCCGCTGCTGATCTTCGTGCACGGCTGGCCCGAGCTCGGCTACACCTGGAGGCACCAGCTGCGCGCCCTCGGCGCGCTCGGCTTCCGGTGCGTCGCGCCCGACATGCGCGGCTACGGATCGTCGACCGTGCATCCCGAGAAGAGCGCGTACCGCCGGGAGGAGGCGGTCACCGACATGCTGGAGCTGCTCGCCGCGCTCGGGCGGTCGAGCGCGATCTGGATCGGCCACGACTGGGGCGGGCCCGTGGTGTGGAACATCGCCACCCACCATCCGGACGTCGTCGACGCGGTGGCCTCGCTCAACGTCCCGCACTTCCCGGCGAGCGGACCCTCGCCCTTCGACCTCATCGACCGCGACAAGTACCCCGCCAACGAGTACCCGTACGGCCAGTGGGACTACCAGGTGCACTACCTCAAGGCCTTCGACGAGGCGACGTCCCAGTTCGAGAGCGACATTCCCGGCCTCGTCGCCGCCTTGTTCCGCAGCGGCGATCCGCGCCACCTCGAGGGCCCGGCGCCCACTGCGCTGGTCACCCGGAACGGCGGCTGGTTCGGCGGGGGTCCGGTGCCGCAGCTGCCGCACGACCCGGCGGTTCTCACCCCCGAGGACCACGCCGTCTACGTCGCGGCCTTCGAGCGGAACGGCATGGCCGGACCCAACTCCTGGTACGTCAACACCCCCGCCGACGTCGAGTACGCGAAGACGGAACTCGACGACGGCCGGATCGACAAGCCGGCGTTGTTCCTGCACGGCCGCTACGACGCGACCCTCGACACCGTGGGGACCGGGCTCGCCGACCCGATGCGCGCGGCGTGCACGGACCTCACCGAGGTGATCGTCGATTCCGGGCACTGGATGGGGGAGGAGAAGCCCGCCGAGGTCAGCGCGGCGATCGCGGGCTGGATCGCCCGCAGCGTCCCTGCGTCCTGGCCGGTTACGCTGGGTGCATGACTTCGACCGTCGCTGATGTCGCGGACGTCAAGTACGTCCTGCTGACCACCTTCCGCAAGGACGGCACCCCCGTCGCGACCCCGATCTGGGCCGTGCGCGACGGTGCCGACCTCGTGGTGTGGACCGTCAGCGACTCCTGGAAGGTCAAGCGGCTGCGGCGCAACCCGTCGGTACTGGTCCAGGCCTGCGACGCGCGCGGCAAGAAGACCACGGGCCCCGAGGTCGCGGGCACGGGCGAGGTCTTCGACGGCGGTGAGGCCGCGTCGAAGATCGCGAAGAAGTACGGGATCCTCGGCTGGCTCACCGTGACCGGTTCCAAGCTCCGACGGGGATCGGGCGGGACCGTCGGGATCCGGGTCCGCGACGCGGAGTGATTCCGAAACCGCGTCGACGTGCGGTCAGGACGAAGTATGTCCATCGTGGCCGAACTCGAACGCGGTTTCCGTCAGCGTGACGCGTCGTGACGCCGCTCGACGGCAGGCAGCAGGCCGAGGTGAGCGACGCAGTCCGGGGCGGCAGTGGTGAGAAGGCCCGGCTCGCCGGGGTAGCCGCGGCCGCATCAGCGCAGCGTCTCGACCAGGCCCACCGCCGCGAGCGCCACCACGAGCCCGACGAAGGCCGCTGCGCGGCCGGGCCCGAGCGGCGCCCGGTGCAGGCGGGAGGCGACGGCGACCACGGCCACCACCAGGCACACCAGCGCCGCGGCCGGCCAGCTCGACAGCGCGGCGCGGCCGACGATCGCCGCGGTCAGGAGCACCGCGACGACCGTGCGCACCCGGGCGAGCTGGGTCCGCTCCGCGGCCAGGGTCGACGGTGCGCTCACGTCACCAGCAGCGACACCGCCAGGACGCCGCCCGCGACCAGGATCAGCGCCGCGAGGACGAGCGTGGCGGGGGAGCCGCGCAGCTCCCGGCCGGTCCGCATCGCACCCTCGACCGACACCCAGCGGACGAAGGCGAACCCCGCCAGGCCGGCGGCGACGAGCAGCAGCACCACGACCAGCGGCGTGCGCACGGGCGAGGGCACGACATGCGGTGCGAAGGCCTCCAGACCGACCGCCGCCGCGACCAGCCCGAGCGCGGTGCGGATCCACGCGAGGAAGGTCCGCTCGTTCGCCAGAGTGAACCGCGCGTCCGGCGCCTCACCATCGGTGAGGGCGCGCGGCGGCCACAGTCGTCCCACGCCGACAACGCTAGCGGGGTGCATAGAGATTCGCCCGTCACATTCACAGGCCCGTCTCAGACACGACGAATAGTTTCGCGCAGGGCGCGCTCGACGAGGCGCACGATGAGGACGGGAACGCATGCGAGGAGGTGGTCGCCGTGGGTGGTGACGCGCGCTCCCGCGGCCCCTGGCCCGCCGTGGTCCTGTGTCTCCTGGGGATCGGTGTCGTCGGCGCGGGCATCGCATACGCGTTGCACATGTCCGCCGACCTGGGCAGTGCCCGCCGCGTGCTCCCCGCGGCCCAGTCCGCCGGCGTCTCCGTCAGCGATCAGCGCTCCGTCGCCATCACGCCGGGGCGGGAGGTCATCGGCGCGGTGATCTCCGTCGGCGACGGCGCCGTGACGGTGCGCTCGGCGCCCGACGGCCGCACCGTCGTCCTGCGCACCGGCCCCACCACCCAGGTGACCACCACGCACGGCAGCACGCTGTCCGATATCGAGGTCGGCGACGTGGTCATGATCCAGGTGAGCGCCGACGGGAAGTCGGCCCTGGCGATCTACGCGGGTCAGATCTCGGTCGCCGGAACTCCGTCGGTCGGGTGAAGTCCCCGGTCGACGCGCTACTGTAGTGGCGATGTCGTACGTAGTGTTCCTGATCCTCGCGGTGGTCTGCGCGGCGCTCGCCGCCGCGCTCATCTGGTATGAGCGCAACCACACGCCCGCCATGAACTCCGAACGCGCCGACTGGGCCGCCGAGCGCGAGTTCGTCTACAGCGCGGCCGACCCGTCCCTGCACGACGAGTTCCACCGGGGCGGCATGGCCGTCGCCGGTGACCCGCCGATCGTCGACGTCGCCTACGGCAGCTACTTCGGTGCGGCCGCCTACGTCTTCGACCTGCAGGACACCGTCACGGTCGTGGCCGTGAGCCGGGGCGCGACGTCGGGCGCCCTGCTCGACCTGCGGCCCGAGGGCCGGCCCGGTCCCGCCGAGCCCGGCATGGAGCCGCTCGGCGCGCTGGGGCCGCGCGTGCTGTACACGAACAACGCCGAGGTCGCGCGCCGCGTCGCCGATCGCCGCATGATCACGTTCGCCGAGCAGGTGCCCGACTACATCGAGTCGCTGTGGAACGAGGGCGAGTGGACGCTGGCGTCCACGGCCGTGACCGACGACCCCGACGACCTCGACGAGGCGCTCGAAGCCGTGCGCCGCTTCGGCGACCTGCTCCGCGTCCTCCCGCCGGAGGGCCACGCGCGCGTCGTCACGTCGGGCGGGCCCCGCGACCCGGGCCAGCCCGTGCCCGTCCGCTCCGGCAAGGAGTCCGGACGGTGACCGGCGCCGGGAACGGAGTGAGCGGATCGAACGTGAGCGCATCGCTCGACCCGACGGCCACGGCCCGGCTCGCCGAGCTGGTCCGCGCGCTGGCCGTCGTGCACGGCAAGGTCACGCTCTCCAGCGGCCGTGAGGCGGACTATTACGTCGACCTGCGCCGCGCGACGCTGCACCACGAGGCCTCCCCGCTGATCGGCGCGCTGCTGCGCGAGCTCACCGCCGACTGGGACTTCACCGCCGTCGGCGGCCTCACCCTGGGCGCCGATCCGGTCGCCACCGCCGTCATGCACGCGCCCGGCCGTCCGATCGACGCTTTCGTCGTGAGGAAGGCCGCGAAGGCGCACGGCATGCAGCGCCAGGTCGAGGGCCCCGACGTCGTCGGCAAGCGCGTCCTCGTCGTCGAGGACACCACGACCACCGGCAACTCGCCCCTCACGGCCGTCCGTGCGCTCCGCGACATCGGCGCCGAGGTCGTGGGCGTCGCGACCGTCGTCGACCGCGCCACCGGCGCCGCCGACGTCATCGCCGCCGAGGGCCTCGAGTACCGCTCGGTGCTCGGCCTCGCCGACCTGGGGCTGTGACCTCCTCGTCCGACGCCGCGGGGGGCCCGGACGAGCAACTCGGGCCGACCGAGTGGGTGACGGGCCTGCCCGGACCGCACACCGTCGGGCTGGGGCCGTGGGCCGACGAGCACCCCGGCGAGCCCGCCCCGACCGATCCCCGGTACGACCCGCAGCTGCTCGCCGAGGGCGATCGCCGCAACGTGGTCGACGCCTACCGGTACTGGACGCGGGAGGCGATCGTCGCCGACCTGGATGCGCGCCGGCACCCCTTCGAGGTGGCGATCGAGAACCTGGGCCACGACGCCAACATCGGCACCGTCGTGCGCACCGCCAACGCCTTCGGCGCCCGGGCCGTGCACATCGTCGGGCGTCGGCGGTGGAACCGGCGCGGCGCCATGGTCACCGACCGCTACCAGCACCTGCACCACCACGCGGACGTCGACGCCCTCGCCGCCTGGTGCGCGGAGCGCGACCTGCCGATCGTCGCCGTCGACAACCTGCCGGGCTCCGTGCCGTTGGAACGCGCCCCGCTGCCCCGGCGCTGCCTGCTCCTGTTCGGACAGGAGGGACCGGGGGTCTCCGGGGGCGCGCGGCACGTCGCCGGCACGACGGTGTCGATCGCCCAGTTCGGGTCGACCCGCTCGATCAACGTCGGCGTCGCGGCCGGTATCGCCATGCACGCCTGGGTCCGCGAGCACGCCGACCTCGACGCGGCGTGGTGACCGCTCGCTGACCTGCGCGGACGTGCACACGTCGGTGACCCGTGATGTGATGTCATCATGAGTTCGGTCGAGTGGAATCAGCGTGCGGCCGCGGCGCAGGCCGCGGTCGTGGAGCGGCACCTGAAACCCGTCTGGGGCATCCCCGGCACCCTGCTCGGCACCCCCGCGTACCCGGCGACCCGGCGTGATGCGCTGTTCGTCAGCTGGAACTACTGGTGGCAGGCGCACCTGCTCGACGTGGCCGTGGACGCCTACGTGCGGGACGGCGCACCGTCGACCCGGAAGCTGGTGCTGCGCATCGCCCGCGGCCACCGGCTGCGCAACCTGCTGCGCGTCACCAACTCCTACTACGACGACATGGCATGGATGGGGCTCGCGCTGGAGCGCGCGCAGCGGCACGCCGGGCTGAACGCGCACCGCCGGCTGCGGGTGCTGCGCGACGTCCTCTACGACGCCTGGGTGCCCGACGCCGGCGGCGGCATCACCTGGCGGACGAAGGGGCTCTTCCTCAACGCGCCCGCCAACGGCCCGGCCGGGATCTTCCTCGCCCGGATGGGGCGCTTCGAGCGCGCGGAGGAGACCTCCGACTGGCTGTACCGGCGGCTGCTCGACCTGGAGACGGGGCTGATCAACGACGGGGTCGACGGCGACTACGACAGCCCCGAGGTCGGCAAGATCTACCCGGAGAAGTACTCCTACAACCAGGGCGTCACGATCGGCCTGGACACGGAGCTCTCCTCGGACCTGGCGCCCACGCACGCGGTCCGCGCCGCGGGACTCATCGCTGCGGTCGCCGAGCACATGACCGAGGGCGACGTCATCATCGGCGGTGACGGGGGCGACGGCGGCCTGTTCAACGGCATCCTCATCCGTTACCTGGCGCTCGCGGCGCGGTCCCTGCGCGGCCCGGGCGCGGAGGACGCGCGGGACACGGCGTCGGCGATCGTCTTCGCGTCCGCGGAGGCGGCCTGGCGCGGGACCCGCGAGCTGGACGGGCGCGTGTTGTTCTCCGCGGACTGGACCCGCGACGCCCGGATCCCGGGCACTACGGACGCGCCCGCCTACTTCACCGGCGGCACCGTGCGGTCCAGCGAGACCCCGGAACGCGACCTGTCGGTGCAGGTCGGTGGTTGGATGGCGATGGAGGCCGCGGCGGCGCTCGCACGGAGCTGAGCCGGGCGCCGGGACCGAGGAGGTCGCCATGCAGGTCATCGAGGTCGACGGTGCCGCGCTCGCGGTCGACGCGACGGGGCCGGCCCACGGCCCGACGGTGCTGCTCGTCGCCGGCGGCGGGCAGTCGATGGACTGGTGGACACCGGAGTTCTGCGCGCTACTCGCGGGCGACGACCTGCGGGTGATCCGCTACGACCATCGCGACACCGGGCAGTCCGCGGCCTCGCCGCCCGGGGCCCCGGACTACACCGGCACCGACCTCGCGGCCGACCCCGTGCGGATCCTCGACGCGCTCGGCATCGACGCCGCGCACCTCGTCGGCATGTCGATGGGCGCAGGGATCGGCCAGACGGTGGCGGTACGGGAACCCGGCAGGGTGCTGTCGCTGACGCTGATCGAGTCCAGCCCGGCCGGCGGCGACCGCGGCCCGCTGCCCGGCCCGGCGCCCGCAGTGGCCGCGAGCTTCGAGGAGGCGCCGCCGGAGATCGACTGGTCCGACGAGGCGGCGGTCATCGACTACCGCGTCGCCGTCGAACGACCCTACGCCGGCCCCGGTGGCCTCGACGAGGAACGGACGCGGACGATCGCGGCGCGCGAGGTGCGCCGGACGCGGAACATGGCGTCGTCGCTGAACAACCACTTCCTCGCGGAGCCCGCGCCGCCCGTCGATCCCGCGGCGATCGCCGCCCCGGCGCTCGTGATCCACAGTGCCGACGACCCGATGTTCCCGCTGCCGCACGGCGAGGCGCTGGCGCGGATGATCCCGGACGCGCGACTACTCGCACTGCACGGGCCGGGGCACGAGATCCCACCGCCCGCGACATGGGACGTGGTGATCCCCGCACTCCGCGCTCACGTCCTCGGCCGGGAGGCGTGAGCGGCGCCTAGCCCGCTTCCAGGTGCGGGGCGTCCGCGGCGGTGGCCCCGGCCGCGGTGCCGCGGTGCACCGGGCAACCCGGGGCGAAGGTGCCCAGCGCCTCGGTGCGGAAACCCTTCGGGTAGCTGCGGATCCGATGATTGTTCCGCACCAGTGCGGGTGTGCGCCGCGACGGCATCACGGCGAGGAAGCGGGCCCGCAGCGTCATCGCGGCGGTCGAGAGCCGCCGCACGAGCGGCCCGGGATCGTCGTAATGGAAGGCGCGCAGCAGCGGCGGGTCCATGAGGGCGCGGCTGAAGACGCCGATCGCCGGGCGCACGGGCGCGAGGTAGAAGCTCTTGAGTAGTGCGAGGGTCGAGTCGGCGACGCGGCGGGCGCCCTCGTCGAAGGCGAAGTGCTCGGCCTCGTAGCGGTCCATGTAGTCGGCGAACTCGTCGTACGTCGCGGGGATGTTCGGGATCGCCATGTGCTTGCCGAGCGACTGGTAGTAGCGGACCGTCGCCAGCTTCTCGGCCTCGGTGAGCTCGCGCCAGCCGTAGTCGGCGATCCACCGGACCGGCACCACGACGAAGGTGCACAGCACGTAGCGCATGTCGTCGTCGGAGATGTCGTACATCTTGTGCATCTGGTTGATGCGCCGGATCGCGGACTTGCCCTCCGGGCTGGCGAAGCCCTTGAGCAGCGGGACCTCGAGGAGGAGCGCGGTGTCGTCGTAGCGTTTCTGGACCCGCTCGGTGAACTCGCCAGTGTCGGCCAACAGGCGGCCGATGCTGGGCACCGCGTACGTCCGGAACAACGCGAAGCTCAGTGCCTGGGTGATGTCCCACGGGAAGTCGTAGGTCCCGAGGTTCCGGGAGATCTCGACGAAGTCGGTCTCCGGGTCCAGGCCGCGGTTGCGGTCGATCTTCCAGGGCCGCAGCGAGCGGGCCGCAGGTAACTGCATGACGTCTCCTCCGTGGGCTGACCTCACTGTAAGTCGACTTATACAGATGTGCAAGAGGTCACACTCGGTGTGACAACGTGCGTGGCCTGGACCTGATGGCCACATGTACCAATCATTGGTAATCTGCGGGACATGGCGACGAACACTTCGATCAGCCTCGATGACCACATGACCGAGTTCCTCGCTCGAGAGGTGGCGACGGGCCGCTACCGATCCGCGAGCGAGGTCGTCCGTGCGGGACTCCGCATGCTCGAGGATCACGAGACCCGAATGGCCTCGCTCCGCGACGCATTGATCGCCGGCGAGCAGAGCGGTGACCCGGAGCCCTTCGACTTCGACGACTTCTTCGCCGCCAAGAAAGCGTGAACGCGTTTCGGCTCACCCCTGCCGCGCGGCACGACCTCTCCTCGATCTGGGATTACACGGAGGAGCGCTGGGACGTTCGGCAGGCGGAGGCGTACCTCGTCGAGATCCGTGCCGCGATCGAGCGCATTGCCGAGGATCCCGACCGGGGTCGGGCGTGCGACGACGTCCGTGACGGCTATCGGCGATACGCGATCGGGAGCCACCTGATCTTCTATCGAGCACGCAGCGGTGGGATCGATGTCGTCCGCGTCCTGCATCAGCGCATGGACCCCACGCGGCACCTCTGACGGAGCTTCAGTCCTCGGTCAGGGCACCGTCGGCCATGCGCCAGCGCCGCGTCGCGCGGACGGTGTCGAGCATGCGCCGGTCGTGCGTGACGAGGACGACGGTGCCGTCGAAGGATTCGACGGCCTGCTCCAACTGCTCGATGGCGGGCAGGTCGAGGTGGTTGGTCGGCTCGTCGAGCACCAGCAGGTTCACGCCGCGTGCCTGCAGCAGTGCGAGCGCGGCGCGGGTCCGCTCGCCGGGGGAGAGTGACGAGGCCGGACGCAGCACGTGATGCCCGCGCAGCCCGAACTTCGCGAGCAGGGTCCGCACGTCGGCGGGCGGCGTCTCCGGCACCTCCGCGCAGAAGGCGTCCAGCAGCGGACCGTCGGACAGGAAGCGGCCCCGGGCCTGGTCGACCTCGCCCACCTCGACCCCGGCACCGAGTGCGACCGAACCCGCGGACGGGGCCAGACGCCCGAGCAGCAGCCCCAGCAGCGTGGACTTCCCGGCCCCGTTCGGGCCGGTGAGCAGGATCCGGTCGCCGTACTCGACGCTCACCGACACCGGCCCGACGGTGAGTCCCGGGTAGGACACCGTGGCCCCGGACGCGGTCACCACGACCGTCCCGCTGCGCGGAGCGGCCGCGATCTCCATCCGCAGCTCCCACTCCTTGCGCGGCTCCGCGACGACCTCGAGCCGCTCGATGGCGCGCTCGGTCTGCCGCGCCTTCGACGCCTGCTTCTCCGTCGATTCCAGCCGCGCCTTGCGGCCCGCCTTGTCGGGGTCGGAGCCGTTCTTCATCTTCCGGCGGGCGTTGCGGACGCCGTGCTCCATCCAGTTGCGCTGCATCTGCGCGCGCTCCTGCAGGTCGGAGAGCCTGCCCGCGTACTCGTCGTACTCCTCGCGCGCGTGCCGCCGCGCGACCTCCCGCTCCACCAGGTAGGCCTCGTAACCGCCGCCGTAGACGCCGATCTGCTGCTGCGCGAGGTCCAGCTCCACGACGACGGTCACCGTCCGCGCCAGGAACTCGCGGTCGTGCGAGACCACGACGATCGCGGTCGCCGCCTCGGCCACGAAGCGCTCCAGCAGCTCGAGGCCGGCCAGGTCCAGGTCGTTGGTCGGCTCGTCGAGCAGCAGCACGTCGTAGCGCGACGCGAGCACCGCCGCGAGGCCCGCACGGGCGGCCTGCCCGCCCGAGAGCCCCGTCATCGCGGCGTCCGCGTCGTCGAGGCCCACGTCGGACAGGATCGTCGCGAGCCGCTGGTCCAGGTCGGCGCCGCCGAGCGCGAGCGCTGCGGCGTCCATCGCCTCCTGCGCCGCGGCGACACCGGTCCGTCGGGCGACGAACTCCGCGACCGTCTCGCCCGGGCGGCGCTCGTGCTCCTGCGCCAGGTATCCGACCTCTGCGTCGGCGGGGGAGAGCTCGACGGTGCCGGTGACGTCGGGGCCGCCATCCGCGCCCACCCCGGCGAGCAGCTTGAGCAGCGTGGACTTGCCGGCGCCGTTCGCGCCCACGAGCCCGACCACGTCGCCCGGTGCGATCACGAGGTCGAGCCCGGAGAACAGGGTGCGGTCGGCGTATGCGACGGACAGGTCGCGGGTCTGCAGGACGGTCATGCCGGTCGCCCGGACGGCGAGCGGTCAGTCATCGAGGTCGACGGTGACGTTCGGCTTCGACATCTCCCGCCGGTAGCCGACGATCCCGACGATCGTGCCGACCACCAGCATGACGATCATCCCGCGCAGCGCCCAGTCGAGGACCCACTTGTAGTCCTGCAGCGCGGACGAGGCGTAGTAGCCCACGAGCAGCAGGAACGGCGCCCAGATCAGCGAGCCCAGAACCGAGGCGACGGTGAACTTCCGCTTGTCCATGCCGACCGCGCCGGCGACCAGCGGGCACAGCGTGCGGACCCACGGGATCCAGCGGGCGATGAGCACGGAGAAGAATCCGTGCTTGTCCATCAGCTCCTTGACCCGGTGCAGGTTGTGCGCGTTGAGATACCGGCCGTCCTTCTTGGCGAGCACGTGATCGCCCATTCTGACGCCGATGCCGTAGCCCACGTGGTTACCGGCGATCGCTGCGAGGAACGCGGCCACCGCGAGGCCCCAGACGGACATCGCCGAGTGGCCGGTGGTCGCCATCGCGAGCCCCGCGGTGAGGAGCAGCGAGTCGCCGGGCAGGAACAGTCCGATGATGAAGGCGCACTCGCAGAAGACGAACCCGGCCACGACGAGCCAGATCATCACCGGCCCGGCGGTCTGGACGAATTCGAGCACGGACGGGCCTAGGCGCCGGAATCGGCGGCAGCGGCGCGCCGCCCCGCGAGGTACTTCTTCGCGACGCCCCACACGATCGGCAACACCGAGACCAGCACGATGCCGATGAAGATCTTGTCGATGTTCTCGCGGACCCAGTCGATCTTGCCGAGCCAGACGCCGAGCAGCAGGATGCCGTCGGCCCAGATCACGGCGCCCACCGCGTTCCAGATGACGAACTTGGCGTAGTGCATCTTCGCGGCGCCGGCGGCGATCGGCGCGAAGGTGCGCACGAACGGCACGAAGCGGGCGAGGATCAGCGTCGCGGGGCCGTACTTCTCGAAGAACTCGTGCGACTCGTCGAGGTACTTGGTCTTGAGGAAACGCGCATCGGGCTTGAAGAACTTCTCGCCGCCGAACCGGCCGATGAAGTAGCCCACTTGCGAGCCGAGGATCGCCGCGATGGGCGTCGCGATCAGCAGCACCGGCAGCGACATCGCCGAGCCGGTGTACGTCGCCTCGCCGACGGCGGTGCCGGTCCCGGCGGCGGTCAGCAGGCCGGCGACGAACAGCAGCGAGTCACCCGGGAGCACCGGGAACAGCACGCCGGATTCGATGAACACCACCAGCAGCAGGCCCACGAGGGCGATGCCGCCGAAGGCGTTGAGGACGGCCACCGGATCGGTGATGTCCTTGAGGGCGAACGCCTGCATGGTGGTCGAGGCGGCCAGAGTCAGGTCGTTGAGAGGCACGCCGACCAGAATACCGGCCCGGACGCGGGTTCTACTTCAACAGTTCGTCGATGTAGCACCAGCGCCAGGACTCGCCCGGCTGGAAGCTGCGGATCACCGGGTGATTGGTGAGTTCGTGATGGACCGTCGCGTGCTTGCCCTCGGAGGAGTCGCAGCAGCCCACGTGTCCGCAGGTCAGGCACAGTCGCAGGGCGACGGGGTTCTGTCCGGATTCCACGCACTCGAGGCAGTCGGAGCTGAGCGGCACCGGGTCGGCGAGTTCGTCCGAAACGCGAAGATGGTCACATTCGTCCTGCGCCCACGGCGGCGTGAGCAGTTCGGCCACCGCGATGCGCTCGCTGCGCACCGCCGAGACCTCCAGCATCGCCTCCTCCACGTCGAAGTTCGAGAGCACCTGCTCGAGCACCTCGTGATCGCCCTGGCCGGCGTCGCGCATCCGCAGCACCTCGTCGCGCTCGGCGGCGATCATCTGCAGCCGGACCGCGCGCAGCTGCGCGGCCGGGGTGTTCGCGGAGTCCGGGCCGAGGCGCTCCCAGAACGCCCGCTCGCGGTTGATGGTGTGCTCGCGCACCCCGTCGAGCACGGTGGCGGGGACGGTGTTCTCCGGACTCGCGGCGATCTCGTCGAGCCGCGCGAGGCCCGCGTTGAGTGCGGACCGCATCACGACGGCCTGCTGCAGGGCGTCGGTGCGGGCGTTCGGCCCCTGCACGCGCAGCAGTGTGGCGAGCGCGGGCAGCGTCGAGCCCTGGATCAGGAGGCTGCCCGCCACCACGACCATGGCGGCGAAGACGAGGACCTCGCGGTCGGGGAAGTCCATCGGGAGGATGAAGGCGGCGGCCAGGGTGACCACGCCGCGCATCCCGGCCCAGGACAGCACCGTCGTCTCGCCGGCGGTGAGTCGTTCGTTCGCGTCGTCCACCTTGATCGCGATGAGGGCCGACGGCGCGCACCACACCATGCGCGCGAGGATCACCGTGAGCATCACGGCGACGCAGGTGGTGATGATGAGCGGCCAGCCGATGGGGGAGCGGTCAGCGCCCTCGAAGATGGTCCGCATCTGCAGGCCGATGAGGAGGAAGACGGCGTTCTCGAGCAGGAACTGGATGGTGTTCCAGTTGATCCGCGCCGACATCCGGCCGATCGCCGTCTGGTCGGTGGGCGCCTTGTACGCGACGACGAGCCCCGCGACGACCGTCGCCACCACGCCCGACGCGTGGATGTGCTCCGCGGGCAGGTACGCGATCCACGGGCTGATGAGGCTGATGCCGGTGGTGAGCACCGGATCCGTCAGGCGCCGGAGCGCGAACCGGATCAGCAGGGCGGCGGCCACGCCGCCGACCACGCCGCCGACCGCGCTGAGCGCGAACGAGCCCACCACCTGCCAGAATCCGATGGTGCCCGCGACCGCCGCGATGGCGGTGCGGAGCAGCACGATCGACGTCGCGTCGTTGAACAGCGACTCGCCTTCGAGCAGCGTCGTGACGCGGCGCGGCAGGCCGATGCGCCGGCCCACCGCCGTCGCCGCCACCGCATCGGGCGGCCCGACGATGGCGCCCAGCGCCAGCCCGGCGGCGAACGGGATGTCCAGCAGGTACGACGCCACGACGCCGACGGCGGCGGCGGTGAACAGCACCAGCCCGACGGACAGCATCCCGATCGGGCGGATGTTCTCCTTGAAGTCGACGAGCGAGGCCTTCGACGCCGCCGCGTACAGCAGCGGCGGCAGCAACCCCAGCAACACCACGTCGGGGTTGAGCGGCACGTCGGGCACCGCGGGGATGAACGACGCCCCGATGCCGACCACCGTCAGCACCAACGGTGCGGCGAGACCGAGGCGATCACAGAATGCACTGACCACCAGAACCGTGGCGACGAGGGCGACCAGCCCAACAGCGAGCTCCATGGGCGATAGTCTTTCACTGAAACGCCGAACCGCTCAGGAGGACAGACATGCCCATCGCAACCCCCGAGGCCTACCGGGAGATGCTGGACCGCGCCCGCGAGGGCGGCTACGCCTACCCGGCGATCAACTGCACGTCGAGCGAGACGATCAACGCGGCGATCAAGGGCTTCGCCGATGCGGGCAGCGACGGCATCATCCAGTTCTCCACCGGCGGCGCCGAGTTCGGCTCCGGCCTGGCCGTCAAGGACATGGTGGTCGGTGCGGTCGCGCTCGCGGAGTTCGCGCACGTGGTGGCCGCGCAGTACGACGTGACGGTCGCGCTGCACACCGACCACTGCCCGAAGGACAAGCTCGATTCCTACGTGCGCCCGCTGCTCGCCATCTCGCAGGAGCGGGTGGACAAGGGCCAGAACCCGCTGTTCCAGTCCCACATGTGGGACGGCTCGGCCGTGCCGCTGGACGAGAACCTCGAGATCGCGCAGGAACTGCTGGCGAAGTCGAAGGCCGCGAAGATCATCCTCGAGATCGAGATCGGCGTGGTCGGCGGCGAGGAGGACGGCGTCGAGAACGAGATCAACGACAAGCTGTTCACCAGCAACGAGGACTTCGCGAAGACCGTCGACGCGCTGGGGGCCGAGGGCTACCTGCTCGCCGCGACGTTCGGCAACGTCCACGGCGTGTACAAGCCGGGCAACGTGAAGCTGCGGCCCGAGGTCCTCCGCGACGGCCAGACCGTCGCCTCGGAGAAGCTTGGCCTGCCCGCGGGCAGCAAGCCCTTCGACTTCGTCTTCCACGGCGGTTCGGGCTCGCTGAAGAGCGAGATCGAGGAGTCGCTGAGCTACGGCGTGGTGAAGATGAACGTCGACACCGATACCCAGTACGCGTTCACCCGTCCGGTCGCGGGGCACATGTTCAGCAATTACGACGGGGTCCTCAAGATCGACGGCGAGGTCGGCAACAAGAAGACCTACGATCCGCGGTCCTACCTGAAGAAGGCCGAGACCGCGATGGCTGAGCGTGTGGTGGAGGCGTGCAACGACCTGCACTCCGCCGGCAAGTCGATCAGCAAGAAGTAGCTCAGGCCAGGGCCAGTCCGAGGAGGACGGCCAGGACCAGCACGATCATGGCCGCGGCCGCCGCCCATTCCGGGCCGGTGAGCCGCGGCCGTGCGCGTTTCGGAGCGGAGTCGTGCGCCGGCGGGACCGCCGGCGCTGCGGGCGCCGCCCCGGCGGGGGGCGCGGGCCGGGCGGGCGCGTGCGGCGCCTGCGCGGGCCGGGGCTGCTGCGCGCGCGCCTGCTGAGCGGGCGGCCGGTGCTGCTGCGGGCCGTGCGGTGTGTGCGGGCGCGGCGCCATCCGGTGCGGGGCCGCCATGGGCGGGGTCGCCGTGCGCCGCGGAGGCGTCACGCGACCCGCGCCGCGCGCGATCCGGTCGGTCCGGGGCGTCTGCCGTTCCGGCACCTCGGAGTACGCGAGCTTGGGCTCCGACGGTGCCGGCCGCGGCCCCGGCGCGGCCGGAGTCCCGGTCTGGGGTGCGGTCGTGGGCGCGGCCTGCGGCGCGGGTTTCGGGTTGCGGAGAGTGGGCTTGTCCGACGGGGTGCTCATCGCGCTCCGACCCGGGTGCACACCTTCCAGGTGTCCGCGTCCTTCTCCAGGGTCAGCGTGTTGCGCACCTTCGCGCTGGGGTTGTTCGCGTAGTGCACCTGGACCTGCACCTCGGCCTTGTCGCCGCGTACCTCCACCGCCTGCAGCCCGTCGAGCTCGGGGAGCAGGCCGTCGGCCTTGGCGTTGCCGTAGACGCGCTGCCACTGACCGTCGTCCATGCCCGCGTAGTAGGTCTGGGCGTTGCCGCAGGTCTGCTCGCGCAGCGCGGCGAGATCGCCGCGGCCCACGGCGTCGATGAACGACGTCGTCGCGGTGGCCGCCTGCTGCCGAGGATCGCTCGACGAACCCGACCCCGACTTGGGCACGAGCAGCAGGATCGCGCCGACGATGACCACGACCGCCACCACCGCGGCCGCGACGATCCACAGCGTGCGCCTGCTCTTCGGCGGCGCGTCCTGCCCGCCGGACGGGGCGTAGTACTCGGGCGACGGCCGCTCCGCCTGCGGGGCCTCGGCGGCCGCGGGCGGCGCGGGCTCGGGTGCGGACGGCGTCGGCGCGTCGGGGGCTCCGGAGGCTCCGGCCAGCGGTGAGAGCGGCAGCACCTCGGTCTCGGGCGTCGCGTCCGGCAGCTCGTTCTGCTCGGTGTCGATGGTGGCCTGGTCGGGCCGCGGCGCGGTCGGGATCGCCGTCGTCGCGGCGGCGTCGTCGCTCCCGCGCGCCTCGTCCTCGCGCGCCTCGGTCTCCTCCGGCGCGGACGCAGCGGTTTCGACCGGCCCGACGGTGCGCAACGGCGATGCCGCTTCGTCGCTCCCCCCGTCGGTCTCCGGCTCGTCCGCTTCCGCCTCGCCCGCAGTGGCGTCCTCGGTGCCGTCCTGAGCATCGGCGTCAGCGGTCGGCGCGTCCGCGGTCTCGCTGTCGGCGGTCGGCTCGTCGTCGGTGCCGGGCTCCGGCGTGGCGTCACCCTCACCCTCGGGCTCGGACTCGTCGGTCTCCGGTGCGGCGTCCTGGCGGTCGCCCGCGAGCGCTGCGGCGCCGGCGACCACCGCGGCGGTTCCCGCGACGCCGACAGTCGCAGCGCCGACCGACGGTCCGTCGTCGGCGTCCTCCGTGCCGTCCGGGTCGTCCACGGCCTCGGCCTCCTCGGCCTCGGCCTCCTCGGTCGCCTCAGCCTCGGCTTCAACCTCGTCGGTTCCGGCGGTCTCCTCGGTCGCGTCGCTCTCCGACTCCGCAGTGTCGTCGGTCTGCGGGTCCGTGGCCTCGTCGGTGACGGGCTCGGCGGCCGTTTCGTCGGCGCTCGGGTCCGCGCTCTCCTGGTCCGGGCCCGCCTCCGCGACGGCCGGCGCGTCCTCGGCGGGCTCCTCGGGAGCCTCCTCGTCGGGACGGCTCTGCGCGGCGAAAGCGGTGGTCTCGGCGGTGCTGGGGCGTTGCGCGACGGGCAGCACGGTGGTCTCCGACTCGTCGGCGCCGGGGGAAGTGGTCACCACCGGCCCGACGGTGCGCAACGGCGACGCCGCCTCCTCGTTCGTGCCCGTCTCTTCGTCCTCTGTGCCCGTCTCGGCGTCGGCAGGAGCCTCGCTCTCCGCGTCCTCGCCGGCCGAGCTCTCCGCCGCGCCCTCGTCCTCGGCGTCCGCAGCGGCACCGTCGTCCGCAGCAGCGGAGGCGTCCTCGTCGCCCAGCCCGCGACCGGCGGCGGGCAGCACCCGCGTCTCGGCCTCGGACGCGCCGGACGGACCGGGGGTGGCGGCACCGTCGACGGGGATGGCGGTGGTCTCGGCCTCACCGGGCGACGGCGCCGGGGCGGTGTCCTCGACGAGCTTCGCGAGGGAATCGGAGTGCGAGGGCGTCACCGCGTCCGCGGGCGCGCTGCCCAGCGTGCCGGCGGTCTCGGCCTGGTGGTCGTGCAGCGGGGCGGCGGGCCAGGACGCCAGGCGTCCGCGCAGGTCACGAAGTCGAGACAGGGGTCCCCGGTTGTCGTCCCGCGCCATCGCCTCTGCCATCCCCTCGCTCGTGAATCGTTCCTCCTCCGCGGCGGCGCGCCGCACGCGGAACACTTGACACCCTAGCGGGCGCGTACGCGCGGAGACCGGCCCATCGCCCCGCGTCGCACGTCGTCCGCCCGTGCCCCCGCGCAGCATGGAAGACTGGAGCAATGACGTCCTTCGGAGATCTCCTCGGCCCGCCCCCGGTCCTGCTCGACATCGACGAAGAGCCGGAACTGCAACTGCATCAGGGCCGCCCGGCGGTCGAGGTCGCCGCCGATGCGCCGACCTCGTCGCTCGCGTGGGCCGTGCTCGCGGAGAGCGCGCTCGAGGACGGCCAGGCCGTCACCGCGTACGCCTACGCACGCACCGGCTATCACCGCGGCCTCGACCAGTTGCGTCGCCAGGGCTGGCGGGGCTTCGGTCCCGTGCCCTACAGCCACGAGAACAATCGCGGCTTCCTGCGAGCCGTGGCCGCCCTGGCTCGCGCCGCCCAGTCGATCGGCGAGGAAGACGAGTACCTCCGCTGCCTGGACCTGTTGAACGACTGTGACCCCGAAGCCGCCGGCGCCCTCGGACTCGGCGCGTAGCCGGCTCCTCCGGCGGCACAACGCGCTGCCGCAGGTGATCCAGAGCCGCACCAAGCGGCTCTGGAACGCCAAACTGCCGATCCTCCAGTGCGCGGTCGCCGCCGGCATCGCGTGGTTCATCGCGAACGACGTGATCGGGCACGTCTCGCCCTTCTTCGCGCCGATCGCCGCGATCATCTCGTTGGGCCTGTCCCTGCAGCAGCGGCTGCGTCGCTCGCTGGAGCTGGTCGGCGGCGTCACGGTCGGCATCGGCGTGGGCGATCTGCTCATCTCCGTGATCGGCACCGGGCCCTGGCAGCTGGCGCTCGTCGTCGCGATCGCGATGGCCGTCGCGGTGCTCGCCGATCGCGGCCCGCTCGTGCCCATGCAGGCCGCGTCCTCGGCCGTCTTGGTCGCGACCCTGATCCCGCCCGGTTCCACGGGCGGCTGGACCCGGATGCTCGACGCGCTCATCGGCGGCCTCGTCGGTGTCGTGATCGCCGCACTGATCCCGAACAATCCCGCCCGACGGCCCCGCAAGGACGCGGCCAAGGTGCTCGACACCATGCGCCGCGTCGTCGCGTCGATCGCTGCGGGCCTCACCGACCGCGACATCTCCTCGCTCGAGTGGGCCCTCGAGACCGCCCGCGCCACCCAGCCCGACCTGGACCAGCTCACCAGCGATCTCGCCGGCGGCCTCGAGATCGCGAGGGTCTCGCCGCTGTTCTGGAGCTCGCGGCCCCGGATGGACAAGCTGCAGGCGATCGCCGATCCTCTCGACAACGCCGTGCGCAACGTGCGCGTACTGGCCCGCCGCGCGCTCGCCTCGAATCAGAACGGCGAGCGGATCGACCCGGCGCTGGTCACCGAGGTCGGCCGCCTGGCCGAGTCCTTCAAGATCATGCGCGACGTGGTGCTCGCCGAACCCGGCACGCATCCCGACCAGGCCGACGGTGCGCGGGTTCTCCGGTCCGCCGCGCGACGCGCCAATGCGCTGCCCATGCACGACGAGATCTCCGAGAGCGAGTCGCTCAACGAGGTGATGATCTACGGGCAGCTGCGTTCGACGATCGTCGACCTGCTGCAGGTCGCGGGCCTCTCGCGCACGTCGGCCGTCGCGCAGATGCGCGACACGCGCGCCGTCACGAAGCCGCAGCCCGTGATCGATGCCGACCCGGACGTCAGCTGATGAGCAGCCAGTCGTCGGTGTTGCGGTAGAAGGTCGCGCGGGTCACGACGCTGGGATCGGTGCGGCCGTCGCGGGTCACGACGAGCTCGAGCCCGCCGGTCTGCGCGGCGCGACCGGACAGCCACCGTCGGCGCACGCCCTTCGCGAGCCGGGCGCGGACCCCGCCCCCATCGGTCGAGCCGGTCGGCTCGACGATGACGGCCTTCGCCTGTCCCGTGAACAGCTTCTCCGAGTCCACGAAGGTCTCGCCGGTGAGCGGCCCGCCGTCGGGACCCGTGATCTTGGCCTTGCCGACGAGCACGAAACCGCGGTCGTCGCGGATCAGGGGCACGGCGCGCGGGGTGCCGGTGAGCGGATCGCCCGGCGGGTAGATGGCGGAGGCGTGCGAGTTCTCGGTGGGCGAGTACGCCACCTCGACGTCGAGCCGCTCCGACGCCATGAGCCGGGCGATCACCGCCGCCAGCAGCTCATCGGGGCCCGCGACCACGATCCGATGGGGGAACGTCAGCTTCTGCTTCAGTTCCGACTTCACGGAGTCGAGGTCCACGGTGATCGTTTCGAGGTCGCGGAGGCTGCCCGGGATGCGGACATCGGGGGCGCGCACCACGACGGTGCTCTGGGTCACGGAGCTCACCGCACCTACTGTAAGGTTGCGGCACGGCTCGACGTTATCCAGGGGAATCCATCGAGGTGAGTGCGGGCCGGAAGGAGATCGTCCATGCCTGCGATCGTGCTGATCGGCGCCCAGTGGGGCGATGAAGGTAAGGGAAAGGCCACCGATCTGCTGGGGGAGAAGCTCCAGTGGGTGGTTCGCTACCAGGGCGGCAACAACGCCGGCCACACGGTGGTCCTGCCGAACGGCGACAAGTTCGCTCTGCATCTCATCCCGTCGGGCATTCTGACCCCGGGTGTGAAGAACGTCATCGGTAACGGCGTCGTCGTGGACCCCTCGGTCCTGCTCGCCGAGCTCGACGGCCTCGAGGCGCGCGACGTGGACACGTCGAACCTGCTGCTCTCGGCCGACGCGCACCTGCTCATGCCGTACCACGTGGCCATCGACAAGGTCACCGAGCGCTTCCTCGGCAACAAGAAGATCGGCACCACCGGCCGCGGCATCGGTCCCTGCTACCAGGACAAGATCGCCCGTGTCGGCGTCCGCGCGCAGGACGTGCTGGACGAGTCGATCCTCACCCAGAAGGTCGAGGCGGCACTGGAGTTCAAGAACCAGGTGCTCACCAAGATCTACAACCGCCGCGCGCTCGACCCGCGCCAGGTGGTCGACGAGACGCTGGAGCTCGCGGAGAGCTTCAAGCGCCGCATCGCCGACACCCGCCTCGAGCTCAACCTCGCGCTGGAGCGCGGCGAGACGGTGCTGCTGGAGGGCTCGCAGGGCACCCTGCTCGACGTCGACCACGGCACCTACCCGTACGTCACCTCGTCGAACCCCACCTCGGGCGGCGCGTCGGTGGGCTCGGGCATCGGCCCCACCCGCATCACGACCGTGCTGGGCATCCTCAAGGCGTACACCACCCGCGTCGGCTCGGGCCCGTTCCCGACGGAGCTCTTCGACGAGTGGGGCGAGTACCTCGCCAAGCACGGCGGCGAGGTGGGGGTCACCACCGGTCGCGCGCGCCGCTGCGGCTGGTTCGACGCCGTGATCGCCCGCTACGCGACCCGCGTCAACGGCATCACCGACTACTTCCTCACCAAGCTCGACGTGCTCAGTTCCATCGAGAACGTGCCGATCTGCGTGGCCTACGAGATCGACGGCGTGCGGTACGACGAGATGCCGCCCAACCAGACCGATTTCCATCACGCGAAGCCGATCTTCGAGACGATGCCCGGCTGGTGGGAGGACATCTCCGGCTGCCGCACCTTCGAGGACCTGCCGAAGAACGCCCAGGACTACGTGCTGCGGCTCGAGGAGCTCTCCGGCGCGCACATCTCGTGCATCGGCGTCGGGCCGGGCCGCGACGAGACCATCGTCCGCCGCGCCATCGTCTGAGTCGCGCTAGGGCGTCGGGGCCGGGGTGGGCGTCACCGAGGTCGCGGGGGCGCCGGTCGTGGGGGTCACGCGGTGCATCCGCGGTCCCTCGCCGCGGCCGGGGCCGTGCTGCTTGGCGTCGGGGCCGCCCGGCCCGCGGTGGTGCACGGAGTGGGCCTTGTGCGTGCCGGTGACCTCGTTGACCCAGTAGCCGGCGGTGAAACTGACGCCGCTGATCCCGATGAGTCCGAAGACGATCGCCGCGATCAGCAGCTTCCTCGACGGCCCGGTCTTCGACGGTGCCGCGTCCGCGGCCGGGGTCGCGGTGGCCGGCGGGATCGGCGCGGTCGGCGTCGCCTGCGGTTCGGTGGGTTCGGTCATCGGTTTCTCGCTTCGGTCGGTGCGGTCACTGCGACCGCGCTGCACAGATGATGCGACCGCTCCCTGGGGATCGCCTGGCAGCCGCCTGCGAATCCGACCCGCCCGCGTCGCCCCGTGGTGTCTGTGGCCGCCGCGCGGAGTCCGGCCGCTCGCCGAGCGCTCAGCGCAGCGTCGGATCCTGCGCGCGGACCGCCTCGACCTCGTCCATCGAGGGTGCGTAGGCGCCGGCGCGGCTCACGGTGAGTGCTGAGGTGATGACGGCGCGGTGGAGCGCGGGCTGGACGTCGCTCCACTGCGCGGACCGCAGCCGTCGGGCGGCGTACCGCGAGCCCAAGTAGCCGGCGTCGAGCAGGCCGGAGACGAGGCCCGCCATGAACGAGTCGCCGGCCCCGACGGTGTCGCCCACGTCGACGGTCAGCTGGTCCACGTGCAGCATGTCCCGGTTGCCGGCGAGCAGCGCGTACGCGCCCCACGGCCCGCGGGTGAGCACCACCATCGCGGGTCCCGCCGCGATCCAGCGGCGCATCACGTCCTCGACGGGCTCGTCGGGGTGCAGCCAGGCGATGTCCTCGTCGCTGGCCTTCACCACGTCGGACTGCGCGATCATCTCCATCACCCGCGGGAGCACCTCGGCGGGCGTGCCCATCAGTGCGGGCCGGATGTTGGGGTCGTAGGAGACGGTGGCGTGGTCCCGGATCCGGGAGACCACGTCGCGCACACCGTCGGCGCCCGGCGCGAGTGTCGCGGCGAAGCTGCCGGTGTGCAGGTGACCGTAGCGCTCCAGGGAGCCGATGTCGGGCACCTCCCAGGCCAGGTCGAACTCGTACGTCGCGCGTCCCTCGGCGTCGACGTGCGCGTACGCGAGCGGGGTGTTGGCGGCACCGTCGGACCCGGCGACGACCTCGACCCCCGCCCGCGACGCGGTCTCGGCGATGCGGTGCCCGCGCACGTCCCGCCCCCACCACGACAGGATCGACGTCGGATCGCCCAGCGACGCCAGCCCGCACGCGACGTTGAACAGGCTCCCGCCCACGTGCTCGGACGGCTCGGCACCGTCGCGCAGGACCACGTCGACGAGCGCCTCGCCCAGGCACAGCGTCCGATCGGTCATCTCAATGTCCCTTCGCGGCCAGCGGATCCGTGGAGCCGTCGGCGTCGTCGAGGCCCAGCCGCTCGGCCATCTCCTCGAGCGGTATGCCCTTGGTCTCCGGCATCACCTTTATCACCCAGAGCAGCTGCAGCACCATGAACCCGAAGAAGATCGAGAAGGCGACGCCGCCGCCGAAGGCGCCGATGATCGGCGGGAACGCGAAACTCGTGATCGCGGCCCACACCCAGTGCGTGAGACTACCGAGCGCCTGCCCGCGACCGCGGATGCTGTTGGGGAAGATCTCGGACAGGAACACCCAGATCACCGCACCCTGGCCGAAGGCGTGGGAGGCGATGAAGACCATGAGCCCGAGCAGGACCAGGATCGACGAGGTGCCGTCGAACGAGCGGCCGTCGCTCTCGTAGTAGAACATCACGGCCGCCATGAAGCCGAGGGAGATCAGGTAGCCCACCGAGCCGATCAGCATGAGCCGCCGGCGGCCGAGCCGGTCGATCACCGTGAGGGCGGCCATCGTCGCGATCAGGTTCATCACGCCGACCGCCACCGACATCAGGTACGCCGCATCGGTGCTGGCGCCGGCGTCCTGCATGACGCGCGGCGCGTAGTAGAGGATCGCGTTGATGCCGGACATCTGGTTGAAGAAGGCGATGGCGATGGCCAGCAGGATCACCTTCCGGTGGCCACGGGTGTAGAACCTGGTGCGCTCGCGGCCCTGCTCGGCGGCCAGGGACTCCTGGATCTCCGCCATCTGGGCGTCGGCCTCGGCCGGCGTGGAGCAGAGCCGCTCGGACGTGGCGCGCGCCGCCACGAGGTCGCCGTGCCCGGCCAGCCAGCGGGGCGTCTCCGGCACCGTCGGGAGCATGACGAGGAACAGGACGGCCGGAACGACCATGACCCCGAGCATCCAGCGCCAGGCGTGCGGGTCGTCGCCCATGACCGTGCGGATGATCGCGTTCGACGCGTACGCCACGAGGATGCCCGCGACGATGTTGAACTGGACCAGGCCCACGAGTCGCCCGCGGAACTTCGGCGGCGCGATCTCGGCGGTGTAGATCGGGGCGCACACGCTCGACGCGCCGATGCCGAGGCCGCCGAGGAATCGGAAGAGCTGGAGTATCTCGACCGAGGAGGTGGGCGCGAACGCGCAGCCGACGGCGCTCACGACGTAGAGCACGCCGATCGCGTACAGCACCTTCTTCCGGCCGAACCGGTCGGCGAGCCGGCCGGAGACGAGCGCACCGACGATGGTGCCGATGAGCGCCGTCGTGACGGTGAATCCGAGGGCGGCGTCGGACAGGCCGAACTGCTCCTGGATCTGCTTCTCGGCACCGGAGATCACCGCCGTGTCGAAGCCGAAGATGAGTCCGCCGGTCGCCGCGACCACGGCGCTCCTGATCACGAGTGCCTTCATGCTCCGAACGTAGGCGCCCGGCGCGGCGCTCCGCGCGGGAACAACCGAAACGCTCACCACCGCAGAACGATCGGAAACAAACGCGAATCGACAGGTCGGCAGCCGCGCCGCGGTGCTCCGCGTTTGCCAGAATGGACCCATGACGAACCTCAGCGAGACCGGCGGCAACCCCCGGATCGGCACGGCGCTCACCCCCGGTGCCACCAAGGCGCTGATGCTGGGTTCGGGCGAGCTGGGCAAGGAGGTGGTGATCGCCTTCCAGCGGCTCGGCGTGGAGACGATCGCCGTCGACCGGTACGCGAACGCGCCCGCGATGCAGGTCGCGCACCGCAGCCACGTCATCGACATGACCGACGCCGCCGAGGTGCGCCGCGTCATCGAGGAGGAGAAGCCCGACTTCGTCGTCCCCGAGATCGAGGCGCTCGCCACCGACGCCCTCCTCGCCGTCGATGAGGAGGGGCTCGCCGAGGTCATCCCCACCGCGCGGGCCGTCGCGCTGACGATGGACCGCGAGGGCATCCGCAAGCTCGCGTCCGAGGAGCTCGGCCTGCCGTGCTCGCCGTACGCGTTCGCCTCGTCGCTCGAGGAGGTGCGCGCCGCGTCGCGCGAGGTCGGTTTCCCGTGCGTGATCAAGCCGGTGATGTCGAGCTCGGGCAAGGGCCAGTCCGTGGTGCGCTCGGTCGAGGAGCTCGACGGTGCCTGGGAGTACGCCGTCGAGGGCGGCCGCGTCCGGAACGAGCGGGTCATCGTGGAGGGCTTCGTCGACTTCGACTACGAGATCACCCTGCTCACGGTGCGCGTCTACGACACCGATCGCGGCAAGGTGGTCACGCGCTTCTGCGAGCCGATCGGGCACCGCCAGTCCGACGGTGACTACGTCGAGTCCTGGCAGCCGCAGGCCATGAGCCAGGCAGCCTACGACGCGGCGACCTCCGTCGCGGGCCGCATCACCACGGCGCTCGGCGACGGCGGCACGGGTGGCCGCGGCGTCTTCGGCGTGGAGCTCTTCGTCAAGGGCGACGACGTCTACTTCTCCGAGGTCTCGCCGCGGCCGCACGACACCGGCCTGGTGACGCTGGGCTCGCAGCGGCTCTCCGAGTTCGAGCTGCACGCCCGCGCGATCCTCGGCCTGCCGGTGGACACCTCGCTGATGTCGCCGGCCGCGTCGGCGGTGATCTACGGGACGAAGGACAGCAGCTCCGTGGCCTTCGACAGCGTCTCGCGCGCGCTCGACGTGCCCGAGAGCGACCTGCGCCTGTTCGGCAAGCCGGAGGGCTACGCCAAGCGGCGGCTCGGTGTGGCGGTCGCGACCGCCGACACCGTCGAGGTCGCGCGCGCCAACGCCGCCGAGGCGGCGGGCCGCGTCGTCGTGGTCGACAGCGCCGATCCGGTGCAGCAGGGCGCGCCCGAGACCACCGCCGTACCGATCCAGCGGCCGCAGCCGCCCGAGGACCTCTCCACCCGCGCGATGCCGGTCCAGCGGCCCGCGCAGCCCGGACCCGCGCAGCAGGCTCCGCAGCCCCCGTCCGCCCAGCCCCCGCAGGGCCCGCCGCCGCGTCCCGCGCAGCCGGGGCCGGGGCAGCCCCCGGTGCCGCCGGCCCCGCCGACCGCCGCGTCGCCGGTCGTTCCGCCCCAACAGCCGTCCTCGCGCGTGGCCCCGCCGCAGCCGGGTCCGGGCGATCCGGTCGCGCCGACGAGCATGCACCCCGTCGGTGCCCGGCGGCCCGCGCAGCCCCGCCCGATCCAGCCCGCCCCGCGGCCCGCGACCGGCGAGACCGCGACGCGCCCGAAGACTCCGGAGACCGAGGAGTACGACCACAACCCGGCCACCTCCATCGGCCTGCCCCCGCAGCGCCCGCAGGACTAGGCGAACCGCGCGAAGGCCTCCGTCCAGTCCTCCGTGCGGAGGTCGCGGGGGAGTCGGGCGCCGCGTCCGACCGCCCACCTCCGCGCCTCGGCCCGACGATGCCGTGGCGCGACGCCCGCGAGGATCTCCGGGAGCCCGCGGCCGCGGCCGGTGAAGACGGCGTGCACGAAGGCCGCGTACGTGCGGCGCTGCGCCGTCGGCACGAGCGGGGTGCGCCGGCGCGTGATCGTGAGCAGGCCCGCGTCCACCGCGGGCCGCGGTGTGAACGCGGCGGCGGGGATCCGGCCGGCGAGGCCGAATTCGTACCAGGGCGACCACTGCGCGGTCATCATCGTCGCGCCGCCGACGCCTGCCCGCCGCCGTGCGACCTCCCACTGCACGATGAGGACCGCGCCGGTCCAGTGCTGTGCGTGCAGCAGCTTGCGGAGGACGGCGGTGGTGAGGTGGAAGGGCAGATTGCCCACCACCGCATGAGGTTCGGTGGGCAGCCGGTGCTGTAGGAAGTCGCCGTGCACGACGGTCGCCGCAGGCAGTGCGCGTCGCATGCGGCCCGCGTGGCGCCGGTCGATCTCGACGGCGGTGAGTGGACGTCCCAGTCGGAGTAGGGGTTCGGTCAACGCGCCTGCGCCGGGACCGATCTCGACGATGGGGCCGTCGGTGCGGCGGGTGAGGTCGACGACGCGGGCGATGACGGCACCGTCGGTGAGGAAGTTCTGGCCGTGCTCGTGACGGCCCCCGTGATGGGTGGGCATGAAGGAGTTCTCCGGGTAGAGGATCACCCGGGCAGCGCGAATCGCCGCCCAGCGGAAGGATGCTGGGGCGGTGAAGCCGAGAAGGTGGGGAAGGCTCCGCCGCCGCTATGCGCGGCCGCGGTCCACCACTGCCGCCGCTGCTGCGGCGGCTGCTGCCGAAGAACTCACGGGATGCAGGCTAGGCGCGCGCAGTGCGGGGCGCCACCGGATTACCCGCGCTGGAGCCAGTAGGCCTGCGACTTGATCCGTTCCTTGGACAGGCCGAAATCGCGTTTGGCGGCCTTGGTGATCTCGCGCGTGGCCTTGGTCTCGGCGGCGACGAACAGGAAGGCTTCGGTGCCGATTCCCGCGCCGATGACGGTGGACACCAGTGTGGCCCCGCGGTTCTCGCGCGGCACCCAGGTGACGGTCTCGCTGTCCACCGGCAGTTCCCGCTCCGCGTCGTGCTGGTACTCGAGGTACACGCGGCACGGGGCCTGCGCGGTGCGCAGGATGCTGTTGATCGCGGGGATCGAGGCGGCGTCGCCCACGAGCACGTACTCCGACGGTGCCGGCTCCTCCGGGACGGTCAGGTCGGCGCCCATCATGGTGGCGGCGATGCGGTCGCCGGGCTCGGCGTCGAGGGCCCAGCGGGGCGCGGGGCCGTCGTGGATCGCGAACTCGATGCTGAACTCCGAGCCCTCCGGCGCGACGATCGTGTAGCCGCGCTGCACGAGGCTGCCCTCGTCCTCATCGGTCGTGGCGGCGCCGCTCTTGGGGACCCAGAGGCGCACCCACATGGTCGGGAACCAGGGGTTGTCCTGCAGGAAGTCACCGCCGTCGAAGCGGATGCGGTGATAGTGCTCGCTGACGGACTCCGTCGAGAGCACTGTGAAAACGTAGTCGTCCGCCCGCATCGCCTTGAGGATCAGGCCGGTCACTCCTCTACCCATGAGCTGAGGCTACCCTAAATAATCCTGGCCGCCTACATACGTGGTGTGTGCCACGGCCGCGTCGGCGTCGACGGTGCCGGCGATCGCGGCCGCGAACTCGGTGACGGTGGGGAGGGGTCCCTGCGCGCGCCGGGCCTCGACGGCCGCGGGGTCGCGACGCTCCAGGAGGCGGACGATGATCGTGCCCTCGATCATGTCGCCGGAGACGACGCGCAGGTCGAGGTCCCGTTCGGTGGCGAAGGCGCGCAGCGCCCGCTCTCCGGCGAGCTTGCTGGCCGCGATCGGCTCGTAGCCGGCGGGGACCGGGCGGGTCTCGGAGAAGTGGGCCTGGTGGCTGGTGACGAAGACGATGCGCCCTCCCGGCCGCAGGCGTTCCGCGGCCGCGCGGGCGGCCGCGACCTGCGCGTCCCGGTTGAGCCGCATGGCGTAGTCCTCGTCGGCGCCGAGTTCGAGCCCGCCGGAGGCGTTGAGGATCACGGCGTCGACACCGCCGAATTCCGCGACCGCCGCGTCGAGCAGGTGGGCCGGCCCGTCGGGGGAGGTCACGTCGGCGCCCACGGCGATCGCGCGCCCGCCCGCCTCGCGGACCAGCTCGCACACCTTCTCGGCCCGGCGCTCCTTCTCGCGGTAGTTCACCACCACGTCGTGCCCGCGCCCGCCGAGCGCTACCGCCGTCTCGGCGCCGACCCCGCGGGACGCTCCGGTCACCACTACGACCGCCATTACTGAACCTCCGTGCTTCTGATTTAGAACTGTCGACAGAATGCCGCTTCGAAATCAGAAGCGCAAGTAGGCTCTGTTCCGTGTCAGTGCGTGATGTGGTGCCCCAGCGGCGCGAGAACCCGGACGACGAGGTCGTCGCGGCGATGGACCTGCTCGGTCAGCGCTGGGTGCTGCGCATCGTCTGGGAGCTCGAGCCGGGCTCGCTCGGATTCCTCGAATTACGCAGGCGCATGGGCAATTGCAGCTCCAGCGTGCTCGCCACCCGGCTCGCCCACCTGGTCGAGAAGGGCATCGCCCGCAAGCTCCCCGACAAGCAGTACGAGCTCACCTCGCGCGGCGAGGCCCTCGGCCGCGCCCTCTGGCCCGTCTGGGACTGGGCTCGAGAGTAGCGGTCACGCGGCCGGCTCGCTCTGCGGTCGATTTTGTCCGCTCAGCGGGCAAAATCCACCGCACCGCGGCCCGGTTCCGTCGGTTGTGCGGGTGTGCCGTCGGTGGCGGAGAGTTCGCCTACGATGTTGCACATGCAGAACCGGAAGATGCGGGCCTCCCGCGGTGCGCTCGCCGCGGTGGCCGCGGCCCTGATGGTGCCCGGGCTGGTAGGGGCGGGTGCCACCTCCGCCGATCCCACGGCCGGGCGCGAGTGCCGGATGTTCGAGACCAAGCCGGGTTACGAGTGCCGGTTCGGCGAGTGGCGCGTCGACAACTCGCCGCCGCGAGTGGGCAAAGCGTGCGAGACGTTCGATAAGGCGCCGGGGCTCACCTGTCGTGGCGGCACCTGGCGCACGGATACGACACCGGAGGTCGGTGAACCCTGCAAGGCTTCGTCGAGCGACAGGGGGCGCGGGTTGGAGTGTCGAGCGGGGAAGTGGCGTCGCGCGTAGGTCCGGGTGCCATGCGACCGAATTAGAATCATCGTGAGCGAAAAGTGCCGCCGCCCCGAATTATCGGGACGGCGGCACCGTCGTACATGCGCTCCGGACTAGTCCTGCTGGACCTTGCCCGGCTCGGAAGCGGCGAGCATGTCGTCGCGCTCGACGACCTTCACGCGCTCGCGGCCCTCGGCCTCGCCCAGGCTGCGCTCGTGCTCGTCGAGGCGGTACCAACCGTCCCAGGTGGTGTACGGGGTCTCGTGGTCGTCGAGCCAGTTGGTGACGCCCTCGGGCGAGGGGTCCGACGGGGCGTTGAGCTTGCCCGCGTGGAAGTCCTCCAGCAGGCAGGCGATGGTCTCATTGGCATCGCCCTTGGTGTGGCCGATGAGACCGACGGGGCCGCGCTTGATCCACCCGGTGGTGTACACGCCCTCGATGTGCTGACCTGCGTCGATGACACGTCCGGCCTCGTTGGGGATGACGCCGGCCTGGTCGTCGAAGGGGATCTCCGGCAGGTCGTTGGACAGGTAGCCGACCGCGCGGTAGACGGCGCCGATCTCCCAGTCGGTGAACGTGCCGGTGCCGCGCACGTTGCCGGTGCCGTCGAGCTCGGTGCGCTCGGTGCGCAGGCCCGTGACCTTGCCGTCCTCGCCGAGGATCTCGACGGGCGACTCGAAGAGGTGGATGAACAGCTTGTGCGGGCGGTTGGTGGGCTCCCGGATCGCGTAGTTCTCGAGGATCGTGGCGACCTGGTCGGTGATCTTCGACTCGCGGCGGGCCTTCGCCGAGCCCTCGTCGTACTCGATGTCCTCGGGGTTCACGACGACCTCGATGGTCTGCGAGTGGTCGAGCTCCTTGAGCTCGAGCGGCGTGAACTTGACCTGCGCGGGTCCGCGGCGGCCGAAGACGTGCACCTCCTTCGCCTGGTTGAGCTTGAGGCCCTCGTAGACGTTCGGCGGGATCTCGGTCGGCAGCAGCTCGTCGGCGGTCTTGGCCAGCACGCGGGCCACGTCGAGGCCCACGTTGCCGACGCCCAGGACGGCCACCTTCTCCTGCGTGAGCGGCCACTCCCGGGAGAAGTCCGGGTGGCCGTCGTACCAGGCCACGAACTCGGCGGCGCCGTAGCTGCCGTCCAGGTCGATGCCGGGGATCTCCAGGTTGCGGTCGGCGACGGCGCCGGTGGAGAAGATCACCGCGTCGTAGTGGCGGCGGACGTCCTCGAGGGTGAAGTCCTTGCCGAAATCGAGGTTGCCCAGCAGGCGCACCTGCGGCTTGTCGAGCACCTTGTGCAGGGCCGTGATGATGCCCTTGATCCGCGGATGATCGGGCGCGACGCCGTACCGGATCAGGCCGAACGGGGCGGGCATCTTCTCGAAGAGATCGATGCTGACGCCGGGGTCCTTCGCCTCGTCGGACTTCATGAGGGCGTCCGCCGCATAGATGCCTGCGGGGCCCGCGCCCACGATCGCGACGCGCAACGGGCGGTTCTGTTCGGTCATGTGAAGTCGGCTACCTTGTCTGCATACGCGGTTGAAGTTCCCCACCAGGTTAGTGCGGACTTATCAACTGTTCCTAGTGCGGGTGGCGGATTCCACCCCGCCCCAGGAACTGGAACGTGTTCTAGTAGCAGAGGGTAGAGAACTCAGTGAGCGCAGACAAGAGCCCCGCCGGACCGCCTCCCGAGCGCCGCACCACGGCCACGCCCTTCCTCATCGCCCTCGTGGTCGCGGTGCTGCTGATCGGCGGCGTCCTCGCCTGGAACGCCATCCGCCCGTCGGACGAGCGGCTCAGCGACTCCGCGCAGGTCCAGGTCACGATCGGCCAGTACTACGGCGCCCTGAACAAGGGGAGGTACTCGGACCTGGTCGCCAACACCTGCGCGAAGGACCGCGCCGCCGCCGACTTCCCGAAGGAGGCCGGCTTCACCGACGCGCGCAAGGCGGTCGTCGAGAAGGAGGGCGAGGCCAAGCTCGACGAGAAGGGCGTGAAGAATCTCACCGTCAACGGCGATACCGCGTCCGCGGAGTTGACGGTGACGTACGAGAAGGCGGGCGAACGCACCGAGCAGGCGAAGTTCGTCCGCGAGGACGACAAGTGGAAGAAGTGCTCGTGAGCTACGCCGGAGACCTGACCCCGCGCGAGGCCTGGGCCCTGCTGCAGCAGGACCCGTCGGCGATCCTCGTCGACTGCCGCACCGAGGCCGAATGGAATTACGTCGGCATCCCCGAGCTGTCGCAGGTCGGTCGCAACCCCGTGCTCGTCGAATGGCAGCGCTACCCCGACGGTGCGCGCAACCCGACCTTCGTCGAGGAACTCCGCGCGAAGGGCATGACCGACGACGCCCCCGTCGTCTTCCTCTGCCGCTCCGGCCACCGTTCGATCGGCGCCGCGGAGACGGCCACCGCGGCGGGCGTGGAGCGCGCGTACAACGTGCTCGACGGCTTCGAGGGGCCCGTCGACGCACTCGGACATAGGGGCGTCGCGGGCTGGCGCGCCGACGGCCTGCCCTGGCGGCAGTTCTAGGCTGAGGCCATGACGGAGTTCAGTCCCCTGCCCGACGGCCTGCGGCCCGAGACGTACGCCGTGCGCGGCGGCGTCCTGCGCACGAACTACGAGGAGACCTCCGAGGCGCTGTTCCTGAACTCGGGCTACACCTACGAGAGCGCCGAGGCGGCGGAGGCCGCGTTCAACGGCGACATCGACCGGTTCGTCTACTCGCGCTACGGCAACCCGACGGTGGCGATGTTCCAGGAGCGCTTGCGCCTCCTGGAGGGCGGCGAGGCATGCTTCGCGACCGCCTCCGGCATGTCCGCAGTCTTCACCGCACTCGGCGCGCTGCTCAAGGCCGGCGACCGGCTCGTCGCAGCCCGCTCGCTGTTCGGCTCCTGCTACGTCGTCTGCAACGAGATCCTGCCGCGCTGGGGCATCGAGACCGTCTTCGTCGACGGCGAGGACCTCGCCCAGTGGGAGGAGGCGCTTAGCGTCCCCACCCAGGCCGTCTTCTTCGAGACCCCCGCGAACCCGATGCAGGGCCTCGTCGACGTGAGCGCCGTGGCTTCGCTGGCCCATGCCGCGGGCGCGCAGGTCGTGCTCGACGCCGGTTTCACCCCCGTCGGCTACCAGGATTCGCTCGGGATGGGCGCCGACGTGATCGTGCACTCCTCCACCAAGACGATGGACGGCCAGGGCCGCGTCATGGGCGGCGCGATCCTCGGCCGGTTCGACTACATCGACGGTCCCGTGAAGCAGCTGATGCGGCACACCGGCCCTGCGATGGCGCCGTTCAACGCCTGGGTGCTGCTCAAGGCGCTGGAGACGCTGGACCTGCGGGCCGAGCGGGTGAGCGCGAACGCGCAGAAGGTCGCGGAGTTCCTCGACGCCGACCCGCGGGTCTCGAAGGTGCTCTTCCCCTTCCTGCCCTCGCACCCGCAGCACGAGCTGGCGAAGCGGCAGATGAAGGCCGGCGGCACCGTGATCACCCTGGAGCTGGCCGACGGTGCCCTGGCCGGCAAGGAGCGCGCCTTCGAGTTCCTCAACCGGCTGCAGGTCATCGACATCTCCAACAACTTCGGCGATGCCAAGTCACTGATCACGCACCCCGCCACCACGACGCACCGCGCGACGGGTCCCGAGGGCCGCGCGAAGATCGGCCTCACCGACTCGATGCTGCGCCTGTCCGTGGGACTGGAGAACGTCGACGACCTCATCGCCGACCTGGACCGCGCCCTCGGCTGAGACATGCGCTTCCCGGAGCTGGACCTCAGCCGTCCGACGGCCGGCGATGCGCCTGCGCTGCACACGATCCTCGGGGATCCGCGAGTGTGGACGCACTATCCGAGCCTTCGGCATACCGAACCCGATCGGACACGCGGTCTGGTCGAACAGTGGATCGCGGCGTGGGAACGAGACGGATTGGGGCCGTGGGTCGTCCGGGATCACGGTGCGGTAATCGGGTACGGAGGGTGTGACCTGCGCGGAGGTCCGAACGACCGAGCGTTCTGGAACCTGGGCTATCGCCTGGCGGCGGAGGTCCACGGGCGGGGCATCGCGACGGCGGTAGCGCGTCGGGGGATCGAAGCCGTGCGGGAACGGGATCGGGAGACACCGATCGTCGCATACCTGGTGGAACACAATGCCGCGTCGGCGCGCGTGGCGGTCAAAGTCGGTCTGACGGAGGTGCACCGCGGTCCTGACGCCGGCAATCCCGATCCGGGAGCGGTCCGGCTGGTGCTCTCGGATCGTCCGCTGACGGCTGCGCAACTCGCCGCGGCGCTGGGCTGAGCCAGCGCCGTGAGCGTGGTCGGTTTCCTACCGTATCGGTGGGTTTCCGACCGCACTCAGCGGGCTTGCACGTCGATGGCCTTGCGCCACAGACGGACCGCCTCTGCCGAGACCGGTGACTCCCAGCCCTGCGGTCTAGCGGCGCTGCCGATGTGGAAGGCGTCGATCCCCGCGGCCCGCAGCCGCGGGAGGTGATCGAGGCGCAATCCGCCCCCGACCAGGATCTGCTGCGGTCCTTGCTCTTCTGCGGCCAGTATGTCGATGCCGTCGTCCACGCCGTTCGTGGCGCCGGCGGTGAGGATCGTGTCGAGCCCGGGCAGGTCTGCGATCGCTGTGCGGAGCGATTCCCGGTCGGCGCAGTGATCGATCGCGCGGTGGAAGGTCCAGGGAGCGCCGTCGAGTTCGTCGACGATGCGCGTGACTGCCGGCAGGTCTACGGCGCCGCCCGACGTGAGGAAGCCGAGGACGAACTCCTGTGCCCCTGCGCCTCTCAGCTCGTCGGTGCGCCGTAACAGTGCGTTTAGGTCTCCTGGGGCGAAGCCATCGGCGAGCCGGATCATCACGCGTACGGGCAGATCCGTCGCCGTGAGCACTTCGGCGACAACGTCGGTGGAGGGGCTGAGCCCGTCGGCCGCCATGTCGGCGACGAGCTCCACGCGGTCCGCCCCACCCTCCTGCGCGGCGACGGCGTCCCGGGCGTCGAGCGCGATGACCTCCAGCAATGCCATTCGCCCACCCTAGACGTGCTCGGCGCGAGCCGATCGGCACTGCTGAGAAATCACACGGGGTCGTTGAATCGATGGGGCGCGCTGTAGATGTCGAGGTCGAGGGAGATGCCTCGTTCGGCGAGTGCGCCGAGCGTGGTCGCGGAGAGGACCACGCCCTCGTTCCCGCCCTGCAGGAACCATCCGCAGAACAGGCGGAGGGCGTATCGATCGGACAGCTCGCGCCAGACGCCGAGATCGGCGGGGAGTCCGCTCAGCAGCTGTGCCACTTGCGTATCGATGTCGGCGGGCTCGGTGTCCTCGGCTCCGAGGGACCACAGGCCGAACTGGGCGGTCCGGGTTCCGTGTCCGGCCGGGACGAGGTCACCCCGCCCGTAGGACTGCGTCGGCGGGGTGCCGAGTATCCGGGTGATGATCAGCGGGTCGAGGGTATCCCCGCTGAGCTGCAGAGACGCGACGGCGCGGTGTACGGGCGGCATGTGGTCGACGCTAGGTTCCCGTACGCACGGGTTCAACGGAGTATTCGCCGGTGAAACCATTGGCGGCCGGATCGCGAGACGATCTACGGTGCAGCTCATGGAACGGGTTGAGCCTACGAGCCTGCGCCCGCTCACCGACCGTGAGCGGGCCATCCTCGACGGCTTCCTGTCCTTCGACTTCGCTGGCGTCGACGTGCTCCGATGGAGCCACGACGATGGGTGAGGGCGATGGGGTCCGGCGCCCGACCGCGGCGGAGGTCGCCGAGTTCGATGCCGCGTGGCGGAAGAGGTTCGGCGATCTCCCAAGGAGTGCTCAGGACCTTCGGAGTCCCCCGGGCGGTTGGTGGGTTCGGTTGCACAGCCTCCCTGAGAGCAAGCAGTATCCCGACTCGGACGAGGAGTACGCGGAGCTTCTTCGTCGAGACTTCGCCATGCTCGATGAACTGCGCGGGCGCGAAGAGGTTCTCACGGTGGTGACACGCGCGTACTCAAATTCTTCGCGCCCGGTACGGCGATCGACGGCGATAGCCAACCTATTGCCGCGGCCACGCTATTGGCGCAGTGTCTCTGAGGGATACCCCAATGACGAGGAACAGATCTGGGCCCATCTCTACCTACACTGTGTCCGGCGGGATGCGCCGGTGCTGCATGAATTGTTCCGCCTGGTGGCGGAGTGGGGTGTACCTGAGGTCGTACTCACGGGTTCCACCTGGGCCTGGCAGCACTGTCCCTACGACGGTGGCTCGGATCTCATGCTCGAGACTGAGGCCGAATGTGACCGGGTCACCGAGTTGTTCGCGGCTTGGCTGCCTGCGTGGTGAATTTTGCGTCGTCCCTATCGCGATGCCTGCGGCAATCAGAGCCGTCGCTGTTTCGCGGCCCGGACGACGCGACAGTTGCTTCTCGGGCTAGTGCCCTCTCCAGGCGCCAGCGCCTGACCGCAATACTCTTGATCGTGCGCCCCAGGGCGAAAGCCGCAGCCTCATCGGTGTTGGCGACGACGATTGCATCGTCCCCGGGGGTCCAACGCCGTCGGACGACGCCGTAGCGTCCAGCCTTCTCTGCAGGTGGACGCCACTGCGCTACCGATAGGCCGGACTCCTTCTTGCGTTCGATACCGAGAACGTCGGGGCTGGGCCAGATGTAGTCTGCGAGTTGAGCGGCAGGGACATTCGTCACCATGACGTTGAATACGTCGTCCCGTGCGTTCCTACGAAGGGTACGGGATCGGTGAGAGGTCGCGTGGATGGCGCCACCGACGAATTCGGCGAGTTCCGCACTCGCAGTGACGAAGGAGACGAACGGTGTACCAGTCTTCGTGAATCCGACCGACCCGTCTCCGTCGATGATTCCCCGGAGGTAATCGCGATGGGAGAACTCGCATGACGGCGGTCCCACGGACGTCGCCTTGCGGCCCGGCGGCATCCGCATCGTGGCGAGCCAGCGGCGGAACTCCTGGTCGAACACACTGAGGCTGAAGCAGGTGTACTGCTTGCCGCCACTGAAGTTCGTTACTCGTGTTCGCGTGCGGATCGTCGTCTTGAGTGGCAAGGCCTCAGTAAGCGCGCGCAAGATGTCAACGTCGCGTTCAGCCAGCTCGATCGTGACGCGCCCCTTGTGGCCGACGTCTCCATGGTGCGTGCCATCAGTGTGCAGCAGGCCGAGGAAGTAGGCGATGATCGGATCTGAGGGATCGAGGTCTTCCATGCTCGAACGTTAGGCCGGGCGTACGACAGGTTTCATGCGCCCGATCATCGGCTGTGGAAGACGCGGTCGAGGTGGTAGCGGGCCACCTCGACCGCGCGCTCGGGGGTGTGATGGCCGATCACCACGGCGGTGCTCAGGCCGTTGCACAGCGCGATGAGGCTGTCGGTCTCGACGCCGGGATCCGCCCCGGGCACGAGCCGGCCGAGGCGTTCGGCCTCCCGGAACGCGGTGGCGACGCTCTCCCGGAGGCGGCCGACGCCCCCGGCGAGCGGCTCGGCCGCGAGTGTCGGCTCGGTCGTCGCAAGTCCGCTGAACGCGTTGGAGACCAGGTAGAAGTCGCGGCTGGGAGCGTCGGTCGGCAGCGCCTCTGCGACGAAGGCGTCCAGCACCTGCCGGGGCGTGGGATCGGTACCGAGGCGGGCCAGTCGCACTCGCCAGCGGGCGTTCGACTGCTCCTCCAAGTGGCGCAGCGCCCCGACGAGCAGCTGTTCCTTGCTCGTGAAGTAGTACTGCACCAGCCGTAGGGAGACGCCCGCTTCCGCGGCGACGGATCGCATCGACACGGCGTGCAGGCCGTCGCGCGCGGCGACCCGCGCCAGCGCATCCGACAGCTGCGCCCTGCGCTCGTCGTGATCGACGGTCCGTGGCATCGGAACCTCCTTGTTGATACATTCGTATCACGACGTTGATGATACAGCTGACGTACGAACGGAGGCGTGATGCGCGCAAGGGTTCTCGCCGCTGCGTGCCTCGCGCAGCTGATGATCACGCTGGACGTCTCGGTGGTGAACGTCGCGCTCCCCGCGCTTCGCGCCGATCTCGGTCTCGGTGGTGTCGGTCAGCAGTGGGTGGTCACCGCGTACGCCTTGCCCTTCGCCGGATTCCTCCTGCTCGGCGGCCGGATCGCCGACGTGGCGGGGGTGCGGTGGACGTTCGCGGGAGGCCTGGCGCTGTTCACCGCCGCGAGCGCTCTGGGCGGTGCTGCGACAGGCGTGGAATCGATGCTCGCGGGTCGCGCCCTGCAGGGCCTCGCCGCGGCGTTCGTGGCCCCGGCGACCCTCGCGATGCTCACCACCACGTTCGAGGAGGGCGAGCCCCGCATCCGCGCCATGGCGTGGTGGACGGCGATGAGCATCGCCGGCGGCACCGCGGGAAACCTCTGCGGCGGCGTACTCACCGAGCTCTTCGGCTGGCGGGCAGTGTTTCTCGTGAACCTGCCCCTCGGTGCCCTCGCCGTGATGCTGGCACTGGGCGGTCTCCCGACGGTGCCGCACGAAGCGGCCCGCTCGGCCCGCTCGGGGCGTCCGGCGCGCCGCGCTCCGGGGATCGACCCGGTCGCGGCAGCGCTCGCGACGGCGGCGCTTCTGCTCGCGGCCGGGGGATTCAGCGCGGCGGGGGAGCGACAGTGGCAGGCCGCCGTGGCGGCGGGCGTCGTGAGTGCGCTCCTGCTCTGCGCCTTCCGCATGCGTGATCGTGGCACCGAGCGCCCGCTTCTTCCGCCTGCGCTCCTCGCCATCCGCTCGGTGCGCTGCGGCAACGCCGGGATGCTGCTGACCGGCGCCACGCTCGTGCCGATGTGGTTCTTCCTGTCGCTGCAGATGCAGGTGGTGCTGGGCTATTCGGCGCTCGTCGCCGGGCTGGCGTTCCTGCCGCACACCGTGATTCAACTCCTGGTGAGCCTGCGCTGGACCCCGCGGCTGCTCCGGCGCCACTCGGCGCCCGCGATGGTCGCGGCCGGATCCGGTCTCCTGGTGGCAGGGTTCGGGTGGCAGAGCATGCTCGGCCCCGGATCGGCCTACCTCACGGCGATCCTGCTCCCGGCGCTCCTCATCGGCGTGGGATCGGGAATGGTGAATCTCCCGCTCACCACGATGACCGTCTCCGGTGTGCAGCGGGATGAGGCTGGCGCGGCGTCGGGGATCATGAACTGCGCCAAGCAGGTCGGCGGGGGACTGGGGCTCGCCGTGATCGTAGCCGCCACCGCCGCGATCACCGGCGAGGCGGCGGCGTACGGCGCCGCCTTCCTGATGATGGCAGCGCTGGCCGCCGTCGTCGGCGTCGGCGCGGCCCTCGCCGTCCGGCGAACACGTCAGCCGGGGAACGGGTCGTCCGTGTGACCCACCAGGTCGGCGACGGAATCGATCGTGCGGGTGGGGCGGTACGGGAAGGCGGTCACGGACTCGCGGGTGGAGATGCCGGTGAGCACGAGGATGGTGCGCAGGCCCGCCTCCAGGCCGCAGACGATGTCGGTGTCCATCCGGTCGCCGATCATCAACGTGTCCGCGGAATGCGCACCGAGGGCGCGCAGCGCGGACCGCATCATCAGCGAGTTCGGCTTGCCCACGTAGTAGGGAGAGCGGCCCGTGGCCTCGCGGATCAGGGCGGCCACGGCACCGGTCGCCGGCAACAGTCCATCGCGCGACGGCCCCGTCGCATCCGGGTTGGTGGCGATGAACCGCGAGCCGCGGTCGATGAGCCGGATCGCGGTGGTGATCGCCTCGAACGAGTACGTGCGGGTCTCGCCGAGTACCACGTAGTCGGGATCGTTGTCGGTGAGGACGTAGCCCACGTCGTGCAGCGCCGTGGTCAGGCCGGACTCGCCGACCACGTAGGCGGTGCCGTTCGGCCGCTGGTCCTGCAGGAACTTCGCGGTCGCGAGGGCGGAGGTCCAGATCCGCGACTCCGGGATGTCGAGGCCGGTGGCGACCAGGCGCGCCCGCAGGTCGCGAGGGGTCCGCGTCGAGTTGTTGGTGAGCACCATGAACGGCGTCCCGGCCCCCGTGAGCTCCGCGATGAAGGAGTCGGCGCCGGGGATGAGGTGCTCCTCGTGCACGAGTACGCCGTCCATGTCCATCAGGTAGGTCCACTCGGTCATGCCGCGAATCTACTCGCGCCGGGTTTCGCGTCGCCGTGATTCGAACCTTGACGCCGGGCCGGGACGCGGTGCATTCTCGACGCAGGTCATGAGTGCCAGTGACAAGCCCCGGCTCGCTGGTCGGCAACCCTCCTCCGCGGTGGGGTGCTCCGGGTGACGACCTGGCCGCACCGAACGTGTGCGGCAAGCGCGGATTCGCTGCACCGTCGTTTCGGCGCGGCGCGTCCTCAACACGTTGAAGGACTCTCATGAGCATCGCCACCACCGAGCGCACCGCCGTCTGCCTCGCCCCCACCGTCCGCAGCACCCCGCTCGCGCTGGGTCCCCTCGCCGCCGTCACCGGCGCCGACGAGTACGCCCCGCTCCGCGACGGCGCGACCGTCCGCTACGCCAACTTCGACTACGCGGCGAGCGCTCCGGCGCTGGTCGAGGTGCAGGCCGCTGTGCAGGAGGCGCTCGGGGAGTACGCGAGCGTGCACCGGGGCGCCGGCCACCTCTCGCAGCGCTCCACCTCGCGCTACGAGCGGGCCCGGGAGATCGTCGCCGAGTTCGTGGGCGCCCGCGCCGACGACCACGTGATCTTCACCGGCAACACCACCGACTCGATCAACCTGCTCGCCGGCTGCGTGCCCGGCGAGGTCGTGGTCCTCGACTGCGAGCACCACGCGAACCTGCTCCCGTGGAAGAAGAGCGGTGCCCGCGTGATCTCCGCGCCGCTCTCGATCGAGGGCACCCTGGAGGTGCTCGAGAAGGAACTGCGCAGCCGCCCCGCCGCCCTGGTCAGCGTGACCGGCGCGTCCAACGTCACCGGCGAGGTGCTGCCCATCCGCCGGCTCGCCGCGCTGGCGCATCGGCACGGCGCGCGCATCGCGGTCGACGGTGCCCAGCTGGTCCCGCACCGCCGGATCTCGCTGCGCGAGAGCGGCGTCGACTACCTCGCCTTCTCCGGCCACAAGCTCTACGCGCCCTTCGGCTCCGGCGTGCTCGTCGGCCGCGCCGACTGGTTCGACGAGGCCGAGCCGGTCCGCTGCGGCGGGGGCGCGAGTTACGAGGTGATCGGCACGCCCGTCTCGAAGTCGGTCGAGGTGGCCTGGCACACCGGCCCGGCGCGGCACGAGGCCGGCTCGCCGAACGTCCTCGGCGCGGTCGCGATCGCCGCCGCCTGCGAGGCCATCACGCGCCTCGGCGAGGACGCCATCGCCCGGCACGAGCGCTTCCTCACCGACCTGCTGCTGCGCTCGCTCGAGGGCGTCGACGGGATCCGCACGCTCAAGATCTGGGCCGACTCGACCGAGCGGGTGGGCATCGTCGCCTTCACCGTGGCCGGTCGCACCCCGCGCGAAGTCGCGGAGTTCCTCTCGGCCGAGTACGGGATCGGCGTGCGCGACGGGAAGTTCTGCGCCCATCCCGTCGTTAACCGATTGGGCTGCTACGACGGTGCCGTGCGGGCCAGCATCGGCCTCGGCACCGGTGAGAACGACGTGCGCCGCCTGGTGCGCGCCCTGGAGGACCTGACCGCTCGAACGCGCTGACGCTCGATCGCACTGAACCGGAGGAACCATGACCGTCTCCCGCCCCGCACTCGTGGTCACCGTCGACGGTGAGCCGGAGTCCGTGCACCTGACCCGGGTGCGCGCGGCCGACCTGCGCCTGGCGCAGCGGCAGCGCGGCTACCTGCGTGCCGAGGCCGAGCGCGCCGGGCGGGAGCCGGCCGCGGTCGCGCTCGAGGTCGACGTGGTGATCGATGAGCGCGCCGCCGACGCCCGCGCCAGCTACGCCCCGGACGGCGCCGCCCAGGGCATCACCTACGTGGGCACGCCGTCGGGCCTGAAGTCCCTGATCGAGGACGTCTACGCCGCCGAGGTCGCCGATGCCGTCGTGCTCCGCCCCGTGGGCGGCGCCCGCACCAAGGACCTCATCGCCACCCTGCTCGCCGCGTAGTCGTCCGCGCCACGCGGGCGGGCATACTGGTCGCCGTGACCGAGCAGTTCTCCACCCGTACCGAGACCGTCCGGGCGGCACTGGCCGCCGCGGGGCATCCCGACACCGTCCGCCATGTGCCGGACGGCGCCAGGACCGCCGCGGAGGCTGCCGCGGCACTGGGCTGCGAGGTGGGCGCGATCGCCAACAGCCTCGTCTTCCTGGCCGACGGTGCGCCCCTGCTCGTGCTCTCGAGCGGGCGGCACCGGGTGGACACGGCAGGCCTCGCGGAGCGACTGGGGTACGGCGCGATCACCCGCGCGCGGCCCGAGGACGTCGCCGCGGCGACCGGGCAGGTCATCGGCGGCGTCTCGCCCGTAGGGCACCCGCAACCGCTGGTGACCGTGATCGACGAGTCGCTCGCCGGTTTTCCGGACCTGTACGCCGCGGCGGGCACGCACGACACGATCTTCCGCACCGACTTCGCCGCGCTCGTCGCCCTCACGGGTGCCAGAATCGTCCTGACATCGGCGGCATAGGCCGGTTCGCCCGAGTCGACTAGTTCTCCTAATAGTTGTAGGCTGCACGTAGTTTTGCATGTCCGAACACGGCGACGTGAGCGGACGGGACCTGCGGAGGCGTGATGACGGACGAGGAACGGGCGGACCGGATCGAGGGGATCGTCGGCGTGATCGCCGAACTCACCCGGCTCAAGGAACGCCACGCGGTGATGACGCGGCACGCGGTCGCGCCCGACGGCGTCGAGCTCGCGGCGTACACCGCGCTGTTCGCACTGGTGAAGGGCGGGCCGATGCGCTCGTCCGTCCTCGCCGATCAGATCCACACGGACCCCTCCACCGCGAGCCGGTACGTCACCACCCTGACCAATCTCGGCTACGCGGAGCGGACGGCGGATCCCTCGGACCGCCGCGCGGCCCTCGTCTCGGCCACGGAGGCCGGCACCGCGAAGGTCGACTTCATCCGCAAGCAGCGCAACGAGAAACTCCGGCCGCTCATGGAGGAATGGACCGACGAGGAGATCGACCAGTTCGTCACCCTCGGGAACCGGGCGCTGGTGCAGTTCGAGCAGGCCCTGAAGCTGATGCGGGAAGGCGAGTGACCGCCGCGACGGCGCCACAGGAGGAGACCGCGGGCGCGGGTCTGTCGCACAAGCAGATCCTCTACATCCTGTCGGGCCTGATGACCGGCATGTTCCTCGCCGCGCTCGACCAGACCATCGTCTCGACCGCGATCCGGACCATCGCGGACGACCTCAACGGCTACAAGCTGCAGGCCTGGGTCACGACCGCGTACCTCATCACCTCGACGATCGTCACCCCGCTCTACGGCAAGCTGTCGGACATCTACGGCCGCAAGCCCTTCTTCATGTTCGCCATCACGGTCTTCGTGATCGGCTCGCTGCTGTGCAGCACGGCCACCTCGATGTACGAGCTGGCGGCCTTCCGCGCGGTGCAGGGCCTGGGTGCCGGTGGCCTGATGTCGCTGGCGCTCACGATCATCGGCGACATCGTGCCGCCCCGGGAGCGCGCCAAGTACCAGGGCTACTTCCTCGCCGTGTTCGGCACCAGCTCGGTGCTGGGCCCGGTGCTCGGCGGCCTGTTCTCCGGCGCCGACAACATCCTCGGCATCTCCGGCTGGCGCTGGGTCTTCCTGGTGAACGTGCCGATCGGCATCGTCGCCCTGGCCGTCGTCTACCGCGTGCTGCGCCTCCCGCACACGCGCCGCGAGGGCGTGCGCATCGACTGGTTCGGGGCCGTCGCGCTGTCCGTCGGCCTCGTGCCGCTGCTCATCGTCGCCGAGCAGGGGCAGGAGTGGGGCTGGGGCTCGACCAGGGCGATCGCCTGCTACGCCATCGGCGCGGCCGGTGTGCTGGCCTTCGTCGGCATCGAGAAGCTCATGGGCGAGGACGCGATCATCCCGCTGCGCATCTTCAAGAACGTCATCTTCGCGCAGGGCGTGCTCATCTCGATGGTCGTGGGCGCCGCCATGTTCGGCGGCATCTCGCTGCTGCCCCAGTACTTCCAGGTGGTCCGCGGCGCCAGCCCGACCAAGGCGGGCTTCCTCATGCTGCCCATGGTCGCGGGCCTCATGCTCGGCTCCATCCTCGCGGGCCAGATGATCTCGCGGACGGGGCGCTATCGGATCTTCCCGATCATCGGCGCGGTGCTGCTCACGGCGGGCATGTTCGGCATGCACTACATCAGCGCCGACGTCGAGATCGGCTGGGTCATGGCAGGGGCGGCCGTGATCGGCTTCGGCCTCGGCAACCTGATGCAGCCGCTCACCCTGGCACTGCAGAACATCCTGCCGCCGCGCGACATGGGTGTCTCCACCGCCGCCGCGACGTTCTTCCGGCAGATCGGCGGCACCCTCGGCGTCGCGGTCTTCCTCTCCGTGCTCTTCTCCCAGATGCCGAACAAGATGAGCACGCGCATGTCCGACGCCGCCGCGGACCCCGAGTACACCGCCGCGGTGCAGCGCGCCGCCGCCGGCCACGACGGTCCGGCCGCGCAGGACTTCGCCGCCAAGCTCGTCCACGGCGACTCGAGCGCCGTCAGCGACGTCATGTCCGACACCTCCGCGCTGCAGAAGCTCCCCGACACCTTGGTCCACCCGCTCAAGGCCGGGTTCGCGGACTCGATGGACGTCGTCTTCCTCGCCGTCACCGTGCTGGCCGCGATCGGCCTGGTCCTCGTACTGTTCTGGAAGGCGGTGCCCCTGCGCACCGCACCGGCCATCGAGGCGACCACCCCGGAGTCCGGCGCCGCCGCGACGCCTGACAGCATCGAGGCCGCGGAGATCACCGCCGCCGCGGAATCGGTGGCGGGCACAGCAGCGACGGAGGAGACCGTGACCGAACCGCCCACCGGCCCCGTTCCCGCGCCGCCGCCCACGCCCGAACAGGCCGCGGCCTCCCGCTCGGAGATCGACGAACTGCGCGCGCAGAACGCCTCGCTCGCGGCGGAACTCGCGGAGCTGCGCACCGGCTACCGGGCGATCGCCGGCAACACCCGGCTGCGCGCCTCGGGGACCACCGATCCCGTGCGCTTCGCCGTCGAGGCCACCGGGCCGGACGGGGCGCGCGCGGGCCGGATGGTGCTGCCGCGCGGCGAGATCGAGACGCCCGCCTACATCCCCGTCGCGAGCCGCGGCGCGATCGCGGGCCTCACGCCGCGGGAATTGACCGGGCTCGGCGCCGTCGCGCTGACCGTCGACCTGCATGAGCTCTACCTGCAGCCCGGCGCCGACGTCATCGAGGGTGCCGGCGGCATCGGCGCCGCGATGGCCTGGAACGCGCCCACGATCGCCGACACCGGCACGGCCGCCGTCGCGGAACAGCGCAAGACGCGGATCACCGACGAGGGCATCGCCTTCCGCGGCCGGCTCGACGGCTCGCCGCACCGGTGGGACCCCGAGGAGACGGTGCGCCTCGCGCACCGGATGGGCTTCGACATCGCCTTCGCCCTCGCCGACGCCGACGATCCCGTTCGGACGGAGCGCTGGGCGCGCCGGGCACTCGCCGAGCACGCCTGGCAGACCGCCGACCGGCACGACACCCTCTCGCTGTGGGCCGCGGTGACCGGCGGCGCCGACCCCGAGCGGCGACGGTCCGCGGCCCGCGCGCTGCGCAGGCTCGCCGACGAGGATCGCCGAGCCGGGGGACTGGGCTTCGGCGGATACCGGATCGAGGGCGTCACCGCGCCCGCCCAGGGGACCGCGCTGCTGCGCGCCGCCCTCGGCGAGCTCGAGCCGGACCGCCCGCGCTACCTCGGCGACATCACCGGCCCGGCCGACCTGTTGGCCGCGATCGAGGCGGGGGTCGACCTGCTCGACGGCGTCGAGCCCGCGCGGGCCGGTGCCGAGGGCCGGGTCTACACGTCCACCGGCGTGCTCGACGTCACCGATCCCGCCCTGCGCACGGACTTCCGTCCGCTCGACCCCGCCGAGGGGCGCCCCGGCGGCACCAACCGGGCCGACGCCTTCACCCGCGCCTACGTGCACCACCTTTTCGCCGCGAACGAGGGGCTCGCCGTGACGCTGTGCACCCTGCACAACGAGCACTTCTTCGTGTCGCTGGCCGCCGCCGCGCGGCGGGCGATCCGGAACGGCGGTTACCCGGGCTTCACGGCGGCGTTCCTGCGGAGGTTCGGTAAGGTCTAGCCCGATCCGGTACCCGATCGGCAGGAGAAAGCCGTTGCGCCGCAGTGACCCGACCCGTTCCCTCGGCATCCTCGCGGCGATCGCCGCGTCGGGCCTGCTCCTCGCCGCGTGCGGCGGGGGCGGAGACGAGGCCGCCCCGTCGTCCTCCGCCCCGGACGTCGACGTGCCCACCAAGGCCCTCGTGCAGGCGGACCTGCCCGCCGGGCTGACGCTGACCACGGTCCCGCCCGACGACGCCTTCAAGGGCGCGCTGAACTCGGTGGGCCAGGTGCAGGCCGCCGAGATCACGCCCGCGGGCTGCAAGGACAAGAACGTCGCCGCGCAGCAGGAGGTGGCGGAGACCATCAAGTTCGGCGTCCAGCAGAGCCTCGCGAAGGGCGACGCCGCCGTCTATGGCATCACGCTCCTGCCGGGCTCCGCGCGCCTCGAGGTCTTCGAGGCAGCCGGCACCGGGGAGTGCGCGACCGTGAAGTACGGCGACTCGCTTACCCAGACCGCCGTGCGCAAGGACCTCCCGGGCGACCTCGGCGGCACGGGCTTCGTCCTCGAGATGACCCGCAAGATCGGGGAGCAGTCCGCCGCCGCCCGCACCGCCTACTTCAGTAAGGGCGGCGTGGTCGCGATGGTCACCGCCAACCCGGGCGCGGATGGGAAGATCGACCAGGCCGGCTTCGAGGAGATCCTCCGGCGCGTCGCCGGGAAGCTCTGACCCCGGCCCCGAACACACGAAAGCGGCGGCGAGGAATCCTCGCCGCCGCTTCGGGTGTCTCAGAGCGTCAGTGCGCGTCGGAACCGGCCGTCTCGGCGCGGGCGACCGAGCGGGCGATCTCCTCCTCGGCCTCCTGCTTGCCGACCCACGACGAGCCCTTGACGAACTTGCCGGGCTCGAGGTCCTTGTAGTGGACGAAGAAGTGCTCGATGGCGTCCAGCTCGAACTTGTCGATGTCGCCGATGTCCTGGACCGAGTCCCAGCGGGGATCGCCCGCGGGTACGACGAGCACCTTGTCGTCGCCGCCCTTCTCGTCCTCCATCTTGAACATGCCGATGGCGCGGCAGTCGACCAGCGACCCGGGGATCACCGACTCCTGCAGCAGCACGAGCGCGTCCAGCGGATCGCCGTCCTCGCCCAGGGTGTCCTCGATGTAGCCGTAGTCGGTGGGGTAACCGAACGACGTGTACAGGTAGCGGTCCAGCTTGAGGCGGCCGGTCTTGTGATCCACCTCGTACTTGTTCCGCGAGCCCTTGGCGATCTCGACGGTGACCTCGAATTCGACGCTCATTGTTTCCCTTCGCTCGCGTCAACCATGCACGCCGAGGATACCCGGGTCGGGTTGCCGTTAGGGTGGTACGGTGCGACGCTCGCGGATCCGACGGACTCTCCTACGCCTCGCGATCACCGTGATCGTGCTGGCGCTGGTCGTCGTCGGCACCGTCGCGGCGGCGCTCGGGTACGGCGCCTACCGCGATCGGCAGGATCTCGCGGACAAGGTGCCGCCCCGCCCCGCCGAGGTCGCCTACACCCCCGCGATCGCACAGGTCTCCGGCTCCGTCGCCCCGAGCGCGGCCGGGATCACGAGCCAGATCGATGCGGCGCTGCGCAATCCCGACCTGGGCGACTTCACCGGCGTCATCGCCGACGCCGGCACGGGCCAGGTGCTGTGGCAGCGCGACGCCGCGCGTCCCCGCACGCCCGCGTCGACCACCAAGGTGCTCACGGCGGCCGCCGCGCTGCTGACGCTGCCGGCCGACAAGCGGATCACCACGACCGTGGTCGCGGGTGCCGCTCCCGGAGAGGCGGTCCTCGTCGGCGCCGGTGATCCCACGCTCCGCGCGGGCGGGCCGTCCCTGTTCACCGACGCGCCGAAGATCGCCGACCTCGCCGCGCAGCTCCGCCGCGCCGGGACGCCGATCACCCGGATCACGGTCGACACCTCACTGTTCACCGGCACCGACTTCGCCCGCGGCTGGGAGCGCGCCGACATCGCCGGCGGCGACATCACCCCGCTCCAGTCCCTCATCGCCGACTCCGGTCGCGTCCGGCCCGCCGACGACTACTCGCCGCGCGTCACCGACCCCGCGCTGACCGCCGGCCGCGCGCTCGCCACCGCGCTCGGCCTGCCGCCGTCCGCCGTGGCGGAGGGTGCCGCGCCGCAGGGCGCCGCGCAGCTCGCCGCCGTCCGCAGCGCGCCGCTGGTCACTCGCCTGCACGACGCCCTGGTGCACTCGGACAACGTTCTCGCCGAGTCCATCGGCCGCGAGGTCGCGCTCGCGACGAATCAGCCCGCCTCCTTCGACGGTGCCGCCCGCGCCGTCGTCGCCGCGCTCCGGAACGCCGGCTTCGACCTCACCGGGGTGGAGCTCTCCGACACCAGCGGCCTGTCCAGCGCCAACCGGATCCCCGCGGCGGTGCTCGACGGCATCGTCACCGGGGCCGCCGGGGCCGGCAAGCCGCAACTGCGTCCCCTGCTCGACCTCCTGCCCGTCGCCGCCGCCACCGGCACCCTCGCCGACCGGTACGTCACCGTCAACCGGCCCGGCGCGGGGTACGTGCGTGCCAAGACCGGGAGCCTGTCGGGGGTCTCCACGCTCGCCGGGTACGTCCCCGGTCGCGACGGCGCCGTGCTGACCTTCACTCTCATGTCCTCCGGCACGCCGGTCGACGTGGCCCGGCCCGCCATGGACGCCGTGACCGCCGCGCTCCGCGGCTGCGGGTGCCGCTGATCGCCATGGACGAGCCGAAGTCGGTACGCGCGCAGGTGGACTGGGCGGTCGCCGCCGCCTCCGGCCGTCGTGTCGCCAGGCTCCTCGGCGACGGTCCCGCGACCACCGCCTACACGCGCGAGCGCGCCGCCGCCGAACTGCTCGAGGACGCCGTCGCCGCGGAGGAGCACGTCCGGGGCGTCACCGGCCTCGTCACCCCCGGGACCGTGCCGCCCGCCCGCACCGTGGATCGGCGGGCATGGGTCTCGGCCGCGGCCCGGTCCATGGAGGCGCTGGTCGAACCCGACGACGCCCCGCACCCCGGCCTCGGCGCCCGCCTCGCGGGCGTGCAGGCCGGCGCCATGCTCGGCATGGTCTCCGGATCCGTACTGGGCCAGTACGATCCCTTCGGCGTCGAGGGCGGCGAGCTGCTGCTCGTAGTACCCAACGTGCTCGCGGTCGAGCGGGCGCTGCGGCTGCGGCCCGAGGACTTCCGCATGTGGGTGTGCTTGCACGAGGTGACGCACCGCGTGCAGTTCGCCGCCAACCCGTGGCTGCGGGACTACATGCGGGACAACGTCGCCGCGCTCGCGGGCGCCAGCGGCGCCGGTTCCGTGGGCGACCTCCTCGCCCGGACCCAGCGCGCCCTGTCCGGCGGTGCACGGCACAGTGGCATCATCGGCGTCCTCGAGGTCGCCGCCGCGCCGGAGCAGTTCGCGGCGGTCGAGCGTCTCCTGATGCTCGGCACCCTGCTCGAGGGCCACGCCGATCACGTCATGGACGCCGCCGGACCCGCGGTGATCCCCACCGTCGCGTCCATCCGCGCCGCCTTCGACCGGCGGCGCGCGGCACCGTCGAATCCGTTCCAGCGGCTCCTGCGCGCCGTGATGGGCATGGACGCGAAGATCGCGCAGTACGTGCGGGGCAAGAAGTTCGTGGACGCCGTGGTGGCCGAGGTCGGCATGGAACGGTTCAACCGCGTGTGGACCGGGCCCGAGACGCTGCCCCTGCCCGAGGAACTCGACGAGCCGCAGCGATGGATCGCCCGGGTGCTGTGAACCGCCCCGGGCCGGCGGCGCTGCGCGTGCGGCACGCCGTCCGTGCCTGGCTCGACGCCCACGGTCCGGTCCCGGCGGTGGCCGTCGCCCTGTCCGGCGGAGCCGACTCCCTTGCACTGCTCACCGGGGCGCTCGCCGAGGGCCTCGATGTGCGCGCCCTCGTCATCGACCACGGGTTGCAGGAGGGCTCGGCCGCCGTGGCCGAGCGCGCCGCGGCGACCGCCCGTCGGCTCGGTGCGCGCCGGGCCGAGGTCCTCGGTGTCGTGGTCGACGACGCCGGCGGCCCCGAAGCCGCCGCCCGCACCGCCCGGTACGCGGCCCTGGACGCGGCTCGCGACGGCGCCCCGGTGCTCCTGGGGCACACCCTCGACGACCAGGCCGAGACGGTGCTCCTGGGTCTCGGCCGGGGCAGCGGCGCGCGTTCGCTCGCCGGGATGGCGGCCTGGGCCCCGCCCTACGGACGGCCGCTGCTGGGCGTGCGCCGCGCCGACACCCGTGCCGCCTGCGCGGAGCTCGGCCTGACCCCGTGGGAGGACCCGCACAACCTCGACCCGCGGTACACCCGCGTGCGGGTGCGCACCGAGGTGCTGCCGCTCCTCGAAGACGTCCTGGGCGGGGGAGTGGCCGAGGCGTTGGCCCGCACCGCGGCGTCGCTGCGCGCCGACAACGATGCGCTCGACGGGCTCGCCCCCGCCCCGTCGGGCCCGGAGCTGGCGGTCGAAGAGCTCGCGGGACTTCCTGCCGCCCTGCGGATCCGGGCGTTGCGCAGCTGGCTCGCCGCCCGCGGCGCGCGGGCGCTGACGGGGACCCATCTCGCGGCCGTGGACGCGTTCGTCACCGACTGGCGCGGCCAGGGCCCGACGGCGATCCCGGGTGGAAGTGCGGGGCGGCGGCTGCAGGTGCATCGGACAGGTGGCATTCTGAGAGCGTGGTGAACGGCACTGGTGAGTTGTACGCGGGAGACATCGCCTCGGTGGTCCTCTCGGAGGAGCAGATCAAGCAGCGGACCGCGGAGCTCGCGGCGCAGATCGCGCAGGAATACGGCGAGCGGGAGACCGATCTCCTCCTCATCACCGTCCTCAAGGGCGCGGTCATGTTCGTGACCGACCTGGCCCGGGCGCTGCCCGTGCCCACCCAGCTCGAGTTCATGGCCGTCTCCAGCTACGGCTCGTCGACGTCGAGCTCCGGCGTGGTGCGGATCCTCAAGGACCTCGATCGCGACATCGCGGGCCGTGACGTGCTCATCGTCGAGGACATCATCGACTCCGGCCTCACCCTGAGCTGGCTGCTGCGCAACCTCGCGACGCGGCAGCCCAACTCGCTCGAGGTGGTCACGCTGCTGCGCAAGCCCGACGCGGTGCGCGTGGAGGTCGACGTGAAGTGGGTCGGCTTCGACATCCCCAACGAGTTCGTCGTGGGCTACGGCCTCGACTACGCCGAGCGCTACCGCGACCTGCCGTACATCGGCGTGCTGGAACCCAAGGTCTACAGCGAATGACGCTGCTCACCGCTGCGGCAACCGCGGAGCGGGTGCGATCGGGACGGCTCACCGCCGTCGACGCCGCCCGCGAGGCGCTCACCCGCATCGGTGACGACGCCGTCCACGGCTGGCGGGTCCTGCGCGCCGAGCAGGCGCTCGCCGAGGCCGCGGCCGTCGACGCCCGGCCCGACCGCTACTCGCTGCCGCTGGCCGGTGTGCCCATCGCGATCAAGGACAACGTCGCCGTCTCCGGTCACCGGACGTGGGACGGGGTCTCCGAGGCCTGCGGCGCGGGCCTGCCCGTCGAGCAGGCCGACCATCCCGTCGTGAAGCGGCTGCGCGCCGCCGGCGCCGTGGTTCTTGGGCTGACCCGTGTCCCCGAGCTCTGCCTGTGGGCCATGACGGACGACGCCCGCGAGGTCGTGGGCAATCCGCACCGGCCGGGCCGCACGGCCGGCGGCAGCTCGGGCGGCAGCGCCGCCGTGGTGGCCGCGGGCCACGTCGCGCTCGCGCACGGCAACGACGGGCTCGGCTCGCTGCGCGGCCCCGCGGCGTGCACCGGGATCGTCGCGATCAAGCCCGGCCGCGGCGTCGTGCCGGCACAGCTCGGGCCCACGAACTGGTTCGGCATGTCCGAGAACGGTCCGATGACGCGGACCGTCGAGGACGCCGCCCTCGGCCTGTCGGTCCTCGCCGGGCGGCCGGAGCTCGCCGTCGTCGGCGACGGTGCCGGGCTCCGCGTGGGGCTCGGACTCAACCGCCCGACCGCGGTCACGTTCACCTCCCGCGGCATCCGCCGCGCCGTGCGGGGCGCCGCCGACCGGCTCGCCGAGCGCGGCCACGCGGTGCGCGAGGTGTCGGTGCCCTACCCCGCGTCGCCGCTGCCCCTGCTGGCCCGATGGGCGGCCGCCGCCGCGACCGACGCCGACGACATCGTCGCGCGCGGGGCGAATCCGCGCCTGCTGCAGGCCCGGACCCGTCGACACGCGGCGATCGGCCGCGCGGTCGAGCGCCGCGGCCTCGTCCGGCCCGCCGACGCCGCGCGGATCGAATCGGCCCTGGAGCGGTTCTTCGCCGCCGAGGACGTCGACGTACTGGTGACGCCCGTGCTGGCCCGCAGGCCCGCGCCGGCCCGGCCGTACGCCGAACTGCCCTGGGCCGCCAGCGCGATCCCGAGCCTCGCGTACGCTCCCTACCCCAGTCTGTGGAACCTGGTCGGCTGGCCGGCGATGACCGTGCCCTTCCTGGGTGAGGGCGTGCAGTTGATCGCCCGGCCCGGGGGCGAGGCGGACCTGCTCGCTCTCGCGGCGAAGATCGAGGTCTGAGGAGCGCGTCGCGGCCGGCGCGATGCGGACTCCGCGCGTCAGCCGCGGTTGCGCAGCATCGGCACGCCCTCGAACGGGTTCCAGCTGGTGCTGCCGCGCGTGACGTGCAGGAAGTACGCCCAGTTCGCGACGCTCTGGTAGAGGAGTCCGGTCACGATGCCGTACGAGACCGGCGGGAACGTGAAGTTCAGGGCGGTCTCGACCAGGGAGAGGACGACGACGATCGCGACGGCGATGCCGAACAGGCTCAGCCCCTTCCGCCAGGGCCCCTTGATCGCGAAGTAGATCGGGCCGAAGAAGAAGGCCGGACCGTTGAAGCCCAGCCGGAAGCGCTCCCCGAAGGAGAGCTGCTTGAACGCGGCCGTCGCCTCGGGCGAGGACGCCGGCTGCCCGTAGCGGCCGAAGAACTCGAACCGGCTGCGCCACCGTTCCGGCACGTCGACGGCGGCGGGCGCCGGGCCGGGGTAGGGCTGCTGCGCCGCGTACGGGTCCGGCCCGAACGCGGGCTGCGAGTACGGCTGCGCGCCGTACGGGTGCCGCGGATCGGTCGGGTACTGGGGCGGGACGCCGTTCTCGGTCATCGGAGCAGCATAAACTTCGCGAAACGGACGGTGTTCGCTCAGGGCGCACCCACGCGACCGGTTCGGCTGCGGCGCTGCACGGTAACCTGGGAAGTCGACCCTGCGCGGCCCGCCGCGCGCCGGAAGAAGAAGGACTGACGAGCCGCGAGGCGAAGCCATATGAAACGGAAATCACTTATCCGCACGCTGGCGATCATCGCCGGATTCGTCCTGCTCGTGTGGGCGTTCACCATGGTCGGCGGCAGCAACCGCGACTACAAGCCCGAGTCCACCTCGCTGGTCGTGGCGCAGCTCGAGGCCAAGAACGTCACCGATGTCCAGATCGATGACCGCGAGCAGACGCTGCGCGTGACGCTCGCGAAGCCCGTCGAGGGCGAGAACGGCACCGACGGCGGGACCAAGGTCTACGCGAAGTACCCCGCCGGCACCTCCCGCGACATCCTCGGACTCGTCCAGGACGCGCAGAACCCCGACGGCAAGCCGGTCACGTATACCACGAACGTGACACAGGAATCGCCGTGGATCTCGATGCTGCTGTTCACGCTGCTCCCGATCCTGCTGCTCGTCGGCCTGTTCTTCTTCCTCATGAACCGCATGCAGGGCGGCGGTCGCGGGGGCGTCATGGGCTTCGGCAAGAGCAAGGCCAAGCAGCTCACCAAGGACATGCCCAAGACCACCTTCGCGGACGTCGCCGGCGCGGACGAGGCGGTCGAGGAGCTGTACGAGATCAAGGACTTCCTGCAGAACCCGGCCCGCTACCAGGCCCTCGGCGCGAAGATCCCCAAGGGCGTGCTGCTGTACGGCCCGCCCGGCACCGGTAAGACGCTGCTCGCGCGCGCCGTCGCGGGCGAGGCCGGTGTGCCGTTCTTCACCATCTCCGGCTCCGACTTCGTCGAGATGTTCGTCGGCGTCGGCGCCTCCCGGGTGCGCGACCTGTTCGAGCAGGCCAAGGAGAACAGCCCCTGCATCATCTTCGTCGACGAGATCGACGCGGTCGGCCGCCAGCGCGGCGCCGGCCTCGGCGGCGGCCACGACGAGCGCGAGCAGACCCTCAACCAGCTGCTCGTCGAGATGGACGGCTTCGGTGACCGCCAGGGCATCATCCTGATCGCGGCCACCAACCGGCCCGACATCCTCGACCCGGCGCTGCTGCGCCCGGGCCGCTTCGACCGGCAGATCCCCGTGTCCAACCCGGACATGGCCGGCCGCCGGGCGATCCTCAACGTGCACGCGCAGGGCAAGCCCCTCGCGCCCGATGCCGACCTCGACGGCCTCGCCAAGCGGACCCCTGGCATGTCCGGCGCCGACCTCGCCAACGTGATCAACGAGGCCGCCCTGCTGACGGCCCGCGAGAACGGCTCCGTCATCACCGCCCCGACTCTCGAAGAGGCCGTGGACCGCGTCGTCGGCGGCCCGCGCCGCAAGAACCGGATCATCTCGGAACACGAGAAGAAGGTGACCGCGTACCACGAGGGCGGTCACACCCTGGCCGCGTGGGCGACGGAGGGCCTCGACCCCGTCTACAAGGTGACGGTGCTCGCGCGCGGCCGCACCGGCGGCCACGCGCTCGCCGTGCCCGAGAACGACAAGGGCATGTACACCCGTAACGAGATGATCGGCCGACTGATCTTCGCGATGGGCGGACGCGCCGCCGAGGAACTGGTCTTCGCCTCGCCCACCACGGGCGCGTCGAGCGACATCGATCAGGCCACGAAGATCGCCCGCGCCATGGTCACCGAGTACGGCATGAGCGCGCGACTCGGCGCCGTGAAGTACGGACAGGACGAGGGCGACCCGTTCCTGGGCCGCGGCATGGGCGGCGGCGTGCAGTACTCCGACGCCGTGGCCGCGCAGATCGACGAGGAGGTGCGCTCGCTCATCGAGGCCGCGCACACCGAGGCGTGGGCGATCCTCAACGAGTACCGCGACGTGCTCGACGTGCTCGCCGGCGAGCTGCTGGAGAAGGAGACGCTGGTCCGCAAGGACCTCGAGCGGATCTTCGAGTCCGTGGAGAAGCGCCCGCGGATCACGCAGTTCGACGACTTCGGCACCCGCATCCCGTCGACCAAGCCCCCGATCAAGACCCCCAAGGAGATCGCGATCGAGAACGGCGAGCCCTGGCCGCCGGTCGATGAGGAGGCCGAGCGCCGCAAGCAGGAGCAGGAGAAGGCAGCTGCCCTCGCCGGCGCCCAGTCCGCGCAGAACGGCCACCCCGGCCAGTGGGGCGCGCCCGCGCCGGCCGGACAACCCTGGCCCGCGCCGGGCTACGGCCAGCAGGGGCAGCCCCAGCCGGCGTACGGCCAGCAGGGGCAGGGCCAGCCGACCTACGGCCAGCAGGGCCAGCCGACCTACGGCCAGCCCGGCTACCAGTGGGGCGGCCAGCCGAACTACCCCGGCCCCCAGTACCCGGCACCGGGCACCTACGGCCAGCCGCAGGGCCAGCACGGGCAGCAGCCTCCGCAGGGGAGCCGTCCCGATTACGGTGCGCCCGCCGGCTGGTCGGCGCCCGGGTGGCCCCCGCAGGGCCAGCAGCCCCAGGGCCAGGGCGAGACCGGTCAGCAGGGCGGGGAGCAGTCCGGCCCGGACCGATCGAGCGAGAGCTGATGGGCGACCATCGCGGGGCCGCGGTGGCCCCGTTCGATCACGAGCGCGCCGTCGCCGCGGTCCGCGAGCTGCTGATCGCCGTCGGCGAGGACCCGGACCGCGAGGGTCTGAAGAAAACCCCCGAGCGGGTCGCGCGGGCCTTCCAGGAGGTCTTCGGCGGGCTGCACACGGACCCGGACACGGTGCTGGACACCACCTTCGGCGAGGACCACGACGAGCTGGTGCTGGTCAAGGACATCCCGATGTATTCCACCTGCGAGCACCACCTGGTCTCCTTCCACGGGGTCGCGCACGTGGGCTACCTGCCCGGCGAGAGCGGCCGGGTCACGGGTCTGAGCAAGTTGGCCCGCGTCGTGGACCTGTACGCCAAGCGGCCGCAGGTGCAGGAGCGGCTCACCGCGCAGATCGCCGACGCGCTGGTCCGCAAGCTCGATCCCCGCGGTGTGATCGTGGTGATCGAGGCCGAGCACCTGTGCATGGCGATGCGCGGCATCCGCAAGCCGGGCGCGAGCACCACCACCTCCGCGGTGCGGGGCGCCTTCAAGGACAGTGCGACCTCGCGCGCCGAGGCGCTCGAACTGATTCTGCGCCGGTGACCACCAGCCCCGGGACGGACGGCACGACCCTCATCATGGGCGTCGTGAACGTCACCGCCGACTCCTTCTCCGACGGTGGCCGCTACCTCGACCCCGCGGCCGCCGTCGCGCGGGCGCGCGATCTCGTGGCCGACGGTGCCGCGATCGTGGACGTCGGCGGGGAGTCGACCCGGCCGGGCGCGCACCGCGTGCCCGCCGAACTGGAGCGCGACCGCGTGGTGCCGGTGGTCTCCGCGCTCGCGGCCGAGGGCGTCGCCGTCTCCGTGGACACCATGCGGGCCTCGGTGGCCGCCGCCGCGCTGGACGCGGGCGCCAGGATCGTCAACGACGTCTCGGGCGGCCGTGCCGACCCCGACATGACCCGGGTGGTGGCCGACTCGGACGCACCGTGGATCCTCATGCACTGGCGGCCGTCGCCGGGAGCGCCGGGCCCGGTGTGGGCCGGCATCCACCACGAGATCACCGAGTACGACGACGTCGTCGCGGAGGTGCGCGACGAACTGCTCCACCAGGCGGACGCGGCGATCGCCGCGGGCGTCGCCCCGGAGCGGATCGTGCTGGACCCCGGCCTCGGCTTCGCCAAGAACGCGGACCACAACTGGGAGCTGCTGCGCGGGCTTCCCGTCCTGCAGGACACCGGCTTCCGGATCCTTGTCGGAGCCTCGCGCAAGCGCTTCCTCGGCGAACTCCTCGGCGGCCGCGAACCCGCGGGCCGCGAGGTGGCGACCGCGGCGGTCTCGGCGCTCGCGGCGCAGGCCGGGGTGTGGGGCGTGCGCGTGCACGACGTGCGGTCGACGGCGGACGCCATCGCCGTGACCGAGGCCTGGCGGAAGGGCGGTGCCTGATGGCGGACCGGATCGAACTCACGGGCCTGCGGGTGCGTGGGAACCACGGCGTCTTCGACCACGAGCGCCGCGACGGGCAGGAGTTCGTCGTCGATCTCGTGCTCTGGGTCGACTCGCGGCCCGCGGCGGCCTCCGACGACCTGAACGACACCGTCGACTACGGGGCCCTCGCGCAGCGCGCCCACGACATCGTCGCGGGGGAGCCGCGCAACCTCATCGAGACCGTCGCCGCGGAGATCGCCGACGAGATCGCCGCCGACGAGAAGGTGTACGCCGTGGAGGTCACGGTGCACAAGCCGTCCGCGCCCATCCCGCTGACGTTCGCCGACGTGGCCGTCATCGCGCGGCGCTCGCGGTCCGGCGCCCGGAGCGTGCAGTGAGCCGCGCGGTCCTGTCCCTCGGCGCCAACCTCGGCGCGGCGGACCTCGCCGTCCGCGCCGCGATCGACGCCCTCGGTCCCGCGCTGGTCCGCGCCTCGGCGCTGTACCGCACCCCGCCCTGGGGCGGGGTCGAGCAGGACGACTTCGTCAACGCCACCGTCCTGGTGGACGATCCGGCGCGCGACGCCGCGGGCTGGCTGGCGTTCGCCCGGGAGCGGGAGGCGCAGGCGCAGCGCGTCCGCGAGGTCCGCTGGGGCCCCCGCACGCTCGACGTCGACGTGATCGCCGTGTGGGAGGACGACGCCGGCGGACCCGTGTTCTCCGACGATCCCGAACTGACGCTGCCGCATCCCCGCGCGCACCAGCGGGCCTTCGTGCTCGTCCCCTGGCTCGACGCCGACCCCGCTGCGGAGCTGCCGGGGCGCGGCGCCGTCGCCGACCTACTGCGGGCCCTGCCCGCCGACGAGACCGCGGAGGTGACGCGCCTGTGAGCGGACCGTCGAACGACCCGAACCGGGAGCCTGAGGAGCCGGGCGGCCCGACCGTGCGCGCCACCGGCTGGATCGAGCTGGTGGTGATCGTGCTGGGCGTCGGGCTCGGCTCCTACCTGCTGGTGCGCAACGTGGTGCCGGTGGTCCCCGTGTGGGCGGGGGCGCTGCTCTACGGCGTCGCCGCGGCGGACCTGTACATCGCGCAGCTCGTGCGCTCGCGGCTGGCCCGGGGCGACGTCGGCTGGGGGCCGGGGCGGATCCACCCGATCGCCGTCGCCCGCGCCGTGGCGCTCGCCAAGGCGTCCGCGTATCTGGGTGCCGTCGCCCTGGGCTTCTTCGGCGGCATGCTCGTCTTCCTCCTCACCGAGGGCGCGAGCCTGACCGCGACCCACGCCGACCGGCCGGGCGCCTGGATCGGGGCCGCCGGGGCGATGCTGCTCCTGGCCGCCGCGCTGTGGCTGGAGCGGTGCTGCCGCACCCCCGACGATCCCGACGACCAGCCCGCCGACACATCGCCAGCCTGAGGAACCAGACCTCAGGTAAAAGGTAAGGTCGCGGATATGACGCAACCACCGATCCCGAGTTCACGAAAGCGTGTCCCGCGACGTTCCTCGGGGGCGGGTCAGTGGATGCTCGGTGCGGTGATCCTGCTATCGGTCCTCGGGACCGGCATGTGGGTGTTCTCGGAGGACCGCCGGTGGGGGCTGGTCTCGCTGATCCTGCTGGTGTGGGGGCTCGTGATCGCCGCCTTCCTCATCGCGCGCTACTCGCGCGACCTGCGCGCCGCCGAGTCGAAGGAGAGCGGCCTCAAGACCGTCTACGGGCTGCAGCTCGAGCGGGAGATCAGCGCGCGCCGCGAGTACGAGCTGCAGGTCGAGCGCGACGTGCGCGCCGAGCTCAAGGAGGAGTCGAACGAGGAGCTGACCGCCCTCAAGGCGGAGGTGCTCGCACTGCGCGCGAACCTCGAGGAGTTGCTCGGCCGCGACCTGGGCCCGTCGTACACCGAGCTCTACGCCGCCGCGGAGCAGCGCGCGCTGGACGCGCAGCGCGCCAAGTCCGTCTTCGAGGACGACGACCGGTTCCGCGCGCAGCAGGACTTCGCCGGCGTTCCCGAGCCCGATGCCGCCGTCGACGACTACTACGGCGCGGCGTCGGTCGCGGGCGAGCCGATCGACGAGGCGACGGTGACCGACGTCCCCGCCGCGCCCGGCCCGGCCGGTCCGTCGGTGCCCTCGGGCCCGTCGGGCGCCGACCGCCCGCAGGAGGAGTCGCCGACCACGGTCTTCCACGTCGTGACCGACGAGCCCCCGGCCGCACCCTCGGCGCCGGCCGCCACCGCGACCGAGGCCGATGCGCAGCCCCCCGTCGACGTGGAGCACGTCGACCACGTCGAGGGGGACGACGAGCCCTTCGTGCCGCTCGCGCCGCAGTCCGGATACCGCTCGCCGCTGCCGCCGCGCCCGTACACGCCGGACGCCCCGCCCAGCGCGCCCGCGGCGGGTGCGCCGTACTCCCCGTTCCAATCCGCACCCCCGCAGGCCCCGCAGTACCAGGGCCCGCAGGCGCCCGCCGCCGACTCCCAGGGAGCCCGGTACCCGGGTGCCGGGCATCAGGCCCAGCACCAGGGCCAGGGGCCGCAGGGCCGGCCGTGGGCGCAGGACCAGCAGCGGACCCCGCCGCAGCAGGCGCCGGAGGATCGGCAGGAGCAGCAGGTCGAGACCGGGCACGCCGGGCAGCACACCTCGGGCAGCACCGTCGCCGATCTCATCGCCCGGATGAACGCCGACACCGAGCGCTCCGGCGGCGGCCGTCGCCGCAAGCCGGAGTGATGATCTAGCTCACACGTCGTTGCCCGCGCGACCAGCACGGGCATAGCCTTTCGGTGACCGTCTGGTACCCGCGACGCGGGACTGGAACGACCCCCTGGGAGGCGTACGCCCATGCCCGAGTTCGCGGACTCGCCTGATGCTGTGGATCAGCTGGCGGGCATCCCCAATCCCCCCACCCCCGCGCGACTGTCCGTGGGCGTGATCTCCGCCGGCCGCGTCGGCACCGCCCTCGGCGCCGCCTTCGAACGGGCCGGCCACATCGTCACCGCGGCGTCCGCACCGTCGGACCGCTCCCGCAACCGAGCGGCGCACCGCCTGCCCGAGGCGCGCGTCGACGCCCCCGCGGTCGTCGCCGAGAAGGCGGAGCTGCTGCTCCTGGCCGTGCCGGACACGGAACTCCCCACCCTGGTCCATGCGCTCGCCGCCCGCGTGAACCCGTCGGCGATCGTGCTGCACACCTCCGGCGCGCTCGGTGTGGGCGTGCTCGCGCCGCTCGCCCGGCTCGGCTGCACCACCATCGCCTTCCACCCCGCCATGACCTTCGTCGACGATCCCGACGACACCGCCCGGCTCGCCGACTGCTGCGTCGGCATCACCGCCGCCGACGAGATCGGCCACGCCGTCGGCCAGGCCCTCGCGCTGGAGATCGGCGCCGAGCCCGTGCGGGTACCCGAATCCGCCCGGCCGCTGTACCACGCGGCGCTCGCGCACGGCGCGAACCACCTGGTCGCCCTCGTCGACGACGCCGTGGTCGCCCTGCGCGCGGCGTTGGCCGCCGGGGCGGGGCTCGACGATCCCGAGTTCCTGGGCGGCGGCTCCGCCGAATCGCTGGCCGAGCGGGTGCTCGCGCCCCTGGCCCGGGCCGCCCTCGAGAACGCCCTCGCCCGCGGACCGTCGGCCCTCACCGGCCCCGCCGCCCGCGGCGACACGGCGGCGGTGACCCGTCACCTGGCCGCGATCGACACCGTCGACCCGGCCATCACCGACGCCTACCGCGCCCAGTCCCGGCGCGCGGCCGCCCAGTCCGGAACCTCAGCCATGATCGACCCAGCCCTCGAGAAGGACAACCGATGAGCGCACCCACCCGCCCGTACACCCCCGGCCAACTGACGGTGCACCACGACCCGGCGCAGCTGACCAAGGTCACCACGGCCCTGAAGTCGACGGGACGGCAGATCGCCTTCGTGCCCACCATGGGCGCGCTCCACGCGGGCCACTTGGAGCTGGTGCACGCCGCCAAGCTGAACGGCGCCGTCGTCGTGGTGTCGATCTTCGTCAACCCGCTGCAGTTCGGCGCGAACGAGGATCTGGACGCCTACCCGCGCACCCTGGACGCGGACGTCGAGAAGCTCCGTGCCGCGGGGGTCGAGCTGGTCTTCGCGCCGTCGGCCGCGGACATGTACCCCAACGGCCCGCGCACGACGATCCAGCCCGGCCCCGCGGGCCTGGGCCTCGAGGCCGACAGCCGGCCGACGCACTTCGCGGGCATGCTGACCGTGGTGAACAAGCTGCTCAACATCGTCCGCCCGCACACGGCCTACTTCGGCGAGAAGGACTACCAGCAGCTCGTGCTGGTGCGGCAGATGGTCACCGATCTGAACATGGACGTCAAGATCGTCGGTGTCCCGACGGTCCGCGAGCCCGACGGCCTCGCGATGAGCTCGCGCAACGTGTACCTGTCGGAGGAGGAGCGGGAGGCCGCGACCGCATTGTCGGCGGCGCTGCTGGCCGGCGCGTACGCCGCGCAGGGCGGCGAGGCCGCGATCCTCGCCGCCGCGAACGACGTCCTCGCCTCCCGCCCGGGCATCCAGGTGCAGTACCTGGAGCTGCGTGCCCCCGACCTGGGCGTCGCGCCGGAGAAGGGCGACGGCCGGTTGCTGGTGGCCGCCAAGCTCGGCGACACCCGTCTGCTCGACAACGTGGGCATCGCCATCGGCACCGGATTCCTCGAGGAGCCGGGAGCGGAGCGAGCGGGCCTCGTCGACGGAGTGGAGGCCCAGTAATGCTGCGCACCATGATGACCAGCAAGATCCACCGCGCCACCGTCACCGAGGCGAACCTGCACTACGTCGGCTCGGTCACCGTCGACGCCGACCTGCTGGACGCCGCGAACCTCCTGGAGGGCGAGCAGGTCGCCATCGTCGACGTGACCAACGGCGCGCGACTGGAGACCTACACCATCGCCGGCGAGCGGGGGAGCGGCGTCATCGGGATCAACGGCGCCGCCGCGCATCTGGTGAACCCGGGCGACATCGTCATCCTCATCGCCTACGGCCAGCTGGACGAGCAGGAGCTGAAGACCTACGCGCCGAGCGTCGTCTTCGTGGACGCCGACAACCGGCCGGTCGAGCTCACCGCCGATGCGGCGCACGTGCCGGACGGCTACGGCCTGGTCACGGGGCGCGTCTAGTGCTGCTGGCGATCGACGCCGGCAACACCTCGGTCACGGTGGGGTTGTTCGCGTCCGCGGAGGGCGAGGACCTGCTCGGCACCTGGCGGCTGCGCAGCGACCCGCGGATGACCTCCGACGAGCTGGCGCTCATCCTGAACGGCTTCCTCACGGGCGCGGGCGTGGATCCCGCGGCGGTCACGGGCGTCAGCGTGCTGTCGACGGTGCCGGAGCTGTTGCGCTCGCTGCGCGCGGTGATGCCCCGCTACTACCCGGCGGCCGAGCACGTGATCCTCGAGCCGGGTGTGAAGACCGGGGTGCCGCTGCTCGTCGACAATCCGCGCGAAGTGGGCACCGACCGTGTCGCCAATGCGGCGGGCGCCTTCGAGCTGATCGGGCGCACGGCCGGGGCGCCCTGCGTCGTCGTCGATTTCGGCACGTCGACGCGGGTGGACGTGGTGAGCGCCAAGGGCGAGTTCCTCGGCGGCGCGATCGCCGCCGGCGTGGGGAGCGCGCTGGACGCGCTCGCCGAGCGGACCGTCGCGCTGCGCCGCGTGGAGCTCGTCGCGCCGCGGTCGGTGATCGGGAAGAACACCGTCGAGGCGCTGCAGTCGGGCATCATCTACGGCTTCGCGGGCATGGTGGACGCGCTCGTCGGCCGGGCGCTCGACGTGGTGCCCGGGGCCCGGGTGGTCGCGACGGGCGGCTTCGATGAGGGCATCGCCACCGAGTGCTCGACCGTGACCGACCGTCGCGCCGACCTCACACTGCAGGGGCTGCGGGCCGTGTACCTGCGGGAGTGCGCCAACCGGGCGCAGCGGGACAAGCGCGCACGGGATTCGCGTCACTCGTGATTCGAACCCTTGCCGCCGGCGGCGGCGGGGTGCTAGCTTCGCTGTCATGAGCCAGGTGCGCAGCTGCATGGAGTGTTGTCGGGTCCGCTAGGAACCCGACCCCCTTTCGCTGCCCGGACGCGCCCCATGGCGCTCCGCCTCCCTCCTGGAGATCCTCGATGCACCCCGTGCACTTCACCCCCGCCGCAGGCCAGATCGTCGTCGACGTGCGGGACCAGTCCGAACGCAACCGCGACGGCATCCTTCCCGGCGCCGTCGCCCTCGATGCGGCCGCCGTCGCCGCCAGGCTCGTTCCCGGCCTCCCGACCAGCCTCGCAGCGGCCGGCCCCGACGCGCAGTGGCTGCTGGTCAGCGGTAACGGCGCCACCGCCGCCGCGATCGCCACCCGCCTCCGGGACCGCGGCGTGCAGGCGTCGTCGGTCGACGGCGGTTTCCGCGCCCTCGCCCTGGGCATCGCGCCCGGCACGGGCCGGGCGGGCTCGTCCGAGGCCTACGAGCGGGCGCTGGCGCAGTTCGCCGCTCACGAGGCCTGAACCGCCCGTAGTGCCGAGCCCGCAGTAGTGCCGGTGCCGACGACGATCATGGACGGAGTGGTTCCGGCCCCCGCATCACCGATCCGGAGCGATCGGAGCCGGGCGGTAGGATCACCACCCGTGAATGCTGCGCCCGTGACTGCACCCCTGGACGACTGGGTCTCCCGCCTCGCGGATGAGGCCGTGGCCTTCGCCGAGCGGAACGGGACCCCGGTGAAGGTGGCGTCCGGCATCTCGCCGTCGGGCCCCATCCACTTGGGCAATCTCCGCGAGGTGATGGTTCCCCACCTCGTGGCCGACGAGCTGCGCCGCCGCGGTCTGCAGGTGGAGCACATCATCTCCTGGGACGACTTCGACCGGTTCCGCAAGGTGCCGAACGTGCCCGGCGTGGACGAGACGTGGTCGCAGCACATCGGTAAACCACTGACGCGCGTGCCGGCGCCGCACGGCTCGGACGCCGAGAACTGGGCCGAGCATTTCCGGCGTGAATTGCAGAGTGCGCTCGAAGAACTCGGCGTCGAGTACCGGGGTATCAGCCAGACGCAGATGTACACCAGTGGTGCGTACATCGATCAGGTGCTGCACGCGATGGCGCAGCGGGGGCGCATCGATTCCATCCTGGAGCGTTATCGGACGCTCGATCGCGGCGATTCGGCGCCGACGCAGGGAAATGCGGAAGAAACGGACGCGGACGCGGCCGATGCGGCTTCGGGCGCGGCGGAGGAAGCGGATGGATCGGGTGATTCCGGTTACTACCCGTACAAGCCCTACTGCTCCGTGTGCGGCACCGATTTCACCACGGTAACGGCGTACGACGACGAATCGACCGATCTCACCTACGTTTGCCGTTGCGGTCATACCGAAACGGTTGTTCTGCGCGAGCACACCGACGGAAAGCTCGTGTGGAAGGTCGATTGGCCCATGCGCTGGGCATTCGAGAAGATCACTTTCGAGCCCTCCGGTGTCGATCACCAATCCCCGGGGTCTTCGTTCGCCGTCGGCAAGGACGTGGCCCCGATCTTCGGCTGGAAGCGGCCGCTGGGCCCGATGTACGCCTTCGTCGGCATCCGCGGGATGGCGAAGATGTCGTCCTCGAAGGGCGGCGTGCCGACGGCCGCGGTCGCGCTGCGCTACCTCGAGCCGCCGCTGCTGCGCTGGCTCTACGGTCGCAAGAAGCCGAACCAGTCCTTCGACGTGGCGCTGGACGGTGAACTGCCCCGCACCTACGACGAGTGGGACGCGCTGGTCCGCAAGACGGCCGGCGACAAGGCGCAGCCCGGCGACATCGCCGCCTACGCGCGCGCCGCATCCGTGCTGGACACGGCGTCGCAGCAGGTGCGGCAGCTCCCGCTGACGCCGCGCCCGATGCCGTACAAGACGCTGGCCTCGGTGGTCGACATCACCACCGGCGACGACGAGCAGACCCTCCGCATCCTCGCTGCGCTGGAGCCCGACCGGCCGCTGGAGGAGCTGTCACCGCTGCGCCCGCGGCTCGATCGCGCCACCGCCTGGGTGGCCGAGCAGATGCCGGCGGAGGAGCGCACCGTCGTCCGGAGCGAGCCGGACACCGAGCTCCTGCGGTCCCTCACGGACGAGCAGCGGGAGGGCCTGCGGTTGCTGCTGGAGGGCTCCGGTGTGCCGGCACCGTCCGGCCTCGGCCGCCTCGAGGACGATTGGTCACTCGCCGGCATCACGCATCAGGTGTACGGCGTCGCCAAGGTGCAGCGCGGTATGGGAGCGGATCAGATCGTCAAGGGCGATAAGGAGCTGGCGGCGGCGCAGCGCGCATTCTTCGTGCTGCTCTACCGCTTGCTCGTCGGCAGTGATACCGGGCCCCGGTTGCCCACTCTCCTGCTCGCCGTCGGCGCGGACCGCGTGCGTTCACTGGTGCGCCCGGAGTAGAGGCGCGATGCGGGGAATTGCACGTCAACCGTGCGATTCGCCGGAATTGCGTCGCATCCGGACGCCCGCCGTTACCCGATCGCGACAATGATCCGCCGCGTTCGAATCGAATCAATGCCATTCGTGTGTATACACTCGATTTCGAACGACGCAATGGACCATTTACTTCGAGAAGGGGCCAATACTATGGCGCGCAAGGTCACCGTTACGCTGGTCGACGACGTGGACGATACGCAGACCGCTGACGAGACCGTGGAATTCGGCCTGGACGGCGTCACGTACGAGATCGACCTGTCGTCGAAGAACGCTGCGAAGCTGCGTGGCTCCCTCGAGGAATGGGTCGCGAACGCTCGTCGGGCCGGCGGTCGCAAGCGCGGCACGCGCGCTCTCGCCGCCCCTCGCGGTCGCACGCCGATCGACCGCTCGCAGAGCGCCGCGATCCGCGACTGGGCCCGCAAGTCCGGCATGAAGGTCAACGACCGCGGCCGGATCAGCCAGGACGTGATCGACGCGTACAACGCGGCGAACTGACCGCTCCTCGACCCCACCCCGGCGCACGATGCGCCGGGGTGGGGTCGTATCCGGGGCCGTTTCGCTCACGGCGGAACGGGGATCAAATCCCGCCGGGGGCGCGTTTGACCTGGTGTATCAGGAACGGAACGGAGGGCGACGGTGCCCGCGGGCCCCGACTGCGGGGCACTGCCGACACCACCGCTGACCGCTCCGAACTACAGTGAGAAGACGTTGATTGCAGACGGCTATCTGCGGGTCCGGCGCGAGCCGGTCCCCGAAGTAACCGGGATGTGAGGAAAATGGCCATGTTCGAGAGGTTCACCGACCGCGCTCGCCGCGTCGTCGTCCTGGCGCAAGAAGAAGCCAGGATGCTCAATCACAACTACATCGGCACCGAGCACATCCTCCTGGGCCTGATCCACGAGGGTGAGGGCGTGGCCGCCAAGGCCCTCGAGTCGCTCGGCATCTCCCTCGAGGGAGTGCGCAGCCAGGTCGAGGAGATCATCGGGCAGGGCCAGCAGGCCCCGTCGGGTCACATCCCCTTCACGCCGCGCGCCAAGAAGGTCCTGGAGCTCTCGCTGCGCGAGGCGCTGCAGCTCGGCCACAACTACATCGGCACCGAGCACATCCTGCTCGGCCTGATCCGCGAGGGCGAGGGCGTCGCCGCCCAGGTCCTGGTGAAGCTGGGCGCCGATCTCAACCGCGTGCGCCAGCAGGTCATCCAGCTGCTCTCCGGCTACCAGGGCAAGGAGGGCGGCGGCGAGCCGGCCGGCGCCGGGGCCCGGACGAGCGGCGGAGGCGAGGCGGGCACCCCGTCGACCTCCCTCGTGCTGGACCAGTTCGGCCGGAACCTGACCGCCGCCGCGGCGCAGGGCAAGCTGGACCCGGTCATCGGCCGGTCCAAGGAGATCGAGCGCATCATGCAGGTGCTCTCGCGGCGCACCAAGAACAACCCGGTGCTGATCGGTGAGCCCGGCGTCGGCAAGACCGCCGTCGTCGAGGGCCTGGCGCAGGCCATCGTGAACGGCAACGTCCCGGAGACGCTCAAGGACAAGCAGCTCTACACGCTGGACCTGGGCTCGCTGGTCGCCGGCTCGCGCTACCGCGGTGACTTCGAGGAGCGCCTGCGCAAGGTGCTCAAGGAGATCGATACCCGCGGCGACATCATCCTGTTCATCGACGAGCTGCACACGCTCGTCGGCGCGGGTGCCGCCGAGGGCGCGATCGACGCCGCGTCGATCCTCAAGCCGAAGCTGGCCCGCGGTGAGCTGCAGACCATCGGCGCGACCACCCTGGACGAGTACCGCAAGTACATCGAGAAGGACGCCGCCCTGGAGCGCCGCTTCCAGCCCGTCCAGGTGGGCGAGCCGAGCGTCGAGCACGCCATCGAGATCCTCAAGGGCCTGCGCGACCGGTACGAGGCGCACCACCGCATCTCCATCACGGACAGCGCGCTGGTCGCCGCCGCCACCCTGGCGGACCGGTACATCAACGACCGCTTCCTCCCGGACAAGGCGATCGACCTGATCGACGAGGCGGGCGCGCGCATGCGCATCCGCCGGATGACCGCGCCGCCGGACCTGCGCGCCTTCGACGACAAGATCGCCGATGCCCGCCGGGAGAAGGAGTCGGCGATCGACGAGCAGGACTTCGAGAAGGCCGCGTCGCTGCGCGACAAGGAGAAGCAGCTCATCGGCGAGCGCGCCGAGCGCGAGAAGCAGTGGCGCGCCGGCGACCTCGACGTCGTCGCGGAGGTCGACGAGGAGCAGATCGCCGAGGTCCTGGGCAACTGGACCGGCATCCCCGTCTTCAAGCTCACCGAGGAGGAGACCACCCGTCTGCTCCGCATGGAGGACGAGCTGCACAAGCGGATCATCGGCCAGGAGGACGCCGTCAAGGCGGTCTCGAAGGCGATCCGCCGTACGCGCGCCGGCCTGAAGGATCCGAAGCGCCCGTCGGGCTCGTTCATCTTCGCCGGCCCGTCCGGCGTCGGTAAGACCGAGCTGTCGAAGGCGCTGGCGAACTTCTTGTTCGGCGAGGACGACGCGCTCATCCAGATCGACATGGGCGAGTTCCACGACCGCTTCACCGCCTCGCGCCTGTTCGGTGCCCCTCCCGGGTACGTGGGCTACGAGGAGGGCGGACAGCTCACCGAGAAGGTGCGCCGCAAGCCCTTCTCCGTGGTGCTCTTCGACGAGATCGAGAAGGCGCACAGCGAGATCTACAACACGCTGCTGCAGGTTCTCGAGGACGGCCGCCTGACCGATGGTCAGGGTCGCACGGTCGACTTCAAGAACACGGTGCTGATCTTCACGTCGAACCTCGGTACGGGGGACATCTCGAAGGCGGTCGGCCTGGGCTTCACGTCCGGCGATTCCGACGGTGCCAACTACGACCGGATGAAGCAGAAGGTCAACGACGAGCTCAAGAAGCACTTCCGGCCCGAGTTCCTCAACCGCATCGACGACATCGTCGTCTTCCACCAGCTCACGCAGGATCAGATCATCGAGATGGTCGACCTCATGCTGAACCGCGTGGGCAATGCGCTGAAGAACAAGGACATGGGGCTCGAGGTCAGCGACCAGGCCAAGTCGCTGCTCGCGAAGCGCGGCTTCGACCCGGTCCTCGGTGCCCGGCCGCTGCGCCGCACCATCCAGCGGGAGATCGAGGACGCGCTGTCCGAGAAGATCCTGTTCGGTGAGATCGCCGCGGGCCAGATCGTCGCGGTCGACGTCGAGGGCTGGGACGGCGAGAGCAAGGGCGAGGACGCGAAGTTCACCTTCGTCGGCAAGCCCAAGCCGCCCACGGCCGATCTGGAGAAGAAGTCGGACGAGGCCCTGCCCGCTCTCGCGGGCGAGAAGACGTCCGGCGAGACCGCCTAGCGTTCGCTCGACGCCGGTCGGTTCGAGGAGCCGTCACCCTGCGGGGTGGCGGCTCTTCGCGTTCCCGGGTTGCGGGCCGGTCCGGTCCGCGGGCGACGGCGGCTCGGTGCCGGCGAGCCTGCCGATCTCCTCCCGCAGGGCGCGCACCTCGGCGGTCAGCTCGTCCACCTCGCGGTCGGTGCGCCGGGCGCTCGCGTCGACCGCTTTGAGCTGGTCGACGACCCAGCTGGTCGCAGTGCCGATCGCGAAGCTGATCAGGCCGATGCCGAAGACCATCAGGCACAGGGCGACGGCCCTGCCCTCGACCGTCACCGGATAGATGTCGCCGTAGCCGACCGTGGTGACGGTGACCGCGGCCCACCACAGGGCATCGCCGTAGCCCGTGACCTTCGTGTCCGGGGCGCCGCGCGGAGCGCGCGCAGCGGACGGAACGGCGGCAGCGCGATGGCGAGCAGATCGATCGGGTGGGTGCGCACGAACCGCCAGCGATCGGTGGAGAGCCGTACCCGGATCAGGTAGTCGGCGAGGAACGCCGCCCAGATCGCTATGTCGCTCCAGTCGACGAGGTGCCGAACGAGGGGCGTCGGGGCCACGTCGAGTACCTGCACCGCGTACACGGCGAGGAAACCGAGGGCCAGGGCGATCATCAACGGGTTCGTCCGGCGTTCCCAGACCTGCCTGCGCGTCACCGGCGAAAGGTACTCCGGGACGGCGGTTCCGCGCCGGAGAACCCGCCGCGCGCGAGGTGATGATTTGCAATACCATCGAATGATCGGATGAGAATGGGTGGTGGGCGGTGCACTGGAAGGTGCGGCGGTGCGCGTCGTGGGTGCTCCTCGCGCTGTGTTCGATGACGGTTTTCGCCACCATGGGCATCATCGTCGACGAGGACGACCTCGGCGGCTCCTCGTTCCTCGTGGGTGTACTCCTGTACCTCGCTGCGGCACTGCTGCACTGCCGCCGGCCGCGCCGGCTCGTGCCGCTCGTCGCGGGGTTCGGCGCGGGCTTCGCGGTGATGTTCCTGGTGATCCTCCTGGCGATCGCCATCGGCCCGCACCACGCCGGTTCGGGCGATCACTGGGGCTGGCGGGACGCCGCACTGGGGATCGGGATGACGCTGTTGATGTCCTTCGGAGCGCTGAACTGGTGCCTCGGCACGAACTCGCTGCGCCGGGCCGCGCGCTGGACCGCGATCCCCCTGCTCAGCGGTACCGCGGCGAGCGTGCTCCCGGTGCCGGTGATCCACGACAACGCGGCGGCCGTCGCGATGGGGGCCGCGCTCCTCGTCATCGTGCTCAGCGACGCCGTCCCCGAGCAGGTGTCGCACCGGCCCGCGCCGGTCGATGCGGGGCAGCCCGGCGGGGCCGACGCCGTGCCGCTGTGAAGGCACGGGAAACCGGTGGCGGCCGGACGGTGCGCGCTGCCAGGCTGGGGGCGTGGTGACCGAGGAGCAGGTGGAGGAGTTCGTCCGGGACGGCTTCGTCGCCGTCCGTGGCGCGTTCAGTGAGGCGACGGCTGCCGCGGCGCGCGACGTGCTGTGGGAGGAGCTCGCGTCCTACGGCCTGGACCGGGACGACCCGTCGACCTGGGACCGGCCGGTGATCCGCCTGGGCGAGCACGACGAGGCGCCGTTCCGGGAGGCGGCCGCGTCGCCGCTGCTGGCGGAGGCTGCGGATCGGCTGGCCGGGCCCGGCGGATGGGTGCCGCGGGTGTCGCTGGGTACGTTCCCCGTGCGCTTTCCGTGCGAGGACGGCCCGGGCGACGACGGCTGGCACCTCGATCCGAGCTTCCCCGGCGACCAGCCGGAGGCCTTCCTGCACTGGAGGATCAACGTGCGCAGCAAGGGCCGGGCTCTGCTCATGCTGTTCCTGTTCTCCGACATCGGCGTCGACGACGCCCCGACCCGGCTGCGCGTGGGCTCGCATCGCGCGATGGCGCCGCTGCTGCGGCCCTACGGCGACGAGGGGACGGAGATGGGTGCACTCATCCCGGAGTTCGCGCAGACCGCGCACCTTCCCGAGGCGGTCGCCACCGGCGCGGCCGGCGACGTCTACCTCTGCCACCCGTTCCTCGTGCACGCCTCGCAGGCGCTGCTGCCCGGGCCCGGGCGGGGCGCGCGGTTCCTCGCGCAGCCCGCGCTGCTGGGGCCGCCCGTCGACCTGGACCGCCCGGACGCGGAGCTCACCCCGGTCGCGCGCGCGATCGCGCTGGGCTGCCGCGGGTAAGGATCACGCCGAGCGCATCGGTGGCGCGGGGCGTCGGCCGTGCGCAGGCTCGGTGCACCCGGCCGCGTGCCGTGCCGGGCGGTGGTGGGGCGCGCACCGTCGGGGACGGCGGGAGTAGGTTGGCAGCATGACCGAGGCCGGATTCGACCAGCGCACGTTCCGACATGTGATGGGGCAGTTCTGCACCGGCGTCACGATCATCGCCACGTCGGACGTCGAGGAGAAGCCGGTCGGCTTCGCGTGCCAGTCCTTCGCCGCGCTGTCGCTGGACCCGCCGCTGGTCCTGTTCTGCCCGATGAAGACCTCGCGCACGTGGAAGCACATCGAGGCGTCCGGGAAGTTCGCCGTCTCGGTGCTGGGGCAGGAGCAGGAGTCGGTGAGCGCCGCCTTCGGTCGCTCGGTGGACGACAAGTTCGACGGCCTGCGGTGGACCCCGTCGCCGCTCGGCAATCCGACGATCGACGGCTCGCTGACGTGGATGGACTGCACCCTCGAGAACGTGCTCGACGGTGGCGATCACCACATCGCGATCGGGCGGGTGCACCACCTGGGCGACGTCGACGACGCGAAGCCGCTGCTGTTCTACCGCGGCGCCTACCTCTCGACGAACCATCCGCAGCAGCACCCCGCCGCCAGCCTCGAATCGTTCCTCACCTGGGACTCCGGCGCCTGGCTCTGACGGCTCCCGGCCTGAGCCGCGCCGCCTGCCGGTGTGAGGCGTGTATTGCCATGAGCAGCCATGCGTCACGCGTATGGCCTCGCAGAAGCTGCACACCGAGCTCTACGGCCCTACTGTCCGTAGGTGTACCGCAGGTCGGCGAAGACGAGGGTGCTGACCCGTCGGGCGACGTGGCGGGTGTACTGCGGCCCCGGGAGGGGTTCCGCGGCGTAGAGGACCCACTGCACGTCGGAGCCCCCGTCGCCGGGCTCGAGGGTGAAGATCACGCGCAGGTCCGGGCGGTCCGGCCATAGCGACGACCATTCGACGCGGGTCGCGTCGTCCAAGGAGAGCACGTGCGGGGCGACCTCGTCGTCCGTCAGGCGCAGCCAGTGCCGGACGGCGCGCGGACCCGGTGCGGCGAGGTCCCGGCACACGACGTGCGGCGGCGCCGGAAGGTTCCGGCGCCGCCTCGCGATCTCGTGCGCGTCCTGCCGAGCTACTGCGCGGCCTTCGCGGCGACGTCGAGGACGACCTCGAACTCGAGCAGGTCGGCGCCGCTGGCGACGGGCTTGCGCCCCTCGCCGCCGTTGGGGTCGCGCTGACCCGCGTGCGCCTCACGTGCCGGCCCGTCGCGCCAGGCGGCGAAGGACTCCTCCGACTCCCACTGGGTGACGACGAAGTAGCGGTCGTCGCCCTTTACGGGGCGTAGGAGCTGGAAGCCGAGGAAGCCGGGCGAGTTCTCCACGGCGTGCGCGCGCTGCGCGAACCGCTTCTCGAGCTCGGGGCCCGCGCCCTCGGGGACGTGGATGGCATTGATCTTCACTACCGACATGACCCGACGATACCGCCGCCCGACCGGGTAGGTTGGGCCGCGTGGATGAGTGTGTGGGCCTGAGAGATTGGGGAGGCCGGGACGGGGCTGCTCCGATCGTGCTGCTGCACGGCCTCATGGGCCGTGGGCGCACCTGGCGCCGCCAGATCCCGTGGCTGCGCCGCTACGGCCGGGTGTTCACCTTCGACGCCGAGTTCCATCGCGGTCCGGGGTTCTCCGTCCCGCCCGACGACATCACCACCGAGCGCTTCGTCGCCGACGTCGCCGAGATCCTCACCTGCCTCGACCAGGGGCCGGCCGTCCTGATCGGCCATTCCATGGGCGGGCTGCACGCCTGGTGCACCGCCGCGGAATACCCAGAACTGGTGCGTGCGCTCGTGGTCGAGGACATGTCGCCCGAGTTCACCGGCCAGTCCACCGACACCTGGGCGCCGTGGTTCGCGAGCTGGCCCGAGCGCTTCGCCTCGCAGGCGGAGTGCGAGGCGCTGTTCGGTCCCGTCGCCGGGCGCTACTTCTACGAGGCCTTCGACGACGGCGCCCTGCACGGCGAGCTCGACGTCTTCCGCGCCATCGCGGACCACTGGGGGCCGCGCGACCATTGGCCGCAGTGGCGCGCGGTCTCAGTCCCCACCCTCCTCATCGAGGCCGAGTTCACCGTCGTGCCGACGGGCGTGGGGGAGCGGATGGTGCGCTCGTTCGCGGGCCCGGACCTGCGCTACCTCAAGGTCGACGGTGCCGGCCACCTCGTCCACGACGACGCCCCCGGCGTGTACCGCGGCGCCGTCGAGGCCTTCCTCTCCGGTCTGGACTGACGGTGCCCGAGGGTGACACCGTCCACAACCTGGCGGACCGGCTCCGCCCGATCCTCGCCGGGAAGGTACTCACCGCCTGCGACATCCGGGTCCCGCGGTACGCCGCCGTCGACCTCACGGGCCGCACGGTCGGCGACGTCACCGCCCGCGGCAAGCACCTCCTCATGGCAGTGGAGGGCGCCGTGATCCACAGCCACCTGAAGATGGAGGGGCAGTGGCACGTGTACCGCCCCGGCGAGCGCTGGCGCAGGCCCGGGCACACGGCCCGCGCGGTGCTCGGCGTCGACGGTGCGCAGGTGGTCGGGTTCTCGCTCGGCACGCTCGAGGTCCTCAGCCCGGCCGAGGCCGACGCTGCGCTGGCCCGCCTCGGTCCCGACCCGCTCGGCCCGGACTGGGACGCCGACCGGGCTGCGTCGAACCTCGCGGCCGAGCCGGACCGCCCCGTCGGCCTGGCGCTACTGGACCAGCGGGTGCTGGCCGGCGTGGGCAACGTCTACCGCAACGAGCTCTGCTTCCTGCGCGGCGTCCATCCCGCGACGCCGGTCGGCGAGTGTGGCGATCCGCGGGACTGGGCCGACGAGGCCGCCCGGCTGCTGCGCGCCAACCTCGGACGGACGCGCCGGGTGACGACGGACGTCGACCGGAACGGTCTGCGCGCGCGGGGCGCCGGGAGCGCGGCGCGCGGGCCCGATCATTTCGTGTACGACCGCGTGCGCCGCCCCTGCCTGCGGTGCGGGACGGCGATCGTCGCGGGTTCCCTCGGCGGTGCGGCCGAGGCCGAGCGGGCGATCTGGTGGTGCCCGCGCTGTCAGGCCAGAGCGACTAACTAACTAGTTGGTTGACACTCGGCGGAGTTCCGGACTAATCTTCCAACTAACCAGTTAGTTGAATCTGAGGGAGAACGAGATGTACCAGGTCGGCGATCAGACGGGCACCACCTTCGTGGTCACCGGTTCGAACAGCGGAACGGGCAAGGAGGCGACGAAGCGCCTCGCGGCCGCGGGCGCGACCGTGATCATGGCGGTCCGCACGCCGGAGAAGGGGGAGAGCGCCCGGCGGGAGACCCTCGCGGAGGTACCCGGTGCGGACCTCAGCGTGCGCCGCCTCGACCTCGCGGACCTGGCCTCCGTGCGCGACTTCGTCGCGGGCATCGAGGCCGACGGCGTCGCGGTCGACGTGCTCGTCAACAACGCGGGTGTCATGGCTCCACCGCGACGGTTCGAGACCGCCGACGGCTTCGAGCTGCAGTTCGGCTCGAATTTCCTCGGTCCCTTCGCGCTGACGAATCTGCTGCTGCCCGTTCTGCTTCGATCGGAGTCGCCCCGCGTCACCACGATGAGCTCCGGCGTCGCGAACTTCGGGAAGATCGACTTCGCCGATCCCCAGTCGACGCGGCGCTATTCGCCGGCGCGCGCCTACGGCCAGTCCAAGCTCGCCGACCTGCTGTTCGCGAATCACCTGGCCGCCGAGAGTGATCGGCGCGGATGGGGCTTGCTCAGCGACGCCGCACACCCCGGCTACACGCACACCAACCTGCAGACCGCGGGCGCGAGCCTCGGCGGCAACGGCGTGCAGGAGTCGTCGATCACCCGCTTCGTCGGGCGCTTCCTGCCCTCGCAGCAGCCCGAGCAGGGCGCCGAGCCCCTGCTCTTCGCGGCCAGCGATCCGCAGGCGCGGAACGGCGAATACTACGGCCCGCAGGGACGATTCGGCCTCGTCGGCCCCGCGGGAATGTCGAAGAAGAACGCCCGGATGCGGGACGCCGACACCGCGGCGAAGCTGTGGCGCTACGCTGCCGAGGTGACCGGAACCGACCTGCCGAGCGATGCCGCCCGCGGCTAGGGGGCAGCGGACGCCCTCCGCCACAGGGCAGCGGATGCCCTCCATCAAAGGGCAGCGCGACGCTGCCGCGACCCGGGCCCGCCTGCTCGACGCCGCGACCGTCGAGTTCGCCGAGCACGGCCTCGCGGGGGCGCGCGTCGACCGCATCGCGGCGGCCGCGGAGGCCAACAAGCAGCTGATCTACGCCTACTTCGGGGGCAAGCGCCAGCTCTTCGACGCCGTCATCGAGTTCCGCGTCGCGGACCTCCTCGAAGCGGTGCCGTTCACGGCCGACGACCTGCCGGGCTACGCCGTGCGGCTGCGCGCGTTCAACCGCGCGCACCCCGAGCTGATGCGACTCGTCCTGTGGCACACCCTCGAATGCCCCGGCGAGCTCGTCGAGCTGGAGTTCACCTCCGGCTCGAACGCCAAGAAGGTCGCTGCGCTGCAGGCCGCGCAGGACGCCGGGACGGTCACCGCCGCGACGCCCGCGCCGACACTGCTCGTCGAGGTTCTCGCACTGGTCCACTGCGACGTGCTGACCGGGGGCAGCGAGGTCGCCGCGGCCGCCCTGGACGACGCGGCGCTCGCCGCCGCGGTGCGGAAGCTGATCGCGCCGTAGGCGGGGTGTACGTCAGTCGCGCGGCGGGAGCTCGCAGCCGTCGGGGCCGCACGCCTCGGCGTCGTCGCCGCCGACCACGGTCAGCGGCTCCTCGCCGCGGGCCCTGGTGAGCGCCTCGGTGAAGACCTCGGCCGGCTGTGCACCGGAGACGGCGTACTTGCCGTCGAAGACGAAGAACGGGACGCCGCCGATGCCGATCCGCTTCGCGGTCTCCTCGTCGGCGCGGACGGCGTCCGCGTAGGCGGACGGATCCTCGAGCACCGCGCGGGCCGCGGCACCGTCGAACCCGGCGGATTCGGCGATCGAGACGAGCCGGTCGCGGCTGCCGAACGCCGGCGCGGCCTCGGCGAAGTTCGCCGCGTAGAGCGCGTCGAGGAGCGCCTCCTGGCGGCCGAGCTCGAGGGCCCAGTGCAACAGGCGGTGCATGTCGAAGCTGTTGCCGCTGTCGCGGCCTTCCACCTGGTAGGGCAGGCCGAGCTGCTGCGCCTGCGCGCCCAGGCCGCGCTCGTTGGCGGCGGCCTGCGCCTCGCTGATGCCGTACTTCGCCGCGATCCGCGGGACCACGGGCTCCGAATCGCCGGCCGTCGGGTCCAGCTCGAACGAGCGGTGGATCACCTCGACCTCGTCGCGCTGCGGGAACGCGGCCAGCGCCTCCTCGAAGCGGGCCTTCCCGATGTAGCAGAAGGGGCAGTTGATATCGGTCCAGACGTCCACGCGCATGGTGGGTGCAACGCGCGCGGACGTCCGGCGATTCCCGTCAGAGCGGGTAGGAGACGCCCGTCAGCTTCTCGGAGACCGCCCACAGTTCGGCCCACTTGGCCCGGTCCTTGGAGGTCTTGGTGGTGGGGCACTTCCCGACCGGGCCGCGGGACTGGAAGAGCTGCGTCGGACCCCACCACGGGTGCGGATCGAGGTCGCGATCGGTGGCGGCCAGGACGAGCGCCTCCGCGGCCTTCTCGGGCGGATTCGAGAGCAGGCTCACCGCGGGGACGAGCACCTTGTCGAGCGGCGTCTCCGTGCGCGCGAACAGTCCGGTGGGCGAGACGCCGGGATGCACGTAGTACGCCTTCTTGTGCGACCCGGCGGCCTCGAACCGGCGCTGGAGCTCGCGTGCGAACATCATGTTCGCGAGCTTGCTCTGCCCGTAGGCCTCGGTGCGCAGGTACTTGCGGTGTTCGTAGTTCGGGTCGTCCATGCGCCAGCGGAAGTTCTGCCGGTGCGCGACCGACGAAACCGCGACGACGCGGTCCGTGATCCGGTCGAGGAGAAGCCCGGTGAGTGCGAAGTGACCGAGGTGGTTGACGCCGAACTGCATCTCGAAGCCCTGCTTCGTGCGCGTGAGCGGCACGTACATCAGTCCGGCGTTGTTGACGAGCACGTCGACCTCGCCCATCCGGTCCGCGAAGCCGCGCACCGAATCCAGGTCGGCGAGGTCGAGCTGCTCGACGGTCACATCGCCATCGATCCCGTCGGCGATGCGCTGCGCGCCCGCGACATCGCGGCACGCCATCACGACACGGCCGCCGGTGGCGGCGAGGCGGCGCGTCACGACCTCGCCGAGGCCTCCGTTCGCGCCGGTCACTACATAGGTTGTCATGCGGGCCAGCCTACGAGGCCGTGGCGGACCGCGCGCCGCGGCCGTACCGCTGCCGGGCCTCCGCGGGCGTGACGACGCCCGCTGGCTCGTCCGCCTGCGCGAAGTGGCGGCGCAGAATGCCGCCCGTCGTCGGCGCGACGAGGCCTCCCAGCCGGACGGTGCCCGCGGCGTGCTGGGCCGTCGCGGCTCGCACCGCCAGGCGCACGGCGAGCGGGTAGGTCGCGTCCAGCACCCCGGGCTGATCGAAGCCGCCCATCTCGCGCATCCACGCCGGCAGGGTCGCGATGGTGGCCGGTGCGATGAGTGAGCTGCCCAGGCGCAGCTTCAGCCCCCGGTCGCGGGTGCGGAGCAGGTAGTGCATGCCGGTGCGGGCCCGCTCGGTGAGCGCGAGCGTCGGCCGGACGCGGTCGAAGTACGCGCGCACCTCGTCGCGCGAGGAGGGCACGTCCGCCGGATCGCAGGTCTGCAGCTCGGCCGCCACGACGCAGTCGCGCCAGTACCGCGCCTCCTCGTCGGGGGAGAGCGGCCCGGGGCCGAACATCTCGTAGCACTTGAGCACCGAGTGCCAGCCGGTCACGTGGATCCACAGCTGCGAGGCGGGGTTGTTGGCGCTGTACCTCTTCCCCGTGACCGGCTCGATGCCGGTGGCCTTGCGGTGCACGTCCATCAGGTGCTCGGACGCCTGGATCGCGGTGCGCGAATCCGCCGTCGCCACGAGCAGGAAGTAGGCCAGCGTCCGGTCGAGCCGGCCGAACGGGTCGGTGTAGATCCCGGCCGAATCCGCGACCGCGGCGGTGAGATCGGGGTCGAAGTGTTCCAGCACCACCGAGCGCTGGAATCCGATGAGGGCGGTGGGCGAGGCCCACACCTTCCACGTGGGCGAGTCGGAACCGAAGAATCCCTGGTCCGTGACGCGCAGAGGGCCGTCTGAGAGCATCATGGCCCGAATCTATCACCAATTCCTACAGGTGTGAATAAAAATCTGGTCAGGCCTCACCCGCGAGCGCGAACCGACCGTCGTTCGTCTGCTCGATGAGGCCGTCGACCAGCAGGGAGTCCAGTGCGCGGTCCCGCTGCGCCGGGTCGCGTTCCCACGCCACGTCGAGCGCGGCGCGGGGGACGGCGCCGTCGGACCCGCGGAGGACGTCGAGGAGCCGGCCCCGCGCCTGCCGGTCCGTGCCCTCGTACTTCTGCACCTTCTTCGGCGCCACCGTGCCCGACGGGGCGCCGGCCGCGAGCCAGGCGCACTCCGCGTGGACCGGGCACTCGCCGCACCGCGGCGACCGTGCCGTGCAGACCAGCGCGCCCAGCTCCATCAGGCCCGCCGACAGGCGCGTCCGGCGGTCCGCGGGCACGGTGCTCAGGGCCGAGACGGCCGCCGCCAGGTCACGTTTCGCCGACGGGCTCGCCGCGTCCGACTCCCCGTCCGCCGCGCGGGCCAGGACCCGTCGGACGTTGATGTCGACCACGGGCACGTCCTGGCCGAAGGCGAAGCAGGCCACCGCCCGGGCGGTGTAGTCGCCCACGCCGGGCAACGACAGGAGCTCGTCGACGTCCGCGGGGACGACACCGTCGAACCGCTCGACGAGGGCCTGCGCGCACGCGTGCAGCCGCATCGCCCGGCGTGGGTAGCCGAGCTTGCCCCAGGCGCGCACGGCGTCGGCACCGGTGGCCGCGGCGAGATCCCCGGGCGTCGGCCAGCGCTCCATCCACGCGCGCCAGACGGGCTCCACCCGCACCACCGGCGTCTGCTGCAACATGACCTCGCTGACCAGGATCGCCCATGCGCCGACGGCGGGCGCGCGCCACGGGAGGTCGCGCTCCGCGGCGTCGAACCAGGCGAGGACCGGTGTGAAATCCGGGACAGAACCGCCTCTGGTGTCTCGCGTGACATGCACGACGTGCATTATGGACCCATGCCCACTTCGACTCCTCCCGGCGCCTGGCGCGCCCTCCGTGACGGCAACCGGCGCTTCGTCGAAGGCACCCCGGAACACCCCAACCAGGGCGCCAGCCGCGTCGCGGAACTGGCGAGCGGCCAGCAGCCCACTGCCGTGCTCTTCGGATGCGGCGACTCCCGCGTGGCGGCCGAGGTCATCTTCGATCAGGGGCTCGGCGACATGTTCGTGGTCCGCACCGCGGGGCACATCATCGACGCCGCGGTCCTCGGCTCCATCGAGTACGCGATCGAGGTGCTCAAGGTGCCGCTCATCGCGATCCTCGGGCACGACAGCTGCGGCGCCGTCGCCGCCACCGTGAACTCGATCGACACCGGCACCATGCCGCCCGGCTACATCCGCGACATCGTCGAGCGGCTCACGCCGTCGGTCCTGGCGGGCCGGCGCGAGGGGCTCTCCGACGTCAACGACATCACCGCGCAGCACGTCATGGAGACCAGCTGGCTGCTCATCGAGCGCTCGCGGATCATCGCCAAGGGCGTCGAGGAGGGCCGCGTCGCGATCGTCGGCCTCACGTACGAGCTGGCCGAGGGCAAGGTGCACCTCCGCGGTTCCGTGGGCGAGATCGGCGAGGCCGCCACGTCGCCCTTCCAGGCCGTCCGCCCGGAGTGATCCGTACCGATTCGTGACACGCCGCCGCAGGTCAGCGGCGTGAGCCCGGGGAAACGCTACCGTTGAAGCGTGCTTGAGCCCCATGGACCCCTGCCGCCCGAGATCTACTGGCGCCGCCGCGTGCTGGCCGCCGGCCTCGCGCTGTTCGCGGTGATCGTCGTGGTGCTCCTCATCGTCTTCGTCGGTGGCGGCAAGGACTCGTCGGAGAACGCGGCCGCCGCCTCGTCGAGCACGCCCGCGACCACGTCGGGCCTGCCCCCGTCGCAGGCGCCCGACGGTGCCGATCCCTCGGCCGGCAACAACGGGGCCGCCGGCGGCGCGGGCGGTGCGAGCGGATCCGGTGCGCCGCAGTCCGGCGCGGCCGGCTCGGGCGCCGCCTCGGCCTCCGCGAGTTCCTCGGGCGGCGGCGTCCCGACGCCCGGCGCCGTAGTCGCAGGCGGGCCGTGCCCCGACGCCAACATCTCCGTGGTCGTCGGCGCCGACAAGGCGACGTACGCGCTCGGCGAGCAGCCGACCTTCGAGGCGACCGTGACGAACGCCGGCCCGGTGCCGTGCGCACGCGACATCGGTTCCGGCCAGCAGCAGCTGATCGTGCTGACCCTCGACGGGAGCAAGCAGCTCTGGACCAACTTCGACTGCACGTTCCAGCCCGGCATCAAGAACGAGGTGCTGCAGCCCGGCCAGCAGCTGCGCTACAAGCTGCAGTGGGCCGGCACCACCTCCGCCCCGGGCTGCCAGGCCCAGCGCGTCCCGGTGGCGCCCGGCGCCTACCAGGTGGTGGCGCAGCTCGGCGCCAAGCGCAGTGCCCCGGTCACCTTCAACATCGTCCGCGCAGCGCCCACGCCGGAGGCCGGGGCCGACGCGGGGGCCGGCACCGGCAACTAGCCGCTGCTCAGAAGGGCGGCAACTAGCCGCTGCTCAGAAGCGCTCGACCGAGGCCTCGGCGAGGCGCGAGAGCCCCTCGCGGGCCTGCCGCGCACCGTCGGACCCGATGCCCGGGACGGCCTGCAGGTCGGCGGCGGAGGCCGCGAGCAGCGTCTGCAGCGAGCCGAACGTGCCGACCAGCGCCTCCACCTGGGAGGCGCGCAGCCGCGGGACCGAGCCGAGCAGCCGGTGGCCGCGGGGCGAGACGGGCTCGTCCTGCGCCTCGACCGTGCCCGAGAAGCCCAGGGCCGCAGCGATGGTGGTGGCGGCGAGCAGGTCGGCGTCGCTGAGCGCGTCGATGCGGACCACGGCGGCGTCCACGGTGTCGCCGTCGCCCAGGTAGTCACGGAGCACCGGTTCGCGCAGCGAGATCGATTCCCCCAGCAGGTCTTCCAGCTGCAGCGCGATCTGCCGGCCCGACGTGCCGAGCTCCAGCACGTGCTGTTCGATCTCGACGGCCAAGCGCCGCACCAGTTCCAGCCGTTGCACCACGTGCGCGACCTCGCGGACGGTGACCACGTCCTCGATCTCGGCGCGGGACAGGTGCGAGAGCACCTCGTCGAGGCGGTGGGCGTACCGCTCGAGCGTGGCGATCGCGAGGTTCGCGCGGGAGAGGATCGGCGCCGCGTCGTCGACCAGGTGTCGCACCCCGCCCACGTAGGCGTGGACGATCGACATCGACGCGCTCACCGAGATCACCGGGAAGCCCGTCTGCATCGCAGCCCGCTCGGCCGAGCGGTGCCGCGTGCCGGACTCCTGTGTGGGGATCGCGGGGTCGGGGACGAGCTGGACGTTCGCGCGCACGATCCGTGTGCCGTCGGTGGACAGGACCACCGCGCCGTCCATCTTCGCGAGCTCGCGCAGGCGCGTGGGGGCGAACTCGACGTCCAGGTGGAAGCCGCCGTCGCAGATCTTCTCGACCGTCTCGTCGTAGCCGAGCACGATGAGGGCGCCCGTGCGGCCGCGGAGGATCCGCTCGATCCCGTCGCGCAGCCCGGTGCCGGGAGCCACCCGTACCACCGTGTCGCGCAGCGGCGCGTTCCCGGCGAACGCGTCTTCGAGGTTCATAGCGGTAGGTTAACGCTCACTTCCTGCCGGTGGGCGCGAGGGAGCCCAGACGCAGTGCGTCGGCGAGAGTGGCCGCCTCGCCGATGTGAATGCCGTCGACCTTCAACCTCTGCCCGTCGGGCGAGGGCGGGACGATGGCGTGCGTGAAGCCGAGACGCGCCGCTTCCGCGAGCCGCCGCTCCAGCCCCGTCACGCGCCGCACCTCGCCCGCCAGCCCGACCTCGCCCAGCACGACGGTGTTGGGGCGCAGCGCCTTCTCGACAGCGCCGGACGCCACGGCCAACGCCAGCGCCAGGTCGGAGGCGGGCTCGGTGATCTTCATCCCGCCGACCGTCGCCGCGTAGACATCCTTCTGCGGCAGGTTCTCGATGCCGCCGTGCTTGGCCAGCACGGCGAGGATCATCGCGACCCGGGCGGAGTCCAGGCCGGAGACGGCCCGGCGGGGCGCGGGCAGGGGCGTGGGCGTCACGAGGGCCTGCAGCTCGCCCAGCATGGGCCGCTTGCCGTCCAGCCCGACGGTGACCGCCGTCCCGGCGGCGGCCTGGTCGCGGTGGTGCAGGAACAGGCCCGACGGGTCCGTGACCTCGACGATGCCGGACTCGCGCTGCTCGAAGCAGCCCACCTCGTCGGACGCGCCGAACCGGTTCTTGATGCCGCGGACCATGCGCAGCGTGGAGTGCTTGTCACCTTCGAAGCTGAGCACGACGTCGACGAGGTGCTCCAGCGATCGGGGACCGGCGACGGCGCCGTCCTTCGTGACGTGCCCGACGAGGATCACGGCGATGCCGGTGGCCTTCGCCAGCGAGGTGAGGGTGGTGGTGATGGCCCGGACCTGGGTGACGCCGCCGTGCACGCCGTCGACGCCGGACGCCGAGAGCGTCTGCACCGAGTCGACCACCATGAGGGTCGGAGCCACTTGCTCGACGTGGCCGAGCACCGTGCCCAGATCGGATTCGGCGGCGAGGTAGAGCTGGTCGGAGAGGGCGCCGGTGCGCTCGGCCCGCAGACGGACCTGGCCCGCGGACTCCTCACCCGTGACGTACAGCGACTTCCCGCGGCCCGTCGTGGCCCAGCGGTGCACGACCTCGAGCAGCAGTGTGGACTTGCCGACGCCGGGCTCGCCGGCCAACAGGATGACCGAGCCGGGGACGATGCCGCCGCCCAGGACCCGGTCCAGCTCGCCGATGCCGACGGGGAGTGCGCGCGTCGAATTCGGGTCGATCCTCGTGATGGGTACCGCGCGGGTCTTCGGGAGCGTCAGCCCGACGTTCGCCGCCGGCCCGGAGCCGGCGGCGAGGACGGGCGCGCCCTCCTCCATCGTGGACCAGGCGCCGCACGACGGGCAGCGTCCGACCCACTTGGCCACGGTGTGGCCGCACTCGGTGCAGGTGTACTGCACCTTGGCTTTTGCCATGGAGTGCCGAAGGGCCTAGTGGCCGCCGGCGCCCTCGCCGGCACCGTGCTCACCGGCGGTGGGGGTGATGCCGGCGGCGGAGGCCGACGCGGCACCCGCGTCGATCGGGACGTCGATCGGCAGCGAGCCGGCCTTCTCCAGGTGGAACCAGAGCTTGTTGGTGAGGCCGGGGCGCCAGGAGGCGTCGACGGGCACGGAGACCGTGAGGCGCGTGACGCCGGAGGCCTTGGTGTCGCTGCCCGCGGGGGCGCTGCCGTACAGCGAGCCGCTCGCGGTGAGCGTGGTGTCGCCGCTGATGGTGGCGAAGCGGCCCTTCTCGTCCGAGATGCCCTTGAGCTTGTCGGCCTGGTGCGGGTTCAGGTTGGTCAGCACGAAGGCGAGCTTGCCCTGGCTGCCCGACACCGGGTACAGCACGTGGACGTCGCTCAGCGTGATCTTCTGATCGACGAAGGTCTGGTTGGCGCCGTTGATCGCGGCCACCTGGTTCGCGGTCTGCGAGATCTGGCCCGAGCCGCAGGCGGACACCGAGAGCAGGGCGCCGGCGGCGAGCAGGGCGCCCGCGACGGTGGTGGCGGTGCGGCGGGTCGAGACGGTGCGTGCGGACACGGTTCCTCCAGTTTCCTCCCCGTGCGCGGCGACACCCGCGTGCGGACGGTGCTGAGTATGTCACCACGCAGCGTAGTAGAAGGCGTGTGGGCGCGTGCCGCCGGGCGGCAACTACGGCCCGAGTACTACGCACCGTCGTGCGCGCCGCCGGTTGCCGGAACCTGCGGAGAACATCCGCGGCTTCGTTTGTCAAGCCCAGGAGGAGTCCTGACCTGCGACGTTGCCTCGCAGCCCGAATTCGCCCCGTGTTATCCTGGTCATATCGAAAGGGGCAAGGATCAGATGATTTTCAAGGTCGGAGACACCGTTGTCTACCCCCATCACGGTGCCGCACTGATCGAAGCTATCGAGATCAAGACCATCGGTGGACGTGAGCGCGAGTACCTCGTGCTCAAGGTCGCACAGGGTGATCTGACGGTCAAGGTTCCCGCTGAGAACGCCGAGGTCGTCGGTGTTCGTGACGTGGTCGGGCAGGAGGGCCTGGACAAGGTCTTCCAGGTGCTGCGCGCGCCGCACACCGAGGAGCCCACGAACTGGTCGCGCCGGTACAAGGCGAACCTCGAGAAGCTCGCATCGGGCGATGTGAACAAGGTGGCCGAGGTCGTTCGCGACCTGTGGCGTCGTGAGCAGGACCGCGGCCTCTCGGCCGGCGAGAAGCGCATGCTGACCAAGGCGCGCCAGATCCTCGTGGGCGAGCTCGCGCTCGCCGAGGCGACGGACGACGGCAGCGCCGAGTCCCGTCTCGACGAGGCGCTGGCGGCGGCCTCCTGACCGTCGTCGCGCTGGTTCCCGCCGCTGGGCTGGGAACACGTCTGGGGTTGAACGTCCCCAAGGCCTTCGTGACTCTGCTGGACCGTTCACTGCTCGAAAGGGCAGTGGACGGTCTTTTCGCGTCCGGGGTCGTGGACGACGTCGTCGTGATGGTGCCGCCGGACATGATCGATCGGGCCCGAGAGCTGGTGCCGCGGGCGCGGGTCGTCGTGGGCGGGGCCGAGCGCACCGACTCGGTGCGGGCGGGCCTCGCCGCCGCGGGCGACGCGGAGCTGGTGCTGGTCCACGACGCCGCGCGGCCGTTGACGCCGGCGCCGATGATCGAGCGGGTCGTCGCCGCGCTCCGCGGCGGGGCGAGCGCGGTCATTCCCGTGCTGCCCGTCGCCGACACCGTCAAGCGCGTCGACGCGGACGGGATCGTCGAGGCCACCGTCGACCGCGCCGACCTGCGTGCCGTGCAGACGCCGCAGGGCTTCACGGCCGGGGCGCTGCGTGCGGCCTACGCCGCCGCGCCGGGCGAGCTCGCGACCGACGACGCCGGACTCGTGGAGCGCGCGGGCGGCACCGTCGTCACCGTCCCGGGCGACCCGCTCGCCATGAAGATCACCACCGCCTTCGACCTGCGGATCGCGCAGGTCCTCGCCGAGGAGACCGCATGATCGTGCCCCGCGTCGGCATCGGTACCGACGTCCATCCCTTCGAGGCCGGACGGCCCTGCTGGATGTTCGGCCTGCTGTTCGACGGTGACGGCTGCTCCGGTCACTCCGACGGGGACGTCGCCGTGCACGCCCTGTGCGACGCACTGCTCTCCGCGGGCGGCCTCGGCGATCTGGGCACCGTCTTCGGGGTGGGGCGCTCGGACAACGTCGGCATCACGGGGGCGGAGATGCTCACCCATGTGCGCGGCCTGCTCCACGAGGCGGGCCTCACCGTCGGCAACGCCGCGGTGCAGCTCATCGGCAACCGGCCCAAGGTCGGGCCGCGGCGCGCTGAGGCGCAGGAGGTGCTCAGCGAGCTGCTCGGCGCCCCGGTCTCCGTCTCCGCCACCACGACCGACGGCCTGGGGCTCACCGGCCGCGGCGAGGGCGTCGCCGCCATGGCGACGGCCCTGGTGTACGCCGCGGGCTGACTCGCCAGCGGGCGGGCGACTGCTGTGCCTGCCATGAGACCGCGGAACGCTGTAACCTGAAGTAGTCCGTTGCGCTGAGCTTCGGAAAGTGAACCCGAGACCCGTCCGGAATGGTCGTGGCGCTCGGGTTTTGCGCTCTCAGACGTCGATGACCGTGGTGATGGCGCATCGTCGCCTCCAATCGCCGCCTTTGGACCATGCCCACGCGACGGCGTCCGGAATCGCGAGCAGCGCCTCGTCGCGTGCTCGCTCGTGGCGATAGTCCAACCACGCCTTACTGCTTGCAGCGTGCGTCGCTTCGATCAACGTCTGCAGGTCGCGCCTGCGGAGAGTCTGGTCCAGCTCGAGGCACAGTCGGGTGTGCCCGTCACGGTGCAAGTCGTCGACCAGTCTTCGGAGGCAGTGCTCGCGGCGCGAGACCTCCGTGCGGCCGTCGGGTGGCGCTCGGTAGATGTGCAACGCAGGCGATATGTCACTGATGGTGCTCAGGATCTTTCGGCGCCGAGAATCCTTCTCTTGCTTCATATGAAGGCGAGGCTGACCGGGAAGTAGCAGTCCTCGAATCGCGCGTCTCGCAGGTGCGAGGTCCTGTGGTGCGAGGACGGCCGCGACAAGGAGGTAGTCCCTGTGCTTGGACTCGTCCACGAAAGCATGACCACCCGCCAGGCAGTCGGGGCGGACGGTGTTCAGCGCCACGAGCGCAGAGATCCCGGGCGCCGGTCGAAGGTGATCCATTGCCCGTCCCGTAGAGCCTCCATGAGAAGACCCGCCGCCTGAGCGCGCCACGTCGAGGCCTTGCGGTCGGGTGGTGCGGCCAGCAGGAGGGCCACCGGGTGGTCAGGATCGTCGGCGTAGGGTGCGAGGGCATCGCGCCAGGACGGGCCGCCCGCGTGCTCGGCGCGCCAGCAGGTGATCGACGCGGACAGCGTTGCGCCGAACGACGCCAGCACCGGCGGTGGGAAGCACTCCGCGAACCGGGCGCGAACCCCGGCGCTCACCGTGCGTCGCAGATGGGGCTTCGCTCCCCGGGCGTAGTCCGCCGCCGAGAGGGCTCCGCGGGCGACGGCCTCGGGTTGGTGCCCGAGGTGGATCCCGTTGCCCGTGGGGCAGGGATAGGTGTGGAGGTCGTTGAGTTGACGTAGCCGGGCGATCCGCCGCGCGGCCTTATGGGATGCGAACGCCACTTTCCCGCAGTCCGAGCAGGGGGCGGTGCCTCCCGGTGTGCGACCACCGGGCTCGGAGCGACGTCTGTTCCGCTTGTAGGTGGTCACCGTCGTCCTCCGCCCCGCGTGGGCACTCGCCCCGTCCGCCCATGGCGTCACCGTAGGGACGGGGTGTGACAGGTTCCGGCTCGAGTAGCTCGCTTCTACGCCGCGAGCCGTCCGGATCGCGCGCGACGCAGCGTGATCACGGTGTCGGCGGTGAGCAGGAGCAGTGCGATCCAGACGATGCCGAAGCCGATCCACCGCTCCGGCGAGACGTGCTCGCCGAGGAAGAGCACCGCACACAGCAATTGCATGACCGGCGTCGCGAACTGGATCAGCCCGACGGTCACGAGTGGGATCCGTCGCGCGGCCGCGGCGAAGAGCAGCAGCGGCACCGCGGTCGCGACGCCGGCGAACGCGAGCAGCGCGGCGTGGCCCGCGCCGTGCCGGGCGAAGTCCAGTCCGCCGCCCCAGAGCGCGATGCCCACCAGGACTACCGCGGCGATCGGCGCGAGGATCGCGGTCTCCAGCGTCAGGCCCTGCAGTGCGTTCAGGTGCGCGCCGACCTTGTTCTTCACCAGCCCGTAGAGGCCGAAGGAGAAGGCGAGCGCCAGGGCGGTCACCGGGAAGGTCCCCGCCACGACCGCGAGGTAGACGAACGCCAGGACACCGATGCCGACGGCGACCCATTGCAGCGGCCGCAGCCGCTCGCGCAACACGACGACGCCGAGCGCCACGGTGACCAGCGGATTGAGGAAGTAGCCGAGCGCCGCATCCGACGTGTGGCCCGACGTGACCGCCACGATGTAGACGATCCAGTTGGTCGAGATGAGCAGCGCAGCGATCGTCACTCCGGCCAGCAGCCGCGGCTGCCGCAGCACCGGCCGGATCCAGCCGAGGTCGCGGAGGATCACCAGCGCGGCGCCGCACAGCACCAGCGTCCAGAGGATGCGGTGGGCGAGGATCTCCCACGGCCCGGTGGGCCTCAGCGCGTCGAAGTACAGGGGGAACAGCCCCCAGAGCAGGTAGGCGGCGACGCCCATGGCGGTGCCGCGGGTCACCTCGGAGACGTCACGTTCGGCCACTGAATGATCCTACCTTTTTGGGTCCGCACCATCGAAGGCCCTGACCTGCGAGGTGCGCGCACCGCGACCCGTAGAATCAGTCGGCGTGACGCTGCGCCTTTACGACTCCCTGACCCGCGAGGTCCGTGACTTCGTGCCCCTCGTGGACGGCAAGGCGGGCATCTACCTCTGCGGCGCGACGGTCCAGGGCGTCCCGCACATCGGCCACATCCGCAGCGGCGTCGCCTTCGACGTGCTGCGGCGCTGGCTGATCGCCAAGGGGCTGGACGTGGCGTTCGTGCGCAACGTGACCGACATCGACGACAAGATCCTGCGCAAGGCCGCCGAGGCGGGCCGCCCCTGGTGGGAGTGGGCCGCGACGCACGAGCGCGAGTTCACCCGCGCCTACGACGCCCTGGGCGTACTGCCGCCCTCCGCGGAGCCGCGCGCGACCGGCTTCATCACCCAGATGGTCGACTACATGGAGCGGATGATCGCGCGCGGCCACGCCTACGCGGCCGCGGGTGACGTCTACTTCTCCGTGCGGAGCCTGCCGAGCTACGGCGAGCTGAGTCGGCAGAAGGTCGACGACGTGCAGCAGGGCGAGACGCTCGCCGAGGGTAAGCGGGACCCGCTGGACTTCACACTGTGGAAGGCCGCGAAGCCGGGCGAGCCGAGCTGGCCGTCGCCGTGGGGCCCCGGCCGGCCGGGCTGGCACCTCGAGTGCTCCGCGATGGCGACGAGCTACCTCGGCGCGCAGTTCGACATCCACTGCGGCGGCATGGACCTGGTCTTCCCGCACCACGAGAACGAGATCGCTCAGGCGCACGGGGCGGGCGACCCGTTCGCGAATTACTGGCTGCACAACGGCTGGGTCACGATGTCGGGCGAGAAGATGAGCAAGTCGCTCGGCAACGTCGTCGCGATCCCCAACCTGCTCACGCAGTACCGCGCCGTCGAGCTGCGGTACTACCTCGGTTCGGCGCACTACCGCTCGATGCAGGAGTACTCGGCGGGCGCGCTGGAGGAGGCCGTCACCGCGTACGGCCGGATCGAGGCCTTCGTGCAGCGCACCGTCGAGCGGGCGGGCGAGGTCCCGGTCGGCGACTGGACCGACGGTTTCGCCGCCGCGCTCGACGACGACCTCGGCGTACCGTCGGCGTTGGCGGAGGTGCACGGTGCCGTGCGGGCCGGCAACGCGGCACTCGAATCGGGTGATCTCGACGAGGCGCGGCGCCTGGCCGGCGCGGTGCGGGCGATGACGTCGATCCTCGGCGTCGACCCGCTGGACCCGCACTGGGTCACGGAGAACGCCGGCGACGGCCAGGCCGTGGACGCCCTCGGCGTGCTGGTGCAGGCCGAGCTCGAGCGGCGCGCCGCCGCGCGGGCGGAGAAGAACTGGGCGGAGGCCGACGCCTCGCGCGATCGGCTGCACGCCGCGGGCATCGAGGTCACCGACGGCGCCGACGGCTCCGCGTGGACACTGAAGAAGAACAAGTAGGAGGCGGACTGATGGCAGGCAATTCGCAGCGCCGCGGCGCGGTCCGCAAGGCGGGCACCAAGAAGGGGCAGGTCCAGGGGTCGGGCGGCGTGCGTCGCCGCGGGCTCGAGGGGCGCGGCGCGACGCCGGCCGCGAAGGACCGCCCGTACCACCCCGCGCACAAGAAGGCGCGGGCCGCGGCGAAGGCGGCGACCACGCCCCAGCGCCGGCCGAAGGTCGCCGGCCGCGCCGCCGACGACGGGCCCGAGTACGTCCTCGGCCGCAACCCGGTCGTCGAGTGCCTCCGCGCAGGCGTCCCGGCGACCGCCCTCTACGTCGCGATCGGCTCGCAGAACGACGAGCGGCTCACCGAGTCCGTGCAGATCGCGGCCGACACCGGCATCGCGATCCTCGAGGTGCAGCGCGGCGAGCTCGACCGGCTGAGCGACAACGGCTTGCACCAGGGCATCGCCCTGCAGATCCCGCCGTACAACTACGCGCACCCGGACGACCTGCTCGCCCGGGCGCAGGACCGCGGCGAGGCTCCGCTCATCGTCGCGTTGGACAACATCACCGACCCCCGCAACCTGGGTGCCGTGATCCGGTCGACGGCCGCGTTCGGCGGTCACGGCGTGGTCATCCCGGGCCGACGGTCCGCCGCGGTCACCGCCGTCACCTGGCGCACCTCCGCCGGGGCCGCGGCCCGCCTTCCCGTCGCGCAAGCGCCGAATCTCAATCGCGCGCTCGCCGACTACGCGGCCGCCGGCCTGCAGGTCGTGGGCCTCGATGCGGGCGGCGACGTGGACCTCGACGACTACCGCGCCGATACCGGCGTCGTCGTGGTCGTCGGGTCCGAGGGCAAGGGCCTGTCGCGACTGGTCCGCGAGAACTGCGACTCGATCCTCTCGATCCCCATCGCCTCGTCGGTCGAGTCGCTCAACGCCTCGGTCGCTGCGGGCGTGGTCCTGGCCGAGTTCGCACGACAGCGCCGTCAGTAAAGATCATCTGCGTTAGCCTGTATGGATGACCTCGCTCGAGGAACGCCAGGAGTCGCGGCGCCGGCAGATGCTCGACGCCGGGATCGCGCTCCTCGGTGGTCCGGAGGCGGGGGCGCTCGGCGTCCGCGCCGTCTGCCGCTCGACCGGCATCACGGAGCGGTACTTCTACGAGGCTTTCGGCACGCGTGACGGCTTCGCGCACGCCGTCTACGACGACATCGCCGGCCGCACCCAGGACGTCCTCGTACAGGGCGTGCGGCGGGCCTACGACGCCGCGGCCGCCGCTGAGGAGCCGGTGACGGCCGTCGCCGTGGCGGAGGCCGCAGTCGTCGCGTTCGTCGAGTTCGTGATCGACCGGCCCGACGTCGGGCGGATCCTGCTGCTCGCCCCCTACCGGGAGTCCGTGCTGGCCGAGCGTGGACTCGGCAGCATGCCCGCGTTCTTCGACGTGGTCGCCGCCGCCATGCCGGGCGTCGTCGACGGGACGACCCGGCGCCTGGTCGCGACGGGCCTGGTCGGAGCGCTGACCACGCTGTTCACCGAGTACATCGCGGGCAGGCTCGACGTCACGCGCCAGCAACTCGTCGACCACTGCGTGCGCCTGATCGCCACCGCGCCGGACCGGTTCGTCGACGAGCCGCGGACCGATTAGGCCGGGGCGGCGAACCGCGCCACGGTGACGCCGGCACCGTCGAGCACCGTGCGCAGGCGCAGCGCCACCGCGACCGCCGCCGGGTTGTCGCCGTGCACGCACACCGAATCCGGTTCGAGCGCCACCTCCGTACCGTCGATCGCCTCGACCGTGCCGTCGCCGACCATCCGCAGGACGCGGGCGGCGATCTCATCGGGGTCGTGCAGCACCGCGCCCTCGCGCGAGCGCGGGACGAGCGCACCGTCGGGCAGGTAGGCGCGGTCGGCGAAGGCCTCGCGCACCGCCCGCAGCCCGCGCTGGGCGGCGAGGCGGAGGAACGCGGAGCCGGGGAGTCCGAGGACCGGCAGGTCCGGCGCGGCGGCGAACACGCCCTCGACGACCGCCTCCGCCTGCACGGAATCAGCGACGATCCGGTTGTAAAGGGCGCCGTGCGGTTTCACGTAGTCGACGGTGCCGCCGACGCTCCGCGCGATCGCCTGCAGCGCGCCGATCTGGTAGATCACGTCGGCGGTGAGGTCCGCCGCCGGCACGTCGATCGAGCGCCGGCCGAAGCCGCGCAAGTCCGCGTAGCCGACCTGCGCGCCGATCGCGACGCCGCGGTCCACGGCCGCCGCGCAGGTCTCCCGCAGCGTCGTCGGGTCGCCGGCGTGGAAGCCGCACGCCACGTTCGCCGAGGTCACCACGTCGAGCAGTGCCGCATCGTCGCCGAGGCGCCAGGCGCCGAAGGACTCGCCGCAGTCGGCGTTGAGGTCGATTCTCACGACCTCGACGGTAGCGCGTGCCGGCAGTCGTGCGGCTCCTCGACCGGTGCGACGGTGCCGCGGCGGCCGCGCTGCCCGAGCAGGCGGCAGACCATGTAGATGAGGAACGAGATCGACGTGACGAAGACGGAGACCGGCAGCGCGGGCGCGAGCGACAGGATGATGCCGCCGACCGCGGAGACCAGCGCGAAGATCAGCGACAGCAGCGTCGCCTTGCCGGGGGAACTGGTGACCCGGGCCGCGGCGGCCGCCGGTGTGATCAGCAGCGACATGACCAGCAGCGCCCCGACGATCTGCACGCCCTGCGCGGCCGCGGCGCCCACGAGCATCGCGAACACCACCGACAGCGTCTTCACTGGCACGCCGTGCGCGGCGGCGACGTCCGGATCCGTGGAGAGGAACAGCAGCGGGCGGTAGATGAACGCGAGGATCAGCAGCACCACGACGGTGGTGATCGCCATGAGCGTCACGCCGCTCATCCCGACAGCCACGATCTGCCCCGTGAGCAGTGCGAACGCGGTGCCCTGCCGGCCCTCGTGCAGGGCGAGGAAGAGCACCGACAGGCCCAGGCCGAAGGCCATGATGACCCCGATCACGGAATCGCGTTCGCGGGCGTAGACGCCGAGCAGGCCGAAGAGCAGGCCCGCGACCAGCGCGCCGAGCAGCGCGCCCGAGCCGACGCTCCACCCCATGAGCAGCGCGAAGGCGGCGCCGGTCAGCGACAGCTCCGAGGTGCCGTGCACGCTGAAGGCCATCTGCCGCGAGACGATGAGAGGACCCATCACCCCGGCGAGCACGCCGAGCAGCGCCGCGGCGAGCAGCGCCTGCTGCACGAAGGGCTGCTGCAGCAGTTCCCAGGTGAGGGAGAAGTTCGTCAGGTTCTCGAGCCGGTCCATCATTCGCCTCCCACCACGACGAGCCGGTCGCGCACGTGCAGCACGTCGACGGGGGTGCGGTACAGCCGGGACAGCCGCTCCGAGGTCATCACCTCGGCCGTGGGGCCCACCTCGAACCGCCCGTCGACCAGGTAGAGCACGCGGTCGCAGTAGGGGAGCACGGGGTTGATCTCGTGGGTGACGAACAGCACGGCGGTGTCGTGCTCGCGCCGCCGGCGCTCGATCAGCGAGACCGCGAGCTGCTGATTGCCCGGGTCCAGCGAGAGCAGGGGCTCGTCGCAGAGCAGGATCGTCGGGTCCGAGGCCAGGGCCTGCGCGACGCGTAGCCGCTGCTGCTCACCGCCGGAGAGGGAGCCGATGGGGGCGTCGGCGAAGGCCTCCGCGTCCACCTGCCGCAGCGCCGCGTCGACGGCGGACCGTCGGGCACCGCGGTTCCGCAGGCCGAGGCCCCAGGCGGCGCCGTCGAAGCCGAGGCCGACCAGGTCGCGCCCGCGTAGGGGCACGGCACCGTCGAGCGCGCGCTGCTGGGGGATGTACCCGATCCGGCCGGTCACCTGCACGGTTCCGGCGGTCAGGTGGCTCTGGCCGAGCAGGATGCGCAGCAGCGAGGTCTTGCCGGCGCCGTTGGGGCCGAGAACCGCGACGAACTCGCCGGGCGCGATGTCGAGGTCGAGCCCGTCCCAGAGGGTGCGGTCGCCGTAGCTCAACCCGGCGTCCCGCAGGCGGATCACCGGGTCCGACGGTGCGCTCACGGGCGCGGCGCGAGTGCGTCGGACAGCGCCTTGACGTTGCCGGCCTGCCACGCGACGTAGTCGTCGACGCCCGCGGGCAGCGACTCGGTGACCTTCACGACGGGCACGCCGGCGGTCTCGGCCGTCTTCGCCAGTGCGGCGGTGACGGGGCTCTCGGTCTGAGAGTTGAGCACGACGGCGCGCACCTGCTTGCCGCTGACCAGCGCGTTCGCGGCGGCGATGTCGGCAGGGGCGGGGTCGGTGCCCGACTCGATGGCCGCCGTGTAGCGGGCCGGCGCGACGTCGTTCAGGCCCGCCAGCGAAAGCAGGTACCCGGCGACGGGTTCGGTGGCGGCGATCTTCACGCCCGGGTTCGCGTGGCCGATGGCGCGCGCCTGCGCGATGACGCCGTCGAGCTTCGTCCCGAACTCCTTCGCGCGGTTCTCGTAGCCCTCGCGGTGCGCGCCGTCCTTGTCGGACAGCGCCTTCGCGACGGCGGTCGCGACCTTCTGCATGGTGGGCAGGTCGTAGAAGACGTGCTCGTTCTCGCCCTGGGGTGCCTGCTGGGCGACCGCGTCGACCTTGGCCGCGGCGGCGCCCTCGGCGGCCTTCTCCATGTAGGCGTCGTAGTGGCCGCCGTTGTAGACGAGCACCGCGGCCTTCTTCACCTTGAGGGTGTCCTGCGCGGAGGGCTCGAACTCGTGCGGGTCGCCGGTGGGGTTCGCGAACAGGGAGGTCACGTCGGCGTCGCCGCCCGCGACGGCCTTCGCGATCGCGCCGTAGACGTCGGTGGACGCCACGACGGCGGGCTTGCCGTCGCCCGAGCCCGAGGAGTCCGTCCCGCACGCGGTGAGGGCGAGGGCCGCGACGGCGACGGCGCCGACGACCCGGGCGAGGCGATGGGGGTGGCGCACGGTCGAGCTCCTCTGACAGCAATGGGAATCGTTGTCATTTAGAGTAGCGGCGTCGTCCTACCACTGTCGAATAGGTGAATGCGCATGTATTGGCGCATTCGGGTCGGCGTCAAGCCCCGGCGCTCTCGGCCTGCGCGGCGGCGGTCGCCTCCTCGGCGATGGCGCCGAACTGCGCGCCCATGGCCGCGGAGAGCGCCTGGGCGGCGGAGAGCGGGCGCACCATGACCATGAAGTCGTCGATCTTGCCCTGGGCGTTCACGTGAATGAAGTCGCAGCCGGTGATCTTCTTGCCGTCCACTGCCGCCTCGAAGACCAGGGCGTGGTCGTCGCCGTCGTTGATCTCGCGCACGTAGCGGAAGTCCTCGAACACGCGCAGCACGCCGCGCAGGATCGCGGCGGTGATGTGCCGGCCCTCGTAGGGCTTGAAGGCGACGGGGCTGGTGAAGGTCACGTCGTCGGCGAGCAGGCCGTCGAAGGCGTCGGCGTCGCGGGCTTCGACGGCGGCACGGAACTCACGCATGACAACTCCTAGTAAATTTGTTGAGTAGGTAGCACGAGTATAGGCAACTAATTGAATAGAATGGAAGGCATGGCGCTGCGGCACGCGATCGAATCGACGCTCCTCGTGCTCGGGGAGGCCTCGGGCTACGACCTCTCCAAGGAGTTCGACGGCGCCCGCGCCAACTTCTGGGTGGCCACGCCGCAGCAGCTCTACCGCGAGCTGGACCGCATGGAGTCCGACGGTGCGATCGCCGCGCGGACCGTCGAACAGGAGAAGCGGCCCACCAAGCGCGTCTTCCGGCTCACCGATGCCGGGTGCGCTGAGCTCGCCGCGTTCACCGCGGCCGCGCCGCGCGCGACGGCGATCCGCGACGAGCTGATGGTGATGGTGCAGGCCGTCGAGGTCGGGGATCCGGCAGCGGTCGCCGGGGCCGTGCGCGCGCACCGCGCGACCTCGGCCGCGAAGCTCGCCTACTACGAGCGCATCGAGCGGACCTGGCTGGGCGGGCGCAGCCGCGACGAGCTCCTCGCCGACCGGCATCTGGGCGGGCCGTACCTCACCCTGCTCCGCGGCCTGCGCTTCGAGCGGGAGAACGTCGACTGGTGCGATCTCGCCCTGCCCGTCCTGGACGCGAGGATCGACTGACGCGCGGTTCCGCTATTCCGGCGTCGAACCGCCCGGGGTGTGTCACACTGCGACAAGCTTCTAGGGGAGGGGCTCGTCATGCAGGAGGACCGGGGACGACGCGCGCCCATCGTCGCGACGGCCGGAGGTGGGGCCGCGCTGTGCGCGCTCCTCGCCGTCTCGGCCTGCGGGGGCGGGGGCGCGACCACGACGACGGAGACGGTCACGGCGGCGCCGGCCGCGTCCTCGGCGGTGAACGCCCCGCCCGCGACGGGCGGCTCGAGCGCGTCGGCCGCAGCGCGGGCGATCGGCGAGGTGCCGGGCAGCGCCGGCGCCGCGAAGGCGTTGCGGCCCTGGCTCGCCGACGTCACCGCCAAGGACCTCGGCGCGCTCACGTCGAAGTGCTGGACCCAGCCGCCGAGCGTCATCGCGGAGATGTACGGCGACGCCGCGAAGATCACCGAGGCCGTGTCGAAGCCCGGTGTGCTGGGCCAATTCGGGCCGACCTGGAAGAGCGCGACCACGACCGTCCAGCTGCGCCCGAGCGAGGTCGCTTCGGCGTACGGCTGCCCCGACGTCTACGCCACCGGCGGCACCGTGCCGCTGGAGAAGGCGCGGTACGCCGTCGTGCGCTACCTGGGCCGGCATGTCGGAAAGCCCGTCGACGCCGCCGACGTCGAGGCGGACTACCCGCTGCTGTGCCAGGTGCGCAGCGGGACGCCGGACCTCTCCGAGGTCACCGGATTCGAGGCGAACCAGGTCGGGGCGCCCCGGGTGGTCCGGACCGAGTCGGCCACCGTGACCTCGGTGACCGCGCAGGTCGCGACCACGTCGGGCATCCGGAAGGCCGCCAACTTCACCCTCGACCAGGGGCCCAACGGCTACTGCATCCGGAACCTGACCATCCGCTGACGGGCGCGGCGCCGTGCCTGACGCCGCTCGACGTCCGGAACGCGGGTCAGCGCACGACGTGCGGCATCAGCGCGTCGGGCGGGATCACGCCGAACTTCCCGGCGTTGTAGTCCTCGAGCGCCTGGATCAGTTCGGCCTTGGTGTTCATCACGAACGGGCCGTACTGCACGACGGTCTCGCGGATCGGGCGCCCGCCCAGGATCAGCACCTCCATCGCGGGGCGGTGCGAGTCCTGCGATGCGTCGGCCGCGACGGTGATCCGGTCGCCCGGGCCGAGCTGTGCGAGCTGGCCCTGGTGGATCGGATGATTCGCCGGCCCGACGGTGCCGCGTCCGCTGAGCACGTAGACGAGCGCATTGAAGTCGCGGTTCCAGGGCAGCGAGGCCTCGGCGCCGGGAGCGATGGTCGCGTGCACGAAGTTGATCGGCGTCCGGGTGGAGCCGGGGCCGGCGTGGCCGTCGACCTCGCCCGCGACGATGCGGATCAGCGCGCCGCCGTCCGGTGTCGTCACGAGGGTGGTCTCGCCGCCCTCGAGGTTCTGGTAGGCGGGCGTCGTGAACTTCTCCGCGGCGGGCAGGTTCACCCACAGCTGGATGCCGTGGAAAGTGCCGCCGGATTCGACGAGCTCGGCCGGCGGGGTCTCGATGTGCAGGATGCCGGAGCCGGCGGTCATCCACTGGGTGGCGCCGTCCTGGATCAGTCCGCCGCCGCCGTGGCTGTCCTGGTGCTGGAACAGGCCGTCGATCATGTAGGTCACGGTCTCGAAGCCGCGGTGCGGGTGCCAGTTCGTGCCCTTGGGCTCGCCGGGCTCGTACTCGACCTCGCCCATCTGGTCCATGTGGATGAACGGGTCGAGGTCGCGCGGGTGCACCCCGGCGAAGGCGCGGACGACGGGAAAACCCTCGCCCTCGTGGCCGCGGGGGCCGGTGGTGATCCGCCGGACGGGGCGCTCCGTGTCCGACGGTGCCGCCGCGGCGATGCGGGGCAGGGTCAGGGTGTCTGCGGTGACGGCGGGCATGTCGTCCTCCTCGGGTGGCTGGTGACGCTGACACTACCATCAACCGGACTGCAGTCCGATTAATTCCTGGAACGCAACTCCGCCCACGATTCGATTTGACGAGACGGGATCGCCACGCGGACCGAAGGTCGCCGCTACTGTAGGTCGAATTAGAGGTCGAACAGAGGATGGCGTGGTGGAATCAGTTGTGGTGGAGGAACTGCGGGAGCTGATCGAAGCTCTGGCGTACGAGCGGGCGCGTACGGCGGAAGAAGAGGGTGAGTCGCTCGACGTCCATCTGCAGTACCAGGACGATGGCGACATCGTCGCGCGCGCCGTGCCCTTGCCTCCTGCGACGGAGTCGGAGATCGCCGAAGCGGAAAGGGCCCTCGGGCGTTCGTATCCCGCGGAGTACGCGGCACTCCTCTCCGTCGCCAACGGCTTCCCCGACTATCTCTTCGGAGAGGTGCTGCTCGGTACGGGCGGAGTCGGCACCGCGGGCGTCGCGGGGATCCCCGAGGGATATCCCGCAACGGTCTGGGGAATCGCGCGGGAGTACATCGATGAGTGGTACGAATCCCACGAGGGACCGCTGGAACACAGCCCCGTCGACCGGGCCGACTGCATCCCCCTCGTCTCCGACGACAACGCGTCTGGTGCGGTGTACGTCGTCGCGACCAGCGGCCCGGGCTGGGAGGGCGGCACCGTCGTCGGTATCAGTGGCGAAGGTATCGAGCGCTACGGGAGCATCCGCGAGTTCCTGCGCGCCCGACTCGCGTTGACGCGGGAGGCGTGACGCTACCCTCGAACTCGTGACTCGATCAGTGGGCTTGGCCGTCTCGTACGACGGCACGGAGATCTTCTACGTCGACTACGCGGAGGGGGCCGATCCGGCGAAGCCGGCGTTCCTGCTGGTCCACGGCTGGTCCGCGAGTTCGGACTCGTGGGGCGCGCCGTTCATCGGCGAGCTGACGGCCGCCGGGCACCGGGTGGTGGCGGTGGACAACCGCGGCCACGGGCGCAGCTCGGTCCCCGACTCCGACCACCCCTATTCGACGGAGCGCTTCGCCGACGACCTCGCCGTCGTCCGCCGCGACCTGGGCCTGACCGACGTCATCCTGGTCGGCTGGTCCTACGGCGGCCTGATCATCGCCGACCACCTCGCGACCCACGGCATCGAGGGGGTCCGCGCCGTCGGCCTCATCGGCGCGATCACGTCCATCGGCGGCTCCAAGGAGTCCGGCCCGTTCCCCGGCGGCGTCACCGGCGAGTCCATGAACGCCGCGCTGCCGGCCGCGCTGTCCGCGCACCCCGGCAAGGCCATCACCGCGCTGGCGAAGCTGCGCATGCTGCCGCACGGCTTCGACCAGGAGGCGCTGGGTCCGGTCGCCCAGCAGCAGTTCGGCATCGCGCTCTCCACGCCCCCCGCGGTGCGCGGCGGGCTGTTCCGGCGCACCGTCGACCACGACGCGGACCTGGCGCGCTGGACGTTCCCGGTGCTGGTCCAGCACGGAAAGGACGACGAGGTGGTGGCGCCGTCGACCGCGGAGCACCACGCGCGGATCCTGCCGAACGCGACGCTGTCCTGGTGGGACGGCGGCGGCCACGCGCCTTTCGTCGTGGACCCCGCCCGCAGTGCCCGCGAGCTCCTCGATCTGCGGGGTTAAGCTGGACGGCGTGCCTACTGGGAAGCTCGCGGCCCCCGTGCCGCGCCGGATCGCGGTGCTGTCGGTGCACACGTCGCCGCTGGCCCAGCCGGGCACCGGCGACGCGGGCGGCATGAACGTCTACATCTGGCAGACGTCCCTCGAGCTCGCGAAGCGCGGGATCGAGGTCGAGATCTTCACCCGCGCCACCGCCTCCTCGGACCAGCCGATCGTCGAGGCCGCGCCGGGCATCCGGGTACGCAACATCGTCGCGGGGCCCTTCGAGGGCCTGGACAAGACGGACCTGCCGGCGCAGCTGTGCGCGTTCGCGGCCGGAGTGCAGCGCGCCGAGGCCCGCGAGGAGCCCGGCTACTTCGACCTCATCCACTCGCACTACTGGCTGTCCGGCCAGGTCGGCTGGCTCGCCCGCGACCGCTGGGGCGTGCCGCTGGTGCACACGGCGCACACCCTCGCCGCCGTGAAGAACGACGCCCTCGCCATCGGCGACACCGCGGAGCCCCAGGCCCGCCTCATCGGCGAGCAGCAGGTCTCCGACGAGGCCGACCGGCTCATCGTCAACACCGAGGTCGAAGCCGGCCAGCTCGCTCGGATCCACGACGTGTCGCCCGACCGCATCGACGTCGTCTACCCGGGCGCCGACCTGAACACCTACGCCCCCGGCGACGGCTCGGCCGCTCGTCGTGAGCTCGGCATCGCACCCGACGAGATCGTGCTCACCTTCGTGGGCCGGATCCAGCCGCACAAGGCGCCCGACCTGCTGCTCCGCGCCGCCGCGCCGCTGATCACGGCGCACCCCGAGCGCCGCATCCGACTGCTGGTGATCGGCGGACCGTCGGGGACGGGCCTGGAGCGGCCCGACGCGCTGATCGCGCTGGCCCGCGAACTCGGCATCGAGCACGCGGTCACCTTCGGGCCGCCGCGCCCGCCCGCGGGCCTCGCCGAGGTCTACCGCGCCTCCGACGTGGTCGTCGTCCCCAGTTACTCCGAGTCCTTCGGCCTCGTCGCCGTGGAGGCGCAGGCCTGCGGCACGCCCGTCGTGGCCGCGAAGGTCGGTGGCCTGCCGGTCGCCGTCGCCGACGGTGTCTCGGGTCGCCTGGTGGACGGGCACGAGCCGCAGGTCTGGACCGCGGTGCTCGACGAACTCACGGCGGATGCGGAACTGCGGCACAGGCTTTCCGACGGTGCCGCGGCGCACGCGCAGCAGTTCTCGTGGGCGCGTACGGCCGACGGGCTGCTCGACAGTTACGGACGGGCGATCGAGGCGCGGCGGGCCGCGGCGCAGACCGTGCGCCGGCGCCGCCGCAGGACGGGAGTGCGGATATGACGTTGACGCCGGAGCAGATCGAGGCTGCGCTGGACGATCGCGAGTTGGACTACGTCCGCCGCGAGGCCTCGGGCAGCGACGTGGCGAACTACATCATCGAGTTGCCGGGGGTGAAGAAGCTCAAGACCACGACGCTGCTCACGCTGGGCGTGCACGGCGCGCGGGTGGAGGCCTTCGTCTGCAGGCACGTCGACGAGAACTTCGAGGGCGTGTACCGCTATCTGCTGCAACGGAACCGGCGGCTCTACGGGGTGTCGTACACCCTGGACAACGCGGGCGACATCTACCTCACCGGACGATTCGCCGAGGTGACCGAGGACGAGCTCGATCGCGTCCTCGGTCAGATCCTCGAGGCCGCCGACGGCGACTTCAACACCCTGCTCGAGCTCGGCTTCTCCACCGCGATCCGCCGCGAGTACGACTGGCGTATCTCTCGCGGCGAACCGCTGTGGAATCTCAAGCCGTTCGAGCACATGTTGGAGGGGTTTCCTCAGTTCGAGCCGAATCCGTTGCCGGAGCGGAAGCCTCGGAAGAAGCAGTAGCGGAGTTCCGCGGGATCGCCAGCGCGACCACGGCGGCGACGGCGGCGACGACGCCCGCGATCACGAACGAGGTGGTGAACGCCGACTCGGCGGGCAGCTCTACCGCGCGCGGCGTGCCGGCGCCCAGGGTGATCGTGGAGCGGGTGAGGACGGTCGCCATCACGGCGGAGGCGACCGCGGTGCCCATCGACCGCATGAGCGAGTTGAGGCCGTTCGCGGCGGCCGACTCGGTCTCCGGGACGTTGCCCATGATGAGGGCGGGCATCGCCGAATAGGCCACGCCCACACCGCCGAAGACGATCATCGAGCCGAGCGACATCTTCCACGTGGCGTCCGTCAGGCCGAGCAGGGAGAAGTAGCCGATCGCCGACATGGCGGCGCCGATCGCGAGCGTCAGCCGCGCGCCGATCCGCTTGGTCAGTAGCGCGGAGACGGGGGACAGCGCCATCATCACGAGTCCGCCCGGCACCATCCACAGGCCCGCGTTCAGCATCGTCAGGCCGAGCCCGTAGCCCGTGGCCTCGGGGATCTGCAGCAGCTGCGGCATCGTCAGCATGAGCGAGAACATCGCGAAGCCGACCATGATCGACGCGAGGTTGGTCAGCAGGATCGGGCGGCGCGCCGAGATCCGCAGGTCCACCAAGGATTCCTGGGTGCGCAGCTCCCACCATCCCCACAGAACGAGCACGCCGGCTCCGCCGATGGCGCAGCCGATCGTGGCCGCGGACGTCCAACCCCAGCTCTGCCCCTTGGTGATCGAGAGCAGCACGGAGACCAGGCCCACGCTGAGGCCGACGGTGCCGACCACGTCGAACTTCCCGGGGTTGAGGTTGGGCGATTCGGGGACCACCACGTACACCAGCCCGAGGGTGATCACGCCGAGCGCGAGCGAGAACCAGAACAGCGTGTGGTAGTCGAAGTGCTCGGAGATATAGGCGCCGAACGGGATACCGATCGCGCCGCCCACGCCGAGCATCGCCGACATGAGCGCGACCGCACCGGGGATCTTCCGGGCGTGCAGCTCGTCGCGCATGAGCGAGATGCCCACCGGAACCAGGCCCATCGCGAAGCCCTGGAACGAGCGGCCCACGACGGTGAGCAGCAGCGTGTGCGAGAGCGCGCAGATGAGCGAGCCGGCGATGAGGCTCAGCAGGCTGGTGAGCAGGATCAGGCGCTTGCCGTACATGTCGCCGAGGCGGCCCGCGATGGGCATGGCGACCGACGAGGCGAGCAGCGTCGAGGTGATGACCCACGAGGCGTTGTCGGCCGTGGTGTCGAGCAGGTGCGGCAGCTGGCCGACGAGCGGTACCACCAGCGACTGCATGAGGGAGGCGAGGAGTCCGCCGAGGCACAGGACGGCGATGAGGATCCCGTCCGACGGGGCCCCGGCGCGGGTCTTTCGGAGCATGTCTGTCATGCCGCAGACGGTAGTTGCAGAATACAACTCAAGCAACCGGTTGCGGCGTGCGTCACCTCCGGCGGGGGTACTGTGACGTGCATTAATGTGGGGTCATGAACCACCGCGATTCGGGCTTTTCGCCCGTCGGCGCGCCGCGTCCCTGGCCCGTTCCCGGAACGCCGCCGGTGGCGCCGCGACCCCGGACCGGCCGTGCCGGGATCTGGGTCGGCGCCGGACTGCTGGTCCTGGCGGTCGTGGTGCCGCTGACGCTCGTGCTCACCGTGGTCGTTCCCGCGTGGGATCTCGACCGCCGGTCCGTCCCCGCCGACGGTGCGCCGCACGGCCTCGTGCTGCCCGCGCACGCCGATTACGCGCTGTACTCGAGCAACTCGCCCGAGTGGGGCGCGTTCGACCCGGCCTGCCGGGCGACCGACGGGGCGGGTGGCGCGATCGACCTCCGGTCGCAGTCCGGGACCACGACCGTCGCGGGCTGGAAGGTGCTGCGTCGCTTCGATACCGGGTCCGGAATGCTCGTCCTCACCTGTGACTCGCCGGACGGAACGTTGCAGCACGTCGAGGTCGGCAGGGCCCCGCGCATCGGCCCGATGATCGGCGGTGTCTTCGGTGCGATCGGCCTCGCCGGGCTGTTCGGCCTCGCCGGGCTCGTCTGCATCGTCGTCACCGTCGTCCGGCGGTCCCGTCGGTGAGCCCCGCGACGAAGATTCGCGCCGGCGCCGCGATGATCCTCGGGGCGGTCGTGGTGCCGATCCTGCTGGTGCTCACGTTCACGCTGCCGCAGTTCCGGCTCGACGCGCACTCGATCCCGCTCGACGGCGCGCCGCACGCCGTGGAGCTGCCCGCCGGTGCGGAGTACGCCGTCCTCGCGGCGACGCGGACGAAGGAGGGCGCGCCGTCGTGCGCGCTGACCGGGCCCGACGGTGCGCCGATCGCGCTGCGTGAGGTGTCCGGGGGTGTCACGGTGGAGAACCGGATGGTGCTACGGGTCTTCGACACGGGAACCGGCGGGGTCACCGCGACCTGCCCGCCGACGCCGGGCTACTCGGAGGTCGTGCTCGGGAAGCGGCCCGATATGGCGCGGCTCCTCGGCGGCATCTTCGGGGCCTTCGGGTTCGCGCTGCTGGTCGGCGGCGCGGGGCTGGTGCTGCTCATCGGTGGCCTTCGGGGCCGTGCGCGCGACGCCGAAAGTTGGTTATGACCAGTTTGGCTGATCTGCGGGTATCCGGAGCTCACACCCCTTAGGATGGCCCCATGGAAATCGTGATCCGCCCGACTCCCGCCGACGTCGCCGTCACCGCCGCCGACATCGTGGCAGACCACGTGCGCCGTGGTCCCGCGGTGCTCGGGCTGGCCACCGGATCCACCCCGCTCGCCACCTATCAGGAGCTCATCCGCCGCCACCGGGACGAGGGTCTCAGCTTCGCCGACTGCGTCTCCTTCAACCTGGACGAGTACGTCGGCCTGCCGAAGGGGCACCCCGAGAGCTATCGCGAGGTGATCCGCAAGGAGTTCACCTCGCACGTCGACATCCCGGACGGCAAGGTCGAGGGGCCCGACGGCACCGCCGCGGACATCGCGTCCGAGGCGCAGCGGTACGAGGACGCGATCAAGGCCGCGGGCGGCGTGGACGTGCAGCTGCTCGGCATCGGCACGGACGGCCACATCGGTTTCAACGAGCCCGTCTCCTCGCTGGCCTCGCGCACCCGGATCAAGACGCTCACCACGCAGACCCGCGAGGACAACGCGCGGTTCTTCGCGTCCATCGACGAGGTGCCCATTCACGTGCTCACGCAAGGCCTCGGCACCATCTCCGAGGCCGGGCACCTGCTGCTGCTCGCCACGGGGGAGGGCAAGGCCGAGGCGATAGCCGCCACCGTCGAGGGGCCCGTCGCCGCGATCAACCCCGCATCGGTGCTCCAGTTCCATCCGCACGTCACCGTCGTCATCGACGAGGCCGCCGCGTCGCGGCTGCGGCTCAAGGACTACTACGTGCACGTGCTCGCCAACAAGCCGGCGAACCAGCCCTTCTAGGACTGCTCGGGCCCGAACAGTCCGGTCATCAACGCCGCGAGGCTCGCGGTGAAATCGTCGACGGTGGCCGGCCGTGCGTCCAGCTCGGCGCTCGCGCGCAGGTTCGGGACCGCATCGCCGGGCATGGCACCGACGATCTCGTCCATGCGATCGTGCGTGAGCGGCGTGCCCTCCGCGCGCTGCCGCAGGTGGGAGAGCACGCTGCCCAGTGTGAGGCTCCACAGTGCGCGATAGGCCGCGAGTGCGGCGGCGCGGTCCCCGGTGATCCGGTGCGCCGCGCCCATCACGGCGTCGGTCAGCAGCAGCGCGCCGCGGCCGATCCGCTGCGGCCGGATGAGCGCCTCGGGCACCCACGGGTGCGCCGTGAGCGCCTCGTAGAGCGTGGTCATCGCCAGCCGGATGCACGCACGCGGCTCCACGGGGAAGCTGATCGCCGCGAAGGGCTCCGCGATGGCGTCGAGCGCCAGCGCGAGCAGGGTCTCCTTGTCATCGACGTGCCGGTACAGGGCCATGGTCGTCACGCCCAGATCTCCCGCGAGTGACTTCATCGTCAGCCCGTCGACGCCGGCCTCGTCGAGCACGGCCAGGGCCCGCTCGACGATCTGATCCCGCGTGATGCTGGGCGGGCGGCCGCGGCGCGGCGTGATCTGACGCATCCCCACATTCTGGCCGAACGGTCTTGTGGACGCTCATGACTGAGGCTACCCTACCTATTTATGTTACTCGATACACAAAAAAGCAGGACGGGAGCCGCGCTCCTGTTGGCGGCGCTGTCGCAGTTCCTCGTCGCCTTCGACGCCTCCGTCACGAACGTCGCGCTGCGGGCCATCCGCGACGACGTGCACTTCAGCCCGCAGGGCCTGTCGTGGGTCGTCAACGCCTACGCCATCGTCTTCGGCGGACTGTTGCTCCTGGCCGGCCGACTGTCCGACCGGTTCGGCCCGCGCGCGCTGCTCCGGTTCGGCTTCGCGCTCTTCACCGTGGCCTCGCTCGGCGCGTACCTGTGTCAGGAGCCGTGGCAGGTGATCGTGGTCCGGGTGCTGCAGGGCGTCGGCGCCGCGGCGATCGCGCCGGCGGCGATCACGTCGATCGCGCTCACCTTCCGCGAGCCGGCGCAGCGCGCGAAGGGCTTCGCCGCGATCGCGATCGGTGCGTCGGTCGGCGGCGCGGTCGGCGTGGTGCTCTCGGGAGTGCTCACCGACGCCTTCGGCTGGCGCACCGTCATCGCCTGCGGTGCCGTCGTCTCCGTGCTCGGCCTGGCGCTCACCCACGCCGCACCGGGGCCGGTGGAGGGCGCGGACCGTCGAACCGATTGGGCCGGAGGCGTCCTCGCCACCGCAGGGCTGACGGTGCTGGCGTACGGCATCGTCGCCGCCACCGACAACGGCTGGGGGAGCGCTCGCACACTGGGGTGGTTCGTGGTCGCGGCGGTGCTGCTCGCGGCGTTCGCGATGGTCGAGCGGCGAACGACGGTGCCGCTGGTCGACTTCCGCATACTCGGCCGGCGCGAGGTGCTGGTGCCGTGCCTGGTCTTCGCGTTCGTGGTCGCCGGGCAGTTCGGGGCCTTCTACTTCGTCTCCCTGTATCTGCAGATGGGCCTGGGGTATTCGGCCACCAAGACGGGACTGATGTTCCTGCCCTTCTCGTTCGGCATCGTCGCGGCGGTGCAGATCGCGACGCGGCTGGTGCCGAGGATCGGTGAGCGCCGCGTGGTGGCGATCGGTACCGCGCTCGCGACCGTCGGCTTCCTGTTGTTCGCGCCGCTTCCCGCGAACGGCGGCTTCCTCACCGCGGTCCTGATCCCGTCGCTGGTCACCTCGGTGGGTATCGGCATGGTCTTCCTGCCGCTGCCGAACATCGCGACCTCGGCGGTGGCGCCGTCGGCTGCGGGGATGGTCTCGGGGGTGCTCAACACCTTCCGGCAGGTCGGCGGGGCCCTCGGGCTGGCGATCCTGGTGACCGTGGCGGCGGCGATGAACGCCGGTGGCGACGTCCTCCCGGGGTATCGCGCTGCGTTGACGGTGAGCGCCGGGCTCGTGGCCGGTGCCTTCGCGATCGCGCTGCTCCTGCCTGCGAAGGGGAAACCGGCTGCTCGTTAGAATGGCGTAGTGAATACGCGGCAGCTCGGTTTCGGTGCCCTGGCCGGGCTCGCGGCCGCGATGGGCCTGGGGCGGTTCGTCTACACGCCGATCCTCCCGCTCATGCAGGAGCAGACGGGCATCTCACCCGGCTCCACGGCGATCGTCGCAACGTTCAACTACCTCGGCTACTTCCTCGGCGCCCTCGCGCTCGCGATCTGGCCGCGCCTGGCCCGCAGCACATCGTTGCTGCGGGCCTCGCTGCTGGCGCTCGTCGCCAGCGAGGTCGCCATGGTGCTCGCGGTGAACGTGCCGCTGTGGTCCGGGGTGCGGCTGATCGCGGGCCTCGCCAGCGCGGTCGTCTTCGTCTACTGCGCGGGAGCCGTCGCCGGCACCGCGGCCGCCGGGGTCGCCTTCTGCGGTGTGGGCGTGGGGATCGCGGCGTCGGGGCTGCTCGTCGTCGGGCTCGGCGAGGTCGTCGGCTGGCGCGCGCTGTGGTGGGTCGCGGCCCTCGCCACCGCGGCCTTCGGGGCGTGCGCGTGGCGGCTCCCGCCCGGTGCGGCCGCCACCGTCGCTCGGCCCGACGGTGCCGCCCCGCCCCGGCCCGGCGTCGCCGGGTGGGCGCTCGGGATCAGCTACTTCCTGGAGGGGCTGGGGTACATCGTGCTCGGCACGTTCCTCGTGGCGGCCGTCGCGGTGGGCGGGCGTCCGTGGGAGGGACCGGCCGCGTGGGTGATCGTCGGCCTGGCGGCCGCGGTCTCGCCGCTGATCTGGGCGCGGCTGCGCCGGTACCGTTCCGCCGAGACCCTGCTGGTGATCGCGCTGCTCCTCCAGGTGATCTCGGCGGTGCTGCCCGCCCTCGTCCGCGGGCCGGCGGCGGCCGCGGTCTCGGCGGTGCTCTTCGGCGGCACCTTCATCGGCGCGGTGATGCTGTCGATGGAGGCGGGCGCGCGGATCGGCATCCCCCGGTCGGCCGCCGTGCTCACCGCCGGATACGGCATCGGTCAGATCGTGGGCCCGCTCGTCGTCGCGCCGATGCTCGGTGACGGCTACGACGCGGCCTTCCTCACCGCGGGCGGCGTGCTCGTGGCCGCGGCCGTCCTGGCCGCGGTCGCGCGGTGGGCGAGTCCGCGCGTTCCCTCCTGATGCCCGTCAGGACGGCGTGAAGCCGAGCGTGGCGGGCACGCCCTTCGCGCGCGGCGCGGTGTAGTAGACGTTCACCGTCTGCCCGGGCAGCACACGAACGGGCAGTACCAGCGCCGCCATGTACACATCGCTGCCGCACCAGACGTTGAGCATGTGATCGCCTGCTTCGACGGTGATCGTGTTCAGCCCCCACGAGGGAATCATCGGGTGGCGATGGACAATCCCGCCGACGGCATAACTGACAGAATTCCATTCCGGGTCCGGAGTGAGATCGAGCGGATCGCGACTCCAGAGGAAGTCCGTGATCGTCTCGAAGATGTTGAGCTTCACCCAGAACCCGCGTCGACCCCGCTGGCAGTGGAGCCGGATCTGCCCCGTCGCGCGCTGCGTCTCCTGCTTCGTCACGTATGGATGCATCGATCTCTCCCGGATTCCCGCAGGGCGGCTCCCCGCTGACATCCACGATCGACCGGACCCCTTGGTGTCTCCTTGCCGGACGGTTGGTCCGAGCGCTGATCAGCGCTGCTGCAGCGTGCGCTGCGGCAGGCGGCTGCCCACGGCGGAGAGCTCGGTCAGACCGGCGAGCTGTGCCGCGCTGAGCACGAGGTCCGCGGCGCCGAGGTTGTCCGCGAGGTGCTTGCGGCGCGTGGTGCCGGGGATCGGTACCACGTCGTCGCCCTGCGCCAGCACCCACGCGAGCGCGACCTGGGCGGCGGTCACCGTCGTACCGTCCGGGCCGGCGCCCGCGGCGGTGAGGTCGGCGGCGATGGCGTCGATGCGGTCGACGAGCCGCAGGTTCGCCTCGAGGTTCTCGCCCTGCCAGCGGGGGATGGTGGTGCGGAAGTCGTCGCCCTGCAGCGCGGCGGCGATCGCGGCGCGGTCCGCGGTCAGGAGCCCGCGTCCGAGCGGGCTGAACGGCACCAGGCCCGCGCCGACCTCGCGGGCGGCCTGCAGCGGACCGTCCTCGACGTCCCGGGTGAAGATCGAGAACTCCGACTGGAGCGCGGCGATCGGGTGTACCGCGGCCGCCTTGCGGATGTCCTCGGCGCTCGCCTCCGAGAGGCCGAGCGCGCGGATCTTGCCCGCGGCGACCTGCTCTGCCATCGCGCCCACGGTCTCCTCGACGGGGACCTGCGGGTCGACGCGGTGCAGGTAGTAGAGGTCGATCACGTCGACGCCGAGCCGGCGCAGGGAACCGTCGACGCATCCGGCGACGCGCTCCGGCCGCCCGTCGAGGCCGACGGGCCTGGCGTTCTCGTCGTTGACGAAGCCGAATTTGGTGGCGAGCACGATCCGGTCGCGGTGGGCCTGTACGAAGGGCGCGAGGAACTCCTCGTTGACACCGTTGCCGTACATGTCGGCGGTGTCGAAGAGCGTCACGCCGGCGTCGAGTGCCGCGTTCAGGGTGGCGCGGGATTCGTCGAGGTCGGGGGTGCCGTAAGCGTGGCTCATGCCCATGCAGCCGAGGCCGAGGGCGGAGACGCGCAGGTCGCCGAGGGAGCGGGTGGGGAGCATTCAGTCCTCCTGGGACGAGTGGGGTTCGAAGGCGTCGGCGGCCTCGCCGGCGCAGGTGCCGAGATCGCCGCCGTAGGTGGCGATCTTGTAGTCGATGACCGCGAGCGAGTACTGCAGCTCCTCGATCTGTGCGAGCGTGCGGGCGCGGTGCGCCGTGAGGAGCGCGAGCCGCGCGGACGCGGTGGCGTCGCCACCGTCGACGAGGTGCACGTACTCCGTGATGTCGGCGATCGGCATGCCCGACAGCCGAAGACGCGTCAGGAAGATGACGCGGGCGATGGCCTCGGGTCCGTACCGCCGGTGCCCGGCGCCGTCGCGGTCGACGGTGACGAGTCCGATCCGTTCGTAGTAGCGCAGCGTGTGGCCGGAGACGCCCGCCAGCTCCGCCAGTTCCGCGACGGTGAGCGGCCCCTCCTGCGCCGGCCCGGCGAGGATCTCGGCGGTGTTCGGTAGCGGTCCGCGGGAGCGGACGACGGCGGCGAGTTCTTCGGTGTGTGCGACCACGTGAGCCACGCTAAGCCTTCGAGTGCACTCGAAGTCAACAGCTATTCGCTGCCGCCGGGCCTCGGCCGCCCGCCGCGGTGGCCGATCACGGTGTCGGCGGCGTCCAGGGCTGGACGAATCCCAGGTCGCCCAGGCCCTCGGCGGCGGCGATGAGCGGGTGGCCGGTGGCGCCGTCGATCTCCTCGCGGAGGATGTCGGCGTGGCCGGCGTGGCGGGCGACCTCCTCGATGACGTGCAGCAGGATCCAGCGCACCGTCCACCCCTTGAAGCCCTCGGGAAACCACGGTGCCGGGCGCGCGGGCGCGACGGCGTCGAGGTCCGCGGTGTCGGCGACGGCCAGGACGCGCGTGGCGGCGGCGTCGTACGCGGCGAGCAGCGCCGACAGGGTCTCGCCGTCGCCGAGCCGGAAGTCGTCGCCCTCCGCCATCGCGTCGAGCCGCGGGTCGCTGAACAGGTCCGGCGCCGCCTCGGCGCGGGCGGACCAGGCGTTCACGGTCAGCGTGACGTGCTTGAGCAGCCCGCCCACGGTGAGCGCACTGCGCGTGAGGGAGAGGCGTGATGCGCTGACAAGTTCTGCCTCCATAAGAAATGTCGCCAGAGAAATACCTTGTCAAGATCTATCCTCGTTCGAACTCGGTCAATAGAATCGAAAGTATGACTCATTCGGATGACGCGTTCACGCTGGGGCGGCGGGTGCTGTCGCCGTTGCCGTCGGTGTTCGACGGTGCGGTGTCCGGGTTGAGTGCTGCCGGTGCGCTCTCGCGGTTGCGGGTGTTGACGGTCGAGCAGAATCGGTTGGAGGCGGAGCGCTCGGCGGTGCTGACCAGGCTGTACGAGTTGCGTGATGATGCGCGGCGGGTGTGCGAGGAGTCCTCGCGGCGGTTCGTCGATGACTGGGACGAGTTGGTGGCGGAGGTCGGCGCCGCGCTCGGGACCGGGCGGGGTGCTGCGGGGGCGGCGCTGCATCGCGGGCTGGATCTGCGGGAGCGGTGCCCGCGGTTGTTCGAACTGTTCGCCGCCGGGACAGTGTCGCTGTCGGTGGTGCGGGAAGTGCTGCGGGCGTCGTCGGCGGTCCTCGACGAGGATGTCGCTGCGGCCTATGACGAGCGGATCGCTGTGTGGCTCGCAGCGCGCTCCGGTGAGGCGGTCACGGCGCGGGCCGTCACGGATGCCGCGAAGGCGATCCTGGTCCGGCTGGATGCGGACGCAGCGCGGCAGACACCTCCCGTGGCGCCGCGGGAGCGGCTCGAGTTCCACGCCCGCGCCGATGGACTGGTCGACCTGGAAGCGGTGATGGGCAAGGATCAGGCGATCCGGTTGTCGGCAGCGGTCGCGCCGGTCGCGCAGTCGGTGTGCGGGGAGGACGGCCGAACTCTGGGACAACGGCAGGTCGCCGCGCTGGTCGCGCTGGCAGAGGGCTACGAGAGCCTTGGGTGTCTGTGCGGGCGCGACGACTGCGATCTGCGGGACGCCCGTCCCCGCACCGGCGCAGTCTCGCAGGAGGTCACCGCGTTGGCGGTGATCGTCCTCAACGAAACCGACCTGGCCGAGGTCACCCCGACCGACGGTGAGGCCGCGAGCGCGAGCGCGAGCCGTACCGGCGCGGACGCATCGTGCGAGCCTGACTTGTTCATGGATTCGGCCGACGCCGAGGCGGATGCCGGCGCGGACGAGTTTGCCGCGATTGATCCGGACGGCGCGCACCAGCCGGTCCCGCGGCCGCAGCCCACTGAACCTCAGAGCACCGGCGCGGTGATTCTCACCGACGATCCAGGGATATCCGGTCTGGTCACCGTCGCGCACGCGCGGGAGTTGATCGCCGCCAGCAGCACCCGGTGGCGGGTCCTCGGGCGCCGTGACCCCGCCACTGGTGAGGTGCACGTGCGGGGTGCCGGCGGGTACCGGCCCACCTGGTACCAGTTGCTGGTGATGCGCCTGACGTACCCCAGCTGCGTCTTCCCCGGCTGCAGCACACCATCGGGCCGCTGTCAGGCCGACCACGTCGCCGAGTACGACCACGACGACCCCGCCACGGGCGGGCCGACCACCGCCGCCGGCAAACACACGCCGGGGAACCTGGTACCGCTGTGCGGATTCCACCACCGCATCAAAACCGAGACCGGCTGGCTCTCCGACATCCTGCCCGACGGCACCGTCGAATGGCGCCACCCCACCGGCGGCATCTACACCGTGCCACCGGGCACCGCCCGGGAGCTGCTGCCCGGACTTGAGAAGATCATCTGGGACGCACCGGAACCCACGCGGCCACCGACACCGAAGAACCCCGGCGGGCTGGCGACCGCCGCCACACGCCGCGCGAAAGCCCGCACGGCGCTCCGCGCCCAGAACCGGCTGCTGCGCCACCGCCGCCACGAACAACGCCGCATCGACGCCGAAATCCGAGCCCGCGACCAGGAGCGTCGCGAAGCCGAAGCTGCGGGCGAGGCCTACGACGGCACTCAGCCGCTCAAACCCCCGCCGTTCTGAGGAGGAATCGTGACGACGTCCTCAGTGGGACCGCGCGGTCCAGCGGCCGTCCTGGCGGGCGATGGTGATCGGGTGGTCGAAGGCGTGGCTGATGGCGTCGGTGGTGAGCACCTGGTCGACCGGCCCCGACGCGGTGATGCGCCCGTCCCGGATGAGCACCGCGTGCGTGGTGGTCACCGGGATCTCCTCGAGGTGGTGGGTGACGAGGATCGAGGCGAGCTCGGGGTGAGCGCGCCGCGCGCCGTCGACCGTGGTCAGCAGACGCTCGCGCGCGGCGAGGTCCAGTCCCGTCGCCGGCTCGTCGAGCAGGAGCAGTGCGGGATCGCCCATCAGCGCGCGGGCGATCAGGGCACGCCCGCGCTCGCCCTGCGAGAGGGTCGGCCACCGCGACTCGATGTGACGCGACATCCCGAGCGTCTCGACGAGCTCCTCCGCCCGGGTGCGCTGCGCGTCGGTGGGGGCCCACCGCGGCGGGAACTCGGGCGTGTTCGTGACGCCCGTGATCACCACGTCGCGCACGGTCAGGGGCACGTCCAGGCGGTGTCGCGGATTGACGTGCCCGATGTGCGTGCGCAGTTCGCGCATGTCGACCCGCCCCAGTCGCTTGCCGAGAACGTCGACGGTGCCGCGAGTCGGGTGCGTGACCGCGCCGCACAGGCCGAGCAGCGTCGACTTGCCGGCGCCGTTCGCGCCCAGCAGGACCCAGTGCTCGCCCCGGCGTACGGTGAGGGAGACGTCGTCGAGGAGGGCACGACCAGTGCGAACCAGGTCCACATGGTCGATGCTCAAGACGTGCGGGTCGTGCGTCGCGGTTTCAGTCACTGTCCACCTCTCCACTCAATTGATTGGATGATTGTATGACTTCGCACCGGTGGGATCCATCCCAGTACCTCCGCTACGGCGACGAGCGCACGCGCCCGTTCCTCGATCTGCTCGCCCGGGTGCCGGGGGATGCACGCACCGTCGTCGATCTCGGGTGCGGTCCCGGCAACGACGTCGCGCCCCTGCGCGCCCGCTGGCCGGAGGCCGCGATCCACGGAGTCGACTCCAGTGAGGAGATGATCGTGCGTGCCCGCGCCGACGTGGCGGACCCGAAGGCCACCTTCGAGACGGGCGACGCCGCGACCTGGCGCCCGACCGGCGAACGGCCCGACGTGATCGTCTCCAACGCCATGTACCAGTGGATCGACCAGCACATCGACCTGCTACCCGCCGTCGCCGACGGTGCCGCCCACGCCTTCGCGTTCCAGGTGCCGGGCAACCAGGACGCTCCCTCCCACGCGCTGCTGGCGAGCGTCGCCGCGGAGTTCGGCGTCACCGACTTCCGTCGCGTCGACGTCCGCGACCCGGCCGAATACCTTGCGGCCCTGCAGCGCCCGGGGTGGGACGTGGACGTCTGGGAGACGACCTACCTGCACGTCCTGCCGGGCGAGCACGCGGTCTTCGAGTGGATCTTCGGCACCGGCGCGCGGCCCGTCCTCTCCCGGCTGGAGGGTGCCGAGCGGGAGGCCTTCGTCGAGCGCTACAAGACCGAGCTGGGGATCGCATACCCGCCGCAGGACTTCGGGACGGTGCTCCCGTTCCGGCGCATCTTCGCCGTCGCCGCCCGACGGTGACCGCTCACTCGGCCTGCGCGAGGGCGTAGTCGCGGAAGGCCCGGACAGCGCGCGGGAGCGCCGTGTCGGGACGCCAGAGCAGCCCCACCTCGCGGGTCGGTGCCGGCCCGGACATCGGTACGAGCACCATCCCGGGCGGCCAGAGCGGATCCTGGTCGACGGGCAGCAGCGCGACGCCGAGCCCCGCCGCGACCAGTCCCGCGACGGTGAAGGACTCGGAGGATTCGAAGGCGATCCGCGGGCGGAAACCCGCTGCGGCGCAGCGCTCCTCGAGGATCCGGCGCAGACCGAACTCGGGGTGCGTCGTGATGAAGTCCGCGTCCGCCGCCTCCGAGAGGTGCACGGACGTGCGCTCCGCCAGAGGGTGGCCCGCGGGGACGGCGAGCGCCAGACGTTGCACCGCCAGCAGGCCGAAGGCCACCGCGCTCGTGGCGGGTCGCGGGGAGACGATGGCGAGATCGGCCTCGTCGGCGAGGACCCGTTCGGTGACGGTGCCGGCGGCGAACTGGGACAGTTCGAAGGTGACCCGCGGCTCGCGGGCGCGGAAGCCGGACACCAACCGGGGGACCAGGGCGACGCCGAAGGAGTGCAGGAAGGAGAGCCGGATCGTGCCCTGCGACGGGCTCCGCAGGTCCGCGATCTGCGCCCGGGCGGCCTCCAGCTCGGCGTGCGCACGCCGAGCGTGGTCGAGGTAGATCTCGCCGCTCGCGTTGAGCACCAGCCGGCCGTGGCGCCGGTCGAACAGCGGCGCGCCCAGTTCGGCCTCCAGGCGCGCGAGGGTGCGCGAGAGTGTGGGCTGAGTGATCCGCAACGCGGCCGCGGCGTCGGTCATGTGCTCGGTCTCGGCCAGCGTGATGAAGCGCACGAGGTCGTCCGAGGTGCTCGGGCCGGGCCTGCCAGCTGCAGTCATGCGTTCTTTCTATCAAGTCCCTCAGGTCCATGCATTTCACACATCGAGGATCCCGGAGCACGGTGGAGACCGTGACCGCCACCGCTGACCCCATCGAGACCGCGCCGCTGCGGGCCGGAACGCCCGCGTACCGTCGGACCACGCTCGCGCTGTTCGTCGCGGGCCTGACCACCTTCGGCTCGATGTACTCGACGCAGGCCGTGCTCCCCGAGCTGACACGGGTGTTCGGGGCGGCGCCGGCGGTCTCGGCGCTCGCGGTCTCGGTGACCACGGGCCTGCTCGCGCTCGCGATCATCCCCGTCAGTGCGCTCTCGGAGCGCTTCGGCCGGACCCGCGTGATGACGGTGTCCGCCGTCGCCGCGGTCGTTCTAGGCCTGGTGATCCCGCTGGCCCCCACGCTGGAGGTGCTGCTGGCGTTCCGTGCATTGCAGGGCATCGCGCTCGCCGGGGTGCCGGCCGTGGCAATGGCGTACCTGGCCGAGGAGGTCGACGGGCGCGATCTCGGCGGGGCGATGGGGCGCTACATCGCGGGCACCACGATCGGCGGCCTGCTCGGCCGCGTCGTGACGGCGGTCGGACTCGACGTGCTGCCCTGGCGTGGCGCCATGGAACTCTTCGCGGTCGCCGCGGCCGTGCTCACCGTGGTCATGATCCGCACCCTGCCGGCGTCCCGGTTCCACGTGCCCGCTCCGGTCTCGGTGCGCACGACGATCGGCGGCATGCTCGGCCACCTGCGCCGGCCCGCGCTCGCGGCGCTGTTCGCGCTGGCCTTCCTGCTCATGGGCGGCTTCGTCAGCGTCTACAACTTCCTCGGTTTCCGCCTGCTCGCCGAGCCCTTCGCCCTCGCGCCCGGCGTCGTGGGGCTGGTCTTCCTGATCTACCTCGCCGGGACCTGGTCGTCCGGGGCGGCGGGGCGGCTCGCCGACCGGATCGGCCGCCGCCGTGTGCTTCTCGCCTCCATCGCGACGATGGGTGCGGGGCTGGCGATCACACTGCCCGACTCGACGCCCGCCGTGCTCGCGGGGATGGTGGTCTTCACCGCCGGCTTCTTCGCGGCGCACAGCGTCGCCAGCGGGTGGGTCGGCCTGCTCGCCACCGCGCACCGCGCGGAGGCCTCGTCCGGCTACCTGTTCTGCTACTACGCGGGCTCCTCGGTCGTCGGCGCGGCGGCAGGGCTCGCCTACGCCGCTTCCGGCTGGCCGGGCATCGCGCTCGCGGTGGGCGTCGGCATCGCCGCGGCGTTCGTGCTGGTCGCGACGGTCCTGCCGCGTTCGGGGAGCGAGGCGCCGCGGGGCTGAGTAGCGTCGTGGGCATGCGCATCGGAGTCCAGCTTCAGCCCCAGCACTTCACCGAGTACCAGCAGCTCCGCGACGCCGTCGCCAAGCTCGAAGAGCTGGGCGTCGACGTGGTCTACAACTGGGACCACTTCTTCCCGCTCTCCGGAGATCCCGACGGCACGCACCTCGAGTGCTGGACGATGCTGGCGGCCTGGGCCGAGCAGACCTCCCGCATCGAGATCGGCGCGCTGGTCACCTGCAACAGCTACCGCAACCCCGACCTGCTCGCCGACATGGCGCGCACCGTCGACCACATCTCGAAGGGTCGCCTGATCCTGGGCATCGGCTCCGGCTGGTTCCAGCGCGACTACGACGAGTACGGCTACGAGTTCGGTACCGCCGGTAGCCGCCTCGACGACCTCGCGACCGCCCTGCCGCGGATCACCGAGCGCTGGAGCAAACTCAATCCCGCACCCACGCGCGACATCCCGATCCTCATCGGCGGCGGCGGCGAGAAGAAGACGCTGCCGCTGGTGGCGCAGTACGCCTCGGTGTGGCACTACTTCGTGGATCTCGAGACCTACCGGCACAAGTCCGCGGTACTCGCGCGGGCCTGCGACCGCATCGGCCGGGACCCGAAGTCCATCGCGCACAACGTCGCCATCCCGCGCGGCATGGGCGTCGACGGTGCCCTGGCCTTCGCGGACCAGCTCGTCGCCGAGGGGGCGACGGAGTTCACCGCCGAGCTCTCCGCCCCCGCGTTCGACTACACCGTCATCGAGGCCCTGCTGCGCTGGCGGGATTCGCAGTAGGCGTGTAGGTCACGACGCCGCTCCACGGGGCGTCGCCGGGCGCGCGGGGATCGGGTTGCGGCTCGGCGGCCAGACGGTGCGCGTCGGGCGTGTCCACACGGCCGAGGGCCACGGCGGCGGGGAACAGCGGCTCGATGTCACACGCGGTCCATCCGCGCCGTTCGACGTGCGCGACGCCGTCGGCGGGCAGGAAGCGCCACGGAGCGCGGCGCAGGATTCCCCGGTTCCGTTCGGCCACCACCGTTCCCACCCCGGCGGCGCTGAGATCGAGGCACCAGCGGTCAACGCCGCCAGCGAGCAGGGTGTCGGCGAGCGCGTCGGCCTCGTCGGGGGAGAGGTACATGACCAGGCCCTCGGCCAGCGCCAGGATCCGGCGGTCCGTGAGTTCGCACAGGAGGGCGGCGAGGCCGTCGCCGCCGAGATCCAGTGGCACGCGCCGCAGCCGGCACCGGGGCGTCTCCGTCGCGAGCACCGCGGCCTTGTGCTCGAGGTTCGCCGGCAGGTCCACCTCGATCCACTCCAGGTCGGCCGGCAGATCCAGCCGGTAGGGCCTGGCGTCGAGACCGGCGCCCAGGTTGAGCACGGTGTCGCAGCCGTCGGCGAGCGCTGCGGCCACGGCGCGGTCGATCAGAACCGTGCGGGCGGTGAGGTACCAGGCGTCGCCCCCACCGGCGGCGGGCGCCGCGCCGTCCGCGATGGCGCGCCCCGTCGGCCCGGCGAGGCGCGCGGCGAACGGGTCGCGGAACAGGGCGTCGGGCCGGGCGGATTCGAGTGCGCGGTGATACGCGACCCAGCGCGCCGTGTCGTCGACGGTGCTGATCGAGTTGTCCATGCCGTCTCCTCTATAGACGTAGAGTCCTCTATGGTTATAGAGGAACAGGGGCGAGGAGGGCAAATGGACGACCGGCGCACGGCGATCTGCGAGGCGGTGCTCGATCTCGCGGCCGCGGGCGGGAACCGCGCGGTGACGCACGGCGCGGTCGACCGGCGGCTGGGACTGCCGAAGGGCTCGACCTCGTACTACTACCGGACCCGGTCCGAGCTGCTGCGGGCGGCGATCGAGCGGCTGCGGGAGCGGTCGCGCGCGGCCTTCGATGCGGCCGTGCCGCGCACCGTCGACCTCGATGCCGCGGCGGATGTGACGGCGCACCAGGTGCACCTCCTGCTCACGGATCGTCGGCGCGACGCCCTCGCCCGGTACGCGCTCGCGCCGGACGCCGCCGCGGAGGGTCTGGCGGAGCCGCTGGCCACCTGCCTCTTCTCCGTCCCGCTCGCCACGGAGCTCTTCCGCGGCCTCGGCGCGCCGGATCCGGCCGCCGCCGCACGTGACCTGGTCAGCCTGCTCGAGGGGCTGCTCTTCGACCGGCTCCACGGCGCCCGATCGCTCGGGCCCGAGAAGGCCGACACCGAGAGCCTCGCGGACCTGCGTGGCCCGATCCGGCGGGCGTTAAACTACGGCGCATGACCTACGGCACCCTGATCCTGCTCCGCCACGGCGAGAGCGAGTGGAACGCGTCCAACCAGTTCACCGGCTGGGTCGATGTGGCGCTGACGGAGAAGGGGCGCGGCGAGGCCGCCCGCGGTGGCGAGCTGCTCAAGGAGGCGGGCCTGCTCCCGGACGTCGTCTACACCTCGCTGCTGCGTCGCGCCATCACCACCGCGAACCTCGCGCTGGACGCCGCCGATCGGCACTGGATCCCCGTGGTCCGCGACTGGCGCCTCAACGAGCGCCACTACGGCGCGCTGCAGGGCCTGAACAAGGCCGAGACCAAGGACAAGTACGGCGACGAGCAGTTCATGCTGTGGCGCCGCAGCTACGACACCCCGCCGCCCGCGATCGACCCGGCGAACGAGTACAGCCAGACCGAGGACCCGCGCTACGCCCACCTGCCGAAGGTGCCGCTCACGGAGTGCCTGCTCGACGTGGTCAAGCGCTTCGTGCCCTACTACCAGGCCGTCATCGAGCCGCAGGTCGCGCAGGGGAGGACGGTGCTCGTCGCCGCGCACGGCAACTCGCTGCGCGCGCTGGTCAAGCACCTCGACGGCATCTCCGACGCCGATATCGCCGGGCTGAACATCCCCACCGGCATCCCGCTGACCTACACGTTCACCGAGGACGGGGCCGTCGCCAACCCGGGCGGCACCTACCTCGACCCCGAGGCCGCCGCCGCGGGCGCCGCGGCGGTCGCCAACCAGGGCGCCAGGTAGCCGAACGATCGACGACGGGGCGGTGCCGAGGAAATCGGTACCGCCCCTTAAGTCTTTCCTCAGGCTCCGGGGCCGCACAGGCGATAGGTTGGAAGACATGGCTGACGTGACTGTGACCCACTCCCCGGAACAGGAGCGCTACGTGCTCACCGTCGACGGCGAGCAGGCGGGCTACCTCGACTACGTGGACGAGGTCGACGTGCGCCTGCTGACCCACACGGTGGTCGACGCGGAGTACGGCGGCAACGGCTACGCGGCGGTGCTCACGAAGGCCGCCCTCGACGACGTCGGCGCGTCGGGGAAGAAGGCCCGCGCGGTGTGCTCGTACGTCGCCGCCTACGTGGACAAGCACCCCGAGTACGCCTCCGTTGTCGAGGTCGCTGCCGACCGGTAACCCGTTGTTCACCAGTCGTTCCCGATGTGAAGAATCGCAGGCGGACCTGGGTACACTGACCGCGTGACTGTGGCCCTCTGTGCGGTGTCCGCCTTGGCGGGCGCCCTCATCGGATGGTTCGCGCGACGCGTTCGGCGGCGGGTGACCACCGCCGTCCCGACCGGCCCCACCCGCATGACCGTGGCCGAACTGCACCGCGCTGTGATCCGCGATTCGCCCACCGGGCTCGTCGTCGTGGACCGGTTCCGTGACGTCATCGCGTGCAACGCCCGCGCCGAGGAGTTCTCCCTCGTTCGTGAGCAGCTCCTCGACGACCGGGTCTGGGTGGCCGCGTCCCAGGTCCTCGAGACCGGGGCGCCGCGCACCGTCGAACTGACCGTCTCCCGACGGTCCGACCGCGCGAGCATCGCCGTTCGCTGCCGGGTGGAGCGCATCCAGGGCGCCGAGCCCGATGAGCAGTACGCGGTGATCTACGCCGACGACGACACCGAGAACCAGCGGATGGAGGCCACCCGCCGCGACTTCGTGGCGAACGTCTCGCACGAGCTCAAGACCCCGGTCGGCGCGATCGGCCTGCTGGCCGAGGCCCTCCTGGAATCCGATGACGACCCGGAAGCGGTGCGGCACTTCGGCTCCCGCGTGCTCGTCGAATCCACGCGCATGGGCAACATGGTCAACGAGCTGATCGCGCTCTCCCGCCTGCAGGGCGCCGAGAAGCTGCCCGACCTCGGCAGCGTCGAGGTCGACGACGTGGTCGGCGAGGCCGTCGCGCGGGCCCAGGTCTCGGCCGAGGCCAACAACATCTCGCTCATCGTCGACGAGCCCTCCGGCCTCGAGATCCGCGGCGACGACACCCTGCTGCTCACCTCGCTGTCGAACCTCATCTCCAATGCGATCGCCTACTCGCCGCAGAACACCCAGGTCTCGATCAGCCGCCGCCTGCGCCCCGCCACCGGGCCCGACGGTGCCGCGTCGGTCGAGATCGCGGTCACCGACCGCGGCATCGGCATCGCCCCCGAAGACCAGGAGCGCGTCTTCGAGCGCTTCTTCCGCGTCGACAAGGCGCGGTCCCGGATGACCGGCGGTACCGGACTCGGTCTCGCCATCGTCAAACACGTCGCCGCGAACCACGGCGGCACCATTAGGCTCTGGAGCAAACCGGGCATGGGCTCGACTTTCACGCTGGTACTGCCGGCGCCGGTCGAACCGGGCACGGGCCCTGCAGAGCGCGACGACCACAGTGAGGATGTACTGCGGTGACACACGTACTGATCGTCGAGGACGAGGAGTCGCTGGCCGACCCCCTGGCGTTCCTGCTGCGCAAGGAGGGCTTCGAGACCACGGTGGTCACGGACGGCGCCGAGGCCCTGCGGCACTTCGACTCCGCCGGCGCCGACATCGTCCTGCTCGACCTCATGCTGCCCGGCATGAGCGGCACCGACGTGTGCAAGCAGTTGCGCGCCCGCTCCTCCGTGCCGGTCATCATGGTGACCGCGCGCGACAGCGAGATCGACAAGGTCGTGGGCCTCGAGCTGGGCGCCGACGACTACGTCACCAAGCCGTACTCGGCGCGCGAGCTCATCGCCCGCATCCGCGCGGTCCTGCGCCGCGGCGCCGACACGGCTGCCGCGGACGGCCTCGACGACGGGGTGCTCGAGGGCGGTCCGGTGCGCATGGACGTCGAGCGGCACGTCGTGACCGTCGGGGGTGAGGCCGTGACGCTGCCGCTCAAGGAGTTCGACCTGCTCGAATACCTGCTGCGCAACAGCGGCCGCGTGCTCACCCGCGGGCAGCTCATCGACCGCGTCTGGGGCGCCGACTACGTGGGCGACACCAAGACCCTCGACGTACACGTCAAACGCCTGCGCAGCAAGATCGAGGCGGACCCGGCCAACCCCAAGCACCTGGTCACCGTCCGCGGCCTCGGCTACAAGCTCGAGCCCTAGCCCCATCCCGACCTGACAGCGTTGGTCCGGGCGTCGTCCTGGCCAGACGTCTGATGCGCACGCTGTGAGGCCGTCACCGTACTGGTAAGACCACTTGACCACCTGGCCGAGGCGGGCTACGGTTCGGGCATGGAACTGAGTGCGATCACCCGGCGGTCGGCCGCCGACGAGGTGCACGATCAGCTGCTGAACCAGCTGGTCAGCGGGGCGGCGCCCGTCGGCTCCCGACTGCCCAGTGAGCGCAAGCTGGCGGAGGTGCTCGGCGTCTCGCGGCCCGTCATCCGGGAGGCGATCGCGCGCCTCGCGACGTCGGGGCACGTCGAGGTGCGGCAGGGCGACGGGGCGATCGTCAACGACGTAACCCGCACTGGCGGGCTCGACCTGCTGCCGCACCTGCTCGTCGCCGCGCCCGACGGTGCCGTCGTCGACCCGTCCGTGGTGCGCAGTGTGCTCGAGGTGCGCGAGTACATCGGACCGTGGATCGCGGAGAAGGCGGCGGCCCGCGCCGCGGATGCCCTGGCGGAACCGCTCACGGCGGCACTGGCCGCGATCGAGGCCGCCCCGACCGGACCTGCCCAGCAGGCCGCCGCGCTCGCCTACTGGGACCACCTCGTGCGCGGTGCCGACTCCATCGCGATGACGCTCATCTTCAACGGCATGCGACGCGTCTACGAGCCGATGCTCGGCGTCGTCGCCGACGCCGTCGCCGCCGCCGAGCCCGCGGACCGCTATCGCGCGCTCACCGCGGCGGTCATCGACGGTGACGCGATCGCCGCCCGTGCCGCGGCGACGACGGTTCTCGGCGGCGCCACCGGCGTCCTCGGTGGATTCCTCGACCGGATGGAGCAGTCATGACCACGACCGATCGCGCGGCCCGCCGCGGCGTCACCCTCGGCGACGCCGCCCGCGAGTTCCTGCGCCACCCCACGCCGTGGATGATCCTCACGTTCCTCATCGGCACCCTTCTCGCCCGGGTACTCGTCGGCGGGGGAGGACTGTCGGACTTGTGGGCCCCGCTGGTCTTCGCTGCGCTGTTCCCGTTCCTGGAGTGGGTGATCCACGTCTTCGTGCTGCATTGGCGGCCGCGCACCGTCGGCCCGATCACGCTCGACACCCTGCTCGCGCGCGACCACCGCCGGCACCACGCGGCACCCCGCGACGTGGACCTGGTGTTCATTCCCACCCGTGCGCTGCCGTGGGTGATCGCCGGCCTGGGTATCGCCGCGCCCCTCGGGGTGGGCGCGCTGCTCGGCGCCCCACTGTCCGCGACGCTGACCTTCATGCTGGTCGAGGCGGTCTTCCTGCTCGGCTACGAGTGGACCCACTACCTCGTGCACACCGACTACAAGCCCCGCGGCCGTGCCTACAAGGCCGTCTGGCGCAGCCATCGCCTGCACCACTTCAAGAACGAGCACTACTGGTTCTCGGTCACCACGTCGGGCACGTCCGACCGGGTGCTGGGGACCTACCCGGACCCCGGCACCGTCGAGACCAGCCCGACGGCCAAGAACCTGCACGGCCTGGACGGGCTCGCTTAGAGCTCCCCACCGTTGGATTGGCGGCGGTTATCGACCCCCCGCACCCTTGTAGCATTCCCGTCCGTGGGGATGTACGACGTCAACTGCGCGATCACCGGGGTGAGTCTGACCTACACCGACGCCGCCATGGTGATCCTCAGTCGTGCGCCCGGCGGCGTCTACCGCCCGGCGGCGCTGCCGATGATCGGCCACTATGACTATTACGGCGGCATCACGCCCGACGACAGCCGTAACACTGAGCTCATCGCCGCTGGAATCGCGCAGGCGACGAAGTCCGGGCGGTACTGGACGGACGACGGGTGGCCGCCTGGAGGCTGGGATCCGTCTATCCATGAGGTCATCAGCAACCTGGTCCGCAACATGTCCGATTGGCTGGGGCTCTACGAGGGGGCGGAACCACCGTCGGATTCCGGCACGATGTTCGACGGCATGCCGCTCGTCTTCGCGCTCGTCGCCCGCCCCGTATGGGACGCGATCGTCGCGGACGGAGAGAGGGAGCTCGACGTCGCCACCGCCTTCGTCGAGGTCTTCGGCGACGAGCCGTTGCCGCACGCGTTGTACGGCTGCGGGGGTGGGGCCCCGAGCTCCGAGCTGACTGCGCTCGCCGCGGTGGACCGATTCCTCACGGCGCGCGGCCTGCGCTGGCAATCCCACGCGGACGGGCTCGCCTTGGACGGGTTCGGGCAGCAGCACACCGACGAGCAGATGCTCGGCTGGCTGGACCGCGCACATACCCGGTTTGCGGATGATCCCGTGGTGCTCGCCGGACTCGACGCCTACGGAGCGATCCTGACCGCCACGATCGCAGAACTCGAGGAGAGCGGCCCACCCGCCTGTTCCGGCTCGGTCGATGCGCCGAGTCCATCGGACGAGGCGAGCCGGTGCGGGGACCCGAGGCCGACCGCGTCGGTCACGTGCGGGGTCCATCACCTGAACGGACTCACCGCGTGGATGCCCACCTGGGCCGTCGAGACGGATCTGCACGCGCCCGACCGCGCTCCTCAGGCCACCCGCTCGGGACTGACCGTGCGGGAGACCGGCGTCTACCTCGTGACCGCCCAGATGCCGTGGGAGGGTGCGGCCGGCGGCGAAAGCCTGATGTGCAAGGTGTACGCCGAGGGCATGCAGATCCTGGAAGCCACACAGATCGCCATGACGTGGGAGAACATCAGCGTCATCTCCGGCCTCGTGCCGCTGACCGCAGGTCAGCGGATCTTCTTGAGTCTCATTCACTCCGGGCCGCGGGCGATCGCCGTGGGCGGGCCGATCCAGGGCGGCGTGCAGGCGAGGCTGGCCATGACCAGGATGGCGTAGCGCCGAGCCGAACTGGTTAGAGCTCCACGTACTTCATGTCGTAGCTCTGCCGCTCCGTCGCCGCCGCGGTCGCGGGGTGAACGGCCACCAGGCGGTCCTGACGCGCCGCGCACTCCCGGGCCAGCGCGGCGTAGGCCTGCTCGCCCAGCAGCTCGGTCAGCTCCGGGGCGTAGCTTTGCCACACCTGCTGCGCGCCCACGTGGGCCTCGGGCGAGCCGCTGCAGTACCACTGCAGGTCCAGGCCGCCCGCGCCCCAACCGCGGCGGTCGTACTCGCCGATCGTGGTGCGCAGGATCTGCTCGCCGTCGGGGCGCTCGATCCACTCCTGGGTGCGCCGGACGGGCAGCTGCCAGCACACGTCGGGCTTGACGGTGAGCGGCTCCACGCCGGTCCGCAGGGCCATGGCGTGCAGGGCGCAGCCCTCGCCGCCCGGGAAGCCGGGCCGGTTGAGGAAGATGCAGGCGCCGTCGTACCGGCGGGTCCGGAGCGCGGGTTCGTCGTCGAGGTCGTCCTCCTCGAGATACCCCTTCTTACCGAGACCCTTGGCGCGGAACTGCCAGTCGTCGTCCGTGAGTTTCGCGACGGCCTTCTTCAGGCGCTTCTTGTCGTCCTTGTCGGAGAGGAAGGCGCCGTGGCTGCAGCAGCCGTCCGTCTCCCGGCCCGGCTCGATCCCGTGGCACGCGGGGGTGCCGAAGACGCACGTCCAGTGGGAGAGCAGCCACGTCAGGTCCGCCGCGATCAGGTGCTGCGGGTCCGCCGGATCGGTGAACTCCAGCCACTCGCGCGGGAAGTCCAGGGGGACTTCCGGCACGGGACGCCGCAGGCCGGGCATCGGAAGGTCGGTCACAGGGGCCACCGTAGTCGGGTCTAGATTGACGGGGTGAGATTGGGAGTCCTCGACATCGGGTCCAATACGGTGCACCTGCTCGTGGTCGACGCCCACTGGGGCGCGCACCCGACGCCGATGAGCTCGACCAAGGCGACGCTGCGGCTGGCGGAGAAGATCGAGCCGAGCGGCCGGCTCAGCCAGGCGGGTGAGGACGCGCTCGTCGACTCGGTCGAGGAGTTCACGAAGATCGCGCGCAGCTCCGGCTGCTCCGAGGTCATGGCCTTCGCCACCTCCGCGGTCCGCGACGCCAGCAACACCGACACCGTGCTCGCGCACGTCAAGCAGGCCACGGGCGTCGACGTCGAGGTGCTCTCCGGCGCCGACGAGTCGCGCCTCACCGCGCTCGCGGTGCGCCGCTGGTACGGCTGGAGCGTGGGGCGCGTGCTCAACATCGACATCGGCGGCGGCTCACTGGAGATGAGCAACGGCGTCGACGAGGAGCCGGACGTCGCGCTGTCGCTGCCGCTCGGCGCCGGCCGGATCACCCGCGAATGGCTGCCCGACGATCCGCCGGGGCGCCGCCGCGTCGCCATGCTGCGCGACTGGCTCGACGCCGAGATAGCCCCCGCCGCCGGACGACTGCAGGCGGCCGGCAGGCCGGACCTGGTCGCGGGGACGTCGAAGACGATGCGCACACTCGCCCGTCTCACGGGCGCGGCGCCCTCGTCCGCCGGGCCGCGCGTCAAGCGCACGCTCACGGCACGCGGCCTGAGCCAGCTCATCGCCTTCATCAGCAGGATGACGGAGTCCGACCGGCGCGAGCTGGACGGTCTCAGTTCCGACCGCGCGGGACAGATCGTCGCCGGTGCGCTGGTGGCCGAGGCCGCGATGCGGGCCATGAAGGTCGAGGAGTTGGACATCTGCCCGTGGGCGCTGCGCGAGGGCGTGATCCTGCGGTATCTGGACACCCAGGCGGGCTTCACCCCGGAGAGCAGCGGTAAAGCGCATTAAAGGCGCGAAGTAACATATCGGACCGCCGCGTGTGCCGCCACGATTGCGCCGCGGTGTACAAGTAGAATCTTCTGAGACCACACAGGGCGTGAGTGGCGGGTGTGACATTTCCGGCACGCGCGGGGCCCACGAGGCCGACGAGCCACAGGACGGTGACGTGCATGAGCGAGGAGCGAAGGATTTCGCTGGCGGAGCTGCTCGCCAGGGAAGGCGGCGCCCCGGCCGCACCCGCGGGCGGACGCCGCCGACGCCACCGCGGCGGCGAGAACTCGATCACCGTGGCCGAGCTGACCGGTGAGATCCCCGTCGTCCGTGACGACACCCCGGCGCCGGGCACCGAGAGCACTCCCGCGCAGCCCACGGCCCCGGCGCCCGCCGCCCCGGCGGCACAGGAGGCCCCGGCACAGCGCGACGTGTACGAGCCCGAGGTCGTTGAGCCCGAGGTCGTCGAGGCGCAGCCCGAGCCGACCGCGCCCACCGCCGAGCAGGCCGCGCCCGCACAGGAGGTCGCGCAGGACGACGACGAGCCGATCACCTCGTCCTTCCTCGCCGCCGCCGTGGCCGATCCCGGTCCGGCGGAGGCGCCCGTTCAGGAGGAGCCCGCGGCACCGGCCGCGGACGAGGCTCCCGCCGAGCGCGAGAGCCGCCGCTCCGGCCTGCTCCGCTGGAACCGCGGCTCGCGGTCCGCGGCGGAGGCGCCGCAGCAGCCGCAGGAGCCCGCCCAGTCGGACGAGCCCGCCGCGCAGGCCGCCGATGCCCCGGTCGCCGATGCCCCGGCGACGGATGCCACGGACGCGCCGGCCGAGGACGGCCGGGACTACGCGTGGTCGCGCTGGGATCAGGCCGAGGCGCCGATCATGGCGACCGCCGACTTCAACACCGCGCAGGTCCGTGAGCGGCAGTCGCGTTTCGCCGAGGTCGAGGCGGACGACACCGTCGACGTGCGGCCCGTCGCCGTGCCCGACGCGGACGTGGCCGCCGACGCGCCCGCCGCCCCCGACACCGCGTCGATGAGCGCCGAGCAGATCGACGACGCGCGCGCCGCCGAGACCCCCGACTTCCTCGCCACGACGGGCGACGTCGAGGACGAGGAGAAGGCCCCGTCGACCGGGAAGGGCCGCGGCTGGCTCGCCCTGGCGGCGGAGGTCGTGCTCGGCCTGGTGGCCGGCGCCGGCCTGTTCTACGGCTTCTTCAAGCTCTGGAACTGGGGCGGCGGCAAGGCGACCATCGCGCTGACCGTCGTGCTCGCGTTCATCGTGATCATCGGCATCGTGACGTTCACGCACTACCTGCGCAAGACCACCGACTACCTCACCTTGGGGCTCGCCCTGTTCGTGGGCCTGGTGATCACCTTCGGCCCGCTGTTGATGGCTCTCGGCTCGAACTGAGTACCCTCGGCGACGTGAGCGGTATACCGGTCGGACTGTCGACGGCCTCGGTCTACCCCGAGAAGCTCGAGGACGCCTTCCGCTACGCCGCCGAGACCGGGTACGACGGTGTCGAGCTCATGGTCTGGCACGAGGGCGCCAGCCAGGACATCGCGAACGTTGCCGGGCTGTCCATGCGGTACGACGTGCCGGTGCTGTCCGTCCACGCGCCCTGCCTGCTCATCAGCCAGCGCGTGTGGGGACCGGACCCCATGGCCAAGCTCGGCCGCGCCGTCACGGCCGCGGAGGACCTCGGCGCGGACACCGTCGTCGTGCACCCGCCCTTCCGGTGGCAGCGCCGCTACGCCGAGAACTTCGTCGACCTGGTCAGCGAGCTCGAGGACGACAGCCACGTCGCGATCGCCGTCGAGAACATGTTCCCGATGCGGCTCGACGCCTTCTTCGGCCGCCGCGGCGAGTCCGCGAAGCGGCTGGGGCGCCGCGGCCACCCCGGCACCGCGGTCTCGGCGTTCGCACCGTCGATCGACCCGACCGATGTGGGGTACGCGAATTACACCCTGGATCTCTCGCACACCGCGACCGCGGGCGTCGACGCCCTCGAGCTGATGGACCGCATGGGCGACGGGCTGCGACACCTGCACCTCACCGACGGCCTCGGCGCGGCCGTCGACGAGCACCTTGTGCCCGGTCACGGCACCCAACCCGCCGCAGAGGTGTGCCGCCGGCTCGCCGCGTCGGGCTTCGACGGGCACGTGATCCTCGAGATCGCGACGGGCTCGGCGAAGACCCCCGAGGAGCGACGTGCGATGCTCACGGAGGCGCTGGAATTCGCGCGGGAGCACCTGCGCGTCGACCCGGCCGCCTGACGTCGGGCACCGCTGGTGCCCCGGTAAGGAGAGCGCACAGATGGCTTTGTTCGCGGACCTCGTCTCCGTCGCGAAGGCCCCCGGCGGGTACACCGCCGACATCGATCCCACCTGGACGGTGGGGACCAAGGTGCACGGCGGCGCGCTGCTCGCCGTGATCGCCGCGGCCGGGCAGGCCGCCTACCTCGACGACGGGGGCGACCCCGACGCGACGCCCGTCGTGATCTCGGCCGAGTACCTCGGCGCGCCCGAACCGGGGCATCTCGAGCTGCGGACCGAGGTGCGCAAGCGCGGCCGCACGACCTCCTTCGTCAACGTGGAGGCCGTGCAGGGCGACCGGGTCTACGTGCAGGCCGCGATCACGCTGGCGCGCCGTGACGAGGGGGAGGAGCGGTACGCGGAGCCGTTGCCGCTCGACGCGATGCCGCCGACCCCGCCGCCGACGGCGCTCGCGTGGGACCCGGAGCACCCGGCGGCGAAGATCTTCAAGGTCGGCCGCGTGGCCGAGGTCCACTACGACGCGGAGACGCTGCCCGTCATCGAGGGCCGCACCGGTCCGGCCGAGACGCGCGGCTGGGTGCGGCTGCGCGAGGAGCCGCTGTCGGGCCTGTTCGCGCTGCTCGCCACCGACATCTCGCTGCCCGTGGTCGCGAATCTCGGCGGCGTCGGCTGGGCGCCCACGATCACGCTGACCGCCTCGGTGCGGCGCGAGCCCGTCGACGGCTGGCTGCGGTTCCGCGCGTCCGCGCCCGTCGTCGGGCAGCGGTGGTTCGAGGAGGACCACGTCCTCGTCGACGAGTCCGGGCACGTCGTCGCCACATCGCGGCAGCTGGCGATGATGCCGGCGCCGCGGCCCGAGAAGTAGCGCAGCCCGAAGTAGTCCCGAACAGGATCGAGGAGCACTGACATGGATGGTCGTATCGCGCTGATCGGCGGCGGACGGATCGGTGAGGCCCTGCTGGGCGGCCTCATCGCCGCCGGGCACGAGCCCGGCGCGCTCGTGGTCGCGGAGCCCCACGCGGGCCGCGGTGGTGAGCTCGCCGAGCGCTACGGGGTGTCGACGGTGACCACCGTCGCCGAGGCGGTCGACGGGGCGGACCTCGTGGTGATCGCCGTCAAGCCCGACGTGGTGACCGCGATCCTGCCCGACGTGGCCTCCGCACTGCGGCCCGGCGCGGTGGTGTCCTCGGTGGCCGCGGGCGTCCCCACCACCGTCTACGAGGCCGCCCTGCCCGCCGGGACGCCCGTCGTGCGGGTCATGCCCAACACGGCGATGCTCGTCGGGAGGTCGATGAGCGGGATCTCGGGCGGCCGGGAGGCGACCGAGGGGCACGTGACGCTCGTGCGCGAGGTCATGGACGCCGTGGGGAAGACCCTCGTCGTGCCCGAGGCGAAGCTCGACGCGCTCACCGCGCTGTCCGGCTCGGGGCCCGCGTACGCCTTCCTCGTCGCCGAGGCGATGATCGACGCCGGCGTCGATCTGGGGCTCACCCGGGACCAGGCGACGACCCTCGCCACGCACACGATCGCGGGCGCAGGTGCACTAATGGTTGAGACTTCCACGTCGCCCGTCGAGCTCCGGGCGGCGGTGACTTCTCCGGGCGGTACGACGGCGGCCGCGATCCGCGAACTGGAGAAAAATGGTCTCCGACCTGCGTTTTACGCAGCGACGAGGGCCTGCGCGGAACGATCGGCCGAGCTCGGGAAGCTCGCGTAGAAGCTTCGGTTAGCTCACTCCCGTCGCATTATTCCCATTGGTACCGCTAAGCTGCTCGAAGCACGTGCGTGTCAGGTCCGCCGGAGGGGAAGCCGGCGGCGCGACATGTGCCGGAGGTTAGGGATTACATGGCGTCTGCAAACAAGAACACCAAGCCCGCCGAGATCGGTGCCGGAGCTCAGGCTCCCCAGGCAGCCGGCTCGTCGTTCCTGACGGTGGCCGAGGTCGCCACCCTCATGCGGGTGTCGAAGATGACGGTCTACCGCCTGGTGCACAACGGGGAGCTCCCCGCGGTGCGCGTGGGCCGGTCCTTCCGGGTCCACGAGAAGGCGGTCCACGACTACCTGCAGACCTCGTTCTTCGACGCGGGCTAGGCCCGCCGGAGGACGTCAGTCGCGGCGGCGGCACGGGCGGATTTCGCCTGGGTCGCTGCGACGGGTAAAGTAGAAGCCTGCTGCGTGGACGCGGGGGCTCTTCCGTACCCGGCCGCCGCGCACCGAACATGGCAATTCGATAGAGAGACGTGAGGAACCCATGGGTTCAGTGATCAAGAAGCGCCGCAAGCGCATGTCGAAGAAGAAGCACCGCAAGCTGCTCCGCCGCACCCGGGTGCAGCGTAGGAAGCTCGGCAAGTAGGCCTTCTGGTCACACTTTCATGAGAGCCCGCCCAGGACATGGGCGGGCTTTCGTGTTTCCGGTTACCCTTCAGTAATGGGTGAGTCGGTCGTCAGCGCGCCGCGCGTCGTCATGGTGACGGGCGCCTCCACGTTCGTGGGCGGCTACCTCGTGCGCCGGCTCGCGCAGCGCCCCGACATCGAGCGCGTGATCGGCGTCGACGCCGTGCCGCCGACCAAGGCGCTCCACCGCCGCATGGAGCCCGCGGAGTTCCTCCGCGTCGACTACCGCAGCCACATCTTCGGCAAGATCATGGCGACCAACGAGGTCGACACGGTCGTGCACTGCTCCACCTCGGTCACGGACAACCACTTCCCGTCCGCGTCCACCAAGGACGCGATCGTCTTCGGCTCCATGCGGGTCTTCGCCGCGTGCCAGAAGTCGGAGACGGTCAAGCGGGTGATCATGCGCTCGGCGACGCAGGTCTACGGCTCGCGGTCGCGCAACCCCGCGCTGATCACCGAGGACCTGGTCGGCGGCGCCGCGGCCAGCGGGCACCCGCGCGATCTGCTCGACGCCGAGGCCTACGCCCGCAGCATGGCACGCCGCCGCACCGACATCGATCTCACGGTGCTCCGCCTCGCGCCCATCCTCGGCCCCAACATCGAGACGCTGCTCGGCTCGCTGTTCGAGCGGCCCGTCGTGCCCTCGATCATCGGCCGCGACGCGAGGCTGCAACTGCTGCACCAGGACGACGCTCTGGGCGCGCTGGAGCACGCCGTCGTGGCCGGGAAACCGGGCACCTACAACATCGCCGGCGACGGCGCGATCTCGATGTCGCAGGCCATCCGGTTGTCCGGCCGCGTGCCGCTGCCCGTCGTGAAGCCCGCGTTCGGGCCGGCCGTCGCCGCCATCCGCGGCCGGGGCCGCGGCACGACGGACAAGGTGCAGCTCGCGTATCTCAGCTTCGGCAACGCCTTCGACACCACGCGCATGCGCAAGGAGCTCGGCTTCGAGCCGCGCTTCACCACGCGGCAGGCGATGGAAGACGCCGCACGCCACGGCCGCGCAGAACCTACAATCGGTGTGGATTCTTTTCTGAGCGCCGAGCAGCGGGTGGCCTCGCTGGCCCGGAGGTTCGCAGGAATCGGTTCCGAGTACGGCACGGCTGGACGGTAGACGCATGACCAACGCTTCAGGCTCACAGCACGCGAAGGTGCTGCAGTTGCCCGTGTCCATCGACACCGCTCGCACCGAGGGGCGCGAGCGCGCGCAGCAGCGCCACCCGTCGGCGCTGACCGGCACCCCGGCACCGTCGGCCCCGCGTCGCGAGGCCACGGTGCACGCCCTCAACCCCGACTACATCGCCGCCGCGCAGCCCGCCGAGCCCGGCCCGGGCTGGCGCGAGCGCGCCGCGGAATCGGTGGTCGACGGTGCCGCCTTCGTCCGCGAGCGGCTCACCGGCGACTACGACATCGACCCCTTCGGCTTCGACCCGCACCTGACGGACGCGGTCTTCCTGCCCGCGCTGCGGCCCGTCTACGACAAGTGGTTCCGCGTCGACACCACCGGCGCCGACAACCTGCCCCGCGAGGGCGGGGCGCTGCTCGTGGCGAACCACTCCGGTGTGATCCCGCTCGACGGGCTGATGTCGGCCGTCGCGGTGCACGACAACCACCCCGACCAGCGCCACCTGCGGCTGCTCGCCGCCGACCTGGCCTTCGAGTACCCGTTCATCGGTGAGGTCGCGCGGAAGATGGGCGCCACCGTCGCCTGCAACGCCGATGCCGAGGCGCTGCTCACCCGCGGCGAGCTCGTCGCCGTATGGCCCGAGGGCTTCAAGGGCATCGGCAAGCTCTACCGCGACCGGTACAAGCTGCAGCGCTTCGGTCGCGGCGGCTTCGTGACCGCGGCGATCCGCGCCCAGGTGCCGATCATCCCCGTGTCCATCGTCGGCGCGGAGGAGACCTACCCGATGCTGGCCGACGTGAAGCCCGTCGCGCGTCTGCTCGGCCTGCCCTACGCGCCGATCACGCCGCTGTTCCCCTGGTTCGGCCCGCTCGGCATGGTCCCGCTGCCGTCGAAGTGGCACATCGAGTTCGGCGAGCCCATCGCTACGGACCGCTTCACCGAGGCCGACGCCGACGATCCCATGGTCGTCTTCGAGCTCACCGACAACGTCCGCGAGACCATCCAGCAGTCGCTGTACCGCATTCTCGCCCGCCGGAAGAACATCTTCCAGGACTTCTAGGCCGACGGTGCGCCGCCTCGATCGGGGGGCGGCGCTGCTCGGCTGCGCCGGTCCGCACCGTCGCACCCGGGAACCGGCGGCAGGAGAACCTAGTCGTCGCTGAAGTGCTTGATCAGCGCTGCCGCGCCGCCGATGGCGACACCGACGCCGAGGGCGGTGGGGACGCCGATCTTGGCGGCCTTGCGGCCGGTGCGGTAGTCGCGGATCTCCCAGCCCCGCACCCGCGCGACGTCGCGCAGGTCCGAATCCGGATTGATCGCGACGGCGGTCCCGACCAGCGAGAGCATCGGCACGTCGTTGTGGGAGTCGCTGTAGGCGGTGCAGCGCTTGAGGTTGAGGCCCTCACGGATCGCCAGCGACCGGACGGCGTGCGCCTTGCCCAGGCCGTGCAGGATGTCGCCGACGAGCTTGCCGGTGAACACGCCGTCCTGCGATTCCGCGACGGTGCCCAGCGCGCCGGTGAGGCCGAGCCGGTCGGCGATGGTCTGCGCCAGCTCGACGGGGGTGGCGGTCACCAGCCACACCTGCTGCCCGGCGTCGAGGTGCATCTGTGCCAGAGCGCGGGTGCCCGGCCAGATCTTGTCGGCGATGATCTCGTCGTAGATCTCCTCGCCGACGGCCTTGAGCTCCTCCGTGGACCGCCCGGCGATGAAGGACAGCGCCTTCTCGCGGCCGGCGGCCACGTCCTCGCTGTTCTCCTTGCCGGTGAGCCGGAACTTGGCCTGGGCCCACACCGCCGACGCGAGATCGGAGTAGGAGAAGTAGTTGCGCGCGGCGAGGCCGCGGGCGAAGTGCACGATCGACGCGCCCTGCACCATCGTGTTGTCGACGTCGAAGAAGGCGGCCGCCGTCAGGTCCGGCGGTACCTGCCCGTCCTCGCGGCCCTCCTTCTCGAGCAGAAGGGAATGTGCGGCGTCGGCGCTCGCCTCGCCCGCCGCACTCTGCCGACGTTCGTCGGCGCTGGCCTGGTCGGACAAGAGCACCTCCCCACTCGCGTGACCCACGTACGTGATGTCCCCCCAACCTTAGCGGCGCGCGGCTGCGCCGGGGTGGGACACTCGGCACATGGCCGTGATCACTCTGCTCACCAGGGAGGGGTGCGGGATGTGCGCCCGTGCCCACGACCAGCTCACCGAGCTGGTCGACGAACTCCGCGCCGCGGACCGCCCCGTCGACTACCGGCAGCTGGACGTCGACGCGCCCGGCAACACCGAGTTGCGCGGCGAGTACGGCGACATGCTGCCGGTGGTCCTGCTCGATGGGGAGCAGCACAGCTATTGGGAAGCGGACATTCCGCAGCTGCGGGCCGATATCCTGGGGTGAACGACCTCTGCGGGTGACTCGGCGTCACCCGCACGGGTGAGGTGAGGCTGTGCGCGTTTTCCCATTTCAGGGGATGCGGAGTACCGTGCCTTAACGGGAAACTACGGACTGTAGTTTCCACGTGAGATCTTCGAAGGAGCAGCGAGGGTGTCGGTTCTGCTGTTCGGCGCGTCGCACCGCAGCGCGCCGGTGTCGGTTCTGGAGAAACTGGCGATCACCGAGACCGATCGTCCCAAGGTGCTGGCGCAGCTCATGGAGTCGCCCCACATCGACGAGGTCATGGTGGTCACCACCTGCAACCGCGTCGAGATCTACGCCGTCGTCGAGGCCTTCCACCCCGCGCTGGAAGCGGTCTCCGACGTCCTCTCCGCCCGCTCCGGCCTCACCATCAACGAGCTCAGCAAGCACGCCTTCGTGCGCTACTCCGAGGCCGCCGTACAGCACCTCTTCTCCGTCGCCAGCGGCCTCGACTCGATGGTCGTCGGCGAGCAGCAGATCCTCGGGCAGATCCGCGGTGCCTACGCCGCCTCCGACGAGCACCAGGTCGCGGGCCGCGTCGTCCACGACCTCGCGCAGCGCGCCCTGCACGTGGGCAAGCGCGTGCACACCGACACCGGTATCGACAAGGCCGGTGCCTCCGTCGTCTCCGTCGCCCTCGACCGCGCGCAGGCCATCCTCGGCGCGCAGGGCGGCTCGCTGCAGCGCGCCGTCGTCGTCGGTGCCGGCGCCATGGGCGGCCTCGGCGTCGCGCACCTGGCCCGCGCGGGCGCGACGGACGTCACCGTCGCCAACCGCACGCAGGACAAGGCCGACCGGCTCGCGCAGGCCGCGCTCGACGGTGGCGTCGCCGCCGCGCGGGGCGTGGCGATGGACGATCTCGTCGTCGCGCTCGCCGACGCCGATGTGCTGATCGCCTGTACGGGCGCCGTCGGCAGCGTCGTCAGCCTCGCCGACGTGCACTCCGCGCTGGCGCAGCGCACCGTCGACACCGATCTCGTGGTGTGCGATCTGGGCCTGCCCCGCGACGTCGACCCGGCGGTCTCCGGGCTGCCGGGCGTCACCGTCATCGACATCGACGCCCTCTCCCGCGAGCCGGGCACGCAGGCCGCCGAGGAGGACGCCGAGAAGGCGCGCCGCATCGTCTCCGACGAGCTCGCCGAGTACCTGTCCGCGCAGCGCTCCGCCGAGGTCACTCCGACCGTGACTGCGCTGCGCCGCCGTGCCGCTGAGGTGGTGGAAGCCGAACTGCTGCGGCTGGATTCGCGCCTGCCGAGCCTCGAGGGCACGGACCGGGACGAGGTGGCGCAGACGGTGCGCCGCGTCGTCGACAAGCTCCTGCACGCCCCCACGGTGCGCGTCAAGCAACTGGCCGCCACGCCGGGCGGCGACTCCTACGCGGAGGCGCTGCGCGAGCTCTTCGAACTGAAGCCGGGCGCCACGGGCGCCGTGTCCGCGACCGAAGGATCCGACGACCGAAGTGTCTGAAGTGACCACGCCCTCCGTCCCGAACCCGATCCGCATCGGCACCCGCGGCTCGCTCCTGGCCACCACGCAGGCCGGCACCGTGCGCGACGCGCTGATCGCGGCGGGCCACCCCGCCGAGCTCGTCATCGTGACCACGCCGGGCGACCTGAGCGCCGCGCCGGTCGAGCAGATCGGCGTCGGCGTCTTCACCTCGGCACTGCGCGACGCCCTCGCGAACCGCGAGGTCGACGTGGCCGTGCACTCGTACAAGGACCTGCCGACCGCGCCCGACGACCGGCTCTCGATGCCCGCCGTGCCGCCCCGCGAGGACTCGCGGGACGCGCTGGTGGCGCGTGACGGCATGGTGCTGGGGGAGCTGCCGGCGGGGTCCGTGGTGGGCACGTCCAGCCCGCGGCGGGGCAGCCAGCTTACTGCACTGGGTCTGGGTTTGGAAATCCGCCCCCTACGAGGCAACCTTGACTCTCGGTTACGCAAAGTAGCGGACGGTGAACTCGACGCGATCGTGGTCGCCCTCGCCGGACTCAAGCGGATCGGTCGCCACAACGAGGTGACGGAAGCGCTCGATCCGGTGCAGATGCTGCCGGCGCCCGCACAGGGCGCACTCGCGGTGGAGTGCCGACGCGACGATGCGGAACTGCATTCCGTGCTCTCCGGTCTGGACGATCCGGTCACGCGCGCGGCGGTCACCGCCGAGCGTGCCCTCCTCGCCGAACTGGAGGCAGGGTGTACCGCGCCCGTCGGTGCGATCGCGGAAGTCGTCGAGTCCCTCGACGACGACGGTCGGATCTTCGAGGAGCTGTCGTTGCGCGGCATCGCGCTGGCGGCGGACGGCTCCGACTCGGTCCGGGCCTCTGTGGTCGGTCCGGTGGGCGAGGCCGGCGCGTTGGGCATCGCGCTGGCACGGGAGCTGCTCGACCTGGGCGCACGCGACCTGCTCGCGTAGCACCCGCAACTACTGGGAGCCGATACATGAGCCGCACTGCACAGTCCGCGAAGGCCGACACGGCAGCCGACACCGACACGGTGTCCACCCGCGTCGCCGCGAAGACGACCAAGCCCGCCCGAGGCCGGGCGACGGCACCGGGACGCATCACCTTCGTGGGATCCGGTCCGGGAGACCCGGGGCTTCTCACCCTGCGTGCAGAGCAGACTATCGCGGGCGCACGGACCGTCTACACCGACCCCGACGTTCCGCAGACCGTCCTCGACATGGTGGGCACCGCACTGCCGGTCGAGCCCGTCGAGACCGACGAGGACGCGGCCGACGCGACCACCGCCAAGGGCCGCAAGGGCGAGCCCGCGGTGCGCAATCCCGCCACCGTCGCGCCCGCCCTCGGCGAGCCCGCCGAGGTCGCCAAGACCCTGCTCGCGCAGGCCCGCCACGGCCTCGACGTCGTGCGCCTCGTCGCCGGCGACCCGCTGTCCTCGGACGCGGTGCTGGCCGAGGTCAACGCCGTCGCCCGCACGCAGATCGCCTTCGAGATCGTCCCCGGCCTCGCGCCCGCGACCGCCGTCCCCACCTACGCCGGCATGGCGCTGGGCTCGGCGCACACCGAGGCCGACGTGCGCGGCGAGGTCGACTGGGCGGCGCTGGCTGCGGCACCGTCGCCCCTGGTGCTGAGCGCGACCGCCGAGCACCTCGCCGACACCGCCTCCGCGCTGGTCGAGAACGGCCTCGCGCCGCAGACCCCGGTCGCCGTGACCGCGCAGGGCTCCACCTGCAAGCAGAAGACCGTCGAGGCCACGCTCGCCACGCTGAACGAAGCCGGGGCGGGCCTGCCCGGGCCGCTCGTGGTCACCGTCGGCAAGGTCGTGGGCCAGCGGAACAAGCTCTCCTGGTGGGAGTCGCGCGCCCTGTACGGCTGGACCGTCCTCGTGCCCCGCACCAAGGACCAGGCCGCCGAGATGTCGAACCGCCTGCGCGCCCACGGCTCCATCCCGATGGAGGTCCCGACCATCGCGGTCGAGCCGCCGCGGAGCCCCGCGCAGATGGAGCGCGCGGTCAAGGGCCTCGTCGACGGCCGCTACCAGTGGGTCGTCTTCACCTCCACGAACGCCGTGCGCGCGGTGTGGGAGAAGTTCATCGAGTTCGGCCTGGACGCCCGCGCCTTCTCCGGCGTGAAGATCGCCTGCGTCGGCGAGCAGACCGCCGCCAAGGTCCGCGCCTTCGGCATCGAGCCGGAGCTGCTGCCCACGGGCGAACAGTCCAGCCTGGGCATGCTCGAGGTCTTCCCGCCCTTCGACGACGTCTTCGACCCGGTCAACCGGGTCCTGCTGCCGCGCGCCGACATCGCCACCGAGACCCTCGCCGAGGGCCTGCGCGATCGCGGCTGGGAGATCGACGACGTGACCGCGTACCGCACGGTGCGCGCCGCGCCGCCGCCCGCCTCGACCCGCGAGATGATCAAGTCCGGCGACTTCGACGCGGTCTGCTTCACCTCCAGCTCGACGGTGCGCAACCTGGTCGGCATCGCCGGCAAGCCGCACGCCCGCACCATCGTCGCGTGCATCGGCCCGAAGACGGCCGAGACCGCGATCGAGTTCGGCCTGCGGGTGGACGTGCAGCCGGAGACCGCCTCGGTCGAGGATCTCGTGGAGGCCCTGGCCGCCCACGCGTCCCGGCTCCGCGCGGAGGGCGCCCTGCCCCCGCCGCGGAAGAAGCCGCGCCGCTCGCGGTCCTAACGCTTACGTAAGCTGGGAGACATGACTTTCCCGCAGGTTCGTCCGCGCCGGCTGCGCTCCACACCCGCCGTCCGGCGGCTCGTCGCCGAGGTCTCGGTGGAGCCGCGGCAGCTGGTGCTGCCGATGTTCGTGCGTGACGGCATCGACGCTCCGCTGGAGATCTCATCGATGCCCGGCGTCGTCCAGCACACCGTCGACTCGCTGCGCGCCGCGGCCGAGGAGGCGGTCTCCGCGGGCGTGGGCGGGATCATGCTGTTCGGGGTGCCCGACGACGCCGACAAGGACGCCGAGGGCAGCGCCGCGTGGAAGCCCGACGGGGTGCTCAACCGCGGCCTGCGGGCCCTGCGGGACGACCTGGGCGACACCACGGTGATCATGGCCGACACCTGCCTGGACGAGTTCACCTCGCACGGCCACTGCGGCGTCCTCGACGCCCACGGCCGCGTGGACAACGACGCCACGCTGGAGCGGTACGCCCTCATGGGCGTCGCGCAGGCGGACGCCGGGGCCCACATGCTCGGACCGTCGGGGATGATGGACGGCCAGATCGGCGTGCTCCGCTCCGCGCTGGATTCCGCGGGCCACCAGGACGTCTCGCTGCTCGCCTACACCGCGAAGTACGCCTCGCCCTTCTACGGCCCGTTCCGCGAGGCGGTCGGCTCCTCGCTGCAGGGTGACCGCCGGACGTACCAGCAGGACGCGGCGAACCGCCGGGAGTCGCTGCGCGAGCTCGAGCTCGACCTCGCGGAGGGTGCCGACATCGTGATGGTCAAGCCCGCCATGAGCTACCTCGACGTGCTGGCCGACGTGGCCGCCGCCTCGCCGGTCCCCGTTGCCGCGTACCAGATCTCGGGGGAGTACTCGATGATCACCGCCGCGGCGCAGAACGGCTGGATCGACCGCGACGCCGCGATCCGCGAGTCCCTGCTGTCGATCCGCCGCGCGGGGGCCGACATCGTGCTGACCTACTGGGCCACCGAGGCTGCAACGTGGTTGAACCGGGGGACCTGGTGAACATGCAGCACCAGGGCCCCGTCTGGCCCGGTCCCGGCCCCCAGCCGCCCACGTGGCCCGCGCCGCCGCCCGTGCCGAAGCCCGAGCGCGGCCCGCGGCCCGATGACGTGAAGCTCTCCGTGCAGCTGTGGATCTTCGTGATCATCACCTCGGTAACGTCCTTCGTGGCGTTGGCCTTCGTCATCCGCGATTCGGATTGGATGCGGCAGCAGTACGACAGCGCGCGTGAGAGCGGCGCGGCGAAACTGCCCGATGGACGCGACATGTCGTTCGCTGAGTTCCAGACGGGTACCTTTCTGCTCCTCGTCCTGGTCGGGGTGGGAATCGCCGCGGTGGCCGCACTTCTGGTCTACCTGATGTGGCGGGGGCAGAGTTGGGCGAGGCTGGCATTGCAGTTCGTCGCCGCCTTCGTGCTCGTGCAGGGTGTGCAGTCCTTCTTCTCGCACGAGGCCACGGTCGCGGTACCGGCGATCCTCGCGGCCATCGCGGTGGTGGGGGCGATCATCACGGCGAACAGTCGAGAGGCGATGGAGTACTTCAATCCTGGCCTGACGGCGGCAGGCCGGTGACGCCGCTGTACGCCGAGCGGGGCCTGTCCCGCATCTGGCTGGTGCTCGTGCCCGTAGCCACGGTGGGGATGATCCTCACCCAGTGGCTGCTCGCAGGCCGGACGTCCGAGTGGTGGATCTGGCTGCTCCTGGGCCTCGCGACGCAGGGCTTCGTGTGGCTGCAGGTCACCGCGGGCCGCACGCACGTCTCGATGGCGCTCACCCCCGAGGAACTGCGTTGCGGTGAGGAGAGCATCCCGGTCGCCGAGATCGCACGGATCCTGCCGGGGAAGGCGCCCGACCACCCGCGCAAGGCGAAGCCGGAGGACTTCCCCGCGTGGTCGTCGGCGCGGGCGATGGGGCGGCTGCGGACCGTCCCCCGGCGCCGCTACGGCATGGGCATCCAGCTCGTCGACGGCTCGACCGTGCAGGCCTGGGCCCGCAACGACTACGCGCTGCGCGCGGCCCTCGAACCGCTGCTCGCCCGCTAGCAGCTCCCGAGTTTCGGGTTCTGCGGACCCTCGCGGCCGGATCCGGTGCCCGGCGCCCCAAGGACCCGACGTTCAGAATCGCATGCGTCCGCCGTGGCGGCCACTGCGCACGATCGCCACGATGTCGCGGTACACCGCGTCCCAGTCGAAGAGCACGTCGGCGTAATCGAGGCGCAGAACCCGGTAGTCGCCGATGACCGCCGCGCGGTCGCGCCGGTAGTCGACTCTGCGCTGCGCGCCGCTGTGATGGCTCGCGCTGTCGCACTCGATGATGAGCTTGTCGCCGACGAGCAGGTCGACGCGGCCGACGCCCCGGAGAATCACCTGGCTGCGCACGCGGATCCCGGCGCACATGAGGCGGTAGCGGACCAGCGACTCCGTCCCGGAGCCCGCGAGCGGATCCAGCAGCCCGAGAACGCGCAGGACGCGCTGCGGTGCACCGTCGAAGACCTCGGCCAGGGCGTCGACGGTGTACGGGCGCGGCATTCGCAACGTCGAGTCGAGCACCGCGACGAGCTGTTCGGCGCTCAGGAAGTTCGCCGCGCACTGCACGGCGATCGGCAGCGGGTCGACCGCCCGCATCGGCGTGCGCAACGGGCGGTGCCCGCGGCACGAGCGCACCGGTCGGAGTGTGACCGGCCTGTGCTCCGGCCACCGCAGGTGCGTCCGCCGCTCACCCGGTGGGACCCACACCCCCGGCGTGTACCCGAGCGCCGAGAGGCAGGTGATCGCGGCGCCGGAGCGGACCGCGGCGACGACCACGGGGTCTGCGGTGGCGGTGGCGTACCAGCCGCGGCGCACGGGCACGAGGATCCCGTGCCGGCGCAGGGCGTCGATCTCGGCCGGGTCCGCGCCGATTCGCAGCAGGTGGCGTCGCGAGAGCACGCCGCCGTTCTCCGCCGCGGCCATCGGGATCTGTGGGTCCATGCCGTCGATCCTGCTTCGCGGCACCGCCCGTCGGGCCGCGCCGGAGGGCCGCCTGTGGAGAAGACAGGTTATGTACGCGAAGTTGTGGAGGAAGCCGCTCCTGAACGTCGGGTCCTCCTGCCCTACGCAGGCGATTCATGCCGCCGACGCCGGCAGGACCCGATTTTCGGGACGCGGTCAGAGCCAGGCGGGGTGGGTGTCGCCGCGGAGCGCGGCGAGGCCCCGGTGCACCCGCTCGGTCTGCCGGGGCGACATCGTCGGCAGGGCCTGGGGGTGGAACCAGCCGACCTCGAGGGACTCGTCGTCGGCGACGTGCGCCTCGCCGGAGACGTACCGGCACAGGAACAGCATCGTGAGGTACTGCGCCGCATCGCCGTTCGGGTAGCGGACGGGCTCGTCGGTGCGCAGGGCGAGCAGGTCGATCACCGCGGCCTCCACGCCAGCCTCCTCCCGGATCTCGCGGACGATCGCCTCCGCGGGCTGTTCGCCGGGCTCGAGGATCCCCGCGATCGACGCCCACTCGCCGGTGTCGGCGCGCCGGCCGAGCAGGACCTCCCCGGCGTCGTTCACCACCACGGCCGCGACGCCGGGCAGCCACAGCAGGTCGGTGCCGATCTTCTCGCGAATGCTGCGGACGTACTCCGGGATGGGCATGCTTGTCAGGGTACGTAAGGATCCGACCCGGGAGGCGCCCGTGCTGCACGAACTGATCGAGCGGGAGATCGCACAGGGGCCGCTCCCCGGCGCCGTCGCGGCGTTCGACGATCCGTCGGGGGCCGAGGTCGCCGTCGGGGGTGAGCGGGCCCCGGGCGTGCCGATGACGCGCGACACCGTCTTCCGCATCGCGTCCATCGGCAAGCCGATCCTCGCCGCGGCCGCCCTGGTGCACGTCGAGCGCGGCACCGTCGGCATCGACGATCCGGTGACGCGCTGGCTGCCCGAGCTCGCCGAGCCGCGCGTCCTCCGCGACCCGAGCGGCCCGCTCGACGACACCGTGCCCGCCGTACGCCCGACCACCGTGCGGCACCTGCTCTCGTTCACCGGTGGGCTGGGCATGATCTCCGACTTCTCCGCGCCGCTGATGGAGGCGCTGTTCGGGACGCTGCACCAGGGCCCCGCCGATCCGCTCGGCACGCCCCCGCCCGACGAGTGGATCGCGGCCGCCGCGCGCCTACCGCTCGCGCACCAGCCGGGAGAGGGATGGACCTACAACACCGGTGCCGACATCCTCGGTGTGCTGCTCGCCCGCGCGACGGGCGGCTCCCTCGGCGACGTTCTCGCCGATGCGGTCCTCGCGCCACTGGGCATGTCCGACACCGCCTTCCAGGCGACCGGGTCGATGCCCTCCCGGCTGGGCGACGCCGTCATGACGACGCCGGAGGGCCTCGTGATCGTCGACCCCGCCGACGGCGCCTTCCTCTCCCCGCCGGTCTTCGAGTCCGGGGGAGGAGGGCTGCTCTCGACGCTCGACGACCTGCTCCGGTTCGGCCGGATGCTGCGCGGCCGAGGCGAATCCGACGGTGTGCGCGTGCTGAGTCCGGAGTCCGTCGCGGCGATGACCGCGGTGCAGGTACCGCCGCAGGAGGGGAACGTCTTCCTCGACGGTGCCGGGTGGGGCTACGGGGGCGGGGTCGACGTCGACCCCGTGCATCCGTGGAGCGTGCCCGGGCGGTACGGCTGGGTGGGCGGCTCCGGCACGGCGTTCTACTACTTCCCCGAGACCGGCCGGATCGCGGTGTGGCTCGGCCAGCTGCAGCTCGCGGGCCCGGCGGAGGGCGGGCCGATCGAGCGGTTCTGCACGGCCGCGGTGGCGAATTGATACCCCTAGGGGGTATCGTGGTGTCGACGGTGCGCGGGACCATGGAGGCCCCGGGGCCGTCCGAGACAAGGAGCGAGAAATGGCAGTGGAGAGCACCTACACCGTGACCGGCATGACCTGCGGGCACTGCGCGTCCTCGGTACGCGAGGAGATCTCGGAGATCGGCGGCGTGACCGGTGTGGACGTGAACGTCGAGACCGGCGCCGTGACCGTCGCCAGCGAGGCGGAGCTGTCGCGCGACGCGGTCGAGGCCGCTGTCAAGGAGGCCGGCTACACGCTGGTCTGAGCGGTCCGCTTCCCGCGGATCGCCGCCCCGACCGGCTACGGTGGGGGCATGTCTGAGCAGGGTTTCGGGGACTTCGAGTTCGAGCGCAAGTTCTTCGTGCGCGAGGTCCCCGAGGCCGCTGCTCTCGACCCCGCGCCCACGCTGATCGTGCAGGCGTATCTTTTCGCCGCCGACGGCTACGCCGTCCGGGTGCGCGTGCAGGGGCCGGCCCCGTCGGAGCTCATCGACGATCCGGGTGCGCTCGTCGACGCCCTCGACGGCGTGACCACCGGCACCATGACGGCCAAGGGGCCCGCCGTGAGCGGCACCCGGTACGAGGCCGAACGCGAGCTCGACGCCCTGGTCGCGGGTCAGATCGTGCGCCGCGCCGAGCATGTCGTCGCCAAGGTGCGCTACTCGATGTGGCTCGGCGAGGACGGCTGGATCATCGACGACTTCCTGGGCGCCAACGCCCCGCTGGTGATGGCGGAGGTCGAGCGCGGCGGGCCCGTCGTGGACCTCGCGATCCCCGACTTCTGCGCCACCGAGGTCTCCGAGGACGACCGCTTCCGCAACGAGTACCTCGCGCACGTTCCCTTCGGCGGCTGGGCCGAGGCCTACGCCCGTGAACTCGCCCTCCTGGGGCCGCGCTTCGTGCACAGCCTGGGCGAGAACCGCCTCGGCGGCGTGTGACCACGTCGCAGACCGACGGAGTGACCGTCGCCGTCGTCCAGTTCGTCGCGTCTGTCGGTGATGTTTCCGGCAACATCGCTCGGAGCGAGTGGATCGCGCGCGAGGCGATCGCCGGCGGTGCGCACCTCATCGTCTTCCCCGAGCTCTCGCTCACCGGCTACCATCTCGACCTCGCCGACGACGAGTGGTTCGTACCGGGCGACGACCGGCTGCTCGGACTGCGCCGCGAGGCCGCTGATGCGGGCGCTCTGGTCGTGGTGGGTGCGCCCGTGATATACCGCGGCACAAGGCATCTCTCATCTCTCGTTCTCGGCGGGCCTTCAGATGTGGTCGCGGCGAAGACACACCTGCATGGCGGCGAGGTGGACGTCTTCGTTGCGGCGGAGGAGGTCGTGGTCGCGCCGCTTCGGGGCCGGAAGCTCGGATTCGCGGTCTGCCTGGACACCGCCTTCGGTTCCCACGCCGACGCGGTCCGAGCGGTGGGGGCGGACGCCTACATCGCATCGGTGCTGTACACGCAGGGCGAGGAGGAGAAGCACGACGCGCGGATGGCGCGCCGGGCGCGGGACACGGGGATGGCCGTCGTATCGGCGAACCTCGGCGGCCTCCCGAACGGAGCCCGGTCGGCGGGCCGCTCGGGAGTGTGGACCTCGGCGGGGCTGCCGGTCGCCTCCGCTGCTGGGCGGGGCGACGAGGTCGTCCTCGCGGCGCTGCCCCACTAGCGGTCCTTTCCCGGGGTGATCGGGATCTCCTTCCCGGGGCGGTTGACGCGACGTGTATTAACACTGTTAACTTAACGTCGTTAATACAACCGGAAGGGGATGCACGATGATCGACGCACTCACCCGCTTCGTCGCGCGCCGTGCGAAGGCCGTGCTGCTGCTCGCCGTGATCCTGTTGGCAGGCCTCGGGCTCGCGGGCGCCGGCGTCGCCGACAAGCTGCAGGCCGGCGGCTACGTCGACCCGCAGGCCGAGGCGATGCAGACCTACAACCGCATGGCCGACGACTTCCATCGCGGCGGCCTGCCGCTGGTCCTCGCCGTCTCCGTCCCCGAGGGGCAGGAGGCGGCCGCCGGTGCGTACGGCCGCGGCCTCGTCGACCGGCTCAAGGCCGACGGCCGCGTCGAGAGCGTCGTCGACGGCTTCAGTACGCCCACCCCCATGCTGGTCAGCGAGGACAAGCGCACCGCGCTCATCGTCGCCGCGATCGCGGGCGGCGAATCGCAGGCCCCGCTCAACGCGAAGGCCATCGTCGGCGAGCTGCCGTCGCCGCCGTCGCCGGTCACGGTGACCGCCGGCGGCCAGGCGTACAGCTACGCGCAGATCAACGACCAGTCCTCGCGCGACCTGCTGATCGCGGAGGCCGTCGCCATCCCCATCACCTTCCTCGTGCTGGTGTGGGTCTTCGGCGGCCTGGTGGCGGCGGCGATCCCGGTGCTCATCGGCATCGCGGCGATCATCGCGACCACCGGCATCCTGCGCGCCTTCACCGCGTTCACCGACGTCTCGATCTTCGCGCTGAACCTCACCACGGCCATGGGGCTGGCCCTCGCGATCGACTACACGCTGCTGGTGATCTCCCGCTACCGCGAGGAGGTCGCGGCGGGCGCGGACAGGCCGGAAGCCCTGCGCCGCACCATGAACACCGCCGGCCGCACCGTGCTGTTCTCGGCCGTGATCGTGGGCCTCTCGCTGGCCGCCATGGCCATCTTCCCGATGTACTTCCTGCGGTCCTTCGCGTACGCCGGCGTGGCCGTGGTCGCCTTCGCCGCGCTGGCCACGCTGGTGCTGACGCCCGCGATCCTCACGGTGCTCGGCGATCGCGTGGACGCCCTGACGATCGGCCGGCGCGGCGAGGAGACGGCGCCGCAGGACAGCCTGTTCTACCGCTTCACCCGGGGCGTGCTGCGCCGCGCCGTGCCCATCGGCCTCGCTCTCATCGCGCTCCTACTGATCCTCGGGTCTCCTTTCCTCAGTATCCATTTCGGCTTCCCCGACGACCGGGTGCTGCCGAAGACCGCGACCTCGCACCAGGTGGGCGACACCATCCGCTCGGACTTCGCCGAGGACGCCTCCGGGCAGGTCAGTGTGGTCCTCACCGAGACGGTCGACGACGGTGCGGTGGCCGACTACGCCGTGCGTCTCTCGCAGGTCCCGGACACCGGGGCGGTGGTGGCCCCGTCGGGCACGTACTTCGGCGGGCAGCGTGTCGCCGAGGGCGACCCGACGGCCCGCGCGGCGAACGGCACTGCGCTGCTGCTGGTCTCGTCGAAGCTCGACCCGCTCTCGACCGCGGCCTCCGACCAGCTCGACCGCCTGCGCGGGGTGGCGGCGCCCGCGCCGCCGTCGTTCGGCGGCTCCGCGCAGCTCAACCGCGACTCGGTCGAGTCGATCCTGGACACGCTGCCGACCGTGCTCATCGTGATCGCGGTGACCACCTTCATCCTGCTGTTCCTGCTCACCGGCAGCCTGGTCCTGCCGCTCAAAGCACTGGTGATGAACGTGATCTCACTCTCCGCCGTGTTCGGCGCGCTGGTCGCGATCTTCCAGTGGGGCTGGCTCGGCGGACTCGACACGACGGTGACCGGCGCGATCATCGCCAACATGCCGGTTCTGATGTTCTGCATCGCCTTCGGCCTGTCGATGGACTACGAGGTCTTCCTGCTCTCCCGGATCAAGGAGTTCTGGGACCACTCGGAGACCAAGGATCACGCCGCCAACGACGAGGCCGTCGCCATGGGCATCACCCGCACCGGCCGCGTCGTGACCGCCGCGGCGTTGCTGATGGCGATCGTCTTCGCCGCCATCGGTTTCGCCGGCGTCTCCTTCATGAAGATGTTCGGCGTGGGCATGATGATCGCGGTGCTGCTCGACGCCACGCTGATCCGCATGCTGCTCGTGCCCGCCTTCATGCGGGTGGCGGGTGTGTGGAACTGGTGGGCGCCCGCGCCGATGAAGCGGCTGTACGACCGCGTCGGTCTGCGAGAATCGTAGGCACTATGGAGCAGGGACGGCGGCGGCGCAACAAGCGCGGCGACGGGGAGCGGCTGGCGGCCGACATCCTCGACGCCGCCACCGATCTGCTCATCGAGACCGGCAGCGCCGAGGCGGTCTCGATCCGCGCGGTGGCGCAGCGCGCGGGGGTCACGCCCCCGTCGATCTACCTGCACTACCCCGACAAGGACGCCCTCCTTACCGCTGTCGTCGCACGGTATCTCGGCCAGCTCGACGACGCGCTGGCCGAGGCCGAGGCGGGGGCGCCGACCCCGCTCGATGCGGCACGGGCCCAGGGGCTCGCCTTCGTGCGGTTCGCGCTCGCCACACCCGAGCTGTACCGCCTCGCCACGATGACCCCGTCCGATGCGGCTTCCGACGTCGATATGGTCCTGAACACCGCCGCGTTCACCCACCTCGAGCAGAACGTGCGAGACCTCCAGAGCGAGGGCTACTACCCGCCCGGCGACCCGCGGCCGATCGCGCTGCGGATGCTGACGATCGTGCACGGCGTCGCGTCGCTGCTCGTCGCCAAGCCCTTCCTGCCGTGGGGCGATCCGATGGAGTACGCCGACCGGGTGATCAGCGGGGCCTGCCTCGGGATCGCCCTGACCGCGGGCATGGACACCCTGCCCGACGGTGCCGAGGCCCTCCGCATGGTCCGGGAGCTCCGCGCCGACTGATCCGCGCCCCCGGCGCCGAGTGCCGTCACCAGGTCTTTCGTGACTGCAAGAGCCTTGACAACATTTTGTATAGACAGCACTATACGAATGTCCCGGGGTGACCCGCGTCACTGCACAGCGCAGTTCCCGCTGGAGAACGAAGGACCCCCGATGCCGACGACCACCGCCAAGGCGCCGCTGCGGGAACGCCGCACGATCGACGTCGTGCCCGATGCGGAGCGGCACGGCACGCCGCGCAGTCAGTTCACGCTGTGGTTCGGCGCCAACCTCCAGATCACCGCCATCGTCGACGGTGCCCTCGCCGTCGTCTTCGGCGCGGACGCGGTGTGGGCGATCGTCGGCGTCCTGATCGGCAACGTGCTCGGGGGCGCCGTGATGGCGCTGCACGCCGCACAGGGCCCGCGGCTGGGGCTTCCGCAGATGATCTCCAGCAGGGCGCAGTTCGGGGTCAAGGGCGCCGCGGTGCCGCTGGTGCTGGTGATCCTCATGTATCTCGGGTTCGCGGCCACCGGGACGGTGCTCTCCGGGCAGGCGATCAACCGGCTGATCGGGGTGGACGAGCCGGCCGTGGGGATCGTGATCTTCGGGGCTCTCACCGCGGTCGTCGCGGTGGTCGGCTACCGGCTCATCCACATCGTCGGACGGATCGCGACGGTGGTCGGGATCGTCGGCATCGGATACCTGATGGTGCGACTGTGCTCCGCGTACGACGTCGGCGCAGTGGTGGGGGTCAAGGGCTTCGACGTCGTGACCTTCCTCCTCGCGATCTCCCTCGGAGCGGGCTGGCAGCTGACGTTCGGCCCGTACGTCGCGGACTACTCGCGGTACCTGCCGCGGTCGACTCCGGAGCGGACCACCTTCTGGGCGACCTTCGCGGGCAGCGTGATCGGCTCGCAGATCTCGATGACCTTCGGTGCCCTCGTCGCCGCCTGCGCGTCGAAGGCGTTCCTGAGCAACCAGGTCGGATTCCTGGGCGACCTCGCGGGGCCGGCGGCGGCCGCCGCCGTCGTGTACTCGGTGATCGTGGTGGGCAAGCTGACGGTCAACGTCCTCAACGCCTACGGCGGGTTCATGTCGGTCCTCACCACGGTCACGGCCTTCGGCGGCGGTTCGCGGATCTCCGCTCTCGCCCGCACGCTGTACATCGTGGGCTTCGTCGCCGTTTCCGTGATCATCGCGATCGCGGCGAGCGCGGACTTCCTGGAGAACTTCAAGAACTTCGTCCTGGTGCTGCTCATGGTGTTCACGCCGTGGAGCGCGATCAACCTGATCGACTACTACGTGATCTCGCGGGAGCGCATCGACATCCCGGCGTTGTACGACCCGGCCGGGCGGTACGGGGCGTGGCAATGGGCCGCGCTGGCCGCCTACGCCGCGGGCATCGTCATCCAGATCCCGTTCCTCGCGCAGAAGTTGTACACCGGACCGATCACCGGTCTGCTCGGCGGCGCGGACATCTCGTGGATCGTCGGACTCCTCGGGACCGCGGCGATCTACTACCCGCTCGCCAAGCGCACGTCCCGCGCGCCGGACGCGATGATCTACGCCTCCGCCGAGGCCTGATCCGGCGCACCCCCGAATCAGGCTGACCGCAACCGCTGCGCCCGGGGCCGCCGTGCCGCACTGTGTTCCTCACATCGCGAGGAGGACAGATGATCGAGGTGCGGAACCTCACCAAGACCTACGGGTCCGGCGCCGCGGCGGCACACGTGCTGCGGGACGTGGGCTTCACGGTGGCGGCGGGCGAGATCTTCGCCGTCGTCGGCCCCAGCGGCGCCGGGAAGTCGACTCTCGCGCAATGTCTCAACCTGCTGGAGCGACCGACGAGCGGCACCGTCGTGATCGGCGGCCAGGACCTCACTGCGCTGGGGGAGGCGCAGCTGCGGGCAGCCCGCCGCCGGATCGGCACGGTCTTCCAGTCCTCGAGCCTGCTGCGCCGCCGCACCGCGGCCGAGAACGTCGCGCTGCCGCTGGAGTACCTGGGCGTCACGAAAGGGGAGACGAGGGCCCGCGTGGCCGAGCTGCTCGACCGGGTGGGGCTGGCGGACAGGGCCGGCCACTACCCGCACCAGCTCTCCGGCGGGCAGCGGCAGCGCGTGGGGATCGCCCGGGCGCTGGCGCTGCGCCCCAAGGTCCTGCTCTCGGACGAGGCGACCTCGGGTCTCGATCCGGAGGCCACCGCGCAGTACCTCGACCTGCTGCGGGACGTGCGCGATGAGCTCGACCTGGCCGTCGTGCTCATCACCCACGAGATGGACACGATCGTCCGCGTCGCCGACAGCGCGGCCCGTCTCGACCACGGCGTCCTCGCCGAGCAGGGCGTCCTCGTCGACCTGCTCACCGATCCGGAATCGGTGCTCGGCGAGGCCCTTCGCTCGGCCGGGCCCGCGGCCGCGGCACCGTCGGGCCAGTCGACGGTACGCCTGACCTACGACACCGCGGTGCCCGCCGACTGGCTCAGCCGGGTCACGCTCGAAACGGGGACCGCGGTCGCGCTGCTCTCGGCGTCGGTGCGGGCCGTGGGCGGCGTCACCGTCGGGGCCGTCACGATCGGCGTGGACGACGGTGACCGCGCCCGCGTGCTCGCGGCCGCACGCGGCCTGGGGCTCCGCATCGACGCCGACGCCCGCGAGGCGGTGGCCGCATGACCCAGCTCGCCTCCGGGATCACCGTGCCACTCAACGAGATCCCCGATCTGGTGCTGCCCGCGCTGCGCGACACGGTGATCATGGTGGGCCTCGTCATGGTGATCGTACTGGTCGTCGGGGTTCCGCTGGGCGCCCTGGTGCACAATCTCGCGCCCGGCGGGCTGCTCGCGAAACCGGCGCTGCACCAACCCCTCACCTGGGTGATCAGCATCGGCCGGTCGCTGCCCTTCCTGGTGCTCATGACGGCGATCATCCCGTTCACGCGATTCCTCACCGGCACCAACATCGGCATCGCCGCCGCGGTGGTGCCGATGTCGATCGCCGGCATCGCCTTCTTCGCCCGCATCGTAGAGAACAGCCTGCGGGCCCTGCCGCCCGACGTCGTGACCGTGGCCAAGGCGTCCGGCGGTAGCAACACACAGATCATCTGGGGCGCACAGATCCCCGAGGCGCTGCCCGGCATCGTCGGCGGCCTCACCATCAACACCATCGCCATGATCGAGTACTCGACGATCGCCGGGACCATCGGTGCCGGCGGTCTCGGGTACGTCGCCGTGACCTACGGCTACCAGCGATTCGATCACGGCGTCATGATCGCCACCATCCTCGTCCTCGTCGTCGTGGTGTCCGCGATCCAGCTCGTCGGCGACGCGCTCGTCCGACACCTCACCCCCGAACAGACCGTTCTCCGAAAGGCCCTCGCATGAGCGACACGCAGACCCCCACCCCCGCGACGCCTTCCGCGGACGACGATCACGGTTTCACGACCCGCGGATCGCGGCGGCCCCTGATCGTCGGTGCCGTCGTCCTGGTGGCGCTCGTGGTCGCCGCGTTCGTGGGATGGCGCGCCTTCGGCGGAGCGGATGCGAAGACCGCCAACGAGACCGCCGGCGCCACCCTGCTGGTCGCCACCACGGAGGGCAACGCCGCGGAGCAGGCCCTCATCGAGTTCGTCGCGAAGGAGGTCGCGCCCAAGCACGGGATCACCGTGGCGTTCAAGGGTTTGGCCGATTCCACGACCATCAACCGGGCCGTGAGTGAGGGGGAGGTGGCGGCGACCGTCTACCAGCACAAGCTGTGGCTGGGGCAGGTGCTGCAGGCCAATCCCGACTTCCGTGAGGAGGCCGCGACGCCCGTCTTCCGCTGGGGCTTCGGGCTGTTCTCCGACAAGTACACCGACCCGCGGCAGCTGCCGCAGAACGCCAGGGTCTCGCTGTACTCCGACCCCGCGAACGAGGCGCAGGGGCTGTGGTTCCTGGAGCGGGCGGGGCTGATCACGCTCGAGCCCGGCGTGAACAAGTGGCAGGCCACCGTCAAGGACATCGCCTCGAACCCGAAGAACCTGCAGTTCACGCTGCTCGACTTCGCCGCACAGACCCGGGCCCTGCCCGACCTGGACGCCGCCGTCGGGTACACCGAGTACTACCTCGCCGCGGGTGTCCCGATCAGCAAGGAGATCTTCGCCCCGGCCGCGCCCGACGAGTTCGCGGGCCAGCTGACCATCGGCAGCAGGTGGAAGGACACCGAGAACATCACGAACCTCGTCGCGGCCTTCAAGGATCCTGCCGTGCAGGAGTTCCTGCGCACGGACCCGCGAGTGAAGGACATCCTGCTGCCGTTGTGACGGCGGAACGGCGCCGGCCGCCCCGGCGTTTGCGATCCCATAGGATCGCGGGCATGAACGTCGAGACGTGGGGCCTGATCACCAGGATCATCGCGATCATCTCCATCGGCACCCTGGTCGGACAGGCGTCCGCGCGGCTGTTCGGGCTGATCAAGAAGCCCTTCTTCCAGATCCTCGCGAGCGTCCTCGAATGCTCGGCGCTGCTCGCCTCACTCCTGGTCACGTTGTCGATGATCGCGGTGGCGTCCGGGAAGTTCGACGGGGAGCGGCTCGAGAACTCCGTGGGCACCCTGCAGGACGCGCTCTACCTCGATCTGGAGTACATGGCGCGCAGCGCCGCTCTGCTCGGGATGGTCGTCGCGATGTTCTACCTGGTCACGGACGGGGCGCCGCGGTGGCGCACCGCTCTCGTCCTCGTGGCCGGCTCGGTCGGTGCGTTCTGGCTGTTCGCCTACCTCAGCGGTATCGCCGCGATGTTCGTCATCGTGCTCGACCTGGACCCGGCGCAGGCCCGCGTCGTCAACGCGCTGATCGCGGTCTTCCAGCTCGCCGGCCCGGTGGTCGTGGTCCTCGTCGCACTGCTACGGCTCACCGCGGTGCGTACCCGCGTGCAGTCCGGGCTGCAGCGGATCCACGTGCCGTTCGCGTCCCAGTGGGGTGCGCCCGAGGCCGCCCCGGGCGCCGCCGTCGGCGGCGCGGTGGACAGCGGTTCGCACCGGTCGAAGCACCGCGCGGCCCGGTGACCGGGCCGCGCGACACCGTCGAACCCGCTAGTGGACGGCGACGCTGTTGGCCGGATCCAGCATCGGGACGTCCAGCGCGGCGGCGGGGATGCCGAAGGCGTCGACCAGCGACTCGGCGATCGGGCGGGCCTTGCCGCACAGCTCGTTGACGCCGCGCCGGATCGCCTTGGCGCGCTCCACGGAGACCTGGCGGTGCATGAGGTACCAGCCCAGGTCGCGCTCGAGCAGGGAGTAGACGTACAGGTTGCGCATCAGCTTGAGCGCGTCGCGCGTGGCGCGGTCCTTGACGTCCGTGATGACGTCGACGAAGGCCTCCAGCACGATCCGCTCGATGTGCGCCTCGCCGACCTTGATCAGGTGGTCCTGCGTCTCCGTGAAGACCTCGAGCGGATCGGCGTCCTCCTCCTTCGCGCGACGCATCCGGGCGGCGGCGGTGCGCAGCAGGTGATCCTCCCGACCGCGGAGCAGGCGCAGCTGCGTACCGGGGTGGGTGAGCTCGCTCTCCTCGGTGTCCTCGTTCGAGTCGTCGAGCAGTGTCTGCACCACCTGGCGGGCGGCGGTCTTCTCCAGCACCACGTCGCGCGCCATCTCGGCGACGAAACGCACCCAGCCGACGGCGTCGAGGCCCTGGACGTCGGCGGCGTAGGCGGTCAGCTGCTCCTTCGCGACGAGCTGCGTGAGCACGAGATTGTCGCCCTCGAAGGTGGTGAAGACGTCGATGTCGCCGCGCAGCAGCGGAAGCCGGTTCTCCGAGAGGTAGCCGGCGCCGCCGCAGGCCTCGCGGGCCGCGCTGATCGCGTCCGAGGCGAGGCGCGTGTGGCCGGCCTTGATCGCGGCGGCCTTGCCCTCGATCTCGCGGGCGTAGGCGGGATCGACCTCGTCGGGGTCGCCGGTCTGCAGCTCGTGCAGCTCGGCGGTGAGCTCGTTCTGCGCGAGGGCGAAGGCGTAGGCCCGCGCGACCAGCGGCAGCAGCCGGCGCTGGTGCGTGCGGTAGTCGAGCAGCAGTAGCTCGTTGTCGCCGCCCGGCGCGTCGAACTGGCGGCGCACCAGCGCGTACTTGGTCGCCAGGGTGATGCCGAGGCGGCCGGCGGCACCCGCTGCGGCGCCCACGGTCACGCGGCCGCGGATCAGCGTGCCGAGCATCGTGAAGAAGCGCTTGTTGTCGGATTCGATGGGGCTGGAATAGGTTCCGTCCGCCGCGACGTCCGCGTAGCGGTTCAGCAGCTCACGCCGCGGGATGCGCACGCGGTCGAAGACGATGCGGCCGTTGTCCACACCGGGCAGTCCGCCCTTGTAGCCGCAGTCCGAGGTGGTGACGCCCGGCAGATCGTCGCCGTTCTCGTCGCGGATCGGCACCACGAAACAGTGCACGCCGCGGCCCGTCGGCTCCTCGCCGGGGCCGGCGGTGATGAGCTGCGCGAACACCGAGGCCCACCGCGCGTGCTTGCCGGCGCCGCCGATGTAGTCCTTGCGCGCGCTCGAGGTGGGGGAGTGGATCTCGAACTCGTCGGTCTCCGGCAGGTAGGTGGCGGTGGTCTCCAGCTCCTGCACGTTGGAGCCGTGCCCCGTCTCCGTCATGGCGAAACAGCCGAGCACGTCCAGGTCGATGAGGCCCTTCACGTAGGTCTCGTGGTGGTAGTCGGTGCCGAGGTTCTCCACCGCGCCGCCGAACAGGCCCCACTGCACCCCCGCCTTGACCATGAGCGAGAGGTCGCCGTAGCCGAGCGTCTCGATCGCGGTGACCGCCGCGCCCACGTCGCCCGTGCCGCCGTGATCCTCCTTGAACCCGTCGGCCGGGAAGCCGAGCGGCACCATCGCCTTCATCTGGCCGAGCATCAGCTCGCGGTACTCGTCCAGGCTCAGCCCGGCCTGCGGGACCACGTTCCCGTCCTGGATCTGCGCGCGGACGACGTCCCTCGTGGCGGCCCACCTGCCGTCGAGGATGGCGCGCAGCGCTGCGGTCAGTTCGGGCGACGATGCCGGTGAGGTCGGAGCAGTCATGATTCCAACCGTACCGAGCGAGGGCGATTCATGCCGGTTCCGAGGCCTGCATCACGAGCTCGCGACGCTGTGCTCCTCCGGCGCGCTCGCGCGCAACGCGGCCCGCACCGAATCGGGCACCGGGAGGTCCAGGCCGGGCGTGGGCTCGATGCGCGCATAACCCGTGCGCAGCGGCAGCACGCCCGACCATCCGCCCTCGGTCGACGCGGCTCCACCGCTGCGGGACTTGACGACCCAGTTGTCGGCGGTGATCGGCAGGGCGAGCACCGCCGTCGCGGCGAGCTCCTTGCGGCTGTTCACCCGCACCTCCGCGCTGCGGCCCGGCAGGAGCGCGTCGAGAAAGGCGTCCAGGAGTTCCTCGGCGCCCGCGGAGACCCGATCGAGGGTGCCGCGCAGGACGGCGGAGCGGTAGTTCATCGAATGGTCGAACGCGGTGTCCGCCACGACCAGGGCGTCCACGTGGGTCACCGTCAGCGTGACGGGTGCGCCCGCGGCGACGTGGCGCAGCGCGCCCGCCCCGGTCGATCCGTGCACAACGATGCGGTCCCCTGCCCGGGCGTAGGCGATCGGGATCGACCAGGGCAGGCCGTCGGCCACCGTCGACAGCACGGCGACCATGCCCTCGTCGAGGATCTCGTCGAGCAGGCGCCGGTCGCCGCCCCGCTCGGGGTATCGGGTGAGCTTGTCCATGCCGACCATTCTCGGTCGAATACCGGAGCATCAGAAGGTCCGGAAAGTGTTCAATCGATGATCCACTATTCTGGGGGCGTGCCGCGCCCGCCCGCTCATCTCCCCGATTTCTGGGCCGCCGCCGCCCACGAGGGCACGACGCTCTCCAGCGCGGGGATCGTCGACGTGGTCCTCGACGGGCTGGACCGCGGCGCGCTGCACCCCGGCGACCGGCTCCCGTCGACCCGGGCACTCGCCGCCGGTCTGGGCGTCGCCCGGAACACCGTCGTCACCGCCTACGACACCCTGGCGGCGATGGGCGCGACGAATCCGTTGCCCGGCAGCGGCACCCGGATCGCCGAGGGCACCGATCGGCTCGCCCACGCGATGCTCGCAGCGCCCGCACCTGCGCCGGGGCGGGCGGCGGCACCGTCGGACGGGGGCATCGTGAGCCTGGAACCGGGCGTCCCCGATGTCGGCCTCATCGACGAGCGGCGGTGGCGCCGGTCCTGGCGGCACGCCACCGCCCTGCCGCCCGCGGCCACCGTCGTGCCGCACTTGACCGCCCTGCAGGAGGCCCTGGCCGCGCACCTGCGGCGCCGGCGGGCGGTGCGGGCCGCCCCCGCCGACCTGCGGCTCTTCCCCGGCGTCAACCCGGCGCTGTCCGCGATCGCCACGTGGTTCGCGGCGCCGATCGCGGTGGAGACCCCCGGCTACCGGCGCGCCTTCGACGCCTTCCGGGCCACCGGGAACGAGGTCATCGGGGTCCCCGTGGACGCCGAAGGCATGCTGGTCGGCCGGCTGCCGCGCCGGCGGTGCCTCGTCTACACGACGCCCGCGCACCAGTACCCGACGGGCGTCCGGCTGTCCATGGCGCGCCGGCTCGACCTCGTGGACTGGGCGCGCGCCACCGACAGCCTGCTCATCGAGGACGACTACGACGGCGAGTTCTCCTTCGACGTGGCCCCGCTGCCCGCGCTCCAGACCCTCGCGCCGGACCACGTCGCCTACCTCGGCACCGCCTCCAAGGCGCTGAGCCCGCAGCTGCGGATCGCCTGGGCCGCGCTGCCCGCATCCGCCCGCGATGTGCCGAACGCGGGGCACGGCTCGGGCGCGGGCGTGGACGGCGCCGCGGCGTCGATGCTCGCCCACTTCCTCGCGACCGGCGCGTGGGACGCCCACGTCGCCCGCGCGGGCCGCACCTACGGCGCGCGGCGTGCGGCCGTGCGCCGCGCGCTGGCCCGGCACCTCCCCGACGCGACGGTCCTCGGTGCCGACGCCGGCCTGCACCTGACGGTCGACCTCGGGTCCGTCGCCGCCCTTCGGGCCGCCGTCGCGGCCCTCGCCCGCGAGCGCTACCGCGTCGCGACGGTCGCGGCGCACGCCCTGACGGACGGCGACGTCGCCGACACCGCGCTCCTGCTGTCCTACGCCCTGCTGCCAGAGACCCGGGCGGACGCGGTGATCGGCCTACTGCGGCAGTGAATCGCCCGCCGGATCGGCGACCGGCACGGCCGTGCCGGGCAGGCCCGAGGCGGCCCACGCCCGGCGCCGCGCACCGTCGGGGTCGTCCTCGACGGTGGTCCGCGTCCCGATGACGAGCGTGCTCCGGGCGGCGCCGTCGTAGGCCGGCCAGGTGGAGAGCGGCCGTCCCGTGCGGGCGAACGCGAGCCAGTGGTCCTGCACCTGCGTCTCGACCCTGCGCGCGGCGGCCCGCTCGCCGGTCGCCACCAGGCCCAGTCGCCCGCTGAAGACGCCGAACACGGCGAGCAGTTCACTCGCGTGGGTCGCGCCGAAGCGCAGCAGCCGCAGCGCCGTGGGCGCGTAGTCGTAGCGGTACATGAAGGTGGGCGCGAATCGGCTGTGCGCCTCCGCGATCGGCACCGACGGTGCCCAGAACCACTGATCGCCCAGGAGCGTGGGCCATGCCGCGCGGAGGTCGGGGTAGACCGCGCGCAGCCCGCTCAGCTGGTCCGCGGTGGCACCCAGCGCACGGAGCATCGTCTCCTCGCTCGGCTTCGCGAGATCGCCCTTGCGAGTGAACAACGTGCCCTCGTCCCGGTTGGTGCCGATGATCAGCGGCACCGGTGCGCCCCGGCCGCCGGCGATCGCCGCGAGGGGGTCCTCCGGCAGGAAGTCACCGTCGACAGTGGGACCGAAGGGCACGACGCCCGGCTCGTCCTGCTCCAGCGAACGGACCAGGCGGTGCGCGGTGCGGGAGATCGTGGTCGCGTCGGTGCCGAGCTGTGCGGAACCGCCGAGCAGGTCCACGAAGGCCCGCCCGCGCGACCGGGCGAGATCGCGATCGACGGTGAGCGTGGGCGCCGAGCTCTGCGCGATCGCCCGATGGAACAGGCCGCGGGCGGCGGGAGTGGCGAGCAGGGTGGTGACGGCGTTGCCGCCGGCGCTCTCGCCGAAGATCGTGACGTTGCCCGGGTCGCCGCCGAAGGTGGCGATGTTGCGCTGCACCCACTCGAGGGCCGCGACCTGATCCCGCAGGGCGAGGTTGCCGTCGATCGGACGGTCCGCAGTGGAGAACTCCGTCAGATCGAGGCAGCCCAGGGCGGCCAACCGGTAGTTGATCGAGACGAAGACCACGTCGCCGCGCTCGACCAGTGAGTTCCCCAGGTACAGCGGCGTTCCCGAGCTGCCCATCAGATACGCGCCGCCGTGGATGAAGACCATCACCGGGCGCGGCGCGCCGCCGGATGCCGTGGGCGCGACGACGTTGAGCGTCAGGCAGTCCTCGTCGACGGGCTGGTACCTGCGGAACCCGACCGGGGTGCTCCGCGGGTGCTGGACGGCCGCGTTCCGGAAATCGTCCGCCGCGCGGACCCCGGACCAGGCGGCGACGGGCTGCGGCGCCCGCCAGCGCAGCGCGCCCACCGGCGGCGCCGCGAACGGGATGCCCCGCCAGGAGCGCACCCGGCCACGCCGTACGCCGCGCACGGCACCCGATTCGGTCTCGACGACGGTGTCCCTCTCGCCGGTCATGCCCCGGTCCGCCCGTCCGTGAACCGCTCCCAGGCCCTGCGGATCTCGGGCGACGGGTCGTAGACGACGCGGTTGCGGTCGTCGATCACCAGCGTCGCGCGGGAGGTGCCGTTGTAGGTCGGCCACTCGCTCGCGGGATGACCGGTGCGCGCGAAGGTGATCCAGTCGCGCTGCATGCCGTCGGAGACCCGCATCGCGACGCGGCGATCGCCCAGCGCGCCGAGCACCCAGCCCGTGGTCCCGTGGTAGACGCCGAAGACCGCCATGAGCTCCGAGGCGTGCGTCGCACCGTAGCCCAGCAGGTCGAGCGTCTTGGGGGAGAAGTCGTAGCGGTAGAAGTACGTCGGCGCGTGCTTGGCGTGCGCCTGCGCGATGCGCAGCGACGGAGCCCAGAACATGAAGTCGCCGACGATCCGGTTCAGGGAAGCGGTACCGGGGAAGCCGGGATACGCCTCGGACAGCGGCGCGAACCGATCGAGTCCCGCTCCGACGGTGTGCGCGACTCGCTCCGCCGAGGGCCTGCCCATCCCCGGCATCTTCGTGAACAGCGTCGCCTCGGTGCGGTTGGTGCCGATGATGAGCGGCACGTCCGCGCCCCGGCCGGCGGCGATCGCCACCTCGGGATCCTCCGGGAGGTAGTCACCGTCGACCGTGGGGCCGTACGGGATCACGCCCAGTTGCTCGCGGTTGAGCTCGCCCATGAGCCGGTTCCCGGCCCGCCCCAGTTCCTCCGAGGTGGCCGCATCGATCCGCTCGGGCCCGCCGAGCATCTCGACGAAGCGCTTGCCCCAGCCGCGGGCGGTGACCGCGTCGACCGTCAGGCCGGGGGCCGAGCTCTGTGCGATCGCGCGGTGGAACAGGCCGCGGGCGGCGGGAGTGGCCAGCAGGGTGGTGACGGCGTTGCCGCCGGCGCTCTCGCCGAAGATCGTGACGTTGCCCGGGTCGCCGCCGAAGACGGCGATGTTGCGCTGCACCCACTCGAGGGCCGCGACCTGATCCCGCAGGCCGAGGTTGCCGTCGATGGGGCGGTCGTCGGTGGAGAACTCCGTCAGGTCGAGGTACCCGAGGGCGCCGAGGCGGTAGTTGATCGAGACGAAGACCACGTCGCCGCGCTCGACCAGCGAATTGCCGTAGTAGAGCGGCGTGGCCGAGCTGCCCATGAGGTAGGCGCCGCCGTGCAGGAAGACCATGACGGGCCGCGGCGCGGTGGCCGGGCGCGCCGGGGTCACCACGTTGAGGGTGAGCGCGTCCTCGCTGGTCGGCTGATACTCGCGGAACCCGACCAACGTGTACTTCTTGTTCTGCGGCGCCGCCGCGCTGAACTCCGTCGCGGCGCGCACGCCCGCCCAGGGCTCGACCGGCTGCGGCGCCCTGTAGCGCAGCGGCCCTACCGGTGGCTGTGCGTACGGGATCCCGCGGAAGGCGTGCACCGTCCGCTGGTCGCGGCCGGAGATCTCGCCACTGTCGATTCGTACCCGCGGGCCGTCGGTCATTGCTCTGCGCTCTCCTCGTTCCCGGCCGCGTCGACGGCCGCGACCAGTGCGGCGATATCGCGCTCGAAGGCGCGGACGATCGGCCACGGGTCGGGCACCTGCTTCTTGCAGGCGATCACACCGATGTTCAGTGTGCCCTCCTGGGAGAAGACCGTCACATTGAGGCCCGCGCCGTGGAAGACCGGGCCGAGCGGGTACATCGAGTGGATCCGCGCGCCCAGGAAGTACAGCGGGATATCGGGCCCGGGGACGTTGGAGATCACGAGGTTGTAGACCACCGGGTGCAGCTCGGGCAGGTTCCTGTCGCCGTAGATCCGGGCACCCATCTGCATGATCGACGCCGGCGCGAACTGTGCCCACGAGCGCAGCAGGTTGTCGTCGAGCTCGCCGTGGTGCTCCTTGCTCGTCGCGACGCGCTCCCGGATCGCCTCCAGCCGCTCGACGGGTCCGTCGACGTCCGTGGTCATCCGGGTGAACATGCCCGTGACCTTGTTCGTGCCCTCGGTGAGCGTCGCGCCGATCTCGGCCTGGTGCACCGAGACGGGGATCATCGCGACCAGCGGCTGCTCCGGCAACTCGCCGCGGTCGTGCAGGAACTCGCGCATCGCGCCGGAGCAGGCCGCGAGCACCACGTCGTTGACCTTGACGCCGAAGTGGTCCTTGATCTTCTTGACGTCCGCCAGCGGCACCGCGGCGAAGGCGATGGCGCGGTGGCCCGTGATCGAGCTGTTGAGCGAGGTGCGGGGCGCGCTGAACGGGGCCGGCATCGCGGCGCCGCGGCGCGAGCGGGTCCACCACTTGACCGGGACGGGGAGGGTGCGCGGCAGCAGCGAGACCAGTGACAGGGGCCGGAGCAGGACGTTCTTCGCGCCGTCGGCGGCGAGCGCGAGCACGGGCGCGCCGCCGGTGGACTTGTCCACCATCGCAGGGTCGAGAGCGGGCGGCTCCGGCGTCAGCGCGCACAACTGGGCCATCAGGCCCGCTCCGGTCACGCCGTCGACGCCGGCGTGGTGCATGCGCATCATGATCGCGATCCGCCCGTCGGCCAGTCCCTCGATGACCCACATCTCCCACAGCGGCTTGCTGCGGTCGAGGGGCAGGCCCGCGACGTGGGCGCACAGCTCGGCGAGTTCGGTCTGCCCGCCGGGCGCGGGGACGGCGACGCGGTGCACGTGCGCCTCGATGTCGAAGGACTCGTCCTCGACCCACACCGGGTGGTCGAGGTTGACCACGGAGTCGTGCAGCTTGCGCCGGAAGGCCGGCATCGCGGTGATCCGCCGCGCCAGCTCACCGCGCAGGTCCTCGAACCGGTACCCGCCCTCGACGGTGCCGGGATCCAGCTCCAGGATCCCGCTCACGTGCATCAGCTGGGATCGGGACTCGAGGTACAGGAACGAGGCGTCCAGTCCGCTGAGTCGTTCCATGCTGTTCCCCCAGGTTGTCCGTGGTGATGTCGGCCGGTGGCGATGTCTGGCTCGGGTGAGTGAAACCTGTTCCACTATAGGTGGTGGGTGGAGCGGGCGTGCGCGGTCCGCGACGCGAGCGCGGCGCCGCTGAGGCGCGGAAGCGGTCTTCTCCTACACCCTGTAGTTGACGACTTGCCCTCGTTTGGGAGACTGGAGGTCGTGAGTTCTCCCCTTACCCCCGGTAGCGACACTGCGGCCCCGGCCAGCGCGGCCCTGTTCGACCGCGCCGCCCGCTCCATCCCCGGCGGGGTGAACTCCCCGGTGCGCGCCTTCTCCGCCGTCGGTGGCACCCCGCGCTTCATCGTCTCGGCGTCCGGCTCGCAGCTGGTCGACGCCGACGGCAAGCGCTACGTCGATCTCGTCTCCAGCTGGGGGCCGATGATCCTCGGGCACGCACACCCCGCCGTCGTCGACGCCGTGCAGCGCGCCGCCACCACCGGCCTGAGCTTCGGCGCCCCCACCGAGGCGGAGATCGCGCTCGCCGAGGAGATCATCGCCCGCGTCGCCCCCGTCGAACGGGTCCGCCTGGTCAACTCCGGCACCGAGGCCACCATGAGCGCCGTGCGCCTGGCCCGCGGCGTCACCGGCCGCGCCAAGATCATCAAGTTCGCCGGCTGCTACCACGGCCACGTCGACGCCCTGCTCGCCGACGCCGGCTCCGGCGTCGCCACCCTGGGCCTGCCGACGAGTCCCGGCGTGACCGGCGCGCAGGCGCAGGACACCCTCGTCCTGCCCTACAACGACCTGGACGCCGTGCGCGCGGCCTTCGCGCAGTACCCGGGGCAGATCGCCGCCGTCATCACCGAGGCCGCCGCCGGCAACATGGGCGCCGTCCCGCCGCTCCCGGGCTTCAACGAGGGCCTGCGCGAGATCACCCGCGCCGACGGTGCCCTCCTCATCCTCGACGAGGTCATGACCGGCTTCCGCGTGAGCAAGGCCGGCTGGTACGGCCTCGAGCCCGTCGACGCCGACCTGTTCACCTTCGGCAAGGTCATGTCGGGCGGGCTCCCCGCCGCGGCCTTCGGCGGCTCGGCCGAGGTCATGGGGCATCTCGCGCCGCTCGGCCCCGTCTACCAGGCCGGCACGCTGTCGGGGAACCCCGTGGCCGTGGCCGCGGGCCTGGCGACCCTGCAGCACGCCACCGACGAGGTGTACGCCAAGCTCAACGCCAACTCGATCCGCCTCGGCGGGCTCATCGGCGACGCGCTCACCGCCGAGGGCGTCCGGCATCACGTCCAGTACGCCGGCAACCTCGTCTCCGTCTTCTTCACCGACGGGCCGGTCGCGGACTACGCGCAGGCCAAGGCCGCCGAGACCTTCCGGTTCGCGCCCTTCTTCCACGCGCTGCTCGAGCAGGGGATCTACCCGCCGCCCAGCGCCTTCGAGGCCTGGTTCGTCTCCGCCGCGCTCACCGACGACGACTTCGCATCCATCGAGGCGGCTCTGCCCGCCGCCGCCCGCGCGGCCGCCGCGGCGACCGAGTAGAAGGCCCCATGACTGCCAACACCGAGACGACGATCGTGCACGTGATGCGGCACGGCGAGGTGCACAACCCCGACGGCATCCTCTACGGCCGCCTGCCCGGCTTCCGCCTGTCCGAGAAGGGCCGGGCCCAGGCGCAGACGGTGGCCGATGCGCTCGCGGACCACGACATCACCGCTGTCTTCGCCTCGCCGCTGCAGCGCGCGCAGGAGACCGCGACGCCCATCGCCGCCTCGCACGGGCTGCCGATCATCACGGACGAGGAGCTGATCGAGGCGGGGAACCAGTTCGAGGGGCTGCGGGTGGCCGTCGGCGACGGTGCGCTGCGCCAGCCCAAGCACTGGCCCAAGCTGCGCGACCCGTTCACGCCGTCGTGGGGCGAGCCCTACCTGCAGATCGCCCACCGCATGGTCGGCGTCGTCGACATCGCCCGCGACCGGGCCCGCGGCCACGAGGCCGTCCTGGTGAGCCACCAGCTGCCCGTCGTGACGCTGCGCCGCCACCTCGAGGGCAAGCGGCTGTGGCACGACCCGCGCAACCGGCAGTGCTCGCTCGCTTCGCTCACCAGCCTCGTCTACGACGGCGACGAGCTCGTGGACATCGTGTACTCCGAGCCGGCGGGCGCCACCGACCCGCTGGTGCGCGGCGCGTGAGGCCGGCCCGCCGCGTCGCCGCGCTGCTCGTCGCAGGCGCGGTCGCGTTCGGCGCATCCGGCTGCGTGCAGCTCTCCGATCAGGCCGCCAAGGGCGGCGTGATCGCTCCCGGCGGCAAGGTCCGGCAGTTCTACGAGCCCGGGCAGCGCAGCACCGTCGAGAACCTGTCGGGGCGCAGCGTGACCGACCCGAACACCACGATCAAGCTCGCCGACTACGCCGGCAAGGTCGTCGTCATCAACGTCTGGGGCAGCTGGTGCGCCCCGTGCCGCATCGAATCGCCCGAGCTCGAGCGGACCTTCGTCGCCACCAAGGACAAGGGCGTGCAGTTCCTCGGCATCAACGTGCGGGAGACCGCCGGCGACGACGCCGCCCGCGATTTCATCGGCTCGCAGGGGCTGACCTACCCGTCGATCTACGACCCGCCCGGGAAGACCCTACTGGCCATCGGTGAGCAGTACCCGACCACCGTCGTCCCGATGACCTTCGTGCTCGACCGGCAGCACCGCGTGGCCGCCTCCTACCTCACCACCGTCGGCGAGAAGGAACTGACCGACACCGTCGAGAAGGTTCTGGGGGAGGGCTGATGGGGGACGCCTTCGCCACCGCCGCCGTCTCCGGCCCGCTGCTGCTCGCGCTCGGCGCGTGCCTGCTCGCCGGGCTGGTCTCGTTCGCCTCGCCGTGCATCGTCCCGCTCGTCCCGGGCTACCTGTCGTACCTGGCGGGGCTCGTCGGGGCCGAGGCGCCCGCTGCCACCGTCGACGAGGCGAAGGCGGGCGTGCGCGCCGGACGCTGGCGCGTCATGGGCGCCGCGATGCTCTTCGTCGCCGGCTTCACCGTCGTCTTCCTGCTGATGACGATGTCCGTCTTCGGGCTCGCCACGTCGATCCGGCTCAACGCCGACACCCTCATGCGGATCGGGGGCGTCATCACCATCGTCATGGGCCTCGCCTTCATCGGCCTCGTCCCGGTGCTCGAGCGCGACGTCCGGTTCGCGCCGCGGCAGTGGACCACCCTGGCCGGCGCGCCCCTGCTCGGCGGCGTCTTCGCGCTGGGCTGGACCCCGTGCATCGGCCCCACGCTGGCCGGGATCCTGTCCATCGTCGTCGGCACCGACGCCGAGCCGGCCCGCGGCGCGATCCTCATCGTCGCCTACTGCGTCGGCCTCGGCCTGCCCTTCATCGTCCTGGCACTCGGGTCGACGGTGGCCGTCCGCGCCGTCGGCTGGCTGCGCCGCAACTCGCGCCGCATCCAGATCTTCGGCGGCGTGCTGATGATCGCCGTCGGCGTCGCGCTGGTCACCGGCTACTGGGCCGAGTTCATCGACCTCGTGCGCCGCATGTTCGTCTCCAACACGGTGATGCCGATCTGATGAGTACTCCTGTCAAGCAATCCTTCCCGCGCCGCGTGATCGCCACGATCCGCAACACCTGGCGATCGCTCACGTCCATGAAGACCGCGCTGGTGCTGCTGTTCCTGCTCGCCGTCGCCGCCATGCCCGGCGCGCTGCTGCCGCAGCGCGACGTCGACTCCGCCGCCACCGCGAAGTGGATCGACGACCACGGCACGCTCGGCGAGATCATGGACAAGCTCCAGTTCTTCGGCGTCTTCAAGTCGGTGTGGTTCACCTCCATCTACGCGCTGTTGTTCGTCTCGCTCGTCGGCTGCATCGTGCCGCGCTGCTTCGAGCACTTCCGCGCGCTCCGGACCCCGCCCGTCTCGACTCCGCGGAACCTGTCGCGGCTGCCGCGGCACACGACCCGCGAGAGCGACGAGGACCCCGAGGCCGCCGCACGGACCGTGCTCGGCGGCCTGCGCGGATGGCGCAAGATCAGCCGGCCCGGCGGCGCGAACGAGCCCGAGGGCACTGTCACCGTCTCCGCCGAGAAGGGCTACCTCCGCGAGGCCGGCAACCTGGTCTTCCACATCTCGCTGGTGGGCATCCTCATCGCGATCGGCGTCGGGCAGCAGTTCTCCTACGAGGGCTCGCGCATCGTCATCGCGGGGGACGAGGGCTTCTGCAACACCTCGTCGAACTACGACAACTTCCGCGCCGGCAACCTCGTCGACGGGACCGGGCTCGCGCCCTTCTGTCTCAAGGCCGACGAGGTGCAGGCCACCTTCCTGCCGAACGCGCAGCCGGACATGTTCCGGACCCTGGCCTCGTACCAGGACAGCGAGGGCCTGCGGGACGACACCTGGAAGAAGTACGCGATCGAGGTCAACAAGCCGCTCCGCATGGAGGGCGTGCGGGTCTACATGCTGGGCCACGGTTACGCCGGCACGTTCACGGTGACCTACCCGAACGGCGCCGTCCGCACGCAGACCATGCAGTTCGCGCCGCAGGACAAGATCAACTTCCTCTCCTCGGGCGCGCTGCGCTTCGACCCGCCCGCCGAGCTGTACCGCACGGAGGACGAGCGGCGCACCAAGCAGATCGGGATCGAGGGGCTGCTGGCCCCCACCAAGCAACTCGACGGGACGCTGCTCACCTCGCGCTTCCCCGCGCCGAACGATCCGGCCGTCGCGATCGACATCTACCAGGGCGACACCGGCCTCGACACCGGCAAACCGCAGAACATCTTCTCGCTCAGCCGCGACCAGATCGACTCCAAGCGGCTGGAGAAGAAGGCCCGCGTGAACCTGAGCGTCGGGCAGTCGACCACCATCGAGGACGGCACCCAGGTCCGCTTCGACGGCGTCACCAACTTCGCGGCCCTGCAGGTCAGCCACAATCCGGCGCAGAACTGGACGCTGGTCTTCGCGATCGGGATGCTGGGCGGGCTCATCGTCTCGCTCACCGTGCGGCGCCGGCGGGTGTTCGTGCGGCTGACCCCGCGCGAGCACGGCGGTACCGTGATGGAGATCGCCGGGCTGGCCCGCACCGACGAGGCCGGATGGACCGAGGACTTCGAAGCACTGGCCGACCGCCTGGTCGGCCCCGACGGTGAGAAAGTGGCGTGACCATGGGAACCGAGACGAACGTCGACCTGGCGAACTTCGCCGACGTGCTGTTCACCAGTGCGACCGGGATCTACGCCCTCGCGCTGGTGCTGATGGTCGTCGAGCTGGCGACGTCGCGGGTGGACGCCACGACCGCGCGAGACCGCAAGCGGGAACTCGTCGCCGCGGGCGGCGGCCCGATCGCCACCGACACCACCCCGGGGCGGGTCGTCGACGACGGCCCCCGGCGCACGAAGTCGGAGCGCATCGGCCGCATGGGCTACGCCCTCGTGGTCGCGGGCCTGCTCGTGCACGTCGCTTCGATCGTGCTGCGCGGCGTCGCCACCGGCCGCATGCCCTGGGGCAACATGTACGAGTTCATGTCCATCATGTGCGCGGGGGCGGTTCTGGCCTCACTGGTGCTGCTGCGTAAGCCCGAGTCGCGTCCGATCCTCGGCTTCGTGCTGGTCCCGATCCTGATCTTCATGTTCGTCGCGGAGGGCGTGCTGTACACGACCGCCGGTCCCGTGGTGCCCTCGCTGAAGTCCTACTGGCTCGCGATCCACGTCTCGATCGTGTCGATCGGCGCCGGCATCTTCCTCGTCTCCGGCGTCGCCAGTCTGCTCTACCTCATCCGCCGCCGGTTCGAGCTGCCCGACGGTTCCGTCACCGTCACCTCCGGCATCGGCGGCCGGCTGCTGCAGGCCATCCCGAACACGCAGGTGCTCGATCGCGTGGCGTACGGCACCGTGATCGTCGCCTTCCCGCTGTTCAGCGCGGGCGTCATCTGCGGCGCGGTCTGGGCCGAGGCGGCATGGGGCCGGCCGTGGGGCTGGGACCCGAAGGAGACCACCTCGTTCATCGCGTGGGTCCTCTACGCCGCGTACCTGCACGCGCGCGCGACGTCGGTGTGGCGCAAGGCCGCGCCCTACCTGAACCTGCTCGGCTTCGCCGTGATCGTCTTCAACCTGTTCATCATCAACTACTTCGCGACGGGCAGCCTGCACTCCTACGCCGGCTGAGTTCGCGCCGGGTACCCGCGTACGCAAAGGGCGCCGCCCCGCCGAGGAACTCGGTGGAGCGGCGCCCTTCGCCGTTCGGGGCTACGCCGTGGTGTTCTGGTTCAGCAAAGCAAAGACTTCCGATGCGCGGAAGCGACGATGCCCGCCGGGCGTGCGGACGGAGCCGAGGAGGCCCGCGCCGGCCCACCGGGTGACCGTTTTGGGGTTCACGTTGAACAGCGCAGCCACCTGGCCTGGGGTCATGAGGCGCTCGGGCTGACGGGGCGCAGCGGCCCGCGGGTCCGCTGCGCGCTGGGCGAGGTTCGAGTGTGCCGTGGTCATGATGCCCAGTATGCAGTGATTTGCCCGAGTACTCGAACCTCTATCCGAGTGTCAAGTATTGGTAAAGTCGCATTTCGGACGGGGGTAGGCTCGTCCCCATGACCGATACGAGTACGGCTAAGCGGACGCTCGCACGCGACCTTGTTTTGTATACGGCGTTCCGCCTGGGGCTCGTCGTTGTCGTCTTCGGACTGCTCTACGGGATCGGCATGCTGTTCCTCGACGAGGTGCCGCCGATTCCGGTGTTCCTGTTCGCGCTCGTGATCTCGCTGCCGCTCTCGATGGTGCTCGGCAAGAAGCTGCGCACCCGGGTGAACGAGAGCGCCGCCGTGATCGACGATGCGCGCAAGGCGAAGCGGGACGACTTCCGGCAGCGGCTGCAGGGCGTGGACGAGTGACGACCATCGTCCACGACCGCTCGGCGGACCGGTCATGGGTCGACAACGCCGTCCGTCTCATCGAGGCCGACGCGCGCCGCAGCGCCGACACGCACCTGTTGCGCTTCCCGCTGGCGGGGTGGGCGCGGGACGCGGGGATCGACCTGTACCTCAAGGACGAGACCACCCACATCACGGGCAGCCTGAAGCACCGTCTGGCCCGTTCCCTGTTCCTCTACTCCCTGTGCAACGGGTGGGTGCGCGAGGGCACCACGGTGATCGAGGCGTCCTCCGGCTCGACCGCGGTGTCCGAGGCCTACTTCGCGAAGCTGCTGGGCCTGCCCTTCGTCGCGGTGATGACGAAGTCCACCTCGGCGGCCAAGGTGGCGCTGATCGAGCGCGAGGGCGGCACCTGCCACTTCGTCGACCGCGCCGACGAGGTGTACACCGAGGCCGCCCGGCTCGCCCACGAGCGCGGCGGTCACTACATGGACCAGTTCACGCACGCCGAGCGGGCCACGGACTGGCGCGGCAACAACAACATCGCCGAGTCGATCTTCTCCCAGCTCTCGCTCGAGGAGCACCCGGAGCCGGCGTGGATCGTGGTCGGCGCGGGCACGGGCGGCACGTCGGCGACGATCGGCCGCTACATCCGGTATCGGCGGCACGCGACGCGGCTGTGCGTCGTCGACCCCGAGAACTCGAGCTTCCTCCCGGGCTTCGAGGCGGGCGACTGCTCGCTGGAGACGGGGCAGTCGTCGCGGATCGAGGGCATCGGCCGGCCGCGCGTGGAACCCTCCTTCATCCCCGAGATCGTCGACCGGATGGTGGGCGTGCCCGACGCCGGCTCGATCGCGGCGGCGCGGATCGCCTCCGCGCTGCTCGGCCGCCGGGTGGGCGGCTCCACCGGCACCAATCTGTGGGGCTCCTTCGGCGTGATCGCCGAGATGGTCCGGGACGGGCGGTCCGGCAGCATCGTGACCCTCCTCGCCGACGACGGTGACCGCTACCTCGACACCTACTTCGACGACGCGTGGGTGCAGTCGAAGGGCTTCGACCTCATCCCGCCCACGCTCACCGTCGAGCGCTTCCTCGCCGACGGGTCCTGGCGGGAGTAGGGACGACGGTCCGCCGCCCGCGGTCGACGGGAGGTCAGTCCGCGAATGCGACCCCGGTCATGCTCTCCGAGATCCGCCACATGCGACGGGCCTCCTCCTCGCTGCGGATCCTGCTGTACAGGGGCTGTTCGGCGGGCGGGCCCCCGAGGTGCATGAAGCCCTTGGGTCCGTACAACCGGCCCGCCGCGTCCGGTGCCGTCGCGGCCAGGAGGGCGGGGAGGGCGGCGGTCTCCGCGGTACCGACCACGAGCCCCAGTGCCGACAACCGGCGGATGACCCGCACCCCCAGCGTGTCACCGTCGCGGCCGATCTCCGGTCGCGCCGCCAGGAGGCTGGTCGGGGCGACGCCGGGGTGGGACAGGTTGCTGGTGATACCCCAGCCCCGCTCCCGGCTCACCCGGTCCAGTTCGAGGCCGAACAGGCCGAAGGCGATCTTGGACTGGCTGTAGGCGCCGGAGCCGTTGTAGGACCGCTCCCAGTTCAGGTCGTCCCAGTTGATCGATCTCTCGTTGGCGGCGATGCTGATCTGCGACGTGACGCGGGCCCGCGACGCGCGGAGCAGCGGCAACAGGTGCGCGACCAACGCGACATGGCCGAGGTGGTTGGTCCCGAACTGGAGCTCGAAGCCGTCGACGGTCGTCTGCCGGGTGGGCGGGGTCATCACGCCGGCGTTGTTGATGAGCAGATCGATGGGGCGGCCGTCGTCGAGCAGCGTGCGGCCGAGCGCCGCCACGGATGCGAGGGACGACAGGTCGAGGGGGTGCGTGGAGACGGTCGCCGCCGGCGCCGCGGCGCCGATCGCGGCGACCGCCGCCTCGGCCTTCGCGGCGTTCCGCGCGGGCAGGACGACGTCCGCGCCGGCCGCGGCGAGGCGGCGCGCGATGCCGAGGCCGATGCCGTCGGTGCCGCCGGTCACGACGGCGCGCTTGCCGGTGAGATCGGGAAGGGGGAGGTCGATCGGTGCTCGGTTCATGGCTGTCAGCCTCGCAGTGCTGCGGAAGCTCATCCAGGGACCGCCGATCCCCGGATGAGAGCGCCCAGCGCGCGTCGCGATCGGTCCGGCCCCAGTACCGTCGTCGGCAGGAGGTGCGGATGATCGACCGGGAAGGGCTCGCGGAGTTCCTCCGCCGGCGGCGGGAGGCCCTGCAGCCGGAGGACGTGGGGCTCCCGCGGGGGCAGCGGCGGCGGACGCAGGGCCTGCGGCGGGAGGAGGTCGCGGCGCTGTGCCACATGTCGGTCGACTACTACACCCGGCTCGAACGGCAGCGCGGCCCGCACCCGTCGCCGCAGATGATCGCGGCCATCGCGCAGGGCCTGCACCTGAGCCTCGACGAGCGCGACCACCTCTTCCGGTTGGCGGGGCAACACGCGCCGCCCCGGGGCGCGACCGGCGATCACATCGGTCCGGGGTTGGCCCGCGTGCTGGATCGCCTGTCCGACACCCCGGCGGAGATCGTCACCGAGCTGGGGGAGACCCTGCGGCAGACGCCGCTCTCGGTGGCCCTGACGGGCGACACCACGGGCTACACCGGCCCCGAGCGCAGCGTCGGATACCGGTGGTTCACCGACCCGGCGAGCCGCGCGATCCACCATCCGGATGACCACGCGTTCCTGTCATCGATGTTCGTCTCGGGCCTGCGCGGGGTGGCGGCGCTCCGCGGGCCCGGCTCCCGCGCGGCGGAGTACGCGGAGCTGCTGCTCGAGCGCAGCGCGGAGTTCGCGGCGCTGTGGGAGGCGCATCCGGTGGGGATCCGCCCGAACGCGGTGAAGCGCTTCATCCATCCGGAGGTGGGGGCGCTCGAGCTGGACTGCCAGCACCTCGTGGACCCGGAGCAGTCGCACCTGCTGCTCGTGTACACCGCGCAGCCCGGTTCGGAGAGTTACGAAAAGCTGCAGTTGCTCTCCGTCGTGGGTGCCGCGGCACGCGGCTGACTCACGCGCCCAGGAACAGGCCGATCGCGGCGCCGATGGACCAGACGAGCATGGCGAGGCCGGTCTGGGCGAGGGCGGGGATCAGGGCGGGGCCCTGGCCGCCGCGGCTCACCGGCAGCGCCGCGAGCACGGCGAGCGGGGCCGAGGCGAGCGACAGGAGCGCCCACGGGGTGGCGACGGCCGCGAGGGCCAGGCCCAGCACCGTCGGGACGGCGACGAGGACGGAGAACAGCACGCGGGTGCGCGCGTCGCCCAGCCGGACGGCGAGGGTGATCTTGCCGGACTCACGGTCGGTGGGGATGTCGCGCAGGTTGTTGGCGACGAGCACCGCCGAGCTGTACGAGCCCACGGCGCACGCCGCGAGCACGCCGGACGCGTCGATCCGCCCGGCCTGCACGAACTCGGTGCCGAGCACCGCGACCAGCCCGAAGAAGACGAAGACCGCGATCTCGCCGAAGCCGAGGTAGCCGTAGGGCTTCTTCCCGCCCGTGTAGAACCACGCCCCGGCCACGCACCCCAGCCCCACGAGGATCAGCCACGGCGCTGAGGTCAGCGACAGCACCACACCCGCGATCCCGCCGACCCCGAAGCACGCGAACGCCGCCCGCTTCACCGCCGCGGGCGAGGCGAGCCCCGACCCGACGAGCCGCAGCGGGCCCACCCGGTCGTCGTCGGTGCCGCGGATACCGTCGGAGTAGTCGTTCGCGAAGTTCACGCCGAGGATCAGCGACAGCGAGACGACGAGCGCGAGCAGCGCCTTCCACCAGACCGCCTCGCCCAGGAACCCCGCCGCCCCCGTCCCCGCGATCACCGGGGCGATCGCGTTCGGGAGCGTGCGGGGGCGGGCCCCTTCGAGCCACTGCGCTGCGGTTGCCATGCACCCAGCCTATGCAGTCGCTACAGGACGGAGGTGTCCAGGTCGAGCGTGGTGCGGTCGAGCTTCGCCAGCAGGTCGAACTCGGTGTGCGCCTTGGGCAGCTCGTAGACGAAGAAGTACTGCGTCGCCGCCCGCTTGCCGCGGTAGAAGGCGTCCTCGCGCGCGGCGCCGTCCTCGGCGTAGGTCGCGAGCGCCTGGTCGAGCCACAGCCACGCCACCACGACGTGGCCGAGGCCGTCGAGGTAGGAGGTCGCGTTCGCCAGCGACAGCGCCGGATCCCCGGTACCGCCGAGCGCCATCGTGACCTCGACCGCGCGCTGCGACGCCGCCCGGAGCGCGGCGGCGTGCGGCGCCAGCTCCTCGTGCTTCTCGGCGCGGGCGGCGGTCGCCTCGATCCGGCCCAGCAGCGCGCCGAAGGACGCACCGCCGTGCTGCGGCACCTTGCGGCCCAGCAGGTCCAGGCCGTGGATCGCCTTGGCGCCCTCGTGGATCGCGTTGAGCCGGTTGTCCCGGTACAGCTGCTCGACGTTGTAGTCCCGCGTGTAGCCGTAGCCGCCGTGGATCTGGATGGCGTGGTCGTTGGCGCGCGTCGCCCACTCGCTCGGCCAGCTCTTGATGATCGGCGTGAGGAAGTCGAGCAGCTGGCCCGCCGCCGTGCGCTCCTCCTCCGTGGGCGCGGTGTGGGCGTCGTCGACGAGGCGCGCGCCGAACAGCGCGAGGGCGAACCCGCCCTCCACGTAGCTCTTCTGCGCCAGCAGCATCCGGCGCACGTCGGGGTGCTCGATGATCGGGACCTGCGGACCCGTCGGGGCCGTCACGGGGCGGCCCTGCACGCGGGTCTTGGCGTACTCCAGCGACTGCAGGTAGCCGGTGTAGCCGATCGCGGACGAGGCCAGGCCGACCGCCACGCGCGCCTCGTTCATCATCTGGAACATCTGTACGAGGCCGCGGTTCTCCGCGCCGACCAGGTAGCCCGTGGCGTTCTCGAGCGACAGCAGGCAGTTGGTGGTGCCCTTGTTGCCCATCTTGTGGTTCAGGCTCACGAGGTTCACGGCGTTGCGGTCCCCGACCGACTGATCGTCGTTCACCAGGTACTTCGGCACGATGAACAGCGAGATGCCCTTGACGCCGTCCGGCGCGCCGGGGACCTTCGCGAGCACCAGGTGCACGATGTTCTCGGTCATCTCGTGGTCGCCGCCGGTGATCCACATCTTGGTGCCGGTGATGGCGTAGCTGCCGTCCTCGCGGGGCTCGGCCCTGGCGCTGATGTCGGCGAGCGCGGAGCCGGCGTCGGGCTCGGAGAGGCACATCGTGCCGGTGAACCGGCCCTCGATCATCGGCTCGAGGAACAGTCGCTTCTGCTCGTCGGTGCCGAAGGAGCGGATCACGTTGCCGTTGCCCAGCGTCAGGCCCGAGTAGACGGTGGTCGAGACATTGGCGGCCTGCATCCAGGCGAACGCCGCCTTGCTGATCAGTGAGGGGAGGCCGATGCCGCCCTCGTCGGCGGGCAGCTCGGCGAACGTGAAACCCGCCTCGTTGATCGCGTCGAGCCCGGCCTTGGTCTCGGGCAGCGTCTTCGCGGTGCCGTCGGGCTGGATCGTCGGCTCATTGGCGTCGGCGTCCTTGTAGTGGTTCGACAGCTTCTGCACCGCGATATCGGCGGCCAGGTCGAGCGCGGCGTCGAAGGTCTCCTTCGAGTGGTCCGCGAAGGCGTCGCGCTTGGTCAGCTCCTCCGCGTTCAGCCACTCGTAGAGCAGGAAGTCGACGTCGCGGGGATTGAGCAGCGGGGTCTGCGCTGCGATGTTCTGCTTCACGGTTCTCCGATCCGGGCTGTTTCTGCGGAGCTATCTTACTCGGCGGTAACCTTACCGGAGATTCCTTCAGTCGTGAATATTTGTGACCTGCGCCGCCAGCGCCCGGCGGTCGATCTTGCCCGGCCCGCGCCGCGGCAACTCGTCGACCAGGTACAGCGCCCGCGGCGCCGCCGTCCGGTCCAACTCGGCCTCCACGGCCGCGCGCAGCAGCTCGACGGTGACCTCCGCGCCCGGGGCCGGAACGACCGCGGCCGCCACCCGCTGGCCGAGCCGCGGATCGGGCTGCGCGAAGACGGCGACCTCGGCCACGCCGGGTACCCGGGCGAGCACGGCCTCCACGACCTGCGGGAGCACCGTCAGGCCGCCGGTCGAGATGGCCTCGTCGAGCCGGCCCGTGACGGCGAGGACGCCGTCGGTGAGCGTGCCCGCGTCGTCGGTGCGGAACCGGCCGGGCTCGGCGAAGGCGGGATGGTCGGGCAGGTTCCGGTAGCCGAGGGCCACCGTCGGGCCACCCAGGACGACACGGGATTCCGGACCGTCCAGGCGGATCCCGACGCCCGGGAGGGGCACACCGTCGTACACGCAGCCGCCGGCGGTCTCGCTCATGCCGTACGTGCGGACCATGCGGATGCCGGCGGCCAGGGCGGCCTCGCGGACCGGGGCGGGGCAGGCGGCGCCGCCGATGAGCACCCCGTCGAACCGGGCGAGTGCCTCCGTCGCCGCCGGATCGGCGAGGACCTTCACGAGCTGCGTCGGCACCAGGGAGACGTACCGGCGGTCCGCGGTCATCCGCGCGTGGACAGCGGCGAGGGCCGCGGGGTCGAAGCCCGCGCGCACGTCGAGCTGCGCCGGCGCGTGGCCGGCGGCGAGGGAGCGCAGCATGACCTGCACCCCCGCGACGTGGTGCGGCGGCATCGCGAGCAGCCACTGCCCGGGACCACCGAGCCGCTGGTGGGTCCCGGTGGCGCTGGCCTCGAGATTGGCGCGGGTGAGCATCGCGCCCTTCGGAGTGCCCGTCGTGCCGGACGTCGCGACGACGAGGGCCACGCGCTCGTCGATGGGGGTGCCCGCGGCGAGCGCGCCGGTGAGCCGCTCCGCCTCGCGCGGATCGTGCGCGGGCACGGGCAGCCACGCGGGCGCCGTGCCCTCCAGCAGGGCGGTCAGCTGCGGCAGGGCGGATGCGACGGTGTCGATCCGCAGCGGTTCGAGGTTCACTCGCCGTGCGATTTGGGACAGCCGTCGGGGTTGAGCGGTGCGTCGTCGAAGGGCCAGCCCTTGAGCTCGAGGCGCTCGCGGACGCGGGCGATGTCCTTCTCGAGCGGCATCTCGTGCGTGTGGCCGCTGATCGCGACACCCGCGTCGATGCGGGTGATCGGTTCGAGCCCCTCGGGCGAGAGGTGCGCGTCGTCGATCAGCTCGCGCGTGACCTCGCGGAGCTCCTCCTTGGTGAGCTGCCGGTCGAGCAGCGCGAGGAGCGGCTGGTAGTCGGTGCTGGGCACGCCGTCGGGATACCCGGCGCGCAGCCAATCGACGATCCTGGTCAGGAAGCCCGGATTTGAACTCATGAAGACCCCACCTCCGTTGCGAGGGTGCGCCTCTGCGGGCGCGGTTGTGCCGCCGGTACGGGAACGGCCCCCTATCCGGTCTCCAGGATAGGGGGCCGCACCCGGCTCGGGTGAGCGACAGCGAAGCGAACGTGTGTCAGTTGGCGAAACCGGTGAGCGGCCAGCCGCCCGCGGCCAGCTTGCTCGCGACGTGGCGCAGGTCCTCGTCGCTGGGCTCGGCCTGGGTCACCTTGGTGATCGCGGCCTCGATCTCGTCCTTGTGGACCTCGTCGGGGCGCTGGGCCAGGATGCGGCCGATCACCGCGTCGACCTCGGTCTCCGACAGCTGCTTGGTGAGCAGGGCGAGCAGGGGGAAGTAGTCCTTCGGCGGCACGCCCTCGGGGTAACCGGCACGCAGCCAGTCGAGGACCTGCTGGAGGACGCCGTCCTGGGTGTTCTCGGTGGTCATCTGGGGCCTACGCCTTCTTCTCGAACCACGGGTAGATGTTGTCGAAGGTGAGCTCGTACTTGAAGCCCGACGCGACGATCATCGCGATGCCGAGCACGACGGCGGCGATGACGATGACGAAGGCGATCGCGGCCAGCACGTTGCCGAGGGGGTTCGGCTGGTGGACGGTGCCGTCCTCCTGCTCGTGGCCGTTGCCGATCGCGAGGCCGCGGACGCCGACGGCGAACAGGGCGGGCAGGCCGGCGCCGAGGACGAGGCCCACGAGGAGCACCTTCCAGACCGCGTTGAGGGCGAGGGAGATGGTTTCCATGTCTTAGACCTTCGCAATCTTCTCGTCGGCGGTCGGCGCGACCGCGTTGGTCTCGTCGTCCCACTCGGCGTTGACGTTGTTGGAGTCGACCTTCTGCTGCTGCGCGCGCCAGTACATGTAGCCGGAGAGGGCGCAGAGGATGGCGAAGGCGACGATCGGGCCGGCGAGACCGGGGATCTTCGCCGCGACGAACCACATGATCGCGCCGACGATCGCGGCGGCGGGCAGGGTGATCAGCCAGGCGGCGACCATGCGCACCGCGACGTTCCAGCGGACCTTGGCGCCCGGCTTGCCGACGCCCGAGCCCAGGATGGAGCCGGTGGCGACGTGCGTGGTGGAGAGGGCGAAGCCGAGGTGGCTCGAGGTGAGGATGATCGTGGCGGACGACGCCTCGGCGGCCATGCCCTGCGGCGAGCTGATCTCGATCAGGCCCTTGCCCAGGGTGCGGATGATGCGCCAGCCGCCCAGGAAGGTGCCCAGGGCGATCGCGGCCGCGGCGGAGAACTTCACCCACAGCGGGACGCCGTGCGTGTCGTTCCAGAACAGGAAGCCGCCGCTCGACTCGGGGGAGCCGGCGCTGTAGCCGATGAGCGCGAGGGTGATGACACCCATCGTCTTCTGCGCGTCGTTGGTGCCGTGCGCGAGGGAGACGAGCGAGGCGGTGCCGATCTGGCCCCAGCGGAAGCCCTCCTCGGTGAACCGCTCGGCGACGCCGGCGACGATCTTGAAGATGAGGTAGGTGCCGGCCGCGGCCACGAGGCCCGCGACGACCGGGGCGAACAGCGCCGGGAGGACGACCTTGCCGATGACGCCGTCGAGCTTGCCGTGGCCGATCCACACCACACCGCTCAGGCCGAGAGCCGCGATGGTGGCACCGATCATGCCGCCGAACAGCGCGTGCGAGCTGGAGCTGGGCAGGCCGAGCAGCCAGGTCAGCAGGTTCCAGACGATGCCGCCGATGAGGCCCGCGAGCACGATGATCAGCAGTGCGCGGCCGTGATTGGCAGTGAACTCCGCCTTGGGCGAGCCGTCCTTGTTCTGGATCTTGATCACCGCGTTGGTCACGGTGAGCGCGACCTCGACGGACAGGAAGGCGCCGACCAGGTTCAGGATCGCCGACAGGCTGACGGCGGTCTTGGGCTTGAGGGCGCCTGTCGCGATGGATGTGGCCATCGCATTGCCCGTGTCGTGAAAGCCGTTGGTGAAGTCGAAGGCGAGGGCCGTCACGATCACCAACAGCAGGATGATGAGTTCGCTGTTCATGGTGAAAATAGTGAGGCCGGAAGGGGTGTTCCACCAAACGGGTGAGACGTGGCCGACATCCCCCTGACCTGCAGGTTCTCGACCGTCCGGCGAGCGTTCACCCAATGTTCATTCAGGGCGCTCTCAGAATCCGCAGGTCATGTCCGGTTTGGGCTGTTTCCGAGGTCTTCCGCGGGCCGACTGATGCGCCGTGACTACTATTTGCGCATGGCGTCTTTGGATATCCGCGTGTTGGGCCAGGTCTCGCTCTCCGTGGACGGCGCACCGAACGAGGTCTCGGGCGTGAAGCCGCGATCCGTGCTCGCGCTGCTCGTGATGAACCGCGGCCGCGCGGTCACCGTGGACTCGCTCAGCGAGCAGGTGTGGGACGGGAACCCGCCCGCCTCGGCGCGCGCCAGCCTGCAGGTCTTCGTCAGCGGATTGCGCAAGGCGCTGCGCGGCCCGGGTGCCGGGTCGGGCCTCGACGCCCTGCTGGTGACCTCGGGCTCCACCTATCGCCTCGACCTCGAGCCGGAGCAGTCCGACGTGGGCCGGTTCGACGCGGCCCGCCGACGGGGCGCGGAACTCGCCGCGGCCGGCCGCTACGACCAGGCCTCGCTGGCGTTCGCGACCGCGCTCTCGGAGTTCCGCGGCGACGCCGTCGCCGACCTGCGGGGCCTGCAGTTCGCCGACAACTTCGCGATCGGCATGGCGGAGGAGCGGGCGGCGGTGCAGTCCGCGATGTACGACGCGGAGATCGCCGCCGGGCGCGCCGCATCGGTGATCGGCGAGCTCCGCCGCCTCGTCTCCGAACATCCGCTGCAGGAGCCGCTGTGGGGGCAGCTGATCACGGCGCTGTACGTGACCGGGCGTCAGGCCGATGCGCTGGAGGCATCGCGGGAGCTGCGCCGCACCCTCGCCGACGAGCTCGGCGCCGATCCCACGCCCGCACTCGTCGAGCTCGAGGGCAAGGTGCTGCGGCAGGAGCAGCTGGCGTTCACCGCCGCGCGCCCGGCGGCGCAGCCGGGCGACGGCCGCGCCTTCGAGAAGACCGAGACCGATGTCACCGTCCCCGGAGCCGGCCCGCGCGGCACGCTGACGGCATCCGACGGCACCGAGTACCCGGTGCACGGCGAGGTCCGCCTCGGCCGCCTGCCCGACAACGACATCAGCATCGACGACACCAAGGTCTCCCGCGAGCACGCCGTCATCACCGGCTCCGTCAGCGGCTTCGCCGTCCGGGACCTGCAGTCCTCCAACGGGACCTATGTCGGCGAGCGCCGCGTCTCCGGCCAGCTGCCCCTGTCCGACGGTGACGAACTCACCCTGGGCCGCACGACCTACGTCTTCCGCGTGATCGAGGACTGATCCGCCGGCTATGAAATCGTGTCCACTGGTGACAGAACGGACATTGGTGGAAGTCGGCGATGAGATGTCGGCGTGTCGTCGCCGACACGCACCGAGGCCTGAAAGCTGGTCGCGCTGCCGACATCTTTCGAAGCGTTCTGCGAGGAGTTCGTTCCACGGCGTCGCACAACGCTTCGAAAGATGTGCGGCTACGGTGGGCGGATGATCAACGGGGCGCACATCATCCACTACTCCGCCGACGCGGACGCCGACCGCGCGTTCCTGCGCGATGTCCTCGGTGTCGAGGGGGTGGACGCGGGGCAGGGCTGGCTGATCCTGCCGCTCCCCGCGTCGGAGGTCGCCGTCCATCCCACCGACGGTCCGCCGAAGCAGGAGCTCTACCTGATGTGCGACGACGTCGAGGCGGAGGTTGCGGCGCTGCGGGCGAAGGGCGTCGAGACCGCGCCGATCAGCGATCAGGGGTGGGGCCTGCTGACCTCGCTCACGCTCCCGGGCGGCGGCGCGATCGGGCTGTACCAGCCGCGCCACCAGCGCGCGCACGGCTGACGGGCCCTCAGGCCGAGTAGTGGCCGATCGCCTTCCCGACGGTGCCGGGCCCGCCGACGGTGAAGGTCACCTTCTTCTCGCCGATCAGCGTGGTGAAGGAGCCGTCCGGGCGGGCCTTGACCTCGCCGCCGTACCGCTTGCCGTCGTTCCACCAGCTCAGCGTGCGGGTCGCGATCTGTGCGCGCGTGCCGGGGTTGTCGACGCACGGCGCCGTCGGACCGCCGAGGCCGCCCTTGATGCAGTCGGGGCGCACGGTGATCCAGCCCTTCGCGTCGACGGTGCCGGTGTAGTGCACCGAGGGGAAGGGCATGGGGTCGGCGAAACCGGGTGTCGTCACCCAACCGTCGAAGCGGACGACGGTGTCGGCGGAGGCGGTGGCGGGGAGGGCGCCCAGTGCGAGCGCGGCGCAGGCGCCGGCGGCCAGGGCGATGCGGGTGGTGCGGGCGGTCATTCGATCACTGCTCCTCGGGGTCGACGGTGCGGCTCTGACACCCGACTATCGACAGCACGCAAGCCATTCGTTACCGGTAGTTTGCATCGGTCCTGCGATTCTGGCGTGTGCCCCCGGACGAGCGATTCAGAGCTCGCCGGGCAGCGGGGACTTCGCCCAGTGCAGCGCGAAATCGGCGACCTGTTCCCAGCCGGGCTCGCCGCACGTGAAGGTGGCTCCGGGTGGTGTCACTTTCGTGTTTCGTCCGCCGGCTCACGCTGTGCAGCGTGAGGCTCAACCTCGCCGTCGACGACCTCTGCCACTGTCGCGGCGAACGTCGGATTCAGGTCGAAGTCGTGGTCGAATTGACCGGACAGGTTGCTGGCGAGAGTGTCGGCGAGACGGTGCCCCATAGGACGGAACGTGACGTATGTGAGCCCGCCGGATATCACGCCGCCAACCACGGGGACCGCTTTGGTGATGGTCTTCTCCACAGTCTTCTTGGTCACCTGCTTGCCAACCAGTGCGCCGACCTTCTTGACTAGTGGGTACCAGGCTGTCTTCGTCAGCGCCTGCCCTGCGACCTTCTTGCCGATGTTGGCGCCAGCGACCTTGGATGTGCTCGTCACCAGCGCTGCTGCACCGGCCGCTCCGAACATCGCTCCGAGGTATGCGATGACTCGGATCTGGGCTTCCTCTGAGAGGTCGGAACCGCCGCCGTCGAACAAGTCGTCCTCCCCGAACAGGTACGCGATCTGTTGGGCGAGGTTGATCGCGAACCCGAAGTATTGGGCCACGTCCGCACTGCCAGCGGCCACCATCACCATAGGATTGCCAGGGAGTCCTGCGGCGAACGATGCCATTGATGTCTTCGTCACGCTGTTCTTGATGATCGAGTCGGCCTTTCGGCGGAGCGAACCGACCGTGTAGACCTCCTGCGGACCGTTCCGTAGAATGACATCGATGTGCGGAGAATCTCCGAAGTGTTTGGTGAGAAACGCTTCTCGATCGACGCGCACTACGGGGAGGTGCGCGACGGCGCCAATGGTCTGCAGCACCGTCGCGTAGAGCTTGTCCTGTGTCTGTTCCGGCATAGCGCAACCGTAGTGGTGCTCGATCTTCCGCACCTCAGAATTGGCATCGAGGATGCGCTCCAGGAGCAAGGCCGGATCGGTCATGACGACAGATCCTCGAGCCCGGCGCGCAGGGCGGCGACGGCATCGTCGGAGCTGCGTGGCCGTCGCACGGCCATGCGGGAGAGCCACCGCAGCTTGTCGCCGGAGAAGCGCGGGATCACGTGCAGGTGCACGTGATCGACGGTCTGCATCGCGACCCGGCCGTCGTTCACGACGAGGTTGACGCCGTCCGCGTCGAGCGGACCCGCCTGCGCGGCCCGGCCCAGCCGGTGGCCGAGCGCGAACATCGCGGTCCCGTGCGCACCGTCGAGCCCGGACAGCCTGGCGGCGTGGGCCTTCGGCACCACCAGCGTGTGGCCGGGGCTGAGCGGGCGGACGTCGAGGAAGGCGATCATCTCCTCGGTCTCGGCGACGACCGCCGCGGGCGAGGAGCCCGCGACGATCGCGCAGAACACGCAGTCGGTCACGGACTCAGTAGTAGTAGGGGAAGGGGGACCAATCCGGGGCGCGCTTCTCCAGGAAGGAATCCCGGCCCTCGACGGCCTCGTCGGTCATGTAGGCCAGGCGGGTGGCCTCGCCGGCGAAGAGCTGCTGACCGACGAGCCCGTCGTCGGGGAGGTTGAAGGCGTACTTGAGCATCCGCTGCGCCTGCGGGCTCTTGCCGAGGATCTTCGCGGACCACTCGAGCGCGACGTTCTCCAGCTCGTCGTGGTCCACGACGCGGTTCACCGCGCCCATGCGGTGCATGTCCTCGGCGCTGTACACATCGCCCAGGAAGAAGATCTCGCGCGCGAACTTGTTGCCCACCTGCTTGGCCAGGTAGGCGCTGCCGTAGCCGGCGTCGAAGCTGCCCACGTCGGCGTCGGTCTGCTTGAACTTGGCGTGCTCGCGCGAGGCGAGCGTCAGGTCGCAGGTCACGTGCAGCGAGTGCCCGCCGCCCGCGGCCCAGCCGTTGACCAGCGCGATCACCACCTTCGGCATGAACCGGATGAGGCGCTGCACCTCGAGGATGTGCAGGCGGCCGCCCTCGGCCTTGACGCGGGCCTCGTCGACGCCGTCCGCGGTCGCGGCCTCGACGTCGGAGTCGTGGCTCGTCGCGTACTGGTAGCCGGAGCGGCCGCGGATGCGCTGATCGCCGCCCGAGCAGAACGACCACACGCCGTCCTTCGGCGCCGGGCCGTTGCCGGTGAGCAGCACCGCGCCGACATCGGCGGACCGCCGCGCGTGGTCGAGCGCGCGGTACAGCTCGTCGACGGTGTGCGGGCGGAAGGCGTTGCGCACCTCCGGCCGGTCGAAGGCCACGCGCACGGTGCCCTGCGTGATGTGCCGGTGGTACGTGATGTCGGTCAGGTCCTCGAATCCGGGGACCGGCTGCCACAGCTCGGGGTTGAAAGTCACGGCTCCGACTCTACTGTTGGGGGCGTGGTGGACGTCGACGAACTGGTGGCCGCGGCCCGCGTGGTGCAGTTGCCCATGCGGGTGCGCTTCCGTGGGATCACGACCCGCGAGGCGCTGGTCTTCGAGGGGCCGGCGGGGTGGGGCGAGTTCGGGCCCTTCCCCGAGTACGGCGACGCCGAGGCCGCGCACTGGTTGCGCGCCGGCATCGAGGCCGCCTACGAGGGCCTGCCCGCGCCGCTGCGGACGCGGGTCGAGGTCAACGCGACGGTGCCCGCCGTCCCCGCCGACGGCGTGTCCGCGGTGCTCGCGCAGTTCCCCGGCTGCCGCACCGCGAAGGTGAAGGTCGCGGAGAAGGGGCAGACCCTCGAGGACGACCTCGCCCGCGTCGCGGCCGTGCGGAAGGCCATGCCGGACGGTGCGATCCGCGTCGACGCCAACGGCGGGTGGACGGTGCCGCAGGCGCACGAGGCGATCACCCGGCTCGTCGCCGACGGTCCGCTCGACTACGCCGAACAGCCCTGCGCGAGCGTGGAGGAGCTCGCCGAGGTGCGCCGGCTCGTGGACGGCGCGTGCGATATCGCCGCCGACGAATCCATCCGTCGCGCAACCGATCCGATGCGCGTCGCGGAGCTCGGTGCCGCCGACGTCGCGGTGGTCAAGGTCGCGCCGATCGGCGGCGTGCGGGCGGTGCTCGCCGTCGCCGACGCGCTGAGAGCCGCTGCGGGCGTGCGGGTCACCGTGTCCTCCGCCCTGGACACCGCGGTCGGACTCTCCGCGGGCATCGTCGCCGCGGCGTGCATCGAGGACGGCAACGCCGCGGGGCTGGGGACCGGGGGCTTCTTCACCGCCGACCTCGGCGAGCACCCCCTCGTCGACGGTGCGCTCGCGGTGCGCACCGTCGCGCCGACCGCGGAACGGCTCGCCGCGGTCGAGGTCTTCGGTGAGAGGCGGGACTGGTGGCTGGACCGGCTGCGCCGGTGCCACGCGCTGCTGGCGCGGTAGCTACTTCCAGGGCGCGTGGGCCCAGCCGAGGAGGCGGTGCGGGCGGGGGTTCGGGGCGTCGATGACCTGGATCTGGCTGCCGTCGCCGTAGCCCCGCTTGAGTCCCTGGACGGCGCCGCTGAGGTACTTCCCGCCACCGAGCGAGATGTCCACGTGGTAGCCGTAGTCGCTCTGGGTGAAGACGAGGGCCCCGCGCGGCGCGGGGAGGTTCGCATGGCCGAGCCCCTTCGCCTCCAGCGCCTCGTAGAAGGACCGGGCGTGGTCGCGGGGAATCCCGGTCGCAGTGGTCTTCCCGTAGGCGAAGTCGACGAAGTCCTCGCAGCCGTACTCGCCGAAGGTGTCGGTGCCCACCAGGGTCATTCCCCGGGCGATCGCGGCCTCCACGTCGGCGGCGTGCACGGGCGGCGCGGCGGCGAACGCGATCATCAGCGCGGAGAGTGCGGCCAGCGTCATGCGTCTCATCCTCTTCTTTCTAGTACTACCGAGCGCTGGGCGGTCGCGAATGCGCGATCGAGAAAGCGGCTGCGCACCTGTCGGTGGTCCCGTCTAGGGTGCGGGGCATGGAGAACCTGATGACCGAGCTCGGCGCGGCGATGACGGGCGAGCCGGGGGAGCGCAAGCAGAAGCTCGAGGCCACGTGGGCGCGGATCGAGCCCGCGGATCACGCGGCGCGGTGCATCGCAGCGCACTACATCGCGGACGTGCAGGAGGAGCTGGACGCCGAGGTCGAGTGGGACGAGGTCGCCCTGGCCGAGTCGGCGCACGTCTCGGACGCGGAGCTCCAAGCGATCCATCCGTCACTGAGCGTGGCCGGCTTCATGCCCTCGCTGCACCTCAACCTCGCGGAGGGCTACCGCCGCCAGGGACGTTTCACCGACGCGGCGGACCGGCTGCAGACCAGCCGGGAGTTCGACTTCGCGCTCGATTCCGCGATCGATCCGGCCTACGCCACGGGGATCCGCGAGGCGCAGGAGCGGATGGCGGCGCGCATCGCCGCGGGTGACCGCGAGGGTTCCCTCGGGCCGTCGCCCAGTTGATCGATTAGTCGGCCCGGTCCCGCAGCGCGCGGGCGGCGTCCTCGTGTCCCTGCTCGAACAGGGCGCCGATCAGCATGGTGCGCAGCGCCCGTTTCTTGATGGCGATGTCGGCGGCGTCGGGGAGTGCGGAGTCCAGCACGGTGAAGCCGTTGATCAGCGCGACCACGCCGCGGGCCGTCGCGGGGTCGATCGCGGCGCCGGCCAGCGCTGCCGCGCCCTGGGCCACCGCGTCCGCCGCCCGGAGGTACTCCTCCACGAGCACCCGCGAGGCGGGGTCACGGGCGGCGCGCAGATAGGCCTCGAGGAGCGCGAGGGATTCGTTGCCCCGCGCTTCCGAGGAGGCGGCGAAGGCCGCGATCACCTCGTCGGGGCTCGCCGAGGTGTTCTCCAGGAACGCCGACAGCACGTCGAGGCGCTCGAACTCCTCCGCGACGAAGGTGCGCATGGCCTCGTGGGTGAGGTCGTCGATGGACGCGAAGAAGTAGCCGATCGAGGTCGTGGGCAGTCCCGCGCGGGCGGTGACGGCGCGGTGGGTGACCGAGGCGTACCCGGATTCGCCGACCTGCTCGACCGTCGCGTCGAGGAGCGCACGCCTTCGTTCGAGGGTGCTCCGCCGGTGTTTGCGCTCCTCCACGCCCCGCAGTGTAGGCCGCGGGAGAAGTCTGTACAAACCTACAGACTCGGGCTATCGTCGATCTCTGTAAGTTTGTACAGACTCGGCGTCCGCGCCGGAGGAGCTGCCATGACCACCGAGATCACCGCCGCCTCGACCCGCGTCCACGCCTTCCGCGACGACGCCCTCGGCACCCTCGACGCCACCGGCGTCGCCGAGGCGATCGCCGCCGGCGAGCTCGGCGTCGCCGAGGCCGCGGCGGCCGCCGCCGAGCGGATCCGCACCGTCGACCCCGCGACCCGCGCGGTGCGCTGGTGGCTCCCCGAGGGCGGCGCGGGGGCGCAGGGTGCGACGGACGCGGCGTTCCACGGCGTCCCGTCGGCGATCAAGGAGAACACCGCCTTCGCGGGCCTGCCCACCACGATGGGCTCGGCGGCCCTGCCGGACACCCCGGCGAAGCGGTCCGGTCCGGTGGCGGAGCAGTTCGTCGCGACCGGCGTGAACGTGCTGGTCTCGACGGTGATGCCCGAGTTCGGGATGACCGCGAGCGCGGAGTTCGCCGACCGCGCGCCGGCCCGCAACCCCTGGAACACCGACTACACCGTCGGCGGCTCGTCGTCGGGCTCGGCGGCGCTGGTGGCCTCCGGCGCCCTCCCGATCGCCCACGGCAACGACGGCGGCGGCTCCATCCGCATCCCCGCGGCGCTGAACGGCCTCGTCGGGCTCAAGAGCACCCGCGGCCGGCTCGCCGAGCTGCCCGCACTGAAGGTGCTGCCCGTCAACGTGGTCTGCGAGGGCGTGCTCACCCGCACCGTCCGCGACACCGCGCGGTACTTCGCGGCGGCGGAGCGGCACCGTCGCAATCCCGCGCTGCCGCCCGTCGGGCACGTGCGCGGCCCCGGCCGGCGCCGCCGGATCGGGCTGGTCACCGAATCGGTCACCGAGTTCGGCATCGCCGCCGAGTGCCTCGCGCCCGTCCGTTCGCTCGCCGACGAGTTGGCCGGGCAGGGGCACGAGATCGTCGAGCTCACGATGGCCGACCTGCGCATCGACGGCGGGTTCGTCGACGACTTCCTGCGCTACTGGGGTCTGCTCGCGGGGCTCGAGGTGGCCACCACGGCCGTCGAGGCCAAGGGGCGCAGCTCCTTCCGCGCACTGGATCCCGTGACCCGCAGCCTGCTGTGGTCGGGCGTGCGCGGCGCACCGTCGATCCCGGGGGCGATCGCGCGCCTGCGCGCGGTGACCGGGAACTACGAGCGGATGTTCGTCGAGCGGGGCGTCGACGCGATGCTCTCGCCCACGATGACGAGCACGACGCCGCGGATCGGCCACCTCGACCCGACCCTGCCCTTCGACGAGTTCATGGCCCGGACCATCGCGATGGTGGGGATCACGCCGCTCAACAACGTCTCGGGCGGCCCGGCGATCTCCGTGCCGTGCGGGAGCGACGAGGCCGGGCTCCCGATGGGTGCCCAGTTCGCCGGTCCGGCGGGCACCGAGGCGGCGCTGCTCGAACTCGCCTACGAGGTGGAGGCGCTGCGGCCCTTCGCGCGGATCGACGCCCAGCGGGCGTAGGTCAGCGGCGGAACCAGCCGCGCTTGGCCGGCTGCTCGGAGGCCGCCCCCGTGGCCGCGTGCCCGTCGCACCAGTCCTCGGGGCGGACGGTGGCGCGGACCGCGTCGACGTGGGAGCCGCAGCCGGTCCAGGTGGTCTTGCCGCACACGCGGCACGTGATCGCACTGCACATGGGCCGGACCTTACGCGCTCGCGCCGGCGACGAAACCGCGGAAGGTCTCGAACGCCCGCGCGCCGTGGATCGTTGCGGGTCCGCCGTGCATGAGGAAAGTGACGCCGATGGCCTCCGCCGCCTCCTGCTCGGTGGCCCCCGCACGCGCCGCGGCCTGGCCGTGCGAAGCGATGCAGCCGTCGCAGCCCTCGACAACGCCGATGGCGAAGGCGATGAGCTCCTTGGTCTTCCTGTCGAGCGCGCCGTCCGCGAACGCGGCACTGCTCAGCGCGCCGAAGCCGGCGTAGACGTCCGGGATCGCGCGGCGCAGGTCGCGGTGCTGGGGCTGGAGCGCACGCAGGGTCGCGGCGCCGTCGGCGGTGGGGGTCTGGGTCATGACGGCCCTTCTGGAGTGGGGAATCGGTGGTCAGTCGCGGGCGAAGCCGGTCTTCGACGGGAGTAACCCCCTAGGGGGATGCGAACGACCCGAACCTAGCATCCCCCCTGGGGGTTATGTAATACTGGTCGGGACACCGCTGGTGACGGACGAAAGGAACGAGCGCATGGCGGAATTCACGATGCGTGCGACGATCGACGCGCCCTACGACGAGGCGGTGGCGCGCGTGCGCGCGGGTCTCGCCGACGTCGGCTTCGGCGTGCTGACCGAGATCGATCTGACGGCCACGCTCAAGGCGAAGCTGGGCGTGGACGTCGAGCCCCGCGTGATCCTCGGCGCGTGCCGCCCGCAGTTGGCCCACGAGGCCCTCGGCCTCGACCCGCGCGTCGCGGCGCTCCTGCCGTGCAACGTGGTGGTCTCGGCCGACGGCGACGGTGCGCTCGTCGAGGTGATGGACCCGGACGTGATGCCCGAGTTCACCGGCACCGCGGCGCTGTCCGGCGTCGCCGCCGACGCGCGCGAGCGGCTCGGCCGGATGCTCGACGGGGTCCGCGCGTGAGGCTCCCGGACGAGGCTGCCAAGCCCGTCGTCACCCGGCTCAAGCGCGCGCACGGCCACCTCGCGACGGTGATCCGGATGCTCGAGGAGGGGGAGGAGTGCGAGGACGTGCTCACCCAGCTGGCGGCCGTGAACAAGGCGCTGGGGCGCAGCGGGTACGCCCTCGTCGCCACGGGACTGCAGCACTGCATCGCCACCGAGGGCCCCGAGAACGTGGACCAGAAGAAGCTGGAGAAGCTCTTCCTCGCGCTCGCGTGACGTGCCGGCCGCGCGAGCGCGAGGAGCGCGCTAGCGCAGCTCGTCGACGGTGACGGTGAAGTCCTGGGCGCGCAGGCGATCGGCGAGCACATCGCCGAGCGCGACAGCGGGGGTGAGCACGCCCGCGTACGCGGGCAGGGGTGCGCCGCCGCGGGCGGCGTCGCCGTCGAGCGCGAGCGCCAGGCTCGACTCGCCCAGCATGACGGCGGTGCCGCTGTACCCCGGGTCGAGCTTCGCGCCGATGGTCGAACGGTACCGGCGGCCGCCGGTGGTGCGGGTGTAGACGTCCGCGATGAACGAGCCCTTGGCCTGCGAGGCCTCGCTCGGCCCCTCGCCGGGCGAGGGGAGCACGCGGTCGAGGACCGGGCGCAGGGGCTTGATCGCCAGCGCCGCCATGCCCACGGCGAGGGCGCCCTGCACGGCGCGTGCCGCCACCGCCGAGACGATGCCCGGGCCGGGCACGGCCATCGTCTCGCGGTAGCTGAACGTCGGCCCGTAGGCGAAGTCGAGCAGGCCGTTCGAGCGGCGCACGACGCGGGTGTTGTAGCTGGCCATGAAGAACGGGGCGAGCGTGCCGGAGAGCGACGGGTCGACGTCCTTACCGCTCACGGTGCCCAGGTCGCTGCCGGGCCGGGCGTCGGTCTCGCGGCTGTGGTCGACGCTCAGCGAGTGCGGGCGCCCGGCCACGCGGCGGGCGTCGCGGTCGGCGCTCACCTCATCGGCGAGGCCGATCGCGGAGGCGATGGTGCCGCCGCTCGCTCCGCCGCGGATCGAGCGGATGACCAGCGTCGTGGAGCCGAGTGTGCCGGCACCGTCGGCCTTGGCCTTCTCGTAGACGAGGAACGTGCCGAGGTCGGAGGGGATGGAGTCGAAACCGCAGGAGTGCACGATCTTCGTCCCTTTGGCGACGGCCTGCTCGTGGAACTTGTCGATGGAGCGGCGCGCGAAGAGCACCTCGCCGGTGAGGTCGGTGTAGTGCGTGCCGGCGTTGACGCACGCGCCCACCACCGTCTCGCCGTACCGGGCGTAGGGCCCGACGGTGCTGCACAGGACCGTCGTGCGGGCGACCATCGCGTCGAGGGTGGAGGGCTTGTCGACGTCGGCGACGACGATGCCGAAGTCCGTCGCCTTCTCGCCCAGGCTCGCGCGGAGCTTCTCCAGCTTGGCCTCGGTGCGGCCGGCGAGGGCGATGCGCACGCCGTCGGGCGCGTGCTTCGCGAGGTGGCGCGCCGTGAGCTCGCCGACGAAGCCCGTCGCGCCGAAGACGATGATGTCGAATTCCCTGGTACCCGCAGTCATGCCGCGATGTTAGCAGTGTTCGCGCGGAGGCGCATGGCCCGCGTCACACGCCGGTCGGCACGCGGGCGTCGTCCTCGCGCCGGGCGCGGAAGCGCTGGAAGGCGCGGGCCGCGGCGGGGGCGAGGAAGAGCATCAGCAGGACGCGGATGAGCTGCGCCGCGACGACGAAGGTGATGTCGACATTGGACGACGCGGCCACCGCGAGCACCGCGTAGATGCCGCCGGGTGTCGTCGCGAGGTAGCCGTCGAGCGCCGAGACGCCGGTCATGGCGGACAGGGCGAAACCGAGCCCGGCGCAGCCGACCCCGACGCCGACGATGAGCAGGATCGCCCACGGCAGCAGCCGCGCCATCGACCGCAGGGACGCGCGCGTGAAGCCGACCCCCGCCTGCCAGCCGATGACGAGGTAACCCCCGGCGACCAGGACCCACGGCACCGTCGCGCCCGCGGCGACACCCGAGAGCGACAGTGCGGCGGAGGCGACGAGCGGGCCGAGGAGGCCGCCGGCGGGCAGCCTCGTGGCCAGCCCGACGGCCAGGCCGCCGCCTACGCACACCGCGGTGAAACCGAGGTCGAACCACCACTGCCGCGCCGGGCCGGAGGCGACCGAGGAGACGCCCGGCGTGTGCGGGTACAGCGCCGCGACCAGCGGCAGGGAGACGGTGACCAGGGCGACGCGCAGGTACTGGACGACCGCGACGACCTTCTCATCGCCGCCGAGTTCCCGCGCGATCGCGACGAGCCCCGACGCGCCTCCGGCGACGAGGGCCAGCGAGCCGGTGATCGAATCCGTGTCGCGGTGCCTCCCCAGCAGCGCACCCGCGCCCACCGACAGCAGCAACGTGGCGAACCCGACGAGCAGCGCCGCCGGCCAGCGCGAGCCCAGCGCCGCGACGGTGTGCGCCTGCATGAGCGTGCCGATGTACGCGCCGAGGACGCCCTGTGCGACCAGCTGCGCCGGGCGGGGAATCGGGCCGGGCGCGCGGCCCAGCAGCGCGGCGATCACCGCGCAGACGAGGGCGGCGAACAGTGGAGCGCTGGGGACGCCGAGGGCGGTGAGTGCGGCCGAGGCTAGGCAGGAGGCGACGGCCAGGCCGGTCCATCTGGTCCACTCGCTTCGCATAGCAACAAGTATCTGCTTGTCGAACACGTCACGCAACTCGCGAAACGCGCGAAAGTATGAAGTAAACTCTTGGTATGTCCGATGTCAGCGAACTCCGCTACGGCGTCCACTCCCTGAGCCGGGAGATCCGCGCCCACCGCCGCCCGGGTCCGCTCACCGAGACCCAGTACCTCGTCCTCGGCAGCCTCGACCGCGGCGGCCCGGCCACGCCCGCCGAGCTCGGCGAGGCGCACCACGTCCGCGCGCAGACCCTTACGCCCGCGCTCAACGCCCTCGCGGACGCCGGCCTCGTGCGTCGCCGCCGGGACGAGGCGGACCGTCGTCGGCAGTACGTGGAGTTGACCGCCGAGGGGCGCGCCGTGATCGCGGAGGACCGCGCCGTGCGCAACGCCTGGCTGGAGACGGCCATGGCCGAACGGCTCACCGACCTCGAACGCGGGGTGCTGCTGCTGGCCGGTCCGGTCCTGGCGAAGCTGGCCGACGGCTGATGCGGTCGTAAGGTGGTCCGCATGCAGAAGCCGCCGAACCCGTCCACGCTCCAGGCGCGCGTGATCGTGGACGAGCTGGTGCGCGGCGGCGTCAGCGACGTGGTGCTGTGCCCCGGCTCGCGCAACGCGCCGCTCGCCTTCGCCGCCCACGCCGCCGACCGGCGGGGCGAGCTGCGGCTGCACGTACGCATCGACGAGCGCACCGCAGGCTTCCTCGCCGTCGGCCTCGCGGCCGCGGCCCGCCGCCCGGTGGCGATCATCATGACCTCCGGCACGGCCGTCGCGAACCTCGCGCCCGCCGTCTACGAGGCCAATTACGCCCGTGTCCCGCTGCTGGTGGTGAGCGCGAACCGGCCGTACGAGTTGCTCGGCTCGGGCGCCAACCAGACCGTCGAGCAGTTCGGCATCTTCGGCACCCAGGTGCGCGCCTCCCTCTCCCTCGGGCTCGCCGAGCCGGGGCTCGACCGCAACTCCCAGTGGCGCAGCGCCGTCTGCCGCGCGTTGTCCGCCGCCCGCGGCGCCCGCACCGGCAACGCCGGCCCGGTGCAGTTCGACATCCCGCTGCGCGAGCCGCTCGTGCCCGACGACCCGTCGCCCGAGTTCGCCCACGGCCGGCCCGACGGCGGGCCGTGGACCGTCGCGCCCGTCGCCACCCTCGACGTGCCGCTGCCGATCGACCTGACGCCCGACACCGTCGTGATCTCCGGGCACGGCGCCGGGGAGAACCCCGCACTCGCCGGGCTGCCGACGGTGGCCGAGCCGACCGCGCCGCAGCCGGAGAACCCGCTGCACCCGTGGGCCCTCCCGGCGCTCAAGCCGCGGCAGGCCATCATCTGCGGGCGCCCGACCCTGCACCGCGAGGTGAGTGCCCTGCTGGCCGACCCCGAGGTGACCGTCTACGCCGTCACGACCGGCCCGCGCTGGCCTGACGTCTCCGGCAACGTCGCCGCGACGGGCACGCGCGTGCTGCCGGTGGGCGAGCCCGACGGTGCCTGGCTCGCCCGGTGCGCGGACGCGGACGCCGCGGCGCGCGGCGCCGTGGCCGACGGACTGGACGCCGAGCCCGTGACCGGCCTGCACGTGGCCCGCGCGGTGTGTGCGGCGCTGCGCACCGGGGACCAGCTGGTGGTGGGGGCCTCGAACCCCGTCCGTGACGTCGCCCTCGCCGGCGACGTCCCGGACGGCGTGCGCGTGCTGTCCAACCGCGGCGTCGCGGGCATCGACGGCACCGTCAGTACCGCCGTCGGGGCCGCCCTCGCCTTCCCGGAGCGGCGGACCGTCGCGCTGATGGGCGACCTGACCTTCGTGCACGACGCCTCCGGCCTGCTCATCGGCCCCGACGAGCCGCGGCCGGCGAACCTCACGATCGTCGTCGCCAACGACAACGGGGGCGGCATCTTCAACCTGCTCGAGCAGGGCGAGGAGCGGTACTCCGGGGCGGAGTACGACGGTGCCGCCGCCCGCGTCTTCGGCACGCCCCACGGCACCGACATCGCCTCCCTGTGCGCGGCCTACGGCGTCGAGTACGTGCGCGCCGGCCTGGCCGACCTCGCGGAGGCGACCCGCGCCGACGGCCTGCGGGTGGTGGAGGTGCGCACCGAGCGCACCGGCCTGCGCGCGCTGCACGCGGGGATTCGGGCGCGGATCAGCGCGGCGGCCTCGGGGGAGGGCGCATGAGCCGGACCGCGCTGCGCCGCGTGCAGATCGTGCTGCTGTGCACGGCGATCCTCATCACGGGGCTGTGCGTGGTGCTCGTCGCGGCCGCCGTGCGCGACGACCGCACCATCGACGCCGACCGCGGCACCGCGACCGCGGAGGTGCTCTCCGCCGGGCCCCGCCGCTCGACGATCAGCTTCTACACGACCGACGGCGTCAACCACAATCCGCCGCTCGGCGTTCTCTACCCCAGCGAGCTGAACGTCGGCGACCGCATCCAGGTCGAGTACAGCCGGTCGGACCCCGAGCTCGTCCGCGTGGCCGGACGGTCCGCGACCGTCGCGGTGCTCCCCGCGGCGTCGGTCGCCGCGGGGACGTGGCTGGTGGTGGGGGCGATCATGGTGCTCATCGCCCTCGGCTACCACCGGGGTGAGAGTTCACCTGACGTTCCGCGCACCGTCGACCCGTAGGGAACCTCACGGTCACCGCCCCGGTTCACACTTGCCCCGTGCGTATCGCGATCGTGGCCGAGTCCTTCCTGCCGAACGTCAACGGGGTCACCAACTCGGTCCTCCGGGTGCTCGAGCACTGCCGCCGCACGGGAGCGGAGGCGATCGTCATCGCCCCGGACGCGGTCGCGGGGGAGGCGCCGGCGCCCGCCGAGCACCTCGGTTTCCCGGTCCATCGGGTGCCCGCGCGGATGCTGCCGAAGATCTCGTCGCTGCCGATCGGGCAGCCGAACATGCTGATGGTCGACGTGCTGCGCGAGTTCCGGCCCGACGTGGTGCACCTGGCCTCGCCCTACTTCCTGGGCGCGGGCGGACTCGCCGCGGCCAAGCGCCTCGGCATCCCCGTGGTCGCGATCTTCCAGACCGACGTCGCCGGGTTCGCCGGCTCCTACGGCCTCGGCCCGCTCGAGCGCGCCGCCTGGTGGTGGACGCGGCGGATGCACAAGCAGTGCGACCTGACGCTGGCGCCGTCGAGCGCCTCCGTCGCCGACCTCGAGGCGCACCGCATCCCGCGCGTGAAGACCTGGGCCCGCGGCGTCGACGCCGAGCGCTTCGCCCCGTCGCACCGGTCCGCCGCGCTGCGCGCGCAGTGGCTGGGGGAGCGTCCCGACCGGCTCGTGGTCGGCTTCGTCGGCCGGCTCGCCGCGGAGAAGCACGTCGAGCGGCTCGCCGGACTCGCGCACCGCGACGACGTGCAGCTCGTCATCGTCGGCGACGGTCCGGAGCGGGCCCGGCTCGAGTCGCTCCTGCCCGGCGCGGTGTTCACCGGGCAGCTCGGTGGTTCCGAGCTCGGCGCCGCCTACGCCTCGCTCGACGTCTTCGTACACGCCGGTGAGCACGAGACCTTCTGCCAGGCGGTGCAGGAGGCGCTCGCGTCGGGCGTCCCGTCGATCGCGCCCGATCAGGGCGGGCCGCGCGATCTCGTCGCGCACTGCCGCAACGGCTACCTGCTGCCGACCGCCGAGTTCGCCGATCTGCTCCCCGGCGTCATCGACACCCTCGCCGATCCGGCGCTGCGCGCCCGCTTCGGGGAGGCCGCCCGCAAGTCGGTGCTGGCCCGCACCTGGCCCGCCCTGTGCGACCAGCTGTTCGGACACTACGCCGACGTGATCGCCGGGCCTCCCGGCGTCTTCGTGGGACGGGCCGTCTGAGCTTTCGTGTAGCTTTCGGGTCATGGCAAGGGCCTCCCTCGACAAGAAACCGGGCGACGTCGCGTCGATGTTCGACGGTGTCGCGCGCCGGTACGACCGGACCAACACGCTCATGACGGGCGGGCTGGATCGGTACTGGCGCGCTCGCACCCGCCGTGCGCTCGCGTTGACGCCGGGGGACCGCGTGCTCGACCTGGCCGCCGGCACCGGCGTCTCGACCGTCGACCTGGCCCGCTCCGGCGCGTGGGTCGCCGCCTGCGACTTCTCGACGGGGATGCTGCAGGCCGGCGCCTTCCGCCGGGTGCCGATGGTCGCGGGCGACGCGATGGCGCTGCCGCTGGCCGACGATTCCTTCGACGCCGCCACGATCTCCTTCGGCCTGCGCAACGTGCAGGACACCGTCGCGGGGCTGCGGGAGATGGCGCGCGTGGTGCGGCCCGGCGGCCGGCTCGTGGTGTGCGAATTCTCCACCCCGACCAACGGCGCCTTCCGCGCGCTGTACGAGAAGGTCGCGCTCGAGGCGATCCAACTGGTGGCGAAGGGCTCGTCGAACCCGGAGGCGTACGAGTACCTCGCCGAGTCGATCCGGAACTGGCCCGCGCAGCCCGAGCTCGCGGACCTCCTCCGTGAGGCGGGCTGGGGCGACGTGGCCTGGACGAACCTGACCGGCGGCATCGTCGCGCTGCACACCGCAACCCGCCCGCTAGGCTGAACACGTGGAGAAGACGGTAGCCGGGGTCTCGCTGGGATCCGACGAGTTCGCGGCGGGGATCCGCGCGGACCTCGCCCGCGTCGAGCAGGTCATCGCCGACGGCATCGCCGAGGCCGACGGGTGCGTGATCGAGGAGGCCCTGCACCTCTTCAAGGCGGGCGGCAAGCGCTTCCGCCCCATGTTCACGGTCCTCTCCGGCCGCATCGGCGGCACCCCGTCCGATCAGGTGATCACGGCCGCCGCGGCGATGGAGCTGACCCACCTCGCGACCCTCTACCACGACGACGTGATGGACGAGGCGGACACCCGCCGCGGCGCACCGTCGGCGAACGCGCGGTGGGGCAACTCGATCGCGATCCTGGCGGGCGACTACCTGTTCGCGAAGGCATCGGGCTACGGCGCCGACCTGGGGCCGCGGGCCGTCGGCGTGATCGCGACGTGCTTCGGCGAGCTGGTCACGGGCCAGATGCTCGAGCTCAAAGGCGCCGGCGAGGGCGATCCGGTGCAGCACTACCTCGACACGATCTGGGGCAAGACCGGCAGCCTGATCGCCACCTGCGGCCTGCTGGGCGCGCTGCACGGCGGCGCCACCGAGGAGACGGCGCAGCGGATGTACCGCATCGGCGCCGCGATCGGCATGGCCTTCCAGATCAGCGACGACATCATCGACATCAGCTCGATCGCGCAGGACTCCGGTAAGACACCGGGCACCGACCTGCGTGAGGGCGTCTTCACCCTGCCCGTCCTGTACGCCCTGCGCGACGAGGGCCCGGAGGCCGATCGGCTGCGGGAGATCCTCGTCGGCCCCGTCACCGACGATGCGCTGGTCGACGAGGCCATCGAGCTGCTGGGCCGCTCGGCCGGGATGAAGGAGGCGCAGGCCGTGCTCGCCCGCTACGCCGACGAGGCCCGTACCGAACTGGCGGAGCTGCCCGAGTCGGAGCCCCGCGCCTCGCTCGAGTCCCTGGTCACCTTCACGGTCGCCCGCCTGGGCTGAGGTCGCCTTCCGTGCAGGGCCGGAGGAGTCGGACCGGCAACCAGATCCGCACCGCGCTGCTGCTGGCGCTGGTCGCAGGTTTCGTGATGGCCACCGGCGCGGTCTTCGGCCAGACGGCCTTCGTGCTCTCGATCGTGCTCGCCGCGGGCGTCTGCGCCTACCTGTACGTGAGCGGTCCGCAGCTGCCGCTGCGCGCGATGCACGCGCGCAGCGTCTCCGAGCTGCAGCAACCCGCGTTGTTCCGGCTGGTCCGCGAGCTGTCGACGTCCGCACGGCTGCCGATGCCCGCGATCTACGTCTCGCCGACCGGCGCGCCCACCGCCTTCGCCACCGGTCACGGGCCGACCCATGCCGCGGTATGCGTGACGATCGGCCTGCTCGAGCTGCTCTCGGAGGACGAGCTGCGGGCGGTCCTGGCGCACCAACTCGCGCGGATCGGCTCCCGGGACACGCTGACCGCCTCCGTCGCCGGGGCTCTCGGAGCGGTGATCTGCGGTTTCGCGGGCTTCGGCTATCTGCTCGGCTTCGGTGACGGCGGCGCGCGACGCAGCCGGGTCGTCGACGCGATGCTGTCGGTACTCGCGCCCATCGCCGGCGCCCTGATCCGCCTCGGCGTCTCGCGGACCGTCGACTACCGCGCCGACCACGCCGCGGCCCTGCTCACCGGCGCGCCGTCCACCCTGGTCGGCGCCCTCCGGAAGGTGTCCGACGGTGCCGCCCGCGCGCCCCTGCCTCCCGAACCCGAGATCGCCGTGCACGCCAACACCATGCTGGTCTGCCCCTTCCGCGACAGTGACCGGCTGGGACGGATCTTCCGCACCCAGCCGCCCGTCGACAGCCGCGTCGAGCGCCTGGACGCGCTCACCGCGTAGCCCGACGGTCCGCCGTCGGGTGCGGCGCGGCGCGGGGGACGAGCCGCGGCGCGGGGGACGACGCCGCATCGCACCTCATCCGGGCGTGACGAAATCCGCCGCACCCCTCCTCCGTGAGGAAACCCACAGCTGCGCCCGCACCCTCGGCCGAGGCGCACCGTCGGGCAGGAAGAGCTAGCGGTAGTTGACGAACTGCACCGCGATGTCGAGGTCGGCGCCCTTGAGCAGCGACTGGACGGCCTGCAGGTCGTCGCGCGACTTGCTGGAGACGCGCAGCTCCTCGCCCTGGATCTGGGCCTTGACGGACTTGGGGCCCTCGTCGCGGATGAGCTTGCTGATCTTCTTGGCGTTCTCGGAGGTGATGCCCTCGACGAGCGTGCCGGTGATCTTGTACGTCTTGCCGGAGGCGACGGGGTCACCGGCGTCGAAGGCCTTGAGCGAGAGGCCGCGCTTGATCAGCTTCTCCTGGAACACCTCGAGGCCGGCCTTGGCGCGCTCCTCGGCGTCGGAGGTGATGACGATCTTGTCCTCGCCCGAGGCCTCGACGGTGGTGTTGGTGCCGCGGAAGTCGTACCGCTGGCTGAGTTCCTTCGACGCCTGGTTGAGGGCGTTCGCGACCTCCTGGCGATCGATCTTGCTCACGACATCGAACGACGAATCGGCCATCTCGGCTGGACTCCTAATCAGTTGACCTGCGGGTTTGCGCGCCCCCCACGGGGGCGTTGTAGTCTATCGTCCGCTGCCTTCACGGGCGGCAAAGGCACGTTGCCCGAGCGGCCAATGGGAGCGGACTGTAAATCCGTCGGCTATGCCTACGTAGGTTCGAATCCTACACGTGCCACCTGCTGCGGCCCCCGGTGTTCATCACCGGGGGTCGCAGCGATTAGCGAGTTGACCTGCGGATTTGGATGATGTCCGCCGCGGTGTGTAATCTCGTTGAGGCTCTTGGAGCGCCGGAGACGGTGCCCTGAGGACACGCCCCCTTAGCTCAGTCGGCAGAGCGTTTCCATGGTAAGGAAAAGGTCGACGGTTCGATTCCGTCAGGGGGCTCGCTAGACCAGTGCAATGTGCTGATAGCTCAGGGCGGTGTAGCTCAGCTGGTTAGAGCGCACGACTCATAATCGTGAGGTCGGGGGATCGAGCCCCCCCACCGCTACAACTGACAAGAGATTTGCGAAAGAGGGACCGTCGTGGCTTCATCGACAGATGTCCGCCCCAAGATCACCTTGGCGTGCGAGGTGTGCAAGCACCGCAACTACATCACCAAGAAGAACCGTCGCAACGATCCCGATCGCCTCGAGCTGAAGAAGTTCTGCCCGAACTGCGGATCGCACCAGGCGCACCGAGAGTCGCGCTGACGTAGACGTCGACGAAGGGGAGGGCATCCGAGGAGGATGCCCTCCCTTTTGGCATACTGCCCTTCAGCCCATTCACGATAGGTAGGTTCGACACGTGAGCAAGGACATCGATGTGCCGGGTGGACCGGTCACCGAGCAGCTCAGCCCCGAAGAAGTCGCGGAGCGCACGCGCGCTGCGGTCGGCTACAACTACGAGTACGACCAGAAGTACTACGTCAGCCGCGAGAAGGTCCGCGAGTTCGCGAACGCCTCCCAGCTGACCGATCCGGTGCATCACGACGTGGAGGCCGCGCGCGCGGCCGGGTACGCCGACATCGTGGCGCCCCCGATCATGTTCTCCCTGATCGGGATCATCGCTCACCGCCCGCTGTTCGAGAACGCGATCGTCGGCTACGGCCGCCGTCCCGTCGTGCAGTCGGCGCAGGAGGTCAAGTTCCACGCGCCGATCGTCGCCGGGATGACGCTCACGACGCACGTGCACTTCGACGCGTTCCGGCAGGCTGCGGGCGCCGACCTGATCGTGACCCGCAACGAGATCTCCGACCAGGACGGCAACCACCTCGTCACGTCCTGGACCACCCTGGCCGGCCGGTCGGGCGAGGACGAGGACGCCGCGTTCGTCGGCGCTATGGAAAAGGTGATGATGTATGGCGCTTCGTAACTTCGCGGACGTGACGGTGGGCGAGGAGCTCCCGGAGCGCACCTTCGAGCTGACCCGCGGCGACCTGGTGAACTACGCCGGCGTGACGGGCGACCCGAACCCCATCCACTGGTCCGATCACATCGTGAAGCTCGCCGGCATGGAGGACGTCGTCGCGCAGGGCATGCTCACGATGAGCCTGGGCTCGAACTACATCACCGAGTGGCTGGGTGATCCGGGCGCGCTCAAGGAGTACAGCGTGCGCTTCACCGCGCCGGTCTTCGTTCCGGCCGATCAGAAGGCGGAGCTCCTGTACTCAGGCAAGATCAAGTCGCTCGACGAGGAGACCAAGACGGGTGTCGTCTTCCTGACGGTCAAGCAGGGCGAGCGCAAGATCTTCGGCAAGCCGGTCGCCACCGTCCAGTTCGCCTGACGGTCCGCGGTCCGTCGGGCCGCATGACCGGTGCGTTTTGAGGTGCGGCACCGATGTGCCGTACACTGAACTGTCCGCACCAAACGGCGGGCGTGCGAAAGCGCGCCCATCGAAGGGTGCGGGTGCAGGGCCGCGAGGTCCCGCAAAGGGGTGTAGCTCAGTTGGTAGAGCAGCGGTCTCCAAAACCGCAGGTCGCAGGTTCGAGTCCTGTCGCCCCTGCATAGCGCGGGCCCCGGCCCGGCTGTCGAAATCGGCGGGCCGACGCCCGCTGGAAGATCCAGCGGAGGGAAGTGCGTGAGCGACGAGAAGGACGACGCGACCACCGGCGAGACCGCCGGCGACAGCGCCGCCGAAGACGCCCAGCAGGCCCGCCCGTCCGGTAAGCGCTCCAGCGGCCGTCGTGGCCGCACCGCGCTGGCCGAGGCCCCGGAGCCCGGTACGGCGGTCGAAGCCGGTGCCGCGAAGAAGTCCGCGGACGCGAAGCGCTCGCGCAACCCGTTCGCCGCCATCTGGTTGTTCATCCGCCAGGTCGTCGCGGAGCTGCGGAAGGTCATCTGGCCGACCCGGAGCCAGATGATCAACTACACGATCATCGTGCTGGTCTTCGTGGTGGTCCTCACCGCGCTGATCAGCCTCCTCGACCTCGGCTTCGCGAAGCTGATGTTGTGGGCGTTCGGCAAGTAGCCGGACGACACGAGTAGACGAGACGGAAGGAACTTCGGCGCTGTGAGCACCCCGGAGCACAACGAGGCAGAGCTGGACGTCCAGGCGGACGTGCAGGTCGATGACGCTGCCGCGGCGACCGAGGTGTCGGCCGAGGACGAAGCCCTGATCGAGGTCGAGGAGAGCGTCCTCGGCGCGGACGAGCCCGGCGACGGCGCCGAGATCGTCGCCGAGGAGGAGCCCGAGGAGATCGACCCCGTCGAGGAGCTCAAGGCGCAGCTGCGCACCGCTCCCGGCGACTGGTACGTCATCCACACCTACGCGGGCTACGAGAACAAGGTCAAGGCCAACCTCGAGACCCGTGTCCAGAACCTCGACGTCGGCGACTACATCTTCCAGGTGGAGGTCCCCACCGAAGAGGTCACCGAGATCAAGAACGGCCAGCAGAAGCGGGTCAACCGCAAGGTGCTGCCGGGCTACATCCTGGTGCGTATGGACCTCAACGACGAGTCCTGGGGCGCGGTGCGCAACACCCCCGGCGTCACCGGCTTCGTCGGCCTGACCAGCAAGCCGTCGCCGCTCACGATGAACGAGGTCGTGAAGTTCCTGCTCCCCGAGAGCGCGCGGACCAAGCCTGCCAAGGACAAGGGCGCCGCGGCCGACGGTGCCGCCGCCGCATCCGGTGCGTCGGTCTCGCAGGGCCCCGCGGTCGAGGTCGACTTCGAGGTCGGCGAGTCGGTCACCGTCATGGACGGCCCGTTCGCCACCCTGCCCGCGTCCATCAGCGAGATCAACGCCGAGCAGCGCAAGCTCAAGGTGCTGGTGTCGATCTTCGGCCGTGAGACGCCCGTCGAGCTCGCCTTCAACCAGGTCGAGAAGATCTCCTAGCGAGACACCCATGCTTCCCGCGCCGGTGCAAGGGCGCGGGGTGAAGAAAAAGGAAACTGAGGATGCCCCCGAAGAAGAAGAAGGTCGCCGGGCTCATCAAGCTGCAGATCCAGGCCGGGCAGGCCAACCCTGCTCCGCCCGTGGGTCCCGCGCTTGGTCAGCACGGCGTCAACATCATGGAGTTCTGCAAGGCGTACAACGCCGCGACCGAGTCGCAGCGTGGCAACGTCATCCCCGTCGAGATCACGGTCTACGAGGACCGTTCTTTCGACTTCAAGCTGAAGACTCCTCCGGCCGCCAAGCTGCTGCTCAAGGCAGCCGGCGTGCAGAAGGGCTCGGGAGAGCCGCACAAGAACAAGGTCGCCAAGGTGACCTGGGATCAGGTGCGCGAGATCGCCGAGACCAAGAAGGAAGACCTGAACGCGAACGACGTCGACCAGGCCGCGAAGATCATCGCCGGCACTGCTCGCTCGATGGGCATCACCGTCGAGTAAGTCGCCGGGACGCCCTGGTGCGTCCCGTGGGAGGGCCGGCTCGGCCCGCGGAACCACTCACTGCCCACTAGCCGGGCAAGAAACGAAAGAGTTTTCATGAGCAAGAACAGCAAGGCCTACAAGGCCGCTGCCGAGAAGGTCGACAAGGACAAGCTGTACAGCCCGCTCGAGGCCGTCACGCTCGCCAAGGAGACCTCCTCCACCAAGCAGGACGCCACCGTCGAGGTCGCCATGCGCCTCGGTGTCGACCCCCGCAAGGCCGACCAGATGGTGCGCGGCACCGTCAACCTGCCGAACGGCACCGGTAAGACGGCCCGCGTGATCGTCTTCGCCGTCGGCGACAAGGCCGAAGAGGCCAAGGCCGCGGGCGCCGACGAGGTGGGCGCCGAGGACCTGATCGAGAAGATCCAGGGCGGCTGGCTCGAGTTCGACGCCGCGATCGCCACCCCGGACCAGATGGCCAAGGTCGGTCGCATCGCTCGCGTGCTCGGCCCCCGCGGCCTCATGCCGAACCCGAAGACCGGCACCGTCACCCCCGACGTGACCAAGGCCGTGGGCGACATCAAGGGCGGCAAGATCACGTTCCGCGTCGACAAGGCGTCGAACCTGCACTTCGTGATCGGCAAGGCGTCCTTCGACGCCAAGCAGCTGGTGGAGAACTACGGCGCCGCGCTGGACGAGGTCCTGCGCGCGAAGCCGTCGGCGGCCAAGGGCCGGTACCTGAAGAAGGTCACCGTCTCGACGACCACCGGACCGGGCATCCCGGTGGACCCGCAGCGTGTGAACAACCTCACCGAGGACGAGGCGTAAGCCTCCCTCATCAGGGTCTGACGAAGCCCCCGGTCGCTCTCCGAGCGGCCGGGGGCTTCGTCGTCTTCGGGATCAGATCAGCGCGGCGCTGGAGCTCGCGACGAGGAACACGAAGAGGAAGAAGCCCACGTAGGCGACGATCGCGAGCAGCGTCAGAGCGGTGAAGGCGCCACCGATGATCATGCCGACCATCGCGAGCGTGTTCTTGTAGCCGCGGTCCCGGGACTGCCGGTGCGCGATCCAGCTCACGAGCAGGCCCACGGGGTAGCAGCCCACGAGGCTCAGGACGAGGCCGACGATGCCCATCGCCTGGTCCGGGTCCTGCAGGTCCTGCGGCGCGGGGTGGCCCGGGTAGGGCTGGTATCCCGGGTACGGCTGGTAACCCGGGTACGACGGTGGCTGCCCGTACGGCTCGTAGGGGTCGTAGCCGTACGGCTCGTTGGGCGTCGGCATCGTGAACATCCCCCTTGTCGTGTTGAAGTTCGGTGTGCGGCAAGCGTAACCGAGCGCGCTGAACGGCGGCTTGCGGTGGGCCTGGCGGAGGGCGCCGCGGGGCGCCGGATCGCTGCCGCGCGAACCTGTCACCGGCCGCCGGTATCGTCGCGCGCATGGACGACGACAGGCTGCTCGCCCGGATCGGGGCGCTGCTGCGGCAGGCGGAGGGCACCGACAACGAGCACGAGGCGGCCACGTTCACCGAGGCGGCGCAGCGCCTCGCGACGGCCGCATCGATCGACCTCGCCGTCGCCCGGGCGCATCAGCGCGGTGCCGAGCGGGCGCGCGCCGTCCCGGAGCAGCGCACCGTGCGGATCGGGGAGGCGGGCCGGCGCGGCCTGCGCACCTTCGTCGAACTGTTCGTCGCGATCGCCCAGTCCAACGACGTCCGGTGTGACGTGGCCTCCAACTCCACCTTCGTCTTCGCCTACGGCTTCGCGGAGGACGTCGACGCCTGCGAGGCGCTGTACGCGTCGCTGGTGATCCAGATGGTCCGAGCGTCGGACGCCTATCTCCGCTCGGGTGCGCACAAGTCGGAGACGGTGCAGCAGCTCTACGAGGACCGGCGCACCCGCCGGCGGTGGGTGGAGACCAAGCCGGTCTCGGGGGTCACCGCGCGGATCAACTTCCAGTCGGCCTTCGCGGCCCGCATCGGGGCGCGACTCGCCGAGGCCCGCGCCGAGGCCACGACGCAGGCCACCGAGCGGGGCGAGCCCGGCACCGCGGTCGCGCTCCGCGACAAGGAACTCGAACTGACCTCCTTCTACGAGGAGGAGTCCACCGCGCGGGGCCGGTGGCGTGGGTCCGCCGCGTCGGCCGGGTACTCCGACGGGGCCCGGCGCGCCGGTGACCGCGCCGGGCGGTCCGCGCGCCTGGGCGCCCATGCCGAGCTCGGCGGCAGCCGCGGCGCGCTGGAGCAGGGCGCGCCGTGAACCCGTACCCGCCGCCGCCCCCACCGCCGGCGCCGGCGCGCGGTAACGCAGGGCTGTGGTGGGTGATCGGCGGAGCGATCGTCGCCGTCGTGCTGGTCGCTGCTCTGGCGACGGCGCTGCTGGTGCGGGAGGCCGGTGACGCGTCGACGGCGGCGGGTGCCTCGTCCGCAGCATCGGGGACGGCGAGCGCCTGCGGGCTCCCGGGATCCGGCTCGACCACGCCGATCACCGACCGCGTGGTGGCCGGGCCGCTCTCCTTCCCGGTGTCCGCGGCACCCGGGTGGACGCCGCAGCGCTACCAGCTGTTCTCGCCCGGCGCCCAGGCGGCGGGCCTGCGGACCGGGGTGCCCGGTCACAAGTGGGACGCACACGTCGAGGTCGGGCTCACGACCTTCGCGCCCAGGGCCCCGGTCCTGGAGGCGGCGCGACGGATCATCCCGTGCATCGTCGCGAGCAGCCGGTACGACGCGTACCGTCCCCGGCTCGAGGGACTCACCGAACCGGAGGCGATCACCGTCGACGGGACGCCCGCCGCCCGGGTCGTCGGGCGCATCCTCGTCAGCCGGGAGGGCCTCGCGATCCCGGGCGACGTGGTTACTGTTGTGGTGATCGGCTCGGCGCCCCAGGCGTACTTCGAGTCGGACACCCCGATCGGGGACACCGCGCTCGCGGCGGTGGCCCAGCAGGTCTTCGAGCAGCTCAAGGTGGCGAGGGACGTATGAGCAACCCGCAGGATCCGAACGGGCAGCAGCCCGATCCGTACGCACAGCCCGACCCGTACGCGCAGGGTGGCTACCAGTACGGGTACGGGCAGCAGCCCGATCCGTACGGGCAGCAGGCCGACCCGTACGCACAGCGGCCGTACCAGCAGGGGTATCCGCAGCAGGGCTATCAGTATCCGGGGCAGTACCCCGGCCAACCGCAGGGGCAGCCGCCGCAGAAGCCCAACCGCACGGGCCTGTACGCCGCGATCGGCATCGCGGTGGTAGTGGTGATCGCCGTGGCCGTCGCCGCCGTGCTGCTCGTCGTGAACTCGGGCTCCGGTGAGGACCGGACCGCTGCGTCGACCGCCGGGCCGAGTTCGGTCACGCCCAGCACCGGCGGCGACTGCGGCGTGCCCGGGAGCGGTATGGCCTCGCCGATCACCGACCGGGTCGCGTCGGGCCCGCTGTCCTTCCCCGTGGCGGCCGCGCCGGGCTGGGAGCAGGAGAGTTACACCGTGTACGCGCAGAGCATCGCCGCCGCGGGCCTGCAGAAGTCGATGGGCGACGGTCAGCCGTGGCAGGCCGGCGCCGAGGTCGGCCAGACCAACTTCAACTCCAAGCTCGACCCCAAGGACGCCGCCTCGCGGATGATCCAGTGCATCGCCGACGGCGCCGGCTACCAGAACGTCACGTCCAAGCGGGTCGAGCAGTCGGCGGCCGAGTCGATCACCGTCGACGGGGTCCCGGCCGCGAAGGTCACCGGCAAGATCCTGGTCACGGGGGAGAAGCTGTCCGTCGCCGGCGACGACATCACCGTGATCGTGATCGCCTCCGCCCCGCAGACCTACGCGATGCTGGTCATCCCGATCGGTCGCGACGACATGGCCGCGACGGGCAAGGCGATCATCGAGCAGCTCAAGGTCGCCAAGGATGTGTAGCCGCGCTGGCTAGGGACGCGCAGCGCGCGGCGGTGTACCGCGCGGAGGAGCTGGTCCGCGGCCTGTTCGCGCACGCCGGGGCGGGACGCACCGTCGACGTGCTCGGGGTGCCGCTCACGCTCCCGCCGGAGGCCCGGTTCGCCTCCGTCGACTCGGTGCAGGCGTACGCCGACCGCGTCCTCGGCCGCGGTGCGGTGCGGGTGCGGGCGCGGGCGGGTGCGGCGGGCGCGCACTACGAGAACGGCCCCGCGGGCCCGGTCGTGGCGGTGCCGGCCGGGCGCGACGGTGCGTGGGCCCTGCGTGAGCTCGTGATCCTGCACGAGCTGGCGCATCACGTCGTCGCCGGGCAGGGGATGGACGGTGCCGCGCACGGCCCGTCGTTCACCCGCGCCTTCGTGGACCTCGCGGCGCAGGTCATGGGCCCCGAGGCGGGTCTGGCGCTGCGCATCGTCTACACCGAGTCCGGCGTCGCCGTCGGCTGACCCGGCTCCCCGGTGGGGACTCGACGCCGCGCGGGAGAGGACCTCCTCGCCGCTCGGGCACAGACACCGTCGCACCACGATTTGGCGACGGACCAGCGCTCGCGTACTCTGGTCCCTTGGAAACCGGTGTTCCACCGGTTCGTTCCACCGAAGACCGTCGGTCGTCGGGCGCGAGCCCGATCGAAGGTCCGGCCCCGAGCCGGCGACCCACGCAGGAGGACGAGGATTCTTCATGAACCCCGTGCGCCCTGCGCCGGGGTTCTCGTCGTTTCGGGCCCGAACCTTCTCCGTCGGATGACACGTAGAGAGGAGGCGAAGTATGGCAAACGCCGAGAAGGTCGCAGCAGTCGCTGAGATCGCCGAGAAGTTCTCGAAGTCCACGGCCACCGTGGTCACCGAGTACCGCGGGCTGTCGGTCGGTTCCATCACCGAGCTGCGTCGTTCGCTCGGAGCTGGTGCCACCTACTCCGTCGCCAAGAACACCCTGGTCAAGCTCGCCGCCAAGGATGCTGGCGTCGAGGGCCTGGACGAGCTGTTCGAGGGCCCGACCGCGATCGCCTTCATCGAGGGTGAGCCGGTCGAGGCCGCCAAGGCGATCAAGAAGTTCGCCAAGGACAACAAGGCCCTGGTCATCAAGGGCGGCTACATGGACGGCAAGGCGCTGTCCGTGGCCGAGGTCGAGCGCATCGCCGATCTCGAGTCGCGCGAGGTGCTCCTGGCCAAGCTCGCCGGTGCCATGAAGGGCAACTTGGCGAAGGCCGCTGGCCTGTTCAACGCTCCCGCCTCGCAGGTGGCCCGCCTGGCCGTCGCGCTGCAGGAGAAGAAGGCGGCCGACGAGGCTGCCGCGTAAGACCGCTGATCCAGCGAACCCCCGCGCGCACCGCTCGCGGGAACCATCACCACCTTGCCTCGCGGATCAGCGAGCAAGACTGAACGGAAGGACGCCACCATGGCGAAGCTCACCACCGACGAGCTGCTTGATGCTTTCAAGGAGCTGACCCTGCTCGAGCTCAGCGAGTTCGTGAAGGCCTTCGAGGAGACCTTCGAGGTCACCGCCGCTGCTCCGGTCGCCGTCGCGGCTGCCGGTGCGGCCCCCGCCGCCGGCGGCGCCGACGCCGCCGCCGAGCAGGACGAGTTCGACGTCATCCTCGACGGTGCCGGCGACAAGAAGATCCAGGTCATCAAGGTCGTCCGCGAGCTGGTTTCGGGCCTCGGCCTGAAGGAGGCCAAGGACCTCGTCGAGGGCGCCCCCAAGGCGATCCTGGAGAAGGTCGACAAGGAGGCCGCCGACGCCGCCAAGGCCAAGCTCGAGGAGGCCGGCGCTTCGGTTTCGGTCAAGTAATAACCGAACCGCACGTCAGTGCTGCAACCGCCCCGTCGCCCAGTGCGACGGGGCGGTTCTCGTATCCGACGGTGCCGCGGGGCGCCGAATAGAACAGGTCCGGTACCGCGACCAGCGGCGACTGGGGTACTGTGCTCCCAGCGGTCTGTGGTGCGAGCCACACCTGGAAGCGACGAAAGGTCTCGACAGTGGGTGTCGAAGTAACTACCAAGAACCTGACGAAGTCGTTCGGGTCCCAGAACATCTGGTCCGACGTCTCGCTGACCCTGCCGGCGGGCGAGGTCTCGGTTCTGCTCGGCCCGTCGGGTACCGGTAAGTCGGTGTTCCTGAAGTCGCTGATCGGTCTGCTCCGCCCCGAGGAGGGCGAGATCATCATCGACGGCACGGACATCCTCACGTGTACGTCCTCGGAGCTGTACGAGATCCGCAAGATGTTCGGCGTGCTGTTCCAGGACGGCGCCCTGTTCGGCTCGATGAACCTGTACGACAACACGGCCTTCCCGCTTCGTGAGCACACGAAGAAGAAGGAGAGCGAGATCCGTCAGATCACGATGGAGAAGCTCGAGATGGTGGGTCTGATCGGCGCGGAGGACAAGCTCCCCGGTGAGATCTCCGGTGGTATGCGAAAGCGCGCCGGCCTGGCCCGCGCGCTGGTGATGGATCCGCAGATCATGCTCGTCGACGAGCCGGACTCCGGCCTCGACCCCGTGCGTACCACCTACACCAGCCAGCTGCTGATGGACATCAACGCGCAGATCGACTGCACCACGCTGATCGTCTCGCACAACATCAACATCGCGCGCACGGTGCCCGACAACATGGGCATGCTCTTCCTCAAGCACCTCGTCATGTTCGGCCCCCGCGAGGTGCTGCTCACCTCCGAGGAGCCGGTGGTCAAGCAGTTCCTCTCCGGCTCGATGATCGGCCCGATCGGCATGTCCGAGGAGAAGGACTCGGCGCAGATGGAGGCGGAGATGGCGCGCGTCGCCGCCGGCCACTCCGACGGTGGCGTCGACGTGCCGGACGAGATCGCCCCGCAGATGCAGCCCACGCCCGGCATGCCGCCCCGCAAGGGCGAGCAGCGACGCAAGGCCCGCGTCCGCCAGATCCTGCCGACGCTGCCGGAGAAGGCGCAGATCGCCATCCGCAAGGACCTCGGCGACGACCCGGCCGACTACGCCACGACCGCGCCCGCGGTCGCCGCGCAGCAGTACCAGCAGGCCCCCGAGACGGCCCCCGTCTCGATCCAGAAGGAGTACGCGGGCGACGAGGCCCCGACCTCGGCCTACCAGGTCACCCAGGCGGACGAGAACCCGACCGACCACCTGCCGAAGGTGGACGACGGGCGCTGATCGCACCGTCGCAGGAACCGGCTGACACCGGCCCGGGAGCGCTTCCCGGGCCGGTGTCGTCGTCTCCGGCCGCACGTCGGCCCCGATATTCGAAGGAAATCGGCGGTTTCGCTTGACGTTCGCGCGGTTTCGGGTCACAGTTATCGGCAGGACGCGATCCGCTCGTGTCCACGTGAGAGCATCCTCGGGTGCCTCCGGCCCGCACGGCAGCCAGCCCGCGGCCGGGGCCGACGGCAGGGCCGACCGACGATGCCGGTGTTCGAAGAACGGCGCGCGTCATGCTTGCGCGCAAGCCCGGTGGGGCTTAGTCTGGACTGCCCCTTGCGGGGCGGTCATTCCTCTGTTAATGTTGGACGTTGCGCTGGCTGCCTCCTGCCCATCTGAATATTCGCCCTTCGTAGGGGCCGTACTCTGCGGGTTGCCGTCAGCACAGTTTTGGCAACGTTACTAGTCACAGCAGAGGACGCATCTTGGCAGTCTCCGTCTCCAGCCAGACTCAGAACGATCAGAACGACGCCGTGGTGCCCGGAGCGCCCAAGCGCGTGTCGTTCGCGAAGATCTCCGAGCCCCTCCCCGTACCGGGCCTGCTCGACCTGCAGATCGACTCGTTCGAGTGGCTCGTCGGTACGCCCGCTTGGCGGGAGAAGGCCGCAGCGCGCGGCGAGGCACAGCCCACCGGCGGTCTGGAGGACATCCTCGCTGAGCTGTCGCCGATCGAGGACTTCTCGGGCTCGATGTCTCTCTCCTTCTCCGATCCGCGCTTCGACGAGGTCAAGGCCTCGATCGAGGAGTGCAAGGACAAGGACATGACGTACGCGGCGCCGCTGTTCGTCACCGCCGAGTTCATCAACAACAACACCGGCGAGATCAAGTCGCAGACCGTCTTCATGGGCGATTTCCCCATGATGACGGACAAGGGCACGTTCATCATCAACGGCACCGAGCGCGTCGTCGTCTCGCAGCTCGTCCGCAGCCCGGGCGTGTACTTCGACGAGACCATCGACAAGTCGACCGAGAAGCCGTTGCACAGCGTCAAGGTCATCCCGGCCCGCGGCGCGTGGCTCGAGTTCGACGTGGACAAGCGCGACACCGTCGGCGTCCGCATCGACCGCAAGCGCCGCCAGCCCGTCACCGTGCTGCTCAAGGCCCTCGGCTGGACCAGCGAGCAGATCCTCGAGCGCTTCGGCTTCTCGGAGATCATGCGCTCCACCCTGGAGAAGGACAACACGGCCGGCACCGACGAGGCGCTGCTCGACATCTACCGCAAGCTGCGCCCGGGCGAGCCGCCCACGAAGGAGTCGGCGCAGACCCTGCTGGAGAACCTGTTCTTCAAGGAGAAGCGCTACGACCTGGCCCGCGTCGGCCGGTACAAGCTGAACAAGAAGCTCGGTCTCCCGGCGAACTCCGACGGCACGCAGCCGCTGGTGCTCACCGAGGAGGACATCGTCGCGACGATCGAGTACCTCGTGCGCCTGCACGAGGCACCGTCGGAGCAGCTGACCTACATGACCGTGCCGGACGGCGACGAGGTCCCCGTCGAGGTCGACGACATCGACCACTTCGGTAACCGCCGCCTGCGCACCGTCGGCGAGCTGATCCAGAACCAGCTCCGCGTGGGCCTGTCCCGCATGGAGCGCGTCGTCCGCGAGCGGATGACCACGCAGGACGTCGAGGCGATCACCCCGCAGACCCTGATCAACATCCGCCCGGTTTCGGCGGCGATCAAGGAGTTCTTCGGCACCTCGCAGCTCTCGCAGTTCATGGACCAGAACAACCCGCTGTCGGGCCTGACCCACAAGCGCCGCCTGTCGGCGCTCGGCCCGGGCGGCCTGTCGCGCGAGCGCGCGGGCCTCGAGGTCCGCGACGTCCACCCGTCGCACTACGGCCGCATGTGCCCGATCGAGACCCCTGAGGGCCCGAACATCGGCCTGATCGGCTCGCTCTCGGTGTACGCGCGGGTCAACCCGTTCGGCTTCATCGAGACCCCGTACCGCAAGGTCGAGGACGGCCAGACCACCGACGAGATCGTCTACATGACGGCCGACGAGGAGGACCGGTACTACATCGCGCAGGCCAACGCGGCCACCGACGCGAAGGGACGCCTCACGGACGAGAAGGTGCTCGTGCGTAAGCGCGGCTCCGAGGTCGAGTTCGTCCCGGTCTCCGCCGTGGAGTACATGGACATCTCGCCGCGCCAGATGGTCTCGGTCGCGACCGCGATGATCCCGTTCCTCGAGCACGACGACGCCAACCGTGCCCTCATGGGCGCGAACATGCAGCGTCAGGCCGTGCCGCTGGTCCGTTCCGAGTCGCCGCTGGTCGGCACCGGTATGGAGCTGCGCGCCGCGGTCGACGCCGGCGACGTCGTCATCACGGAGAAGCCGGGCGTCGTGGAGGAGGTCTCGGCCGACTTCATCACCATCATGGCCGACGAGGGCACCCGCAAGACCTACAAGCTGCGCAAGTTCGCGCGCAGCAACCAGGGCACCTGCGCGAACCAGCGTCCGATCGTGAACGCCGGCCAGCGCGTCGAGGCGGGCCAGGTCCTGGCCGACGGCCCCTGCACCGACAACGGTGAGATGGCGCTCGGCAAGAACCTGCTCGTGGCGATCATGCCGTGGGAGGGCCACAACTACGAGGACGCGATCATCCTCTCGCAGCGCCTGGTGGAGGAGGACGTGCTGACGTCCATCCACATCGAGGAGCACGAGATCGATGCCCGCGACACGAAGCTGGGCGCCGAGGAGATCACCCGGGACATCCCGAACGTCTCCGATGAGGTGCTGGCCGATCTCGACGAGCGCGGCATCATCCGCATCGGCGCCGAGGTCCGCGACGGCGACATCCTGGTCGGCAAGGTCACGCCGAAGGGCGAGACCGAGCTGACCCCGGAGGAGCGCCTGCTCCGCGCGATCTTCGGTGAGAAGGCGCGCGAGGTCCGCGACACCTCGCTCAAGGTGCCCCACGGCGAGACCGGCAAGGTCATCGGCGTCCGCGTCTTCTCGCGCGACGACGACGACGAGCTGGCCCCCGGCGTGAACGAGCTGGTCCGCGTCTACGTGGCCCAGAAGCGCAAGGTCCAGGACGGCGACAAGCTGGCCGGCCGCCACGGCAACAAGGGCGTCATCGGCAAGATCCTCCCCGCCGAGGACATGCCCTTCCTGCCCGACGGCACCCCGGTCGACATCATCCTGAACACGCACGGCGTGCCCCGTCGTATGAACATCGGCCAGATCCTGGAGACGCACCTCGGGTGGGTCGCCAAGACCGGCTGGGACGTGCGCGACGAGAACGGGAACATCCCGGACTGGGCGTCGCAGCTCCCCGAGGAGATGTACAGCCAGCCCAAGGACACCAACACCGCCACCCCCGTCTTCGACGGTGCGCGGGACGAGGAGCTGGCCGGCCTGCTCGGCTCGACGCTCCCCAACCGCGACGGCGACGTGATGGTGCAGGCCGACGGCAAGGCGACGCTGTTCGACGGCCGTTCGGGTGAGCCCTTCCCGTACCCGGTGGCCATCGGCTACATGTACATCCTGAAGCTGCACCACCTGGTCGACGAGAAGATCCACGCCCGTTCGACCGGCCCGTACTCGATGATCACGCAGCAGCCGCTGGGTGGTAAGGCGCAGTTCGGTGGCCAGCGTTTCGGCGAGATGGAGTGCTGGGCCATGCAGGCCTACGGCGCCGCCTACACGCTGCAGGAGCTGCTCACCATCAAGTCGGACGACGTGGTCGGCCGCGTGAAGGTGTACGAGGCGATCGTCAAGGGCGAGAACATCCCCGAGCCGGGCATCCCCGAGTCGTTCAAGGTGCTCCTCAAGGAGCTCCAGTCGCTCTGCCTGAACGTGGAGGTGCTGTCGTCCGACGGTGCCGCCATCGAGATGGCCGACGGCGACGACGAGGACCTCGAGCGCGCTGCTGCCAACCTCGGCATCAACCTCTCGCGCAACGAGAACGCCTCCGCCGAAGACCTCGCGAACTAGCCCACGCCAACCGAACGAATTAGGAGAGAAGTGCTCGACGTCAACTTCTTCGACGAACTGAAGATCGGTCTGGCGACCGCCGATGACATCCGTAACTGGAGCTACGGCGAGGTCAAGAAGCCCGAGACCATCAACTACCGCACGCTCAAGCCCGAGAAGGACGGCCTCTTCTGCGAGAAGATCTTCGGCCCGACTCGCGACTGGGAGTGCTACTGCGGCAAGTACAAGCGTGTCCGCTTCAAGGGCATCATCTGCGAGCGCTGCGGCGTCGAGGTCACTCGCGCCAAGGTGCGTCGTGAGCGGATGGGCCACATCGAGCTGGCCGCTCCCGTCACCCACATCTGGTACTTCAAGGGCGTCCCGTCGCGCCTGGGCTACCTGCTGGACCTGGCGCCCAAGGATCTCGAGAAGATCATCTACTTCGCCGCCTACGTGATCACGGAGGTCGACGAGGAGCAGCGCCACAACGAGCAGTCCACGCTCGAGGCCGAGATCACCTCCGAGAAGAAGGTGCTCGAGGACCAGCGCGATGTGGACCTCGAGAACCGCGCCAAGAAGCTGGAGGACGACCTGGCCGTCCTCGAGGCCGAGGGTGCCAAGGCCGACCAGCGCCGCAAGGTGAAGGACGGCGGCGAGCGGGAGATGCGGCAGATCCGCGACCGCGCGCAGCGCGCCATCGACGAGCTCGACGAGATCTGGTCGACCTTCGTCAAGCTCGCGCCGAAGGACATGATCGTCGACGAGAAGCTCTACCGTGAGCTGCAGGACCGCTACGGCGAGTACTTCAAGGGCGCCATGGGCGCCGAGGCGATCAAGAAGCTCATCGAGAACTTCGACATCGACGCCGAGGCCGAGTCGCTGCGCGAGACGATCCGCTCGGGCAAGGGGCAGAAGAAGCTCCGCGCCCTCAAGCGCCTCAAGGTCGTCGCGGCGTTCCAGCAGTCGGGCAACTCGCCGCTGGGCATGGTCCTCGACGCGGTGCCGGTGATCCCGCCGGAGCTGCGCCCGATGGTCCAGCTCGACGGTGGCCGCTTCGCCACGTCCGACCTGAACGACCTGTACCGCCGCGTGATCAACCGCAACAACCGCCTCAAGCGACTGATCGATCTGGGTGCGCCCGAGATCATCGTCAACAACGAGAAGCGGATGCTGCAGGAGTCCGTCGACGCGCTGTTCGACAACGGCCGCCGCGGCCGTCCGGTCACCGGACCGGGCAACCGCCCGCTCAAGTCGCTGTCCGATCTGCTCAAGGGCAAGCAGGGCCGGTTCCGCCAGAACCTGCTCGGCAAGCGCGTGGACTACTCGGGCCGTTCGGTCATCGTCGTGGGCCCGCAGCTCAAGCTGCACCAGTGCGGTCTACCGAAGCTGATGGCGCTCGAGCTGTTCAAGCCCTTCGTGATGAAGCGCCTGGTGGATCTCAACCACGCGCAGAACATCAAGTCGGCCAAGCGGATGGTCGAGCGGCAGCGCCCGCAGGTGTGGGACGTCCTCGAAGAGGTCATCGCCGAGCACCCCGTGCTGCTCAACCGTGCCCCCACGCTGCACCGCCTGGGTATCCAGGCCTTCGAGCCGCAGCTCGTCGAGGGCAAGGCGATCCAGCTGCACCCGCTCGTCTGTGAGGCCTTCAACGCCGACTTCGACGGTGACCAGATGGCCGTGCACCTCCCGCTGTCCGCGGAGGCGCAGGCCGAGGCCCGCATCCTGATGCTGTCCTCGAACAACATCCTGTCGCCGGCGTCGGGCCGCCCGCTCGCCATGCCCCGTCTGGACATGGTGACCGGTCTGTACCACCTGACGACGCTCAAGCCCGAGGCGACCGGCCACTTCACGGCCGCCGCCGAGGACCAGCCCGAGACCGGCGTGTACTCGTCCCCGGCCGAGGCCATCATGGCCGTCGACCTGGGCGAGCTGTCGATCCAGGCGCCGATCAAGGTGCGGCTCACGCAGCAGCGCCCGTCGGCCGAGGTCGAGGCGGAGCTGTTCGACGGTGCGTGGACCCGCGGTCAGGCCTGGACGGCCGAGACCACCCTGGGCCGCGTGCTGTTCAACGAGCTGCTCCCGGCGGACTACCCGTTCATCGACGAGCAGATGCCGAAGAAGCGTCAGGCCGTGATCATCAACGACCTGGCCGAGCGGTACCCGATGATCGTGGTCGCGCAGACCGTCGACAAGCTCAAGGACGCCGGCTTCTACTGGGCCACGCGTTCGGGCGTCACGGTCTCGATGTCCGACGTTCTCGTTCCGCCGAGCAAGAAGGGCATCCTCGATCACTACGAGGAGCGCGCCGACGGCATCGAGCGCAAGTACGCCCGCGGTGCCCTCACCTCGGGTGAGCGCCGCGACGCGCTGGTCGAGATCTGGAAGCAGGCCACGGACGAGGTCGGTAAGGCCATCGACGACTTCTACCCCGACGACAACCCGATCACGATGATCCCGAAGTCGGGTGCGACCGGCAACATGACCCAGGTGCGGAACCTGGCCGGCATGAAGGGCCTGGTGACGAACCCGAAGGGTGAGTTCATCCCGCGCCCGATCAAGTCGTCCTTCCGTGAGGGCCTGACGGTGCTCGAGTACTTCATCAACACCCACGGTGCTCGTAAGGGTCTGGCCGATACGGCTCTGCGTACCGCCGACTCGGGCTACCTGACCCGTCGTCTGGTGGACGTCTCGCAGGACGTCATCGTCCGCGAGACCGACTGCGGCACCAGCCGCGGCATCGTCGTGCCGCTGGCCGAGGTGCAGGCCGATGGCTCGCTCATCCGCGATGCGCACGTCGAGACCTCGGCGTACGCCCGCACGCTGGCCGAGGACGCGAAGGACTCCGGCGGCAACGTCGTCGTCGAGCGCGGCCACGACCTGGGCGACCCGCAGATCGAGGCGCTGCTCGCCGCCGGCGTCGCGGAGGTGAAGGTGCGCTCCGTGCTCACCTGCACCACCGGCACCGGCGTCTGCGCCACCTGCTACGGCCGCTCGATGGCGACCGGCCAGCTCGTCGACATCGGCGAGGCCGTCGGTATCGTCGCCGCGCAGTCGATCGGTGAGCCCGGTACGCAGCTGACCATGCGTACCTTCCACCAGGGTGGCGTCGGTGACGACATCACCGGCGGTCTGCCGCGAGTCACCGAGCTGTTCGAGGCCCGTGTCCCCAAGGGCAAGGCCCCGATCGCCGAGGTCTCGGGCCGGATCCGCCTGGAGGACGACGACCGGTTCTACACGATCACCATCACGCCGGACGACGGCGGCGAAGAGGTCGTGTACGACAAGATCAGCAAGCGCCAGCGTCTCCGCGTGTTCAAGCACGAGGACGGCAGCGAGCGCCTGCTGGCCGACGGTGACCACGTGCAGGTGGGCCAGCAGCTCCTCGAGGGCGCTGCCGATCCGCACGAGGTGCTGCGCGTCATGGGCCCGCGTCAGGTGCAGGTGCACCTGGTCAACGAGGTCCAGGAGGTGTACCGGTCGCAGGGTGTGTCGATCCACGACAAGCACATCGAGACGATCGTTCGCCAGATGCTGCGTCGCGTGACGATCATCGACTCGGGTTCGACGGAGTTCCTGCCCGGCTCGCTCACCGAGCGCGCCGAGTTCGAGGCCGCGAACCGTCGCGTCGTGGCCGAGGGCGGCGAGCCCGCGGCCGGCCGTCCGGTGCTCATGGGCATCACCAAGGCCTCGCTCGCGACCGATTCGTGGCTGTCGGCGGCCTCCTTCCAGGAGACCACCCGCGTGCTCACGGACGCCGCGATCAACACCCGCTCCGACAAGCTGGTGGGCCTCAAGGAGAACGTCATCATCGGTAAGCTCATCCCGGCCGGTACGGGCATCAACAAGTACCGGAACATCCAGGTGCAGCCGACCGAGGAGGCCCGCGCGGCCGCGTACTCGGTGCCGACCTTCGACGATCAGTACTACGGTCCGGAGGGTGCCTTCGGCGCCCCGTCCGGCGCCGCGGTGCCGCTCGACGACTACGGCTTCTCCGACGGTTACCGGTGAGCTGAGTAGCTGACAACGGCCCCCGCCCTGCGCAAGCAGGTCGGGGGCCGTTCTCATGTCCGACGGTGTGCGGTGGGCCGGGCTGTGCGGAGGCATCGCCGCTCGCTTAGACCTCCTCACCTCGCCTAACGGCTCGGCTCGTCCGATGCGCTCGACGGCGATGCCTCCGCCCATCCCTCGTCCGACGTTCGGCTTCCCCACGCTGCTGCGATCGGCGGCTCATTCGGCGGCTCGACTTCCCACGCTGCTGTGATCGGGCGGCTGGTCCGGCGGTCGGCCGCTGACGCTGCCAATAGTGGTGAACGCTGCCGGTAGTCGGCAGCGTTGGCGGGTATCGGCAGCGGATTGTGCGGCGGACCGAGCCTGGATCGATCGGCTGCTGATCGCGGCCCGCGATCTCGCCGCCGACACCGGCTGCAACCGGTCTCGTCGCGGTCGGCCCCCACGCGGCGCCGGTTCCCCACGAGACGCCGAGCCCTCGCACGCCGAACGCCGACTCCCCAACGAGACGCCGCCCGCAGCGCCCGCACCTACCTGTTGACCCGCCCACCGCAGTGTGTGTACGGTGTGAACATTCTGATGTTCACGCCGTGAACACCGAGCTGAGGAGACGCCATGACCGCCGCGATCGCCACCGATTCCACCGCCGAACCCCGCGCCGCCCGCTCGAAGTCCTGGATCGCGGGCATGGTGCTCACCGTGCTGATCTGGGCGTTCCTGGTCTTCGACGTGGTCGGCAAACTGACCAAGCCGCAGGCCGTCATCGACGGCACCCTGAAGCTCGGCTTCCAGGAGAAGCACATCCTGGTGATCGGGCTGGTGCTGCTGGTCGGCGTCGTGCTGTGGACGATCCCGCGCACCGCGGTGATCGGAGCCATCTACCTCACCGGCTACCTCGGCGGCGCGGTGGCGATCAACCTGCGCGCCGAGCAGCCGATCGCCGGCTTCGTGCTCTCCGGCGCGTACGTCGGCGTGCTGATCTGGGTCGCGATGATCCTGCGCCGCCCCGACCTGCGCCGCGCGATCCTCGGCCGCTGACAGGCGGCTGGTACGGCCTACAACGCCGAACGGATGGCCTCGAGGATGGCCGCGTCGTCGACGCCGAGGGCGCGGGCACCGTCGATGTACCGCTGAGCACCTTCCGCAAGTAGCTCGCCGACGGGGCGCGCCGAGGCGAGTACGCGCGTGGCCTGGCCGCGGCGGGTCTCGATCATGCCTCCGTGCTCTAGCTCGCGGTAGGCGCGGGCGACGGTGCCCGTCGCGATCCCGAGGTCTTTCGCCAGCTGCCGCACCGACGGCAGTTTCGCGCCGACCTCGAAAGCGCCGGCCTCGATCGCATCGGTGATCTGCTTGCGGATCTGTTCGTACGGCGGCGTCGGGTCGCTGGTGTCGACCGTGATCGTGACGCTCATCCGATGCTCGCAGTTCGTCGTGTGGTGGTGGGGCGCGACGCCAGCAGCGCTGCTCCGGCCACGAACAGGGCCGCCCATGCCAGTTGTGACCACTGCAGTGCGGTCCCGACCGCCGACCACCAGGTCGGCGCAGCGCATGCGGGCGCCGGATAGTTGAGAATGGTGGCGATGGCTAGGGTGCACGCCGATCCGACGCTGGCAAGGCACGCGAGCAGCATCCCGAGCGCCGATCGAATGGTGGCGCGTCGGAGGGCGTCGTCTTCCTCGGAGGCCAGGAGGTCGACGTCGGGGCGTGGCCGCTTGACGGACGTCAGCACCGCGCATGCCGCCACCAGCGCGACGACGACGATGTATGCGAGCGTCATCCCGGCGCTGGAAGAATGCAGAGTTTCTCGGACTCCGGCCCGGGCTTCCCATGAGATGACGTTGTCGCCTGGCGTTTGGCCATCGCAGGAGAAGATGAACATGCCGCGCGGGTTCGTGAATCTGAGCAACGTGACCGCGACAATGGTCGTGACGGCGGCGCTCGCAAGTGTGAGTGCCGACAGCGGAGCGGAAACGTAGCGGGCCGTTAGTCGCGGGTTGAGGGTTGCTGTTCGCTTCTCTGCGACCGGCGTGTAGGCGTTGCGCTCTCCGAGGGCGATGCAAGCGAGGTATCCGATGGCGAAGCCTGACGGTACGCCGATAGTGAGTGGCGCCAGATCGTCGAATCCGATCGCGAGTATCCAGATCGATGGCGCGATCACCGCCGATAGTGTGCCGACGATCAGGCCGACGATTCTCCATCGCACGAGTTTCCGGTACATCAGGGCGACCTGGGGGAATCGTCCCGAGATTGCCAGGCGGTCGAACGATCGCGTCACAGCGATCACCACACCGATCACGATGGCAGTGCTCAATAGCGGGAACAGCATGCTCGACTCCTGTGTCGGTGTGCCAATGACTTGATACAGAAGACGGTAGATGAAACCGCATCAGTGTGTCAACTACTTGATACGGATACGGAGCTCGACCTGTGCCCGGCGACCCTCGGCCGCTGAATCACTCGCCGGCATGCCCGCTGAGGAGCGCACCTCAGCGCCCACGCCGAGTCGCTCCCTACGAAGTCGGGACGATCTCGGAGCCCAGAGGCAGCAGCGAGAGCCGGATCATCTTGAAGTTCGCGACGGCCAGCGGGATGCCGATGATGGTCAGGCACAGCGCGATCCCGGTGAGGATGTGCCCGATGGCCAGCCAGATCCCGGCGACGAGCAGCCAGATGATGTTGCCCACCAGCGACGCGGCGCCGGCGCCGGGGCGATCGACCACCGTCCGCCCGAAGGGCCACAGCGCGTAGTTGGCGATGCGGAACGACGCCAGCCCGAACGGGATGGTCACGATCAGCAGGCAGCAGATGATCCCGGCGACCGCGTACCCGACGGCCATCCAGAACCCGCACAGCACCAACCAGATGACGTTGAGGATCAGCTTCACCACCCCAGTATGCCGACGCGGTTACCGTGGTGGCATGAACCTGTTCCAGCGCACGGCCAAGCTGTTCAACGCCGCGTTCACGCCCCTGCTGTCCCTTCCGGTGATCGGGCCGGCGCTGGGGAAATCGATGGTCACCATCAGCTACACCGGCCGCAAGTCCGGCAAGCGCTTCTCGCTGCCCGTCGCCTACCAGCGCCGCGGCGACGAGGTGGTCATCGGCGTCGCCATGCCGGAGCAGAAGCAGTGGTGGCGCAACTTCCTCGGCGAGGGCGCCGACCTGACGCTCCACTTCCCCGACGGTGACCGCACGGGCCGCGGCGTCGCCACCAGCGGCGCCGACGGCACAGTCGTGCGGGTGGACCTGGCCTGAGACCGCCCCGTCAGGCCGGGAGCCGGTAGACGCGCCGCGCGGTGCCGCCGAGCACGGCCTCCCGCTCGGCGGGCGAGGCACCGTCGAGCAGGTCGACGGTGAGCCCGAGCACCTGCGCGTAGGAGGCCTGCAGCAGGCAGACCGGCCAGTCGGAGCCGAACATGACCCGATCCGCCCCGAAGACGTCGAGCACGTGCCGCGCGTACGGCTCGATGAGGGAGCGGCTCCACGGCTGCGGCGGGCACTCGGTCACCAGGCCCGACAGCTTGCACACGACATGGGGGAGCGCCGCCATCGCGGTGATCCACGCGGCCCACGGCTCCCATTCGCCCGCACCGATGTTCGGCTTCCCGGCGTGATCGATGACGAACGACGTGCCGGGCATCAGTCGCGCGGCCTCGAGCGCCGCGGCGCGCTGCGGCGCGCGGACCAGGAGATCGACGGCGAGCCGGCGCTCGGCCGCGGTCGCGAGCCCGCGGAGCACGGACGGCCGCACGAGCCAGCGTGGGTCGGGCTCGTCCTGCGCGAGGTGCCGCAGGCCCCGCAGGCGCGCGCCGCCGGGCGCGGCGGCGAGCTGCTCCAGCCGCGCGCCGCACCGCGCCGAGCTCAGGTCCACCCATCCGACGACTGCGCCCGTCGGCCCGGCCGCGGCGAGGAGGTCGTGCGTCTCCGCGGACGAGTTCAGCGCCTGCACCGCGATCGTCGCGCCCACCTCGACGGGGCCCGTGGCCGCCGTCGCCGCCGCGAGATCGGCGACGGTGAAGTCGCGCCGGATGGCCTCCAGGCCCGGCGCGCCGAGCCAGCCGTGATCCTGCCGCGCGCGATCCCAGAGGTGGTGATGGGCGTCGACGATCATGCCGGCCCGAGGGGGAGCGCCCAGACCAGGGGAATGCCGTGGTCGTCGCCGGAGTAGTCGTCCGGTACGTCGAGCAGCTCCGCCATCCTGGCCTGCCACGGCACGTTCGCCGGATGATCCGCCAGCCGGCGTCGCATGGCGCGGTAGTCGTCGACCTTGACGAGGTGGAAGAGCTCGCGCCCGTCGCGCCAGATCCGCCAGGAGCGGACGCCGGCGGCGCGGAGCGCACCGTCGAGGTCCGCGGGGATCGCGGCGTGCACGCGGTCGTACTCCTCCTCGGCACCGGCCTTGAGTCGCGTGTGCAGGGCGATCGTCTCCGGCACGATTCCTCCGATCACTCTTCCGGCATCTGCGGCCAGCCTACGTCCTCGAGGGCTCAGGTGCACCAGGTTGACCAACAGACCTCCGATGTTTAAAGTCAACGCGTGTGACTCATGACACAGCGCCCGGCGCTGTCGTGAGAGCCGCCCGGGACCGCTCGGGCCGATCGATCCAACGCGGGAAGGACGTCGATGAGACTGCGACGAGTCGGAGAGGCGGGCGCCGAACGCCCGATCGTGTCCACGGGGGACGGGCGATGGTTCGACGCCTCCGCCGTGGTCCCCGACTACCACCCGGGGACCCTCGGCGACGCGCAGCGGCTGCTCACGGAGGCCCTCGACGCCGGCCGGCTCCCGGAGTTCGATCCCACCGGGCTCCGCGTCGGCGCCCCCGTCGCCCGGCCGGGCAAGATCGTCTGCATCGGCGTCAACTACCTCGCCCACGCGCAGGAGACGCAGCACGAGGAGCCCGCCGAGCCCGTGATGTTCCTCAAGACCTCGGCGACGATCGTCGGCCCGCACGACGAGGTGCTGATCCCGCGCGGCTCGTCCGCCACCGACTACGAGGTGGAGCTGGCCGCCGTGATCGGCAGCACCGCACGGTATCTCGACGATGCCGAGCAGGGGCTCGCGTGCGTCGCCGGGTACACCGTCTCCGACGACGTCTCCGAGCGCGACTTCCAGATGAACCGCGGCGGCACCTGGGACAAGGGCAAGAACTGCGAGACCTTCAACCCGCTCGGCCCAGAGCTGGTCACCGCCGACGAGGTGCCCGACCCACAGCGGCTCGACATCTCGCTCACCGTCAACGGTGAGGTGCGCCAGCAGGCGAACACGGCGCAGATGATCTTCGGCGTCGGCGAGATCATCCGGTACCTGAGCCGATTCATGGTTCTCGAGCCCGGCGACGTGGTCAACACCGGCACGCCCGCCGGGGTCGCCTTCGGCTACCCGGACCCGAAGCCCTACCTGCGTCGCGGCGACGTGATCGAGACCCGCATCGACCTGCTCGGCGGCCATCGTTCCGTCCTCGGGGAGGCTTGAGATGCCGGGCGTCTTCACCGGTTTCCGCACGCTCGACGTGCGGTTCCCCACCTCGGCCGAGCTCGACGGGTCCGACGCGATGAACGTCGACCCCGACTACTCCGCGGCATACCTGATCCTCGAGACCGACGCCGGCGACGGCCTTGAGGGACACGGCTTCGTCTTCACCATCGGCCGCGGCAACGACGTGCAGCGCGCCGCGATCGAGGCCCTGGCGCCCTACGTCCTCGGGCGCGACGTCGACGCCGTCCTCGGCGACCTCGGCGGCACGTACCGCGAACTCGTCTACGACGCGCAGCTGCGCTGGCTCGGCCCCGAGAAGGGCGTGATGCACATGGCGATCGGCGCCGTGGTCAACGCCCTCTGGGACCTCCGTGCCAAGCGCGCGGGCCTGCCGCTGTGGCAGCTCCTCGCCGGGCTGAGCCCGCAGGAGATCGTCGACCTCGTCGACTTCCGCTACCTCACCGACGCCCTCACGCCCGACGAGGCCCTCGCCCTCCTCACAGCCGCCGAACCGGGCCGGGCGGAGCGCGCCGCGGCCCTCCGGGCGGACGGCTACCCCGCCTACACCACCTCGCCCGGCTGGCTCGGCTACTCGGACGAGAAGCTCGCGCGGCTCGCGAAAGAGGCCGTGGCGGAGGGGTTCACGCAGATCAAGCTCAAGGTCGGCGCCGATGTCGACGACGACGTCCGACGGTTCGCCCTCGCCCGCTCGGTGGTCGGCGACGACGTGCGGATCGCCGTCGACGCGAACCAGCGGTGGGACGTCGACGAGGCGATCGCGGCGATCGACCGGCTGCGCGAATTCGATCCGTGGTGGGTCGAGGAACCCACGGCGCCGGATGATGTGCTCGCACACGCCGCGATCCGCCGCCGCGCGGCGCCGGTCCGCATCGCCACCGGCGAGCACGCCCACAGCCGGGTGTTGTTCAAACAGTTCCTCCAGGCCGAGGCGCTCGACGTCCTGCAGCTCGACTCCACCCGCGTCGCCGGCGTCAACGAGAACATCGCGATCCTGTTGCTGGCGGCGAAGTTCGGGATCCCGGTGTGCCCGCACGCGGGTGGCGTCGGCCTGTGCGAGCTGGTGCAGCACCTCGCCATGTTCGACTACGTCGCGGTCTCCGGGACGATCGCGGACCGCACGATCGAGTACGTCGACCATCTCCACGAGCACTTCCTCGACCCGGTGCGCATCGTGAACGGCGCCTACGCGGCACCCTCGGCGCCCGGCTTCTCGGCGCAGATCCGGCCGGAGACGCTCGTGCGGTTCGGCTTCCCCGACGGGGAGGCCTGGAAGGGGGCATCATGAGCAACGCAGACGAATTCGCCGGATTCCGGGCCGTCGTGACCGGAGGCTCCTCGGGGATCGGGCGCCGGACGACGGAGGAGCTCATGGACCGCGGAGCGGTCGTGGCCGTGCTCGACCTGCAGCCCGGCGACGCCCCGCCCGGCTCCCTCGGCATCGCGTGCGACGTCGCCGACGACGACTCGGTCGCGACCGCCGTCGCCGCCGCGGCCGACCGTCTCGGCGGGATCGACGGACTGGTCAACAACGCCGGGATCGGGGCGCAGGGCACCGTCGAGGCGGGATCGCTCGACGACTGGCGGAAGGTGCTGGACGTCAATGTCCTCGGCACGGTGCGGACGACCCGAGCGGCGCTGCCGCACTTGCGCCGGTCGCCCAACCCGGCGGTGGTCAACACCTGCTCGATCGCCGCGACCGCGGGCCTGCCCGCCCGCGCGCTCTACAGCGCGTCGAAGGGCGCGATCGAATCGATGACCCGCGCGATGGCGGCCGACCATGTGCGCGAGGGGATCCGGTTCAACTGCGTCAACCCCGGCACCGTCGACACCCCGTGGGTGCGCCGGCTGCTCGACGCGGCCGCCGATCCCGAGGCCGAGGCCGAGCAGCTGCGCCGGCGTCAACCCACCGGACGGCTGGTCACGGCGGCCGAGGTCGCGGGCGCGATCTGCTACCTGCTCGGCCCCGCCGCGTCCGCCACCACGGGCACCTCGCTCGCCGTCGACGGTGGCATGAGCGGCCTCCGACTCCCGCCGCCGCGGTGACATCCGTGCACGGGACCCGCTCGTTCGGTCGCGGAGGGCTGCGCGTGGGGCCGCTCTCCTTCGGCGCCGCGGCGATCGGGAACCTGTTCACCGCCGTCGACGACGCGGCGGCGACGGAAGCGGTGCGCGCCGCCGCCGGAGCGGGCATCGACTACTTCGACACCGCCCCGCACTACGGGCTCGGGCTGTCCGAGCGCAGGCTCGGTGCGGCCCTGGGCGATCGGGGGGACGTGGTGATCTCCACCAAGGTGGGCCGCCTGCTCCGTCCGGCGGCGGGCGCACCGTCGGCCGACTCCGAGGGCTTCGCGGTCGACGCGGACGTCGAGCGGGTGTGGGACTTCAGTCGCGACGGTGTACTGCGGTCCATCGAGGCGAGTCTGGAGCGGCTGGGCCGCGACCGGATCGACGTCGTCTACGTCCACGACCCCGACGAGCACTTCGCGGCGGCGATGGACGGCGCCTTCCCGGCGCTCGACGAGCTGCGCAGGCAGGGCGTCATCGCGTCCTACGGCGCCGGGATGAACCAGTCGGCGATGCTCACCCGCTTCGTCCGCGAGACCGACCTCGACGCGGTCCTGATCGCCGGCCGGTACACGGTGCTCGACCGCAGCGCGGCCGACGACCTGCTGCCGGCCTGCCTCGAGCGCGACGTCTCGGTGGCCGCCGGCGGCGTCTTCAACTCGGGCGTCTCCGCCTCGGTCGAGCCGCGCCCGGGCGCCACCTACGACTACGCGCCCGCCCCGCCCACCGTCCTGGACCGGGCGCGCCGGCTCGCGGCGGTGTGCCGCGCGCACGGCACCACGCTGCCGCACGCCGCCGTGCACTTCCCGTTGCGCCACCCCGCCGTGCGGACGGTGCTGCTCGGCATGCGGTCCGCGGAAGAGGTCCGCACCGACCTCGACCTGCTGGCCGCGCCCCCGCCCGACGCGCTGTGGGCCGACCTCGAGGCCGCGTTGTGAGGCCGCCGGCGCCCTCCCGCCGTTACGATCGATCGATGTCGACCAACGAGGGTGCCGGGCGGATCTCGCGGACGGACGACGCGATTCTCAAGCTCAAGGAGATGATCACCGCCGGCGAGCTGCCCGCCGGGAGCCGCCTGCCCCGCGAGGCCGATCTCGCCGCGCGCCTCGGCCTCTCGCGCAACTCGCTCCGGGAGGCGATCCGCGCGCTGGCGATGCTGCGGATCCTGGACGTCCGCCAGGGCGACGGCACCTACGTCACGAGCCTCGAACCCACCCTGCTGCTCGACACGATGGGCTTCGTCGTCGACTTCCAGCAGGAGGACTCGGTGCTGCACTTCTTCGAGGTGCGCCGCATTCTCGAGCCGGCGGCCACCGCGATGGCCACCCACCGCATCACCGAGGAGGCGCTCGCGGTCCTGGAGGGCACCCTGTCGCTCGGCGGGCCCGACGCCTCCGTGGAAACCCTGGTGCAGCAGGACATCCTGTTCCACCAGACCATCGCGGAGGCGTCCGGCAATCCGGTGCTGCGGGCCCTCATCGCGGGCCTGTCCGCCCCCACTCTGCGCGCCCGGGTGTGGCGCGGGAACGAGCAGGAGGACGCCCGCGCGCGGACGATCGCCGAGCACCGGCAGATCTACGAGGCGCTGGTCGCGGGGCAGGCCGACGTGGCCTGCGCCTGCGCGACGGTGCACATCGCCGGTGTGGAGGCCTGGATCCGGCGCGCGATGGCCGACGGCGCCTCCTAGTCCGTCCCGAGCGCCTCCGTCCCCAGCGCCTCGGTCGCCGCGGCGAGCCGGGCGGTGAGCGCCGCGCGCACCGCGGGCGGCCCCAGCACCTCGATGTATGGCAGCACGCCCCATAGCGTCCACACCGCGCGCCCGAAGTCGCTGAAGCCGAGGGTGCCGGCACCGTCGGGCCCGGGCGGCGTGACGATGGAACCGAACCCGGACAGCTTGGTCCAGCCGTACTCGTCGGCCCGCAGGTCGACGGTGATCGCCTCGTGCCCGGAGCGGAACGACGCGCGGGAGCGCTCGAACTCGGCCGCGAGGTCCACCTCCGCGGGGCGCTGCGCGGGCTCGGCGAGCACCGTGACCTCCTCGAACCGCGACGTCCGATAGGTGCGCCGCTCGCCGTCCCGCAGCGCCATGAGATACCAGGCCTGCCCCGCGTGGACCAGCCCGACGGGGTCCAGCGTGCGCTCGGCGGCGTCGCCCCCGCGGGGCCGGTACACGGCCCGCACCCGCAGCCCGTCGATGACGGCGCGCTGCAGCTCGCCGAGGTGCGGGTCCGGTTCGGGGGCGCGGGCGAAACCGTCGGGGCGCACGTGGATCCGCTGGGCGGCCGCCGCCGCTTCCCGACGGTGCGCCTCCGGCAGCGCCGCCGCCACCTTGCGCATCGCGCCCGCGAACGCGGGGGAGTCCGGCGCGCCGGCCAGCAGGGCCTTCGCCTCGTCGAGGGTGAGGCCCGTGAGGTCGGTGCGGTAGCCGGGGAGCAGGCTGATCCCGCCCCCGCGGCCGCGATCGGTGTAGACGGGGACGCCCGCGACGCCGAGCGCCTCGACGTCGCGCAGCACCGTGCGGGTGGACACCTCCAGCTCCGCGGCGATCTGCGCGGCCGTCATGGTGCCGCGGTGGCGCAGCAGCATGAGGACGGAGAGGAGACGGTCGGCGCGCATGGATCCCAGACTGCCAGGAAAACATGACAGAAGGCGTCATGTTAGGGCTGTTGAATCGTTCTCATGACCGATACAGCCACTGATCCCCGCCCCTCCTACGCCGCCGTCTCCGCCTGGATGCAGTCCCTGCTCGCGGGCGTCACGGAGGACCAGCTCGACAAGCCCACCCCGTGCGACGAGTTCGACGTCCGCACCCTCGCGCGGCACCTCAACGCCGTCGGCATGCGCTCCGTCGCGCTGGCCGAGGTCGCCACCGTCGAGGGGCAGCCCTTCCTCGCGGACGAGTACGACGCCGCCACCTACGGCGCGCTGCGCGAGCGCGCCCTCGCCGCCTGGGACGCCGCCCCGCTGGAGCGCGAGGTCACCGTCCCGTGGGGCGTCGTCCCCGGCTTCGCCGCGCTGGGCATGTACATCAACGAGACCCTCGTCCACGGCTGGGATCTCGCCGTCGCCACCGGCCAGAACCCCGAGTTCCCCGAGGCCGCGCTGCCCGAGGGCGTGCTCTCCGTGGTCAAGCAGGTGCTGCCCGCCGAGTTCCGCGGCGGCGACGTCCCGTTCGGCCCCGTCGTCGAGCCGCGCGAGGGCGCCGGCCCCACCGAGCGCCTCGCCAACTGGAACGGCCGGAGCTCCGTAGGTTGGCGCGCATGAGTACCGTCGCGCTGTTCCATTCCGTGCTCGGCGTGCGAGAGGGTGTCCGGCTCGCCGCGGACCGGCTCCGCGCCGCGGGACACACCGTGCGCGTGGTCGACCAGTACGAGGGCCGCGTCTTCGACTCGTACGACGAGGCCTCCGCCTTCGCGGAGGGCATCGGCTACCCGGCGCTCATGGCGTCCGCGCTCGCCGCGGTCGAGGGCCTCCCGGACGATCTGGTGGTCATGGGCTTCTCCAACGGCGGCGGCATGTCCACCTACGTCGCCTGCAACCGGCCCGTGAGCCGCGCGGTGCTCTGCTCGGGGGCCCTCCCGCTGGACATGATCGGGCAGGAACGCTGGCCGCAGGGCGTTCCGGCGCAGCTGCACTACGCGCTGGACGATCCCTTCCTGCAGCCCGGCTCGGTCGAGTCGGTGCTGCGCTCCGTCGGTGCGGCGGGCGCCGTCGGCGAGTTCGTCCAGTACCCGGGGGCGGGCCACCTGTTCACCGACCCCTCACTCCCGGACGAGTTCGACGGTGCCTCCGCGGAGGCCTTCTGGGAGGCAGTCCTGCGGTTCGTGAGCGCGGCGGATTCCGGTGACCGTGAGCCATTGACATGAACGCGGGTTGAGGTCCTAGCGTTTGCGGTATGAGCATCGAACTGAACCACACCATCGTGGCCGCCACCGACAACCTCGAGACCGCGCGGTTCCTCACCGAGCTGCTCGGTCTCGAGCCGCCGACGGACGTCGGCGGCGGCCACTTCCACCAGGTGCGCCTCGCCAACGACGTCGTCCTCGACGTCATGACCGTCCCCGCGCCGATCCACCCGCAGCACTACGCCTTCCTCGTCTCCGAGCAGGAGTTCGACGAGATCTTCGCGCGGATCACCGAGCGCGGCCTCGACTTCTGGGCGCAGCCCGACGGTTCCGGCGCCGGGGAGATCAACCACCGGTTCGGCGGGCGCGGCGTCTACTTCCGCTCCCCCGACGGCCACGCCCTCGAGGCGCTGACCGCCGCCTGAGCGGGCCGTCGGAAAGGTCGTGCGCGCCACGTCGTCCGGCGTGATGCTCGACGCATGACGACGACCCCGACGGTCCGCGTGGACCCGGCGACAGCGCCCCTGCTGACGGCCCTGGTGGAGGATCCCGCCGCGTTCGCGCGGGCGATCGGATCGCCGATCCCCGACGGCTGGCCGGATCCCGCCCGAGGCGCTCAGTCCTCGAACAGCGCCCGGATGTCGGAGGCGGCCAGGCGCGCGTCGAAGCCGCCCTCGCCGCCCACGACGGACTCGAACAGTGCGGCCTTGCGCTCCTTGAGCGCCATCACCTTGTCCTCGATGGTGTCCGCGGACACCAGCCGGTAGACCATCACGCTGCGGGTCTGCCCGATGCGGTGCGCGCGGTCGATGGCCTGGGCCTCCGCCGCCGGGTTCCACCACGGGTCGAGCAGGAAGCAGTAGTCGGCCTGCACCAGGTTGAGGCCGAAGCCGCCGGCCTTGAGCGAGATCAGGAAGACCTGCACCTCGCCGGAGGTGAACTTCTCGATCGCCGCGGCGCGATCCGTCGTCGAGCCGTCGAGGTAGGCGTACTCGACGCCCTCCTCGTCCAGCCGCTCGGCGGCCTTGCGCAGGAACCCGGTGAACTGGCTGAACACCAGCACCGCGTGCTTCTCCTCGAGCAACTCGTCCAGCTTGTCGGTGAGGTAGTCGAGCTTGGCGACGTCCTCGACCGCGAGCTCCTCGTCGATGAGCGACGGGTCGAGCGCCAGCCGCCGCAGCATGGTGAGCGACCGCAGGATCTCGAAGCGGTTCCCCTCGAAGTCGTCCAGCAGGCCCAGCAGCTTCGCCCGCTGATCGGCCAGCACGCGGTCGTACGTGTGCCGGTGCTCCTCCGAGAGCTCCACCTGCACCACGGATTCCGTCTTCTCGGGCAGGTCCTTCGCCACGAGATCCTTGGTGCGCCGCAGCATGAACGGCCGCACGCGGCGCCGCAGCCGCGCGAGGCGGTCGTCGTCGCCGCCGCGCTCGATGGGGCGCCGGTACTCCTCGGCGAACCACGACCGCCCCGGGAACAGCCCCGGCACCGTCAGCGCGGTGAGTGCCCAGAGCTCCTCGAGGTGGTTCTCCATCGGGGTGCCGGTCACGGCGAGGGTGAACGGGCGGTCCAGCAGGGAGACCGCGGCGAAGGCCTTGGAGCGGGGGTTCTTCACGAACTGCGCCTCGTCGAGGATCACGCCGGCCCACGTGACGCCCGCGTACTCCTCGGCGTCCAGTCGTAGCAGCGTGTACGAGGTGAGCACGACGTCCGCGCCGCGCACGACCGACGCGATCGAGGCCCCCGACTTCCGCGAGGTCTCCGAGATCACCGCCACCGACAGGTGCGGCGCGAACCGCTTGCACTCCGCCGCCCAGTTGCCGACGACGGATGTCGGCGCGACCACCAGGAACGGGCCGGGGTCGCGGTCGCCGGCCCGCTCGTGCGCCCGGCAGATCAACGCCAGCGTCTGGACGGTCTTGCCGAGGCCCATGTCGTCGGCGAGGATGCCGCCGAAGTCGTTGTCGTAGAGGAACGACAGCCAGTCCAGGCCGTCGCGCTGGTAGGGCCGGAGCTCGGCCGCGAGGGTCGACGGTGCCTCCTGCCGCGCCAGGTCGCCCGCCGTGAGGGCGCCGACCCGGCGGGACCAGTCACCGTCGAAATCCGTGGCGTCGGCGAGATCGGCGAGGTCGTCGACGAGGCCCGCCTGGAACCTACTGATCCGCAGACCCCGATCGTCGGACCCGGGGCCGCCGGCTCGCGCCCCGCGCCGGGCGCCGCGCGCGGGCAGGTCCCGCGCCTCGCCGATCAGCTCGCGGAGGCGGTCGAAGCGCTCGCCGTCGATGCGCGCGAGGACACCGCCGGGCGTCACGAGGGTGTCGTGGCCCGCGGCGACCGCGGTGAAGACGTCGCGGAACGGGACCTCTTCGCCGTCGACCTCCACGGCGACCTCGAGGTCGAACCAGTCCGTCGACGCGTTGTCGGCATCGCCCCGCACCCGCACGGACACCGACGCCGAACTCTCGGCCCAGCGGAACCCGGGATCATCGGTGACCTCGACGAGCACGGACGGCACCGACCGCAGCACCGGGGCCACCTCGGCGAGCCAGACCGCGGCCTCGGTACCCCGGTAGAAGCCCTGCGAGTGGTCCACGCCCACGCTCGCCTCGCGCAGCGCCACGGCCATCGCGCGGGTGATCCGCTGCTGCCCGACCGCGTCCGCCAGGCCCGCGGGCTCGCGCCCGAGCACGAAGTCCCGGGCCTCGCCGCCCACGGTGTAGCGCCACTTCCAGTCGACCTCGAGCTCCGCCGCCTCGGGGAAGTAGCGGGCGGTGCAGAGCAGCTCGGGGCCCGACACCTCCACCTCCCCGACCAGCTGATCCGGGTCGCGCACGGGGGCCACCGCCGCCAAGTAGGGCAGGTACTTCTCGCGCAATTCCGGCACCGCGGCGGCGGGCACCCGTACGGGCGTGAAGCGGCGCAGCGCCGTGGTGTGGCGCGCGGACAGCGGCGGATCGAGCGGGGCGAGCCGCAGTACGTCGCCGTCCTGCTGGAAGACGCCGAGGGCGCGGTGCGCGCCGAGCAGCCCGCCGGTGAAGGGCTGCGGGCCGTCGCCGAAATCGACCTCCCGGTCCAGTTCGACGCTGCCGTCGACCGCTCGGGTGACGAGGCCGAGCCGCGTCGGCGGGCCCAGCACGACGGTGCCCTTCGCCTTCTTGCTCAGCAGCGGAACGCCCGCGTCGCGGACGGCGCGCAACTGCTCCCAGAGCAGCGGGGTGTCGATCATGCCCAGGTCGGCCCAGGCGTCCACGCCGTACAGCGACCAGGTGATGAGCTGCGCGAGCGGCGCGAGGACGTCGCGCTGCGCCGGCGCGACCCGGGGCGCGGTGGCGATGGTGCGCCACCGCACGTCGCCGGCGACCCACGAACCGTCGCGCATGCCGGGCGTCGCGAGCCGCACCTGGAGGCGCTGGCCGGAGACGACGCCGCGCTCGTCGACGTCGAACTGCAGGGCGACGGGCAGCACGGCGGCGCCGGCCCGCGGTGCCTCCGGGAGCAGGGCGGCGAGTTGCTGCTCCCAGGGGTCCGGCTGCTCGACCACGCTCTCCTCGACGTCCTCGGCGGTGAGTTCGAGGAGCAGCGCGGCGCCGTGCTTGCAGTTGAGGGCGACGGGGCACGTGCACAGGCTGCGCACGGGCCGCCAGCCGGAGCCGCCGGGCTCGACCCAGACCTGGGTGTCGTACTCGCGGGTTCCCGCGACGGCGCCCGTGACGAGGCGCTTCTCGTCGTCCCATTCGAGGTCGCCGATGAGGCCGGTGCCCACGTACTCGCCCGCGCGACGCACGGTCGGCCCCCCGAAGAAGCCGATCAGGTCCTCGGGGGTGAACGAGGGCCCTCCGCCGGCAGTCGATGCGCTCATGGTCAAGCGGACAGTCTAGCGCGGATCGGTGAACTCCCGCAGTGGCCTCCGGTGGGGGAGCGGAAGTCCCAGGAGGGCGGCACGCATCGACGCGGTCCGGGACCGCAGCGCGTCGACGACGGCCGCCACCTCGCGCCGCTGCGCCGCCTCGGGGCGCACCACCATCCAGTACTCGAGCTGCACCGAGACGTCGTCGGGCAGCACCCGCACCAGGTCGGGGCGGGAGTCGGCGAGGAAGCACGGGAGCAGGCCCAGCCCGGCCCCGGCGCAGGTGGCCTCGACGTGCACGAGCACGTTCGTCGAGCTGAGGCGGTCGGTCATGTCGGGGACGAGTACCCGGGCGAGGTCGAGGTCGTCGACCGTGAGCATCGAGTCGATGAAGTACACCAGCGGCCGCCCCGCCAGGTCGCGCGGGCGCTGCGGCGTCCCCTCGGCCGCGAGGTAGTCGCGGGACCCGTACAGGCCGAGCCGGTACGGCGCGAGCAGCTCCGGCTCCACCCGGTAGGTGTCGGGGCGGCCCACCACGATCTCGACGTCCACCCCGGACCGGGTCGACGGTGCGCGGCGCGTCACCGTCAGCAGGTCGACCGACAGCCGCGGGTGGGCCCGCCCGAGTAGCGCGATGGCGGGTGCCACGACCCGGGCGCTGATGCCGTCGGTCGCGGCGATGCGCACCTTGCCGTGCAGGTCGTGGTCGGTGTCGGCGTCCAGGCCGTGGAGCACCGCCTCGATCCGCTCGGCGGCGGCGACGCCCGACCTGCCTAACTCGGTGAGCTCCCAGCCCGCCGCGCCGCGGGCGAGCAGCGGCCCGCCGAGCGCCTGCTCGAGCGCCGCGACCCGGCGCGAGGCGGTCGTGTGGTTGATGCCCAGGACGTCGGCGGCGGCCGTGTAGCGGCCGGTTCGGGCGACGGCCAGGAGGGTGAGCAGGCCGTCGGCGCTCGGCTCACGAGTGTGCATGAATGCAGATCCGATCCGCGAATGTGGGCATTGTGTGTGCGATTTTATCCATACATACTGCGTTGAGCATGGCGCACGTCACACCTGACCGTCGTCGTGATCCGTCGCACAAGGAGTGGGTATGACGCAGACCGACCAGCAGGAGTCCCTCGAACGCCCCGGGGGCCTGCGCAAGATCGTCGCCGCGTCGATGGCCGGCACGGTCGTCGAGTGGTACGAGTTCTTCCTCTACGGGATCGCCGCCACGGTGGTCTTCAACAAGATCTTCTTCAAGGCGGGCGCGAGCGAGTACGACGCCATCATCGCCGCCTTCGTCACCTACGCGGTGGGCTTCGCCGCCCGGCCGATCGGCGGCATCGTCTTCGGTCACCTCGGCGACAAGCTGGGCCGCAAGAAGCTCCTGCAGGTCTCCATCCTCATGGTCGGTGTCGCCACCTTCCTCATGGGCTGCCTGCCCACCTTCGACCAGATCGGCTACTGGGCGCCCTTCCTCCTGGTGGTGCTGCGCTTCATCCAGGGCTTCGCGGTGGGCGGCGAGTGGGGCGGCGCGGTACTGCTCGTCGCCGAGCACAGCCCGAACGCCCGCCGCGGTTTCTGGGCGTCGTGGCCCCAGGCCGGCGTGCCGGGCGGCAACCTGGCCGCCACCGTCGTGCTGCTGATCCTGACCAACGCGCTGTCCGAGGCGGACTTCCTGGCCTGGGGCTGGCGCGTCGCCTTCTGGCTCTCCGCGGTCATCGTGCTGGTGGGGTACTACATCCGCACCCAGGTCGACGAGTCGCCGCTGTTCAAGGAGGCCCAGCAGGAGATCGAGAAGGAGAAGGCCGTCTCCTACGGCGTGGTCGAGGTCGTCAAGCGCTACCCGCGCGGCGTGCTCTCGGCCATGGGCCTGCGCTTCGGCGAGAACATCTTCTACTACCTCGTGGTCACCTTCTCGATCACGTACCTCAAGACCGTGGTCAAGATGGACACCTCCGACATCCTGATGTGGCTGCTCATCGCGCACGCCGTCCACTTCGCGGTGATGCCGCTCGCGGGTGCGCTCACCGACCGCGTCGGCCGCCGTCCCGTGTACTGGGCGGGCGCCGCGCTGGCCGCGACGTGGGGCTTCTTCGCCTTCCCCATGTTCGACACGGGCCACGGCGTCGTGGTCGTCGCCGCGGTGACGATCGGCCTCATGTTCCACGCGCTGATGTACGCGCCGCAGCCCGCGATCATGGCGGAGTCCTTCCCGACCCGCATGCGCTACTCGGGCGTCTCGGTCGCCGCGCAGGTCACCTCGGTCGTCGCCGGCTCCCTGGCGCCGATCATCGCGACCAAGCTGCTCAAGGACTTCCACTCGTCGGTCCCCGTCGCGGTGTACCTCGCGCTCGCCTGCGCCATCACCTTCGCCGCGGTCTTCTTCGTCCGCGAGACCAAGGGCATCGACCTCGCCACGATCGACGCCCAGGACCGCGCGGCCCTGAAGGCGGAGCAGGCGGCCGGGGCGCGGTCGTGAGGGCGATGGTGACGGGCGGCGCCGCCGGGATCGGGGCGGCCGTCGCGCGTCGCCTCGCCGCCGACGGTGCCGTCGTCACCGTCGTCGACCGGGACGGCGCCGCGGCGGCGGATCTGGCCGCGGAGATCGGCGGGTCCGCCCTCGAACTCGACCTCACCGACACCGCCGCCCTGGCGGAACTGCGCCTCGACGTCGACGTCCTGGTGAACAACGCCGGAGTGCAGCACGTCGCGCCGATCGAGGACTTCGACCCGGCGTGGTTCCACCGGATCCTCACGCTGATGCTCGAGGCGCCCTTCCTCCTCACGCGGGCCGCGCTTCCCGGCATGTACGAGCGCGGCTTCGGCCGGATCGTGCACCTGTCCTCGGTGCACGGGCTGCGCGCTTCGAAGTACAAGGCCGCCTACGTCGCCGCGAAACACGGCGTGGAGGGGCTGTCGAAGGTCACCGCGCTGGAGGGCGGCGAGCACGGCGTCACCAGCAACTGCGTCAACCCCGGCTACGTGCGCACCGCGCTGGTCGCGAAGCAGATCGCCGAGCAGGCCGCGGCGCACGGCATCACCGAGCAGCAGGTCACCGACGAGGTCTTCCTCGCCCGCCCGGCCATCAAGCGCCTCATCGAGCCCGACGAGGTCGCGGGCCTGGTCGCGTGGCTGTGCAGCCCGGCCGCGGCGATGGTCACCGGCGCCTCGTACACGATGGACGGCGGCTGGACCGCGAACTGAGTGGTCCGCCGGTGTCCGCCCTCGGCTGCGGACCCTGCCCCTGGCAGTCTCCTGGGAGTCCGCTTCCCGAGTTGGAGGGGTGCAACTCCACCGGTTACCGTACGAAGCGGCCTGTGACCAGGTATTGCCGTGCTGTAGTTGGGATTGTTGATCAGTGGGTGTGGACCAGACGATGAGCGAACGCGGCGTCGAGCCGACGCCTGAACCCGCGATGGCGGCGCCCACTCTCGCGGAGCCCGCGCCGCCGACCGAGCCGGCGAACGGAACGGAGCCCGCGGCACCGTCGAAGCCCAAGCGCGGCGGCGGCCACCTCTTCGAGCTCGACATCGTCCGGATCGTGACCTTCGCCGGCGTCATCTTCGACCACTGCGTCTCCGGCACGACGTTCCCGTTCAGCGTCGCCTCCAACGCGGTGCAGACGATCTTCCACTACACGCGCAACGCCTTCTTCGCGCTCACCGGCTTCGTGCTGGTCTACCAGTACCGCGACCGCAAGCTCGACCCGATCGACTTCTGGCGGCGCCGCTACAAGGCGGTGGGCCTGCCGTTCCTGACCTGGAGCGTCTTCTACTGGCTCTACCACATGTACGTGATGTGGCCGCCGGCGTTCTCCAACGTCACCCGCACCTTCGAGACCTGGGAGTCGACGAAGGCCGCGCTCAAGGTCCTCGGCTACGACCTGCTCACCGGCGACGCCTGGTACCACCTCTACTTCGTCTTCGTGACGATGCAGGTGTACCTGATCTTCCCGTTCCTGCTGAAGTTCCTCCGCTGGACGATGGGCTACCACAAGTACCTGCTGGCGGCGAGCTTCGTCTTCCATCTGGTCCTGCTGCACTACATGACCACCGCGCGCCCCGAGATGTTCAATTACGGGCTGCTCGCGAAGCTGTGGAACCACCTGCCGGCGACGATCTTCCCGTACCAGTTCTTCACGCTGCTCGGCTGCGTCGCGGCCATGCACCTCGGCGAAGTGCGGGCCTGGATGTCGCGCTTCCGCGGGCGGGTCATCACCGTCGCGATCGGTGTCGTGATCGCCACCCTGATCATGTACGGCTACAAGACCAGCATGGTCGGCATGTTCCCGACGGACGCCGCGAACGTCTTCCGCCCCTACGCCGCGGTGATGTTCGTGATGATCATCCTGGCCCTGTACGCGGCCGGCACCTACTGGTCGGACTACCGCACCGCGGGCTCGTTCTGGGACAGGTTCCTCAAGACCGCGTCCGACCGGTCCTTCGGCATCTTCCTCGTGCACGCCTTCGCGCTGCAGGAGTTGGCGCCCACGATCCAGCGCTTCCGGTTCGACGTCTACGCCCCGATCCTCACGATCTGCACCTTCGTCGTGACCGCCTTCTTCACCGTCGCGATCAGTGAGGTGCTGCGCCGCACGCCGGTGAGTCTGTGGACCACCGGCCGCACGATGATCCCGATGGCGCAGCAGAGCCTGCGGGTCTCGCTGGCCATCGGCGCCGCGATGATCGTGGTCGGTGCGATCTGCTACTGGCCGCTGGACGTCCCCGCCGGCGCCGTCTCGGTCACGCTCGGCATCGTCCTGCTGGTGTGGCAGGGCCTGGGCCGGACGGTCTTCGCCGGCCCCGCCGGCGCGCGGCCGCTGCCCGCGAAGGTCTAGCGCGCGTTCCCGGCCGACGGCGCGTCGGCGGCGGCGATGAGGAGTTCGCAGCCGCTGCGGAGGAGTTCCTCGAGGTCCGCTTCCGGCCGCCGGAGCCACTGGTCGTAGGCGGCGAGCGCGACGCCGAGCGCCATCCACGCGAGCGTCTGCGGAGTGTGGTCCTCCGCGGAGAGATCGAGGCGGCGCGCGACGTGCTCGGCGATCACCTGCCGCCAGTCCGCGTACATGAGCATCGAATGCGCCTGCAGCGCGGGCACGGTCAGGAGTAGGTGCATCCGGCGGCGGTGGTGCTCGCGCTCGGACTCGGGCACCTGGTTGAAGGCGACGATCGCGTCCCGCAGCTCGGTGCCGAGCGTGCCGGTCCCGTCCGCCTCGTCCAGGAGCCCGCGCAGCCCGTCCAGGTGATCGTCGAACTCGCCCCACGCGAGCGAGTTCTTCGACGGGTAGTAGCGGAACAGCGTTCTCCGGGCGATCCCCGCCGCGGCCGCGATGTCGTCGACGCTCGTCTCGTCGAATCCGTTCTCGATGAACAGGTCGATGGCGATGCCGCTGAGGTGGCCGCGCGTCGTCGCGGAGGGGCGCCCGCCGAGCGGTCCGCTACGTCCGCGAGGGGCCATCGTCGCTGCCTACTTTCTGCGCGTTCCCGCCGGTCGGGGACTGTTCGCGATCGTACGTCAGGACTGATTCCGCCGAATCCCTATGATTTTGCACTGAGTGCCATTACTGTGTGACGGGAACCACAACGGCAAGCCTGAGGAGGTTGGTTCACATGTCCGACAAGGAGACTGCGACGCAGGACGAGCTCGTGACGGAATCGTTGGTGGAGGAAGTATCCATCGACGGCATGTGCGGCGTGTACTGATGACGACCGCGCACGCGCCGGCTCCCGGCGGCCTTGTGGCCGCCGGGGCCGACGCCCCCACCGTGTCCTTCGACCCCGACGCCGCCTGGGCGGTCGACCCCCGCGTCGCGGTCCGCCCCGAGCCCTTCGGCGCGCTGCTCTACCACTTCGGCACCCGGAAGCTCTCGTTCCTCAAGAACCTCGTCGTCGTCGACGTGGTGCGGTCCCTGCACGAGCATCGAAGCGCCGCAGCCGCGCTCGACGCCGCGGGCATCGCCGCCGACGACCGCCCCCCGTACCTCAGCGCGCTCGACGCGCTCGCCCGATCCGGGATGATCGTCCCGGCCGCCGACCAGGAGTGAGAGACATGACCACCCTCGCAAGGCCCCGCCCCGCCCCCGTCGGCCGCCTCGTCGACCAGTTCGAACGCGGCCTCGACGCCCCGATCTGCCTCACCTGGGAGCTGACCTACGCCTGCAACCTCGCGTGCGTGCACTGCCTCTCCAGCTCCGGCAAGCGCGACCCCCGCGAGCTCAGCACCGAGCAGTGCAAAGCGATCATCGACGAGCTGCAGCGCATGCAGGTCTTCTACGTCAACATCGGCGGCGGCGAGCCCACCGTCCGCCCCGACTTCTGGGAGCTCGTCGACTACGCCACCGCGCACCAGGTCGGCGTGAAGTTCTCCACCAACGGCCTGCGCATCGATGAGAAGGTCGCGCGGCGGCTCGCCGCCTCCGACTACGTCGACGTGCAGATCTCGCTCGACGGTGCCACCGCCGAGGTCAACGACGCCGTGCGCGGCCCCGGCTCCTTCGCCATGGCGATCACGGCCCTCGAGAACCTCGCCGCAGCGGGCTTCCGCGACGCCAAGATCAGTGTCGTTATGACCCGGCAGAACGTCGCCCAACTCGACGATTTCAAGGCCCTCGCCGACCGCTACGGCGCCACCCTGCGCATCACCCGCCTCCGACCGTCGGGCCGCGGCGCCGACGTCTGGGACGACCTTCACCCCCTGCCCGAGCAGCAACGCGAGCTCTACGACTGGCTCGTCGCCCACGGCGACGGCGTGCTCACCGGGGACTCGTTCTTCCACCTCTCCGCGTTCGGCGGGAACGACGGTGCCGGGGGCCTCCCCGGACTCAACCTCTGCGGCGCGGGCCGCGTCGTCTGCCTCATCGATCCGGTCGGCGACGTCTACGCCTGCCCGTTCGCGATCCACGAGAACTTCTTGGCGGGCAACGTCACCGGCGACGGCGGCTTCCAGGAGGTGTGGCAGCGCTCCGAGCTGTTCCGCTCCCTCCGCGAGCCGCAGAGCGCCGGCGCGTGCACGCAGTGCAGCTTCTTCGACTCCTGCCGCGGCGGCTGCATGGCCGCCAAGTTCTTCACCGGCCTGCCGATGGACGGGCCGGATCCGGAGTGCGTGCAGGGCTACGGCGAGCCGCTGCTCGCGGGCGAGCGCAGCAAGCCCACCGCCAACAAGGACCACTCCCGCGGCGTGCCGCTCACGCTCATGACCCGCCCGCCGTCGCGCGACTGCGACGAGAACCCGCTCGCCGGGTTCGCCCCTACCACCGCCACCGGCTGCTCCGCATCCGGCTGCTCCTGAAACCCGAGGAACGCCACCATGTCCCGACTCTCCGCGCTCGCCGAGCACAATCCGTGGCGCCGCAACCCCTGGTTCGAGACCGTCCACGAGGCGCAGAACCGCGCCCGCAAGCGCCTGCCGCGCACGGTCTACTCGTCCCTCGTGGCGGGTACCCAGGGCGGCATCACCGTCGCCGATAACACCAAGGCCTTCGAGGAACTGGGCTTCGCCCCGCACGTCGTGGGGGCCAAGGCCGAGCGCAACCTCGCCACCAAGGTGATGGGGCAGGAGCTGTCCTTCCCGGTGATGATCTCCCCGACGGGCGTCCAGGCCGTCGACCCCGACGGCGAGGTCGCCGTCGCCCGTGCCGCCGCCGCCCGCGGCACGGCGATGGGCCTGTCCAGCTTCGCCAGTAAGCCGGTGGAGGAGGTGACGGAGGTCAACGGACAGATCTTCTTCCAGATCTACTGGCTCGGCAGCCGCGACGACATCCTCGCCCGCGCGCAGCGTGCCAAGGAGGCGGGGTGCCAGGGCCTCATCGTCACCACCGACTGGGTGTTCAATATCGGCCGGGACTGGGGAAGCCCCGAGATCCCCGAGAAGGTGGACCTCAAGGCCCTCGCGCGGCTCGCCCCCGAGATCGCGACGAAGCCCCGCTACGCCCTCGACTGGATCCGCGACGGACGGATCATCGTGCCCGACCTCACCGCACCCAACCTGGTCGACCGCGGCGAGACCGGCCCCACCTTCTTCGGCGCGTACTACCAGTGGATGAACACCCCGCCGCCCACCTGGGAGGACCTGGAGTGGCTGCGCGAACAGTGGGGCGGCGAATTCATGGTCAAGGGCATCACCCGGCTTGACGACGCGAAGCGCGCCGTCGAGATCGGCGCCACCGCCATCTCCGTGTCCAACCACGGCGGCAACAACCTCGACGGCACGCCCGCCTCGATCCGCGCGCTCGGCCCCATCGCCGCCGCCGTGGGCGCCGACCTCGACGTCCTGCTCGACGGCGGCATCCGCCGCGGCAGCGACGTGGTCAAGGCCCTCGCCCTCGGCGCGAAGGCCGTCATGATCGGCCGCGCCTACCTCTGGGGTCTCGCCGCCAATGGGCAGGCGGGCGTCGAGAACGTCCTCGACCTGCTGCGCATGGGCGTCGACTCGACCCTCATGGGCCTGGGCCGCGGCGACGTCGCCGAGCTCAGCCGGGACGACTTGATCATCCCCGAGGGCTTCGACCGCGTCCTCGGCGCGTGAGATGACCGAGCTCGCCGCGCTGACCTGGCCGGAGGTGCCTCCGGCCGGGCCGGTGCTGGTCGTGCCCGTCGGCTCTGTCGAACAGCACGGCCCGCACCTTCCCCTGGACACCGACACCCGCGTCGCCGCCGTGATCGCACGCCGAGCCGTCGAGCGGTGCGCCACCGCGCCCGGCGCCGACGGTGCCGTCGTCCTCGCCCCGGCGCTGCCCTACGGCGCCTCCGGCGAGCACGAGGCCTTCCCGGGGACGATCTCGATCGGCACGGCCGCGCTGGAACGGGTGCTGGTGGAGGTGGGGCGCAGCGCATCCCGGTGGGCGGCGCGGATCGCGCTCGTCAACGGGCACGGCGGCAACCTCGACGCCCTGCGCGCCGCGGTGGCACTGCTCCGCTCCGAGGGCCGCGACGCCGCGTGGTTCCCGTGCGTCTTCCCGGGCGGCGACGCCCATGCGGGGGAGACCGAGACGTCCGTGCTGCTCGCCGAGGACCCGGAGGCGGTGCGCGAGGACCGGCTCGCGCCGGGGGAGACGGCACCGATCGGCGCGCTCCTCGACCGGCTTCGCGCCGAGGGCGTGGCCGCGGTCGCGCCGACCGGCGTCCTCGGCGATCCGACCACGGCCACCGCGGAGCGCGGCGCGGCGCTGCTCGACGGTGCCGTCGACCGCCTCGTGGGCGCGCTCGGCCGGTGGGCCGTCGACGACGACGGGCGGCTGCGATGACCGCGCCCGAATCCGCCGTCCTGCCGAGGGGATTCACCGTCCGGCTCGACCCGGCGTGCCTGCGGCCCGGCCCGCGACACCTGCTCGGCGGCTCCCCGATGCGACTGCTCACCCTGTCGCCGGCCGCCGTGGATCTCATCGACCGCGCCGGCACCGTCACCGTCGACGACGCCGCGACCGCGCGGCTCGCCCGGCGGCTGCTGGATTCCGGCGTCGCGGCGCCGGTCCCCGCGGCGCAGAACGGAACCGGCGACATCACCGTCGTGGTACCCGTCCGCGACGACCAGGCCGGGGTCGACCGCCTGCTGCGGGCGGTGCGCGGCCTGCCGGTCGTGGTCGTCGACGACGGCTCCGCGGTCCCGATCCGCGTGCCCGACGACCCCGCGGTGCGGCTGCTGCGCCTGCCGGAGAACCGCGGACCGGCCCACGCCCGCAACCGCGGAGCCGCGCTCGCGGACACCGGCCTCGTCGCCTTCCTCGATGCGGACACCGTGCCCCGGCCTGGCTGGGCCGACGTGCTCCGCGCGCGGTTCGCCGACCCGACGGTGGCGGTCGCCGCGCCCCGCATCGTCGGCCTCGAGGACGCGCCGTGGACGCGGCCCGTCGCGCGGTACGCGGGCCTGCATTCGAGCCTCGACCTGGGCCCGCGGCCCGGCGCCGCGCGACCGGGGAACCCCGTGGCCTACGTGCCGTCGGCGGCGATGCTGGTGCGGCGTGGCGCCTTCGAGGCCATCGGCGGCTTCGATCCCGATCTGCGGGTCGCCGAGGACGTCGACCTGTGCTGGCGTCTCGCCGACGCCGGATGGACGGTGCGCTACGAGCCCGCCGCCCGCGTGGGGCACGACCACCGGACCACCGCGCGGGCGCTGTTGAACCGCCGCCGCTTCTACGGCACCGGTGCGAGCGAACTGGCCCATCGGCACGGCCCGCACGCCGCGCCCGTGGTCACCTCGATCCCCTCGGCGCTCGCCGCCGCGGGCGTCCTCTCCGGGACGCGCGTCGGGGCCGCCGGCGCGGTGGCGACCTACGCTTGGATGTTCGCGCGGCTGCGCGGCCGCCTGGGCCAGGTGCCCGGCGCCGACGCGGTCGCGGCCCGGATCGTCGCCCGCGCAGCCTGGTTCGGCGTGCACCAGGGCCTCGCGGCGCTGCTGCGGCACTACTGGCCGGCGACCGCGGCGGCGGCGCTGCTCTCGCGCCGCGTCCGGTGCCGGGTGGTGATCGCGGCCGCGGTGGAACCCGTCGTGACGTGGGTGGCGGCGGTGCACCGGGAACCGTTGGCACCGCACCCGGACCCGGTGACGTGGGCCGTGCTGCACCGCCTCGACGACCTCGCATACGGCCTCGGCGTCTGGCAGGGAGCCCTGGCGCGTCGCGACCTCGGGGCCCTGCGGCCCAGGGTCACCGGCTGACATGGCGGGCGGCGCGCGGCGCACCGCGGACGCGGTCGTGGTCGGCGCGGGCAGCGCCGGCCTCGCGGTCGCGCACGCCCTGAGCCACGACTGGGACGTCGTGCTCCTGGAGGGCGGCCCCCTCGCCGCTCCCTCCGCCGCGACGCGGCGCCTCACCACCCTGCCCCTCGGCGGCGACCGCGCCCGCCGGTACGCCGAGGCCCGCGGCCGAGTGGTTGTGCGGGGCAGGGGACTGGGTGGCTCGGCCGCCGTCAACGGGGGCTACTTCCTCCGCGGGCACAGCGACGACTACGCCGACTGGCCGTGGCCGCAGGAGCGGATCGCCGCGACGTTCGACCGCCTGGACGGCGGAGCCGCCGGCGGCGGCACCATGCGCGTCTCGGCGTACCGGGACGCCGAACTGGGATCGGTGGCGGCCGGGTTCGAGTCCCATTGGCGTACACGCGGGATCGACTCGGCGCGCACCGCGCCGTGGGCGGGTACGGGACTCCATCGCGTCCGTGCCAACCGGCAGGCCGGCGCGCGCTGGACCGTGGCCGACGTCTTCCCGCCCCGCGCCGACGGCACCGGCCTCCTCCGCGCCACCGCGACCGCACTGATCGAAGCCCGGGGCGCGATCGTGGGCGTGCACACGACGGTGGGACGGATCGACGCCCCCGAGATCATCCTCGCGGCGGGCACGCTGGGATCGGGCGCGCTGCTCGCGCCGTGGACGGGACCACTGACCACGCTGGAGCACCCGGAACGCGTCGTCCGCTTCGCGCCGCGCACCCCGTTGCCGCCGGTCCCGCTCCTGCAGGCCGTGCTGCACACCGACGACGGGCTCGAATTCCGCTGCTATTCGGACGACTTCGCGTTCTACATCCCGGGTGTGGAGCGACGCGGGGTGCCGATCGGGGTCGCCGACATGAGCCGCCCGGCGCGGGGCGTCCTCACGGCGAACGGAGCCCTCGACCTCGGCGAGCCCGACGAGGAGTCCAGAGCACGGCTGGCGCGCGGCGTCGACGACGTCGTGGCCATGCTGCGTTCTCCCGCGTTCGCCGATCTCGTGGAACCCGGGTCGATCGCGGTCGACCCCGTGATCGGCATGTCCTCGCACACGTGGGGCACGCTCCCCCTCGGGGAGCGCACCGATGCCGGCGGGCGGGTCGACGGGCTCGACGGCGTGCGGGTCGTCGACGGCTCGGTGCTCCCGGCGCTCCTGCGGAGCGGCCCGCACGCGAGCATCCTCGCCGCGGCGTCGCTGATCGCCGACACGATCCGCGCCGAATGATCCGGAGCGGGGAGCTACCGGCCGGCCGCCGCGGCCTCGAACAGCCACGACATCACGAGCGCACCGGGATCCGGCACGCCCTTCACCGCGTCGCCCAGGTAGCTGGCCCGGCCGCGCGAGGCCGCGCTGTCAGCGGTCGCCGCGACACCCTGCGCGGCCGCCGCGGCGGCGTCCGCGAGCGAGCCGCCGCCGTCGAGCACGTCGGCGGCGGGGGAGAGCGCGTCGACGACGGTCTTGTCGCCGACCCGCGCGCCGCCCAGCTCGACCACCGCGTCGAGCCCGGCGCGCACGCCGGCGGCGAAGCCGGCACCGTCGGCCTGCAGGGCCCGTCCGAGTTCGGTGAAGAAGGTCCCGAAGACGGCGCCGGAGGTGCCGCCCGCGCGGACCAGGTACGACGTCGCCAGGGCCTCGAGGACCGCGCCGTCGGTGCCGCGCAGGGGCAGCGGGAAGTGGCCGAGCGCGGCGGCCATGTTGGTGCCGAAGTCGCCGTCGCCGGCCCTGCGGTCGAGCTCGGTGAGTTCGTCGACGGACCGCTGCACGCGCCCCACGAAGTCGGAGAGCCAGACGTTCGGCTCGCCGGTGTCCGCGGCATCGTCGGGGAGGGCCTGCGCGAGCGGGTCGAGGTTCGACGGTGCCGTGGCCGCGTGCGGCCAGGCCGGCGCGGAGGTCGGGGCGTCCCACAGTGCGATCAGCTCGTCGTCCAGGGGGACGACGGTGATCGACGCGCCGGCCATGTCGAGGGCCGTCACGAACCGGCCGACGAGGGAGCGCGTGACCTCGATGCCGCGCTCGGCCAGCTGCTTGACGGTCTCGGCGAAGAGCACCCCGGTCTCGAGGTCGGTGACGGCGCCGAGGTTGTTGACCACCACCAGGGCGCGGTCGCCGGAGCCGAGGCCGGTGCCGGGCAGGATCCGCGCGAGGAGGTCGGTGACGATCTCCTCGGCGGCGGTGACGGGCCGCTCGTCGCGGGCGCGCTCGCCGTGGATGCCGACGCCGAAGGCCATCTGCCCCGCGGGCAGATCGAACGACGGGCCATCGGCGCCGGGAACGTTGCACGCGGAGACGGAGACGGCCATGGAACGGGCGCGGGCCGCGGTGCGGCGCCCCACCGCGGCGACCTCCGCGAGCGGGTGCCCGCGGTCGGCGGCCGCGCCGCAGATCTTCTCCACGACGATCGTGGCGGCGGTCCCGCGCCGGCCCGGGCCGGAGGTGTCCTCGGTGGCGACGTCGTCGTCGACTAGGACGACCTCGGTGGCGACGGCGGGCGCGTCCCCGTCCGGCGCGGCGACGAGGCGGCGCGCCACGGCGAAGTTCATCACGTCGCCGGTGTAGTTCTTCACCACGTGGACGACGCCGGCGCCGGTGTCCACGGAGCGGGTCGCGGCCGCGACCTGCACGGCGTTCGGGGAGGTGAAGATCAGGCCGGGGCACGCCGCGTCGAGCAGGCCGGCGCCGATGAGCCCGACGTGCATGGGCTCGTGGCCGGAGCCGCCGCCGGAGATCACGGCGACGCCGGAGCCGCGGGGGGTGCGGCGGGCGACGAAGCCCGCGTCGTGCCAGGCGGCGTCGGGGTGGGCCGCGAGCACGCCCCGCAGCCCGTCGGTGAAGAGGGATCCGGCGGAGTTCTCGAACCGTGCGCGATGGGTCACGGCACCCACGTTAGCGAGGGATGTGCAACTCCGCGTGCCCTTCCCGGACCACGGTGAACGCCGAGGTGGGGAACTTGGCGAAGGTGAAGGTCGGGTCGAGGATCTGGGCCGCCTCGGCGAGCCCCGGGTCGTGCCCGACGACGAGCACCGTCGCCGCGTCGCCGCGTTCCCGCTCCACCAGCTCGAGGATCTCCTCGCCGCTGGCGCCGTACAGCGCGGGCAGGTGTCGGACCGGGGCGTCGACGGCCGCCTGCTCCAGCGTCGCGCGGGCGCGCGTCGCCGTCGAGCACAGCACCAGGTCCACGTCGTGCCCGAACCGGCGGATCGCCTTACCCGCGAGGCCGGCCTGCCGGACGCCGCGCGGCGCGAGCGGCCGATCGTGATCCTTCACCTTGTCGGGGTACGCGGACTTTCCGTGCCGCAGCAGGATCAGGGTGTCCATGAAAGGACACCCTACGGGGTAAACCAGGACAGCATCCGCCCCGAACCGGGCGCCGCCGGGCCGTCGTCGAGGTCCAGCAGCACGACGGTGCCCGGCGCGAAGCCGGGCAGCTCGGCGCCCGGGTCGAGCTGCGCCGCCGCCTCCGGCAGCCCGGGGAAGTGCGCCACCACCAGCAGCACGCCGACGTCGCCGGGGACGCCGTTGATCTCGTCCAGCACCCGTCGGCCCGGGCACTCGTAGAGCTCCTCGGTCGCGGTCATGGGGCAGTGCAGCTCCATCGCGTGGAAGGTCTCGACGGTGCGGCGGGCGGCGGAGACCAGCGCGTGCGCGGGCGTCAGGCCCTGCGCGGCGAGCCAGGCCGCGGACCGTCGGGCCTGGTCGCGGCCGTTCACGCTGATGGATCGGGCCTCGTCGGGGATCGACATGCCCGCCTCGCCGTGTCGCATGAGCGCCAGCACCGTCATGCCCCGATCTTGCCCTGCCGGGAATGCGTACATTGGTGACATGGCAGGAAAAGAGCTCGATCCCGCGCGCAAGAAGGCCGCGCTGGACGTTGTGAAGCAGCACCCGGGAATGGTCGCCGCCATGGCCGCGCCCGCGGTGGTGATCGTCGCGGTCGGCTGGGTCTTCGGCGGAGCGGGCCTCGGCCTGCTGCTGCTGGTGGCCTTCGGCGTGCTCGGCGCCGTCGGGCTGTCGCGGCTGCTGCGCGCACGCTAGCGGTGCGCGTCGACGCCTGGCTGTGGGCCGTGCGGCTGACCAAGACCCGGTCGGCCGCCGCCACCGCGTGCCGCGGCGGGCACGTCCGGGTCAACGGTGCCACCGCCAAGCCCGCACAGCACATCGTGGTGGGCGACGAGGTGCGGCTGCGGCTGGGCGGCCGGGAGCGGATCGTCGAGGTCGCCACCCTGATCCCCAAGCGCGTCGGCGCGCCCGTCGCCGCCACGTGCTACATCGACAACAGCCCGCCGCCCCCGCCGCGGGAGATCGTGCTGTCCATGCCGCAGCGCGACCGCGGCGCGGGCCGGCCCACCAAGCGCGAGCGGCGCGAGACCGACCGACTCCTGGGGCGCGAATGACGATCTCGACCGAACCCGCGGTACGGCGTGCCGGCTCCGGGGACGCCGCCGCCGTCGCCGCGCTCGCGGCCCGCACCTTCCCTTTGGCCTGCCCGCCGACCCTGGCCCCCGAGCACATCGCCGACTTCGTCGCGGCGCACCTGTCCGAGGCCGAGTTCGACAGGCACCTCGCCGATCCCGCGCACCACGTCCTCGTCGTCGACGGTGCGGACGGCCCCGTCGGCTACGCCCTGGTGCTGCACGGCGTGCACGACGAAGGGCCCGCCGCGTTGCGCGGCGCACCGTCGGCCTACCTGTCCAAGCTCTACGTCGACCCGGATCACCACGGCGGCGGGGTGGCCCGCGCCCTCCTCGACGCGGTGCGCGCCGGCGCCGCGGGGCTGCCGGTGTGGCTGGGCGTCAACGCCGACAACGCCCGCGCCAAGCGCTTCTACGCCAAGTCGGGCTTCGTGACGGCGGGGGTGCGCGAGTTCACCGTCGGCGGTACGACCTTCGTCGACGACGTGCTCGTCCTGGACGCCACCGCGGGCGCGTAGAGGCGCGTCAGCTCGTCACGTCCGCGCAGCTCCAGCTCGTCGGTGAACCGCCAGTGCTGCGATTCCGCCTCCCGGGCGCCCATGATCGCGGGCTCGGAGGCGACCGGGAGCGAGGTGTCGCGCTTGGCGACCTCGGACAGCCGCGCGGACTCGTTGACGGGATCGCCGATCACCGTGAACTCGTAGCGCTCGATGGCGCCGACGTTCCCCGCGACCACCACGCCGTAGGAGACGCCGATCCCGGCGCGCAGGTCCGGGACGGCGGCGGGCAGCCGGTCCGCGATCAGCCGGGACGCGCGCAGCGCCCCGCCGGCCGGGTCCGGGTGGGGGAGCGGCGCGCCGAAGACGGCGAGCACCGCGTCGCCCTCGAACTTGTTGACCAGGCCGTCGTTCTCCTCGACGGCGGTCACGATCACCTCGAAGAACCGGTTGAGCAGCTCGACGACCTCGGTGGCCGGCCGCTGCCGCGCCAGCGCCGTGGAGCCCACGACGTCGACGAACAGGACGCCCACGACCTGCTCGGAGCCGCCCAGCTGCACGCCGAGGCCCAGCGCCGACTCGGCGACGTCGCGGCCCACGTGCCGGCCGAACAGGTCCCGCAGCCGCTCCCGCTCGGCGAGCCCGGCGGTCATCTCGTTGAAGCCGGCCTGCAGCTCGCCCATGTCCGAGCCGTCGAAGATCCGCACGGCCACGTCGGTCTCGCCGTCGCGGACCCGGCGGATCGCGGCGCCCAGGACGCGCAGCGGAGCGGCCAGGGCGTCGATGTTGAGCAGCGAGATGAGGGGCCCGGTCAGGAGGGCGATCGCCGCCAGCGCGGCGACGGCGACGAAGATGTCGAGCTTGGTGGTGTCGTCGCGGAAGGTGCCGAAGAGCACGACCAGGAAGATGCCCAGGATCGGTACGCCGGAGCCGATCGCCCACGCCGTGGCGGCCCGCATCCGCAGCCGCCCCTTGCGCGGCGCGCGGTATCCGGCCTCGAGGGCCTGGGCCGCCGCGGGCCGCAGTGCGAACTCCGTGATCTGATAGGAGATCGCGCAGACGACCACCCCGGACAGGCCCGTGACCAGCGCGATCTTCGGGATGAGATCGGGGTCGATGGTGCCGTAGCCCACGGTCATCACGACGGTGCCGATGCCCCAGAGCAGCGCCTGCAGGGCGGTCAGGCGCCAGGGCCCCACGATGGCGGCCTTCGCCTGCCCGGCGGTCGGCTCCTCCCGCCGGATCGACCAGCGCAGCGAGCGGACCAGCCGGACGGTGCCGATCGTCGCGCCGAGGACGAAGGCGATCCCGATGTAGAGCGGGACCACCAGGTAGTTCATCCACCAGGCGTCCCACGGGATCGACGGTTCGGGGATGCCGACGGTGGCGAGCGCGATGGCCAGGCCCACGCCGATCAGGTTCGCGACGATCACGCCGATCGTGATCACCAGCTGGACCCGCACCCGGGTGAGCCGCGAGCTGTCGTCGGCGGACCCCAGCAGGATCGACCCGTAGTCGGCGCGCAGCCGAGGCAGCTTCATGCTGCCAAGTTACCGGGTCATCGCGTCCAGACGGGGTCCCGTTTGTCCAGGAAGGCCGACATCCCCTCCTGCGCGTCCGGGATCATCGCGTTGGTCGCCATCACCTCGGCCATCGCCGTGTAGGCGTCGGGTTCGGTGCGGTCGATCTGGTCGTAGAAGGCGCGTTTGCCGATCGCCAGCGTCGCGCCGCTCGATTCGGCGATGCGGTGCGCGAGGTCGGCGACCGTGGTCTCGAGCATGTCCGCGGGGACGGCGGCGTTGATCAGGCCCCACTCGACCGCGGTCTCGGCGTTGATCATCTCGCCGGTGAGCAGCATCTGCATCGCGCGTTTGCGGCCGACGGCACGCGTGAGCGGGATCATCGGCGTCGAGCAGAAGAGCCCGATCTTCACGCCCGGCGTCGAGAACCGTGCCTCGGACGCGGCGATCGCCAGGTCGCAGGTCGCGACGAGCTGGCAGCCCGCCGCCAGCGCCATGCCCTGCACCTGCGCGATCACCGGCTGACGGGTGCGATGCACCGCGGCCATGAGATCGGTGCAGGCGGCGAAGATCTCGCGCTCCTCGTCGAGGGTGCGGCCCACCATCTCGCGCAGGTCGTGCCCCGCTGAGAACGCCGGCCCCTCGGCGCGGATCACGACGACCCGCACCGCGGGGTCGACGTCGAAGCTCTCGAGCGCGGCGGTGGCCGCCCGCATGGTGGCGAGCGAGAGGGGATTGCGCCGACCGGCGGCGCCGAGGGTGAGCACCCCCAGGCCGTCGGCGACGTGCGTGCGAATCGGTGCGGCGTCCGTCATACCCGACGGTAACCACTACACCTCGCCGGACGCGAGGAGTTCGTCGAGCTTGGCGTAACCGTCGACGATGCCGGTCTCCATACCGCTGGCGAGCATCCCGTCGCGGCTCTCGAAGCTGTCCAGGAGCGAGACGGCACGCAGCAGAGTGCGGCCGTCGCCCAGGTCCTCGAAGGTCATGGTCTCCAGTGAGACACCGTCGGGCATGTCGTCGTACGTGAAGGTCTGCACGATGCGGTCCTCGCGGACGTCGTGGAAGCTGCCGTGGAAGGCGTAGCGCTCGTCGCCGCGCGTGCTGACGTACGCCCAGCTGCCGCCGGTGCGGGCGTCCCAGTGCACGATCTCGGTGTCGATGTCCGACGGTCCCACCCACCGGGTGTAGATCTCGGGATCGGTGTGGGCGCGGAACAACTGGGCCGGTGTCGCCCGGAATTCGCGCGTGATGGTGACGGTGGGGAGGGTGCTGGAGGCCTCGATGCCGGCCTCGGCGTTGACGATGGTCATGATGCTGCTCCTTCGGTGCGGGTGGTGTTCGGGTTCTCGTCTGCGTTCATGTCGGCCAGGACCGCGTCGAGGCGCTGGTAGCGCTGCTCGGCGCGGCGCCGGTACCGCTCGATCCACCCGTTCATGAGGTCGAAGACCTCGGCTTCCAGGTGGGCGGGCCGCGCCTGGGCGCGGCGGGTCCTGCTGATCAGGCCGGCGTTCTCGAGCACGGTCAGGTGCTTCGAGACGGCCTGGATGCTCACGTCGTAGCGCTCCGCGATCTCCGTCAGCGTGGCGTCGCCGTCGGCGAGGCGGGCGACGATGTCGCGGCGCGTGGGGTCCGCCAGCGCCGCGAACGCCTTGGACAGGTCGTCGATGTCGTCGTTCGTGGTCCACCTCCTTCGTGTTCAACCAATCTGTTGAATACGACGGTACGCTCTCGTGCGCCGTTGTTCAACCCCTTGGTTGAGAAAGATTCGAGCGGGACGGTCGGCCCGCGCCGGGGCCGCTGCGATGCTAAGAACGACGCATGGATGCGGCCACCCCTCACGATGACGCCCGCGCCGGTCTCGACGTCGATCGGACCGCGGAGGCGGCCCGGTGACGGCGGCGCGGCGCCTCCTTCTCGCACTGCTCGCGATCCTCCTCGTCGCGGCGCCGATGCCCGTACAGGCCGACCCGGTACCGCCGGCGGGGGGAGTGCTGCGCGTGGGCACCGAAGGCGTCTACCAGGTGTACAGCTACCACGACGACGCCGGGAAGCTCACCGGCTACGACGTCGAGATGATCACCGCGATCGCCGAGAAGGCCGGCATGCGTGTGGAATTCGTGGAGACGCCGTGGGACTCGATGTTCTCGGCGCTGGAGGCGAATCGTCTGGACCTGGTGGCGAACCAGGTGGCCGCGAACCCCGCTCGCGCGGCGAAGTACGACCTGTCCGACCCGTACAGCACGGCGAGCGGATCGATCCTGGTCCGCAAGGGCGACGATTCGGTGAAGTCCCTCGACGACATCCGTGGCAAGCTCGCCGCCCAGAGTTCCACGAGCAGTTGGTCCGGCGTCGCGGAGAAGGCGGGCGCGCGGATCGAGCCGGTCGCCGGGTTCACCGAGGCGGCCACGCTCCTCGCGCAGGGCCGGGTCGACGTGGTGGTCAACGACACGGGCGTGATCCGCAACTACCTCGCGGTCAACCACGCGGCACCGGTGAAGATCGCCGCCGAGACTCCCGACAAGTCCGAGTCGGTGTTCGCGGCCCGCAAGGGATCCGGGCTCATGCCGGCGATCAACCGAGGCCTCGCCGACATCCGGGCCGACGGCACCGCCGAGCGGATCGCGCAGAAGTACTTCGGCACCGGCAGTGCCGCGCCGAAGCAGTCCAGCACCTGGGACCTGGTGCGGCGCAGCCTGGTCCCGCTGCTCGAGGCGATGGTCACGAAGACCCTTCCGCTCACCGCGATCAGCTTCGCGATCGGACTGGTGATCGCGCTCGCCGTCGCGCTCGCCCGGATGTCCGCGCGGCGGCTGCCCCGGGCGCTGGCGACCGTCTACATCTCGGTCATCCGCGGCACGCCGCTGCTGGTGCAGCTGGTCATCATCTTCTACGGCCTGCCCGCCCTCGGCCTCGTCTTCGATCCCTTCTTCGCGGCGGTGATCGCCTTCTCGCTCAACGTGGGCGGCTACGCCGCGGAGATCATCCGCGCCGCGATCGGCGCGGTCCCGAGGGGGCAGTGGGAGGCCGCCACCACGATCGGCATGGACTACGGCACCTCGCTGCGCCGGATCATCCTGCCCCAGGCCGCCCGCACCGCCACCCCGCCGCTGGCGAACACGCTGCTCTCGCTCGTCAAGGACACCTCCCTGGCGTCCACCATCCTCGTGACCGAGGTGTTCCGGCAGGCGCAGATCGCGGCGGCGCCCACGTTCGACTTCCTCGTCATGTACGTGGTCGCCGCCTGCTACTACTGGGTGGTCTGCCAGATACTGAGCGTGCTGCAGTCCCACTTCGAGAACCGATTCGAAAGGTACGTGGCGCGATGAGCGACCTGATCTCGGTGCGCGGACTCACCAAGTCCTTCGGCGAGGTGGACGTCCTGCGTGGCATCGACTTCGCCGTTCCGGAAGGCACGGTCACGGTCATCATCGGGCCGTCCGGCTCGGGCAAGACGACGGTGCTCCGCGCGCTCAACGCACTCGAACTGCCCGACGGTGGCGTCGTCACCGTCGGGGAGGCGACCGTGGACTTCGGGGCCGGGGCGCCCGGCAAGGCGGAGCTCAAGCGCTATCGCGCGCAGAGCGCGATGGTCTTCCAGTCGCACAACCTCTTCCCGCACTTCACGGCGCTGCGGAACGTGACCGAGGGGCCGACCGTCGTGCAGAAGCGCCCACCGGCCGAGGTGGAGGCCGAGGCGCTCGATCTGCTCGCGCGCGTCGGACTGAAGGACCACGCCGACAAGTACCCGCACCAGCTCTCCGGCGGCCAGCAGCAGCGCGTGGGGATCGCGCGGGCGCTGGCGCTGCGGCCGCGCGTCGTGCTGTTCGACGAGCCGACCTCGGCGCTCGATCCCGAGTTGGTCGGTGACGTGCTGACCGTGATGCGCGACCTGGCCACCGAGGGGCGCACGATGGTGGTCGTGACCCACGAGATGGCCTTCGCCCGCGAGGTCGCCGACCAGGTGCTCTTCGTCGACCGGGGCACCGTGCTCGAGGCCGGTCGCCCCGCCGACGTGATCGGCGCACCGCAGCACGAGCGCACGCGCGAGTTCCTCGACCGCATCCTGCGCCCCCTGTAGGGCGGAAACCGGGTCGCGGCGCCACGGTGCAGGTCTCTACGCTCGATGACATGGAGCACGTGCGCAGACCGGTGACCACCGAGGCCGAACTGCGAGCGGTGGTGCCGGAGCCGATCCCGCGGATCCGCGACAAGGCCCTGCCCGAGCTGCACGAGGTGCATCGGCTCTTCCTCGCCGCGGCGCGGCTCTACTTCGTCGCGACGGCGGGGCCCGGCGGCCTCGACGTCTCCCCGAAGGGCGACCCCGCGGGCGCCGTCCTCGTCCTGGACGACCGCACCGTCGCGCTGCCCGACCGGCCCGGCAACCGTCGCGTCGACGGGCTGCGGAACCTGCTCGAGGACCCGCACATCGCGATCGAGTTCGTCATCCCGGGGCGCGGCGACACGTTGCGCGTCAACGGGACCGCGACGGTCCTGGCGGATGCGCCCTACGCGCCGCGGATGGCGGTGGGGGACCGGCTGCCGCAGCTCATCGTGGAGGTCGCGATCGAGGAGGTCTTCTTCCATTGCAGCAAGGCCTTCCTGCGTTCGGAGTCCTGGGATCCGTCGACATGGGTGAGCCCCGACGACGACCGCGGCGTGCCGAGGCGCGCCGTCATCGCCAAAACCCTGGAGCGCCCCGAGGACTCGCTGGAGGAACTGGATCGGTACTACGGCGCCGGTTACGGGCGTGAGTTGTACTAGGACCATGCATCGCTTCCGTCAGGTCGACGTCTTCTCCTCCGAGCCGCTGCGGGGCAACCCGGTGGCGGTGGTGCACGATGCCGACGACCTCTCCGACGACCGGATGGCGGCGTTCGCGCGCTGGACCAACCTCAGCGAGACCACCTTCCTCCTGCGCCCGACCGATCCCGCCGCGGACTACCGGTTGCGGATCTTCACCCCCGGAGGAGAACTGCCGTTCGCGGGGCATCCGACGCTCGGCAGCGCGTACGCCTGGCTCGAGGACGGCGGCGTCCCGGCGTCGGACGGTGTCGTGGTGCAGGAGTGCGCGGCCGGCCTGGTCCGGCTGCGCCGCGGTGACGAGCTCGCCTTCGCGGCGCCACCGCTGCGCCGCAGCGGCCCGGCGGACGCGGACACCGTGAGCCGGATCGCGGCCGGCCTGCGGATCCCGGCCACGGAGATCCTCGCCGCCGAATGGGTGGACAACGGCCCCGGCTGGGTTGCGGCGCGGTTGCGGGACGCGGACGCGGTGCTGGCGCTGACACCGGATTTCGCCGGGATGGGCGAGCTGAACATCGGCGCCGTCGGGCCGTATCCGCCCGGCGGCGAGGCCGACGTCGAGGTGCGGGCGTTCTGCCCGGACCTCGCGGTGCCGGAGGATCCGGTCACTGGATCGCTCAATGCGGGGCTCGCGCAGTGGCTCATCGGTGCCGGTGTCCTGCCTGCGCGCTACGTCGCCTCCCAGGGAACGGTGCTCGGCCGCCGCGGTCGTGTGCACGTCGAGTCCGCGGACGGCGAGATCTGGATCGGTGGCGCGACCGGCACCACCATCACCGGGAACGTCGCGCTCGGCTGAGCGCTGCGTCTCAGCGGGCCTCGGCGCCGCCCCGGATCACGCGGAGCAGCTCCAGGTCGGTGGAGAGTTCCAGCACGTCGGCGCGCAGCCCCGCGGAGAGTTCCCCGCGGTCCCGCAGGCCCAGGAGGCGGGCGGGCGTGGTGGCGCCGGCGCGCGCGGCGTCGGCGAGCGGCACGCCCGAGTGCCGGACGGCGCGCACCACCACGTCGAGCACCGACGAGGTGCCGCCCGCGATGGCGCCCGGCGTCCCGTCGGGCGTGGTCAGGCGGGCGACGCCATCCCCGACGGTGACGTCCAGCGGCCCCAGCGAGTAGTCGCCGTCGGGCATGCCGGCGGCCTGCATGGCGTCGGAGACCAGGGCGATGTGGTCGGGCCCGACGGTGGCGAAGACCATCGCGACGGTGCCCGCGGCGAGGTGCACGCCGTCGCCGATGATCTCGGCGACGGCGCGGCCCTCGCCCGCGACCGTGAGTGCTGCGCCCACGGCGCCCGGGTGCCGGTGGTGCATCGGGTGCATGCCGTTGAACAGGTGCGTGATGCTCACCGGACCCGTCGGCGCGGTGAGGCCCGCGACGACGGTGTCGTAGTCGCCCGCGGTGTGCCCCACGGAGACGACGGCGCCGGCGTCGGAGAGCTGCCGGGCCAGCTCGGCGAAGTGCGGGGTCTCCGCGGCGACGGTCATCGACCGGATCCGCCCGCCCGCGGCGTCGAGGAGCGTCGCCAGGAGCGCGGGGTCGCCGTCGACAATGTACCGCGGGTCCTGCGCGCCGCACACCTCCTGGGCGAGGAACGGGCCCTCGAGGTGCAGGCCGGCGACGGTGCCGTCGTCGACCAGCGGCGACAGGGTGGCTATCCGTTCCAGCAGCTTCTCCGCGGCCGCCGAGACCAGCGAGGCGAGCAGGGTCGTGGTGCCGCGGCCGAGGTGGTGCGCGGCGGCCGCGCGGGCCCCGTCGGCGTCGGAGTCGGGGAAGCCGTACCCGCCGCCTCCGTGGCAGTGCACGTCGATCATGCCGGGCAGGTACACGCGGTCCGACGGTGCCGGCAACGTCGTGGACGGGAACGCGGACGCCGGGCCGACCTCGGCGATGAGGCCGTCGGCGAGCACGACGACACCGTCGTCGATCGCCCCGGCGGGCGTGACGACGGTGCCGCGGAGCATGTCGGTCAAGCGGTGGCCTCCGCTTCCAGATCCTCGTCCTCGCGACCGGGGGTCTTGAGGTTGCGTCGTTTGATGATGAACGTGAACGAGAAGTAGTAGATCACGGCGTAGACGAGGCCCATCGGGATGAGCCACAGCGGATTCGTCGCCTTGCCGAAGTTGAGCACGTAGTCGATCGCGCCGGCCGAGAACGTGAAGCCGTGATGGATGTCCAGCCAGTTCGCTATCAGGAGCGAGCTGCCGGTGAGCAGTGCGTGGATCAGCAGCAGCGGCCAGGCGACGAAGATGAACGAGAACTCGAGCGGTTCCGTGATGCCGGTGAGAAAGCTCGTCAACGCGACCGACAGCATGATCCCGCCGACGACCGTGCGGTTCTCGGGCTTCGCGCAGCGGTAGATCGCGAGCGCCGCGGCGGGCAGGCCGAACATCATGATCGGGAAGAATCCCGTCATGAAGGTGCCGGCCGTGGGATCGCCCTGCAGGAAGCGCGCGATGTCGCCGTGCACGATGTCGCCGTTCGGCGCCGTGAAGTCGCCGAGGATGAACCAGACCACCGAATTGATGATGTGGTGCAGTCCCAGCGGCAGCAGCAGGCGGTTGACGGTGCCGAAGACGCCGCCGCCGACGACCGAGTGCTCGGCGACCCAGTTGCCCAGCCCGGTGAGCGCCCAGTTGAAGAGCGGGTAGGCGAAGGACATGAGCACGCCCACCACGATCGCGCCGGACGCGGTGAGGATCGGGACCAGGCGGCGGCCGGAGAAGAAGCCGATGTAGTCGGGCAGCTTCGTCTTGTAGTACCGCTGCCACAGCATCGCCGACATGATGCCGATGACGATGCCGCCGAGCACGCCGTAGTCGACGACCGCGGGATCGCCGGCCTTGTCGACCTTGCCGGCGAGCACCACGGGGGACATGGCCTTCTCGACGGCCTGGAAGGAGAGGTAGCCGACCAGGGCGGCGAGCGCCGTGGATCCGTCGGCCTTCTTGGCCCAGCCGATCGCGATGCCGACGGCGAACAGGATCGGGAGGTTGCCGATCAGGGCGTTGCCGGCGCCGCCGATCACCGCGGCGACGGTCTTCATCGACGACCACCGGCCGAGGAGATCGTCCTGGCCGAGCCGCAGCAGGAGGCCCGCCGCGGGCAGCACCGCGATGGGCAGCATCAGGCTGCGGCCGAGTTTCTGGAGACCGCTCAGATCGAGCCGTCGTGCTGATATACCGGATCCGGATGAGGAACTCATTTTTCGCTCCTGTCGAGGGACGAGTCCACTAGGGTGACGACAGGTTATAACCAGTTCGGCCCGGTGTGAGCCGGTTTCCCCGAACCTCTCCGAAAGGCGGCAGACATGTCGAAGGCGCAGGACATCGTGAACGGGCTCGGCGGGGCCGACAACATCGACGAGGTGGAGGGGTGCATCACCCGTCTGCGCTGCGAGGTCAAGGACACCGCGCTCGTCGACCAGGCGGCGCTGAAGAAGCTCTCGCACGGCGTGATGGTCGCGGGTTCGGCGGTCCAGGTGGTCGTGGGCCCGACGGCCGACGCGCTCGCCGAGGAAGTGCAGGACCTCCTGTGACCGATGTGCTGGCGCCCGTCGCCGGGCGGCTCCTCCCGCTCTCGGCCGTGCCCGATCAGGTTTTCGCCGGAGAGATGGTGGGGTCGGGCGTCGCGATCGAGCCCTCGGTCCCCGCCGACGGTGCCGACGCCGTCGTGGTCGCCCCGGTGGCCGGGACGGTGCTCAAGTTGCATCCGCATGCCGTGATCATCCTGGCGAGCAATGGCGTCGGCGTGCTGGTGCATATCGGAATCGATACAGTGAATCTGAATGGCGAAGGCTTTACCGTTTTGGCCACCGAGAAGGCGACTGTGTCGGCCGGTGATTCATTGATCGCGTTCTCCCCGTCGGGGATTCGCGAGCGTGGGCTCAGTGCGATCTGCCCCGTCGTGATTATGGATTCCAAACCCGGGTCCGTGACGAATCTTGAAGAACGCGATGTGGAGTCGGGAGATCTGATCTTTACTGTCTGAACGCGGCGCAGCGGCGGCGTGTTCATCTGGTCACAGTGATCGAATGGAGGCGTAATCCTCTCACTATCTTGAGTACCGTGAGCGCGAATGTTGTGAGACGGGGAAAGGTGGACGACCTGTGGTGAGCTCGACGGGACGCCTCGGTGAGGGGGCCGCACGATGGATGCGAACCTGATCCAGCACCTCATCACCGTTCCGCTGTTCACCGGCATCATCGGCTACATCACCAACTGGACCGGCATCCTCATGCTGTTCGAGCCCAAGCGCTTCTACGGCGTCAAGGTCCCCGGAATGGCCACCCTGTATCCGCTGCTTCCGCGTCGCGTCCAGGTGATCCCGGCGATCCAGCCGGACGGTCGCGTCGGCTGGCAGGGCATCGTGCCCTCGCGCGCGGAGAAGATGGCGAGCATCGCCGTCGACAAGAGTCTCAACAAGGTGGGCAGCATCGCCGAGTTCTACGAGGTGATGGATCCGGAGCACGTCTCCGAGGTGCTCACCAGGGCGTCGTTGCCGATGATCCCGTCCATCGTCGAGAGCGTGATGCAGCGCGAGAATCCGCGCCTGTGGTACTCGCTGCCCGAGGATGTCAAGCTCCTCGTCTACCGCCGCGTCTCGGCGTCGCTGCCGAAGGACGTCCGGAAGATCACGTCGACCATCGGCGAGAACATCGACGACTACATCGATGCCAAGCTGCTCGTGATCCGGTACCTGACGAACAACCCGTCGGTGCTCAAGGACATCTTCTACAACATGGGCCGCAAGGAACTGAAGTTCATGCAGAACTTCGGCTTCTACTTCGGCTTCCCCATGGGCTTCCTGCTCGTCGCGCTGCTGCACTTCTTCCCGTACTGGTGGCTGCTGCCGCTGGGCGGGATCGTGATCGGCTACGTGGTGAACTACATCGGCATCCTCATGATCTTCGAGCCCATCCATCCCACCTGGTGGGTGCCGTGGAAGCAGGGCCTGTTCCTCAAGCGGAAGAAGGAGATCGGCGAGCAGTACGCGATGGTGATGGCCGACAAGGTGATCACCATCGAGAACATCTGCGACGAGTTGCTGCACGGGCCGCGGTCCGACCGCACCCGGGCGACCGTCGAGTCCGTGCTGCGCGATTCGATCGACAACGCGGCCGGATGGGCGCGCGGCTTCGTCAAGCTGTCGGTGGGCTCCGAGGCCTACGACCGGGTGCCGCAGCTGGTCGGCGCGGAGGCGCTCAAGGTCGCGCAGGCGACGGTCAGCGAGCCGCAGTTCGTCGCCGAGCAGCAGACCAAGGTCCGCGAGTTCGTGATCGAGCGGATGAGCAAGCTCAGCCCGGAGGACCTCAGTGAGCTGCTCCGGTCGGCGATCAAGCAGGATGAGTGGCTGTTGTTCCTGCACGGCGCGGTTCTCGGCTCGTTCGCCGGGTTCCTCCATCTAGCGATTTTCGGGGTGTGACAGACGTGAGCGAGAAGTCCCGTTCCTCAGCGGGTGCGAGTGACCAGGGCGCCGACGAGAACCGCGACCTCGCGGTCCGCGACGGGGGAGAGGTCGCCGCGTCGGAGAAGCAGGAGTCCGGCGGGCTCCTCGGCCGGCTCGGTCGGGTGTCGAACTCCGCCTTCAGCGTGACCCGGGAGATCGGCGGATCCGCGCAGCGTCTCACCCAGCAGTTCGTGAGCGAGGCCGGCCACCTCGTGGACGTCGCACTCACCACCGAGGTGGCGCCGCGCATCGTCGTGCACGGCGAGGTCGTGGACGACGAGGACGAGCGCGAGCCCGAGCCCGTCGCCACGCCCGACGAGCTGCGCAAGATGGGCGACCGCCTGCTCGCGCAGTCCGCGGAGCCCGCCGGCGCCCAGACACCGCACCCGGCCTACGAGCACATCCTCGCGCAGCTGTGCCCCGACGAGGCCCGCATCCTGCGGCTGCTCTTCAACGACGGCGCGCAGCCCGCCATCGACGTGCGCACGAACCGGCCCTTCGGCGTGGGCGCGGAGACGGTGGCCGCGGGACTGTCGATGATCCCCGAGGTCGCCGGGTGCCGGAATCCGGACCGGATCGCCTCGTACCTGGGCAACCTGCACCGGCTCGGCCTGATCTGGTTCTCCAAGGAGCAGGTCGACGTGCGGCGCTACGAGCTGCTCCAAGTGCAGCCCCAGCTCATCGACGCCATCAGCAGCGCCGGCCGGTACGCCAAGACCATCCGGCGCCGGATCGAGATCACGCCCTTCGGTCGCGACTTCTACGGCACCTGCTTCTCGCCGTCGTCCGGCTTCGCGGACTAGCGCGCGGACCGGCTTGCGCGCGACGGCGCGGGTTCAGCTCCCGGCGGACGATGCTGGAGGAGAACGGCCTCGCGCGTGATGCGTGACCAGCTTCAGCGCGGGTAGGCGAGGCGGCGGAGCAGGACTTCGGCGGGCCCACGGCGTCCCGCGCGTTCGAGCCGCACCGCGAGGACGACCGACACGGCCCAGACGGCGATCGCCAGCAGCGCCGCCGACCAGCTGCTCAGGTACTGGCCGAGGCCGAGGCCCCACGCCGCGAGCAGCGGCGAGAAGACCACCGACTGCGCGAGGTAGCCGCTCATCGAGCGCTTGCCGAGAGCCTGTACCGCACCGGACAGCGGGCCGGCGCCGGTGCGCTCGAGCCGGACCGCGAGCAGACCGAACACGGCCACGTACCCGAGCCCGCCGAACAGGCCGCCCAGCGTGTGCAGCGCCAGGAAGCCCCAGTCCGCGGTCGGGCCGAGTGCCATGACGTCCAGGTTCTGCAGCGCGAGCAGCAGTCCGGTGCCCCAGCCGACCGTGATCCCGACGACGGCGCACCGTCGTAGCAGAGCGACGTGCGCCGACGGCGCGTCCAGGACGCGGTGCCGGGCCGCGAGCATGCCGAGGAGGACCGCGACGGGGACGATCGTCCCGAGGAACACCGTCGGCAGCATGGTGCTCGCCCACGTGGTGATGCGCTCGGTCATCGCGTCCCAGTACCCGGGGATCGCGTTCGCGTCCGTGAGGTGCGGGGTCGGGGTCGGGGTGCCCTCCCGGGCGACCGCCTGTGCGCCGACGAGGGTGAGCGCCGAGAACGCGGCGGACCCGAGAACGAGGATCCCGGCCCAGATGGCGAGCGTTCGGTCCGATCGCCGGAGGAACAGCCAGACGAGGACGAGCCCGGTGATCGCGTACGCCCCGAGGATGTCGCCGTACCAGAGCAGCGCGGCGTGGGCGAAGCCGAAGACCAGCATCCACCAGTGCCGGCGGCGCAGCAGGCGCCGCGCGTCCGCCGGTGCGGTACCCGCGGTGACCTGGCGGTTGTACAGCTGGACGATGCCGTAGCCGAAGAGGAAGGCGAACATCGGGTAGACCCGGCTGTCGATCCCGGTCAGCGCGAGCGTCTGGACCGCGCGATCGGCGACGGAACCGTCGGCGCTGTGGGCGCCGACGCCCGTCGGGCGTCCCCACAGGAAGTAGGGGACGTTCGCGACCGCGATCAGCGCGAGCATCGCTCCGCGGGCGAGATCGGGGGCGATGCTGCGGCGCCCGATGACCGGGGTCGGCGCGGCGACGGCGGGGCGTGCGTCGCCCGTCGGGGTGGAGGTCATGCTGCGACGGTAAAGGGTGTCCCAAGGGCAGGGTCAAGACGTAGGCTCGCCGCATGGGCTGGAGCACGCGTGAGCTGGCGGAGACGGCCGGGACCACGGTCAAAGCGATCCGGCACTACCACGCGCTCGGCCTGCTCGACGAGCCGGAGCGGAAGTCCAACGGCTACAAACAGTACGGCGTCCCTCACTTGGTGCGGGTGCTGCGGATCACGAGGATGAAAGAGCTCGGCGTGCCGCTCGCGGCGATGCGCACCGACGCGCCGGAGGAGGACCTGCCCACCGCGGTCCGCCGCCTCGACGGCGAACTCGCCGAGCGGATCGCGCGACTGCAGCGCATCCGGGCGGAGCTCGCGACCGCGCTCGTGCACAACGCGCCGCTCGACACCCCCGCCGCCTTCCACGCCGTCGCCGACTCCCTCTCCGACCGCGACCGCGCGCTCGCGACGGTCTTCGGCGGGGTCTTCGACGATGCCGCGCTCAACGACATCGGCGTGCTCATGGCGGAGACCTCCGACGTCGACGAACTGTTCGACGCTCTGCCCGCCGACGCCGACGAGGCGGAGATCGAGTTTCTCGCAAGCAGACTCGCCGCGATGGTCCGGGAACAGCACGCGCGGTTCCCGTGGATGGCCGACCGCGACACCACCGCGATCCGCGGGGGTCGCATCGCGCAGGAGGCCCTCGGCGCCGCGTTCATCGAGTTGTACAACCCGGCCCAGATGAAGGCGCTGATCCGGGTGTCGGCGCTGCTGGCGGAGTGATCGGCCTGGACAGTTCTGTGGTAGACAGTTCTTAACAGAGTGTCTATCTCACGAGGTGATCATGGTTGACATCGCTCACACCGGCGTCGACGACACGCGCATCAGTGGCGCGCGCGCCGACTTCCACCGCACCCTGACCGACCTGTCGAGCGCCTCGGTCGCGCGCAACTTCGACCCGTACCTGGACATCGCCTGGGACTCCCCGGAGCTCGCGATCGACCCGACGGACCCGCGGTGGGTGCTGCACCCCGAGCTCGACTACATCGGTCGGAGCCCCTGGTACCAGGCGCAGCCGCTGGAGAAGCGGATCGCCATGGGCATCTGGCGGCAGGCGAACCTCGTGAAGGCGGGCCTGCAGTTCGAGCAGGTGCTCATCGCCGCGCTGATGCAGTACTCGTTCGTGCAGCGCAACGGATCCCCGGAGTTCCGCTACGCCACCCACGAGGCGCGCGAGGAGTGCAACCACACCCTCATGTTCCAGGAGTTCGTCAACCGGACGGGGCAGAAGGTTCCGGGTGCGCCGCGGTGGTTCCGCGCGGTGATGCCACGCCTGACCCGCGCCGCGGTCTGGGCGCCGCCGGGATTCTTCGTCGGCGTGCTCGGCGGCGAGGAGCCGATCGATCACATGCAGAAGCACCAGCTGCGCGCCGCGGACACCCAGCATCCCGCCATGACCGCGATCATCGCGATCCACGTGGCGGAGGAGGCGCGCCACATCTCCTTCGCGCACCAGCTCCTCGAGTACCAGGTGCCCAAGATGAGCCGCGTGCAGCGCGGAATCCTCTCGATCGTCACGCCGCTGGTCATGTGGGCGCTCAACAACGTGATCATGGTGCCGCCCAAGCAGTTCTGGGAGACCTTCGACGTGCCCGACGAGGTGCGCCGGGAGATCTTCTGGCGCGACCCGGCCACCCGCCGCATGCGGGCGGAAGTCTTCGGCGACGTGCGCGCGCTGGCCGAGCGCATCGGCCTGATGAACCCGGTCTCCCGCCGCGTCTGGTCGGCGCTGGGCATCGGCGGGCGCGCGTCCCGGTTCCGGGGAGAGCCGCAGTACGAGGCGATCTGACGGCGCGGGCGGTCACGGTGTGCGGTCAATGCACCTCCGCGGCCTCCGTGACCGTCATCTGCACCTGGTAGCGGTCCGAGCGGTACCAGGAGTAGCTGTGCTCCACGCGGGTCGCGCCCGCGAAGGCCACCCGGTCGAAGGCGAGGATCGGTGCCCCGGAGGGAACCCCGAGCAGGCGTGCGATCTCGCCGTCGGCGGAGATGGCGCCGATGGACTGCTCGGCCCGATCGATCGCCTGCCCGTACTCGGTGCGCAGCAACTGGTAGATCGACCGGGTCAGGTCGTGCGAGTCCATCGCCGGTGCGACGGACTGCGGGTACCAGGCGTCGTCGATGGAGATCGGCACGCCGTCGGCGAGACGCAGCCGCTTCACGTGGTAGGCCCTGTCCGCCGCGCGGATCTGCAGCGCGGACGTGGTCGACGGTGGCGGCACCCGCAGCTCGGTCTGCAGGACCACGGTCGACGGATTGCGGCCGAGTCGGCGCATGTCCTCGTGGAAGGACGCGAGGTGCAGCCGCGACCGGGCGGGGCGATCCGCCACGAACGTGCCCTTACCGCGGATCCGGACGAGGGTGCCCTCCGCGACGAGCTGGCGCAGCGCCTCGCGCACGGTGATCCGGGAGACGCCGTACTCCTCGCACAGCTGGCGCTCGCTCGGGAGGGCCGCACCGGGCACGAGGTCGTCGGCGCAGCGCTGCTCGAGGAGCGCCCGCAGCTGCTCGTGTTTCGGAATCGGGCCGTCCGCGATCATGAGGTCATCCTGTCACACCAGGTCATGACCAGTGGGGCTAACGGACGCCGGCCACTCGGAACTGCACGCTGATCCGTGGACCGGCGTGCGGCACCTTGGGCACCGCGTGCTCCCAGGTGCGCTGCGCCGAGCCGCCCATGGCCAGGAGGTCGCCGTGGCCGATCGACAGCCGCGTGCTCGCACCGCCGCCGCGCGGGCGCATCAGGAACGGGCGGGTGGCGCCCAGGGAGACGATGGCGACGATCGTGTCGTGCGTCGACCCGCGGCCGATGGTGTCGCCGTGCCAGGCCACCGAATCCGCGCCGTCGCGGTACAGGCACAGCCCGACCGAGGTGAAGGGCTCGCGCAGATCGTCCCAGTACAGCTCCGTGAGCCGGTCCCGGGTGCGGGCGAGCTCGGGATGCGGCAGGGCCGCGCCCGTGTCGTAGTAGCGCAGCAGCCGGGGCACGGGCAGCGTCCGCTCGTACATCCGGCGGCGCTCCTCGACCCAGGGCACGTCCCGGCTCAGCGCCGCGAACAACTCGTCCGCCCCGGGCTGCCACCCCGCGCGCACGTCCAGCCACGCCCCGTCGGCCAGTTCCCGGCGGTGCGGGGCGAGGGGGACGGCACCGTCGAACAGCGATTCCTGCATCGTCGGCGACGATACGAGGTCCGACTGACAAGTTCGGGGCGGCCTCCGTAGGGTTGAGACGTGCGATTCGGACTCTTCCTCCCGCAAGGCTGGCGCTTCGACCTCGTCGGCATCGATCCCGCGGACCACTGGTCCGTCATGAACGGCCTCGCGCAGCGGGCCGACGCCGGCCCCTGGGACTCGGTGTGGGTGTACGACCACTTCCACACCACCCCGGTCCCGAGCCGCGAGGCCACGCACGAGGCGTGGACGCTGATGTCCGCCCTCGCCGCGACGACGAACCGCGTGAAGCTCGGTCAGATGTGCACCGCCATGGGCTACCGCAACCCCGCTTACCTGGCGAAGGTGGCCGCCACCGTCGACCTGATCTCCGGCGGCCGGACGCAGATGGGCATCGGCGGCGGCTGGTACGAGCACGAATGGCGGGCCTACGGCTACGGCTTCCCGTCCGCGGGGGAGCGGCTCGGCCGCCTCGACGAGGGCGTGCAGATCCTCAAACAGGCCTGGACCGAGGGGTCAGCCACGCTCGACGGGAAGTACTACCAGGTCGACGGTGCGATCTGCGAGCCCCGGCCGCTGCAGGAGGGCGGGATCCCGCTGTGGGTCGCGGGCGGTGGGGAGAAGAAGACGCTGCGCATCGCCGCGCAGTACGCCGACTACACCAACTTCGACGGCACCTTCGAGGGATTCGCCCACAAGTCCGAGGTGCTGCGCAAGCACTGCGCCGACGTGGGCCGCGACTTCGACGCCATCACCCGCTCGGCGAACTACAACATCGCGATCGGCGAGGCCGCCCGCGACGTGCAGACCCGGCTCGACGAGACCCGCAACCGGCTCCTGGAGCACGCGCCGGAGGAGGCCGTCGACGCCACCATGGGCAGCTTCCTGGGCATGCCGGGCGTGGGCACCCCGGGCGACATCATCGCGAATCTCAAGCGGCTCGAAGAGGAGGGCATGACCTACGCGATCTGCTACTTCCCCGAGATCGCCTACGACACCTCGGGGCTCGAGCTGTTCGAGCGCGAGGTGATCCCGGCGTTCAGCTGATACCGGCGCGCAGCCGGCCGAGCCGCTGTGCGCCCTCGGTGAGCACCTCGTCGCGCTTGGCGAAGGCGAAGCGCAGGAGGTGGCCCCACCGCGCCTGATCGTCGGCGAGGGCGCCGACCGGGACCGCGGCCACGCCGATCCGCCCCGGCATCTCGCGGCACAGGGCGCCCGCGTCGTCGAAGCCGAGCCCGCGGGCGTCGGCCACGACGAAATAGGTGCCCTCGGACGGGTGCACGGTGAAGCCGGTCTCGCGCAGCGCCGTGGTCAACAGGTCGCGTTTGGCCTGCAGGTCGGGCGCGAGCTTCTCCAGCCAGGAGGCCTCGTGCTCGAGGGCGTGCGCGACCGCGTGCTGCAGCGGTGCCGCGCCCGTGAACGTGAGCCACTGCTTCGCGGCGCGGCAGGCGTCGGCGAGCTCGCGCGGCGCGGTGATCCAGCCGACCTTCCAGCCCGTGACGTTGAAAGCCTTGGCGGCGCCCGAGATCCGGACCGTGCGCTCCCGCATGCCCTCGAAAGCGGCGAGTGGACGGTGTACCCGGCCGTCGAAGAGCAGGTATTCGTAGACCTCGTCGGTGAAGCACAGCAGATCCCGCTCGACGCAGAGGTCCGCGATCGATTGCAGGTCCGCGTCGGAGAGCACCGTGCCGGTGGGATTGTGCGGCGAGTTCACGATGATCGCCGCGGTCCTGTCGGTGACCGCTTCTCGGAGCATCGCGGGGTCGAGGCGGTAGCGCCCGTCGGCCTCGACGAGCGGCACGACGACGCGCTGCGCGCCGGCGAGCGCGACGGTCGCGGCGTAGGAGTCGTAGAAGGGCTCGATGAGGATGACCTCCTGACCGGGCTCGACCAGGCCCAGTACCGCCGCCGCGATCCCCTCGGAGGCGCCGACGGTGACCAGCACCTCGCCGTCCGGGTCGTAGTGCAGGCCGTAGTCGCGCTCGACCTGCGCGGAGACCGCACGCCGCAGCTCCGGCAGGCCGTCGCCGGGCGGGTATTGGTTCATCCCGGCGTCGATCGCGCGCTTCGCGGCCTCCAGCATCCCGGCGGGTCCGTCGGTGTCGGGGAAGCCCTGGCCCAGGTTGACGGCGCCCGTCGCCGCGGCGAGGGACGAGATCTCCGCGAAGATCGTCGACGTGAAGGGCTGCAGGCGTCGGACGGTGCGCATGCCCGCAGCCTAGTGGCCCGCGGGGCTACCGTGGGGGCATGACCTCCGCCGTCGTCGTCGGATCCGGCCCCAACGGGCTCACCGCTGCCGCGTCCCTGGCCCGCGCCGGCCTGGAGGTGACGGTGCTCGAGGCCTCGGCGAGCATCGGTGGCTCCTGCCGGTCGGACACCCTGCGCGGCACCGTCATGGACCGGTTCTCGACGGGGCATCCCCTCGCCTACGCCTCGCCGGCGCTGCGCGAGGTGGGCGTGGACATCGAGTGGGGCACGGCCGAGATCGACGTGGCGCACCCGCTCTCGTCCGATCCCGACGACGCCGTGGGGACGCTCGCCGACGTTCCGGACTGCGGGCCCGACATGATGCCGGCCTTCTTCGGGCCGCTGACCGACATGCCGCGGTATCCGGCGGCGGCCGTGCGCTGGGGTCCGCGGTTCCTGCTGCCCGCCTTCGCGACGGCGGCCGCGCTCGGCCGGGTCGGCGGCGCCGTCTTCGCCGGGGTCGCAGCGCATTCGATCACCCCGCAACACCTGCCGATGACGTCGTCGATCGGGTACCTGCTCTCCGGGGTACGGCCCTGGCCCGTGCCGATCGGTGGCTCGCAACGGATCTCGGACGCGCTCGCCGCGATCGTGACCGCGCACGGCGGGAGCATCCGGACGGGGGAGCGGGTCACGGCGCTGCCGGACGCCGACCTCGTCCTGTTCGACACGGGGCTGCCCGCCGCATGCGAGCTGCTCGGCGAGCGCGCGCCCGGGTGGCTGCGGCGCCGCGTGCGGCAGTGGCGGTTCGGTCCTGCGGCGTACAAGGTGGATCTGGTCCTGGACGGCGGAATCCCGTGGGTGCACGAGGAACTCCGACGGTCCGCCTTCGTCCACCTGGGCGGCACCGCGCGGGAGATCGCCCGCAAGGAGCTGATGGTCAACCGGGGGCGCATGCCCGAGCGGCCGGTGATCATCCTCTCGCAGCAGTACCTCGCCGATGCGTCGCGCTGCGCCGGTTCGCTTGCGCCGGTGTCCATGTACGCGCACTGCCCCAACGGCTTCCCCGGCGATCTCACCGAGTCGATCGTCGCCGAGGTCGAGCGGCACGCGCCGGGCGTGCGCGAGCGCATCGTCGAGGTGCGGTCGGTCGGGCCCGCGGAGCTGCAGGCCGGGAACGCGAACCTCGTCGGCGGCGACATCGCCGCCGGCGCCGCGGTTCCCGCGCAGCTGATCCGCCGCCCGAAGCTCGTGGACCCCTACCGGCTCACCGACCGGGTCTTCCTGTGTTCCTCCGCCGCCGGCGCGCCGGGCGTGCACGGCATGGTGGGCATGCACGCCGCGGCGTCGGCGCTCCGGTCGCTGGAAGGCCTCGCGCCGGCGGGGTAGGTCAGCGGGGCTTCGTCGGGGTCGGGGCCGCGCCGCCGGTGCCGTAGGGATCGTCGCCCGCGCCGTGGTTCGGGTTGGTGCAGATCGTGCCCTCGTCCGGTCCGCCGGTGCACGGCACGTCGTACTCGCTGCCGGGGCCCGTGGGCTTGGGCGGGCGGGGCGTCGTGGTCGGCGCGGTGTGCGTCGGCTGGATGGTGACGGTCTTCGTCGGCTGCACGGTGTGCGCCGGCGGATCCTGGTGCTGCGCCGTCGTTCCGGCGGTGCTGGTCGCGCTGGACGGGGGAGGGAGGCTGGGGCCGGTCTCGGCCTGGTCTCCGGAACAACCCGCGCTGAGCGCGAGCATCGCGGCGATTCCCGCGGCCGCGGCGAGGGGCTTGCTGAACAACATGATGTGTCTTCTCCGTTCTGGGGATTCCCGCTCGGGTGGACACCCCCAGGGTAGACCGTTCAGTAATGCCACCGGGTGCCGGTAGAAATACTCGCTGGACCCCTCGGGCCCCGTCGCCCAGGATCGTGGAAGAAGCTGCGAACGGACGAAAGAGGCGGGTGACCATGCGATTCCACGACTACCTGGCGGAGCTGGTAGCGCGGTTCGGCGAGTTCCGGCGCGCGCACGTCGAGATGTACGAGCGGCACCAGATCCTGCTCGAGCCGTGGACGCACGACATCCTGCACTGGGGCGCCGATGGCACGCTGCACGGCAGCATCGTGGCCGGCCGGGCGCGGCCGCCCGTGAGTCGCGGCGGATGGTGCCCCTGCCGTCCCCTCGACGTGGCCGGCGACGCGGAACCGGTCTCCGGTGTCGACGGGCGCTGCCCGGAGGAGTTGTAATTAGTAGTTAGTAACTACTAATCTACCGGGGTGGCCACCCGGATGAGCGGACCCGAGCGCAGGGCGCAGGTGTTGGAGATCGCCGCGCGCGAGTTCGGCGCGCACGGACTGCACGGCGCGTCGATCGAGGAGGTCGCCCGGGAGGCGGGGATCACGCAGGCCTACGTCTTCCGGATGTTCGGGACGAAGAAGGCGCTGTTCCTCGAGCTCGTGACCGATGCCTTCGCCGGGCTCATCGAGGCCATGGCGCGGGCGGGCGACGGCACCGTCGGGATCGAGGCGCTCGCGCGGATGGGCGCCGAGTACTACGAGAACCTCGCCGACGACACCGGGCTGCGGCTCCAACTCCAGGGATTCGCGGCGTGCGGCGACCCCGAGGTCCGCGACGTCGTCCGCGGCTGCTTCGCGCGCCTGTGGGACACCGCCGCGGACGGCACCGGGCTCGATCCCGTCACCGTCAAGACCTTCCTGGCCTTCGGCATGCTGCTCAACGCGGGTGCCGCACTCGGCGTCGCCGAGGTCGATGAGCCCTGGGCCGACGGGGTCCGCACACTCGTCCGTCCCGGTCTGTTCGACCACATCACCACCACGACGAACGGTCCGGCGACGCCGTGAACCGGCTGTCCGGCGCGCTGGTCACCGTCGCCCTCTGTGCGGCGGTGATCGGGAGCGTCGGCGCGCCCCTCATCACCGCGGTGGCGCGGACCGCGCACGTCTCGCTCGGCGCCGCGCAGTGGACACTGACGATCACCCTGTTCGCCGGCGCGATCGCCGGGCCGGTGCTCGGCCGCCTCGGCGCCGGTCCGCTGCGTCGCCGCACCATCCTCGGCACGCTGGCCCTGGTCGCCGCGGGCGGCGTGCTGACGGTGTTGCCGCTGCCGTTCGGCGCGCTGCTGCTCGGGCGCGCGCTGCAGGGTGTCGGCATCGCCCTGGTGCCGCTGCTGGTCAGCGTGGCGCGCAGCGCACTCCCGCCGGAGCGGGCGACGAGCACCATCGCTTCGCTGTCCGTCGCGTCGACCGTCGGCATCGGCGTGGGCTACCCGCTGATCGGCCTCGTCGAGCAGGCGCTCGGCCTCCGCGCCGCCTACGGGACCGGGCTCGGGATCACGCTCGTGGCCCTCGCGATCGCGTGGCGGGCGGTCCCCGTCGACGAGCCCGGGCCGCGCCCGCGGATCGACGTGCCCGGGGCGCTGCTGCTCGGGGCGGGCACCCTCGGTGTCCTGCTGCTGGTCGCGGAGCCTGGGCTGTGGAGCCGATGGGCCGTGGTGGTCGGCGTGCTCGCCGGCACCGTCGTGCTGCTCGGCGCGTGGGTGGCGGTCGAACTGCGCGTCGCCTCGCCGTTGGTGGACCTGCGGCTCGTAGCGCGCCCGACGGTGCTCGCCGCGAACCTCGCGATGCTCGTCGCCGGGATCGGGATGTACCTGCTGTTCAGCGATCTCACGCGGTACGTCCAGGTGCCCGCGGGAGCGGCGTACGGCTTCGCGCTGCCCGGCGTCGCGGCGGGCGCCGCGCTCATCCCGTTCTCGGTGCTGGGCTTCGTCGCGGGCAGGGGAGCGCCGCGCGTCACGGCGCGGCTCGGCCCGCGCGGGACGTTCGGGGTGTCGGCGGGCATGGTCGTCGTGGCGGCGGGGGTGTTCGTCGCGGGCCGGGACAGCCTCGTCGTCGTGCTGGTCGCGCTGGCGGTCCTGGGCCTGGGCGTCGGCGGCGCCTCCGCGGTGATGCCCCGGCTCGTGCTCGACGGGACGCCTCAGTCCGAGACCGCCAGCGTCATGGCGGTCAACCAGATCGCCCGGGCCGTGGGCTTTTCCATCGGCAGCGCGCTCGCCGGCTTCCTCCTCGCCCGCGCCACCCCCGACGGTGCGCTCCTGCCCAGGCAGGGCGGGTACGTCGCCGTCGCCCTGTGGTCGACGGTGCCCGCGGTTCTCGCCGTCGCGGTGGTGGCTGTCGGGCGGGTGCGGGGGCGGAGCCCGGCGCCGCGCTCGTAGCGGCGCGGGCTCGGCGAAACAGGGAATCGTTCGAGAACATTGTGCGATCTCGAAAACTTGTCGGTGGGTCGGCGTAGCGTCCTGGTATGGACGAAAACATTGCAGTAGAGGAGGACCCGCCTCCCGAGGGAAGGTCGGTGGCCGAGCGGTTGCGTTCGAGTCATGTGCGGCGGTGTCGACTTGCGCTCGAACAGTACGCGCTCGCTGCTGATCTGTTGCGGGAGCGGGTGTGTGAGCGGATCGCGGCCGGGTTGGCGCAGGATCGGTGGCAGCAGGGCGTGGCCGCGGAGGTCGGGCTGGCGTTGCACATGTCGCCGCATACGGCCGCGAGGTTCCTGGCGCGGGCGGTGGAGTTGGAACGCAACATGCCCCACGCCCGCGCCCGACTGTATGACGGTGATCTGGCGCCGGAGGTGATACCCACCCTGGTCGCAGGCTTGGTGCATCTGGATCCGTCGCAGCGCTGCGCAGCGGATGGGCTGCTGTGTGCGGATCCGGCGGTGTTGGCGGGGTTGGGGCTCAAGCAGATCGCCGCCCGCGTGGAGCAGGTCGCCTACCGGCTCGATAAGCAGGTGACAGTCGACCGCAACGCCGCCGCGGAGAAGGACCGCACCGTCACCATCCGGCCGCTGCCGGAGGGGATGGCGCGGGTGTCGCTGCTGCTGCCGGTGGCGCAGGGCGTCGGCGTCTACGCGGCCCTGCGCAAGCACGCCGACACCCTCATCGGCATCGGCGAGGACATCCGCACGCGCGGGCAGATCATGGCCGACACCGCGTTCGCGCGGATCACCGGCCGCGACGCCACCTCAGGGCAACCGGTCACGGTGAACCTGACGATCCCCGCGACGGTGCTCCTCGGCGGCCAGCCCGGGACCGGGCACCTCGACGGCGGCGGCACCATGTCCGCGGAGATCGCCCGCAACCTGGTCGGGAGGGCCACCGCCGCTGGCGTCGCCTGGGTCACACGGCTCTACGTCGCGGAGTCGGGTGCGGTGGTCGCGATGGACTCACGGCAACGCTGCTTCCCCGACGGACTCGCCGAGATGATCCGCGCCCGGGACCGGTACTGCCGCACCCCGTACTGCGACGCACCGATCGCCCACACCGACCACGTCGTCCCTCACGCGAAAGGCGGCGCGACAACCCTCGACAACGGCCAAGGCCTGTGCGCCGCGTGCAACTACGCCAAGGAAGCCGCCGGCTGGCGAAGCACCGTCATCCCGGACCCGAGCGGGCGGCACACCGTCGAAACCCGCACCCCCACCGGGCATCTGCACCGATCCACAGCGCCGCCGCAGGCGGCGTGAGGTGTCAGCCGGCCTCGCCGATCGCGGGGCCGAGGATGTCGTCGGCGTCGACGATGCGGTAGGCGTAGCCCTGCTCGGCGAGGAATCGCTGGCGGTGGGCGGCGTAGTCGGCGTCGAGGGTGTCGCGCGAGACCACCGAGTAGAAGTGCGCCGTGCCACCGTCGTGCTTGGGGCGGAGCAGTCGGCCGAGGCGCTGCGCCTCCTCCTGTCGCGAGCCGAAGGTGCCCGAGACCTGCACGGCCACCGACGCTTCCGGGAGGTCGATGGAGAAGTTCGCGACCTTGCTCACCACCAGCGTGGAGATCTCGCCCGCGCGGAACCGGTCGAACAGGGCTTCGCGCTCCTTGTTCTTCACCGACCCGGTGATGACGGGGGCGTCGAGCTCGCGGCCCAACTCCTCCAGTTGATCGAGGTAGGCGCCGATCACGAGCGTCGGGGCGCCCTTGTGCCGCTCCAGGATCGACTTCACGACGGCGATCTTGGTGTGCGCGGTGGAGCACATCTGGTACCGCTCGTCGGGCTCGGCCGTCGCGTACTGCATGCGCTGGTTCTCGGTGAGCGTGACCCGCACCTCGACGCAGTCGGCGGGCGCGATCCAGCCCTGCGCCTCGATGTCCTTCCACGGTGCGTCGTAACGCTTCGGGCCGATCAGCGAGAAGACGTCACCCTCGCGGCCGTCCTCGCGCACGAGGGTGGCGGTGAGTCCCAATCGCCTGCGGGACTGCAGGTCCGCCGTCATCCGGAAGACGGGCGCGGGCAGCAGGTGGACCTCGTCGTAGATCATCAGGCCCCAGTCGCGCGAGTCGAAGAGGTCGAGGTTCTTGTACTCGCCCTTCGACTTCCGCGTGAGCACCTGGTAGGTGGCGATGGTGACCGGGCGGATCTCCTTCTTCTCGCCCGAGTACTCGCCGATCTCCTCCTCGGTGAGGGACGTGCGGGCCAGCAGCTCGCGCTTCCACTGCCGCCCCGCGACGGTGTTCGTCACCAGGATGAGCGTCGTGGCCTGCGCCCGCGCCATCGCCGCCGCGCCCACCATCGTCTTGCCCGCGCCGCAGGGGAGCACGACGACGCCGGAGCCGCCCAGCCAGAACGAGTCGGCCGCGACCTTCTGGTAGTCGCGCAGCTCCCACGGGTTCGATTCCGTGTCCAGCGTGATCGGGTGGGACTCGCCGTCGACGTAGCCGGCGAGGTCCTCCGCGGGCCAGCCCACCTTGAGCAGCAGCTGCTTGAGGTGGCCCCGCTCCGACGGGTGCACCACCACGGTGTCGTCATCGATGCGGGCGCCCACCATCGGGGCGATCTTCTTGTGCCGGAGCACCTCCTCCAGCACCGCCCGGTCGAGGCTCACCAGCGTGAGGCCGTGCGCGGGGTGCTTGACCAGCTGCAGCCGGCCGTAGCGGCTCATCGTGTCGACGACGTCCACCAGCAGCGGCTGCGGCACCGGGTAGCGCGAGTAGTTCACCAGAGCGTCGACCACCTGCTCCGCGTCGTGGCCCGCGGCCCGCGCGTTCCACAGCGCCAGCGGGGTCACGCGGTAGGTGTGCACGTGCTCGGGCGCACGCTCCAGCTCGGCGAAGGGCGCGATCGCGGCGCGCGCGGCGCCGGCCTGGTCGTGGTCGACCTCGAGGAGGAGCGTCTTGTCGGACTGGACGATGAGGGGTCCGTCGGTCATCTATCCATTGTGCCGCGCCGGGCGGAACTCCTGCCCGTCGCCGCGCGGGGCCGCAATCACGGGGCGGGCATCGACCATCTCGCGCGCCGTGTCGTTAGCGGGCGACACGATCTGGTAGGCAAGCAGGTATGCACGTCGCAGGGGACAGATGCATCGTCGCGAGTGGTGAGCGAGTGAGCTTGGGCTGGTTCTTGCCCGACGATTTTGCCGCTGTCCACGCTTTCGCTTCCGACCCGCGCGTGTGCGAGTTCATGACGTGGGGGCCGAACAGCTCCGCTGACACTCACCGCTTCCTCACCGAGCGGCTGACTCCCTCGGCGAATGACTACCAGCTCGCTGTGATCGTGCGGGGCGCGGTGATCGGTAGCGCAGCAGTGTGGGTGACGGACGCGCAGAACCAAGTAGGAGAGCTGGGCTACTCACTGTCTCCCGCTGCGTGGGGGAATGGCTATGCGACCGAGGTGGCGAGGCTTTTGATCGGGATCGGACGTGATCGCCTCGGGCTGGTCAGGATCGCGGCGACGTGCGATGTGGACAACCTGGCGTCGTCGAAGGTGTTGGACAAGGTCGGAATGGTCCGCGAGGGAACGCTCCGTTCCTTCAAGGTGGTGCGCGGTGAGCGTCGCGACCATCACGTGTACGCGATCATCACGCCGCAATAGAGGCGGTATCCACACCGCGATTCGTTCCCTCGCGCCGGAGATCAGTGCTTGCCTGTGGGCGGAGGTTCGTGGTCGCTGCTGCCGACGTGGTGAATGGATGACCGCGTGGTTCGCCACTCGTCTTCTTCGCCGAGCGTCCACTTGCGGAAGCCGGGGGTGAAGCCGCCCGACCACTCGCCGCGCTTCTGCCGGCGGCGTACGACGACCATGAGGATGATCGGAACGAACGTCACCGCGAACGCGAAGACGATGACAACTGCGGCTCCTGCATCCATGTATTCAGTATGACGCACCGCTGCTACGGTGCGTTCATGACGGACGAAGTCCCGGGCAGGGTTCGTCGGTCATCTATCCATTGTGCCGCGCCGGGCGGAACTCCTGCTCGTCACCGCGGTCGCGGACCACGACGCCCGCCTCGCGCTGAGGCGCAGGCGCAGGTCGCGGGCGGTGGGTGCGCGCTTCTCCGCGCGGGCCACGGCCCGCTCACGCAGCAGCTCCGCGGCCTCGGGCGGCGCGTCGCCGCGGCCCTGGACGAACTGCACGTAGTCGGCCTCGTACGGGTCCGCGTCGCCGCGCCACGGGTAGGCGGCATCGGTGAGGGCCCGTGCGATCGCTGCCGTGGACACCCCGTCGGTGCCGGCGGCGGCGAGGAGGCGGCCCCGTCGGTCCAGGAACGTCAGCTCGCCGCCCCGACCGAGGAAGGCCTCGCCGATCTCGTCGCGCGCCATCCACCGGCGGTGCCCGCCCGCGGCGAGCTCCACGTGATCGTCGGCGACCGTCAGGGCCGCGACCTCGTGCTGCCACGCCGCGACCAGGATGATGCCGCCGATCAGGCCGGCCACGGTGAGCACCCCGGCGGCGACGCCGACCGGCAGCTGCGCGGCGATGCGCAAGGGGCCGGGCGAGCTGTCGAGGGTGCGCTCGAGCCACGCGACGAGGCCGCGCACGAGGAGGCCGAGGACGGCCCCGAGTGCGGTGGTGGTGGTGACCGTCGCGAGCTGCAGGCCGCGACGCAGTCCGATGGTCACTTCTCCTCCGGACGCAGGTAGGCGAGGGCGGCGCGGCGCACGTCGGGCCGGACGTCGCCGTCCGCGAGGTGCGCGCCGTCGGTGAGGGAGACGAGGAAGGCCGCGGCGTGGGCGGGGTCGAGGGCGGGGTCGAAGTCGCCGTCGGACTGGCCTCGGTCGATGATCTCGGCGAGCGCGGAACGGACCAGCCCGTCGGCGGTGGCGACGATTTCGGCGAGCGCCGGGTCGGCGGGCACCCGGCGGATGAGCTCGGCGGCGATGCCGGGCGCGACCGGGTCGACCGCGGACTCGGCGAGCGCGTCCACCACGAGCGCGACGGCCGCGCGGGGATCGGGCTCGGCGAGCGCCCGCCGGCGTAGCTCGGTGTTGCGCTCGACGTCGGCGTCGAACAGGGCGCGGAAGAGGCCGGCCTTGTCGGTGAAGTAGTAGAAGACGGTGCCGGAGCTCACGCCGGCGCGGGCGGCGATGTCCGCGGCGCGGGCGCGCTCGAAACCGGCGGAGGAGAACTCCGCGGCCGCCGCGGCGAGGATCGCGGCGCGGCGGCGGGCGGTGAGGTCGGGGTCGACGGTGCGGGCCATGCCCCGAGCGTATCTATAACTGATCGATCAGTCAATTAATTACCGGTCAGGCGACGGGCAAGGACGGGCACGACGATCGCCGCCGCGACGACGTGCGTGAGGATCAGGACGGCGGCGGAGGCGCCGTCGAACCCGAAGGTCAGGTCGGGCACGAAGGACAGGACCAGGAGCGCCGCGCACGTGCGGACGAAGGTGGACCGCGGGCGGCGGGCACGGCGCGCCATCGCCGCCGCGATCCCCACTGCGATCAGCGAGAAGGTCATCGTGAGCTGGGCGAAGCCGAGCAGGGGGATTCCGGCACCGTCGGGACCCGCGAAGGGGACCCCCGCGGCGGAGGCGACCGCGGCGACGGCCGTGGTGGCGACCGACGCCGCGACGGCGGCGGCGAGCCCGTGCTTCCACACGGCCGGGCGGTCGGTGCGGGCGGGGGCGGTGGTCGTGGCGGTGGCGGTCATGGCGAGCTCCTCATCGGCGGTGACGCGCTCGGGGCGAGCGGGTCCTACCCACTCCACGAACGGCCGCCGCCGGTTTCGACATCGGCGCCGCAGGAGTTTCCGCGGGGCGCTGCGAAAGATCTCCCGGAGTGGTGTCGTATCCGTGTCGCCACGTTCGTAGTGAGGGTGAAGGGCGGCCACCCCGGCCCCCTCGATCGAGAGGAAACGACCATGACGCACTACCTGCTCTCCGTGCACGGCCCCGTCGAGCGCGACGAGTTCGGCGACTACGGCACCAAGGAAGCGATGGAGGCGGCGTTCGAGGCCACCGGCGTCTTCAACGACCGGCTCAAGGCCGAGGGCTACTGGGTCTTCGCCGGCGGGCTCGCCGAGGGGACCACCGCCACCGTCGTCGACGGGCGCGGCGACAAGCCGATCATCACCGACGGCCCGTACCTGGAGTCCAAGGAGCTGATCGGCGGCTTCTGGGTGATCGACGCCCCCGACCTGGACGTGGCGCTGAAGCTCGCGGCCGACGGCTCGAAGGCGTGCGGCGGCGCCGTCGAGGTCCGCGCCTTCGACGGGCTGGCGTGACCGACCCCCGAGCCGCGCTCGACCGGGTCTTCCGCGAGGAGTACGGCCGGGTCGTCGCCTCGCTCGTCCGCCGCTTCGGCGACATCACGATCGCCGAGGACGCGGCGGGCGAGGCGATCCTCGCCGCCGCCGAGAAGTGGCCCGCATCCGGCATCCCGCCGAACCCCGGCGCCTGGCTCACCACCACTGCGGCTCATCGCGCGATCGACCGGATCCGGCGCGAGAACCAGCGCGACGCCAAGCACAGGGCGGCCGAGATGATCCACGACGACTCCGATCCCGAGCCCACCGGCGCCGTCGAGGACGACCGGCTGCGGCTGATCTTCACCTGCTGCCACCCGGCGCTCGCGCCCGAGGCGCGGGTCGCGCTCACGCTGCGCCTGCTGGGTGGGCTGACGGTGCCCGAGATCGCCCGCGCCTTCCTCGTCGCCGAGACCACGATGGGGCAGCGCATCACCCGCGCCAAGAAGAAGATCGCCGCCGCGCGCATCCCGTACCGGGTGCCCGATGCCGCGGACCTGCCCGACCGCGTCGACGCGGTGCTGACGGTGCTCTTCCTCGTCTTCAACGAGGGCTACCTGGCCAGCGGCGACGGTGCGCCGATCCGCTCGGAGCTGACGGGGGAGGCGATCCGGCTGACGCGCCTCGTCCGCGCGCTACTGCCCGACGATCCCGAGATCACCGGCCTGCTCGCCCTGATGCTGCTCACCGACGCCCGTAGCGCGGCGCGGGTGCGGGGCGGCCAGCTGGTGCCGCTCGACGAGCAGGACCGCGCCGGCTGGGATCGCGCGGCGATCGCCGAGGGGCACCGTCTGGTCCGGGAGTGCCTCGCGGTGAACCGGCCCGGCCGGTACCAGATCCTGGCCGCGATCGGCGCCGTGCACACCGACGCGCCGAGCGCCGAGACCGTCGACTACGCGCAGGTGGTGGCGCTCTACGACCAGCTACTGATGATCGACGAGTCCCCGATCGTGCGACTCAACCGGGCGATCGCCGTCGCCGAGCTCGACGGGCCCGCGGTGGCACTGGCGCTGATCGACCCGCTGCCGCTGGACGGCTACCACCCCTGGCACGCCGTCCGGGCGCACCTGCTCCGGCGCCTCGGCCGCACCGACGAGGCGAAGACCGAGTACGACGCCGCCCTCGCCGCGACGGACAACTCCGCCGAGCGCGCCTACCTCACCCGCAAGCGCGGCGAGCTGGTCTGAACTATTCCACCGGCTCCGCGGTGGTCACGCGGTGCAGGGCGAACCGACGGGTGGCGTCACCGTCGAGGGCGGCGAGCTGCCCGTGCCGCACCGACTCGGGCACCACGACGTGCCGCGTGAAGACCCCGTTCGCGTCCACGTAGCCCAACCGGACGGGGCGGCCCTCGCCGGCGGCGGACTGCAGCAGCGCCATCAGCTCCGGGCCGGACGCGCGCGGTCCCTCGTCCGACGGGGCGTCCTGCCGGCGGATCTGCACGGCCGCGTCGGCGAGCTGCTCGAGCGTCGGCTGCGCCGCCGGAGGACGGGAACGCGGCGACGGCAGCCGGATCGCGGCCGGGCGCAGGTCGACGACGACGCCTCGCGAGTCCTCGGCGGCGGCGGTGAAGCCCGCGGCGTTCAGCCCCGCCACCAGGTCGGACAGCGGAACCTGGGCGATGAGCACCGTCGGGGCGACGACCCGCAGCGCGAGCGACTCGGCGGCGGGGGAGGCGAGGACCGCGGCGACGAGGGCCGGATCGTCGGAGCGGAGGAAGGATCCGGCGACGCCGGCGCGCAGCGCCCCGTGCCGGCGCGCGACGTCGTCGACCAGGTAGGTCAGGCCCTGCGGCACCGGCGTCACCGAATGTGCGACGAAGAAGGCGTGCACCTCCGCGGACGTGCGGCCGGCGTCCAGCGCGCGGCGCACCGAGGCATCGGTCACGCGGTAGACGGCGGCGCCGCCCGCGGACTCGAGGTCGGCCACCAGGCCGACCGCCGCCGCGAAGTCGTGCGTCGTGGGGCCGGGGATGGTCAGCGTGAGGTCGGCCTGGAGGAGGAATTCCTCGACGGGCTTCGGCAGCGCGGCGGCCATCGCCTGCGCGGGATCGGTGGTGAGGGCGGCGCGTCCCGCCGAGGTCAGTGCGCCACCCGCGACGAGGCCGACGACCTGCGCCTGTTCCACGACGTCGGTGATCGCGTCCAGCGTGAGCCGCCGGTACCAGGACGGATGCGCGAACCGGGCCGCCGCGTGCAGTTCCGGCAACGCCGGGGCCGCACCCGGAGGCGCGAGGGCGAGGGCCTCCAGGACGGCCGCCCGGTCCTGCGGGGCGACGGTGCTGCGCGCCGCGCGATGCAGCGGGCCGACGATGCCCTCCTCACCCCGGGTGCCGATCAGCGCGGGCCGGCGCCGCAGCTCCAGCCAGGTGCGCGCCAGCAGCGCCCAGCGGTCGGCGGGCGCGGACCGCTGCCACTCGTCGACGGCCACCGTCGGCGCGAAGACGGAGTCCTCCTCGCCCTCGAGCTCGCCCTCCGCGAGCAGGCCCGCCGCGGCGAGCAGCTCGAGCAGCAGCGCGGCGCGCTCCTCGGTCAGCGCTGCCGCCTTGGCGACGCGGCGCAGCTCGCGGACGCCGATACCGCCCGCCTTGACCCGCTGCGCCGGGACGGCGCCGAGCACGTCGAGCACGTCGTCGGCGTGGCGCAGCAGCTCCAGCGCCGCGACCGCACCGGCCCCGTCGGCGCCGGGCACGGGCGGACCGTCGAGCACGGGTGGCTTGAGAGAACCGCCGAGCGGGAGCTCGCCGCGCAGGCGGGCGCGCACCTCCCAGGGCAGCTCGACGGTCTGGTGGTCGACGCGTGCGAGCAGGCCGGAGGCGAGCATGCGCTGCACCGGATGATCCGGGGAGGTGCCGGGACCCGCGGCGGCCGTGCGGCCCAGCGGCGAGCCCTCCGCGAGGCGGTCCAGCAGGGCGTGTTCGTCGGGACCGGCGGCGGCGAGCGCGGCGTCGATCGCGTCGAGATCGGGCGGGGCGGTCAGCTGATTCGCGCGCCACGGCAGGGCCTCGCGGGCCGCGGCGGGGGCGTGCAGGACGTCGTCGCCCCAGACGAGCGCGAGGGAGCGGAGCTTCTCGGCGGACGCGAGTACCTGCTTCTTCAACGCGCGACCGCGGAGGCGCCGGGCGAGGGCGTCGGGCTCCAGTGGCTCGGCGAGGAGCAACTCGAGGACGGCCAGGTCGGGCAGGGTGAGGCGCTCGGCGACGCGGCCCAGCGACGACGGGCTGTTGAGACGGCTGACAAGGACGCCGAAGCCGGCGGGGACGGGGGTCGCGACATCGCGCCGGGCGTCGAGCAGAGCCGCGATCTCGGCGTCGCTGCGGCTGCGCAGCCACGCCGCGGGCCCCGTCGACGACGTATTACTGCTCACCGATACAGCGTAGACACCGGGGCATGTCAGAATAGCGGCGTGTCTGAGACCTCGAATGCGAAGAAGCCCGGCTACGTCGACAACGGCTGGCCGCAGGGCGCGGACGGCCACGCCGACCACGCGGTGAACGAGCTCGCGGCCCCGGTGGTCGGTGCGCTGTCGCCGTTCGGCGAGCTGGAGTTCCCGCAGGAGCACATCCCGTACGTGCATCCGTCGACCCGGGTCAACCGCTGACTCCGAGTCCGACACCCCGCGACCACGACGCGGCCACCCGGGGCGACGTGCAGGAGAACGGTCTCTCGCACGTCGACGCGACGGGTGCGGCCCGCATGGTCGACGTGTCCGACAAGGCCGTCACCGCGCGCACCGCGGTCGCGGCCGGGACCTTCCGTACCACCGAGACCGTCGTCGCGGCCATCGCCGACGGCACGGTCCCGAAGGGCGATGTGCTCGCCACCGCCCGCATCGCGGGCATCATGGCGGTCAAGCGCACGGCCGACCTGATCCCGCTGTGCCACCCGCTGCCGATCTCCGGCGTCACCGTCGACCTGGAACCGGCGGGCGCGGAGATCGCCGTCACCGCCACGGTGCGCTGCACCGGCAGGACGGGCGTCGAGATGGAGGCGCTCACCGCCGTCACCGTGGCCGGGCTGACCCTGCACGACATGGTCAAGGCCCTCGACCCCGCCGCCGTCATGACGGACGTCCGCGTGCTGACCAAGGACGGCGGCAAGACCGGCCATTGGGAGAGAGATGACTGAACCGCTCCGCCCGTCCCGCGACCGCTGCGCCACCGTCGTCGTGGCCTCCACCCGCGCCTCGCTCGGTGAGCGCGAGGACACCACCGGCCCCGCCATCGCCGCCTGGCTCGGCGAGCGGGGCTTCGAGGTCTACGGGCCCGTCGTGGTGCCCGACGGCGAGGAGGTGGGCGCCGCCATCCGCTCCGCCGTCCGCCGCGGTGACGCCGTCGTGCTCACCACCGGCGGCACGGGCCTCACCCCGTCGGACCGCACCCCGGAGGAGACCCGCGGGGCGCTCACCTTCGAGATCCCCGGCCTGGCGAACGCCATCCGCGCCGCCGGGCTCCCGGACATCCCGACGACCGTGCTCAGCCGCGGCCTCGCGGGCGTCGCCGGTACGTCGCTGGTCGTGAACCTGCCGGGCTCGTCGGGCGGGGTCCGCGACGGTCTGGCCGTGCTGGACGGGGTGCTGGAACACGCCCTGGATCAGATCCGCGGCGGCGACCATGGCTGACGTCGTCCTCGCGCGCGTCACCGAGGATCCGATCGACCTCGCGTCGCACGAGGCCGCGGTGGCACGCCCCGAGGCGGGCGCCGTGGTGGGCTTCGTCGGAGCCGTGCGCGATCACGACGGCGGCCGCGGAGTGACCCACCTGGAGTACTCCGCGCACCCCACGGCCGGCCGCGTCATCGCGGAGGTCGTGCGGGCCGAGGCGGACGCCGCTGTGGGCGTCCGGGCGGTCGCGGTCTCGCACCGTGTGGGCCCGCTGGCGATCGGCGACGCGGCGCTCGTCGTGGCGGTCTCCGCCGACCATCGCGCGGCGGCCTTCACGACCTGCGCGCGCATCGTCGACGCGGTGAAGGAAGCGCTCCCGGTCTGGAAGCACCAGCTGTTCCTGGACGGAACAGACGAGTGGGTCGGCAGCGCGTAGCCGCCGACCCACTCGAAGCCGGTTCTCCTGCTCGGTGACCGGATCCGCGCACGCGGTGCCCTTCGTGGGGGCACCGACGCGCGCGGAGTGAACGAGGGACACCGGGGGTGTCCGGGCGCGACGGCACGTCGAGCGGGCCGTCGGGCGAGAGAGGGATCGCGGGCTACCGAACGACCCCGGGGATGACGGGGATCAGGGGCCGGACCGCGCCGGGGACGCCGACGCCGGGCACACCGACCGACGCGGTCAGGCCTTGCGCGCCGATACCGCCCGTGCCGACCCCGGCGGCGCCACCGACGCCGCGGGCACCCACGCCCGTGCCGATGCCGTTCGTGCCGGCGCCCGCCGCGCTGCCGACGCCGCGCGCTCCCGCACCGTTCGTGGTGACGCCCGCCGTGCTGCCGATGCCGTTCGCGGTGGAGATGGGGAGGCCCGTGCCGCCGACGCCGGCCGGGATGGCTGCGGCTCCGATGCCGGCGGGGATGGCCGCGCCGCCGATGCCGGCGGGAACGGCAGCGGTGCCGACGCCGGCGGGGATGCCGCTGATACCGGCCGGGACGCCGCCGATGCGGCCGGACGGGGAGCCCGCGGTGCCGGCCGGAACGCCGCCGATGCCCGCGGGGATGGCCGCGCCGATGCCGGCGGGAACGCCGCTCACGCCGGCCGGAGCGCCGCCGGTCCGGCCGGACGGGGAGCCCGTGACGCCGGTGCCCGCGGGCGCGGCCGCGCCGCCGATGCCGGCGGGAACGCCGCTGACGCCGGCCGGGACGCCGCCGATGCGGCCGCCGGGGGCGCCGGTGCCGATCCCGCCCAGGCCGGGCACGACCACCGGGACGACGCCGGGCACGACCGCGGTGGGCCGAGCGCCGCCGGGCGTGGCGGTCGCGGGCTTCGCGGGGGCGCCGGGGGTGGGGCCGGGCGTGGCGCAGGGGCAGCCGGGCGCCGCCGACGCGGGAGCGACGACGACGAGGCCCGCGGCGGCGATCAGGGCGCTGACCGCGGCGATTCTGCCGGCGGTGCGCGAGGTGCGGTGAGCGTTCATCGGTGCTCTCTTTCCTGCTGAGCTGTGCGTGCGCGAGTAACGTCCCCGAACTTAGCAGACTGTGTGCAGCTGCAAAACGTTACCGTCCCGTGACCGGGCGGGTGTCGCGCATTCCGTCCCGCTGTCCGACCCGGGAACAGCGAAAAGGGGCCGTCGGCGTGATGCCGACGACCCCTCTCGGGACGTGCGTGGTGCGGTCGGGCTCAGTAGCCCTTGGCCGCGGCCTGCTGCAGCATGGCGAGCACGGCGGGATCGACCTGCTGGCCGCCGCCCTGGGCCTGCGAGATGACCTGGTTGATGTACTGCGAGTTGACCGACTGGCCGGCCTGCGCGGCGGGCTTGGCGGGCTTCGCCGCCGGCTTCGCGGCGGGCTTGGCGACCGGCTTGGCAGCGGGCTTCGCCACCGGCTGGGCGACGGGCTTCGCGGCCGGCTTGGCAGCGGGCTTGCTCACGGGCTTCGTGACCGGCTTGGTCGCACCGGTGTCGGTGGGGGAGACGGTGCGCGGGGTCGGGGAGCCGAGGCCGACGCCGCAGGACGGCCACGCGCCCTTGCCCTGGCCTGCGAGGACCTTCTCGGCGATCGCGATCTGCTGCGCGCGGCTGGCCTGGTTCGCGGTGGGGGCGTACTGCGTGCCACCGTACGACGCCCAGGTCGACGGGCTGAACTGCAGGCCGCCGTGGTAGCCGTTGCCCGTGTTGATGGCCCAGTTGCCGCCGGACTCGCACGCGGCGACCTGGTCCCACTGGGAGTCGGGGGCGGCGTTCGCGGCGGGGGCGGCGAGCGCGAGGCCCGCGCCGCCCAGCATCGCGCCGGCAGCGGCGACCTTCGCGGCGCTCAGGCTGGTGGTGGACTGCTTGCGGTGACGACCGGTCATCGTGTGAAGTCTTTCCTCTCTACGCGCGTGCGAAGTTAGCTGTCGGGTTCGAGCGAGAGGCTGCTCGGCCGGTTGCCCGGCTTGACCCCTAGGGCGTACGCCCTGCGGCCTCGCGGCCGCGGATGGTTCCTCCGCCTTCGTCCAGGTGTAGATCGTGGTGCGCTTCCCGGATCGAACGCTGGACGAAGCTCTGCGCTGCGTACGATCGGGTGGCTGCTGCTGCGGCCCTCAGCGACGGTAACAGAACCCGCCCCGTGGCCCAACCGTTACCGGACCGTGATTTTGCGGAGTGTGACTGACATCACGCGAGCGTCACCCGCCGGCGAAGGGTGGCAGCACGTCGAGCATCGCGCCCGTCGCGGGGGCGTCGACGTCGCGCACCGCCACCTCGTCGAGCAGGAAGCTGCAGCGCGTGAGCACCCGGTCGAGCCCGGGGTGGCGCGCCGCGAGCAGCGCGGCGACGTCGGCGACCGTGGCGTCCTCGGGCACGGGCACGGTCTCCTCGGAGACCCCCGCGGCCGCGCGGGCGGCGGCGAAGTACCGGATCAGCACCGTCAGCCCCCGATCGCGCTCATAGGGCGCGCCGGCTGCAGGAAGGTCGGGTCGTCGATGCCGTGGCCGGCCTGCTTGCCGAGCATGGCGGTGAGCCACGCGTCGGCGATCTCCGCGTCGCTCGCGCCGCCGCGCAACAGAGGCTTGAGATCGGTTTCGTCGGCCGCGAACAGGCACGTGCGGATCTGGCCGTCGGCGGTGAGGCGCACGCGGTCGCAGTCGCCGCAGAAGGGGCGCGTGACCGACGCGATCACGCCCACCGTCGCCGGGCCCCCGTCGACCAGGAAGCGCTCCGCGGGGGCGCTGCCGCGCGGCTCGCCGTCGGGCGTGATGGTGAACTCGCGACGCAGCTCGGCCAGGATCTGCTCGGCGGTGATCATGGTCCCGCGGTCCCAGGTGTGGTCCGCGTCGAGCGGCATGTGCTCGATGATCCGCAGCTCGTACCCGGCCTCGAGGCACAGCCGCAGCAGCGGGCGCGCGTCGTCGAGCCGCCCCGGCCCCAGGACGGCGTTCACCTTCACCGGGGTCAGCCCGGCGTCGGCGGCGGCCCGCAGGCCGGCCAGCGCGTCGTCGAGGCGGTCGCGCCGGGTGACCTTCGCGTACTCCTGCCGGTCGACGGTGTCGAGCGAGACGTTCACGCGATCCAGGCCGGCGCCCGCGAGCTTCGCCGCGTGCCGCGCCAGCGACAGTCCGTTGGTGGTCAGCGAGATCTCAGGGCGCGGCTCCAGGGCGGCGGCGTGCGCGACGATCCGGTCGAGGTCGGCGCGCAGCAGCGGTTCGCCGCCGGTGAATCGGATCTCCGTGATTCCGAGGTCGCGCACCCCGATGGCGATGAGCCGGTCGATCTCGGGCCCCGTCAGCACGTGCTCGTTCGCCAGCCACGGCAGCCCCTCGGCGGGCATGCAGTAGGTGCACCGCAGGTTGCACCGGTCGGTGAGGGAGACTCGCAGGTCGCGTGCGACGCGCCCGTAGCGGTCGACGAGCGGCCTCATGGCCGTGGCTCGCCGTCTCCGGCCCGACCGCCGAGGATCACCGCGACCACGCCCACGAGGAAGCCGACGGGCGCGAGCGGAGTCAGCGCGTACACCCAGGTGGGGGCCGTGGTGCCGTCGGTGAGGAGCGGCGTGAGGAACAGGGCGGCGATCGCGATCAGCCCGATCGCGAACAGTGCGATCGAGGTGGAGACGGCGACGGAAACGAACTTGCCCATTCCTCTAGACTAGTCCCAGTGCGTCTCGCCGTTCGCGGGGCGCGTTTTGTTGTTCTTAGTGCAGAGCGGGTGACGAGAAGTGCCTACCGGCAAGGTCAAGTGGTACGACACGGACAAGGGCTTCGGCTTCCTCTCCCAGGAGGGCGGCGAGGACGTCTACGTCCGGTCGTCGGCGCTGCCCGACGGTACCGACGGGTTGCGGCAGGGTCAGCGGGTCGAGTTCAGCATGGCCGCCGGGCGTCGCGGTCCGCAGGCGCTGACGGTGACCGTGCTCGAGCCGGCCCCGAGCGTCGCCCGCGGTGCCGCCGCCGGCGCGCAGCGCGGCCGCCGGCCGGCCGCGAACCGTCGGCCCGCCGAGGACCTGAACGTGCTGATCGAGGACATGATCCAGCTGCTCGACGTGGGTGTGCAGCCCGAACTGCGCAAGGGGCGCTACCCGGATCGCAAGGCCTCCGAGCAGATCGCCAAGGTGCTCCGCGAGATCGCCCGCGAGCTGGACTCGTAGGCGCTCCGCCTCCGGTCAGCGCTCGCGCGCGACCAGGAGGGGCAGGAAGCAGTCGTCGACGATCTCGGCGATGTCCTCGGGCGGCACGGGCTGCAGGGTCATCGCCATCTGGTGGCGCACCAGGTCCGCCGGGAGCCGCACGATGCGGTCGGTGACCCGTGCGGGGTCGATCTCGCCGCGGTCGACGGCCCGGGCGACGGCCTCGTGCATCGATCCCGCTCGCGGCCCGACCATGAGCTCGCGCACGTCCGCGGGGGAGTCGCCGGATTCGGCGAAGAACCCGCCGAGCCGCGTCTGCAGCAGGATCATCAGCTCGACGCGGTGCTCCGACATGGCGGTGAGCAGCGCGATCGCGTCGCCGCGCAGGGAGCCCGTCGCGGGCTGCTCCGCCACGGGCGAGCCGCCCCGGTGTGCGAACGCGGCCCGCAGCAGTTCCACTCGCCCGGGCCAGCGGCGGTACAGCACCGACCGGGACGTTCCGGCGCGTGCGGCCACCGCCTCGAGTGTGAAGTCGCCGTAGCCCGCGTCGGCGAGCTGGTCCCACGCCGCTTCCAGGATCGCCTCCTCGAGCGCCGCGCCGCGGCGGCGGGTGCGCGGGGCATCGGAAATTGAGTCCACTTGCGTATCTTATCAACGTGCCGCACATTAGATACATGACTGTATCTAATGTGCGGGAGCGGGCGCGCCCGATGCGCGCTCTCATCGCGACCCTCGTCCTCGGCGCGTTCGCGCCGATCCTCGACACCACGATGCTGACCATCGCAGTGCACACGCTGGTCGTCGACCTGCACACCGACGTCGCGACCATCCAGTGGGTGAGCACGGCGTACCTGCTCGCGCTCGTCGTGACGATCCCGCTCTGCGGCTGGCTCGACGCGCGCCTCGGCGGTCGGCGTCTGTGGTTGGCGGCGCTGATCGTCTTCGCTGCCGGGTCCGCATTGTGCGCACTGAGCTGGAGCCCGGCCAGCCTCATCGCCTTCCGCACCGTGCAGGGCGCCGCGGCCGGCGTGCTGATGACGAACATGCAGACCATCGCGGTGCGCGCGGCCGGGGCCGGCTCCATCGCGCGGGTGACCGCCGCGCTGGGTGTGCCGATCGCCCTCGGCCCACTGATCGGCCCCGTCCTGGGCGGCGCCCTCCTGCACTGGGCGGATTGGCGATGGATGTTCGCGATCAACGTGCCGCTGTGCGCCCTCGCCGCCGCCGCGGCGATCCGGGTCCTGCCCGACGACGCGCCGGCGCGGGGCAGCGCTGCGCCGCCGCTGGACCGCACGGGTCTCGCGCTGCTCGTGCCCGGGATCGTGCTCGCCTTCTACGGCCTCGCGGAGCTGGCCGAGGACGGTGGGCCGGTCCTCGTTCTGCTCGTCGCGGCGGGCGCGGCCCTCATCGCGGCGTTCGGGGTCCGCGCGCTGCGCATCGGCGATCGTGCCCTCGTGCGCGTGCGGCTCCTGCGCATCCCGACGGTCGCGGCGTCCACGCTCGCGGGCCTGGTCGCGGGCGGCGCGCTCATGGGGACGATGTTCCTCCTGCCGCTCTACTGGCAGACGGTCCGCGGGGACGGCGCGCTCGCCACCGCGCTGCTCCTCGCGCCGCAGGCCGTAGGGGCGTTCGCGCCGCGGTTCTTCGTCGGCGGCCTGGTGGACCGTTTCGGTCCGCGGCTCGTGGCCGGGACCGCGTTCGCGCTGATGGCGGTCGCGACGGTGCCCTTCGCCTTCGTCACGGCCGGCACCAATGCCGTCGTCCTCGCGCTCGTCCTGTTCGTGCGCGGCCTCGGGCTCGGTGCGGTGCTCGTGCCGATCGTCTCGTCGGCGTACACGGGACTGTCCCGCGATCAGCTCCCGCACGCGTCGATGTTCACCCGGGGTGCGCAACAGCTCGGCGGCGCGATCTGCGTCGCGGTGGTCGCGCTCGTCCTGCAGGCCGGGCTCGCGCACGCGCCCGCGGAGATCGCGCTGCACCCGGCTTTCGGGGTGATGGCCGCCGTCACGGCCCTCGGCGCCCTGTCCGCGCTCCGGCTACCGGGACGGACCGGGTGACCGCTATTCGGCCCTGGTCATGGCTTCTGGACCAGCGCGAAGTCCTTGGGCGTCGTGTCGATTCCCCAGACCGCCTGGGCGATGAGATTGCCCGAAGCGTCCTGGTACTGCGACGGCACGTTGATCTCGACGGCGGCGACCCACAGGTCCTCGGTCGACTTGAGAACCAGCGTCGCGGACGCGGGATCGACGTGGGTGATCGTGTCGAGCTTCGCCTGTCCGCGCTTCGCGTCGTAGCGCTGGACGGTGAGGAACCAGGGGCGCTCGGTGATGTAGTCGGGCAGCGAGATGACGATCGCCTCGCCCGCCTCGACGGGAAGCTTGACCGGGCGCTGCGCGGTGTCGCACTGCGCTGCCTGGACGTTGGTGCAGAACTGCATCGGCGCGACGTTCAGCATCGTCTTCCCGACGGTGGCCTGCAGCGCCGGCCGGGGCTTCGGCTCGTCACGGTTCTTCAGGGCGGCGACGAGGGTGAACGCGAACAGGACGGCCACGGCGACGACGACGGCCGCTCCGGCGAGGAGCAGCTTCGGGCTGGGCTTGATCATCGAAGGACCCCGTTCATCATGAGTGCGCGTTCATCGTGGGTGGGACGTGTTCCGGGCGCTTGCCGCCGAAGTTCGGGATGAGCGAGCCGCCGCGGTAGGTGAGGACGGTCTGCACGGTGCCGACGACCATGATCGCGGCGACGGTCGCGAAGCCGATCCACAGGGTGGGCGGCAGCAGCACGCCGAGGGCGGCACCGCCGACCCAGCCGAGCTGCAGCGCGGTCTCCGACCGGCCGAACGCCGAGGCGCGGGACTCGTCGGGGAGGTCGTCCTGGATCGAGGCGTCGAGCGAGACCTTGCCCAGCGCGGAGACCCCCGACGCGATGAAGGTCACGGCCGCGACGACGACCAGGTTGCCGAAGACGGCCGCGATGATCGCGCCGACGGTGGCCGCGACCGTCGCCTGCACGACGATCCGGGCGGGCCGCGGCAGCTGCAGGCGCGCGCCGATGCCGTTGCCGATGAAGTTGCCGATGCCCGCGGCGGCGCCGACCGCGCCGATCATCATGAGGGACTCGGTGGCGGAGCCGCCCGTCGCCTGCTGCGCCTTGCTGTAGAACGCCACGTACAGCGTGAGGAAGCCGGTGAGCACGCGGATCGTGGTGTTGCCCCACAGCCCGGTCACCACGCTGCGGCCGAGCGGCACCCGCAGGTTCTTGAACGCCGCCCCGAATCCCGTCCGTCCCCCGGCGCCCGACACGGACGCCGCGTACTCCGCGTTCCGGGCCATCGCACCGGTGTAGGAGAGCGTCGTCGGGACCTCGCCCGCGGTGCTCTCCACCCGCTTCGGGATACGCATGCACAGCACCGCGCCGAGCACCGCGAACACCATGAGGGCGTACATGCCGCCCGGGATGTGCAGCATCCGGCTGAGCCCGAACTCGGCGCCCGAGGCGATCGCGCCGCCCAGGCCGGACCCCACGACCAGGCCGAACAGGGTGAGCCGGGAGTTCACCCGCGCCAGGTCGATCGACGGTGGCAACACCCGCGGCACCACCGCGGATTTGAGCACCGAGAAGGATTTGCTCATCACCATCATGGCGAGCGCGCAGGGATAGAGCACCCACGGATCGAAGTTCACCGTGTTCGCTATCGGGTCGTACTCGCAGTTCGTGATGAGCAGCACCGCGAGCACGACCCGGATCCCGAAGGACGCCGCCAGCGCCACCCGGCGCCCGTGCTGGATGCGATCCAGCAGCGGCCCCATGAACGGGGCGATGATCGCGAAGGGCGCGATGTTCACCAGCAGGTACAGCGCGACCTTCGACTTCGACTCGGCCTGCGCCGCGGCGAAGAACAGGGTGTTCGCCAGCGCGACCATCATCGCGGCGTCGACCGCGTTGTTGAGGATCACCGGGTAGGTGAGCGCGGTGAGGCCGGACTTGTCGGCACCGTCGGCCGTCGTGGCCTGCCGCCACTTCGCGATCCCCGCCTCGGTGATCTCGCGACTGCGCATCGCCGCCACCCGGGTGACGGTGATCTTGCGCGGCATCCGCCGCTGCTCCTCCTCGGCCGCGCGCCGGTCGGCGGCGGACGGGGTGTCCTCGAGCGGGGGCAGATGGTGGTTCGTCGTGTACTGCGGCCGCGCGGCACCGTCCCCGCCGCCGGTCGCCCCCTGCCGCACGGACTGCCCGCTGTGGGCGTGCGGCGTCGGCCCCGGACGGCGCCGGGGCTCGTCGGGGGGATACTGCTGCTGCCCCGGATGACCGCTCACGCCGACCATTGTTCCGCATCCGCGGCGATGCCGTCTGCGGGGGCGTGTGCCGCCCGCCTGCACCTGCGCGCCCGCCATCCGGCACAATCGGACGGGTGAGTTCCGCATTGCAGTCAGGCGCCGCGGTCGACCTCGCGCGCGCCGTACTCGAGGCCGACGAGGGCGCCCGCGTGGGTGCGCACGTCGCCACGGTCGTCGAGGACGAGTTCGCGGTGGCCCATTACTTCGAGGCCGACCTGCCCGCCTACCGCGGCTGGCAGTGGTGCGCCGTGATCGCCGCCACCCCCGGTGGTGACCTCACCGTCTCCGAGACCGCCCTGCTGCCCGGCCCCGGCTCGCTCACCGCGCCCGAATGGGTGCCGTGGGAGGAGCGGATCCGCGCGGGCGACCTGGCCCCGGGCGACGTGCTGCCGCCCCGCGAGAACGATGCGCGCATCGAGCCCGGTCACACCCTCTCGGGGGACCCCGCGGTGGACGAGGTGGCCGGCGAGATCGGTGTGAACCTCGAGCGCGTGATGTCGCGGATCGGACGCCTCGACGCCGCCGAGCGCTGGCTGGCCGGCGACTTCGGTCCCGAATCGGAGATGGCCCGCGCCACCCGCTACCACTGCGGCGACTGCGCCTTCTTCCTGCCGCTGGCCGGCGCGCTGGGCGCCGCGTTCGGCGCGTGCGGCAACGAGTACTCCGCCGACGGCCGCGTCGTGCACGCGCACTACGGCTGCGGCGCGCACTCCTCGGTGACGGCACCGTCGGGCCAGGGGAGCCCCGCGTACGAGCCCTACGACGACGGCGCCGTCGAGAAGGTCCCCGCCGAGCAGGCCTGACATGGCCGCCGATCCGTTCGGTACGGCCGCGCTGCGCCGCGCGACCCTCGCCGCCTGGCGCGATTCGCCCACGCGCGCCGCGGAGGACCTCGCCGCGGAGCGGGACCTGGTCACCGTCGGCTATCGCGATCGGGTCGCGGTCGAGCTGGCGCAGAACGCCGCCGACGCCGCCACCACCGCGGGGATCCCCGGGGAGCTGGCCGTGTGGACCGATGCCGACGGCGTGCACGTCGCCAACACCGGCGCCCCGCTGTCGAAGGCGGGGGTCGCCTCCCTCGCCGCGCTGCGCGTCTCGCCCAAGGCCGGTGTCTCCGGGGGCGCCACTCCTACCATCGGACGGTTCGGGGTCGGCTTCGCCGCGGTCCTGACCGTGACCGATCACGTCGAGATCCGTTCGGCCGAGGGCGGGATCGCCTTCTCCGCCGAGCGCTCCCGGGCGGACGCCGGGCTCGCCGACGTCGCCGCGATGCGGCTGCCCTATCCGGTGGCGACGCCGCCGCGGGAGGGCTTCGCCACGGAGGTCGTACTGGTCGGTGCCGACGCCGGGTTGCTCGCCGAGTTCGCGGCGCAGGCCGAGGACCTCCTGCTCGACCTCCCCGCGCTGGCGGCCATCACCGTGGGCGAGGAGCGGTTCGCCACGCCCGATCTCGTGACCGGTCACGGCCCGCACGCGCGCTGGGTCATCGGCGCGGATCCTCGCTTCTTGCACGCGCCGACCCGCACCGACGAGCCGCTGACCCTGCCGGTGCGGGTGATCGCGGACCTGCCGACCACGCCTGATCGTCGTCGTCTGCATCCCGACGCCGACGTCGCCCTCGCCGCCCGCGGTTACGCCGCCTTCGTGGCCGCCCAACCGGATCCGCTGCCGCTGCTGCCGCCGCGCCGCCCGCCCTCCGGCCCCGTCGACGCGCTGCTGCGCGAGGCCGTCGAGGACGAGTTGCGCGGGCACGCCTGGGTCCCCGGTCCCGACGGTGCGCGGCTGCGCCCGGACCGGGCCGCGGTCCTGCCCGGCCTCACCCCCGAACTGAACACCCTGCTGCGCGAACAACTCCCGCTGGTCCCGCCCGCCCTGTCGTCGGCGCCGGACGCGGCACGACTGGTCGCCCTCGGCGCCCGCGAGCTGACCGCGGCGGACCTCGCCGACGCGGCGCCCCGGGACCGCGAGCCCGCCTGGTACGGCGAGCTGTACGCCGCGCTCGACGCCGCGCGGCTCCCCGCCGAGGAACTGGGCGCGCTGCCGGTACCGCTCGCCGACGGCCGCGTCGTGACCGGCGCGCGCGGCGCGGCGCTGGTCGCGGGCGACGCCGCGCCGCTGGCGCTGGTCACCTGGGCGCGGATCGTGCACCCCGCGGCGCAGCACCCGCTGCTCGAGCGAGCGGGCGCGCGCCGGCTCGCCGCCGCCGACCTGCTCGGCGATCCCGCCCTGCGGGAGGAGGTGGGCCGCATCGACTGGGAGGCCGGGCCCACCGACGAGGACATCGAGCTCACCGAGGCCGTACTGGGCCTGCTCGGCGACGGCGGCACCGTCGGGCCGACCTTCCTGGGCCTGCTCCCCGTCCCGGGCGACGACGGTGCCCTGTACCCCGCGGACGAGCTGCTGGCGGCCGCAGCGCCCCTCCGGGAGGCGCTGGGGGAGGACCACCCGTACGGCACCGTCGCCCTCGACTTCGAGGCCCGGCACCCCGCGGCGGCGCTGCGCGCGATCGGGGTGGGCTGGTCCTTCGGCGTACTCCGCGAGCCGCTCCCGACCGGGCCCGACCCGACGCTCGACGGCGCCGACGAGTGGTGGGCGCAGCTGCCCGCCGAACCCGACGAGCTGATCGCCGTCCGCGACCTGGACCTGGTCGAGCACTGGGACCCCGCGTACGCGCTGCTCGCGGAACTGCCGGGCGTGCTGGACGATCCGGACGGCTACACCGCGTGGTGGCTGCACCACCGGACCGGACTCGGGCGGCTGCGGTCCCCGGACGACACGACCTTCGCCGGCCTGCTCGACCCGTGCACGCACCCCGCGGCGCCCCGCCTGCGGGCGGCGCTGCTGCACGCCGTCCGCACCGACGCCGACGCGCAGGTGCTGGCCGACGCTCTCGCCGACCCCGCGCGCACGCCCGCGCCCGACGTGGTGATCGCGGCGCACCGGGCGATCGCGGGGCGACGCCTCCCCGAGCTCCCGGCCCGGGTCCGCGGCATCGACGGGGAGGTCCTCGACGCCGAGGACGCCGCCGTGCTCGACGTTCCGCACGCCCGGTTCACCGCGGCGTCGCTCGTCTTCGGCGGGCTGGACGTCGCGGCTGCACTGGCCGACACCCTGGACCTGCCGCTCGCGGGCGCCGAGCCCGTCGGGGTCCCGGCCGGCGGCGCGCGGTTCGCCCGCGGCGCGCACCCCGGCGTCACCCTCGCCCAGTCGCTCGGGGAACTGCCCGCCGCGGCGGAGGTGCACGTGCACGACGACCTCGTCGTGACGGCGGGCCGGGCCGAGCGCCGCGTCCCGTACGTGGTCGTCGACGGTGTCCTGCACGTACAGTCGGGACGGTGGTGACCGACGGAGACATGTGGCCCAACCCCGTCGATCAGGGTGCGCTCGACTGGATGCTCTCGATCCGCGGGGAGGCGCTGACCACCGCGGTCCGCGCGGTCACGACGGTGGGCAACACCGCGTCGATGTGGGCGATCGGCATCGCCGGGTTCCTCTATCTGCTGCTGCGCCGCAAGGACCGGGTGTGGGCGCTGTACTGCGGACTCACCCAATTGTTCGGGCTCGTGCTGATGGTCGTGCTCAAGGACCTCTTCGGGCGGGAGCGGCCACCGATCCCGCCGCGGCTCGTCGAGATCGCTTCGGAGAGCTTTCCATCGGGGCACGCGCTGAACTCGATGGTGGTGTTCGGGACCTTCGCCGTGGCCGCCCACGCGCTCTCGGGCCGACGCTGGCCCTTCGCCGCGGCGCTCGCGGCGACCGTCGCGATCGGACTGAGCCGGGTGTACCTGGCCGCGCACTGGCTGCTCGACGTCGTCGCCGGCTGGGCGATCGGCGCGCTCGTGATCGCCGCGGGCCTTCTTGTGTTGCGTCTCACACGAGGCCGCGCTGGGCTCCCCGATCCCCGCGCCGGGCCGCCCGCCGCTGCAGGGTGAGGACGGCCGCCCCGAAGGCGCCGACGCCGACCCCGCAGGCGCAGACGATCCACGCCTCGCCGAAGGTCGAGCGCGCGAGGAGGGTGATCACGAGGGCGATCGCGAACGCAACGGTTCCGGCGATCACGACGGGCCGGGGTTCCGTCGCCGCGCGGGGGAGATCGGGTGCCGTGACCGCATTTCCAAGGTCGTTCCCTTGCAGATTCACAGTTACTCCCGGGGTTCATGCGCGGAATTGCTCTCGCCAGATGTACTCTAGCGCCGTGACTGACAATGACGATCGGCTGGCGGGAGATCTTGCTCTCGCCACCGTGCGGTTCGCCCGCCACCTCCGCGGCCGGCGTCGCGATTCGCTCGTCTCCTTGACGCAGCTCTCCGCGCTCAACGCGCTCGCGAACGACGGGCCGCTCACGCCCGGCCAGCTCGCGGCACGGGAGCGCGTGCAGCCACCGTCGATGACCAGGGTCATCGCCTCCCTCGCCGACCTGGGACTGGTCCGGCGCGCCCCGCACCCCACCGACGGCCGCCAGGTGATCGTGAGCCTCTCCGACGAGGGCGAACAGGTCATCACGGGCGAGGCCGCGGCCCGCGAGGCGTGGCTGCGCGGCAAGCTCGACGAGCTCGCGCCCGAAGAGCGCGCGACGCTCAACGACGCCGTGCGCATTCTCAACGGCCTCATCGCCGCGGAAGAGAAGCAGAGCTGAATCCCCGGCGGAATCCCGATCAATAACCGAACGGCCCTATCGGATCGATTCCGATAGGGCCGTTCCTTTCTCGTATTGCTACGTCGGTTGTCGCCGTTCTTTCAGAACGAAGTCCCGAGTTCGGGTTGACGATCCGTGCGAAAAACCGACAGTGCGCCGATATCGCCCGTGATCCGACCGGCGCGCGCCATCGTGTCCGGTGACACGGCACCGAGGTAGAGCCCCGCCAGTGTCGGCCCGGACAGCGAGACCGACGGTTCCTCCTCCGTGGTGCGGCACTGCGCGACGCCGCCGGAGACGGTGAGCCGGTGGGCCCGCCCGTCGACGCCGAGGACGAGATCGGCGTCCGACGCGTAGGTGCGCGCCTCCAGCGCCGCCGGCAGGTCGATGAACTTCAGCCACAGCCGGTCCTTACGGTCGGTGACCTTCACCGACCGCGGGTCGACGAGCATCTCGCGCAACGGGTGATCGGACGGCAGGTCGGCGATCACCTCGTCGAAGATGTCCAGGCCGAGCACCGTCTGCCACAGGTCGGCCGCCGCGTCGTCGGTCAGCGCCTTGACGTCGTCGAGCTGTGCGCGGTCCTTCTCGTCCACGCGGTAGGTGACGTAGCCGTCGGGGTGCAGCAGGTAGCGGCGGGCCGATCCGCCCCAGCGCGCCCACTCGGGGTCGGCGTGGAACAGCTCCCAGAACTGCTCCGCCGAGGCCGATCCCGGTGTGGCGGCGTGCCATCGGCGATAGAGCTCCTCGACGGCCCCCTTCGCCGCGGCGCCCTCGACGGCGCGCGTACGCAGCGGCCCCGGGCGCGGATCGCGGAGGCGCGCGGTGCGCCGGGCGATCGTCACCTCGTCGATCGACGTCGCGACGCCGTAGCCGAAGCGCTCGTAGATGGTCCCCTCGCTCGCGGTGAGGATGGACACCGCGGCGCCCTCCGCGCGGTAGCGGGCGTGCAGTTCGTCGAGCATGCCGCGCAGCACGCCGAGCCGACGGTGGCTGGGCGCCACGGAGACCCAGGTGACGCCCGGCGCGGCGAGCTGCGTGCCGCCCGGCACCGTCAGGGTGAGGGCGAAGGAGCCCGCCACGCCGACGAGGGCGCCGTCCGTGGTGTCGCGGGCGACGACGAACCGATCCAGGTCCAGGGTGCGCCGGATCAGGGGCTGCGCTTCGGCGTCGAAGGGGGAGCCGAAGGCGCGCACGTCCTGCGCGAACATCTCCGGCCAGTCGGACTCGGTGGCGGTACGGATCTCGATCACGTAGTTCGATATTAGGCTGGTGGGGTGCAGGCGCAACCGATTTATCCGATTCGCGACGCGGATGATCCGCGCCTGCGCGACTTCCGCGACCTGTCCGCCGCCGACAAGCGACCGGACCTCGCGCGCGGTGTCGTGCTGGCCGAGGGAGTACCGGTCGTGGAGCGGATGCTGGCCTCGCGGTTCGTGCCGCACGCGATCATGGGCGTCGAGTCGAAAATCGCACGCCTGGACGGCCTCGCCCCCGAGGTGCCGCGCTACCTGGTGACCGCGGAGCTCATGGCTCGGGTGGTCGGCTTCCACCTCAACCGCGGGGTGCTCGCGGCCGCGCGCCGGCCCGCGCCGCTGGAGGCGGGGTCGCTGCTCGACGGCGCGCGCACCGTCGTCGTGCTCGAGGGCGTCAACGACCACGAGAACCTCGGCTCGATCTTCCGCAACGGCGCGGGCCTGAGCGCCGACGCCGTGCTGTTCGGCCCGCGCTGCTCGGACCCGCTGTACCGCCGTGCGGTGCGGGTGTCGATGGGGCACGTGCTGCTGGTGCCCTTCGCGCATCTGCCCGCGTCCGGGTGGCCCGCCCCGGGGCTGGGCGTGCTGGCGGAGCACGGCTTCCGGACGGTCGCGCTGACCCCGTCGGGGGAGTCGACGGTGGCGGAGGCCGTCGCGGGTGGGCCGGAGCGGGTGGCGTACCTGGTGGGTGCCGAGGGGCCGGGACTGGCACCGGAGACGATGGCCGCGGCCGACGTGCGGGCGCGGATCCCGATGTCGCGCGGGACCGATTCCCTCAACGTCGCGACCGCCGCGGCGCTCGCGCTCTACGAGCGCGCCCGCACGTGAGCGCGCCCCGGTACACGCCGTGGATCACCGGTACCGCGGTCGCGGTGGTCGTGGCGATGCTCGGCGGGGGCGTGCTGTCCGGCCTGTTCGTGGCGGTGATGGCGGTGCACCGGTGGCTCGGTCTGTTCCTCCTCGCGCTGGGTACCGCGGGGGCGGTACCGGTGCTCACCGCGTACCGTCGGCGCCCGGTTGCCCGGTGGTTCTGCGCGGGCGTCGCCGGGGCGGTCGTGTTCGCCTGGCTCGCGGCCGTCGTCGCGCTGTCGAGCGGGCTCGTCTGAGACCCCGCCGGAAAACTTAGGACTACTATCGGACGGGTGCCGAGCGTCTTCGTTTCCCTGCGAACGAGGAACTACCGGCTCTGGGCCGGCGGCCAGGCGGTCAGCCTGGTGGGCACGTGGATGCAGCGGGTGGCCGAGGACTGGCTGGTGCTCGACCTCGCGCACGGCCGCGGCTGGGTGCTCGGCGTGGTGATGGCCCTCCAGTTCGGCCCCACGCTCTTCCTCTCCGCCTGGGCGGGCCTGCTGGCGGACCGCTACGACAAGCGTCGCGTGCTCATGATCACGCAGACCGGGGCGGCCCTGTGCGCCGCGGCGCTGGCCGTGCTGACGCTCACCGGTGTGGTGGCGCTGTGGCACGTCTTCGTGCTCGCCTTCGTCTTCGGCTGCGTGACGGCCGTCGCCGGGCCCTTCCGGCAGGCCTTCACGATCGAGATGGTCGGGCCGGAGCTGCTGCCCAACGCGATCGGCCTGAACTCGATGGTGTTCAACGCCGCTCGCATCGTGGGGCCCGCGATCGCGGGCCTGCTCATCGCCGGATTGGGGACCGGCTGGGTGTTCGCGGTGAACGCGGTCTTCACCGGCGCGATCGTCGCGGCGCTGCTCGCGATGCGGCCGGGCGAGCTGTTCCCCGCGCCGCCCGTGCCGCGGGCGAAGGGTCAGCTGCGGGCCGGATTCGCCTACGTCCGGCGACGGCGCGAACTGCTGCTGGTGATCGTCGCGGTGTTCTTCGTCTCCACCTTCGGCATCAACTTCCCGCTGGCGCTCTCACTGCTCGCGCGGCAGGGCTTCGGCCTCGGCGCCGACGCCTACGGGCTGTTGTCGACGATGCTGGCCGTCGGCACGCTGACCGGTGCGCTGCTGGCCGCTCGCCGGACCGGGATGGCGTCGCTGCGTACCGCCCTGATCGGTGGCTGCGCCTTCGGCGTGGTGCAACTGCTCGCCGGGCTGGTGCCGTGGTTCTGGCTCGTGGCCGTGCTGCTGGTGTTCGTCGGGCTGCTGCAGATGTCCTTCACCACGTCGGCGATGAGCATCATGCAGCTGTCCGTGGACCCCGAGTTCCGCGGTCGCGTGATGGGCATCTACATGCTGGCCTTCCTCGGCGGCACGCCACTCGGCGCGCCACTGCTCGGCGCGATCGCCGACGTCACTACCCCCTCCGCGCCCCTGCTCGTGGGCGGCGTGGTCTCCGCCCTCACCTGCGGCCTCTGCGGCCTGTACGCGCTTCGACGGTCCGCCGCCGTCGCGGCGGTGCGTTCCGGTGACGGTGCGGTCGCGTCCGCCGGTGCCGCGGGTGGAGAAGCGGCGCCGCGCGGGGAGCAGTAGTCGCCCGGAACAGCGATGCGTCGCGCGCATAACGCCAGGTCGACGGTCGCAGCTGCAGGGTCAGTGCACCGAGCGGCGCGGCGCATGCAGCGAGGCCGGGTACCCACAGGATTCGGTATTCTCTGTAGTGAACCTTCGGAGGTGGTAGTGCAGACTTCGATGTCGGCGATGCGTCTACCGGACCATGACTGATTCAGATTCAGAGCTGTTCTGGGCTGAGCTCTCTGCGGCGGACCATCGAGTTGTCCCACACGATTTCAACAGCCTCGTAGGCCCGCTGCGTCGCGGTTCCCGTCCTTCGGCGACTGCACGCAGACGCTTCGAGGTACGTGTTCTCCGTCGTCCCCGCGCTGGCGCAGCTCGAAGTGGATCCTGCGGCCGCCGACCGGTTCGACCGTGAGGCGCAGGGAGAACCCGACCCTGACAAACGCCGCGCACTCCGGTCGGCGGCGGGATCGATTCGGCAGCGCATCGGCGATCAGCCGCAGTAGCGGTCGGCGCGGCAGATCGCGGATCCAGCTGGCGCGGAGAAGCAGAGGTCAGAAACCGAAGAAGCTGCGGACCTTGCCGCGGTCCTCGTAGCCGGGATCCTGCTGCTCGACCGGGGGCTGCGGCGCACCGTCGGGGCCGGCGGTCTGCGCCTGCGGCGGAGCCTGCTCGGGGACGCCGGAGGCGGGTACGAAATCGATGACCTGGATCCGGGCGGGATCGAGATCCGTCGGCGCGAGCGGGTGCGTGAACCGGAAACCCAGGGCCTCGCGATTCGCCTGCTCCGCGAACTCCATCGGATGGAAGGGCAGGGCCCGCGGGTCGGGGGTGACGCCCTCGGCGTAGGTGAGCGGGTGCTCGCCGGCCCAGAACGGGCCCTCGAACAGCTCGGGCAGGCCCTCGTCCTCGAGGATGTCGACGGGGTGCGCCGCGAACGACCGCTTGGGGGCACCGTCGATGCGCACGGCGAACCCGCCGACGGCGCGTTCCGGATCGGCGTTGAGCAGGAAGGCGCGGTGCGCCGGAACCAGGTTCCACCAGAACTCGTCGAGCTCGCTCGGCCGGTCCACGCGCAGGCCGGCGTGGGTCACCACGGTGAGCCCGCCCCAGGCGGCGACGTAGACGTGCCCGGGCAGCGGATCGGCGGCGCGCGCGAGGGACTCGGGCCGGCCCAGCACGGGCTCGCCCAGCACCTGCTCGGCGATCGCGCGGGACGCGGCCTCGTCGGGACGGCCGACGATCGCCAGGATGCCCTTCGGCTCGGCTACGTCGATGAACCAGAGCGTCGCGGCTGTAGCACCCACGCCCTATCCGTTCTTCCCACCGCGGACGCCGAGCAGCACGTCCTCCCAGGACGGCATCTCCGGGTGGCGGCGACCGTGCTGGCCGACCGCCGCGGCGGGTGCCTGGGCGGGGCGACGCTCCTCGACGCTGCCCTCCACGACGGGACCCTGGACGCCGGGGACGGCGCGCAACGGCTCGTCGGCCGAGCGCTCGATGCTCCGCAGGCCCTGCCGGGCATCGGGATCCAGCAGTCCGCGGGCCGTCTCGTCGACGGGGCTCGCGGTGCCGCCGTGCGCTCCCGGCGCGAACTTGAAGTGCGCCTGGTTCCGGGACTTGCCCACGCTCCAGCTGATCGACACGACCCAGCGGTTGTCGGCACCCTTGAAGGCGTCCCACTCGGTGGTGTCGGCGTGGCCGCGCTCGGCCAGCGCGGAACGGATCACCTCGGCGAGGGTGGCGTGCATCGGCCCGTCGCCGCGCACGGGATGCGCGAGCTGCGCCATCTCCGCCGCGCGGGAACGTTCCAGCAGCACCGGGCCCGCGAAACGCTTGATCCGGTGGTTCGGCGCGCCCGTGAACTCCGCGATCTCCTCGATCGTGGCGCCGGCCCGGATGCGGGCCTGGATCTCCCGAGGGGAGAGGTCGGCGCCCAGCTCGATCTCCGTCTGGGTACCGCTTCCGAGTTCACCGCTCACGGCTGCCTTCAAGGTGTCGTCGATCGGCAGGCGGAAACGTCCCGCGGGGCCCTCGCAGACCACAGACGTCCCGTCGTCGTCCAGTCCCACAACCCGCAGCTCCTGCATGGTGCAAGGGTAGTTGTTCGATTCGCTACGCGTCGGCCGACACGCGCTCGACCACGAAATCGATGCACTTGGTCAAAGCGGTGACGTCCTCGGGATCGATCGCGGGGAACATGCCGATGCGGAGCTGGTTGCGGCCCAGCTTGCGGTACGGCTCGGTGTCGACGATGCCGTTCGCGCGCAGGGTCTTGGCCACGGCGGCGGCGTCGATCTTGTCGTCGAAGTCGATGGTGCCGACGACCTGGCTGCGCAGCGCGGGATCGGCGACGAAGGGCGTCGCGAAGGCGCTGGCCTCGGCCCACTGGTACAGGCGGTCGCTGGAATCCTTGGTGCGCGCGACGGCCCAGTCCAGGCCGCCGTTGCCGTTGATCCACTCGATCTGGTTCGCGAACAGCAGCAGCGTCGCCAGCGCGGGGGTGTTGTAGGTCTGGTTCTTGCTCGAGTTGTCCACCGCGATGGGCAGCGAGAGGAACTCGGGGGTGTAGCGGCCCGAGGCCTTGATCTCCTCGACGCGCGCCAGGGCGGCGGGGCTCATCAGCGCGACCCAGAGGCCACCGTCGGCGGCGAAGCACTTCTGCGGCGCGAAGTAGTAGACGTCGGTGTCGGCGATGTCGACGGGCAGGCCGCCGGCACCCGACGTGGCGTCGATCGCGATCAGCGCGTTCTCGCTGCCCGCGAGACGGCTGACCGGCACGGCGACGCCCGTCGAGGTCTCGTTGTGCGCCCAGCCGATGAGGTCGGCGGTGGGATCGGCCACGAGCTCGGGAGCCGAGCCCGGGTCGCTCGAGACGACGATCGGGTCACCGATGAACGGGTTGCCCTTGGCGACCGAGGCGAACTTGTTGGAGAACTCGCCGTAGGTGAAGTGCTGGCTGCGTTCGCGGATGAGGCCGAAGGCGGCGGCGTCCCAGAAGGCGGTGGTGCCGCCGTTGCCGAGCACCACCTCGTAGCCCTCGGAGAGGCGGAACAGATCCTTGAGGCCCTCGCGCACGCGGCCGACCACGTTCTTCACGGGGGCCTGGCGGTGGCTGGTGCCGAACACCGAGGCGCCGGTATCGACGAGCGACTGCAGCTGCTCGGGGCGGACCTTGGACGGGCCGCAGCCGAAGCGGCCGTCGACGGGCTTGAGCGCGGCGGGGATCTCGATCGTCATGCCCTAAATCCTAATGGTGTCCCACCCGGGCACGTCCTCCGGCTGCCGCGGGCCGTGCCCGATGTACTGGGCGGACGGGCGGATCAGCTTGTCGGCGCGCTTCTGCTCGAGGATGTGCGCGCACCAGCCGGCGGTCCGGGCGCAGGTGAACATGGCCGGCATCATGCGCGGCGGGACCCCCGCGTAGTCGAGGATCACCGCTGCCCAGAACTCGACGTTCGTGGAGATCGCCCGGTCCGGCCGGCGCTCGGCGAAGAGGGCATTGGCCTCCTGCTCCAGGGCGGCCGCGGCCTCGTACCGCGGCGCGTGCAGATCGCGCGCGACCGAACGGAGGACGTCGGCGCGCGGGTCCTCGGCGCGGTAGATGCGGTGGCCGAAGCCCATGATCCGCTCGCCCCGGTCGAGCCGGGAGGTCACCACGCCGCGCGGGTCGTCGGTGCGGACCACCTCGTCGAGCATCGGCAGCACGCGCGACGGTGCGCCGCCGTGCAGCGGGCCCGAGAGCGCGCCGACCGCGCCCGAGAGCGCCGTCGAGACGTCGGCCCCGGTCGAGGCGATGACCCGTGCCGTGAGCGTCGACGTGTTGAGCCCGTGCTCCGCGGCCGCGACCCAGTAGGCGTCGATGGCGCGGACGTGGTCGGGGTCGGGCTCGCCGTGCCAGCGGGTCATGAACCGGTGCGTGATGGTCGGCGACTGGTCGATGACCCGCTGCGGCACCGCCGGGCGCTCCAGGCCGCGGGCGGACTGGGCGACGAAGCTCAGCGTCATCACGGAGGCGCGCGCCAGGTTCTCGCGCGCGGTCGCGTCGTCGATGTCGAGCAGCGGCTCGAAGCCCCACAGCGGGCCCAGCATCGCGAGTCCGGCCTGCGCGTCCACGCGCACGTCGCCGCTGTGGATGGGGAGGGGGAAGGGCTCCGCCGCGGGCAGGGGGTTGCCGAACTCGCCGTCCACGAGCAGGCCCCAGACCTCGCCGTAGGTGACCCGGTCGCGGACCAGGTCGGCCACGTCGACGCCGCGGTAGCGCAGCACCCCGCCCTGCTTGTCCGGCTCCGCGATCTCGGTGGAGAACGCGACGATGCCTTCGAGTCCGCCCGGAATCTCAGTCATGCTGTGCAGCCTAATGTCGCGCGGGCGGTGCGCGGGTAGCCTGCGGGAGTGGACCTGACGGCGATGCGCGAGAAGTACGACGGCGACTCCTTCGACCTGCAGCCCGAGGACCTGGCGGGCGGCTGGGTGCCGGTGTTCCAGGCCTGGTTCGACGAGGCCGTCGCCGCCGGTGCGCCCGAGCCCAATGCGATGGTGCTCGCCACCGTCGACGAGACCGGGCTGCCGGCCACCCGCACGGTGCTGTGCAAGGGCCTCGACGAGCGGGGCGTGGTCTTCTACACCAACTACGGTTCCGACAAGGCGCGCGCCGTCGAGGCGAACCCGGTTGCGGCCGTGACCTTCCCGTGGATCGCGATCCACCGGCAGGTGCACGTGCGGGGCGCGGTCACGAAGGTCACGCCGGGGGAGACCGCCGCCTACTGGGCGCTGCGGCCGCGCGGCTCGCAGCTCGGGGCGTGGGCGTCGGATCAGTCCCGGCCGGTCGCGTCCCGGGCCGAGATGGCGGAGCGCTTCGCCGAGGTCGAGGCGCGGTTCGAGGGGCAGGACGTGCCCGTGCCGCCCGAGTGGGGTGGCTATCGGATCGCGCCGCAGGTCGTCGAGTTCTGGCAGGGCCGGGAGAACCGGGTGCACAACCGGGTCCGGCTCGTCGCGCCCGAGTACGCACCGGTGCGGCTGCAGCCCTAGAGCGTGCAGTGGGTGATGCCGCCGGCCACGAGCGTGAGGTCGACGGGCATCGTGCGCAGCGCGTGCGGCGCGGGTTCGGCGCCCAGGGCCACCAGGTCGGCGGGCTCGCCGACGGCGAGCCGGGTCCGGGCCGAGAGCCGCAGCGCCGTCTCCACGTCGACGGCCTCCCACGGCTGCCACGGCGGGTCCCCGTCGCGGCTGCGGGTGACGGCGGCGGAGATCGCCGACCACGGGTCGAGCGGAGTGACCGGGGCGTCGGAACCGAAGACCACGTCGATGCCCGCCGCGACCAGCGAGCCGACGCGGAAGGCGTCCGCCGCGCGGTCGGCCCAGTAGCGGTCGACGAGGTCGCGGTCGTCGAGCATGTGCTCGGGTTGGATCGACGCCCCGATCCCGAGCGTCGCCATCCGCGCCAGGTCGGCCCCGGTGAGCAGCTGTGCGTGCTCGATGCGGCCGCGGATCCCGGTGCGGGCGAAGGCGTCCAGCGCCAGCGCGTTGGCCGCGTCGCCGATCGCGTGGATCGCCGGCGTCAGGCCGAGCGCCGCGCCGCGGCGGAGCAGCTCCTCCAGCCGCTCCGGCGGGACCTCCAGCACGCCGCGGTCCGTCGTCCCGGGGTACGGGCGGTGGCAGTAGGCGGTGCGCGTGCCGAGGGAGCCGTCGGTGATCACCTTCAGCGGGCCCACCCGGGCAAGCCCGCGGATCAGGGCGCCGGTGCCGGCGCCGCGCGCCTCGGCGGCCTCGAGGTGCTGCGGGTAGACGCCCGCATCGATCCGCACCGGCGGCACCGGGCGCCGCTCCCAGGCGCCGACGGCGTCGTCGAAGTCGAGGTCGACGACGCCCACGACGCCCCGTCGCCCCAGATCGGCGAGGGCCGCGCCCACCCAGGCGTCCGCCCGGTCGGCCACCAGGGATTCGACCCGGGTCGCGGCGGCGAAGCTCGCCGCCTCGCGGAGCATCCCGGTCGCGTCCAGCTCGATGCCCAGGAGCCGGCCGAGCGCCGCGTTCGACCACGTGCTGTGCAGGTCGGAGGACACCACCATGACGGGCACGTCCGGCGCGACCTCGTCGAGCAGCAGGCGCGACGGCGCGCCGCCCCACAGCCCGTCGCGCATGCCGACGGCGACCACGGGCAGCCCCGGGTCCGCGGCGGGGAGCGCGGCGCGGATCAGCGCGGCCGCCTGGCCGGGACCCGTCGCGGCCCGCACGTCGATGCGCCGGGTGGAGACGGCCCAGGTGCGCACGTGCACGTGCTCGTCCCACAGGCCCGGGATGAGGCGCCGGCCGTCGAGATCGAGGACGTCGCCGGCGGGTGGCGTCGTACCGGTCGGGGAGAGGGCGACGATCCGGTCGCCCGCGACGTCGACGTCGACGAGGGAGCCGTCGCCGAGCCGTGCGCGTGCGAGCCTCATCGGCGCCACGGTAGCGGTGTGCGCCGGATCGCGGGTGATGGTGAGGAAGTCGTAGGATCTTTCAGGTGCCGAGACTCCTGGCCGACACCCGGCCGCTCCAGAACCCCGACTACCGGCGCCTCTGGTGGACGGGCGTCGTCACCGTCATCGGGGCGCAGCTCACGGCCGTCGCCGTGCCGGCGCAGATCTACGCCATCACCGGATCGTCGGCGTACGTCGGGCTGACCGGCGTCTTCGGCCTGGTCCCGCTGGTGATCTTCGGCCTGTGGGGCGGGGCGATCGCCGACGCGCTCGACCGCCGCCTGGTGATCATCGGCACCACCATGGGCCTCGCGGGAACGGCGCTGCTGCTCGCGGTGCTGCCGAACAACGTGTGGCTGATCCTCTGCGCCTTCGCCCTGCAGCAGGCCTTCTTCGGCGTGAATCAGCCGACCCGCTCGGCGATCTACGCGCGACTCGTGCCGCCCGGGCAACTGCCCGCGGCGAATTCGCTCAACATGACCGTGATGCAGTTCGGCGCGATCGCCGGGCCGATGCTCGGCGCGCCGCTGATCCCGATCATCGGCGTCCACTGGCTCTACACGCTCGACGCCGCCTCGCTCATGCTCACCCTCTGGGCCGTGTGGAAGCTGCCGTCGATCAAGCCGGAGGACAAGGGGCAGTCGCTGGGCCTGCGCTCGGTGATCGACGGCTTCCGCTACCTCGCGGGCCACAAGGTGCTGCTCATGAGCTTCGTGGTGGACATCATCGCGATGGTCTTCGGCATGCCGCGCGCCCTGTTCCCGCAGATCGCCCACGAGAACTTCGGCGATCCGATGGAGGGCGGCTGGGTGTTCGGTGCGCTCTTCGCCGCGATGTCGGTGGGCGCGGTGCTCGGCGGCGTGCTCTCGGGCTGGACGTCGCGCGTCTCACGGCAGGGCCTCGCCGTGATCGTGATGATCGTGCTGTGGGGCGCGGCGATGGCGGGCTTCGGCCTGGCCGCGCACGTCAGCTGGCTGTGGGCGGCGCTGGTGCTGCTCGCGCTGGGCGGCGCGGCCGACATGTTCTCCGCGGCCTTCCGCACGACGATGCTGCAGGAGGCCGCGACCGATGACGTCCGCGGCCGGCTGCAGGGCGTCTTCACGGTGGTCGTCGCGGGCGGCCCCCGGATCGGCGACGCCGCGCACGGCGCCGCTGCCGCCACCGCCGGCGCGGCCATGGCGGCAGCGGGCGGCGGCGTGCTGGTGATCGTCTTCACCGTTCTCGCGGCGTTCGCGGTGCCCGCCTTCGTCCGCTACCGCGTCGTCCGCTGACCGCCCGTATCCTTCGCGGTATGGGAATGCAACGGGTGTGCGCGCTGGTCGTCGCCGTGCTGGTCGGGGTGCTCGCCCTGTCCGGCTGCGCGCGGACCGTCGCGGGCACGGCGGTCGCGGATCCCGCTGCCGGCGTGAGCGCGGCGTCGGAGGACGGTGCGGTCGTGGTCGGGGAGGGCGGCCGGAGGATCACCATGTTCCTCGAGCCGATGTGTCCCGCCTGCCGGATGCTCGAGCGGCAGTACGGCGACCAGATCCGGGAGGCAGTCCTCGCCGGTCGCCTCACCGTCGCGTACCGGATGCTCACCTTCCTCGACACCGAGTCGGCGAGCGGTGACTACTCCACGCGGGCGACGGTCGCGTTCCACGCGGCCTCGGTCGGCACGTCGGACGCGGTGACGCTCGAGTTCCTGCGCGCGCTGTACGACGAGCAGCCCCGCGGTGCGACCGATCTGGACAACGACGGGCTCGCCTCCCTCGCCGCCGCGGCCGGTGTCCCCGAGTCCGTCGCGGAGAGGATCAGGACCGGCAGTACCGGGGTGGACGGCAAGGCCGTCGGTGCCGCCAATGGTGCGTTGCTCACCGAGGTCGGCGGTACCGGCACGCCGACGGTTCTCGCCGACGGCCGGCGGGTCGACCTCAACGACGCGGCGTGGCTGCAGAAGATCGTCGGCTGACCCGGACTGTTCCCGCGCGAACGGACATCGTGCGACTACACCGGGAAGGGCACCCCGGTGAGCTCCTCGGACACCGCCCACAGTCGACGCTGCAGGTCCAGGTCGTAGGACTGCGCGCTGGACGCCACGACCTTCGGGGCGCCGCGGCGCTCGCCGAGGCCGTCGGGCCCGTAGTACTGGCCGCCGAGGGCGCCGGGATCGGTCGCCGCCCGCAGCTGCGGCAGGGCGCCGTGCGCGGCGTCGTGCGAGAACAGGGGCGCGACGACCTGGGCCTTCTGCAGCACCGCCGGGAGGTTGCGGACCAGCTCGGTATCGGCGATGCCGGGGTGCGCGGCGATCGCGACCGTGCCCCGCTCGGCGGCGCGGGCCTCGAGCCGGCGCTGCAGCTCGTAGTGGAACAGCAGGTTCGCGAGCTTGCTCTGCCCGTACGCCGCGACCCGGTCGTAGGAGCGCTCCCACTGCAGGTCGTCGAAGTGGATGCTCGCGCGGATCCGGTGCGCGAGGCTGGCGACGGTGACCACGCGCGAGCCGGGCACGTCGAACAGCAGGTCGAGCACCTGCGCGGTCCACGCGAAGTGGCCCAGGTGGTTGGTGCCGAACTGGAGCTCGAAGCCGTCGGCGGTGGTCTGCTTCGGCGGGTACATGACGCCGGCGTTGTTGATCAGCAGATCGATCCTCGGGGTGGACTCCCGCAGCTCCGCGGCGGCGTCGCGCACCGCGGCGAGAGATCCGAGGTCGAGGCGCTGCACGCGCACCGTCGCGCCCGGGGCGGCGGCGGTGATGCGGCGGACGGCCTCGGCGCCCTTGTCGGTGTTGCGGACCGCGAGCACGACCTCGGCGCCCTTCTGCGCCAGCACGCGCGCGGTCTCGAAGCCGAGCCCGGTATTGGCGCCGGTGACGACGGCGACCCGTCCGGCCTGGGTGGGGACGTCGTTCTCGGTCCAGCTCATGCGCACTCCTCGGGTGTCCGCGACGGTTAAGAGACCGTCGGTCTGTTGTGATTCCACGCTAAGAGACCGTCGTTCTGCTGTCAAGAGACCGGCGGTCTGTAAAATCGATCCGTGGGATTCCAGCGGGCGCGCAGCGCGGAACAGCGGCAGGAGCGGCGCGAGGCGATCATGGCCGCGGCCTCGGGCATGCTCTGCGAGATGCCCGTCGCCGCCCTGACGCTCAGTGAGCTCAGCCGCCGCGTGGGCCTCGCCAAGTCGAACGTCCTGCGCTACTTCGAATCCCGCGAGGAGGTGCTCCTCGAGGTGTTGATGCGCTCCGCCGCGGGCTGCATCCGCGATCTCGACGAGGCCTGGCGGGCGGCGGATCTCGATGCCGCGCCGCTCGCCGAGCGGATCGAGGGCTTCGCCGAGGTGTACGCCCGCGTCGCCGCCGCGCGGCCGGACCTCCTCGACCTGCTCGCCGCGCAGGCGGCCGTGCTCGAGCGCAACGTCTCGACCGAGGCGATCGTCCGGTTCAAGCGGGCCGCTCTCGCCGGGATCGAGACCATGGCCGGGGTGCTCGCGCGCGCGGTCCCCGAACTGGGCGACTCCGCCTCCGCGGTCTGTTCGACGATCCTCACCCTGTCCGGCGCCCTCTACGTCCAGTCCGAGCAGTCGCGGATCTGCGAGTCCGCCTACCTGGTCGCGCCCGAGCTCGAGGTCTTCCGGACGGAACTGGTCCCCGCACTGCAGTCGGCGGTCGCCACCGTCCTCGCAGGGACGCTCGCCCGCTGAGGTTGCGCGGGGTTGCAGGGGCCACCGGTCGACGGGACGCCGCTCGCGGGACGGTCGACCGCCCGTACTATTGCGGCCATGTCGGTGCAACCGGGCTTCACGATCGCGGCCGGCGGGTACGTCGCGGAGATCGCACGGACGGGCGCGGGCCTGCGCGGGCTCCGCCGTGACGGAGTCGCCCTCACCGAGGAATGGCCGCTCGGCGAGAAGCCGCCCCTCTCCGCGGGCCTCGTTCTCGCCCCGTGGCCCGGCCGGACCGAGGACGGCCTCTACACCTGGGACGGTGAGGTGTACCGCCTCGCGGTCACGAGCGAGGTGACCGGCACCGCCGACCACGGCCTCGTGCGCCGGGTCGACTGGGACGACGTGGAGATCGCCGCCGACGCGGTGACCCTCGTCCATCCGGTGGGGCGTCATCCGGGCTGGCCCTTCGACCTGCATCTGCGGATCCGGTACGGCGTGACCGCCGACGGCCTGACCTGCTCCTTCGAGGCCCGCAACGACGGCGACCGGGACCTGCCGCTCGCCGTCGGCTTCCACACCTACCTGCGCATCGGCGACGATCCCGTCGACGCCTGCACCCTCGAACTCGGCGCCGGGCGGTGGCAGCCCCTCGACGGGCGCCTGCTGCCCGACGGTCCGCCGCGCACCGTCGACGGGACGGCCTACGACTACCGCGCCCCGCGCGCCCTCGACGGTGTGCAGATCGACACTCCCTTCACCGACGTGGCCCGGACCACCGTGTTGCGCGGCCCGTCGGGGGAGGCGGAGCTCTGGACGGCCCCGTCGTTGCCCTGGGCGCAGGTGTTCATCGCCGACCCGGTCAACGGCAAGGGCTACCCCGGCCGCGGCCGGGCCCTGGCGGTGGAGCCGATGTCCGCCCCGGGCAACGCCCTCCATACCGGAACCGACGTGATCCGGCTCGTCCCGGGCGCCGTGTGGGCCACCGAATGGGGCATCCGGTGACGGCCCGATTTCCGCGGGGAACCGCGATACCGCTAGGTTCTAGCCAGGTAGCTTTTATCCGCCGACTACAGCGAGGGGATACGAACATTGTCCACTGATGACAACACCGCGAACGCTACGGTCGCCTACCCCGGCGGCCAGATCGAGCTGCCGATCGTCAAGGCGACCGAGGGTGCAGACGGCATCGCGCTCGGTAAGTTCCTCGCGCAGTCCGGCTACAGCACGTTCGACAACGGCTTCGTCAACACGGCCTCATGCAAGTCCGCGATCACGTACATCGACGGCAACGCGGGGATCCTGCGTTACCGCGGCTACCCGATCGAGCAGCTCGCGGAGAAGTCGACGTTCATCGAGGTCAGCTACCTGCTGATCCACGGCGAACTGCCGACCCCGGAGCAGCTGGCGGAGTTCACCGCCAAGATCCAGCGGCACACGCTGCTGCACGAGGACCTCAAGCTGTTCTTCAACGGCTTCCCCCGCAACGCGCACCCGATGCCCGTCGTCTCCTCGGCGGTCAACGCCCTCTCGGCGTACTACCCGGACTCGCTGGACCACAACGACCCGGCGCAGGTCGAGCTGTCGACCATCCGCCTGCTCGCCAAGTTCCCGACGATCTGCGCGTACGCCTACAAGAAGTCGGTCGGCCAGCCCTTCCTCTACCCGGACAACTCCCTGAGCCTGGTGGAGAACTTCCTCCGCATGACCTTCGGTTTCCCGGCCGAGCCCTACGAGGTGGACCCGGAGATCGTCAAGGCGCTCGACATGCTGCTCATCCTGCACGCCGACCACGAGCAGAACTGCTCCACGTCGACCGTGCGACTGGTGGGCTCGTCGAACGCGAACCTGTTCACGTCGATCTCGGGCGGCATCAACGCCCTGTGGGGCCCGCTGCACGGCGGCGCCAACCAGGCCGTCCTCGAGATGCTCGACGACATCAAGGCCTCCGGTGGCGACACCACGGCCTTCATGAACAAGGTCAAGAACAAGGAAGACGGCGTGAAGCTCATGGGCTTCGGGCACCGCGTCTACAAGAACTACGACCCGCGTGCGGCGATCGTGAAGCAGACCGCGGACCGCATCTTCGAGCTGCTCGGCGTGTCCGACGAGCTGCTCGACATCGCCAAGGGCCTGGAGGACGTCGCTCTGCACGACGACTACTTCATCGAGCGCAAGCTCTACCCGAACGTGGACTTCTACACCGGCCTGATCTACCGCGCGATGGGCTTCCCGACGCGCATGTTCACCGTGCTGTTCGCGCTCGGCCGGCTGCCCGGCTGGATCGCCCACTGGCGTGAGATGCACGAGGACCCGACCACCAAGATCGGCCGTCCTCAGCAGATCTACACGGGCTCGACCGCCCGTGACTACCCCGGCGCGTAGATGCCGCCCATTCGGCGCGACAATCTGCACCGCCTGATCAAAGGAGTCGGAATGACCAAGCCCGAGATCGAGTTCATCGAGGGCCCCGCGCCCACCGAGCTCGTCATCAAGGACATCGTGGTGGGCGACGGTGCCGAGGCCCAGCCCGGCAGCATCGTGGACGTGCACTACGTGGGCGTCGAGTTCGACAGCGGCGAGGAGTTCGACTCCTCGTGGAGCCGCGGCGAGTCCATCAACTTCCCGCTGCGCAGCCTCATCGCCGGCTGGCAGGAGGGCATCCCCGGCATGAAGGTCGGCGGCCGTCGTCAGCTGATCTGCCCGCCCGCCCTGGCCTACGGTCCCGCCGGCGGCGGCCACCGCCTGTCCGGCAAGACCCTGGTGTTCGTGATCGATCTGCTCGGCGTGAAGTAGTTCGAGCCTGCTCAGGGCCCCGTACCGTCGTTCGACGGTGCGGGGCCCTCGCGTTTCCGGGGACAGTGCACCGTCTCGGTCTCGAATCGGTCCCGATCGCGCGGTTCCGGGTTGGCGCGCGCCGCGCGGGAGTAGAAGAATAGGTGCATATCGCCGCGATCCACGCCGGCGAGCGGGGTCGGAGGACAGATGAAGAGGGTCAGGATCTCAGCCGCCGCGGTCGCGGTGCTGTCGGTGGCGGGACTGGTGGCGGGGTGCGGCAAGGATGCGTCGAGCGAGGACTCGCCCGTCGCGTTCAGCCCGGTCACCGGCGACCAGTACACCTCGAATCCCGGCGCCTTCCAGACCGACGGCGTGGTGCCCCCGCCCAGGGATGTGACGATGGTCGGCGATCCGGTCGCCGCCCAGGCCGTGGCCAATGCGGGCCTGCCGCAGGGCACGATCACCTCCACCAGCAACAACACCACGGTCTACTACCCGCCCGCGCCGGCGATCCCCGGGCTGGCCGTCCCGCCGCAGCCGGCCCCGCCGGCGCCGATGTCGCGCCCGGCCAACACCCGCCCGTGGCAGTACACGCAGCCGCAGATCGACGTCTACCGGGCGGTGTGCGAGACGGGCCGCTGGGGCTCGTGGATCGCGGGCGTCGAGATGCAGACGCAGACCTGCTGGTCCCTGTACGGCCGCCAGCTGGGCGTGCGTCCCTGGACGCCGGACCAGCCCCGCCCGTGGCTCCGCCCGGGGTACCCGCGGCCCTGGTTCGACCCCGGTTTCCGTGCCGACGTCCCCGTGATCTGGGTGTACCCGCGCAACTGGACCCGGCCGCGGCCGCAGCCGATCATCTCGGTGTCCATCACGATCAACATCGGCACCAATCCGTACCGCCGGGTGAACCCGCGCTACACCGATCCGTTCTACCCCGTCTGGGCCGTGACGCCGGGCCGCGTCGTCGACGCCCGCGACCAGGGTCGCATCGTCGCACCGGTGTACACGGTGACGTCGACGACCACGACCACCACGACGACGACCGTCACCGCACCCGTCGCGCCCGGCGTCGTGCTCCAGCCCCTGCCGACGTCGGCGAAGGTGACGCCGGTCCTCGCGCTGCCCGGCCAGGCGATGCCCGGCAACGTGAACACCGACCCCGCGGTGACGGTGCCTGTCGCCGCGGCCCTGCAGGGCGCCACCGTGCAGGCCGGCAGTCGCTCGTCCGTCGAGGAGGCGATCGGCACCTCCGTCTCTGTCGCCGTCGCGACCCCGACCACGACCGCCCGCACCGAGACGGCCACGGGAACCTCCACCGCGGGCTCCGCGGCCACCGGTGGTTCCGCCGCCACGTCGGCCGCGGTCGCGCCGTCGGTCGGAACCGTCCCGTCGGGTGCTCCGCAGCCCTCCGCGGTGCCGTCCGCGGGCGCGCCGGCGGCCACCGCTCCGACGTCCGGGGCGCCGACGCCGCCGGCCGTCGCACCGACGCAGACCGTGGCCCCCGCGCCGACCGCCACGGTCGCGCCGCCGACGACCGCGGCACCCGCGCCGCAGACCACCGTCGCGCCGCCGCAGACCACCGTCGCGCCCGCGCCCACGACCGTGGCGCCCCCGCGGGTGACGACGACGCAGCCGCCGGTCACGCAGGCGCCGGTGGTCACGCAGCCGCCGACCACGCAGGCACCGGTGGTCGTCCCGCCGAAGATCACGACCACCGTCGCGCCGGCACCGACCACGACCGTCGCGCCGAAGCCGGTGGCACCGGCGCCGAAGCCGACCGTCACGAAGCCGGTCACGACCACGACGGTGCCCGCCGCGGCGAACTGACCCCTCGGCTACCGCGAGGCGGCTAGCCGCGCCAGGTCGACGGTGGCCCGCCGGAGTTCGGCGGGCGCGCCGAGCGGCGCAAGGTAGCCGACTCGGGTGACGGCCCAGCCGCGCGGGGTGTCCACGCGCAGGTCGAGGCCGTACCGGTCGGCGCGCTCGCAGCGCGCCGAGGTCGCGTCGGGGTAGCCGCCGAGCGCGCGGGCCATGCTCAGCAGTGCCTCGGCGTGGTCCTCGTTGAGGTGGCGCACCGCGCCCGCGGCGTGCGGGGTCACGGGATCGGGTTCGGCGGCGGCGTAGTCCGCGCTCGAGGCCGAGTCCATCCGCCCGTAGCCGCCCACCCAGCGCACCCGCTCGATCTCGAGCAGCCACACGGTGAAGTCGCTGTAGTCGATGTAGTACCTCGCGGCCGGGACGGCGGCGAGGTGCGCCTCGCGGGCGGCCGCCAGTTCCTCCCCCTCGGGGCGGCGCGCGGTGCCCGCCAGGGTGATCCGCGCGTTCGCGAGCGGATCCGACGGGGCATCGGGCGCGACGATCGACAGGCTCGCGCGGGGATCGCGCTGCAGGTTGCGCCCGTGCTCGGCCATGTGCGAGACGCACAGCACCGGATCGCCGTCGAGCAGGCCGTAGGTGACGAGCGACGCCCAGGGACCGCCGTCGGCGGAGAGGCTCCCGAGCGTCGCGGCGTTCGTGGCCGCGGCCACCGTGCGGGCCTCCTCGGCGGCGGAGGGGCGCCGCGGCTCGGCGACATCCGTCAGGGGCGGGGCGATGGTCGGGGCGTCGCCGGGATCGCCGTGGTCGCGAGTCGTCATGGGTGCAGCCTAGGGCCGCACCGGTTCCCGGCGCCTTCGCCACAAGGTTTCGGTTGACCGAAATCTCTTCTTCGCATAGCCTCGCAGCGTGCTGACCGATACCGTCGTTCCGAGGAAGCGGCCCCCGCTGCGCGCGTTGATGCTGTTGGGGCCGGCGTTCGTCGCCGCGATCGCCTACGTCGATCCGGGCAACGTCGCCGCCAACGTCACCGCGGGCGCGAAGTACGGCTACCTGCTGGTCTGGGTCCTGGTGCTGGCGAACGTCATGGCCGTGATGATCCAGTACCAGTCCGCGAAGCTCGGCGTGGTCACCGGTCGCTCGCTGCCGCAGGTGCTCGGCGACCGGCTGCCGCGGCGCGCGCGCCTCGCCTTCTGGGGGCAGGCCGAACTGGTCGCGGCCGCCACCGACATCGCCGAGGTGATCGGCGGCGCGCTGGCGCTCAACCTCCTCTTCGGGGTGCCGCTGGTCTGGGGCGGGCTCATCGTCGGCGTGATCTCGACGCTGCTGCTCACCCTCGCCGACGGACGTCGGCAGTACCGCTTCGAGCTGGTGATCATCACGATGCTCGCGGTCATCGTGGTCGGCTTCGTGGCGGGCCTCGTCACCGCGCCGCCCGACGGTGCCGCCCTCCTCGGCGGGCTCCTCCCGCGCCTGCAGGGGACGGAGACGGTGCTCCTCGCGGCGTCGATGCTCGGCGCGACCGTCATGCCGCACGCCATCTACCTGCACTCCGCGCTCGTCGTCGACCGGCACGGTGCGCCGCCGGCGCAGGGGCGCGCGGAGCGGGCGCGGCGCCTGCTCAAGGTCACCCGGATCGACGTGGTCCTCGCCCTCGTCATCGCCGGCGCCGTGAACATCGCGCTGCTCGTGCTCGCCGCGTCGAGCCTGTACGGCGTGGAGGGCACCGACTCGATCGAGGGCGCGCACGCCGCGGTCCGCGACGCGCTGGGGCCGATCGTCGCGGCGCTGTTCGCGGTCGGACTCCTCGCTTCGGGGCTCGCTTCCACCTCGGTCGGCAGCTACGCGGGCGGCACCATCATGGCGGGGCTGCTGCACCAGCGGATCCCCGTGCTGGTCCGCCGCCTGGTGACGATGATCCCGGCGATCGGCGTTCTCGCGATCGGCGTGCCGCCCACGCAGGCGCTGATCATCTCGCAGGTGGTGCTGAGCTTCGGCATCCCGTTCGCGCTACTGCCGCTGCGGCGGTACACCTCCGACCGGGCGCTGATGGGGGAGTTCGTCGACCGGGCGCCCCTGCGCTGGGCATCGGCGCTGGCGGGCGCGCTGATCGTCGTGCTCAACGTGGCCCTCATCGTCCTCACCGTCACCGGCTGAGGCCGCCGGCCGCCCTGTCGTGGTGCGACACGGCTCACTCTCGTATTGAGATCGCAACCGGTCCGTGATTCAATAAACACAATTCACGTGTGGTGAAGACGGAGTTTAGTCACGGAAACGAGTGATGATGGGTCTGCGTGCAGCGGCGGTGGTCGTCGGCGGAGCCGGCGTCGCGGTGGCCGCGTGCTGGACGATGTTCGCGCCCGCGGAGATCGAGCAGTCGCAGGTCGAGACCGGCACCCTCGCGAAGGTGGCTGCGGCGCCGTCGGACGCGCTGCACTGCGACGGCGGACTCAAGGCCCAGGTCGGCGCGGCGCAGTCCTGCGTCCTCACCCGCGGGGGCGAGCGGTTCGCCGTCGCGCTCAAGGTCACGGACGTCGACGGGGACCGGGTCAACTGGGACTCCACCATCGACGGCGCGCCGCTCTCGGGGCGGCGGGTGGCCGTCTCGGAGCTCGAGCAGCGCACGCGCGAGGTCCTCTCCCGCCAGCGCCCCGTCGATGCGGTGACCTGCGCCGGCGCGCTCCCCGGCACCGTCGGCGCCCGGCAGAGCTGCGCGATGACCGCGAGCGGGCACCGGCACGACGTCACCGTGACCGTGACGACGGTCGATTCCGCCCGCGTGCAGTGGGGTGTCAGCGTCCGCGACTGATCACCGGCCGCCGAGGAACCGGTAGCGGTCCAGCCGGCGACTGATCCGGATCGGATCGGGGATGAGGGAGAGCTCCGCGAGGGCGTCGCTCACCGCGAGGCCCACGCGCCGGGAGAAGTCCGTCGGCTCGTCCGCCGCGTTCGGCCGCTCCGGGATCACCCGGTCGACGATGCCGTCGGCCAGCAGGTCGGCCGCGCGGATCCGCTGCCGCTCCGCCATCTCCGCGGCATGATCCGCATCCCGGTACATCACCGCGCTGGCGCCCTCGGGCGGCAGCGGCGCGAGCCAGGCGTGCTGCGCGCACAGCACCCGGTCGGCGGGCAGCATCGCGAGCGCACCGCCGCCCGTGCCCTGGCCGAGCAGGACCGACACCGTCGGGACCTTGAGCGTGACCAGGTCGGACAGGCTGCGGGCGACCTCGCCGGCCAGCCCGCCCTCCTCCGCCTCGGGGGACAGCGCGGCGCCCCAGGTGTCGATGACCAGTACCAGGGGCAGGTTCAGCTCCGCGGCCAGCCGCATGCCGCGCCGCGCCGCGCGCAGCGCCGCGGGACCGAGCAGGGGGAGCGCGGCGCCCTCGGCGCGGGTCGTGTCCTGACCGACGACGACGCAGGGATAGCCCTGCACACGAGCCAGGGAGAGCAGCAGCGTGTGGTCGGTCTCGCCCTCTCCGGTGCCCGAGAGCGGCAGCCTGTCCGTGGCCGAATGCCGCAGGAAGGCGCGCACGCCGGGACGGTCGGGCTCGCGGCTGATCCGCACCGAGTCCCACGCGGGGGTGCCGTCGTCGGCGGCGTCGAGTTCCTCGCGCACCCCGAGGTGCGGCGCCAGCGGATCGGCGTCCTGCGCCCCGGCGAGCACGCGCAGCGTCCGATGCGCCAGGAGCCGCACGAAGCGCAGCGGCACGACCCCGTCGATGAGGCCGCGCTCGAAGAGGTGCTCGGCGGTCTGCACGCCGTCGGGGAAGGGCTCGCCGTGCAGGGCCTCGTAGACCCGCGGGCCGAGGAAGCCGATCCGCGCGCCGGGCTCGGCGATGGTGACGTGGCCCAGGGAGCCCCAGGACGCGAAGACCCCGCCCATCGTGGGATCGCGCAGGTACACCAGGTAGGGCAGGCCGGACTGCTTGTGCAGGGTGACGGCCGCCGAGATCTTCACCATCTGCAGGAAGGCGACGGTGCCCTCCTGCATCCGCGTCCCGCCCGACGTGGGCGTCGCCAGCAACGGCAGCCGCAGCGCGGTCGCCCGCTCGACGGCGGTGACGATCCGCTCCGCCGCGGCGACGCCGATCGACCCGCCGAGGAAGGCGAAGTCGCACGCGATGAGCGCGACGCGCTGGCCGCGGATGCGTCCCTCGCCCGTAATCACCGCCTCGTCGTGATGCGAGCGTTCCCGCGCCCGCTGCAGGGCGGCGGCGTACTCCGCGTCGGGCGCGACGTCCGGCAGCGGGCCGTCCCAGCTGGTGAAGGTGCCGCGGTCGAGGATCGCATCGATGAGGTCCTGCGCCGTGATCGCCATGGAATTCAGGTTACTGGGAACACCGAGCGGTGCGGACGCGTTGTTCGGGCCATGACCGTACCGAATGTGAAGCTCAATAACGGAACCTCGATCCCCCAGCTCGGCTTCGGCGTCTGGCAGGTGCCGGACGACGGTGCGCGCGACGCCGTCGCGGAGGCGCTGCGCGTCGGATACCGGTCCATCGACACGGCCAAGGTCTACGAGAACGAGGCCGGCACCGGTCGCGCGATCGCCGAGAGCGGTCTCGCCCGCGACGAGGTCTTCCTCACCACCAAGCTGTGGAACTCGGACCAGGGCTTCGACGAGACCCTGCGCGCCGTCGAGGGCTCGCTCGAGCGGCTCGGCACCGACTACGTGGATCTCTACCTCATCCACTGGCCCGTGCCCGAGTACGACCGCTTCATCGACACCTTCAAGGCCTTCCAGCGGATCCGCGACGAGGGGCGCGCGAAGGCCATCGGCGTCAGCAACTTCCGGGTCGAGGACCTGCGCCGCGTCATCGACGAGACCGGCGAGACCCCGGCCGTCAACCAGATCGAGCTGCACCCGGGGCTCCCGCAGGACGAGCTGCGCGCCTTCCACGCCGAGCACGGCATCGCCACCGAGGCGTGGTCGCCGCTGGGGCAGGGCGAGTCGCTCAAGGCCCCCGCGGTCACGGAGATCGCGACGGCGCACGGCGTGACGCCCGCGCAGGCGATCCTGCGCTGGCACCTGCAGCTGGGCAACGTCGTGATCCCCAAGTCGGTGACGCCCGCGCGCATCGCCGAGAACTTCGACGTCTTCGGCTTCTCGCTGTCGGATGACGAGGTCGCCCGCATCAGCGCGATCGAGGGCGAGCGCATCGGCCCGAACCCCGCGGAGTTCAACCTCCGCTGATCGTCGTCAACCCCGGGTGCCGCGCCGCGGTTCCCGGGGTTCGACGGTGCCTCCCGCCCGACTCTCGGATTCCGTCCGATTCGGACCTGCCTCTCCTGCGACGCCCGCGGATGCCGGCGTCTGATCGGGGAGATGGCGTGCGGCAGGGAGGCGTAGGCGATTCGTGCGGATTCGGCGCCGAGCCTCGCAGAGCCCTTCGAAAGGTGATGCGCGGTGGATCTGTTCACACCGGACACGATCCGAGATCCGCCCGCACATCAGTCCCGGCTTCCCCCAGGCCCCGCCGGACTCGCCAAAACCTCGGCGATCGCCCGCGCCGCCTCCCGCCCTGCGCGATTCGCGCCGATCGTCGATGCGGACGGGCCGTAGCCCAGCAGGTGCAGGCGCGGCTCGCCGGCGACCTCGGTGGCCAGTCGTCCGGTCATGACGATGCCGCCGCCGGGGGAACGCAGGTTCAGCGGCGCCAGGTGGTCCATCGAGTAGCGGAAGCCGGTGCACCACAGGATCACGTCCGCGGCCACCTGCGTGCCGTCGGCCAGCAGCGGACCGTCGGGCGTCAGGGCGCGGAACATCGGCTGCCGGACCAGGATCCCCGCGTCGATGCCGGCGCGCATCGCGGGCGTCAGCGGCAGGCCCGTCACCGAGACGACCGACCCGGGCGGCAGTCCCGCCCGCACCCGCTCCTCGACGCGCGCGACCGCGCGGCGGCCCTTGTCGGGGTCGAAGGGCGTGTCGTCCCACTGCACCTCGCGGCGGGTGAACCACATCGTGCGAGCGACCGCCGAGATCTCGAGCAGCAGTTGCACGGCCGTGATGCCCGCGCCGACCACGGCCACCGTCTTCCCGGCGAAGGGCTCCGCGGTCCGGTAGTCGTGCGCGTGCAGCTGCGTGCCGCGGAACGACGCGGCGCCGCGCACCGTCGGCCAGAACGGGCTGTCCCACGTGCCGGTGCTGTTGATGACCGCGCGGGTGCGGTACTCGAAGGGGCCCTCCGCGCCGTGCCCGGCGACCAGGAAGCCGCCGTCGGTCCGCGAGACCGAGGCGACGTGGGCGGGCCGGTGCACGTCGATGCCGAACCGCTTCTCGTACTCGCCGAAGTACTGCGCGACGCCGGTGGAGGCCGGAATGTCATCGCATTCGGTCCCGAGCGCGTCCTGCAGACCCCAGCCCGGCAGGTCGTGCACGCGGTTCGCCGCACGGAGCGTCAGGGAGGGCCAGCGCTGCCGCCACGCGCCGCCCGGGCCTGAATTGTGATCGAGCACAATCGAATTGTCGATCCCGAATCTGGGAAGGAAATAAGCGGCCGACAACCCGGCCTGGCCAGCACCGACCACGACGACATCCTTCACCCCCGTAGCGTAGATTGCGGGCCATGATTGGTTACACGCTGGAGGAGAAGGTCGCCGTCATCGAGTTCCAGCGCCCCGAAGCGCGGAACGCCCTCAACCCCGAGATCATGGACGGCCTCGAGGCGGCGTTCGATCGCGCGGAGGCCGACGGGGTCTTCGTCATCGTGCTCACCGGCCAGGGCACCGTCTTCTCCGCGGGGGCGGATCTGCGGTCCGGGGCCGTGCTCGACAAGACCTTCATGGAGCGGGTCATCCGGTTCTACCGCCGGGTGGAGTCGATGAAGCAGATCGTGGTCGCGGCGCTCAACGGCCCGGCCGTCGGAGCGGGCGTGCAGATGGCGATGGTCGCCGATCTCCGCGTGCTGGATCCCAGCGCGACGATCGCGATCCCCGCCGCCAAGCTGGGTGTCACCATCGACAAGTGGACGCTGCGACGCCTGGAGGATCTCGTCGGGGGCGGTCACGCCCGCGGCGTGCTCATGGCCGCGCAGAAGATCGGCGCCGAGAAGCTCGCCGAGCTGGGCTTCGCCAACGCCATCGGCGACCGTGAGGCGGCGCTCGAGTTCGCGCGCGGTATCGCCGGGCTGGCACCGCTGTCGCTGCAGAACTACAAGGCGCTCTTCAAGTCCGACGTCGCGGTCGAGCCGCTCACCGAGGCCGAGGAGGCCCGCCTGCACGCGGTCTGGGACTCCGAGGACCTCAAGGAGGCCATCATGGCCCGGATCGAGAAGCGCGAGCCGCGCTTCCAGGGCCGCTGACGTGCGCCTGAGGACCGCCGCGACCTTCGTCGCGGGCGCCGCAGCGGGCGTGACCGGCGCCTCGATCGCGCGCGCCGCGCGGGGCCTGCGCCGCTCCATGGGCGCGCGGGTCGACACCGTCTACACCAATTCCGACCCCGACAGCCCGCACGAGCGGTTCGACGCGGGCAAGATCGCGCGCGGGGTCATCGGACGGGCCCGGCACGGCCAGGGGCGGCCGGCGAACCCGATCCCACTGGTCGCGGTGCCCGCCCCGGAGCGGGCGTCCGACCTCGCCGTCACCTGGTACGGGCACTCGTCGGCGCTCATCGAGGTCGACGGTTTCCGCGTCCTCGCCGACCCGGTCTGGGGCGAGCGGGTCTCCCCGTCGCCGACCATCGGCCCGGCCCGTCTGCACCCGGTCCCGGTCGCGCTCAGCGCGCTCCCCGAGATCGACGCGGTGATCATCAGCCACGACCACTACGACCACCTCGACCTGCCCACGATCGAGGAGCTCACCCGCTCCCGCGACGTCGTCTTCTGCGTCCCGATCGGCGTCGGTGGGCACCTGCGCGCGTGGGGCGTGCCCGACGAGCGCATCGTCGAGCTGGACTGGGACCAGGCCCACGTGCTGCAGCGCGACGGGCGCAGCCTCAAGGTGGTGTGCACCGAGGCCCGGCACTTCTCCGGCCGCGGCCTCACCCGCAACTCCACGCAGTGGGCGTCCTGGTCGCTCGTGGGCCCGGACCACGCCGTCTTCTTCGGCGGCGACACCGGCTTCACCGAGCGGTTCAAGCTGGTCGGCGACCACTTCGGCCCGTTCGACCTCACGCTGCTGCCGATCGGCGCCTACGATCCGCTATGGCCTGACGTGCACACCAATCCGGAGGAGGCCGTCGCGATCCACGCGATGATCGCCAAGCCCGGCGCCCCGCTCGTGCCGGTGCACTGGGCCACCTTCAACCTCGCCTTTCACGATTGGTCCGAGCCCGTCGAGCGGCTCCTCGCCGCCGCTGAGGAAGCCGGGGTCACCACGATCATCCCCATGCCGGGCGGTCGGGTCGATGGTGCCCCGGGCGGGATCATCGCTGGTACAGCCGACTGGTGGTCGACGGTCCGCTAGCCTGGCACGCATGGATTTCAAGAACCTCGTCAACAAGGCCAAGGAAGCGCTGGGCAAGAACCCGGCAGTCATCGACAAGGCCGGCGACTTCATCGACGGCAAGACCGGCGGCAAGTACGCCTCGCACGTGGACAAGGCGCAGGACGCCGCGAAGAAGTTCGCCGGCGGCCAGCAGGGCCAGCAGGGGCCCCAGGACCAGCAGGGTCCGCAGGGTCAGCAGCAGTAACACACCTTCAGAAAGGGCGACACTGCTCTCATGGGTCGTCATTACGCGCCGGGTGACTCGGCGCCGGAGAAGCCGCGCGGGCGCAACCTCGCGCGGCTTCTGCTCGGGGCCGCGCTGGTCGCGGTCCTCGTGGCCGGGATCGTCGCCATCGTCGGCGGGAAGTTCGCGGGCTGCGGGGACCGGCACACCGTCACCGTGATGGCCGATCCCGCGCTCGCGCCGGCCGTGCGCGCGCAGGCGTCGCTCGCCTCCGACCCGTGCACGACGTTCGCGGTCAGCGAGGCGCCCGACCGCGAGTCCGCCGGACGGCTGCAGAGCGGCGCGGCCGATCTGTGGATCGCGCCGTCGCGGCTGCGCGCCGACGCCGTCTCCGCTCAGCTCAGCCGGGAACTGCCGACCACCGTCGTGGCCGCGTCCCCGATCGTCTTGGCGGGCACCGCGGTCCCGCAACCCGCGAGCTGGTCCGAGGCGATGACCCAGGCCACCATCCGCGCCGTGCCCGCGGACTCCCCGTACGCCGCGGCCCCCGTCTCCGCGGCCGTCGCCGAATCCACCCGCCCCGGTGGTGGCGACGATCAGGCGCTCAACGCGGTGCTCGCCCAGTACGCCCAGGCCGCCAAGCGCGTGGCCGGCGCCCCCGTCGCCGCCGCGGCTGCGGAGGGCGGCGTCGTGGTCGTGCCCGAGTTCGCCTACCTCGCGGAGAAGAAGGGCCGGGGCGACCTCGCGGCCGTCGTGCCGAAGACCGGCGCCCCGCGCGACGAACTGCTCCTCGCCGTCGCCGCCACCGGCGACCGGAAGGCCGCGGCCTCCGACGCCGGCGCGCGCCTCGCCAAGGCCTTCACCTCCGCCGACGGGGTCGCGGCCCTCGCACGCGAAGGCCTGCGCGGCACCGCCTTGGCGGAGGCACCGTCGGGCGGCGTGGGCGCGGTGACGGTCCTGCCGGACCCCGACCGCACGCGGCTCGCGCGCGCCGAGCAGGCGTACAGCACCCTCGCCGTGCCATTGAAGGCGCTCGTCGTGGTCGACACCTCCGGCTCGATGGACGAGAAGGTCGGCGACACCACCCGCATCGGGATGCTCGCCTCCGGCTTCACCAAGGTGGTCACGCAGATCCCCGACGCGAACGCCGTCGGCCTGTGGACGTTCTCGCTCGCCGCGAACGGCGGCAAGGACTGGACCGAGGTGGTGCCCACCGCGCGGCTGTCCGACAAGCGCGGCGACAAGACGCAGCGGCAGGCGCTGCTCGAGGGTGTGAACTCGCTGCCCGGCCGCGTCCGCGGCGGCACCGGGCTCTACGACACGACGCTCGCCGCGTACCGGCAGGCGGTCAAGGACTTCGACCCCGCCTACTCGAACTCGCTGATCCTGCTCACCGACGGCGGCAACGAGAAGAACGGCGGCACCACCCTCGACGAGCTCGTCGCGGAGCTGAAGAAGCTGGTGGACCCGGCGCGGCCGGTGAACATCCACACCGTCGGCATCAGCAAGGACGCCGATCTGCCGGCGCTGCGGAGGATCGCCGACGCCACCGGCGGCACCGCCCAGTCCGCCGACTCGGAGCAGCAGATGCTCGCCGATTTCGTCAACGCGGTCGCCAAGCGTGCGAAGTGACGCGCGCCGATCCGGTGCCCCCGACAGGAATCGAACCTGCGACCTGATCTTTAGGAGAGATCCGCTCTATCCGACTGAGCTACGGGGGCGTGCGGCACGAGTGTAGCCACGGGGAGCCCGCCGGGTACATTCGGATGTCCGAGTTTGCATCATCATGAGGGGGAGACGCGCGTGCCCACCGGCGTCATCGTGGTTCTCATCGTCACCCTGGCGTCGCTCGCCCTGCTCCAGCGGCGGGTCGTGCGTCACTGGCGCGCGCGCCCGGCCCGGATCGCCGGCACCCTCGCCGTGGTGGTCGCCGCGCTCCTCACGCTGGCCACGCCCGTCGGCCTGCTCGCGGGCAACGGCCGGATCGATCCCGACCGCGTCCGCTGGATCAGCGCCGTCGGCCTCACCTGGCTCGCGACGGTCTTCTACCTGCTGCTCACCCTGCTGGTGCTGGGGCTGCTGTGGGTGCTGAGCCGGCTGGTCCGCCTCGTCCGTCCCGGGTTCGACGGTGCGCCGCTCCGTCGCGCCGTCGCGCTGGTCGGCGTGGTGGGGGCCGTCGGGGCCACGCTGTACGGGCTGGTCGAGGCCGCGACGCCGCGGGTCACGCACACGCCGGTGAGGCTCGCGTCGATGCCGGCGGCGTTCGGCACTCTCCGGGTCGCGCTGATCACCGACATCCACGCCGGTCCGGTGCGCACGCGGTCCTTCGTGCAGGGCGTCGTCGACCGCGCCAACGCCGAGAACCCCGACGTCGTGATCCTCGGCGGCGACCTCATCGACGGCACCGTCGCGCAGATCGGCGAGGACCTGGCACCGCTGCGCGGGCTGCGCGCGCCGTTCGGCGTGCTGGCCGTGACCGGTAACCACGAGTACTACGCCGGCGACGCCGTGAACTGGGTGCAGCGGTGGCGCGACGTGGGCGTGCGGCCGCTGGTCAACGAGGCGGTGCGCCTGGAGCGGGGCGGCGCCGCGGTCACCGTGGTCGGCGTCAACGACCGCAAGGGCACCGCGCCGCTGGCCGTAGACTACGACGCGGCCTTCGCCGGTGTGGACCCGGCGGGGTTCGCGCTGGCCGTCGCCCACGAGCCGCTCCAGGGGCGCGAGTTCGCCGCGCGCGGAGCCGATCTGCAGGTGGCGGGGCACACGCACGGTGGCCAGCTCTGGCCCTTCCGGTACTTCGTGAAGCTCCAGCAGCCGGCACTGCAGGGACTCGAATCGGTCGACGGCATGCCCGTCTACACCAGCCGCGGCGCCGGTGCCTGGGGGCCGCCGGTGCGCGTCGCAGCGCCGCCCGAGATCGCGATTCTGGAGTTGAGCGCGGCCTGACCAGCGCATGATCGGTGCATGGTCGGTCGGATGAAGGTGCGCGCGAGTACCGACGTCGGCCCGCTGCGCGTGAGCGTGGCCCCGGCGGCGCGGCGGCGCACGCCCGTTCGGAGTGCGTCCCGCCGCGTGCCCGTGCTGAAGCTGCCCACTGCCGTTCCCGCGCGACTGCCCCTGCCACGCAGGGCGGAGCTGCCGCCGCCCGTCGCGCCCGCGGGCTGGTACCCCGATCCGGCCGGCTCCACGCGGATGCGCTGGTGGGACGGCGCGAAGTGGACCCGACGGTTCGCCGCGCCCCAGGCCGTCGCGACCCGCGTCACCGCCCGGGTCGCCGATGCGCCGCCGAAACTGCGGCCGGCCCGCCGCGGTCGCGTTCCGAAACTCGGGTTCTTCGACGGTCCGAAGCCGAATCCGCCGTCGGTGCCCCGCAGAACCCGACGTTCGGAACGGGGCTAGGAGTCGCGCGCCTCCTGGGCGCCGCGGGAGGCGAGCTGATCGGCGAGCTCGTTGCCCTCGTTGCCCGCGTGGCCCTTGACCCAGCGCCAGTCGATCTCGTAGAGAGCGGCGGCCTTCTCCAGGCGCTGCCACAGTTCGGCGTTCTTCACGGGCTGCTTGGCGGAGGTCTTCCAGCCGTTGCGCTTCCAGCCGGCGATCCACTTGGTGATGCCGTTCTTGACGTACGAGCTGTCGGTGTACAGCACCACGGGCATCGGCCGCGTGATCGCCTCGAGCGCCGAGATCGCGCCCATGAGCTCCATGCGGTTGTTCGTGGTGTCCTTCTCGGCGCCGTACAGCTCCTTCTGGTGCTCGCCGAAGCGCAGTACCGCGCCCCAGCCCCCGGGCCCGGGGTTCCCCAGGCACGCGCCGTCGGTGTAGATCACGATCTCGTCCGCCACCCGGCCATCGTAGTCGGGGCGCACGCGGTCACTCGTCCCCACATTCCCGGGGACGGACGACCGCGCACCGCGGCGTATGTTCGGGACGTGCCGAACAATCACTACCATCACCTGGTCTTCGGCGACGAGGCTCTGGAACGGCAGCGCCGCAACGGAAGCTACGTGGCCTACGGCCGGCAGCTCGAGCGCGGCGACGACGGGCCGCAGCCCCTCACGGACCGCGAGCTGCTCATGATCTCGCGCGCCGATCAGTTCTGTCTCGCCACCATCACCCCGCACGGCTGGCCCTACCTGCAGTACCGCAGCGGCCCGGCGGGATTCGTGCAGCACGACCCGGAGACGGGGCGGCTCGGCTTCATCGACCTGCCGGGCAACAACCAGTTCGTCACGCTCGGCAACCTGGCGGAGGACGACCGCCTCGCGATGTTCTTCGTCGACTACCCACGCCGCGTGCGGCTCAAGGTCTTCGGTCGCGGGACGGTGCGCGAGAGCGAGCAGCGGCGCGTGATCGAGGTGGCCGTCGAGGCCTACGACTGGAACTGCCAGCGCAGCATCATCCCGCGCTTCGACCGCGACTACATCAAGCAGCTCGGCGCGGCCTATCAGAAGGTCGCCGCGGAGCGCGAGGCGGAGTTGCAGGCCGAGATCGACCGGCTGCGCGCCCGCGTCGCCGAGCTGGAGGGGTGATCGGGCGGCTCAGGGCTGCGTGGGGCTGTCGAACCGCGGGTCGCGGCGGGGGAGCGCGTCGGTCTCGGGCTTGGGCGAGACCCGCACGGGGCGGGGCGGCCGCTTCACGACCTGGGTGTGCTGCTCCGACGGCGTGGGCGGGCCCGGCTTCGGCGGTACCGCGCCGGGCCAGTTCCGGTCCCACTCGGGCTGCGGTCGGCGCTGCGCGACCGGCGCCACGGCGGTGCGGGCCTGCGCGTCGGGGACCGGGTCGGGCAGTGGAGGCGGGGCCTGCGGCGGTGCGACGGGGCGGGCCCAGCCCGGGTCGGCCTGCGGGAACCGCTGGTTCGACGGTGCCGGCGCCGCGTGCTGTGGAGCCGGCGGTGCTGCGGGCGCGGGCGCTCCGGGACGCGGCGCTCCGGGGATCGGGCCGCGGGGCACCTGTGCGGCGGGCCCGTAGGGCGATGCCGGGAGTTGCGGTGCCTGCGCCGGCTGCCCGACGGTGGCGGGGGCGGACCGTCGGGCACGATCCAGGAGGACCGCGCCGAGGAGCAGGGGCAGCGCCGCGATCCACACGACCGGCGGCCCGACGGAGGCGGCGGTGTCGACCTGCAGGGTGAAGCCGCCGACGGACACCGGCTGCGAACCGACGGGGACGAGCTGCGCGTAGAGGCCCAGGGCGGCGCCCAGGACGCCGCAGGCGAGCGCCCCCCAGGCGCCGACGGCGCGCCAGGTGGCAGGGCCGAAGGCCGCCGCGGACGCGGCGACCACGGCCGCGACGGCGATCGCGATCGCGGCCCACCCGCCCCACGCGACGTCGTTCGGCACGGAGGAGGAGACGTCGAGGTTGTCGTACGCGGGCATGGTGACGGTGCCGATCCCGTTGATCCGTGCCTCGATCTCGGAGGGCAGGCCGCCCAGCCGGGCGACGTCGGGCAGCGGCGCGGTCACTCGGTACCAGGTGACGAAGACCGCGGCGACGAGGCCGACGGCGCCCGCGACGGCGAGGACGAGCCCGGCGATCCGGGACGCACCGGATGCGGGCGCGGGCGGTGAATCGGGCATTGTGGACCTCCTACGACGTGATGCCCGCAACGCTAGGCGCCGACGGTTGGCGGTCGCTTAAAGTCCGGCTGAAGCCGACGCTACCGACGGGTACACTGAGCCGATGACACAGCGACGCCAATTCTGTCCCACAGGGACGGCGGGGACGGCCGGATGACCGTGGCGCTGCAACCGACGGACGATCCCAAGGGGCGCGCGCGGACCCGTCGGCGGCTGATCCGGGCGGCGTACCTGGTGTTCGCGCAGCACGGCTACGGCTCGACGAACGTCACCATGGTGTGCGAGGCGGCCGGCTTCACCCGCGGTGCCTTCTACTCCAACTTCACCAGTCTCGAAGAGCTGTTCATCGAGGTCTGGCGGTTCCACGTGCAGTGGATCATGGACGTGATGGCGAAGGTCGTGGACACCTACGTGGTGCAGGGCGCCGATTACGGCAAGCTCATCGAGATGGCCGTCCGCGCGATCCCGGTGAACGAGCGCTGGCAGCGCGTGAACGGCGACTTCGTGGCGCTGTGCACCCGCACCCCCGAGCTGAACCAGACGGTCCGTGATGCGCAGCAGATGCTCCTCGCGAACATGATCCCCACGGTCATGCACGTCCTCGAGGCCGCCGGTCGCCGGGTCACGGCGCCCGAGGCACTGGGCTACGCCCTGCTGGCCGTGCACGAGGGCACCGCGTCGTACTGCGTGATCGACCCGACGAACGAGACCCTCAAGCAGAACCGCATCGACCTGCTCACCGCCACGCTGAACATGTACAGCGAGCCGATCGCGTGACCCGCACGGCGCTGGTCATCGGCATCGGCGCCGGCGACCCGGGGCACATCACCGTGGGCGCGATCGAGGCGATGCGCGCGGCCGACGCCCTCTTCGTCCTGGACAAGCCGAACGCGGGCACGCTCACCGGGATCCGGCAGGAGATCGTCGACCGGTACGCGCCCGGCGTCCCCGTCGTGCTGGTGCCCGACCCGCCGCGGGACCGATCCGCCGAGCGCGGCGCCTCCCGGCCCGACGGTGCCTACACCGCCCACGTCTCGGACTGGCACGACGCCCGCGCCGCCGCGCTGGCCACCGCGATCGTCGAGCACGTCCTCGAGGGCGGGAGCGCCGGCTTCCTGGTGTGGGGCGACCCGTCGCTCTACGATTCGACGCTGCGGGTCCTCGAGCGGGTGGCCGCGACGGTTCCGCTGGTCCCGCGGGTGATCCCCGGCATCACCAGCGTGCAGGCGCTCACCGCCGCGCACGCGATCCTGCTCAACCGGGTGGGCGAGCCGATCCACATCACCACCGGCCGGCGCCTGCACGAGGACGACGGTCGCAACACCGTGGTGATGCTCGACGCCGATTGCACCTTCCGGGCGACCGCCGAGCCCACGGACCACATCTATTGGGGCGCCTACCTGGGCACGCCCGACGAGATCCTCATCGACGGCCCCGTCGGCGAGGTGGGGGAGCGGATCGTCCGCGCCCGCGCCGAGGCGCGCGAGCGGCACGGCTGGATCATGGACGTCTACCTGCTCCGCCGGCCGTAGTCCCCCGCGCCGGCCGGGCCGCGGTCAGGCGGTGAGGACGTCGTTGAGCAGGCGGGCCAACCGGGCGCCGCCGAGGCGCAGCTGCTTCTCCAGGACGGGCGTGAACTTCGCGACGTACGCGGAGTCGATCGTCGACGACGCCGGGTACACGGTCACGGCGATGGCGCAGCTCGCCTCGGCCCAGGCCACCGGATCGGTGCTGCCGGGATCCGGCGCGGGCAGGGCGGCGACGGCGGCCGGCGTGGCGGCGGTGAGCAGGCCGGAGTCCCACAGTGCGTGCAGGTTCGTCGACCTGCCGTTGTACGTCACCGCGGTGCTGTTGCCGCCGCGGTCCCGGGCGTAGCCGGTGTGCAAGGGCTGCTCGATGTCGCCGACGAAGTGGACGAGGTACTTCAGGGCGTTCGCGCGATCGGCGCGGGGCCTGCTCCGGTCGGCGAGGATCGCGCTCTGGTTCCGGATGGCGTCGATGACGTTGCTGCCGCCGTTGCCGTTCGCCGCGGCGTCGAACCTGCAGCCGTTCTCGCCCATGTTGATGTAGTGCCACGGCGCGGTGGCGGCCGACCGCGTGTCGTCCGCCCACGACGCGACGCTCGCGAGGTTCCCGCCGTCGAGGAGGGACGCCGCCTGCGCCGCGGCCGTCGGGGTCAGCCCGGCCTGGGCGACGTCGGCGACGATCCGGTGGCCCTCGACGCCCCAGGCGGCCGCGGGACCCGCGGTGACGGTCGCCGACCCGGCGGCGAGGACGGCGGCGACGACGCTCACGGCAATTCGTTTCATGACGTAACGATCCCGCGCCGGGGCGCGCGGGGCAATCCCCGCGGCGCGGATTCGCCGAGGTGTCACGCAGCCTTCACCCGGCGGTCAGGCCGGCCAGGCGTCGAGTCGCTCCCACGTGCCGAAGCCGGGCGCGCTCGCGCGCCGGATGACGAGGCCGGTCGTGCCGACGAGGCTCCGCGGGTCGTAGTCCTCGATGTCGCAGCGCGCCGCGCCCGCGTCGACCGGGACGTCGTCGGGGAAGTGCCCGTCCACGATCACGAGCGGAGCGAGGTCGGTGAGGTCGTTGCGGACGCTGGTGCGGGCACCGTCGCTGCGTCGGAAGACGCCGGAGTTCTGTGCGGAGGTCACGGTGCTGTCCTACCACCCCCGACGGCCGGCGGCAGCGCGGACGAACCGGACCCGCGGGCTCCGGCTACCCGGTCCGCCGGCCCACCGACAGCAGCCGATCGCGCACCGTCCGGCGCGGGAGCGGGCCCATCTCGCCGCAGCCGCCGGCGGCGGTGAACGGCGCGACGAGCTGCTGGCGGTACCCCGCCGGATAGTCGGGCTTGGCGGCCATGCCGAGGTCGGCGCTGGTGAAGCGGCGCCGGCGGTCCAGCACGTAGGTGCCGAACAGGTGATCCCAGAGCAGTGTGAACAGCCCGAAGTCCACGTCGCCCGCCCCGGCCTCGCGCTGGTGATGGAACCGGTGCCCCTCGTTGAGCGCGAGCACGGACCGCAGCGGCCCCACCCGGTAGTCGGCGTTGGAGTGCTGCATCAGCAACTGCACCGCGACCATCGCGGCGAGCGCCGAGGCGACCGGCACGGGCATGCCCAGGACCAGCAGTGGCGCGACACCGCCGAGCGTCTCCAGCGTCTGGTGCAGCGGGTGCTTCATCAGCCCGTTCAGCCCGTAGCAGCGGGTCACGCTGTGGTGCACCGCGTGCAGCCGCCACAGCCAGCCGTACCGGTGGCTCGCCATGTGCACCGCGGTGATCCCCAGATCGGCCACGAGCACCGCGAGCAGCACCTGCGCCCAGAAGGGCAGCGCGTGCGGCCACCACGAGCCCGGGCCGCGCACTGCCGCCACCAGCGGGATCACCGCTAGCGAGGCGAGCATCAGCGACTCGTTGACCAGGACGTGCGCCACGTCGCGGCCCGCGTCGTCGTGGGAGTGGTTCCAGGCCCGCTCGTACGGGATGACGCGCTCGGCGGCGAAGGACAGCGCGATCGCGGCCAGGACCACGCCGATCAGCGCGATCTTCGGGGCGCCCGAGCCGGCGAGCGCGATGACGGTGCCGTTCACGCCGACGAGCATGAGCAGGGGATAGCCGTAGCGGAGCAGGTTCTTCATGCCGTCCACCCTCGCGCCGACACCGGCCCCGGGGCTTGTACGGATCGATCGGATCAGCCGAGGGCGGCCAGCAGCTGCTGCGGCGACAGGCCGAACATCTCCCGGCACACGCGGCTGGCGTGCGCCCCGTCCGCGAAGCCGGCGGCGTGCGCGGCGTCGGTGATCGACGCGCCGGCCCGCACCCGCTCGGCCATCGCGCGCAGGCGCGACCAGCGCACCCACGCCGGGAAGGCGAGGCCGAGGTCGCGGCGCCACAGCCGGCTCAGATGCGATGCGGAGACGCCGATCTCGGCCGCCACCGCCGTCAGGGACACCGCCTCCGACCGTCGCCGCTCCACCGCGTCCAGCGCCGACAGCACGTACGGGTGCACGGGGCGCAGGCCGTCGCGCGCGGTCGCCAGGTGCCGCAGATCGGCCTCAGTGGGCGTCTCGGGCAGCGCCAGCGGCACCGCCGCCGGATCGAGGTACACGGTAAGGCCCGTCGCATCGGGCGACACGGGCCCGACGGCGTGCTCGGTCCCGGCGGGGATCACTAAGGCCGACAGACCCTCCCGGACCTCGGGCGGACCGTCGGGCGGCCAGACGGTGACGGTGACCGTCCCGGAGCGCAGCGCGAGCAGCTGCCACGCCGCGTGCCGGTGCCGCCCGGTCGTCCCGACGGGGCCGTCGTAGGCGAGGGCTCCGACGCCGAGGTGCACGGACCCGGTCCAACCGCTCATGGGTCAGTTCAGCGCCGAGAGCACCTTCTCCGCCAGCTCGGGACGGCAGACGACGAGGTCCGGGAGGTAGGGGTCGGGGTTGTTGTACGTGAGCTCGGAGCCGTCGAGGCGCGAGCAGTGCAGCCCCGCGGCCCGCGCGACGCCGACCGGCGCGCAGGAGTCCCACTCGTACTGGCCGCCCGCGTGCAGGTACACGTCGACCTGCCCGGTGACGACGGCCATCGTCTTCACTCCCGCGGAGCCGAGGGAGACGGGCGTCAGGCCCAGCTGGTCGGCGACCCGGAACATGCCGGGCGTCGCGCGACTGCGCGACAGTGCGAGGTTCCCGGTGAGGGCGCCGGCGGGAGCGGTGACGGTGTCGGAGCGGAAGACCTTGTCCATCGCGGGCAGCGAGACGGCGCTGTGCACTGGCTGGCCGTTCTGTGTGAGCGCGACGTGCACCGCGTAGTCCGGACGGTGCGCCGAGTAGTCGCGGGTGCCGTCGAGCGGATCGATCACCCAGACCCGCTCGGCGGAGAGGCGCTCCGCGGAGTCCGGGGCCTCCTCGGAGAGCACGGCGTCCTGGGGCCGGTACCGGCGCAGCACGCGGGCGATCCACGCCTGCGCGAGCCGGTCGCCCGTGTCGCCCAGCACCCCGTCGTCGAGCAGTGAGCCGTGCCGGATGGCCTGCAGGATCCGACCGGCACCGTCGGCGATCTCGGCGGCGAGCTCGATGTCGGACAGGGCGCCACCGTCGGAACGGCCGAAGAAGGTCATACCCCCACCCTAGAGTGGGGTCATGCCGGAGCTTCCCGAGATCACCGCGATCGCGGACTACGTGGGCGCCAAGGCCGTCGGCACGCAGGTCCGGCGGGTCGACGTGGCGGCGCTGTCCGTGCTCAAGACCTACGCGCCGGGCCCGCACGACCTGGTCGGGGCCACCGTCACCGGAACCCGCCGGATCGGCAAGTACTTCGTCCTGGACCTGCGCCGGGGCGACGAGGCCCTCGCCCTCGTCGTGCACCTCTCGCGGGCCGGGTGGCTGCGCTGGTCCGACAAGCTCTCGCCGACTCCGCTGCGGCCCGGCGGCAAGTCGCCGATCGCGCTGCGCGTGCACGTGGGACCGGAGGGGGAGGGTTTCGATCTCACCGAGGCGGGCACGCAGAAGCGGCTCGCCGTGTGGATCGTGCACGACCCGCAGGAGATCGAGATGGTCGCGACGTTGGGCCCCGACGCGCTGGCCGTCACCCGCGACGAGTTCGGCGCGATCCTCGCCGGATCGCGGGCGCAGCTCAAGACCCTGCTGCGCGATCAGCGCACCCTCGCGGGCATCGGCAACGCCTACTCCGACGAGATCCTGCACACCGCGAAGCTCTCGCCCTTCGCCGCGGCCAAGTCGCTCGACGACGCGCAGGCCGACGCCCTGTACGCGGCGATGCGATCCGAGCTCGAGGACGCGGTCGAGCGGTCCGTCGGGCAGCACGTCGCCACGCTCAAGGCGGAGAAGCGCTCGGGGATGAAGGTGCACGCCCGCACCGGCAGCCCGTGCCCCGTCTGCGGTGACACGGTGCGCGAGGTCTCCTTCGCCGACCGGTCGTTCCAGTACTGCGCCACCTGCCAGACGGGCGGGAAGGTGCTGGCGGACCGTCGGATGTCCAAACTGCTGAAATGAGCCCAAACCGCCCTGAGGTTAGGCATCGCTGCATAGTCGATTGAAGGCGTGCCTTACCTTCTAGGCATGAACTGGGGTGATGCCGTCCCGAACTTCCTCATCGGCCTGCGTGAAGGCCTGGAAGCGGGACTGATCGTGAGCATCCTGCTCGCCGCCGTGAAGAAGTCGGGCGGTTCGCGGGTGCCGGTGTGGTTGGGCGCGCTGGGCGCGGCCTCGCTGTCGGTGAGTTTCGGCGCGGTGCTGACCTTCACCACGTCGGAGCTGTCGGCCACGGCGCGGGAGGTCGTCGCGGGCACGTTGAGCGTGCTCGCGGTGCTGCTCGTGACGATGATGATCTTCTGGATGCGGCGTACGGCGGCGTCGCTGTCGAAGGGGCTGCGCGCCGACGTCGAGACCGCGATGGTGCTCGGCGCGGGCGCGCTGGTGCTCACCGCCTTCTTCGCCGTCGCGCGCGAGGGCCTGGAGACCACGCTCTTCCTGTGGACCGCCGCCCGGGCCTCGGGTGACGCGGTGGGCCCGGCCGTCGGCGCGGCGCTCGGCCTCGCGGTCGCGTTCGGCATCTGCGTGCTGCTCTACCGGCAGGCGGTGCGGCTCAACCTCGCCACGTTCTTCCGGTACACCGCCATCCTGCTCATCGTCGTGGCCGCGGGCGTCCTCGCCTACGGCCTCGGCGACCTGCAGAACGCCGGCGTCCTTCCCGGCCGCACCTGGGTCGCCTTCGACCTGTCCGGCAGCATCAGCACCGACTCGTGGTGGGTCGCGCTGATCGGGGGCATCACCAACCTCGCCCCGAAGATGACGGTGCTGCAGGTCTTCGCGTGGCTCGCCTACCTCGTGATCGTGCTGGGGGTCTTCCTCGGCACGAAGCCGGCGCCCGCGACGCCCGAGGAGAAGAGCCGGTTCGAGTCCTGGGCCGCGCGCCTCGCGGGGACGCGCACGGGCCTCGCGGCCGCAGTCGTCGTGCTGGTGCCGCTCCTCGTCGCGGGCCTGATCATCGCGGTCCTGCCGGCCAAGCCCGCCGCCGCGGGCGCCGTCACCGTCACCGAGGCGGACTGCGCCAGGGGCTTCACGGGCGCCGCCGCGGGTCAGCAGCGGATCACCGTGACGAACAAGTCCGGCAAGTCGGGCGAGATCACGCTCGTCGACAGCGGCGACGCCGTCGTCGGCGAGATCGAGACCCTCGGCCCGGCCACGACCGCCGACCTGTCCGCGACGTTGGGCAACGGCAGTTACCGGTTCGTCTGCTACCTGGCCGGCCAGAAGGAGACCCGCTCCGAGCAGTTCACCGTCTCCGGTGGCGGGGCGGACGCGCCGAAGCCCGTCGCGCGGGTGACCAAGGACGGCCTCGACGGCGCGAACGCCAAGTACCAGGACTACGTGCTGACGGTGCTCCCGGCCGTCGAGTCCGCGCTCACCCGCGTCAAGGGCGCACTGGGCGGCGGCGACACCGCGGGCGCGAAGGCGGCGTGGCTCGATGCCATGACGGCCTGGGAGAAGGTCGGCGCCTCGTACAACAGCTTCGGCGAGGCGGGCACCGCCGTCGCCGGCCTGCCCGATGGATTCGCCGACGGCGTTCGCGACCCGGAGTTCTCCGGCATCCGGCGGATCGAGTACGGACTGTGGACCGGCGAACCGTCGGCGGCGCTGACGGCGCAGGTCGACAAGACCCTGGAAGGGGTCGCAAAGGTGCGCACGGACCTGCGCACCGACGACATCGCGGGCGATCCGATCACGCTCACCAAGCGCGCGCAGGAGATCCTCGAGGACGCCCTGCGTGATCACCTCACGGGTGTCAGCGACCAGGGCGCGCACGCCGGTTACGCGGCGACCGCCGCCGACGTCGAGGCCACCCGCGCTGTGCTCCGCGTCCTCGAGCCGCTGCTCGCGCCCCGCGTGCCCGACCTGCTGCCCACGGCGCGCCGGGAGCTGGACGACATCGTCAAGGCCCTCGACGCCGTCAAGCGGCCCGACGGCACCTACCCGCCGCTCGAGCAGCCCGCGCTGGCGCTGCGGCAGAAGATCAACGGCACCGTCGGGCAGGCCCTCGAGACCCTGTCCGCCGTGCCCAACCTCCTGGAGATCCCCAAGCATGAGCGATGAGCAGATGACCGCGCCGGAGGAGTCCGGGACCGGGCGGCGGAAGTTCCTGCAGGGCGCGGCGGTCGGCGCCGTGGGCGTGGCCGCCGTCGGCGGCGTGCTGGCCGGGGGCGCGCGCAGCGACGCCGCACAGTCCTCGGGCCCGACGGTGCGCGATTCCTACCCGTTCGAGGGCGAGCACCAGTCCGGCATCCTGACGCCCGCCCCGGCGGAGAAGCAGGCCGCGCTCATGGTCGCGGCGTTCGACGTGATCGCGCCGGACCGTGCCGGACTGGAGCAGCTGCTGCGCACCATCACCGACCGGGCGCGGTTCCTCACGGCGGGCGGCACCCCGGCGAACCTGGGTGTGGGCAAGCCGCCCGCCGACAGCGCGGTGCTGGGTCCGGTGGTCCCGGCCGACGGGCTCACCGTCACCCTCGGCGTCGGGGCGTCGCTGTTCGACGACCGGTTCGGGCTGGGCGGCCGCAAGCCCGCGAAGCTCAAGCCGATGACGGTGTTCCCCAACGACCAGCCCGATCCCGCGCAGATGCACGGCGACCTGGTGCTGCAGCTGTGCGCCAACAACCCCGACACGGTGCACCACGCGCTGCGCGACATCGCGAAGCACACCCGCGGCGCGATGCAGCTGCGGTGGAAGATGCAGGGCTACGGCGCACCGCCGCGGCCCGAGGGCGCCGCCCGCAACCTCATGGGCTTCAAGGACGGCAGCGCGAACCCCGTCGGCGCGCAGGCCGAGGAGTTGATCTGGGTCACGGGTGGCGGCGAGCCCGCGTGGGCGACGGGCGGCACGTACTTCGTGGTGCGGCTGATCCGGATGATGGTCGAGTTCTGGGACCGCGTGTCGATCGCCGAGCAGGAGGGCATGTTCGGCCGCCGCCGGGATTCGGGCGCCCCGCTCGACGGCGCCGCCGAGACCGACGAGCCCGACTTCGCCGCCGACCCCGAGGGCGACGTGATCCCGATGGACTCGCACATCCGCCTGGCCAATCCGCGCGAGGGCGAGAAGACGGAGAAGCAGCGGCTGGTGCGGCGGTCGTACAACTACGACCTGGGGCTCGACATGAACGGCAACATGGCCTGCGGCCACGTCTTCCTCTGCTTCCAGCAGGACGTCGAGGCGCAGTTCGAGGAGGTGCAGAAGCGCCTGATCGACGAGCCGCTCACCGATTACGTGACGCCCTTCGGCGGCGGCTACTTCTTCGCCGTCCCCGGGGTGCGGGGTGCGGAGGACTTCTTGGGGGCCGGACTGTTCCGGTGAGCGGTGGGTGAGCTTTCTGTTGCGCGCCGTGCCACAGCCGGGTCGCTCTCACGATGTCGAGTTCCGGGGCGGTGCAGGTGTTCCAGCGCATCTGCGTCGCCCCGGAACTCGACATCCTGAAGCGCAGGCGCGATAAACGATTCCGCCGGACCCTGGGTGAGGGGTCCGGCGGCATTCGCTCTCTCGCGGCCGGTGAGTGCCGCGGCGGCGGGGACTACTTGATGAGCTTGTCCGCGCCGTCGTTCGTGCCCGTCTCCGGGTCGTAGTCGCCGAGCAGGAAGTCGCCCTCGGCGGCCTCGTCCTCGATCTCCTGGGAGACGGCCTCGGCCTGCGCGAGCGCGGCGTTGCGGCGGGCGATGGTGATCGCGCCGCCGGCGACGGCGCCGCCCAGCGCGACGGCCGCGAGCCACGGCTTGTTCAGGCGGTCGCCCAGCACGTGGTCGACGGAGAAGCGGCCGGGGCCGGTGAGGGCCAGCGCGGCGGCGGCGACGCCGAGGGTGATCGGGTACTCGTTGCCGCCACTCTGCGCGGCGAAGCCCTGCGGGCGGTGTACCTCGGCGGCGACGAGCATCGCGCCCACGCCGCCGGCCGCGGCCAGCGGGGTCGCGGCGCCGAGCGCGAGGGCGGCACCGGCCAGCTCGCCCGCACCGGCGAGGGCGGCGTTGGGCTTGCCGGGTGCGAAGCCCATGGACTCGAAGCCCTGGCCGGTGGCCTCGAGACCGTGGCCGCCGAACCACCCGAACAGCTTCTGCGAGCCGTGGTAGGCGAGCGCCCCGCCGACGGCGGTGCGCAGGGCGAGCAGTCCGAGGTCACGTGCGGTGTTGTTCTTTCCCATGGTTGGTGTCCCTTCCAGCGGAGGTCGTCGATTCTGAGGCGTACAACCGGACCGTGGTCCCGATGATTCCGGGGAGTACCCAATGTGTTCGACGTCACTGCGGATCGGTGGGCGCGGAACGACGATCCGAAGGTCACGGGGGCAATCTACGGCCTGGAATCCCGGTGTGGCGTGAGCGACCGGAGGAAATATTCGTGATCTGCTATCGATGCTCGATTACTCTTAATTCATGAGGGTGAAATCCACGGTCGTGCTGGTGGTGGCCGCAGCGATCTCGGCGTGTTCACCGGGTGAGTCGATCGTCGACACCTGGACTCCTTCTACGGCGTCGTCGACGGCATCGGCGCCGAATGCGCCCGCCGCCGATCTCGAGCGCGTGCGCGACCTCGTCGTGGGGACCTGGCTGAAGACAGAACCCACGGTCACGGTGTGGGTTCGGTACCTCGCCGACGGCACGCAGCAGACCGTGGACTTCTCCGGGCGTGTCCTCGACTCGCGCCGCTGGGAACTGATCCCTGTGGCGGTGTCGGACGGGGTGACCGTTGCTGCGGTGCAGACCGGGGGTGACCCTCGCACCCGCATGTTGATCGGCGCGATCGACTGGCAGTCGATGACACTGTCGGTCCCGGGGCGTGGGCTGAGCCACTACTTCACCCGAGTGGGCGCTTCGCCGCTCAGGGAGTGGTACAGCGGGCACGGGCGCGGACTCACGATCCGCGCCGACGGAACCGGCACCGGCTACTACAAGACTGTCTGCGACCAGAGGGGCGCGAACTGCGTCGACCGCGTGAGCTACGACTTCGCGCTGAAGGCAGTGGTGACCACGCCGCCGACCGGGCTGGCAGGTTCGGGATACGTGACCGCGGAGCAGGTGATCACAGCGGCGCGCCCATCGAGCGCCATGCCGCTCCTCACGCCCGACACGCTGCGCCTCGACCTCGAGGCCGACATCATCTCCACGGCACCGTCGTTCGACAATGCCGCGTTCTGCGGCGCCCGCGCCCGTCCCTCCGCCTGCGGCGCGTAGGTCACACGACCAGCTGCCCCGCCAGGTCCGCGTCGGCGGGGACGCCCCCCGTCGCCCGACGGTACGCCGCACCCACCAGTTCGATGGCGCGGGCGAGCTGGTCGGCGGGCAGCGAGTAGGGGATGCGGATGTTGCGTTCGAGGGCACCGTCGACCCCGAAGGCGGAGCCCGCGGCGATGCGCACCCCGAGCCCCGCGGCGGCGGCCGCGGTGGCCGTGCCGACGGGACGCGGCAGCGTCACCCACAGGCACAGCCCGCCGACGCCGGGGGAGACGGTCGCGCCGGGCAGGTGCTCGGCGACGGCCCGCAGCGCCACGGCCCGCGAGGCGCGGAGCGAGTCGAGGCGCGCGGGGAGGAAGTCCGCGAGGTGATCGAGCGCGTAGCCGGCGGCGAGCTGCTCGAAGACGGCGCCCGCGAGGTCCATGTCGTAGCGAGCCGCGGTCATCGAGTCGGGCGCGGTCTCGGTGCGGATCCATCCCACCCGGAGTCCCGCCCAGATGGTCTTGCTCGCCGAACCGAGCGTGATGATCCGGGCGCCCCGGGGCGCGACCGCGGCGACGGGCGGCGGTGCGGGTGCGTCCAGGGCCAGCTCGGCCATCGTCTCGTCGACGACGACGGGCACCCGGTACCGCGCGGAGATCTCGCCGAGCCGCCGTCGCCCGGCCTCGTCGAGGAGCAGGCCCGTCGGGTTGTGGAAGTCGGGAATGGTGAAGATGATCCGTGGATTCTGCTGCTTGACCACGGCTTCGAGCTGGTCGAGGTCCCAGCCGTGCTCGGGGTGCAGCCCCACGGCGACGGGCCGCGCGTTGTGCCGGCGGATCGCGAGGATGGTGCCGTGGTGCGTCGGCTGCTCGATGAGCACGCGATCGCCCGGATGCACCAGCGTGTCGAGGACGACGCGCAGCGCGTGCTGCGCGCCGGAGGTGACGAGCACCTGCTCGGAATCGGTCGGCAGGCCCCGGTCCGTGTACCGCCGCGCGATCGCCTCGCGCAGCGCGCGGACGCCGCCCGGGTACAGGCCGATGCCCGCGAGGTAGGGCGGCGCGCATTCGAGGGCGTGCCGGTAGCCGTCGTGCACGATCTGGTCGGGGGCCGACGGTGCCGCGATGTTCAGTCGGATCAGGTCGGCCTCGGGACCGGTGTCCGCGGGCTCGGCGGGGACGGAGTGCGGCAGCGTGAGCACGCTGCGCGCGCCCTGCCGGGACTGCAGGTGGCCGCTGTCGCGCAGTTCGGCGTAGGCGGTGGTCACCGTCGTGCGGCTCACCTCCAGGTGGGCGGCGAGCGCGCGCTCGCTCGGGAGCGCGGTCCCGACGGGGACCCGCCCGTCGAGCACGAGCAGGCGCAGCGCCTCGGCGAGCGCGAGGTAGGCGGGCCGCGGACCGTCGGGGCGCCAGGAGCCGAGCTGACGGGTGAGGGCGGCCGCCCCGACAGTGCCAGTTGAGGGGAACACGAGGCCAGTATCTCAGAACTGGCTATGGATTGCCATGCCACTTGGCAGCAGAGTGGGTGCCATGATGATTCGACTCGGGAAGCTGTTCGTCGGCCTGTGGCTGTACGGGACCGCGATGGTCGCGATCCTGCGCGCGGGCCTGGGCAACATGCCGTGGGACGTCCTGCACCAGGGCCTCGCGGAGAAGATGGGCCTGTCGGTCGGCGTCGTCTCGATCATCGTCGGCGCGCTGGTGCTGCTCCTGTGGGTCCCGATCCGGCAGAAGCCCGGCTTCGGCACCGTTGCCAACGTGATCGTCATCGGCGTCGCCTTCGACACGATGGCGCCCCTGTTCCCCGAGAACCCGGCGCTGGTCGTCGCGATCCCCATGATGCTCGGCGGCATCGTGCTCAACGCCTTCGCGACGGTGCTCTACATCGGGGCGGGCATGGGCCCCGGCCCGCGCGACGGCCTGATGACGGGCCTGGTCGCGCGCACCGGCGGGTCGGTGCGCGTGGTGCGCACGTCGATGGAGGTGCTCGTGGTGATCGCGGGCTTCCTGCTCGGCGGCACCCTCGGGATCGGCACGGTGCTGTACGCGGTGGGCGTCGGCCCGCTGATCCAGCTCTTCGCGCGCACCGGTCTCGGCGGCCCGGCGCTGGCCCGCGGTGGCGACGCCCACGGCGCGCGGACCCCCGACGGCGACGCGCGCGGCCCCGTCGGCGACGGCCCCCGGCCCGACGGCGTGGCTAGGGTGGGGGAATGCGGATCCTCATCACCGGAGCCAGCTCCGGTCTCGGCGAAGGCATGGCTCGGACGTATGCGGAGCGCGGCGAGGACGTAGGGCTCCTGGCCCGCCGCCTCGACCGGCTCGAGGCCCTGCGCGCCGAACTCGCCTCGTGCCCCAAGGCGGGCGCCGTGGAGATCGGCCGGCTCGACGTGACGGATTTCGCCGCCGTGCCCGTGGCGATCGCGGACGTGGTCGGGCGGCTCGGCGGGCTCGATCGCGCCATCATCAACGCGGGCATCGGCAAGGGCGCGCCGCTCGGCACGGGCAAGGCGCACGCGAACCTGGAGACCGTGCAGACCAACCTCACCGGCGCGCTCGCGCAGGCCGAGGCGGTGCTCGAGGTCTTCCGCGCACAGGGCCGCGGCCACCTGGTGCTCATCTCGTCCATCGCCGGGCAGCGCGGCATGCCCAAGGCGCAGGCCGCGTACTCCGCGAGCAAGGCGGGTCTCACCGCACTGGGCGAGGGGCTGCAGGCCGAGTTCGCGGGCAGCGACATCACCGTCACCGTGATCAAGCCGGGCTTCATCGAGACCGACATCAACAAGGGCGTGAAGACGTCCATGAAGTCCTCGCTCGACGACGGTGTGAAGGCTCTGGTCAAGGCGATCGACCGCGAGCCCAAGGAGGCCGCCGTCCCGTCGTGGCCGTGGACGCCGCTGGGCGCCGTGCTCCGTCACGCACCCGACGAGCTCACCCGCCGCTTGATCTGAGCCGACGGTCCGCTGCCGTCTCACCCGTTCGGCGTAGGGGTCCAGCCCTGAGGTGAGGCCGCCGAACCCGGGGGTTCGGCCCGGATGTGCCGCGACCTCCTCGTCCCTAGCGTTAGCAGGGACGAAAGGTGGTGCGAAATGCGCACATTCATCAAGACGGCCACGATCGCCTCCGCAGCCGGGATCGCCCTCATCCTTGCGGCGGCGCCCGCCCACGCCGATCCGGACATCAGCGACTACGCCCGCGGCAGCATCGGCGAGAGCTGCGCGGGCTACAAGGTCGGCAAGCTGGCACTCGACCGCGGCCAGGGCTTCGTGCTCAGCTGCAACGCCAACGGCACCTGGCAGATCCCCAAGGAGCCGTGAGCTAGAGCTTCTCGGCGCCCGGCTTCCGCTCGGCGATGAACCGCCGCGTGACGGCCATGTCGCGCTCGCCCAGCCCGGCGTCGACGATCTCCTGGAACTCCGTCAACAGCGCGGGGAGCAGTGCCGCCTCCGTGCCGGTGGCGGCCGCGACCTCCGCACCCGATTTCAGGTCCTTGAGCAGGTACTTCGCCATCCCCGACGGGGCGTCGTCGCCGGTGACCAGCTTCTCCTTGCGCGTCTCCAGCAGCCGCGAGGCGGCGTAGCCCCCGCCGAGCAGGTCCCACATCGTGCCCAGGTCGATGCCGGACCGGTCCGCCAGCACCGTCGCCTCGCCCAGGGCGGCGATCGTCGCGGCGACCACGAGCTGGTTGCAGGCCTTGGCGACCTGCCCCGCCCCGAGCGGTCCGAGCCGCACCGGGGTGCCGCACGGCGCGAGGACCGTCGCGGCCAGGGCGCAGTCCTCCTCGGTGCCGCCCATCATGATCGACAGCGTGCCGGCGACCGCGCCGTCCTCGCCGCCCGAGACGGGCGCGTCGACGACGCGGACCCGGCCGCCGGTCTCGCGGTCGAGGCGCTCGGCCAGAGCTCGGACTCCCGGCGCGGACGACGTGGAGCCGATGAGCAGCAGCAGCGGGCGCTCGCCCGCGAGCAGACCCTCCGCGAGGACCTGTTCCACCTCGGGCAGGTCTGGCAGCATGAGGAGCACCACGTCGGCGACCGCCGCGAGCGCGGCGGCGTCCGCGTGCTGGACGGCGCCGTCGGCGACGAGGTCGGGGCGCGGGCGCCGCGCGGTGATGTGCACGGTCCCGTGCGCGCGGGCCAGGTGCCGCGCCATGGGGGCGCCCATCGCGCCCAGTCCGATCACGCCGATCGTCGCCCCGCCCGCGGGGCCCAGAGCCTCACTCATCCGTCCAGCCTAGCGAATACCGTTCGGTATGTTGGCCGATTGTCTACACTCGGCGCATGACCTCGACCCCGCTCCGCGCCGCCCTCGCCGTCGACCTGCCCGAGGACGACTGCCTGCTCATCGAGCGGCTCGAACCCCGCGTCGAGCTGCTGCGCGACCATTCGCTCAACCGCCCCGCCCGGTGGGACGCCGACTGGGAGGGCGACCCCGCGTTCACCCGCACGCCCGAACAGGAGGCCGCGTTCGCCGCCCTCCTCGAGGGCGCCGACGCCCTGTTCGGCATCCCCGACGTGGATCCCGCACGACTCGCCGCCACCGTCCGCGCCAACCCGTCCCTGCGCTGGGTGCACGCGACCGCGGCCGGCGGCGGCGCCCAGGTGCGCGCGGCCGGCCTGACCGCGGCCGAGTTGGAGCGCGTCGCCTTCACCACCAGCGCGGGCGTACACGGCTCCACCCTCGCCGAGTTCGCCCTGTTCGGGATCCTCGCGGGCGCCAAGGAACTGCGTCGCCTCGAGGCCGATCAGGCCGCGCGGCACTGGCCCGCCGAGCGCTGGTCCATGCGCCACCTCGACGAGATGACCGTGCTGATCGTGGGTCTCGGCGGCATCGGTGCCGCGACCGCCGCGCGGTTCAAGGCCTGCGGATCGACGGTCTGGGGCACCTCGCGCAGCGGCCGCCCCGTGGACGGCGTCGACCGCGTGATCCCGCTCGACGATCTCGCCGCCGCCGCGGCGCAGGCCGACGCCATCGTCGTCACCCTGCCCGGCACGGCCGCCACCGAGAAGCTCATCGGCGCCGACCTCCTCGCCGGCCTGCGCCCCGGCACCCTGCTCGCCAACGTGGGCCGCGGCACCGTCATCGACGAGGATGCGCTGCTCACTGCCCTCGACGACGGGCGGGTCGGCTTCGCGGCCCTCGACGTCTTCGCCACCGAGCCGCTGCCGCAGGAGAGCCCGCTGTGGGGTCATCCGAAGGTGCTCGCCAGTCCGCACACGGCGGCGCTGAGCCGGCAGGAGGGCACCCGCATCGCCCGCCTCTTCGCCCGCAACGCCACCGCCCTGCTCGACGGTGCGCCGATGGCGAACGTCGTCGACACGGTGGAGTTCTACTGATGCCCGACGAGACGCGCGCCCCCGCGCCCGCGGTCACCCGCGCCATCGGGATCCTCGCCCTGCTCGCGGAGTCGGAGAGCCCCGCCCTGAGCCTGAGCGACCTGGCCCGCGGCCTCGGCATCGCCAAGTCCTCGTGCGCCAACCTCTGCCAGGCCCTCGAGGACGGCGACATGATCCGCCGCGTGCCCGGCGGCTTCTCCCTGGGCCGGCGCACCGCGGAGATCGGCGGCGCGTACGCGCTGCAGTTCAACCAGGTCCGCGAGTTCTTCCCCGTCATCTCCGCGTCGCCCGTGCTGCGCCGCGAGCTGGTCCAGATCGCGATGCTCGACGGTGCCCAGGCCCTCTACCTGGCGCGGCACGAGGGGCGCGTGCCCTACCGGTTCGGCACCCCGCTCGGTTCCCGGCTCCCCGCGGTCTTCACCGCCACCGGCCACGCCCTCCTCGCCGGCCTGCCCGACGACGAGCTCGACGCGACCCTCGCGGACGCGGTGCCCGCACGCAGCGCCGTCGACGGCAGCGAGGTCACCGACGCCGCGATCCGCGCCGAGCTGGCGCGCGTGCGCGAGCGCGGCTACGCCCTGGACCCCGGCCACGGCACCCTCGGCGTCACGGGCATCGCGGTCGCACTGCCCGCGTGGGCGCCGGGCGACCCGCCGCTGGGTCTCGGCGTCGCCATCCCGTCCGAGCAGGTCGACGAGGCGCGGGTCGCGACCGTCGCCGGGGCGCTCGCCGATGCCGCCGCGCGGCTCACCAACCCCTGGCGCGAGCGGGCGGCGACGGAGCGCCCCTGAGCGCTAGACGGCCCGGCCGCGCTGGGTGCGGTACCAGCGCACCTGGGCGTCGGTCGACGAGTCGAGGTCCGCGGTGGGGGCCGCGGCGTCCGCGATGACGGGGAGCAGCTCGCCCGCCTGCACCTTGCCCAGTTCGACGCCCCACTGGTCGAAGGCGTTGATGCCCCAGACCGCGGCCTCGGTGAAGACCTGGTGCTCGTAGAGCGCGATGAGCTGGCCCACGACCGACGGCGTGAGCTTCGGCGCGAGGATCGTGGTGGTGGGGCGATCGCCCGGCATCACCTTGTGCGGCACGACCTTCGGATCGGTCCCCTCGGCGGCGATCTCATCGGCGGTCTTGCCGAAGGCGAGCACCTTGGTCTGCGCGAACAGGTTGCTCATGAGCAGGTCCTGCATGGTGCCGACGCCGTCGGTGGTGGGCAGGTCGTCGGTCGATTCCGCGAAGCCCAGGAAGTCCGCCGGCACGAGCCGCGTGCCCTGGTGCAGTAGCTGGAAGAAGGCGTGCTGCCCGTTGGTGCCGGGCTCGCCCCAGAAGATCTCGCCGGTGTCCGCGGTGACGGGCGTCCCGTCGATCCGCACGGACTTGCCGTTGGACTCCATGGTGAGCTGCTGCAGGTAGGCGGGGAAGCGCGCCAGATCCTGCGCGTAGGGGAGCACGGCGCGGGACTGCGCGCCGAAGAAGTCCGAGTACCAGAGGCCGATGAGGCCCAACATGATCGGCGCGTTCTCCGCGACCGGCGCGGACGCGAAGTGCTCGTCGACGGCGCGGAAACCGGCGAGGAACTCGCCGAACCGCTCGGGTCCCACGGCGATCATCACCGACAGCCCGATCGCCGAGTCCACCGAGTAGCGGCCGCCCACCCAGTCCCAGAAGCCGAACATGTTCGCGGTGTCGATGCCGAAGGCCGCGACCCGGTCGGCGTTGGTCGAGACGGCGACGAAGTGCTTGGCGACCGCCTCCTCGCCGGTCCCCAGGCCGTCGAGCAGCCAGCGCTTGGCGGCGTGCGCGTTGGTCAGCGTCTCCTGCGTGCCGAAGGTCTTCGACGCGACGATGAACAGCGTCGTCGCGGGGTTCAGGTGCGCCAGGGTCGCCGTCACGTCCGCCGGGTCGACGTTGGAGACGAAGTGGCAGGTGATGCCGCGCTGCACGTACGCGCGCAGCGCCTTGTAGACCATCGCGGGCCCCAGATCGCTGCCGCCGATGCCGATGTTCACGACGTCGGTGATCGGCTCGCCGGTCGCGCCGCGCCAGCGCCGCGAGCGCACCTCCTCGCTGAAGGCGCCCATCTTCTCCAGCACGTCGTGCACGTCGCCGGTCACGTCCTGCCCGTCCACCCGCAGGTCCCGGCTCGACGGTGCGCGCAACGCGGTGTGCAGGACGGCGCGGTCCTCGGTGGCGTTGATGTGCTCGCCCGCGAGCATGGCGTCCCGGCGGGCGGCGACGCCGGCCTCGTCGGCGAGCGCCGCCAGCAGGCCCAGCGTCTCGCGGGTGACGCGGTGCTTGGAGTAGTCGATGTAGAGATCGCCGACCCGGAAGACGAGCTCCGAGCCGCGCTGCGGATCGGCGGCGAACAGCTCCCGCAGGGAGGTGTCGGCGATCGCGCGGTGATGGTCGACGAGGTTCCGCCAGGCGGTGGACGCGGTGATGTCGCTGTCGCTCATGGCGTCAGCCTAGTGTCCGGTCCGCCTCCCGCGGGCGGTTCGCGCACGACGTCACAGTGGGGCCGCGGACAACGCGCTGCGCGCACGCGCGGCCCGGAGCTAGGGTGGCGGTATGGCAACCGAGCAGCGCATCCGTGACCTCCTCGACCGCATCCCCACCGGGATCTTCGTGAACGGGGCATTCCGCGATTCGAGTTCGGGCACAACCTTTCCGGTGCACGACCCCGCCACCGAGGAGGTGCTGGTCGAGGTCGCCGACGCGACGCCGGAGGACGGGGCCGCGGCCCTGGACGCGGCCGTCGCCGCGGGGCCGGCGTGGGCCGCGACGCCCGCCCGCGAGCGCGCCGAGATCCTGCGCGCCGCCTACGAGGGGCTCGTGGCGCGCACCGACGACTTCGCCCTGTTGATGACCCTCGAGATGGGCAAGGCGCTGCCGGAATCGGCGAACGAGGTCAAGTACGGCGCCGAGTTCTTCCGCTGGTTCTCCGAGGAGGCCGTCCGGATCGCCGGCCGGTACACGCCCGCGCCCGCCGGCACTGGCCGGATCCTGGTGAGCAAGGCCCCCGTCGGGCCGTGCCTGGCGATCACGCCCTGGAACTTCCCGCTCGCGATGGGCACCCGCAAGATCGGCCCCGCGCTGGCCGCCGGCGCGACGATGCTGGTCAAGCCCGCCGGCCTGACCCCGCTGACGATGCTGCTGCTCGCCGAGGTGCTGCGCGACGCGGGCGTGCCGGACGGCGTGATCTCCGTGCTGCCCACCTCGAAGTCCGGGGCGCTGACGGGGCCGCTGCTCGAGGACCGGCGGCTGCGCAAGCTCACCTTCACCGGGTCGACGGAGGTCGGTGCCGCGCTCGTCGCCCAGTCGGCGCCCGGCATCCTGCGCACGTCGATGGAGCTCGGCGGCAACGCGCCGTTCGTGGTCTTCGACGACGCCGACGTCGATCACGCCGTCGCGCAGGCGCTGCTCGCCAAGCTGCGCAACGGGGGCGAGGCGTGCACCGCGGCGAACCGCTTCCACGTGCACGAGTCGGTGATCGAGGAGTTCACCGCCAAGCTCGTCGACGGCATGGCGAAGTACGTGCTGGGACCCGGGGTGCAGGAGGGCGTCACGATCGGTCCGCTGGTCTCCGCGGACCAGCAGGCCACCGTCTCCGAGCTGGTGCAGGACGCGGTCGCCAAGGGCGCCACGCTGCGGCTCGGCGGCGTCGCGCCCGAGGGGCCCGGCCACTTCTTCCCGCCGACGGTGCTCGCCGACGTCCCCGCCGACGCGCGGATCCTCACCGAGGAGGTCTTCGGCCCCGTTGCGCCCGTCGTCCCGTTCGCCGACGAGGACGCGGGTGTCGCGGCCGCGAACGCCACTGAGTACGGCCTGGCGGCGTACATCTTCACGAAGGACCTGGATCGCGCGCTGCGCGTGGCCGACCGGATCGAGTCGGGCATGGTGGGCGTGAACCGCGGCGTGATCTCCGATCCCGCCGGCCCGTTCGGCGGCGTCAAGGCCTCCGGTTTCGGCCGCGAGGGCGGCAGCGAGGGCATCGAGGAGTACCTGGAGACCCGCTACATCGCATTGCAGTGACGGGCGTCACTCTCGGCTCATCGTGAGTGCAAACCTCGCAGGAGCACGGTGGGTTGTGGCAACGTCGAGGTGTGGTGGATACGCAGGCGGATACCGGCACCCGGGAGAACGTGATCCTGGTGCTCTGGCACGACCTCGGGCGGCACCTCACCTGTTACGGCGCCGAGGGCGTGGTCAGCCCGAACCTCGACCGCCTCGCCGCCGAGGGCATCCGCTTCACCGACGCCCACGCCACCGCCCCGCTCTGCTCGCCTGCCCGCGGCTCGCTCTTCACGGGACTGCACCCGCACCGCAACGGCCTCGTCGGGCTGGCGCACCACGGTTTCGAGTACCGCGACCACGTGCGCACCCTGCCCGCGCTGCTCGGCGCGGCGGGCTACCGCAGCGCCCTGTTCGGGATGCAGCACGAGAGCGCCGACCCGACCCGCCTCGGCTTCGACACCGTTGACGTCTCGGACTCGCTGTGCGACTACGTCGTCGCGCAGTCGCAGGCCTGGCTGGCGGACCACGTGGACGGCGGCGCGGCGAAGCCCTTCTTCCTGACCGCCGGCTTCTTCGAGACGCACCGCCCGTACCCGGCGGACCAGTACGCGCCCGCCGATCCCGCCGCGATCGGCGTCCCCGGTTTCCTTCCCGACACCCCGCAGGTGCGGGACGACCTGGCGGGGCTGCACGGCAGCATCACGCAGGCCGACGCCGCGGTCGGGCGCCTGCTCGACACCGTCGACGAGCTGGGGCTGGCCGAGACCACGTGGATCCTGTTCATCACCGATCACGGCCTGGCCTTCCCGCGGGCCAAGTCCACGCTCTACGGCGAGGGCACCGGCGTCGCCTTCATCGCGCGTCCCCCGCGGTCCCTCGGCCTCGCGCCCCGGGTCTACGACGACCTGTTCTCGGGCGTGGACCTGACGCCGACGGTGCTCGACCTGCTCGGCCTGCCACTGCCGGAGGACGTCGACGGCGAGACCCACGCCGCGGAACTGCTCGAGCCGACGGGCGAGCAGGTGCGCGCCGGCCTGTTCACGCAGAAGACCTATCACGACGCCTACGACCCGATCCGCGCCGTGCGCACCAAGCAGTTCAGCTACATCGAGAACTACGCGGACCGGCCCGCGCTGCTGCTGCCGCTGGACATCGCGGACAGCTCGTCCGCGTCCTCGCTCGATCCGTACGAGACGGCCGCGCCCCGTCCCCGGCGCGAGCTGTACGACCTCGTCGTGGACCCCTACGAGCGGCACAACGTGATCGACGAGCCCGCCTACCGGTGGGTCGCCCGCCGGCTCGCCGGCGTACTGGCGTCGTGGCGCGAGGAGACGGGCGACGTCCTGCCGTCCGAGGCCGAGGGGACCGCGATCGCCGAGTCCTTCATGGCCGCCTTCTTCGCGGGCAGGGCCGAGCCCGACGCCGACGAGACGCCGCTGCCCTCGCGTCGACCGCAGGGGGCTCGCCGCGAGCTGGCCGCCCACGAGTCGGCCGAGCCCGCCCCCGATTCACACGCCGTGAACGCCTGATCGACACGCGCACCCGCTGGAATTCGGGCGGTGATACGGACACGCCGCGCTTCCGGTGGAGATCGGACCTACGCAATCACGACGTCGGAATCGGACACGGTGCGGAATCCGATGTTGCCGGCGGAGGAGGACGGGGTGGTGTGGCTCCGGGCCGCCACGCGGTAGCGGTAGCAGTAGGAGTCGTGGCACAGGTGGCTGCCGCCGCGGAGGACGCGGGCGGTCCCGCGGTCGGGTCCGTGCGGCGCGCGCTCGGGTGACCTTCGGTAGTAGTGGGCGGAATACCGGTCGGCGCACCACTCCCAGACGTTGCCCACGGCCTGGTACAGGCCGTAGCCGTTGGGCGCGTACGAGCGCGCCGCGACGGTCCCGACGGCACCGTCGGGCTGCGGGAACGCACCGACGAAGATGTTGCAGTCCCGGCCCGGCACCGGGTGCTCGTCGCCCCAGGGGTACCGCGCGCCGGCCAGGCCGCCGCGCGCCGCGTACTCCCACTGCGCCTCCGTCGGTAGCGCCCGGCCCGTCCAGGCGCAGTAGGCCAGCGCATCCGCGTGCGAGACGTGCACGACGGGATGGTCCTCGTGGGCGACGGTGCCCGGCCCGCCCGGCGCACGGAAGGTCGCGTCCGGCACCGTCAGCCACCACGGCGTGCCCGGGACGGGAAGGCCGACCGGCGGTGCGGATTCGGCCCGCTCGCCGTGCTCCCGGTGCCGGGCCGCGCTCGCGTGGAAGACGGCCGACGAGCCGTAGCGCTCGGCGTCGGTGACGTACCCGGTGGCGTCGGCGAAGGCCGCGAACGCGGCGACGGTCACCGTCGTCGCGTCGATCGTGAAGCCCGGTAGCGCGACCCGGTGCACGGGTAGCTCGCCGTCGGCGCGGTAGCCGTCGCCGTGCGCGTCGCCCATCGCGAACGCGCCGGCGGGGATCCGGGCCTGCGCGATCGGGTGCGCGCCGCCGCCCGGTACCGCACCGGTGTGCGGCGGCAGGTCCGGCCCCTCGGGCGTGCAGCAGCTCACTCCTGCAGTATCCGCGGCCACGGGACCGGTCGCCCGGGCGCCGCGCGCACCGTCGTCATTCGCCCACTACTCCCCGCTCAGTGAGCAGCGCGATCACCCGCTGCGCCAGCTCGTCGGTGTCGGCGCCGGTGGTGTCGAAGCGCAGGTCGGGATCCTCGGGCTTCTCGTAGGGTCCGTCCACGCCCGTCAGGCCCCGCAGTTCGCCGCGGTCCGCCCGGGCGTACAGCCCCTTCGGATCCCGCTTGCGGCACTCGGAGACGGGCGTGGAGACGTGCACCTCCAGGAAGTCGATCTCGGCCGCCAGGTTCAACTCCCGCGCGATCTCCCGGTCCGAGCGCAGCGGCGAGACCAGGGACGCGATGGCGATCACCCCGGCGTCCGCGAAGAGCCGTGTCAGGTGCCCCACCCGGCGGATGTTCTCGGCCCGGTCGCCGGGCGAGAAGCCCAGGTCGTCGGAGATGCCGTGCCGGATGTTGTCGCCGTCGATCAGGTACGCCACCCGACCCCGCGAGACCAGCGCGCGCTCCAGGGCGACCGCCACCGTCGACTTGCCCGAGGCGGGCAGCCCCGTGAACCAGACGGTGGCCCCGCGCTGGCCGGTCTTCGCCCACCGCTCGGGCCGGCCCAGCGAGCTGGGGTGCCAGCGGATGTCGTTGCGGGTCGCCTTGCCCGGGATCACCTCGCGGGCCTCGCTGATCGTGCCCGCACCGACGGTGTCGTTGCTCGCCTCGTCGATGAGGATGAGCGCGCCCGTGTCCCGGTTCTGCACGTACGGATCGGCCACCACGACGGACGAGGTCCGCAGCGTGACGGTGCCGATGTCGTTGAGCGCCAGCTCGCTCGGGCCGACCTGCTCGATCAGCGTCTCCGGGTCCAGGCGCCGTTCCAGCGACTGGACGGTCGCGCGGACCGTCGCCGTGGCGTGCTTGAGCGCGACGCGGTCCCCGGCCCGCAGCGGCTTCTCCGCCAGCCAGCACACCGTGACCTCCAGCTCCCGCGCGTTCACGGGCAGGTGCGCATCGGCGGCGCCGGAGACGAGAACGTCACCGCGGCCCACGTCGATGTCGTCGGCCAGCTCGACGGAGACGGACAGCGGCGCGACCGCCGTGTCCCGATCTTCATCGAGCGTGTCCAGCGCGGTCACCGTGCTCCGGCTGCCCGACGGGAGCACGAGCACCTCGTCGCCCACGGCGAGGGTGCCGGCGGCGATGCGGCCCGCGTAGCGCCGCCGCAGCCGCGCGGTGGGCCGGGAGACCCACTGGACGGGGAGCCGCAGCTCGGTGGCCCGCGCCGACGGCGCCCGCAGCTCGACGCCCTCGAGGTAGTCGAGCAGCGTCGGTCCGCCGTACCAGGGGGTGTGCGCCGAGCGGTGCACGACGTTGTCGCCGAGCTTGGCGGCGAGCGGGATCGCGGGGATCGACTCCAGCCCGAGCTGCGTGGCGAGTTCGGCGAGCTCCGCCTCGACCTCGGTGAATCGGTCCGCGGAGAAGTCGACGAGGTCGATCTTGTTGACCGCGGCGATCACGTGCGGCACGCCGAGCAGTGTCGCGATCCGCGCGTGCCGGCGCGTCTGCCGCAGCACGCCCTTGCGCGCGTCCACCAGCAGGATCGCCACGTGCGCGTTGGAGGCGCCGGTGAACATGTTGCGGGTGTAGCGCTCGTGCCCGGGGGTGTCCGCCAGCACGTAGCTGCGGGATCCGGTGGAGAAGAAGCGGTAGGCGACGTCGATCGTGATGCCCTGCTCGCGCTCGGCGCGCAGGCCGTCGGACAGCGCCGCGAGGTCCACCTCGTCGCCGTCGGTGACGGCGTCCAGGTGGTCCGTGGGCAGGCTGCCGGTGTCGTGCAGCAGGCGGCCGATGAGCGTCGACTTGCCGTCGTCGACGGAGCCCGCGGTCGCGAGCCGCAAGAGCTGTCGGGTGGTCGGTGGTGCCAGTACGTCCGTCATCAGAAGTACCCCTCCTTCTTCCGGTCCTCCATGGCCGCGGCCGACGTGCGGTCGTCGGCGCGGGTCTCGCCCCGCTCCGAGACGGTGGCGGCGGAGATCTCCTCGATCACGGTGGCGATGTCGGTGGCGCGGCTGCGGACCGCGCCGGTGATGGTCAGGTCCCCGACGGTGCGGTACCGGACCCACTCGCGGCGCGCGGTCTCGCCGTCGCGCGGCTGCGTGAACTCGGAGACGGCGAGCAGGATCCCGTCGCGCTCGAAGACCTCCCGCTCGCTCGCGTAGTAGATCGGCGGGAGTTCGAGGGCCTCGAGCTCGATGTAGCGCCAGATGTCGAGCTCGGTCCAGTTGGACAGCGGGAAGACGCGGACCGATTCGCCGCGCCGGATGCGGCCGTTGTACAGCGACCAGGGCTCGGGGCGCTGGGCCCGCGGGTCCCACTGGCCGAACTCGTTGCGGAAACTGAAGACGCGCTCCTTGGCGCGGGCGCGCTCCTCGTCGCGGCGGGCGCCGCCGAACGCGGCGTCGAAGCGGCCGGCCTCGAGGGCGTCCAGCAGGGTCCGCGTCTGCAACCGGTTGCGCGAGCCGGAGGACTCGGTCGATTCCGCGACGCGCCCCGTGTCGATCGACTCCTGCACCGAGGCGACGATGAGCTCGATGCCGTCGGGGTTCTCGGCGGTCGGCGCCACCCGCCGGTCGCGGAAGTCGATCACCTCCGGGAAGTTGTGCCCCGTGTCCACGTGCAGGATCGGGAAGGGCAGGGGCGCGGGCCGGAAGGCCTTCTCCGCCAGCCGCAGCAGGACGATCGAGTCCTTGCCGCCGGAGAACAGCAGCACGGGCCGTTCCAGTTCGGCCGCGACCTCTCGGATGATGTGGACGGCCTCGGCCTCGAGGACGCGCAGCTCGTCGACGGCGGCGATCGGTTCGGGGGGCACGGTGGTCATAGGGGGTATCCGTTCTCGGCGGCGTCGGCGCGGTAGCGCTCCGCCCACTCCTTGGAGCGGTCGTTGGACTGGGGCTTGAGCGGCGGCGGGGGAGCGAGGCCGGGATCCTGCCCGAGGGCGTCGAGGACCCGCGCGGTGGTCGAGCGGGGATCCGCGATCAGCTCGTGGAAGTCGACCTCGAGCGGAGTGATGCCCTCGAACGCGAACCACGCCCGCCACGACCGCTCCTGCTCGCGCAGGATCCCGGCGAGGTGGGCGATCCCGTCGGCGCGGTACACGGCGCGTTCGTCGCGCTCGCGGTCGTGGTCCGGGTCGTCGCGCCACACGCGGGTCTGGACGGCCCGCCACATGGACACGGCCTGGGCGACCACGTCGGGCCGGTGGACGTGCACGTAGAGCGGGTCGGCACCGTCGAACAGCGAGCGGATCGCGGTGCGCACCGAGCCCGATCCGGTGCGGGTGCGGGTGACGAGGAGGGAGGTCTGATTCCACATCAGCTTCCCGCCCCACACGCCGTTCGGCGTCCGGCCCTCGCGCAGCAGGTCGTCGCGCCACTGCTCGGGTGTGCGGCGGTCGACGGTGCCGGGGTCGACGGGGTCGAGCAGGTCGAGCAGCGAGGGATCGTCGACGCCGGCGAACCACTCGCGCGGCTGCGGCGCGAGCGAGCTGGACGGGTAGTACTGGAAGAACTCCTGCGGCCGGCCGGCGACGCCGGTGGCTGCGAGCGACTCCACGAGGAGGGTGCTCCCGCTGCGCTGGCTGGCGCAGACAAGATAGTCGTCAGGGCTGGGCATGCCCGCTAGTCTGGCGGAGAAAGCCGCTTCGACCTGGGGTTCGACGGCACCGTGAACCTGATCCTTGACGGATCGCAGCTGGTGTGGTGCGCCGTCAGAGGGCCGCGACGCCGGTCAGGAGCAGGTCCAGCCCGGCGAGGAACTGGGCGCGGTCGTCGTGGTGGGCCATCGTGGCGGCGATCCGGTGCAGATACGGGAACTGATCGCGGTCCAGCAGTTCGATGCGTCCGGCGACGGCGCCCAGTAGCTCCTCTCGGCTCGGCCCGCTGCGCGCGAGATCCGACCGGGCGTTGGCCGCGTTCTGCGCCGCGGCGCCGAGCACGTACCCGACGATCGCGGTGGCGGCGTCGAACAGCGCCGCCTCCGGCGTCCCCATCGCGAGGACGGCGCCGCCGATCCGCTCGCTGAGGAGCAGGTTCGCGGGCCGGCCCGGATCGGCCATCACCTGCGCGGCGAGCCAGGGGTGCGCGTCGATCGTGTCGAACAGCGTCAGTGCGAGCGCGCGGATCGTCTCCCGGGGGGCGTCGCCGGTCCCGCCGGTCCCGCCGGGCGCGGCGAGGATCGGCCCCAGGACGGCGTCGGTCGCGGCGGCGAGGAGCTCGTCCTTGCCGGCGACATGGTGGTAGATCGCGCCGCTCCCGGTGCTCAGGGAGGTCGCGAGGGCGCGGAAGGTCAGCGCGTCGGGGCCGTCGGCGTCGAGGATCTCGATCGCCGCGGCGACGATGCGCTCTCTGGTGAGGGCGTCGGTGCGGCGGCTGCGGGGTGGCACGCCTCCATCTTGACACGAGTGGAACGATGTTCCAAACTTGGTTGGAACGTTGTTCCATAGGTGAGAGGAGATCATCATGGGGACACCCATCGCCATCATCGGGGCCGGACTCGGCGGCCTCGCGCTGGCCCGCGTGCTGCACGTCCACGGCATCGACGCCGTGATCTACGAGGCGGAGCCGACGCCCATGTCACGCACCCAGGGCGGCCAGCTCGACATCCATGAGGCCGACGGGCAGGCCGCGATCGAAGCGGCCGGGCTCACCGCACAGTTCCGTGCGCTGATCCACGAGGGCGGCGAGGCGACCCGCGCCCTCGGCCGCGACGGCACCGTCCTGCTCGACCTCCCGGACGACGGGGACGGCGGCCGACCCGAGGTGCTCCGCGGCGAGCTGCGGCGCCTCCTCATCGACGCGCTGCCCCCGGAGGTCATCCGCTGGGGCGCCAAGGTCACGGCGGTCCGCGCGCTCGGCGGCGGGCGACACGAGCTGACCTTCGCCGACGGGACCGCCGTCGCGACCGGCCTGCTCGTCGGGGCCGACGGTGCCTGGTCCAAGGTGCGCGCCCTCGTGACCGACGCGAAGCCCGCCTACTACGGCACCACCTACGTGGAGACCTACCTCCACGACGTCCCGCGCCGGCATCCGGGCATCGCCGAGCTCGTGGGGGAGGGCGCGATGTTCGCGCTCGCGCCCGGCCGCGGGATCAGTACCCACGCCGAGGCCGGCGACATCGTCCACACGTACGCGCAACTGCACGTCGACGAGGGCTGGGCCGACGGGATCGACTGGTCGGCACCGACGGCCGCCGACCACGTGATCGCGGAGTACCCGGGCTGGTCGGGCGAACTGCTCCGCCTCATCGGGGAATCCGATACGCCGCTCGTGCCGCGGCGGCTGTACACGCTGCCCGTCGGCCTGCGCTGGGAGCACGTCCCCGGCGTCACGCTGGTCGGCGATGCCGCGCACGTCAGCCCGCCGGCCGGCGAGGGCGCCAACATCGCGCTGTTCGACGGTGCCGAGCTCGCCCGGCACCTCGTCGAGAATCCCGGCGACCCCGAGACGGCGCTCGCCGCCTACGAGCGCGAGATGTTCACCCGCGCCGAGGAGTCCGCCGCGTCCGCGGACGAGATGGCGACCATGATGCTGGGCGACGACGCGCCGAACGCCCTCGTCGAGTTCTTCGCGGGGATGCCGGACCGCGGCTGACCGCGGACCGTCGGGCTAGCGGCCCAGCGGGCCCCGTCCCAGGCGGAGGAGGAGCATCGCGAGGGTGTGGCCCTCGCGGCCGAGCTCGGAGAACCGCTCGAGCACCTTCATCTCGCGCGAGTGCACCAGGCGCGTGCCGCCCGAGGCCATGCGCGTGCGGCCGATGATCCGCGAGACCTCGCTGCGGCGCTTGATCGCGGCCAGGATCTCGGCGTCGAGGCGGTCGATCTCCTCGCGGAGGGCCTGGATCTCCTCGTCGGCGAGCGGCGTCTCGGCGCCGGTGTCGTCCGGTGTGCTCATGGCTTCAAGTTTTCCACAGCCGCGGGCTCTACCATCGAGCACCGTGCTCCGTAGGTCCCGACTCCCCGCTCCGCGGCGACAGCTGTGGATCGGCGCGGCGGTACTCATCGCTCTGCAGCTCGTCGTTCGCGGCTACGTGCTGGCGCGCGGGGGCTTCTACTGGGACGACGTCGCCTTCATCGGCCGCGCATCGCGGCCGCTCACGGACCTGGGCGCCTGGTTCGTCGACTACGACGGCCACTTCATGCCCGGCACGCTGTTCGCGGCGGCCGCGATCACGAAGGTCGCGCCGCTGAGCTGGCCGGCCGCGGCGTTCTCGGTTCTGCTCCTGCAGCTGCTGGCGTCGCTGCTCACGCTGCGGGCGCTGGTGGTGATCGCCGGGCGGCGCCCTGTGGTGCTGATGCCCTTCGTCTTCGTCCTGTTCAGCCCGCTCACTCTCACGGCGATGGCGTGGTGGGCCTCCGGGCTCAACGCGCTGCCGCTGCAGATCGGGCTGGCGGTCGTCGTGGCGGAGACGGTGCGCTTCGTGCGCGGCCGTCGGCGATCCGGCGTCTACGCGGTCCTCGCGCTGCTCGCCTCGTTGTTCTTCTTCGAGAAGGCGCTGGTCATCCCGTTCGTCGCGCTCGCGACGGCGTGCCTGCTGCCCTACCTGCGGGGACGGCCCCGCCCGGTCCGCTCGGTGCTGCGGCGCGGGCGGTGGCTCTGGGCGGCGTTCGCGGTGGTGGTGTTCGCCTGGCTGGTGCTGTGGCTGACGGTCACGGCGTCGCGGCCGGGGACGCACACCGCCTCTTTCACGGCCCGGACACTGTGGCGGTCGGTGAACGCGGTCCTCGCGCCCGCGGCCGTCGGCGGGCCGTGGACCTGGACCCGCACCAACCCCGGACCGCCGCTGGTGGTGACCGCTGTCGCGCTCACCGTCGTGGGGCTCCTGGCGATCGCGGTGATCCTCGCGGTCACCCGGGTGCGGGCGCCGCGCGGTCTCGCCGCCTGGGGCGCCGCGGGGCTGTACTTCCTGGGCGTCTCCTCGACGGTGTTCTTCCTGCGCAGCTCCGAGTTCACGTCGCCGCTGCTGCCCCTGTCGCTGCGCTACTTCGCCGACTTCGCGGGGGTGCTGAGCCTCGCCGGCGCGCTCGTGCTGCGGTGTGAAACCGGCCGATTCCGGGGCGACGGGGCCGGATCCGGCCGCGTGAGGTCGAAGGTCGCCGGATTCACGAGCGATCGGCGGCTGTGGGTCGCGGTGGTGATCGCCTTCGCCGTGAGCGGCTCGGTCTCGGCGGTCCGGTTCGCGCCCGTCTGGCACGACAACCCGACGGGCCCCTACCTGCAGAACCTGCGCGCCGGCGCCGCTGAGTACGCCGGCCGCGAGATGATCGATCAGGAGGTCGACGGCGACGTCCTGAGCCGCCTGTCCGGCCCGTACAACCGGTTCTCGCGCATCCTCGCGACGCAGCCGGCGCACCCGCGCTTCGCCGAGTACGCGGGGGAGGCCACCGTCGCCGACCGGTCCGGGCGGTTCCAGCCCGGCCGGGTCACGCGCGTGCGCAGCCTCCCACTCGGCCCGTTCCCGTGCGGAACCCGCGTCGACGACGGTGCGGCCGCGGTCCTCTCGTACGAGGGGCCACTCGCGTTCTGGGACTGGGTCGTCGAGTTCAACTACCTCGCGTCGTCCGACGGAGTCGTCGTGCTGCAGCAGCAGCGCGGCGCCACGCCCGTCCGGGTCCCGGTGCGCAAGGGCGCGCACACGGTCTACGCGCGGGTGACCGGGACGGGCGACGGCCTCATAGCGCGGGCGGAGACGCCGGGGCTCGTCGCGTGCGTGGGCAGTGGGCCCGTCGGGCTGTTGGTCCCGGCGTCGGCGTCCCGCTGACCGATCCCGCCTTCGGGCCTGCGCGCCCGCCTGACCTGCAGTTCACCCTCGCCGCGGACCGATTGTGCGACACATCAACGCCGAACGTCGCAGAGTTCCGTCGAATCGGACGTAAATCCACACCGTGGGTTGTATGGTGCCCTGGTCCGATCGTTGGTGATCGGCATCACTCGAGCCGAAGGGTGCTTGCCTCCATGTATGCCGCTGTCCGTCGTTCCGTCCCGCGCCGCTACGCCGGCGCCTCCCTCGCCCTGGTGACCGCGGCCGCGATCGCCGTCGCGCCGATCACCGCCTCCGTCGGCGCCGTGACCGCGCCCGCGTCCACCGTCCTCGTGAACCCCGCGAAGCTCGTGAATCTGCAGACGCAGGTCGCGGGCTCCGTGGCCGGGTTGCTGCCGCGCGCCGTGGGACCCGCGGCGGCCGGTGCATCGACCGCGGCCGCAGTCCCGACCTGGGGCTGGGGCGACGTGACCTTCCTCGCTCAGACCCTGCAGGACGCACTGAAGGCGACCTTCGAGTCCGCGTCGGGTACCGGCGACTACGCCGGCGCCGGCTTCCCGAAGGCGCTGCAGACCGCGCTCGACGCGATCAAGAACGGCAGCCTGTCCGGCGCGTACAGCCCGATCGGCAGCCAGATCGAGTCGACGCTGTTCATCGGCCTGATGAGCGCGCTGTTCCCGATCGCCGACCGGTTCAACCCCAAGCTGGGCAAGCTCGGGGCCGCGCTCGATGCCGCGCTCAACGACGGCAGCATGATCGCCCTCGGGCAGGCGGCGCTCGGACTTCCGCTGCGCCTCCCGACCGAGCTGCTCAAGGCGGGCGAGGCCATCGCGAAGGCGATCATGACCGGCGACGTCACGAAGGTGGGCGCGGCCGTCGGTGCCGGCGTCAACAACGTGGGCACGTTCCTCGAGGCCTATGTCACGAACTCCGCGACCGGCCTCATCCCGAACCTGGTGAAGGTCGGCAGCACGCTGCTCGGCGCCGTGATCCCGTCGCTGCCCGCTTCGTCGCCGGCGAAGGCCGACGCGCTCGCGGCGCAGGCCGCGGTCGCGTCCGCCCCCGCGCTCGGGATGCCGGACTTCACGACGCTGTTCGAGGCGTGGAAGGCCGGTTTCGAGATGTTCGCCTCGTCGTGGAAGGGCGACCAGTGGACGCCCGGCGTCGTGGGAACGATCACGGATGCCGTGGCCAAGCTCACCAAGGGGGATCCCGCCGGTGCGATCGGCGAGGTCGCCGACAAGGCCAAGGCGCTGTCGATCATCGTCCTCCTGGGCGGAATCATGCCGATCACCGATCTCGTGAACCCCTACCTCGGTCCGATCGGCGTCGGTCTCACGAACTCCCAGGCCGACGTCATCGGACTCGGAAACTCCGCTCTGGCGGTGCTTTTCGACACGCCGGGCAAGGTCGTGTCGATCGGCCAGAACCTGGTGACCGCGCTGCTCTCCGGTGATCCCGCCAAGGCGCTCACCGGGCTCACGACGGACATCGGCGCGCTGACCACGTTCCTCAACGACCGCCTGTTCGTCGCCAAGGACAACCCGTTCGACAACGCGGTCTTCCCGGGGCTCGCGAACATCGGCAAGAACATCTTCGACGCCTTCAAGCCGGCGAAGGACGCCGCGAAGCCGGCGGCGGACGTTGCGACCGCTGCGTCGCCCGCGACGTCGGAGGTCTCCACCGCCGTGGTGGCGACGCCCGACGTGCCCTCGTCCACCGGCGGCACGACCGTCGAGACGCAGGTGATCACCGCGCCCGCCGAGAAGGCCGATGAGGGCGCGGCGCCGGCGGCGCCGGCGGAGAAGCCGGCCGAGCCCGCTGTGGAACCGTCCGCTCCGGTCGAGCCTGCGGCACCCGCCGAGCCGACCGCGGAGGCTCCCGCGGAGACCGTCGCCGAGGCGCCGTCCGGGTCCGGCGGGACCACGCCGGCCGACGATGCCACGGAGGCCGGGACCGACGGCACCGCATCCGACACCGCGTCCGGTGCGGAGGCGTCCGCGGCCTGACGTCGCCCATGCACGGCTCCCCAGCGGAGACCGCGCGGAACCACCGGCCGCGCGGACCGCTGGGGAGCTGTTCTCCTTCCTGCGGCCGAATACTGCCGTGACCTGCGGTATTCAGAAACGTGCAGACTGCATTGAGACAAATAGACGTGTGCTGTCGCAAAGCTTCTTCGAAAGTGATCCGAATGCCCACGGCGTGGGCGTATGTTCCGTTCGTCCGGTTCGTGTGTGACCCGGCTCACTCCAGTTGAAGGGTGTCTCTCCATGCTCGCTGCAGACCTTCGGTCCTCCCACCGTCGCTACGCCGCGCCCGCGGTCGCCATGGCCGCCGCCGCGGCCGTCGCCGTCGCCCCCGTGGCCACGTCCATGGGTGCGGTCGCCGCCCCGTCGCTCCCCCCGATCGTCCAGGACATCGGCGGCGCCGCCGGTGCCGTCGCGAACTGGGCGACGGCGATGGGGCTGAAGTTCGTCACCGATCCGGTGACCGGCCTGACCAAGCTGGTGCAGGACCAGCTCGGCAACGCCGGCGTGCTCGCCGGTGCTGCCGGTGACGCCGGTAAGGCCTTCTTCACGTATCTCGAGGACAATCTGCTGGCGAACCTCGAGAAGATCCAGGCCGACCTCGCCGCGGGGAAGGTGGGCGACGCGTGGACGACTCTCGCCACCACGATCACCGGCGCGATCCTCACGCCGGCGATCGGGCTCCTCCCGGTGATGGACCACTTCGGTGAGCAGCTCGGACCGATCGGCGACGGGCTGAAGGCGGCACTGCTCCCGCTCATCGGCCTCGCCCTCGGCCCCCTCCAGGCCGGCGTCGAGGTGCCGGCCCTCCTCGCCGACGGCGTGACCGCCGCACTCAAGGCGCTGAGTACAGGCGGCCCCGCCGCGGCGTTGACCTCCCTGTTCTCCACCGCCTCCGCGGTGAACGGGAAGGCGATCGAGGCGCTGTTCGGCGAGTACGGTGCGATCCCCAGCCTGGTCAACCTGATCCCGACGATCCTCGGCGGGATCGCCGACTCCGACTGGGCGAACGCGGGTCCGTTCACCCTGCCGACCGGGAACGCGGTGACCTTCACCGCCGCGTCGGCGTCCGCCCTCGCGGCCTCGCCGACCGCGCTGCCGGACTTCGGCGCCATCGGCGGGATCTGGACGGACACGCTGACCCGCATCGCGACCGGCCTGACCGGCCCCGACGGCCTGCCGAGGATCGTCAGCACGCTGCTCAGCGGTATCCCGGCCGGCAAGTGGACGGATTCCTACCAGATCATCCACGGGATCCTGGCCGCGCCGCTGCTCGAACTGGGCGGCGCGGTGCTGCAGACCGGGGACAAGCTCAACCCGTTCCTGGGTCCGCTCGGTCAGGGGCTCGACGGTGCCGCCGAACCGCTGCTGTACCTGACGCTGGGGCTCTACAACGCCACGCGGATGCTCCCGTCGGCGGCACTCACCGGCCTCGAGAACGTGGTGAAGGCGCTCGCGACCGGTGATCCCGTCGCCGCGATCAACGCCGCCGTGGCCGGCATCGGGGAGACGCTCAAGGCGGGCAACGACGCACTGTTCTCGGACAACCCGTTCACCATCGGATTGCTGCCGGGCCTCCTCGGCGTCGGCACCGGCTTCCTCGACGGCCTGACCGGGAAGGCATCGGGGCAGGCGGGCGTGGCGCTCGCCGACTCCTCGGCGAAGACCGCCGCCGGATCGGTCAGCGAGACCGTGACGACCGAGACCTCGGCCGACGGTGCGCCCGCGTCGTCCACGGGAGCGACCTCGCCGTCCACCGAGACCTCGCCCGCGGAGGTGCCCGCCACAGGCACGCCCGCCACGGGCACGCCCGCGACCGGCGCACCGGAGACCGGAACTCCGGCGACCGAAGCGCCCGCGACCGGGACGCCTGACACGGACACGCCCGCGACCGGAACGCCTGCCACGGAAACGCCCGCCACGGAGGCTCCGGCCACCGGGACCCCGGCCGACGACGAGGCTCCTGCCGCGGAGACGCCCGCGGAGACGGCCGCGGAGAAGGCCACTACCGGCGAGGCCGCCGGTGGTGAAGCCGCGGAGAGCGCGGACTCCGCCGCCGCGGACAGCGAGGCCGCTGCCGCCTGACGCGGCACGCGTTCGAAGCGTTCTGCGAGACCCCGGCTCGGGGACCTCGCAGAACGCTTCGAACGTTTCGCCGCTCTCGCGCCGGGGCACCGGACACAGCGCCTCCGGGCCTGCGGAAACCTGTCGGTCACCCCGGCTAGGCTGGACGGGAGATGAGTAACCCAGCACCGCAGCAGTCCGGACTCCGCCAGCGCCAGCCCTTCTCCCGCGAGAAAGCGCAGGTGGAGAGGCAGGAACGCGGTCAGGAGTTGCTGGAGGGGCTCAACCCGCAGCAGCGCGCGGCGGTCCTGCACGAGGGCTCGCCGCTGCTCATCGTCGCGGGCGCGGGCTCGGGGAAGACGGCGGTGCTCACGCGGCGGATCGCCTATCTGCTGGCCGCCCGGAACATGCATCCCGGCCAGATCCTCGCGATCACGTTCACCAACAAGGCCGCCGCGGAGATGCGCGAGCGCGTCGCCGGCATCATCGGCAACCGCGCGAAGATCATGTGGGTCTCCACGTTCCACTCCACCTGCGTGCGCATCCTCCGCGCCCAGGCCGGCCTGCTGCCGGGCATGAACTCGAACTTCTCCATCTACGACGCGGACGACTCCCGCCGCCTGCTCACCATGATCGTCAAGGACATGGGGCTGGACGCGAAGAAGTTCGCGCCGCGCGCGCTCGCCACCCACATCAGCAACCTCAAGAACGAGCTCATCGACCCGGAGCAGGCCTCGGCGGACGCGGCGAAGACCGGCGAGCCCTTCGCGGTCACCGTCGCGGAGGTCTACGGCACCTACCAGTCCCGCCTGCGCGGGGCCAACGCCTTCGACTTCGACGATCTCATCGGGGAGACGGTGGCGCTGCTGCAGTCGCACCCCAACGTCGCGCAGTACTACCGCCGCCGGTTCCGGCACGTGATGGTCGACGAGTACCAGGACACCAACCACGCGCAGTACGTTCTCGTCCGCGAGTTGGTCGGCCTGGAGACCGATGCGGACGGCGTCGAACCCAGCGAGCTGTGCGTGGTGGGCGACGCGGACCAGTCGATCTACGCCTTCCGCGGCGCCACGATCCGCAACATCGAGGAGTTCGAGCGGGACTTCCCCAACGCGGAGACCATCCTGCTGGAGCAGAACTACCGCTCCACCCAGACCATCCTCTCGGCGGCCAACGCGGTCATCTCCCGCAACGCCGGCCGGCGCGAGAAGAAGCTCTGGACCGACCAGGGCGACGGTGACCTCATCACCGGCTACGTCGCCGACAACGAGCACGACGAGGCGAGCTTCGTGGTCTCGGAGATCGACGCGCTGGCCGACAAGGGCGTCAAGTACAGCGATGTGGCGGTCTTCTACCGCACCAATACCGCGGCGCGCGTGCTGGAGGAGGTCTTCATCCGCCACGGCGTGCCCTACAAGGTGGTCGGCGGCGTCCGCTTCTACGAGCGCAAGGAGGTGCGGGACCTGGTCGCGTACCTGCGCGCCATCGACAACCCGAACGACACCGTCAGCCTGCAGCGCATCGTCAACACGCCGCGTCGCGGCATCGGCGATCGCGCCCAGGCCTGCCTCACGGTGCACGCCGAGAACCGCGGGGGCACGTTCGCCAGCGCCATCGAGGACGCGGTCGACGGTTCCGTCGCGATGCTGAATCCGCGCTCGCGCAACGCGATCGCCACCTTCGCCGGCCTCATGGCCGACCTGCGCCGCACCGCGGCGGACGACGAGCTGGATCTCGGCGACCTGCTCGACGCGGTCGTCGAGAAGACGGGGTACCGGGCGGAGCTCGAGGGCTCGTCGGACCCGCAGGACGGCGCGCGCCTCGAGAACATCGAGGAGTTGATCAGCGTCGCGCGGGAGTTCTCCGCGCAGGACTTCACCGACGTGGTGGTCGATGAGGGCGCGCCCGAGCCGGGCTCCCTGGCCGCCTTCCTCGAGCGGGTCTCGCTGGTCGCGGACGCGGATCAGGTGCCCGACAGCGAGGCGGGCGTGGTCACGATGATGACCCTGCACACCGCGAAGGGACTCGAGTTCCCCGTGGTCTTCGTGACCGGCTGGGAGGACGGGCAGTTCCCACACATGCGTGCCCTGGGCGACGAGTCCGAGCTCGCGGAGGAGCGGCGCCTCGCCTACGTCGGCATCACCCGAGCCCGTGAGCGGCTGTACGTCAGCCGCGCGATGATCCGCTCCACCTGGGGCGATCCGATGCAGAACCCGGAGTCGCGGTTCCTCGCGGAGATCCCGCAGCACCTCGTCGACTGGCGCCGGCTGGAGCCGCAGCGCAGCCAGTTCGGGGGCTCGCGCGGCGTCTTCGGGCAGGACCGCTCGTCCTGGGGGCAGAACGGCGGCGGCCAGTACGGCGGCCGGGGCCGGTCGTCGGGGTCCGACGGTGGCTGGACCCCCAAGCGCGCGCCCAAGACCTCACGGCGGGCCAACAAGCTCACCCTCGCGGTCGGCGACCGCGTCTCGCACGACTCGTTCGGGCTGGGGACGGTCACCGCGATCACCGGCGCCGGGCCGATGGAGCGGGCGACCTTCGATTTCGGCTCGTCGGGCACCGTCACCCTGATGACCTTCGGCGGCCTGCCGATGGAGAAGCTCTAGGCCCGCGGCCGGCAGGTCCGGATACGCGAAAGGCGCCCCGGTGATCCGGGGCGCCCTTCGGTGTGTCTCGGTGGAGCTAGACGCGGATGCCGCGCTCGGCCAGCCAGGCCTGCGGGTCGAGCTTCGCGCCGCCGACGCCGTGGACCTCGAAGTGCAGGTGCGGGCCGGTGGAGTAGCCGTTGTTGCCGACCCAGCTGATCAGGTCGCCGGCCTTGACCGTCTGCCCGGCCTGGACGTTGACGTTGTACATGTGGCCGTAGACCAGCACGGTGCCGTCCGACAGGCGGATCTTGATCCAGATGCCGAAGCCCGAGGCGGGGCCGGCGTCGGTGACCACGCCGTCGGCGGCCGCGAACAGCGGGGTACCGAGCGGGGCGGCGAGGTCGAGGCCGCCGTGCATGGCGCCCCAACGGGTGCCGAAGTTCGAGGTGAGGGTGGCGCCGTTCACGGGGGCGGTCACCTTCGGGCGCATCGAGTCGATGATGCGCTTGTCGTCCGCGTCCTTGCGCGCCTTACCCCCGGCGAGCCCGGCGGAGAACTGCTCGGTGTCCTGGGCGGCGGGCAGGGGCGCCTGGCGGCCGGCGTTGAACTCGGGGCCGGACGGCGGGACGATGGGCTGCTGCGAGGCCGACGGGGCGTCGCTGCCGGCGGCGTTGACCACGGCGGCACCGGCGACGCTGGCGCCCGCGGCGAGCGCGAGCAGGGCGGCGCGGCCCTTGAGCGCGTGCGGTGCGGTCGGAACGCGGTGCTTACCGCCCTTACGGACGGGCGTCGGGATGAGCTCGGGAGCGGCCTCCGGCGCGCCGAGGAGTGCGGTCTCCTCGAGCTCGTCCAGGTCGGTCTCGTCGAACTCGGTGTCCCCGGTGAAGAGGACCTCGGGGATCATGAGGTCCTGGGTGACCTCGGAGCTGGAGGGGCGGTAGACCAGCGCGGTGTCGTCCGGCGCGTCGGTCCAGGTCTCGGTATAGGCCTCTTCGAGGCGGGTCTCGAGCTCATCCAGCGGGATGATCGCGGTGATCGACTCATCATCGAGGACCTGTGTGCCGCCCTGCCAGCGCACGTGGTTCTCGCGACTCCGTGTCATATCTCGCCTACTCCAACCGTAAAAACCGCACTTCGGACCACTCCCGGTGATCCGACGATGTCCTCATCGTGACCGCTTCGTGATCCGCGTCCCGTCGACGATAACGAAATGATTGCGGCGAGACAACCTCTAGGGGGGCGGTTCGGATGATTGTGTGCTTGGTCACAATGCGATCACAAACAGGCGAATCACGATCGTGTCATTGCTGGTAGAGGCGGATCCGATCGTCGTCGGCGTCGTAGTCGTACAGTTCGCCGTATCGACCCCAGTCGATCGCCAGCCGCATCTGTCGTTCGGCGTCCTCCCGCCCGAAACCGCGCCGCAGCAGGTCCACGAAGAAGCCGAGCCGGGCGGCCCCGTCGGTGGACGCGCGCAGGGTCCGCAGGACGGTGCGGACCAGCGGGGCACGGGACGCGGCCTGGCGCGCGAAGACCTCTTTCGCGTCGCCGAGCGGAACCGTGACGAAGGTGCGGCCCTCCTCCGTCAGGGTGATCTCGTTCCCGGCCCCGTCGACCAGGCCCAGCATCGCCGCGGCGTCGACCAGCGGCATGATGTCGTCGACCTCGAAGTTGAGGTCCGCCGCGAGGTCTGGGAGGTCCGCGGGAGCGCCGTGCGCCGATACCAGCTCCACCAGTCCGGCGATCCCGTCGACGGTCGCGTCCGGCAGCGGACGGCTCACCGGCGTCGCCTCGACGGGGTCCGGCTCGTGCTCGATGTCGGCGGCGCGGCCCGTCAGCGCGCCGTACAGCTCGTCGACGATCGCCTCGAACGCCGGCGCCGTCCGCGACCGCGGCCGCGGGAGGTCGATCCGGGTCTCGTGGACGATGCGGCCCGGCTTGGCGCCGAGCACCACGACGCGGTCGGCGAGCAGCACCGCCTCCTCGATGTTGTGGGTGACGATGCAGACACTGCGGGTCGGGAATTCCGCGCGGCCCCAGAGCTCCGCCAACTCGCCGCGCAGGTTCTCGGCCGTCAGCACGTCCAGCGCGGAGAAGGGCTCGTCCATCAGCAGGAGGTCCGGCTCGAGCACGAGCGCACGGGCGAAGCCGACGCGCTGGCGCATCCCGCCCGACAGCTCACGCGGGTAGGCCGACTCGAAGCCGTCGAGCCCGATGGTGTCGATGGCCTTCAGGGCGCGGGCGCGCCGCTCGGCGCGGGGCACGTTCCGGGCCGTCAGGCCCAGCTCGACGTTGTCCTGGACGGTCAGCCAGGGCATGAGTGCGAAGGACTGGAAGACCATCGCGGCGGCGGGGTTGGGGCCGGACAGTGGCGCACCGTCGGACTCGACGGTGCCGGACGTCGCCGGGATGAGCCCCGCCATGATCCGCAGGAGGGTGGACTTGCCCGATCCGGACCGTCCGAGCAGCGCGACGATCTCGCCCGGCTCGACCGTGAGGTCGATGCCGTCGAGCACCGTCAGGGTGTCGCCGTGGGCGCCCTCGAAGCTCTTGGTGAGCCCTTGCAGGCGGATCAGCGGGGTGGCGAGGGTGGTGGTCATGGAACTGCTCCTAGTAATAAGGGGTCGGCTAGAGGGAGTAGCGGCGCGCGGCCGTGCGGTACAGGCGGCGCCACAGGACCGCGTTGGTGCCCACGACGAACAGGCACATCACGACGATCCCGAGCAGTAGGTGGGCGGTGTGCTCGACGCCGGTCGCGGCGGTGGCCCGCGCGATGTAGTCGCCGAGACCGTACGCGTGGTGCTCCTCGCCGTTGTACGAGACGACCTCGGCCACGATCGAGGCGTTCCAGGCTCCGCCCGCGGCGGTGATCCCGCCGGTCACGTAACCGGCGAAGACGCCCGGCAGCAGCACGGAGCGCCACTTCAGCAGTCGGGGGAGCCGCATGTCGTCGGCGGCCTCGAGCAGGTCGCCGGGGATCGCGCTGGCCGCGGCGATGACGTTGAACAGGATGTACCACTGCGTGCCGAGCGCCATCAGGACGACGCCGCCCAGATCCAGCGGAATGTTCCAGGCCACGAGGACCGCGGTGACCAGGGGGAACAGGAAGTTCGCGGGGAAGCTCGCGCACACCTGGACGACGGGCTGCAGGGCGCGGCTGAGGCGCGGGTCGAGGCCCACGATCACGCCGATCGGCACCCACACGACCGTGGCGACGATCATCACGACCGCGACGCGGGCCATCGTCGCGAGGCCCAGCAGGACGACGTGTCCCACCTCGGCGAGCCCCGCGTCGCGCAGGATCACCTCGAGCGCCCGCCACAGGCCGTACGCCACGACCGCCAGGACGACGGTGCCGAAAGCGAGGTCGCCGAGGCGGGCGCGGCGCGGGTCCGCGGGCGCGGTGTGCCCGGTGCGGCCCAGCGCGCCGAAGACCCGGTCGAGCCCCGTCACCACGGGCGCTGCCGCGCGCCGCAGCCCGTCACCGACGTGCGAGCGGCGCAGCAGCGTCAGCACGGTGGACCGTGGGACGCGGCCGGTGGCGGAGTCCTCGAGGCGGAAGCGTTCGGCCCACGCCGTCAACGGGCTCCAGAACAGCAGGTTCACCGCGATGATGACCACGATCATCGCGGCGATGGCCCAGCCGACGCGGCCGAGATCACCGTCGGCCGACGCGGTGGCGACGTAGGCGCCGATGCCGGGGAGGGCGTACTCGTTACCGGCCACCGAGACGGCCTCCGAGGCGGTGAGGAAGAACCACCCGCCGCCGAAGCTCATCATCGCGTTCCAGACCAGCGGGATCATGCCGCTGGGCACGTCGAGTCGCCAGAATCGTTGCCAGCGTGACAGTCCCAGGTCGCGGGCGGCTTCGCCGAGCTCGCGCGGCTGGCTGATCAGACTCTGGTAGAAGGCGAAGGTCATGTTCCACGCCTGCGAGGTGAAGATGGCGAAGACCGCCGCGCACTCGAGTCCCAGCGTCGATCCCGGGAACAGTGCGAGGAAGACGGTGACCGTCACCGAGAGGAAGCCGAGGATCGGCACCGACTGCAGCACGTCGAGCAGCGGCAGCAGCACCGCCCGCGCCCGCCGCGACCGTGCCGCCAACAATGCGTAGCCGAAGGTGAAGACGACGGACGCCGCGAGCGCGAGGAACATGCGCAGCAGGGAGCGCAGCGCGTAGTAGGGCAGGTTCGACGGGTCGGTGTCGACACGGGCGGTGCTGTGCGCCAGGTCCATCGGCGCGTTCATGCCCTGCCCGACGCGGATCGTCAGCCAGATCAGCGCCGCCGCACCGGCGACCACGAGGACGTCGGCGACGATCGAGCGGCGGCCCTCGCGCTCGGTGCGGCGCCGGCCGAGCAGGGGAGCGGTCAGTGCGCTCACAGGTCCGCCTCCTCGCGCTCGGGCAGCACGTCCCAGCGCACCGCCGTCACCGACGGCTCCATGCTGAGCTGGCTGATCGCCGTCTCCAGGGCGCGGTCGTCGCGACCGTCCGCGGCGAGGGTGGCCCGTACCTCCACCCTGCCGTCGTCGGTGTCGACGCTGCTGATGGACTGCAGGTGGAAGACGGTGCGGCTCAACGCCTGGACCAGCATCACGCGGACGTGCGCCTCGTTCTCGTCGCGCGTCACGGCGACGAACTCGTACCGGCTCGGCGCCTCCTTCCCGTTGTCGGGTGCGCGGTCCACGGCGTGCCCGACCGACCGCAGGGCGGTGTTGACGCCGATCACGACGGCGGTGCCGATCGCGGCCGGGATGTACATCCCGGAGCCCGACAGCGCGCCGACGGCGGCCGAGCACCACAGCGTGGCGGCGGTGTTCAGGCCGCGCACGGTGAGGCCGTCGCGCAGGATCACGCCGCCGCCGAGGAAGCCGATGCCCGAGACGATCTGCGCCGCGACGCGCGTGGGATCGCCGCCGGCGAAGCCGTAGGCGGACAGGACGACGAAGAGCGCCGAGCCGACCGAGACCAGCGCATTGGTGCGCAGGCCGGCCATGCGGGCGCGGTACTGGCGCTCGAGTCCGATCAGGGTGCCGAAGCCGACGCCCGCCGCGATGCGCGGCAGCATGTCGAGCAGGTCGATGTTCGTGGTGGCGTGCATGGTGATTCCCCTCGTCCGGGCACGCGCTACTGCGCCGCGGCCCTGGGGGCGCGGCGGAGCAGGGTGTGGAGGTGTCAGTGGGGCACAGGCGAGGGCGGGCCGACGGTACGCCGTCGGCTCACGGGCCTGCGGCCCGGATCATGGTGCGCTCAGCGGCTTCCCACGGCGATGTGGGAAGCGCCGAGCGTTCGACTACGGCCGTCGGGCATTGCATCACCTCCGTGGGTCGGCGTTCCGCGCGCCAGGACGGAGGGTGACGAAGCTGCGCCCCTCCACGTCAGACCTTCAGCACTTCGCGGCGTGAACCCGTGAACGGGAGCCAATCGGGGAGCACCCTTAAGCCGGATGCGCCTGTCCTGACCCGGGGCGTCTCTCGACGTTCGGGGTCGCTGGCCTGTTTCCGCGAAGGAGCCTCAGCGAACGATTGGCGCCTTGCGCAACCAGCATGACACGGGGTCATCGACGGGGCAAGCCGAGTAGTGTGGCCCGCCATGGAGGTACCGACGACCCGCCGGACCGGCGCGGCAGGGCCCGAGGCGGGGACGGCGCGGGAGCGCGCCAAGGCCGCCCGCCGCCGCGAACTGCTCGCCGCGGCGGCGACGCTCATGGCCGAGCGCGGCTTCGCCGGCGTGCGCCTGGAAGACATCGGCGCGGCCGCGGGCGTCTCCGGTCCGGCCATGTACCGCCACTTCGCGGGCAAGCAGGACGTGCTCGCCGCACTGCTGGTGGAGATCTCGGAGTACCTCTACGACGGTGGCCGCCGGGTGGCGGAGGAGCGCGCGGGGGATCCTCGGCAGGCGCTGCGCGACCTCGTCGACTTCCACGTCGATTTCGCGGCCTCGGAGCCCGACCTGATCCGGGTCCAGTACCGCGACATGTGGTCGCTGGCACCGGAATCGGCGCGCCGTGTGCGCCGGCTGCAGCGTCAGTACGTGGAGATCTGGACCGACGCCCTCACCGCGCTCGGCGGTGACCCGGTGGACAATCGCGCCGTCGTGCACGCCGTCTTCGGCCTCATCAACGCCGCCCCGAGCCTCCCGGCGCTGCCGCAGCCCCGGCTCCGCGCGCTGCTGCGCGACAAGGCGCTCGCCGCGCTCGGCGTCTGACGCCACGCGACTCACCCGCGGCCGCGCGCGCGAACCGCGCAATCGGCCTCGCCGAAGCTACCGCCGAGTAAGACTGGACACGGTGGCCGGGGTCACATACTCTCGTTTTCAGTTAATGGTGAATAACTCGAAGGAGCGGGCGTGACATTCCGCGAGGAACACGAGGCGAACGTCGCCGAGCTGCGGCAGCGGCTCGACCGGGTGGCGCAGGGCGGCGGTGAGCGGGCGCGCGCCCGGCACGAGGGCCGCGGCAAGCTGCTGGTCCGCGAGCGGATCCGGCGGCTGCTGGACACGGGCAGCCCGTTCCTCGAGGTGGCCCCGCTCGCCGCCGAGGACATGTACGACGGCAAGGCGCCCTCCGCGGGCGCCGTCGCGGGCATCGGCACGGTCTCCGGCCGCCAGGTGATGATCGTCGCCAACGACGCGACGGTCTCGGGTGGCACCTACTACCCGGTCACCGTGAAGAAGCACCTGCGCGCGCAGGAGATCGCGACGCAGAACCGCCTGCCCTGCATCTACCTCGTGGACTCGGGCGGCGCGATGCTGCTCAACCAGGACGAGGTCTTCCCCGACCGGGAGCACTTCGGCCGCATCTTCTACAACCAGGCGAACATGAGCGCCGCGGGCATCCCGCAGATCGCGGCCGTGCTCGGCAGCTCCACCGCCGGCGGCGCCTACGTGCCGGCCATGAGCGACGAGACCGTCATCGTCCGCGATCAGGGCACCATCTTCCTCGCCGGTCCGCCGCTGGTGAAGGCCGCGACCGGGGAGGACGTGACCGCGGAGGACCTCGGCGGCGGCCTCATGCACTCCACCAAGTCGGGTGTCACCGATCATCTCGTCGACTCCGACGACGAGGCGCTGGAGAAGGTCCGGCAGATCGTCGGGCGCCTGGGCCCCGTCGGCGAGGTGCAGTGGGACGTGCGACCGGCCCGGCCCGCGACGCGCCCGCAGACGGACCTCTACGACGTGGTGCCCACCGACTCCAGGATCGGCTACGACGTCCGCACGCTGATCGAGATCATCGCGGACGACGGCGAGTTCGACGAGTTCAAGGAGCTCTTCGGCACCACGCTGGTGACCGCCTTCGCGCGGATCCACGGCCACCCGGTGGGCATCATCGGCAACAACGGCGTGCTGTTCGCCGAGGCCGCGCAGAAGGGCGCGCACTTCATCGAGCTGTGCGACAAGCGCCGCATCCCGCTGGTGTTCCTGCAGAACATCACCGGATTCATGGTCGGCCGCCAGTACGAGGAGGGCGGCATCGCCAAACACGGCGCCAAGATGGTCACCGCCGTGGCCTGCGCCCGCGTCCCCAAGTTCACCGTCATCGTGGGCGGCTCCTTCGGCGCCGGCAACTACTCGATGTGCGGCCGCGCGTACTCGCCGCGCTTCCTGTGGATGTGGCCCAACGCGCGGATCTCCGTGATGGGCGGTCCGCAGGCCGCCGACACCCTCGGCTCCGTCCGCCGTGAGCAGGAGGGGATGGAGGAGTTCAAGCAGGGTGTGCGCGACCAGTTCGAGCGGCAGTCGCAGGCCTACTACTCGACGGCCCGGCTCTGGGACGACGGCGTGATCGATCCCGCCGACACCCGCACCGTCCTCGGCCTCGCGCTCGACGCGGCGTCACGCACGCCGCTGCCCGAGGTCTCCTACGGCGTCTTCCGGATGTGAGGCAGAAGAAGATGAGCAAGATCGAGAAGGTCCTGATCGCGAACCGCGGCGAGATCGCCTGCCGCGTCATCGATACGCTGCGCACCCTGGGCATCGCCAGTGTGGCGGTCTATTCCGATGCGGATGCCGACGCCCGGCACGTGAAGCTCGCCGACGAGGCCGTGCGCCTCGGCCCGGCAGCCGCGACCGAGAGCTACCTGCGCATCGACAAGGTCGTCGAGGCCGCCCGCGCCACCGGCGCCGACGCGGTGCATCCGGGCTACGGCTTCCTCTCCGAGAACGCCGCCTTCGCGCGGGCGCTGTCGGAGGCCGGGATCGAATTCCTCGGCCCGCCGGTCGAATCCATCGAGACGATGGGCGACAAGATCACCGCCCGCGCCGCGGTCGTCGAGCGCGACGTGCCCGTGGTCCCGGGCATCAGCCGCCCGGGCCTCACCGACGCCGACCTCATCGACGCCGCGGACGGCATCGGCTTCCCCGTGCTGATCAAGCCCAGCGCGGGCGGCGGCGGCAAGGGCATGCACCGCGTGGAGAACCCCGCGGACCTGCCGGCCGCGGTCGCCGCCGCGCGCCGCGAGGCGGCCGCCGCCTTCGGCGACGACACACTGTTCATGGAGCACTTCGTCGACACTCCGCGCCACATCGAGGTGCAGGTCCTGGCCGACAAGCACGGCAACGTGATCCACCTGGGCGAGCGCGAGTGCTCGCTGCAGCGCCGGCATCAGAAGGTGATCGAGGAGGCCCCGTCGGCGCTGCTCGACGAGGCCACGCGCGCCGACATCGGCCGCGCCGCCTGCGATGCCGCGCGGTCGGTCGGCTACACCGGCGTCGGCACCGTCGAGTTCATCGTCTCGGCGAAGCGCCCCGACCAGTTCTTCTTCATGGAGATGAACACCCGCCTCCAGGTCGAGCACCCCGTCACCGAGCTGGTGACCGGTGTCGACCTGGTGGAGCAGCAGATCCGCGTCGCCAACGGCGAGGTCCTCGCGATCGCGCAGGAGGACGTGACTCTCACCGGGCACGCCGTCGAGGCCCGCGTCTACGCGGAGGACCCGGCAGCGGGCTTCCTGCCCACCGGCGGCACGGTCACCGCCCTGCGCTACCCGCGCAGCGACCGCCGCGGCCCCGTCCGCGTGGACACCGGCATCGAGTCGGGCAGCGTGGTCGGCAGCGACTACGACCCCATGCTCGCCAAGGTCATCGTGCACGCCGACGACCGCGAACAGGCGCTGCGCCGTCTCGACGAGGCCCTCGCCGGAACCCAGCTCACGGGCCTGCGCACCAACGTCGACTTCTGCCGGTTCGTCCTCGCCGACGGTGACGTCGTGGCCGGCGAGCTCGACACCGAGCTGCTGGATCGGCTGGCTCCGACCTACACCCGGCCGGCGCCGACCGTGCGCGCCTACGCCGCCGCCGCGGTCACCGCCGTCACCGACTCCCGCGGGGAGGGCCCGTGGGGCACTGAGACCGGGTGGCGCATCGGGGGTGCGCAGCCGACGGTCGTGCGGTTCGCCGCGCCCGACGACGAGACCGGCGAGGTCCACGTCTCGGTGCTCGGTGAGGCGGTGACCGTCCGCGGCACCGCCGAGGGCCCGACGCTCGACTGGTCGGGCTCGGCCCGGCGGGTGGGGGAGCGCCTGGTGGTGGACGGCTTCTCGACGCCGGTCACTGTCGACCTGATCGGCGGAACCTACTGGGTCAGTGGCGAGGACGGCACGTACGAGCTCCCGCTGGCGAAGTCCACGTCGAAGGACCGCGACGGTGCGCACGGCGGCGACGTCGTGAGCCCCATGCCGGGCGCCGTGGTCGCGGTGCCGGTGGAGGACGGACAGTCGGTCACCAAGGGCGAGACGCTGGTGATCATCGAGGCGATGAAGATGGAGCAGCCGCTGACCGCGCCGCACGACGGCACGGTGTCCATCGCGGTGCGCGCCGGAGACAAGGTGACCGCGGCCCAGGTGCTCGCGAGCGTCACGGCTACCGAAACGGAAGAGAACTGACATGGAACTGACCCAGGACTACGCCGACCTGCGGGACACGGTGCGCGACTTCGCGAACCAGGTGGTCGCGCCCGTCTCGGCCAAGCACGACGAGGAGCACTCCTTCCCGTACGAGGTCGTGAAGCAGATGGGCCAGATGGGCCTGTTCGGCCTGCCTTTCCCCGAGGAGTACGGCGGCATGGGCGGCGACTACTTCGCCCTCGCCCTCGCGCTGGAGGAGCTCGGCCGCGTCGACCAGTCGGTCGCCATGACGGTGGAGGCCGGCGTCGGCCTCGGCGCCATGCCGATCTACAAGTTCGGCACCGAGGAGCAGAAGCAGACGTACCTGCCCTCCCTGGCCGCGGGTGAGAACCTCGCCGGCTTCGGGCTCACCGAGCCCGGCTGCGGTTCGGACGCCTCCGGCACGCAGACCACCGCCAAGCTCGACGGCGACGAGTGGGTCATCAACGGCTCCAAGCAGTTCATCACCAACTCGGGCACCGACATCACCAGCCTGGTGACGGTGACCGCCGTGACCGGCACCAAGCCCGACGGGCGCAAGCAGATCTCGACGATCATCGTGCCCAGCGGAACCCCCGGCTTCACCGTGGAGCCCGCGTACAACAAGGTGGGCTGGAACGCCTCGGACACGCACCCGCTGAGCTTCAGCGACGTGCGCGTGCCGAAGGAGAACCTGCTCGGCGAGGAGGGGCGCGGCTACGCGAACTTCCTCTCCATCCTCGACGAGGGCCGCATCGCCATCGCCGCCGTCGCCACCGGCGCCGCGCAGGGCTGCGTCGACGAGTCGGTGAAGTACGCCAAGGAGCGCAACGCCTTCGGCAAGCCGATCGGGGAGTTCCAGTCCATCGCCTTCGCGATCGCGCGGATGGAGGCGCGGGCGCACACGTCCCGCGTCGCCTACTACGAGGCGGCCCGGCTCATGCTGGCGGGCAAGCCCTTCAAGAAGGAGGCCGCCATCGCCAAGATGATCTCCTCCGAGGCGGCGATGGACAACGCGCGCATGGCCACGCAGATCCACGGCGGCTACGGCTTCATGAACGAGTACCCGGTGGCGCGGCACTACCGCGATTCGAAGATCCTCGAGATCGGCGAGGGCACCACCGAGGTGCAGCTCATGCTGATCGCCCGCTCGCTGGGACTGCAGGCATGAGTGAGCAGGAACCCGTGAAGCGGGTCACCCAGCGCGGCCTGTGGTTCGAGGAGTTCGAGGACGGTGTGCTCTACGAGCACCGCCCCGGCGTCACGGTGACCGAGGCCGACAACATGCTGTTCACCAAGCTGACCATGAACACCCAGGCGCTGCACCTGGACGCGCACTGGTCGGCGCAGCAGCCCGGCTTCGGCGGACAGCGCCTTGTGAACTCGATGTACACGCTCTCCACGCTGGTCGGACTGTCCGTCGCCCAGCTCACCCAGGGCACGCTGGTGGCGAACCTCGGCTTCTCCGAGATCGCCTTCCCCGCTCCGGTCTTCGCCGGCGACACCCTGTACGCGGAGACGCTGTGCACGGGTAAGCGGGAGTCGAAGTCGCGGCCCGGGGAGGGCATCGTCAATCTGCGACACGTGGCGCGGAACCAGGACGGCGCGGTCGTCGCGGTGGCCGAGCGGTCGACGCTCGTGCGGCGGGCGCCGGAAGCGGAGCGAGCGGGCCTGATGTCGCAGGCACCGTCGGGCGAGGGGGAGTAGATGTTCCACCACGACGCGCGCGACGCCCCGGCCTGGCAGCCGCCGGGCCCTGCCATCCTGTTCTGTCCCGCCGACCGCCCCGAGCGGTACGCCAAGGCCGCCGAGCGTGCCGACGCGGTGATCCTCGACCTCGAGGACGCCGTGACGGCCGACGCGCGCCCGGCGGCCCGGGAGGCGCTGATCGACAACGACCAGGACCCGGCGACGACGATCGTGCGGGTGAACGCCTTCGGCACCTACGACTTCGCCGAAGACATCGAGGCGCTGCGCCGCACGGCCTACCGTGTGGTCATGCTCGCGAAGACCGAGTCGGCGCACCAGCTCGACAAGCTGGCGCAGGTCGACGGGCTGCAGGTGATCGCGCTCATCGAGACACCGCTGGGCGCCGTGAACGTCAACGAGATCGCGGCGCACCCGCGGTGCATCGGCCTCATGTGGGGGGCCGAGGATCTGGTGGCGGCCATGGGCGGGCGCTCGTCGCGGTTCGCGGACGGGACCTACCGGGACGTCCCCCGGCACGTCCGCTCGGCGACCCGGCTCGCGGCCGCGGCGCACGGCAAGTTCGCCCTGGACGCGGTGCACATCGACATCGCCGACACCGACGGCCTGGCCGCGGAGGCGGAGGACGCCGTGGCGCTGGGCTTCGCCGCCACCGTCTGCATCCACCCCTCGCAGGCCGCGGTGATCCGTGCCGCCTACCGGCCCACGGACGACGAGATCGCTTGGGCCCGCGAGGTGCTCGAAGCGGAGGCGGGAAACAACGGTGTCTACCAGGTGCGGGGTCAGATGATCGACGCGCCGCTGCTCGCCCAGGCCCGGGCAATCGTCGCCCGGGCCGAGTAATCAGTAGGAGTGAAGAGATGACCACCCCGTCCTACGATCGCGGCGAGGCCGAGCCCACGCTGCTGACCGCCACGATCGGTGCCCAGCTCGAGATGACGACCGATCGGTTCGGCGAGCGCACCGCGCTCGTCGACGTGCCCTCGGGCCGCCGCTGGACGTACGCCGAACTGCTCGCCGACTCCCGCGCCTTCGCGGCCGGGCTGCTGCGCAACGGGATCCGCCGCGGCGACCGCGTGGGCGTGTGGGCGCCCAACACGCCGGAGTGGGTGATCGTGCAGTTCGGCACGGCTCTTGCCGGTGTGATCCTGGTGAATCTCAATCCCTCCTACCGGCAGCGGGAGCTGGAGTACGCGCTCAACCAGTCGGGCATCGTCGCGGTGTACACGATGACCAGCTTCAAGACCTCGGAATACGCGGCGATGCTGGAGGCGGCCCGGCCGGAGACCCCGCAGCTGCGGGACGTGGTGGAGTTCGGCACCCCGGCGTGGGACGCCTATCTCGCCGCACCGTCGGAAGACGAGCTGGACGCCCTTGCGGACCTCGGCGACGAGCTGCGCGCCGACGATCCGATCAACATCCAGTACACCTCGGGTACCACGGGGTTCCCCAAGGGCGCCACTCTCACCCACGGCAACATCCTCAACAACGGCTACCTCGTGGGCGAGCTGCTGAACTACACGGAGCAGGACTCGATCTGCATTCCGGTGCCCTTCTACCACTGCTTCGGCATGGTGATGGGCAACCTCGCCGCCGTCACCCACGGCGCGGCCATGGTCATCCCCGGCCCGGCCTTCGTGCCGCAGGACGCCCTCGCCGCCGTCGCCGCCGAGAAGTGCACCAGCCTCTACGGTGTGCCCACCATGTTCATCGCGGAGCTCGCGCTCGCCGATTTCGACACCTACGACCTCTCCAGCCTGCGCACCGGCATCATGGCCGGCTCGCCGTGCCCCGAGGAGGTGATGCGCAAGGTGGTCGACCGGATGGGCATGACCGAGGTGTCGATCTGCTACGGCATGACGGAGACCTCGCCCGTCTCCACCCAGACCCGCGTCGACGACGCGCTCGAGCTGCGCGTCGGCACCGTCGGGCGGGTGGGACCGCACCTGGAGATCCAGGTGATCGACCCGATCGACGGCACCGTGATGCCGCGCGGCGAGGTCGGGGAGCTTTGCACCCGTGGCTATTCCGTGATGAAGGGCTACTGGAACAACGAGGAGAAGACCGCCGAGGCGATCGACGCCGACGGCTGGATGCACACCGGCGACCTGGCGACGATGGACGAGAACGGCTACGTGCGCGTGACCGGCCGGATCAAGGACATGGTGATCCGTGGCGGCGAGAACATCTACCCGCGCGAGATCGAGGAGTTCCTCTACACCCACCCGGACATCCTGGACGCGCAGGTGATCGGTGTGCCCGACGAGAAGTACGGGGAGGAACTCATGGCCTGGATCCAGCTCCGCGACGGCGTGGAATCCTTCACCGCCGACGACCTGAAGGCCTTTGCGGACGGGAAGATCGCGCGCCACAAGATCCCCCGCTACGTGCACGTGGTATCGGCCTTCCCCATGACGGTCTCGGGAAAGATCCGCAAGGTGCAGATGCGGGAAGAGTCCGTGACGCTGCTCGGTCTGGAAGGCTGATCGGGTGCATTCGATCGATCGCTTCGCCCAGTCCGTCGGCCTTCCCACGGGGGACTACGACGCCGTGTACCAGTGGTCCGTCAGCGAACCCGAGCAGTTCTGGGGCGCGGTGTGGGACTTCTTCGAACTGGGCGAGCGCACCGGCCCCGTGCTCGCCTCGCGGGAGATGCCGGGCGCGCGGTGGTTCCCCGAGGTGGAACTGAACTACGTCGACCGGGTGCTGCGGTTCGCCTCGCTCCCGGGCGCGGCCATCGTCGGCCTGTCGGACGACGGGGCGCGGGTGGAGATCCCGTGGTCGGAGCTGCCGGCGCGGGTCTCCGCGATCACGGAGTTGCTGCGCTCGCTCGGGGTGGGCGTGGGCGACCGGGTGGCCGCCTACCTGCCTGACGAGCCCTTCGCGGTGCTCGCGTTCCTGGCGACCGCGTCGATCGGTGCGATCTGGTCGGGCTGCGGCCAGGACTACGCGCCCGAGGGCGCGGCCGGCCGGATGGCGCAGCTGGAGCCCAAGGTGCTCTTCGCCCGCGACGGGTACGCCTTCGGCGAGAAGTATGTCGACAAGCGCGCCGACACCGCCGAGCTCGCCGGGCTGCTGGGGGTTCCGGCGTCGCACGTGATCACCGAGCTGCCCGAGCCGGGCCCGGACACCCCGGCGCTGAAGCCCGTCCGGGTGCCGTTCGATCACCCGCTGTGGGTGTTGTTCTCGTCGGGCACCACCGGCAAGCCGAAGGGCATCGTCCAGGGGCACGGCGGCATCCTCGTCGAGCACGTGAAGGTACTGGGGCTGCACAACGAGATCGGGCCCGGCGACGTCTTCTTCTGGCACACCGCGCTGTCGTGGATGATGTGGAACTACCAGGTGGCCGGGCTGCTCGTGGGTGCCACCATCGTCACCTTCTCCGGGCATCCGCTCGCGCCCACGGCGGATCGGCTGTGGCAGGTCTGCGAGGACGAGCAGGTCACCTTCTTCGGCACCAGCCCCGGCCAGCTGCAGGCTTCCCGCAAGGCCGGCCTGAACCCCGGCACCGACCACGACCTGGTGCTCCGGACGATCGGCAGCACGGGTTCGCCGCTCGCGCCGGACCTGTTCACCTGGGTGGACGAGCACGTGGCGGCGGGGCTCCCGGTGAGCTCGGTCTCGGGCGGGACCGACGTGTGCAGCGCCTTCTGCGGCGGCACGGCCTCCGTCCCGCACGTGCCCGGCGAGCTGACGGTCCGCTACCTCGGCTGCGCCCTGGAGGCGTGGGCCCCGGACCGCACCCCGCTCATCGGCGAGGTCGGCGAGATGGTGATCACCATGCCCATGCCGTCGATGCCCACGCACTTCTGGAACGACCCGGGGGATGCGAAGTACCGCGCCGCCTACTTCGAGCACGAGTGGACCGACGGGATCGCGCCGAATCTCTGGCGGCACGGCGACTGGGTGGAGCTGACCGACCGCGGGTCGATCACCATCCACGGCCGCAGCGATGCGACGTTGAACCGCAACGGCATCCGGATGGGCTCCGCCGATATCTACGAGGTCGTCGAGGCCGTCCCGGAGGTCGCGGAGGCGATGGTCGTCGGCGTCGACGGGCCGGGCGCGAAGTATTGGATGCCGATGTTCCTCACCCTCGTCCCCGGGGCGGAGCTGACCGACGAACTGGTGCAGCGCATCCGCGCCGACGTGCGGGCACGGCTCTCGCCGCGGCACGTGCCCGACGAGGTGATCGAGGCCCCCGGCATCCCGCACACCAAGACCGGGAAGAAGCTGGAGATCCCGGTGACCGGCATGCTCGCCGGCCGCGAGGTGAACGTGGACCCCAGGTCCGTCGACGATCCCGAGCTGCTCGGCTGGTACGAGCAGCAGGGCCGCGCCCACGCCTGGTGAGCGGGTTCTCTCCCGGCGGCGTGCGCGACTGGCCCATCGAAGCTCAGCGGACGATCAGCGGGTGGTGCACTGCCACGCCTTGATCCGTGACCCGGGGAGACTCAGGGCTCCGTTCTGCGCGGCGCGCAGCGTCGGGCCCGTGTACCCGCGGTAGGTCGTGCGGTTCTCGGCGACGGCGCCACACCCGTTGGCGAACGTGGCGAGCACCTTGCAGGTGCGCCAGCCGCAGGAGTTGAGGGCGGCGCGCTCGGCGGCGGCGCGCGTCGGGTAGTCCCATGCCCGGCCCGTCGCGCCGTTGCCGGCGACGGCGATCGCGCCCCAATTCACGGCGGCGTTGGCGGCGGGGGCGACGGCGACCTGGACGCCGCCGGCGACGCTCGCGGTGGCGACCGCGGCGATCAGGGCCTTCTTGGTGATGGTCTTCATGATGGATCCTCTTTTTTCAGATGGAACAACGGGGGAGTCGACGGCCCGCTAGCGCGGGGAGTCCTGGCTGTCGGTGGGCTTGGGGCCGGACGGGGCGGCCTCGACGGCGGGCTTGGTCACGGTGACCTTCTCGCCCCACTTCGAGAACGTGAGCGTGATGGTGCCCTCGGTGGAGGGCTTCACCTCGAGGCGCACGACCTGCTTGTCGCCCGACTTCTGGATCCACGCGGTGGTGGGGACGGGCACGCTCTTCTCGGGATCGACGCGCGAGCCGGAGATCGCGGCGATCTCGGTGGCGGGCACGGTGCCGGTGACCTTGGTGGTCTCCTGGCCGTCGATGGTCTCGGTGCCGGCGGCCTTGACGCCGGTCATCTTGGCGAGGACGTTGGGGATCCCCTTGGTGGGATCGAACAGGGCGGACACGTCGTAGATGGAGGCGCCGTCGCCGTAGTCGACGTAGTTGGCACCGAGGAGCGAGGCGTACATGGTGCCGTCCGTGTAGACGAACCTGCCCTCGGACTGGCCGCCGATGTCGATCGTCGCGGTGCCGGTCGCCTGCGTCGTCGGCTTGACCTGGAGGTCACCGTCGACCTTGGTGATCGGCATGTTGGGCACCTTGCCGTCGACCTTGACGAGGAAGTGGACGCTGGTGACGTTCTTCGACGCCTCGGAGGCGGCCTTGACGAGCGCGGGAGCGTCGGTGTCGGAGGCGTTCGCCGATGCAGCGGCGGTGTCGGTCGTGCCGGTGTTCGACGTGCCCTTGTCGGCGCAGCCGGTGAGCACGACGCTCAGCGCGACGGCTGCCGAGGCCGCGATGAGGGCGGGACGGGAAGTGCGCTTCATGGATCGTTTCTCCTTCAGTGGACTGAGGAGAAGTTTCGACGGCGGGACTTAACCCGTACTTACGTCTCGCCTGCGGCGCCCATGTGGGGCGTTCGCCTGGGCGGATCCCAAAACTTACCGGCGGGTAGGTTGCGATGGCTGATAACTGCAGGTCAAGTGAGATACGTCATTGAGCAAGGGTCGGCGCCCGAGCGGATTCGCGGAGGCATAGAGTCGACCCCGGACCCGTGAAGAATGCGGGTGGACCGAGTAACCAGACAGATGGTGAGCTGATGGATCTCTTCGAATACCAAGCGAAGGAACTGTTCGTCAAGCACGGCGTGCCTACCTCGGCCGGCCGCGTGACGGACAATGTCGCCGACGCCCGCGCGATCGCCGAGGAAATCGGCAAGCCGGTGATGGTCAAGGCGCAGGTCAAGGTGGGTGGCCGCGGCAAGGCCGGCGGCGTGAAGTACTCCGCCGACGCCGATGCGGCGCAGGCCAACGCCGAGGCCATCCTGGGCCTGGACATCAAGGGCCACGTCGTCAAGAAGCTGCTCGTGGCCGAGGCGAGCGACATCGCCGAGGAGTACTACATCTCCTTCCTGCTGGATCGCGCGAACCGCACCTACCTGGCCATGTGCTCGGTCGAGGGCGGCGTGGAGATCGAGGTCACCGCCGAGGAGAACCCGGACGCGCTGGCGAAGATCGCCGTGGACGCGACCAAGGGCGTCGACCTCGCCACCGCGCGAGCGATCGCCGAGGCCGGCAAGCTGCCCGCCGAGGTGCTCGACGCCGCGGCCGTGACCATCCAGAAGCTGTGGGAGGTCTTCGTCGCCGAGGACGCCACCCTGGTCGAGGTCAACCCGCTCGTCCGCACCCCGGACGACCAGATCCTCGCGCTGGACGGCAAGGTCTCGCTCGACGAGAACGCCGACTTCCGCCATCCCGATCACGCGGCCTTCGCCGACGCCGGGTCCACCGACCCGCTCGAGCTCAAGGCCAAGGAGAACGACCTCAACTACGTCAAGCTCGACGGTCAGGTCGGCGTCATCGGCAACGGTGCGGGCCTGGTCATGTCGACTCTCGACGTGGTCGCCTACGCCGGTGAGAACCACGGCGGCGTCAAGCCCGCCAACTTCCTCGACATCGGCGGCGGCGCCTCGGCCGAGGTCATGGCCGCCGGCCTCGACGTCATCCTCGGCGACGAGCAGGTCAAGAGCGTCTTCGTCAACGTCTTCGGCGGCATCACCGCGTGCGACGCGGTCGCCAACGGCATCGTCGGCGCCCTGAACACCCTGGGCGACACGGCCTCCAAGCCGCTCGTCGTGCGCCTCGACGGCAACAAGGTCGAGGAGGGCCGGGCGATCCTGGCCGCCGCGAACCACCCGCTGGTGACGCTCGCGCAGACCATGGACGAAGGCGCCGACAAGGCCGCCGAGCTGGCGAACAAGTAAGGGAGACAACAGAAAAATGGCTATCTTCCTGACCAAGGACAACAAGGTCATCGTCCAGGGCATCACCGGCGGCGAGGGCACCAAGCACACCGCGCTGATGCTCAAGGCCGGCACCAACGTCGTGGGCGGCGTGAACGCGCGCAAGGCGGGCACCACCGTCAAGCACGTCGACAAGGACGGCAACGACATCGAGCTCCCCGTCTTCGGCTCCGTCGCCGAGGCCATGGAGAAGACCGGCGCCGACACCTCGATCGCCTTCGTGCCGCCGGCGTTCTCCAAGGACGCCATCGTCGAGGCCATCGACGCCGAGATCCCGCTCCTGGTGGTCATCACCGAGGGCATCCCCGTGCAGGACTCGGCGTACGCCTGGGCCTACAACGTGGAGAAGGGTCAGAAGACCCGGATCATCGGCCCGAACTGCCCCGGCATCATCACCCCGGGCGAGGCCCTCGTCGGCATCACCCCGGCCAACATCACCGGCACCGGCCCGGTCGGCCTCGTCTCGAAGTCGGGCACGCTGACCTACCAGATGATGTACGAGCTGCGTGATTTCGGCTTCTCGACCGCCATCGGCATCGGCGGCGACCCGGTCATCGGCACCACCCACATCGACGCCATCGAGGCCTTCGAGAAGGACCCCGAGACCAAGGTCATCGTCATGATCGGCGAGATCGGCGGCGACGCCGAGGAGCGTGCCGCGGCGTACATCCAGGCCAACGTCACCAAGCCCGTCGTGGGCTACGTGGCCGGCTTCACCGCTCCCGAGGGCAAGACCATGGGCCACGCCGGCGCCATCGTCTCCGGCTCCTCGGGCACGGCCGCCGCGAAGAAGGAGGCCCTCGAGGCCGCCGGCGTGAAGGTGGGCAAGACCCCGTCCGAGACCGCCGCTCTCGCCCGCGAGATCCTGCAGTCGCTGTAACCGCAGCACATTCGGTCCACTGCCCCGTCTCCCCTCAGGGAGGCGGGGCAGTCCCGTTTCTCCGGCCGACGATGCCGGGCCGTCAGGCCGACGGTGCGCGTTCGACGCTGCGGAAGGCCAGGTAGAGCACCAGCGCCGCGGCGGCCAGGCCCGCACCGAGCAGGCACGCCCCGGTCCAGCCCGCGAGCGGCCACAGTGCGGCGGTCGCCGCGGAGCCCAGAGTGCCGCCCAGGAAGAACGTGCCCATGAACACCGCGTTGATCCGCCCGCGAGCCTCCGGTCGGAGCGAGAAGACCACTGCCTGCGACGAATTCAGCGCCGCCTGCTGGCCGATCCCCATCAGCACCAGTCCCGCGATCAGTGCGGGCAGCCCGATCGCGCCGCCCGCGGGGATCATGAGCAGCCACGCCGAGGCCTGCAGCGCCAGCCCGCCGGCGGTGAGCACCGGCCCGTGCCCGCGGTCGACGAACCGGCCGATCGTCGGGCCGGAGAGCGCGCCCACCGCGCCGAGCAGGCCGATCGCGCCGATCGCCGCCGGCGTCCAGCCGAACCGCGGGCCGGCGAGGAGGAAGGTCACCGCGGCGCCCTGCACCATGAACGAGCCGAGGGCGAGGCCGATCAGCACCGCGCGCAGGCGCAGCACCGGGAGTTCGCGCACCAGGCCGATCATCGATCCCAGCAGCGCGCGGTACCCCGACGGGGTGAGGCCGGGCCGGTCCGGGTCGTGCCGGGGGAGCGCGCGGGCGAGCGCGGCGGTGACGGCGACGAGCAGCGCCGCGAGCACCAGGTACGGGGTGCGCCACCCCGCGAGGTCGGACAGCACGCCGGACAGGAAGCGGCTGACCACGGTGCCCAGCACGAGCCCGCTCATCACGATGCCGACGGCGCGGGCCTGGTGCTCCGGACCCGCCAACTCCGCCGCGTAGGGGACGATCACCTGCGCGCCGACCGACGTGATCGCGGCGACGGTCGCCGCGACCAGGAGCACGCCGCCCGACGGTGCCGCCCCCGCCGCGACCAGCGCCGCCGCGGTGACGAGCAGCAGGGCCAGCGCCAGCGGGCGGCGACGGACCGCGTCGGCCATGGGCACCAGCAGGATCAGCCCGACCGCATAGCCCGCCTGGGCCGCGGTGACCAGCATCCCGGCGGCGGTCTCGGACATGCCGAGCCGATCCTGGAGCAGCCCCAGGATCGGATGCGCCAGGTAGTTGCCCGCGACCGAGAGCCCCGTCGCCAGGGCCATCAGGCGCAGCAGGCCGGGCGCGGCGGTCGCGGTTCGGGTCGTCGTCGTGGTCATGTCCTCCAGTCTGGGCGCCCATCCATCATGCGTCCAACGTATGATTTCGATGAAATGATCTACCTGGGAGATTATTGATGGAGCTGCAGCAGCTGCGGTACGTCATCGCGGTGTCGGAGACGCTGAATTTCACCCGCGCGGCCGAGCGCTGCCACGTGGTGCAATCCGCCCTCAGTCACCGCGTGGCCGCCCTGGAGAAGGAGCTCGGTGCGCGGCTGTTCGACCGCACCAACCGCTCCGTCCGGCTCACGCGGGCCGGCGAGGCCTTCCTCCCGCAGGCCCGCGCCGCGCTCGCCGCGACCGAACGCGCCGCCGACGAGGTCGCCGCGACGCTCGGCGGGGTCCGCGGCACGGTCACCGTCGGCATGATCCCCACCTTCACGGCCTTCGACGTGGTCGACGTGCTGAGGGCGTACCGGTCCGCCTACCCCGAGGCCACGGTGCGGCTGCGCAGCGGGCCGAGCGAGAACCTGATCGAGGACGTGCGGACCGGCACCGTCGACCTGGCGCTGCTCGGTGTGCCGGACGGCTTCTCCACCGCCGGCGTGGTCGCGCGGCGACTCGCCGTCGACCACCTCGTCCTGGTGGTGCCCGAGGCGGAACGGGTCGACGGTCCGCTGTCCCTCGCCGAGACCGCCGGCCGGCCCTTCGTCGACTACCCCGCGGGCGGCGCCGGCCGCGCCGAATCCGATCAGGCCTTCGACCGGGCCGGGGTGCGGCGCACCGTCGCCTTCGAGGTGGACCGGTCGGAGACCATGCTCGAGCTGATCGGCGCCGGGCTGTGCGTCGGGATGGCCGCGCGGGAGACGGTGCCGGGCGGTACGGGGCTCGCAACGGTGCCGCTCGTCGACGGCCCGACCCGCTCACAACTGCTGGTGCATTCGAAGCTTCTCAGTCCCGCGGCCCGTGCGCTCTTGACTGTGGTGGATCACCACACTCGATGAGTTGAATCCCGTTGACGTGGGAGTCGGTGTATAGGGTGGTGGCGTACTGGCTCCGTGCGGAGCCGCGTCGACCTTCGGGGAGAAGAACATGACCTACTCAGGTGGAGGGTACGGACAGCAGCCGGGCCAGGGGGGCTACGGGCAGCCGGACTACTCGCAGCAGGGCTACGGCCAGCAGGGATTCGGCCAGCCGGGTCAGCAGGGCTACGGCCAGCCGGCGCAGCAGCCGGCCCCGCAGGGCGGCTACGGCCAGCCCGCGCAGCAGGGCTACGGCCAGCAGCCCGACTACTCGCAGCAGGGTTACGGGCAGCAGGGCTACGGCCAGGGCTACCCGCAGCAGCAGGGCTACGGCCAGCAGTACGGCGGCTACCAGCAGGCGCCCGCCGCGCCGTCGAAGCCGCTCGACCTCGCGCTGGTGCTGTCCATCGCCACCGCCGCGCTGGGCGTCATCACCTTCCTGCTCGGCTTCCTGACCTTCGCGGAGCGGGAGATCGGGCTGGGCTCCGCCACCGTCAGCGTGAACGGCTTCGAGCACAGCGCGCTGATCGGCCTCACCCTGGCGCTGGTCGCCGGCATCTCCGCGGGCCTGAGCCTCGTCGCCCGCGGTAACACCGGCCGCACCCCGGCCGCCGCGCTGGCCCTCGGCGCGTTCGTCTCGCTTCTCTTCGGCCTCTTCACGTGGACCGACCTGGCGTACGGCTTCTGGATCGCCTTCGTCTTCTCGCTGCTCACCGCCGCCGCCGCCGTCGTGCTGGTGCTGGTCGACGCGGGGATCGTGAAGAACCCGGCCGCCGTGGCCGCCGCCGCGGAGAGCACGTCCGCCGACGCGACCGCGACCGCCGCTCCGGCCGCCACGGAGGCGCCCTCGGCCCCGTCGAACCCGGCCGTCCCGGCGGCGCCCGCGCAGCAGGAGCAGCAGGCCCCGCAGTCGCAGGGACAGTCGCAGTGGCCCTCCTACGGCGGCTACCAGGCGCCGGCCTCCTCGGGCTACCAGGCGCCCGCGCCCTCGAACCCGGCCGGCGCCGGCTTCCCGTCGAGCGCACCGTCCAACCCGGGCGCCTCGGCCTCGGGCGACGAGGTGACCACCGCCTTCGGCCAGGCATCCACGCCCAGCACGCAGGCGTTCGGCTCGCCGGCCGCCCCGCAGCACGGCTCGCACTCGTCCGACGACGAGAACAAGCCCCAGGGTCAGTAGTCCCCGCCCGCGGCGCGCCTGAGACACCATCGGCCACTGCGATGTCACAGTGGTGAAGATGATCGACTCAGCGCGCGCCGCCGGGCCGGGCCAGAGCGAGACCCGGCCGTTGTTCGTGATGGCCTTCGGGCCGTCGCTCGTGACCCTCGCGACCACCCTGGTGGTGGGCGCGGCGGTCCTGCTCACCACGTCGACGGGATTCGGGGCGATCGCCCCCACCGTCGCCGGACTCTGGCTGGCCGTGCACCAGGTGCCGGTCACCATCAGTGACATCACCCTCGGCGTGCTGCCCCTGGTCCCCACCATCGCGCTGGTCGTGGGCGTCGCCCGGGCCGCGCGTGGCGCCGGCGGCGAGGGCCGCCCGCTCGCGGACCTGCGCTCGGTGCTGCTGTGCGCCATCGCCGGACCCGCCCTCTTCACCGCGATCGCGCTGGCCGTCGTCAACGACGCCGCCGGGCGGTTCACCATCGGCACGCCGCCGCCGCTCACCGCCTTCCTCGGGACGATCGCCGTGCACCTCGGCGCCGCCCTCATCGGCCTCGCACCCGCCTACTGGCGCGATGCCGCCCGGTTCCTCCGCATCCCCGCCTGGGTCGACGACTGCGCCCGCCTCGCCGGCCGGGCGCTGTTGGCCTTCGGCGCCGTCGGCGTGGCCATCGTCGTGGTCCGCCTCGTGATCCGCTGGGAGACCGTCTTCGAGCTGGTGCGTTCCGGCAACGACGGCGTCGGGATGGTCTCGCTGGTGCTGCTCTCGCTGCTGTACCTGCCCAACCTGGTGATCAGCGCCGCCGCGCTGCCGCTCGGCGCCACGGTCGACCTCGGCCCCATCGCGATGAGCGTCTTCTCCGCCGTCCCGGGCCGCGCGCCGGGCGTGCCGCTCCTCGCGGTGCTGCCGCAGGGCCCGACGCCCTGGTACCTGCTGCCGCTGCTCGCCGTTCCGGCGTTCGTGGCGATGCAGGTGGGCCGACGATGCGCCGCTCGGTCCCTCGACCTCGGCCCGACGGTGACCTCCGTCGCCGCGACCGCGCTGCTCGCCGCGGTGGGCTTCACCGCGGCGGCGTTCCTCGCCGGGGGCGAGCTCGGCGGCTTCGGCTACGCCGGTGCGGACCTGACCCAGGTGCTCCTGTTCACCCTCGGCTGGATCGGCCTCGTGGGCGTGCTCGCCGCTCTGGTGCTGCAGCAGGCGGGGGAGTCCCGCGCCGTGCGCGCCGCGCGCCGGGCCGCGGAGGACGCGCCGTCGGGCTACACCACCTACGCCGACGAGGCGGACGTGATCGACGACGGCACGACCGTCGAGATCGAGCCCGTCGAGCGCGCCGCACAGGACGACGACGTGCAGGATTCACCGGCGGAGCCGGCGGACACCGGCGACTTCGACGCCCTCGCCGAGCAACCCACCGAGGAGGTTCGGCCGGTGAGTCGCCCCGAGTCCCGGCAGGCCGTCGGGCCCGCGGCGACGAAGCGCGAGCGCGACATCGCGGACATCGAGGAACTCGACAGCTACACCTTCGGGCAGTAGCTCGGAGCGAACGATCAGTAGGCCCGATCAACCGGTTCGGATCGGACGATTAGTCTGAACGGGAATCGTCCCTCTGCGATGGAGTGCATCCTGACCACGCCCAGCCCCACGGTCGTGCCGCCGTGCGCGCCCGCCCGGATCGTCGTGCTGGCGTCCGGCACCGGCTCGCTGCTCGAGGCGCTGCTCGCGGCGGCGTCGGAGCCCGGCTACCCCGGGGCCGTGGTCGGCGTCGTCGCTGACCGGAGCTGCCGCGCGGTGGAGATCGCCGCGCACGCCGGTGTCGCGTCCGCCGAGGTGCCCGTCCGCGCCTACGACGACCGTGCCGCGTGGGACGAGGCGCTCACCGAGGCGGTCGCCGAGCTGGAACCGCACCTCGTGGTCGCGGCCGGCTTCATGAAGATCCTCGGCCCCGCCTTCCTCGCCGCGTTCGGGGGCCGCGTCATCAACGCGCACCCCGCGCTCCTGCCCGCTTTCCCGGGCGCGCACGCCGTTCCCGCCGCCCTCGCGCACGGAGTCAAGCTCACCGGCTCCACCGTGCATCTCGTGGACGCGGGGCTCGACACCGGACCGATCCTCGCGCAGGAGGCGGTCGCGGTGCAGCCGGGGGACACCGAAGAGACACTGCACGAACGGATCAAGGTCGTTGAGCGCCGGCTTCTGACAGAGGTCGTCGCGGCAGTCGCCCGCCAGGGCTATTCCGTGGATGGACGAAAGGTCACCATTTCATGAGCAGCAACATCCCGATCAAGCGCGCGCTCATCAGCGTGTACGACAAGTCGGGCCTGGTGGAGCTGGCCACCGGCCTGGCCCAGGCGGGCGTCGAGATCGTCTCGACCGGCTCGACCGCGCGCACCATCGCCGACGCCGGCGTCGCCGTGACCCGCGTCGAGGACGTCACCGGCTTCCCCGAGTGCCTCGACGGCCGCGTCAAGACGCTGCATCCGAAGATCCACGCCGGCATCCTCGCCGACACCCGCGTGCCCGAGCACCTCGAGCAGCTGCGCGAGCTGGACGTCAAGAAGTTCGAGCTCGTCGTCGTGAACCTGTACCCGTTCAGCGACACCGTCGCCTCCGGCGCCTCCGAGGACGAGTGCATCGAGCAGATCGACATCGGCGGACCGTCGATGGTGCGCGCCGCCGCCAAGAACCACCCGTCGGTGACCGTCGTGGTCTCGCCCGACGACTACGGCTCGGTCATCGACAGCGCCCGCCTCGGCTTCTCGCTGGAGCAGCGCAAGGCCTTCGCCGCGAAGGCCTTCCGGCACACCGCCGACTACGACGTGGCCGTCGCCTCGTACATGACGTCGGTCGTCGCGCCCGAGGCCGACCAGACGTTCCCGGCGTGGATGGGCGGCACCTGGACCCGCGAGGCCGTGCTCCGCTACGGCGAGAACCCGCACCAGGGCGCCGCGCTCTACGTGGGCGGCGCGAAGTCCGGGCTGGCGCAGGCGGAGCAGCTGCACGGCAAGGAGATGAGCTACAACAACTACACCGACGGCGACGCCGCCTGGCGCGCCGCGTACGACTTCAACGAGCCCGCCGTCGCGATCATCAAGCACGCCAACCCCTGCGGCATCGCCATCGGCAAGGACGTCGCGCAGGCGCACCGCAAGGCGCACGCCTGCGACCCGGTCTCGGCCTACGGCGGCGTGATCGCCGCGAACCGCGAGGTCAGCCTCGAGATGGCCGAGCAGGTCTCGGAGATCTTCACCGAGGTCATCATCGCGCCCGCCTACGCCGACGGCGCCGTCGCCGTGCTGCAGCGCAAGAAGAACATCCGCGTGCTCCTGGCCGAGCCGCCGGTGCTCAGCACCGAGATCAAGCAGATCACCGGTGGCCTGCTGGTGCAGCAGTCGGACGCGATCGACGCCGCCGGCGATTCGCCGGAGGAGTGGACGCTGGCCGCGGGCGAGCCCGCCGACGAGGCCACCCTCGCCGATCTCGAGTTCGCCTGGCGCGCCTGCCGCGCGGTGAAGTCGAACGCGATCCTGCTCGCTTCGCGCGGCGCGTCCGTGGGCGTGGGCATGGGCCAGGTCAACCGCGTCGACTCGGCGCAGCTCGCCGTGACCCGCGCGGGCGACCGCGTGCTGGGCTCGGTCGCCGCGTCGGACGCCTTCTTCCCGTTCCCCGACGGCCCGCAGATCCTCATCGACGCCGGCGTGAAGGCCATCGTGCAGCCGGGCGGCTCCATCCGCGACAAGGAGGTCGTCGAGGCGGCCGCCGAGGCCGGCGTGACGATGTACTTCACCGGCACCCGCCACTTCTTCCACTGAGCCCCGCCGGCGACGGTTCGCCGGAACGGCCCTGACGAACGCCCCCGCGGTGAATCATTGCCCGGGGGCGTTCGTCGTCCCGCCCACGGCGCGCGCCCGCTGCGCCGACCGACCGGAGGAGATGTTCGATGCAGGTGCCGCCCGAAGTCCGTCCGCTGCTGGAGGCCGCCGTCGGGCCCATGCCCGAGGACGCGGAGATGCCACTGCCGCCGATGGGGCTGTCGGTCGATGAGGAGCGTGAGCAGCGCAAACGCGACCTGGCGGTCGCCTTCCGCGTGTTCGGCCGCCTCGGCTTCTCCGAGGGCGTCGCCGGGCACATCACCGCGCGCGACCCCGGGGACGCCGGCCTGTTCTGGGTGAATCCGTTCGGTATGAGCTTCAATCAGATCCGGGTCTCGGACCTGATCTGCGTGGACCACAACGGCGTCGTGGTGCACGGGAGGCGACCGGTGAACCGGGCGGCCTTCGTGATCCACGCGCAGGTGCACGACGCCCGGCCCGATGCCGTGGCCGCCGCGCACGCGCACTCCGTGCACGGCAAGTCCTTCTCCTCGCTCGGCATCCCGCTCGCGCCGCTCACCCAGGACGCCTGCGCCTTCTACGAGGACCACGGCATCTACGACGACTACGCCGGCGTGGTCAACGAGACCGTCGAGGGCAAGCGGGTCGCGGCGGCGATCGGCGACCACAAGGCGGCGATCCTCAAGAACCACGGCCTCATCACGGTCGGCGGCTCGGTGTCGTCCGCGGCCTGGTGGTTCGTGACGATGGAGCGCTCCTGCCAGGCGCAGCTCCTCGCCATGGCGGCCGGGGAGCCGCAGGAGATCGATCCCGCGACCGCGCGCCTGACCCACTCGCAGGTGGGCAGCGATCTCGCCGGCTGGTTCCAGTTCCGCCCGCTGTGGGAACAGACCGTCGCCTCCTCGCCCGACGTCTTCGACTGACCGGTCCGACGACCGCGGCCGGCGAAACTCGCGTTCTGCGGGGATCCGAGCCGGGATTCGGCTTCGCACCCTCGCAGAACGCGAATTTCGAAACGTGCGGCGGCTGCTCAGCCGCGGGTGAGGTCGTCGAGGAGGGAGACGGCGGCGCGGGCGTACTCGCCGATCCAGCGGTCGTGGATGCGCTTGATGGGGACGGGCGCCAGGGTGAGGTGACGCTCGCGGCCGACCTTGCGGCCGATCACCAACTCCGCGCGCTCGAGGACGCGCAGGTGCTGCAGCACGGTGGTGCGGTCAAGGTCGGGGAAGTGATCGCACAGGTCGCCGGTGGTGCGGGGCGACTCCTTGAGCACATCGAGCATGCGCCGGCGCGTGCCGTTCGCGAGGGCCTTGAAGACCAGGTCGTCGGCGTCATCGGCCCCGGCCGCCGTCGCCCCGCCGGGTGTCTCGACTTCGCTCTTGCGATCGCGCTCAGACATGTTGTAGTTTTATCACATGTCAGAACTCAAGGAACTCACCTTCACCGTCTCCGGCTACGTGGCGCGCCCCACCGCACAGGTCTACGAGGCCGTCGCCGACCCCGAGCAGCTCTCCAAGTACTTCACCACCGGCGGAGCCCGCGGCCGGCTGGAGCCGAACACCGAGGTCACCTGGGACTTCGCCGACTTCCCCGGCGCCTTCCCGGTGCAGGTGGTCGAAGCGGATCCGCACTCCAAGATCGTCATCCGCTGGGAGGCCGAGGACGCCGTCGCCGGTGACGGCCACACCACCACGACCTTCGAATTCGCGCCAATCGACGACGACACCCGCACGCTGGTCACCATCACGGAGTCGGCGTGGACCGCCACCGAGGCCGGCGCCAAGGGCGCCTTCGGCAATTGCATGGGCTGGACCGGCATGCTCGCCGCGATGAAGGCATGGGTCGAGCACGGCATCAACCTGCGCGAGGGCTTCTACAAGTAGCCCGCCGTCGACATCCGGCGCCCGCCCTGACAGGGTGAGGACATGTCGGAGACAGCCGCCCTCGCCCGTCGCGCCTACGAGACCGTCGAGCCCTTCCACGTCGTCGCCTACTTCAACCCCGGCATCCGGGACGCCTGCAGCGACCTCGGGATCGACCAGCACGCCTTCTACGTCGGCGCCCGCGCGGCACCGATGGGTGAGGCGAACGCCTCGGTCGTGACGGCGGCCTTCTACAACTTCTCGCCCACCGTGATCGAGAACGGGTGGTCGCAGGCGCTGCGGGCGGGGCTCGCCGAGATCGACGACCGCCGCTACGCGATGCTCGCCGAGCAGTACGGCACGATCCTCGCGGGCATCGACCCCGCGGAGATCGAGGCCCTCGCGCAGGGCTTCGGCACCGTCGTCGACGGTCTGCCGCTGGAGGGCCGCGCCCTCGCCTCCGCGTGGGGCGGCTCGCCGGTCCCCGATGCGCCGGTGCTCGCGCTCTGGCGCCACATCTCCGTGCTGCGCGAATGGCGCGGCGACAACCACCTCGCCGAGCTCATCCGGCACGGCCTCACCGGCCTCGAGGCCGGCGTCTTCCACGAGGCCGACGTGACCGATCCCGAGATCCGTCGGCGCGTCATGGGCCGCCGCTTCTTCCGCATCACCCGCGGCTGGAGCGAGGAGCAGTGGGGCGCGGCCGTGGCGCGGCTCGCCGCGCGCGGCCTGGTCGAGGGCGAGCCGGAGGCGCACCGTCTGACCCCCGAGGGCATGGCCCTCTACGACGAGATCGAGGCGGGCACCGACGCCGTGAGTGGCGCCGCGTTCGGCGACGCCGCGGCGGGCCTGATCGATCGCATGCGGCCGATCAGCAAGGCCGTGATCGACGCCGGCGTCATCCCCGGTACCACGAAGAAGTAGCCCACCGGTATTCCCGGTTTCGCTGCGGGCGTACTCGCTAGGGCGGGGACGGCGGATCGGCGTAGCGTTGTCTTCCGTGAGCACTGCACGCGCTGATGTACGCACCGATCCGCCCGCCGAGCTCCCTGCGACGCTCGGCGAACTCAAGGCCTCCGGCCACCTCTATCGCGGGATCAAGGACGAGCTCCGCGGCAATCTGTTGGCCGCGCTGCGCAACGACACCGACCCCTGGGACGGCATCCAGGGCTTCGACGACACCGTCATCCCGCAGCTCGAGCGCGCCCTCCTGGCCGGCCACGACGTGGTGCTGCTGGGCGAGCGCGGGCAGGGCAAGACCCGCCTGATCCGCACCATCGTCGGCCTGCTCGACGAGTGGACGCCCGTGATCGACGGTGCCGAGCTCGGCGAGCACCCCTACCACCCGATCACCCCCGCCTCGATCCGGCGGGCCCAGGAGCTGGGCGACGAGCTGCCCGTCGCATGGCGCCACCGCGACGAGCGCTACTCGGAGAAGCTGGCGACGCCGGACACCTCCGTCGGCGACCTGGTCGGCGACGTGGACCCCGTCAAGGTGGCGCAGGGCCGCAGCCTCGGTGACCCGGAGACGATCCACTTCGGCCTCATCCCGCGGGCGCACCGCGGCATCGTCGCCGTCAACGAGCTGCCCGACCTGGCCGAGCGGATCCAGGTCGCGATGCTCAACGTGATGGAGGAGCGCGACATCCAGGTCCGCGGCTACACGCTGCGCCTGCCGCTCGACGTGCTGCTGCTGGCGAGCGCGAACCCCGAGGATTACACCAACCGCGGCCGCATCATCACGCCGCTCAAGGACCGCTTCGGCGCCGAGATCCGCACGCACTACCCGCTCGACCTCGAGGACGAGGTCGCGGTGATCGAGCAGGAGGCCGACGTCGTGGCCTCCGTGCCGCAGTACCTCACCGAGGTGCTCGCCCGATTCACCCGCGAGCTGCGCGAATCCCCGGCGGTCGACCAGCGGTCGGGCGTCTCCGCACGGTTCGCCATCGCGGCGCAGGAGACGATCGCCGCGGCGGCGCTGCACCGCGCGGCCGTGGGCGGCGAGGAACTGCCCGTCGCGCGTCCCGTCGACCTGATGACGGTGCCCGACGTGCTGCGCGGCAAGGTCGAGTTCGAGGCCGGTGAGGAGGGGCGCGAGATCGCGACCCTGGTGCACCTGCTGCGTCGTGCGACGGCGGAGACGATCGGTGAGTACCTGCTGGGCGTCGACCTGGGGCCGCTGGTGGAGGCGATCGAGGCCGGCGGGCCCATCGTCACCGGCGACGACGTGACGGCCGCCGAGCTGCTGGAGAACCTGCCCGAGGTCCCCGTGCTCGCCGAGGTCTACCGGCGCCTCGACGCCGACGAGCCCGGCGAGCGCGCCGCGGCCGCGGAGTTCGCGCTCGAGGGCCTGTACCTGGCCCGCCGGATCGGCAAGGAGTCCGACGACGAGGGGCAGACCGTCTATGGCGGATAGGTCGTCGCGCGCGCGACGCGACCGGCAGGGACGGCGCGGGCACCTGGCCCGGTACCGCCGCTACACCGGCGGGCCCGATCCGCTGGCCCCGCCGGCGGACCTGCGCGACGCGCTCGAGGAGATCGGGCGCGATGTGATGAGCGGCGTCTCCCCGCGCCGCGCGCTGCAGGAGTACCTGCGCCGCGGCAGCGAGAACCGCCGGGGCCTGGACAAGCTCGCGGAACTGGCCAACCGCCGACGACAGGAACTGTTGCAGCGCAACAACCTCGGGAAGACCTTCGAGGACGTGCAGAAGCTGCTCGACGATGCGGTGCTCGCGGAACGCAAGGAGCTCGCCCGCGCGCTGGACGACGACGCACGGTTCCAGGAGATGCGGATCTCGAACCTGCCGCCGTCGGCGGCGCAGGCCGTGCGCGAGCTGGGTGACTACCAGTGGCGCTCGCCCGAGGCGGCGCAGAAGTACGAGCAGATCCGCGACCTGCTCGGCCGCGAACTGCTGGATCAGCAGTTCGCCGGGATCAAGCAGGCCCTGGAAGGTGCGACCGACGAGGACCGCGCGGCGATCCAGAAGATGCTCGACGATCTGAACGCCCTGCTGGACAAGCACAACGCCGGCACTGCGACCCAGGACGACTTCGATGATTTCATGGCCGAGCACGGCCAGTACTTCCCGGAGAACCCGCGGAACATCGACGAGCTGATCGATGCGCTCGCCCAGCGGTCCGCGGCGGCGCAGCGGCTCTACAACAGCCTCACCCCGGAGCAGCGGGCCGAGCTGGAGGAGCTCTCGCACGCCGCTTTCGGCTCGCCGCAGCTTTCCCAGGCCCTGAACGATCTGACCGGCAAGCTCATGGACGCGCGGCCCGGCGAGGACTGGTACGGCAGCCAGGAGTTCGAGGGCGGCGAGGGCATGGGCCTCGGTGACGCCACGCAGGCGATGCAGGACATCGCCGACCTGGAATCCCTCGCCGAGCAGCTCAGTCAGCAGCACAACGGGGCCTCGCTCGACGACATCGACCTCGATGCGCTGCAGCGCCAGCTCGGCGACGAGGCCGTCGCCGACGCGCGGACGCTCGCCGAGCTGGAGAAGGCGCTCAAGGACCAGGGCTACTTCTCGCGCGATCCGGACGGTGCTCTCCGCCTGTCGCCCAAGGCGATCCGCCAGCTGGGGCAGTCGATCCTGCGCGACGTCGCGGACCGGCTGACGGCGCGCGGCGGCGAACGCAACACCGCGCGGGCCGGCGCCACGGGCGAGGCCACCGGCGCCAGCCGGGAATGGCGCTTCGGCGACACCGAACCCTGGGACGCGACCCGCACGGTGCTCAACGGCGTCCTGCGGCAGGCCGCCTCGGGGGAGACCGGCCCGGTGACCTTGGACGCGAAGGACATCGAGGTCACCGAGACGGAGGCGCGCAGCCGTGCGGCCGTCGCGCTGCTCGTGGACACCAGCTTCTCCATGGTGATGGAGGGCCGTTGGCTGCCCATGAAGCGCACGGCTCTCGCGCTGCACCAGCTGATCTCGACCCGGTTCCGCGGGGATGATCTGGCGCTCATCAGCTTCGGCCGGTACGCGCGCACGCTCAGCGTCGGCGAACTGACCGGGCTGGACGGCGTGTACGAGCAGGGCACCAACCTGTACCACGCGCTCGCCCTGGCGCAGCAGCACTTCCGGTCCCACCCCAACGCGCAGCAGGTGCTGCTCGTCGTGACCGACGGCGAGCCCACCGCGCACCTGGAGCGCAACGGCGAGCCCTTCTTCGACTATCCGCCGCACCCGCGGACGCTGGCGATGACGGTGCGCGGCCTGGATGCGGTTGCGGCGCAGGGCGCGCAGATCACGGTCTTCCAGCTGGGCGACGACCCCGGCCTCACCCGCTTCCTCACCGCGGTGGTGCGGCGCGTGGGCGGGCGGCTGGTCTCCCCGGACCTGGACGGTCTCGGCGCCGCCGTGGTCAGCGACTACCTGGGCAGCCGCAAACGGCGGTAGGGAGCACGAGGCGGATCGGGGCGCGGTGCGAGCCGGTCGGTGACTACCGGATCGCGACCTCGACGCCGCCCCAGAAGGCGAAGCCCTTCACCACGATCCGCGGGCCGGTGGGGTCGCCGGTCTGCGGGTTCTTGTGCTCGAAGGCACCCATCACACCGACGCCCTCGACGTGCACGTTGGCGCCGCGCGGCAGGATGATCTTCACGCCGCCCATCACGGCGTAGGCGTTGAGCGTCACGTCGCCGACGAGGAAGGTCGCCTCGCGCAGGTCCAGCGTGACCCCGCCCCAGAAGGCGGTGGCGGTGTGCTCGGGGCCGACGGCGATCGGGCCGCGCACCTTCGTCTCCGACATCACGGCCCACTTCGTCTCGCCCATCCGCGGCACCCCGGCCGGGGCGGACGACGGTGCGCGATACGCCGGCGCGGACGTCGCGGGGAGGTTCTGGACGGCCGGCAGGTCCACGACGAGGCTGTCGAGATCGGCGAAGGTCCGCGCGGCCACCGCCTGCTGCGAGCGCTCCTCGTACTCGGGGAGTGTCAGTTGGCCGAGGCCCAGGGCCTCGGAGAGCATCTCGACGACGCGGTTGCGGTCGTGATCGGAGGCTCGCAGGACGTCGCGGCGCAGGGGTTCCAACTCGTCGGACATGACATCGACTCTAGGGGATTCCGGCGGCCCGGCGCCCGCGAAAAACCGGGTACTCCCGGCGGCGCCGCGCGCACCCTCCCGAAACGCCGCCGTCCCCAGGTCGTGGACCTGGGGACGGCGTTCCCGTGGGGGAGTGGAGCGGGGCGCTGCGTCAGAGCAGGCGGCCGACCACGGGGAGGCGCTTGAGCAGCAGCGCGATGCCCGAGGGCTGCCCCTTCTTCGGCGCGGCCTTCGCCACGTCCTTCGACGGTGCCTCCGCCTTCACGTCCGCCTTCGCCGTCGGCGCGGCCTTGCTCTCGGTCTTGGCGGCGGGCTTCGACGTCTTCGCGTCGATCGAGGCGGGCGCCTTGCCCTTCGAGGCGGCGTCCTTCTGCGCGGCGATCGGGGTGATCTTGGCCTCCGAGGCCTTGACCGGGGTCTTCTTGGCAGCGGGCTTCGCGGCCGCCTTGGTCGCGGCGGGCTTCGACGCGGCCGGCTTCGCGGCGGTGGACTTCGCCGCGGACTTCGACGCGGTCTTGGCGGCGGGCTTCGCAGCGGCCTTCGCCGGGGCCTTCTTCGCGGGGGCCTTCGCGGTGGTCTTCTTCGCGGCCGGGGTGGCCTTCTTCGCGGGCGCCTTCTTCGCCGGAGCGGTCTTCTTCGCGGCCGGCTCGGCGGCCGGCTTCGCGGCGGCGGGCTTCGCGGGCGCGGCGGCGGCACCGTCGAGGCCCAGCACGGCCCAGGCGTCCTCCCAGCCGGCCACGGCGTCCGCGGTCACGGTGAGGTTGGTGTTGGCGGTGAGCGCCTTGCCGGGGTTCTTGCCCTCCCAGCCGGCGGCGAGCTTCGCCACGTGCGCGGCGTAGTCGGCGGCGGACGCGAGCGCGATGGGCGCACCGTCGGACAGGTCCACGAGGGCCCATGCGGTGACGGGGGCCTTGACGGCGGCCTCGCTCTTGCGGGCCTGCCACGAATCGCCGGTGGTGGCCTTGACGCGGAGCGTCTCGGTGCGGCCGTTCGCGGTCACGGTGACGAGCGTGGTGCTGCCCTTCGTGGTCACCTCTGCCTTGCCCCCGCGGGCCTCAACGGCAGAGACGAACACCTCGACGGCGCGCTGTGCGGCGGTCTGAGCCATGGGTCTCTCCTGGGTTCGGTTCGCAGCGCGCCGTTCAGCACGCTGCTCGTGGCTTCATTAACCCATGAGTAGTTTCGGGAACCCAAGCCGAAATGGACGTCACACGCGTAATGTGACCGGGTCGTTCGTCACATTCATCAGGTGAGAAGGAACGCGATCAGCATGATCGCGGGGATCGACAGCGCCGTTGTGATAAGGCCGGAGTCCCGCGCCAGGATGACGCCGCGGTTGTACCGCAGGCCGTAGACCAGCACGTTCTGTGCCGTCGGGAGCGCGGCGGTCACCGTCTGAGCGAACAGGGCGTGCCCCGTCTGACCGAACAGGTACCGCGACATCGCCCAGGCCAGCACCGGCATTGCGATCATCTTGAGCACGGTCGCCAGGGCGATGTCCCGGCGGGGCGCCTCGCCCTTCTGCAGCACGCGCACGCCGCCCAGGGAGAGCCCGAAGACCAGCAGCGCCATCGGCACGGAGGCATCGCCGAGCAGCTTCACCGGGCTCATCAGCCAGTCGGGTGGGTGCCAGCCCGCGAGCGAGATGGCGAGGCCGAGGAGCGCGCCCATCACGATGGGGTTCAACAGTGGCGTGGCGACGGTCCGCCACAGCGGCTGAGCGGGGCCCGGCCGGTCGCGCGACTCGGCGAGGTCGAGCATGGTGAGCGCGATCGTCGAGAAGACGAGGATCTGGAACAGCAGCAGCGGCGCGACGTACGAGGTGTCGTGCAGCACGAAGACCGCGATGGGGATGCCCAGGTTCGAGGAGTTCACATAGCTGGAGGCGAGCGCGCCGATGGTGGCGTCGCCCATCGTCCGCCGCCAGACGACGCGGACGATCACGTAGTAGACGGCGGCGATCGCCAGCGCCGACCCGGCGCTGACCGCGAGCCGCGAGCTGAACAGGACGGACACGTCCGTCGTCGCCAGGGCGTGCAGCAGCAGGGCGGGGGTGAGCAGGTAGAAGACGAGCAGCGAGAGCTGCTTCTCCGGCTGTTCGCCGAGGACCTCCCACCGGCCGAGGAGCCAGCCCGCCGCGATGATGATCGCGATCACGGCGAAGCCGGCCAGTACGGAGGTCACGGGCCGAAAGGTTACGCGACCGAAGTATCGCCGCCGACGGCTGCGACGGGTTGCGCCGCGCGGGGGACGGCCGTGCCCCCACGCGGCGCCGGCGACGACGTGCGGCGCTACTTCTTCGAGGAGTAGGGGAGCAGCGCCATCTCGCGCGCGTTCTTCACCGCCAGCGCCAGCTTCTTCTGATCCTGGGGCGAGAGCCGGGTCACCGCGCGGGAGCGCAACTTCCCGCGGTCGTTGAGGAAGGTGCGCAGGTAGGTGACGTTCTTGTAGTCGAGGGCGCCGTCGGGCACGCGGACGAGGCCGCGCCGCGGGGCCGGTGTGCGGGTGGGTCGACGCGCCATCACCAGCTCGACTTCCGGACGCCGGGCAGCCGGCCCTCGTGCGCCAGTTGCCGCACCTTCACCCGGGAGAGCCCGAACTTGCGCAGGTGTCCGCGCGGGCGGCCGTCGGCGGCATCGCGGTTGCGCACCCGGGTGGCCGAGCCGTCGCGGGGCAGCTTCGCCAGCGCGGTCACCGCCGCGGACCGGTCGTCGGGAGAGGTCGACGGGTGCGCGATGACGCGCTTGAGCTCTGCGCGCCGCTGGGCGTACCGCGCGACCAGGACCTTGCGCCGCTCGTTCTTGGCGATCTTCGCCTTCGTCGCCATCAGCGCTCCTCCCGGAAGTCGACGTGCTGCCGGACCACGGGGTCGTACTTGCGCAGCACCACGCGGTCGGGGTCGTTGCGACGGTTCTTCCTGGTCACGTAGGTGTACCCGGTGCCGGCGGTGGACTTGAGCTTGATGATCGGGCGGATCTCGTTGCGGGCCATTTACAGCTTCTCCCCTCGGGACGCGATGTCGGCGACCACGGCGTCGATGCCGCGGCGGTCGATGGTCTTGATGCCCTTCGTGGACACCCGGAGCACGACGGTGCGCCCGAGCGAGGGCACGTAGTAGCGGCGGCGCTGGATGTTCGGGTCCCAGCGGCGGTTCGTGCGCACGTGAGAGTGCGAGACCCGCTTGCCGAAGCCGGGCGCTCGACCCGTGACCTGGCAGTGTGCGGACATGGTCCTCCTTCTTGCGAATGATTGTCGATAAGGTAACGTACTAGAAATGGGAATCATTTCCAATAGAACCCCGGTCCTGCTGCTGACCGGCTTCGGCGGGCAGGAGCGCGCGCTGGAGCTGGCCGAACCCGGCACCGTCGTCGTGCACCACGACCTGTCCGGCCTCCGCGAGGGGCTGGTCGTCCGCTCGGAGGCCACCGTCCGGCCCGACGGCACCGCCGAGGAGCGCGTCGCACTGCTGGAACTGGCCCACGGCTGCGTCTCCTGCACGCTGCGTGAGGACCTGCTGCCGCTGCTGCGCACGCTGCACCGCCGGGCGAGCGTCCGGCGCATCGTCGTGCGGCTGGACCCGATCCTCGAGGCGGACGCGGTGCGGCACGCCATCGAGCACGTGGTCGTCGAGATGGTCGGTGCCGTGGCCGGGCCGGCCGCGCGTGACGTCGAGGTGACCGGCGTGATCGGCTTCGTCGACGGCGCGACGTGGCTGGACGACGCGCTCGGCGAGGAGGATCTCGGCGAGCGCTTCCCCGTCCCCGACGACGACGAGCGCACCGTCGCGCAGCTCACCGTCGGGCACGCGCAGAGCGCCGACCTGCTCGTCGTCTCCGGTGACAGCCCCGACCCCGCGCGACTGCGCGCCGTCCTGCGGCGGCTCGCGCCCGGTGCCCCGATCGCCCGCGAGCGCGTCCCGCTGACGAATCTGGTCGAGCGCCTGGGCGTCCCGCGCGCGCCGATCGAGCCCTTCGGGCCGCTGCTGCCGGGCTGCCCGCCGCTGGACCCCGACGGCGACGTCCGCCTGATCGAGTTCAGCGCACGCCGCCCGCTGCACCCCGGCCGCTTCCACGAGGCGATCGACGTGCTGCTCGACGGTGTCGTCCACGCGCGGGGCCGGATCTGGCTCGCCACCCGCTCCGACGAGGCCTTCTGGCTGGAGTCCGCCGGCGCGGGACTGCGCGTCGGCGCGGCCGGGCCGTGGCTCGCCGCGGGCGGCGACGGATCGCCCGAGCGGTGGGCCATGGCGTCCGCGGCCTGGGACGAGGTGCACGGGGACCGGCGGACCGACCTGGTGGTGCTCACCGCCGGCGCCGACCCCACCCGGATCGCCGAGACCCTGCGGTGGGCCGAGCTGAGCCCCGCCGAACTGGCCGCCGGACCGGGCGAGTGGGCGCGCTGGCACGACCCGTTCGGCGCGATGCACGCGGACCCGTGTGAGGACCTCGCCGCGCCCGCGGCCGAGGCCGAGATCGATGAGGAGATGTCATGAAGCAGGGAATCCACCCCGAGTACCGCCCCGTCGCGTTCCAGGATTCGTCGACCGGAAAGGTCTTCGTCACGCGGAGCACCGCCACGTCGACGCGGACCGTCGAGGTCGACGGCGCGACCTATCCGCTGATCGTCGTCGACGTCACCAGTGACTCGCACCCGCTGTGGACGGGGAAGCAGCGCGTCGTCGACACCGCGGGACGGGTGCAGAAGTTCCAGGAGAAGTACGCGCGTTTTGGCGGGCGGGCCTCGGGACGGTAGACTTCAGTGCTTGTGACGTTGGAAGCCTTCCGGGCTCGCGTCGAGAGCTTTTCTCATCAAGACCGATAGGAAGAATCATGGCTGTACCGAAGCGCCGTATGTCGCGGGCGAACACGCATGCTCGTCGCTCGCAGTGGAAGGCGAACAACCCCGAGCTGCAGGCCGTGCAGGTCGGCGGCCGCACCCACCTGGTTCCGCGTCGCCTCGTGCGCGCCGCGAAGCTGGGCCTGGTCGATCTCGACCGCCGCTAAGCTCACTGATCTTTCCCCGAGAGCGGGTCGGCCCTGTGCCGGCCCGCTCTTGAGGTGTATCCGAAGGGGCCCTCGTGCTGCTGGCGGTGCTGAACTACGCGGGCATCGCGGTCTTCGCCGCGTCCGGCGCGCTGATCGGCGTCCGTAAGCGGCTCGACCTGTTCGGCGTGTGGACGCTCGCCGCGCTCACGGGCGTCGGCGGCGGCGTCGCGCGCGACGTCCTGCTCGGCATCCACCCGCCCGCCTCCTTCCAGGGCTGGGAGAACATCACCGTCGCGTCGATCGCGGCGGCCTTCGTCTTCGTCTTCCACCCGCAGTTCGGCCGGCTCCGCAACTCCGTGCTCGTGCTCGACGCGATCGGCATGGGCGTCTTCTCCGCGACCGGCGCGCTCACCGCGCTGCACCACGACGCGTCGCCCTTCGCGGCCGCCCTCATCGGCATCACCACCGCGCTCGGCGGCGGCGTACTGCGCGACATCCTGGTCAACGAGGTGCCGCTGCTCATCCAGGAGCGCGACCTCTACGCCATCCCCGCCCTCACCGGCGCCGGCGCGACGGTGCTCGCCGCGTCCTGGGGCGCGACGGACGCCCGCGCGCTGGTGGTCGGCGCCGTGCTGGCCTCCGGATTCCGCCTTCTCGCGCTGTGGCAGGACTGGCGCGTACCCATCGCGCCCGAGGACGTCGCCGGCCGCTTCGTGGGCGCCTGCAGGCGCGCGCTGCGTCGTCGCTGAACCGGCGGACCGTGGAAGCCGTTGTCCGCGCTGAACCCGTTGTTCGCTCAGGGCCGAGCGCCGACAAGGGCCCCTTAAGCCAATTCACACACGACTTCGGTAAGACTGTGGACTATGCGAATTCTGGTGGTCGACGACGATCGTGCCGTGCGGGAGTCCCTGCGCCGCTCGCTGACCTTCAACGGGTACCAGGTGGACACCGCTGTCGACGGGCAGGACGCGCTCGACCACATCGCGAGCAACCGCCCGGAAGCGCTGGTCCTGGACCTGAACATGCCCCGCATCGACGGTCTCGAGGTGTGCCGCCGCCTGCGCAGCGCGGGCGACGACCTGCCGATCCTCGTGCTCACCGCCCGTGACGCCGTGAGCGACCGGGTCAGCGGCCTCGACGCGGGCGCCGACGACTACCTGCCCAAGCCCTTCGCATTGGAGGAGCTGCTGGCCCGGATGCGGGCGCTGCTGCGCCGCGCTGCACCGGAAGCCGGCGCCGACAACGAGGTGCTCCGCTTCGAGGACCTCAGCCTCGACCCGGCCACCCGGGAGGTGCTCCGCGGCGACCGGAACATCAGCCTCACCCGCACCGAGTTCAGCCTGCTCGAGATGCTCATGAGCAACCCGCGCCGCGTGCTCACCCGCAGCCGGATCCTGGAGGAGGTGTGGGGCTACGACTTCCCGACCTCGGGGAACGCGCTCGAGGTGTACGTCGGGTACCTGCGCCGCAAGACGGAGGCCGAGGGGGAGAGCCGCTTGATCCACACCGTGCGGGGCGTCGGTTACGTCCTGCGCGAGACCCCGCCGTGATGCGATGACGGTGCCGAGGCACGCGCGTCCGGAGGTCCGGGACCGCCGCCCCATGCGCGACCCCAACCCGATCACCCGCAACGTCAGCTTCCGCTGGCGCGTCACGCTGCTGGCCGCGGCCGTCGTGGGCATCACGGTGGCGCTCATGGCGGCGTCGGCGTTCTTCGTGGTCAAGCGGGCGATGTACGCGGACGTCGACAACCGCCTGCACCAGCAGGTGGACTCCGTCGCGCCCGCGATGAGTTCGCCGGTCACGCAGTTCACCACCGTGATGATGATGCTGATGTTCCGGCCGGACATGTCCGTGAACCGGACGATGGTGGTCTACCCCGACGGGACGCCGTACCACTCGGGCCCGTCCGGGCAGGTCCCGATCGGGGAGCCCGAGCGCGAGGTGATCTCGGGCAAGCTCGCTCAGTCGCTGCGCTCCGAGGGCGACACCCGCGTCATGGCGCGGCGTCTCGACAACGGCGTCACGATCATCGTCGCCGAGGACCTCACGCCGACGAAGAACCTGCTCAGCGAGCTGGGCACGGTGCTCGTCGTGGTCGGTGCCTGCGGCATCGTGCTCGCGGCGATCGCGGGCACGGCCGTCGCGCGGGGCGGGCTGAGACCGGTGCAGCGGCTCACCGAGGCCGCGGAGCGCGTGGCCCGCACCGACGACCTGGCCCCGATCCCCGTCACCGGGCGCGACGAGCTGGCGCGCCTCACCTCCAGCTTCAACACCATGCTCAAGGCGCTCGCCGAGTCGCGCGACCGGCAGGCGCGCCTCGTCGCCGACGCCGGGCACGAGCTGCGCACTCCGCTCACGAGCCTGCGTACCAATGTCGAGCTGCTCGTCGCCGCGAACCGGCCCGGCGCGCCGCCCATCCCCGAGGACGACATGAAGGAGCTCTCCGACGACGTCCTCGCCCAGGTCGAGGAGCTGACCACGCTGGTCGGTGACCTCGTCGACCTGGCACGGGAGGACGCGCCCGAGGCGGTGAACGAGGAGGTCGATCTCGAGGAGATCCTGCAGAAGGCGGTCGAGCGCGTCGAGCGCCGCCGCCCGACGGTCCACTTCGACGTCACGAGCGCCCCGTGGTTCGTCTACGGCGACAACGGCGGCCTGGGCCGCGCGGTGGTGAACGTCCTGGACAACGCCGCGAAGTTCTCGCCCGACGGTTCCGTGGTGCGCGTCGAGCTCGCCGAGATCGGCGTGAACCGGGCGGCGCTCAGCGTCGCCGACAGCGGGCCGGGCATCCCGGAGGAGGACCGGGAACTGGTCTTCGAACGCTTCTACCGCTCGATGGCGAGCCGGTCGATGCCGGGCTCCGGCCTGGGTCTTGCGATCGTCAAGCAGGTGGTGGAGCGGCACGGCGGCTCCGTCGCGGTCGGCACGGCCGACGGTGGCGGCGCGCTCGTGCGCCTCGAGATCCCCGGCAGCCCCGTGGCGGGCGGCCGGGCCCCGCAGGTGGTGCAACGGGAACCCCGTCTCCGCTTGCTGCGAGGCAAATGATGGAGTGTGCCCCGGGGCGAAGTGACAATCTGCTCACAGGCACTTCACAGCAGGCGTATGCAATGTGGGCGGGGAAGAACACGAAGGAGGGGGCTCCATGACCGAGGGTCCGCAGAATCCCTATGACCAGGGGCAGCCGGCCGGGCAGTACGGCCAGCAGCCGGGACAGCCGTCGCAGCCCGGCCAGGCGGGCCCGCAGGCGGGGCAGTACCGGCCCACGCAGCAGTACTCGGGCGCCTATCCGGCGCCCGGCGGCGGACCGTCGGGCTACCCGGGTCCGGGCGGCCTGCCCGCGGTGACCACGACGCCCCCGCCCGCACGCGGGCCGAAGATGGGCGCGCTGGTCGCGATGGGCGTGGCGATCGCGCTGATCGCGTCGCTGCTCTCCGTGACCGGTGCGTACCTGGTGTGGGGCAAGCAGGACTCGACATCGACGGTGACGGTGTCGGGCGGAGACGCGCCGCCGGTGGTGAAGGGCTCGGTGCAGGACGTGGCGCAGAGCGTGCTGCCCGCGGTGGTGTCGATCGACAACCAGGCGGGGAACTCCGAGTCGTCGGGCTCGGGCGTGGTGATCAGTGCGGACGGCAAGATCGTGACGAACAACCACGTCATCGCCGGTAACGGCAAGCTCACGGTCTCCTTCTCCGACGGCAGCGTGAGCAGCGGCGCCGTGGTGGGCGCCGACCCCATCACCGATCTCGCGGTGATCCAGACCGACAAGCGCGGCCTCAAGCCGCTGGCCTTCGCTGACAGCGGCAAACTGACCGTCGGCCAGGAGGTCGTCGCCGTGGGTGCGCCCCTCGGGCTCGCCGGCACGGTGACCAGCGGCATCGTCTCCGCCCTGAACCGCCCCGTGGCGACCAGCGGTAAGGACTCCGACCAGGCGACGGTGATCAACTCGGTGCAGACCGATGCGGCGATCAACCCGGGCAACTCCGGTGGCGCGCTGGTGGACATGACCGGGCGGCTCGTGGGCATCAACTCCTCGATCGCGACGCTCGGCGGGTCGAAGCTGACCGGCCAGCAGGGCGGCAGCATCGGCCTGGGCTTCGCGATCCCCTCGAACCAGGTGCAGCGGATCAGCAAGGAGCTGATGGAATCGGGCTCGGCGTCGCACGCGGCCGTGGGTGTCACCGTGGACCCGCGGGCGTCGGTGAGCCGGCCCGGTGCGCTGGTGGTGGAGGTCTCGGCCACGGGCGGTTTCGGTCGCGCGGGCATCCCGAAGGGCGCGCTCGTGACCAAGGTCGACGATCTGCAGATCTCGGACGGCTACGGATTGATCGGAGCCGTGCGCGCCTATCCGCCGGGGGCTACCGTGACCGTTACCTACCTCGACAGCCCGAGTAGTACGAGTCCGGTGACCAAGCAGGTGACGCTCGATAAGTTGGACAAGTGACTGAGGAGTCGAAGATGACCGCGGAGATGAGCCAGAGCCGAGCAGCGGATGACGCGTGGCTGGAGGACGAGGTCCTGGACGTGCCGGCGCTCGACGACACGGCGCTCGACGGTGCCGGCGTGATCGGCCGTGCCCTCGTGGTGGTCGTCGACGACCACCTGCAGCCCGGCGCCTCCCGCGCGTCCGGCGCGGGGAAGTCGGTGGGTTCGCTGGTGACGGAGCTGCTCGAGGAGGCCGGGTTCGAGGTGGACGCCGTGGTCGTGGTCCCCGCCGAGGAGGTGGACGTGCGCAACGCACTGAACACCGCGGTCATCGGCGGCGTGGACCTGGCCGTGACGATCGGCGGCGTGGGCGTGGGTGCCCGCGACGTGACGCCCGAGGCCACCGAGGAGATCCTCGACAAGAAGCTCCCCGGCATCTGCGAGGCGCTGCGCTCGTCGGGGCTCGCCGCGGGCGCGACCGACGCGGGCCTGTCGCGCGGCCTCGCCGGCGTCTCCGGCAGCACCGTCGTGGTGAATCTCGCCAGCTCGCGCGCGGCGATCCGGGACGGCATGGCGACGCTGACCCCGCTCGCCGCCCACGTCATCCGCCACATCGCGGGCGGCGACGACCAGGCCCGGTGATGACCGCCGGCGAATCCCGCCCCGAGGGCCCTGCTTCCCGGAAGTACTCCGCACGCGACATCGCACGGATCTTCGGGGACGTCCTCCCCTCGCAGACGAGCGACGATCTTCCGGACGACGCCGCACCCCGCTCGGGTGCGGCGTCACCCGTTTCCGGGTCCGACGGTGACCCGACCGAGCGCTGGTACCGCGAGAACCGGCCGCCGCACCACGGCGGCTGAATGCGGCGGATCGGGCAAACGTGCTGGTAGTGTGACTAAGGACACAGCCGCCGCGTGAAACGGTCAGGTTACGGCTCCGGGTTATCTGAGTGAACTCTCAGCAGGAAGCCTGCCCTAACTAGGGCGCTGGTAGGCGCCCGTTTCCAGTGAGTGCGACCTAAGAAGTGCAGGTTGGCGCATGAGTACTAGATTAAAAATAGTAATGGGTACGTTCACGAATTCTGCATTTACGAAGATCGAAACCGTTGCGCCGTCTCGAAACCTGAGGATATGCTCCGCGGGAACCGTAGGTCAGCGAAGACTTCCGGGGAACCGATAGTGATCCGGCGCTGAGACGATGCGCAGGATTCGGTCCGTGGCTGGGTGAGCCTCCGGGCCGGCGCTCCTACCGGAGCGTCACACCATGATTCCTGGTGAGGGGAACGAATGAGCAAGATGAGCAAGGTTGCAGGGCGCGCTGGCGTCGTTGCGATCGCGGTGGCCGCGGCCGCCTCGGTCGCCGCTGGATCGGCCAACGCCGGCCCGCTGCCCAGCGGTCAGAAGACCGTTCCGGCCCCCGAGGGCTGGAGCGTCGTCCTGAAGTCGACGGGTAACTCCTCGGCGATCCAGGGCTCGCTGGCCACCGCCCAGTCGCGTACCGCCTGGTACACGTCGAACGGCTCGGTCACGGTGAAGGCTCCGGCCGATGCCAAGGACATCCAGGGCAAGCTCGGCGTCGGCGTCATCGTCGGCTGCCAGTTCCCGGGTGCGATCGGCGTCGGCGCCAACGTCACGGGCCCCGGCGCGGGCCTCGACTCGAGCGGCCCGACCGCGAGCCTCGGCGGCGCTGGCGTGGACCTGAATGTTCCGCTTACCCCGGGTGCGACGTCGAGCGTCACCGGCTACGGCCGCGGCGACCAGATCGGTTCCACGGACTCGATCAAGTTCACCAAGGCCGGCACCTACAACGTGTCGATCAAGGACCAGAACATCGACATCAAGCACTGCTCGGGCTACGCGCAGGCGCGCGTCGTGACCTGGGTCGAGATCAAGGGCAGCAACCGTATTCAGGGCTTCCTGTACGGCGCGCCGTTCTCGCTGGGCTGATTCCCCGACCGACCTGACTCTCTCTTGCCCGCCCCGCGGGGCGGCGATTCCCGAAGGAATGTCATTTCAATGAAGAACATCGCGATCCGCGGCGCCGTCGTTGCCGCCGCGGCCGGCGTGGCGCTCGGCACCGTCTCCACGGGTGTGGCCAACGCCGACACCTTCATCCCGCTGCCCAACGGCAGCGTCTCCAACAAGGTGGGCGACTCGAACGTCGTCGTCTCCATCACCAACCAGAGCGCGAAGCTCTCGCCCGGCATGGTGGCCCTGCCCACCACCCGCAACGCGTGGGTCTCGGGCCTCGTCTCCGTCAAGATCAACGGCGGCAAGCCGGACGGTGGCTCCATCGCCGCCGGCTACGCCGTGGGCTGCCAGGTGGACGTCGGCTCGGCCGGCGTCACCGCCGGCGTGACCGGCGATTCGGGTGCGTCGATCGGCTTCAACGGCCCGACCATCCAACCGAAGGTGACCGCCAAGACCGGCGCGTCGATCAAGCTCTCCGCGGGCAGCATCGGCACGCAGATGCTGACCTATGACCGCGCCACCTGGCCGTCGCCCGGCGACGAGATCGCGCCCGACTGGGCCGATCCCAGCACCGGGTTCAAGTTCAAGGGTGCCTCGGGCTCGCTCGCCTACACCGAGCAGACCATCGGCGTCGACGGCTGCGCCGGCTACGCGCAGGCGCGCTTCTTCGCCAAGGTCAAGGTGAAGTCGGGCAACACGCAGTCGACGGTGTTCCTGTGGGGCAAGCCCTTCACCCTGGGCTGATCCCCTCCACACGCTAGAAGGCGGTGTCCCTCCGGGCACCGCCTTCTGTGTCTCATCAGATTGGTACTACCGTACGAATCGGGCACGGCGCCGCCCGGTTCGTAGCTGCATTACCTCCGGGCGCTGCATCCGTCCTCAAGGAAGCTGACACCAATGAACACGAAGGCCACCTCCCTCACATCCCTCACCGCGGTCGTCGCGGCCGCCGCCGTCGCGATCGCGCCGGTCTCCGGCGCAGTCGCCGCGACCTCCGGTCCCGCCGCCGCCCCGCAGGCCACCGTCGCGAGCGCTATCGCGACCCCCGCGGCGGTGCTCAAGAACATCGCAGCGGCTCCCGCGGCCGCCAACGCCGCCGCCGTCCCCGCCGCTCTCGGCACCTTCGTCGTCGTGACGGACGAGGCCGTCCAGGGAGCCTCGGCCGCCGCGTCGACCGCGGTCGCCCAGGCGGCCGCCGTCGAGCTGCCCACGGTCCCGAAGGCGGTGACCGACATCCTCAACGTCGCCGGCCTCCCGGTCCAGGCGGTCTACCGCGTGCTGCAGACCAGCCAGGGCGTCTACACCATCTGGTACAAGATGCTCACCTCGGTCCCGCAGGCCATCTTCAAGGGCGAGTTCGGATCCGTCCCGACCCTGTTCCAGAAGGCCGTCTCGGACTCGTTGACGTGGATCGCCACGGGCGCTGGCCCGAAGGCGCCCGAGGCGCCCAAGACCGCCTCCGCGACGTCGTCGGAGACGGCCGCCGCTGTTGCGCCGAACCCCATCACGGCCGGGCTGGACGTCCTGGGCATCCCGGTGGCGACCGCGTACGCGGGAGGCCAGGCGGCACTCTCGATCTACAAGAACTTCTACGGCCTGCTGACCTCGGTGCCCCAGGCGATCTTCCAGGGCAAGTTCGGTGACGCCGTGAACCTCGTGGCCGATGCGGTCACCAAGTCGGTGACGACCATCGTCGAGTTCCCGGGCGCTCAGATCAAGGCGGCGTCGGACAAGATCGAGAAGCTGATCGCGTCGCTGACCCCGGCCACGACGGCACCGACCGTCACGTCGTCGGACGCGGTGTCGCGCACCTCTGTCGCGAGCGCGGGCGAGTCGCCCGTGACGTCCGTCGCGGACAAGGCGGCCGTCGCGCAGAAGCCTGCGGCCGAGTCCGCGAAGCCGGCCGCCGAGTCGAGCCAGGCCGCCGTGGAGACGGCCAAGCCTGCGGCCGAGACCTCGAAGCCGGCGGCCGAGACGTCGAAGCCCGCGGTTGAGACGTCGAAGCCCGCGGCTGAGCCGACGGCGGCCAAGCCGGCCGAGTCCACGCAGACGCAGAGCAAGCCCGCGGCCGAGGAGTCGAAGCCCACCGCGGAGTCGAAGCCGTCTGCCGAGTCGAAGCCGTCTGCTGAGTCGAAGCCGGCGGCCGAGTCCAAGCCGTCCGCTGAGTCGGCCGCGACAGAGCCGAAGGCGACCTCCGACTCGAGCTCGAAGGGCTCCTCGGCAGGTGCCTCGGATTCGTCCGCCTCGGAGGGGTCGAGCGCTTCCGATTCGTCGGCGGGTTCGAGCGCGAAGTAGGTTCTTTCTTCACTGCAGCGCATCGCGCGTCCCGGCACCGCCGGGGCGCGCGATGCGCTTTTCTGCGGCCCGACCGCCCGGCGCGGTCAGGCGAGACGGGCGCATCGGGGCGATGCCGCCCCCGCTGACATGCGCTGATGTCGCCGTTGTGTGGTGGGCACCGGCTCGTGGCGGTCGACGCGTCCGGTCGGGGACGAGTCGGCCTTCGATTGCTGATGCAATTCGGAAAGGCGTGCTCGTCGTTTTCCTCACCCAGTAGTGCCGTCGTTTCTCTCGCTTCGGTAATGGATTATGTAAGGGAGTTTCTTCGCTTCGTATTCAGTTCGTGTTGCGCGGTGCTATTTTTCGGGAACAGGTAGGAATCGCCTGAGATTGAACTGAGGGGAACTAAAGTAATGAAGCGCACCACCTCGCTGGCCGCTGCGGTGACTGCGGCCGCGATCATCGCGACCCCGGTCGGCGCGAACGCCGTCGCCGCCACCTCCGCGCCGACGGCCGTCGTCGCCACCCAGCAGGCCGCGGCCCTGCCGGAGCCGCCGGCGTTGGAGTCGTTCGCGCCGGACCCGCTCAAGATCCTCGCGCTGCCCTTCAGCAACTTCGAGCTGATTCGGACCTCGGCGTTCGTCGTCACCGGCTACAAGACGAACGCCGCGGGTCAACTCGTGGACAAGAACGATAAGCCGCTGCGGGAGAAGGACAAGGACGAGTCCGACGCGGCCTACGCGAAGTACGTTGCTGAGAACCGTGTCGCGATCACGGCCAACATCTTCCAGGCCGTCAGCGACGCCGTGAACAAGTCGGCGTTGCGCGGCGACTTCGCGACCGCGGCCGCACAGATCCAGAGCTACCTGGCCCAGCTCGCCGCGCAGGTGATCGCCCTGCCCGCGGCACTGATCAATCTCAACGTCGGGGCGTTCTTCCCCAAGCCGGCAAAGACCGCGACGGCATCGGGGGCCGCGGCAACATCGGCCGACGCGAGTCCCGTCGCGCTGCCGAGCGTGGGAAGCCTCCTCACCGTCGCGGGGATCCCGCTGAAGAATCTCGACCAGGCGCGCCTCGCCGCCTTCGTCACGGTCGGCTACAAGAAGAACGACGCCGGTCAGTACGTCGGCAAGGACGGCAAGCCGCTCACGGAGGGGCAGACCAAGGAGAAGGACGGCGTCCCGCTCAGTGCGAACATCTTCCAGGCGGTCAGTGACGCCGTGAACAAGCAGGCACTCAAGGGTGATTTCGCCGGAGCGGCGAAGGCGATCCAGGGGTACCTCACGGAGCTGGCCGGGAACGTCATCGCGCTGCCGGGGCAGATCCTGCAGTACGACCTCGCGGCGATCGGCGCGGTGGTTCCCGGGCTTCCGGCCTCGAAGGACACGGCTGCGGATCGATCGAGCAGCGCGGGGACGGCTCCGGAGGTCGCCGCGAAGTCCTCCAAGCCCCTGACCAAGACGGTCGTCGGCGGAGCGTCCGAGGCGGCGGAGGGGGCGTCGCCGACCGCAACCACGGCACCCGGCGGTGCCGCCACGAGCAGTTCGGGAACCAGCCAGGCGCCGGCGGGCCGTGATCTCATCGGCGCGGTCCGGGATCTCTTCGATCGTCCCGACAAGGCCAAGCAGGAGGAGCCGAGTACTCCTACCAAGCCCGAAGCGACGACGGAGCCGGAGACGCCGAAGCAGTCGGAGCCCGCGGGCTCGACCGGTGCGGCTGAACCCGCCGCCGGAGGCGACAAGACCGACGACGGGGAGTAAGAACTCCCGCGGGACCGCCCGCCCCGGGCCCGGGGCGGGCGGTCCTTCGTTTGCGGCTCGAAAGCCTTCGGAATCACTCAGGAAGTGCCTATTCTGTTACAGCTTCCCGCCAGTGTTAACTCAGGGTTTCCACGGGCGATTTGGGCGGTTTCCGGCTGGTACCTTCCTTTCTCAATCGACGGCGAAGCTCAGCCGGCGTATTGAAAGGACTGGGTACATGACCCCGAGAATCTCCCTCGTCGCGGCGGCGCTCGCCACCACGGCCGCCACGACCGTTGCGCTGCTCGCGCCCGCCACCGCGGCCGCCGACACCGTGATCCCGCTGCGCAACGCCTCGCAGACGGCGAAGGCCGGCTCCGGCGCGATCACCGTCAGCGTGACGGCGCAGCGCGCGCGGTTGTCGCCCGGCATGGTCGCGCTGCCGACGACCCGCAATGCCTGGGTATCGGGCGTGGTGTCCGTCAAGATCACCGGCGCGGACGCGGACGGGGGATCGATCGAGGCCGGCTACGCCGTCGGCTGCCAGATCGACGTCGGCTCGGCCGGCGTCGAAGCGGGCGTCGACGTTGCTTCGGGAGCCTCTGCCTCGTTCCAGGGGCCGACGATCGAACCCTCGGTCACCGGCACCACGGGCGGTTCCATCTCGCTCGCCGCGGGCTCCATCGGCACGCAGTCGCTGACGTACGACCGCGCGACCTGGCCGAAGCCGGGCGACGAGGTCGACCCGGAGTGGTCGGTGCCGTCGACCAGCTTCGACTTCACCGGTTCGAGCGGCAGCTTCACCTACAGCGACCAGACCATCGGCGTCGACGGCTGCGCCGGCTATGCGCAGGCGCGCCTGTACGTGATCGTCCGGGCGCAGGTCGGCGACACCAAGGGGCGAGTGGTCCTGTGGGGTGATCGCTTCACCCTCGGCTGACGAGTTCCGAATACCGACCCGAAGGGCGGCCCGGCGACGGGCCGCCCTTCGTCGTGGGGTGGCCCCGCGATCTTCTCAGATCAGCCGGGAACCGATCGGTGGTCCGATGCGTCCAACTTTCATGAGGGCCTCGTTCACGTTGCGCGGTGGACGGGTTGATGAGGGAGCCAACGAGATCGACGGAGTAAGCGGTGCCGATCGTGTCACGGAGGCCTAGTATCAATGATCTGACACGGGAGGCGATACGACGTGGGCAGAGTGAAGTCTGACGGCCACAAGCGCAAGGTCCTCCGAGGAGGGCTCAAGGGGCGTCATAAACGCCTCCCAGCCGTGCCGGCGAAGGCCGGCTACGTCGTCGTGCGTCTGCAGGATGGGACCACCGCCCATGCCCGCCGCAGTCGCGACGGATCGTTCATCGTGGTCGAGCCGGAGGAAAAGCCCTCGTCGTCGGACCTGTCCGAATCGAGCTACCGGGAGCTCATGGCGGTGCTCGAGATGGAGGACACCGGGAGGTCGCGCCGGGGATCGCTGTAACGGCCCCGTCGGACCCCGAAACGAAAGCCGGCCTCCCCACACGGGGAGGCCGGCTTTCGTCGGTATGGAACCGGAATCAGATCTGCGGCTTCTGCGAGGGGAACTGGCCCGTCGGAGGCAGCACGGAGTGCGCGCCGCCCTGCGGCTGCGCGGCCTGGGCCGCGAGCAGGTCGCGGATCTCGACGAGCACGTCCACCTCGTCCTCGGTGGCCGGGCCGCTGGCGCGCTTCTTCAGCGTCTCGTACGGCAGGATCAGGACGAAGTACACCACCGCGGCGACGAGGATGAAGTTGATGGCCGCGGTGATCACGGCGCCGAAGTCGACGATGGTCTTGTCGTTGCCGTCCACGATCTGCCAAGCGAGGCCCTGCACGTCCTTGCCGCCGCCGATCGAGGCGATCAACGGCTGCACGATGTGCTCGGTGAACGCGGTGACGATCGCGGTGAACGCGGCACCGACGACAACGGCGACCGCGAGGTCCAGCACGTTGCCCTTGAGGAGGAAGTCCTTGAATCCCTTGAGCATGTTCGAGTGTCCTTCGTGAGGTTGTAACGCCAGTGACGCCTGATGCAATTTCGGACTTATGCTAACCGTATGAACCGATTGCGCGCAGTGGACGCGGGCGTTTCGGCCGGTGTGATCTTGGCCGTCGGGGGCCTGGCCGCGGGGTGGTTCGGCCTCGAACGCGCCGTGCCGACGCCGCGGACACCGGTCGCCGATTCTGCATATCGTGTTGGGAACGATTACGCCGGAGTCGATTTCCGCGCACCGTCGGGCTGGGAGCAGGTGCCGTCCGGGCGGGCCGATGTGGCGCGCTTCGTCCACGCCACCGGGAGTTCGCTCTCCGTGCGGCTCACGACCGGTATGACCGATTTCGATACCGCGGCCCCGCGTCGACTGCGCGAGTTCGAGGCCGGCGGCGTCGATGCGCGCTTCACCGGCGACCTCCGCGGTGCCCGGTTCAGCGGCCGAACCTGCACCGCCACCGGCGGCGGCAAGGCGGGGGAGTGCGCCGTGGTCGGGCGGGACGCGCTGTTGGTCACGGTGCTCACGCTCCGGCCGCCCGACGGTGCCGTGCCCGACCTGGCCGCGCTGGTCCGATCGATGCGGGAGGCCTGATGCGCGCGCGGATGACCACGATCTCCTTCTGGGTGTTCGTGGCGGGACTGCTCTGCGGCGGATTCGTGCTCGCGCGCGACATGGTGCCGCGATTCGCCGAATCCGGCGCGGGGATCGCTGCCGCACTGCCGATCATCCTCTTGGCGGCCGCTGCCATCGCCGTGATCATCTGGGCGCTCGACCGATCGCACGCCCAGGTCCGCAGCGCCTGGGGGCTCGCCTTCGCCTGGGGCGCGATCGGCGCGTGCGGCCTGTCGCTGCAGATCAACGGATTCGCCTCGGACGCCGTGAGCGACGTCCTCGACGATCCGGGCGCCACCCACTGGGGCGCCGCCCTCGTCGGACCGCTCAACGAGGAGACGATCAAGGCCGCGGGCGTCGCCCTGCTGCTGGTGATGTTCCGCGACCGGCTGCGCCGCCCCCTGCAGATCTTCGCCGTCGGCGCGTTCGCGGGCCTCGGCTTCCAGGTCGTGGAGAACCTCTCCTACGCCATCACCTTCGCCCTGCGCGACGCCCAGTCCGACGTCGCCGGCGCCCTCACCGTCACGGTGCTGCGCGCGCTGTTCGGCTTCCAGTCGCACTGGGTGTACACCGGCTTCTTCGCGCTCGGCCTCGCGCTGCTGCGCAGCCGCCCGGCGCTCGCCGCCCTCGCCGTGGCGCTCTCCTACCTGATGCACTTCTGGTGGAACGCGCCCAGCGGCGACGATCCGATGATCGCCCTCGCCCTGATCCTGCTCAAGTGCGCCGTCACGCTGACTCTGCTCGGCGGGGCCTGGTGGTGGATGCTGCTCGAGCAACGACGGTGGCTGCAGGGCGCCATCCGCACTCCGGAGGCGGCGGCACTCGCCCCACCCGCCGAACTGGCGACGTTGCCCACCCGGGCGCAGCGGCGCGCCGGCGAGGAGTACCTGCGCTACTACTACGGCCCCGCCACCGCGGCGGTCGCCCGGGAGCGGCAGAGGTGGCTGATCCGCGAACTCACCTACCGCGTGGGCTGACCTCACCGGAAGACCACGGACAGCGGTGAACTGAGCGCCGCAGCGGCCACCGCGTGCGCCTCCGACTCCGACATGGCGAGCATCGCGGTCCGGGCCTGCTGCCGCGTGGCCTGCGGCGCCGCGGCCACGGCCACCGTGGCCGACCGGGCCAGCACGGCGGGGGAATCGTCCTTGCGCTGCGCCACCACGTCGACCACATCGCCCGCGCGGAGCAGGTCCATCGTGGCCGAGTCCTGCAGCGAGACCGGTACCAGCCGCGCGCCGGGACGGATGTGCCCGGCGGTGCGGTCGGTCAGAACCCTGCGGCTCGTGAGGATCTCCCCGGCGCCCACCGGTCCCGTCACCGAGCGGCCGACGGCATCGTCGGGCCCGGTCAACGCGTCCTGCGGCGCCAGCTCCGCCGGGACGGTGCGCAGCACCAGGTCCTCGCCCGTGAGCCTGCCGCCCGGGCCCAGCTCGCGCGCGGCCACCAGCACCTGGGCCTGCGGTCCGCTCGGCCGGCTGGTGACGGCCACGACGAGGGCGAGCACCGCCAGTGCCGCGGCGGCTCCCCGTCGCGCCGTCAGTGTGCGCGCCCACCCCGGCCGCAGCGCGGCCCGGATCCGTTCCGCCCCGGTGGGTTGCAAGGAGTCCATGCCCGGGACGCTACGACGGCGCACCGTCGGAACCCGCTCCGTGCGGGGGAGCCTGTGGATAACCCCGAACCTGTGGAGGAAGGCCGGAGGATCAGGCCTGCGGATCCTTGTAGTAGACGATCTGGTGCGTGGTCGCGAGCAGCGCGCCGTTCCGGCCCCAGACCTGGCCGTACTGGTCGAAATGGCCGTGTCCGAAGCGGGCCGCGCGCGCGGTGGCGAGCACGTGGTCGTCGCCCTGCTGCTCCAGTTCCGCGGGGCTCGCGTGGAAGTAGGTCGTCAGCGAGATCGTCCCGGCGGGCACGTAGGTGCCGCGGCGCAGGAAGATGCGCGGGAAGAAGGAGTCGGAGATCGACGCGAGCGCGGCGTAGTCCAGCGGGCGCGCGGGCTTGTCGCGGATCCACATGGTGGTCGTCGACCCGTCCTGCGGGCCGTCCATCTCCAGGCTGCCCTCGACGAAGCGGGTCTCGTAGTTCTTCGCCCACTCCACGAACTCCGGCATGGACAGCTCGGGGTAGTCCGCCGGGCCCTGCACGGGCGGGAAGGACAGCTCGGTGGCGCTCCAGGTGTCGCGGCGGGTGCCGAACACCGCGGTACCGGAGGCGACGGCGCCGTCGCCCTGACTGATGACGAACGTGAAGTGCTGGTTCGTACGGTTCGTGCGCAGCACGGTGATCGCGACGTCCAGCGCGCCGTCCTTGATCGGGGCGGCGTAGTTGAGCGTGAGGCTCAGCGGGTGGCCCTGCGCATCGGGGTGCGCCTGCAGCGCGGTGACCACCGTGGCGGCGGTGATCCCGCCGAACGGCCCGACCATGTTGTTGTAGGCCGGGTGGGTCCGCGCGCGGAAGCCCCCGTCGATGGGCTGGAGCGCCGTCGCCTCGTCGAAGGCGTGCATCACGAGCCCGAGGTCGTGGCCTTATCGGCCTTCGGCGCGTCCGGCTTCTTCTCGGACTTGGCCGTCGTATCGGCCTTGGAGCTGCGGGAATCGGTGCGGTAGAAGCCGCTGCCCTTGAACACGACGCCGACGGAGTTGAACAACTTCCGCAGCGGGCCGCCGCAGTTGGGGCACACGGTCAACGGATCGTCGGAGAAGGACTGGACGGCGTCGAAGGCCTCGCCGCACTCCTTGCACTGATACGAATAGGTAGGCACCTACTGATTCTACCTCTCGAATTAGCACTCCTGCGATTCGAGTGCCAAGGATGTGAGCGGATACGATACCGCCATGACGGTTCCCTCACCTGCGCGGCGGATCGTGGACGCGGCACGCGAGGTGATCGCCGCGAACGGCATCCCCGGCGTCAGCATGGATCAGGTCGCCAAGCAGGCGCACGTCTCCCGCAGCACGCTGTACCGGATCTTCCCGAACCGCGACCAGCTGATCGCCCGGGTCGTGGCCATCGAGATCCGCACCCTGCGCCGCAAGCTCGACAAGACGATCGTCGGGTACACGCCGCAGCAGACGCTGGTCGAGGTCTTCGTGCTGAGCATCGAACAGGCCGAGTCGAACCTCGCGGTCTCGAAGGTGCTGGCCGCCGAGCCCGAGTACTTCCTACGCATCCCGCGCGGCGTGTGGGACCTGCTCATCCAGGGCATCGTCATCCGGCTGCGCAACACCGGTGCCGAGCAGGACTACGCCGAGCTGTGCTCCGTGGTGGACCTGATGCTGCGGATCACCGGATCGCTGCTCTCCAACTCGCCGACCGGCCTCGACATCAGCGATTCCGCCGCACTCCGCGCGTACGGCGAGAAGTACATCTCCCGACTGCTGGTCTGAACGCCGGGGATTTCGCGCCCTACGCGGCATCGAAGCCGGATCCGGCCTCGGTGCCCGTCTCAGTGCGAATCTCCCGGGTCTTCCCCAGGTGGCGGTCGGTCCGGACGATGTCGAGGATGTCGTCGCGAATCTCTTCCCAGTTCGCGATGACATCCTCGTAGTCGATGCGCATCACGCGATAGTCCCCGCGCACGGCGATCCGGTCGCGACGCAGGTCGGCGCGACGTTGAGCCCCGCCGTGGTAGCCCTCGCTGTCGCACTCGACGACGAACTTGTCTCCCAACAGGAGGTCGACGATCCCCCACGGCAGCGGCACCTGCGTCCGCACTGTGATTCCGAGGCAGTGCAGGCGGTAGCGGACGATCGACTCGGTTCCGCTCCCAGAAGCGGGATCGAGCAGCCCGAGCAGCCGGACGATGCGTTTCGGCGCGCCGTCGAACAACGCGCGAACGTCCTGCACGGTCCACAGGTTCGGCGGGCGCAGCAGCGAGTCGAGGACCGCGACGATCTCCTCGTCCGCCAGGCACTGCGCCGCGCACAGCACCGCGACCGGGAGCGGATCGACGGCGCTCGTGGGCGTCGCGAGAGAGCGGAACGCCCGGCACTGCCTGTGTGTCCGCTGGTGCTTGAGATGCCGAGGCCAGCGGAGATGCGTCTGGCTCCGCCGAGGGGGAATCCACACCCCGGGGTAGTACTCCAGCGCCGAAACGCACGTGATCGCGGCGCCGCATTTCACCGCGGCCAGCACGATCGGCCGCGCGTCCGGCGTCGCGTACCAGCCGCGGCGGACCGGGGTGATCACGCGGCGGCTGCGCAGCCGCTCGATCTCCGCGACGTCGACGCCCTCGCGTACGAGTTGCCGGCGTGAAACGACGCCCCCGTTGTGTGCTGCGATCCGCGCGATGAACGCTGGAGTATCCATGGAAGCGATCCTGGAGGTGCACCTGAGCCGATCGCGTGCGTACGGCCGGTGCCTGTGGATCAAACAAGTTTCGTACGTTTACCTGTGGATGGACGACCCCGGCCGGGGATTCAGCACTGCAGCCGCATCCGAAGCCGAATCCGGCCTCGGGTCTTGTCTCGATGCGAAATCGCCGGGGCTCAGAACTCCACCAAACCCGATGGTGTCAGGGCGGCGTGCACCGGTACGTCCGTGGGCTCCGCCGGCAGGGAGTCCACCAGCTCGTCGTCGTAGACCACCGCGATCAGCCGGGGGCCGGGCGTCAGCGACCGGTCGTAGTAGCCGGCTCCCCTCCCCAGCCGCACCCCCGCGCGGGAACAGCCGAGCGCGGGCAGCAGGACCGTCGAGGCGGAGGTCACGGCGTCCGGGCCGAGCCGGGAACCCGCGGGCTCGAGCAGCCCGAACGGGCCCGGAGCCAGTGACCCCGACCACGCCCAGTCCAGCGGTCCCGGCTCCGGCGGGGTCACCGGCAGCAGCACCGTCCGGTCGAGGACGAAGCCCGGCTCGGAGCCCACGGGGACGTAGGCGGCGACCACCTCGCCGAGGTCGAGACCGGCCAGGACCTCGGTCAACGACGCCGCGGCCGCCGCGCGCGCGGCGTCGGACATCGCGGCCCGGCCGCGGCGGAACCGCGTGCGCCAGGCGGCCTTGGATTCAGCGGTCATGCGGCGAACTCCCAGCCACTCGGATCGTTACCATCACGTGACCTAGCCTAAGGTGGGGGAATGACCACAGCGCCGTCCATTCCGAAGACCGCGATCGTCCCTGCCGCAGGCCTCGGTACCCGCTTCCTCCCCGCGACGAAGACGGTGCCGAAGGAACTGCTGCCCGTGGTCGACACGCCCGGCATCGAGCTGGTGGCGGAGGAGGCCGCGGCCGCCGGCGCCGAGCGCCTCTGCATCGTGACCAGTCCCGGCAAGGACGGTGTGGTCGCCCACTTCGTCGAGGACCTCGTGCTCGAGGGCACGCTGGAGAAGCGCGGCAAGACCGCGATGCTCGACAAGGTGCGCCGCGCCCCGAACCTGATCCACGCCGAGGCCGTCATCCAGGAGAAACCGCTCGGCCTGGGGCACGCCGTGGCCTGCGTCGAGCCCGTGCTGGACGACGACGAGGACGCGGTCAGCGTGCTCCTGCCCGACGACCTGGTGCTGCCCAACGGGGTGCTCACCACCATGGCGAAGGTCCGCGAGAAGCGCGGCGGCTCGGTGCTCTGCGCGATCGAGGTCAGCAAGGAGCAGATCAGCAGCTACGGCGCCTTCGACGTCGAGATCGTGCCCGACGCCGCCAATCCCGACGTGCTCAAGGTCAACGGCATGGTCGAGAAGCCCAAGGCCGAGGACGCCCCGTCGAACTACGCGGCCGCGGGCCGCTACCTGCTGGACCGCGCGATCTTCGACGCGCTGCGCCGCATCGACAAGGGCGCCGGCGGCGAGATCCAGCTGACGGACGCCATCGCGCTGCTCATCAGCGAGGGCCATCCCGTGCACGTGGTGGTGCACCGCGGAACCCGACACGACCTCGGAAATCCCGGGGGCTACCTCAAGGCTGCGGTTGACTTGGCGTTGGACCGTGACGACTACGGGCCCGACCTGCGCGAGTGGCTGCAGGTTCGCCTGACCAAGTAGGAGGCCGAGTACATGCGCTCCGTGGAGGACCATCTGGCACGGGTCACGGCCGCGGCGGTGGCGCCGCGCCCGGTGCGCGTGGGGATCTCCGAGGCGCAGGGCCTCATGTGCGCGGAGGAAGTGGTCGTCGAGAACGCTCTCCCCGCCTTCGATCAGGCCGCGATCGACGGCTACGCCGTGCGCTCGGTGGACGTGGCGACCGCCGGCGAGACCGACGAGGAGACCGGGGAGTCCATCGTGGTGTCGCTGCCGGTGGTGGGCGAGGTCCGTGCGGGCAACCGCCAGCCGATCCGGCTGCAGCCCGGCCAGGCCGTCAAGGTCGAGACCGGCGCGCCCCTGCCGACGCTCGCCGACGCCGTCCTGCCCGACAAGTGGACCGACGGTGGCCTGTCGAAGGTCCGCGTCGGACACTCCGTCCGATCCGGGCAGTACGTCCGTCGCACGGGTGACGATGTGCAGCCGGGTGATGTCGCGGTGCGCCGCGGCACCGTCGTCGGCCCCGCGCAGGTGGGCCTCCTCGCCGCCGTCGGTCGCGACAAGGTGCTGGTGCACCCGCGGCCGCGCGTCGCGGTGATCTCCGTGGGCCGCGAGCTCGTCGACATCGACCGGGACACCGGCGCAGGCCAGGTCTACGACGTGGCCTCCTACGCGCTGGCCGCCGCCGCCCGCGACTGCGGCGCCGAGGTGCACCGCGTCGGCATCGTCACCACCGACGGCGTGCGGGAGGCCGTCGAGGCACAGCTGCAGCGCTCCGAGGTCGTGCTCGTGACCTCCGCGCTCGGCGGCACCGCCTCCGAGGACATCACCGCGGCGCTCACCGAGCTCGGCGATCTCGAGGTGGACCGCATCGCGATGCACCCCGCGTCCGTGCAGGGCTTCGGCACCCTCGGCGCCGACCAGGTGCCCACCTTCCTGCTGCCCTCGAACCCGATGAGCGCGCTGGTCGCCTTCGAGGTGATGGTGCGCCCGCTCATCCGCATCGCGCTCGGCAAGCGGCAGCCCATGCGCCGGCTCGTGACCGCGAAGAGCGCCGCCGCGCACCAGTCGCCGGCGGGCCGTCGCGAGTACGTCCGCGGCCAGCTCATGCGCGACGAGGACACCGGCGAGTTCATGGTCGCGCCGATCCCGGACAACGGATCCCACCTCCTGGTCAGTCTGGCCGAGGCCAACTGCCTGATCGTGGTGGACCCGGAGGTCACCGAGGTCCGCGCGGGCGACGACGTGGTCGTCGCCTTCCTCGCCCAGCGCGGCTGACCGCGGTGTTCGGAGCGGACTGGCAGGTCGAACTCGGGCCCCTCACGACTGCCGCCGGCGTCGTGCGGTTGCGTCCCATCCGCGCCCGCGACGGTCGTCAGTGGTCGCGGCTGCGCCTGCTCAACCGGGTGGAGCTCGAGCCCTGGGAACCGTCGGGCGAGGTGAACTGGCAGCGCCGGCACGCCGCGTCGCAGTGGCAGCCGCTGTGCGCCTCCCTGCGCTCGCAGGCCCGGTCCGGCACCATCGTTCCGCTCGTCATCGAGGTCGACGGTGCCTACGCCGGCCAGATCACCATCGGGAACATCACCCGCGGGCAGCTGCAGAGCGCCTGGGTGGGGTACTGGGTCGACCGGCGGGTGACCGGCCGCGGGGTGGCGACGGCGGCGGTCGCGCTCGCCGTCGATCACTGCTTCGGGGCTCTGCGGCTGCACCGCGTGGACGCGACGGTGCGCCCCGAGAATGCGGGATCGCGTGCCGTGCTCCGCAATTCGGGGTTCCGCGAGGAGGGTTTGCTGCGGCGGTACCTGCACGTCGACGGTGCCTGGCGCGATCACCTGCTCGTCGCGATCACGGCCGAGGAGGTCGCGGACTCGATGGTCGCGCGGGTGGTCCGGTCGGGGCGGGCCCGGTTCTGAGCGTGTGACTGAAGTGACTGTTTGAGATTTTTGGGGTTTGCCTACGGCGCGTCGGGTGCGCTGATCCACCCTGGTGAAATAGCCTTCGAGGCGACTTACACGGATGTGATCCGTGCTCGCTGATTGCCGGAGGGAGCCGACATGATCCCGCAGACACTGCTCTGGGTGGGGCTGATCGTCGCGTGGCTGGTGGTGCTCGTTCCGATGCTCGCCGCGCGGCACCCCAAGGTGAACCAGGTGTCCGACGCGACGCTGAAGACGCGCCTGCTGCACCGCGGCGGCTCCGCCACCCGCGCCGTGCGGCGCCGCATCCGCCCGGCGGCCACCGTCGCCGAGACTCGCACCGAGGAGGCGCCGGCCGCGGAGGATCTCGACGAGGACGTCGACGGCCGCATCGTGCTCGGCAAGGCCGACGGTGCCGCCGACGACACACTGCTCGCCGACGAGGAGGCCGAGGCGCACGCGTACGTGGACTCGGACGTCGACGACCTGCACGGGTCGAGTCCCATGGACGGCGACACCACCCCGATCCCCACCGTCGAGCGCGCGGCCATGCGCGCGAAGGCGAAGGTCGTGGACCTGGACGACCTCGACGCCCCCGTGGCGAAGCCGGTCGCGCAGGCCGAGAACGATGCCGCCGCGCCGGAGTCGGAGCCCATCGTCCGGCGCGTGACCGCGCCCGAGCCGGAGTCCGCCGACGAGATCGAGCCGATCGCGGAACTCCCGGCCGACGAGGCCGTCGAGTTCGTGGACGAGGCCGTCGACGAGGTGCCCGCGGACGAGCAGCTCACCGAGGAGCTCGCCCCCGTCGCCCGCCCCGCGCGGGCCGCCGACGAACGCGACGACGACATCGATGCCGAGGCCGATGCCGAGTACGCGGCCGAGGACGTCGAGGCGGAGCCGCGCCGCCGGCGGGGCGGCTACGACCCCGAGAACGACGCACGCATCACCGAGGCCCGGTTCCGGTTCCGGCAGCGCGTGACGCTCGTGCTGGGTGTGCTCGCGGTGGTCGCGCTGGGCGCGGGCCTGATGAACGTGCCGTTCGCCTGGTACGGCCTCGGCGCCGTGATGGTCGCCCTCGTCGTCTACCTCGCCTACCTGCGCCGGACGGTGCGCATCGAGACCGAGATCCGTCGTCGCCGGATGGCGCGCCTGGAGCGGGCCCGCCGCGAGCGTGCCCGCGAGGCCGAGGTGCGCGACGGCGTGCCGGCGCACCTGCGGCGCGGCGGCTGCATCGTCATGGAGATCGACGACGAGGACCCGGCCTTCGACCACCTGCCGCGCTACCGCGCCGAGGAGTTCGACTTCCTCGATCGACCGGCTGACCTGCGGGAACCGTACGAGCGCAAGGTCGGTTAACAGTTTGGCCGCGGGGCTTGCTAAGGTATTCGAGTTCCGCAAGGGGCTATAGCGCAGTTGGTAGCGCGCCTCGTTCGCATCGAGGAGGTCAGGGGTTCGATTCCCCTTAGCTCCACAGAGGAAACCGCAGTTCGGGCGGGGTTCTGAGAAATCAGAGCCCCGCCCGAACTCGTTTCCGGACCGCCCCGGGCCCGTAGGGTGGAGACGCCGTCGAACAGCCAGGAGGCTCATCGTGTTCACCAAGAAGGGCGACGCCGCCGTTCTCGCGAAGCTCCGTGCCATGCCCGCGCCGTACGCCGAGATCGGGGAGCGCCTGCACGCCATCATCCGGGAGAACGCGCCGGGCCTCGAGCCCGTCGTGCGGTGGGGGCTGCCGTTCTACATCGGCGGCGGTGAGGACGTCTGCTACATCAAGCCGGGCGATACCTACGTGGCCTTCGGCTTCGGCGAGACGGTGAATCCGGCCCACGAGGAGGGTGCGAACATGCACCCCATCGTCTGGAACGTCACGGCGCTGGACGCCGAGACCGAGGCGCGGATCGCGGCCCTGGTCGCGAAGGCCGTCGCCTGACCGTCGTGACCCGGCCCCCACGATGACCCCGCTCGACCAACTGCTCCGCTGGGAGGACTCCGGCGGCACGTGGGCCGTGCTGAGTCGCTCCGACGATGCGGTCGTCGTGGCGCTGCTGCGCTGCGACGGCGGCGAGATCGTCGACCGCCTCGAATCCGGCGACCCGGCCCTGCGGGAGTACGTCGGCGCGGGAGCCTGAACCGGACGGCTCAGGCCGCGACGATGCTGCGCTTGGCCAGTCCCATCCAGAAGCCGTCGATCGGTTCCTCGGGCGCGGCCTCGGGATCGGTCGCCGCGCCGAGCGTGACGAACAGCGGCGCGAAGTGCTCGATCCGCGGGTGCGCGTACGGCATGCCGGGCGCCTCCTCGCGGAACCGCATCAGCCCGTCGACGTCGCCCGCGACGAACCGCTCGTGCGCCCACGCGTCGAACTCGCGCGACCAGCCGGGTGCGGCGGCGTCGGCGCTGGGGTCGGTGAGGAAGGGCAGGCCGTGGGTGGTGAACCCGGAGCCGATGATGAGCACGCCCTCCTCCCGCAGCTCCGCGAGCCGCCGGCCGAGGCCGAACAGCGCCTCCGGCTCGAGGGTGGGCAGCGAGACCTGCAGGACGGGGATGTCGGCCTCCGGGTACATCACGGTGAGCGGCACGTACGCGCCGTGATCCAGCCGGCGCCGCTCGTCCCGGTGCACGGGCTGATCGTCGGGCGCCATCGCCGCGATCCGGTCCGCCAGTTCCGGCGCGCCGGGCGAGGGGTAGACGGTGCGGTAGTAGCGCTCGGGGAAGCCGCCGAAGTCGTAGGTGAGCGGGACCCGGGAGTCGGTGGCGCCCACGGTGAGCGGCGCGGCCTCCCAGTGCGCGGAGACGACGAGGATCTGCTCGGGCCGCGGCAGGTCGGCGGCGAGCGTCCGGAGTTGCGCGACCCAGCGCTCGTCGTCGACGAGCGGTGGGGCGCCGTGGCTGAGGAACAGCGCGGGCATGGTGGTCATGGCATCCCTTTCGAGCGTGGGAAGCGCCCTACGACCGTTGCGTGGTGGTCATCGCGGCCTCGACGGCCTCCGCCAACTGCAGCACCGCCGCCGCCACGTCGGTACCGGCGGGCGTGAGCCGGTACTCGGTGTACGGGGGATTGGTGCCGGCGGAGTACCGGCTGACCAGCCCGTCGTCGACGAGGGACCGCAGCGTCTGCGTGAGCATGCGGTCGCTGATGCCCTCCACCTGGCGGCGGATCTCGCCGAAGCGCTGGGGCTCCGAGGTCAACCGTCCCAGGACGAGCGCGCCCCACCGCCCGGTGACGTGCGCGAAGACATCGCGCGAGGGGCAGTTCTTCGCGAAGACATCGAATTCGGCCATGAGGAAACCTTACACGTACAGAAGTATTGCGCTTACGATTCGTCTGTGCTTCGATGATAACGCAGGATTGAAGCTTCAACAATAGAACGGAGTGGTCATCATGGCCGCACAGCTCGAGCGGGGCCAAGGCCTCGCCTCCACGATCGCCCGGGTGATCCTCGGCGTCATCTTCTTCGCGCACGGCTGGCAGAAGTTCGTCACCAACGGCATCGACAACGTCGCCGCGAGCTTCGAGAAGATGGACGTGCCGCTCCCGACGCTGTCCGCGTGGTTCGCGGGCATCGTCGAACTCGTCGGCGGCGCCGCGCTGATCATCGGCCTCGCCGTGCCGCTGGTCGCGGTGCTCGGCATCATCGACATGCTCGGCGCGATCATCTTCGTGCACTGGGACGCGGGCTTCTTCGCGAGCAACGGCGGCTACGAGCTGCCCCTGGCGCTCATCGCCGGCCTGATCGCCGTGGGCATCGCCTCGCACGGCCCGCTCGCCGCCGACACCCACCTGCTCAAGAGCCGGTCGAAGGCGGTGCGCCAGTGAGGATCACCGTCTTCGGCGCCTCCGGTTACTCCGGCGGCCACATCACCACGGAAGCCCTCGACCGCGGCATCGAGGTCGTCGGCGTCGCCCGCGACGTCGCGAAGGTCCCCGCGGGCGCGACCGCCGAGGCCGGCGACGTGACCGACGCCGACTTCGTCGCCCGCGCCGTCGAGGGCGCCGCCGTCATCGTCTCCGCCCTGCCGACCGCGGCACCGTCGGGCGAGGGCACCGATCTGCCCACCGCCCTGGAGGCCCTCGTCACCGCTGCGCGCGCCACCGGCGCCCGCCTCGGCGTCGTCGGCGGCGCGGGCAGCCTGCTCGTCGCCGAGGGCGGCCCCAAGCTGGTCGACACCCCGTCCTTCCCCGACGCCGTCAAGCCGATCGCGCAGGAGCACGATCGCGCGCTCGACTACCTGCGCACCGTCGGCGACGTGGACTGGTTCTACCTGAGCCCGGCCGCGAGCTACGGCTCGTTCAACCCCGGCGAGAAGCGCGGCGCCTTCCGCACGAGCGGCGACCTGCTGCTCACCGACGCGGACGGGAACTCCGAGATCTCCGGCGCCGACTACGCGATCGCGTTCGTCGACGAGATCCTCACCCCCGCGCACGAGCGGGAGCGGTTCTCGGTCGCGTACTGAACCGACGCGGCCCGCGCCGCGCCGTCGTATCCTCGGCTCAAGAGCGAGCACAGGGGGTGTGATGGCGCGGCGCGAACCCGTCTACGAGGTGGTCCAGGTCCTGGCGAGGAGCATCCTCCGCGCGCAGGGGCTGCGAGTGGACTGGCGCGGGCTGGAGAACATCCCGGCCGAGGGCGGCGTCCTCCTCGCCGTCAACCACACCAGCTACGTCGACTTCCTCGAGGCCGGGCTCGCCGCCCGCCGCGCGGGCCGCTGGCCCCGGTACATGCTCAAGGCCGAACTCAAGAAGATCCGGATCATGGCCTTCCTGATCAAGCACTGCGGCGCCATCGGCGTCGACCGCGAACACGGCGCCGAGAGCTACCACGAGGCCGTCACCGCGCTGGAGGCCGGCGAGGCCGTGATCGTCTACCCCGAGGCCACCATCAGCCGCAGCTTCGAGATCAAGGAGTTCAAGTCCGGCGCCGCCCGCATGTCCATCGAGGCGGGCGTGCCGATCGTCCCCGTCATCGTCTGGGGAACCCAGCGCATCTGGTCCAAGGGCACGCAGCGCCGCATCGGCCGGCACCGCTTCCCGGTGGTCGTGCAGGCCGGTCCCGCGCTCCTGCCCGACGGTGACGATCCCGTCGCCCTGACGGCCCGGTTGCGGGCGGCGATGTCCGAGACCCTCGCCGACGCGCAGCGCGGATTCCCCGCCCCCGCGGGGGAGGACTGGGTGCCCGCGCGACTCGGCGGCGGCGCGCCCCCGCCCGACGAGGCGGCACGGCTCGAGGAGGAGGAATTCGCACTTCGGAAGGCCAAGCGGGAGGCCGAACGTCGGGCCGACGGCGGTTGAGTATCCACCTATGGTGTGCATCACCTGGTGTTGGTAGGTTTGCCGGGATCGTTCATGCGAGGAGGAGGAGACCATGACGCAGCCGCCGAACTACCCTGGTGACAACCAGGGCGGCTACCCGCAGAACCCGCAGGATCCGCAGCAGGGTGGATACCAGCCCGGTGGTTACCCGGAGCAGCCCGGTTACGGCCAGGGCGGCTACCCGCCGCCGCCCGCCGGTGGTTTCCCGCCGCCGCAGGACCCGGGCTACGGCCAGGGCGGCCAGGGCTTCCCGCCGCCGCAGGGCGGGCAGGGCGGCTTCCCGCCCCCGCCCCAGGGCGGCTTCCCGCCGCCCCCTCCCGGCGGCGGCTACGGCACCCCGCAGTTCGGTGGACAGCCGCCGTTCAACGTCGGTGACGCCTTCTCCTGGGCGTGGAACAAGTTCAGCAAGAACGCCGGCTCCGTCCTCGTCGCGGGCCTGATCTACGGCGTGATCTTCTACGTCGTCTTCGGCATCGGCTACAGCCTGCTGATCGGCGGAATGCTGGCGTCGAGCGACACCACGTACGACCCCACCACCAACACCTACACCGCGGACAACGTCTCGCTGGGCGCGAGCCTCGGCGGCTCGCTGCTGTTCGCGTTGGTGATCTCGATCGTGCAGTACCTCGTGCACACGGCGCTGCTCTCGGGGCTGCTGGACCTGGCCGACGGCAAGCAGGTCACGCTCGGCTCGTTCTTCAAGCCGCGCAACACCGGCTCCGCGCTGGTCGCCGCCCTCGTCGTCGGCCTGATCGTCGGCGTCGGCTCGCTGCTGTGCTTGATCCCCGGCCTGGTGGCCGCGTGGCTGTTCATGTTCGTGCTCGTCGCGACCATCGACCGGAACCTCGGCCTCGGCGACGCGCTGCGCACCAGCTTCGAGACCGCGAAGAACAACGTGGGTAACTCGCTGCTCGTGTGGATCCTCACCACGCTGATCATGGGTATCTGCGCGATCATCACCCTGCCGATCGGCCTGCTGGTGATCGTCTACACCTGGCGTCGCCTCTCCGGCGGCCAGGTGGCTCCGCTGACCCCGTAGCACCGGTTTCGACGAAGGGGCCCGTTCCGCCACCCGGCGGGACGGGCCCTTCGCCGGTCACGCGGCCCGACGCACGCCGCTACCGCAGGAAGTCGAGCACCGCCCGCGCGAACGCGGCGGAGGACTCGCGGTGCACCGTGTGCCCGCCCCGCAGTTCCAGGTACTCGCCGCGCGGCAGGGCATCGGCGACGAGCCGCAGGTACTCGGGACGCAGGAAGTCGCGCGGCCCGCCGGAGATCACGAGCGTCTCCTGCGGCGTGGCCGACAGCCGCTCCCACCACGCCGGATCGGGCCGGAACTGCGGCGAGACCGAGTCCATCATCGTCCCGTCGAACCGCGAGAGCGCGCCCGGCGTCTGCACCACCTGCTTGATCCCGAGCCACACCCGCCGCGGCGTGAGCGGCAGGTCCATCGACTCCGCGAGCTGGGACTCCTCCTGTGCGACCGGCGGCATCTCCTCGAGGACCAGGCGGCGCACACCGTCGGGCAGGCGCCACGCGAGCCGCAGCGCGGCCTGGCCGCCGAGGGAGTGCCCGACGACGTCGAACTCCTCAAGGCCCGCGTACCGCGCGACGTGCTCCGCGTCCTGCGCGAGCTCGTCGAGGAGGTACTCGGGGCTGTGATCGCTGCGGCCGTGGCCGCGCTGGTCGTAGGTGACGGTGTCGCGGCCGGCGGCGGACAGGGCGCGGACGGTCCGCCGCCACGTGCGGTGATCCGCGGCCATGCCGTGGATGAGCAGGACCGGCGGTCCGGTCGGCTCGGGCACGCGGCGGTGCTGCACCCGCAGCCGCACGTCGCCGGCGGTGATCGTCTCCTCGCGCATCAGCTCATGGTGCCAGCACGGTCAGGCCAGTGCGTAGCTCAGCGCGACGCACACGGCCGTGCCCGCGACGATGCTGAGCACCGCGTTGCGCCGCCGCAGGTGCGCCGCCGCCGTGGCCGCGACCCCCGCGATCTGCGGCAGCCCGTGCGCCGGCGCCGTGTAGTCCACCTGCGCCATGCAGTAGACGGCGAGCACCACGACGGCGCCCGCGGGCATCCACCGCCCGAAGTCGGCGAGCAGCGGCGAATCGCGCAGCACCGAGGCGAGCCCGAACGGTGCCAGCCGCAGCGCGAGGGTGACCGCCGCCGCGATCGCGATCCCCGCCAGCAGGTAGCCGGTGCTAGGCATGCGCCGCCTCCTTCGTCCGGCGGGCCAGGACGTGGCGCACCACCAGCAGCCCGGCGAAGCCGCCCATCGCGACCAGCAGCATCGCGCCCGGCGCGGCGGCCAGCGCGACCGCGCACGCCCCGAGCGCGAGCGCGAGCGTCGTACGGTCCGGGTGCGCGTCCAGCGCGAGCACCACGAACAGGGCGGTCAGCACGAAGTCGACGCCGGGCACGTCGCGCAGGAAGGCGCCGCCCGCGAGCCCGCCCACCAGCGAGCCGCTCACCCACGCGACGTGCAGGCCCACCTGGGTGCGCAGGATCATCGGCCCGGTCATCGTGGCCGACGGTGCCGTACTCACCAGGGCGTAGGCCTCGTCGGTGAGGGCGTAGACGCCGTACGCCCGTCCGATGCGGCTGCGGATGCGCCCGAGGGGGAAGGTGAGTCCGTAGAACAGGTGCCGCGAGTTCACCAGGAAGGTGGTCGCGGCGATCGCCGCCAGCGGCGTCGCGGCCGCCAGCAGCCCGGCGAGGAGGAACTCCACCGAGCCCGCGTACACCGCCATCGACAGCACCGGCGCGATCCACCACGGCAGGCCGTTGCCCGTGACCACCACGCCGAGGCCGATGCCGAGCACGAACAGGCCCAGTTGCACCACGGCGACCTTCGACGGAACTCCCATGAGTGACAATTCTATTTCGCGTTGCGCGCAATGTGCTTGCGAGAATGTTGAGCTTTCGCCTGATGCTGGCAATAATCGACTGGTGGATGCACTCGATCGAGCAATCATCGACGAGTTGGTGCGCGACGGGCGGCTCACCAACCAGGAACTGGCGCAGCGCGTGGGCCTCACGCCCGCGCCGTGCCTGCGCCGCGTGCGGCGCCTCGAGGCCGACGGCGTGATCACCGGCTACACCGCCGTCCTCGACCCGGCGGCGCTCGGCCGCGGCTTCGAGGTCCTCATCCACGCGGACCTCTCGGCGAACGACCGCGCCTCGGTGGAGGCCTTCGAGGCGCGCATCGCCTCCTTCGACGAGGTCATCGAGGTGCGCCGTATGTTCGGCCTGCCCGACTACGTGATCCGCGTGCGCGTCGCGGACCTCGACGCCTACGAGAAGTGGGTCACCACGCACCTCATGGGCGATCCGGCGATCGTGCGCGTCGACTCCCGGATGACGATGAAGGTGGTCAAGTGAGCTCCGGGGACACCGATCGGCGTGTCGCGCACCGCCTCGCCGACGGGGCCTGGCCCGGCGCGACGGTGGAGCCCCTGCTGGTCAGCGAGAACGCCACCTTCCGGGTGCGCGGCGGCCCGCGGCCCGCGGTGCTGCGGCTGCATCGGCCGGGCTACGTCGGCGACGCGGCCATCGAGTCCGAGCTGGCGTGGATCGCCACGCTGCGCCACGACACGACGGTGCCGGTGGTCGAGCCGCTCAGCGGGGTGCTGATCGACCCGCCGACGGGGCGCCGCGCGGTCCTGTTCGCCGAGTTGCCCGGCGGCCCCGTGCCCGACGAGGCGCTGGACGTCGCGCACTTCGCCGCGCTCGGCGAGATCGCCGGTGCCTTCCACGACCACGCCGAGACCTGGCCCCGCCCCGCCGGTTTCACGCGCTTCCGCTGGGATCTGGACGACACGATCGGTGGGCCGGGCGCGGCGGGAGCGGGCGGAGCCGATGCCGCCACGGGGTCGGTTCCGCGCTGGGGTTCCTGGCGCGACGGGCTCGCGGTGGGGGAGGCGCACCGTCGGGCGTTGGCACCGGCGGCCGAGCGCGTGGCCCAGCGGGTCGACGGCTTCGGTCGCACCGCGGACCGTTTCGGCCTGATCCACGGCGACCTGCGGGCCGCCAACCTCATCACGGCCGGGGCGGGACGGGGTGCGGATTTCACGGTGATCGATTTCGACGACGCCGGATTCGGCTGGCACCTCTTCGAATTCGCGGCGGCCGCGTCCTTCGTGGAGACCGACCCGCGGCTGCCGGAGTGGGCGGCGGCGTGGACCGCGGCGTACCGGCACCGCCGGGCCCTGCCGGACGCGCACGTCGCCCTCCTGCCCGACTTCGTACTCCTGCGGCGGCTGCAGCTGCTCGGCTGGCTGGGCACGCACGGGCACGCGCTGGAGGCGGATCCCGGATTCGCCGACGGCACCGTCGAACTGGCCCGGGCGTACCTCGCCGGGCGGCTACTGTGAGGGCGTGAGCTTCTCCGACTCGGTCGCCGCGCACGTCGTGCGCTACGGCGGCACCTTCGCGCCCCTGCCCATCGACCGCGCCGAGGGCACGTACGTGTACTCGGGGGAGCGCCGCTGGCTGGACTTCACCTCCGGCCAGATGAGTGCCATTCTGGGGCACAGCCATCCGGCGATCGTCGAGACGGTGCGGCGCGAGATCGCGACGCTGGACCACCTGTTCTCGGGCATGCTGTCGCCGCAGGTCGTGACGCTCGCCGAGCGGCTCGCCGCCACCCTGCCGGAGCCGCTGAGCCACGTGCTGCAGCTGACCACCGGCGCGGAGTCCAACGAGGCCGCCCTGCGGATGGCCAAGCTGTACACCGGCAAGCACGAGATCGTCAGCTTCTCGAAGTCCTGGCACGGTATGACCGCGGGCGCCGCGGCGGCGACCTATTCGTCGGGTCACAAGGGCTACGGCCCCACGGCGCCCGGCAACTTCGCCCTGCCCACGCCGAACGCCTACCGTTCACGGTTCGTCGATCCCCAGGGGAAGTACGACTGGCAGGCGGAGCTGGACTTCGGCTTCGAGCTGATCGACGCGCAATCCACGGGCTCGCTCGCGGCGTGCCTGGTGGAGCCGATCCTGTCGTCGGGCGGCATCATCGACGTGCCCGTCGGCTACCTCGCGGCACTCAAGCGCAAGTGCGAGGAGCGGGGGATGCTGCTCATCGTCGACGAGGCGCAGACCGGCCTGTGGCGCACCGGCGCCGCCTACGCCTTCGAGCGCGACGGGATCGTTCCCGACATCCTCACCTTGAGTAAGACGCTGGGCGCGGGCCTGCCCATCGCGGCCGTCGTGACATCCGCGGAGATCGAGCGGGTCTGCCACGAGCGGGGCTTCCTCTTCTTCACCACGCACGTCAGCGATCCGATGGTGGCCGCGGTCGCCACGACGGTGCTGGACGTGCTGGGCGACGGTGCCGCCGACGGCGTCGCCCGGGAGGTCGCCGCGCGCGGGGCTCGGCTGCGCGCCGGGCTCGACGAGTTGGCCGCCCGGCACGAGGCGATCGGCGACGTCCGCGGCCGCGGGCTCATGCAGGGCATCGAGCTGGTCACCGACCGGGAGACGAAGGAGCCCGCGAACGAGCTGGGCCGGCTGGTCACGGAGCGCTGCTACGAGCGGGGCCTGCACATGAACGTCGTGCAGCTGCCGGGTATGGGCTCGATCTTCCGGATCGCGCCGCCGCTCACCGCCACGGACGCCGAGGTCGACGAGGGGCTGGAGATCCTCGACGGGGCGCTGCGGGGGTAGCTCGGGCCCGCCCGGAAAAAAAGTTTCGGCGGAACCGATGAGTTCCGGCGACGAGGCCCGTCTAACCATGTGACGGTATCCGAGAGCGGATGCCGCAGACCCCAGGAGCGACGCCATGCACAAGATGATCTTCGTGAACCTGCCCATCGCCGACGTCCAGCGTTCGCGCGACTTCTTCACCGCCGTGGGATACACGATCAACGAGAACTTCAGCGACGAGAACGCCGTCGCGGTCGAGCTGGGCGAGAACATCGCCGCGATGCTGCTCAAGACCGACTTCTTCGGCACCTTCCACGAGGCCACCACCGCGGCGCCCGGCGTCAAGGAGACCCTGATCGCGCTGAGCGCCGAGAGCCGCGAGGAGGTCGACGAGATCGTGAACCGCGCCGTCGCCGCCGGCGGCACGGAGGGGCGCTCCGAGGACCACGGCTTCATGTACGGCCGCGCCTTCGACGATCCCGACGGCCACGGCTGGGAGATCATGTGGATGGATCCGGCCGCGGCCGAGGCGGGCCCGGAGCACGTGGGGGCCCAGGGCTGACATGACCGGTCGCGCCGCCGCCGGCTCCGCCGGCACCGACCCCGGCTTCGACGAGGCCACCGCACCGCTGCGCGCGGAACTGCTCGCGCACTGCTACCGCATGTCGGGCTCCGCGTCCGACGCGGAGGACCTGGTGCAGGAGACCTACCTGCGCGCGTGGAAGGCCTTCCACCGCTTCGAGGGCCGGTCGTCGGTGCGCACGTGGATGTACACCATCGCGACCAACGTCTGTCTCACCGCCGCCACGGCCCGGCGGGTGCTGCCCGTCGGGCTCGGCGGCGAGCCGGCGAACCCGCTGGAGCCGGTGGCCCCGTCGACCGAGATCCTGTGGCTGCAGCCCCTCCCGGACCGCGCGCTCGGCGACCCGGGGGAGGCGGCGGTGGCCCGGGAGGGCATCGGACTGGCGATGGTCGCCGCGCTGCAGGTGCTGCCCGCCAAGCAGCGGGCCGCGCTGATCCTGCGCGACGTCCTGCAGTTCTCCGCGGCCGAGACGGCGGACGCGCTCGCGACGTCCGTCGCCTCGGCGAACAGCGCGCTGCAGCGGGCGCGGGCCTCCATCGGCGACGGCGCCGGGCGCGACGGCCGCCGGGCGACGGAGCTGTCCGCGCACGAGCGGGAGGTGTGGGACGAGTTCTGCGCCGCCTTCGAGCGGCACGACATCGACGGCGTGGTCCGCATCCTCGCCGCCGACGCCACCTGGGAGATGCCGCCGATCCCCGGCTGGTACCGCGGCGCCGAGCAGATCGGCGAGCTGTCGCGGACGCAGTGCCCGGCGCAGGTCGCCGGCGACCTGCGCATGATCCCGACGGTCTGCAACGGTCTCCCCGCCGCGGCGATGTACCTGCGCGACGGGGACGTCTGGCTGCCCTTCCAGCTGGACGTCCTGACCTTCTCCGACGGCGCGCTCACGCACGTCTCGGCCTTCCTCGACCCCGCCGAGCTGTTTGCGTTGGCGGGCCTGCCCGTCGAGCTGCGCTGAGTCAGCGGGCGGCACCGTCGGCGTAGGCGGCGACGGCGAGCGTCCACGCCCGGTCCCGTGCGGCGGCGGTGGGGCCCAGCAGGCCGTGCCGGTCCTTGGTCGCGAGGCCCTCGAGCAGTGCGCCGAAGCCGAGGGCGAGCGCCTCGACGTCCCCTCGGTCGGCGCTCGCGGCGAGCGCGGCGAAGGCGTCGACGAGGACGCGGCGGCACTCGTGCACGGGATGCTCGGGCGGGATCGGTCCCGTGAGCGGGCGCGCGAACATCACGTCGACCAGGGCGGGCTCGTCCGCGGCGAAGGAGCGGTACGCGCGGGCGCAGGCGGTGAGCACCTCGCGGGGCGCACCGTCCGCCCGGGGGAGCCGCTCGACGAGCAGTGCGAAGCCGCGCAGCGCGACCGCGTTGACGAGCCCGTCGCGGCCCCCGAACAGCTGGCCGAGCGCGGCGATGTTGGTGCCCGCGGCGGCCGCGGCGCGCCGGGTCGTGAGCCCGTCGGCGCCCTCGGCGCGGACGATCTCCAGTGCGGCCGCGGCGATCCCGTCCGCGACCTCGGGGGTTCTCGTTCTCTGTCTCGGCATCTTCTCCAGCAATCGTATCAGTGATATGTTTCGAGCATGACGACCCTGGATCACGTCCTCGCCCGCGTCCTCGACTCCATGCCCGTCGCCCGCTGGCTCCAGCTCTCGGTCGACGATGTCACACCCGACCGCGCCGTCCTCTCGATGCCGGTCGTCCCCGACGTCACCTTCGACGGCGTGCACTGCCACGGCGGCATCGTCGCCATGCTGGCCGACATCGCCGCGGTCGGTGCCGCGTTCGCCGCGATCCACGATTCGGGCCGCATCGCCGCGACCACCGCCATGAACTCGCACAACCTCCGGCCGGCGACGGGGGAGCGGCTGGTCGCGGTCGGTCGGCTCGTCGGCCCTCCCGGCCGCACCATGATCGCGGCCGCCGACGTCTACACGGACTCCCTCGACGGCACCCGCTGCCTCACCGGCCTCTACACCGCCACCGCCCTCGACCGTCCGCTGGGTGCGGAAGGACGGCGCCCCGGTCAGGAGTGATGGCCGGTCAGTAGTGGTAGCGACAGGCGGCGATGAGCACGTCGCCGCCCGACAATTTGTACACCAGCCGGTGCTCCTCGGTGATCCGGCGGGACCAGTAGCCCGCGAAGTCGTGGCGGAGCGGTTCGGGCTTGCCGATCCCTTCGTTGCCGTTCCGCATCGCGTCGGTGACGAGGAGATCGATCCGCTTCAGGGTCCTCCGGTCCTGGGCCTGCCACCAGAGGTAGTCGTCCCAGGCTTCGGTGCTCCAGACGAGTCGCATCAGTCGATGAGGTCGTGCTCGGCGCCGTCGCCGCGCTCGAGTGCCTCCATCGAATCGAGGAGCCGGCGTGCATTGGCAGGGGAGCGCAGCAGGTACGCCGTCTCACGAAGCGACTCGTAGTCGGCGAGTGACAGGATCACGGCGGGTTCGTGCCCGGCGCGCGTGATGATCACGGCTTCGCGGTCGTCGACGACGGAGTCGAGTACCTCGGCGTAGTTCGCCCGGGACTCCGAGTAGGTCATGGTACGCATCCGTCCTCCTTCGACAGTGGTTGTACAAATAATTGTACGCCCGGTTTCGGGTGGGGCGAATCGTTCAGGGAACGAAGCGGTAGCCCATCCCCGGCTCGGTCACGAAGTAGCGCGGGTGCGCGGGGTCCGGCTCCAGCTTGCGGCGCAGTTGCGCCATGTAGACGCGCAGGTAGTTGGTCTCGCGCGAGTACGACGGGCCCCACACCTCGTGCAGCAGGGTCTGCTGCGAGACGAGCCGGTCGGCGTTGCGGACCAGGACGTCCACGATCTTCCACTCGGTGGGGGTGAGCCGCACCGTCGCGCCGTCGCGCGTCACCGTCCGCGCCTCGAAGTTCACCTCGAAGGCCTCGGTCTTCGCGGGCGCCGGGGCGTCGACGAGGCCCGTGCGCCGCACCTGCGCGCGGACCCGGGCGAGGAACTCGTCCATCGCGAAGGGCTTCGTCACGTAGTCGTCGGCGCCGATGTCGAGCGATTCGACCTTGTCGTCGCTGCCGTGCCGGGCCGAGAGCACGATCACCGGCGACGTGCAGAACTCCCGCAGCTTGCCGAGCACCGCGGTCCCGTCGAGATCGGGGAGGCCGAGGTCGAGGACGATCACGTCGGGCGTGCGCTCGCGCGCGATCTGCAGCGCCGACCGGCCGTCGGCCGCGGTCTCCACCTCGTACCCGCGGGCCCTGAGATTGATCCGCAGGGTCCGCAGGATCGCGGGCTCATCGTCGACCACCAGAACGAACGTCACGAGACCACCTCACCACTGCTCACCGGCTGGGCGGCGGGCAGGTCCACGATCATCGTCAGCCCGCCGCCCGGGGTGTCCTCCGCGGTGAGCGTCCCGCCCATCGCCTCGGTGAGCCCGCGGGCCACCGCGAGCCCCAGGCCGACGCCGTTGCCGGCGGGCGCGTCGCCCATCCGCTGGAAGGGCTTGAACATGGCGTCGCGCTGCTCCTGGGGCACGCCCGGCCCGTGGTCGCGGACGTGCACCTGCAGCCGGTCCCCGTCGGGGGTGTGCACGCCGGAGACTCCGACGGTGACGGGCCCGCCGCGCGAGTGCCGCACCGCGTTCTCGACAAGGTTCGCCAGCACCCGCTCCAGCAGGCCGGGGTCGGCGAGCGCGGTCGGCGCGTCCTCGGCGAAATCGAAGGCGAGGTCGGCGTCGGGGAGCGCGGTCCAGATCGCGGGCAGCACCTCCTCGATCCCGACCTCGCGGGTCAGCAGGGTCAGCGAATCGGACTGCAGCCGCGACATGTCCAGCAGGTTCCCCACCAGGGAGTCCAGCCGGTCGGCACTCTCCTCGATGGTCGCGAGCAGCTCGGCCTCGTCCTCGTCGGACCACTCCACGTCGTCGCTGCGCAGCGAGGTGACCGCGGCCTTGATCCCGGCCAGCGGCGTCCGCAGGTCGTGCGAGACGGCGCTGAGCAGGGCGGTCCGCGCGCGGTTGCCCTCGGCGAGCGCGCGGGCCTGCTTGGCCTCGGCGCTCAGCGCCTCGCGGTCCAGCCGGGCTGCGGCGTGCGCCGCGAAGGCGACGAGCAGGCCGTGCTCGGAGGCGCTGAGCGGATCGCCGTTGACGACGAGCGCCACCGTATCGCCGACCAGCGCCGCGTCCGTGCCCTCGTCGGGCGTGAGCGGCGACTCGCGCCGCCCCGCGACCAGCTGCCACGGGGAGTCCGCGTCCGCGCGGCGCAGTAGCGAGGCGCCGCGCAGCCCGAAGGTCACCATGGCCTCGTCGAGCAGGGCGGGGATCTCGTCGTCGGCGCTCTCCGCCGCGAGCAGGGTGTCGGCGAGGCCGCTGAGCACGTCGGCCTCGGCACGGGCGCGGGCGGCGCGGGCGGTCTGCCGGGCCGCGATCGAGACCACGCTGGCGACGGCGATCGCGGTGAGCACGAACATCGCGACGGCGAAGACGTTCTCGCCGGAGGCCACCGTGAACGTGTATAGCGGTGGTGCGAAGTAGTAGTTGAGCAGCACCGAACCGAGCAGCGCCGCGGGCACGGCCGGCCGGATGCCGCCGACCAGCGCCACCGCGACGGTCAGCATCAGGAAGAGCATCAGCTCGGTGGGCAGGGAGTGCCACTGCCGGGTCTGCGCGAGCAGCGCCGTGAGGATCACGGGCCCGGCGATCGCCAGTACCCAGCCGGCGATGGTGCGGCGCTTCCCGAGCAGCACGGGCTCGGGACCGTCGATGCGGGGGAGCAGCCGCCGGCGGCCCGCGCCCGCGGCGCGCTCGTGCGTCACGACCTGCACGTCGATGTCTCCGGAGCCCTCGATCACGGCGTCGGAGACGGGCCACCGCACGACCGAGGTCAGCGCGCGGTGCCGGGACTTGCCGAGCACGATCCGCGACGCGTTGACCGAGGTCGCGTACTGCAGGATCGCGGCGGCCACGTCGTCGCCGGTGACGATCTGGAAGGTGCCGCCGAGCGACTCCGTGAGCTGGCGCAGCTGCGCCAGCGAGGCGGGCGAGGCCCCGGACAGGCCGTCGCTGCGCGCCACGTACACGGCGCGCAGCTCGCCGCCCGCGCCCTTGGCCGCGATCCGGGCGCCGCGCCGCAGCAGCGTGCCGCCCTCCGGGCCGCCGGTCAGTGCCACGACGGTCCGGTCGCGGGTGGGCCACGCGGCGGAGATGCCCTGCTCGGAGCGGTACTGCTCGAGCTTCTCGTCGACCCGGTCGGCCAGCCACAGCAGCGCCAGTTCCCGCAGCGCGGTGAGGTTGCCGATGCGGAAGAAGTGCGAGAGTGCGGCGTCCACCTTCGCGGGGGCGTAGATGTTGCCGTGCGCCATGCGGCGCCGCAGCGCCTCGGGCGTCATGTCGACCAGCTGCACCTGCTCGGCCCGCCGCACGACGGTGTCGGGGATCGTCTCTCGCTGCCGCACGCCGGTGATCGACTCGACCACGTCGCCGAGGGACTCGAGGTGCTGGATGTTCACCGTCGTGATCACCGTGATGCCCGCGTCGAGCAGCTCGGCGATGTCCTGCCAGCGCTTCTCGTTCCGCGAGCCGGGGGCGTTCGTGTGCGCGAGCTCGTCGACCAGAGCGACCGTCGGGTGCGCGGCGATGACGGCGTCGACGTCCATCTCCTCGAGCACCGCGCCGCGGTACTCGACCCGGCGGCGGGGGATCACCTGCAGACCCTGCACCTGCGCCTCGGTCTGCGGCCGACCGTGGGTCTCGACGTAGCCGACCACCACGGACGTCCCGCGCGAGGCCCGGCGCGCCCCCTCGGTGAGCATGGCGTAGGTCTTGCCCACTCCCGGTGCGGCGCCCAGGTAGACGCGCAGCTGCCCCTTCGGCATGTGTCCCCTCCTGATCGGCCCGGACTACTTCGCGGTGGCGGTGAGGCCGGCGAGCGCGGCGTTCAGCGTCACCACGTTAACCCGCTCCTCGCCCAGGTAGCCGAGCTGACGGCCCTGCGTGTGCGCGGCGACGAGCGCGGTCACCCGCTCCGGGGCCACACCGCGCGCCTTGGCGACGCGTGCGGCCTGCTGCCGCGCGTACGCGGAGGAGACGTGCGGGTCGAGGCCGGAGAAGCTCGCGGTGACCGCGTCCGTCGGGACGTCCGACGGTGCCACGCCGTCCTCCGCGGCGACCTTCGCGCGCCGCTCGGCGATGAGCGCGACCAGCTTCTCGCTGTTCGGGCCCAGGTTGGTGCCGCCGGAGGCGAGGGTGTCGTAGTCGCCCGCGGACGGCCGCGGGTGGAACCACTGCGGACCGTCGAACTTCTGGGCCAGCAGTGCGGACCCGACGACGGCGCCGTTCTGCTCGATCTGCGAGCCGTTCGCCTTGCTGCTGAAGGCCACCTGCCCCACGCCCCAGATGACGAGCGGGAACAGGGCGCCGAGCACGACGGTCATCACGATCAGCATGCGCAGGCCGGCGAGGAGTTGACGGGGTGCGGAAGTCACCATGTCACTGTCTTTCTTCGAGAAGTCGTAGGGAAGCCGCAGCGGACGCGGTCACGAGAGCCCGGGGATCAGCTGCACGACGAGGTCGATCAGCTTGATCCCGAGGAACGGGACGACGATGCCGCCGAGACCGTAGATGGTCAGGTTCCGCGCGAGCAGCTTGTCGGCCGACTTCGCGGTGTACTTCACGCCGCGCATCGCCAGCGGGATCAGCGCGACGATGATGAGCGCGTTGAAGATGACCGCCGAGAGGATCGCCGACTGCGGGCTGTGCAGGCGCATCACGTTGAGCACGTCCAGGCCGGGGGCCAGGGGCACGAACATCGCCGGGATGATCGCGAAGTACTTCGCGATGTCGTTGGCGATGGAGAAGGTGGTCAGCGCGCCGCGGGTGATGAGCAGCTGCTTACCGATCTCCACGATGTCGATGAGCTTCGTCGGGTCGGAGTCCAGGTCGATCATGTTCCCGGCCTCCTTCGCGGCGGAGGTGCCCGTGTTCATGGCGACGCCCACGTCGGCCTGCGCGAGCGCGGGCGCGTCGTTGGTGCCGTCGCCGGTCATCGCGACGAGGCGGCCGCCCTCCTGCTGCTGCTTGATCAGCGCCAGCTTGTCCTCGGGCGTGGCCTCGGCGAGGTAGTCGTCGACGCCGGCCTCCTCCGCGATGGCCTTCGCCGTCAGCGGGTTGTCGCCGGTGATCATGACGGTGCGGATGCCCATCTCGCGCAGCTGCGCGAAGCGCTCGCGCATGCCCGCCTTGACCACGTCCTTGAGGTGGATGACGCCCTGCAGCGTCGGGGCCGCGCCGGGTTCGGCGTGCGCGACGACGAGTGGGGTGCCGCCGGAGGCGGAGATCTCGTCGACGGCGAGCCGCACGTCGACGGCGCCGAGGGCCTCGCCGACCGCCGCACCGAGGGTGTCGCCGTGGTGCTCCGCGGCCACCCAGGCCAGCACGGCCGCCGAAGCGCCCTTGCGGACGCGGGTGCCGTCGGGCAGGTCGACGCCGGACATGCGCGTCTGCGCCGTGAACGGCACGACGGTGCCCACCCGAACGGTGGGTACGTCGTGGCCGTGCTCGGTCGCCAGGTCGACGATGGAGCGGCCCTCGGGCGTCTCGTCGGCGAGCGAGGCGAGCAGTGCGCGCCCGGCCAGGGTGTGCTCGTCGACGCCCTCCACGGGGTGGAAGGACGTGGCCCGACGGTTGCCGTAGGTGATGGTGCCGGTCTTGTCGAGCAGCAGCGTCGAGACGTCGCCGGCGGCCTCGACGGCGCGACCCGACTTGGCGATCACGTTGCGCTGCACCAGCCGGTCCATGCCGGCGATGCCGATCGCGGAGAGCAGCGCGCCGATCGTCGTGGGAATGAGGCAGACGAGCAGCGCCACGAGCACCACCACGCCGACCGCGCCGCCCGAGTAGATCGCCATCGGCTGCAGCGTCGCGACGGCCAGCAGGAAGATGATCGTGAGCACCGTGAGCAGGATGTTCAGGGCGATCTCGTTCGGCGTCTTCTGCCGGTTCGCGCCCTCGACGAGGCCGATCATCCGATCGATGAAGCTCTTGCCGGGCTCGGTCTTGATCTCGACCACGATGCGGTCGGAGAGCACGCGGGTGCCGCCGGTGACGGCGCAGCGGTCGCCGCCGGACTCGCGCACGACGGGAGCCGATTCGCCGGTGATCGCGGACTCGTCGACGGTCGCCATGCCCTCGACCACGTCGCCGTCGCCGGGGATGACCTCGCCGGCGTCGACGATCACCAGGTCGCCGACCTTCAGCTCCGAGCCGGGCACCTGCTTCTCGCCGGTCTCCGTGCGCAACCGCGCCACGGTCTCCGTCTTGGCCTTGCGCAGCGACTCAGCCTGCGCGCGGCCGCGGCCCTCGGCGACGGCCTCCGCGAGGTTGGCGAAGAGCACCGTCGCCCAGAGGAAGACCGCGACGGACCATGCGAACACCGACGGGTTCACGATCGCGAGCGCCGTGGTGTACACCGACGCGATCCACACCACGAAGACCACGGGCTGCCGGATCTGCGTGCGCGGGTCCAGCTTCGCCGCGGCGCGGGGCAGCGCCGAGCGGAGCTCGGCGAACGAGAACGCGGAGCGCCGCTTCGGCGCGGCCGTGACGGCCTTGGGGTCCGACGGGGTGGGGGTGCCGGTCAGCGTGTTCGTCACTGGGTGACCTCCGAGATCGGTGCGAGCGCGAGGGCGGGGACGAAGGTCAATCCGGCCACCAGGACCACGACGCCCACGGTGAGGCCCACGAACAGCGGGCGGTGGGTGGGGATGGTGCCCGCGGTGGCGGGCACGGGGTGCTGCTTGGCGAGCGCGCCGGCCAGGGCGAGGATCGCGACCATGGGTGCGAACCGGCCGAACAGCATCGCCGCGCCCAGCGTGTAGTTGAACCAGGGCGTGTCGACGGCGAGGCCGGCGAAGGCGCTGCCGTTGTTGTTCGCGGCCGAGGCGTAGGCGTAGAGCACCTCGGACAGGCCGTGCGCACCGTCGTTGGTCATGGCGGCCACGCCCTGCTCCTGGACCACCGTGGCGGCGGTCCCGACGAGCACCAGCGCGGGCATCACCAGGATGTACAGCGCCGCGAGAGTGATCTCGGGGCGGCCGATCTTCTTCCCCAGGTACTCGGGGGTGCGGCCCACCATGAGGCCGCACAGGAAGACGGTGAGCACGGCGATGACGAGCATGCCGTAGAGGCCGGAACCCACACCGCCGGGGCTGATCTCGCCGAGCAGCATGTTCACCAGCGCGGCGCCGCCGGCGCCGGGGGTGAGGCTGTCGTGCGCGGCGTTCACGGCGCCCGTCGACGTGCTGGTGGTGGCGGTGGCGAACAGCCCCGTGCTCCACTGCCCGAAGCGCAGCTCCTGGCCCTCGAGCGCGGCGCCCGCGGCCCGGCCGGCCGTGCCCTGGTTGCCCAGCTGCGCGCCGATGGAGACGGCGGTGGAGACGGCGAAGATGATCGTCATCGAGCCGAGGATCGCGTAGCCCTGCCGGTGGTTGCCGACGAGGTTGCCCAGCATCCGGGGCATCGCCACGGGGATCAGCAGGATGAGGAAGATCTGGAACAGGTTGGTCGCGGCCGTCGGGTTCTCGAAGGCGTGCGCGGAGTTGGCGTTGAAGTAGCCGCCGCCGTTGGTACCGAGGAGTTTGATGACCTCCTGGCTCGCGACCAGGCCGCCGGTGAGCACCTGCTTCTGCCCGTCGAGCCCGACGATCTCGTGCCGCTGCCACAGCGTCTGGACCACGCCCTGCGCCATGAGGATCACGGCGCCGATCACGGCGATCGGCAGCAGCACGCGCAGCGTGATGCGGGTGAGGTCGACCCAGAAGTTGCCCAGTCGGTCGGTGCGGGAGCGGACGAAGCCGCGGATCAGCGCCACGGCCACCGCGATGCCCACGGCCGCCGAGACGAAGTTCTGCACCGCGAGGCCGATCGCCTGCGCGATCAGGTTCATCGCGGACTCGCCCGAGTACCACTGCCAGTTGGTGTTGGTGACGAAGGAGATCGCGGTGTTGAGCGCCTCGTCGAAGCGCCACTGCTTCGGCTCCACGCCGGGCAGCCACCCCTGCACGAGGAGCAGGATCGTCAGTGCCACGATGCTCACGGCGCTGAACGCGAGCGCCGCGACCGCGTAGGTGCGGTAGCCCTGCTCGGCCTCGGGGTCGGCGCCCACGAGGCGGTAGACGACGCGCTCGACGCGCCAGTGCTTCGGCGTGGTGACGACGTGCGCCATGTAATCGCCGAGCGGGCGGTACGCGATGGCGAGCGCCGCCACCAGGGTGAGGATCGTCAACAGTCCGGAGACGGTGCCGCTCATCAGAAGCGCTCCGGGCGCAGCAGGGCGTACAGGAGGTACGCCAGGGTGAGGATCGTCGCGGCGAGCGCCAGCGCGTTGGAGATGTCCATGGGCTCCACTGGACCACCGGGAACGACGGTTCTCACGCCGCGTTAACGCCCCCGATGCGGGTCTTGACGCGTTCTTAGCGGATGATGTTTCGGTGAACTCAGCAGCTTCCGCACCCGCGCCGCAGCGGGTACCGCCGGAGGTCTGGGTCCTCGTGGCGGCCAGCTTCGTGATCGCCCTCGGCTACGGCGTCGTCGCGCCCGCGCTCCCCGCCTTCGCCCGCACCTTCGACGTGGGCATCGGCGCCGCGTCCGCGGTCGTCAGCGCCTTCGCGATCATGCGGCTCGCCTTCGCCCCGGCGACCGGACCGCTCGTGAAGGCCTTCGGCGAGCGCTGGATCTACATGGCGGGGCTTCTGATCGTGGCGGCCTCGACGCTCGCGGTGGCCTTCGCCCAGAGCTACTGGCAGCTGATGCTCTTCCGCGGGCTCGGCGGCGTGGGGTCCGTCATGTTCACGGTCTCCGCGATGGGCCTGATGATCCGCATCGCGCCCGCCGAGATCCGCGGACGGGTGAGCGGCGTCTACTCGTCGAGCTTCGTGCTCGGCGGCATCTGCGGCCCCCTGCTCGGCGGCGCGCTGGTCGGCTTCGGCCTGCAGGTGCCCTTCGTCGTCTACGCGATCGCGCTCGTCGTCGCCACGCTCGTCGTGGGCATCGCCCTGCGGGGCAGCACCCTCGCCGGCCGGGAGGAGGCGTCGTCCGAACCGGGCACGACGGTGCGCGAGGCCCTCGCCGATTCCGCCTACCGGGCCGCGCTCTTCACGTCGGTCGTCTTCGGCTGGGTCTACTCGATGCGGGTCTCGCTGCTGCCGCTGTTCTTCGCGGCCGTGCTCGATCAGCCCGCCGCGATCGCCGGCTACGCGCTGGCCGCCTACGCCGCGGGCGACGTGCTCGCCATGTTCCCAGCGGGCCGCGCCTCCGACCGGTACGGCCGCCGTCCGTTCATCGTCGTGGGCATGCTCGTCATCGCCGTCGGCACACTGGCGCTGGGGTTCACCGACTCGGTGCTCGTGGCCTTCCTCGTCACCGTGGTCGCCGGCATCGGGACGGGCCTCGTCGCGCCGACGATGCAGGCCTCCCTCGCCGACGTGCTGCAGGGCAAGGGGCGCAGCGGCGGCGCGCTCTCGGCGTACCAGATGGCGCAGGACGCCGGCACCATCTCCGGCCCGCTGCTGGCCGGCGCCATCGCTCAGTACCTCGGCTTCACCTGGGCCTTCACGATCACCGCGGCGCTGTGCGTCGTCGCCGCGGTCGTGTGGATGCTGGCGCGCGAGACGCGCACCGTCGCACCCGTCGGCTGAGCGTCCCGGGGGCCGCTACTGCCAGCTGGGCAGCCAGAGCTCCAAACGCCACCACCACATGGGGATCGGTGTCGCGGTGAGGATCGGCCACAGCCACGCGAAGTTGAGCACCACGATCGTCGCGTACAGCACCACCAGCCAGCGGCCCAGTTGCAGCCGCTCGAAGCCGAAGTACCGCGCCCGGCCGTCGAGGCCCAGCACCTCCCGGCAGATCAGCGCGATCATGATGCACAGGAAGGGCATCAGGGTGAGCGCGTAGAAGTAGTACATCTGCCGGTCGAGGTTGAGGAACCACGGCAGGTAGGTCGCGAAGTACATGGTCACGGGCGCGGCGTAGGCCCAGTCGCGTTTGACGACCATCTTCCACAGCGCCCACAGCACCACCGGGATCGCGATCCAGGTCAACGCGGGCGTCCCGACGGCCATCACGGCGCGGACGCACGGCCCGTCGCCGCACATGCCGCCCGATTGGTCCGCGGTGTAGTGGTAGAGCATCGGCCGCAGGCCCATCGGCCAGGTCCACGGCTTCGACTCCCACGGGTGGTGGTTGCCGGCGGAGTTGGTGAGGCCGTCGTGGAAGTCGAGGATCGTGGTCTCGTAGAAGAACAGGGACCGCAGCGCCGCGGGCACCCACGCGAAGGGGCCGCTGTCGCCGATCTGGTTGCCCACCGCGTACCGGTACACCGAGGTCTCCGAGGAGAACCACGGCCAGAAGGTGCCGAGGTACACCAGGACGGGGACCACCCCGAGTGACATGCCCGACGGGATCAGGTCGCGCAGCAGCACCCCGCGCCAGGGCCGGATCACGCCGTACTGCCGGCGGTTCGCCACGTCGAAGGCCAGCGACAGCACCAGGACGCCGATCAGGAAGTAGGCGCCCGACCACTTCACTCCGCACGCCAGGCCCACCATGATCGCGGCGGAGAACCGCCACCAGCGAAAACCCAGCCGCGGGCCGTACAGCGAATCGGTGATCCGGCCCTCGACGGCCGCGCGGTGCAGCCGCTCGCGCATCTGGTCGCGGTCCACCAGGATCATCGAGAACGCGGCGAAGCCGAAGAAGACCAGGAAGATGTCGAGCAGCGCGACGCGCGAGGACACCATCGTGAGCCCGTCGCAGATCAGGAACAGCCCGGCGAGGCCGCCGATCAGCGTGGACCGTGCGAGCCGCCGCGCCGCGCGGATCACCATGAAGACCAGCAGCGTGCCGCACACCGCCGACATGAACCGCCAGCCCAGCGGGCTGTATCCGAACAGCCACTCGCCGATCGCGATCATCCACTTGCCCACGGGCGGATGCACGATCAGCCCGAAGCCGGGGTTGTCCTCGATCCACTGCCCGCCCGTGAGGACCTGCCAGCCCTGCGGCGCGTAGTGCTTCTCGTCGAAGACCGGGGTCTGCACCGGAGTACTGCCGATGAAGCCGGCGTTGCTGGGATAGCCCAGGTTGAAGAACCGGGTGGCCGCCGCGACGGCCGTCAGCACCAGCGTCACGGTCCAGCCGAAGGCGCGGTCGGTGGCGCCGAACACCGCGGGCGGGAGCCGCGGGCCCGGGCTCACCAGCTCGCGGTCCTCGCTACGCCCCTCGGGCATCGCCACAGCTGTCACGCGAACCATCGTAGGGTGTGACCCGTGGGAACAGAGGACGCGCGCGGGGCACTGATCGTCGCCGGGGTGCCGATGGGCAACCCGGGTGACGCCACGGCGCGGCTCGTCTCCGCGCTGGGGGAGGCCGATGTGATCGCCGCCGAGGACACCCGCCGGGCCCGCTCCCTCGCCGCCTCGCTGGACGTCGAACCGCGCGGCCGGATCCTCAGCTTCTACGACCACAACGAGCAGGGCCGCATCCCGCAGCTCCTGGCCGCGCTCGACGCCGGCGAGACCGTCCTCCTCGTCACCGACGCCGGCATGCCGTCGGTCTCCGACCCGGGATACCGCCTGGTCGCGGCCGTCGTCGAGGCCGGGCACCGCGTCACGTGCCTCCCCGGGCCGTCGGCGGTCACCACCGCGCTGGCCCTGTCCGGGCTGCCCGTCGAGCGGTTCCTGTTCGACGGTTTCGCGCCGCGCAAGTCCGGCGCCCGCCGGGCCTGGCTCACCGAGCTCGTGACGGAGCGTCGCGCGGCCGTCTTCTTCGAGTCGCCGCACCGCGTGGCCGAGACGCTCGCCGACGCCGCCGAGGTCCTCGGAACCGACCGTCGCGCCGCGGTGTGTCGCGAGCTCACGAAGACCTACGAGGAGGTCCGCCGCGGCCCGCTGGGCGAACTCGCGGCATGGGCCGCCGACGGGGTGCGCGGCGAGATCACCGTCGTGCTCGAGGGCGCGGCCGCCGTCTCGGCGAACCCCGAGGACCACGTCGCCGCCGTGCTGCGCCGCGTCGACGCGGGGGAGCGGCTCAAGGACGCCTGCGCGGCCGTCGCGGCCGAGACCGGCGCCTCCAAACGCGAGCTCTACGAGTCCGCCCTGGCGGAGCGGCGCTCGGCCCCCGAGGACTGACCCGGTCGGCCGGAGTTCACGCGGCGCTCGCCGCCCGCGTAACCCCGCGCGGGCCGGCCCCGCCCGCCGGGCGCGTCAGGATCAGGCGCAGCGCACCCACCACGACGATCCCACCGACGGCGAGGTCGAGGTAGTGGCAGGCCATCGCGCCGAGGTAGGTCGGCCCGCCCCACGCGTTGACGGTGAAGTTCGGATCCAACCCGGCCAGCACCTGCACACCCGCCCGGAACGCCGCGAAGACCACCAGGAACAGCAGCGGCGCCGCGAGCACCAGTCGCGCCGGGGTGAGGGCGGGCGTGCGGGGCGGCCACCGTCGGGCCCGGATCCCGAGCACGAGGAGCGCCCCGACCACGGCCACCACCGCGTGCTGCGGCCACGCCGCGGTCCAGGGCACGAAGCCGGCGACCTGCGGGTCGCGCCGGGTGTAGAGGTAGCCGCCGAAAGCGAGCCCGGCGGCGAAGGCCACCGCCAGGAGCAGCAGGAAGCGGCGGAGCGCGGGGGTGTGGAGGCCGATCATGCACCGAGCCTCGCAGCGTCCGGCGCGCGCCGTCGTCACCCGTGCGGGGGAGATACGGGTCCGGACCGGCCCGCTCGCTCCGCTCCCGGCGCCGCGAGGCGGAACCCGACGATCGACGCCGCCTTGTCCAGGCACTCGCGCCACTCCGCGTCCGGCTCGGAGTCGATGGTGATCCCGCCGCCCACGCCGAGCCGGAGCGCGCCGTCCCGCGCCTCGACGGTGCGGATCGCCACGTTGAGGTCCAACCCCGTCAGCGGGTGGTCGATACCGATCGCGCCGCAGTACGTGCCGCGGGTGTGCCGCTCCCACGCGGTGATGCGCGTACGGGCCGAGAGCTTCGGAGTGCCCGTGACCGACGCAGGAGGGAAGGTCGCGTCCAGCAGCTCCGCGCGGGTGACGCCGCGCCGCTGCCGCGCGGTCACCGTCGAGACCAGGTGCCAGACCCCGGGCGCGCGCTCGACCCGCAGCAGCTCCGGCGTGCGGACGGTGCCGGTCGCCGCCACGCGGCTCAGGTCGTTGCGCACCAGGTCGACGATCATCACGTTCTCCGCGACGTCCTTGATGCTCGCGCGCAGGTCCGCGGCCGGCCGGGTCAACGGCAGTGTGCCCTTGATCGGGCGTTCGGTGAGCAGGCCGTCGCGCTCGGTGAGGAAGGTCTCGGGGGAGAACGACGCGACCGCGCCCCAGTCGCCCTCCAGATAGGCGGCCTTGCCGGGGAGGGTGGCGGCGGCGATGTCGGCGAACAGATCGAGCGGGTCGCCGGCCAGGGCGCCGTCGAAGCGGGTGCACACGTTCACCTGGTAGACGTCGCCCGCGCGGATCGCCTCATGGCAGGCGAGCACCGCGGCCCGGTGATCATTCCGGTCGGGCGCGGTCCAGTCGGCCCGCCAGGCCCGCGGCGCGGGGGCCTCGTGCGGAATCGAGAACGCCGGGTCGGTGCACGTCCAGCGCCCGTCGGGGCCGAGAAGCAGGAGAGGACCCGGATCGCCGCCGATCGTCTCCGGCACCAACCGCGGCTCGTCGGTCGTGTCCGGATACCCGACGATGCCCAGCCACGGCGTCGTGCGGCTCCCGTCCGCGCCGCGCCCGGCGTCGGCGGGACCGATCCCGGGCGTCAGCGTCGGGTCCGGGGCGATCACTGCGTGGAAGCCGCCCCACGCGCCGAGCAGCGCGGCGGGCCGGTGGCCGCGTTCGCGGAGCGCGCGCAGCATGTCGACCGGTTGCACCGCGCCATCCTGTCACGGCCCCGTGCGGCGATCTCGGGGAGGAATGGGGGTTTCACCGGATGTGCGCGGCGGGGCCGGAACGGAAGAGTGGGTCTCGGCCGGCGGATCTCTCCCACCCGATCCGCCTGCCACCCGAACCACGAGGAGGAGCCATGAACTCGGTGATCGACGGCGGCACGGACCTCGGCGGACGACTGGCCTGGGTGCACGTCGCCCACGGCGAGCGCAGCCAGGTGCGGTTCTACGCGGAGGGCGAGTACGCCGGCACCGCGACCGCGCTGCCGACCGTCGACACCGAGGTCATCGGCGTGGACTACGACGTGGTCTACGTGCGCTACGGCCGCGACATCGCCCGGTTCCGGCTCGACGAGTCGGGCGCCGTCATCGCGCTGGACTCGGTTCCGGCGTCCGCGCTCGCAGGCTGACCAGCAGCGCGACCCCGGCGCCGATCACCCACGCGATGCGTGCGCTTGAGGTTCCGGTCACAGGGTGCCCCGTCCCCGCTGCCGGACGGAATCACCCGTGAGGAGGAGATCGCCGCCCTGACTTCCCGTGGTCGGCGATTCCGCCCGGAACACGCTTGCGATGCACCGATAAGCTGGGCGCACCATGGCTGCAGACAAGGCTTTCTACATCACCACGGCGATCGCCTACCCGAACGGCGTGCCCCACATCGGGCACGCCTACGAGTACATCGCCACCGACGTGATCGCGCGTTTCCAGCGCCTCGACGGCTATGAGGTCTTCTACCTCACCGGCACGGACGAGCACGGGCTGAAGATGCAGCAGACCGCCGCCAAGGAGGGCATCGAGACCAAGGCCCTCGCCGACCGCAACGCCGCTGCCTTCGAGGCGCTGCAGCGGGCCGTCGGGTCGACCTTCGACCGGTTCATCCGCACCACCGACGCCGACCACTACGAGGCGTCGAAGGCCATCTGGCAGAAGATGGTCGACGCCGGCGACATCTACCTCGGTAAGTACTCCGGCTGGTACTCCGTGCGGGACGAGGCCTACTACGCCGAGGACGAGACCACCGTCACCGAGGACGGCACCCGCGTCTCCACCGACACCGGCACCGAGGTCGAGTGGACCGAGGAGGCGTCCTACTTCTTCAAGCTGTCCGCCTACCAGGACCGGCTGCTGGAGCTCCTCGATCGCGAGGGCGGCTACCTCGAGCCCGCCACCCGCCGCAACGAGATCGTCAGCTTCATCAAGGGCGGCCTCAAGGACCTGTCGATCAGCCGCGACACCTTCGACTGGGGCGTCCCCGTGCCCGGCGACCCCGACCACGTCATGTACGTCTGGGTGGACGCGCTGACCAACTACCTCACCGGCGCGGGGTACCCCGACACGCAGTCGGAGCAGTTCGCGACGTTCTGGCCGCCGAAGCTGCAGATCATCGGCAAGGACATCATCCGGTTCCACGCCGTCTACTGGCCCGCGTTCCTCATGAGCGCCGGGATCGAACTGCCCGAGCGCGTCTTCGCCCACGGCTTCCTGTTCAACAAGGGCGAGAAGATGAGCAAGTCCGTCGGCAACGTCGTGGACCCGCACGCCCTCATCGCCGAGTACGGCCTCGACGCGCTGCGCTTCTTCCTGCTCCGCGAGGTCAGCTTCGGCCAGGACGGCAGCTACAGCCACGAGGCGATCGTCGGCCGGATCAACGCCGACCTCGCGAACGAGCTCGGCAACCTCGCGCAGCGCTCGCTGTCGATGATCAGCAAGAACTGCGCGGGCACGGTGCCCACGCCGGGCCCGTTCACCGAGGCCGACGACGCCCTCCTCGCCCGCGCCGACGGCCTGCTGTCGACGTCCCGCCGGCACGTCGGCGACCAGGCGCTGCACCTGTACCTGGAGGCGATCTGGGAGGTCCTCGCCGAGACGAACCGGTACTTCTCGGCGCAGGAGCCGTGGAAGCTCAAGGCGAGCGACCCCGAGCGCATGGTCACGGTGCTCTACGTGACCGCCGAGGTCGTCCGCCAGGTCGCCCTACTGCTCCAGCCCGTGATGCCCGAGTCCGCGGAGGAACTGCTCACCCTGCTGGAGCAGCCCAAGGACCGCCGGACCTTCGAGGCCGTCGGCACGCGCCTGGCGCCCGGCACCGCGCTGCCCAAGCCGCAGGGCGTCTTCCCGCGTTACGTCGAGCCCGAACCCGAGTAGCCGCCCGGCGGCCGGCGCGCCGCGCTACGGGTTCTTCGTGAGGATCGCGTACTCGGCGGACACCGCCTCGCGCGCGAGCTGCAGGCTGGAGCCGCCCGCAGTGGTGACCCACCGGCCCGCGGACACGATGCAGATGTAGCTGGTCGCCTCGGTACGGAAGGTGCACTGCGCCTGCGGCAGGCCCGCCGGCGACTCCACGGGGCGATTCCCCGCCCTCGCCCGGGAGTCCGCGGTCACTTCGGCGACCATCGTGGTCGCAGCAGCGGCGTCCCTCGTGCGGTACACGATGGCGGCGCCTTCCCCGACGAGGTCGACCCCGGCTTTGCGATAGGGCGCCGCGTCCGAGAGGTAGCGGATCCGATGCAGCAGTGCCTCGAGTCCGAAGTACGCGTTGCTCAGGGAAGTGAGCTCTGTCGACTCCTGGAGGAGGGTGCGGGACAGTACGCCGTCCTTGTCGCCCGGGAGGGTCCGGATCGACGTCACCGGGGTCGGACTGAAGGCGGTCGTCTTGGGGACCTGGAGGTCGAAGGCCTTCGCGACGAACCGCGCCGCCTCGGCGTTCGTGGGCGCGGTGCCGCTGACGTTGATCACGAACGGGCCCTCGGCTCGGTAGCCGTCGACGGTGCCGGGCGTGAACTCCGCGGCGGACACCTCGGCGTGGCCGTCGATCGCGACCTTCGGAAGGGCCTGTGTGGACGACGTGATCGCCTCGAGGACCGCCGCGGCGATCTCGGGACTGTCGAACCGGTACAGCCCGATCCTGACGGCGACGGTCGGTCTGTCGAAGTCGTCGCCGCGGGTCGTGGTCATCCCCACCCGCATTCGGTTGCGGGTGAAGATCCTGGCGGTGGTGTCCGGCACGCGGGTGGAGAGCTGATCGCCGGACAGAACCGGGTACGACCGCAGACCGGCACCGCCGACGGTGAGGCGTCGGTCGACCTCGTCGACCTGGACCAGGGCCTCGGCCATCCGGTTGCCCTCGATGATCCACGCGTTGTCGCCACTCGGCGAAGGCACGTCGCGCGTCGTCGTCGGGTACTGCCCCGGGTCGAGGCCTGCTGGAACGTTCGGCGTGGTCGATGCGCGCGACGAGGACGCCGGAGCGACGGTGGCCTCACCGCCGACAGTGGTGCCGCACGCGGAGACGGCCAACGCGGAGGCGAGCACCACGGTCAGGGGGCGATTCATGGTGTTTCCTGTCGTCGATCGTGCGGCTTCTGCGACGCCGTCCGCTTTACGGGGTGGTGGCGAGGATGGAGAACTGGGCGGCGGCCTTCTGCCGTGCCAGCGCCGGGTTGCTGTCGTACACCGAGGCGACGTAGCGGCCGACCGCCATCCAGCAGTACGTCAGATCGCCGCCGGTCATGCACTTCACCGCCGGGAGCTGGGGGATGCCCGCGACGGCGGGGTTCTTGCCCGCGATGGTCCGCACCATCGTGTGGTGGTCATGCCCACGCGCATCTTGTTGGCGTGGAACGCGGTGGCCGTGGCGTCGGGCACACGGCTGCGCAGGCCGTCGCCGTCGAGCACCGGGAACGAGCGCAGGCCGCCGCCGCCGATGATCAGGCGCGGGTCCACCTCGTTGGCCTGGATCAGTGCCTCGTCGCCCATCCGGTTGCCCTCGACCACCCAGGACCGGTTCTCGGAGGCGGTGATCGTGCGGGCCCGGGTCGGGTAGGCGCCGAAGTCCAGTCCGGCGGGCACCGGCACCGTCGCCGCGGGCGCCGTGCTCGCCGCGGCCGACGACGACGTGACGCTCGCGCTCGACGACGGGGCCGCGACGGGCTCCCCGCTCGTCGTGGAGCAGGCGGCGAGCAGCGCCGCACCGATGACGACGGCGGCGGGCAGGGCGGACTTCTTCATGCGTTCTCCTCGGTCGGTCACCACGCGAGCACATCAGGCCCGGCTTCGCGGCTGCTTAACGAAGTATTAAGTACGGTCCCCGGCGCGGGCCGCGCGGAGGTACCGCGACAATGGAGGGCATGGGGAAGAAGAAGCCGCCGCCTCCGCTGCCCGCACCGCTACCCGGCCTCGTGGATGCGCACACGCACCTGGACGGGTGCCGTGCCCGCACGCCCGAGGCGGTGCGCGAGCTGGTCGACCGCTCGGCCTCGGTCGGCGTGGACCGGGTGGTCACCGTCGCCTGCGACCTGGAGCAGGCCCGCTACGTCATCGAGGCGAGCCGATGGGACGAGCGGGTCTTCGCCGCCGTGGCCCTGCACCCGACGGACGCCCACCAGCTCGAGGCCGACGGTGCGCCGGCAGAACTCGAGCGCCTGGCCGCCGACCCGCGCTGCGTGGCGATCGGGGAGACGGGCCTGGACTGGTACTGGCTCGGCAAGCGGGAGGACGTCGCGACGCCGGCGCAGCAGCACGCGGCCTTCGAATGGCACATCGACCTGGCCAAGCGCCTGGGCAAGCCGCTCATGATCCACAACCGCGAGGCGGACGCCGACATCCTGGCCGACCTGGAGCGCTTCGGCGCCCCCGAGACCGTGATCTTCCACTGCTTCTCCGGCGATGCCGCGATGGCCCGCGCGTGCGTCGAGCGCGGCTACGTGCTGAGCTTCTCGGGCACCGTCACGTTCACCAACGCCACCGAGCTGCAGGAGGCGGCGCGCCTCGTTCCCGACGGTCAACTGCTCGTCGAGACCGACGCGCCGTATCTCACACCCCACCCGTACCGGGGTACCCCCAACGAGTCGTATTGCATCCCGTACACCGCGCGCTACCTCGCTGACCTGCGCGGGGTGACGCCGGAGGAGGTCGCGTCGGCTACCACGGCGACGGCGGAGCGTGTGTTCGGCGCCACATTCGCGGGCGCGAAATGAACAGAAGCTGGCACGCCTCCCACTTCTCCGTTACCGTACTGTGATGTAACGGCGACCGAAACGTCGCCGAGCGCCACACCTGCAGTCCACCCATGGGAAGTCACCAGTGCCTGAGCTCGACGCAGACGACAACACCACCACGGTGGATCAGCCCACCTCGCACCCGCGCCGCGGCGCCTTCGGCAGCACTCGGGAGCGCACCGCCGAGTTCGACGTGACCCAGGTCTTCGCCCGGTTCAGCGACCTCGACGGCAGGCCCCTCGACCCCGAGGCCGACCGCGAGATCATCGACCTCGAGGCCGAGGTCTACGGCGACGACGCCGTCGCGGAGGCCGAGAGCCTGGCCCTCGAGGCCGAGGAGAAGTACAACGCGGAGCACCCGCAGCCCGAGGCGCCCGCCGTGATCGACGCGGACGAGGCCCCGGAGCCCGCCGCGCGGGCCGAGGGCGACGACGACAAGCCGGGCATCATCGAGGGTCTGTCGGCCAAGCTCGAGAACACGCCCGTCCGCGCCGTCACCGGCGCCATGCTCGTGGCCCTCATGGCCTCCGGCGGCACCGCCGCCGCGCTGTACCAGGACTTCACCGTCACGGTCGACGGGCAGACCCGCGAGGTCTCGACGATGAGCCGCTCGGTGAAGTCGATCCTCGGCTCCGCCGGTGTCGACGCCGGCGTCGCCGACCGCGTGACCCCCGGCCTGGGCGAGTCCGTCAAGCCCGGTGAGACGATCACCGTGCAGCACGCCCGCGACGTCGCCGTCAACGTCAATGGCAAGGTCCGCACCGTCAAGACCACCGACCTCACGATGGGCGCCGCCCTCGCCTCGGCCGGCCTGGGCGACGCGAAGAACTTCGTCTCCCTCCCGGCGGACGCGCAGGTCCCGCTCGACGGTGCCGCCGTCTCGGTGGTCACGCCCGTCCCGGCCACCGTGCTCGACGCGGGCGGCAAGGTCGCCGCCAACGCCGCCGGCCGCACCGTCGGCGAGTACCTCGCGAAGATGGGCGTCCCGCTGATCCAGCAGGACTCCGTCAAGCCCAGCGCCAACACCCCCGTGACCCCCGGCATGACCATCTCGGTCAACCGGAACCGCACCGCGACGGTCACGGTCACCGAGCCGTACACCGCGCCGCCCAAGAAGATCGACGACCCGAAGCTGATCAACGGCAAGACCGAGATCAAGGACCCGGGCAAGCCGGGCAAGCAGGAGGTCCAGTACCGCGAGCACGTGGTGGACGGCAAGGTCGTCTCCCGCGAGAAGGTCGGCTCCAAGGTCCTCGACGCGGGCGTCGCCGGCGTCACCGCCGTGGGCACCGCTCCGGGTGCGCCCTTCGTTCCCGCCGGGTCGGTCTGGGATCGCCTCGTGATGTGCGAGGCCACCGGCAACTGGGCGATCAACACGGGTAACTCGTTCTACGGCGGCGTCCAGTTCACGCAGCAGACGTGGATGGCCTTCGGCGGCGGCAAGTACGCGCCGCGCGCCGACCTCGCGACCCGCGAGGAGCAGATCGACATCGCGCGCAAGACGCTGAAGGAGCAGGGCTGGGGCGCATGGCCGACCTGCGCGTCGAAGCTCGGACTGTCCGGCAACTCGGAGTAGCTCGGTAGAGTCACACCGGTGACCGGCGCCGAATTCAAGAATCAGGCACGACTGCTCGGCCCCGCGGAGATCCGCGCGCTGGCCGGGCAGTTGTCCGTTCGACCCACGAAGACGCTGGGCCAGAACTTCGTGCACGACCCGAACACCGTCCGCAAGATCGTCGCCGCCGCGGACGTCCGCCCGGATGACGTCGCGCTCGAGGTCGGACCGGGTCTGGGTTCGCTCACGCTCGCGCTCCTCGACGCCGCCGCCTCCGTCACCGCGATCGAGATCGATCCGGTTCTCGCGGAACAGCTCCCGAAGACGGTGGCCGAGCGCGCGCCCGAGTTGGCCGGGAATCTCACCGTGATCGGCGAGGACGCGCTCAAGGTCTCCGGCGCGCAGGTCTCCGCCGCCGGCGCGCCGACGGTGCTCGTCGCGAACCTGCCGTACAACGTCTCGGTCCCGGTGCTGCTGCACCTTCTCGCCGAGGTGCCCACGCTGCGCACCGTGCTGGTGATGGTGCAGCTCGAGGTGGCGGACCGGCTCGCCGCCGCGCCCGGCTCGCGGGTGTACGGCGTCCCGTCGGTCAAGGCGGCGTACTACGGGCACGTGCGCAAGGCCGGCACCGTCGGGCGGGCCGTGTTCTGGCCAGAGCCCAACGTGGAGTCGGGCCTGGTCCGCATCGACCTGTACGGCCCCGACGGCCGGCCCGCCGTGGACCGTGGCCGCCTGTGGGCGGTCGTCGACGCGGCCTTCGCGCAGCGCCGCAAGACCCTGCGCGCCGCCCTCGCGAGTTGGGCGGGGTCCCCCCCGGCGGCCGAGGAACTGCTGGTCGCCGCCGGTATCGACCCGCGCGAGCGCGGCGAGAAACTGTCCGTCGAGCAGTTCTCGGCGCTCGCCGCCGCCCGGCCCGCGGCCCCGGCCCCGTAGTCTGGACCGCGTGCTTTCCGTGGTACCGACCCCTCTGACCGTGCGGGCACCCGCCAAGGTGAACCTCCACCTCGGGGTGGGCGACGTGCGGCCCGACGGCTTCCACGAATTGGTCACCGTCTTCCAGGCGCTCTCGCTGCACGACGATGTGACCCTCACCCCGGCCGACGCGTTGACGCTGCACGTGACCGGGGAAGGTGTGCGCGACGTGCCCACCGATCCGACGAACCTGGCCGCGCGCGCGGTCGTCGCGCTGGCCGAGCGGTACGGGCGTGATCCGAACATGCGCATCGACATCGCCAAGGGCATCCCCGTGGCCGGCGGCATGGCCGGCGGCTCCGCGGACGCGGCCGCCGCGCTGCTCGGGGCCGCCACGCTCTGGGGCCTCGACATCGAGCGCGACGAGCTCGACGAGGTCGCGGCATCCCTCGGCTCCGACGTCCCCTTCTCGCTGCACGGCCACACCGCGCTCGGCACGGGACGCGGTGAGCGCCTGATCCCCGCGCTCGCACGCGGCGAGTTCCACTGGACGCTCGCGCTGGCCCGCGAGGGTCTGAGCACGCCGGCGGTGTACCGCGAGCTGGACCGGCTGAGAGAGGCCGGCGACCCGCCGCGCGCGGGGAGCCCCGACGACCTGCTCGCCGCCGTCGCCTCGGGCGATCCGCATCGTCTGGCGCCGCTGCTCGTGAACGACCTGCAGGCGGCGGCGCTGTCGCTGCAGCCGGGCCTGCGGCGCACGCTGCGCGCGGGCATGGAGGCCGGCGCCCTGGCCGGCATCGTCTCCGGCAGTGGGCCCACCTGCGCCTTCCTCTGCGCGAGCGCCGACGACGCCGTCGATGTCGGCACCGAGCTCGCGGGCGCGGGCGTCTGCCGCACGGTGCGCGTGGCCTCGGGCCCGGTGCCGGGCGCCACCGTCGTGCCGTAGTCGCCTCCGTCGTGCCGTAGGTGCGGTAGGCGCCATCTTCTCGCTGCTTCGCGGTTCGGGGCCGTCGAGGGCTTGATTCATACCCCCTGGGGGTATACATTCGGACACAGATACCCGCTAGGGGTACCCCTGACCGAGGAGGAATCATGGACGGCCGGAAGACGGAGCGGCGCTCGATGAACCCGGCGACCAAGCTGGCGGCTTTCGGCGCGGGGCTCGTGGTGGCCTTCGGTGGCGCCTACGGCATCGCCGGAGCAGTCGTGCCCGACAGCACGGTCGCCCAGTGGAACGCCGAGGCCGACCAGGGGCACGGCGGTCACGCCGCCCCGGCCGCGCCCGCGGCACCGGGTGCGGTGAACGGCGTCTCGCTCAGCGCCGACGGGCTCACGTTCGCGCCCGTCGCCGCGCCGCGCGCGGTGGGGGAGGCCGGTGCCCTGAGCTTCCGCATCGAGGGCGCCGCGGGCGCTCCCATCACCGCGTACACCACCACGCACGAGAAGGACCTGCATCTCATCGTGGTCCGCACCGACGGCACGCGGTTCCGGCACGTCCATCCGAGCCTCGACCGCACCACCGGGACCTGGTCGTTGCCGTGGAGCTGGGCCGAGGCCGGCACCTACCGCCTCTACGCCGACTTCGCGCCCGCCACCGGCTCGCCCGTCACGCTCTCGCGCACCGTCGAGGTCGCCGGCGGCTACGCGCCCGTCGATCCGGCGCCGTCGCGGACGGCTCAGGTGGACGGCTTCACCGTCACGCTCGGCGGTGACCTCACCGCCGGCGCGTCGAGCCCGCTCACGCTGCGGGTGAGCCGCGACGGCGCGCCCGTCACCGCGCTCCAGCCCTACCTCGGTGCTTTCGGTCACCTCGTCGCGCTCCGTCAGGGAGACCTCGCCTTCCTCCACGTGCACCCCGAGGGTGCGGAGCCGAAGCCCGGGGACACCGGCGGGCCCGCCGTCGCCTTCCGGGCCCAGGCCCCCACCGCGGGGCGCTACCTGCTGTACCTGGACTTCCAGGTCGACGGGGTGGTGCGCACCGCGAGCTTCGTGCTCGACGCGGGCGCATCCGGCGCGCCGCAGAACTCCACGACCGCACCCGTACCCGCTCCGCCGGCCGACGGCCACGGCGGGCACTGACACTCACGAAGGAGGTATCGACCATGAGCACACCCGGCAGCACCACCGGTGACGCGCACATCGAGCTGGACATCGGTGGCATGACCTGCGCCTCGTGCGCGAACCGGATCGAGCGACGCCTGAACAGGATCGAGGGCGTGAGCGCGACCGTCAACTACGCCACCGAGAAGGCAAAGGTGATCGCTCCCGAGGGTGTCGACCCGCAGCGGATCATCGACGAGGTCGTCGCGACCGGATACTCCGCGACGCGCGCCGGAGCATCGGCATCGTCGGATGCGGAAGGCGGGCAGGAGAACCCGGCCGACGCCGAACTGTCCTCGCTGCGCACCCGGCTCCTCGGCGCCGTCCTGCTCGGCGTGCCGGTGATCGCGATGGCGATGGTCCCTGCGCTGCAGTTCACGTACTGGCAGTGGGCCTCCCTGGCGTTGGCCTCGCCCGTGATCCTCTGGGGTGCATGGCCCTTCCACCGGGCCGCGTGGGCCAACCTCCGGCACGGCACGGCCACGATGGACACCCTGATCTCGATGGGGACGCTGTCGGCGTTCCTGTGGTCCCTGTACGCGCTGTTCCTCGGTACGGCCGGGGAACCGGGGATGAAGCATCCGTTCAGTCTCACGCTCGCTCCGTCGGACGGCGCCGCGAACATCTACCTCGAGGTGGCCGCCGGCGTCACGATGTTCATCCTCGCCGGGCGGTACTTCGAGAAGCGATCCAAGCGGCGGGCCGGGGCGGCACTGCGCGCGCTGCTCGAACTCGGTGCCAAGGAGGTCTCCGTCCTGCGCGACGGGGCCGAGGTGAAGATCGGCGTCGACGAACTGCGCGCGGACGACGAGTTCGTCGTGCGGCCGGGGGAGAAGATCGCCACCGACGGCGTCGTCGTCTCCGGCACCTCGGCCGTCGACGCCTCGATGCTCACCGGCGAATCGGTCCCGGTCGAGGTCGGTCCCGGTGACGCGGTCACCGGCGCCACCGTCAACGCCGGCGGACGGCTGCTGGTGCGCGCCACGCGCGTCGGCTCCGAGACGCAGCTCGCGCAGATGGCGCGGCTGGTCGAGGACGCGCAGACCGGTAAGGCCGAGGTCCAGCGCCTCGCCGACCGCATCTCGGGCGTCTTCGTGCCGATCGTCATCGCGATCGCCGCGGTCGCCCTGGGCGGCTGGCTGGGCGCGGGCTTCCCCGTCGCCGCGGCGTTCACCGCCGCGGTCGCGGTCCTGGTCATCGCCTGCCCCTGCGCGCTCGGTCTCGCGACGCCGACGGCCCTGCTCGTGGGCACCGGCCGAGGTGCCCAGCTGGGCGTTCTCATCAAGGGACCCGAGGTCCTCGAATCGACCCGCCGCGTGGACACCGTCGTCCTCGACAAGACCGGGACCGTGACCACCGGCCGGATGACCCTGGTCGACGTGCGCACCGAGGAGGGCGTCGACACCCGCGACGTGCTCCGCTACGCCGGGGCGCTGGAGGACGCCTCCGAACATCCGATCGCGCGCGCCATCGCCACGGGGGCGGCCGCGACGATCGGAACACTCCCGCCCGTCGACGGTTTCGCGAACATCGAGGGCCAGGGCGTGCAGGGCGTCGTCGACGGGCACGGCGTGCTCGTCGGCCGCGAATCCCTGCTCGCCGATTGGGCGCTGCGCCTGTCCGACGGGCTGGCCGCCGCCAAGGCGGAGGCCGAATCGCAGGGCGCGACGGTCGTCGCGGTGGGCTGGGACGGCGCGGCCCGGGGGATCCTCGTCGTCTCCGACACCGTGAAACCGACCAGCGCGGAGGCGATCCGGGAGCTTCGGGCGCTCGGCCTGCGGCCGGTACTGCTCACCGGCGACAACGAGGCCGCCGCCCGACGTATCGCGGCCGAGGTGGGCATCGACGAGGTGATCGCCGAGGTCATGCCGGAGGACAAGGTGGCCGTGGTGACCGGGCTGCAGGCGCAGGGCCGCGTGGTGGCCATGGTCGGCGATGGGGTCAACGACGCCCCGGCGCTCGCCGCCGCCGACCTGGGGCTGGCGATGGGCACGGGCACCGACGTCGCGATCGAGGCCGCGGACATCACCCTGGTCCGCGGGGACCTGCGTGCGGCCGTGGACGCGATCCGCCTGTCGCGCAGCACGCTCCGGACCATCAAGACGAACCTGTTCTGGGCCTTCGCCTACAACGTCGCGGCGATCCCGGTGGCGGCCCTGGGCATGCTCAACCCGATGCTCGCCGGTGCGGCGATGGCCTTCTCCAGCGTCTTCGTCGTCGGCAACAGCTTGCGCCTGCGCGGCTTCCGCGGCACGGCGGGGCAGGCGCCGGTGCCGCCGGAGGACGCGACGGTGCCCGCCGCCGACGCGACCACGTGCCCGGTGATGGTGGGCAATCCGGTCGTGAAGTCCACCGCGGAGGCAGCGGGCCTGTTCCGCGACTACGACGGCGAGCGGTACTTCTTCTGCTGCCCCGCCTGCGCCCCGAAGTTCGACGCGGACCCGGCGCGCTACGTGGCGAACGCCGCCTGAACCGCCGTCCCTCCGCCGTCCGGGCGCCGCGCGATCGCACCGCAGTTCCACAACCGCCGGTGCGATCGCCGTGCGCCTGGCACGCTGGACGCGATCGCAACATCGACGGAAGGGACACGATGACGGGCACCCTCCTGCTCGCCGCACCCGCCGCGCCGAGCCTGGCCGCGGTGTTCACCTCCGAGGTCCTCGGAACCTCGATCCTCCTGCTGCTCGGCTGCGGCGTGGTCGCGAATGCGGTGCTGCCGAAGACCAAGGGGAGCGACGCGAACTTCCTGATGATCGGATTCGGATGGGGTATAGCGGTGTTCGCCGGCGTCTACGTCGCCTACCGCTCCGGTGCGCACCTCAATCCCGCCGTCACCGTCGGGATCCTGGTCAGTGGCGGGGCCGAGTACGCGCCCGGGGTCCCGGTCACGGCCGCGGCCACCGTCGTCTACTTCGCCGCGCAGTTGCTCGGAGCCTTCCTCGGGGCCGTCGCCGCGTGGCTCGTCTACCGGCAGCACCTGGACGAACCGGGCGCGGCGGGCGGCCAGCTCGGGGTGTTCGCCACCGGTCCCGCCCTCCGCTCCTACCCGCAGAACGCCCTCACGGAGGTCATCGCGACCTTCGTCCTCGTCTTCGCCGTCCTGGTGCTCGGCAAGACCCCGTCGGGCCTGGGGCCGCTGGCCACCGCGCTCGTCGTGGTCGGGATCGGCATCTCGCTCGGCGGCCCCACCGGCTACGCGATCAACCCGGCCCGCGACCTCGGCCCGCGCATCGCGCACGCCGTCCTGCCGATCAAGGGCAAGGGGGGCAGCGACTGGTCCTACGCCTGGGTGCCGGTCGTCGGGCCGCTCGTCGGGGCGGTGCTCGCCGGGCTGACGGCGAGTCTGTACGTCGTCTGATCCGACGGTCCGTCGACCCCGGGAACAGGCCGGGGCGCAACGACTCCCAGCGCTAGCGTCGCACCACCGAGAGCAGTACGAGAGGATGCACCGATGAGCGAGACCACGTACGTGATGGCGATCGACCAGGGGACCACGAGCAGCCGGGCGATCATCTTCGACCACGCCGGCCGGATCGTCTCGACCGGTCAGATGGAGCACGAGCAGATCTTCCCGCGCGCGGGCTGGGTCGAGCACGACCCGATGGAGATCTGGGACAACGCACGGGAGGTCGTCGCGGTGGCGATGTCCACCGGCGACGTCTCGGTGCATCAGATCGCCGCCGTGGGCATCACGAACCAGCGCGAGACCGTCGTGGTCTGGGACCGCCGAACCGGCGAGCCGGTGTACAACGCGATCGTCTGGCAGGACACCCGCACCAAGGAGATCGTCGACCGGCTCGGCGGCGACGCGGGCCCGGACCGGTTCAAGGCGACGGTCGGGCTGCCCCTGGCGCCCTACTTCACCGGGCCCAAGGTGACCTGGATCCTGGAGAACGTCGACGGGGCGCGTGCCCGCGCCGAGGCCGGCGACCTCCTGCTGGGCACCACCGACAGCTGGCTGCTGTGGAACATGACGGGCGGCGTCGACGGCGGCGTGCACGCCACCGACGTCACCAACGCCTCGCGCACCATGCTGATGAACCTCGACACCCTGGACTGGAATCCCGACATCTGTGCGGAGATGGGGATCCCGATGTCGATGCTGCCCGAGATCCGGTCCTCTTCCGAGGTATACGGGCACGTCCGCGCCCACGGCATGCTCGCGGGCGTCCCGATCTCCGGGATCCTGGGCGATCAGCAGGCGGCCACGTTCGGCCAGGCCTGCTTCGAGGAGGGCACGGCGAAGAACACCTACGGCACGGGTAGTTTCCTGCTGCTGAACACCGGCACGACCCCCGTGCACAGCACGAACGGGCTGCTGACCACCGTCTGCTACAAGATCGGCGACGCCCCCGCCCGGTACGCGCTGGAGGGCTCCATCGCCGTGACCGGCTCGCTGGTGCAATGGATCCGCGACAACCTCGAGATGATCACCGACGCCTCACAGATCGAGGAGGCGGCCGGCCGGGTCGAGCACAACGGCGGGGCGTACATCGTGCCCGCCTTCTCCGGCCTCTTCGCGCCGTACTGGCGGTCCGACGCCCGCGGCGCGATCGTCGGGCTCACGCGCTTCGTCCGCAAGGAGCACCTGTGCCGGGCGGTGCTGGAATCGGTGGCCTACCAGACCCGGGACGTGGTGGAGGCGATGAACGCGGACGCCGGCACCGACCTGACGGAGCTGAAGGTGGACGGCGGCATGACGGCGAATTCGCTGCTCATGCAGTTCCAGGCCGACCAGCTCGGCGTCGCCGTGGTGCGCCCGCAGGTCGCGGAGACCACCGCGCTGGGCGCCGCCTACGCGGCCGGGATCGCCGTCGGCTACTGGGCGGGTGAGCAGGACGTCATCGACAACTGGGCCGAGGACAGGAGGTGGACGCCGGCCACCGACGACGCCGAACGCGAACGCCTCTACCGGAACTGGAAGAAGGCGGTGCGGCGCACCCTCGACTGGGTCGACGACGACGTGCTGTGAGTCAGCCCTCCAGCCCCTCCGACAGTTCGAGCCACCGCAGCTCCTGCTCGGCGAGCTCGTCCTCCAGGCCGGAGATCTTCTTCATCTCCTCGGCGAGGCCGGCGTAGTCGCCCTGATCGTGATCGGCGAGAGCCAGTTTCGCCTTCTCGATCTGGTCGGTCAGCTTGGTCATCCGCCGCTCGACGGCGGAGACCTCCTTCTGCGCCGCCCGCAGTTCCGCGCCGCTGAGCCCGGACTCCGCGGGGGCGGACGCCGTCGATGTGGCGGAGGCGGCGGCCGTCGCGCCGTGCTGTGCCCGGCGCAGGGCGAGGTACTCGTCGACGCCGCCGGGCAGGTGCCGTAGGCGCCGCTCGAGGATCGCGTACTGCTGATCGGTGACGCGCTCGAGGAAGTACCGGTCGTGCGAGACCACGATGAGCGTGCCGGGCCAGGAGTCGAGGAGGTCCTCCATCGCGGCCAGCATGTCGGTGTCCAGGTCGTTGGTCGGCTCGTCGAGGATCAGCACGTTCGGCGAATCCAGGAGGATGAGCAGCAGTTGCAGGCGCCGCTTCTGCCCGCCGGAGAGGTCCTTGACCGGGGTCGAGAGCTGCGCGCTCGCGAAGCCGAGCCGTTCCAGCAGCTGCGACGGGGTGAGCTCCTGCGCCTTCGAGCCGCTGCCCACGGTGAAGCTCGTGGCGAGGTTCGCCAGGACCACGCGCACGGGATCGTCCCAGTGCTGCTCCAGCTCGTCGAGCCGCTGGGTGAGCGTCTGCACCTTGACGGTCTTGCCGCGCTTGACGGTGCCCGTCGTGGGCTGCACGGCCCCGTCGATCAGCCCGAGCAGGGTCGACTTGCCGGCCCCGTTGACGCCGAGGATGCCGGTGCGCTCGCCGGGCGCGATGCGCCATTCGATGTCGCTGAGCACCTGCTTGTCGCCGTACGCCATGCCCACGTCGAGGATGTCGACGACGTCCTTGCCGAGTCGCGAGACGGCGAGGGACTGCAGTTCGGTCTTGTCGCGGATCTCGGGCACGTCGGAGATCAGGGCGTTCGCCGCGTCGATGCGGAACTTCGGCTTGCTCGTGCGGGCGGGGGCGCCGCGCCGCAGCCACGCCAGCTCCTTGCGCGCGAGGTTCTGCCGCTTCTGCTCGATCGACGCGGCCTGCCGGTCGCGCTCGACGCGCTGCAGGATGTACGCCGCGTAGCCGCCCTCGAAGGGCTCGACGATGCGGTCGTGCACCTCCCACGTCGCGGTGCACACCTCGTCGAGGATCCACCGGTCGTGGGTCACCATGAGCAGGCCGCCCTGGTTCGCGGGCCAGCGGGTCCTGAGGTGGCCGGCGAGCCACTCGATGGCTTCGACGTCCAGGTGGTTCGTCGGCTCGTCGAGGATCAGCACGTCGTGCTCGCCGGCGAGCAGTTGCGCCAGCTGCACGCGGCGGCGCTGGCCGCCGGACAGTTCGCCGAGGCGCGCGTCCCAGGGGAGGTCGGTGAGCAGGCCCGCGAGGATGTCGCGCACCTTCGGGTCGCCGGCCCAGACGTGTTCGGGGGTGTCGCCGACGACGGCGTGGCCGACGGTGTCCTCGTCGTCGAAGAGGTCGGTCTGGGTGAGCACGCCCACCCGGACACCGCCCCGTCGGGTCACGCGGCCGGAGTCGGGCTCGCGGGTGCCGGCGAGCATGCCCAGCAGGCTGGACTTGCCGTCGCCGTTGCGGCCGACGATGCCGATCCGGTCGCCCTCGTTCACGCCGAGGGACACCGAATCGAAGACCGTTTTGGTCGGGTACTCGAGGTGCAGCGCGTCCGCGCCGAGAAGATTCGCCATCGCGGGTCCAGGTTACGCGGGCACCTGGCATACTGATTTAGTTGGATATGCGACTAATCGCGAGGAGTGAGCTGTGAGCGACGCCGAGATCGTGACCACCGTGGTCGGGGGGACCGGGCACATCGAGCTGAACCGTCCGAAGGCGCTCAACGCGCTCACCATGGACATGGTCCACGCGATCGACGCCGCGCTGCGGGCGTGGGAGTCCGACGACACCGTGACCCGCGTTCTGCTGACCTCCGCCTCGCCGAAGGCGTACTGCGCGGGCGGCGACATCCGCGCGATCCGCGACCAGGTGGTGGCGGGGGAGGACTTCACCCCGTTCTTCCGGGACGAGTACGACATGAACCTGCGCCTCGCGGAGTTCCCCAAGCCCGTGATCGCCCTCATCGACGGCGTGAACATGGGTGGCGGCGTGGGCGTCTCGATCCACGGCTCGCACCGCGTCGTCTCGGAGAAGGCGCTCATCGCGATGCCCGAGGTCGCGATCGGCTTCCTCCCCGACGTGGGCGCCACCCACATCCTCGGCCGCCTGCCGAAGGGCTTCGGCGAGCTCATGGGCATGACCGCCGCGCGGATCGGCGCGGGCGACGCGCTGGCCGTCGGGCTCGCGACGCACTTCGTGCCCTCGTCGGCGATGCCCGACCTCCGGGCCGCGCTGCTGGCGGGCGAGGACCTCGACGGCGCGCTCGCCCGCTTCGGCGATACGGTTCCCGCGGCGACCCTGCCGCTCGGCGAGATCGCCGACGTCTTCGGCCGCGATTCGGTGACCGAGATCCTGGCGGGTCTGGCCACCACGTCCGGCGCCTGGGCCGACACCGCCCGCGAGCAGCTCTCGACGGCCTGCCCCACCTCGGTTTTCGTCACCTTCGACCTGATCCAGCAGTCGCGCACGCGCACGCTGGCGCAGTGCCTCGCCGAGGAGGCAGTGGTGGGTGCCCGCCTGGTCCGCCGCCCCGACTTCGTCGAGGGCATCCGAGCCGTCCTCGTCGACAAGACCCGCGACCCGAAGTTCTCTCCCGCATCGATGAACGACGTCGAGGAGCGCGAGATCGAGGCCCTCCTCGGCAGCTGACGGTCGCGATCAGCTCGCTGCGCTCGTGACGCTCCCTAGCGGGGCGGCCGCCTCCCCATGTCCATGGACACGGGGAGTGAACGACACACGGAGGCACTGCACGCCCCGCTAGGGAGGCGCGGCGGCGGATCAGCCGCGGCCGGCCGCGGCCGCCAGGTGAGCCGGACGAGGCGCCGGCGGGCGTGGTCGGGATCGGCCTCGACGGTGACGAGCCCCCTCCGGCGCGCATCGGCCGGCGACCGTGACGGCGGGATCGTCCGCCCCGGGGCGCTCGCTCCGTCGCTCTGACGGGGCCGGCCGGGTGGAAGCCAGTCACACTCAACTGGCTATGTACCGCAATGCCAGTTGCTCGCCAGGATGGGACTCATGATCGTTTCGTGGACCGCGATGGCGGGAATGGTGGTGACGGCGTTGGCGATGGTGCTCACGCCGGGGCCGAACATGATCTATCTCGTCTCCCGCAGCATCGGGCAGGGGCGGACGGCCGGCCTGATCTCGCTGGCGGGGACCGGCGTGGGCTTCGTCGCCTACCTCACCCTGGCGAACCTCGGACTCGCGGTGGTCTTCGTCGCGGTGCCGTGGCTGTTCATGGGATTCAAGGCGGCCGGGGCGCTGTACCTCGGGTACCTCGCCTTCCAGGCGCTGCGTCCCGGCGGACGTGGACTGTTCGAGACCACGGACCTCCCCCGCGATTCGAACGCCAAGCTGTTCCGGATGGGCCTGGTCACCAATCTGCTCAACCCGAAGGCGGCGATCATGTACCTCGCGTTGATCCCGCAGTTCATCGACCCTGCGCGTGGGCACACTGCGGCCCAGGGCTTCCTCCTCGGCGGTGTCCAGATCACCGTGTCGATGCTGGTCAACGCCGCGATCGTGGTGGCCGCGGGCGCGGTGGCGGCGCTCATCGCGCGCCGCCCCGAGTGGGCGGTGTGGCAGCGCCGGATCACCGGCACGCTGCTCGGGGCCGTCGCCCTGCTGCTCGCCCGCGAGGTCCCGCAGCGCGCTCGCATCTAGCCCGGCGGTCAGCCCACCTGGTACGTCCCGGTGGCGCTGGCCACCAACGCGTCTCCGCTCTCCGAGTACATCTCGCACCGCACGTGACTCGTCCTCCGGCCCGTGGACAGACGGTGCGCCCGCACGCGCAGGCCGTCCTCCATGAGCGGCGCGATGAAGTTCAGCGACAGCGAAGCGGTCACGCCGCGGAGCTTGTCCGGCACCGGGCGGCCCGCCCAGGCCGCGACCATGACGCCGATGTCCGCGGCGGCGGCGATGAGGCCGCCGTGCATCATCGTGCCGACCGTCGTGAGCTCCGGCCGGTAGGGCACGAGCAGTGTCGCGGCGCCGTCGGTGATCTCCTCCAACTGGACGCCGAGGAGTGCGACGAAGGGGGAGGCCGGGACGAATTGCTTCATGATCTCGGAACCGTCGGCGACAGCGGCGTCGAGGTGATCGGGCGACACGGTCATCAGTGTTCTCCTAGTTCAACTATGAAAACGAAGTACGACTAGGATAGTGCCATGGAATCGCTGCTGACGGAACCCGTGGACAAGCGCCGCCGCCGCACCCGAGCGGCACTGTTGGATGCGGCGCGCGAGCTGTTCGCGCGTCCGACCGGCTACCGCGGCACCTCGGTCGACGAGCTCGCGGTGCATGCGGACGTCGCGCTGACCAGCATCTACTCCAACTTCCCCGGCGGCAAAGCGGACGTCTACGCCGTGCTGGCGTGCCGGGTCGGCGGTGAGCACGTCGCCGCGATGGCGGAAGCGGTCGCGGGCAGCGACGGAGAGGAGGCGGCGCGTCGGGCCTTCGACGAGTACCTCGACTTCCATCGACGCGAGCCGACGGCCTTCCGGCTGCTCGGCCTCACCGACGTGCACGGCGAGGACTCGGACACGGTGCGTGCGGCGCGCAGTGAGGTGCGCGGCTACCTCGCGCGGGCCCTGGAGACGGTCATCGCCGCCGTCGGGGAACCCGCCGATGCGGCGCGGGCGGAGGTGATCCAGTGCTGGGCGGGTATCAACGGACTGCTCGCTCTCGCCGCGCGCGGTCTCGTCGAACCCGACGAGGCGACAGGCCTGATCGACGCGGTGCGGGAGCGCTGCGCGGCGAACCTCGCCGCGGCCCGACGGGGTGCCGCCCCGTTGAACACGACGATGTGAAGGATTCGCGACGGATGCACCACGCCTTCGATGAAGATTCCGCGTTTGTGTCGGATTCGTGAAAGAGTCATGTGCACAGTCGATTTCGGTACTCCCCTCGGTACCGTCGAGGCATGGGAAAGTTCCGGAAGCCAGTCATCATCACTCTCGCCCGACGGCTCGCCGTAGGGCTGATCGCCGCCGTAGCCGGCGCCACCGTCCTCGCGGCGGGTCCCGCCTCGGCGGAGCCCAGTGACCACGTGGTCAGTCCGTCGGTGGTGCGGCCCGGTGTCACGCCCGGCGGCGGCGCCAACCACTGGAACGTGCCGCCCGGTTCGGCGCTGTGGCCGGGGAACCTGAACCCGGACTCGCCGTCGACGGGCGATACCGGCCCGTCGTCCGCGGCGCCCATCGATCCCGGCGACCACCCGCGGGACGCCCCGGGTGCCGACAGTCCCGCGTTCTGACCGAGCCTTCCGACCGCGCGCGACGAGGGTCAGTCGGCAGCGGCGACCAGGGGGTCGAGTGTGAGCGCGGGGTGCTCCTTCTCGATGTACTGCAGCCGCCACTTGTCCGAGAACAGGGCCAGCAGCGCACCGTCGTTGCGTTCGAAGACCTCGACGCCGCGCTGCCGGTTGAGCTCGTCGGCGCTGGCGGAATCGGTCCGCCGCGCGACGGAGTAGCCGAGGTGCTCGACCTGCACGTCGACGTTGAACTCCGTCTTCATGCGGGCGACCACCACCTCGAACTGCATCGGCCCGACGGCGGCCATCACGGGCGAGGCGTCGCCGCGGACGTCGTTGCGCAGCAGCTGCACGACGCCCTCGGTGCCCAGTTGCTCGATGCCCTTGCGGAACTGCTTGTACTTGCCCGCCGAATCGGCGCGGACCACGGCGAAGTGCTCCGGTGCGAACGACGGGATCGGCGGGAACTGCACCTTGGCGCCGTCGTAGAGCGTGTCGCCGGGGGCGAGCGCGTTGGCGTTGACGAGGCCCACCACGTCGCCGGGGTAGGCCGTCTCGACGGTCTCGCGATCGCGGCCGACCACGGTCATCGCGTACTTCGTGGCGAAGGGTTTACCGGTCTGCGCGTGCTGGACGACCATCCCGCGCTCGAACTCGCCGGAGACGATCCGCATGAACGCCAGGCGATCCCGGTGCGCGGCGTCCATACCGGCCTGCACCTTGAAGACCACGGCGCTGAACGGATCCGTGACCTCGCGCAGCGTACCCTCGGTGCTCTCCCGCGAGTGCGGTGCGGGGGCCAGCTCGACCAGCGCCTCCAGGAGCTGTCGCACACCGAAATTGAGGATCGCCGAGGTGAAGATCACCGGGGAGGTCTGCCCCGCCAGGAACATCTCCTGGTCGTGCCCCTGCCCCATCTCCGTCATCAGCTCGGTCTCCTCGACCGCCTCGGCCCAGACGTCGCCCTCGCGGTCGAGTGCCGCATCGGTCGAAAGATGTTCCTCGGGAGCGATCTTCGCGCCGCCGGCCGTGCGCGTGAAGTGCACGTACTCGTCCTTGCGCACATCGCGCAGGCCGCGGAAGTCGCCCGCGATGCCGACGGGCCAGAACAGGGGAGTGGGCGTGAGGCCGATGCGCTCGGAGATCTCGTCGAGCAGCTCCAGCGGCGTGCGACCGGGCCGGTCCCACTTGTTGATCACGGTGATGACGGGGATCCCGCGGTGCCGGCACACCTGGAAGAGCTTGAGCGTCTGCGGCTCCAGTCCCTTCGCGGCGTCGATGAGCATCACGGCCGCATCGACCGCCGTCAGCACGCGGTAGGTGTCCTCGGAGAAGTCGGCGTGCCCGGGGGTGTCGACGAGGTTGATCACCGACGGCTCGGCGTCGTCGTCGGCCCCGGACGAGGTGTAGTTGAACTGGAGCGCGGTCGAGCTCACCGAGATGCCGCGCGCCTTCTCCATCTCCATCCAGTCGGAGACGGTCGACTTGCGTCCGGCCTTGCCGTGGATCGCGCCCGCCTCGTTGATCACCCGGGCGTGCAGCGCCAGGGCCTCCGTCATCGTCGACTTGCCCGCGTCGGGGTGGCTGATGATGGCGAAGGTGCGGCGGCGGGAGACCTCGTCGGCAATGGAACTCACGAGGAACCAGTGTACCCGTATCCGCAGGTAGAGCGTGTCGCGGTCAGGCGGGGCGGGAAAGCGCGTAGACCACGTGGTCCGGCGGGTCGACGGGGTTGTCGGGTGGGATGTCGACGTGGCCCACGAGGGTGAAGCCCGCGCGCTCCAGGGCCCGCCAGGAGCGACGGTTCCCGGCGGCGACGGCGACCACGACGCGCTCCCCACCGAGTGCGGAGAAGATCTCGGTGCACATCGCCGCGATCATGGCCGTGCCGAGCCCGCGGCCGGTCGCGGCGGGGGAGCCGATCAGGTAGTCGACGCCCCAGTCGGCGGGACCGAGCGCGACCAGCGAATCGACCGCGACGGTCTCCGGCTCGTCCGCGTAGTCGATCCACCGCTGCCGCTGGATCAGCCCGAACGGGACCCCGGCACCGTCGAGCCCGAGCCAGTCCTGGGAGGGCTCGAGGCCGTCGACGGAGGGCCCGAAGTCGCGCTCGACCGCCTCGGGGGAGGTCTCGTGGTGCCACCACCGCCGGTTGTGCGGCTCGGCGAGCCACGACGCGAGGAGTGGAAAGTCCGCGCGCGTGACCCGCCGGAAGGTGATCACCAGGCGTGCACCGTGTTCTGCGCGGACTCGAGGCCGTCGCGGATCAGCAGTTCGACGGCATCGGCGGCGTTGGTCACGAGGAGGGGCACCTCGGGCTTCTCCGCCTTGGCGAAGGGCTTGAGCACGTAGTCGGCGGGGTCCTGGCGGCCCGGGGGGCGCCCGATCCCGGCCCGCACGCGCAGGTAGTCCTTCGTGCCCAGGTGCTGAGTCAGCGAGCGCAGCCCGTTGTGGCCGCCCTCGCCGCCGCCGCGCTTGAGCCGGACCAGGCCGAAGTCGATGTCCAGCTCGTCGTGCACGGCGATGACGTCGGTGGGCTCGACCGAGTAGAACCGGGCGAGCGCAGCGGTCGGCTGGCCGGACAGGTTCATGAAGGACTGCGGCTTCGCCAGGTACACCTGGCGGCCGACGAGCCGCGCGCCCGCGACCTCCGCGCCCGACTTCTTGTGTCGGGAGTAGGAGGTGCGGGCGCGCGATGCGAGCTCGTCGACCACGTCGAAGCCGATGTTGTGCCGGGTACCGGCGTACTTCTCGCCGGGGTTACCCAGCCCCACGACGATGAGTGGCCGGTCGGTCATCGAGTTACTCGGCAGCCTCGGCGGCGGCGTCGCCCTCGGCCTCGTCCTCGGACGGGGTGTCGGCGGCGGCGATCTCGGTGATGTTGATGATCAGCGCCTCGGCGTCGGTGAGCACGGTGACACCGGCGGGAACCTTCAGGTCACCGGCGGTGACCTGGGTGCCGACCTCGAAGTTGTGCACGTTCACCACGATGTTCTCGGGGATGTTCAGCGCGTCGGCCTCGATCTCGACCTCGTTGAGATCCTGCGCGACCTGGGTGCCGCCGGCGGGCTCGCCCTCGACCAGGACGGGCACGGAGACGGTGACCTTCTCGCCCTTCTTGATGACGAGGAGGTCGGTGTGCTCGATGTAGTTGCGCAGCGGGTGCACGACGACCTGCTTGGTCAGCGCGAGCTGCTCCTTGCCGTCGATGTCCAGGCTCAGCACGGCGTTGGTGCCGTCCTTACGGAGGATGGTGGCGAAGTCGCGGGCGACGACGGTGAAGTGCTGCGGGTCGGTGCCGTGGCCGTAGAGGACCACGGGGACGAGGCCGTCGCGGCGGGCGCGGCGGGCGGCGCCCTTGCCGAACTCGGTGCGGACGGTGGCGACGAGCTTGTTGGTGTCGGACATGATGCTCCTGAAGTGCGGTGGATCGGCCTCGACGTCGTCGAGGCGGTCCGCACTGCGCCACGCGGATCCGCGGGAGGAAGTGCCGTTCGCGTCGATCACGGCGGCCTGGGCCGCCCTCGCCGAGAAGGTCGTCGCACAGTCTACCGAACCCCCCGCTCAGGAGCGAAATCGAAGCTTCGCCATTACGTCATGTCCAGTTCGTGCGGCGTCCACGCCACATGGGCACCATCGATCACGTGAACAACGCCCCGCTGTGGTCTCCGCAGGACGTCGCGGAGCGCTTCGTCGATGCCCTCGGCAGTGGCGACTACGACATCGCCGAGCGGCTGCTGGCGAAGAACGTCGTGTACCGGCGCACCGGCGGCCGACCCCTGCGCGGGCGTGCGGCGATCGCCCGCCACTTCCGCTGGCATGCGCGGACGCGGGTCGCGATGCAGGCGGTGCTGTTGACGTCGGAGCAGTCCGGCTGCGCGGCCGCGGTGACCGAACGGGTGACCGCCCTCGTCTGCGGGCCGCTGCGCCTCCAGTTCCAGGTCCGAGGCACCTTCGAGGTGGCCGGCGGACGCATCGTCGCCTGGCGCGACGAGGCCGACGTCCGGGCGGTCGTGCGAGCGGCCGCCCGCGCGATCGCGGGCGCGGTCTACGCCCCGGCCCGGCCCACCCTTCCGCGCGCGGTGATCTGAGGGGAAGGATCGCGCCCCGGCCGGTGTTGCACCGGCCATGACGACTCTGGGCAGGTTGGGTATCTGGCGCGGCGCGACACAGGTCGACGGTGCCTTCGCGGCGCGGGCCGAGGAACTGGGCTACGGCACGGTGTGGCTGGGCGGTTCGCCCGGTGGCGACCTCGCGGTGGTGGACCCGCTGCTCGACGCGACCGAGAACCTCGTGGTCGCGACCGGCATCCTCAACATCTGGCAGGACGACGCGCGGTCGGCGGCCGCGGCCTTCCACCGCATCGAGACGAAGTATCCCGGCCGCTTCGTGCTCGGGATCGGTGCCGGCCACCGTGAGGCCACCGCCGACTACCGCACCCCGTACCAGGCGCTCGTCGACTACCTGGACGTGCTCGCCGCCGAGGGCGTGCCGAAGGCGCAGACGGTGCTCGCCGCGCTCGGTCCCAAGGTGCTGCGCCTCGCCGCCGATCGCACGGCCGGCGCGCACCCGTACCTGACCTCGCCCGAGCACACGCGCAGCGCCCGCGAGATCCTCGGCGACGGCGTGCTGCTCGCACCCGAGCAGAAGGTCGTCCTCGACGAGGACGAGGCGCGCGGGCGGGAGGTGGGCCGCAAGACCGTCGACTTCTACCTCCGGCTGCGGAACTACGTCGCCAACCTGCGGCGACTCGGCTTCGACGATGCCGACCTCGAGCGCCCCGGTAGCGATCGCCTCGTGGACGTCCTGGCCGTGCACGGTGACGGCGACGCGATCGCCGCGGGCGTGCGCGCCCACCTCGACGCGGGCGCCGATCACGTCGCCGTGCAGGCGCTCGGTGACGACCCCTGGCCCGCGCTCGAAGCGGTCTCCCAGCGCCTGCGCTGAGGGTGGGGCACGATGGGCTCGTGGACCTCACAGCCGTAGCAGCCGCCAACCTCGCCGACTTCTCCCAGGAGTCCTTCACCGACGCCGGCGTCACGCACGACGTCTACCGCAAGGGCTCCGGCCCCGCGGTCATCGTGATCGCCGAGATCCCGGGCATCACCCCGAAGGTGCTCGACTTCGCGCGGAAGGTCGTCGACGCGGGCTTCACCGCGGTGCTGCCGCACCTGTTCGGCACCCCGGGCCTCGACGCCGCCAATCCCAAGGCGATCGGCTACGCCGGGACCGCGAAGAACATGGCGAAGCTCGCGGGCTCGCTGTGCGTGAGCCGCGAGTTCACCATCCTCGCCACGGGCAAGTCCTCACCGGTGGTCGTCTGGCTGCGAGCGCTCGCCCGGCAGGAGCACGAGCGGTGCGGCGGCAGGGGCGTCGGCGCGGTGGGCATGTGCTTCACCGGCGGATTCGCGCTCGGCATGGCCGTCGACGACGTGATGCTCGCGCCCGTGCTCAGTCAGCCCTCGCTGCCCTTCCGCCCGATCCCCGGCACCGGCCGCACCATCGACATCTCCCCGCAGGACCTCGACACCGTCAAGGTCCGCTGCGCCAAGCAGGGCCTCAAGGTCATGGGCCTGCGCTTCAAGCGCGACTTCATGGTTCCCGGCGAGCGCTTCGACTTCCTCCGCGAGCAGCTCGGCGACGGCTTCGTCGCCGTCGAGATCGACGACGCCGCTGCCAACCCCGACGCGCTGACTCCACCCCATTCCGTGCTCACCGAACACCTCATCGATGAGCCGGGACAGCCCACCCGCCGGGCACTCGACGACGTGATCCAGCTCTTCCGCGACACCCTGGTCTAGGAGGCGCTCCGCCCGCCATCCGGGGGTTTGAGGCCCACGCGCAGGGTCCGTGCTGTTCAGGCGACCTTCCCATAACGGTCAAGAACAGTTTTACGTGTCATTACCAAGCATTTACTCTTGCTACCCTCGGCGGCATTATGGAGATCCCTGGGGACCATCCCGGCCGCACCGGCGACGAGCTCGGCCTGGCGTTCAACCGGTTGCGGCGGCACGCCGTCGTCAGCGACTTCGTCTGGCGGTACTCGGTGGCGGGGTTCACGGTGTGCGTCGGGCTCTTCGGGGTCGCCATGATCTTCACCCCCGAAGGAGCCGGTGAATCGACGGCCCGGGCGGTGGCTCTCGGCGCCCTGTTCCTCTCCGGCGTCCCGGCGGCCTTCGCCGTGAGCCGCCTGCCGATGACGTCGCTGTGGTGGAATCCGTGCCCGCGCCGGAAGCTGATCAGCACGCTGTTCGTGCTGTACGCGGACATCGTCGTCACCAGCATCCTGGCGTTGTACAACAGCCCGGCGGCGGGGCTGGCGGGAACCGTCCTGTTCGCCACCGTCGGCGCCTACGCGGCGCACTTCCTGACCACGCGCACACTCGCAATGCACCTCGTTGTGTCGAGCGTCGTCATCGTCTTCCTGGGCGTCCGGGTCGTCCAGGTGTACGGCGCGACGCCGCTCGCCGTGAGCGCGCAGGTCGCCGTCAGCATCCTCGGCATCGGTGGTGTCGTGGTCCTCAACTACCTCTACACCTGGCAGATCAAGCAACTGATCCGGGCCAGCCTCACGGCGTCGTCCACGGACGCGATGACCGGCCTGCTCAACCGGACCGGGTTCCGCGATGCGGTCGACGAGATGTTGCGGTCCAGCACGGGGCGCATCGCGGTCTGCATCATCGACGTCGACCGCTTCAAACTCATCAACGACGTGTACGGGCATCTGGCCGGCGACGCCGCTCTGCGCGCGGTGGCGACAGCGCTGCGGCGATCCGGCGCGCCGGATGCGCTCGTCGCCCGGATCGGCGGCGACGAGTTCGCGATCGTATCCGGGCTGCCCGGCCGCGAGCTCGAGCGGAGCCTCGCCCAGGTGCAGGCGAGACTGCCCACGCTGGCGAACGGGGAGCGGGTGTCGATCAGCGCGGGCATCGCCGCGGCGGACCTCGCGGGCGCCGGCCCCCTGCAGACCTTCGACCAGCGCGGCAGGTTCTTCTCCGCGCTCGCCGCGCGGGCGGATGAGGCGCTGCGGGGCAGCAAGGAGTCCGGGGGAGAGCGGGTCACCGTCCACCGGCCGGGCCCGGCGCCGGATCCTCCGTCGGGCCGACCGCCGGGCGGTGCCGCGGGCGCCGCACAGGGCTAGGAGAGCCCCTCCTCCTCGGCGAGGACGCCCTCGTCGTCCCCGTCGAGGTCGGCGCCCACGGCTTCCCGGGCGTCGAGCTCCGCCCGCTGTGCCTCCGCCGCCGCCTCGGCCGGCGTCTCCGCCAGCTGCGAGAGATCGGGATCGTTCGGCGTACTCATTCCAGTCGCTCCTTCTCCGTCGTGGTCCCGCCACCGTCGGCGGGCAGGGAGCCCTCCGAGACGGAGCCGTCCGCGTGCTTCTCCACGACCGCGAGCACGAGTCCGTCGTCGTCGGCGTCCACGCGCACGGTGTCGCCCGCGCGGACGTCGCCACGGAGCAGCATCGACGACAGCCGGTTGTCGAGCTCCTTCTGCACCGTCCGCCGCAGCGGACGGGCGCCGAACTGCGGCTGGAATCCCTCGTCCGCCAGCCAATCCTCGGCCTTGCCGGTCACATCGAGCTCCACGTCCTGGGCGCGCAACAGGCGCCGGGTGCCGTCGAGGATCAGCTCGACGATGTTGCGGAGCTGCGCCTTGTCGAGGCGGTGGAAGATCACGGTGTCGTCGATGCGGTTGAGGAACTCGGGGCGGAAATGCGCCCGCAGCCGGTCCTTGACCTTCGGGATCACCGACTCGAAGTCGTCCTCCGGCGCGTCGAGGATGAGATCGGCGCCGATGTTCGAGGTCAGGATCACGATGGTGTTCTTGAAGTCGACGGTGCGGCCCTGCGCGTCGGTCACCCGGCCGTCGTCGAGCAGCTGCAGCAGCACGTTGAAGACGTCGGGGTGGGCCTTCTCGACCTCGTCGAACAGGATCACCGAGTACGGCTGGCGGCGCACCTTGTCGGTGAGCTGGCCGGCCTCCTCGTAGCCGACGTACCCGGGAGGCGCACCCACGAGGCGGGAGACGGTGTGCTTCTCCTGGAACTCGCTCATGTCGAAGCGGATCAGTCGGTCCTCGTCGCCGAAGACCGTGGCGGCCAGGGCCTTCGCGAGCTCGGTCTTTCCCACACCCGTCGGGCCGAGGAACAGGAACGAGCCGATGGGCCGGCTCGGATCCTTGAGGCCGGCGCGGGCGCGGCGCACCGCCTCGGCCACGGCGAGCACGGCCTCGTCCTGGCCGATCACGCGGTCGTGCAGGTCGTCCTCCAGGCGCAGCAGCTTCTCGCGCTCCTCGGAGGTCAGGTCCGCGACGGGGATCCCGGTGCGGCGGGAGACGACCTCGGCGATGTCGACGACGGTGACCTCGGGCTCGGCCTCGCTGCCGCCCGCGCCCGCGAGCCGTCCCTCGGCGTCGGCGATCTTCTCCTTGAGTTCGTCGGCCGCCTTGTAGTCCTCGCCCTCGACCGCGCTGTCCTTCTCGCGGCGCAGCGCGGCGAGCTCGTCCTCGATCGAGCGGGTGTCCGCGTCGGGGGTCTTGGTGCGCAGGCGGACCCGGGCCCCGGCCTGGTCGACGAGGTCGATCGCCTTGTCCGGCATGAAGCGGTCGGTGATGTACCGGTCCGAGAGCTCCGCCGCGGCGACGAGCGCCGCGTCCTCGTAGCGCACCTGGTGGTGCTCCTCGTACACGTCGATGAGGCCGCGCAGGATCTCGATGGTGTCGTCCACCGACGGCTCGCTCACCATCACCGGCTGGAAGCGGCGCTCGAGGGCGGCGTCCTTCTCGATGTACTTGCGGTACTCGTCGATCGTGGTGGCGCCGATGGCGTGCAGCTCGCCGCGCGCCAGCGCGGGCTTGAGCATGTTGCCGGCGTCCATGGATCCCTCGCCGCCACCGCCGGCGCCGATGATCGTGTGCAGCTCGTCGATGAAGACCACGAGCTCGTCCGAGTGCTCGCGCACCTCGTCGAGCACCTTGGTCAGGCGCTCCTCGAACTCGCCGCGGTACTTGCTGCCCGCGACCATCGAACTCACATCGAGCGCGACGACCCGGCGGCCCGCGAGCGTCTTCGGCACGTCGTCGTTGACGATGCGCTGTGCGAGGCCCTCGACGATCGCGGTCTTGCCGACGCCGGGGTCGCCGATGAGCACGGGGTTGTTCTTGCGGCGGCGCGAGAGGATCTCGATGGTCTGCTCGATCTCCTCGGCGCGGCCGACGACCGGGTCCACCTTGCCGGCGCGGGCCTCGGCGGTGAGGTCGCGGCCGTACTCGTCGAGCGTCGGCGTCGAACTCTCCTGCTGCGGAGCCTGACCCGCCGCGCCCGCCCTGCCGGCCTTCCCGGGCTTCCCCGGGGCCTGTCCGGCGGCCATTCCCCCTCCGGAGAGTGCCTGCGCGGCCACGGTGTCGGGGTTGTCGGCGATGCCGAGCAGGATGTGCTCGGGGCCGACGTAGGACTGCCCGTTCTGCGCGGCGTACTGCTGCGCCACCCGCAGCGCGCGGCGCGAGGCGGGGCTCAGCGACGGTGCGCCGTCCATCGCGGCGGGGTTCGTGCTCGCCTGCGCGGCGGCCCGCATCGCAGCGGCCACGGTGTCCGGGTCGAGTTTGAGCCGGGAGATCACGTCGCGCGTGGGCTCGTTCATCGCCGCCGCGTAGAGCATGTGCTCGGGGGTGATCTCCGGGTTGTCCCAGTCGGACGCCGCGACCTGGGCCTCGGCGAGCAGGGCCTTCGCCTGCTCGTTGAGGAGGCGGTTGAGGTCGACCCGCGCGGTGGCCGGCCGGCCCCCCGAGTTGCCGAAGAACCGCTGGAAGATGTCGTCGAAGACGCCGTCGAGTTCACTCATGGGAATGCCTTTCTTCGGTGATCGGAGGGGAGGTCGAGCGCGGGTCCTCCGCGGTCAGGTCAGGGGAACCGAGGCCTCCGCGGTGTAGGAGAGGAAGGTGAAGGTCTCCTGCAGGTACAGCTGCACGGTGTCGGCGTCGTGACTGAGGTAGCCGATCTCGACGTCGGTGCCCAGGCGCAGCTCGTAGTCCCCGCCGCGGGTGGTCAGGACGAAGCCGCCGTCGATCGCGGGCGCCCAGATGATCTCACCGTCCACCAGCCGCTTGAGCTGTTCCCGGATCGGGTAGCCGTGGTCGGTGGTCTCGCTGATCGAGGTGTAGACGTCGGCGGAGAGCAGCACGGAGTACGGCCCGTCGACGCCCGCGAGGCGCAGGTCCTCGAGCGCACTCGCGACGGCGTCCGGCACGTCGACCGGGTCGCTCGGCAGGGCGATCGCCTTGTTCGACGAGGAGGCCCGCAGGCCCTCGATCGACGCGGCGGCGTAGCCCTCGAAGACGGCGCGGTCCTCGGCGTAGGCGAGCTGCTTCGCCGCGTCCTTCACCGGATCCCAGTCCGCGTCCTGCGCGCCGCGCTCGACCGAGTCGATCGCGTCCCGCGAGACGGTGAAGGGCACGCGCAGGCGCACGAGCGGGCGGCTCTCGCGCAGGCGGGCCTGGACGCCCGCGGCGGGGCCGTCGACGGGGAGGAGGCGACCGGTGCCGACCGCGGCGGCCTCGGGTCCGTCGGGGCCGGTGACGTCGACGACGCGGCGGCCGGCGATGTTCCGCTTGAAGGTGCGGGATGCCTCGGTCTCGATCTCCTCCCAGGCCTCGGGGGTGACCGGCGCGAGGTGACGGTGCAGGTTGTTCATGACTTACCTTTCCTTGAGGCCGCCGATGCCGAGCGAGCCGTCGGCGGGGGCGGGCGTGGTCGATCCGGTCGGGTCCGCCGCGGCGGCGGGGGTCGGGAGATCGGGCGGTGCGTCGAGCCAGTCGCCCGACGGGGTGAAGAACAGGCAGCCCGTGTGTGCCGTCGAGAAGTCGAGGATCCGATCGGTGTTACCGGCCGGATCGCCGAGGAACATGTTGCGCAGCATCTGTTCGGTGACGCCGGGGTCGCGGGAGTAGCCGATGAAGTACGTGCCGAACTCGCTCGTGCCGAGCTCGCCGAAGGGCATGTTCTGCCGCACGATCTGCAGCTGCTCTCCGTTCTCGTCCTCGATCACGTTGAGCGCGATGTGCGAGTCCGCGGGCTTCACGTCGTCGTCCATCTCGATGTCCTCGAGCTTGCTGCGACCGATCACGCGCTCCTGCTCGTCCACGGAGAGCGCCCGCCACGCCGACATGTCGTGCAGGTACTTCTGCACGTGCACGTAACTGCCGCCCGCGAAAGCGGGATCCTCTTGTCCCACTTGGGTCGCGGTCACGGCCGCGTCGCCCTCGGGGTTCTCCGTGCCGTCGACGAAGCCCAGCAGGTCGCGGTTGTCGAAGAACCGGAAGCCGTGCACCTCGTCGACCACCGTGACCGCGTCGCCGAGCGCGTCGAGGATCCGCCAGGACAGCTCGAAGCACATGTCGAGGGTGCTGGCCTTGACGTGGAACAGGACGTCGCCCGGGGTCGACGGTGCGCTGTGCCGCGGACCCTCGAGCGGGATGAACGGATGCAGGTCCTTGGGCCTGGGGCCGGAGAACAGGCGGTCCCAGGCGTCGGAGCCGAACGAGGTGGTGAGCGACAGATGCTTCTCGGGGTACCGGAAGCCGACCGAGCGGGTGAGTCCGGAGAGATTGTCGAGCGCGTCGTGGACGCGGTCCTCCCGCCCCCGCTCGATCGTCGCCACGATGAACATCGCGGCGTGGGTCAACGGCGAGATCACAACTTGATTCGGGACCACGATTTTCACCCTAACTCAGGTCTGGACGGTGTGGCGGAGTAAGAACGATCGGTCCACCGGACCGCGAAATGCCGCGCGTGCGATGATGGTCCGTGCACGTCCGTCGATACCGTTTCGACGGTAACGGGCGTTGTTCACACGACTGGAGGGAGCCGACCATGACGTGGATCGCAGTGGTGGTGCTGGCAGTGGCGGCGCTCGCGGGTGTGGTGGCCGCGTGCGTGATCTCGACGCCGCGCCGGCCCGCCTCGGACGCGACCTACACGACGAACGCACTCCTCGCCGCCGGCGCGGTCAGCGGCGCCGCCGTGTGTGCGATCCTCGCCGCGGTGTTCGCCGCGTACGCGTAGCCCCGCGTGCGGCGTCCGGTGGAGATGCGCGTCCCCGATCGCTACCGGCCCGACCTGCGCGACGGCGGGCACGCGCTCCGCGTCGCGATCGCGCTCCTCGTCCCCGGCCTGGCGCTGATCGCCTGGGGGCGGCCGGAGCTGCTGATCTACGCCGAGTTCGGCGCCTTCGCGGGCATGTACGGGCGCGGCGAGTCCGGGCGGCCGCGGATCGTGCACCAGGTGCAGGCCGGCGGCCTGCTCATCGCGGGCGAAGCCCTCGGCATCACGCTCGCCCATCATCAGGCGCCGCCCTGGGTGCTCGTCGCCGTCGGCGTCGTCTTCGCCACGGTCTGCTCCGTCCTCTCCGATGCGGTGCGACTGCGCCCCGCCGGGCCGTTCTTCTTCCTCTTCGCGATGGGTGCGACCGCGACGCTGCCCGCGGGGCTCGCCCCGCCCTGGCAGGCGCTCGCGATCTGCGCCGCGACGGTCGTCTTCGCGATCGTGGTCGGCGCGATCGGCCGTCCGGATCCTTTTCGGGGCAGGCCCTGGTGGGACGGGATCGCACTGGTTCTGCGCCGACCCGCGCCGGGCGTGGGGATCCACGCGCTGCGCTACGCGCTCGCCGTCGGTCTCGCGGGCGGGGTGGGTGTGCTGATCGGTGTCGATCACGCGAACTGGGCGATGGCGGCCGCCGCCGTGCCGCTCGCGGTGATCGACGCGGGGAGGCCCTCCGACGCGGAGGCGGGACTGGTGATCACCCGCGCGACCCACCGCACCATCGGGACCTTCGTCGGGCTCGTGATCGCCGCGGCGCTGCTGGCCCTGGACCCCGGGCCCACCGCGCTGGCGCTCGTGGCGATCGCGCTGCTGTTCCCGACGGAGCTGTACATGGCGCGTCACTACGCCGTCGCGATCGGCTTCTTCACCCCGTTGATCATGCTGATGACCGAGCTGGCGGACCCGACCGATCCGGTGCGGATGCTGCTCTACCGCGGCGTCGACACCGTGATCGGCGTGGTCGTCGGCGTCGCCGTCGCGCTCCTGGTGCGGAGCCCGGCCGAGCGGCGCGGCTGAGCCGTCGCCGGGCCGGGCCCGCACCGCCGGCGATCAGGCCTGCGCGCCCGGGCTGGCGGAACCGTCGGCCGTGTAGGAGCTCGCCCCCACGCCGGCCAGCGCGCCGCCGTCCACGATGAGGTACTCGTCGCGGATCGGGGAGCCGGCGAAGAAGTCCTCGAGGATCTCCCGGGTGCCCGCGGCGTACCGGGCCTGCGCGGAGAGCGTGGTGCCGGAGACGTGCGGGGTCATCGCGTGGTGCGGCATGGTGCGCCAGGGGTGGTCGACGGCCGGCGGCTGCGGGAACCAGACGTCGCCGGCGTAGCCCGCCAGCCGCCCCGACTCGAGCGCGGCGACGACGTCGTCGCGGACCACGATCTCGGCACGGGCGGTGTTGACGATGTAGCTGCCGCGGCGCATCGTGGCGAGCAGGTCGGCGTCGAACATGTGATAGGTCTTCGGGTGCAGCGGGGCGTGGATGTCGACCACGTCCACCGAGCGCACCAGCGACTCGACGGACTCGTGGTACGTCAGGTTCAGCTCCCGCTCGAGCTCCAGGGGCAGGCGCCGAGTGTCGAAGTAATGCAGGCGCACGCCGAAGGGCGCGAGGCGGCGCATCACGGCCTGGCCGATGCGGCCCGCGGCGATGATGCCGACGTCCATGCCCTCGAGGTCGTACGCCCGCTCGACGCAGTCGGCGATGTTCCAGCCGCCCTCGATGACCCACTGGTAGGAGGGCACGAAGTTGCGGACCAGAGTGAGGATCTGCATCACCGCGTGCTCGGCGACGCTGATCGAGTTGCTGTAGGTGACCTCGGCGACAGTGATCCCGGCCTTGATCGCGGCATCCAGATCGACGTGGTCCGAGCCGATGCCGGCGGTGAGGGCGAGCTTGAGGTTCGGGGCCTTCGCGATCCGCTCGGCCGACAGGTAGGCGGGCCAGAAGGGCTGCGAGATGACGACCTCCGCCTCGGCCAGATGCCGCTCGAACTCGGGACCGTCCTTGTCGGAGGTGACGACCAACTCGTGGCCGGCGGCCTCCAGGTACGTCCGCAGCCCCAGCTCGCCCGAGACGCAGCCGAGCAACTCGCCGGGCGTGAAGTCGATGGCCGCGGGGGAGGGGAGGCTCTGGCCGCCGGGGTAGGCCTCGATCAGCGGGATGGAGTCGCGGGCGTACTCGGGCGGGTAGCCCGTCACCGGGTCGGGATACAGGACACACAGGATCTTCGCCATGATCACTCCTTGAATGGGCGAGGGGGAGAATGGATTTCGTCCCTCGGTATCCACCTTCGCGCGTTCGGGAGTGCACGTCCAATACGGGTGTCCGCTCGCCCGATAGGCGGCGCCGATCACCGCAGGCGAGGGCTCAGCCGGGGCGCTGCGCGCTCTCCGCGAGGGCGCGCGCGAGGACCGATTCCGGCTCGCCCGCGCCGCGCACGAGGGCCACGGAGGTGGCGAGTTCCTCGGTCCCCTCCAACTCCACCGTCCGCGTGCCCGACGGTGCGCGGTACGTCGCGATCCACGCGCGCGGCACGATCGAGGCCCACCGTCCGGCGCCGACCATCGCGAGGAGCGTGGCGACGGAGTCCGCCTCCAGTCGGGGCGACAGGCGCACCCCGTGCGCGCGGGCCGCCGTGTCGACGAGGTCCCGCCCGTGCATGCCCTCGTGCAGCAGGCACATCGGCAGCTGCGCGGCGTCCGCCCACGCGAGGCGGCCGTCACCGTCGGGGAGCAGATCCTCGCGAGCGATCAGCGCGAGCCGATCGGTGTAGAGCGGCGTCACCGACAGCCCGTCGATGTCGACGCCGTCCGGGTAGACGATGCCCGCGTCGAGCTCGAAGCGGCGGATCCGCGCGACCACGTCGGCGGAGCGCAGTCCCGCCCACACCCGGATGCGGACCAGCGGGTGTGCGGTGCAGAACGGGTCGGTGAGCAGCGCGGCGGAGGTCGCCGCGGCGGGGATCACGCCGAGGTTCAGCTCCCCGGTGAGACCGGTGCGCAGAGCCGTGACCTCGTGTTCGAGGGCGTCGCGATCGGCGAGGATGCGCCGCGCCCACGGCACCAGGCGTTCGCCCTCGGGCGTCAGGCCCTCGAAGGACCCGCCGCGCAGCACGAGCGGCACCTTGAGCTCGTGCTCGAGCTTGCGGATCGCCTCCGACAGCGCGGGCTGCGAGACGTAGCAGGCTCTCGCCGCCCGCGCGAAATGCTGCTCGCGCGCGAGGGCGACGAAGTACTCGAGCTGCCGGAAGAGCATCGTCCTCCGCTACAGGATCTCGTCGACGGCCTCGGTGGGGCGGGCCATGCGGGTTCCCTTGGCCGTGACCACGAACGGACGCTCGATGAGCCGCGGGTGCGCGACCATCGCGTCGAGCAGGGCGTCGTCCGACGCGTCGGCGAGGCCGAGCTCCTTGTACTCCGCCTCGCGGGTACGGACGGCCTGCCGGACGGTGAGCCCGGCGTCGGCGATCAGCTTCGCCAGCTCGGCCTTCGACGGGACCTGGTCGAGGTACTTGACCACCGTCACCGTCGCGCCGGACTCCTCCAGCCGGGCGAGCGCCTGGCGGGACTTGCTGCACTTCGGGTTGTGGTAGATCGTCGCGTCCATACCCGCCAATCTAGTCCGTGGTCGCGTCACCCCCGCACCGCGAGGTCCACGTCGACGGTGTCGCCGATGTCCACGCCCTCCGCGATGCGGACGGCCTTCTTCAGCGGCAGTACGTAGGTGCGGCGCGCCGCGTCCGGAAAGACCGAGGTATCCCAGCTCGTACCGCCGATGGTGACGGAGACGCGAACGCTCCCGAACCCGGGCTTCGAGCGGTCGACGGTGTCGTCGATCTCATCGGCCAGATGGTTCGGGAGCGAGACGAAGCGGCAGGCGGCGAAGACCTCCGAGAGCCATATCTCGGCCCGGAACGTGCCCCGGAGGCCCGCCACGAAGGACTACGCGTTGCCGTTGAACAGGCTCGTGACGGAGCCGTTCTCGAAGACCTCGCGGATGGTGCGGGCCAGCAGCGGCGCGATCGGCAGCACCGTGAGGGTGTCGAAGTGCTTCTCCGGCGGGATCGGCAGCGTGTTGGTCGCGATCACCTCGCGCGCACCGCAGTTCGCGAGGCGCTCGGTGGCGGGCTCGGAGAAGACGCCGTGCGTGGTCGCGATGATCACGTCCTTGGCCCCGGCCTCCTTGAGCACGCCCACGGCGCCGGCGATGGTGCCGCCGGTGTCGATCATGTCGTCGATCAGGACGCAGGTGCGGCCGGCGACGTCACCGACGACGCGGTTGCTCTTGACCTGGTTCGCGACGTTGGGGTCGCGGGTCTTGTGCACGAAGGCCAGCGGCGCGCCGTCGAGGGCGTCGGCCCACTTCTCGCCGACCTTGACGCGGCCGGCGTCGGGGGAGACGACCACCATGTTCTCGGTGCCGTAGTGCTCGCGGACGTAGTCGGCGAGCATGGTCTGCGCGTGCATGTGGTCGACCGGCCCGTCGAAGAAGCCCTGGATCTGGTCGGTGTGCAGGTCGACCGTGATGATCCGGTCGGCGCCCGCGGTCTTGAACAGGTCCGCGACCAGGCGGGCCGAGATCGGCTCGCGGCCCCGGTGCTTCTTGTCCTGGCGGGCGTACGGGTAGAACGGCAGGATCGCCGTGATCCGCTTCGCCGAGCCGCGCTTGAGCGCGTCGATCATGATCAGCGTCTCCATGATCCACTGATTGACCGGGAAGGGGGCGCTCTGCAGGACGAAGGCGTCGCTGCCGCGCACCGACTCCTCGAAGCGCACGAAGATCTCGCCGTTGGCGAAGTCGCGTGCCGTCTGCGGGGTGACCTGCACACCGAGCTCGTCGGCGACCTGCTGCGCCAGCTCGGGGTGGGCGCGCCCCGAGAACAGCATCAGGTTCTTCTGGTTATCGATCCAGTTGCTCACTGCTCGTCAATCCTCGCGATAGCCTGCTGGGCCGCCTCGGCCGAGCTCGTGCCCGGACGCCGGTGCAGGACCCATTCCTCGATGTTCCGCTGATCCGCGGCGGTGACCGCCAGGGCTCCCGGCGGCACGTCGCGCTTGATCACGGTACCCGCTCCGGTGTACGCGCCGTCGCCGACCTCCACCGGCGCGATGAGCATCGTGTCGGATCCGATGCGCACGTGGTCGCCGATCACCGTTCGATGTTTGTTCACTCCGTCGTAATTCACCGTCACCGTGGCGCAGCCGATGTTGCTGCCCTCGCCGATGGTCGCGTCGCCGACGTAGCTCAGGTGCGGGATCTTGCTCCCCGCTCCGATCTGCGCGTTCTTGGTCTCCGCGAACGCGCCGATCTTGCCCTTCGGCCCGAGGTCCGTGTTCGGCCGCAGGTAGCTGAAGGGCCCTACGGTCGCGTTCTCCCGGATCACCGACAGGTGCACCTCGCTGCGGAGCACGGTCGCGCCGGCGCCGACCTCGCTGTCGACGAGCGTGGTGTCGGGGCCGATGACCGCGTCCTCGGCGACGACGGTGGCTCCCCGCAGGTGGGTGCCCGGGTGGATCACGACGTCGGGGGCGATCTCGACGTCGACGTCGATGTACGTGCTCTCCGGATCGACGACGGTGACGCCGCCCAGCTGGTGCCGCTCCACGATCCGGCGGTTCAGCTCGCGGCCGAGCCGGGACAACTGGATGCGGTCGTTGCAGCCCGCGACCAGCATCTCGTCGTCGACGTGGTCACCGCGCACCAGCTGGCCCGCCGCCCGGGCGATGCCGATGACGTCGGTGAGGTACAGCTCGCCCTGCGAGTTGTCGGGGCGCAGCTGCGCCAGCGCGGCGACGAGCTGCGCGTGATCGAAGGCGTAGACGCCGGAGTTGATCTCCGTGATCGCGAGCTGCTCCGGGGTCGCGTCCTTCTGCTCGACGATCTGGGTGACCTGCCCGTCCTGCGTGCGCAGCACGCGGCCGTAGCCCGTCGGGTCGTCGACCGCGGTGGTGAGGACGGTGACCGCGGCGCCCTCGCCGCCGGTGTGCGTGTCGAGGAGTTCCCGCAGGGTCCTGGCGTCGAGGAGGGGGACGTCGGCGGCCGTGACGATCACGGTGCCGGCGAAGTCCGCCGGAAGGGCGCCGAGCCCTGCCTGCACCGCGTCGCCGGTGCCGCGCTGCTCCTCCTGCACCGCGACGAGGATCTCGTGCTCCAGCTCGCCCGCCGTGGCGAGGGCGGCCGCGGACACCCGGTCCCGGTCGTGCCCGACGACCACCACGAGGTGCTCCGGCGCCGTGCCCGCCGCGGCGTGCAGGGCGTGCCCCAACAGCGTGCGGCCGGCGATCGCGTGCAGCACCTTCGGTGTCTTCGACCGCATCCGCGTTCCCGCGCCCGCGGCGAGGATCACCACCGCTGTACCGTTCGCCATCGCTGCTCCTGAGGTCTCGTGCCGTGTCGTACGTTCGCGTCGAGCGTCGGCGCAATCCTACGAGAGCCGCCCCCGTGGAGCGTCCGTGGCACAATGCTGAACGACGGTCCCGCGCAGCTGCTGCCCGGGCTCGATCTCCCGTGGTGTAATCGGCAACACTTCTGATTTTGGTTCAGACATTTCAGGTTCGAGTCCTGGCGGGAGAGCAGCGAAAGGCCAGTTCAGAGAGCTACGACCGACACGTCTCAACAGATCTGGTGGACGTATCAACGGTTCTCGCACTACCCTCGGCCTATGGCGAGCGTGCGACCACACACCTCTCGCAAGGGTGTGACTACCTACTCGGTGCTCTACCGCGACCAGGGCAAACAGCGCTCCGTCACGCTCACAGACCAGTCGCGCGCGGAAGAGTTGGCCCAGCTCATGGGCATGATCGGCGTCGAGAAGGCGCTCGCGGTGACCTTCGGCGAGACCGAGGAAGACGCGGATGAAGATGCACCGGCGGTCCGCACTCTCGCGCAGTACCTCGACCAGCACATCGAAGAGTCGACGAGCGCCAGCTCGGCGACCAAGGGGAACTACCGCAGATACGTTGCGACACTTCGAGATGGGATCGGCGCGATGCCCCTGGACGAGGTGACCAAGGCGGATGTTCGGCGATGGGTGAAAGGGCTGCAGGCCTCAGGCAAGACCGGGAAGACGGTCAAGAACCACCTCGCGTTCGTGGCGGGCGTGCTCAACGGGGCTGTCGAGGACGGTGACCTGCAGAAGAATCCGTGTCACGGCGTCAGTGTGGGCGACTCCTCGCGCACCATCCAGCCGGTGTTCCTGACCGCCCAGCAGGTCCGAACCATCGCCGAGGCATGCGGCCCGTACGAAGGCCTGGTGATGTGGCTCGCGGGGACGGGGATGCGGTGGAGCGAGGCGACCGCACTGCGAGTGTCTGACGTCGATGTTGCGGCGCGGACTGCTCGGGTGACGCAGGCATGGAAGCGGCAGTACGGGGAGAACCGCGGCGACGGGATGCGGCTCGGGCCGCCCAAGTCGAAGAAGTCGGTGCGCACAGTCAACGTGTCGGCGGACCTACTCGCCGCCGTCGAGACGGAGCTCGAGCGCGCGCCGGGCGAACTGCTGTTCCAGTCGACGGTGGGGACGCGCGTGAACATCGACGTGTTCCGGTCCACGTACTGGGTCCCGGCGGTCGCCGGGATGGTCCCGCGGCCGAGGATCCACGACCTGCGGCACACATGCGCGTCGCTGATGATCAAGGCCGGCGTGCCGCTCACCACTGTGCAGGCGCACCTCGGCCACGAGTCGATCAAGACGACATCCGACATCTACGGGCACCTGGACAGGGAGGCCGGCCAGCGCGCAGCCGCTGCTATTGCGGCGGCGTTCGCGGAGGATTCGGGGGAGTAGGTCCCCGCGGCGGCACGGATCGCCGCGACGATGCGGGCGTCGAGCTCGGGCGCGGGCGGTGCGCTGCGGCCTCGGCCGGCCATCGCGAGGGCGTACCAACCGCGGAGTCGGGTGCGGGCGTAGCGGACGAGGCTCATACCTATTGGACGCACCAGCCCGCCGATCGGTTCCCGATCACGTGCGGTCGATGAACACCGCCTCGACGGTCAGGCCGGGCGCGCGCTCGGTAAGCAGGTTCGCCACCGTTCGGCGTGCGCCTCTCTCGGTGATGTGACTGGCATTCCAGCGCCGTTCGCGGCCGATGCAGTTGCGCGTTGTCCATGAGACCTCCCAGAGGAGCACGTCGAGGATCGCGATGTGGTCGCTTGGTTCAGAGGTGCGGATCGTCAGCTCCACGCGAATGACTCTCCGACTTAGGTCCATGCGGCGGACGGTACGCCTTGCGGATGACTTGCCGGTGGCATCGCTGCACCAGCGAAGTACGCCTAGGGGGATTTTCGGATGTTCGCGCGGAGGGGAGGAGGTAATCAATTCACCCTGATCGAGCGCAGCGCAACAGCTGCGCATGTGCTACTCTGAAAGAGGTTGAGTTTCTTGGTGATACGCTCGCGAGAACTTCACGCGGTAGGTAATCATCGAATTCCCGTATGTCTGTACTTCGACTTCGTAGAACTCCGCACGCCCAGGGCCGAATCCTTCGCGCCCTGTCAATTCATACTTCAGGAGATCTTCATGGCTCAAGGTACCGTCAAATGGTTCAACAGCGACAAGGGATTCGGCTTCATCACCCCTGACGACGGCAGCAAGGACCTCTTCGTCCACTTCTCCGGGATCGTCAGTAACGGCGGCTTCCGCACTCTCGAGGAGAACAACCGCGTCTCCTTCGACGCAGAGGCCGGCGACCGCGGGCCCCAGGCCGTCGCGGTGCAGGTCCTACCCTGACCAGCACTGACGTAGATCGCACCGAGTCCCCTACCTGGTGGGACAAGTTGCGACACTCCGTCGACGAATTCTTCCGCCGCGGCGAGCAAGGAACGAAGCTCTACCCCTAGCGGCTGATACACCGACCTACCGGGTCACTGGCCCCCGCCGAAAGGCGGGGGCCAGTTTCGTTGCCATGGGTGCGGCGCTTTCACCGCGCGGGGTCAATCCGGCGCGTGCGCGACGTGACCGCCTGCGCCGTGCCTAGTGGGCGGCACGACTGTGAGTCGGAGGATGTGCCCTGTGTCCGCCTGCACGCGCATCTCCTCGCGCGGCTGATCACGCTCCGGGGCGTCGAGGACGAGACCGTTGAGGTGCATCCCCTGAAGTCGCCCGGCAGTTTCGTAGTTCCATGCGAATGTGATTCGCTCGACGCTCCGTCCGAGCGCCAGCCCGCAGCTGTAGGCGAGGTCGTGGATCTCGGCAGCGTAGTCGGTCGAGCGAGGCCACCACAGGCCGGCTTTCAGGTCCTCGTCGAGGTCCAGTCGTACGCGCTGTGTGCCGGTGTCCAACCGGTGCTTGGCGTGAGGGGAGCTCAACGCGCCATGTTCGTTGGCGGTTGATGAGGTCGGATGGGCATCGCTCACACCGTTCCGCTCTGGCGTGATGCGATAGGTGCATCGCTCATGCGGGTAGATTGCGGGCGGCGATCTCTTCCGCGGCCGATGTGGACGCGTCAGGGGCGATGAGGGCGTAGATGATCGCGACTCGGGGGCCGCTGAAGACCACCAGCCCCGCGGTGACGAGAAGGCGGGTTGCGATGGCGTCGCCGTCGCGCGCCGGGAGTTGGCGGGCACGTGTCGTCCAATCCGCGGGGCTGAAGTGGATGCACTCGAGAGCCTGGAGCTTCAACCCGACCGACGGGAGCACGGTCGGAAGCTCGGCCTGCAGATCACGACTGCGGGGCCACCACACGCCGTCGATCCCGCGCGTGAGAGCGGTCCTGTGCGGTAGGAGGACTCGGCCGGGTATCGGCGTCGGGGTTCCGTCCCGGGTGAGTCCCCGGCTGAGGAGTCGGCGTAGGGCCTCGGGCCCGGGCTGTGCGCGTGATCTCACTCGACGCCCGGGTCGGTGGAAATGACTGCCCTCGCGTCATCGCGCGCGGTGGTCAAGGCTGCGATGACGCTATCGAGGACGGCGATCGGGATCCCGATTCGCCGCGGCGACTTCTGGTCGGTGACCAGTAGTTCGACATCGGCGGCGGAAATGTCGCCGGCCTTGTTGTTGAGCGTCTTGATCGTGGTCTCGATGGTGACCTGGCGGTGGGTCAGTGTGCGGGCCGACCACCATCGTTCGACGGAGCCGTCGAGGTTGCGGTAGGTCGTGATGGGGTCCAGATCCATGCGCAGGTGATCGTTCATGGCGATACCTCAGCGACAGGCGGAGCTGTTCGGGAAGCCGGCGGTGCATGGCCGCCCTCGTTGTCCCACACGCGCTCAGCGTCCTGCCGTTGATGGAGCCTCGATGTGGTCTCAGCCGCTTTCACGTTGAAGGCGTGCGCGAACTGGGATAGAGCGCCGGTCATGGCGAGCACGGAGGCCAGCTCCGCGACCTCCTGTTCCGTGCCTGGAGGGATCAGAGCGCACACCAACGAGGACTTGATTCCAACGAATCGAACTGTGTCGAGCTCCTGCGTGGTGTAGCCGTCCAGCCGAACGACATCGCCGTCGATCAGCACCTTCCGAGGAGCAGCGTCCCAGTTGGAATAGCGATAGCACACCCTCTCAAGTCCGCAGACGCGGTCGCGGAGGAGCGGATATACCTGCTGCAGTTCGTCATGCAGGTCGCGTGAGCGAGGCCACCAGACGCCGTCGACTGCGCCGACGATCGAGCCGATCGGTTTCAGTTCGAACCGCGCAGGGACAGGTGCCATAGGGGGAAGTGGATGCGTCATGAGGACGCTCCGATCCGGAACAGAATTCCGATGAGCAAGCCGAGAGCACCAAGGGGATCCCGGTGGGAAATCAACTCACCCTCAGTCTACGCCCCGCGGCTCTCGTGCGCTGTTCTCGCTCAATAGCGTTCGCTCAGCTCATGCTCCAAGCGAGGAGAACCGCGACCACCCCGCCAACGATCCACGGCCACTTGCGACGACGCTTGGGCTCTATTTCTCGTTGTTCGCTCATCTTCCCTGTCTACCGGAACTGATCGCAGCGTGCCCGTGGCGTGGCCTCGTTGGCGCCTGGACGTCTTCCGCGTCAATCGGTGTCTGCAAATCAGGCGTACGCTATACCGCATGATGGGTTGGCGGGTACGCATCGGAGGGTGGAGTACCACCGTCCGAGCTGACGACCAGCCCAGCGCCGTCAGATCTGCGCTCGCGCGAGCAGCCAGAGTGGGCCTGGTGCAGAACTGGCCGCACAGTCAGCGAGTGCACGTGCGGCGACTGCGGTCAGCATGAACGATTAAGGCGGCTCCAATCTGTAATTCTCGGTTACAGTTTGGGGCCGTTTCTCATGCTCGCGACCAACGGCTACACCAGGTCGCGGAGTCGTTCCGGCGGCTCCGGGATCGGTGCGTCTGGGGCGTGCCGACGGTGCGAGTCGATCAGCACCCGGATGTAGCCGATCGCGTCCCACCGCAGGCGCTTCTCCGCGGTCAGCTCGGCCTCGAGCCGGTCGAGGCGCGCGGTGAGTTCCTCGTAGTCCTCGTGCACCGCCTGGTACATCTCCTCGAGCCGCTTGATCTCGGACTGCGACACCCGATAGCTGGCGGTCGCGGGCTCGCGGTTGTGCCACCAGCGCGCCGCCGCGCCGAGGATGCCGGGCGCGCGGGCGGCGGTCTTCGATAGCAGCGCGGGCGGGCCGACGAGCAGGAAGATCACGAGCCACACGAGCGGCGGGATCCCCACGGGCGCGTCTGCGGTCACTGGCGTACTCCCCTGGTCTGGTCGGCGTAGCCGAGCGCGGACAGCCACGACGAGAACGCCACGATGAGGTACACCCATGGGCCGCGGAACCCGCCCAGCTCGTCGATCTGCGATGAGCCGACGCCGACGGCGAGCGCGAACCACAGGACGCCGGCCACATGCAGCCCGGTGATACAGGTACGCGGCCACCGTGCGACGTACCCCCCGACGGCGAGCACCCCGGCCAGGATGAACAGGACGCCCCACACCGTCGCGGGCACGGACTGCTCGACGACGGACTGCGCCGCCGCGTTCTCGCCGAGCATGAAGTCCGCGCCCGCGACCGGCGACGCCGACACGAGCAGGAACATCGTGGGCCACCGGTAGCGCGGCGGCAGCAGCGGCGACCACGTACCGCGCCGGATGCGGATCACGACGGCCAGCCGAGCCGCCGGCGCACCTCGGCCTGCGCGGCGTCGATGCCCTGGTTCAGCTCGTGCGGCAGCGGTACGCCCGCCTGCACCTGGTCGACGATGCTGTCGGCCTGCCGCTGGGCCTCACGGGCGGCCTTCTTGGCGGCGCGCTCGGCGACGATCACCGGCAGCGTCGGCAGGGTCGCGACGTCGGCCGCGCTCGCCGCGCTCTTGAAGATCGACTGCGCGGTGGTCAGCAGCACGGCGGCGCCGAGCTGCAGCAGGTCCTCGCGCGTCGACGGGAACACGACCAGCACGGTGAGCGCGGTCTGCCCTGCGGTGGCGACGGCCCGGTTCACCCAGCCGGGCGCGAGCAGCGGCCCCTGGATTGCGTCCTTGAACATCACCGGCCTGCCTTCCGTGCGATCGAGCGGAGGTTGAGCACCCACACCAGGCCGTCGACGAGCACGGTCACCGGCCAGGAGTTGAGGATGCGGCGCGCGCGGTTTGGCACCGGCGACAGGATCGCGTCGACGGGCATGGCGGGCAGAAAGCGGAGGCGGTCTATCAGACCGGGGCGGCGCTTCACGGCTTCACCCCGGCGGCCGCGGCGAGGGCGCGGATGATGCGGCCCTGCTCGGCCACCTCGTCGCGGAGCTTCTTGTTGTCGAGGCGCATCTGCTCGACCTTCGCGTCGTTGAGCAGCACGTACGTCGGCAGATCGGCCTTGAAGGTCGAGCGCTGGCCGGTGTCGGGGTCGACGTACAGCGACTGGTACTGGGTGTTGTCCATGAGGAAACCTCCGTCGTTGGTGGATGGGAGCAGTCGGTCGCCGAGCGCGAGGCACCTGCTCCACCGCGCGCGCCGGTCGTCGATTCCGTTGGTGCCGCCGTTGATCGCTCGGGTGGCACCGTCGAGGTCCCGTGCGTCCGAGAGGCGGTTGAGCTGGGGGCGCGCCGCGGTCCAGTACCAGACCGGGCCGATGAACCCGTACCGGTCCGAGGCGAGCTCGGCGGGCTGGTCGACGAAGTACGTCGACGAGGGCACGAGGCCGCGGCCAAAGGCCCACTGCGAGCACGCGGTGTAGTTCGCGCGGCCGGTCACCTGGATCGGGCCGCGCCCCTTGAAGCGGCGGCCGTCGCCGGGCTGCGTGTTCCCGAGATCCGTGCGCCCCTCGTAGGCGGAGCCGTCGGCGATCTCCTCCATCCAGCGCAGGCCGCCGGACTCGTGGCCGAGCTGTGCGCACCACATCGCGGCGCGGTTGACGTTCGTGATGTCGGCGGCGCGCATGGCCTCGACGAACGCGGGGTGCAGCGCGGCGTACCGCTCGCGGGGCAGGCTGTTGCCCATCGCGTCGGCGAGGGTGTCGACCGTCATCCCCACGGGGGCCGCGGCGGGCTCGAGGCGGGCGTCGAGGTACCAGAAGTCGTGGAACAGCGGATCGTTCCAGGCACGGGCGCCGTCGTAGAGGAAGACGCCGTCGCCCTGGGACTCCCAGTCGACGCCGCGCGCCGCTTCGACGACCGGCCCGCCGGGCTGGTCCATCGTCATCAGCGTGCACGCGGTGTGCGAGTAGATCCCGCCGCCGCCGTGCTGCAGGCCGACGAGCATGACGGGCTTGAAGGGCAGCGCGGCGACGCCGCCCGCGGGGAGCCGCTTGAACCCGAGGTCGAAGACGATCTGGTGGTTGAGGCGGAACGACTCGGTCGAGCCGTAGCGGTTCCCGGGCCAGTCGGCGCGGCCGCCGTACCAGGCCGCGGTCTGCAGCACGAGCCCCGAGCAGTCGGTGGTGTCGCGCGGGTTGCGAGTGAACGCGCCGCCGTAGCCGTACGGGAGCCCGGCGCGGGCACGGGCGAGGTCGTGGACCTCTTGCGCGCGCTGCCGCGTGATGATCATGGTCATGGTGCTGCCTTCCGGTCGAGGTCGTAGAGGATGTGGTGGGCGACCTGCTGCAGGTAGGTGCGGCGTATCCCGGGGATCGGCCACGCGGGGTCGCCGTAGCGGGTGTGCAGGTGTGGGTAGCCGCGGACCTCCTCGGCGGCGCGGGCGCCGCGGGGTGCGAGCTCGAGGAGCGTCGCCGGGTCGCGGCGGAACCGCTGCCACCATCCGGCGTTCTGCCACGCCTGCTTCCGCGCGAGGGCGAGGAGCTTGCCGGGCCAGGCGATGACGTCCTGCCAGGTGAAGCCCATCCACTCGGAGAAGTCGGCGATGTCGCGCACCAGCGAATCGGGGGTGGCGTCGCAGATGACGTCGCCGCGGATCGAGTACCAGCGGGCGCGGACCGTCGTGATCGGGCGCTGGCCGGCGACGCCCCACCCGTTGAAGTTCTGCGATTCGGTGGCGCCGTTGCTATCGGTGCCGCGGGGGCGCAGCGCGTCGGCGACGAGGTACACGCCAACCACCGCGGCGGCCAGCTCCGGGGTGAGGGCCGCGGCGACGTTCCCGGCGACGACGGCGCCCTGCGAGTAGCCGACGATCACGATCAGGTACCCGCGGGCCGCGTAGTCGCGGACCGCGGCGAGGAGGTTCGTCTCTCCGACGGTGCGGGAGCGGCCGTAGCTCATCGGCAGCGCGTACTGCCGTGGGTAGTCGATCACCTTGGTCTCGACGCGGCCGGGCGCGAGGCGGGCGAGCTCGGCGGTGACGCCGCCGAGCATCCCGGCGGCGGGTTCTCCTGTGCCGGGGACGATGAGGACGATGGTGGGCTTGGGCATGGCGGACCTCCTGCGGGTACGCGGGAGCCCCGCGTGCTGGTGCTCGCGGGGCTCGGGGGGGGGGTAACGGTTCTACTGCTCCTTGTGGCGGGTGCGCGGGGTGACGTCGATCGGCACCGCCTCCGCGTTCGACGTGAGCGACGAGTCGAGGTTCGCGGCCCACAGGTACGTGGATCCGTTCCACACGCTGTAGCTGCGCGCGGTCTTGTTCGGCGGCAGGCTGTACCCGCATTTCGAGCCGACTGCGACGGCGTACCCGGCGTCGGCGCCGGACCCCATCGCGGACGCGGCCCAGGTGGTGGCCGCGCTCGCGGGCGTGGTGGCGATCGGCGCGGCCGCGCCGGCACCGGACGCGGCGTGGACGGTGTCGCGGTCCTGCTCGTGGACCTTGACGACGTTTCCGAGGCTCGCCTTGTAGTCGCAGACCTGCTTGTTGACGGCGTCTGTAGCTGGCATAGTGTTGTCTCCGTTCAGGATTGACGTGCGTAGAAGGATGCGCGGCCGTTGCCGCCTGGGCCGCCGCGGGTGCGGGAGCCGAAGAATCCGCCGTTGCCGCCCGCCCCGGCGCCGCCTGGTGCACTGCCGGCGCCCGCGTTGCCGGTGCCACCCGCACCGGACGGATAGTTCTGGCCGGCCACCGTGGTCGTGGTAGAGCTGGCGCCGTTCTGCCCCGACGCGACGGTCCCGGAGCCGCCGGGCGAGGTGATGCTGCCGCTGCCCCAGTCCGCGGTGGTGTCGCCGCCGGGGTTCGGCGCGGCGTTGTCGGAGTTGGCGGCCTGCGCGCCGCCCGTGCCGACGGTGCCGGTGATCGTCGACTGCGACCACGGGATGTCGACGCCGCGCTCAAGGGTGCGCACCACGTAGATCGCGGCGTTGCCGCCCTTGCCCGCGGTGCCGATCGCGCCGCTGCCGGTCTGCCCGGATGCGGCGCCGCCGATGATCACCTGGTCGATGAACCGGGACCATCCCGGGATGTTGTAGGTGTACGCGCCGGTGGCGGTGATGTCGGTGCGCGCGGGCGCGTGAGCGGAGAACGCGGACATGGCGGCGCCGTCGCCGGTGGCTGTGCCGCCGCCCGCGAGGTGGGCGAGGACGGCGGCGGCGCTGGCTCCGAGGCTGATCCCGGTGCCCTGCAGGTGCGCGAGAATCGTGGCGGCGGCGTCGCTGAGGCTGGTGCCGATGCCGGTGAGCGGGAAAGCTGCGCGGCCCGCGCTGTCGCCGAGGCTCGTGCCGGTGCCGGCGAGGTGCGCGAGGACGGTGGCGGAACTGTCGCTGAGCGGTGTGCCGGTGCCGATCAGATGGGCGAGGACGGTCGCGGCGCTGTCACCGATGCTGGTCGCGGTACCGAGGGAGCTCATGGCTACCCGGGCCGCGCTGTCACCGATGCTGGTGCCGGTGCCGATGAGCTGCGCGACGCCGTCCCACCCGGGGACGCCACCACCGGTCTCGCGGGGTGGCCCTTCGGGGGACCAACCGAGCCGGGCCGCCCGGAGCCGCCCCGTCGGGTACGGGGTCCACGGCATCAGGGCACCAACCAGGGCATGACCTCGCGGACCAGCGCGGCGGGGCTGCGCCACCATCGGCCGTCGCGGTAGACGCACAGGTCGTCGCCGTTCTCGTGCACGGCGTACATGTCCGGGTGCGAGGCGGGCAGCGGGTCGAAGGCGCCGATGTAGTGGTACGCGGCGTCGTCACCGGGCGCGACGTCGGTCACGCCGGTTCCTCGAAGACATAGAAGGTGACCTCGCCCGGGCCGCCCGCGGCGCCGTTGCCGGTACCGCCGCCGAGGCCGCTGTACGGCGACCCGCCGCCACCGCCACCGCCACCGCCCGGATTGCCTCCCGGCGCGCCGTCACCGGACAGTGTCGTGGAGTTCGGTCCGGCGTATCCACCACCACCACCCGGGGCGCCGAACCGGTACACGGGGTCCGTGCGGGCCGCGGGACCTGCGGCGGCGTTTGTGGTGGAGCCACCGAGCCAGCCGCCCGACGAGCGGCCACCTGCGCCGCCGACGCCGCCTGCGCAGGATTCGCCGTCCTCGCCGTCGCCGCGGCTGTACGACTTGCCGGTGACCGCGCCGTTGCTGTCGGTGGTGATGTCCTTGAGCAGCGCGTCGCCGCCGCGGCCGCCGCGGCCTGGCTTGGTCTCCAGTCGGACGGGAACGGCGCCGACGAGCTTCGCGAACGCGGCGCCCATAGTGGCCTCGGCGAACACGGTCGCGCCGTTCATGACGCGCGTCGCGCTCGGCATCGCCCCGGGGCCTGTCGACGTGGCGCCCGCGCCACCATTCGCGACGACGACCGACAGGCTCGCCGGCATGTCGGCGGGCAGCACCTCAAGGTAGAAGGCGCCGCCGTCGATGCCGTCTGCGGCACCCTGGCCGTTGCCCTTCGCAGCCTTGCCGCCGCCCTGGCCAGCGCCGATGACGTGGATGCCGAACTTGGTGATCTTCTTCCCGGACGACGGTGCCGGCCGGCTCCAGGTGTAGCTGCCCGGGGCGTAGACCGTGCGGGTGATCGTCTCGTCGGGGTTCACGACCACGGTGGTGAGGGCCGAGGAGGCGACCGCGGACACGGATTCTTGTGCACCTGTGGCGGTCGATCGGACGCCGAGGAACGAATTGATCAGCCCGTCGAGCGCGGGGATGCCCGTCGACGGGGCGGTGCCGTTGTTCCCGGCAGCGGTGAATCCGCTGAGGAACTTGGTCCAGTCCGTCTTCGGGAGCAGCAGGTCGAGTGCGTCGTCGAGGTCGCCGATCAGGGCCTTGGGGATTTCGCCGATCACCGACACCGGATCGGTGAGGAGGCCCGACAGTAGGTCGTCGAGGTCCGCCTGCGTCCCGTCGGTCTGCGCCTGCCACGATCCGAATCCGTCGGCGAGGTCCGTGATCTGCTGGAAGAAGTCGCCGACGATCGGGATGCCGAGGGCGTTGAGTCCGTGCTGAATCCAGGTCTCGAGCCACCCGAACAGGTTGCCGAGGTCCTCGACGAGGCCTGAGATCCACGCCTGCGGGAGGTTCTGCGCGGGCTTCCGCAGCCACAGGTCGTCCCAGTTGACGGTGCCGCCCGTGGCCGCGGTGGTGCACTCCATACGCACGCGCACGTAGGCGGTGTTGGCGGGCGGCGCCCACGATCCCGCCATGCCGGCCTCGAAGTCGGGAGCGTTCGCCGGCGACGGCGTGACCGCGCCGATCTGCTGGCTGCCGAGGAGTTGGTCGCCGGCGTTGTACGCGAGGGTGCGGAGGACGAACGCGGGGCCGCCGGTCCCGGCGAAGTTGTCCCAGCGGAGCTTCCCGCCGATGTCGAGGGGCTGCCCGGGGGCGGCTTCGATCGCCTCGGACGTCTGGACGTGCTCGGTGCCGTCGAGTGCGCATTTGGCGCTGCCGGGCGCGGTGCGGCCGACGGTGGCGTCGTGCGACCAGTTCGGGTCGGTGTCGGTCTTGATCGACTCGGGGGTGTCGAACGGCTCGAGCCAGTTCTTCTCCTGGCCGGCCGCGGGGCGCCAGAGCTGCCCGAGCTCGACGTTGCCGAGCAGGCCGCCCGTCGCGAGCGAGAGGATCGCGCGCAGCATCACCTGCGGTAGCTCGCCGAATAGGAAGCTCGCGTCGAGCTTTCCGTCGGGGCGCAGGAACCCGAACAGTGCCTGGATCTGCAGGAGCACCTCGTCGTCGCCGTCGTAGGTGCCGAGGATCGCCTCGAGCAGGCCGACGAACTCGCCGATGACGGGCAGGTTCTCGATGAAGCTGAGGAGCAGCTCGGGCAGGTCGTCGGGGCCGTTGATGTCGGCGGGATCGGCGTTGGCGACGGCGCTGTTGAATTCGGCCCAGATCCGCGTGAGGATGCCGAACGGGGTGAAGTCCGACAGCGGCGTACCGCCGGACGAGCCGCCCATGATCGACGGGAACCGTTCGCCGGCGCGGGAGCGCATCGCGCCGCCGGACATGTCCTGCAGGCGGGCCTGCATCGTCTCGAGCGTCAGCGCGCCGGTCGGCAGGTTCGTGACGCCACCGGGAGTGGTCACAGCGACACCGCCCGGGCGGCCGCCTTGATCTTCTTCGGCGGGGCCGGCGCGGTCGCGGTGCGTGCCACGTAGGGCTCGGCCTCGGTGGGCTGCGGCTGCTCGGGGAGCTGCACGGCCTCCTGCCGCACGCCGTCGGTGATCCACGTCGGCGCGTGGATCGCGGTCGAGTCGATCTGGTCGGTCTGGCGTACGCCGAACGCGACCATCTGCGAGGCGAGGTCGGCAACGTAGGGCTGCAGCATGTGCATCGGCATCTCGGTCGCGGTGAGCAGCGCGGAGGCGAGCGCGCCGGCGAGCGCGGTCTTCTGGCCTTCGATGTCGTCGAGGGCGGGCACCTTCTTCGGGATGACCGTCTCGTCGATCACCTGGTCGGCGATGGCCTTCGCGGCTTCGGGGGTCAGGTCGTCAGGCACCGAGCACCTCCTCGACGAGGGGGCGCCGCTGCGCGAACAGGCGCGGCGCGGCCGCGCCGCACAGCACGGGCAGGACGGACGCGCGGACGTCCTCACGCCAGGTGTCGAGCACCAGCGTGTCAGCCTGGCACCCGCGGGCCGCCGACGTGGTCGCGGCGACGAACCACACGCGACCACCGTTCGTGCACTCGATCTCGTGCTGCCGGTACCCGCGGGACACCTTCCGCACGAGGTGGTCCGGCAGCAGCGCGCGGATCGCCTCGAGCGCGTCACGATCACGCGCTTCGGAGTCGGTTACGTACAGGACACGTCGCCCCGCGAGCAGCTCGTCGCGGACCACTTCCGGGGTCAGCTCATTCATCACCACAGTCCGATCTGTTGCAGTCCGCTCATCGCCTTCGCGACGAGCTCGGTCATCCGCTCCATGGCGTCCTTCGAGTTCCGGGTCGCGCCGAACTCGGCCTCGAGGGCGATGCCCTTGCCGCCGTCCCACGAGCCGGACAGCTTCCGGTTGCGGCGCACGAACACCCGCGGCATCAGGTACTTCGAGGTGCCGCCGACGCGGTCGCCGAGCCACCAGTGCCCGAACCCGTTGTCTCCGATCAGCCACGGGAGCGCGTTCGCGACCTGCAGCGTGAACGCGGTGTCGGGGTCGGTCTCGCGGCGCCGCGCGCGCAGATCCATCACGGACGCGGCGGTGAAGGCCTGCGTGACGTTCGTGCTGGTGGTCTCGAGGTAGTGGCCCCATCCCTGCCGCTGTGCGCGCAGGAGCAGCGGCACGCTCATGTGCGCGAGGATGCTGTCCTTGTAGATCGGGTTCAGGAACGAGTCGAGGGCGCCGCCGAGGGAGCCGACGGACACGGAGAACCCGACGCCCGCGGAGATCGCCGCGGACAGGTTGTCGCCGAGGACGTCGCCGCCGTACTGCACCAGCGCGCTGATGAGCTCGTTGACGCCGGGCATCGACTGGCCGCCGACGGTGATGCGGCACGGCCCGCCAGGGCCGCGGGAGAACGACGACGTGAGGATGCCGGTGATGTCGGCGTCGCGGTACACGACGTAGGGGTGCTCGGCGGCGGTGAACAGCTTGCCGGGGAGCCGGTAGCCGGTCTCGTCGATCGTCTCCCCGGTGAACAGGTCGTAGCTGTCCTCGACGTGGTTCGACAGGACGTCGGCGATGGTGCGCGTGAACCCGGTGAGGAGGTTGCCGCCGATGCTGGTGCCCCTGCGGAACGCCGACTTGTCCTCGATGCCGACGAACAGTTGGCCCTGCCGCCAGTTGGTGCCGGCGCCGGGCCACGGCTCGGGGTCGCCGTTCTTCCAGCGGCGGGTGACGATCTGCAGCTCGGCGTCTTCGAGGATCGGCGCGGCCACGTCGAACCAGCTCGTGTTGATGCTGCCGACGATCAGCGCGAGCGGCGCGACGGAGTCCCCGAAGTGGCGCGGCATGATGACGATCTGCGACTCGTGCCACAGGTGGAGCAGCCCGTCGAGGGCGCCCTCGATCGTCCAGTTCGCGGGGTTGAGCAGCTTGAGGATGCCGTCGACGTTGATGTTCGCGAGCTGCAGGCGCGGCATGTTCGCGGCGAGGGTCAGCAGCAGCCCGTGGTCGGCCTGCAGCGGGAGCATCCACGCCTTCGGCTGCTGGATCAAGCTGATCGGCAAGAACGGGTTCCCGGCGGTGTGGATGTATTTGAACTCCTCGGTGTCCTCGAGGAAGTCGATCGTGACCTCGTCGCCCTGGTCGCTGCGGGTGAGGGTGACGCCGTCCTTGGGCTTCATGCGCCCTGCGATGCGGGCGCCCATCGTCTCGATGATGACGTGGATGTTGCTGGTGCCGCGGGCTTCCTCGTCGAGCGCCCAGAACGCGGCCCACGTGCCGCGGCGGTCGTCGAGGTCGATCGGCAGCCGCAGTTGGATGGTGCCGGTCTCGTTGACGATCAGGCCGAAGCTGCCGCCGAGTTCGCCGTAGACGCGGCCGCGGAAGACCCAGTTGCCGTCGTACAACTCGATGACGGGGCGATCGTAGGCGCGCTCGATGCGGTAGTCGCGGAGCTCGCGCGCCCATTCGCGGAAGTCGGCGTGGTCGGTGCCGGTGTACGGCTCGGCGTACGTCGCGGTTGTCATGCTGCGGCCTCGAGTCCGCTCTCGGCCGACCAGAACCGGCGCATCGACAGCGACGCCTTCGCGCCGGCCGGGCCGCGGCACACCACCGGCATCAGGATCGGATCGTCGGCGGTGCCGGTGTACTGCGGCACCGGGTAGACCGGCTCGACGCCGTTGAACAGTCCGGCGGCGTTGGACAGGTCCGCCGACACGTACGTGTCCATCAGCGGGTCGGACATGATCGAGAGCATCTGCGTCAGCTCCGGGGTCACGATCATCCGCGCGGCGTCGGACCCGATGGGCCGGTTCCACTTGCGCTCGGCGCCGTTGAACGCGAAGTCGGGGAACTGCCACTCCTTCGCCGGGTCGAGCTCCCACTCGTTCCACAGGTCCTGGTCGGTCGGGTTCCACACCTCGAACCAGCCGGTGTTCGGCGCGTAGTCGATGTCGACCTTCTTGCCGAGGCCGGTGAGGTTCGACGCCGAGCCGGTGAGGACGCCGTTGGTGCCGACGGCGAACACGACGAGGTAGTTCCCCGCGGTGCCGGTGACGGTGACCTTCCCCGCGCCGACGTTCGGCAGGGCCTCGAGGGCGGACTGCACGGCTGCCGGTGCGGCGTTGTACGCGATCCCCGCGGTGGTGTTGCCGCCGAACGTGAGGGGAAACGTGCCGCCCGTCGCGGTGATCTTGACGGTGAAGCGGTCGTCGGGGTTGGTCCACGCCTGGACGTCCTCGGTGCCCTCGAACATCGGGTTCACGGCGAGCGCGACCGCGACCGCGTGATAGGCGTCGTCGATGGCGGCGTCGAACCCGTCCTCCGTCTGGTAGGCGACCTGCTTCGACAGGCGCAGCGTGAGCGACCGGCGGCCGCTCGGCCCGTCGTAGTGGTACCGGACCTTGCGGAAGTTCCCCGGTGTGCCCCACAGGCGTTGGAACCGCGGCCGCGACGCGGGCGTGAGGTGGAACGGGAGAGTGAGCTCGCGGATCGGGATCGAGTCGCCGATGATGCGACCGCCGGGCGCGAACGCGGCGGTGACGGTGCGCGCGGTGAACGCGGCGTCGTAGATCCCGTCGGGTTCGGTGTCGAGGATGATGTCGCCCTCGAGGAAGTCGTCGTTCGGGGAGGAGACGACGACGGTGTCGACGACCTGGCCGTGGAGGAGCGACTCGAGGGTGATCGTTGCAACTGGCATGTCAGAACCTCGAAAGCTTCGCTGCGGCACGCTCTTTCTCTTGCCGCTGTGCACGGATGAATGCGTCCTCGGTGTCCCGGGCCGCGATGTTGTAGACGACCTGCCCGCCGGCGGGGAGTTTCTTCCCGGTCTGCCCCTGGACCGTCGCCATCGCGACGTCCATGCCGCGGCGGGCGATGTCGGTCCAGTCCAGCGAGAACCCGACGCGGCCGCCCTCGGCGTAACCGGGGACCTGCCCGGTCGCGTTCATGCGGTCGAGGAGCCCGGGCGCCTTGCGCTCGATGGAGCCGCGCGCCCACTTGGAGAGCACGAACTCGTCGGCGTGGACGATGCCGGCGATGTCGTACTTGCCGCCGGGGCCGGTGTGCCCGCCTTCGGCGTACCAGCCGTTCTTCTGCCAGAACTCCCAGGCCTTGGTGGGGTTCTCGTACCGGTCCTTGAGGTATTGCATCATCCCCTTGGCCTGCACGTCGACGGGGACGTTTCGGTTCTGGCCGCCGAGGTACTTGTCGACGTTGCCCTTGCCGAGGAACTGCGCGAAGCCGTAGGCGTCCGAACGTGGGTTACGTGCCTCGGGGTCCCATGCGGCCTCGTTGTTCTCGATGTTCACGAAGTCGGGCCACATAGCGTCGGTGAACCCGGCGGCGCGGAACTCCTTGTAGACCGCGTCGTAGATCGGCTGGCTGCCGCCCTTGTACTTCGCGGCAGGTGCCGACACGGTCTGCGTTGCCGGGCTGGCGGGCTCGGCGGGGGTCGCCTGCTGGCCGACGAGGGGCAGCGCGCCGCCTGGCATCACGGTCTTCTCATCGGTGCCGGTGCCGGTGCTGGGCGAGGCCTTGGCGGGGGTGGTCGTCTTGCCGTCGACCGCTCCGGTCAGCGCGGCGAGTGGGTTCGACCCGTCGAAAAGCGATTTGCCGCTCTTGTCGGAGACCTTGATCCCGCCGACGAGCTGGCCGAGACCCTGCATCCAGCTCGGATTGTCGGGGATCCCGAACACGGACAGCAGTGACTTGATCTGGCCGCCGACGAAGTGTTCGCCGATGAATCCGGCCCACCCGGAGATCGTCGTCGGGTAGCTGCCCGATCCGGTCTTGCTGTCCCCGGAGCCCTTGCTTCCGCTCTTCGCTGCCTCGTAGGCCTTCTTTCGGGCGTCGGTGGCGGCCTTGAACTTCGCGTCGAGGTCGTCCTTCGCGGCGTCGTACGCGGCCTTGTCGCCAGTCTTCTTCGACGACGCGGAGTCCTTGTCGTCGGCGAGCTTGTCGCCCTCGTCCTTGAGGGCGTTCGACGCTGCGGTGTAGGCGTCGGCGAGCTGCTTGAGCTTGTCCTTGTCGCCCTTCGCGGCGTCCTTGTCGGCGCGGTACTGCGCGGCGAGGTCGCGCTTGCGCTTGGCGAGATCGCGGGACCGGTCGGAGAGGTCCGACGAGCCGCCGCCGATGCCGTACTTCGCCTTGAGCGCGTCGAGCGCGGAGTCGTATTCCTTTTTCGCCGCCTCGGTGTCCTCGTCGTACTTGGTCTTGAGGGCGTCACCGGTGAGCCCGGTGTAGTCGGCGGTCGACGTGCTGGTGGTGCTGGCCGCCGCGGAGATCGGAGACGTGCCCGACCCCGTGTCCGTCGTGGTGGGAGTATCGGCGGCGCCTTCGAGCCCGGTCGGGATCGCGGTCGCTGCAGCCCCGGAACCGCGCCCCTTACCGAGGATCACGTGCAGGTGGTCCATGTGGTTCTGCGTGTCCGAGCCGCGGGAGTCCATCGGCTTGCCGCTGTCGAGCGATCCGCCGTAGCCGAAGCTGGCCTGCTGCCAGATCACCCCGTTGAGGTCGATAGCGGCCGCGTTCTTCTGCAGGAAGGCGAGCACCGCGTCGCCGAGCGCCTTGCCCTGCGCGGTCGCGTAGTTCGGGATCATGATGTCGAGCGCGTTGCCCGAGCTGTGCTCGCCGTAGCCGTCCTCGGCTCGTCGGCCTCCGATCGTGGTGATCTCGGGCCACTTCTTCATGATCAGCGTGCGCAGGTAGTCCGCGCCGGGGTTGAGCCCCTCCGCAGTCTGTACACGGCCGCCCTCGGCGTACCCGGGGACCTTCCCGGTTGCGTTCATGAAGTCGAGCAGCCCGGGGTTGGTGCCCTCGATCGCCCCGCGGGCGCGCTTCGACAGCACGAACTCGTCGGCGTGGACGACGCCGGCGACGTCGAACTTGCCGCCCGGTCCGGTCCACCCGCCCTCGGCGAACAGCGGGATGTCCGGGGTGTCGAGGGTGAAGCCCTTGCCGCCGATGATCGGGATGCTGTCGGGGATCTTCGCCTCGATGCGGAACGAGTTCCACTTCTCGATGATCCAGTTCAGCGCACCACGGAAGGCATCTTTCAGGCCGTCCCACATGTTGCGCGTCTTCTCGCTGATCTTCGAGGGCAGCGAGCCGACGAAATCTACGATGCCCGTGAACTTGTCGCGGATCCCGGACCACACCTCGCCCGCGACTGCGACGAGCCACTGCCACTTCCCCGCGATGTTGTCGATGACGCCCTGCAGGAACGGCCACGCCGTGTCGGTGAACCACGAGACGACCGCCGACGCGGCGTCCTTGATCCAGTTCCACGCACCGGCGACGATGTCGCGGAAGGTCTCGCTGTTGCGGTAGGCGATGACGATGCCGGCGACGAGCGCACCGATCGCGGTGACCACGATGCCGATCGGGTTCGCGCTCAGCGCGGCGTTGAGGAGCCACTGCCCCGCGGTCCACAGCCGGGTCGAAGTGACCATCGTCTTGATCGCGGTCAGCACAGCCGGGCCCGCCATGAGGAGCAGCGCGCCGCCCGCGACGCCCGCCGCGATCCCGAGGTCGCCGAGGAGCTGCTTGTTGTCCTGGATGAACCCGATCGCGGAGCCGAGGCCTTCGATCAGGCCGGTCTGGATCCCGCGGCTCAGCGCGGTCAGCTTCGACTGCGCGGTGTCGTTGAGCGTCTCGCCGAGCTGGTCGGCGGCGCCCGCGGTGTCGGTCATCGACTTCGACGACCCCGACAGGGCGGTGAGGAACTGCGGGACCTTGTCGACGCCGAGATCCTCGAGCGGGGTGCCGAACAGGGCGATCGCCTGCTGCGCGCGCTCCGCGGGATCCTGGATCGAAAGGAGCCCCTTCGCGATGTCCTGCATCGCGGCCTGCGACTGCGGCCCGCCGGACGCGATGGCCTTCGCCATGGCGTCGCCGTCGACCTTGATGGCCTTGAACGCGGCCGTCGTCGACTTCGACCCGTCGGTCGCGCGGATCGACAGCTCCTTGATCGCGTCGCCGGTCTTGTCGAGCGCGATCTTCCCCTGCGGCGCCATGTCGACGATGAGGCCCATCGCGGCCTCACCGGACAGACCGAACGTCTGGAAGTGCTTGCCGTACTCGTTGAGCACCTCGGGGAGCTCGCCGCGCATCGCGGCGGGCACACGCTGCATCGCGGCGGTGAGCATGTCCATCGCCTGCGTGCTGTCCTTCGCGAGCCCGTTCGTGATGAGCTGCGACGCGGTCTGCGAGGCCTCGGCGACGTCGATGTCGAAGACCTTCGCCAGGTTCAGGGCGCGCCCGGCGGCCTTGTCCATGGCGACTTCACCCTCGGCGCCGAGCGTGGGGAACGTCGTCGCGACGGACTCGACGGCCTTGGTGACGTCCTCCATGGAGTCGCCGAAGCCCTTGCCGTACAGCGACGCGGCGGTCTTGCCGTACTCCTCGGCCAGCGGCCCCGTCGCACCGAGGGACGCATTCATCTTCGCAGTGGCGCCCTGCATGTCCATCGAGGCCGAGGCGATCTCCATCGCCGATCCGATGCCGGCAGCCGCGACGGCGAGGTTCTTGAGGTTCCCGATCGCGCCGCCGGCCTTCTGCCCGACGGTGTCGACGGCGCCCGCGAACCGGCGGGTCTGCTCGCCCTCGTTCTGGGCGGCGTTGGCCGACTCGGCGCGGGCGGTCGCGAGCCGCTGCCGCGCAACCTGCAGGTCGCGGGTCGCGTTCTCCTGCTGCCCGAGCGCGGCGGTGTGGTTGCGTTGCGCCGCGGCGACCTTCTCCTCGGCGGCGGCGAGACGCCCGGCGTCGGTGACGCCGCGGTCGCGGAGAGCCTGTAGCTGCTGCTCGGCGACGCGGACCTTCCCGGCCTGGTCCTCGACCTTCTTGTTCGCGGCGACGATCTTCGCCGAGGCGGTCTCGACCTTCGTCTTGGCCTGGTCGACGCCGGCGGCGAGGTCTTCGCCGAGGCTGCGGCCGGCGGCGCGACCGATGCCGGGGAGGACGCTGCCGAGGCTGCGTTGCACAGCCGCGGAGACACCGTCGAGGGAAGGGATGATCTGCAGCGTGGCGTACCCGATGGACGTCAAGACGTCTCCCTTCTGGTCTTGTACCTGTTCTTGAGCCGCCGGAAGCGGTCGACGAGTTCGCTGGTGCGCGCGGCCTTCTCGGCGGCGCGTGCGCGCGCTTCCATGAGGGCGCGCACGGGATGATCGGGGGTGCTGTCCGCGGTGCTGTTTGCGCGGACGGTGATCGCCCAGAGGTCGGCGAGCAGGTGGTCGGTCTGCGACCACCCGGGGCGGCCCTCGTTGAGCTCCCGGACCAGCGAGGAGTCCGGGCGCTTCAACAGGTCCGTGATCAGCAGGTCGAGCCGCCTGGGCGACAGTTCGGTTCGGTACAGGTCGAGCAGGTCGACCTGGTAGTAGTGCAGGAGATCCGCCTCGATGTCGTCCCCATGCTCGACGAGCAGGAGCGCGAGGCGGTCTAGTTTCCCGCGGCCTCCCGGATCAAGGTGCCGATGGCGTTGAAGTCCTCGGCGAGCGGGTCGGTCTCGAGGAATGCCTCCCACTGCTCATCGCCGAACAGGATGCGCGTGCCCTCGAACTCGTCGCCGCGCTTGAACGCCATCAGCGCCTTGAGCGGCACCTTGCCGCGGACGGGCACCCGCAGCTCGAGGCCCTTGTACTCGATGTCGACGAACCCGCCGTTCGCCTCGGCCTCGCGTGCCGCGTCGGACTTCTTCTTCTTGTGGTCCTGCGGCTGCGGGGCGTGGGCGGGAATCTTGGAATCGTTCTCGGACATGACTGTGCCTCCCTCGGCATCGTCTCCCTCGGCGAGGAGTGGTGAAGCCGGCCCGCGCCGCGCCGAGGGAGGAACCTACGGCGCGGACCGACGATCGGTGGGTCAGGCGACGCCGACGGTGCCGCCCGTTCCGGTCGCGGACACGGTGCCCACGGGGCCGGTGAAGGTCGCGACGAGCGGGCCGCCCGACGGGCCGGTGACGGTGACGCCGGGCGTGGGGAGCGCCTGCACCGAGGCGAGGGCGCGGAGCGCGGTCTGCAGCGCCGTCGCGGTCTTCGTGGTGATCGCGGTCGTGGTGTCCGCGCCGACGGTGGCGGTGTACTCGGTGACGCCGGCCGCGATGGTGAACGTCTTCTCGACATCGTCCGTGGTGCCGTCGACCACGATGAAGATGTCGCCGGCGCCGTCGGTGGTGTGCGCGATCTCGATCTCGGCGGACGCGAGCTCGCCGTCGATGATGCCGCTGTGGCTCTTGAGCTGCACCGGTGCCTTCGTCAGCGAGCACCACACGATCTGGCCCTGCGTGGTGGCCTCGTCGACGTACCGGTACAGCACGAAGATCTGCACGTCCTTCGGTGCGCCGATCTTGTTCGGCGCCGACCCGGGGAGCACGATCTTGCGCACCACCGGATTGACCAGCTCGAGCGCCGTGAAGCCGGTGGACAGCTTGCCCTTCTTGAACTTGACGCGGAACCGCGGGCGGCCGAACGCGTCGTACTCCTTGAGCTCGCCCGACGGCGAGAGGGGGATGCCCTTCGCGGCGTCGATGAGACCGACGAAGTCCCAGCCGAGGGCTTCGAGGTCGTCGTCCGGACCGTCGGGGATCATGTCCGGGTCGATGGCGGTGCCGGCGGTCGCCAGGGCGATCCACACCTCCGCCTTGTCGGGGATCTGTGTGGCGTCGGGATTCTCGGCCATGGGGGTTTCCCTCCTTCAAGGGGATAACGAAACCCCCACCGGCGGTGGGGGTCAGGGGACAACTGGGCGGGGTGCGGCTACTTGAACCGCACCTCGACGCCTGCCGCGGAGGCGGCACGCGTGAGGACGCCGTCAGCGGCTTGCTGGTCGGCGGGAACGGACACCGACGCCGCGGCGCGGTCCGTCGTGTACGGCTCGACCTCGGCGTCGGGGCCGGCCTGGGCGGCGATCTGACGGGCGAGCGCGTTGATCTGCTCGGCGGCGAGCTGCTTGAGCACCTCGGCGCCACCGCGCTTGTCGAGCTTGAACTTCGGGTCAGCCATCACAGATCCTTCATTCGCGCCTGGGAGGTGATGAGCACCGACGCGAGGTAGGCGCCCGTCCCTTGGTCGCGGGCGTCGAGCACGGCGCTCGCGCGCTTCGACGTGTGGACGATCCCGGGCGGCCGGCCGTCGACGAGCCGCCCCGCGGCCTCGGCGGCGAGGTCGCGCACTGTCGTCTTGTCGCCGCCCCACGCGGTGATCCGCACGGTGTGGGTCGTGCGGATCGGGTACTCGGCGGGGCCGCCGTCGTCCGAGAGGATGACGCCGGCCGCGGCCTTCGGTGTCCAGTCGGTCGGGAGGGTCGCGCGGACCCACCCGGCGGCGGGCATGTTGGCGCGCAGCCAGTCCCGCATGGCGGGCATCGGGTCGACCTGGACGCGGACGGTCATCGGTCAGCCCTTCCCGCGGGTGACGATGAGGACCCAGCCGGCGAGGTCCGGGTCGCCCTCGTCGGAGACGAGCTCGAGGGGGTCGCCGATGATCCGCCACCCGGACAGCCCGCGGACCGTGAGGGTGACGCGGTGATCGACGGCAGGTGCACCGACGGGCAGGTAGATCGTGAGGGTCTGCGCCGCCGCGTTGCGGTCGACGGCGATCTGCTCGGATCCGCTGCCCGACTGAACGTTGCAGCGCTCGACGTTCCACGACGGGCCGGGGGTCGGGTTCCCGTCGTCGTCATCGCCCAGCGAGCGAGTGAAACCGACGGTCTCGGTGCCGAGCATCAGTAGTCCCCGACCGGGAAGTTGTAGCGCGGCTCGGGGTTGACCGGCAGGCCGAGCAGCTCGCGGTGCCAGGGCAGCAGCGTGAGGCTGCCGCCCGCGGCGGCGAGGGTGCCGGACTTCGCGCGCGGGCCTTCGGTGCGTCCGTACACGAGGTGCCCCGCGTAGGTGCCGGTCGTGAGCGCGGTCTTCGCGATGTCGAGCGACACCGTCTTCGCCGCCGGGAGCCGGTCGGCGGGCACGTCGCGGGTGCCGTAGGCGAGTTCGAAGGCGTCGCGGATGAGCACCGCGGCCGACTCGAGGTAGGAGTCGACCGCGGCGCTCTCCGCGGTGGACAGCGTCCGCCACTGGGCGGCGAGCTCGCCCGAGTTGGCGAACGCGGACATCAGCCGCCGACCTTGGCGATCAGGTCGACCTTGCTCATCTTGGCGACGTCCTCGGCGTCGAGCCCCTGCGCGACAGCGTAGGCACGCCAGTCATCGACCGGAGCGGCCTTCTTGGGCTTCTCGACCTCGGCCGAGATCAGGCCGGACTCGACGGTCCCGACCGGCCCGTCGCTGTCGGGCACCTCGGCGGGCTGGTCGCCCGAGTCGGTGGCGTCGGCGGGCGGGGTCTCCGCACCGGCGTCGTCCCCGTCGGCGCCCGAGGCATCAGCGTCGCCCTGGCCGGCGTCGTCGTCCGAGTCGTCGGCCGGCTCGTCCTCGAGCGGCGCGAGCGCGCCGGCCGCGAGCAGCCGGGCCTCGTCCGCACCGTCGACGTCGACCACGTCGCCTTGACGGTGCCGGATGGTCTCGACCTGCCGCTCGCCGCGCGCGCCGCAGGCGTCACACACGGTGGTGTGGTCGACCTCCTGCCACCACTCGAGGGCAGCCAGCCGGTACTGGGTCACGGGGTCACCAGCCCGGTCAGCCAGATCGCGGCCTTCGGCTGGTCGAGGCCGAGGGCGCGCTTGTGCGAGGCGTCCGAGCGCCACGTCTCCCGCGCGCCGCCGTTCGGGCCGTTGCCCTCCGGGTAGAGGGCGGTGAACTGCAGCGGACGGGTGTCGCTGTAGAAGCCGACGGTGCCGCGCTCGAGGATGAGCGCCTTGTCGATCGGGAACGTGCGGGACTGGATCACGTTGAGGCCGAGGAGCTGGCCGGGGATCGCGCCGGTGTAGGCGATCGACTCGCCCGCCACGTTGCCGTTGAACACCTTGAGGATCTGCTCGTTGTCCATCAGCGTGGCGAGCAGGCCCGGGTGCACGACGAGGGTGTCGGGCTGGAAGCCGTAGTACTCGTCGGCGGTGGCCTCGGCCGGCGCGGCGGTCGACACCTTCTCGATGGCGCGGACGATGTCCGTGCGCGGCTTGCCGTTCGTGGTGTCCCACCCGGCCGACACCGGCATGGTCGGCACCGCGTTGGACTGCAGCAGCGCCTTCGCGGAGCGGTCGTTCGCGCGGATGAACGTGTTGCGCAGACCGGTCATCTGCTTGTTCACCGCGTCGACGTTGTTCTCGTCGATCATCTCCTTGGAGACGCGGATGCCGAGCGCCTTCTTCACGGCGAACGCCGTGCGGGGCAGGCCGAGCTCGCCCGTCGCGACGGGGATCTCGCCGAACTCGGCGATCTCCTGGACGTCGCGGTCGAGGAACGTCGGATCGCCTTCGCGATAGGCGACGACGCCCGCGGGGTTGGCGCCCGCGTTGCGGAACAGCGCCTCGCTGATGAACTGGTTCTCCATCAGCTCCTTGAGCTTCGTCGGAACGAAGAGGGGCTGCTTGATGAGGTCGGAGACGGTGAAGCGCGACCCGTCGGAGACGCTCACGATGCTGGTAGCCATGTGCGTGTTGTCCTTTCGTGAGGGCTCAGGCGAGCCGGATCAGGCCGGTCGCGTTGGCCGCGACGCCGGACTCTTCGGTGCAGACGCCGACGATGGTGCGGGCGTCGGGGGTGGCGGCCGCCGGGGCGACGGTGCCGGTCGCGGTCGCGACGAGCTTGTCGCCGAAGTTCGCCGCGGCGCTGTACTTCACCTTGACCTCGGTGCCCGCGTAGGCGACGGCGACGGAGGTCGGGATCGGGACGGCCGAGACGACCGGGCGGCCGAGCGCGTCGGTGGTGTTGGCGGGCGGGAAGCCCTCCGGGGCGACGGCGTCGGTGAGCGCGACGCCGAGGACCTTCGCGGACCCGGCGGCGGCGACACCGATGCGCCCGCTACCGCGAGCCTCGACGAGCTGGCCGCCGAGGATGACCTCGCCGCTGGCCGGGACGAAGGTGCGGGGGCCGCCCTGCGTGAACTGTGCGATGCCGGACATGATCAGACCTCCCAGGCCTTGTAGGCCGCGTTATCGCGGACGTCTTCGGGGGCGTCGGCGACGTCGACGCTGTGGCCGAGCTCGCTGACGGGGAACGCCGACGAGGCGGCGAGGGTGTCGAGGACCTTCTTGGTGCCCTCGTAGTCGCTGCGGGCCATGCCCTTGTACGCGGCCACGGACGGCTTGCCGATCTTCCCGGCCCGGAACGCGGCGTCGACCATGTCGTCGGCGCGCTTGACCTGATCGGCCTCCTCGCGCTGGCGGGCCGAGGCCATGAACTGCTGGACCTGGTTCCACTGCTCGGCGTCGACGGTCACCGTCTCCGGGGCCTGCGTGGCGGTGGAGGCGGCGACCTTCTTCTTGGCCGGGTCCTCCTCGGGCGCACCGTCGGCCGGGGCGGGGTCCGCGGGCGCGGCCTCGGTGCCCTCGTCGGCGCCGCCGTCCGCGGCGTCCTCGCCGGCGTCGGCCTGCGCCTTCTTCACGAGCGCCTCGAGGGCGGCCGCGAAGGTCGCGTCGTCGGCGGCGTCCGTGAGGCCGAGCACCTCGCGGAGCTTCGCCTTCTGGTCGTCGGTCAGGCCCCCGCCGCTGGTCGCGTCGCCGGAAGCCTCGGCGGCAGCAATGCGCTGTGCCATGGTTTCTCCTTCTGTCGTGGCCCGCTGCGCGGGCCGGGATTCAGTCCGCGACGCGAACCGAAGCTTGGATGCGGCGACCTGCTGGCCGCCTTCGCTGGCCGCCGGCGCGGCGACGTCGTCGTAGCGGACGACGACGGGCACTGGCTCGCCGAACGTGATCGCGGCGTCGCCGTCCTGCTCCGGATCGACGGTCACGGCGATGCGCGCGCGGGTGCCGTCGGCGTCGTTGACGACGATGAGCTGCAGCGGCGCGAGCTGGATCTCCTCGATCCACAGGTCGTAGTTCTGCTCGCGGTCGTAGTAGGCGCGCCGGATGTCCTCGACGGTCGCGGCCGCGGCGATGGTCTTACCCATGGCGGATCCCTTCATCTGGGCGGGCAGGGCGGGCTGGTAGTCGTCGGCCCACATCGCGGCGATGTCGTCGAGCGGGGCGAGCGACCCGATCGCGGGCTCGGTGATGCCGAGCAGCGCGAGGCCTGTGATGACGAACGAGTGGACGTGGCCGACGGCGCAGCGGTGGTTCCACTCGCCCTCGATCGACCGCGAGGGGTACGCCGAGGCGAGGATCGGGCCGAGCCAGCCGGGCATCCCGGTCAGGTCGCCGACCAGCGAACAGGCGTTGCGGACCGACAGGTTCGTGATCCGGCCGAACGCGGGCTCGCCGTCGAACCGCGGGTCGGTGTGCCCGAGCTTGATGATCGGGTCGCGCACCGCGGGGCAGTCCATCGCGGCCACCGCGGCGGTCAGGTCGTCGCGGGTGATGGTGGAGACGCCCGTCGAGGCGGACCACTGGCCGGTGCGGGCGAGTTCGACGCCCGGGACGTTCGACAGGGCGGGCCGCGCGGTCACCACAGCGCGCCCTGCTCGGCTGCAGCGGCCGATCCGGCGCGCGCGAGCGTCTTGCGGGGCGCGCGGGACGCCGACACCGCCGCCGGCACCGCCTCGGCACCGAGTGGCGCGAGCTCAGGCGCGGACGGGAGGCCCATCCGCTGCTTCATCGACTGCGCGAGCACGGAATCGGGCGACAGCACGCCGGCCTGGACGAGCTGGACCACCGCGGCGGCGGTCGCGTCCTGCTGCGAGCCGATCGCGTCGAAGATCAGGCGTGGCGCGGCCTCGTCCGGCCCCCAGTTCACGTCGACGAGGTCCTCGATGACGTGCGCGTTGAACACGTCCCGGACCATCTCGGCGTGCGTGTTCGTCGACTGCGCGAACACGTCCGCCTGCACGGACGCGAGCGCGTAGGAGCCGCCGCCGGCGAGGTTCAGGAAGTGCGCGAGACCGGCGATCGCGATCATCTGGTCGTGGTACTCGATCGCCCGCGCGGTGTCGGGCATGTTGCCCTGCACGCCGAGGAGTTCGAGCTTCGCTTCGTAGGGCAGCGCGGCGCCGGCCTGCTCGCCGACGCGGTACGCGGACGCCATCTTCCGCAGCTTCTCGAGGTCCTCATCGCTCGCGTTCGGTGCGCCGGTCGCCACCGGGACGCCCATGCCGTTGCGGCGGATCGACGTCGCCTGGATCCGCAGGAGCTCGTCCTTGAGGAGCCAGTGCTTGAACGACGGGCGCAGCAGCGACCGGCCGATCCAGAACCCCGGCTCCATGTCGCGGGTGTAGACCACGAGGCGGTCGACGGGGATCTCGCTGGGCGTGCCCGACGCGGCGCCGGCGTACAGCACCGGCCCGCCGGTCGTCGGCGCCCACTGCTGGATCGACAGGAGCGCGCCGGATTCGGCGACGTTCCACTGCGAGATCGTGCGCTGCGGGCGCGGCGCGAGCTTGTGCAGCCAGATCATGCCGGCGTCGTCGGTGCGGTAGACCTGCTCGAACACCGCGTGCCCGTACTGGTTGCAGGTCAGCGCCCACATCAGGTGTTGCGGGAAGCTGAACCGGCCGCGGGTGCGCGTCGACAGCGGCTCATCACCCGCGCCGTCGATCGGGAGGCCGAGATTCTGCGCCACGAAGGCGGTGACCTCGTCGGAGGCGCCGCCCTGGGCGATGCGCCACGGCGTGCGGCGGATCGGGAGGCTGATTGCGGAGAGCAGCGAGCTCACGCGGGAGTCTTCGCGCTCCATCCGCGTGAACGTGCGCACGCTCGCGGGCCACTGCAGGTCGGGGACCTGCTCGAAGGTCTCCCACTGCGAGAAGCCGTTCGCCGACGGCGGCACCACCATGCCCTTCTCGCGGAACGCGGGCGTCGCGGGCTTCGGCTTCTTAGCGGTCTTCGCCACTTCGGCTCACCTCCCTCTCGCGGTTCGGGTTTCAGAAAGCAACGGTCAGCAGGTCCACGCCGGGCGCACCATCGTCGGTGGCCCGCGGTGCCTGGAAAGCGGGGGAGGCAGGCGCAGGCTTCGGTTTCGACGCGAAGCGGAGCACGCCCTCGCGGGCGAGCATCGCTGCGACGATCGGCGCAGCCTCGGTGGTCGCCTCGAAGACGAAATCCCCCTGCGGTAGGTCGCGGAGCGTCAAGCCGCGCGCCGCGGTGTCCAGCAGTGGCTGCCCCGAGTGCGAGATCACGCCGTCCTCGACGTCGTCGATGAACCCGCCGCATGCCCCCGCGACCTGCGGGGTGTTCAGCAACTCCGGTTCGATGCCCTCGGCCTGCAGCTTCGGCACGATCACCTTCGCCAGGCCCTTCGCGTCGAGCACCACAGCCGCCGGATCCCAGTCGGTGACCACCGCGGACACGTACCGCACGACGTCGTCATGCGACATCGGCCGCCAGGAGCCCAGTTCGACGTGGATCCGGCCGGCGTCGGTGTGCTGGCCAGCCACGATCGCCCAGTGCCGACGGTCCGGCGCGAGCACGAGCCCGATCACGGGGCTGCCGACCGGCTCCGGGGCGTCGTCGCGGCGCTTGCCCCACTCCTCGGGGTCGATCGCGGGCTTCTTGTCGAGCTCGTCGTCCGGCCAGTCGCCGCGACCGAGAGCCTCGACGTCGTACGACTTGCGCCCCGCCTCGGTGGAGAGGTCCGCCTTGATGTCGAGGAGCTTCTCCTCGGTCTGGATCACGCCGAACGACGGGTTCGCGTACATGGCGGTCGCGATGTCCTCGCGATCCATCTCGCCGGCGGCCGCGCACGCGGCGCAGCACCCCGGATCGTCCGGCGCCATCCACTCGAGGAAGCCGAGCCGGGGCTCGCCCGCGAGGCCGCGGCGCCGAACAGCGGCCAGGACCGCGCCGTTCGGGTGCTGGTCCTGATTCACGGCCGACGAGGCGTAGATGCGCTGCGGGTTCACCGCCGCCATCTGCGTGAACGCCATCGCGGCGATCTCGCTGTCCGTCAGGTTGTAGGCCTCGTCGTAGATGATCAGGTCGATCACCGTCAGGCCGCGGCCGGCGTCAGCCGAGCGGGTGCCGAAGCTGATCAGCGCGCCCGTGTCGAGCTCGATCACGCCCTCACCTTGCGAGCAGGTCTGCCGCACAACGTGCTTGCGGAGCCACGGCCGTCGCTTGATCAGCTTCATCATGCGGCGCCAGGCATCTCGCGCGGTCTTCCAGCGCTGCGCGGTGTAGAGGATCGTCTCGTCCAGCTTGAACAGCCCATACAGGCACCGGTCGATCAGGATCTCCGACTTGCCGTTCTGTCGAGTGCAGATCAGGCACACCGTCGGGTGCGTCCATCGGCCCGCCGGCGTGGTCGACATGATCACCTGCTGCGAGAGGCGCTGCCACGGCATCGACTCGACACCGACGCGGCGCTTCAACTCGATCGCCTTGTCACCCATCGACGTGTCGCCCGGGGTCACCGAAAGGTGGTGCGGCTCCTGCCGCCCGGTGAGCGTCGGGAACAGGTCAGAGATCGACGAGGCCATCGGTCTCGGGCTCCTCGGCGTCATCGCCCTTGCGCTTCGCGATGTCGGCGAGCAGACGTTGCAGCGCGCCGGCCTGCTGCCGGGCCTCCGAGAGGGCGTTGTCGATCTTCACCTCGACGACGTCGTCGCTCCGCTCAATCAGTTCGATGATGCCGTCCGCCTGAATCGCCGCGTGCAGCCGGTCGAGCCGGTCCGTGATGCGGCACGCCTCCTGGATCAGCACCGTCAGGTCGGCCGGGTCCAGGTCGTCGTGCAGCTCGTCCCACAACGCGGCGCCGCCGGTACCGAATTCGTCGTCGAGCGCCATGATCAACCGCACCTATCCGCCCAGGCAGAGCACATTTTCCGATTTCGCGATCGCCAGCCGTAAAAAAATCCCTGGCTACCGGGGCAGTCAGCTCGGAGCTCCCCTTCGAGATTTCAAAGGGGGGCTTGTGGTTCGGCTACCAGGGCCAGTGGAGGTGGCGTGGCGAGAGGCCGTCGGCGGCGGGGGAGGTGCCGTCGATGGGTTGTCCGGTGAGGGCTGGCCGGAGGTGGTCGCGGCTGCCGTCCTGGCGTTGCCGGTTGCAGGTCATGTGCAGGAGTCGGTCGGCGCGGTGTCCGCCGCGGGAGCGAGCGAGGCTGTGATCGGCCTCGAGCGCGGCGCCGTCGAAGTTGCGACCGGGGTCGCGGTACATCGGCTTGCCGCACCACCAGCAGGGTGCGCCGTCGCGGTGGCTTGCGAGGAGGCGCTTGCGGTTCTGCTGGTGTGCATGGCCGAGGCCTCGTGCCGTCGTGGTCTTCAAGGGCGTGCTCCCTTGCGGCTCCTGAGACGACGAGAGCCCCAGCGCTTGGCGCGTGGGGCTCGGGTTGGCGGTTGGTCCAACTCTCCGCCGACGCGGCTAGCGTAGCACGGGCAGGGCTCAGTGCAGGTCATGGGATTTCGGTTGTCACCCTGCGCGGCCCGCGAGGGCGTCGAGTACGTCGCCGCAGCGGTAGAGCGCATGCCCGCGGCGGTCCTGTCCGTGGGTGGTGATCCGGTAGCGCGCGAGGTTGCGGATCGTCTTGGTGGTGATCTTGATGCCGAGGCGCGCCTCGACGACGTCGACGAGCTCGGGTGCGGTGAACAGGCGGCCGTCGAGCTCGCCGTCGATGCGCTGGTCGTTGTCGGCCCGGGTGGTGACGACGCGCTCGCATTCGCGGCAGGTGATCTTCTCGGCGCCGCGGCGGGCGTACAGGTCTCCCTTGCAGACCGGGCACGCGCCGACGTAGCCGGGCTGCTCGTGGCGGTCGACGACGCGGCGGGCCTGGGCGATGGCGTAGCACAGCTCGTCGAGCGCCTGCGGGCCCTCGGGGGTGAGCGCGAGCCCGGTGACGTGCCGGGCGGTGTTGAGCCATCTCGCGGCCGCTGAGACGCCGAGGCGGCCGGGATGCGTCATGAACCGTTTGGCCGTCACGTGCGTGATCCACGCGTTTAGCGTGTTGGCGAGGACCCACTCGACGTCGGAGGCGAGCCAGTGCATCGGGAGCGAGGAGTCCTCCTCGGTGCTGCCCTTCTTGGCGCGGCGACTGCGCGGGCCGGCCGGGTGGCTGGTCTGGCCGGTGACGGTCTCCTCGAGAGCTTCGGCGATCCACTCGACGACGGCGTCGAGCTCGGCCCTGAGCTTGGCCTGCTCGGCCGTGCTGAGGCTCATGTGGTCGGTGGCTGCGGGCATCGCGTCAACCTCTCTGAACTGGGTGGACGGTGAACTCCGGGTCCTCGGAGTCGCCGTTGAGTCGGTCGCGGCTCGCCTCGGCCGCCTCGAGGGACAGCAGGTCGGAGACGCGGTGCTTGCTGCCGTCGGGGAGCGTCCGGACGACGAAGTACAGGTCGGTCAGCATGGGATGTCCTCCTCGTCGGTGGCGGTCCAGGTGAGCTCGACCCAGAGCGCGGCGGGCTGGCCCTTGGCGGGCGGGTGACCGACGGCGCGTTGGGTCATGTGGTCGGGGGAGTCGTCGGCGACGACGGGCCAGGCGGGGCCGGTGTCGCGGCCGCTGTGCCCGTGGAGCGCATCGAAGATCGCCTTGCACCCGGCGAGACGGTTGTCGTCGTCCCAGACGCCGCGGCCGTCGGCGGGCCGGTGGTGGACGGTGACGGCGACGTGGTCGAGGCCGGTGGGCGCGCCGGCGCCGCGGGCCCGGACCATGAGCTCCCAGCGGACCTCGCGCCGGATCCGGTTGGTGGAGGACCAGTGGAGGCGGCTGTTCGGCGACTCGGGCGGCCGGGTCATGGTGGTGGTGAGCGTGATCGTTGGCACGGTAAACCCTTCGTGGTCAGGCGGCGGCGCGGCGCTGCAGGTCGGCGTGGACGAGGCGGGCGAGACGGTCGAATCGGTCGAGGATCCACTCGCGACGCTGCTGGTCCTCGGTGGTGCCCCAGTCGGGGTTGAACTCGAAGCCGTGGCCGGCGAGGGCTTCGGGATCGTCGGAGGCGAGCCACAGCGGCTCGAGGCGGGTGATGTCGCCGTCGTGTCGCGCGGTCTCGACGATCTCGCGTGCTTGCTCGGCGAGCGCGGCACGGGCCGCAGCGGGGTCACCTGCGATCGCGGCGGCGCGCGCTGTGGTGGCTGAGAGCTCCTTCGCCGCATCGTCGATCAGGTACGGCAGCAGGCCCGGCTTCGCCTTGTCGCGATCGCGCCACTGCGCGAGGGCGGTGCGGATCGCGGCCTCGGGGACGTCCTGGGCGAGGGCGGCGGCGACGTGGCGAGCGAGGCCGTCGATCGCGTGGCGTGAGAGGCGCCCGACGATCTGCCGGACCATCGTCCGGAGCGCGTCGGTGACGACCGGCCCACCGGGCGGCGTGGGCTCCGCGGGGTCGGGCGGATACGGGATGCCGTTGCTGAACCGTCCGTCGTTCGGGTCGCTGTCGCGGTCCTCGCGTATACCAACGCAACTACTACTATCTGATGGTCCCGCACTGACGCCCGGTGAGCACTGCTTACCGGGCGTGAGCGCGGGGGATTCGAGAAAGCTACCGGGCGTCAGTGCGGGTGTTCCCGAATCGTCACCGGGCGTCAGTGCGGGGGAATCGCTTTCGCTACCGGGCGTGAGTGCGGGTGTTTCATCGTCTACACCGGGCGTGAGTGCGGGTGTTTCTGCGGCTGCCAGCACGCCCAGGGAGTACATCGAGGCGCGTCGTCGGCCACCTCCGCGGGAGGTCTGCACGATCACTCCGCGGTCCCTCAGCGTCCGCATCGCGCGCTCCGTCGTAGACACCGCGAGGCCGGTATCGCGGGCCACGGACGCGGCCGAGACGAACGCTCCGACCCCGTCGCCGTTGCTGTTGTTCCACACCGCGATCGCGCACGCGTACTGCGCCGCGCTCAGCCCCTTGGTGCGGCCGAGCGCCTTCATCCATGCGAACTTGTCCGCGTCGCTCATCTCAAGCCCTCCGTTCCGATGTGTCCCATGCGCGCCTGGTGCGGCGCCCAGCCGAGCCGCAGGTGTCCACCCGCCGGCCCGGTGCGGTTCTTCGCCGCGATCACCTGCACCTCACCGCTGTTCGGGTCGTCCGGGTCGTGGTGCAGCAGCAGCACGACGTCGGCGTCCTGCTCGATCGCGCCGGACTCGCGCAGGTCGATCAGCGAGGGCACCCGCTTCTCGCCCGCGGAGCCGCGGTTCAGCTGGCAGGCGATGATGATCGCGAGGTCCAGCTCGACAGCGAGCACCTTGAGGGCACGCGACATCGAGGCCACCTGCCGCTCGCGCGCGGCTCGGCTGTCCGTCTCGCGGAGCAGCTGCAGGTAGTCGACGAACACGACGCGCACGCCGTGGCGGCGCTTCATCCGCCGGCACACCGTCGCGATGTACTCGGTCGAGATGTTGTGCTTGTCCACCACGAACAGGGGCAGCGTGGCCTCGTGCTCGGCGAGGTAGGTGTCGACGGAGTCCTTGTGCCACTGGGACAGGCGGCGGCGCTGCAGCTGCGTGTAGTCGGCCTGCGCACCCGCGGCGATCATGCGGGCCGCGACCTCGTGCACCGGCATCTCCGCGGAGAACACCAGCGCCGGCACGCCGCACTCGGCGGCGTACTGGGCGAGGTTCGCGCCCATGATCGACTTGCCGGCGCCGGGCCGCGCGCCGATCACGTAGGTGCGGCCGCCCTGCAGCCCGTCGGCGATCACCGCGTTCAAGTCCGGAAACGGCGTCGGGATCGGTTGCGACAGAGGTCGGGCCTGACGTTCCCGCCATGCCGCGACAGCTTCGCCGAACGAGAGCACGTCGTCGCCGGTGCGGGTGTCTGCCTCCTCAAGGCGGCGCAGGTGCTCGCCGAGCAGCTCCGACGTCGAGCCTGCATCCTGTCCTGCCTCAAGGGCGAACATCGCCGACTGCAGCGCGCCGCGCAGGCGTCGCCGCTCGGCGAGCTGGCGCACGGTGCGCGCAGCCTCACCGGCCTGTCGGTCGGTGGCCGTGCGCATGTCCGCGAGCTCGAGGCGGCCGGTCAGCACGTGCTGACGCAGCTCGGTGCCGGTGTGCGCGACCTGCTCGAGGATCCGGGAGCGGGTGCACAGCTGGCCGGCGTCGAGGATGGCGCGCGCCGCGGCCCACAGGGCGCCAGTCGCGGGATCGGAGAAGTCGGACGGGGCGACGCTCGCGAGTAGCGTCGGATCCGGGTCCGCCAACGACAGACCCCGGGAGAGCAGTGTCAGCTCGGCCTCGGGGTCGTCGAAGGTGTAGTCGCGGCGGTCCTGCAGTGTGTCGCGTGGATCGTCGCGTGCGAGTTGGTCGATGGGCTCCACGTGCTACCGGCCCACCATCCGGTCGATCTGCTCCTGCCGGCCGCTGTCGCGCCACCACGCGTTCCACGACCGGTCGCGGGATGCCTGGAACTGCTTCTCCAGCGCGATCTTCTGGTCGAACAGTGCCGCCCGGTCGTCGTCGGACAAGTCCATCGCCTCGAGGTGCCGCGAGAGCTGCATGTCCCGCTGGATCATGACGGCCTGCTCGGCGGTGAGCGGCGGCACGTCGGGAACGTCAAGCATCGACATTGGCCCTCCGATGCGTTGCACACGTCCTGGTGGGCGTGGTTCGTCGGCTAAGTTTTGACCGGTGAACGCGAGCCCATTCGTTGTCGAGGAGTGGCCCGAGGCAGCTCGGGTGATCATTCGAAGCTCGATACCGCCGGTGTCCCTGCAGGCCTCGTCGGCGCGTAAGCGCGCGTTCAAGGGCTTGCTCAGCGCGGCGATCGCGAGGAACACGAGCTTCCACTTCGCGCACGACGTCAAGGTCGAGTTCACGTGGGAGATTGAGGAGCGGAAGCGATACGAGACGCACATCGTCGCCGACCTCGACAACCTGTTGAAGCCGCTCCTCGACGCGGCCACGGGACCGGAGGGCGTGCTGTTCGACGACAATCAGGTGCAGCAGATCGGTGCATCGTGGATCAGCGTGGGCGACGGGTGGCCAGAAGGGTTCACCTTGGAGTTCGCAGCTCTCCTCCCTGACGAGATTGTTCGGCGCGGAGGGACGTTCATCGAGTTCACCCGCACGCGGTGCTACTACCTTCCGTTGGATCGAGGAGATCCAAGGCTCGTTGTGCTCGTCAATTCGCTGAGGCGAATGTTCGCGGGCGTTGACGAGTTGGTCGCTCTGGGGTTGCCTCCGCAGGAGGGCCGCGGTGCTCTGCCGAGCCTGCGTTCGTTTCCTCGCGCCCGTCTGAGCAGGTTCACCGTCGTGCCACACAACGAGATTCGATAGCGCGACCCGAGCTGCCTCGGTCACGATGCATCAACGATCTGGTCGGCCGCGGCGCGCAGGACCTCGGCGAGGCCGTCGCGCACGCGGTCCTCGTCGAGCTCCATCTTGATCTGCGGGATGTCGCCGGGCCCGACGGTGCCCGCGATCGTGATCGGCAACTCGCTGGTGGTCTCGATCGTCGCGACGGTCTCGCCGTTGAGCGCGACGGTGACGGTGAAGTTGGCGGGGATGGTGCCGAGTGCGGCCATGATCAGTGCTCCGTGGGTTCGGTGTAGACGGTGGGTAGGCGGCGATGCTCGGAGGCGGCCTCGATGCGGATCGGGCCGCTGGGCGTTGACGAGAGCGCGGTGACGATGCCGGCGATCCGTTCGCGGGGGCCGCCGGGGCCTTCGAGGAGGATCCGGTGCGGGACGCCGAACGACTGACTGAACCTGCCGTCGATCTCGACGGTGAAGCCGGTGGCGGCCTGCTCGTAGCTGACGACGCGCGCCTTGCGGCCGAGACGGACCGGCCTACCGGCCTCGGTGAACAGGCGGACAGTGAGCCGAGCCGGATCGACCGCGAGACCGGCGGAGACCGCTGCGCCGCGCATCTCAGACCAGGCGTTGGTGACAGCGTCGGTGACCGCGGTGAGATCGCCGAACGCATGGACAGTGGCGGAGAGGATCTCTCGGAGCAGTTCCCACGGCGCCGGCGGACGGATGACCTCCCATGCCTCGTCGTAGACGGCCAGGTCAGAAACGTGACCTCGAGCAAGAGGCTCAGGAGCGTCAGCGCTACCTGCTGCCCATGGCCGGAACAAGACGTTGTCGCCGTCTGCAGTGGTGCCGATGACCGAGTAGCCGCTGGCGCTGAGTTCCGCCTCGAGTGTGGTACGCCGCTCGGCTAGCCTCCGTTCGAAGTCGCGACGGGCCTCCGCACGCGCCTGGGCGCGCTGCTCCCGGACGTGCGCCCGCCGGAACCCGATCGGGCCGGGCACGTTCGTGCCGGGGCAGACGACGCGCGAACCGTCCTCGTCGTACCGGTAGGTCTCGTCGTACAGGCCCCAGTCGCGCATCTCCTCGATGCGCTCGGTGATCGCGAGGTGATGCTCGTCGCTGCCGCAGTGCCCACACTGGGGCTGGCCGACGCTGTAGTCGTAGCCGGTGCGCTGGTCGTACCGCGCGAGCTGCTCGTCGACGATGTCGGTGATCTCGTCGCTGGTGAGCGCGCGGTCGATGCTGGCGATAACGCGGTCAGTCTCGGTGCTCATGCCGGCACCGCCTGGGGCTCGGTGTCGTGGAAGGTGAGCGTCTCGGTCCGGCCGTCGCGCAGGGTGATGACGAGCGCGTCGCCGTCGAGCTGGTGGTTCAGGCGGGCTTCGCGGCACCGCGCGATGCGGTGCCGGCGGATGTCGGCCGCGGTGTACCCGGTCCAGCGGTGCACGACCACGCCCGAGACGGTGCCGTCCTCCCAGCGCTGGACGGCGCGCAGCCACGCGGTGGCGCCGGCGGTGCGAGTCTCGGGCATCACTCCTCCTCGGGCGCCGCTGTGAGACCCAGCCGGGCGCGAGCGAAATCGAGCAGCGCGCCATGGGCTTCGTCGTCGAGGTCGTCCCAACCGACCAGCGTGGCCGCATCCGGCAGCGGGTCCAGACCGAGCGCGTCCGTGAGGCGCTGCACGGTCGGCGCCACGGCGGCGTGGCCGAGGGTCGCCAGCATGTCGCGGGCGCTCAGCTCGACGGCGCGCTCGAGTGCGGCGTCGGTCTCTTCGAGCGCCGCGGCCATGCGGCGCACGAGATCCGGGGCTGCGGCGATGAACGCAGCGTTCGCCCTGCTCGTCGGTCCGTCGCCGGTGATCGCGGGCAACACGTACGCCCACCGCTCCGGGGCGGGGCTCGGTGCGCACACCACGTACAGCAACGCGCTGTCCGGGCGAAGCGTTGCCGCCACGTACTCGGCCGGGGTCTCGTCGCTCCCGCGCGCAGGGGCGGTCGCGGGCTCCCACGGACCGGGCGTGATGCCGTCGAGTGCGGCCCGGGCCTCGCTCGCGAGGTTCTTGGTCTCGGTCATGATCTGCCTCTCGTGTTCTGGTGGCGCGCTGCGGAGCGCGGGGTGAGGCCGCTGCGCGTCACCGCGACGGGCACGCTGCGGCGCATGGCGTTCTTCGCGGCGCGTACGTCGTGGATGTCCATCCAGTAGCGGCGGCCGTCCCACCGGCAGTGGTCCTTGAAGGCACCGTCGCGGCACTGCGCGCGGATCCACTCCTCGGAGTGGTTGCCGAAGACCTTCGCCTCGGCGAGCTCGCGCGGGGACATGAGCCTCTCGTCATCGAGGGTGCTCATCGGATGCCCCGCAGGTGCTCGCCCGGCTTCGGCACGCGAGGCGCACCGTCGGGTGGTGCGAGCTCGACCGCGACGCCGAGTCCGGTCCTCGCTGCAGGCGCGGGCTTCGCGTCGGTGCGGGTGATGTATCCGCGGATCACCTCGGCGTCCGCCACGAGTTCGGTCGCGCTCGGCTTGGCGCCGGTGGTCTCGGCGAGGTGGATCGCGCGGTCGACGGCCTTGAGGCGAATCAGCTCGGCGGGGGACATCAGGTTCCTCTCGTAGCGGTGCGGGCCGGTCATGACGCGACCCCCAGGCGTTCGGCGGCGGCCTGGACGCGTTCGAAGTCCTCGCGCCGGCCACCACGGTCGGGATGAGTGGCCTTGGCGGCGCGGCGATAGACGTCGCGCCACGAATCGCCCTCACGGAGGCCTTCGCCGAACTGCATGAGCACGGCCTCGGCGTCCGCGGTGCTCGACGGCGCGGGCCCGGAGTCGAGCTGCCGCCATCCGGTGTACTGCTGGCTCCCCGCGGTGATTCCATAGCGGTCGAGACGGCGCAGACCTTCGAGGCCGAGCGCGATCGCACGGAGGTTGTCCTGCCAGCGAGTGAACCGGTCACACGGGAACGACAGCGCGCCCTTGGTGCTCTCCACGTTCAGGATCACCCCGGGGTGCGCGGGCGCGCTGTTCGCGCGGGGCATCCCGTCGAGGCGGAAGTCCTGCTCGCGCATCGCGATCTGCAGCACAGCGTCGGCGTTCCGGCCCGCGGGGCCGAGGTGCCAGAGCTCGCGGTCCAACTTGTCGAGCGTGTCCGCCCACGGCGCGGAGAACGGCGAGCGGATTCGGTCGGCAGTGAGCGCGCCGGGCCACGCCGTGATCGGGCGCAGTCGCGTGCCGGTGGGGTAGTTGGTGGTCATCAGATCGACGTCTCCTTGCCTCGGGGGCCCGGGTTGTCGAGGTCGGCCATGCGGCCGGACCCGAGATCGACGACGGATACGCACGGAATCAGGACGAGGTCGAGGTAGCCGCGGGCCGCGATCACCTCGGTCACGCGGTAGGCGCCGCCGCGCCACTGGGCGAACAGGTCGCCGTCGTGGTCGCGCACGAACTCCTGGGCGCGCGGCCGGTCGGCACAGCGGACCCGGAACCGGAGGCCCGACAGCTCGGTGGCCTCGACGTCGATGTGCGCGATGAAGCGGCCGTCCCACAGCGCCATCGAGTTCGGGTTCGGCTCGTCGCGCTGCCGGGTGTTCTCGTGCTCGCGGGCGACGGGAAGACCGACGCGGTGCGGCCCGTTCGCCCACGGGTCGGGCACGGGCGTGCGGTAGTCGTGCCCGAGGTAGTCGAGCACGATCGCGGCGGTGGCCCGGGCCGTGCCGACGAGCGCGTCGTGCAGCTCGGGCGCGTCGAGAAGGTCGGCGGGCACGTCCTCCTCGATGAGCGCGATCCGGGCCGCCTGGTGGGCGACATCGCCGAACCAGTCGGGGAGGGGGCGCAGCTGGTCGGTGGTCATGACGCCGCCCGAAGCACGGTCTGCGGGTCGATGTTCCCGCGGCCGGCGCGGTTGTAGGCCTCGACGATCACGCGCACCGTGCACTGCCAGTGCTGGCCGTCGTGGATCTTCCGGGACTCGACGGCGCGGGCGTGGAGCTGAGTCGGTGTCACCTCCGAGAGCGCGTCGGCGAGCCGGCCCGTGTCGGGCAGCGACTCCGACCACAGGATCTCGAACAGCGCGCGGACGACGCCGTGCTTGAGGCCAGCGGCGTCGCCGGGCCACACGTCGCCGACGAACTCGAGCGTGCGCGCCAGATACTGCGGGTCAATCCCGTAGCAGTATTCGAGGGCGGACAGGCACACGATGTAGTTCGGCCCGCTGCTCTGCGTGACCTTGAGGCCGAAGCCTTCGGCGATCGCGTCGATTCCGGTGACGACGACGTCGCCGGCAGCACGGCGTGCCTTCCACCGGTCCCACACGGTGAGCTTCTTCGTGGACTGGTCGATGTCGCGGAACAGTGCGGCCTCATTGGCGACGGTCAGGCCGGTGTGCACGTTCGCGGCAAGGTGCGTGGTGGTGCCGGCGTGCGAAGCGGCGGCCCACCGATGCTGGCCGTTGACGACGGCGTACCGCGGCGACTGCTCCTCGCCGCGGTCGGCGACGTCGAGGACGCCGACGAGGCGCGGATCCCATGTCGCGCCCATGCGGTGCGCGCGGCGCTCGTCGAGCTCGCGCTGATACGACCGGTCGACGAACATCTCGGCGACGGGGATCGCGGCCGTGTAGACGTTCTCGCTCATGACTGCTCGTCTCCGTGGCGGCACGCGCCGACGGCGTGCGCGAACGTCGGCAGCATCTCGGTGCCGAGCACGCGGACCGCGGTGCACGCCGCGGCGGGGTCGTCGTAGTGCACGTCGATGTCGATGCGGTTGATGCCGTCGTCGGTCACCACATCGATCCGGCACTCCTTGACGTGCGCGAACTGCGGGTCGGGGACTTCCCGGCGTGCGCGCCGGCGAGCGATCGCCCGGCTCGCGAGGTAGGTGGCGGCGCAGGCCGGCACGCCGCTGACGACGGCGCCGACCACGAACGCGAGGATCTGCTGCATCATCTGGCCTTCTTCTTTGGGGGCTTCTCGGGTTTGGTGGCCTCATCGGCCGTCTTCCACAGCTCGGCGTGGGCGCTGCACAGTCGCAGCTGCGTGCCGTCGGGCATGGTGCGGACCATCCGGACGTGGAGCCGGGGCCCGTACGCGCCGCCGGACTCGTGCTGAGCGGCGAAGCACTCGTCGCACGTGGCGCGCTGGCGCGATCCGGCGTACTTGGGGCGCCACGTCTTCGTGGACAGGTATGGCGCGCGCTGGAACGTCTTCGAGAGGCGCCGTTCGAGCTCGCCGGTCTGCATCGGGGAGACGTACGGCGCGTTCATCGCTGCGCCTTCCGCGCTTCGAGGCCCGCGGTCACTGCGTGCTCGGCCGCGACCTCCATGGCGCGCTCGGCGTGCCGACGGTTCAGCGCCGCGGCCTGCGCCGCGTGCTCGGCGCGTTCCGCCGCAGCCCGGGCCGTGGTCATGCAGAGCACCTGCACAACCACGGCCAGGGCGATGAGGACGATCAGCGCGGTGATCACGGCTCGGCCTTGATCGCCTGGGCTGCGCGCTCGCGGGCGTCCTCGACGAGCTCGATTACCCAGGCTGGCGGGGGAGTGCTGTCCGTGTGCTTGAACGCGCACTGCCGCGTGGCGGCGCCGAGCTTCCCGTCCTTCTTCACGAGCGGCCCGCCCACGATGACCGTCCAGTTACCGCCTGCCTTCCAGAAGCGGACCGACGCCGTCTCGGGTCGAAATCGCGTGTTCCCAGCACCGTGCGCGGGCAGCATGTAGAGCTTGGTGCCGTCGATGCCCTCGTGGTCGGACGGGTTGAGCTGGTACTTGATGTCGATGTCGATCGGCATGTGCGAGCTGATGGCGGTGATCACTGGTCGACCGCCTCGGTGTCGACGGGCTCATCGGCGGGGGCCGGCGCCGGGGCGTCCTCGGCAGGCGGGTCGGTGAGCGCCTCCCGGCGGGCCGCGGTGGCCGCCTTCACCTGCTTTGTGCGGTTGCTGTTCGGGTGCGGCAGCCGCGGCGCGACCTCCTTGACGTACCCGTTCAGCTGGTCGACGGTGGTGCACTGTTCGATCTGCTTGAGGACGTCGTCGATCTCGGCTTCGGTGAGTGCGGCCGCCGCGGTGTTGCTGGCGACCTGCTCGGGCGTGCTGGCCTGCTTGGGCGACTCGACCTCACCGTCGACGACTTCGGGCACCTCGGCGTCCTCGAAGATCCCGCCCATGTCGGCGGGGAACGCCATGCGCCAGGCCGCGGCCTCCGCGCACTTCGAGAGCATCCACGCGGGCTGCGTGGCCCACTGGCCGGTGAGGGCCTGACCGTTCTGCGTGTTTCTGGTCTGCGCGCGCTCGGAGAACGCGACGACGGCGGCGAACTCGATGCCGTCGACGGTGACGATGCCCTTCGCGGCGGCCGGCGGCTGCGACGGATCGAGCCACACGTCGCGCCACTCACCGTCGAACCCGCAGTACTCGTGGCGGGGGACCGGGTAGCCGCGGCCCTGCGCCTTCGCGATGCGGTTGCCGAGGATCCGGAAGCCGTCGATGCCGACCTGGATCGTGTACTTGGTCTCCCAGCGTTCCGGCTCGCCGCGGTAGCCGCCGACCTTCGTGCGGCGCCCGATCATGTAGATCTGCTTGAGGAACGGGTCGAGCTGCGTGTTCGCGCAGTAGTGGAAGAACACGGCGAGGTCCGCGTCGGGGGCGTCGTCGATGCCGAGCTGCTTGAGGTGCTCGCGCTGCTCGGGCGTGAACTCCCGCTGCTGCGGGGTGATCGCGAGCTTGCTGCGGTTCGTGGTCGCGAGTGCGGTGGTGGACATGGGAGCTCCTACTTCTTCTTGAACGGGGGGACGCTGATGGTGTTGATCTGGTCGCCGTAGCCGGGCCAGTTGCCGGTGTCGGTGCAGATCGCGTACGTCGTGATGGCGCGCCGGTTCGCAGTGCGGCCGTCGATGACGTCGTCGCGGGTGAGCCGGTTCACCGACACGAGGTGCGGCGGCTCCGTGGACTGGACGATGAAGATGAAGTCGTCCACGGGGCTGCCGAGCAGGTGCAGCAGGTCCCGGTAGAACGGGTCCTGCTGGTAGTAGCCGAAGTCGCCGGCTGCGCGAGCGAACGCGTGCGGGGAGGCGTCGGCGGCGGTCTTGAAGTCGACGACCGCGTCAGGGCGCAACCAGTCGAGGCGGCCGCGCAGACGTACGCCGGTCTCGGGGTCGGTGCCGAGCATCGACACCTCAGGGGCGCCGACGCTCAGCAGGTCGGTGGCGGTCTTCGACAGGCTCAGCGCGTCGGCCATGCGCTCGGCCCGCTTCCAGTCCCGCTCGAGCACCGGCGTCTTGCCGTCGGCGTACGCCTGGTCGCGCTCTTCCTTAGCCGCCTTGGTGCGCCAGTCGGCGGCGTCGACGGTGACGATGGTCGCGCCGGCGCCGAGCACGATCTTGTGCACCAACGTGCCGAGGTCGAACACCTTCTTCGGCGCGCGCCCGTTGAGCTGGTTGTGCCGGAACTCGGCAGGCGTCCGCGTGGCGAGCAGCTTCGCGCCCGTGCTCGACAGCGAGCCCGGGTGCGCGTGGTACTCGGCCTCGGGTACATCGAAGTGGAGACCGTCGGTCTCGTCGGCGAACTCGATCACGATGCGCTCCTCGTGATCGAGGTGTGCCAGCGCGTGGTCTGGTCTGCACCTTCGTCGCTGCCGACCATCTGGTTCACCTCGGGGAGCGCGGTGGCTGCGGCGAGCGCGAGGGTGGCGTGCACCTGGGCGCGGGCGAACAGGCCGGTCGCCTGCTTCCCGAGTTCGTCGCGGCGTGCGCGGACATCCTCCGGGCTGAGCGGGTCTTCGCGGGTCGCGGTGATCGCGCGGCCCACCTCGGTCGCGATCGCGAGGAGACGTTCGGCTTCTGCGTAGTGCTCGGGGCCCGTCATCAGCGCACCTCGATTCGAGGGAGGAGCGCGAGCATGATGGCGGTCTGGCTGGCGCACCGCATCGCGGCCGGCCAGCTGTCGTGGTGGCACATTGGCGCGGGCCCGGCGTCGGGGCCGAAGATCGAGGAGACGTGCCAGCCGCCGCACTCGACCGCCCGGGTCACGCGCAGCCGCGGGTACCGGCGGGCCATCAGTTCGCCACCCGAACGCAGTTCGCGGTGCTGCCGCCCGGCGCCCACGCGCTGTAGACGAGATCGCCGGTCGCGACGTCGAACACGCGGCACGAGACCGCCCAGCCGGTGGGGGAGACGATGGACGCGCCGAACCGGTCGCCCGCGAAGATGGGGCCCTGGATCACGGTGGTCTGCCCGCACTCGGTGTGCACGTAACCCTTCGGCCACGTGATCGACGCGCAGCCCTCGGTGTTGAGGACAACGGCGACGTTGCCGCCGCGGGTGTAGGCGCCCGGGGTGGCGCCGGCGGGGGCCGCGCATGAGGCCAGCGCCACGGCGAGCACGGCGAGGATGATCGTGTTCTTCATCGGTTGCTCCCAGCGCGCACCATCTGCGTGCGCAAGTAGTTGTATTCGGGGACAGTGAGGTTCATCGCCTGCCGCAGTCGCACGCCCACTCCGCGGGGGAGGGTCGGCGCGGCCGGGTCGAAGCCCCAGCGCGTGAGCGCGCGGCGGGCCGCGCGGATCCGCTGCTCGGTGATCTCGTTCGGGCCGAGCGGCCGGCCGTAGTCGCTGCGGGGCCGGTCCTTCACGACGGTGATCCCGTGCTCGGCGCGGAGCCGGGCGACGGTGGCGTCGTCGAGGCGCCGCGGTGTGCCGCGGGGCGTCACCGGCCCGCCCCGTCCCGGTTGTGGGGCCCGGTGCGATGCACCGACATGCCCCAGGCTCCGAACCCGATCGCGCCGAGCGCGACCGCGGCACCGACGACGGTGGGGTACGCGCGGAGCAGCTGCGCGAGCAGGTACACGACTGCGAACGCGATGCATGCGAGCACGACCACCTCGGTGGTGTGCGTCGCGGGCGGCGAGCCCGACGGAGGCGTGGACGGTGTGCCATTCGCGCCGGGATTGGTATTCTGGTGCTGCACTTGAACTCCTCTCGCGAGTTCTCGTTCTGGAAGGCCCGCCCGGCATGGCGGGCCTTTCGCCTTACGTGGTGGACGGAATCGCGCCGAAGTCGGCGAGGAGCCGCTGCAGGCCCTTCGGGGTGACCCGCGGCTGAGGCGGATCGAGGACGAGCACCCCGGTCTTCGGGTGGTAGTGCGACTGTGGGATCACCGACATCCAGCCCGCCTCGATGGCGGCCTGCTTCACGCGGTACCGGCCGTCGCCCACGGCGCGGGAGATCCAGCCGTACGACTTGTCGAGCACCGCGAAGAGTCGGTTCTGGCCGACCTTGATGCCGGCCCGGGTGAGGGCCTGCGCGGCGTCGCGGACGGACAGGTCGCCGGTGGCGTCAAGGATCTTGTCTGCGACCGCGGCGCGCGGCTCAAGCTCGGCGATCTGCTGATCCTTCGCCTTGAGCATCTCGGCGGCCTCTAGGACCGCGGCGGCGAGGAGCTCCGGGCCCTGCAGCGCGGGCTGCTGGGCGACGCGGTCACGCAGCTCGAAGAATGCGCGGACGAGCGCGACCTTGAACCGGACCACCACGTCGCTGTTCCGCATGAAGGTCATCAGGAGCGTCGCCTGCTCCTCGGTGAGCAGCGCGACCTCGCGGCTCTGCACTCCGCCCGCAGTCTTGAAGGGTCGCGTTTCAAACGCGACCCTTCCGAACTGCTCGAAGTCTGAGATTCGAGTGCGCACGAGCTCGAGCACGTTCTTGTGCTGGGTCTCGGTGCCGGCGGCGATCGCGAGCGACGTGGTGACGGCCTGGCCGTCGATCAGGGTGACGATCTCGTTCATGACAGCACCACCGATTCGACAACGGTGGGGGTCGCGCGCGGCACGTAGTTGGTAGTGATCGAGCCGTCGGGAATTCCGAGGGCCCGCTCGAGTGCGTCCAGGAACTCCTTGCTGGCGCCTCGGTGGCCGTTCTCGATCGCGCTCAGAGTTCCCCGAGCGGGGGCCTCGCCGAATTCGGCCATCCGCTCCGCGACGTCATCGAGCGTGAGGCCAGCCGCGATGCGCAAGATCTTGATCGACACGTGGGGAGGCGTGCGTCGCGGACGGGCATCCTTGCCGTACCGCCGCCTTGCGGCCTGCTGTTCCTTGGGCATGAGCCTAAAGTAGCACGATTATGACGCTCGGCAAGCAATCATCGGCAAGGATGGCATCGTTTGGCAAACTTCCTGACCTGCGGAATCACAGCGGTGTGATTGCTGTTTCACTTGAACTACCAGCGTGAGGTTTGCCAAACTGGGGCAAGGTTTGCCAAATATTTTTGAGAGAGTCGGTGCATGACCACACGCGAAGGGGTGCTCAGCCTCGCCGAGGCAGTGCTGTTGCGCCGCGGCCAGCTAGGACTCAGTCAGGCCGATGTTGCAGCGGCGGGCGGGCCGTCCGACACAACGCAGTCGAAGATCGAGCAAGGTGTAGCGGCGAAGGTGGGGCGGCAGACGCTCGCGAAGTACGACACTGCGCTTCAGTGGGGCACGGGCACGGCAGCCGCGTTTCTTGCCCGCGACACCGAGAGCCCTGTCTACAGGCGTGCGCGCAACGAGATCTTCCACGGGGTTGGCGCTCAGGCGGCTCTACCGGAGCTCGAACCCACGCGAGCGATGACCTTCGAGGACGCGCGACGCGAGAATTTGGACCTCACGCTCCCATCTGAGCCCGGGCACGCCGCACTGCGGCCTACTGGGGGGTACCGCCTCTTGGATATGAACCTCACCCTGATGGAGTCGTGGCTCGACACCATCGGGAGCGCGGAGTCCGACGTAGAGGTGATGGTCGCGACCACGCTCCTCAAGAACGTCGACGTGATGCTCGACGCCATCGCTACCTCGGCAAATGCGGTTGTCGGAAGTGAGTTCGAGGACATCCAGCGGCGGCTTCGGCGCGCCAGTGAGCAGCACGCCACTCAGCGTCTCCGCTTGGGGCTCCCCATCCGGGTGAGCACCGGCGACCCCCGCTCGCGCGCCGAGGGGACCCTCGCGGCGATGCGGGCCACAGACCCTGACGACACCGACCAGGTCGACTGGTTCGAGGGCCGGTACAACGACCCGACCTTGAAGCCGGGCCGGCTGACCCTCCATGCGACACCGGCTGATCGCGCGGATGCCGACACCGCTTCGCCCGCCGACGGCGGCTTCGATCTCACCGTCCCCGAGCCACCGCCGATCGAGTCGGATGGCCCGGACCGCTGGCCCAACGGAGAACCGGTCTACGACGAGCACTGGGAGCAGTGGAAGGCTTGGCGGGACGCGGGCGCCCCAGATGGAGCGTGGGAGGCGTTCCGGGCCTCGGAACGTCAGCAGGCGTACGACCTCGCGGCCCGGTTCATCGAAGGCCCCACCGACGCGGAGAGGCTGCACGCCGCTCAGGATGACGCGGCGACCACGCCAGATGCGGACGGGCCGGAGGACGGGGCGTGAGCACCTTCGCGGGCCCGCTGATCGCGGCGACGATCGGCGCGTGGAGCGCGTACTGGATGAGTCGTCGCGCTCTGGCTCGTCACGGGCAGATGACCGCAGTGAAGAACGATCTCGACGCAGCCGACAAGCTGCCGGTCGGCGCGCTCCGAGACCTGGTCGTTCGATGGGCTGCTGTCCGCACGACTGCGATCGGCTACGCGGAGACGGGCCCCGCCTACACACGCTCGACCAGGATCCTCTTGATCCTGAGCTGCATCGCGTTCCCGGTCGGCCTTGCAGTGTGGTTGTACCCGATCGGGCGATGGATCCTCACCAGGGAGGTGAGCGACGGTGTCGCCTTCGGATTCGCGTGGTTCTTCGTACCCGGAATCATTGTGACCGGCGCTGAGGCGTTCGGGTACTTCCGCAATGCCCGAGAGAAGCGTCAGCCACAGCTGCGAGGCGTGCCCGCGGACATCGCGAACGCCCTGCAGGCCCAGATAACGGAGATCCACCTCGGATTCAAGGCGCTCATCGAAGAACCCGACGAGGCCGACGAAGCGCCGGACAGCGAGGGCCCGGACAAGGGAGCATAGGCTCTCGCGCGTAACGGACATTCGGGGAGGATTCATGACCACTACGAACTACAAGGGCTTCGGCTGTGAAGCCGTGCTCGACACCGCGGCGGGGACGGTGACGCTCACACACGCGGGGATGACGGTGCTCAAGCACAAGAAGGAGTCGTCGCCCTGGGTGATTCCGCTCGGCGCGATCACCGACGTCGAGGTCCGCGACAAGACCGCGCTCGTCCGCGGTCACGTGCGTTTCATCCTCGCCGACCGGGTCGGCTGGGCGAAGGACGTAGTCGAGGACGTCAACGCGTTCATGACGGGCAAGGACAAGGTCGGCGACTTCGTCGCTGCGGTGAACGCCGCGCGCGCCGGCGCGGCCCCGACGACCATCAGCACGGGGCCGGCGCAGTCGACCCGCGCGCGGCTCGAGGCGAAGAGCGAAGAGCTGCGGGCCCGGGCGGCCGAGACCGAGCAGCTGATCCGCGATAACCCCCAGTTCCAGGGGATCGTCGTCCGCGGCGACGTGATCGAGTTCAACAGGCAGACCTTCCCGCTCGCTGGGGCCCGCGCGACCGTCGAGATCGGCAGCACGCAGCGCCGCACCACCGCGACCCGCGTGGTCGTCGGCTCCGTCATCACGCTGGGCGTCGGCACCGTAATCGGCGCCATGGCGAAGAAGAAGACCAGCAACGTGTACGTCACGGTCGAACTGGCCGACGGCCAGGTGATCGTGGTCGAGGCCGACTCGAAGGCTGAAGGGAGGGCGCGCGAGTTCGCTGCGGCGCTCACGTCCACGGCGGCCCGGGCCGCCTCGGCTGTGGCGTCCCCGTCGGTCGCGCCCGCGATCGACGTCGAGTTCGACGAGGCACTGCCGGCGGACGCCGCGCCCGCGATCGCGCCGCCTCCGCCGCCGCCCTCGGTCCCAGCGAACTGGTACCCCGATCCCGACAACGGCGAGCTGCTCCGGTATTGGGATGGCGCGGCCTGGACCGCTCACACCGCCCCGCGGCCCCCGCAATGATGGCGTCGGACTCAAGCCACTGGGTCAGTGAACGTTGGGAAAGCATGCTCTTGTTCTTCCTGACAAAGGCTCTACCGGTCGTGGCCGCAGTACCGATGGTGTTCGCTTGGCGAGCCGAGACTGGAAAGGGGAGATTCTGGCTCATAATTCTTGCGGTGGTGATCTACGGTGTGTCCTTCGGGGTTGACTGCTGTGTGAAATACGCGGAAAAGCGTCGCAAGGAAGCGAAGGAGGACACCCTCGAGGGGGCGCGCTCCAAGCGGACTAGGGAGATTTGCTACTCGTTCAATTCAATACCGCAGTACACGACCGATTTCTACTCGCAGATCAGTGCGAGCGACTCAAGCGCGCGCCCGCACCTCGACCGGTACCTCGGCGACATCCTCGGCGCTCTCGCTCGATCCGCTACCGCCAGCGAGGTCCGCGTATGCCTCTACCGGGTAGATCGCGGTGAGGCGCGTAAGTCAGGTGAGGGTAACGGAAACGAGTCGATCTCCCTGATCCTCTTTGGCAATGGGGTTGGACGCGCGGACCCACCGCGTCCGGCATTCGATTCAACGTCGGACCATGGGCGATTCTTGATTCAATGCATGAACGAGAGGAGATCGATTCGAGTCCAGGATACCGAAGAGCCCCCGAGTAACTACCGACTGGACTGCAGTGACAAAAAGTACAAGTCATTCATCGCTGTTCCCGTCACCTATAATGACCATGAATATGGAATGCTCATGCTCGATTCACCTGATCAAGATGGTCTGACACCCGACGATGAGGTCGTCGCACTGCTGTTCGGCAAGTTCCTCGGCAGTGGATTTCATCTGGTCGAGTCAACTCCGGCGAGCCGCCCCAGGCTGTCGGGGCCTAGTGTTAGCGTTGCGACAAGTAGCGATGGAGGTGTATAGAGATGGCTTCGGTTCACGATGTAGCGGCATACCTCGTCGACAAGTTCGGCGTTCTCGGCACCATGAAGCTTGAGAAGCTCGCCTACTACAGCCAAGCATGGTGGGTAGCCCGGAACTCCGTGCCTCTGTTTCCGGAGCACCTTGAGGCGTGGCGCATGGGCCCCGTGTGCCCCGAGCTGTACGTGTGCCATCGCCGCCAGAACTTCGTGGATTCGTGGGCGTGGGGGGATGTCGACGCTCTTACTTCCGTCGAGAAGCAGCACATCGACGCGATCGCCGACGTCTACGGGGCCTATTCGGGCTTCCGACTTGGCGACATGACCCACCAAGAGCGCCCCTGGAACATCGCGATGGCTAAGGGGCAGAACTCCACCATCGAGATCGAAGACATGCGCAGCTTCTTCCGTGAACGCGACACGGCTGGCGCTTAATTACACCAATGTAGTTCCTGGTCAGAGCGTTTTCGTGTCGGTCGGCGCGTGTACAACGTCCGGTATGACCAGAACGAACCCACCGTGGCATCCGTGGCGCGAGGCGCGCGCCCGCGGGCACCTGCGGATCAGCTTCGAGGCGCCGACGACGGTGCGCGGCCGGCACGGTCGTGACGGTCGGATCGAGCTGCACCCGACGATGACGCAGGCCGAACGCAGGTCGGCGCTCGCGCACGAGCTCGTCCACGACGAGCGTCAGGTGTACCCGCGCGACGTCGTGCTCGCGGCGAAGGAGGAGCGCACCGTCGAGACGATCGCAGCGCGCCGGCTGATCGACCTCGAGCGCCTCGTTGAGGTGCTCCGCTGGACGAGGCACGCCACCGAGGCCGCTGAGGAGCTCTGGGTGGACGTGCCGATGCTCCTCGCACTGATCCGGTCACTGACCGAGGACGAGCGGCTCTGGATCAACATGAGGGTCGAGGAGGGGCCATGCTGAGCGATCGCGACCGTGCCATGCTCGACTTCGAGGCGGGGTGGTGGCGGCAGCGGGGCTCGAAGGAGAATGCGATCGCCGCCCAGTTCGACCTGACGCCCGTGCGGTACTACCAGCTACTGAACCGTCTGCTCGACGATACTGCGGCCGTGGCTTACGCGCCCGCGGTCGTCGGCCGGCTTCGGCGCATCCGAGGCGGCGGACCCGAGCGCCGACATGAGGCCGAATCCGGCGACCTGGCGGGTTGAGGGTTGTTGATATATCAACCTGTCGCGCCGGTTTCGCCTGGTCGTGGCTCTCGCCTCGCTCGATGCCGCGTCTTGGCGATTCCCGGTGTATTCGCAGGTCAGCGCCTTTTCGGAAACAGGTTCGAGTCCTGGCGGGAGAGCAGTACTTCACCGCCGTCGTCAGCGTCGCGCGCGCTCCCACGACGCGACGGGTCCCGGCAGCATCCGGAAACTCCGGTGCGGATCCGGCCGTTCGACGGTGTTCCACCGCTCCGCTACCTCGGGGCTGCGCGCCTCGAGCTTGGCGGTCAGGTGCGCCCACTCGAGAGCGAGCTGTCCGTCGGTCACGTCGATCGCCGCGACGGTCGCGTCCGGCTCGTCGATGCGTGTGCGGTCGAAGTTGTAGCCGCGGGCGTCGGCCTCGTCGGCGAGCGCGGCCAAGTACGCGCCGACCGCGGCGAGAGGCTCCGGCGCGGCGCGGAACCGCTCCAGTTGCGGGTGCTGCGTGTACCCCTTCGTTCGGCCGGCGAGGACGGCCTGCGCGAGCAGTGTCTCTCTCCAGCAGGCGATGAGCGCCTGTCGGTCCAGATAGCGGGGGTGGAGCGACCAGATGCGCATGGCTCCACGCTATCCGTACGGTGTGCGCCCCAGCAGGCGCGGGCCGCCGGACTCGAGGTACAGCGGCCCGCGCCTCCGCGGGATCGCGCGCCGGGGGAGGGGAGCGCGGCGATCGGGTCTCAGTTCGGCGCCTGCCAGTCGTAGCCGGTGCCCGTGTCCACCTCCACGCATTCGAGGGTGTCACCGTCGGGCGTGGTGATGCGCTGTCCCTCCTGGGTGGAGCTGCACGAGTCGTACATCGACGGGATGTCGGCGGCCGCGATGGCCGGCGTGAAGGCGAAGGTGGTGGCCGCCAGGAATCCGGCGGCGGCGAGGGTCTTTCGGCTGATGGTCATGGTTCGACGGTGCGCCGCGAACCTGAGGCTCCGGTGTCAGCGCGATGCCGGTTCGCTGCGGGTGCCCTCGCCTCGCAGCGGCCGTTCGATCTCCGTCGGCACCACCTGGCGCCACGGGGGACTGTGACGACCCGCACAGTGCGGTGAACGCCCAGCTCACCGCTGATCCTGCTCCTGTGCAGGAGCCTTTTCTGTCCCAGCTGTTGACAGGAATAGGCGTTACTCATAACGTGAAATCTGTTCGACACGACATAGATTTTTGATCGGAGCGAGAGATGAACAACGACCGAGTCACACCGATGACCCGTGCTCCGCTCCGCTCTGTGGACGCGGCTCCGCCGCTCGTCCTCCATCCCCGCGGTGGTGTCGTGATCGTGGCGCTGCTGGTGCTGGCGCTGGGCCTGATGGTCCCGCTCGTCGCGCACCTCGCGAGCGCCCCGATCGGCTGATGGGAATCGGCCGTCGAGCGCACGTGCAACCCCCGATGCGAAGGAGATCACCATGAGCTTCACCGACGACGCCAAGAACAAGGCGCAGGACCTCAAGGGCCGGGCCAAGGAGACCGCCGGCACCGCCTTCGACGACCCGCAGCTCAAGGAGGAGGGGCGCGGCGACCAGGCCGAGGCCTCGATCAAGGACAAGATCGCCGGCGCCGCGGACAAGGTCAAGGAGGGCGTCGACGAGGTGAAGGACAAGCTCTCGGGCAACTGACCCGCCCGTGACCCCCCGACGATGATGGGAACTGGACATGATTCGACGTATCGCACGACCCCTACTCGGATCGGTCTTCGTCTACACCGGGTACACCGGTCTGACGAGCGACCCGGGGCGTAAGGCGGACACCGTCGCACCGCTGGTGAACAAGGCGACCGAGGCCCTGCCGGATTCGGCGGTGGTCCCGACCAGCGCCCGGACCTGGGTGCGGATCAATTCGGGCGTCCAGCTCGGCGGCGGTCTGCTGCTCGCCGCGGGTCGCGTTCCCCGCGCGGCGTCGCTCGCCCTCGCGGGCACCCTGGTGCCGACCACGGTCCTGGATCACCCGTTCTGGGAGCAGAGCGATCCTGATGTGCGGCGCGAACAGCAGCTGCACTTCGTGAAGAACCTCTCGCTGCTCGGCGGCCTGCTCATCGCGGGCTTCGACACCGAGGGCAGGCCGGGTCTGACCTGGCGTGCCCGTCGCGCGGCCGATCGTGCGTCCGAGCGCGTCACCTCGGTGATCGGCTCGACGGACGAGGCGCCGTCCTGGCAGGACCGCGCCCACGCCGCGCAGGAGTACGGGGCGGCCGCCGTCGAGAGGGCCAAGCCCGCGATCACGGGAGCCGTCGATAAGGCGAAGCCCGCCATCAGCGACGCCGTGGACAAGGCCGGGCCCGCGATCACCGATGTGGTCGACAAGGTGAAGCCGGCGTTGAACGATGCCGCTGATCGGGCGCGGCCGGTCCTCGCCGACGCGGCCGACACCGCCTCGGGCCTGTTGGGCGCCGCGAGTGAGCGGCTGCAATCCCTCGGAACGGAAGCGGCCGACGAGGCCACCACCGCGGCCCGTCGGGTTCGCAGAAGGGCGCCCGAGATCGCCGAACGCGCCCGGGCACTCAAGGACGCGGCGGTCGCGGAGCGGAAGAGGGCGGTCACGTAGCCTTGGGGCGCCCGGCCGGGATCCCGGCCGCGGCAGGTCGAGAGAAGCGAGTCGCCCGTGCCCCGTAGGCCAGAGTTCACCGGGCGGTACACCGATGCCCTGCACGCTCTGGAGGTGTCGACGCAGCGCACCGCGCGGGTCGAGAACCTCGGCGGGCAGTACGCCCTGCGGGTGGACTTCGAACTCGGGCGGTACCTGTTGGCGACGAACACCGACGCGGTGATCGGCCTCGCGGACGACGACGCCGGAGCGCCCTGGCGGGTCCGGTTCTTCGACGGCGCGCTCGACGACGGCGCGTCCGTGCAGATCGCGGACAGGTCGGCGGCGTGGCTGATCGACGCCTACGACGCCGCCGTCGCGGACCTGCCGCCCCTCACCGACGTCCCGCACAGCTGACGCCGTCCCCGCGGATCCGTTCCGCGGGGACGGCGGGGCGACACCACCGGCGGATCCGCAGGATCTATACTGCAAAGAACAGGTTTTCGCCCCTGGGTGGCACTGGCTATGACAGCTTGAAGAGGCCCCGGCTCGACGGCTAGACCTGGCCCCGTTTGCGACTCGCCGGTGGTGTTGCGACGGTTTGATCTGGCCCCACCTGATGGTTGCTCGTGAACATCGTTTCCGAG
>NZ_VIGX01000299.1 GCF_007858475.1 Tsukamurella conjunctivitidis
TGGTCCCCTCCCCTCTCCACGGTCCTGTCCTGGCGGTCAGTCTTCGACCTCGTGGGGGTGAAGATGGCTCCCGGAGTCCCCCACTCCGCGCTTCCTCCCGATTGTCAGGCCCAGTGGACCTCCGTGGACACCGACCTGGTGGAGGCGGCCCTGTGGACCCCTGGGCTGGCACCCGAGGGCTCCGGGCGCTCGGCACTGGTCCTACGCGGTGGTGAGCCCCACGTGCTCCAGGATCCGGGGACCCCGTGCGCAGACTCACCCGTGCGTCCGGGCGATGTGGGACCCCTGGGTCCGATGCTGGCCGAACCCGACCCCGCGGTGATCCGCTCAGGTCTGGTTGCGCGTCTGGCAGAGGCCATCGGTGCGCAGCTCGTGTCGCCCTCGATCGCGTGGCTGAGCGGGGAGGACCTGCCTGCGACCCCCTTCGCCGCCCGTTTCGAGGTCCTGGAGGTCACCGCCCTCCGCCCCAAGGCCATTCAGGCTGCCCTGCAGCGCTGGGATGTCGGTCGCATCGAGGTGAAGAA
>NZ_VIGX01000300.1 GCF_007858475.1 Tsukamurella conjunctivitidis
GAAGCGGTGGACTCCGGCCCAGCCGAGCGTGAGGGCGAAGACTCCGGCTGCGATTCGGCTTCGTGCGTCGGGATCGAGGTTCTCGTGCGGGGTTGCGGCGTTGACTCCTTGTTGTCCGCCGCCAGGGACGCCAGAGTCGGGCTGGGGAGGTTCGATCGGCGTGGTGGACATCGTGTGTTGTTCTTTCTGTTGGATCGGCCGGGGTCGTACAGACGGTCAGGTGAGGGAGGTTCCCCAGTTATTGGCACGCTCGATTTCTCCGTCGGCAAGGGGGCCTTCGGTTCCGCGGACTGTGAAGTCTTCGCGGCCGACGACTGTGGCGTTGAGCTTGCGGAGGCGCTTTTCGATGGCTTTGCTCGCCGACCCGGAGAAGATGCCCCCGGTGATGGTGGAGAACGCGGCAACGCGTTGCCCGGCCAGGCTCGTAAGCGCGTCGAGCCACTCCGCAATGCCGGTGTCGTTCGGGTGGCCGCCTTTTGCGCGCGCCTGGTGACGGGTCGCCGCCTTGGGCAGGCCCATGCTGT
>NZ_VIGX01000301.1 GCF_007858475.1 Tsukamurella conjunctivitidis
GGCCCGAACCCGAAGTCTCGGGCTCACCAACAAGGTAACGGGCGGGCGGAGGGGCGGCGCTGCCACCGTGGTGGGACCCCGCAGAGGCACCTCCGCCGGGGCGTGGACCTCTCAGAGCGCGCTGAGCCCCTGCACGAAGTCATCGAGGACTCCACGTGTCCAGTAGGCACCGTCATCGGGGACCGCATCGTTGCCCACGGCGAAGACCAGGGTGCGCCCCCCCGATGTCGTCACGACTCCCGCCAATGAGGAGACGGTGGACAGGGAACCGGTCTTGGCCTGGACGTTGGCAGCGGCCTCCCCCGTGGTGAAGCGCGTGTCGAGTGTGCCGTCGAGGCCGCCCCAGGGCAGTGAGCGCACGAGGTCTCGCAGATCGGGTCGCTGGGACGTCATGCCCGTGCGCAGGGTCTGGGCCAGGGTTCGCCCGGAGATGCGGTTGTCGGAGGACAGGCCCGAGCAGTCCCCCAGGCTCAGCCCATCGGTGTCCACCCCGAGTGCCTTGAGGGTGGAGACCACGTGGGCG
>NZ_VIGX01000302.1 GCF_007858475.1 Tsukamurella conjunctivitidis
TCTCATGCGATACAGGCGAGCCAAGCGACGCAAAGCCACCATCTACCGCTCAGGCCCCTTGAGCGTGCGAGCCACCCAGGGCACCTGCACACTGCCCGGCATCCTCTCGGGCTCCACCCTGTCGGAGCATGTGGATGCCTACGAGCGGCCTTTCGCCCTGGTGCACCACGGGGATGGGACTCTCGCGGTCCTCATGGGAGTCTCTCCCGCAGGTGCTGCCCTAGTCGACCAGGAACAAGTCGACCAGGAGGTCGCCTTGTGGGGCATGTGGCTGGCTGACCTGTCGGGCGAGCTGGGGATCGTCGGTGCCTCTGTCACCGTGGAGTCCGCGCCCGACACGGGGGCCAGGCTCAAGCGCGAGGTCGCCTCCCGCACGTCCTCCGACGCACCCCCTGTGGCGCGCCAGGTTCTGGCCGACGTGGTGGAGGAGTACAGGGCGGGGGCCGCCCAGGTCCGCTCCTGGGTCACCGTCGTCTTCGATCCGACCAGGATGAGCGTGCGCAAACGGGACCAGGCTCAAGCC
>NZ_VIGX01000303.1 GCF_007858475.1 Tsukamurella conjunctivitidis
TTGCGGGCGCGTCTCACCACGGTCACTTGAGCTCCACCAGTGAGCTCTTGGTGACCGCCCTGCTCGAGCGCATCGAGGAGCACTGCTATCCCCGATGGCACGGGACCGTCTGCGACGATGACAATCTGGTCGGGGGGAAGGGTCTGGTCTGCCCCCACTGAGCGCAATGCCCTGGTGAAGTGGCTGGGCACGTCGCCGTGATAGACCGGAAGGAGCACACTGAACTCAGGCACGTCCCGCGCCCCTCTCGATGGCCTTCACCTGTTCGGCCACGGGTGTGCCCGACAGCACCGCGGATGTGGACCGGGGCGCATGCAACGCCTGGGCGACACCGCCTGCAAGCTGTCGGAGCATTCCCCTCCTGTCCTGCGCTCGTCTGAGCATCCCCGCCCAACGCACCAGCGTCGCACCGGAGAAGGTGCAGGTGTCCAGCAGTCCGAATGAGTGCGTCCGGGTGAACGTCCAGATCTTGTTCCGTACCTCGTTGACGAAGCGCGGACCCGGATCCGCGGTCGAGTTCCC
>NZ_VIGX01000304.1 GCF_007858475.1 Tsukamurella conjunctivitidis
GGACGACCGGGAGATCCTGGCCATGGTGAGTTCCTTCCAGGCGCCCGAGGAGGGACTGGAGTTCGAGATCGAGGCGCCCGAGGTCCCCGGTCCGGAGAAGCTGCGCTCGGCGTTGGAGATCTTCCGGGCCATGGACCACCCGGTGGGTCGCTTCCTGGGCAAGACCACCGCCTTCGATGTCCGCCACGTCCAGCACAATCTCTACACCAGCGCCGACCGGACGCCCTCCAACCGTCAGCAGCTGTGGATGGCGCCGCGCAGCCCACTCCCTGAGGGCACCTCGCAACCCGTCCACCGTGCCCTGCTCGCCTACGTCATCGACCAGGTGATGTTCGAACCGGCCATGCGTGCGACCGGACTGTCCTGGATGACTCCGGGCATGTCGGCAGCCTCACTGGACCACGCGATGTGGTTCCACCGCGACGTGGACATGGACCAGTGGCTCCTCTTCGACGGGACCTGCAGTGCGGTGAGCAACGGCAGGGTCCTCACCACCGCACGCGTCTTCACCCGCGAGGGTG
>NZ_VIGX01000305.1 GCF_007858475.1 Tsukamurella conjunctivitidis
GATCTTCTTGTCGCCGGAGGACTCGAGGACGACCTCGAACTCGGACTTCTCCTCGGCCGCATCGGCCTCGGCAGCGGGGGCGGCGGCGACGGCCACGGCGGCGGGGGCCGCAGCGGTGACGTCGAAGACCTCCTCGAACTGCTTGACGAAGTCGGACAGCTCGATGAGCGTCATTTCCTTGAAAGCTTCGATGAGCTCGTCAGCGGAGAGCTTGGCCATGATTGGCATTCCTTCCTATTGGCCTGCTACGCGAGCAGATGGGGTGATGATGTCCGCGCACCGGGGTGTGCGGGGCCTGTCGCGTCAGGCCGCCTGCTCCTGCTTGTCGCGGAGGGCATCGATGGTGCGCACCGTCTTGGACGGCAGCGCATTGAACATGTACGCAGCCTGGGAGATCTTCGCCTTGAGGACCCCTGCGGCCTTGGCCAGCAGGACTTCCCGGGACTCCAGATCAGCCAGCTTGGTGACACCCTCGGCGGACAGCGGTGCGCCGTCCATGGCGCCGGACTTCAGCACCAGT
>NZ_VIGX01000306.1 GCF_007858475.1 Tsukamurella conjunctivitidis
TGCGCCTCGACGCCGATGTCAGCGGCCTGTCCCCCGCCCAGCAGCTCAGTGCCGATGACCTGCGCCAGCGTCCCCTGTTGCTGTCCATTGCCTACGGGGAACTGGTCTCCCCGGCCTTCCAGCAGGGCTTCTTCGATGCCGTCGACACCTTCGTGGAGGGGCGCGACCCCTCGACCTTCGTGACGGTCCTCAGTGCCCGCATCAACGAGGGCGTCGCCCCACCTCCGCGCTGAACCACGCGGGGGTGTCCCGCCCTTCACTCCATCGCGTCGAGGAAGGTGAGCAGGGAGTGCGGCTCGACGATGAGTTCGTTGAGGCGGGCGTTGAACGGACCGCCGTAGGGCATGCCCAGGTGGGTGTGGAAGGCGTCCTCGTCGGCATAGGCCTCGAAGACGAAGAAGTGGTCGGGGCGCTCCGACTCCCGGTAGGGGTCGAAGGCTCGGTTGCCCGGCTCCTGGCGCACATTGGCGGTGAGCCCCATGAGGAGTTCGGCCACCTCATCTGCGCATCCGGGCTTCGC
>NZ_VIGX01000307.1 GCF_007858475.1 Tsukamurella conjunctivitidis
CGCACGCATCCGGTGGGAGACCCGAAGGACAGGGGGCCGGGACGCAGAATTGTCCAGTCCAGGGAGGTCGCACGCAGGTCCGCATCGGCCTCGCGCTTGGCCTGCACGTAGGCACGCCACGACTCATCCGCCTCGGGGCCCGGATCGCGGTCCACCATGGCCGAGAGCTGCAGGAACCTGCGCACCCCGACCATGTCGGCTGCACGCTGGGCCAGGACCGACCCGCCCAGGTCGACAGTGAGCTTGCGGACTGGACCCGATCCTGGCCCCGCACCGGCTGCGAAGACCAGGGCGTCAGCCTCCCGGATCGCCTCCCCCAACTGCTCGGCGCCGGCCACTTCGATGTCCAGGTGCACCGGAATCCCCCCGACGGCCTCGATGTCGGATCCCTGGGCGGGATTGCGCACGATGCCGAGCACACGCGAGCCCGCTGCGGCCAGCAGGCGGGTGAGCAGCAGAGCGACATGTCCATGTCCCCCGACGATGGCGACAGTGGCGGGGGTGGTCGTGGGAGTCACGC
>NZ_VIGX01000308.1 GCF_007858475.1 Tsukamurella conjunctivitidis
AGGGACACCGCGACGAGGGCGACCTTGTCCTTGACGGCTCGGCGACGGTCCCAGGCGGGGTCGGCCGAGGCGAAGGGCGAGGTCCCCACCGAGGTGCGGGGCGTGGCGGGAGACGGGGTCTCCCCGGGAATCATGGTGGTCATCAGTTGGCTCCCGAGAACTCGGCGCGACGCGACACGATCCACCGGGCGATGGAGTTGACGACCATCGTGATGGCGAAGAGCGCCAGGCCCGTGGCGATCAGTGCAGAGGTGTTGATGCCGGTGGACTCCGGGAACTGCAGCGCGATGTTCGCTGCGATCGTGGAGTGCTTGCCGGCCTGGAGGATGTCCCAGGAGAAGGAGTTGCCCACCGACAACACCATGACGACGGCCATGGTCTCCCCGAGCGCACGGCCCAGGCCGAGCATGGATGCCGAGATCACCCCGGAGCGTCCGAATGGGAGGACCGCGATGCGGACCATCTCCCAGCGGGTGGCACCCAGGGCCAGCGCGGCCTCCTCGTGCAGGGCGGGGGTCT
>NZ_VIGX01000030.1 GCF_007858475.1 Tsukamurella conjunctivitidis
CCCGGGCAACCCGGACCACATCATCACGGAACTCTTTCGGATAAGGCTTAGGCACAGTAGTCATCCTTCCAGGCCGCCCTCCCGGGGCAAGCCAGATCAGATGTCACCTAACCGTGCACCAGTCCCGGGTCAGACGGACCACATCTGGTCGGACGAAGCTGCGCGTACGACACCGACGCTATCGAAGCAGGTGTTTCTCGACATGGCACGGAGCGCGGAAGAGACCGGCTTCGATGCGCTATTCATCGCTGATAGTTGGTCAGGACATCAGCGTGCCGCCGAACGCGCAGGGCATCAGTCGCCGAAGTTCCATGCGCCGCTGCTCGCTATGGGCTTGTTTGCGGTGACTGATCACATCGGAGTGATCACGACGCTGCACACCACACACCATAAGCCCGCGCACGCCGCGCGAATGGGCGCCACACTCGACGCCTTTAGTGGCGGCCGCTGGGGTTGGAACGTCGTGACAGGGTTCGGCGACCCTGAGGCGCGCTTGTTCGGTGATGAGAACCTGGTTGAGCATGACCGCCGCTACGCCATGGCGGGCGAGTTCGTCGAGGTTGTCAAGCGTCTCTGGGCGGACGAGGAAGCTGTGGACTTCGAGGGCGACTATTACCGCGTTGACGGCCGAATCAAGGCGCCCCGCCCGCTCCAGCGTCCACACCCACTCCTCGTGAGCGCTGGCGGGTCACCGGCTGGTATGGCCTTTGCCGCTCGACATTGCGACCAACTCGTCGTTGCCGGCAACAGCCTAGACAAGGTGCGAGAGACCGGACATCGCGTCGAATCCGTACTTGAGAGCGTCGGGCGTGCAGCTCCGCTAGGTACGACTCCGTTCGCCATAGTCATTGTTCGCGAGGAAGAGGGCGAGGCTGAGGAGACCTACGAACGGCTCACGAGGTCGCTCAACGAGGACGCAACGATGGAGTTGGCCGCCGATATCCTGGGCGGAATCGACTCTGTTCGCGCGCTGTTCGAGGAACAAGGGTCTGAGGCAGCTGCGCGGGCGTGGGGCAGTGGTCAGGGGATACTCAAGATTTTCGGCACCAGCGAGCAGGTGGCAAGGCAACTGATCGCTCTCAAACAGCACACCGCCACATCGAACGTGCTCGTCAACTTCCCGTTGTGGAATCCAGCCGAGGTTCGGGCCTTCGCGCCCGTGCTCGATCACTTGCGAGAAGAAGGGATCTGGAGCCCGCCCAGCGAGCGGAACTACTCCTGGTGATCGAGCGGGTGGACGGCATCGTGCGCGGAAACTCGGGGGCGCGGTCGTTGACGGGTCCGGAATGATCGGCCTCTCGCGCACGGTTCTCACGCGGTAAGAGCAGTCGCGGACTCGTCCAAAAGGCTGCGCCGCCGCCGGTTATTCGCTTCGAAGGGCCGATGAGGCGGCAAGTACCCACGTGAGCTCAATGATCGTCTCAGTCTCGTCGAGTGAGCACTCGGTGAGTTCCTCGAACCGGCTCAGCCGGTATCGGAGGGTGTTCCTGTGGACGGGGATGCTGGCCGCTGCTCGCGCAGCGTTCCGGTCGTGATTGAGCCAGGCCTGAAGCGCCTCGATGATGAGCTCTCCGAACGCGCCATGCTCGCGCAAGGGAACTAGATATCGACGGTCGAGGAACGCGTTGAGGGCGTATTGCGCCGGCACCGCGACCCGCCAGCTGACCGATTCGAGGCTGTGTACGCCAGCCGTTGAGCCGACGGCGGCGAGGATGTCCCGCGCGATGACGTACGAGCTGTTGAGGGAACTGAGTGGTCGTGGCGGACCAACCGCGACAGGCATTCGTGACGATCCGGGTGGCGACGTGGTGAATCCGATGAGGCCGCCCGCGCCGGGAACTAGCATCGTTACCGATTCGCTGGCACCGGCGTTCGCCGTGCAGTCGTCAATCAGCCGAGTCGCGATGCCCTCTAACGCGTATTGCGGGACGGCAGCGACACAGATTACGTGCACGAGTGCGTCGTGATCGATGTGGAATTCGGCGCATCCAAGCCAAATATCGTGCACGGGAAGGCTGCCCGCGAGGAGGCCAGTCACCCACCGCCTACGACGTTGTTGTTCGAGCTTCGGCTGTCCGAGTGTTACATAGCGGCGGTACGTTTCGGTCGCCTGGTTGGAGAACGAGTCACTCAATCCCCACAGCAGTTGTGAGAGCTCGAGTACCGTGCCGACCGCAACGCCATGCGCGGGGGCACGATCGGCGATCCAGTGCTGGATCCCCGTGATGACGGAGCGGAATCCAGCCATGACATCGTGAAAGTCCGCACCTTGCAGTAGCTTCTCGAGAGTCGCGTGATCGGCCCCGACAATCTCGCCGCTTGGCGGTTCGCTGCCCCGGATCAAGACCGGGGCAGCGAACCGCAGGATCCGTTCGACACAGGCGGTGATCGACTCGTCGGACACCGACCGGTACGCAGGCACCTCGGCACGCAGGCGGTGGGCGCTCCCGCGGAGGAACGACTCACTTGAAACGAGGTCGTCGAGCAAAGCGACCACTCCACGGAATGACGTTTCCGCAGCCACCGCGGTAGCGCCTGGTTGCTCCTTACAGAGGATCCTTGTCATCATCGGACCGTTGGAGGACGGCCACGCGACGAGTCTGGCGTCGAGAAAATCGTCGGTCGAGGCTCGCTATCCGTTGTCTTCAAGACGCGATCGCTGAGGTCGTTCATGTCGCTGCGCTCGTACATCTCGCCAAGTCCCCGAAGTACTCCGAGCCGCAGGCCGAAGTGCCCGGCCGAACCCAAGATGCAGATCATGGCGGTTGCTCCCTTCGTGAGCCGGGAACAAGTAGTTGCGGCTCAGACATAGCGCTTCGGTCGACGAGACTTCGCGAAACTCACAAGGATGGTTCTCCATGCTGCGGCTCTTGCTGCTCGTCTAGAGCGACCTTCCGATGAGCTCCTTCATGATCTCGCTGGTTCCGCCATAGATCGTCTGGACCCGAGCGTCGGCGTACATCCTGGCGATCGGATACTCGAGGATGTAGCCGTAGCCGCCGAACAGTTGGAGGCACCGATCGATGACCTCCTTCTGCTTCTCGGTCGCCCACAGCTTCGCCATCGAGGCGGTTGCGGGATCCAGTCGGCCCGCGATCTGCTCGCCGATGCAATGGTCGATGAGTGTCTTGCCGGCCAGGACGTCGGCCTTGCATTCGGAGAGGACGAATCTGGTGTTCTGGAATTGCATCAGTGGCTTGCCGAAAGCCTTGCGCTCTTTGGCATACGCGATAGTCCGGGCGACCGCGGTCTCGGCTGCTGCGATCGCGCCGACTGCAATGATGAGTCGCTCCCGCTGCAACTGGTTCATTAGCTGATAGAAGCCCTGGCCCTCGACGCCTCCTAGGAGGTTGGCCGCGGGGACGCGCATATCGGTGAATGCCAGTTCTCTGGTGTCCTGTCCGTGCTGTCCTATCTTATCTAGGATTCGGCCGCGTTCAAAGCCGTCCAGGTCCTTGGTCTCGGCGACGAAAAGGGAAATTCCCTTTGCCCCCTGACTGGGATCGGTCTTGGCGACAATGATGAGAAGGTCGCAGTGGGTGGCGTTCGAGATGAAGGTCTTCGATCCGTTGATCAGGTAGTCGTCGCCCTGTCGGACGGCGGTCGTGCGAACAGCCTGCAGGTCAGACCCTGTCCCCGGTTCGGTCATCGCAATGGCGAGAACCGCCTCGCCCGTGGCGCATCTGGGCAGCCACCGCTTCCTCTGCTCTGCGGTGGCGTACGAATTGATGTAGTGCGCCACGATGGTCGAGTGCACGGCGAAGCCCATTGCACTGTCGCCGGCGCCGACCAGCTCCTGCTGGACGACGGACTCATGCCCGAAGTTGCCACCGGCACCGCCGAATTCCTCGGGCACATCGAGGCAGAGCAGACCCGCCGCGCCGGCCTTGTTCCAGACGTCACGGTCGACCTGGTGCTGCTGGGCCCAGCGCTCTTCGTGCGGAGTCACTTCTTTGGCGACGAACGCGGCGGCATGCACCCGAAGGGCTGCCTGGTCATCGGACTCCCAAGGGGCGCGATAGTTGGGGAACAGTTCGGACATCGTTTCTATACCTCCCAGATTCGATCGACAACGAGGTCATCCCCGACGCGAACCTTTGCGTGTGCTGTGAGCTTTCCGCCCACAAACTCAGAATGCACGCTTCCTTCGATGGTCCGGCCATTCGCCAACCGCACCGTCGCCGCGTGATCGAAGGTCAGTCGCGCCATACTCGGCGCGAGATTATTGACCTCGGCAAAATCACGCGTTGACGACTCATAGACATGGGCTTCGTCGAATGTTCTCACCGCGACGTCGGCGCCGGAGAGCATCTCAACCCCGTCGAGGATCAGGTCGCGCCCGATCTTCCACACCGGCGCGGCACTGATGATGCCGTCCGGCAGGGCGGTCGGGGGCGGCGGAAGTGTTGTCGGCACCCCGGCGCCGGGGTCGATTGTCAGCAAGTGCTGGCGGAGTCCCTGAACCTCCAGAACGGAGCTGGAGCCATCCGCTTGCACGGCCGGCAGGACGTGGGGAAAGTCGCTGCTGGAAACGACGATGCGAATCCGGTGCCCGGCGGGCACCTGGTACGCGGTCGGCGCCAACGTGACGCGCCACTGACCGGCGCCGCCGGTAATGGGGGCGATGCCCGTCGTGATCAGATGCGAACTACCGTCCGGGGCCACGTCGGCAACGCGCACGACGATACGATCGCTGGTCGTCCCCTCCCCTGTCACGACGTCGGCGGTCGGCGCTCCGATGATGACTGTGTCCTCGGTGAGCTCCTCGCCATCGATGGCCACGGCCCGCCGGTCGTCCTCCTGCTCATCCAAGGGCAGCCCGTAACCGAACGTGGGGATGTACCACGTCCCCGACTGTGTGCCCGCGACGGCGTCGCTCACCGACACCGCCGGCCAGTGTGGCGGCGCGGAGGCGCCATCGTCGGGAGCGGGGATCAATTCGCTCGAGGTGGCCGCGTCAAAGACGACACTTCGACTTTCTGCCGGGGGCCACGCCGTGTACTCGCGCCAGGATTGCGCGCTTCCCTGCACAAACACGGTCGCACCGTCGGCGTCGAACTCCGGTTCCGCTTTGTCGCGGAGCCAACGGTCCCACCAACGGAGCATCAGCTCGCGATGCTCCGCAGGCGCAATCGGAGAGGCGCTGGGCTCGACGTGCATCCACGGCCCCGCCACGAGATGCTTCCGTGTCGGGATCGCTTCGTAGGCGCGCACGCTGCCGGAGCAGAAGAGGTCGCGCCAGCCCGAGAAGCACAGCGCCGGGACGTCCACGAGAGTGGCGTCGATGGCGCGCTCCCCCCAGACCGGATCGTCGGGACCGTGCTGCCAGAAGTCGATGATGTTCGGCGTCTCGTCCAGTCGAGCTCGCCAACTCTCCATCTCGATACTGGTCGGGTTGGTGCGCACGGGTGGCAGAACCTGATCGAGCAGGGTTTTCGTTCCCCATAGACCGGTGGCCATCACACCGCCGCGTACCCCGCTCGGGTTGGCCAGGCCATCGGATCCGTCCGCGGTGAAGAAGATCGGCACTATCGCCTTCAACCCGCGCGGGCGCAGGGCGGCCGTGCGCAGCGTCATGATTCCGCCATAAGACATCCCCCACATGCCGATCGATCCATCGCACCACGGCTGGTCGGCGATCCATTCGATCGCCGCGGCGGCGTCGCGCCCCTCTTGGGGATCCAGCGGGGGCAGCATCGTTCCCGACGATCCGCCGAGGCCCCGAGGATCAATGAAGACCGAGGCGTAGCCGCGCTCGGCGAACCACGTCATCGCGTCCGCATGCGTGACGTGACCGGCCGTATCGCGCCGATAGGGCATCACGGTGACGAGCACCGGAGTCGGTGCGTCACCACTCGGTTTGATCAGGTCGGCCACGACAACACAATCATTGCCTACCGGAATCTGCACGTCGCGGATTAGCTGAGTCGTCATGTTAGATCACTTTCCGTGGAATTCGGGGGTCCGCTTTTCTTCGAAGGCCCGCTGGCCTTCGTGGCAGTCGTCCGAGCGCAGCGCGACGGCGAAGTTGCGCCGCTCGTACTCCAGGCCGTGGGCGAGCGGTGACTCCATCGACACGCGTGCCGCATCCTTCGCGAGTGCGACGGCGAGCGGAGAGTTCGCCGCGATGCGGCCGGCGAGCGCCAGCGCGGCAGTCAGCGCTTCGCCGGCGGGTGCTACCGCGGCCACCAGACCGGCGGCTTCGGCGGCCGCTGCATCCAGCGGATCGCCGCTGAGCAGCATGGCCATCGCTTTGGCCTTGCCAACGGCCCGGATTAGGCGTTGCGTGCCGCCCGCACCCGGGATCACTCCGAGCTTCACCTCCGGCACGGCGAACCGAGCGCCCGCTCCGGCGATGACCGTGTCGCAGGCCAGCGCTAGCTCGCAACCACCGCCGAAGGCTACGCCTTCGACTGCGGCGATCACCGGCTTGCGACACGCGTTAAGCACCTCCCAGGTCGGCCCGCCGCCAGCGTCGAACGACCCCAGGATCGATTCGGCGCGCAATGCGTCGAATGCGTTGATGTCAGCGCCCGCGCAGAACGCCTTCGACGATCCGGTGATGATCACTGCACGCACGGCATCGTCGTCCTTGCACGTTGCCAGGTGCGCGCCGAGCGCATCGAAAACTTCTCGGTTGAGCGCGTTGTAGGCCTTCGGGCGATTCAGGCTCAGCACGGCGACCGCGCCGACGTGCTCGCGGATCACCACTGGCTCTCCGGTAGACGCTGACGTCATTCGGTGACCCCTGTGTACACGTCGGCGTGGTCGACCCGCATGACCTTCTTGTCGAGTTTGCCGACGCTGGTGCGCGGCAGAGCGTCGACGCGAATCACGACGTCGGGCAGCTGCCACTTCGCGAACCGCCCGGCGAGCAGCTCGTGGATCTCCGCGAGGGGCACATCTTCGCCGTCGATCGTGGCGAGCAGCACGACGGGGCGTTCCTGCCACTTCGGGTGCGCGACGCCGATGACGGCCGCCTCCCGCACCCGCGGGTGTGCCACGATCGCGTTCTCCATGTCGATCGACGAGATCCATTCGCCGCCGCTCTTGACCACGTCCTTGAGCCGGTCGACGACCTTAACGTAGCCGTTCGGATGGATGGTCGCGACGTCGCCGCTCCGCCAGAAGCCGTCGATGAACCGCTCGCCGGGAACCTCGTCGAGGTCGTGGTAGCGCTCGGTGATCCACGGGCCGCGGATGAGCAGCTCGCCCTCGGCGACGCCGTCGTGCGGCAGTTCCTCGCCCGAGGGGCCGATGACCTTCAGGTCCACGCCGACGCAGGGGAGTCCCTGGCAGCGCTTGAGGTCCCAGCGCTCATCATCGGTGAGATCCGTGAGGGTCGGCTTGATGCCGCGGTTGACGGCCACGAACGGCGTCGTCTCCGTTGCTCCGTAGGCGTGGATGATGTCGGCGCCGGTGAGCTCGAAGAATCCGCGCATCATGGTCAATGGCGGCTCCGTCGCCCCACAGAGGAGCCGAGCACGGCTGAGGTCGGGCATCGCGTCGAGGGTCTTGATGTAGTCGAGCATGGGACCAAAGATCGCGGGTGCGCCGTTCGCCACGGTCACCTGCTCGGCGATCATCGCGTCGACGAGAACTGCCGTGTCCTCGGCGGTGTACCGGCCGGGGAGGACGACCTTCGCCTGCGCGTACACCGCCGACTGGGGCAGTCCCCAGCTCTGGCCGTGGAACATCGGCGTGATCAGCATGACCGAGTCCGCGGCGTTCATCCCCATGGCGGCCACCTGCGCCATGGTGTGCAGGTAGATGCCCCGGTGCGAGTAGTACACACCCTTCGGCCGGCCGGTGGTTCCCGTGGTGTAACAAGCGCTGTACGTGGACGTCTCGTCGATCACTGGCCAGTCGATCTCGTCGGAGGCCTCAGCCATGAGATCCTCGAAGAAGACCGCGTTCGGCAGGCCGGGATCCACCTCGGACGAGGGCCGGTCGGTCATCACGACCCAGGTCGTGATGCCGGGTGCGTGTGGAGCGAGTTCGCGGGCGACCGGGAGCAGGGACTCGTCGACCAGCACGACGGAGGCGCCGCTGTGGGTGGCGACGTAGCCGAGGTCCGCCGGCGAGAGGCGCAGGTTCATCTGCAGCATCGCCGCCGCCGTGCCGGGGATGGCCCAGTACAATTCGAAGTGGCGCTTGCTGTTCCAGTCCAGGATGCCGACCACGTCGGCCGGGCCCACGCCGAGTCCGCCGAGCACGTTCGCGGCCCGGCGGATACGACGGTACGCGTCGGCGTAGGTGTAGCGGTCCCAGCCGCCGTCGGGCGTGCGGTAGACGATCTCCTGTTCCGGGTAGGTCCTGGCGGCGTGCCGGATGAGGGTGGTCGTGTTGAGCTGGGTGCTGTCGCCGTGCGTGGACGGCAGCCCCTTGACAATGTCGGTCATGGTGGATGCCCTTCTAGCCGATGCGTTCGATGATGGTGGCGTTCGCGGTTCCGGTGGCCTCGCACACCGTCTGAAGTCCGAAGCGGTCTCCGCGGCGCTCGAGCTCGCAGAGGAGATCGGTCAGCATCCGCGCGCCGGTGGACCCGAGCGGGTGTCCGATGGCGACGGATCCGCCGTTGACGTTGAGCTTGTCGTCGGGGACGTCGAACTCGCGCTGGAACATCAGTGGTACCCCGGCGAAGGCCTCGTTGACCTCGAACAGGTCGATGTCGCTCGCCTCCAGTCCGGATCGGCGCAGCGCTGTGTGGCTGGCCCGCAGGATCGCGGTGAACTGGACGATCGGATCGTCCGCCGCGACGGCGAGCGCGCGGAATCGGGCGCGGGGCCGCAGGCCGTGTTCCTCGGCGAACTCGCGGCTCGCGATCAGGAGAGCGGCGGCGCCGTCGCTGAGCTGCGATGAATTCCCCGCAGTCGTCATCCCGTCCTCGGCGAAGACGGTGCGCAGCGCGGCCACCTTGGCGGGGTCCTGCTCCGCGCGGATCCCTTCGTCGCGGTCGACGAGCGGCGACGTGTCGTCGGCCGGATCTGCGTGGATCGGGACCAGCTGCTCTCGGAATCGGCCTGCGGCGGTGGCTGTGGCCGCCCGCTCGTGGCTGCGGATCCCGAACTCGTCGAGTTCGGCGCGGGTGAATCCGAACTGCTTGTTCATCAGTTCGGACGAGAGGCCCTGTGCCATGAGACCGCCGTCGTACCGCGCCAGCTCACGCGGACTGTACTGCGGTCCGAGGGGCGCGCCCGGGGTCATCGACGGTGGCATGGGGACCTGGGACATCGACTCGACGCCGCACGCGATGACCAGATCGTGCGTGCCGGCCATCACGGCCTGCGCCGCGAAGCTGACGGCCTGCTGGCCCGAGCCGCACTGCCGGTCGACTGTCACCGCCGGAACCGTCTCGGGGAGGCCTGCGGCGAGGACCGCGTGCCGTCCGAGGTTCCCCGTCTGCTGTTCGAATTGGAGCACGCATCCCGCGATGACGTCCTCGATTAAGGCCGGGTCGATCGCCGCTCGCTGGACCAGTTCGGCGATGGTGGCTCCGAGCAGGTCGACGGGGTGCCAACCGCTGAGGATGCCGTTGCGTCGACCGACGGGCGTGCGTACCGCGCCGACGATCACTGCTTCGTTGTTCGCTGCCATGGAAGTTACCTGCTCCTTTGTGCGGTGCGCGCGCCGCGCACCTCCGTGATGGGTACATCGATCCGAGCTGCCAGCTCGAGCCACTCGTCGACGCTGCGCCGCTCGAACGCCGCCGCGATACCGGCGTGGTCCTCGGCGCCGAGCGCGGTCACGAGCCTGGCGCGGAAGTGCGGCTCGATCGCAGCGACGGCCACGTGACCGTCGGCCGCGCGGTACACGCCGTACGCGGGGTCCGCACCGCCCAGGGGTGCCCCGTCGCCGAGCAGCCCGTGCCGTACGGCCGCGCCCGCATCGGCGGCCGCGTCATCGAGGACGACGCGACGGACAGCGCCCGCCCCGGTCCGGTCGCGCTCGCGAAGCGCGAGCAGCACCTCTGCGACAGCGCGTTCGGCGCCCAGCAGATCCACGACCGGCACCGTCGGCATGACGCCGGGAACCACCATGCCGTACGCCGCCTGATAGGTCAGGTCGTGCCCGGCTTCGTCGGCGCGCTCTCCGTCGTACCCGACGATCTCGACGTGGGAGAGCGCGGGACGCGCGGCGACCGCCGCATCGATCCCGAGCTTGTGAAGCGCAGACGGTCGCATCGCGGTGATCAGTACGTCAGCCGCGTCCAGTTCCGTTTCGAACACCGCACGGCCAGCATCGGTCTTGAGGTCGACTGTAAGGACCGTCTGTCCCTGTGCCAGGGCGTCGTACCAGGAGGGCGTGACAGTCCGCAGCGTATCGCCCGCCGGCCCCTCGATCTTATGAACTTGAGCACCAAGCGCGCACAGCCGCGCTGCTGCAACCGGACCGGGGACATTGACCGCGAGGGTCACTACACGAATACCGGACAGTTCTTGTGTCATGAATCACTCCTCTTGCTATACGCTCGTATAGTAGCTAGTACATATGTATGGGTCAAGCACGGTTTGTATACTCGCGGTCCAAGGAGGCTTGTGATGGGTGAACCCTTCGTTACAGGCGGCGACCTCACGGCTCGGGCGAGGATCCGGAACGCTGCGCTTGACCTCTACGCGGCATCTGGTGAGGACAAAGTGTCGATGCGCGCCGTCGCCGCAGAAGCGGGTGTCGCCGTCGGCCTCGTTCAGCATCACTTCAAGACGAAGGAGGGGCTGCGCCAGGCGGTTGACCAGCTCATCGTTGACTACCACGCGTTGGCGATCGCTGATGCTGCCCCCGACGGTGGATCGGCTGCACAGGTCGCTGCCGCCCGTGATCTCGCCGTCAGCCGGATGTTGCAGTCACATCCATCTGTGGTCAACTACATGCGGCGCGTATTACTCGATCCGTCGGCACCACCGGATGGGCTGTTAGCGCGGCTGACCGACCTGAGTAGACAGCAGGTGATCGCCCTGCGTGACGCGGGAGTGGCCTCCACAGGCCAGCCCGTCGCGGAACAGACCGTCAAACTCATGGTCCGCCAACTGGGGCGAATCTTCCTGCAGCCCATGGTCGACGCGATGTGGACACAACTTGCGGATGCAGAACACCTATCCGCGGACCAACCGGCATTGACAGTTGAGGCTGCTGTCCATCTAGGTTCGTGACCTGGGCGAGCCTGGCCTCGCCCGACTGCTCGTCGAACCTGCTTCCCCGGAATCGCTCGATGGTCCCGGGGCATTGAACTCGTACCTCACTGGTGAGGTGCGCCGCACTCGCATTTTCGGCGAGTGCTCCACTACAGAAGGGAATCAGCCATGGACGTCTCCGGCTCCTCCGTCATCGTCACCGGTGGCGCATCCGGCCTCGGCGCCGCCACCGCGAAGCGCTTCGCCGATGCCGGCGCCACCGTCTTCGGCCTCGACCTGCAGCCGTCGATCGACAAGGCCGCCCCGGTCGAGAACGTGCACCTCGTCGCGACCGACGTGACCAAGGAGGACGAGGTCCTCGCCGCGATCGCCGAGGCCGTCAAGGCGGGCCCGCTGCGCGTGGCCGTCAACTGCGCCGGCGTCGGCTGGGCGGGCCGCATCCTGTCGAAGAACGGCCCGCACGCGCTGGACCTGTTCCAGACGGTCATCAACATCAACCTGGTCGGCACGTTCAACGTGATGCGCCTGGCGGCCGACCAGATGAGCAAGCAGGAGGCCGTCGACGAGCAGGGCTCCCGCGGCCTCATCGTCAACACCGCGTCGGTCGCGGCGTTCGAGGGTCAGATCGGCCAGATCGCCTACACCGCGTCCAAGGGCGGCGTGCACGCCATGACCATCACCGCCGCGCGCGACCTGGCGCAGTTCGGCATCCGCGTGAACACCATCGCCCCCGGCACCATCAACACCCCGATGCTGGCCGGCGTGACCCCGGAGTTCAAGAAGACCCTCGAGGCGGGCATCCCGTTCCCGTCGCGCCTGGGCGAGCCGAGCGAGTACGCGCAGCTGGCCTACTTCCTCGCCGAGCACGACTACATCAACGGCGAGACGATCCGCATGGATGGCGCGCTGCGGATGGCGCCGCGCTAGATCTGCAGTTCCTCCGCCGGCGTCGCCCCGACCGCGTCCGACAGGACGAGGAGCGGGGCGACGTCACCGTCATGTCCATCAGTACCGCTTGTACCTAGATTCCGATCTTGAGCGCTCGCATACGGGCGTAAAGCGTCGTGCGGCTGATCCCGAGATCCTTCGCTGCGCGTGCCTTGTTGCCGTCGTGGACCTTAAGCGCTTCGATGATCGCGATCCGCTCCGCTCGTTCGCGTCCTGCCAGGTTCCGAGTTCGAGTAGTTGTCCGGTAGGCCTGGGGGAGATCTCGCACGGTTACGTCGCCGCTGTTTCGTCGTTTCAGTACGTCAACCATCACTGCGCGCAGTTCGTGCAAATTTCCGGGCCAAGCTCTCGTTGCGAGTGCTTCGATCACGCTCGGGAGCAGGCGGATGTCGGCCTGCGGCTCGATGTCCTTTACCAAATGCATTGCCAGCGATTCGATTTCGCCCGTGCGATCCTGCAGGTCGATGAGCTCTCGTTGCTCGACGACCATCGATGCGAGTGCCAGGTGTGGCCCCTGCAGGTCTCGCACAGGACATGAGGTCAGGACGATCGCGTGGCCCGCAGAGACCACGTCGACGACTAGCGGAATCAGTGAGCAGGGGAGAAGGTCGATGTTCTCCAGACCCACAGTCGCGTCGCTTGCGAGGATCTCCTGCAGGCGGCTGGCCCAGGCGCGTTCACCGAACGTCACCGCGTCCGCTGAATCGAGGAAGAGCGCACCCGGCCGCAGTCTGCGAGCTTCCGTGGTGCGGCCTGTTCCTGCGGTGCCATGGATCAGTACAGGCCCCATCTGAATGGCCGCGCTATCCGTGGCGTGGGCTTGTGAGGTCACCGACTGGGGTGGCGTCTCGGTGCGATTGAACCGGAAGAGTGTGCCGTCTGTAGTGCCGTCGATTCGGGTGAGGTGAACATCCACCTCGAGGCCGGAGCTCAGGCGCACTCTGGTGTGCCGGTCCGAGCTACAGTCGAGCTCTGCGGCAAGCAATCTCATCGATGCGTAGTCGCCGGGCGAAAGCAGATCGACCGCAGCCTTGTTCGTCAGAACGACATCGTCACCGAATGCGGCCAGGGCCCGATTGCGAAGAGTGGACTCGGCTTGAAAAGCTCGCATCAACAGTCGCTCTGAGGTGCCGGCCAGATCGACGAGGCGTAGTTGGATGTCCTCGACGGCTCGCACGAGAAAAGGGGCCAGGAGCGGGTTGGCATCGCCTGTCGTGCAGCTGATATCGAGGACGCCCTCTATGCGGCGGGATACCGGGCTGATGATCGGGTGTCCGTAGCACGAGTAGGGCTTGAATGGTTCGATGTAGTGTTCCTCGCCGTTGATCGCGATTCCGCGGCGGATCTCGAGCGTTGTGCCTATAGCGTTCGTGCCGATCACCTCCTCGGCGCCAGTCGCGCCCGGGCGGATACCCAGATCGTCGAGGACGGCCTCAAGTCTGCGATCGGCAAACCAGCGATACACGATGCGTCCCTGACGGTCGGCCAAAATTAGGTTGTATCGGGTGTCAATCAGTCTTTCTGCAAGCTGGTCGAGCACAGGAACCGCGGCCCGGAGCAGCCGGCTGGTGGGGTCAATGTCGATGTCCGGGTTGGCGAGTCGAGGGCCCGCGGTTGCGACGCCACTGAGTATCGAACGGTGCCAGGACATAGCGATCTCCGGGCGTTCCGGTGAGGAGACGCTCATCACACAAGCATAGGCGTGTCTTCGAGTTCGGAAGGTCAATTCGCGAATCGGGCCGCGAAACTGGATGATGCGGGGGCGCCGCTCTGGCCCACGACCGGCGGCAGCGCAGGACGTGGGCCAGAGGAATCGATCGAACAGCAGGTGCGCTCAGCCCAGGAGTGCTGGCGGCGGCAAAACGAGGCCGAAGCCTCGCTTCGTCCAGTCGTTGTCCTTGGCCTGGTGGACTGTCTTCACCTGTGTGTACTCAGCGAGGGCGTTCGGGCCGACCTCGCGTCCGATGCCACTCTGCTTGTATCCGCCAAACGGGTTTAGCGGGAAGCCCGCGTGCCAGTCGTTGACCCACACGGTGCCGGCCTCAAGCTGGTTCGCCACGTCCAACGCGCGTTCGGGCGAACCCCAGACGCCGGCGGCGAGGCCGTAGTCCGAATCGTTGGCGATTTCGATGGCTTCCTCGACGGTGTTGTAGGGAATTACCACGAGGACGGGACCGAAGACCTCTTCGCGGGCGATCCGCATTCGATTGTTGACGCCAGTGAGGATGGTGGGAGCGACCCAGGCGCCGTTGGCGAAATCGGGGCCGCCCGGCACGGTGCCTTGATACGCGAGGTTTGCGCCTTCCCGCAGTCCGATTTCGATGTAGTCGGTGACCCGCTTCAATTGGTCCAGTGAGGCGACGGGCCCCATATCGCTGGCCGGATCGTTCGGATCGCCGATCCGGATGTCTTTTGCGCGGGACACGAGTCGCTCAACGATCTCGTCGTGACGTTCGGCCGGCACGAGAAGCCTGGTGCCAGATTCGCAGACCTGGCCTGCGAACATCAGGAAGGCGTAGAGCGAACCGTCGATCGCCATGTCCAGGTTTGCGTCGTCGAGAATCACGTTCGGCCCCTTACCGCCAAGCTCAAGCGTGACTCGTTTCAGGTTGTCCGAGGCGGCCTTGTGGACCAACTTCCCGACGGCTGTCGAGCCCGTGAACGCGATCTTCCGTACATCAGGATGGCTACTCAGATGGGCTCCGACTGTCTCGCCCGGCCCTGTGATGACGTTGAGGACCCCGGGCGGAAGGCCGGCGTCTTCAGCGGATTTCGCCAGTTCGAGCAGAGTGAGGGGGGTGTTCTCATCGCACTTCAGGACAAACGTATTGCCTGCCGCGAGTGCGGGGCCAACCTTCCACCCCGCGAGAACCAGCGGAAAGTTGAACGGCACAATTCCTGCGCAGACCCCGATCGGTTCTCGCCGAAGGACGGCACGCACGTCTTCGGTCTCGGGAACGAGTGGATTGGGCTCTTCAGGCTGGAATGCTCGGGCCAGGTTTGCGAAGAACCGGAGGTTGGCTGTGCCGAGTCCAATGTGGAATGCGTTCGCGATACGGACGGTCACCCCGTTCTCTCCGGTGGCGAGCCTCGCCAGTTCAGACGCCTTCGCCTCCATGCTGTCCGCCATACGGTCGAGAACATCGCCACGTTGCTCAGGAGTCATCCGGCGCCACGTGCCCTCCTCATGGGCCGCCTTGGCGGCAGCGACCGCGGCGTCGGCGTGTCGGACCTCGCCAAACGCCACCGTCGCGGTGACATTTCCCGTTGCAGGGGAGCGGACTTCGTACTGTTCGGACGCTTCGATCCATTGCCCGTTGATGAACATGTCGTAGTGCGGCGTGTTGCTCACAAAAACCTCCAAGCGGTCGGAAGACGATCAGGAGTCACGGTAAGAGCGCATCGACCGTGCGATGTGTTCAGTTTCTGAACACTTTCAGAGCTTCGGCTGCTCCTAACGTCAGGCCGACCGAACTCAGGACCGGCAAGGCCGGTTCCGTGTCGAGCCAAAGGAGTAACTATGGAAACCTATGAATACATCGTCGCTGGAGCAGGTTCAGGCGGTTGCGCCGTGGCGGCGCGGCTGGTCGAAGGCGGTGCCAGTGTCCTGCTACTTGAGGCTGGCCCGGCCAATGACACCCCCGAGGTTCAGATCCCGGCAGCGTTCGCCCAGCTGTTCCACAGCGATCGTGACTGGGACTACCGCACCGAGCCGGAACCTACGCTCGACGGACGAACCATCTACCAGCCGCGAGCGAAGACCATGGGCGGCTGCAGCTCGATGAACTGCATGGTGCACCTTCGTGGTTGCAGCGAGGACTACGACAATTGGGCGCAGTACGGCGTCGAGGGGTGGGCGTGGTCCGATGTCGAGCCCTTCTTCGACAAGTCACCTCTCGGATGGCGCGAGTTGCCCTCTCCCGATCCTCTGAGCGAGGCGTTCGTCGAATCGGCAGTCGCGGCGGGCATCCAAGAGAACCCGACGCATTTCGGGCCCAATCTCGACGGCGTGAGCCTCTCCAAGACCACGACGCGTGACGGGCACCGCTACGACGCCGCAACCGCATATCTCGGCCCCCTGAGCAACAACTCGCTGCTCCAGATCGTCACGGGGGCGCTCATTGACAAGGTCATCGTCGAGGACGGAGTCGCCACAGGCGTGCGCTACCTGATCGATGGACAGCCCGTCGAGAGTCGCGCATCGCGCGAAGTCATCGTGAGCGCAGGTGTGTTCGGCACACCCGAGATCCTGCAACGATCCGGTATCGGTCCCGCAGACCACCTGAGCGCTCTCGGGATCACTCCTGTCGCGGACCTTCCGGCGGTAGGTGCAAATCTCATGGATCACCCTATGACGCTGATGAATTGGGAGATCGAAGGCGATCAAGTCGGCCTGTTCGATGCAGACGATCCGTCCTACGTGGCGATGTGGGCCGAGGAGGGGAAGGGGAAACTCACAAGTAACGTGGCCGAGGCCACGGCACACGTACGAACAGAACCAGGCCTTCCGGCACCTGACTTCCAGATCGTGTTCGTGCCGTCCTACTTCCGTGAGCATGGCGCCCAAGTCCACGACAAGCCGGCATTCACTCTGGGGCAGTCCTATTGGACTCCGACCAGCGTCGGAACCGTACTGATCGCGTCGGCTGACCCCCAACGGCGCGCACAAGTGCACCTCAACCTTCTGTCGGATCGGGCTGAGATTGCCGCAATGATCAGGGCAATCCGGCTCAGTAGAGAAATCGTCAGTAGCGGACCCCTTGCCAGCCATGCCGGCGTCGAGCTTTCCCCTGGTCTGCAGATCGACTCCGATGACGACCTCGAGGCGTGGATCCGTGCCAACGTCGAGCACACGTACCATCCTTCGTGCACGGTACGGATGGGTACCGACGGTGCGCTCGACTCACAGCTGCGGGTACGCGGCGTGGCCGGTCTGCGAGTTGCCGATGCGTCGGTGTTTCCGGTCATTCCGCGTGCGAACACCAACATGCCCGCAGTGGTGGTTGGCGAGCGCTGCGCCGACTTCATCATCCGGTCGAAGAAGGCCGCGGAGTCGGTTGCTGCAGCCCGATAGTCACGCTCCGGCGGTAGGTCGGAAGTCCTGGATTCGGCCGTTGCGAACGAAGCAGTGATCCGTCGCACGTAAGAACCTCGTGGTGCAGTCGTCAGAAACGCGACGAGCACCACGAGGTTCTTGCTTTGTGGCAGTCCTCGCGTGACCGTCGTGCCCACCAGCGATTGTCTGGAGCTCGCGCGTGGGCGACTGTCATGCCCGTAACATTCTCTTGAGCGGACCTTCAGGATTGGAGCGCCACGGAGATCGCGCGCCGCGAGTGACCACCGCCGGCGAATGCGCTCATCCCGGTGTTCGCCCTGGTCTATCGTTGGGGGATGGGCCTCGATGAATTCGACTGGCTTCTCGATCGGCCGTCCGACGAACAGAACCAAACCGTCTCGCCATACCGACGCGTCTTCTGACCGTGGCGGATGATGAGTTCTTCGACGGCGTAACCCGCTACCGGCGTGGGTCGAAGCGTGGATGGCGCAATGCCGCGCAACGCATCGTGCCCAGCGAGGCGAAGTACAGCCGAGTGGCGAGAGGTGGACCTTATGGGCCGCGCATTTCGGGGACAATCAGAATCACGACGACTAGCACCGGCCTACGCACCGAAGTCACGCTCTTGTCGGTGTCCCGAATTCGAGCGGAAACCTTCGTCGATCGGTCCGCTACGGAGGTGTTTGAGCGCCTATCCTGACGGCACACGCCACACGGAACCAGGAAGGATGCAGCGCGTGCATCGACGCAACAGCCTGTCTGCCTCATCCGAAGCGTGTTACACCGTGGGCACAGAGGCGCTCGCGGTCACCGTCGCAGAGCTTGAAAGCTCCTGGACAACCGAGCTCATCGCGACGACAGCCTTTCGATGCACGGAATGCGGGACCAAGGTGCACCCGACGGCACTCGGCTCGACCAAGCTTTCGCCGTCGTTTCGTGCGGGCAAGGATCCCGGACACAGCGGCGACTGCTCGAGACGGCCACGTGAGGTCGACGCAGTTGACGATCACGGCGGACCCGGGACGGCCGTCGTACCGACCGAGCTCGTCCTACTTGGTCATGTCGACGATGAACACAGCCAAGGCCAACGGCCCGCGGGCACCGTCGTTTCGCAGCGGCCGGGTCCCGGTGGCCGGCGGCGCCAGGCAGGCAGCGGAGGGACGGACCCCGACGGGCGCCGGCGGGCTCACACGCTCGAACGTATCGTTAACCACTGGCTGGCGTTAGGCAGCAAGGAGGTCCGTGCAAGGCACCCGCTCTCCATTCCCGGCGTTGACCAAAGCAACTACCTGTACTGCTTCAAACAGATTGCGCCATGGGAAGCCAAGATCGCGCGGTCAGCCCCACGGGTGTTCTACGCGCCGCTGCGTTGGCGTGTTGATCCCGTCGAGGACGGCGACGTCCTGACCTTGACCCTGCACGCAGCCAGGCGAGGAAATGCGGCCATCGAGTGCACGATGAAGGTCGACCGGCGGGGCTGGTCTGCTGCTCAGCGTGTCCGCCTCGATCGCGAGGTCAGCTTCGCTGTCCGACGAGCTCGCGAGCTATGGTTCGACTCGAAGGCGAAACACACCGAACAGCAATCGGGTGGCGTGACGATGTTCGCAGTCGCTGAGCAGGACTCCGCCGACACGACGATGTTCACCATTCGAGACCCACGCGTTGTCCACTTCACGGACCGCCCGATCACGCAGTAGCCCACGACACCCGAGATTTGACCCGCTCAACGGGGCAGATACGCGCCCATACACTCGCAGGCCTCGTCACTACCTACCGCGAGGCCTTCCCTGCGGATGCGTCGCTACGAGAGCGGCATCACGAGGAACGTCGGCGCATCGATCACATTTCAGGCGTTTCTACCCAACGCCACCTCCGGAATAGACCAGGATTAGAAGCATCCTAGGCGTGCGTGCAACTCTCGTGCGCCAAATTGCAGGCAGTGAGGTATCTGGATCGATGGCGTCAATCGAAGAGCAGGTCAAGAACTGCGACAGCGTCATATGCGAGAATATTCAGCATGCTAACGGGGACCGCGGTCTACTCGCCCAAAACCTACTCTCCCAGTTGAGGAACCTGGTCGAAGGTCTGATCCTCTGGGCGCACGCCGGCGACGCCAGCACAGAATTCAATTACAACAAGCTCTCAGCGGCGGTCCTCGATGCTAAAGCAAAAGCCAGGTTCCGCCTATTGGCGAGGTTTCATGATCTTCTTCAGTCGAGTGCATCGCACTACACACTCGACAAAGATTCCTCCGAACGCCTGATGCTCAAGTACTACGAGTACCTCATCCGCACAAGGAAACTCGTACACGATGAACTTGGCATCGCGATCCTGAACAATCTAGAACAGTTTCCCATCGATCTTGATCCGTCACTTCGGGAGTATCATGAAAAGATTGCGGAGCGGATCGCAGTCGCGCGCGCTACACCGTCCGAACCTCGTCGGGATCGCTACTACATTCACAGCTCGCGTCCCTTCTTCGCCAAGGGAAACATCTATTACGAAGTAACCTTCTCCGTGGCGCACAATACTTCGAGCAAGTTCGACCGCACGATTGCCTTCACCGACGTCGATATCACCGATCGGTACGCTGCGTATCTCGATCTCGCGACCGATTCGATTGAGGTCCTTGGTCGAAACATGCCGATCCTGATCATTCGCGATTGGGAAGTCTCGATCCGGCCCTGCGAATTCGAAAATTTCGCCAGAATTTTCGGTGCTGCACCACGAATCGAGTCGAGGAACCTCGAGTACCGCAATTTGATGGGATACCTGACTCGAACCCGCTTGAGCCTCCTTGACCTAATGGACATGGGTGATGCGGACTACGCACGTCTCCGCGCCGACATGACTGGCGACTCTGGTCGGAAACCTGTGCTCTTTCCAATTCTCGACGAGGCCCGACAGCACGTCCGGGCAGGCCGTGCCGGGTCCCGAGTGCTGCGGTACCTGATGCTTCGCATGCGCAATCAGATTATCAAGGGGCAGCTTGACTCGGAGCCCAACCCATGGCTGTCGGGGCTTCGCCTCACCTCCCGATCTGCGCCGTTCGACAGGATGCCGTTCTGTACATCTCCCGCCGGTCACGTCCCTGGGTTCGCAGACCTCGCCGCGAGCATCGATCCAACAGGTCGAAAGCATGAGCTTCTCGCACGGCGTGTTAAGAACCTGGTCGAGCAGCACGGCACAATTTACACGCCAGCAGCAGAGTTCGAAGATCTCGGGGACGTCGATGAGTTGATCGCAGCGCACAACGGCCGCCTCCCCTCCATTCCAAGGCACGCACCACGAAAGCTCAAGCACGAGAACGGCCACGTGTTCATCGTTGGATACGAAGACGCCGCAGTGGCAATTATCGAAAAGCTTCAAGAGGCAACCGGTGAAGGCGTCGAGAGACACTCCGATGATGTGAACAAATGGCTCCATACCAATCCAGAAATTATCAATGACCCTGCGAAAGCAGAGGCTCTCACCGCCCTATTCGACGAGTCTAACGTGGCCATAATCACGGGTGCTGCCGGTACAGGCAAATCAACGATGGTCAATCACATAGCCAACTACTTCTCCGCCGAGAGCAAGCTATTTCTAGCGCATACCAACACCGCTGTCGAAAACCTCAAGCGTCGGGTCGACGCTCCGAACACCCAGTTCAGCACGATTGCGAGCCACATCTATAATAGTGGTGTACAGGAGTCCTCGGTTGATGTGTTGGTGATCGACGAATGCAGTGCTATCGACAACGAGAGCATTCTCAAGGTCCTTCAGCAGACATCTTTCGATCTGCTTGTCCTCGTTGGCGACGTCTACCAGATTGAGGCAATCCAGTTTGGAAATTGGTTCAGTCTCGCACGGTCGTATATTCCGAAGAATTCCACTTTCGAGCTCACCAAACCATATCGGACTGACGACGACGCACTTCTTACGTTGTGGAGCCGAGTCCGTGGCCTCGACGACCGCATTGAGGAGTCTCTGTCTAAGAATGGCTACTCGATGGCTCTCGGCGAGGATTTGTTCACTCGTCATAGCGATGATGAGATCGTGCTGTGCTTGAATTATGACGGCCTGTATGGCATTAACAATGTCAACCGCTTCCTTCAGGCCAGCAATCCCGAGAAGGCGGTCACGTGGGGTGAGTCCACGTACAAGGTCGGCGATCCCGTATTGTTCAACGAAACGAACCGTTTCAAGAGAGTCATCTCGAACACCACGAAAGGCACGATAGCGTCCATAGAACGCGTGCCGGGACGAATTACCTTCGACGTAGACCTCAAACGTGACGTCAGCGAGGCTGAAGTATACGGGATAGATCTTCGGAAGGTCGATGACACGATCGTTCAGTTCGATGTGTTCGAGCGAGGCAACAGTGACGAGGACGACGACGTAGTTGAAACCCTCGTCCCTTTCCAGGTTGCGTATGCGGTGTCTATCCACAAGGCTCAGGGGCTTGAGTACGACTCGGTCAAGGTTGTTATCACGGATGCAAATGAGGAGCGTATCTCGCACAGTATCTTCTACACGGCAATCACACGGGCCCGCCGGCAGCTTCGCGTGTTCTGGACGCCAGAGACTCAGCAGAGGATACTGAGCCGCCTGACTGTCAGCGAAAACACGAAAGACGAGAATCTGCTGAAGAGACGGCGGGGGTTGACGCCGGTGGGTAGGCGTCCGCGACGTCAGCAGTCACGGCAGCAGCCGTAGTCTGCTCCAGCAAGTGATGGCGCACACTGCATCGACCCCCAGGATGGATACCGGGGTCTGAGATGTCGTTGGGTGCGTTCCTGTTCAGTTGATTGCGCGGAAAGCACTTCGCAGCGCGGCCGAGAGCGCTCCGCTTCTGACTACGCGGGTGACCCGCGCAATGGCTCGCCCGCTTCGTTGGTGTCGCGCGGCGATGCGAAGACGCCCCGTGCTGCCATGATCGGGTTCGGCACAGACCTCCACCACCGAGGTCCCCTTGGTCCCTTCAAAGCACTGTGTGTGGCCGCTGTGGGGGCGAATGCGCCGCCAACTGCGCGAAGGGCGAACGCGCCCTCCGAGCGCAGCATCAAGCTGGGCAGGGCTGTCGTATCGCTGGCCGGGATCGCGTGCGATTGAGGTGTTGACGACATCACGCAGGCCTTGCGGCACGTGCGGAGCGTGGTCCCAGAGGTCTGGGGTGGCGCGATTCCACAGGTCCGCAAATGTGGAGATATGCCGGTGAGGCTCGTGCCCCGCGATCAGCCAGAAGAGGGTCGCGCCGAGGCTGTAGACGTCGCTCTGTTCGCTGTAGCACCGTTCGTAGCGTGGGTCGCCAGTCATGAATGCGTACACCACCTCAGGCGCCATGGTTGTGGGGGTGCCGGCCGCATCTGCGAAACCGTGGGAGTCCATGAACTGTGCTAGGCCCAGGTCGCCGACGAGGATGTCACCTCGCTCGTCGAGAAACAAGTTGTCGGGCTTGATGTCTCGGTGAACGAGGTTGTGGTCGTGGAGCCGAGAGACCCCTTGACAGGCTTGCCGCGTCCATCCAACCGCGGTGCTGATCTCGACGCCGATCTCGGCCGGTATGCGTGCGGTGAGAGTGCCGTTGTTGGCTACATCGGTAACGATGTACGGAACCCCAGATGCCCAGTCAGCATTTCTCACCGGCAGGATGTATTCGCCTTCTAGTTGCCTCAGCACTTGTGCTTCGGTCCAGACGGAACTGACGGAACCGGGCCTCAAGAACTTCAGCGCGCAGACCTGGCTCATGAACAGGTCGTTGACTTCGAAGACCTCACCGAATGCGCCCGCGCCGAGTCTGCGGATTACCTGGTATCTGCCGGCGATGATTCGAGCGGCAGGGGTGGCGCTCATTGCTTAATCGTAGGCAGTATCGATGGCATGCGAGTGTTGGGTCTTGCCACGAAGGTCAGCGGAACTGCGATCACGGTTTCGGCTGTAGTGCTCGAGGGCGTTATCAGCGGCGGACCGTTGGACCTGACGAGGGGACTGCTGCACGATCGGGTGACAGTGTCGGTGTCATGCCGCTGAGGCGGCTGTGTTGATGATCGTCTCGTATTCGACGGGCGTCAACCGGCCGAGGCGGACCTGACGGCGTCGGCGGTGGTAGGT
>NZ_VIGX01000309.1 GCF_007858475.1 Tsukamurella conjunctivitidis
GGAGAGCTATCAGCAGCAAAATAGTACAGCGACGATAACTTCGATCGATAAACGCCCGGTGCAACAGAATGCTGCAAGCTACCATATTCAGCTCGGCTCTTTTGGGAACGAACAAAATGCTATCAACTTCCAGCGAAGTATGGCAAATAGGCTACAGCAGCCAACAGAAGTCAAGTATGATAAAGGGCTCTATCGAGTCTATATTGGAAACTATCCGACACGAGAAGAGGCGGGATATGCCGCATTCTCTCTCCCTGTATCCACAACTGTTATCCACTTTTAAGAATGAAAACAACTATGTTTAAAAAAATCTTCAAAATTTGCGCGATCGCGATGACAACCGTTTCACTCTCATTTGCGCAATCGCCCAGCACTTTGCAGCTTCCTGAGTATGCCGTAAAATCTTGGATTATTATGGATTATGATACCGGTGCTGTCTTAGCTGAATATAATAGTACCGTTCAATTTGAGCCGGCGAGTATCACCAAAGTGATGACCGATTATGTCATTGCCGATGC
>NZ_VIGX01000310.1 GCF_007858475.1 Tsukamurella conjunctivitidis
TTTTTCGAGGCCCGCTCTCTCGGCGCGTTCTCTCCCTTGCGCAGAGTCTCTTTGAGCTCGCTCGTGAGGATGAACCAGGTCGCGCCGACCTTGTAGCCGGGGATGACTCCGTCCCGTAGCCAGGTATGGACGGTCTGCTTGGTGATCCCGAGGAGTTCGGTCACGTCGCGTGCGGTCATGGTGGGCCCTTGGCCCTCGAACAGCTTGTCGAGGCCATCGGTCACTTGAGACACCTCGGCCATGGTCCGCATACATCGATCGTAACCGATTCATGGCAGTTACGCCATAAACATATCATCGTCATCTGATTGACCTCTCTCTTGTCTATTTCACTTGGTGACGCTAGACTCATGGTGTAGGAATCTATGTAGACCATTATCAACGGGAGGTGCGGCCTCGTGAGTGACGGCAACAACCCGTGGGTGTCCAGGCCCGCATCACCGGAGCCTGAGTCTCCGGTGGTGACTGAGGATCGCGTGCGACCTGCGACGGGGCCTGTGGCTCCACAGAGCGGC
>NZ_VIGX01000311.1 GCF_007858475.1 Tsukamurella conjunctivitidis
GATCCTCTAAAGCGGCTCGACAAATTTATGAGCCTTCTTCTCTTTGAGACCAATTTTTTATGAGTCTTTCTATCTCTCTTCTAGCTCTTTTCTATGTCTATGACTTTCGATAGTTTTCTATAACTTTCTATAACTTTATTTGTGGATTTCTCTATGACTTTTCTCTCAATCATCGATCAGTTTTTTATAAACTTGCTTATAAATCTCTTATAACTCTTTTATAAATTTGTCTATAAAGTTTATATTTCGATAAACTCTATATCCTTATACATTTATATCCTCATATATTTGCTAAAGACATTTAATAGCGACCTTTGATAACGACCTCTATAAACCGATACAGATGAATCTTAATATGGCGACAGATCACACACATTTCAAGCTCTCCACCCATTATTCTCCTGCAGGGGATCAACCTGCGGCAATTGCTGCCTTAACGGAAGGACTCAATGATGGTCTGGCATTCCAAACACTGCTTGGCGTAACGGGTTCAGGAAAAACCTTTACCATGGCCA
>NZ_VIGX01000312.1 GCF_007858475.1 Tsukamurella conjunctivitidis
GGTCCAGGTGGTGGGTGCCTCCAGACCGTTGTCGGAGAAGATCTGCTTGTTGTAGTACACGCCGGTGGAGTAGCTCAGGCCGGTCGGAACCGCGTACTGCTTGCCGTCCACCACCTGGGCCTGCAGGACGGAGGGCGTGTAGTGCTTCATGAACGGCTGGTCGGTGAGGTCCACCAGGCCGCCTGCCTTGGCCATGAGCACGTCATCGGAGGTGGAGTCCGCCGCGTAGTCGGGCGCCTCGACGAAGTTCTTCACGACGAAGATGTCGACGGATCCCGCGGAGAGCTGCGCGGACTTCGTGGCGGGGTAGGAGTCGTTGGGGACGGAGGTGACCTTCGCGTCCACATCCGGGTACTTCGCCTTGAACGCGTCGGTGACCGCATTGAAGGCCGCGTCGGAGGCAGCCGCGCTGGAGACCAGGATGTTGAGGGACCCGGAGACTTCGGAGCCGCCTGTGGCCCCGGATGCACCCGAGTCCCCGCTGGTGGCAGAACCGCCACCGCAGGCGACAAGC
>NZ_VIGX01000313.1 GCF_007858475.1 Tsukamurella conjunctivitidis
TAAAAGAGCACGATAAAATCTCTTTTAAAAGGCGTTTAGTCAATTGATTAAGCGCCTTTCACTTTCTAATCTTTCTAATCTTTCTAATCTTTCCAACTCTACTCAAGCGATAAAGGAGTCTTCATGCGTCGCTACGTCAATCAACCTTTAGCTATTGTTGCCGATATTATTTTAGAAGATGAGGATTATAACTATATTGTCCGCGTCTTACGTCACCGTGAGGGTGATTCTATCGTCCTCTTCAATGGCGAAGGGGGAGAATATCATGGTATTATTATTGAAATTGCAAAGCGCCACTTAACGATTCGTCTCAAAAAATATAATCCAATCAACCGAGAGAGTCGCCTCAAAATCAATATTTTACAATCTCTGGTAAAAGGGGAAAAAATGGATTTTGTTCTCCAGAAAGGAAGTGAACTCGGCATGAATGCGATCACCCCGATTATCACGGAGCGAAGCGTTCTTCAGCTCAAAAAAGAGCAACTTCCAAAACGTTTAGAGCGCTGGCACCATA
>NZ_VIGX01000314.1 GCF_007858475.1 Tsukamurella conjunctivitidis
CGACCACGTGCTGCTGGCCGGTCCCCCCGGACTGGGCAAGACGACCCTGGCCATGATCATTGCCGCTGAGATGGGCACCTCGCTGCGTCTGACCTCCGGTCCCGCCGTCCAGCATGCCGGGGACCTCGCCGCCATCCTCTCGGGGCTCCAGGAGGGTGACGTCCTCTTCATCGACGAGATCCACCGCCTGGCCCGGACCGCGGAGGAGATGCTCTATCTGGCGATGGAGGACTTCCGGGTGGACGTGGTGGTGGGCAAGGGACCGGGAGCAACCTCCATCCCCCTGACCCTTCCCCCCTTCACGGTGGTCGGCGCCACGACACGGTCGGGTCTGCTTCCGGCCCCCCTGCGCGACCGCTTCGGCTTCACCGCACATCTGGAGTTCTACTCCAGTGCCGAACTGGAGGAGGTGGTCCACAGGTCCGCGGGTCTGCTGGGTGCCCCCATCGATGCGGCTGCCGCCCACGAGGTGGCCTCACGGTCGCGGGGGACCCCGCGCATCGCCAACCGACT
>NZ_VIGX01000315.1 GCF_007858475.1 Tsukamurella conjunctivitidis
GCTGCGGCCCGCCCCGACGGCCTGGTCGGATGCCCTGAGCAGCTGTGCGGGACAGCACGCCTACATCCGCAGCCGGGGGGCGGCCTCCGCTGACCTGGACATCGCCCGCTTCCTGCTGCTGGACGGGTCCTTCCCCCGCTCCCTCCTCTTCAGCCTCGATGCCGTGGCCCACGCCCTGGACACCATCGACCGGGCGGACCCGGTGCGTGGACATGTCTCGGAGGCAACCCGCCTGGTGGGCCAGACCCGCTCCCGACTGCTCTACCGCGCCCCCGAGGCCACCTTGGAGGACCTTCCCGCACGCATGGCGGCGCTGGGCGCCACCTGCGCGGAGGTCAGTGCATGCGTCCAGGAGCGGTTCTTCGAGGGCACCGCCGCGACGCACTGGACGGGGGACCACCTGTGAGCAGGATCCGGATCGTGCACCACACCGGCTACACCTACACCGAGCCCACCCTCGCCTCCTTCAACGAGGCGCGCATGACCCCCGGAACGGACGCGGACCAGCACCTG
>NZ_VIGX01000316.1 GCF_007858475.1 Tsukamurella conjunctivitidis
CGATGGGCGAGCCCTCCTGGCACGGATAGCGGAAGTCGACCCCGCGAACGACGATGTCGCCCGTGCCGTCGGACTCGCGGGGGGAGTCGGGGTCGGTCACCAGGGGAGCACGTTCGGTGATCATGAAGACACGCCTGGCGGAGGCGAAGGCCTGGTCGAGGTCCGCCTGGAAGTCCTCCACCGCGAGCATCGGAGCGAAGGACCCCAGGGTCACGCCCAGCGCCAGTCCCAGCTGGGCCAGCGAGATCTGCCCGCCACCGTACAGCGCCCCTGAGACCATGAGCATGACGACCATGGAGCTGGCCACCAGCAGCTGGTTGGCGCCCCTGCGCAGCGAGACGTATCGGGCTGCAACCGCCTGTGCGTCCCCGATGCGCCCTTCGATGTCCGCCATCTGCTGGGAGCGGGCGGCCTCGTGGTTGAAGGCGAGGACCTCGCGCACCCCCTGCACGGAGTCGGTGACGTGCTGGGCCAGTCTCCCGCGGTCGTCGCGGATCCGGCGGGCAGCTGCG
>NZ_VIGX01000317.1 GCF_007858475.1 Tsukamurella conjunctivitidis
GGACGCCGAATCCCCCGGGAACCAGGATCGCATCCACCCCGCCCAGGGACCGGCCCGCGCCGTCCAGGGTCTCGCAGGTGTCAGCCGGAACCCACCGGATCTTCACGCGCGCACGATGGGCGAAGCCGCCCGCCTTGAGAGCCTCGGACACGGAGAGATAGGCGTCGTGCAGGTCGATGTACTTGCCCACCAGGGCCACCTCGACCTCACTGCGGGGCTCTCGCACGCGCTCCAGCAGTCCGTCCCAGCGCGTCCAGTCGACGTCGTGGAAGGGTACGGAGAGTCGGCGCACGAGGAACGCGTCGAGACCCTCGGCGTGGAGCACGCGGGGGATCTCGTAGATGGAGCTCGCGTCACGGCACACGACGACGGCCTCGCGGTCGACGTCGCACATGAGGGCGACCTTCTTCTTCACGGGTTCGGGCACCTCGTGCTCGCTGCGCAGCACCAGGGCATCGGGCTGGATGCCGATGGAGCGCAGTGAGGCGACCGAGTGCTGCGTGGGCTTGGTC
>NZ_VIGX01000318.1 GCF_007858475.1 Tsukamurella conjunctivitidis
TGTCCCTGTCGGTGACATGGACCTGGGTTCCTCCCAGTGCCTGGCCGGCGAACTTGCCGAAGGTCGGTTGGAACCATGTGGGACGGAAGTGGACACCGCCCAGGGCCAACGCATTGAGTGACTCGGCGTAGCCCTCGTCCAGCCACGGTGCCCCCACCAGCTCGAAGGGTCGTGTCGTGCCGCGTCCTTCGGAGAGCACGGTGCCCTCGAAGAGGCCGGTGCCGGCGTAGACCAGTGCGGAGGTGGGTGTCGGGAGGTTGGGGGAGGGCATCACCCACTGCAGTCCCGTGTCCTCCCAGTACATGGTCCGTGTCCACCCGGTCATGGTCACGACCCCGGGGGTGGGCGTCGGGCGTCCGTCCCTCTGGTCCTGCGCGGCGACGAGACGTGCGAGTTCTCCCGCGGTCAACCCGTGGCGGATCGGTACGTCGATGCGCCCCACGAAGCTCTCGAACCCCTCGCGAACCCCGGGCCCCTCCGTGACGGCGCCGGAGAGCGGGTTGGGACGGTCG
>NZ_VIGX01000031.1 GCF_007858475.1 Tsukamurella conjunctivitidis
ACCGCCGCGCCGTCGGGCGCCGAACTCGCCTTCGCCCGGCTCGCCGGCGAACTGCGCCACCGCGGCGTGGCCGCCTCGGTCGTGCTGCTCGCGCCCGGTCCCCTGACCGACGTGCTCGAGGCCGCTGACGTGCCGGTCACGGTCGTGCCGGGACGACCTTCGCCGCTGCGCCGCGCCACCGGGCCCGTGGGCCTGCTGCGCGGGGCCGCGGGCCTCTACCGCGCCGGCCGGCGTCTCGCACCGATGCTGCTCGCCGCCGACGCCGACGTCGTGGTGGCCGAGTCGACCAAGTCGCTGTTCGTGGGCGCCGTCGCCTCCCGCCGCACGGGCATCCCGCTGGTGTGGCAGGTGCACGACCGGGTGAGCGCGGAGTACTTCGGGCGCACGCGCTTCCCGCTGCGCCTGCTCGGCCGAGTGGCCGCGTCCGGGTACCTCGCCAACTCCCGCGGGACGCTGCGCACCATCTCCACGGGCGGTAGCCCCACGGCGGTGTGTCACCCCGGCGTCGACCTCAGCACGGTCCCCGCGCCGGCGCCGCAGCGCGCCCCGAAGGACGTGAAGATCGCCATGATCGGGCGGATCACGCCGTGGAAGGGCCAGGACCTGCTGTTACGCGCGCTCGCGCAGATGGATGCCGTGCCCGAGGTCCGGTTCGTCGGCGGCGCACACTTCCCCGGCGACGACGACTACCTCGCGGAACTCGAGGAGCTCGCGCAGCGGCTGGAGATCGCACACCGGGTGACCTTCACCGGGCACGTGGCGGACCCGATCGCCGAGGCCGCGGACGCCGATGTCGTGGTGCACTACTCGCGGCTCACCGAGCCCTTCGGGCAGGTCGTCGCCGAGGCCATGGCCGCGGGCCGGGTCGTCGTGGCCGCCCGCGCCGGCGGGCCGACCGAGCTCATCGTCGACGGCGAGAACGGCGTTCTCGTGCCGCCCCGCCGGCCCGACCTGCTGGCCGTCGCGCTCGACGCGGTGATCGCCGACTGGGAACAGCGGGAGCAGATCGGCGCGGCCGCCGCCGACCGGGGCCGCGACCTCGATCTCAAGACGTCCGCGGCGATCGCGGACTCGCTGCTGGCGCGGGTGGCGCGGGACGTGCGATGAGGCGGCTCCCCGGTGCCACGGGGGTGCTGCGCGACGTCGTGCTGGTCTCGGCCGGCCGGTACGGCCAGTACGCGATCACGCTGGTCACGATCCCGCTCTGCGCACGACTGCTCGGCCCCGCCGGCACGGGACTGCTGGCGATCGCGATGTCCGCCTACTTCCTCGGCGCCCTCTGCACCGACCTCGGGATCACCGCCTTCGTCGCGGCCCGCGCCGAGAAGCCGGGCCTGGACCGGCTGCGGGGCGACTACGCCGGGCTGCGGCTCGCAGCGCTCACCGCCTTCATCGCGCTGTTCCTGCTCGCCGCGGCGCTGCCGGTGCCCCGCGCCGTCGAGATGGGCGCGCTGGGCCTCGTCGTGGGTTCGGTGGGCGCATGCGGCGACGACTGGGTGCTGCTCGGCACCGGCCGGTTCGGTGCGGTCGTGATCCAGCAGACCGCGGGCCGGCTGGTCTACCTCGTGCTGCTGATCGTCGTGCTGCCGCAGGTCCGGACGCCGGAGGCGGCGATGGCCTGCCTGCTGGCCGGCAACCTCGTCGCGGTCGGCTGGTCCTGGGCCCGCACGCTCCGCGACCACGGTCGGCCCGCGCGGCCCGGGCCGCCCACCGACCTGCTGCGCACGGGCGGACCCGTCCTCGCCGCGCGGCTGCTCTCGTCGGCCTACGGCCCGGGCGCGGCCACGGTCTTCGCTCCGGCCCTCCCCCCACACGCGCTGGGCCTGTTCAGCGCGAGCGATCGTCCCGTGCAGGCGGCCGGCTCGATGCTCGACGCCGTCGGGGTGAGCCTGCTCCCGCGGCTGGCCCGCCGCGAGAGCAGCGCATTCTGGGCGACCGCGCGCCGCAGCGTCGCCGTCGTCGCCGCCGGCGGCGCCGCGCTCGCCGCGGCCGCGACGGCGCTCGCCCCCTGGCTCGTGCCGCTGATCTTCGGCGCGGACTTCGCCGGCGCGGTGCCACTGTTGCAGATCCAGGCGTGGGCCCTCCCCGGGCTCGCAGTCGCCTCCTTCGTCGCCACCGCCGTCCTGCCGGTGCTGGGCGACGCGCGCGGCGTGCTCCTGGCGGGCGCCACGGGCGCGACGGTGATCGTGGCGACCCTGCTCGTCGCGCTGCGTACGCACGACCCGCGGACCGTGGTGATCGGGATCGTCGCGGCGCAGACCGCGGCTGCGGGCTTCTCCGTCCTGCGCGCGCGCCGCCTGGAGGCGGCGGCGCCGCTCGCCGCGGGAGGCGGCGCGTCATGAGGATCCTGTTCGCCGGCGACGACTGGTACGGCAGCAACGCCCGCTCGCTCGCCGAGGGCTTCCGCCGCGCCGGCCACGAGGTGGTCGTCGTCGACACGACGCCCGTCACGCTCCCCCGCCGCGGCGGCGCGGCGTGGTGGTACGCCAAGCGCACCGGGCGGCGGGCGCCCGGCACCGTCGAGGCGGTGCATCGGCGGCTGGAGGCGCACCCCGCCCCGGACCTGCTGTTCTGCTACACATCGGTGCATCTCGATCAGGAGCGCCTGTTGACGCTCCCCGCCGGTCGGCATGTGCACTACAGCGCCGACGACGTCGCCAACCCCGTCAACACGACCCCCGAGTACCTCGCGGCGGAGCCCGGCTGGGACGCGATCGTCACCACCAAGGCGCACAACGTGCCGGAGCTGCTCGCGCGGGGCGCGCGGCGCGCGATCTTCGTGCGCAGCGCCTACGACCCCGACTGGCACCGGCCCGTCGCGCCCCGCTCGGGCCGCCGGTACGCGGCGGGGTTCGTGGGCAACGCCCGCCCGGACCGCGCGGCGCTCGTGACGGGCCTGGCCACCCGTCTCGGACCGGACTTCTACCTCGCCGGCCCCGGATGGCGCCGCAGACCGGCCCTCCTGCGCAGCCGGGCGACGGTTCGGGGCCCGCAGTACGGGACCGCGCTGTCGGCCGCCGTCGCGGCGATCGACGCGAACCTCGTCCTGCTCAACTCCGACAACCGCGACACGCACACCTGCCGCACCTTCGAGGTTCCCGCCGCCGGCGGGCTGTTCGTCGGACCGCGGACCGACGAGCATGCGGAACTGCTCGCCGACGGCCGGGAGGCCCTGCTGTACGACGACCCCGCGGAGATCGACGGGATCGTCGCGCGGGTGCGGGCCGACGGTGCCGCCGCGGCGCGGATCGCCGCCGCCGGCCGTGCGGCGATCACCCGTGGCGGCCACACCTACGCCGACCGGGCGAGGGAGATCATCGATGCCCTCGACTGACGCGATCCTGGAGCTGCGGACCTACTTCGGGCCCGCCGCCGCGCCCCTCTACGGCGCGCTGCACCTGCCCGCTTCGCGCCGGGTGCGGGGCGCGGTGCTGCTGGTGCCGCCCCTCGCGAAGGAGCAGTACGACGCGGTACGCGGACTGCGTCGGCTCGCGACGCTCCTCGCCGCGGACGGCCTGGCCGCACTCCGCTTCGACTACCGCGGCACGGGCGACTCGTCCGGGCGGTCGGGCGACGCCGACGCGGCGGAGGACTGGATCGCATCCATCCGGAACGCCGACGAGTACCTGCGGGGATTGGGGCTGGGCGCACCGGCCGTGGTCGCCCTGCGGGCGGGCGCGGCGCTCGCGGGCGCCGCGGGCCTCGCACCCCCGGCCGCGGTGCTGTGGGACCCCGTGGGCGGCCGGGCCTTCGCCCGCGCACAGGCCGCGCTCGCCCGCATGGCGATCGGCGCCGGGCGGGACACGTGGGTCGGGATGGACGTGCACGCCGATGCCGTCGCCGCGCTGTCGTCGCTCCCCGCCGATGCACTGACCGCACCGCGGCTGCTGATCGCGCAGCGTCCCGGGACGGCCCCCCTCGGACCCGCCGACGCCGACCGCCTCGTCGCCGACGGCATGCCGGACTTCCTCGAGCCGAACGCACACCTCGTCCGGATCCCCGACGCCGCGATCGCGGACATCGCCGTCTGGCTCGGTGCGGCGCTCCCCGCAGCGGCGCCCGTCGCCGTCGACCCCACGATCCGGCGCGGAATACGCCACGCCGGAGTCGAGGAGCGCATCGAGGAGATCGGCGGCGCTGCCGCGATCCGCACCGTGCCCGACGGCGGCGCCCCGCGGCGGTCGGTGCTGCTGTGCGCGACGGCCAACGACACCCGGCACGGCCCGAACCGGGCCTGGGTGCAACTCGCCCGGGACGTCGCCCGAGCGGGCGGGGGCGCGCTGCGCTTCGACCGCCGCGGCGCCGGCGAATCGGGGACCGTCGAGGAGGGCGAGGTCGTCGCGCTGTTCCCCCCGACCGGCGTGGACGACGCGGTCGCCGCGGCCCGCGCGCTCGACGGCCCCCTGCTCACCGCCGGGGTGTGCTCCGGCTCCTGGTACGCCGCGCACGCGGCCCGCGCGACGTCCGCGAGCGCGACGGTCCTCGCGAACGCGGTCCTGTACTCGTGGCGGCTCAAGGCCGGCATCGCCGCGGCACCGGCACAGGACCTGGGCGTTCCGCGCTCGGACCCCGCGTTCGCGCGCAGCCCGCGCGGTCGGGTCAAGGACGTCCTGCGTCGCCGGCTCCCCTACCCGGCGTGGCGGTTCCTGGGCCGGCGGGGCGTCACCCAGGTCCCGGAGGTGCTGCTGCGGCCCGTCGTCGCCGGCGGCACCGACGCCGTGCTCGTCCTGGCGCCGCCGGACGCGGCCTGGTTCGACGGGCAACGCGGCCCCGAGGGGATGCGGCGGCTCGCCGCGGGCACCGGCGGCACGGTGCGCGCGGAACGGACCGTCGAGGGCGACCATCCCGCGTACCACCCCGCTGTGCGATCTGCCGTTGCAACCGCGATAATGCAGTGGTGCGAGCAGCGATGACCGGCGTGCGGATGCGTCGCCTCGTCGCGTGCGCCCTCGTGGTCCTGATGATCGTCGGCGCGGTCGCCATCGCGCTCGAGCGGGCCTACCTGCAGCCGAAGATCGACCGTCAGCTGCAGCGCGCCGACGCGATCGTGGTGCTCGGCGGCAATCCCTACGAGCGTTTCGAGTACGGCCTCGAGCTCGCGGAGCGCGGGCTGGCGCAGCAGGTCGTCCTGTCGAACTCGGTCGGCGCGAGCGACACCCGCATGCAGGAGCTGTGCGCGCGGACCATCACCGGCGTGCAGGTCACCTGTTTCCTCCCGCAACCGTGGACCACGCGGGGCGAGGCGCAGGAGGTGCAGCGGCTCGCGACGGCCCGCGGCTGGCACGACATCATCGTGGTCACCACCACAGCCCACCTCGAACGCGCCCGCTTCATCCTCGAGCGCTGTTACGGCGCCGCGATGCAGATGACGGACTTCCCGGAGCAGCGGGGCATCACCGAGACGGTCTTCGGGTGGGGGTATCAGAGCGCGGGCTGGCTCAAGGCGCTCTACCAGACGGGCTGCTAGAGCGGGTCACGGCGTACGACGCGGCGCCGACCACCAGCACGACGATCCCGGCCGACACGGAGCTCGTGGGCAGCGACAGCGCGACGAGCAGGCACCCGGCCAGCCCCAGGGCGGGGACGATCCGCGACCGCACCGTGCTGTCGAGTGTCCAGGCCGAGGCGTTCGCCACGGCGTAGTAGACGAGCACCGCGAAGGACGAGAAGCCGATGGCCGCGCCGAGATCCGCGGTCGCCGTGGCCACCGTGACGACGCCGCCGACCGCGAGCTCCGCCCGCACCGGGACCCGCCGGGATTCGTCGATCGCCGCGAGCGTGCGGGGCAGATGACCGTCGCGCGCCATGGCGAGGGTGGTCCGGGAGACCCCGAGCAGCAGCGCGAGCAGCGCGCCGACCGCCGCGACGCACGCGGTGACGGTGACGACGGAGACCGGGAAGCCCGTCGCGCGGGCCGCATCGGCGAGCGGGGCGGCCGAGGCCGCGAGCCCGTCCGTGCCGAGCACCGCGACGAGGGCGACGCCCACGAGCGCGTACACGGCGAGGGCGACGGCGAGCGCGAGCAGGATCGCCCGCGGGAGCGTGCGGGCGGGGTCGCGGACCTCCTCGCCGAGGGTGGCGATGCGGGCGTACCCCGCGAACGCGAAGAACAGCAGGCCCGCGGCCTGCAACACCCCGAACGGGCCGGCGGCCGCGCCGTCGAGGATCCGGGCGGGGTCCGCGGCACCGGAGGTGGCCGCGGCGACGACGAGCGCGGCGAGCACCGCGAGCACGACGGCGACGACCACTCGGGCGACCCGCGCCGAGCGTTCCACGCCCGCGACGGTGAGCACGGTCAGCGCCACGACGACACCCGCGGCGACGGCGTGCGCCCGGCCCGGCCACGCGTAGTGCCCCACCGTGAGCGCCATCGCGGCGCAGGACGCGGACTTGCCGACGACGAAGCTCCACCCGGCGAGATGCCCCCAGAAGGGCCCCAGGCGCTCCCGCCCGTAGACGTACGTGCCGCCCGACTCGGGATGCACCGCGGCGAGCCTGGCCGAGCTGCTCGCATTGCAGTAGGCGACCACCGCGGCGATCGCCAGCGCCACGAAGAGCGCGGACCCCGCCGCTGCGGCCGCCGGGCCGAAGGCCACGAAGACCCCAGCGCCGATCATCGCCGACAACCCCACGGAGACGGCGTCGCCGAGACCGAGCGTCCGGCGCAGCTGCGGACCGGTCACCGCTCCTCGGCGCGCTCCGCGAGCCGGTCCACGGACGCGGCCAGACGGTCCGCGGTGGTCGCCCGGGCGCGCGGGAGACGCTGCTCGTCGTGCAGCTGCGTCCAGTCGTAGGTGTGCGTCACCCGGGTGCCGCCGTCGGCGAGGGGCTCGAGCTCCCACCGCCACAGGTGACCGGGCGCGGGCTCGTCGACCGGGGACGGCAGCCACGCGATGAGCCGGCCCTCGTCGAACTCGGTCACGCGGTTGGCGCGGACCTGCCCGTTGGTCAGCGTCATGGTGAAGACGTCGCCGACGCCGCGGACCCGTTGGCCCTCCGCCGCCTCGGTGAGGTTGTCGTTGCCGTCCCATTCGGGCTGCCGCGCCGGGTCGGCGATCAGGGCGAAGACGAGGTCCGGCGGCGCCGCGAGATCGCGGCTGGCGGACACGATGCGGGTGTCATCCGATGTGGTCACAACCGCCATCGAACCAGGTGCACCCGCACCGTGCCCAGTATTGCGATCTACTTGCGATTCATGTCGACGCTGTTCGCGAAGGTGACCGAGCCCTCGGGCGAGTTCACCCACTGCCCGGGGCAGTTGCCGCGCAGCGAGCTCGTGACGAGCGGCACCACGCGCGGGTCCCAGGCGAGGTACGCGTGGTCGAACGAGACGGCGGCGGGGAGGTAGCCCTTGACCGTGGCGCGGCACTGACGGCCGTCGAGGTTGCCCGAGAGCGGATCGGTCGAGCTGCGGATCGAGTAGAACTCGGTGGGGCCGGGGGTGTCGACGCCGGCGTTCAGCTGGTTCAGGATCGCCGAGCCGTTGCACGCGCCGTTCGCGGGGGCCGGCAGCACGCAGCCGGTGGGCGAGCCGTACTCGACGCCGCCGAGCACGACGGAGCGGGCGACGTCCTTGGTGCCGCCGAGCGCCTTGATGTAGTAGCGGCTGCTGATCGCGCCGGAGCTGTGCGAGACGATCGAGACCTTGCGGTTGGGCGACGCCTTCTTCGCCTCGTCGACGGTCGCCTTGAGCTGGCCCGCCTCCTTGCGGTGGTCGAAGCCGGGCAGCCACAGGTTCTTCACGTCGAAGCCGGCGTTGCGCAGGTTCGTGTTCAGGGGCTCGTAGATCTCACCCGGCGCGATCAGGCCGGCGTAGACGATCACCAGGTCGCGCTCGGCGGCCTGGGCGATCGACGGGACGGCGGAGACGACACCGAGGGCCGCGGCGGCGGCGACGAAGGACTTACCAAGAGTTTGCATGCGCAAAAACTACAACATCTGAGAGGAGACTGTGCGAAACGGGTTGCCCACCCCGTGTGCGGCGTGTCGCCGGGGGCCGCACCGCACCGCGTTCGGCTCCTCCCGGCCGGGCGATTATTCTCGGACGTATGAAAGCTGTCGTGTGCACCGAGGGTCGCCTGACCGTCGAAGACCTCCCCGCCCCGAGCCCGGCCCGCGGGCAGGTGCTGCTGAACGTCACCCGCACCGGGATCTGCGGTTCCGACCTGCACGCCCGCCACCACGCGGACCTCGTCGCGGACCTCGCGGCGAAGGCCGGCTACCCGGACTGCATGCGCACGGACCAGCGGATCGTCATGGGGCACGAGTTCGTCGGAACCGTCGCCGAGTACGGGCCGGGCTGCCGCAAGCGCTGGCCCGTGGGCACCCGCGTCGTGTCCCTGCCGACGCTGATGGTGGGCAGCGAGCCGCAGCTGGTGGGCCTGTCCGAACGCTCCCCCGGCTCCTACGCCGAGCAGGTACTCGTCCAGGAGTCCATGACGATGCCGGTGCCCGACAAGCTCTCCGACGAGGAAGCCGCCCTCACCGAGCCGATGGCCGTCGCCTGGCACGCGGTGCGCCGCGCCGAGGTCGGCCGCGGGCAGACGGCGATCGTGATCGGCTGCGGCCCCATCGGCCTCGCCGTCATCGCGATGCTCCGCGCCTCGGGCGTGAAGAAGATCATCGCGAGCGACTTCTCCCCCGGCCGCCGCGCCCTGGCGAAGGAGATGGGCGCGCACGTCGTGGTCGACCCGCGCGAGCAGCAGCCGTGGGACGCCTACCAGCAGCCGCGCACCGAGATCCGGAAGGCCAGCGACCTGTTCAAGCTGGGCGTGAGCACCATGGACAAGCTCACCCTCATCCCCGGGCCCGTGCCGTGGTGGCACGCCTTCCGCATCGCCGACAAGATCGGCGAGACCCCGTCCGGCCCCGTGGTCTTCGAGTGCGTCGGCGTGCCCGGCATGATCAACTCGATCATCGAGGCCGCGCCGCTGCGCACCCGTGTGGTCGTCGTCGGCGTGTGCATGGAGCCCGACCAGATCATGCCCGCCCTCGCCGGCAACAAGGAGATCGACCTGCGTTTCGCCTTCGGCTACGACCCGGGCGAGTTCCACGACACGCTGCACATGATGGCGAACGGCAAGGTGGACGTGAAGCCGCTGGTCACCGGCACCGTCGGGCTCGCGGGCGTGGAGAGCGCCTTCGCCGCCCTGGGCGATCCCGAGGTGCACGCGAAGATCCTCATCGACCCGTCGAGCGCGGTGGCCGCCCCCTGACGGCGCCCGACGTGCTGCGGGTCGCCACGTTCAACGTCAACGGCATCCGGGCGGCGCGGCGGCGCGGCTTCGACGCCTGGCTCGCGGGCCGCGGCCTGGATGTGCTCGCGCTGCAGGAGCTGCGCTGCCCGCCCGCAGAGGTGGGCGAGTTCCCCGGCTACCACGCCGCTCTCGACTGCGGCTCGATCCCGGGCCGCAACGGGGTCGCGGTCCTGACGCGGACACCGCCGGTCGCGGTCCGGAGCTGGGCGATCGACCCGCCCCGCGCGCGGGGGCTCGGCGCCTACGCGCACGAGGGCCGCTACATCGAGGTGGACCTCGCGGAAGCGCCCCTCACCGTCGCGTGCCTGTACCTGCCCAAGGGCGGGCTGCCCGCACACCTGCAGCGCCCGGGCAACATCCGCGACGTGCCGGACGGCGGGGCGAAGTACGAGCGCAAGATGCGCTTCCTGGCCGCCTTCTCGCGGGAGCTGAGTCGCAACCGGCGGGCCGCGCTGGCCGCCGGGCGGGAATTCCTGCTGCTCGGTGACCTGAACCTCGCACACCTGCCGCACGACGTCACGAACTGGCGACCGGCCCAGAAGATGGAGGGCTTCCTGCCCGAGGAGCGCGCGTGGCTCGGCGGGCAGCTCGGCCCGCGCCGCCTGGTCGACGTGGTGCGCACGCTCCACGGCGACCGGCCCGGCCCGCTGTCGTGGTGGAGCTGGGCGGGCGCCTCGTTCGCCAAGGACGTCGGCTGGCGCATCGACCACCACCTCGCGACGCCCCGGCTCGCCCGCACGGCACGATCGGTGGTCGTCGACAAGGAGCCCTCACCCGAGGAGCGGCTCTCCGATCACGCGCCCGTCGTCGTGGACTACGCACTCGACTGAAGGCGCCGCGGGATCACCGTGACCGCAACCCTTTCCACCGCGCACGCGGTGCAGCACAGTCGGGTCCCGTGAAACGAACGGCTACCGCCCTCCTCGCCGTCCTGCTGTCCCTCGCCGCGGTCGGCACCACCGCCTGCGCGAGCGACACCCCGTCGAACGAGATCAAGCTCGGGGTGGTCGACATCGGCAAACCCCACTGGAAGGTGTTCACCGACGTCGCGAAGGAGCACGGTTTCGCCGTGAAGCTCGTCTCCTTCTCCGACTACAACGCCCCCAACCCCGCACTCGCCGACGAGTCGATCGACCTCAACCAGTTCCAGCACGTGCGCTACCTCGCCGCCTACAACGTCAAGAACAGCGTCCGGCTCACCCCGGTCGGCGCCACCCAGATCTACCCGCTGCAGTTGTATTCGAAGCGGCACCGGTCGATCGACGCGCTGCCGCAGGGCGCGACGATCGCCCTGTCCGACAACCCGGCCAATCAGATCCGTCCGCTGCTCAGCCTCAAGGCGGCCGGCCTCGTGACCTTCCGCGACGGCGCGGGCACGTGGCAGTCCACTCTCGCCGACGTCGACCGGGCGCGGTCGAAGGTCACGCTCGTGACGCTGGATCCCACGCAGATCGGTCCGGCGCTCGACAGCGTCGACGCCGGATTCGTGGACGACACCTTCGCGGTGAAACTGGGACTGACGAGTAAGGACTCGATCTACACCGACGACCCGCGTCGCCCCGATCTGGCGCAGTACGTCAACGTCTTCGCCGCCCGCGAGAACGACCCCCGCACCGGCGACTACACCGCGCTCGCCGCGCTGTACCACGACCGTCGGGTGCACGACGCGGTCGTCAAGGACTCCGGCGAGACGGCGATCTTCACGACGGACTCCCCGGACGCGCTGCGGACGACGCTGGCCCGGGTGGAGCAGTCGCTGCGGAGTTAGCGGCGGACCCCGCCGCGAGCGACGCGCCGCCGATGGTGACGAGGGCGCCGAGGATCAGGGCGGCGCCCTCGCCCGGCGCGAACAGGTGCAGCTGCTCGCCGACGGTGACCGCGGCGACGGGAACGCCGATCTGCGCGGCCGCGAGCACCCCCAGCGGCACGGGCAGCCCCGCGAGGCGCATCGCCACGTGCGCGGCGATCGCGCCGAAGCCGAGGGCGAGGCCCAGCAGGACGAACGACGGGTGCGCGACGAGATCGCGCAGGTTCACCCGCGCCCCCAGCCAGACGAAGAAGAGCGGCGCGAGGAAGCCCTCCCCGAGCGCGAAGAGCTGCGCCGCCATGCGACGCGGTTCCCCCACCGAGGAGACCGCGAGTCCCAGCGCGAAGCCCGCGAGCATCACCGAGACGTGCATGGTGGTGGCGATCGCGGCGAGCAGGAACAGCCCGACGAGGCTGATCCGCAGCTGCAGCGCGAACTCCCGCTCCTCGGAGAACCTCTCGATCCGGTCCCGCAGGCCGCTGTTCTCCGACCAGCGCAGTAGCAGATACATCAGGAACGCCGCCCCGCCCACGGCCAGCGCCCCGAGGGCCGCCCGCCCCGCGGTGGGCGGGTCGATGACCAGCGGCAGCGCGACCACGCAGACCGTGTCGGCGATCGCGACCTGCGCGGTGAGCGCCAGGATCGGCTTCCCGGTGAGGTGGTTCGAGCTGATGATCGGCAGCACCACGGCCGCCGAGGAGGAGGCCATGAGCACCGCGTAGAGCGCGGCGTGCCCGGTTCCGAAGGCCTCCGACAGCACGGCGCCGAGAATCGCGGCGATGACGCCGACCGCGGCGGCCCGGAGGGCGCCCGAACCCAGCGCCGCCCGCACCGCCGGGTCGCGCACCGGCACGTGCGTCCCGGCGACGAACATGACGATCGCGAACCCGATGTCGGCGAGGAAGGCGAAGGTCGGCTCGGAGGCGTCCAGCACCCCGAATCCGGTGACGCCGAAGACCACGCCCGCCAGCATCGGCCCCAGGATCAGCGGCAGGTGCCAGGACTGCTTCGCGGCGAGCAGCGGACCCAGCAAGCCCAGCGCCGTGATCAGCGCCAACGTCGAGAACGTCATTGCAAGGACGCTACTCTGCGCGGGCCGCCCAGTACCCCCGAAGTTCCTGCTCCGACGCCGATTTCACGGCGAGCTCCCCGGCGTCGTCGAGCAGGCAGACCACCTCGCGCGGGAGGGCGTCCTCCGCGACGAGCTCCGCCTTCGCCCGCCGCATCGCCCCGAGCAGCGCGTATCCGTAGCGGGCGTGCGCGGCGTCCCACTCGTCGCCGTCGAGCCCCTCGACGGCCTCGCCCAGCCGGTCCTCCCAGGCATCGAGGGGCGCGCGCCGCGCCCAGGACTCGTCGCGCCGGGGCCAGGCGGGCGGATCCCACAGTGCGCGCGGCGGCACGGATTCGACGGTGCCGAGCGCGGGATACGGCAGGTGGATCACACCGCCCGCCTCGGCGTGGAAGGCGGTGAGGGCGTACGCGTAGGGCAGTTCGCCGTCGGACTGGTAGACCAGCGCCCGCGCGACGCTCCGCAGCTCCGCGCAGACCGCGTCCTCGAAACCGAACCAGTCGAAGTCCGGGCCGCCGCTTCCGGCGCCGGTCATGGATTCGGCCCGCTCGCTCCGCTCCCGGCGCCGGTCATGGATTCGGCCCGCTCGCTCCGCTCCCGGCGCCGGTCACCGCTTGACGACGTGGACGTCGGCGAGGGTGGTCAGGCAGTCCGCGGCCATCGTCAGGTCCGCCTCGGCGAGCATCGAGCGCAGCACGTGCTCGACGCCCGCGGCGCCGCCGAGTGTCAGCCCGTAGACGTACGGCCGGCCGATGCCGGCGAGGGTCGCACCGAGGCCGACGACGCGGAGGATGTCCACACCGTCGCGGATGCCGCTGTCGAAGGTGACGGGCAGGCCGGCATCGAGGACACCCTCGAGGTGGCTCACCGCGGGCAGGCCGCCGTTGGCCTGCCTGCCGCCGTGGTTGGAGCAGGCGATCGCGTCGACGCCCTCGGTGGCCGCCCGGCGGGCGTCATCGGCGTGGCAGATGCCCTTGAGGATGATCGGCAGGTCGGTGGTCCGTCGGATGCGGGCCACGTCCTCCCACGAGAACGTGGGCTTGCTGAACAGGGAGGACCACACGATCCCCGCGTGTAGCGGCGGCGGGCTCTCGACGCCGCACAGTTCGATGAACCGGGGATCGCTGAGGTAGTTGGCGAGGCAGCGGCCGCGCAGGAACGGGATGTAGCCGTTCCCGAGGTCGCGCGGCCGCCAGCCGAGGCTGCCGGTGTCGAGGGTGATGGTGAGCGCGTCGAAGCCGGCCTTGTCGGCCCGCCGTACCAGGTTGTCGGTCAGCCGATCGTCCTTGGTCGGATACAGCTGGAACGCGGCGAAGGAGCCGCCGCGGGCGTCGGCGATCTCCTCCAGCGGCGCCTCCGAGAGCGTCGAGTACATCGCGGCGACGTTCAGCGTCGCCGCGGCGCGCGCGACCTCGAGGTCGCCGTTCTCGTGCACCAGGCCGTTCACCCCGACGGGGCAGAGGATCACCGGCGCATCGAGCTTCGCACCGAGGAAGGTCACGGACAGGTCGCGGACGCTGCGATCCCGCAGCATCCGCGGAACGAAGCCGTACCGCCGCAACTCGGTGACGTTCGCGTCCTGTGTGGTCTCGTCGCCGGCACCGCCGCGCACGTAGTCGAAGAGCGAGTGATCGAGCACCTGCTGCGCCCGCGCCTCGAGATCGCCGAAGGTGTACGGGAAGTGGCGGTGCTTCGCGAGCAGCCCCTCCGCGTAGATCCCGTCCTGGAAGCTGCCGTAGTCCGCCATGCGTGGACGGTAGCAGTGGCGATCAGGGCGCGGTGAGGAAGTCCAGCGCGTCGGCGGTGGCCGCGGGCTCCTGCAGGTGGTAGCCGTGCCGCACGCCCCGGTACACCCGCATCCGGGCGCCGTCGATGCCCGCGCGGAGGATCTCGGCGTTCCCGGCCGGACACATGCGGTCGTCGGCGCCGTGCAGGATCAGCGTGGGCGCCTCGATCCACGGCAGCGCGGCGGCGGCGTCGTGATCGGTGCTCGCGGCGAAGTGCGCGCGCTGCGCGGGCAGAGAGCGCGGCCGCGCGAGGATCGCCTCGGCCGCCTCGGGATGCGCGGCGAGCCAGTCCGGGGTGAAGAACAGTTCCAGCAGCGCGCGCCGGTCGGAGCGGACCAGGATCCGCAGGACCTCACTGGGGCGCGCGAGGCCGTGCGCGTCGCCGACCGTCGTGGCCCCGAGGAGCAGCCGCCGCACCCGGCCGGGGTGATCGGCGGCGAGCCACTGCGCGGCACGACCGCCCATGGAGAAGCCGTAGACGTCCACGGCGTCCCCGATCGCGCCGTCGGCGCGGGCCGCGTCGAGCACGGCCAGCGCGTCGGCGGCGCAGTCCCGCGTGCTCCACCCGCGCGGGAAGACGTCGTCGCTCGCCCCGATGCCGCGGTGATCGAAGGTGATGACCGGCCCGGCGGCCCGGAAGTCGTCGACGAGCGGCGCCCAGGACGAGCCGGCCAGCGCCTGCCCGGCGATCAACAGCATCCCCGGGCCGCTCGCGCCGGGTGCGGCGGGATGGACCTCGTAGGCGAGCCGGGCACCGTCGACCAGGGTTGCGTGAGCCATGGCGGCAAGCCTAGGAGGTCACACCGACGGGACGCAGCTCACGGTGCGAGGGCACCCTTGGCTAGAATCTCCTCCCATGTCTGTTCACATCTTCTACGGTTCCTCGACCGGCACCGCCGAGGGCGCAGCGAACGCCATGTACTCCGTGTTCGCCAAGGCCGGCTCCGTCGAGCTGCACGACATGATGGACGGCGAGATCGACGCGCTGGATCCCGCGGACTTCCACGTCTTCTCGTGCGCCACGTACGGCGACGGCGAACTGCCCGCCGGTACCACCGAGTTCTTCGAGGACCTGCTCGAGGCCGCGCCCGATCTCACCGGCCTGCGCTTCGCGGTCTTCGGTCTCGGTGACTCCATCTACGTCGACACCTACAACGCCGGCGGCAAGACCATCGTGGAGCACCTGACCGGCCTCGGCGCGACCCAGGTCGGCGACCGGTTCGAGCACGACAACTCCGGCACCGACGACGTCGACGAGAAGGCCGTCGAATGGGCCGGGGAGATCGTCGGCCAGATCTGACCTTCCGCCGAGGGCACGTGCCCTCGACCGACGAACGCCGCCGCGGAGTGATCCGCGGCGGCGTTCCTGCGTCCGGAGTGCGTTACCGCGGCACCGTGAGGGTCGGCGGGGTGGTGTTGACGCCGGCGCACGCCTCGCAGACCGACGCCGGGATCACGCCGCGGCGCTGCAACCAGCCGAAGACGATGCACCCGAGGCAGACGCCCGCCGCGGATTCGAGGAGCGCGGCGACGATGAGCAGGCCGAGGACGATCTGTGCCGCGACGTGGTTCCCGGTGACGAAGAGCACCAGCGCGACGGTCGAGAACACCAGGCCGATGGTCTGCGCGAACCGCTTCGGCGGCCCGGGCACCAGCTTCGCCGGGCCGAGCCGCGGCGCGATGACGTGCACCGACAGCCGGCCGAGCGGCGAGTACCGGGGGCCACCCGCGACGCGCAGGGCGAAACCGATCGCCAGGGCGGCGTAGAGCCACCACTGCCCGGCCACGATCGTCACCACCGCGAGGACCACGACGAGGCCCGCGGTCGCGCGCGCCGCGTACTCGTTGACCGGATTCGGGAAGGACAGGAGACCACTCACGGCAGTGAGGTTATCGGCCGGCGCGGGTGCCGCCCAGGGTTGTGCTCGCCATGATTCTCACCCGGCGGCGAGACGCAGGAGGAGGGGCAGCGCAGCCCGGATGCGCTCGGTCTCCTCGGCGGTGAGCTGCTCGCTCCCGGTCTCCACCAGCCAGGCGTCCTGCGCTGCGTCGCGAGCGTGCAGGACCTCCCGCCCGCGGTCCGTCAGGGCGACGGGACGCCGCCGGCCGTCGGAACCGTCGGCCTCGCCCTGCAGGAAGCCGCGGCGCCGGAGGTCGGCGATCGCGACGGAGACGTTGGAGCGCTTCATCGCGAGCCGGTCGCCGATCGCGGTCGGGAAGGCGTCCGCCCCGAGCGCCTCGACGGTGGCGAGCACGAACAACTCGGAGCCGCGCAGCCCCGCGGCGGGCAACTGCCGGAGCCGCTGCTCCAGCAGGCCCACCGCGAGGCGCAGTGCCTCGGCGTCGCCCGGCTTCACCGGCTCGCTACTCGTCGTCGACGGGGCTCGCCGCCGCCGGCTCCACGGGCGCCACAGTCGCCGCGGCGGCCGTGGGGGCGCCGCCGTCGAGCAGCTGCGAGAGGTCGATGCCCTGCGCCCGGAGCGCCGCGACGATGGACGCGATGGACTGCGCCGACAGGCCCAGCAGGCCTCCCGTGGCGTCGTTCTGCCCGCCGCCGATGATGTTGATGCTGTCGATCGCGGCCGTGGCCTCGGACTGGGCGCGGACCGAGCCCTCGATCGTCGCCAGCACCTGCGGGACGAGCAGCAGGCGGGCCGCGTCCGAGTTGTACTGGTTGAACGCCTCGGCCTGGGCCTGCTTACCGGCCGCATCGGCGCGCAGCTCGGCCTCGAGGGCCTCCGCCGCGGACTTGCGGGCCGACGCCTTCGACTCGCCCTCGAGGCGGATCGACTCGGCGTGCACCTCGGCCTGCGCGAGCTTGCCGGCCGCATCGGCCCGGAGCTCGGCCTCGACGGCCGCCGCGGCGGACTTGCGGGCGTCCGCGGCGGACTCACCGTCGAGCCGGGTCGAGTTGGCGCGGGCCTCGGCGGTGAGGATCGCGGACTGGCGCTCGCCCTCGGCGCGGGTGATGGCCGCCTGGCGCTGCGCCTCGGCGGGCGCGATCACGTCGGCCTCGAGCGCTGCCTCGGCCTGCGCGCGACGCTTGCGCTCGACCTCGGTCCGCGCCTCGATGCGGGCCGCCTCGGCCTCCTCGAGCGCGATGCCGACGGCCTTCTCCGACTTCGCCTTGGCGAGCGGTCCGGCCTGGTCGGCCTCGGCGTTCTGCGCCTCGGTCTGCGCGCGCAGCTGGGCGATGCGCACGTCGCGGCCCTGCTGGGCCTCGGCGATCGCGGTCTCGGCCTCGGTCTGTGCGATCTCGCCGGCGCGGCGGGCGTCGGCGGACCGGATCAGGGAGTCGCGCTCGGCCTCGGCCTTGCCGATGTCGGCGTCGCGCTTGACCTCGGCGATGCGTTTCTGGCCGAGCGATTCGAGGTAGCCGTTGCGGTCCTCGATGCCGGCGATCTTGAGGATGTCGACCTCCATGCCGATGCGCGCGAGGTCACCGCCCGCCTCATCGACCACACCGCGCGCGAGGGCCTCGCGGTTGCTGTTGAGGTGCTCGACGGTCATCGTCGCCGCGATGCCGCGGAGGCTGCCGGCGAGGATCTCGTTGATCTGGTTCTCCAGCTCCGCCATGTTCGCGGTGAGGAAGCGCTGGGCAGCGGTGCGGGTCATCTCATCGGTGGTGCCGATCCGCACCAGGCCGACGGCCTGCAGTTCGACGGGCACGCCGTCGATGCTGCGCGCGTTGCTGAGCGCGATGCGCACCTCGAAGGGGCGCAGCGGCATGTAGTCGACGCGCTCGAGCCCCGGCACCTTGAACCGGGCGCCGCCTCGCACGACCTTCATCTCGCCGCGGCCGGTGAAGATGGCGACCTGGTCCGGCGGGGACTTGATGTAGTTGTGGAAGAAGATCCACAGCGCGAGCAGGATCACGATCACCGCGGCACCGGCCGCGATCAGGATCGATACGGTCATTGATTCCCTCCCTCTGCCGGGCCGCTCGGCCCGGCGCTTGTGATCAGATCTGGGTCTCGAGCGGCTGCACCACGAGACGGTCACCGTCCACATCGACGATCAGCACCTGCTGGCCGTCGGGGGCCGAAGCGTGCGGATCGACCAGAACGGCTGTCGTGGTGGCGCGCACCGATTCCGAGTCGATGTAGCTCACCCTCCCCCAGCCGCCCGTCGGAATCTCCATGCTGAGCCGGCCGATGGTGCCGACCGCGGCGCGGAGACCGGCGACGGTGCCGGTCTGCGCCCGGCGCATGGCCCGGAGCACCACCATGAGCAATCCGTAGGCGGCGGCACCGGAGGCGGCGGCGGCCCCGACGACGATGGGCGTCGACAGCGAAGTGCCGGCCGAGAGCGGCCAGCCGACCACCCCGAAGACGCCGACGGCGGCGGCCAGAGCGGGCGCGCTGAGCCAGGGCAGGCCGGCATCGGCACTGCCGAGTTCGACTCCCCCGACCTCGAAGTCCCCCAGGATGAGTGACGCGATCAGGACCAGGATCCCGACGACGGCACAGACTGCGAAAACGGTAACCACGGGCGCCTCCTCTGCGCTCGGATCTCCCATCTGCACTATAGCAAACATTACGTACGAGGGGTACGCGGATCATCCGGATTCCATCTTATTAGTTGTAGACATATAATCCTTGTATGCCTACAAGTGTTTCGGGCCTCGGCTCGCGCGGGCGCGCCCTCGTCCTGGTCGCGTGCAGCCTCAGCCTGCTGATCTCGTCGATGGACGTGACCATCGTCAACGTCGCGCTCCCCGAGATCGGCCGCCGGATGGCGGCGTCCACGCCCCATCTGCAATGGGTCGTCGACATCTACACGCTCACGCTCGCCAGCCTGCTCGTCCTCTCGGGAGCCACCGCCGACCGCTTCGGACGGCGCCGCGTCTTCCGGATCGGACTCACCGTCTTCGCTGCGGGCTCCCTGCTCTGCAGCGTCGCCCCGACCGTCGATGTACTGATCGCGGCGCGGGCGATCCAGGCGATCGGCGGATCGATGCTCACCCCGGTGGCGCTCTCGATCGTCACCGCGGTCTTCACCCACCCCGCCGAGCGCGCCCGCGCGATCGGTCTGTGGGGCGCGGTGGTCGGCGTCTCGACGGCGGTCGGCCCGCTGGTCGGCGGCGTACTCATCGACAGCCTCGGCTGGCAGTCGGTGTTCTGGGTGAACCTGCCGATCTGCGCGGTCGCGCTCGGGCTGACCTACGCGGTCGTGCCGGAGTCGAAGGCCGCCGTCCCGCGGAGCATCGACCCGCTCGGCCAGATCCTCGCGATCGCCGTCATGTTCACCGCGGTCTTCGGCCTCATCGAACGCGAACCCCTGATGCTGGTGCTGACCGCCGCAGCGCTGGGAGCCTTCCTCGCCCACGAGAAGCGGCACCCGTCGCCGTTCATCGACCTGCGCTTCTTCCGCAGCATCCCGTTCTCCGCGGCCACGCTCACCGCGGTCTGCGCCTTCGCCGGGTTCGGCGCCTTCCTCTTCACGATGTCGCTGTACCTGCAGACCGTCCGGCACTTCTCCGCGGTGCAGACCGGCCTGATGTTCCTGCCCATGGCGCTGTCGGTGCTCGTCGCCTCGCCGACCTCCGGGCGGCTCGTGGCCCGGTTCGGCCCCCGGCCGTCGCTGCTCGGCGCCGGCCTCCTGATGACCTCCGCCGCCGCCGCGCTGACCACGGTCGACGCCCGCACCCCGCTGCTGGAGCTCGGCATCGTCTTCGCGGCCTTCGGCATCGGCTTCGGTCTGGTCAACGCGCCCATCACGAACTCCGCCGTGAGCGGGATGCCGCTGGACCGGGCGGGCGCGGCGGCCGCCGTCGCGAGCACCAGCCGCCAGCTGGGGATCAGCCTCGGGGTCGCACTCTGCGGCCTGATGGCGGGCGCCGCGCTGTGGTGGACCGTCGCGGGGTTCGCCGTGGTCATCATCGCGCTCGCCGTCCTCTCGACCGGGGCGCGGGCGGACCGCTCCCGCGCCCGGATCGCCCCGCTACTCGAGGCGAAGGAGCCGGCCGATGCCCGCTGACACCCCGGACGAGGTGTGGAGCCTCCTGGTGCGCGCCGTCATCGACAGTCGCTCGGATTGGCGCCGCGCCGTCGTCGAACGCACCGGCCTGCCGTTCAGCCGGCTCCGCGCGCTCACGCGGCTGCACCGCCACGGGCCGCTGACCCTCAAGGAGCTGGCCGCCCTCGCCGACATGGATGCTCCGGCCGCCACCGTCGCGGTGAACGACCTTCAGGCGCGCGGGCACGTCGAGCGGACCGTCTCGCCCGAGGACCGTCGGGCGAAGGTCGTGACCATCGCCCCGGCGGGCCGGGCGATCATCGACGCGATGGCGTCGGTGGAGGACCCGGCGCCGGCGGCGATCCGGTCACTGCCTCCCGGGGAGCTCGCCCGGCTGGCCGAGCTCGCGCGCGCCCTGGCCGAATAGCGCCTCGACGTGCTCGTGGGCCACGTCGAGCGGCGCCTCGGCGGGCGCGGGCGGGGAGGCGGGGCCCGGCGCACCGTCGGCCGACGGTGCCGGCACGCTCTGTTCGACGGTGCCGACGACCACCTTCCGCGTGCGGCGCATCGCGAAGGTGACCTCCTCGACCTCCTCGTAGGACTGTTGCACCGTGCGGGTCCCGCCGCCGGGCAGCACGCGCGCCACGATGGGCGGCATCAGCGGGCGGACGAAACCCGCGATCGTGCGCGCGGCGTCGTCGAGGACCGGCGGCACGAAGGGGTTCGGCGTGCGCACGACCTCGCGGACCGGGACCGCCGGAGCCGTCTCGTCCACCCGGGCGGGCAGGTTCGTCTCGTCGGGCACGGCGGCCTCCTCGGTGATCGGGTCGGTGGGCTCGGGCGTCTCGTCGGCGCCGGTGTCGCCGACGACGGGTAGTGGGCCCGTGGGCGTCTCGTCGGCCGGGGGCTGGCCGAGCCGGGGGCCGGTCGGCGTCGCGTCGGCCGCGGGCCGGCCGAGCGCCCGCAGGCTGGCGGCCTCCGCGGCGGCGGCGATCGGCAGGAAGTCGTCGTTCACGGCGGGGGTGTCCTGGACGTAGCGACGCGCGGTCACGGCGACCGGCTCGAATCCGGCGGCCTGCAGCGCCGCGACACCGGCCTGCGCGCCGCCGAGGGCGGGCAGCACCGCGGTGGGCCGGTCATCGGCGATCGCCAGCGCGACGCGGCGCTCGTGCTCGCGGCGCTCGATCGCGAGCTGCGCCGCCGCTGCCAGGCGCTCGCTCTCCACCTCCCGCCGCTGCCGCACGTCGCGCACCGTCTCGCCCCGCCACAGCCGCAGGAGCAGCGGAAGCAGCGCGAGCACCACGCACACGAGGTCGATCGCGATCCGCAGCGCGGCCGCGGGTAGGCGAGGGCGTCGCTCACCGCGAGGCCCACGCGCCGGGAGAAGTCCGTCGGCTCGTCCGCCGCGTTCGGCCGCTCCGGGATCACCCGGTCGACGATGCCGTCGGCCAGCAGGTCGGCCGCGCGGATCC
>NZ_VIGX01000319.1 GCF_007858475.1 Tsukamurella conjunctivitidis
GCTGGGTGAGGGGCCGTTGCGGGGCGGAGGTCTGCAGCGGGGACTGGGCCAGACGGTCCAGGAAGGCGGAGATCTTCTGCTGGCCTCCTTCGACTCCTCCACTGAGCGGGCAGGCGCTTCCCGCCTGGCAGTCCTCGATCCAATGCGACAGCGAGTCCTCGAAGCCTCGCATCTGCAGGTCAGAGACCTGGTTGACGTTCAGAGAAGGGTCCAGCGCTCCGTCCAGGACGAAGCGGCCGACCTTGTCAGGGAAGAGGCCGGCATAGGTCGCCCCCAGGAACGTGCCGTAGGAGTAGCCGAGATAGTTCATCGTCTACTGACCCAGCGCGGCCCGCGCCATGTCGAAGTCCTTCGCAGCCGAGACGGTGTCGATGTGGCGGGCGAGGTCGCCGGAGTGGTCCAGGCATCCCTGTCCAATGCTGCCCATGATCTTCTCAGCCTGGGCGATGATCTGGTCAGGGGTCTGGTCTCCTTCGGACGCGCTGGAATCGTCCTCGTTGTACCGGTCGCGT
>NZ_VIGX01000320.1 GCF_007858475.1 Tsukamurella conjunctivitidis
CGTAGCGGATCCGCTGGAGTTCCCAGTCGATGCGCAGGTGTCCCCCGTCGAGGTCGACGCTGGCCCAGGTGAGCCCTAGGGTCTCGCCCTGGCGGAGGCCGTAGATCATCGCGGTGAGCCACCGGCTGCGGTCGTCCAGCTCCTGGACGACCTTGAGGATGGCTGCCATCTCGTCGGGCCCGATGGCGGTGCGAGTGGACTTCGAGGCTTTCGGTGCCTGCGTCATGAGGGCGGAGTCGGGCACGTGGAGCCCCTCGCGCTTCGCGGCGCGCAGGAGGTTGAGGAGCACGCGGTGGACGTTCTTCGCACTGGTCGCCGACAGTCCCGCCGCGGCGACGGCGTCGGTGACACGGCGGATGTCGCCGGGGTTGAGGTCTCCGAGCTTGCGGCGCCCGATGGCAGGGATGATCCACAGGCGCAGTTTCGATTCGTAGTCCTCGCGAACGCGCGGCTTGAGGGTGCTGAAATGGATCGTCTCCCATTTGGCGGCCCACGCCGCCACGGTGACGTT
>NZ_VIGX01000321.1 GCF_007858475.1 Tsukamurella conjunctivitidis
GTCCCCGCCGCCGACCAGGTCGCCCTGTCCCAGACGACGACCGTCTACTACGCGGACGGCACCACGGAGATGGGGACCTTCTCCGAGATCAACCGCACGATCATCGATCCCTCGACCCTGCCGGACTACGTCGGTCAGGCTGTGGTCGCCTCGGAGGACCGCACCTTCTACACGAATGCCGGGATCGACCTCAAGGGGATCCTTCGCGCCCTGGTCAACAATGTCCGGGGTGGGGAGCGCCAGGGCGGATCGACACTGACCCAGCAGTACGTCGAGCGCTACTACGTGGGCGAGACCACCTCCTACACCGGCAAGGTCAAGGAGGCCGTGCTCGCGGTGAAGATCAACCGCGAGCAGTCCAAGGACGAGATCCTCGGCAACTACATCAACACCATCTACTTCGGGCGCGGCGCCTATGGCATCGAGGCCGCCTCGAAGGCGTACTTCGGGCACCCCGCCGCCGACATGTCCGTCTCGGAGGCGGCCATGCTGGCGGGCATCATCCCCGCCC
>NZ_VIGX01000322.1 GCF_007858475.1 Tsukamurella conjunctivitidis
ACGGCCGCCGAAGCCGCGCGCGCCATGGTCAACCAGATCGCCAACCCGCAGATGCCCGAGGTGGGGGAGCGCTTCGTCGGCACCGTCGTGGAGACGACCTCCTTCGGCGCCTTCGTCTCCCTGACGCCGGGCAAGGACGGCCTGCTCCACATCTCCCAGGTCCGTCGCCTGGTGGGGGGCAAGCGCATCGACTCCGTCGAGGACGTCCTCCAGGTCGGCCAGCAGGTCGAGGTCGAGATCGCCGAGATCGGCGACCGCGGCAAGCTCTCACTGCACGCAGTGGTCGACGGCGAGTCCGAGGACCAGGACGGCCACGAGAACGAGACGCGTGAGCACGCCGAGCGTGGCGAGCGTCCCGAGCACACGGAGCGCCGTGAGCGTCGCCCGCGCACCCGTTCGCGTCGTCGTCGCGAGGATGACAACGGTGGGGAGTCCTCCTCCCAGGAGTGACACAGGTGTCGGGGTCGACCGTGGGGCCTTCGCCCACCCGGTCCTGACCTCCTGATCCGAC
>NZ_VIGX01000323.1 GCF_007858475.1 Tsukamurella conjunctivitidis
ATGGGGATCACCATGGTCGTGGTGGGCAGCGCCTACACCGTCGGCCACCTCACCGGGGCGCAGATGGCGGGAGAGGCCTGGCCTCTGACGGCGGGGCTGATCATCGTGTTGTCAGTGCTGCCTGCGGCCCTGGGTCTGGCCACCGGGTTCGCAGTGCGCACTGACGGTGCCTTTGCCGCGACCTCGCTGATCACGGTGCTCGGGGCATTCGGGTCGGGCATGTTCATCCCCCTGGACCAGATGGGTGGCTTCTTCGAGAGAATCGCCCCCTGGACCCCCTTCAATGGCATCGTGAATCTGGTGCAGATGCCGTTGGTCGGCTGGGAGACGTTCCAGTGGTCCTGGATCGGCAATGTCGCAGGCTGGGTGCTGCTGTTCACGGCGGTCGCCGTGAGCGCCCAGCGGCGCAACACCGGACGCTGAGGCGATGGGCAGCGTAGGGCGCGGCCCATTGGTGGGGCACACTGGGGGCGTGGACACCGACGCACCGGGCACTCCGGACACCCCGGA
>NZ_VIGX01000324.1 GCF_007858475.1 Tsukamurella conjunctivitidis
TCCTAATATTGTTTCAGGGAAAATCGAAGTTATTGCAAAGCGTTTAGAGATACTCAACAGCGCAGCGCCTCTTCCTTTCCAACTTGGAGATGATAAAACATCTGAAGAGGTTCGCCTTAAATATCGTTACCTCGATCTGCGCGATACACGCATGCATCAAAACATCATGCTTCGCTCAAAAGTAACACGCTATATTCGTAAAGCGCTTGATGAGCAAGGCTTTCTCGATATTGAGACCCCATTTTTAACAAAAGCAACGCCGGAAGGCGCTCGTGACTATGTGGTCCCTTCTCGCGTCCATCATGGTGAGTTTTTTGCGCTACCACAGAGTCCACAACTCTTTAAGCAGCTCTTAATGGTGAGCGGTTTTGATCGCTACTATCAGATCGTTCGCTGCTTCCGTGATGAAGATCTTCGCGCTGATCGTCAGCCTGAATTTACGCAGGTGGATATTGAGACCTCATTCCTCTCCTCTGATCAAATTATGGATATTGCCGAGAAGATGATTCG
>NZ_VIGX01000325.1 GCF_007858475.1 Tsukamurella conjunctivitidis
GCGACCCCTACTGGGCCACCTGGTCCGACGCCGGCTTCGGTGACGACGGACGCACCCTGGTCACCAAGACCTCCTTCCGCCTGCTCCAGACCCTGCGCAACCTGGGTCCCGCCCCCGAGCCGAACATCACGATCTTCTGGGACGAGAGCCTCCCCGAGGGCTACAAGGAGTTCTGCGCAGCGATCTCGATCGAGACCTCCTCCATCCAGTACGAGTCGGATGAGCAGATCCGCGAGCACTGGGGCGATGACGCGGCGATCGCCTGCTGTGTGTCCCCCATGCGCGTGGGCAAGCAGATGCAGTTCTTCGGCGCCCGCGTCAATGCCGCCAAGTCCCTGCTCTACGCCATCAACGGCGGGCGCGACGAGATGAGCGGCAAGCAGATCGTCACCGGCCACGAGGGCGTCCAGGGCGACGGCCCGCTGGACTTCGACGAGGTCTGGGCCAAGTACGAGGAGATGCTGGACTGGGTGGTGGGCACCTACGTCGAGGCGCTCAACATCATCCACT
>NZ_VIGX01000326.1 GCF_007858475.1 Tsukamurella conjunctivitidis
GGAGGCGTGGGAGATGGCTCCCGAGGTACTGGAGCGGGTGGAGGAGACCCTGAACAAGGCGGCCTTCGACCGGCTCCTGGAGATCACGACGTCCGGCCCGGTCACGATGACCGTCTGGGAGGAACTGTCCTACCCCAGGCTCCTGGAAATGATCCAGGAGACCTCGAACCCGCTTCAGCGCTTCGCGCTGCTGGACGGGCCGGTGGAGACCACGACGCAGATCACATGGTTCGCGGCCTGGTGGATCGGGGAATGGAACCCACCGGCCGTGCCGGAACCGCAGTGGGCGAAGACCCTCACCAACCTCGCCCAGTGGCCGTACCCGGTGTGGGAGGACGAGGAGCAGACGCCCCTGCCCCGTTGGTACCGGGAGTGGCTGCATCAGTGGATGGAGGAGAACTTCGGGAGCGACCCCGCCGACTGGCAGGAGACCACGACCTTCTAGACCCCACCCCTCCCCGCACTGCCAGCACACTCGCCAACACTGGCAAGGCTGGCGTTGCCAGTGC
>NZ_VIGX01000327.1 GCF_007858475.1 Tsukamurella conjunctivitidis
GGCCAGCAGCTCGGGGCGGGTGGTCTCGATGACCACGTCACCGGACCCGTCGGACCTGTGGAAGGCCAGGGAGTGGTAGAAGCCGGGGTACTCGCGCGCTTCCAGTTCCGCCTGGGCGACGGCCGTCTGGAAGGTGACGTCCCACAGGCCCGGCGCCTCGGCCTGGTAGGCCTCACCGCGCTCCAGGTTGCGCAGGAATGCGTGCTGGGCGACCTTCTGGGCGTCGGTGCCGATGGTCTGGTAGTGGTGCTGCCAGTCCACGGAGAGTCCGAGCCTGCGCCACAGGGCCTCGAACTGGACCTCGTCCTCCTGGGTGAGGCGCTGGCACAGCTCGACGAAGTTGGGACGGGAGATGGGCTGCTGGTCGGCGGCCTTGATGGACTTGCCGTCGCCGCCGTCGTGGGGGGGCGTGAAATCGGGCTGGTAGGGCAGCGTGGGGTCCACGCGCACGCCGAAGTAGTTCTGGACGCGACGCTCGGTGGGCAGGCCGTTGTCGTCCCAGCCCATGG
>NZ_VIGX01000328.1 GCF_007858475.1 Tsukamurella conjunctivitidis
GCGCACGCGTAAGCCTGAGGCGGCGATGAGCGTGCCGACCGACACTGACGTGGGGAAGCTCGTGAACGGCGCCGAGGGGCCGATGCGCGCCTACGTTGCCCTGTGCGCGTTCGCCGGCCTACGCCTGGGCGAGGCGTGCGGCGTGAAGGTCGGCGACGTCGACTTCCTCCGCAAGCGACTCATCGTCGAGCGGCAGATACAGCGCGACGGCGTGAACCCACGTGAGGCTCCGCCGAAATGGGGATCGGAGCGTACCGTCTACCTGCCCGACGAGCTGGTGACGATCCTCTCGCAGCACGTTGCCGCCTACCCTCCCGCACCCGACGGCTGGCTGTTCCACCTCGACGGGAAGGCGTGGACCGACAACAAGGTCACGTACCGGTGGCGTCAGACCCGCAAGGCAGCCGGGCTCACCACGAAGCTGCACAGCCTGCGGCACTACTTCGCGAGCGGGTTGATCGCGCAGGGCTGCGACGTGGTGACGGTTCAGCGGGCGCTCGGCCACTCAT
>NZ_VIGX01000032.1 GCF_007858475.1 Tsukamurella conjunctivitidis
CGATATCTCTAGGAGCCTCCTGACTGTCCACGACGTGGCTGACGGGTCTCATCGTGGCTGTTGTGGCCCTGTGGCGGACGGATTATCTGCATGTTCTCCTCGACGGGCTTCTTGTTTGGCCGGCGGCCGGGTTCCCAGTTCGAGGAGTCGGCTTCGGAGCGCCTCGTTCTCGGTGTGTAGTTGCTCGAGCTGTTCGGTCAGTTCGCGGTTGCGGTCGATCGCGGTTGCGAGCTTGGTGCGGAGGGATTCGGCACTGGCTGCCCTGGAGCGTTCTATTCCGGCGGTGGCGGTGCCGCGCTTCGCGTCGATATCCTGCCGGAGCTGGGTTTGCTTGTAGAGGAAGCTGGTTGAGACGTCGGCGGCTCTGGCGACAGCGACGAAGGTGACGGGTTGTCCGGTGTTGTGCAGCCGGGTGATGGCTCGACGTGCGCGGGCGGTCGCGCTGGTTGTGCGGGCGGCGGCGGCCGCGGTGAGGCGTGCAGTGCGGTGATCGCGGTCGCCATTGCTCACCTGGATTCCTGCGTGTCTGAGTCGATTTCGTCGATGAGCCTGGTGACCTTGTCGAGCATGGTCTTGTTCAGGTCCGCTGCCTGGCGGTCGCCGTTGTCTTGTGCTTGGGCGGCGAGCTGTCTGAGCTGGTCGCGGTGGGTGATGTGTGCGCCGAGGAAGGTGCGGCCGCCGGGGTCGTGGAAGGAGCAGTCGATGCAGGGGTTCGGGCGGAACTCGCAGCGCTGCGTCGCGGGGAGCGTGCAGAACCCGTTGGGCAGTGCGGTGGTGAAGCGGGCGCGCAGGCGCTCGACGGTGGCGTCGACGCCCTTGTCGGGGTTGGTGTCCCAGAATTCGCGGGCTTTGCGGGCGAGGGTGTCGTCGGTAATGCGAGCGTAGGTCGCGGTCATGGTGTCGCTGTGGTGGCCGAGGAAGTCGCGCACTTCCGGTTGGGTCCATCCGTTGTTGAGCAGGTGCATTCCGATGGTGTGGCGGAAGCGGTGGACGTCGCCTCCGGAGATCTTCTCGCCGGTGGCGACGGACGTGGTGATGCCGTGCTCGCGGAACAGTGCGGCGAGGCGGTGTCGTAGCCCGCTGGTGGACCAGGGCTGGGTGCGGCCGGCGATGGCGCTGGACCGGGCGCCAGGGAAGAGGTGCTCGGCGTCGGGGCCGTAGGTGTCGCGGACGCGGGTCTGCTGGTCGCGGATGATCTCGGCGAGGCTTTCGGGGACTGGAAGCCGCCGCCAGGCGCTGGTTTTGGTCATCCAGTATTCGATCCAGTGGCCCTGCTCACTGTGTTGGAGGCAGTCGATCGGGAGGGCGACGAGTTCGGATATGCGGCACCCCGCCCATCGTGTGGTGGCGATCATCGCCCGGAGGGTGGGGTCGGTGGCCGGGTTGTCGACGATCAGGGTGTCGATGCGTTCGATGACATCGGGTGGAAAGGGCCTCGGTCGGCGGGTCTTGCGGTGGACGTTCTCGCCGCGGCGCAGGAAGATCGCTGATCCCAGGTCGTCGACGAGTCCGCAGTCGCGCAGTGTTTCGAGCAGGTAGGCCGCGGTGTTCGCGAGCTGGGGGCTTGCCTTGGTGTCGGGGCGGCGCGTCCATTCGAGGTAGTCCAGGAACGCCGTCCGAGTGACCGCAGACGGTTCGGGAACGGTTCCGTCGAGCGTGAGGAACTGGGCGAGCTGGCGGGTGGCGCGCAGCCACTGGGTGAGCGTTCCCCAGGACATGCGGGAGGTAGACAACTGTTGGCGGGCCAGGCTTTTGACGGCCTCTTTGAGCCAGGGCACCGGGATGGTGGCCCAGTCGACAGCGGTTCGTGTCGCCCCGGCTTGGGTGGCGTCGAGGACGAACTCGAATCCGTCGCGCCACCGCCAGTGATCCGCGGCCCATGGGTCGGGGTCGGTGGCCCCGTGAAGGAGTCGGAAGAACCTCCGGATGTAGGGAGCGCAGAGGGAGTCGAAGTTGGTGTAAGGCCAGTGCTGCCTGCACAGCAGCAGCCAGTCGTCGACGGGGCGTTCGGTCAGGGAGCTGGTGATACGCCCGTGCGCGACCTCGATGAGGACGATCAGGGCGCGGCGCAGGCCGGCGTTGGGGGTCCAGTCGCCGCGGCCGATCTTGGTTGCGGCGACGAACCGGACTTCGTCGGCGGCCGCCGCTGGGATGCGGCGGAAGTCGACGACCTGCGTGGTGGCGGGCCGTCCACGGGGCACGCCGACGGGCAGAGCGCTGGTGGTGGCCCAGGCGTCAAAGTCGGCGGGCTGTCCAGCGCGGAACCACTGGAAGTAGTGGGCATAGCACAGCCCCGAGGTGGCGGCTGCGCGTCCACCGGGGCCGCCGAGCCAGTACCGCTCGCCGTCGCAGTCGGAGACGGCGCACGGGTCGGTGGCGGCGCGGCGGCGGTCGCCGGCGATGTCGACGACCGGCCACGTCGATGCGCACCAAGGCCCGTCCGGCACCTGCAGAGCGGGGACGCCGCGGGGCCCGGACCGGGCGCGCTCGCCGTTACCGCGCGCCATCGCCGTCTCCCTTCAGTCGGTACTGCTGCGGTTCTCGCCAGACCAGATGCTCGGTGGTGCGGAGCTTTTCGGCGAGGTCGTCGCTGGCGAGGTGAATGTAGACGTCGGCGCTGGCCGAATGGGATTGGCCGAGGCGGGCAGCGATCTCGGCCGCGGTCCATCCGGCTTTGGCCAGGGCGGTGGCGTGGGTGTGGCGGAGCATGTGCGGGTTGAGGTCGTCGATCCCGGCGGCGGCGCCGATCCGTTCGATGAGCTGGTAGGCGTTGGAGTAGGTCATCGGACCACCGACGGGTGGGCGTGAGAGGTTGACGAACACGTAATCGCTGTCGACGTGGGCGATCTCACCGAGCAGGTACGCGGCATACAGGTCGAAGAACCGCCGCGGAGCCTCGACGATGAATTGGGTCTTCTGCTTTGATAGCGCCCCGTTGGCGTTGTCGTCACGCCGGCGGATCATCACCTGCCTGCGCATCGGGTTCAAGTCGCCGTGGCGCAGGCCGAGCGCTTGGCCTACCCGCAGGCCCAGGTCGTACTGCGCCGACAGCAGCAGTCGGTCACGGGTGGTCGACGCCGCGGCGAGCAGCTTGGCGAAGTCGGTCTCGAAGTCGATGACCTGCACGGTCTCTGCCGACTGCCGGTCGGGCCGGGCCAGGCGGGAGACTTCGCGCGGACGGCGGTGTTCGAGGTGCGCAAGGAAGCTGTGCGCGCGCCGCGGCAGCTTCGACGGGTTGCGGGTCAGTACCAGATCCTGCGGTCCCCGGCCCTCGACGCGGTGGAACTCGTAAAACTCCCGCACCGCGGCGCTGACCGCTTTCACCGTGCCGGGTGCACGGCCCCCGCACCGCGACGGCAGCGGCGGCAGTCCAGCGGTGAGAACGGCGACGAAGTCACAAAGCTGCCGGAAATCCAGCTCATCCCAAACGATTCCCCGCGCAGCCAGCCAACGATAGAACTGACTCAGGTGCCGCGCGTACGAGCGGACGGTGTTCTGAGAACGTCCGATCGCCCGCTGCCAATGCAGGAACTGCTCGATCTCGAGCACCGGCAAACCCTGTTGGTCGACGACGGTCCACGACCGGACCCCGTGGACCGTGACCGGGGCGGCCCTCATCGCTGGTCCTCGAGGCCGTCGGCGCGGCGCGGCCGGCGGGTCGTGATGTCAGTGCGCCGACGCTGCTGTTCGTCACGCACATCGATGACCACGTCATCGGCGATCGCGGCGTCGGCGATCGACGCAGCGGGCAGCCGCCCGGGCAGCCAGCGCACGTCCCGCTTGCGCCACGCGGCGTACCTCTGCTGCACCTGGTCCATCGGGATCTCGAACCGTTCCCACTGCACCCCGGGGGCGCTGACCCAGATCCGCCGCACGTGCGAATCGGTCGCCGCGTCGTAGTCCCAGGTCAGCTCGCAGTGCGTGGGATCGCCCACCAGCTGCAGAGTCTGCGAGTCCTGCTTGATGAAGGCCTTGCGCCGAGTGTTGGTGCCCTCCATCTCCTTGTGATGGATCGCCAGGTAAGTACGGCCGTGACTACTCACCTCGGACCACTGATACGGCCGCTTGACCAGGTGCCCGGGCGGGTGCATCCCCTGGGTGCTCAGCCACACGTTGGTGCCGGCGGAGACAAACGCCGCAACGTGACTACCCCGCAGCAGCGGCTGCAGCACCGTCCGCAAGTGCGCCGGCTGCCCCGCGGTCAGCGTGTTCCAGTGATCGACCGCGGCCAGCAGCAGCGCGCCGACGCCGATCGTCACCGGGCGCAGGATCCGCTGCGCCTCCTTCCGAGAAACCGCTCCCGCGTCGAGCGGGTTGATGTCGTCGTCCATGAGTGCCGTCACGATCTGTCTCCCATCGATGTAATTACTTGCATGGAATCTTGCCTAACGTGGTACAGTTCTCAGCAAGACAACACGCCGTGACCTGCAGAATTGGCCAAACCGTCTCGCCTCGCTCTCGCGAGCGAGACGGACGTCACATCAGTCACTTGCGTTTCGGATGGAGATAACCGCGTCGGGCAGAAAGTCGCAGTTCACACGGTGTTTCTGCGCAGATTTCGGCTGTTACCGCGATAGCGTGGAACGCAGGGATCGATCGAGGATATGGAGGCGATCTGGGTGACGGCACTCTTCTCGCAGGCCGAGGCGAACCCGGTGATGGTTGCGCTGACACGACTGGCGCACGGCTGGTCGAAGAAGCGGCTCGCTGAGGAGGCCGGGATCTCCGGATCGCACGTCACCCGGGTCGAGGCTGGCGCTCTGCCGCTGGCAGGTAAGGCGCTCGACGATTACGCCCGGGCGTTGCAATGCCCGGTCGAGGCGCTGTGCGTCGCGTTCGAGCGCTCACCTGCGCAGGGCACGCACTTCCGCGCCAACGCCACCACAGCGGAGTGGAAACGTGACCGCGTCTGGGCGCGCGCCAACCTGGTCGCGATGCGGCTAGGCCGGGTCGTCGCCCACACCGATCTCGATCCGGAACTGGCGCTGCCCGATCTCGACCCCGGGGACTACGCCGCCGATCTCGGCGAAATCACGGTCGCGCAAGTCCTGCGCCGGCTCTGGCGCATCGCCGGCCCCATCCGGTCGATGACCGAACTGCTGGAAGCGGCCGGGGTCTTCGTCGTCGTCGAGGACTTCCACGACCGCGAGATCGACGCGGTCACCCTACGCGCCACCGCGCATCACCCGCACCTGGTGTACGTCAACGCCGCACTACCGCCGGACCGGATGCGCATGACCCTCGCGCACGAACTCGGGCACCTGGTGATGGATGCGATGACCCTGGTCAGCCCCACCGAAACCGAGCGACGGGCAAATGTCTTCGCCGCCGAGTTCCTCGCCCCGGTCGACGACATCGGCCCGGCGCTGGACCGGGTCTCGACCCGGACCGTGCACGAGCTCGACGAGCTGCGCCTGGACTGGGGCGTGAGCGAGTCCTCGCTCGTTGTCCGAGCACGCGAGCGCGGCGTGCTCTCCGACCGGCAGTACCGGGCGATGTTCCGACTACTCAACGAAACCGGCCGGATGTACGGCACCCGGCCCGGTGTCCCGACCGAGACACCCGAGCTCGCCCGCGATGTTCTCGCCCAGCTCGCCACCGACGGATACAGCACCACCGAGCTCGACGCCCTGACACTGCTCACCGCCGAGAACCGCACCAGCCTGTTCGGCGCACCCGAGGGTGCCACCGCCGGCAGCCGTCACCTGACCGTCGTCTAACAGCGCGGGGGACGCCAGGGATGTCACGGTGGGGCTGGAACAGCAAGGACGCGGTCAAAGACCACCACTGGCGCGTCCCGCACGGGTCGAACAAGGCAGTGCAGGCCAAAGAGCAGGACGACGCCGCAGGCGGCCGCCACAACCGTGCCATCCGCACCGCACCGAACGCGCTGGGGCGGGTGGTCCTCCGGTGCCAGTACCGGCGCCTGTACGCGGAGCTGCGGTGGACCGATGCGACGAGGAAGCACGCCGAGTACCTCGGCGAGATGACCTGGCACAGCCGCGCCGACAACCTCGCCGCCGCCTGGCGCGAAGCACACGCCCGCGGTCTTACGACCAAGTCCTGCGACCGTCATCCAGTTATTTAATCTGTCGATCTTACGGTGTGCGTTATCAGATAGCGAGCTGGGTGTGGGGCCGACGGGCCGCGTGCCGACCGTTATGTTTCGTCGTCATGCGGGCGCAGTGGATTCGGGTCACCCGTGTTTGCCTGGCCACCAGCTCGCTGGTCCGGCCAGGGTGGCGATTGCGGGTACGACGATCGTTCGGACGACGAAGGTGTCGAGGAGTAGTCCGACACCGATGATGAGGCCGACCTGGGTCATGATGGCGATCGAGCCGACCATCAGTCCGAACATGCTTGCCGCGAAGATGAGGCCGGCGGAGGTGATGACGGAGCCGGTGTTGGTGACGGTTCGTAGGACTCCGATGCGAATGCTGCGGTGGGATTCCTCACGCAGCCTGGAGATCAACAGCATGTTGTAGTCGGCGCCGACGGCGACGAGCACGATGAACGCGAGAAGCGGTACAGGCCAGGCAATCTCGGTGCGAAGGATGCATTGGAAGATCACCACCCCCACGCCGAGGGCTGCAGCGTAGTTCAGGATAACGGTTCCCAGCAGGTAAAGCGGTGCAATGAGCGCTCGGAGTAGTGCGATCAGGATGATGCCGACGATGATGAGGGTGGCCAGGGCGAGTAGCCGGAAATCGTGGCTGAGCAGGCGTTGCAGGTCGGCGTTGATGGCGGGGAATCCCGCTAGCGACACCGATGCGTTCTGCAGGGCGGTGTTGGGTCTCGCTGTCTGGGCTGCGGTGGTGATGGCGTTGGTGAGTTCAATCGCCTGGCTGCTGTAGGGATCGGCGTCGGTTTGGATGGCATAGCGCACTGTCCGCCCGTCTGGAGAGACGAATTGTGCAGCAACGTCGGAAAACTTTTGGTTGACGAACGCGTCAGGCGGTAGGTAGAAACCCGTGGCGGCGTCCGAGCCGCGGGTTTCGCGGGCGGTGGTCTGTAGTTGCGCGGCAAGGGTGGCCATCCCGGCGAACTGTTGCAGGTTGCTGTCGACGAGTGCGGCGACTCCCCCGGCAATCGCGCGGGAGCCAGCAGCGAGTTGACTCACCCCGTTCTGAAGCTGGGCGAGTTGTGCGGGGAGGTCGCGCGCGGTGACAGCACCCAGCGTTGTGTCCAATGTGTCCACTGCGGCGGTGAGTTGCGCGGTGATGGTGGTGATGGGTGTGCCGAGGTTGCCCAGTTGCCCGGAGAGAGCGCCGATTTGGAGGAGGAAGTTGGAATCCCGCAGTGTGCCCAGGGTCCGGAGTTGCTGTTGGACGGCGGCGCACTGAGGGATCGGGGCGCACCAGGGAGCGTTGTCGAGCAAGGGCCGCACGGCGGTCACGAGACTCAAGGCGTCGGATGCCTGCCTTGCCGCGGTGGCCAATTGCGGTGCCTGCCCAATGAGTTGGTCGAGTGCGGGTGCGGTTGTGCGGAGTTGACCGAGCAGTGGTCGGTATTGCTGGATCTGTTGTCCCGCGGTCGTGGCCTGGTCGAGAATTCGCAACAGCGGTGTCAGGTTGGCGCGGATCTGGCTGTCGAGCGTGGCAAGGCCGGTCGCGAGTTGGTCGGCGCCATCTCGAAGTTGGAACAGGTCGCCAGTGCGTGATCGGCCGTCACTGACTGCCGCGGCGAGTCGGTCACCGATCTGTCCGTTCTGCCACGACAGCTGGGCTTGTTCGAGGCGGCTGCCGGTGGGTCGGGTCACGCCGACAACCCGGGTCACTCCCGGGACTTGCGCGACGCGTGATGCCAGGTCGTCGAGGTCAGCCAGCCCTTTCGCGGTACGCATGTCGTTCGGGGATTGGATCACGAGGAATTCCGGGACGGTAGTGTTGGTCGGGAAGTGCCGGTCGAGCAGTGCGTAACCCTCGTTACTGTCAGTGGTGGCGGGTTGTCCGCTGCGGTCGTCGTAGGTGATGGTGATGCCCAACGCCACTGCGCCGAGGGCGAGCAGAGCGACGAGTGTCATAGCCAGTAGCGAGGCGGGGCGCCGTACGACGAGTACCGCGATGCGGTTCCAGTAGCGCCGCGTCAGGTCCGCGCGGGGTGCACCCCACCCGAGGTGGGAGGCGGCGTGCAGGACCGGCGGTAGCAGGGTGACCGTGGCGAGGAACCCGATGACGATCGCGATCGCACATGCCGGCCCGAGAGTGGAGAAGACGCTCAGTTTTCCGAACACCATCGCCAGGAACGCCAGGGCGACGGTTGCGGCGGAGGCGAGGATGACGCGCCCGATCGTAGCGGTGGCGTCGATGAGCGCAGGTGCGTGCTCGGCGCCCGACCGTAATCGCTCGTGGTAGCGGCTGATGAAGAAGACCGTGTAGTCGACGCCGGCACCGAGCAGGATCACCGTCATGAACGCGACGGTGAACTGTGAAACGGGCATTCCGAACTCGCCCAACGCTGACACCACACCGCGACCCACCCCGAGGCTGATCCCGATCACCAGCAGGGGTACGAGCGCGGTGAACAGCGACCGGTAGACCACCAGCAGGATGAACGCGATCAGCAGAACCGTGGCCATGGTGATCACCACAAGGTCCTTTTCGGCCGTGACGATCTGATCGCTGAAGGTGGCGGTGGGCCCGGTGACGTGTACGGTTGTACCGGTGCCGGAGAACGAATGATAGGCGAGGTCGCGCACGGAATCCAAGGCGCGAGTCGCGGCGGGGCCGCCCAGCGTTCCGGTCAGCCCCACCGGCAGGTACCAGGCCGTCCCGTCGCGGCTCACCGCCTGCGACGCCGTCGTCGGATCCCCCACCAGGTCACGGACGGAAGCGACATCGGCGGTGGCGCCACGAAGTTTCTGAACAAGCTCGTCGTAGCGTACGCGCACCGTCGGGGTGAGGCCGCCACGGTTCTCCATGGCGATGAAAACCGTTGTCTTGGCGCCTTTCTCCCCGAACGCCGTACCCATCCGGTCGAAAGCCTGAAATGACGGCACTCCCGCAGGGATCGGATCGACCGATTGTTGGCGCACGACTGTCTCGAGCTGCGGGAACGCCAGCGCCAGCACCACACCCACCGCGAGCCACGCGCCGACGACGACAACCTTGTGCGCTAGCGCGTACCGAGCCACCCGCGCAAGCGTGGCGCTGTATTCCGCGCGTTCTGACCGCGCGCCAGCCGATCGCCGGTGCACCACCATCAACACCACTCCTGCCGAAACGGAACTACCTGGATCGGTACGCTACATGATGTAGCGAAAAGCGGTGGCGCGGTCGCTCGTCTTCGGACTCGGCGTGGACCGTGCGAGCGGTCAGGGCATGCGGCGATGCGCCGTCAGGAAGTCGTCGACGATGCGGCGGCGGTCATCGGCGTCGACGGCCCGGATGCCGGTGATTTTGGCGAAGATCAGCGGTCCGACGAGCTGGGTGATGGCCAGGGTCAGGTCGAAATCGTCGAGCTCGTCGACGGCACTGGCACTGGTGAGCAATCGGTCGAACGGTTCGCGGTAGTGATCGACCACCCGCGCACGCAGTGGGGCCAGGGCGTTGCTCTGCTCGCCGGCCCGTTCGGGCACCATCGCCAACCACGCGACCGTGGTGACCTGCAGCGGCGCCTGTTCGATGACGTCCGCCTGACGATCCATCAACCGGATCAAGTCCTCGCGCACCGACCCCGAGAGTTCGTGGCGATCGGCCTGGGGCAGCAAACGCTCGAAGGCAGCGGCGACCAGGTCGGTGGTACTGCCAAAGTGCCGGTAGAGGGTTGTGCGGGCAACCCTGGACAAGCTGGTGACCGCCTCGACGGTGACAGCCTCCACTCCCCCTCTGCGCAGCAACACCGCCGTGGCGTCGAGTAGACGGTTCCTGGAACGAACCCGCCGCGGATCGACGTCGTCGAGGCCATCGATGCTCACCGCTACCCGCATTCTTCTCGCTGTTGGTCCACGTATGTGGCATCCTGCCAACGATACCGTCAGTAGCGGTCCGCTACCGGCACGAGCATCGATTCGAGGACTGTGATGTCAGCACCCAGCAGACTGCCCGCGCACTCCCCATCGTGCATGGGCTGCGGGCCGGAAAATGCCAGCGGCCTGCAGCTCGAGGTCTACCGCGACGAGGACCGAGTCTTTGCAGATCACTCCTTCACCGAAAAGCATTCCGGTGGACCAGGTCTGGCGCATGGAGGGGCCATCTCGGCCGCGTGCGACGACATCATGGGATTTACGCTGTGGATCGCCGGCACCCCGGCCGTCACGCGCACGTTGACGGTCAAGTACCGCCGACCGGTACCCCTCCACGTACCAGTACGCCTCACGGCGTGGATCGACGAGGACGCCGATCACACCCTGCACATCGGGGCGAGCGGGACCGTGGAGGGCGAGACCTACTTTTCCGCCACTAGCGAGTTCGTGAAAGTCGATCTCACGCACTTCGCGCGCTACGCCGACACCTCCACGGTAGACAGCTTTTTCGTCAATTTCCTCCGCGCGGACTGACCTGCTCAGATGCCCGGCGCTGCCCGCTGATTCGACGGTGCGCGGCGGAACTGAGTCGGGGAGCACCCGACCCACCGTGTAAATGCATGGGAGAAACTGGCGACCTCGGAGTACCCCAGTTCTGCGGCTATCTCGCCGACACTGATGCCGGGATCCAGCAGTCGCGCGGTGGCTCGTTCTTGGGCGAACTGCTGCCGCAGGCGACGCAGGGTGGTGCCCTCGGCGTGCAGGCGTCGCTTGAGTGTGCTCACCGATGTCGCCAGCTCCGCCGCGATACGAGCGCCGTCAGCGCGCGCAGGGTCAGCATCGAACTGTGCGCGGACCAGCTGCGTGTAGGAATTGGGCCTGCGCTGTTCGTAGACGCGTCGAAGCTCGGCGATACCGATCCGGTAGGCCACGGGGTCGGAGAAGCGGCACACGTCGTAGAGCACGGCAGCCGGTATATGCACGAACGCCGCGCGCGCGTCGAAAAGGATCCGATGGCCGATCTCACCCACGACGATCAGGTCTGCCGGCGCCTGGCATGTCAGATGAAGCTCCACGGAGGGGACGGCACCGGCGAGCATGTCCACCAACCGCAGGACAGCCAGACCACCGTAGGTGACGGCGAGACAATCGGTGCCGGGGCTATCTGTGCGCCCGGCCAGAGCGATCGTCAGTCCAGAGTCTCCGTGCTGGAACTCGGTGCTCAGCGCGGTCGATATCAGGGGCAAGAACCGAAGCAGTTGAACAACTTCGAGGACGGAACCCGCACTGACCAGCGGCAAACTGAGGGGGCCGAAAGAGGTCAGCTGGGCGTGCTCGGCGAACGCCACGCCCAACCGGAATCCCTGCTGGGCGTCCATCGCCGGATACACCTCGTGAAACCACCGGACAGGCACTTGGCCCTGTCGCGCAATGACGACCGCGAGATCGACGCCCTCGCGGGCCATGATGCGTCCGAACGCTCGCGTCTCCGCCGCGCCCAGGGCACCGCTGTCGAGGAGCTGCGCGAACGCTAGCGGCGGTATCCCCAACTCGACAAGGCTCACATGAGCCAATTTAACAAGACATCGCGACGTCCGAGCCTGGATCAAGCACATCTGCCGCGTGCACACTCACCTCTACGACCCACGAACAAGGAGGTGGCCATGGCCACGATCACTTACGTGACCCACGACGGCGAGGACTACCCCGCGCCGGTGACGCCCGGCAGGTCACTGATGCAGATTGCAGTCGACGAGGCGATACCGGGGATCGATGGCGACTGTGGCGGTGAGGCGGCATGCGGAACGTGCCACGTCGTCGTCGACAGCGCGTGGATCGACACCGTCGGACACAGCACAGACGTCGAAGAAGGCATGTTGAGTATGCACCCCGAACGTGAGGCCAACTCGCGACTGGCCTGCCAGATGACCGCCAACAACGAGTGGGACGGTCTGACCGTTCGCCTTCCCGAGTTCCAGTTGTGAACGTCTAAAGCGAAAGAGCAACATCTATGAGCATCTCAACTGCCCTCGCCGACAAAGCGCAGTCCATGATCCCGATCGATCTACAAATCCGTGGCGCCCACGTCTATGACAAGGCCCGCCGGATCGTCACCCGAACCGACGGCAAAAAGATCTTCACCGAGACCCCCATCCCGCCTGTCGAGGAAGTCGAACTCACCGACATCGATCTGAGCAACCCATTCCTCTACCGACAGGGCAGGTGGCGGTCCTACTTCGAGCGTGTGCGCAATGAGGCGCCCGTTCACTTCCAGCCCCGCAGTCCCTTCGGGCCGTTCTGGTCGGTCACTCGACATGCCGACATCATCGCTGTCGACAAGAACCACGACGCGTTCTCCGCCGAACCGTTCATCATCATCGGTCGGCCGCCCCGCTTCATGGACATCGCGATGTTCATCGCCATGGACCCGCCGCGGCACGACAAGCAGCGCGCCGCCGTCCAGGGAGTCGTCGCACCGAAGAACCTGCGCGAGATGGAGGGCCTCATCCGGTCGCGCGTCCGGGAAGTCCTCGACGAGCTACCGCTCGACGAACCGTTCGACTGGGTCCAGACCGTGTCGGTCGAACTGACCGCGCGGATGCTCGCGACATTGCTCGACTACCCCTACGAGCAGCGCCACAAACTCGTCCAGTGGTCGGATCTGGCCACGTCGATGGAGCAGGCCAACGGCGGACCATCAGACAACGACAAAGTTTTCCGCGAGATGGTCGCGATGGCACAGGGCTTGAGTGCGCTATGGCGAGACAAGGCCGCGCGGACCGCGGCAGGCGAGGAGCCTGGTTTCGACCTCATCACCATGCTGCAGAGCAACGAGGACACCAAAGACCTTCTCGACGACAGCCCCATGGAGTTCCTCGGGAACCTCGTGCTGCTGATCGTCGGCGGCAACGACACCACCCGCAACTCGATGAGCGGCGGAGTGCTGGCTCTCAACGAGTATCCCGACCAGTTCGAGAAACTCAAAGCCAATCCGGACCTGATCCCCAACGCGGTGTCGGAGATCATCCGGTGGCAAACCCCCCTGGCGTACATGCGCCGGGTCGCCAAGAAGGACGTGATGCTCAACGGTCAGTTCATCCGCAAAGGCGACAAAGTCGTCATGTGGTACGCCTCCGGCAACCGCGACGAGCGAGTGTTCGACCGCCCGGACGAGCTCATCATCGATCGGTCCAACGCTCGCAACCACATCGCGTTCGGTTTCGGCGTGCACCGTTGCATGGGAAACCGCCTGGCCGAATTGCAGTTGCGCATTCTCTGGGAAGAACTCCTCGAGCGCTTCGACGACATCGCGGTGGTCGGTGATCCGGAGTACGTGCAGTCCAACTTCGTTCGTGGGATCAGCAAGATGATGGTCCGTCTGACTCCCAAGCAGGAGACGTGAGCACTGATCGGGTCGTGATCGTCGGCGCAAGCCACGCCGGCGCACAGCTGGCGGCCAATTTGCGCAAGGAGAAGTGGGCTGGAGACATCCTGCTGATCGGCGACGAGGGCCGCCTGCCGTATCAGCGGCCGCCGCTGTCCAAGGCATACCTGGCCGGCGATTGCCATCTCGACGATGTCGCGATCCGAAGCCACCAGTTCTACGACAAGCAACGGATCCAGCTCGTCGACGGAACCGTAACCTCGATCGACCGTGCCGAACGAACCGTCACTCTCGGCAACAACGACGCGGTGTCCTACTCGAAGTTGGCCCTGTGCACCGGCGCTCGAGCTCGCGCACTGCCCGTCCCTGGGGCCGATCTGCCGGGCGTGCACTATCTGCGCACCGCCACCGACGTCGAGGCCATCCGCGCCGCCGCGGTCCCGGGTTCGCGGGTCGTCATTGTCGGCGGCGGGTACATCGGCCTGGAGACAGCGGCCTCGCTTCGAACCCTGGGTGTCGAAGTGACCGTCCTGGAGGCGGCAGGACGCGTACTCGAACGTGTCACGGCGCCCGTCGTGTCGGAATTCTTCGATCGAATTCACCGCGAGAAGGGTGTCGACGTACGGATCGACGCAATCGTCGAGGGGTTCCGCGGCGACAAACGAGTCGCCAGCGTTGTCCTCGCCGGTGGAGAAACGCTGGCCGCTGACCTGGTCATCGTCGGCGTCGGCGTCATTCCGAACACGGAGCTCGCAGCAGCTGCGGGCATCGACGTCGAAAACGGCATCCTCGTCGACGACCGCGCTCGTAGCAGCGATCCTGACATCGTCGCAGCCGGCGACTGCGCCAACCACCGAATCGAGCGGTACGGGAGACGTGTTCGTCTCGAGTGCGTGTCCGCAACAACCGAGCACGCCAAAATCGCGGCGGCCACAATCTGCGACAACACAACCGGTCGTGCCGCACTGCCGTGGTTCTGGTCCGACCAATACGACCTCAAACTCCAGATCGCCGGGCTCAACACCGGATACGACGAGGTGCTGGTCAGCGGCGACCCCGCCCATGGCCGCGACTTCACCTGCTACTATTTCTCCGCCGGAGAACTGATTGCAGCTGACTGCGTCAACAGACCCGCTGACTTCGTGAACGCCAAGCGCGCCATTGCACAACGAGCGCCGATCGTCAGGTCCGCATTGATCGGAGCGACCCCATGACCACATCACCGACAAACGCGGTCAGCCCGGCGGCGCTGACGGGTTCACGCTTCCTCGACATCGAGCACGCCACCGTCGCGACCTTCACACGCGAAGCCGTCGGCAACGCGACCACCGACAAAGACAAAGCTCGCCGCCTGTTCACCGCGGTACGCGACGCCATCCGCTACGACCCGTACACCGTCTCCAACGACCCAGAGCATTACCGGGCCAGCCACGTAATCGAATCCGGACGTGGATACTGCGTCCCCAAGGCCGTCGTGCTCACCGCCGCATTTCGCGCCGCCGGGATCCCAGCGCGGTTCGGCTTCGCCGACGTCCGTAACCACCTCCAAACGGGCACCCTACGTGAGCTGATGGGAACCGACGTCTTCGTCTATCACGGGTACAGCCACGTCTACATCGACGGACGGTGGCTCAAGGCAACACCCGCGTTCAACTCGGAACTGTGCGCACGGTTCGGAGTTGCCCCGATCGACTTCACCGGCGACAGCGACGCGTTGCTCCACGCTCACTCCGCGGACGGCTCAACACACATGGAGTACGTCCGCGAAAGAGGTACGTACAACGACCTGCCTCTCGACAACATCCTGGCGGCTCTCAAACAGGCCTATGGCCCTCTGATATTCACGCAGCGTGCGACGCCACTAGATGCATTCCACGCCTAACCCGACCTGCCTCAGTCGTCGGCCGGCAATCGACTCTACGAACAAGATCCGCACCGCCTCAACACAGGAGACTCGTGTCAGTGTCCGGCCCCTCGATGATCGACCCCTACCCGCACCGAATGGGCGGCCACTGTGGGTCCGGTGCGATGCGAGACCTCATGGAGTGGACCGGGCTCGGTTTCGACGGCCCACCCGATGAGGGCCTCGTCTTTGCCCTCGGCGGAGCCCTCTCCCTCACCTACATTCGATCAAGCGCGCTGATGCCACCCGTGTACTTGGTCGGACGAGGACCTGATTTTGAGGTGGACCTCCCCCGCCGTCTGGGCGGCACCGTCGAGGTGCTTGCCACCGACGACCCGGCCGAGGGTTGGGAGAACCTTCGTGGCGAGATCGATCAGGGCCGCCCTGCACTGGTCTGGGCGGAGATCGCAGAACTCCCCTATCTGCGGGTCCAGTTGCGCATGAGCCGCCACGACATCGTGGTAGTCGGCTACGACGAGACGCAAGGCATCGCGTACATCGCCGACAACGATCGCGAAGATCTTCAACGCGTCCCACTGGACGCACTCGCACGCGCGCGCCGCTCGACCTCCTTCCCGGAGCCAACCCGACACACGCAGTTTCGTATCAATTGGCCACAGACGCCGCCTTCAATTATCGAGGTGGCCGCACAGGCATTCGCGCAATCCGCAGCGAGCCTGAGCACCCCAGGCGCATCGACGATCGCCGGGCCCGCAGAACATGGGTCACACGGCCTCGACGCGGCCAGCGCTCTCGCATCCGACGTCTGCAGCTGGGGAGCCCTGTCCACCGACGACCTCGAGATGCACTTATTCAGCCTCGGCGCCTTCATCGAGAAAGCGGGGACCGGCGGTGGCCTCTTCCGCCGACTGCTGGCACAGGGCTGCGATGAAATCGCACGCCTCACCGGCGATCACGCAACCGCCATCCTTGCAGCCAACGCCCACCATGCGGCGACATCCTGGACTGCAGTCGCACGCGCAGCAGTACAGAAGGATCACGCCTCATCCGAGCGGCTCCGATCCGTCACAACCCTCGCGGCAGCTCTACCCGAGGCGGAAGCGACTCTGGAGGCGTCACTGCGAAAGGCCGCAGCATCCTTGTCAGGCTAACCGGGCCAGTCGCGGGAAGTCCGCGAGTAGGGCGCTAAGCAGGGCCGCCGCGTTCACACAACGCACGCAGGAGCACCACCGTGAGCAGGACGCCGGTTCCCGCTCACCTGGGTCCTGATCCGTCGTGGCGATCTGTCGACACGCTGCGAGCCATCGCCGTCGACGCCATAGACGGTGCGTCGGGGCGATGCGACGGACGACTGGCGGATCCGGTCGTACAAGTCCCCCATCGTGGACCGCGGCCGACGAGGCCGATGGCCAGGTGATGCTCGAACACGGCCTCGAGGGGCGTGGTTGCCAAGCGCCTGTCCTCGCGCTCTTACCGGCCCGGTGAGCGCTCCCCCCGACTGGATCAAGCAACCGTTGCGGGTCAGCGCAACGGTTGTGGTCCCCGGGGTGGATCGGGACACCGGGAGATCTCGAATCACTGCTCGCTCGCAGCAGTACACCCCGCCAGCGGGTGGCTATGTCAAGTTGGTCTGGCTCCAACCAGGGCGGTGTGATTTGGCCCCGACTGTAGGCGGGTGGCCGCGTTTGGTCGTAGGTTCGTGGATGTGGATGGGGAGGATGATCTGCAGATGCCTTCTCGGCGGACGGTCGTTGTCCCGTCAGGGTGGGATCGGGCTTCGGTGTGCGCGTATGCCGAGCATGTGATCGCTCGGGATACCGGGGCTTAGCAGTCATCTGTGGGTGCGGGTGAAGTTGCTTGAGGAGCAGCAGCTCGAGGATCTGACGTCGCGGTGGTCGGTGTCGTATGTGGTTCACCGGCACCGCAAGGCGTTGTCGATTGTCACCGATCCGACACAGTCAGGCCCGAGGGCGCCCTAACTTGGTTGTGGTGGTGTCGGCTGCGAGGGGATCGGTAGAGGCGGTGTTCGCCGTCTGAGTATCACGGGCATCGTCGTGGATGGCGCGCATGGGAGGATCGGTTTTGAGGCTGATTCCTCCACTGAGTAGCGGTGCGATATCGAGTGCTCTGACTAGGTTTTATGCGCTCTGGCAGATCAGGGCCTGTGAAGCGGCGGGGAGGACTTGGAGGTGTTCGCGGAGCACCGTCGACAAAACGCGGTGAAGACACAGAGCGCGGCGTCCAGGAACGCCTCACGTCGGCTTCGTCGGCGAACGTCGGCCTCCACACATCGATACGTACGCTGCGTCGGAGCCATGACGCCACAATAGTCACCCCGCGCACCCGCCACCATCACGGACTCGCCGGACCAGCCTCATGGCCAGTCAAGCATTTCGTCATCTGCTGGACCTCCCAACGCTCAGAACCCCCGGGGCCGGCGATCCGGGGGGGGCTCCTAGCTGACAGCAGTCAGAAACTCATCATATCTGTGGAGGCTAGGGGATTCGAACCCCTGACCCTCGCCTTGCAAAGGCGATGCTCTACCAACTGAGCTAAGCCCCCGTGTGTGGTTGTGCACCCGCTGCTGGGCACCGTCCCACCGCCAAACTACGACCTCGTGACGGACATGTCCACCACAGCATCCCTGCTGGTCAACCCCTTACCAAGCCTGTCAGCTGGAGATAA
>NZ_VIGX01000329.1 GCF_007858475.1 Tsukamurella conjunctivitidis
GGGGGGATGGTGCGGAGTTGGGTGCCGGTTGTGAGAATGGGCGGCTCATCCCTATTGAATGCTCGGGGTTTTGAAGGCCAGCGATGGTGTGGGTGGGGCCCGGCCTGACCTCGGACATTTGGCTTAGCGACCAGTTGCATCCTTGAAGTCGATGTTGAGGAAGCGGCGGAGTTGCTGGGCTGCGGGTGGGAACTCCAGGGATTCGGAGCCGAATCGGATGCGGCTGGATCTGAGGGGCTTCAGGCCTGACTGTACTCACTGGATTAGCGAGCAGTCGGGAGTTGAACTCCCAGAGTGGTGAGTAGTCCCTGTTGTTGCGGGGTGGTCTCGGGTGGGAACTCCACGGTTTGCTTTCCGAATCGGATGCGGCTGGATCTGGGGTTTGAATCGCCCCGGGTCTGATGGAGGCTCTCAATCCTGGGAAGGGATGATGAGTGTCATGGCAGCACCGAGGAAGTACAGCGTTGAGCTTGCGCAGCGAGCGACGCGGATGGCGATGGATGCCCG
>NZ_VIGX01000330.1 GCF_007858475.1 Tsukamurella conjunctivitidis
TCTTTGGCCAGAACCTCTTCTTAATCTTCTTAGCGATCGGAATGGTGTCATGGCTCGATATGGCAAGGATTGTTCGTGGGCAGACATTGAGTCTTAAGAATCGGGAGTTTATTGAAGCGGCAAAGGTCTCGGGGGTCTCAACGGCACTTATTATCTTCCGCCATATTGTTCCGAATGTTTTAGGTGTTGTTGTGGTCTATGCTTCGCTCTTAGTGCCGAGCATGATTCTATTTGAATCTTTCTTAAGCTTCTTAGGATTAGGGGTGCAGGAGCCGATGAGTAGTTGGGGATCACTATTAGCTGATGGCGCAAACTCTATGGAAGTTGCACCTTGGCTCTTAATCTTCCCGGCACTATTTTTAATCGTGACCCTCTTTTGTTTTAACTTTATTGGGGATGGGCTTCGTGATGCGCTCGATCCAAAAGATCGCTAGGAGAGCACAATGAGTGAATTATTATTAGATGTAAAAGATCTGAGTGTAGTCTTTGAGACCTATGATGGAGAG
>NZ_VIGX01000331.1 GCF_007858475.1 Tsukamurella conjunctivitidis
GTGTAGCCCAGGAAACGCGAGCCGCCCCCCATCCGGCGCTCCATGTCGTGGAAGACACGGACGTCGACATGGCCGGTCTTCTTGGCGCGTGAGTCCGCGCGGGCGCGTTCCTTCTGTTCCTCCATGAGGGTGCGGAACCCCTGCTCATCCACCTGGACACCCTGTTCGGCGGCCATCTCCAGGGTGAGGTCGATGGGGAAGCCGTAGGTGTCGTGCAGGGCGAAGGCCTGGGCGCCCGAGATCAGCTGTGGGCCACCCGTCTCCTTGGCGTGTGCAACTGCCGTGTCGAGGATGGTGGTGCCCGCTGTCAGGGTGCGTCGGAAGGCGTCCTCCTCGCCGTAGGCGACGTCGGAGATCGTGTCCCACGCCGTCACCAGCTCGGGGTAGGAGGGCGACATCGCATCCCGGGAGACCGGGAACAGCGTGGGGATTGAGGGTGCGTCCACTCCCAGCAGACGCATGGAGCGGATGGCGCGGCGCATGAGTCGACGCAGGACGTAGCCGC
>NZ_VIGX01000332.1 GCF_007858475.1 Tsukamurella conjunctivitidis
GGTGACCGTGGCGGAGCAGAAGCGGCCGATGAGCTGGCTGGTCATGTCCTTGAGGTGGGCCATGTCCGCGTAGGAGCCGGAGTCCGAGTGCAACCAGGCGGGCATGGAGACCAGACGCTCGATCGCCTGCGCCAGGTCGTCGGCACTGACCGAGGGGCCGTACCACTCCAGGGTGGAGGAGATGACGGCGTCAATCTCCTCATCGGTGGTCAGTCGGGCCAGGTCCATCTTGCGCGTGGCCACCGCGTCCTCGACATCGTGGACGCTGTAGCCGATGTCGTCGGAGAGATCCATGATCTGGGCTTCCAGGCACCGTCTGCCCTGCTCCGCCCCCTGACGCATCCAGGCGAAGACCTCTGCGTCCTCGGCGTAGACGCTGTACTTGCGTGTCGACTTCTCGGGATCCGGGCCGGCTCCGCGCAGCCAGGGATACTTCGCGATGGCATCCAAGGTGGCGCGCGTGAGGTTGAGACCCGCAGGCGTGCCCTCCGGTGTCAGCACCTTG
>NZ_VIGX01000333.1 GCF_007858475.1 Tsukamurella conjunctivitidis
GATCCTCCTCCGGGCCTTCTCCGCCGAAGGCTCGGTCGTCCTGGGGAGCTTGTTCACGTCGCGGACGAACCGCACCATCATGAAGAACACCCTTGTCCTGGGCGCTGTCGTTGGCCTGATAGGGACGCTGCTGGGCTTCTTCTTCGCCTACGTCCAGGCGCGCGTGGCAATGCCGGGAAAACGTCTCCTGCACTTGATCTGCCTGGTTCCCATCGTCTCCCCGCCCTTCGCGGTCGCGACCTCGGCCATCACGCTTTTCGGACGAAATGGGATCATTTCGAACCAGGTGTTCCATCAACAGTGGAACATCTATGGCCTCAGCGGTCTGACACTGGTTCTGTCACTGTCTTTCTTCCCTGTCGCCTACATGAACATGCTCGGCATGCTGCGCAATCTCGATCCCGCGATGGAGGAGGCTGCTGCCTCGCTGGGTGCCTCGCAGTGGAGGATCTTCCGGACGGTGACATTGCCGATGCTGATCCCGGGGTTTGCCGCTTCCTTCCT
>NZ_VIGX01000334.1 GCF_007858475.1 Tsukamurella conjunctivitidis
TGGGGCACTACGACTTCGACCACATCCGGTACCACGCGGGTCCCGGACAGAAGGTGACGAACCTGTATCCCCTGGAGTACGCCAAGACCTTCTACGAGGGAATGGAGGCGGAAGGCCAGGAGAACATCGTCAACCTGTTGCGTTGTGCGTGGGCGGGCAGTCAGCGCTACGGGGCCCTCCTGTGGTCCGGCGATGTCCACTCGACCTTCGAGACGCTGCGTCGTCAGGTCAGCGCAGGCCTCAATGCCGGACTCTCGGGGATCCCGTGGTGGACCACGGACATCGGGGGATTCACCGGAGGCAATGGTGAGGATCCCTCCTTCCGTGAACTGCTCGTGCGGTGGTTCCAGTTCGGCGTCTACTGCCCTGTGACGCGCCTGCACGGCTTCCGCAACCCCATCGACTTCGACATCACGGATGCCTGGCGGAAGTTCGGGGAGCCGTTCGGGTCGGGAGCGGACAACGAGCTGTGGAGCTACGGCGAGGACGTCTACCGGATCCTCA
>NZ_VIGX01000335.1 GCF_007858475.1 Tsukamurella conjunctivitidis
CAGATAACACGTACAACACCCGCGCGTTTAACAATCTTACATTTGCGACATATTTTCTTAACTGACGCTCTTACTTTCATTCTTAACTCCAATATATTTCACTAAAAGTTTGGTGGGGTACCATTCAATGCTGAACTAATATTTGCTTTTTTCATTAAAGACTCATACTGCTGAGACATTAACAACGCTTGAATTTGTGTTACTAAATCCATTACGACTACAACTGCAATCAGGATTGAGGTTCCACCGAAGTACATTTGTACAGGACTTATACCATTAAAGAATTCAGGCAATAGACAGATAATTGTAATATAGAGCGAGCCCCATAAGGTAATTCGAGTTAATACTCTATCTAAATATTGCGATGTATGAATTCCAGGGCGAATGCCAGGTATAAAACCACCATTTCTCTTTAAGTTTTCAGCTGTCTCTTTAGAGTTGAACTGCAATGCAGTATAGAAGAAACAGAAGAAGATTATGAGAGCCGCAAATAATATCATATAT
>NZ_VIGX01000336.1 GCF_007858475.1 Tsukamurella conjunctivitidis
GCTGCCCCCGTGAGCGGCATGTCGGGGGGCAACCACTGACGGGTGACGAAGTAGGTGGAACCCCAGCAGATCGGGGCAAGTGCGGTGAGGGCCAGGGACTTGACATATTTCGCTTCCATGGAAGCGATAATAGCTTCTTCGGAAGCAGATATGCTTCTCGTGACACGAATGGAGTGTGGCCATGACCGCAGAGGACCGGACATCAGGGGACCCGACGCCAGAGAACCTGACTCCAGGGGACCTGACGCCAGCCGCTGACCATGTCGACAGGGTCCAGGCGGAGTGGCGCAGAGAGCGTCCCGACGTGGATGTGACACCTCAGAGCGTCATCGCCCGCGTGAACAGACTCGCGAACACGCTCACGGCGCGAATGGTCGAGGTGTACCGCAGGTACGGGCTCACCGAGGGGGAGTTCGACGTGCTCTGCGCATTGCGCCGTGCCGGGGAGCCCTTCGCACGCCGCCCCGCAGACCTCGCCCGGACCACTGTCGTCACCACCGGAG
>NZ_VIGX01000337.1 GCF_007858475.1 Tsukamurella conjunctivitidis
GAGTCCGCGGCGCCCCCCACCTTGGCCGTGGCATCGTCCAGCGCGGAGATCGTGGAGTCACGTGCCTCACCCAGCTGCGTCTCGGTGTCCGTCCCGGCGGCACGGATCGCCTCGGCTGCCTTCTCGGCGACGGTGGAGGTGAAGGTGTCGGTGATGCGCCGGTCCAGCGTCGTGGCTCCGACATCCGTCATCTTCGGAGCGACGGCATTCGCCTTCTCGTTGACGAAGTACTGCAGCTGCGGCTGGGTGAAGTTCGCGGTGGTGATGGACAGGAGGTTCTGGCTGAAGTCCGGGGGAATGACGATGGCGGCGTAGGAGTCGCCTCTGTGAACTCGTTCCATGGCGTCGTCCAGATCGGTGAAGCGCCACCCCAGCTGGTTGTTCTCCTTCAGCTGGGCGACCACCTGTGAGCCGACGTCCAGGTCACCGGCCAGATCCGAGTGCGCACCCGTGTCCTGGTTCACCACTGCGACATCGATGTGGGAGGTGTTGGAGTAGGGGT
>NZ_VIGX01000338.1 GCF_007858475.1 Tsukamurella conjunctivitidis
GGTGGCGCTGGTGGAGCTGGCGGGGATCACCCGCAGCGTCGTCCTGCCCGATGGGAGCGATCTGCACATCCTGCGCGGCATCGACCTGAGCGTCGAGGCCGGGGAACAGGTGTCCATCGTCGGCCGCTCGGGCACGGGCAAGTCCACGCTCCTCAACATCCTGGGCCTGCTGGACCGACCCACCAGCGGCACCTACCGCGTCGATGGCTCGGACGTCCTCCACCTGGGGGAGGCCCGGCGCGCACGCCTGCGAGGGCGGAGCTTCGGCTTCGTCTTCCAGCAGTTCAACATCTTCAATGCCCGCACCGCCTCCGAGAATGTCGAGGTTCCCCTGCTCTATGCGACGGGACCGGACTTCTGGCACAGGCGTTCCCTGGCTGCTGCCATGTTGGAGCGGGTGGGGTTGGGGGACCGGCTGGACTCCCACCCCACGCAGATGTCGGGTGGTGAACAGCAGCGCATCGCGATCGCCCGCGCACTGGTGCGCCGCCCGCGCATCATC
>NZ_VIGX01000033.1 GCF_007858475.1 Tsukamurella conjunctivitidis
CTACCACCGCCGACGCCGTCAGGTCCGCCTCGGCCGGTTGACGCCCGTCGAATACGAGACGATCATCAACACAGCCGCCTCAGCGGCATGACACCGACACTGTCACCCGATCGTGCAGCAGTCCCGGAGTGCAGTAGTGATCGCAGGATGTAGTGCTCGAGTGTCGGCGGTGCGGGTTGTACCAGGCTTCGATCCATTCGAAGATCGCGGAAGCGAGCTGCTCGGTGGTGTCCCAGGTGCGGGTGTCGAGCAGCTCGCGTTGCATTGTCGACCAGAACGATTCCATCATCGTGTTGTCCACCGACGAGGCGACGCGACCCATCGATCCGAGCAGCCCCGCTGAGCGCAGACGATGACCGAAAACCCAAGAGGTATACTGACTTCCACGATCTGAATGCATGATCGTCCCGGCGTCGGGGTTGCGTCGCCAGAGCGCCATCTGCAGGGCGTCGACAACCAGATCGGTGCGCATGTGATCGGCGATGGACCAGCCGACGATCCGCCTCGAATACGTGTCGAGGACGGCGCAGCAGTAGACCTTGCCGCCCGTGCGGGCGGGGTGTTCGGTGATGTCTGTGCACCAGATCTGATCCGGCCGCTCCGCGACGAACCGCCGTTGCAGCAGGTCATCGTGCACCGCCGGGGCCGGCCTGCCGCGTTTCTTGCGGCGAGCTCCGATACCGGCGATGCCGAGCAGCCGCATCAGCCGGGCGACCCGCTTACGGCCGGCTCGCTCACCGCTGCCCAGGCGCAGTTCCGCATGCACCCGCGGCGATCCGTAGCAGCCCCGCGACCCGGTATGGATATCGCGGATCACGTTCGCCAAGTGAGCATCCGATTCATCCCGCACCGAGGCGGGACGATCACGCCACTCGTAATACCCCGACGTGGACACGTTCAGCATCTCGCAGGCCACCGCGACGGGATATCCGTCCGCGGCGAGCTCATGGACCAGCGAGAACCCTATTTTGGGAGGACATTCTCCCGCGCGAAATACGCCGATGCGCGTTTGACACCTACCGAGTCTGCGGCGTGACGTGTTGGCGCACTTGGCGACCGGCACCTTCGTCGCCAAGTCCGAGAACGTGATCCTGCTCGGCCCGCCCGGAATCGGGAAGACCCACCTCGCCATCGGACTCGGGGTGAAGGCCGCGCAGAACGGCTACTCGGTGCTCTTCGATACGGCGACGAACTGGATCGCACGGCTGACCGCCGCGCATCAGGCCGGCCGCCTCGAGGCCGACCTGAAGAAGATCCGCCGCTACAAGCTGATCATCGTCGACGAGTTGGGCTACATCCCTTTCGACCCGGACGCGGCGAACCTGTTCTTCCAGCTCGTCTCCACGCGTTACGAGCAGGGCTCGATCATGGTCACGAGCAACCTGCCGTTCGGCCGCTGGGGCGAGACCTTCTCCGACGACGTCGTCGCAGCAGCGATGATCGACCGGCTGGTGCACCACGCCGAGGTTCTCACCCTCTCCGGCGACAGCTACCGCACTCGATCCCGCCGCGAGCTCCTCGGCAAGGATCGCGACTAACTACCAGACAGCTGCTCAGTTTTCAGTCGTCGTTTGCTGCTCAGGATTCGCCCGGCGTTGACACATCGGGTCGGTGTAGACCGCCGCGGAGCCGTAGGTGGCCTGTAGGTGGTCTGCGACTTCGATTTGAAGCCGCGAGCGACCAGAATTGGCGATATAGCGAGCCATGCTGGTTGCAGCCTGATCGGCGGTCGCGTTCATGGCTCAGGTGATACACCAGCACTCCGACAAGTCCGGGTGGCGCAGTCAGGTTGGTGCAGCGAAAGAGGGTGGTGGTGCCCCGCGCGCCGGTCGCGGGGGGAGGTTGCGACGGCGCTGCGGGACGCCTGAAGGGCATGGGGGGATGCCCTCGGTGAATTATGCCCGCTGTCGCGTTGGCACCGGGATCGGGTGTACGTGGCGTATCGCGTTGGTGATGCGGGTGTCGAGCTCTGGGCTGGTGCGCACCGTTGGGTCGAACCGGCCGGCTTCGGCGGCGAGGAGTGCATCGAGGGCGCGGGCCCGGAGTTATGCTTCGTTCATACGAATTGGACGCACCAGCTCAGGGATCGGTTCCGTTCTCGGTTGCGTCGTCGAGGATGCGCAGTAGGTCCTCGAGGAGTGCTCCTGCTCGGGTGTCGAGGTCGTCGAGGACGTCATCGACGTGAGCGAGGGCTAGCTGAGCGCCGCGGCGGGCAGCGAGCCCGCGTTCCCAGCTGGTCGGGTCGAGCGGTGCTGGAGGTCCGACGATCGGTGTCGCTGGGATCGGTTCCGTGTGGGCGTGCTGACGTTGCGCGATCCGGCGGTGGGGCGCGGCCCCGTCGGTGAGGTGGGCGCGGAGCAGGTGGGAGACGACGGGAGCACTGAGGTGGAGGCTGGTGTCGAGCGGAGGCGCGCCCCAGCTGTCGAGCGGCGTGAACAGGGGCGCGGTGTCGGGCAGGGCCGGCACCATGGGTGTCGGGTCGCCGCGGAGCGCCACGGCGGCGATGCTCGGGCTGGGGACGTGGTGCTGGAGCGCACGGAGCGCCAGCCACTCCTCGAGGACCGTGGTCGGGGATACGCCGAGGCCGCGGAGCGCGGGATCGGTCGCGAAGGTCTCGCCGTCCGTGGTGACGTGCAGCTGGTCGGTGGTGTCGTCGACGTGGACCTGGCCCGCGGCGGTGCGAGCGATCGCGGTCGGCCGGATGCCGCTAGTGGCGAGGATCAGGAGCAGGGCGTCGCGGCGGACGAACAGGTTGGCCGGCCATCCCTCGATGGCGCGGGCGTCGGCCGCGGTGATGATGTCGGCCGCGATCGCGGTGAGCTGGCGGCGGCGGGCCGCGCGGGAGGAGTCGATGTGCTCGCGCACCGTCTCGGCGAGGCCGGGTGGACGGTGGCCGGCGCGGCGGTGCGCGCCGTTGATCACGGCGACCCGGCGCCGTTGCGTGCGGGGTGCTGCGGGGTTGGCGGCGATGAACCGGGCGAGCACGTCGGGGGACGCGGGAATCGAGTGCTCGTCGACGGCGGCGCACCAGTCGGCCCAGAGCGTCCAGGTGGCTCGATCGCGCACACCGAATCCGTCCACCGCAGGCGTAGTCATAGGCCGAGTTTCGTGACGGAATTGCCTACCAGGGGCGCATTTTCGCGGCGGTAGCGGATCACGGTGGCGACGTTGGTGTGGCCGGTCTGCGCCATCACTTCCTCGAAGGTGGCGCCGTTCCGCAGGGCCTGCGAGACGTGCCCAGAGCGGAGGCTGTGTGCGCCGAGCCGGGCGACGACCGCGGGGTCGACGTCGGCGCGCTGCGCGCGGCGCCGCACGATGGCGTGCACGGACGAGGCGGCCAGGGCCTGGTCGCCCACCAGGCCGTTGCGGCGGATCGACCGGAAGAACGGGCGGCGGGCCGCGACCCAGCAGCCGACGACCGCCTCGGGGTCGCTGCACACGTGCCCAGTCGCCTCCAGCGACGGTGCGGCGGTGAGCACGCGGATGACGCCGCGGCGGCCGTAGCGGTCGCTGGCGGCGACGACCTCGGCCCAGCGCACCGCGGCGCACACCGGGCACCGGAGCGGGTCTTCGGCGCGCGGCGCGGGATGCAGGCGCCCTTCGCCTTCCTGGTCGGTCTTCGACCGCGTCACGGTCACGTGCAGGCCGTCGGCGCGGTGCAGCTGCACGTCCGCTCCGGTGAGCGCGACCAGCTCGGAGCGACGGATGCTGGTCGCCAGGCCGACGAGCAGCAGGGCACTGTCACGGCGCTCGACGACCGCGTCGGCCCACCCGTAGACCTGCTCGCGCGCCGTGGTGACCAGGTCCATGATGTCGTCGGTGAGCAATGGCGCGCGCGGCACGCGCGGTCGTTCCCCCGCGCTGGCGTACTCGCGCTTGATCCCAGAGAGGGTCGCGCGTACCAGCGTGTGCCGGGTCGGAAGGTCGGTGATGCCGGCGCGGCGGTGCCGATCGGCGATCGCGCTGACCCACTTGCTCAGCGTCGACGGCGCGTACGCCCGCTCCCCCGCCTCGGTGAGGGTGTCCCGGGCGACGACGAGGTATGCGGCGATCGTCTCCGGCGCCGCGGGGAGCGCGCGGTAGCCGCTGTCCATGCACCAGTCCTCGAACCGGGTCCACGCGGCGTGGTACGCCCGGCTGGTGCCCGACGCCTGCGCGTGCTCGACGACCTCGGCCATGCGGGCGAGGATCTCCGGCGGCAGCGCGACCAGGCCGTCGTGGTCGATCAGGGTGTCACGTGACGCGAGGTCGCTCGACGGTTCGGTCACCGAGAACCGCCGCCGGGTTCCACCTCGGAGCGGGTGAGCCCGGACGCCGGGCACCGCAGGCGCCCGCGCGGCGCCGGCAGCGGGTGGTCGACGAACACCGGCTCATCCTCCCCGGGCCACACCGTCGTGGCCACGCTGGCGGAGCACCACGGGCACACCGTGGCTGCGTCGCGAGTGCCCACCTGCGCGTTCATGCCTACAGACGCTACCAAATAGGTTGTGACCTGCATAGTGTCTATTTTGTCTGCGGGAATAGAAATTCCCGCGTGCTATCGCATCCAAATAGGGTGCAACAATGCTCAGAGTGGGTGATCGGCGACGAAATTTTGCCGGGGTCCCAGATTTCGTGGCCAAATCCCAGGTGACTTGGCCACTGCGTGGCCATTTGGCCAGGTAGCCGAGGTCACCGCGGGTCACGGGGCGTGCGGGAGCGACCTCCCCGCGAAGAATGACCACGTTCCGCGGGACTGGCGTGATATGCCGCCCTGCAACGCCGACTGTCGACCAGTCGAGTCTCTACCGCACGAGGGTTTCGTCACTGTGACAGGTGTTTCCCGGCACGCGCTGGCCGCTGCGACCGCGGTGATGATCACCTCGTCGTAGATCGCCATGCCGCGATCAGGGTCCAGCATGCCCTCGGCGTTGATCGCGTCCTCAGCGTCGATCAGAGCGCGCACGATGTGGTACCCGTGCGCATCGTGCGCGACGTCAGCGAGGATCCTGGCCGGGTCGACGACCAGGGCGGCAGTGTCGACCCAGCGATCGGCCTGCGAGTAGGACGGGTGCTGCGCGTTGCGGGCCAGCAGGTCCACCCGCGTCGCGTAGACCAGCGCAGCGCGCCGGACCTCCGCACGGTGCACGGACCGATCGAGCAGCTGCCGAGCGACGGGATTCGCAGCAGCGGCACCCCGCATCGACACCCCCCAAAATAATCAAACAGCGACATGGAACTAGCCTCACTTCCCGGCCCCGCGGCGCAGCACGTGACCGGCTGCATCGTCATACGCGGCGGCGCGCTCGTCCTTCCTACCCCCTCGGCGCGCACACAGCCCCCACGCGGCGCGTTCCGCCCGAAGCCAGACTTGCCACTCAGACTGGCAACCCAGAACACCCCCAGGTGTGCGACCACACGAAGCTCCGGCAACACTGTTCGGCCCCCTCGTCGCGCGCCGTCACACCCCGCGCGCTGGCCGCAGCTCCTCGCCTTTACCGCGGTAAAGCCTTCTGGATCGACGCGCCCAGATCGCCTTTACCGCGGTAAAGACGCCAGCAACCCCCGGCCTTTACCGCGGTAAAGGCCGGGGGTTGTGCGGCATAACGCCAGGTCGGGCGCTATTTTCTAGCGCGGGCGAGTTTCGACAGGGTTGTCGCCAGTTCCTTGAGTTCGCTTGCGTCGAGCGTCTCGGCGAGGCCGGCCGCGAGGATCGCGGGCGGTGCAGCCAATCGCCTCACCGTCTTGGCTACCGACTCAGGCGTGGCTTCACGGGCGCCCCGCTTGCTCTTCCCTCGCTCCCCCTGCTTCGATGGGGACTGCTCGCCTCCCCCCTCCCCTGCCGAGTCTTCCTCGGTTCGGAACTGCGCCCTGGCATCGGCCTGCTCGCCGGGAGGAAGTGAGGCAATGGAGCGGGCATCACGCACAGCGAGGGTGCCTGCACGGACTTCGTCACGCAGCGGCTCGATGAGCTTCAGGAGCGCCCGTCGCTGCGACACGAAGCCTTCGGTGCGCTTGAGCTGTTCGGCCGCCTTGGAGGCCGTGCCTACCTCCGCGATGAGCTGTTCGATCGCTTCGGCCTCCTCGATCGGGTTGAAGTTGCGGCGGTCGATGTTCTCGACGATCGCTGTGCGTACGAGGTCTGCCCGGGTCTTCGCGAGGCTATCGCGAACGAGGATGTCGAGACCATTGCGCCCGAACTCGTGAGCGGCGGCGAGCCGGCGATTGCCAGCGATGATGACGTACTTGGATCGGCCAACGACCTCGACGTCCTCCGGGAAGGCTGCAAGCCACCGCGAGGCCGTGATTGCAGTCGCGGGTTGGAGCTGCTTCTCGACGATGGAAGCGAGGTCGCTGACGTCTCCAACCTTGCGGTTGCGCGGGTTCCCGACGAGCTGGTCGAGTGGGACGTTCGCGTAGAACTGGCCGTCAACGATGCCGTCCACTGGCGAGTGCTCGCCCACGGAGGCGACCAGCGAGGCAAAGTTCGCTCGCCCGCCGCGGGTACGACCGGCCGAGTCCTGCTTGTTGTTGGCCATATCAGTTGCTCCTCGACTCGATCTCGAGCGCCAGGTCGGTGAAGTCGGACCGAGCTTCCAGACCCACGCGGTTCTTGGGGTATTCGGTCACCAGCTGCCCGGTGACTGCCGCGCGCGAGTGGAGCTTGTACCGCCGGATGACGGTTTTGGCTAGCGGCCAGCCCATCTGGCGGATGAAGGCCTGCGTCTCTTCGAGGTCGGCCTTGCCATCTCGGGGGTCGTAGACGCCGATGACGACGAGGTAGGGCACTCCGGCCGGTTTGATGACCTGTTCGATCGTCCGAGCGGTCGGATCGAAGCAGAGCGGCTCGGTGGTCATGGGAACGATCACGAGGTCGCTCATGGCCACGGCCGCACGGATCGCGCTCTTGGTGTTCTCATTGCCTTCGTCGTCGAGGCTGCTACCGATCCAGCCTGGGGTGTCTAGAAGGACGCGCTGTAGGCGTCCGCTCTGCTTGAGTTTGGGAAGATCGTCCGGCCGCGACAGGTCGACGTCGGTCATATGGAAGGGGAGGGCTTCGATGCGCGACCCCCACCAGATCGCGGACCCCTGGGGATCGAGGGAACCGAGGAGGACAGGGGAGTCCTCCGACTCGGTGTAGTTCGCGCTGAGACTCTTGTTGAGAACAGCTGCAAGGTTGACGGCAGTCGTGGACTTCGCGACCCCGCCCTTCTGATTCACGAAGCTGTAGACGCGTGCGGACATGTGATGATTTCCTTCCGTATGCTTCGCCTGTCGGCTACTTCGGAGGTGGATCGTCTTTACCGCGGTAAAGACGACTGAGGGAACGAAACGCCTTGCGGGAGAATTAAATTCATTCTCAACGTTCGCGGGTTCCACGATACAGCGCGTGCGAGCGTTTGGGAAGCGACTCGCCGAACTTTCCGCGTAGTGATGTTGTGTCGAACGGTTCCAGCACCGCCTTTACCGCGGTAAAGAGCCTCCGCAGGAGGGCGTTGCCGCAGGTAGAAGCCTCAGCGCGCGTGCCGGATCGGGGGAGTGTTGAGGTTGCCGTCCGGCCAGGCGGAGACAGCCTCCTGGGTGACCCAGAGTTCCATGGAGGCGGTTCCGGCGTTACCGATGCGAGGTCGGATGCGGACGTTGATGAGCCATTGCCCGTCGGTGAGGCGGCAGACGCCGAGGACTTCTCCATCCATGGTGAGTTCGAGCCGGACGCCGGCGCTGCGGATCCATAGCGGTAGCCGGTCCGCGCGGGTCGCGGCGAGGGAGAGGTTCGGGAACGCCTTGCTGATGTCGACGCGCACGGGGCGGGGCGGATTCCGCTCTTGCCACACCCTTGGATCGAACATGCATTCATGGTAACGCGGGAAGCGAAGGTGCCGTCAACAGTGCGCATGACCTGCTGATACAGGTTTGGGCTGGCGGGTTCGTCTTCCCTACGTCCCCGCCAGATCTACGGCTACCATAGCACGGGCGTTCGATGATTTCCAATCGGCAGTCTCTGCGGCCCCGCGCACAGGTGTTGTCGGAGCCTGTTTCCCGTGGTCAGATAGTTCTAGATAAATGGCGGGTTTTATCTGAATCTATCTGGTGGGTGGTCGAGCATGGTGCAGCCGAGTCCGTACACGCCTGGTGCGATCGCGCGTCAGGTACCTGGTCGGGACCAGGAGTTGGCCGACTACCAGGAGCGGTTGTCGTTCATGGCTGCGACGCAGTCGCTGGTGCCGCGGATTCGGATCGACCGTGGGCCGCGGGGACTGGGCAAGACGTCGATGTTGCGGGCTGCGGAGACGATGGCAGAGCAGCAGTTCAACGCGCTGACGGTGTGGGTCGTGGCGGGGGAGGGGTCGCTGCTGTCGGCGATCGCGCGGTCGGCTGAGCGTGCGGTGACTGATGTGACTGGTGACCGTGGCGGTGAGCGTGGCCGGCTCAGTGAGCGGCTGACGGTGAAGTTCGGGCTGTCGGTGCCGGGAGTCGGGTCGGCGGAGGCGACGGTGGCGCCTCGTGCGCGTGAACCGGAGGGTGAGGGGCCGGTCGATACCTGGGATCTGCAGGACCTGCTGACCGAGGTCCGGGACAAGGTGCGCAAGCAGCGCCCGGGCGGTGTTGTGGTGTTCGTCGACGAGATCCAGCAGGGCGATCCGGCGAGTCTGCGGACGCTGAGCTACACCTGGCAAAATCTCCAGGCTCGGCGCCCGGATCTGCCGGTTGCGTTGTTCGGAGCGGGCCTGCCGACGAGCACGGCGGTGATCAACAAGGCGGTGACGAACGCGGAGCGGTTCGACTACCGCACCCTCGGTGGCCTCAGCGACGACGCCGCGGCGATCGCGTTGGCGGCGCCAGCGCAGCAGCGTGGGGTGCAGTGGACACCGGAGGCCCTGCGGCGGGCTGTCGCTCGGGCTGAGGGCTATCCATACACGGTGCAGCTGATCGGTGAACACACGTGGGCGGCGGCGGGCCGTCCCGATCCAGGCGCGGTCATCACGGTCGAGCATGTCGAGCGTGGGCAGGCCTTGGTGGACAGGTCGATGCAGCAGATCTACGAGGCGCGCCTGGATCGCGCGACGACGCCGGCGCAGCAGGAGTTCGTGATGGCGATGGCGCAGCTGGGGGACGGACCGGTGCCCCGCGCGTCGATCGCGCAGCGACTGGGCGTGTCGAGCACGGGCTTGTCGACGACGCGCGACGAGCTGCTTGAGGCCGGCGTGGTCACGGAGGCCGGGCGGGGCATGCTGACGTTCGGATTGCCTGGGTTCGCGGAGTTCATCCGCGACGAGCACGGCCTGGAGCTGGCGCCACCGGATCCGGATCGCAGTATCCGGGGCTACGGGGCATTGGGCGCAAGCTTCCGCCGCGGTGACGGCCGTGGACGCGCCGATAGGCAGGAGCTGCCGGGACCGCGGCGGGGGATCGGCCCCGCACCGGAGCGCGATACCGGTCCGGAGCGCTGAGCTACCTCTCGATTCCGTGGTCGCGATCGGTGCCACGCGCGGTCTTCGGCCGCGCAGCTGGGGTGCTGGCTGCCCGTGTTGTCGTCGAGCGTTGACTGCCGGCGGCGCGCAGCGCCGCGTACATGCGAGGCGTGACGGCGGGCTCGTCGGTGCGCGGGGTGTGCGGGTTCCAGCTCAGCTCGGACGGGGTCCAGGTGAGGTGCTGCGGCGCCGCGGTGGCGTCCGCCTGCAGGAGGGTGTCGTAGCAGCGGCGTCCGTGCGCGAGGGCGGCATTGAGGTCGTGGAGGCTGGCGGGCAGTTGGCTGGTCGCGGCGATCTTGGGCCACTTCGTGTACCAGTCCGGGTCGGGCGCGATCAGCTGAGCCGGTAGTACGAGCCCTTCACGGACGCGCTTCTGGTTGTCGATCGCGGCGACGGTCACGTCGTGGTCGATGGGGAAGTGGTCCTCGAGGAGCAGCAGGTCGGCGAGGTCGTGGTGGCGGGTGCTGGCGAGGTCGCGGCCGTGGCGCTCGTACATCGCTGCGAGCTTGTCTGCGACCTGGTCAGAGACGGGGTACACGGCGACGTCAACACTGGCGCTGAATTCCGGTGGCGCCGCGAATCGGTCGACGGTGGGGTAGTGCTCGACCGGCCCGATGAACCCGCCCTTGCCGACCACGAGGTCGATGGGGAACTTATCGAACTCGGTGGGTCCGAGCCAGCAGCCGATCGTGACGCGAAAGCCTTCCAGGTCGTCGCGTTCCTCGGCGCGGGTCACGCGGAACGTGAACGGGTCTACGTCGGGGCGGGCGGCGGCCAGGCGAAGATCGCGCAGGGCCTGGTCTAGGTCGATGCCGTCGCGGCGCAGGAGGTCGAGGTCCTTGGACGGGCGGGCGTTGGGCAGGCGCAGCACCATGGCGGTGCCGCCCTTGAGGATCCACTGGTCGGGCTGGTCGGCGAAGACGCGGGTGAGGAACCGACGAAGCACGAACTGCCGACGCACGTCCTGCAGCTCGCGGCCGGACCTGCGGCCCTCGGCTTTGAGCCGGTCGGTCAGGGCTGCGCGGATCGCCCTCTCGGAGCGGGGATGCGGGCCGGTCACGAGGCGATCAGGTCGTCGAGCTGCAGGACCCCTGCGGCGAGTGCTGCGCGGACCATCTCGACGCTGGTCTTCGAGATCGCGCCGTCCATGGTGACGAGGTCGTCGAGGAAGGCGCGACCGGTCGCAAAGCCCCAGCTCTCGGCGACGGGATCGAGCGCCGCGGCGACCGCGCTGTAGCGGGTGAGCCCGAACCACAGCGCGTCCTTGACCACGCTGGCCAGGTGCCCGCCGTCGCCGGCGTGATCGCGCGCGAGGTCGGTGATCGTGCGCTCGACGGTCGTCACGTGCATCCCGTCGACGATGGTCCAGTCGTCGGGTTCGAGAGGCTGTGTGTGCAGTTGGACGTCGGCCAGGCGGGTCTTGCGCGCCGCCGGCACCGCGAACTCGATCCGGTCGGCGGGGATGTCGCCGATCCCGCTGTGTAGTGCGGCGGCGGTCGCGCCGCGGGCGACGACGGGTGGCGCGCTGTCGCGGATCCGCTCGGACAGCGTCCGCGTCGGGTCGAGACCGATGTAGGCCTCGTGCTCCAGCTCGTGGGCGTCGTCGGGAAACCGGACGAGCCTATGTAGGCCCTGCGCCCGGCGTTCGAGCACGCCGGCCTGAACTAGGCGCCGCACCTGAACAGTTGTCGCGCCGCGAGCGACAAGCTGGGCGGTCGTGACGAAGCCCCACTGGTCCAGCGCAAGGTCGACCGCAAGCTCCTCCACATCCTTCTGAGACATGCATCAAAAATATCACTCCTGGGATGATATTTCCAGTGCGTTGGGGGTGGATGACTTGAGTCCCGCGCGCGCCGCGCGGTGGTCGCGTCGACCACCCGGTCGACGCGGATACGGTGCACGGTCAGCCCAGCTCGGCGCCCCGACGTCGAGGGTCTGCTGGCCTGGGCGTCGGCGCGCACTGCGGTAGCTGCGGCGCCGCTCGGACCGGCCCGCGGTGGTCGTCCACATCATCTCGTCGAGCCACCAGGCCCACAGTTCACGTTCAAGACGATGTTGCTCGATCCGCGCGTCGAGTGTTCCTACGGTGCCAGCAACTGCGGCATAGCCGTCACGGGCCGCCTTGTGCAGCCTCCGGATCGTTCCGTCGGCCTCCAACTCGATCAACCCGCACGCGTGCAGACTCTCCACTGCGCTGGCCAGAGCCTCCACGGGTGTGCTGCGTGGGAGAACCTCCTCGATACGGGCAGGGACAATCGGTAGTCGGGAGTACACCAGGGCGTCCCACGTCGACAGGGCGTCCTGTCCAGTACCCGTGAACGCGTCGTGCGTAGTGAGGTCGCGGCGGCGCTCGGCCTCTGCGAGCATTCGCCGACGCTCGGTGGGCCCTTCCTCGGCTGGGAGCCGGGGGTGCTCCGGTGGGTGAGGATCCCTATCGGGGCCAGTGGCCCCGAGTGACACACGAATGGTCCCCTCACTGGGAGAGCCTGGTGGCCCTCCTGCAGTGCCGGGCGCCTTGTCCGGCCACGTGGTGGCCACCGCTGGTTCGTGGACCGGTGAGAGGCTCCAGACGGCCGCGTGCGGGCCTACGTGTTCGGTGTGCAGGCTCACCCATGCGCCGTTCTGGGCGAGGCGGATGAGGGCGCGGCGGCTTGTCTCGCGGGAGACGCCGGCGCGCTCGGCAAGGGTTCGGATGTCGGCGCCGACGGATAGCTGGACGACGGTGACGGCGATTTCGCAGAGGGCGTCGAGGACGAGCCTGTCGGCGGCGCCGCCCCGGATGCTCCAGCGGTGCATGTCGGCGTCAGCGCGGCGCTGGATGGCTGCGGTCTGTGCGCAGACGATCGCGGTGCGGCGGGCGAAGTCGGGGTCGTCGACGCTGGCATCGTCGAACGTGACGCTGTTCTCCTCGAGGAACTGCACCGCGCGCTGCCAGTCGGCGGCGAGGACGCGCTTGGGGGACTGGCTGCCCTTGCGGGGCCGAGGTTCACGCACGTCCGGGTCCTTCTTGCTGCGCCGGGTGCGGGCGTGCTCCATCCCGGGGAGCCCGGCGAGCCGGGTGTGGACCTCGGTGAAGGTCCAGTGCGCCCGCGCGCAGCTGCACAGCAGCGAGAACAGGACGTCGGAGGTATCCACGTCGGGGGCGATCGGGGCGTGCAGCTTGGCGAGGGCCTGGCCGCCCAGTTCGCGGCGGGTTCCAGGGATCCAGAGGTGCCCGTCGTCTGCCGCGGCGACCGTGACGGTGCGCGCGGCCGCGTCGCCGTAGCGGTCGTCGGCGGGCTGCGCGGCGCGGGCCGCGGTCAGGAGCCGCAGGAGCGCGGCGACCTGCTCGCGGGTCGTCGACCGACCGGCTGGCAGCAGGACCGCCGGGTCGCCGGCGAGGATCGTCGACGCGCCGCCGGCAGGGTGCGGGGCCCCAGGAGGACGGAGCAGGCCCATCTTCTGGTTGCACAGCATCCCGATATCGAGCACCCACGCCCCGCCTTCGGTGACGCGGCCGAAGACACTGCGGGCGACGTCTGCCAGCTCCACGACGTCATCCAGAGCCATCGTCTCGGCGAGCGCCACCCATACGTGGCGGCCACGCGACGGCCCGGACTCGCACACCACGTGCTCGATGCCGCACTCCTGGAGCATCCGCACCAGCTCTTCGGCGGCGTGCTGCGCCGCCGCCCGCGCCCGGGACCGGATCTCTTCGGTCGCACCCTTCGCGTCGAAGTCGAAGCCCAGCAACCGGAACTGGAAGCGTGCGTCCGTCAGGTGAACGGCCCACGGCGTCGCGGGCGCGACGCTGCCGATCGGGGTGATGCCGGCGTCGCTGTACCCATCTGGCATGAGTCGCCGGAGGTCGCCTCGCGGGGACATCTCGCACGCGAAGTCCCAGGCTGCGTCACGCGACACGCCGACACCATCAGCACCAAATGACACACCAGCACCAAGCGCAGGCGTGTTTTCGCAGGTAGGAGAGATGTACGAGTGGGCGTCCCACCCCTGTAGATGTGACGACGCGCCCACACTCGCTGATTCACTTGCAACGTGCTCAGAGTGCGCGCTACCCTGAGACCAGTCCTCGGCGGACAATTGATCCCTTCGGGTAGTGCGGAAACGCATCTGGGATCCAGAGTTTGCAGCTCTGCACCCGAGAAACTTTCGAGAAGACCCTCTAGTTGGCGCTAGGGGGTCTTTTTCGTTCCCGATGAACCTGGAGCGGATTCCCGCTCGTGTTCTGCGCTTCCGCTATGGAATTAGGGTAGGAGAAGTGGCAATCGGGTAGGCGCGCACAGCTATTCGCCGCCATGCTGGCTGGGAATCATGAGGCAGCGCGGTATCCCTTCCCGCTCAGGTCGAGTTGGAGTGCAGGCTGCCGCAGGGAGCTGATGTCGATGTCGCCTCGGACGACTCCAGCGAGGATCTCCTCGATGAACGGGCTCAGCTGTGTGAAGCCGTACTGAGCCTTGAGCGCGGTGAGTGCGGTCTTCTGCTTCGTCGCCATGTACGAGGTGACGACCGTGCGATCACCGTCCCCCTTGGGCGGGCGTCCCATACGTGCAGCCATGGCGTCGATTCTGCTAGTAGAAACTTTCCGGGCGTGGGAGGCGCGCCGTGCTTGTAGAAAGTCTGTCGACTACCTCCCGCAGACACATAACTTACACGCAAAAACCACACGTGCCACTCCTGTGGCAGTCTGGGCGCGCCTGCGGGCGACGGTACGATGCCGCCATGACGCAGAACGACCAGGCCAGCTTCGCCGTCGGCAAGATGCACGAGCCCGAGGTGGAGAGGTTCGTATCCGCCCTCGACCGCCAGGGAGAGATGGACGTCGTTCAGGCGCTGCGGGGGTGGGTCCGCGACCGACTGGAGCTGACCGCCGGCGGCACCGTGGTCGACGTCGGGTGCGGCACGGGCGAGGAGCTGCTGCAGCTGGCGAACATCGTCGGTCAGTCCGGCCGCGCGATCGGCTTCGACGCCAACGACCCGATGCTCGAGACGGCACGCACCCGGACAGCAGGCGTGTCGAACGTCGAGATCGAAAAGGCTGAGGCGTCAGTCCTGCCGTGCGCGACCGGGAGCGTTGATGCACTCGTGTCCGAGAGGGTGCTGCAGCACCTTCAGTACGATCCCGCGGTGGCAGTGGGGGAGTTCGCGCGGGTTGTGCGTGTCGGCGGCCGGGTCGGGCTCACGGACACGGACTGGTCGAGTCTGCAGGTGCTGGTCACGGATGATCCTGTTGCCACCGCGGAGCTCGACGAGGTGCGGGCGCGGATCCCGCTGCCTTTCACGTCGAACCAGGAGGCCGGGAAGCACCTCGAGGAGTACTGCGCCGCGGCGGGCCTTGCCGTGCTGGAGCGGCAGAGCTTCATCCTCGCGGAGTTCGCACCAGCGATGATCCAGGGAGTTCGGGCAGGGCTGTCGGCCGCGGCCGAGCAGGTCTTGGAGCAGCACGAGCTCGCGGCGGCGAACAGGCTGCTCGACGACGCGCTGGGGCGCGATGCGCTCCGGATCGCGGTGCGCCTGCACGCGGTGATCGCGCGGCGCTAGTTCCTGGGGTGTGCCAGGGGCGGGAGTCCGACGAAGTCGGCGTCGGACAGCTCGATCATCATGCGATAGGTGGCGATGCTGTTCTTGGCCGCTCGCCAGCAGGACAGCCGGGACCGGCGGGGCGTCGGCACGTCGCTCCATTCCAGGGTCGGGGCGTTCTCCCGGACGTAGATCCACGTATCGAGTTGGGCGCGTAGCGCACGGTAGCGGTACAGGCGCGCACGTACCGCCGATACCGAATAAGTCGACACTGCCAGAATGAATAGCCCGAGGACGCCCGGGACTGCTGCACGATCGGGTGACAGTGTCGGTGTCATGCCGCTGAGGCGGCTGTGTTGATGATCGTCTCGTATTCGACGGGCGTCAACCGGCCGAGGCGGACCTGACGGCGTCGGCGGTGGTAG
>NZ_VIGX01000339.1 GCF_007858475.1 Tsukamurella conjunctivitidis
CCGTTGCGAGCACCCGAACCGCGCCGCTGCTGCGTTCCAGGGACTCGATCTTCCAGTTGTCGACACCCGAGGTCGTCTGGTCATGGCCATTGACCGTCGAGGAACGCCAGACGATCCATCCGTCGGTGGCAGACCCGTCTTGCGGCTCGAAGTAGTCGTCGGGATCAGGGTCGGTCAGCTCATCCACAGTATCGGTGCCCAGAATCGCGGCACTGTAGGAGTTGATGCGCTCGGGAGTGGGGGAGAAGGAACCGAAGACGTGTGCGCGGTCAAGAGGGAAGGAAGCGATCCGGGAGAAGTCACCTCCCAAGCTCCAGCGATCGACGACGTCTGCGGGTACCTCGCTCCCGTCCGTCTCGATGACTTGGGTGTCGACCTGTTGTGTGCGTTCGGACGGACCAGCGGCGGGTGCCTCGATGTGGAAGGGCAGACCCAGATCGAACTCCACATCGTCCATGATGGGCGCCAGTTCCGGTAACGGTGTCTCCGGAGTGGTCGCGG
>NZ_VIGX01000340.1 GCF_007858475.1 Tsukamurella conjunctivitidis
GTCGCGGTGCTCACACATGCCAATGTCGTCCTGTGGACCCTCACCGGCGTCATGCTCGCGGTCCTGCTGGGCCTCGTCCTGCTCTCATCGTTGGTCCGCAAGGCGATGTACGCCCAGATCGACGGCACTGTCGGATCCGTCTATGCGGTGATCAGCCAGATCAAGCGTGGATGGATCATCTCCGAGGAGCCTGTGGCCGCCAACCGGGAACAGGACGTCATCTGGCGCCTGATCGGTCGCCCCGGTGTGGTCTTCATTTCCGAGGGGCCCTCAGCCCGGGTCCGTCCGATGCTGGCAGCGGAACGCAAGCGCGTGAACCGCGTCGCCCAGAACGTTCCCGTCATCCTCATCCAGTCCGGACATGAGGACGGTCAGGTCACCCTGGCAAAGATCGAGAAGACGCTGCGCAAGCAGAAGAAGGTCCTGACCAAGGAGGAGGTCCCGGCCATCTCCCAGCGTCTCAACGCCGTGCAGTCCACCTCCCTGCCGATCCCCAAGGGC
>NZ_VIGX01000341.1 GCF_007858475.1 Tsukamurella conjunctivitidis
CGTGCCCTGAGGACTGGCGGCCGGATCCACGTGATCTGCACCTACGCGCTGGCGTCCTACTCCGCCGCCGCCCTCGACGGAGGGTACGCGGTGCTGGACGACGAGGCCCTGAGGCGAGGGGCCCAGCAGGTTGTCGACGAAGCCGTCGCAGCGGCGAAGGCGCGCGGTGACGTCCGGGTCTCCGGATCCATCGAACCCGGTGACCCGGCTGCGGTCCTGGTGGAGATGTCGCGTGAGGTCGACCTGGTGGTCATCGGCTCGCGCGGCGGTGGTGGGTTCGCCGACCGCCTCCTGGGCACGGTCTCCTCCGCGCTGCCCGCACACTCGAAGTGCCCGGTGGTCATCGTCCCCAAGCACACCTCGGGGAAGGACTTCACGCCCGTGGAGCGCATCGTGGTGGGCGTGGACGGATCCGATGTCGCCTCCTCAGCGCTGCGCAAGGCTGTCGACGAGGCGCTCGTCTGGGGTGCGAAGCTCACCGCCGTCTCCGCGGTTCCCATT
>NZ_VIGX01000342.1 GCF_007858475.1 Tsukamurella conjunctivitidis
ATGACGACATCGCCAGTGGACGTGTGGGCGGGTCCGCTCACCACGCCCGACCATGCGGCCTACATGGCCCGCCAGACCCCGGTCCTCACTGCCCAACACATGTCGGTCGTCTACCAGGTGACCCCACCCGTGGAGGCCGTCCGCGACGTGTCCCTGGTGCTCAACAGGGGCGAGATCCTGGGCCTGGCCGGGGAGTCGGGCTGCGGCAAGACCACCCTGGCCTACGCCATCAACCGCCTGCTGAAGCCACCCGCCCTGCTCACCTCCGGCGAGGCCACCCTCCATGACCACAGCGGCGAGGACATCGACATCACCGCGCTCAGTGGGGACCACCTGCGAGCGTTCCGCTGGGACAAGATCTCCATGGTCTTCCAGGGAGCGATGAACGCTCTCAACCCTGTGATCTCCGTCCGGGCACAGCTGTTCGACGTGTTCACCACCCACCGTCCCGACATGGGACGGGCCGAGAAGGAGCAGGCCGCCAAGGACCTCCTCACACT
>NZ_VIGX01000343.1 GCF_007858475.1 Tsukamurella conjunctivitidis
TGTCCGCGCGCTCACACCTGGCTCCTGCCCTGCGCCCGTGACCACTCCTCCAGGCGCCTGAGCGCCTCGACCAGGGTGTCCTCATCGTGGACCAGGCTGAGACGGAACCAGCCGCGTCCCTGCTCCCCGAACCCTTCCCCGGGGGCGACTGCCACATGGGCCTCCTCGAGCAGACGCTCGGCCAGCGCCTCCCCGTCCCCGGTTCCCCGGGCGCGCGCCCAGACGAAGAACGTGCCGGGCGTGGCGGCGACGTGCCAGCCCTGGCGACGAAGTCCTGCGACCACTGACTCCCGCCTGTGGGCGTAGGTGGCAGCGATCCGGCCCACGCAGTCCTGGTCGCCCCGCAGGGCGGCCTCGGCCGCATCCTGGACCGCACCGAAGATCGTCGAGAAGGCCACCGACTGGTAGGCCCTGAGGGCAGCGATGGCCTCGGCGTCCCCCGCTGCGTAGCCGAACCGCCACCCCGCCATCGAGTAGGTCTTGGACAGGGTGGAGATCTC
>NZ_VIGX01000344.1 GCF_007858475.1 Tsukamurella conjunctivitidis
GAGGCGGAGGAGATCGTCCAGGTCGTCCTCGATGCCGTGGACGGAATCAACGGACCGATCGAGCAGGCCGTGGAGATTCCCGAGGACGCCGCCGTGGATGAACCAGAGGCCGATCCGCACCTGGATGCCCAGGTGGCGGCCACGGACGACATTCGTCAGCGCCTGGACACCCTCGATCCCCTGGATGCTGGTGCAGGCAGTGACGGAGGTGCTCGGAGCGATCCGCGGTCCGCCGACGACTCCGAGGGCGGGATCAGGGCGGATGTTCCGCGCGACCCACGTCCGGCCATTGCCCGGGGGCTCCCCCTGGCCGCCTACGGGGACGACCAGCTCGACGAACTCGCCGAGTGGGTGCGTTCCGATGGCGCGGAGCGCGACGAGGAACAGATGGTGGAGGAACTGCGGGATGCACTGGGCCTGACGCGTCGAGGTGCACAGTCCGACGCGGTCCTGCACAACGTCGTGCGCCGCACGGCTCCTCGTCCATGACCGTCCCGGAC
>NZ_VIGX01000345.1 GCF_007858475.1 Tsukamurella conjunctivitidis
GATATTGAAATCGATTCATAGAGGTAGTTTTTGGGGTAGAAGCTATGAACGGAAAAGATCTTCCAAAGGAAGATCTTTATCTGCTTGAGGAGAGTTGCTCTCTTTAGAGATCTTTATAGCCGAGGGCATTGAGTGCCTTTTCGTCATCAGACCATCCTTCTCTCACCTTCACAAAGGCGCGTAGAAAGACTTTAGCATCAAAGAGACGCTCTAAATCGATTCTCGCCTGTGTGCTCGCCTCTTTTAAGGTTGCGCCCCCTTTACCGATAACAATCCCTTTTTGGCTCTCTCTCTCTACAGAGATAGCCGCTAAGATGCGGTAGAGGTTGCCTTCAATTTTAAACTCTTCAATTTCAACGGCGATGGTATAAGGGAGTTCTTGATTGAGTCTACGCGTCAATTTCTCTCTTAAAACTTCTGCCGCTAAAAATGCGCTTGAGACCGTCGTAATCTCATCTTCACTATAAGGGAAGGGTTGTTCTGGGAGATACTTCTTAATG
>NZ_VIGX01000034.1 GCF_007858475.1 Tsukamurella conjunctivitidis
TACCACCGCCGACGCCGTCAGGTCCGCCTCGGCCGGTTGACGCCCGTCGAATACGAGACGATCATCAACACAGCCGCCTCAGCGGCATGACACCGACACTGTCACCCGATCGTGCAGCAGTCCCATCGATCAACGGCATGCGTCCGATGGCGATGATCAGACCGAGAACAAGGAGCACAGCTGGAAGGTAGCGCGGCAGCTGCCCCTCGCTGACAAACGACCCGATTCGTGTCCAGGCGTCGTTGATCCAAGAAACCACGCCGGGAATCGGCCGCAGCCACCAGGCAACAGCCAGAGTGATCACCAACCCGGACGCACCACCGAGCCTTTCCCGCGTTCTCACGATCAGACCCACCAGGCGCGACCGCCGCATGTCCCACTGGGCCCACGACACCAAGTCCATATGGTCAATCGGCACGGCCAGGTCGGCGATGTGCTCCCACTCCTTGAACTGCGCCTTTGTCAAGCCCGACGGCACCCGCTGCCGCTTAATAGTTGAGTAGGGCATCGACGCATCAGGAACAAGTTCTCGAGGTCGTCGATCGAGCACCGAGTAGTGCTTGTTGATCTTCCTCTCGCGCGACGGCATGATCCTGATTAGCAGTTGTACGAGTAACCAGGCCACCAGGTGACGGCCGATGTACAGAACGGTGAACGCGATCGCCCACCAGAACAACAGGCTTGCCAGTGGATGCGCATTGATCCACTCCATCGAGGTCTGATTCTCTGATCCCACCCGCCGTCGTTCCCCTCCCGCGACCTGTCGGATCAGCCCAGGTGCTGATCGCGCTCATGCCACTGAGGGCGATCATTCCAGGCAGGACTGACATGTTCGTATCGCTACCGGCTGGCTCTTCACACGCTAGGTGCGTCCGGGGAGATGGGGAGCCCCGTGGAAAGGGGTACCGACAGCGACCCTGAATGCGCGTGGGCCGGCCACGACGAACAGTTCCCGGGCCGCATCATCGGTCCGCGAGCTCGATCCGCGCCGGCTTCGGCCCTTCCCAGCCTGTGAAGGCGTCCACGTCGATGTCCATGCGGGCGAGCACGGCGGTGCCGGGCCAGTACCCGATCTTCGAGTAGTGGAAGACGATCGCCTGGCTGTCCAGCGAGATGCGGATCGGGGTGTCGACCATGGGGTCGCCTTCGGGTCAGGCCGGCTCGTCGCCGACTGTGGTGCGGAACGGGCCGGGCTGGACCTGGAGCTGCCAGAGGCGCTCGGCGAGAGCGTCGCCGCAGGGCCTGCCCGTCTCGGCGCACCCCTCGGCGGGATAACCGCTCAGCGGGCCGCGGTCCAGCGCGCCGCGGCGACGCCGGGGAGCAGGGCGAGCGCGTCGACCGCCTCGGCGAACCGCGCGTCCGTCCCGCCGCGCACGGTCACGTCGACCGAGATCCGCGCCCCGGTCGCATCGTCCGTGGTCCGCACCGCGCTCACGGCGAACCGCCGGTCGCGGAACTCCTCGAAGAGACGGTCGCGGATCGGGCCCTCCTCACGGGAGGAGCAATCCACTTCGACGAGGTACTCGGAGGCCACGCCGAGGGGGTTGGCGCCGCGCCTTCCGATCGCCCGGCTGAGCCAGCGCAGAGAGATGTTGCAGCTGACCACGGCCACGGTCCCCAGGACCGCCACCGCGAACATGCCCGCCGCGCAGAGGCAGCCGATCGCCGCCGACGACCACAGTGTCGCCGCGGTGTTCAGTCCGAGAACGGTGGCGCCCTGCTTGAGGATCACTCCGCCGCACAGGAATCCGATGCCGGTGACGACCTGTGCCGCCACCCGTCGCGGGTCGCCGGAGGTGCCGGCGAAACTCATCGCGCCGAACACCACGAAGAGAGCGGAACCGAGCGAGACGAGGGCATTGGTCTGCAGCTCCGCGTTGAACGCCGCCCACTGACGCTCGACGCCGATCGCGATACCGAGAGCGAGCGCAGCGGCCAGGCGGAGCAGGATCTCCGCCAGCGAGATGTCGGTCATGCGGAGATGATAGGGCCGATCGTCGACAGGTCCTTCGCGAACCAGTGGTGCGCGTAGGGATTGTCGTTGTACCGCTCGACCTCGCGGTACCCGAGCTTCCGGTAGAGGCCGATCGCCTCGGTGAGGTTGCCGTTCGTGTCGAGGCGCAGGGTCCGGACGCCCGCGGCCCGCGCCCGCTCCTCCAACTCGGCCATGATCCGTCGGCCGAGCCCCAGTCCGCGCACCGACGGCGCGGCCCAGACGCGCTTGACCTCCGCGAACCCGTCGTCCTGGAACGTCAGCGCGCCGCACCCCACCGTCTCCCCGCGCAGCGTCGCGACGAGCAGGAGTCCGGCGGGTGGCGTGATCGCCGCGTCCCGGATCGCGCCTCCTACGCCCGGGTCGAAACCGTCCTGCAGGCGTTCGCCCAGCTCGGCGTAGTAGGCGTGCGCCGCGAACACCGCCGCCGGCGACTCGGGGCGGGCGTCGTCGATCCGCACCAGCGACGCGAGCAGGAGGCGCTCCACCTCCTGCATCGCCGTGACCAGCCGCTCGCGTTGTCCCTCCGACAGCGGGGCCAGCAGTGCGCCGGCGGCGTCCTCGGAGCGAGCCTCCAGCTCGTCGTACTCAGCCGCGCCCTCGGGCGTGACCCGCGCGGTCCGGACCCGACCGTCACCGTCTGCCCCGGCGACGGTGACCAGGCCGTCGGACTCGAGCGCGCGGAGCAGCCGGCTGAGGTAGCCGGAGTCGAGATCCATGCGCCCCCGCAGGTCCCGGACGTCGACGCCATCCGGCGACCGCCCGATCTCCCAGAGCAGTCGCGCCTGCCCGAGCGGCCGGTCCCGCGCGAGGTAGCGATCCTGCAGCACGCCGAGCCGCTGGGTGACCGCGCGGTTGAACCGCCGGACGTCGTCCACCTGTTCGTTCATATCTCTGACTTTAGTCAGAGGTAAGAACGGCGGCAACGGTCACACCGTGGCGATGAGCATCTCCTCGCCGTGGGCGGGGGTGAGCCCGTCGGACCGGCCGGAGAAGTAGCGGGTGGCGGCGTCCTCGGTGGAGATCGTTTGCGCCGACGAGAAGCCCGCCGCCCGAGCGAGATCCGTCGCTTCGCGAGCGGTGTAGAAGGACCGGAACGGTGTGCCGTTACCCTCCGCCCCGGCCATGCTGACCTCGCGGGCGTGGCGGTCTACCCCGGACAGCGATTCGGTGGGCGGCTGATAGGTCATCGCGAAAACGGTGCCGGGCGCGAGCCCCGCGACGGTCTCGAGGGTGACTGCGGTCGCCTCTGGGGTCAGGTACATCGATACCCCGAGGGAGGAGACGACGGCGGGCCGGAGGGTGTCGAGTCCGAGCGCGTGCAGGCGGGTGAGCCAGTCCCCGTCGGATTCGAAATCGACGGGGACGAACCGCTGCCGGTCCGCGAGCAGGCCGAGTGTGTCGAGGCGTATGCGCTTCCACTGCTGGGGGCCGGGCTCGTCGACCTCGAAGACGGTGGCGGTGGAGTCCGGGTGGCGCTGGGCGAAGGTGTCGAGACCGGCGCCGAGCAGCACGTACTGCTCGATACCGCTGCTCAGTACGAGGTCCTCGACGATCCGCGAGCGGGTCGCGACCCAGGCGCGCATCCCGCGCGTGAAGTCGGGGTCCATGTCGGCGCGGTCGCGCCAGCCCGGTGCCGGCGCGAGGAGGTCGAGTCCGATCGTGTCGGTGAGGACGGGGGAGGGGTCGAGCTCGGCGTGCAGAGCGCGCCACAGTGCGGTGCGTGCAGCGGTGTCCTCGGGGGCGACGGTGTTCATCGCAGTGCTGACGCTTGGACGACCCAGGTGCGGCCGTCCGGATCGCGCAGGGTCGCCTCGCGGGCCCCGTAGTGGGTGTCGGCGAAGGCGGCGTCGAACGCGGCCTCGTCGTCGATGCGCACGACCGGGGAGATCCCCGTCGGCTCGGACGCGGGGACTTCGGCGACGAAGATCGACGGTCCCTCCGGAGCGGTGAGCTGCCCCGAGTTGTGATCGGTCTCGAAATCGACCGTGAAGCCGAGGTCGGTCAGGAACTTGGCAGTGGCACCCCAGTTGTGGGTGGTGATGTAGAAGGCGGCGACACCCTGTGTGGACATGGCGTTACTCCTCGGTGGACGGATCGGGGGAATGGGAGGCGAGGTACTCGGTCAGGGCGGCGGCCGACAGTGCCGACAGCGACTGCTCGGTCTCCAACGCGTGCAGCTTGATCCGTTTGATCAATGCGGCCGGCAGGTACACGTTGAACTGCTTCACCTCGTCTCCCATGGCTAGGATGCTAGCAAGCTAGCAAGGATGGCGCCAGGGTCGGTTTGCCGGACTCGCCGCGGGAGGGGTGCGACGGCAATAGCCTGGGCCGCATGTTCGTGAATCTGGGTGTGCGTGACTTCCTGAACCGGGCCGAGATCGTCTATCCCGAGCGCATCGGGATGGTCGACGAGCTGGACCAACCCGCACCGTCGTGGGGCGAGAAGACCTACGCCGAGATGGCGGCCCTCGCCCGCGGGCAGGCCGCCCGCCTCGACGAACTCGGCGTCCCCGTGGGCGGCCGCGTCGCGATCGTCTCGCAGAACGCCGCGCGGCTGCTGACCTCGTTCTTCGGCGTCTCCGGCTGGGGTCGCATCCTGGTGCCCGTCAACTTCCGCCTCGCGCCCGCCGAGGTCGAGTACATCGTCGAGGACTCGGGCGCCGAGGTGCTGCTCCTCGATCCCGAGGTCGAGCACCTCGCCGAGACCGTCACGGCGAAGCACGTCTTCGTCCTCGGCCGCGACGACGATGCGATCTTCGGCGGCACCGCCGACCCCGCGCCCTGGGCGGGTGACGAGACCGCCACCGCCACCATCAACTACACCTCCGGCACCACCGCGCGGCCGAAGGGCGTGCAGCTCACGCACCGGAACCTGTGGCTCAACGCGACGGTCTTCGGGCTGCACGTGGCCCTCACCGACAACGACGTCCTGCTGCACACCCTGCCGATGTTCCACGCCAACGGCTGGGGAATGCCGTTCGCCGCCACCGGGGTCGGGATCAAGCACGTCGTCCTCCGCAAGGTCGACGGTGCCGAGATCCTCCGCCGCGTCCGCGACCACGGCGTGACGATCATGTGCGCCGCGCCCGCGGTGGTGACCGCGGCGCTCGACGCCGCTGCCGAGTGGGACGGACCGATCCCGGGCAGCGGCACCGTGCGCGTCATCTGCGCGGGTGCGCCGCCGCCCACGCGCGTGATCCACCGCGTGCGGTTCGAGCTGGGCTGGGAGTTCATCCAGATCTACGGCCTCACCGAGACCTCGCCGCTCATCACGGTGAACCGCGAGCGCGCGGAGTGGTCGGGCGACGACCCGATGGAGGTGGCCCGCAAGCTCGGCCGCGCCGGTGCGCCGGCCCTCGGTGTGGAGTTGGCGATCGACGAGGACGGCGAGATCCTCACCCGGACCAACCACGCGCTCACCGCGTACTGGAACAAGCCCGCCGAGACCGCCGCCGCGCTGGAGGGCGACTGGTTCCACACCGGCGACCGCGGGACCTTCGACGGCGGCTATCTGACGATCGCGGACCGCAAGAAGGACGTCATCATCTCCGGCGGAGAGAACGTCACCTCGATCGAGGTCGAGGACGCGCTGGCGCTGCATCCGGCGGTGCGCGAGGTCGCCGTCATCGGCATTCCCGATGAGAAGTGGGGCGAGCTGGTCACCGCGATCGTCGTGGCCGACGGAGTGACCGCCGAGGACCTGATCGCCCACACCCGCGAGCATCTCGCCGGCTACAAGTGCCCCAAGCGCATCGACTTCGTCGACTCCCTGCCCCGCACTGCGACCGGCAAGATCCAGAAGTTCGTTCTCCGCGCCCCGTTCTGGGACGCCCTGGAGCGCAAGGTGAACTGATTCAGGCGTGCCACGCTCTCGCGCCGACGTTGTCGATCATCCGCTGCAGCGATCGGATGGTGGTGATGAATTCGTCGTCGCTGAGGCCGGCGCGGATCCTGGCGAGGGCGGCCCGGATGTCGGGCCACGTCTCGTCGCGGCGCTGCTGCCCGGCCGCGCTGACCGTGAGGACCCCGTCGGCCTCCTCGAGCAGGCCGGTCGCGACGAGGCAGGTCACGTCGGGCCGCAGCGCGTCGTCCGTGTCGACGAAGCCGCGGTGGTACTCGACCACCTCGTCGAGCGGCACCCCGTCCGGCCGGGCGGCGATGTAGTTCAGCGCCCACCACTGCGGCTGGGTGAGGCCGTGTCGTTCGAGGGTGGCGCGGATGTGGGTCACCACGGCGCTGCCGGCCATGCTGGCCCAGTAGCCGACGGGTTGGGTGAGGATGCGGGCGTCGGTGTAGGTCTCCATGGCGTCGACGCTATTTCCTCGACGATGGTTGAGGTCAAGGCTTCGTCGGGGTTCGCGCACCATCGGCTCGCGGGAGGTGCGAGGATGGACCCCAGTATGTAGAACATGTTCTATTGACGGAGGTTTCCGGTGTTCGAGTGGTCCGACGAAGACCTGATGGTGCGCGACGCCCTGCGGGCGTTCATCGACAAGGAGGTGCGTCCGCACGTCGACGAGCTGGAGACCGGCGCGCTGCCGCCCTACGACATCACCCGCAAGATGCTGCAGACCTTCGGCATCGACCAGGTCAACCGCGAGAACCTGGAGGCCGAGCTGGCCGCCGAGGAGGCGGGGGAGAAGCCGAAGGCCGGCGGTTCCAGCACCCTCAGCTCATCGATGTTCCTCATCCTCAATGTGGAGATGGCGGGCGTGAGCCTCGGCCTCATCGGGTCGATGGGGGTGAGCATGGGGCTCACGGTCTCGACCATCAAGTCGCGCGGCACCCTCGCGCAGAAGAAGCGCTGGCTGCCCGAGCTGGTCACGATGGAGAAGGTCGGCGCGTGGGCGATCACCGAGCCCGACAGCGGCTCGGACGCGCTCGGCGGTATGAAGACGACGGTCCGCCGCGACGGCTCCGGCGGGTACATCCTCAAGGGGCAGAAGACCTTCATCACCAACGGCCCGCACGCCGACACCATCGTGGTCTTCGCCAAGCTCGACGAGGGCGACGGCACGCCGATCCGCGACCGCAAGGTGCTCACCTTCGTGCTGGACACGGGCATGGAGGGGCTGACCCAGGGCAAGGCCTTCAAGAAGATGGGCATGATGAGCTCGCCCACCGGGGAACTCTTCTTCGACGACGTGCGTCTCGGGCCGGACCGCCTGCTCGGCGAGACCGAGGAGACGCCCGGCGGCGGCGGGGCCTCCGCGAAGGCGGGGTTCACGGCGGAGCGGATCGGTATTGCGGCGCTCGCGCTCGGCATCATCAACGAGGCGCAGCGACTCTCGATCGACTACGCGCGCTCGCGCACCCTGTGGGGCCAGGAGATCGGGAAGTTCCAGCTCATCCAGCTCAAGCTCGCCGAGATGGAGGTGGCCCGGATCAACGTCCAGAACATGCTGTTCACCGCGATCGAGGCCTCGCGGGCGGGTAAGCCGCCCACGCTGGCGCAGGCGTCGGCGATGAAGCTCTACAGCTCGCGGGCCGCGACCGAGGTCGCGATGGAGGCCGTGCAACTCTTCGGCGGCAACGGCTACATGGCCGAGTACCGCGTGGAGCAGCTCGCGCGCGACGCGAAGTCGCTGATGATCTACGCGGGCAGCAACGAGATCCAGGTGACCCACGTGGCGAAGGGGTTGCTGCGCGGCGAGTGACGGCTACGCGACCGATACGCGGTCTTAACGCGATTAGCGTTGCGCCACTCGGTGGTTCGGTTCGATACTCGATGGATCACCGTACGACCGGCACCGCCGGAGAAGGATCCGCATCATGTTCGCATTCGCTCGGAACCTGCACGCCCGCTGGACCATGACGCCGCAGGAGCGCCACAACCTCCGCCTGGCGAGCACGCCGCTCGCCGTGGTCTCGGCGTCGCTGGGCTGCCATCCGCGGACCCGCTGACCACGACAACGGCCCGCCCTCGCTGATGCGAGGGCGGGCCGTTGCGTGATTCAGAGCGTGATCTTCGGCGATCAGGGGATGGTGATGACCTGGCCCACGTTGATCAGATCCGGGTTCGCGATGTTGTTGAGCTGCGCGATCTCGGTGTAGCGGTTGCCGTCGCCCAGGTACTGCTCGGCGATGGCCCACAGGGTGTCGCCCGAGGCGACGGTGTGCGTGCGCGGCGCGGGAGCGGCGGGCGCCTCGGCGGCGACGGGCTCGGGCTCCGGAGCGGCCTGACGAGCCGGGGCGGGCTGGTCGGTGGCCGTGTTGGAGGCCCACTTGTCGACGTCACCGGCGTAGACGACGAGATTGCGGTCGTCCTGCAGCACGATGCGGTCGGCGCCGGTGCCCTCGGTGTTGGTCGACCAGACGCCCTCGCCGGCGCCGTTGTAGAGCACGAAGTTTCCGTCGGTCTGGAAGTTGGCCCGCTCGACGCCCTTGCCGTCGGTCGCGCTGGCCCACACCACGGTGCCGGTGCCCTCGGTGAGCACGAGGTTGCCGTCGCTCTGCAGGGTCAGCGTGTAGCCGCCGTTGAGGGAGTCCAGGGTCTCCCCGAGGCCGAGCTGGTTACCTGCGCGAAGCACGTCGGTCATGTGTATCCCCTTAGTAGATGTACTCGGTGTACATGCGGCGCACGGGTGCGCGCCCGAGTAGACAATAGCGATCCCATCCGACATTTTGGCGAATGGGAATCATGGAGTCGGCAAAATCGTTGGGGAGAGTATGGCGACAGTTGAATTGACCGCAGACAAGTTCGATCAGACCGTGACCGGCAACGATATCGTGCTGGTGGACTTCTGGGCCTCCTGGTGCGGGCCCTGTCGCGCGTTCGCGCCGACCTTTGAGAAGGCATCGGACGCCCACCCCGACGTGGTTTTCGCGAAGGTCGACACCGAAGCCGAGCAGAGCCTCGCCGCAGCGGCCAACATCCGCTCGATCCCCACGCTGATGGTCTTCAAGAAGGGCAACCTCGTCTACAACGAGGCCGGCGCGCTGCCGCCCGCCGCCCTCGAGGATCTCATCGGCCAGGCCCGGTCGCTCGAGATCGAGCAGGCCGACTTCAGCGCCGCCGGCGAGAACCCGGCGGAGTAACAGCACGCGCCAGGCGCCGGCGCAGCCCCCACGGTGCCGCCACGAACGCCGCAGCCATCGCTGCGGCGTTCGTCGTCGCCGGGGATCGTCCGGCCAGGAAGGCGCGCACGTGCCGATCGGGGAGCCCGAAGAAGACCTCGAAGAAGTCGCGCTGCTCGGGCGCAGACATCCCCAGCAGCGCGTGCAGCGCGGCCGCCCGCAGGCGGTGCGCCGCGACCGCGTCGGCCCCGACGGGGTTCCGGGCCGCGCGCAGCGCCGCCACCGCGTCGTCCGCGAAGGCCAGCGATCCCGCCACGGAGTAGCCCGTTGCCGGATGGAGCGTGGTGCCGCGCACGCCCACCCCGCACCAGCCACGCCCGCGGCGTGGACCGGGGGCCAGCAGCGGGAAGTCGACCCGCTCGTACAGCGCGCCCGCCTCGATACTCCGCTCGGCCAGCCGGGCTTGCAGGCGGACCTCCAACTCCTCGACGGTGAGCGCGGGCGCGCCCGCGAGACAGGTCTCCTCGAGCAGCACTGCCTCGTCGGACACCCGCACGGCGTAGAGGAAGGACGCCGGCGCCGCGTCCGGCACGCCCGGCGCGGGCCGCCAGTCCATCCACAGCTCCTCATGCGCGCCGGCCGGAACCAGCACCCCGGCCGCCGTCTGCCGGGGCACGCCGGAGGTGTCCGACGGTGCCGGCCCCCGCGCATCGACGACGAACGCGCCCGCGTGCCCGTCGCGCTCCGCCCGTTCCGCCCGGACCTCCACGTCGTCGAGCGGCAGCGCGTCCTGCAGCGCGTTCACGTCGAGCACCGCGTACTCCCGGCGCAGGTCGTGCCGGGTCCGCGCGACGACCTGCGGCGAAGAAACTGCGGCGACGACCCCGTCGGGGAGCCACGGCGGCAGCTCGTCGGCCCACAGCCCGAAGGTGCGCCGCCACCGCGCGTCGGGCGCCGGGTCGAAGGCGCGCACCGTCAGCCCCGAGGCCGCGGCCCGGTGTGCCAGTGCGCGTCCCGCCGGCCCGAGCCCCAGCACGACGAGATCCGGTGCGCCGCTCACAGGGCGGCCCCGAGGAGTGCGAGTTGGGTACGGTTCGCGCAGTCCAGTCGCGTCATCAGCGCGGAGACGTACCCCTTCACCGTGGACTCGGCGAGGAAGAGCCGCACCGCGATCTCCGCGTTCGACGCGCCCGTCGCCAGCTCGCGCAGCACGTCGCGGTCCCGCTCTCCGAGTGCGTCGATCCGTGGATCGCGACGCGGGCGGTCGTCGGCGAGACGCACGAGCCGGGCGAGCGCGTCGGGCGAGAGCAGCGAGCCCCCGGTGGCCGCAGTCCGCACGGCGGACGCCAGGAGCGTCGGCTCAGCGGTCTTCACCACGAAGCCCGCGGCACCGGCCGCCAGCCCGTCGACCAGGACCGCGTCGGTGTCCAACGTGGTGATCAGGACGACCGCGACCGGCGGGTCCAACGCGCGCAGGGCGCGGGTCGCGACGATCCCGTCGACCCCGGGCATCCGCACATCGAGGAGCGCGACCTGCGGTGAGTGCGCGATGCCGGCCTCGACCGCCGCGGCGCCGTCCGCGGCGGTCGCCACCACGTCGAGGTCGGCTTCGGCGGACAGGACCGAGCGCAGGTACTCCCGCACCATCGGGTCGTCGTCCGCGACGAGCACCCGCACCGTCATCGGTCGGCCGCCGAGAAGTCGGCTTGCAGGGTCCAGCCACCGTCGGGCGACGGACCGTGCCGCAGCGTCCCGCCCACGAGAGCGGTGCGTGCCGCCAGCCCCCGGAGGCCCGTGCCGCTGCCGGTCGCGACCAGATCGGCATCGGCCTGCGACGGCGGATTGTGCACGCGGACGCCATGAGCGGTGACCTCGACGTCGACCGGCGCCCCCGCGGCGTGCTTCCGCGCGTTCGCGAGGCCCTCCTCGAGGACCCGGGCGAGGCAGTCCGCGGTCGCGCGGGGGAGCGGCTGTGCCACCGCCCCCGACAGGTCGACGTGCTGGCCGGCGTCGCGGGCCCGGCTGACGGCCGCACCGAGCGCGCCCTCGACCTCGCAGGTCGTGACGAGCCCGCCGAGGTCCAACGAGGTCGACGGCGCGTCGGCGGTCTGCAAGCCGACGACCACGCGCCGCAGTTCGGCCAGCGCGGCCTGCGCGTCCTCCTCGATCCCGCGCTGCTGCGCGGTGCGCGCGGCGAGCACGATCCGCGTGAGCCGCGCGGTCGCCAGGTCGTGGAGCTCGGCGGCCAGCGCCAGCCGTTCGTCGGCTCGAGCCTGTCGCGCGGCGAGGGCCCGGCGTTCCCTCTGGGCGGCCCGCAGGCGCATCGCCAGCCCGAAGGTGGTCCCGCCGAGCACCGGCGCCAGCGAGCCGAGCGCGCCCCACGCCGAATGCGAGGACGCGGCGACGGCCGCGGCGAAGACGGCGAAGGGGAGGAAGGCGATCACGACCTCGCTGCGGTCCCGCACCGTCTGCGCGGCCGCGGAGGAGACGAGCGAGGCGGCGACCGCGACCCAGATCGCGGCGCCCGCGGACGTGGCCTCGGCCCACGGACCGAGCACGAGGACGCAGCCGGCCGCCGCGACGACGGGTGATGCGAGGACCGGGCGCAACACCGCGACGGCCGCGGACGCGAGGAACATCGCCGCCGCCCCCGACCACAGGCCCGGGCTGCGCAACGCCGGGAAGAGGGCGATCACGAGCGCCACGGTGCCGGCCGCGGTCACGCCGAGCAGCGCGGCCTGAGCGGAACGCTCGCGGGGTCCGGGGTCGTGGGGCATGGACTCATCGTAGGGACGGGCCCGACGGTGCCGATACCTCCTTTCGTCGGTCGACGGGCCGCCGTACGGCGCTACCGCGCGGGCCGCGGTGTGCGCGACCGTCGACGGCATGACATCCCAGGTCACCGCCCCCGTAACCCGAGCCGACGCCGGCGCGCCCGGCGGTCCACCGCCCGTCGCGCGCCTGCCGCTGGCCCTCGTCGGCGCCGTCGTGCTCGCCGTGATGCTGATCGGCAGCCGCAATTACGGCCACTTCTTCGACGAGGCCTACTTCATCGTCGCCGGGCGGGACCATCCGGCCGCGGGGTATTTCGACCAGCCGCCGCTCGTGCCGCTGCTCGCCGCGGGTCTCGACCGGATCGCCCACGGGAACCTCGTGGTGCTCCGGCTCCCCGCGACGTTCGCCGTCGTCGCGATCACCCTCCTCGCCGGACTGATCGCCCGCGAACTCGGCGGGCGGGCGTGGGCCCAGGTCTTCGCCGCCGCGGCCGTCGCCATGTCGCTGGTGAGCGCCGTCGGTCATTGGCTCGCGACGTACTCGCTCGATCCGCTGTGGTGGACGGTCATCGTCCACCTCCTGGTGCGGTGGGCCCGCTCCCGCGACGATCGGCTCCTGCTCCTCGCCGGGTTCGTGACCGCGTTGTCGCTGCTGACGAAGTTCCTCGTGCCCGCGTTGTGGATCGCGGTGGCGCTCGGCGCCCTGGCCTGCGGGCCCCGGCGGCTGCTCACGCGGCCCGCGCTGTGGGCCGGCGGTGCGGTCGCGGTGGTCGCGATCGCCCCCACGCTGTGGTGGCAGGCAGGGCATCATTGGGCCTACATGCGGATGGGCGCAGTGGTCCGGGCGGAATGGCCGGGCGGCGCGGGCTTCGCGCTGGTGGGGCTGTTCGGTGCGGGCCTGCTCATCGGCCTGCCCCTGCTGCTCGCCGGTGTCGTGGCGCTGCTGCGTTCGCGCGAATTGCGTCCGTACCGCTTCCTCGGCGTCGCGGTGGTGCTGGTGGTCGTCGCGATCGTCGTGACCCACGGCCGCGCGTACTACCTGGCCTCCGTGTACGCGCTCCCGATGGCCGCGGGTGCCGTCGTCGTCGAGCGGTGGGTCGCACGCCGCGGACGAAGGATGCACGGGGTCCTCCGGACGGTGGCCGTCCTCGCTCTCCTCGGATCGACGGCGAGCTGGATCGGCAGCGCGCCGGTGTGGTCGCCGGCGACGGCCGAGCGGATCGGCACGCCGCCGCTGCGCGCGCCGGCCACGATGCTGATCGACGGCGACACGCTGCTGCAGGGGCTGTCGGACACCGTCGTCGCCGCGTACCGGAGTCTGCCGCCCGCCGACCTCGACGGGGCCGTCATCGTCGCAGAGAGCTATCCGTTCGCCGCCGCCGTCGACTACTTCGGCCGCGACGCGGGGTTGCCCCGTGCCTACAGCGGCCACCGGGCGTACTACTACTTCGGACGCCCGCCGGACGATGCCCGCGCCGTCGTGTGGATCGGCGAGCCGTCCCCGGTCCTCGATGCGGCCTTCGCGCACCGTCGGGCGGTGCCCGCGCCCGGCGAGCACGGCGATCCGGTCGTGCAGCTCTACTCCGGCCGCACGGTCGCCTGGCCCGAGCTGTGGGAGCGGCTGCGCTCGCAGTGACGTCCCCTCCGCACGGTCAGTAGGGTGACGGGCGTGATCCTCGCGAGTATCCCGAGTCCCGCCCAGGGCGTCTGGCACCTCGGGCCAGTCCCGATCCGCGCCTACGCCCTGTGCATCATCATCGGCATCGTCGTCGCCTGCTGGTGGGGCGACCGCCGCTGGGTCGCCCGCGGCGGCAAGCCGGGGCAGGTCCTCGACGTGGCGGTCTGGGCCGTCCCGTTCGGCCTCGTCGGCGGCCGGCTCTACCACGTGATGACCGACTTCAGCACCTACTTCGGACCGAACGGCCGCGGCCTCGGCGCCGTCTTCCGCATCTGGGACGGCGGCCTCGGCATCTGGGGCGCGGTGGCGCTCGGCGGCGTCGGTGCCGCCATCGGATGCCGCCGGATGGGTATCAAACTCGGCCCCTTCGCCGATGCGATCGCGCCCGCGATCATCGTCGCGCAGGCCATCGGCCGGCTCGGCAACTGGTTCAACCAGGAGCTCTACGGAGCGCCGACGACACTGCCCTGGGGCCTCGAGATCTTCGAGCGCGCCAACGACGTGGGACAGCGCGGACCGGACGTGCTCGACGGGCACAGCACGGGCGTCGTGCTCGCCGTCGTCCAGCCCACCTTCCTGTACGAGCTGATCTGGAATCTGCTGGTCGCGGCCGTCCTCGTGATCGTCGACCGACGCTTCCGCATCGGCCACGGCCGCCTCTTCGCGCTGTACGTCGCCGGGTACTGCCTGGGGCGCTTCTTCATCGAGCTGATGCGCGACGATCACGCGACGCTGATCTTCGGCGTGCGGATCAACGTCTTCACCGCGGCGCTCGTCTTCGCGGGCGCCGTCGCCTACTTCCTGCTCGCACCGAAGGGCCGCGAGGAGTCGGTGTTCGTCGACGAGGCGGCGACGGCACCGTCGGAAAGCGGCTCCGAGCAGGGCGAATCGACCACCCCCGCCGCCCCTGACGCCGATCCCGCCGCCGACCAGGAGTCGGATGTTCGCCTGATGGATACCGGCGGGTTGCCGGGAGACTCCACATCGCGGAATAAGGAGGACTAACGTGGACGCCGTGACTCGTCGAACCAAGATCGTCTGCACCCTGGGCCCTGCTGTCGGAACTGATGAGAAGGTCCTCGCTCTCGTGGAGGAGGGGATGGATGTCGCGCGCCTGAATTTCAGTCACGGCGAGCACGCTGATCATGCGGTGAATTACAACCGTGTCCGGGCGGCTTCGGATAGGACTGGTCGGGCGGTGGGGATCCTGGCGGATCTGCAGGGTCCGAAGATCCGGTTGGGTCGTTTCGCCGGTGATGGGCGGACGGTGTGGGAGACCGGTGAGACGGTGCGGATCACCGTTGAGGATGTGGTCGGCACGCATGATCGGGTCTCGACCACCTACAAGGAGCTCGCGCAGGATGCTCGCCCGGGTGATCGGTTGTTGGTCGACGATGGCAAGGTCGGCTTGAAGGTCCTCTCGGTGGATGGCGACGATGTGGTCTGCGAGGTCACGGAGGGTGGCCCCGTCTCGAACAACAAGGGTGTTTCGTTGCCCGGGATGAACGTCTCGGTGCCGGCGTTGTCGGAGAAGGACATCGCCGATCTGGAGTTCGCGCTGGAGTTGGGTGTGGATTTCATCG
>NZ_VIGX01000035.1 GCF_007858475.1 Tsukamurella conjunctivitidis
CACCCGTCACCAAAACCGGCATGGTCATGGGCACCGCCCAGTACATCTCCCCCGAACAGGCCTCCGGCGAAGACGCCACCGCCGCCTCCGACGTCTACTCCCTCGGCGTCGTCGGCTACGAATGCCTGGCCGGCAAGCGCCCGTTCTCGGGCGACGGCGCCATCACCGTCGCGATGAAGCACATCCGGGACCAGCCGGATCCCCTCCCCGGGGACCTGCCGGCGCCGGTGCGCGAGCTGATCACGCTGACCCTCGGCAAGGATCCGCGGCAGCGGTACGCGAACGGCGGCGAGTTCGCCGACGCCGTGGCCGCGGTGAAGGCCGGGCAGCGTCCGCCGATGCCGCGCGGGTGGACCGGCGCCGCCCCGGCGGCCGCCGCCGCTGCGACCGGTACCCCGGAGACGGCGGCAACGGCGATCGTGCCTCCGGCGTCCCGCCCGGGCCCGCAGCCCGTCTCGCGCAACTCCACTCCGACGCCGCGGGCCGCCGCGCCCACGTCCTACTCGGACGGCGGCGGGTGGACCAAGGCCCAGAAGACGATCCTCGGGATCTCGGTGGCGCTCCTGCTGCTGGCCGTGGCGATCATCGGCGGCTACATGCTCTCGCGCGACACCGGCGGCGAGACGCCGCTGCCGTCGACGAGCACGTCCGACACCGGCACCGTCGCACCCCCGCCCACGGGGACCTCGACCCCGGCCCGGCCCGTGCCGACCCGGACGACGACCGAGCCGCCGAAGACGGTGACGGAGACCTCGACGGTCGCGCCCACCACGACGCCCCCGCCGCCGAAGCCGACGACGACGCCCCCGCCGCCCACGACCACGACGACTCCGCCGCCGACCACCACGACGGACCCGCCGATCACCGGGGGCGAGCCGACGACGAAGCCGCCGTGCACCGGTTTCCTCGGGATCCCCCTCCCCTGCAACAACTAACGGATAACGGATACACAGATGACTACCCCGCCGCGTCGCATCAACGACCGCTACGACCTGGGCGAAACGCTCGGGTTCGGTGGCATGTCCGAGGTGCACCTGGCCCGGGATACGCGTCTGTCGCGGGACGTCGCGATCAAGATCCTCCGCGCCGACCTGGCCCGCGATCCGAGCTTCTACGAGCGGTTCCGGCGGGAGGCGCAGAACGCGGCGTCGCTGAACCATCCGACGATCGTGCAGGTCTACGACACCGGTGAGGCGCAGACCTCGTCGGGTCCGCTGCCGTACATCGTGATGGAGTACGTCGACGGGGAGACCCTGCGCGACGTGCTGCGCCGCGACGGGACGATCGCGCCGCAGGCCGCGATGACGTGGATGGCCGACGTCTGCGCGGCGCTGGACTTCAGCCACCGCAACGGCATCGTCCACCGCGACATGAAGCCCGCCAACGTGATGCTCACCCGCGCGGGCGAGATCAAGGTGATGGACTTCGGCATCGCGCGGGCGATGAGCGATCCGTCGGCGGGCATGACCCAGACGGCGGCCGTGATCGGCACCGCGCAGTACCTCTCGCCGGAGCAGGCCCGCGGCGATTCGGTGGACGCCCGCTCGGACGTCTACGCCGCCGGCTGCGTCCTCTTCGAGCTCCTCACGGGTCAGCCGCCGTTCACCGGCGACTCGCCCGTCTCCGTCGCGTACCAGCACGTCCGCGAGGATCCGCCGACCCCGTCGGCGATCCTGGACACGGTGCCGCCGGAGCTGGACTCGATCACGCTCAAGGCGCTGTCGAAGAACCCCGCGAACCGGTACCAGACAGCCGGCGAGATGCGTCAGGACCTGATCCGGGTGCTCGCGGGCCGCAAGCCCGAGGCGCCGATGGTGCTCTCCGACGAGGAGCGCGACGCGCTGCTCACCGAGCCCACCCGTTCCCGCCGCCGCGCGGCCACCGCGCCCGCCACGGCCGCCGCTGCCGCCGCCGGCACGGCCGATGCCGCGAACACGGAACCCGCCGACGACGATCCGCCCACGGCGATCGTCGACGCCGCCGCCCCCGCGGCCGCACCCGCGCGCCGCCGCCACTCGACGCCCGCCAAGACGGGCAGCCGCTCCAAGCTGCTCATGCTCTTCTCGGCCGCCGTCATCGCGCTCGTGCTCGTCGGCGGCACCACCTGGTACCTGCTCAGCAGCCGCGGCGGTGAGCAGACCGCGACGGTCACTTCGCAGATCGGCGAGCCCGCGGCGGACGCGCAGGTCGCCCTGCAGAAGCTCGGCTTCACCGTCGAGGTGCAGCGCATGCCCGACAACAGCGTGCCCGCGGAGCACGTGATCTCGACGCTGCCCGGACCGAACGCGAGCGCCACCAAGGGCTCGACAGTGGTCATGCAGGTCTCGACCGGGCCGAAGATCGCCGCGGTGCCCGACGTCGCGAACAGGCCCGAGAAGGAGGCCCGCGACATCCTCGAGAGGGCGGGCTTCACCGTCGCCAAGGACGTCAAGAACGATCCCTCGCCGACGGTGGCGAAGGGCAACGTCATCTCGACCAACCCGGCCATCGGCACGAACACGCAGCAGAACACGCCGATCCAGTTGACCATCAGCTCCGGCAAGGAGCAGGTGCGCGTCCCCGACGTGACGAACACGCAGGTCTCGCAGGCCACGTCGAACCTGGAGGGCGCGGGCTTCAAGGTCACCGTCACCCAGGTGGACGACAACTCGCCGGTCGGGACCGTCGTGAGCCAGAACCCGTCCGCCGGTTCGACCGCCGATAAGGGCAGCACCGTGACGCTGCGGGTGGCGAAGGCCAAGCCGATCACGATGCCGAACGTGATCAACCAGGATCAGAACGCGGCGCGCGCCGCGCTCATCCAGGCCGGCTTCTCGCAGGAGAACATCCGGGTCGTGGTCGACGCACCGTCCGGCCTGTTCGACCGCGGTCGGGTCTGGCGGACCGACCCCGACGTCGGCGCCCAGGTCGATTCGTCGGCGACCATCGTCCTGCACGTGCGCCGCTCCTAGGACCGGTCACCGGTCCCGGCGAACCTGCCCCGGATCGCTCAGGCGAGCGCCGCGGCGACCTCCTGCTCGAGCTCGGCGACGCGGGCCTCGGCGACGGTGAGGCCGCACACGGCCAGCCAGTTCGCGAGCATGCGGTGGCCGCCCTGCGTGAGCACGGACTCGGGGTGGAACTGCACGCCGTGGATGGGCAGCTCGCGGTGCTGGAAGCCCATGACCACGCCGGAGTCGGTGCGGCCGGTGATCTCGAGCTCGTCGGGGATCGTGGGCTCGAGCACCGTCAGCGAGTGGTAGCGCGTCGCGATGAACGGGTCCGGCAGGCCGGCGAGCACGCCGTGGCCGTTGTGGTGCACCAGCGAGGTCTTGCCGTGCAGCAGCTCGGGCGCGCGGTCGACCGTCGCGCCGAAGACGGCACCGATCGCCTGGTGCCCGAGGCACACGCCGAGCAGCGGGCTGCCGGCCGCGCGGGCGGCCTCGACCATCGGCATCGTCCGCCCCGCTCGCTGCGGGGTACCGGGGCCGGGGCTGAGCAGCACACCGTCGTACCGCGCGGCCGCCGCTGCCGGATCGTCCAGGCGCGGATCGTCGTTGCGCCAGACGTCCGCCTCCACGCCCAGCTGGCCGAGGTACTGGACCAGGTTGAACACGAAGCTGTCATAGTTGTCGACGACGAGGATCCGCACGCCGTCCAGCGTAGCGGGGTGGGGTGGCGCAGGTACATCCGATAACCTGGCAGGTGAACAGCACCCTGGTAGAAGGAAGCCATGCCGAAGTCGAAGGTCCGGAAGAAGACCGATTACACGATCAACACCGCTACGGATTCGCGCACGCCGGTCAAGGTGAGCGCCCCGTCGGGCCGGTGGTTCGTGGTCGCGTTCCTGGCGCTCATGCTGGCCGGCCTGGCCTGGCTGCTCGTCTACTACGTCGGTGCTGACCCCAACGGCATGGGCGCGCCCGGCAAGCCGCTGGAGTGGATGGCGAACCTCGAGGCGTGGAACTTCGCCATCGGTTTCGGCCTCATGATCGCCGGTCTGTTGATGACGATGTGGTGGAAGTAGCCCTGACCAGCGAAATCACATCGATGTCATTCATCCCCAGCTGTGGATAAACCTGTGGATAACTGGAGCGCCCCGCGCGGGGTGGGCATCGTCCTGCTCGTCTCGGGGATCGTCCTGGGCGCGGCCGCCGTCGGCTTCCAGGCGATCAAGGACCCCGTCGGGATGGTGCTCGTCGGGATCGGCGTGCTCGCCCTGATCTACCTCGGAGCACAGGTGCTGGTGCTCCGCCCGCGGCTGTCCGCGGATGCCGACGGCGTCGTCTACCGCGGGGCCTTCGGCCGCAAGGTCTTCCCCTGGGACGGACTGGAGATCAAGCGCACGACCACGCGGCACTGGGGCCGCGAGTCCGTGCTGCTGGAGCTCACGCGCGGCGACGACCTGCTCTTCCTCGGCCGCTGGGAGCTCGGCGAGGCTCCGACGCTCGTCGCCCAGCAGCTCGAGGCGCTGCGCCCTTCGTGACGGATCAGTAGCGGCGCGCGGTGACGAAGCCGCGGATCCCGGCCACGCGCACGGGGACGCCGGAGGTCACGGCCTCGACGACCTGCCCGTTGCCGATGTACAGCGCCGCATGGCCGCCGCCGTTGGTGATCACCACGTCGCCGGGACGGAGCTCCGCCTGTGAGACGGGGGTGCCGGCGCTCATCAGGGAGTAGCTGCTGCGCGGCACGCTGACGCCCGCCTGGTTCATCGCCCAGGTGACGAGACCCGAGCAGTCGAACGAGCTGGGGCCGGAAGCGCCGTAGGAGTACGGCATGCCGACGCGGGTGAGCGCGGCCTGGACGACCGATGCGCGGTCCGGCCCCGCGACGGCGGCCTGCGCGACCGGCGCCTGCGGGGCGGGCGCGGGCGCGGCCTGTGCCACGGCGGGTGCGGCGACGACTCCGATCACGGCGACGGCGGCCCCCAGGGCCGCGCGCATCGTGCCGCGGCGGGTGCTGCGGCCGGTCATGGTCTTCGTACTGTCGCTGGACACTTTCGTCGAACTCCCGACTCCCGCGGAGCGACGTGTCGGTCACGCCTTGGTCTCCACAAGATCACGGCAACGTTACGAAGACCGGACGACGGGTGTCCATCTCAGAGCGCCCGCTGTGCCGTGAACATGCTCACCGACCTGCGTCGATGGAGACCGGCCTCACACGAATCCTTGAGCCATCGACAATTTTCTACAGATTCTGATCCACGCTGATGGACGAGTTAGGCGAAGTAAATTTCTTCGCCCACACGCGGACGCACGAAGGCCCGGCCGGTGATCCGGCCGGGCCTTCGCATGGTGCGGGACTACTCCTCGACGGTGATGGAGTTGATGGTGATGTCCTTGACCGGGCGGTCCGCGCGGTCGGTCTGCGCGCCACCGATGGCGTCGACCACCTTGCGGCTGGCCTCGTCCTCGACCTCACCGAAGATCGTGTGCCGGTTGTTCAGGTGCGGCGTCTTGCCGACGGTGATGAAGAACTGCGAGCCGTTCGTCGCCGGACGGCCGATGTTGGCCATCGCCAGGATGTACGGGTGATCGAAACGCAGCTCCGGGTGGAACTCGTCGACGAAGTCGTAGCCCGGGCCGCCGGTGCCGGTGCCGGTCGGGTCGCCGCCCTGGATCATGAAGCCGTCGATCACACGGTGGAAGATCGAGCCGTCGTAGAACGGGCCCGAGTCGCCGCCGGAGGCGTTCGTGGTGGTGTATTCCTTGGTCCCCTGGGCGAGACCGAGGAAGTTCGCCACGGTCACGGGAGCGTGATTGCCGAACAGCGCGATGCGGATGTCGCCTTCGGAGGTGTGCAGGGTCACGTGGGCGGTAGCGTTGGAGTTGGTCACACCGCCATTCTGCCATTTTCTGCAAGTGCGAACCCCCGGAGATCGGATAAGAATCGGCGGTGGAAAACGACGCACTCTCGTCCGCTGAAAGGATCACGCCACCGATGGCCTCCACCCCTCTGCTCGACGACTCCCCCGCCGACGCCGCCCCGGCACCGTCGGCTCCCTCGAACACCCAGCGCCTCGTCTCCGGTCTCGGCCAGAGCATCGTCGGCCCCGCCAACATCGTGCGCGCGCTGTCCGGCCTCGGTCTCTCCCTCGCCGGCAAGGTCCTCATCGGCGCCTACGGGCTGATCCGGTCGTGGATCGCCCCGGCCGAGGTCGATCCGGAGCGCGCCATCACCCTGTCCGACGGTGCGCCGTCGCGCCCGGCGTGGCGCAACCCGCTCGTGATCAGCGCGGTGGTCGCGCTGGTGCTGGCCGTGGGCGGCGTGGCCTTCAAGCTGCTGCGCACCCCGGCGGCGCCGCCCGTCGCGGCCGAGCCTCCCCGGGTGCGGCCGGCGAGCGGCGCTACCGGCGACAGCGCGCCGGCCCCCGTCGAAGAGCTCGAGCAGGCGGAGACCGACGAGGCGGCCGTCGAGTCGCCGACCGAGGAGGATCCCCGCAAGAAGGGCGAGTAGCGCCTCGCCCGCGGGCCTCCTAGCCGCGCCACCCGGCCGGTTGGTGGGCCTGGATGGCGAGCAGCGCCCAGGCCAGCGCGATCACGAAGAACAGGCCGTCGAGGCCGCCGCTGCCCCCGCGGTAGTGGATGGTGGCCGAGACGATGATCGAGATCAGCGCGGCCACCCAGCACAGAGCGCAGCGGCGGTTCATACCCTCAGGGTATGCCGCCGCTGCGTCGTTCGCGCGAGGGAACCTCAGGCCGGCACGGCCGGCAGCGCCGCGCTGCCCCTGCGCACGGTGAGCCGCTGTAGGAGCTCGCCGCCGATGAGGCTGATCGCGGCCCACAGGATCGCCTGCGCCAGGAACGAGTAGGTCCGGAACCAGTACAGGTCGTCGGGGTCGAAGCCCCTCGGCGTCGCGACGGTGGCCGGCAGTACCAGGCAGGCCAGGATCAACCCGACGATCACGACCGCACCGCCGGCGAGCGCCGCCCCGTACGCGCCGAGGCGCGGCACGGCGGCCAGGCCGATCACCCAGGCCGCCGCGACCAGGGCGACGCAGATCGCGACCATCAGCAGGTAGGCGCCGGTGCGCTCGCGGATCGTCTCCGGATCGCCCACGACGGGCGGGTTCGGCGGGTACTTCAGGTACGGCAGGGCGTAGATCCCCGCGAACAGCGAGCCGGCGACGGCGAGCGCCACCGAGCGCGGCGTCCACTGCGCGAGCTTCGGCGCCGCGATGCAGTAGGCCACCGCGAACAGCGCGCCCATCGCGATGCCGAACAGGATCAAGCCGGCTCCGAGCCCGACGTTCTGCTGGACGGCGCGGGTGAACAGCTCCGGCTCGTCCATCGCCATGCCGGGGTGGGCGGCGTGTTCCGCGGCGTTGCGGGCCTCTTCGAAGTCGATGGCCCGGCCGATGATCGGCTCCACCATGATCCGCCCGAAGACGAATGCGAGCAGGCCTCCGATCGCCCCGGCGAGTGCGCCGCGGGCGATGACGTGCTTCTCCACAGGTTCTCCCCGATCAGTGGCAGGGGAAGCCCAGGAAATGCCGGGCGTCGTGGAAGAACTCGTGCACGTGCATGTCGTTGCCGAAGACCGACACGGCACCCTGGTCGATGCCGATGAAGTAGTAGGCCAGCACCGCGAGGATCAGCGTGGCCGAGAGCCAGGCCGCGCGCCGCGAGATGTGCAGCGAGAGATCGCCCGCGTGGGCGGTGGTGGATGCGTTCGCCATGAGCGGCGCTCCTTCGTCCGGGGTTTCGCGCCCGGGTAGGGGGTCGACGGTGCCCGGTCGCCCGGGCTCGCCGGGCGGGTCTGGCTTCACAGTGGCGCGACCGCTCCCGATGGGGATTCCGCATCCGGCCCGCGAAGTCTAACCCCGCGGGCCGGACGCCGCGCTCACACGGGCATCAACCTGCCGAGCAGGTCGGACAGGGTGACCACGGCACGCGCACCGTCGCGCTCGACGACCGCGAGGTGCGTGCGCGAGTCCCGCATGGTGCCGAGCGCGGCGTACGCCGGTTCGGCGGCGTCGAGGATCAGCACCGGCCGCATCAGCTCCCGTGCGGTCGCCGCGGGCGCGGCGCGGAGGCTGTCGCGCACGTGGACCACGCCGGTGACGGCGGCACCGGCGTCGACGAGCAGGCGCAGGTGCCCGGTCCGGTCCGCGACGGCGCGGATCCGCTCGGGCGTCGCGGTCGCGGACACCGTCGACGGTGCGACGTCCCAGCGGGCGATGTCGCCGACGGTGAGCGCCTCGAGCTCGAGGGCGCTGGTCAGGTGGCCGGAGTAATGCTCGTCGAGCGCACCGACGGTCGCCGAGTGCTCGACGAGGTGCCGCAGCGCCGCCGGGTCCTGCCCGGTCTCCACCTCGTTGACCGGGGTCACGCCGACGCGGCGCAGGCACCGGTTCGCGGCCTCGTTGAGCACGATCAGCAGCGGCCGGAAGACCGTCATGAAGGCGCGCATCGGCAGGGCCAGCAGGATCGCCGAGCGCTCGGGGTGCGCGATGGCCCACGACTTCGGGGCCATCTCGCCCACCACGAGGTGCAGGAAGGTGACGATCAGCAGCGCCAGCACGAAGCCGCCCACATCGGCGATCCATCCGGGCATGCCGGTCGAGGCCAGCAGCGGCGTCAGCCACCCGTCGACGGCGGGCTTGGTGATCGCGCCGAGCGCGAGCGTGCACACGGTGATGCCCAGCTGCGAGCCGGCGAGCAGCAGCGACAGCTCGGAGGAGCTGCGCAGCGCGGCCCGCGCGGAGGCGCTGTGCGCGGCCCGGTCCTCGAGCCGGTGCCGGCGGGCCGCGATGAGTGAGAACTCGACGGCCACGAAGAAGGCGCTGGCCGCGATCAACAGGGCCGTGACGACCACGACCACCCAGGGATTACTCATCGTCGGCCTCCGTCGCCTCGTCGGTGACCAGGCTCAGGTGCACGGCCGCGGGCACGCGCCGTTCGACGGTGCGCACCTCCGCCCGGAGGAGGGCCTGCGCCGCGCCCGGCACCGCCGCCGGGTCCGGCAGCAGCGGCAGGTCCGTCGTGTCGCCGACGCGGGGCAGCGCCCCGAGCCGTGCGGTGACGGCGCCGCCGAGGGTCTCGGCGTCGCCCGGCTCGAGGTCCACGTCGAGCAGGCGCTCGACCTCGTCGAGATGGACGTCGCCCCGGAGCAGCCAGCCGGCGCCCTCGCGGACGGCGGGCTCGGGATCGGAGCCGTCGTGCTCGTCGTCGATCTCGCCCACGAGTTCCTCCGCGATGTCCTCGACGGTGACCACGCCGTCGAAGCCGCCGTACTCGTCGATGACGAGGGCCATCTCCTGGCCGGCGTCGGTGAGCTGTGCGACCACGGTGGGCAGCGGCATGGAGCCGGGCACGACGACGGCGGCGCGGCACCGCGCGCGGGCGTCGCCGGTGGCGTCGCTCAGCAGGTCGTGCAGGGTGATGACGCCGATCAGGTCGTCGGCGGTCTCGCCGATCACCGGGTACCGGGTGTGGCCGTCGGCCATCCGGTCGAGCACCGCGGCGGCGGATTCGTCGGCCCGGACCACGTCGACGCGGGAGCGCGGGATCATGGCGTGCTCGGCGGTGTGATCCGGGAAGTCGAGGATCCGGTCGAGCAGGGTGGAGAGCTCGCGCGGCAGCTCACCCGCGTCGCGCGAGGCCGCGACGATGTGCTCGAGGTCGCGCGGGGTCGCGGAGTGCTCGACGTCGTGCACGGGTTCGATCTTCACCGCGCGCAGCAGCAGGTTGGAGGCCTGGTCGAAGAACCGGATCAGCCAGCCGAAGGCGCGGAGGTACAGCGTCGTGGACAGCGCGAGCCGGCGGGCGACGGGCTCGGGCCGGGCGATGGCGAGGTTCTTCGGGAAGAGCTCGCCGAAGACCATCTGCGCGACCGTCGAGAGGCCGACGGCGAGCACCGCGCCGATGCCGACACCGACGGCGGTGGGGACGCCCACGCCGCCGAGGAGCGTGCCGACGCCCTGCCCGATCATCGGCTCGGCGACGTAGCCGACGAGCAGGCCGGTCACGGTGATGCCGAGCTGCGCTCCGGAGAGCATGAAGGAGGTGCGTTTGGTGACCTGCAGAGCGCGGGCCGAGGCCTCGTCACCCGCGGCGGCGCGCGCGGTGAGCCGCGACCGGTCCACCGCCATGTACGCGAATTCCTGGGCCACGAAGTAGCCGGTGAAGGCGGTGATCACGAGGACCACCAGGATGCCGGCGAGGACCGTGAGGAGGGTGATCACGCGGCGGCCCCGTTCGGGGGCACGGGTTCAGCGGTGCGGGGTCTTCGGCGTTTGCGCGAGGCGCGTCTCATCGATGCTCTCTGTGAAGGAGTGGCGGGAGGCGTCGTCGCACCCCCGTGAGTAAAGGATAGGTCAAGAATCGCGATCCGGCATGGGAGCAGTTCCGCCTAGCCCGGCGGGTCCGAGGCGAAGAGCCGGAAGACGGTGCGCATCGCGAGCACCGTGCCGACGAATCCCACTGTCGCGCCGGCGAGGGCGAAGGCCGTCAGCTGCGGCGTGATCGCGGGGCCGCCGGGCACCACCATGAGAACGACGCCCGCCACCACCGCGGCGAGCGCCAGCACGGCTCCCATCGCGTCGGTCATCCTGCCGCGCAACCATCTCCGATCATCCGGATGGGCCGTCGCCCGGGTGCGGACGGTGAACGTCCCCGCCGCGAGCGCGCCCGCGATCCGGTCGGCGCGGCCAGGGAGTCGACGGGCCACCGCGGCACCCACCGCGGCCGTCGACGCGGCGTGGCGCGCCATCCGTTGCGGGCTCGCCACCTCCCGCACCAGCCGCGGCATCTCGGCCCGGATGGCCTCCTGCACGTCGAGGCCCGGGACCAGCATGCCGAGCGCACGTTCCACGGAGGCCAGCGACCGGAAGGCCGCCGCGACGTCACCGGGCACGCCCACCCGGTGGGTGCGCAGCACCGCGAACAGCCGCCCGAAGGACTCCGCGGACACCCCACCCTGCAGCCCGATCAGGGTGATCTCGCGGCCGACGGCACGGAGGAGGGTCTCGCGGTCCACCTCGTCCGGCGCGTCGAAGGCGAGCAGCATGGTGTCGACGGTGACCACCGGATCGTCGTTCAGCGCCGCGTCCAGCAGCATCGCCAGGAGGACCCGCAGCTCGCCGTCGAGCACCCCGACCGCGCCCATGTCGAGGAGCCCGACCCGGCCGTCGGGAAGCACCATGATGTTGCCCGGGTGCAGGTCGGCGTGGAAGACGCCGTGCACGAAGATCCCGTCGAGGAGTGCGCCGAGCAGGTCGCGCGCGATCCGTGCCCGGGTCTGCTCGTCCAGGCCCACGACGGCGGCCGGGCCGTCGGACAGCGGCACCCCGGGCAGGCGCTCCATGACCAGCAGCCGGGACGTGCTCAGGTCCCGATCGATGCGGGGCACCACGACGTCGTCCCGATCGGCGACGGTCGCGGCGAGCGCGGCGGTGTTGGCGGCCTCGGTGCGGTAGTCGAGTTCCTCGCGGAGGGAGGCCACGAGGCCCTGGGCCAGGCGCGAGACACCCACGTCGCGGGCCCACGCCAACCGCTGCTCCGCGGTCCGGGCGAAGCGCAGCAGGATGTCGCAGTCGACCGTGACCTGTGCCCGCGCCTCGGGCCGCTGCACCTTCACCACGACCTCCTCCCCGCCCGTGGTGCGGGCGGTGTGCACCTGCGCGACCGACGCCGCGGCCAGCGGGTCGGGGTCGAACCGGGCGAACGCGCGGTCCGGTTCGCCGTGCACCTCGGCGGCGACGACGGCCATGATCCGGTCGGTCGCGACCGGTTCCGCGGCACTCTGCAGCGTGGAGAGCGCCCGGGTGAGGTCGGCGGGCAGCAGGTCGTCGCGCGTGCCGAGGATCTGGCCCAGTTTGACGAAGGTGACGCCGCAGCGGTTGAGCAGCCGCACGAGTGCAGGACCGAATTCGGGTGACGAGGGCCCGGCGCGCAGTGCCGATCCGGCACCGCTCCGCGCGGCGATCGCGGTGATCGTGAGGTAGCGACGCGTGCGGCGAAGCCGGCCGCGGGCGCGGTACAGGAGGTCGCGCGGCCCGGGCACGGTGCCGGTGGGCGCGACGATCTCGAGGAGGACGAGGGCCGCGAGCGATCCGGCGAACAGCCACAACCCGGCGACGAGGAAGAAGGCCACGGCGGTTCCAGTGCCCACCAGCAGGGTGCCCCCCGGTTCGGCGATGCCGGAGGTGACCGCGGCCCACGACGTGACCGGCAGCGCGACCGCGATCATGAGCAGCGCCACGAGCACCGTCCGCAGCCATCCGGGCCGCGCGCCGAGCGAGCGCCGCATCACCGCCGCGAGCAGCAGCGCGACCACCGGGGTGAGCATGAGCGCCACGACCACATCCATGAGCTCCGAACCTAGCGGCGCAGTCGCCCCGTGCCATCCAGGACAACCCTGAGTCGTCGCGACATACGCACGAGCCGTGCTGGACGGGCGGGACCCGACCCTTCACGACATACGCAGGAAGCGGCTCCCGGATGACCGGAAACCGCTTCTGGGCAACAGATTCTCTGTGGAGCCTAGGAGATTCGATATCTCTAGGAGCCTCCTGACTGTCCACGACGTGGCTGACGGGTCTCATCGTGGCTGTTGTGGCCCTGTGGCGGACGGATTATCTGCATGTTCTCCTCGACGGGCTTCTTGTTTGGCCGGCGGC
>NZ_VIGX01000036.1 GCF_007858475.1 Tsukamurella conjunctivitidis
CGACGGCCCGGCGCCGCGCAGCCCGGAGGCGCCGGCGACGAATCCGCTGCTCGCCTCGCTCGGGCGGGAGGCGCGGGAGTTGCAGCAGCGGATCGCGCCCATCGCGGGCGCGGACGTCCATCACGCCGCACCCGCCCGCCCGGCGACGGTGCTCGGCGCGCTGCAGGCGTCGGTCGCCGAGGACACGCCGCTCTCCGGGGACTACACGCCCGACGGCTCCGTCGAGTTCCACGCCTGTCACGGCCCCGCCCGCATGATCGAGGTGCTCCGCGAGCGATTGGTGCGGCTGTTCGAGGACGATCCGACCCTGCAGCCCCGCGACGTTCTGGTGACCTGCCCCGACATCGAGACCTACGCGCCGCTGATCCGCTCCGCATTCGGGCAGGCCGTCGTCGGGGCCGCATCTCCGGAGCCGCTCCCGGGCACCGAGCAGGTGCATCCGGCGCAGCGGCTGCGCGTGCGGCTGGCGGACCGGGCGCTGCGCTTCACCAATCCACTGCTCGACGCCCTGGTCACGGTGCTGGAGATCGCCGACGGCCGTGCCACTGTCGCGCAGGTGCTCGACCTCGCCGCGACGGAGCCGGTACGCCGGCGGTACCGGTTCGGGGATTCCGACATCGAGCGGCTGCGCGCCTGGGCGGGGCCGTCGGGCGCCCGCTGGGGGCTGGACGCTGCTGGCCGGGAGCGCTACGGCCTCGGCGGCTTCCCCCAGAACACGCTCGCCACGGCGCTCGACCGCATCGTTCTGGGGGTGGTCGCGGACGAGTCCGCAGGGGAATGGCTGGGCCTGGGGCTGCCGCTCGACGATGTGGACTCCACCGACATCGATCTCGTGGGCCGGTTCGCGCAGTTCCAGGACGTGCTCACCCGCGCAGCCGCCGACAGCCGCGGCCGGCGATCCGCGCGCGCGTGGGCGGAATCGCTGCAGCGGCTGATCGGCGAGGTGGGGGCTGTGCCCGCCGCCGACTCCTGGCAGGTGACCCAGGCGGGGCGCGAGATCACGGCGGCGCTCCGCGACGGCGCCGACCGCGATCTCACCCTCACCGAGGTCCGGGCGATGCTCGCCTCGCGGCTGTCCGCCAAGCCCACGCGGGCGAACTTCCGCACCGGCGAGCTCACGGTGTGCACGCTGGTGCCGATGCGGTCGGTGCCGCACCGGGTCGTCGTGCTGCTGGGGCTCGACGACGAGGTCTTCCCCCGCTCCACCCGCTACTCGGGCGACGACGTGCTGGGCCGCACCCCCTGCGTCGGCGAGCGCGACCCGCGCGCCGAGGACCGCGAGCTCTTCCTCGACGCCGTCACCAGCGCGACGGACCGGCTGCTCGTCTTCTACACCGGCGCCGACCCGGTGAAGGGCACGCGCCGCCCGCCCGCGGTGCCCGCCTCGGAGCTGCGGGACGCCACGCAGGCCCTGCTCAGCGATCCCGCAGCGGACGGGCTCGAGTTCCGGCACCCGCTGCAGCCCTTCGACCCGGTCAACTTCGATCCCGCGGCGTTCGGGCAGCAGACGCCGTTCTCCTTCGATCCCGCGGCGTACGCGGGTGCGGTCGCCGCGCTGCGCGCGCCCGCGCCCCCCGCGCCCTTCCTCACGGAGCCGCTCGCCGCCTCCGTCGTCGAGGACGTCGACCTCGACGCCCTCGTCCGGTTCTGCGAGCACCCCGTCAGGGCCTTCCTGCGGCAGCGCCTCGGGTTCACCGTCCCCGACGCCGACGAGGAACTCGCGGAGGCGCTGACCATCGCGCCCGACGGCCTGCAGAAGTGGGACATCGGCGAGCGGATGCTGGCGTCCGCGCTGGCCGGGGTACCGCCGGAGAGGTTCGCCGCGGCCGAGGTGCGGCGCGGCACGCTCCCGCCGTTCGCTCTGGGCTCGGCGGTGCTGGCCGACATCGGGGCCACCGTCGCCGAGCTCGCCCGCGTCGCGGCGCCGCTCATGACCGGCGCCGCGACCACCGTCGACGTGGCGGTCGACATCGGGGACGGGCGACGGCTCGTCGGCTCGGTGCCGGCGGTCCGGCCCGACGGGGTGGTGCGTGCGTCCTTCTCGCGGCTCGCGCCCAAGCACCGGGTCGCTGCGTGGATCGCGCTGCTGGCACTCGCGGGAGGCGGGCACGACGGTGCTTCCGCCGTCGCGATCGGCCGGGCCCGGTACCGCGGGGTGCTCACCTCCCGGCTCCGGGTACCGCCCGATCCCGTCGCGGTGCTCCGCCAACTCGTCGACCTGCGGGATCGCGGCCTGCGCGAGCCCCTGCCGCTGTTCCCCTCGGCGTCGACGGTCTACGTCGAGCGCGGCACGGCCGGCGCACCGGGGCAGCAGGCGCTCGAGGCCGCGCGGGCGGAGTTCGAGGGGAGTTTCGGCGACGGGAAGGATCGGTCGATCCGGTACGCGTTGGGGGAGAGTGCCTTCGACGACGCGCTCGGCCCACCCCAGGGCGCAGAGGCCGAGTTCTCACGCGCCGGCACGCGGTTCGGAGCGCTGGCCGCGCGCCTGTGGGTACCGATCCTCGCGCACGAGGAGATGAGCTGATGAGCACCCGCGAGCCCGTCCTGGGGGCGACCCCCTTCGAGCTGACGGGCCCGCTGCCCGCCGGGCCCACCACCACGGTGCTCGAGGCCAGTGCCGGCACCGGCAAGACTTACGCCATCGTGGGGCTGCTCGCGCGCTACGTCGCCGAAGGCGTCGCCGAGCTGGGGGAGATGCTGCTCATCACCTTCTCCCGGGCCGCCACGCAGGAGTTGCGCGAGCGCGCCCGCGCCCGGCTGCTGTCCGTCGAGCGGGCGCTGCGCGACCCCGCCGCGGCCGCGGCGTCCGGCGACGAGCTGATCCGCCACCTCGCCACCGGCGACGCCGGCGAGATCGCCGCCCGGCACCGTCGGCTGGTCACCGCTCTCTCCGACTTCGACGCCGCCACGATCACCACCACCCACGGCTTCTGCCAACGCATGCTGGACGCGCTCGGGCTCGCGGGCGACCTCGAACCCGGCGCCGTCTTCGTCGAGGACGTCGACGATCTGGTCCAGGAGGTCGCGGAGGACGTCTACCTCGGAATGTTCGCCGGCCGCGAGCGCGCGCCCTTCCCGCTGCCGGACGCACTCATCTACGCCCGCACCGTGGTCGCGAATCCCCGGGCCGAGATCACCCCCGCCGACGCGGAACCCGGCTCGGAGACGGCGTTGCGGGTGGACTACGCCCGGGCCGTCCGCCGCGAAGTGGACCGCCGTAAGCGGATGGGTCGGCTCCGCGACTACGACGACCTGCAGGGTCTGCTGCGCGACGCGCTGACGGACCGGTCGCACGGGCACAGCGCGTGCGCCCGGCTGCGGGCGCTGTACTCGGTGGTCCTCGTGGACGAATTCCAGGACACGGACCCGGTGCAGTGGGACATCCTGCACGCCGCTTTCCACGGCACGGCCACGCTCGTCCTCGTCGGCGACCCCAAACAGGCCATCTACGCCTTCCGTGGTGCGGAGGTCTACAGCTACCTCAGCGCCGCCGAAGCGGCGGACCGGCACCAGGCGCTCACCGTCAATCACCGCTCCGACGCGCCGCTCGTCGACGCCCTGCAGCACCTCTACGGCGAGGTCGCGCTGGGCGATCCCCTCATCGTGGCGGGGGCCGTCGAGGCGCACCGCGCGGAGTCCCGGCTCCCCGGGGGCCCGCCGCTGCGCCTGCGTCACCTCGGTTCCAACGGACTGGGTCCCAAGACCCAGTCCGGGATCCCCTACGTGCGGAACGTGCGCCCCGCCGTCCTGCGCGACGCGGCAGCGGACGTCACCCGAACGCTCACCGCGGGTGAACAACTGGAGGTGCGCCCGGGCGAGAGCCGCGCGCTGCGCCCCGGCGACATCGCTGTGCTGGTCCGCAAGAACGCCCACGTGGCCGAGCTCCAGGCACTCCTGCAGGATCACGGCGTGCCCGCCGTTGCGGCGGGCGGGGCCAGCGTCTTCACCACGGCCGCCGCCGTCGACTGGCTGCGGGTGCTGCAGGCGCTGGAGAACCCCGGCCGCGGTGACCGGGCCCGCCTCGCCGCCCTCACGCCGCTGTTCGAGTTCACCGCCCGCGACCTCGACGAGCGCGGCGACGAGCTGGTCTCGGCCATCAGCGGGCGGTTGCGGACCCTGGCCGGGATCTTCGCGCGGTCCGGATTCGCGGCGATGTTCGACGCGCTGGCCACCCGCTCCCGCTTCGACGAGCGCCTCCTCGGCCGCGTCGGTGGCGAGCGCATGCTCACCGACCTGCGGCACGTCGCCGAGCTGGTTCAGCACGCCACGGTCACGCTCGGCCTCGGACTCGGCGCGGCCACCCGGTGGCTGGCCGACCGCATCGCCGACCCCGGGCTCGGCGGAACCGCCGACCCCGCGCGGCGCCTCGCGACGGACACCGCCGCCGTCCAGCTGATGACCGTGCATGCGAGTAAGGGCCTGCAGTTCCCGGTGGTCTACCTGCCTTTCGGCTGGGACGACGGCTCGTTCGGCGGCAAGAAGACCTTCGTCTTCCACGACGAAAGGGGAGACCGCCTCATCGACGTGGGCGGCGAGTACGCGCCCGGCTACGCGGAGCGGTACGCCGTCTCGCAGAAGGAGGCGGCGGGCGAGGAACTGCGGCTGTTCTACGTCGGCGCCACCCGCGCGCAGTCCCGGCTCGTGCTGTGGTGGGCGCCCGGCACCACGACCCGGAGCTCGCCGCTGCACCGGCTGCTCTTCTCCGAGGTGGGAGGCGGCCGCATCCCCGCCGATCAGGCGCCGATCCCCCGCGACGCCGACGTGGCCCCGAAGCTGCGCGAGTGGGCCGCGCCCGTCGCGGCGGCCGTGTCCATCGAGGCGGTCGACCCGTCCGCGCCCGCGCCCGCGGCGTGGCGTCCCGACGATCGCACCTACCCGGCCCTCGAACTCGGCCGCGCCGTGCGCCGCATCGACCCCACCTGGCGGCGTACCAGCTACTCGGCGCTCGTCGCCGACGCCGCGCACGGCCCCGCTGATGCCGCGCTCGATACGGGCAGCGAGCCCGAGGATTCCGTCACCGACGACGAGCCGACCGACGAGCCGATGCTCGCGCCCGCCGCGGCGGACGGTGCTCCGTCGTCGCTGATGAACGGACTGTCGGGCGGCGCGGTCTTCGGCACGCTCGTGCACGAGATCCTCGAGCACGTCGACACCGGTGCGCCGGACCTGGCCGCCGAAGTGCTGGCCCGCTGCCGTGAGGCGGCCGAGTTCGGCGCCACCCCGGACGATCCGGCCGAGGTCGCGGCGGCGCTCGTCGCCGTGCTGCACACGCCGCTCGGCACCGGCGACCTGGCACACCTGACCCTCGCCGAGATCGCGCCCGGCGATCACCTCGCCGAGCTGGACTTCGAATTGCCGCTCGCGGAGAACGACGACGCCCGTGCGGCGACGCTCACCGCGATCGCGGACCTCCTCGACGAGCACCTGCCCCCCGGCGATCCGCTCGCCCCGTACGCGGAGCGGCTGCGCGAGGTGCCCGGCGCGGCACTGCGCGGCTACCTCACCGGCAGCATCGACTCGGTGCTGCGGGTCGCGACGCCCCACGGCCCGCGCTTCACCGTCGTCGACTACAAGACCAACCGGCTCGCGCGGGGGGACCTCACCACCGCCGACTACACGGCGGAGGCGATGGCGCGGGAGATGATCTCCTCGCACTACGTGCTGCAGGCGCTGCTGTACTCGGTCGCGCTGCACCGCTTCCTGTCCTGGCGGATGCCCGGCTACGCGCCGCAGACCCACCTCGGCGTGATCCAGTACCACTTCGTGCGCGCCATGATCGGTCCCGACGGTCCGCCCGGCGCGGGCGTCTTCGAATGGCACCCGCCCGCGGCGCTCGTCGTCGCGGTGTCGGACGCGCTGGCGGGGGGAGCGGCATGAGTACTCTGCTCGAGACCTTCGCCGACGCAGGCGTCCTCGGCCCGGCGGACGTCCACGTCGCGTCCACCCTCGGGCGCCTCGGCGGCGAGTCCGACGAGGCGGTCCTCCTCGCCGCCGCGCTCGCCACCCGCGCCGTGCGCCTGGGGTCCGTGTGCCTGGAGCTCTCCCGCCTCCGGGATGTCGCGGTCGACGGGGAGGACGAGGTCGACGTGGCCGCCCTGCCGTGGCCCGAGGACGCCGCGGTGCTGGCGGCACTGCGCCGCAGCCCGCTCGTGCTGGGTGCCGCGTCGGGCCCGCTGCGGCCGCTGCGGCTCGTGGGAGACGAGCTGCTGTACCTGGATCGGTACCACCGGCAGGAGGAGACCGTCCGCGCGATCCTCGACGCGCGCTCCGGCGCGGCGTCCGGCGTCGACGCCGCACGCCTGCGGGAGGGCCTGCTGGCCCGCTTCCCCGAGACCGGCCCCGACCGGCAGCGGCTCGCGGCCGCCGCGTCGGTCCTCGGGCAGACGACGGTGCTCGCCGGCGGTCCGGGTACCGGTAAGACCTACACCGTCGCGCGGATCCTGGCGCTGCTGTTCGATCAGCACGGTCCCGATCTGCGGATCGGCCTCGCCGCGCCCACCGGCCGCGCGGCGGCGCAGCTCGCGGGCGAGGTGCGCGCGCAGGGGGCGATGCTCGGTTTGCCGCGGGACATCCCCGCCCAGACGATCCACCGCATGCTCGGCTTCAAACCCGGCAACGCCAGCCGGTTCCGGCACGACGCGACCAACCATCTGCCCCACGACGTGGTGGTGGTCGACGAGACCTCCATGGTCTCGCTCACCATCATGTGCCGGCTGCTGGAGGCGCTGCGGCCCGAGGCGCGCCTGATCCTCGTCGGCGACCCGGACCAGCTCGCCTCGGTCGACGCCGGCGCGGTCCTCGGCGACCTCGTCGCTCGCGGGGTGACGACGGCCCCGTCGCCCGAGCTGGAGGCCCTGCTGGCGGACGAAGCGGCGCGCACCGGGAATGACGAGGCGAGGCTGGACGGGGCCGAGCAGGCGGACGCCGCGCGCGGCGTCGTGCGGTTGCGACGCGGCCGTCGGTTCGCCGGTGCCCTCGGCGATCTGGCGGACGCGGTTCGCCGCGGCGATGCCGACCGCGTCGTCGAGCTGGCGCGCGCCGGCGGCGACGGCGCCATCGAGTGGTGCGAGCCCGACGACCTCGACGGGCTGCGGGCGGACGTGGAGCGCGCCAGCGCCGTGACGGTCGGTGCCGCTCAGCGCGGCCTCGCGGCCGAGGCCGCGACCGGAGTTCAGCTGCACCGCGTGCTGTGCGCGCACTCGGAGGGACCGTCGGGCGTGACCCGGTGGGCGCAGCTCGCCGAGGAGTGGGCGGGGGTTCGCGGTGGCGGCGGCTGGTACGCCGGCCAGCCCCTGCTGGTCACGGCCAACGACTACGACACCAAGGTCTACAACGGCGACGTCGGCGTGGTGATCGCCCACGAGGGCGACCCGGCCGATCTGCGGGCCGCGTTCGCCCGCGGCGGCGACGTCGCGCTGCTGTACCCGAACCAGCTGGTCGCGGTGCGCACCGTGTACGCCATGACGATCCACCGGAGCCAGGGCAGCCAGTACGAGGCGGTCTCGGTGGTGATCCCGCCCGCCGACTCGCGGTTGCTGACCCGCGAGCTGCTGTACACGGCGATCACGCGCGCCCGGCAGCGCGTGCGGCTGGTCGGGGGCGAGGAGGCGCTGCGCGCCGGCGTCGAACGGCAGGTGTTGCGGGCGAGCGGCCTGCGGGGTGACGCTGGGGTATGACCGAGAGCAGGCGGGTCCTGATCCAGGGTGCCGGGGCGGTGGCCGCGGCGGCGGGTGCACTGCTCGCGGGCGCCGGTGCCGAGGTCCGGGCCGCGTCCCGCCGCGACGGCGTCGTTCTCACCGCCGTCGGTCCGGCCGGCGAGGTACGGCACGTACCGGTGGTCCGCTACGCGGACATCGAGCCGGGCACCGTCGACCTGCTGATCCTCACCGCCGCGCCCGGTGAATTGGACGGCGCGACGGTGCGCGCGCTGGTCGCGGCCCGGCCGACGGTCGTCGGCGTCACCAGCCCCGTCATCGGTGACGCGGCGATCGCCCAGCGGACCTTCCCCGAGGCCGATGTCGTCACGCTGGCGCCGGGCCTGCTCTCCTTCGCGACCTCCCGCGGCACCGAGACCCGCGCCGAGTACTGGGTGCCGCCGCTGACCCCCGCTCTCTCCGCGGTGGCGGTGGAGGGTTCTCCGCGGGACCTGCCCAAGCGCCTCGCCGCGGAATACCCGACCGTGATCGGGCGCGCGCCCGCGAAGGCCGCGGCGGCCGTGGGCGTGCTCATGGTGCCGTACGCGGCCGAGCTGGCGATCGCCGACGGCGACTGGCCCACCTTCCTGCGGCGGTTGCAGCGACCGGGGCGCGCGATGGCGGAGGCCATGCGCGCCGACGTCGGGCTGCCGGTCCTCACGCCGCCCCCGATCGTGGTCCGCGCGGTCCTGCGGCAGCTGTGCCGGTCCGCGCCCTTCGACTTCCCCAAGTTCGCGGGCAACCACTTCGTCCGGCACGCCGACCAGAGCCTGCGCATCCTCGACGCCTGGCGCGCCATGACGCCGCGCGCCACGCCCGCGCTCGATTCGCTGCGCGAGGACCTCGCCGCGGTGGTCTAGGGCTGCACGAGCAGGCGGATCGGGTTGCCCTCGTGGCGCTCGAGCCGCTCGATCCCGGCGGCGATGTCCTCCAGCGGCACGATGCCGCTGATCGAGCGGGACAGGTCCAGCCGTCCCAGCGAGACGAGCGTCGCGAGGGTCTCGATGTCGGCGTTCTTGTACCCGAGGTGGCCGAGCACCTGCTTCTTGGTCAGCCCGAGCATCGTCGTGGACCCGACGGTCGGTTCCTGATCGCTCATCCCGACGGAGACCAGGCGTCCGCCGACCGTGAGCTGGCCGAGCGCCTGCTCGAAGGTCGCCTTGAGGCCGACGGCGTCGAAGGCCACGTCGAGGCCGCGTCCGCCGGTGGCCTCCGCGATCTTCGCCCCGAGGTCCTCGTCCCGCGAGTCGAAGGCGTGGTCGGCGCCCAGTTCCAGGGCGCGCTCGAGGACCTCCGGGTTGATGTCGACCGCGATGATCGGCGCCGCGCCGACGAGCCGCGCCAACTGCACGACGTGGGTGCCGACGCCGCCCAGGCCCCAGACGCCGACGGACTCGCCGACGCCGACCTTGCCGGTGCGGACCACGGCGCCGTACGGCGTGGACACCGCGTCCGCGAGGATCGCGGCCTGCTCCAGCGGGACGTTGTCCGGGACGCGCGTGAGCCCGGCCGCCTGGGCGACGGTGTACTCGGCCCAGGCGCCGTCGTAGGCGAAGGCCATGATCTTGACCTGCGTGCAGTCGGCGAAGTTACCGCGCCGGCAGTTCGGACAGGTGGTGCACGGCCGGCCGGCGGCGACGATCACCCGGTCGCCCTCGGCCCACTCGGTCACGCCGGGGCCCAGCTTCGCGATGGTCCCCGAGGCCTCGTGGCCCTGCGTGACCTCCGGCAGCATCGCCGGGAACGTGCCGTTGATCAGGCTCAGGTCCGAGTGACAGATGCCGCAGAACGCGACCTTCACCAGCACCTCGCCGGGGCCGGGCTCGGGGATCGGCACGTCCTCGACGGTGATGGTCTTCGTGTCGGCGTGGAATCGCTGCGCGCGCATCGTGGAGGTCATGGCTCCATCATCCGGCGTACACCGGCGTCGCGAAGACGAACAGGGCCATGAAGGCGAGGTTGATGAAGTAGGCGGCCTCCACCAGGCTCACCGTGATGAAGAAGGGCTGGAGCAGCCGGGACGCCGCCTCGGGCTGCCGGGCGATGCCCTCGACGAGCTTCGCTCCCGCGGTGCCGTTGCCGATGCCGGCGCCGATCGCGCCACCGGCCATGATGAGGCCGCCGCCCGCGAGCGCTCCGGCGGTAATGATCGCGTTGACGAGGTTCTGATCAGCCATGACTGGACTCCTGACTCGGATGGAACAGGTCGTTGATCGCCGCGGCGGCGCGGGCCGCGCCGCCCTCGGCGCGCAGGGTCGCGCCCAGGCGCTCCGCCGCCGGACGGTGCTCGGCGACGGCGCGCAGGGCGGCCGCGAGGGGGTCGGCGGTCAGCGCGTGGCGGGGGAGCGGCGCGGTGCCCGCTCCGAGGCGGTGCAGCCGCTGAGCCCAGAAGGGCTGGTCCATGATCCCGGGAACCGGGACCGACGGGACGCCGGCGTGCAGGGCCGCCGCGGTCGTCCCGGCACCGCAGTGATGAACCACGGCGGCGCAGCGGGGGAAGAGCAGGGAGTGCGGTACCTCGTCGACGACGAGGATGTGGTCGCCGACCGGTTCGAGCGCGGCCCAGCCGCGCTGGACGACGGCGCGCACCCCGGCCGCGGCCGTGGCCTCGGCGAGGGTCTGCGAGATCGCCGCGCCGTTCGCCGTCGCGGTGCTGCCGAGCGTGACGGCGACGGGCGGCGGACCGTCGGCGAGGAAGGCCTCCAGCTCGGGTCCGAGCGCGCCCACCGGCTCGGGGCGGAGGTAACCGGTCACGCGCAGGTGCGCGGGCCAGTCGGCCGGGCGGGGAAGAACGTGCTCGCTGAACGGATACAGGACCGGCCAGTCCCGGGTGCGCTCCGCGCGGGAGGGCTTCGTCGGTAGCCCGAGGTCGCGGCGCAGCTCGGCGATCACGGGCGCGTAGACGCGTTCGGCGAAGCCGCCGGCCCACCAGACGAACCGGTTGCCGAGCCGCCCGTAGGAGCGCACGCCGAGGGCGGGCGGGCTGAAGTCGCCGGTGGGGGAGGCGGGCTGGAACATCACGCCCGCGCTGGGCACGCCGAGCGCGGCGGCGACGTGCCGGCCGAGCAGCGCGCCGACGGGGCCTTCGAGCAGCAGCAGATCGCTGCCGTTCGCGGCCTGCGCCATCGCCTGGCCCACGCCGCGCAGTCCTTCGCGCATCTCCTCGAGGGACTCCTTCGACGGGCGCATCGCGGCTCCGTCGACGAGGGCCTGCGAGGCCGGCGAGGCGAGCGTCTCGGCGCGGGTGTCCTTGGGCAGGGGCGCGTACTCGACGCCGGCGGCGGTGACCTCGCCGCGGTAGGGCTCCTGGGCGGCGAGGACGACGTCGGCGCCGTCGGACTGCAGTCGTCGGGCGAGGCCGGTGAGCGGCACGACGTCGCCGCGCGTGCCGAAGGCCAGAATCGCGGCCCTCATGCGAGGACCCCGCGGGTGAAGATGTCGACCAGGGTCTCGCCGTACGCGACCGGGTCGTAGGTCACGCCGACCGCGGAGAGGCGGGCCAGGTCGGTCGCCGCGCCGTCGAGGGCGCCGCGGAGCGCGGAGCCGGCGCGGACCGGGTCGAGGTCGGCGCGGAACTCGCCGCTGGAGACGCCGAGGGCGAAGATCGCCGCGGGGTCGAGCAGCGCGAGGTCGCCCTGCGGCGGGTTCGTCGCGGTGCCTTCGGTGACGGCTTCGTCGAACCGACGTCCCTCCGGCGTGCGGTAGGTGGTGGCGATCTCGCGCAGGGCGACCGTCTCGGCGCGGTGCTCGGCGAGGAACGTCGCATTGCCACGGATGTAGGCCGCGAGCTTGTCGGTGGCCGTGTCCGCCGCCGCGATCGCCGGGACGATGTGGCCGGCCGCGGTGGTGAAGACCGCGACGGTGACGGCGGCGACGAGCTCGTCCTTGGTCCGGAAGTGGTAGAGCGCGACGGACTTCGCGATGCCGACGTGCTCGGCGATCTTCGCGACCGACGCCGCCGGATAGCCGTGCTCGGCGATGACGGCGATGGCCGCGTCGACGAGCTGGGCCCGCCGTTGCTCGGAGGTGAACGTATCTCTAGACCGCATGGTCTAAACATAGACCGTGCGGTCTAGAGGTGTCCAGGGTCGGTGGGTTCGTGCAGGTCAGGCTACGCCGCGCAGGGGATCGTGCTCGGCCATGAGCTTGTCGATCCGCGCCTCGTCGACGCGCACCCGGACGCTGTTCGCCTCCTGCTGGTCGCGGATGACCTTCGCGAGGTTGAAGGTGCTGGTGATGAGGAACAGGGCGCCCACCAAGAGGAAGCCCCGCTGCCAGGCGTCGATGGGCAGGTAGAAGGCGCCGACGAGGAGGCTGCCGGACGAGACGGCGAAGGCGATCGCGGACTGGACGAAGAAGGCGGCTGTCGGCTTGGGCGCCGGTGCTGTGGTGGTCATGGTCACAAGCCTGCCGCGTACGTGACCTGGGCGGATGTGTAGAACTACCCGGTCGCGGTGGGTACTTCCGGCTGTGAAAGGGGCCACAGGATTGGGCGGGGAGGGCGCGTGGCTGCGATTCTTCTGTGAGAGACGATCGACTCAGTTCTATCGCGGCGAAGGAGGCGGCATGACGACGGTCCTGGTACTCGCGGTCCTCGCCGCGCTGGTCACGGCGGCGATCGGCGTCGCCGTGGCGGGGCCCGGCCGCCGGGCGGCCCTGCCGAGCCGGGTGCTCGTGCTGGTCCTCGCCGGGCTCGTCGTGGGCGAGCTGGTGTCGATGCTCGCGCTGAACGGCGCGATCGAGGATCGGCTGCGCGCGGACGCCGAGCGCTCCGCCGCGACGGCGCCCGCCGTGCGCGCCGCGCAGGCGGATCTCGACGCCGCAGTCGCCGACCGCGCCGCGCCCGATACCGCGGTCACCGAGGCGTCGACCCGCC
>NZ_VIGX01000037.1 GCF_007858475.1 Tsukamurella conjunctivitidis
TCTTCGGAGAATTCGGCTTTGAGGACCTTGACTGCGACGCGGCGGTCCAGTCGTGTGTCCATCGCCTCCCAGACCTGGCCCATGCCGCCGGTGGCGATGAGCCGGAGGAGTTCGTAGCGGTCGGCGATCACCGATCCGGTCTGAAGGCTCATCAGTTCCCCTGCCCGTTCACCGCGGCGCTGATCACCGCTCGTCCGATCGGCGCTGCGAGCGACCCACCGGTCGCCGCCTCGCCTTGATTTCCACCGTTCTCAATGATGACCGCCACCGCTACCTTCGGGTCGTTCACCGGGCCGTACCCGATGTACCAGGCGTGCGGCGCCTCGCCGCCGCGCTGGCCCTGGGAGTGTTCCGCCGTACCGGTCTTCGAGGCGATCTGAACCCGGCCGCCTGAGCCCTTGGTGTGCTGCTCCGAGGCGATCATCAGCTCCCGCATCTGCGCCGCGACCTGCGGCGAGATGGCCTGCCCCAGCCGCTTGGGCGAGGTGGTGCCGAAGTTCGTCAGGTCGGGCGCCTGGAAGGAGTCCACCAGGTACGGCTGCATGCGGACGCCCCCGTTGGCGAGCGTCGCCGCGATCACCGCGTTCTGCAGCGGCGTCAGCGCCACGTCGAGCTGGCCGATCGCCGACTGGCCCGTCTGGGCACCGTCGGACAGCGGACCGGTCACCGACTGCGCGACCCGCAGCGGGATCGGGTCGGGGGTCGAGTTGACGCCGAAGTTGTTCGCCATCGCCTTGATCGCCTCGCCTCCGTCCTGCATCTTCGCCGTGGCCAGATCCACGAACGCGGTGTTGCACGAGTACTGGAACGCCTGCAACAGGCTGACGGTACCGCCCGACGATTCGGGGCACGTCATCCCCGCGTAGTTCTGGAGCGTCGTGCCGCCGCCGCCCGGCAGGGTGATCTGCTTGTCGGCCGTGAGCCGCGTCGACAGGTCGACGCCCTTGCCCTGCGCGAGGGCCGCGGCCGTGGTGATGACCTTGAACGTCGAACCGGGCGGGTACGTCCAGCCGGTCGCCCGGTTGTCCATCGGCTTGTCCGGATCGTCCTTGAGCTGATCCCAGGTCTTGCTGACCGCGCTGGTGTCGTGCGACGACAGCGGGTTCGGGTCGTAGCTGGGGGTCGAGACCATCGCGAGGACCTTGCCGGTCGACGGTTCGATCGCGACCGCCGCGCCGTGGCACGGGCCGTTCGAACCGCACGCCGTCGACAGTCGGTCGTAGGCGATGCGCTGCATCGCCGGGTTGATCGTGGTGACCACGTTGCCGCCGCTCGGGTCGCGGCCCGACAGCAGGTCGACGACGCGTCGCCCGAAGAGCCGGTCGTCGCTGCCGTTGAGCACCGACTCCTCGGCGTGCTCGAGCCCGCTGGAGCTGTAGATCATCGAGTAGTACCCGGTGAGCGGCGCGTACGCCCGCGCCATGTCCTCGGGATAGGTCCGCAGGTACTTGTACCGGTCGTCGGTCTTGATCGACTGGGCCATGACCTGCCCGCCGGCCAGGATCGAGCCGCGTTGCCGCGCGTACTCGTCGAGGAGCACGCGCTCGTTGCGGCTGTCGGCGCGGAGGTCGTCGGCGCGGAAGACCTGCACCCAGGTGGCGTTGGCGAGCAACGCGACCACGAGCAGGACCACGACGAGGGAGATGCGGCGGATCGGTGCGTTCATACGCGCTTCACGATCTCGGTCGGCCGGTCGGGGACCGGCGCGCCGGGCTTGCGGGCGACCTTGGGTTCGCGGGCCGCGTTGGAGATGCGCAGCAGCAGCGCGATGAGGGCGTAGTTCGTGAGCAGCGACGAACCGCCGTAGCTCATGAAGGGCGTGGTGAGACCCGTCAGCGGGATCAGCTTGGTGACGCCGCCGACCACGACGAAGAGCTGGATCGCCATCGTCGCGGCCAGGCCCGCGGCCAGCAGCTTGCCGAAGCTGTCGCGCACCGTCAGGCTCGCGCGGAAGCCGCGGAAGATCAGCACCAGGAAGAGCATCAGTACGGCGGCCAGGCCGATGAGGCCCAGCTCCTCGCCGACCGCCGCCATGATGAAGTCGGTCGATGCGAAGGGCACCATCGTCGGCCGGCCGGAGCCCAGGCCCGTGCCGGCGAGGCCGCCGGTGGCCAGGGAGAACAGGGCCTGCGCGGGCTGGTAGCCGATGGTCTCGTACGCGGCGAAGGGGTCGCGCCACACCTCGACGCGCACGCGCAGGTGCGGGAAGAGCTGGTAGGCGGCGACCGCGCCGATCACCGCGAGGCTCAGGCCCACGATGATCCAGCCGATCCGCTCGGTGGCGATGTAGACCATCGCGAGGACGGTGAAGAAGATGAGCAGCGGCGTGCCGAGGTCGTTGGCGTACCCGAGCACGCCGAGCGCGACGACCCATACCAGTAGCAGCGGCGCGAGGTCGCGGGCGCGCGGCAGGTCGATGCCGAGGACGCGGCGGCCCGCGGAGGTGAACAGGTCGCGCTTGGACACCAGGAAGGCCGCGGTGAAGATGATGAGCAGGATCTTGCTGATCTCGCTCGGCTGGATGTTGAACAGCGGCGTCTTGATCCAGTTCTTCGAGCCGTTGATCTCCGACAGGCTCGACGGCAGCAGCGCCGGCAGTGCCAGGAAGACCACGCCGGCCAGGCCGATCGTGTACGCGTACTTCGACAGCGTCCGGTGATCGCGCAGCAGGGCCAACACCGCGACCAGCACGGCGAGGCCCAGCAGGGTCCACAGGATCTGCTGGTTGGCCTCCTGCGTCTGCGAGACGCGGCCGTTCTCGGCGTGCGCGTTGCCCAGGTCCAGGCGGTGGATCAGCACGAGGCCGAGCCCGTTGAGCATCGCCACCACGGGCAGGATGATCGGATCGGCGTAGGGCGCGAACCGGCGCACCGCGTAGTGCGCGGCGCCGTACAGCACGACGAAGGCGATCACGTACTTCACCAGGTCGAGCGTGAGGCGCTGCTCCTGCGCCCACTCCACCAGCGCGAGCGAGGTCCCCGTCACCACCGTGGCGGCGCCGAGGAGGACCAGCTCGTAGGTCCGGGAACGTCGGTTCGGGTCGAGCGCGATGCCGGAACCGGGAGTGCTGACGCCCGCCGTCACGAGGGGCCTCCGCGGCAGGGCCGCTCCGGGGTCGAGGACTGCGTCACGACCTTGGTGACGGGCGCCGGGGCCGGTGCCGGCGTCTCGCCGGCCGGCGGCGGCGCCACCGTGGTCGACGGTGCCGGGACGTTCGGGTCGTGCGGGGCCTGGGGCGCCGGGGGCTCGATCTCGGTGGTGATCGCGCAGCGCTCCATGAGGTTGTCGCGGGCGGTGAGGTTCCGGGCCTGCTCGCGGGCGTCGTCCAGCGAGCTCGCGTACGGCAGGCCGGCCAGGTTGGCGCGGCCCCGCGGGGTGAGGTCGGCGACGGTGAGCGGCGTGCAGCCCTGCGCCGCGCGGCTGTCGTCGGCGGGGGTCTCCGCGATGCAGACGACCTCCTGCTGCGAGTTCAGGGCGCGGCCGAAGATCGAGACCTTCACGCCGTGCGAGATCGCGATGGTGCCCTTGTCGGTGGCGGCCACGAAGTAGCTGGAATTGACCACCGAGCGGGTGACGATCAGGCCGATGGCGCCGCCGACGACCAGCACGAGCAGCACGCCGAGGGCGATCCACTTGCGGCGGGAGCCGGTCTGCGGCTCGTCGTCGACGTCCGTCGCGACGACGCGGCGGGGCGCCTTCTTCGGCGGGCGGAGCGCGGCGGCGCGCCCCGCGGCGGTGTTGGCCGGCGGGACGTAGTCCTCGTCGTCGTCGTTCGCGGCGCCGCCGACGATGGGACGGCTCTGCCCGAAGCTGGTGTCCTCGACGCGGGCCACCACGACGGTGACGTTGTCGGGGCCGCCGGATTTGAGCGCGAGCTCGATGAGCCGGTCGGCGGCGGCGCTGACGTCCTCGTCGGCCAACTCCAGCGTCTCGCCGATCGTCTCGTCGCTCACCACGTCGGACAGACCGTCGGAGCACAGCAGGTAGACGTCGCCGGCCTTGGCCTCCCGGAGGGTGAGCGTGGGCTCCACCTCGTGCCCGGTGAGCGCCTTCATGATGAGCGAGCGCTGCGGATGGGTGTGCGCCTGTTCGGCGGTGATCCGCCCCTCGTCGACGAGGGTCTGGACGAAGGTGTCGTCCTTGGTGATGCGGATGATCTGATCGTCGCGCCGCAGGTAGCCGCGCGAATCTCCCACGTGGATCAGGCCCAGCTTGGACCCGGCGAACAGGATCGCGGTGAGGGTCGTGCCCATCCCGTCGAGTTCCGGGTCCTCGGCCACCTGCTCGGCGATGGTCTCGTTGCCGGCGACCATCGCCTCCTCGAGCGTGTCCAGCAGGTCGCCGCCGGGCTCGTCGTCGTCGAGAGGGGCGAGGGCGTTGATCATCAGCTGCGAGGCGACCTCGCCGGCGGCGTGGCCGCCCATGCCGTCGGCGAGCGCCAGCAGTCGCGCCCCGGCGTACACGGAGTCCTCGTTGTTGCTGCGGACGAGGCCCCGGTCGGAGCGGGCGGCGTATCGAAGGACGAGGCTCACGGGCGCAACTCGATCACTGTCTTGCCCACGCGCACCGGAGTGCCCAGCGGGACGCGGGTGGGAGTGGTGACCTTGTTGCGGGCCAGGTAGGTGCCGTTGGTGGAGCCGAGGTCCTCGACGTACCAGTCGTCACCGTCGCGGGACAGGCGCGCGTGCCTGGTCGACGCGTAGTCGTCGTTGAGCACGAGCGTCGAATCGTCCGCGCGGCCGATGAGCACGGGCTGCTGGCCGAGGGTGATGCGGGTGTTGGCGAGCGGGCCGTGCGTGACCACGAGGTACTTCGCGACCTTGCTGGTGCGGGAGAACAGGGCACGACGGGGCGCCTTGGCCTCCTTCTGGCGGGGCCGCAGGCCCGAGGCGACCCGCGCGTCGGAGCGCAGCGCGCTGATGACCAGCCAGATGCACAGCCACAGCAACAGGAGGAAGCCCGCACGGGTCAACTGCAACACGAGTCCCTGCACGGTGTCTCCCTCCTGGTCTTATCCGACGCACACTCGTCCGGCGCCCGGCGAGCGGGCGCTGTCTACGGGTCTGCTTTCGCGTGCCCGAAGTGAAATCTACTGGAAGCGGACCACGATGTCGGAGTGGCCGACGCGGATCCGGTCGCCGTCGGCGAGCTCCCAGTTGGAGACGGGCACGTCGTTGACCGACGTGCCGTTGGTGGAACCCAGGTCGTTGAGAACGGCGGCGTAGCCGTCCCAGCGGATCTCCACGTGCCGGCGCGAGACGCCCGTGTCGGGGAGACGGAACTGGGCGTCCTGGCCGCGGCCGATCACGTTGGTGCCCTCGCGCAGCGCGAAGGTGCGGTTGGAGCCGTCCTCCAGGTACAGCGTGACCGCCTGCGGCTGGGCGTAACCGCCCTGCGGCTGCTGGTAGCCCTGGTCGTAGCCGGGCTGCTGATACCCCTGGTCGTACCCCGGCTGCTGGTAGCCCTGGTCGTAGCCGGGCTGCTGCTGGTAGCCCTGGTCGTAGGCCGGCTGCTGGTAGTTCTGCTGGCCGTAGTTCTGGTCGTACGCGGGCTGCTGATACCCCTGGTCGTACCCCGGCTGCTGGTAGCCCTGGTCGTAGCCGGGCTGCTGCTGGTAGCCCTGGTCGTACGCGGGCTGCTGGTAGTTCTGCTGGCCGTAGTTCTGGTCGTACGCGGGCTGCTGCTGGTAGCCGCCCTGGTCGTAGCCCTGCTGCCCGTAGCCCTGGTCGTAGGCCGGCTGCTGGTAGTTCTGCTGGCCGTAGTTCTGGTCGTAGCCGGGCTGCTGCTGACCGTAGTTCTGGTCGTACCCCGGCTGTTGCTGCTGCTGGTAGCCGCCCTGGTCGTACTGGCCGCCGTGCCGTCCCTGGTCGTATCCGGGATTGTTGCTCATCGAATCGGCTCCTGATTCTGCAGGTGGTCGCTGGGGTACAAGGTTCTGAGGGACTGCATCCGGATCCACGGTGCCGCGGGCCCGGAACTGGCCCGTGTGCAGGCCTGGTGACTGCTCGAAGTGCACGACCACGTCACCATAAGTCTGCCAGCCGTTGTCATGGATGTATTCGTCGAGGTGCTTCGAGAAGGCACGGATCGCGAGCTCGCGATCCGCCTCGAAGGTCTCCTGATCGGTGGGGGAGACGGCGATGACGTACTTGTTCGGTACCAAGTACGCCCCGTCTCCCAGGGTCTGCAGCTGATCCTCAGCCTCGCGTTGGAGAGCGGCCTCCACTTCCTGGGGGACCACCTTGCCGCCGAAGACGCGAGCGAAGCCGTCGCCCACGGCGCCCTCGAGCTTGCGCTCGAACCGTTGCAGGATTCCCATGATCGACTTCCCCCTTCCTCAGCGTGTCGTGATGCATGTTCTGACCAATGATGATAGCCGCGATCGAGACACGGCGAAGTCAGCGTAACCCCATTGGTCCCAACTGTCCCTTTGGTAGCACGAACGGCGGCGGCCCGGCAAGGCAGGAGTCGCAGGTCGCGGTCCGATTTCGCGGCGTGCGTCGTCTCGTGTTAATCTTCTCCGGTCGCTCGGGCGAGTGGCGGAATGGCAGACGCGCTGGCTTCAGGTGCCAGTGTCCTTCGGGACGTGGGGGTTCAAGTCCCCCTTCGCCCACAGAGAGCAGTTCTATGAACTGCTGGACCCGAGGTCGCGAACTCAAATGAGTCCGTGACCTCGGGTTTTTTGGTCACCAGAGCCGTTCGATTGGCGAATGCCGATGACGGCGGCCGTGCTCCCCCGGATCTCGTTGAGGCGATAGAAGCACGGGTGTCGCGCGCGCCTGGCGCCGCGACGTAGTCCGGTTTCGGCGGCATAGCTGAGGTGCGTAGTTGGTGGCGCATCACACGTCGCTGCTGGTATAGGTGAAGTCGATCGACGAGGTTGATCCCGTACATCCCGAGGCGAGACGGCCAAGTCAACGATCTGGGGGTCACCGTGGGGATCGCGCAAGCACTCGAGTTCGACGATTGTGCCGAACTTCCGGAGTTCGGACCACCGTTCATGGCACACATCTCCGCCGGCGCCCTTGACGTCGTTGCACCTTTGACGGCGACGGACAACGTTGGTGCCGTGGTCGCCAGCCGAAGTGCGGCCACTGCTCGCCGCGCGCTGAAGCGCCTTCGCAAGGAGAATCAACGCGCTGCAATCCTCCTCGATGCAGCCCAATACACCGGGAACTCACGGCGAGTCGGCGCGACCGGGATGTCCGAGCAGTGGGTGAACGATCAATTCGCAGCAGGCCTGACGTGGGCGATGACGGACTCCGGCTACATTCCGAAGGGCGACGGCGAGTCGCTCAAGTCCGTCCTCGGATGGGGGACGCACTCCGATCGACTGTTGGTGTGTCTGCCGTTGGCCACGGACTGGCTTACTGCCAACCTCGACACGCTGATCGAGGTGATCACCGCCACTGGACGCCCAGTTGCCCTCGTTCTCGAATCCGAATCGGACCCACTGCGTCACAAGGAGACCGTCGCCGGACTTATCGAAGTACTCAGGTGCGACGTTCCGACCTTGCTGCTGCGCTCGGACACATCCGTACTGGGAGCGCTCGCGCATGGTGCGGCAGCGGTTTCGGTTGGTGTTCGATCAGGATTGAGGCATCTGTATCCGGCGACCGATGGTGACGACGAAGTTTTCACACCTCCGCCGTCGGTGTACGTACCCAGGCTGCAGTCGTACTACATGCTCGACAAGGTCGAAGGTGGCATCACCACCAATCCGCAATCGCCTGTCTGGAGGTGCTCATGCAGCGTGTGCCATGGGCGCTCTCTGGCGTGGCTCTTCGACCAGAGCGACGTCGCCAGCGCGGCCATGGAACACTCGCTGGCAGCACAAGCACAGATCGCCAGGCAGCTGCTTGAGCACCCCGCGCCGGCCAGGCCAGGAGAATGGCGAGACCGATGCGAGCAGGCCATCAAGAACCACTCACAATTGCTGACTGCTCGGTCGCAGCCATGGAAGCCCCACAAGGCCGTCAAGGCCTGGCTCGCCGCAACGCCACGCGTCAGCGTCTAGATGCCCACACCAACGTCGAGTGCCCACGCAAAGAGCTGTTCCTCCTTGTGCCTAGTCGACGTCATCCGGCACGCAGTCGCCGCCGGACCCGGACGGCCTTCTACGAGCACCGCCGAGTCCCGCTCGCGAACGACCCACGTATCAGCGACATCGAACTCAGCCAGGGTGATCGACCGTGGTGACTCAGCTTGAGTAACCCACATTCCGGCACCGAACCCAGACACCCTGCCTAACGCCTCGAGGGCGTACTGAGGCTGGGCCGCCGTTGAGACGAAACCAACGATTGTCAGCGGACTGCGAGGCGGGCAATCACCCAACTCGTGGATCCAGGATTCCCAGACCGCCAACGTCGACCGATCATGCTCGGGCGGTTGATTGTTCGATATCCGCTCCGCCCACACAGCCTGATCTATCGCGACAACCGGAAAGAGAGACACGCCCAGCACGCTCGTGCGTGGAAGCACAACTCCTGACCAGCCGGAAGCTTCGACCGCTCGGGTCACCGATCCCATCGTGTCCGCCGACGCTACCCGGCCGCGCACGCCACCCCCTCAGAAGAGAACGACACACCAGCATCCAGGTCAGGTGAGCCTTCGGCAGCCCCGCGGCCGAGATCCTGCAATTTGAGGGTTGCCAAGGCATCGACCCCGGGAATGGACCAGTCCCCAGGATCGACGGCGACGTACATCGCCTCGACCCACGTTGCGCCGAGTGCTCGGGCGATCGAGGCCTGCGCCGCGATACCCATCGGACCAGCACAGTGTCCGGCAACGAGCAGGACACGCTGACCGTCCAATCGCTCCGACTCGTCTACGACAAGCACGTTCCCGTCGGCGATGGACGCGGCTGCAACTAGGCGTTCAGATGTGCGGTCAACTGCTGACACCGCGAGCCCGGCCTTGACGGCGTGAGCTGCGATGAACTCACCAGCGCGGCGAAGATCCTCGCCGCGCAAACGCGCGTTCTGTGTTTGCGCTTCGAGAACATCCGAAAGCAAGGAGACCGTCATATAAGCAAGTTTACTCTCCTAATCCCATGAATGTAACTCAGATCGGGGCCTTGATAAGCAAAATTGCGTAACGCATGCTTGCTTGATGGAGGAGGAGGCCGTCTCGCTTGCGCTCGCCGCCGAGAGGCTCGGCGTGACGCGGCAGCGGGCGCAACAACTGCTCCGTGATGGCGTATTGACCGGCCCGGCGCAACCACAGGGGCAGCGAGCTGTACGCAACGCTCCGCGGGTGTTCGTTCACTCACTGGAGGCCGAGGTCGAACGCCGAGCACAGCGACCACGAAAGCGGCAGTCCAGGTCCTCGACGCGCCCTCCTGTCGATGCGCATCTGATTGACGACATCAACCGACTCGCACTTGCCTACGCGAGCGCCCGCGACGACCACACTGCGATGCGTGAGATCGTCAAGCGACTGACGAGCCAACTCGCCGACGCGTACGCGGCCCTGGCTGCTCAGCAAGAGCTGCTAGATCACTCCGCGTATCGGGAAGAGCAAATCGCCAGCATCATCACCAACCACTTCGGGCCGGAGCCCGGGATCTAGTCGTCGGACTAGGTGTACTGGCCAGGGAGGTTGTGAACGGCGTGGCGTTCGGTAGGTAGGTGAGGACCTCGGGTATCGGTGTGGCTACCACACACACGCCGATCACCACGAGGTCCTCATGTCTCACGGTAATGCTTTCCTGACCGATCGGGGCCGGCTGGCCCTGGCCCGCTGTGTCGTCGACGACGGGTGGCCGCTGCACCGGGCCGCCGAACGGTTCAACTGTTCGCCGGTGACCGCGAAGCGGTGGGCCGATCGCTACCGCGTGCAGGGCGCGGCGGGGATGGCCGACAGGTCCAGTCGTCCGCACCGTTGTCCGGGGCAGACGAGCCGGCGGCGTGAACGCCGGATCATCGCCCTGCGATTTCAGCGGCGGTGGGGCCCGGCGCGGATCGCTTACCACCTGCGTCTGCCGCGTTCGACCGTCGCGGCGGTGCTGCGCCGCTACCGGATGCCGCTGCTTCGGCACCTCGATCAAGCCACCGGACTACTCGTTCGGGCGCCCCGGCCGATTCGCTACGAGCACAGCGCCCCAGGTGATCTCGTTCACCTTGATATCAAGAAGCTCGGGAGGATCCCGGACGGCGGAGGGCACCGTAAGCTCGGTCGGATCGTCGGCAATCGACACAACAAGAAGCAGGGCCGCGGCTACAGTTACCTGCACCACGCGGTCGACGATCACACCCGACTGGCCTACTCAGAAATCCTCACCGACGAACGGCAGGAGACTGCGACCGCGTTCTGGCGGCGCGCGGAGCTGTTCTTCGCCGAGCACGGCATCATCGTCCGCAGGGTGCTCACCGACAACGGATCCTGCTACCGCTCGAAGGCCTTCAACACCGCCCTCGGCACTGCGACGCATAAGTGGACCCGACCATATCGACCGCAGACCAACGGGAAGGTCGAGCGGTTCAATCGCACTCTCGCCGCCGAGTGGGCATACGCCCAGCTCTACCGAAGCGACGAAGCCCGCGCCGACACCTACCCGGCCTGGCTGCATCACTACAATCACCACCGACCACATTCCGGCATCGGCGGCCAGACCCCGATCGAACGGCTACGCGTTCACAACGTCCCCGGCCTCAACAACTAGGCGCCCGCGACCAATCCGCAGAGTGCAGCCGCTGTAGCCTCGGAATACTTGCCTCCATGGACCTGTGAGGCGTCGGCGTCGATCGGGACTGGTGCACGGTTAGGTGACATCTGATCTGGCTTGCCCCGGGAGGGCGGCCTGGAAGGATGACTACTGTGCCTAAGCCTTATCCGAAAGAGTTCCGTGATGATGTGGTCCGGGTTGCCCGGGA
>NZ_VIGX01000038.1 GCF_007858475.1 Tsukamurella conjunctivitidis
GTCTAATACCGGATATGACCTTCCCCTGCATGGGGGTTGGTGGAAAGCTTTTGCGGTACAGGATGGGCCCGCGGCCTATCAGCTTGTTGGTGGGGTAATGGCCTACCAAGGCGACGACGGGTAGCCGGCCTGAGAGGGCGACCGGCCACACTGGGACTGAGACACGGCCCAGACTCCTACGGGAGGCAGCAGTGGGGAATATTGCACAATGGGCGAAAGCCTGATGCAGCGACGCCGCGTGAGGGATGACGGCCTTCGGGTTGTAAACCTCTTTCAGTAGGGACGAAGCGCAAGTGACGGTACCTACAGAAGAAGCACCGGCCAACTACGTGCCAGCAGCCGCGGTAATACGTAGGGTGCGAGCGTTGTCCGGATTTACTGGGCGTAAAGAGCTCGTAGGCGGTTTGTCACGTCGTCTGTGAAAACCCGAGGCTTAACCTCGGGCCTGCAGGCGATACGGGCAGACTTGAGTACTGTAGGGGAGACTGGAATTCCTGGTGTAGCGGTGGAATGCGCAGATATCAGGAGGAACACCGGTGGCGAAGGCGGGTCTCTGGGCAGTAACTGACGCTGAGGAGCGAAAGCGTGGGTAGCGAACAGGATTAGATACCCTGGTAGTCCACGCCGTAAACGGTGGGTACTAGGTGTGGGTTTCCTTCCACGGGATCCGTGCCGTAGCTAACGCATTAAGTACCCCGCCTGGGGAGTACGGCCGCAAGGCTAAAACTCAAAGGAATTGACGGGGGCCCGCACAAGCGGCGGAGCATGTGGATTAATTCGATGCAACGCGAAGAACCTTACCTGGGTTTGACATATAGAGGATCGCCGGAGAGATTCGGTTTGCCTTGTGCCTTCTATACAGGTGGTGCATGGCTGTCGTCAGCTCGTGTCGTGAGATGTTGGGTTAAGTCCCGCAACGAGCGCAACCCTTGTCTCATGTTGCCAGCACGTAATGGTGGGGACTCGTGAGAGACTGCCGGGGTCAACTCGGAGGAAGGTGGGGATGACGTCAAGTCATCATGCCCCTTATGTCCAGGGCTTCACACATGCTACAATGGCGCGTACAGAGGGCTGCGATACCGTGAGGTGGAGCGAATCCCTTAAAGCGCGTCTCAGTTCGGATTGGGGTCTGCAACTCGACCCCATGAAGTCGGAGTCGCTAGTAATCGCAGATCAGCAACGCTGCGGTGAATACGTTCCCGGGCCTTGTACACACCGCCCGTCACGTCATGAAAGTCGGTAACACCCGAAGCCGGTGGCCTAACCCCTTGTGGGAGGGAGCTGTCGAAGGTGGGATTGGCGATTGGGACGAAGTCGTAACAAGGTAGCCGTACCGGAAGGTGCGGCTGGATCACCTCCTTTCTAAGGAGCATTAAGTGCCGTATCAAACCCGATCGTGGTTTGGCGGTCGCTCATATTATTGGGTGGAACACTGACACGGTAATTCTTATCGCCTGGTGGCCGGCTTGTTCGGTCCGTGGGTTTCGTCGGCACACTGTTGGGTGTCTGAGAGGATACGTCTTCTCTGTTCGCTGCTGCGTGTCAGCGCTCGCGTACCACGGCCTTCGGGGTGTGGGTGGGTGGCGGTGTGGTGGTGTGTGTTGTTTGAGAATTGTATAGTGGACGCGAGCATCAACGCGACTTCCCGCACGTTCGTGTGTGGTTGATCGTGTTATGTTTCTGTAATTTTACATGTTTCTGTGTAAGCATTTTGTTGTGTTTTTTTGGCGCTTGACGTCATGAAGGGCGCATCAAGGTTGTGATGGCTTTCGGGTTGTCTCGGGTTTGGTGTGTGTTTTGTGTGTTGTAAGTGTCTAAGGGCGCACGGTGGATGCCTTGGCGCAAGGAGCCGATGAAGGACGTGGGAGGCTGCGATATGCCTCGGGGAGCTGTCAACCGAGCTGTGATCCGAGGATTTCCGAATGGGGAAACCCAGCACCAGTCATGTGGTGTTACCCGCCGTTGAATATATAGACGGTGTGGAGGGAACGAGGGGAAGTGAAACATCTCAGTACCCTCAGGAAGAGAAAACAATAGTGATTCCGTGAGTAGTGGCGAGCGAAAGCGGATGAGGCTAAACCATGCACATGTGATACCGGGTAGGGGTTGTGTGTGTGGTGTTGTGGGGTTCATCTTTCCAGCTCTACCTGGCTGGACAGCAGTAAGAAAGTATCATGTTAGGTGAAGTGGCCTGGAACGGTCCGCCGGAGAGGGTGAGAGTCCTGTAACCGAAAACGTGGTGCCTGTTGTGATGGATACCCGAGTAGCAGCGAGCCCGTGGAATTTGCTGTGAATCTGCCGGGACCACCCGGTAAGCCTGAATACTACCTTGCGACCGATAGCGGACAAGTACCGTGAGGGAAAGGTGAAAAGTACCCCGGGAGGGGAGTGAAATAGTACCTGAAACCGTGTGCTTACAATCCGTCAGAGCCCTCGTTGTGGGGTGATGGCGTGCCTTTTGAAGAATGAGCCTGCGAGTCAGTGCTCGGTGGCGAGGTTAACCCGTCTGGGGGTAGCCGTAGCGAAAGCGAGTCCGAATAGGGCGTTTGAGTCGCCGGGTCTGGACCCGAAGCGGAGTGATCTACCCATGGCCAGGGTGAAGCAGCAGTAAGATGTTGTGGAGGCCCGAACCCACTTAGGTTGAAAACTGAGGGGATGAGCTGTGGGTAGGGGTGAAAGGCCAATCAAACTCCGTGATAGCTGGTTCTCCCCGAAATGCATTTAGGTGCAGCGTCACGTGTTTCTTGCCGGAGGTAGAGCTACTGGATGGCCGATGGGCCCTCACAGGTTACTGACGTCAGCCAAACTCCGAATGCCGGTAAGTGAGAACGTGGCAGTGAGACTGCGGGGGATAAGCTTCGTAGTCGAGAGGGAAACAGCCCAGATCGCCGGCTAAGGCCCCTAAGCGTGTACTAAGTGGAAAAGGATGTCCGGTCGCGAAGACAACCAGGAGGTTGGCTTAGAAGCAGCCACCCTTGAAAGAGTGCGTAATAGCTCACTGGTCTAGTGGCTGGGCGCCGACAATGTAGCGGGGCTCAAGTACACCGCCGAAGCCGCGGCACTCACACTTTGGTGTGGGTGGGTAGGGGAGCGTCGTGCAGCCGTAGAAGCAGCAGGGTGACCTAGTTGTGGAGGCTGTGCGAGTGAGAATGCAGGCATGAGTAGCGAATGACACGTGAGAAACGTGTCCTCCGGATGACCAAGGGTTCCTGGGCTAGGTTAATCCTCCCAGGGTGAGTCGGGACCTAAGGCGAGGCCGACAGGCGTAGTCGATGGACAACGGGTTGATATTCCCGTACCCGTGTCAGATCGCCCCTGATGAATCAGTTGTACTAACCGTCCTGAAGCTCATCGATCACCTTCGGGTGACATTTGAGTGGATGCACGGGACCTCGGCTGGTAGTAGTCAAGCGATGGGGTGACGCAGGAAGGTAGTGGGGCCAGTCAGTGGTTGTACTGGTGTAAGCCTGTAGGGCGAGATCTAGGCAAATCCGGATCTCATGAAGCCTGAGAGGTGATGCGTAGCCGTTGCGGTGAATTCCATGATCCTATGCTGCCGAGAAAAGCCTCTAGCGAGATCTGATGTGGCCCGTACCCCAAACCAACACAGGTGGTCAGGTAGAGAATACCAAGGAGATCGAGAGAACTGTGGTTAAGGAACTCGGCAAAATGCCCCCGTAACTTCGGGAGAAGGGGGACCTCGCATGGTGACCGGATTTACTCCGTGAGCTGTGTGGGGTCGCAGAGACCAGAGAGAAGCGACTGTTTACTAAAAACACAGGTCCATGCGAAGTCGTAAGACGATGTATATGGACTGACGCCTGCCCGGTGCTGGAAGGTTAAGAGGACCGGTTAGCCGTAAGGCGAAGCTGAGAATTTAAGCCCCAGTAAACGGCGGTGGTAACTATAACCATCCTAAGGTAGCGAAATTCCTTGTCGGGTAAGTTCCGACCTGCACGAATGGCGTAACGACTTCTCTGCTGTCTCAACCACAGACTCGGCGAAATTGCAGTACGAGTAAAGATGCTCGTTACGCGCGGCAGGACGAAAAGACCCCGGGACCTTCACTATAGCTTGGTATTGGTGTTCGGTTCGGTTTGTGTAGGATAGGTGGGAGACTGTGAAGCGGGCACGCCAGTGTTCGTGGAGTCGTTGTTGAAATACCACTCTGATCGTATTGGATACCTCAACCTCGGACCATGATCTGGTTCAGGGACAGTGCCTGGTGGGTAGTTTAACTGGGGCGGTTGCCTCCCAAAATGTAACGGAGGCGCCCAAAGGTTCCCTCAGCCTGGTTGGCAATCAGGTGTTGAGTGCAAGTGCACAAGGGAGCTTGACTGTGAGACTGACAGGTCGAGCAGGGACGAAAGTCGGGACTAGTGATCCGGCACCGGCAAGTGGAAGCGGTGTCGCTCAACGGATAAAAGGTACCCCGGGGATAACAGGCTGATCTTCCCCAAGAGTCCATATCGACGGGATGGTTTGGCACCTCGATGTCGGCTCGTCGCATCCTGGGGCTGGAGTAGGTCCCAAGGGTTGGGCTGTTCGCCCATTAAAGCGGCACGCGAGCTGGGTTTAGAACGTCGTGAGACAGTTCGGTCTCTATCCGCCGCGCGCGTTAGAAACTTGAGGAAGGCTGTCCCTAGTACGAGAGGACCGGGACGGACGAACCTCTGGTGTGCCAGTTGTTCCACCAGGAGCACGGCTGGTTGGCTACGTTCGGAAGGGATAACCGCTGAAAGCATCTAAGCGGGAAGCCTGTTCCAAGATTAGGTTTCTCACCACCTTGAGTGGGTAAGACCCCCTACAGACTATGGGGTTGATAGGCCAGAACTGGAAGCGCAGTAATGCGTGTAGGTGACTGGTACTAATCGGTCGAGGGCTTACCACACACATAACATTCGCCAAAACGAGCACCATGGCTCACAGAATGAAAAGCGTGTAACAATCAACAGAAGCCAGACATGTTCTGGTTCGCGTCCACTATGCAATGTCTGAGACAACACATGTGTTGTTTCGCAGTGTTACGGCGGCCATAGCGGAGGGGAAACGCCCGGCTCCATTCCGAACCCGGAAGCTAAGCCCTCCAGCGCCGATGGTACTGCACTCGTGAGGGTGTGGGAGAGTAGGACACCGCCGGACTAAAATTAGATACAGGA
>NZ_VIGX01000003.1 GCF_007858475.1 Tsukamurella conjunctivitidis
TCCCGGGCAACCCGGACCACATCATCACGGAACTCTTTCGGATAAGGCTTAGGCACAGTAGTCATCCTTCCAGGCCGCCCTCCCGGGGCAAGCCAGATCAGATGTCACCTAACCGTGCACCAGTCCCCACCTGAAAAATAGCCACTGGACTGCACTTATTGCGGCTACTACGGATCCTCTGAGGAGCTAGACGGTGAAGCCCAGGGCGCGCAGCTGCTCGCGACCGTCGTCGGTGATCTTGTCCGGGCCCCACGGCGGCAGCCAGACCCAATTGATCTTGGCGTCGGTCGCCAGGCCCGACGAGACCAGCGCGGCGCGGGTCTGATCCTCGATGACGTCCTGCAGCGGGCAGGCCGCCGAGGTGAGGGTCATGTCGATGAGGACCGAGGCGTCGTCCTCGACCTTGAGGTCGTAGACCAACCCGAGATCGACCACGTTGATGCCCAGCTCGGGGTCGACGACGTCGCGCATGGCCTCTTCGACGTCGAAGAGGGTGGGCAGGTTCAGCGGGTTGTCCGCCGCGCCGGCCGCGGCGCTCCGGTCGGTCTCAGCAGCGTTCTCGCTCATGCCGTCTTCTCCTCCGAGTCGATGATCTGGGACAGGGCGTCCTTGAACGCCATCCAGCCGAGCAGCGCGCACTTCACGCGCGCGGGGTATTTGGAGACGCCGACGAACGCGATGCCGTCGCCGATGAGGTCCTCGTCGCCCTCGACCTGCCCCCGCGACTGCAGCATCTCGGTGTAGGCCTGCAGCATCTTCAGTGCCTCGCCGACGGGCTCGCCGATCACCTGGTCGGTGAGGACCGAGGTCGAGGCCTGCGAGATGGAGCAGCCCTGACCGTCGTACGAGACGTCGACGACGGTCTCGCGATCGTCGGAAAGGCGGACGCGCAGTGTGACCTCGTCGCCGCACGTGGGATTGACATGGTGCACCTCGGCCCCGAAGGGCTCACGCAGGCCGCGGTTGTGCGGGTGCTTGTAGTGATCCAGGATCACGTCCTGGTACATCTGCTCCATGCGCATCAGATCACCCCGAAGAACTTCTGGGCCTTGACGATCGCGTCCGCGAGGACGTCCACCTCGGCGGGCGTGTTGTAGACGCCGAACGACGCGCGCGCCGTCGCCGCGACGCCGAACCGGCGGTGCAGCGGCCACGCGCAGTGGTGGCCGACGCGGATGGCGACGCCCTCATCGTCGAGCACCTGTCCGAGGTCGTGGGCATGGATCCCGTCGACAACGAAGGACACGGCACTCCCCCGATCCCGGTTCTCGGTCGGGCCCACGATGCGCAGGCCGTCGATGGCGTCGAGCCGGTCCAGCGCCGCACCGACGAGCGCGTGCTCGTGCGCCGCGACGTCGGCCATGCCGAGGCCGCCCAGGTACTTCACGGCGGCGCCGAGTCCGACGACCTGGGAGGTCATCGGGACGCCCGCTTCGAAGCGCTGCGGCGGCGCGGCGTAGGTCGAGCCCTCCATGGTGACCGTCTCGATCATCGAGCCGCCGGTGATGAACGGCGGGAGCTGCGCGAGCAGCTCGCGCTTGCCGTAGAGCACACCGACGCCGGACGGGCCGTACATCTTGTGGCCCGAGAAGGCGGCGAAGTCCACATCGAGGTCCGCGAGGTCGACCGGGCTGTGCGGCACGGACTGGCACGCGTCGAGCACGACCAGGGCGCCGACCGCACGGGCGCGCGCGACCAGCTCCGGCACCGGCGCGATCGCACCGGTCACGTTGGAGGCGTGCGTGAAGGCGACGATCTTCACCGAGTCGTCGAGCTCGAGCGAGTCGAGGTCGATGCGGCCCTCGTCGGTGACGCCGTACCACTTGAGCGTTGCGCCGGTGCGCCGGCAGAGCTCCTGCCAGGGCACGAGGTTCGCGTGATGCTCGAGCTCGGTGACGACGACGGTGTCGCCCTCGCGCAGACGGTGCCCTCCGAGGACTCCGGCCGAGCGGTCGTCGCCGAGGGTGTATGCCACGAGGTTCAGCGACTCGGTCGCGTTCTTGGTGAACACCAGCTCGTCGGGCGAGACCCGCACGAACTCGGCGATCGCCGCGCGCGCGTCCTCGTAGGCGTCGGTCGCCTCCTCCGCCAACTGGTGCGCGCCGCGGTGCACGGCGGCGTTGTGCGTGGTGAGGAACTCCCACTCGGCGTCGAGCACCGGGCGCGGGCGCTGCGAGGTCGCGCCGGAGTCCAGGTAGACCAGCGGCTTCTCGTCACGGACCGTGCGGGACAGGATCGGGAAGTCGGCGCGGATCGCGTCGATGTCCAGGGCGGACTTCACCGAGGCGGTCATGCTCCGACGGCCTCGGTGAACTTCACGTAGCCGTTCTCCTCCAGCTCGTCCGCCAGCTCGGAGCCGCCCGACTCCACGATGCGGCCGTTCACGAAGACGTGGACGAACTCGGGGTGGATGTAGCGCAGGATGCGGGTGTAGTGCGTGATGAGCAGGACTCCGCCGTTCTCGCGCTCGGCGTAGCGGTTCACGCCCTCGGAGACGACGCGCAGGGCGTCGACATCGAGGCCGGAGTCGGTCTCGTCGAGGATGGCGAACTTCGGCTTGAGCAGACCCAGCTGGAGGATCTCGTGGCGCTTCTTCTCGCCGCCCGAGAAGCCCTCGTTGACCGAGCGCTCGCCGAACTGCGCGTCGATGGACAGCTCGCCCATCGCCTCCTTGACCTCCTTGACCCAGTGCCGCAGCTTGGGCGCCTCGCCGCGGACCGCGGTGGCGGCCGAGCGGAGGAAGTTCGACATCGAGACGCCGGGCACCTCGACGGGGTACTGCATGGCCAGGAACAGGCCGGCGCGAGCGCGCTCATCGACGGTCATCGCGAGAACGTCCTCGCCGTCGAGGGTGATCGAGCCCTGGGTCACCTCGTACTTGGGGTGGCCGGCGATGGCGTAGCTCAGCGTGGACTTGCCGGAACCGTTGGGGCCCATGATCGCGTGGGTCTCGCCCGACTTGATCGTCAGGTCGACGCCCTTGAGGATCTGGATCGGCTCGGCGTTCTCGTCCGCCTGCACGACGTTGACGTGCAGGTCACGGATTTCCAGAGTGGACAAAATGATTCCCTATCAGTCTTAGACGCCGGCGGTGGCGAGTTCGTTCTCGATGGCTGCGGAGAGCCGCTCACGCAGCTCGGGGACGGAGATCCGGTCGATCAGCTCCTGGAAGAAGCCACGCACGACCAAGCGGCGGGCCTCGTCCTCGGGGATGCCGCGCGAGCGCAGGTAGAACAGCTGCTCGTCGTCGAACCGCCCGGTGGCGCTGGCGTGACCCGCGCCCTCGATCTCGCCGGTCTCGATCTCCAGGTTCGGCACCGAGTCGGCGCGGGCACCGTCGGTCAGGACCAGGTTGCGGTTGAGCTCGAAGGTGTCGGTGCCCTCGGCCTCGGCGCGGATCAGCACGTCGCCGACCCACACGGTGTGCGCGTCGGGGAGCTTCGAGGACGGATCGCCCTGCAGGGCGCCCTTGTAGATCACGTTGGACTTGCAGTTGGGCACGGAGTGGTCGACCAACAGGCGCTGCTCGAGGTGCTGTCCGGCGTCGGCGAAGTACAGGCCGAAGAGCTCGGCGTTGCCTCCGGGCGCGTCGAACTGCACGCGCGGGGTCATGCGGACCAGCTCGCCGCCCAGCTGCACCGCGAAGTGCCGGACGTGCGCGTCGCGCCCGACCCGCACGTGGTGCTGGGTGACCCAGACGGCGTCGTCGGCGAAGTCCTGCGCGTCAATGATCTGCAGCGACGCACCATCGCCCAGGATGACTTCGACGTTCTCGGCGACCGTGCCCGAGCCGGTGTGGTCGAGCACGACGACGGCGCGGGCGTGCCGCTCGAGCCGCACCTGGATGTGCGTGAACGCGGTCTTCCCCTCGCCGGGGCCGGCGATGCGGACGAAGACGGGCTCCGCTACCTCGGCCTCCTTGGCGACGGTGAGCACGAACGCCTCCGTCATGGACGTGAAGGCCTGCGCCGCGACGCGGTCGAACGGCGTGCCGCCCTGACCGAGACGCTCGTCGCCCTTGGCGACGGTCTCGAAGGCCACGCCCTCGGGCGCCGCGTCGACGGTCGCGGTCACGGCACCGTCGGCCTGGGCCGACCCGTCGTGCAGGCCCCGCAGGCGGCGCAGCGGGGTGAACCGCCACGCCTCGTCGCGGTGACTAGGGACCTCGAAGGCCGCGGCGTCGAACGAGGTGAACAGCTCACCCTTGTTCGCGACGGGGTGGGCCTCGACGGCCTCGTTGAGAGTGTTCGTCATCAGCCCACGGACCCTTCCATCTGCAGCTCGATCAGGCGGTTCAGCTCGAGCGCGTACTCCATCGGCAGCTCCTTGGCGATGGGCTCGACGAAGCCGCGCACCACCATCGCCATGGCCTCGTCCTCGGTGAGGCCGCGGCTCATCAGGTAGAAGAGCTGGTCGTCGGAGACCTTCGAGACGGTGGCCTCGTGGCCCATCGTCACGTCGTCCTCGCGGATGTCGACGTACGGGTACGTGTCCGAGCGGGAGATCGTGTCGACCAGCAGCGCGTCGCACTTCACGGTGGAGCGGCTGCCGTGCGCGCCCTTGTTGATCTGGATCAGGCCGCGGTAGCTGGCCCGGCCGCCGCCGCGGGCCACCGACTTGCTGACGATGTTGCTCGACGTGTTCGGCGCGAAGTGCACCATCTTCGAGCCCGTGTCCTGGTGCTGGCCCTCGCCGGCGAACGCCACGGAGAGCACCTCACCCTTGGCGTGCTCGCCCATCATCCACACGGCCGGGTACTTCATGGTGACCTTGGAGCCGATATTGCCGTCGATCCACTCCATGGTGGCGCCGGCCTCGGCCTTAGCGCGCTTGGTGACCAGGTTGTAGACGTTGTTCGACCAGTTCTGGATGGTCGTGTAGCGGCAGCGGCCGCCCTTCTTGACGACGATCTCGACGACAGCGGAATGCAGCGAGTCCGACTTGTAGATCGGCGCGGTGCAGCCCTCGACGTAGTGCACGTAGGCGTCCTCGTCGACGATGATCAGCGTGCGCTCGAACTGGCCCATGTTCTCGGTGTTGATCCGGAAGTAGGCCTGCAGCGGGATGTCCACGTGGACGCCCTTGGGCACGTAGATGAACGAGCCGCCCGACCACACCGCGGTGTTCAGCGCGGAGAACTTATTGTCGCCCGCGGGGATCACCGAGCCGAAGTACTCCTCGAAGAGCTCCGGGTGCTCACGCAGACCGGTGTCGGTGTCCATGAAGATGACACCCTTCTCCTCCAGGTCCTCACGGATCGAGTGGTAGACGACCTCGGACTCGTACTGCGCGGCGACGCCGGCGACGAGGCGCTGCTTCTCCGCCTCGGGGATGCCGAGCTTGTCGTAGGTGTTCTTGATGTCCTCGGGCAGGTCCTCCCAGGACTCGGCCTGCTTCTCCGAGGAGCGCACGAAGTACTTGATGTTGTCGAAGTCGATGCCGTCGAGGTCACTGCCCCACGTGGGCATCGGCTTCTTCTCGAAGATGCTCAGGGCCTTGAGGCGCTGCTGCAGCATCCACTCCGACTCGTTCTTCTTCGCGGAGATGTCGGCGACCACGGCCTCGGAGAGGCCGCGCTGCGCCGAGGCGCCGGCGGCGTCGGAATCGTGCCAGCCGTAGCCGTAGGTTCCCAGGGACGCAATGGTCTCCTCCTGGGACAGCGGGCCGTTCTCGACCGTTGTCATCGAAGCTCCTTAGCGGGTTGCTCGCGGACCACGCGCTCGAGGGGCACGTGGGTGGTGCATGCGCGGTCACCATTGGCGATGGTGGCCAAACGCTGTACATGAGTTCCCAACGCCTGCTCGATCGCCGAAATTTCGGCCTCGCACAGTTCGGGGAACTCGGCTGCGACCTCCGACACCGGGCAGTGGTGCTGGCAGATCTGGACGCCGTTGCCCACTTCTCGGGCATCGGCGGAGAATCCGGCGTCCGAAAGCGACGCCGCGATCCTACGGGCACCGTCCGCCGGGTCCGCGGACTCGGTGGGGCTGATGGTGCCGATGGCCTGCTCGGCCCGGCGGCGCGCGAAGGTGCGCACCGCCTCCTCGCCGCCGACCTCGCGCAGAGCGCGGAGGGCGTCGACCGCCAGGGCGTCGTAGCCCTGGCCGAGGCGCCGCCGCCCGGAGGGCGTGAGCAGGAACTCCTTCGCGGGACGTCCCCGCCCCCGGCCGCCCAGGCCCGACGGTGGCGCCACCGTCACGTCGCCCGCCTCGAGCAGATTGTCGAGGTGACGGCGCACGGCGGTGGTCGTGATCCCCAGGGCCTCGCCGATATCGGCCGCGGTGGCCTGGCCCCGGTTCATGAGCAGCCCGACCACGGCGTCGCGGGTGTCCCCGTCACGCTGCGCCTCGTGCTGCTCGTTTTTCACAACACGATTGTTTCTTAATTCGCCCGGCACTTCCAGCAAGGTCAGGCTAAGCTCAGCGCCGTCCTGCGTCGGAACGCACCGGCCACCGTCTACTCTTGCGGACGTGCGCGCTACCCCCTCCGTCCCCGCTCCCGTGCGCACGTTCGCGGATTACCTGGGCCTGACCAGGCCCGGCGGGGCCCCGTCGAGTATCGCGGCCGAGGGCCCGGGCGGCACCGTGAACCGCCTGCACACCGACGAGCAGCAGTACCCGGACCTGAATCCGCAGGAGAAGCGGACCGTCCGGAGGATCGCGACCTTCGGCGGCGTCGGCGCCGTGCTCATCGCCTTCGGTGCGCTGGGCGTGGGCTCGTTCCCTGTGGTGCAGAACCCCATCGCCGGACGCCGGCTGATCGGCCTGATGTTCCGGATGCAGTCCACGGCGCTCACGGTGACCATGGTCGGCACCGCGATGCTGATGATCGCGTGGGTGCTGCTGCGCCGGTACACCATCGGCTACCTCAACCCGAACGCGCACGCCGAGCCCGCGCCGCCGCGCCGGCTCACCCGCCGCGGCTTCGACCGGATCCTCGCACTGTGGGTGCTGCCCTTCCTGTTCGCGCCGCCGATGTTCAGCAAGGACGTCTACTCGTACCTGGCGCAGTCGGAGATCACCGCCCGCGGCCTGGACCCGTACAGGATCGGGCCCGCCGCGGCGCTCGGCATCGACCACGTCTTCACCCGGTCGGTGCCCAACATCTGGCGCGACACCCCTGCCCCGTACGGGCCGCTGTTCCTCTACCTGGGCCGCGGCATCACCTGGCTGACCGGCGAGAACGTCGTCGCCGGGGTGGTCCTGCACCGGGTCCTCGCCCTCGTCGGCGTGGCGATGATCGTGTGGGCACTCCCCCGCCTCGCCCGCCGCTGCGGCGTCAACGAGGTGGCCGCGCTGTGGCTCGGCGCCGCGAACCCGCTGGTGATCTTCCATCTCATCGCGGGCATCCACAACGAGGCCCTGATGCTCGGCATGATGCTCGTCGGGATGGAGTGGGCGCTCCGCGCGATCGACTCCGGCCTCCCGTTCCTGCACGGCCTCGCCCCGACTCGGGCCGGCGGACTCCTCACCGCGGGCGCCGCGATGATCGCACTGTCGGGACTGATCAAGATCACGTCCGTGCTGGCCCTGGGCTTCATCGGCATGGCCCTCGCGCGGCGGCTGGGCGGCGGCTTCCCCAACATCGGCGGGCGCCTGAAGGACTGGCGGACCGCGCTCTCCGAATGGAGACCGAACGCCGGCCGTACCATGCTCGCGCTCGCGACGTCCGCCGGATTCCTCGTGGTCGTCCTCGTGGTCGTCGTGGTCGCCGTCTGCCAGACGACGGGGCTCGGCTACGGCTGGCTCGACGCCGGCACCCTGGGCACGGCCAACAAGGTCCGCTCGTGGCTGTCCATCCCGACGGTGCTGGGCCTGGGCACGGGCCAGGTGGGCGTGCTGCTCGGACTCGGCGACCACACGACCGCGATCCTCGCGATCACCCGTCCGATCGCCGCCGCACTCGCCGCCGTGATCGTGCTGCGCATGCTCATCGCGACCCTCTCCGGCCGGATCCACCCCGTGGGCTCGCTCGGCATCTCGATGGCGGCCCTGGTTCTGCTCTTCCCGGTCGTCCAGCCCTGGTACCTGCTCTGGGCCATCGTCCCGCTCGCGGCGTGGGCCACCGCCCCCGGATTCCGCCTGGCAGCCGTGATCGTCTCGAGCGTGATCTCCGTGATGCTCATGCCCAACGGCGGCGAGATCGAGCCCTACGTGATCGCCAAGGCGGGGATGTCGACGGTGGTCATCGTCGCGCTGGCCGTCTACCTGGCCTTCGAACTCCCCCGCCACCGCGAACGGCGCCGTCGCAGCGGCCGAGTAGTCTGACTTCCCGTGCCCGCACTGTCCGCGACCTCCGTCACCAAGCGATTCGGCGACGTCGTCGCCGTCGACGGGCTCGATCTCACCGTGGAGCGCGGCAGCGTTCTCGCCCTGCTCGGCCCCAACGGCGCCGGCAAAACGACCACCGTCGAGCTGTGCGAGGGCTTCGACTCCCCCGACTCCGGGACCATCGAGGTGCTGGGACTCGACCCGGTCGCCGACGCGGCGCGGCTCAAGCCGCGTATCGGCGTCATGCTCCAGGGCGGCGGCGCCTACCCGGGCGCGAAGACCGGCGAGATGCTGCGGCTCGTGGCGGCCTACGCCGCGAACCCCCTCGACCCCGACTGGCTGCTCTCCACGCTCGGCCTCACCGACGTCGTGAACGTCGGCTACCGCCGCCTCTCGGGCGGCCAGCAGCAGCGCCTCTCGCTGGCGTGCGCGCTGGTCGGACGCCCGGAACTCGTCTTCCTCGACGAGCCGACCGCGGGCCTCGACGCCCAGGCGCGCCTGCTGGTCTGGGACCTCATCGCCGCGCTGCGCCGCGACGGCGTCACGGTCCTGCTGACCACGCACCTGCTCGACGAGGCCGAGGCGCTCGCCGACCGGGTGGTCATCGTCGACCGCGGCCGCGCGGTGGCGGCGGGCACGCCGGAGGAGCTCACGCGCCACGGCGCCGAGCACGAGCTGCGGCTGACGGCACCGTCGGGACTGGACACCGCGGCGCTCGCCGCGCGACTGGGGACCGGCTTCACGGCGACCGTGGACGCGACGGACGCGCACGGCACGGTCTACGTGATCCGCGGCGGCGCGGTGACGCCGACGGTCATCGCCGACGCGACCACGCACCTCGCCGCGCAGGGCGTACTGCTGACGGACCTGCGAGTGGGCACGCGGACCCTGCAGGACGTCTTCCTGGACCTGACCGGCCGCGACCTGAGGGGATGACGTGACCCGATCCGAGCCCCGATTCGCCCCCGGCACCTTCCTGCCGAACCCCGAGGCGGCCCGCCCCTCGGCGATGCTGGCGGCGCAGACCCGGATGGAGCTCACGCTCCTGCTGCGCAACGGCGAGCAGTTGCTGCTCACCATGTTCATCCCGATCGCCCTGCTCATCGGCTTCGCCGTGCTGCCGATCGGCGGCGACGCGACGCGCATCGAGGCGCTCGTCCCCGCGGTCATGGCGGTGGCGGTGATGTCGACGGCGTTCACCGGCCAGGCGATCGCCGTCGGCTTCGACCGGCGGTACGGCGCGCTCAAGCGGCTCGGCGCGACACCGCTGCCCCGCTGGGGCGTCATCGGCGGCAAGACGCTGGCCGTGGTGATCGTGGTGATCCTGCAGGCCGTGATCCTCGGCGGCATCGGGCTCGCGCTGGGCTGGCGACCGGAACCCGTCGGGCTGCTGCTGTGGGTGCCGATCCTCGCGCTCGGCGTCTTCGCCTTCGCCTCGCTCGGGCTGCTGCTCGGCGGGACGCTCAAGGCCGAGATCGTGCTCGCGCTCGCGAACCTGCTGTGGTTCGTGATGGGCGCGATCGCCTCCCTCGTCGTGGTCCGCGAGCACGTGCCGGACGCGGTGCTGGTGCTCGCGCGACTGTCCCCGTCGGGCTCGCTGACCGAGGCGCTGACCCTCGCGTCGACCACGGGCGGCGTCGACTGGCTCGGCCTGACGGTGCTCGCCGCGTGGGGCGTCATCGGGTCCGCCGCGGCCGTGCGGCTGTTCCGCTTCACCGGTTAGCCACTACAGGTCGTAGTAGCTCCGAGCGGCCCACGTACGATGATCGGCGTGTACCAGCTCTTCCTGCGCCTCGTCGACCGCCTGCCGCTCCCCAGCGTGAAGGCGCAGCAGCGATTCGCGCTGGCCGCGCTGCTCTCCCAGGCGCTGATCGCCGTCACCGGTTCGGTGGTGCGCGTGACCGGATCCGGGCTCGGGTGTCCCACCTGGCCCAAGTGCTTCGACGATTCGCTGCTGCCGATCCCGCAGGACGAGGTCCCGTGGTGGCATCAGGCCATCGAGTTCGGCAACCGGCAGATCGCGGTGTGGATCGTGGTCACCACGTCGATCGCCATCGTGCTGGCCGTGACGCGGGCCCGTCGTCGCCGCGAGATCCTGGTCTACGCCTGGATCCTGCCCTTCTCGACCTTCGCCCAGGGCATCCTCGGCGGCGTCACCGTGCTCACCGGCCTGCGCTGGTGGGTCGTCGGCGCGCACATGCTGGTCTCCTGCGCCATGGTGTGGATCGCCGCCACGCTGTACGCGAAGGTCGGTGAGCCCGACGACGGCGTCGAGATCGAAGCGGCGCCCGCCGGCGCGCGGCGGCTCGTCGCCGCCTCCGCGGTGGTCATGTCCCTCGTGCTCGCCGCCGGCGTCGTCGTGACCGCCGCGGGGCCGCACGCGGGCGACCGCACCAACCCGAAGGCCATCGACCGCCTCGACGTGTCGATCCCCTTCCTCTCGCTCACTCACGGCCTGCTGGTGGCGGTGTACGTCGCGATCCTCGTCGGGGCGGCCGTGCTCATCATGCGGGGGCCGTCGAGCGAGGCCGTGCGCCGCCGCCTCAAGATCCTGTTCGTCGTGGTCGCGGCGCAGTCGCTCATCGGCGTGGTCCAGTACTTCACCGGAGTCCCGGCGTTGCTGGTGGTGCTGCACGTCGCGGGCGCGATGTCGGTGATCGCCGAGACCGCGATCCTCTACCGGCTGATGTCGGCGCGGGTGCTGCGCGGCTCGGACGTCACGCCGGATAAGCTGGCGGCATGACTGATCAGGCACCCGGCAACGTCGTCTCCCGCCTGAAGGGCTTCGCCGCCAAGCACGACGGTGCGACCGCCGTGCTGCAGAACATGGGCGAGGAGGGCGTGCGCATCACCCTCGTCGGCGGCGACGGAGTGATGGGCGATCAGATCGTCGCGAACCCGGCGCAGGCGAAGGACGCGGCCGAGAAGGCCGGACTGGACACCTCCGAGTGGGACCGCGACCTGGTCAGCAAGGCCACCACGGAGCCCGGCCACCACGAGCGGATGGCGGGCTACCGGGCGTCGTCGCGCTAGCGGGCCGGCTCAGGCGCGCTCGTACTGCGCCAGGATCACGCCGATGTCGAACGCGCGGTGCGAGACCAGCTTCCACTGCTGCGGCGCGAAGCCGCCCGCGAACAGCGGCACACCGTCGCCCGCGGTCACCGGGTAGATCTTCAGCGCCAGCTTGTCGACCTCGGGCGCGAGCGTCGCGGCGAGCGCTCCCCCGCCGCACAGCCAGATGTCGCCGCCCTCCTCCTGCTTGAGGGCCCGCACGTGCTCGACGGGATCCTGGGCGACCACCTCGACCTCCGGGAAGTCCGCGGGGTCCAGCGACCGCGAGTAGACGACCGTGCGCAGGTGCGAGTAGGGATCCTTCACCCCCATGTCCGCGCCGATCCGGTAGGTGGCGGTGCCCATGACGACGGTGTCCCACTTGGTGAGCAGCGGTGTGATGCCGAGAGCCTCGTGCAGGCCGGTGGGCAGGCCGTCGCCCCACTCCTCGTTCATCTGCCGCGAGTACTCCTCGTCGACGGGGTAGAAGTCGTACTGGCCCTCGGGGCCGGCGATCCGACCGTCCAGCGAGACGGCGACGTAGTACACGAGAGAACGCACGGAGGGACTCCTCGGTCGTGGGGACTGACGGCCGGATTCTGCAGCCGACGTCGACCCTGCCACACCGCGTGGGGTAGAGATGAGTCATGCGCGCGATCACGGTGATAGAACACGGCGGCCCCGACGTCCTCGTCTACGGCGAGGCGCCGGATCCGGTGCCGGGCCCCGGCCAGGTGCTGGTCCGCACCGGCGCCATCGGCGTGAACTTCATCGACACGTACCTCCGCGAGGGCATGTATCCCACTGCGCTGCCGTACATCCCGGGCAGCGAGGGCTCCGGCACCGTCGTCGCTCTCGGCGAGGGCGTGCCCAACCGAACGGTGGGCGACGTGGTCGCCTGGTGCGACGGCCCGGGCTCGTACGCCGAGCTCGTCGCGGTCCCGGCGGACCGCACCGTCGTCGTGCCCGACGGTGTCGCGCCCGAGGTCGCGGCGTCCGTCCTGCTGCAGGGCATGACCGCCCACTACCTGACCCACGACTCGCACCCTGTGCGCCCGGGCGACACCGTGCTCGTCCACGCCGGCGCCGGCGGCACGGGCCTGCTGATCACGCAGATGGCGACGGCGTTGGGGGCGCGCGTCGTCACGACGGTCTCGACGGACGAAAAGGAGCGGCTCTCCCGGGAGGCGGGCGCCTGGCAGGTCCTGCGCTACGACGAGGACGTCGCCGCCCGCGTGCGGGAGCTGACCGACGGGGGCGGCGTGGCCGCCGTGTACGACGGCGTCGGTAAGGACACCTTCGAGGCCTCGCTGCTCGCGACCCGGCACAAGGGCATCGTCGTGCTCTTCGGCGCAGCGTCGGGCCCGGTGCCGCCCTTCGACCTGCAGCGACTCAACCCGCTCGGCTCGCTGTTCGTTCAGCGTCCCACGCTGGCGCACCACGTCGCGACGCCCGAGGACTTCGCGCGGCGCAGCACCGCGGTGCTCGACGGCCTGCGGGACGGCTCGCTGCGATTCACCGTCGGCGCGACCTACCCGCTGGCCGAGGCCGGGCGCGCCCACACGGACCTGCAGGCTCGCCGCACCGCGGGTTCGGTGGCGCTACTCCCCTGACGCGACGCCGGCCGCCGTGAGTGCGGCCCCGTCGGCCGGGCGGTCCGCGAGCCAGCGGCGGTAGCGGCCCAGGGCGCGGCGCACGACGACCAGGTCGCGCACCAGTGCGAGCGCGGGAAGCACGCCGGGGCGCGGCTCCTTCCCCACGGCCATGCGCCGCAACTGGTAGCGCACCTGCGCCATGGAGGTCATCGACGCGAGGGGCTTGTTCTTCCAGGTCACGGGCCGCAATGCCGCGACGGTGCCGTTCCCCGCCCGCCAGCGGGCCGGCAGGTCGGGGGTGACGGAGAGCGCGGTGCCGATGCCCACGACGGCGACGTTCTCCGCGAGCACCGCCTCGGCGGTCTCGCGCCGGGTGATGCCGCCCGTCAGCATGAGCGGGATCTCGCTGGAAACGGCGAGGTCGGCGGCGAGCTCGAGGAAGTAGGCCTCGCGGGCCACGCTGCGGGCGTCGCCCGGGCGGCCATCGGCCGCGGGCCGCGTGGCGCCCGTGTCGGCCTGACCCGTGGCGCGGCCGGTCATCGCCGGGCTCTCGTAGCTGCCGCCGGAGACCTCCACGAGGTCGACACCGAGCGGGGCCAGCATCGCGATCACGGCCTGGGCGTCGGTGGCGTCGAAGCCACCGCGCTGGAAGTCGGCGGAGTTGAGCTTGACCGCCACTGCGAAATCGGGCGCGACCTCGGCGCGGATCGCGCGGACGATCTCGAGGAGCAGGCGCGCGCGGTTCTCGAGGCTGCCGCCCCACTCGTCGGTGCGGGTGTTGACCAGCGGCGAGAGGAACTGGGAGAGCAGGTAGCCGTGGGCGGCGTGCACCTCGACACCGTCGAATCCGGCTTCCTCGGCGCGGCGGGCGGTGGTCGCGAAGCGGGCGATGGTGGCGCGGATCTGCGGGACGGTCATGGCGACGGGGGTCGCGAACCGGTTCGACAGGGCACTGCCCAGGTCGACGGGCTTGGCGGACGGCGCCCACACGACACCGGGCATGTCCTTCTGGATCTGCCGGCCCGGGTGGCTGATCTGCATCCAGATGCTCGCGCCGTTCTCCTTGGCGGCGTCGGCCCACGCCCGGAAGGGCTGCAGCGGCGAGCGCGCGTCGAAGACGATCGCGCCGGGGCCGGTGAGTGCCTCGGCGTGCACCATCACGTTGCCGGTGATGAGCAGGCCCGTTCCGCCCGCGCCCCAACGCCGGTACAGCTCGACGGTGCGAACGTCCGGTGCCTGCTCGGCGCCGGCGATCCCCTCCTCCATCGCCGCCTTGGCGACGCGGTTGGGCAGTACCGCCCCGGAGCGGAGCGTGAGCGGCGAGAACAGGTCGGGCATGGCGTGGCCTTCCGAAGACGCGATGTGAGCAGCGCTCACATGATGTGAACGGCGCTCACACTAGCAGATATGTAAGCGGTGTCAACACGATGTTGTAGAGTGAACCCATGACCACGACCTACCACCACGGCGACCTGCCCGGCGCCCTGGTCAGCGCGGCCGTCGAGATCCTCGACGAGGAGGGCGGCGCGAACGATCTGTCGCTGCGCGCCGTGGCCCGGCGGGCGGGCGTCTCCACCGCCGCGCCCTACCGGCATTTCCCGGACCGGGGCGCGCTGATCTCCGCCGTCGCCGCCGTCGGGTACCGCGAACTCGCCACCGCACTGACGAAGGCGAGCCCGGCACCGTCGGGCCCCGAGGACCTCGCCGACATCGCGATCGCCTACGTCGACTTCGCACTGCAGCGGACCGGAATGTTCCGGGCCATGTTCGCCGAGCCCTGCGGCACCGAACCGGATCGCGTCGAGGCGGTCGAGGCGATCAAGGCGTATCTCACCGCACTGGTCCGCAGCACCCTGCCCGCGTCCGAATCCGAGGACACCGCCACGGCCGTGTGGGCGCTGGTCCACGGGCTGGCCTTCCTGCACCTCGACGGGAAGTTCGACGCCACCTCGCCCGACGAGGTCCATCGGCGCGTCCGCGCGACCGTGAACGCCGCGCTGCACATCGCCTGACGGCCGGACGGTCAGCGCGCGGCGAACTCCGCGAGGCCGTCGCCGGACAGTTCCGGCAGATACGCATCCCGCCCGGTCAGCGCCATGACCAGCGCCAGCGTGGTCCCCGCCACCTCGGGCCCGGAGCCCGCGGTGAAGTCACCGTCGGTCGCGCGCAGCCGCACCCCGCGAGCGCGCGATGCGGAGGGCACCATGAGGTCGGACCCGGAGTAGAGCTGCGCGAGCCGCGTCAGCGCTTCCATCGGGTACTCCCGCTGCAGGCCCGACGGTCGGCGGATGTCCTCGGCGTGGACGACGGCTTCGCCGAGCATCGCCACGACGGGGATCGGCGCCTTCGTCCTACTGGTCTCGATCGCGCGGAAGCGCCGCAAGGTGTCGGCGGAGTCGCCCCCGAGGCGCTTGGCCAGCCGCTGGGCGACATTGGCATCGAAGTCGAACCGGTTGCGGAGCACGCCCGCGAACCAGACGACGGGGTTGTCGGAGGCGCCCGCGGTCAGGTGTGCGAGCACCTCGCGCACCGTGAGTCCCGCACAGAGCGACGGCGTACGCCACTGCTCCTCGGTGAGATCGGCCAGATCGTCGGCGAGTGCGGCGCGTTCCGCGAAGATCAGACTCCAGAGGCGCGCGTCCATGCCGATCAGACTAATGCCCGAGCAACTGCCAGACCGTGCTGTAGTTGAGGATCGAGTCGACGGAGAGCGCGCAGAACAGCAGCGCGAGGTAGTTGTTCGACTGCAGGAAGACCTTGAGCGGCTTGATCTCCTGACCGGCCTTGGTCTGCGCGTACAGCTTGTGCACCGCGTACAGGAACCAGCCACCGCACAGTGCGGCCGCGATGGCGTACACCAGGCCCGCGGCGGGGATCAACACGAGCGTGGTGATCACGGTGGCCCACGTGTACCAGACCATCTGCCGCGCGACGACGGTCTCCGGCGCCACGACGGGCAGCATCGGCACACCGGCGGCCTTGTAGTCCTCGCGGTAGCGCATGGCGAGCGCCCAGGTGTGCGGTGGCGTCCAGAAGAAGATCACCAGGAACAACACGATCGCCGGCCACTCGATGGTGCCGGTGGCGGCCGCCCAGCCCACCAGGGTGGGCATGCAACCGGCCGCGCCGCCCCACACGACGTTCTGCGAGGTACGCCGCTTGAGCAGCATCGTGTACACGAACAGGTAGAACGCGATCGTGACCAGCACCAGCACCGCGGCCAGCAGGTTCGCCATCACCGAGAGCCACGCGAAGGACGCCGCTGCGAGCACGAGCCCGAAGATCAGGGCGTGCCGGACCGGCACGGCGTGCCGGGCGAGCGGGCGCCGCTCGGTGCGCTTCATCTTCTGGTCGATGTCGGCGTCCGCGACCATGTTCAGCGTGTTCGCCGACGCGGCGCCCAGCCAGCCGCCGAACAGCGTCGACAGGATGAGCGGCAGGTTCACGTGGCCGCGGTCCGCGAGCAGCATCACGGGGATGGTCGCGACGAGCAGCAGCTCGATCACCTTGGGCTTGGTGAGGGCGATGTACGCGAGCACGGTCTGCAGGACGCGGCCGGCGAAGGTGCCGGGCACCGGCGCGGCCGCCGAGCGAGCGTCTGGGGTGTTCGTCCCGTGCCCGCCCTTGAAAACCATCTGTGCCGCACTCTCTTCTTCACGGGTCCGGGCGCAGCCGGACTCATTTCCTCCGCGGCCGGGGCTGACCGACCGCGGGCGCCGGGACTCGCGCCCCGCCGCGGGCCCGCGACCGGCGCCGACCCCATCTACTACGAGCCATGGTAGTCCTCCGTCCCCGCGGCGCCGAATCGGGTTCGTCACTGCGAAGAGTGATGCCGACCGCCTCGGAGACCTACCCGGTAGTTTCCGCAGACCGTGCATCGGCGCCGAGTAGGGTTCACACTTGAGCACGCACGCCCCCACGACCAGGAGAGTCCGCCAGCCGTGACCAGCACCGCCGAGATCCACGCCCTCACCACGCCGCACCATCCCGCAGACTGGACCGATCTCGACACGCGCGCGGTGGACACCGCCCGAGTGCTGGCGGCCGACGCGGTGCAGAAGGTCGGCAACGGCCACCCCGGCACCGCCATGAGCCTCGCTCCCCTGGCCTACACGCTGTTCCAGAAGGTGATGGTCCACGACCCCTCGGACACGCACTGGATCGGCCGCGACCGGTTCGTGCTGTCCTGCGGCCACTCCAGCCTCACCCTCTACCTGCAGCTGTACCTGGGCGGCTTCGGTCTCGAGCTCAGTGACATCGAGGCCCTGCGCACCGAGGGCTCGCTGACCCCGGGCCACCCGGAGTACGGCCATACCCGGGGCGTCGAGATCACCACCGGACCGCTGGGCCAGGGCCTCGCCTCGGCCGTGGGCATGGCGATGGCCTCGCGCTACGAGCGCGGCCTGTTCGATCCCGAGGCCCCGCAGGGCACCAGCCCGTTCGATCACTTCGTCTACGTCATCGCCTCCGACGGCGACATCGAGGAGGGCGTCACCTCCGAGGCGTCCTCGCTGGCCGGCACGCAGCAGCTGGGCAACCTGATCCTGTTCTACGACGACAACAAGATCTCGATCGAGCACAACACCGACATCGCGCTGTCCGAGGACGTGGCGAAGCGCTACGAGGCCTACGGCTGGCACGTGCAGTACGTCGAGGGCGGCGAGAACGTCACCGCCATCGAAGAGGCAGTCGCGGCCGCCAAGGCGGTGACCGACAAGCCGTCGATCATCATCCTGCGCACCGTCATCGGCTTCCCCGCCCCGAACAAGATGAACACGGGCGGCGTGCACGGCTCCGCGCTGGGCGCCGACGAGGTGGCCGCCGTCAAGGAGATCCTCGGCTTCGACCCCGCGAAGAACTTCGACGTGGCCCCCGAGGTGATCGCCCACTCCCGCGAACTGATCAAGCGCGGACAGACCGAGCACGAGGCGTGGAACGTGCGCTTCGACGCGTGGGCCGCCGCCAACCCGGAGCGCAAGGCGCTGCTGGACCGCCTCGAGGCGGGCGCCCTGCCCGAGGGCTGGGACGCCGAGCTGCCCACCTGGAGCGTCGACGACAAGGCGATCGCGACTCGCGCCGCGTCGGGCGCCTTCCTCGCGGCCGCCGGGCAGACCCTGCCCGAGCTGTGGGGCGGCTCCGCCGATCTCGCCGGCTCGAACAACACCACGATCAAGGGCGCGGACTCCTTCGGCCCGACGTCGATCTCGACGGACGACTGGAACGCGCAGCCGTACGGCCGGACGCTGCACTTCGGCATCCGCGAGCACGCGATGGGCTCGATCCTCAACGGCATCGTGCTGCACGGGAAGACCCGCCCCTACGCGGGCACGTTCCTGCAGTTCGCGGACTACATGCGCCCCGCCGTCCGCCTCGCGGCCCTCATGGACATCGACCCGATCTACGTGTGGACGCACGATTCGATCGGCCTCGGCGAGGACGGCCCCACCCACCAGCCCGTGGAGCACCTCGCGGCACTGCGCGCGATCCCCGGCCTCAACGTCGTGCGACCGGCGGACGCCAACGAGACCGTCGCGGCCTGGAAGGCGACCCTCGAGCGCACGGGCGGCAACGGCCCCACCGGCCTGGTCCTCACCCGTCAGGGCGTGCCGATCCTCGCGGGCACCTCCGCGGAGGGCGTCGCGCGCGGCGGCTACGTACTCCAGGAGGCCGACGGCGGCTCACCCGACGTGATCCTCATCGGCACCGGCTCGGAGGTCCAGCTCGCGGTGCAGGCCGCCGAACTCCTCGCCGCCAAGGGCATCAAGGCGCGCGTCGTCTCCATGCCCTCGGTCGAGTGGTTCCACACGCAGGATCAGGCGTACCAGGACAGCGTGCTGCCGCCCTCGGTGAAGGCGCGCGTCGCCGTCGAGGCCGGCATCGCCCAGTCGTGGTGGCGCATCGTCGGCGGCTTCGGCGAGGTCGTCTCGCTCGAGCACTTCGGCGAGTCCGCCTCCGACAAGGTCCTGTTCGCCAAGTACGGATTCACCGGCGAGAACGTGGCCCAGAAGGCCGAACAGTCCCTCGCCAACCTGAAGGGATAACCACACCATGGCTCAGAACCCGAATCTCGCAGCACTGTACGAAGCCGGCGTCTCCGTCTGGCTCGACGACCTCTCGCGCAGCCTGATCGAGTCCGGCGACCTCAAGGCGCTCACCGAGACCGACTCCGTCACCGGCGTCACCACGAACCCGGCGATCTTCCAGTCCGCGCTGTCCAAGGGCACCGATTACGACGCGCAGGTCGCCGAGCTCAAGGCCCGCGGCGCCGACGTGGACGAGACGATCCGCACCGTCACCACCGACGACGTGCGCGCCGCGTGCGACGTGCTCGCCCCCGTCTTCGAGAAGACCGGCGGCCTGGACGGGCGCGTCTCGATCGAGGTCGATCCCCGACTCGCGCACGACACGGACGCCACCGTCGCCCAGGCGATCGAGCTGCACCGCATCGTCGACCGGCCGAACGTGCTCATCAAGATCCCCGCGACACTGGCCGGGCTCCCCGCGATCACCCGCGTCATCGCCGAGGGCATCTCGGTGAACGTGACGCTGATCTTCTCGGTCGAGCGGCACCGGCAGGTCATGGACGCCTACCTCGACGGCATCGAGGCGGCGGCCGCGGCGGGCAGGAACGTCGCCGACATCTACTCGGTGGCCTCGTTCTTCGTCTCCCGCGTGGACACCGAGATCGACAAGCGGCTCGAGGCGATCGGTACCGACGCGGCGCTCGCGCTGCGCGGCAAGGCGGGCCTCGCCAATGCGCGTCTGGCGTACGCGGCGTACGAGGAGATCTTCGGCGCCGCCCGGTTCGCCGCGATCGAGGGCGCCAACGTCCAACGGCCGCTGTGGGCGTCGACGGGCGTGAAGAACCCGGACTACCCGGACACGCTGTACGTGGCCGGACTGATCGCGCCGAACACCGTCAACACCATGCCGGGCGCCACGATGTCCGCCTTCGCCGACCACGGCGAGGTCACCGACGGCACCATCCTCGGCCGCGCCGAGGACTCGGCGCAGGTCTTCGGCGATCTGCAGGGCGCGGGCGTCGACCTCGCCGAGGTCTTCGAGCTCCTGGAGACCGAGGGCGTGGAGAAGTTCGAGCAGGCCTGGCAGAAGCTGCTCGACGCGACTGCCGAGCAACTCGAGGCCAAGGCCTAGCTCCCGGTGATCTGGACGATGCGCACCGCCGGAACCACGGACCGCCACGAGCTGGGCGGGGCCCGGTGATGCCCGGCAATCCCCTCCGGGATCCGAAGGACCGGCGCCTGCCGCGGATCGCGGGGCCCTCGTCCCTGGTGATCTTCGGTGTCACCGGTGACCTCTCGCGGCGCAAACTGATGCCCGCCGTGTACGACCTGGCCAACCGCGGCCTGCTCCCGCCGGGCTTCTCGCTGGTCGGCTTCGGCCGTCGCCCGTGGACCGACGAGGACTTCGCGGCCACGGTGCGGGAGGCCGCGAAGGCGCACTCGCGCACCGAGTTCCGCGAGGACGTCTGGGAGCGTCTCGCGGAGGGCATCCGGTTCGTCCAGGGCGCGTTCGACGACGACGACTCCTTCGATCGGCTCTCCGCCGCCTTGGAGGATCTCGATCGGGTGCGCGGCACCGGCGGCAACACGGCGTTCTACCTGTCGATCCCGCCGGACGCCTTCCCGACCGTGTGCGAGCAGCTCAAACGATCGGGGCTGGCCGACCAGTCGCAGGGCTGGCGGCGCGTGGTCATCGAGAAGCCCTTCGGGCACGACCTGGAGTCGGCGCAGAAGCTCAACGCCGTGGTCAACGACGTCTTCCCCGAGCAGTCGGTTTTCCGGATCGACCACTACCTCGGCAAGGAGACGGTGCAGAACATCCTCGCCCTGCGCTTCGCAAATCAGCTCTTCGAGCCGACGTGGAACAGCCACTACGTGGACAGCGTGCAGATCACCATGGCCGAGGACATCGGCCTCGGCGGCCGCGCCGGCTATTACGATGGCATCGGCGCCGCCCGCGACGTGATCCAGAACCACCTGCTCCAGCTCATGGCGCTCATCGCGATGGAGGAGCCGACGAGCTTCCATCCGGCGGAGCTGCAGGCCGAGAAGATCAAGGTGCTCTCGGCGACCTCCCCCGTCGAGCCGCTCGCCGAGACCTCCGCTCGCGGCCAGTACGGGCCGGGCTGGCAGGGCAGCGAGAAGGTCGTGGGCCTGCTGCAGGAGGAGGGCTTCAGCGAGACCTCCACGACGGAGACCTACGCCGCGATCACCGTCGAGATCGCCTCGCGCCGATGGGCCGGCGTGCCCTTCTACCTGCGCACGGGCAAGCGGCTGGGCCGGCGGGTCACGGAGATCGCTCTGATGTTCAAGCGCGCCCCGCACCTGCCCTTCGACGACACCATGACGGAGGAGCTCGGCCAGAACGCGCTCGTCATCCGCGTCCAGCCCGACGAGGGCGTGACCCTCCGGTTCGGTTCCAAGGTGCCGGGCAGCTCGATGGAGGTCCGCGACGTCAACATGGACTTCAGCTACGGCGAGGCCTTCACGGTGAGCTCGCCCGAGGCCTACGAGCGGCTGATCCTCGACGTCCTGCTCGGCGAGCCCTCGCTGTTCCCCGTGAACGCCGAGGTCGAGCTCTCCTGGAAGATCCTCGACCCGGTGCTCGCGCTGTGGGCCGAGGGCGGTAGGCCCGAGCAGTACGAGTCCGGGTCCTGGGGCCCGACGACGGCGGACGAGATGCTGGCCCGGACCGGAAGGACGTGGCGCCGACCATGATTCTCGATCTGCCGGACACCTCCACGCAGGAGGTCTCGAAGCGGCTCGTGCGCCTACGCGAGTCGGGCGGCGCCGTCACCCTGGGCCGGGTCCTCACGCTCATCATCTCCGCCGAAGAGGGCGAGCCCACCGAGAGCGCGATCGAGGCGACCAACGCCGCGTCGCGCGAGCACCCCTGCCGCGTCATCGTGGTGGCCCGCGGGCCGCGCGCCGAGCGGACCCGCCTCGACGCGCAGATCCGCGTGGGCGGCGACGCGGGCGCGTCCGAGGTCGTCGTGCTGCGCCTGTTCGGCGAGCTCGCGGACCACGGCGCCTCGGTGATCGTGCCTTTCCTGCTCCCGGACACCCCCGTCGTGGCCTGGTGGCCCGGCGCCGCGCCCGCGGTGCCGTCCGTCGACAAGGTGGGCGCGTTGGCGTCCCGCCGGATCACCGACGCGACCGCCTCCGACGACTCGGTGGCGGTGCTGGCGCTCCGCCGCGACGGCTTCGCGCCCGGCGATTCGGACCTCGCCTGGTCGCGGATCACCCCGTGGCGCGCACTTCTGGCGTCCGCGCTCGACCAGCCCCCGTTCGAGGCGATCACCTCGGCGGTGGTGACGGGGCCGTCGAACAGCCCCGGCATCGACCTGCTCGCGGGCTGGCTGCGGGCACAGCTCGACGTGCCGGTGCGGCGGCGCGCGGGCAGTTTCGAGGTGCAGCTCGACCGCGCGAGCGGGCCGCTGCGCCTGGAGTTCGACCAGAACTCGACGGCCGTCCTCGTGCGGCCGGGTCAGCCCGACGGCCGTGTCGCGATCCGACGACGGGACGTGGCCGACTGCCTGGCGGAGGAGCTGCGCCGCCTGGACGACGACGACATCTACTTCACGGCGTTGGGCGGCGTGTCCGACGTGGACCGATCGGAGATGCCCTGATGACCGCACCGGAGCCCACCGTCCGCCGCTTCGACGATGCCGCTGCCCTGGTCGCTGCGGCCGCGGACGACGTGGTCGCGGTCATCGAGCAGGCGCAGGCGGAGCGGGGCTTCGCCTCGGTCGTGCTGACCGGCGGGACCAACGGCAACGCCCTGTCGGCGGCCCTGCGCGAGAAGGTGATCGACTGGTCGAGGGTCGATGTCTTCTTCGGCGACGAGCGTTTCGTGGCGGGCGACGATCCCGACCGCAACGTGCTGCAGGCGGAGGACGCCCTGCTCGCGCACGTGCCGATCCCCGATGCGAACGTCTACCGATTCCCCGCCTCCGACGAGTTCAGCGGCGACGGCGCGTTGGCCGCCCGGGTCTACGCCAAGCGGCTCGCCGACAACGCCGCCTCCCGCGACAACGCGGTGACGGCGGGTACGGGCACGGTGCCGCGGTTCGACGTGCACCTGCTGGGCATGGGGGGCGAGGGCCACATCAATTCGCTGTTCCCGCACACCGATGCGGTCCGCGAAGAGGACGCCACCGTGGTCTCGGTGCGCGACTCCCCCAAGCCGCCGCCGCGGCGTCTGACGCTCACGCTGCCCGCGGTCGGCGCGGCACGCCGCGTCTGGTTCCTGGTCTCGGGTGCGGACAAGGCGGAGGCGGTCGCGGCCGGCGTCGGCGGCGCAGCACCGGAGGACTGGCCCTGCGCCGGCGCGCACGGTTCGGAGGAGACCGTCTGGTACCTCGACGGTGCCGCCGCCTCCCAGCTGTCCTAGCGGATCGAGGCTCACACCGCACTCGTTGAGGGGCGGGTGCGACGAAGACGTGCAGCCCCTCGTCCACGCCGCGATCCGTCCCCCTGGGCGGTGACGAAGGCGTGCGCGCGCCGGTTGTCCTCCGTAGGTCGTCGACCGGCTCCGCTCGGCTCAGTCCGCACGCGCGAGCCGCCGAACGGCGAGGGTCATCGCTGCTCGAGCACGATCGTCGGGACGCCCAGTGCGGGATCCTTGACGGTGGCGACGCGCGTGCCCGGCTTGGCGCCGCGCCGCACGTCGCCCATCGTGATCCCCTGTCCGGACAGGCGGGCGTGCGTCGCCTCCGCGTCGACGGTCCGCCAGGCGAGACCCCACAGCGCATCCGGGCCGCCGAAGTCGACGTCGTCGCCCTCCTGCAGGATCACCTCGACGAGGAGATCGCCACGGCGGAAGAAGAGCTGGTGCACGCCCCAGGACTGCACGCGGTCCAGCCGGAGGTCGAAGTCGAGGCGGCCGCTGAGCGTGGCGATGATCCGGTCGCGGTTCGGCGAGGTCAGCACCACGTGGTCCACGCCGGTGATCTCCGCGCGGGGCTCGGCACCGGATTCCGCCGGTGCGGCGAGACCCAGCGCGAGTCCGGCCGAAGCACCGGCGAATCCGGCTTCGACCGCGGTCAGGGGCAGGCCGCGGCGTTCAACGAGCTTCGCCGCCGCGGCGGCATCGTCCGCGGCCACGAGCAGCCCCGGCCCGTCGGCCCACGACGGTGCGCCGACGGCCACATCGATCCCGCTCGCGGTGTACCGCGCCGCGGGTTCCGTGCCGAGGAGCCGCGCATGCGCGTCCCGCGCCTCGGCGGGAACGTCGAGGATGACCAGATCACGTGCTTCAGCGGTGCCCACGCCGCCATCCTGCCGTATCAGGCCGACGTGGGCGTCGCCGCGGCACCCGCGGCCCAGCCGTCGCCGGCGATCTTCAGCCCACTGCCGATTCCCGTGACCGCCCACTCCCGCGCGGATGTCGTGACCGGCGATCCGCCGGCGATCGATGTAGCCGAGTCGACGACGCGCTGCCAATTCACACCGTTCGTCGCCGCGCGCAGCGACCGTGTCGCGGACGTGAGGTCGGACATCTTGGTCGCGACGGTCTTGAGCTTGGCGCCCAGTTTCTGGAGAAGCCGCGAGAACTTCTGCGCCGTCATCGCCGCGCGGTACAGAACGGTGTTCGTCGCGGTGACGACCGACGCGCCCGCCGTGGGCACCGACGCCGCCGCGCCCGCGGCCACCGTGGCGACGACCCACACGCAGAGCTTGGACAATTCGTCGCGGATCGTGTTGCGCACCTCGAGAACGAAGGATCCCGCCGCGGCGAGCCCGCCCGCGCTCTTCGCCGCAGCCGCGCTCAGGGCGTCGCTGATCGTGGAGAGCGACTCCGTGGCCTTGCGGTAGGCGTCGCCCGCACTCGACTCCCAGCTGTCGGTCGTGACGGAGGCGGCGCTGCGCACATCCTCACCGACGGAGACGAGGGCCTCGCCGACCTTCGACTTCCATTCCTCGCTGACTCGCTCGATCTCCTCCGGATTCCCCGAGACCGCATCCAGGGCGTCCTTCAGGAAGGGGACGTGCTCGATCACCCATCCGACGCCCGACGCGGCGAAGTAGCCGATCGGGTCTTCCACGACCGAGGCGACTTCTGAGGCGCCTCCCACGATCGCGGCGAGGGCGCTGCCCCCGCTCGCTGCACCGTCGAGGGCGTCGGCGGCCGCGGTGACGAGGTCCACCCCCTGCTCCGCGATCGGGACGCCGGCGACCGCACTCGAGATCGTCGAGAGCGGACCGTCGCCGCTCATGCGCCGCCCGCCCGGTTCACGCCGCTCGCGCCCGCGCTGTCTGTGACCTGATACGCGTCGATCGTCTTACGGCACCCGGACACGTTCCTCGCGATGTCCGTGCTGTGGGTCTTGATCGATTCCTCGGTCGCGGCCAGCATGTCGTTGACGATCGACGCGAACCACCCGAACGCGACACCGTAGTCGCCGTCCCCCACACGCAGCGACGCCGCGCTCGCCACGGCGCTCACGCGGCTCGCGATGCCATCGAGCCTCGCGGCGTGCGCCTTCATCGCGACCGGATCCAGGCTCAGATCGTCGGTCATGGTGCGTCTCCCCCGGTGTACTGATCCCAGAAGTCAAGGCCCGGATAGAACTCGGTGGCGATCGAGTGGACCTCCCTGGCCGCAGCCTTCTCGGCCAGGGAGGCCGCCGTCATGATCTCCGCGCTCAGAGCCTCCCCCGAGTACTCCATCGCGCGGCCCGCGATCACCACCCCCGTGAGCCTTCCCCCCATTCCGACGGTGACCCGCACGTCCCCCCGTGCGGCCGTCCCGGTGCCCGAAACTCGGGCCAATCGCTCACGGACCTCGTGTGCCTGATCGGCCACCTTCTCCGCGTCAGCGGCGTCCGACCAGAACTGCGGTGTCGTGTCCAACTCGTTCCCCCGATCTCGTTGGTTTTTCTCCCGCATCAATTAGACGCACCGGCCCGGCGATCGGTTCCGAACTCGTGTTCTCCCAGTTCACAGCCCCCTTAGCTCGAAGCCCGGACCATCACTGCCGCGCGATCCGAGGCGGGGTCAGGCCCGGGGACGCCACCGGCGCAGGCGTGCCACCGCGGCGCCGATCACGATGCACACGGCCCAGATCGCCACGCCCGTCGCGACGGCGCCGACGGCCTGGTGGGCGTGCGCGAAGGGTTGGGCTCCGGGAGTCCGTCGGTGCACCGAACCGACGCCCGGCAGATGGCTGCGCCGCCCTTGCGCGGGTACGAGCACCCACAGCAACACGTACGGCACCGCGACCGAGAAGACCCGCCACGCCGACGCACGGAGGTCACGGCGCTCTCGCCACCACGCGAGCGGGCTCGCGAGCACGACCGGGAACAGCGCGGCCACGATGGAGCACAGCCCGAACCACACGGAGATCTGCAGGACCTCCGAGGCGATCGCCGCCGGGACCGCACCCGCGTGCCCGCTGAGGGGGACGAGCACCGCGGTCACTACGAACACCGGCCCGCCGAGCACCAGGAGCAGCGTGAGATTCCGTGCGACGAGGATCGCGAGCCCCTCCCAGAAGCCCGTCGACGCGGCCCGGTCCCCGGAATCGGCCGACCGCCGCGCGACCTGATCGCTCAGCATGTTGGTCGTGACGGAGTCGGCGAGGACGAAGGTCACGAAGTACACCACGACCACGCCCACCTCGGACCGGTCCGTGTACTCCAGCGGATCGACGGCCAGCCACGCCACCGCCAGCACGAGGTTCAGGACGAGCCCGATCACGATCCGCCGCAGCACCCGCACCTCGTACCGCGCGACACGACGGACGGCGACGCCCGCCCGCGCGATGATCTGCACGTTCCCGATGATAGAGAGGGCACACCGGCGCCGCGCCGGACTCCGTCGCTGACCAGCACGTTAACCGCTAATCCTTCACTCGTGCTTGTTTTCGTCGAGACGGTTCTGATTAAGTGGTGTTCAACAAGCCCGCAGAACCCCCTGCAGAAAGGTGGTCACCCCATGGCCGCACGCCGCCGCTCGAGCTGGATGAACGAGGAGCTCGACGCCCTCCGCGACCTCGCGGACAAGTTCCTCGCGAAGGAGCTCACCCCCAACATCGAGAAGTTCGCCGAACAGCACCACGTCGACCGCGACCTCTGGAACAAGGCCGGCGAGCTGGGCCTGCTGTGCCTGTCCATCCCCGAGGAGTACGGCGGCGGTGGCGGCGACTTCCGCCACGAGTCGGTGCTGATCGCCGCGCAGGCGCAGGCCTTCGACACCAGCTGGGGCGTCTCGCTGCACAACGGCATCGTCGCGCACTACATCCTCGCGTACGGCACCGAGGAGCAGAAGCAGACCTGGCTGCCGAAGATGGCCTCCGGCGAGGCCGTGGGCGCGATCGCGATGACCGAGCCCGGCACCGGCTCGGACCTGCAGAACGTCAAGACTCGTGCGATCAAGACCGGCGGCGAGTACGTCATCAACGGCAGCAAGACCTTCATCACGAACGGCCAGCAGGCCGACATCGTGGTCCTGGTCTGCAAGACCAACCCCGACGAGGGCGCCGCCGGCATCTCCCTGATCCTGGTCGAGGCCGACCGCGAGGGCTTCCGCAAGGGCAACATCCTCAACAAGATCGGCCAGAAGGGCCAGGACACGTCCGAGCTGTTCTTCGACGACGTGCACGTGCCGGTCGAGAACCTCCTCGGTACGCAGGAGGGCCAGGGCTTCTACCAGCTCATGCAGCAGCTGCCGCAGGAGCGTCTCATCATCGGCCAGGCCTGCGTCGCCGGCATGGAGGTCATCTTCGAAGAGACCCTGCGCTACACCAAGGAGCGCGAGGCCTTCGGCCGCCCCATCTTCGGCTTCCAGAACACCAAGTTCAAGCTCGCCGAGGCACTCACCGAGACCACGATCGCGCGGGTCTTCGTGGACGACTGCATCGAGAAGCACGTCAAGGGTGAGCTCGACATCCCCACTGTCGCCATGGCGAAGTGGTGGACCTCGGACCGCGCCCAGGAGGTCGCGTCCGAGTGCCTGCAGCTGTTCGGCGGCTACGGCTACATGGCCGAGTACCCCGCGGCGCGCTTCTGGGTCGACAACCGCGTCCAGATGATCTACGCCGGCACCAACGAGATCATGAAGGAGATCATCGCGCGCACGCTCTGAGCGCGTGAGATCCCCGGCGCCCGGGTGACATCCGTTCGGATGCCACCCGGGCGTCCTCGTCTGTCGGGACTGGCTCATCACGCCCGTTCGCGCCGGTCGATCCCGCTACGATCAGCGCAGCACACCGCGGGAGGGGACGTCCATGGGCGAGGGCACACGCAGCGGATCCACACTGGGACCGTACGAAATCGGGCGCCTGCTCGGCCGCGGCGGAATGGGCGAGGTGTACCTCGCGCACGACGGACAGCGGGACCGGGATGTCGCGTTGAAGCTGCTGCACGCATCGGCCGCGGAGGATCCGCAGTTCCGGGAGCGCTTCTCCCGCGAATCGCAGACGGTCGCGCGGCTCGCGGACCCGCACGTCATCCCCATCCACGACTTCGGCGAGATCGACGGGGTGCTGTTCATCGACATGCGGTTGGTCGAGGGGCGCAACCTCGCGGAGGTCCTGCACGACGGTCCGCTGCCCCCGGAGCGCGCGGTCGCGCTCATCGAGCAGGTCGCCGGCGCACTGGACGCGGCGCACGCGAAGGGCCTCGTGCATCGGGACGTCAAACCAGCCAACATCGAGCTCACCGAGTCCGGCTTTCCGTACCTGCTCGACTTCGGATTGGCCGTGGCGGACACGCAGTCCCGGATGACCTCTGCCGGGCTGTTCGTGGGCTCGCAGGCCTACGCGGCGCCCGAGCGCTTCGACGGTGACTCGGCCACCGTCGCGAGCGACGTGTACTCGCTGGCCTGCGTCCTGTACGAGGCGCTCACCGGGCGCGCTCCCTATCGCGGCGAGAGCCTGGGCGCGATGCTCAAGCAGCACCTCACCGCCGCGATCCCCCGGCCGAGCGCCGCGGCACCTGTCCCGCCGGCGATGGACACCGTCGTGGCGCGCGGCATGGCGAAGGACCCGGTGGACAGGTTCGGCAGCTGTGGTGACCTCGCTCGCGCCGCGCGGGAAGCGCTCAGCGGCCACAGCGTCGACGTGCCGCTGCCCTCGCCCGCGTACGACCGCACCCTGATCCGGCCGCTCGCGGAGCCCTCGGACCCCACCGTGATCTCCCAGCCGCAGCCCCCGGCGGACTCCCACCCCACCGTCGTGTCTCAGCCGTCGCAGCCGCACTCGTACCCGCAGGGCGCATCGTATCCATCGGCACCGTCCTACCCGGCGGCACGGTCCTACCCGGCGGCACCCGCCTACCAGCAGGCACCGCCGCCCGGGAGGAGCCGGGCGGTCCCGATCCTGTCGGTGGTCGCGGCCGTACTCGTCGGGGCGACGGCCGTGCTCGGCTACGTCGCGCTCTCCGGCCGGAAGACCGCACCCGCCGCGCAGACCGGAGCCGCCGCCGCGACCGCCACGGCCACCGTGACCGCGCCCGCGCAGACCACCGCGGACGCGCCGCCCACCACGACGACGACCACCGTCACGCCGAACCCGCTCGCAGCGCTGCAGGCCCGCGCCGCGGCGGACCGGCCCGTCGTCCTCGCGGCGCTCAACAACCGCTGGGTGCCGCAGCTGGCGTCCAAGTTCTCCGGAGCGTTCGACGATGGGAAGACCTGGCTCGAAGCCGATATCCTGGGCGAAATCGCCTACTTCGACCAGCGATTCGGCGACATCCGGGTACTGCAGAGCGGCGAGTGGCCGGTGTTCGAGCGGCGCGACTCCTGGGTTCCCGTGTACGCCGGTCAATCGTGGGAGACCTATGAGCCCGCCCTCGCCTGGTGTCGCGCCCAGGGCCTCGATTCAGGGCACTGCGTCGCGAAGCTGATCTCGACCACCGCCGGCCCCGTCGGCACGACCAAGAGCTGAGCGTCAGCGCTGCAGGGGCGTCATCTTCCGCTGCGCCGCGGGGACGGCGAGCGCCAGCACACCGCGCACGATTCCCTTGAAGACGTCGACGTTGTCGAAGTAGTCCCGCCACAGCACGATCCGGCCGTCCTGCACGTCGAACCGGCCGCACACCCAGAACCGCACGCGGAGCGGGCCGACCCGCAGCTCGTCGATGCGCTCGGTGAGGACGAGGGCACCGTCGGAGGCGATGGAGGTGACCTCGACACCGAACCCGAGGGCGGGCTGCGCGAGCAGCCGGATCACCCGGCCGGCGCGCTTGCGTCCGCGCAGCGTCGCGAGGCCCACGTTCGTGTAGACCACGTCCTCGTCGAAGGCCGCGACGGCCTCCTCGGCTCGGCCGTCGGCCATGTCGGCGAGGAAGGTCAGCACCGTCGCCCGTTCGTCCTGCACCACCACGTCAGTCATGCGGCCGACAGTACCGCCGCGCGGCCCGCCCCGTCCTCCGCCCTGGGGCGGAAACTAGCCGGAGTTGCGCAGGGCGGTGGCGAGGCCGTTCATCGTCAGCAGGATGCCGCGTTGCACCAACGGGTCCTCGTCGCCGGAGCGGTACCGTCGCAGTAGTTCCACCTGCAGGTGATTGAGCGGCTCGAGGTACGGGAACCGGTTGAACACCGACCGCTTGAGGGCGTGGTTGTCGGCCAACAGGTCGTCGGTCTCGGTGATCGCGTAGTACATCTCGATCGTCCGGCGGTGCTCGTCGGCGATCTTGCCGAAGACGCGCTCCCGCAGCGCCGCGTCGGGAACGAGGTCGGCGTACCGAGCGGCCAACCCCAGGTCCGACTTGGCCAGGACCTGCGCCATGTTGGAGAGCACGGAGCGGAAGAAGGGCCAGCGCCGGTACAGCGCGCGCAGCCGTTCCAGCCGGGCCGGGTCTCCCCCGATCCAGGTCTCGAACGCCGACCCCGTTCCGTAGAAGCCGGGCAGCATCACCCGCGACAGCGACCACGCCATGACCCACGGGATCGCGCGCAGGTCGGAGATCTTCGCCGTCTGCTTGCGGGAGCTGGGCCGCGAGCCGATGTTCAGCGAGCCGATCTCCGCGACGGGCGTGGAGGTGGTGAAGTACTCGACGAAGCCGTCGGTGCGATGCACCAGGTCGCCGTATGCGTCGCGGGCGAGCGCGGCCAGCTCGTCGAGCACCGCGTAGGCCTCCTCGGCGTCGTCGCCGAGGCCCTCGACGTCGAGCAGCGAGGACTCCAGCGTCGCCGCCACCAGCGATTCCAGGTTGCGAACCGCCAGCGCGGGTTCGGCGTACTTCGCGGCGATGATCTCGCCCTGTTCGGTGAGCCGGAGCGAACCGCGGACCGCACCCGGGGGCTGCGCCAGAATCGCGTCGTAGCTGGGCCCGCCGCCGCGACCGACGGTGCCGCCGCGGCCGTGGAAGAGCCGCAGCGTGATCCCGGCCTCCCGCGCCATCGCGACGAGGTCGAGTTCGGCCCGGTACAGCGCCCAGTTGGCGGCGAGGTATCCGCCGTCCTTGTTGGAATCGCTGTAACCCAGCATGATCTCCTGCAGGCCGCCCTTGCCGTCCACGAGCGAGCGGTACACCGGCACGGCGAGGGCGGCGCGCATCGTCACGGCCCCCTGCTGCAGGTCCTCGATGGTCTCGAAGAGCGGGACGATGTTCACGGGACACTCGGCGGCGCCATCGGTGCCGGGCCGAAGCAGGCCCGCTTCCTTGAGCAGCACCGCGGCCTCGAGCAGGTCCGAGACCGAGGTGCACATGGAGATGATGTAGTTCGGGATGGCCCGGGCGCCCAGGGCCTCCACCGCGCGGGCGCCCGCGCGCAGGACACCGAGTTCCTTCGCGGTCTGCTCGGTGAACTCCGCGCCCGGCCCCACGAGCGGGCGTCGCAGCCGCAGCTCGTCGGTGAGGAGCCGCACACGCTCGCCCTCGTCGAGAGCGGCGTAGTCGGGGTGCACGCCGGCCCACGCGAAGAGCTCCGCGATCGTCTCCTCGTGCACGTCGGAGTTCTGCCGCATGTCCAGCCCGGAGAGGTGGAACCCGAAGGTGTTCACGGCCTCCCGCAGGTCCCGCAGCCGGTCGTCGGCGATGAGGCCGTCGCCGCCCGCCCGCAGGGAGGCGTCCACGACACCGAGGTCCGCCAGCAGTTCCGACGGTGCGCCGTAGGGCCGCGCCCCGATGTCCGTGCGCGCGTCGAGGTGCTCGTCGAGCAGCGCGTCGGCGGTGGCGGTGAGGCGGCCGCGGATGCCGTGCAGGGCCCGTCGGTAGGGCTCGTCCGCGCGCTTGGGCGAGTCGTCCCACGCGGCGAGGGCGAGCAGATCGTCGGAGATCGTGGTGAGACGGGAGCTGAGGGCGAGCTCCTGCTCGAGCTGCAGGAGCTCGCCGAGGTAATGCCCGATGGCGGTGGCGGCCGCGCGGCGGGTGGCCATGGTGACCACCTCGGCGGTGACGTTCGGATTGCCGTCCCGGTCGCCGCCGATCCACGAGCCCGGACGGACGATCGGTTCGGGCAGCAGTGGAGTGCCGGGGTACAGCGCGCGGAGCCGGGTGCGGGTCTCGCGGTTGATCGCGGGCATCACCCGCAGGAAGGCGGCGTCGAAGTAGCGCAGACCGTTCTCGATCTCGTCCTGGATGCGCAGGCGCTCGAGCCGGACGAGGGCGGTGTCCCACAGGGTGAGGACCTGACGCCGGAGCGCGACCTGGACCTGTTCCTCCTCCTGCGGGTCCAGCTGGGTGCGGTCGCGGTAGCGCATGAGCTCGGTGATCCGGTGCTGGGTGTCGAAGACGGTGCGCCGCCGGGTCTCGGTCGGGTGGGCGGTGATCACCGGCACGACGAGCGCGTGGCGGAGCGCAGCGGCGACGGCGGCACCGTCGAGCCCCGCGTCCTCCAGCAGTCCGTAGGTGTGCGCCAGCGAGGAGGCCTGCGGAGGTTCGCCCGCGCGGACGTGGATGGCGCGACGGCGTTCGCGGTGCAGGTCCTCGGCGAGGTTGGCAAGGAGTGCGAAGTGCGAGAAGGCACGGATGACGGGGATCGCCTCGGCGGTCGGGACGTCGGCGAAGAGCGCCGCGAGCTGCTCGCGGTCGAGCTCGGACCGGCGGACCGCGAAGGCCTCCTGCCGGGCCCGTTCGACGAGGTCGAAGACCTGTGGGCCGGCCTGCTCGCGGACGGTGTCGCCGAGGATCCCGCCGAGCAACCGGATGTCGTCACGGAGCGGTTCGGTGGCGGCGCGGCCTGGCTCACTGGTCATAATATGTAGTATGCCCTGTCATATTGGCGCTTGCTCGGCGTATCGGGACCGTCGCCCATATGGGCGCGACACCCGCCCGGCTCCGCCCCGCCGATGACGAAAGCGCCCCGAACCCTGCCGGGTTCGAGGCGCCTCATTGCGTCTGCGAGCGACGTCTAGGACGTCAGCTTGATACTGAGCGTAACGCCGACGATGCACACCGTCCAGATGATGCCGACGAAGATCGTCACCCGGTCGAGGTTCTTCTCCACCACCGACGAGCCCGAGAGCGACGACTGCACGCCACCGCCGAACAGCGACGACAGGCCGCCGCCCTTACCGCGATGGAGCAGAACGAGCACCACCAGCAGCAGGCTCAGCACGAGGATGGCGATCTTCAGCACCAGCTGCAATGTTTCCACGAGGATCCAGTGTACCTTCCGGTCGGCGTCGGTCGATCAGGGCGTACGGGCGCGTCGAGCCACAGTGGCCCGGCCGGGCCACTGAACGTTCCTACAGCGGCCCGCCGGCCGCGATGGCGCTGAGCGCCGCGAACTCGTCGGGCTTGAGCGAGGCGCCACCCACGAGCCCGCCGTCGACGTCGGGCTGCGCGACGAGCTCGCCCACGTTCTTACTGGACACCGAGCCGCCGTAGAGCACGCGGATCCCGGCGGCGACCTCGGTGCCGCCCAGCTCCGCGATGGTGGCACGCACCGCGGCGCACACCTCCTGCGCATCCTGCGGGGTGGCGACCTTGCCGGTGCCGATGGCCCACACCGGCTCGTACGCGATGACCGTCTTGGCGAGCTCCTCGGCGCTGAGGCCGGCGAGCGAGCCCTTGAGTTGCTCGACGTTGTAGTCGACCTGGGCGCCCTGCTCCCGGATGTCGAGCCCTTCGCCGATGCAGACGATCGGCGTCAGCCCGTAGCGGAGCGCCGCCTTGGTCTTGGCGAGCACGGTCTCGTTCGTCTCACCGTGGATCGTGCGGCGCTCGCTGTGCCCGACCACGACGAACGTGCAGCCGAGCTTGGCGAGGAAGGCGCCCGAGATGTCCCCGGTGTAGGCCCCCGAGTCGTGCGGCGAGAGGTCCTGGGCGCCGTAGGTGATCTTGAGGTCGTCACCGTCGACGGCGGTCTGCACCGAACGCAGATCGGTGAACGGCGGGATCACCGTGACGTCGACGTGCGCGAAGTACTTGTCCGGCAGCGCGAAGGCCAGCTTCTGCACCACCGCGATCGCCTCGAGGTGGTTGAGGTTCATCTTCCAGTTGCCGGCGATGAGCGGCTTACGGCTCATGCGTCACCCCTTTCGAGCACCTTCAGCCCCGGGAGCTCCTTGCCCTCGAGGTACTCCAGCGAGGCGCCGCCACCGGTCGAGATGTGGCTGAATCCGTCCTCGTCGAGCCCCAGGGTGCGCACAGCCGCGGCCGAGTCGCCGCCGCCGACCACGGTGAACGCCCCGTTGGAGGTGGCCTTGATGACAGACTCGGCGACGGCCTTCGTGCCGGCCGCGAAGGCCGGGAACTCGAAGACGCCCATGGGGCCGTTCCAGAAGACCGTCTTGGCCTCGGTGAGCACGGCGCCGAAGCGCTGCGCCGACTCGGGACCGATGTCGAGCCCCATCCAACCGTCCTCGATGGCATCGGCAGCGACGGTCTTCGACGCGGCGTCGGCGGCGAAGGCGTCCGCGATCACGACGTCGACGGGCAGGTGCAGCACGTCGCCGAACTCCTCGAGGAGCTGCTTGCAGGTCTCGATCTGGTCCTCCTGCAGCAGCGAGGTACCCACCGAGTAGCCCTGCGCAGCGAGGAAGGTGAAGGCCATCCCGCCGCCGATGACCAGCGTGTCGACCTTCGGCGCCAGGGCGCGGATGACGCCCAGCTTGTCCGAGACCTTCGAGCCGCCGAGCACCACCGCGTACGGCCGCGACGGATTCTCGGTCAGCTGCGCCAGCACGCGGACCTCCGCGTCGACGAGGCCGCCGGCGTACGCGGGCAGCAGCTTCGCGACGTCGAAGACCGACGCCTGCTTGCGGTGCACGACACCGAAGCCGTCGGAGACGAAGGCGCCCTCACCGGCGTGCGAGGAGACGTCGACGAGTTCGGCGAGGTCGCGGGCGAGCGCCTCGCGCTCGGCGTCGTCCTTGCTCGTCTCGCGGGCGTCGAAGCGCACGTTCTCCAGGAGCAGGACGTCGCCGTCGGTGAGGCCCTCGGCGCGCGCGAGCGCGTCCTGGCCCACGACGTCGCCCGCGAGCTGGACGTTGCGACCGAGGCGCTCCCCCAGTTCCTTCGCGACCGGCGCGAGGGAGAACTTCGGGTCGGGCTCGCCCTTCGGGCGCCCGAGGTGCGCGGCGACGATCACCTTGGCGCCCGCCTCGGCGAGCGCCTTCAGCGTGGGCACCGAGGCGGTGATGCGACCGGCGTCGGTGATGACGCCGGCGTCGTCGAGCGGCACGTTCAGGTCGCTGCGGACCAGGACGGTGCGTCCCTCGACGCCCTCGGACAGCAGGTCGGAAAGAGTGGAAACGGTCATCAGAGCGATTTACCTACCAGATCAGTCACGTCGACGAGGCGGTTGCTGTAGCCCCATTCGTTGTCATACCAGGACACGACCTTAGCCTGATCGTCGATCACCTTGGTCAGTCCGGCGTCGAAGAGCGAGCTGTGCGGGTCGGTCACGATGTCCGAGGAGACGATCGGGGCGTCGTAGTACTTGAGGATGCCCTTGAGGCTCCCCTCCGCGGCGGCCTTCATCGCGGCGTTGATCTCGTCGACGGTGGCCTTCTTCGCCAGCTGCACCGTGAGGTCCGTGACGGAGCCGGTGGGGATCGGCACCCGCAGCGCGTAGCCGTCGAGCTTGCCCTCGAGCTCGGGCAACACCAGGCCGATGGCCTTGGCCGCGCCCGTCGATGTGGGCACCACGTTGATCGCGGCGGCGCGGGCGCGGCGCGGATCCTTGTGCGGGCCGTCCTGCAGGTTCTGATCCTGTGTGTACGCGTGGACCGTGGTCATCAGACCCTTGACGATGCCGAACTCGTCGTTGACCACCTTCGCGAGCGGGCCCAGGCAGTTGGTGGTGCACGAGGCGTTCGAGATGATGTGCTGGCTGCCGTCGTACTTGTCGTCGTTGACGCCCATCACCACGGTGAGGTCGGCGCCGGCGGCGGGCGCCGAGACGATGACCTTCTTGGCGCCGGAGTCCAGGTGCCCCTGCGCCTTGTCGCGCGCCGTGAAGATGCCCGTCGACTCGACGACCACGTCGACGCCGAGGTCGCCCCACGGCAGCGCCGACGGCCCCTCCCGGACCTCGAGCGCCTTGATCACCTGATCGCCCACCCGGATCGTGTCGCCGTCGGCGACCACCTCCTCGTCCAGGCGCCCTAGGATGGAGTCGAACTTGAGCAGATGCGCCAGCATCGCGTTATCGGTCAGATCGTTGACCGCCACGATTTCCACGTCGGTGGTCCCGAGCGCCTTCTGGGCCGCGACCGCCCGGAAGAAGTTGCGGCCGATCCGACCGAATCCGTTGACACCTACACGAACCGTCACTGTAGTGCTCCTTCGGGTCAGGAATACCTGCCCGCCAACGGTAGCCCTGGAACACCCCGCGCGCTTGGTTGTCACCAGTCTGCGAATACTGCCGATCCTGCCCGTTCACCCGGGTTTCGCGGTGCGACGGACGGGGTATCAGCCCTCGTCGAGCATGTCCGCGGTGACGGCGGACTCGGTGTCCGGAACGCCGTCGGCCGCGGCGCGCTTGTCCGCCATCGACAACAGCCGGCGGATCCGGCCGGCGACCGCGTCCTTGGTCATGGGCGGGTCGGCGAGCTGTCCCAGCTCCTCGAGCGAGGCCTGGCGGTGCTGCACGCGCAGAGAGCCCGCCTGCGCGAGGTGATCGGGCACGTCGGAGCCCAGGATCTCGAGCGCCCGCTCGACGCGCGCTGCGGCCGCCACGGCGGCCCGGGCGGAGCGGCGGAGGTTGGCGTCGTCGAAGTTCGCCAGACGGTTCGCGGTGGCCCGGACCTCGCGCCGCATGCGGCGCTCCTCCCACACGAGTCGGGTGTCATTGGCGCCCATGCGGGTCAGCAGCGCACCGATGGCCTCGCCGTCGCGGACGACGACGCGGTCCGCGCCGCGCACCTCGCGCGCCTTCGCGGTCACGCCGAGCCGGCGCGCGCACCCCACGAGTGCGAGCGCGACCTCCGGTCCCGGGCAGGAGACCTCGAGTGCGCTGGATCGACCGGGCTCGGTCAGCGAGCCGTGCGCCAGGAAGGCACCGCGCCACGCGGCCTCCGCGTCGTGGACCGAGCCGCCGACGATCTGCGAGGGCAGGCCGACCACCGGGCGCCCGCGCATGTCGAGCAGTCCCGTCTGCCGGGCGAGCGCCTCCCCGTCCTTCACCACCCGGACGATGTACCGGGCCGCCTTGCGCAGCCCGCCCGCACTGAGCACGTGGACGTCGGAGTTGTAGCCGTACAGGTCGAGGATCTCCTTGCGGAGCCGCCGCGCGGTGATGCCGGTGTCGACCTCGGCCTCGACGATCACCCGGCCGCCCTGGATGTGAAGGCCGCCCGCGAAGCGCAGCAGCGAGGCGACCTCGGCGCGGCGCGCGCTCACCTGGGTGATGGAGAGCCTGCTCAGCTCGTCCTTGACCTGGGATGTCAGCGCCACAGCTGGACCCTCCTAGGGAAACGTCGACTACATCGGATGAGGAAACGGAAAGGTTGACTATTCGCGGTCCGAGAGTTCACTGTAGGCCACTTTCGCGATCGCGGCTGCCAGTGCCTCGGGGTCGTGCTGGTGCGTCCCCGGCACGCCGACGTCCACGAAGTGGGGCGTCGCACCCAGCAGCGCCGTGGCACGGATGAGGTGCTCCCGCTCGGTGCCCGGGGGCACCGTCCGGGCGTCGACGAGGACGTCGTCGAAGCGCAGACCGTCGGCGTGGGCGGCGAGGACGTGCAGGTGCCGCTCGGGCGAGTAGCCCCCGGTCTCCTCGGGCTCGGGAGCCAGGTTGAGGATCAGCACCCTTCGGGCTTTCGTGCGTCGCAGCGCGTCCACCTGCTCGGGTACGAGGACGTGCGGGATGACGGAGCTGAACCACGATCCCGGGCCGAGGGTGACGACGTCGGCGGCCAGGATCGCTTCGACCGCGTCGGCGCACGCCTCCGGGTGCGGAGGCAGCAGCCGGACCCGGCGCACCTGCCCCGGCGTCACGGCCACGGCGACCTGACCGCGGATCACCCGAGACAGGCGCGGGTCGTCCTCGAGCCCGGTCACGTCGGCCTCGATCCGCAGGGGTCCGGGCACCATGGGCAGCACGCGCCCCTGCACGCCGAACCGGTCCGCGATCGCATCGAGTGCGTCGACGGGGTCGCCGAGCACCTCGCAGAGTCCCGCCAGGAGCAGATTCCCGACGGGGTGGCCGGCCATCGCCCCGCCGCCTCCGAAGCGGTGCTGCAGGATCCCGGCCCAGAACTCACCGCGGTCGTCGTCGGGCATGAGAGCGGCGAGCGCCATGCGCAGGTCGCCGGGCGGGATGATGCCGAGTTCGCTGCGCAGCCGGCCCGAGGACCCCCCGTCGTCGGCGACGGTGACGATGGCGGTGATCTCCGCATCGAGCGCGCGTCCCGCACGCAGGGTCGCGAACAGTCCGTGTCCGCCTCCGAGCGAGGCCAGCCTGAGCGGACTCATTCGAGCCCCAGATCCCGATGCGCGGCACGGACTTCGATTCCCGGTCGATCGGCGAGGCGGTGCACCAGCTCCTCGGTCATCGCGACGCTGCGGTGCTTGCCGCCGGTGCACCCGATGCCGACCGTGAGGTAGGTCTTGCCCTCGCGGCGGTACCCCGCGAGCAGCGGATCGAGCAGTTGCGCGTAGGTGTCGAGGAAGTCGGACGCGCCCGGTTGCCCCAGCACGTACCCGGAGACCTCCTCGGTGAGGCCGTTGAGCGGACGCAGCTCGGGCACCCAGAACGGGTTGGGCAGAAAGCGCACGTCGAGCACCATGTCCGCGTCGAGCAGGATGCCGTTCTTGAAGCCGAAGGACTCCACGGTCACGGTGATCGTGCCGGAACGCAGGGTGCGGAAGGAGCTCTCGATCGTCTCGCGCAGCCGCGCCACCGACAGGGTCGAGGTGTCGAGCACCAGGTCCGCGGTCGCGCGGATGGGCTGCAGGATCCGCCGTTCCGCGGCGATGCCCTCGGCGAGCGTGCCGCTTCCCTGCAGCGGATGTTTGCGGCGCACCTGTTCGAACCGGCGGATCAGCGTCTCGTCGGAGGCGTCCAGGAAGAGCACCCGCGGCTCGATGTCCTTCTCCGCCAACTCCCGACGGATGTTCGCGAAGTCGCCAGTGAAAGTGCGGCTGCGCACGTCGGTCACGATGCACAGCCGGTGGATCCGGGACTCGTCGGCGAGGGAGATGTCCACCATGTTGCTGATCAGCGCGGGAGGCAGGTTGTCGGCGACGTACCAGCCGAGATCCTCGAGCACCTTTGCCGCGGTGCCGCGCCCCGCACCGGACAGACCCGTCACGAGGAGCACGTCCATCGGCCCGTCGCTGCGGTGTTCGCCGACGGTCCGCTCCTCGGCTCGGTCGTCCGGATTCCCGGTCGGGCGCACGGACCCTCCTCCTGGCTCGTCGGTACCGCTTCAGCCTAGCCATCGCGCGCGGTTCCCGCGGTGCTCTCGACGGGCCGTTCCCCGTGCCCGGCGCACCGCCTAGAGTCGTCACGGTGTCCGTCCGTCGCAGCACCTCCCTCGCCGCCGTCGCCCTCGCCGCCACGGCGTCCGCACTGGTGACTCCCATCGCGTCGGCGGAGACGGCGCCCGGCGCAGCGGGTCTCGAACCGGCCCTCGCGGAGGCCTACTCGGCGGCGTACCGGGCGGCCGCGACGAACGGAGTGGTGCTCAGCATCACGTCCGGCAAGCGCTCCTGGGCCCAGCAGCAGTCGCTGTGGGAGGACGGCGTCGCGCGGTACGGCTCCCCCGCGGCGGCCCGCCGCTGGGTGCTCCCGCCCGCCGAGTCCACCCACGTCAGCGGCGAGGCCGTGGACGTCGGTCCGTGGCAGGGAGCGGCCTGGCTGCAGGCGAACGGGAACCGCTGGGGGCTGTGCCGCACCTTCGACAACGAGTGGTGGCACTTCGAACTCGTCGCCTCCCCGGGCTCCGCGTGCCCGCCGACGGTGCCCGACGCGTCGTACCGCTGACGTCTCGCCGAAGCCTTCGCGCGCCTCCTGGGCCGGTGTTAGGTTTCGATGACCCGATTCTCGTGGAGGACGTCATGCCCCGTCTCAGGTCGGCGGCCGCCGCCGCATTCGTGATCCCTCTCGCGCTCACCGCGTGCGGTACCTCCGGGACCGACAGCGGTCCGTCCGGCGGACCGTCGTCGGTGACGATCGCGGCCGGAGGCTGCGACGCGACCACCCCGACCGGGACGATGTACCGGCCGTCGGCCACGGCGTCGCCCAGCGGTCCGCGGGACATCAGCACCAACCCGGAGGGCGCCTCCGGGTACAGGTCCGGCCTCCCCGTCACGCACACCAAGGACTACGGCGTCGCCACGGCGAACCCGATCGCCACGAAGGCGGCGTGCGAGGTGCTCGAACAGGGCGGCACCGCGGCCGACGCGCTCGTGGCGGCGCAGACGGTGCTCGGCCTCGTCGAGCCGCAGTCGTCGGGCATCGCCGGCGGCGCCTTCCTGCTGTACTACGACGCGAAGTCGAAGAAGGTGCAGGCCTACGACGGGCGCGAGACGGCGCCCGCGAGCGCCGACGAGAACTACCTCCGTTGGATCTCCCCGACCGACCGGACGGCACCCAAGCCCGACGCGCGCTCCTCGGGCCGGGCGGTCGGCGTGCCCGGGGCGCTGCGCCTGCTCGAGGCGGTGCACGGCGAGCACGGCGCCAAGACCTGGCGCGAACTCTTCGACCCCGCCGTGAAGATCGCCGACGACGGCTTCGAGATCAGCCCACGCCTGGCCGGCGCCATCGCGGACGAGGCCAAGAACTTCGCCAACGACGCCGATCTGAAGGGCTATTTCCTCGAGCCCGACGGTGCGCCGAAGAAGGCGGGGGTGAGACTCACCAATCCCGCCTACGCGAAGACGCTGGGCGCCATCGCCTCCGAGGGCGCGAAGGCCTTCTACACCGGCCCGATCGCCGACGCGATCGTCGCCTCCGTGCGCGACGAGACCGGCGGGCGCACGGCGGGCACGATGACGGTCGAGGACCTCGCGAAGTACACCGTCAAGACCCGTGAGGCCGTGTGCACGCCGTACCGCGACCGGGAGCTGTGCGGCATGCCCGCGCCCTCGTCCGGCGGTATCACCGTGGCGCAGGCGCTGGGCATCCTGAACTCCTTCGACCTGTCGAAGCTCGGCCCGGATGCGGTGCACGGCGGCGACGCCGGGCCCGACGGCGGCATCCCGACCGCGGAGGCCATCCACCTGATCTCCGAGGCCGAGCGGCTCGCCTACGCCGACCGGGACAAGTACATCGCCGACCCCGACTTCATCCCCCTTCCCGGCGGTTCGCCGGCCGCGCTGGTCGACCCGGCCTACCTGGAGGGCCGCGCGAAGCTGATCGACCGGACGAAGTCCATGGGCACCGCGAAGCCGGGCGAGTTCGCCACGGCGACACCGGGCGTCACGACCACCCCGGAGCACGGCACCAGCCACATCACGGTCCTGGACAAGGCGGGCAACGTGGCGTCGATGACCACCACGATCGAGTCGGCCTTCGGCTCGTACCACATGGTCGACGGCTTCCTGCTGAACAACCAGCTCACCGACTTCTCCGCGGAGCCCGCCGATTCCGCGGGGCTTCCGGTGGCGAACCGGGTGCAGCCGAACAAGCGGCCGCGCAGCTCGATGTCGCCCACGATCCTGTTCGGCAGAGGCGCGGACGGTGCCCGTGGCGACGCGATCGGCGCGCTGGGCTCCCCCGGCGGCGCCGTGATCATCCAGTTCGTCATCAAGACGATCATCGGTCTGACCGACTGGAAGCTGAACCCGCAGCAGGCCGTCGGCATGACGAACTTCGGTGCGGCGAACTCGGCGAAGACGAACGTGGACAGCGCGCACCCCGTTCTGAGCACCGAGGAGGGGAAGAAGGTCGTCGAGCAGCTGCGCGCGCTCGGGCACACGCTCAACCTCGCACCCCAGGTCTCGGGGCTCTCCGCCATCGTCAAACAGGGCGATGTCTACGCCGGCGGCGCCGATCCGCGCCGCGAGGGCGTCGTGCTCGGCGGCGGCTGACTCCGGAACACGGTGCCGCTGGCATCCGCCTAGCCGCTCGCAAGGTCGCGCCGATACCTTCGCCGCATGGGAATGAAGTGCAATTTCATCGTGGCCTGCCCTCCGGCGAGCGACCCGGCAGCGCTGCTGCGGGACCTGCCGCCGCTGGACGTGGCCGCGTCCGACGCGCTGGCTACGGAGATCCTCGGCAAGCGGTCTTGGGGTAGGCGGCGTCGCCCGCAGCGCACCGGCGACCTCGCCCAGGACGTCTACTCGCGGGACGGGGAGGTCGCGGTCGGCGTGTACGGAGACCTGATCATCGCGGCTTTCGACGACGCGATCGGCTGGATCAGCGAGGCGATCGACGACTGGGGATGGAGCCTCATCGGCACCCACGACGTCGACGCCTTCCTCCTCCACTCGGTCGTCGGTCTGGGCGGATTCGCCCGGTGGCGCGATGGCTCGCTCGTCCGGACCTTCAGCGGCTCCGCCGACGACGGTCTGATCGACGAGGACGGCGATCGACTCCCGTTCGAGCGCGACCACGACGGCGAGGACGATGACTTCGAGTCGATCACCGAGCTCGCGATCCGCGATCGCCTCGGATTCTGTTACGAGGGCATCTACTACCCGAACGACCTCGATCCGGCGACGGTGCCGCTCCTCGTCTATCGCTGAGCCGCGGGCGATTCGAGGACGACCGCCTCCCCCACCACCTGCAGCCGCACCTCATCGCCGGGCGACGGCAGCTCGGTGCTCGGGTGCCGGATCTCGATGCCCGTACCGTCGGTGAGCGCCAAGCCCACGGTGGCGTCCGGCCCGAAGAATTCGACCCGGACGACGGTGGCGGGCACGCCCTCCCCCGCGATCCGGATCTGCTCGGGGTGCAGCAACAGCGGCACCGGGCCGGACGCGGCGGCACCGTCGGTCCCGGCGACGGGGATCCGCCCCAGCACCGTCTCGGCGGCGGCGCCGTCGAGCTCACCGTCGAGGACGACGACGTCGCCGAGGAATCGCGCGACGGATTCGGACGCCGGTCGTGAGTACACGCCGGCCGGCGGGCCGACCTGCTCCAGCGCACCGTCCCGCAGCACCGCGACCTGGTCGGCGAACGACAGTGCCTCGCCCTGGTCGTGGGTGACGAGCACCGTCGTGATCCCGGCCGCGCCGAGAACGTCGGCGACGGCGGCGCGGGTCGCCACCCGCAGGCCCGCGTCGAGGGCGGAGAAGGACTCGTCGAGCAGCATGATCCTGGGGCTCCCCGCCAGCGCCCGCGCCAGGGCGACGCGCTGCTGTTGGCCGCCGGACAGCTCGTGCGGATAGCGCCGCGCCAGAGCAGGATCCAGCGAGACCGTCTCCAGCAGCTCGGCGACCCGCGCGGCGGCCGACCGGCGCCGCACCGGCAGCGAGGCGCCCAGGCCGAAGGCGATGTTCCGCGCCACCGAGAGATGCGGGAACAGCGCGCCGTCCTGCGCGACGTAACCGACGCCGCGTCGGTGCGCGGCGACCCACGCGGTCTCGGAGGCGAGTTCACGGTCGCCGAGCCGGACGGTCCCGGCGTCGGGCCGCACGAACCCCGCGACGAGGCGGAGCAGCGTCGTCTTCCCGGACCCCGACGGTCCGACCACGGCGGTGATCGAGCCGGCGGGCACCGTCAGGTCGACGTCCCGCAGGACGGTGTCGGCGCCGTAGCGCTTGGTGAGTCCGCGTAGCGCGAGTTCGGTGCTCATGCGGCTCCTCTCGTACGGGTGGAACGTCCGACGGTCCGTCGGGACTGGCGGAACAGCAGGTACGTGGTGGGCAGGGAGAGCAGCACCATCGCGAGGGCGTAGGGGGCCGCGCCCGCGTAGTCGATCTCGCTGCTCTTCGCCCAGAACTCCGTCGCCAGCGTGCGGGTTCCGTTGGGAGCGAGCAGGAGCGTCGCCGTGAGTTCGTTGGTGACCGCGAGGAAGACGAGGGCCGCGCCCGCCGCGGAGGCGGGGGCGGTGAGGCGGAGGGTGATCCGGGCGAAGGCGACCGGGGGCGGCGCCCCCAGCGCGCGGGCGGCCTCCTCCAGCGAGGCCGGCGCCTGCGCCAGCCCCGCCCGCAGCCCCACGGCGGCGCGGGGCAGGAACAACAGCACGTAGGCGACCACCAGGACGGTCGCGCTCTGGTACAGATCCGGGATCGCGCGGATCGAGACGGTCACCAGCGCGAGGCCGATGACGATCCCGGGCATCGCGCTGCTCACGTAGGTGGACGCCTCGAGTGTCCGGGTGAGGCGGCTCGGCCTGCGGACGGCGACGTACGCGAGGGGGAACGCCGCGGCGACGGTGAGGACGGCGGTCGCCGCGCCGTAGCCGAGCGATGTACCGAGCGCGTCGGCGAGGTCCGCCGGTGCCGTCTGCGCGGCGCCGCGCAGCGTCCACCGGAGCACGAACCACAGCGGGAGCCCGAGCGCGGCCCCCACCAGGGCGAGCAGAGCGAGTTGCGCGCCGGCGTGATAGCCGCGCAACGGGATCCGTTGCGGCGCGGCGACGGCGCCGGAGCCCACGCGGGCGTAGCGGGCCCGGCCGCGGGCGGCCACTTCGCCCACCAGGAGCAGCAGACACAGCAGCGCCAGAACGCTGGCGAGCATCGACCCGGCGGTGCCGTTGAAAGTCGACTGGTACTGCACCATGATCGCGGTGGTGAAGGTGTCGAACCGGATCATCGCGAAGGCCCCGTACTCGGCCAGGAGGTGCAGCGCGACCAGCACGGCACCGCCGAGGGTGGCGAGCCGGAGCTGCGGCAGCACCACCCGCATGAAGACCCGCCAGCGGCCGAGGCCGAGCGCCGCGGCGGACTCCTCGAGGGCGGGATCGAGCCGGCTCAGCGCGGCCGCGACCGGGATGTAGACGAGCGGGTAGTAGAAGAGCACCGCGATGAGCACACCCGACCACAGCCCACCGAGCGACGGGATCGCCGAGACCCAGCCGTAACTGCCGACGAAGGCGGGGATCGCCAGCGGCGCAGCCAGCAGCAGTGACCACGCACGACGGCCCCACAGCGTGGTGCGCTCCACGAGCCAGGCTCCGCCGACGCCGATGACGACGCTGAGGGGCACCGCGATCACCGTGAGCAACACGGTGTTGGCGAGGAGCTCGGCGACGCGGGGACGCAGGACGAGCCGGACGGATTCCGCCCAGCCGGTGTCGATCGCCGTGTAGACGACGAAGCCCAGCGGCACCGCCGCGACCGCCGCGATGGCGGCGGCCGCGAGGGTGAGCAGTCTCAGAGCAGACCCGCCTCGGTCATCAGGGAGACGACCTGCGGACCGTTCAGCTTCGCCGGATCGACGGTCGGCGCCTGCAGGTCCGCCATCGGCACGAGCTTCGGATTCGCCGGCACGTCGGAGGCCACCGGGTACTCGAAGGACGTGCCCTTCTCGAGCACCTCCTGGCCGGTCTTGGAGGTGATGAACTTCAGCAGCTGCTGAGCCTGCGCCTGCTTCTTCGAGGACTTCAGCACGCCGCCGCCCGAGATCGAGACGAAGGCGCCCGGGTCCTGGTTCTTGAAGTAGTGCGTGCCCACGTTGCCGGAGTTCTCGGCGGTCTTGGCCTGGTCGCCGTAGAAGTAGTAGTGGTAGATGAGGGCGGTGTCGACCTCACCTGCGTTGACGGCCTTCATCGCGGCGCCGTTGCCCTTGTACTCCTTGGCACCCGCCTTCATCGCCTTCAGCCAGTCCTTCGTGGCCTGCTCGCCCTTGAGCTGCAGGTACGCGGAGACGATCGCCTGGAAGTCCGCCCCGGACGGCGACGCGCTCCAGCGGCCCTTCCACTCCGGCGCGGCGAGATCCGCCATCGATTTCGGGAGCTGCTCGGGCGTGACCTTGCGCTTGTCGTAGACCAGCACCGTCGAGCGGGCCGCGATGCCCGTCCACTTCCCGGTCGACGGCTTGAGGCCGTTCCCGACCTGGGCGAGGGTCGCGGGATCGACGTCGGCGAACAGGCCCCTGTTCTCGACCTGCGTCATGGCGGGCGAGTTCTCCGTGAGGAAGACGTCGGCGGGCGAACGATCCCCCTCGGCGATGATCTGTTGGGCCAGTTCGGAATCCTTGCCCTGGCGGATCGTGACCTTGATCCCGGTCTCCGCGGTGAACTTCTCCACCCACTCCTTGGCGAGGGTGTCGTGCTGGGCGTTGTAGAGGGTCAGCTCGCCGCCCGCGGCGCCGGAGCTCGACGGTGCCGCGCCGTCTCCGCTCGAGCCGCAGGCCGTGATCGTGAGGGAGGCCACCGCCAGGAGGGCGGCCGCGAGGGTGGAACGCGTGCGCAACGACATCGGCGAATCCTTTTCTTGTGCAACGAAATCACTCACGACGGACGAGAGTAAGGCGACGCTACACTAAGCATCGGCGGAGCGGAACGGTCCGGAGTTACCGGACGCGTCAGAGAACGAGAACGGCCAGAATGGTCGCCGGAACCGCCAGGACCAGGCCGTGGACGGCGAACCGTCGGGCATCGATCCGCACCCCCGCGCGCAGGCACCGCTCCCGCCAGAGGAGCGTCGCGAGGGACGCCCACAGCGTCACGATCGGGGCGACGCCGACCCCGATGAGGAGTGCCATGAGCCGGACCGGGTCGCCGGCGGCGACCGGTTCGAGCGCGAGATACGCGGGGAGGTTGTTCACCCCGTTCGCCGTGAGAGCCCCGACGCCCGCCACGCGCAACAGGTCCGACGGGGCGGTGCCCGTCCCCGCAACACCCCGCAGGACACCCTCGAGGCCCGCCGCGAGCGCCACCTGCACTGCGGCGAAGACGGCCGCGAGGAGCAGGACCATTCGCCACGGCACGACGATCTCGCGGAGCCGCTGCGGCGCGCGGGCGGCAACCACTGCGACCAGCACGACCGCGGAGACGGTCGCGGCTGCGGCGGGCGGGACGCCGAGCGCGAAGGCCGGGCCCAGAGCGAGGCAGGCGGCCGCCGCGACGCCGAACAGGACCCGGTCCGGCGGGGGCTCGAACTCCGGCACGTCGTACCGCCCGCGCAGGTCCCGGCGGTGCAGCAGCCACAGCACGACGACGGTGACGGCGATCGCGACCAGGGCGGGGCGCCAGGACAGCGCGAGGTAGGCGCGCACTCCCCCGTCGAGGTGGTAGACGGCGAGCAGGTTCGTCAGGTTCGAGACCGGCAGCAGCAGCGACGCGGTGTTAGCGAGCCACACCGTGGTCATCGCGAAGGGCAGGGGCGCCACTCCGAGGCGTGCGGCGGCCGCGAGCACCACCGGGGTGAGGAGCACCGCGGTGGTGTCGAGACTGAGGACGATCGTCGCCACGCAGGCGAGCAGCACGACGCCCAGCCACATCAGGAGGACGCTGCCGCGGCCCAGGCGGGCCGCGAGGACCCCCATCGCGTCGAACACCCCGGACAGCTGGGCGATCTCGGCGACGACGGTGATCGCGAGCAGGAAGAGGAGAACGGGGGCGACCTGCGCCACCACGTCGGCCGCGGTCACGCGCCGTCGGTGCGCAGGCCGTCGAGCACGGTGCGGGCGGTGGTCAGGCCGATTCCCGGGACCTCCACGATCTCCTCCAGACTCGCCTCGCGGAGCTTGGTGACCGAGCCGAAGTGCTGCAGGAGCGCGGTCTTCCGGGTGTCCCCCAGCCCGGGGATCGCGTCGAGCGCGCTCGCCGTCATCCGCTTGGAGCGCTTGTTGCGATGGAAGGAGATCGCGAACCGGTGCGCCTCGTCGCGCACGCGTTGCAGCAGGAACAACGCGTCCGAGCTGCGCGGCAGGATCACGGGGTCCTCCTCGCCGGGAACCCACACCTCCTCGAGTCGCTTCGCGAGGCCGACCACGGCCACATCGGTCACGCCGAGTTCGTCCAGGACCTCCTGGGCTGCGGCGGCCTGCGGCGCGCCACCGTCGACCACGAAGAGGTTGGGCGGGTACGCGAACCGGCGCGGGCGGCCGGTCTGCGGGTCGATGGCGGCCTCCGGGGCGAGGTCGCCCCCGTTGTTGTCGGCGGCGAGGTCGCCCCCGTTGTCGCCGGCGACGACCGTTGATCCGGCCTCGGGTGAGCCCGCGCCGTCGGCCGCTCGTGCGTCCGCGCGGTGCCGGAGGAAGCGGCGACGGGTGACCTCGGCGATCGAGGCGACGTCGTCACTGTGTCCGTCGCCCGCGGCCTCCTTGATCCCGTAGTGCCGGTAGTCGGACTTCTTCGCCAGGCCGTCCTCGAAGACCACGAGCGAGGCCACCACGTCGGAGCCCTGGATGTGGCTGATGTCGACGCACTCGATCCGCAGGGGCGCCTCGTCGAGGTCGAGGGCGTCCTGCAGGCCCTGCAGCGCCGCCGAACGTGCCGTGAGATCGCCGGAGCGTTTGAGCTTGTGCTGGTGCAGCGCCTCGATGGCGTTGCGCTCCACGGTCTCCATGAGCGTGCGCTTGTCGCCGCGCTGCGGGACCCGCAGGGAGACCTTGGCGCCACGCAACTCCTCGAGCCATTCCTGCACCTCGTCGGCGTCGTCCGGCAGTACCGGGACGAGCACCTCGCGTGGGACCGGGTTCACGGCGGCCGCGCCCGACTGCTTCGCCCGCTCGGCCTCCTCGCCGTAGAACTGCGTGAGGAACTGCTCGATGAAGTCGGCGTTCTCGCTGCCCTCCGCATCGCCCGGCTTCTCCACCACCCAGCCCCGTTGACCGCGGACCCGGCCGCCGCGGACGTGGAAGATCTGCACCGCCGCCTCGAGATCGTCGGCGGAGAAGGCGATGACGTCGGCGTCGGTACCGTCGCCGAGCACGACGGCCTGCTTCTCCACGGCCTTGCGCAGGGCCGCGACGTCGTCCCGCAGCCGCGCGGCGCGCTCGAAGTCCAGCTCCTCGCTGGCGCCGAGCATGTCGCTCTCGAGCTGCTTGATGAGGTTGTCGGTCTTACCCGCGAGGAAGTCGCAGAAGTCGAGCACGATGTCGCGGTGCTGGTCGGCCGTGACCCGCCCGACGCACGGCGCCGAGCATTTGTCGATGTAGCCCAGCAGGCACGGGCGGCCCATCTGGTTGTGCCGCTTGAAGACCCCCGCCGAACAGGTCCGGGCGGGGAAGACGCGCAGCAGCAGGTCGAGCGTCTCGCGGATGGCCCAGGCGTGGCTGTAGGGGCCGAAATATCGCACGCCCTTGCGCCGGGGGCCGCGGTAGACGTACAGCCGCGGGTACTCCTCGTTCAGGGTGACCGCGAGCATCGGGTAGGTCTTGTCGTCCCGGTAGCGGACGTTGAACTGGGGGTCGAACTCCTTGATCCAGTTGTACTCGAGCTGCAGCGCCTCCACCTCGGTGCCGACGACCGTCCATTCGACGGACGCGGCGGTGGTGACCATCTGGTAGGTGCGCGGGTGCAGGCCGTAGACGTCGGCGAAGTAGGAGTTGAGGCGGCTGCGCAGCGACTTCGCCTTGCCCACGTAGATGACGCGGCCGTGCTTGTCCCGGAACTTGTACACGCCGGGCTGCAGGGGAATGGTGCCCGGTGCGGGACGGTAACTCTGCGGATCGGCCACCCGTCCAGATTAGGACGGCGGGCCGACATGTTCGGGTGCGGGCGGTGCTCGCCCCGGCCGCCGACGGCGATGCGAGCCGGTCAAGCGGTCACGCGGGCGCCGCGGTCACCGCCGTCCCGGCCTCCACGGCGCGCCGGTCCTGCGCGGCGCGTCGGGGCGCCCGCGGACGGGGCGGGACCATGCTGCGGGAGGCCAGCGGGTCGTCGCCGGCAAGGTCGAACCGTCCGCGGTAGCCCGGTGCGTCGATCCGGTGCGCCACCAGATGGGGCGTGAGCAACGCCACCCACAGGCCGCAGAGGTGGCACTGCACCCGGTCGCCGTCGTCCTCCAGGTGTCCGCGGTGCGAGCGCAGCAGCTCACCCAACGACTCGGCGTAGTCGTCGTGGGCGGCCATGCGGTCCAGCAGCTCGGCCACCCGTTGGTCCGTCGCGTCGATCCGGGTGCGGAACTGGGCCGGGCTCAGGTGTTCGAGCACGCAGCGCCGCAGCTCGAGATAGTGATCGAGCAGGCCCTCGCGCTCCATCGCGTGCTCGAAGGCGGTGCGTGGGGCGGCGTGACCGTCGTGCTCGGGGCGCGCGGCCCAGCGCGCCGGCGTGCGGGCCGAGCCCCGTCGCCGTCCACTGATCCGCCCGTGCGCCGCGACGTGGTTGTCGACGCTGGCGAACCACAGGCCGCACGCCGGGCACTGCTTGAGCGCGCCGCCGGGGGCGTTGACGGCCGAGGGCACGGTGAACGCCGCCGGGTCGTGACTCCACGCGTCGATGATCGCCACGGTCACGGACGCCGCGTCGGTGCCCACCCGGTCCGCGAGCCGGCTCGGCCCGAGGCCGTTCGCCGCGGCCCAGTTGGCGGCTTCCGCCCAGCTGCTCCAGGGCGCATCGGGCGGCAGTTCGGTCAGTGGCACACCCCGGCCGGGCGGCGGGGGCTCGAGAGAGCCTTCCAGGGCCGTCGGCGACGCCCGTGGACGCACGGGCCGACCGGTCGACCGCGCGGGCTCGGCCACCCGCTGCTTGCTCGCCCGCCGGGCCCGCGCCGTCGTGGGGCGTTGACGCCCCCGCCGGTGCACCACCCGGTGCGCCTCGACGTCGGAGAACCAGATCCCGCACTCGGGGCACTGGTCCACGCCGACCGGCGGTACCGCCGCCGGCGGCCGGGTGAACAGATCCGGCGATCGCGCCCATGCGTCCGCGATCGCCAGCAGCGCGTCGATCCGGGTGACCCCCTCGCGCTGGGCGATCGCGCCCACGCCGAACCCGCCGGCCGCCGCCCAATTAGCAGCGGCGACCCAGCGCGGATCGTGAGACTGCTCGGGCATGCCTTTCAGAATGCATCATCGTGTCAACCCCAGGTGTTCTGACACGCCCGTCCGAGTCTCTATTCGTGGACGACGGACAGGTCGCCGGTGGCGTGCTGGGCGCGGAGAACCTTCTTGTCGAACTTGCCGACCGACGTCTTGGGCACCTCGGCGATGAACGCCCAATTGTCGGGGATCTGCCACTTCGCGAACGTGCCCGCGAGGTGTTCCCGCAGCTCAGCAACGGTGACCGTGGCGCCAGGCTGGAGGACCACCGCTACCAGCGGACGCTCGTCCCACTTCGGATCCGGCACGCCGATCGCCACCGCCTCGAGCACCGCGGGGTGCGCCATGACCTCGTTCTCCAGCTCGACCGAGCTGATCCACTCGCCGCCGGACTTGATGACGTCCTTCGAGCGGTCCACGAGGGTCACGTAGCCGTCGGCGGTCAGCTTGCCGATGTCGCCGGTGCGCAGCCATCCGCCCTCGAACTTGTCGGCGCCCACCGGTTCGGCCCCCTCCGGGCTGTAGTAGCTGCCGGTCACCCACGGGCCCCGGACCTGCACCTCGCCCTGCGCTTCCCCGCCCGCCGGCACGACCTCGCCGAGGTCGTCGACCAGCCTGCCCTGCACGCCCGGGAAGAACCGGCCCTGTGTGTTCCGGTAGGCCCACGCGTCCTCGCCCGTGACGCCGCGGGGCGGCCACGCGATGCTGGCGAGCGGCGAGGTCTCCGTCATCCCCCAGGCCTGCACGATCTGCACGCCGTGCCGGTCCAGGGCCTTCGCCAGGCTCAGCGGGACCGCGGAGCCGCCGCAGGCGATGTGCCGCAGGTGGGTGATGTCCTGCGGGTGCGCGTCCAGGTGGTTGACGATGCCGATCCACACCGCCGGGACCGCGGCGGAGATGGTCGGCTTCTCCTCGGCGAGGAGTCGGACCATCGGCTCGGGCTGCAGGTAGCGGTCCGGGAGGATCAGCGAGGCGCCGGACATCAGGGCGCCGAAGGGCGTGCCCCAGCTCATCGCGTGGAACATCGGCACGATCGGCAGCACGGTGTCGTTCGGGCCCATCCCGAGGCCGTAGCTCGCGCACACCGCGGTGGAGTGCAGCCAGATGCTGCGGTGGCTGTACATGACGCCCTTGGGATCGCCCGTGGTGCCGGAGGTGTAGCAGGCCGCGGCGGCCGCGCGCTCGTCGATCTCCGGCCAGTCGTATTCGTCGCTCTGCGCGTCCAACAGGTCGCGGTAGTCGTGCAGCTGCACGCCCGACGGTGCCTCGACCAGGGTCTTGTCGCCGTCCACCACGATCACGTGCTCGATCGTCGTCATCCCGCCGATCGCGGCGTTGAGCTGCGGGATCAGGCTGCCGTCGGCGATGATCACGCGGTCGGCGGCGTGGTTCGCGATGTAGGTGATCTGGTCCGGGAAGAGCCGGATGTTGATCGTGTGCAGCACGCTGCCCATCGCCGGGATCGCGACGTACGCGGTCATGTGCTCGTTGTTGTTCCACTGGAAGGTGCCCACGCGATCGCCCGGGACCACGCCGAGGGCCTTGAGGGCGTTGGCGAGGCGGGCGGCCTCGCGCCCCATCTCGCCGAAGCTCATCCGGGTGGTCTTCTCGGGTGTCCACGTCGCCACCTCGGCCGCGTCCGCGTACCAGGTGGTGGCGTGGCGGAGCAGCGTCGCCAGCGACAGGTGCTCGTCTTGCATGGTGGAGGTCAGGGGCAGGATCCGCTCAGGCATGGACCATGCGTACCGCATGTCCGACGGTGCGCGGCCCTGTTTCGACCAGCCCACCGGGATCGCTCAGGCGACCGACCGGACGAGTCGCAGGTCGACGGCGGCCCCCAGACCATTCGCCGGACGGCGCTCCCCCGGCCACCAGTCGTCGAGGATCACCCGGACCGCCCACCCGGTGAACTGTCCGGCGTCGGAGTCGAACCCCGCGGGCTGCGACACCTCCAGATGGATCGCCTCACCGTCGGTGCGGTATAGGAGCACCCACGCGCCGGACAGCGCACCGTCGGCCTGCTGGACGGGGCCGAAGTCGGACAGTGGGAACAGCACCTCGTCGGGGCGGAAGGAATCGGCGGTGGCGCGCCCTTTGCGCCGGGCGGTGTGCGGGCCGAACGCCGACAGCGGACTACCCGTGGCCCAGTCACCGCTCATGACGGCGAGGGTGCGGCCGCTCTCGAGGTGTCGGCTGATCGGCTGGCCGCGACGATCGTCCGGGAACCAGCGCTCCGTGGCTGCGAGTCGGCGGCGCAGCGCGGCGACCACACCGATCCAGCGCACGAGCCCCGGCGCCGTGGGCGGGGCGAAGTGATCGAGCTCCTCCGCGCAGCGCACCCCCTCGGCGACCGCGGCGTAGAGGTCATCGACCTCGACGTCCATCGCGCGCAGGTAGTCCGCCGCCCGCTCGGGCGGGACGATCTGCGCGGTGAGCAGTGGCTGCAGGTCCGACATCGCTCCCCCTTCGACGATGCCCGCACGCTATCGCCGAGGTCTGACATCTTCGGGCTCCCAGCGGGTTCACAGCGACATCGGAGACGCCGGGACGAAACGGTCGTTAGCGTTCATTTCGACGCGGGGATCGGCCCCGCCCGAAAGGAACGTCATGCGCCGCACGTACCAGGGACGCGCCCTACCCCGACCGGACGAGGAGGTCGTCGATCAGGGACTCGGCTTCGACCTCGGAACCCTGACCAGCCGCCGGCGGATGCTCTCGATGCTCGGGATCGGCACTCTCGGGCTCGGGTTGGCCGCGTGCGGGACGAACGCGAACACGACGTCCGGGGCCTCGTCCTCGTCGGCGTCCGCGACATCGTCGGCGGCCGGCACCGCGACGGCCCTGGCGGAGATCCCCGACGAGACCGCCGGCCCGTACCCCGGCGACGGGTCGAACGGACCCGACGTTCTGGATCTCGAGGGCGTGGTTCGGAGCGACATCCGGTCCAGCTTCGGCGAGATGCGCGGGACCGCCGAGGGCGTCCCGATCGACCTGGAGCTGACGGTGCGCGACCTCGCGAACGGCGGCGTGCCCTTCGCCGGCGTGGCGGTGTACGTCTGGCACTGCGACCGCGAGGGCCGCTACTCGCTGTACACCGAGGGCGCGACCGATCAGAACTACCTGCGCGGCGTGCAGATCGCCGACGGCGCCGGTGTCGTTCGGTTCACGAGCATCTTCCCCGCCTGTTACGAGGGCCGTTGGCCGCACATCCATTTCGAGGTCTACCGCGACCGCGCGGACATCACCGATGCCACGAGGGCGATCGCCACCTCGCAGCTGGCGTTCCCGAAGGACGTGTGCGACGCCGTCTACGCCACCGCCGGATACGAATCGTCCACCAGGACTCTGAGCCGAGTGTCGCTGACCTCCGACGGCATCTTCGGCGAGGACGGTGCCGCGCACCAACTGGCCACCGTCACCGGTGATGTGAAGGCCGGGTACCGGGTGTCGCTCCCCGTCGGCGTGGACACCCGGACGGAACCGACGGCCCCGAGCATGCCCGGGCCGCCGCCGGGCGGCGGGCGACCGCGGTAGCGGCGGGCGGGTGCCACCGCAGCTGCGGGCGAGCCACTTCCATGCACGGGGATCCCAAGGGTTCCGCGCGGCATCGGCGGCCCGAAGACTGCAGGCAACCGCCCGATGAAAGGAACGCCATGACCCGCCAGCTCCACCTCGGTGGTTTCCAGATCGCCTCGCACGTCACACATTCGCACGCCGCGTGGCGCCATCCGGCATCCGATCCGGCGTTCCTCACGCCGGAGTACTACCACCGGATCGGGCGGATCCTGGAGCGTGGCAGGTTCGACTTCTTGTTCTTCGCGGACCTGCTCTCCGTGCCTACGAGGTTCGGGAACGACATCGACGAATCCTTGCGCCGAGGGACCCAGGCCTCCGCGACGCTCGATCCGTCGATCGTGGCGGCGTCGATCGGCGCCGTCACCTCGCGGCTCGGGATCGCGATCACCAAGTCCACCACCTATTTCCATCCGTTCGAGCTCGCGCGGATCTTCTCCAGCCTCGACCACGTCACTCGCGGGCGGATCGCGTGGAACATCGTGACGTCGCTCAGCCAGTCGGAGGCCCTCAACTTCGGTCATGACGAGCACCTCGAACACGACCTGCGGTACGTGCGAGCGCAGCAGTTCGTGGAGACGGCCGTCGACCTGTGGGCGTCATGGGAGCCGGATGCGCTGGTACAGGACAAGGAATCCGGCGTCTTCGCCGATCCGACGCGGATCCGCGCCGTCGATCGGCGGTCCGAGCACTTCCGCACGCGCGGGCCGCTGCCGACGCCGCGTTCCCCGCAGGGAAGGCCGGTGCTGATCCAGGCCGGATCATCGGGCCGGGGCAAGGACTTCGCGGCGAAGTGGGCCGAGGCGATCTTCGAGATCGATCCGACGCCCGAGGGCAGGCGCGCGTACTACGACGACGTGAAGTCGCGAGCGACGAACTTCGGCCGGAACCCCGACCACGTGAAGATCTTCCCGTCCTTCATCCCGTTCGTGGGTGAGACGGAGTCGATCGCGCGCGAGAAGCAGGCCTTCCACAACGATCTGGCCGATCCGATCTCCGGACTGATCACCCTGTCCGTCCACACCGATCACGACTTCTCGCAGTACGACCTCGACAAGCCGGTGGAGGACGTCACGGTCAGCGGAACGCAGGGCCTGTTCGACGTGGCCCGGCGCCTGTCCGAGCGCGACAACCTGACGCTGCGCGACATCGGCAAGCTGTACGCGCAGGGGGTACTGCTCCCGCAGTTCGTCGGGACCGCCTCGGACATCGCGGACCAGATCGAGGAGGGGTTCACCGGCGGAGAGGCCGACGGGTACATCCTCTCCGCCGCCAGTTCGCCCGGCACGTTCAACGACTTCGTCGACTTCGTGGTCCCCGAGCTGCAGCGACGCGGCCTGTTCCGCCGGGAGTACACGGGCACCACGCTGCGCGAGCACCTCGACCTCCCCGCCGATCCGTTCGCGCCGCTGGAGACGGCGAAAGCGAGCTGATCACCGCGCTGCGCGCGACCTACCTGTCAGCGACCGGTGCCACCATGGGCACCAGGAGGTAGGACATGACAATCGATGCGATCGCCGATTCCGTCGCGGAAACCGCGCATGCAGGTCAGACGGACAAGGCCGGGAACGACTACATCACCCACCCGCGCAGGGTGGCGAGCCTGGTCGCGCCGCAGACTCCGGAGAACCGCGCAGCGGCACTGCTGCACGACGTGCTGGAGGACACGTCGGTGACTGCGCGAGACCTCGTCGACGCCGGGATCCCGGCGTCCGTCGTGCACGCCGTCGCACTGCTCACCCGTCGGGACGAGGTGCCGAGCGACGAGTACTACGCCGCGATCCGCACGGATCCGATCGCGCTGGCGGTCAAGCGGGCCGACATCGCCGACAACACCGATCCGGCGCGGCTTGCGCTGCTCGATCCCGCGACCCAGGCTCGATTGCGGGCCAAGTACACCGCAGCACTGACGGCTCTGGGCGTCACCACGGTCGACTGAGTACCTCCTCCGCCCGAGCCGACACCGCAGCAATGGGGTCGAGCACGGGGGACCAAGGCCGAGCGGCTGAACCACCACGACGTCCGGGACGCGGGCGCTGGCGGGGGGTGCGCGGGTTCCAGTACCACGTAGACCTCCACTCGCCATGTTCGGAAGCGCGGCGTCCAATACCGCCCACGGCCGAGACGGCGCCACGGAATGCTTCGAACTCGACCGTGGCGACACGATCCGGGGCCCACACTCTCGCTGACGGTCGGCGCGCACGCGCGACCGCCGTCGGATCAACGGCGACAACGCGGTCGACGGGCTCCTGACGTGCGGTCGCCGGCTGCCGAAGAACTTGTCAGTGGTCGGTGCGATGCTTCCTCCATCAGGTCCTGGGGAGGATGAAATGACCGCATGCACAAGCATTCTGACGTGAACTAACAGTCACCACTTCTGACGGGTGCAGTCCGCGCACCGTCGACCTGATCCACCGGAGCCGAGGGCTCCACTCACGACGTAAGGCACTTCCCGCCTCCCGTCGACTTCACCGATCCCAAGAATCGAGGATTCGTCATGTCTCAGCAGCCCTTCCCGCTGCAGCCCGGCCGGCCCGAGCAGCCCGGTCAGCCCTACGCCGGACAGCAGTACCCCGGCCAGCCCGCGCAGTACGGCACCCCGCCGCCTCCCCCGGCCAAGAAGAAGCGCAAGTGGCCGTGGATCGTGCTCGCGGTGATCGCCTTCCTGGTGGTCGTCTCCGTCGCGACCGGCGGCGGCGACAAGGACGAGGCGACCGCCGCCGGCAACACCACCGCCGCCGCCACCTCGAAGTCGGATCCGAAGGCCGCCGGCCTGAACACCCCCGTCCGCGACGGCAAGTTCGAGTTCGTCGTCACGGGCGTCCAGACCGGGCTCGCCGAGGTGGGCGACAACCCGTACCTGGCGAAGAAGGCGCAGGGCCAGTTCGTGATCGTCGCGATGACCGTGAAGAACATCGGCACCAAGCCGCAGGACTTCAGCCCGTCGTCGCAGAAGGTGAAGGACGCGCAGGGTCGCTCGTTCGAGTCGGACTCCATGGCGCAGATCGCGCTCGGCGACTCCGACGTGCCGGTGTGGGACAACATCAACCCGGGCAACACGGTGCAGATCAAGGTCGTCTTCGACATGCCCAAGGACGCCGCACCCGCCACCGTCGAGCTGCACGATTCGATGTTCTCCGGTGGCGCGACCGTCGCCCTGAAGTAGCGGACACGTCCCGGTCGCCGCACCGCGGCGGCCGGGGCGGTCGTCACTGCAGCGTCAGTCTCCGGTGCCCACCATGGCTCCGGCGGAAATCACACGGCTCTGTCACGGTCGCCGCGGCGCTCATCCTTGGATTCTCGGTACATTCGAGGTAGGGCTCTGGAGGAGGTTCGAGATGGCGGAGACGGTGCCCCAGGAGATCGCCCAACGGGTGACCACGGCGGCGGACGCGGTCCCGGTCGGGCGGGAGCAGGCGCAGGCCGCGGCGCACGACGCCGCCCACTACCTGCAGAACCTGCGCGCGACTGCGATCGACGACGCCTACCGGCGGTATACCGCGAGCAACACCCCCGGCTACCTCGCGCACCTGCAGTACGGGCCGCCGCCCCAGATCAAGAAGGGCGCCGCCATCGTCGTCGTGATCGGCGCGCTCGTGGTCAGCAGCGTGGTCGCGACGGCCGGGATCCCCGCGATCGTGGTCTTCCTCCTCGCGGCAGTCGGCGTCGCCGGGTTCCACTTCTGGCGGCTGGCGCAGTACCGGAGCCGGATCGCCGAGCGGGAGCAGGCGCGTCTCGACGCGAACCCGTGGCCGTTCCGGGCCGAGCGCACGCCCGCCTACAACCCCGACGCCGAACCGGGCCAGACCCGCGTGGAGACCCGGCTCCTCGGCGTCGCGGTCCTGCTCACCGAGGAGATCCGCCGCTCCCCCGCGTGGAACAACCCGATCCTCGACCAGCACCGCGTCCGCATCAACCTGGACGCCACGCTGCAGGACATCAGCCACCGCGCCCACCGGGTGTGGCGCATGCGCACCGACACCCCGCGGCCGTCGGGCGAATCTCCCGTCACGCAGGCCCTCGCGGACCACGTCGACGAGTACACGCACGCCGCACGCATGGCCGAGAACGCGCTGCGCGACCACGTCGCCGCACTCGCCGAGTACCTGGGCGAGCTGCGCCCCGTCGAGCGGCTCCTCGGCGACCTGCAGATCCTCGACCGCACGAACAGCAGCGCGCACCGCGAACTGCTGGATCAGCTGTACCGCGACGCCGTCGGGAACGAGGCCGACGCGCTGCGCTTCCAGCACCACGCCGACGAGCTGCGCGACCTCCAGGCGAGCCTGGACACCCAGTTCCACTTCCTGCGCGAGCAGGTCGCCAGGACCAACCTGCTGCGCTGAGCGATCGACGAGGGGCGGAGGCATCATGGCGGACCGGGCACGCAGCGGCTCCCCCGGCGCGTCGAACACGGAACTGACCGTGGACCCGTGCGCGGTCGACGAGTCCGCGCTCGCCCCGGAGGACCTGTTCTGCTCGCTGGCCAGTCTGCGCTACGGCCCGTCGGACGAGCCGCCCCGCTGGCGCGAGGCCGCCGACCTGCTCGCGCGCGACCCCGGCATCGTCGACCGCAGCATCTGGGCGGCGGCCACCGCGGGCGACTCGGATGCGCTCACCGCGCACCTGCACGACGATCCGTCGCTCGCCGCCTCCGCCGGCGGCCCGTTCGGCTGGCATCCGCTCACCTATCTCTGTTACTCACGGCTCCCGCTCCCCGGCGCACAGGACAACGCCCTGGAGGCCGCGGCCCTGCTCCTCGACGCGGGCGCCGACCCGAACACCGGCTTCCTGCACTCCGGCCTGCCCACCCCGTTCACCGCGCTGACCGGGGTCTTCGGCGAGGGCGAGCAGGGCGCGGGCCGGGAGCCCCGGCACACCCGCTGCGACGAGCTGGCGACCCTGCTGCTGAACCGCGGCGCGCACCCCGTCGACCAGCAGACGCTGTACAACAGGATGTTCCGTCCCGACGACGCGCACCTGGAACTGCTCTTCGCGCACGGGCTCGCCGACGCCGGGCCCGGCCCGTGGGACACACGGGAGGGCGCCGAGACCGAGGACCGCGAGCAAGTGTGGCGGCGTCAGGTCGAGTGGGCCGCGCAGCACGGCTTCACCGAGCGCTTGCACCTCCTCGCCGAGCACGGCATCGACGTCTCGGGCGTGACGGTCACCGTCCCGACCCTCCCCGACGATCCGAACGCGCGGGACGAGGCGGGCGCGACGCCGCTGCATCACGCCGCCTGGGCGGGCGACCTCGACCTGATCCGCACGCTGCTCGACGCCGGGGCCGACCGCACCGTCGTCGACGGGAGGCACGGCACCACCCCGCGGGAGTGGGCCGCACACGCCTACCAGCCGGACGCCGAGCGACTCCTGCGCTGAGCTGCCACGCCCGGCGGCCCGCGCATGGTTACATCAACGAATGACCACCACCCCCGGTTACAAACCCGACACCCGCTTCTTCGGACATCCCTGGCCGCTGGTGAACCTGTTCGGCGTCGAGATGTGGGAGCGCTTCTCCTTCTACGGGATGCAGGCGATCCTCGCGTACTACCTGTACTACTCGGCATCCGAGGGCGGCCTCGGGTTCGACAAGACCACCTCGCTCGGCATCGTCGGCGCCTACGGCGGCTTCGTCTACCTCTCGACGATCGCCGGCGCCTGGGTGTCGGACCGCCTCCTCGGCGCGGAACGCACCCTCTTCTACTCCGCCTGCCTGGTGATGGCCGGCCACATCGCACTCGCGCTCATCCCCGGCGCGGCGGGCGTCGCGATCGGCCTCGTGCTCGTGGCGGTCGGTTCCGGCGGTGTGAAGGGCAACGCCACCAAGGTCGTGGGCGACCTCTACCCCGACGGCGACACCCGCCGCGACGCCGGCTTCTCACTCTTCTACATGGGCGTGAACCTGGGCGCCTTCATCGGCCCGCTGCTGACCGGTTACCTGCAGGACAACGTCGGCTTCCACTGGGGTTTCGGCCTCGCGGCGGTCGGCATGGCGCTGGGCCTCCTGCAATACGCGCTCACCCGCAAGATGCTGCCCCGGATCAGCCAGGAGGTACCGAACCCGGCCTCCCGCAGCGACATCCAGCGGGTGGGCGCCGCTGCCGCGGTCGCGATCGCGATCTTCGTCTCACTGATCCTGTTCGGCGTGATCACCGCGAAGAACCTGGTCGACGCCGTCATCATCACGGTCGCCGTCATCTCCGTGGCCTACTTCGTCTTCCTCCTCGGCAGCAACCGGGTCGACGCCGCCGAGCGCAACGGCGTCAAGGCCTTCATCCCGCTGTTCCTGTCCCAGGTCGCGTTCTGGGCGTTGTTCCAGCAGATGTTCACCTTCGTCGCCGTCTACGCCGACGAGCGCCTCGACCGCAGCCTCGGCGGCTGGGAGTTCCCCGCCTCCTGGATCCAGTCCGTGGACCCCGTGTACATCCTGCTCTTCGCGCCCGTCTTCGCCGCGCTGTGGACGAAGCTCGGCACGCGCCAGCCCAGCACGCCGATCAAGTTCGCCATCGGCACCATGGGCATCGGCGTCGCCTTCCTCGCCTTCCTGCTCATGCCCGCGGGCGTGAACACCGCACCGCTGATCGGCCTCCTCGGGATCATGCTCATCTTCGCGCTCGCGGAGCTGTGCATCTCGCCCGTCGGCCTCAGCGTCTCGACGAAGCTGGCCCCGCGCGCCTTCGCCACACAGATGGTGGCCCTGAACTTCCTGTCGATCAGCCTGGGCACCGCCCTGGCCGGCCGCCTGGCGACGTTCTACGACCAGAACGACGAGGCGCCGTACTTCCTGGTGCTGGGCGGCACCGCCATCGGCATCGGCCTGGTCGTGGTGGCGCTGACGCCGATGATCAAGCGCCTCGCACCCGCGGTCGCCTGACGGCGGCGGACGGACCCCGATCGGCCCCGTCGAACCTGCCGATTCCGTTCACGATCGCGAGACTTCCGAGTAACTTCGTGGGCAAGCACTGGAACGACGCGAGGAGCGGGTTTGCCGGCGGACGAGTACGACTACATCGTGGTAGGGGCCGGCAGCGCGGGCGCCGTCATGGCGGCGCGACTGTCGGAGGATCCGGGCGTCACCGTCCTGCTCCTCGAGGCCGGCGGCGAGGCGGATGCGGACGAGGTCCACATCCCGCTCGCCTTCTCCGCGCTGTTCAAGACCAAGTGGGACTGGAACTACACCACCACCCCGCAGAAGCACCTGGACGACCGTCCCACGTACTGGCCGAGGATGAAGGCGCTCGGCGGCTGCTCGTCGATGAACGCGATGATCTACATCCGCGGCAACCGCGCGGATTTCGACGCCTGGGAGTCGGAGTACGGCGCGCAGGGCTGGTCCTACGACGACGTGCTGCCGTACTTCATCAAGGCCGAGAACAACACCGCCCGGCGCGATGACTTCCACGGCACGCGGGGCCCGCTCAACGTCGAGGACCGGGTCTACACCCACCCCCTGGTCAGCGCGTGGGTCGAGAGCGCCGTCAGTTCCGGGCTCAAGCCCAACGACGATTTCAACGGCGCCACCCAGGACGGCGCCGGCCTGTACCAGGTCACCTGCAAGGGCGGCCGGCGCTGGTCGACCGACAAGGCCTACATCGAACCGGCGCGGTCGCGGCCGAACCTCACGGTCGCGCTGGGCGCCACCGCCCGGCGGATCGAGTTCGACGGTGACCGCGCCTCGGGGGTGACCTTCAAGCAGCAGGCCGCGGAGCACACCGTGAGCGCCCGCCGGGAGGTGATCCTGTCCGGGGGCGCGATCAACTCGCCGCAGCTGCTGATGCTCTCGGGCATCGGCCCGGCCGAGCACCTGGCCGAGTTCGGTATCGACACCCGGGTGGCCCTCGCCGGCGTGGGGGCCAACCTGCACGATCACCCGATCGTGCCGATCATCTTCGACACCCACGGCGTCAGCGACCTCATGGAGGCGCAGAACCTGCAGAACCTCCTCCGCTGGAAGATCTTCGGCAACGGCCCGCTCGCCTCGAACGGCGGCGAGGCGGGCGGCTTCTACCGCTCCCGCGACGATCTCGAGCACCCGGACCTGCAGTACCACGTGATGGGCTCGGGCTTCTACGACAACATGCTTCACGAGCCGACCAAGCGCGGCTTCATCTGCGGCCCCACCCTGGTCAACGTCGCCAGTCGCGGCCAGGTGCGGCTGCGCTCGGCGAACCCCGACTGGCACCCGTCGCTGGAACCGAACTACTTCGACCAGTCGGCGGATCTCGACGCCCTCCTCGCCGGCACCCGGGCCGGCTTCGAGCTGTGCCGGCAGGGTCCGCTCGCGCGCAACCTGGGCAAGCCCTGGCACGTGCCCGAGGATCCGTCCGACGACGACTTCCTCGCCTTGATCCGCACATACGGCCAGACGCTCTTCCACCCCGTGGGTACCTGCGCCATGGGGTCCGGCGAGGACGCCGTGGTCGACCCGCAGCTGCGCGTCCGCGGCACCGAGGGACTGCGCGTCGTGGACGCCTCGGTCATGCCGATGATCACCCGCGGTAACACGAACGCCCCCACCATCATGATCGCCGAGAAGGCGGCCGACGAGATCAGGAAGTCAGCATGACTGCAGCGAACACGACGACCTTCGACTCCCTCAACCCCCGCACGGGTGACGTGGTCGAGACCTATCCCATCCACTCGGCCGACCACGTGCACGCCGTCGTCGCGCGGGCCCGCGAGCAGGCCGACTGGTGGCAGGAGATCGGCTTCGACGGGCGCAAGCAGGCGCTCAACACCTGGAAGGGCGTGATCACCAGGCGGATCAACCAGCTGGCGCAGATCGTCCACGACGAGACGGGCAAGCCGCACGGCGACGCGCTGCTCGAGGCCGCGCTCGGCATCGATCATCTCTCGTACGCCGCCTCGCACGCGAAGAAGGTCCTCGGGCCGCGGCGCGTCGGCTCCGGCCTGGTCATGGCGAACCAGTCGGCGACGGTGCGCTACCACCCGCTCGGAGTGGTCGGCGTGATCGGCCCGTGGAACTACCCCGTCTTCACCCCGATGGGCTCGATCGCCTACGCCCTCGCCGCCGGCAACGCCGTGGTCTTCAAGCCCTCGGAGTACACCCCCGGCGTCGGGGTCTGGCTGGCCCGCACCTTCGAGGAGGCCGTGGGCCGCCCCGTGCTGCAGACGGTCACCGGCCTCGGCGAGACCGGCAACGCGCTCTGCACCTCCGGCGTGAACAAGGTCGCGTTCACCGGCTCCACCAACACGGGCAAGAAGGTCATGGCGGCCTGCGCCGAGACCCTGACGCCCGTGGTGATCGAGGCCGGCGGCAAGGACGCCTTCCTGGTGGACCGCGACGCCGACCTCGACGCCGCCGCGGACGCCGCGGCGTGGGGCGCGTTCGCCAACGCCGGCCAGACGTGCGTCGGCGTGGAGCGCGTCTACGTGCACAAGGACGTCTACGACCCGTTCCTGGAGAAGCTGGTCGCGAAGGCCCGCGAGGTCACCGCGAACGACTCGGACGACTCGAAGATCGGTCCGATCACGATGCCGAGCCAGCTGCCGATCATCAAGTCGCACATCGAGGACGCGCTCGCCCGCGGCGGCCGTGCCCTCGTCGGCGGGATCGACGCGGTCGGCGAGCGCTTCGTCCAGCCGACGGTGCTCGTCGACGTCCCGGAGGACTCGATCGCCGTGACGCAGGAGACCTTCGGCCCGACGGTGACCGTCGCCAAGGTGGAGACGATGGACGAGGCCGTCGAGCTCGCCAACGCCACCAAGTACGGCCTCGCGGCGACGGTCTTCTCCAAGGCCCGCGGCATGGAGCTGGCGGACCGGATCCGCTCCGGCATGGCCGCGGTGAACGGCATCATCACCTTCGCGGGCGTGCCGAACCTGCCCTTCGGCGGTGTCGGCGAGTCGGGCTTCGGCCGCATCCACGGCCCCGACGGCCTGCGCGAGTTCACCTACGCCAAGGGCATCGCCCGCAAGCGCTTCACTCCGCTGCTCAACCTGACGAGCTTCGCGCGCACGGCGGCGCAGGAGGGTCAGCTCACGCAGCTGATGACCCTGCTCCACGGCCGCGGCGGCACGATCAAGTAGCGCCTCAGCGCTGGTAGACGGCGGCGATCTCGCGGGCGCGGTCCAGCGACTGCACCGCGAGTTCGCCGTCCCGCGCCTGGATGGCCCAGATCGCGACGAACTCGTCGCGCGGGAGTTCGAGGTGCGCGAACTGCGCGCCCTCGGGGAACGAGAAGCCCTCGACGATGTCCCACGGGTAGGTGTTCTCATTCAGAAGGTTGCGCACCGACACCCCGTCGGGACCGAGGCGCAGCCGCGGGCGGGCGAACAGGAGCGAACCGCCCGCCAGGATCAGGCCGATCACGACCATGCCGATCTGGTCGGACAGCCGGAAGGTGAGCCCCGAGTCGCCACCGGCCTTGAGCAGCCAGGCGACGAAGGCGTGGCCCAGGACCAGCACCACGGCGAAGGACCAGGCGTAGATCTTGATCTTGCGCGGGGTCACGTCGAGCACGGGCTGCGTGGTGGCGTCGGTCATCACGCGGCCATTCTACGTAAACCGGACCGTGGGTCGCCGCGCACGTGTGTCGGCTAGGCGGTCGGGAGCGCGGCGTGCACCGCGAGCGTGGCGTCGACGGCGCGCGCGGCCTCGGCGCCCTTCTGCACGAAGTGCCGCTCGAAGTAGGTGACGTGCTCGCCGTGCTCGTGGAAGTGGTGCGGGGTGAGCACCACCGAGAAGACGGGGACGTCGGTGTCGAGCTGCACCCGCATGAGGCCGTCGATGACCGCGGTCGCGACGAACTCGTGGCGGTAGATGCCGCCGTCGACGACCAGCCCGGCGGCGACGATCGCGGCGTACCGCCCGGTCGACGCCAGCCGCTTCGCGGTCAACGGGATCTCGTAGGCGCCGGGCACCTCGAAGAGGTCGACCTCGGCACCGTCGTGGCCCAGGTTCCGCCACTCCTCGACGAAGCCGTCGCGGGCGCGGTCGACGATGTTCCGGTGCCACGTGGCCTGTACGAGGGCGATGCGGCTCATCGGGCCGCCCGGAGCTTGCGCAGCGTGAGCGCGGTGTCGAGCGCCGCGGACGCGGCCTGCTCGCCCTTGTCCTCGGCCGAACCGGGCAGGCCCGCACGGTCGAGGGCCTCCGCCTCGGTGTTCGTGGTGAGCACGCCGTTGCCGACGGGCACGCCGGCGTCGAGCGAGACGCGCAGCAGGCCCGCGGTGAGCGCGTCGCAGACGTACTCGAAGTGGGGGGTGCCGCCGCGGATCACGACGCCGAGCGCCACGACGGCGTCGTGGTTCGTGGTGAGCTGCTGCGCCACGACCGGCAGTTCGACCGCGCCGGCCACCCGCTCGATCGTCACGTGCGTGACGCCCGCCGCCTCGGCGGTGCGGACGGCCCCGGCGAGGAGCGCCTCGCAGACGGTGTCGTGCCAGCGCGATGCGACGATCGCGAGCCGCAGGTCGGCGGCCCCGTCGAGGGTGATGTCGGGGATTCCAGCGCCGCTCACGCGGTACCTCCCTGGTCGAAGTGGTCGAGGTCGCGCAGGTCGTGACCCATACGGTCGCGCTTGGTGCGCAGGTAGTGGATGTTCTCGGCGTTCGCGCGCAGCGGCATGGGCACCCGCTCGGTGATCTGCAGGCCGTAGCCGTCGAGGCCGACGCGCTTGGCCGGGTTGTTGGTGAGCAAGCGCATCGAGGTGATGCCGAGATCGACGAGGATCTGCGCCCCGAGGCCGTAGTCGCGGGCGTCGGCGGGCAGGCCGAGCTGGAGGTTCGCGTCGACGGTGTCGGCTCCCCCGTCCTGCAGCTGGTAGGCCTGCAGCTTGTGCATGAGCCCGATGCCGCGGCCCTCGTGGCCGCGCATGTAGAGGACGACGCCGCGTCCCTCCTGCGCCACCATCTCCATCGCGGCGTCGAGCTGGGGGCCGCAGTCGCAGCGCAGCGAGCCGAAGACGTCGCCGGTGAGGCACTCGCTGTGCACGCGGACCAGGACGTCGGCGCCGCCGTCGGCGGTGACGTCGCCCTTGACCAGCGCGACGTGCTCGACGTCGTCGTGGACCGACGTGTAGCCGACGGCCTGGAAGTCGCCGTAGCGGGTGGGGATGCGCGCGGAGGCGACCTGCACGACGTGCTTCTCGTGCTTGCGGCGCCAGGCGATCATGTCGGCGATGGAGATCATCGCGAGTCCGTGATCGTCGGCGAAGACCCGCAGCTCGTCGGACTTCGCCATGCCGCCCGGGTCCTTCTCGGAGACGATCTCGCAGATCACGCCGGCGGGGGCGAGCCCGGCCAGGGTGGCGAGGTCGACGGCGGCTTCGGTGTGGCCGGGCCGGCGCAGCACGCCGCCGTCCTTCGCGCGCAGCGGCACGACGTGGCCGGGGCGGGTGAAGTCGTCGACGGTCGAGCTCGGGTCGGCCAGCTTGAGCATCGTGGTGGCACGGTCGGCCGCGGAGATGCCGGTGCCCACGCCCGCCTTGGCGTCGACGGTGACGGTGTAGGCGGTGCCGTGCTTGTCCTGGTTCGTCGAGTACATCGGCGGGAGGCCGAGCTTGTCGCAGGTGGCGCCGTCGAGCGGCACACACAGGTAGCCCGAGGTGTAGCGGACCATGAAGGCCACCAGCTCGGGGGTCGCCTTCTCGGCGGCGAAGATGAGGTCGCCCTCGTTCTCCCGGTCCTCGTCGTCGACCACCACGACGGCCTTACCGGCCGCGATGTCCTCGATGGCGCGCTCGATGGAATCGAACCTGGTCATGGCTACTTCTCCTCCTCGCGCCCGGCGAAACCGGTCAGGCGCTCGACGTACTTGGCGACGATGTCGACTTCGAGGTTGACGACGGTGCCGGGCTCGGCCCCACCGAGGTTGGTCAGCTCGAGGGTGGTGGGGATGAGCGAGACCTCGAACCAGTGCTGCGCGTCGTCGCCGGTCACCCCCTGCCCCAGTGCGGAGACGGTGAGCGAGACGCCGTCGATGGTGATGGAGCCCTTCTCCACGACGTAGCGGGCCAGCTGCTCCGGCAGGGCGAGGCGCACGACCGTCCAGTGCTCGGACGGGCTCAGGCTCAGGACGTGGCCGGTGCCGTCGACGTGGCCCTGGACGATGTGGCCGCCGAGACGGGAGTTCACGGCGGCGGCGCGCTCGAGGTTGACGCGGTCGCCGGGGCCGAGTTTGCTCAGCGAGCTGCGACGGAGCGATTCCTCCATGACATCGGCGGTGAACGCACCGCCCTCGACCGTGACGACCGTGAGGCAGACACCGTTGACCGCGATCGAATCGCCGTGTTTCGCATCGGAGGTGACGAGATCGCCCTGGACCGTGAATCGGGCCGCATCCGGGAGATCCTCGCGGGCGGTGATCACGCCCAGCTCTTCGACGATGCCGGTGAACATCCGCCGCTCCTGCCACTTCGGCCTCAGGGCGGCACGACGACGCGGGAACGACCCGCGTAGTTCTCTTTCATCCGGACTATGACCGTCGGCTCCGGGATCGCACCGGAATCTGCTGACCCCCACCTCGCGGTGGGGCGCTCGCGGGCTCGAACACCGGGATCGCCCGGAGTCCATCACCGCCGGTGGGGAATCGCACCCCGCCCTGAGAACTTCCGCTTCCGAAGGTAGCACTCGTTCGCCGTGCCCCCAAGTGTTGGGTTCACGTCGAACGAAAGGGAAGGTCCGCGGGTCAGCGCAGCAACGTGAGCAGGACGTCGTCGCCGACGCGTTCGACGGCGTGCATCCGCATCCGGAGCGCATCGCCGAGCGTGCCGACACCGGGGACGGTGAGGGCGGGCAGGCCGGCACCGAGGAGAACCGGGGCGATGTACGCCTGCACCCGGTCGACGAGGCCTGCGGCGAGGAAGGCGCCGATCACGTGCGAGCCGCCCTCGACCTGCACGTTGACCGCGTCGCCCGCCGCCGCGAGGGCATCCTCGGGACGGTGCGTGCGCACGTGGATCGCCTCGCCCGGGCCGGTGAGGACGGCGGCCTGCGCAGGAATCGACCGCTCCCCCATGACGATTCGCGTCGGTTGGTGCGGATGGAGCGATCCGTCGGGGCGGCGGGCGGTGAGTGCGGGATCGTCGGCGACAACCGTGCCCGTGCCCACGATGATCGCGTCGAGCTGGGCGCGCTCGGCGTGCGCGCGCTCGCGCGCCGCGGGGCCCGTGATCCACTTGCTCGTGCCGTCGGGGGCGGCGATCCGGCCGTCGACGGTGGCCGCGATCTTGACCGTGACCATCGGGCGGCCGTGGCGTTGCCGGAACAGCCATTCGGTGAGCGGCCACGGCTCGGTCTCGAGGTGCTCCACCTCGAGACCGGCCTTGCGCAGGGTCTGCGCGCCACCGGCGGCGAGCGGGTTGGGGTCGGCCAGGGCGTAGGCGACGCGCACGATCCCGGCGGCGAGGAGCGCCTGCGTGCAGGGGCCGGTGCGGCCGGTGTGATCGCACGGCTCCAGGGTGACGACGGCGGTGCCACCGCGCGCCGCCTCCCCCGCCTCGGCCAGGGCCACGACCTCCGCATGCGGCCCACCCGCGGGCGCGGTCCGGCCCCGTCCGGCCACGGTGCCGTCGGCGGCGAGGATCACCGCCCCGACGGGCGGGTTGGGCGTGCTCGTCCCCCGAGCGGCCACCGATTCCTCGACGGCGAGCGCGAGTGCGTCCTGCAGGTCCACCGTCAGCCGCGGGGCACGGCGGCGGCCTGAGCGCGGAGCTTGCGCACCGCCTCCGCCGGGTCGGCGGCGTTGTAGACGGCGGATCCGGCGACGAAGCAGTCGACGCCGGCTGCGGCGGCCTGCTCGATGGTGTCGGCGTTGATGCCGCCGTCGATCTCGACCAGCAGCCGCAGCTCCCCGGAATCGACGAGGCGGCGCGCCTGCCGCGCCTTGTCCAGCACGTCGGCGATGAAGGACTGACCGCCGAAGCCCGGCTCGACACTCATCACCAGCAGGGTGTCGAAGCTCTTGAGGATCTCGGCGTAGGGCTCGAAGGCGGTGCCGGGCTTGATCGCGAGGCCGGCCTTGCCGCCCGCGGCGCGGATGTCCTTGGCGACGGCCACCGGATCGCCGGTGGCCTCGGCGTGGAAGGTCACGTTGTACGCCCCGGCCTCGGCGTACGGCGGCGCCCACCGCGCGGGGTCGTCGATCATCAGGTGGCAGTCCAGCGGGATGGTCGTGGCCTTCAGCAGGCTCTGCACGACGGGCAGCCCGAGGGTGAGGTTCGGGACGAAGTGGTTGTCCATCACGTCGACGTGCACCCAGTCGGCGCCTTCCGGCCCGCCCACGGCCTCGACTTCGGCCCCGAGCCGGGCGAAGTCGGCGGAGAGGATGGACGGCGCGATCATCGGCGAGGACATGCGCAGCATTGTAGGTCGTGGACGCGCAGCGGTCCCCTGATGCCGCCGCTCGCCACGCCGGATCGCCACTGCATTGAATTCGACTAATCACTTTAGTAACATCAGCATCATTAGTCACACGGGTAACTCTCGTGCCGTCGATTGTTGAGAGGTCGTCATGCGGATCGCACGCACCACCTTGACCACGTTCGTGGCGGTCGCCGCGGCCACCGTCTTCGCCGCGGGTCCCGCCCTGGCCGATCCCGCCGTGCCGGCGGTCCCCGTCGCCCCCGCGGCCCCTGCGGCCCCTGCCGCCGCTCCCGCCGCAGCCCCTGCCGCAGCCCCTGCCGCCGCTCCCGCAGCCGCTGCGCCCGGCGCGGCGAGCACCCCGCTCGTCTCCACCGCGAACGCGGTCCCGGCGTCCGCACAGCCCGCGCTGACGGAGCTGGCGAAGATCCCGGGCGTGCAGCAGATCCTGGCGACCGGCCAGTTGCCCACGACCGACGTCGCGACGCTGGTCAAGATGTTCGGCAGCGATCCGAACGCGCAGAAGCTCCTCGGTCAGCTGCTCGCCGGCCAGGCCGCGGCGACCACCCCCGCCGCCGACACCACGCCCGACGAGCCGCTGAAGTTCGCGGTCACCGGGGCGATCAAGGACACCTTCACCAAGGACGGCGGCCAGAAGAAGTACGGCCAGCCGCTGGGCGTGGAGAAGGACGTCGCGGGCGGTTCCAAGGTGCAGGAGTTCACCAACGGGACCATCTACTGGAATCCGAAGGTGAACGGCGGCAAGGCCGCCGGCGTCACGGGCGCCATCCGCGACCTGTACCTCAAGCAGGGTGGCCCCACCGGCAAGCTGGGCTTCCCGCTGATGAGCGAGCTCTCCGTCGGCGGCGCCACCGCCGGTTCCGTGGCGGGCGCTTACAACGACTTCCAGAACGGCTCGATCGTCTGGTCGCCCGAGGCGGGCGCGCACGTCGTCTCCGGCAAGATCAAGGACCAGTGGGTCAAGGGCGGCGGCGCGTTCGGCATGGGCTACCCGAAGGGTGACGCGAAGCCGGGTCCCGGCGGCGTCCTCACCCAGGAGTTCTCGAAGGGCGGCGTCCTCAAGGGCTGACGCCCCGACCGCAGCAGACACGAACGGCCCGCCTCCGGCTCTCGGAAGCGGGCCGTTCGCCGTCTCAGCGCTTACGGAGCGCCTGGAAGAACATCCCGTCGGTGCCGTGCAGATGCGGCCAGAGCTGCACGTGCGGGCCGTCGCCCAGCGCCAGGTCTGTTTCCGGAACCAGCGGGCGCGTGTCGATCCGCTCCAGTCCGGCGGTCGCCAGCAGGTCGTCGTCACCGACGATGCCCAGCGTCTCGGCGACGTGCGGCGAGCAGGTCGCGTAGAGCACGACGCCGCCCGGCCGGGTGAGCGCCGCGGCCGCGGTCAGGAGTTCCCGTTGCAGCACCGCGAGGCCCTCGACGTCCGACGGCTGCTTGCGCCACCGCGCCTCGGGGCGCCGCCGCAGCGCGCCGATGCCCGAGCACGGCGCGTCGACCAGCACGCGGTCGTAGCCCGGCTCGAGCCCGGATTCGCGGCCGTCGGCGACGTGCACGTCGACCGGTAGCCCTGTCACCGCCTTCCGGACCAGCTCGGCGCGGTGCTCGGCCGGCTCCACGGCGTCGACCCGCGCGCCGTCGATCGCGGCGAGCGCGCCCAGCAGGGCAGCCTTGCCACCCGGTCCGGCGCAGAGGTCGAGCCAGCGGCCGGCGTCGGCGCCCTCGAGCGGCGCGACGGCCGCGGCCCGGGCGACGAGCTGGCTGCCCTCGTCCTGCACGCCGGCGAGGCCGTCGCGGACGGGCTCGAGCGCACCCGGATCCCCGCCGGGCAGGTACACGGCGTAGGGCGAGAGCCGGCCGATCTCGCCCTCGACGATGAGCGCCAGTTCGTCGGCCGAGATCTCCCCCGGTCGCGCGACGAGGTGCACGGGCGGCCGGGCGTCGTCGGAGGCGAGCAGCGCCTGCAGCTGCCCCATCGAGTTGATGCCGTTGGCCCGCAGGGACTCCCAGAAGGCCTCGGCGATCCAGCGCGGATGCGCGTACTGCATCGCCAGGTGCCCGAGGAGATCGTCGGCGGCGGGCGGCGCGACCCGGGCGACCCAGGTGTCCTCGTCATCGCGCGAGACCTTGCGCAGCACCGCGTTGACGAAGCCGGACGCGCCGCGCCCGGAGGTCTCCTTCACGGAGTCCACCGTCTCGGAGACGGCGGCGTGGGCGCCCACCCGGGTGCGGAGCAGTTGGTAGACGCCGAGCCGCAGCGCGTCGAGCACGGGGCCGTCGATGTCGGCCGTCGAGCGCCCGGAGGCGTTCTCGATCACCGCGTCGAGCAGGCCCTGCGCACGGCAGGTGCCGTAGGTGAGCTCCGTCGCGAAGGCGGCATCGCGCCCCTTGAGCCTCGCTTCGCGCAGCAGGCCGGGCAGCACGAGGTTCGCGTACGCACCGCGCTCACGAACCGCGGCGAGGGTCTGCAGCGCGGCGCTGCGGGCGGGATCGGTCCCCGCCGGACTCGGGCGGTTCTTCCCCGCCGGACTCGGGCGGTTCTTCTCCGCCGGACTCGGGCGGTTCTTCTCCGCCGGACTCGGGCGATGCTTCACTGTTCGACTCCGATGATCGTGCCGTCCTCGATGCGCGCGCCCCGCGCCCAATCGGCGGCGGGCATGGGCTTCTTCCCCGGGGGCTGCACGGTGCCCAGGCGCAGCGCGGCGGTCGCGGTGCCGACGAAGACCGCGCGCTTGGTCACCCGGAGCTCGCCGGGAGCGAGCCCCGTCGTCTCCCCGTCGACGACCGCCGGGCCCAGCTTGAGCCGTGCCTCGCCGAAGGGCACCCACGCACCGGGCGCGTCGGTCATGGCGCGGATGTGCCGGTCGACGGCGCCGGCGGGCCGATCGAACCGCACCCGGGCGCTGTCGACGGTGACCTTGGGCGCGTGCGAGACGCCGTCCGGCGACTGGGGCTGCGCCTGCAGCGCCCCGGCCTCCACCCCGTCGACGGTGCGCGTGAGCAGCTCCGCGCCGTGCTCTGCCAGTCGCGCGAGCAGCGCCGTCGCGGTGTCGTCGGGCCGGATCCGCTCGGTGAGCACGCCGAACACCGGGCCCGTATCCAGGCCCGCCTCGATCCGGAAGGTGGACGCGCCGGTGACCTCGTCGCCGGCCTCGAGGGCGGCCTGCACGGGCGCCGCGCCGCGCCAGGCGGGCAGCAGGGAGAAGTGCAGGTTGATCCAGCCGTGCGCCGGGACGTCCAGCAGGTCGGGCGGAATCATCCCGCCGTACGCCACCACCGGGCAGCAGTCGGGTGCCAGTTCGACGATCGCGGCCCGCGCCTGCGGATCGCGCAGCGTGGCGGGGGTGAGCACCGGGATCCCCGCCTCGTCCGCGACCTGCCCGACGGGCGAGCGCCGCACGCCGCGGCCGCGGCCGGAGCGGGCGTCGGGACGGGTCAGCACGCCGACGACTTCGTGACCGGAGTCGAGCAGCGCGCGCAGCGCCGGAACGGCGGGCTCGGGAGTACCCGCGAACAGCAGCCGCATCAGCCGCGACTCCCGGCCGCGCCCGCGCCCAGGGTGGCCGCCGGGTCGGTGAACCACGGCGAACTGCGGATCACCCGCATCACGGCCTTGCGCTCCTCGGGATCGAGACGGCTGAGGTACAGCACGCCGTCCAGATGGTCGCTCTCGTGCTGGATGCAGCGGGCCAGGATCTCCGTCGCCTCCAGGGTGACGGGCGCCCCCGTGACGTCGACGCCCTCGGCGACGACGTGCATGTGCCGCGTGCAGTCGCCCCGCACCTCCGGGATCGACAGGCAGCCCTCGGCCGCGGTCTGCATCTCCTCGCCGACGGCGCGCCACACCGGGTTGATCAGGTGGCCCTCACGGCCGCCGCAGCCGTAGACGAAGACCCGCTTGCTCACGCCGACCTGCGGAGCGGCCAGTCCGGCACCGTTGTGGTGGTGCATCGTGTCGATCATGTCGTCGACCAGTCGCGCGAGGTCAGCGTCGAAGACCGTCACCTCGTCCGCGGGGGTGCGCAGGACGGGGTCCGGATAGATGCGAATGGGGAGCACGCTCATTCCCTCATTATCCAGCCCGGACCGTGGCCCGGACCAGCCGCACCTGTCACAGCGGACCGCCCGCACTAGCAGTTCGAGCCAGGGTTGCCTTAGGATTCCGGACGGAAACGCCAGAAACCGCCCCGCCGGGCGAGAGAGGGTCGACGTGCAGTTCGCGCGCGCCCGGCGGCCGCTGATCGGCGCCGCCGTATGCCTTTCCGTGCTCGTCAGCACGGCGTGCACCACCACCGTTCACGGTGGCACGGGTGCTCCCTCGTCGTCGGCGCCCGCGTCCCCCTCGGCCTCGTACCCGCCGATGAACGCGGCGTCGCTGGTCGGGAAGTTCCCGGTGACGCAGCCGCAGCGCATCGTCTACCCGGTGCCGGACGGCGCCCCGGACCCGGAACAGAACTACGGCGAGCTCTACCTGCCGGCCAATCCGGCGCTGCAGCAGAACCCGTCGGGCGGCCCGCTCAGCGCGCGGACGACGATCCAGCTCCCCGCGCAGATCCCCGTCGTGGTGCTGCTGCACGGCGGTGGCTGGCGCACGCCGTCGGCGGCGGGATCGATGTCGGAGATGGCGCGCTCGCTGGTCAGCCACGGCGTCGCGGTGTGGAACGTCGAGTACCGCCGGATCGGGGCGGGCGGCGGATACCCCGTCACGCTCACCGACACGGCCGCGGCGATCGATTTCCTGCAGACCGTCAAGGCGCAGTACGCACCGAACCTCGACCTGAACGACGTGGTGGTCGCCGGACACTCCGCGGGCGGCCAGCTCGCGGTGTGGGCCTCGGCCCGGTCGATGCTGACGCCGGGCGCCATGGGCAGCGTGCCCGCGGTGACCCCGGCCGCCGTCGTGTCGATGGGCGGCGTGCTCGACATGCGCCGCGCGGTCGCGGACGGCAACGTCAACACCCGGCTGTTCCTGGGCCTGCCCGACGAGTTCCCGCAGCAGTTCGCGGTGGCCGACCCGATCCAGAACATCAATCCGAAGGTCCCGGTGACGTGCTTCAACGGCACTGCGGACCGCATCGTCCGGCCCGCGGGATGCGAGGCCTTCGTCGCGGCCCTGCGCTCCAAGGGCGGCCGTGGCGAGACCGTGCTGCTGCCCGGCGCGGGGCACAACATCTACCTCCCCTCGCAGTCCCAGAACCGCTACTGGCCCGTAGTCCAGAAGGCGATCCTGGGCTACGTCGACGAGTTCCGCCCGCGCGGGTGACGACGACGGGACCGCGGTCCCGTCGGGCGCAGGGTGCGAGCCTGCTGCAATCGCCCACACCGTAATGTGCCCCTGACGGTCATTACGGACAGAAGGGACTGTGCAATGGTGCACGTTGAGGGCACGCTGGGGACGCTGTACGACGAGATCCTCCGGCGCAACCCCGGGGAGACCGAGTTCCACCAGGCCGCGAAAGAGGTCCTCGATTCGCTCGCGCCGGTGGTCACCAAGCACCCCGAATACGTGGACGCGGCGGTGATCCGCCGCCTCTGCGAGCCGGAGCGCCAGATCATCTTCCGGGTGCCGTGGCAGGACGACAACGGCAACGTGCAGCTCAACCGCGGGTTCCGCGTCGAGTTCAACTCCGCCCTCGGCCCCTTCAAGGGCGGCCTGCGTTTCCACCCGTCGGTGTACCTGGGCATCGTGAAGTTCCTCGGCTTCGAGCAGATCTTCAAGAACTCGCTGACCGGCCTGCCGATCGGTGGCGGCAAGGGCGGCTCGGACTTCGATCCCAAGGGCCGCAGCGACGGCGAGATCATGCGCTTCTGCCAGTCCTTCATGACCGAGCTCTACCGCCACATCGGCGAGTACACCGACGTCCCCGCGGGCGACATCGGCGTGGGCGGCCGCGAGATCGGCTACCTGTTCGGCCAGTACAAGCGGATCACCAACCGCTACGAGTCGGGCGTGCTCACGGGCAAGGGCCTCACCTGGGGCGGATCGCAGGTGCGCACGGAGGCCACCGGCTACGGCGCGGTCTTCTTCCTGCGCGAGATGCTCACGACGCAGGGCGACTCGTTCGACGGCAAGCGGGTGGTGGTCTCCGGCTCGGGCAACGTGGCCGTGTACGCGACGGAGAAGGTGGAGCAGCTCGGCGGCACCGTCGTGGCCTGCTCGGACTCGTCGGGCTACGTGGTGGACGAGAAGGGCATCGACCTGGAGCTGCTCAAGGACGTCAAGGAGCGCCGCCGCGCCCGGATCGACGTCTACGCGGCCGAGCGCGGCGCCATCTTCGTGCCCGGCGGCTCCGTCTGGGACGTGCCCTGCGACATCGCGCTGCCCTGCGCGACGCAGAACGAGCTCGACGGCGACGCCGCCGACCGGCTCATCAAGAACGGGACGAACTTCGTCGCCGAGGGCGCCAACATGCCGTGCACCCCGGACGCCGTGAAGCTCTTCGCCGAGGCCAAGGTCTCCTTCGCGCCGGGCAAGGCGGCCAACGCCGGCGGCGTGGCCACCAGCGCGCTGGAGATGCAGCAGAACGCCTCGCGCGATTCCTGGTCCTTCGACTACACCGAGGACCGGCTCGCCGACATCATGCGCGGCATCCACGATCGCTGCCTGGAGACCGCCGACGAGTACGGCAGCCCCGGCGATTACGTGACCGGCGCGAACATCGCCGGCTTCATCCGCGTCGCCAACGCGATGCTCGCGCTCGGCGTCGTCTGACCGCAGCTCCCGCTCGACGGACGGCCCGGCCCACCTCCGCGGTGGCCGGGCCGTCGCGCTATCCGGCTGCGCCCGGACCGGGCGGCCCGACGCCCGGACCGGGCGGCCCGAGCGCCCCCGGACCGTCGGCCTCGTCGAAGATGAGCCACGTGCGGGTCGCGCGCACCCCGTCCACCCCCTGCAGCCGCTCGAGCACCACGTCGCGCAGGGCGGCGTTGTCCGGCGTCCGAACCAGGGCCAGGACGTCGAAATCGCCGCCGACCAGCGCGAAATGTTCCACGAAGGGCAGTTCGCGCAGCTGTGCGGCGACGCGCTTCCACGAGTCCTGGCGGATCGACAGCCCGATGAACGCGGAGGTACCCGAGCCCGCCCGCGCCGGGTCGATCCGTGCCGTGTAGCCGCGGATCACCCCGCTGCGCTCCAGGCGCTCGACGCGCACGTAGGCGTTCGCCCGCGAGACGTGCACGCGTTCGGCGAGCGCCCGCATCGAGATCCGGCCGTCCTCGGCGAGCACCTGCAGGATGCGCCGGTCGAAGTCGTCCAACGAGGGGTGCTCGACACCGTCCGCCATCCGTCCAGCTCCGTCCCGTGTCACGCCCCGATCTGGGACGATCTGCTCGAATCCGCCTCGACTCTACGACGATCGTCTCGCTACCGGCGGGTATCGCGGGAATACCGTCCCCGCGGTGCGACTCTCGACGGGCAGCCGGATCAGGGAGGACGACGTGACCACGACCACGGACCTCACGGGCGAACCGACGTACCGGAAGTTCCTTCCGGCCGACACGCCCGTGCAGTACCTCGACGAGGCGGGCGAGCTCACCGACTCGCACGCCCGCTATCCCCACCCCGACGACGACCGGATGGCGGAGATGTACCGCCTCATGGTGCTCGGGCGACGGTTCGACGCGCAGGCGACGGCGCTCACGAAGCAGGGGCGGCTCGCCGTCTACCCGTCCTCCCACGGGCAGGACGCGTGCCAGATCGCCGCGGCGATGTGCCTGCGCCCCACGGACTGGATGTTCCCCACGTACCGCGACTCGGTCGCGCTCACCGCCCGCGGGGTGGATCCCGTGCAGGTGCTCACGCTCCTGGCCGGCGACTGGCACTGCGGCTACGATCCCACGGCGCTGCGCACCGCGCCGCAGTGCACACCGCTCGCCACTCAGCTGCTGCACGCGGCCGGTGTCGCGCACGGGGAGCACCTGCGCGGCACCGACACGATCGCGCTCGCCCTCTGCGGCGACGGCGGCACCAGCGAGGGCGACTTCCACGAGGCGCTCAACTTCGCGGCCGTCTTCCACGCACCCGTGGTCTTCCTCGTGCAGAACAACGGCTTCGCCATCAGCGTCCCGCTCTCGCGGCAGACCGCCGCGCCCAGCCTCGCGCACAAGGGCGTCGGCTACGGCATCGGCTCCGAGCAGGTCGACGGCAACGACCCCATCGCCATGCTCGGTGTGATGCAGGAGGCCGCCCACTTCGTGCGCTCGGGCAACGGGCCCGTGATCGTCGAAGCGCACACCTACCGCATCGACGCCCACACCAACGCCGACGACGCGACCCGCTACCGCACGTCCGCGGAGGTCGAGGAGTGGGTCCGCCGCGATCCCATCACCCGGCTGGAGCGCCACCTCCGCGCGCGGGGCCGGATCGACGACGCCTTCGTCGCCGCGGTCGCCGACGAGGCCGAAGCGGCCGCGGCCGCTCTGCGCGCCCGGATGAACGCCGACCGCCCCGTCGACCCCGCCGACCTGTTCCGGCACGTCTACGCCGAACCCACCCCTCAGCTGCGCGAGCAACAGGCGCAGGTGGAGGCCGAGCTCGCCGCCGCGGCGACCCCCTGGAGGGCTGAGACATGCCGCGACACACGATGGCCCAGGCGCTCAACACCGCCCTGCGGGACGCGCTCGCCGCGGACCCCGCCGTGGTCGTCTTCGGCGAGGACGTCGGCACGCTCGGCGGCGTCTTCCGCGTCACCGACGGCCTGACCCGCGAGTTCGGCGCCGACCGGTGCTTCGACACGCCGCTCGCCGAGTCGGGGATCGTGGGCTTCGCCGTCGGCATGACCATGGCGGGCTTCAAGCCCGTGGTGGAGATGCAGTTCGACGCCTTCGCGTACCCCGCGTTCGAGCAGATCGTCTCGCACGTGGCCAAGCTGCGTAATCGGACCCGCGGCGCGCTCTCCGTCCCGATGGTGATCCGGGTGCCCTACGCCGGCGGGATCGGCGGGGTGGAGCACCACTGCGATTCGAGCGAGGCCTACTACGTCCACACGCCCGGGTTGAAGGTCGCGGCGCCCGCCACGGTCGACGACGCCTACACGCTGCTGCGGCGTGCGATCGACGACCCCGACCCCGTCGTCCTCCTGGAACCCAAGCGCCTCTACTTCGCCTCCGCCGACACCGATCTCGCCGTCGGCGAGCCGATGGGACGGGCTGTCGTGCGACGCGAGGGCACGGACGCGACGCTGATCGCCTACGGGCCGGCGGTCCGTGTCGCCCTCGACGCGGCGGCCGCGGCCGCGGAGGACGGGCTCTCGCTCGAGGTCGTCGATCTGCGCACCCTCGTCCCGTTCGACGACGAGACCGTGGCGGCGTCGGTGCGGCGCACCGGCCGGTGCGTGGTGGTGCAGGAGGCGCAGGGATTCGCCGGCGTCGGCGCCGAGATCGCCGCCCGGGTGCAGGAACGCTGCTTCCATCACCTGCACGCCCCCGTACTGCGGGTGAGCGGCCTCGACATCCCCTACCCGCCACCCAAACTCGAGCGCTTCCACCTGCCCGGAGTGGACCGGATCCTGGACACCGTCGACCGACTGCAGTGGAGCGACCGCGTGGATCCCCGGTGGGTGGTGACGGCGTGAGCGATCGGGTCTTCCTGCTGCCCGACCTCGGCGAAGGACTCACCGAGGCCGACATCCTGTCGTGGCGCGTCCGCGTCGGCGACACCGTGACCGTCGATCAGGTGGTCGTCGAGGTCGAAACGGCCAAGGCCGCCGTCGAGGTGCCGGTCCCGTTCGCGGGTACCGTCGTCGCCCTCCACGGCGCGCCGGGCGAGACGCTCCGCGTCGGCTCGCCGCTGATCTCGGTCGGCGTGCCGGGAACCGCGAGCACCGCCGCGCCGGGCCCCGACGGCCCGTCCGGCAACGTGCTCATCGGGTACGGGACGAGCGAGGACGAGCCCGCCCGCCGCCGCCGGACGGCGCGTGCCGAACGCACCGTCGTACCGCCGTCCGAGTCCGTCGCCGCACCCGTCCCGGAGCGGCCCGCGCCGTCCGTGGCGCGGGTCATCTCGCCCGTGGTACGCGACCTGGCCCGGGAACACGGACTGGACCTGGCGACGGTGCGGCCGTCCGGCGTGGGCGGGGTGATCCGGCGGGCGGACGTCGATGCCGCGCTCGCCGCCCGCAGCGAGGCGCCCTCCCCCGCCGCCGCGGTCCCGCCGCCCGCGGCATCGCGCAGCGACGTGCGGATCCCGCTGAACGGGCTCCGGAAAGCCGTGGCGGACAAGCTGACCACGAGCCGCCGGGAGATACCGGAGGCCACGACCTGGGTGGACGTGGACGCCACCGCGCTTCTCGCCGCGCGGGACGCGATGAACGCGACGCTCCCGGATGCGGAACGGGTGAGCCTGCTCGCGCTGCTGGCGCGACTCGCCGTGGCTGCGCTGCGCCGGTTCCCGCAGCTCAACTCCTCCGTGGACGCGGACCGCCGGCAGATCGTCCAGCACGGGCGCGTGCACCTCGGCATCGCGGCGCAGACCCCGCGGGGGCTCGTCGTCCCCGTCGTCGCGGACGCCGACACCCTGACCACCGTCGAACTCGCGCGGCGGCTGGCGGAGACGACCGCGCTCGCCCGCGACGGCGCGCTGCCGCTCGGACGGCCGACGGGCGGCACGTTCACGCTCAACAACTATGGCGTCTTCGGCGTCGACGGTTCCGCGCCGATCATCAACCACCCCGAGGCCGCGATCCTCGGGATCGGGCGGATCATCGACCGGCCCTGGGTGGTCGACGGTGCCGTCGTCGCCCGCAAAGTCGCCCAGGTCTCCCTCGCCTTCGACCACCGGGTGTGCGACGGCGGCGAGGCGGGCGGCTTCCTCCGGCTGTTCGCGGACTACGTGGAGTCACCCGTCGCGGCGCTCGCCCGGCTCTGACCGCCGGGCCGCGGCGGGGCCACGCGCACCTCGGCCCAGACGTACCGGCCCGGGATCGCCTCGGCGTAGCCGACACGGTACCGTCCGCCCCGCCCCGCGAGGTCGACGAGGACCGTCGCCCTGAACGTGATTCCCCTACGCCGCCAGACGATTTCGGTCGAGGGGTCGTCGTCTCCGGCGACCGGGACCCAGCGGTCTCCGTCGCGCCGCTCGACCCGCGTGTAGCCGGCGGGGATCGACCGGTTCGGGTGCGGGCAGTCGAAGTCGACCGCGAGCCGGCCATCGGGGCCGGGCGTCCGCACCGCGGCCACGCGGACGGGGCGGGCACCGCTCAGCAGCGTCGAGCCCGACGGTGCGCCGATCCGCCCGGGCCGTTGCCGGGGCGGGGGCGTGCCGGGCTCGGACGGGCGTCCCGCGGCGAGGTCGGCCGCGAGCCGCTGCGCCGCCTCGGCGAAGGCGGCGAGCTGATTGCGCCCGAAGACGGTGCTCCCCGCCTCGTAGCGCTGCGCGTCGTACTCCTCGGGTGTGGTGAGGTAGTGCGCGTAACCGTTGGCGTACCCCTGGACCAGCACGTCGTCGGCGGCGATCCCCGCGGCCGCGGCGACGGCGTCGCGGAGGCGCGCGCCCGCCATGACGGTGACCTCGACCGGCAGGCACAGCAGGTGCAGCTCCCCCAGCCGCACCAGCTGCACCGGCAGCCGCTCCTGGACCCAGCCGAGCGCGCCGGCGGGCAGGAACATCTCCTTCGGCGCCTGCTGGGCGGCGAGCACCGGGCGGCGGCGGTACAGCGCGCGGCTCACGGCCCCGATGCGGTTGCCGAGCCCCTGATGAAAGGCCGGCGACCCGAGCCCGTCGGACGTGCCCGCGGCGAAGGCGGCCCCGAGCACCGCCCGCCCGGTGGGTCCGGACGCGGTGTGGACCGCTCCGAAGTCGACGTACGTGATCCGGTGGTCGATCGTGGGCGTCAGCGGGCGGCCGGGCGCGGCGGCCAGCCGGCGTGCGGCGGCGAGCTGGCGTCGGCCGATCTCGGCGGTGTTGTCCCGCTCGTCGTCGGTGGGGCCGTGCCCCGCGACGCCGCCGAGGTTCGGCGACATGTCGCCCGCATTGGTCTGGGCGAAGACGCCGACGAAGTCGGGGTGGCGCTCGCGCTCGGCGGCCTCCCACGCCGACGCCGCCCAGCCCTTGTTGTCGGAGCTGATCAGGCGGTTGCCGTTGCCCATCGACGTGCAGTGCACGGCGAACCAGTCGATCGCGGCGCGGAGCTCGCCGTCGCGTTCGACGCGCAGCAGGGTGACCGCGGGGTCGATCCGCTGCGGCATCCGGTCGCGGTCCGGGTTGCGGTCGAAGGAACTCGGGCTGCGGTTGACCGAGGCGTCGAGCAGCTCACCCCGGGCCAGCGACAGTGCGGCCGGTGCGAGGGCGGCCTCGGCGTCGAGGACGGCGCGCACCACCCCGTCGACCAGGCGGTGGAACGTACGGCGATGATGCCCCAGGGTGGTGATGTTGTAGAGCCGGTGCCGGCCGTGGCCCCCGGGTCCGCAGTGGGTGTGGGTCGCGGTGAGCACCACGTTCGCGGCGGAGAGCCGACCGCAGGTCGCGGCGTCCAGCCGGTCGGTGATCTCGTCGACCGCGGCCTGGAAGAACATCCCGATGTCGGCGACCACGTGGGCCACCCGGTGCGTGGGGGTCGCGAGGACGACGGCACGGGCCCACTGGCGGGTCAGCAGGCCTCGGCCGCGCTGGCCGGGCATGCCGTAGCCCATCAGTCCCACGCCCCACGGCTCCCCCGTGATGTCCGCTTTCGCCCATCCGGCCCGCCACCCCGTCGCAGTCACGCGTTCGAGGTTAGAACCTCGCCTGCGCGACGGGGCCGCCCGGCGTAGGCTCAGTCACGCGATGAAGGAACGGTCGCCCCCACAGCCGCCGAGCCCAGGACTCCGACATGCGCACTCTCGCAACCATCGTCGTCACCGCAGCCATCACCCTCTCCGGCGCCGGGATCGCCGCCGCCGAGGAGGAGACCGAGAAGCCCCCGACCGCGACCATCGACTCCGGAAGCTCGCCGCGCGACGTGGGTGCCTCCGCCGAACCGGCCGGCACGATCGAGCCGGCCGCCGAGCCCGAGTCCGGAGCGGAGCCGATCGACACCGCCGCCGCGCCCGAGGACGCGGATGCGCCGCGCCCGGACCCCACGACCGTCACGACCGACGAGCTGATCGAGGCCACCGCGCCCGACGACGAGGAATGATCGCCGCGGGCCTCAGTCGTCCAAGCGGGGCGGCGTCGTCCGCGTCAGCCTGGGGTCCGCGTCCCGCCCGGACATGCGTAGGGCGCCGAGGAGGACCCTCCCCAGCGTCAGGAGCCCGCGCGGGCTGCGCAGGTTCAGCCCGGCGATGAGCTGCCGGAGAATGGTCAGCTGGTCGAAGTAGATCCGCTCGGCGACCAGCCTCTCCTGCTCGTCGAACACGAAGTAGGCCGTCATGCGGGTGCGATGGCTGCCCCCGGTCGGCGGGATCGCGCCGAGCGGGCCGCGCTGGGTGCCGAGCAGCCAGAACTCGACGATGACCGCGTCCACGCTGTGCCGCAACGCGATGAGCTCGTGGTCCTGGTCGGGGAAGGCCACACGCGTGTCCGCGTAGTAGTTCCGCACCTCCTCGTCGCCGTCGTGCACGGTCATCGGGGCGATCAGCTCGTAGTGCGGGTGCGGGAAGGTCTCCAGCGTCGCGTCCCAGTCCTGCCGGACCTCGTCGTGGAAGTGGTCGAGCACCAGCTTCTCGCGAGCACGGAGGACGGACGCGGGAGGCATCACGAAGCGGGACGTGTGGGCGATCATGCGGTCATATTACCCACGCTGTGGATAATTTCGGGTGCCGAATGTAGGGGATGATGGGGTTCATGACCACGCCGCGACCCCGACGCGGGCGCCCCGCCCTCGGTGCGCCGAGGCTCTCGCGCGCCGCGGTCGTCGAGGCCGCACTCGCGCTGATCGACCGGGACGGGGTGGCCGACGTCGGCATGCGATCGATCGCGCGCCACCTCTCCGTGGACGCGAAGAGCCTGTACAACCACGTCCGCGACAAGGACGACCTGCTCGACGCGGTCACCGAGCACCTGCTCCGGTCCATCGTCGTGCACGTCCCGACCGGCGATCTGCGCACGGACCTCGCGGGCGTCGCCAGCGCCTTCCGCACCGCCGCGCAGGCGCACCCGCGGGCGGCGACGCTCGTCCTGACCCGGCAGGTGCAGTCCGTCGCGGCGCTCGCGCCCACCCAGTCGATCCTCGAGGTCCTGCTCGCCGCCGGCTTCGCCCCCACGGAGGCCGTGCACCTGATGCGCACCCTCCTCGCCTCCCTCATCGGGACGCTGCTGCGCGAGTTCGAGGCGGCTCCGACGTTCGGCATGACGGACGCCGAGGCCATCGCCCGCCGCGAGGCGGGGCTCGCCGCATGCGGACTCCCGGCGGTGCAGTCGGTGGCGCCCGACCTCGCGCGCTTCGACGCCGACGCCGAGTTCGAGTACATGATCGGCCTGTCGATCAGCGCCGTCGAGGCCCGCCTGCCCCGGCGCTGACCTGTCGTTCTAACCGATCCGCAGGGGGTCGATCTGGATGCGGACGGGGCCGCCCTCACGCCGCAGGCTGCGGCCCACCTGCGCCACGAACAGCGCCCGCGCGAGCGCGCGTCCGTCCCGCCGCGCGACGCGGACCAGCAGTCGCTGCGGCGGCGGCCCCTCGTCGGGCGCGCCGGGGATGCGCACCCCGGGCGGCAGGTCGACCGGGCCGAGCACCTCGGCACCGTCGGGCAGGGCCGCCGCCTCCGCGACCGCCCCGATGTCGGCTTCCGCGCCGTCGAGCGCGGCGAGGTGGGTCGCCGGCGGGAAGCCGACCTCCGCCCGCTCGGCGAGTTCGGCGGCGGCGAATCCAGCCGCGTCCCAGCGGATCAGGGCCTGGACCGCCCGGATCCCGGCGTCGGCGCCGCAGACGACCGCCCCGTCCGAGGCGACCAGCGCGGTCGCGTTCATCCAGCGGCGCAGCGTCTCCTCCGCCGCGCGCAGGTCCGCCCGGCCGAGCAGCAGCCAGCCGTCGAGCAGCAGCGCCGCGCCGTAGCCGCCGTCGACCACCGGCTCGGCCCCCGGCGTCGCCACCACGATCCGCCGTCCGCCCGGCACCTCGGCGTGCACGGTCTCGCCGCCCGACACGGTCACGGCCGCTCCGGGGAAGGCCCGACCGAGTTCCTCCGCGGTGCGCATGGTGCCGACGATCACGGCGCGCATGGTGGTCCCACCGCAGGCGGGGCACCGGTACCCGGCATCCACCTGCGCGCACCAGCGACAGCGCAGGACACCCCCATCGGCCTGTTCGAGCGGGCCGTGGCAGCGCCGGCACCGCGCCGGTGTACGGCACTGCGAGCAGGACAGGGCGGGCGCGTACCCGCGGCGCGGCACCTGCACGAGCACCGGGCGCTCGGCGTCGAGCGCCTCCCGCGCCACCGCGAAGGCCGCGCCGGGCAGGCGGGCCGACCGGGCCAGCGGGTCGCGGGCCAGCGCGACATCCGAGTCCGCGGTGCCGGAGATGCGGGGCGAGCGGCTACGGATCAGCTCGCGCGGCGCCGTGATCTCCCCGGCCCACCCGGCCTCGACGAGCGACTGCGATTCCGGCGTGCGGGCGAAGCCGCCGATGACCAGCGCGGCGCCCTCCTGGTGCGCCCGCAGCGCGAGCACCTCCCGCGTGTGCGGGTACGGGGCGCGCGGCTCGACGAGGGATTCGTCGCCGTCGTCCCAGAGCGCGATGAGCCCGAGATCGGGCAGCGGCGCGAACGCGGCGCTGCGGGTGCCGATCACGATGCGGGCGCGGCCGAGCAGGGCGAGGAGCCACCGCCGGTACCGGGCCGACGGCCCCAGCCCCGCGGCCAGCACCGCGGGGTCGAGGTGCGCGCACGCGGCGGCGAGCCGGTCGAGGTCGGTCTGGTCGGGGACGATCAGCAGGGCCGTGCGGCCGGTCGCGACGACGGTGGCCGCGAGCTCGGCGAGCCGCGCCGCCCAGTCCTCCCCCGGCAGTGCCTGCCAGACGGCACGGGGCGCCCTCCCGGCGACGGCGGCGGCGGCGAACTGGGAACCGTGGGTGTACTCCGCCAGGGCGAGGGTGGACACCTCGGGTGCGACGGCGACGACGGGCTCCTGTTCGAGCAGCGTCTTCTCGACCCGCGCGTGCCGCGGCGGGACCGCGAGCCGCAGCACATCGGCCCGAGTACCCGCGTACCGCGCCGCGACCTCCGTCACCAGCCGCAGCACGGCCGGGGTGAGAACTGGCAGCGGGGAGACGACGCGGTGCAGCGGGGCGAGCTTGCCCTCGTGCTCGGTGCGCGGGAGCCGCTCGAGGAGGTAGCCGTCGACCAGCCGGCCGGAGAAGCGCACCCGCACCCGCACCCCGGGCCTGGCCTGCTCGTCCAGGTCCGGGGGCACGAGATAGTCGAACTCCCGATCGAGGTGGCTGACCTGCAGCAGGGGCAGGACGCGGGCGATCGGGAGTTCGACGGCCGCCTGAGCGGCCTCGGCGGGGCCGGGTGCGGTCACACCGTCGGAGGCCGGTGTCAGAGGCCGGCCGCGGAGCGCAGGGCGTCCACGCGGTCGGTGCGCTCCCACGGCAGGTCGATGTCGGTGCGACCGAAGTGGCCGTACGCGGCGGTGGGCGCGTAGATCGGCCGCAGCAGGTCGAGTTCGTTGATGATGGCGCGCGGGCGCAGGTCGAAGACCTGAGCGATGGCCTGCTGGATCTTGATCGGATCGAGCTGCTCGGTGCCGAAGGTCTCCACGAACAGGCCCACGGGCGATGCCTTGCCGATGGCGTAGGCGACCTGCACCTCGATCCGCTCCGCGAGGCCCGCGGCGACGGCGTTCTTGGCCACCCAGCGCATCGCGTACGCGGCCGAGCGGTCCACCTTCGACGGGTCCTTGCCGGAGAATGCGCCGCCACCGTGGCGGGCCATGCCGCCGTAGGTGTCGACGATGATCTTGCGGCCCGTCAGGCCCGCGTCACCCATCGGCCCGCCGAGGACGAACTTGCCGGTCGGGTTGACCAGCAACCGCACCTCGGAGGTGTCGAGGGTGGGCAGGTCCAGGTCCGCGATCACCGTGTTCAGCACGTGGCTGCGCAGGTCGGGGGCCAGCATGCCGTCGATGTCGATGTCCGCGGCGTGCTGGCTGGAGATGACGACGGTGTCGAGGCGCACCGGCTGCTCGCCCGCGTACTCGATCGTGACCTGCGTCTTGCCGTCCGGGCGCAGGTACGGCAGCGTGCCGTTCTTGCGCACCTCGGTCAGGCGACGCGAGAGGCGATGCGCGAGCGAGATCGGCAGCGGCATCAGCTCGGGGGTGTCCGAGCAGGCGTAACCGAACATCAGGCCCTGATCGCCCGCGCCCTGGGCGTCGATCTCGTCCTCGCCGCCGTCGACGCGGTGCTCGTAGGCGCGGTCGACGCCCTGCGCGATCTCGGGGCTCTGCGCACCGATGGCGATGTTCACGCCGCAGGAGTTGCCGTCGAAGCCCTTGGCGGAGCTGTCGTAGCCGATCTCGAGGACCTTGTCGCGCACGATGTGCGGGATGTCGGCGTAGGCGGAGGTGGTCACCTCACCGGCGACGTGCACCTGGCCGGTGGTGACCAGCGTCTCGACGGCGACGCGCGACGTCGGATCCTCCGCGAGCAGCGCATCGAGGATCGAGTCCGAGATGGCGTCACAGATCTTATCCGGGTGGCCCTCGGTGACCGACTCGCTGGTGAACAGGCGGTGGGCGGAACTGGCGAAACCGGAAACCACTTCGGACGTCCTCTCGATGATGTTTGCGATTGGAAAGGCTAGCGGGTCGAGCGCACCCGATCGGCGGCGGCATCCAGTATGCGCGCGGCCATCGCGGACTTCGAACCGAGGGGCAGGGCGGTCTCGCCGCCGTCCGCACCGAGCAGCCAGCCGGAGTTCTCGTCGACCTCGAAGGCCCGGCCGTCGCCGACGGCGTTGAGGACCAACAGGTCACAACCCTTGCGGCGCAGCTTGGCCCGGCCGTAGTCGAGCACGGAGCCGTTCTCGTCACCGGTCTCGGCGGCGAAGCCGACGATGACGGCGTCCGAACGGAGCACGCCGTCGCGCCGCGCGGCGACGAGGCCCGCGAGCACGTCGGGGTTTTCGATCATCGTGATCGATTCCAGTGCCTCGCTCGTGCCGTCCGCACCCTTCTTGAGCTTGGTGGTCGCGACCTCGGCGGGGCGGTAGTCGGCGACCGCGGCGGCCATGATGATCAGATCGGCATCGGCCGCGTGCTCGGTCATCGCCGCCTGCAGGTCCAGCGCGGAGCCGATGCGCACGACGTCGACCGCGGACGGTTCGGCGAGGCCGACGGTGTTACCGGCGACCAGGGTGACCCGCGCGCCCCGTTGGGCCGCCAGCCGGGCGAGGGCGTAGCCCTGCTTGCCGGAGCTGCGGTTGGTGAGGTAGCGCACCGGGTCCAGCGCCTCCTTCGTGCCGCCCGCGGAGACGACGACCCTCCGGCCCTCGAGGTCGCGGTTGAGCGCGCCCGGATGCTCCAGGAGGACGTCGGCGAGCAGCCCGATCTCGTCCGGCTCGGGCAGTCGGCCGGCGCCGGTGTCCTTACCCGTGAGCCGGCCCGAGGCGGGCTCGATGACGATCGCGCCGCGCTCACGCAGGGTGGCGACGTTGGCACGGGTGGCGGGATGCTCCCACATCTCGGTGTGCATCGCCGGGGCGAAGACCACCGGGCAGCGCGCGGTGAGGAGGGTGCCCGTCAGCAGGTCGTCGGCGCGGCCCTGTGCGGCGCGCGCCATCAGGTCGGCGGTCGCCGGCGCGATCACGACCAGGTCGGCCGACTGCCCGAGGCGCACGTGCGGCACCTCGGGGATCGACTCGAAGACCCCCGTCTGGACGGGGTTGCCCGACAGCGCCTCGAAGGTCGCGGCGCCGACGAACTTGAGCGCGGACTCGGTGGGGATGACCCGCACCTCGTGCCCGCGTTCGGTGAAATGCCGGACCAGAGCGCACGCCTTGTAGGCGGCGATGCCGCCGCCGACGCCGACGATGATCATGGGCTGTTAGCTCACTCGCCCTCGGTGTGCTCCAGGAGATCCTCGTGGATCTCGCGCATCGCGATCGACAGCGGCTTCTCGTGCAGGCCCGGCTCGACGAGCGGGCCGACGTACTCGAGGATGCCGTCGGAGAGGCTGTTGTAGTAGTCGTTGATCTGGCGCGCGCGCTTGGCGGCGTAGATCACCAGGGCGTACTTCGAGGAGGTGCGCTCGAGCAGCTCGTCGATCGGCGGGTTGGTGATGCCGAGCGGCTGGTCGTACACGGTCTCAGTGGTGGTGCTCACGCTTCTCCTACGTTACGAACTTCACGATTATCGCTGGTGTTCCGCCCAGTCTACGCCCGCGGGACGCCAGGGCCACGCCCTCGGGCCGCGGCGCTACGCCCTCGGGTCGCGAGCGCCGACCAGCAAGGATACCAAGTCACCCACGGCGCGGTCCAAGTCGTCGTTGACGACGACCGCGTCGTAGTCGTCCCGGGTGGCCATCTCGGCCCGGGCGGTCTCGAGCCGGCGCTCGATCTTCTCCGCGCTCTCGGTACCCCGGCCGCGGAGCCGGCGCTCCAGCTCGTCCCAGCTCGGCGGGCTGAGGAAGACCGTCACGGCCTCCGGTAGCGCCGCCTTCACGCTGGCGGCGCCGGCGAGATCCACCTCCACCAGCACCGGCCGGCCGGCCTCGAGCGCGTCGTACACCGGCTGCGCGGGCGTGCCCGATCGCTGCAGGCCACCGTGGATCTCCGCCCACTCGAGGAGGGCGCCGTCGGCGACGAGGCGGTCGAAACCCTGATCGCCGACGAAGTGGTAGTCCCGGCCGTCCACCTCACCCGGGCGCGGATCGCGCGTGGTGGCGGACACCGAGAAGAACAGGTCGGGCACCTCCGAACGGAGCTTGCCGACCACAGAAGACTTACCGACGGCGGAGGGGCCGACCAGTACAACCAGTCGGCCCCTCCGGCCCGCGGGAACTACTCCGGACACGTGACGTGTCAGGCGGAGAACTTCTCGAGCAGCGCCTTGCGCTGCCGGTCGCCCAGACCCCGCACGCGGCGGGTGGGGGCGATCTCCAGCTCGGTCATCAGCTCCTGAGCCTTGACCTTGCCCACCTTGGGCAGGGCCTCGAGCAGAGCCGAGACCTTCATCTTGCCGAGAACCTCATCGGTCTCCGCGTCCTTCAGCACCTGCTGCAGGGTGGTGCCGCCGCTCTTCAGCCGGTTCTTCAGCTCGGCGCGTGCACGACGAGCGGCAGCTGCCTTCTCCAGAGCAGCGGCGCGCTGCTCGTCGGTCAACTGGGGAAGGGCCACGATTCCTCCGTCTTCGATGTACTTAGGTCTTTGCCGCGAACTTGCGACTCCTGCGACGGTACCCACGATTCGCTCGGGATGGGAACCCCACCCCCCTCTCACCTGCGGTTTGGCGGTGATGTAAGCATCCCCGACCGCCCTTCGCGGGCGGTGCCGCACACGCAGTGCGTTGCAATCGAGAACCGTTGCACCACAATGCTTTCAGTTCGGTACGACCGCACCGGGGTCAACTCGGCGATGTGACGGGTGAAACTCAAGTGACCTGCGAAAATACCTGCAGTTCGTCACCGCCCCGGGCGTGTCGGCGCCCCGCCCGGCGTCGTCGCAGGTCCGTGCCGCGGCGTCAGCCCGCCGTCGGGGAGGCACCGCTGCGCATGCGCCGCACCGTCCGCTCCCCCGCCCGGACCGCGGGTTCGACCACCCGCGCGATGATCGGCCCCACCACCGCCATGATCAGGACGTACGTCGTCGCCAGCGCGGCAAGCCGGCCGTCGACGGCACCCGCCGCGACGGCGAGCCCGGCGATGACGATGGAGAACTCCCCGCGGGCGACCAGGGCCGCTCCCGCGCGGGCCCGGCCCATCCGCTTGACCCCGACCCGCCGGGCCGCCCACCAGCCCGTCGCGAGCTTGGTCGCCGTGGTGACCAGCGCCAGCAGCACCGCCCACCCGAGCACGGGCGGTATCGCGCGAGGATCGGTGTTGAGCCCGAAGACGACGAAGAACAGGGCGGCGAAGAGATCGCGCAGCGGCTCCAGCAGGCGCGTGGCCTCGTGCGCGATCGACCCGGAGATCGCGATCCCGAGCAGGAAGGCGCCGACCGCGGCGGAGACCTGCAACGCCGAGGCCACCCCCGCGACCAGGAGGGCGGCGCCGATGAGTTTGAGGAGGAAGACCTCGCGGTCGTCGCTGTAGACCAGCGCGGACACCCGGTGCCCGTACTTGACGGCCGAGATCAGCACGACGGTGACGACGACGACCGCGATCGTCACGGCGGACACCTCACCCACGAGGCCGATTCCGGCCAGCACCGCCGTGAGGATCGGCAGGTACACCGCCATCGCCAGATCCTCGAAGACCAGCACGGAGAGCACCACGGGCGTCTCGCGGTTGCCGAGCCGGCCGAGGTCGCTGAGCACCTTCGCCGCGATACCGGACGACGAGATGTACGTGACGCCCGCGAGCACGAGGGCCCCCTTCGGCCCCCAGCCGAGCACGAGCGCCACGATCACGCCCGGGGTGGCGTTGAGCACGATGTCGAGGACGCCGGCCAGCCAGGACTGTCGCAGTCCGGTGGTCAGCTCGGCCGCGGTGTATTCGAGGCCGAGCATCAGCAGGAGGAGGACCACGCCGATCTCGCCGGCGGTGTGGCTGAAGTCCGAGGCCTCACCGAGCGGGATGACGCCGCCGACACCGAAGGCCAGGCCGCCGATGAGGTACAGCGGGATCGGCGAGACGCCCACCTTGCTGGCGGCGCGGCCGAGGAAACCCAGGACGAAGAAGACAGCGCCGAGTTCGATCAGCGCGACCGTGTTCTCGTCGAGGTGGAGGGTCACCCGTTCGTCAGGATCTGCGCGGCGGCCTCGAGTCCCTCGGCGGTACCGACGACCACGAGGAGGTCGCCCGCGGTGAAGACGAACTCGGGCCCGGGCGACGGCTGCACCTCGCCCGCCCGCATCACCGCGACGAGGGAGACCTTGGTCCGGGTCCGCATCTGGGTCTCCCCCAGCGTCCGGCCGTCGTAGGGCGAACCGGAGAGGATCGGCAGCTGCCGGGTGTTGACGCCCTCCAGCTCGCGCTGATCCGCGCGCAGCTGGTTGACCAGCTGCGGCGCACCCAGGAGGTTGGCGAGCACGCCCGCCTCCTCACCGGACAGGGGGACCTGCGCGGCGCACGCGTCGGGATCGTCGCGTTCCGAGAGGAACAGTTCGACGGTGCCGTCGCGGTGCGCCACCACTCCGACGCGCCTGCCGGTGGCGAGCTCGAAGTCCTTGCGCACTCCGATACCGGGAAGCGGTGTCACATCGACGTTCACCCCGTCGACGATAACCCCCGTGCGCCGGGTGAGGACCGGGTTCAGCCGAGGGCCCGCTCGACCTCGTCCCGCACGGAGAGCGCCGCGGATCGCAGGGCCGCCGCATCCGGGCCGGCGCCGAGCACCTGGCGCGAGGAGTTGGGCAGGACCGTCGCGCCGGGGCCGAAGATGGCGGCCAGGTCCGCCGGGGTGGCGCCCTGCGCCCCGAGGCCGGGCGCCAGGATCGGCCCGTTCAACCCGCCCAGGTCGAGTCCGTGCTCGCGCGTGGCACCCACCACCAGGCCGACGGTGCCGGCGCCGTCGGCGTTGTCGGCCCGTGCGTCGTCGACGATGCGCTGGGCGACCCCGCCGGCCTGCACCTGTGCGCCCTCGGGGTTGGAGGTGCGGGCGAGGACGAAGACGCCGCGCCCGGCGGCGCGGGCGGCGTCGATCGCGGGCCGCAGGGACCCGTAGCCGAGGTACGGCGACAGGGTCACGGCGTCGGCGGCCAGCGGCGAGTCGCCGAGCCAGGCGCGCGCGTAGCCGGCCATCGTCGAGCCGATGTCGCCGCGCTTGGCGTCCGCGATCACCACGGCCCCCGCCTCCCGGCACGCGGCCATGACCTCCTCGAGGGCGAGCATCCCCGCAGCGCCGAACTGCTCGAAGAAGGCGACCTGCGGCTTGATGAAACCGACCTCGCCGGCGAACGCCTCGGCGCAGCGCAGGCCGAACTCCCGCACGCCGGCGGCGTCGTCGGACAGGCCCCACGCCGCGAGCAGCGGCGGGTGCGGGTCGATGCCCACCACCAGCCGCCCCCGCGTGGAGGCGGCGGTGGCGACACGCGCGGCGAAGGTCACCGGTTCACCAGCGCCGCGTGCATGTCCTGCAGGCTCTTGACGCCGATGCCGCCGCGGAGCGCGGCCTCGATACCCTGCACGGCCGCCGAGGCGCCCTGCACCGTGGTGACGCACGGCACGGAGGCCTGCACCGCGGCGGTGCGGATCTCGTAGCCGTCGACGCGGGGCCCCGCGTTGCCGAACGGGGTGTTGATGATGAGTCCCACCTCGCCGGCCTTGATCTTCTCGACGATCGACTGCTGCCCCTCGGGGATGACGTCCGAGTGCTTGAGCACCGTCTCCACCTGGACACCGTTGCGCCGCAGGACGTCCGCGGTGCCCGCGGTCGCGACGATGGTGAAGCCGAGGTCGGCGAGCCGCTTGACGGGGAAGATCAGCGCGCGCTTGTCCTTGTTCGCCACGGAGACGAAGACCCTGCCGGTGGCGGGCAGCGAGCCGCTGATCGCGGTCTGCGACTTGGCGAAGGCGGTGCCGAAGTCGCGGTCCACGCCCATCACCTCGCCGGTGGACTTCATCTCGGGCGAGAGCAGCGAGTCGACGCCGGTGCCGTCCGCACGACGGAACCGGTTGAAGGGCAGCACCGCCTCCTTGACCGAGACCGGCGCGTCGATCGGCATGTGCGAGCCGTCGCCCTCCGCGGGCAGGATCTGCTGCTCGCGCAGCTCGGCGATGGTCTGGCCGAGCATGACCCGGGCGCAGGCCTTGGCGAGCTGGACCGCGGTGGCCTTGGACACGAAGGGCACCGTGCGCGAGGCACGCGGGTTCGCCTCGAGGACGTAGAGCACGTCGTCCTTGAGGGCGTACTGCACGTTCATCAGGCCGTGCACCCCGATGCCGCGGGCGAGGGCCTCGGTGGCGGCCCGCACCGCGTCGATGTCGGCGCGGCCCAGCGTGGTGGGCGGCAAGGAGCAGGCCGAGTCACCGGAGTGGATGCCGGCCTCCTCGATGTGCTCCATGATGCCGCCGATGAAGACCTCGCCGGTGGCGTCGCAGAGGGCGTCGACGTCGATCTCGACGGCGTCCTCCAGGAACCGGTCCACGAGCACCGGGCGGTCCGGTGCGAGCTCGGTGGCGCGGGAGATGTAGTCGAGCAGGGCCTGCTCGTCGTAGACGATCTCCATGCCGCGGCCGCCGAGCACGTACGAGGGGCGTACGAGCACCGGGTAGCCGATACCGGCCGCGACCTCGCGCGCCCCGTCGGCCGTGGTGGCGGTGCCGAACTTCGGCGCCGGGAGGCCCGCCTCGGTGAGCACGCGGCCGAACTCGCCGCGGTCCTCGGCCAGGTCGATCGCCTCGGGCGAGGTGCCGACGATGGGCAGGCCCGCGGCCTTGAGACGTGCGGCCAGGCCCAGTGGCGTCTGCCCGCCGAGCTGCACGATGACGCCGACGACGCCCGGGCCGCCGTCGCCCGAGCGCTGCTCCGAGTGGTAGACCTCGAGGACGTCCTCGAAGGTCAGCGGCTCGAAGTAGAGGCGGTCCGCAGTGTCGTAATCGGTGGAGACCGTCTCCGGGTTGCAGTTGATCATCACGGTCTCGTAGCCCGCCTCGCTCAGCGTGAGCGCGGCGTGGACGCACGAGTAGTCGAACTCGATGCCCTGGCCGATGCGGTTGGGGCCCGAGCCGAGGATGAGCACCTTGGGCCGCTCCGTCTGCGGGGCGACCTCGCTGGTGGCCGACGGGTCGAGCTCGTAGCTGCTGTAGTGGTACGGGGTCTTCGCCTCGAACTCGGCGGCGCAGGTGTCCACGGTCTTGTAGACCGGCCGCACGTCGTGCTCGTGCCGGTAGGCGCGGATCTCGTCCTCGCTCACGCCGCGCAGTTCGGCGATCTGCAGGTCCGAGAAGCCGTGGGTCTTGGCCAGCCGCACCAGCTCCGGGGTCAGGTCCGCATCGCGGACCTGCGTCCCCAGATCGATGACGGCCTTGATCTCCTCCAGGAACCAGGGGTCGATCGCGGTGGCGTCGAAGACCTGCTCGACGGTGGCGCCCAGCTCGAAGGCGCGGCCGATCAGGTAGAAGCGGCCGTCCTTGGGGACCGTGATCTCCTCGAGGAGCTCCTGGAGGGTGCCCTCGACCGGTGCGCCCGTCCAGAAGCCGTGGCGCTTGGTCTCGAGCGAGCGCATCACCTTGCCGAAGGCCTCGGCGAAGCTGCGGCCGAGGCTCATGGCCTCACCCACCGACTTCATCGTGGTGGTGAGCGTGTCGTCGGCGCCCGGGAACTTCTCGAAGGCGAACCGCGGGGCCTTGACCACGACGTAGTCGAGCGTCGGCTCGAAGCACGCCGGGGTCTCGCCCGTGATGTCGTTGAGGATCTCGTCGAGCGTGTAACCCACGGCGAGCTTCGCGGCGATCTTGGCGATCGGGAAGCCGGTGGCCTTGGACGCCAGCGCCGAGGACCGGGAGACGCGCGGGTTCATCTCGATGGTGACCAGGCGGCCGTCGCGCGGGTCCTGCGCGAACTGGATGTTGCAGCCGCCGGTGTCGACGCCCACCTCGCGGAGGATGGCGATCGACTGGTCACGCATGATCTGGTACTCGCGGTCGGTGAGCGTCATCGCGGGTGCGACGGTGACGGAGTCGCCCGTGTGCACGCCGACCGGATCGACGTTCTCGATCGAGCAGACGACGACCACGTTGTCGCGGCCGTCGCGCATGAGCTCGAGCTCGTACTCCTTCCAGCCGAGGATCGACTCCTCGATGAGCACGTTCGCGGTCGGCGAGGCCGCGAGGCCCGCGCCAGCGATGCGGATCAGGTCGGCCTCGTCGTAGGCCATGCCGGAGCCCAGGCCGCCCATGGTGAACGACGGCCGCACGACGACCGGGTAACCGAGGTCGGCGACGGTCTCCTTGCACTCGTCCAGGGTGAAGCACACCTTCGACCGCGCGGACTCCCCGCCGATCTTGGCGACGATGTCCTTGAACTTCTGCCGGTCCTCGCCGCGCTGGATGGCGTCGAAGTCGGCGCCGATGAGGCTGATGCCGTACTTGTCGAGGATGCCCTGCTCGTGCAGGCCGACGGCGGCGTTGAGCGCGGTCTGCCCGCCCAGGGTGGCGAGCACGGCGTCGATCGGGAAGCCCTTGTCGCGCTCGGCGACGATGACCTTCTCGATGTACTCCGGGGTGATGGGCTCGATGTACGTGGCGTCCGCGAACTCCGGGTCGGTCATGATCGTCGCCGGGTTCGAGTTCACGAGCGAGACCCGCAGGCCCTCGGCGCGGAGCACGCGGCAGGCCTGGGTACCGGAGTAGTCGAACTCGCAGGCCTGGCCGATCACGATCGGGCCCGAGCCGATCACCAGGACGTGCTGGATGTCGGTGCGCCGTGGCATTACTTGTCTCCCATAACAGTCGCGAACTTGTCGAAGAGGTAGGCGGCGTCGTGCGGACCGGCCGCGGCCTCCGGGTGGTACTGGACGGAGAAGGCTCGGCCGCTCTGCAGCTCGACGCCCTCCACCACTCCGTCGTTGGCGCACACGTGGCTGACGCGGCCGCGGCCGAACGGGGTGTCGAACTCGGCGCCGCGCTCGCCCTCGAGGGCGAAGCCGTGGTTCTGCGCGGTGATCGAGATCCGGCCGGTGGCGTCCTCCACGACCGGGATGTTGATGCCGCGGTGACCGAACTTCATCTTGTAGGTCTGCAGCCCGAACGCGCGGCCCAGGAGCTGGTTGCCCAGGCAGATGCCGAACAGCGGCAGGCCGGCGTCGAGGACGCCGCGCGTCAGCTCCACCTCGTGGTCCGCGGTCGCGGGGTCGCCGGGGCCGTTGGAGAGGAAGAAGCCGTCCGGGTTGAAGGAGCGCACCTCGTCGAGCGTGATGGTCGAGGGCACCACGTGCACCCGCATACCGCGCTCGGCGAACATCCGCGGGGTGTTGGTCTTGATGCCGAGATCCACCGCGACGACGGTGAAGCGCGCCTCACCCTCGGGCTCGATGGTGTAGGACTCGGTGGTCGAGACCTCGCCGATCAGGTTCTGGCCCTTCATCGACGGCTGCGCGCGCACCCGGTCGAGGAGCTCGGCGTCGGGGGCCAGCGCCTCGCCGGAGAAGATCCCGGCCCGCATGGAGCCGTTGTCCCGCAGCCGGCGCACCAGCGCGCGGGTGTCGATGCCGCCGATGCCGACGACGCCCTGGCCCACCAGCTCGCCCTCGAGGGTGCCTTCCGCGCGCCAGTTGCTCACCCGGCGGGTGGGATTGCGCACCGCGTAACCGGCGACCCAGATCTTGTCGCCGCGGGACTCGTCGTCCTCGTCGTTCCAGCCCGTGTTGCCGATCTGCGGGGCCGTCGCCACCACGATCTGCCGCGCGTACGACGGGTCGGTGAGCGTCTCCTGGTATCCGGTCATCGCGGTGCAGAAGACCGCCTCGCCGAGGGTCTGCCCGACGGCGCCGAACTCGACCCCGCGGTGCACGGTTCCGTCCTCGAGAACCAGCAGTGCTTTGTTGTCGGCAGCCATCTAACTTTCCCTCACGTCCATCAGTTTTCGATACGTCGTCTTGTCGTCGGCGCGGAAGCCCGTGTCCACGACGGTGCCGGTGGGCAGCTCCCAGCGGAGCACCAGGAGGCCGTCGCCCGGCATCACCTTGCCCGCGAGCTTGGAGGCGCGACGCACCTCCACCAGGTGCTCGTCCGCGATCCACATCGGGTTCCCGCGTCCGCGTTCCATCAGGTAGCCGTCGGCGTAGCGGCTCAGGTTCACGGTGGCCCGGTAACCCCAGTCCCCCACCGCGACCCGGTCCTGCCAGTGCGGCGCCACGGTGCTGCCGACGTAGACGCCGGAGACCGGGCCGAAGACCAGGTCGGTGAGCTGTTCCGGCGTGCTGGGGATCTCCCCCACCGACGCCGCCTGGCGCTGACCGCGGCGGCGCCAGCCGAGGGCCATCAGCGAGAACAGGCCCGCGAGCACCACGAGCACGAGGAGCAGCGTGGCGAAGTCGCTGACGCTCACGCCCGCACCTCGGTCCCCGGCTGCGCGGCCACGCCGTCGCGGGCGGTCACCCGGCCGCGGAGCACGGTGAGCACGGGCTTGGCCCGGAAGCTCAGCTCGGCGAACGGGGTGTTGCGCGAGCGGCTCGCGAGCTCGTCCGCGCGCACCGTCCACCCCAGGTCGGGATCGACCAGCGTCAGGTTCGCCGGCTCGCCCACGCCGATCGGCCGGCCGTGGTCGTCCAGTCGGGCGATCTGCGCGGGCTTCTCGCTCATCACCCGGGCCACGTCGCGCCAACCGAGGTCGCCGGTCTCGACCGAGACCTGCGCGACGATCGCCAGCGCCGTCTCCAGCCCCAGCATGCCGGGGCGCGCCGCGGCGAACTCGCAGCACTTGTCCTGTTCCGCGTGCGGTGCATGGTCCGTGGCGACGCAGTCGATCACGCCGTCCCGCAGCGCCTTCCGCAGCGCGGCCACGTCGGAGGCCTCGCGCAGGGGCGGGTTGACCCGGTTCACGGCGTCGTAGGTCGCGAGGCGGGAGTCGTCGAGCAGCAGGTGGTGCGGCGTCACCTCGGCGGTGATCGCGATGCCCTGCCCCTTGGCCCAGGTCAGCAGTTCGACGGTGCCCGCGGTGGAGGCGTGGCAGATGTGCACGCGCGCACCGGCGTCGCGGGCGAGCAGCGCGTCGCGGGCCACGATCGCCTCCTCGGCGGCGCGCGGCCAGCCGGTGAGGCCGAGGCGCGCGGCCTCGGGGCCCTCGTGCGCCACGGCGCCCCTGGTCAGGCGCGGTTCCTCGGCGTGCTGGGCGATGACCACGCCCAGGGAGGCCGCGTACTCCAGCGCGCGGCGCATGAGCAGCGGATCGGAGACGCAGACGCCGTCGTCGGAGAAGATCCGCACGCGGCCCGGCCCGGCGGCCATCATGCCCATCTCCGCGAGCTTCTCGCCCTGCAGGCCGACCGTGACCGCGCCGACGGGGTGCACGTCGACGAGGCCGACCTCGCGGCCGCGGCGATGAACGTGGTCGGTGACCACGGCGGAGTCGGCGACCGGGCTCGTGTTGGCCATCGCGAAGACGGCGGTGTACCCGCCGAGCGCGGCGGCGGCGGAGCCGGATTCGATGGTCTCGGTGTCCTCGCGGCCGGGCTCGCGCAGGTGCGTGTGCAGGTCGACGAAGCCGGGCAGCAGGATCCTGCCGCCGCCGTCGATCACCTCGGCACCGTCGGCGGGCGCGAGGGACTCTCCGATGGCGGTGATCTCGCCGCCGGCGATCGCGACATCGACCGGATCGCCCTCGCCGTAGGGCCGGACATTGGTGAGCAGCAGGCTCATTCGGAAGATCCTCCGTTCCGCGAGCAATGAATGGCACAGGGGCGAGCCGACGTCATTCCGTGCTCCCCTCAGTGGCGAGAAGGTGGAACAGGACCGCCATCCGCACGTGCACGCCGTTGTTGACCTGCTGCAGGATCGCGGCCTGCGCCGAGTCGGCGACCGAGTAGCCGATCTCCATGCCGCGCAGCATCGGTCCGGGGTGCAGCACTACCGCATGCTCGGGCAGCAGAGCCGCGCGCTGCGGGTTCAGCCCGAAACGGACCGAGTACTCGCGCTCGCTCGGGAAGAAGCCGCCGTTCATGCGCTCGGCCTGCACGCGCAGCATCATGACCGCGTCGGCGCCGGGCAGCTCGGCCTCGAGCGAGTCGGCGACCGTGACGGGCCAGGTCTCGACGCCCACCGGCAGCAGGGTGCGCGGTGCGACGAGGACGACCTCGGCGCCGAGCGTGGAGAGCAGCAGTGCGTTGGACCGGGCGACCCGGCTGTGCAGCACGTCGCCGACGACGACGATGCGCCGCCCCTCGATGCCGCCGAGCCGCTGCCGCAGGGTCAGCGCGTCGAGCAGCGCCTGGGTGGGGTGCTCGTGCATGCCGTCGCCCGCGTTGATGACGACGGGGGCCGGCAGTCCCCCGAGCGCGGCGGCGGAGTTGGTCCAGGCCGCGATCTGCTGCGCGGCACCGGATGCCGGGTGCCGGACGATGAGCGCGTCGGCGCCCGCGGCGTGCAGCGTGAGCGCGGTGTCGCGCAGCGACTCGCCCTTGGCGACGGAGCTGCCGGACGCGGAGACGTTGATCACGTCGGCGCTCATCCACTTGCCCGCCACTTCGAAGGAGACTCGGGTCCGGGTCGAGTTCTCGTAGAAGACCGTCATCACGGTGCGGCCGCGCAGCGTGGGCAGCTTCTTGACCTCGCGGCCGAGCAGCGCCTGCTGCAGCCGGTCCGCCTCGTCGAGGATCTCCTCGGCCTCGTCCCGGCTGAGGTCCGCGGCGGAGAGCAGGTGCTTGGTCACGGTTCCCCCTCCTCGGCGCCCGGCGCGGGCAGTTCGGAAATCACCACGGCGTCCTCGCCGTCCTTCTCCTGCAGCCGGACCTGCACGTCCTCCTGGCGGGAGGTGGGGATGTTCTTGCCCACGTAGTCGGCGCGGATCGGCAGCTGCCGGTGGCCCCGATCGACGAGGACCGCGAGCTGGACCGCGGCCGGGCGGCCGATGTCGCGCAGCGAGTCCAGCGCGGCGCGCACCGTCCGGCCCGAGAACAGCACGTCGTCGACGAGGATGACCAGCGCACCGTCGACACCCTGCGGCGGCACCGTGGTGCGCTCGAGGGGACGGTGCGGCTTGTGCCGCAGATCGTCGCGGTAGAGGGTGATGTCGAGGTGACCGACGGGCACCGCCACGCCGGAGAACTCCTCGATGTCGGCCGCCAGCCGGGCGGCGAGAACCGCACCGCGCGTAGGGATGCCGAAGATGACGACGCGGGGATGCGATTCATCACCCGCGGCCCTGGTGTCTAAGGCCGTCTTCTCGATGATCTGATGCGCGATCCGCGCCACCGTTCGGGTGACATCGGCCGCGGACATGAGTTCCCGAGCCACGTGACCTCCTTCTCCGCCTCTCCGGACGGCTCGCTCCGCCTCTCTGGACGGACTGAAAAGGATGCCTTGATGCGACACGAAGCATACCAGTACGTTCAGGTCATGGAATTGTCGACCAGGCAACGCACGACGCTGTCCGCCATCGTCGACTCCTTCGCCCCGGGGGACGGGGTGGCGATCCCGTCCGCGAGCGACCTGCGGGCCGGGGACCTGGCCGTTTCCTATGCCGACCGCAGCCCGAGCGACAGTGACGGGGTCACCCTCGCGCAGTCGCTCTCGCTCTTCGACAACCGTGTGTTCTGCACCACCGTCCTGGGCACCCGGGGGCAGCGCTTCGCCGATCTGTCGGCCGCGGAACGCGAGCGGGTCCTGATCGACCTGTCCCGGTCGCGGTTCGTGCAGAAGCGGATGCTGTTCAAGCGCCTGCGCAACATCGCGCTGCTCGCCTACTACGCCGCGGGTGGGGCCGACGGCGAGCACGGCCCGGGCTCCGAGCTGATGGCCGCGATCGGCTACCCGCGGCAGGCGCCTATGAAGAAGCCGCGCGCCCGAGCGCTGCGGGCGCAGCGGCCCCTCTCCCCCGCGCGCTACGAGATCGACGCCGCGACGGCCTGCGACGTGGTGGTGGTCGGCTCGGGCGCGGGTGGCGCCGTCGCCGCCGCGGCGCTCGCCGAAGCGGGCCTCGACGTCCTGGTCCTCGAGCGCGGCGACTACGTCTCCCCGACGGAAGCGGGCGACTCGGACCTCGACAACCTCGCGCAGTTGTACGCGCCGGGCCCGTTCTGGACCGAGAACGCGCAGTCCTATCTCCTGACCTCGCGCTGCCTCGGCGGGGGCACGGCCCTGTCCCACGGCGGGTACTTCCTCCCTCCCGAGGAGGTGCGCGCCGATTGGGCGGCACGGGGCATCGAGACGGGCCCCTCGCTGGACGCGGCGCTCACGGAGGTGTGGCACCGCTCAGGGGTCTCCGACGGCGCCGGCACCCCCTCGGCGCGCGATGTGATCCTGGAGCAGGGCTGCCGCGCGCTCGACCTACCGGTGCACCCCGTGAGCCTGGCGGACGACGTCGAGCCCGACGGTCGCTGGGGGCCGTCGAGCCGGGTCGCGGCGAAGCAGGACGCGGGACGCACCTGGCTGCGCGACGCCGAGAAGAAGGGCGCGCGGATCGTCACCGGCGCGCAGGCCCGGTCGATCGAGACGCAGGGCGGCCGGGCGCGCACCGTGATCGCGCGCACCTCGGGCGGCTCCTGGCTCACGGTGCGGTGCAGCGCGGTCGTGGTGGCGGCGGGCGGCTTCGAGACCCCCGCGCTGCTCACCCGTTCCAGCATCGGGGGCCAGCACGTCGGTAAGCACCTGCACCTGCACCCGACCGCGACCGCGGTGGGGCTGTTCGGGGAAACGGTCCGGCCATGGCTGGGCGCACCGTCGACCCGGTTCAGTGACGCGCACGCGAACCTCGACGGCAAGGGCTTCGGCGTGCGCTACGAGACCGCGCCGCTCACGCCCGCGCTGGCGGCGAGCTTCGTGCCCTGGCGCAACCCCGTCGAGCACCTCAACGTGATGCGGCAGTTCCCGCACCTGTCGATCGTGCGGGTGGTGCTGCGCGATCGGGGCGCCGGCGAGGTCGTGATGGACGCCTCCGGTGAGCCCTCCGTCCGGTACGACCTGGCGGAGGCCGACCGGACGCACCTACGGACCGGTGTGGACACGGCGGTCCGCATCCTCGAGGCGGCCGGGGCACGACGGATCTTCACCGGGCAGCAGCGCGGCGGCGACCACGTGCCCGGAGACCGGCCCGTCGAGCGTTTCCTCGAGCGCTCGCACGCGGCCGGGTACGGCGTCGGAGAGATCGCGCTCGGCGCGCAGGAGCCGATGAGCACCGCCCGGATGGCCTCCTCCGAGCGCCGCGGCGCGACGAACCCCGAGGGCACCCTGTGGGACGTGCCGAACGTGGTGATCGCCGACGCCTCGGCCCTGCCGACGGCGAGCGGCGTGCACCCCATCGGCGTCGTGCAGGCGCTGGCCCTGCGCAACGCCCGGGCGCTGGCCGCGCGTCTCCAGGGCTGAGCGCTACTCCGTACGGTCGGCGGGCTGCGCCGCAGCAGCGGCCCGGACCTGGGGCGCGAGGGTCGCGACCTTGCCGAGCACGCCGTTGAGGTACGTCGGGGACTCGTCGGTCGAGAGCTCCTTGGCGAGCTCGACCGCCTCATCGACCACGACGGCCGGCGGCACATCCACGGCGTTGAACAGCTCCCAGACGGCGATCCGCAGGATCGCGCGGTCCACGGCCGGGAGACGCGTGAGCGTCCAGCCGGCGAGGTGCGAGGAGATCACCGAATCGATCTGTGCGCCGTCCAGGCCGACGCCGGTGACCAGCGTGGCGGTGTACTCGGACACCGGGGCGACCGCCGCGTCGTCGGCGGCCAGCTGCCGCCGCTCCGCGAGCAGGCCGTCGAGGTCGGTGACGCCGCGCGCCTCCGCCTCGAACAGCAGATCGACGGCGCGCTTACGCGCCCGGTGTCGGGCGCCCGACTTCTTCGGGCGCCGGTTGTCAGACTGCTCGGGCACTTAGGAGTTCACGCGCCCCAGGTAGCTGCCGTCACGGGTGTCGACCTTGAGCTTGTCGCCGGTGTTGATGAACAGCGGGACGTTGATCTCGGCGCCGGTCTCCAGCGTCGCAGGCTTGGTGCCGCCGGTCGAGCGGTCGCCCTGCAGGCCCGGATCGGTGTGCTGGACCACGTACTCGGCCGAGATCGGCAGCTCGACGAAGAGCGCCTCACCCTCGTGCATCGAGACCTGGACCTGCATGTTCTCCAGGAGGAACTTCGCGCCGTCGCCGACCTTGGCCTCGTCGAGGTTGATCTGGTCGTAGGTCTCGCCGTCCATGAAGACGTAGTCCGTGCCGTCGTGGTACAGGTAGCTGAAGTCACGGCGGTCCACGGTGGCGACCTCGACCTTGACGCCGGCGTTGAAGGTCTTGTCGACCGTCTTACCGGAGACCACGTTCTTGAGCTTCGTGCGCACGAAGGCGGGCCCCTTGCCCGGCTTCACGTGCTGGAACTCGATGATCTGCCACAGCTGGCCCTCCTGGTTGAGGACCAGGCCGTTCTTGAAATCAGCAGTCGATGCCACGTTGTGTCGATTCTCCTAGAGTGCGATCAAGTCTTTGGTGGTGCGCGTCAGCAGTTCCGGCCCGTCCACACGGACCACGAGGGTGTCCTCGATGCGGACTCCACCACGCCCCGGGAGGTACACACCCGGTTCGACGGTGACCACAGCACCGTCGGACAGTGTACCGCTGCCCAGCTTGCCCAGCGTCGGGGCTTCGTGGATCTGCACGCCGACGCCGTGACCGAGCCCGTGCAGGAACTGCTCGCCGTACCCGGCGGCCTCGATCACCGAGCGGGCCGCACCGTCGATCGCGCGGACATCGGCGCCGGGCACGAGGGCCTCCCGCCCGGCGGTCTGCGCGGCCCGGACCACGTCGTAGATCTCGCGCTGCCAGGCGGCCGGCTCACCGAGGACGAACGTGCGGGTCTCGTCGGCGTGGTAGCCGCGGAACCGCGCTCCGAAGTCGATCTTCACGAAGTCACCGGCGGCCAGCACCGCGTCGGTGGGGCGATGGTGCGGGATCGCCGAGTTCGGCCCGGCGGCGACGATGGTCTCGAAGGCCACCGCCTCCGCACCGAACTCGTACATCAGGTTCTCCAGGCGGCGCGCGACCTGCGTCTCGGTCGCGCCGGGGCGGATCGCGCCCTCCTCCACGAGCGCGGCGAGCGCCTGGTCGCTGATCGCGCAGGCGCGGCGGAGCAGTTCGATCTCGCCGTCGTCCTTGACCTCGCGGAGCGTCTCGACCATCCGGGTCGTGGGCACGAGGACCGGGGCATCGTCACCGGAGAGCCGGGCGTGGTCCGCATAGCTCAGCGCCGTGGCCTCGAAGCCGACGGTGCCGTCCGCCTCCGCCAGGAGGGCCTTCGCGACATCGCGCTCGATGACCGCGCGCAGATCACCGGACTGCTCCGCGACCTGGGTGAGGTAGCGACCGTCGGTGGCGATGGCGTCGCCGTCCGGTTCGGCCGCGATGAGGACCGCGCCGTTGGAGCCGGTGAAGCCGGCCAGGTAGCGCACGTTGTCGAGGTCGGTGACCAGGAGGGCGTCGAGGGCGGGCTCGTGACGCGCGAGGGCCGCGCGGAGCGCGTCCCGCCGGCGGGCGTGGTCGGTGGTCGTCTGCGGCATCCTGCCACGGTATCGCGGCGCGGCCGAGGTGTCAGACGGTGGCGCGGGCGACGACCGTGACCTCGTCCGCGACCTGGAGCGTGCCCATCATGAGGGAGAAGGGCTTGATCCCGAAGTCGCTCTGCCGGACCGGGACGGCAGTGGCCAGAACCGGAGCCGGCTCGGCCTCCTCGTAGGCGAGCACGAAGTCGCACGACCGGGTGGCGCCGCAGATCGTCAGGTCGCCGCGCACGCGGAAGCCGTTCTCCGAGGGCTCGATCGCGGTGGAGCGGTACTCGATCGTCGGATTCGCCTTGACCTTGAGGGAGCGGTGCGCGTTGGCGGTCGCCACTGCGCGTTCGGGTGCGCTGAGCGGAGTGAGTCCGCCCTCCCCCGAGACGACCTCCAGCGACGCCGCGTCGACGGTGACCTCGAGGGAGACGGGCCGCTCGCCGTCGACCTCGACGCTGGCCCGCCACGCGGTCGGCGCGAGCACCAGCCGGTGGCCCAGCCTGGCGGACCGTCCGGCCACACCGGTGTGCACCTCCAGCACGCCGCTGGACTGATCGATGGTCGTGGTCTCACTCACGCTCTCGAATGTACCGGCGTCGCACCCGGCCGCGCGCGCCGTCACGCGCGCCGTCACGCGCGGTGGATCGCGAAGACGGGGTACCGGTCGGCGGCCGCCGCGAGCTCGTCGTCGGTGCTGTCGGCGGAGAGTCCGGGGAAGAAGGCCCCGACCTCCCAGGCCCACTTCCGGAGGTAGGCGCGGAGCACCGGAACCTTCGCGGTCGGGTCGGTGATCTCGGTGGCGCGGAACGGTTCGACGGTGCGGCCGAGCCGGAGCTCACCCCCGGCGGCCGCACGCATGTTCCGCACCCACTGAGTGACGCCGCGCGCTGCGATTAGGTGGTCGGCCCCGTTGACGGCGAGGACGTTGACGGGGACCGTGCGCCACTCCCCCGACGTCCGCCCGCGCACCGCGAGTTCGCGGCTGCCGTAGACGGAGACGCCGCGGCGGGCGAGCCAGGCGACGGTGTTGTTGAACGCGGTCGCGGTGCGGCCGGGGCGGACGTGGTCGGCGGCGGGTGCGGTCATGGGATCCTCCATTTGTGAGCAGTGCTCTCGTTTCCGTCTCATGCTCTCGCTGCGACTCACAGTTGTCAAGAGCGGTGCTCTCGTTTCGGATCGGTGCGATGATCGGGCGGTGAACGCCTCCCAGACCGCCCGCGAGCGCGCCCGCGCCGAACTGACCGCCGAGATCACCCGCAGTGCCCGCGAGCAGCTCCGTGAGGTCGGGGCAGCGGCGCTCTCCCTGCGCGCGGTGGCGCGAGACCTCGGCCTCGCCTCGTCGGCGGTGTACCGCTACTTCCCCAGCCGCGACGCGCTGCTCACCGCGCTCATCACCGACGCGTACACGGCGCTCGGCGACGCGGTCGAGTCCGCCGACGCCGGTGCCGGCGGCCCGCGGGATCGGTGGCGCGCCGCGGGGCACGCCGTCCGCGACTGGGCACGCGCGCACCCGCACGAGTACACGCTGCTCTACGGCTCGCCCGTGCCCGGCTACCACGCGCCCGCCGAGACCACGGCCGCGGCGATCCGTACGTCGGGCGCGCTGGCCCGGATCGCGGCGTGCGGGCACGGGGCCGCGCCCGCACCGTCCGGCGTCTACGCCGAGCAGCTCCGCTCGGTCGCCGCAGCGGTGGCGCCGGACGCCGAGCCCGCCCAGCTCGCGCTCGGCCTACTGGCGTGGACCCAGCTCTTCGGCGCCGTGAGCTTCGAGCTCTTCGGCCAGTTCGCGAACACACTGGAGCCCGCGGACGCGATGTTCGACTACACCCTCGACCGCATCGCCGATCTGCTCGGGCTCGAGCCGCACTAGAGCAGCACGGAGCCCGTGGGCTGGGTGCCCTCCTTGGCGACGGCGGAGTAGGCCGCCACCAGCAGTGACGGGTCCGGCGCCTCGAGCCGGCCGGGCCGGGCGAGGCCGTCGAGCACGACGAACCGCAGCATCCCGGCGCGGTTCTTCTTGTCCTTGCCCATGTACTCGAGGAGCTGACCGAAGGCGTCGGCGTCGTAGCTGGTGGGCAGCCCCACGGACTCGAGGACGGAGCGGTGCCGGTCGGCCGTCGCGTCGTCGAGGCGGCCCGCGAGGCGACCGAGCTCCGCCGCGTAGATCAGGCCGACGGAGACGGCCGCGCCGTGGCGCCAGCGGTAGCGTTCACGGCGCTCCAGCGCATGGGCGAGGGTGTGACCGTAGTTGAGGATCTCGCGCAGCGAGGACTCCTTGAGGTCGGCGGAGACCACCTTCGCCTTGACCTCGATCGAGCGGCGGACCAGCTCGGGGAGCACGTCGCCGGTGGGATCGAGCGCGGCCTCGGGATCCTTCTCGATGAGTTCGAGGATCACCGGGTCGGCGATGAAGCCGGTCTTGATCACCTCGGCCATACCGGCGACGATCTCGTTGCGCGGCACCGTCTCCAGAGTCACGAGGTCGACGATCACGGCGCGCGGCTCGTGGAAGGAGCCGACCAGGTTCTTGCCGGCGTCGGTGTTGATGCCGGTCTTGCCGCCGACGGCCGCGTCGACCATCGCGAGCAGCGTCGTGGGGATGTGCACGACGGGCACGCCGCGCATCCAGGTGGCGGCCACGAAGCCGGTGACGTCGGTCGCGGCGCCGCCGCCCAGGCTGTAGATCACGTCCTGGCGACTCAGTCCGATGCGGCCGAGTACCTCCCAGCAGAACCCGGCGACCTGGAGGTCCTTGCCCGCCTCGGCGTCGGGCAGCTCGACACGGTGGGCGTCGATCCCCTTGTCCGCGAGGGCCTGCCGCAGCGCCTCGGCGGTCTCCGCGAGCGTCGGCTGGTAGAAGATCGCGGCCTTGGTGGCTTCGCCCGCGGCTGCGACGGTCTCGTCGAGCAGACCGCGACCGATCACCACGTCGTAGGCGCTCTCCGCGTCGACGCGGACCTTCACCGGGTTCTCACTCATCTACTACTCCGATCGATTCTTGGCGGACGTGCGGAGGACGGCGGGCAGCTTCGGCCAGGGGCCCCGGCGCTCCCGCCCGGGTGCGGTGTCCTTGAGGCGCCGCTGCACCTGCCGGACGACCGACGACGGCGCGCGCCCCACGGTGGAGACGCGGATCGTCGCGAGTTCGCGGTAGATCGGCGTGCGGCGTGCCATCAGGGCGCGGTACGCCGCGGCGGGGTCGTCCCCCTTGAGGAGCGGGCGGGAGGACCCGACGGTGCGCCGGATCCCCTCCTCCTCGGTCAGTTCCAGGTAGACGACCTGGTGCCGGCGCAGCAGCGCGCGGGTCGTCTCCGAAAGGACCGCACCGCCGCCGAGGGAGACGACGCCGGGGTGGTGTGCGACCACGTCGGCGACGACGCCCTCTTCGATGGCACGGAAGACGGGCTCGCCGTCGCCGGCGAAGATCTGCGGGATCGACCGGCCCTCGCGGCGCTCGATCTCCTCATCGACGTCGAGGAACTCGACCCGGAGGGCCCGGGCCAGACGCCGGCCGATGGTCGTCTTCCCCGCCCCGGGCGGGCCGATCAGGATCGCCGCGGGCCCCGGCTCTCGGCCGGGCGCGGTGCCCATCAGATCGCCTCGGGCGTCACCCGCTGCAACCGCGCCGCCACCTGCTCGGAGTACCGCTCGATGTTGCTGCGGGTCTCGGCGAGGCTGTCGCCGCCGAACTTCTCGAGCGCGGCCTGGGCAACGACGAGCGCCACCATGGCCTCGGCCACGACGCCGGCCGCCGGCACCGCGCAGACGTCGCTGCGCTGGTGGATCGCCACGGCCTCGGTGCCCGTCTGCATGTCGATGGTGCGCAGCGCGCGCGGGACCGTCGAGATCGGCTTCATCGCCGCCCGTACGCGCAGCTCCTCACCGTTGGTCATGCCGCCCTCGACGCCGCCCGCGCGATTCGTCGAACGGAGCACGCCGCCCTTGTCGGGCAGCATCTCGTCGTGCGCGGCGCTGCCGCGGCGGCGGGCGGTCTCGAAGCCGTCGCCGACCTCGACGCCCTTGATCGCCTGGATGCCCATGAGCGCGGCGGCGAGCCGCGCGTCGAGGCGGCTCTCCCCCGAGGCGACGGAGCCGATGCCCACCGGCAGACCCGTGACCACGACCTCGACGACGCCGCCGAGGGTGTCGCCGTCCTTCTTGGCGGCCTCGATCTCGGTGATCATCGACTGCTCCGCCGCCTCGTCGAAGGCGCGGACGGGCGAGGCGTCGATCCGGTCGAGGTCGGCGCCCGTCGGGGTCGGACCCACGTAGGGCTCGGACGCGCCGATCGAGATGACGTGACTGACGACCTCGGCGCCGAACGCCTGGCGGAGGAAGTTCCGGGCGACGGTGCCGGCCGCGACGCGGGCGGCAGTCTCGCGGGCGCTCGCGCGTTCCAGCACGGGGCGGGCGTCGTCGAAGCCGTACTTGAGCATGCCCGAGTAGTCGGCGTGACCGGGGCGCGGCCGGGTGAGCGGCGCGTTGCGGGCCATGCCGTCGAGCAGCTCCTGGTCGACGGGATCGGCCGACATGACCTGCTCCCACTTCGGCCACTCCGTGTTGCCGATCTCGATGGCGACGGGGCCCGCCTGCGTGCGGCCGTGCCGCACGCCGCCGAGGATGGTGACCTTGTCGGCCTCGAACTTCATGCGCGCACCACGGCCGTAGCCGAGGCGTCGCCGCGCCAACTGGGCGGCGATGTCCGACGACGTGACCTCGACGCCCGCGACCATGCCCTCCACGAGGGCCACGAGGGCGGGGCCGTGCGATTCTCCTGCGGTGATCCAGCGCAACACGCGTCCCATCATCCCAGATCGACCCGCCGGACCGTGAGTTCGGGTAGCCGAAATCTCATTCACAGGCTATGGTGAAGACCATGACCACCTACACCGCATCCTCGACTTCCGACCGTCGCGCCGCCGCGCTGCGGTCCACCGTCGATGTTTTCGGTGTCGCGTGGCCCCGCTACAAGGCGGAGGCCCTGGTCGCCGCGTTGGTCGTGCTCGCGCTCGGCGCGGTCCTCACCCTCGCCACCGGCGCTGCCTCGTTCGCGCCCGCCGTGCTCGCCGCCACCGGCGTCGGCATCGCGGTGTGGTGGGCGGCGCGCGCCGTGCACGGTCGCGCCTAGCCGACCCCGCGTGCGGCGGCCTGTGGACCCGCGCGCGCTCCGCGGGACCCCTTGCCCGCGCCTTCCCCGCGGACGTACGGTCGAATGACCGGCGGTCCACGTGGGCGCCGCCGACACCACCCGCCGGTCCGGCCGTGACGACACGGGCGAGAGCGGAGGTGCGTTGTGAACTCCCCCTCTCTCCTCGGCACGCCCGCCGGCACCGTCCCCGAGCACGAGCCCGGATACTTCGCCGATCTGGGCCTGGACCGCATCGTCGACGCGGTCGCGGCCCACGACCCCGCGATCGTCCCCCTCTTCCGCTCCCGTGCCCCGACGGTGCCGGTCGCGCGGTATCGGCAGGACCTGTGCAGAGCCCTCCGGCGGGACGGCGACCTCGTCGCCGGGCTCCGGCGGTTCGGCGCGGCGATGGCCGAGATGCGCGCGGCCCGGTCGAACGCCGAGCGGCTGCGGCTGCGGCCCGAGTGCGACGCCTGGGCCCTGGACGGGGCCCGCCGCTACCTCGCCGCGGTCGCCGGGCTCCGTGAGACGCTCGCGGTCGTCGCGGACCCGCCCGCCGCGCTGAGCGACCTGCGCGCACACCTGGACACACTGATCGATTCGCCCGAGCATCGCGAGACGGCGCACGACGCGGCGGACGTGGCGGCGCAGCTGGCCGGCGTCGAGTACACCGTGCGGATCAAGAAGTCCGACGTCCGCGTGGGCCGCTACCAGGGAGAACCTGATTACGGCGCCGAGGTCGCGGCCGTCTTCGAGCGGTTCCGGGTCGACGGCGGTGCCCGCCGCGCGGAGGCCGCCCCCGTGCGGCCCGGTCTCGACGGTGTCGAGGCCGCCATCCTCACCGACGTCACCGCCCTGTTCCCCGACGCCTTCCGCGCGCTCGCCCGGTTCCGGGAGCGGCACGCCGGTGACGACGACCCGGTCCTGGCCCGCGTGGACCTCGAGATCCGCTGGTACCTGGGCTGTCTGGACTTCATCGCCCGTCTGGAGGCGGCGGGGGTACCGTTCACGGTCCCGGCGATCGCCGACGGAACCGTCCTCGACGCGCACGGCACCGTGGACCTCGCGCTCGCGGCGGACCTGGTCCGGCGAGGCCTGCCGGTCGTGGGCAACGACCTCCGACTCGGCGCCGATGAGCGCGTGCTGGTGATCACCGGGCCCAATCACGGCGGGAAGACCGCGCTCGCCCGGGCGTTCGGCCAGATCCACCACCTGGCGGCGCTCGGGCTCCCCGTGCCGGGCACCGACGTCACCATCGGGCTCTTCGACGAGTTGTTCACCCAGTTCGAGCGGCCCGAATCCGCCGACGACCGGCGCGGCCGACTCGAGGCGGACATCGAGGGCATGCGCGCGATCCTGACCGCGGCGACCGGCCGGAGCGTGGTGGTGATGAACGAGACCTTCGCATCGACCTCCGTGGAGGACGGGGCGCGCCTCGGTGCCGCCGTCGTCGGCCGGCTGGTGGCGACCGGCGCGCGATGCGCCTACGTCACCTTCGTCGACGAGATCGCCCACCTCGGCGACGGGGTGGTGAGCATGACCGCCGACGTCCCCGTCGAGCCTTCTGCTCGAACGTTCCGGGTGCGGCGCGGCCGGCCGCAGGGACTCGCCCACGCCGCGGCGCTCGCCCGCCGGCACGGACTCGACGCCGAGGCCTTGCGCCGGAGGATCGTGTCGTGAGGACGCGCCTGCTCTACCGCGACCGGGACCTGCGGGAACCCCCTCAGGCTCCGCCGCGGTCCGAGGAACTGCGCCGGAACCTGGGACTGGACCGGCTGCTCCCGGTCATGGCCTCCGGCGACGACGCCCTCTACCGCGTCGCGGAGACGATGCTCCTCGGCGACGTCGCCTCTGCCGACGATATCCGCTACCGCCACGAGGTCCTGCGGGACTGCCTCGCCCACCCGGACGCGGTCGACGACCTGCGGCGGATCGCGGTGCGCGCGGTCGAGCGGGAGCGCCACAACTACTTCGGGTTGTTCACCCGCGCCACGCCGGACAAGGTGCTGTACCGATCCCTCGACGTTCTCGACATGTTCCTGGGCGCCTTCACCGAGCTGCGTGCGGCCTGCGACCGGTGGCGCGGCGCCTTCTCGTCGGCGGGCTTCGACGCCTTCTTCTCGTGCATCGCCACCGACCTCGACGACGACTACCTCGCGGCGGTCCGGGAACACCTGGAGGGACTCCGCTTCGCGAAGGGCGAATTGATCAGCATGCGACTCGGAACCGGCGCGCACGGGACTGATCACGTCCTGCGCCACCCGGACCGCTCGGGGTGGCGCCGCCTGCGCGCGCGGGACGGCGCGATCGACCTCGACGTCGACGACCCCGCGGCCGCGGAGGCCCTGACCGTGCTGGCGGGCCGCGGTATCCGGACCGCGGCGGACGCCGTCGCGCAGGCCGCCGAGCACGTGGCCGCCTACTTCCGGACCATCGCCGACGAACTCGGCTTCTACCGCGCCGTGATGAACCTCCTCGCCGCCCTCGACGAGCGCGGCGCTCCGTGGTGCCTTCCGGAGCCGTCGGCGCGGGGACCGCTGTGCCACGGTCTCTACCATCCGGTGCTGGCTCTGGAGACGCGGGAACCGGTCGTCGGCAACGACATCGACACCGAGGGCGCGTCGGTCACGATCATCACCGGCGCCAACCACGGCGGGAAGACGACGCTGCTGCGGAGCATCGGCACGGCGCAGCTCATGTTCCGCTGCGGAATGCCGGTCCCGGCACGCGACTACCGCGGGCCCGTCCATCCTCAGGTCCTCACCCACTTCGGCGGCGAGGAGCGGGGAGGCGGCGACACCGCGGGGCGGCTGGAGGAGGAACTGGGCCGGATGAGCGCGGTCGCCGACGTGATCCGCCCGGGAGCGCTCCTGCTGTGCAACGAGTCGCTCGCCTCGACGAACGAGCGCGAGGGGGCGGCGCTGGCGCGGCAGATCGTGGAAACGATGCGGGACTGCGGGATCTCCGTCGTGTACGTGACGCACATGTACGAGCTCGCGCGCGGTCTCGCCGATGCGGGCGACCCGCGGCACGCCTTCCTGCGCGCGGAGCGCCTCCCCACCGGAGATCGCACCTTCCGGATCCTGCCCGGCCGGCCCCTGCCCACGAGCCACGGCGAGGACCTGTTCCAGCGGATCTTCGGGAGCGCCGGGGTGTGATCGGGTCAGGCCAGGCAGTTCGGGCCGAGCAACGCCTTCAGGTCGCCCATCAGCGACGACGACGGGTTCACCCGGAGGGTGTCGTCGAGCCGCAGCGTGGTGGCCTTGTCGCCGCTGACGAGCTTGACGTGCACGTCCGAGACGCCGGGGTGACGCTGCAGCACCTGCTTGAGCGCGGAGACCTTGTCCTGCGTGCACACCCGGGTCTGCATCGTCAGTGACAGCGGCTTCGCCACACCGATCTGGGACAGGTCGATCGGCGCGATGTCGTTGGCGATCAGGGTGACCTTGTCGTCCCGGAAGTTCACGCGCGCCTTGATGAGCACCACCGCGTCCTCGACGACCTCGGCGCCGTACGCGGCGTAGGCCTGCGGGAAGAAGAACACCTCGATACCACCCGAGAGGTCCTCGATCTGCGCTGAAGCGAAGGGCGCGCCGTTCTTGTTCACGCGCCGGTTCACGGACTGCAGGATGCCGCCGACGGTGACCTGGGTGCCGTCCTTGACGTCGCCCTCCACGATGGCCGGGATGGCGGTGTCGGTCTGCGCGGCGATGACGTGCTCGACACCGTCGAGCGGGTGCGCGGAGACGTACAGCCCCAGCATCTCCCGTTCGAGGGCGAGTTTGTGCTTGCCGTCCCATTCCTCGTCGGGGACCTTGATCGTGAAGACGTCGTCGATCGGACCGGCGGCACCGTCCTCCTCGCCCATCGATCCGAAGAGATCGAACTGGCCCACGGCCTCGGCCTTCTTGGTGGACAGGACCGACTCGATCGCGTCGGCGTGCACCAGCAGCAGGCCCTTGCGGGGATGGTCGAGCGAGTCGAAACCGCCCGCCTTGATGAGGGATTCGGTGACCTTCTTGGAACAGGCCGCGACCTCGATCTTGGCGAGGTAATCCGAGAAGGAGGTGAAGTTCCCCTTCTCCGTGCGGGTGTTCACGATGGACGCGACCACGCCCTCACCGACGTTGCGCACCGACCCCATGCCGAATCGGATGTCCTCGCCCACCGAGGTGAAGGCGTGGAAGGACTCGTTGACGTCCGGCGGGAGGACGGTGATGCCGAGGCGGCGGCAGTCACCGAGGTAGATGGCGGCCTTGTCCTTGTCGTCGCCGACGGAGGTGAGCAGCGCGGCCATGTACTCGGCCGGGTAGTTCGCCTTGAGGTAGGCGGTCCAGTAGGAGACCAGGCCGTAGGCGGCGGCGTGCGACTTGTTGAACGCGTAACCCGCGAAGGGCAGCACCGTCTCCCACAGTGCGGTGATCGCGGCCTGGGAGAAGCCGTTGTCGAGCATGCCCTGCTGGAAGCCGCCGTACGCTTCGTCGAGGACCTCCTTCTTCTTCTTGCCCATCGCGCGCCGCAGGATGTCGGCCTGTCCGAGGCTGTACCCGGCGACCTTCTGCGCGATCTGCATGATCTGCTCCTGGAACACGATCAGGCCGAACGTGTCCGCGAGGATCTCCTTGAGCGGCTCCTCGAGCTCCGGATGGATCGGCTTGACCTGTTGCCGGCCGTTCTTGCGATCCGCGTAGTCGTTGTGCGCGTTCATGCCCATCGGGCCGGGTCGGTACAGGGCGCCGACGGCCACGATGTCCTCGAACTTGGTCGGCTGCATGCGGCGCAGGAGGTCGCGCATCGGCCCGCCGTCGAGCTGGAAGACGCCGAGGGTGTTGCCCCGCTGCAGCAGCTCGTACGTGGTCTCGTCGTCGAGTGGGAGCTGGTCCATGTCCAGCTCGACACCGCGGTTGTGCTTGATGTTGTCCAGCGCGTCACCGATGACGGTGAGGTTGCGCAGGCCCAGGAAGTCCATCTTCAGCAGGCCGATGGCCTCGCACGACGGGTAGTCCCAACCGGTGATGATCGCGCCGTCCTGCGCACGCTTCCACACCGGGATCGCGTCGGTGAGCGGATCACAGGACATGATCACCGCGCAGGCGTGCACGCCGGCGTTGCGGATCAGGCCCTCGAGCCCGAGCGCCATGTCGTAGATCTTCTTGACATCCGGATCGGTCTCGATCAGCTGCCGGACCTCGACGGCCTCCTTGTACCGCTCGTGCTCCGGGTCGGTGATGCCCTTGACCGAGATGTCCTTGGCCATGATGGGCGGCGGGAGCGCCTTGGTGATGCGGTCGGCGATCGAGTAACCGGGCTGGCCGTAGATGACGCGGGCCGAGTCCTTGATGGCGGCCTTCGTCTTGATGGTGCCGAACGTGATGACCTGGGCCACCTTGTCGGAGCCCCACTTCTCCGAGGCGTAGGTGATCATCTCCCCGCGGCGGCGATCGTCGAAGTCGATGTCGATATCGGGCATCGAGACGCGCTCGGGGTTGAGGAACCGCTCGAACAGCAGGCCGTGCGGGATCGGGTCGATGTTGGTGATGCCCAGCGCCCACGCCACGAGCGAGCCTGCGGCGGAACCACGGCCCGGACCCACGCGGATGCCGACCTCGTGCGCGTGCGCGATCAGGTCGCCGACGACGAGGAAGTACGCCGGGAAACCCATCTCGTTGATGACCGAGAGCTCGTACTTCGCCCGCTCGACGTAGTCCTCCGGCGGACCGTCGGGGAAGCGGCGGTTCAGCCCGTCCATCACCTCGGACTCGAGGAAGGACTCCTGCGTGTGGTTCTCCGGTACGGGGAACCGGGGCATCCGGTCCTTGTGCTCCCACACCTCGGCGTAGGACTGGACGCGCTCGCCGATCTCCACCGTCGAATCGCACGCGCCCGGCACCTGCGAATCCCAGAGTTCCCGCATCTCCTGCGCGGACTTGAGGTAGTAGCCGTCACCGTCGAACTGGAAACGCGTGGGATCGGACAGCGTCTTGCCGGTCTGGATGCACAGCAGCGCGCCGTGCGACTCGGCCTTGTCCTTGGTGACGTAATGGCAGTCGTTCGTGGCCAGCGGCTTGATGCCCAGCTGGCGGCCGATGTTGAGCAGCCCCTCGCGGACGCGGCGCTCGATGTCGATGCCGTGGTCCATGAGCTCGAGGTAGAAGTTCTCCTTGCCGAAGATCTCCTGCCACTTCGCGGCGGCCTCCAGCGCCTCCCGCTCGTGCCCGAGCCGCAGCCGGGTCTGCACCTCCCCCGACGGGCAGCCCGTGGTGGCGATGATGCCCTCGGCGTGCTCGGCGATGATCTCCGCGTCCATGCGGGACCACTTGCCCAGCTGCCCCTCGATCGACGCCAGCGAGCTGAGCTTGAACAGGTTCCTCAGACCGGTCGCGTTCTCCGCCACCATGGTCATGTGGGTGTACGCACCCGAACCCGAGACGTCGTCGCTCTTCTGCGACGGATCGCCCCACTTGACGCGCTTGGTGTTGAACCGGGACTCGGGGGCGATGTACGCCTCGATCCCGATGATCGGGGTGATGTCGTACTTCTTCGCCGTGTTGTAGAAGTCCGATGCACCGAACATGTTGCCGTGGTCGGACATGCCCACCGCCGTCATGCCCAGACGCTTGGCCTCCGCGAACAGCGGATCGACCTTGGCCGCACCGTCGAGCATCGAGTACTCGGTGTGGTTGTGCAGATGCACGAAGGAGCCGGCGGCGGACGTCATGGGCTACTCACCTCCGGTGGAGAATCTCATCGCTGTCATTACGCAGTGTAGGCGCTGCCACCGACACGTCCGACCGATCGTCAGCCGAAGGCGATGACCAGGATCAACACCAGCAACGCGACCACCGCCACTCCCACCAGCACCAGCACGCCGGGCGACATTCCGCCCGATGCCGGAGCCTTCGCGGGCTGCGCACGCGGCGCCGGCGGTCGCTGCAGCGCCCCGGACCGGGCGCCGGGGCTCGCGCCGTACAGCGGCTGCGGCCCCGCGGACGGCGGACCGGGTTGCGGGGCGGCGGGCTGCGGCGGTCGCGCCGTCGGGTAGCTGGGGCGATTCGCCTGCCCGCGGATGCCCGGCGCGACGCTCCGCTGTGCGGGCAGCGACGGCCTGCCCGCCGTCGCGGGCGGCTGCGGGCCGGACGGGTGCCCGGGCCCGGGCACGTAGCCCGGCGGTGCGGGGCGCGGCACGGGGCGCGGCGCGGCGCGGCCGACGGGCGCCGTCAGCGCCGACTTCAGCGCGGTCGCGAACTCCTTGCACGTGGCGAACCGCTCCGCCGGAGTCTTGGCGAGCCCGCGCGCGACCACGGCGTCGACGGCCGGCGGGACGCCCTCCCGGATCTGCGAGATGCGCGGCGGCGGCGCGTTGAAGTGCGCGTCGATCACCGCGTCGGTGCTCGCACCGGTGTACGGGACCTTGCCCGTGACCAGGTGGAAGAAGGTCGCGGCCAGCGAGTACTGGTCCGAGCGCGGGTCCAGCTCCTCGCCGCACAGCTGCTCCGGCGAGGCGTAGGCGAGCGTCGCGAGGACGGTGCCGACGGCCGTGAGCTGCGAGGTGTCCTCGCCGCCCTTGGCGACCCCGAAGTCGGTGAGCAGCGCCCGCCGCTCCTCGCCGTCGTCCTCGTCGTCGGGAGCCGCGACCAGGATGTTCGCGGGCTTGATGTCGCGGTGCAGCAGCCCGGCGCGGTGCGCCCGGTCCAGCCCGCGCCCGATCTGGCCGATGATCTCGACCGCGACGGCGGGCGGCAACCCGCCCGGGTTGCGCTTGAGCAGCACCGCGCAGTCGTCGCCCTCGACGTACTGCATCGCGATCCACAGCCGCGCGCCCTCCGTGCCGCGGTTGTAGATCGTGACCACGTTGGGGTGATCGAGCCGGGCTGCGAGCTCGGCCTCGCGCAGGAAACGCTTGCGGAAGGCCTCGTCGCCCGAGTAGCCGGCCCCCAGGACCTTGAGGGCGTCGTACCGGGGCAGCTCGGGGTGCTTGGCGAGGTAGACGGAGCCCATGCCGCCGGATCCGAGGCGTCGCTCGATCCGATAACCGCCGATCACCGTCCCGGGTGCGAGTTCGTCACTCATGTCCGTCGCTTCTGCCCCATGTCGTCCGTTCCGTCGAGCACCAGCGTAACCCGCTCGCGCAGCGGCGCCCCGTCGGCGAGTACTTCACCGACTCGCGCGTCAGATCTCCACGCCCTCGAACTGCGCCCGGTACAGCCCGGCGTAGTGTCCGCCCGCCGCGAGCAGCTCGTCGTGCGAACCCTGCTCGACGATCCGACCGTGGTCCATCACGACGATGACGTCCGCGTCGCGGATGGTCGAAAGGCGATGCGCGATGACGAAGCTCGTACGGTCGGCGCGGAGGGCGTGCATCGCGCGCTGCAACAGCACCTCCGTGCGGGTGTCCACCGAGCTGGTCGCCTCGTCGAGGATGAGGATGGCCGGCTCGGCGAGGAAGGCCCGCGCGATCGTGATGAGCTGCCGCTCACCCGCGGAGACGCTGCCCGACTCGTCGTCGAGCACGGTGTCGTAGCCGTCCGGTAAGGAGTGCGCGAAGCGGTCGACGAAGGTGGCGCGCGCTGCGGCGTAGACCTCCTCGTCGGTCGCGTCCAGGCGGCCGTAGCGGATGTTCTCCATGATGGTGCCCTCGAACAGCCAGGTGTCCTGCAGCACCATGCCCATCCGCCGGCGCAGGTCGGCGCGCTCGACCTCGGCGATGTCGGTCCCGTCGATCGTGATCCGGCCGCCGGTGAGCTCGTAGAACCGCATGATCAGGTTGACCAGGGTGGTCTTGCCCGCGCCCGTGTGTCCCACCACGGCGACGGTGCGCCCCGGCTCGGCCACGAGGTTCAGTCCTTCGATGAGCGGCTCGTCGCTCTTGTAGCCGAAGGAGACGTCCTCGAACGCGACCCGGCCACGGGTCGGCTCCGGCAGCGCGCCCGGCCGTTCCGCCGTCTGCTCGTCGGCGTCGAGGATCGCGAAGACGCGCTCGGCGGAGGCCACGCCCGACTGCAGCATGTTGACCATCGAGGCCATCTGCGTGACGGGCTGGGTGAACTGGCGCGAGTACTGGATGAAGGCGATGACGTCGCCCAGGCTCATGCCGCCCGCCGCGACGCGCAGGCCGCCGACCACGCACACCGCCACGTACTGCAGGTTGCCGACGAACATGCTGATCGGCATGACCAGCCCCGAGAGGAACTGCGCCTTGTAGCTCGCCGTCATGAGCGCGTCGTTCTCCTGAGCGAAACGCTCCTGCAGCGCGTCGCCCCGGCCGTAGACGGTGACCAGATCGTGACCGGTGAAGGCCTCCTCGACCTGGGCGTTGAGCGATCCCGTCGACTTCCACTGCGCCACGAAGTGCTTCTGGCTGCGCTTCATGATCTGCCCCGCGAAGATCACGATGAGCGGGATCACGACGACCGCGACCGCGGTGAGCAGCGGCGAGACCACGAGCATCATGATCAGGACCCCGATCACGGTGAACGCCGAGACGATGAGCTGGCTCAGCGCCTGGGTCAGCGACTGACCGAGGTTGTCGATGTCGTTGGTCACGCGGGAGAGCAACTCGCCGCGGGGCTGCTTGTCGAAGTAGCTCAGCGGCAGGCGGTTCAGCTTCTCCTCGACCTCGCGCCGCAGCGAGTACATGACCCGCTGCACCGCGCCGTTGAGCAGGTAGCCCTGCGCGTACTGCAGCACCGCACTCGCGACGAACAGCGCGATCACCCAGGCGAGAATAGTTCCCACCCGGTGGAAGTCGATGCCGGGACCGTGCTGCAGCTGTGAGCGGAAGCCGTCGTAGATCGCGTCGACCGCGGAGCCCACCACCTTCGGCGCGATCACCGCGGCCGTGACCGACCCGATGGAGAGCAGCACCGCCGCCGCCATCGCCGAGCGCTGCTCGCGCAGCCGGCCCAGGAGCCGTTTCAACGAGGGCCAGAAGGTCATCGGCTTCTGCGCGGGCGAACCCGCCGTCGCCGCGGCGGAGGCCCGTGCTCCCGGTCCGGTCATGCTGCACTCCCCGCCGTCGCCTGGCTGCCGGCGATCTCCTGATAGGTGGGACAGGTCTCGAGCAGCTCGGCGTGGGTGCCGTGGCCGACCACCTCGCCGTCCTCGAGGACGAGGATCTGGTCGGCGCCCGCGATCGTCGAGATGCGTTGGCCCACGATGAAGACGGTGGCCTCCCGCGTGTACGGCCGCAGCGCCGCGCGGAGCTTCGCATCGGTCGCGAGGTCGAGCGCGGAGAAGCTGTCGTCGAAGAGATAGATCGCGGGCTTCGCGACGAGAGCGCGGGCGATCGCGAGCCGCTGGCGCTGACCGCCCGAGACGTTGGTGCCGCCCTGCGCGATCGGGGCGTCGAGGCCGCCGAGCTCGGCGACGAAGTCCTCCGCCTGCGCGATGCGCAGGGCCTCGGCGAGTTCCTCGTCGGTGGCCTCCGGGTTGCCGAAGCGGAGGTTGCTCGCGACGGTGCCGCTGAACAGGTAGCCGCGCTGCGGAACCAGCCCGACATGTCCCCACAGGGCGTCGACGGCCAGGTCCTTCACATCCACCCCGTCGTAGCGCACGGCCCCGGAGGTGGCGTCGAAGAGCCGCGCCAACAGATTGATCAACGTCGACTTCCCGGAACCGGTCGAGCCGATGATGGCGACGGTCTCCCCCGGCCGGGCCGACAGGTTCACGTTCTGCAACACCGGTTTCGCGGCGCCGGGGTAGCACATGGTCACGTCGTCGAGGTCGACCGCGCCCGTGATCACGGGAAGCGGATCGGGACGGTCCGGCGGCGCGACGGTGGAGGTGGTGGCGAGCACGTCGGTGATGCGCTCGGCGGCGACGGAGGCGCGCGGCACCATCATCACCATGAACGTCGCCATCATCACCGACATCAGGATCTGCATCATGTACTGCATGTAGGCGGTGACGGAGCCGATCTGCGCGGTGCCGTCGGCGATCAGGTGCGCGCCGAACCACCACACCGCCACGGTGGAGAGGTTGAGCACCAGCATCACCCACGGGAACATGACCGCCATCAGGCGCATGACGCGGACGGAGGCGTCGGTGAGGGCCGTGTTGGCACCGTCGAACCGCTCCCGCTCGACCGGCTCGCGGACGAAGGCCCGGATCACACGGACGCCCGTGAGTTGTTCGCGCAGAACCTGGTTGACCGAGTCCAGGCGGGTCTGCACGACGCGGAAGCCGGGGATCATCTTCGCGATCACCACGCCGAGCACGGCGCCCAGGACCGGCACGGCGACCACCATGAGCCAGGCGAGGCCGGGCTCCTCGCGCAGCGCCATGAAGACGCCGCCGACGGCCATGAACGGGGCCTGGATCATCATCGACAGCGTCATCAGCACGAGGAGCTGGACCTGCTGCACATCGTTCGTGGTGCGGGTGATGAGCGAGGCGGCGCCGAAACCGGAGACCTCACGGCCGGAGAAGGTGCGGACCCGCCCGAACAGGGAACGCCGGGTGTCGCGGCCGAAGGCCATCGCGCTGCGCGCCGCGAAGTAGGTCGCGCCACCCGCGGCGATCACCTGGAACAGGGTGATCACCAACATGATTCCGCCCATGCGCCAGATGTAGCCGGTGTCGCCGGGCGTGACGCCGAGGTCGATGATCTTGGCGTTGATGCTGGGCAGCACGAGGTTCGCGACGACGCTGACGAGCTGGAAGGCCGCGACGGCCCACAGCCAGGTGCGGTAGGGCCGCAGGTGCGCGGCGACGAGTCTGAGCAGAGTCACTGGGGGCTGGTCCTTCGCTCGGAGGTGGCTGAGCCGGCGGGGCCGGCGGCGGGGCTGATGTTCGGGGCGGCGATGCCGTCGAGCAGGACGTCGACGATGCGGTCGGGCGCGAGGATCGCGCCCTCGCTGATGTGCGGGTGGCTGCCCGAGAAGGTGAGCAGGCGCAGGAGGTGGATCGCCTCCTCCGGCGGGACACGCAGCTGATCGGCGTCGTCGCCGATGACGCCGCGGAGCCGGGCCATGATCGCCGGGCCGCCGTCCTTCGCCCGACGGTGCGCGTCCCGGTCCCGCGTGTGGGGCGGGGCGACGAGGCCGAGTGCGTCCATGAGCCCGAAGATCCGCTGGAACCGTCCCTGGACGAGTTCGGTGAACCGGTAGAGCCGTGCCCGCAGCGGCAGCGTGGGATCGATGGCGTCGATCGCGGCGAGCAGGTCGTCCGGATCGAAGGATTCGAGCATCACCGCATCGAGCAGAGCCTCCTTGGAGTCGAAGACCCGGAAGATGGTGCCCTCGGCGACGCCCGCGTGCTGCGCGATCTGCTTGGTGGTGGGCACGGCGCCGTAATCCAGCAGCGCGTCCCGAGTAGCGGCGATGAGCGCCGCGCGCCGCTCGTCGGGCGGCAGGTGCGGCGCGCGGGATCGGGTTTCGTTAGCCGCGGGCACGATGTTGAGACTACAGAAGTGAGCGCGCACTCACAATTGATTTTCCGTTCGCCACGGGCGAATCGGTCGATTGCGGACGCGGGGCGGTTCAGCCGAGGAGGTCGGTGAGCGCGCCGTCGAGGGTCGGGTGCGCGAACCGGAAGCCCGCGGCGGGCAGCACCGTCGACGTTGCGTGCCGCCCCGTGAGGCCGAGCGCGGGATCGCTCCGCATGCCGATCGCGCCGAGCGCGAGCACCGGCGCCGGCGTCGGCGGGGCGAACGGGCGATGCAGGTGGCGGCGCAACGCCGTCATGAGGTCGGCGTTGCGGACGGGGTTCGGCGCGGCGGCCACGACCACCCCGTCGGGCAGGTCGACGCCGGGTTCGATGCCGAGGCCGGCCCGGACCACCGCGAGCCAGTCGTCGCGGTGGATCCAGCTGAACCACTGGCGGCCGTCGCCCAGGCTGCCCCCGAGGAACGCCCGGGTGACGCCGACCATCTTCGCCATCGCGGGCGAGTCGGTGTCGAGCACGATCGAGGTGCGCAGGATCGTGCGGTGCGCGGTGTCGGCGTCGGCCGACGCCTCCTCCCACGGGCGGGCGACGCCCGTCATCTGCGGGAGCCCCGGATCGGGCAGCGGGGTGTCCTCGGTGCACCAGCGCTCCCCCGCGTCGCTCCAGATCGCGGTGGTGCTCGCCTGCACCCAGCGGCGGACGCCGCGACCCCGGGCCGCCTCGACGAGGGCGCGCGTGGCATCGACGCGACTGGCCGTGAGCGCGGCGATGTTCGCGGCGGTCGGGCGGCAGTCGACCAGCTTGCCCGCGAGGTTGATCACCGCGGTGTTCGGCCCGTCGAGCACGGCCGACCACGCCCCGACGGTGCGCCCGTCCCACGTGACCTGCGGGTACGGCACGTCGGCGCGGATCGACCGGGTGAGGATCGTGACCTCGTGCCCGCGCCGGACCAGGTCCGCCGCGACGCGGCGGCCGAGCGCTCCAGTGCCGCCGGCGATGACCACGTGGAGCGGGTCGGCGGCGCGCGGCGGGCCGGCGAGCATCGCCAGCCGCGCAAGACTCGTATCGGCGTCGGCGGCGAACCGTCGGGCGACCATGCGGTCGAAGAACGGTGCCGACGGACCGTCGGCCGTCACCGTCTGCTCGACGACGGTGCCGCCGTCGACCGGACGAAGGGCCCAGCGCAACGTCGTGGTCCCCGCCGGCTCGTCCTGCGCGATCGCGAGCGCGCGCTCGGGCTCGAACTCGACGACGGTGGCGGGCGCCGCGAAGCGGCGGTGGATCCACGCCACACGCAGATCCGGCACCCAGTCCAGGCGCGCGCCGAGCGCGACCGGGTCCCGCAGCGGGGCCGAGACGACGAAGGGCTGCCACCGCGGCAGGCGCTCCACGTCGACGAGCACGTCCCACAGCGCACGCGCCGGGAGGGCGATGAATCCACTGCTGCGATGCACGGTTGCCATGCCTTCGACGCTAGTTCGCGATGGCGCGGATTGACTCCGCGATCCCGGAGAGGTTTCTCACATCGTGAGATGTGTCTCGGCTCAGGTGTAGGTCACCGCGAGCACGACGCGGCTCGTGCCGTCATCCTTCTTCTGGATCGCCATGTCGACGAAGGGACTCGTCGGCCTGGCGAAGACGGTGACGATGTTCCGGCACCGCTCGAGGACTCCGCTCTCGACCGGCCTGATGACGCTGTAGTCGCCCTCGTACTGTCCCTGCATATTGGCGAACCAGGGCTGCGGGCCCGCGTCGAAGGTTCGTTCCGAACCAGGGAGCTCCGTGAAGACGGGCGCCCCCACGGGGGTGGAGCAGTCGGGCGCGAACTCCCGAAGTCGGCGCGCGCCGAGCGTTCCGACGAAGTCGTCGACACCGGCCGTCGGGGCCTCGAAGACCGCGCTCATGTAGGGATCCATGAAGGCGTCGGTCCGCGACGCGCGGATCACGGTCAACGATTCGGGAAGGGAGGCGCCCGTCCACTCCCGCACCGTCTTCCGCAACCCCTTGGCGTCGAGCTCGCGCGGCTTCTCGTCGCCGAAGGTCGCGCACGAGGCGACCACGAAGGCGAGCACCGCCAACACGGCCGTGCCCGCGACGACGGAGACCAGGCATCCGACCGGGCGCGTTCGCGGCGAGTTCATGTCATCACGATACAGATGTAGAACAGTAATTTAACGGGCCGGCACCGGGCGATCGTCGGGGCCCGGAGTCACGGTGTCGGTGTAGGACGGGAGCAGGGCCGAGACGCCGAACCGGGCACCGTCGCGCGGGAGGACCTGCACCGACCGGACACCGGGTCGACCGGCGACCGCCCGCAGGGCGTCGCCCGTGCCCCACACCACGACGCCGACCACCGCGGGCACCCCGGCGCGCAGCCGGGACGCCGTGACCCGCGCGATCGCGTCGCCGCGCGCGCCGGGCGCGACCAGCCCCGGCATCGCCAGCGCGGCGAGCTCGTTCACGGCCGCTACGCCCTCCCTGCTCTGGCCGGGCGCCACCGCCGCGGTCGGGGTCTGCACGCCCGGGATGCGCACCCGCACCAGCACGCGCCCCACCCGGTCGAGTCCGGCGGCGCGGGTCCACACCTCGTCGGGCGTCCATTCCGCGGCCGGGGAGAGCAGAGCCCAGCGCCGCTCCCCCGCGGGCGCCGCGCCCAGGGATGCGCGGGCGGCCGCGAGGTACTCCGCGACCGCCTGACCGGACTGCGGGCCGAGCCGGTCACCGTCGGGCCGCACATTCCGCACCGGCGTCGCCGAACCCAGCCAGAAGGCCAGCCCCAGGGCGACGACGAGCAGCGCGCCCCAGCCCGCTGCCCCGCGGGCGGTCCCAGTGCGGCTCACGCGTCCCGCAGGACGTCCAGGGCGCTCTGCAGATCGTCGGGGTAGGGCGAGGTGAACTCCACGTACTCCCCCTTCGTGGGGTGCGTGAAGCCGAGCGTCCGGGCGTGCAGCCACTGGCGGTCGAGGCCGAGCCGCTTGGCGAGCACCGGGTCGCTGCCGTAGGTCTGGTCGCCGCAGCACGGGTGGTGCAGCGCGGCGAAGTGCACGCGGATCTGATGCGTCCGGCCGGTCTCGAGGTGCACGTCGAGCAGCGTCGCGGCCTGGAAGGCCTCGATCGTGTCGTAGTGCGTGATGGACGGCTTGCCGTCCTTGGTGACCGCGAACTTCCAGTCGGAGCTGCGGTGCCGCCCGATCGGCGCATCGATCGTCCCGGACATCGGGTCCGGGTGGCCCTGTACCAGCGCGTGGTAGCGCTTGTCGACGGTGCGCTGCTTGAACGCCCGCTTGAGCACGGTGTAGGCGCGCTCGGAGACGGCGACGGCCATGACGCCCGAGGTTCCCACGTCGAGGCGGTGGACGATGCCCTGCCGCTCCGGCGCGCCCGACGTGGAGATCCGGAACCCCGCGGCGGCCAGGCCGCCGATCACCGTGGGGCCGGTCCAGCCGACGGAGGCGTGCGCGGCGACGCCCACGGGCTTGTCGACGACAACGATGTCGGCGTCGGAGTAGAGGATGTTCATCCCCGGCACCGGCTCGGCGACGATCTCCAGCGGACGCGCGGGCTCCGGCAGCGTCACGTCGAGCAGGGCGCCGGCGCGCAGTTTGTCGGACTTGCCGACCGCGACCCCGTCGAGCGTGACGGACCCCTCGGCCGCCAGCTCGGTGACGACGGTGCGGGACAGACCCAGCAGGCGGGCGACGCCCGCGTCGACCCGCAGGCCGTCGAGCCCGTCGGGTACCGGCATGGTGCGGGACTCACGCATCGGTCGCCTCCGGTCCGGTGGTGCGGGCGCCCTCGGCGCCGTTCTGGTCAGGGGTGCGCGTGCGCTTCTCACCGAAGCCCTCGTACGGATCGCGACCGAACAGGGTGAGCGCGACGAGCAGCACCGCGGCGACGCTGATCGCGGAGTCGGCCGTGTTGAAGACGGGGAACCAATCGCCGACGGAGAAGAAGTCGATGACGTGTCCGCGGAAGACACCCGGGGCGCGGAAGATGCGGTCGGCGAGGTTGCCCAGTGCACCGCCCAGCACCAGGCCGAGACCGAGGGCCCACGGCAGCGAGGTGAGCTTGGAGCCCATCCGCACGATCCACACCACCACGCCGACCGCGATCAGCGTGAGCACCCACGTGTATCCGGTGGCCATCGAGAACGCCGCACCCGGGTTCTTCACGAAGTACAGGCTGAACGGGCCGAGCACGTGGATCTTCTCGCCCAGGGTCATGTGCCGGACCACCGTGGTCTTGGCTGCCAGGTCGATGAGGAAGACCGCGATCGCGACCACCGCCAGGAGGATGCGCGGGCTCCGATACCAGCTCGGCCGCGCGGTTGCGGGGGAATCCATGGCTCCATCATCCACTACGGTGGCGGTGTGCATGGCAAGCGGTTGCGGCTGGTCCCGGTGGTGGCGGTGTCGACGGTGGCGCTCGGCGCGGCCCTGGCGGGGTGCGGCGGGGGCGAGCCGGCGGACGCCGGCGCCTCCTCCGCGGCGCCGGCCCGGCAGTCGGTCGCGGCGCCCGCTGCGACGGCGGGGTGCGCCGCGCTCCCGCCCACGCTTCCGGGGCACGCGGTCACGGTGGACGTCCCGCAGGCGAAGGTCGTGCTCGATTCCCCCGGCGAGGGGGCGCCGCGCCCGCTGACGGTCCGCCCCACCGCGGTCGCCGAGTACGCGCTGTTCACCAACTCGCTGCAGGTCTCGCAGGTGGCGGGCGAGCAGCCCTCCGGCGGGAACCGCGATGTGACGCTGCCGCTGGCCGCGCAGCCCGCGTGCGCCGATCCGCTCGACGTCTACCTCTTCTTCTCCGCGCCGCGCTCCACGGACCCCGCGACGACGAAGGCTCTCGAGGTGGAGGACGGGTCGGTGGCACGGGTGAAGCTGGCCGCGAGCGGCGAGGTGCGCTCGTTCACGCTGGCGGCGCCGCCCGACGCCTCCTCCGAGGCCCAGGGAGCCTTCGAGCAGGCCCTGTTGCAGACCTTCCTGCGGCTCATCCCGCTCCCCGCCGAACCCGTCGCCCCCGGCGCGACCTGGACGGTGACCCGCTCCATCCGCGCCGACAGCACCCTCACGCAGACGATGCGGGTGACGCTCGGCGGCACCGTCGAACGGCCCGAGCTCAAGGCGAAGGTCGACGAATCGCCCGTCGACTCCGTCTTCCGCGTGCCGGGCAGCGACAGCACTCTGACGATCGAGAGCTTCACCTCGGAGGGCAACGGGACCGTCGACATCGATCCGGCGCGCGCCTTCGGACAGGGCGGCGTGCAGTTGGAGGGCGGCCGGACCCTCGTCGGCGACGACCCGGCGAAGAAGCTCACCCAGAAGACGGGCAGCGTCTACCGGTTCGGGCCGCAGTGAGCGTGGGCCGTCCGCGCGGTCAGTGGCAGGACGGCGAGTCGCGCCCCACCTGGGTGATCATCTGGCAGGCGTAGGACTTCTGCAGTTTCCAACGGCCCTCGTCGAAGGCGAGCGAGGCGTACGCGAGCTGGTTGGTGCCGCCCATGAGCACCGAGAACTGTGCCTTCGCCTGGCCCGGCTGCTCCAGCACGGGACGGCCGATGTGCCAGCTGACCTGAGGGTTGTCGCTGCGCAGTTTGACCAGCTCGTCGAACAGCGGGCCGTCGGCGGTGGTGGCGCCCTGCACCAGCTGGACCTTCTCCTCGAGCGGGACCTTCGGATCGACCGCCCGGCCCAGCATCTCCTCGAGCTGCTGCGTCGAGGGCGCGCGGTCCGGCGTACTCGACGGCGCCTCCGTCACCTGGACGGAGACGGCGGAAGGGGTGCTCGACCGCGACTCGGTGTTCTCCCCACTGCAGGCACCGCAGGCCAGGCCCACGAGCACCGCGGCGGGGGCCATGAGGACCCGTCCACGCATCGAGAGATTCACCTCCGTCCGACCGTCGTTCTGCGGCCTCCACTATGCCAAACGTGGGGCGGTGCGCCACCGTTCCCCGCACCGGGCGTGACATGCTGCACGCATGCCTGAAGTGATCGTGCTCGCCACGGGCGGCACCATCGCCAGCCGCCACGACGACTCCGGCGCCGCCGTGCCCGCCGACGCCGGTGCGGCGCTGGTGGCGACGGCCGGCGCGGTGACGGGGGTCGGGGTGACGGTCCGCGATGTGACGGCCGCGGACTCGTCCGCGCTGACGCTCGACCAGCTGGACGAGATCCGCGCCGCGGTCGCCGACGCCCTCGCGGACCCCGACGTCGCCGGGGTCGTCGTGACGCACGGCACGGACACCATGGAGGAGACGTCACTCCTGGTGGACCTCGCTCATGCCGACCCGCGGCCCGTGGTCTTCACCGGTGCCCAGCACTCGGCGGACTCCCCCGTCGCCGACGGTCCCGCGAACCTCGCGGAGGCGATCGCGGTCGCGGCCGATCCCGCGTACCGGGGGCTGGGGGTGCTGGTGTCCTTCGCCGGTGAGGTGCAGACGGTGCGCGGACTCGCGAAACTGTCGACCGTCGCGCCGCAACCCTTCTCCGGCGGCATCCCGGTCGCCGAGCTGCGCGGCACGGCGCCGCACCGCCTGCTGGCCAAGCACGCCCCGGTCGCCGACGTCCGGGTGGACGTCGTCGCCTCCTACCCGGGGGCCGACGGTGCCCTCGTCGACGCGGCCGTCGCCGCCGGCGCACGCGGGATCGTGGTCGCGGGCACCGGGAGCGGCAACACGACGGTGGCGCTCGCGGACGCCGTGCGGCGTGCCCTCGACGCGGGCGTGGTGGTGGTCGTCTCGACCCGCATCGCCACCGGCCCCGTCGACGCCGCCTACGGCGGGGGCGGGGGCGCGGCCGACCTCGTCGCCGCGGGCGCCCTGCTATCGCGCCGTCTGCGCCCCGGGCAGGCGCGCATCGTGCTGCTCGCCCTGCTGGCCGCCGGGGTGGGCCCGCGGTGGATCGGCGCGTACCTGGGGCGGTGACCCCAGGTCCGCGCGGATGGATTCCGTGTGCTCGCCCAGCGCCGGCGGCCGGCGGTAGTCGCCGACGGGAGTGCGGGACAAAGTGATCGGACTGCGCACCTGATCCATCGCACCGTCGCCGATGTGGACGCGCGGGCGCAGGCCCAGGCGGTCGGCGAGCGCGAACCCCGAGGCGACGTCGCCCACGGTACCGGCCGGCACCCCGGCCTCCGTGAGCCGGCGGGCCCACTCCTCCGCGTGGTCCGCCGCCAGGCGCTCCTCGAGCAGCGCGACCAGCTCGGCGCGGTGACGCACGCGGTCCGGATTCGTCGCGAACCGCGGATCCCGGGCGAGCTCGGCGGCGCCGGCGGTGGCCACGAGTCGCGCGAACTGTCCGTCGTTGCCGCACGCGACGGCCAGCAGGCCGTCGCGGCAGCGCAGCGCCTCGTAGGGCGCGATCGACGGGTGGGTGTTGCCCAGCCGCGAAGGTGCGCTGCCCGTCGCGAGGAAGTTCGCGCCCTGATTCGCGAGCGACCCGAGGAGCGACGAGAGCAGGTTCACCTCGACGTGCTGGCCCAGGCCCGACCGCTCCCGCTCGAAGAGCGCGGCGAGGATCCCGGCGACGGCGTCCTTCGCGGTGAGGACGTCCACGAGGGCGACTCCCACCTTCATCGGGTCGCCGTCCGGCTCACCGGTGATGCTCATCAGGCCGCCGAGCGCCTGGACCAGGAAGTCGTAGCCCGGCAGCGCCGCGCCCGCCTCCGAGCCGAAACCCGTGACGGAGCAGTAGATCAGGCGCGGGTTGATCGCGGCGGCCTCGTCGTAGCCGAGGCCCTTCGCGTCGAGCGCCCCGCTGCGGAAGTTCTCCACGAGGACGTCGGCCCGGCGCACCAGCTCCCGGGCGGCGTCGCGGTCCTCGGGGTCGTCGAGATCGAGCTCGATACTGCGCTTGGACCGGTTCGCTGCCTCGAAGTACGCGCTGGTGCGCTCCGTCCAGGGCGGACCCCAGGCGCGGGTGTCGTCCCCCGCGCCCGGTCGTTCGATCTTGATCACGTCGGCACCGAGGTCGGCGAGCGTCACCGTCGCCAACGGCCCGGCGAGCACCCTGCTGAAGTCGGCGACCACGATCCCGTCGAGCACCGGTGCCATCGTGTCTCCTGCCTGCGCTGTTCGATCCGGTCGGTGGCCTCAGGCCAGTGGGCGGCGCCAGTCCATGCCGACGACCTGTACGCGCGTGGTGCCCGCGCCGTCCCACTCGAAGGCCAGGCCCTGTTTCGCCAGCGCCCGGGTCACCTCGGCGGCGACGTCCACATCGGGGCGGGCCACATCGGTGAACGTACCGAATCCGAGGTAGACCTGCGCCTGACCATAGGCGAGCTCCAGCGCGTCCTGCTGGGTGAAGTAGACGTAGCCCCATTCGCCGGCGCGCTCGTCGTCGATCTCCTCGTTGGCGCAGGTCCGGCAGCAGGTGAAGTTGTGCCGCACCACGATTCCCTGCGCCGCGATCTCGTCGCACGCCGCATCGAAGCGCTCCCAGTCGCCCCGCCCTTCCGAATCGTCCAGGTGGGCCCGATACCTCGCCTGCGCGGTGCGGACCGTCTCCTCGCTGTCCGCCACGCTCATTCCCGCAGCCTGCAGGACCGCAGCGGCGTGCCCGGCGGTGAGGTACCCCGGATAGACCAGCATCGATGCGGCGCGCAGTCGATCCTCCGGCAGCACGCGCACCAGCGTTCCGTAGCGCAGCTCCTCCGGCACCACTTGGTTGCGCTGAGCGAATCGATTCCCCATTCCTGCACCCTAACCCGGGTACGGTTTCGGGATGGTCGACGAATCCCGCCACATCGCCGTCGTCATCGCCCGCCCCGCGTCGGTGGTCTACTCCTATGCCCGCGATCCGCAGAACCTGGTCCGCTGGGCCGCCGGACTAGCGACCGGAGTACGGGTCGACGGCGACGACCTCATCACCGACTCTCCGATGGGCGCGGTCCGGGTGCGGTTCGCGCCGGACAATCCGTTCGGCGTGCTCGATCACGACGTGACGCTGCCCGACGGCACCGTCATCAACAATCCGCTGCGCGTCCTCGCCCACCCCGACGGAGCCGAGGTGCTGTTCACCGTCCGGCGTCTCGGCGCGAGCGACGCCGACTTCGAGCGGGACTGCGCGACGGTGCGCGCCGATCTCGAGCGACTGCGTGGGCTACTGACCGCCGACGGACAGTGACCCGCGTCCCCTCCCGACCGTGGGCGGCACCCACTCCCGAACCACCCGGGTTACTCGAATCTTCTGTCGATAGCCGATCCGGCGTGATCGCGCAGGGCCCCTGGGCGGCAACGACTTCGCCGCGTACGGGGAGCAGAACTCAGTCGTCCTCGTCCTCCTCGGCGGCCCGTAGGTGTTCGGCCGGCCAGTCGAGGGAGTCGAGGGGGTCGGCCTCGCGGAGCTCGGGATCGTCGGCCTTGAAGCTGCGCATGCGGCCGGCGCCGGAGGTGCGGGTCTCGAAGCGGACGCTGAGCACGCCATGGCCCGCACCCTGCACCCAGCCGTGCCCGAACTCGGGGTGACGGACGTCCATGCCCGGCCGCCAGCCGACGGCGGGCACCTCGACCTCGGCCTCGGCCGACGCCGCAGCCGCGTCGCGTTCGGAGACGTCGGCATCGGGGGCCTCCGCGGGCTCCTCCCCGAACAGGGTGAACTGCTCCACGCTGCTCAGCCCGGAGAAGCCGACGCCGACCAGCCGGAGACCACCGATCTCCATCGGATCGAGCGCGAGGCGTTGCGCGGTCGCGGTGAGCACGGCACCGTCGGTGGTGGCGGACGGGAGCGTCGCCGAGCGGGTGAGCAGGGACATGTCGGACCGCTTGAGCTTGAGCACGACGGTGCGCGCTCCGCGCCCGTCGCGGCGCAGCCTCCGGAGGGCGTGCTCGGCGCTGCGGTCGATCTCCCGGCGCAGGGCGTTCATGGTGGTCACGTCGGTCTCGAGGGTGTGCTCGGCGCTGATCGACTTCGCCTCGCCGTTCACCGCCACCGGCCGATCGTCCTCGCCGCGAGCGAGCCTGTGCAGCGCCGGCCCCAGGGTGACGCCGAGGACCGAGACCACCTCGACCTCGCTCATCGCCGCGAACTGCCCGATGGTGTCGATGCCCAAGCGGGACAGCCGCTCCCCCGCCACCGGACCGATGCCCCACAGCTTCCGGACGGGCAGCGGGTACAGCATCGACTCCTGCGCCGCGGGCGGGATGACCGACACCCCGTCGGGCTTGGCGAGGCCGGAGGCGATCTTCGCCGCCTGCTTGCCCGCCCCCGCGCCGACGGAGGCGACGAGCCCTGTCTCCGCCATGATCCGGGCGCGCAGTTCCTCGGCGAAGGCCACCACCTCGGTCGTGGTCGCTCCAGCCAGCTCGACGGGCTCACCGAAGGCCTCGTCGAAGGACAGCGTCTCGACGACGGGGATGAGCTCGCGCACCGTTGCGAACACCCGCCGACTGACGGTGCCGTACAGCGCGCCGCGCGGCGGCAGCACCACCGCAGCGGCGCCGACGAGGCGCCGCGCCTGATGCATCGGCATCGCGGAGCGTGCGCCGAAGACGCGCGCCTCGTACGAACAGCCGGCGACCACGCCGCGGCCGCCGAGCCCTCCCACCAGCACGGGACGCCCGCGCAGGGTGGGCCGGGTCAGCTGCTCGCAGGACGCGAAGAACGCGTCCATGTCGAAGTGGAGCACCCAGCGGGCGCTCCGCTCCTCCGCGCTCGGCCCCGCTTCAGCCACGGCGCGACAACGCTCAGGCGCGCGTCAGGCGGGCCCGGACGCCGTCGCCCAAATCGACCGCGGCGGCATCCCCGTCGAGCGGAGCGAGCTCCAGCGAGGTGGCGAGCACCTCGCCCGCGATCAGGTCCTTGTGCGTCTGCGCGGCGCTCGCGTGCTCGGCCGGCACGTCGAGCACCAGGGCGATCCGGTCGCTGACATCGAGGCCGGCAGCACGCCGCGCCTCCTGCAGCTCGCGGATGCGGTCCTTGGCCCAGCCCTCGGCCTCGAGCGCGGCGTCCACCGAGAGGTCCAGGACGACGAGCCCGGCACCGTCGGGCAGCTCCGCCGTGGAGTCCGGCGCCGCGGCGACCAGCTTGCGGGTGTACTCGCCGTCCTGCAGGGCGATCCCGGCGGCCACGACGGCACCGTCGACGACCTCGTAGTCGCCGGACTTCACCGCCTTGATGACCGTCTGCACGTCCTTGCCGAGCCGCGGGCCCGCAGCGCGGGCGTTGACCGCGATCTCGACGCGGCCGTACTGATCCGCATCCGGCGAGACCTGCACGTCCTTCACGTTCACCTCGTCGGCGATGATCGACGCGAACGGCGCGAGCTTCTCCGCGCCGGGCCCGGCGACGGTGAGCGTGTGCAGCGGCAGCCGCACGCGCAGCTTGTTCGCCTTGCGGACCGAGGACGCCACCGAGCAGACGTCGCGGACCTCGTCCATCGCCGCGACGAGCTCGGGATCGGCGGGGAGCTCGGACGCCGAGGGCCAGTCGGTCAGGTGCACCGACTCGCCGCCCGTGAGGCCGCGCCACATGGCCTCGGTGGCCATCGGGAGCAGCGGCGCCGCGAGCCGGCAGGTGGTCTCCAGCACGGTGTAGAGCGTGTCGAAGGCGCCCGCATCGGCACCGTCCCAGAACCGCGCGCGCGAGCGGCGCACGTACCAGTTGGTCAGCGCGTCGACGAAGAGCCGCAGCTCCTCGCAGGCGTCGGCGATGTTGCAGGTGTCGAGCGCCTCGGTCATCGCGTCGCGGGTCTGCGCGAGCTTCGCGAGGATGTACCGGTCCAGCACGTCCTGCGAGTCGGTGCGCCAGGTCGCCGGCTTCTCCGCGTACAGCTGCAGGAAGGAGTAGGCGTTCCACAGGGGCAGCAGCGTCTGCCGCACGCCGTCGCGGATGCCCTGCTCGGTGACCACGAGGTTGCCACCGCGCAGGATGGGCGAGGCCATGAGGAACCAGCGCATGGCGTCGGAACCGTCGCGGTTGAATACCTCGTTGACGTCCGGGTAGTTCCGCTTGGACTTGGACATCTTGAGGCCGTCGTGGCCCAGCACGATGCCGTGCGCCGCGACCGTGCGGAAGGCGGCGCTGTCGAACAGCGCCGTCGCCAGCACGTGCAGGTTGTAGAACCAGCCCTTGGTCTGGCCGTTGTACTCGACGATGAAGTCGCCCGGGAAGTGGCTGTCGAACCACTCCTGGTTCTCGAACGGGTAATGGACCTGCGCGAAGGGCATGGAGCCCGACTCGAACCAGCAGTCCAGCACCTCGGGAACGCGGTGCATGGTCGACTTCCCGGTCGGGTCATCGGGATTCGGCCGGGTCAGCTCGTCGATGTACGGGCGGTGCAGGTTGGTCGGACGCACGCCGAAGTCCCGCTCGAGCTCGTCGAGCGAGCCGTAGACGTCCACGCGCGGGTACGCGGGATCGTCGGACACCCACACCGGGATGGGCGCGCCCCAGTACCGGTTGCGGCTGATGTTCCAGTCGCGCGCGCCCTCGACCCACTTGCCGAACTGGCCGTCGCGGATGTGCGCCGGGTTCCAGGTGATGTCCTGGTTCAGCTCCAGCATGCGCGGGATGATCTTGGTGACCTCGACGAACCACGACGGCACGGCCATGTAGATCAGCGGCTGCCCCGAGCGCCACGAGTGCGGGTAGCTGTGCTCGATGGTCTCGTGCCGCAACAGCCGGCCCTTGGCCTTGAGGTCCTTGGCGATCACCGGGTTCGCCTCGAACACTTGGAGGCCTTCGTAATCCGGCACCGCCGCGGTGAACTTGCCGCCCGGATCGAGCGGCTGGACGACCTCGATGCCGTACTTGCCCGTGGCGAGGTCCATGTCCTCCTCGCCGAAGGCGGGCGCGAGGTGCACGACGCCGGTACCGGAGTCGGTGGTCACGTACTCGGCCAGCAGCGTGACGTGGGCCTTGGGGTGGCCGGCGAAGAAGTCGAAGGGCGGCTCGTAGGCGGCGAACTCGAGGTCGCGGCCCTTGTACCGGCCCTTGACCTCCGGCGACTCGCCCAGCTCGCGGGCGTACTGGCCCAGCCGTGCCTCGGCGAGCAGGTAGTCGTGCCCCTCGAAAGCGGAGCCGTCCTGCGCCGTCACATGCACGTAGTCGAGGTCCGGGTGCACGGCGATCGCGAGGTTCGAGGGCAGTGTCCAGGGCGTGGTGGTCCAGATCAGGGCCTCGACACCGTCGAGCGCCTCCAGCGGGGTGCCCTTGGTGCGCAGGGGCATCCCGACGGTGACCGCCGGGTCCTGACGCATCTTGTAGGCGTCGTCGAGCTTGCTCTCCTGGTTCGACAGCGGCGTCTGCTCGTACCAGGAGTACGGCAGCACGCGGTAGCCCTGGTAGATCAGGCCCTTCTCGTGGAGGGTCTTGAACGCCCACATGACGGACTCCATGAAGTCCAGGTCGAGCGTCTTGTAGTCGTTGTCGAAGTCGACCCAGCGCGCCTGGCGGGTGACGTACTGGCGCCACTCCTCGGTGTACCGCAGCACCGAGGTGCGGCAGTAGTCGTTGAACTTCTCCACGCCCATGGTCTCGATCTCGGACTTGTCCTTGATCCCCAGCTGACGCTCGGCCTCGAGTTCGGCGGGCAGGCCGTGGGTGTCCCAGCCGAAGCGGCGGTCGACCTTCTTGCCGCGCATCGTCTGGTAGCGCGGGACGAGGTCCTTGACGTAGCCGGTCAGGAGGTGGCCGTAGTGCGGCAGACCGTTGGCGAAGGGCGGACCGTCGTAGAAGACGAACTCATCATTGTTCTCGCGGTTCGCGATGGACCTGCGGAAGGTGTCGTTCTCGGCCCAGTACGCGAGGACGCGCTCCTCGAGATCGGGGAACGACGGTGCGCCCGTCCGGGCGGGGCCGTCGTCGTCGCGGGTCATGTCGACCAGCGGATAGGGGCGCTTCTCGCTCACGGTGACTCCTCGTGCCGTCTACTACCAGCACGGGGACGATGCCCGGCCCTCTAGCCGGACTCCGCGGTACCACCCCGCTTGCGTCTCCCCGGTGTTCCGGGGCGGCGCCACTTGAACCGGGCTGTAACGGGCCCACCCGTCCGGTTCTACTGGGGCGCGTTCCGCCCGTTCTTCCGGATGCTCCCCGGTGATGGCCGGATCGACGCAGTGCTATCACCAAGGATAGCGGTCAGTGCAACGTCATTTCTTGCCGGGATCTTCCGACTCGGGTTCCTGCGGCGGAGTCCACTCCGTGCCCCAGGCCTGATCGATGCGGATCTGAGGGATCTGATCGGTCATGTCCGGGTCGTACTTCCCCGGCGCGAACAGACCGCGGGTGGCGTCGTCGTCCGTGTCGGCGGGCGACTCGTGCTCCCAGCCCGTCGGGCCGCCGAGGGGGCCCATCGCGAACTGGGTGGTCGGGTTCGCGTCGTCGTCGTGGTGACCGAACTCCTCGTGCCCGACGGTGCGGGCCTCCCGCGTGGCGTCGTCGTCCGTCGCGGGCTGCGCCCCGGCGTCGCCCTCGGCCTCGACCGGTGCGGCGGCGCGCGCCGACCGGCCCGGCGTCGCATCCTCGTCGTCGGCATCCTCGTCGTCCCGGTCGCCCGGGCTCCACGGCGCGGTGGCCCGATCCGCCTTGTCGCGATCGGCGCGGCGGTAAGTGAGGACGTCGCCGAGCAGCAGGCCGACGCCCACCACCGACACCACCACGCAGGCGATCGCGAGCCAGAGATTGGCCGTGACCAGGGCGACGATCAGCAGGATGAACCCGATGACCGTCGCCCCCAGTGCGGCTAGCAGCATGAGAACTCCGCCCTAGTACCGGCTGGTACCAGCGGTTACTTGTACTGCTGGTTGCCGCCGGCGGCGTTGCCGGGGTCGTTGAAGTCGCCGCCGCGACCCTGGCCGTGATCGACCGGGGCGGCGCTGCGCAGCGACTGCAGCTCCTCGAGCTGCCCCTCGAGGTAGGTCTTGAGGCGGGTGCGGTACTCGCGCTCGTAGGTCTTGAGCTGCTCGATCCGACCCTCCAGCACAGTGCGCTGCTGGTTGATGGTGGTCATGATCTCGGTGTGCTTCGACTCGGCCTCGGCCTGCAGCGCATCGGAGCGCTCCTGCGCCTGGCGCAGCTGGTTCTCCGACCGGGTCTGCGCGTCGGCGAGCAGCGCGTCGGAGCGCTGCCGCGCGTCGGCCACCATGGACTCGGCCTTCTGCCGGGCGTCGGTGACCATGGCCTCCGACTGGGCGCGCGCGTCGGAGACGAGCTTCTCGGCCTCGGCACGCGAGTTGTTGGTGAGCCGGTCGGCGGTCTCCTGCGCGAGTCCGAGCACCTTGGCCGCGCGGACATGCGCGTCCTCGTCGCTCGCGGCGGGCGCCGCGGCGGCGGCCGGCGCGGCCACGGCGGGCGCGTTCGGCGTGGGCGACGCGAAGGCGACGGTGCTGTCGGCCGACGGCTGCTCGCCGCCGCCGGCGCGGGCCTCGCTGAGCTCGCGCTCGAGCTCGGTGTTGCGCTGCTGCAGATCGTTGTTCTCGTCGATCAGCCGAGCGAGCTCGGTCTCGACCAGATCGAGGAACTGATCCACCTCGTCCTCGTTGTAGCCGCGCTTTCCGATCGGCGGCTTGCTGAACGCCACGTTCCGCACGTCGGCGGGTGTCAGCTTCATAGGTCGTTTCCCCTCAATTCGGCTGCTCGACAGATCTCAAGTCACTCGGACCAACACTGTAACTAGTGCACATCCTGTCACACCAGACCCGTTTGTTCCTCATCACCCAACAATCACGCGATGAAATGTCCGATTCCGCGTTCGGAGTCGAACCCGATCGAACCTACGCGGCGAGTCCGCCGACGATCCGCTGAGCGATCGCCACCAGCAGAAACAGCACGATGAAGGACAGATCCAGGCGGATCGGCCCCAGCTGCGGCGACGGCAGCACCTTCCGGAGCGCCTTCAGAGGAGGATCCGTGACGGTGAACACCCCTTCGAGGATCAGAGCCACGATTCCCTTCGGGAACCACTCCCGGGCGAAGGACTTCACCACCTCGACCACGAGCCGAACGATGAGGAGGAACCAGAAGATGGAGAGGAGCGTGTAGACGACGAGCCAGAATGCTTGCACCTGTACAGTCTGCCCGAATCCGTCAGCGGTTGTAGAAACCGGTCTCCGCGATCCGCGCCCGATCCTCGGCCGTGACGTCCACATCGGCCGTGGCCAGCATGAACACCTTGGTGGTGATCCGGTCGAAGGAACCGTGCAGCGCGAAGGTCAGGCCGGCCGCGAAGTCGACGAGACGCTTGGCGTCCGCGTTGTCCATCGCCGTGAGGTCCATGATCACCGGGATGCCCTCGCGGAAGCGCTCACCGATCGTGCGCGCCTCCTCGTAGGAGGTGGGACGCAGCGTGGTGATGCGGGACATCGGGTTCTCCTGGCTCAGCACGTCGGCACGGGTGTCCATCGCCAGCGCGCCACGGGTGGACGGGGCGACGGAGCGCGAGACGTCCCGCAGCGGCTCCAGGCGCGGCAGCGGCGCCCGAGCGGGCTCGCGGTAGCCCCGGTCGTAGGCGGCGCCGTAGCGGTCGTCGTAGGCCCCGCCGCGAGCGTCGTAGCCGTCCGCGTACGCCGGCTCGTACGCGTCGTAGTCGTCCGCGCGCCGGCCGTCGTAGGCGTAGCCGCGCTCGCCGCGGTAGTCGTCGAACTCGTCGTCGAGGCTGCGGCGACCGCGCGGCTGCGGGGTGCCCTCGTCGACGTATCCGTCGTCGTAGGCATCCAGCGGAACCATCCCGAAGTACGCCTTGACCTTGTGCAGAGTGCTCATCTTTGCCCTTCCTCGGCGCCTGCATGGGCTGGTGTGACGGTTGTGACTGTCGTTATGGAAGTGAGATTAGTAGGGAAGACGGGCGAATGGCGGTTCCGACACGCGCACGAATCCCATCGATGTCATTTCCCCGTGTCGATCCAGATCACCGAGGCCAAGCGCCCCGTCGGCGCGCCCCGGCGATGCGAGAACAGCGTGGGGTCGCTGATGGTGCAGCGCGGATCCTGCGCGACCGCCGCGACGCCGAGGTCCTGCAGCTGCCGACGGATTCCCGCGCGCAGGTCGAGCCCGTCGGTGTTCTTCTCGGTGCGGCACCGGCTCCCCGGCAGATGCTGCTCGACATCGGCGGCCATCGAGGCCGGCACCTCGTACTTCGCCCCGCTCGCCGCGGGGCCGAGGAAGGCGCCGATCCGCTCCGGACGCGCGCCCAGCTCCCGCATCGCGTCGATCACGGCCGGCACGATGCCGATCCGGGCGCCGACGCGCCCCGCGTGGACCGCGGCGAGGACCCCGGCCTCGTCGTCCGACAGGAGGATCGGAACGCAGTCCGCGGTGAGCACGGCGAGCGCGAGGCCCGGCACCGCCGTGACGAGGGCGTCGGTGGCCTCCACGGGCTCCGCCCGCGGCCCGTCGACGACGGTGACGTTCCGGCTGTGGATCTGTTCCATCCACACCACGTGTCCCGGCTCGACACCGATCTCCCGCTCGAGCCGGAGCCGGTTCGCGGCGACGGCGGCGGGATCGTCGCCGACGTGATCGCCCAGGTTGAAGGTGTCGTACGGGGCCTGCGAGGCGCCGCCCGCGCGAGTGGTGGTCACTCGCCGGACACGGTGCGCGGCGACAGGAGCGTTCGCGGGATCAGTCATGGCACAAGACTACGGACGGCACCCCCGGCGGAACCGGGAGCGCCGTCGGCGTAGGGAACCTCAGCGGCGGTTCTGCAGGAAGGACGGGACGTCGAGGTCGAAGTCGTCGTCCGACCGGGTCTCGCGCCCCGCGGGGCCCGCCGCGAACGGATCGTTGGCGCGCGCCGGACGGGCACCGAAGGGGTTGCCGCGGCGTGCCTCCTCCGGCTCGGGCGCCGGCGGCTGCTCGACGGCGGAGTGCTGGCCGCCGATGCGGGTCACCGGGCGCCGGGCGGGCGCGCCGCCGTCGAAGCCCGCCGCGATGACCGTGATCCGGACCTCGTCGCCGAGGTTGTCGTCGATCACCGTGCCGAAGATGATGTTGGCGTCCTCGTGCGAGGCGCCCTGCACCAGCGAGGCGGCCTCGTTGATCTCGAACAGGCCCAGGTCGCTGCCGCCGGCGATGGACATGAGCACGCCGTGCGCGCCCTCCATCGACGTCTCCAGCAGCGGCGAGTTCACGGCGGCCTCCGCAGCCTTGAGGGCACGCCCCTCGCCGCGGGCGGAACCGATGCCCATGAGGGCGCTGCCCGCGCCGGACATGACGCTCTTGACGTCCGCGAAGTCGACGTTGATCAGCCCCGGCGTGGTGATCAGGTCGGTGATGCCCTGCACGCCGTTGAGGAGGACCTCGTCGGCGCTCTTGAAGGCGTCGAGCGCGGAGACGCTCACATCGCCCAGCTGCAGCAGCCGGTCGTTCGGGATGACGATGAGCGTGTCGCAGGACTCGCGCAGCGACGTGATGCCCTGCTCGGCCTGCTTGCCACGGCGGGCGCCCTCGAAGGTGAAGGGGCGGGTCACGACGCCCACGGTGAGCGCGCCGAGCTTGCGGGCGATGCTCGCGACGACCGGCGCACCGCCGGTGCCCGTGCCGCCGCCCTCGCCCGCGGTGACGAAGACCATGTCGGCGCCCTTGAGGAGCTCCTCGATCTCGTCCTTGGCGTCCTCGGCGGCCTTGCGGCCCACCTCGGGGTCGGCTCCGGCGCCGAGCCCCCGGGTCGAGTCGCGGCCCACGTCGAGCTTGACGTCGGCGTCGCTCATGATGAGCGCCTGGGCGTCCGTGTTGATCGCGATGAACTCGACGCCTTTGAGCCCCTGTTCGATCATCCGGTTCACGGCGTTGACGCCGCCGCCGCCGATGCCGACGACCTTGATTACGGCGAGGTAGTTGTGCGCGGCGGTCATGTTTCGCCTTTCCCCTGATGTGAAGTCTGTTGCTTCTGAGACGAACCCTAAACCTCAACAGAAGGCTTAAAGTTATGTCAAGTAGCTGGTCTGAAACCAAGGTAGAGGGCACTACGCCGCTTGCCCCGCAGGCGCGCGGGCGTGTCGGGAAAAACGTTCTCGGTGAGGGGAAGAACACCCTCAGCGGGTGGTCGGCATGTCCGGGTTGATCACGGTGAACTCCTTGCCGGGACGCGTCAGCACCATCCGCAGCGCGGCGGTCTTGTCCGCCGCGCGCTGATCGTCACCCCAGTACACGACCCGCTTGTCGCGCAGCACGAAGCGCACGTTCGCCGGCGAATCGGCCCCGATCTCGACGACCTGCCCGTGCAGGTCCGGCGGGAGCGACGTGAGCACCGCGATCGACGCCGCCGTCGCCGGGTCCTCGGACTTCGGGTCGTCGACGACCAGCTTGGGCGTGAGGATGGGCGGCTCCCCCACCTTGATGAAGGGCACGCCCTTGGCGTCGACGAGCACCGTCCCGGCCGGCCGCTGCGCGTAGGCCACGACCTCGCGCTCGGTCACCTCGACGACCAGTGTCGACGGATACGACACCGTGACCGTCGCCCGGTCGATCCACGGGCTCACCGCGATCACCTGCGCCGCGTAGGCGTCGCGCTGGCCCGGGGTGATCTGCAGCAGCGGGCGCCCCTTGAGCGGCTCCACCACCTTCGCGACCTGATCCGCCGGGGCGTTCGTCGCGCCCGTCACGGAGACGTCGCGAGCAGAGAGCACCGGTGAGAAGTAGGCGGCGGCAACGAGACCCACTATCACGGCCACCGCGCACAGGACCAGCAGCAGGCGCCGCAGACCCGGTACGCGCCTGCGCGTCGCGGGAGCACTCACGCGCCCGCCTCGGCGCCGCGCTGCGCCAGCGTGTTGAGGATCGTCGGGCCCTGCATCGTCACGTCGCCGGCACCCATGGTGATCACCACGTCGCCCGGGGCGGCGAGGCCGGCGACCACGCCGGCGACCTCGGACTGGCTCGGCACGTAGTGCACGGAGGCGGTCACCCTCTCGGCGATCCGCTCGCCCGTGACGCCCGGCAGCGGCGCCTCCCGCGCGCCGTAGACGTCGAGCACCACGACCTCGTCGGCCAGGCTCAACGCCTCCGCGAACTCGGCCGCGAACTGCTCGGTCCGCGAGTACAGGTGCGGCTGGAAGGCGACGATCACCCGGCCCGGCTCGGCCTGCTTGGCGACCATCTCCGCCGCCGCGGTGAGCACGGCACGGACCTCGGTCGGGTGGTGCGCGTAGTCGTCGAAGACGCGCACGCCCTGCTCGGTGCCGCGCAACTGGAACCGGCGGTGCACGCCGCCGAAGGCCTCGATGCCCTCGATCACCCTCGCCGTCGGCTGCCCGGTGTTGACGACCGCGATCGTCGCGGCGATGGCGTTGAGCGCCATGTGCTTTCCGGGCACGGAGAGCAGGATCGCGCGCTCGGTGACCTTCCGGTTCTCGTCGGAGAAGCGGACCCTGAGCATGCCGCCCTCGGCGCGCGGCTTGTAGTCCAGCAGCTGGGCGATCAGCGTCACGTCGGGCGCGAGGTCCCGATGGGTGCCCTCGCCGTACCCGAGCACGCGGACCCCGCGGGCGCGCAGCGCGGCGTGGGTGCGCTGCGCCAGCGCCGCCGAACCCGGGTCGTCGAGGCAGACGACGAGAGCGCCGCCGGGACGGATCCGCTCGGTGAAGGCGTCGAAGACGGCGATGTACTTCTCCTCGGAGCCGAAGAAGTCCAGGTGATCGGCCTCGACGTTGGTGACCACGACCACGTCCGGCGCGTACTGCAGCAGCGAGCCGTCGGACTCGTCGGCCTCGGCGACGAAGACGTCGCCCGTGCCGTGGAAGGCGTTGGTGCCGGACTCGTTGAGCTCGCCACCGACCGCGAACGAGGGGTTGGCACCGCAGTGCTGCAGGCCCACCACCGCCATCGACGTGGTGGAGGTCTTGCCGTGGGTGCCGCTCACCAGCAGGGTGCGGTAGCCGTCCATGAGGTCGGCGAGCACCTCGGGCCGCAGGATCACCGGGATGCCGCGCCGCTGCGCCTCGACCAGCTCGGGGTTGTCCTTGGGGATGGCGGCGTGCGTCGTCACGACCACCGTCGGCCCGCCGGGCAGCAGATCGAGCGCCTCGGGGCTGTGGCCCACCTGGACCTGGGCACCGCGAGCCCGGAGCGCGATGACGCCGCGCGACTCCTTGGCGTCGGAGCCCGACACCCGCCCGCCGCGCGCCAGGAGGATCCGCGCGATGCCGGACATGCCGGCGCCGCCGATGCCCACCATGTGGACGCGCTGCAGCCGCTCCGGCAGCGCTCCTGTCGACTCGGTCACGACGTCCGCCTCTCCTGTGCCAGTGCGAGGGCCGCCGCGGCCACGGTGCCCGCCGCGTCACGATGCCCGGTTCCGCCGGCCGCCGCGCTCATCGCGGCGAGGCGGTCGGCGTCGCCCGCGAGCGGGACGACCGTCTCGCGCACCGCCTCCGGGGTGAAGGCGGCGTCGTCGACGAGCAGTCCCCCGCCCGCGGCGACGACCGGCTTCGCGTTGAGCGCCTGCTCGCCGTTGCCGTGGGCGAGGGGAACGTAGATCGCGGGCAGCCCGACGGCGGCGACCTCGGCCACCGTCATCGCCCCCGACCGGCACACGGCGAGGTCGGCGGCGGCGTAGGCCAGGTCCATCCGGGTCAGGTAGGGCACGGCGACGTAGCCCGGCACGTCGACGGCCACGGAGTTCTTGGGGCCGTAGGCGTGCAGCACGCCGATGCCCGCGTCGGCGAAGTCCCGGGCCGCGCCCACGACACCGTCGTTGAGGCGGACGGCGCCCTGGCTGCCGCCGAAGACGAGCACGACCGGCCCGTCGGCGGGGAGCCCGAAGTGGGCGCGGCCCTCGGCGCGCAGGGCCGCGCGGTCGAGACCGGTGATGGAGGCGCGGACGGGAATGCCCACGACCTCGGCGGGCACGCCGGAGCCGGGGACCGCGGCGAAGACCTTGGTGGCGAGCTTGGCGCCGACCTTGTTCGCGACGCCCGCGCTGGCGTTGGCCTCGTGGATCACGATGGGAACACCCATGCTGCGGGCGGCGAGATAGGCCGGCAGGGCGACGTAGCCGCCGAAGCCGACGACGACGTCGGCGCCGGTCTCGCGGAGCACCTTCCGGGTCCGCCGCACCGCGCCGGCGAGCGTGAAGGGCAGCTTCGCGAGGTCCTTGCCGGGCTTCCGCGGCAGCGGGACGGGCGGGATCATCGCCAGCGGGTAGCCGCGCTCCGGGACGAGCCGGCCCTCGAGCCCCTTGGGGGTGCCGAGAGCGGTGACCAGGGCGTCGGGCCGCTGGGCCCGCACGGCGTCGGCCACCGCCAGGGCGGGTTCGATGTGTCCTGCGGTGCCGCCACCGGCCACCACCACCGAAACCGCTCGAGAAGAACTCACCACGCCCGTCTGCCCTTTTCCTGTCCTCGGCGCCGCTGCTGCTGCCGCGGCGCGTTCCGCTGCTGTCCGGCGCGCTCGCCCCGCCAGGGCTCCCCGCCGCGGCCCTGCGGCCGCATGGGCGGGAGGTCCCGCCGGGGAGACTGCCGCCGGGTCAGGTTCTCGTCACCGTACGGGTGTCGATCGTACGGCGACGGCGCTGCGGGCGCGGTGCGCCCCATCGGCGGCGCTGCGGTCCGCCCCTTCGGCGCGGTCTGCGACGGGCCGCGCCGGGCGGGCGCGGGGCGACCCGGCCGCGGTGCGGGACCCCGGCCCGCGGGGCGCGGCGGGATGTAGGGCATCGGCTTGGGCAGGCGCAGCAGGCGACCGGTCCGGCCCTCGCGGCCTCCGGCCAGCGCCGCGATCGCCTCGGGCTCGTGCCGCGCCGCGTTCGCGAGCAGGCCCATCATGAACAGTACGAGGATCACCGAGTTGCCGCCCGCGGAGAGTAGCGGCAGCTGGATGCCGGTGACGGGCAGCAGGCCCACCACGTACCCCATGTTGATGATCGCCTGCAGCGCGATGAGCGTGGTGATGGAGGCTGCCATCAGCCGCAGGAAGGGATCGGCGACCCGGCGGGCGATGCGCATGCCCGCCCAGGTGAGGATGCCGAACATGAGGATGACCACACCCGCACCGAGGTAGCCGAGTTCCTCGCCGATGATGGCGAAGATGAAGTCGTTGTGCGCATTGGGCAGGTAGCTCCACTTGGCGGTCGAGTTGCCCAGCCCCACCCCGAACAGCCCGCCGTCGGCGAGCGAGTACCGCGCCTGGTTCGACTGGTAGTTGGCGCCGAGCGCGTCGTCGGTGCGGCCGAGCCAGGCCTGCACGCGCGCCGAGCGGTAGCCCTCCGCCAGCGCGAAGAAGATGCCGAGCAGGGCGAAGACCACCAGCAGCGACGCGATGAGCTTCGAGGACAGCCCGGCGTAGTAGAGGAGCATCGCGCCGACCGCGACGATGATCATGGCCGTCGACTGGTTGGGCTCGGCGACGACGAGCGCCGCCATGAGCACCACGACCGGGCCGAGCGGGAGCAGCAGCTCCTTGATGTTGCCCTTGCGGCCCCGATCCGCGAGGAGGTGCGCGCCCCACACGATGAGCGCGACCTTCGCGATCTCCGAGGGCTGCAGCGTGAAGCCGCCCACGTCGATCCAGCGGCGCGCGCCGCCGACCATCGAGCCGACGCCCGGTACGAGCACGGCCGCGAGCAGCGCGATGGACACGAGGACGCCGCCGAGCGCCACCCGGCGCAGCAGCGCGGGGCGCAGGTAGAGGGCGAGGACGAAGGCGACCACGCCGAGGCTGACGTAGATCAGCTGGCTGGTGAACTTGCCCCAGGGCGAGCCGGTGGCGCTGATGTCCTCGACGGACGAGGCCGAGAGCACCATGATCAGGCCCATCACGGTGAGCACCGCGGTGAGTCCGAGCACCAGGTGGAAGGACGCGAGGGGGCGGCGCAGGGCCGTCGCGAGCCCGACGGCGGCGCCGCGCAGGACGGAGGCACCCGTGCGCGCGACGTCCGCGCCGGTGCGGGCCGTCGACGCCGCCCGGGCGCCCGCCGTGCCGCGCGGACCCGTCGACTCCGCGGCCGTCTCCGGGGGCTGCGCGTCGAACTCGGTGCTCTCGGGGGCGTTGACGGCGCCGGGAACGAGGTCGGGATCGGTGTCGGAACCGGCGGCGGCCTTGCCGGCGCGGCTCACGAGGCGTCTCCGAGCGCCCGGGCGGAGGCGGCGAAGGCGTCGCCGCGGTGCCCGTACGAGGTGAACATGTCGAGCGAGGCCGCGGCGGGCGCCAGCAGCACGACCGGGGCGGCACCGTCGTGCGCTGCGGCTTCGGCGATCCGGGCGGCCTCGGCGACGACCGCAGCCATCACCGCATCAGCATCGCCGGACACTCGCACATCGCTAGCCCCAGTCGTCCCTACAGAACGACTTGCATCATTAGTCACAGGAGACACACGACTATGTTCGCCCGCGGACACCCGAACCACGGGGACATCGGGCGCGTGTCGCGCGAGTGAACCCGCGATTTCGTCGCGATCCAGTCCGAGGAGCACCGCGCCCATGAGCCGCGGCGCCACGCGCTGCACCAACGGCGCGATATCGGCGCCCTTGAGCTGGCCGCCCGCGACCCACACCACGCGCTCATGCGCCTCGATCGAGTTGAGCGCCGCGTGCGGGTTGGTCGCCTTGGAATCGTCGATGTAGGTGACCCCACGCACCCGGGCGACGGTCTCGGCGCGGTGCGCACCCACCCGGAACGCGGCGAGGGCCTCCCCCGCCCGCGCGGCGGTGACGCCGACGGCCTGCGCGAGCGCCGTCGCCGCCAACGCGTCCGCGATCCCGGCCGGCCCGGGGGGCGACACCCGGTCCGCGAGCAGGACCGGGGCACCCGCACCGTCGACCAGGACGCCCCCGCGCACCCCGTAGTCGCCCGGTCCGGGCTCCCCCACGGTGAAGCCGACGGTGACCGTCCCCCGCAGACCGGAGGCCACCGGGTCGTCGAGGCCGATGACGGCGAGCTCCCCGGCGAGGGCGCGGGCCTTGTCGGCGGTGTACGCAGCCATGGAACCGTGCCAGTCCAGGTGGTCCTCGGCGACGTTGAGCACGACACCGGCGCGCGGACGCACCGACGGCGCCCAGTGCAACTGGAAGGACGACAGCTCGACGGCGAGCACGCGGGGATCGGCGTCGTCCCCGATCGCGTCGATGACGGGGCGGCCGATGTTGCCGCAGGCCACGGCGCGTACGCCGGCGTGCAGCAGGATCGACTCCAGCATCTGGGTGGTCGTGGTCTTGCCGTTGGTGCCGGTCACCACGAGCCAATCGCGGGGCGCGCCGAAGGCGCCCGCGCGGTCGATCCGCCAGGCCAGCTCCACGTCACCGATCACCTCGACCCCCGCAGCCTCGGCGGCCACCACGACGTCCGCAGTGGGCCGGAACCCCGGCGCGACCACGACCAGGTCGTATGCGGCCAGGTCAGCGGCACCGAGGCCCGACAGATCGAGGACGGTGATGCCCGGAACCTCGGCCGCGACCTTCTCCCGCGCCGCGGGCTTCCCGTCGGCGACGGTGACCGTGGCCCCGAGCCGGAGCAGGGCCCGGGCGACGGCCGGGCCGGTGACACCCCCGCCCGCGACGAGGACGTGCGCGCCGGGGCCGGGGATCGTCGCCATCTAGCCGACCGCGCCGGAGCCGAGGAACTCGGCGTAGAAGAGCACGAGGCCCAGGCCGCAGGAGATGGCGGTGAGCAGCCAGAACCGGATGATCACCGTGGTCTCCGCCCACCCGGAGAGTTCGAAGTGGTGGTGGAAGGGCGCCATCCGGAAGACGCGGCGGCCCGTCGAGCGGAAGACCGCGATCTGGATGACCACCGAGACCATCTCGGCGACGAACAGGGCGCCCAGCACGACCGCGAGCAGCTCGGTGCGGGTCGTGATCGACAGGCCGGCCAGCAGGCCGCCCAGCATCAGCGAGCCGGTGTCACCCATGAAGATCTTCGCGGGCGCGGCGTTCCACCACAGGAAGCCGAGGCAGGCGCCGCCCGCCGCGACGGCGATGAGCGCCAGGTCGAGCGGGTCACGCACGTCGTAGCACCCGGCGACCTGCTTGGTCTCGCAGGCGTAGCGGAACTGCCAGAAGCTGATGAGTACGTAGCTGCCGAGGACCATCGCCATCGATCCCGCGGCGAGGCCGTCGAGGCCGTCGGTGAAGTTCACCGCGTTCGACCAGGCGGAGACGACGAACCAGCAGAAGATCACGAAGACGATCGCGCCCATCGAGATGGTGTTGATGTCCCGCGTGTAGCTGAGGAACTCGCTGGCCGGGCGGACCCCGTTGGCATTGGGGAACTGCAGCGCGAGCACGCCGAAGATCAGCGCGGCGACGGTCTGGCCGACGGTCTTGGCGGTCTTGTTCAGGCCCAGGTTGCGCTGCTTGCGCACCTTGATGAAGTCGTCGAGGAAGCCGACGATCGCGAGGGAGGTCGCGAGGCCGAGCACCAGGAGGCCCGAGGCGCTGGGTCCGGGCCCGGAGTTCCAGCCGAGCAGGTGCGCGCCCAGGTAGCCGGCCCACAGCGCCACGACGATCGCGACGCCGCCCATCGACGGGGTGCCGCGCTTCTTCTGGTGGCTCTGCGGCCCCTCGACGCGGATCTCCTGGCCGAAGCCCTGCCGGGAGAAGACCCGGATCAGGACGGGTGTGAGCAGGATCGCCACGGCCAGCGAGATGCCGCCCGCGAACAGGATCTGGATCACTTCGGTGACTCCCCGTTCTCGTTGTTGACCGCGCTCGCCGTGCCCAGGTGCTCGGCGACCTCCCACATCTTCTCGGACTTCGACGCCTTGACCAAAACGAGGTCGCCCGGCCGGAGCTCGGCGCGCAGGCGGTCCACGGCCTCCGCGCGCGTGTCCACCCGCACGGCCTCGCTGCCCCACGAGCCCTCCATCACGGCGCCCTGCCACAGCGCGTGCACCGCGCGGGAGCTGCCGACGCAGATGGTCGAGGTGATGTCGAGCCGCACGAGGAACCTGCCGAGGCGGTCGTGTTCGAGGATCGAGTCGTCGCCGAGCTCGCCCATCTCGCCGAGCACCGCGAAGGTGCGGCGCCGCTCGCGGCCGGGAAGCCGCTCCCCCGCCTCGTCGTGCTCGGACATGAGCACGAGGCTGCGGAGCGCGGCGCGCATCGCGTCGGGGTTGGCGTTGTAGGTGTCGTTGACGACGGTGACGCCGTCCTCGGTCGTGAAGACGTCCATGCGGCGCGGCGACGCCGCCCCCGCGCCCGACAGCGCCTCGGCGACCTGCGCGACGCTCGCGCCGCACTCCAGGCCGACCGCCGCAGCGGCCAACGCGTTGTGCACCTGGTGTTCGCCGTGCACCTTGAGCGCCACGGGCGCCGTGCCCGCCGCGGTCCGCAGAGTGAACGACGCCCGGGCCTGCGCGTCGATGCGCACGTCCACCGCGGCCACATCCGCCTCGCCGGCACCGGATGCGCGGCCCGCCGCGGTGCCGTAGAACACCACGCGCGCCCCGGTCCGCGACGCCATCGCGGCCACCGCCGCGTCGTCCGCGTTGAGGATCGCGAGCCCGTCCGCCGGCAGCGCCTCGACCAGCTCGCCCTTCGCTCGGGCGATCGCCTCGCGCGAGCCGAACTCGCCGAGGTGCGCGGTGCCCACGTTCAGCTCGACGCCGATCCGGGGCGGCGCGACCTTCGCGAGCGCCGCGATGTGCCCCTCGCCGCGGGCCGACATCTCCAGCACCAGGAACTTCGTCGACGCGGTCGCACGCAGCGCGGTCCAGGGATGACCGATCTCGTTGTTGAAGGAGCCGGGCGGCGCGACGGTCTCGCCGAGCGGCCGCAGCACCGCGGCGATGAGGTCCTTCGTCGAGGTCTTGCCGGCCGAGCCGGTCACTCCGACGACGGTCAGTCCGTCCGCGGCGAGCGCCTTCGTGCAGTGCGCGGCGAGGTCGCCCAGGGCCTTCAGCACCGCCGCGCCCGCGCCGTCGACGTCGTTCTCCAGCGCCATGACGCGGTTGTCGGTCTCGCCCGAGACGGGCACGACGATCGCCGGCACACCCACCGGACGCGCGCCGAGCACGGCGACCGCGCCCTTCTCGATCGCCGTCGCGGCGAAGTCGTGGCCGTCGACGCGAGCGCCGGGCAGCGCGAGGAACAGGCCGCCGGGGCCGATCTCGCGGGAATCGAACTCGACCGTTCCGGTGACCTTCGCCTCGGGGTCGGGCACGTCGTGCAGCGCGCCGCCGACGATCGCGGCGACCTCACGCAGGGTGAGCTCGATCATGCGCGCGCCTCCAGCGCCGCGGCCAATTCGTCGCGGTCGTCGAAGGGGTGCTTGACGCCGTTGATCTCCTGGCCGGTCTCGTGACCCTTGCCCGCCACGAGCACGACGTCGCCCGTGCGCGCCCAGTTCACGGCCTCGACGATGGCGGCGCGGCGGTCGCCGATCTCACGGACCTCGCCGCCACCGGCCACGGCACGGGCGCCCGCGACGACCGCGGCGCGGATCGCGGCGGGGTCCTCGGTGCGCGGGTTGTCGTCGGTGACGATCACCAGCTCGGCGGCGCTCGCAGCGGCCTCCCCCATGAGCGGGCGCTTGCCGCGGTCGCGGTCGCCACCCGCGCCCACGACCACGGCGATCCGGCCGGCGGTCTGGCCGCGCAGCGTCGCGATCACCGCGTCGAGCGCGGCGGGCTTGTGGGCGTAGTCCACGACGGCGAGGAAGTCCTGGCCGCGATCGATGCGCTGCACCCGCCCGGGCACCGCGACCGCGCCGATGCCGCGGGCCGCGTCGGCCAGCGGGACCCCCGCCTCGTGGGCGATGACGAGCGCCAGCGCGGCGTTGGCGACGTTGTACGCGCCGGGCAGACCCACGACCGCCGAGAAGGTCTGGCCGTCCGGGCCGCTCAGGGTGAAGCGCTGGGTGCCGTCGGAGTACGCGGCGACCTCGCCCGCGGTCCAGTCGGCGGGCCCGGTGGTGGCGACGGTCAACAGCGGCAGCCCGGCGGCGCGGCGCAGCTCGGCCATCCGGTGGCCCCACTCGTCGTCGACGCAGATCACCGCGCTCTCGCACGCCTCCGGCCCGACGAAGAGCAGCGACTTCGCGGCGAAGTAGTCCTCCATCGTCGGGTGGTAGTCGAGATGGTCCTGGCTGAGATTGGTGAAGGCGCCGACGGCGAACCGCGTACCTCCCGCCCGGTTCTGGGCGAGCGCGTGCGAGCTGACCTCCATCACGGCGGCGGTCACGCCGCGCTCGACCATGGACGCGAACAGTCCCTGCAGGGCCGAGCCCTCGGGCGTGGTGAGCGTGGTCGGCACGTCCACCCCGGCGATCCGGGTGCCGACGGTGCCGATCAGGCCCGTCGGGTTGCCGCCCGCGGCGAGCGCCGCCTCGACCAGGTAGCTGGTGGTGGTCTTGCCCGAGGTGCCGGTGATGCCGACGAGCGTCATGCTGCTCGACGGTGCGCCGTACACGACGGCCGCGACGGGGCCCAGCATCGACCGCGGATCATCGTGCAGCAGCACGGGGACGTCGTGACCGTCCTCCGCGAGGAGGGCGGCACCGTCGGGATCGGTGAGGACCGCGACGGCCCCCGCCTCGATCGCGCCGGCGGCGAACCGCGCGCCGTGCGTCGCGGTGCCGGGGACCGCGCAGAACAGGTCCCCCGGGCGCGCGTCCTGCGCGCGGACGGTGGCCCCGGTCAGGCGCACGTCACCGGCGTCCGCACCGGCGAGGGTGACGCCCGGGACCTGCGCCGCGACCTCGGCCGGCGTGGCTCCGCGGGGGTGGGCGGGGCGTGTGAGAGTCGATTCGGGCACCGGTAGATCCTACCCGCCGGTTAACTACTTTCCGGCCACCAGCGTCAGCGGCTTCGACGGCGGCGAGAGCGGGACGCCGTACTTCTGCAGCAGGAACGCGGCGATGTCGTGGAACAGCGGCGCCGCGGACTGGCCGCCCGTGCCGTCGGAGCTCCGGGTGGGCGCGTCCATCATCAGGCCGATGACGAAGCGCGGGTCGTTCGTGGGCGCGACGCCCGCGAAGGTGATGTTGTACAGCGAGTTGGAGTACGCCTTGGTCACGGGATCGACCTGCTGCGCGGTGCCCGTCTTGCCGCTGATCTGGTACCCCTCCACCGAGCCCGGCGCGCCGGTGCCCTGCTGGTAGCCCATCGGGTCGCGCTGCAGCGCGGCGCGGAACATGTCGAGCACGGTGCGGGCGGTCTCGGAGCTCATCACCCGGACCGGCTCGGCGCCGGCCGAGGGGTTCGCGGCCCCGTCGACCTCCTTGATGATCCGCGGCGGGATCCGGACCCCGTCGTTGGCGACGGCCTGGTACATGCCCGCCATCTGGAGCACCGTCATCGACAGGCCCTGGCCGATCGGCAGGTTGGCGAACGTGCCGCCGGACCACTGGTTGCGCGCGGGGACGGCACCGCCGGACTCGCCGGGCAGGCCCACGCCGGTCGCGCGGCCGAGGCCGAAGCGATCGACGTAGTCGGCGAAGGCGTCCTCGCCGACGCGCTGCGCGAGCATCAGGGTGCCCACGTTGGAGGACTTACCGAAGACACCGGTCGTGGTGTACGGCTCGGTGCCGTGCGCCCACGCGTCCTTGACCGTGACGCCGGACATCCGGATCTGGCCCGGGACCTGCAGCACCTCGTCGGGCTTGGTCTTGCCGCCGTCGATCGCGGCCACGGCGGTGATCAGCTTGTTCACCGAGCCCGGCTCGAAGGGCGTGGTCACCGCCAGATTGCCGGTGCGCGCCGCCTCCGGGTTGTTGTTGATGCCGAGCGACGGGTTGAAGGTGTTGTCGACGCCCATCGCCATCACCTGGCCGGTCTTGGCGTCCAGGACCACGGCCTGCACGCTCTTCGCGCCCGACTTGGCCTTGGCCTGCGCGACGGCCTGCTGGACGAAGAACTGCACGTCGTTGTCGAGCGTGAGCACGACACGGGCCCCGTTCGCCGCCGGATGGATGTCGCGGGTGCTGCCCGGGATGACGGCGCCGTCCGAGCCGCGGTCGTAGGTGCGCGAGCCGTCCGTGCCGGCGAGGATCGAATCCAGCGAGGACTCGAGGCCGATCAGGCCCTGCCCCTCGAAGCCGGTGGTGCCCACGATGTTCGCGGCCAGCGAGCCGCCCGGGTAGTTGCGGATCGACTGCCGCTCGGCGCCGACCTCGGAGTACTCGTCGGTGATCGCGGAGGCCTTGGCCGGGTCGACGCCGCGGGCCAGGTAGACGAAGGTGTCGTTGCCGCGCATCTGCTCGAGCAGCTTCTGCTCGTTCACGGAGTCGCCGAGCACCGAGACGATCTTCTTGGCGATCTGCTGCAGCCGGTCGTCGACGGAGACGGGCTCGACGCCCTTCGCCGCATCGCCGCCCTCCTTCACCAGTTCGACGTCCTTGTCGTACTTCTCCTGGATCTGCTTGCGTACCGCGACGGGCTGCAGGGTCAGCGACTTGGCCTCCATGGTGAAGGCGATCGGCTGGCCCGCGCGGTCGGTGATCGAACCGCGTACTGCCGGCAGCACCTCCTTGACCTGGCGCTGACTCTCAGCCTTAGCGGACAGCGTCGGCGCCTGCACGAACTGGACCACGCCGAGCCACACCGCGATGACGGTGAAGACCGCGACGATCACCCAGCCCCCGACGCGCAGGCGGCCGGAGAAGGGGGTCGCGGCCTCGGGGGCGCGTCCGCCCTTGACGCGGGCCCGCGCGGACTGGTGCGCCGCCTTGGGCGTCGCGGCACCGCGCGGCGCCCCGGAGCGGGCGGTGGGCCGCGTCTTCGTCGGCGGTCGCTGGGAGCGGGTCACCGGGCCGTCCCCTGGGCCGGCGCCTGCGGCGCCGGGCTCGGGGTGGGGCTCTGCGCGGGCGTCTGGGCGGCCGCCGACGGTGCGGGCGTCGGCGCGTTCACGACGGTCGGGCTGCCGGGGTTCATGGTCACCAATTGTTCCCCGCCCGCCGGTGCGGGCCCGGAATTCCCGGCGACCGGCGTGCCGGATCCGTTGGACGTGGCACCGCTCGGGTCGCTCGTCCGCTGCGCGGGCGGGTTGAGCGCGGGCTTGGCGGCGCCCGTGGCCGGCGCGGGCTTACCGACCACGACCACCTTGCCGCCCTCCTTGCCCACGAGGACCGGGACGGTCCCGGCGGGGATCATGCCGAGGGCGCTGGCGCGCTCGGCGAGACCGGGCGCGCTCTCCCCGGACTTCACGTCGCGCTCGAGTGCCGCCTTCTTCTCGGCGAGTGAATTGTTCACGGCCTCGCGGCGGGTCAACTCGTACGAGTTCTCGGCGCTGCCGGTCGAGAGCCACAGGGTCATGCCGAGCCCGGCGCAGACCAGCGCGATGAGCGCCAGCACGAAGGGGACTCGGCGCATCATCCCGGTGGGGCGCGGCAGGCGTGCCAGGAGGCCCGTGGAGGCGGCGCCGTCGCGGTGCCGGCGCAGCGCGCGCTCGGCCGGCGTCTCGCGCAGGGTGCCGCCCGCGTCGAGGACGGCGCGCTGCTGTTCGAGGCGCTTCTGGCGACGGTCCAGCGCCCGCTGCGCGGAACTCGACCGGGGCCGCGAGGTGTCGCGGTCGTCACGGCGCGCAGGGGCCCGCCGGGTCCGGGTGTCCGGCGTCGACGGTGCCTGGGTCGCGTTCGGTGCGGTCATCGCGCGCTCCTCGTGCTGCGGGTCCGGTCGGTGGGGGTTTCGAGGCGGCGGGCCGCGCGCATGCGCACGGGCGCCGCCCGCTGGTTCTCGGCGATCTCGTCGTCGGTGGCGCGTTCGGCGCCGCGGGTGAGCAGTTCGAAGGTCGCGCCGGTACCGGGCAGTTCGACGGGCAGCCCGGCGGGCGTCGTGGACCGCGTCCGCTCGGCGAGCGCGGCCTTGACGATCCGGTCCTCGAGCGACTGGTAGCTGAGGAAGACGATGCGACCGTCGGGGGCCAGCGCGTCGAGGCCCTGCGGGACCGCGGCCTCCAGCGAGGCGAGTTCGGCGTTCACCTCGATGCGCAGGGCCTGGAAGGTGCGCTTGGCCGGGTGTCCACCGGTGCGGCGTGCGGGTGCGGGGATCGTGGCGTAGAGCAGTTCCACGAGGCGGCCGCTGGTGGTGAACGGCTCCTTCTCGCGCTCCTTGAGCACGGCGGAGGCGATCTTGCCGGCGAACCGCTCGTCGCCGTAGCGCTGGAGGATCCGCGCGAGGTCGCCGTGCGAGTAGGTGTTGAGGACGTCGGCCGCGGTGAGCGGGTCCTCCGCGTTCATCCGCATGTCCAGGGGCGCGTCCACCGAGTACGCGAATCCGCGCTCGACGCGGTCGAGTTGCATGGAGGAGACCCCGAGGTCGAACAGGATCGCGTCGACGCCCGGCCCTCCGGCGTCGCGCGAGAGCCCCAGTTCGTCGAGGGCGTCCGCCATCCCGTCGTAGCGGGTGTGGACGGGGATGAAGCGGTCGCCGAACCGGGCCAGCCGCTCGCCGGCGATCGCGTGGGCATCGGAGTCACGATCGAGGCCGACCACCCGCGCGTGCGGGAAGGATTCGAGGATGAGTTCGGAGTGTCCGCCGGCGCCGAGGGTCGCGTCGACGTAGACGGCCCCGTCGCGCTGCAGGGCCGGGGCGAGGAGCTCACGCACGCGGGTCGCGAGGACCGGCACGTGACCGAAGAACTCGTCGGACATGACTCCTCCAGGGCACACGATGGCGTTCGATGGGTTCGTCGTGGTGGAGCGGGGTCCCCGCCCGACCCGTACCTGGCGTTGGGGAAGTACGTCAGGGCCGGTTCGGGCGCAGGCCTCGGTCCACCTCGACCGGGCCGCGCATGAGCGCGGTTGTCAGAAGATCGCCTTGAGCGATTCGGACTGCGGCTGTGCGTAGTCGTCTTCGTGCTGTGCCTGGTAGGCGTCCCACGCCTCCGCGTCCCAGATCTCCAGGAACCTCCGCGATCCGACGACGACGCATTCCTTGGTCAGGCCTGCGTAGCGGCGGTGATCGGCCGAGAGCGAGATCCGACCCTGGGAGTCGGGCCGCTGATCGTCCGAGCTGGCGAAGAAGTTGCGGTAGAAGGCGCGTCCCGCGGGGTCGGTCCATTCGATGGCATCGGCCTTCTCGGCGATGCGCTCGAACTCCGCCTTCGGGTACACCGTGAGGCTTCGATCCTGTCCTTTCGTGATCGTCAGCCCACCCGCCAATTCCTCGCGGTACTTCGCGGGGAGGGTGAGCCGTCCCTTGTCGTCGAGCTTCGGCGTGTAGGTACCCGTGAACATCACGGCCACCTCCCGCCTACCCCGAGGGGTTGTCACTGGATCGAGACTTCAGACTAGCGCGTCTTTCTCCAGTGCGCCCCACATTACCCCACCATTCTCCACTTTCAACCACATCGTCGCGCGTTTCGCGGCGTTTTCTCAGAGTTGTGGCAGGTCATCGCCGTGGCGGGAAGTGGGGGACGCCCGGCGCACCGGCGTGGCGAACTTCGTCACACCGACGAGGCCACTCACGATCTGCGCGACGGTTGGGGCTCATGAGACGTAACAGACGTCGCGATGGTCGGGTGTGGGGAGAAGTGGGGAACGTCGGTGGGGAGAAGTGGGGAACGACCCAGCGGGGTGGTCGGACGCCGTGGATCCGCGACACGGCGCGCGCCCGCGACCGAATCCGGCCCCGTCCGGCTGAGCCGTCGATCCACAGCGGCGGCGCAGCGCGCAACGCACACGACGGACGGTGGGCGGAGTGCTGCCACGATCGGGATCACGCCCGCGGGGGCGTCACATGGGCGACGGGCTTCGTCGTCGCGGCCGGCGGCCATCGCCGTACCGAGTGAGCGACGGCAGGACGAGCGGACGCGCCGCATACGGCGCGATGGGCCGCGCCGCCGCGTCGATTTCGCTCACAGCGCAACGAAAAGAGCCGCCGACCACGGGGTCGGCGGCTCTTTCACGAACTCAGATCACGGGAAGCGGCGGCGGAAGCGCTCCTCCATGCGGGAGACGAAGGACTGTCCGGACGCGCGGGCGGCGCCGACACTGCGGCCGCGCCCCGCCCGGGAGCGCACCGATCCGTCCTCCTCGACGGTGCCGCGCGGGCCCTTGGCAGCGGGACCGGACCACAGCGCGTAGATCACGGAACCGAACATCAGCAGGAAGCCGACGAGACCGACGATCACGGTGTATTCGACCTTGCCCAGCAGCATACCGGCGATGAGCAGCATCAATCCGACCGCGAAGCCGATCGCGGCGATGACGCGACGCTTACCGGAAGCGCCGCCGAACCGTCCGCCCCGCACGTTCGACGCGAACTTCGGATCCTCGGCGTAGAGCGCGCTCTCGATCTGGTCGAGCATGCGCTGCTCGTGCTCGGAGAGTGGCACGTTCCCCTCCTTCAGCACTCATGGGGTCCAACTCCTCTCTTCATGATACGAGGCTTGCGACCCGACGACCACTATCCGTCGAAGAATGAGCGTCAGCTGTGAGAAATCATGCAGCCCGGCACAGGTCCGCTTCGACAGAATTCAGGAAGGTCTGCACGCGGGCGTGCAGCACGGCGACCTCGTCCTCGTCGACGGTGCGCGCGGTGGTCTCGAGCGCCGCCACCACACCGGAGACCGACGTGAAGTAGGCGACCCACTCCGCGTACCCCGGGGCCGCCTTGGCGAGCCGCAGCCAGGCGTTGCGCGTGGGGCGCCGGATGCCCGTCTCCCGCTCGGCCAGCAGAGCGGCCGCACCCCGCAGCGCGGCGTGGTAGATCTCGCGGTACTGATCGGCCGGCGCCGGCGAGCCGCCGGCGCGAGCGAGGAACTGATCCGCACGATCGAGGATGCGGGCCGCGCCCGACTCGCCCGTACGACGACGGGAACCGACGTGATCGATCCGTGCCTTCGATTCGACCATGACCTTCCTCCTACTCCGTGGGCCTTCTCACCCTGTTACCGCGAGTTGTACCGGACGGGACTGACACGTAACGCTTCCCTCGTTCCGCGCCGGCCCCGCCCGGAGGACCGGGATCGGCACCCGCCCCGGCGCCAGAACATGCGCGCCAATCCGATGGCCCGTGATCGAACAATCATTCGATCACTTCTAATATAGCGTGAGTACGGGAGACGTCAAGGGAGAGGAAGTCCGTGAGCGCAGTGCCGACGCAGCAACCACGGATCCACGCCCTGTCACCGCAGGACGCCACCCTGTGGCTCCCCGCCGCGCTGCAGATCTACGTCGCCGCGATGGACTATCCCGCCGGAACCGAATCGCACCGTCTGCCTATGTGGCGCGAGCACCTGAACCGGCCCGGCTACGCAGCCTTCGGCGCAGTGCAGCCGCTGCCCACCGAGGACGGCCGCATGGTCGACCACCTCGTGGGCATCGCCTACGGCTACAGCGGCGACGGCGACCAGTGGTGGAACCGCCAACTCCGCGTGGGACTGGGCCGGCGCGGACTGTCGCAGGACCGGATCGAGGCCATGGCCGCCGACTACTTCGAGCTCACCGAGCTGCACGTGCACCCGGCGGCGCAGGGGCACGGGGTGGGCGCGGCCCTGCTCGGCGCCCTGCTCACCGGCCGCCCCGAGCCGCGCGTACTGCTCTCCACTCCGGAGGTGGCGGCGGAGCAGAACCGCGCGTGGCGGCTCTACCGCCGCACCGGCTTCTACGACGTGCTCCGTGACTTCCGCTTCTCCGGCGACCCGCGACCGTTCGCCGTCCTGGGCCGCGACCTGCCCTTCGTCCCGCCCGCGCCGTGAGCGCCCGCAGCGCGAACGGCGCTCCTCGATGAGCATCGAGGTCGATGTCGCCGTCGTCGGGTCCGGACACAACGCGCTGGTCGGCGCCGCGTACCTCGCCGCGCAGGGACGATCCGTCGCGGTGTTCGAGGCAGACACGGTGCCCGGCGGCGCGGTCAGCACCGTCGAACGGTTCCCGGGCTACCGCGTGGACCGCGGGTCGTCGGCGCACCTGATGTTCCGGCACACCGGGATCGCGGAGGACCTCGACCTCACCGCGCACGGGCTGCGCTACCTCGACTGTGATCCGTGGGCCTTCGCCCCCACGCCGCCCGGCGGTACCGCGCCGCCGATCCTCTTCCGGAAGGACCTCGACGCCACCGTCGACTCGATCGCCGCGGCCTGCGGGGCCCGGGAGGCGGCGGCGTACCGCCGGTTCGTCGCGGACTGGACGCCCCGTGCGCGGGCGACCATGACCGCCTTCGGAGCCTCCCCCAGCGCCCCGCGGCTCGGCCGAGCCTTCTGGCCCACGAAGGGGCGCGCGAGCCTGACCCAGATGTCCCGCACCTACCTCGCCTCGGGCGATCAGCTCCTCGACGAGTACTTCGACGACGAGCGTCTCAAGGCCGCCCTCGCCTGGTTCGGGGCGCAGTCGGGCCCCGCGATGAGCGAGCCCGGCACCGCGCCGATGATCGGTTTCGCCGCCCTCCTGCACACGCTGCCCCCGGGCCGGGCGGTCGGCGGCAGCGGCGCCCTGACGGCCGCCCTCCTCTCCAGGCTCGCGTCCGACGGCGGCACCGTCGCGCTCGGGACGCCCGTCACGGCGCTGCGCCGGTCCGGGCCGGGGTGGGCGGTCATCGTCGGCGGGCCCGACGGTGCGCGGACCGTCCGGGCGCGCACCGTGCTCGCGGGCTGCCACGTGCTCACCACTCTGGGCCTGTTGGAGCGCGGCGGCTACGACGCGGCCCGGGTCGCCGGCTGGCGGCGCAGCATCCAGGTGGGGCCCGGCGTGGGGATGGTGCTCCGGCTCGGCACCACGGCCCCGCCGGCCTTCACCGGGGTGCCCCTGGCCGAGCAGGCAGGGCTCGGGCTGCTCACCGCGGACCGCGGCCACCTGGCCCGGGCACGAGGCGACATGCTGGCCGGGGACCCGCCCCGTCGGCCCGCGGTGCTGGCGATGACCTTCTCGGGCATCGACCCGTCGATCGCGCCGGCGGGCCGGCACAACACCACGCTGTGGGCGCAGTGGTACCCGTACGCGCTGCGCGGGACCGACTGGGCCGCGCTCGCGGAGGCGGAGGCCGACCGGATCGTCACGGAGACGCAGCGCTGGGCGCCGGGCTTCGCCGAATCGATCGAGCACCGCTTCGTGCAGACCCCGGCGACCCTCGAATCGGAGCTGGGTCTGCTCGGCGGGAACGTCATGCACGTGGAGATGGCACTGCACAACATGCTGCTCTTCCGCCCGGTCCCGGAACTCGCGGGCGCCCGGATCCCGGACGCGCCGGGTCTGGCGCTGGCGGGCGCGTCGATGCACCCGGGAGGCGGCGTGAACGGATCGAGCGGGCGGATCGCGGCGCGGCTGCTCGCCCGCGACCTGGGACACCTGGCACGATGGCGACCGTGATTCTCCGAAGGATGCTCGCGGCGTTGGCGGTCCTGCTGCTGGTCGCCGCCCCCGCGGCGTGCTCGAGTCCCGGCCCCGGCGACCGGATGTCCGGAAAGATCGTCGCCGCGCAGACCCCGGCGGCGAACCCGCAGGGCCCGCAGATCTCGGCGCCGGGCGAGTTGAAGGGCCTCGCGGAGGTCAAGGCGTACGACTCGAACGGCAAAGTCGGCACGCAGATGATCTTCCAGAACATCACGTTCGGCCAGTTCAACCAGGTCGGCGACGTGGTCTCCCAGGCCTTCGACACGTCGGCGGCGTCGATCAAGATGCGCGTGCAGCGCACCGGCGGCACCGTGATCCTCTCCGGCACGGCCGACCTGTCGTCGCTGGCGCCGAACTCCGCGGTCATCGTGGTCTCGCTGCAGTTCCCCGGCCCGGTGACCGCGACCAACGGTCAGCAGGAGGCCGACGACCTCGTGACGTGGACCCTCAACGCCGGCACCTCCGCGGCGCTGACCGCCGAGGCCGAGTACGCCGACCCGTCGATCGCCTCGTTCACCACGTGGGCGTGGATCACCGCGCTCACGTCCTTCCTCGCGGCCGCGATCGTCGCCGGTGCCGCCTACGTGCGCCGCGACCGCAGCCCGAAGCCCGGCCAGGAGAGCACCGAGCCCGAGTCGCTCGTCGAACTGCCGCAGTGGCTGCGGGAGAAGCTCAAGCGTTAGACGGGACGCCCATGAACTACACCGAGCAGTCCGCGTGGCGGACCATCCAGGAATCCCTCCCGCGGTCGTACCGACTGACGCCGGACACCGAACCCGACGAGGAGTGGTGGGCGCATCGCGGCCACCGCATCCATCTCGACACCTACCGCGACCCCGAGGCGCGCGTGAAGGTGATCCTCCTGCACGGTGTCGGCACCAACGGGCGCCAGATGTCGATGATCCTCGGTCACCCGCTCGCCGAGCGCGGCTTCGAGACCATCGCGATCGACATGCCCACCTACGGCGTCACCGAGGTGGCCCCCGGCGCGCTGGTCACGTACGACGACTGGGTGCGCATCGGCTCCGAGCTCGTCGACGCGGAACTGGCGAAGGACGATCGCCCGGTGGTCCTGTACGGGCTGTCCGCGGGCGGGATGGAGACCTACCACATCGCGTCGATCAACCCGCGGGTCAGCGGCATCGTCGGGATGACCTTCCTCGATCAGCAGTCCGCGAAGGTCCGGCGCGCCACGGCCTTCGACCCGGTCACCGGCGCCGTGGGCGCGAGCGTCATGAAGGCCCTCGCCCGCACGCCGCTGCGCGGGACGCGGGTCCCGATGAAGCTGGTCAGCAAGATGCGCACGCTGGTCAACGACCGCACGGCGAAGCGCGCCTGCTACGCGGACCGGACGTCCGCCGGCAACCTGGTCTCGCTGGCCTTCCTCGACTCGTACCTGAACTACCGGCCGGCGGTCCGGCCCGAGGAGTTCGACACGTGCCCGGTGCTCCTCACCCAGCCCGCCGCGGACCGGTGGACGCCACTGGCACTGTCGACGCCCTTCCTCGACCGGATCACCCGCGTCCCGGTCGAGACCGTGATGCTCGAGAACGCCGGACACTATCCGCTCGAACAGCCGGGCCTGGACATGATGGTCGAGACGATCGCCGCGTTCGCGGCCGCGCGCGCCGGTTCCTAGCGGCGCGTCCGGGACTAGACCCCGACCGGCAGCATCCCGAGGTTCTCGAGCACCTCGGACGTGGCCTTGGCGAAGTTGAGCGTGCAGAAGTGCAGCGCCGGGGCGCCCTCGGCGATGAGCCGCTCCCCCATCCGGGTGGCGATCTCGATACCCACGGCCCGCACGGCCGCGCGGTCCTCCTCCGGCCCGTCGCCCGCGGCGGCGCGCAGCTCGTCGCGCATGGCGTCGGGGATCTTCGCGTTCGACAGCTCCGCCATGCGGGAGACCGACTTCAGCGAGGTGATCGGCATGATGCCCGGGATCAGCGGCTTGGCACCCTGCTCGGGGTCGAAGGCGGTGACCTCGTCCCGCAGGCGCAGGTAGTCGTCGACGTCGAAGAACATCTGCGTGATCGAGTAGTCCGCACCCGCCCGCAGCTTGTTCGCGAAGTAGCGCACATCGGACTCGCGGTTCGGCGACCGGTGGTGCCCCTCCGGGAACGAGGCGACGCCCACGTGGAAATCGCCGAGTTCGCGCACCAGCTCGACCACCTCGCAGGCGTACTTGAGGCCCTGTGGATGCCGCACCCAGGGGCCGAGCGGGTCGCCCGGCGGGTCGCCGCGCAGTACGAGCACGTTGCGCACGTCCTGATCGGCGTACGAGCCCATGAGCGCGCGCAGTTCGGAGATGCTGTGGTTCACCGCGGTCAGGTGGGCCACCGGAAGCAGCGTGGTCGACGCGGCGATCTCCCCCGTGACGCGGACCGTGCGATCGCGCGTGGAGCCACCCGCGCCGTAGGTCATCGAGACGAAAGCGGGATCCATCCGTTCGAAGGTGCGGACGGCGCGCCACAGCCGGGCCTCGCCCTCCTCGTCCCGCGGCGGCATGAACTCCACCGAGAACGGCATTCGGCCGCTCGCGCGCACGGCGTCGAGACGGTCGAGTACGGTCCGGCTTTGTTCGGTCACGCTTTCAGAATAGGTTTGCCGGTATGACGCTGCCCGTCGCCCCGCCCCAGACCTCCCTCCAGGACATCGCGGCGGCGGTGCAGCCGGCCCTCGAATCCTTCCTCGACGAGCGCCGTGACCTGGTCGAACCCGTCGGCCCGGTGTTCACCGAGGCGACCACGGGACTCGAGCGCTTCGTTTTGCGCGGCGGTAAGCGTATTAGGCCGGCCTTCGCATGGACGGGGTGGCTCGCGGGCGGCGGGGACGCCGACGGCGACGTCGCGCGGGCCGCCCTGCGGGCCTGTTCCTCGCTGGAGTTCGTGCAGGCGTGCGCGCTGATCCACGACGACATCATCGACGCCTCGCTGACCCGCCGGGGCTTCCCGACCACGCACCGCGAGTTCGCGCAGCTGCACGCCGAGCGCGGCTGGTCGGGCTCGGCGGAGAGATTCGGCGAGGCGACGGCGATCCTCCTCGGCGACCTCGCCCTGGCGTGGGCCGACGACATGTTCCTCGGGGCGGGCCTGGCGCCCGAACGCTACCTGCGCGCGGCCCGCGCGTGGGCGGCGATGCGCACCGAGGTGCTCGGCGGCCAGCTGCTCGACATCGTGAGCGAGGCATCGCGCGACGAGTCGGAGGAGGCCGCGGAGCGCGTGGTGCGGTTCAAGACCGCGGGCTACACCGTGGAGCGCCCGCTGCACGTGGGCGCGGCGCTGGCCGGTGCGTCCGATGCCGCGATCACCGCGCTCCGCGGGATCGGCGTCGACCTGGGCGTCGCCTTCCAGTTGCGGGACGACCTGCTCGGGGCCTTCGGCGACCCCGCCGTCACCGGCAAGCCCTCGGGCGACGACCTCCGCTCGGGCAAGCACACGCCGATGCTCGCGCACGCCCTCGCGACGGGCGGGGACGCCGCGGACGAGCTGCGCGCGCTGGTCGGAACCGAGCTGGACGACGCGGGCGTCGAGCGCGCGCGGGCCGCTCTCCGGGAGACGGGGGCGCCGTCGGCCATGCAGGCGCGGGTGGAGGAGCTGACGGCCCGGGCCACGTCCGCGATCGACGAGGCGCCGATCGCCGACGGTGCCCGGCCCGTCCTGGCCCGGCTCGCAGCGGTGCTGGTCGACCGCGCGGCGTGATCGCGATCTCGGGGGTTAGGCAAACCTAGCCACCTCTGGGTATGGTTCCGTTTACCTAAGCCTCTTTACTGTTGGCTTACGGTGCCCGTCTTGAAGCAAGAACGAGAATGGAGTCACCCCGCATGTTCACCCGCTTCCGCAAGGCCGCTCCCGTGGCCGCCGCGCTGATGGCGACCGGCCTCGTCTTCGCCGGCTGCTCGACCACCAGCGCCGATGAGGACAAGCCCGCCGCGTCCGGTGAGAAGATCACCGTCAGCACCAACAAGGGCGAGGTCCAGGTCCCCAAGAACCCGAAGCGGGTCGTCGTGCTCGACAACACCAGTGCCGAGACCGTCAAGGCCATGGGCGTCACCCCCGTCGCGATTCCCAAGGGCCTGTTCGCGAAGAGCGTCCTGGGCGACTGGATCGGCAACGCGGACATCAAGGACACGGGCACCCATGCGGAGCCGAAGTTCGACGTGATCGAGGACGTCAAGCCGGACCTGATCATCGGCGGCTACCGCTTCGCCAAGGCCGAGGGCGACATCAAGAAGATCGCCGAGAAGACCGGCGCCGCCTTCATCGACATCGCCGCCGAGGACGGCGCGCCCAAGGGCCGCGTCGAGACCATGCGCGACTCGACCATCACCCTGGGCAAGATCTTCGGCAAGGACGATCAGGCCAAGCAGATCGTCGCCGACTTCGACAAGAGCCTCGACGCGGCGAAGGCGCAGGCCACCGGCCAGTCCGTCTTCCTGTCCATCGTCAACGGCGGCAAGATCGACAACGGCGCCAAGCGCATGCAGCCCTTCATCGCCCCGCTGAACCTCAAGGACGTCTTCGCGGGCAACGCCGGCGATCACCACCAGAACTCGGGCCTCACGCCCGAGGCGATCGCGCAGGCCAACCCGCAGTGGGTCATCGTGATGGATCGCGACGCCGCCGTGCCGCCGACAGACGGCAGCAAGCCGCGGACCGCCGCCGAGACCTTCAAGGCGCAGCAGGCGTTCGCCGGAGTCGAGTTCCAGCAGAAGGACCGGATCTTCTACCTGGACAACGATTTCTACATCCGCGAAGGCATCCAGGACTACGGCGAGAACTACGCCGGGCTCGCTGAGGCCATCGCCGCCAAGAAGTGACGGACACCGCCACTGACGCTCCGGCCCAGACGGGTCCCCGGAAGGGGACCCGCCTGGGCCGCGTCGCGCTCCCCCTCCTCGCCGTCGCGTGCGTGGCGCTGCTGTTCGCCTCGCTGATGACCGGCGAGTACCGCATCACCCTCGCCGGCCTCCTGTCCGGCGATGCCGAGATGTGGCGCATGTTCTTCATCTCCCGCGTGCCGCGCACGCTGGCGCTGGTCTTCGCGGGCCTCGCGATGAGCTTCTCCGGCGTGATCATGCAGCGGCTCACCCAGAACCGGTTCGTCGAGCCGACCACCGCCGGCACCGCCGAGTGGGCGGGCCTGGGCGTGCTGCTGTGCATGCTCTACATCCCGGGTGCGTCGCCCATGGTCCGGATGGTCGCCGCCACCGCGACCGCCTTCGTGGGCACGCTCGTCTTCCTGGGCTTCATCTCCCGGATCCGCGCCCGGCGCTCCGCGATCGTCCCGCTGGTGGGCCTCATGCTCGGCGCGGTCGTCAGCGCCATCACCACGTACCTCGCGATCGGCGCCAACCTGCTGCAGGCCGTGGTCAGTTGGCGCTCGGGCGGTTTCGCACACATCGTCCGCGGCTTCTACGAGCCGTTGTGGGCGGTCGCGTTCATCGCCGTCGCGACCTTCCTGCTGGCGAACTACTTCACCATCGCCGGCCTCGGCAAGGACGTCGCCACGTCGCTCGGCCTGCGCTACGGCCTCACGATGGGCATCGGCGTCACCATGGTGGCGCTCGCCTCCGGCGTCACCAGCGTGGTCGTGGGCTTCATCCCGTTCCTCGGGCTCGTCGTCCCCAACATCATCAGCGCGCTGCGCGGCGACGACGTGCGCAGCGGACTGCCCTGGGTGGCGGTGCTGGCCACCGCGCTCATCGTGGGCTGCGATCTGATCGGCCGGGTCGTGGTGCGGCCCATGGAGATCCCCGTGTCGGTGATCATGGGCGTGGTCGGCGCCGTCACCTTCCTCGCGATCCTGCTGACGAGGAGGAACCGTGTCGCTCTCTGAGGCAACCTCGGCACCCGCCCTGGCCGGGCGGACGAGCCGTGTCGGCTGGCGCGCCCGGATGGCGATCGCCGCGACGCTCGCGGCGGCCTGCCTGGCCGTGTACCTGCTCATGCGTACCGGTGCGGACGACGTGCTGCGCTGGGACTTTCAGTTCGGCCTGTCCTTCGAGCGGCGCCTGCGCACCGCCACCGCCATCCTCATCGCCGCGTTCTGCGGCGCCCTGTCGACGGTGCTCTTCCACACCGTCACGCACAACCGGATCCTGACGCCGCAGATCATCGGGCTGGACTCGCTGTACGTGCTGATCCAGACCGTGGGCGTGTACATCGTGGGCGGCCGGTTCGTCGACAACGGGGACTCCGTGCCGCAGTTCGTCGCCCAGACCGCGGCGATGGTGATGTTCGCCGCGGTGCTGTACGGCTGGCTGTTCTCGGGACGGTTCGCGAGCCTGTTTCTGCTGCTCCTCGCGGGCGTCGTGCTGGGTCTCGCCTTCCGCGCCTTCGCCGAGTTCCTGCAGCGCCTGCTCTCCCCCACCGAGTTCGACGCGCTGTCGATCAAGCTCTACGGCCGGCTCACCGCCGTGAACGCCGACCTGCTGCCGATCGCCGGGATCGCCTGTCTCGTGGTCGGCGTCATCGTCTGGCGGCGGCGCCGCGTGCTCGACGTGCTGCTGCTCGGCCGCGATCCCGCGATGGGTCTCGGCGTGAACCACCAGCGCGAGCTCACGCTGGCCCTGGTCCTCATCGCCGTCCTGGTCTCGATCAGCACCGCCCTGGTGGGTCCGATGATGTTCTTCGGCTTCATCATCGCCACGCTCGCCTACCAGCTGGCCGGCGACTGGCGGCACCGCGCGACGCTGCCGATGGCCTTCCTGATCGGCGTGATCATGCTCGCCGGTGGCCAGTTCATCCTGCACAACATCTTCTACGCCAACGGGATGCTCACGGTGATCATCGAGTTCGTCGGCGGAATCCTGTTCCTCGCCATGCTGTTCCGCCGAAGGGGGACCATGTGAACAACAGCGTGAAAGCCACCACCGAGTCGACCGGTACCGTGCCGGCGATCGCGTTCACGGACCTGACCAAGAAGTACGCCGAGACCGTCGTGCTGGGCCCGGTCTCCGGGGAGTTCACCCGGGGCGGCGTCACGGCGCTGGTCGGGCCGAACGGCGCAGGCAAGTCGACGCTGCTCACCATCCTCGGCCGGCTGCTCACGCCGGACTCCGGGACGGCGCTGCTCGAGGGCGTGGAGATCCTGTCCATGAAGCCGACGGAGGTGGCCCGCAGACTCGCGATCCTCCGGCAGGAGAACGGCGTCAACGCCCGCCTGACGGTGCGCGATCTCGTCGCCTTCGGCCGCTTCCCCCACAGCCGCGGCCGGATGACCGCCGACGACGAGCGGCACGTCGACGAGGCCCTGGGCTTCCTGGGATTGACGGAGCTCTCCGACCGGTTCCTCGACGAGCTCTCGGGCGGGCAGCGGCAGCGCGCCTACGTCGCCATGACGCTGGCCCAGGACACCGACGTGATCCTGTTGGACGAGCCGCTCAACAACCTCGACATGCGGCACCAGGTGGGCATGATGCGCCGCCTGCGCCGTGCCGCCGACGAGCTGGGCAAGACGATCATCCTGGTGGTGCACGACCTGAACTTCGCCGCCGCCTACTCGGATCGCATCGTGGCGCTGAAGAACGGCACGATCGCGGCGTCGGGCGCACCGTCGGAGATCATGACCGGCGAGTTGCTCACCGAGATCTTCGAGACCCCCGTCGCCGTGCACGTCCTCGAAGGCGGCCCGGTGGCCGTGTACGCGGGGCTGTAGCGGCCCACGATCACCGAGGGCGCAATCCTGGTGAACATCGTCCGCGGGGAGCACGCTGCGGACATGGTCTCCAGGCTCCCCGTCGACGTCGGCGTCGCGCTGTGGCAGCGCGCGCGGGCCGAGAATCACGTCGCCGACATCGTCGATCAGGCACGCGTCGTCCACGGGCTCGGCGTCCCCGCGGTGTGGTTCGGGCAGCGCCAGGACCACGACGCGACGACGCTCGCGGCCGTCGTCGGCGCGCAGGTCCCCGGGCTGAGTGTCGGCACCTCGGTGGTGCCGCTCGGGCCTCGGCACCCGCTCGTTCTCGCCGGCCAGGCGCAGACCGCGAACGCCGCGAGCGGCGGCCGATTCACGCTCGGCGTCGGGGTCGCGGGACCGGATCGGGACCGTGCGACCTTCGGCGTCGGTGTCGACCGGCCGATCGCCCACCTCCGCGAGGCCCTCACGGTGCTCGACGACTTCCGCGCGGCGGGCGTCGTCGACCACGCCGGCGACCAGGTGACCGCACGGACGGCGGCACCGTCGGCGATCGCGGGAGGGGGCGGCTTCGGCCTGTTGGTGGCCGCACTCGGCGAGCAGTCGCTCCGTGCGGCGGGCGAGCTCGCGGACGGGTCGATCCCCTTCCTCACAGGCCCGCGGACGATCGCGGAGCGCGTCGTCCCCGGCCTCCTGCAGAGCTCGGGCGGTGCGCCCCGCCGGGTGGTGGCGGGCGTCGTGGTCGTGGTCACCGACGACGCCGACCGGGTGCGCGAAGCCGTACGCCCGGCGCTCGACTTCTACGCGACGGTGCCGTCCTACCGGTCGGTGTTCGCGGCGGAGGGCATCGCGCATCCGATCGAGCTCGCCCTCATCGGCGACGAGGAGACCGTCGCGCGGGGGCTGCGCCGGTACGTCGACGCCGGAGCGACCGAGCTGTACGCCACCCAGACCGATCTCGGCGGCCCGGAGGCGCAGCGACGCACCTGGAATCTGCTGGGTGCGCTGACCCGCGACCGAAGCGCGGGACGACGACAGGGGCTTCACTAGACTGGCGGGGATGTCCGGATCAGTTCAGTCCGCGCTGCGCGGCTACAGCACGTTCCTGCGCTCACCCGACGGGCGCCCCGCCCTGCTCGGGCTGCTCGGCGCCGTCCTGACGACGCTGGGCAGTTTCGGCGCGGGCGCGATCCGTGTGCACGACACCACGCTCGAGGCGGTGCACCTGTCGTGGCTGCGCTTCGGACACGGACTGGTGCTCAGCTCGATCCTGTTCTGGACGGGGATCGCGCTACTCGTGATCGCCTGGATCAGGCTCGGCCGCGCCGCGCTCGGAGGGCGCCTGGAGGTCGCGCAGGTCGCGGGCACCGTCGCGCTGTGGATCGCGCCCCTGCTGGTGGCGGTGCCCCTGTACTCGCGCGACGCGTACTCCTACCTCGCGCAGGGCGCGCTGCTGCGCGACGGCTTCGATCCCTACGTCGACGGCCCCGTCGTCAATCCGAACGGGCTGCTCGACGACGTGAGCGGCATCTGGACCACCACGACCGCGCCCTACGGCCCGCTGTTCATCCTCATCGCGAAGTGGATCACCCAGCTGTGCGGCGACAACGTCCTCGCCGGCGTGATCGCGCTGCGCCTGGCCATGCTGCCGGGCATCGCGCTCTCGGTGTGGGGCGTGGCGAAGCTGGCCCGGCACTTCGGCGCGAAGCCGGCGGTGTCGCTGTGGTTCGCGGTGCTCAACCCGCTGGTGATCGTGCACCTGGTGGGCGGCGTGCACAACGAGGCGCTCATGGTGGGGCTCATGGTGGCGGGCATCGCGCTGGTGCTCGACCGGCGGCACCTGTTCGGCGTCGCGGTCATCGTGACCGCCGTCGCCGTGAAGGGCACCGCGGCGATCGCCCTGCCCTTCGTGGTGTGGATCTGGTTCCACCACCGGCGTGCGGCGGACCCGCAGGAATCCGCGGTCAAGGCCTTCGGCACGGTGCTCGCGGCATCGCTGGGAATCTTCGTCGCGCTGTTCGCCGCGTTCACCGTCGTCGCGGGCGTCGGCCTGGGCTGGATGACCGCCCTCGCCGGCTCGATCAAGATCATCAACTACATCACGCTGCCGACCGCGATCGCGCAGATCACGGCGTTCGTCGCCGCACCGTTCACGGACCTGCACCTGGCCCCGATCCTGGTGGTGACGCGCGCCCTCGGCATCGCCCTGCTCGCGATCACCCTGGTGGTGCTGTGGTGGCGGTTCCGGCAGAACGAGCGGCGCAACGTCATGGGCATCCTGCTGGGCCTGCTGGCGGTGTGCGTGCTCTCCCCCGCGTCGCTGCCCTGGTACTACACGTGGCCGCTGGCCGTCGCGGGCGCGTTCACCTGGTCGCGTCGCACCCTGGCGATCATCGCGGGCCTGTCCGTGTGGCTCATGGTGGTCTTCATGCCCACGGGGTCCATCGGCCTGTACTCGCTGTGGAACGTCGCGCTGGCCGTGGCGCTGGGCGCGCTGGCCGGATGGTCACTGCTCGGTCCGGACCCGCTCAAGGTGCGGCCGAAGCTCGGCTTGGCTCCGGCCTCGGTCTGAGCGCGAGCTCCCCCGAGAGCGGGCGGCAGGCGTAGGAACGGACCTGCCCAGCCGGAAGTGGTGCCGTGTCGCTCGGACGAGCAATGCAGTCTCGACATACCGCGAATGCGCAGGTCAGAGCGTCGCGATGGCATGGAGCTATGCGGATTCGGCATGTCGAGCATCGCTCGGCGCTCCGAGCGCGGCACCGTCGGCCCTTCGCGCAGCCCCGCGAGCGCCGGGGCGCCGAACATCCCCGTACCCTTCCGACACGTCGTTTCCCGACATGTCGGTGCCCGGGGCTACCGTCCGGACATGTCGGATATCGAGCGGTTCCGGGTGGTCGCGACGCTGGCCCGCACGCACAGCATGAACCTGGCCGCACGCGCACACGGGATCGCGCAGTCCACGGTGACGCGGTACGTCGCCGTGACCGAGCGTTCGCTGGGATTCGCTGTGTTCGAGCGCGGGCCACGTGGCACCTCGCCGACCCCCGCCGGCCTCCCGGCGCTCGCCATCATCGAGCGGATCGTCGCGGACATTGACGAATTGAACGCGCTGAGCGGGACCGCGCAGCGGTCCGTCACGATCAGCCGTACCGCCGAGATCGGCCTGCCGGACCACCTGGAGGGCAAGGTCACGCGATGGAACCGGGAGCACGAGTTGCAGATCCAGCAGGTTCTGGTCGACGACCCGGTCGCGGCGCTGCGCTCCGGCGAGTCCGATCTCGCCGTCGCCCTGGTGACGGGGCCGCGACTCGAGGGGTTCGAGGCCGTTCCCGTGCGGGTGTGGTCGCGGGGCCGACGGGTCGAACTCCTGAACCGGCCGGACGTGAGGTCGCAGGCCCGCGCAGTTGTCGACCACTTGTCATGAGCCCCGGAGCTATGCGGGTTCGACATATCCTACGCAGCAGAAATGCATCCTGAACTGCACATATCGGGGTATGCAACATCCGCATGCCCTGCACGGAAGAGCACACTCGGCCTCCGGTCCTCGGGAACGCGGAGATCCGCCGCGCCCGCGTCGGCCGGCTCCGGGCGTCGCTAGAACGCCATCGACTGCGCGCGCCGGATCATCTCGCGCGCGGAATCCGTGTGCAACAGCTCGGCCGGGCACTCGCCCAGGTCCTCCTGCGGTTCGAACAGCCAGCGCAGGATCTCGTCGTCGTGGAAGCCCCCGTCGCGGAGCACGACGAGCAGCCCGGCGAAGTGCTTGGCGATGGAGAAACGCCCGTCGACCTCGCCGAAGAACAGCCGTGGGATGTGGAAGTCGCCGCCACGCCGGACGGCGATCAGCTGGCGATCGCGCAACAATTGGAGCACCTTCGACTGCGACACGCCGAGGCCCTTCGCGACGGTCGAGACGCTGTAGGTGGCGGTGCCCTCGGGCAGCAGATCGTCACTGAGATACGGCACGGAGCTCACCGTCACACTGTACCCAGCGCGCGGATTCGGCCCTTCCACCCCCGTGGTCGCTAGGCTGAACTGTCGACACCGCACACATCGAGAGGACCCGGAGAAGGTGAACACCCCGCGCGACCCGCTGATCGGTGCCCGCATCGAGGGCCGCTACCGCATCGATGCGGTGATCGCGCGCGGCGGCATGTCCACCGTCTACATGGGCCTCGACCTGCGGCTCGATCGGCCCATCGCGATCAAGGTGATGGACCCCAAGTACGCGGCCGACGCCCAGTTCGTCTCCCGCTTCGAGTTCGAGGCGCGCGCCGTCGCCAAGCTGAAGGACCCGGGCCTCGTCGCCGTGTACGACCAGGGCGTCGACGGCGACCTGGCCTTCCTGGTGATGGAGCTCGTCACCGGCGGCACGCTGCGCGAGCTGCTCGGCGAGCGCGGCCCGATGCCGCCGCACGCGGTGGCCGCCGTCATGGGCCCCGTGCTCACGGCGCTCGGCACGGCGCACCGCGCCGGCCTGGTGCACCGCGACGTGAAGCCGGAGAACGTCCTGATCTCCGACGGCGGCGAGGTCAAGGTCGCCGACTTCGGGCTCGTCCGCGCCATCGCGGCCGCGTCCGTGACCAGTTCGTCGGTGATCCTCGGCACCGCCGCGTACCTCTCGCCCGAGCAGGTCGAGTCGGGCAACGCCGACGCGCGCTCGGACGTCTACTCCAGCGGCATCCTCGTCTACGAGCTGCTCACCGGCCAGGTGCCCTTCACCGGCGACACCGCGATCTCGCTGGCATACCAGCGTCTGCACAACGACGTGCCGCGGCCCGGCGCCGCGATCGCCGGCGTGCCCCCCGAGTTCGACGAGTTCGTCGCTCGCGCCACCGACCGCGATCCCGCGCGGCGCTACACCGATGGTTTCGCGATGGCCGAGGCGCTCAGCACGATCGCCGAGGATCTGGACCTGCCACCGTTCACGGTGCCGGCGCCCCAGTCGAGCGCCGAGCAGCGCGCCGCCGCCGCCATGTACGCGCAGCGCGGCGAGCCGCTGATCCCCGCGGCGGCGGAGCCCACCGGCGCGCTGATGCCGGGCCAGCCCGTCCCGGGTATGCCCCCGGTGGCGCCGCCGCGCACCGTCGCGCACCCCGCGGTGCCGCCGACGCCGGCCCAGCACCCCACCCGCGCCGAGACGATGCACGAGCCGCTGCCCCCCGAGACCGCGGCGCAGCCGTGGACGCCCCCGCGGAAGAACCGCGCGAAGTCGTGGATCATCGTCGCGCTCATCGCCGTGGTTTCGCTGCTGCTCGCTTTCGGCGGATGGTGGCTGGCATCCGGCCAGTACACGACGGTGCCCAACGTGACGGGCATGGACCGCGCCGCAGCGGAGAAGACCATCACCGACGCGGGCCTGGACGTCGAGCTGGCCGGGACGTACAGCAACGACATCACCGAGGACACGATCACGGGCCTCGACCCGTCCGCGGGCAGCCGGATCAGCAGGTTCGGCACCGTCACCATCCAGTACTCGCGCGGTCGGCCGACGGTTCCGCAGTTCCGTCCCGGCGACAGTCCCGAGAACGTCGAGAGGCAGCTGCGCGACAGCGGCCTCGTGCCGAAACGCGGCCCGGCGCAGTTCAGCCGCGACATCCCGCAGGGCGGCGTCATCGGTCTGTCCCCCACGCCGGGGACGCGCGTCGCCGTCGGCGCGACGGTGACGGTGGTCGCCTCCGCCGGCAATGAGCCCGTCGACATCCCCGACGTGCGCGGCAAGTCCCCCGACGAGGCCACGGCCCTGCTGCGTTCGGCGGGCCTGACGGTGAAGGAGACCAAGCAGCAGTTCGACTCCGGAACCGAGGCCGGGAAGGTCTTCGGCACCGACCCCTCGGGACAGGTGAACAAGGGCGGCAGCGTGACGCTTCTGGTCTCCAACGCCCTGACGGTGCCCGACGTGACCGGCAAGACCGCCGCCGAGGCGCAGCAGCTGCTCCAGCGCGCCGGCCTCGTCGCCGAGCTCACCGGCGAGACGGGGTCCGGATCCGTGGTCACCTCGACGAGCCCGTCGGCGGGCGGCCGCGTCGACCCGGCGAACAAGCGGGTCACCGTCACCATGGCGTCCCGGGTCACCGTGCCGTCGGTGACCGGCATGAACGTCGGCCAGGCCCGTTCCGTCCTGCGCGACGCCGGCCTGCAGGTCAAGGTCAACGGCATCTTCGCCTCGGACAAATCGCAAGTGATCTGGCAGGACCCGGGCGGCGGCTCGCGCGTGCAGGCGGGCTCGACGGTGACCGTCACGGCCCTGCCGTGATCCCCCGGGACCCCTCGTGAGTGACCCCGCACCGCTCGAGCCGGGATTCGTGCCCGACGCCGCGACGCTGGCTCGGGCGCGCCGGATGCGCGACGAGCTGACCCGCTTCCTCATGGAGTACCAGTTCGCGGTGAAAGAGGTGCTCACCAAGGTGACGATCCTCCGCGAGGAGTTCCTGCAACTGCACCGCTACAACCCGATCGAGCACGTCACCTCCCGGATCAAGAAGCCGGAGAGCATCGTCAAGAAGGTCGCGCGCCGGGGCATCGCCCCCGAGCTGCCCCTGATCCGCGAGGCGATCACCGACATCGCCGGCATCCGGATCACCTGCAGCTTCATCGCCGACACCTATCGGATCCTGGACACGATCACCGCGCAGCACGACGTCCGGGTGATCGTGGTCAAGGACTACATCGCGGAGCCCAAGCCCAACGGCTACAAGAGCCTGCACGCGATCATCGAGATCCCCGTCTTCCTCTCCACGGGACCCGTACACGTCCCGGTGGAACTGCAGATCCGCACCATCGCGATGGACTTCTGGGCCAGCTTGGAGCACAAGATCTTCTACAAGTACGACGGTGCCGTCCCCTCGCATCTCCTGGACGAGCTGTCGGCCGCCGCCGCGGTCGCCGAGCAGCTGGACCGGCGGATGGAGCAACTGCACACGCAGGTCCACGGGGTGCGGGACACGGAGGCCGCCCACGACCGCACCGCGGCGGAGACCGAACTCGCGGGCGACGAGCTGCTCGGCCGCCTGCTCAAGCTCGCCCAGCGCGCGGACTGATCCCCGGCGGCACCCCTGCCCGCGCGCTAGCGTGGGCGCCATGAACCGGACCTCCGTCCTCACCCGCGCGATCGCTCTCGCCGCGATCGGCACGATCACGCTCGCCGGCTGCACGTCGAACTCCTCCGACGGTGCGCCGACGTCCACCGCGGCGTCCTCGTCCGCCACGGCCCGCGGGGTCGCGGGGCAGGTGGCCGCGCTGCTCGCGGAGGCGAAGGAGGCGTTCGACTCGCCCACGCGCACCTCCACCGCGGGCAACACCGACAAGACCGTCGACAACATGGCGGTCGTCGAACAGAAGCTGCTCGAGGCCTCCGCGCTCGCCCCGTACCGCGCCGACCTGCTCTTCAGCGCGGCGTCAGCGCGGATCGCGCAGAAGAACGCCCCCGGCGCGGTGGAGCTGTACCGCAAGGTCCTCACCTTCGCGCCCGACGACGACGATGCGCACACCTACCTCGCGGTCTGGAACCGCTTCCTCGGCGACGCCGCCGGCTCCGCCGCGGAGGTCGAGCAGTTGCGCCGGATCGCACCCGACCGGGTCGCCGAGGTGGAGGCGTTGTTCGCCGCCGTCGATCAGGCGGTCGGGTCCGCGATCACTGACTCCTCTCCGCAGATCGCGCCGCCGAACACGGGCATCGTCGTACTCGGTTATGCGCTGAAGAAGGACGGCACGATGGACGCGCCGCTCCTGCAGCGCCTGGAGAAGACCCTCGAGGTCGCCCGTGCCCTGCCCGATGCGCCGATCGTCGTGACCGGCGGCGTCGAACAGGCCGGCAACACCGAGGGCGCGCTGATGAAGAACTGGCTCGTCGAGCGCGGCGTCGACGCGGCGCGGATCACGGACGAGAACTTCGCCCGCACCACCGTCGAGAACGCGCTGTACAGCTCCTACGTGCTGGCCACGAAGCGGGTCGACCACGCGGTCCTGATCAGTTCCGCGAGCCACGTGCGCCGCGGCTCCGTCGACCTGAAGCTGGCCGCGCGGGAGAACCTGCCCGCGACCTTCACCGTGAGTTCCGTGGCGGCCGTGGACAAGCCGCTCGCCGACCTCGCCGTCCCGTCGACCGACGAGCTGCGCAGCATCTACCGCGACGCGCTCAGCACGATCGGTCTGTGGAGCTACCGCAGCGCGCCGCTGCTGCAGCGCTGACTCAGCCCCGCAGCACGCCGCGCAGGTCGTCGAGGACCGCCGGGTTCTCGATGGTCGACGGGACCGCCTCGTCGCGCCCCTCGGCGATGGCGCGCATGCTGCGCCGCAGGATCTTGCCGGAGCGGGTCTTCGGCAGGGCGGCGACGATCGCGACCTCCTTGAGCGCGGCGACGGCGCCGATCGTCTCGCGCACCCGCTGCACGATCTCGGCGCGCACCGCGTCGTGGTCCCAGTCGCCGCCGGCCTTGAGCGCCACCAGGGCCCGCGGCAGCTGCCCCTTGAGCTGATCGGCGACTCCGATCACGGCGCACTCCGCGACGGCCGGGTGGCCGGCGATCGCGGCCTCCAGCGCGCCGGTCGAGAGCCGGTGGCCCGCGACGTTGATCACGTCGTCGGTGCGCCCCATGACGAACAGGTAGCCGTGCTCGTCGAGGTAGCCGCCGTCGCCGGTGAGGTAGTTCCCGGGGAAGGTCGACAGGTACGAGTCCACGTACCGGTGGTCCGCGCCCCACAGCGTCGGCAGCGTGCCGGGCGGCAGCGGCAGCGAGATCACCACCGCGCCTTCCACGCCCGCGGGCACGTCGCGCCCGGCGTCGTCGACGATGCGCACTCCGTATCCGGGAACCGGGACGGTGGCGCTGCCCGGTGCGACCGGCATCGGCTCCACGCCGCGCAGGTTCGCCGCGATGGGCCACCCGGTCTCCGTCTGCCACCAATGGTCGATCACCGGTACGCCGAGCTTCGCGGACGCCCACTCGTAGGTGTCGGGGTCGAGGCGCTCCCCCGCCAGGAACAGCGTCCGCAAGCTGGAGATGTCCGACATCGCAACGAACTCCGCGTCCGGGTCCTCCTTGCGGATCGCGCGGAGCGCCGTCGGGGCGGTGAACAGGTTCTGCACGCCGTGTCGCTCGATCACACGCCAGAAGGCGCCCGCGTCGGGAGTGCCGACGGGCTTGCCCTCGTAGACGACGGTGGTGGCGCCGATCAACAGCGGTGCGTAGACGATGTAGCTGTGACCCACGACCCAGCCCACGTCGGAGGCCGTCCACCACACCTCCCCCGGGTGCGCGTCGTAGATCGCGCGCATCGAGTAGCTCAGGGCCACGGCGTGGCCGCCGTTGTCACGCACCACGCCCTTCGGCTTCCCCGTGGTGCCCGAGGTGTAGAGGATGTACAGCGGGTCGGTGGCCGCGACCGCGACCGGATCCGCGGGCCGCGCCGCTGCCTCGGCAGTGGCCCAATCATGGTCGAGCGGGCCGAGTTCCGCCGTCAGCTGCGGGCGCTGCCACACCACCACGGCGTCCGGCTTCGCCATCGCGCCGTCGATCGCCGCGTGCACGATCGGCAGGTACGGCAGCACCTTGCTGCCCTCGAGCCCGCACGACGCGGTGACGATGACCTTCGGCCGGGCGTCGTCCAGGCGCGCCGCGAGCTCCGGCGCGGCGAAGCCGCCGAAGACCACCGAGTGCACCGCACCGATCCGCGCGCACGCCAGCATCGCGACCACTGCCTCGGTGATCATCGGCAGGTAGATCACCACGCGGTCGCCCTTGGTCACGCCGAGGTCCGCGAGCACGCCGGCGAACCGCGCGACGCGCTCCAGCAGTTGCGCGTAGGTGAGCGTGTGCACTTCGCCCGTGATCGCCGAGTCGTGGATCACCGCCGGCTGATCACCCCGGCCCGCCGCAACGTGCCGGTCGACCGCGTTGACGCAGGTGTTGAGCTGTGCGCCGGGGAACCACCGGTACAGCGGGGCGCCCGCATCGTCGAGCACCGTCGACGGCGGCACGATCCAGTCGATCGCAGCGGCCTGTTCGGACCAGAACCCCTCCGGGTCGGTCATGCTGCGGCGGTACTCGTCGGCGTAGGCACCCATGCTGGCATCGTCTCAGGCCCTGTGCGCCGGGGCGGGGCTTCGCCGTGATTGTGCTGTGCGTCATCGCCGAGGACGGACGCCCGTCACACTCCCTTGTTAGCCTCCACGTCACCCGCACCCGCGGGCCGACGGAGCGGACGGACGCGCGATGGCACAGACGAAGCCGAACCCGGGAGAACGCCCACGGTGCGCGCTCGACACCATGCCCGCCGAGGACCGGCGCGCCATCGAGAGATCGCACTCGGTGCGCTCGCTGCTCACCATCCGGTTCAACGGCGGCGCCGTGGGCATGCTTCTACCGGTGGCGCTCATCGTCGTCGACTTCGCGACGTCCGGGGAGTACTGCGTCCGCGTGCGGGATTCGCTCAGCGCCTACTACCACTCGGGCGCGCGGGACATCTTCGTCATCGGCCTCGGCATCGTGGGTTTCCTGTTGTTCTCGTACAAACGTGATCGGCGGTCGGCCGCGAACACGATGAGTTCGATCGCCGGTATCGCGGCGATCGGTGTCGCTGCCTTCCCCACCCGGCTGCCGGGTCCGATCCCGGCCGGCGAGTGCGGAGTCGGCGCGGCGCCACCGGCCCTCACCGCGCTCCAGGACGCGCTCGGCGAGGACCGGACGGCTCTCGTCCACGTGATCTCGGCGCTCGTAGTCTTCGCGATGTTCGTGCTGATGTGCGTCACGACGGCGCTGCACGACCGGCGGAACCCGTTCCTGCGCCCCGCGGTCGCGGGCTCCGGCAGCTCCGCCTGGCGCCGCCTGCTCGCCCGCGTCTCCAACGGCGCCGACTGGCGGTTCCACCTGGGATGCGCGGTCACGATCGTCCTCGTCGGCGGGCTGTGCCTCCTCGCGTCCGCCACGGACACCGTCCTCCCGCTGCACCTCGGCCCGCTGTGGGTGGCCGAAGTGGCCGGGATCCTCGCCTTCTCGGCCTCGTGGTTCGTCAAGGGCCTCGACGACATGTTCTTCCGCCGCGAGCCGTGGTCACGGCGCGAGGTCTCCGACATCCGGATGGCGATCGCGAAGGGCGAGACCCTCCGCATCGCACCGTGCGCGATGCCGGAGCCCGCGGACGCCGCCGAGGATGCGAGGGCCGCCGATCCCGGCGTCACGGAGATCCGCTACACCGTGTGACCGGCGCCGCTCCTCCTCAGCCGCGCAGCATCTCCGCGACGAGGAAGGCCAGCTCGAGGCTCTGCTGCGTGTTCAGCCGCGGGTCGCACGCGGTCTCGTAGCGGCCCGCGAGGTCGGCGTCGGAGATGTCCTGCGCGCCGCCGAGGCACTCGGTCACGTTCTCACCGGTGAGCTCGACGTGCACGCCGCCCGGGTGCGAGCCGATCGCGCGATGCACCTCGAAGAAGCCCTGCACCTCGTCGACGATGCGATCGAAGTGGCGGGTCTTGTAGCCCGTCGAGGACTCATGGGTGTTGCCGTGCATCGGATCGCACTGCCAGATCACCTTGTGGCCCGTCGCCTCGACGGCCTCGACGATCGGCGGCAGGGCGGTCCGCACGTTGCCGTTGCCCATGCGCGAGATCAGGGTGAGCCGGCCCGGCTTGTTGTGCGGGTCGAGCCGCTCGACGTACTCCACCGCCTGTGCGGGCGTGGTCGTCGGGCCGATCTTGACGCCGATCGGATTGTTGATCAGCTCCATGAAGGCGATGTGGGCACCGTCGAGCTGGCGCGTGCGCTCCCCGATCCACAGGAAGTGCGCCGACAGGTTGTAGAGCACCTGCTGCGCCTCGGGATCGTCGGGGTTGTCGGCCAGGCGCAGCAGGCCGCGCTCGTAGTCGAGGACCAGCGCCTCGTGGCTCGAGTAGATGGTGGCCGACTTGAGGTTCCGATCCTCCACGCCGCACGCCGCCATGAATCGCAGGCCACCGTCGATCTCGGCGGCGAGGGCCTCGTAGCGGGCCCCGGCAGGCGAGTTCGCGACGAACTCGCGGTTCCACTCGTGCACCTTGTGCAGGTCGGCCATGCCGGAGCCGGTCACGGCGCGCACCAGGTTCATGGCGGCGCTCGCGTTCGCGTAGGCGCGGATCAGGCGCGACGGGTCGTGCTTGCGGACGGCCTCCTCGGGCGGGAAGCCGTTGACCATGTCGCCCCGGTAGCTCGTCAGGCCCAGGGCGTCGGTGTCCGAGGAGCGCGGCTTGGCGTACTGCCCCGCGATCCGGGCGACCTTGACCACGGGCATCGACGCGCCGTAGGTGAGCGCGACGGCCATCTGCAGCAGGGTGCGGATGTTCGCCGCGATGTGCGGCTCGGTGTTGTCGACGAAGGTCTCGGCGCAGTCGCCGCCCTGCAACAGGAAGGCGCGTCCCAGCGCGACCTCGGCCAACTGCTCCTGCAGCGACTGGATCTCGGGGGCGACCGTGATCGGGGGCACCGACTCCAGCACGGTGCGCATCGCGTCCGCCTGCTCCCGAGGCCAACTCGGCTGCTGCAGCGCGGGCCTCGCCAGCGCGTCGTCGAGGCGCTCACGCAGGTCACCCGGCAGCGCCGGGAGCTTGGGGAGAGTATCGATGGGGACGTCGACGGTCCAGTTCACTGCCACGTGAGAAAGATTACGCCGACGGGACGCGGCGGAATCACGAGGGCGGACACCACCTCATCCCGAGGGCGGACGCCGCCGAATCGCCAGGGCGCTAGGCGCCCGTGATCGCCCGGTACTTGGCGAGGTTGTGGCGCGCGTCCGCAAGGGCGTCGTGCGCGTCGGCGGGCGCCGCCGGCAGGTACGGCCGGCCGCGCTCGTCCCACAGTTGCTTGAGTTCGCGGGTGAACCGCGGCATCGAGCGCGGCAGCGCCGTCATCGGCCCCCACAACTGGCACAGCGCGACGTGGTCGTAGGCAGCTACCCACGCCCACAGCTCGATGTCGCCGGGACCGGCCGTCAGGAAGTCGAGCACCCCGTCCCGGATCGCGGCCCGCGACTGCCACGCCCTGCTCGCGGGCGGCGGCAGCTTGGGCAGCACGTTGGCGCGCACCCACGGCCCGGCCCGCTCCGGATCGAACTCGGTGGAGACGGCGTAGAACTCACGCCCGTCCTCGCCGACGATGCCGATCGAGACCAGGTCGATGACCCTTCCGTCCTCGATGAATTCCAGGTCGTAGAAGTACTTCACGGGGGTCGACGCTACGCGGCGCCGGCCTCGCGCTCCTCGCCCGGCACGACCACACCGTCCTTGACGTCCTGCGCGTAGACGTCCACGTAGGCCTGACCCGACAGCTTCATCAGCTCGTACATGACCTCATCGGTGATGGCGCGTTCGATGAACCGGTTGCCCGACATGCCCTCGAACCGGGAGAAGTCCAGCGGCTTCCCGATCCGGATCTGCACCCGGGTGGGGTGCGGCAGCGTGGAGCCGGGCGGGTTGAACTTCTCGGTATCGACCATCGCGACGGGGATGATCGGGGCGCCCGTCTCCAGCGCCATGCGGGCCATGCCCGTCTTGCCCTTGTAGAGGCGGCCGTCGGGGCTGCGAGTGCCCTCGGGGTAGAGGCCCAGGAGCTGACCGTCCTTCAAAGCGCCCACGCCCGCGTTGAGCGCGTCCTGCGCCGCGTTGGCGCTGCCGCGGACGATGGGGATGCAGCCGACGGAGGAGAAGAACCACTTCTTGAAGGCGCCCTTGGCACCCTTTCCGGTGAAGTACTCGCTCTTCGCCAGGAACTTGATCGGTCGGGGCACCATGAGCGGCAGGAAGAACGAGTCCATCACCGCGAGGTGGTTACTCGCGAGGATCGCCGGGCCGTCCTCGGGCAGGTTCTCGACGCCGACCACGCGCGGGCGCCCCAGCAGTCGAAGTACGGGTCCGATCAGGACCCATTTGAAGACCATCCACCACATGTGACCAGCTCCCGATCCGCGCCCCTGACGTGCTCCACCCCACTCTACCGCCGTGTGCACGCCCGGTGCCGGGCGATCAGGCGCGCACCGCGTCCCGTGCGAGGGCCGCGGCGCCGAGCATGCCCGCGCGCTCCCCGAGCTCGGTGGCGCGGATGCGGGCCTTGCGCCGGTACTTCCCGCCGGTGAGCTGCTGCGCGTACTGGTCGCGGGCGTCGTCGAGGAAGAGCCGTGACGAGGCGCCCACGCCGCCGGACAGGACGATGAGGTCGGGGTCGAAGACGTCACTGACCATGGCCAGGCCCACGCCGAGCCAGCGCGCGAGCTCTCCCACGGCCTCCTGTGCCACGGGATCGCCGGCCTCGGCGGCGGCCGCGACCTTGCGGCCGGTCAGCGAACCCGGATCGTCGGCGAGTTCCCGGGCGAGCAGCACGCCGCGTGAGCCCTTGGGTCCCATCAGGTCGATCGCGGTCTCCACGAGTGCGGTACCGCTGCAGTAGCGCTCCCAGCAGCCGCGCTTGCCGCAGTCGCACGGCCGACCGTCGGGCACCACCTGCAGGTGGCCGAGCTCCGGGGCGACCCCGTAGGCGCCGCGGTAGAGCTCCCCGTCGACCAGCAGGCCCGCACCGATGCCGGTGCCGAGTGCGACCACGCACGTCACCTTCGACTGCCGGGCCGGGCCGTGGACGAACTCGGCCCAGGCGGCGGAGTTCGCGTCGTGCTCCATGATCACGGGCAGGCCGATGCGCTGCGACATCTCGGCGGGCACGGCGGTATCGCGCCAGGGCAGGTGCGGCGCGAAGGCGACGCGCTGCCGGGCGGGGTCGAGGAAGCCCGCCACGGCGAGCCCGACGGCCTTCACGTCGTGGTCGACGCACAGTTCCTGCACCACCCGGTCGAGGCAGCGTTCGAGCGCGGCGGCACTGCGGGGCGTCTCGGCCCGGGCCGTGTCGACGACCGTGCCGTCGTCCGTCACGACGCCCGCGCGGACCGAGGTGCCGCCGATGTCGATACCGATGGTCAGCGTCATTTAAGGAAGGTCCTCCCCGGGGCCCGAGAGTCGGATGTCGATGCGTTCGTAGCCGCCGGTCTGCGACGGGGCCGCGTCGTGCGGGGCGGGCTCGGAGGCACCGGGCTCCGCGGGGTCCTCGGAGGCCGCGGGCTCCGGCGCCGCGCGGCCCACCGTGCTGAGGTAGTCGGCGGCGACGGCCGCCGCGGCGATCCGCGCGCTGCCCAGTAGTTCCTCGGCGAGCCGCAGCAGGTCGGCGAGGACCTCGTCCGCGAAGTGCCCGAAGGACTTCGACGCCTCGGCGGCGAAGGGCTCGATGTGCCGGGCGACGGCACCGCCGAGCGCGCAGAGCCGGCAGGCGCCGGGGTCGCCCTCGGGGTGCGCCGAATGCTCGGCGAGGGCGGCGGCGATCCACGGACGGGCGGTCTCGAACAGGCGCGCCGCCGAGGTGAGGAACTCCTCGGAGGGATCGGGGGTGGGATCAGCCACGGGGCCACACCTCCGGATCGGGGACGAAGGTCACGCGCAACTCCCCTTCCTCGTACGTGGCGCCCGCAACGATGCAGCGGCGCAACACCGACGGTAGCCGGATCCGGCGCCGAACACCCTGGGCTTCGATGACGACGTCCTCGTCGACCCGGCCGAGCCCGATCGTGGTGGGGTCGACCAGCGGCAGCGCGACCGACCACTCGTACCGCGCGTCGAGGCCCGCGCCGCCGTTCGGGCGGATGTCCGGCACGGGCACGGTCGCGGGTCCCGCGTCGAGGATCGCCGCGGCGTCCCAGGCGAGCGCCGCCGCGGCGGCGGGCGTCAGGACGGGATCCGCCGCCTCGGCCGCCTCGATGACGGGGCGGTCGAGCAGCGCCGCCACCTCGGCGAGCGCCTCCCGGGTGTCGTCCTGCGCGGCGACCCGCGCGCCGACGAGCCGCACCGCCGGGTGGGGCAGGTCCAGCGCGAACCTGCCGTCGACCTCGATCAGCCGGTTGAGCACGAGCGCCACCGGGCGCAGGCCCAGGACCTCGAGCGCGGCCAGCTCGTCCCGCGCGCGGGCCGCCCGTCCCCCGTCGCCCGTGACGACGTGCACCAGTTCGAGCGCCGAGCGGTCGGCGACGAAGGCGGCGAGCCGGTCGGCGAGGCCGGCCACGGGCTCGGCCAGCAACAGTGCGGCGAGCGAGCCTCCGGCCGGTCCGGCGGCCGCGCCCGACAGCCGGATGTGCCGCGGCCACACCCGCTCGAGGTACGCCGCCAGCGAAGCGGGGGCGGTGAGCAGGGAGACGAGGCCGTCGAACGCCGGGCCGTCGACGACGACGGTGCGGTACGCGCCCGACTCCGTGTGCCCGCTGATCGCGCGGAGAACGAGGACGTGCTCCGCATCCGCGAGCCCGGTCAGCTCGGGCGGCTCGAGCGCGAAGGGATCGAAGCCGGAACCGCCGGCGTCGCCGTCCCCGGCGAGGCCCCGGCCGGCACGGACGGTGGCGGACAGTCCCTCCCACCACTGCGCGAGCAGTTCGACGGGGTTGAGGTGCACGTGGTCGAACGGCCCCGTACCGTCCGCCAGGAGCGGATCGACGGCCCGGCCGACCGTGACGAGCAGGGTGCGCCCCCGGCCGGCGGCCCGGGCCGCCAGCGCTGTCGCCAGAGTCGTCCGTCCCGCTCCCCCGGCTCCGGACACCAGCAGCAGGCGGGTCGCGGTGCCCTCCCCGGACATCAGGATTCGGCCGCCGACTCGCCCTCGACGTGGCGCTTGAGCTCCTTGAGTGCGGTGTCGGTGATCGCCTTCTCCGCCTTGCGGCGGAGCATCCCGAGCATGGGGATCTGCAGGGTCACCTCGAGCGTGTACGTGACGGTCGTGCCGGCACCGTCGGCGGTCGGTGTCAGGTCGTACCGGCCGTGCTGCGTGCTCTGCAGCGTGCTCGCCGCGAGGTCCCACTCGACCGAGCGGCCACCGGGAGCCCAGCGGTACTCGAGTTCGTAGGTGTCCCGGAGGAATCCCTCCTCCAGCACGAAGCGCACGCGCCGGGGCAGTCCGTCCGGCGTCGACTCGAGGACGGTGACCTCGCGCGCCGCGGAGACCCACTCGGGATAACGGTCGAACGCGGAGATCGCGGCCATGATGCGCTCCGGCGCCGCCGCGATGACGATGGATTCGCGGGTGCGGTCCGCGTCAGACACGCTCCACCTCCCCGGCGGCGGGCGCGGCCGGGCCGCCCAACACCCTGCCGTCCTCCGCCGTGAACTTCACGTCGAACATGACGTCGTGCCCGCGGACCCGGCGCTCACGGACGTCGGCCACGACCTGCTCGGGCGTCATGGGCGTGGTCGGCTCGGCGTGCAGGAAGTAGTGCAGCAGACTGCCGTCGAGATGAGGCTCGATCCAGAACTCCGAGGTCCCGGTGACCGGACCGTCGACCTTCCACCGGATTCCGAGGTCGCCCCGGTCCTCGGTGACGGTCAGTCGCAGGTCGGGGAACCAGCCGCGCCACCGCTGCGCGCCCGCCATCGCGGCGGCCACGGCACTCGGGTGGGCGGCGACGAAGGCGACGTCGGCCACTTGGATGGTGCTCACCTCCTAAGCTTCACACATCCGGCCGCGAGGCGGACGATCACCGGGTCGGTTCGGGCCCGGAACGCGCCTCGAGCAGCGGTGTAAGGTTCACCACAACACCACCGTTTGCGACCCGGAGGATTCGTGCGCGAGATCAGCGTTCCCGCCAACTACACCATCGACCCCTCGGCCTCCACGGTCGACGTCGTCTTCGATGTGGCCCGCACGGACCCGGACAGTGTCCGGATCAAGCGACTGGTCGCGGGTACCTGGGAACCGGTGACCTCGAAGCAGTACGAACAGGAGATCCTGGGCGTCGCGAAGGGCCTGGTGGCCCAGGGGGTCAAGCCGGGCGACCGAGTCGCGCTGGTCTCGTCGACCCGGTACGAGTGGCCGCTCATCGACTTCGCGATCTGGGCCGTCGGCGCCGTCACCGTGCCCGTCTACGAGACCAGCTCCTCGGGGCAGATCGACTGGATCCTCGAGGATTCCGATGCCGTCCTGATGATCATCGAGGGGCCCAAGCAGGCCGCGGAGATCGCCGAACTGAAGGACCTGCACAAGGTGCAGCGCGTCCTGCAGATCGAGCCGAAGGACGGGGAGAAGGGCGCCGTCGAGACGCTCACCGCCGAGGGCGCCGGGGTGACCGACGAGCAGGTGCACGCCGGCCGCGCGGAGGTGAAGGCCGACGACCTCGCCACGCTGATCTACACCTCGGGCACCACAGGCCGGCCCAAGGGCTGCGAGCTCATGCACTCGAACCTCATGAGCGAGGCCGAGGCCATCCTCGCCTCGCCCTTCGGCGACGCGATCCGCGGCGGCTCGAACGTCATGTTCCTTCCGCTGGCGCACGTTCTGGCCCGCGCCGTGAACATCGCCTGCTTCAAGGGCGGCGCCGTGGTCGGCCACTTCAACGACACCAAGAACCTGGTGCCGCAGTTCTCGATCTTCCAGCCGACGCTGATCCTCTCGGTGCCGCGCGTCTTCGAGAAGGTCTTCGTCTCCGCGCAGCAGAGCGCCGTCGACGGCGGCAAGGGCAAGATCTTCGACGCCGCCGTGCAGACGGCCATCGAGTACAGCCAGGCACAGGACTCGGGCGGCGCCGGACTCATCCTCAAGGCCAAGCACGCATTGTTCGACAAGCTGGTCTACGGCAAGCTCAAGGCCGCGCTCGGCGGGAACTGCAAGGTGGCGATCTCGGGCGGCGCCCCCCTGGGCGCGCGCCTCGGTCACTTCTTCCGCGGCGTCGGCATCACCGTGATGGAGGGCTACGGCCTCACCGAGACCACCGCTGCCATCACCGTGAACGTGGCGGGAGCGCAGAAGATCGGCACCGTCGGACGGCCGCTGGCCGGGCAGGCCGCGAAGATCGCCGAGGACGGTGAGATCCTGCTCAAGGGCTCCGTGGTCTTCCGCGGCTACTGGCGCAACGAGGAGGCCACCAAGGCCTCGCTCGAAGACGGCTGGTTCCACACCGGCGATCTGGGGTCGATCGACGACGACGGCTTCCTGTCGATCACCGGCCGCAAGAAGGAGCTCATCGTCACGGCGGGCGGCAAGAACGTCTCCCCCGCCGGCCTCGAGGACGCGCTGCGCAGCAACCCGCTGATCTCGCAGGCCATGGTCGTGGGCGACGCACAGCCCTTCATCGCCGCGCTCGTCACCATCGATCCCGAGGCGTTCCCGCAGTGGAAGGCCGCGAACGGCAAGCCCGAGGCGGCCACCGTCTCCGAGTTGCGCAACGACCCCGACCTGCTGGCCGAGATCGACAAGGCCGTGGCCGCGGCGAACGAGACGGTCTCCAAGGCCGAGGCCATCAAGAAGGTGCGCATCCTCCCCGAGGACTTCTCCGAGGAGACCGGCGAGATGACACCGACCATGAAGGTCAAGCGCAACGTCGTGACGCAGAAGTACGCGGACGACATCGCCGAGATCTACGCCAAGTAGCCCCCCCAACGTCGAACCGCCGCACCGGACTCCGGTGCGGCGGTTTTCGTTTCTCCAGCCCGACGGTGCGCCCGCTGCCCACCTTCGGTGCGTGTCGGCGGCGACACGCAGACGCGCCGTCGCCGGATTCCACCGAGGATCGCGCCGCGGCTCAGTACGGGTTGAGGAGGGTCTGGAGGCGGTGGCCGAGGCGACGCCAGTCGAAGTGCTCGGCGACGAGTTCGCGCCCGCGGGCGCCCATCTTCGCGGCGCGGTCGGGGTCCGCCAGCACACCGGCCACGGCGTCCGCGATGGCCTCGACGTCGCGCCCGGGCACGACGTGCCCCGACTCGCCCTCCCAGACGGTCTCGGGCGCGCCGCCGGAATCGCCCGCCACGACGGGTTTCCCGGTCGCGGAGGCCTCGAGGAAGACGATGCCGAGCCCCTCCACGTCGAGGCCCGCGCCGCGGGTGCGGCAGGGCATCGCGAAGACGTCGCCCAGGTTGTGGTGCGCGGCGAGCTCGTCGAACGGGACCGTTCCGGTGAAGATCACCTGCTCCTCGACGCCGACCTGCCGCACCAGCTTGTGCAGCGTCTCGGCGTAGGGCCCGCCGCCCACGATCACCAGCTTCGCTCCCGGAACCCGGGACCGGATCCGCGGCAGGGCGCGGATCAGCATGTCCTGCCCCTTGCGCGGCACCAGCCGCGAGAGGCACAGGATCACGGGCTCGTCGGCGCCGAGCCCGTACCGCGCCCGCAGTTCGGCGCGGGCGACCTCGTCGGGCTTGAAGACCTCGGTGTCGACGCCGGGCGGGAGGTGCTCCAGCGCCGCGCGCGGACCGAAGGCCGCGGCGAACCTCCCGCGGGTGTACTTGCTGACGTAGGTGGTGACGTCCGTGGTGTCGCCGATGCGGCGCAGGCAGGCACGCGAGGGCGGGAGCATCGACCAGCCGACCTCGTGGCCGTGGGTGGAGGCGACGGTGCGCAGTGCGCCGGCGTCCTTGAGCGGGGCGCCGAGCAGCGCCAGCGGCGCGGCGGCACCGAACCAGACGGTCTCGATGTCGCGGGCGCGCACCAGATCCCGGGCGCGGGAGAAGGCATCGGGTGTGGGCAGCAGCAGCGTGGTCGGATGACGGACCACCTCGAAGGGCTGCGCGGCGTCGTACTCCTCGCTACCGCGCCACCGGGAGGCGTACACGACGAGTTCGTCGGCGGGCAGCTGCCGAACGAACGCCTGGAGGTAGGTCTGGATGCCGCCGGGGCGGGGCGGGAAGTCGTTGGTGACCAGCAGCGTGCGCGGCATGGTGCCCAAGCCTAGCTAGTAGCGCACCGCCGAGTTGTACGGGCCCGCCGCGTCGATCGGCACGACCTGCACGGGCACGCCGAAGGTGGAGGCGTGCACGACCTTCCCGTCACCGACGTACATGCCGACGTGCGTGGCGGCCGAGTAGTAGACGATGATGTCGCCCGGCTGCAGCTCGCTGCGGGAGACCTGGCGCCCGCCGTTGAGCTGTGCCTGCGAGGTGCGCGGCAGCGACTTGCCGGACTGCTGGTACGCCCACACCATGAGCCCCGAGCAGTCGAACTGGCCGGGCCCGGTGCCGCCCCACGCGTACGGGCTGCCGACGCGGGTGAGCGCGGCCCGCACCGCGGCGAGCTCGGCGGTGCTCCCCGGCGGCACCTTGCTCGGGTCGAAGGGCGTGGGCGGGCCGATCAGGGTCTGCCGCTGCGCGCCGGTGAGCCGGTCGTAGATCGCCTTGATCCGGGCGATCTCCTGCGCCAGCCGCGACTTCTTCTGCTTGAGATCGGCGGCCTTGCGCTCGGCCTCGGCGCGGGTGTTCTCGGCCGACTTCGAGGCCTCGGCGGCCCGGTTGGCCGCGGACTCGGCGGCGGACTTCGACTTCTTGTAGGCGTCGACGGTGCTGACGACGTCGCGGTTGATGAAGTCGAGCGTCGACATCTGATCGAGCATCTGCTGCGGCGAATCGCTGACGAGCAGCGCATAGGTGCGGTTGGTGCGCGCGCCCTTGTAATTGGCGACGACGACCGCGTCGATCTGCGGCTGCAGTGCCGCCTGTCGGGCTTGCACGGCGGCGACCTCACGCTTCGCGGCCACCAGCGTGGCATCGGCGGCGCGCTTGGCGGCGGTCGCCTTCTCGGCGTCCTCCTGCGCGGCCTTCGCGGCCTCGTTGGTGCCGGAGGCCTGCTCCGACAGAGCCTCGTACTGCTTCAGGGCGGCATCGGCGGTATCGGGATCCGCGGTCGCGCTGCCGACCACGGTCAGCCCGGCCACCAGGGCGAGTGCCGCCGACGCGGCGGAACCGCGCAGCACCAGGGAACGGGAGGGGGAGGTCGATGACACGGCCGAGCAGGTCCTTCCAAGCTGGAGCACGATTGCGAACGCAATCACTGCCAGGTTACGTCAGTAACGACGAGCGGAGTAGACCGACATCTCGTTGAGCGGGCTCACCTTGACCGGCGTGCCGTAGTTCACCGAGTGCACGACCTTGCCGTTGCCGATGTACAGGGCGGCGTGGCTGCCGCCGTTGTAGATCACGATATCGCCGGCCTGCAGGTCGGAGATCGGAACCGACCGGCCACCGCCGAGCTGGCCGTAGCTGTCACGCGGGACGGTGATCCCGGCCTGCTTCATGGACCAGTAGACGAGGCCCGAGCAGTCGAACGAGTTGGGGCCGGCGGAGCCGTACGAGTAGGGCAGACCCGTGCGCGACAGCGCGGCCTGCACGACCTTGGCCTTCGCACCGCCCGGCTGCGCACCGGCGACGGTGGTGACGCCCGGCTTCGGGGCGACGGAGATGCCGCTGACGACGTTGGGGCGGGCGGCGGTGGTGCGCGAGGTGACACCTGCCGCGGGCTTCGCCTGGCCGGCGGCCGGAGCGGGCTGCGCCTTCGGCGCGGGGGCGGGCTTCGCCTTCGGCGCGACGGGCGCCGGCGCGGCGGGGGCGGGCGCTGCGAAAGCGGCCGTGGGGGCCGCGAGCGTACCGATGGTCACGGCGCCCGCTGCAAGGGCACCGCGCGCGACGGTGGCACCCCGGCTGGGCTGCGGCTGAAGTCGGTGTTTCGCCACGAAGCGATTCTCCTAAGTTTCTTCCCGACCGCCGACCGAGTTAGCTGACGGGTTCGGGCGAGGAAGATGCCCTACCCCGGAGGCGTGAGCCTCCGGCGATTCACCCCGGATAACGCGTGTGGGTCCCCGGCGAGGCCTCGCGGCCTCTTAGGCGGTGACCTCGGGAGACGGGGCGGCTTTCGCCCCGGGCACCTCCGCAAGGTCTCAGAAAGATTACGAAACGGAAACGCGCCTGTCTAGCCGGACGCGCCGGGGCGCCACCCCGAGGTTCCCCCGAGACACCCCTTATCCGGCTTGTTTCGCCTGGTCAGGGACAACCCTGAGACGCGGCAACATTCCCTCGTTCGCGAACGCCGCGATCGCGTCACTCAGGCCCGGCTCGACCGTGACCGCAGGGCTTCCGGCGCCGTCCGCGGCGCCCGGCACGGCCGGCGCCGCCACCACGACCGGGCCGAGGAGGAAGCCCACGGAGCAGTCGCCGCAGGCGCGGGGCTTGGCGGGGCAGGTGGAGCAGTCGACGTGCAGTGTCATGGCGTTGTCCCTTCGGGGCCGGGGTCGTGATGTCGGCGACGCTAATCGCGGCCACCGACAACTTTCGAGTGCGCGTTCGGGCGGCGGAAACCTGTCGGTGGGGTGTTCTACGGTCGCCGCATGCAGCTCAGCCTGGACGATTGCGAGACGGGCACCGTCGACCCGCCCCTGAGGGAGGTGACGTTCGTCGTGGTCGACCTGGAGACCACGGGCGGCTCGCCGCGCGGTGGGGACGCGATCACCGAGATCGGTGCGGTCAAGGTGCGCGGCGGCGAGGTCCTGGGCGAGTTCGCCACGCTGGTCGACCCCGGCTGCGGCATCTCCCCGCACATCACCCACCTCACCGGTATCACGACCGCGATGGTCACGGGCGCGCCGCGGATCGAGTCCGTCCTCCCCTCGTTCCTCGAGTTCGCGCACGGCGCCGTCCTGGTGGCGCACAACGCCAGATTCGACCTCGGGTTCCTCAAGGCCGCAGCGGCGGCCACCGGTACGCCGTGGCCGAAGCCGGCGTCGTTGTGCACGGTCCAGCTGGCCCGGCGCGTGCTCACCCGGGACGAGGCGCCGTCGGTCAAGCTCAGCGAGCTCGCCCGACTGTTCCGCACCGAGACCACCCCCAACCACCGCGCTCTCGACGACGCGCGGGCCACCGTCGAGGTGCTGCACGGGCTGATCGGCCGGGTGGGCAACCTCGGCATCGGCACACTCGGCGAGTTGCGCGGCCACCTGCCGTCGGTCACCCCGCAGCAGCGGGCGAAGCGTCACCTCGCGGATCCATTGCCGGATCGCCCCGGCGTCTACCTGTTCCGCGGCCCCGGGAACGAGGTGCTGTACGTCGGCACATCGGGCGACCTGCGCCGGCGCGTGCGCAGCTACTTCACGTCGGGCGAGACGCGGGGCCGGATCAAGGAGATGGTCGCCCTCGCGGAGCGCGTCGACCACGTGGAGTGCGCGCACGCACTCGAGGCCGCCGCGCGGGAGCTGCGCCTCATCGCCGCGCACACTCCCCCGTACAACCGCCGGTCGAAGTACCCCAAGCGCGGCTGGTGGATCTGCCTCACGGCCGAGGCCTTCCCCCGGCTCGCCGTGAAGCGCTCCGCGCCGGCGGGAGCCGCGTGCATCGGGCCGGTGCGCTCGCGGTCCGACGCGGCGGACCTCGCGGAACTGCTCGCCGAGACGTGCGGCCTCCGCACGTGCACCACCCGTCTGCGGGCCGGGGCGCTCCACACGTGCGCTCTGGGGCCCGACGGTGCGCGCCCCCTCGGCGGATGCTGTGCCTCCGTCGCGGAGCCCGAGCCCGCGGCGCTGTACCGGTTACGGGCCGACCGGGCGGCGGCGGCGCTCTCCGGGCGCTCGTCCGAGGTCTTCGCCGCACTGGAGGAGCGCCTGGCGGCGCTCGCCGAGCGGGAGTTCTTCGAGTCGGCGGCCCGGCTGCGCGACCGCGCCGCCCGCCTCGTGGACGCGGTGGCCCGATCGCACGCACTCGTCGCCTTCGCCGACGTGCCGGAGCTGTCCATCGCCCACCCGGACGGCGCGGGCGGGTGGGAGCTGTCGATCGTGCGGCACGGACGGCTCGCAGCGGCCGGCGTCGCGCCGCGGGGCGTGCCGCCGATGCCGGTCTTCGACCGCCTGCGCTCGGCCGCGGAATCCGTCTACGAGGCGGGCGGCGACCCGCTGGCGGCCCCCGACGTCCCCGACACCCTCTTCCCCGCCGACACCCTGCACGGCGCCAGCCCGGAGGAGGCGTCCCTCCTGCGCCGATGGGCACTGCGCCCCGGCACGCGCATCGTGGACGTCCAGGGCGTCTGGGGCGAACCGCTGGCCGGCGCCGGGCGCTGGCTCGAGTGGGCCGGACGCGCCGCAGAGGCGGGTCGCGACGCCCGCTCGGCGGCGGCGCATCCCCGCGGGCCCGCCAGGCAATACAGTGAGGGGGCCACGCACGCCGCGTGAGCGCCAGCGTCAGCTCGACCGGAAGGCCCCGCAGTGATCACCGCGATCGTCCTCATCAATGCCGACGTGCACCGCATCCCCGAGACCGCGCAGGCCGTCGCGAACATCGAAGGCGTGACCGAGGTGTACTCCTGCGCCGGCGATATCGACCTCATCGCGAAGGTGCGCGTCCGCGAGCACGATCAGATCGCCGAAGTGGTGACCGAGAAGATCAACCGCCTCGACGGTGTGGCGAGCACGTCCACTCACATCGCCTTCCGCGAGTACGCCTCGGCGGACATCGACGCCGGCTTCGACATCGGGAACTGATCGCCTACTCGCCGTTGATGATCTCGAGGAGCTCCGGCGGCGGAGTGACGTTCAGTGCGTCGTCGGCGATGCTGCTGATCTGCGCCACCGCGCCGTCGCGCCAGTAGTAGACGTTCGGCGAGACGGGCCCCACCCCGTCGGAGTAGCCGTTGGCGGTGAACACAGGGAGCAGCATGAGGCCTCCCAGTGCGCTCGCAGCGTCCGAGCACGCGGCGAACGCCAGCTGGTTGCGGAAGGGCACGCCGAACAGCACGCCACCGCTGAGGTCGATGCCCGGCACCCAGCGCGGGAGCACGTCGGGCAGGAGCAGCGCACCGCTGGCCGTGTACACGGAATCACTGAGGGCGCACTGGATCCGGTGCCCGTCGTGCTCCACGGTCTCGACGCGGAGCTCGGCGTTGTCGGTGAGTTCGCGGAACAGGTTGCGCCGCGCCCGGTCGTACCAGGGCCCGAGCGGTGCCAGGTCGCGCGCGGAGCCGTCGCCGAGGATGCTCACGCGGTCCGGATGGTCGACGGTGAGCAGCTCCGCCACTCCCGGCTGCCACTCGAGCGCGTAGTCGAAGGTCATCCGTTCGTCCGTAGCCGTGACGTCCCACAGTCGCGCGATGATCCGCTCGCGCATCTCCGCCTCGTCGGGCTCCTCGTCGAACGGGCGGAGCATCGCGGCGAAGTGCTCGCGGACGATCCCGTCCCAGGCCGAAGCCCCGCCGGCACGGGCCTTGCGCATCAGGTTGTCGAGCCCGAACGTCCGGCCGTCCGCCGTCCGCACGTGATCGCCGCGGACCTCCGCCTCGAAGCCGTTCTCCGCCAGCACCGTCCGGGCGAGCGACCGCAACCGGTCCGCGTCGCGGATCGTCAGCAGATCCAGGTACGGATCCCGCTGGTCCTCGACCGACTTCTTCCTGCCGAACCACCCCATGCCTGAAGAGTAGGCGCGAAAGTCAGTAGCCGCTGTGGCTGACCTCCGCGGCCTCGACCTCGATGCCGAAGTCGACGGCCTGCTGCACGATCTTCTGGGCGCGGGCGAGGCGCGGCAGGTCGGAGCCGTCGGTGATCTTGCCGCCCGACTTCTCGAAGGCGTCGATGAAGCCGTGCGCCCACGCGACCTCCGACTCGCTCGGGCTGAGGCCGGCGTTGATGACGCCGGCGTGCTCCGGCGTGAGGCACAACTTGCCGGACATGCCCATCTCCTTCGCCAGGGCGGTGCCGGTGGGCAGGTGCGCGATGTTCAGCGTCGGGCCGTCGATGGGCGCGGGCAGCCGGGCCGCGCGCGACGCGATGACCAGCTGCGATCGCGCGTAGGCCAGGGCGATCGGGTCCTCGCCGACGGCCGTGTCGCGCTTGAAGTCGCCCGTGCCGAAGGCGATCCGGAAGGTCGACGGCGCGGACGCGATCCGCTCGACGTTCTGCATGCCGCGGGCCGTCTCGACGAGCGCGAGGATCCGCGTGCCGTCGGGTAGGCGGTCCGCCGTGTCGTCGAGGTGACTCGATCCCTCGGACTTGGCGAGCATCACGCCCTCGAGCCCGGCGCACTGCTTGAGCGCGGCGCAGTCGGCGCTCCAGTACTCGCTCGCCGCGTCGTTGATGCGCACCCAGGCGCGGTGGCCCGTCGACAGCCATTCGACGGTGTCCGCCCGCGCCTGTTCCTTGTCCTTCGCGGCGACGGCGTCCTCGAGGTCGATGATGACGGCGTCGGCCTCGCTGGCCTGCGCGACGGCGAACGACTCGGGATGGGAGGCCGGGACGAGGAGCCAGGAACGGGCGATCTGGGGGGAGACGATGCGCTTACTCACGCCGCCCAGGTTAGGCGCGTGGAACGTGGGATTCCACGGAATGGAATCTTTTGCGCTTTCTGTTCATTGCGTGCTCAGTCGGAGATGTCGGCGACGGTCGCGCCGTACGCAGCGATGAGCGCATCCGCGTCGACGATCGCGCTGTGCCCGTGCGCGCCCGCGCCGAGCGCCACCGTCGCGCCGGGGATCCGCTCGTCGACGTACACCGGCCACTCCCCCTGCGCCCCGACGGGTGTGATCGTGCCGCGCTCGTATCCCGTGGCCGCGAGCGCCTCGTCGGCGGGCGGCATCGCGAGCCGGTTCACGCCGACGACCGCCCGGAGCTTCGGCCAGGCGATCGACCGGTCGCCGGGGACCAGCGCGAACAGATAGTCGCCCTCGCCCCGTCGCACGACCAGTGACTTCACCAGTTGCGACGGAGGGAGGTCCATCAGCGCGGCGGCCTCCTCGAGGCTCCGCGCCGCCGGGCGCGTCCGGACGGTCACCGTCAGGCCGCGCGCGGCCGCGTCGGCGCGCATCCGCTCGAGCCCCGCATCGCTCACGAGCCCGCGATCTCCTGCGAGAGCGCGATCCATCGATCGAGCAGCGCCGCCGCGGCACCGGAGTCCACGGCCTCGGCGACTCTCGGCAGGTGCGCCGCGAGCGCGTCCTGCACCGACTCCCCCGCGGTCAGGCCCTCGTAGGCGGCGACCGCGCCGGCGGAGTTCAGCAGCACCGCGTCGCGGACCGGGCCGGCCTCGCCGCCGAGGAAGGCGCGGGCGATCGCGGCGTTGACCGTCGCATCGCCGCCCCGCAGGTCCTCGAGCGCGACCCGCGCCAGGCCCAGCTCGCGCGGGTCGACCGACTCGACGCCCACCCCGTCCCCCTGCACCCGCCAGACGGTGGAGGTGGACGTGGTGGTGAGCTCGTCGAGCCCGTCGTCGCCGCGGACGACGATGACGTGGTCGCGGCCGCCGCGATCGGCGAAGGCCTGCGCCACGACGGGCGCGAGGTCGGCGAAAGCGCAACCGATGAGACCGGCGGAGGGCCGGCCCGGGTTGGTGAGTGGTCCCAGCACGTTGAAGACCGTCGGGATGCCGATCTCCTTACGGGTGGCGCCGGCGAAGCGCAGGCCCGAGTGGAAGACGGAGGCGAGGCAGAAGCCGATGCCCAGCTCGGTGGTGGTGCGCGCGACCCCATCGGCGTTCAGGCCGATCGCCACGCCCAGCGCCTCGAGGCAGTCCGCGCCGCCGGACTTCGACGACGCCGCCCGGTTGCCGTGTTTGAGCACGGGGACGCCCGCAGCGGCGACGACGATCGAGCTCATCGTGGAGATGTTCACCGAGTGCGAGCGGTCCCCGCCGGTGCCGACGATGTCGACCGCCCGTGCATCGAAGGGCACGCGGGTGGTCAGCGAGAGCATCACGTCGGCCAGGGCGCGCACCTCGACCGGCGAGGGGCCCTTCATCTTCATGGCCACGCCGAACGCCGAGATCTGCGACGGGGTCGCCGCGTCACCCATGATCTCGGACATCGCCCACCGCGCCTGCTCCGCGCTGAGGTCGCGCTGGGAGGTGAGCTCGGTGAGTACCGTCGGCCAATCCATGGCCCACAGCGTAATGGGGCGGCTCAAGCGGGTATTTGGAGCACCTGCCACAGGACGGCGCGACCACCGTGCCGCGCGGTCACGCCCGCCATCCGCGAGCGCTCCTGCGAGACGTGCAGCGCGTCCACCTTCTGCACCCGCGCCACCGCGACGGTCTCCAGTCCGGCGGGGTCCGTCGGTGCCGGCGCGCCGCCCGCTCCGGCACCGTCGGCCTCCACCCGCTCGTACCGGTCCTGCGCGACGAGGCGCAGCACCTCGTCGACCTCAGCGGGAGGGATCTCGAGCACGTGTCGCAGCACGCTCTGGGCCTCGGGATCGAAGCCCACGGCGGCGTCGAGGACGGACGAGGAGGCGGCCGCGTCGTCGCCCGACGCGGCGACGGGAACCAAACCCGGGTGCCCGGGCGTTAACTCTTCGACGGTGCGCGTGGAGAGGTGGCTCAGCAACCGGCCCAGACGGGTCCGCTGCTCGGGTCTGCCGTTGAGGTCGTAGGGCAAGGTATGCCTTATCTGCCGATGCCGATCGTGCCGTTGACGTGGTGGTTCGAGTGTACGAGCGGAGGGCGCCGAGCCTGTCCGCGACATTCGACGCGCCCAATCTGCGACCCGGGTAGGCATTCGATACTACGACCGGTCATACTTGCGAGGTGACTAGCGCCGCACCGACCTCAGCTACAGCCATCACCCAGCGCGTGCACTCACTCAACCGGCCCAACATGGTCAGCGTCGGGACCATCGTCTGGCTGTCGAGCGAGCTCATGTTCTTCGCCGGGCTCTTCGCCATGTACTTCGTGGCGCGAGCCGGTGCTGGGGAGAACGGATGGCCCCCCGCCGACACGAACATCAGCCTGGCCGCGGCACTGCCGCCGACCATTGTGCTGATCGCCTCGTCGGTCACCTGCCAGCTGGGCGTCTTCGCCGCGGAGAAGGGCGATGTCTTCAAGTTCCGCATCTGGTACTTCATCTCGCTGCTGATGGGTGCCGCGTTCATCGCGGGCCAGCTCCACGAGTACAAGACCCTGATCGGCGAGGGCCTCACGCTCAGCTCCTCGGTCTACGGCTCCGTGTTCTACATGGCCACGGGCTTCCACGGCCTGCACGTGATGGGCGGCCTCGTGGCCTTCATCTTCATCCTGGCCCGCAGCCGCGCCTCGAAGTTCACGCCCGCCCAGGCGACCTCGGCGATCGTCGTCAGCTACTACTGGCACTTCGTCGACGTGGTGTGGATCGGCCTCTTCGCCGTCATTTACATCATTCGCTAAAGACGTTTATCTCAGTCGCCATCACAGAGGGATAGCAGATGAGTTCAGCCAACTTTGAGCCCGCCGGCGAGGGAGGCGAGCCCGACGGTGCCGGGCGCGCGTCCATCGCCTCGGCACAGAAGGCCCGGAAGCAGCGCAAGCTCCGCCGCAAGCTCGCGAGCGCGACGCTGCTGGTCGGTGGCCTGCTCGCCGCGGGCGGTGTCGCCACGATCGCCAGCCCCACCCCGCAGGTCGCCATCGCGGACGACTTCGACGCCGCTCAGGTCCAGACCGGCAAGCGCCTGTACGAGACCTCGTGCATCAGCTGCCACGGTGCCAGCCTCGAGGGTGTGAAGGACCGCGGTCCGAGCCTGGTCGGCGTCGGCGATGCGGCCGTGTACTTCCAGGTGCACTCGGGCCGCATGCCCGCGACGGTCAACTCCGCGCAGATCGTGCGCAAGCCCGCGAAGTTCGACGCCAAGCAGATCGACGCCATGGGTGCGTACATCCAGTCGATCGGCGGCGGACCGTCGATCGTGTGGGAGTACAACGCCGACGGCTCGATCAAGCGCGACGAGAACGGCAACCGCGTCATCGCGCAGGAGTCGCTGCGCGGCAAGAACCTGGGCGCCGGCGCCGAGCTCTTCCGCCTCAACTGCGCGTCGTGCCACAACTTCACCGGCCGGGGCGGCGCCCTGTCCGGCGGTAAGTTCGCGCCGCCGCTGGATCCCGCCAACGAGCAGGAGATCTATGCCGCGATGCTGACCGGACCGCAGAACATGCCCAAGTTCTCGGACCGTGCACTGTCGCCCGAAGAGAAGAAGAACATCATCGGCTTCATCAAGAACGTCGGCGAGACACAGTCCCCCGGTGGTAGCGGCATCGGCGGCTTCGGCCCCGCATCCGAGGGCATGGTGATGTGGTTCACCGGGATGATCGCCGTCGTCGGCGCCGCGATGTGGGTTGGGAGTAGGAATTGAGCGCCAAGCCGTTGAACAACGTCCCGTCGGACGACGAGTTGGACAACCTCTCGCAGGAGGAGTTGGTCAAGCTCGGTACCAACCTCGACGGAGTCGAAATCGTCTACCGCGAGCCGCGGTGGCCCGTCGAGGGGACGCGCGCTGAGAAGCGCGCCGAGCGCACCGTCGCGATGTGGTTCGTCCTCGCCGGTATTTTCGGCGCCGCGCTGCTCGGTGTCTTCCTGTTCTGGCCGTGGAAGTACCAGGGCATCGACGACGACCACTACTGGTGGTACACGCTCTACACCCCGATGCTCGGCATCACCTTCGGTCTCTCGCTGCTCTCCGTCTTCGCGGGCGTCGTGCAGTACACGAAGAAGTTCATCCCCGAGGAGATCTCGGTCCAGCAGCGCCACGACCAGGGCGGCTCGTCCAAGCTGGACAAGATGACCACTGCGGCGCAGTTCAAGGACGCGCTGGAGTCGTCGACCCTCCCCCGCCGCAAGATGATCCTGGCCTCGGCCGGGTTCGGCGTGGGCGTGCTCGGCCTGGGTGCCGCAGCGGGCTTCCTCGGCGGCTTCATCAAGAACCCGTGGGCCAAGCGCGAGGCCTCGCCGCTCTGGCACACCGGCTGGTCGCCGTACTGGAACTCGCTGGAGAACGACTTCTCGAGCGACCTCAACCACGAGCCGGTCTTCCTGCGCAGCGACGTGGGCGACCCCTACAAGGTCAAGCTCGTGCGCGCCGAGGATCTCGACGCCGGCGGCATGATGACCGTCTTCCCGTGGCGCCTCTCGGATGGCTTCGGCGAGACCGAGGAATCGCGGCTCAAGCTCCTCCACGGTCTCAAGGGCATCCGCAACCCCGTCATGCTGATCCGCCTCCGTCCCGAGGACTCCGTCCGCGCCATCAAGCGGAAGGGCCAGGAGAGCTTCAACTACGGCGACTACTGGGCCTACACCAAGGTCTGCAGCCACTTCGGCTGCCCCACGTCGCTGTACGAGCAGCAGACCAACCGCATCCTCTGCCCCTGCCACCAGTCGCAGTTCAACGCGCTCGAGTACGGCAAGCCGGTCTTCGGTCCCGCCGCCCGCGCGCTCGCGCAGCTGCCGCTGTCGGTCAACGAGCAGGGCTACATGGTCGCCAACGGCGACTTCATCGAACAGGTCGGACCGGCCTTCTGGGAGGCGACGCACTGATGACGACACTCGGAGAGCGCGTCGGACAGCAGGCCAACGAGGTGGATTCGCGCTATCACCTCGCGGGCGGTATCCGTCGCCAGATCAACAAGGTCTTCCCCACGCACTGGTCGTTCATGCTGGGTGAGGTCGCGCTGTACAGCTTCGTGATCCTGCTGCTGTCGGGCGTGTACCTCACGCTGTTCTTCGACCCGTCGCTGGCGGAGGTCCACTACGAGGGCGCGTACGAGCCGCTGCACGGCGTCGCGATGTCGCGCGCCTACGCCACGACGCTGGACATCTCGTTCGAGGTGCGCGGCGGCCTGTTCGTCCGTCAGATCCACCACTGGGCCGCGCTGATGTTCGCCGCGTCGATCATCATCCACATGGCCCGGATCTTCTTCACCGGCGCGTTCCGGCGCCCGCGTGAGGCCAACTGGGTCATCGGCTGCGCACTGCTCCTGCTCGCGATGTTCGAGGGCTTCTTCGGCTACTCGATCCCCGACGACCTGCTCTCGGGCACCGGCGTCCGCGCGGCCATGTCCGGCATCGTCGTCGGCCTGCCGGTGATCGGCACGTGGATGCACTGGCTCATCTTCGGTGGCGACTTCCCGGGCACCCTGCTGATCCCCCGGCTCTACGTGGCCCACATCCTGCTGTTCCCGGGCATCATCCTGGCGCTCATCGCGGGCCACCTGGCGCTCGTCTGGTACCAGAAGCACACGCAGTTCCCCGGTCCCGGCCGCACCGAGGACAACGTGGTGGGTGTCCGCATCCTCCCCGTCTTCGCGGTCAAGGCGGGCTCGTACTTCGCGGCCACCTTCGGCATCACTGCCCTGATGGCCGGCATCTTCACGATCAACCCGGTGTGGAACATCGGCCCGTACGATCCGGCGAAGGTCTCGGCGGGCTCGCAGCCCGACATCTACATGATGTGGACGGACGGCCTGGCCCGTCTGTGGCCCGCGTGGGAGCTCTACTTCTGGGGCCACACGGTTCCGGGCGCGGCATTCGTCGCGATGATCGTGGGCCTCATCATCACCTTGATGATCGCCTACCCCTGGATCGAGAAGAAGCTCACCGGTGACGATGCGCACCACAACCTGCTGCAGCGTCCCCGCGACGTGCCGGTGCGCACCGCGATCGGCGCCATGGCGCTCACGTTCTACATCCTGCTGACGCTGGCGTGCGTGAACGACATCATCGCGCTGAAGTTCCACATCTCGCTCAACGCGACCACGTGGATCTTCCGCATCGGCCTGATCGTCCTGCCCCCGACCGCCTACTGGCTGGCCTACCGGTTCTGCATCGGCCTGCAGCGCGCTGACCGCGCGGTGCTGGAGCACGGCATCGAGACCGGCGTCATCGTCCGTCGCCCGAACGGTGAGTTCATCGAGCTCCACCAGCCGCTCGGCCCGGTCGACGACCATGGTCACGCCGTTCCGCTCGAGTACGAGGGTGCGCCGGTCCCGACCAAGGCGAACCAGCTGGGTGCGGCCGGCCAGCCCGGAACGGGCTCGTTCCTGCGGGCCGACTCGCCCGAGGAGCAGCGCGACAACGCCGCTCGCGATCACGCCAACGAGATGAAGGCGCTCGAGGCCCTCAAGAAGGTTCAGGACAACGGCGGCAAGATCGACGTCGACTAGAACCTGACGAAGCCACTGCGGCCCCTCCCCCACCCCGGGGAGGGGCCGCAGTCGTCTGCGCGGGGCTACGGTCCGCCGACGGCGCGTGGGCGGGTGCGCTGATTCCTGCGCACACCCGCCTGCCGAACGGGCGGATGCGCGGCGGCTTCGAGCGCACGCGGCACGTGTGCGGGAACGGAGTCAGGATGACGGGCACCCGCCGAGCCGACACCGGCACCCGCGGGCGCAGCGGGCGACTCAGGCCAGGCGCAGGCGCAACAGGTAGCTGTTCTGGCCCACGGGCGCTCCGGGCTCGCCGAGGCAGACCTCGTGCCAGGCACCGTCGACCGCGGTCAGTCCGCGCTCGCGCAGCTGCACGGCGAAGGCCTTCGCGGTCGGCGTGAGCGCGGCGGACCACCGCCCGTCGACGCGCGTCTGCAGGTACGACGATGCCGGCAGGTCCAGGCAGCGCACACGGGCGAGGCTCACGCCCTTGCTGACCTCCAGCTGTTCGAGCACGTCGCCCACCTCCGCCTCGTCGATCCAGGTGGGGCGGCGCAGCAGCAGGGTCCAGCGGGCGGCGGCGGTGTCCTGCGGTGCCACGTCGCCGCGGAGACGCTCGAGCGGGGGCATCCGGAAGTCGCTGCGAGCCGCGTCGTCGGCGCCAGCGATGCCGCGGCGGTACAGGGCCTTGTTGCGCACCTTGACGCCGTAGGCGGCCGCGTAGAGGGCCTCCGCAGCCGCGCGGAAATCGTCGGAGGTGCGGGGGCTGCCGACGGTGTCGACGGCCAGATAGGCGCGCTCAGGGACGTCGACGATCCCCAGGTGTCCGACGGTGCCGTACTCACCGCCGCCGTAACCCTCCGGCTCGGCCTCGGCGAAGTCGAACTTGACCTTCGGCGGGGCGACGGTCCCTCCCCTGCCGCGCACCTCGTCGGCGGTGAGTTTGCGTACGGACAGCCCGGCTCTGGCCTGCGTCATGGGTGCATGCAACCAGGCCGAGACGACCCGCAGGAGACGCCGCGGTGAACACCGACGAACGAGCGACGCCCGCCCCGGTGAACTGAGCCGGGGCGGGCGTCGTCGACAGAACGGTACTAGTGCTTCTCGGGTCCCTTGTGGTACTCGAAGACCAGACCCCACGCGGCGCCCACGACGAGCAGGCCACCGAAGAACCACAGCCAGTAGAGCTGCAGCGCGACGGAGATGCCGACGACGGCGACCGAGGCCGAGAGCAGGATGGGCCACCACGAGTGCGGGCTGAAGAAGCCCAGCTCGCCGGCACCGTCGGACACCTCGGCGTCCTCGTAGTCCTCGGGGCGGGTGTCGACGCGGTTGGACACGAACCGGAAGTACGTGCCGATGATCAGCGTCAGTCCGCCGGTGAGGAACATCCCGGTCACACCGACCCACTCCACGGCGCCGTAGCCGTAGCCCGGGCCCCAGATCGCGGTCGCAACGGTGTACAGGATGCCCGCGAGGAAGAAGAACGCGGTGAGGAACTCGAAGAGTTTCGCTTCGACCTTCATGGGTCAGTTCGCTCCTTCTGCGCTGACGGGCGCGGTGCTGTTGCCCGACGGGGTGCGGCCGGTGCGGCGGGTGTCGAACGGGAAGGTGCTCGTGGACACGCCCACCTCACCGATCGACTCCAGCGCGGCGGCGTTGTCCTTGCCGCCCTGGCGCGCCTCGATGTACTTCTTGAAGTTCTCCGGCGTCACCGCGCGGATCTCGAAGTTCATCATGGAGTGGTAGTCGCCGCACATCTCGGCGCAGCGGCCCACGAAGGCGCCGGGCCGGTCGATGCTGGACACCTGGAACTTGTTCTGCGTGTGGTTCTGCACCGGGTTCGGCATCACGTCGCGCTTGAACGCGAACTGCGGGACGTAGAACGAGTGCACGACGTCGGCGGAGGCCAGGTCGAACTGGATGCGCGTGTCGGTCGGCAGCACCAGGACGGGGATCTCGGCGGACGAGCCCTGCACCTCGACGGTGCTGAACTTCAGGTAGTCGCGGATCTCCTGGAAGCGGCCGTGGTTCGGACCGCGCTCGGGCTGCGCCTCGACGTGCCCGTGCTCCTTCATCTTCGCAGCCTCTTCGTTGAGCTTCGCGATGTCGGGCTGCTTGCCGTACGGGTTCTCCCGCTCGAGCTTGATCTTGTTGCCGTCGACGGTGACCTCGCGGTACGCGAAGCGCCAGTTCCACTGGAAGGCGGTCACGTCGACCGTCACGCCCGGGTTGTCCTCGATCTTCTCGACCTTGGTCTGGACGACCACGGTGAAGTAGAAGAGCACGGCGATGATGAGGAACGGGATCGCGGTGTAGAGCAGCTCCAGCGGAACGTTGTACGCGGTCTGCCGGGGGAAATCGGGCGAGTCCGCCTTGCGCCGGTGGAACGTGATGGTCCAGAACGTGAGGGCCCAGACGAGCACACCCATGATGAGGGCGGCAACGACGGACCAGCTCCACAGCTCAGTCATGTCACGGGCCTCGGGGGTCACACCCTCGGGCCAACCGAAACGCATCACCTCGTCGGCCGAGCAGCCCGCCAGAGCGAACATGCCAGCGACGAGCCCGGCGGCCAGAACCAGGCGCTTACGCCAGGACGCGGCCCCACCGTGGGCGTTACTTCCGGGTGCCAATGTCGCGCCTTCCTGCTGAAACACGGTCAGTGCTACGGGGCCCGATCCGGACCGTCTCCCAGTCCGGGAACTCACGGCCGGGGCTGCACGTTCCCCTTGTACTACGCAGCGTAGACCAACGGGACGGGGTACACGTTGCGGGGTCGGCAAATGGCGCGTCGTTTCGCGTGCCCGGCGCACGGGCCTGCACCGTTCCGGCGGAAGAGGCCCGTTCCGGCATACTGGTCAACCGTGTGTGGCCTCCTGGGATTCCTGTCCGCCGATCAGCGCGCGGGCGACGTCGTCGACGCGGTGACCGCCGCCGGCCGGTGCATGCGGCACCGTGGTCCGGACGAGTTCGGCGGTTCGTGGCACGACGACGACCTGGCGCTCAGCTTCAACCGGCTCGCCTTCATCGACATCGAGCACGCGCACCAGCCGCTGCGCTGGGGCCCGCCGGACAACCCGGACCGGTACGCGCTGACCTTCAACGGCGAGATCTACAACTACCTCGAACTGCGGCAGCGACTGGCCGACGAGTTCGGCGCCGAGTTCCGCACCGAGGGCGACGGCGAGCCGATCGTCGCCGGCTTCCACTACTGGGGCATCGACGGGGTGCTCGCCGAGCTGCGGGGCATGTTCGCCTTCGCGCTCTGGGACACCGAGAAGCGGGAGCTGACGCTCGCCCGCGACCAGTTCGGCATCAAGCCGCTCTACGTGGCGACCGGGTCGAAGGGCACCGTCTTCTCCAGCGAGAAGAAGTCCGTGCTCGCCCTGGCCGACGAGGCCGGGCTGGAGCCGGGGCTCGACGCGCGCGCCGTGCAGCACTACACGGTCCTGCAGTACGTGCCCGAGCCCGAATCCCTGCACCGGGGCATCCGCCGCCTGGAGTCGGGCTGCTACGCGACCCTCTCCCCCGGCGGCGAGGTCGTCGGGAAGCGCTACTTCGAGCCGCGCTTCCCCGTGAAGCCCGTCACCGGCGGGCTCGAGTCCGCCGAGGCGAAGGCCGTCTACCGCGATATCGCCGATGCGCTGCGCGACTCGGTGAAGATGCACATGCGCGCCGACGTCACCGTCGGCTCCTTCCTCTCCGGCGGCATCGACTCGACGGCCGTCGCCGCCCTGGCCATCCAGCACAACCCCGACCTCATCACCATCACGACGGGTTTCCAGCGCGAGGGCTACAGCGAGGTCGACGTGGCCGCGGAGTCCGCCGAGGCGATCGGCGCGCGGCACGTGGTGAAGACCGTCTCGCCCGAGGAGTTCCGCGACGCGATCCCCGCCATCGTCTGGTACCTCGACGACCCGGTGGCCGATCCGTCGCTCGTCCCCCTCTACTACCTCGCGCGCGAGGCCCGCAAGCACGTCAAGGTCGTGCTGTCGGGCGAGGGCGCCGACGAACTCTTCGGCGGCTACACCATCTACAAGGAGCCGCTCTCGCTCGCGCCCTTCGACAAGCTGCCCGCCTGGGCACGTCGTACCGCGGGGCGGATCGGCGACAGGATGCCCGAGGGCCGGCGCGGCAAGTCGCTGCTCCAGCGCGGCTCACTGCCGCTCGAGGAGCGGTACTACGGCAACGCGCGCTCGTTCAACGACGCCCAGCTCGACTACGTGCTCCGCGATTTCCGCCCGGAGTGGACGCACACCGACGTGACCGCGCCGATCTATGCGAAGACCCGCGGCTGGGGCCCCGTCGAGCGGATGCAGCACCTGGACCAGTTCACGTGGCTCCGCGGCGACATCCTGGTCAAGGCCGACAAGATGACCATGGCCAACTCGCTCGAGCTGCGCGTGCCGTTCCTGGACAAGGAGGTCTTCCGCGTCGCCGAGACCCTGCCCGCCGATCTGAAGCTGGCCGGCGGCACGTCGAAGTACGCACTGCGCCGCGCGCTGGAGGAGATCATCCCGCCGCACGTGCTGCACCGGAAGAAGCTGGGCTTCCCCGTGCCGCTGCGGCACTGGCTGGCCGGCCCGGAGCTCTACGACTGGGCGCGCGCCGTCATCGAGGAGTCGCAGACCGACGAGTGGATCGACCGTCGCGCGGTGCTCGCGATGCTCGACGAGCACAAGGCGAAGGCCCCCGAGGGCTGGCCGGGCGGCACCGATCATTCCCGACGGATCTGGACCGTCCTGGTGTTCATGGTGTGGCACGGCATCTTCGTCGAGGACCGCATCCATCCCGCCATCGAGGAGCCCGTCTACCCGGTGCGTCTCTAGGACCGCGCGCGCTGCGCCGCGGCGAAGGCGTCGAAGGCGAGCCGGTCGACGGTGCTCATCCGCACGTCGAGGAGTTCCCCTGCTCGTTCGTGCTGGATGCCGCGGGCGGCGAAGCCCGGGATGGTGCCGAATGCCCATCGCGGCGGGGACAGCGCGGCACGACCGAGCTCCGCGCCCTCGGGCGTGAGGCGCAGGCCCGCGCACGCGTCGGCGAAGTACTCGGTGAAGTCTCGCCACGTCGCGGGCACGGGACGGGTCGAGATGCCGTACACGCGATACCAGTCGCAGCACTCCGCGTAGAGCTGCTCCTGCTCATCAGCGGTGAGCGGGCCGGCGTAGGTCTCGATGCCCGCGACGAGCGCGTCCACGTAGGTGGCGTGCTGGAAGTGGAACAGCTCGGGATCCAGGGCGTGGTACCGCTCCCCCGCCGCATCGACGCCCTTCACGTGCTCGTGCGCGTACCGGATGATCCACTCGGACTTCTCGACCCGGTACGCCATCCGGACGAGCGGCCGCACGGACCGTTGCTTATGGGCCCACAGGCTCGACGCGACGTGATCCGTGAATGCGGCGGCGATCGCCGGGTGCAACACCTGGAGCGCGACGGCGCGCGGCAGCGCGAGCCGGAACCGGCGACTGTCGAGGTGCCGCAGCAGGATGCTCATCGTCGCACCATGTTAACGAATATTCTCGGCCGCGAGGGATGTGTCAGCGCAGCAGGATGATCCACATGGCGGCGTAGTGGCACAGGGCGGCGATCACGGTGGCCGCGTGGAAGAACTCGTGGTGACCGAAGACGCCCGGCCACGGGTCGGGCCAGCGGGCGGCGTAGAGCACGGCGCCCCCGCTGTAGAGCACGCCGCCGATCACGAGGAGGATCGCCGCGGCCCAGCCTGCGCCGCGCACCAGGTCCCCCGCGACGGCGACGACGACCCAGCCGAGCGCGATGTAGAGCGGTACGCCCACCCAGCGCGGGGCGTGCGGCCACAGCAGCTTCAGCGCGACGCCCGCGAGGGCCCCGACCCACACCACGGTCAGGACCCATCGCGCGACCGACGGGGGCAGCGCAAGCACGGCGATCGGCGTGTAGCTACCGGCGATGAAGACGAAGATCATGCAGTGATCGGCGCGCTTCATCCAGATCCGCTGCGCGTCGGTCCACTTCCCGCGGTGATACGCGGCGCTCACGCCGAAGACTCCGAACACCGTGATCGCGTACACGAGCAGCGCGAGCCCGGCGGCCGCGGAGTGACGGAACCCCGCTACGACCAGCGGAATCCCCACGAGCGCGGCACCGAGCGCGCCGAACTGGTGGATCACTCCCCGCAGCCGCGGCTTCAGTTCGGGGACTCCGGCGATCGTCACGCAACCTACGATACCGTAGGTTACTCGCCGGTAATCGGAAGTGTGACCTACAGCGCAGCGAGGATCTCGGCCGAGACCTCCGCACCGTAGGCCTCGGCGAGCCGCTCACGAGCGTCCTCGACGTCGTAGTCCCACGCCTGCGGCCCGACGGTCTCGAGCACCTTGACCGCGACGTAGGAGCCGAGCTGGCCGGAGCGCTCGTAGGACAGGCCCGCGTCGAGGCCCACCAGGAATCCGGCACGGAAGGCGTCGCCCACGCCGGTCGGGTCGACGCGTCCGCGATCCGGGACGACGTCGACGTGGATCCGCTCGACCGTTCCGCCGTCGCCGTTGACCACGATCTCCGCGCCCTTCTCCGCGAGCGTGGTCACGCGGACCTCGACCATCTCGGTGAGTCGCTCCGCGCTCACGCCGGTCTTCTGCTGGAGCAGGTTCCACTCGTACTCGTTCGTGAAGAGGAACTTGGCGCCCTCGACCAGCTCGCGGGCCTCCTCGCCGTTGAGCCGCGCCAACTGCTGGGACGGGTCCGCGGCGAACGGGATGCCGGCCTCGCGGCACTGCGCGCTGTGCAGCGTCATCGCGGCGGGATCGTTCGCGCCGATCACCACGAGGTCGAGATCGCCGACGGTGCCGACGACGTCGGCGATGGCGATCTCCCGCGATTCGGCCATCGCGCCCGAGTAGAACGACGCGATCTGAGCCATCTCCGCGTCCGTGGTGCACTGGAAGCGCGCGGTGTGCGCGGTCTGCGAGACCCGCACCGCACGGGTGTCCACCCCGGCGTCCTCGAGCCACGCGCGGTAGCCCTCGTCGAAATCGGCGCCGACCGCGCCGATGAGGACGGGCCGCCGACCGAGCCGGCCCATGCCGAAGCTGATGTTCGCGCCGACCCCGCCGCGCTGCAGAACGAGCTCCTCCACCAGGAAGCTCAGCGAGACGTGTGCAAGGTGTTCGGCGAGCAGTTGCTCGGAGAACTTGCCCTCGAAACGCATCAGATGATCGGTGGCGATGGAACCGGAAACGGCGATCGACACGACGAAACCCTCCCGTGGTCGGCGACGGACGAATCCTGTCAGCCTAACCGCGAGAGGGTTTCGGGCGCCTCACGGGCGTCTACTCGTGCGTCAGTTGAACGAGTCGCCGCAGGCGCACGAGCCCGTGGCGTTGGGGTTATCGATGGTGAAACCCTGCTTCTCGATCGTGTCGACGAAGTCGATCTTCGCGCCGATCAGGAACGGGACGCTCATCCGGTCGACGGACAGGTTCACGCCGCCGAACTCGGACACCACGTCACCGTCGAGCGACCGGTCGTCGAAGTAGAGCTGGTACCGGAGACCGGCGCATCCGCCCGGCTGCACCTCGATGCGCAGCGCAAGGTCGTCACGACCCTCCTGGTCCAGCAGCGCCTTCGCCTTCGAGGCAGCGGCCTCGGTCAGCACCACACCGGTGGTTTCGCTCTCAGCAGTAGTCATAGGTTCTCCTCACAGACGCACGTCGGTGTCTGGTTCAACGGTACTCCCCCGCCCCGCATTCCCGGGAGTCACCGTCACCCGCGTCGTGGCGCACCCGGCGGGATCGAATACGCTGGACGGCGTGAAACTCCCCTGGCAGAAGGCCGACGACTCGACCTCCGAGGCGGCGGAGTCCGCGGCAGCCGACGGCGCCGACGAGACCGCCGCCGACACCCTCGCCAAGCCCGCGCAGACACCGGGCAAGGGCCGCCCCACGCCCAGCCGCCGCGAGGCGCAGGGCCGCAAGCGCGGCCCCGTCGCGCCCGCGCCGATGACGCGGGCCGAGGCCCGGGCGCGGAAGAAGGAGATGCGCAACTCCATGAGCAAGGAGGAGCGCAAGGCCGCCGCCGCGGAACGCCGCATGCAGGCGAACGAGCGCCGCGAGCTCATGATGGAGGGTGACGAGCGCTACCTGCCCGTCCGCGACAAGGGTCCCGTCAAGGCGTACGTGCGCGACCTGGTCGACGCCAAGCGCCACATCTCCACGATGTTCATCCCGTTCGCGGTCGCCGTGATGGTGTTCATGTTCGTCACCGTCAACCGGCCGGAGCTCGCCGGCATCCCGATGCTCATCCTGCTGGTGATGGTCGCCGTGATGGCGATCGAGGGCATCCTCACCGGCCGCCGCGTCAACAACCGCGTCCGCGAGCGCTGGCCCGACACCACCGAGACCGGCTTCCGCCTCGGCTGGTACGCCTTCATGCGTTCGACGCAGCTGCGGCGCATGCGCATCCCGCGGCCGCAGGTCAAGCCCGGCGACGCGGTCTAGCCCGTGGCGCTCACCCTCGTTCTCGGCGGTGTCCGCTCCGGCAAGTCCGCCCGCGCCGAGCAGCTGATCGCCGGGGCCGGCGCCCTCGTCCGGTACGTCGCCACCGCTCCGCGGACCGACGGTGACCCCGACCTCGCCGCGCGCATCGCGGCGCACCGGGACCGACGCCCGTCGTCGTGGTCGACCGTCGAGACGCAGGACCTGCGCGCGGTGCTGTCGGAGGGCGCCGCCCCGACGTTGATCGACGATCTGGGCGGGTGGCTCGCCGCCCGGCTCGACGCGACCGGGTGGGAGACGCCCGAGAACGTCGGCGCCGATCTCGACGGCCTCGTCGCCGCCGCGGCCGCGTACGCGGGCGAGCTCGTGATCGTGAGCCCCGAGGTGGGGCTGTCCGTGGTGCCGGCGACCCGTGCGGGGCGCGTCTTCCAGGACCTGTTGGGGTCGCTCAACGCGCGGCTCGCGGCGATCGCCGATCGGGCCGAGCTCGTGGTCGCGGGCATCCCCGTGGTGCTCGACGGTGCGCCCCTGCCGGGCACCACCGCCCCCGGAGCGGCCCCCGCGAGCCTGGTCAAGGACGTCCCGGAGGTTCCCCCGGCGCCGCCGATCGTGCTCCCGCCGTTCGAACCGGGCGCCGACCCGCTCGCCTTCCCCCAACTCTCCCCGCCGGATCCGTTCGTGGGCCGCGAGGCCCGCGACCGCCAGCTGGAGCTGACCAAGCCCGCGGGCTCGCTGGGCCGGCTGGAACAACTCGGCGAGTGGATCGCGGCGTGTCAGGGCGCGTGCCCGCCGCGCCAGTTCGAGCGCGCGCGCATCGTGGTCTTCGCGGGCGACCACGGCGTGGCGTCGGGCGGCGTCTCGGCGTACCCGCCGGAGGTCACGGCGCAGATGGTCGCGAACTTCGCGGCGGACGGCGCCGCGATCAACGTGCTGGCCGCGCAGGCCGGGGCAACGGTGCGCATCGAGGACATCGCCGTCGCCGGCGACACCCGCGAAGAGCTGAGCCGCAACAAGATCCGCCGTTCGTCGGGCGACATCGCCACCACGGACGCGATGACCGATGAGGAGACGATCGCCGCGATCGCCGCCGGCCGACGCATCGCCGACGAGGAAGTCGACTCCGGCGCGGACCTGCTCATCGCCGGCGACATGGGGATCGGCAACACGACGCCGGCGGCCGTTCTCGTCGGCGCCCTCACGGAGACCGAGCCGGTGCTGGTGGTGGGCCGCGGCACCGGGATCGACGACAACACCTGGATGCGCAAGGCCGCCGCCGTCCGGGACGGCATGTACCGCGCGCGTCCGCATACCGGCAACCCGAAGGCGTTGCTGCGCACCGTCGCCGGGGCGGACCTGGCGGCGATGGCCGGATTCCTCGCACAGGCCGCGGTGCGACGCACGCCGGTGATCCTCGACGGGGTCGTGGTGACGGCGGCGGCACTGGTGGCGAACGACCTGGCCCCCGGCGCAGTGAGCTGGTGGGTCGCCGGACACCGGAGCCCCGAGCCCGCGCACACCCTCGCGCTGCAGCGCCTGGACCTCGAACCCCTGCTGGACCTGGGTATGCGCCTCGGCGAGGGCAGCGGCGCCGCGCTCGCGCTCCCCCTGGTCCGCTCGGCCGTCGCGGTGCTCGGCGAGATGGCCACGTTCGAATCCGCCGGGGTGTCGCAGGTGTGAAGCACCTGCTCGCGACCGTCGCCTGGATGACGGTGCTGCCCGTGCCCGGCTCACTGCAGCCGAGCCCGGTCAGCCGGGCCGACGGTGCCCGCATCATCGCAGGGGTTCCGGTCGCGGGTGCGCTCGTCGGCGCACTGGTGGCCGCCGTCGCCTGCTCGGCGCACATCGCAGGACTACCGGCGGTGCTCGTCGGCGCGCTCGCCGTCGGCGCCGCCGCGCTGCTCACGCGCGGCATGCACCTGGACGGCTTCGCGGACTGCATGGACGGCCTCGGCAGTTACGGCCCGCCGGAGCGCGCACGGGAGATCATGCGCCAGGGTACCGTCGGCCCGTTCGGCGCCGCGGCGCTGGCCCTGCTGCTCATCGCCGAGTCCGCGGCCGTGGGCGGTCTCGCGGACCGCGGTGCATGGCTCGCGATCGGGGTCGCGGTGGGCGCCTCGCGCGTGGTGGCGGTCCTCGGGTGCCGACGGGGCTGGGCACCGGCGAACCCCGACGGTTTCGGCGCGCTGACGGCAGGAACCCAGGGGCTGCTCGCGCAGGCGTTCTGGGCCGTCGCCGTCCTCGCCGTGGCGATTCCGGCTGTGCCGGGGCGGCCCTGGCAGGGGCCCGTCGCGATCGCCGCCGCGCTGCTCCTCTCCACCCTCGTGATGCGGCACTCCGTCCGCCGGTTCGGCGGAATGAGCGGCGATGTCCTGGGATTCGGCATCGAGATCGCGACGGTCGTCGCGCTGATCGGGGTCTGCGTCGCCTGACGCACCGCCCGCCGCCCGTCGCGCCTACCGCGGCGCAAGCGCACGACAAGACCGCGCCCGCAGACTCGCCGCATGACGTACGACGACGCCGAATGGCACTCCGACACCCTCGCCGAGCTGGCGCTGCCGGACGCGGCCGGAAGCACGCACATCGGCATGTACTACGCGTGGGCCCGCGCCCGGGGACTGGCGAGCGGGACCCACCTGGAGTACGGCGTCGAGGGCGAGGTGTTCGACGGGACGCTGCACCTGCTCGATGAGCGTTCCATGACCCCCGGGGCCTACGCGGACGTCCACCTCGCCGGTCAGTTGGACGTGAGCGCCTTCACCCCGGAGGGGCAGGCGTTCACCGAAGAGGCGTACGGGGCCTACCTGGACGCCTACGGCCGGCTCCCCGCGGTGATTTCGGCGGAGAACATGTACGCCGCGCCCGACACCTGGTTGTTCTACAACGCCGTCGAGCCGGTGCTCGACGAGTTGTACGCGCGGTGGCGGGCCGGGCGGTAGTCGTCGACGTTCCAGCCCAGGGGCTCGACAACAGGCGTTGTCGGGAGTAGACACAGAGGTGTGACCACACTCGACACCCCGAGGCCCATTCCGGCGCGGCACCCCCGGCGCCCGCGCCGCGTGCCGCCGGGCATCCGGATGGTGAGCATGGCCCTGCGCCTCCCGGAGCCCACCGAGGCCGAGTTCCGCCGGTTCGGCGAGTTGCTCACCGTCGGGGACGCCCCGATGGACCAGCTCGTCGACTGGATCTACGAGGACCGCGACGTCCGCAAGCCGATGTTCGACAGGGCCCTGAACGAGGGCATCGCATCGGTACCCGAGGCACCGTCGGAACTCCGGGAGTTCTTCGAGGACATGGAGACCGCCCCGGACTGGGTCGACTGGGACCGGATCCTCCTGGGCGGGCAGCTCATGCGCAGCGGCGGCGCCGACGGCTTCTCGATCGCTCGGGACGTGGCGCTGATGGGCGGATACCTGTTCTCCGGCTTCAACCAGACGCTGCTGCGCACCGGGGCGCTCGAGAAGGGATCGAACAAGCGGTTCGCGGAGACCTCGCAGTGGGCGCTCGACGTGATCGTGCCGGACGGCCTCCGTCCGGGCGGCGCGGGCTACCGCTCGACGCTGCACGTCCGGTTCATCCACTCGATGGTGCGCCGGCACGTGATGGCACTCCCTGACTGGGACCACGCGACGTACGGCCTGCCCATCAACCAGACGGACATGGCGGCGACGCTGGTCGGCGCGCTGATCGCGCCCGTCGCCACGGGCACCGGGATCGGCATGGTCGCGAGTCCCCGCGAGTACGAGGCGGCCGCGCACCTGACGCGATACGTGGGCCGCCTCATGGGCGTGCACGACGACTTCCTGCCGCACAGCTTCCGCGACAGCCTCCGGATCCTGTTCCAGACCTCGCGCGCCCTCTCGACGCCCGACGAGACCAGCCGGGCGCTGGCGCAGCCCATGGCCGACGACCCGATGATCTGGAACTACCGCCACCTGCGCGGGCTGCGTCGCCGGATCGCCCGCTCGCAGCACCTGTCGATCGCGACGGCCTACCTGGGCACGGCCGCGATGAAGGAGCTGGGCGTCCCGTCGACCCTCCCCTGGTATCCGGCGCTGCGCATCCCGTACCACCTGGCCGAATCGCTGTTCATCCAACTGACCGGCGGCCGCGAACGCGCCGCCCGACGCGGCGACGCCAGCCAGGCGAAGTTCATGCGCATGCTGAACGAGGAGGCCGCCGTCGGCCACTCCGCCCAGCACGTCACCACCTAGCCCAGATCTTTCACGGCGTTCTCGGACGTCCACCGCCGTTCCCGTCGCGGAACGCTTCGAAAGATGGTGTGGCCGCATGCCGCACCGCCGTGTCGAACGCGAGCGGCCCGCACCGGATCCGGTGCGGGCCGCTCGCGTGAGGTCTGGGACTCAGCCCAGCTTCTCCATCCAACCGCGGGTGTCCGGCACGGTGCCGCGCTGGATACCTGTGAGGGTCTCGCGCAGGGCCATGGTGATCTCGCCGGGCCGGCCGTCGCCGATGGTGAAGTCCTCCGACGCACCCTTGACCCGCCCGACGGGCGTGATCACGGCGGCGGTGCCGCACGCGAAGACCTCGGTGATGGCGCCGGACGCGACGCCCTCCTTGAGCTCGGTGACGGTGAACCTGCGGGCCTCGGTCTCGAAACCGGCGTCGCGCGCGAGCTGCAGAAGCGAATCGCGGGTCACGCCGGGCAGCAGCGAGCCGGTCAGCTCGGGCGTCACGATCCGGGCCGAGGAACCGGAGCCGAGCACGAAGAACAGGTTCATACCGCCCATCTCCTCGATCGCCTCGTGCTCGAGGGCGTCGAGCCACACGACCTGGTCGCAGCCCTGCTGCGCGGCCTGGGCCTGGGCGACGAGAGAGGCGGCGTAGTTACCGCCGCACTTGGCGAAGCCGGTGCCGCCGGGAGCGGCGCGGACGTACTCGCGGGAGAGCCACACGGAGACGGGCTTCACGCCGCCCGGGAAGTAGGCGCCGGCGGGCGAGGCGATCACCAGGAACCGGTAGCTGTTCGACGGCTTGACCCCGAGGGTCTCCTCGTCGGCGAAGATGAAGGGCCGGAAGTACAGCGCCTCCTCGCCACCGGCGGCGGGGACCCACTCGCCGTCCACGGCCACGAGCTCCTTGAGCGAGGAGACGAAGACGTCCTCGGGCAGCGGCGGGATCGCGAGGCGCTCGGCGGAGCGCTGGAAGCGCGCGGCGTTGGCCTCGGGCCGGAACGTGGCGACGGAGCCGTCGGGCTGGCGGTAGGCCTTGAGTCCCTCGAAGATCTCTTGCGCGTAGTGCAGCACCGACGCCGACGGCTCCATCGGGATGGGCCCGTACGGCAGCACCTCCGGGGCGTGCCAGCCGTTCGCCTCGTTCCAGCGGAGCGAGACCATGTGGTCGGTGAAGTACCTGCCGAATCCCGGGTTCGCCAGGATCTCGGAGCGCTCAGCCGCAGAGCGGGGGTGGTCGTTGCGGGTGAGGGCGAAGGCCGTGCCAGTTGTCATGAGAGAAGATTCTACGACCCGCGCCCACCCGCGCGGGCCGTACCAATCAGTAGGAACCCCGAGTATTTTTCCCGGGCACCCGCAGAGCTACTTCGTGTTCGCCTCGACGAACGGCGGCAGCACGACCTCGCACTCGATGGCACGGCCGCGCACGTCGACGCTGACGACGGTGCCCTTCTCCACGCCTGCCGCGGAATCGATGAGCGCCAGGGCGATTCCCGTCTTCAGGGTGGGGCTGAAGGTGCCCGACGTGGTGGTGCCGATCGGCGCACCGTCGGCGGAGAGGACCGTCAGGTCGGCGCGCAGCACGCCCTTGCCGGTCGCGCGCAGGCCCCAGAGCCGCCGGGCGGGACCGGCCTCCTTCTCGGCCAGCAGCGCCTCGCGGCCGACGAACTCCGGCTTCTTCCAGCCGACGGCCCAGCCCGCGCGCGCCTGCACGGGAGTGATGTCGACGGTGAGCTCGTGCCCGTGCAGGGGGTAGCCCATCTCGGTGCGCAGGGTGTCGCGGGCACCGAGGCCGGCGGGCTGGCCGCCGCGGGCGGTGATCTCGGGCAGCAGGGAGCGGAAGACGGTCTCGGCGTCGCCCCACGCGGGGATGAGCTCGTAGCCGTGCTCGCCGGTGTAGCCGGTGCGGCACACGCGCACAGGAACGCCGGCCGGCCCGGAAAGCACAGCGTCCTCGTAGGCCATGTACTCCATGTCGGTGGGTAGCCCGACGGCCTGCAGCACCTCGGCCGACTTCGGCCCCTGCACCGCGAGCACGGCGTAGTCGCGGTGCTGGTCCGTGACGGTGATCCCCTCGGGGGCACGGGCGACGAGGTGCGCGACGACGGCGGCGGTGTTCGCGGCGTTGGGCACGAGGAAGAGCTCGTCGTCGGAGACGTAGTAGACGATGAGATCGTCGATGACCCCGCCGGATTCGTTGGTGCACAGGGTGTACTGCGCCTTGCCGGGGTGGATCTTGCCCAGGTCGGCCGAGAGCACGCGGTTGACGAAGTCCTTGGCGCCCGGCCCGGCGACGGTGGCCTTGCCGAGGTGGCTGACGTCGAAGATGCCCACGGCCTCGCGCACCGCCGTGTGCTCGCCGACGGTGCCCGCGTACTTGACGGGCATCGACCAGCCCCCGAACGGCGCGAACGCCGCCCCCAGCTCGGTGTGCACGGCGTTCAGGGGTCCCTCGATCAACGTCTCGCTCATGCCCGGCACTCTAGTCCAGGGCCGCACTCCCGGATCGGCCCAGCAGCCGCATCCCCTGATAGATCACGATGGCGGCCACCGAGCCGAGCGCGATGCCCGTGAACGTCACGTCCCCGACCGACCAGGTGAAGTCGGCGATGCCGATGATGAGCGGCACGGCGGCGGTGAGCTGGTTGATGGGCTGGGAGAAGTCGACGCGGGCCTGTACCCAGATCCGCACGCCGAGGATGCCGACGAGGCCGTACAGAGCCGTCGTGATGCCGCCCAGCACGCCCGGCGGGATCGAGGCGATCACGGCGCCCACCTTGGGCGACATGCCGAGCAGGATCGCGGCGACGCCGGCCACCCAGTAGGCGGCCGTCGAGTAGACGCGAGTCGCGGCCATCACACCGATGTTCTCGGCGTACGTGGTCGTCGCCGAGCCGCCGCCCGCGCCGGCGAGCACCGTCGCCAGTCCGTCCGAGGCCAGTGCCCGGCCCATCACCGGGTCGTAGTCCTCCCCCGTCATCTGCGCGACGGACCGCACGTGCCCGACGTTCTCGGCGACGAGCACGAGCACGACGGGCAGGAACATCGGCAGCACGGCCCAGGAGAACGACGGCGCGTGGAACTCCGGCAGGCCCACCCACGACGCGGCGGCGATCCGCGACGTGTCGACCTCCCCGCGGAAGGAGGCGACGGCGTAGCCGATCAGCACGGAGTTGAAGATCGCGAGCCGTCCCAGCATGCCCTTGAACAGCGCGAGCGAGGCGATGAGGCAGACCAGCGTGATGGTCGCGGTGACGGCGGCCTTCTCGTAGTTCGCCTTCGCCGCGGGTGCGAGGTTGAGGCCGATCAGCGCGACGATCGCGCCCGTCACGACGGGCGGCATCAGCTTCTCGATCCACGCGGTGCCCACGAAGTGCACCACGCCGCCGATCAGGATCAGCAGCACGCCCACGGCGACGATGCCGCCCAGTGCGCTCCCCATCCCCTGCGAGGCGGTCGCCGCGGTGATCGGCGAGATCACGGCAAAGCTCGACCCCAGGTAGCTGGGCAGCCGGTTGCCGGTGATGAGCAGGAACAGCAGGGTGCCCACGCCGGAGAAGAGCAGCGTGGTGGCCGGCGGGAAGCCGGTGAGCACCGGCACCAGGAACGTGGAGCCGAACATCGCCACCACGTGCTGCACGCCGATGCCGAGCGTCTTAGGCCAGCTCAGCCGCTCACCCGGCCCCACCACGTCCCGTCCGTCGGCGCCGCCCTCGGAGACCGGGGTCCACCCGAATGTCGTCATGGCGGGCAATCATGCACGAGTCAGCGGCCGAGCACTGCGTCCAGGTGGTCGTTGGCGAAGACGCGGTCCGGGTCGAGTTCGTCGCGCACGGCCAGGAAATCGTCGAACCGGGGGTAGGCGCCCCGGAAGAATTCGGCGGTACGGGTGTGCATCTTGCCCCAGTGCGGCCGGCCGCCGTGCTCGATCATGATCCGCTCGACCTCGGCGAAGTAGTCGCTGGGCTTGTCGCGCACGTAACGGTGTGCGGCGATGTACCCGGACTGCCGCCCCGTCGCCGTCGAGAGCATCAGGTCGTCGGCGGCGGCGACCCGCACCTCGATCGGGAACGTGAGGTTCCAGTCGTGCTTCTCGGTCGCGGCTTTGAGCTCGGCGAAGGCGGCCATGGTGTTCTCCAGCGGCACGGCCCACTCGGTCTCGCGGAAGCGCACGGAGCGGTCGGTGGTGAGCACGTTGGTCGAGTAGTCGATCTCGGTGTGCTTCGAGAGCATCGACGTGGCGAGCGAGACCAGTCGCGGTGTGAGCGACGGGATCGCGCGCCCCGCCTCGCACACGGCGAGCAGCGCGCCGGTGCCGACCACCTTATCGTCGACGAACCGTTGCACCGCGCTGATCGGCTTGCGCTTGTGATCGCCCGGGCGCCGGGTCTGCGTCTTGGTGAGCGTGCCATCGGTCCCGGGGAACCAGAAGAACTCGAAATGGTCCACGCCGCGCACGCGGTCGACGAAGCCGTCCAGCGTCTCCGCCAGCGACAGCGGCGCCTCGGTGGCCTCGAGGACGAAGCGGTCGACGCACTGCAGCGTCACCTCGACCAGGATCCCGAGCGCGCCGAGTCCCAGGGCCACGGCCTGCAGCCGCGGGTCGTTCTCGCCGACGGTGACGACCTCGCCGGTCCCGGAGACGAGGGTCGCGCCGACCACCTGGGTGGCGATGCCGCCGAAGCCGAGGCCCGTGCCGTGCGTGCCCGTCGAGATGGCCCCGGCGATGGTCTGCCGGTCGATGTCGCCGAGGTTCGCCATCGCGAGGCCGTAGGGCTCGAGCAGCACGGGGACCTCGTACAGGTGCGTCCCGGCGCGCAGCGTCACGCGCTTCGCATCGACGTCGACGGTGACGAGCCCGCCCTGGTGGTCGGGTGCGAGCGCGACGTCGCGCGGCGCGGCGATCGGGGTGAAGGAGTGCCCGGCGCCGACGGCCTTGACGGTGCCGCCCCGCTCGCGGGCGCGCTCGACGGTGCGCACCACGTCCTCGATGCTCCCCGGCCGCGAGACGTAGGAGGGGAAGGCCGACGCGGTGCGCCCCCAGTTCCGCCACTCGCCCACCGTGCCGGTCAGCTGGTCCAACCCCGGGATCCACTTGTTCACAGGAAGCACTTCCCCTCGCCGCGATAGGTCGGGACCGTGGCGTGCACGGCACCGTCGGAAACGATCACCAGGTCATCGGCGTGCTCGGCCGGCTCGCCGGCCTTGGTGTGCCGGAACCACACCCGGTCGCCCAGGGAGATCCGTCCGGCACGCTCGCCCGTCACCGGGGTCTGCACCTCGCCGGCGCCCTCGCGCCCGGTCAGCTTCAGGCCCTCCGGCCAGACCGGCAGCGGCAGGCGATCGGATCCCGCGGCGCCGGAGGCGATCCAGCCGCCCCCGTGGCAGGTCACGGTCTGCTCGTCGGGACGGCGCACCACCGCGAGGCCGAAGCCCATCGCGGGCGCCGGGCGGAAGTGCGAGTAGCCGTCGAACAGGTGCGGTCCGTACAGGCCGCTGCCCGCCGCGATGTCGGTGACGTTCGGGTCCTCGGCGTTGCGCTCGAGGGAGCCGGTGCCGCCGCCGTTGACGAACTCCAGGTCGGCGATGCGCCGCAGGTCCGTGAGGATCTCGCGGCGGCGGGCCACCAATTCGTCCCACGACGCGCGCTGCATGGTGCGCAGCAGCGCGCCCGCGCCGGGCCGGCGGATGCTGAGGTCGCCGACCCCGGCGATCTGGGCGTCGTAGGTCATGACCCCGACGAGCCGGAATCCCTTGCGGCCCGCGACCGTCGCGGCGAGCACCGATGCCTCCGCCCGGGTCCGGACCGGCGAGCGCCGCGCGCCGATCGCCCCGACCGCGGGTGCGTGATACGAGGCGTCGACGTCGATGCAGACGCGCAACTCCGGGCGCCGGCTCGGCGGCACGGCGGCGTCGATGATGTCGAGCTGTTCGGCGTCGTCGATCATCAGCGTCACGCGCATCGACGCGGCGGGGTCGGCCGCGAGCGCGGCGATGGCGCCGAGGTCCGCGCTCGGGTACGCCACCACCACGTCGGTGCACCCGGGGCGGGCGGCGCCGGTGTGGTCGACGCCGTCGGCGGCGAGCCAGTGCGCCTCCGCCACGTCGTAGGCGAGGACGCCCGCGTACCCCGGCACGCGCAGTAGGGCGTCCAGCACCGGCCGCGAGCGGATCGACTTCGAGGCCACGCGGATCGGCTTGCCGGCGGCACGTCGCAGCATGTCGGCGACGTTGTACCGCAGCGCGGTGAGGTCGGCGGCGAGGATCGGCGCGTCGAGGCCGTGCGTCGCGGCGTCGATGGTCGCCCAGTACGCGGCCGGATCGATCTCCCAGTCGCGGTCGGGCGACGACGGTGCCGCCGCCAGGTCGAGCCGGCCCGCTCCGGTCGTGGTCTCGCCCGTGCCGTTCCCCGTCATGGGCACCGATCGTACGTGCGGCGGGGTGGGTTCAGCGCGGTGTGACCGCAGATCCCCCTCCGCGGCCGGGATCGCCCCGCCCCGCGGTCCGGGATCCGCCCGCACGTCGCCGGGTGTACGGCCCGTCCACTGCAGGAAGGCGCGCCGGAAGTCACGGGCATCCGCGAAGCCGACCGCCTCCGCGACGGCGCGCAGCGGCAGGTCGGTGGCCCGGAGCAGGTGCTCGGCGCGCTCGCGCCGCACCCGCGCGTGGATGGAGCGGAAGGACTCGCCGGCCTCCGCGAGGTGGCGACGCAGGGTCCGCTCGCCGGTGTTCAACTGGCGCGCGACACCGGCCATCGTGACCGGGCGATGCAGGTCGGCCCGCACCAGTTGCTCGACGGCCCACACGTGATCGAGGTCGCCGGCCCCCGCCGCCCCGCCGATCTCCCGGCACGCGGCGAGCGCGGCGGCGTGCACCGCGGGCTCACGCCGCGGCAGGGGTGTGCGCATGAGATCGCGCGGCACCGTCATCGCACCCGCGGGGGCGTCGAAGCGCACCGGACACCCGAATCGCGCGGCGTACTCGTCGGCGTAGGGCGGCGCGGGGTACGGCACCGCGACGGTCGAGGGTGCCCAGTGCTCGTCGCCGAGCGCCGACCGGAGCAGGGTCGTCACGCTCAGCAGCGTCTCCTCGCAGAGGAAGGGCAGGATCTCCACGTCGTCCGTCCGCGGGACGACGGTGAGCCGCACCGCGTCGCCGTCGGCGTCGACCGCGAAATCCACCAGGCTGCCCGCGGCCCGGTGGTGCTGCAGCCCTACGGCGACGGCGCCCTCCACATCGTCCGCCGTCTGCACCGCAACCCCGAGCATGCCGAAGGACTGCAGCAGCGGCCGCGCCCCCGCCTCCAGCCCGAGGGGCCGCTCGGGCGACGCCCGGACCGCCGCGCGGAGGAAGCTCACGACCTGGGGGAAGGCGAGCTGGAGATCGGTGGAGCGCACGTCCCGGTGGATGCCGGACCGTTCGGCCCACTCCGCCACGGGCAGGCCCTCCCGCGCGAGACTCTCCATCAGATGCGAAACGACCGGGGCGGGCATCGCGGCCGCGTACCCCGCGGCCCCGGGCGGCGGCGCGCCCTGCTGTCCCAGGCGTAACATCCGTACAGGCAAACACATCCGCCGCCCCGACGAGAGGAAACCCCTTGAGCACGCCGTTCACCGGACCCGCCTTCACGCTGACCGACGACCTCGGGGCCGCGACCGACGCGCTGATCGTGGGCGTCTTCTCCTCCGCGGCGGAGGACGGGCCGGCCATCACCCTCGACGGCGGCGTCCCCGACGCGGCGCGCGGCCCGATCGCCGAGGCCCTCGCGCTCCTCGGCGCCGAGGGCAAGGCGGGCGAGGCCGTCCGCATCAGCACCCCCTCCGGGACCGGACTGGGTGCGGCGACGGTGCTCGGCGTGGGCCTCGGCGCCGAGGAGAAGGTGTCCGCCGAGACGGTCCGGCGGGCCGCCGGCGTCGCGGCGCGGTCGCTCGAGGGTGTCGGCACGGCCGCCACCACGCTGTCGTCGATCGACCTGGCGGCGACCGTCGAGGGCGCCTTCCTCGGCGCGTACCGGTACGCGGAGTTCCGCACCACGTCCGCCCCGAAGAAGGAGACGCTCGGCTCCGTGGCGCTGCTGTCCTCGCCCGCGTCGGAGGCCCTCGCGGACGAGGCGCGCGGCACCGTCGAGCAGGCCCGCCTCACCGCCGCGGCGGTCGCGCTCGCCCGCGATTTCGTCAACACCCCGCCGAACGTCCTCTCCCCCGGCGAGTTCGCCGATCGCGCGCAGCGCCTGGGCACCGCCGCGGGCCTGGAGGTCGAGGTCTTCGACGAGGGGTACCTGGAGGCGAACGGCTACGGCGGCATCGTCGGGGTCGGCAAGGGCAGCTCGCGCCCGCCGCGCCTCGTGCGCCTGCGCCACCTCTCCGGGGTCGACGGCGCCAAGCACGTCGCCCTGGTCGGCAAGGGCATCACCTTCGACACCGGCGGCATCTCCATCAAGCCGGCCGCGGGCATGGAGCAGATGACCTCGGACATGGGCGGGGCCGCGGCGGTCATCGCGACCGTGATCCTGGCAGCACAATTGGGCCTGCCCGTCGACGTGACCGCGACCGTGCCGATGGCGGAGAACATGCCCTCGCACACCGCGCAGCGGCCGGGCGACGTGCTGACCCAGTACCCCGGCGCGGACAAGGGCGGCATCACCGTCGAGGTGATCAACACCGACGCCGAGGGCCGGCTCATCCTCGCCGACGCCATCGTCCGCGCCTGCGAGGACGAGCCCGACTACCTGATCGACACCGCGACGCTCACCGGCGCGCAGATGGTCGCGCTCGGCACGCGCACGCCGGGTGTGATGGGCACGGACACCTTCCGCGACCGCGTCGCCGAGCTGTCGCAGTCGATCGGCGAGAACGGTTGGGCGATGCCCTTCCCGGAGGAGCTGCGCGCCGACATCAACTCGCGCGTCGCGGATCTCGCCAACGTGAGCCCGCACCGCTGGGGCGGCATGCTCACCGCGGGCGTGTATCTCAAGGAGTTCGTCGCCGACGGGGTGCAGTGGGCGCACATCGACGTCGCGGGTCCGGCGTTCAACAGTGGCGGCCCCTTCGGGTACATCACCAAGGGTGGTACGGGCGTCCCGGTTCGCACGATGCTCGCGGTGCTCCGCGACATCGCGCAGCGCGGCTGACGTCCCGCACCCTGGGAGTTACCGGCGAGTAAGCCCCCAACCGCCGCGCGGACCCGACCCCTGAGGGTAGGGTCAGGTGTCGGTGGAGGCCACCAGCCGAAGCCCGCGTTCAGCTCGTATCACAGCAGATAACCGAACCTGAGGAGTCAGAGGAAATGGCCTTCTCCGTCCAGATGCCGGCACTCGGCGAGAGCGTCACCGAAGGCACCGTCACCCGGTGGCTCAAGCAGGAGGGCGACACCGTCACCGTCGATGAGCCCTTGCTCGAGGTCTCCACCGACAAGGTCGACACCGAGATCCCCGCTCCGGCATCGGGCGTGCTGCTGAAGATCCTGGCCCAGGAGGACGACGTGGTCGAGGTCGGCGGCGACCTCGCCACCATCGGCGAGGCGGGCGAGTCCGCCCCCGCCGCATCGACTCCCGCCCCTGCCGCCGAGGCCGCCCCCGAGCCGGAGCCGGCTCCCGCGGACGCCGCCCCGGCCGAGCCCGCCGCCCCGGCCGAGCCCGCCGCCCCGGCCGAGCCCGCCGCTCCGGCCGCGCCGTCGGCCCCCGCCTCGGGCACCGAGGTGAAGATGCCCGAGCTGGGCGAGTCCGTCACCGAGGGCACCGTCACCCGCTGGCTCAAGAGCGTCGGCGACGAGATCGCCGTCGACGAGCCGCTCCTCGAGGTCTCGACCGACAAGGTCGACACCGAGATCCCGTCGCCGGTCGCCGGGACCCTGCTGGAGATCAAGGCCGACGAGGACGACGTGATCGCGGTCGGCGGCGTGCTCGCCATCGTCGGCTCCGGTGCCCCCGCGGCCGCCGCCCCCGCCGCGCCGGCACCCGCTCCCGAGCCCGCCGCCGCTCCCGAGCCCACTCCGGCACCCGCAGCCCCGGCTCCCGAGCCGACCCCGGCTCCGGCCGCCGCCGCTCCGGCAGCGCCTGCTCCGGCCCCCGCCGCACCGGCCGCGTCGTCGTCGGACTCGACCCCGTACGTGACCCCGCTCGTGCGCAAGCTCGCTGCGGAGAACAACGTCGACCTCAACTCGGTCAAGGGCACCGGCGTCGGCGGCCGCATCCGCAAGCAGGACGTGCTCGCCGCGGCCGAGGCCGCCAAGGCCCCCGCTGCTCCGGCCGCTGCCGCCGCGCCCGCGGCCGCCGCACCGGCGGCACCGTCGGCCCCGAAGGGCGCCCGCCCCGAGCTGGCCGCGCTGCGCGGCACCTCGCAGAAGACGAACCGCATCCGCCAGATCACGGCGAAGGTCACCCGGGAGTCGCTGCAGGGTTCGGCGCAGCTCACCCAGGTCTTCGAGGTCGACTTCAGCAAGATCGTGGCGCTGCGTGCGCAGGCGAAGGCGTCCTTCAAGGCCAACGAGGGCGTCAACCTCACCTACCTGCCCTTCATCGCGAAGGCGGTCATCGAGGCGCTCAAGGTGCACCCGAACGTCAACGCCTCGATCAGCGACGACTTCAAGGAGATCACCTACCACGGCGGCGTGAACCTGGGCATCGCGGTCGACACCCCGCAGGGCCTGCTCTCGCCGGTGATCAAGAACGCCGACGACCTGTCGCTGGCCGGCCTGGCCCGCGCCATCGTCGACCTGGCGGAGCGCACCCGCAACAGCGGCCTCAAGCCCGACGAGCTGTCCGGCGGCACGTTCACCATCACCAACATCGGTAGCGAGGGCGCGCTCTTCGACACCCCGATCCTGGTCCCGCCGCAGGCGGCGATGCTGGGTACGGGCGCGATCGTCAAGCGCCCCGTCGTGGTCAAGGACGCCGCGGGCACCGAGTCCATCGGCATCCACCCGATGGCCTTCCTGCCGCTGACCTACGATCACCGTCTCATCGACGGTGCCGACGCGGGCCGCTTCCTCACGACGGTCAAGCACCGCCTCGAGGAGGGTGCGTTCGAGGCCGACCTCGGCCTGTAACCCGCTTCGGACATGGAACGACGGGTCGCCCTGGCCGGATCGTCCGGGCTCATCGGCAGCGCACTGTCACGAGCCCTGACCCGGCGGGGCGACACCGTCGTTCCGCTCGTTCGGGGGGATTCCGGTGCGGGCCTCCGCTGGGACCCCGCCCGTGGCGAGACGCCCGACCTCGCCGGCTTCGATGCGGTCATCGTCCTCAACGGCTCCCCGATCGCGGGACGCCGCTGGACCGGCGCGGTGAAGCAGGAACTGCGCGACTCCCGGATCGAGCCCGTCGCCGCACTGGCCGACGCCGCCGCACGCGGCGCGGTCCCCGTCCTCCTCGCGGCGAGCGCGATCGGCGTGTACGGCGACGCCGGTGAGACCGAGTGCATCGACGGGCCGGGCGGCACGCCGCCGGGTTCCGGATTCCTCGCGAGCCTCTGCGCGGAATGGGAGGCCGCCGCCTCCCCCGCAGCGGCCGCCGGTACCACTGTCGCCCACCTGCGCTTCGGCCACGTCCTCTCCGCCGCGGGCGGCCTGCTTCCGGTCCTGCGCCGCGTGTACCGGCTGGGCCTGGGTGGCCGCTTCGGTAGCGGTCACCAGTGGATGTCGTGGATCTCCCGTGACGACGCCACGCGCGCGGTACTGCACGTGCTCGACGGGGCCTTCGACGGCACGATCGCCGGGCCGGTCAACATCGTCGCGCCCACGCCGGTGCGGCAGCAGGCCTTCAGTGAGGCCCTGGGCCGCGAGGTCAGCCGCCCCGCGCGGTGGGTGGTGCCGCGGTTCGCGCTGCGCGCGGCCATCGGGGAGATCGCCGACGCGGGGCTGCTCACCTCGCAGCGCGTCGTCCCCCAGGTGCTCCGCGAGAGCGGATTCCGGTTCGCGCACACCACACTTCCCGCCGCACTCGCCGCGGCCATGGCCGACGAGGCGTAGCGTCGACGCCATGCCCGCACGCTCCGCCCGCGCCGATTCCGCCCCGATCGTGGTCGAGGACCTCGGCACCATCGGTTACCAGGAGGCCTTCGACCTCCAGCACGACCTCGCGAACCAGCGCGCCGACGGCGCGATCGGCGACCGCCTGCTCCTGCTCGAGCACCCGCCCACGTTCACCGCGGGCAAGCGCACGGAGCCGCAGGACCTGCCGACGGACGGCAGCACCGTCATCGACGTCGATCGCGGCGGCAAGATCACCTGGCACGGCCCCGGACAGCTCGTCGGCTACCCGATCATCAAACTCGGCTCGGCGATGGACGTGGTCGACTACGTGCGCCGGATCGAGCAGGCCCTCATCGAGGTCTGTCAGGGTCTCGGGCTCTCCGTCGGCCGCGTCGAGGGCCGCTCGGGCGTCTGGTTCCCCGCCGACGGTGCGCGGCCCGAGCGCAAGGTCGCCGCCATCGGCATCCGGGTCGCCCGCGGGGTGACCCTCCACGGCTTCGCCCTCAACTGCGACAACACCCTCGGCGGCTTCGACGCGATCATCCCGTGCGGCATCCCCGACGCGGGCGTGACCACGCTCAGCTCGGAGCTGGGCCGTGACGTCACCGTCGGCGAGGTGCGCGACGCCGTCGTCGACGCCGTGCAGCGCGCGCTCGACGGCGATCTCCCCGTCACCGACGAGACCCTGCACGCCGCCGACCACGCCTGATCGTCACGACCGGTCGTCGCCGGCCCTGTCCTCCCCCACGGAGCGGGCCCAGGTCTGCGCCCACAGCTCCAACGGCCCGAGTGCCAGCAGCAGCGCACGCCCCTGATTCGTGAGCCGGTACGCCCCGTCGGAGGCCTGCGCGACGATCTTCGCCGCCAGCAGCTCGGAGAGGCGCTGCGAGAGCGTGCTCGACGAGATCCCCTGGATGTCGTTGCGCAGGTCCGAGAAGCGCGACCTGCCGAAACGCAGCTCCCAGACGATCCGCACGGCGTAGCGGCGGCCGAACAGGTCGAGCGCGGCCATCATCGGACGCCCCGTCTCCGATCCACGGACCCGTCGTCCGGGCAGCGGTTCGGCGGCGTCGTCGCCGATCACCTCGTCGTGACCCACATCACACCTCGCCCCTGAATCTGTCGAACGTCACGGTCCGCACCCCGTTGTACCTCACACCCTGTTGGGTTAGCGTCCTCAGCAACCAAGTCTAGTTCGAAATTTGGACCACGTTCGGGCTGTATCCCGAGACATTTCTCTCATCGGGTCCGATGTTCGAAGGACTCCGTCGGGAGAGGCCAGCCATGTCCGAACAGCCCACGAAAACCTCGTTCACCACGCGCCTCGGGCGCTGGTGCGTCCGGCACGCCGCGTGGGTCCTGCTGTTCTGGGTCGCGCTCGCGGGCGTCCTCAACGTGACGATCCCCCAGCTCGAGCAGACCGTGCACAAGCATTCGGCGCCGTTCATCCCCGGCGACCTGCCCGGCGTCGACGGGCTGCGCGCCATGGCCGAGGAGTTCGGCACCCCGTCGTCCACCGCGCAGGGCAACGTCGTCGTCGCCGCCGAGGGGAGGATCGGCCCCGAGCAGGAGCAGTACTACCGCGCTCTCACCACCGCGCTCGAGGCGGACAAGGAGCACGTCGCCTACGTCATCGACACCTTCGGCAAGCCGGCGGCCCGCGAGGTGGGCCTGAGCCCGGACGGCAAGGCCATCAACCTCCTCGTCGCCGAAGTGGGCGACATCGGCTCCACCCGCGCGCAGTCGAGCACGGAGGCGATCCGGGAGACGATCCGTTCGATCCCCGCGCCCGCCGGCACCACCGTCGAGTTCACGGGCATCGCGCCCACCCTCGCGGACCTGTTCACCGCGCTCGATTCCTCCCTCCTGGTGATCACCGCGGTCTCGGTGGTGCTCATCATGGCGCTGTTGCTCGTCACCTACCGCTCCGTCGGCGCCGCGCTCGTACCCCTGCTGACCATCGGGCTCTCGCTCGCGGTCGCGCGCCCGATCGTCTCGCTCCTCGGCGAGCACGAAGTGATCCCCGTGTCCAACTTCTCCATCGCGATCATGACCGCGATGGTGCTGGGCGCCGCCACCGACTACGCGATCTTCGCCGTCGCCGGGTTCCACGAGGCCCGGCGCGCCGGGATCCCGTCCGACGAGGCCGCCGTGGCCGCCTCGACGCGCGTCGGCCGGATCATCGTGGCCTCCGCCCTGACCATCGCCGTGGCGAGCGGCGCCATGATCTTCTGCAAGGTCGGCATCTTCGTCACGGCCGGCCTGCCGACGACGATCTCGATCATCGTCACGTGCCTGATCGCCCTCACGCTGCCGCCGGCCCTGCTGCGCTACCTCGGCGCGCGCGGCTGGGTCGAACCCCGGCCCGGTACCGAGAAGCGGTGGCGACGGACGGGCGCACGGGTCATGCGGCGCGCGGTGCCGCTCTCGGCCGCGGCCCTCGTCGTCCTGCTCGCCGCCGCGGCGGCACTCCCGACCATGGTGATCGGCTTCGATGAGAACCGGATGCAGCTGCGGGCCACCGACTCCCGCAACGGCTACGAAACGGTGATGGAGCATTGGGGCGTCAACGAGGCGGTCCCCGAGTTCCTCCTGATCCGCGCCGATCACGACATGCGCAACACCCACGACCTCGCGGCCCTCGAAGCCATCGCGATCGGCGTGGGCAACCTGCCGCAGGTCGCGTACGTCCGCTCGATCACGCGGCCCGACGGCAAGCCCATCCCGGAGTCCGCGGTCGGCTACCAGACGCAGCAGGTGGCGAACGGCCTCGGCGACGCGAACCGCCAACTCAAGGAGGCGTCCCCGCAGCTCAAGGCGCTCGCCTCCGGCGTGGACCAGCTCAACGCCGGGGCCGGCGAGGCCTCGCGCCGGGTGCCGGAGCTCGTCGCGGGCACGCAGCGGGTGACCGGTCTCGCGTCCGGCGTCCTCGACGCGCTCACCTCTGCGCAGCAGGCCCTCGCCACCGCGAGCGGCGGCACCGTCGATGTGGACGGCGCGACCCGACTGCTCCGCAGCGCCGTCACCACCCTGACCGTCGCGGCGGACGCGGTCCGCACCGCGCAACAGCAGCAGTCGGCCGCGACCTCCGGAATCAGCACCGTCCTCGGCCCGCTGGTGGGACCGATCTCCCCCGCGTGCTCCGCCGACGCGAACTGCCGCGCGTCCCACGAGGCGTTCGCCCAACTGGACCGCACGACGGGCGGCTCCGCGTCGACAGCGGTCCGGGCGGCGACGGCCGCGGTACCGCTTCCGGCGGGCACGACGGACCGGGCGAGCACCGCGCTCGCCCAGGCCGACGATGCGCTGGCCCGGCTGCAGGGCCTGCTCAAGGGCCTCGGCGGGCTCAGCCCGGAACAGGTCAAGGCCCAGCTGGGCGAGCTCAATGCCGGCGTCGCCCAGCTGAGCAGCGGTCTCGCGCAGCTGAGCACGGGACTGGGGCAGGTCAAGACCGGCACCGACCAGGTGGTGGAGATGACGGGCCGCCTGCAGACGGGGCTGGGCACCGCCACGGACTACCTGAGCGGACTCAGCGCGGGCACCACCGAGGGGCCCGGCCGCGGCTTCTACCTGCCCGCGCAGGGCCTGCAGTCGGACCGCTTCATCGACGGCTCACGCGTGCTCATGTCGCCCGACGGCAAGTCGGCGCGGATGCTCGTCGTCTGGAACATCAATCCGTATTCCGACGAGGCGCTCAACACCGCGGCGTCGATCCCGGCCGCGGCCCGGGCCGCGGCGCAGGGAACGGTCCTGAAGGACGCGACGATGGACGGCTTCGGCCTGGCGTCGATCTCGGCGCAGATGCGCGAGCAGGTGCTGCGCGACTTCCTGCTGTTCGGTCTGGTCGCGGTGATCGGCGTCTTCCTCGTGCTGCTGGTACTGCTCCGATCGGTGATCGCTCCCCTGCTCATGGTCGCCACGGTGGTGCTCTCCTTCGCCGCCGCCGCGGGTGCCTCGGTGCTGCTCTGGCAGCGCGGCCTGGGTATCCCCGTCGACTGGTCGGTGCTGCCGATCGCCTTCATGGCGCTGGTCGCCGTGGGCGCGGACTACAGCATGCTGTTCGCCGACCGGATCCGCGAGGAGGCCGCGGGCGATTCGACGGTGCGCGGCGTGCTCCGCGCCTTCGGCACGACGGGCAGCGTGATCACCACCGCCGGACTGGTCTTCGCGATCACCATGTTCGCGCTCATGAGCGGCAGCGTGATCAACCTGCTCCAGATCGGATCGACGATCGGCATCGGCCTGCTCATCGACATCGTCGTGGTGCGCACCGTCTTCGTCCCCGCGGCGATCACCGCCCTCGGAGACCGCGTGTGGTGGCCGTCGAAGCCCTGACCGGTCAGCCCCCGGCGGGCCTGCGCGGGGCGGCCGCGCCGCCGAGCCGGACGGAGGCGAAGCACAGGAGCGCCGCCCCGAGGGCGAACCCGGTCGCCGTGACGGCGAACCACGGGCCGCCGACCGCGAGCGCTCCGAGCACCGAGGTACCCGCCGCGATCCCGGCGTTGGTGGAGGCGTTGTTCCAGCCGAGCACCGCGGCGCGGTTGCCGGGGTCCACGGCGGAGAGGTAGGTCTGCTGCGCGGAGAAGAAGGCACCACCGCCGGCGCACCAGACCGCGATGGCCGCGATCGCGACGGCGGGGACCGTGGCGGTCGTGGCCACGGCAACACCCGCGGCGACGACGAGCGCCGCGCCCGCCGGCACCCACGCGGGATGCGCGCCGCGGCGCGCCAGGCGATCGACGAGCACCCCGGTCCCTACCGATCCGGCCATCGACCCGATCCCGACGACCAGGCCGACCAGTCCCAACGCGGTCAGGCCGTAGCCGAAGCGCTGCGAGAGCAGGACGCCCACGTAGGTGTACGCGCCCAGCCGGCCCGCCTGCAGCAACAGCGAGGACGTGAAGGCGAGCGCGATCCGCCGATCGCGCCACGGCGTGAAGAGGCCGCCCCGGTGCGCGCCCGGGTCGGCGGGGTCCTCCGACGGCAGGCGCAGCGCCAGCACCGCGGCCACCACCAGCATCGGCACACCGATCAGGAGGTACGGCGCGCGCCATCCGAGCCCGGTGGCGAGCAGCGCACCCAGCGGGACGCCCAGCACCTGCCCGCCCGCGTACGCGGCGGCACCCAGGGAGACCGCGCGCCCGCGCTGCGCCGGCGCGGCGCGCTCCGCGAGGTACGCCCAGATCGACGGTGCGCCGAGGGCCGCGCCGAGCCCGGACAGGGCCCGCGCCGCGACGAGCAGGCCCAACGAGGGCGCGACGTAGCTGAGGATGTCGGCAACGGCGAAGACCGCCATCCCGGCCGCGATCGCGTACCGCCGCGGGAGCCGGTCCGAGAGCCTGCCGAAGAGCGGTCCGGTCACGGCGTAGCAGAGGACGTAGGCGGTCACCACGTTCCCGGCCGCGCCGGTCGACGAGCCGAAGGATCGTGCGATGTCCGGAAGGAGCGGAGCGACGAGGTTCATCTCGGCGCCCATGAGGAAGAAGACGAGGTAGAGGACGACGAACGTGCCCCACGGGGTCCTCCCCTGCGCCATGCCCGCACCTCCTGCCCGGGCCAGATTAGAGGATCGAACAATCGCGGGCGATCGGGCGTGACCCGCGACACCGTCGGGGCTCGGCGCCGGGCGTAGCATGAACGGGGTGAGTACCCCGGAGAACCCCCGCAAGCTACTCCGCCTCGAGGTCCGTAACGCACAGACCCCGATCGAGCGCAAGCCGAACTGGATCCGCACGCGCGCGAAGATGGGCCCTGAATTCACCGAACTCAAGGGCCTCGTCAAGCGTGAAGGCCTCCACACGGTGTGCGAGGAGGCGGGCTGTCCCAACATCTACGAGTGCTGGGAGGACCGCGAGGCCACCTTCCTCATCGGCGGTGAGCAGTGCACCCGGCGCTGCGACTTCTGCCAGATCGACACCGGCAAGCCGGCGGAGCTGGACCGCGACGAGCCGCGCCGCGTCGCGGAGTCGGTCCAGGCGATGGGCCTGCGCTACTCCACCATCACCGGCGTCGCCCGCGACGACCTGCCCGACGAGGGCGTGTGGCTGTACGCCGAGACGGTGCGCCAGATCCACAAGCTGAACCCGAACACCGGTGTCGAGAACCTGATCCCCGACTTCCACGCCAAGCCCGAGCTGCTGGCCGAGGTCTTCGAGTCCCGCCCCGAGGTGCTCGCCCACAACCTGGAGACGGTGCCGCGCATCTTCAAGCGCATCCGCCCCGCGTTCCGCTACGAGCGCTCGCTCGACGTGATCCGCCAGGCCCGCGACTTCGGCCTGGTCACCAAGTCGAACCTCATTCTCGGCATGGGCGAGACCCCCGAGGAGGTGACGGAGGCGATGCGCGACCTGCACGACGCGGGCTGCGACATCATCACGATCACCCAGTACCTGCGCCCCTCGCCGCGGCACCACCCGGTCGAACGGTGGGTCAAGCCCGAGGAGTTCGTCGAGCACACGCAGGCCGCCGAGGAGATGGGCTTCGCCGGCGTGATGGCCGGGCCGCTCGTCCGCTCGTCGTACCGCGCGGGCAAGCTCTACGCGAAGGCGATGGCGCACCACGGCCGCCCGATCCCGGAGAACATGGCGCACCTCACCGCCGAGGGCGATGCGGCACAGGAGGCGACGTCGGTTCTGAGCCGCATGGCCGCCGCCGCGAAGTAGAACATTAAGCTGGGAGACATGGCACAGGACAAGGCAGCGGCCGACAAGCTGAAGGCGCAGAAGGCCGAGGCGAAGCGGGCACGCAGGGCCGCTTCGAAGGAACGTCGCAAGCAGATGTGGCAGGCGTTCCAGATGCAGCGCAAGGAAGACAAGGCGCTGGTACCGATCATGGTCGCGGTGTTCGTCGGCGCGATCGTGCTGTCGATCGCCCTCGGCGTCGTCATCGGGCAGCCGTGGTGGATGTTCCTCATCCTCGGCGTACTGCTGGGCGCGCTGGGCGCGTTCATCGTCTTCACCCGCCGGCTCGAACGCAGCGTGTACACCAAGAACGAGGGCCAGGTCGGCGCGGCCGGCTGGGCGCTCGACAACATGCGCGGCTCATGGCGCGTGACGCAGGCCGTCGCGCGGACCACGCACGCCGACGCGGTGCACCGGGTGATCGGCAAGCCCGGCGTGATCCTCGTGGCCGAGGGTAACGAGGGCCGGATCAAGGGCCTGCTCGCCCAGGAGAAGAAGAAGACGGCGCGCGTCGTGGGCCAGACCCCGATCTACGAGTTCACGGTGGGCAACGAGGAGGGGCAGGTTCCGCTGCGGAAGCTGCAGCGCTCCCTGAACAAGCTCCCGTCGAACATCAACGGCAAGAAGATCGACGAGCTCGAGGGCCGCCTCTCTGCCCTGTCCACGCGCACCGGTGGCGCGCAGATGCCCCGCGGCCCGCTGCCGCAGGGCGCGAAGATGCGCAGCGTCCAGCGCACCGTCCGGCGTAAGACCGGATCGAACTGACGACGACGTGACTCGGGGCCCGCGCTGCGGGCCCCGAGTTCGTTTCTGCGCCCGAGCCTCGCAGGCACCGGGAATCGTCGGCCGCTACCGGCCCTTGACGACGATCGTTCCGGTGGCACGGTCCTGCATACCGCGACCGTCCACGTCCTGGATGAGCGGCGGCACGATGAACACGATCAGCAGGTTGCGGGCCAGGGCGCGGACGAAGCCCACCCGCATCTGCGGGTTCTCGATCCGGGCGACGCGCAGGCCGGCGAAGTACTGCCCCGGTGTGAAGCCGAAGAGGGTCACCGACAGCACGCCGACGGCGAACCAGATACCGAGCGCGAGGGTGTCGAAGGCGGTGGGCTCCCCCGCGGCGACACGGCCCGGCCCCACGATCGCGACCGCGATCAGCGCGGACGGCACCCAGTCCAGGAACAGCCCCAACACGCGGCGACCCGATCCCGCGGCCGACCCGACACCGTCGCGCGGCAGCCCCAGGGCCTGCCCGCGGTACTCCCCGTGGGAGCCCTCCGGCAGTGCCGCGGAGGCACCGGAGAGCCATGATCCCGTTTCTCGACGCATGGCCCCAGGGTACGTGGTGTCCGATTCGGCGGCCTCCCGGACGGCCCTGGATGTGTAACACCGTTGAAACATTGCGTTAGTTCTTGGGCAACACCTCGTCCATAACGTTCATTCTCGTAACCTCGGTGGTGGTGCGAACGGTACGACCGTGAACGTCACCGCCGGACGACGAAGGAGCAAGTAACAGGTGTTCACTACCAAAGAGGAACTTCTCGACTACCTGAAGAAGGAGAACGTCGAGTACGTCGACATCCGCTTCTGCGACCTGCCCGGCACGATGCAGCACTTCAGCATCCCCGCCGAGGCGTTCGACGAGAGCGTCTTCGAGGACGGCCTGGCGTTCGACGGCTCGTCGATCCGCGGCTTCCAGTCGATCGACGAGTCCGACATGATGCTGCTGCCCGACGTCACCACGGCGCGCATCGACCCCTTCCGCGCAGCGAAGACCATGAACATCTCGTTCTTCGTCCACGACCCCTTCACCCGCGAGGCGTACAGCCGCGACCCGCGCAACATCGCGCGCAAGGCGGAGGAGTACCTGCTCAGCACCGGCATCGCCGACACCTGCTTCTTCGGCGCCGAGGCCGAGTTCTACATCTTCGATTCGGTGTCCTACGACTCGAGCATCAACGGCTCCTTCTACGAGGTCGACTCGATCTCCGGCTCGTGGAACACCGGCCGCCCGATCGAAGAGGACGGCTCCCCCAACCGCGGCTACAAGGTCCGCAACAAGGGCGGCTACTTCCCGGTCGCGCCGTACGACCACTACGTGGACCTGCGCGACAAGATCTCCACGAACCTGAAGAACGCCGGCTTCACGCTCGAGCGCGGCCACCACGAGGTGGGCACCGGCGGCCAGGCCGAGATCAACTACAAGTTCGACACGCTGCTCCACGCGGCCGACGACGTCCAGTTGTTCAAGTACATCGTCAAGAACACCGCGTGGCAGGAGGGCAAGACCGTCACGTTCATGCCGAAGCCGCTGTTCGGCGACAACGGCTCGGGCATGCACGCCCACCAGTCGCTCTGGAAGGACGGCAAGCCGCTGTTCTACGACGAGGCCGGCTACGGCGGTCTGTCGGACATCGCGCGCTATTACATCGGCGGCATCCTGCACCACGCCCCGTCGCTGCTCGCCTTCACCAACCCGACGATCAACTCGTACAAGCGCCTGGTGCCGGGCTACGAGGCGCCGATCAACCTGGTGTACAGCCAGCGCAACCGCTCGGCCTGCGTGCGCATCCCGATCACGGGCAACAACCCGAAGGCCAAGCGCATCGAGTTCCGCTGCCCCGATTCCTCGGGCAACCCGTACCTGGCCTTCGCCGCCATGATGATGGCCGGCCTGGACGGCGTGAAGAACAAGATCGAGCCGCACGCCCCCGTCGACAAGGACCTCTACGAGCTGCCGCCCGAGGAGGCGAAGGGCATCCCGCAGGCCCCGACCTCGCTCCCGGCCGTGATCGACCGCCTCGAGGAGGATCACGAGTACCTCACCGCCGGTGGCGTCTTCACCGAGGACCTGATCGAGACCTGGATCCAGTACAAGCGCGACGTGGAGATCGCCCCGGTGAACCTCCGCCCGCACCCGTACGAGTTCGAGCTCTACTACGACGTGTAAGTCGTAGGGACGCAAGCTCACCGGCCCCGCACCGTCGTTCGACGGTGCGGGGCCGCTCGCGTCTCCGGGGGGGGGCTGCTAGCGGGCCAGGGCCGCCTGCACCGCGTCGGCGAGATCGGCCGGGCCGAGGTGGTCCGAGCGCAGCACGACGGTGCCGGCGGGCTGCCGGGACGCGGCCTGCGGATCGAGGCGGTCGATCGCCCAGCCCGCCGCGTCGGGTTCGAATCCCATGTCGACGGCCCGTGACCGCAGGCGGGCCCGGATCACCTCGGGATCGGTGTCGAGGAAGACGTGCAGGACCGGCTCCCCCGCCTCGTCCAGCCCGCCGAGGATCTCCTCGCGGTAGGCATCGCGGAGCAGCGACATCGGCACGATCAGTGTCTCGGCGTGGTGCCGCCGTAACGACAGCGCCGCGGCCACGACGAGTTCCCGCCAGCTCGGCAGGTCCTGGAAGTCCTCGTTGCGCGGCAGCCACTTCCACAGCATCGAGCCCACGTCCTCCGGGTCGTACACGACCGCCCCCGGTATCCGGCGATGCAACTCGTGCGCCAGCGTCGTCTTCCCCGCACCGAATCCGCCGTTGAGCCAGACGATCATCGCACCAACGTAGCGCAGCGATCCCGGACGGCCACCCGTGCTCGGCGACGCGGGCACTGCTGAGCCGAGATCCTCCGGCGAGGCGGTAGGTTCGAGGCCATGCGCGCCTCCCGCCAGACCACCGCCGTCGCCGTCGCCGTCCTCGCGGCGGGGGCGCTCACCGCCTGCAGCACCCCGGAGGCGTCCGCGGCGTGCCCGACGGGTGCGCCCAGCACCGCGAACTCCCCCGACTGGACCTACCAGGGACAGACCGGCTCGATCGTCGTCACCGGGCCCACGGACACCGCGTCGCCGCAGATCACCGTCGAGAAGCCCTTCTCCGTGGCGCAGACGCACGTCCAGGCCTTCAACCCGCCGGGCGACGGTGCCGTGGTCGGGGAGACGGCGACCGTCTCGGTCTGCTACCTCGGCGTGAACGGCCGGACCGGCGAGCGCTTCGACAGCACCTACGACCGCGGCACGCCCACCTCGTTCCCGCTGGACGGCGTGATCCCTGGCTTCAAGAAGGCCATCGCGGGCCAGAAGGTCGGTACGTCGGTGGGGGTGGCGATCGCTCCGATGGACGGCTACGTGACCGGGCAGCCGTCCGTGGGGATCCAGCCGGGCGACACGTTGATCTTCGCGATCAAGATCCTGTCGGCGAACTAGGCGATGAACATTCGCACGTGGCCCGCCCTCGGGCTGCCGATACGTGCGCTCAACTGGTTCAACGCCCGTCATCCCTTCAGCCACAACGATCACTTCCACGGGTGGATCCTGCGCAACCTGCCCTCCCGCCGGGGCAGGGCGCTCGACGTCGGCTGCGGCGAAGGGCTGCTCGCCGAGCGCCTGGCGGGACGGTTCCGCACCGTCGACGCCGCGGACGCCGACGCCGGGATGCGCGCGGCCACCGCCGCACGGCGCGTGCCGAACATCCGGGTCCTCGACGGGTTCGACGCCGCGGCGGGCCCCTACGACCTGGTGACGATGATCGCCACCCTGCACCACCTCGACCTCGAATCGACGCTCGCCCGGTGCCGCGACCTGCTCGCCCCGGGCGGTCGGCTACTGGTCGTGGGGCTGTCCAGGCCCGAGACGCTCGGGGATGCCCTGTGGGTCAGCAGGTCCGCGCTCGTCAATCCGGTCCTGGGTGCCCTCCGGCACCCCGCGCCCGCCACCGCACCGGCCCCGCCACCCGCATTCCCGGTGCGCGCCCCACAGCAGACCTTCGACGAGATCGCGACCGCGGCAGCGGCGATCCTGCCCGGTGCGGTGGTGCGCCGGCGGATCCCCTTCCGGTACACCCTCTCCTGGCAGGCCCCTGCCTGATCTCAGGGATTCACCGGAGGCGCCGGCCGCGCGCCCCGGCAAGACTGGAGGCACACCGATCCCTGGAGGCGTCATGCGCGTTCTGTCCGTCGTCGTCGGAGCCGTGGTGCTCCTCCCGCTCGCCGCGGTGGCGGTGATCCTGGCGGGCATCCGCTTCCGGATCCGCCCCGTCCTGGACCTGGTACGCCGCGTCAACCGGGACTTCACCAATCCGCGGTCCATGGGTGGGGCCGAGTCGCCCGATTCCACCCGTACGGTGGTGCGGCACGTGGGCCGCCGCAGCGGCAGGGCCTACGAGACCCCCGTCGACGCGTTCGGGACGGACCGTGGCGCGCTCATCATCGCCCTCCCCTACGGCCCCGACACCGACTGGGTCCGCAACATCCGGGCGGCGGGCACCGTCGACCTGCTGCGCCGGGGCACGACGATGACGGGGACCGACCCCCGGATCGTCGACACCGCGGACGTGCTCGACGAGATCCCCGCGGGTGCACGGCGCACGCTCCGGATGTTCGGCGTCGCGCAGTGCCTGGAACTGCGCGTGGCCTAGCTCGTCAGCCCACGCGGGCCAGTACCGCCCGGTGATCGGCGCCCCGGATATCGTGCGCCGTCACCTCCGCTGCGCCGAGTCCGCGCAGCAGGACGTGGTCGATGCCGACCACCGGCGGATAGCCCTTGTCCGTCGGATACGTGGGCAACCACCCGGCGCCCGCGAGCTGCCCCGCGTCGCGGTAGCCGTGCGAGAGCAGGCTCCGGAAGCGCACGTGGTCGTAGGTGGCGTTGTAGTCGCCCAGCGCGACGACGGGCCGCCCCTCGGGTACGCCCTGCAACAGGGTCCCGATGCGGCGCAACTCGGAGTCCCAGGTGTCGGCGTCCAGCGGTGGCGTCGGGTGCAGCGCGAAGAGTTGCACATCGCCCCGGCCGGGAACGGTCGCGACGGCGGTGAGCGCGGTCATGACGAATCCGGGCACCACCCCCGTGCTCGCGAGCGGGTGGCGGCTGTAGAGCGCGGTGCCGTTGGCCAGCGCCGCCGGCCGCACGAGCGAGTGCGGCAGGTCGGTGCCGATCGTCGACGCGGCGATCCGCTGCGCCGCCTCGTCGGTCACCTCGAGGACGGCGAGCACGTCGACGCGGTTCTCGCGGACCAGCGTCGCGAGCGCGTCGGCGTCGCCCGCTCCCACCTGGATGTTCGCGGTGAGCACCGTGAGGCCGGCATTCGCGGGGGCCGGCTCGCCCCGCCACAGCGGCGCCTGCACCCAGATCCCCGCCGCCGCCACCGCCGCCACGAGCACCAGCCGCAGCAGCGCACGGACGTACAGCAGGCACACCGCCGCGATCGCGACGAGGGCCAGCCACAGCACCGGCGAGACCGCGGCGGCGGCCACGGTCACCCGATCGGTGCCGGGCCAGAAGTGCAGTACGAGCGCGAGGAGCGCGCCCAGCAGCGCTGCGGTGCCGACGATGCTCGCCGCCGTCCGGAAGAAGAACCTCATGCGGACATCCTGCCCGCTGCGGCGCTATTCGCCCCAGAAGACCCGGTCGACCACGGCGCGCCCGCGCCGGGTCGTGCGCAGGTAGTCGTCGAGGTAGTCCAGCGAGCTGCCCCGCCAGCCGGCCACGTACGCCACGTTGGAGAGCACCGCGCCGGGCCCGGGCAGCTGATCGACGGGCTTGCCGCGCACCAGGAACAGAGCATTGCGAGCGCGGGTGGCGGTGAGCCAGGCCGACCGCAGCAGCTCGACGTCCTCCGCCGGCAGCAGATCGTTCTCCTCGATCGCGTCGAGCGATTCGAGCGTCGAGGTGTTGCGCAGCGCGGGAACTGCGCTGGCGTGCCGCAACTGCTCGAGCTGCACGGTCCACTCCACGTCGGAGAGGCCACCGCGGCCGAGCTTCGTGTGCGTCGCCGGGTCCGCGCCGCGGGGCAGTCGCTCGGAATCGACGCGGGCCTTGATGCGCCGCAGTTCGTTGACCGTCGCGGGCGAGACCCCACCCTCGGGGTAGCGCGTCTCGTCCACCAGGTGCAGGAACTCGCGCGCGATCTCCTCGTCGCCGGCCACGTGCGTGGCGCGCAGCAGTGCCTGTACCTCCCACGGTTGCGCCCACTGCTGGTAGTACGCGCGGTAGGCGGCGAGGGTCCGCACGACGGGCCCGTTGCGCCCCTCGGGACGCAGCCCGGTGTCGACCTCGAGGCCAGGATCCACCGACGGTGCCCCCAGCCTCGTACGCACGGCGTCCGCGACCAGATTGGACCAGCGCACGGCGTCGGAGTCCTCGTAGCCCTCGTTCGGCGCGCACACGAAGAGCACGTCGGCGTCGGAACCGTAACCGATCTCGTGCCCGCCGAGGCGGCCCATGCCGATGACGGCGATCCGCGCGGGCGCGCCGGGCTGGTAGGCGCTGCGGCTGGACTCGCGTTCGACCACGGACGTCGCGATCTCGGACACCAGAGCGGCGTCGAGGGCGGCGCCCCACACCGACGACAACGCCGTGCACACCTCGGGCACCGTCATCATGCCGAGGATGTCGGCGGAGGCGACGCGCGCGATCTCGCTGCGCCGCATTGCCCGTGCGACCGCGATCGCCCGGTCCCGGTGATGGGCCCGGCTGACCGCGGCGAGCATGCCGTTGTACACCTCACGCGGCGAGGGCTCGGTCAGTTTGGGGCCGGTCGCGCCGTCGGCGTAGAGACGGATCACGTCGGGCGACCGGGCGAGCAGCTCGGCCACGAAGGTCGAGGAGCCGAGAACGGTCATCAGGCGCTGCGCGACCACCGACTCGTCCCGCAGCACGCGCAGGTACCACTCGACGTCGCGCAGGTCCTCGGAGAGCTTGCGGTAGTTCAGCAGGCCGGCGTCGGGATTCGGAGTCTCGCTGAGCCATTCGAGCAGCGTCGGCAGCAGGATGGTCTGGATCCGGCCGCGCCGCGAGGAATCGGCCATCGCCTTGAGGTGCGCCAGCGCGTGCTGCGGCTGCAGGAAGCCGAGCGCGGCGAGGCGGGCGACGATCGCGTCGTCGCTCAGGCTCACCGCGTCCGCGTCGAGGTTCGCGATCGAGTCCAGCAACGGCCGGTAGAAGAGCTTGGTGTGCAGCCTGCGCACCCGCGCCGATTGCCGCTTGAGCTCGGCGCGCAGCACGCCCGCGGCGTCGCGATCCCCGTCGGGCCGGATGTGGGCGGCGCGGGCGAGCCAGCGCCACGCCTCCTCGTGGTCGGGCGGCGGCAGCAGGTGCGTGCGCTCCATGCGGCGCAGCTGCAGCCGGTGCTCCAGCGTGCGGAGGAACTCGTAGGAGGCGGTGAAGTTGGCGCCGTCGTCCCGCCCCACGTAACCACCGGCCGTGAGCGCCGCCAGCGCATCCACGGTGCTCCGCTCGCGGAGCGTCTCGTCCGTGCGGCCGTGCACCAGTTGCAGGAGCTGGACGGCGAACTCGACGTCGCGGAGCCCGCCCCGGCCCAGCTTCAGCTCGCGCTCGCGGAGATCGGGGGCGATGTTCTCCTCGACACGGCGGCGCATCTCCTGCACGTCCTGCACGAAGTCGTCGCGCTCGGCGGCCTCCCACACCATCGGGCTCAGGGCGCCGAGGTAGTCGTACCCCAGCTCCAGGTCGCCGGTCTGCGGCCGGGCCTTGAGCAGCGCCTGGAACTCCCAGGTCTTCGCCCACCGCTTGTAGTACGCCACATGCGATTCCAGCGTGCGGGTGAGGCTGCCGGCCTTGCCCTCGGGGCGGAGCGCGGCGTCCACGTCGAAGAACGCGGCGGAGCCGATCCGCATCATCTCCCCGGCGAGGCGGGCCGAGGCCCCGTCGGCGGGCTCGGCGATGAAGATCACGTCCACGTCGGAGACGTAGTTCAACTCCCGCGCGCCGCACTTGCCCATGGCGACCACGGCGAGGCGCCCCTGGGGGTCGTCGTCGGGGTACACCGTGGCGACGGCGACGGCGAGCGCGGCGGTGAGCGCCGCATCGGCGAGGTCCGCGAGGTGCGCGCCGACCACCGAGAAGGGCAGCGTGGGCTCGTTCTCGACGAGCTGGGCGAGGTCGCGCGCGGCGAGCACCATGACCAGATCCCGGTAGCCGTCCCGCAGGGAGGCGATCGCGGCTCCACCGGTGACGGCGGCCCGGTAGAGGAGGTCGTCGTCCCGGCGCCCGGGGACCTTCACCGCGCCGACGGTGGCGAGCATGGCGGCGATGAGGTCGTCGCGCGACTTCAGGGGCGCGGTGTCGCGCAGGAGCCGCCACGAGGCGGGATGGCTGACGAGGTGGTCGCCCAGCGCATCGGAGGCGCCGAGCAGCCCGAAGAGCCGGCCGCGGAACATGGTGTCGTCCCGGATCAGGCCGTCGATCTCCGCCCAATCGCCGCCCACGGATTCCCGTAGCCGCACGAGGGCGCGCAGCGTCCAGTCCGGGTCGGCGGCGCGCGAGAGCGCCCACAGCACGTCGGCGCACTCCGCGTCCGCCCACCCGAGGGACTCAAGGTCGAGCTCGGCGTTCGGATCGAGGAGCCCCAGCCGGCCCGCGCTGGGGCGGCGGACCTCGCGGTTCGTGGGCGGCACCGTACGCCCCGCCCTACAGGGAGAGGAAGCGGTCGAGCTCGAACGGGGTGACCACGGCGCGGTAGTCGTTCCACTCGGACCACTTGTTGCGCAGGAAGTACTCGAAGACGTGCTCCCCCAGGGTCTCCGCCACGAGTTCGCTCTTCTCCATGAGCACGAGCGCGTCGTCCAGGCTGGCGGGCAGATCCTTGAAGCCCATCGAACGGCGCTCACGAGCGGTCATCTGCCGCACGTCGTCCTCGGCGGCCTCGGGCAGGTCGTAGCCGCCCTTGATGCCCTCGAGTCCGGCCGCGCACAGGACCGCGAACGCCAGGTACGGGTTGCACGCGGAATCGGGCGAGCGCACCTCGACGCGGCGGCTGCTCGCCTTGTTCGGCGTGTAGAGCGGCACGCGGACCATCGCGGAGCGGTTCGCCGCGCCCCAGGTCGCCGCCGTGGGCGCCTCGTCGCCGGTCACCAGGCGCTTGTAGGAGTTCACCCATTGGTTGGTGACCGCGGAGATCTCGGGCGCGTGGTGCAGGATGCCCGCGATGAACGCCTTACCGGTGGCGGAGAGCTGCAGCTCGTCGTCGGGATCGTGGAAGGCGTTGGAGTCGCCCTCGAACAGGCTCATGTGGGTGTGCATGCCCGAGCCCGGGTGGGCCGAGAACGGCTTCGGCATGAAGGACGCCTTCACGCCCTCGGTCATGGCGACTTCCTTGACCAGGTAGCGGAAGGTCATGACGTTGTCGGCCATGGAGAGCGCGTCCGCGTACCGCAGGTCGATCTCCTGCTGCCCCGGGCCCGCCTCGTGGTGGCTGAACTCGACGGAGATCCCCATGGCCTCGAGGGCCTCGATCGCCTTGCGGCGGAAGTTCGGCGCCGACTCGTGCACCGCCTGATCGAAGTAGCCGCCGTTGTCGGCGGGGATCGGCATGCCGTGCGGCCCGGACTCCTTCTTCAGGAGGTAGAACTCGATCTCCGGGTGCACGTAGCAGGAGAAGCCGAGGTCGGCAGCGCGGTTGAGCTGACGCCGCAGCACGTGCCGGCTGTCGCCCCACGACGGCGTCCCGTCGGGCATCGCGATGTCGCAGAACATGCGGACGGAGTGCATCTCCCCGTCGCCGCTGGTCCAGGGCAGCACCTGGAAGGTCGACGGGTCGGGCTTGGCGACGGTGTCCGCCTCCGAGACCCGGGAGAAGCCCTCGATCGAACTACCGTCGAAACCGATCCCCTCCGTGAACGCGCCCTCCAGCTCCGCGGGGGCGATCGCCACGGACTTGAGGAACCCCAGCACATCGGTGAACCACAGCCGCACGAAGCGGATGTCCCGTTCCTCGATGGTGCGAAGCACGAACTCCTGCTGCCGATCCATGGGATCGACCCTAAGCGAGGAGGTGTTAACGGCGTGTTACAACCCGCCGCGGGGATACCCGAGTAGCGTGCCGGGCGTGGACGCACCGCTCGCACGCCTCACCGCCGCCGCGGCGACCGCGTGCGTCCTGACGGTCGCCGGCTGCGGCGCGGGGACCGAGCAATCGGCCGCGAGCAGCCCGACGACCGGGGCGATCGACGGCTGCCCCGCGGCCGCCCCGGCGGCGGACGCCAGGGCGATCACGCTGGACGGCGTCACGGGCCGCGCGCTGGTCGTTCCGCCGACCGCGGCCGCCGCGCCACGGATCACCGTCGAGACGCCCTACCGGGTGGACCGGTCTCGGACCGTCGTCGCCGAGGCCGGCTCCGGCGCGCCGCTCACGGAGAAGTCGGTGGTCACCGTCTGCTATCAGAGCGTGAACGGCCGGACCGGCACGGTCTTCGACGACGCCTTCTCGCGGGCGACGTCCGCCGAGATCGCCCTGCCCGATGTGGTCCCGGGCTTCCGATCGGCACTCGTCGGGCAACGATCCGGGACCACCGTTGTCACTGCGGTCACCGCTGCCGACGGCTACCCCAAGGGCGAGCCGCGCGCGGGTGTCGCCCCGGGCGACACGCTCATCTTCGCGATCCGCGTCCTGGCCGCGAACTGATCAGGCCGTGCAGCGCAGGTCCGCCGCCGGCACCGTGAGGTCGCGCAGGTAGGCGGTGACGGCGTCGTCGACGCACGCATTGCCCTCCAGCGAGATCGTGTGCTGGCTGCCCTCGAAGCTGATGAGCGAGGCGCCGAGTTGCTTCGCCAGGTCGACCCCGTTCTGATACGGCGTCGCGGGGTCGTGCGTGGTCGAGACGACGACCAGCTTCGGGGCGCCGACGGCGTTCACCTCGTGCGGTTTGAGCGTCGGTGCGGCGGCCCAGAAGGCGCACGTGCCCTTCGCTCCACGCCCGGTGCCGCGGCCGTCGTCGAGGAAGGGTGCCGCCTTCCGGATCTCGGTGTCGAGCCGGGCGAGGTCGGCGGGGTCGGTGACGGCCGGGCCGTCGACGCAGTTGATCGCGGTGTTCGCATCCATCATCGGCGAGTACCGCCCGAGCTCGTCGCGGTTGAGGTAGAGGTCGGCGATCCGCTGCAGCAGCGAGCCGTCGCCCTTCTGCAGACCGGTCAGTCCCCGGCGCAGCGGCTCCCAGAGCTGCTGCGCGTACATCGCCTGGATCGTGGCGGTGGTGGCGTCGTTGTAGCTCAGCTGCCGCCCTCCCTCGCCGCGGACCGTCCTGTCGATGAGCGGGCGCACCAGCTGCTGATACCGCGCCGTCGCTTGCGCCGGATCGGTCCCCACCGGGCACGTGGTGTACTTCGCGCAGTCCTTCGCCCAGTCGTCGAAGACCGTCTGGAACCCGGCCATCTGCTGCACGTTCGAGGTGATCTGGTCCAGGGCGGGATCCACGGCACCGTCGAGCACCATGGCCCGGACCCGATCCGGGAACGTCTCGGCGTAGATCGCGCCGATGAAGGTGCCGTAGCTGTAGCCGAGGTAGGTGAGCTTCGCGTCGCCGAGCACGGCGCGCAGGACGTCCAGGTCGCGCACCGTGTCGGCGGTGCCGACGTTGGCGAGGAAGGTCTTGCCCATCTTCTGGGCGCACAGCTCCGCCTGGGACTTGTTGAACGCCTCCTGCTTCGCGATGCCCGCGGGTGAGTTGTCGAACGCCAGGGTGGAGAGGCGGTTCTCGTCGCGCTGCTTGTCGCTGAAGCACTTCACCGGGGGCGAGCTCGCGCCCACGCCGCGCGGATCCCAGCCGACCAGGTCGAAGCTGCTCGCGATCTCGAACTTGCCGGCCTCCATCGACTTGCCCGCGACCTGCTGCACGCCGGAGCCGCCGGGTCCGCCGGGGTTCATCAGGAGGGAGCCCCGGCGCTGCCCCGTGGCCTTGACCCGCGCGACGGCGAGCTTCGTCTCGCCCGCCGCCGGGTCGTCGTAGTCGATCGGCACCGTGAGGCGTCCGCACTCGAGCTTCGTCTTGTCGTACTCGGTGATGTCGTCGGCCTTCGCCATCGCTGCGCACGAGCCCCAGGTGATCTGCTGCCCGTAGTACTTCTGCAGCGGCGCGGGAACACCCGCCACCGACGTCGGGGCGGCCGTACCGGTGCTGGGCGCGACCGATCCGCCCGCCGGTTCCGCGGTCCCCCCGATCTGGACCGAACATCCCGCGAGTACGGCCGCGGAGAGGACCGCGAGCGCGGTCAGGACGGGCTTGCCTGCCTTCATCCTTCCGATCCTGCCACGCGGCGGTCCCGGTTCCCGGGACGCTAGGGTTGAACCATGACGCCCCTTCGTGTCGCGGCGTGCCAGATCAACCCCGTCGTGGGTGACCTGGACGCGAATGTCGCTCGGATCACCGCCGCAGCCCGGGACGCCGCGCAGCGCGGCGCGCAGGTCGCCGTCTTCGGCGAGATGGCCCTCACGGGCTACCCCGTGGAGGATCTGCTGCTGCGCCGGTCCTTCGCCGTGGACTCCCGCGAGGCCGTGCACGAGCTGGCCCGCTCCCTCGATGCGGCAGGGTGCGGCGATCTGATCGTGGTGGTCGGCTTCCTCGACCGCGACCCGGACGCCCCGGAGACCAGCACCAATCCCACCGGCGGCGCCCGCAACGCCGCGGGCGTGCTGCACGGGGGCGAGCTCGTCGCGCGGTACGACAAGCACTTCCTCCCCAACTACGGGGTCTTCGACGAGAAGCGCTGGTTCACGCCGGGCGACCGGCTTGTGATCCTGGACGTCGACGGGGTCCGGCTCGGCCTGGCGATCTGCGAGGACGTGTGGTGGCCCGACGGCCCCGTGGCCGGCCTGGCCGAGTTGGGCGTCGACGCGATCCTGTGCCTCAACGCCAGTCCCTTCGAGGTGGGCAAGCCCGCGCTGCGCCGCGAGGTGGTGGCCGCCCGCGTCGCCGAGGGCGGCGCGCCGGTGATCTACGTCAACCTGGTCGGCGGGCAGGACGAGCTCGTCTTCGACGGTGACACGTTCACCGCCCGGTCCGACACGGACTGGGCCCCGGGGCCGCAGTTCGTCGAGGCCACCGTCTTCACCGACATCACGGCGTCGGGCCGCCGGCGCGCGGCGGCGGTGGACGGCTGGGCGGTCACGTCGGTGGAGCTTCCGGCCCGGCCCTCGTCCCCGGTGCAGGCCGAGGCGGCGACCGTCGCCGACCTCGACCACCTGGGACAGATCTGGGCGGCGCTGGTCACCGGCACGCGGGACTACGTGCACAAGGTGGGTGGGCGCACCGTCGGCCTCGGGATGTCCGGCGGCATCGACTCCGCCCTGGTCGCGGTGATCGCCGCCGACGCGGTGGGCCCCGACAACGTCTACGGCGTGGGCATGCCCTCGAAGTACAGCTCCGACCACTCGAAGGACGACGCTGCGGACCAGGCGCAGCGCATGGGCATCCACTTCCGGTTCGAGCCGATCGAGCACATGGTGGAGTCCTTCGTCGGCCAGTTGCACCTGACCGGTCTCGCCGAGGAGAACATCCAGGCCCGCTGCCGCGGCATGACACTGATGTCCCTGTCCAACCTGGACGGCCACCTCGTGCTCGCGACGGGCAACAAGAGCGAACTGGCCGTGGGCTATTCGACGATCTACGGCGACGCCGTGGGCGCCTACGCCCCCATCCGCGACGTGGAGAAGACGCTCGTCTGGGAGCTGGCGCGGTGGCGCAACCAACGCGCCGTCGAGCGCGGCGAGACGCCGCCCATCCCGGAGAACTCCATCACCAAGGAGCCGTCGGCCGAGCTGCGGCCCGGGCAGAAGGACAGTGATTCGCTGCCCGACTACGACGTGCTCGACGACATCCTGCGCCGCTACGTGGAGCAGGACCAGGGCGTCGCGGAGATCGCCGAGGCCGGCTACGACCCGGAGCTCATCCGGAAGGTCGCCCGCCTCGTGGACCGCGCCGAGTACAAGCGCCGCCAGTACCCGTTGGGCCCGAAGATCACGCCCAAGGCCTTCGGCCGCGACCGGAGGATGCCGATCACGAACCGCTGGCACGACCCGGCCTGACGCCGGGAGGGATCGATCCCGCCACGACTGCCCGGACCGGAGAGACCGGCTGGGACGGAAGGAAATGGAGCGACGAGGATGAGCGAAACGCCCGTCTACGGAAGCGGATCCGAACCGGGTCCTGCGGCGCAGCAGGCGCCGCGCAAGAAGGTGCGCATCCACCATCTGGCCGAGCTCAAGGAGCGCGGCGAGAAGTGGGCCATGCTCACCAGCTACGACTACATGACCGCGTCGATCTTCGACGAGGCCGGCGTCACCGCCCTGCTGATCGGCGACAGCGCAGCGAACACCGTGTACGGGTTCGACTCCACGCTGCCGATGGAGCTCGACGTGATGGCCGCGATGGTGGCCGCGGTGCGCCGCGGCACGAAGTACGCCCTGGTGGTGGCCGACATGCCCTTCGCCAGCTACGAGGAGTCCCCCGAGCAGGCCTACCGCAGCGCCGCGACCCTGATGAAGGCCGGTGCCGAGGCGGTCAAGCTCGAGGGCGGCGCGCACATGGCGCCCACCATCGAGTTCCTGCAGCGCCGCGGCATCCCGGTGATGGCGCACATCGGATTCACCCCGCAGTCGGTGAACTCGCTGGGCGGCAACCGGGTCCAGGGCCGGGGCGACGAGGCCGCCGACAAGATCCGGCTGGACGCGAAGGCCGTCGACGCGGCCGGTGCCTTCTCGGTGGTGCTGGAGATGGTTCCGTCCGATGTGGCCGCCCAGGTGACGAAGGAGATCTCGATCCCCACGATCGGGATCGGCGCCGGCAAGGAGTGCGACGGCCAGGTGCTGGTGTGGCAGGACTTCTCCGGCCTCAACCGCGGCCGGACGGCGCGCTTCGTCAAGAAGTACGCGAACATCGGCGACGAGCTGCTGCGCGGCGCCCAGGAGTACGTGGCGGAGGTCGCCTCCGGCGAGTTCCCCGGACCGGAGCACGGGTTCTGATGCGAGAGTTCTACCCCGAGATCGAGGCCTACAGCACCGAGCTGCTGGACGTCGGCGACGGACAGCTGCTGTACGTCGAGCAGAGCGGCAACCCCGAAGGCAAGCCCGTGGTCTTCATCCACGGCGGCCCCGGCGGCGGCACCTCCCCCGACTGCCGGCGGTTCTTCGACCCGGCGGCGTACCGCATCGTCGTCTTCGACCAGCGCGGTTGCGGGCAGTCGAAGCCGCACATCGCCGATCCCTCGTCGGGCGAGGGGGATTCGCTCGCCGACCGGCTGGCGGTGAACACCACCGCGCACCTGATCGCCGACATCGAGCGGATCCGCGAGCACCTCGGGATCGACCGGTGGCAGGTCTTCGGCGGCTCGTGGGGCTCCACGCTGGGTCTGGCGTACGCGCAGACGCATCCGGATCGCGTGACGGAGCTGGTGCTGCGCGGCATCTTCCTGCTGCGGCGCAGTGAGCTGGACTGGTACTACAACGCGGGCGCCTCGCACGTCTACCCGGACAACTGGGAGGGCTATCTGGCCCCGCTCGACGAGGCGGACCGGGCACCGTCGGCCGACAAGATCGCGGCGTACCACCGCCTCCTGCACTCGGACGACGAGGCGGTGGCGCTCCGCGCCGCGAAGGCCTGGTCGATGTGGGAGCGCAGCACCAGCCACCTCATCAACACGCCGGAGAGCTCGGCCGACGCGGACGACCCGCGGTTCGCGATCCCCTTCGCGCAGATCGAGAACCACTACTTCGTCAACGGCGGCTTCCTCGACGAGGGGCAGCTCCTGCGCGACATCGATCGCATCGCGGACATTCCCGGCGTGATCGTGCAGGGCCGGTACGACGTGGTGTGCCCCGCACGCAGCGCGTGGGACCTGCACCGGGCGTGGCCCACGGCGGAGCTGGTCATGGTGCCGGACGCGGGTCACTCGGCGTTCGAGCCGGGCATCCGATCGGCCCTCATCGAGGCCACCGACCGATTCGCGAAGGACTGAGCCATGGCCGAGCAGCGTGAGATCGAGACGAAGTACGAGGTCGGGCCGGAGACGGCGGCGCCCTCGCTGGTGGGCGTTCCCGGCGTCGACCACGTCTCGACCGACGAGGTCTTCCACCTGGTCGCGGTGTACTACGACACCGACGCCCTGGACCTCGCCGCCAACCGGATCACGCTGCGCCGCCGCACGGGCGGCAAGGACGACGGGTGGCACCTCAAGCTGCCCGACGGCGCCGATCGCCGTGAGGTGACGGTGCCGCTGGGCGACGACGCCGACGCGCCGGAGGGCGCGTCGGCGGAGGTGCCCGCCGAACTGGCGGAGCGCGTCCGCGCCCTCGTGCGCGGGCGCGCCCTCGCCCCCATCGCCATCGTCGAGAACGAACGGCACACCACCTACTGCCACGCGGTCGACGGGGAACTCCTCGGCGAGTTCGTCGACGATCACGTGCACTCGGTGTCCCTGCTCCCCGACGGCCCCGAGAAGAGCTGGCGCGAGTGGGAGTTCGAAGTGCCGGATACCGCGCTGGGACGCAAGACGGCGATCGCCGTCGACAAGGCGCTGCGGGCGGCCGGCGGCGCCGAACCGGACGCGGCGTCGAAGCTGGCGCGCGCGATCGACGCCGAGGCCGCTCGGCGGCCCGTCGACCTGCCCAAGAAGATCGCGCACGCCACGGGGGGACAGCTGCTCACCGCGGCACTCGCGGCATACCGCGACAAGCTGCTCCGTGAGGACCCGCGCGTGCGGGCCCGCGGCGACGACTCCGTGCACCAGATGCGCGTCGCCACCCGGCAACTGCGCAGCGTCCTCACCGAGTTCTCCGGATTCTTCGAGGGCCCGGCGCGGGCCGCGCTGAGCTCGGAGCTCAAGTTGCTGGCCTCCGTCCTCGGGGCCGTGCGCGACGCCGAGGTCCTCGCGCAGCGGTTCGAGGGCTTCGACACGGACGGTGAGCTCGGCGGCGCGGGTGCCGCCCTCGCGCACCGCCAGCGCGCCGCCGAGGCGCGAGGCTGGGGTCGCGTGGACCTGGCCCTCGACTCGGACCGGTACTTCGTGCTGCTCGACGCGATCGATGCCTTCATCGCGGATCCGCCGCTGCGCGAGCGCGCGGACCGGACTGCGGTGAAGAGCCTGGCGCCGCTGCTGGACAAGCGGATCCGGTCCTTCGCCCGGCAATCGATGGTGCTGCTCAACGACCCCGCGTGCACCGACCACGACGTGCACGCGATCCGCAAGCACGCCAAGCGGCTGCGCTACGCCTCCGCCGTCGTCGATCCCGTGGTGCGGGGCGACCTGCGCTCCGAGGTGAAGGCGTTGTCGAAGGTGCAGACGCGGCTCGGCGAGTTCCAGGACGCGACGATCGCCCGCGACGCGGTGGCCGAATTGGCCGCCGAAACGACCGATCCCACGATCGCCTTCCGTCTCGGCAGGATCGACGCCGTCGAGGAGCTCCGGGCCGCACAGGCGCGGGCGAGCCTGCCGGGGATGCTCCGCGGACTGCGCTGAACCGGAACCGCCGGGCGTCAGAGGCCGGCGATCCCCGCGAGCCGGCCGCCGATGTCGGCGCCCGAGTACGAGTCGTGCGAGTTCGGCACGGCCGTGGCGAGGTCCCCGGTCCAGTGGCACACCGGGTCGCCGGTAGTGCAGATACTCAGGGTGCGCGCACCCACGCGCGGCGCGAGAGGGGCGGGATTCGCCCCGCTGATCATCGCCGAGGCCTGCGCCATCCCCTGCGAGCGCGGCGCCGAGCCCACGTAGCGCGTGGTGTCGTTCGGGGTCCGGTCGGGATCGGCGATGAGCGCCGCAGCGGTGAACTGCTTCCGGTCGCCGAGCCTCTGCAGGGCGCGGTGCACCGCGGAGGCGCCCTGTGAGTACCCCGCGAGCACGATCCTGGTCGACGGGCAGGCCTTGATCACGATCTCGACATCGCCCTGGGTGTTCGCGGCGCCCGTGTTCATGCTGGCGAGGAAGCCGCCGAACTGGTCCACGCGCGTGGGCACGGCCGCCGCGGGGTAGTAGATCGGGCGGATCGCCACCGTCTTCCCGGCGGCCCGGGCCCGGCTCGCGAAGGCCTGGGCGGCGGAGTTGACGGTGGAGCCCAGGCCACCGGCGGAGTGGCCCTCGCCGGAGCCCGCGGCGCCGATGAAGGTGTAGTCGGCGCATCCCGGCGCCGCCGCGGCAGGCGCGGCGAGGGCCGGGGCGAGCGGTGCGACCAGGGCGAACGCGGCGGGAATGAGGACCAGGCGACGGCTCATGGTCTCACGCTAGCGCCTTCTCGTACGCGAAGGACACCTTTCGCGATGTCGCATCGGCGGTCTCGAGGCGCACCGTCACCCGGCTGCCCTCGGGCGGCCCGCCCGTGCAGGGCGCGATGACGGCGGGTTCGTCGAGAAGCACCTGGTCGGCGCGCATCGTGATGGCGGCGAACTCCTCCCCCACCCGGTCCGCCAGGATCACCGCTTCGGTGAGGTCGATGCACGCCCGGTCCACCTTGTTCGCGAGGGTGTTGGTGCGGCGCATCGTCTCCACGACGTCGTCCAGCGCGTCCCGCGCCCAGTCCGGGGTCGGCGTGCCCGCGCAGGCGGCGAGGCACACCTCGGTCGCGTACCGGTCGGCCAGGCGGCGCAGCGGCGCCGTCACGTGGGCGTAGGGCGCGCCGACGCCCGCGTGCCCGCGGTCCGCGGGCGCCTCGGGTGCGGCGGCGGTGCCGAAGGCGGCGTACCCCGAGCCGCGCAGCAGACGCGCGGCATCGGTCATGACCGCGAGCCCCTGCGGTGTGGCGACGTCGAGGCCGGCGAGGAAGTCGCCGACGGTGACGCCCTTCGGCCAGTCCTGCCCGAGCGCCGCGGCGGTGCGCCGCAGATCGGCGACCGCGTCCTCGGGCGCGGCGGGCAGGGTGCGCAGCAGGCCGACCCCCGCCCTGAGCATGATGTCGGCGGCGCACACACCGGTGAGCAGCGAGATCTGCGCGTTATGGGCGTCGAAGTCGGTGCGCGGTTCGATCCGCACGGTCCACCCGTCGGGGCCCTCGACGGCCTCCTGTGCCGGCAACCTCAGGTCGATCGCGCCGTGGGCGCGGCCCCAGGCCGCGCGCAGCGTCCCGACCGTCGGCAGCAGCGCGATGCTCGGGTGCACCCGACCCGCGTCGAAGTCGGTCTGCACGCCGGCGTAGTCGAGCTGCGCACGGGAGCGGACCACGGCGCGGCGCACGGTCGCCGAGGTCACCTCGCCGGCGGCGTCCAGATGGATCTCCCACAGCGCGGCCGCCCGGTCCTGCTCCGGCAGCAGCGAACCCGCCCCCTCGGAGAGTGACCGGGGATGCAGGGGCACCGAGCCGTCGGGCAGGTACATGGTCTGGCCCCGTCGGAGGGTCTCCGCCTCGAGCGGGCCGCCCGGCGTCACCAGCGCGCCGACGTCGGCGATCGCGTAGTGCACGAGGAAGCCGTCGCCCTCAGCGGCGATGTGCACCGCCTGATCGAGGTCCTTGGCGCCCGGCGGGTCGATGGTGACGAACTCGATGTCGCGGCGATCCTCGCGCCCCTCGGCGAAGCGGTCAGCGCTCGCCTCCGCCTCGGCCAGCACCTCCGGCGGGAAGTCCTCGACGAGCTCGAACTCGGCGCGGACGGCACCGAAGTCCACGGCGCTCGACGGGACGGCGCCGCGCATCGGGATGCCGGTCACGCCTACTCCGCCAGCGCCTCGACGCTCATGGCCGCGGCGGTGCGGTCGCCGGCGACCAGCCAGGCGTGCACCACGTCGCCCTCGCGGTGCGCGAGCAGCCGCGGCGCGTCCTCGATCTGCAGCGCCGAGTTGTGCTCGACGATGCCGCGCAGCGGCAGCCTCTCCCGCAGGTCCGGGTACGTCGACAGCACCTCCTCGAGCGCCGTCCAGTACACGGCGTTGTTGACGTGCTGGATGATGTCGAGGTCGGCGGCGCGCAGCAGGAAGGGCACCTCGACGGCGTCCGGATGCGGCTTCGGGTCCAGCCACTGCTTCCAGCGCAGGACGCCCGGCTCGGCGGCCGCGCCGAAGGTGCTGAGGAAGGTCTCGCTCAGCGCCGACGGCGTGAGGGTATCGATGTTGAAGTTGATCCAGAAGGCCTCGGTCTCGATCCGGGTGCCCTTCTGCCCGTCGATGCCGATGCGCACGTTGCACCAGCGCGAGCCCATCTTGGAGCCCCAGCGCTCGACCGTGAGGATGTCGGGCTGCTCGCCGCCCTCGAGGATCTCGATGACGGTGCGCCGCACCACCCAGTACGGGTGGACGTCCTCGTAGTCGACGTGGCGCAGATGGTCCTGCCCCGTGTCCTGCAGGTACCGGGCCACCCCGTCGAACTTCAGGCGGCGGTCGGGGCTGACGGCATCGCCACGGACGGATCGCTGCGCCGTGTAGATGGCGCCGCTGTCCAACAACTCGCGGCGGCGCTCGGGCTCGGTGATGCGCGGGGGCAGGGGGTCTCCGATCACCCGCCCGAGCCTAGTCGACGGTGCGCTTGTTGAACGCCCGCACCGCCAGCGGCGCGAACACCGCGGTGAGCGCGACCGACCAGATCACGGTGGCGAGCACCGGGTGCTGGAGCGACCAGGGCGCCCCTTCCCGCAGCGGTAGGTCGTTCCCCCACAGCTCTCGCATGGCCTGGACCATCGAGGACACCGGGTTCCACTCGGCGACCGCCCTCAGCCACGGGGCCATGCCCGCGGTGGGGACGAAGGCGTTGGAGAGGAAGGTGATCGGGAACATCGTGGCGAACATGAAGCCGTTCACAGCCTCGATGGACTGCATCATGCAGCCGACGAGAATACCGAACCAGATCATGGCGAACCCGAAGACCAGGAGGACGAGGAAGCCCAGCACCGCGTCCACCGGGTTTGTGCGGATCCGCCAGCCGATGGCGAGACCCGTCAGGCACATGACGACGATGCCGATCGACGAGTGCAGCAGGCTGGCGATACTGCGTCCGATGAGGACGGAGGCGCGACTGATCGGCAGCGACCGGAAGCGGTCGATGACGCCCTTCTCCAGATCGGTGGTGAGGCCGCCGGCCACGACGAAGCAGGTGAAGACCATCGTCTGCCCCAGGATGCCGGGCAGCAGGTACTCGCGGTAGGAGACGCCCTCGGTGGGGATCGCGGAGCCGAAGACGAACGCGAACAGCACGGTGAACATGATCGGCTGAATGGTCACGTCCGAGAGCATCTCGGGCATGCGCTTGGTGTGGATCATGCTGCGACGAACCATGATCCAGGACTGCTGCCACAGGCTGGTCTGGTGGGTCTCGATGCCGCCGATACCGGCGGCCTCGCTGGTGGCGGTCATGCGGAGGCCTCCTCGGTGTCCGTGGCGTCGGCTTCGGTGCGGCGGCCGGTGAGGGAGAGGAAGACGTCGTCCAGGCTGGGCCGGGAAAGGCCGAGGTCGTCGACCTTGATGCCGCTCTCCCCCAGTAATGCTCCCGCCCGGTTCAGGTCGTCGAGCCCGTTGGCGGGGCTGCTCACCTGGCGTGCGCCCTCGTCGACGAAGACCTCGCTGCCGAGCTGCGCGAGGATGTCCCGGGCGCGGGGAAGATCGGCGGCGTCGGACACGGTCAACACCAGGCTGGCGGCGCCGGCGCGCTCCTTGAGCTGCAGCGGGGTGCCCTGCGCGATGATCCGCCCCTTGTCGATGACGATGATCTCGTCGGCCAGCTGATCGGCCTCCTCGAGGTACTGCGTGGTGAGCAGCAGCGTGGTGCCGTTCGCCACCAGCGTGCGCAGGACGTCCCACAGCTCGGAGCGGGCGCGCGGGTCGAGGCCGGTGGTGGGCTCGTCCAGGAACAGCACCGGGGGCGCGGTGAGCAGGCTGACTGCCAGGTCGAGCCGGCGCCGCATGCCGCCCGAGTATGCCTTGACCTGTTTGTCGGCGGCCGCGGTCAGCGAGAACTGTTCGAGGAGGTCCGCGCTGCGCCGCTTGAGTGCGGCGCGCGGGATGCCGTAGAGGCCGCCGATCATCGACAGGTTCTCGCGTCCGGTGAGGATCTCGTCCACCGTGGCGGCCTGTCCGGTGAGGCCCATGTTGCGCCGCACCTCGATGGGATGCTCCCGCACGTCGTACCCCGCGATGCGCGCCGTGCCCTCGGTGGGCGGCGACAGCGTGGTCATCATGCGCACCGTGGTCGTCTTACCCGCGCCGTTCGGGCCCAGTAGGCCCAGCACGGAGCCGCGGGGGACCTGGAAACTGACCCCGTCGACCGCCGTGAAGTCACCGAACCGTTTCACCAGGCCGATGGCTTCGATCGCCCATTCACCGCTCTCACCGAGTGTCATGGGGCAACGGTAGTGCGGCCCACCGACAAGTTTCTACGTATTTCGGACGTGCCGGTGCGCGCGCTCGATCACGGCCTGCACGTCGGGGCCGGTACCCGGGTTCACGACCGAGACCCAACCCAGCCGGGCGTACAGCGGGTGCGGGATCAGCGCGCCGTCGGCGGCGTAGTCCCACTCGCCGGCGCGGGCGGCGTGCTCCGCGGGCGGGTAACCGATCAGCTCGGTGAAGGCCTCGCGGCCGACGTTGGCGTTGAGCCGGAACGCGCCGGGACGCCCCAGGTCGGACTGCTCGTCGTCGGGGTAGTCCTTGGTGATGACCGTCAGGTAGGGCATGACGCCGGGCGCGCCCCCCGGTGCGAAGTAGACGAAGGTGTCGCCCCAGGCGATCTCGGGGACGGGGGTCGTCCCGTCCGCGGCGACCGCGCCCGGCTCGATCGTCTCGACGCTCGAGTCCGGGAGGTTCTGCAGGAGGGCGATGACGGCGTCGCGGGCGCTCGATTCGGTCACCTCTGCACGCTACTCGCCGGCGCGGCGCACCGTGAGGACGCTCTCCGATTCGCGTTCGGCACGGTACGCGGCCGCGCCGCCGTTGATCCCGAACAGTCGCTTGCTCCAGAGCAGCCAGGCGACTGCGGCGATGTTGACCACCAGGGCGCCGGCGCGGAGCACCGTCACCTTCTCGGTGATCTCGTAGATTTCGAGCGGCAGGAACGCCGAGGTCGCGATGACCGCGAAGTACTCACCCCACCGCTCGCCCCGCCACAGTCCGACGGCCTCGATCAACTCCACCGCGGCGTAGGCGACCAGGGCGACCGCGATCCACGCCAGCGCGGTGCCGGAGAGGCCGAGCGCGGTGTCGATCGTGTGCACGATCCGCGAGTCGCCCACGTTGAAGCCCAACTGGCTGAGGATCGGAAGCTTCTCCTGGAAGACCTCCCGAAGGTGCGCCCGCGAGTCCCTGAACTGCCACACCACAACGCCTGCCGCGAGGAAGACCACCCCACGGACGACTCGCTCGACGGCCAGGAAGCGCATGATCAGTTCGTCCCGCAGGGCCCGGCCTCGCGGGACCGACGGTGCCTGTGCCGCCGGCCCGGAGCCGTGCGGTTCGCCCACGACGAAGTCGTCGCAGCGCAAGCAGCGCCACGCCTCCCCCTCGGGAGTGTCTGCGTGGACGCGCTCACGCAGATCGGCCTCGTCGGGGGCGTACGTGACGTGCCCGCGGACGCCGCAGGAGAGCACGGACAGATCCATCGGATCAGGCTAGCGCCGGTCCGGGCCGACGGCGCCCCGACGAATCGGGCGATTCGGGGCGGACGAGCTGACGTGTAAGCCGGATCCTGTCCCCCGCCGCATCGCTGCGCCGGGGTGGCGACCATCCATCTGGACACACCGTTGCCGGGTGCCTCGAGCGGTCCACCCGCACGCTCGGGCGAGCAGCCCTCGTACACGCGCGCAGCGCCACCGTGCGGTGGCGCCTTCGACCTTGCTCCGGGTGGGGTTTACCGAGCCGCGACGGTCACCCGCCGCGCTGGTGCGCTCTTACCGCACCGTTTCACCCTTACCCGGGCCGGAGCCCGGGCGGTCTGTTCTCTGTGGCACTGTCCCGCGGGTCACCCCGGGTTGCCGTTAGCAACCACCCTGCCCTGTGGAGTCCGGACTTTCCTCGACCCGGGCGTACTGGTCACCCAGCCGTACCCGAGGCCGCGGCCGCCCGGTCAGCTCGTCCGCGCCGTACAGAGTACCCGAGCCCTAGACGCCCGCCGTCCGGTTGACCTGGCGGACCGAGGCGCCGCCGTCGGGGTAGAAGTCGGCGATCGAGATCGACGCCAGGTCCAGGTGCAGCCGGTAGAGCAGCTGGGGCCCGACGTCGAGGGCGATGCGCAGAGCCGTCTTGATCGGCGTAACGTGCGAGACCAGGAGCACTGTGCGGCCCCCGTATTCGGCGGTGACCCGGTCCAGGAGAGCGGCGACGCGCACGTGCACCTCGTCGAAGCTCTCGCCGCCGGGCGGAGCGACGGAGGTGTCGCCCAGCCACCGCCCGTGCAACTCCGGGTCGCGAGTCCGAGCCTCCCCGAAGGACAGCCCCTCCCAGGCACCGAAATCCGTCTCGATCAGGCGGTCCTCCACCTCGACGGCGAGACCGCGATCGGCGTTCACGGCGTCGGCCGTCTGCCGAGCACGATCCAGCGGCGAAGAGAGGATCGCGTCGATCTCCGTGCCGCGCAGCAGTTCCGCGGCGGCCGCCGCCTGCTCGCGGCCCAGATCCGTGAGCGACGGGTTGCCGCGGCCCGAGTAGAGCCGCCCCACCGACGCGGGGGTCTGGCCGTGGCGCAACAGGATCAGTCGGGTGGGCTCGTGCGCGGAGGTGGTCCAGCCCCCGCGCTGGGCGCCCGTCACTCCTCGGGCTTCGGCTGGGGCAGGCCGGACTCGAAGGTGCGCACCAGGATCGCGCCGCACTCGTCGCAGTGCACGACCTCGTCGGCCGGCTTGCGCGCGACCCCGTCCAGGAAGCCGCGGTCGAGCTCGAGGCGGCAGGCGCCGCACCGTCGGGCCTGCAGGAGCCCCGCCCCGGTACCGGAGCTCTTCCGGCACCGCTCGTACTCCGCGTACAGGTCCTGCGGGAGCTTCCCAACGGTGTCCTCGCGCGTGGTCGTCGTGCGGGCCCGCGCCACGTCGATGTCCTTGACGGATTCCTCGCGGCGGCGCGCCACCGCGGCGATCTCGTCGTTCGTCGCGTTCACGGTGGCCTCGGCGCGCTGCTGATCGAGCGCGACGGCCTCGCGCTTCTCCATCAGTTCGAGCTCCTCGTCCTCCAGGACGGACTGCCGGCGCTCCAACCCCCGGAGCTCGTGCTCGATCTCGGTGAGCTGCTTCGCCGGGACCGCGCCGGAGGCGAGCAGCTCCCGGTCCTTCCGCTCGCGGAGCCGGGTCTGCTCGACCTCCTTCTCGAGCTTGCTGATGTCGCGGTCCAGGTCCTCCACCAGGATCGACACCCGCACCGACTCGTCGCGCTCGGCGGTCGCGCGCTTCTCGAGCTCGGCGATCTCGTCGTCCTCGGGGAGATGGGTGGCGCGGTGGGCCAGGCGGGAGATCTCCGCGTCGACCTCGGCGAGGTCCAGCAGGATGCGTTGAGCGGCCGGATCAGCGTTCATCTGCGCCACTCTACGCATCCGCCCCCGGAGCGGCTCGCACCGTGAACGGATCGGTCGGGACGTCGTGCACCGCGACGTCGAGGTAGGGCCACAGCAGCTCGGCGACGGTGGCGCACCACGGGAACTCGGTCCCCCAATGCCCGGCGTCGACGACCGCGGGCCCGCCGGCGCGCAGGTGCTCGTCGACGGGATGGTGCCGCAGGTCGCCGGTGACGTAGGCGTCCACGCCGAGACGTCCGACGGTGCCGAGCAACGAGTCCCCCGCCCCTCCGCAGACGGCGACGGTCCGGACGACCGCCTCCGGATTCCCGGCCGCGCGCGCCGGCGCGCCCAGCGAATCGGCGACACGGGCGGTGAACGCCGCGAGCGTCATCGGCTCCGGCAGGGTTCCGACGCGGCCCAGGCCCCATTCCCGCTCGCCGCCGACGAGTTCGACGATGTCGTGGGCGGGTTCCTCGTAGGGATGCGCGTCGCGCAGCGCGCGCGCGACGTGCGCGCGGCGGGCTGCCGCCGCGACGAGCTCGATCCGCGTCTCGTCGAGGGTGGTGAGCTCGCGGGCGCTGCCGATCGCGGGGCTGGCGTCGTCGCCGGGCCGGAACTGGCCGACACCGTCGACCCGCCACGCGCACTCGGAGTACTCGCCGACCTCGCCCGCGCCCGCCTCGAACATCGCGGCGAGCACCTCGTCGGCCTGCGCGGGCGGCACCATGACGCCCCATCGGTCCAGATGCAGCGACGCGTCCAGGAACTCGACGGGGCCGGTGACGTCCAGCCCGAGCGCCGCGGCGAGGGCGTCGTTCACGCCGCCCCGCGCGCGGTCGGCGTTGGTGTGCGCCGTGAACAGCGCGCACCCGCCGCGGATGAGCCGGTGGATCAGTGCGCCCTTCGGCGTGTTCGCCGCGACGGTGTCGACGCCCCGCAGGAGCAGCGGGTGGTGCGCGATGACGAGTTGGGCGCCGCGGGCGAGCGCGGCGTCGACCACATCGTTCGTGACGTCCACGCAGACCAGGACGTGCGTGACCTCGGAGTCCGGGTCGCCGCACACCAGCCCGACGCTGTCCCATCCTTCCGCCAGCCGGGGCGGATACGCCTGATCGAGCACGTCGATGACCTCTGCCAGCTTCATGGCTGCCAGCGTAGGCGGGGCGTCGCCGGCTGCGAGGGATTCGTCGCCGCAGCGGGCCGGCGTCGTCGTCCGCGGCGGTCGGGCAAGATGGAGGGGTGAGTACTCCGCTGCATGTCACGTTCGTGTGCACCGGCAACATCTGCCGGTCGCCGATCGCCAAGATCGTCTACGAGCGGGCGGCGGCCGAGGCCGGTCTTGCCGAGGCGGTGCGGGTCACCAGTGCCGGTACCGACGGCTGGCACGAGGGCGGTCCCGCCGACTCGCGCGCGCAGGACGTGCTCGCCGAGGCCGGCTACCCCACCGCGCACACCGCCGCGGAACTGACGGACGACCATCTCGCGGCCGACCTGGTCGTCGCGCTGCACCGCTCGCACGTCGCGCCGCTGCGCCGGCGCGGCGTGCCCGCCGACCGGATCCGGCTGCTGCGCAGCTTCGACCCCGACGCCGCGCACGAGAGCGTGCCCGACCCCTACTACGGCGATCACGACGATTTCCGCGCGACGCTCGCGGAGGTCGAAGCCGCGATGCCCGGCCTCATCGAGTGGACGCGAGAGAGCATTGCCTAGCTGGATCAAGGTGATCTTCCAGCCGCGGTGGATCGCCCTCGCCATCGCGGCCGTGGCCTTCACCGCGCTGTGCTGGTCGGTGCTCGCGCCGTGGCAGCTGGGGAAGAACAGCTCCACCAGCCACCGCAACCAGCAGATCGCCGATTCCGTCAACGCCGCCCCCGTCCCGGCGGCGCAGGTGCTCGGCGGCCGCGCCGATGTGCCGAAGGACGCCGAATGGCGCCGGGTGGTGCTCACCGGGCAGTACCTCGCCGAGAAGCAGTCGCTCGCCCGGCTGCGGAACCAGGACGGCAAGCCCGCGTACGAGGTGCTGGTGCCCTTCGCCGCGAACGACGGCGCGACCTATCTCGTCGACCGCGGCTTCGTGAAGACGCCCACCGGCGGCGTCGTGCCGGAGTTCGCGCCGCCACCGTCGGGCACGGTGACCATCCAGGCCCGCGTGCGCGCGCCCGAGAAGACCGATCCCGGCCGCGGGCCGCGGACCGAGGCCGGTTACCTGCAGGTCTTCGCGATCGACCCGTCGGCGATCGGGCCGGCCCAGGGAGTCGCCTTCGCGCCGGGTTACCTGAATCTCGACGAGGACCAGCCGGGCGGCCTCGACCCCGTCCCACTGCCCATGCTCGACGCGGGCCCCTACCTCTCGTACGGCCTGCAGTGGCTCGCCTTCGGGATCATGGCGCCGCTCGCGATCGGCTACTTCGTGTGGTCGGAGGTGCGTCGTCGGCGCGAGGAAAAGGCCGTCTTCGACGCCGGCACCACGGACGCGGACGCGCCGGATACCGAGGCGGAGACGTCGGAGGTCAGCCCGGAGGCCGCCCGCGCCGCGCGACTCGCCGACCGGTACGGACGCAAAGGACAGTAGCGGCGAGCGCGCCCAGCTCGACGGCCAGCGAGAGGCGCGCGGCACGCGCCAGATCGCGCGGCTCGGGCGCGCGGCCACGCCCCAGCGTCGGCCGCAGTTCCGCGCCGTGCGCGTACTGCGTGCGGCCGCCCAGCTGCAGCCCCAGCGCTCCCGCCGCGGTCGCCTCCGCCACCCCTGCGTTGGGACTGGGGTGCTTCGCCGCGTCCCACCGCCACGCCCGCACGGCGTCCGACGGTGCCCCGCCGACGGCCGGCGCCAGGACGACGGTGACCGCGCCCGCGAGCCGTGCCGGGAGGTAGTTGAGGACGTCGTCGAGTCGCGCCGAGGCCCACCCGAAGTCGCCGTAGCGCTCGTTGCGGTAGCCGACCATCGCGTCGAGCGTGTTCGCCGCGCGGTACGCCAGCAGGCCGGGCAACCCGGCGACGGCGCCCCAGAACAACGGCGCCACAGCGGCGTCGGAGGTGTTCTCGGCGACCGACTCGGTGGCCGCCCGCGCGAGCCCCGCGGTGTCGAGGACCGACGGGTCGCGGCCGCAGAGGCTGGGGAGCAGGTCGCGCGCGGCGGTCAGGTCCCCCCGCTCCAGGTCGGCCCCGAGGGTGGATCCGACCATCCGCAGACCCGCTCCCCCGACCACCGCCCAGGTGCCGACGGCGGTGGCGCCGGGCACCTTCCGCAGCGCGAATCCCAGCGTCGCCGCTCCGCCCACCAGGATCGCGGTGTAGGCGGCGCCGCGCAGCTTCGACGGGGCGTACATGCGCGTCTCGAGCGCCTGCGCGACGGTGCCGAAGCCTGCGACCGGGTGGTAGCGGCGCGGGTCGCCGAGAATTTCGTCGGCGAGGACGCCGAGGGCCAGTTCGGTCGATCGGCGCATCAACGGCCGCCCGTTCCCCGCTGGGTCCCGATGAGCTCGAGGAGAAGCTCACGCAGCACCGGTTCGGACTCGCCGAGCGCGGCGATGAGGGACGGGTCCGAGCGCTCCCGCTCCACGAGTTCGAGGTACACCCTCCGACCCGCTTCGGTCGCGGTCACCACTTTCCGGCGCTCATCGCCGGGGTCGGTCTCGCGGACGACGTAACCGACCCGCTCGAGCCGCTCGACGGTGCGGCTCGCCGTCTGATCCGTCACCCGCGCGACGCGGGCGATGTCCCGCTGCGATGCGGGGCCGGTCGAGACCACGTGCAGCACGACGAGTCCCGCGCTGGAGATGTCGTACTCGCGCAGCACGCCCTCCCAGGCGTGCTCGACGAGTCGGGCCGCCATCGACAGCAGGCGCCCCGTCGGCCAGTGCGCGATCCCGTCGTCCACGTCCTCCACCTCGCTCTCTTGCGTTTACTCAGCAGGCTGAGCTTTAATCAGCAGGCTGAGCTTTCCGGGCCCACCGCACGCCCCGCTGCACACGTTATGCCCCGCACTCCGAGAGAGACGAGTCACCGTGACGAAGACGCGCACCACCCGCTCCACCCCGCGATGGCGGTGGCTCGTCCCCGCGCTCCTCATCCTCGGATGGCTCGTCGTCGGCTCGGTCGGCGGCCCGTTCGCCGGCAAGCTCGGCGACGTCCAGGCGAACGACAACACCTCGTTCCTCCCCGCCTCCGCGGAGGCGACCGCGGTGGCGGAGCTCGAGGCCTCCTTCATCGACAGCAGCCGGATCCCCGCGATCGTCGCCGTCGAACGCACGTCCGGCATCACCGACGCCGACACCGCGTTCATCTCCACCGCGATCGACCGCGCCGCCGGCGTCGACGGCATCGACAGGGCCGTCGCGCCGCCGGTCCGCGCCCAGGACGGCCGCGCACTCCAGGTGGTGGTCCCCATCGACGCCGGCGGCGAGGTCGCGGACAGCGTGACCGCACTGCGCGCGGCACTGGGCACGGGCGTACCCGAGGGACTGACCGTCTACGTCACCGGGCCGGCAGGCACCGCGGCCGACCTCACCGAGGCGTTCGGCGGGATCGACGGCATGCTCCTGCTCGTCGCCGGGGCAGTCGTGATCGCCATCCTCGTCGTGGTCTACCGCAGTCCCGTGCTCCCCTTCGTCGTGATCGTCTCGGCGGTCCTCGCCCTCGCGCTCGCCAGCGCCGTGATCTACGCGCTCGCGGCGAACGGCGCGATCACCCTCAACGGGCAGAGCCAGGGCATCCTGTTCATCCTCGTCTTCGGCGCCGCCACGGACTACGCGCTGCTCCTCGTGGCGCGCTACCGCGAGGAGCTCGGAACGACCGCCGACAGGTACGCGGCGATGCGCGCGGCGTGGCGGGCGACCCTGGAGCCCGTCGCGGCGTCCGCGGGAACCGTCATCGCGGGCGTGCTGTGCCTGCTGCTCTCCGACCTCAACTCCAATCGTGGTCTCGGCCCGGTGGCCGCGATCGGCATCGCCGCCTCCTTCCTCGCGTCCATGACCTTCCTGCCCGCAGTGCTCGCGCTGCTCGGGCGGGGCGCCTTCTGGCCGCGCCGCCCCGTTCTCCACGAGGGCGCCGACGAGTCGCCCGAGCAGGCCCACCGGTTCTGGGCCGGGCTGGCCGAGCGGATCGGCAGCCATCCGCGCCGGTTCTGGGTCGCGACGACGCTGCTCCTCCTCGTGGGCGCCGCGTTCGCGCCGCAGTTCCGCGCCGACGGGGTCGCCCAGTCGGACACCTTCCTCGTGACCGTCGACTCGCAGCGTGGTCAGGAGGTGCTCTCGGAGCACTTCGACGCCGACGACGGCTCCCCCGCGGTGATCGTCGCGAGCGCCGCGGCGCTCGAGCCCGTCCGGGCCGCGGCGGCGAGCACGCCGGGCGTCGCGGGCGTCGCCGTCGTCCCGGGCACCGACGGTGCGCCGAAGACCGTCGACGGACGCGTCGCGCTCCGCGCGAGCCTGCGCGACCCGGCTGATTCGCGTGCGGCCGAGGAAACCGTGGTGCGCCTGCGCGACGCGGTCCGGGGCGTGGGCGCCGCCGACGCGCTCGTGGGTGGGCCGACCGCCGTCGACCTCGACACGCGGACCACGGCGCTCCACGACCGCAACCTGATCATCCCGGTAGTGACCCTCGTGGTGCTCCTGATCCTGTGCCTGCTCCTGCGGGCGATCCTCGCGCCGATCCTGTTGATGGCCACCGTGATCGTCTCGTTCGCCGCCACCCTGGGGGTCTCGTCGATCGTCTTCAACCACATCCTGGGATTCCCCGGCGCGGACCCGGTGGTGCCGCTGTTCGCGTTCGTCTTCCTGGTCGCACTCGGGATCGACTACAACATCTTCCTGATGACCCGCGCACGCGAGGAGGCGCTGTCGATCGGGACGCGGGCGGGCGTGCTCCGCGCCCTCACCGTCACGGGCGGTGTCATCACGTCGGCGGGCGTGGTCCTCGCGGCGACCTTCTCCGCGCTGGCGGTGATCCCGCTGATCTTCCTCGCCCAGATCGCCTTCATCGTGGCCTTCGGCGTCCTGCTCGACGCCCTGATCGTCCGCACTCTGCTCGTGCCGGCGCTGGTCCACGACGTCGGCCGCGCGGTCTGGTGGCCGAGCTCGTTGCGCCTCGGCAAGGAGTGACACCCGCTCACCCGTGCGGAACTCGGCGTCGCCACCACGGCTGGGACCGCCACGAATTCGGGTCCTCGGCAGTGACGAGCAGGAACCTGCGGTCCAGCGACTCGACGGCGATCCGCAGTCGGTGCGCTCGGCGACCTCCGTTGCGCATGATGCTCTCGAGCCGATCGCGGGCGTCGGTGAGCACGATGCCGTCGCAGCACTCGCAGCCCGTGTAATAGCCGTAGTCACCGTCGCGGACACGGCGTTCCGTCTGCTCGACGTGCTCACGCCACTCCCTGAGGAGGGCGACTGCGGGAACCTCGGGCCGTGGCTTCCGTGGCCGATGCGGGTTCATGACTGTGGGGCGAGCGCCCCGTTCATCCGAAGGTGTTTCATTCGCGGCGCCGTGACGTGGCGCGGCCGGTGCAGGGGCGGCCCGGTCGCCGCCGGGATGAGCATACCCGGCCGCACCCACGACGACTACTGCCAGACGAAGCCGTCGGGATCGGTGAGGGCGCCGAGGGCACCGTCGACGAGGATGCGGTGCGAGCCGCTGCCCTCCTGCGGCACTCCGGCGTCCTTCGCGGCGGCCTTGCGCCCGTAGAGCGCGAGCTTCACGGCGCCGGGTTCGGCGTCGAACTCGACGTACTTGCGGCCGAAGCTCTTCGCCACCGAGAGCCCACGCTCGACGTAGAAGGCCTTGGTCGCGGCGACGTCGTCGACGCCGAGCAGCAGCACCGTGTCATCGACGGTCCGCAGCGGAGCGCCGGTGTTCTTCTTCGACGACGAGGCGATCTTCCAGAGGGTGCCGTCGGGCGCACGGAAGACGCCGCCGTAGCCCCAGAAGGACATCCGTGCGGGCTTGATCTCCGTCGCCCCCGCCGCGATCGCGGGGGCGACGAAGGAGTCCACGACCGCCGGCTCGGCCACGACCAGCGAGATCACGAAGCCGCGGAAGCCGGTGGACGGCTCCGTGGAGACCGTGGTGCGCATGCCGTGGTCAGGGCCGAAGGCGGTGTCGTAGAAGGCCTGGGCTGCGGCGGGGTCGGCCACCTCCAGGGTGAGGGACCGGATCGGGGCGGAGAGCGAGGTTGTCATGCCTGCAACGCTATGAGCTGCGCTTTCGGTGCGCTTCTCGATTCCTGACCGATCCGGCCCCGCCGCTCAGCCGCGGTAGCGGAAGACGATCCGGCCGCGGGTGAGGTCGTACGGGCTGATCTCCACGAGCACCCGGTCGAGCGGCACGATCTTGATGTAGTTCTTCCGGATCTTCCCGCTGATGTGCGCGAGCACGACGTGGCCGTTGTCCAGCTCGACGCGGAACGTCGCGTTCCGGAGCCCCTCGACGACGGTGCCGGCGGCCTCGATGCCGCGTGCGGTCTTCGTCATGGCCGCACCAGCTCGACGGTGGTCTCGACCGCGCGTCCGCCGGCCTGCTCGATCACGGCCACGGCGGCACCGTCCGCCGGGTCCGCCTGCGCCGCGAGGAAGGGCTCGACGCCGGGCGCGGACCGGACCCGCCAAGCCCCGGGCGGAGTGACGGCGGGAGGCGGATCGAGCGGGATGCGGTACAGCGTCTCGCGCCGGTGCGGGGCGAAGCCGTGGCGGCGCCACGCGGCGAGCTGTTCGGCGTCGCCGTCCGCCACGAGGGTGCGCAGCGGCGGCGGCAGCTCGGCGAGGAGGGTCGAGGCCAGCAGGTCGAAAGCCGTTGCGCTCCAGGCGTCGATGCTGATGAATCCGGCGCGTCGCGACGGGCCGCCACGGCCGATGATGCGGCCGTCGGCGTCGACGGCGAGCCAGTCGCCGTCGCCCGCCCGCCGCAGGGTGAGAGGGGAATCGTTCATGGTGTTGCCTTCCAGGAATGCCTGCGTGCGGCGCTCCTGGTGGTGACACCTAGGTCGACCGTGAGAACGGAGGGAGCACCCACATGCGTGAAACGTTCACGGGTCTCACCTCCTTCGGCCGGTCACGGTTGCCTGCAGCGTATCCCCCGGCCGCGTTCGCCCGCATCCCCTTTTCCGTGGGCCGCCGGCCGGCGCACGTACGGTGGGCGAAGGAGGTGCGTCATGGACGAATTCGACGTGATCGTGATCGGCGGCGGGCCGGTGGGCGAGAACGTGGCCGACCGGGTCGTGCGCGGCGGCCTCACCGCCGCGCTCGTGGAGAGCGAGAGGTTCGGCGGCGAGTGCTCCTACTGGGCGTGCATGCCGTCGAAGGCCCTGCTCCGCCCCGGCCAGGCCCTGCACGACGCACAGCACGTGCGCGGCGCCCTCGCGGGCGGGGCGGCCCTCGATCCGGCGGAGGTCTTCGCCCGACGGGACGCCGTGGTCCGGAACTGGGACGACGCGGGCCAGGTGCAGTGGGCGAACACCGCGGGGATCACCACGATCCGGGGTCGCGGCCGGCTCGCCGGACCGCGCCGGGTCACTGTCGTCGGGCCCGACGGTGCCGAGACCGCCCTCACTGCGCGACAGGCCGTGGTGGTCGCGACGGGCACCGATGCGGCGGTGCCCGACGTTCCCGGCCTGCGCGATGCGCGGCCGTGGACCAGCCGCGAGGCGACGAGCGCGCACGCCGCCCCCGGGCGGCTCGCGGTGATCGGCGGCGGCGTGGTCGCGGCCGAGATGGCCACCGCCTACGCGGGCCTCGGATCGCGGGTGACGCTGCTCGCGCGCAGTGGGCTGCTCACGAATCTCGAACCCTTCGCCGGCGAGGCGGTGGGCGACGGACTGCGGGCCCTCGGCGTCGACGTGGTGACCGGCGAATCCCCGACGCGCGTGACGCGCCAGGGCGGCGAGGTGACGATCGAGACCTCGGGCGGGCGCACCGTCGTGGCCGACGGGGTACTGGCCGCCACGGGGCGGGCACCGCGCACCGTCGACCTGGGGCTGGAGACCGTCGGACTGGAGCCGGGTTCGTGGCTCTCCGTCGACGACACGATGCTGGTGGAGGGTTTCGATTGGCTGTACGCGGCGGGCGATGTGAACCACCGGGCGCTGCTGACGCACCAGGGCAAGTACCAGGCACGGGCCGCGGGCGCCGCGATCGCGGCGCGCGCTCGCGGCGCAAGCGTGGACGACGAACCCTGGGGCGCCCAGGTGGCGACGGCGGACCACACCGCGGTGCCACAGGTGATCTTCACGGAGCCGGAGGTCGCGGCGATCGGCGTGACGGAGGCGCAGGCGCGCGAGGCGGGCACCGACATCGCGGTGGTCGACTACGACCTCGGCTGGGTCGCCGGCGCGAGCCTGTACGCCGACGGCTACGCGGGCCGCGCGCGGATGGTCGTCGACGAGGGCCGTGGGGTGGTGATCGGCATGACGCTCGTGGGGCCGGCAGTGGCGGAACTCCTGCACGCGGCGACGATCGCGGTGGTCGGCGAGGTGCCGGTCGACCGGCTGTGGCACGCCGTACCCGCATATCCGACGATCAGCGAGGTGTGGCTGCGACTACTCGAGGCCTACCGGGACCGGTGAGGCCGAAGGGGACCGTGGTGCGCGCGGAGGGACTCGAACCCCCGACAGCCGGTGTGTAAGACCGGAACTCTAACCAACTGAGCTACACGCGCTTGCCGGTCGAAGATAGCGCAGCGAGGGCGTCTTCCCAAAGCGACTGATCGCGCGGCACCCCGGGCTCGTTCATCTCGGAGAACCGGACCACCCCCTCGCGGTCGATCACGAAGGTGCCGCGGTTGGGGTAACCGTTCTTGTCGTTGAGCACCCCGTACGCACGTGCGACGTCGCCGTGCGGCCAGAAGTCCGAGAGGACCGGGAAGAGGTAGCCCTGCGAGCCGGACCACACCTTGTGCGTGGGCGGCGGGCCGACCGAGACGGCGAGGACGGCGGCATCGTCGTTCTCGAACGACGGCAGGGAGTCGCGGATGCCGCCCAGTTCACTCTCGCAGGTGCCGGTGAAGGCCAGCGGGAAGAAGACGAGCAGCACGTTCTTGCGTCCGCGATAGGACTCCAGCGAGACCGGACGGTTGTTCTGGTCACGGAGGGTGAACGACGGGGCCTCGGCACCGACGGGAAGCGGACCGTCGACCTGGGGAGAGGTCACCTCTTGGCCACGCGGCCGGTCTTCGGCTGGACCAGGCGCGAGCCGATCCACGACCCCAGATTGGTCGACGAGGTCTGGGTGAGACCCGCGGTCGGCGCCGCCTCGGCGATCTCGCTGGGCTGCACGTGACCCGGCTGGCCGGTCTTGGGGCTGAGCACCCAGACGTAGCCGTCGTCGGACAGCGGGGTAATCACGTCCATCAGCGTGTCGACCAGGTCGCCGTCGTCGTCGCGCCACCAGAGCACGACCACGTCGATCACCTCATCGGTGTCCTCGTCGAGCATCTCCGCGCCGGTCAGTTCCTCGATGGCAAGCCGCAGGTCGTCGTCGGTGTCGTCGTCCCAACCGATCTCCTGCACGATGTTGCCGGGCTGCAGGCCCATCTTCTGGGCGAATGACCCATTCGTGGACACCGGTGGGAGCCTCCTCGCGTTCGCGCGGACGGCCCGTTGCCACCCGCATAGCACTGTTCGGTGCCAACTTACGGCACCTGCGCCCGCGCGCAAGCGGGGTACGCCGAACTCGCGCTGCGGACCTGCCGAATTCCACCACGCGGAATACGACTGTCGAGTAACTTTCGAATGCGGCAGGATGGGATCTGCGACACACCGCACACCCCTGGCATACCCAGCACCGCCTTCGCGACCCGTGAGGAGCACCAGTGACAGACTCGATCGCCACCACCCCGGCACCCGCCCCAGGACAGGGCCCCGCACCGTCGAACGACGGCCGCCCCGACCGCGTCCGCGTGATCCGCGAGGGAGTGGCGTCCTACCTGCCGGACATCGACCCGGACGAGACCGGCGAGTGGATCGAGTCCTTCGACGACCTCATCGCCACTCACGGCCCCGCGCGTGCGCGCTACCTGATGCTGCGCCTGCTTGAGCGCGCCAGCGAGCAGCGCGTCTCGATCCCGTCGCTCACCTCGACCGACTACGTGAACACGATCCCCACCGATCTCGAGCCCTGGTTCCCGGGCGACGAGGAGATCGAGCGCCGCTACCGCGCCTACATCCGCTGGAACGCGGCCATCATGGTGCACCGGGCGCAGCGCCCCGGCGTCGGCGTGGGCGGACACATCTCGACCTACGCGGGCGCCGCGTCGCTCTACGAGGTCGGCTTCAACCACTTCTTCCGCGGCAAGGAGCACCCCGGCGGCGGCGATCAGGTCTTCATCCAGGGACACGCCTCCCCCGGCATCTACGCGCGCGCCTTCCTCGAGGGCCGCATCCCCGCCGAGCGCCTGGACGGCTTCCGGCAGGAGAAGTCCCACGAGGACAAGGGCAAGGGTCTCCCCTCCTACCCGCACCCCCGGCTGCTGTCGAACTTCTGGGAGTTCCCGACGGTGTCGATGGGGCTCGGCCCGATGAACGCCATCCAGCAGGCGCGGTTCAACCACTACCTGCAAGACCGCGGCATCAAGGACACCTCCGATCAGCACGTCTGGGCCTTCCTGGGCGACGGCGAGATGGACGAGCCCGAATCGCGCGGCCAGATCCAGATCGCCGCCACCGAGGGACTCGACAACCTGACCTTCGTCGTCAACTGCAACCTGCAGCGCCTCGACGGGCCGGTGCGCGGCAACGGCAAGATCATCCAGGAGCTCGAGTCCTTCTTCCGTGGCGCCGGCTGGAACGTCATCAAGGTCATCTGGGGCCGCGAGTGGGACGAGCTGCTGCACAAGGACCGCGACGGCGCGCTCGTCAACATCATGAACAACACGCCCGACGGCGACTACCAGACCTTCAAGGCGAACGACGGCGCCTTCGTCCGCGAGCACTTCTTCGGCCGCGACCCGCGGACCAAGGAGTTGGTCCAGGACATGACCGACGAGCAGATCTGGGGCCTGCGCCGCGGCGGCCACGACTACCGCAAGCTGTACGCGGCCTACAAGTCGGCGATGGAGCACAAGGGCCAGCCGACGGTGATCCTGGCGCACACCGTCAAGGGCTTCGGCCTGGGCCACAACTTCGAGGGCCGCAACGCCACGCACCAGATGAAGAAGCTCACGCTCGACGATCTCAAGGGCTTCCGAGATCACCTGCGCATCCCGATCTCCGACGCGGAGCTCGAGAAGGACCCCTACCTCCCGCCGTACTACAACCCGGGGCCGGAGTCGAAGGAGATCCAGTACATGCTGGATCGCCGCAAGCAGCTGGGCGGCTTCGTGCCCTCGCGGCGCACGCAGGCGCAGGTGCTCAAGACTCCCGGCATCGACGCGGTGAAGGTGATGCTCAAGGGCTCGGGCAAGCAGCAGGTCGCGACGACGCAGGCCGTGGTGCGCATCTTCAAGGAACTGCTGCGCGACCCGGAGGTCGGGCCCCGGATCGTCCCGATCATCCCCGACGAGGCGCGCACCTTCGGCATGGACAGCTGGTTCCCCACGCTGAAGATCTACAACCGCCTCGGCCAGACCTACACCGCGGTCGACGCGCAGCTGATGCTCGCGTACAAGGAGAACCCGCAGGGCGTCATCCTCCACGAGGGCATCAACGAGGCCGGCTCGACCGCGTCGTTCACCGCGGTGGGCACGTCCTACGCCACGCACGACGTGCCGATGATCCCGCTGTACATCTTCTACTCGATGTTCGGCTTCCAGCGCACCGGCGACGGCCTGTGGGCCGCGGCCGACCAGATGGCCCGCGGCTTCGTGCTCGGCGCCACCGCCGGCCGCACCACGCTGACGGGCGAAGGCCTGCAGCACGCCGACGGCCACAGTCACGTGCTCGCGTCGACCAACCCCGCGGTCGTCGCCTACGACCCCGCGTTCGCGTACGAGCTCGCGCACATCGTGATCGACGGCCTGCGGCGGATGTACGGGGAGAACCCGGAGAACATCTACTACTACATCACCGTCTACAACGAGCCGATCCACCAGCCTGCGGAGCCCGAGAACCTGGACGTCGACGGTCTGCTCAAGGGCCTGTACCTGTTCAAGCCCTCCGACGGCGCGCACGAGAAGAAGGCGAACATCCTCGCCTCCGGCGTGACCATGCCCGACGCGCTCAAGGCCCAGGAGTTGCTGGCCGAGGAGTGGGGCGTCTCCGCCTCGGTGTTCTCGGTGACCAGCTGGGTCGAGCTCTCGCGCGACGGCATCGAGTCGGAGAAGGCGGCGCTGCGGAACCCGGGCGCCGAATTCCGCACCCCGCACGTCACGAAGATCCTCGGCGACACCGAGGGGCCGACGATCGCGGCGTCCGACTTCATGCGCGGCACGCAGGACCTCATCCGGCAGTGGGTGCCGGGAACGTACGTCACGCTGGGCACCGACGGCTTCGGCTTCTCGGACACCCGCCCGGCGGCCCGGCGCTACTTCAACGTCGACGCCGAGTCGATCGTCGTGGGCGTTCTCCTGGGTCTTGCGCGCGACGGCGCGCTCGATTTCTCGGTCGCCGCGGACGCCGCGCAGCGGTACCGGATCGACGACGTGCTCGCCGCCCCGAAGCAGACCTCGGACCCCGGCGTAGCCTAGGACTCCATGACCGCTGATACGGGCTCGTTCCCCCTCCCCGGGAAGCCGGGGAAGGGGAGCTTCAACCGGAAGCGTCCCGAGCCTCGCGACGTCCTGCCCGAGGCGATCCTCGCCAGGATCCGCCAGTACTCGGGCCGCGTCGCGACCGAGGCGGTGCGCTCCATGGAGGAGCAACTGCCGTACTTCGCGGATCTGGAGGCCAGCCAGCGGGCGTCGATCCAGCTGGTCGTCCAGACCGCGGTGGTCAACTTCGCGGAGTGGATCGAGAACCCGAGCAACGTCGAGTACACCGTCGCCTCGTTCCAGACGGTGCCGCAGGACCTGGCCCGCAAGGTCTCGCTCCTGCAGACCGTCGAAATGGTCCGCGTGGCGATGGAGTTCTTCGAGCGCTGGCTGCCCCTGCTGGCGCGCAACGAGGACCAGCTCATCGCGCTCACCGAGGCGGTGCTGCGGTACGGCCGGGAGATCGGCTTCGGTGCCGCCTCGATCTACGCCTCGGCCGCCGAGGCCCGGGGCGCGTGGGACTCCCGGATGGAGGCGCTGGTGGTCGACGCAGTGGTCCGCGGCGACACCGGCGCCAACCTGCTCTCGCGGGCCGCCGCGCTGAATTGGGACCCCGTGGCCTCCGCCACGGTCATCGTCGGCAACCCGCCGCCGGACCAGAACGTCTCCGTGGCCGGATCGGTCCACGACACGGCGCGGTCCCACGGCCGGTCGGCGCTGGCCGTTGTGCAAGGCACCAAATTGGTGGTCATCGTCAGTGGCGCCGTGACCTCCGGCGACCCCTTCGCGGACGCGCTCATGCTGCACTTCGCCGACGGGCCCGTTGTGATCGGGCACACCACCCCGACGCTGGAGGACGCCCACGCCTCGGCGGTCGAGGCCATCGCGGGCGTCAACGCCGTCGCGGGCTGGCCGGGCGCTCCACGCCCGGTGCACAGCTGGGAGCTACTGCCCGAGCGCGCACTGATCGGCGACACGCACGCCGGCCGCACCCTCTACGAACTCCTGGTGAAGCCGCTCGAGGAGGCGGGTTCGGCCCTATCCGACACGCTGGACGCCTACCTGGACTCGGGCGGTGCGGTCGAGTCGTGCGCCCGCGAGTTGTTCGTCCACCCCAACACCGTGCGGTACCGACTGAAGAAGATCGCCGAGATCACCGGGCGCGATCCGCAGGACCCGCGCGACGCCTTCGTGCTGCGCGTGGCGGCGACGATCGGGCGCCTCGCGGCCGCCAATCCGGACCGCTTCACCCCCGCCGCTATGACGCGAATCACAGATATCTCGCTGAGCTAATCCAGTCACATATAACACTCTGGTAACAGGCAGGACTCGCTGAGCAGCACTTTTGTGGAAACCCCACAAATTCGATGAGTCAGGTTCTCAGGCTCCAACACCTTCTTTTCAGGTTCCCGGGGTGTTTCCTGGTACACGTGATTGCACTGCTCGCACCCGGACAGGGTTCCCAGAAGCCCGGCATGCTGACCGCATGGCTCGATCAGCCTTCTGCCGTGGAGCGCCTCCGCGCATGGTCCGAGATCGCCGATCTCGACCTGGTCCGCCTCGGCACCATCGCCGAGGCCGACGAGATCACGGACACCGCCGTGACGCAGCCCCTCGTGGTGGCCGCCGCTCTGCTCGCCTTCGAGCAGATGGGCGCGCAGCCGTCGGACACGGTCGTCGCCGGCCACTCCGTCGGTGAGCTCGCCGCCGCCGCCGTCGCCGGTGTCATCACCGCCGACGAGGCCGTCCGCCTGGCCGCGATCCGCGGTCGCGCGATGGCCGCGGCGTGCGCGCTGGTCCCCACATCGATGACCGCCGTGCTCGGCGGCGACGAGGCGGACGTCCTCGCCACCCTCGAGTCCTTCGACCTGATCCCGGCCAACATGAACGCCTCCGGGCAGATCGTGGCCGCGGGCACCGTCGAGAACCTGCAGAAGCTGGCCGACAACGCCCCCGAGAAGGCGCGCCTGCGCCCGCTCGCCGTGGCCGGTGCCTTCCACACCGAGTTCATGGCTCCCGCGCAGGAAGCCGTCGCGGCCGCCGCGCAGAGCATCGTTCCGCGCGACCCGCAGCTCACGCTGCTGTCGAACCGCGACGGCAAGCCCGTCACCTCCGGCGAGACCGCCCTGGCGCAGATCGTCGCCCAGGTCACCCGCCCGGTGCGCTGGGATCTGTGCACCGCCACGATGCGTGAGGCCGAGGTCTCGATGGTCGTGGAGCTGCCCCCCGCCGGTGCCCTCGTGGGTATCGCGAAGCGCGAGCTCAAGGGTGTGCCGCAGGTCGCCGTCAAGACCCCGGCCGACCTGACCGAGCTGCTCGCCTCCGCGCAGTAGCAGAAGACCACCCGACGGGCCGCCCGGCACCGTCGGAACCCGCGGCGCACGCCGCCGCACGGATAGACTCCCGTCTCCGCGAAATCGCGGGTCGGGTCACACAAGGAAAGGGACCCACTGTGGCCACCAGCCAGGACGAAATCGTCGCCGCCATCGCCGAGATCATCGAAGAGGTCACCGGCATCGAGCCTTCCGAGGTCACCCTGAACAAGGCGTTCATCGACGACCTGGACATCGACTCGCTGTCGATGGTCGAGATCGCCGTGCAGCTCGAGGACAAGTACGGCGTCAAGGTGCCGGACGAGGACCTCGCGGGCCTGAAGACCGTGGGCGACGCCGTCGCGTACATCCAGAAGCTCGAGGCCGAGAACACCGAGCTCGCCGCCGAGCTCAAGGGCAAGTACGAGGCCGAGAAGGGCAAGTAAGCCCTTGTCATCGCTGAGGAATTTCTCGACGCTGGGGGGTGAGTTCCCCAGTGTCGTCGTCACCGCCATCGAGCTGACCACGTCGATCGGAGTCGATACCGACTCCACCTGGCAGGGACTGCTCGCCGGCAAGAGCGGCATCCGTCCGCTCCAGGGCGATTTCATCGGCGTGCAGATCCCCGATCTGCCGGTGCGGTTCGGCGGCCAGCTGCTGTCGGACCCGTCGGACGACGTGCCTGAGCGGCCAGACCGCCAGCACGCCGGGGACATCAGCAAGCAGCACGTGTCGAAGCGGCGCATGTCCTACGTCGAGCAGGTCTCCCATGTGATGACCAAGCGACTGTGGGACAACGCCGGACGTCCGGATGTCGATCCGACTCGCCTCGCGGCGGTCGTCGGCACCGGGCTCGGCGGCGGCGAGACGATGGTGCAGGCCGTGGACGCTCTCCGCGACTCCGGCGTGCGCAAGGTCTCGCCGTTCGCCGTGCAGATGTCCATGCCGAACGGCGCCTGCGCCGTCTCGGCACTGGAGATCGGCGCCCGCGCGGGCGCCATCGCACCGGTCTCGGCCTGCTCGACCGGCAACGAGGCCATCGCGCACGCCTGGCGCCAGATCGTTCTCGGCGACGCCGACATCGCGGTCTGCGGAGGCGTGGAGGGCCGGATCGACTCGCCGCCCATCGCGTCCTTCGCGATGATGCGCGCGCTGTCGACCCGCAACGACGACCCGCAGGCCGCCTCGCGCCCGTTCGACAAGGACCGCGACGGCTTCGTCTTCGGCGAGGCCCAGGCACTCATGATCATCGAGACCGAGGAGCACGCCCTGGCGCGCGGCGCGAAGCCGATCGCCCGGCTCCTCGGCGCCGGCATCACCTCCGACGGCTACCACATGGTGTCGCCGGACGTGGAGGGCGGCGGAGCGGCGCGCGCGATGAAGCGGGCGATGGAGACCGCGGGCCTGTCCCGCTCCGACATCGACTTCATCAACGCGCACGCCACGGCCACACCGATCGGTGACACCGCGGAGGCGAAGGCGATCAACGCCGTCGTCGGCACGGATGCCGCGATCTACGCACCCAAGGGCGCGCTGGGCCACTCCATCGGCGCCGTCGGCGCTCTCGAGGCCGCCCTGACGGTGCTCTCGATCCGGGACGGGATCATCCCGCCCACGCTGAACCTGGAGAACCAGGATCCCGAGATCGAGCTCGACGTGGTCCACGGTGCCGCCCGCAAGGGCGACATCACCTACGCGCTGAACAACTCCTTCGGGTTCGGCGGCCACAACGTGGCGCTGGCGTTCGGCAAGTACTGACGTTTCTCCAGAAGCCGGTCGTCGGGGACAACCCCGGCGGCCGGTTTCGCATTTCCCGGCGGTGACTACATCGTCAGGTCGGCGCCGAGCCAGTGCTCGGGTTCGAGGACCACGGTGAGGTGCTCCCCCAACTGGCCGAAGGCGAACTCGAGGTAGCCCTCGAGCTCGGCGCCGGAGAGGTACCGGGCCGCCATCGCCCGGATCTCGTCGTCGGTGGAGGGCCGCGATTCGGCGACGGCCCCCTCCACGCTCACGTACATCGTGCGCGGTTCGACGGTGTCGACCATCAGCGAGAAACGCCCCGCTGCGGACAGCGCCGTCGCCTTGCGGGAGCCGACACCGATGGTGATCCACGGCTTCCCGCCGGGCTCGTAGGCGTACCAGACGGGCACGGTGAGCGGACCGCGACCGGGTTCGGCGACGGAGAACGCCGCGACGTGGGGTTGTGCGAGGAATTCCTGCTTCTCGGATGCTGAGAGTGCCATGTCCCGATGGTGGCAGATCGGGCTGACGACTTTCAGCACACGAGCGATCCCGGTGTCCCGGTCCCGGCGGGGCGCCGTCGCCGTGGCGCCGCGCTCGCCCGCCAGGGCCGGGTCTCAGGCAGGTACTGGGGCCGTCAGCCGACGGCCTGCGACAGCCAGGTCACCTCGGCGCCCTGGCCGCCCATGCGGAAGGGCTCGAGCGCCTCGTCCCACGCGGTTCCCAAGAGCGAGTCGAGGGACGTCTGCAGGCCCTCGGGGCCCTGGTCGAGCATCATCGAGCGCAACTGCGCCTCGCCCAGCAGGGTGTCGCCGGACGCGCTCATGGTGCCGCGCCACAACCCCAGCCCCGGGGCGTAGCAGAACCGCTCACCGTCGACCCCCTCGGAGGGGTCCTCGGTGACCTCGAACCTGAGAGAGTTCCACTCCCTCAGGGTGTTCGCCATCCGCGCACCGCTCCCGACCGGGCCCACCCAGTCGACGACGGCACGCTGCATGCCGGGGACGGCCTCCTGCGCGGACCACTTGAGCGTGGCCCGGGCGTCGAGGGTCCTCGACAGTGCCCACTCCACGTGCGGGCACAGTGCAGCAGGTGCGGCGTGAATCCAGACGACTCCCGTCGTCACCTCTGCAAACTGACTCAGCTGCTGCATGGTTGCCACCTTCTTCGTTTCGACGAGGACGTCTTCCCCAAGCCACCTGTCGAAACGTGCGGGCTACCAGCTGCGCTTTATCACATCGATGTAGTTATGAAGCCATTGTGCACCATGATGCGCGTGTTGCGCCAGTTACTCGCCTTGAAGTTCCTGAGAAATCAGCCGATCGTTGAACTCGGACCACAGCGGCTTGGCCCAGGCGCCGAAGGGACGATCGGTGAGAACGACCGCGGCGAGTTGCAGGTCGGGGTCGAACCAGAGATACGTCCCCGCCTGACCGAAGTGCCCGACGGTGCGCGGTGAGTTCCGCGTGCCCGTCCAGTGCGCCCGCTTGTCGCCCTTCACCTCGAAGCCGAGACCCCAGCTGTTGTTCGTGAACTTGCCGTAGCCGGGGACGAAGCCCGCAAGCCCCGGGTAGTGGACGGTGAGCGCGCCCGCGACGGTGCCCGGATCGAGGAGTGTGGGCGCCGCGACCTCGGCGGCGAACCGCGCCAGATCCGCAGTCGTCGACCGGGCCCCGTGGCCGGCCGGACCCGTGAGCTCCGAACCGTGCATCCCCAGGGGCTCGAAGACCGCCTCGCGCAGATAATCGGCGAACGGGATATCGGTCTCCTGCTCGACCACGCCGGCCAACGCCTCGTACCCGTACGAGCTGTATATGCGTTGCGTGGCCGGAGGCGCTTGCACAGTCGCCGAATCGAAGGCGAGCCCCGAGGCATGGGCCAGCAGGTGTTCGACGGTGCTGCCCTCCGGCCCGGCCGGCCGGCGCAGCGAGATCGCCTCCTCCTCGATCGCCACGAGCACGCCGTACGCCACGAGAAGCTTCGTGACGGAGGCCAATTCGTACTGCCGGTCCACATCGCCGTAGGTATCGACGGTGCGCGTCCCGTCCGTCCGCAGCAGCGCGCCCGCCGCATTGTCGACGGGCCATTCCGACAGTTCCGCGAGGCTCATTCGCGTCCTTTCGATCGTTCCCGCCACCCTATCGCGGAGATCCCCGAGAACTTAGGTTCGGTCAATAGCAGGGAGAGGAATCTCTGATGTCGAACTCCCCAAATTTGCTGTGGCACAAAGCGTGATGTTCAAGACGCCAACGGTCTTACTCTCAGCGCGGATGCGCGATTGCGGCATCTGCATTTCGTCCGAGAGGAACCTCCCACCATGAGTGCGAAGCATCGCAAGGCCTCGACGCTGGCCGCCAAGCGCACCGGCATCGCCGCGACCGCTGTCGGCGCGACCGCAGCCATCGGCCTCATGAGCGCCCCCGCCCATGCGGCCGCGCCCGACTACAGCACAGCGATCAGCGACTATTCGCACGCGCTCGACAATTTCCTCAACGCGTCGAACAACGTCACCACCAGCCTGGGCTCGGTGTGGAACCCGATCGCGGCACCGACCGGTGGGATCCTCCCGACCTTCGGCTCGTCGTACAGCAAGGTGGACGTCACCAAGATCTCGAGTCTCCCCGCTGTGCTGCGGAACATCGCGGGCCTGAACCTGCCCACCGGGGTTCCCGGTGTCGTGCCGAACGTCGTTCTCCCCGGCGGCGCCCAACTCGACCTGTCGAAGATCCTCCCCACGTCGATGCCGGGCGGCGCGCTCCTCAACGGTGCGGCGTCCGTCCTCGACGGTGCGCTCGGGCTCCCCGTGATCGGCCCGTACATCGACAGGCTCCCCGCCCTGAGCGAGGTCATCGACGGGCTCACCGCCACGCAGAGCAAGTACACCAGCTCCTACGCCTGGAAGCTCCTACAGCTCAGCGGAACGACCAACGTCCTCAACACCTTCGTCCAGACCCCGAGCGGACTGGCACTCAAGCAGTTCACCCTCCCGACCCTCCCCGGACTGCCGGGGATCACGCTCGGCCCCGTGAACATCCTTCCCGAGGGCAGCCTGCCGTCGGGCACCGTCTGGCTGCCGCAGGCCGACGGCACGTACACGTTCCCGCTGGGCGCGAAGGCGGGCTTCTGGGGTGCGGCGCCCACTGCCGCGCTGAAGATCCCCGGCTGGCTCGGCGGTTCGGAGACCGTGGTGTCGGTGCCGATCGGTGCGGCCGGTGTGGAGCTCCCGCTCGGTCTCGCCAAGGCCGGTGTCCTGGGCGCGAACGTGTTGCTGCCCACGCAGAACGGCGTCTACTCGCCCATCGGCCTCACGATGACGAACGTCAACACGATCCTGCCGGTCGGTTTCACGAACATCAACGTCACGACGGGCAACTACGTCGGTACCAACGGGATCAACGTCAACAACGGACAGAACCTGCTGTTGTTGCAGAACCCGCTGGGCGTGCCGCTGCCGATCCTCTACGGCCTGGGCGGTTTCAACGTCGGGGTCGAGGGCGCGGGTCTGACGTCGCCGTCGCTGTTCGGCGTCAAGCTGTTCTCGGACAACCTGCTCCAGCTCGGAACGCAGACGGGCCCGAACTCCAGCGCCGGCCTGATCCCGCCGGAAATCCTGCCCACCGATCCCCTGAGCCAGATCGTCACCGGCGTCACGTCGCCGCTCGGCGTCAGCTCCCTGACGCAGCTGCTCGGGATCGATGCGTTCATCAAGCCGGTGATGACGGCGTTCGGACCGGTGTACCAGGTGGTCTCCGCGGTCACGCTGAAGCCGCTGTCGGACTTCGCGACCAGCCAGTACGGACCGTTCATCAACGGTTCCGCGTCGCAGCTGCTGGGCCTGTCGAAGACGCTGTCCGAGCAGAGCGCGAACCTGCCCGGCGCCCCGGCGCAGTCGGCCGCGGATTCGAGCGCGGCGGCGAAGCAGACCGCGGGTGCCCACCGTGCGGAGGACGGCGGCACGCCGGTCTCGACGCTCCTCGCCCGGGGCGCCGGAGTCGAGCAGACGCAGGCCACCGCCTCCGCGGACCAGACGACGACCGCAGGCACCCCGGATGCCGGCACCGGCACGGCCACGCCGCCGGTGACCTCGCCGGTCACGCCGACGCCGGCGCCCGTCGTCGAGACGCCCACGCCTGCACCGGAGCCGACGCCGACCCCCGAGACGCCGAGCGCTGAGACCCCGACCGTCGAGACTCCGGCGGCCGAGGCACCGGCCGCCGAGCCCGAGCCCGAACCGGCCGGCACCTCGACGGCCGCCGCGGAGACGGCACCGTCGACCAACGAGGCGTCGACGATGAGCACGGACCCGGCCACGACGGACGCCGGCAGCACCGACGCCGGTGTGGACAAGGCCGCGTAACCCGCGGACACGATCGCCGGCCCGGCCGCCCCTCCGGGCCGGCGATCGTTCTACCGCACGGGGATCCCGGTCGGAAAGCCGTCGATGCTGTGGGTGTTGCGCTCGCGGTGGTAGCGCTCGATGCCCTCGTCGCCCTTGTTGGCGGCCCACGAGTCCATGAGCGTGCGTTGCCCCTCGAACTCGTACAGTGGCACGCCGAAGCCGCACGAGGTCTGCACGAGGTCGACGGTGACGTCGAAGACGTTGCGGGCACCGCGCATCCGGGGGAACCGCGCGATCAGCTCGTCCCAGTCGGCATCGCCGTCGTGGACGGCCCGGGCGGTGCCGTAGAGCCGCAGGATCAGCGGCTTCCCCTCGAAGGCGCAGAACATCACCGTGATCCGCGGGTTCCGCAGCAGGTGGGCCGCGGTCTCGTTGCCGCTTCCCGTGCCGTTGAGCCATGCCACGCGGTTCGGGCCCAGGACGCGCAGGGAGTCGAGCCCCTTCGGGGACACGTTCACCCGTCCGTCCGGCGCCGCGGTGCCCACGAAGAACATCTGCTGGCCTTCGATGAACTGCTGTAACCGATCGGTGATCTGCGCGTACTGGGTCGCCATGCGCTCAGTATCGTCCTCGCTCGGCGCCGGGCGGAATCCACGTCTACGACCAGTCCTCGGGCGCCCGGCGACGACCAGCCTCGCCCGGTGCCGAACAGGGATGTGGCGCTGAGGCCGAACATCGCCAGGAAGGCATCGCTGAAGTGCGACGGAGAAGCGAAGCCCGCATCCGCCGCAGCCCGAGTGAGGTCGGCGCGCACGCGCTCGATCGATCGACGCACCCGGAGCTCCGGCGGCGGTGCCGCGCCGAAAGCTGCCGCGAGGAGCGCCGCTCCGGACGGCGAGTCCGCGTGCGCGAGCGGCCGTCGCGTCGCTGTAGCAGAACAGGATCCGTGCGCCCGGCTCGGCGACCACGCGGTGGACGGTTCGCGGCGGCACCAGGACACTGCGCGCGGCCATCTGGCGGGAACCGACGTGGACGTCGAGCGGACCGTCGACCCCGACGACGAGGCAGTGCACGGATGTCGAATGGGGAGCCAGCCCCAGCGCCGGCCCCAGGTACAGCGCCGTCGCGCGCGAGACTCACCGCACGCCCTGAGGTGCGCACGTTTCCGGAAGTGCGACGGTGGTCATTCCCCGATGCTAGGAGGACCGTTCGCCGACCACCGGAGGTTCCACCGCGACCACCCCTCGCATCGCCAGCGCACTCCTCGCCGCCGTGGGCGTAGCGCACTTGCTGCCCGCCACCGCCGCCCTGTCCCGCGACCGGGTCGAGCGCGCCTACGGCGTGACGGTGCCCGACGCCGACTCCGAGCTCCTCCTACGCCACCGTGCGACCTTCTTCGGACTGCTGGGTGCCGCTCTGCTCGCCGGCGCGGCCGAGGAACGGTACCGGTGGCCTGCGATCGTCGCGGGGACGTGTCGGTGGGCTCGTTCCTCGCCCTGGCCGGCGCAACGGAGACCCCGAGCGCGGAACTGCGCCGCCTACGAGACGTTGACGTCGTTCTGCTGGCCGCACTGGGTGCCGCTGCCGCGTGCGAGGTGACAGGCCGCTCGCGGTCGGCGACGGATCGACGTCGCACGGCGGCATGACACGGCACTGGCCGTTCTTCAAGTCTTCAAGCCGCCGAAAGCAAAAAACCGCCTCCGAAGAGGCGGTTCTGCTTGCTCCCCCAACTGGACTCGAACCAGTAACCCTTCGATTAACAGTCGAATGCTCTGCCAATTGAGCTATGGGGGAATGAACTTTGACCGAGAAGAGACTCTAGCGCATACGCACTCGGGGAGACCAATCGGCAGGTCAGAGGGCCTGCCGGAAGGTCTCCCCGAGGGCGTCGGCGATCAGTTACCGGTGGTGCAGGTACCCGCCTCGACCTGAGCCGGGGTGCAGGTGGGGGTCGTCGCCGGCTTGGTGGCCGTCGGCGCCTGGGTCTGCGTCCGGGTCGCCGCCTGCGGAGTCGCGGCCGGGGTCGTGGTGGTCGGCTGCGCCTGCGTGGGCTGCTGCGTCTGCGTCGGCTGCTGCGTCTGCGTGGGCTCCTGCGTCTGCGTCGGCTGCTGCGTCTGCGTCTGCGTCGGGCGCTCGGCCGGCTTGGTGGTGGTCGTGGTGGCCGCACCGGCACCGCCGGTCGCAGTCGCACCCGCGCCACCGGACACCGTCGCTCCGGCACCGCCGGGGACCGTGCCGCCCGCACCCGCACCGGCACCGCCGGTCACAGTGCCGTTACCCGCACCGGCGCCGCCGGTCACGGTCGCGCCCGCACCGGCACCGCCGGTCACGGTCGCACCTGCGCCGCCCTGAACGGTGACGCGGTTGCCGTTGTCCGAGCTCGGCTTCGCGACGGTCGCCTCGACCGACGTGCCGACGGCCTCGTTCAGCGACGCCGTGGTGCCGGCCTGGATGGTCGCGCCCTTGAGGGCGGCCGCGGTCGGAACGGTGACGCTCGCGTCGAGGTTGACGTTGCCGGTCACCTTGGCGCCAGGGACCGCGGTCACGGGGACCACCGTCGCCGAGGTCGGCAGCGGCGCGAGGACCGTGCCCGGGAAGACGGGCGCCGTCGTGGTGGTGGTCGTGGTGGTCGTGGTCGACGTCGTGGTCGTGGTGTAGATCGGCGCGACGACGCGGGCCTGGTCACGAACCTCGACCACGCGGCCGGGGGTGACGGCCCACACGGGGTAGTAGGGCTGGTCGTACGCCGGGTTGACGCGGCGGTACGGGTTGTTGCCCAGGTTGAGGCTGATCGACACCGAGATGATCGGCTGCGGCCGCGGCTGCGTCCAGTTCTTGGGGTAGACCCAGAACACCGGCACGTCGACCTTGAAGTCGGCGGAGAACCACGGCTTCGGGTAATCCGGGCGCTGCCACGGCCTCGGCTGACCGGGCTGCCACGGCTTCACGCCGAGCTGGCGGCCGTACAGGGTGTAGCAGGTCTGGGTCTGGACCTCGGTGCTGACGCGGCCACCGGGGGTGGTGGAGGTCTGCTTCCAGGAGCCCGACTCGCAGATCTGCTGGTAGATCTCGATCTCCTGCTGCGTGTAGGCCCACGGCTTGTAGTTGGCCGGACGGACCATCGGCGCCGGGGGCGTCGGCTGGGGCGCGGGACGCACGCCCGGGATCTGCGGGGCCGGCGGGTAGTACACGGTGGTGTTGTTCGACGTCGACGTGATCGTGCCCTGCGGCAGACCCGAGTTCGCGACGGCCTGGGCGGCGACGGTGTTGCCCACCATCGTCACCTCCTTCGGCGGCACCGCGACACCGTCGGTCTGGAAGGCGCCCGGGTTCGCGGTGAACTGATCACCGGTCACGGGCGAGAAGGCGACGGGGCTGTCGCCCTCGGTCGACTTGCCACAACCGGCGAGGAGACCCGCGGCGGCCACGACGGCGAACGACGCGGCTCCGATCTTCTTCGTATTCATCTGGTTCCCATCCTTGGAAATGGAGACGGGGCACGAAGGCCGCCGCTGGACTCTAGGAATCAAGTCACACGCTCTATAGGGACCATGCCACGGTTCGTTACAGCCCGAGACGGGTATTTCGAGAAGTTCAGGGGAATCCCGGAGGTTCAGTACAGGGGGCGCACAGAGAAGACCTGTAGCTTCTGCGGCGCCCCCTTGGCCTTGAACCTGCGCGGTCGCACCTGGTAGCGGTCCTTTTCGGCGAGCGTGAAGACGGTCTCCGAGGCCAGCACTTCTCCCCCGTTCGCCGCCTCCGCGACCCGCGCCGCGATGTTTACGTCGACCCCGATGAGGTCGCCCTTGACCCGTCGGGGGGTGCCCGTGTGCAGGCCCGCGCGCAGAGTCGGCCGGTAGCCGTCGGCCACGTCGATCGCCCCGACGGCCTCGATCACCTCGCTCGCCGCTTCGATCGCCGTGTCGCCGTCGAAGGCGACCAGGGCACCGTCGCCCATGGTCTTGACGACGACACCGCCGTGCCGGCTGACGATCTCGGCGGTGGTGCGGTTGACGGCGTGCAGCAGCCGCACGATCTCGTCGTCGGTGCGGTCGAGGGCCCATGTGGAGAACGCCACCAGGTCGGTGAACAGGATGGTGATGGGCTTCGGCGGGAGGTAGTCGCGGTCGCGGCGGCTGATCATCGCCTGCCACGTCGCGGTGGCGAGGTTGCCGAGCTCCCGGGTCACCGTCGGTTCGTCGCCGACGATGCGGTCGAGCAGGTTCGCGAGCCGTTCCGTGGATTCGGCGTCGGGCTGGAACAGGTCCTTCTTGGGGCCGCCGGGCAGGTTCTCCCGCGCGGCGCGCACCAGGCCCGTCATCGCGGTGCTGCGATTCGCCCGATGAGCGGCCTCCGCACCCCTGGCCAGCAGCTTCCGCCCCCTACCCGGGCCGGCCGCAGGGCCGTCGTCGTCGGGCAGCTGGCGTGCGTCGTCGGCCATGCGACCGAGACTAGCCCGGCTGCCCCGTCGTTACGACGGTGCCCAGCGCTCGGGGTGCGCGCCGTGGCGAGCCGCGCAGACGTAGACATCGAGTTCGGCGGCGGAGTTGAGCAGCGCCTTGATCACGCGCCACACCCCGGAGCCGGCGCGGCGCCCCGCGGGCGGGCGGATTCCCAGGTTGAACTCACCGCTGCGCACGTCGTAGTGGTCGAGCACTCCGATCCCCCATCATCCGATTCGAGTGACCTGGGCCACAGGTTAGGCCCCGTTCTCGCGCCGCGGGAGGAATTGGCGCACGACGCGCCGATCGGCGGCGGTCCGTCGTACAGATGGATGCCCGCAACACCGCGTCGTGCCGGGTCGCCGAGACGATCGAAATGCGGCCCGAGGCCCACCTGCGCCAGGACTTCCACCTCAAGGGCGAATGGACCGACACCGTCGTCTACGCAGCGCTCCGGGCGGACCGCTGAGCCGGCGACCCGTCGGGCGGACTCAGCGTTGCTGGTTGCATCCAGGATCGTCGGCGCGGTCCAGGTAGATCTGCGTCGACGAGGTCGTGGGCGTGAGGAACCGGAGGTGCTGGATCAGCGCGTCCGGCAGCGGCTGGATCGGCTGGGCGTACGTGGTGCCGTCGAGCTGGCTGCGCGCGTAGAGCGTGAACAGTGACGCGTGATCGGCGTTGAAGCCGCCATAGACCTGCAGAGCGCGGGCCACCATGAGTTGGAAGGGCGTCAGGCCGAACCGGCTCAGGTCGAGCGCCGGGTCGAGCTGGAGGCGCGTCCCCTGCGGCACGCCTGCGAGAACCGTGCCGTCCGACCGTGTGCCGGGGTACACGACATTGGGGGATCCGCCCGGCAGCGCGTAGCGCAGGGCATGGTCGATCACGCCGGCCTGTACGTCCTGCGGCGTGATCATGCCCGCGAGATAGGAGAACTCGCCGCCCGCGTGACTCGGCCCGGCGGTGTGCCCGCCGGATCCGGTGTAGACGCGATAGCTCGCCGAGGCGATGGCCGTGCGGTTGCTCGCATTGAAGCTCTGGAACTCGTAGAGGCAGCCGGTCGCGTCATCGATGACCGCGAGGTGCGCGTCCGCGTCTTCGGTCGGCCGATAGGACGGCTGATAAGGGATGGCGAGTCGACGGTTGGTGTTGGTCACCAGTATGTCCGTGGTCGGCGTGCCGGCCGGCGCGTTGTAGACGGTGGTCGACCAGTCCCGGCTGTTGACCCATAGCCCGTTGTTGTTCGCATCGAGCGTCCGGATCCATCCGGAACTCCGGGGGTCGACGGTGGCGGCCGCCGGCACGGGCTGGTTCCAGAACGAATCGGCGGCGAAGTAATTGCCGTTGTTCGACGGGGCGCTCGGTGTCGCGCGGGGGAACGAGACGCCGAAGTGCGCGATCCCCGACGTGTTGAAGTACGTCGCGCGCACCCGGTGCTGCCCCGCCTGGACCGTCCGCGGCAGGTTGGTGGTCCCCCACTGCGGGGTCGCCTTGTCGAGGATGAGGGCGTCGTCGAGCCAGACGCGAGCGCCGACGTTGCCCAGCGTCGCGGACGCGATGTACGTGGTGGTCCGCGGGAAGTCGATGACGCCGTTGTAGTCGACGGAGAAGTTGTCGGCGTTGACCCCCGCCAGGGGCTGGCCGGTGAAGGAACCACCCGGTGCGTTCTCGCACTGCACCGCGACCGGGGTGCCGCTCGCGGTCGTGTTGTTGAAGTATCGCGCCTGGTACTGGTTCACGGGGCAGCCGGTCGGCGGCACCGTCGTGGTCGGGACCGTCGTGGTCGGCACCGTCGTGGTCGGGACCGTCGTGGTCGGCACCGTCGTCGTCGGCACCGAGGTGGTCGGGACCGAGGTGGTCGGGACCGTCGTCGTGGGAGTCGGGGTGGTCGTGGGGGTCGGCGCGCCGTCGCGCACCGTGACGCTTGCGACGTACAGGTTCCGGTCGCAGGACCACCGCCAGTAGTCGTTGGTGAATTCGAGCATCACGGGGCTCGTCCCGACCCGACCACCGAGTGCGACGGAGTAGGTGTTCCACCCCGATCCGAGGGTCACCGTGGCGAGCGTGACGCCCGCACGTTTCACCGCCATCACGGGAGCGCCGCGGCAGATCTCCCCGCGTGCCCGGACCTCGAGCTTACCACCGGAATTCGTTGTGGTGGCGGGGATCGCCACCGCACCGTTGCTCCAGAGCTTCACGACGGTGCCTGCGCGCCAGTCGGATACCTGGCCTCCCGCACTCGACGGCGTGACGGTCATCCCCGAGGGGCCGACGGTCGAATCGGCGGTCGCCGTCGCGGCGAGCCCTGTCGCGGTCAGCGCCGCGACGACGGCGGCGATCGTGATACGGACGGACCAGCTTCTCCTGGTCATGGCGGTCTCCTCGGGGTGCTCGCTGTCTTGAAGCATCGTCGGAGGCCGCTGAATCACTTCAGCAACTTCCGCCCATCAGAGAGCATTGAACCACAATTGCAACAGTCGTAACATCCGTGTTCGTGATCCGCTGCACCTGCAACCGTCGGGACCTCAGGGCGGTGCAGACGGCAAGCACACCGAGTGCTACTGTATCCGCGCTGGTCAGGACCGTTAATCGGGCTGCACTCGCGCTCGCGCGCGCAGACCGGCAAGGGGGCAGTAGCTCAGTCGGTTAGAGCCGCGGACTCATAATCCGCTGGTCGTGGGTTCGAGCCCCACCTGCCCCACCACATCGCCGCTGGTAGGCGGCTCGCCCCGGTACCCCGCCGCCCCGGCACCCCATCCCAACCCGGCATTACCCCGGCGCGCATGCAGGTGCTGCGCAGGCGGTAGCTCACGATTGTCCGAAACGTGTCGGTGCCACGTGGCAGCATCAGCGCATGAAGATGCCCCGCATTCCGCATGAGGTGATGGCCATGCTCACGCCCGCACTCGGTCGCGTTGTCGAACGATCAGAGCGGGGCGCCGCACTGGAGCTGTGGGGACTTCGACCGCACGCGGCCGACCCGGGGACCCCAATGGCCCTGGACGAAGCCGACGGCTACTACGACAAGATTCCCGAGGGGGTCACCCGGACAGTGGCATTTCCGATCATGAATGCCACAGATTCGCTGTCCGCGATCAACATACTAATCGCGCATGCTGCGAAGGCGACGCCGATGAATCACCACGCTGCGTCATTCTTGGCGCTATGCAGGACCGCAATCGAATCGTCGTCGCAGGCTATCTGGGCCATGTGTCCAGCCGATCGTGCTGACCGACGAGCGCGAGCAGCGGGCCTTGCCAAGATCGGACTTGAACACGCGCGGGACTACCACGCTGACGCGATTAGCGCCCACGACAACGGCCTGCAGAAGATGCCCGACCTCAATTACAAGCAGTCCCAGCACCGCCGCAAGTTCCATCAGGGCGAGCTCGATGAACTGGCGAAACTCCCTCAGCAGAGCGCTCGAAAGTACACGGAGCTCGTCAGGAAGGCCGCGAACTGGATCAAGGATCATCCGCCCGCACATACCAACGAGACTGCAATGGTCCACTTTCCGACCATGATGCAACTTCAGTACCGCCAGTGCTCCAGCTTCACGCACGGGCACAGCTGGCCGATAGACCTCGTCCAGGGGCCGTCAGGCATGTTCGCCATGATGGCCGACTCCATCAACACCGCACTCCTCACAACAGAGGTGGCCGTGTGCCTGTTCGAAGCGCAGTCCACGGACCCAAACGGTTCTCGCGAGAACTACTACCCCGCGCGACTACAGCCGACAATCGACGCCTGGCGCGAGTTGTACTCGGCCCCTACCGAAAAATTGCCCTCCGCAGTGGGTGACGCCAACGACGAAGGAGCCCCAGCATGAACGAGCCCCTCAAGGTCGAGCTCATAAACAGCGCGAACTGGTGGTTGCCGTGGCTGCCGGTCCTGGGCTCAGTGATCGCCGCGGTGGTGGCGCTAAGAATCGCCGCGACCTCGGCCAAACGGAAGGCGTCGCAATTACAGGTCGAGAAGGCGACGGAGGCCATCGCACTGCTCGCCCTAATGGAGGCCCGTTTCCGAGGTACCTATGCCCGGCTGACCACGGAAATCCCAGCCACCGCGGAAGCGCGAAAGAGCACCCGAGAAGCAGTCTCGGACTACAACCGCAGGTGGGGACAGTCGGTAGAACTCGCGTGGGCACAAGCCTACGCGTTTCTGCAGGACGATCTCTACAAGCAATTCGTCAGTTGCCACAAGCAAGCAACGGCAGTCCTGACCGCAATGACAGGCCTCGAGGACACGCTCGCCGAGGATCCCCGCGGAGACTACGCAACTGCACGACAGAACCTGCGCGACGCTGTGAACAAGCACTGGGCCGGTGTATACAACTTCCTCAATGCCGTTCGGACGGTGGCAAACACGAAGTCGGGCCTGAAGCGGGCCGAAATTCCGACGCCGGAGCCTCCTGAGCTCACCGAAGATTTGCCACCTTCTGATGCGCTCGCGGAGCCGGAGCCACCGTCGGACGAGTGAGGGGAGCTTGCTTGCCGCCTTCAGCCTCGGAGATGTAATCGGCGTAGACGGTAAGCGTGGTCACGAACGAGGCGTGGCCGAGCATCTTGCTCACTGCCATGTAGTGCTCGCCAGCCGACAAGCTGAGCACCGCGAACGAATGGCGCAGGTCGTGCCAGCGCGCGGGTGGCAGTCCCAGAGCAGCCAGGGCGGGCGTGTAGTACCGATTGGAGACGTTGTCGGTGTTGATCGGCTCCGTCCACTTGTAGGTAGCGGCGATCTCCGCTGCGCGGGCCTCGGCGCGCTGCGCGGCTGCTTCGGGGCTTTCGTCGGCTGCGGGCGTCGGGTCAGTGAGCGTCACGCCTGCGGCCTTCGCCTCGGCGCGGGTCATCCGGCCAGGGAACAGCGGCGCGGACGGGTCCAACCGACGCGGGTGCCCCGCGAGGTACGCGCGTAGATCATCGGCCAGCCAACCGTCCAGCGGAACCACGCGGGTGGACTTCACCGACTTGGGGGTGCCGGTAATCCACTCCCCTGCCTGGCGCGTCTTCGTTCGGCTGACCGAGACCATTCCCATCGCGCCCTTCTGGCGTGGCAACGTCACGTCGCCGATCTCCAGCCCGCGCAATTCGCCGGCTCGGAGTCCGGTGTAGGCGCTGAACGTGACGGCAAGGGCGTACACCGGCTGGAGCTGCACGGTAGTCATGTAGTCCGCCACCGCCGCGATCTGAGCTGAAGTGAGCGGCAGCGCCTTGAACGCGCGGCTTGGCGTCGTCGTTCGCGGCGATCTGCGCGGTACCCGCATGACGCGGCAGCGGCACCGAGTGCACCGGGTTCGCCTTGAGGGCTCCGTCGATCACCGCCAGGTCGAGAATGCGGCGGAGGATGTCATATGCCTTCTTCACGGTGGACCGGCTCAGCGTGATCATCTGCGGGGTGCCGTCAGCGTTTACCTTCGGCTTCGAGGCCTTCGAGCGGGTGTCGGGGTTGCGCGCAGGACGAGGCGAGAGCATCGCCGCGCGGAAGTGCCGTACGTCTGCCGCTGTGATCGTCGCGGTGGCCTTCTGTCCGAACGGCTCGGCCAGGTACCGGCGATAGATCGCCTCGCCCTCCTTGATGCTGCGCGGCTTCACGGTCCCCTGTTGCGACTTGAAGAACTCAGCCGCGTAATGCCCAAACGGGAGCGTGCCCGCTACCCGCTGATCCGCGAGCTGAGAGACGGTGCCGCTGTGCTTCGCGCTATTGAGCTCGTCTCGGCGCGCCTCGGCCAGCTCCCGCGTCGGGAACGTCTCCTGTCGGCTGCGGAGCTTCGGCTTGCCGCGCGCGTCCAGTACCGGGAGACCGAACTCGTCGCGGACCGGCTCGCGCCAGACCACCTCGTAGCGCTTGACCGGGCGACCCTTGCGCTTGGTCGTCGTCTCGTGAGCGCGGATGTACGCCATTACGCTGCCTCCTTCGCCTGCTCGATGGAGTTGCAGATGCGGCGCACGGTGGACGCCTGCCAGGTTGTCCGGCCCGCCGGGCTGAGGATGCCGTCGGCTGTGAGCGCGGCGGCGATCTTGCCGTAGCTCTGGCCGCTCTCCCGGGCCGCGACGATGCGCCGGGCGACCGCCTGCGGGACCAGGCTCGGGCGTCCCAGCTTCACGCCGCGCGCCTTCGCCGCCGCTGCTGCCGCGCGGGTCCGCTCGCGGATCAGCTCGCGCTCAAACTCAGCGAACACCGCCATCGTCCCTGCCAGGGCGCGGCCTGCGGGAGTGGTCAGGTCCACGCCGAGGTCCAGCACGACGAGCGCCCATCCTTGGACCTTCGCGGTGTCCAGGGTCTCCACCGCGTGCAGGAGCGACCGGCTGATGCGATCCATCTTCGCGACGACCAGACCGTCCGCGAGACCAGCGGCCAACTGGCCGAGCGCTTCCCGTAGCGCGGGGTTCACTTGCTTGCCGCTCAATCCTTCGTCGCGAAGGATGGTCAGCTCCCAGCCCCGACGGTCCGCCTCGGCGCGGAGAGCTGCCTCCTGAGCCTCCAGCCCGAGGCCACTCCGGGCCTGTTCGTCAGTGGACACCCGCAGGTATCCGATCATGTGAGTCACGCTGTCTCCCTTGCTGTCTGAGGCGAAATGCAACCGCTACGCCTCACGCCCCAACCACACCTCGTACACCTGTTCGATATATCGACGAATAGCTCTGTGCTGTCGAGGGATTCGCGCCTCATCCAGCGTCGTTGTAAGCACTGACGCCAGCCGCCCCTAGCCCGTGGGCCTGGCCGCCTCGCCAAGCTGGCAGCGGGACGGCTAGGCCGCCGCGATAGCTACGTGCCGCTACCTGCCACGGCCCCGGCGCTTGCCGGTGGGCGCGGGTGGCGGCGTGGTGGCCCTGAGCTGCGCGAGGGCCACCTCCATGTCCATTAGTCCCGTGTCGCGTGGCTTCGGTGTCGCCGGCTCCTCGCTGGGCCGCGGAAGTGGCGCGGGGTCCTCAACCTCGACGTCAATCACGTTGGACGCTGCGAGCTCTTCCGCGATCCACGCGGTGTCGGCGTCTTGGTCGTCGTCCACGCCACGGTCAGCGCGGGAGGCCGCACGGCTACCGCCCGGCAGCGTTGCCATGCCAGATAGCAACTGCTCGAACGGCTTCGGGTCCACGGAGACCTCCACTGCCGACTTGCTGGTGAGGCCAGCGCGGTCGAGCGCGTCCTTGATCGCGGCCAGCTTCACGTTGTCCGGGGCGTCGTCGCTGACGGCGATTTTCAGGAGCTCCTTCGCCATGCGGTCGGCGGCCATCTCCAGGCGGACACGGGGCGATGGAGCAAGATGGATGCGAGAGCACTTGGAGGGTACCTACTGATGGAGAGGCAAGATTGTGACGGTGAGTCAGAAGATGGGGCTGCGCCGCATTGCGGTGGGGTGGCTCGCCAGCTCATTGACTGCGGCCGCGGTGGCGGCGCCAGCCTCTGCGGCACCGGACTTTGTGGGCACCCCGTTATCGATTCCTCAAGCTGCACTCACGGGCTGGAAGTTCTACGGGCTCGAGGGCTCCGTCATGGCAACCGCCGAGGTGCCGAACGTTGCATGGAAATCGGCGATTGACCTCGGCAAGATTCGGGGGTTCGTCAGCATCTCTGAGCGCGCGCCACTGGCGGACCTAGCGCGAAACCTCTTCTCCGAGACCGTGAGTCCGCGCTCCGTGGGGTACTCCTCACGCGTCTCCGAGGCCGCCGTTACCCCGATCACGGTCAGCGGGCGCGCCGCCGTCCGGGCAAGCGCAACCATCACGGTCCGAGATCAGCCGATCAAGACGATGCGCTTGCATATCGTCGTCGTCGACACGACACCACGGACCTACTTCCGCTCGCGCGTCCCCCAGATAGCAACACAGCACACAATGCAAGCCGATGCCGCCGAAGCGGGGCTCAAGGTGGCCAACGTCGGCGCGTAGCCATCAGCTCAACGAAGCCACGGAAGCTGATCATCAAAAGCGGTTCTGCCGCGTGCACGCGTCACGTGCAGCGGCCTGCCATCGTCGATTCTGCGCCTACCGGTTCTGTTCGGGGCGGGTGAGGAAGATGGGTTTGCCGAAGGTGGTGAGGGTGTCGTCGGTGGCGTCGGTGCTGATGGCGACGGTGGCGTAGGTGCGGACTTGGACGCCGCCGATGCAGTTGTCGACGGCGATGCGGATGTCGCGGGACATGACCTGGGCGTTGGGGCCGACGACGGCCTTCTTGGCGTAGGGGATGTCTTTGGTGGTGCCGGGTTTGAGGATGCCGGAGATGTTGCCGGTCTCGGTGACGGTGTCCGAGAGGGTGCCGGAGAGGCTGCCGGTTCCGGTGCCGGAGACGCTGCCGCCGCCGGAGCCGCCGTTGGAGCCGCCCTGTCCCTGTCCGGTGACGGTGCCGGATGCGGTGACGGTGGGGGTGATCGAGGCGGTCGTCGCGTTGGAGAGTGATCCGCCGACGGTGAGGCTGTCGGCGGTCACGGCGCAGCCGACCTGGACACCGGTGGTCAGCGTTGCGGATTTGATCTTGCTGCTGGGCTTGCGCTTCGGGTCGTTCGGGTAGGCGGCTTCGATCTTCGCCTCACCGCCGACGCTGGAGAATCCTTCGAAGCTCTGGGGCGATCGGTTGAGCGGCGGGACGGAATCGAGCTTCTCCCCGAACTTGGAGACGGTGACTTTCCAGCCGTCGCGGGTGATCAGTTCGCGGCTGGTGTCGGCGAACTCGCCGTCGCGGATCTGCCCGGGGACAGGGACCCGCATCCGCGGTGCGGGCGGCGGGGTCACCGCCACCGGGGCGGCGGGCTTCGCGGCCGCCGCTGCCGGGGTCGGCTTGGGCGCCGGCGCCGGGGCAGCAATAGCGGGGCCGGCGGCGAGGGTGATCGCTGCGGCGGCAGCGCAAAGCGCGACAAGTGTCCTCGATGCCGCAGACGTGCGGGTGCGTGTGCTGGTCATGTGCGAACGGTCTCCCCCTGGGTGAAGTCAATCAGTGATGTCACATCGTTAACAACAGCCCCAATAGCAACATGCGCAACACTGGTTTGGCAACCCCGAGCACGTCACACCCCGTCTGTCCCGCGTGGGTGCTGCTTGTGCGCCGGGGTGTTTTAGCTGGTGAGGACGCCTGCGATGCCGGCGGCGATCACGCCGATGACGATGAGGCCGACGACGGTGGCCATGATCAGCCGGTGCACCGTCAGCTGCCGCTGCGCGGCGGTGTGGGAGGCCTCCCAGAACGGCAAAGCCGAGCTGGGAATGTGCTCAGCGGTAGCGCCGTCACCGAATCGGTATGCCTGGGCTGTGGTGGCAACGGTGACTGCGGGGACGGTGTGCAGGTGTCGTCCGCACGCGGTCAGCTGTTGCCAGGTGTAGAGGCTGTGCGGGTCGGGGCGAGCGTTCCAGCGAGCAGCGTCGGCGAGCAGAGCAGTTCGGGCTTCGAGAGCGAGCCGGTACTGCTCGATGAGCAGTGCAGCTCTACCCCAGAGGGTGGCGATCTTCGGGTCCGCCCACTGCACCATCGATCGCACTTGCTCGGGCGGTGCCGTAACTGCGGCGATGAGGCCGGTCGCGGAGAGTAGGTCTGCCGCGTCGGCAGGAAGCTCACCGGAGGGAACGCCGGTGGCCACAGGAGTACTGGTGGTGGGGTCGATGCCGGTCAGTTGCAGGATCGCCGTCTTCAGCTCTGCGGTCAGCCGCGCAGCAGCGAAGGAATCACCCGCAGGCGCACTGTCGCTGCCCGACGGATTGTCGTAGTCCTCGGGTTGGGGGTCGGGGTGGGTGAGGAGGAACTCGACTGCGTCGATTCGGGCTTTCAGATCCAGCGCCGCGGCCGCGGCGGGACTCTGCTCGTCGGTGAACAGGCGATACCAGTCACGCATCGACCGCACTGCAGGCCCCGGTCCCGCGTCACCGGACAGGCCATTGTTGTGGTGTTCGCGGGCGCGGAGGGTGAGCCAGATTAGGACCGGTGCGATGGTGTCGAAGCGATCGGGAAGGTGCCGGCCAGAACGCCAGTTCGACAGCCGCTGCGCGGTCACCCCGTGAGCTCCGGCCGCGTTCGCCGCCTCCGCGGTGTCGGCAAGGGTAGGGCTACCGGCGGCAGTGAACAGCTCCCGCAGTGCCGAGCCGAACCCGCCCTCGCCGGATCCATGCGGCGGCGTCGATGACAGCGGAGGGGGTGGAGGTACGGCGGGTGGTGTGGGCATCTACTTCGCTGTCGGCGAGCTTCGCAAGGCCTGCCAGAGGGCGGTGGCGCCGGCGACGGTGAAGTGGCTGGCGATCATCATCGCTAGCACGAACGCAAGGAACACCCAGGGCATGCCGATCTTCGCCCCCCAGCTGTTCAGGTGGGAGACGGCAAATGAGCACCCGATCAACAGGGCCGCACCGAACAGCAGGCCGATCAGCTTCATCGCCATCGCCCGCTGCGCGTCCGCCGCCTCCGCCGCCGGGTCACCACCCACTGGCGGTGCCGCTGTGTCCGACACCTGCTGCGTCACACAATCCCCCTGTTCCGAGCCCCGAAGTAACCCGAACCGCCACTCACCATTGGCGAATCAGCGGTTGCTGTCACCGAACACCAACGCACGTTACACGCTGCCACGCCCCCGTGCCGCGGCGACGCTTGCAAATCCGATATGCCTGAATACAGACCCCCTTGAAAGGGTCTGTATTTTACAGACCCCGGTCTGTATTCGGACACATTTATGCCCCTCTATCTGCGGTGATGACATGTGGTGGCGTTTTGGGGGTTGACAAACCCTCCTGGTGTGGTTGATTGCCGGCATCACGCGACAACTCGTCGCATCCCCCTGGTTCATCCCCCCTCTTCGAGGAGCTTGTCGATGTCAGAAAACAGCCCCAGCCCCGGTGGCTCAGCCGAAGGCGGGCGTCCGCCCCAGCCCACACCGCTCCCTGCGGGTGGCCCGCGGCACGCCCGCAACACGCCCGCGGGTGATACCGCCCAGTTCCCGGTGCAACGCCCCAACCCGAGCGGGGAGGCTGGACAGCGGCCGCAGCTGCTACAGCAACGTCTGCAGGGCACGTTCCTCACGATCATCGGCCTCGCCGGGATCGTCGGCGGTGTCCTCTTCTCCATCGAAGCGCCCCGGTTCACCCCGGTGCCGGTGGTGTTCTTGACCTTCTGGCTCGTCATGGTCATCGTCGGCCGGATCCTGTTCACCGGACTGAACAAGCTCCGCGAAGCCGGCGTCGGGGCCCCGGCGCCGCAGCAGGTGCGCGCCGCTGCCGCGGTCGCCGGGATCGTGGTCGCGGTCGGGATGATGGGCTTCGCCGCCACCACCGCAGGCAGCGGCACCGCTGCGGCGGCGCCGTGCCCCGGTGGAGGGCCTGCAACGTGTGGGCCGACCGGACCGGACTTGACCTTTGCTCCCCCGACCGGCCAGGCCACCGCTCCCGGAGAGCAGCCAGGCCAGCAGGGCGGTCAGGACCAGCAGGGCATTGCTACCTCCCCGGCGAAGGGTGGTGACAACGGCCCCGGCATCCAAGCCCAAACACCCGAGTTCGGCACCCCCGGCCAGCAGGCCCCGAACATCCCCGGCAACGAACAACCCGGCCAAGGCGGCCAGCAACAGCCGACGCAGGGCCAACAGACCGGCCGGCAGAACCCGGTCCGCACGACCGCACCCGGACGACCCGACCAGACCGGTCAGCAGCAGACCGGCCAGCCGACGCAGTCCGGACAGCCCTCCCAGTCGACGGTGACCGTCACGCAGACCCAATCGCAGTGTCCCGCTCCCGGCGCCGCCGGCAGTGGCGGCGCCCCCGGTGGGGGCAACGGTGGACCCGGTGCGCCCGGCACGGAAGGTGGCAGCGGCCCCGACGGGGACGGTGAGAACAAGGACGGCGCACCGTCATGGTCCTACCTCGTCGCCGAAGCCACCGGTGTCATGGCCGGCCGTCGCCGCAACACCAGCGGCGGTTCCAAGCCCACCGCCGATCAGGCGTGGAAGCTGTGGGACCAAGCGCAGCCCGGTGGCAGCGCCGGCCGCACCCCGGAGGAGATGGCCAAGATGGCCGGTCTCAAACTCAACCCGGACGGCACCAGCGCCGACCCGAGCTACGACATCATCACCGTCCCCAAGGAAGACGGCGACTACCAGAAGCTGATCCTGATGAAGAACCAGGACGCTCCCAAGCAGTACCGGTTCCCGCTCAACACTCCCGAGGGCGGCCGCTCGGTCAAGAACGACGACGGCTCCATTTCCGTCTTCGACCGCAACGGCGAGCAGGTCGGCCAGTTCAACGCCCCCTGGGCCTACGACGCCAACGGCAAGGAAGTACCCACCTGGTACGACATCGACGGCGACGAGATGGTCCAGCACATCGAGCCCGGGCCGGACAACGTCTACCCGATTATCGCCGACCCGTTCTGGGACAAGGTCAAAAGCGTTGGCAGCGGCGTGAAGAACTTCGGCGCCGGCGTCGGCCGCAGCGTTCTCGACACCGCTGAAGGTGTCGGAACCATGGTCGCCCACCCCGTCGACACCGCCAAGGGCATGGCACCCCTCGTCGGCCTCGGCGGCGACGGTGCACCCGGCGTCGGCGACTCCTGGAAAGCCGTCGGCAACGCTTTCATCGCGAAGGATGACTTCGACCGCGGCGACACCGCATACGCCTCCGGCAAGGTCGTCGGCAACGTCCTCCAGACAATCGTCGATCCCACCAAGGGCGCAGGAAAGGTCGCCTCCACCGCCGGCAAGGTCGCCAAGGGAACCGAGGAAGCCGCCCAGGTCACCGCCAAAACAACCAGCAAAGCAGCAGAAGCCGCCGGAGACGTAGCCAGCACCGCCGGCAAGACTGCAACGGATGCGGCTGGTGACGCAGCGAGTACCGCAGGCAGAACCGCGACTGATGCCGCAGGTGATGCGGCCAGCACCGCAGGCAGAGCCGCGACAGACGCCGCGCAAACAGCCGGACGAGCCGCGACAGACGCGGCAGGTGATGCAGCAAGCACCGCAGGCAGGGCTGCGACGGATGCCGCAGGTGATGCGGCCAGCACCGCAGGCAGAGCCGCGACAGACGCCGCAGGTGATGCAGCAAGCACGGCGGCGCGTGGCGGTGCTGAATCAGCGGGTAGCGCGGGGTCGAATACCGCGCGAGCGCTGGCGGAAGCTGCGGAAGGCGGCCTCACACCCCCGTCAGGAAAGATCCTGGAGATCTCGCATCCGCCGGCGAAATTCACTGTCGACCAGATCAATCAGGAGATCGCGAAGCTTGTAGAGCTAAATCTTGACTCGATACTCAATGATGGTCTGACAATAACGAAGCCCGTACGTTCAGGGTTCGATAGTATTAAGCAGAATTTCCTGTCGGCGCTCGGGAACGCGCCGACCAACGCTGCTGGTAAGTTTCTTGTCCCGAAGGGATGGAATGTAGATCACATAATTGACCTCCAACTGGGAGGGGAAAATGCGCTGGGAAACCTACAGCTCCTTAACGCGTCAGTCAATCAGAGTATGGGCGTTCGTATCGCGAACGCAATCAAGGCGGCCGGACTTGCCGAAGGGGATTTGATTTCCGAGATCATTTGGAAGGGTGGACAATCTCTAGTACGCTAAGATTGCAGTATCTCTCCCCTGTTGCCGCCCAAGGAAAGGCTCGACCTAATGGCTACCGTTGAATCAGGAGACTCGTCTAGCGGTGACGCTTTCGTGTCAATCGGAAGTGGCGCGATGCAAGTGTATGACGCCAACGCTGCAAGCACACTGTCTAGCATCATCAGTGCAATCCTAGGCAAGCAGGCTAGGGTCATCGCAGGAGACTGGCGCGGTGTGCAGTACTGGGTCGATGCCGGCGAAGGTGGTGCCGCTAGCTCGCCGGTTTGGATCTTTGATCCATCTACGATGGGAAATGATCAAACTGTCGATCTCGCGGCGTTTGTGCGCCTACTTCCGAGCGAAGCGATGCTAAATGCTGTTGACGCATCTTCATTTAACGCATGGCTGAGCTCAAATGACCGATCCTCGATAGGGGAATCGGAGTGTGTTCCCGTTAATCCTCCTCAGTTTGTTTCAGGCTTGGAGGATCCCAGCGACCGGGCGAATCATACTGTTTCCACAGCTGAGTATCTGATCTACTGTGCAAAAGCACTGCGGGTGATGAAAGATCTAGGACTCCGCTCCGGAGATCCGATTCCGGAGAACTTTAGCGAATTGGTATCGGCAGTCTAGCAGAGCGGAATTGAAGTAGTCTCGACGAAATTTGCTGAAAGGTCTTTTAATGAGTATTGACGCTAGCGTTCGGCGGGGAGTTGCCGGAGGTTTGATTGCAACGGTAATGGGGTCAGTGCTGGCTACCGGGGCGGTTTCCGCCGATCCAGGGCGTGTCGCAGCCGGGCCCTTGTCGATGTCGCGAGCGGCGCTGGCTGGGTGGAACGTCTCTGGTCCCGATGCAGAGGGCACGACAGCTGCCTCGGTAAAGCTGCCGGGAAAGAACTGGGCATCGGTCGTCGAGCTTGGGATTACGGGCGCTGACGGTCGGGCGAGCGAGGATGTGGCGCGGTCGATCGTGCTCAATGCACCGAATACATCAGGTTACGCGAAGAACAAGGCTCGCGTGGTTGGCCTAGCTGTCACTCCGACCAATATCTCCGGCGTCCCGGCGACCCGTGCTACAGCGAGCATCGAGGTGCAGGGAGCTCCTGTGCCCGCGGATCGATTCCATGTGGTTGTCGTGAACACCAAGCCTCAGACCTACTTCGTTTCCGCCGTCCCCTTTGAGACTGCAGATCGCATCGCGCAGGCAAACGCGGCGGAATCAGGGCTCATCGCGAACCGCTAGAAACCTCGATCGAACCCGGACACCGAGACATGAGTTGATGTCCGGGTTCGATCGTTCATGAGACACCTCGACCGATGACCCGTTCGCCCAGGGCACACGTGTAACGCGACCCGTGTCCGCAGCAACGTCACGCACTCCACCGTTTCCGATACAGTCCGCGAGGGCTGTCGGAGAAGGGGTGCGTGAGCAGACCGAACCCTTTGGGAAGGGTTGGCCGTGGTTGACGCGACTGATGACAAGACGCCCGGTGCGGTGCCCGGGGATGATCGATGCTGCGACCTGAGAGAACTTCGATCCGAAGCGTCTGACCGAGCAGCGGAAAAGATGGGCAGCCGACGCGCTCACCCACCGCGATCCTCGACGCCCGCTTCATGACCGACATACTGGCAATCGTACGGCCGAGACAGCGCCGCAGCAGGGCACCGTATGAGGCGTTCCCACCTCTGCCCCCATACGATGCCTCAACTCCGTAGGACAGCCACGGATACCCATGACTACTCCGCACCATTGACTCAGGTCAAGCGGCACGAGCGCACTTCCACAGATTCCACGAGACCCGCTGTAGCTCACTTAAAATCCGCTCAGTCCGGGTTCGAATCCCCGTGGGGGAACCTCGTTCTCGCAGGTGGATGGCGTTTTCGCAGTCTCCCCCGGCTTGTGCACGTCACCCCTGCTACCCCCGTGCACCCACCCGCGCTCGTGACAATTGCTACGGCTTCCTGTCGACACGCCGTAGGATGCGGGTTTGACGCGACTCAAGAAGGCAGGTCCCCCTCGATGCCGGACGGCCCACCACCTGGCCATGCTCGTAGGCAACGGCCTGAGCGTGGGTCCCGGCCTCAAGCGTTGCCGCGAGACCGGGACCGTTCGACTAGAGCGCGCCGATGTTGGTACCAAAGCCGTAGTGTTTCAACGACCGCATCGGTGTGCACTGCCTTCAGTATAGGCGACCTCAACCGTCCGCCGTCACCCAACGCGCCTACTGGCCTCCGAATAGCTGGATCACCGAGGCAAGCTCCTCGGTCGGCGGCGTGGCCGCGGGCAGAGCAGGGGCGGGCAGCGTGTTGAGCGCGCCGCCATCCTCCTCGGGGATCCAGTCGCCGTAGGTATCCGGGGTCAGCGTGAACGTGCCGTGGCCGAGCCACCGCGACACCTGCATGAAGTGCATACCCCAGCCATCAGCTGCATGGTGGCGAACGTGGCCGCAGATCGTGCAGACGGACGCCGTGGTGCGCCGGCTCGGCGGCGCGCGTCTTTGTGGCGGGCCTCGCGGGTTGGCTCGCCGGTAGACCAACGGCGATCAGCGCGGGCTTCAGGATCGTGTTCTAGAAGGCCCCTTCGCCAACGGCACACGCTACGGCCTCCAAGTTGTCGTGTAACCACCGTCGTTCATCCGGCTGGACCACCCGCACTTCTGGCGGCCGGGCGCTTCTTCTCGCTGCCCACCCCGGCGTCACCCCGGCCGCTGCGGGTAATCAGGCGATGGTTGGCCGGTGTCCGCTACTGCTCAACCGGTGCGCAAATAGTCGCCCTCACCTGCGTGTCTGCGGAATCGACAATCGCATCTTGCCTGGTCATACGTCTCGGAGCACGGTAGGACTAACGCTCTCATAATCCGCTGGTCGTGGGTTCGAGCCCCACCTGCCCCACCGACCGAAAGGTCATCGCGGAATTCCGCTTGCGGCCCCGGATACGTTGGATCCGTGACCACCTCAGCGCTGTGGATCAGCGGCGCGCCCGGAACGGGAAAGACCACCACCGGGTGGCGGGTGTTCGAACGACTCGCCGCCGCCGGCGCGAACGCCGCGTACGTCGACATCGATCAGCTCGGACTGCTGGGGCCCTTCGCGCGCCTCACCGGGGCCGGGCAGCACGCCGTGAAGGCGGAGAACGCCCGTCGCCTGGTCGAGGCCCTCAGCGAGCTCGGCCTCGGCCAGATGGTGATCTCCGGCATCGTCGACCCGAACCTCGACGAACCCGTCTTCGCCGATGCTCCAGCGAATCCCGGCATCGACCTCACGCACGTGCGACTCCGCTGCGACTGGCCCGAGCTGCGACGGCGCTACCTGGTCCGCGGCTCGGCACCGGACACCCTCGGCGACCTCGAGGAACTGGCCTCGCGACTCGACCGCAGCACGGCAGCCACCGTCGACACCACCGCGCGCGGCGTGGACGAGGTCGCGCGGGAACTGGTCTCCCTCTACTGCGCGACCGATCCCCGGCCGTGGACTGCCGCGCCCCGCACCCCCGCAGCGCGCCTGCCGACGACCGTGCTTCATGGCGCGACCGCCGTCGGTAAATCCACCATCGGCTGGGAATTCGTCCGACGGAGGTGGGCGGCAGGACGCGCGACCGCGTACATCGACGTCGAGCAGCTCGCCTTCCACGCGCCCGGTCACGACCGCGACGTGCACGCCGCCGCGTACGCCGCAGTGACCCGCGGCTACGCGCACGCGGGAGCGGACGAGCTCATCGTCGTGACCCGCGATCCGGACCTGGTCGCAGAGGCGCACCACGGCGAGACGCTGACGCGCGTCCTCCTCGATGCGTCCGACGATGCGCTCACCGCCCGCGTCGCTCTGCGCTCGCTGACGAGCACCGGGCGCTTGCCGGGCGATGCGCTCCTCGGCGCGACACCGGGACAGCAGCGCGCCATCGCCGTCCGCGCGCACCGGGAAGCGGCACACCTGCGGCGGTCGAGTGCCCACGACGGCGTGGTCGACACGACGGGCGCGACACCGACGTCGGTCGTCGACCGGGTCGAACGGGCGCTCGGGGAACCGGACTGACACTCACGCAACGAGCCCGGCACCCCGACCACGGTGACCAGGCATTCCGGCGCTGACTGGTTGCCCGTTCTCACCATCGCCCCGGTGACCCGCTGCCCGGTCGGCGCATTGCATAATGATGGGCGTGACGCAACAGCTGGAGCCCGAGTCCCCGTCGAACTCCGCGACTGCCGATGGGCATCGCGGTGCGTACGACAGCCACCGCGACGCCTGGGTCGCCCGTGAGGAGCAGGCCGAGCGCCTGATCCCCATCATCGGCCGGCTGTACCGCCAGCACGGCGTGGTGTCGTCGATCCATGGTCACCGCCTGATCAACCTCTCCACCTCCGCGGTGATCTCGGCGCACGAGCGCGCCGAGGAGCTGGGCCACCAGGCCCTCACCCTGTCGCAGACGGAGAAGGTCCTGCGCGGCCTCCTGGAGATCGCGCCCGAGCCCGCATCGATCGACATCGCACGTCTCGCCGTCCTCGCCGCGGACCTCGAGTCCGACGAGGCCGTGCAGGACCTGCTGCGCGCCGAGATCGCCAAGCGCAACGTCCCGGTCTCCGACGGTGACGGCGCCGACGTGGTGCTCTACGGCTTCGGCCGCATCGGCCGCCTGCTCGCCCGCATCCTGATCAGCCACGCCGGTAACGGCCACGGTCTGCGCCTGCGCGCGATCGTCGTGCGCCGCAGCGTCAAGAACGACCTCGAGAAGCGCGCCAGCCTACTGGCCCGCGACTCGGTGCACGGCCCGTTCGCCGGTTCGGTCTCGATCGACCCCGAGAACGACGTCATCATCGCCAACGGCACGCGCATCCAGGTCATCTACTCGGACGACCCGTCGACCATCGATTACACCGCGTACGGCATCAAGGATGCGCTGATCGTCGACAACACCGGCAAGTGGCGCGACGAGGAGGGCCTCGGCCTGCACCTCAAGAGCAAGGGCGCCGCGCGCGTGCTGCTCACCGCGCCCGGCAAGGCGCCGCTGAAGAACATCGTGCACGGCATCAACGACAGCACCATCACCGACGAGGACTCGATCCTCTCGGCCGCGTCGTGCACCACGAACGCGATCACCCCGGTCCTCGCGGCTCTGGACGAGGCCTACGGCATCCAGCGCGGCCACGTCGAGACCGTGCACTCGTTCACCAACGATCAGAACCTGATCGACAACCTCCACAAGGGCGATCGCCGCGGACGCTCGGCGGTGCTCAACATGGTGATCACCGAGACCGGCGCCGCAAAGGCCGTCTCGAAGGCGCTGCCGCAGCTCGAGGGCAAGCTCACGGGCTCGTCCATCCGCGTCCCCACGCCCGACGTCTCGCTGGCGATCCTCAACATCACCCTCGAGAAGCCGACCAGCAAGGACGAGGTCAACGACTACCTCCGTCGCGTCTCGCTGCACTCGAAGCTGCGCCAGCAGATCGACTACATCGAGTCCCCCGAGGTCGTGTCGACGGACTTCGTGGGCTCGCACCGCGCCGGCATCGTCGACGGTCTCGCGACCATCGCCGACGGCAAGGACCTCGTGCTCTACGTCTGGTACGACAACGAGTACGGCTACTCCTGCCAGGTGGTCCGCGTGCTCGAGCGCATGTCCGGCGTGCACCCCGTGGTGATCCCGGCCCGCGCCGACGTCCGCGTCGAGGCCTAGTACCCGAAACCGTCGCCGCCCCGGTAGGAGCCACTGCTCCTACCGGGGCGGTGTCGTCTCACGAGCAGTCACAGCATCCGCCGTCGCAGCAGCAGTCCCCGTCGCAACAGCAGTCTCCCGCATTCTCGCCGGCGTCGACGGAGCGCCGTCCGAGCTTCTTCTTCGCCCGTTTGCTCATCGGCGCACGCCGGGCGGCGAGCACGACTGTCATCGCAGTCAGCAGCAACGGCCGGACGAGTCGCTCATCGCGCAGTTCCACCCGGCCGAGCCGGTCGATCACGATGTCGCGCAGCGCCTGCAGTCGGGCGACGGCCGCGTCGACGGACGTCCCGGTCGCGTCGAGCGGGTTGTAGTCGCCCCGAGCCCGATCGGCCGCCAAGTCCTCCAACGCGTCCGCGAGGTGCGCGAACTCGCCGTACGCGCGGCCGAGCTCACCGAGCGCCTCCTGGTTCTCCGGGCACCCCGCGAGCTCCGCCGACGCCGCGAACATCGCACCCACCGCGGTCGCCGTGGGCGCGACCACCTCGTCCAGCCGCGTCGCGCGCGATTCGATCCGCGCCTGCTCCGCGAGACCCGCGAGCGCCTCGGGCACGCGCGCGGCCGCGGCCACCTCGGCGTCGGCCGCCGCGGTCCGCTGCAGGCGCCGCTCGGCCCACCGCCGTAGCCCGACGGTGCGCCGATCCGCGGCGCCTGGGCCGCACAGCCCCTCTTCGCGCTCTGCGGCCCGGTCGCCGACCTTCGCGGACGCCAGTGCGAGGGCCGCAGTACTGCCCAGCCGCACACCGAGTTCCGCGGGCGCGATCACCTCCGCGCCGCGCAGCCCCCGCAGGGCGCACGGCCCCGCTCTCCGTTTCGCGGCGGGCCGCGGCTGCTGCGCCTCCACGAGCACGGACAGTAGCGCCGCGTCGGTGTTGGTGAACAGGCGCGCCGGCTGCCCTGCCGTGTCCCGGAGCGAGAGGCACAGGCCGCAGACGTGCGCACGCCAGAGCGCTCGGACCTCGGGATCGAGGTGCGCGGCGCAGGAGCGCACGAGTCCGAGCACGAGACCTCCCGGATCAGTCGTCGAAGACGAAGCCGTCGGCCTGAGCGGCAGCGAGCACCTCGCGCAGGCGCGCGGGATCGTTCACCACGGAGGCCATCGCCGATCCCAGCAGCACCAGGACCTCCCGCTCGCCGCGGGCGCTGAACAGCCCGGCCTCGCTGTCCAGGTGCACACGCTCGACGAGCTGCGGCGCGATCCGCTCGGCGATCCCCTGCCAGAAGTATCCGTTCGGTTCGTGCCCGTGGGCACGGACGGCGTCGTCGGACGGCCTGCCGCCGGCCACGAGCACCAGCGAGTGCGCGCCCGGCGCGGTCTGGACCACCTGCAGCGGCGCGATCCTCCCGGCGCGGCCGCCCGTGCGCCTGTCCACCATCCTGCGCAGGCCGCGCCACACCGCGAGCACCGCCACGGAGCCGAACAGGATCGCGGGGTACTTCACCCACGGGTTGAGCGGTTCGAGCAGCCAGAACAGCAGCCCGAGGGCCACGACGACCGCCACCAGTTCGGCGATGTCGGCGGGCGTGAACTGGCGGTCCTCGTCGTCGGTCAACACGAGGGGAAGATTACTGCCCTTCGGGCCAGTAGTGGCTGTCGGGCAGCGCCCGCGAGCCGAAGATCGCCTGGCCGACCCGCACGCAGGTCGAGCCCTCCTCGACCGCGACCTCGTAGTCGCCGGACATGCCCATGGACAGCTCGCCCGCTTCCGGCCAGGACTGCACCGCGCGGTCACGGACGTCGCGGAGACGCCGGAAGCAGGCCCGCACGCGCTCCTCGTCGGAGGAGAACTCCGCGAGCGTCATGAAGCCCCGCACCCGCAGCGAGGTGTACGCGGGCAACGCATCGAGGAAGGCGGGCACCTCGGCCGGCGGCAGCCCGTACTTCTGCTCCTCATCCGAGGTGTTCACCTGCACGTAGACGTCGAGGCCCCGACCCAGCGCCTGCAGCCGACGGTCGAGCGCCTCCGCGACCCGGACGCTGTCGAGGGCCTGGAACTCGGCCGCCACGGCGGCGACGTCCTTGGCCTTGTTGGTCTGCAGGTGCCCGATCACGGCCCAGGAGACGTCCAGATCCGCCATCTCGGCGCTCTTGCGCTTGGCCTCCTGGACCTTGTTCTCCCCCAACTCGCGGCAGCCCGCCGCGACGGCGAGCCGGAGGCGCTCCTGGGGCACCGTCTTGCTGACCGGCAGCAGGCGCACGTCCGACGGTGACCGCCCCGCCCGGGCCGCCGCGGCGTCGATGCGGCGCATCACCTCGGCGATGTTGGCCTCGAACTCTGCGACGGTCTGGGCGGGTGGGTACGAGCTCATGGATCGAGCCTATCGGCCGGGGACCGCCCGCCGGAGCGGGCCCGCGGCCGGTACAGTGGCGGCATGATGCGACTGGTTATCGCCGCAGGTGCGGGCTACGTGCTGGGCACCAAGGCCGGACGCCGCCGATACGAGCAGATCAACCGCACCGCGAAGGCCATCGCCACCAGCCCGGCGACCAAGAGGGCCGTGGAGATCGGGCGCCGCAAGCTCGCCGAGCAGCTCAACCCCGATCCGAAGATGCGCACGATGCGGGAGATCGACGCGCAGACGGTGATCTACTCCCCCAAGACCGACCTGGACTGACCGGCGTCGCCCGACCGCTCAGAACGCCGAATCGCCCACGGCCATCTTGAGGAGACTCTGGCGGTAGCTCTCGAGCGCCACGAGGTCGCCGAACAGGCGGTTGTAGTCACCGTCGGAGTTGGGCGACATGCGCCGCAGCTTCGACTTCAGGTCGGCCACCTGCGCCCCGACCCACACCTCCTGCAGCCGAGCCATGACCGACTCGACGTAGCGCGGTGACGGATCGCCCGCCACCTGCATCGGCTCCACCGCGAGTTCGGTGACGAGCGGCTCCAGCACGGGGCCGTCGACATGGCGAACCACCGTGTCGACCCACTCCGGACCGCCGAGACCGGCGGCGATGCCGCCCGCGGACTCGATCGCCAGCCGCACCGCGCGGTAGGCGGGGTCGGTGAACATGTCGTCCGAGAGCGCATCGAAGACCATGCCCGCCAACGACGGCACCTGCAGCGCCGCCTTGAGCACCTCGCGCTGCACCCACAGCACCGGGTCCGCCGGGTTCGGCCGCTGGGGCCCGGTCGGCCTGTGCTCCGGGACCGGGGCGGGGGCCGCCGGCTCGCGGAACCTGGTGGTCGACGGTGCCGGCGCGCCCGGCCCGGGGCGTCCCTCGCCGCGGCGGATCCGGGCGGACTCCTCGCGCACGCGGCGCAGCACCTGCGTCACGTCGTCCCAGCCGACCCAGCCGGCGAGCTGCCGGGCGTACTCGTCCCGCAGTGCCATGTCCTTGATCCGCGCGACGACGGGTACCGAGCGGCGCAGTGCGTGCACGCGACCCTCGGCGGTGTCGAGGTCGAACTCGGTGATCAGCGTCTTCACCGCGAACTCGAACATCGGGACCCGCTGCGCGATCAGGTCGCGCACCGCCTCGTCGCCGTGCTTCTGCCGCAGCTCACACGGGTCCATCCCGTCGGGCGCCACGGCGACGAAGGTCTGCCCGGCGATCTTCTGGTCGCCGTCGAAGGCCTTCATCGCGGCGGCGCGTCCGGCCTCGTCGCCGTCGAACGTGTAAATGACCTCGCCGCGGAAGTAGCTGTCGTCCATCATGAGTCGCCGCACCAGCGAGACGTGCTCCTCGCCGAAGGCGGTACCGCAGGAGGCGACGGCGGTCTCGACGCCCGCGGCGTGCATCGCCATCACATCGGTGTAGCCCTCGACGACGACGACCTGATGTCCCTTGGCGATGTGCTTCTTCGCGTGGTCGAGCCCGAACAGGACCTGGGACTTCTTGTAGAGCATGGTCTCGCTGGTGTTCATGTACTTGCCGAGGTTGTCGTCGTCGAAGAGCTTGCGCGCCCCGAACCCGATCACGTCGCCGCCGAGATTCTTGATGGGCCACAGCAGCCGGCGGTGGAACCGGTCGATCGGCCCGCGCTGCCCGGGCTTGGTCAGGCCCGCGGCCTCGAGCTCCTTGACCTCGAAGCCCTGTCGCAGCAGGGCCTTGGTCATCGTGTCCCAGCCCGACGGTGCGTACCCGCAGCCGTAGAACGCCGCGTCCTCCTCCGTGAACTGCCGGTCCGTGAGGTACGTACGGGCCGCCTCGGCCTCGGGAGTGCGCAACTGCTCGGCGTAGAACTTCTGGGCGGCCGCGTTGGCGGCGACCAGCCGCATGCGGGTGCCGCGGTCCTGCTTCGGGCCGGGCCCGCCGCCCTCGTACGTGATCTGGATGCCCACCTTGTCGGCGAGCTGCTCCACGGCCTCCACGAAGGGCACGTGCTCGATCTTCTGGAGGAAGGAGATGACGTCGCCGCCCTCGCCGCAGCCGAAGCAGTGGAAGAAGCCCTGCGTGGGCCGCACGTGGAAGCTGGGGGTCTTCTCGTCGTGGAACGGGCACAGGCCCTTCATCGACCCCACGCCGGCGGGGCGCAGAGCCACGTACTCGCCGACGACGTCCTCGATGCGCGCACGGTCGCGGATCGCCGCGATGTCACGCTCCGGGATTCTGCCGACCACAGGTTCGAGTGTACTGCCGGTCAGCCCTCGAGGACCTTCTGGTCCAGCCGCTCGAGCCGCGTCTCCGTCATCGACGCGATCTGGTCGACCACCACGCGCAGGCGCACGGCGTCCGAATCCGCGGCGAGGTAGGCCGGCGAGTACAGCGGATCGATGTTCGACGGCGACGCTCCCATCAGGTAGTCCGCCACGCGCAGGATCCGGTCCCGCTGCCCCTGCTGGATCGCCAGGTGCATCTGGTTCGAGTAGATGTACTGCAGCGCCATCGTTTTCAGCAGGATCACTTCGGCACGCACCGACGGCGGCACCGCGACGTCGGCCTCGTACCGGCATACCGGTTCGTTGGCCGTGGCGGCGCGGGTCGCGTCGATGGCGGCGGACGCGAACCGCCCCACCAATTCGCTGGTCATGCGTTTGAGCGCCACGGACGACGCGAGGCCCCCGTCGTACTTCGCGGCCTCCGCGACCACCTCGAAGGAGGCGAGCCGCGCGCCGGCCTCCTCCAGCTCGGCGGCCTCGGCGCCGCGGAAGCTGCTCGCGCCGAAGCCCGAGAGGCTGCGCACCTCCTCGGGCGAGGAGAGCGCGCGCAGGTCGAGGCGGCCCGAGAGCACGCCGTCCTCCACGTCGTGCACCGAATAGGCGACGTCGTCGGACCAGTCCATGACCTGCGATTCGAGACACTGCCGGGTGCCGTGCGGCCCGTTCTCGCCGCCGCGCATCCACTCGAGAACGTGCGCGTCGTCGTCGTAGACGCCGAACTTGCCGCCCGGCTCGCGGCGCAGCCACGGGTACTTCGTCGCGGCGTCGAGCGCGGCCCGCGTGAGGTTGAGGCCCACCGACTCCCCCGCGGCGTTCAGCACCTTCGGTTCGAGCCGGGTGAGGATCCGCAGGTTCTGCGCATTGCCCTCGAAGCCGCCGATGTCCCGCGCCACCTCGTCGAGCGCCCGCTCGCCGTTGTGCCCGTACGGCGGATGCCCGATGTCGTGGGCGAGGCCCGCGAGATCGACCAGGTCCGGGTCGCAGCCGATGCCGAGGGCGATACCCCGGCCGATCTGGCTGACCTCCAGCGAGTGCGTGAGCCGGGTGCGGGGCGTGTCGCCCTCGCGCGGGCCCACGACCTGCGTCTTATCGGCGAGACGCCGCAGCGCGGCACTGTGCAGGACGCGCGCGCGATCCCGCGCGAAGGCGGAGCTGTGCCCCTCCCACCGCAGGGCCTCCCACTGCGGGCCCGAGAACAGCGTGGGCTCCGAATCCGCTTCGAGGCCGGCCGTCTTGGGCGGCTCGGCGACGAGGCGTTCGACGTCGGCCGGCTGATAGGCGGCCGGCCCGGGCAGCAGCGGCACCTACTCGGTGACCCAGCCGCGGGCGAAGGCGAAATCCGCGATGCGCTGGCGGATCTCGATGATCTGACCGGCGGTCAGGTCGTTCGAGGAATCCAGCAGCAGTTCGGTGAGCTCATCGACGAAGGACTGCATGTCGAGCGCGCCGGCAACCGGCCGCGGCGCGGTGTCGCGACGCGGCGCGTGATCGCGGCGATCCCCACGATCGCCCCGCCCGTCGCGCTGGTCCCGGTTGTCGCGGCGAGGTGCGGCGGCGGGCGCACCGCCGACGACCGCGACGTTCACCGCCTTGAGCCCCTTGTCGCCCTTCTCCACCTCGAACGTCACCGCCGTGCCGGGCCGCAGCGCCGACTCGTCGAAGTCGATGTCGTTCACATGGAGGAAGACGTCCTCGCCTCCCGCGTCCGGCGCTAGGAAGCCGAAGCCGCGCTGCGTGTCGAAGTGGACTACCTTGCCGTTCGTCATGCCCCGAGTATCCCATAACGCGACCGTGCGACCCGGTGGGTGCGGTGCACCGGACCGGCGGCGATGCACCGGTACGGTGATGCGCATGAAGAAAGCGGCAGTCGCCCTCGCGGGCTGCACCCTCGTGGCGCTCGCGGCGTGCACCTCACCCAACATCGACTCGAGCACCGTGGTCGAGATCGACGGCAAGGCCGAGTCCGCGGCCGAGTTCGTCAACGCCGGATGCTCACGCAACGGCGACGGAATCACGGTCGGCTCGGGCAGCGTGCAGACTGCCCGTGGCATCGGCGCCATGCTCACCGAGGGCAACCCGCCCACCGTGAACAGCCTGTTCATCGCCACCGGCGGGAACGTGATGACGGTGCTGAACACGCCGGTGGGCAAGGTCGGCTCCGCGAAGGCCTCCAAGGCCGGCAACCGGTACACGATCACCGGCGAGGCGCGCGCCGCCGACCTGAGCACCAAGAAGTTCCGCATCGAGATCACCTGCGGCTAGCGGCGCCCGGCACGCGCGAGGCCGCCCACCGTGCGGTGGACGGCCTCGTCGCTCGACGGCCCGGACGGGTGTGGATCAGCAGCCGGCGAGGCGCGCGGCCAGGTACTGCTGAATCTCCGCGAGCGGCACACGCTCCTGCGCCATCGTGTCGCGCTCGCGCACGGTCACGGAATCGTCGTCGAGGGTGTCGAAATCGACCGTGACGCAGAACGGGGTACCGATCTCGTCCTGGCGGCGGTAGCGCTTGCCGATGCCCTGGGCGTCGTCGAAGTCGACGTTCCAGAACTGGCGCAGCTGCGCGGCCAGCTCGCGGGCCTTGGGCGAGAGCTTCTCGTCGCGCGAGAGCGGCAGCACGGCCACCTTCACGGGCGCGAGCCGGCGGTCCAGCTTCAGCACCACGCGGGTATCGGTGCCGCCGTTGGCCTTCGGCACCTCCTCCTCGGTGTAGGCGTCCACGAGGAAGGCCATCAGCGAGCGGGTCAGGCCGGCCGCGGGCTCGATGACGTACGGGGTGTAGCGCTCGCCCGACTGCTGGTCGAAGAACTCCAGCGACTCTCCCGAGTGCTTCGTGTGGGTCCCCAGATCGAAGTCGGTGCGGTTGGCGATGCCCTCGAGCTCGCCCCACTCGCTGCCGGCGAACTCGAAGCGGTACTCGATGTCGACGGTGCCCTTGGAGTAGTGGCTGAGCTTCTCCTGCGGATGCGTGAACAGGCGCAGATTCTCCGGATCGATGCCCAGATCCGTGTACCACTTGAGGCGGTAGTCGATCCAGTACTGGTGCCAGGTGTCGTCCTCACCGGGCTTGACGAAGAACTCCATCTCCATCTGCTCGAACTCGCGAGTACGGAAGATGAAGTTGCCCGGCGTGATCTCGTTGCGGAAGCTCTTGCCGATCTGGCCGATGCCGAACGGCGGCTTCTTGCGAGCCGTCGTCATGACGTTCTTGAAGTTCACGAAGATGCCCTGCGCGGTCTCGGGACGCAGGTAGTGCATGCCCTCCTCGGACTCGATCGGGCCGAGGTAGGTCTTGAGCATCATGTTGAAGTCGCGCGGCTCGGTCCACTGCCCCTTGGTGCCGCAGTCGGGGCAGACGATCTCCGTCATGGGCACGTCGTCCGGGTCGACGGTCTCGCCCTTGGCCGCGCGCTTCTCGGCGAAGGCCTCCTGCAGGTGGTCCTGGCGGTGCCGCTTGTGGCAGTTCAGGCATTCGACCAGCGGGTCGTTGAAGACGGAGACATGGCCCGACGCCACCCACACCTCGCGGGGCAGGATGATCGCGCTGTCCAGACCCACCACGTCGTCGCGCGTGGTGATCATGTTCCGCCACCACTGCTTCTTGATGTTCTCCTTGAGCTCGACGCCCAGCGGCCCGTAGTCCCAGGCCGACTTCGTGCCGCCGTAGATCTCACCCGACTGGAAGACCAGCCCCCTGCGCTTGCACAGGTTGGCGACGGTATCGACTTTGGTTGCTTTGGCCACGGCGCGCTTCATCTCCGACGGGTTGTGAGACCAGAAAAACGTACGCACCGACTCTACCGTTCGCGCCTCGCGCCCCGGCGCGATGGGACGCCTCCCGCACGCTCGCTTGACGTGGCCGATCCCGCATATGAAAATGATTGTTGATAAGAGGAGGCTCCCATTCCCACCGACGTCGTCGCCGACTGCCCCGTCGACCCCGAGGACCCGCCGCGCGCCCAGCCCGACCCCGCGGTGCTGACCGCCACGGGCGACCTGCTGCGCGCCCTGGCGGCCCCGGTCCGCATCTCCATCGTCCTCGAGCTCATGCACTCCGAGCTGTGCGTCCATCAGCTGGTCGACGCGCTGGGCGTGACCCAGCCACTGGTCAGCCAGCACCTGCGCGTGCTCAAGTCCGCCGGCGTCGTGCGCGGCGAGCGCAACGGCCGCGAGATCGTCTACCGGCTCGTCGACGACCACCTCGCGCACATCGTGGTCGACGCGGTCGCGCACGCCACCGAACGGCCGGGAGCCTGATGGTGACCACCCACGCTGCGAAGGGCACCGGCGTCCGCGCGACTAAACAGCGCGGCGCCATCACGCAGGCGCTGCAATCGGTCTCGGAGTTCAAGTCGGCCCAGGAACTGCACGAACAGCTGCGCGCGGACGGCGAGTCGATCGGCCTGACCACGGTGTACCGGAACCTGCAGGCGATGGCGGACGCGGGCGCCGTGGACACCCTGCGGACCGACAGCGGCGAGGCCCTGTTCCGCCTGTGCTCCGACGAGCACCATCACCATCTGGTCTGCCGCGAGTGCGGGCGCACGGTCGAGGTGACGGACCGGGCCGTCGAAGCGTGGTCGGCGCGGACCGCCGCCGCGCACGGCTTCACCGACGTGACGCACACGCTGGAGATCTTCGGCCGCTGCGCCGACTGCCCACGCCCCTGAGGGACGGCGCTCAGGCGCGGACGGCCTGGGCGAGGAAGGGTGAGAGCACCTCGGAGACCTCGCGCGCCGCCTCCTCCGGGCCCTCGATCGGCATCGTGAGGTGGCTGAACGCGAGCCGCACGAGCACGGCGGCGGCGACCTGCGCATCCGCCCGGCGGACCTGCGCCCAGCTCATCGCGAGGATCTCCGCCAGCCCCTCGGAAGCCCGCTGCATGATCGGCGTGCCGTCGATCGTCACGATCCCCATGAGGTCGCGGTGGGGGTTCGGGCCCACGATGTTGATGACCACCGGGTCGCCCATACCGATCCGGAAGACGCCGCGCATGGCGTCCTCGACCGCCGCGTCGATCTGGCCGGGATTGGCGTCGATCCGCTCCTGCACGTAGGCGAGCAGGCCGTCGACGAACCGGGTGACGTAGGCGACGGCCATGCCCTTGCGGGATCCGAACTCGTTGTAGAGGGTCTGCCTGCTGACGCCCGCCTGGCGGGCTACGGCGGCCATCGTGACCGCCGACCACTCCCGCCCGCTGAGGACGTCGCTCACCGCGTCGAGCGCCTGATCCCGCACCGTTTGCTTGGGCGCGGCATCAGCGGCATCGCGCCCGACGAGGACGGTCATCGCGCGACCGCCGCCGCGATCTGCTCGGACAATTCGCCACGGACCGCCCGGAGTTCCTTGGGCCGCCCCATCGCCACGGCGCCCGCGAGCGCGCCGTCGCGGTGGCACCGCGCGAAGAAGGGATCACTGCTCGCCGTGTCCATGGGGCCGTCCACCTCCAGCTCGTCGTCCGCCGCGGGCCAGCCCGCGAACTGCAGTACCGCCCCGAACTGGTTCGACCAACCCCACGGGACCGTGGGGGCGGGCGCACCGCCGAGGAGCACCTGCGCGACCGCCGTGCCCTGGTCCTGTGCCGCTGACCAGTTCTCGGCGCGGTAGGTGCCTCCCTCCAGCGGGTTGGGCACCCGCGCGCAGTCGCCGACGGCGTAGACGCCCTCGGCGGACGTGCGGTACTGCTCGTTGACCAGGATACCGTCGTTCACCCGCAGGGCCAGACGCTCGGCGAGGCCGGTGTCGGGGGTGGAGCCCACCGCGACCACCAGGAGATCGGCGACGAGCACACCGCCGCCGGGCAGCGCGACGGAGACCTGATCGGGCTCGACGGTGATCGCGCCCGCCCGGACGCCGAGGAGCAGGTCGACGCCGGCGGCGCGCTGCAGGCCTGCAAGACGCTCACCGATCGAGGGAGGCACGACACGGGCGAGCGGCAGCGCGGCCGGCTCGACGACGGTGACGGCCGCGCCCAGCTTCGCGGCCGCCGAGGCGACCTCCGAACCGATGAGGCCCGCACCCAGGACGATGACGCTGCACGCGCGGCTCAGTTCGTCGCGCAGAGCGGTCGCGTCGGCGAAGTCCCGCAGGTACTTCACGCGCGGCGCCGGCGGCAGGCCCGGCAACTCCCGGGCGACACCGCCGGTCGCCAGGACCAGCGAGCCGTAGGCGAGTGCGGCACCGTCGGACAGTTCCAGGGTGCGGGCGCCGGTGTCACCGCCCGTGACCGTGACCCCGGTGCGGACGGCGACCGCGATGTCCTCCCAGTGCGCCGCCGGCTTGAGGAGCGCCTTCTCGACGGGCATGCCCGAGAGGAGGACGTCCTTCGACAGCGTGGGCCGCCGGTACGGGAGGTACTGGTCGCGACCGATGAGGGTCACGTTCCCGTCGAATCCGCCGGTCCGCAGCGCCAGGGCCGCGGTGGCGCCCGCGACGCCCGTGCCGACGATCACCACACTGTCGGTGCTCATGCCCGCGACACCTCGACCATCTCGAAGTCGGCCTTGGCGGCGCCGCAGTCGGGGCAGGACCAGTCGTCGGGGATGTCGTCCCAGCGGGTGCCGGGCTCGATGCCGTCCTCGGGCCAGCCCTCTGCCTCGTCGTACTCGAAGCCGCACTGGAGGCAGCGGAACAGCTTGAAGGGGGCGTCACTCATGATCGTTTCCTTTCTCGGGGCGAGGATTCGGACTCAGACCGGCTCGAAGTCGATCTTGTCCCGGACCCCGCAGTCGGGGCAGTTCCAGTCGTCGGGGATGTCGGTCCAGGCGGTGCCGGCGGGCCACCCCTCGCGGGGCGCGCCGGTGGCCTCGTCGTACACGTAGTCGCAGATGGGGCACTTGAAGGAACTCATGCGGCGGCCTGCTCTCCGGGGGTGGCGGCGCCGTACTTGGCGAGGACCCGGTCCCGGACGCGGGGATGGATGTTGACCTTGGTGATGTCACCGTCGTAGTGATCGAGGACGCGGTGGTCCATGATCTTGCGCCACAGGGGCGGGAAGTAGGTCACGCCGATCAACGTGGCGTAGCCCTGGGGCAGCGACGGTGCCTCCTCGAACGACCGGAGGGTCTGGTAGCGCCGGGTGGGGTTCGCGTGGTGATCGCTGTGACGCTGCAGGTGGTAGAGGAAGACGTTGGTGACGATGCGGTCCGAGTTCCAGGAGTGCTTCGGCGCGCAGCGCTCGTAGCGGCCCGAGGCGAGCTTCTGACGCAGCAGACCGTAGTGCTCGAGATAGTTCACGGACTCCAGCAGGCTGAACCCGTAGACGCCCTGCAGGATCAGGAAGGGCAGGACGTACCAGCCGAAGACCGCGGTCAGCACGCCGTACAGGACGATCGTCATGAGCCAGGCGTTGAGTACGTCGTTCTTCAGCGTCCACGGGCTCTTGCCGAGGCGGTGCAGGCGGGTCTTCTCCAGTTCCCAGGACGACTTCAGGCTGCCCCAGACGCTGCGCGGCAGGAACTCCCAGAAGGTCTCGCCGAAGCGGCCGCTGGCGGGGTCCTCCGGCGTGGCCACCCGCACGTGGTGACCGCGGTTGTGCTCGATGAAGAAGTGGCCGTACATGGCCGGCGCGAGGGTGAGCTTGGCGATCCATCGCTCGTTCTCGGGCTTCTTGTGGCCGAGCTCGTGGCCGGTGTTGATGCCGATGCCGGTCACCACGCCGAGGCTGAGGGTGACGCCGATCTGGCTGATGAGGCTGAGCCCGCCGCCGCCGGCGTACACGCCACCGAGCCAGCTGAGGTCATCGGCGGTGAGGAAATAGCACATCGCCACCAGCGACGCGAGGTGACACGGGAGGAAGATGTACGTGAGCCACTTGTAGTACCGGGAGTTCTCGAGGGCCTCCATCACCTCCTCCGGCGGGTTCTCGCCGTCGTCGCCGGCCTTGATGTCGACGATCGGGAGGATCACGTACAGCAGCAGCGGGCCGATCCACCAGAGCACCGGGGCGAGGTACATCAGCGGTGTGCTGCCGATGCCGAGCAGCATCATGAGCCCCACGGCGAAGAACAGGGCGGTGGGCACGAACAGCCCCCACAGCCACATTCGCTTCTTGTGGTCGGTCCAGACGGCTTCCTTGCCGTCCGCGTCGATGTAAGCCAGGCCCTTCACGGTGCCCTCCTTAATCCGTTCGCCCCCGATGAGGGCTGTGACTGAGGTCATACGCTCTAGAGTCAGTATTTGACACCTTCGCCATGTTTGTCAAGCGATTCGTGGACACATCTGCCAGATCTGTAAACCTGCAGGTAGACAGGTCGGCACCGTTCGTACAGTCTGAGGCATTTTAGTTGTGCGCAACTGAATTGCGTGTCATGATCATCAGGTGGAAGCAAGCCAGACCCTCGACGACCAGCTGTGCTTCGCGCTGTACTCGGCGGCGCGGGTCGCGTCGAACGCCTACCGCACCGAACTGTCGGCGCTGGGCCTCACGTACACCCAGTACGTGACCCTCCTCGCGCTGTGGGAGCACGACGGCGTCACCGTCTCCGCGCTCGGCGACCGGTTGCGACTCGACAGCGGCACACTCTCTCCACTGATCCGGCGCCTCGAGGGCGCCGGCCTGCTCGAACGCCGACGTGACCAGGCCGACGAACGCCTGGTCACGGTCCACGTCACCGACGCCGGGCGTGCGCTGCGTCCGCGGGTCGACGCGGCCCGGCGCCGGGTCTACGAGAGCTTCGACCTCCCCGTCGAGGACGCGATCGCGCTCCGCGACCTGGCGAACCGCTTCTGCGCGGCCCACACCTGACCCTCCACCGTTCCGAAGGAGCATCCATGAGCACCGTGTACACCGCAGAGGCGATCGCCACCGGCGCAGGCCGCGACGGCCGCACCCGCACCGACGACGGCCGCGTCGATCTGCAGCTGGCCGTCCCGAAGGAGATGGGCGGCTCGGGCGACGGCGCCAATCCCGAGCAGCTCTTCGCCGCCGGCTACGCGGCGTGCTTCCATTCCGCGCTGCAGATGGTAGCCCGCTCGCAGAAGGCGGACCTCGGCGACTCGAGCGTGGGCGCCCGAGTCGGCATCGGCCCCAACGGTTCCGGCGGATTCGGCCTCACCGTCGCGCTCGAGGTGATCATCCCGGCGCTCGAGCACGACGCCGCCCAGGCGCTGGCCGATGCGGCGCATCAGGTCTGCCCGTACTCGAACGCCGTGCGCGGCAACGTCGACGTCACCGTGACCGTCGCCGACGACTGAACTCCCCCCACCATCCCCCGACTTAGGAGACATCCATGCGTGCACTGATCCAGGACGAGTTCGGCGACCCCGCGAGCGTCCTGTCCGTCCGTGACGTCCCACTGCCCGAGCCCCGTCCCGGGCAGGTGCGGATCCGCACCCTGCTGGCGCCGATCCACAACCACGATCTCTGGACCGTGAAGGGCGACTACGGCTACAAGCCCGCCCTTCCGGCCGCTTCCGGCTCCGAGGCCGTCGGCGTCATCGACGCGCTCGGCGAGGGCGTCGAGGGCTTCACCGTCGGCCAGCGCGTCGCCACCGGGTCGGCCTTCGGCACCTGGGCCGAGTACTTCGTCGCCGGCGCCGCCGGCCTCCTGCCGGTCCCCGGCGAGATCTCCGATGAGGCCGCCGCACAGCTCTTCTCGATGCCCTTCAGCGCGATCAGCCTGCTCGACTACCTGAACGTCCAGCCCGGGCAGTGGATCGTGCAGAACACCGCCAACGGCATGGTCGGGCGCATGCTGGCGCAGCTCGCCACCGCCCGGGGCATCAATGTCACGGGCCTGGTCCGACGGTCCGCCGCCATCGACGAGCTGGCCACCTTCGGCGTGCAGAACGTGATCGCCACCGACACCGAGGGCTGGCGCGGGCGCGCCAAGGAGCTCGCGGGTGAGGCCGGCTACGCGGCCGCCGTCGACTCGATCGGCGGCCCCGCGAGCACCCAGCTCGCGCTCCTCCTCGGCCAGCGCGGCACCCTCGTCTCGTTCGGCGCGATGAGCGCCACCAACCCGGGCGAGGGAGCGATGCTGGAGATTCCCGTCAACGTCGCGATCTTCAAGGAGATCGTGGCCAAGGGTTTCTGGGGCCGCACCGTGAGCCAGGAGATGGATCCCGGCAAGCGGGCCGAGCTGATGGGCGAGGTCGTGCGCGGCGTCGCCTCCGGGACCCTCGCGCTGCCCGTCGACGGGGTGTACCCGATCGACGAGATCTCCTCCGCCGCAGCGGCGAGCGGGCGCCCCGGCCGCGTGGGCAAGGTGCTGCTGCGTCCCTGAGCGTGCACCTGCGGGATCGACGCGCGCTGTCAGCCCACGAGGCGGCGGCGCGCGTCGAGGCCCTGGGCCAGGACGAACAATACGAACTCCCGCAGCGCCTCGCCCGCGAGCGTGCCCGCAGGGAAGGAGTAGTGCAGCACGAGGTCGGCGGAGACCTCCCGCTCCATGAGTCGCAGGGAGCCGAATTGCACGCTCTCCGTCACGGCCCGCACGTCGGTGCGGAGCTCATCGGTGAGCGCCAGATCCCAGGCCACCACCTGGGTCAGCGAGTAGACGTCCACGTCGCGCGCGAGTTCGAAGACCTGGACCGAGGCGGGCGTGTCCCCGAAATCGACGAGCACTGCCTGGTTCTCGTCGCGGCGCAGCGCGACCCCGTCCGCGAGGGCGGATTCGAGGCGCGAGCGCAGCGCGTCCAGGCGCGGGTCCTGCGCCGTCACTCGGCGCCCCCGAACCGCCGGTCGCGCTTGGCGTACTCGAGGCACGCGTCCCAGAGGTTCCGCCGGTCGAAGTCGGGGAACAGCGTGTCCTGGTAGACGTACTCGGCGTACGCGCTCTCCCAGAGCAGAAAGTTCGAAGAGCGCTTCTCCCCCGACGGCCGCAGAAAGAGATCCACGTCCGGCATGTCGGGCTGATACAGGTACTGCTGGAAGGACTGCTCGGTGATGCGGTCCGGGTTGATCTCCCCCGCCGCGGCCCGGCGCGCGAGCTCGCGTGCGGCGTCGACGATCTCGGCCCGGCCGCCGTAGTTGACGCACATCGTGAGTGTCATGACCGTGTTGTTCTTGGTGAGCTCCTCCGCGACCTCGAGCTCCTTGATCACGCTGGCCCACAGACGGGGACGACGGCCGGCCCACTTCACCCGGACGCCCATCTCGTGCATCTCGTCACGGCGACGGCGGATCACGTCGCGGTTGAAGCCCATGAGGAAGCGCACCTCCTCCGGGCTGCGCGACCAGTTCTCCGTCGAGAAGGCGTACGCGGACAGCTGTTTCACGCCGATCTCGATGCACCCGCAGACGGTGTCCATGAGCACGGCCTCGCCGCGCTTGTGCCCCTCGGTGCGGGCCATACCCCGTTCCTTGGCCCAGCGACCGTTGCCGTCCATGACCAGGGCGACGTGATTCGGTACGAGTTCCGCGGGGATCTCCGGCGGCATCGCGCCCGAGGGGTGCGGATCCGGCGGCCGCACCGCGACCGGCGCCGGTGGCGTCTTCGACCTACCCCGCCGCAGTCCCGGCACCGTCGACCTCCCTCTCACCGGCCGCGAGGGCCGGGCTGTGCGGCGCGTGCCGCTCGATCATGGGCAGCGATCGCAGCTGCCGCCCCACGTGCCACTGTAGGTGCGCCGCGGCGAGCCCGTTCGCCTGCCTGCGCACCCGCTCGCCGGTGGACTCGGCGAAGTCGAAATCGGCCCGCGCGAGAGCCGCCATCAGATCCAGCACGCCCTGCCCCGGCACCGCTGATCCCGACGGACGGCAGTGCACGCAGACAGCGCCGCCCGCGGCCACGTGGAAGGCGCGGTGCGGCCCCTCGTCGCCACAGCGGGCGCACAGCGTGAGCGCGGGCGCCCAGCCCGCCGATTCCATGGCGCGCAGGAGGAAGGAGATCAGCACCAGGTCCCGGTCGCGTACGCCGGCCGCGATGGCCCGCAGTGCGCCGACGGTGAGCCGGTGCAGCTCCATCGCCGGGGCCCGCTCTTCGCCCGCCAGTCGTTCCGCGGTCTCGATCACGGCGCAGGCCGTGGTGTAGCGCCCGTAATCGCCCGCCAGATCGCCCGAGTAGGCGGCGATCGAGTGCACCTGCGTCACCATGTCCAGGTTGCGGCCGGGGTGCAGCTGCAGGTCGACGTGGGCGAACAGCTCCAGCCGCGCGCCGAACCGCGACCGCGGCCGGCGCACGCCCTTCGCGACCGCGCGGACCAGGCCGTTCTCCCGGGTCAGCAGCGTGAGGATGTAATCGGCCTCCCCCAGCTTGTGCTGCCGCAGCACCACAGCGCTGTCCCGGTACGACCTCATACCCTCCATCATCCCACCCCACACCGACGGATACGGCCCCGCCGCGCCGCCACCGTCTGGCACACTGATCTCCGAACGTCACGAGGAGATCAGCTATGACGGATTCATCAGGAAAGGTCGCCACGCCGGAGCAGGCGTGAGCACCCCGTTCGAGACGCCCCGCGGCGCGGTACTGCCCCTGCGGGTGAGCATCGCCAGTTGGATGCTGGGCGATGGATCGCCTCCCCCACCCATCGTCGGCGAGATCGGCGAATACGTGATCGGCTTCCGAGAGGCGGACGCCCACGACCCGAGCGACGCGGCCGTCTCCGAGCTCACCGCCCTCGCGATTCCCGACGGTGCGCCGTCCGTCACCGGCCGCGGCGACGAGCGGCGGATGCGATGGCCGACGCGGCTGCGCGGGGTCGGTTGGGAGGTGTTCTGGGGCGCGTCGCGCCCCGCCTCGGGGCCGGTGCACGTGCGCGGCACCGTCTACGCCGACTACGTCTACGGCGGGCGACCGGTCCGCGTCCGCGGTCGGATCCTCCGCGTGCAGATCGAATCGGTCCTGATGCATCTCGACGAGGAGCGCGGCCGGTACGTCGCCGTGCCCGGGACCTACCGGTATCGCGACGTCGACGAATGCCCGCAGTGGTTCGGCGGACCGTCGGAGGCGACGGCCGAGGACGGCGGCATGCGGCAGGAGTGGGCGGCGATCGTCGATCTCGATCTCGCGGATGTCCCGCCCGCGACACCACGGCCGCGGGTGTGCCCCGACGCTGTTGCGGTCGACGGCGATCGGGTGTGGGTGATCGATCGCGAGCTTCCGCTTGTAGTGGAGTACGACCTCTCCGGCGAGGACGAACCGACGGAGCACCTCTTGCCCGGCGCGGTGACGCCGAAGGAGGAGTACGAGATCCCGACAGTGTGGGCCGCCGCGGGTGCGTGCTGGGCGTTCAGGTCGGACGGGGTGTTCCGCATCGCCGACGGGGCCGTCACTCGCGTATCGACCTTGCCGGTCGACTCCGTCGTCAGCGGCAGCAACACCGCGCTGATCGCGCTCAGCGAGGAGCGGAACACCGTGCGGCTGCACGTGATCGAAGCCGAGGACGTCACGTTGCGCGAGCCCGTGTACGTAGGTGACGCGCCGCGCTGGGGCGCCGCCACTGACGCGGCGTTCCTCTTGCTGACCTGCAACGGGGAGATCGAACCGGAGGATCGAACCTTCCGGCTTGTGCGGATCGACGAACGAGGTGGGATCACCGTCGGGCCCGTACTCCACGAGGTCGGCCCCAATCCGGACGGGTTCGGCGGTGCGCCGCCGCGTGTCTTCACCGGAGGCATGTTCGGCAACCCGACGGCTCTCGAGGTGCGCCCCGACCTCACGGTCGGGCGCAGCCCCCGCACCCTGCAGCGCGGCTGGAGCATGCGGACGATCGGCGACGACCTGTTCGTCGTCTGTCACCCGGCCGACGGCACCGGCGACGACGGCTGGTGGCCCCTCGAAGGACCGTGCGAGTACCGGAGTGAGGAGCAGTTCTGGCTGCTGGTCCGCCTGGACGGGGACACGCTCGAACCGGTGGCGGTCGCACCGATCCACATCACGCAGGTGTCCGTCGCTCGGCACGGCGACGAACTCCTGGTCGCGACCGGCTCCGGCCTGTTCCGGTGGCGCGGCACGGGTTACTCGGAGCTCGAGGAGATCCCGCTCGCCGCACTCCTCGACCAGCACTCCTGAAACCTGTCAGCGGTGCGAGAATACTGAGGAACGCGGGCGGAGTACGGGAGGCCGGCATGAGTGACGCGACGCGGGATCCGGTGTCCATCGACGAACGCCGGGGCATGATCCGCGTGGTCGTGAGCGGACTTCGCGCGTTCAAGGATCCAGTGCCCCGGCAGATGATCGACTCCGTCGATGGCAGAACGGACGACCCCGGGCCGCTCCCGGACACCGGGACGTATCGGAACGCGCGCCCCAACTGGTGGCAGCGGATGCTCGGCCGCTGAGCCGGGCCCCTAGAAGCCGAGCCGTCCCAGCTGTTTCGGGTCGCGCTGCCAGTCCTTCGCCACCTTCACGTGCAGCGAGAGGAACACCTTGCGGCCCAGGAGCTTCTCGATCTCGCCGCGTGCCGCGGTCCCCACGGACTTCAGGCGCGAGCCGCCCTTGCCGATGATGATCGCCTTCTGCGAGGGCCGCTCCACGTAGAGCAGGGCGTGCACCTCCAGCATCGCGGGTTTGCCCGACTTCTCCTGCGTCTCCGTCTTCTCCCGCTCCAGCACCTCCTCGATCACGACGGCCAGCGAGTGCGGCAACTCGTCGCGCACGCCCTCGAGCGCGGCCTCACGGATGAGCTCGGCCATCATCGTGTCGTCGTCGGTGTCGGTGATCTCGTCGTCCGGGTAGAACGCCGGGCCCGGCTCCATCTTCGAGGCGAGCAGCTGCACCAGGTCCTCGACCTGCTGGCCGGAGGTGGCGGACACGGGGATCACATCGCACTCCCCGCCGAGGAACGCGGACACTGCCATCAACTGCTCCGCGACCTTGTCGCGACCCACCTTGTCGATCTTGGTGACCACGCCGATCAGAGTCGTTCTCGGCGCCATGTGCCGCACCTGATCGAGGATGTACCGGTCGCCGGGGCCGATCTTCTCGTCCGCGGGGATGGTCAGGCAGATCGCGTCGACCTCGGAGTAGGTGTCGCGCACCAGGTCGTTCAGCCGCTGCCCGAGCAGCGTCCGCGGCCGGTGCAGGCCCGGGGTGTCCACGAGGACGAGCTGGCAGTCGGGCCGGTTGACGATGCCGCGGATCGTCGAGCGGGTGGTCTGCGGGCGCGAGCTGGTGATCGCCACCTTCGCGCCGACCAGAGCATTGGTCAGCGTGGACTTTCCCGTGTTGGGCCGTCCCACGAAGCACACGAAGCCGGACCGGAAGTTCTCGCCGTTGTCGCCGTGCGTCTGGGTCTCTTCGGTCACGTCAGGGCCTCTCCACGCGCGTCGAACAACAGGATCGGTGCCGTCGGCGACACCTCGTGCAGGGCCGCCACGCCTGGATCGGCGCCATCGGCGGTACCCACGAGAACGGCGGCCTCGAAGCCCTCCGCCCCGGAGCTCAGGGCCGCGGCGACGGCCACCTGCAGCCCCGTCATCGCCAGGGACGACAGGGCGACGGGGGCGCCCGCGTAGGTGCGGCCGTCGAGGTCCCGGACCGCGGCGCCGTGCGCTGCGCCGGCCCGGCCCATCGCGCCGCGCGCGAGGGTCACCAGCTTGCGGTCCTCGTCGGAGGTCTCGGTCACACGGACTCCTTCTGATCGTTCTCGGTTGCGGGCCCGTCGTCCGACGGTGCGCCGTCCTCGGCCTCGGCCCTGCGCACGAGGACCGTCGAGATCCGCATCCGGCCGCGGCGATCGGTCGCGCCCTCGGCCTCCAGCAGCAGGCCGTGCGCCCGGGCCGCGGAGCCCGGCAGGGGCACCCTGCCCAGCGCCAGCCCGAGGAGGCCGCCGACCGTGTCGACCTCGTCCTCCTCGATCTCCTCGTCGAAGAGCTCGCCCAGCGTTTCCAGGTCGAGCCGGGCGGACACCCGGAACACCCCGTCGCCGAGTTCCTCCACGGGCGCGATCTCACCGGCGTCGTACTCGTCGGTGATCTCGCCGACGATCTCCTCCAACACGTCCTCGATGGTCACCAGACCGGCGATCGAACCGTACTCGTTGACCAGGACGGCCATGTGGTTGTTGGTGTGCTGCATCTCGCGCAGCAGCGCATCGACGGGCTTCGAATCGGGCACGAAGACCGCCGGCCGGGCCATCCGGCCCACCTCGATCGCGTGGCGGTCGGCACCGTCGGGCAGGGCGACGAGGTCCTTGAGATAGACGACCCCGCGCACGTCGTCGACGTTCTCCCCGATGACGGGGATGCGGGAGTGGCCGGAGCGGACGGCGAGCCGGGTCGCCTGCGAGACCGACTTGTCGGCCTCGATCCACACGATCTCCGGGCGCGGCACCATGACCTCGCGCGCCGCGGTGTCGCCGAGCTCGAAGACGGACTGGATCATCTTGCCCTCGTCCTCGTCCACCACGCCGCGCTGCTGCGCGAGGTCGACGAGCTCGCGCAGCTCGACCTCGGTGGCGAACGGGCCGTTGCGGTAGCCGCGGCCGGGGGTGATCGCGTTACCGAGCAGGATGAGCAGGCGCGTGATCGGCCCCATCAGGATCGCGATCGCCTGCAGCAGGACCGCGGTCGAGCACCCGAGCGTGTAGGCGTGCTGGCGGCCGAGGGTGCGGGGGCCCACGCCGATCAGGACGTAACTGACCACCGTCATCACAACGGCGGTGACCACCGCGGTCCACACGGTGGACAGGTAGCGGTCGAGCACGAGGAAGACGAGGACCGTGGAGAGGACCTCGCACGCGGTGCGCAGCAGCACCACGAGGTTGACGTAGAGGGGTCGGTTGACGAGGACGCGCTGCAGGCGCTTCGCGCCGGGCCGGCCCTCCTCCACGAGGTCCTCGACGCGCGCCGGTGACACCGTGAGCAGAGCGGAGTCGACGGCCGCGAACAGCCCGCCCAGCAGGACCAGTGCGACGACGCCGACGATCAGCAGGATCGACGAGGACACGGCTCAGTCCCGCCGCCCCAGGAAGCCGGTGCGGCCCAGCAGCTTGTCGTCGCGAGCGGACTGACGGGCGCGGCGCTCCTTGTCCCGCTGCTGCGCGTAGTACTCGGCGAGGATGCTGTCCTGGAGCGCGAACATCTCACGCTCCTCGTCGGGCTCGGCGTGGTCGAACCCCAGGAGGTGCAGCACGCCGTGCACGGTGAGCACGTTGAGCTCGTGCGCGGTGGAGTGCCCCGCGGCGGTGGCCTGCTCCGCGGCGAACTGCGGGCACAGCACGATGTCGCCGAGCGTCGCCGGCCCGGCGTCGGTCATGTCCGGGCGCCCGCCCGGGGTGAGCTCGTCCATCGGGAAGCTCATGACGTCGGTGGGGCCGGGCAGGTCCATCCACTTCACGTGCAGGTCGGCCATGGTGTCGAGGTCGACGGCGAGCATGTTCAGCTCGGCGCCCGGGTGCACGTCCATCGCGGCGATGGCGAAGCCGGCAACGGCCACCACCTCCGCCTCATCGACGTCGAAACCCGACTCGTTGGCGAATTCGATGCTCATCGGCGTCCCGGGATGCGTCGGGCGCCCAGCTGCGGGCGCTTGGTGGCTTCGAGCTGTTCCTCGAACTGGGAGTACGCGTCCACGATCTCGGCGACCAGCCGGTGCCGCACCACGTCCGAGCTGGTGAGCTCGGAGATGTGGATGTCGTCGATGCCGCGCAGAATGCCGACCGCGGCGCGCAGGCCGCTGGTCGCACCCCCGGGGAGGTCGACCTGCGAGGTGTCACCCGTCACCACGATCTTCGAGCCGAAGCCGAGGCGCGTGAGGAACATCTTCATCTGCTCGGCGGTGGTGTTCTGCGCCTCGTCGAGGATGACGAAGGCGTCGTTGAGGGTGCGGCCGCGCATGAAGGCGAGCGGCGCGACCTCGATGACCCCGGCCTCCATCAGCTTCGGGATCGCCTCGGGGTCCATCATGTCGTGCAGGGCGTCGTACAGCGGGCGCAGGTACGGGTCGATCTTCTCGTTGAGAGTGCCGGGCAGGAAGCCCAGCCGCTCCCCCGCCTCGACCGCGGGCCTGGTCAGGATGATGCGGCTGACCTGCTTGGACTGCAGAGCCTGCACGGCCTTGGCCATCGCGAGGTAGGTCTTGCCGGTGCCCGCGGGGCCGATGCCGAAGACGATGGTGTGCTCGTCGATGGCGTCGACGTACTTCTTCTGGTTCACCGTCTTGGGGCGCACCGTCTTCCCGCGGCGGGAGATGATGTCGAGGGTGAGCACCTCGGCGGGCGACTCGCCAGAACCGTCGGTCATCATGCCGATGGAACGGCGCACCTCCTCGGGGCTCACGGCCACGCCGCTGCGGACAGCGGCGAGCAGCTCGGCGAGCACGCGCTCCGCCAGCGCGACGTCGGCGGGGCGACCGGACAGCGTGATCACGTTGCCGCGCGCATGGATGTCCGCGGCGAGCGCGCCCTCGAGCGCACGAAGGTTCGCGTCCGCGGGGCCGAGGAGACCGAAGGTCAGCTCGACGGGGATCTCGACGGTGGACCGCGCCGGCGTCACTGCCTGAGCGGGGCTGTCGGAACTGGTGGGGTCTGGCACGCGGTGCGTCAATCCTTGTCTCGGCGGTCACCGCGCCTGACGGTGCGGATACGCCCAGTTTAGTACCGCTGACCCCGGGAAGGCCCGTGGGTTTCGCCCGCGGCCGATCCCGCCGCGGCGCGCGTCACCGGACGGACAGTTCCTCGATGGCCGCGAGGGTGGCGGCGTGCCCCTTCGAACCGGGCTCGAGGAAGTCGTCGTGCCCCTCGCCCTCGATCATCGTGAGCGTCGCGTCCATGCCGTTCTCCTGCGCCTGCGAGAGGAACCACTCGGAGAGCTGGTACGGCACCTGTTCGTCGAGCCGGCCGTGCAGCGCCCGCACGCGCGTCGAGAAGGGCATCGCCGCGACGGGGCTGGCCTGCGCGAAGGTCCGCTTGATGAGCCGCTGGTTGGCGTTCGGCGCGAGGTCGAAGAGCAGGCGCATCGACTGGTCGCCGTCGCCGCGCTCGATGAGGTCGAGCACGCCACCGCGGGAGATCACACCGAGCAGGTCGGGGCGCTGCGCGGCGGCCCAGACCGCGAGGGTGGCGCCGGCGCTGTGGGCCGCGACGATGTGCCCGGCGCCCTTGGCGAGCTTGGCGGTGCCGTAGTCGATCGCAGCGAGGACATCGTCGCCGAGGATCGGCCACACCACGCCCGGTTCGCCGACGCGGCGGTACTCGATGTTCCACACCGGGTAGCCGCGGTCGTTGAGGTCCTTGGCGACCTTGGACTCCATCGTCATCGAGTACAGGTTCCGCCAGTAACCGCCGTGCACCAGGGTGACCAGCGGCTTGTCGGCGTCCCCCGGGTAGAAGTGCCCGTGCTGCGATTCCTCGCTGCCGTAGAAGATGCGACGCGCCATCGTGTCCGAGCACTCCTTCGTCCCAGCCGCCGGACGGCACCCCGCCGATCCGGTTCGTTCAGTCCGGCGGCGTGCCGGACCATCTGTCTGTCATCACTCCCAGAGCGCCCAGGGCGACGGCTGCGGCGGTCGATGTCCGCAGCACCGTCGGGCCGAGGAGCGCGGGCTGCGCACCCATCCCGACCAGGGCTTCCAGTTCCTCGGGGCTGATTCCGCCCTCCGGCCCCACCACGATAACGACGGTTTCGGTTACTGAGAAGTCAACCTCGCCGAGAGGCACCGCCGAACCCTCGTGCAAGACAACTACATTCGCATCCATACTGGTGAGTAACGGAACGAGTTCCCGCGTCGTCACCAGGTCGTGGACCTCCGGAACATACGCTCGCCGTGCTTGTTTCGCGGCGGAACGAGCCACCGCGCGCCACCGCGCGACGCCCTTCTCGGCCTTCCCCTTGCCCCCGTCCCACCGGGAGACGCACCGGGCAGCCTGCCACGGGACGATCGCATCGATCCCCGCCTCGGTGGCGAGCTCCACCGCCAATTCGGAGCGGTCGGACTTGGGCAGCGCTTGCACCAGCACCACGCGCGGCGAGGCGGGCGGCACCCTCCAGGTCTCGGCGCACCGCACCGTCACGTCCGCCTTGCCCACCGCGATCGCCGTGCAGCGAGCGAACCCGCCGGCACCGTCGGAGAGTACGAGCTCCTCGCCCGTCCGCACCCGCCGGACCGCCGCGGCGTGCCGCCCCTCGTCGCCCGCGAGGAGGTGCTCCTCCCCCGGCGCGGGGAGCGACTCCGCGAGGAAGACGGTGGCCGCCACCTGCGGCTACCGTCCGGCGAAAGTGTCGCGCAGGCGGGAGAAGATGCCGCCGCCCTGGTCCGCGCCGCCGCGCCGCGCCGCCTGCGGGCCCTCGCCCGGGAACAGCGCCTTGAGCTCGCGCAGCTTCTCGGTCTGCTTCTTGTCCAGACGCGACGGGACCGCGACGTCGAAGTGGACGACGAGATTGCCACGCACCTGCGAGTTGACCTGCGGCATGCCGTGGCCGCGCAGCACCTTGGTGTCGCCGGTCTGAGTACCCGGGGCCACCTCCACCGTGAGCTCGCCGTCGATGACGGTGGGCACCACGACCTCGGACCCCAGCGCCGCGTCGAACATCGGGACCCGCGCCGTCACGTGCAGGGTGCTGCCGTCCCGGGTGAGGTACTCGTGCTCGCGCTCGGTGACTTCGACGTAGAGGTCGCCGGCGGGACCGCCGCCGGGACCGACCTCGCCCTGGCCCGCGAGCCGGACGCGCATCCCGTCGCCGACGCCGGCGGGGATCTTCACGGTGAGGTTGCGCCGGGTGCGCACGCGGCCGTCGCCGCTGCACTTGCTGCAGGGGTTCTCGATGATCTCGCCGACGCCCGAGCAGGTGGGGCACGGCCGCGAGGTCATGACCTGGCCGAGGAAGGACCGCTGGACGGACTGCACCTCGCCCGCGCCGTGGCAGGTGGGGCACGTCGACGGCTTGCTGTCGCCCTCGGTGCCGGCGCCGTGGCACTTGTCGCAGAGGATCGCCGTGTCGACGGTCAGCTCCCGGCTCACGCCGTTGGCGCACTCGTCCAGATCGAGCTCCATGCGGATCAGTGCGTCGTTGCCCTCGCGGACCCGGCCGCGCGGGCCGCGGCCCCCGCCGCCCATGCCGCCGCCGAAGAACGCCTCGAAGACGTCGCCGAGGCCGCCGGAGAACCCCCCGCCGAAGCCGCCGGCGCCGAACCCGCCGCCGCCCGGCGAGCTGTCCAGCGGATCACCGCCCATGTCCACGACGCGGCGCTTCTCGGGGTCGCTGAGCACCTCGTAGGCGTCGGAGACGTCGCGGAACTTCTCCTGGGCAGCCTCGTCGGGGTTCACGTCGGGATGCAGCTCGCGGGCGAGCTTGCGGTACGCGCGCTTGATCTCCTGGTCGGAGGCCTTCGAATCGACCCCGAGGATGCGGTAGTAATCACGTGCCACTTCTGCGTAATCCCTCTAACGAAATCGGCGACAGTCAGCGGACCTGCTCGGACCGCGCTCAACCCATGATTCCACCACACCGCCGGTTCGGACCATTCGCGCAGGTCGGGGCGCGGCCGCAGGGGCGTCCGCGGCGCAGTCAGCGCTCGCCGAGCACCTCGCCGACGTAACGTGCGACCGCCGCGACCGACGCGATCGTGCCCGGGTAGTCCATGCGGGTGGGCCCCAGCACGCCGACGCCGCCGAAGATCGCGCCGGGGGCGCCGTAGCCGGTGGAGATCACCGACGCACCGCGCAGGTTCTCGTCCTGCGTCTCCGAGCCGATCGCCACCGAGACGGTGCCGGGCTGCTGCCGCGCGGTGAGCAGCTTGAGCACCACCACCTGCTCCTCCAGCGTCTCGAGCACACTGCGCAGGGACCCGGAGACGGCGTCGAAATCCGCGGCGTTGCGGGTGAGGTTCGCGGTGCCGCCCAGCACCAGTCGGTCGTCTGCGCGCTCGACGAGCGTCTCGACCAGCACCGTGGACACCCTGATGACCGCGTCGCGCAGGTCCCGCGGCGCAAGGGGCGCGAGGTCCGCGACACCCATCGAGGCGTCGGGGATCAGCTTCCCGTGCACCGCCGCGCCGAACAGCTCGCGCAACCGGGAGAGGTCCTCGTCCGACGCGGCGTCGCCCAGTTCCACGAGCCGCTGCTCGACGCGGCCCGAGTCCAGGATGACCACGAGCAGCAATCGCGTGGGAGCCAGGGCGACGACCTCGAGGTGGCGCACGCGCGCGGAGCTGATGACCGGGTACTGGATGACCGCGACCTGCCGGGTGAGCTGCGCCAGGAGCCGCACGGAGCGCTGCAGCACGTCATCGAGGTCGACACCGGTCTCCAAGAACTGCAGAATCGCACGCCGCTCGGCCGCCGACAACGGCTTGATCTGGGCGATCCGGTCCACGAACTGCCGGTAGCCCTTCTCGGTGGGGATGCGGCCGGAACTGGTGTGCTGCTGCGTGATGTACCCCTCGGCCTCGAGGACCGCCATGTCGTTGCGGACCGTCGCGCTGGAGACGCCGAGGTGGTGGCGGTCCACCAGGGCCTTCGAGCCGACGGGCTCATGCGTCTCGACGTAGTCGGCCACGATCGCCCGGAGCACCTCGAAGCGGCGGTCCTCCGTCGTCGACATGGCGCGTCCTTTCGCGAGTGAACTTCGAAGGACCAGTTTACGCGGGCTAGAGTCGAGCCGTGATCTTCAAGGGCGTACTCGACGGGAAGCCGTACCCGGATCACGGCCTCACCGCCCGCGACTGGTCGCAGATCCCGCCGCAGCAGGTGCGGCTGAGCGCGATCATCACCACCACCACCGTGCTGGCGCTGGATCGCCTCCTCTCCGAGGACTCCACCTTCTACGGCGACCTGTTCCCGCACGCCGTCGAGTGGAACGGCGACCTCTACCTCGAGGACGGTCTGCACCGCGCCGTCCGGTCCGCGCTGCGCGGCCGCGAGGTGCTGCACTGCCGGGTGCACGCGCTCCCGCCCGGCACTCCGCGGCGTCCGGCATCCTCGGGTAGGTACGGCAAGCACGCCCGCCAGGACTGAGAGGACTCCCATGTCGCGCACCATCCGCCTGACCGGAACCGGCGTCGCCACCGCGACCCCCGATGTCGTCATCGCCCGGATCGGCGTGGAGTTCCGCGCGGCCGATGTCGCGACGGCCTTCACCGGCGCCGGCGCGGCGGCGCGCGCGGTCGTCGCCGCGGTTCACGAGGCCGGCGTGTCGGAGGGCGACGTCGCCACGTCGAACGTCGGGCTGCAGCCCGTCGAGACGGGCCCGTGGGAGGACCGTCGGCTGGACGGCTACGCCGCGACCGAGTCCCTCACGGTCACCATCCGCACCGTCGCCGACGCCGCCGCGGTGCTCCAGGCGGCCGCGAGCGCCGCGGGCGACGCCGCGCGGATCCAATCCGTCACCTTCACCGTGTCCGACGGCGCCGCACCCGCCGCGGCGGCCCGCGAGGCGGCCTTCGCCCACGCGAAGGCCAAGGCGGAGCAGTTCGCGGGCCTGTCGGGCGACGCTCTCGGCGCCGTGCTGTCGATCACCGACGATTCCTCGCCGAGTCCGCGCGCCGAGGTGCACGTCGCCGCCAAGTCGCTCGCCGCGGCGGCGCCCGCCGGACCGGCGATGGAGGCCGGCGAGCAGGAGGTCGGCGCACAGGTCACCGTCGAATGGGAGTTGGTGTAACCGTCCGCCCGTTGCCGTAACGGGCGATCGGCTGCGGCGGCGGGCCGCCGCTGCCACGCTGGGGCCATGGCGAACTCCACATCCAGCACAGCACGGAAACTGCGCACCACCGGCGTCGCACTCCTCGCGGCGGTCGTGCTGGGCGGGTCGGTGACGGCGTGCGGATCGTCGAGCACCAGCAACGACTCGCCGCGCGAGATCACGGCCGTCGGCACCGGAGACGCCTCCGGCAAACCGGACGTGCTGACGGTCGAGCTCGCCGTCCAGCACCAGGCGGGCGACGTCACCACGGCCCTCAACGACGCCTCGGCGAGCGCGCAGAAGGTGATCGATGCGGCGGGCGCGAACGGCATCGACAGGAAGGACATCGCCACCGCGAACGTGCGGGTCAACCCCCGCTACGGCACCGACCGGCAGATCACCTCCTACGAGGCGACGCAGTCGCTCACCGTGAAGGTCCGCAAGCTCGACACCGCGTCGAAACTGCTGGGCGACCTCGCGACCGCGGGCGGCGACGCCACGCGGATCAGCTCCGTCGGCTTCGACGTCGAGAACGATTCCGCGCTCAAGGCCACCGCCCGCGACAAGGCCTTCGCCGAGGCGAAGAGCCGGGCCGAGCAGTACGCCAAGCTCTCCGGAGGCAGACTCGGCGAGGTCCGGACGGTGACCGAGGGAGCGCCCGCGCGCCCGACCACGGCCCGGCAGTACACGCCCGATTCGGCCCCGGGGGTCGCCGCGTCGCCGGTCCCGATCGAGACCGGCGAACAGTCGCTCACGGTGACGGTGACAGTGGTCTGGGCCCTGTCGTAGCTCAGTCCAGGAGGCGACGCACCACGCCGTCGGCCAACAGCCTGCCGGCATCGGTCAGCACGTACGCGTCACCCAGCCGGCCCAGGTTCCCGACGGCGACCTCGTCCTCGGCCCGGGCGATCTCGTCGGGCCGCAGCACCGAGACCGGGATGCCCGAGCGCATGCGCACACGCAGCATGACGTCCTCGACGTGCCGGTCCTCGGCGGTGAGCACCTCGTGGCCCGCGAGCGGCAGTGCGCCGCCCGCGACGGCCTCGGCGTAGCGCGCCGGGTGCTTGACGTTCCAGACCCGCGTGCCGGCGACGTGACCATGCGCCCCGGGCCCCGCGCCCCACCAGTTCGCTCCCTCCCAGTACAGCTCGTTGTGCCGGCATCGGCCCGCCTCCGAGCGGGACCAGTTCGACACCTCGTACCAGTCGAAGCCGGCGTCCTGCAGGGCCCCGTCGAGCATCTCGTAGCGGTGGGCGAGCACGTCGTCGTCGGTGTCGGGCAGTTCGCCCCTGCGGATCCGCCGGGCCAGCGCGGTGCCGTCCTCGACGATGAGCGCGTACGCGGAGACGTGGTCGACCCCGGCGTCGAGCACGGCGTCGAGCGACGCCCGCAGGTCGTCGTCGGACTCCCCCGGCGTGCCGTAGATCAGGTCCAGGTTGACGTGCTCGAATCCGGCCGCGCGCGCCTCCTTCGCCGCCGCGACCGCGCGTCCCGGCGTGTGGGTGCGATCGAGCACCTTGAGCACGTGCGCGGCGGCCGACTGCATGCCGAGCGAGATCCGCGTGAAGCCCGCCTCCCGCAGACGCGCGAAGAACTCCGGGGAGGTCGACTCGGGGTTGGACTCGGTGGTCACCTCGGCGTCGTCGGCGAACCGGAAGTGTCGACGGGCCGTGTCCAGCAGGGCGGCGAGCCCGTCGCCGCCCAGGAGCGACGGGGTGCCGCCGCCGACGAAGACCGTCGACACCGCGGCGTCGCCGACGACGCCGCGCGCCAGCGCGAGTTCCCCGTCGATCGCGTCCGCCCAGGCCTGCGGTGACGTCGACGCACCGAGCTCGCCCGCCGTGTAGGTGTTGAAGTCGCAGTATCCGCAGCGTGTCGCGCAGAACGGAACGTGCAGGTAGAGCCCGAACGGCGCGTCCGCGCCCTCGAGTGAGGGCAGAACGGGAGCGGCGTCGGTGGCGTGCGGGGCGGTCACCCGTCCAGTCTGGCAGGCACCAGACCGGAGGGCCCTCGGCGCTCACCGGATTTCGCTCATCGGTGAGCGGAACCCGATTCTGAGATCGGGCCCAACCAGTGGCACAATGATCTCGATGGATGAACAGGGTGAGCTGCTGGCATCGCGCCGGCACATCGATTACCTGCGGGTCTGCAGCAGCGGCTGTCGGGCCTGATTCCCGACGCCCTCTGCCGCGTCGAGTCACCTGAGCGCCACCAGCCCGGCGCACCATCCCATGAATCTCCCAGGAGTCTCCATGACGTCGATCGCCGACGCCCCTGTCCCCTCCGCCGCCGAGGCCGCACCGACGCGGCCGGCGCGCACGCGGCCGGTCAAGCGCAAGTCGGAGGGCCAGTGGAAGCTGGGGTACCGCACGCCGCTCAACGCGAACGAGCAGACCAAGCGCGACGACAACCCGCTCAACGTGCGGGCGCGGATCGAGAACATCTACTCGAAGCAGGGCTTCGAGTCGATCGACAAGGCCGATCTGCGCGGCCGGATGCGCTGGTGGGGCCTGTACACGCAGCGCGAGCAGGGCTACGACGGCACGTACACCGGTGACGAGAACATCGACCTGCTCGAGGCGCCCTACTTCATGATGCGGGTGCGGTGCGACGGCGGGAAGCTCGACGCCGCCCAGATGCGTACCCTCGGCGAGTTGTCCACCGAGTTCGGCCGCGACACCGCCGACCTGTCGGACCGCGAGAACGTCCAGTTCCACTGGATCGAGATCGAGAACGTCCCGGAGATCTGGAAGCGGCTCGAGGCCGTCGGCCTCAAGACCACCGAGGCGTGCGGGGACTGCCCCCGCGTGGTGCTCGGCTCGCCGCTGGCGGGCGAGTCCTTCGGCGAGGTCCTCGACCCCACCCCCGCGATCGACGAGATCGTGCGCCGCTACATCGGCGACCCGAAGTACTCGAACCTGCCGCGCAAGTTCAAGACCGCCATCTCGGGCCAGCAGGACGTGGTGCACGAGATCAACGACGTCGCCTTCGTCGGCGTGGAGCACCCCGAGCACGGCCCCGGCCTCGACCTGTGGGTCGGCGGCGGCCTGTCGACGAACCCGATGCTGGCTCAGCGGGTCGGCGCGTGGATCCCGCTCGACGAGGTGCCCGACGTCTGGGAGGGCGTCGTCTCGATCTTCCGCGACTACGGCTACCGCCGGCTCCGGTCGAAGGCGCGGCTGAAGTTCCTCGTCAAGGACTGGGGCATCGAGAAGTTCCGTCAGGTCCTCGAGGACGAGTACCTCGGCCGCAAGCTGATCGACGGTCCCGCCCCCGCGCTGCCGGAGCGCCCCATCGACCACATCGGCGTGCAGAAGCTGCGCAACGGCCTCAACGCCGTCGGCTTCTCCCCCATCGCCGGCCGCGTCTCGGGCACGGTCCTGAGCAAGGTGGCCGACGCGATGGAGCGGATCGGTTCCGACCGTGCCTCTTTCACGCCGTACCAGAAGCTCATCGTTCTCGATGTCCCCGATGACCAGGTCGATTCCCTGATCGACGAGCTGGCGCCGCTGGGCCTGCAGGGCCGGCCGTCGATCTGGCGCCGGAACCTCATCGCGTGCAGCGGCATCGAGTTCTGCAAGCTCTCCTTCGTGGAGACCCGCAAGCGCTCGCAGGTGCTGGTCCCGGATCTGGAGCAACGGCTGAACGACATCAACGCCCGGCTCGACGTGCCCATCACGGTGAACATCAACGGCTGCCCGAACTCGTGCGGCCGCTCCCAGATCGCCGACATCGGCTTCAAGGGCCAGCTCGTGGACGACCACGAGGGGAATCAAGTCGAGGGCTTCCAGGTTCACCTTGGTGGAAGCCTCGGCCTCGACAGCGGGTTCGGTCGCAAGCTGCGCCAGCACAAGGTGCTGTCGACGGAGCTCGGGGACTACATCGAGCGAGTGGTGCGGAACTTCGTGGCACAGCGCGAGACCGGCGAGCGGTTCGCGCAGTGGACGCTCCGGGCCGCGGAAGAGGATCTGCGATGAGCGCACCGTCGAACCCCCTGACCGGACGCGACGCGGACGAGCTCCGCGCCCTCGCGGACCGCGCGGCGAAGGAGCTGGAGGGCGCCGACGCGCTCACCCTGCTGCAGTGGACGCTGGACACCTTCGGCGAGGACTTCGTCGTCGCCTCCAACATGCAGGACGGGGTGCTGGTGCATCTCGCCAAGCAGGTCCAGGACCGCCCGAAGGTGCTGTTCCTCGACACCGGCTACCACTTCCCCGAGACGATCGGCATGCGCGACGCGGTCGAGGCGATCTACGAGGTGGAACTGCTCAACGTGACGCCCGCGCAGAGCGTCGGGGAGCAGGACGCGACCGTCGGCAAGGACCTGTTCGCGACCGACCCGGCGCAATGCTGCAACCTGCGCAAGGTCGTGCCGCTGCGCAAGACCCTGGCGGGCTACCGCGCCTGGGTCACCGGTATCCGCCGCGTCGAGTCGCCCACCCGCGCGAACGCGCCCTTCATCTCCTTCGACGAGGGCTTCGGCCTGCTCAAGGTCAATCCCATCGTCGACTGGACCGACGAGCAGATGCAACGGTTCATCGAGGAGAACGGCATCCTGGTGAACCCGCTGGTCGACGAGGGTTACCCGTCGATCGGCTGCCAGCCCTGCACCAACAAGCCCGCCCCGGGTTCCGATCCTCGTAGCGGCCGCTGGGCCGGCTCGACCAAGACAGAATGCGGACTGCACGCCTCATGACCATCACCGAGCCCACGGAGCCCGTCATCGCCGCCGACCACACCGAATTCAGCACGCTCGACGCGCTGGAGTCCGAGGCCGTCCACATCTTCCGGGAGGTCGCGGGCGAGTTCGAGCGCCCCGTCATCCTGTTCTCGGGCGGCAAGGACTCGACGGTCCTGCTGCACCTCGCGGTGAAGGCCTTCTGGCCCGCGCCGCTCCCCTTCGCGCTGCTGCACGTGGACACCGGCCACAACCTGCCCGAGGTCCTGGACTTCCGCGATCGAATGGTCGAGAAGTACAACCTGCGCCTGCACGTCGCGAAGGTCGAGGACTACCTCGCCGACGGCCGGCTCGAGGAGCGCGCCGACGGCATCCGCAACCCGCTGCAGACGGTGCCGCTGTTGGACGCCATCTCCGAGAACCGGTTCGACGCCGTCTTCGGCGGTGGCCGCCGCGACGAGGAGCGCGCCCGCGCCAAGGAGCGGATCTTCTCGCTGCGCAACGCCTTCGGCCAGTGGGACCCGAAGCGGCAGCGCCCCGAGCTGTGGAACCTCTACAACGGACGGCACGCCCCGGGCGAGCACGTGCGCGTGTTCCCCATCAGCAACTTCACCGAGCTCGACATCTGGCGGTACATCGCCCGCGAGGACATCGAGCTCGCGTCGATCTACTACGCGCACGAGCGCGAGGTCTACTCGCGCGACGGCATGCTGATGACCTCCGGCGTGTGGGGCGGCCCGCGCGAGGGCGAGGAGGTGCGGACCCTGTCGGTGCGGTACCGCACGGTGGGTGACGGCTCCACCACCGGCGCGATCGAATCCACCGCGTCGAACAACGAGCAGATCATGGCCGAGGTCGCCGCGTCGCGCCTCACCGAGCGCGGCGCCACCCGTGGCGACGACCGCGTCTCCGAGGCCGCCATGGAGGACCGCAAGAAGGAGGGCTACTTCTGATGAGCACCGCCCCCGCGCTGCTGCGCCTGGCCACGGCCGGCTCCGTCGACGACGGCAAGTCCACCCTCGTCGGGCGACTGCTGTACGACACGAAGTCGGTCCTCGCCGACCAGATCGACGCCGTGACTCGGGCATCGGTCGACAAGGGCCTCGACACCCCCGACCTGTCGCTGCTGGTGGACGGCCTGCGGGCCGAGCGCGAGCAGGGCATCACCATCGACGTGGCTTACCGCTACTTCGCGACGCCCAACCGGTCGTTCATCCTCGCCGACACCCCGGGGCACGTGCAGTACACCCGCAACACGGTGTCCGGCGCGTCCACCGCCCAGGTCGTGATCCTGCTGACCGACGCGCGCAAGGGCGTCATCGAGCAGACCCGCCGGCACGCCGCCGTGCTGTCGCTGCTGGGTGTCCCGCGCCTGGTGCTCGCGGTCAACAAGATCGACCTGGTCGAGGACCCGGCGTCGGTCTTCCAGGAGATCTCCACCGAGTTCCGCGCGCTCACCGGCTCACTGGGCTGGTCCGAGGAGTCCGTCCACGCGATCCCCGTGTCGGCGCTGCACGGCGACAACGTCGCCTCACGCTCGGAGGGCACGCCGTACTACGACGGCCCGTCGCTGATCGAGCACCTCGAGTCGATCCCCACGGACCCGGACACGAAGCCCATCGGCTTCCGGTTCCCGGTGCAGTACGTGATCCGGCCGCGCACGCCCGAGTACCCCGACTACCGCGGCTACGCCGGGCAGGTGGCCGCGGGCACCGTCGACGTGGGCGACGAGGTGCTGGTTCTCCCCGCCGGCACCCGCAGCCGCGTCGAGCGCATCGACACCCCGGACGGGGAGCTCGCCTCGGCGCACACCGGCCGCTCGGTCACGGTGATCCTCGCCGACGACGTGGACGTCTCGCGCGGTGACGTCATCGTCTCCGCCGCCGACGCCCCCGAGCCGCGCCAGCAGTTCGAGGCGACCGTGTGCTGGCTGGCCGAGAAGCCGCTACGCATCGGGGCCCGCCTGCTGCTCAAGCACGGCACCAAGACCACGCAGGCCATCGTCGGCGGGCTGGACGCGGTGTTCGACGAGCAGAACCTCACCGTCGGCGAGGGCACCACGCTGGAACTGAACCAGATCGGCCGCATCACGGTCCAGACCGCGGAGCCGATCGTCGCCGACGACTACGACAAGAACCGGGAGATGGGCTCGTTCCTGCTCATCGACCCCGCCGGTGGCAACACCCTCGCCGCGGGCCTGGTCGGGGACGCCCTGGCGCACCTGGTCTGAGCAGTTCGACGGTCCGACGGCCGCACCTCGGTTCCCGGAGGTGCGGCCGTCGTCCGCGAGGTGCACTGCGCCCGTCGATCGTGGTAGGTCTCGTACTCGTCGTCCTCCTCCGGCAGGAATCCGACTCCCGCAGCGCCGGGGATTCCCGGAAAGGACAGCCACAATTCCACGTCTCCCCGCGGCGGCCACGTGAAAACGCACGACAGCCGACTCACGTGCATGTCCCGCTCCACCCGCAGGAACGCGGGCGACGTCGAGTGGTCGAGCATCAGAAGTGCTCGACTCCCCACGGTCGGCGGGGGCTGAACAGCATGAGGTCGGCGCGGGCCGCGGCCCCGTCGTTCAGCTCGCGCACCGAACCGACGGCGACCCGACGTGCGACGGGCTCATCGGAGAGCCACAGCCGACCGAGATCGGTGACGTCGAGGGCGAGGTCCGCGGGCTCGTCCGACGGCGTGCAGGTCCCGGCTCCGCCGTCGGTGGAGATCAGGAACCGGCCGTGCGCCGGGCCCGGGCCGGCCCCGTCGAACCCCGGGTCGGTGACGTCGAGGACGAGCCGCCCCGGGGCGGCGTAGGTGCGCGTCGCGAACAGGGCGGGCACGTCGAAGGGCCTGAGCCACAGCATGTCACAGCGGTTGGATACCTGGACGATCCGCGGATCGTCGGGAACGGTGGTCACGATGTCGTCGAGCGCGCGCTGCGGCGCGACGACGGCGGTGACCCAGTCGATGCTCATGGCGAACGCCCACAGCTCGCGTTCGGCGGCCGCGTCCACGCCGAGCAGTTCGACGATGGTCACGGTCGAGTCGGGCCGGGAGTCGGTCCACTTGTTCGCGACGGTGTACGTCAGCACGCCCGCGACGTCCCCGTCGCGACGCAGGACGAGACGCTGCTTGTCGTCACTCTTTCCGAGCAGGCCCGCGGCCTGCCGGCCGTTGATCTCGAGACGTGAGACGCGGCCGGGGATGTTCACGCGCTCGCGAACCCGGTCGGCGGCGGCCAGGTAGTCCTCGCCCGCGACGTACCGCAGCTCGCCCGACCGTCGCGCCGGCAGGTTGCTGCGGTCGACCGATATCCGGAAGTCGACGACCTCGGTGCTCTGGCCGAAGCCGTACCGGCCGTATATGGCGTGCTCCGCGGCGATGAGAGTGGCCGCGGCGGCGCCGTCCGCTCGGGCCGCCGTCAGGCAGTCGCGCATGTGCGTGGCGAGGATGCCGCGACGTCGATGAGTGGGCAGCACCGTCACGGCCGAGACGGCCCGGACCGGCACCCGCGCCCCGCCTACGGCGGTCAGCTCCTGATCGAAGGAGAGGAAGGTCCCGACGGTCCGCTCCCCGTCGACCGCCACCCTATGGTCCAGCGAATCCAGTTGCGCCGATACCGCTTCGAGCCATTGCTCGGCGTCCGGCAGCGCGCTCTGGAAGCCGATGGAGGCGCACTCCTGGAAGCCGAGCAACTGTTCGCGGGTCGTGACGCGCTGGAAGTCGATACCGCTCGAATCGGTCATACCGCCAACGTTACCGGCGCGCACAACTGCATTTCGGCGATCAGCACCCCCAACCGCAGCGGTGCACGCCGAGGATGCTCCCGTCCAGCCCCGCGACCAGATGGGAATCGAGACCGTTGCTGTTGACGCCCACCCACACCTGGCCGCCGTCGTCGCCGCCGACGGTGACCCGGAACGGCACGGTGCGCGGCACCGCCCCGGTCGTCAGCCCCAGCCGCTCGGGCGCCGAGGCGATCAGCGCCGCGAGGCGGCGGGTGTCGAGCTTCGCCACGTCGACGCGGAGGTTCGGGTCCGACGAGACCGATTGGCCGCCGTAGACCTCGCGTTCGTGGAAAGCGCCGCCGAGCGAGTAGGTGTACCAGGCCGAGCCCGTCGGGGACGTGGCCTCGGGGATGCTCGCGACCGCCTTGTCGCGGTAGAAGTGCACCCCCTCGATCACCGTGGTGCCGAACTTCTCGCGGATCGCGCGCACCACCTCGTCGAGGCCGGCGGCGGCGAAGACGGGCCCGCCCACGAGCCGGTCGGTCTCGGACGCGACGACTGCGGCGGGACCGGCGGGCGCGACACCGGCGGGCGCGACACCGGCGGGCGCGGCCTCGTCGGGTATCGCCTCGATGGAGAAGAACGCCACGCCGAGGACGACGACCACCGCTGCGACGGCGACCGCCGCCAGGCCGATCACGATCCGCGCGCGCCGCCGGCTCTCCCGCGGCCGCGCCGTCGGAGCCGCGGGGAGGCGCAGATCGCGCAGCACGTGATCGAGCTCGTGGACCCGCACCGCGGTCCGGGCGGTCTCCAGCCTGTCGAGGTGTTCGTCGGCCGAGAGCTGACCGTCCGCGAAGGCCTCGTCGAGCCGGGCCATGACCCACACCCGATCGACGTCCCGCGCCCGCAGTCCTGCTTCGTCCGGTTCCCGCGGTTCTTCATGCCGCGCCGCCATGTTCACGACGGTACATCGGCGCGACGCCGTGGGACGCTACTTCGGGGCCGCGATCTCCGGGACGTGCGTGGCCCGCACGTACACGGAATCCCCCTCGGACAGGTCCAAGGCGGTGGCGTCGCCGCGCGTGATCTGCGCCTGGAAGCGCTCCCCCGTCGCGGCGTTCCTGAGCTCCACACGGACCTCGAAGCCGAGGTAGACCACGCGCTCGACCTCGGCGCGGAGCACACCCGCCTCCTCGGAGCTGAGCCCGCCGGCGCGCGCCAGCTCCGGCGTGCGCCCCACCCGGATGTCGTGCGGGCGCACCAGCACGCCGTTGAGCTTCGCCACCGAGCCGAGGAAGGACATGACGAACTCGGTCTCGGGTCGGTCGTAGACGTCCGCGGGAGTACCGACCTGCTCGATACGGCCCTTGTTGAGCACGGCGATGCGGTCGGCGATGTCGAGCGCCTCCTGCTGATCGTGCGTCACGATCACGGTGGTCACGTGGACCTCGTCGTGCAGCCGCCGCAGCCAGGACCGCAGCTCGTCGCGGACCTTCGCGTCCAGCGCCCCGAAGGGCTCGTCGAGCAGGAGCACCTGCGGGTCCACCGCCAGGGCGCGGGCGAGCGCCATGCGCTGGCGCTGACCGCCCGACAGCTGCGCCGGGTAGCGGGTCTGGAAACCCGCGAGCCCGACGACCTCGAGCAGGTCGTCGACCTTGGCCTTGACCTCGGCTGCGGGACGCTTGCGGATCTTGAGTCCGAAGGCGACGTTCTCGCGCACGGTCATGTGCTTGAACGCCGCGTAGTGCTGGAAGACGAAGCCGATGTCGCGCTGCTGCGGGGTCGCGTGCGTGACGTCGACGCCGTTGATCTCGACGAGGCCCGAATCGAGCCGGTCGAGCCCGGCGATCGAGCGGAGCAGCGTCGACTTGCCCGAGCCGGACGGCCCGAGCAGTGCGGTCAGCGAGCCGTCCGGGATCTCCAGGGAGACGTCGTCGAGGGCCGCGAAATCGCCGTAGCGCTTGTTGGCTCCCACCACGTTAATCGTCATCGCGGTTCCTCCTGCGGGTCGCTTCGAGCAGGGACATCGCCACCAGCGCGACGAGCGCCAGCAGCATGAGCAGCGTCGCGGCGGCGTACGCCCCGAAAGTGTTGTAGTCGTCGTGGTTGCGTGAGCTCACCAGCAGGGTGAGCGTCTGCGAAATGCCCGGGAAGTTCGACGAGACCATGAGCACGGCGCCGTACTCGCCCAGCGCGCGGGCGATCGTGAGCACCACGCCGTAGGTCAGGCCCCAGCGGATCGCGGGCAGCGTGATCCGCCAGAACGTCTGCCAGGCACTCGCGCCGAGTGTCGCCGCAGCCTGCTCCTGGTCCTGACCGATCTCGTGCAGCACCGGCTCCACTTCGCGCACCACGAAGGGCAGCGTGACGAAGGTCGTCGCCAGCACCATGCCGGGGAGCCCGAAGATGATGCGGAAGCCGAGCGACTCTATGCCGCCGAACCAGCCTCCCACGCCCCACAGCATGATGAGCGCGACGCCCACGACGACCGGCGAGACGGCGAAGGGCAGGTCGACGGCCGCCTGCAGCGCGGCCTTGCCGCGGAACTTCCCGCGGGCGAGGGCGAGTGCCACCAGCACGCCGAAGATCACGTTGAGCGGCACCACGATCGCGACGATGAGCAACGACAGCTGCAGCGCCGAGATCGCGGCCGGGGTGGTGATCCAGGCCCAGAACTCGCCGAAGCCGCGCTCGAACGAGCGGTACAGGATCACGCCGATGGGTAGGACGAGCAGCACCAGCAGGTACAGCAGCGCGACCGATCGGAGGCTGAGGACGGTTCTCCTGGAGAGGTTCATCGGCTCTTCTCCTCGCTGCGCTCGCCGGGCTCGCGGCGGGAGGCGCTCGTGTCGCCGGTCATTCGCTGTTCTCCTCCCGCTTGGCGGTCCTGCCCCCGACGAAGCGCATCACGGCCAGCAGCACGAAGGCGATGGCCAGCAGCGCCACCGAGACGGCGGAGGCGGCGACCTGGTTGTCGACCTCCAGTTGCTGTTGGATGTACTGCGAGGCGACCTGCGTCTGCCCGGGGATGTTGCCGCCGACCAGGACCACCGAGCCGAACTCGCCGATCGCGCGGGTGAAGGCGAGGCCGGCGCCGGACAGAATGGCGGGGAGCAGGGTCGGGATCACGATCTTCGCCGCGATCACCCGATTGGGCGCGCCGAGCGAGGCCGCGGCCTCCTCGACCTCACGGTCGAGCTCGATGAGCACCGGCTGCACCTGTCGCACCACGAAAGGCAGGGTCACGAAGGCCAGCGCGATGACGATGGCCGGCTGCGTCGCGTTGAGCGTCAGGCCGATGGGGCTGTCAGGCCCGTACAGCGAGAGCAGCACGATCGACGCGACGATGGTGGGCAACGCGAAGGGCAGGTCGATGAGCGCGTTGACGATCCCCTTACCGGGGAAGTCGTCGCGCACCAGCACCCAGGCGATGACGGTGCCCATGACCACGTTGATCAGCGTCACGAGCAGCGAGACCCACACCGTGATGACCAGCGTGGAGACGGCGTTCTTCGCGGTGAGGGCGTCCCAGAAGCCCGACCAGCCGTTGTCGAAGGCGCGAGTGGTGATGGCCGCGATCGGCAGCAGCACGATCAGCGAGATCCACAGCCACGCGACGCCGATCCGCAGCGGGTTGACGAGCCGCCGCATCACTTGCCGCCGTTCTTGTACGCCGCGGCGATGGCACCCTTGTCGCCGAACAGTGCCGCGTCGACCGCCGGCCAGCCGGTGAGGTCCTTGCCGTTGTTCTTCGCAGCGGTGCCCTTGCCGAGCACGGCGCCGAGCTCATCGACGGTCCACAGCCGCTGCGGCTGCGCGGGGAACAACGGCGCGGTCTCGGCGGCGATCGCCGGGTCGCCGGCCCGGAAGCCCGACCGCGGGATGGCGCGCTGCGCCTCGGGCGAGAACAGGAAGCCGACGAAGCGCTTCGCGGCGTCGGGCGACTGCGCGGTGTTCACGACCGCCACCGGTAGGTCGATCCGGAAGGACTGCGGCGGGATGAAGTACTCGGGTGTGGGCTTGCCGTCCTTCCGGCTCTGCCGTTGCAGCAGCACGGCCTCGCTCTCGTAGCTGAGCAGCACGTCGCCCTGCCCCGACTCGAAGGCGGAGGTGGCGTCGCGGCCGGAGCCGGGGCTCACCGTCGTGTGGTCGCGGATGAGTTCCTTGACGAAGGCCAGCCCCTTCTCGGGCTCCTTGCCGCCGTTCGACAGCGCCGCGTAGGGCGCGAGCAGGTTCCACTTCGCCGAGCCGGAGCTGGCCGGGTTCGGCGTCACCACTTCCACGCCGGGCTTGAGCAGGTCGGCCCAGTCGTGGATGCCCTTGGGATTACCGGGGCGGACCACGACGGCGACGAGCGAGGTGAACGGCACCGACTTCCGCGGGTACGCCTTCTCCCAGTCCTTGTCGATGAGGCCGGCCTTGACGATGCGGGTCACGTCCGGCGCGACGGACATGTTCACCACGTCGGCCGGGACGTGCCGCGCGACCTTGCGGGACTGGTCGCCCGAGGCGCCGTACGACTGCGAGAAGCCCACGTCCGGGTTGCTCTCGCGGAAGAGCGGGATGGCCACGTCGAAGGCGGGCTTGGGGGCTGCGAAGGCGACCAGGTTCACCCGCTTGTCGCCGCTGGAGATGTCGACGCCGTGCGGGTCGTCGGTGGAGCCGCCCCCGCATGCCGCGAGCAACACGGTCAGGGCGACCGCGATGATGCTCACAGCACGGCCGCGGTGGCTGGGTCGGATCACGTCTCGCCGTTCTCCTCGGGGCTTCGGTCAGGCGAGAATCCTACGAAGCGCGGTCAGCGCAACACGGCCCACGCGATGACGAGGAGCACCAGCAGCGCGATCAACGCGAGCGTCACCTTCGATTTCGGTACCAGCGCCCGCCATCCACGGCCCGTCTCAGACACTCTCGTCATTCCCTTCTCCGGCACGCTGACCTGCGCCGTCCGCACGACCGGACCGCTCGAGGCGAGCGTCCAGCGCGTCGGCGACGCGATCGATGAGGGCGCTGAGGACGCGCACCACCAGCATTGCGATCACTGCGAGTACAACCATCACGAGGCTGACCTGCAGTACGTAGGGCAGACCGGTGAGCCATAGCTCCACCGAGTCCCACCACTGCGCGATCGCATGCACCCGCCCAGCCTAGCGACCGCCGTGCGCGAACCCGTCGCCGTGCCTCATCATGGAGTGCATGTCATCGAAGAACGACAGCCCGACCTCCGATGCGCCCGGCTCCGACGCCCTCATCACCGACACCCCGTCGGTCGGCGATGGCGTCTTCCCGCCCATCCACGATTACGCCTTCCTCTCGGACTGCGAGAACACGTGTCTGATCGCGCGGGACGGCAGCGTGGAATGGATGTGCATCCCCCGGCCGGACTCCCCCAGTGTCTTCGGGGCGATCCTGGACCGCGGCGCCGGCTCGTTCCGGCTCGGGCCGTACGGGGTGAAGGTCCCCGTCGACCGGCGGTACCTGCCCGGCAGCCTCATGCTCGAGACCACGTGGCAGACCTCCACGGGCTGGCTGATCGTGCGCGACGCCCTCGTGATGGGACCGTGGCACGACACGAGCACCCGGTCCCGCACGCACCGCCGGACCCCCACCGATTGGGACGCGGAGCACATCCTGCTCCGCACGGCTCGATGCGTGTCCGGCACCGTCGAACTGCAGCTCAACTGTGAGCCGGCTTTCGACTACAACCGGGCCGGTGCCGAGTGGACGTACTCCGCCGACGGCTACGGCGAGGCCGTCGCGCAGGCCCGGACGGACTTCGGCACGAACCCGGAGCTCAAACTCACGACCAACATGCGGCTGGGGCTGGAAGGCCGCGAGGCCCGCGCGCACACCCGGCTCAAGGAGGGCGACGAGGTCTTCGTCGCCCTGTCGTGGAGCAAGCACCCCGTGCCGCAGACCTACCCCGAGGCCACGCAGAAGATGTGGGCGACCGCGGAGTCCTGGCGGCAGTGGATCAACCGCGGGCAGTTCCCGGACCACCCGTGGCGCACCTACCTGCAGCGCTCGGCACTCACCCTCAAGGGCCTGACGTACTCCCCCACGGGCGCGCTGCTCGCCGCCTCCACCACCTCGCTCCCGGAGACGCCGGGCGGGGTGCGAAACTGGGACTACCGGTACGCCTGGGTGCGCGACTCCACGTTCGCGCTGTGGGGCCTGTACACACTCGGCCTCGACCGGGAGGCCGAGGACTTCTTCTCCTTCATCGCCGACGTCTCCGGCGCGAACAACGGCGAGCGCCATCCGCTGCAGGTCATGTACGGGGTCGGTGGGGAGCGCACACTCATCGAGGAGGAGCTCGGGCACCTGTCGGGGTACGACGGTGCGCGGCCCGTCCGGATCGGGAACGGGGCCTTCGACCAGCGCCAGCACGACATCTGGGGCACGATGCTGGACTCGGTGTACCTGAACACCAAGTCGTCCGAGCGGATCCCCGAGACGCTGTGGCCGGTCCTCAAGGAACAGGTCGAGGAGGCGCTCAAGCACTGGCGCGAGCCCGATCGCGGGATCTGGGAGGTGCGCGGCGAGCCGCAGCACTTCACCAGCTCGAAGGTCATGTGCTGGGTCGCACTGGACCGGGGGGCGAAGCTGGCCGCGATGCACGGCGAGGACGACTACGCCCGTGAGTGGGCGGAGAAGGCCGAGGTGATCAAGGCCGACATCCTGGAGAACGGCGTCGACGAGCGCGGCGTCTTCACCCAGCGTTACGGCTCGCCCGCCCTCGACGCCTCCCTGCTGCTCGTGCCGCTGCTGCGGTTCCTCCCGTCCGACGACCCGCGCGTCCGCGCGACGGTGCTCGCCATCGCGGACGAACTCACCGAGGACGGCCTCGTGCTGCGCTACCGCGTGGAGGAGACCGACGACGGGCTCTCCGGCGAGGAGGGTACGTTCACGATCTGCTCGTTCTGGCTGGTCTCGGCCCTGGTCGAGATCGGCGAGGTGACCCGTGCGCGAGCGCTGTGCGAGCGGCTGCTGGCCTACTCGTCGCCGCTCAAGCTGTACGCGGAGGAGATCGATCCCAAGTCGGGCAAGCACCTCGGCAACTTCCCGCAGGCGTTCACCCACCTGGCACTGATCAATGCGGTGGTGCACGTGATCCGCGCGGAGGAATCGGGGCACGACGCCTCCGCGTTCCTCCCCGCACATCACACGCCCTGAGGCCGTAACGTGCAGTCATGCACGACGACCGGCGACTGACCGAAGAGCGGCTCGACAGGTTCACGCGGGAGTTCCTGAACGGCGCGGTGTACTCGCACTCGGCACCGGTCACGGTGACCGCGTGGGCGGCACCGGGCGAGCCGGTCCCGTTCGCGGAGGCGGTGGCGCAGGACTTCACGCCGATCGAGCCCGGCACGCCGTGGGGCCCGCCGTGGTCCACGCTGTGGCTGCACGTGACGGGGTCCGTTCCGGGGGATTGGTCCCGGCTCGTCGAGCCCGACGGCGCCCTCCACGCCCTGGAACTCCGTGTGGAACTCGGCTTCACCGGCGGCCCCGGGTTCAACGCCGAGGGCCTCGTCTACCGGGCGGACGGCACCGTCGTGAAGGGGATCTCCCCCTTCAACGCCTCCGTCCCACTCGAACCCGGCGAGCCGCTGGACCTGTACATCGAGGCCGCCGCGAACCCCGACCTCGGCGGCGATTTCGTCTCCCCCACCCACCTGGGCGACCGGGAGACTGCGGGCGACGGTCCGCTGTACCGGCTGGGAACCCTCGACCTGGCGCTCCGCGATCTGACGGTGTGGGAGCTGCAGCAGGACGTCTGGACGCTCAACGGCCTCATGCACGAGCTGCCCTTCGACCTGCCGCGGAGGCACGAGGTGCTGCGCGCGCTGGAGCGGATGCTCGACGCGGTGGATCCGCACGACGTCGCCGGCACCGCCGCCGCCGGACGGGAGGCCCTGGCGCCGGCACTCGCCACGCCCGCCGCCGCATCGGCGCACCGGATCACCGCGGTCGGCCACGCGCACATCGATTCCGCGTGGCTGTGGCCCGTGCGCGAGACGGCCCGCAAGTGCGCGCGGACCTTCGCGAACGTCGTGAACCTCATGGACCGCGACCCGTCGTTCCGGTTCGCCTGTTCGTCCGCACAGCAGTTCGCCTGGGTGCGTGACCGCTACCCCGCGCTCTTCGGCCGGATCAAGGACAAAGTGGCGGCCGGGCAGTTCATCCCGGTGGGCGGGATGTGGGTCGAGGCCGACACCAACATGCCCGGCGGCGAGGCGATGGCCCGGCAGTTCGTCGCGGGCAAGCGCTTCTTCCTGCACGAGTTCGGGATCGATACGGCGGAGGCGTGGCTGCCGGACTCCTTCGGCTACTCCGCGGCGATGCCGCAGATCGTGGCCGCCGCGGGATCGCAGTACTTCCTCACGCAGAAGCTGTCGTGGAACCAGACCAACCGGATGCCGCACTCGTCCTTCCTGTGGGAGGGCATCGACGGCACCGCTCTGTTCACGCACTTCCCGCCCGTCGACAAGTACAACTCGGACCTGTCCGGCGCGGATCTCGCGCGGGCGCAGAAGAACTACCGGGAGCAGGGCCACGGCACCCGGTCGCTCGTCCCGTTCGGCTGGGGCGACGGTGGCGGCGGCCCCACCCGCGAGATGCTCGCGGCCGCCGCGCGTACGTCCTCGCTGGACGGCTCCCCGACCGTCGAGATCGGCTCACCCCGGGAATTCTTCGACGCCGCCTCCGCGGAGCTGCGTCATCCCGCGCGGTGGGTGGGAGAGCTGTATCTGGAGTTCCACCGTGGCACCTACACATCACAGGCGAACACCAAGCAGGGCAACCGCCGCAGCGAGCACCTTCTGCGCGAGGCGGAGTTGTGGGCCGCGACGGCTGCCGTGCGAGCCGGTTCCGCCTATCCGGCGGAGGAACTCGAGGAGATCTGGCATCTGGTGCTGCTCCAGCAGTTCCACGACATCCTTCCCGGCAGCTCCATCGCGTGGGTGCACAGGGACGCGGAGCGGAACTACGCGGCGGTCGCCCGGCGACTGGAGTCGATCATCGGCACCGCGCTCGAAGCGCTGGTGGCCGGGAGCGCCACGGTCGCGCGAACCGCGGACGCAGCGATCGCCGGCGGTCAGCGGTCGCTCGCGGACTCCGGCGACCGACGGCTGGTGTTCAACGCCGCGCCGCACGCCCGGGACGGTGTGCCGCCGCTGGGCGCCGCCGTGATCGAGCCCGCCCCGGCGGTCTCCCCGGTCGTCGAGGACAGCGGATTCCGACTCGACAACGGCATCGTCTCCGTTCTCGTCGACGCGCGGGGTCTCCTCGTCTCGCTGATCGACGCCGCCTCCGGGCGGGAGGCGCTCGCGGGACCCGGCAACCTGCTCCAATTGCACCGCGACATCCCGAATCACTGGGAGGCGTGGGACATCGACTCGTTCTACCGCCGCGACGTGACCGATCTGGTCGACGCGGATTCCGTGTCCGTGGAGGGCGACGCCGTGGTGGTCCGTCGCAGCTTCGGCGATTCGGCGATCACACAACGGATCGGCCTACTCGCCGGCTCCCCCGCCGTCGACATCGTCACCGAGATCGATTGGCACGAGAGGCAGAAGCTGCTCAAGCTGGCCTTCCCGTTCGACGTGCATGCCGACCGCAGCGCCGCGGAGACCCAGTTCGGCCATGTCTTCCGGCCGACGCACGCGAACACGTCCTGGGACGCCGCGAAGTTCGAGATCTGCGCGCATCGCTGGGTCCACGTCGGCGAGCCCGACTACGGCGTCGCCGTCGCCAACGACTCCACGTACGGCCACGACATCGCGCGCCGCTCGAGTGATTCCGGCACCGTCGTGCGATTGTCACTTCTCCGTGCGCCGCGCTACCCCGACCCGGAGACCGATCAGGGATTCCATCGCCTCGCCGTCTCGGTGCGACCGGGAGCGACGATCAGCGACGCGGTCGAGGAGGGGTATCGCCGGAACCTCGCGCCGCGCACGGCGATGGGACCCGCTGGGTCCGTCGCTCCCCTGGTGAGCGTGGACCACCCCGGCGTGATCGTCGAAGCGGTCAAGCTCGCGGAGGACGGCAGCGGCGACGTCGTCGTGCGCCTCTACGAGTCCCGCGGCACCCGCGCGAGTACGACGGTGCACGGCGATTTCGAGCACCGCTCCGTGGTCCGCACCGACCTGTTGGAACGCCCCGTCGCCGAACCCGAGCCGGTCGGTGAGACGCGACTCACGCTGCGCCCCTTCCAGATCGTCACCCTGCGCTTCCGTCGTTGACGTGGCCAGCATCACCCCGAGATGATCTCGATTCATCCGAGCTCGAGTGATAGTTTGAAAGATCATTCCTATCAATCGAGATTCTTCGAGCTCAGGAGGTCGAGATGCTCACCGTGCTGGCATTGATCACGTTCATCGTCTTTCTCATCTGGCTGACGAACGACCGGAACGGCCTGGACTTCCGCGCCCGCGACATCCACCGCGCCGCGGCGGACCGGGACGCCCGCACCGACCACCGCGGCGTCATCGTTTCCTGACCTGCGCGGTCACACCCCCGCGTCGTCGGCGCCACGCGACACGATGTGACCGCCGAGGTCCAGCACGTCCCGCAGGAAGTGTCGGACGTGCTCGACCTCATCGGGACCGCAGTCGATCAGCACCTTGATCTCGGTGTCGCGCTTGCGCGGATCCGAAGTCAGCGCGACCGCCACCACGCCCGCGCCGGTGGCGGATCCGACGAAGACGTCGATCCCGTCGCCGTCTCCACCGATGGTTGCGGCGAGATAGCCGTAGTCGAGCGGATAGACCACTTCGGGATATCGAGGGTGCGCCGAACCACGCGGGCGGTCGATCACCACCTCGGATCCGCGCACGATCTCGTCGAGGGCGAGGAAGTACCGATCGGAGGCAGTGTCCCGCATGGCTACGCCGTCAGCCCCCGCCGCTCCAGCAGCGGCTCGATGTCGGGATCGGCGCCGCGGAAGTCGCGGTAGGCCTGCGAGGCGTCCACACTGCCACCGCGGGAGAGCACTGCGGCGCGCAGCTTCTCGCCGTTCTCGCGCGTCGGCCCGTCGTGCGCGGTGAACCAGGCGGAGGCGTCGGCGTCGAGCACTTCGGACCAGATGTAGCTGTAGTACCCGGCGCTGTACCCGCCCGAGAAGATGTGGTTGAAGAAGGGACCGCGGTACCGCGGCGGCACCCCGGCCACGTCCAAGCCCGCATCCGCGAGCGCGGCGGCCTCGAAGGCTTCCACGTCGGCGACCACGGTGCCCGGCTCGATCGTGTGCCAGGCCAGGTCGATCACGGCCGCCGCCAGGTACTCGACGGTGCTGAATCCCTCACCCCGTGTACCGGGCTCGAGGACGGACCGGCGCAGCCCCTCCGGCAGCGGCTCCCCCGTCTCGTGGTGCCGGGCGTAGCCGTCGAGGATCGTGGGCCAGGCGGCGAACATCTCGTTGAACTGGGACGGGAACTCGACGAAGTCGCGCGGCACGCTGGTCCCCGAGAAGTACGGGTAGGTCACGTCCGAGAGCAGGCCGTGCAGCGCGTGCCCGAACTCGTGGAAGACGGTGGTGACCTCGTCCCGGGTGAGCAACGCAGGCCGTCCCGTGGGCGGCCGAACGAAGTTGCACACGTTGATGATCACGGGCCGCGCGTCGAGCAAGCGCGACTGGTCCACGAAGCTCGTCATCCAGGCACCGCCCCGCTTGCTCGGCCGGGCGAAGTAGTCCCCGATGAACAGGCCGAGCGGCGCACCGTCCGGCCCGGTGACCTGCCACGCCCGCGCATCCGCGTGGTGCAGGGCGAGGTCGGTGCGTTCGGTGAAGCGGAGCCCGTACATGCGGGCGGCGGCCTCGAAGACACCCTGCTCGATGACCGTGTCCAGCGCGAGGAAGTCGCTGAGCTGCGGCCCCTCGTCGGTGTCCTCCCCCGCCTGCGCACGCTGTTCGGCGAGGCGGGCGTAGAAGGGCCAGTCCCAGGCCTCCATCGGGTGGCCGGCCAGTTCTTCCAGTTCGGCGCGCTCAGCGGCGGCGTTGCGCGCGGCCGGGACGGCGAGATCGCGCAGCATGCCGAGGGCCGCCTCGGCGGTGCCCGCGGTCTGATCGGCGATCTGGTACGCGGCGTGATGCGGGTACCCGAAGAGCGCGGCCCTTTCGGCGCGTAGAGCCGCGACGCGGGCGATCAGTTCGCGGGTGTCGTTCTCGTCCCCGCGCGTGTTCCGTTCCGACGATGCCTCGAAGACCTTGCGACGCGACTCCCGGTCGGTCAGGCGGGCGATGGTGGGCTGGTTCAGCGGGTAGCCCAGCGCGAGCAGGTAGCCGTCCCGTCCCGCGTCCCGTGCGGCCGCGCGGGCGGCGGCGACGGTATCCGCATCGAGGCCGTCGATCTCTGCTTCGGTCGCGAAGTGGACCGCCGAGGCGTTGGTCTCGGCGAGGGTGCGCCGGGAGAACTCGGTGGTGAGCTCGGCGAGCTCGGTGTTGATCGCGCGGAGGCGGTCCTGCGCGTCGGCGGCCAGCCCGGCGCCCGCGCGGGTGAAGCGCAGGTGGTAGCGCTCGACGAGACGCAGCTGCTCGGCGTCGAGGCCGAGTTCGGTGCGCCGGCTGTGCAGCTCGTCGATGCGGGCGAACAACGCCGCGTCCATGAGGATCGCGTCGAAGTGCGCCGACCAGCGCGGCGAGATCGCCGCCTGCGCCGCCTCCAGCGCGTCGGTCCGGTCGGTGGAGGTCATCGAGAAGAACACCGCGGCCACGCGCCCCAGCTCCTGTCCCGCGCGTTCCATCGCCTCGATCGTGTTCGCGAACGTGGCGGGTTCGGGACTCTCGGCGATCGCCGCGATGTCCCGACGGTGCCGGGCGAATCCCTCGGCGAACGCCTGCTCGTAGTCCACGTCCGCGAACGCGGCGAAGTCGGGCAGGGCGAAGGGCAGGGCGCTGGGGGCGAGAACGGCGTCGACGGTCACCTCTCGAACCTACCGCCCCCGCCTGCTCCACCTCAGGGCGAAGACGGGGAGATTGCGGGCGGGATCTGAATAGTTCCACGGATACCCCGCGGTCGCCGCCCGGCGAAGCTGGATCCCATGAGCGATCCGATTGCCCTTCCGACACTGTTCACGACGGAACCCGCGCCGCGCCGGGAACGCTCGGCGACCGCGGACACCGCCGCCGGCGTCGCGCTGTGGATCATCCTGCTCAGTGCGGCCTTCTGCACAGCGACCTTCGCCTGCCTCTACGCGATGGCTGCCGATGGCTGTCCCATCGACGGGCCGTGCGCCGCCGCCGATGCCGCGGGACGCGCTATAGCCACGCAGTGGGCAGGGGTGACCGCGATCGTCGTCGCCACCGCCGTCGCCACTGGCATCCAGGCACGCCGGAACCGGTACTGGTTCTACTGGCCGCTGGCGGGAATCGGTCTCGTCGCGCTCTGCACGCTCGTCACCGTCAGCATGGCCGACGCGGCGATGGCACTGTGAACCGGCACGACCGGCCGGTCATCGATCCGATTATCGGAGGGCTTCTCCTCGGCGTCCTGGGCGTCGCGGACTTCTTCGCGATCCTGTGGGCCTCGCTCGGGTTCGCCATGGCGTCCGACCCGTGCGCCGGGAGCGACTGCACGTCGACGGGGTGGCCCCCGGGGTCGGTATCGCCATCGTCGTCGGCGGCGCGGGGCTTGGCGGGCTGATCGCGCTCGTCGGCTACGGCCGAGCGCTCGACGACGGGAGGACCACCATCGGCTGGCCGTTCGTCGGTTTCGCCTTCACCGTGGTCGGGTGGAAGGTCGGCGCATGGCTCACCGCACCGATCTGGTGATCGCTCAGTCGGTGACGCTGATGCCCAGGTGGGCGGCGAAGACCTCCGCGAGGCCGACCACCTGCAGGTGCGACATGGTGGCGCCGGCGATGCCCTCGACGCCACGGATCCGCTCGACCTGCAGCCCACGCAGGTCGACGTGCTGCAGCTTCGCCCGCGAGACGTCGATCTCGCCCGCCGTGCAGTCCTCGAAGGCGACGCGCGTCAGGGCCGCGTCGGCGGCGTCGATCCCGTCGAGCATGCAACCCCGGAAGACCACGTCGGTCAGGCCGGCTCCCCGCAGGTTCACGAAGCCCAGCCGGACGTCGGTGAAGACCACGGACCGTAGTTTCGACTCCATGAGCTCGACGGCGCCGATCCGGGCGTCGTCGACCTCGACCTGGCGGAACGTCGACCGCGAGGCCCGGAAACCCGTGGCGAACAGTCCCGCGATCCGCGTCTCGAGGAACGCCGACTCGGTGAAGATCGCGTCGCGGACCTCCCACCCGGCGAGTTCGCACTCGCTGAAGGTGATACCGCTCAGGTCGCGTCCCTTGACCGTCGGCCCGGCGAACCGGCGCCGGTCCTCGGTGCTGTCCGGCGTCAGCTCGTCGGCGTCGCCCTCCTCGAGATCCGCCAACCGCAGCGGCGCGATCTTCGGCGCGGCGAGACCGGCCATCAGTCCAGGACCCCCGCGACGGCGCGGAGTCGCGCTTCCGCGTCCGCGGCGATGCTCTCGACCACCTCGCGGGCGGGACGCACCGCGTCGACCAGGCCCGCGGCCTGACCCGCGTACACCACCCCGACCTCGGGCATCGTTCCGTCGTACGCGGCGCTGACCGCCTCCTCCGTTCCGGACGAGGGGACGGCACCGTCGCCGTCGTGCCACCGCGCGGTGAAGTCGTTGGTGAGCGCCCGGCCGAACCACCGTGTCGGCCACGGCTGATGGCGAGCCTTGTCGAAGACGTCGGTGTACACGGTGTCGGCGCTACGCGCCTTGAGCAGCGCCGGGATCGCGTAGTCGGGTCCCACGGTCTCGGGCGAGGCGAGGAGCGCCGTGCCGATCAGCGCACCCTGGGCACCCGCGGCGAGGACGGCCGCGAGACCCGCACCGGTACCGATGCCACCCGCCGCGAGGACGGGGAGCTCCGTGGCCCGCAGCACCTCCTGCAGTAGCGGCAGGGTGGCGATCCGGCCGGTGTGGCCGCCCGCCTCACCGCCCTGGGCGACCACGGCGTCGACACCGGCGGCCTCCACCTCGCGCAGATCGTCGACGGAGTTGATCTGGGAGATCACCACGGCCCCGGCATCCTTGCACCGCTGCACGAACGGAGCGGGGTCACCGAAGGAGAGCGACACGAGCTTCGGCGCCTCCGCGAGCACCGAGTCGAGCAGTTCGGGGCTCTCGGCGAGCGACCAGGTCTGCAACCCGAACGCGAGTGGCGCGGACTCGCCCGCGGCGGCGCGGATGACCCGCAGTTGCTCGTCGATCCACTCGGGAGTCGCGTACCGTGCGGCGCCGATCATTCCCAATCCGCCGGCGGCCGTGACCTGCCCTGCGAGTTCACCGCCGGCGCGGCCGCCCATGGGGGCGCCGAGGATCGGCAGATCGATGTCCAGGGAGCGCGTCAGCCAGGTGTTCCACACACCGACGAGGCTACGCCCGTGGCAGGATTCCGCCATGGGCACCACCGCATCCGTCGATCCCGAGATCCGCCGCATCCGCGCACTCCGACTCCGGGCGCAGGGACTCGTCCCGGGGGTCCGGAAGTGGCGTTCCGCGCCGGACGCGGCACGGGGCATGCTCGCGATCCAGGCGCAGGACGGGGCCGCCGCTCGGTTCGCCCTCTCGCTCCGCGCGTCCGACCGTCCCGACGACGCGACCGTGCTCGACGACCTCGCCCAGCGGCGCATCACCCGGAACCGTCCCGCGCGGGGCACCCTGCAGATCACCGCGCCCGAGGACTTGCACTGGCTGAGCGCCGCGCTCACCGTCCGCTCGCGATCGGAGGCCGCGAAGCGCCGCCCGCAGTTGGGAATCACCGAGACGATGATGGCGGACGCCGAGCGGATCATCCGCGCGGAGCTCGCCGGCGGCGTCTCGCGCACCAGACCCGAACTCGTCGCGGCGTGCGCCGACGCGGGCCTACCGCTGGACAATTCGCAGACCGGGAACATTCTGCGCGACCTCACCGAGCTCATGGCCATCGTCTTCGCCGACCCCGTACCGAAGACCGACGTCTTCGCCCTCGCCGACGACTGGATCCACGACCGCCGAGACCCCGAACACGCCCTGGGCGAGGCGGTCTCCCGATTCGTCGGCTCCCGCGGACCCGTGACCCGTCAGGACATCGGGAAGTGGGCCTACCTCCCGATGGGCGCGGTCGACGAGGGCATCGAGGCCGCGGGCGGCACCGTCGAGTGGGTGACCCTGGCGGGGACCCGGTACCTGGTCGCGCCCGGCACCGTCGACCTGACGGACGCACAGATCGATGAGGCACTGGCACGCCCCCTCATGCTCCCGGGCTTCGACGAGTACATCATCGGATACGGCTCCCGCGCACCGCAGCTCGACGAGTCGCACCTCAGCCGAATCGTCCCCGGACGCAACGGTGTCTTCAAGCCGATGGTGGTGATCGACGGTGAGATCGTGGGCGTCTGGAGCAGGCGTGCCACAACGAAGTCGGTGACCGTCACCGTAGAGCCCTTCACGAGGATCACGGCAGCGGCCAGACACCGCCTCGCCGCACCCGTCCGCGAGTACGGCGGGTTCCTCGGCACCGACGCCACCCTCGCATAACCCTCCGACCTGCCGCATCACCCGATACGCTGCGATCGTGAAGACGATCGCAGCACGGACGGCGCCGCTCGCAGTGGCCTGCCTCCTCCTCGCCGGATGCACCACGACCACGGGCGGCACGGCCCTCCCGGCGAGCGCGACGACGACCGCGTCGACAGCACCCACCACAGCGGAAGCACCGGCAACGAGCGGTACCGCGGCGACGAGCAGTGCTCCCGCCGACGCACCCGCTGGAGGCGGGCGCGTGGTGGGGTCAGCGGTCATGCGGGTGACGGGTTCGGCCGCACCCGTGACCATCCGGTACCGCATCAACGGCGGACCGGAGCAGGTCGAGACGGCCGCGACGCTGCCCTGGGAGCGCACCTTCGAAGCCCGCGATCAGGTGTCGAGCAGCGTCTCGGCCGATGCGGGCGCGGAGATCCTCACCTGCACCATCATGATGGGGTCGCTCCTCATCAGCTTCAAGGTGGACCCCACACCCTCCTGCACCTTCTACTACGCCGAATGACGTAGCCGCGCACCGCGATGCCGGGATCGGGCCCCACGGTGCGCGACCCGACGCAGATCAGTTGCGTGCGACGAAGTAGTTGTTGCTGTAATTGATGTCGAAGCTGCTGGTCGCGGTGTGCACCCACGTCGACCGGAAGGGACAGCCCCAGGTCGGCACGGTACGGGTGGTGGCGAAGCCCTGGCCGGGCGCCAGCGTCGCACGTCCCTGGCCCCCGCCTCCGCCGAAGCCCAACCAGACGTTGACGGCGGGCACGTTGCCGTTGTTACGGACGTAGCCGTGGTCGGTCTGCGAGTTGGTCTCCGCGCGCCCCGGCAACGGCCCTCCGCACGAGATCCCTCCCGTGACCTGCAGATCCACGATGGGTACGAACGCGCTCGCGGACGGTGCGGTGACCAGCGACGAGGCGCCGACGATCGCGGCCGAGACGGCCGCCAATGCGAATTTCCTCATGATTCGATTCCCCTGTTCCCCGATCGAACTTCTTCGGACGCGGCGCATTTTCGACCGCGAGCGCCGAGGTGGCGCTGTCTGTCTTGTCGGTACGGCTGGGCCCACTGTTACGGCGGCCACATCACGATTCGGATTCGTTCAGCACGAATCCCGTTATCCTTCCGCCACTTCCGTGCAACAGACCCGCGACCTCGCCGCCCACCAGGCCAGCGATTCGTTCCACAGAGGTGCGGAAGTGCCTGAAGTTTCCCACGATTCGCACGGGATGATAGCTCGCGCTAGTTGAGTCGCCAGTCCTCATAGGCGCGGGGATCGCCCAGCGGCTCGGTGTGGATCGTGGTCCGCAGATCCGCGAACCGCTCCGCGAGCTCCTGCTCCACCTGCTCGGAGAGGTCGTGCGCGTGGTCGACGGTCCAGTCACCGGGGACGAGCATGTGCATCTGCACGAACCGCTCGTGCCCGGACTCCCGGGTCCGCAGGTCGTGGAACTCGACGCCCTGGACGCGATGCCGGTCCAGCACCTCCTCGATCCGTGCGAGGTCCTCGTCGGGCATAGCCGCATCCATGAGCCCGGCTCCGGACCGCAGCACCAGTCGCACACCCACGATCAGGATGTTGATCGCCACGGCGATCGCGATGAGCGGATCCAACGGCAGCCAGCCCGTCAGCGCGACAAGGAGGACGCCGGCGATCACGCCGACCGTCGTCCACACGTCGGTGAGGAGGTGTTTGCCGTCTGCCTGCAGGGCGAGGGAACGGTGCTCCCGCCCGACCCGCAGGAGGTAGACGCCGACGGCACCGTTGATGGCCGTCGCGAGCACGGAGATCGCGAGGCCCAGCCCGACCTGCTCCAGTTCCTGCGGGTTGAACAGGCGATTCACCGCGGAGACGATGATGACCCCGGCGGCGACCACGATCATCACGCCCTCGAGGACAGCGGAGAAGTACTCGGCCTTGGTGTGCCCGAAGTTGTGGCCGCTGTCCGCGGGCCGCGCGACCACCCGCAGCGCGATGTACGCCGCCACCGCGGCGACCAGGTTCACCGAGGACTCGGCGGCGTCGGAGAGCAGGCCCACCGAGCCGGTCAGCAGCCAGGCGACGACCTTGAGGCCGATCGTGACCACACCGGCCGCGATGGCGACGAGCGCGTACTTCGAGAGGTCCGGGCGCAACGGGGCCGTCGGCCCGTGATCATGACCACCGCCCATGACCGTTCCCTACTTGCCCTTGGGCTTGTCCGACGCGGCGTCCGACGACAGCGCGGCGACGAAGGCCTCCTGCGGCACGTCGACCCGGCCGATCGTCTTCATGCGCTTCTTGCCCTCCTTCTGCTTCTCCAGCAGTTTGCGCTTACGGCTGATGTCGCCGCCGTAGCACTTAGCGAGGACGTCCTTGCGGATGGCGCGGATGTTCTCACGGGCGATGATCTTGGAACCGATCGCGGCCTGCACCGGCACCTCGAACTGCTGGCGCGGGATGAGCTCCTTGAGCTTGACCGTCATCTTGTTGCCGTACGCCTGCGCGCCGTCCCGGTGCACGATCGCACTGAAGGCGTCGACGGCCTCACCCTGCAGCAGGATGTCCACTTTGACCAGGTCGGACTGCTGTTCGCCCGACTCCTCGTAGTCGAGCGAGGCGTAGCCGCGGGTGCGGGACTTCAGCGAGTCGAAGAAGTCAAAGATGATCTCGGCCATCGGCAACGTGTAGCGCAGCTCCACGCGGCTCTCGGACAGGTAGTCCATGCCGCCGAGCTCGCCCCGTCGCGCCTGGCACAGCTCCATGATCGTGCCGACGAACTCGCTGGGCGCGATGATCGTGGTCTTGGTGATCGGTTCGTAGGTCTCGCGCAGTTTGCCGTCGGGCCAGTCGGACGGGTTGGTGACGATCTGCTCCTTGCCGTCCTCGCCGACGACGCGGTAGACCACGTTCGGCGAGGTGGAGATCAGATCGAGGCCGAACTCGCGCTGCAGCCGCTCCCGGGTGATCTCCATGTGCAGGAGCCCGAGGAAGCCGCAGCGGAAGCCGAAGCCCAGCGCGACCGAGGTCTCCGGCTCGTAGGTGAGTGCCGCGTCGTTGAGCTGCAGTTTGTCGAGTGCCTCGCGCAGGGCCGGGTAGTCCGAGCCATCGACGGGATACAGGCCGGAGTACACCATCGGCCGCGGCTCCTGGTACCCCGTGAGGGCCTCCTCCGCGCCATTGCGCGCACTCGTCACGGTGTCGCCGACCTTCGACTGACGCACGTCCTTCACGCCGGTGATGAGATAGCCCACCTCGCCCACACCGAGGCCCTTCGTGGCCTTCGGCTCCGGCGAGACGATGCCCACCTCGAGCAGCTCGTGGGTCGCGCCCGTCGACATCATCTTGATCTTCTCGCGCGGGACGATCTTGCCGTCGACCACGCGGATGTAGGTGACGACGCCGCGGTAGGTGTCGTAGACCGAGTCGAAGATCATCGCGCGGGCCGGGGCGTCGGCGTCGCCGACGGGGGCGGGCACGCGCTCGATCACGCGGTCGAGAAGAGCACCGACACCCTCGCCGGTCTTGCCCGAGACGCGCAGCACATCGTCGGGCTCGCAGCCGATGATGTGCGCGATCTCCTCGGCGTACCGGTCCGGATCGGCAGCCGGCAGGTCGATCTTGTTGAGGACCGGAATGATCTCCAAGTCCTTGTCCATCGCCAGGTACAGGTTCGCGAGGGTCTGCGCCTCGATGCCCTGCGCGGCGTCCACGAGCAACACAGCACCCTCGCAGGCCTCCAGCGCGCGCGAGACCTCGTAGGTGAAGTCCACGTGCCCGGGGGTGTCGATGAGGTGGAGGACGTACTCGTCCTTCGTCCCGTCCTCGGCGGTCACTGTCCACGGCAACCGGACGTTCTGCGCCTTGATGGTGATGCCGCGCTCGCGCTCGATGTCCATGCGATCGAGGTACTGCGCCCGCATGGCGCGCTCCTCGACCACACCCGTGAGCTGCAGCATCCGGTCGGCCAGGGTCGACTTGCCGTGGTCGATGTGCGCGATGATGCAGAAGTTACGGATCCGGGCGGGATCCGTGAAGGTGGTGTCGGCGAAGCTGGGAATCGGTCTCACTCCTCGGGCGGCTGGCCGGGTTCCCGGCACACGTCACCTTTCAGTTTCTCATGCCGCAGCGAACGGGCGCACCATGGTGAGCTGGTGGACCCGCGCGCCGCGGTATCGGACGCCCGGCACCGTCGGGCTCGGGCCGTACGGGACGAACCCGTGACGCTCGAAGAACCGGATCGCGCGCGGGTTCTCGACCAGCGTCTGGAGATGGCAACCGGCCCCGTCCAGGGCGCCCATCCAGGCCTCCATGAGCCCGTCCGCCGCGCCCGTGCCGCGCGCCTCCGGCGCGACGTCGATGTGCAGGTGCGCGGGCCAACGGTCGTCGTGCAGTTCTCCCGAGGCCGACGGCTCGCGGCGGCACACCGTCGCCATGTCGAGCGCCGCGCGCCCGAAGAAGCGGGCGGTCGCCGGCCGCAGCAGCACGGCCGGGCTGCGGAGCGCGCCGATCAGGCGATCGTCCTCCGACGGCAGGGCGGCGCCCGGCGGGCAGCCCGTGAGGTAGCCGACGAGGGCCCCGTCCGTCTCGGCGACGAACAGCGATTCCGGGCAGTGCTCGATGTAGGGATCGAGGTAGACGGCTCGTTCGGACTCCGGGTGGCGCCACAGGTCCCCCGACGGGGAGCCCTCCCCCGCTCGGATGAAGAGGGCACGCAGAGCCTCCGCGTCGGAGGCCCGGTAGGTGCGGATCACGGCCGTCGCGCCCCATCCGGGGAATGACCGTCCTCGTCCGGTTTCATGGCGTCCACGGTAACGTCGAACGACATGAGTGATTCTGAATCCTCACGAACATCGAAACCAGCAGAGACGACACCGACACCGACGAGCTCCTTGAACCGCCGAGTCTTCATCGCCGCCGCAGGCTCGGTCGTGGCCTTCGCCCTCTGGGCGCTCGCCTCTCCCGGAACCGCGGAGAGTGTGATCAGCGGCGTCGTCACCTTCATCACCACCTGGTTCGGATGGTGGTACTTCCTCCTCGCGACGGTGATCGTCGGCGTCGTGGTCTTCATCGGCTTGAGCCGCTACGGCACCTACCGCCTCGGCCCCGAGGAGTCCCGGCCCGAGTACAGCCTGTTCACCTGGACGTCGATGCTGTTCGCGGCGGGCATCGGCATCGACCTGATGTTCTTCTCCGTGGCCGAACCCGTGAGCCACTACCTCAATCCCCCGGTCGGCTCCGGCGAGAACAATCACGCCGCGCGCGAGGCCGTCACCTGGACGGTCTTCCACTACGGCGTCACCGGCTGGGCGATGTACGCACTGATGGGCGGAGCGCTCGCCTACTTCGCCTTCCGCCACAACCTTCCGCTGACGATCCGTGCAGCGCTCTACCCGATCCTGGGCAAGCGCGTGCACGGCCGGCTCGGCGACGCCGTCGACGTGGCCGCCGTGCTCGGCACCATCTTCGGCATCGCCACGTCGCTGGGCATCGGCATCGTCCAGCTCAACTACGGACTGCACGAGCTGTTCGGCGTGCCACAGGGCAAAGCCGCGCAGATCGGTCTCATCGTGCTGTCCGTGATCGTCGCGACGATCTCGGCGACCTCCGGTGTCGACAAGGGCATCCGGCGGCTCAGCGAGCTCAACGTGATCCTGGCGATCCTGTTGCTCGTCTACATCCTGGTGGCGGGCCGCACCGACTTCCTGCTCAACGGACTGGTCCAGAACACGGGCGACTACCTCTCGACCTTCCTCGACCGCACGATGGACACCTTCGCGTGGGGCCAGATCAATCCGGAGACCGCGGGGAACGATCCACGCGGCTGGCTCGACTCCTGGACGTTGTTCTTCTGGGCGTGGTGGGTGGCGTGGGCACCTTTCGTGGGCCTGTTCCTCGCCCGCATCTCGCGCGGCCGCACGTTGCGCCAGTTCGTCTTCGGCGTGCTCGTCGTGCCGTTCAGCTTCATCCTCGTGTGGATCTCGATCTTCGGGAACAGCGCCCTCGAGGTCGCGCGCGGCGACAAGACCTTCGCCGAGGCGACCGCGTCGACCCCTGAGGTGGGCTTCTACTCGCTGCTCGAGACGTACCCCGGCGCCCCCTTGCTGCTCGCCGTCGCGACCATCACCGGCCTGCTGTTCTACGTCACGAGCGCCGACTCCGGCTCGCTGGTGATGGGCAACTTCACGTCGAAACTCGACGATCCGATGGCGGACTGCGCCCGCAGCACCCGCATCTTCTGGTCCTTCGCGATCGGTCTGCTGACCCTTGCCATGCTGTTCGCGGGCAACGACGGATCGATCGTGACGCTGCAGAAGGCGACGATCATCATGGGCCTGCCCTTCTCGTTCGTGCTCGCCCTGGTGGGACTCTCGCTGCTGCGCGCTCTGCACACCGAGTCGTACAAGCTGGACAGCTACCGCACGGCGCTGCCGAAGTCCCTGGCCGCGGGCCGCGGCAGCAGCGAGCCGGGCAGTTGGCGCAGGCGGCTGCTGGCGACGGTCCACTACCCGAGCCGCAACGCCACGCTGAAGTTCCTGGAGAACACCGTCGGTCCCGCGATGCGGGACGTGGCCGCGGAGTTCGCGTCCGAAGGGGTGTCGGCCTCGATCGACGAGTCGGGGCGCAGCGAGTCGCTGCCCTCCCCCACGCTCACCGTCGACCTGGCCGGCGAGCCGCACTTCGAGTACTGCGTGTGGCCCGTCTCCGCCCCCGCACCGAGCTACGCGATCCTCGCGCAGCGATCCGACGACCGCTACTTCCGCTGCGAGGTCTACCTCGCCGAGGGCTCCCAGGGGTACACGCTCAACGGCTACACCCGCGAGCAGATCATCGGCGACATCCTCGACCAGTACGAGCGGCACCTCGGTTACCTGCACCTGCGGCGCGCCGCATCCGACCACCACGACGGCCACGACGAATCCACCGACACCCGAACCGATCCCGACCCTGAAGCGTCCGCAGAACCCGAAGGGACACCCGCATGACCGAACCCACCCTGTTCATCGACGGCGCCTGGCGCCACAGCGAGAGCGGCGGAACCCGCACGATCGTCTGCCCCGCCGACGGCACCGAGGTCGGCATCGTCGACGAGGCGACCCCGGCCGACACCGAGGCCGCGATCGCCGCGGCCCGCCGCGCCTTCGACACCGGCCCGTGGCCGCACATCCCCGCCGCCGAGCGCGGCGATCTACTGCTCGCCGTCGCCGACGCCCTCGACCGCCGCCGCGACGAGTTCGCCCGCGCGGAGACGCTCGACACCGGCAAGCGCCTGTACGAGTCGGAGCTCGACATGGCCGACATCGCCGCCTGCTTCCGCTACTTCGGCAAGCTCGCCGGTCAGGAGAGCGGCCGTATCGTCGACGCCGGGTCGGCGGACGTCGCCTCGCAGATCGTGTACGAGCCCGTGGGCGTGTGCGGGATGATCACTCCCTGGAACTACCCCCTGTTGCAGGCGGCGTGGAAGGTCGCGCCGGCGCTGGCCGCCGGAGACACCTTCGTGCTCAAACCCTCCGAGCTGACGCCGCACACCTCGATCCTGCTGATGAAGGTGCTCCAGGAGGTCGGCCTGCCCGCGGGCGTCGCCAACCTCGTGCTCGGCGCGGGTGCGCAGGCGGGCGCGCCGCTCTCCACCCATCCGGACGTGGATCTCGTGTCCTTCACCGGCGGACTGGTGACCGGCCGGATCATCGCCGCGAACGCCGCCGGCACCGTCAAGAAGGTCGCACTCGAGCTGGGCGGCAAGAACCCCAACGTGATCTTCGCCGACAGCTGCGCCACGCCGGAGGGCCTGGCCGCGGCCGTCGACAACGCCCTCAACGCCGCCTTCCTGCACTCCGGACAGGTGTGCTCGGCGGGTGCGCGGCTCGTGATCGAGGAGTCGGTGCACGACGTCTTCGTCGACGAGCTGGTGCGCCGCGCCGAGGGGATCCGCCAGGGTCTCCCCTACGCCGAGGGCACGGAAACGGGGCCGCTGATCTCCGCGGCGCACCGGGACAAGGTGCACGCCTACGTCGAGAAGGCGCGCGAGGACGGCGCGATCGTCCGCACGGGCGGCGCCTTCGCCACGGGCGATCAGGGGTCCGGCGCGCTCGACGCCGGCTACTTCTACCTCCCGACGGTGCTGGACCGCTGCGATCCGTCGATGGCCTGCGTGCACGACGAGGCCTTCGGGCCGACCGTCACCGTCGAGACCTTCACCACGGAGGACGAGGCCGTGTCGATCGCCAACGACACGGAGTACGGGCTGGCGGGCGCTGTGTGGTCGGCGGACGGCGGCCGCGCCAAGCGCGTGGCGCGGCGGCTGCGGCACGGCACCGTCTGGATCAACGACTTCGGGCCGTACCTCCCCCAAGCCGAGTGGGGTGGTTTCGGCGCCTCGGGCATCGGGCGTGAGCTCGGGCCCACGGGCCTCGGCGAATACCTCGAGGCCAAGCACGTCTACGAGAACCTGCGGCCGTCCGTCACCGGGTGGTTCGCCGAGCGGAAGGACGAGAAGTGAGCAGCGAGACCTTCGATTACGTGGTGGTGGGCGCCGGTTCCGCCGGGGCGGCCGTCGCCGCCCGCCTCTCCGAGGACCCGGCGGTGACGGTCTGCCTGCTGGAGGCCGGACCGTCCGACGTGGGCGACGACGCGATCCTGCAACTGGACCGCTGGATGGAGCTGCTCGAATCCGGTTACGACTGGGACTACCCCATCGAGCCGCAGGAGAACGGCAACTCCTTCATGCGGCACGCCCGCGCGAAGGTGTTGGGCGGCTGTAGTTCCCACAACAGCTGCATCGCCTTCTGGGCGCCCCGCGAGGACCTGGACTCGTGGGAGCACGATCACGGCGCCACCGGCTGGGGCGCGGATTCGGTGTACCGCCTGTACCCGACGATCGAGAGCAACGACGCCCCCGGCGACCACCACGGGCGATCCGGACCGGTGCACATCATGACCGTGCCGCCGAACGATCCGTGCGGCGTCGCGCTGCTCGACGCCTGCGAGGAGGTCGGCATCCCCCGCGCGGAGTTCAACTCCGGGACCACGGTCACCAACGGCGCCAACTTCTTCCAGATCAACCGTCGCGCCGACGGGACGCGGTCCTCCTCGTCGGTGAGCTACCTGCACCCGATCCTGGACCGGGAGAACCTGACCATCCGTACCGGCGCGTGGGCCAAGCGCGTCGTCTTCGACACCTCCGGCGATCTGCCGCGTGCCACCGGCGTGGACATCACGGACAACGCCTTCGGGCGCACCACCTTCGTCGAGGCGCGCCGCGAGGTGATCGTGAGCGCGGGCGCGATCGACTCGCCGAAGCTGCTGATGCTCTCGGGGATCGGGCCCGCGGATCACCTGCGGGAGACCGGCATCGACGTCCTCGTCGACTCGCCGGGTGTGGGCGCGCACCTGCAGGATCACCCGGAGGGCGTGATCGGCTTCGAGACCTCGCGGCCGATGGTGCGCGAATCCACGCAGTGGTGGGAGATCGGGATCTTCACCCCCACTGAGTACGGCCTGGACCGGCCGGACCTGATGATGCACTACGGCAGCGTGCCCTTCGACATGCACACGGTGCGGCAGGGCTACCCCACCGCGGAGAACACCTTCTGCCTCACGCCGAACGTCACGCACGCGCGCTCGCGCGGCACCGTCCGGCTGCGGACCCGCGATTTCCGGGACAAGCCCAAGGTCGATCCGCGGTACTTCACCGATCCCGAGGGACACGACCTCAAGGTCATGATCGCCGGGATCCGGAAGGCGCGCGAGATCGCGGAGGCGGGCCCGCTGAAGGACTGGATCGAGCGGGAGCTCTACCCCGGCCCCGGGGCGCAGACCGACGCCGAACTGGCCGACTACATCCGACGCACGCACAACACCGTCTACCACCCGGCGGGCACGGTGCGGATGGGCGCCGTCGACGACCCGATGTCGCCGCTGGACCCGGAACTGCGGGTCAAGGGCACCGCGGGACTGCGGGTGGCGGACGCCTCCGTCTTCCCCGAGCACACCACGGTGAACCCGAACATCACCGTGATGCTCGTGGGCGAGCGCTGCGCCGAACTGGTGACCGCGAGCCGCTGACCGTCCCGCTCCGGATCAGCGCGCGGCCAGACGGGCCGGGAGGCCGAAGGCCTCGAACCGGTCCGCCTGATCGAGGCACGTGGTCACCCGGGTGACACGGGCGCCGTCGGATTCGACGACGACGAGGGCGAACGGGACCATCCCGTCCTCGTCGCCCGGCGCGTACTGACCGAACGCGGGTGCGCCGTTCGCGGTCGTCGGGACGAGGCGGTGCCCGACGCAGGCGTCACCCCCCGCGAACATCGCGGCGTAGTCCTCGGCGCCGCGGAGCCAGAAGGCGACGGGCGGCATGGAGAAGACCACGTCCTCCGCCAACAGCGCGGCCAGGCCGGCGGCATCGTGCCGCTCGAAGGCGCGCACGAAGCCGTCGAGCAGCCGGGTGTCCACCTCGCCCGCCGGAACATCCGACGGTGCCGGGGCCGCACCGGCGAGAACCTTCCGGGCGCGCTGCAGCGACGAGTGCGCCGCCGCCGCGCTGATCCCCAGGATCGCCGCGGTCTCGGCGGCGCTGTGCCGGTACACGTCGCGCAGCACGAGCACGGCGCGCTGGGGCGGCGTCAGGTGCTGCAGCGCCGCGACGAAGGCCATCCGGATCGTCTCGTGCCGCTCGGCGGCCGCCGCCGGATCGGACTCCGCGGTGTCGGGCAGCGGCGTCACCCAACTCCCGGGAGGCAGCTCGGCGAAGGCCTGCTCTCCGGCTCCGCCCCGCTCGGACAGGTCGGTCGGCAGTGCTCGGCGCGCGGCGGCGCGGAGCAGATCGATGCAGTAGCGCGACGCGATCGCGTACGCCCAGGTCCGGACGCTCGCGCGGGCGGGGTCGTAGCCGTCCCGCGCGCGCCACAGCCGCAGCAGCACCTCCTGCGCGGCGTCCTCCGCGCCGGCCCCGTCACCGATCATCCGGTAGCAGTGGCGGACCAGCTCGGGCCGCAGGTCACCGAGGACGCTCTCATCGATCACCGCGTCGTCGATCACCGCCACGGGGCGATCATCCCACGGCGTCGCGCGTCGGGACCGGGTGTCGGCCGGTCGCGATCAGCACGATGGTGAGTGTCGGGAGCGGGACATCTGTGGGGCCGTCACCGAGGACGAGATCGGAGTCGTCCGCCGTGAGCCGCAGCCCGTCGAGGTCGACGCCGAAGAAGGCGAGCCCCTCGGGAGTCGACCCGGCGACCGTCGCCGCGAGGACCTCGGGCGCGGGCCCGGGCAGGCCGAGCGGGAGGGTGATGTCGAGGCCGTGGATCACCTCGTGCGCGAGGGCGCCCTGTGTCGCGCCGGGCCCGGGGGTCCACCGGCTCGCGACCCGGGCCTTCTGGATCGCCAGCAGCTCGGCGTCGGTGTACCGCGCGACGTCGGCGCGGGCGGTGCGGTCGACGGCGACGTTCACGTCGCCGCCCGCAGCGGCGAGCGCCGCCCCGAACTCCTCCTGGGTCTGGGTGTCGGTCATGTTCAGGTGAGCGACCACCTCGCGGATGCGCCAGCCGGCGCAGAGCGAGTCGGCGGCCCATTGCGCTGGTGCGAGGCCGCCGAGCAGCGCGGCCATCCGGGTGCGCTCGGCGACGGTGGCGTCGTACAGATCGGTGTCGGTGAGGACGGTCATGATGGTCTCCTGTGCTCTGGTCGGTCGTCACAGGTGCATACGAGCGGGACCGCCGGAATTCGTCGCGCGAGCGACTCGTCGTGGTCCGGGCCTATCCTGGGAGTCATGGCGAACGACTTCACCCGCTTCGCGGCGGTGGCGGCCAAGCTCGCACGCGAGCACGGCCCGCGACTCGCGGCGCAGGTCGTGAACAGCCCTCCGGTCCGTGCGGGCCGCGAGGCGATCACCCAGGTGGTCACGCAGACGGTGAACCAGGCGCTCGGCCTGGAGGCACCGTCGGAGCCCAAGGAGTTCACGCCCGGCAGGCCCGTGACCCGCACCTCCACACCCACGGCGCTCATGGCGCGCGGCGTCTTCTACGCCCCGCAGCTCGACGGCCAGGCCGACCCGGGGGAGATCGTCTGGACCTGGGTGGAGTTCGAGGAGACGACGGGGCCGAACGCGGGCCAGGGCAAGGACCGACCGGTGCTGGTCGTCGGGCGGTCGGTGAACAGCCTGCTCGGGCTGATGCTGTCCAGCCAGGAGCGGCACATGGGCGATCCGGACTGGGTCGGCATCGGCTCGGGGCCGTGGGACGCCGATCAGCGCCCCTCGTGGGTGCGGCTCGATCGGGTGCTCGACGTGCCGGAGGACGGGATCCGTCGCGAGGGTGCCGTCCTGGACCGCCGGCGTTTCGAGTCTGTCGCACAGCGCCTGCGGGACGATTACGGCTGGACCTGAGTCAGTCCACGACGGCTGCGACGGCCTCGAGTTCGACGAGCTGATCGTCGTAGCCGAGAACGGTGACGCCGAGGAGCGTACTGGGCACGTCGTGGTCACCGAAGGCAGTGCGAACGACGTCCCAGGCGGTGACGAGGTCGGACTGCGACGTGGACGCGACGAGGACGCGGGTGTGGAGCACGTCCTCGAGAGTCGCCCCGGCCGCCTCGAGGGCGATCACCAGGTTCTCGACGCACCGCGCCGCCTGCGCGGCGTAGTCCCCCGCACCGACAGTCGCTCCGTCGAGGGCGAGAGGGCACGCGCCGGCCAGGAAGATCAGCCGGGCGTCGGCGGGTGCCGTCGCCGCATAGGCGTACTGGGCGACATCGCTCAGCGCGGACGAACGGATGAGACTCACCTGGCTCGGCATGCCCCGAGCCTGTCACACCGTCACCCGAGGATCGCCGCGACCTTCTGCGCGGTCTCCTTGGCGGAGCCCGGATTCTGGCCGGTGACGAGGTTCCCGTCGACCACCGTGTAGGACGTGAACGGCAGCTTGCCCTTCCGGTACAGCGCGCCACGCTCCTTACAGCGCTCCTCGGCGTTGTACGGAACGAGCTTGTCTACGCGGGCGAGAACCTCTTCCTGCCAGGCGAAACCTGTCATCTCCCGCCCCGCGATGAGGTACTCGCCGTTCGACAGCGTGGTGTCGAGCAGGCCGCAGTAGCCGTGGCAGACCGAGGAAACGACGTCGCCCCGCTCGTAGAGCTCCCGCGTGATCCGCTGCAGCCCTTCGCTGCCCGGGAAGTCGTACATCACGGCGTGGCCGCCGGTGAAGTAGATCGCGTCGAAGTCGGCGGAATCGACCTCTTCCGGGCTGAGCGTGTTCTCCAGGAGCTTCATCCGCTCGGGATCGGCGTGCCACGCCTTGGCGGTCCTGTCGTAGTTCGGGAACTTCAGCGACCGCGGTTCCAACGGCGACGCTCCCCCGGACGGACTGACGAGGACCTGTTCGTAGCCCTTCTCCTCGAAGACGTGCCAGGCGTGCGTGAGCTCCGAGAGCCACAGGCCCGTCTTGTGTGACGGGTCGTCGTACTGCCCGACGTTGGTGACGACGTTGAGGATCCGCTTCGACATGGTGGCTCCTACCTGGAAGGATTGCGCTGTTGACACTGCTTACATTAGCGCACTCAGGCTATGTAAGCAATGCACACATCGATGTCCGGCGCGGTCACGCCTCCAGATGGGCCCGCAGGAATCGCCCCGTGACACTCTCCGGGGCCGCCGCCACATCCTCCGGCGTCCCCTGCGCGACGACGGTGCCACCCGCGGCGCCGCCACCCGGCCCCAGGTCGATGACGTGGTCGGCGTTCGCGATCATGTCCAGATCGTGTTCGACGACCACGACCGTGGCGCCCCGCTCGACGAGCCGCTGCAGCACCTCGAGCAGCACCCGGACGTCCCTCGGGTGCAGGCCGACGGAGGGCTCGTCGAGGACGAAGACCGCATCGGACTGATCACGGCCGAGCTCGCCCGCCAGCTTGAGTCGCTGCGCCTCGCCGCCGGAGAGGGCAGGGGTGGCCTCGCCGAGAGTGAGGTAACCCAGGCCGAGGTCGGCGAGGGTGCCCAGCTTCTTCGCGATCCGGGGCACGGGCACGACGTCGGCCGCCTCGCGCACGCTGAGCGCCAACAGATCCGGGAGCGGGCGCCCCGCACCTTCCGGCGCCTCGGGCCAGCGCACCGCCGCGGCCTCGGGGGCGTACCGTCGGCCCAGGCAGGCCGGGCATTCGATGTCGACATCGGGCAGGAACTGCACGTCGAGCGAGACCTGGCCCGTGCCGTCGCACCGCGGGCAGCGCAGGGAGCCCGTGTTGTAGGAGAACGCGCCGGCCTTGAGTCCGGCAGCCTTCGCCGCCTCGGTCTTCGCGTACTCGCGCCGCAGGTCGTCGAGCACGCCGCTGTAGGTCGCGACGGTCGAGCGCACGTTGACGCCGATGGGCGTGGCGTCCACCAGGTTCACGCGACCGAGGCCCGGTGCGTCGAGGACGGTGACGTGCGCGGGCAGGGTCTCGCCGGCCACCGCCGCGGCCAGGGCCGGTACGAGCCCCTCGAGGACCAGCGTCGACTTCCCGGACCCCGATACCCCGGTCACCGCGGTCATCCGGCTCACGGGGAGGTCGACGGCGAGCGCGTGCACGGTGTGGATAGAGGCGGTCTCCAGGCGGATCCGGCCGTGCGCGAAGACCTCCGCGTCGGGCGTACGCGGCCTGGTGCGGACGGGCACGCGCCCGGCCAGGTAGGGGCCGAGCACGGATGCGTCGTAGCCCTCGATCTCCCCGACGGTGCCCTGCGCGACGAGTGTGCCGCCCTCCGCGCCCGAGCCGGGACCGATCTCGATGAGGTGCTCGGCCTCGCGCAGCACGTCCAGGTCGTGATCCACGACGACGACGGAGTTGCCGTCCCGCAACAGGTCCCGCACCACACCGATCAAGCCCTCGACGTTCGCGGGGTGCAACCCGACCGAGGGCTCGTCGAGCACGTACAGCACGCCGGTCGTCCGATTGCGGACCGCCCGCGCGAGTTGGACGCGCTGCCGCTCGCCGGTCGAGAGCGTGGAGCCCGCGCGATCCAGGCCCAGGTAGCCCAAGCCCAGCTCCCGGAGCCGCCGCGCGATGGAGTCCAGCGTGTCGACGAGGATCGCGGCCATCTCCCGCATGTCGCGCGGAAGCGGGTCGACGGTGCCGGACGCCCACGCCACGACCTCGTCGAGCGTCATCGCGGTGACGTCGGCGAGCCCGAGATCACCGATGCGCGGCGTGCGGGCCTGCGGACTCAATCTCGTTCCGCCGCAGTCGGGGCAGACGCCCGCGTGCACGAATTTGGTGATCCGCCCGAGCCCCGCCTCGGTGGTCGCCTTGTCCAGCGCCTCCTGCACCGCGGCGTAGGCGTTGCGATAGGTGAAGTTGACCTCGAACAGCTTTCCGTTCTTGCTGGAGACCGCGACTTTCCGCTTCTCGGCGGGGCCGTGCAGCACGATCTCGCGCTCGGCAGCGGTGAGGTCCGCGTAGGGCACGTCGATCCGCACGCCGAGGTCCTCGACGACCTGCGGCATGAACGCGAACCCGAACATCGACCAGGGCGCGACGGCACCGTCGGCGATGGTCTTCGTGGGATCGGGCACGAGCGCGGCCCCGTCGATCTCGCGGACGGTGCCCGTCCCCGAGCAGGTGGGGCAGGCACCGTCGGAGTTGAACGCGAGGGCCTCCGCCCCCGGTGGGGCGAAGACGGCCGCGCAGACGGGACAGGTGAGGTCGAGACCGACGGCGACGTCGATGGTGGGATCGAGGTAGTGGCCGTTCGGGCAGCGGTGCGAGGCGAGCCGGGAGAACATGAGCCGCAGCACGTTCAGCAGCTCGGTACTGGTGCCGAAGGTGCTGCGCACGCCGGGCACACCGGGCCGCTGCCGCAACGCGAGGGCCGCGGGGACGTGCTCGACCGAGTCGACGGCGGCCCGCGGCGCCTGCGCCATGCGGCGGCGGGTGTACGTCGACAGCGCCTCCAGGTAGCGGCGCGAGCCCTCGGCGTAGAGCACGCCCATCGCCAGCGAGGACTTGCCGCTGCCGGAGACTCCGGCGATCGCGACCAGTCGCCGCAGGGGCACGTCGACGTCGAGGGACCGCAGGTTGTGCACCCGCGCTCCGCGGACGGCGATCCGCAGCGGGGCGTCGTCGGTCATGCGTCGCGCACGGTCATGCGAGGCGGGTGATCTCGACGACGACGTCGAGGTCCGAGGCGCCGCCGCCGGCGATCACACCGCGTAGGGGCGGTACGTCGGCGTAGTCGCGCCCCACGCCCACGGACACGTGCCGCTCGCCGATCGGCACGTCGTTGGTCGGGTCGTAGCCGCGCCACTGGCCCGTCCACGCCTCGATCCAGGCGTGCGACTCCCCCGCCACCGTCGAACCGACCTCGGCGTCGCGCTGCGGGTGCAGGTAGCCCGAGACGTATCGCGCCGGGACGCCGACGCTGCGCAGCAGGAGCAGCGTCAGGTGCGCGTAGTCCTGGCAGACGCCCTTGCGCTCGTCCCAGGCGTCGATCGCCGACGAATGCACGCCGGTGGTACCCGGCACGTAGTCGAGCTCCTCGTGCACCCAGCGGCACACCGCGAGCACGGCCTCGTCGGGCTCGAGATCCTTGACCAGCTTCTTCGCCTGCGCGGCGAGCTTGCGCTGCTTGGGCACGTAGTCGGTGTAACTGAGCAGCTCGTCGAAGCGGTCCCGCACACGGTCCGTCGCGAGCTCGTCCCAGGTCACCACGTCGCCCGATTCGTCGGCGGCCTCGGTCTCCACGACCGAGGCGCCCGTCACCTCGAGGGCGGTGTGCGGGGCGTGCAGGTCGAAGGCGGTGACCGCGGTACCCCAGTAGTCGGTGTACCGGTACGCACGCGTCGCGGGCACGGTCTCGACGCGGTTGAGGATCACGTTCTGCCGCTGATCGCTGCGCGGGGTCAATCGGGCCTCGTTGTACGACGAGGTGACCGGTGCGTTGTACCCGAAACCGGTGGAGTGCACGACTCGAAGACGCCAGCTCACAGCTCCCCCTCCAGGATGGTGTCGATGTCGCCGCGGGCGCGGGCGTCGGTCCACGCGACGTAGGGCGTCACGTGGAAGTAGCGGGCGGTGATCGCCTCACCGGCGGCCTGGCCCAGCTCCTGCATCGCGAGCAGGCGCCGCTGCAGATCGTCGAGGAGTTCGCCCGGGGCGAGGAACTCGAGCTCGCCGCGGGCGCGGCCCAGCAGTCGCTGCGCCTCGGTGCGGGTGCCGAGCCGGCCCTCGCGGCCGCCCTCGATGGCGCTCAGGCAGTCCTCGGCCGTCGTGAGCGCGTGGATCACCGACCGCGGGAACAGGCGGTCGACGAGGATGAACTCGACGACCCGGGTCGCGTCGAGCACGCCGCGGTGCGTGCGCAGGTAGGTGTCGTGGGCGCCGGTCGCGCGGAGCACGGTGACCCATGTCGGGGCGTTCGCGCGGTCACCGGCGCGGGAGAGCAGCAGGCGCACGGCCATGTCCATCCGCTCGATAGAGCGGCCCAGCAGCAAGAACCGGTAACCCTCGTCGCGCGAGAGGGTCGAGTCGGTGAGGCCGGCGAACATCGCGGCGCGGTTCTTGATGTAGTTCAGGAACTCGTGCGGGCCCAGTCGCCGCGCGGCGCGCTCGCGCTCGGCGAGACCGTTGTAGGTGGCGTTGAGGCACTCCCACATCTCGGAACTGGTCACCTCGCGGGCGCCGCGGGCGTTCTCGCGGGCCGACGCGACACTGGCGGCGATCGAGCCGCTGCCCGGGTCCCGGTTGTAGGCCACGACCTCGGTCACCGACCGCAGGTCCAGGGGCTGGTCGGCGGGCGGTTCCGGGATGCCCAGGACGCGGACGAGTTGGCGGGAGGCCCGGTCCTCGTCGATGGTGGCGTCCTCGAGGAACTGGTGGACGGTCACGTCGAGCATGCGGGCGGTGTCGTCGGCGCGTTCGGCGTAGCGACCGATCCAGTACAGCGCCTCGGCGTTACGGGCGAGCATGGGGCGCCTCCTGACGGGCCTGCTGTTGCTGTTGGTCCTGCGAACTGAGTTCGGGGCCGAGTTCCACCTGCTGCTGTTCCGCGAGGTCGCGACTCGGGACGACCTCGACGCCCTCGAGTTCCGCCTCCGCGGCCGAGGAGCGGGCGGCGAGCACCCAGGTGTCCTTGGAACCGCCGCCCTGGCTGGAGTTCACGACGAGGGAGCCCTCGGGCAGCGCGACGCGGGTCAGGCCGCCGGGCAGGACCCACACGTCGTCGCCGTCGTTGACCGCGAAGGGCCGCAGGTCGACGTGGCGCGGCCGCGCCTGCTCGCCGATCTTGGTGGGCACCGTCGACAACTGCATGACCGGCTGCGCGATCCATCCGCGCGGATCCGCGGCGACCTTGCGGCGCATGGTCGCGAGCTCCTTGTCGCTCGCATCGGGGCCGAAGACGATGCCGTACCCACCGGAGCCCTCGACGGGCTTGATCACCAGCTCGTCGATCCGGTCCAGCACCTCCTCGCGCTCGTCGTCGAGCCAGCAGCGCAGGGTGTCCACGTTCTGCAGCAGCGGCTTCTCACCGAGGTAGTAGTCGATGATGTCGGGCACGTAGGTGTAGGTCAGCTTGTCGTCGGCGACACCGTTGCCCACCGCGGAGCTGATCACCACGTTGCCGGCGCGCGCCGCGTTGAGCAGGCCCGCGACGCCCAGCACGGAGTTCGGGAGGAACTGCATCGGGTCGAGGAATTCGTCGTCGATGCGGCGGTAGATCACGTCCACCTGTTGCTCGCCGCTCGTGGTGCGCATGTAGACCACGTTGTCGCGGCAGAAGAGGTCGCGCCCCTCGACCAGCTCGACGCCCATCTGCCGGGCCAGCAGGGAGTGCTCGAAGTAGGCCGAGTTCGCCATACCGGGTGTGAGAACCACCACGGTCGGGTCGGCCTCGTTCGATGCCGCACTGCGCCGCAGCGCGCGCAGCAGATGGGAGCTGTAGTCGGCGACCGCGCGCACGCGGTGCCGCTGGAACAGGTCCGGGAAGACCTGGGCCATGGTGCGGCGGTTCTCCATCACGTAGCTCACCCCCGACGGGGAGCGCAGGTTGTCCTCGAGCACGCGGAAGGTGCCCTCGGCGTCCCGGATCAGGTCGATGCCCGCGACGTGGATGCGCACACCGTTGGGCGGGCGGATCCCCGCCGCCTGCCGGTGGAAGTGCGCGCACGAGGTGACCAGCCGCTTGGGCACGACCCCGTCGCGCAGGATCTCCTGCTCGGAGTAGATGTCGTCCAGGAACATCTCCAGCGCCTGAACCCGCTGCTTGATGCCCTTCTCCAGGCGGTTCCACTCCGCGGCGGCGATCACCCGGGGCACCAGGTCCAGCGGGAAGGGCCGCTCGCGGCCCTCCAGCGAGAACGTGATGCCCTGATCGATGAAGGCGGCACCGAGCGCGTCGACACGGGCCGCCAGGTCCGATTCGTCGGCCGAGGAGAGCGCGCCGAAGATCCGCTTGTAGGGGGCGCGGACGGTGCCGTCGTCGGCGAACATCTCGTCGAACGCCCGCCCGAACGACGGTGCGTCGTCATAGCCCCCGAAGAGGGGCGCCTCGTCGGACAATCGGGGGGCGGCAGCCTGCTTCCGGGTCGCGGACTTGGCCTGTTTCTGCGGGGTCACCCGGCCATCGTGCCGCACCCGCGCGGTTTCGGCAGCGGTCTCGTTCACGGCGTGGCAAGGTGACGGCCAGGCGGTGTTCCCGCGGGCGGCGTCGCGATTTGGGTTGTATCCGGGCCACTGGTAACCTGGTACGTCGGCAGTCAGTACCGGCTGTCCCTTTCGAGACAAGAGAGTTTGAACGCGTGGCCAACATCAAGTCCCAGATCAAGCGGATCAAGACCAACGAGCGCAACCGTCTGCGCAACCAGTCGGCGAAGTCGTCGCTGCGTACCGCCATCCGCCACTTCCGCGAGGCCGTCGAGGCCGGGGACAAGGCCAAGGCCGGCGAGCTCCTCGTGAGCACCAGCCGCCAGCTCGACAAGGCCGCCAGCGCCGGCGTCATCCACGCCAACCAGGCCGCCAACAAGAAGTCGGCCCTCTCGCTGGCGCTGAACAAGCTCTGATCTTCCGCTAGACGCGCGTATCACCGCGCCGCACCACCCACCGGCACCACGCGGGCCGGGAATGGTACGGCGCGGTTTTCGCGTATCCGGGTGCGGGTGACGGAGCTCGACGGTCCCCGCAGTCCCCGTCGCGCCCCGGCCCGGTGTCGGCCCGGCTCAACCGGCGAGCGTGGCGACCTTGCGGACGGCGATCTCCAGGGCGTAGTCCGGGTCGGCGGCCTGGCCCTTGACGTCGGCGTTGGCCGCGGCCACGGCCTGCAACGCGCCCGCGACGTTCTCGGCCCGCCACCGTCGCGCGACCTGGGTCATCTTCTTCACCTTCCAGGGCGCCATGCCCAGCTCCCCCGCATCCCGGTACTGATCGGGAGTGCGGCCCAGCCCGCGGATGCGCGCGACCGAGTGCACCGCGTCCGCGAGGGCGTCGGCGATGAGCACGTGCGGGGTACCGCGGTGCTGCGCCCACCGCAGCGCCTCGAGCGCGGCCGCCACCTGCCCGGCGACCGCCTTGTCGGCGATCTCGAAGCCGGTGACCTCGGCGCGGCCCGCGTAGTAGCGGTGCACCGCCGCGAGATCGACGCGCCCACCGGTGTCGGCGACGAGCTGGGCGATGGCCGCCGCGAGTTCGCGCAGATCCTTGCCCACGGAGTCCACGAGCAGGTCGACCAGTTCGTCCGAGACGCGCACCTTCTGCGCCCGGAACTCCGACTTGGCGAAGTCCGCCCGATCGCGCGCGGAGGTGATGGTGGGCACCTCGATCATGGTCGCGCCGGCCTTCTTCAGCGCCGCGACCATGGACTTCGCCCGACCACCGCCGCTGTGCTCGATCACCAGCGTGATCCCGTCCGGCGGGTTCTGCGCGGCTTCCACGATCAGGTCGACGGGCGCCTTGCCCGCCTCGCCGGCGGACTCGAGGACGACGATCCGTTCCTCCGCGAACAGCGACGGGCTCAACAACTCCACGAGTTCCGACTGGTCGACGTCACCGGCCCGGATCCGAGTGACCGGCACCGCGTCTCCCGCGCCGCCCGGCAGCCCCATCCCGCCGTCGCCCGCGGATGCGCGCGCCGCCTCGACGATCGTCGCGACCGCTCGCTCCACCAGGAGGCCCTCGGTCCCCACCACCACGTGTACGCGCGCGCTGTCCACCACGTCTCCCATACTTCCAGACCCCACCGACGACACCGCACGCCACGACGAGTGCCAACCCGGTGCCGGCGCCGCCCGGCACGTCGAGAACGCCGATCCGCGCGCACCACCGCGCTACGGTGATCACCCACCACAGCTCCGGCCCCGTCGCCCGCACCGCCAGGGCGGCCACGGGGACGACGATCGGCGCGGCCACGGCGGCGAGTGTCCCCGCCACGGTGACGACCGGGATCACCGGCCCTGCGAGCAGGTTCGCAGCCACCCCTCCCACCGGCACGCGGCCGGAGAACGCGATCACCAGGGGCAACGTCACCACCTGCGCGACGAGGGTCACCGCGAGCAACCCGGCGAGCACGTCCGGCACCCGCGCCGCGACCAACCTGTCGCGCACCACCGGGGACCACAGCACCAGCCCCGCCGTCGCCCCCACCGAGAGCGCGAAGCCGATGTCGCGGGCCAGAGCGGGGCGGACCAGCATGAGCACGACGATCGCGGCGAACAGCGCGACGAGCGGCTGCCGGCCACGGCGCAGCGCGAGCGCCGCCACCCCGACGAGCCCCATCACCGCGGCGCGCACCACGGACCCGGTGGGCCCCACGAGTCCGACGAACGCGACGATCGCCACCGTCGTGACCGCGGCGCGCACCGCGAGCGGCAGCCCCACCGCGGCGCAGAGCCCCAGCACGCACAGCGCGATGATCGCGAAGTTGGCGCCGCTGACGGCGGTCAGGTGGGTGAGACCGGCGTCCTGGAAGTCGCCGCGCACCGTCGGCAGCGTCGACGACTCGTCACCCAGCACGAGTGCGGGCAGCAGCCCGGCGGCGTCGACGGGCAGCGCATCGGCGGCCACCGCGGCCAGCGCGCGACGAACCGCGGCGGCGGCACGGAAATAGGGCGGCGCGCGGCCCAGTACCGTGGGCTCCCCCGCCCCGACGAGGACCGCGGCCACCAGTCCCGGGCGCGTGCTCCGCAGCACGGTCGCGCGGATCGCGATCCGCTCGCCCGGGACCAGGGCACCGAGATCGTGGGTGGTGCCGAGCAGGAGCACTTCCCCGCGCGCAGGAATCGCCTCGTGGGTGCGCACGGCCAGCGCCGTCGCGGGCACCAGGACGCGGGACGCGTCGAGGTGGCCACCGGGATCGCCGGACCGCTGCCGCGGCCACTCGTCGACTTCCAGCAGTACCCGGACCGGGCCCGCGCCGTCGAAGGCGGCGATCGGGGCCCGCTCCCGGTCGTGGACGCGCACCGCGACCGACCCGGCGACCCCGGCGCCCAGGCCCGTCGCGGCGGCGAGCACGAGGCAGACCGTCTGTGCGACGGGCCGAGAATCCCGCCGCCGAAGAACCACTGCGCCGACCGCGACGGCCGCCAGTCCGGCCGTCGTCCGCCACGCCGACGCGGCGGAGATCAGCGCGATCGCCGCGGCAGCCCAGCAGACGACGGCCGCCGGCAGGAGTCGCAGGTCGAGCTGCTCCCGCACGTCACACCGTTGCCATCGACTTGATCTTGGCGAGCTTCGCGTCGCCGATCCCACTCACCTTCCCGAGATCGTCGACGGTGCGGAACGGACCGTTCTTGTCGCGGTACGCGATGATCGCGGCGGCGGTCGCCGCCCCGACCCCCGGCAACCGGTCGAGCTCGGTAGCGCCCGCGGTGTTGATGTTGACCGCGCCGGCCGCTGCGGCTCCGGTCGCGCCCGCGGGCGCGACGCCCGAGGCTTCCGGGGCGGACGCGCCGGCGGCCCCGGGTCCCGACCGGACCGAGCTGCGCAGCGTCACACCGGCCTTCGGATCGACCACGCCCACGACGACCTGGTCGCCGTCCCGCAACTGCTGGGCGAGATTCAGGCTCGCGGTGTCGGCGCCGCCGAGCGTGCCACGGGCGGCGGTGAGCGCGTCGGCCACCCTCGCGCCGGGCCGCAAGCGATGGAGCCCGGGCGTCCGCACCAGGCCCACGACGGCCACCACCATCTCCGACGGCGCCGCACTCGGTGCCGCGGTCGCCGAACCGCCACCGAGCGCGGGCGTCGGCGCGCCCGCCGCTGACGGCGCCACCGACGATGACGCCCCGGCGAAGTCGACGATCGGGTGCTGCCCCGCGCCCGACCCGCGCGCGGGTCCGAGGACCGCGATCGCCGCCACCACGGCGGCGATCAGCCCCACCGCGACGAGGGCGAGCGCGGCGCGTGGCGTCGTCCGCACCTTCTCGACGGTGGAACGCCACCCCGAGGGCTCCTCGTCGTCCCAGAAGTCGTCATCCACGCGCACCCGGCGCGACGGGCTGATCGCATCGTCGCGACGCTCGGGATCGCCGTGCCCATCACCCCGATCCGGCGTGAACTCGTCCAGCCATGCCGGGCGCGCGAAGATCTGGTCGTCCGCGGCCCCGGTACCCGGGTCGCCCTCACGTTCGCCGTTCATGCGACGACGGTAGGGCGCGGACATCGTCGGACAGGCCCGTGCGCACCCGAGAATCGGGCTGCCTGTGGATAACCCCGAACCTGTGGACGAAGGGCTCGGGCGGGCAGATCCCGGCGGAGGGACGTGTTAGGCCCCGTCGCCCGCCTCCACCAGCGCCGGAGCGACGGCGACACCCACGGCACCCGGCCCGAGGTGGGCTGCGATGGTGCCGCCGAAGCGACCGATCACCAGTTCCTCGAGCTGCGGGAACTCCTCCTTGACGAGGGCCGCCACGTGCTCGGCGGCGTCGGGCGCCTCGACGTGGTGCACCGCGACCCGAGCGGGACGGTTCCCGAGGTGCTGGGAGGCCAGCGCCGCGAGCTGGTCCCGCGCGCGCGAGACCGTCCGGGTCTTGCGCTCGGAGACGATCCGGCCGTCCTGCAGCCGCAGCACGGGCACGATCTGCAGCGCACCGCCGAGCAGCTTCGCCAGCGCGCTCACGCGCCCGCCCGCCCGCAGGTGATCGAGCGTGGCGACGCAGAAGAAGCCCTCGGCACCGTCGAGCACCTGGCGCGCGGCCTCCGCGACCTCGTCGGCGGACGCCCCGGCCCGGGCCAGCCGAGCGGCCTCGAGCACCCCGAAGCCCATCGCCATGTCGATGCTCCGCGAGTCGATCACCGTGATCCCGGCGTCCATGAGCGCCGCCTGCGCCACCGACGTCGAGTACGTGGAGCTCAGGTGCGAGCTCATCGTGATCACGACGACCCCGTCGCCGTCCGCCTCGGCGACCGCGGCGGCGAGAACCGCGCGGACCTCGCCCACCGACGGGCCGGAGGTGGTCACGCCCTCCTTGACGAAGCGCTCCGCCTGGTAGCCGGTGCCCCGGTCGATGTACTCGCCCTCGCCCGACAGCACGTGCAGCGGAAGGATGTGGATGCCCAACTCGGCGGCCCGCTCCGGGGTGATCGCGGCCGATGCGTCCGTCACCACGACGACGCTCATCGCGCACCCCCTTCCGCACCGCGCAGCGCGCGCAGCACCCGCTGCGCCACCTGCTCGTGCATCTCGAACGACCAGTGGATTCCGTCGATGTTATTGATCCCCAGGTCGAACGACCACTCGCACAGGTCACGCAGGGGGACGACGGGCACGCGGGCACCGTCGGACCAGTCCCGCATGGCCCGCCGCGTCCGCGCCCATCCCGGGTGCGCGAAGGAGTAGGCGAGCGCCCGGTGCGTGGGCGGCTCGAGGACCGCGACGGGCGCGGCCGGGCGCAGGGAGTGGATCGAGTCGTAGGTCTTGCCGAGGTAGTCGACGGTGACCTTCGGCGGTAGCGCCATCGGCCAGCCCACCGGGGCGAAGGTCTTCTGCACGGCGGCGTAGCCGTCCCGTGCGCGGGCGCGCAGCGATGCGGGCCGCAGGTAGCGGATCTGCTCGCGGAGCGCGGTCGGCAGCGGCGAGGGCAGCGAGTCCATGCCGCCCAGCGCCAGCACGGCGGCCTCGACGGTGGGCACCGCGGCCCAGACCCGCGGGTCCTGCGTCACGCACCACCAGCCGTCGCGCGTGGTCCAGCCGACGCGGGCGAAGAGCTCGCACCGCAGCCCCAGCTCGGCGGCGACCAGGTTCGGCCAGATCCGCGGATCCGAGGCGGGCAACGCGCCCTCGGGCCCGTAGAAGCCGAGGGAATCGCTGAGCACCAGGAGGGTGCCGGTCGACGGTCCGCTCACTGGACCTCGGGCGCGACGTCCGACGAGGCGTTCCACACGTCGAGGCGCCAGCGCGGCACGTCGCCGTGACCGGAGAGCTGTACCCAGCTGCAGTTCCCGAGACCGCCGAGAATCGGCCAGGAGGTCACCGGGAGGTCCAGCAGCCGGGCGGTGAGTGCTGCGACCAGGCCGCCGTGGGCGACGAGCACCACGGGGCGCTCCGAGTCGCCCCACTCGGGCAGCCTCTCGATCAGCTCCTCCACCAGCGGGTACGAGCGGGCGGCGACGTCCACCCGCGCCTCGCCGCCGGGCGGCGCCCATTCGGGCGCGTCGCGCCAGCGCAGTCGCGCGCCGGGCATGTACGCGTCGACTTCGCCGTGGGTCATCCCCTGCCAGTCGCCCAGCATGGTCTCCCGCAGCCGGACGTCCGTCTCGACGGCGCCGCCCGTGACCGCCGCGAGCGCGTCCGCCGTGTCGCGGGCACGGCGCAGGTCGGAGCTGAGGATGGTGAGGGGATCGCGGTCACCGAGCGCATCGGCGGCCGCGGCGGCCTGCCTGCGGCCGAGCTCCGTCAGGTCGGTGTCGAGCTGGCCCTGCATGCGCCCCTCGGCGTTCGAGGCGGTCTGCCCGTGCCGGAGCAGGATGAGCCGGCGCACCGTCGGGGTCAGGCGCTCGACCGACGAGTCGAGACCGTCCTCCACGCGCATCAGGCGTCCTCGCGGTCCCCGCCGGAGCCCGCGGAGTCCTCGGCCCCGGCGTGCTCGCCCAGGCCCTCCACCTCGATGTGCGGGCAGTCCTTCCACAGCTTCTCGAGGGCGTAGTACTCACGCTCCTCCTCGTGGAAGACGTGCACCACGATGTCGAGGAAGTCCAGCAGCGCCCAGCGGCCCTCGCGGGCGCCCTCGCGGCGGGTGGGCTTGACGCCGGCCTCGCGGAGCTTGTCCTCGACCTCCTCGACGATGGCGTTGACCTGCCGCTCGTTGCTCGCCGACGCGATGACGAAGGCCTCGGTCAGCACGAGCTGCTCGGACACGTCGAGCACGACGACGTCGCTGGCCAGCTTGTCGTCGGCCGCGCGGGCCGCGATCGCGGCGAGGGTACGGGCCTGATCGGATGCGGTCATGATCCTCCTGGGTTCACGGTCTTGTCCGGTGCCGGGCGGCTCTGGTACAGAGCGCGCTTGGCGATGTACTGCACCACGCCGTCGGGCACCAGGTACCAGACGGGCCGGCCGGCGTCGGCGCGCGCGCGACATTCGGTCGACGAGATGGCCAGCGCGGGCACCTCCACGAGGAACAATCTATCCTTCGGCACGTCCGACAGGTGATCCGCGGCCAGGTGATAGCCGGGGCGGGAGACTCCGATGAACGTGGCGAGGCCGAAGAGCTCCTCCCAGTCCTGCCAGCTGAGGATCGACGCGAGGGCGTCGGCGCCGGTGATGAAGAACAGGTCGGTGTCGGGGTTCTGCCGATGCAGATCGCGCAGGGTGTCCACGGTGTAGGTGTCGCCGCCGCGGTCGATGTCGACGCGGCTGACGGAGAAGCGCGGATTCGACGCGGTCGCGATCACCGTCATGAGGTAGCGGTCCTCGGCGGGCGTGACCTCGCTCTTCTGCCACGGCCGGCCGGTGGGGACGAAGATCACCTCGTCGAGGTCGAACCGATCCGCCACCTCGCTCGCGGCCACGAGATGGCCGTGGTGGATCGGGTCGAAGGTCCCACCCATGACGCCGACGCGACGGCGTCCGTTGTCGCCGCCGCGGCGGCGCCCGGCGGTGCTGGACTCACGCATAACGGACCATCCTATGCATGTGGCCGCGGGGTCAGACCGGCAGCAGGCGCCCGATGACCTCGGCCAGCTGCCCCGCGGTGCGGCACTCGTACATGTCGATCAGCCGCCCGTACCTGTCCGCCACGGAGTCACCCGTCCCCCACGCGGCCTTCCGCTCGGGGTTCAGCCAGAAGGCGTGGCGCGCCTTGTCGACCAGTTCGTCGAGCTCGGCGAGTGCCGGATCGGTGTGGTTCGATCGCGCATCGCCGAGGATGAGCAGCGTTCCGCGGTGGGTGACCGCGTCGGGGAAGTCGCGCACGAAGGTGCGCAGCACGTTGCCGTAGTCGGAGCCGCCGAACCGCGCCACATTGGTCTCGCGGATCACCCGGTCGAACATGTCCACGACGGTGTCGACGGTGAGCGTGCGGGACGGATCGATGTAGTCGGTGATCTCGTCGACCGAGTCGACGAAGCCGAACACCCGGATCTTGGAGAACTCGGCGCTGAGCGCATGCGTGAGCAGCAGGGTGAAGTTGGAGAATCCTGCGACGGAGCCGGACAGGTCGCACAGGAGGACGAGCTCGGGCTTGGTGGGGCGGGGCCGACGGTGCGCCAGATCGATCGGTACACCGCCGGTCGACATCGACTTGCGGAGCGTGCGCCGCAGGTCGATGGGGCCGCGGCGGGCGCGGCGACGGCGCACGAGCAGCCGCGTCGAGAGCTGGCGGGCCAGCGGCCGCACGGTCTGCTCCATGCGGTGCAGCTCGGTGCGGGTGGCGGCGAAGAAGGCGACGTTCTCGGGCAGCTGCGGCGCGGCGTACTGCGCGACGGCCTCGGGGCCCCGCCGGGCGGCCATGGCGACGGAGGTGAGCTCCTGCACGCGCTCGGTGAGGCCCGCGACGCGGGACCGCGCGACCCGGCGGGCGGACTCGTACTCGAAGCTGCCGGGCGCGGCGCCGTCCTCGCCGGCGGCCGCGAGCAGGCCGTTCGCGATCGCGGCGATGAGCGTCTGCGGGTTGAGCGCCTTGAGCGCCTGGTACGAGGAGAAGGCGGTGCCGGTGGCCGACTGGTACTCGCCGAGCTGCTCGACGATCTGGCTGGCGATGCCGTCGTGGTCCCCGCCCGCCACGAGGGCGGCGACGGCCTCCTGGCGCAGCGCCTCGCGCACCGCGTCGGGGTCGGGCGGCGTATCGGCGGCGGGCATCTTCAGCGGGTCGACCTGATCCGGTGCCTCACCGGGCACCCCGGAGCACCCGCCCGGTCCGCCCTGGCCCGAGCCGGCGGCACCGTCGGCCCCGAAGCCCCCGCGGACGGGGAAGTACAGGTCGAAGATGACGTCGAAGGTCTTGCGGTGCATCTGCTCGCGCAGCAGCACCGCGGCGAGGCCCTCGCGCAGCTGGCTCCGATCGGCGAGGTCGAGCACCGTCAGCACCTCGGCGGCGGTGATCGCCTCGCCGGGCCCGATGGCCATGCCCCGCTCACGCAGCGTTCGCACGAAGGCGTGCAGGTGCTGATCGAGCGGGGTTCCGGCGCTGGTCATCTACAGGCCCAGCGCCGCGGCCGCGGTCTCGATGTCGACCTGGTGCTTGAGCACCACGCCGAGCGTCGAGCGGAGCGCCGCCTTGTCGATGGAGCCGCTGGCGCTGCCCGTGACGCCGAGCGCCAGCAGGGTGCGGCACCAGTCGAGCGTCTCCGAGACCGACGGCTTCTTCTTCAGGTCCAGCCCGCGCAGCGTCGAGATGACGCGCAGCAGCTGCTGCGCCACCTCGGTCGGCAGGTCGGGCACCCGGCTACGGATGATCGACAGTTCGAGCTCGGCGTCCGGGAAGTCGATGTGCAGGTAGAGGCAGCGGCGCTTGAGCGCCTCCGACAACTCGCGCGTCGCGTTGGAGGTGAGGAAGACCAGCGGCTTGCGCACGGCGGTGATGGTCCCGAGTTCCGGCACCGTCACCGCGTAGTCCGAGAGGACCTCCAGCAGCAGTCCCTCGAACTCGAGGTCGGCCTTGTCGGCCTCGTCGATGAGCAGCACCGACGGTCCGCCCTCCCGCACGGCCTGCAACAGCGGACGCGGGAGGAGGAACTCCTCGGAGAAGACGTCCTCCTTGGTCTCGTCCCAGTCCCCGCTCGCACCGGCGGAGCCGGCGGACTGGATGCGCAGGATCTGCTTGGCGTGGTTCCACTCGTACAGGGCGCGCGCCTCGTCGATGCCCTCGTAGCACTGCAGGCGTACGAACCGCGCGTCGCGGGCTTGCGCGCAGGCGCGGGCCAGTTCGGTCTTGCCGACGCCCGCGGGGCCCTCGACGAGAAGCGGCTTGCCGAGCTTGTCGGCGAGGAAGACGGCGGTGGCCGTCGCCACGGACGGGATGTAGCCCGTCTCGCGGAGCGCGGCGGCGACGTCGTCGACGCTGGTGAACAGGGCCGTGGGAGCCGGGGTGGCGGCGAGAGTACTCAGCGTGCTGCCTTCCGTTTGAGGACCTCCTTCGTGAAGCCCTTCGACGCGATCTCTGCTGACATCTTCACACCCTTGCGCACGACGAAGCCGGGCAGCTTGATCTTGAGGTCGATGTTCATATCGCACAGGACGTGCACCTTGTCGTCGCCGACGGGCGTGAGCAGGTAGTACCCGCCCTGCGAGCGCACGGCCACGCCCTCACCCTCGGACTGCCATGCGACCCTGGTCCCGGGCGTGAACTCGTACCGGAACCGCATGCGGTCGCTGATGCCGACCATGCCCGCCTCGACCTCGACGACACTGGGGTTTCCCGCGGCGTCGCGCTCGACGACCGTGACGCTCTTGTGCGACGAGGACCATTCGGGCAGGGATTCGACGTCCAGCAGCGTCGCGTAGGCGAGCGCCGCCGGCGCGTCGATCTCGAACTCGACCTTCTCGTTGATTGCCATCGCAACAATCTAGCGGCGCCGCCGGGGCTTTCGCGCCGAGCCCCGGCGGCCGACCGTCAGGCGGCGGCCTTGCGCTTCATGACCTCTTTGGTCAGGCCGTTCTTGATGATGTCCATGGCGAGCTTGATGCCCTTCTTCACCACGAACCCCGGGGCCTTGACCTTGGGGTCGAGGTACATCGTGACCTTGACGTGCGTCTGGTCGTCCCCCTTCGGCGAGAGCTCGTAGATGCCTCCCTGGCTGCGGACCGCGGTGCCCTCGTTACGGGTGTCCCACTTGCAGCTGACGTCGGTGAAGACGTAGTCGAAGGTCAGGTTGTCGCTGAACATCATGAGACCGACGGAGGCGTCGACGACGCTCGGCCGGCCGTTCGCATCGCGCTCGACGACCTTGACGTTGCTGTGCGCCGACGACCAGTCCGGCAGGGCCTCGACGTCGGCGAGCGTGTCGATGACCAGCGTGACCGGGGCGTCGATGTCGAATTCGAGGGACTTGTTGATTGCCATGGCGACAACCTACCCCCGACGGTGCCGTCGTCCGGCGGGGTCGGGATTACCGGGGCCGGACGTGCCCGTCGCCCCACGCGATCCACTTGGTGGAGGTGAGCTCCGGCAGACCCATCGGGCCGCGCGCGTGCAGCTTCTGCGTGGAGATGCCGATCTCGGCGCCGAAGCCGAACTGCTCCCCGTCGGTGAAGGCGGTGGAGGCGTTGACCATGACGGCGGCGGCGTCGACGCGGGTGGTGAACGCGCGGGCGGCGGCGAGATCACCGGTGATGATGGCCTCGGTGTGCCCGGTGCCGTACCGGTCGATGTGCTCGATCGCGGCGTCGATCCCGTCGACCAGCTTCACGGCGACGTCGAGGCTGAGGTACTCATCGGCCCAGTCCTCCTCGGTGGCGGGCACCATCGACGCCTCGTCGCCGTGCACGATCACGCCCTCGGCCTGGAAGGTGCTCAGCAGGCGGGGCAGGAAGGTGTCGGCGAGCGCGCGGTCCACGAGGACGGTCTCGACGGTGTTGCACACACTGGGGCGTCGGGTCTTGGCGTTGACCACGATCTCCTCGGCCATGTCGAGGTCGGCCGCGGGGTGGACGTAGATGTGGCAGTTGCCCGTACCGGTCTCGATGGTGGGCACCGTCGCGTCGCGCACGACCGCCGCGATCAGCCCCGCACCGCCGCGCGGGATCACCACGTCGACGAGGCCGCGGGCGCGGATCAGCGCGGTGACGCTGGCCCGGGACTCGGCAGGGAGCAGCGCGACGGCGTCGGGCGTGATGCCGCTCGCCTCCAGGGACTCGCGCAGGACGGTCACCAGGGCCGCGTTCGACGAGGCCGCCGAGCTGGAGCCGCGCAGCAGCACCGCGTTACCGGACTTGAGCGTGAGACCGAAGGCGTCGACGGTGACGTTCGGCCGCGCCTCGTAGACGATGCCGACGACGCCGAGCGGCACGGCGACCTGTCGGAGCTCGAGACCGTTGGGCAGCGTGGATCCGCGCAGCACGGTCCCGATCGGGTCCGGCAGGCCGGCGACCTGACGCAGGCCGGAGGCGATGCCGTCGACGCGGGCGGCGTTGAGGGCGAGCCGGTCGATCAGCGATTCCTCGGTGCCGGTGGCACGCGCCCGCTCGACGTCCTCCGCGTTGGCCGCGAGGATGCGATCCTTCGCCGCGAGCAGCGCGTCGGCGGCGGCGTGCAGCGCCGTGTTCTTCTGCTCCGTGGTCAGCGTGATCAGCTGCTTCGACGCGGCGCGGGCGGCGCGGGCCGCCTCCTCGACCGCGACGGTCGCGGTCTGCAGGTCGGCGTCCTGGGCGGTGGGCGTGCTCATGATCCGAGAATACGCGGCGGCCGGAATCGTCGGTGCGCGGTGCTACGTTGCGCTCGTGTCCCGCCGGAGGAGTGTCCGCAGCCTGTCCCGGCAGGCGTGGGTCTCGTTGATCCTCGTGGTCGCGACGGCGGTCTTCGTGGCCGTCGGCGTCCTCCGCGATCGGTCGGCCGGGGACCCCTCCCCCGGTCCCGCCTCACCGTCCGGGACCGTGTCCGACGGTGCGCCGCTCGCGGGAGTCCGGATCGTCGCCGCGCGCGAACGCGCCCCGCAGCCCTACCGCCGGGCCGCCTTCGGGAAGGCGTGGACCGATGACCAATCGGCCCCGCTCGGGCACAACGGCTGCGACACCCGCAACGACGTGCTGGACCGGGACCTGAAGAACAAGACGTACGTGCGCACGTCGGGCTGCCCGAGCGCCGTGGCGACGGGCACCCTCGTCGATCCGTACAGCGGGACCACGATGCGCTTCGAGCGCGGTGCGAAGACCTCGGCCAAGGTCCAGATCGATCACGTGATCGCGCTCGCCTACGCGTGGGACATGGGCGCCTGGTCGTGGGACGACGCGAAGCGCACCGTCTTCGCCAACGATCCGCGGAACCTGGTCGCGGTCGACGGCCCGGCCAACGAGAACAAGCGCGACTCTCCCCCGGGCCGGTGGATGCCGGCCAACGGGCGCTTCCACTGCCAGTACGCGCGCCAGTTCTCCTTCATCGCCCGCGAGTACGGCCTGTCGGTCGACCGCGCTTCGTCGGCCGTCATCGAGCAGGCCGGCCGGACCTGCTCCTGAGCGCCTCCGCACCCCGCCCGGGAGCGGTGTCGGCAACCCCGGCACATCAAACAAGCATTGCTGCTTGTTTTTTTCGTCCGGGGCTGACAGAGTGTGCGCGTGCCCACTTCAGCCCCCGTGTTCGACGCGCTCGAGTCCACCTCGGCCGCCGTCGCCGCCATCGCGGATTCGCTCCCCGACTGGTCGATTCCCACGCCCGCCGAGGGCTGGACCGTCGCCCACCAGGTCGCCCACCTGGCCTGGACCGACGAGGTCTCGCTGGTCTCCGCCACCGATCCCGACGGCTTCGCCGCGATCCTCAAGGACGCGATGCAGGACCCGATGGGCTTCGTCGACGCCGGCGCCGCCGAGCTCGCCGCCGACCCCGACCTGCGCGCCCGCTGGGACCGCGCCCGCGCCGCCCTCGCCGCCGCGCTCCGCGAGGCCGATCCCGGCACGCCGCTCCCCTGGTTCGGCCCGCCCATGCGGCCCGCCACCATGGCCAACGCCCGCCTCATGGAGACCTGGGCCCACGGCTTGGACATCGCCGACGCCGCCGGCACCGAGCTGGACACCCCCGAGGCGCTCCCCCACGTCGCGAAGATCGCGTACAAGACCCGCGACTTCGCGTACACCGTGAACGGCGAGACGCCGCCCGCCGAGCCCTTCGACGTCTTCCTCGTGGCCGCCGACGGCTCCGAGGTCTGCTTCGGCCCCGGCGACGCCGCGCAGCACGTGAACGGCTCGCTCGAGGACTTCTGCCGCCTCGCGACCCAGCGCATCAACGTCGCCGACACCGACCTCGTCGCCACCGGCGCCGACGCCGCCCACTGGCTGACCATCGCGCAGTGCTTCGCCGGCGCCCCCGGCACCGGCCGCGCCCCTACCTCGACCTAGGAGGCATCTGACATGACCAGCCCCATCCGGATCGCCAACATCTCCGGCTTCTACGGCGACCGCGCCGCCGCGCTCGGCGAGATGCTCGCCGGCCCGCGCGTCGACTACATCACCGGGGACTACCTCGCCGAACTCACCATGCTCATCCTCGGTCGCGACCGGCTCAAGGACGCGGACCTGGGATACGCCAAGACCTTCCTGCGGCACCTGACCCCGCACCTGCAGACACTCGCCGAGCGCGGCACCAAGGTCGTCGTCAACGCCGGCGGCCTCAATCCGGGCGGCCTCGCCGCCGCGGTCGAGAAGGCCGTCGCAGAGTCCGGCACCGACCTCAAGGTCGGCTGGGTCGACGGTGACGATCTGCTCGCCCGGTCCGCCGACCTCGGCGTGCCGAACGCGGTGACCGCCAACGCCTATCTCGGCGCCTTCGGTATCGCCGACTGCCTCACCGCGGGCGCCGACATCGTCATCACCGGCCGCGTCACCGACGCCTCCGTCATCCTCGGCCCCGCGATCGCCGAGTTCGGCTGGCAGCGGACCGACTTCGACGCGCTGGCCGGCGCGGTCGCCGCGGGACACATCATCGAGTGCGGCACCCAGGCCACCGGCGGCAACTACGCCTTCTTCGACCGCCACCCCATCACGCAGCTCCTCCACCCCGGCTTCCCCATCGCCGAGATCGCCTCCGACGGCTCCTTCGCCATCACCAAGCAGCCCGGCACCGGCGGCGTGGTGGAGGTCGGCACCGTCACCGCCCAGCTGCTCTACGAGGTCACCGGCCAGCGGTACGCGAACCCCGACGTCACGCTGCTGCTCGATTCGATGACCCTGGCCCAGGACGGCGCCGATCGCGTGACCGTCACCGGGGTCCGCGGCGAGGCACCGTCGGCCATGACCAAAGTGGCGACGACGACCCTGGGCGGGTTCCGCAACGAGATCGCCTTCCTGCTCACCGGCATCGACGTCGAGCGCAAGGCAGAGCTGCTCGAGGCACAGCTGCGGGATGCGCTGAACCCGGCGCCGTCGGGCCTGCAGTTCCGGCTCGCGCGCACCGACCACCCCGACGCCCCCACCGAGGCGGCGGCGTCCGCCACCCTCACCGCGGTGGCCTGGGACGCCGACCCGAACCGCGTGGGCCGCGCGTTCAGTTCGGCCGCGGTCGAGCTGGCGCTCGCCACCTACCCCGGTGCCTCCCCGATGGCGCCGCCCTCGAGCGGCGGCCCGTACGGCGTGTACCAGGCCGTCTACGTGCCCAACGAGGACGTGCCCCACCGCTCGCACCGGCCCGACGGCACCGTCGCCGACATCGCGCCGCCGGCCGTCACCCAGGACCTCCCCGTGGACCCGTCGCAGCCCGGCACCGCGCCGCAGGTCTCCGCCGGCCCCGGAGCGACCGCCCGCGTGCCGCTCGGCACCGTCTTCGGTGCGCGCAGCGGCGACAAGGGCGGGAGCGCCAACGTCGGCGTCTGGGCGGAGTCCGACGAAGCCTACGAATGGCTCCGCAGTAACCTGACCGAACAGGCTCTGCGCGAACTCCTTCCGGAGGCGGCGGACCTCCCCGTCCGCCGGTACGAGCTGCCCAACCTCAAGGCCCTCAACTTCGTCATCGAGGACCTGCTCGGTAAGGGCGTCGCGCACGGCTACCGGTTCGACCCGCAGGCCAAGGGCGTCGGCGAGTGGCTCCGCGGCCGCTACGTCGACCTGCCCGTCGCCCTGCTGCCCGCCAGCCACACCACGAAGGAGATCGCATGACCGACCTGTGGGAGTCCGACGAGCGGCTCGCCCTGCGGAAGACGGTGACGGCGTTCACCGAACGCGAGATCCTGCCGTACCAGGACCAGTGGGAGGCGGAGGGCCTGCTCCCCCGCGAGCTGCACAAGAAGGCCGGCGACCTGGGCCTGCTCGGCGTCTCTTTCCCCGAGTCGGTCGGCGGCGGGGGCGGCGACCCCCGCGACGCGCTCGTCGTGTGCGAGGCGATGCACGAAGCCGGTGGCTCCGGCGGCCTGTTCGCGTCGCTGTTCACCTGCGGGATCTCCGTGCCGCACATCATCCTCGCGGGCACCGACGAGCAGAAGGCGAAGTGGGTCGCCCCCGTTCTCGCCGGCGAGAAGATCAGCTCGCTCGGCCTCACCGAGCCCGGCGGCGGCTCCGACCTGAGCCACCTCACCACCACGGCGCGCAAGGACGGCGATCACTACATCGTCAACGGCGCCAAGACGTTCATCACCTCGGGCATCCGCGCCGACTGGGTGGTCACCGCGGTCCGCACCGGCGGTGAGGGAGCCGGCGGCATCAGCCTCCTCGTGATCCCCAAGGGCCTCGACGGTTTCGAGGTCAGCGCGCCCCTGAAGAAGATGGGCTGGCACGCCTCCGACACGGCCGAGCTCTCCTTCACCGACGTGCGTGTGCCGGCCGAGAACCTCATCGGCCCCGAGAACAGCGGCTTCCTCATGATCGGCGCCGCCTTCGTGACCGAGCGCCTCGCGCTCGCCGTCCAGGCCTACTCGCACGCCCAGCGCTGCCTCGACCTCACCCTCGACTGGGTCCGCCAGCGCGAGACCTTCGGCAAGCCGCTGATCAAGCGGCAGGCGGTGCAGAACACCGTGACCGAGATGCGCCGCCGCACCGAAGTGGCACGCGTCTACAGCCGGCACGTGGCCGACCTCTACACGGAGGCCCTCGCCGCGGGCGGTCCGGCAGCGGCCGCGGAGCTCGTGCCCCAGGCCTGCTTCGCGAAGAACACCGCCGTCGAGTGCGGCGAGTGGGTCGCGAACGAGGCGGTGCAGCTGTTCGGCGGCCACGGATACATGTCCGAGTACGAGGTCTCGCGGCACTACCGCGATGTCCGCATCCTCGGCATCGGCGGCGGCACCACGCAGATCCTCACGACGCTCGCGGCGAACCGCCTCGGCTACAAGTGATCCCCACCCAGGCACCCACTCCGACACCGACGACAGGCAAAGGAACACACCCATGACGGTGCTCCGCAGCACCCCGGCCCCCGACGCCGCCGCGTACCGCGAGACCATGCTCGGCAAGCTCGCCGACCTCACCGCCGAGTTCGACAAGGCCCTGGCGGGCGGCGGCGAGAAGTACGTGGAGCGGCACCGGGGGCGCGGCAAGCTCACGGCCCGGGAGCGCATCGACAGCGTGCTCGATCCGGCTTCCCCGTTCCTCGAGCTGATGCCGCTCGCGGCGTGGGGCAGCGACTTCCAGGTGGGCGCCTCCCTCGTCGGCGGCATCGGCGTGGTCGAGGGCGTCGAGGTGATGATCGTCGCGAACGACCCCACCGTCAAGGGCGGCACCTCGAACCCGTGGACCCTACGCAAGTCGCTGCGCCTCAACGACATCGCCAAGGAGAACCGGCTCCCGGTGCTCTCCCTGGTCGAGTCCGGCGGCGCCGACCTCCCCACACAGAAGGAGGTCTTCGTCCCCGGCGGCGCGATGTTCCGCAACCTGACGCAGCTGTCCAAGGCCGGTATCCCGACCATCTCGGTGGTCTACGGCAACTCCACCGCCGGCGGCGCGTACATCCCCGGCATGAGCGATCACGTGGTGATGATCAAGGAGCGCTCCAAGGTCTTCCTCGCCGGGCCGCCCCTGGTGAAGGCCGCGACGGGCGAGATCTCCGACGACGAGACGCTCGGCGGCGCCGAGATGCACTCCCGCACCTCGGGCCTCGGCGACTACATGGCCAACGACGAGCTCGATGCCGCACGGATCGCGCGCTCGATCGTCAAACGCCTCAATTGGCACAAGCAGGGCACGGCTCCGTCGAGCCTGGTCAAGCCCCCGCGCTACGACGCCGAGGGCCTGCTCGACATCGTCCCGGACGATCTGAAGATCCCGTTCGACCCGCGCGAGATCATCGCCCACATCGTGGACGACTCCGACTACGACGAGTTCAAGCCGCTCTACGGCGGCTCACTGACCACCGGTTGGGCGAACCTGCACGGCTACCCGATCGGCATTCTCGCGAACGCGCGCGGCGTCCTCTTCTCCGAGGAAGCGCAGAAGGCCACGCAGTTCATCCAGCTGGCCAACCGCTACGACACGCCGCTGCTGTTCATCCACAACACCACCGGCTACATGGTGGGCGCCGAGTACGAGCGCGGCGGCATGATCAAGCACGGCTCGATGATGATCAACGCGGTCTCCAACTCGGAGGTGCCGCACCTCTCGCTGATCGCCGGCGCCTCGTACGGCGCGGGCCACTACGGCATGGCGGGCCGCGCCTTCAACCCGCGCTTCCTGTTCTCCTGGCCGAGTGCGCGTTCCGCGGTCATGGGCGCCAAGCAACTCGCCGACGTGGTCACCGAGGTCGCCGCCGCCTCGGCCGCCTCCCGCGGTCAGGCGATGGACCCCGCGTTCGTCGACGGCATGCGCACCGCGATCGAGACCCAGATCGACAAGGAGTCCCTGCCGGCCTTCATGTCCGGAATGCTCTACGACGACGGCATCATCGACCCCCGCGACACCCGCACGGTGCTCGGCATGGCGCTCTCCGCCATCCACAACGGCCCCGTCCACGGCACCGACGCCTTCGGCGTCTTCCGGATGTGAGGAACCCATGACGACATTCGATTCCGTCCTCGTCGCCAATCGCGGCGAGATCGCCCGCCGCGTCATCGCCGCGGCGCACGCCCGCGGCCTGCGCGCCGTCGCGGTGTACTCCGACCCGGACGCCTCCGCGCCGCACGTCACGGAGGCCGACGAGGCCGTGCGCCTGCCCGGCGAGTCCCCCGCTGATACCTACCTGCAGGGCGAGAAGATCATCGCCGCGGCGAAGGCCACCGGCGCGCAGGCGATCCACCCCGGTTACGGCTTCCTCTCCGAGAACGCCGACTTCGCCGCCGCGGTCCACGCGGCCGGGCTCACCTGGATCGGTCCCTCCCCCGAGGCGATCACAGCGATGGGCTCCAAGGTCGCGGCGAAGGCGCGCCTCGCCGAGGCCGGTGTCCCGATGCTGACGAACCTCACGCCGGATCAGGTCTCCGACAGCGACTTCCCCGTGCTGGTGAAGGCCTCCGCAGGCGGCGGCGGTCGCGGCATGCGCGTGGTCCGCACCCGTGCGGAGCTGCAGGAGAATCTGGACGCCGCCGAGCGCGAGGCGAAGTCCGCCTTCGGCGACGGGACCGTCTTCTGCGAGCGCTACCTCGAGCGCGGCCGCCACATCGAGGTCCAGGTGATGGCCGACTCCCAGGGCACCGTCTGGGCCGTGGGCGAGCGCGAGTGCTCGATCCAGCGCCGCCACCAGAAGGTGCTCGAGGAGGCACCGTCGCCGCTCGTCGAGCGCCACCCGGCGATGCGGACCGCCCTGTACGAGGCGGCCGCCAACGCCGCCAAGGCCATCGGCTACACCGGCGCGGGCACCGTCGAATTCCTCGCGACGGACGCGGGCGAGTTCTTCTTCCTCGAGGTGAACACGCGTCTGCAGGTGGAGCACCCGGTCACCGAGGCCACCACCGGCCTCGACCTCGTGGGCCTCCAGTTCGACGTGGCCGCCGGCCTTCCCCTGCCGTCGGCCGAGCCGCCCGCCACCCGCGGCTGGGCCATCGAGGCCCGCCTCTACGCGGAGGATCCGGCCAACGACTGGCGCCCGGCCGCCGGCACCGTGCACCGCTTCGAGGTCCCCGGCGTGGTCAGCGAGTTCTCCGGCCCGGATCGTCCCGGCATCCGGCTCGACAGCGCGCTGGCGCCCCGCGACAGCGTCGTGGAGGTCTTCTACGACCCGATGCTGGCGAAGGTCATCGGCTACGCCCCGACTCGCGCGCAGGCCCTCGCGATCACCGAGGCCGCCCTGCGCAAGGCTGTGATCCACGGCCTCACCACGAACCGCGACCTCCTCGTGCGCGTCCTCGCGGACGCGGACTTCAAGGCGGGCGACTTCGCGACGGACTTCCTCACCGGTGAGCGGCTCGAGCGGCTCGCGGCGCCGCTGCTGGGCGAGGACGAGCTCGCCGAGGCGGCAGCGGCCGCCGGGGCGGTGCTGGACCGCCGGGGTGCCGCCGCGAGCCCGCTGCCGCACGTCGCACCCGGCTGGCGCAACCTCGGTTCCCGCACCCTGGTACCGGAGTTCCGCACCGCCGACGACCGCGACTTCCGAGCTGACGGCGGACGGGTCGCCGCCGTCACCGACGACGGGGAGCGCGCCACTGTCGCGGTCGAGCGCGACGGTGTCCGGCGCACCGTCGCCGTCACCGCCTACCCCGGTGACCAGACCGTGGTCGAGGTGGAGACCGCGCGGGGCGCGGCGACGCTGACGCTCGTGAACCCGCTGCCCTCGGCGGACGCCGCGGCCGCCGCGGGCTCGCTGCTCGCGCCGATGCCCGGCGTGATCACCCGGATCGGCGCGCAGGCGGGCGATTCCGTCACCGCCGGTCAACCGGTGCTGTGGATGGAGGCCATGAAGATGGAGCACGCCATCTCCGCCCCCGCCGACGGCGTCATCGCCTCCATCCCGGTCGAGGTGGGCCAGAACATCGATGCCGGCGCGGTCGTCGCCGTGCTGGAAGAGACGGAGTAACAGGGAATGAGCACCACGGAAGCCATTTCGATGGACGTCATCGAGTCCGACGAGCGCCAGGCGCTCCGCACGACGGTCTCGGATCTCGGTAAGCAGTTCGGCCCCGAGTACATGCGCGAGAAGATCGCGGCCGGCGAGGGCCCCACCGAGCTGTGGAAGGCCGCGGGCGATCTCGGCCTGATCGGCGTGAACATCGCCGAGCAGTACGGCGGCGGCGGCGCCGGGATGTACGAGCTGGGCATCGTCGGCGAGGAGCTGGCCGCGGTCGGTTCATCGCTGCTCATGCTGGTGGTCTCCCCCGCCATCAACGGCACCATCATCTCCAGGTTCGGCACGGAGGAGCAGAAGCAGCGCTGGTTGCCGGGCATCGCCTCGGGCGAGACGATCGCCGCCTTCGCGATCACCGAGCCCGACGCGGGCAGTAACAGCCACCGCATCACCACCACCGCCCGGCGCGACGGCGACGACTGGATCATCTCCGGCCAGAAGACCTTCATCTCCGGCATCGAGCTGGCGGACGTGATCCTCGTGGTCTCGCGCAGCGAGGACGCCAAGACCGGCAAGCTGCGCCCCGCGCTCTTCCTCATGCCCACCGACTCGCCCGGCCTGCAGAAGACCAAGATCCCCATGGAGGTGGGCCTGCCGGAGTCGCAGTGGACGCTCTTCTTCGACGACGTCCGCCTGCCCGCCGAGGCGCTCGTCGGCGAGCCCGACGCCGCCATCGCGCAGCTCTTCGCCGGGCTCAACCCGGAGCGCATCATGGCCGCCGCCGGCTCGGTCGGCTCGGCCCGGTACGCGATCGACCGCGCGGTGGCGTACGCCAAGGAGCGCACCGTCTTCAAGGTCCCGATCGGCGCGCACCAGGCCATCGCCCACCCGCTCGCCGAGCTCAAGGTCGAGACGGAGCTGGCGAAGCTCATGCTGCAGAAGGCGGCGACGCTCTACGACGCCGGCCAGGAGTTCGCCGCGGCCGAGGCAGCGAACATGGCGAAGTTCGCGGGCGGCGAGGCCGGCGCGAAGGCCGTCGACCGCGCGATCCACTCGCTCGGCGGCAACGGCCTCACCACCGAGTACGGCCTCGCACAGATGCTGGTCGCCTCGCGCCTGTTCCGCATCGCGCCGGTCAGCCGCGAGATGGTGCTCAACTTCATCTCCGAGCACTCGCTCGGTCTGCCCAAGAGCTACTAGGAGTCCGCATGACCGAACCCCTGGTCCGGTACGACACCACGAACGGGGCCGCGTACCTCACGATCGACAGCCCGCACAACCGCAACGCGATCTCGCAGCGGCTCCTCGCCGACCTGAGCGCCGGGCTGCAGCGGGCTGCCGCGGACGACGCCGCACGCGCCGTGGTGCTCACGCACACCGGCACCACCTTCTGCGCGGGTGCGGACCTCAAGGAGGCGGCGACCGGCGCCGGGAGCGGAGCGAGCGGGCCGAATGACTCTCGTTCCGGGGCCGGCTCGGACCCGAAGTCGCGCACCCTCGCCATGATCGGCGCGATGCGCGGCATCATCGAGTGCCCGAAGCCGGTGATCGCCCAGGTCGACGGCCACGTCCGGGCCGGCGGCTTCGGCCTCATCGGCTCCTGCGACTTCGTCTTCGCCGGTCCCGCCGCCTCCTTCGCCGTCACGGAAACGCGGATCGGCGTCGCGCCGGCGATGGTCTCGCTGGTACTGCTCCCGCACCTCCCGTCCCGGGTCGCCTCCACACTGCTGCTCACGGGCCGCAAGTTCGACGGTGCCGAGGCCGCCGGCTACGGCCTCATCACCGCGGCGGTGGACGACCCGGCGACCGCGGTCGCCGAGCAGCTCGCCGAGCTGCAGCTGTGCAGCCCGCAGGGCCTGCGGGAGACGAAACAGATCCTCTGGCACGATGTCCTGCGCTCCTTCGACGAGCGGGCGGACGCCCTCGGGGAGCAGTCGGCGCGATTGTTCGGCTCCCCCGAGTCCGTCGAGGGGATCACCGCGTTCCTGCAGAAGCGCGCGCCGAGCTGGGCCGAACCGGTACCGGCGGAATAGGCTGCATTCGATGACTCCCCTCCGCCCGCCCATTCGCGCACCCCAGCAGTCCCGCAGCCGGGAGACCCGGCAGCGGCTGCTGGAGACCACCATCGCCTCGCTGGCGGCCCGCGGCTGGACCGCGACCACCGTGGGCAGTGTGGCGCGGCAGGCGGGAGTCTCGCGCGGCGCCGCGCAGCACCACTTCCCCACGCGGGAGGACCTGATCAGTGCCGCGCTGGAGTACATGGGCGAGCAACGGCTCGCGCAGGTCGCGCAGGCGGGCGCGGCGGTCCCCGAGGGTCCCGACCGCCCGTACGCGGTGGCGCGGCTGATCGTCGAGTACTACACCGACGACCTGTTCAAGGCGGCCCTGCACGTCTGGACCGCAGCGGCGAGCGACGACGCGCTCCGCGAGCGGATGCTGCCCTTCGAGAACAAGCACTCCCGCGAGGTCTTCGCCCTCGCCATGCGGCTGCTCGGCGTGGACCGGGACGACGACGAGGCGCGTAGGGCCGTGCAGGCCACGCTGGATCTGGCCCGCGGGCTGGGCCTGGCGGACCTGCTGTCCGACGACGAGGTGCGCCGCGAGCAGGTCGTCGAGTTCTGGGGCCGCCAGCTGGCGTCGGTGTTCGCAGCGCGCTGAGCCGCGCCGTGCGTGCCCGTCGGCCTACGCCTTGTCGAGGTAGTCGCCGCGGTCGCCGCCGAGGATGACCTCGTTCATCGCCCGCAGCGCCGGGTGCCGCTCGAGTTCCGGGTCCTCGCCGACGATCTCGTAGGCGAGATCTCGAGCAGCGTGCAGCACGTCGCCGTCGTGGGCGAGATCGAGGAAGCTCAGGCGCCGGGCGAGACCGGACTGGTCGACGCCGAGGATGTCGCCGAACCCCCGGTACTCGAGGTCCAGCTGGGCGAGCGCGAAGCCGTCGACGGTCTCGGCGACCTTGTGCAGCCGCTCCAGCGTGCGCTCCGACCCGGTGGCGGTGATGAGCAGGCACAGGCCGGGCAGCCCGCCGCGGCCGACGCGGCCGCGCAGCTGGTGCAGCTGGCTGATGCCGAAGCGGTCCGCGTCGCGGACCACCATGGTGGTGGCGTTCGCGACGTCCACGCCGACCTCGATCACGGTGGTGGCGACCAGGACGTCGATCTCTCCGGCGGCGAAGGCGGCCATGATTTCGGACTTCTCCTCGGCGGGGAGACGACCGTGCAGCAGGGCGATCCGGTGCTCGCCGAGCGGCCCCGCGGCGAGCTCGTCGTACATCTCCAGCGCCGACACCGTCTTCCGCTTCGCGTCCTCCTCCTCAGCGGGTTCGGCGCGGGACGCGCCCCGACCCGCCGCCTTCGGAGCGGGCTCGGCGACGCGGTCGAAATCGTAGTCCTCGTCGGTGAAACCGGCCTTGGCCTGCTCCCCGGTCGCGTCGTCCCCGATCCGGGGGCACACGACGTACACCTGGCGGCCCGAGCGGACCTCCTCGTCGACGCGCGCCCAGGCCCGCGCGACCCACGCCTCGCGGTGCTCGGGAACCACCGAGGTCTGGATCGGCTGCCGCCCACGCGGCAGCTCACGCAGGACCGAGGTCGTCATGTCGCCGAACTGCGCCAGGGCGACGGTGCGCGGGATGGGGGTCGCGGTCATCACCAACAGGTGCGGCATCGAATCGTCGTCGGAGCTCTCGCCGGTGCCCTTGCGCCGCAGTCGGTCGCGCTGCTCCACGCCGAAGCGGTGCTGCTCGTCGACCACCACCAGACCGAGCCGGAAGAATTCGACGGTGTCCTCCAGCAGCGCGTGCGTGCCGATGACGATGCCGGCCTCGCCGGTCACGATGCGCAGCAGCGCGGCGCGGCGCTGCTTCACCGTCATCGAGCCGGTCAGGAGCGTCACCGTGGTCGCGGCATCGGCGGCGCCCAGTTGCCCGGCCTCGGCGAGATCGCCGAGCATCTTCGTGATCGACAGCAGGTGCTGAGTCGCCAGCACCTCCGTGGGCGCCAGGAGGACCGCCTGGTGGCCCGCGTCGACCGCGGCGAGCATCGCCAGCAGCGCGACGAGGGTCTTACCGGAGCCGACCTCGCCCTGCAGCAGCCGGGTCATCGGGTGGTCGCGGGCCATGTCGCCGAGGATCTCGGCGAGCACCTCCTCCTGGCCGGCGGTGAGGGAGAACGGGAGCCGCTCCCGGAGCCCTGCCTGCAGCGGACCGTCGGGCGCATGCAGCGGCGGAGCGCCGACGACGCCGACGTCGTGGGCCCGGCGTGCGAGGGCGCTCTCGATGGCCACGGCCTCGTCGAAGGCGAGACGGCGCCGCGCGCGGTCGGCCTGCGCGCGACCGTCGGGCTTGTGCGCGGCGCGGACGGCGTCGTCCAGACTCATGAGCGCGTGGAGCGCGAGAAACTCGGGCGGCAGCGATTCCGGCACCGGCGCGAGCCGCTTGAGGACGCTGTCCACCAGCGAGAGGATGAGCCAGGTCGGCATGTTCTTGGTGCCGTGGTAGATCGGGACCGTCGGCTGCATGAGCAGGCTCAGGTCGGCGAACTTGAGCCGCTTGGATCCCGCCTTGGTCGACCCGGCCTCGTTGGCGGCGAGCGCCTCCGCGGAGGTGATGCTCGTATCGGGCAGGACCAACCACTCGGGGTGGGTGAGCTGGAGCTTGCCGTTGAACTCGCCGAGCCGGCCGATCAGCAGAAGCTGCCGGTCCGGCTGGATGGGCTTGGGCAGGTAGTTGAAGAAGGTCACGTCGTAGGCACGGACCTTGTTGACCACCTGCACCTTGAACATCTTCTTGCCGCGGTGGTGCGCCCGCGGCGGCGTGATCGCCGTGACCGTGCCGATGACCACCACGTCGTCGCCGATCCGAGGCTCGGATCGCCGCGTACCGTCGTCCTCGACGGCTCCGCCCTCGTACCGGAACGGGAAGTGCCGCAACAGGTCACCGACGGTGACGAGCCCGAGCTCGGCGGTCGCCGCCTCGGCGATCTCGGGGTCGACGGCCTCGGCGAGGGGCGTCTGCAGCGTGAGGGAGCGCGCAGCGGTCATTCGACGCCGATCTCCATCACGCTCGCGGTCTGCCCTCCGGTGTAGCCGACGACCTCGACCTCCGGGCGATCGGGCCGCAGGGCGGCGCTGACGCGGTCGGGGAAGTCGCCGTCGCCGGCCTCCCCCAGCAGCACGGTGACCATGTCGCCGCCCGTCGCGAGCAGCAGCTCCGCGAGGGCCTCGCCCGCGGAGTACTGGTCCTCCTCGAGAACGACGACCTCGCCGCCGACCATGCCGAGGTAGTCGCCGGGGCCGCAGGGACCGAGGATCGTCAGCGCGTCCTCCGTGACGGCCACCACGGACCCGCAACGCGCGCCCGCGGCCGCCTCCGCCATCGAGTAGGTGTCGTCGGCCGCGTGGCCGTTCGGCTCGTGCACGGCGAGCGCGGCGATCGCCTGCACCATCGACGACGTCGGCAGCAACGTCACCAGCACCCCCGACTCGCGCGACCGCGCGGCGACCGCGAGCAGCTCCGGAGTGGGCAGCGCACCGTTGGGCATGAGCAGGACCTCGCGCCCCTCGAAGCGGTGCAACGCGGCCAGCAGTTCAGCGTGGGTCATCCCGCTGTCGCACCGGATCACCTCCGCGCCCGCGTCCGCGAACAACTCGGCGGCGCCGTCGCCGGACACCAGCGCGACGATGGCCCGCGGCGCGTCCAACAGGGCCTGCAGCGGCGTCTCGGTGTGGCCGGTCTCCTGCAGCACGTTGACGGCGATGCTGCGCAGGGTGCCGTGCCGCAGGCCCGCCTGGATCGCGGCGCCGGGCTCGGTGGTGTGCGTGTGGACCGACCAGGTCGCGACCGGGTCCGGATCCGCCGCGGCGACCACCACCACGGAATCGCCGAACGCCTGGAGCTCCGCCCGCAACCGGTTCGCCGTGGCCTCGGTGGCCGCGGACAGGAGGTACATCACCTCGTAGTCGGCGTGCGGGCCGCGCGGCGGGTCGCCGTGCGCAGCGTGGTCGTGGGGGTGCCCGTGCCCCTCGTCGACGTGCACCTGGACGTGCGGCGCGATCTGCCGTCCGAACCGCGGGCGCTCGGCGGCACCGCCCGCGGTGACCTCGACGAGCGCGTCCAGGAGGACGAGCAGGCCGCGCCCGCCCGCATCGACCACGCCGGCGGCGGCGTTGTCGGCGAGCTGGTCCCGGGTGCGCAGCAGGGCGTCGAAGGCGGCGTCGGCGCAGGCGCGCGCGCAGGCGGCCAGATCGCCGCCGCCCGCCAGTGCGGCGCCGGCACCGTCGGCCGCCGCGCGCAGGACCGAGAGGATGGTGCCCTCGATCGGCTCGGCGACGGCGGTGGTCACGAGATCCGTCGCCTTCCGCAGGCCGGTGGCGAGTCCCTCGGCGGTGAGGTCGGCGTCGGGCCCGAGCTGCCCGGCGAGGCCCCGCATGATCTGCGAGACGATGACCCCCGAGTTGCCGCGCGCGCCGGCCACCGCGCCGGCGACGGTCGCCCGGGCCACGGCGTGCGGTCCCTCGGTGCGGTCCGCGACCTCGGCGGAGCGGGCCGCCGCACGGAGCGTCACGAGCATGTTCGTGCCGGTGTCGGCGTCGGCCACCGGGAAGACGTTGAGGGTGTTGATCTCGTCGACGGCGCGCTCGAGTCCGAGGACGGCGCGCCGCAGCCACGCCACCACCACGCGGCCGTCCTCCGCATTCGGTCCCGTCACAGCTGTCAGCCTAGTGGGCGGGCCCGCGCGGTACGGGCGCCGGAGCGGTTTGGCTCCGCCGCCGCGCTCGGCTATGCTTGCAGGGTTGCCTCGCGTCCGAGCGTGTCCTTCACGTCTGCGACCGGCGGGGCCGAAGCACAGGTTTTCAACGATACGAGGAGTACACGACTATGGCTGCCGTCTGCGACGTCTGCGACAAGGGCCCCGGCTTCGGTAAGTCGGTCTCGCACTCGCACCGGCGTACCAACCGCCGGTGGAACCCGAACATCCAGACCGTGCGCGCCCAGGTCGCGCCCGGCCAGACCCGTCGCCTGAACGTGTGCACCTCGTGCATCAAGGCCGGCAAGGTCGTTCGCGGCTAGTTCGCGATAAGCTCTCCCGAAGGCCCGTCACCTCCTCGAGGTGACGGGCCTTCGGCGTGTGCGACCACGGGGGACGCGCCGAGACGGGCCCGCTGCGCGCCGCCGGGGTCAGCGCACCTGGGCGAGGTGCGGCAGGCGCCAGTCGACGGGTTCCGCGCCCAGCCGGACCAGCGCCTCATTGGCCTTCGAGAAGGGCCGTGAGCCGAAGAAGCCCCGGGAGGCGGACAGCGGCGAGGGGTGCACCGATTCGATCCGCGGCGCATCGCCGAGCCGGGACCCGAGCGACGCGGCGTCACGGCCCCAGAGGATCGCGACGAGCGGGGCGTCGCGCGCGACCAATGCGTCGATGGCGCACTCGGTGACCTTCTCCCAGCCCTTCCCCCGATGCGATGCGGGCGTGCCCGGGCGCACCGTCAGCACGCGGTTCAGCAGCAGCACCCCCTGGTCCGCCCACGGCGACAGGTCGCCGTTCGCGGGCATCGGCAGATCCAGGTCCTCGCAGTACTCCCGGTAGATGTTCTGCAGGCTGCGAGGGATCGGCCGCACCGCCGGATCGACAGAGAAGGAGAGCCCGACCGCGTGCCCCGGCGTGGGGTACGGGTCCTGGCCGACGATGAGCACCCGCACGTCGGCGAAGGGCTGGCGGAAGGCGCGCAGCACGTGCGCGCCCGCCGGCAGGTAGCCGTCGCCGGAGGCGTTCTCGGCGCGCAGGAAGTCGCCGAGCGCGGCGATCTCGTCGGCGACGGGCGCGAGGGCCTCCGCCCATCCGGCCTCGACGCTCTCCGCCAGTGGTTTCGCCGTCATCACCCGTTCTCCTCGGTCTCGGTGAAGGTGTTCCAGCCGCCCGCCGGGGGGCCGGCGTCGCCGTCGACGGTGACGGTGCCCGCGGGCAGGGCGCCTGGTGCCGCCGCCGCGCCGATCGCGCGCCAGCCCGGCGGCAGCGTCGT
>NZ_VIGX01000039.1 GCF_007858475.1 Tsukamurella conjunctivitidis
CCCGGGCAACCCGGACCACATCATCACGGAACTCTTTCGGATAAGGCTTAGGCACAGTAGTCATCCTTCCAGGCCGCCCTCCCGGGGCAAGCCAGATCAGATGTCACCTAACCGTGCACCAGTCCCCCCACCATGATCATGGCGGACACAGACATGGCGTTTCTTCCATACCACCATTCTGAAACGCGGTCAGGGTAGCGCGCGATGGTGCGTGAATAGACCCACGAGTGCAGCCCGTAAAGGAAGCACAGGACCATCATGAGCGAGTACGAGATGAAGGTCGTCCGAAGATACCCGCGGGTCCACTTCACAGCAGGAATCGTAACCATCAGCGAGACCGCCCCTGTGAGCATGCAGATCATGGCAAAGAGGGCGAAGAATATTGTTTCCAGGACAGAGCCGTCATAGGCGGCAGGAAGATATGTGACCTCAGCCTTACCGAGGTCACTAAAGGCGAGTGTGAGCGTGACCGCGGCTACATAACCCACCTTGAATATGTCCGATACCAGGTGTCCTTGAGGGGTGCGGAACCATGGAAAGAGCACTTCGCAGTTCAGGACCAGAAGAATAAGGAGCGCCAGGACAACGAAGACTTGGCTGAGAATGTAGCCTGCGTTCTGGATGCCGATCGCTCCGCCGACGAGGGCGTCGAACGGCTCACGGACCACTGGAGCACGGAACATGCGGCCAGTCACGATGATTAGAGCTATGAGAACCACGCGCTTGCCGAGTGGTTCGCGGCGGGGTCGTTTCAGAACCGCGACGTAGCAGGCTGCCAGGACGCCTCCGCCGAGGATGGCGAAGAGCCATGAGACCATGCCGTCTGTCACCATCCAAGACCTCGCTGGTAGTAGTCGAGGATTTCTTGCGTGCGGCGCGGTGCATTTGAGGCAACAGTCGGCCGACGGTATGAGTCGGCCCTGTCGCTGGCTAGCAGCGCGAACCATTCAGCCTCGATTTCCAGAACCGAGTAGGTGCACGGGTTAGCCTGATGCATGTCTCGGGTCGCACCGTTAAGTTCGTCGATGAGACTGGCCGGCACCGTTGGATACTCGTCGTATGCGAATTTCTTCATCGGCGGATGATCGGGGCCTGAGACGGCAGGGCGAGGGTGTCCGCACAAGATATGCCCGAGTTCGTGCAGAATGATAAATTCCTTGGCCTGCTCGGAGACATCTGCCGATACGTGGATATAGTCTGCGGTCGAAGTGGGTCTCCAGAACCCGGTTGTTCTGGTCGCTCCAACGAGCAGGTTATTGTCCATGACGATGACCGGTCGCGCCCGGTCGATGGAGACCTGCATAACGAACGTCTCGATCGTCCACGGACGCCGGAATTCGATCGCATCGAGTGCGATACTTGCATTCTGGCGTGCACGGGCCTTGATTTCGGGGGAGAGCTCTGAGGGTCCGAAGAGTGCGCGCTTGACTAGGTACTCGTCGTCCTCGGGTGCGATCGGCTTCGACTTTGACCCGAACGACCTGAACCACATTGCAGCGGAAGACCTCTCAGGGGGTGACGCGCCGCATACCGTGGTAGTACTGCTGACGCAATGCAACAAGGAGTGACTGAAGGTTCTCGACGGAGCGGGAGTAGACCGCCGGGTCGACGGAGAATAGCTGCCAGTTCTCCTCACCATATCCGAGAACAATCCGGTAGGCGCGGAGATCTTCTTGCGACGGCTCCCGGGTGCCGTTGAAGTGTGTACGGACTGCTGCCACGGAGAGATCGAAGCCGGCGGCCTGGGCGAGTCGAGCGATCGTGTCGGGGTCGACGTTCCGGGTGAACGCGGCGACGTCCCGCAGCAGCTGGAGGCGTTCAACGATCGTCGTATCGGCGCGTCCCGGGTGGGCGCGGCGGTAGACGATCCGCCCAGACCCGCTCTGTCGCAGGTCAGCGCGGTCGGCGGGGACCTGCGGCTGGGTTCCGTACATCAGTGATGCTCCTCACGTGCCATGTACAACGCCTGCTTAGCGTGCCATCGCGTCGTGAACTGGGCCACTTGGGGGTCACTGAGGCCGGTCGCCGGGGTGGCCAGTCCCGCGAGCCAGCGGCGGTAGAGCCTTTCCTCCCACTCCGCGTGCTCGAGGGCCGTCGCGCCGTCGTCGGGCGGTGCGGAGCTCTCCGCGAGGTACGGCAGGTAGGTCTGGTGGAAGATCGGCGGCAGCTCTCGCCCCGGCCCGCCGGCTCGCTCAAGGACTTCAGTCGTGTGGGCGGCCATCAGCGCGCTTGCCGCGGCCTGGAGGTCTTGCGCCCACTCGGAAGACCGGTGCTCCGCGGGGATACTCGAGATCGCGCTGACGATGACCCACAGGGTCTCCATCCGCAGCTCGACCCAGGCCAAGCTGTCGAGGCCCGACACGGAGGCCGGCGCCTCCCGCAGGGGAGTCGGCTGCTCACCGCGGTTCAGAACCGCCTCGGCCGAGCCCGGCGCCCACGCAAGAGCGACGTCGAGCCTGTCAAGGGTTGCGCGCTTCGGGAGTGATGTTGCTTCGGTGGGGAACTCGATCCGGACCAGTGTGGTGTCGGAGGGGCCGCCGCGTTGGGCCACCTGATCCCTGCTGAGGCCAAGGTCGGTGCGGCGTTGCAACACCTGTTGTCCCAGGTTCTGCAGCTGCACCAGGCGCTCTGGTCCCTCGCTAATCACGCGTGTTGACACTAGTCGACTAGGCGCGACTAGGACCATGGGGGCGCGCCAATTGACGCAAACATTGCCCACTTCGCCGAATCTGTTGCCACATGGGTGGCACGTGTGTAGCGTACGTGTTGGTCGCGGCGCTCGCGTCGGACCAACAACCGAGAAGCAGGGGTGGTCCTGCCGCCGGAGGACAGCGCAATTTTCGGTCGCGATAACGAGTGGCATCTCGTCGTGACCTAGACCAAACGGCGGCAGGACCCAGTGCGCAGAGGTAGTGAATCTCTGCGGCGTTCAGTGTACCCACACTGAGCGCCGCGGCGAGTAACGATTCTCTGCGCATCCATGAACACGGGAGTGTCTGGATGCACGCAGGTAGGCGGCGTCGCAAGAGCACTGGTTCGCTGGGCAATTCGACCAGCGGGCAGTGGTGGCTGAGCCGTTCCGCGGCCGTTCTCATGGCCGTGACGGTGACGATCGCCCCGGTCGGGCTTCTCGGCGCGGGCACGGCACTGGCTGCTGAGCCGTGCACTCCGCTGACCGTCTACGGCATCCAGGGCACGGGGCAGTCGTCGCCGAACGCGCCGGCGGACCTCGATACCGGGTTCCTCGCGGAGGTCATGAAGCCTCTCAAGCGCACGGCCGGGTCGCTCGTCGATCGGAAGTACGTTCCCTACTCGGCGTCGTTCGGCGGCGCCGGCCCTTCCACTCCGGGGCAGACCGCCAGCTACGCGGACTCCGTCCAGGGCGCCGGGAACAAGGCCATCGAATGGGCGAATGCCCGCGTGACCCGCTGCCCCAGCACGAAGTTCGCGTTCGTGGGCTACTCGCAGGGTGCGCATGCGGTCAAAGGCGCCCTGGACATGATCCTGGAAGGAAAGTCCAAGGTCACGCCGGAGCAAGTCGCGGCGGTAGCGAATTTCGGAGACCCGGCGCGCCCCGCCGGGGCTTCGCTGTTTCCGGGCCGTCCCGGACAGGTCTCTCCGTCGCCGATCCCCGGTACGAGCGGGAGCGAGGTGACCAAGGTCGTCGCGGCCAGCGCGGCTGGCCCGACGGGCGGCGGCATCGGACCGACCAAGGATCGCAACGTCGACCTCACGCGGATCGCGGGCCGGTACGCGTCGTTCTGCGCTGCCGGTGATCCCGCATGCGATATCCCTGCCGACTCTCCCCTTATCCGCGCGGTAACCAACGTCGCTGGGCAGATGCAGTTCGACCAGGGAGACCCGATTCGGTCGATGCAGACGATCGCGAACGCGATCGCGTCGACGACCATCAAAGCGATCGTCCCGATCGTCACCGAGGACATCCCCGGTGGGAACGTGACGAGCTACGCGCCGAAGCAGACGATCGCCGAACGCATCGAGTGGGCATCCGACCCGCGCAATCCGATGCCTCCTCTGGGACAGATGCTCTCGGCGGTGTTCCGCGTGGGAATGCTCGGCGGAGGCGCCGCGTCGAACACGGCGCCGCTGACGATCACGCCCGACCGCATCATGAGTGCCGTCGGTGCCGGCCTGTCGGGAAACCCGCTCGGGCTGGTGACGATGCTTCTGCCCGGCACCGGCACCGGTCAGCCAGGCGTGGCCGGCGGACAGGCCGTGAGCCAGGCGATCTCGCGCCCGCTGACCGGCGACCGCGAAGTGACCGGCGCGTTCGACGAACTGACCCGAGAAGCCAAGGACATCGGCACGCTCATCCAGTGGGCGTCGACCTTCAAGTTCGCGGAGGCCGGCGCGCTGCACACCTCGTACGGCTCGGCCTCGTCGACGCCCACTGGTATGGCACCGACGCAGTTCGTCGCCCGGTGGCTCACCGCGGCCGCGAAGGACTCCGCAGCCGGCGGCAGCTCGACCTCCACCACGGCGCCGGCGGTGCTGCCGCAGAGCCCCATCCTCCCGTTGCCGACCTTGCCCGGTCTGGTATCGACCGCAGGTATCAAGCCGGACATGCTCGGCGGCCTGACCGGTCTCGGAACGACTACTCCGGCGCCGACCAGCGCACCCGCGACCGTCACCGCGTCGACGGCGCCCGCGGCGCCAACTGTGGCGGGTCCGGACCTGTCGCAGGTCGATCTGACCAACATCATCAACTCGGTCACCGCCGCCGGTAACGCCGCGGTTCCGATATCTCTAGGAGCCTCCTGACTGTCCACGACGTGGCTGACGGGTCTCATCGTGGCTGTTGTGGCCCTGTGGCGGACGGATTATCTGCATGTTCTCCTCGACGGGCTTCTTGTTTGGCCGGCGGC
>NZ_VIGX01000040.1 GCF_007858475.1 Tsukamurella conjunctivitidis
TGGCTATGACAGCTTGAAGAGGCCCCGGCTCGACGGCTAGACCTGGCCCCGTTTGCGACTCGCCGGTGGTGTTGCGACGGTTTGATCTGGCCCCACCTGATGGTTGCTCGTGAACATCGTTTCCGAGCCGAAGCAGGTGGTGGCCAATGATGGGATCGAAGGTGGAGCTGTTCGCGCAGATCCGGCGGGACGCCCGGGTCGAGGGCATGAGTATCCGGGCGTTGGCTCGCAAGCATGGCGTGCACCGGAGGACGGTGCGGCAGGCGTTGTCATCGGCGGAGCCGCCGCCGCGGAAGACGCCGGAGCGGTCGTCGCCGCGGTTGGACCGGTTCAAGGCGGCGATTGATGAGATGTTGCGGTCGGATCTGGATGCTCCGCGTAAGCAGCGGCACACCGCGACGCGGATCCGGGAACGCCTGGCGATCGAGCACGATGCGGTCGAGTTGTCGTATTCGACGGTGCGGGACTACGTGCGGGTCCGGCGGGCGCAGATCGAGGTGGAGGCCGGCCGCCGGACGGAGGTGTTCATCGCCCAGGACCACGCCCCGGGCGCGGAGGCGGAGGTCGACTTCGGCGAGGTCTGGGTGATCCTGGGCGGGGTGAAGACCAAGTGCCACATGTTCGTCTACCGGCTCTCGCACTCGGGCAAGGCCATTCACCGGGTCTATCCGACCGGCGGGCAGGAAGCGTTCCTCGAAGGGCACGTCGAGGCGTTCCGCGAGCTCGGCGGGGTCCCGACCCGGCATATCCGCTACGACAATCTCACCTCGGCGGTGGTCGCGGTCCTGCAGGGCGGAGACCGGCGGCGACAGGAGAACCCGCGGTGGACGTTGTTTCACTCGCACTACGGATTCGATCCGTTCTACTGCCAGCCCGGCATCGCCGGGGCGCACGAGAAGGGCGGCGTTGAAGGCGAGGTCGGATGGTTCCGCCGCAACCGGCTGACCCCAATGCCGCAGGTCGAGTCCCTCGATGAGCTCAACGAGCAGATCAAAGCCTGGGAGGACCGCGACGAGGGCCGCCGGATCGACGGACGACTGCGCACCATCGGCCAGGACTACGAGCACGACCGAGCAGCGCTCGCGCCGCTGCCGGTGGAGGATTTCGACCCGGGCCTGATCCTCACACCACGGGTCGATCGGTCGGCGATGATCACCGTTCGGATGGTGAAGTATTCGGTGCCGGCGCACCTGATCGGCCGCCGAGTCCGCGTCTCACTACAAGCCTCCCAGCTGCTGGTCTACGACGGCCGGACCCTGGTCGCGCGGCATCCACGGGTCGCCGGCCGCGGCACCGCGAAGATCGACCTCGACCACTACCTCGAGGTGCTCAAGTTCAAACCCGGTGCCCTGCCGGGATCAACGGCGTTGGCGCAGGCCCGCGCTGCCGGGGTGTTCACCGCCAGCCATGATGCGTTCTGGGCCGCCGCCCGACGAGTCAACGGCGACACCGACGGCACCAGCGAGCTGATCGACGTCCTGCTGCTGCACCGCAGCCTGCCCGCCGCGGCGGTGATCGCCGGCATCGATGCTGCATTGCGGGTCGGGGCGGTGAGCGCCGAGGTCGTCGCCGTTGAGGCTCGCCGCGCCGAAGCCCGCCTGCTCGCGCACGCCTCGGTCGCTGCCGACCAGACAGGTGGGGCCAACGCTGGCCGTCATCTCGATCGCCATGCCGAACGACGCGAGCAACGAGTTGTCAGCCTCACCCAACGACGGCTCGCAGACCCCGCGGCGGTGATCGCCGGCCTGCCACCCGACCGGCGACCGCTGCCCAGCGTTACGGCCTACGACCGCCTGCTCCCGCAGCACCGGCGACGCACTGCCTCCGACGCGCTACCTGCGTCGCTGGACCCACCACCGATTGAGTCGCTGGACCCACCACCGATTGAAAGGCCCACCCGGCTATGACCGCAACCGCCAATAAGAACCAGACGAATGCGCTGGCCCCGTCGTTGCGCCGCCGGGGCGGCCTCACCGAAGAAGCCGCCCTCGCCGCCGTTGACCAGGCCTGCCGGCGCCTACGCCTGCCGACAGTGCGGTCGATGATCGACCAGCACCTCACCGCCGCCGCCAAGCAGCAATTGTCCTACCAGGGGTTCCTCGCCGAACTCCTGCTCGCCGAAGTCGACGACCGGGACCGCCGCTCCACTGTTCGCCGCGTCAAAGCCGCGGGGTTCCCGCGGGAGAAGTGGCTGGCGGACTTCGACTTCGACGCCAACCCCGACATCGAACCCGCCACCATCCACCAGCTCGCCACCGGCGACTGGATCCGCCACGGACTGCCGCTCTGCCTCATCGGCGACTCCGGAACCGGCAAATCCCATCTGCTGATCGGATTGGGAACCGCTGCCGCCGAGCAAGGCTTTAGAGTCCGCTACACCCTCGCCACCAAACTAGTGAACGAGCTGGTCGAGGCCGCTGACGAGAAGCAGCTCGCGAAGACCATCAACCGCTACGGCCGCGTTGACCTGCTCATCATCGACGAGCTCGGCTACATGGAACTCGATCGCCGCGGCGCCGAACTGCTCTTCCAAGTCCTCACCGAACGCGAAGAGAAGAACAGCGTCGCGATCGCTTCCAACCAGTCCTTCTCCGGCTGGACAGACACCTTCACCGACCCACGACTCTGCGCCGCGATCGTCGACCGGCTCACCTACCGCGGCACCATCATCGAAACCGGCACTCACAGCTACCGCCTGGCTCACACCGAAGCAGCAGCTACCGCGGGCTAAGCGCGGCGTTCGTCCTTGACTACCGACAGATGCCGGCGCAAGGCCCGGTTCTGGTGAGTGACATAAACCACGGTCCACCGGGTCGTCAGGTTCGGCAGTGGCTCCCCGTCTTTAATCTTCACCCGGACCGATACCTGATCACCGAGCTGATCATCACGCGCGATCACGAACTCGGCATACGCACGCACCGACTCGCGATCCCAACCAGTCGGCGCAACCACACTGCGCACCCGCGGCCGCCCATCCACACCCCGGACTCTAGCGGCTCAGGGCCCCACTCAGGTGGGGCCGAATGAAACCGCCCTACCGGGGCCAGATCAACTTGACATAGCCA
>NZ_VIGX01000041.1 GCF_007858475.1 Tsukamurella conjunctivitidis
CCACCTCGTTGGGGGTGCGGTACCCCAAGGACGAGTGGAGACGTTTCTGATTGTATCGGAGTTCAATCCACCACACGATATCGCGAATTGCTTTCTCCCGTGTAGGATACACCATCCGGTGGACCCGCTCGTTCTTCAAAGTCGCATTGAAAGACTCCGCCCACGCATTATCCCAGCACACCCCGGTCTTCCCGCACGAGGCGCGTATCCCATAATCACTCAACGTGTGAGCGAACGCCTCCGACGTGTATTGGCTTCCCCTGTCCGAATGAAAGATTGTCACACCCCGAGTATGGGGACAATTCTTCACCGCCATGGTCAGTGCATCCTGGATGAGACTGGTGCGCATGTGGTCCGCAATCGCATACCCCACCACTTTCTTCGTGCAGCAGTCCAACACGGTCGCCAGATAGCAGAATCCCGCCCACGTCGGAATGTAGGTGATGTCCCCGACCCACTTGAGCCCGGGGGCATCCGCGTGGAAGTCCCGGCCCACCAGGTCCTCACGCTCATCGATGTCCTTTGCGGGGATCGTGGTGCGCACCCGCAGGCGCGGCTGGACTGCCACCAGGCCCTCCTCGGCCATGATGGTGCGCACCGTGTCCACACACACCACCACACCCATCCGCACGAGCTCGGCGTGGATACGCCGGTACCCATACGTGGCATCCGACGCCTCGAAACTTGCCCGAACACGGTGGGTGAGATCAATGCGACGCACCTCAGTATCAGACATCGGCCGCCTCTTCCAATCCAGGTACCCCGACTTCGACACCTCCAAACAGCGACACATCAAAGTGATCGTGTAATTGCCTTCTTCACTCACAATGAACGCATACCGTGCGCTCACTGAACAGCCCTCGCGAAGAAGGCTGCGGCTTTTTTCAGGAATTCGACCTCGGCCTGCGACTCTCGGAGTTCACGTCGCAACCGCCGTATCTCAGCCGATTCCACGACCTCTCCCGAACCAGACACCTCAGGATGGGACTCCCGGTATTTCTTCACCCACAATCCCACCGTCTGGGACACCAGCCCATAGGACTGCGCAACCGAACTGATCGTCCGGTCCTTGTTGATCACCTCAAGAACAACCTGCTCCTTGAAATCATCACCATACTTGCCAGTACTCATGAATCAACCCTACCGTTCCTCCCGAAACACCAGACTTTCATCCGAGGTCCGAGAACAACCGGCTCTTCGGACATCCGGTGGGGGTCATGGGGTGAGGCCGCCGGCGGCGAGGAGCATTCGGAGGCGGTAGTTGTCGGGGTTGCGGAATCCTCGGGCGAGGCGGCGGTGGAGTTCGATGATGCCGTTGACGGCCTCGGTTCCGCCGTTGTTCGCGCGACCAGTGGTGAAGTACGCCAGGAACGCGTCACGCCACCGGCGTAGGGTGCGGCCCAGCCGTGCGATCTCGGGGATCGGGCACGTGTGGAACGTGTCGATGACCTGCTCGGCGATTACCCGCCCGGTGGTCAGGTCCGCCTGCCGGTAGGCGTTCCGCAACTGCTGGGCGCACTGCCACGCCACTTCCACCTCGACGTGCTCGTCCCGGGTGAACGCTGCTTCCAAGCGGGCGTGCTGCTTGTCGGTGAGGTTCTCCCTCCCGGCTCGCAGCAGGCGCTGGATGCCGTAGAGCGGGTCGCCCTTGCGTCCCCGATGCCCGAGGGTGGTCTGCTGCACGCGGCGGCGGACCTCATCAACGGCGGCGGTGCCGAGCTTGACGACATGGAACGCGTCCAGCACGGCGACGGCGTCTTCGAGCTCATCATCGATAGCGTTCTTGTAACCGGCGAACGGATCCAACGCCGCGATTCGCACCCGGCGGCGGAATGCGTCGCCGCGCTGTTGGAGCCAGCTCGCGTACGCCTTCCCCGACCTGCCGGGCACCAGATCCAGCAGCCTGGCACGCACCCGGCCGTGCTCGTCGCGGGTGAGGTCGACCATCCCGGTCAACTCCTTCGGCCCCCGCCGGCGCGGGTCGACGTGATGCCACACGTGCTCATCAACACCGAGCGTGGTGACCCCCTCGAAGCGTGCCGGATCATCGGCGAGGCGCTCCAGTTCGGGCTTGACCGCCCGCCAGACCGTCTTCCACGACGTGCCCAACTGACGGGCAAGACCCTGGATCGTCGCGTGCTCGCGACGCAACTGC
>NZ_VIGX01000042.1 GCF_007858475.1 Tsukamurella conjunctivitidis
CCGCGCCAGCCGTCCTGGAATCCGACGACTGCGGAGCCGTAGCGGGAGGCGCTGGTGCGGACCACCGCGCGGATGACCGCGTTCAGGCCGGGGCAGTCACCCCCGCCAGTGAGCACTCCGATCCGCACTTCTCTTCCCTTCGTCCGCGGCACGTGGCCGTCCGGTCTTCGTCGTACCGGCCCATCAGACGTCGGTCGGAACGTTTCGACAACACCGGTGCCCATATGGGCACAGCCGGCCGTGTCGGGCGTCTACCCTGAGTCGACGGGATCGCCCCGTCCGCGACGGCCCGAGGAGGTGCCGATGGGGTCCATGGGACCGGCCGAAGTGGTCCGGGCCGCCGCCATCGCGCGGCGGTTCTACTTCGACGGCAAGTCGAAGATGGAGATCGGCGCCGAGTACGGGCTGTCCAGGTACAAGGTGGCCAGGATCCTCGACGCGTGCCTCGAATCCGGGCTGGTCCGCATCGAGATCAACACCGATGCGGCGATCGACGCCGACCTGTCGGAGCGGCTGCGCCGCGCGTACGGACTGCGGCGCGCCCTGGTCGCCACCGGTTCCTTCACCGACTTCGACGGACTCCGGCACGGGCTCGGCCGGGTCGCGGCCGACCTGCTCAGCGAGATCGTGACCGAATCGGATGTGCTCGGCGTCGGCTGGGGACGCACCCTGGACGCGATGGCGCAGCACGTCCGGGACCTGCCGCCGTGCACCATCGTCCAGATGTCCGGCGTCGTGGGCGACGTCCAGGCGAGTTCGGTCGACCTGGTGCGCCAGCTGACCTCGGTGTCGCGCGGCCCGCAGTATCCGATCTACGCACCGCTCATCATGTCGGACCAGCGGATGAAGGCTGCCCTCGCCCGGCAGCCCGGCGTCTCCGCCGCGATGGAGCTGTGGAAGCGCATCACGGTCGCCGTGGTGGCCGTCGGCAGCCTGGACCTGACGGGGTCGCAGGTGTACGCCATGCTGTCGGATCAGGGTCGGGCGGAACTGGATTCGCTCAACGTCGCCGCAGAGCTCTGCGCCATCCAGTTCGACGCCGAGGGGCGCCCGGTGCGCACCAACTACAGCGGGCGCACGCTCGCCATCTCCTTCCCCGAGCTCAGCGCGGTCGACGAGGTCATCGCCATCGCCGGCGGTCACCAGAAGGTGGAGGCCATCCGCGCGAGCCTGATCAGCGGGGTGGTGACCTCTTTGGTCACCGACCGCGAGACCGCCATCTCGCTGCTGCGCGTCGCGCCCACCGAATCGACCGATCGGGCCTGATGCCCATATGGGCGTGATGGTTGTCACCCGGATTCCGGATGCATACCTTCCGTGCTGTGACTCGTCGAACCAAGATCGTCTGCACCCTGGGCCCTGCTGTCGGAACTGATGAGAAGGTGCTCGCTCTCGTGGAGGAGGGGATGGATGTCGCGCGCCTGAATTTCAGTCACGGCGAGCACGCTGATCATGCGGTGAATTACAACCGTGTCCGGGCGGCTTCGGATAGGACTGGTCGGGCGGTGGGGA
>NZ_VIGX01000043.1 GCF_007858475.1 Tsukamurella conjunctivitidis
CGTGGGCACCGTGCCGGAGGTGGCTGCGTCCTGGAGTGGTTTCGGTGTGTGGATCCTGTGAGCTGCGGTCGTCGTGTGTCTCGCTCATGCCTCCACGTTATACCCCTATGGGGTATATGTCACGAGGTTCAGCGGGTCGCCCTCGTCAGCCCTGCGGCGACGGGCGCCGGACCTCCCACGTCAGCCTTCCGGTGCCAGACTGCGGTCGATCCCTCCCCGGCGCATGCTTGCCAGCAGTTCCTCACCTGTCCGTCCGTACCACACGGGGATCTCTGCAGGCACAGACCACAGGGCATCGGGCACCAAGGGCACGCGAGAGCCGTGGGCCAGGACCTGCTCCAGTTCGGACAGGGACCGGATGGCGATGCCCGCGACGCGGTCGGGGTGCTCGCGGGCGAACTCTGCGTAGATGGCGGGGTCGCGTTGTCCGTCGTCCCCGACCAGAATCCAGCGGACCTGAGGCAGGTCGGTGGCAAGGCGGCGCAGCTCCCGACGCTTGTGCTCCGGACCAGATCGGAACCAGCCGGAGTTGGACGGCCCGAAGTCCGTCATGAGAAACGCTCCGCGCGGGTAGTGCAGTCGGGCCAGGAAGTCGCGCACCGTGGGTACCACGTTCCACGCGCCGGTGGACAGATAGATGACGGGAGCAGGGAGGATCTCCGCTGGCAGGGTCGAGGGGTCAGTCCCCGGCACATGTTGGCGCCGACCTGCCGCGCGGGCGAGGCGCCTCATCATCCTGGACATTCCTGGAACGGCCTCTCGGGAGGAGACCCTGTCCAGGAACGCATGCTTCACGGCGACCAGGAGCCTGGGCACCATTGAGACCATCACGGTGTCGTCTATGTCGGAGACGATCCCCAGGTGTTCGCCCTCCCCGACCACCCGCAATGGCACGTGGGTGGGAGCTCCTGCGCGCAGTCGACCGGTCCTGGGATGTGTCCCCGGGGAGAGTGCTCGCCCACCCGGTGGGGTCTCGTCCTCGTGAATGCCAGCCGCGCGGACGTCGCCCGCATGGAGGACCTGCAGTGTGGCCTCGTGCCAGCCGGGTGTCAGGCCGTGGCCGGTGAGGGTGATGTCGATGTAGCCGCCGGAGTCGGCGAAGGTCAGAGTGCGGGCGTGACCCGCGGTCACGAGGACTGGCTGGTGGGGGATCTGCGCGTCGAGGAACTGGCGCCACCCTCGGCGCTGTCCGAGCCAGTCGCGCTGGTCCCCGGTGCGCGTCATCAGGGCTCGACCCAGGACGCGTGCCATCCCCGTCGCGGCATAGCCTCCGAACGCGCTGATCCCCGGGTAGCAGCCGGTCCACC
>NZ_VIGX01000044.1 GCF_007858475.1 Tsukamurella conjunctivitidis
GGGACTGCTGCACGATCGGGTGACAGTGTCGGTGTCATGCCGCTGAGGCGGCTGTGTTGATGATCGTCTCGTATTCGACGGGCGTCAACCGGCCGAGGCGGACCTGACGGCGTCGGCGGTGGTAGGTCCGTTCGATCCAGGTGACGATCGCGATCCGCAGCTGCTCGCGGGTGGCCCACCGCTGCCGGTCGAGGACGTTGCGTTGCAGCAGCGCGAAGAACGATTCCATCGCTGCATTGTCGCCGGCGGCGCCGACGCGGCCCATCGATCCGACCAGGCCGTGCCGATTGAGTGCGGACACGAACTTCCGCGACCGGAACTGAGAACCCCTGTCCGAGTGGACAATACAACCAGCAACATCGCCGTCTCGGCGGGCGACCGCATGGTTGAGCGCAGCAACGGCGAGACGGGATTGCATGCGGTCATCGATGCTGTAGCCGACGATCCGCCCCGAGCAGGCATCCTTGATCGCGCAGAGGTAGAGCTTGCCTTCGTCGGTCCAGTGCTCGGTGATATCGGTCAACCACAATTGGTTCGGGGAGTCGGCGGTGAAGTCGCGTTCAACCAGGTCATCGTGCACCGGCGGCCCCGGCTTCTTACCGTTCTTCCCACGTTTCTTACCGAAGCTCGACCACCAGCCGTTGGCGCAGCAGATCCGCCACGCCGTCCTCGCGCTCATCGCCTGACCAGCGTGTTCGGCTTCGTCGGCGAGGAACCGGTACCCGAACTCCGGGTCCTCGCAGTGCGCATCGAACAGGGCGTTCGCCCGCGCGGCCGCGACCCGATCGGCGGTGGTGACCGCCTCCTTGAGCCACCGGTAGTAGGGCTGTCTGGCGAGCTTGAGTACCCGGCACGTCACCGCGACGGGGATTCCGTCGGCGGCGAGCTCCTTCACGAGCGGGTAGAACCTTTTCCCGGCAGGTTCGCCTGCGACAGATACGCCGCGGCCCGGCGCAGGACCTCATTCTCCTGCTCCAACAACCGGATTCGCTTGTTGGCCTCCCGCAACTCCGCCGACTGCCCCGACGTCATCCCAGGCTTGTTGCCGTCATCGATGTCGGCGCGTCGCATCCACTTCTGCAACGTCATCTCATGGATCCCGAAGTCCTTCGCGATCTGCGCGAGCGTCACACCGCTCTCACGATCCCGGGCAACCCGGACCACATCATCACGGAACTCTTTCGGATAAGGCTTAGGCACAGTAGTCATCCTTCCAGGCCGCCCTCCCGGGGCAAGCCAGATCAGATGTCACCTAACCGTGCACCAGTCCC
>NZ_VIGX01000045.1 GCF_007858475.1 Tsukamurella conjunctivitidis
GCATGTACCGCTCGATAAGGTCCCGAAGCCAGTCCGGGGCGCTCTCCCACGGCAGGTCGCTCTCCCACGGGTGATGCTGACCGGGCAGGCTGATACCGATGTACTGCGCCTGGACGCCCTCCAGGCCATTCGCCCGGATCGCAACGCCATGGACGCTGACATAGGTTTGGTGGTATGTCCGGCGGATGCGCACCCACTTGGGTCGCATGCGGGCTCCCTCGCGGTAGAGGCTGCCCGGCATAATGGGCAGGCCCTCCGGGAGGTAAATCTCCACGCTGTTTTCCTGGGCCAGGTGGCGGGGTGTGACTCGGGTGGTCATCGTCCCGCCTCCTTCCGAACTGCATTCCCGAGTGACGAGACGGCGTCCGCCCGGGAGGAGTGCCCGCAGAGGAGGTACGACCGGGTGTGCCACCATCTCCCGTCCCTGTTACTCCACACACGTCCCACGATCTCCCGGGTCTCTCGATCCAGTACAGTTCCGTCCCTGCGCACGATGTACGGGCTGGGTGGCCGTTTGAATGACACGCTCATCGCCCGCTCACCTCCCGGGCCGCGACGAGAGCCGCATACATCTGCCGCTGCGGACTACCCACGATGCCGCCATAATCAGCCGCCCAGAAGGCAACTAGTGCGGCCTCGACCTCCTCAGCGGTGGGCTCCACGCTGCGCTGGTCGGCCTGCCACTGCGCGCCCTGTTTGAACGCGGCCTGCATAGCGCGGGCGTCCCATGAGTCCCGGAGATGCCTCCACTCCGGCCACCGCCTCTCGGCCTCCTCGCGTGCGGCCTGCGAAACTGCTGATACTGGGGTGATATGAGCGTTTCCACCCCCCGAGTGTTCGGAAGCCATGCGTTCGGGCTGGTCGACATCGAGCCGCTCCCCATGCAATGTCACACGGAGGCCCTGGAGTTCCGCGCTCGTGTCACGCAGCACTGGGAGGATTGCTTCCCGGATTGCGTCCGCATCAAGGGAGATGTCTCGGGCGCGGGCGATTCTGGGTCGCCACGCGGTCACGGTGTTGCCGCCCGCCTTGGAGATCGTGAACTCGGCAAGAGCCGCCTCGACGGGCTCCGCGCTGGGTGCGGTGGCGACTACACGATCTGGTGGACG
>NZ_VIGX01000046.1 GCF_007858475.1 Tsukamurella conjunctivitidis
GCCTCGATGCCGGCGAAGACCGATTCATAGGGGTCCAGGCCCAGTGACGTGGCGTGCGCGGCCGAGCTGTCCAGCATTCCGCCGCTGAACCAGTAGTTGAGGAAGATCGAGTCCGAGATCCTCTGGTCCGTCTCGGTGTCGAGGATCCAGGGGGAGTTCCGCTGGTTGAACTGGTTCTGGTAGGAGATCCCTCCGTTGGGGTAGGTCACCGAGTCGTACCACTGGACGTACATCCCCGTCTCGCGCAGCTGCCGGACGAACTCGCGGTAGGCGGGGACGTCGGAAGCGGGGACGTTGGACTCCTGATTGGCGAAGTAGCCGTCGAATCCGTAGTAGTGCGCCACTTCCGCCAGCTTGTCGGCCACCGGGTAGGTGCCGTCCTCGCGCCTGTCGGCCAGCAGGTCTCCATAGGTCTGCTCGCCGCGGTCGGAACCGGAGAAGAAGATCGTGGCGATGGACTTGGCACCGTTCTTGTGGGCGGCATTCGTGTAGGCCGCATTGGGCAGGTTGAGCATGCCGAACTCGAACCAGCGTTGCGTCCACTCCTTGGAGGGGTCGTAGAGGGCCTTGTCGACGCCCTGCGTCGGCATCCCGTGCCAGGAGCCGTAGTAGTCGGTGTACTGCCAGTAGTTGAACAGGTACTGGGAGAAGACATTGTTGTCGTGGAAGGACTCGAAGAAGGCGTTGCCGTAGTCCCCCGCCAGATTGAACATCTCCGTGTCGGCTGACAGCTGCGGATTGCGCTGGGTGGCGGGCAGGGGCTCGTTGCGTTCCTGCAGGGGGACCCGGGAGCGCAGGAGCTCAGCGTCCTGGTCAGCCGCAGGGTTCCAGTTCAGCAGATCCAGGCCGGTGTATCCGTGCTGGTAGGGCTGGTGTGCGCCAGCTGTCTGGTCTCCCTGCCAGGGCAGGGTGTCAGTGGCGTGGGCGGGCAGGGTCAGTCCCGCCAGGAGCAGCGCCGAACCAACTGCGGCGGCCGTGCAGCGCCGAAGTCGTCCGGACCGTCGTGGGGACCGCTCGGGAAGGGTGCGATGGGTGGCTGTGGG
>NZ_VIGX01000047.1 GCF_007858475.1 Tsukamurella conjunctivitidis
TGAACTCCAGGGCGGTGCCCAGCCAGCCCGACATGGCGGCCTTGACCAGGTCGCCCGTGGTGCGTTCGATCACGGTTCCGCCGTGGTCCTGCTGGGGTGGTGAAAGTGTTTCGGACAAGGTTTCTCTCCTTTGAGCTTCGGTGTCCGCTCCGCTCCTGGGAGCGGACACCGGCCAGACGTGGGGGGAGGTGCGAATGCTGTGGTGGTGGAGGCGAGTCCCGCAGGTCTCACCCTGTGTGCCTCATCTCTGGATGCGAAGGCCACTCCCTTCGACGAGACGACGGACCTCGTCCGCATCGGCCATCGAGGTGTCACCAGGGGTGGTCATGGCGAGCGCACCGTGGGCGGCCCCGTAGTTCACTGCGAGTTCGAGGTCCCCGAACTCCATGAGCCCGTGGATGAGTCCTGAGGCGAAGGAGTCCCCCCCGCCGACGCGGTCCAGGATCTCCAGACCGTCACGCTGGGTGGCCTGGGCGAACCCGGTGTCCCGACTCCAGGCGATGGCTCCCCAGTCGTTCACGGTGGCCGTGCGGACCTGGCGGAGCGTCGTGCCGATCACGCTGAAGTTCGGGTAGGCCGCCTGGACCTCGTCGATCATCCGCTTGAAGGACTCCACGGGAAGCTCGGTGAGGTTTGCATCGGTCCCCTCCACCGTGAAGCCGAGGCTCGCGGTGAAGTCCTCCTCGTTGCCGATCATGACGTCCACGAGGCGGGCCAGTTCCGTGTTGACCTCCTGGGCGCGGGCCTGACCGCCGATGGCCTTCCACAGGGAGGACCGGTAGTTCAGGTCGTAGGAGACGATGGTCCCGTGCCGGTGGGCCGACTCCATCGCCTCGCGCGCCACCTCGGCGGTCGTGTCGGACAGGGCGGCGAAGATGCCACCGGTGTGGAACCAGCGCACCCCCAGGTCGGCGAAGATGTGGTCCCAGTCGACCTGACCGGGACGCATCTGGGAGACGGCCGTGTTGCCACGGTCGGAGCATCCGACAGCGCCGCGCACACCGTATCCACGCTCGGT
>NZ_VIGX01000048.1 GCF_007858475.1 Tsukamurella conjunctivitidis
CACCGAGGTTCGCTCATCTGCACGTCCCGGGAACAACACATCCAACGGGCGTGCGCTCTGCGCATCGCCCTGTTCCTCCGCATTGGGAATCAGAGCTGCCAGTCCTCGCCCGAGTCCACTGCGCCGCCCTGTCCTGTGCGCGCTTCCCTCTGACGGCTTGGATGGCTTGGCTGACTTGGACGGCTTGTGACCACCGTGTGACTCGTCAGACGCGGCCGCATGCTGCCCGACGGGAGCGGTGTCCTCCGGGCGTTCGACGTCGTCGCTCACTGCGGATGTCAGCATTCGGGATTGTCCCGCTTCCCCGCTCGGCCGCTGCCTACCAGTCACTCGGTCATCCTCCGTCGTCCTCGAGAGCCGTTCGACGATGTTTCACGTGAAACATCGCTCGAGCGCCGTCTGCGCCATTGTCCCATCATTGACACGTCTCTCCGCGCATGTCGCGTGTCGCGGGTTCGCATGATCCTTCCCGGGCGGGCGCACGGTCACAACCCGGTGATCGCTGTACTCAGTCCTGAGCGAGACGTCTACTGATCTCGAGCGCCGCCTTGCGGTAGGCCAAGGCACCCGTGCTCCGCGGATCATAGGTGATCACACTCTGACCGTAGCTCGGCGCCTCCGAAACCCGCACCGACCGCGGAATCACCGTCTCGAGCGTCTGTTCAGGGAAGTGGGTCCTCACCTCTTGCTCGACCTCTTGGCTCAGGTTCGTGCGCCGATCTGCCATGGTCAGGAGGATCGAGGAGACATGCAGTCCGGGATTGAGATCCTGACTGATCCGTCGAATCGTGGACCAGAGCTGACTGAGCCCCTCGAGTGCGTAGTACTCCGTCTGGATGGGGATCAGCACCTGATCCGTCGCGACCAGCGCATTCAGTGTCACCAGGCCCAGGGAGGGAGGGCAGTCGATGAGGACGATGTCCACGTCCCTGTGCAGTGAGAGGGACTCCGAGAGAGCATCTGAGAGCAGATACCCCCGCCGAGGCAGGTCCACCATCCCAATCTCTGCACCGGAG
>NZ_VIGX01000004.1 GCF_007858475.1 Tsukamurella conjunctivitidis
GTCGGCGCAACCACACTGCGCACCCGCGGCCGCCCATCCACACCCCGGACTCTAGCGGCTCAGGGCCCCACTCAGGTGGGGCCGAATGAAACCGCCCTACCGGGGCCAGATCAACTTGACATAGCCATGGCACAGGCGAGGACGTGCGGCCCGATGGCACGAAGGAGGAGTGCGATGACGGAGTCACATCGCGTGCGCTCCGACCTCGGCGTGTACAGCATCTCCGTCGCGTCCGAGCTGTCGCAGGTCGGTCTGCAGACGCTGCGGCTCTACGAGCGGCGGCACCTGATCCGGCCACAGCGCACGGCGGGCGGGACCCGCCGCTACAGCGAGGACGACATCACGCGCATCCGCCGGATCACCGAACTCGTCGCGACGGGCGTCAATCTCCCCGGCGTCGAGCGCATTCTGACTCTCGAGGACGAATGCGCCGACCTGCGCACGCAGCTGGACGTCTGCCGCGCCGGTGCCGAATAGCCGTTGCCGCGTCGGTGCCGAATAGCCGTCAGGGCTGCACGTTCACCGAGTACGCGGCGGCCGCATCGCGAACGTCCAGGACGTACTTGCGGGACTGGTTGTAGACCATGACCGCCTTCTCCCAGCCCTTCGCCGTCGTCAGGTCCTTGCCCGACACGCAGAGGTACCGCGCCGCCGTCATCGCGGCGTCGTCGATGTTGTCCGGATCGGCCTTGCCGTCACCGTTGGCGTCCACGCCGAAGCGCTGCCACGTCTCGGGGATGAACTGGAACGGGCCCATCGCGGCGTCGAACTTGGCGTTCGGCCGGTGCGGATCGGTGCCGGTCGCCAGAATCTCCTGATTACCGTTCGTCCCGTCCAACGGCACGCCGCGGATCGGCGGCGAGACCTTGCCGTTCGGGGCGACCGTCGCGCCGTGGTAGGTGCCGTGCTTGCTCTCGATGAACGCGATGCCCGCAAGGGTGGTCCAGGCGATGCCGCACTCCGGCGTGCGCTGGCGCAGGGCCTCGGCCGCATTGCCGTACGCCTCCAACGAGATCACGGGGATGCCGGTGGCCACGCTGATCGGCGTGGCCCAGTCGCGCAGCAGCTCGGACGTCCGGCCCGGCCCGTTGACGTCGATCAACGGCACCGGCGCTCCCGCGCCGGGCGGGATGCCCTGCGGGATCTCGGGGCGCGGTTCGAGCGCGCCGCACCCGGCGAGCACCGTCGACGCGACGCCGACGACGACCGCAGTGCGCAGGCGGGAACTGACCATGACCGTGCCGTGAACTCTCTCGCGGGAAATGGGGGACGCGATCTCAACGTCCGGGCTGTGCCTCGGGGTTCCCGGCGTGCCGGTCGCCCCAGGCGGTGACCCATGATTCTACCCCGCCGTCGGCCATCACGGCCTCGGCCTCGCGCACCCGGTCCATGAAGGCGAGGACCCGCCGTCGGTAGTCCAGCTCGTACGCGGCGTCGGGCAGCGTCGGGTCGACGGTGACGGTGCGCACGTCGTCCGGGACCAGCTCGGCCGGGAAGCCGACGCTGCGCAAGCGCTCGAAGACCTTCGCCACCAGCGCCAACGCCGGCTGGCCGAGGGAGATCGAGTCCAGGACCGAGGCGCGGTCGCCGCGTTCGAGACGCTTCTGCCGCTCCCAGTTCTCGGCCTGCGTCGCCACGTCGACCTCGGCACCGTCGGCGAGATGCGGCGTGCGGCGGCGCACCTTGGCGGAGAGCGTGCGGGCCACGTCATCGACATCGAAGGGATAGGGGCCGTCCTCGGCGATCCGGGCGTGGAAGACGACCTGCAGCAGCAGGTCGCCGAGCTCGCTCCGCAGCTCGGCGGCGGCCGCGGCGCCGGCGTCGGCGGCCTCGAGCGCTCCCACCGCGTCCGCGACCTCGTAGGTCTCCTCCACCAGGTACCGCAGGAGGCTCGCGTGCGTCTGCTCCGATTCCCACGGACCCTCGCGCCGCAGCCGGTCGATCAGGGCGACGGTGTCGAGCACGGCCAGCCCGGCGGGCCGGGGCGCCGCGATCACGTCGGCGCCGGCCGCCCGCAGTGCGACCGCCGCGGGGTGCGCCTCGTCGGAGGTGAGCAGCGTCGCGCCCGCGGGGGCCTCGGTGCCGAGCACGGCGTGCCCGTCGGGGAGGTGCCACGCGAGCCGTACCGGCAGTTCCTCGGTGTAGAAGACGGGGCCGGTGAGCCGTTCGAGCGCCGCCACGGGGAGCAGCGTGGGCAGCGCGGGGTTGAGCACGACGACGGTGCCCCGCGCCCGCGCGGCGGAGCCGCTCGTCTCGGTCACGGTGCCTCCGTCGCCGCGACGGCACGAGGCGGCTGATCGAGCCGCCAGTACCCCGCGCCCTTGCCGTCCATCGCGGCGAGGAAGTCGGCGACGGCCTGCAGCACCTCGATGTCGCGGACGCGCTCGCTGCCCACGCCACCGCCGCCGACCCGCGGGAGCGGGAAGGTGATCGTGCGGGTGGCGGCGCGGTACGAGCCGCCGGGGTAGAGCCGCTTGAGCCGCATCTGCTGGGAGTCGAGCAGTTCCATCGGAGCGATCCGCAGGTTGGTACCGGTCACGGTGATCTCGGTGACGCCGGCGTTCCGTGCCAGCGAGCGGAGCCGTGCGATCGCCGCGAGCCGCTCCACCTCCACCGGCGGTGGGCCGTAGCGGTCGGTGAGCTCGGTGAGGACTTCGGCGACGGCCGAGTCGTCATGCGCCGCTGCCAGTTTGCGGTACGCCTCCAGTCGCAGCCGATCGCTGGTCACGTAGTCGGGCGGGATGTGCGCGTCCACGGGCAGGTCGATGCGCACCTCCTTCTGCTCCTCGGGCACGGTGATGGGCTTGCCGTCGGCGGCGGCCCGGTAGGCCTCCACTGCCTCGCCGACGAGCCGCACGTACAGGTCGAAGCCGACGCCCGCGACGTGGCCGGACTGCTCGGCGCCGAGGACATTGCCGGCGCCGCGGATCTCGAGATCCTTCATCGCGACGGCCATGCCGGCGCCGAGGTCGTTGTTCTGGGCGATCGTCGCCAACCGGTCGTAGGCCGTCTCGGTGAGCGGCTTCTCCGACGGGTACAGGAAGTAGGCGTAGCCGCGCTCACGGGAGCGGCCCACGCGCCCGCGGAGCTGGTGCAGCTGGGACAGGCCGAGGTTCTCGGCCCGCTCGACGATGAGGGTGTTCGCGTTCGAGATGTCCAGGCCCGTCTCAACGATCGTGGTGCACACGAGGACGTCGAACTCACGGTTCCAGAAGCCCTGCACGGTGCTCTCCAGCGCCTCCTCACCCATCTGGCCGTGCGCGACCACCACGCGCGCCTCGGGCACCATGTCGCGGATGTGCTTGGCGGCCCGGTCGATCGAGCTGACCCGGTTGTGCACGTAGAAGACCTGGCCGTCGCGCAGCAGCTCGCGGCGGATGGCGGCCGCCACCTGTTTGTCGTCGTAGGCGCCCACATAGGTGAGTACGGGGTGGCGCTCCTCGGGCGGAGTCAGGATGGTGGACATCTCGCGGATGCCCGCCATGCTCATCTCGAGCGTGCGGGGGATCGGGGTCGCGCTCATGGTCAACACGTCCACGTTGGTGCGCAGCGCCTTGATGTGCTCCTTGTGCTCGACGCCGAAACGCTGTTCCTCGTCGACGACGACCAGTCCGAGGTCCTTCCACCGCACGCCGGTCTGCAGCAGGCGGTGCGTACCCACGACCACGTCGACGCTGCCGTCGGCGAGTCCCTCGAGCACGGCCTGCGTCTCGAACTTGTCGGTGAACCGGGAGAGCCCCTTGACCGTGACGGGGAAGCCCTGCATCCGCTCCTCGAAGGTCTTCAGATGCTGTTGCGCGAGCAGCGTGGTGGGCACGAGCACGGCGACCTGCTTGCCGTCCTGCACCGCCTTGAACGCTGCGCGGACCGCGATCTCCGTCTTGCCGTAGCCCACGTCGCCGATGACGACGCGGTCCATCGGGACGGCCTTCTCCATGTCGGCCTTCACGTCGCCGATCACCGTCATCTGGTCGACGGTCTCGGTGAACGGGAAGGCGTCCTCCATCTCGCGCTGCCAGGGGGAGTCGGGCGCGAAGGCGTGGCCCGGCGCGGCGTTGCGCGCCGCGTACAGCTGCACCAGTTCGCCGGCGATCTCACGGACGGCCTTGCGCGCCTTGCGCTTGGTGTTCTGCCAGTCGCTGCCGCCCATCTTCGACAGGGCGGGCATCTCGCCGCCGACGTAGCGGGAGAGCTGGTCGAGGGATTCCATCGGCACGAAGAGCTTGTCGCCCGGCTGGCCGCGCTTGCCCGGTGCGTACTCGATGACCAGGTACTCGCGGCGGGCGCCCGCCACGGTGCGCTCGATCATCTCCACGAACTTGCCGATGCCGTGCTCGTCGTGCACCACCAGATCGCCGGCGGTCAGCGCGAGCGGGTCGACCTGGTTGCGGCGCTTGGCCGGAAGGCGACGCCCGTCGCCGACGCCCGCGACGCGGTTGCCGGTGAGGTCCGGCTCGGCGAGCAGCACGAGCTTCTCCGCGGGCACCGTCAGGCCGGTCTGCAGGCTGCCGCGCAGGACGCCGACGGTGCCCGTCCTGGGTGCGGCGCCCGCGTCCAGTTCGCTGGCGGGGACCTCCGCGTCGCGCAGCCGCTCGAGGATGCGGGCGCGGGTTCCCTGTCCGGCGACCACGATCACGCCGGTGCCGCCGGATGCGACGTGTGCGCGGAGGGTGGCGAAGAGCTTTTCCGCCTCGGCCTCGGAACCCCGTGGCGCCGGCGCGTGTTCGGCGCGGACGGTGAGGTGGTCCGGGCCCTCGTCGGGCCCCGTCGCGAGCGGGGAGACGGTCCACCACGGCCGGCCGTGGTCGACGACGGAGGCTCGTACGTCCTCGAGCGCACGATAAGCGCTGGCGCCCAAGTTCATTCCCGAGGGGTCCAGCGGTGCGGCCGAGCCGAGGGCTGCCGCGGTCCACGACGCTTCGAGGAACTCCTGCCCGGTGCGCCCGAGATCCGCTGCGCGGGTGCGGATCTTCTCGGGGTCGAGGAGCAGGGTGTGCGCACCGGCGGGCAGCACGTCGGTGAGCAGCTGCAGCTCGCCCGGGATGAGCGCCGGGATCAGCGCTTCCATGCCCTCGACGGGGATGCCCTGGGAGAGCTTCTCCAGCATCTCGACCAGGGCGGCGTCGGACTCGTGCTCGACCTTCAGTGCCGCCGCGCGCTCGCGGACCTCCGCCGTGAGCAGCAGCTCGCGGCAGGGGTAGACGTGCACCGTTGCGACCTCGACCTCGGGCTGCGAGCGCTGGTCGGCGACCGAGAAGGCGCGGAGGTCGGTGATCTCGTCACCCCAGAACTCCACGCGCACGGGCAGATCGGTCGTGGTGGGGAAGACGTCGAGGATGCCGCCGCGCACGGCGAACTCGCCGCGCTTGCCCACCATGTCGACGCGGGTGTAGGCGAGCTCCACGAGGGTCTCGATGAGGTGGTCGAAGTCGTGCTCCACGCCCTCGCGCAGTGTGATCGACGGGGCGTCGCCGAGCCCGGGGGCCATGGGCTGGACCAGGGACCGGACCGTGGCCACGACGGCGCGGAGCGGCTCGCCGTACTGCGCGTCCTCGGGGCGCGCGAGGCGGCGCAGCACCTGCAGGCGCCGGCCGACGGTATCGGCGCCGGGGGAGAGCCTCTCGTGCGGGAGCGTCTCCCAGCTGGGGAACTGGGCGACGGCACCGTCGCCCAGCATCTCCCGGAGCTCGGAGGTCAGGTCGTCCGCCTCGCGTCCGGTGGCGGTGACGACGAGGACGGGCGCGCGGTCGGCGAGCGCTGAGACGAGGAAGGGACGCGCACCGTCGACCGCGGTGACCGTGAGCTCGGGCCTGCCCGCCGCCTCGGCGAAGGTCGCGACATCGGGATCGGCGGCGACCGCCCTGGTCAGTCCGGAGAGGGCGGGGACGGATACGGGGGCGGCGTCAGGCACCGATCCAGTGTATTGGCGCGGTCCGACACGTGCCGACGGGCCCGAGCGCCGCTCAGGAGCCGGAGCTCGACGGCGCGTAGCGGGCCAGGAAGGTCGCCACCGCCTCGTCGGCGACGGCGTCGGATTCCTCCTGCGTACAGCCCGTCCGGCCGCCCGTCAGAGTGAGCCGGTTGAGCGGCGCGGCGAGCGCGAGCCACGTGAACTGCTCGGCCGCGGTGGCAGGGCTGTCGAGGTCGAGCAGGCCCCGGTCGGCGAGATGGGCGAGCGCGTCGGCGAGGAGGGCCTGGTTGCGGTCCCAGCTGCGTCGTACGTAGTCGTCGGCCACGTCGGGGAAGCGGTGCGCCTCGGCGGCGACGAGGGTACGCATCCGCAGGACCGGGGCGCTGAGTACGCCGGCCTGCAGCGTGCGGGCGAGTGCGCGCAGCCCGCGCCCGGCGTCGTCCGCGGCCATGAGCGCGTCGAGGTGCGGGCGCATCGCGTCGCGACCGCGGTCCACCCAGTCCCGGACCACCGCCGCGTACAGCTCGTCCTTCGACGGGTACTGCCGGTAGAGCGTCTGCTTCGAGGTCCGGGCGGCGGCGGCCACCGCGTCCATCGTGGTGCCGGCGAAGCCCCGGTCGAGGAACAGGTCGCGGGCCAGGGCGAGCAGGTCGGCGCCGCTGCTGCCGCCGGGCCGGCCGCGGGGTCGGGGTGCCTCTGACGCGCTGTCCATACCGAAATAGTACTGGACAGTACTTGAAGGTGATCGTAGAGTACTCATTAGTACTAAAGGAGGACGCCATGATCGTCGTAGGTATCGTCGTCGCCGCCGTCGCGGCTTTCGTGCTCAGCTCGACCTATTACGTGGCTCTCGCCCCGGTGGAGCAGCGGGCGCTGGGTGACCGCGCACTCGACCGCGGGCGGCCGGGGCCGGCGAAGGTCGTCGCCGAGCTCGTCCGCACGGCCGTGGTCGCGGCGGGATTCGCCTGGATCGCGGACCGATCCGGAACGCTCTCGCTGCCCGGCTCCCTCGCGCTCGCCCTCGTGCTGTGGGTCGCGTTCCCCGTGGTCCTGCTGACCGGATCGATCATCTGGGAGCGCGTTCCGTGGCAGACCGCCGCGATCCACGCCGGTGATTGGCTCCTCAAGCTCGTGCTCGTCGCCGTCGTGCTGGGCCTGCTGCACTGAGCGCCCGCCTGTCGGCGACCCTCCCTAGCGGGGCGTGCGGCGCCGTGGCGCGCCGTGCATTCCCCAGGTCCATGGACCTGGGGAGGCGGGCGCCCCGCTAGGGAAGTCTGTGGCGGGGCGCGGTCGACGGCGCCGTGACCCGCGCCTTCGAGGTCTTGACAGGTGACGGAGGTCACCTTAAGTTCCTTGCTTATGGTGAATGAAACATCAGCGTTCCGGATGGGATCGCGCACCCTCGCGGCGCTGATCGGCGCGATCGTCGTGATCGCGACGGGGATGGTCACGGCCCCGAGTGCGCAGGCGCTCCCGCCCATCGTCGAGCCCTCCCCGCCCGCGGACTCCTTCTACGACCGGCCGGCCGACCTCGCCTCGAAGAAGCCGGGTGAGATCGTGCGCACCCGGACGACGTCGATCCGGTCGCTGCAGTTCATGCCGATGAACGTCGACGCCTGGCAGCTCGCCTACCGGACCACCGGGATGAACGGCGAGCCGGACCTGAGCGTGACCACGGTGATGGTGCCGCGCGGCAAGAAGCCCACCAAGTTGCTGTCCTACCAGGCGGCCGCCGACTCGACCCTGCGGATCTGCCAGTCCTCCTACGCCACCACGAAGGGCGGACCGATCGACCTCACCGCGAAGGAGGGGCCGCTCACCTTCGGCATGCCCGGCGCCGAGCTGCTCTTCGCCGGGCTCGGCCTGCAGGAGGGTTGGGCCGTCGCGATGCCCGACCACGGCGGCGGCGAGGACCGCTTCCTCACGCCCCGGCAGCCCGGCTGGGCCGTGCTCGACGGCATCCGCGCGGTGGAGAACTTCTCCCGCCTCGGGCTGAACACGAAGACGCCCGTCACGCTGTGGGGCTATTCGGGCGGCGCGATCGCCAGCAGCTGGACCATCGAGGAGCAGCCGACCTATGCGCCCGAGTTGAACATCCGCGGGGCGGCCTTCGGCGCCCCGGAGCGCGACCTCGAGGCCTCGCTGAAGTCGGTGAACACCTCGCTCCTCGCCGGCCTGATCCCCCTCGCGCTGTCCGCGCTCGGCAAGGACTCCGAGGAGTTCCGCGTCGCGCTCGACAAGGTGCTCACGCCCGAGGGGCGCGCCCGTGTCAACGAGACGCGACGGCACTGCATGCCGCAGAACGTCGTGGCGAACCTGTGGTTCGACTACAACCGGCTGCTGTCCAAGCCCGTCGACGAGGTGCTGCGGATCCCCGTGATCGCCAAGACCATCCGGGAGCGCGGCGTGAGCGGCCGGGTTCCCACGGTGCCCGCGTACGTGTACAACGGCATCACCGAGGAGGTCGCGCCGATCACGGGCACCGACAAGCTGGTGAATTCGTACTGCAAGGGCGGCGCCTCGGTGACGTACCGCCGCGAGGAGTTCCCGCCGAACCCGGTGCCGCAGGTGATGACGACGCACGGCACCGTCGTCGTGACCGGGGCGGGCGCCGCGTTCAACTGGCTCAAGGACCGGATGAACTCCACGGGCCCGGCGCCGTCCGGCTGCGACATCCGCAACGTCTTCAGCAGCGGCCTCGAGCCCGCGGCGATCGGCACCTTCGGCCAGGCGATCGGCACCATCCTCGCCTCGCTCGTGGGGGCGCCGCTCGGAGCGGGCCCCCGCTAGTCAGGGGACGCCGGCGAGGCGGAGCAGCGCGGTGGCGCCGCCGGCGGCGACGATCACCAGCGGCAGAGAGCATCGTCGCCACGCCAGGAGCCCGGCGACGGCGACTCCGGTGATGCGGGCTAGCCCGCCGAACTCCCGTCCGTCGGCGATGGCGGTCGTCGCCATCACGCCCGCCAGCAGAGCGAGGGCGCACAGGTCGACGGTCCGCCGCGCCCTGTCGGACAGGTCGAATCGACCGGCGAACACGGGTCCGGCCGCCCGCATGGCGAACGTGGCCACCGCGAGGGCGATGCCGGCCCACACCACGGCGGTCACGGCCGAACCCCGAACAGGCGTAGGGCCGGCACGGCCAGCAGGGCGAGGATCGGGGCCAAGCCTGCGGGTGCCCACGGCACGGCGACAAGTGCGAACAGGATCGCGAGGAGGAGCATCGTCCGGGTGGACTTCTCGCGCAACGCGGGGACGAGCAGCGCGAGGAGGACCGCCGGGAACACCGCGTCGAGGCCCAGCGCCGCCGGGGCGATGACGGACCCGACGGCCGCGCCCGCGGCGGCACCCAGCGGCCACGCGAGCATGATGCCCGCGCCGGCGTATGTCATTCCGCGCCTGCCTGATTCGACGTCGGGTTGGGCGAGAGCCAGGGCGATCGATTCGTCGTTGACGAGATGGATCCGGAGCAGTCGCGCGGCGCCGGAGCCGACGTAGGGCGCCGCTGCCAGGCCGTACGCCAGGTGTCGCGCGTTGACCAGTGCGGCGGCCGCGAATGCCACGACCGGCGTGCCACCGGCGGCGATCAGACCGACGAAGAGCATCTCGGCGGATCCGGCCAGGACGAGGGTGCCGAGCAGCGGCGCGAACCACCATGGCAGGCCGCCGGCCACCGTCTGTGCCCCGTACGCGATACCGATGCACCCGACCGCGACGGCGAGGAGGGCCGCAGGTCGGAGCAGCGGATCAGCCCGCTTCGTTCGCCACTCCGTACGCATGTCCAATAGAATGAACGAAGACGAAGGCGTTCGTCAAGACGAACGATAGGAGTGTGTAGCGAACATGTCGAGTGTCCCGATCATGGCCATCGCGTCCGGGATCCAGCGCGAGCGGGCGAGCGCGGGCTGGAGCATGGCCGAACTCGCCCGTCGAGCGGGGATAGCCAAATCGACGCTGTCACAGCTCGAAGCGGGGACCGGGAACCCCAGCGTGGAGACGTTGTGGGCGCTGGCCACCGCCCTGGGTGTCCCGTTCGCCCGGCTGCTCGGCGGCGGGGAGGTCGAGGTCACGGTGGTCCGGTCCGACGAGGGTGCGACGGTCCCTTCGGATTCCGCGGACTACGCGGCGACGCTGCTCACCGCATCGCCCCCGTCCGTACGGCGGGACGTCTACCGCATCGACGCAGCTCCGGGGTCGCGCCGCGATTCGGCGGCGCACGTCACCGGCACTGTCGAGCACGTGCTGCTGTGCAGCGGCGAGGCGCTGGTGGGCCCCGCCGATCGCCCCGTGACGCTGGCGCCCGGAGACTTCATCACCTACCCGGGAGACGCGCCCCACGTCTTCGAGGCGCTCGTCGCCGGTACACGCGCGGTGCTGATCAGCGAGCAGCGCTGACACCTCTGTGACGCCGGGCCCGTGGGAGCGCGGTGGACTACTCCTCGTCGGGCTCGCCCAATTGGCTCGGCTCGATGGCGACGGGGTTCTCCTTGAGACCGATGAGGCCGTACCAGGAGAGGTTCACGATGTGGGCGGCCACGGCCTCCTTGGGCGGGTCGCGCACTTCGAGCCACCACTGCGCGGTCATGGCGACCATGCCGACCAGGGCCTGGGCGTAGAGCGGGGCCAGACCGGGGTCGAGGTTCTTGGTGGAGAACTCGCCCTCCAGATGGCTCTCGACCTGCCCGACGAGGTCGTTGAGCAGCGTCGAGTAGCCCCCGGAGTGCTCGACGGAGCTGTTCCGGGTGAGGATCCGGAAGCCGTCGGCCCGTTCCTCGACGTAGGTGAGCAGCGCCAGTGCGATCTGCTCGATGCGGGTCTTCGACCGGTCCTCGAGCATGGCGCGGGAGAAGACCTCGAGCACCATCTCCATCTCGCGGTCCACGACCACCGCGTACAGCCCCTCCTTGCCGCCGAAGTGCTCGTAGACCACGGGTTTGGAGACACCGGCCTTCGCCGCGACCTCCTCGATGGTCGCCGCCTCGTAGCCGCGATCGGCGAAGACCGACCGGGCGGTGTTCACCAGCTGATTGCGGCGCTCGGCGGCCGTCATCCGCTTGCGGACCGGCGTGCCCTCCCGCCGCGGCTTGGACGACGTGGTCACGGCGTGTCCGTCGGGTCGGGCGCGGCACCGTCGCCCCCGGCGGGTTCCGCGGGCTTGCGGGAGGCCTCGGCCTGGGCGGCCACCTGAGCCCGGTACGCGGCCTCGGCCTTGTCGTGCTGGTTCTTGATGAACCGGCTGGCGAAGACGAGCCCGACGAAGAACAGCAGCTCGAAGACGATGGCGGCGACGTACAGCACGCGCGCCGTGGTCGTCGTCGCGTCGGTGAGCCGCCAGATCAGCACGCCGAGCACCAGCAGCAGGACTGCGCCCATCGACTTCAACTGCAGGCCGTTGCTGAACGGAAGCGGCTTGTCACTCATGGGTGACGATTCTACTTACCTGCCGGTGAACACCGTGAGATCGGCGAACAGGTCCAGCAGCGGCTGCGGGAAGACGCCCAGCGCGACCACCGCCACCACGCCCAGCGCGATGGCGAAACCGGTGAGCGGATCCACCCGCGGCACGTCGGGCGCGAACTCGTGCGCCGGCGCGAAGTACATGGTCATCAGCACGCGGATGTAGAAGACGGCGGCGAGTGCGCTGGCGAGGACGCCCACCGCGACGAGCCACCCGCCGCCACGCTGCGCCGCGGCCGCGAAGACCGCGAACTTGCCGGCGAACCCGCCGGTCAGCGGGATCCCGGCGAAGGACAACAGGAACAGGGCCATCGAACCCGCCAGCAGCGGCCGCGACCGGCCGAGCCCGGCCCACCGCTCCAACTCGGGCACCTCCGCACTGGTCCCGTCCGGTCGCGCCTCCCGGACGGCGGACGCGACCGCGAACGCGCCGACCGTGCTGATCCCGTAGACGGCCAGGTAGAAGCAGACCGCGCCGGTCCCGCGGACCGTTCCCGCGAAGACAGCGATGAGCAGGAAGCCGGTGTGCGCGATCGCGGAGTAGGCAAGGAGGCGCTTGACGTCGGACTGCGTGACCGCGATGACGGACCCGACGACGACGGTGACCACGGCGACGGCGGCGACGACCGGGCGCCAGGGCACGTCCCGGAACGCGACGAGCGTGAGCCGCACGATCACGCCGAAGGCCGCGATCTTGGTGGCCGCCGCCATGAACGCGGTGACCGGCGTCGGTGCGCCCTGGTAGACGTCGGGCACCCACGAGTGGAAGGGCACGGCGCCCACCTTGAACAGCAGGCCGACGCCGATCAACGCCGCGCCGACGGTGCCGAAGACCGCGTCCTGCGGGACCGCCGCGATCGATGTGGAGCCCGTCGCCGCGAAGCGCAGGGCGACGCCGAACAGGAGGATCGCCGAGCTGAACGCTCCCAGTAGGAAGTACTTCAGCGCCGCCTCGAGGGGCAGCAGCCCACGACGTTTGGCCAGCGCGCACAGCAGGTACAACGGCAGGGAGAAGACCTCGAGGGCGACGAACAGTGTCAGCCAGTCCTGCGCCGAGACGAAGGCCAGCATGCCGCCGAGCGCGAACAGCGTCAGCGGGACCGCCTCGGTGTGCGTCAGCGAGTCGTAGCGCGCGACCATCAACGCCAAGGCCGGCAGCGTCGAGATCAGGAGCAGCCCCTGCAGCGCGAGGGAGGGCCCGTCGTCGGCGATCGACCCCGCGAGCACCGCGCGGGGGCGGGCCCCGGTGTCCGCGAGCACCGCCACCGCGACCAGGGCCGCGACGATCGCGCCGCCGCCCAGCACCGCGTGCACCTTCGCCCGGATCCCGGCGGGCGCGAAGGACTCCACCAGCACCCCGGCGATCGCCGCCGCGAAGACGATGATCGCGGGAGCGATCCGCGCGTACTCGATCGACGGCGCCGGGAGCGCAGCGAGCGGGCCGAGTGCCGACGGGGTCATCGCGCGACCTCCGCGACCGTGGGGGAGACCGACGGATTGATCGCGTCCAGCGCGGGGCCCGGGAAGAAGCCGAGCACGAACAGGGCCACGACCAGCGGCACCAGCACGAGCAACTCGCGCGGCCGCGCATCGGCGGAATCACCGGGCCCGCTCCCTCCGCTCCCGGCGCCGAAGGTGCGCTCCACACCGTCCGGCACCGGGCCGGTGAACATCCGCTGGTAGGTCCACAGCACGTACATCGCGGACAGCACGAGCGCCACCACGGAGACGATCGCCGCGATCGCCCACCGCGGGTAGGTACCGACCACCACCAGCAACTCCGAGACGAAGGGGCCGAGGCCGGGCAGCGACAGGGTCGCGAGCCCGGCGATGAGGAACACCGCGCCCAGCTTCGGGGCCCGCGACCAGACGCCGCCGAAGTCGCCGATCCTGCGGCTCCCGCGGCGCGCTACCAGGACTCCGGCGACGAGGAACAGCGCGGCCGTCGCCACGCCGTGATTGACCATGTACAGCACGGATCCGGCCTGCGAATCGCCCGTGCGGGCGAAGACGCCCAGGATGATGAAGCCGAAGTGGCTGATCGACGTGTACGCGATGAGCGACATCACGTCGGACTGCCCGATCGCGAGGATCGCGCCGTAGACGATCCCGATCACGGCCAGCGCCGCGACCCACGGTGCGAACCTGGCGGCCGCGTCCGGGAACAGGGTCAAGCAGTAGCGCAGCATCGCGAACGTGCCCACCTTGTCGACGATCGCCATCATCAGCACGGCCGTCGGCGGATTCGTCTGCACCGCAGCGCCGGGCAGCCAGGTGTGCAGCGGCCACAGCGGGGCCTTCACCGCGAAGGCGAACAGGAAGCCCAGGAACATCAGGTCCTGCGCGACCCCGGGGCCGGGCCGCGCGCCGTCGAGCAGGGCGCGCAGGTCGAAGGTGCCGGAGGCGGCGTACAGCGCGACCACGGCCGCGAGCATCACGAGCCCGCCGGCGAGGTTGTACAGCAGGAACTTCACCGCCGCGTGCGCGCGGACCGTCGATTCGCTGCCGGTGCCGCCGAACCCTGCCAGCAGGAAGTACAGCGGGATCAGCATGGCCTCGAAGACGAGGTAGAACAGCAGGACGTCGGTGGCGACGAAGCTGACCAGCACCATCGCCTCGACCGCCAGCGTGAGAGCGACGTACGTACCCGCCCGTTCACTGTCGGGCGAGGTCTCGCGCCACGCGGCGAGCAGCAGGACCGGCAGCAGCGCCGCGGTGAGCAGCACCAGCACGAGCCCCGTGCCGTCGAGCCCCAGGCGGTAACCCGCCCCGAACGACGGTATCCACGAATGCGATTCGACGAACTGGAAGCCGCCCGCGGGGTCGAAGGCGCACGCCAGCCCGATGCCGATCACCAACGCGACGAACGAGGCCGCCAGTCCGATCCACCGCGCCGCGCGCGGCGCCGCGGCCGCCGCGACGGCACCCACCGCGGGCGCCGCCCACAGCAGCGTCAGCCAGGGCCCGCTCATGAGAGCCACACCGCCGCGGCGCCGATGAGCACCGCCGTCCCGGCCAGCATGGTCAGTGCGTAGCTGCGGGCGTACCCGGTCTGCGAGCGCCGCAACAGGAGCGAACCGAGGTGCACGCCCGCGGGGATCGCGTCGATCGCCCCGTCGATGCCCGTGCGCTCGGCCACGAGCAACGCCTCGGTGGCGGCCTGCCCGGGGCGCATGAAGACGGCCTCGTTGAGGGCGTCGCCGTACAGGTCCTTCCGGGCCGCACGGGTCAGCGCGCTCACCGCCGACGGTGCCTCCACGGGCACCGTCCGCGTGGTGCGGACCGCCACCGCCACGCCGATCGCCACGGCCCCCAGGACCAGGATCGTGACCGCCCAGGCGGGGATCGCGTGGTGCGCCTCGGGCGCGGATCCGACGGCGGGGGCCAGGAAGTCGGACAGCGTGCCGCCGATCACCAGGAGCGCGCCCGCGCCGACGCTGCCCAGCGCCAGCACGATCATGGGCGCCGTCATCACCCGCGGCGACTCGTGCGGATGCGTGCCCTCGCGCCAGCGGGGCGCGCCGAAGAACGTCAGCACCATCACCCTCGTCATGTAGAAGCCGGTGATCCCCGCGCCGAGGATCGCGGCGCCGCCCAGCACGACGCCCCAGAATCCGCCGCGCCCGAGCGCCGTCTCGATGATCCCGTCCTTGGTGAAGAAGCCCGATAGCGGTGGGACGCCGATGATCGCGAGGTACCCGAGGCCGAAGGTGACTGCGGTGACCGGCATGAGTTTCGCCAGGCCGCCGTACCGGCGCATGTCGGTCTCGTCGTTCATCCCGTGCATCACCGAGCCCGCGCCGAGGAACAGGCCGGCCTTGAAGCAGCCGTGCGCCAGCAGGTGCGCGATCGCCAGCGCGTAGCCGGCGGGACCGAGGCCCGCGGCGAGCACCATGTAGCCGATCTGGCTCATCGTCGACGCGGCGAGGGCCTTCTTGATGTCGTCCTTCGCGCAACCGATCACGGCGCCGAAGAGCAGCGTCACCGCGCCGACGGCGAGCACGAAGCCCTGTGCCACCGGCGCCGCTTCGAAGACCGGGCCGGTGCGCACGATGAGGTAGACGCCCGCGGTGACCATCGTCGCGGCGTGGATGAGGGCCGAGACCGGGGTGGGTCCCTCCATCGCGTCGCCCAGCCAGCTCTGGAGTGGGACCTGTGCGGATTTCGCGCAGGCGGCGAGGAGTAGGAGCAGGCCCAGCCAGGTGAGCACGCCCTCGCCGGCCTCGCCGGCGCGCGGCAGGAACTCGCCGAACGTGGTGGTGCCGAACGTCGTCAGGGTGACCGCGACGGCGAGGGCCAGCCCCATGTCGCCGACCCGGTTGACGATGAACGCCTTCCGTGCAGCCGTCGCGGCCGAGGGCTTGTGCTGCCAGAAGCCGATGAGCAGGTAGGAAGCGAGCCCCACGCCCTCCCAACCGAGGTAGAGCACCACCAGATCGTCGGCCAGCACCAGTACCAACATCGCGCCGAGGAACAGATTGAGGTAGCCGAAGAACCGCCGGCGGGCTGGGTCCGCCGCCATGTAGCCGATCGAGTAGACGTGGATCAGCGTGCCCACGCCCGTGATGAGCAGCGCGAAGCACACCGAGAGCTGGTCCAGCCGGAACGCCAGGTCCACCGAGAGGTCGCCGCCCGAGAACCAGTGGTAGAGCACGGTACCCACCGACCGGTCCGCCGGATCACGGGCCAGCAGCAGCCCGAAGGCGACCGCCGCGACCACGAAGGAGAGCGCCGCGACCGCGGTCCCGAACAGGTGTCCCCAGTGGTTCGTGCGGCGGCCGCCGAGCAGCAGCACGGCCGCTCCGGCGAGGGGGATCAGCGGCAGTGCCGCGAGGAGTCCGGTCACTTCGCTCACCGCCTCAGCAGGTGCGGCTCGTCGACGGAGACGGACCGCCGGACCCGGAAGATCGCGATGATGATCGCCAGGCCCACCACCACCTCGGCGGCGGCCACGACCATCGTGAAGAAGGCGAGCACCTGCCCGTGCGGCACGGCGTGCATCCGTCCCGCGGTGACCAGCGCCAGGTTGGCGGCGTTGAGCATCAACTCGACGCACATGAAGACGACGATCGCGTTGCGGCGCAGCAGCACCCCGGCGGAGCCGATCGCGAACAGCAACGCTGCGAGGTACAGGTACAGGTACAGGTGCGGGTTCACGGCGAGACCTCCTCGTCGCGGAGCGCGTGCGGCACATCGTCGTCGAGCGACGGTGCGCGGTCGGGCAGGGCGCGGCGTTCCCCGGGCGCACGCGGCGTGAGCGTGTGGTTCACGGAGTCGAGAGCCGGCGTCCCGTCGGGCAGGCGGGCGGGCAGGTCGACGGCGTTGCCGAGGGCGTACACCCCGGGGTTGGGCAGCGGCGTGGCGCGGCGGCCCTCGCGGAACCGCCGGATCGACTGCTCGCGCTGGCTGAGGGCGGTCGCCAGCTTCTCCCGGTGCGCCAGGATCATCGCGCCCAGCGTGGCGGTGATGAGGAGCGCGGCGGTGAGCTCGAAGGCCCACAGGTACCGCACGAAGACGGTGTCGGCCAGCGCCTCGACGGAGTTGGGCGGGTACTCGCCGGCGGGCGTCCCTTGTCCCGCTCCCGTGCGCTGCGCCGGCAGGGACGCGCGGGCGACGAGGCCGATGAGCAGCATCCCGAAGGCGAGCCCCGCGACGGCGGCCGCGACCCGGTGGCCCCGCAGCGTCTCCACGAGCGAATCCGAGGAGTCGACGCCCACGAGCATGACCACGAACAGGAACAGCATCATCACCGCGCCCGTGTAGACCACGATCTGGACCACGCCGAGGAAGGTCGCCCCCTGCGCGATGTACGCGATCGCCAGCAGGATCATGGTCGCGGCCAGGCACAACGCCGAGTACACGGCCTTGGACGCGAGGACCACCCCGAGTGCGAAGAGCACGGCCGGGACGGCCACGATCCAGAACGCCCACTCCTCTCCGATCACGAATCCACCTCGCCCCGGTAGTAGTCGGCGGCGGTCAGCCCCTCGCGCATCGCGTGCGGCGGCGGCTGCTCGCCCTGGTGCAGCGGGGCCAGCAGGTCGTCCTTGTCGTAGATCAGCGCGCCGCGGTCGCGGTCGGCCATCTCGTAGTCGTTCGTCATCGTCAGCGCGCGCGTCGGGCAGGCCTCCACGCACAGGCCGCAGCCGATGCAGCGCAGGTAGTTGATCTGGTAGGTCCGGCCGTAGCGCTCACCGGGGGAGTACCGCTCCTCCTCGGTGTTGTCGGCGCCCTCCACGTAGATCGCGTCCGCCGGGCAGCTCCACGCGCAGAGCTCGCAGCCGATGCATTTCTCGAGGCCGTCGGCGTACCGGTTGAGCTGGTGCCGCCCGTGGTAGCGGCCGGCGGTGGGCGAGCGCTCCTCCGGGTAGTTCTCGGTGACCGGCTTGGTGAACATCGTCCGCAGGGTCACGCCGAATCCGGCGAGTCCGAGGGGATCAGCCATGGGACGCCTCCTTCGCTTCGGCCTCGCTCGGCAGGGCTCGTCGGGCGGGCTCGGACAGGTACTGGCCCGGCAGGGGCGGCACCGGGAAACCCCCGGCCATCGGGTCGAACGGCAGCGAGAACGTCTCCGGGTCCGGCCCGGGCTCGGGCGCCTTCTGCCGACGGTGCCGCACCACGAGAACGGCGAGCACGGCGAGCGTGAAGAGCACCGAGACCACGGGGGCGAGCACCGTCGTCGAACGCCCGGAGAGCGCCCAGGCCTGCACCGCCCCGGCCACGAGCACCCACGCGAGGGCCGTGGGGATCAGCAGCTGCCAGCCGAACCGCATGAACTGGTCGTAGCGCAGGCGCGGCAGCGTGGTGCGCAGCCAGATGAAGGCGAACATGAAGCACCACACCTTGACCACGAACCAGATCACCGGCCACCAACCGGAATTCGCGCCCTCCCACAGGTTCAGCGGCCACGGCGCGTGCCAGCCGCCGAGGAACAGGGTGGTGGCGAGCGCGGAGACCGTGGTCATGTTCACGTACTCGGCGAGCATGAACATCGCGAACTTCAGGGAGCTGTACTCGGTATGGAAGCCGCCCACCAGCTCGCCCTCGGCCTCCGGCAGATCGAACGGCGCGCGGTTGGTCTCGCCGACCATGGAGACCACGTAGACCACGAAGGACGGCAGCAGCAGGAAGACGTACCAGGTGCCCTCCTGCCGGGCGACGATGCCGGACGTCGCCATGGTGCCCGCGTACAGGAAGACGGCGGCGAAGGACAGGCCCATCGCCACCTCGTAACTGATCACCTGGGCGGTGGACCGCAGGCCGCCCAGGAGCGGATACGTCGAGCCGGAGGACCAGCCGGCCAGCACGATGCCGTACACGCCGATGCTGGTGATCGCCAGGATGTACAACACGGCGACCGGAAGGTCGGTGAGCTGCAGCGGCGTCCACGTGCCGAACACTGAGACCTGTGGCCCGAACGGGATCACGGCGAACGCCATGAACGCGGGGATGGTGGCGATGATCGGCGCGAGCAGGTAGACGGGCTTGTCGACGCCCGCGGGGGTGATGCCCTCCTTGAGCGCCAGCTTGATGCCGTCCGCGAGCGACTGCAGGACGCCGAAGGGGCCCAACCGGTTCGGCCCGTACCGGTGCTGCATCCGGGCCATGACCTTGCGCTCGATGAGGATCGCCGCGAGGACGGTCAGCACCAGGAAGGCGAAGATCGCGACGGCCTTCGCCAGGATCAGCCACCACGGGTCGCGGCCGAAGGCGGAGAGGTCGACGGGGTCGTGCGGGCCGAGGGCGAGCGTCATCGCGCCACCCCGATCCCGACCACGGCGCCCCAGCCGACGCCCAGTGTCGTGGCGACGGTGCTGCCGGGCGAGTTCCGCGGCACCCACACCACTCCGTCGGGCATGTCGGTGACCTCGAGTGGCAGGGTGATCGAACCGCGATCGGTCGAGACGGAGACCGCCGCCCCGTCCGCGGCGAGGATCCGGGCGGCGGTGGCGGCCGACATCCGCGCCAGCGGCCTGCGCGCCGTCGCCGCGAGGTCGGGTTCCCCGTCCTGCCCGCGGCCCAGGTCGAGCAGTTGCCGCCACGTCGCGAGCAGGGCCTCGCCGTCGCCGGGGACGCCGACGGTGCCGGGGCGCCCGGTGACGGGGCGGCGCGGCGGCCGGACCGAGCCCAGCGAGCGGAGGGCCGCGGCGGCGCCGTCGGTGTCGGTGAAGCCGAGGTCCGCGCGCATCGCCTGCGCGAGCACGGCGAGCACCCGCGCGTCCGCGAGCGCGCCGGGCGAGGGGAGCGCGGCGGCGAAGGAGCGATCGCGGCCCTCCCAGTTCCGGAATGTTCCCGCGCGCTGCGTCACGGTCGCGACGGGGAGCACCACGTCGGCCCGTGCAGTGACCTCGGAGGCGCGCTGTTCCAGGCTCACGACGAAGGCGGTGTCGAGGGCGAGCCGCGCGGCCTCGGGGTCGGGCAGGTCGCCGACGTCGACCGCGCCGCAGACCAGGGCGGGCAGGTCGCCCGCTGCGGCGGCGGCGAGGATGCCGGCGGTGTCGCGACCGGGACCCTCGGGCAGCGTGACGCCCCAGAGCTTCTCGAGTTCCATGCGGTGGCTGTGGTTCGCGGCGAGGCGGCCGCCGGGCAGCAAGCCGGCCAGCGCACCCGCTTCGACGGCGCCGGGCTCGCCCGCGCGGCGCGGGATCCACGCGAGCCGGGCGCCGGTGGTGCCCGCGAGGGCGGCGGCGGCGGCGAGCGCCCCGGGGATCTCGGCGAGCCGCTCGCCGGCGAGGATCACGGCGCCGGGCTCCGACATCCGCTCCGTGAGTCCGGGGTCGGCGAGGGCGGCGGGCTCGCCGCCCGGCGCGCACGCGAGCAGGGTGCCGTCGAGCCGCCCCAGGCCGCGGGAGGCGAAGGGCGCGATCGAGAGCACCCGGGTGCCGCCGGCGCGCACGGACTTCCGCAGCCGCAGGTGCACGATCGGCGACTCCTCCTCGGGCTCGAAGCCCGCGAGCAGCACGACCGGCGCCGTCTCGAGGTCGGCGTAGGTGACCCCGCCCACCGCGCCGGAGGCGAGGAAGGCTGCCTCCTCCGCACTGTGCGGCCGGATCCGGAAGTCGATGTCGTTGGTGTGCAGCGCGATGCGCGCGAAGGCGGAGTAGGCGTAGAGGTCCTCGACGGTGCCGCGCCCGCCGGCGAGCACGCCCGCCGCGCGGCCGGTCAGCCCCTGCGCAGCGGCCGCGATCGCCTCGGGCCACGAGGCGGGGGCGAGCGCGCCGTCGGCCCCGCGGATCAGCGGCGTGGTCAGCCGGTCCGGGGCCGAGGCGTAAGCGAAGGCCCACCGGCCCTTGTCGCAGCTCCACTCCTCGTTGACCTCGGGATCGTCGCCGGCGAGGCGGCGCAGGACCTCGCCGCGGCGGTGATCGACGCGCAGGCCGCAGCCGCTGGCGCAGTGCTCGCAGGCCGACGGGGTGGAGGTCAGGTCGAAGGGGCGGGCGCGGAACCGGTAGGAGGTGTTGGTGAGCGCGCCGACGGGGCAGATCTGCACCGTGTTGCCGGAGAAGTAGGAGTCCAGCGGCTGATCGCCCGCGACGCCCACCTGTTGCAGCGCACCGCGATCCATGAGCTCGATGAAGTCATCGCCGGCGATCTCATCGGAGAAACGGGTGCACCGGGCGCACAGCACGCAGCGCTCGCGGTCGAGAACGATCTCCGCGGAGAGCGGGATCGGCTTGGGGTAGGTGCGCTTGTCGGCGGCGGGGAAGCGCGAGGTGGCGCGGCCGGCGGACATGGCCTGGTTCTGCAGCGGGCACTCGCCGCCCTTGTCGCACACGGGGCAGTCGAGGGGGTGATTCACCAGCAGCAGCTCCATCACGCTGCGCTGGGCGCCGGCGGCGGCCGCGGAGGTGGCCTGCGTACGCACGATCATGCCGTCGGTCACCGTCGTCGTGCAGGAGGCGAGCGGCTTGCGCTGGCCCTCCACGTCCACCAGGCACTGCCGACACGCGCCCGCCGGGGCGAGCAGCGGGTGATCGCAGAACCGCGGGATGGCGATACCCAGCTCCTCCGCGGCGCGGATCACGAGAGTGCCCGGCGGTACCTCGATCTCGATGCCGTCGATGGTGGCCCTGACGGGCTCGGGGGTGGTCATCGAGCACCTCCCGGGACCGGGGCCTCGCGCATCGAGGCGGCCGGGTCGAAGGGACAACCGCCCTCGGCGACGTGCCTTTCGTACTCGTCGCGGAAGTACGCCAGCGAGCTCTGGATCGGGCTGGCGGCGCCGTCGCCGAGGGCGCAGAAGGCCTTGCCGAGCACTCCGTCGGCGACCTCCGCCAGGGTGTCCAGGTCCTCGGCGCGGCCCTCGCCCTCCTCGAGCCTGCGCAGCAACCGGACCAGCCAGTAGGTGCCCTCGCGGCACGGCGTGCACTTGCCGCAGGACTCGTGCGCGTAGAACTCGAGCCAGCGCAGCACGGCCCGCACCACGCAGACGGTGTCGTCGAAGACCTGCAGCGCCTTGGTGCCCAGCATCGACCCGGCGCCGGCGACGCCCTCGTAGTCGAGCGGCACGTCCAAGTGCTCGGCGGTGAGCAGCGGCGTGGACGAGCCGCCCGGCGTCCAGAACTTCAGCTCGTGCCCGGGCCGCACGCCGCCCGCGAGTTCCAGCATCTCGCGCAGCGTCACCCCGAGCGCCGCCTCGTACTGGCCCGGCCGCACCACGTGTCCCGAGACCGAATACAGCGTGAAACCGGGAGACTTCTCGCTGCCCATGCTGCGGAACCACTCGGCGCCCCGCGCGAGGATCGCGGGCACGCTCGCGATCGATTCGACGTTGTTCACGCACGTGGGGGAGGCGTACAGGCCCGCCACCGCGGGGAAGGGCGGCCGCAGCCGGGGCTGGCCGCGGCGGCCCTCCAAGGAATCCAGCAGCGCCGTCTCCTCGCCGCAGATGTACGCGCCGGCGCCGCCGTGCACGACGAGTTCCAGACTGAACCCGCTGGGGCCCATGGGCTTGCCCAGGTAGCCGGCCGCGTACGCCTCGGCGACGGCGGCGCGCAGTCGCCGCTGCACACCGAGGACCTCGCCGCGCACGTAGATGAAGGCCTGCTGCGCGCGGATCGCGTAGGACGCGATGATGACGCCCTCGATCAGCGTGTGCGGCGTGGCGAACATCAGCGGCATGTCCTTGCACGTGCCCGGCTCGGACTCGTCGGCGTTCACCACGAGGTAGTGCGGCTTGTCCGCCCCGGGCTTGGGGTCCTCGCCGTCGCGGAGTTGTGGGATGAAGCTCCACTTCAGCCCCGTCGGGAAGCCCGCGCCGCCGCGGCCGCGCAGGCCGGCGTCCTTCACCAGCGCGATCACCTCGTCGGGGGTCATCGCGAGCGCGCGTTCGAGGCCCTCGTAGCCGCCGGTCGCGCGGTAGGAGGCGAGGGTCCAGGGCTCGGGATCGCCCCAGTGGGCGGAGAGTACGGGGGTGAGGTGCGCGGTCACGACTCGGCCTCCCGGACGGCCTGCAGCCCGGCCATCGTCGGCCCGCCGCCCGCCCCGGAGGCGGAGACGGCGCCGGGCCGGGGATCGTCGAAACCGGCCAGCAGCCGGGCGGTCTCGCGGAAGGTGCCGAGCGGTGCGCCGCGGGTCGGGGCCGGCGGTCGGCCGGACCGGAGCGCGTCGACCAGCTCGCGCGCGCTCGCCACCGTCTGATCGTCGAAGAACTCCCAGTTGACCATCACGACGGGCGCGTAGTCGCACGCCGCGTTGCACTCGATCCGCTCGACGGTGACCTTCCCGTCCGGGGTGGTGCCGCCGGGGGCGATCCCGAGGTGCTCGCACAGCGAGGAGAGGATCGCGTCGCCGCCGAGGACCGCGCACAGCGTGGTGGTGCAGACGCCGACCAGGTAGTCGCCGGTGGGGCCGCGCCGGTACATCGAGTAGAAGGTGGCGACGGAGACCACCTCGGCGGCGGTGAGGTCCAGTGCGGCCGCACAGAACTCGATGCCGGCCGGGGTGATGAAGCCGTCCTCGGACTGGACCAGGTGCAGCAGCGGCAGCAGCGCCGACCGCTTCTCGGGGTACCGGGCGATGAGCTGCGCGGCGTCCGCCGCGAGGCGCTCCGCGACGGGGGCGGGGTACGCGGTCGGCGCGCCCGGCCGGTACAGCTGCACGGCCTCCTGCGGCCGCGCGCCGAACTCGAGGAAGACGGGTTCGCTCATCGGTCCACACCTCCCATCACGGGGTCGATGCTGGCGACGGCGGCGATGACGTCGGAGACCATGCCGCCCTCGCACATCGCCGCGACCGCCTGCAGATTCGTGAACGAGGGGTCGCGGAAGTGCACCCGGTACGGGCGGGTGCCGCCGTCGCTGACGGCGTGCACCAGCAGTTCGCCGCGGGGCGCCTCGACCGAGGCGGCGACCTGCCCCGCGGGCACCGCGAAGCCCTCGGTGACCAGCTTGAAATGGTGGATCAGCGACTCCATCGACTCGCCCATGATCTCTGCGATGTGCGCGCGCGAGTTGCCGAGCCCGTCACTCCCGACCGTGAGATCGGCCGGCCACCCGAGCCCGGCGTCGTCGATCATCACCGGTCCGGGCCGCAGCTTGTCGAGGCACTGCTCCACGATGCGCAGCGACTGATCCATCTCCAGCACCCGGATCAGGTACCGGCCGTAGCAGTCGCATCCACTGTCGGTGATCACGTCGAACTCGTAACCCTCGTAGCCGCAGTAGGGTTCGCTGCGCCGGAGGTCGTGCGGAAGCCCGGTCGAGCGCAGCACCGGGCCGGTGATGCCGAGCGCCATGCAGCCGGTGAGATCCAGGTAGCCGATGTTCTTGGTGCGTGCGATCCAGATCGGGTTCTCGGTGAGCATCGACGCCATGGAAGCCAGCTGCTTCGGCAGCGTCCGCAGCAGTTCGCGGATCTGGGGGACGGCCTCGTCGGGCAGGTCGGCCGCCACGCCTCCCGGGCGGATGTACGCGTGATTCATGCGCAGCCCGGTGATGGTCTCGAAGACGTCGAGGATCTGCTCGCGGATCTCGAAGCCGCGCAGCATGGGCGAGACCGCGCCCAGCTCCATGCCGCCGGTGGCCAGCGCGACGAGGTGGCTGGTGATCCGGTTGAGCTCCATCAGCAGGACGCGGATGACGGTCGCGCGCTCGGGGATCTCCTCGGTGATCCCCAGCAGCTTCTCGACGGCCAGGCAGTAGGCGGTCTCGTTGAACAACGGCGCCAGGTAGTCCATGCGCGTGACGAAGGTGGTGCCCTGCGTCCAGGTGCGGAACTCGAGGTTCTTCTCGATGCCGGTGTGCAGGAATCCGATCCCGCAGCGGGCCTCGGTCACCGTCTCCCCGTCGAGTTCGAGGATCAGGCGCAGCACGCCGTGGGTGGAGGGGTGCTGCGGGCCCATGTTCACCACGATCCGTTCCTGGCCGATCGCCTCGGCGGCGATGTCGTCCCAGTCGGAGCCCATGGCGGTGAACTCGCTGTAGTCGGTGGTCACGAGTACGACCTCCGGGTGTCGGGTGCGGAGACCTCGGCGCCGTGGAACTCGACGCCGATCCCGCCCAGCGGGTAGTCCTTGCGCTGCGGGTGCCCCTCCCAGTCGTCCGGCATCTCGATGCGGGTCAGCGAGGGGTGCCCGTCGAAGACGATGCCGAAGAAGTCGTAGGTCTCCCGCTCGTGCCAGTCCGTCGTGGGGTAGACGGAGAACAGCGAGGGGATGTGCGGATCGGCGTCAGGACAGGAGGTTTCGAGGCGGAGGCGCCGACCGTGCGTGATCGACTGCAGATGCGTGACCGCGCGCAGCTCGGCACCCGCGTCCTCGGGGAAGTGCACGCCCGAAGTCCCCAGGCACATTTCGAACCGCAGGGACGGGTCGTCGCGCAGGAGCCGGGCGACCGCCCGCACGTGCTCGCGCCGCACCCGCAGCGTCACCTCGCCGCGGTACACCACGACCGCACGGACCGCCTCGGCGAAGGGCGCGTCGTCGGACCGGTCCAGCGCGTCCCGCAGGACCGCGATCACCCCGTCGTACCCCGCGGGCAGGGGCTCCTCGCCCGGCCCGGGCATGGCGACCGGTCGGCTGATCCGCCCGTAGCCCGACGTGTCGCCCGTGCCGCCACTGAACATGCCGGTGCGGGTGCGCACGACGTCGGGCTGCGACGGGGCGCCGGACGCGTCGGTGCCCCCGGGGTCGGGCACCGCGGGGGAGTCGGTCATCGCAGCAGGCCCTTGAACTCGATGGTGGGGCGCGAGGCGAGTGCGGCCTCCTCCGCGGCGCGACGCGCGGCCTCGCGGTTCACGCCCATCGGCGTCTCCGCGACCTTCTCGTGCAGGGCCAGGAGGGCGTTGAGCAGCATCTCGGGGCGGGGCGGGCAGCCGGGGAGGTAGATGTCCACGGGCACCACGTGATCGACGCCCTGCACGACGGCGTAATTGTTGAACATGCCACCCGAGCTGGCGCAGACTCCCATGGCCAGGACCCATTTCGGCTCCGCCATCTGGTCGTACACCTGGCGGAGCACCGGCGCCATCTTCTGGCTGACCCGGCCCGCCACGATCATCAGGTCCGCCTGGCGGGGCGAGGCGCGGAAGGCCTCCATGCCGAACCGGGCGATGTCGAAGCGGGGGCCGGTGGTCGCCATCATCTCGATGGCGCAGCAGGCCAGGCCGAACGTGGCCGGCCACAGTGATCCCTTCCGCGCGTAGCCCGCCACCACCTCGAGCGTCGACAGCAGGAAACCGCCCGGAACCTTGTCCTCTATTCCCACGCCCCCACCTCGCTCCCGACGAGTCGGTCACCGCGGCCCGGGACGGTCGCCGCCGTCAGTCCCACGACAGTCCACCTCTCCGCCATTCGTAGGCGTAGGCGACGGTGACGTTCACCAGGAACAGGGCCATCGCGAGCAGGCCGTACGTGCCGAGCACGTCGAAGTGCACCGCCCAGGGATAGAGGAAGACGATCTCGATGTCGAAGATGATGAACAGCATGGCCGTCAGGTAGAACTTCACCGGGAACCGGCCACCGCCCGATGCCGGCGTGGGAGACGGGTCGATGCCGCACTCGTAGGCCTCGAGCTTCGCGCGGTTGATCCTGCGGGGCCCGACGAACCGGGCGACGCCCACTGAGAACACCGCGAAGGCGGCCGCGATCGCCCCGAGCACCAGGATGGGCACGTACAGGTTCACGGCGATGCTCCCTTCGCGGTGTATGCGAAATCCCATTCAGCAGAACCGGTTAGGCTCCCCTGAGTGGAGTTGTGAGCTACACCACAACTATATGTCCATCGTCTGATCGGGGTGGGCTTTTGGGGCGAGCGTGTCTGATTCTCAGAGGGTCGCGGTGGCGAGCAACCGCCCGGCCGCACCCGCCAGCTCGAACGGATCGAGGGGATGGCTCACCCAGTCGTCGGCCTGGGACCACCGTGCCAACCATCCGTCGGCGCGGCGCGCCGTGATCACCAGGAGCGGCGGGCACGGCTCGATCTCGTCGCGCACCTGGCGAGCCAGGCCCATCCCGCCCGCGGGGGCCGCTTCGCCGTCGAGCACCACCAGTGCGACCCCGCCCTCGTCGAGTCGGGCGATGACGGCCGGGGCGGTCGCGGCCTCGAGGACGGTGATCGGCGGCCTGTCCGGGGCGGGGCGGGTGCCCAGGGCGGCGGTGATCTCCGCGCGGTGCCGCGCGTTGGAGCTGTAGACGAGGACGAGCGGGGCAGCGCCGGTCATGGTCCCCACGATAGGGACGCAGGCCGGGTTACGAAGCGGTTTGCGGGTAGTGCCGTGCCGCCACGTCCGGGTGCGCCCGCAGGCGGCTCTTCCACGCGTTCTCGCCGTAGGTGTCGAAGATCGGATTGGACGGGTCGACGGTGACGCCCGCGCGCGACCCCGCGGGGAGCGGGAGGTGCGGCATGTGCGCCGTGACCGACGGATTGAAGAAGTACGGCACCGAGATCCGGTCGGCGCCGGTGCTGCGGTTCACCACGCGGTGCTCGGTGGCGTGCAGGTAGCCGTCCGTCCCGACCTCCAGCATCTCCCCGATGTTCACGATGAAGGCGCCCGGCAGTGGAGGCACGTCGACCCATTCGTCGGCACCGGGTGGCAGTACCTGCAGGCCCTGCGACGCGGGGTCCACCAGGAGCAGGGTCAGTACGCCCGAGTCCTTGTGCGCTCCCACGCCCTGATCGGAGGCCGTTCCGGCGGGGTAGCGGACGATCTTGATCAGCGTCGCCGGCTGCTCGGCGAAGGCCTCGTCGAAGACGTGCGGATCGGCGCCGAGCGATCGCGCCCACGCTCGCAGCAGCGCGAGCGAGATCCGCGAGAGGTCCGCGTCCCATCGCTCCATCACCTCGCGCAGCGCCGGCAGGGACGCCGGCCATTGGTTCGGGCCGAGCAGGTTCCGGTAGTCCGGCCCGGGGCCCGACGGTGCCGGGTCCTCGCGCCCGAGGTCGATCTGCTCGCGCCAGTCGACCTCGCCGCGGGTGAGCTCGCCGCCGAGCCGGGTGTAGCCGCGGAAGTGCGGCGAGTTCGTCATCGCAACGGCGTCCTTGTCCGCCTGCGGCAGCGCGAAGAAGGCGCGGGCGACGGTCAGGACCTCATCGATGCGCTCAGGAGGCAGGCCGTGTCCCGTGAGGTAGAAGAAGCCCACGTCGTGCGCGGCGGCGCGGACGGCATCGTCGAACCGCGCGGGGTCGGTGTCGAGGAGGGCGAGGTCGAGCACCGGGACGGACATGACCGCAGGGTAACGCCGAGCGCGCCGGGTATGAGCGGATCCGATCAGTGTGATCGGGACTTCGAGCGCGCCGGGCTTCGTGTCGCGGGTGCCGGGCACTAGGCTGGCTGCTGAGTTGCCCCCGAGCTCGGCCAGTGCATAAGGAGAGACCGTGTCCGAAATCATCCAGGTAGGCGCCCGCGAGATCCTCGACTCCCGTGGCAACCCCACGGTCGAGGTCGAGATCGTGCTGGCCGACGGCAGCTTCGCCCGCGCGGCGGTGCCGTCGGGTGCGTCGACCGGTGAGCACGAGGCCGTGGAGCTGCGCGACGGTGGCGACCGGTACCTGGGCAAGGGCGTCACCAAGGCCGTCGAGGGCGTCCTCGAGGTCATCGCGCCCGAGGTGATCGGCATCCCCGCCGACGAGCAGCGCATCATCGATCAGACGCTGCTGGACCTGGACGGCACCCCGGACAAGAGCCGGCTCGGCGCCAACGCCCTGCTCGGCGTGTCGCTCGCCGCGGCGAAGGCGGCCGCCGAGTCCGCCGCGCTGCCGCTGTTCCGGTACCTGGGCGGACCGAACGCGCACATCCTGCCCGTGCCGATGATGAACATCCTCAACGGAGGCGCCCACGCGGACAGCGGCGTCGACGTGCAGGAGTTCATGGTCGCGCCGATCGGCGCCGAGACCTTCAAGGAGTCGCTGCGCTGGGGCGCCGAGGTCTACCACGCCCTCAAGTCGGTGCTCAAGAGCAAGGGCCTGAACACGGGCCTGGGCGACGAGGGCGGTTTCGCCCCGTCGGTGGCCGGAACCCGCGAGGCGCTGGAGCTGATCTCGGAGGCGATCGGCAAGACCGGCCTCAAGCTCGGCTCGGACGTCGCGCTCGCGCTGGACGTCGCGGCGACGGAGTTCTACAGCCCCGAGGGCTACAAGTTCGAGGGCAAGGTCCTCACCGCGGCCGAGATGGGCGAGTTCTACCGCGGCCTGATCGGCGAGTTCCCGCTGGTCTCGATCGAGGACCCCCTGTCGGAGGACGACTGGGAGGGCTGGGTCGATCTCACCGATGCGATCGGTGACAAGGTGCAGCTGGTCGGCGACGACCTGTTCGTCACCAACCCGGAGCGCCTCGAGGACGGCATCGCCCGCGGCGCCGCCAACGCGCTGCTGGTGAAGGTCAACCAGATCGGCACGCTCACCGAGACCCTCGACGCCGTGGCCCTGGCGCACAACAACGGCTACAAGTCGATGATGAGCCATCGTTCGGGCGAGACGGAGGACACCACCATCGCCGACCTGGCGGTCGCGGTTGGATCGGGCCAGATCAAGACGGGCGCGCCCGCCCGCTCCGAGCGCGTCGCCAAGTACAACCAGCTGCTGCGCATCGAGGAGGAGCTGGGCGATGCCGCGCGGTACGCCGGCGACACCGCCTTCCCGCGCTTCGAGTTCACCAGCTGATACGTAGTACATCGAGAGTCGAAGGAGCACAGCCGAAGTGAGCAGCAGGTCCCGCCTCGTGCGCAGCCCGTCGGGCGGCGAGGCCCGTGCGGACGGACGGAGCGCGGGGCGGACCTTCGTGCTGTTCCTCGTGCTGTGCGTCCTCGCCCTCACCCTCGCGGTGCCGGTGCGGACCTACATGTCCGAACAGGCCCGCGAGGAGAAGGTCGCGGCCGAGCACGCCCAGTTGCTCGCCGACATCGCCCGGCTCGAGGAGCAGAAGCGTCTCCAGGACGATCCGGAGTACATCAAGGCGCAGGCCCGGATCCGGCTGCAGTACGTGATGCCCGGGGAGACTCCGTACCGCGTGCAGGTGCCGGGCGCCCCGAAGCCGACGCCCGAGCAGGTGGAGGCCGAACAGGCCAAGCAGAACCCCTGGTACACCAATGTGTGGCGCACGATCGCGGTGCCGCACTGATGAGTGACGCAGTCCCCCAGGAGGATCTGGACCGGGTCGCCGCGCAGCTCGGGCGCGTGCCCCGCGGCGTGCTCGCCATCGCCTACCGCACACCCGACGGCGAGCCCGCCGTCGTGAAGACGGCGCCACGGCTGCCCGACGGTACGCCCTTCCCGACGCTGTACTACCTGACGGACCCCCGGCTGACCGCCGAGGCGAGCCGGCAGGAGAGTGCGGGCGTGATGCGGGAGATGGAGGCGCTGCTCGCCTCCGACGAGTCGATCGCCGAGAACTACCGGGCGGCGCACCGGCACTACCTCGAATCCCGCAACGCCCTGGAGGATCTGGGCACTGATTTCACCGGCGGCGGTATGCCCGACCGGGTGAAGTGCCTGCACGTGCTCATCGCGTACGCCCTCGCCGAGGGACCCGGGGTGGTCCGGTTGGGCGACGAGGCCGTCGCCCTCGCCGCCGCGGCGGGCCTGCGCGGCAGCGCGATCCCGGCGGACTGGCCGGAGCCGCAGTTCCCCTGGGGTGGTGAGTGAATCCCCTGGTCGTCGCGGCCATCGACTGCGGTACCAATAGCATCCGCCTGTACGTGGCGCGGTCCACCGGCGCCGGGAGCGGAGCGAGCGGGCCGAGTGTTGTCGGCGCCGGGAGCGGAGCGAGCGGGCCGAGTGTTGCCGGCGGCGCGGGCCTGGAGGAGCTGCACCGTGAGATGACGATCGTCCGGCTGGGCCAGGGTGTGGACGCCACCGGCGAGTTCGCCGCCGAGGCGCTGGAGCGGGTCCGCGCGGCGCTGGACGAGTACGTCACCACGGCGCTGGACCTGGGCGCCACGCGGGTGCGCATGGTCGCGACCTCCGCGGCCCGGGACGTCTCGAACCGGGACGCCTTCCTCGATCTGACCGCGGCTGCGTTGGGCCGGATCACGCCCGGCGCCCGTGCCGAGGTGATCGCGGGGACCGAGGAGGCGGAGCTGTCCTACCGCGGTGCGACCGCGGGCCTCGACGCCGCCGATCCGGCGCTCGTCGTCGACCTCGGGGGCGGTTCGACGGAGTTGGTCGTCGGCTCCGGTGGCACCGTGGCGCACGCCTATTCGGCCGACATCGGCTGCGTGCGGATCACCGAGCGCGCGCTGCCCTCCGATCCGCCCACCGCCGCCGAGGTGGCCGAGGCGACCTTCCACATCGACGCCGCCCTGGATGAGGCGACCGCCGTCGTGCCGTTGGACGGCGTCCGCACCTGGACCGGCGTCGCCGGGACCTTCACCACCCTCGCCGCGCTGGCGCACGGACTGACGGAGTACGACCCGGCCCTGATCCACGGCTCGCGCGTCCCGCTCGGCGACCTCGTCGCGCTGTGCCGCCGACTGGTGCGCATGAGCTCCGCGGAGCGCCTGGCGCTCGGCCCGATGCACCCCGGTCGCGCCGACGTGATCGGCGGCGGCGCGCTCGTGGCGATGCGGCTCGCCGAGCGGCTGGCCGCGGTCGGCGTGACCGAGCTCACCGTTTCCGAGCACGACATCCTCGACGGCGTGGCCATGGGGCTCGCCGCCCCCGGGATTTAACGCACTGTTGACGAACTCACAGCTTCCCGGCAGCGCACGAAGCGGTTTGGCAGCCTAACGTCTTCTTCGAACGGCGAAAGGGAGTCGAAGATGACGAAGGCAACCGAATGCGTGATCGTGGTGCTCGACGGCACCGACGCGACAGCACGACTGGTCGGTGACCTCTCCGCGGCGGGAAACCGGGTGACGGCGGTGGGCTCGAACTTCCGCGATGTGGTGTCGGTCCTGTCCGGCGACGTCTACGCGCTCGTCGCGGACCTCGCCGATCCCGAGCAGTGGGCGACGGCCGTGTGCCGCGCCGAGGCGCGGCACGGCGCGGTCGACACGATCGTCGACCCGGCCGGCCGGCTGGCGGCGCGCGCGGCCTGATCCCGCACCGTCCGTCCCTGGAAACAGGGGCGGATATCCGGGCTTTCCCGGAGGCGACCGCCCCGCGCTGGTCCTAGCTTTGCCGCATGACGATGACCGACCCGTCGGTGCCGCGGATCGCGGCGCTCGACGCCCTGCGCGGCTTCGCGCTCGGCGGGATCTTCGCGGTGAACATCGCGATCATGGCGGATCCGGCGGGATTCGCGGAGGGACCGGTGCGGGCCTTCGAGGAGATGTTCCTGCACAACCGCTTCTACGTGCTGTTCTCCTTCCTGTTCGGGTACTCGCTCACCTTGCAGTTCCGCTCCGCGGAGCGTGACGGCGCGAGTGCCACGGCCCGGACGGTGCGCCGGTTGCTGGCGCTGGTCGCGATCGGCACGCTGCACACGGTCCTCCTCTTCACGGGGGACGTCCTGTTCGGCTACGGCGTGATCGGCTTCGCCCTGCTCGCGCTCCGCGGTCTGCGTCCGCGGTCCGCGTTGCGACTCGCCGGCGTCCTGTACGCCGCGTGCCTCGTGCTGTTCGTGGCGCTCTCCGTGGCGCGGATCGTCCAGTCGCCGCCCGACGCCGCGCAGACGGCCGCCGAGAACGCGGCGGCGCTCGACGCGGTGCGCGCGGGCTGGGGCGAGGCTGCGGCGTACCGGTGGGCGGACGGGGTCGACCGTCTCGCGCCCACCGTCGTGTTCGGGTTGCTCAACGTGCTGCCGCTGTTCCTCGTCGGGTTGGCTGCCGGGAAGGTGCGCCTGCTCGAGGACCCGGCGCGCTACCTTCCCCACCTCCCGCGGGTGCAGGCGATCGGATTCGGCCTGGGGGTCCCGCTCTCGGTGCTCCCGGTCCTGCTGCACGTCCCGCACACCGAGGCGCTGGGCTACGTCTCCGGGCCGCTGCTCGCCGCCGGGTACGCCGCCACCTTCCTGCGACTCCTCCACGCGTGGCCCGCCCTGTCCGGGGTCTTCGCACCGGCGGGCCGCATCAGCGCCACGGTGTACCTCGCGCAGTCGCTGATCGCGGCGATCGCCTTCACGGGTTACGGTTTCGCGCAGGCGGGACGATGGCCCGACGGGGCCGTTCTCGCCTTCGCGGCGATCGTCTTCGTGCTCCAGCTGGCAGCCGCGCGGTGGTACACGCGTCGGTTCCGGTACGGCCCCGTCGAATGGGTGCTGCGGGTGGCGACCTACGGCGGGGCGAGCCGCGTGCGGGAGCACGCCCGCACGACGGTCAGTGGGCCAGCTTGAGCCCGACGACGCCGCCGACGATCGCGATGATGCAGACGATCTTGACCAGGGACGCGGATTCGGTGCCGGTGGCCATCGCGTAGACGACCGTGAGGGTGGCGCCGATGCCGACCCAGACCGCGTAGGCGGTGCCGGTCGGCAGGTCGCGCATCGCGTACGCGAGTCCGGCCATGCTGGCGATCAGCGCGACGCCGAAGACGATCGACGGGGTGAGCTTGGAGAAGCCTTCGGACTTGCCGAGCGCTGTGGCCCAGACGGCCTCGAGAACGCCGGAAACGATCAGAACGATCCATGCCATGATGCGAACCTCCTCGGGTTCGCACCGTCTTTTCGCTGGCCGGGTACGGTGCGCCTCGTCCGGATGTCTTTCGCGACGTCGCCCAGATTACTCGACCGTGTGCACTGGGCAAGTGGCGGTGACGAACCTGACCCGCGCACTACTGTGAGCGGAATGACGCGCGAACTGGTGTACACGGGATTCGTCACGCTCGACGGGGTGGCGGATTCGCCCGGCGGGACCGTCGAGGGGCATCGCAGCGGCGGCTGGGTGGCACGGCACGACTTCCTCCCCGAGGCATTCTCACTCAAGGGTGAGGAACTGGGGGAGACCACGGCCCTGCTGTTCGGGCGTCGCAGCTACGAGGCCTTCGGTGCGGTGTGGCCGCAGTCCGAGGACCACGCCGCCTACCGCGACCTGCCGAAGTACGTCGCCTCCACCACGATCGGCGAGGACGATCTCGTCGACGGGTGGGGCGGCACGACGATCCTGCGGTCCGCGGAGGACGTCGCCGCGCTCAAGGAGACCGACGGCGGATCGATCTTCATCCACGGCAGCTGCGAGCTCGCCCGGACTCTCGGCGACGCCGGCCTGATCGACCGGTACAACCTCCTGGTCTTCCCGTACCTCCTCGGCGCGGGCAAGAGCATCTTCGGCCGTGCGGACCGTGACGCCACGGCGCTGCGCCTTCGGGAGTCGCAGGCATACCCCAATGGCGTGCTCAAGGTGATCTACGACGTGGTTCACCAACACTGATGCGGCCAGCCCCCGTTGACGGAACTTGCGTCATGGGGACGCGTCCGTACCGTCGGGGGCATGTCCGATCTAGCCTTCCAGCTCAACGAGAACGGACGACAGTGGCTGATCCACACGCCCCTTGAGATCGGCCTGTACGTCGTCCTGGCCGTCGTCGTCCGCTACCTGTTGCACCGCGGCATCGACCGGCTCGTCCGCGGCAATCGGCGCGACGGCGAATCGGCCCCACGACGATTCGGGCTCGGGAAGCTGGGTGGCAGGCTCGGCGGCGGGAGGCTGCCCGCCGTGCGGCGGCGAGCCGTCGACGACCCGGCCAAGGCGCAGCGCGACCGGGAGGCCCGGGCCCGCCGGGCGCAGCGGGCCGAGACCATCGGCTCGGTGCTCAAGTCCGCCGTCTCCTTCCTCGTGCTGATCTGGGTCGTGATCCAGTCGCTGGCGATCCTCGGGGTCAACGTGGCCCCGCTCATCGCGTCCGCCGGCGTGGTGGGCGTGGCGCTGGGCTTCGGCGCGCAGAATCTGGTACGGGACTTCATCTCCGGCATCTTCATGCTGATCGAGGACCAGTACGGCGTGGGCGACGTCGTGGACCTCGGGGAGGTCACCGGCACCGTCGAGACCGTGGGCATGCGGATCACGACGGTGCGCGACGTGCAGGGCACCCTCTGGTACGTGCGCAACGGCGAGATCATGCGGGTCGCCAACTTCAGCCAGGACTACGCGGTGGCCTTCCTCCAGTTGCCGATCTCGTACTCCGCCGACGTGGATCTCGCGTGCCGCGTCGCACTCGAGGCGGCGTCGAAGGCCGTGGGCGAGGCACCGCTGTCGGACGATGTTCTGGGCGCGCCCGACATGCTGGGTGTGGACGGCGCCACCGCAGACCGGGTGAGCATCCGGCTCACCGTCCGCGTCCGCGCGAACCGGCAGTGGGCGGTGGAGCGCGAACTGCGCCGCCGGATCCTGCGTGCGTTCGACGAGAACGACATCGCCCCGCCCTACCGCAGCGGGCTGCCGGTGGCGGCGGGGGTGCAGGACTGACCTGGGCGTCTCGCGGGAGTGCCGCGGGGGTCCGGCGATTCGGTCATCATGGACGGATGCGCAGTGTCACCTACTCCCTGAGCACGTCGGCGGACGGGTACATCGTGGGGCCGGACGGAGCCTTCGACTGGTCGCAACCCGACGAGGAGGTGTTCCGCTTCGCCACAGATGAGGTACGCGGGCTGGACGTGCACCTGATGGGGCGGCGGCTCTACGAGACGATGCTCTACTGGGACACCGCCGCGGAGACGCAGCCGCTGGACGCTGACGAGCGCGTCTTCGCGGCGCTGTGGAAGGACCTGCCGAAGATCGTCTTCTCCACGACGCTCACCGAGGTGCGGGGCGCGAACACGCGCCTCGCAGTCGGCGATCTCGCGGAGGAGATCACCCGCCTGCGAAGCGAGCCCGGTGCGGGGAACATCGGCGTCGGCGGGGCGGCCCTGGCCGCGGAGGCCGCGCGGCTGGGTCTGCTCGACGAGTACCGGGTGCGCGTCTACCCCGTCCTCGTCGGCGGCGGCATCCCGTACTTCCCGCAACAGGGGACCGCCACCGCTCTCGAGCGCGTCGGTGGCCGGTCATTCGCCTGCGGAGTCGATTTCGTGCACTACCGGGTGCTGCGCTGACGCCATCGGCGCCCGACACGTCCACGGCGTTCGAGTTCCTGCCGATGCCCGGCACGGGGTCGGCTGTGACGCGGCCCCGTTCGTTCGGCGACCGGCGCTCTCGCGCGGCACGGTCAGTCGCGTGCGGTGCCCCCAGTCGGACTCGAACCGACACTCGGCGGATTTTAAGTACTCCCGGTGTGCTGTTCTCCGAGATACGCCACCAGGCATGACGCCATTGTCGATCCCGCAGACTCGCAGGTGAGCGCCCATAACTGACCACCGTTTGACCACCAGCGGCTACCGCTGGCGCACCGCCAAGCTGGCGCCGGTGGGTAGCACGGGGGTGGCATGGCACCGTCCGTTCAGCGATTCGCCTGGCTCCCCTGCGTGCGCTGGCCGCTGGTCGGACGGTGGGCGTACGGTGGCAGCAGCCAGCACGCCGCAACCGGGCAGTACCCGCAGCGCCCGCGACCCGAGGTCGCAGCTGTCGCAGTTCAGGTTCACCGCGAACCGCGTAATTCTTCGCTTGGTCAGAGACCGGCGTCGTCGAGAAAGAGCCCCGACGAATCCAGTCCCTTCTACCGAACGGAGAAATCCATGAACGCCACCCTGACCCCGCCCGATCTCCGCGATCTTCGCGACGAACTGTTCGCCTTCGGCGGTGACGCAGCCACCGGCTATTCGACCGCGGGCGATGTGCTCGTGCACCAAACGGCCGACGGCGTCGATCTTTCGTCCCTCTGGTCCGACGCGCAGGCCGCGATGGCAATGTGGAATCAGAAGCGCTCCGCGCTGGCTTCGCTCATCTCGTACTCGACGGTGAACGTGGGCGACGCCATTCCGCAGAGTCTCGGCGGCGACCATTTCGAGGTCGCGTCGGAATTCGGCGAGCCGACCGGTCTCCGCGCAGAGCCGAACGCGCTTCTGCTCGGGTATGACTACGAGGACTACGACATCGCGTCGCGGTTCACCTGGAAGTTCTTGCGCGATGCGAACGCTGAGCAGGTCCGCAGCGTCGTCAACCGCGTGATGGAGGCCGACAATCGTCAGACGACCGGCGCGATCCTCCGGCGGCTGTTCAGCCCCGAGCAGGGGGCCAACGAGTTCGGCACTCCGGTTTACGGCCTCTACAACGGCACCGACGGAATGATCCCGCCCGAGTACGCCGGTCAGGTGTTCCCACCCGAGACCAGTCACTACCTCGTGAGCGGGAACACCGATCTCGACCCCGGCGACCTGAAGGATGCAATCGACCAGGTCCGCTCCAAGGGCTTCGGCGTCGACGGCAATTCTCGGCTGATCATCCTGGCGAACCCCGCGGACGGCGAGATCATCCAGACCTTCCGTGCAGGCATCGCCACGAACGGCATCGAGAGCAAGTACGACTTCATCCCGTCGTCGTCCGCCCCGGCGTACCTCACCACCGAGAACGTCGTGGGCCAGATCGCCCCAGCAGAATTCGGAGGCCTGGAGGTCAGCGGCAGTTACGGCCCGGCATGGCTGATCGAGAGCCACTACCTGCCCGTCGGGTACGTCGCCGTTGTCGCGACCGGTGGACCGAATAGCTCGATGAACCCGGTCGCCTTCCGGCAGCACAATAACCCCAATTACCAAGGCCTGCGAATGATTCCGGGCCGGGACCAGAGGTACCCGCTGCAGGATTCGTTCTTCGCTCGCGGGTACGGGACGGGCGTCCGGTACCGGGGCGCGGCGTGCGTCGTCCAGGTCAAGTCGTCCGGTCCGTACTCCGAGCCCGAATGGTCGTGGCGCTGATGCACGCGTCGCGACCGAGGACGACCGGTAGGCCGCTCGCTGGCAGTCACGAACACGACCTGCCCGAGCTGGAGCCGAGCGAATTCAGCTGGGGGCCGGGCCTCACGCCGCCCGAGCTCGCGGACGCTCCGCCCTCGCAGGGTGGGATGTATCGCGGGACGACGCCACCCATGCCTGAGTCCGAGGACTTGCGCGCCCTCACTGACGAGCTGGCCGAACGGCGCGCACGCCGCGAGCGTCTGCAGGGCGGTCGGCAATGAGCCGCCGCGTCCAGCGCAGGGACCGGCTGGGCCGGTTCGCTGGGGCGGGCTCGAAGGTCGTCAGCTCCACGAAGGCGGCGACGGCGAACGCGGGCAAGAAGGTGTCCAAGTCGGTGAGCAACGCCTACGTCCAGGGCAGCTTTGAGAAGCACCTGACCGTCGGTCAGGGCGGCGACTACAAGGGCGTGAAGATCGGTGCTGAGTTCCGTTCGCCCGCCGGTCGTGGAGTGGTCGCGAAGGGCATCGTCGGTTACCACGGCCGTCCTGATCGCCGGCTCGACGTCACGCCCTCGCTGGACAAGGCGCAGAAGAAGCTGACGGTCACCGCGCGGCCGAACCCCGCGAGCCGTAAGGCCACGGCAGGGACGAAGGTGCGGCGATGATCGCCGGCGATCTGCCCCAGATCGGACCTACGCCGTTGACGCAGCACCGGGCACGCCCTGTGGGCCACCCACCCCGCGCAGGGAGCCACCGCGACAGCCTGTGGCCCGCGATAGGCGGTTGAGCGGCCACGTTGCAGCCGCCCCACCACCACAACTACACAGCGAGCCGGGCACCGCCCGGCCACAGACTCGGTGAGTTCCCCGCTCACCGACGGCAGGTCGACTTGTCCCTGCCGCGCGTCGTCGACTTGTCCGACGCGGTGCGGGAGGAGAGCCAGGCTCGGCCCTCTTCCCGCAAACACCGAACCCCCGCCGAGGACGACTCGATCGCAATCATCGCCTCGGCGGGGTTTCGGCTGTTCGACGTAGCTACTTGAACGACGCCGACTTGAAGAACTGCACCTCGCCGCCGAGCACGCCAGAGACCGCGCTGCACGCTGCCTGTTGCTTAGCTTGGACCAGTCCGTCGCACGAGACGAACCAGTTCGACCCCTGAACCAGGTATAGGGCCAGTGCGGCACTGTTAGTCGTGACCATAGACGTCTCCAGGTACAGCCGCTTCTGGAAGACGGAGGGGTCCGCCGAGTAGTAGATGGAGAGACTCTTCATCGCGTCGCCATCCACATTGCACCGCTGAGACTGAGCGCCAGGGGCTGCAATCATGTCCTGAACGCAGTTGACGCCTCCTGCTTGCAGCGCGACCAAAATCGCCTGCGACCCGCTGAACGTCTGCGCGCTTACCTTGGCCGCCGTAGCAGTCGCCTCAGTCGTCGTCGACGTGCTGCCGGTCGTCGCCTTCTCGCCCCCGCCGCATCCTGTCAGGACCATCGATCCCACTGCCAAGCCGACCCCGGCCCGCTTCCATCCATGCATCTGTGCCTCCTTCTAGACCAGGCAGATCATGCCCGACTTGCCGGACAATCCGGCTGGAATCGAATACTAAACCGTTTGGCCGTGGACCGATTGGCTCTGGTCCGTCTGGCCGCAACCCGCTGTAGTGGATGCCGCTATGAGTCCAGCTGCCGAACCGACGCCGCCCACGCCCGCCGTGGTGGAGTTCGGCCGACGGTTGCGCGCTCGACGCGAGGAACTCGGACTCTCGCAGGAAGCCGCCGCCGCGAAGGCGGGGGTGCACTGGAGCTACTACGCCCGCGCCGAGCGCGGGCAGCGGAGTAGCCGCATCGACTCCATCCTCAAGCTCGCGCACGGCCTTGACACATCGCCGGGAGCGTTACTTGACGGGCTTCCTCTCGAAACCAGGGAGCTACCGTAGCTCCACAATTTGGGCCCGTACTCCACGGCGGCACAGTCGCTTCGGTGAGGGCGTCACTTGCGTGCGTTCTTTCGTGAGCGGTAGTCCCGTTGTCGGCACGCCGATGAGCAGTATCGCCGGTCTGATCGACCTTCCATAGGCGACCCGCAACCGCGACAACAACTCGCAGCGGAGGGCGTGGGCCGGTCTCGGTTGCGGTAGTAGGACCAACGACACGTCGATGAACAGGTCGCGACCTTGAGGAACGAGTCTTCGCCGGCCAGAAACTGCCGCGCACATGTCACGCACTCGTGAAGCGTGAGCGCTCCGGGTGACACGGGCGTCGCCACGGTGCGCCCGCTCGGCGACTCGATCCCAATCTCACCTGAGCCCTCGAGGCTGCCCAATGTCGCACACGATCGACACACCAGCTCCCAGCGTCTCGACATCACGTCGAGCCGCCTGCGCGACCGGTACACCACGACGTGGGTCCGGACCCCTGGCGGCTCGATCGGGCCGCGGCAGACCGGGCAGGAGAATATTTTTTCGGCACCCACAGGCTCGACGTTACACCTAGCGCACACGTCGGTTGACTTCTCCGGCGCGCACCCCTGCACGCACACAGAAAGAAAATCGGGCAGCGGGGCTATTGGCGGGCGGCAATTACCCCCTAGTGTGGTCGAAATAAATCGGACAAAGCAATCATGGATGAAACCTGTTGCGCTGGACTATCTCTGCGCAAATTGGTGGTTGCGCGCCGGGCTGCAGCTGTGCTTATAGTGGGCCAGCGCAACGCAAACAATGGGGCAACGGCAGTACGCCAGTCCATTTGTTTCAAGACGCGAATGGCAAAACAAACGCTGCGCAATATCCAATTCGAGAGGTTACTGACATGAGTAAGGCGACCGCCACCCCTGCTCGTCCGACCGAGACGGTCGGCCCCATCACCCTGAACGAGATGCCGACGATCCGCGGACGCGACGGCGCGGTCGAGTTCATCAACGACGTGTTCAACGTCCCGGTGACGAAGACCCGCATGAGGTCCGCGATCGAGGGGCGCGAGCTCCCGGTGTTCAAGATCAGCGGCTGCAACTACTTCAGCGAGCGCGACCTGTACCTGTGGGTCAAGAGCCTGGCTCGCCCCGCCGTTCAGCGCGGGGGTGCCGCATGAGCGGGCCGATCCCCGATCCGGGCTGGAAGCCCGAGTTTGAGCAGTTCCCGGCGCTGTCCGACCGTGAGTACACCGACCCGTCATTGCGCGCGACCTCGAACTCCACGTGCGACCAGTACCTGACGGTCATGGAGCACAGCGAGAGCCCGCTGAGGGACAAGAGCCGTGACGTTCGGTACTCGCAGGGCGCTACGCGCTACCTCCGGTCGGTCGCGAGGGCGGTCGAGCGTGCCCGTGCTGGCGAGCTTCACTCCGAAGGGATGCCGTGGGGCTACCTCGAGACGAACTGCGGGCGGGAACGGATGCCGATGCACGGCGGATACGTACCGACCGAGGAGGAGAAGCGCAGGGTCACGCTTCGTAACGCCGCCGACCGCGGCGAGCGCGAAAAGGTAGTCCGCGACGCCGAGACCTATCCCACTGCGGTCGCGGTCGCAGAGCACGGCGGTAGCCCGGTACCGACGGTGATTCTCGCGGGCGGTCACGAGGGCAACTATGAGTTCCTGGTCGTCCCCGGATACTGGACCGCCTACCGCCTCTGCCAGTACATCGCGAAGCACGTCACGGTCCGCGAGTGCGCGTTCTGTCGGGTGACGCGGTGCGGGTCGCGCGGACTGGACGACTTCATGATCGTCGATTCGGGCGGGACGACCTACCTGTTGCCGAGCTGCCAGTCATGCCACTGGTCGGTCTACAGCGAGGCGCAGGCTATGGCCGACCAAGGCGTGCCAGTTCGCACGGACTGGATCGCCGGCCGATCCGACACCTGGCCCGCGTCCGTCGGTTGGCCTGATCAGGGGTTCTGGTGATGAGCGCCGTCGAGATCGCCACCCTGGCCTGGCTGGCCGGATGGGCGGTGTACGCGGCCGTCAAGGTTGATGCCGCGCTGCGGCCTGGCGTCGTCCGGGTCGGATGCAACGGTGCGGCTGGCAGTAGCGGGCGCACGGTGTGCATCTCAACGCTGGGCGTCGGCCTGGAGGCGCTGTGCGTCTGCTCGAAACGAACGGACGACCCCGAGAACGCTGTCCTCGAGGCCGTCCCGACCGATTTCCACACGGCGAGCAAGAGCTCTCGGGTCAGCTGAGCTGACCCTCCATATCCGTTGTAGGGCAACGGATACCACAACCTGAAGGCTGCATCTTGAAGCATACAAGCAACTCCGATCTGGACGGTATTCCGTTGCCGTCATACAGATGCGGCGACAACTCTGTCGGTCTCTACGAAGTGCTGCTCGTGCTCGGGCACGAGGACGACGCCGTGGTCAGCGTCTGCACCCAGGAGCCAGACCACACGACGCCCTTTCGAGGACGGACGATGCGTGTCGAGCTCCTGGGACAAGGGTGGTCGCCGCCCGACGACGTCAACGTGTGGTTCTCGCCCAACCCGCTGACCCTGGAGCCTGGCATCTCACGCAAGGGTGGCGAGGCGGACGTCTCGCGGGGGCTCGCCCTGTACGTGGACCTGGACGTCGTAATCCCCGGCGTGAAGGACAAGGGGTTGGCGTCGCTGGCGGAGTGCGAGCAGGTGATCGAAAAGCTCGCCGCGGCGCTCGGCTGTGCGCCTGCCGTGGTGATCGAGAGCGGGCATGGCCTGCAACCGATATGGCGCGTCCGAGATGCGCCGACCATCACCGACGGAGCGGTGGCCTGGAAGACGATCAGTGCGCGATGGGCAGCCCTGGTGCGGCAGGTCGCCGCAGAGATCAACCCCGACGGGCACGTGGACTCGGTGTTCAACATCGACCGCGTGCTCCGGTGCCCTGGGTCGACCAACTGGAAGGTCCCTGACGAGCCGGTGCCTGCGCGGTGCTCGGTGAATGCAGAGGCCGGGTGGCTCGAAGTCGCGGAACTCGGAGCCATCCTGCCGGAAGCGCCCGTAGCGTCTCCCGTCCATGCGAAGGGCACCCCTGCGGAGGGCTGCGCGGTACTCGACGGCTTCCGTAGCGGCGCGATGAGCGCGACGGTCGCCGCGAAGGTCCGCGAGGTGGAGGCCGCGATCGAGGACGGCGCTGACCGCCACTCAACCATGAACTCCGCGACGCTCGGCCTTGTCCGGCTCGGCGCGAAGGGCGAACCCGGCGTGCGCACCGCGCTGATCACCGTGGAAGCGCTATTCGAAGCGGTGGGTGACTCCCCAGGGCACGATTCCGGCGAGTTCCAACGGTCTCTGACCAGCGCGCTGCGCGTCGTCGCCGGCGATCCCGACTACGTCGCGTTGGACTTCTACAGCGGCGGTGCGTTCGAGCTAGACGGTATCTGGGGGCCGAGGTCGGGGTGGGTCGCCAACGAGGACGGCACCCGGTCCCGGGCTGTGTTGAAGCCGAACACCGACGGCTCGGCCGGGGATGCCGGTCGGCGCTTCACTGAGTCGCTGGCCGATGTGACGCCGAAGAAGGTGGACTGGCTGTGGTGGCCCTGGATTCCGCGCGGCAAGTTGACGATGTTCGAGGGCGAGCCGGACGTGGGCAAATCGACGATGACCCTCACGTGGGCGGCGCTGGTCACTCGCGGCGGTCCGTGGCCGACGACGATGGTCGGTGAGCGTGAAACCCGCAACGAGAAGGGGTTGAACGAACCGGCGTCGGTGGTGTTGGTCGGCGTGGAAGACGACCTGGCTGACACCGTCGTGCCGCGGTTGCTCGCCGCCGGTGCCGACATGCAGCGGGTGGCGACGCTCGCACGCCCGCGCGACGAAAACGGACGGCCCGTCCCCTTCCTGATCCCGGACGATGTTGACCGCTTGAAGAAGGCGATCGAAGAGGTCGATGCGGCGCTGGTCATTGTTGATCCGATCACCGCGTTCATGTCGGATGCCGTGAGGCCGGGAAGCGACACGGCAAACCGTAAGGCGCTGATGGAGATCGCCGATGTAGCCGAGCAGACCGGCACAGCGGTGGTGCTGGTGCGGCACCTGAACAAGGCCACCGGCATGAGCGCTAAGCATCGTGGCGGGGGCTCCATCGCGTTTACGGCTCTGGCGCGGTCGTCGCTGTTGGCGGCGAAGCTCCCACCCAGCGACGAACGTCAGAACACGGATGCCACTCACGGGCTGGCGTCAATCAAGGGGAACTTGTCGCGGACACCCTCGGCCCTTGGGTATCGCCTGACATCCAGTCCTCACGACGCCGACTCGCCGGTCGTGGCATGGGCCGGGGTGCTCGACGAGGACGCCGATCAGCTGGTCGGTGCCGACGGCGCCAAGCCGGACGCACGTAAGGCGGCACCGTCAAGAGACGAGGCCGCACGAATGTTGAAGGAACTCCTCGCTGGTGGGCCGATGGACGCGAAGGAGGTTCGCCGGATGGTCAGCGCGGAGACCGGATGCAGCGAGAAGACGGTGGCGAACGCCGCGAGCAAGCTACTGATCGTCAAGACGCCGATCCGTGGCGAAAGCGGCAAGGTCGACCGATGGACGTGGGGACTGCCGCCGAACACGTTCAAGGCACGGGGGTAGCCACATGCCCCGCGTTTGTACCTGTGGCAACCGGTGGCTTCTGGGGGCATCTGGGCACCTGGCTACCTGGCACCAGAAGCCCCCAGATACCCCCATAACCCCCTAGAAGCAAAGGTGGGTATTTCCCCGCGCGCAATAGGGGTATGTGGCGCTACCAGCTCGGAATAGCCCACACAGAAACAGAATTCAGTTGAAAGGACAGATGATGACCGAGAACAACTACGACGATGTCGAACGCGAGGCGGTCGACGATCAGGACGCGGGTGGCCTGGAGCCATCGAAGGTGGCAGACCTGGAAGACGTATTCGACACCGCATGGCAGGACGGCCGACGACCAGAACGGCAGTGCACCGCGCATCGCACCAACGGCGACCCGTGCCGCAGAGCCGCTATCAACGGCGGAACCGTGTGCGCCACGCACGGAGGCCGCTCGCCGCAGGTGAAGGCGAAGGCCCGCGTCCGCCTGGAGATGGCCGCCGACCGCATGGCGAAGGAGCTCCTGAAGATCGCTGTCAGCGACGACGCCCCGGACAACGTGAAGCTGGCCGCGATCAAGGACGCGCTCGACCGCGCTGGCCTCAGCCCGAAGACCGCCGTGGAGGTCTCCGTGGACCCGAAGCCGTTCGAGCAGTTGCTATCTGGCATGGCAACGCTCACGGGCGGTAGCCGTGCGGCCTCCCGCGGGGAGCGTGGCGTGGCCGAGGACCAGGACGCCGACACCGCGTGGATCACGGAAGAGCTCGCAGCGTCCAACGTGATCGACGTCGAGGTCGAGGACCCCGAGCCACGTCCGCGGCCCAGCGAGGAGCCGGCGACACCGAAGCCGCGCGACACGGGACTGATGGACATGGAGACGGCCCTCGCGCAGCTCCGTGCCACCACGCCGCCGCCCGCGCCCACCGGCAAGCGCCGGGGCCGCACCGGGTAGCGGCAAGGGGCTATCGCGGTGGCCTGGCTGCCTCGCTGCCAGCTTGGCGGGGCGGCCTGGCCCGCGGGTGTGGGGCGCGTGGCGTCAGCGCTTACAACGACGTTGAGCGATACGCGAATCAATCGACAGCACACAGATATTCGTCAATAGTGATGCACCTCACAGTGCGGTAACGTGGGGTGCATGGGGTGCAGGCAGGGCCGCGCCCCCTGAACCACACAGCAAGGGAGACAACGGATGAGAGTCATCGGATACGTCAGGGTCAGTACGCAGAATCAAGGGGTCAGCGGTCTCGGTCTTGAAGCGCAGCGCGATTCACTCGCACAGTGGTGTGCGGCTCGCGGTCACGAACTACTCACGGTCACGACGGACGTGGTCAGCGGCGCGAAGAACGACGCGATGTTCGGCCGTGAGGTCGCCGTCGCCGCAGTGGAAAGCGGAGTGGCGCAAGGGCTACTCGTCCGCGCCCTGGACCGTGTCACCCGCGACCAGCTGGACGCCGCGAAGATCATGAAGCGAGCCAACGACTACGGATGGCGACTCCTGGACTGCGAGGGCGCCGACAGCGGCGACCCGAGCCAGCGTCTCGTAGCGGATGTGCGCCTGGCTGTGGCCGCAGAGGAACGCCGCAAGATCGGCACCCGTACCCGCGAAGCCCTGGACCAGAAGCGCAGCAAGGGCGACCCCGGCCTGATCAGCGTCTCGGCTCAGCGGCGCATCCAGGTGCTCGCCGCGCAGGGCCTCGGCGCTAAGGCCATCGCCAGCACGCTCACCAACGAGGGAATCCCCACCGCCAAGGGCGGCAGCGAATGGAGCTACAGCTCGGTCAGGCGAGCCCTGGCCCGCATCGAACGAAAGGCAGCCTGACGTGGCTTGGATCAAGACGCGGGATACCGCCACGCGACATCGCGGCAAGCCCGTGAAGGCGTACGTCGTCATCTGGAAGGAGACCGAGCGAGACGACTACGGCCTGCCGATCCCGGTGGACCCCGCGAAGCCGAACGGTCGCAAGAAGACGGCCAACCGGCAGGAGACGTTCCCGACGAGAGAGCTGGCCGAGGCTCGTCGTGACGAGCTGAACGCCGCCCGCCACACCAACGGCACCTCCGCGCTCGCGGATCAGAAGGTCGCCGGCGATCTACCGTTCGGGCACTACGCCCAGGCGTGGATCGAGAGTCAGGCGCTGAAGGTGGCGCAGGGCCGACTGAAGCAGCGCACCCTCGACGACTACGAGAAGGTGCTGCGGCGCTACGCGCTGGATCACTTCGGAGGCAGGGCGGTCGCGAGCATCACGCCGCGAGACTGCGAGCTTTTCCTCGCGGGTCTGGTTGGGCAGCAGTCGCGGCAGAATGGGGGAGAGCCGATCAAGCCCGCGACCGTGAAGCACGCGTGGGGCACGTTCCGTCGAGTGATGCGGTACGCACTCCAGCAAGGCGCGCTGACGGCGAACCCATGCGACCGGGTGGACTTTGCGACCAATCGCGCCACGGGCGACCACGACAAGTTCGAGCATCACCCGCTGACGGCGGCGCAGGTCGCCAAGCTGAGCGCGGCCGTCGGAGGAGAGTTGGACGGTAAGCCGTCGGCGGAGCTTCCGGCGTACCCGGTGTATGCGCTGATGGTGGACTTCCTCGCGTACAGCGGTCTCCGCAGCGCCGAGAACGCCGGTCTAGAGGTGGGGGATCTCCTGTTCACTACCCGCCCTGGCAGCGACTCCACACCGACGGTTCAGTGCGCGGTCCGGGTGCAGCGGACCAAGGAGCGTAAGGGCGGCGCGTGGACCACCAGCACCCCCAAGAGCCGGAAGTCTCGCCGCTCGGTGCCGCTGCCAGGCTGGCTCGCAGAGCGGATGCACGCCTACCTACGGAACGTTCATCCTCGCGCTGACGAGCCGACTGCGCCGTTGTGGCCGAGCCGGAAGAACGGCGGAGGGCATCGTGCGGCGGGGGAGCGGTACGCGGTGCCGTTGGACTGGTCTCAGCCATTGGCGATGGGCACCTTCTACGACACGATCCTTAAGCCCGCGCTGCTCGCGGTAGGACTGCCAGCGAGCCAGCCCGCTAAGCCCGCGACGAAAACCCGGCCCGCTGAACCAGCGCACCAAGGAGTCCGTCTGCACGATCTGCGCCACACCTTCGCCACCATGCAGCTGATGGCCGGGGTGCACTTCATGCAGGTGTCCAAGTGGCTAGGTCACGGCACGTTCACCTTGACCCTGGACACCTACGGCGACTGGATCCCCGAAGAAGACGGCGGCGCGCTCAACAACCTGCCCGCGCCGGTTTCGATAGCCCAATTGGCAGAGGCAGCGGACCTCGCCCCGGTTATTCAACTATTCGGCCCTTAGATTGTGAGGGGCTGATCGAATGAATGTTCGTTGCCGTCCTCTGTCCAGCGGAAGGTGACCGTCAACTGAGGAGGGATGTCGCCGACAAGTAGGGCAACCCATTCAAGGGGAGAGTCGGGTGGTAGGTCGAAAGGCTCCGTAGTTGGGCGCCTGACCCACGATTCCAACTCGCCGAGGTCCACTGTAAGTCCCTCAGCGGTCACGGTGTCGGATAGATTTTCTAGCACGAGGCGATTTCTGGTTTTAAATTTTGCAGCGCCGGATCGTCTGTCGATTCCGTCCTGTTCGCGCCACGACCGGATCTTGGCGCGAGGCTTCGCGTGTTCACCTTTTCGTTTGACCGACGGTGTTCCGAGTCCCATTTTGGAGATGTCGGATTCCACTGCGTCGCGCACCTTGTAGGCGAGGTCGTTCAGGTCGGCGTAGACGCCGAGCAGCCCCTTGTCCTCCAACTCGTCTCGGAACTTCTTCAGGCGCCCCAACTCTTTGAGGTCCGTGTGTCGGTCGATCGGCTCGTCCGAAAACCAAACATGAACGGGCTTGCCCGCACCGTCCGCCCGCTCAATCTCTTCCGCGGTCCCCGATACTGCGGTGTCGGTGGCTTGGCCGAGCCGAGAATCAAACAACACAATGACGATGTCTGCATCGTCGAGGAGTTGCGAATTGATGACGCTCTGACCTCCGGAACTACTGAGCGTTGGCACCGCGTCAGTCTTCCAGAAGCGGGGTAGTAGAACCGTTTCGGCGTTCTCGGACCGCGACCCGTTCCAGCCGTACAGTGCGTCCTTGACGGCCTGAACCTCGTCTGTGGTGTCGCCTGGCGACGAGATCATCACTTTGAGTACGTGTGCGTCGAATCCCATGCGCAGATCGTCGCATGCGGCACCGACAAGCTCGATCCTTTTTGCGAGATACCACCCCGGCTCACGCATGTTGGGTAGCACGGGGGTAGCGCGGCCGGGGTGGTAGTACCTAGGTGAGCCGGGAAAACCTGGCCTGCCTGCGGTGATGCAGTGCCCCCAGTCGGACTCGAACCGACACTGTGCGGATTTTAAGTCAGCTAGTACGGGTGTCGTCGCATCCGTCGAAATTCGCCGTGGTGCTCCGACCTGCGCGGATCGTCCGGTGCGGTCCATGTGAATCCGTGTCGGTTGTACCGAATTGAGGCACCGATGAGGCACCGAGGGGCACGTCAGTCAGGGTGGACCGAGCACCCGGGCATCTGGCAGGTGATTCGGCACTCCTCGATGACGGTTCGGCCGGCGGCGTTCTTCTGGCTGAGGTGCACCTCGTAGACCGGTTGGCCGGTCTCGGGGCAGATCGCGCCGGTGGGACGTTCGGTGTGCATGGGGCCTCCTCGTCGGAGAGCGGCGCCCGGCCCACAGCCAGCGGCAGTGCGTTCAGGATAGGGCCGGTGGAGTACTCGGCCGCGAGCGACACGGGGGTCGCGCACGTCTACAGCAGGTCTCGCAACGCCTGCTCAGCAGCGGCTAGGGCTTCCTTCGCATCGGCGAGCTGGGCGTCGGCGGCGCCAAGAGCGGCGAGGCTCCCGATCTGTCGCTCGATCTGATCTTTCGCGCGCTGAACGATATCGGGACGACCTGCAGCGGCAGCACGGGTGATCGTCGACCGCAGTTCGCTGATCAGGTCGGCCACGTCTTCTCGGGTCACGTCTGAATTGGACATAGCGCCGCACTCTACGCGCTGGGATTCGGGCCGCGAGCGCGAGCCGACAACCGCGGTGCCGAACGCCGTGGTTGGTCGGCTACGAACCGCGATTTTCGTCCGTGAATCGCCAGTTCAGGGCGTGTTTTCGGTTCCCCTGAGCCCCGGCTGTAAAAAAATCCCTGGCTACCGGGGGCAGTCAGGGCTGGGGGCCCCTCGAAGATTCCCGGCGGGGGTGGTCGGTTCGGATCCGGCGCCCCAGCCGTCGCCGGGTCGGGTGCTCCTGCTCCCACGTACTCGACCGCTGCCTCCTGGCCTGTTCGTGGCAGGCCCGGCAGCGCTTCGCCAGCGGCCCTGTCCGGGCGTTCACGAACTCGATGCCGCACTCCTGGCACACGCTGATCCGCGTCGGTCGTAGGCCGGCGACCGCGGCCGCTGTGGTCCGGCGTGCTTCGGCCGGCGTGGGCTGCGGCCGCGGCCCTGTGGCGTGTGGACGGCGCGCGGGCATCGCCGGTGCCGGCGCCCCCGACCGTTTCGCCCGCGACTTCGCGGCTGCGGCGGCGTTCGCGCAGGGTCGGCAGCGGACGACTCGTCGGGAGTCGACCGGCGCGCCGCAGTCCTGGCACGTCGCCGGCCGCTGCGTCCGGGTCTTCGACCGCCGGTTCGCTTCTCGCTTGCACGTCGGGCACACGCGTTCTCCCCACGATCCGAGCCACGTATCGGCGAGCGGGTGACCGAGCGCGCACGTCGCCGGCCCCTCGCGGGCGGCGCGGTCGGCGTAGTCCTGTGCGACTTCCGCGGGCGTTCCCCACGCGAGGTTGTCGAGCGTGTCGTTGCTCGGGTTCCCGTCGAGGTGTCGAAGGTCTTGGCCTTCGGGTCGTGGGCCGAGCCAGGTTGCGGCGACGAGGTCTCCGACTCGGACGCACACCCGGTTGCCGTCGGAGTTGACGACCCCGATCGTGCGGTAGCCGCACGGGCCGACCGTGTACGCGAGGCTGCGGGGTGTGCGTCGCCGCAGCGAGATGACCTCACCGGTGGGCGTGGCTACATACCCCGGGAGTCCGGGAATGGGGCGTGTGGTCGGTGTCATCGGGGCTTGTCCTCTCGCCCGGGGGGGTGTGAAGCCCCCGACTGCTGGCCTGGGAGGGGTTCAGCGGTCGGGGGCTTCGGTGGTCACGGGCTGCGCTGGTGAGCTGCCTGGCGAGTCGGAAAGGACCGTCTCTCGCTCTACCATCGGTCCGCGTTCCTGCCGTTGTGCGACCAGTGGCAGGTGCGGTGGCGTTGACGCGGGCCCGTGAGGCTCAGGCCAGGCCTACCGGAACCAGGTGGAGCCGTCGCCGTCGCCGTCGACGTCCACGCTGTGGCCGCGCTCGGTGACGGGGAACGCGGTCTCGCGCGGGATCGAGGCGAGGACCTGTTCCATGCCCGGATCGTGCTCGATGAGGGTGCGCCAGTGGCCGGCGCGGGCGCGGGTGATCTTCCCGGCCTTGATCGCGTCGTTGACGACCTGTTCGCGACGCTGGGCGGCTGCTGCGGCCTTGATCTGCGCGCCTTCGGCGGCCGCGGCTCGCAGTGCGGTCGCCGTGTCGGTGTCCATCACCTCGAGGCCGGCGCGGCCTGCTGCTGCAGCGATCGCCGACGGTGCGCCGTCGGCGGCCGCCTCCTTGTCGACGAGGCCCTGCACGGCGGCGAGCACGTCGTCGGCGGTGACGGTGGCGTCGAGGCCGAGGGCGTCGAGCAGGGTCGCCCAGACGGTGGGGTCGATGTCGGGCGGGTCGACAGGTTCCAGCTCGACGGCCTCGTCCTTGGGGGTGTCGGCGGCCGCGTTGGTGCGGCCGCGGGTGCGGGGCTTGGGCATGGCGGTGCTCCTTACTGGCAGCCGGTGATGCGCCGGGCGGCGCGCGGGTGGTTGGGCACGTACGCGGGCACGCAGAAGGTCTGCACGGTGACGGTGCGGTTCTTCTCGTTGGGGATGACCCGGGTGGTGAGGGGCTGCTCGAAGGCGACGACGCCGCATTCGCCGGCCTGCACGACCAGGGCGGTGCCGGCGGTGGCGCGCGGGTTCGACACCATCGTGAGGCCGAGGCTGTCGAGCATGGCCTGCAGGTTCTCGCCGTATAGCGCGCGCAGGTTGAACGCCTCGTCGGGGTGGCAGATGAGGGTGTCGCCGACGACGCCGAGCTCGTCGAGCTCGAAGGCGCGCAGGGCGGCGCCGATCGCGGCGGACGGCCGAGACAGGGCCGGGGACGGGCTGGCTCCGTCGAGCGTGACCGTGTCCCACCCGGCCGGCGCGAGGAGGTTCAGCGCGGGGTCCATCTCGTCGTCGAGGGCGGCGAAGGCGCGGCGGTCGAGCTTCATCGTGATGCTGTTGGCGAGCTGGATCGTCGCGAGGTCGAGCTTGGCGAGGTCGTTGCGCCGGATGTCCTCCTCGGTGAGGGTGATCGTCGCGCCGTAGTCCTCGACCTGGCTCAGTCGCGGCTCGGGCAGCACGGGCTGCAGTTCGCTGTACTCGGAGCCCGGCGAGCGGGGGCCGACGTCGCCGGCGGCGAGCAGCTCGTCCTTGGACTGGATGGAGGCCCAGAGGACGCCGCCGCCTTCGACGGGCTGGCCGAGCGTGTGGTAGAGGTGCTGGGCGATGAGCTGGTGGTCGGCGAGCTTGGCGACCTGCTCGGTGATGCGCATCGGGTTCTTGAGGAACGCGTCGACGGTGACGTTGCGGCCGTTGAGGGTCGGCAGCAGCATGGGTGCGCTGGGCATGGGGGTGCTCCTTACTTGAGCTTGACGTGGACGGAGCCGTCGGCGGCGCCGCTGGTGACGGCGTAGCCGATCGGCGGGTTGGCGCCGGCCGGGGCGACCTTGCCGTCCGCGGTGGCGGCGACGAGGGTGCCGGCAGTGACCGGGGCGGACGCGGTGAGGCGGACGATGCCGGCGGTGGCGATCGCGACCTGCGAGCCGGTCGGGCAGTCGTTCCACGCGACGCCGAGGACGGCGGGCGCTGCGGCGGCGGCGTGCTGGCCGGTGAGGTTGCCCTCGGCGCTGGTGGAGCCGACGGCGACCAGGCGACCGGCGAGGATCGGCGCGGTGGCGGTGACGGTGACGTCCGCGCCGACCACGTAGGCGCGGGGGCTGTACTGGGTGATACCCATGTGCGTGATACTCCTTGTGTTAGTTGCTGTTTCGTGCTCGACGGACGCGGCGGGCACGCGCGGCCGCGAGGAGCGGCGAACGGTCGGTGGTGACGGCGCTGTGGCCGCGGGACGATGCGGCGACGAAGTCCCTGAGCTCCTTGAGGTTGCCGATCGCGGGCTCGGTGGCGCCGAGGAGCGCAAGGCCGGTCAGGACGAGCGGCCAGACGGTGCCGTCGGCGTCCTCGTAGCCGAACACCGCCTCGAGGGAACGGTTCGGGAAGTGCGAGGGCGCGGCGTCGGCGACCCACCGCGGTACGCCGGCGAGGTCGCCGACGAGGACCCGGCCGCCTTCGCTGACGCGCAGGCTCTCGATCCAGCCGATCGACGGTTCGCCGTCGAATCTCGGGTCGTGGTGGCCGACCTTGAGTACCGGCTTCGGCGTGATGCCGGCGTTGAAGGCTGCGACGGCGTCGGCGAAGTCCTCGGGCGTGAACGTGACCCCGCCGGCCTCGTCGCGTCGATCGCCGTCCCCGCCGCCGGGGAAGAACCGCCCGACGCGGGCGATCTCGACGCCGGGGATGCGGACCCGCTTAGGCGGCGCGGCGTTCTGCTCGTCGGACGACGTCGGCAGCGGCGAAGAGCCACCGTCCGCCGACTCGGTAGCCCGTGAGGGTGCCTCGACGACCGAGCTGCCGAACGCCAGCGGCGCCGATACCGAGGATCGCCGCGGCTTCGGCAGTGGTGAGGAGGTCATGGGGCAACGCTGACCCATCGGCGGTGGCCGCCGCATCTTCCGTTACGTCGGCGGAACGTTTCTGTTCCCCGAACCGGTCTGCGGCGGAACGGATCTGCTCGATGAAGGTGGAGGCCTGCGCCGAAGCGGTCACTCCGTTGCGGGCGAGCCGCTGCCGCATCGATTCCAGCAGGGTGGCGAGGAATTGCACGTCTGCCGGGTCGAGGTGCAGCCCGTCAGCGCGCCGCACCGTCCGGCCCCTTGCCTTCGGTCCGGGGGCGCCGTCGAGTCGTCGGCGTGGTCCGGCGCTGGGCGCGGATCATGGCGCGGTGGCGGGCGTTCCTGCCACGGGCGCGGGCCTTGTGCGTGGGCCAGGTGTTCTGGATCTTCATCGGTCGGTCTCCTCGGGTCGGCCGCGGTCCGCGGCGGGGTAGGTCGTCGCGAGCTGCTCGCGCAGGGTGTCGATGCCGGCGTTGTGGACCAGCGGTGTGCCGGCGCCGAGCACGTGCAGCGCTTCGACGAGTGCGGGCACCGCCTCGATGAACGTCAGATCGGGGTGCTCGCTGAAGATCTCGGCGAGCACGTCGCCCTCTCCGGCGCCCGGCTGGAACGCGGCGAGGGTGAACGCGGTCAGCAGGTGGCCGAGTCGGACGTCGACGGGGCGGTCGGTCATGCGGATGCCTTTCGGGGGCGCCCCGGGGCTCCGAGGCGGGGACGCTGGCCGGCGATCACGCCGCCGGGGCGTTGCGACTTGGTCAGGGTGTCCGCCCACCGCTCGCACTCGGCGAGCACGGGACACGCCCACCTGCAGAGCCGCACGGCTGCCTCGTGCCGGCGCGCGGCGGCGGTGGACGGCTCGTGCTCGGCGGGCGGGTCGAACAGTTCGGCGCTGTCGCGGCATGCGGCACCGGGTAGCGCCGGGGTGCCGGCGAGCGCCGCCGTCAGCAGCCGGACGGTGCCCTCGTGGTCGAAGCTCATGCCGGCTCCTTCGGTGTCGGTGGTGTCGGGCGTCGTTTCGGGGGCAGGAGCTTGTCGACCAGCTCGACGAAGGGCGCACCGGTGGGGCGGCCGGCCGACCACCACGCGCCGTCGAACTCGCCGACGACGAACCGGACGAACGTGTCGTTGTTCTGCTTGCGCCGCGACCTGGTGAACTGGTCGAGCAGGTGGTCCAGGTCTGCGTCCGTCAGGTACGAGAGCGCGCGCTCGGCGGGCTCGAAGCCGCCGATGAGGGCCGACCACGCGGCCGTCTGCTCGGGCGTGAGGCGGTCAGGATTCAGCTGCAGCCGGACCCCGCCGTTCGGATCGTCGAAGCGGCGGTGCGGCGGAAGGTCGGGCCGACCGTTCGGCACCGCGGCCACATCCGCCGGCCGGGACGAACCGCGACCCGCTGGGATGTGGTTCGCCGGATCGACCGCCTGCAGATGCCGACCGTGCGGTTCTTCGGTTTGCGAATCTTTTCGCCGCCGCTCGCCTCGCGTGCCCGCGTTGCTTACGTAAGACGAAGGATCTGATGGAAGCTGATCTGATGGTAGGAAGTGGGCTTCCGGTTGATAACGCGGATTTGCCGGTTGATAGCCACTGACGCCGGGTCTGGGATCGTCTACGACCGGCACTGCGCTTCCGGTTGAACGCGGTTTGACTCCGTCCGCACTGGGATCGTGTTCAACCGGCACCGTGATTCCGGTTGAACGAGATTCGACCGGCAACGTGCTTCCGGTCGAAGTCGGTCGGTGTGCTTCTACCGGAGCTGGGCGGCTATCGACAGGCAGTGTGCTGCCGGTTGATAGCTGTCCGAGTGCATAAGTGGAGGCCCACCGCCTACCGTCGCGTGATCGGCCACCGCGAGAGGTTCGGATGAGGATCCCGCGGGCGACGAGGTCGCCGAGCGCCTGGCGCGCACCGCGGTCTGAGATGCCGGCAACATCGGATAGCGCCTCAGCGCTGAGCCGAGCGTTGCGGCCGGATGCGTCGGTGCGGCCGAACGCTTCGATGAGCGCGCACCACTGGGAGGCGGTCAGTCCGAGGCGGGGTGCGTCCTTGAGCCACTGCAGCTTCGAGAATGGCTCCGTCACAGCGCCTCCCCGGCGTAGGCCATCCAGTAGGCGAGGCCGTCGCGTTGGAGTAGTCCGCGTTCGGTCAGGGTCCGCAGGGCGCGACTGGCGCGGGCCGCGCTGATCGGGATCTCGCTTCCCAGTCGTGGGCCGGTCAGCTCGACGCCGTCGTTCGTCTCGCCCACGCGGTTGAACACGGCGACGATGACGCAGAACTCGGATGCGTTGAGCCCGCGGACGCTCACGACGACGCGGAGCCACTTCTCGCGCGGCTGCAGGGGTGGTGCGCCGGGTGCGCTCACTTGGGTTCTACTCCTTCGGGTTCCGTGGGCGGCGCCCATCGCGGGCGCCGTGGTGCCCCGGCGCGGAGTCGAACCGCGCCTGCGACCATCGGGGCTGTCGTTCATCGAGTGCACGCCCAGACGCGCTGGGGCCGGCCCGGCCGACGGTGCGAGTCGGTCCATCCGACGAACCGGACGCGGCACTGGCGCACGACGTGCTGCATGTACCCGCCGAGCACCTGCGGGTGCGCATCGAGCCACGCGCTCGTCTCGGCCGGCAGCCGCGCGTGCACGTGATCGGCGTCGAATACGTGGCCGGCGGCGACGAGCTCGTCGATCGTGCGCCGGATCGCGGCGTGGTGCTGCAGCGTCAGCACCGTCGCCGACGCGGCCACCGCGGCGCCGGGGCCGTCACTCACCGCCGACCTCCTCGCGGGCGACGTCGATGAGCAGCAGCAGTGCGCGAGCCAACGCCGCGGCCTCTTCGAGGCGGACGTCGAAGCTGCTGCGGCCGGCGCTGGACGTTCCGTCAGGGCGCCACCCCGTGTAGGCGAGGACAACGTGCGGCTCACGGTCGATCGGGCACTGAGCGAGGCGCGCGGTGAATCCGGCGAGTGCGAGGCCGCCGTCGGCGGTTGATGCGCTGGTGTGCCCCGTCAGCGGCACCGTCACGGGCACCGAGTGCCAGCGCGTCACCGTGGGCGCCGAGGCGTTCGCGTAGTCCTCGGCAGGGTCGGACCAGTGCGGCCGGTTTCGCTCGAGCCACGGCAGCGGGGCCCCGGACTCGTACCTCACCTGGGGGCCGAACTCAGCACGGAACGCGTCGAGCGCGCGGAGTCCGGGGCTCTCGGGTGCCTGCTGCCCTGCGACCTCCTGCGCGGCCACGTCGAGGATCGCGACGGTCTGCGTGCGCCGGTCCGCGTGCTTCTCGCGCGCCACCGCTGCGATGCGGGCCAGCTGCGGCGGCGTGAACGACGTCTCGGGCAGCAGATCGTCGAGGGCGAGCTCCACGTCGTGGATGGTGCGGAACTTCTGCGGCTCGTCGAGGGCGATGAAGGCGGTATCGTGGCTCATGATCGGTTCTCCTTGGTGGGGTGCTGGTCGGTAGCCCTGGGTGACTTCTTGGCGGGAGCGCCCGGGGCTTTCTGCTGCCGAGGGGTCGCATTCGAGATGCGACCCTGGGTCGCGTTTGAAACGCGGCCCTCGCGGTCGGTGGGGCGGGTGTAGCGGCGCGGGCCGGCGTACTCGTCGGCGCCGACGCCTTGGTCTGCGTGATCGGCGAGCTGTCGGTATCGGTCGATCTGCTCAGCCGCGAACGCCATGACGGCGAACACGGCGACGATCACGAGGGCGGCGAGGTAGTGCGTCACTTGTCCCCCTGTGGGGTACGGGTGAGCGCAGCGGGGTAGGACTCGACGAGACGTGCGCGGGCCTCGACCAGCGCGTCGAGGTCCTCCAGGTCGAGCAGCAGCATCGTCGGCCGCTCCGGATCGGTGCCGGCGATCGGCACGTACACGACCGGCTCACGCGGATCGACCTCGACGGGGCCCACCACGGTGCCGTCGAGCGCGTTGAGCGCGCTCACGCCGCGCCGGCTTCGAGTCGCGCGACGTACTCGGTGATCTGCCGGTCAGTGGAGAACCGGCGCTTGCCGATCTTCACCGAGCCGAGCTGGCCGGACTTCCAGAGCGCGAAGACGGTCGAGCGGCTGACCTTGAGCCGGGCGCTCACGTCGGCATGGTCATTCATGATCGCCACAGCGGGCGGGAGAGTTGAGTGGGTCACAGCTACCTCCTGGATTGTGTAGATTCTGCGTAGACTCTCGGAGTCTTGCGCAAGATTAACGCGTCCATTGAAGTTTGCGCAAGAGGCCGGTAATTTGCGTTGATATGACGCAACAGGAATGCCCGCCGGGCTGCACGGAGGATCACATTCACACCGTCGGACTGCCGAAGCTCGACCGTCCGTGGTCGGAGGAGGTGAACCGGCGGATCGCACGAGGGATCGCGAAGATCCGTGGCGACAGGTCCGCGCAATGGCTCTCGGACTCGACAGCCGAGATCGGCCACAGGGTCAGTCGGGAGACGATCTCCAACTACGAGAACGGCCGGAAGAAGGTCCTCGACGTCGCCGATCTCCTCGTGATAGCTCAGGCGCTGGATGTTGGGCTGATCGACCTGTTGTTGCCGGACCCCGGCGACTCGGACGTATGGGAGTCGCCGGTGCACCAGGCGAGTGCGACCGAGGCGGCGCGGAACCTGCAGCGGACGAACCTGCACTGGCCGGCGTTCCGGCTGCAGTCGATGATCGACGGATTCGTGCAGGCCTCCCGGGCTGCTGACGATCACACTCTCCCGGCCGATGAGAGACGGCGCGCGGCCGCGACCGCGGTCACGTTCGGCGAGAGCGCGCTCGAGCGGTACGACCGGATGAACCCGAAGGTGTGGCCGCAGGTTCTTGTTGACCGCGAATTCACGAAATCCGATCTTGCATACGAGCTTTCGATAATGCGTGCGTGGGCGGAGTTCGAAGATGAGTAGGCAGCGGCTCCCGCGGGGCATCACCAAGACGACGGTGACGAACCGGCGCACGGGCAGGCCGGAGGATCGGTGGCGCGTGAAGCTCAATCCCGTGGACGCGGCCGGGGCGCGCCACCAGGTGAACCGGTCGTTCGCCACGGAGAAGGAAGCTCGCGCATTCCACGCTGAGACGCTGGGCGCGGTCCAGAACGGCGCGTACGTGGCGGCGTCGAAGCGCACCGTCGAGCAGGCCTGCGCCGATTGGCTGACGTCGAAGCATCGGATCAAGGCGAGCACGGCTCGCGGGTACCGGGTGAGCCTGCAGCCGGTCCGCGATGAGCTGGGCAGTAGGCCGGTGCAGCGGCTCGAAAAGGCCGACGTCGATGGCCTCGTGCAACGGCTCCGGGCCGGCGAGGTGGAGGGCCGCCGGCAGTACACGCCGCGGTCGGTGAATCAGATGCTCGGGCTGCTGATGCAGGTGCTCGCGAGCGAGCAGGCGCAGGGCAAGGTCGTGCGCAACGTCGCTCAGCTCGTCGACCGCGTGCCGGCGGACCCGAAGAAGTACCGCACCCTGACGGAGAAGGAGATCTTGCGCGTCATCGACCACGGCAGCCGAGACCGCGCCCTGTGGGCGCTCGCCCTGTACGGGCTGCGGCGCGGCGAGATCGCGGGCCTGCGTTGGGAGCACGTCGACCTCAAGGCCGGCACCGTCGCGATCGTCGAGAACCGGGTCGCGGTCGGCAAGGAGTCGATCGTCGGCACGCCGAAGTCGAAGGCGTCCCGGCGCACGCTTCCGCTACCGGACGACGCGCTGGCCGCGCTCAAGGCGGCACGGAAGCAGCAGCAGCGCGAACGACTGGCGCTCGGCGAGGCGTACGGCCCGGGGGAGTACGTCGCGTGCGACGAGGCCGGCCAGCCGCTGACGCCGGCCACGCTCACGTTCAGGTGGGGCCGGATGCTCGACGGGCTCAAGATCGAGCGCGTACGGCTCCACGACGCGCGGCACTCCTGCGCCACGTTGATGCACCTGCGGGGCGTCCCTATCGCGGTGATCGCGGCGTGGCTGGGTCACAGCTCGGCAGCCTTTACCATGGCGACCTACGCGCACAGCCAGGACGAGGCGCTGAAGGCGGCCGGACAGAGTTTCCGACCAGTTGAGGCAATCTGAGGCACGGAGCCCAAGAGGTGTATTGAGCAACATGGTCTGACCAGTGCCCCCACAGGGATTCGAACCCTGACTTTGCGGATTTTAAGTCCGCTGCCTCTGCCAATTGGGCTATGGGGGCGCGAGGGAAGCGTAGCGCGCGGCGCACCGTCGAACTTGTCAACATGCGTTGACATCCGGGACTGCGTCAACGTAGATTGACGAGCGTGAGCTCACCACCCACCCTCGTCGGATCGGCGGCATCGGAGGACCCCGCGGAGGGGCTCCGCGCCGTCGTCGCACTGCGGAAGCTGGCCGACCAACTCGAGGCGGTCCAGGTGTCCAATGCCAGAAGCCTCGGCTGGTCCTGGCAGGACATCGCGGAACACCTCGCGGTCAGCCGCCAGGCGGTGCACAAGAAGTACGGCAAGTAGCCGGGAACAGGACTGCTGTGTTCGAACGGTTCACCAAGAGCGCCCGCGTCGCGGTCGTGCTCGCCCAGGAGGAGGCGCGCGACAGCGGCGCCGACAAGATCACCCCGACCCACCTGCTGCTCGGCGTGCTCGGCACCGTCGACGGTCCGCTGCAGAGCGAGCTGAGCGACGTGGGCCTCACGCCCGAGGCCGTGCGGGCCTCGGCCGCCGGCCGCGTGCTCACCGATAAGGATGCCGAGGCCCTGCGCGGCATCGGTATCGATGTGGGCGCCGTCGCGGACGCCGTCGAGCAACGCTTCGGCTTCGACATCCTGCGGCCGATCCGCAAGCGTTTCCGCGCCGGGCACATCCCGTTCGACCCCGCGTCGAAGAAGACGCTGCAACTCGCGGTGCGAGAGGCCGCGCACCGTAAGGACCGGAGCATCGAGAGCGCGCACATGCTGCTCGGCGTGCTCCGCAGCGACGACGACGATTCGCTGGCGGCCGTCGAATCCGTCGTGCCCCGCGACGAGCTGCGGCACCGGCTGTACGACCTGCTGGATCGTCCCGCGGCATAAGCCACCTGCGCATCCGCCCCGACATGGTTAAGCTGTTCGTAAAGACGTCGCCGAAACCGGGAACTTCGGCAGCCGTCGCGAACGTTGAACAGTACGTACAGGTGCACGACCAGGGAAAGGACCCCACGGTGCGCGAAAGCAGCAACCCGATCTTCCGCGGGCTGACCAAGGAGACCCGCCAGCAGGCGCCCGCCGGCTATCAGCAGGGCTACCCGCAGCAGGGCTACGGTCAGCAGCAGGGATACCCGCAGGGCATGAACCTGGGGATGGGTGCCGCAGGCGCCGCCCAGGGCATGCAGTTCCAGCAGTACCAGCAGCCGCCGCAGGCCCCGTACCAGCAGGGCACGGGCTCCGGCACGATGACGATCGACGACGTGGTCACGAAGACCGCGGCCACGCTCGGTGTGCTCATCGCCTTCGCCGTCGCGGCGTACGCACTCGTCGCCGGCGGCATCGTTTCCCCGATGCCGCTTCTGCTCGTCGGAGGCATCGGCGGCTTCATCCTGGTGATGGTCGCCAGCTTCGGCCGCAAGCAGGACAACCCGGCCATCGTGCTGTCGTACGCGGCGCTCGAGGGCCTGTTCGTCGGCTCGATCTCGTTCGTCTTCGCGAACTACATGGTCAGCGGTGTCAGTGCCGGTGCGCTGATCGGCCAGGCCGTGCTCGCCTCGATCGGCGTCTTCATCGGCATGCTCGTGGTCTACAAGACCGGTGCCATCCGCGTGACCCCGCGCTTCACTCGCATGCTCTTCGCGGCGATGATCGGCGTCCTGGTGCTCGCGCTCGGCAACATGGTGATCGCACTGGTCACCGGTGGTGACTCGAACCCGCTGCGCGGCGGCGGCACCATCGCGATCATCTTCTCGCTGGTGTGCATCGCGATCGCGGCGTTCAGCTTCCTGCTGGACTTCGACCAGGCGGATCAGCTGATCCGCGCCGGCGCACCGTCGAAGGCGGCGTGGGGCGTGGCCCTGGGCCTGACCGTCACCCTGGTCTGGCTGTACGTCGAGATCCTGCGCCTGCTGAGCTACTTCTACAGCAGCGACTAGCCGACACCTTCCGAACGCCCCGCAGCCCCGGCTGCGGGGCGTTCGGCGTCTGCTCAGGAGAAGTCGAGGCGGATCACGCCGTCGTAGCCGGCGGTATTCGGGGCCGGATCCTGCGTCGTGACCACGCCGCCTTCCGCGGGGGCGGTGCCGTCGATCGTGAAGTCCACGCCAGACTCATCGGCACGCGCCGATACCTCGTTCAGGGTCAAACCGCGGAAATCGGGGACCGTCCGGGCCGATGTCGGCGTCGACTGCGCGGGCGCGGTCGCCGCGGTACCGCCGGTGGCCCGGTCTGTCCGTGACCCGTGGATGCTCGCGGTCACGACCCCGGCGCCGAGGATCAGGGCGCAGACGACCGCTCCGCCGACGACGGCGATCCTGCGTCGGCGAATGCGGGCGCGAGGAGTCGGCACGCGGGCCGTAGGGGCGGGTGCCGGGGCCGGTGCGGGCGCCGGCCCGGGGGCCGTCACGGGCTTCGGTGGGGGAGGGGTGACTCCGGCACGGAACGCGCGCCCCAGCTCGTCCGCGAACACCGCGGCGAAGGGGTAACGGTCCGACGGTGCCGGGCTCAGGCCCCGCCGGAGCACCGTCTCGACCGCTGCGGGAAGCGGCGTGCCGCGCACCGTCGGCGTGGCGAAGCGTCCGGTGAGCTGCGCGGACAGGACGGTGGACCGGTCGCCGCGAAAGACCTGCACTCCCGTCAGTAGCGCGGTCGCGGTCGCGGCGAGGCTGTAGAGATCGGACCGGTTGTCGCATCCCTCGCCGGTCAAGACCTCGGGGGCGGCGTAACCGAGGGTGCCGAGGGTCATTCCTGCGGCGGTGATGCCCGCCGGGCGGTCCAGTGCCTTGGCGACCCCGAAGTCGGCGACCTTCACCCCGCGGACGCCGCCGGCCAGGGTGACGAGAATGTTGTCCGGTTTGATGTCCCGATGCACCACGCGGTGCTCGGTCCAGGCGTAGTCCAGGGCGGAGGCCACTGCGCGGACGACGGCCACGACGTCGTCGGGAGGCAGTGGCCCGCGACGCTGGAGTTCACCCGTCGTGGGGCCCGCGACGAACTCCATGGCGATCCACGGGCGACCTCCGATCCGGCCGCGGTCGTAGACCGCGACGATGTTCGGATGGGTCAGCCGGGCCATGAGGCCGGCCTCCTGATCGAACCTGGCCAGCGCGTCGGGCGCCGACGGGGACGCTGCGGCGCGCAGCACCTTCACCGCGTCGAGCCGCGGCAGCCGGGGATGGCGGGCCAGGTAGACCTCGCCCATCCCGCCGGCTCCGAGGCGGCGGACGACGCTGTAGTCGCCGATCCGGTGGAGTGGGCTGGTCGGAAGCTGGGTACGCACTCGTCCGATGCTGCGGTGCCGCGATCGCGGCGGCGTCGTCGCCGTGTCGCAGGCGCGTCGCAGAGGCGCGTCAATCCCGCCGCAGGACGCGCGCCAGGCGCGCCGTCAGCCGGTTCGCGTCGGCGGCCTCGGAGACCTCCGGCGGCGAGGGAAGAGGGCCGTGCCACTCGCCGAGCACGGCGAGCACCTCGGGGAGCAGCAGTCGGGCCGCGAGCTCGTAGCCCGCGGCCGACGGGTGGAAGTTGTCGGGGGAGAACATGCGCTCGGGAGCTTCGAGGAATTCCGGCGTCAGGGTGTCGGCGAAGGGCACCGGGTGTCCGCCCGCTGCCAGTACGTGCGCCCGCTGTCGCGCAGCGAGTTGCAGCCCGTACCTGCGGATCACGGACCGCAACGGCTGCGGGATGGACTGCACCACGCCGATGTCCGGGCACGTGCCCACCACGACCTCAGCACCCGCGCCGCGCAGCTGTGCGACGGCCGCTCCGAGGCGCCGCGCGGAGGGTTCGATCGAATTGAGCGCGGTCACGTCGTTCGCGCCGACGATGATCACCGCCACGTCCGGGATCTGCTTCGCGATGAATGCGGCCTCGATCTGCGCCGCGAGCCCCTTCGACGTCGCGCCGACGATCGCCTTCACCGCGAGCCGCACGGTCCGTCCAGTCTCGGCGACGACGCCGCGCGCGAGGAGCACCCCGGGCGTGTGCTCGGCATCGTCGACCCCGAGGCCCGCGGCGGTGGAATCCCCGAAGACCATCAGGCTCACGTCCGCCGGATGCCCGGGTCCGGGGCGTTCCACCTGCGTCGTGCCGGGGGCGTAGACCCCGTCCTTCGACGGTGCCTTGTCGGTGCGGTGGGGGATGACGGTGCGCGCCGTCCTGGCCTGCTTGGTGAGCAGGGCGTAGGCACCCCAGGTGGCTCCGGCGCCGCTGACGGCGGCGGCCGAGGTGTACAGCGCGTCACGGGCGAGCCGGTTTCGGGAGTACCCCATGCACCCAATCTAGACGGGTGCGCACGGACCGGCCGTGAGGCGGCGCGGGCGGTTCTGGGACGATGGACGCATGCGTATCGCAGGACACGTCAGCGAGTTGATCGGCGACACCCCACTGGTGCGACTCAACTCCGTGGTGAAGCCCGGATCCGGCCTGGTCGCGGCCAAGATCGAGTACCTCAACCCCGGCGGGTCCAGCAAGGACCGGATCGCGGTGAAGATGATCGACGCCGCGGAGCAGTCGGGCGAGCTCAAGCCCGGCGGCACCATCGTCGAGCCCACCTCCGGTAACACGGGCGTGGGCCTGGCGATCGTCGCGCAGCAGCGCGGCTACAAGTGCGTCTTCGTCTGCCCGGACAAGGTCAGCGAGGACAAGCGCAACGTGCTCAAGGCCTACGGCGCCGAGGTCGTCGTGTGCCCGACCGCCGTCGCGCCCGAGCATCCGGACTCGTACTACAACGTCTCCGACCGCCTGACTCGCGAGATCCCGGGCGCCTGGAAGCCGAACCAGTACTCCAACCCCAACGGCCCGGCCTCGCACTACGAGACCACCGGCCCGGAGATCTGGCGCGACACCGAGGGGAAGATCACCCACTTCGTCGCGGGCGTGGGCACCGGCGGCACCATCACCGGCACCGGCCGCTACCTCAAGGAGGTCTCGGGCGGGAAGGTCAAGGTCGTCGGCGCGGACCCCGAGGGCTCCGTCTACTCGGGCGGCACCGGCCGGCCGTACCTCGTCGAGGGCGTGGGTGAGGACTTCTGGCCCACCGCCTACGACCCGGACATCCCCGACGAGATCATCGCCGTCTCCGACGCCGACTCCTTCGAGATGACCCGCCGCCTGGCGCGCGAGGAGGGGCTGCTCGTCGGCGGCTCGTGCGGCATGGCCGTCGTCGCCGCGCTGCGCGTCGCCGAGCGCGATCCGGACGCCGTCGTCGTCGTGCTCCTGCCCGACGGTGGCCGCGGCTACCTGTCGAAGATCTTCAACGACAAGTGGATGTCGAGCTACGGCTTCCTGCGTGCGCCGCTCGACCCCAACGAGCAGGAGTCCCTCGTCGGCGACATCCTGCGCGGCAAGAAGGGCGAGCTGCCCGACCTGGTGCACACGCACCCGTCGGAGACCATTCGCGACGCCATCGAGATCCTGGCGGAGTACAACGTCTCGCAGATGCCCGTCGTGGGTGCCGAGCCGCCGATCATGGCGGGCGAGGTCGCGGGCGCCGTCACCGAGCGTGAGCTGCTCTCGGCGGTCTTCGAGGGCCGCGCCGAACTCGCCGACCCGGTGAGCAAGCACATGGGCCCCGCGTTCCCGCTGATCGGCGCGGGCGAGCCCGTCTCGGCCGCCAACACGGCGCTGCGCGAGTCCGACGCCCTCATGGTGATCGACGACGGCAAGCCCGTCGGCGTGATCACCCGGCACGACGTGCTGAACTTCCTCTCCCACGGCAAGTAGAAAGGGCCGCACCATGAGCGAGCAGAAGAGCGCCATCGACAAGCATGCGGCGCAGGGCTTCTCGACCCGCGCTATCCACGCCGGCTACGAGCCCGACCCGCTGACGGGCGCCGTGAACGTGCCGATCTACGCGAGCTCCACCTTCGCCCAGGACGGCGTCGGCGGCATGCGCGGCGGCTTCGAGTACGCCCGCACCGGAAACCCCACCCGTCGCGCCTACGAGGCCAACCTCGCCGCGATCGAGGAGGGCACCTTCGGCCGGGGTTTCGCCTCCGGCATGGCGGCCACCGACTGCCTGCTCCGCGCCGCCCTGCGCCCCGGCGATCACCTGGTGATCCCCGACGACGCCTACGGCGGCACCTTCCGGCTCATCGACAAGGTCTTCTCGCAGTGGGGGATCGAGCACACCCCCGCGCCGATCACCGACGTCGACGCGGTGCGCGCCGCGATCCGCCCCACCACCAAGCTGGTGTGGATCGAGACGCCGACCAATCCGCTGCTCAACATCGGCGACATCGCCGCGCTCGCCGAGGTGGCGCACGAGGGCGGCGCGAAGCTGGTGGTGGACAACACTTTCGCCAGCCCCTACCTGCAGACGCCGCTCACGCTCGGCGCCGATGTGGTGCTGCACTCGGTGACCAAGTACCTCGGCGGGCACAGCGACACCGTCGGCGGCGCGCTCGTGACCAACGACGAGCAGCTCGACACCGACTTCGCCTTCCTGCAGAACGGCGCGGGCGCGGTGCCCGGCCCGTTCGACGTCTACCTCGCGCTGCGCGGCATCAAGACGCTCGGCGTGCGCATGGACCGGCACTGCGACAACGCGGAGAAGATCGTCGAGTTCCTCGCCGGTCGTCCCGAGGTCTCGACGGTGCTCTACCCGGGGCTCGAGAGCCACCCGAACCACGCCGTCGCCGCCAAGCAGATGAAGCGCTTCGGCGGCATGATCTCCGTGCGTCTGGCCGGCGGTCGCGAGGCGGCGCAGCGGTTCTGCGCGCGCACCGAGATCTTCACCCTGGCGGAGTCGCTCGGCGGCATCGAGTCGCTCATCGAGCACCCCGCCGCCATGACCCACGCCTCCACCGCCGGCTCGCAGCTCGAGGTCCCCGAGGACCTGGTGCGGTTGTCCGTCGGCATCGAGGACATCGGCGACCTCATCGCGGATCTGGAGAACGCCTTCAGCTGACGCCGCAGTAGCGCCACATCCCGGACTCGTAGCGGAACTGCGCCACCTTCTTCGCCCGGACGGGATCCTCGTCGGGGTCCTTCGGGGCGCCCTGGGGGTAGTAGTGCACGCCGATCGTGGCGATGTCGCCGTCGATGACGACATCGCCGGTCGTTCGAGGTCCGGGCGGGAACCATCGCGTACTCTCGTCGCCGTCGACGAGCCGCTCGCACCACAGGCCGGAGACGTCCCGCCCCGAGTCGACGTCGGCGCCGTACCCGCTCAGCCGTGCCCGGACCGTGCGCTCGTCGTGCTCGTCGACGGGTACCGGGTCGGACAGGGCGTGCGCGAACAGCACGCCGAGCCCGAGGAGTAGCCCGGCTCCCACCGTGAGGATGATCAGCACGATGGCCGTCACGGTCAGGATGATGAAGACGGCCGGATGGCGCCGATGCCACGGCTCGAAGTAGTTCGGATGCACGGCACGATGGTCCGCTTCCGGCCTTGTCGGCCCCTTGTCCGCGCCTTGGGCGACCGCGGTCGGGAGTAACGACTCGGTCACCATCCGAACCTTCGACTTCCCCTTCAGGGTTCGTGGGACTAAAGTGGCGCTTGTTGTAGAAAGTGACACAAGTGGCTGGAGTGAGTTCTTGAGGCCGAAGCAGAGCCGGAAGGTCCGCAACTACGCGGTCGCGGGGAGTGCCCTCGTGATCGCGGCTGCCGTCGCGGTCGGATGCGGCGTGACCGGCGGCGATCCGAGTCGTCTCGGGTCGAGCCTCACGTTCGACCCGCTGCCGTCGGCCCCGTCGGGCGCCTCCGCGACGCCGGGCGCCGGGGTCAACCCCGGGGCGCTGCCCGCGGGGCAGACCACCGCGCCGCCGTCGCCGCAGGCGCCGGCCACGATGACCGTCGTGGTGCCGCCGCCGAGCGCGCCCGCGAAGCCGCAGACCACCGTCGCCGGTCCTACCGCGCCCGCGGTGCCGCCCGCGCCGACCACGCCCGGAGGCGGCGACGCCGCGCACCGGGACGAAGGCGCACCGTCGGGCCAGGGCGGCGGGACCGCCGCCCCGCAGGCGGCGGCGAAGCCCGTGACCAAGCCCGTGTACCTGCCGGACGGCAGCGTCGACTGCGCGAAGAGCAAGTGCGTCGCGCTGACCTTCTCCGGCGGCCCGGGGCCCGCGACCAGGCAGTTCCTGCAGATCCTCGACAGCCACGGAGCGAAGGGCACGTTCTTCGTGACCGGTGCACAGGTCAATCTCAACCCCGATGTCATGACGGCGATCGCCGGCACCGGGAACGAGGTCGCCAACGGGACCTGGACTCAGCCCGACATGACGACGTTGTCGGAGAGCGACACCACGGCGCAGCTGCAGCAGACCAGCGACGCGATCCGCACCTCCGTGGGCAGCGCGCCCACGCTGTTCCGGCCGATGGGCGGTCACACGTCGCCGGCGGTCGTGGAGGCCGGGCAGCGGCTGGGCCTGACGCAGATCCTCTGGGACCTGGACTCGATGGATTACAACTACCAGGGCAACCCGGACGGCCTGACCCAGGTGTTGCTGAAGGTGAAGCCGGGGCAGATCGTCATGCTGCACGACACCTTCGTCTCCTCGGCCACCGCGCTGGATCGCACCATGACGCAGCTCGGCGACCAGGGGTACGCCTTCGTCACCGTCAGCCAGCTGTTGCGCAGCCGCGCCGGATGACCGGGTACCGATACGAGAAGCGGCCCGTCCCCCAGGGGGCGGGCCGCTTCTTCGTCGATCGAGCGGTCAGGAGTGGTACGGCTCCGCGCTGACCAGCGTCACCTTGACGACCGCGCCGCTGGGGATGGTGTACTCGCGCGACTCGCCGACCTTGGCGTCGATGAGCGCGGCACCGAGCGGCGAGCTCGGCGAGTAGACCTCGAGGCCGCCGTCCTGCGCGCCCTCCTCCCGGGTGGCGATGAGGAAGGTCTCGGTGTCCTTCTCGTCTCCGTCGTAGTACACCTTCACGACCGAGCCGGGCAGCGCGACACCCGACTGGGTGGGGGCCTCACCGACCTTGGCGTTGTTGAGGAGTTCCTGCAGCTGGCGGATGCGCGCCTCCTGCTGGCCCTGCTCCTCGCGCGCAGCGTGGTAGCCGCCGTTCTCCTTGAGATCGCCCTCTTCGCGACGCTCGTTGATCTCGGCGGCGATGACGGGGCGGTTGGCGATCAAGGCGTCCAACTCGTTCTTGAGGCGCTCGTGGGACTCGGGGGTCAACCACGTCACCTGAGTGTCCGTCATTTCGTTCGTCCTTCGTCGTAGTCGGCACGGCCCGCCGTGGATATCCCTCCCACAGCCGACCGGCCCCGGAACGGCGCCCGGGGCCCGTAAATGCAGCAATACACGGCCCCAAGCGGAACCGTGTATCCGCTGATTCTAGCATGGGAAACGGAATGGGGCATTCGGTTCAGGCGGCCAGTAGAGCCTGCTGGTAGGTGGGCTCGCGGCGCTTGAGGAAGGCGCAGAGCGCGTAGCTCAGGGGCATTATCACGATCTCGACCAGGGTCTTCCACACGAAACCGAGGATCAGGTAGTTGAGGAACTGCCCCGGGCTGGTGAAGCCCAGTGCGGGCGCGGCGATGGAGCAGAAGACCAGGGTGTCGAAGAACTCGCCGACCACGGTGGAGCCGAGCAGGCGCGACCAGAGGTGCTTCTCGCCCGTCCAGGCCTTCATCCGCACCAGGACCCACGAGTTCATGAATTCGCCCACGAGGTAGCCGGCCAGGCCTGCGATGAGGAAGCGGGGCACCACGCCGGCGACGGTCTTGAAGGCCTCGTCGTTGGGCCAGCCGGGCGCGGGCGGCAGCAGGGTGGTGATCCAGAAGCACAGCGCCGCGAGGGCGAGGATCGCGAATCCGGTGAGGATCACGCGGCGCATGGCCCGGAAGCCGTAGACCTCGGAGATCACGTCGCCGAGGACGTAGGCGAGGGGGAAGAGGTAGAAGGCGCCGTCGGTGGCGATGCCGTCGACCTGGAGGCCGAGGATCTCGAAGTGCAGCGACGGGGCGAACAGCACGGCCTTGGTGCCCGTGATGTTGCTGATGATCATGACGCCGACGAAGAGGCCGACGAGCATGGGGAAGTAGTAGCTCGAGACGGTGGCGAAGGCCGGCCGCGCGCGCACGCGGGCCGGCTGCCCAGAGACCGGGGTGGGGGAGTTGTCAGTGCTCACGCACGGTCAAGATACGCGGGCACGTTCGTCCCGCAACCGAAGACGTCGCCCACGGCGGGCGGTTCGGTGGTGCGCACCTCGCTGCTGACCACGACGACGGGGTCCGGCGACGGGGCCACGTAGAACTCGCGCCGGCCGATCTCGTCGCCCGCCTTGTTCTTGGCGTACACGATGCAGCTGACCGCCTGCTGCGGATCGGTCCGGGTGACGGTGACCTGCACGTCCACCGCGGAATCGGACAGCACCTGGTAGCCCGCGGTCTCGCCGGTGACCGGCTGCCGGGAGAACTTCTGGTAGCCCAGCCACGCGAGCCCGACGCCCAGGATCACGACCACGACCAGTCCGATGATGCCGATGCGCCGGGCGCGCGCGGGATCGCGCTCGTCGGGGTAGCGATCGGAAGGTCGGACGGGGGCGGTCGGCATGCTTCCATCGAAGCACACCCGGCGCGGCGTGCCGTCGGCCGATCGTGGAACACTGGGGGTCATGACCGGATACCGCCTCCTCGCCGTTCACGCGCACCCGGACGACGAGTCGAGCAAGGGCGCCGCGACGATGGCGCGGTACGCGGCCGAGGGGAACGACGTGCTGGTCGCGACGTTCACGGGCGGCGAACGGGGTGACATCCTCAATCCCGCGATGGACGTCGCGGGCGTCCAGGACCGGCTGCCCGAGGTGCGGCGCGAGGAGATGGCCAAGGCCGCAGCGATCCTCGGTGTCGAGCACCGCTGGCTCGGTTTCGTCGACTCGGGCCTGCCCGAGGGCGACCCGCTGCCGCCGCTCCCCGAGGGATGCTTCGCGCTGGAGCCCGTCGAGGTGCCGACCGAGACGCTCGTGCGCCTGATCCGCGAGTTCCGCCCGCACGTGATGATCACGTACGACGAGAACGGCGGCTACCCGCATCCGGACCACATCATGACCCACACCGTCTCGATGGCGGCGTACGAGGCGGCGGCGGATCCCGAGCAGTTCCCCGACGCGGGCGAGCCCTGGCAGATCTCGAAGGTCTACTACAGCCACGGCTTCCTCCGCGGCAAGTTCCAGGCCTTTGCGGACGAGTTCGAGAAGCACGGCCTCGAGAACCCCTACACCGAGTGGCTCGCCCGGTGGAAGGACGAGAAGAACGACATGATGGCCCGCGTGACCACACAGGTCGAGTGCGGCGAGTACTTCCCCGTCCGGGACGACGCCCTCCGCGCGCACGCCACCCAGATCGACCCCAACGGCCCCTTCTTCGCGGTGCCGATGGAATGGCAGCAGCGGCTGTGGCCGACCGAGGAGTACGAGTTGGCGAAGACCACGGTGAGCAGCAGGATGCCCGAGAAGGACCTGTTCAGCGGGATCGAGAAGTGATGAGTCCCCTCCTTCAACTGGCCGGCGACATCGCGATCCTCGCGCAGGACCCGCAGAAGCCCAAGGGGCCGGAGTTCGGCAAGTCCGGGCCCCTCGGCCTCGCCGTGATCGTCGCGCTCCTCGCCGTGACCTTCCTGCTCATCCGGTCGATGAACAAGCACGTCAAGAACCTCCCCGCGTCGTTCGACGACGAGGCGCCCGGCGAGGGCGACGAGGCGGGCGGCACCGAACACGGTGCGATCGACCACGGCGTCGACGGTGCCTCCCCGGCCACGGGCGACGGCGGACCGTCGGGCGGATCCGACGGCGACGGGGCCGACCGGCCCCGCTAGGCGACCCGCCACCGTAGGGCTCACAGCGACCTCCCAGGCGTAGCGGCACGACCGTCCAGTTCCGCCCGCGAGGGTGGTGCCGTGAAGTACATGACTCCACGGCGCTGCGCCGTGACCGCCCTGCTCGCCGCTACGGCGCTGCTCTACTGCTGGAACCTGTCGGTCAACGGCTACGGCAACGACTTCTACGCCGCCGCGGCGCAGGCGGGCGGGCTGAGCTGGAAGGCCTGGCTGTTCGGCTCGCTCGACCCGGGCAACGTCATCACGGTCGACAAGCCGCCCGCAGCGCTGTGGGTGACGGGCCTGTTCGTCCGCGTCTTCGGTCTCTCGCCGTGGTCGGTCCTGGTGCCGCAGGCGCTGATGGGCGTCGGCACCGTCGGGCTGGTCTATCTGACGACCCGGCGGCTGCTCGCCTCGCTCCCGGAACGGATCGCGACGGGCGGGGCGCTGCTCGCGGGCGCCGCGTGCGCGCTGACCCCGGCCGCGGTCCTGATCTTCCGGTTCAACAACCCCGACGCCCTGCTGGTGCTGCTCATGACCGCAGCGGCGTACTGCACCGTTCGGGCGTGCCGGGCGGCGTCGTGGCGGTGGCTCGTGGCGTGCGGCGTGCTCCTCGGCTTCGCCTTCCTCACCAAGATGCTGCAGGGGCTGCTGGTGCTTCCCGGCTTCGGCCTGGCCTACCTGCTGTTCGCGCAGGCCTCCTGGCTGCGCAGGGCGCGGGACCTGGCGCTGGGCGTCGTGGCCGTGGTGGTCTCGTCCGGGTGGTACGTGCTGCTCACCGTGGTGTGGCCCGCGTCGTCGCGCCCGTACATCGGCGGGTCGAAGGACGGGACGTTCATGGACCTCGTGCTCGGCTACAACGGGCTGGCGCGGATCGTCGGCACCAGCGGGGGCTCCGATTCCGGCGGGTTCGGCGGGGGCGGGCCGGGCGGTGACGCCGCCACGGGCACGTCCTTCGGTGGCACCCCGAGTCTCGCGCGACTGTTCAGCAACGAGTTCGGCAACGAGATCTCCTGGTTGCTTCCCGCGGCGCTGCTCGTGCTGGTGATCGGCGTCGTGCTGGTCGCGCGCCGGCGCCTCGAGCGGGACCTGGCGCTGGGGCTGACCGTGTTCGGGTCATGGCTGGTGGTGACCGGGGTGGTCTTCTCGTTCATGAGTGGCACGGTGCACCCGTACTACACCGTGGCGCTCGCGCCGGCGATCGCGGTGCTGGTGGGCGGCGGTGCGGCCGTCGCGTGGAGTCGAAGGTCGACGGTGCCGGGCACCCTCGCTCTCGTCGGTCTGGTCGTGACCTCCGGTGGGTGGGGCGTGATCCGGGCGTGGCGGACGGGCTACGCCTGGCCGGCGATCGGGATCGTCGTGGGTGTGCTGGCGGTGGCGGCGGTCGTCGCGCTGCTCGTCACCCGCCGAGGTGGCCGACGGGCCGTCGCCGCCGCGCTTGTGCTCGCGCTCCTCGCGGGCGGCGCCGCGACCGCGGCCTTCGCCGTCTCGACGGCGGGCACCGCACACAGCGGCGGCGTCCCGACGGCGGTGAGGACCGCGAAGTCCGGCAGCGGGTTCGGCGGCGGTCCCGGTGGCGGTCGCGACGATCGAGGGGGACGCGCGGGGCCCGCCACGGGGGCCGGCGCCGCGTCCAGCGGCGCACCGTCGGCCGACGGACGCCCGGAGGCGACCGCGGGCGGCGCGGGTGGGCCCGGGGGCGAGAACAGGTCCGACGCGGAACTCGTCGCTCTGCTCAAGGGGACCACCACGCAGTGGGCGGCCGCCGTGAACGGCGCGCAGAGCCAGGGCTCGCTCCAACTGAACTCCGGGCGGCCCGTGATCGCGATCGGCGGCTTCAGCGGCTCGGATCCCGCGCCCACGCTGGCCCGGTTCCAGCAGTGGGTGAAGGACGGGAAGGTCTCGTACTACGTCTCGTCCAGCGGCTTCGGCCCCGGCCGCGGGGAGAAGTCCGAGATCCAGAGCTGGGTCGAGAAGAACTTCACCGCCACCACGGTCGGGAGCGCGACGGTCTACGCACTCACGACCTAGCCGCCGGTGCCGCCCGCGACCGGCTCAGGCCGTGTCGTCGCGGACGTCCCTGCCGTCCTCGGCGAAGGCCTTGAAGTCCTCCATGTGCTGAAGCTGCTGCGTGCGGAAGGCGCCGGGCAGGAGCAGGGCCATCAGCCGCGTGAGGGGATTGCGGAACCGGTACTCGTTCTCGCTCACCCACAGCGTCCGGCCCGGACCGGCGTCGGTCAGCCGTTCGCGGGCGGCGTTCCACATGCCCGCGCCGACGATCTCCCGCTCGAATCGCACGACGGCCCCGTGCGGGATCGCGTCCAGGTCCTGCGGTTCGCGTCGGGTGATCGTCTCCGTGACCTCCATGGTGCGCTTCCCCGACCGGAGAACGACGCGCGAGACGGTGCCGACCTCGCCGTGCACCCCGCGCACAGGTTCGTGGACGACCATGCCGCGCAGCCAGTACGGCAGCAGGGCGGCATCGGCGAGCGACCGCGCCACCTGCTCGAGCGGCAGGTCGATCTCGATCGACGTCGTGCACTGCATGCCTCGAACGGTAGCGGCGACGGGCGGGGCCCGTCGAGCACGGAGCCGCCGTCGCCGCTCTGAGGCAGGATGGGGACATGAACCGTCTCGGCGCGTCCACCAGCCCGTACCTGCGCCAGCACGCGGACAACCCGGTGCACTGGCAGGAGTGGTCGGAGGCGCCGCTGGCGGAGGCCGCCGAGCGCGACGTGCCGATCCTGCTGTCCATCGGCTACGCGGCGTGCCACTGGTGCCACGTGATGGCGCACGAGTCCTTCGAGAACGAGGCCATCGCGGAACAGATGAACGCGGGCTTCGTCTGCATCAAGGTCGACCGCGAGGAGCGCCCCGACCTCGACGCGATCTACATGAACGCCACCGTCGCCATGACCGGCCAGGGCGGTTGGCCCATGACCTGCTTCCTCACCCCGTCCGGCGAGCCCTTCTACTGCGGCACCTACTACCCGCCCGAGCCGCGGAACGGCCAGGCGAGCTTCCCGCAGCTCCTGGAGGCCATCACCGCCACCTGGCGCGACCGGCGCGACGAGGTCGGCCGCGTCTCCGGGCAGGTGGCCGCGCACCTGCGGCAGTCCTCGGCCGGCCTGCCCGACGGTGCCGCCCCCTCGGCCGAGGACCTGTCCGGCGCGGTGCGCGCGATCTGCGCCGACGAGGACCCGTCGGGCGGCTTCGGCCGCGCCCCGAAGTTCCCGCCGTCGGCGACGGTCGAGGCCCTGCTGCGGCACCACGAGCGCACCGGTGATCCGGCCTCCTACGGCGTGGCGCTGCGCTGCGCCGAGGCGATGGCGCGCGGCGGCATCTACGACCAGCTGGGTGGTGGCTTCGCCCGGTACGCCGTGGACGCCGACTGGGTGGTGCCGCACTTCGAGAAGATGTTGTACGACAACGCGCTTCTGCTCCGCTTCTACGCACACCTCGGCCGGCGCACCGGATCGCCGCTGGCACTGCGCGTCGCCGACGAGACCGCCGACTTCCTGATCCGGGACCTCGGGGTCGAGGGCGGCGGGCTGGCCTCGTCGCTCGACGCGGACACCGTGGTCGACGGCCACGGCGAGGAGGGCGCCACGTACGTGTGGACCCCGGAGCAACTCGTCGAAGCGCTCGGCGAGGCCGACGGGGCCTGGGCCGCCGAGGTCTTCGCGGTCACCCCGGGCGGCACCTTCGAGCACGGGACATCGGTGCTGCAGCTGCACGGCGAACCCGATCCGGTGCGGCTCGCCGACGTGCGGCGGCGCCTCTTCGAAACGCGTTCGCGCCGAGCGCAACCGGGGCGCGACGACAAGGTCGTCACCGTGTGGAACGGCCTCGCGATCACCGCGCTCGCGGAGTCGGGCCGGGTCGACGAGGCCGAGGCGGTCGCGCGATACGTCCTCGGAACCCATTGGGACGGCGAGCGACTGCGCCGCAGCTCACTCGCGGGTGCGGTCGGTGAGGCCGACGGGATGCTGGAGGACTACGCCGCGCTGGTCACCGGACTGTTGGCGCTCTTGCAGCGGGTGGGTGGAACCGAGTGGGACGCAGCCGCTGCGGCGATCCTGGACGTGGCGATCACCCGCTTCGCCGACCCGGGGGAGGCCGGTAGCTGGTACGACGCACCGTCGGACGGGGAGCGGCTGCTGACCCGTCCCCGCGATCCGGCGGACGGCGCGACCCCGGCCGGCGCGAGCCTGATGGCGGAAGCGCTCACCTACGCGGAGGCACTGCTCGGCGAGCGCTACGCGGCGCTCGCCGCGGCGACCCGTGCGCGCTCGGGCGAGCTGATCCGGCGCGTGCCGCGCGGCGCGGGGCATCACCTCGCGGTCGCGGAGCAGGCGGCGGCGGGACTGCAGATCGCCGTCGCCGACGGTGCGGGCGCGGCCGCGCTCGTCGCGGAGGCGCGGCGGCTGGCCCCGGGCGGCGCGGTAGTCATTGCCGGAGCTAAAGATTCGCATCCGCTGCTGGAGGGGCGCGGGCCGGTCGGAGACCGGGCGGCGGCGTACGTCTGCCGCGGTTCCGTGTGCTCGCTGCCGGTCGTCGACGGTGAGACGCTCGCCACAGAATTGGCGCGCTAAGGATGTGCTAACGTCTGTCTCGTGGGTATGAACGCGTATTGGCGCTTTACCGAGGCTCCGGGTGGAGCCTGCGGTGGTGCGCGCCTGCGCGGATAGAACTACACCGCACGAACCCGGAGCCGAAGGCAGCGATATCTCGCTGCCTTTTTCTATAGGCACCGGACGTTCCCACTGGTGCCACCACCAGGAAGGTTGACATGACCATCGAGCTCGATACACCGGCGTCCACATCGAACCGTCGGGTCTCGGCGTTCCACGCGATCCCCTCGCCCGCGCAGCTGCGCGACGAGCTTCCGCTCGCACCCCGTCTGGCCGCGCAGGTCGAGGCCGACCGCGCCGCCGTCGCCGACGTGATCGCGGGCCGTGACCAGCGACTCCTCGTCGTCGTGGGGCCCTGCTCCGTGCACGACCCCGAGGCCGCGCTCGACTACGCCCGCCGGCTCAAGCCGATCGCCGACGAGCTGGCCGACGAGCTGCTCATCGTGATGCGGGTGTACTTCGAGAAGCCGCGCACCACGGTCGGGTGGAAGGGCCTCATCAACGACCCCGGCATGGACGAGAGCTACGACGTCCCGCGCGGCCTGCGTGTCGCGCGGCAGCTGCTCCTCGACATCCTCGAGATCGGGTTGCCCGTGGGGTGCGAGTTCCTCGAGCCGACGAGTCCGCAGTACATCGCCGACACCGTCGCCTGGGGCGCGATCGGCGCACGCACCACGGAGTCGCAGGTGCACCGCCAGCTCGCCTCCGGGCTGTCGATGCCGATCGGCTTCAAGAACGCCACCGACGGCAACGTCTCCGTCGCGATCGACGGGGTACAGGCCGCGGCCGCGCGGCATGTCTTCTTCGGCACCGACGACGACGGCGCCGCCGCCGTGGTCGAGACCGTGGGCAACGACAACTGTCACGTCATCCTCCGTGGGGGCCGCGGCGGGCCGAACTTCGACGTCGACTCGGTCTCCGCCGCCGTCGGCGCGTTGGAGAAGGCGGGCCTCGCACCGTCGGTGATGGTGGACTGCTCGCACGCGAACTCCGGCAAGGACCATGTGCGCCAGGCCGAGGTCGCGCGGGAGATCGCGGGTCGCCTCGCCGACGGCTCGACGGGGATCTCCGGCGTCATGCTCGAGTCCTTCCTCGTCGCGGGCGCGCAGAAGCCCGGTCCCGGACCGCTGCTGTACGGCCAGTCCGTGACCGACAAGTGCATGGACTTCGGCACGACCGACACCGTGCTGCGCGACCTGGCTGCCGCGCTGCGCTGAGCCGCGTCCCGAAACTCGGGTTCTACGGGCATCCGAGACGGGATTCGGCGGCGAGCCGCCGCAATCCCGGAGATTCGGGACGGGAGTAGGTTGATCGTCGTGGCGATCACACCGGACACCAAGGACTGGACCTGGGTCATCGAGCGGTCCTGTGCGGACTGCGGATTCGATCCGTCGACCGTGCGACGCGCCGATATCGCCGACCGCATCGCGCGGTCGGCGATCGGCTGGGACGCCGCCCTGGCGAGGCCGGACGCGACGGTGCGCCCGGACGAGCGGACGTGGTCGGTGCTCGAATACGGCTGCCACCTGCGCGACGTGCACCGCATCATGCGCGAACGCCTGCAGCTGATGCTGGCGCGCGACGGCGCCGCCTTCGCGAACTGGGATCAGGACGCGACGGCGATCGAAGACGCCTACGCCGAGCAGGACCCGGGTGTCGTCGCCGGCGAGTTGGCACGGGAGGCGGCGGACTTCGCCGCGGCGTACCGCGCTGTCGGCGACGAGGACTGGGCGCGGACGGGCCTGCGCTCCAACGGCTCCGCGTTCACCGTGGAGTCGTTCGCGGTCTACGCGCTGCACGATCTGGAACACCATCGGGTGGACGTGGGGCTCGCCCCCCGCGTCGGCTGAGCACGATCCCCGCGAGGACGACGAGGCCACCCACGGGCTGGTGCCACGCCGGTCGCTCGCCGAGCACGGCGACGCCGAGGAGCACGCCCACGACCGGCGTCAGGTAGGTCACCGACGCCGCCGCGGCGGCGCCCCACGCCGCCACGATGTTCGTGTTCCACAGGTACGCCAGTCCCGTCCCGAAGGCGCCGAGGGCCAGCATCGCCAGCGCCACCCGCGGGGTCGCCGTCGCCGCGTGCCGGTCCACGGCGAGTGCGCACACGTCGATCACGAACGCGCCGATACCCACCTGGTACAACGCCACCGACGGTGCGGGCAGCGCGAGCGGCGTGACGAACCGCCGTAGGTGGACGAAGGCGACCCCGTAGCTCGCGGTCGCCGCCAGGCAGGCGAGCTGCCCCGCGGCCGAACCCGCTGCCCCCGATGCCCACGGGGCGAGGACGAGCAGCACGCCGGCGAACCCGACCCCGAGCCCCGCGAGCTGATTCCGTGTCGGCCGCTCGGAACGGAGCGCCACGCAGGTGACCAGCACTGTCATCAGCGGCGTCGTCGCGTTGATGATGCTGGCGAGCCCCGAGTCGATCCGCTGCTCCGCCCACCCGAACAGCGTGAACGGGATGACGCACAGCGTCAGCGAGACGACGGCGATGTGCGCCACGGCGCGCGGGTCGCGGATCAAAGGCGCGCGCACGGCGATCGCGACCCCGGCGAGGACGACCGCGCCGATGGTCATCCGAGCGGCGGTGACCTGCACGGGGGACAGGCCGGCGAGGCCCTCCTTGATGAACAGGAAGCTGGAGCCCCACGCGAGAGCGAGGGCCGCGAACTGCAGTGAAACGGTGCGCACCAGATGATCCCACCGCCCGCGGCGGCGCGGCGCTGGCGGGAATCGGCCGGGTCGCTCGGCCTCGGCCCGACGGTCCGCGGTGCGCGGCGATACGGTGAGGACCCACCGTCCCGATCGAGAAACCAGGAGCAACCATGGCCGAAGTCGCCGTCGTCACCGGAGCGAGCAGCGGGATCGGGGCCGCCACGGCGCGGCATCTGGTGCGCGCCGGATTCGACGTGGTCATCGGCGCCCGCCGCGTGGACCGGCTGGAGGCGCTGAAGGCCGACCTCGAGGCCCAGCACCCCGAGCGGATCGTCACTGCGCTGCCGCTCGACGTCTCCGACGCCGCCTCGGTGCGGGCCTTCGCCGACGCCATCGAGAAGGTTGACGTGCTGGTCAACAACGCCGGCGGTGCGCTGGGCGTGGACCGCATCGAGACCGCGGACGAGGCCGACTGGTCGCGGATGTACGACATCAACGTGCTGTCTATCCTGCGCGTCACCCAGGCACTGCTGCCCAAGCTGCGGGCGTCGCCCGCAGCCAGTGTCGTGACCATCGGCTCCGTCGCCGCGATCGAGGCCTACGAGACCGGCGCGGGGTACAACGCCGCGAAGTTCGGTGCCCGCGCGGTGACGCGCGTGTTGCGCCTCGAGCTCAAGGGCGAGCCGATCCGCGTCATCGAGATCGACCCCGGCATGGTGGAGACGGAGTTCTCGCTCGTCCGCCTCGGCGGCGATCAGGACGCGGCCGACAGGATCTACGACGGCGTCGACAACCTCACCGCCGACGACATCGCCGACGCCGTGACCTGGACCGTCACCCGGCCGCCGCACGTGAACATCGACACGATTCAGATCATGCCCCGCGATCAGGTGGCCGCTCGCAACGTGCACCGGCGGACCGTCTGAGCCACCTCGGTCGCCCCTCGGCAGGCGGCCGCCCGCAGAGTCCGCGTACCTAACGATCACCGCGATTCGAACGGTTCCGATGCGGACCGCCGCCTGGCAAGGTTTCCTGTTCGTGTGCCCACTGGGGCGCCGGAGAGGAATTCATGGCCGGAGAGCCCCCGCTTCTGAGGGTGAAGAACGCCGTCATCGAACCGCTGCCGCAGGCGGTCAGGTCGTGGCTCGTCCGCATCATCGCGCTGATCGCCTTCGTCGCCGTGTGGTGGCTGGTGAGCGGGCTGCGGCTGATCGACGAGACCTTCCTGCCCACGCCGAAGGCCGTGTGGGACGCCGCCGTGCGCGCCAGCACGTGGCACCAGGTGGCTCCGGGGGTTCCGCGCGAAGTGCTCGGCGAACAGAACTACTTCCTGTGGGAGCATCTCGTCGCCAGCCTGCAGCGGATCTTCGCGGGCGTCGGCGCGGCGATCATCGTCGGGCCGCTGCTGGGCTTCGCGATGGGCACCTCGACGACGATCAACACGATCATCGAGCCCTACCTCAACTTCCTGCGCGCGCTGCCGCCGCTGGGCTACATCGGCCTCCTCATCGTGTGGTTCGGTATCGGTGACACCAGCAAGATCTGGCTGCTCTTCCTCGCCGCCTTCCCGGCCATCGCGATCTCCACCGTGAACGGCGTGCAGGGCGTGAGCGTCGACCAGATCAACGCCGCCCGCGCGCTCGGCGCGAACCGGCTGCAGACCATCCGCGGCGTGATCGTCCCGGCCACGCTGCCCGAGGTCATCAACGGCATCCGGATCGCCGTCGGCTTCGCCTGGACCACCGTCGTCGCGGCGGAGCTCAACAACGGCATCCCCGGCGTCGGCGGCCTCGCCTACCTCGCCGGCCAGCAGCTCAACACCCCGCTCACCATCGCCTGCATCATCGTCATCGGTGTCACCGCGTTGCTCCTGGACTCGCTCATCAAGTGGATCGGTCTGCTGGCCGTCCCGTGGAAGGGGAAGGCATGAACCGCCTCACGCGCCTGGCGCGCACCGCGCTCGCCGTGGGCGCCGTCGGCCTCACGCTGTCCGGCTGCATCGTCGAATCCGGCCGGGCCGAGCAGTCCCGCTCCATCGGCGGCACGACGGCGTGCCCCGTCGACCCGGACCCGACGGTCCGCGGCACCGTCCGGATCGGCTGGCAGGAGATCCCGAACGGCGACCTCGTCGTCAAGGACACCGGCCTGCTCCGGACCTGCCTGCCCAACGTGAACATCGTGTGGAGCAAGTTCGCCTCGGGCGGCGACGTGATCCAGGCCTTCGGCGCCAACAGCCTGGACGTGGGCCTGCTCGGCAGCGCGCCCGCCGCCAAGGCGCTGAGCGCCCCGCTCAACATCGACATGAAGGTGATCTGGGTCCAGGACCGGATCGGCGCCGCCGAGTCGCTCGTCGCCCGCGGCGACGGGATCAAGACCGTCGCCGACCTCAGGGGCAAGCGGATCGCCGTGCCCTTCGCGTCCACCGCGCACTACAGCCTGCTCACCGCCCTGGAGAAGGCCGGCGTCACCGACGCGCAGGTCATCAACCTCGCCCCCGACGCCATCCGCGGAGCCTGGAACGGCGGGCAGATCGACGCCACCTACATCTGGGAGCCCACCCTGAGCCAGCTCAAGGGGACGGTGCTCACCGACAGCGCGAAGGTCGCCGAACAGGGTGCACCCACCTACGACCTCGAGGGCGCGCGCAGCGACTTCGTGCGCGACAACCCGGCCTTCCTCAAGGTCTGGAGCGCCGCGCAGGGGTGGGCCGCGAATCTGCTCAACACCGATCCGAACAAGGCCGCCGAGCACATCGCCGGCCAGCTCGGCGTCCCGGTGGACCAGGTGCTCACCCAGATCAAGGGCTACGCGTACTTCGACGCGAAGACCCAGGCTGGCCCCGATCACCTCGGCGGACAGCTCGGCGCCGACATCCGCCGGACCGCCGAGTTCCTGCTCCAGCAGGGACAGGTCCAGGGCGTGGGCCCGGCGCAGCACTACACGGACGGCGTCTACGCCGCTGGAGCACAGGGAGCGGCAGGATGAGCGGCACGGAACGCGTCGAGCTGACGGGGCTCGGCAAGACGTACGACACGGCGAGCGGGCAGACCGTCGCACTGCAGCCCACCGACCTGACGATCGAGCCGGGCGAGTTCGTCTCCATCGTCGGGCCCTCGGGGTGCGGTAAGACGACGCTGCTCCGACTCATCGCCGGCTTCGAGGAGCCGAGCGAGGGGATCGTCGAGGTGGGCGGCGCGCGGGTCACGGCACCGTCGGCCGACCGGGGCGTGGTCTTCCAGGCCCCCACCCTGTATCCCTGGTTGACGGTGCGGGGCAACGTGGAGTTCGGCCCCAAGGTGAGCGGGGTGGGCAAGAACGAACGGCGCGAGCAGGCGCAGAAGCTGCTCGACCTCGTGGGCCTCGGCGACTTCGGGGACAAGCGGCCGTACGAACTCTCCGGCGGCATGCAGCAGCGTGCGCAGATCGCCCGCGTCCTGGTGAACGACCCCGCGATCGTGCTCATGGACGAGCCCTACGGCGCGCTGGACGCCCTGACCCGAGAGCGGTTGCAGGTCGACCTCCTCAAGATCTGGAGGGAGGCGGGCAAGACGATCGTCTTCATCACGCACTCGGTCGAGGAGGCGGTCTTCCTCTCGACGCGGGTGCTCGTGATGAGCGCCCGGCCCGGCCGCGTAGTGATCGACCGCGAGGTGAAGCTGCCGGGGGACGGACCCGACACGGTGCGCGACCCGTCGGTGACCGGTACGCCCGAGTTCCAAGCCCTGCGTACGGAGCTCGCCGCCGCGATCTACGCAGCGCACGGGTGAACCTCAGCGGGAGCACAGGTCGCGCGGCGTAGTGTTGCTGCCGTGGTGAGTGCCCCCAAACTACCCGTGTCGCTGCCGACCGGGCCGGCCCGGAAGCTATTCTCGCCGGCCTACGCGCTCTACGAGCGGAGGCTGGTGGGTGAGCTCACCGCTGCCTATCGCGACGGTGCGCAGCGGCCGCGGCACGTGGCGGTGCTCTGCGACGGCAATCGACGGTGGGCCCGGGCCGCCGGGTTCAGCGACGTCAGCCACGGCTACCGCATGGGCGCGAAGAAGATCGCCGAGATGCTCGAGTGGTGCGACGAGGCCGGCATCGAGCTCGCCACCATCTACCTGCTCTCGACGGAGAACCTGCAGCGCGACCCGGACGAGCTGGCGGCGCTCCTGGAGATCATCACCGATGTGGTCGAGGAGATCTCCGGGCCGGACAAGAACTGGTCGGTGAAGATCGTCGGCGCGATGGACCTGCTGCCGCCCGACGCCGCGCGCCGGCTCACCGCCGCCGCCGAGGGCACCGAGGGACGCACGGGCACGCACGTCAACGTGGCCGTCGGGTACGGGGGCCGCAAGGAGATCGTCGACGCCGTGCAATCGCTGTTGCGCACCGAACTCGCCGACGGGATGTCGGGGCAGGAGCTCGTGGACGCGGTCACCGTCGAGGGGATCGACCAGCACCTGTACACCAAGGGGCAGCCCGATCCCGACCTCGTCATCCGCACGTCGGGGGAGCAGCGGCTCTCCGGCTTCCTGCTCTGGCAGAGCGCCTACAGCGAGATCTGGTTCACCGAGGCCTACTGGCCCGAGTTCCGCCGCGTCGACTTCCTGCGCGCGCTGCGCGACTACGCCGCCCGGCACCGTCGTTTCGGAGCCTGATTCCGCCACCCACCTGCGCGCATCGACCGTGTGAGGGGCGATCGCAGAATTTCTATCACCGAACCCTGGTGATGCGCGCCACACGTTGATACGATTCGACTAATAGTCGTATCAGGGAGGTTGGGATGACGGAACTCGCAGAGCGCACGTCGACGGTGGCGGTACCGGAGCGGTACGGCCCCGAATCACGATTCATCGATCCACTCGGGATCGGTGGCACCGTCGCGGGACAGTGGGCCTTCCTCCCCATCAACGGCGCCGCGTTCGTCATGCAGCTCATGCATCCCGTGATCGGCGACATCGTCGGAGAGTTCAGCGTCGCCTACACCGACCCGGTGGGCCGGGCGATCCGCTCGATGGACTCGGTGCAGCGCTGGTACTTCGGTGAGGATGCTGCGATCGAGGAGGGCTATCGGCTGCGCGCCCAGCACCAGCCGCTCCAGATGCGCAATGCGGAGGGTAAGCACATCAGCGCCCTGGACCCCGAGGCCTACGCCTGGGTGATCGGCACCGGCGTTCTGACCGGACTCGACTCGCTGCCGCGTTCGCTGGGCCGGCGCCTCACCCCGGCGGAGATCGACGAGTTGCTCGCCGAGTCCAAGAAGATCGCCGACATCGTCCAGGTGCCCGACGGGCGGATCCCGTGGGAGCTCGCCGCGTTCGAGCGGTACATCGACGACATGCTGCCGAAGCTGATCGCGCACCCCGGCGCGGTGCGATTCCTCGAGGATTTCGCGCACGGCAATCCGCCGCTGCCGCCCGAGGCGGGGCCGTTCCTGCGCGCCGTCGAGCCGCTGCTCAAGCCCGCCGGGATCACGGTCAACCGCGCCGTCTACCTGCTCACCGTCGGGGTGCTGCGGCCCGAGGTCCGCGAGATCCTCGGCGTGGGATGGAGCCGTCGCGAGGAGCTGGGCTACCGCGCGGCCACTGCGGCGATCCGCCACGCCTACAAGGTGATCCCCGAGCGCGTGGGCTACACCCCGCTCGCCTACTACGCCCGCGGCAAGGCCCGGGCGCTGCGCGCCATGAAGCAGCGCGACCTGCCGGACTTCACGGCCTTCCAGCGCGAGCGCACGCCGGAACAGCTCGCTCAGGCGCCCGCCGCGCGGTGCCCGTTCGGCTGAGTGCGACTACGACAGCAGGAACTGCCGCGCTGCGGCGGTGAAGGCCTGCGGCGCCTCGACGTTCGACAAGTGGGTGACGGGCAATGTGATCATCTGCGCGCTCGGCACCGTGCGGGCGATGAGTTCCCCGTGCTCTGGCAGGCACACGGCGTCGTGCTCGCCGACGACGACGAGTGTCGGGGCGGCGACCAGCGAGACTGTGCGCCGCATGTCGAAGTCGCGGACGGCTGCTAGACAGCCTGCGAGGCCCGCCCGGTTCATGCGCGTGATCGTGGTGCGGAACGGTCCGACAGTCCGCTCGTCGGTGAGCAGTTGCGCGGGGAACCAGTTCCGCAGAAACCGATCGGCGGTGTCTGATAGCTCCTCGCCGGAGAGCAGGCTCGCGATGCGGGCGTCCCACTGATTCGAGGGGCCCAGGTGAGCCGCAGTGTTTGCGAGAATCAGACGGCCGACGCGGTGAGGTTCGTGCACTGCGAGCCACTGGCCGACCATGCCTCCGAGGGAAAGTCCGCAGAAGTGTGCGTGGTCGATGCTCAGCAGGTCCAGCAGCTCGACGACATCCCTGCCGAGTCGCGCCATGGAGTAGGCGCCGACCGGTGCGTCGGACCCGCCGTGCCCGCGGGTGTCGTACCGCAGCACACGGAGGTCGTCGGTCAGCATGGGCACCGTCGGGTCCCACATCGCTGATGTCGTGGCGATCGAGTTCGACAGGACCAGTACTGGGGCGCCCTCCGGTCCGTCGAGGTGGTACTGGAGGCGCGTGCCGTCGCCGAGCGTGACGGTCGAGGTCATGAGGGATCCCATCGGTTGGTGGCGGGGTGGCCGACGTACCGTAGGACCTCACAGTGGTGTGAGATTCAAGGAGCGCAGGGTGAAGATCGGTGAACTCTCCCGGCGGACAGGTGTCAGTGTCCGGTCCCTGCGGTACTACGAGGAACAGGGACTACTGGCGCCGGACCGTACGGCCGGCGGCCATCGCGACTACCCGGAGGAGGCGGTCGACCGGGTGATCCTCGTACAGCAACTGTTCGCCGCGGGGCTGCACAGCCCGAGGATCGCACGGTTGCTTCCTTGCATGCGCGCTCCGGAGGGGGACCCCAACGAACGTGCCACCGCAGAACTCGCGGAACAGCTCATCGCGGAACGCAAGCGGATCGACGGTGCCATCACCGACCTCGTCCGATCTCGGACGCTCCTGGACGACATCATCGCCGGTGCCGTCGAGCCCGATCAGGAGACGATCGAGACCAATGCCGCTCGGGCGTAGGCACGGGCGGCGCCTTCGTCGGTGAGATCGAACGGCGGCGGTGAAACGGTGAAGCACGCCGTCGTCAGGCGGACGATCGCGTCGGCCCTGAATGCGGTATCGCCGGGAGCGGTGTTCCCCGCAGTCTGCTCCTGGGAGAGGATCGCGGAGACGAATCGCACGCCGTGTCCCACGGGATCGAGCCGGTCGTCGGCGAACAGTGCGGCGCGTTCTTCGGGTGAGGACGATGGGAGCATCGCGCGACCCGCGCGGCAGCACAACACGAAGACCTCCTGAACGCGCTCCGCGACGTCCTGGGTGCGCTCGATGACCTCCATGGTCTGCTCGAAGAGGTCGAGAAGTGACCAGGCCAGCGCGGCGGCAAGGATGTCGTCCTTGGAACCGAACCTGCGGAACAGGGTCATCCGGCTCATCCCCGCCTCCGCGGCGATCTTCTCCACCGTCGTGCGACGGGTGCCCCCGCGGCTGAGCACGCGCAGCGCTGCCCGGTAGACGTGCGCGTCGGCGTCGTCGACGTCCGTGCGCGCGCCGGCCTGCAGGAGGAGTTCGGGCAGCGAGGCTCCGGGGCGCGTCATGGGAACAGATCGTAGGCCGGGCCGAGCGCGGCCGGGAGCGGACCGTCAGAGCTTGCGCAGCCGGACCCGGTTGATCGAGTGGTCGGAGTCCTTGCGCAGCACCAGCGTCGCGCGCGGGCGGGTGGGCAGGATGTTCTGCACCAGGTTGGGGCGGTTGATGCCGGCCCAGATGCCCTCGGCGCGATCGCGCGCCTCGACGTCGGAGAGCCCAGCGTAGTGGTGGAAGTGCGAGGCCGGGTCCGCGAACGAGGTGGTCCGCATCGACAGGAATCGGTCGACGTACCAGCGCTCGATGTCCTCGATCCGCGCATCCACGTACACCGAGAAGTCGAACAGGTCCGAGACCATGAGCCGCGGCCCGGTCTGCAGCACGTTGAGCCCCTCGACGATGAGGATGTCGGGCCGGCGGACGTGGATGAACTCGCCCGGCACGATGTCGTAGAGCTGGTGCGAGTACATCGGCGCGGTCGCGTCCTCGGCCCCCGATTTCACCGTGGTCACGAAGCGCAGCAGCGCGCGGCGGTCGTACGACTCGGGGAAGCCCTTGCGGTGCATGATGCCCCGTCGCTCCAGCTCGGCCGTCGGGTGCAGGAAACCGTCCGTGGTCACCAGGTCCACCCGCGGGTGCGAGTCCCACCGCGCGAGCAGCGCTTGCAGCACGCGCGCCGTCGTCGACTTTCCGACCGCCACCGAGCCGGCCACGCCGATCACGAACGGCACCTGCGCGTCGTGGCGCTGCTCGCCGAGGAAGGTCGCGGTCGCCGCGTACAGGCGCTGCCGCGCAGCGACCTGGAGGTGGATCAGACGCGAAACGGGAAGGTAGACCTCGGCGACCTCGGCCAGGTCGATCTGCTCACCCAGGCCGCGGAGGTCGGACAGATCCTCCTCGGTCAGGGACAGGGGAGTGGACTGCCGGAGCTCGCGCCATTGAGCGCGGTCGAGCTCGATGTACGGGCTCGGTTCGCTCACCGGACGAGGCACCCCGCGTCAGACATGCCCTCTAGTCTGGCACGCATGGAGGAGACGAGCGTCACCGACCGTTACCTGCGACTCGGCCTGCGGTTCGACCGCATCGAATCCGGATTCGTGGACGCGTACTTCGGGGACCCCGCGCACCGTCGGGCCGTGGAGGCCGAGGACGCGCCGGACCCGGCCCGGCTCGCCGCCGAGGCGCGCGCCCTGCTGCGGGACGTCGAGGCCGATACCGGGCTCACGCCGCAGCGGCGCGAGTTCCTCGCGGGGCACGTCGCGGCGCTCGAGTGCTCCGCGCGGAAGTTCGACGGTGCGCCGATCGGTTTCGTCGACGAGGTCAAGGCCTACTTCGACGTGGACATCGCGATGGGGGAGACCGCCGACTACGAGGCGGCGCACGCCGCGCTCGACGAGCTCCTGCCCGGCTCCGGCCCGTTGCAGCCCCGCATGCAGGCGCAGCGCGAGAGGTTCCAGGTCCCCGCGGAGCGGGTGCCGGAGGTCGTCGACGCCCTCGCCGGGGCCCTGCGCGACGTCGTCCGCGGGCGGTACCCGCTGCCCGATGCGGAGACGGTGGCCTTCGAGATCGAGCACGACAAGCCCTGGTCGGGCTTCAACTACTACCTGGGCGACTACACCTCGCGGGTCGCGGTGAACGGCGACCTGCCCCAGTACCTGTCCTCGCTGCCGTCGCTCATCGCGCATGAGGCCTATCCCGGCCACCACACCGAGCACTGCCGCAAGGAGCAGTTGCTGGTCCGGGGCGAGCAGCAAACCGAACAGACGATCTTCCTGGTGAACACGCCGCAATGCCTCATGGCGGAGGGCCTGGCCGACCACGCGCTCGGCGCCGCGATCGGTCCCGGCTGGGGCCGCTGGGCGCAGGAGATCTACGCCGACCTCGGCCTGTCCTTCGACGGTGAGCTCGCGGAGCGGATGGCGGCGGCCTCGTCGGGCCTGCTGCACGTGCGGCAGGACGCGGCGCTGCTGCTGCACGACCGGCACGCGAGCGAGGACGATGTGGCCGCGTACCTGCAGCGCTGGGGCCTCATGGCCGAGCGCAGCGCGCGGCAGGCGCTCCGTTTCGTCGGCTCGCCGCTGTGGCGTGCGTACATCTCCACCTACGTCGAGGGGTACGCGCTGCTCGGCGATTGGCTCGATCGGGCCGACGCGGGTCCCGCGCGACTGGACCGGTTCGGACGGCTGCTCGACGAGCCCCTCACCCCGTCTGCGCTGCGGCGGGAGCTCGCGGCCTAGGATGAGCGCATGAGCGATTCCAGCGTGAACTCCGCGTCCCTGGCCGAACTCGATCCCGAGGTCGCGGCCGCCATGAACGGCGAGCTCGCGCGGCAGCGCGACACGCTGGAGATGATCGCCTCGGAGAACTTCGTGCCGCGCGCGGTGCTGCAGGCGCAGGGCTCCGTGCTCACCAACAAGTACGCCGAGGGCTACCCGGGGCGCCGCTACTACGGCGGCTGCGAGTACGTCGACGTGGTCGAGGACCTCGCGCGCAACCGGGCCAAGGAGCTGTTCGGCGCCGATTTCGCCAACGTCCAGCCGCACTCCGGCGCGCAGGCCAACGCCGCGGTGCTGCAGGCGCTGATGGAGCCGGGCGAGACGCTGATGGGCCTCGACCTCGCGCACGGCGGTCACCTCACGCACGGCATGCGCCTGAACTTCTCGGGCAAGCTCTACGAGAACGTCTTCTACGGCGTCTCCAAGGAGGACCACCGCGTCGACATGGACGAGGTGCGCAAGATCGCCCTCGACTCCAAGCCGAAGGTGATCGTCGCCGGCTGGTCCGCCTACCCGCGCCACCTCGACTTCGCCGCCTTCCGCTCCATCGCCGACGAGGTGGGCGCCCACCTGTGGGTCGACATGGCGCACTTCGCCGGTCTCGTCGCCGCGGGCCTGCACCCGAGCCCCGTCCCGCACGCCGACGTCGTGTCGAGCACCGTGCACAAGACCCTCGGCGGCCCCCGCTCCGGCATCATCCTGGCGAAGCAGGAATGGGCCAAGAAGCTCAACTCCGCCGTCTTCCCCGGCCAGCAGGGCGGCCCGCTCATGCACGTCATCGCCGCCAAGGCCGTCGCGCTCAAGGTCGCGGGCACGGAGGAGTTCCGCGAGAAGCAGCAGCGCACCCTCGACGGTGCGCGCATCCTCGCCGAGCGCCTGAACGGCAAGGACGTGGCCGACGCCGGCGTCACCGTGCTGACCGGCGGCACCGATGTGCACCTGGTCCTCGTCGACCTGCGCAACAGCGACCTCGACGGCCAGCAGGCCGAGGACCTCCTCCACGAGGTCGGCATCACCGTCAACCGCAACGCCGTGCCCTTCGACCCGCGCCCGCCGATGGTCACCTCCGGCCTGCGCATCGGGACCGCCGCGCTCGCCAGCCGCGGCTTCGGCGACAAGGAGTTCACCGAGGTCGCCGACATCATCGGTACCGCGCTCGCCCAGGGCAAGGCCGCCGACACCGCCGCGCTGCGCGCCCGGGTCTCGGCGCTCGCACTCGAGGTGCCGCTGTACGAGGGCCTCGAGGACTGGGGCCTGCTCTCGCGCTGACGCCATCGCGGGGGCCTCGTCACCGTGGTTTGAAGGCCGGGCAGCGCCTGCTTTAGAGTGTCCGGGTGACTTCCAGCACTTCAGAGGACGACCTGACGCTCGCCATCGACAAGGCGCTGCCGGACATCCGCGCCGCGTACGTCGAGGCCGGCGACGCCTGGCAGCCGCACGACTACATCCCGTGGGACGACGGCCGCAACTACGCCTTCCTCGGCGGCGAGGACTTCGTCCCCGCCGACGTCAAGGTCGACGCCGTGGTGAGCAACGGACTCGTCCTGGGTCTGTTGACCAAGGACCACCTGCCGTCCTTCCACCGCCTGCTGGCGCAGCACCACCTCATCGATTCGGACTGGGGCAAGTTCGTCGGCCACTGGACCGCCGAGGAGAACCGCCACGGCATCGCGCTGCGCGACCACGTCGTGGTCAGCCGCACCTGCGACGTCGAGCAGCTGGAGATGTGGCGCCTCGAGGCCGTCACCCGCGGCTACCGGCAGTACGAGGGCACCCGCGACGAGATCCACGTGGCCGAGCAGATCGCCATGGTGATCGTCCACGAGGCGCTCTCCGCGGACTACTTCGACCGCCTCGCCGACTACGCCGAGAAGGCCGAGGGCACGCCCGCCGGTCTCGTCACCACGCTGCGCAAGGTCGCGAACGACGACCGCGTGCAGCAGCAGTACTGGACCGAGCTGCTCACCGTCGCCCTCGATGTCAACGAGGGCCATGTCAAGGACGCCCTCCTCGGGCAGGCGCGTCTCGCCTCGCCCATCGGCGCCGAGACCGCGGACGGGCTCGACGAGGCCCGCCGGATCGTCACCGAGGCCGGCATCAGCTCGCCCGAGCGTGATCGCGAGATCCTCAACGGCCTGCTCGCGACCTGGGGTCTGGCCCTGTAACGACGGGTTCCCCGCCCGTAACGAAGTGTTCACGAACGCGCCGCGCAGCCTCCGAGCCGCGCGGCGCGTTCGGCGTTAGTTTGGCGGTGACGGATTGCGGGGAAGCAGTTCGTCCCGGGAGGTTCCAACCGTGACTAGACTCATCGTCGCGAGAGGGCCGGCCCCGGTCCTCGTCGTCGGGGCGTAGACCGCGCACCGAGACGTTTGGACCGGCCGGCCGCAGCTACACGCTTGCGTGGGCGCCGCGCAGGCTAGGAGCGTCACCGTGTCTTTCCGTGAGACCCCCCGCACGTACGTGCTCGACACCTCCGTCCTGCTGTCCGATCCCTGGGCCATCACCCGCTTCGCCGAGCACGACGTCGTGCTCCCGCTCGTGGTGATCAGCGAACTCGAGGGCAAGCGCCACCACGCCGAACTCGGCTGGTTCGCCCGCGAGTCCCTGCGCATGCTCGACGACCTGCGACTCGAGCACGGCCGACTCGACCAGCCGATCCCCACCCCGGGCGGGGGCACGGTCCAGGTGGAGCTCAACCACATCGATCCGACGGTGCTGCCGGTCGGTTTCCGGACGGAGACCAACGACTCCCGCATCCTCGCCTGCGCGCTGAACCTGCGCGCCGAGGGCCGCGATGTGGTCCTGGTGTCGAAGGACATCCCGCTGCGGGTCAAGGCGGGTGCCGTGGGGCTCGACGCCGACGAGTACCGCGCCCAGGACGTGGTGACCTCCGGGTGGACCGGCATGGAGGAACTCGAGGTGCCCCGCGAGGTGATCGATGCGCTGTTCGCGAACGGAGTGGTCGACCACGACGCGGCGCGCGACCTGCCGTGCAACACGGGCGTGCGGCTGCTGGGCGGCACGTCGAGCGCGCTGGGCCGGGTCACCGCGGAGAAGCAGGTGCAACTCGTGCGCGGCGATCGCGAGGCCTTCGGGCTGCACGGCCGCAGCGCCGAGCAGCGCGTCGCGCTGGACCTGCTGCTCGACGAGTCGGTCGGCATCGTCTCCCTCGGTGGCAAGGCGGGTACCGGCAAGTCGGCGCTGGCCCTCTGCGCCGGGCTCGAGGCGGTGCTGGAGAAGCGGACGCAGCGCAAGGTCGTCGTCTTCCGGCCGCTGTACGCCGTCGGCGGTCAGGACCTCGGTTACCTCCCGGGCTCCGAGAACGAGAAGATGGGGCCGTGGGCGCAGGCCGTCTACGACACCCTCGACGGTCTCGCCTCGCCCGAGGTGATGGACGAGGTGATGTCGCGCGGCATGCTCGAGGTGCTTCCGCTCACCCACATCCGCGGCCGCTCCCTGCACGACTCCTTCGTCATCGTCGACGAGGCGCAGTCGCTGGAGCGCAACGTCCTGCTCACGGTGCTCTCGCGCCTCGGCTCCGGTTCGCGGGTCGTGCTCACGCACGACGTCGCGCAGCGCGACAACCTGCGCGTCGGCCGGCACGACGGCGTGGCCGCGGTCATCGAGAAGCTCAAGGGCCACCCGCTGTTCGCGCACGTGACGCTCACCCGGTCCGAGCGCTCGCCCATCGCGGCGCTGGTGACCGAGATGCTGGAGGAGTTCGCCCCCGGCGCGTAGGCCTCGTAGTGTCGATGGTGCCGGGCCGCCCGGTCCGGCACCGTCGACACCCGGGAGAGGGACGTGCAGCAGCTCCGGCGAGCGAGGACCGGCGACCACGGCGCCCTGGTGCGGTGCGTGCAGCGCTGGTGGGGCGATTCGCGATCGCCCGAACAGTCGCGCGAGCTCTCGCTCCTGCTGCCCCGCCTGTTCCTGCAGCACTTCGCAGGCACGAGCCTGGTCCTCGAGGACGCGTCCGGGGTCCGGGCCTTCCTCGTGGGATTCGATTCCGCCGACCTGCCCGCGGAGTCGTACATCCATTTCGTCGGCGTGGATCCAGACCTCCGTGGTCAGGGCGTCGCGCGGCGTCTGTACACCGCCTTCTTCGAGCGCGCGGCGGGCGCCGGGCGAACCTCGGTCCGTGCGATCACGTCGCCGCAGAACCGGGGTTCGATCGCCTTCCACCGCGCCCTGGGCTTCGAGGTCGTGCCCGGCGATCACGAGATCGACGGGGTCCCTGTGCACGCCGACTACGACGGTCCGGGGCAGGACCGGGTGGCGTTCGTACGGCGACTCTGAGCCCCACCGCGACCCGGCGAGCCCCGTCGACGCCGCTCAGGACGCCGGGACCTCGGGCCGGGACGTGACGGGGCGCAGGAAGCAGCGCGCGGCGTCGAGGCGCCCGGCGTCGTAGCCGTCCCACTTCGCCTCCGGGACGTCCGTGTGGCCGACTTCCCGGAATCCCCGGCGGACGAAGAAGTCGGCGGCGCTGTCGCTGACGGTCACGGCGAAGACGTGCGTCAGTCCGCGGGCGCGGGCGAGCTCGAACAATCCGTCGATCAGCAGGCTTCCGGCGCCGAGCCCGGAGAACTCGGCGACGGTGATCAGGCCCGAGACCTCGGCGTAGCCGGTGCCGGCGTACCGGTCCACCTCGAGTCCGACCACACCGGCGAGGTGGCCCGTGCGGAGCACCCGGGCGCCGAGACCGCCGGCCGCCATCCTGGCGATCTCGGCGCGGCTGCGCGGCTTGAGGATCCCTTCCCGAACGCCCTGGGCGACCAGCGTTTCGACTCGGGCGAAGTCGTCGACTTGGAGCGGCGTCAGATGCAGGTACCGGCCGTGCGTGAGCACGGTGCCGCGCCCGTCGAAGGTGAGGAGCTCGTAATCGAGGTCCTCTGCGCGGCAGAGGTTCACGCTGTACGCGCCGCCGACGAGGGCCTCCTGCGCGGCGGGCGCGTAGTCGTCGAGTCCGCGCGCGGCCAAGTGGGCTGCGAGGCGCTCGCCGTGCAGGTCGATGTCGGCGTAACTGCGCGGCGGGGTGCCCCAACCGCCGCGCTGGTCGGTCAGCACCATCTTCGCCGCGCGGACGCTCGTCGACACGGCACCGGCGGTGTGCGCGAGGGCGGCGGGGTCCGCGCCGACGACGACGCGCTTCGCGTCGGTGACCGCGAGCCAGAGGTCGGCGACGAAGTCGTCGTTCCAGGTCGGCGGGCCGTCCACCGCTCGTCCGCCGAGGGAATCGGCGGTCACCGCGACGCGGTCGGCCGGAACGACGAAGACGAACCGGGTGTCGCCCGCGGTGAAGGCGTCGACCGTGCGACCGGCGGCCGCCAGTGTCGCGGTGTCGATCTGCGGGAGAGCGACGACGATCGTGGTCCCGCGGAACTCCTCGACGAAGAACTCGCGCTCCGGGAGCGGCACCCCTTCGCCGGTGGAGGGCTCGACAGCACTACGGCGCGCTGCGGGCAGTGTCGGCGGCGACTGCCGTGCGGCTACCTGAGGGACTTCGCTCACGTCTGCCCAGGTTACTGGACCTGGATGCCGGTCGTCGCGGCGTCCCGGCGGTGTCGCGCACCGTTGCCATACCTAGCACAGCAAGGTATACCTCTACCTAGTGGTTCTAGGTATGGAGGTCGGATGCACATCGACAAGGATCTGGTCGCCGCGTCGGCGACGCCGCTCGTGCTGAGCATCCTCAGCCGGGGCGACAGCTACGGCTACGCGATACTCACCCGCGTCCGCGAGCTCTCCGGCGGCCGGCTCGAGTGGTCCGACGGCATGCTGTACCCGCTGCTGCACCGCCTCGAGCGGCTCGGGCAGGTGCAGTCGCGGTGGGAGGTCGCCGAGACCGGCCGCAAGCGCAAGCACTACGCCATCACGCCCGCCGGGCGGGAGGCGCTCGCGGACCGTCGGGACCAGTGGCGGGTCGTCAGCGCCGCCCTGGACGGTCTCTGGTCCGACGGTGCCGCGCAGGCGGGTCTCGCATGACGGGCCCCGTCGACGCCCAGATCCGGCAGTGGCGCGGCTATCTGGAGGGCCGGCGCCGCATGCGGATCGACGAGGTCGACGAGCTCGAATCCCACCTGCGCGACACCATCGCGGACCTTGAGGCCCGCGGCCTCGACGGCGACGAGTCCTTCCTCGTCGCGGTCAAACGCATGGGCGCCGCCGACGCGGTGGCCCGCGAGTTCGCGCGTGAGCACTCCGACCGGCTGTGGAAACAGCTGGTGCTGGGGGCCTCCGAGGACTCGACCGCGCGGCGCGGTGAGCTGCCCGTGGTGCTCGCCCTGGGGGCCGGCGCGGGGCTGGCGCTGCTGGCGGTGCTGCACCTACTGGGCGAAGCGGCGCCGCGGTTCGTCGGCTTCGCGGTCGCGCCCTTCCTGGTCGCCTACTTCGCGTGGAAGCGGGCGATGCCGGTGCGCGCAGCGGCGGGGGTGCTGGCCGGTTTCGGGGTGATGGCGGCTCTGCTCGCGGCGTACCGGTTCGCCCCCGGCGGCGCGACCGAGGTCCTCGCCGTCGTGGCCGCGCCCGTGGCGCTCTGGTTCGGCGTCGGGGTGGCGTACACGGGAGGGGCGTGGCGTTCGGCGCCGCGCCGGATGGATTTCGTGCGGTTCACCGGCGAGTTCGTGATCTACTTCCTGCTCATCGCCCTGGGCGGCGGCGCGATCACCGGCCTGACGATCTCGGCGCTCGGCGCGGTCGGGCTGAACGCGGAGGTGCCGATCACCGAGTGGGTGCTCCCGGTCTGCATCGGCGGCGCGGTACTGGTGGCCGCGTGGCTCGTCGAGGCCAAGCAGGAGGTGATCGAGAACATCGCGCCCGTACTGACCCGCATCTTCACGCCCATCACGCTGCTGATGCTCGTGGTGGTGCTGGGGGCCTTCGCCTCGCGACCCGGGCTGATCGGGGTGGACCGCGACCTGCTCGTGCTGATGACGGTGGTGCTCGTGCTCGTCGTCGGGCTGCTGCTGTACGCCGTCTCGGCCCGCGACCCGCGGCGGCGGCCGGACGTCTTCGACCGGTTGCAGGTGGCGCTCGTGATCGCGGCGATCGTCGTGGACCTGGTGGTGCTGATCGCGATGATCACCCGGACCGCCGAGTTCGGCACCTCGCCGAACAAGGCAGCGGTGCTCGGGCTGAATCTGATCCTGTTGGTGATCCTGGTCGGCGCCGCCCACCTCGGTTTCGGTTTCGTGCGGGGGCGCCGGGACTTCGTCGCCGTCGAGCGCTGGCAGACGAGCACGCTCCCCGCGTACGCCGCGTGGGCAACGGTCGTCGCGCTGGCCTTCCCGCCGCTCTTCGGATTCAGCTGATCGCGGCCTTCTCGCGGGCGCGGTACCGCGACGGGCTGACGCCGCGGTGCCGTGTGAAGGCCGCGCTCAGCGCGAACCCGGAGCCGTAGCCGACGCGCCGGGCGATCGCATCGAGGCCGTCGTCGGACGAGGTCAGGGCGTCGGCGGCGAGGGTCAGTCGCCACAGCGTGAGGTAGCGGCCGGGCGGCTCGCCGACCCCGTCGCGGAACCGGGCCGCGAGGCTCGCGCGGGAGACGTGCAACTCCGCGGCGAGCGCGTCGACGGTCCACGGCCGCTCGGGCGACTCGTGGATGAGGTCGAGCGCGCCGGCCACCACCTCGTCGACGGTGCCCGACAGCCACCCCGTGTCGGCGGTGCGCGCCGCCGCCCGGATCGCGGCGCACACCACCACATCGAGCAGGCGGTCGATGACGACGCTGTGCCCGGGCCGCGGATCCGCGAGCTCGCGGCGCAGCAGTCCCAGGAGCGCCTCGTCGACCTCGCCGGGCGGCAGCACCGTGAACTCGGGCAGCTGCTCGACGAGGTGCCGGCCCACCTGGGAGGCCGAGGCGTACGTGCCGACGAGCAGCTGGTCGGGGCCGTCGTCGTGGTTGCCCCAGGTGAGCAGGCCACGATGCGTGGTCGAGCGCATCGACTCGGTGAGCGGGGTGCACGTTCCGCCCGGCCCGATGCGGACCGTCGGGGCGTGCTCCGGATCGTCGGCCACCCGGTAGCGCGGGCCGTGGGCGACGAGGGCGACGGCGCCCGTCTCCAGGCGGATACGCTCGGCGCCGCCGACGAGCCGGGCCGCGCCGCGGTCGACCGCGATCACGGTGAGGGGCGCGCCGTCGTCGACGTCCACCGACCACGGGGCCGCCATCGACAGGCGGAGGGAGAACAGGCCCTGCGCGCGCAGGCCGGACACCATCCGGAACAGCGGGTCCATGCCGTCAGATTAGACGAATGCGTATGGAATCAGGGGAATCAACCATGGATCCGACCACAGGCGGGCGTGATCCTTGAACCATGACACTGAGACTCCTCCTCGGATCCGCAGCCCTGCTCAGCGGCGTCCTGGCCGGTTTCTACTTCGCCTACGGCACCGTGATCACCGCGCAGCGTGCCGTCCCCGACGGTGCCGACGCCATGCGTCGTATGAACGAGGCCGTCGAGCGGCCGCCCTTCCTGGCGATCTTCCTGCTCGCCCCGCTGCTCGCGCTCGCGGCGGCGATCTGGCTCGCCGTCGTGGGCGGAGCGGACCTTCGGACCGTCGCCGGCGTGGCGGGGGCCGTGTGCGCGATCGCCGCGCTGGTGCTGACCATCGCCGTGAACGTGCCGCTCAACCAGCGGTTGACCGCCGGCACGGTGGAGTGGGTCGAGTACGCGCGCATCTGGGGGACGTGGAATCTGGTGCGCACCTGGCTGTGCGCCGCGGGCGCCGTCGGCCTGGCCGTCCCGGCGCTGCGGTGACGGCACCGTCGGCATGATCGGCGCAGGTAGGGCAGCCTAACCCGGACCGGCGATACGCCGGGGAATACCCTCGACGGGTGACTTCGAACAGCCCCGAATTCATCTATTCCGACCTGCTGCCCATCGGTCCTGATTCGACGCCGTACCGGCTCATCACGACCGAGGGCGTCGAGACCTTCGAGGTCGACGGGCAGAAGTTCCTCAAGGTCGCGCCCGAGGCGCTGCAGCGGCTGACCGCGGAGGCGATGCACGACATCAGCCACTACCTGCGGCCGGCGCACCTGAAGCAGCTGCGGAAGATCATCGACGACCCCGAGGCGTCGGGCAACGACCGCTTCGTGGCGCTCGACCTGCTCAAGAACGTCAACATCTCCGCCGGCGGCGTGCTGCCGATGTGCCAGGACACCGGCACCGCGATCGTCATGGGCAAGAAGTCCGAGGGCGTGCTGACCGGCGTGGACGACGGCGAGTGGGTCTCGCGCGGCGTCTTCGACGCGTACACCAAGCTCAACCTGCGCTACTCGCAGAACGCGCCGATCACCATGTACGAGGAGAAGAACACCGGCACCAACCTGCCGGCCCAGGTGGAGATCTACGCCACCGAGCAGGGGCCGAAGGGGCCGGAGTACAAGTTCCTGTTCATGGCCAAGGGCGGCGGCTCGGCCAACAAGTCCTTCCTGTTCCAGGAGACGAAGGCGATCCTCAACCCGGACCGCATCCTGAAGTTCCTCGACGAGAAGATCCGTTCGCTGGGTACCGCGGCCTGCCCGCCGTACCACCTGGCGATCGTCATCGGCGGCACCTCGGCCGAGTTCGCTTTGAAGACGGCGAAGTACGCCTCGGCGCACTACCTCGACGAGCTCCCCGAGACGGGTTCGATCTCCGCGCACGGCTTCCGCGACAAGGAGCTGGAGGAGAAGGTCTTCGAGCTGACCCAGTCCTTCGGGATCGGCGCGCAGTTCGGCGGCAAGTACTTCTGCCACGACGTGCGCGTGGTGCGCCTGCCCCGGCACGGCGCCTCGCTGCCCGTCGCGATCGCGGTGTCCTGCTCCGCGGACCGCCAGGCGCTGGGCAAGATCACCGCCGACGGCGTCTTCCTCGAGCAGCTCGAGACCGACCCGGCGCAGTACATGCCGGACGCCGGCGTCGCGGAGGACATCGAGGGCGGCGCGGTCGTCGAGATCGACCTGAACCGGCCGATGCCCGAGATCCTCGCCGAGCTGTCGAAGTACCCGGTGAAGACGCGGCTCTCGCTGACGGGCCCGCTGGTCGTCGCGCGCGACATCGCGCACGCCAAGATCAAGGACCTGCTCGACTCCGGGCAGCCCATGCCGCAGTACCTGCGCGACCACCCCGTGTACTACGCGGGCCCGGCGAAGACGCCCGAGGGGATGGCGTCCGGCTCCTTCGGCCCCACCACCGCGGGCCGCATGGACAGCTACGTCGACCAGTTCCAGGCCGCGGGCGGCTCGATGGTCATGCTGGCCAAGGGAAACCGCTCCAAGCAGGTCACCACCGCGTGCAACGAGCACGGCGGCTTCTACCTCGGCTCCATCGGCGGCCCCGCGGCGCGCCTGGCGCTCGACTGCATCAAGTCGCAGGAAGTGATCGAGTACCCCGAACTCGGCATGGAGGCCGTGTGGAAGATCGAGGTCGAGAACTTCCCCGCGTTCATCGTCGTCGACGACAAGGGCAACGACTTCTTCACCGACCCGTCGGGCGAGGTCGCCCTGCCGCTCAGCGGCATCCGGGTGCGCTCGAAGGAGCGGTAGCCCGTTCCGCTGCTGGCTGTGAATGACGCGCTCGCGTGAGCGGTCCACGCGGCTCACTCTCGCGACATGACTGCTGCAGCGCATCGTCGCGACCTCCTGTCGCTCGACGATCCGCGCGCCTCGGGGGACGGATGGGAGGTCCTCGCGCTCGTCGACGGCGGCTACGTCGGAGAGTGGGGCGACGGTGTCGTCACGACGTCGAGTCCGTTCGCCGTGACCATCGATCTGGACGCGCTCGGCTGATTCCTGCGCTTGGTCGGGCTCGGTGCGGCGCGGCCGTCAGGCGGGGCGGAGGATGGTGACGGCGAAGTCGGCACCGTCGTGCCAGGGCTTGACGTCCCACGTCGCCAGGCGCAGATCGGTCCGCAGCCCGGCTTCGGCGGCGTGCGCGTCCAGCTGATCCGGGGTAAGGCCGCGGTTCGTGTGGAAGCCGACGATCGCGAATCCCTCAGGCTTCAGGTGCTTCCGGAAGTTCGCGAGCACGGTCGTCTCCGTGCCCTCGGCGACGAAGACCAGCACGTTGCCCGCGCAGACGATGGCGTCGAAGGTGCCGTCCAGATCCAGCTCGGCGAGGTCCTGCACGAGCCACCGCGGGCCCGGGTGATCCTCTTCCGCGGCCGCGATCAGAACCGGATCGACGTCCACGCCGGTCACGTCGTGGCCCACGGAATGCAGGTATCCGCCGATCCTGCCCGGCCCGCAGCCCGCGTCGAGGATCCGCGAGTTCCGGCCCACCATCGCGTCCACGAGCCGCGCCTCACCGGCGAGGTCCGCGCCCTCGCGCGCCATGGTGCGGAACCGCTCGACGTACCACTCGCTGTGGCCTTCCTTGGTGTCCGTGAACCAGCGCGGCGTGCTCATGTCTCCACGCTACTGGCCGCCTCCGAGCGCCGGCGGCCGAGGTCTACTACGCGCGGTAGTGGGTAGAGTCGAGGCATGACGGACATCATCGAACGGATCGGCACCGCGCCGATCGCGGCAGCGGGACTCGTGGGCGGCTACTACGTGGCGCGCGAGACGGGCATCCGCCCGCTCGGCGGCGTGGTGCTCGCGGCGGCGGGCGTCGCCGCGGCGCAGGGCTGGTACGCGAAGGGCGGAGCGGGTACCGCGGCCGCGCTCACCGCGGTGTACCTGGGCGGATTCGGGGCGTCGCACCCGCTGGCGAAGAAGGTCGGGGCATGGCCGTCGGTGCTGGGCGTCGCGGCGGTGGCGGCCGGCGCCTCGTACCTCCTGGTCGACCGTCGCTGACTCCTGCCCCGAGGCGACTGCAAAGGGTTACGCTCCTCCGGTGAGATGGAGAACAAGTTTCACTTCGGTGGCCTGTGCCGTCGCGATAGCGGCCACCGGCTGTGGTGGGCAGGCGACACCGTCGAACGTGCATCCAGACCCGCACAGCCCGGAGGCCAGGGCGTCGGCGGTCGTCGAGGCGGAGCCGATCAGCGCCACACCGACGGGCACCCCGCTCTACGCCCGCCTCGCCTCGTCCAGCGCCGTCGGCGACACCGGCCAGGCCCTCACCGCGACGATCGCGGGCACGACCTACCGCAGCGCGACCGGCGTCTGGATCGGTTGCGAGGGCACCGCGTCGACGGCCATTTATCGCCTCGGCGGCGAGTTCGCCAAGCTCACCGGCGTCCTGGGCTTGCAGCCGCACACCCCGGAGCGCCTACGGGTGCGCGTCTCCGTCATCGTCGACGGCGCCACGAGGCTCACCGCCACACTCTCGCGCGACGGCCGGCCGCAGCACCTCGCCGTCGGGCTCGACGGTGCCCGGTCGGTCACCGTCTCCGCCCTCGCGACCGACGGCGAGTGCGCGCCCGCCCCCTCGCCCTACGGCGCCATCGGCGCCGCGAGCCTCACCTGACCGGCCGCGCGTTCCGCCGGCGTCTCAGCAGCACGTGCGGCCTCCGGACCTTCACCGCGCCCGGTCGACGTTCGCCATCGCGAGCACGTCCAGCCGGCGATCGAGCTCCTCGAGCGTGAGCTTGTCGCCGATCAGTCCGCGATCGATCACGGTCTGCCGGATGGTCTTGCCCTCCTTCAGCGCCTGCTTCGCGACCGCGGCGGCCTCCTCGTAGCCGATGAGGGAGTTGAGCGGCGTCACGATCGACGGCGACGACTCGGCCAGCGTCCGCAGCCGGTCCTCGTGCGCGGCCAGCCCGTCGATGCACCGGTCGGCGAACAGGCGGGAGACGTTCGCCAGCAGTGCGATCGACTCCAGCACGTTGCGCGCCATCATCGGGATGTAGACGTTGAGCTCGAAGGCGCCGTTGCCGCCGCCCCAGGTGACCGCGGCGTCGTTGCCGATCACCTGCGCCGCCACCTGCGTCACCGCCTCGGGCAGCACCGGATTCACCTTCCCCGGCATGATCGAGCTGCCGGGCTGCAGATCCGGCAGGGCGATCTCGCCGAGCCCGGTGAGCGGGCCGGAGCCCATCCAGCGCACGTCGTTCGCGATCTTGGTGAGCGAGACGGCGACGGTGCGCAGCGCCCCCGACAGCTCGACGAGCCCGTCGCGCGCCGCCTGCGCCTCGAAGTTGTCCTTCGCCAGCCGGATCGCGTCGACCCCGGTCAGGCGGACCAGCTCCGCGACGACGAGCGAGCCGAACCGCTCCGGCGCGTTGAGGCCGGTGCCCACGGCGGTGCCGCCGATGGGGACCTCGCCGACGCGGGGGAGCGTCGCCCCCACCCGCTCGACGCCGGCCTCGACCTGCCGGGCGTAGCCGCCGAACTCCTGCCCCAGCGTCACGGGGACCGCGTCCATGAGGTGCGTGCGGCCCGACTTCACGACGTCCCGCCACGCGAGAGCCTTCGCGGCCAGCGCGGCCTGCAGGTGCTCCAGCGCGGGGATCAGCGTGGTCACGGCGGCCTCGGTTGCGGCGACGTGCGTCGCGGTCGGGAAGGTGTCGTTCGAGGACTGCGACATGTTCACGTCGTCGTTCGGGTGCACCTGCACGCCGGCGCGGGCGGCGAGCGAGGCGATGACCTCGTTGGCGTTCATGTTGGAGCTGGTGCCCGAGCCGGTCTGGAAGACGTCGATCGGAAACTGATCGTCGTGCTTGCCGTCGGCGATCTCCTGCGCGGCCGCGATGATCGCCGCGGCCTTCTCCGGCGCCAGCAGACCCAGGTCCTGATTCACCTGCGCGGCGGCCGCCTTCAGCAGCCCCATCGCGCGGATCTGCGCGCGCTCGAGCGGGCGGAAACTGATGGGGAAGTTCTCCACGGCGCGCTGCGTCTGCGCCCGCCAGAGCGCATCCACGGGCACTCGGACCTCGCCCATGGTGTCGTGCTCGATGCGGAACTCGGTCTCCGGGGTGTCAGCGCTGTTAGCCATACCTTAGAAACCTACTCGGGCCCCGGGAATGTTCCCAGGGCCCGAGAAGAAGATCACGTCAGTCGAAGATCTGCGCGTAGGTCTTCAGCTTGGTCAGACGGTGCGTCGCGTCGACGGTGCGGACGGTGCCCGACTTGCTGCGCATGACGATCGACTGCGTGGTGGCGCCGTCGGCGCGGTACTTCACGCCGCGCAGCAGATCACCGTCGGTCACACCGGTCGCGGCGAAGTAGACGTGCTCACCGCGTACGAGGTCGGTGGTACCGAGGACCTCGGTCGGGTCGATGCCCAGGTCGGCGAGCCGGTGCTTCTCCTCGTCCGACGTCGGCGCCAGGGTGCCCTGCAGCTCGCCGCCCATGCAGCGCAGCGCGGCCGCGGCGATGATGCCCTCGGGGGTGCCGCCGATGCCGACCAGGATGTCGGTCTTGGCCTCGGGACGCGCGGCGGCGATGGCGCCGGCCACGTCACCGTCGGAGATGAGGCGCACGATCGCGCCGGTCGCGCGGATGTCGGCGATGAGCTGCTCGTGCCGGGGGCGGTCGAGCACCGTCAGCGTGACGTCGGTGACCTTGATGCCCTTGGCCTTCGCGACCTTGGCGATGTTGTCCGCGATCGGGGCCTGGATGTCGATGACACCGGCGGCCTCGGGGCCCACGGCGATCTTGTTCATGTAGAAGACGGCAGAGGGGTCGTACATGGCGCCGCGCTCGGCGACCGCGAGGACCGCGATCGAGCCGGGCATGCCCTTCGCCATCAGCGTCGTACCGTCCACGGGATCCACCGCGACGTCGGTCGACGGGCCGAAGCCGTTGCCCACCTCTTCGCCGTTGTAGAGCATGGGCGCCTCGTCCTTCTCGCCCTCGCCGATCACGACCACGCCGCTCATCGACACCGTCGACACCAACTGCCGCATCGCGTCCACAGCGGCGCCGTCGCCCGACTCCTTCTGTCCGCGACCCACCCAGCGTCCCGCGGCGAGCGCACCCGCCTCGGTCACGCGGACCAGCTCCATCGCGAGGTTCCGGTCCGGTGCGATGGGGTTCTTCTCAGCGTGGGTATCGGACATGGATTCCTCCGGATCTCGATGCGCGCGGGTGGGCGCGGCGGGCCTCGCCCGATTCTTCCATGCCCGGGTGCTCGGCGACGGGGCCGGTCGGCCACGGCGCCCGGACCGCGGGCCCGGAGCATGCCCGCCTCCACCGCCGGACGGCGCTCCCGGGATACTGGACGTCGTGGCTGAGAAACCCCGGATCCTGCAGAGTCGTCGCGACCTCGTGCTCACCATGGTGCCGCTGATCGCTCTGTGCCTGATCGTGCTGTTCGCCTCGGGCAACTTCAAGCTCGGTTTCGGCGCCGATCCGAAGGACGAGACGGTCGCGTCCATCAACCCGAAGGGCGCCTTCGAGGTATCGGGCGACACGCTGGGCTTCCCGGTGCGGATCCCGGGCGGCGCGGGCGTCGTCGACGGGGTGCCCGAGGGCTGGAAGGCGACGGCCACCCGCGACGACGACGTGGTCGGCGGCAAGGTCTTCTCCGTCAATTACGTGACACCCGAGAAGAACTCACTGCAGCTCTCGCAGTCCGGGGCCCCGCTCGACGTGGTGGTCGAGTCGGTCTACGGCGCCAGGGCGACGCCCTCGGGTTCCGTGCCCGTCGAGGGACGCACGTGGCAGGTCTACGGGCCGAACGACAACAACCGCAGCGCCTGGGTCCTCCAGCTCGACGGTGCCGTGCTCGTCGTCTTCGGCGGTGGCACCGTCCCCCGCTTCACGGAGCTGGCGGCCGCCGTGCAGTCGCAGGAGCCGCTGCCGCGCGGCGGAGCGCCGGCCCCGGGCAAGTAGCGGACGCCCCGGGCCGAGCCGGTGCGAGTCACTCCTCGGCGGCGATCGCCTTCTCGATCCGCTCGCGCGCGCCCGCGAGGTGTTCCTCACAGCGCTTGGCGAGGGCCTCGCCGCGCTCCCAGAGGTTCAGCGACTCGTCCAAGTCGATGCCGCCCTGCTCCAGCAGCTTCACCACCACGGCGAGCTCGTCGCGGGCCTGCTCATAGCCCAGTTCGGCCACCGGTGTCGACTCGTCGCTCATTGCTCTTCCTCGGTTCGTACGGAGATCTTCTTCACGCCCATCACCGCGGCGTTCGCGGCGCCGTCGGGCACACGGACCCGCAACTGTGAGCCGGGCGCCAGGTCCTCGATGCTGCGGACCACGGGGTTCTCGCCGTCGGGCGTGACCTTCTGCACCACGGCGTAGCCGCGGGCCATCGTCGCGGCGGGCCCGAGTGCGGTCAGGCGCGCGGCCAGGTGCCGCACTCCGTCGGACTCGCGTTCGACGGTGCGCCGCACGTCCCGCCGCACGTCGCGCAGGAGCCGCTCGACCTGCTCGGCGCGGTCGTCCACGAGCCGCAGCGGATGGGCGAAGACGGGGCGCGAGCGCAGCGCTTCCAGGGTGTGCGCCTCCCGGGCGACCCAGCCGCGCAGGGCGCTCGCCGCCCGCTGGCGCAGTTCGGCGATGCGCTCGAGTTCGGCCACCACGTCCGGCACCACGCGCTTCGCGGCATCGGTGGGCGTCGCGGCCCGCACATCGGCCGCGAAGTCGCACAGCGGGTTGTCGGGTTCGTGGCCGATCGCGGAGACGACGGGCGTGCGGGCGGCGTGCACGGCGCGGCACAGCGTCTCGTCGGAGAAGGGGAGCAGGTCCTCCACGCTGCCACCGCCGCGGGCCATGATGATGACATCGACCTCGGGGTCGGCATCCAGCGCACGCAGGGCCGCCACCAGCTGCGGGACCGCGGTCGGGCCCTGCACGGTCGCGTACTCGGCGCGGATCCGCACGTCGGGCCAGCGGCCCTCGGCGATGGACCGCACATCGCGCTCGGCGGCGCTGGCCCGCGCGGTCACCAGGCCGACGGTCCGCGGCAGGAAGGGCAGGGGCCGCTTGAGGCGCTCGTCGAACAGGCCTTCGGCGTGCAGCAGCTGCCGGAGTCGTTCGATGCGGGCGAGCAGCTCGCCCACGCCGACCGCGCGGATCTCGGTGATCCGCAGCGAGAGGCTGCCCCGTCCGGCCCAGTAGGTGAACTTGCCGCGCACGATGACCTGCGTGCCCTCGTTCAGCGGCACCTCGGAGCGGTCGAGCACGGCGGGCAGGCAGGTGACCTGCAGCGAGACGTTCGCCGACGGGTCGCGCAGGGTGAGGAAGGCCGTGCCGCCGCCGCGGCGGTTGAGCTGGGTGATCTGCCCCTCGACCCACACCTCGCCGAGCCGGTCGATCCACTGCGAGATCTTCATCGAGACCACGCGCACCGGCCAGGGCTGCTCCGCGGTCGACGGGCCCCCCGCGCCGCCCGCGCCGGACGCGCTGGTCGAAGCCGGTCCCGTCACCGCGTGATGCGGTTCTCGAGCATCGTGAGGAAGGGCGCCCTCGCCTTGGTGCCGCGCTCGTACTCGACGAGCGACTCCACTTCCGGGGTCGTCAGGCCGGGCAGCCGCCCGCGCAGCTGCGCGAGCGTGAGCTCGGGGTAGTCGATCCGGCGCGCGGCGGTGGGCAGGTCGTCGGGCGTGTCGACGGTGGCCGCCGGCCCCGTCGACACCGGGGCGGGCGAGCTGTACAGCGCGTACCGTCCGGCACCTGACGGGGCCTGCTCGGCGACCGCCGGGTCCGCCGGCGCCGGGGCCTCGTCCGGTGCGGTCCCGGGCGTGTGCGCAGGCGCGGCTGCGGGCCGGACCTCGCCGTAGGCGGGCTTCGGCGCGGGCAGATCCACGTCGACGTCCTCGTCGTCGTCGAACGTCGCCCACGCGGCCTGCTCCTCCTCCTTGGCCGGGAACACGGTCTCGATCGCGCGGTCGCCGCGGACGGCCAGGTCGGCGAGGTCCTGCTGCACGTGGATGAAGGCCTGCGCGGACTTGCTGCCCAGCGTGAGCGGGGCGCTCACGGCGCCCGTGACGATCTCCTGGCCCTTCTCGGCGGCGAGGGCGACGGCCCCGACGGCGACGCGGACCACGAACGGTAAACGGCTCATGTGTCCAGGGTGCCTCATCGCGCCCACCGGCACACCGTCAGGTGCCGTAGCCTGGAGGCATGACTTCTGGCAAGCGCGTCCTGTTGGCCGAGCCGCGCGGCTACTGTGCCGGCGTCGATCGAGCGGTGGAAACCGTCGAGAAGGCGCTCGAGAAGCACGGGGCGCCGGTGTACGTGCGCAAGGAGATCGTGCACAACCGGCACGTCGTGGAGACGCTGCAGGACAAGGGCGTGGTCTTCGTCGACGAGACGGATGAGGTGCCCGAGGGCTCGCTCCTGGTGTTCTCCGCGCACGGCGTCTCGCCCGCGGTGCACGAGGGTGCGGCTCAGCGCAGCCTGCGCACCATCGACGCCACCTGCCCGCTGGTCACGAAGGTGCACCAGGAGGCCAAGCGCTTCGCTCGCGACGATTTCGACATCCTGCTCATCGGTCACGAGGGGCACGAGGAGGTCGAGGGCACCGCCGGGGAGGCTCCGCAGCACGTGCAACTGGTCGACGGCCCCGAGGCGGTCGACAACGTCACCGTCCGTGACGAGGACAAGCTCGTCTGGCTCTCGCAGACCACGCTGTCGGTCGACGAGACGATGGAAACCGTCCGCCGCCTGCGGGAGAAGTTCCCCAAGCTGCAGGATCCGCCCAGCGACGACATCTGCTACGCCACCCAGAACCGTCAGGTGGCGGTCAAGGCGATGGCCCCGGAGTGCGACCTCGTGATCGTCGTGGGTTCGCGGAACTCGTCGAACTCGGTGCGCCTGGTCGAGGTGGCGTTGCAGGCCGGCGCCCGCGCGGCGCACCTCATCGACTTCGCCCGCGAGATCGACCCCGCATGGCTCGACGGCGTGGAGACCGTCGGCATCACGTCGGGCGCCTCGGTCCCTGAGATCCTCGTCAAGGGTGTCGTCGAGTACCTCGACGGCGAGGGCTTCCACGACGTCGAGTCCGTCACCACCGCGAACGAGACGCTGGTCTTCGCTCTGCCGCGCGAGCTGCGGCCCCGCGCCAAGGCCTGAATCGCGATTCGCTCCACCACATCTGCGATACGGTGGAGCGCATGAGGTATCTGACGCCCGACGACGTGCGGAACGTCGCCTTCGGTAAGCCACCCATCGGCAAGCGCGGCTACAACGAGGATCACGTCGATTCGTTCCTGGACGACGTCGAGTCCACCCTGCGGGATCTCTACGCGCGCCTGGCGCGCTACGAGGGGACGCCGCAGCCGCCCGCGGCCCAGGCCGACACCGCCGCGGAGAATCCCGCTGCGGAGGCTCCCGCTGCGGAGCGGCCCGAGGATCGCGGCTACCGCCGCTTCTGATCCGCTGCACGCCGGCCGGTGGGGGTCGCTCAGTCCTTGTAGCGGTGGCGGCGGATCTGCCGGGGCTCGTCCGCGGGTTCCGCGAAGTCGTCGCGGAAGTTCGTCTCCACCGCCGTGTCCTCGCTCTGCGGCCGGTAGCGCGGGGGCTGGTAGTGCTCGTAGCGGCCCGGGTTCGACACCGCCTCGCTCCGGCGCGCGGGTCGGTCGTCGCCGGTGAGGCTGGGCAGGTCCGGCTGGGCGGCGCGACTGCCCGAGATGCGGGGGAGCGAGGCGAAGTCGTCGCGGGGGATCCGCGCACGCTCCCGCTCGGCGCGGGGCCCCGTGGGATCGAGGCCGCGGGCGCGGTCGATGTCGTGGGCCTCGCGACGGTAGTCGCGTGCGTCGGCCGGCGCGGCACCGCGGGCCGCGGTGGCCTCCGGGCGGCCCTCGGCAGTACGGGGGGTGCGCCACCGGGGTTGCGGTGCGCCTATCCGCCGCCGCTCCTCATCGGGGCGTAGTTCGCGCGAATCGTGGATGCCCGGCCGGGGGCGGTCGCCCTGCGCGACCGCGGGGCGGGGACGGGCGCCGCGCGGCACGTGCCGGTCGTCGTCGACGGGGCGCCTCGGCATCGGCGGCCGCGGGACCTGTCCGGAATCGGGGCGGACCACGCGGTTGACCTGGGTAGCGGGCGCGCCGGCGTCGCGGGCGGCGATCTCCTCGCGGGTGCGGGCGAGGCGCGCCGCGGAGTCCCGGCGCTGCTCGTCGCGCTTCGCCTCGACGCGGCGGAGATCCCGCCGTGGATCCTCGCGACGCGCGGCCGAACTGCGGCCCCGGGCGAGGTCGGCCTCGGGGCGCGCCGACTCGCGACGATCGTCGCGAGTCGCGCGATCGCGGACGGCGCGGCTGGAGCGGTGCTGGGTGGCGCGGCTCTGGTGCCGTTCGGAACGGCCGTCGCCGGCGAGGGCCGCGGCGCCGACCGCGCCCACTGCCGGGGCGGGCCGCAGCCGCGCGAAGGTGGAGCGGATCCGCTCGATGATCGGCAGCCCGGCCGACTCGGCGGGCTTGGTGGCGGTCGCGGTGGCCGTGGCGGCCGCGCCCGATACGGCGGTCGCGGCGACCGCGGGCTTCGCAGCGCTCGGCTTCCCGGGCTTCGCCGCGCCGACCTTGGCGGCGGACTTGGCCGCCGACGTCTTGGCCCCGGACGAGCCGCTGCGCTGGGCGCTGCGTGCGGTCGCGGTCAGCGCGCGGTACTGCAGCAGTCGTGCGCCGCCGATGACCAGCACGATCGCAGTGGTCCAGAACATCCACGGGAACAGCGAGATCATCGGGAAGAGTACGTCGGTGAGGATCTGGCTGGTCTTGCGCGGGCTGGGCAGGGAGAACCATCGGTACAGCGGGATCGCGGTGGCGATGATGAGCGGCGGCTGCACCATCGCCGTGAACAACGCGCGGTTGCGCACGCCGAGCACGGCGACGACGGCACCCACCGCCATCGCGAGCACGCCGGCGTTCGCGCCTGCGAACTCGCCCGACGCGAGGGCGCCCGCCGCGGTGAAGACCAGCATGGTCAGGACGGCGCCCCACCACGGCAATCCGGGGACCGTCGCGAGCACGGAACGCTCGTCGACCGGTACCTGGGAGCGGGACGGTTGGAACTTCGACACAGGTGAACCGTACCGGTTAACGCTGAGAGAACCGAGAATCTGCCGCCGTGGGGACGGCCCGCGGCGCGCGATCGAGCTCCAACGGATCCTCGCGGGAGCCGTCGGGCATGGAATCGAGGTCGGCCAGACGGCGCGCGGTGACGCCGACCCGCGAGTTGTACGAGGCGACGGTGGCGTTGAACGCCTCGACGGTCCGGCCCAGCGCCGTACCCAGTGAGGAGAAGTGGCTGTTCAGGACGTCGAACCGCTCGTTCAGTTCGCGACCGAGGGCCTGGATCCGCGCGGCGTCCTCCCCGAGGGCGTGCTGCCGCCAGCTCAGCGCGACCGCCCGGAGCATCGCGACGAGGGTGGTCGGTGTGGCGAGCACCACATTCCGGTCGAGGGCGAACTCGAGCAGTTCGGGATCGGCCTGCAGGGCGGCGTCGAGGAAGGCCTCGGCGGGCACGAACATCACCACCAGCTCCGGCGAACCGACCGCCTCCCAGTAGCGCTTGCCCGCCAGCTGCACGACATGGGAGCGGAACCGGCGCGCGTGGTCCGAGAGCAGCGCCGCGTGCTCCGCGGGTGGTGCTTCGAGGAGCTGCAGGTACGCGTCGAGCGGTACCTTCGCGTCGACCGCGAGGTCGCGCCCGCCCGCGAGGTGCACCACGACGTCCGGGCGGACCCGGGCGTCACCGACCGCGGCGCCCACCTGCGTCGAGAAGTCGCAGTGCCGGCTCAGTCCGGCCAGCTCCACGACCCGCTCGAGCTGCAGCTCGCCCCAGCGCCCGCGCACCGTGGAGGACTTCATCGCGGAGCGGAGGGTGGCGGTCTCGGCACGCAGTGCCTCGCTCGTGCGCGCGACGGTGCCGATCTGCTCGCGGAGCCCGGCGAAGGCGGCGACCCGGCTGCGTTCGGCGACCGCGAACTCGTGGCCGAGCGCGTCCAGCGTCTGCCGCAGGGGCGCGAGCAGAGCGTTGACCGGGCCGGCGATCGCGTCGGGGGCGGGTGCGGCACCGTCGGACCGATGCGGCGGCGCTGGTAGCGACCGGGCCAGGATGATCCCCACGGCGACGCCGACCAGCAGCGCCAGCAGCGCGACGATCAGATGCGAGAGGTCCATGCCGTCAGCATGGCCGTCCCCACTGACAAGTTTCAGGCGGCGTCGGCCGGGGCGTCCTTCGCGGGCTCGGGCGCCGGCGCGGGCTTACGCCGGAACCTGTCCCAGAAGCTCGGCTTCGGCGCGTCCTCCGGCGGCGGTGTCTCACCGGTCTGCTCGTCGACGAGCTCACCGAGGTACCGGAAGAGCACCGCGATCGCGGCGGCGACGGGCACGGCGAGGAAGGCGCCGATGATGCCGAACTGGGTGCCGCCGAAGGCGATGGCGAGCAGCACGATCGCGGGGTGCAACTGCATGGAGCGCGACTGCAGGATCGGGGAGAGCACGTTGCCCTCGAGCTGCTGCACCGCGATGACCACCGCGAGTACGGCCAGGGCCGTACCGAAGCCGTTGGTCACCAGCGCGACGATCACGGCGAGCGCGCCCGCCACGAAGGCACCGACGATCGGGATGAATCCGCCGAGGAAGGTGATGACCGCGAGTGCGCCCGCGAGGGGCACCTGCAGGATCACCAGGCCGAGGCCGATGAACAGCGCGTCGATGAAGCTGACCACCGCCTGCGTGCGGATGAAGCCGCCCAGGGTGGCCCAGATGCGGCTGAGCAGCTCGGCGAAGTGCTCCGAGACCGGCGTACCGGAGTGCCGCTTGAGCCACGGCATGAACTTGTCGCCGTCCTTCAGGAAGAAGAACGTGAGCATGGCGACCATGACGATCGCCACCACGAACGAGCCCGCGGCGCTGACCCCCGTGAAGACGCCCGTCGCGATCGACTCGGCGCTCTCCTGCAGCTTCTTGGTGATCGACGTGACGAACTTGCTGATCTGCTCGTCCTGCAGGTTCAGCGGCGGACCCTGCGCCCACTTCTGCACCTTGCCCACACCCTCGATGGCGCGGTCGGCGATCTCCTTGGACTGTCCGCCGATCGACGGCGCGATGGCGCCGATGATGCCGCCGAGCACGCCCAGGGACAGCAGCAGCACGAGCGCCGTCGCGATCGCGGGCGGCAGGCCCTTGGACCGCAGCCACCGGACCGGCGGCCACAGCACGGTGCACAGCAGGATGGCCAACAGGACGGGCAGCAGGATCGACCAGAACTCGCCGATCAGCCAGGCGACCACGAACAGCATCGCCGCGACCGCGACGGTGCGCCAGCTCCAGGTGGCGAGCCACTTGCCGGCCTCGCCGTAGACCTCGCTGCGGGTCTTCTTGCCCGGCGGCGGGTTCGTCATCTCATCGCTCACGACGCGATCGTATGTGCCTCGTGCGCCAACAGCCACTTCTTCACGGCGAGTCCCCACCGGAACCCGCCGAGGGAGCCGTCCAGTCGCAGCACCCGGTGACAGGGGACGAACAACGCCGCCGCGTTGCGGGCGCACGCCATCGCGGCGGCGCGCACCGCCGCGGGGCGGCCCGACAGGTCGGCGTACTCCGTGTAGGTGACGGGCCGCCCGGGTTCGACGGTGCGCAGGACGTCCCAGGCGTGCTCGACGAAGGCGCCCGATCGCTGCCGCACGACGATCCCGTCGATGGCGGAGACGTCGCCGCGGTGGAACGCCGCCGCGGCACGGGTGACGGCGCCGAGATCCGCCCGCTCCTCGACCGCGGCGGGCCGCAGCGCGGCGTGGATCACGGGCAGCAGGGCGCCGAGGTCCGTGGTCCAGCCCGAGGCGAGCACCGCTCCGTCGGCGTCGACGACTGCGGTGAACGGCCCGATGGGGGTGTCGGTGGTGGCGTAGTGGGCGGTCACGAGGCGATCCTCCGGTCGGTGGTGAGCGAGTGGTTCCACAGGTGCAGCGAGACGTAGCTGCCCCAGGGGCTCCAGCGGTTGGTCGTGATGTCGAGGCCGAGCTGCTCCGCGCCCTTCGCCACCACGAGGTCGGAGGCGAGCAGGGTATCGGGGTCCGCGAGCAGGCGCATCGCCACGTAGTCGGCCGTCCACGGCCCGACGCCCTTCAGTCGCAGGAGCTCGGCGCGCGCCTCCGCGCGGGTCATGCCGGCGTGGAGGACCAGCCGTCCGTCGGCGAGTTCGGCCGCGGCGCCGAGGATCGCGGCGATCCGGTTCCTCGGCCCGGTCAGCACCTCGGCGCCGCGTTCGGCGACCGCGGCCGGGGTGGGGAAGGCCCGAGTGAGCCGGCCCGACGGGTCGTCGACGGCGGCGCCGAGCGCGTCGACGAGCCGCGCCTGGTGCGTGGCCGCCGCCGCGATGGAGATCTGCTGCCCGATCATGGTGCGCAGCAGCAGCTCCGCCGGGTCGACGCAGCCGAAGAGCCGGATCCCGGGAGTGCCGGCCACCAGCGGCGCGAGCGTGGGATCCGCCGCGAGCGCGTCGTCGACGGCGGTGGGGTCGGCGTCCAGGTCGAGGAGGTGCCGCAGTCGGGTCACGGCGGCCGACAGGTCGCTCATCGCGGCGAGCGAGAGGCCGGCACGGACGTACCCGTCCGGCGCGGAACCCAGGTCGACGGTGGCGATCCCGTTCCCGCCCGGCAGGCTCAGGACCCGGGCGTAGCGGTCACCGTCGGCGTGCTCGAGGCCGGCCACGGCGTGCGCGGCGAGGAACCACCGCACCCAGCCGGTGGCGTACGGGCCGCGCAGGGCGAGCCGCAGGCTCAGCTCCCCGGTGGACGGGGCGGCCGGGTCCGGCCCGCGCCGCGCCCGCAGTTCCGACGGGGTCCGGGCGAAGACCTCGCGGATCGTGTCGTTGAACTGGCGGATCGACGTGAATCCTGCCGCGAAGGCGATGTCGGAGAAGGACATCGGCGTGCCGGTGATGAGGATCCGCGCGGTGGTGGCCCGGTGCGCCCGCGCCAACGCGAGCGGACCGGCGCCGAGCTCGGCCGTGAGCACCCGGGTGAGCTGGCGCGAGCTGTAGCCCAACCGCTCGGCGAGGCCCGTCACCCCGGACCGGTCGACCACCCCGTCGGCGATCAGGCGCATGGCCCGTGCCGCGAGGTCGGATTCGAGGTTCCATCGGGGCGATCCCGGCACGGCGTCCGGCAGGCATCGTCGGCACGCCCGGTACCCGGCGGCCTGCGCCGCGGCGGCGGTGAGGTGGAAGCTCACGTTCTCCGCCTTGGGCGTGGTCGCCGGGCACGACGGGCGGCAGTAGATCCCGGTGGTGGCGACGGCGGTGTAGAACTGGCCGTCGAACCGGGGGTCCCGGCCGGCGATGGCCCGGTAGCACCGGTCGAAGTCGAGGTGGGGCGAGCTGGTGGTCACGCCTTCGACTCTGGCACCCGCGGCGGCCGCGCGCTAGCGGCTTTCGGACACCACCGTGCGCCGCTCAGCAGCAGCGCGCGGTCACCGTCGCGCCGTCGTGCCGGGCCCGCCAGTACTCCTTCTCGGTCATCACGGGCTCGCCCGGATGCGTCGCGCGACGGTGCTCGACGTACCGCTGGTAGTGGTTGTCGCCCATCACCGAGCCCACGTACCAGCGGATCGCCTTCAGTGCCCGGACGATCGGGTCACTCCCAGGGCGTCCCATTGTTCCTGCACCTTCCTCTCGGCGGGGGTGGGGATGAGGCCGCTCGGCGCGAACAGCTTGCTGGGCACCGGTTCCTCCTCGGTCAGCGGGCGACCGTTACCCGTCACCGTGCGGTAGATGGTCCACACGCCCATGATGACCACGATGAGCACCATGAGGGCGAAGACGATCGACAGCGTGCCCTGGATGAAGGTGTTGCGGACCACGGCGTCGATCGCCTCGGGCGTCTTCGCGGAGCCGAAGGACGACTTCCCCGCGTCCGCGGCGGCCTTGAAGTTGCTGTGCTGCTTCCAGTAGCCCACGGCGGGATCGGAACTGAAGATCTTCTGCCACGACGCGGTCATCGTGATGATCAGGTCCCAGACCAGCGGTATCGCGGGGATCCACACCCACTTGTAGTAGCCCTTCTTGACCACCACCACGACGACCACGGTGAGCGCCATCGCGGCGAGCAACTGGTTGGCGATGCCGAACAGGGGGAAGAGGGTGTTGATGCCGCCGAGCGGATCGGTGACGCCCATGAGCAGGATGCTGCCCCAGGCCGCGACCACGAGGAGCGAAGCCACCCACGCACCGACGCGCCAGCTCGGGTCCTTGAGCCGCTGGAACGGGCCGCCGAGATTGCTCAGCGCGTCCGAGACGAGGAAGCGCGCCACGCGGGTGCCCGCGTCGACGGTGGTGAGGATGAAGAGCGCCTCGAACATGATCGCGAAGTGGTACCAGAAGGACTTCATCGACGAGCCGCCGAAGACCTGGTGCAGCACCTCGGACATGCCGAAGGCGAGCGTGGGGGCGCCGCCCGTGCGGGAGACGATCGACTCCTCGCCGACGTCCTTGGCCGCCTGGGAGAGCTGCTGCCCCGTGACCGGATCACCGCTCAGGCCCAGCGAGTTGACGTACGTGGCCGCGGTCTCCGCGGTGCCGCCCGTCTTCGCGATCGGCGCGTTCATGGCGAAGTAGAAGTGCTGGTTGATGATCGACGCGGTGATGAGCGCCATGATCGCGACGAAGGACTCGGTGAGCATGCCGCCGTAGCCGATCAGCCGCATCTGTCCTTCCTTTTCCAGCAGCTTCGGCGTGGTGCCGGAACTGACCAGGGAGTGGAATCCCGAGAGGGCGCCGCAGGCGATGGTGATGAACAGGAACGGGAACAGTGACCCGGCGAAGACGGGGCCGTCGCCGCGCGTCGCGAAGTCCGAGACCGCCGGCGCCTCCATCAGCGGGCGGGCGATGAGGATGCCCACGGCCAGCAGCACGATGGTGCCGACCTTCATGAACGTTGAGAGGTAGTCGCGCGGGGCGAGCAGCAGCCACACCGGCAGCACCGAGGCGGCGAAGCCGTAGATGATGATCGCCCAGCTCAGCTGGACCGGGGTAAGCGTGAACAGGTCCTTGCCCCAGCTGCTCTCGCCCACGTAGCGGCCGCCGATGACCGCGGCGAGCAGCAGCACGCAGCCGATCAGCGAGACCTCGGAGACCCGGCCGGGGCGGAGGAAGCGGAGGTAGACGCCCATGAACAGGGCGATCGGGATGGTCGCGGCGATGGAGAAGACGCCCCACGGGCTGTGACCGAGCGCCTGCACCACGACGAGCGCGAGCACGGCGATGAGGATCGTCATGATCGCCGCGATCCCGATGATCGCTGCGGCGCCACCGATCGGACCGAGCTCGTCGCGGATCATCTGCCCCAGTGAGCGGCCGCGGCGGCGGGTGGCGACCCACAGCACCAGGTAGTCCTGGACGCAGCCCGCGACGAGCGCGCCGACGATGATCCAGATCGTGCCGGGGAGATAGCCCATCTGCGCCGCGAGCACGGGACCGACGAGCGGGCCGGCGCCGGCGATGGCGGCGAAGTGGTGGCCGAACAGCACGCGCCGGTCCGTGGGCAGGTAGTCGGTGCCGTTCTCCAGCACCTCGGCGGGGGTCGCGTGATCGTCGCGCGGCCGCACCACCTTGAGTTCGATGAGGCGCGCGTAGAAGCGGTAACCCACCACGTAGGTGCAGATCGCGGCCAGCACGAACCACACCGCGTTCACGGACTCGCCGCGGGCGAGGGCGATCATCGCCCACGCGACGGCGCCGACGAGCGCGATCACGCCGAAGATCACCTTGTGCTTGGTGGTGATCGGGCTGCGGTCGATGACCGCGACGGGCGGCAGGTCCGGGTCCGTCCGGACGTAGGTGATGTCGCCGTCGGTCTCCGTGGTCGACGGAGCGGTGGGAGCTGACACGAGGCCTCCTGGGATGTGTACGCCACGGTGGTGGTTCGCACGGATCATCGTTTCATCCGAGTGCCGCGGGCGTCGTGGAATCGGCCGCGTCGGTCGTGATCGGGGAGGACGGGGCGGACAGTGAGCGTCACCCCGGAGAACGCCCGAACATCTGATGTGTCGGCGCGCTGTACCCCGAATTCATCGCTTTTCCATGTCCATCGGGACCTGTTGACATGTAAACATCCGATGTCTAATGTGACTCAGCACACAGGGTGGCGGATCGTCCACCCTTCCCGCAGGACGATGGTCGCCGCCGTGCCGGCGCCGGATCGGGTGGTCGGTGTATGAGCGTGGACACGACGTCGCAGGACGCCGATGACCGGGCGGGCGCCCGCGTCCCGCTGATCCGCATGAGCGGCGTCACCAAGCGCTTCCCCGGCGTCGTAGCGCTCGACCGCGTCGACCTCGAGGTCCACCCCGGGGAGCGGGTCGCGTTGGTCGGGGAGAACGGCGCCGGCAAGTCCACGCTCATGAAGCTGCTCAGTGGCGTCGAGTCGCCCGACGACGGGACCATCGAGATCGACGGTGTCCCGGTGGAACTGACCTCGCCGGCGCAGGCGCAGTCGCTCGGTGTGAGCATCATCCATCAGGAGCTCGGGCTGGTCCCCGATCTCACGGTCGCGCAGAACATCACTCTGGGGCGCGAGCGCACCCGCTTCGGCATCGTCGACGGCCGCGGCGCCGTCCGCGAGACGACCGCCCTCCTCGAACGACTCGGCATGGTCATCGACCCGACCGCGCGCGTCCGGGACCTCACCGTGGGCAAGCAGCAGATGGTGGAGATCGCTCGCGCCCTGTCGGAGGACGCCCGCCTGCTCATCCTCGACGAGCCGACCGCCGCCCTCAACGACGCCGAGGTGCAGACCCTGTTCGAGCTGATCGGGCGCTTCGTCACGGACGAGACCGGTGTCGTCTACATCTCGCACCGCATGGACGAACTGCCCCGCATCTCCGACCGGATCGTGGTCCTGCGCGACGGCACCTACGTCGGGGAGCGCCCCACGGCGACGACGCCGATGCGCGAGATCATCGAGATGATGGTCGGCCGTGAGGTCGCCGACGAGCAGCGGCCGACGGTGCCGGAGCAGCCCGGCGAGGTCGTCCTCAGAGTCGAGGGGCTCAGCAGCGCGCATCCCCTGTACGACATCTCGTTCGAGCTGCACCGCGGGGAGATCCTCGGCTTCGCCGGGCTGATGGGCGCCGGCCGCACCGAGCTCGCCCGCGCGATCGTCGGCGCGGACCCGATCACGGCCGGCCGGATAGAGGTGAAGGGGAGCGAGCGCACGATCGACTCGCCGGCGACCGCCGCGGCCCTCGGCATCGGCTACCTCTCGGAGGACCGCAAGCGGTTCGGTGCCGTCGTCGACCAGACGGTCCGCGACAACATCGCGCTGTCCTCCCTGGACGCGCATTCGAGGTTCGGCGTGATCCGAGACGGCGAACTGAGCACCCTCGCCACCGACATGGTGTCCCGGCTCCGGATCAAGACCCCGTCGATCCGGCAGGCCGTGCGCAACCTCTCGGGCGGAAACCAGCAGAAGGTCATCATCGGCAAATGGCTCGCCCGCGACTGCGACATCCTCATCGTCGACGAGCCCACTCGCGGCATCGACGTCGGAGCCAAGGACGAGATCTACCGGCTCCTCGAGCAACTGGCGGAGTCGGGCAAGGCGATCATGGTCATCTCCAGTGACCTGCCCGAAGTGCTGCGCCTGTCCCACCGCATCGCGGTGATGGGGGAGGGACGCCTCGCCACCGTTCTCGACAGCGACGAAGCAACCCAGGAGACGATCATGGAGAACGCCACCCGCTTCCACGAGACGGCGGTGAAGTGATGACCGCGACCTTCGCGCCGCCCACGCCCGACCGCGACAGCAGCGGCGGATTCGCGCTGACGTCGTGGATCCGCGGCCAGATGCAGCAGTTCCTCGCCTTCGTCAGCCTCATCGTGATCGTGGTCTTCTTCTCGTTCGCGAGTCCGAACTTCCTGACCGCCGGCAATCTCACGGGCATTCTCGTCGCCTCGGTGACCATCGGCCTGCTGGCGCTCGGCACCACGATCGTCATCATCACCGGCGGCATCGACCTGTCGATCGGCACGGCGATGATCCTGTCGGGCATCATGACCGGCGTCTTCCTCGTGCACTGGAATCTGCCCCTGTGGGGCGGCGTGATCGGCGGCGTCCTGTTCGGCGCCTTCGTCGGCCTGATCAACGGCCTCGTCGTCGCCTACCTGGGGATACCGCCGTTCATCGCCACGCTGGCGATGATGCTCGTGACGATCGGTGCGTCGCTGGTGATCTCGGGCACCGAGCCGATCCGGTTCACCTCGGTCGACGGGTTCAGCGCCCTCGCCAACAAGTCCCTGGTCCCGGGCGCCCGCATCCCCTTCAGTGTGGTGCTCCTGGCGCTGATGGCGGTGATCGCCGGCATCGTCCTCGCGAAGACGAAACTGGGACGCTACGCCTACGCGATCGGCAGCAACGAGGAGGCGACCCGGCTCTCCGGCGTCAACGTCAAGAACTGGAAGGTGATCGTCTACACCTTCTCCGGTTTCTTCGTCGGCCTGGCCGGTGTCCTCGCCGCCGCTCGGCTGAACTCCGCGCAGCCCACCGGCGGTCAGGGGCTCGAGCTCGAGGCCATCGCCGCGGTGGTCATCGGGGGTACGTCGCTCGCCGGCGGCCGCGGCACCATCACCGGCACGGTGATCGGCATCCTCATCATGAGCGTGCTCACGAACGGACTGCGGATCATGTCGATCCCGCAGGAGTGGCAGTCCATCGCGGTCGGCGTGGTGATCCTCGTCGCCGTCTACATCGACATCGTCCGCAAGCGGCCCTGATCGGTCGGCGGCAGCCGGCGCACTCTTTTCCACCTCATCCAAGGAGAATCCCGTGTTCACAAAGGCTTCGACACCCGTGCGGCGCATGCTCCGCGCGGCGACCGCGACCGTCGCCGCGGTCGCGATGGTCACCACCGCGACTGCGTGCTCGAGCGGCTCGTCGGAGGGCGACGGGCAGATCGCCATCATCTCCAAGGGCTACCAGCACCAGTTCTGGAAGGCGGTCAACAAGGGCGCGGAGGAGTCGGCCAAGGAGTTGGGGAAGAGCATCACCTTCGAGGGGCCCGACAACGAGACCCAGGTCGAGAAGCAGGTGCAGTTGCTGCAGACCGCGCTCGACCGCAATCCGTCGGCCATCGCGATCGCCGCCCTCGATTCGGCCGCCGTCGCGCCGATCCTGCAGCAGGCGAAGGACCGGGGCATTCCGGTCGTCGCCTTCGACTCCGGCGTCGACAGCGACATCCCCGTCACGACCGCGTCGACCGACAACAAGGCCGCGGCCGCCGAAGCCGCGAAACGCATGGTCGACCTGGTCGGCGGCAACGGGGAGATCGGTGTCGTCGCGCACGACCAGACGTCGAAGACCGGCGTGGACCGGCGCGACGGCTTCCTCGACTGGATCAAGGCCAATGCCCCCGGTATCAGGATCGTCGACGTCCAGTACGGCGGCGATCCGTCGAAGGCCGCGGACCTCGCGGCCACGATGCTGCAGGCGCACCCGAACATCGTCGGCCTGTACGGCACCAACGAGGGCGCGGCGACCGGCATCGTGAACGCCGTTCAGCGCAGCGGCAAGACCAACCTCAAGATCGTCGGCTTCGACTCGGGTGCGGCGCAGATCGACGCCATCCGGTCCGGACTGATGGCCGGCGCCATCACCCAGAACCCCGTCGGTATCGGGCGCGAGACGGTCGCCGCCGCCGTGAAGGCGATCAAGGGCGAGTCGCTGCCCAAGACCATCGACACCGGCTTCTACTGGTACGACAAGTCCAACGTCGACGATCCCAAGATCGCGGGCAGCCTCTACCGCTGACCCGACGAGCTTTCCGACGGTGCGGGCCGGACCGGGTGAGGGCGGCCCGCACCGCCGGGAGGCGCACTTCCCGCGCCGTCGGGTGGTGCGTGTGCGACCACGTAGAATGAGCGCCCGTGAGCCTTACCCTCGGAATCGTCGGACTGCCCAACGTCGGCAAGTCCACCCTGTTCAACGCCCTCACCAACAGTGAGGTGGAGGCGGCGAACTACCCGTTCGCCACCATCGAGCCGAACGTCGGCGTGGTGAACCTGCCGGATCCGCGCCTGAACCGTCTGGCCGAGATCTTCGGCTCGGAGCGCATCCTGCCCGCCACGGTGTCCTTCGTCGACATCGCCGGCATCGTCAAGGGCGCCTCCGAGGGCGAGGGCATGGGCAACCAGTTCCTCTCCAACATCCGCGAGGCCGACGCGATCTGCCAGGTGGTGCGCGTCTTCTCCGACGAGGACGTCGTGCACGTGGCCGGCAAGGTCGACCCGCTCGCCGACATCGAGACCGTCGCCACCGAGCTGATCCTGGCGGACCTGCAGACCATCGAGAAGGCGCTGCCCCGGCTCGAGAAGGACGCGCGCAAGAACAAGGAGCTGGTCGAGACCCTCGAGGCGGTCAAGGCCGCGGAGGCCATCCTGACCGACGGCAAGACCCTGTTCGGCGCGGGCTTCGACACCACGCCGATCCGCGAGCTGCACCTCATGACGGCGAAGCCCTTCCTGTACGTCTTCAACGCCGACGAGGGCGTGCTCACCGATGCTTCGCGGCGCGCGGAGCTGGCGGCCGCCGTCGCGCCCGCCGATTCGGTGTTCCTCGACGCCAAGATCGAGTCGGAGCTGCTCGAACTCGATCCTGAGGATCAGGCCGAGATGCTGGAGTCCATCGGCCAGGACGAGCCGGGCCTCGACTCGCTCGCCCGCGCCGGCTTCCACACGCTGGGCCTGCAGACCTACCTCACCGCCGGCCCCAAGGAGTCGCGCGCCTGGACGATCCGCAAGGGCGACACCGCCCCCAAGGCCGCGGGCGTGATCCACACCGACTTCGAGAAGGGCTTCATCAAGGCCGAGATCGTCTCCTTCGCCGACCTCGACGCCCACGGCAGCATGGCTGCCGCCAAAGCCGCCGGCAAGGTCCGCATGGAGGGCAAGGACTACGTCATGTCCGACGGTGACGTGGTCGAGTTCCGCTTCAACGTCTAGGGCCATGGCGTTTGCCCAGGTGGGCGTTGCCCGTCACCGATGAACGCGCTGGTCAGTGAGCGCTTTGTAGCGCCCTGTGAGCGTCCCGCGCTCACCCCGCAACGCACCGAGAACGCCCCGCAATGGGGCTATTCTGGGGCTAGGGGCGTGTCCGGCCGATAGTCTCAGGCGACCCCGGCGCCGGCCGGGCTGAGCTGGAGGCCGTGACATGCCGTTGACGCCGCGCCGCGAGGTCTACCTCGACGATCTTCTGTACGAGATGAAATGCCTGCTGATCGCAGAACGCGAGGACCGGACGAAGCCTGACGCGGTCGACCTCATGCAAGGGATCGTGAACTTGTTTCGCTCGTCCCATCCGAGAGCCGACGACGCGGTGCGCCCGGGAATTGGCTACGACCGTCCCGGACGTCCGGTGACGTAGCTACTCAGCGTCGAACGGGAGTCCGTCCATCAGTGCGCCGGGCGTCGTCTCCAAGCCGTGCGCGAGGCGCATCACGGTCTCAATCCGGCTGCTGCGCTGTCCCCGCTCGGCTCTCGCGTAGTACGACGAGTGCACGCCGCAGCGGACCGCCGCTGCTTCCTGACTGAGGCCGAGTTCGGTCCGCCGTGCCCGCAAGCGCGCGCCGAACGTCGCCAGGGTGTCGTTCATGGCTTGCTTCGGTTCGTCGGCAGGGCTCATAGCGCCGTCAACTACATCGCGGTAGGGCCATCTGGACCAGAGCCATCTGGGCGGGGCCAGATGGTTTAGGCTTCGTTGGGTCGGAATGTCCGACGTTCAGGCGGAGCGGAGGGACTAATGACTCAGGGAGTCAAGGCGATGTTGGCGGCGTTTGCGGCGGTGGCTGTCTTCGCCATCATCGGGGGCCTGGCGTACGACGCGTACGAGGGCACCGAGATGTCGAAATGCGTCGATCAGAATGCTGAGTATCTGAACAAGGGGCAGTACTACCTGGTTGATCCGTGTCCCAGTTACTCAGGTGTCGGAGCAACGCTCGCGGGCTTTGGCGCTCTCGTGCTCGTTGTCGTTGTTGTCGTAGTGATCGTGATGAAGGTGACCAACAAGCGGCCTCCGGCCGCACAGCTGCCACCGACGCCCCCTGCGCAGTCGGCTTAGTAGCCTGAACAGACGAGAAGCCCGCCACCTCCGGTCCGTGGAGATGGCGGGCTTCCGTTGCGAGGGCGGGTGCCGAGCCTGGCCCTTTCCTCGCACCGCGCCGGACACGTCGACGGCGCGCGGCAGGAGACAAGTCGATCCCGCCGTCGGGTTGCGGCACAGGTTCCGCTTCCCGAGTCTGTGGCCGGGGCTGCCCCGGCTCGCTGTGTAGTTGTGGCGTTGGCGGCTGCCAGGTGGCAGCTCAACCGCCTATCGCTGGCCTCTGGCCGTCGCGGTGGTGGCCTGCGCGGTACTGGTGGCCCAACAGGCTGCCCGGTGCTGCGTCAACGCTGTACGTCCGATCTGGGTCGGACCGCCTGGCGATCATCGCCGCACCTTCGTGCCCGCCGTGGCCTTGCGGCTCGCGGGGTTCGGCCGCGCGGTGACAGTGAGCTTCTTCTGCGCCTTGTCCAGAGAGGGCGTGACGTCCACCCGACGATCAGGCTTGCCGTGGTAGCCGACGATGCCCTTGGCGACCACTCCACGACCTGCGGGTGATCGGAACTCGGCCCCGATCTTCACGCCCTTGTAGTCGCCGCCCTGGCCGACGGTCAGGTGCTTCTCGAAGCTCCCCTTCACGTAGGCGTTGCTCACTGCGCCGGTCGCCTTCTTGCCCGCGTTCGCGGTTGCGGCCTTCGTCGAGCTGGCGACCTTCGAGCCCGCCCCGGCGAACCGGCCGAGGCGGTCTCTGCGCTGGATGCGGCGGCTCATCCTTGACCGCCTTGCAGGCGCTCGCGGCGCGCTCGCCGGTCGGCCAGCTCGTCGGTGAGGGCGCGCAGCCCTTCGGGTTCCTCGGCGCCGGGCGCGCGACCTCTGTACATCCCGCCCTGCGAGGGCGCGGCGTCGGCGAGTTCGGGAGGCGTGAACCCCGGCCCCCAACCGAATTCGCTCGGCTCCAGCTCGGTGAGGTCGTGCTCGTGGCTGCCAGCGAGCGGCCTACCGGACGTCCTCACTCGTGACCCTGGCATCAGCGCCACGACCACTCGGGCTCGGTGTACGTGCCGGACGCCTTCACCTGGACGACGCACGCCGCGCCCCGGTATCGGACGCCGGTCCCGTACCCGCGAGCGAAGAACGAGTCCTGCAGCGGGTACCGCTGGTCGCGACCCGGAATCATCCGCAGCCCTTGATAATTCACGTTGCTATGAATCCTCATTGCGACCGGGTTGCTCGCGCTGTTCGGGCCACCGGTCGCGACGACTGCGATGTAGCCGACGGGGAGGTAGTGGCTCTCGATCAGCCACGCGGGGCCGTAGCTGCCACTCACTTCCAGGCCACCGAACTCCGCCGGGGCGATCTGGCCCACGACGTTCTCGGAGGTGAGGTAGGCCGGGGCAGACGACGAAGGGATGAAGTCATAGCGGCTCTCGATGCCGTTCGTGACCACACCCGCGCGGAAGGTCTGAATGATCTCGCCGTCCTGCGGGTTCGCCAGGATGATCAGCCGCGAGTTGCCGTCCACGCCGAAGCCCTTGGAGCGGACCTGATTGATCGCGTCCAGGAGATCGCCGGGGTCCAGGTCGGTGTTGCCGCTCACGAGGTAGTGCGAGGTCTCGGGCGGGAAGGTCTGCCCGGCGTACTCGGGCGGGATCATTCCGTCGGTGCCGTTGTAGAGGCCGTACACCGGAGTGCCGAACTCGTTCGCGCCCTGCTCGGGGCTGAACAGTCGCCGAAGGATCGCGCCGGTCGTCTGCCGATTGTCGGCCTCCATCACGCGGTTGATCACGCTGCGGACCTGCTCGGCGTTTGCGTCGCGCAGGAACTTCCACGTGAAGCGGCTGGCGATGTCGTAGTCCTCGTATGTGTAGCCGAGGAGCAGCGCGTTCGGCTCCGCGCGCAGGCCGGTCGGCTCTCCGAATTCCGACGCGACCTCGAAGTGGTCGCCGCCGAGACTCTGCGGAATTGCGTCTCCGACATTCACCGTCGAGTACGAGATCAGCGAGGCCAGGGCGGAGCGCTTCTGGTTCCACAGCGCCATCGCGGCCTGCGCGTCGGACCACAGCGACGAAAGGTCGACGCCGTCCGCGGTCTGGTGAACGAGCACGTCGCCAGCGGTCGAATAGCCGGTGGCTGCGTCTCCCCCGAACGCGAACAGTTCGTCGCGGTTGGGACGCGAGCGCCACGGGCGCGAATTCCAGGGTCGGGTGTCGGCGGGGCGGGTGGTGGTCATTGTGTCTCCGATCGGTAGGACTGGCGTGGATTCGCCGGCGAACTTCGCCTGCGACGTCCGGTCCCTGACCGAGCGGGTGCACCAGCGCGGGCGCGGCCCGAAGCGTGGTGCATAGCCAGCGTAACACCGTTGGGCGGCAGCATAATTGGGCGAGTCGTGAGCGAGGCGGCGCATCGGATGGGGGTTGCGTACGGGGCGTGCTATAAATGTTGCAGGGCCGCCTCAAGGCGGCGCGAAAACAACTACACACCGTCGTAGAAGGCCACATTGTGACGAGGCTCAGCCTGCCAGCGCAACGGACCGAGGCGACGCGCTAAACCACTGAGACTGGCGTGCGTCGAACAGGAATCCAGCAGATACCAATCTGCCTGGGGTGCTTGTTCGGCGCACTTTGCTGTTCACGTGCTCCTGGCTGCCAGGAGGAACCATGTCTCGTCACTCATCGGCCACGGTCGACCCCGCTGCCGTCACCGTCACCACTACGCACGTGGCCCCGCCGGTCACCGTGCAAGGGATCGACCCACTCGATATCCCCGACCTCGACGAACGTCAAGCGTTCGCGTACCTGAACGCGATCAACCCGCACATCACGCGCCGCCGCGTCCGCGACTCGGTACTTCGCGGCGAACTGGTCGGCGTCCGGCACGGAAACAAGAACCTCTTCTCGCGTCGGGCGTGCCTCACGTGGATGACGGGAGGTGCGGCATGAGTCTCGACAATCCCACGCCGCAAGAACTCCAGATCGCCGACCAGCTTGAACAAGTGACGCGGGAGGTTCAGCAGTTCAGTAGTCCAGGCCTCCTCGGCAATGAATTCGTGAAGGCAAAGCTGGATGCAGTGATGGATGAGCACCGGCGTGCCGTGTCTCGGGGGCCGGAGTACTACGGCGACGGCGAGTACTGGTCAACAGAAGCGCCCGACGCTGGAACGCGAGTGCCGGGGTTGGACGAGCCAGCTCCAACTTCGCCGGAGTTTGACACCGGGAACCCTGAGCATCTCCTCGGGCCGATCGTCATCCCGTCGTGGAGTCCCGGCGCGCCCATCGTCGTACGCAATGGCGGGAGGTTGAAGAACGTCCTCGTCGGTCCGGGGTTGATCAAGCACTCCGGCAACCGGATGTTGCACTGCACCTGGCACGACGGGCCGGGACGACGCGGGCGGTACATGACGCGACCGATGCTGCTCACGCAGACTCGCGGGCAGTACGTCGTCGTGTGGTGGGTCTGTCCATCATGTAGTGAGCGACTGCAAGAGGCGTTCCCGAGAGAGATGCCGACCGCGGCACAGAGTTACAAGGAACTTCTTGGCGAGAGGTCGGGGTACGCGTATCCCAGTGGCGGTCGTCGCGGAATCTGCCTATTCCCAGTCACTTCCTTTCGGACACCGGGATATCCCGCGTGATCCCCGAAGCGCTGGTGGGCGCGGCCCTGTGCGGTCTCTCCGGGTGGACGTTGGGGCAGCTTGCGGGCGCGGCGGTGGTAACCGTGCGGCGGGGTGTGCGGTGGGCCAGCTTCTCGCGCCTCGGACGTAGCAGCCCAGTTGGCGGTAGCGGGACACCGGCAGCCATCTCAACGCCTGGCGTCGGCCTGGAGGCCGCGTGCGTCTGCTCGAAACGAACAGACGGCCCCGAGAACGCTGTCCTCGAGGCCGTCCCGACCGATTTCCACACGGCGAGCAAGAGCTCTCGGGTCAGCTGAGCTGACCCTCCAATATCCGTTGTAGGGCAACGGATACCACAACCCAAAGGCTGTACGTGAAGCATACAAGCAACTCTGATCTGGACGGTATTGCGTTGCCGTCATACAGATGCGGCGACAACTCTGTCGGTCTCTACGAGGTTCTTCGAGCCCTCGGTCACGCCGATGAGGCGGTTGTCAGCATCTGCACCCAGGAGTCAGACGACAAGAAGAGCTTTCGTGGACGGACGATCCGCGTCGAGCACCTGGGACAAGGGTGGTCGCCGCCCGACGACGTCAACGTATGGTTCTCACCGAACCCGCTGACCATGGAACCGGGCGGCTCGCGCAAGGGTGGCGAGGCAGACGTATCGCGAGGTGTCGCGCTGTACGTGGACCTGGACGTGGTCACCCCCGACGTGAAGGACAAGGGACTCGCGTCGCTGGCGGAGTGCGAGCAGGTGATCGAGACGCTGACCGCCTCCCTGGGATGTGCGCCCGCCGTGGTGATCGAGAGCGGGCACGGCCTTCAACCGATATGGCGCGTGCGTGACGCGCCGCTCATCACTGACGGAGCGGTGGCCTGGAAGACGATCAGCGCGCGGTGGGCGGCCCTGGTCCGCCAGACTGCCGTCACGGTGAATCCTGACGCGCACGTGGACTCGATCTTCAACATCGACCGCGTGCTGCGGTGCCCCGGCTCGACCAACTGGAAACTCCCTGATGAGCCGGTGCCCGCGCGGTGCTCTGTGAACGCGGACGCCGGGTGGCTCGACGTCACCGAACTTGCGGCCATCCTGCCGGAGGCACCAGTGGCGTCTCCGGTCCACGCGAAGGGCACCCATGCAAAGGGGCGGGCGGTACTCGACGGGTTCCGTAGTGGCGCGATGAGCGCGACGGTCGTCGGGAAGGTCCGCGAGGTTGAGGCCGCGATCGAGGACGGCGCAGACCGTCACTCGACCATGAACTCCGCGACGCTCGGGTTGGTCCGGCTCGGCGCGAAGGGCGAACCCGGCGTGCGCACCGCGCTGATCACCGTGGAAGCGCTGTTCGAGGCGGTCGGTGACTCGGTCGGGCATGACCCCGACGAGTTCCAGCGGTCCTTGACCGGCGCGCTGCGGCTGATCGCCGGCGATCCTGACTACGTCGCGTTGGACTTCTACACGGGCGGCGCGTTCGAGGCGGGCGGAATCTGGGGGCCGGGGTCGGGATGGATCACCAACGAGGACGGCACCAGGTCGCGCCGGGCGCTGCCCCCGAACTCTGCCAGCTCGATTCCGGATGCCGGGCGACGATTCACCGAGTCGCTCGCCGATGTGAGCCCGAAAAAGGTCGACTGGCTGTGGTGGCCGTGGATTCCGCGCGGCAAGCTGACGATGTTCGAGGGGGAGCCGGACGTCGGCAAATCCACGATGACCCTCACGTGGGCGGCGCTGGTCACCCGCGGTGGTCCGTGGCCGACCACGATGGTCGGTGAGATCGAAACCCGCAACGAGAAGGGGCTGAACGAACCGGCGTCGGTGGTGTTGGTCGGCGTGGAAGACGACTTGGCCGACACCGTCGTGCCTCGCTTGCTCGCGGCCGGAGCCGACATGCAGCGCGTGGCTACGTTGGCGCGACCTCGCGACGACAAGGGGCGGCCAGTGCCGTTCTTGATCCCGGACGACGTAGACCGGTTGAAGAGTGCGATCGAAGAGGTCGATGCCGCGCTGGTCATCGTCGACCCGATCACAGCCTTCATGTCCGATGCCGTAAGACCCGGTAGCGACACGGCGAATCGCAAGGCACTGATGGAGATTGCCGATGTGGCCGAGCAGACCGGCACAGCCGTGGTGCTGGTGCGGCACCTCAACAAGGCCACCGGCATGAGCGCTAAGCATCGTGGTGGCGGGTCCATCGCATTCACGGCGTTGGCGCGCTCGTCGCTGTTGGCGGCCAAGCTCCCGCCCAGCGACGAACGACAGAACACGGATGCCACTCACGGGCTGGCGTCGATCAAGGGGAACCTGTCGCGGACGCCCTCGGCTCTTGGGTATCGCCTGACGTCCAGCCGTCTCGACCCCGACTCGCCCGTTGTGGCGTGGGCCGGGGTGCTCGATGAGGACGCCGATCAGCTTGTCGGTGCCGACGGTGCCAAGCCAGACGCGCGTAAGGCGGCTCCGTCCCGCGACGAGGCCGCACGAATGTTGAAGGAGCTGCTCGCGGGTGGCCCGATGGATGCGAAGGAGGTTCGCCGGATGGTCAGTGCCGAGACCGGATGTAGCGAGAAGACAGTGGCGAACGCCGCAAGCAAGCTGCTGATCGTCAAGACCCCGATCCGCGGCGAAGGCGGCAAGGTCGACCGATGGACGTGGGGACTGCCGTCGAACACATTCAGGGTGCGGGGGTAGCCACATGCCCCGCGTTTGTACCTATGGCAACCGGTGGCATCTGGGGGCATCTGGGCATGTGGCTACCTGGCACCAGAAGCCCCCAGATACCCCTATAACCCCCCAGAAGCAAAGGTGGGTATTTTCCCGCGCGCAATAGGGGTATGTGGGGTTTTCGGATCGTGGCATTGAAGGCATAGCAACAGATTCCAATACGAAAGGACACGAAGATGAGTCAGCACATCGACGGCATGGAAGGCCGATGGGTGCCCGACCCCGATGATCCCGAGTTCGAAGTCTGGGAGACGTTCGACCGCGCGCCGGTCGAAGAAAAAACGGATGCCGAAGAAGACCCATCGAAGAAGGTGGTGGTCTGGAGCGACGGACGCGGCCCGCGTAGGCCGTGCCAGGCGCGCCGCTCAAACGGGGAACCCTGCCAGCGCGCAGCGGTTCATGGTGCGAACGTGTGCGGTACCCACGGAGGCCGCGCGCCGCAGGTGAAGCGCAAGGCTCGCATCCGCTTGGAGATGGCAGCGGACAAACTCGCTAAGGAACTGATCAATGTCGCCCTGGACGATCCCGATATCCCACCCGCCGTGAAGCTCGCCGCGTTGCGTGACGCGCTGTCGCGGGCGGGGATTAGCGAGAAGAGCGCCGTGGAGGTCTCCGTAGACGCCAAGCCCTTCGAAGAGGTCTTGGGAGCGATCATGTCGGGCGGTAGCCGCGCAGCCTCCCGCGCAGAGCGTGGCGTAGCCGACGACCAGGACGCCGACACCGCGTGGATCGCGGAAGAGCTCGCAGCATCCAACGTGATCGACGCCGAGGTCGTGGACCCCGCACCACGTCCGCGGCCCAACGAGGAGCCGGCGATCACCGACACCGCACCCGACACGGGACTGATGGACATGGAGACCGCCCTCGCGCAGCTCCGCGCCACCACGCCGCCGCCCGCGCCCACCGCCAAGCGCCGGGGCCGCACCCGGTAGCGGCAAGGGCGTGGCACCGCTATCGCTGGCCCCTGACGCTCGCCACATCGGAGCCGCGGGGCCTACCGGGCACACGGGCTAGGTAGGCCCCGCGTCAGCGGCACAACGACACACAGCAGCGTCACGAAACCTTCGACAGGGCAGAAGGATTGACGCCAGAAGTACGCCATCATCGAACAGGTGTACGAGGTATGGTTGGGGCGTAAGGCGTAGCGGTTGCATTACGCCTCAGACAGCAAGGGAGACAGCGTGACTCACATGATCGGGTACCTGAGGGTGTCCACCGACGAGCAGGCCCGGAGCGGCCTCGGCCTGGAGGCGCAGGAGGCAGCTCTCCGCGCCGAAGCTGACCGTCGAGGCTGGGAGCTGACCATCCTTCGCGACGAAGGACTGAGCGGCAAGCAAGTGAACCCGGCCCTGCGAGAAGCGCTCGGGCAGTTGGCCGCTGGACTCGCGGACGGCCTGGTCGTCGCGAAGATGGACCGCATCAGCCGCTCGCTACTGCACGCCGTGGAGATCCTCGACACCGCGAAGGTGCAGGGATGGGCGCTGGTCGTGTTGGACCTCGGCGTGGACCTGACCACGCCTGCAGGTCGCGCCCTGGCCGGGACGATGGCGGTGTTCGCAGAGTTCGAGCGCGAACTGATCCGCGAGCGGACCCGTGCAGCCGCCGCAGCGGCGAAGGCGCGCGGCGTGAAGCTGGGCCGTCCGAGCATGGTCCCGCAGGGGGTGGCTCGCCGCATCGTCGCCGCACGCGCAGAGGGCCAGAGCTACGGGAAGATCGCCGCCGCGCTCACAGCCGACGGCATCCTGAGCCCTGCGGGCCGCACTACCTGGCAGGCGTCCACCGTCCGGCGCATCTGCAACTCCATCGAGCAGGCCAAGGAGGCCGCGTAATCATGGGAGCCAACCGATACGCGATCCGCGAGCAGACCCCGGGCCGGTTCCAGGCGCGGTGGTACGACGACGCAGGCAAGCGGCGCAGCAAGACATTCCGTACCAAGACCGCCGCCAAGAAGTTCCTCGACGGGATGAAGGCTGACGTCAACCGGGGCGACTACATCGACCCCAACGAGGCGCAGCGCACCTTCCGCGAGGTGGCCGAGTTGTGGTTCCAGAGCCGGAACCTGCGGCCCAAGACCGCCAAGAGCTACCGGACGATTCTCGACCAGCGGATCTACCCCACGTTCGCGGATCGGCCCGTTGGTGGCATCACCACGTTGGATATCGTTGCGTGGATCACCGAGCTCAGCACGAACGGGAAGCGCGTCGGTCACAACAACAAAGGCGCGCCCGACATGACGAACCCGAACACGGTGCGCGACCTCCGCAGGCGCGAACGCGAGCGCGAGCGGATCGCCGCCGAGCGGAAGGCCAAGGGGCTACCGGAGCCGACCGGCGCACCTCTCGCGGCGGGCACGGTGCGGAACGCGGTGCGAGTGATGAACCAGGTAATGGACGCCGCCGTGCGAGCGCGGTACCTGCGCGGCAATCCGTGCAATGGTCTTACCCGCGACGACCTGCCCCGACCCCATACCGAGCCGAAGAACTTCCTGAACGCGGCGCAGGTGGAGGACCTGGCGCAGGCCATGCGCGCGGTTGTGCTGGATTCGTCCGGCGATGACGACACCGACCGCGCCGACGCCCTGGCGCTGCTGATCCGCTTCGCGGCGCAGACGGGACTGCGAGCGGGGGAGGTGTGCGCGCTCCGCTGGGAGAACGTGGACCTGCTCCGTGGACGGGCGACGGTGAGCGAGTCCATCAGCACGGTTGATGCGCACACTTGGCACGTGGTGCCGCCCAAGAACAGCCGTACTCGCGTGGTGCCCCTACGGGCCGGGCTGATGAAGGCTCTTCAGGCGTACGCGCAGCAACAGGGCAAGAGGGGCGCGTTCGGTCCGGACTGCTTCGTGTGGCCGTCGCCCATGGTGACCGACGAGCACCCGTACGGCCTGCGGCCGATGCACTGGGGCCGCGACTTCTACCTGGCGTACTGGAAAAAGGCCGTCGCCCTCGCGGGTCTGCCGTCTGCGCTACGCGCTCATGACCTGAGACACACGACCGCCGCGCTGCTCATCGCCGCCAACGTCCCGGCCAAGGCGATCCAGGAACACCTGGGGCACAGTTCGTTCTCCATCACGATGGACATCTACGGGCACCTCTATGAGGACAACACGGACAAGGTCACCAGCGCCCTGGACGCGGCATTTGGTGCACAGCTTCCCGCCGATAGCTCAAGCAATATCCGGCAGATCACCGCGCGACAACACCACTAATGGAATAGCCCCTGCACCGAATCTGGCCAATCGCAGTATCGCGCATCTCTTCCATCATTTCGATCACCATTTGATGGAGGGTCAGTGTCTCGGAGGCACTGGGAAAGCTAGCTCTACCGTGGGCGACTTCGTTTCGGCTGTCGCAGAGTTGCCTATCTATCATATTTCGTTTAAGAGCGAGATCCTGGAGTGGAAGGTTCAGAGTTGTCATTATTGACTCAAGTACAACGTACCGAAGATTCGACTTCGTATCAACCACTTTGTCGCGATTGACTCGTAGCCTTTGAGTCGATCCGCCGCGCGCGAGTTCGGCCAGCTCTAGATTCGCTTGTTTATCGCCAGACTCTATCCTTCTCAGCAGGTGCTGTGTGTGTGCCACTACGAGCCCGTCTGCACTGTCTGCAAGGAGCGGTTTTCTTTTGAGGACAAGCCGAATGTACTCTTCAAATAGCGTTTTGCAGTACCCCTCCCAGTGCGCGTACAACATTGTTGTCATACTCCGCGTCAAAGCGCGCGCTAGCGGGCTGCTGGCGTTAGCGCGGGCAGCTGAATCTAGCGCCTTCGCTAGGGCGTGCAGTTCGATCCGTCGCCAGGAGAGATCGCCATCTATCTTATTTTCGAAATCTTCGTCGGTCGCAGTAGCCACTCTACTCACCGAAGAATTTCGGGCCATAGATGGCAAATCGCGGCATTCGTTGACGTGGGCTAACTCCAGCCCCAGAGTTCGCTTTGAAGTCAGGTGCCGTCCACGCGCTTCTCAGTCGTTCTTTGAGGTCGTCTTGGTGGTCTCGCCACTTGTCGATGTTCTTCGCGACACCGCATGCGATGAACTCAAATCCCGAGATTGAAAATGCACCCAAATGACGGTGTCCGTTGTATCGCTTGAAAGTGTCCTCATTTAGGGTGCGGTTCAATAATTCGAAGGTGTCGTAGAAGAGTTTCTGGTCCGGCCGGCTTTCATTCGCTGTAGCCTTGCGCATCCAGTCGGTGAGGTAATCGCCGAAGTCTCTGCTTAGATCGGTGGGTGAGCCGGTATAATCAAGCAGGCAGAAGAATCGAAGCACTAGTTCACTTCGGTAGGCGGATTCTTCCTTTCTGTCGGTTAGGGGAACGCAATCTTTGAAATCGACGCTTTCCGACATTGCGGCGACATCAAGGAAATACTGTCGATTGAGCATTACCATGAGGCAATTTCGGGCTTCTTGAGGCGAAAGAACCGAACCGGAATTCAAGCGCTGGAACAGGTCGTACTTGGCGTCTGGGTCAGACTCTTTGGTTACGATCGAAAAAGCAATTTTCGACCTTTTGAAATCGCGTCGTAGAGCCTCGTCGAAATGCTTTAGCCCTTCGGAATTAGAATTCGGTTCGTACATGTATCCTTTGAGGCTTTTCAGGTACTCGCCTTCGCCGAGGATAAGGCCGTCCTGAATGGCGTCATTCTCATCCCTGTAAACCCCTGCAAATTCAAATATTGTGGAGAGCCGCTGAACGCCGTCGATGACGTCCCAAATTCCGTCTTGGCGTTGCGAGACAAAGATTGGCGGGATCGGGATTCCCAACAGTATCGATTCTATCAAACGGGTTCTCTGCTCGTCCTTCCATCTGAAGATGCGCTGAAACTCGGGATGAATCTCGATGTCGCCGTCTTTGTAGAGCGAGAGCAGTTCGCCGATTGACATGGCATACCCGTCGGTCCGGATCTCCCGTGCTCGGGCGCTGATCTCCGTGTTCAGAGGGTGTGTGTCGGTCATGAGCTATCACCTTACTGCCCGTTCGTTGGACTTCGTGTGGTACACCAGGGCTAAAACGGGGCTGAGCCAAGGTGCGGGGGTGGTGTTTGCCCTGCTAGGCGGCAGTTTCGCGAGTCTTGCTAACGTTCCGCTTCAACGTGTAGGCGTGTGGCTCGATCCGGCCGGGCACGAGTGCTTTGCGTCTCCCTAATGGTCGCATCCGGCACCGCCGGGTCTCTGCCGCTACGTCCGGTTCAGGTGGACCGCAGATTCGTGACCGCAGGTCCGATGGGTCGCTAGGCAACCCGCTTCTGCGAATCGGTCTCGTCGTCGATCCGACTCCAGCCTCTTTCGAATTCATGAGCTCATTCCGGTCGGCGGCCCCACCGTCGAGACGTGTGTGCGGTATCGATTTGCTGTCGGGCCTTGTGTTTGTGTCCGACGTCGACTCAACCCGATGAACGACGTTGGCGTGGGCCAATATCAACGGTGCCGGTGGGTTCGTCGATGGGGTGAGCCATTAGAACGAACGCGGTCCGGCTCCATGAGGGGGCCGGACCGCATTGAGTCGATCGCTACTTCTTGTCGACGCTTCCGCTGCACGACGCGGACGCACCGGTGCCGCTGGCGGTATTCTCGATGATGACCTTTCCGTCGACGATGACCTGACAGGTGATTTTCCCCGTGTCGTTCATGCCGTTCGTCGCGGACAGGCTGACGGTCTTTGCGAATCCTGTGACCTGCGTCTTCTTCTCCCAAGGGAGTGCGACATCGTTGTCTTGCGTGATGTTGTCGTTGAACGTGTAGGTGATCAGCGCGCCGGTAGAAGGGCCCGTGACCTTGTAGGTGACATCGACGACCGACTTCGATTCCTTGTCTACCTCGTCGACAGCTTTACCGACCACAGCCATGCAACCGCCGAAAAGGGCAACGATCAGAATGAAGATTCCGAGGAGGACCCAGGGCCACTTCTTGCGCTTCTTGGGTGGTTGCTGGGGCGGGTAGGGCTGGCCGGCGTACGGTTGGCCGGGCTGCTGTGGGGGAATGGGCGGCTGGGTCACGGTCGTTCCTCACTTCTCGGGAATGCAAGCGGGATGCCATGATGCGCCCCCCGCGCGTGAGCGAAAATGTACCCGACAACGGAATGAGAATCGGGCCGATTGAACCGATTCGCCGCCACGCGACTGGCGTGGTGGCGGACGCCTATTCGATGTCTTGCGACGCGCGATGTACAACAGTCGCTGCTCACCGGTCCGGTTGGTCAGAAGCGGTGGTACGCACCGTCGATCACCAGGTGGTCACCGGAGTGGTAGCTGCTGGCCCGAGACATCAGGTAAACGGCGATGCCCGCGAAGTCCGCTGGTGCACCGAGACGTCGAGCCGGGATCCGAGACGAGACAGCCTCGGCGAGACGCTCGTCGGACAGTGATTTCTCTGTCATCTCGGTTTCGATCCAACCCGGAACGACGGCGTTCGCGGTGACGCCGTACCGGCCGTATTCGACCGCGAGCGCGTGGATCACCGATTCGACGGCCCCCTTGGTCGCGGCGTAGTCCTCCGCCCGTGCCATACCCGACATCGACCCTAGGCTGCTGGTGACCACCAGACGGCCGAATGGATCGCCGGCCTGCGCCCGCTCCCGCATGTGAGCGGCGGCCACCTGTAGGCAGAACAGCGATCCCTTGAGGTTGGTGGCGAACACCTCGTCGAACTGCTGCTCGCCGATCTCGTGGAACGGGCGGGGCGTGGCGGCCCGACCGGCGTTCGCGAACATTCCGTCCACTCGGCCGAACCGCGCGAGGGTGGCTGCGAATGCGGCCTCGACCTGCACGCGATCGGAGACATCGCAGGCCACCACGTGGAATCGATCGCCGAAGTCGGTGAACGCCTCGGTCACGGCGGCGTTCTTCGCCGCAGAACGACCCCACACCGAGACATTGGCTCCGGCGTCCAGGAGACCTCCGGCGAGGCCGAATCCGATCCCACCGTTGCCTCCGGTGACCACGGCCGTTGTACCCGTCAGGTCGAACAAGCCGTTCGCCATCGTTCCTCCTCGTCGACTAGGTGCCAGCGTGCCTTACAGGCTCAGGTCGGTGGCAGGAATCGAGAGAACATCGATGAACTTACCTACGGGATCGAGTCCGAGATCTGGAACTCGACCCCGTGGGGCGCCGCTCAACGTTCGCGCGTCGCCGGACCGGGATCGCGGAGGGCGTCGAGCGCGGCCTTCGGGCGCGACAATCCGATCTCGCGGACCCAGTTGCGGACTGTCAGATAGACACCGGCGTCGGACCCGGCCTCGACCCCCACTGCGTCGATGCCCTGTGCTCGACAGAGCGCGACGGCACGGCGCAGATGGAAATCCTGGGTCACGAGGACGGCGTCCTTGATCTCGAAGACGGAAGCGGCCCGGGTGCACGTGTTGTACGTCGTCACGCCGAAACGGTCGTCGGTGATCGTCCCGGCGTCGACGCCGCGCTCGAGCAGGTACTTCCGCATCGCCGCGACCTCGTCGCCCTTCGTCGACGCCGCGTGGCCCGAGACGAGCACCCGCTGGGCCCGGTTCTCCCGCAGGATCGTCAGCGCGGTCTCGAGACGCTCGCGCAAGTACACCGACGGCTCCCCGTCGTGCACCCGATCGCCGAGCACGATCACCCACTGACGCGATCCGTCGTTCGTGATCCGCGAACTGCTCGCCCATTGCACCCAGACCGTCGAGGCCACGACGATGACAACGGCCGCGACCACGGCATACCGGATCAGTCGGCGCACTACAGCGAACACCGGACCGAGCGTACCGACCGATCGGCACGGCTCGGAGATTCATCCCGGGCGCCGGGCGGTCACCTCGGCGAATCCGGCGCGAGGCTGTCCAGGACCAGTGCGAGTCCGAACGCGAACTCCGCGTCGTACGAGTCCGTCGCCGGTTCTCCGGCCCGGGCCGGCGTGACCGCGACGAGGTGCCGGTAGTCCGCCGCCGACACCAGGGCCGCGACGTCCGAGGCGTCATCGGCGACCGTGCGTCCTTCGCTCACGGGCAGGCTCCGCTCGGTGACGGCGCTGCCGTAGGCGTAGCTGTCGAGCACCGCGACGGCTCGAACCGCGGACGCCGCGGCGGATGACCCACGTGGTGCGACCCGCGATGAACAGTTGGCTGACAGGACTCCTCAGCGCGGGGTGAGGACGAAGACCCTGGCGCCGCCGTCGAAGGCCCGTCGCAGGTCGTCGGGGTCGGGGGAGCCGTCAGCCGTGAAGCCGATGTGGTTGAACGAGGCGAAGTTCTTGTTGTCGGCCGCGACCACGCCGTACAGCTCAGTCACCCCGGCCTCGTCGGACACCACCCGAACGTCGGCGGTCCTGCGCCGCCCGGCGAGTTGGATGTCGACCGGTTCGCCGGTGCGCAGGTTCTTCCCCCAGGCGAACGGCGAGCCGACCAGTAGGTTCCCGTCGTGCTTGGTGTACGCGACCGGCACCTCAAAGACCTTGCCGGATTTCCGCCCCACCACGTACAGCGTGAGCAGGCGCTCGCCGAGGAACTTCGATACCCCGGGAGCCTTCAGCAGCGTCCGCATCACGGCGTTCATGACTCCCTGCAGCGGCATGGTGCTGGCGGTTCCCGCGCTCCGGCTCATATCTCGACGGTAGACCCGACCACCCGGCTCCGGCCAGGGCCGCGGCGCTCGTGAAAACAGCGTTATCCGGGCATCCGAGGCCGAATCCGGCCTCGCGTGCCGGTAGAACGCCGGATTCACGAAAGACCTCGTCCCGCGATGTCGAAAAACCTGTCAGAGATTCGTCGTATAGATGACGGCGACGAACGCAGGTCGTCGAAAACGACTTCGAGGAACCGGCCATGACCACGCACACTGAACAGATGGACCATCCCCCCACCGACCTGACGAAGCCCGCCGCTGAGCGGACACCGCAGGCCGGGCGCACGCCGCTGGTGATCAAACTGCTGGTCGCGGCCACGTTCGTCGTGATCCTCAACGAGACGATCATGATCAACGCGATCCCGCGCCTGATGGTCGACTTCCACGTCGACGCCCGCGCGGCACAGTGGCTCTCCACGGTCTTCATGCTCACGATGGCCGCGGTGATCCCGGTGACCGGCTGGTTCCTGCAGCGGGTCAGCACCCGCACGGCGTACGCCGTGGCGATGACCACGTTCAGCGCCGGCACCGCCATCGCGGCCGCGGCCCCGTCGTTCGAGATCCTCCTGGCGGCGCGCGTCGTGCAGGCGGGTGGCACGGCGGTGATGATGCCGCTGCTCATGACCACGCTGATGACCGTCGTTCCCGAGAGCGACCGCGGCCGTGTGATGGGGCAGGTCACCCTGGCCATGTCGTGCGCGCCGGCCCTCGGCCCGGCGGTGTCGGGGATGATCCTGCACCTCGGTTCGTGGCGCCTGATCTTCGTCTTCGTCCTTCCCATCGCGGTACTGGTCGGCGTGGCCGGGATGCGGCAGTTGGAGAACGTCGGCGAGACCGAGAGCACGCCGGTCAGTTGGCTCAGTGTCGTTCTCGCTGCGGGCGGTTTCGGCAGCCTCGTGTACGGGCTCAGCGAGATCGGCACCGGTGACTGGACCGGCCCCGTCCTCACCGTCGTCGCCGGAGTCCTCCTGATCGCCGCGTTCGCGGTTTACCAGGTGCGCCTGCAGCAGCGCGAGATGCCGCTGCTGGACCTGCGCGCCCTGCGGCACCGCACCTTCGCGATCTCGCTCGTGCTGATGACCGCCGGATTCATGGCCTTCCTCGGCTCGATGATCCTGCTGCCGCTGTACCTGCAGGACCTGCGCGGCCTGTCTGAACTGCAGACCGGGCTGCTGGTGATGCCGGGCGGACTCGCGATGGGCCTGCTCGGCCCGCAGGTCGGCAAGCTCTACGACCGCGTCGGCGCACGCCCCCTCGTCATCCCCGGAGCGATCGGCATCGTGGTGGCGCTCGCTGCGCTCAGCCGCATCGGCGCGACGACGCCGTACCCGCTCATCGTCGCGACTCACATGGCGCTCATGGTCTCGCTGGCCGCCGTCTTCACGCCGATCTTCACCGTCGGCCTCGGCGACCTTCCCGAGCATCTGTACTCGCACGGCTCGTCGCTGCTGGGCACCCTGCAGCAGGTCGCCGGCGCGATCGGCACCGCCGCACTGATCGTCGTGATGTCCAACCGCTCGGCGCACCTGGCCGAGTCCGGCGCGACGCAACCGGAGGCCTTCGTCGGTGGGCTGCAATGGGCGTTCGCCGCGGCTGCGCTCATGGGCGTCGTGGTCGTCGTGTGCGCCCTGTTCCTGCCCTCCAAGGTCGACGGTGCGCCTTCGTCCGGCGCGGCGCATCACTGACGGCCCGGCCTACGATCCGCACATGATGATCTCCGCGGCCCCGCAGCGCCGCCTCGGCGTCCCGCACGACGAGGCGACGCTGCGCATCGGTCCGATCGATCCGGAGAGTCCGATGTCTACCCGGCACCTGTTCATCGAGGGATCCCCGTCGTTCGAGTTGTCGTTCTGGTGCGGCACCTGCCCTTTCCTGTTCGAGCGCAAGACCATCGGCTACAACATCTCGGACGGGCGGGAACCGCTCGAACGATTGGAGCGGGGTCTCGACGTGGTCGACGATGACGTCGTCACCACCTTCGCCAGGCTGCTGCCGGAGGGCGAGTACCTTCCGCTCTTGGTGGAGGTCACGCCGGAACTCGTCGCCCCCTACGACGATCGCGACTACTTCACGCACGAGCAGCTGGCGACCTGGGGGATCGACCCGACCTGGGGGCTGCCCCAGAACCCCTTGACCCACTACTACCGCACCTTCGAAACCGCGGTCGCGGCCGATGAGCACCTCTTCGAGTTCGTGGTCCCCATGGTGCAACCCAACTGGAACCATCGGAGCCGAGTGCAGCACTACGTCGATCTGCTCGCCGGCGGTACGACGCCCACAGCGGTGGCGCTGTCGATAGTCGACCGTCGCGTCCCGGCCGTGATCGCGCCGGACTCGGTCGACTACTACGAGCATTGGGCGGTGACCCACTTCCTCCTCGACGGCCACCACAAGTTCGAGGCCGCCGCGCGGGTCGGGGCGCCGCTGCGGCTGCTCGCGCTCATGAACATCGATGAGAGCCTCGCGGGAGCTGAGGTCATCGCCGAACTCCCGGGCCTGCTGAACCGCGAACCCTCGCCCCGCCGACCGAAGGAATGATCATGGACCTGTTCGCACGCCTCGCCGTGACCGACCTACCGCGCGCGATCGCATGGGGAGACAGGCTCTTCGGTGACGTGGAATCGTTCGCGCCCAACGATGTCGAGCACGTCTGGACGCTGGGGGAGCACGTGCACGTGTACGCCGAGTTGCTGCCGGAGCACGCCGGGCATTCCGCGGTCACCCTCTTCCTGGCCGACGCCGACGGGTTCCTCACCGCCGCCGCGGACCGCGGCCTGCTGCCGGATTCGCAGGAGGTGTACGAGAACGGTGTCCTGAAGGCGACCTTCCTCGACCCCGACGGCAACGAGGTCGGGATCGGTGGCGGGCCCGCATAGGCAGCCGAGTTCGGGGACTATGGAACGCATGACACTGCACGTACGAACCACGCTGGAACCCGTCGGGCCGGCGACCGCCATCGAGCTGACCGATGCGCAGGTCGAGGAACTCGGCGGAGGGAAGCGCGCGGCGGTCCGCGTCACGATCGGGGACCGTATCGCGCGCCTGCGGCTCGCGGGCATGGGCGGCTCCAACCTGATCGGCCTGTCGAAAGCAGCGCGCGCGGAGCTCGGCGTGGAGATCGGCGACACGGTCGACGCGGTGATCGAGCTCGACGAGGCCGAGCGCACCGTCGACCTGCCCGACGAGCTGGCGGCCGCTCTGGACGAGCACGGCCTGCGCCCCGCGTTCGACGCGCTCAGTTACACCCGGCGCAAGGAGGCCGCGCGCGGCGTCGCCGAGGCGAAGCGGGCGGAGACCCGCGAGCGGCGGATCGCGGCGGTCGTCGCGGGCCTGCGCGCGGCGACGGCCTGACGGGCTACCGGCCCGCCCCGGATGCTGCGCGGGCGGCCGGCGTGATTCGTGGGATCCGGTGACCACGTACGAGGATCGTGATCTCGCGCATGAGACTCATCGCGAGGGCCGTGCACAGGAAGAAGGCCGCGACCCCGTCGGGGCTGCCGTGCACGTTGGTCAGGAACGTGGCGAACCGTGCGGCGAAGCCGGGCGCGTGCTCCAACGCGACCACGAAGGCGCAGCGGCCGAGTAGGACGACCAGCCAGATGGCGAGGTAGGGCCCTCCGGCCCGGGTCACGAGGTGGTCGCCCCGTCGTGGATCCCGGCGGACCTCCATGGTCGCGTTCAGCGCCAGCCCGGCGGCCACGCCGGCGACGATTCCGGCGGCGATCAACGCACCGTCGCCCGAGGCGTACCGATGCGATCCGGTTCCGAGCACCAGGTAGCCGATCACCGCGCTCGTGACGAAGGGCATCACCGCCAGGAAGATCGTGTGGCGTCGCGTTCCGAGCTGGGTCGTCAGAACGAGGGTCAGGAAGATCGCGGCGACGATCAGGGCGTCAGTCATAGGTGCCTCGCCTCGGAGTCGTATTTAGCGCACTGGTGCTAAAACAATGTAGCAGGGAGATGCTATAAAGAGCCATGCCCAAGATCGTCGACCCCGAGGAGCGACGGAACGAGATCGCCGCCGCCACGATCGCCACCATCGCCCGCGGGGGCCTGGATCACGCCACGCTCGCGAACGTCGCGGCCGAAGCAGGACTCGCCGTGGGCTCGGTCCGGCACTACTTCGCCGGCCAGGCATCGATGGTCGAATTCGCGATGCGATGGCTTGTCGACCGGATCGGTGCGCGGGTGCTCGCGATCGCGGGGCCGGTTCTCGCGGGTGAGGTGAGCGAGATGGCCGAGCGGCGCCGCGCGACGGTGGACCTGCTCTGTCAGTTGCTCCCGCTCGATGAGACGAGGCGGTGCGAGGTCGCGGCCTGGCTCGCGCTGAGCACGGCCGCCGTGTACCGGCCCGACCTGCGTCCGATGGTCGACGACATGCATGCCGCGGTGCGCGCACTGACCGGGGCCATCGTCGACCGGTCCCGGGCTGCAGGCCTGTTCGACGGTGACGACGAGGATGCCGCGGTCGACGCGGATCGTCTCGCCGCACTGGTGGACGGGCTCGCCGTCAGCGCGATCCTGTGTCCGGACCGGTACTCGCCGGAGCATCTGCGATCCGTGGTCGAACGGCAGCTGGAGTGCTTCGGAGCGCCCGGTACGGGCCGCACGTAGCATCACGCAGGACGACGTCGACAGACTCAGGAGGCACACACGATGACCCAGTACCGGGCACTGATCGCCGAACTCGCCGACCATGACGGCGAGGCCGCCGTGAACTCTCGCGTGGAGACCCGCGACGCGGCGCCGTTGGAGCCCGGACACCTGCGCATCGCCGTCGAGTTCTCGGGCGTGAACTTCAAGGACGCACTGGCTTTCACTCCCGGCGGCGGAGTGGTGCGGGAGTACCCGATCGTGCCCGGCATCGATATCGCGGGCACCGTCGTCGAATCCACGTCGGACGACTTCGCCACGGGTGAACGGGTGGTCGCGCACGGTTACGAGATCGGCACGGCCCGCGACGGCGGTTACGCCGAGCAGGCCGTCGTTCCCGCGGACTGGGCCGTGCGTCTGAATGCTCTCTCCACGCGCGAGGCCGCCGCCATCGGCACCGCCGGATTCACTGCGGCCATGAGTGTCGCGGCCATCGTCGATGCCGGTGTAGCGCCCGCGGACGGTCCGGTCGTCGTCACCGGCGCCACCGGCGGCGTCGGTTCGACCGCCATCGACCTGCTGGCCGGCCTGGGCTACGAGGTCGTGGCCTCGTCGGGCAAGCCCGCCGCCACCGACCACCTGCGCGCCCTCGGCGCGAACGAGGTCATCGGTCGCCTGCCGCTCGACCCCGACGCCAAGCCCCGGCCGCTCGGTCGGAGCCGCTGGGCCGCGGCCGTCGACTGCGTGGGCGGCGCCGCTCTCGCCGACGTCATCAGCACCCTCAACTACGGCGGCGTCGTCGCCGCCAGCGGCCTGACCGGCGGCGCGGGCCTCAAGACCACGGTCATGCCCTTCATCCTCCGCGGCGTGACGCTCGCCGGTATCGACTCGGTGCTCATGCCGATCGCGCCGCGGCGCGCACTGTGGGCACGGATCGAGTCCGACCTGCGCCCGCGTCACCTCGACCTCGTCGCCAACGACATCGGGATCGACGGAGTCCGCGCCGTCGTCGACGCACTCCGTGCCGGCGAGTACACCGGCCGCGCCGTCGTCGATCTCAGCCGCGGCTGGTGAACCTGTCTCGCCCTACCGCCCAGAAGTATGCGGTTCTTCGTACGAATGATCGCTCAGACGAATGACCGCACACATCGACGGCACCCTGACTGCGAATCAGGTCGAGAACTGACCGGTGAGCTGACTACGGTTGCCCCATGACCGTCAGGCAGATCCAAGTCACCTTCGATTGTGCGGACCCGAAGCGCGTAGCGCTGTTCTGGTGCGAGGTCCTCGGCTACGTCGTGCCGCCGCCCCCGCCGGGGTTCGCCGACTGGGACGCCTTCGAGGCGACGCTGCCGGCGGAGGCGCACGGTTCCGCGTTCGCCTGCGTCGACCCCAACGGCGTCGGCCCGCGCCTGTTCTTCCAGCGCGTCCCCGAAGGAAAGACGGTCAAGAACCGCGTGCATCTCGACGTCCGCGTCGGCACCGGGATGGTGGGAGCCGAGCGACTCGCGGCGCTCGAGGCGGAGTGCGCCCGGCTGGAAAAGCTCGGAGCGAAACGCCTCTACCTGCAGGAGGCGGACGGCGCGAACGAATCGTGCCTCACGATGGCCGACGTCGAGGGCAACGAATTCTGCCTCGACTGACCCGATCCGCCCTCGACGAACACGGTGGCCGAAGTCTCACTCGACGTGGACACTGGAGACAAGTGGGTCCCTACGGCTCGAGGAGTCAGTGATGGCAGGCAACGAGAATCCCTTCGGGTTCGGTCCGGGAGAGTTCGACGACCTGGCCCGTGAGGCCCGGGACATGATCGGCCGCATCGTCGGCGGCCCGGGGCGCGAGGCCTTCTCCGGGCTGTTCGACGATGCCCGTCGGCCGAAGCGCGAGCCGGAGACGGCGGGCGAGACCGGCGACGGGGTGTGGGCCGTCATCGCCACCGCCGAGGACGGCAGCGCCCGCGTCGAGCAGGTCTACGCCACCGAGATCGACGCCCTGCGTGCCAACCAGCACAACACCGACGTGACCAGGAAGGTCCGCTTCCTGCCCTACGGCATCGCGGTCAGCGCTCTGGACGACTGAGCGTCAGTCCTCGCGGCTGCCGGTCGGCTCCTGTGCGTCGTCCACCGGTGCGGCGGCCTCGTCCCCACCCGGCGTGGACGGTGCCTCGGCCGGTGGCTCCGGCCGGAGCCACAGCCAGGTGCCGATGATCGCCATGATCGCGGTGCCGATCGCCGCGATCCACCACTTCGGAGTCACCAGGAAGAGGATCACGGCACACACGGCCATGCTGCCGATCGCCATGTACTTGGCCTTGCGGCTGACGGAACCCGTCGCCTGCCAGTCCCGGATCATCGGGCCGAAGACGCGGTGTTCCAGGAGCTTGCGGTGCAGCGTGTCCGACCCGCGGGCGGCGCAGTACGCCGCGATGAGGATGAACACCGTTGTCGGCATGAGGGGAACCACGACGCCGACGATGCCCAGACCCAACGCGACGTAGGCGCAGACCCACCACATCCATCTCAGTCGGGACTTCTGCGCCATTCCTCCAGTGTAGGGATCAGGCGTCGCCGTGCTCCACGAGCCAGTCGAGCAGGGCCGAGGTCTCGCGCCAGTGCTTGCGGATCTGTGGGACCAGCTTCGGCGTGTGGATGATCTCCTCGAAGCCGTAGTCCCGCATGGCGCTGAGCGACTTGTGTCGCAGCAGTTCGATTCTCGGATGATCGGCGTCCCACCCGCGCGGGGAGGTCTTGAGCGTCTCGCCGCCGATCTCCCAGCCCTTGCGGCGCAGCTCGCCGACGATCTGCTCCAGCGCGGGCCCGTACAGGTCGTTGTCGATCGCCTTCCGGAAGGCCGCGAGCCGGGTGGGGCTCGCCTCGTAGAAGCCGGCGCCGACGCGGACGCCGGGGGCGCCGATCTGGACGTAGTAGCCCGTCGCCGGACCGACGCCGATGAATGCGCCCTGGTGCGTCTTGTAGGGCGTCTTGTCCTTGGAGAAGCGCACATCCCGGTACGGACGGAAGATCTTGGCGGTGCCGAACTCGTCCGCCAGCTCCTCGGTCAGCGCGGCCATCGGAGCGGCGACGGCGGTCTTGTAGACGTCCTTGTGCGCCTCCCAGAAGACCTTCGAGTTGTCGGCCTCGAGGTCGTCGTAGAAATCCAGCGCCGCCTCGGGGAATCCGGTGAAGCTCATGCCGTCAGGCTAGCCTTGGAGCATGAAACCCGGTGACACCGCGCCCGACTTCGAACTGCCCGACCAGGACGGCACGCCGCGGAAGCTGAGCGACCTGCTCGCCGCCGGCCCCGTCGCCCTCTTCTTCTACCCGGCCGCGTTCACGCCGGGCTGCACGAAGGAGGCGTGCCACTTCCGCGACCTCGCCGCCGAGTTCGCCGAGGCGGGGGTGCAGCGCGTCGGTATCAGCCGCGACGCGGTCGCCAAGCAGCAGGATTGGACCGCCAAGCACGGCCTCGATTATCCGCTGCTCTCGGACGAGGACGGGGCGGTCGCCGCGGCGTTCGGCGTCAAGCGGGACGGTCTGCTCAAGCTGGCGGGTATGCCGACCAAGCGCACGACCTTCGCGATCCGTGCCGACGGCACCGTCGCCGATGTGATCGCCTCCGAGGTGAACATGCAGGTCCACGCCGACCGCGCGCTCACCGCCCTGCGCTCGTGACCGGTCGGGCGTGCCTCTGAGCCCGAAAACAACTCGACACGTCCGGAACAATGACGGGCGTGATCATCCTTCGCGACGGCACCGGCGCCGACCATCCCGTGCTCGTGCAGGTCTGGCGCAGCTCGGTCGACGCGACGCACGACTTCCTCGCCGACGCCGACCGTGACGCCATCGAGGCGCGCCTCGCGAGCGACTACTTCCCGCAGGTCCGGCTCACGGTCGCGGAGGTCGACGGTGCGGTCGCCGGCTTCTCGGGGATCGCGGGGGAGGACCTCGCGATGTTGTTCGTCCACGCCGACGCCCGCGGCGGAGGCGTCGGGCGGGCGCTCCTCCACCACGCGGTCCGTGAGCAGGGCGTGCGGACCGTCGACGTGAACGAGCAGAACCATCAGGCCGTCGGCTTCTACGCGCACAGCGGCTTCACGGTGACGGGCCGGAGCGAGACCGACGGCGACGGCCTGCCGTACCCGCTCCTGCACCTGGCGCTCGGTTCGGCCTAGCCGTCGCAGCCGTCGCGTGAGGCCCGGGCGACGATCGCGACCGCGCGTCGCAGCGCCTCGGCATCGTCGGGCGACAACGGCCCGAGCAGCTCCGCCTCGGCGGCGGCCACCGCCACGCCGACCTCGCGCAGCGTCGCGAGCCCCGCGTCAGTGGGCACGACGCGGCGCGCCCGGCGATCGGTGGGGGAGGGCTCGCGGCGTACCAGTCCCGCGCCGACGAGGTCGTCGACCACGTACGGCATCACCGACTTGTCGATGAGCAGGTACTCGGCGAGGGCGAGCTGCGTCGGCAGGTCGTACGTCGCGGCGGCGTACAGCGTTTGGTAGCCGCGCACACCGCGGGGGATCCGGTCGAGGATCGGAGCCACCGCCTCCGCGTAGGCCTTGTTCAACACCCCCACGGACCAGCCGAAATCGCAGGTCTCCTCATGCTCCGCCACAAGCCGTAGCCTAACAGGTGACACATATCAGTTGATATACATATCAGTTGTGGTACGGTTCAGTTGTCGAGCAAATCAATCCGAGGAGAACCTCATGAGTCGCATCCTGGTCGTCACCACCAGCGTCCCCTCCTACGCCGTGAGCGGGCGCCGCACCGGCCTCTGGCTGGGCGAACTCACTCACTTCGTGGACGCCGTCGAAGCGGCGGGCCACACCACTGTCATCGCGAGCATCGACGGTGGCTTCGTGCCGATCGACCCCGAGTCGCTCAGTCACGAGGTCCTGGCACAGGGCGGCACCCGCGCCCGCTACGACGACCCCGCCTTCATGGACCGACTGCGGAACACGCCGTCGCTCAGCGACGTCGATGCCGCGGACTTCGACGCGATCTACCTCACCGGCGGCCACGGTGTCATGTTCGACTTCCCGGCTGACGAGCGTCTCGCGACCCTGCTGCGCGAGTTCGATGAGGCGGGCAAGGTCGTCTCCGCCGTCTGCCACGGCACCGCGGGCCTGCTCGGTGCCAGCAAATCCGACGGTGCGCCGCTCATCGCCGGCCGCCGCATCGCCGGGTTCTCGTGGAACGAGGAGGTCCTGGCGGGGCTCGACGCCATCGTCCCGTTCAACCTCGAGGAGCGGATCGCCGAGCGCGGCGCCACCTACGTCGAGGCCGACGAGGCCTGGGCCCCGTTCGCCGTGACCGACGGCACCGTCGTGACCGGCCAGAACCCGGCAAGTGCGCACCCCGTCGCCGAGGGGGTCCTGGCGTTGCTCGCGGCGCGCTAGAAGATTCGTCCGGCGGGTTGTCGATTCCGCGTCGCCTCGATCGTCATCACTGTGCCCCGCCCCTGGGGCACAGTGGACATCAGGAGGAATCATGCATTACGCACTGCTGCTCAACAACGCCGAGCCCGGCGAGGGCGACAACCCCGACGTGCCGATGGAGGCGATGCTGCAGATGCAGCGGGCGATGGCGGATTACACCGCCGCACTGCAGGCCGCGGGCGTGCTCGTCAGCGCGGAGATCCTGGAACCGCAGGCGCAGACGGTCACCGTCACGCGCCGCGACGGAGACCTCCGCATCCAGGACGGGCCCTTCGCGGACACCCGGGAGGCGCTCGCCGGTGTCTTCCTGCTCGACGTGCCGGACCAGGACGCCGCGATCGCCTGGGCGGAGAAGCATCCCGCCACCCAGTACGCCGTGATCGAGGTCCGCAAGGTCGCCGCGGCCTGTGATGAGGGCGTCTGGAACGCCAACGCCTGCACGGACTGATGCACGCCGACGCGCAGGTGCGGGCGGAGACCGCCGCCCGCACCTCGTACGGCCGGCTGCTGGCGCTCCTCGCCGCGCGCACCCACGACGTCGCCTCCGCGGAGGACGCGCTTGCCGACGCCTTCGAGCGGGCCCTCACGCGGTGGCCGGTCGACGGTGTGCCCGACGACCCGGACGCCTGGCTGCTCACCGTGGCGCGGAACCGTCAGCGCGACAGGTGGCGCTCCGCCGCCGAGCGCACGTCGGTCCTCTTCGACGAGGCCGTACACGACGCTCCCGCCCCGGGGGCCGTTCCCGACCGACGACTGGAGCTGCTCCTCGTCTGCGCGCACCCGGACCTCGCGGACGCGAGCGTGCCGCTCATGCTCAACACCGTCCTGGGCTTCACAGCCGAACGGATCGGGGCGGCACTGTTGATCCCCACCGCGACGATGGCCGCGCGGCTCACGCGGGCGAAGAAGCGGATCGCGCGCGATCGGATCCCGTTCGTAGTGCCCGAGAACGGGCAGCTCGCCGACCGCCTCACCCCGGTCCTGGAGGCGGTGTACGGCTCGTACGCCATCGAATGGCCGACGCCCCCGCGGGAGCGACATGCACTGTTGCTCGGCCTCGGCGAAACCATCGCCGCCGCGGCCCCGTCGGCACCCGAGGCGCACGGCCTTGCCGCCCTGATGTACCTCTCCAGTGCCCGCCTGCCGGCGCGGGTCGACGAGGACGGGCGATTCGTTCCACTGTCGCTCCAGGATCCGGACCGGTGGGACCGGGACCTGATCTCCGCTGGTCACCACCACCTCCGGGCAGCGCATGGGCTCGGCGCCGTCGGCCGGTTCCAGTTGGAAGCCGCGATCGGCGCCGTGCACTGTGCCCGCCGCCCCGGCGAGGAGCCGGACTGGACGCACCTGCGTCGTCTGTACGACGCCCTGATCGCGCTCGCGCCGACGCGTGGTGCCGCCGTCGCACGAGCCGCCGTCATCGCCGAGGTCGACGGTCCGCGCGCGGGCCTGGCGGCGCTCGACGCGGTCGACGCCGTGGACCGGTTGCAGTCCGCGTGGGCGCTCCGCGCGCATCTGTTGGATCTCGTCGGCGACCCCGGGGCGGGAACGGCCCGGGCCAAAGCGATCTCGCTCACGACCGATCCGGCCGAGCGCCAGTACTTGCGGCGCACTGCCCGCGAGAGCGGGCGGTAGCAGCGGAACTGGCGCCGAATCGTTAGGGTCGGGCCATGGCGGACAGCGATGAGATCCGAGTCGGCGATCCTGAACGGCAGCGGGCAGTGGAACTGCTCGGCGAGGCGATGGCCACGGGGTATCTCACCGTGGACGAGTTCGACCAGCGCACGCACGCCGCGTACGGCGCGACGAATCGCGGTGAGCTGCAGTCGATCGTGAACGACCTTCCGATCCGCGACCGGCTCTTCCCGCGCACCGTCGCGGAGCGGGCCGCGGACACCCCGCCGGAGGAGCTGGACATCGAGTGGACCACGGTGCACCGCAAGGGCGTGTGGACCGCCCCCGCGCGGATGCGGATCTCCGGCTCGATGGGCACGGCGAACATCGACTTCCGTCGCGCCGACCTCCCGTACGGCGAGGTCGAGGTCGACCTGCAGGTATCGATGAGCTCGGTCAAGGTGCGCCTGAGCCCGACGATGCGCGTCGACGTGTCGGGCATCGGGCGTTCCGGTTTGAGCTCCGTCAAGGACAGGTCAGGACCGCCCGAGGGCGCGTCGGGACCGCTGGTGGTGATCAAGGGATCCGTGTCGGCGGGGAGCACGATCGTCCTTCGCCGGTGAGCGAGCCGATCCCGCGCTACGGTGAGCGGGACGAAGGAGTGTCATGTCCGATGTCTGGCAGCTGGTCCACACGGAGCGCCGCGCCCTGATCGCCTTCCTGGAGGGGGTCGACGACGCCCGCTGGGACACACCCTCGCTGTGCCCCGGGTGGCGCGTGCGCGACGTCGTCGCGCATCAGATCTCCACTGCCGACACCACCCGCCTGAGCTTCATCAGGGGAATGATCGTCGCCCGCTTCGACTTCGACCGCGACAACCAGAACGGCGTCGACCGGGAGCTGGGGCCGGCGGCGCAGATGCTCGACCGGTTCCGGGCGCTGGCCGACCGCACGTCCGGACCGCCCGCCCCGCTCGATACCCGACTCGTCGAGGCCGTGGTGCACGGCGAGGACATCCGACGTCCGCTCGGTGCCGTCGGCGACTATCCGACTGAAGCGGTCGAGCGTGCGCTGCGGCTGCAGGCCCGCACGGGCACGGGGATGGGCGGCGCGAAGGAGCACGTCGCGGGCCTGCGACTGCGCGCCACCGACGCCGACGTCACGCTCGGTGACGGACCCGAGGTGGCCGGACCGCTGCTGGCGCTGCTGCTGGCCGTGAGCGGGCGCACCATCGCCCTCGAGGAACTGGACGGCGAGGGGCTGTCGACGCTCGCTGGCCGCGTGGCCTGACGATCGCTGTCAGTCAGGCGTGTAGGCCGACAAGACCTCGCGCACCGCGGCGTCGATCGTGGCGTGATCCACGCCGCGTTCGTTCAGGATGATCGCGCCGGGTCCGGTGCCCTCCGCGAGGATGCCGAGCAGGATGTGCTCGGTGCCGACGTAGTTGTGCCCCAGGCGGAGTGCCTCGCGCAGCACCATCTCGACGGTCTTCTTCGCCGCGGGCGAGAAGGGGATCGGATCCGGGCTCTCGCCATCGTCCGGCGCGGAGATCCGCCGGCGCACCACCTCCTCCGTGACCGCCTCCTGAGTGATGCCGCGGCCCAGGAGCAGCCGCGCCGCAATGCCCTCGGGCTCGCGGAACAGCCCCAGCAGCATGTGGTCCGTATCGATGACCGGGCTCCCGACCTCGCGGGCCTCGTCCTGCGCAGCGACAACCACGCTGCGGGCCCGCGGCGTGAAGCGGGAGTACGGCGATCCCGTGGCGTCGATCAGCGTCGACGGATCGACGCTGGGCGGCGCCGAGCGCTGCTGCGCCGCCTGTTTGGTCATCCCCATCGATTCGCCGATCGACGTCCACGTGGCGCCGCTGCGCCGCGCTTGGTCGACGAAGTGGCCGACGAGATGGTCGGCGGTCTCGCCGAGGTGCGCCGCGACGGCCACGGCGTCGCCGAGGCGCTCGAGCGCGGTGCCGTCGGGGTGCAGCGCGTGCACGGTGCGGATCAGGTTGTCGAGGCTGATGGGTTCGTTCTCGGGCATGCGTCAAGCATGAGTTGACGAAACGATGTTGTCAACCTTTGATTGACGAGCGGGTTCAGGCGGCGTCGCGGGTGACCGCCCGCTCGGCGATGGCAGTCCCCGCGGACTCGGCCGCGCGCTCGCGGGCGAGATGCTGTTCCGGGTCGTCGGATTCGCCGTCGACCAGCAGGAACAGGTCGGAATCCTCGACGCCCATGTATCCCGCCAGGCCGTCGACCAACTGGGCGCGCATCCCGTCGAGGTAACCGTGCTTGCGGTACGTCGATTCGCCGACGGCGCCGATCGGGAAGAAGTAGAGGCGCTTCGGCGCGGCGAGCTCGGCGCCGGACCCCGTGTCGTCGTACGCCCAGTCGCGCGTGAAGACGCGGTCGACCCAGCCCTTGAGCGGGCCGGGCAGGCCCCACCAGTAGACGGGGAAGACGACCGCGATCGCGTCGAACTCCTCCAGGCGTCGCTGCTCCGCCCGGACGTCCGCGGGGACGGCCGAGCGGTCGCGGTAGGCGGCGTGGTCGTCGGGGCCGAATGTCGGATCGAAGCCCGCGGCGAGCACGTCGTGGTGCTCGACCTCGGCGTATCCGCCCCGCAGTAGGCCGCGGGCGACGGCGCGGGCGGTGCGGGCGGTGGCGGAGTCGGCGTCGGGATGGGCGGTGACCACGACCGCGTGGAGCTGCTGGTGATTCGTCATACTGAGAGCATGAACTCTGACACCAATGTCATAGTCAAGCCCGGCCTCCGGATGCGCGATCTCTGCGCGCGCACGGGCGCGACGCCGCGGATGATCCGCCACTACGAGGCGACGGGGATCCTCGCCCCCGGGCGCGAGTCCAACGGCTATCGGGTGTTCACGGAGGAGGATGTGCGCACCGTCGCCGACGCGCGCTGCCTCATCGAGGCCGGGCTGTCGGCGGCCGAGACGGCCGAGCTCGTGGGCATCGTCTGCGGCGACGGCGATCCGGCGCCCGGGGAGCTCGACGCCGCGTTGATCCGCATCGCCGAGCGCCGAACCGTGCTCGACGAGCGGATCGCCCAGCTCATCGACGCGAGGGCCAAGCTCGACGAGCTGCGGGACTACGTGCACGAGGCCCGCGGTGTCACCAGATGACTGCGAGCCCCGCGGCGGTCAGCGACAGTAGACCGGCGGCGTAGAACATCCCGCGCGGCACGGCCTCGCCCGTCCGCTTCTGCCGCGCGCTGCCCATGCCCAGGAGGCCGCCGAGAGCCAGCAGGATCACCAGCTTGATCCCGATCTTGGGGTAGTTCAGCTCGATCCCCGCCGGCCACGGCGCCGCGAGGGCGAGGCCGGTGATCAGGGAGAGGAGCAGGCCGTAGTCCATGACCCGGTCGAAGCGGAACCGGCGCGACGCCGCCGAAGCCACCCAGCCGCCGAAGGTGATCGCGAAGCCCACGATGTGCACGAGAACTATTACGTTGCGTAGTACTTCCATGGTCTCAGCGTAGCGAACCGGACGAATCGTGCACGGGGTACCAGGATTCGCGCGAACCGCGCCGAGGGGTTCCCTGCGCCCGTGGACGGGGCTACGGTCGGAGCCATGGGTGCAGTCGTCATCGTCGGAGCAGGGCTTGCAGCCGCGAAAGCGGCGGAGGCGCTGAGGGATCTGGGCCACGACGGCCCCGTCGTGCTGATCGGGGCCGAGCCTCACCGGCCGTACGAGCGGCCCCCGCTGTCCAAGGACTATCTCCAGGGCAAGGCCGACCGCGAGAGCGTCTTCACCTTCGACGCCGCCTGGTACGCCGACCACGATGTCACCCTGCGAACCGGAGTCCGGGCCGTCTCACTCGACCGCGAGGGGCGCACCGTCGGCCTCGACACGGGGGAGTCCGTGCCCTACGACGACCTGATCCTGGCCACCGGTTCCCGCGCGCGACCGTTGCCCGGAGCCGACGGCGTGCACTACCTGCGGACGCTCGATGACAGCGATGCCCTGCGGGCGGTCTTCGAGAAGGGCGGGCGCCTCGGCGTCGTCGGCGCCGGCTGGATCGGGCTCGAGGCCGCTGCGGCCGCCCGCGGCGCCGGCCTGGAGGTCACCGTCGTCGAGCCCGCCGAACAGCCGTTGCTCGGCGCGCTCGGCCCCGAACTCGGCAAGGTCTTCGCCGACCTGCACCGCGCGCACGGCGTCGATCTGCGTACCGGGATCGGCGTGCGCGCCGTCGAACCCGGCGGTCGGGGCCTCGTCCTCGACGACGGGACCACGATCGAGACGGACGCCGTGCTCGTCGGGATCGGCGCGCTGCCGAACATCGAACTCGCCGACGAGGCCGGCCTGGCGACCGCGGAGGGCGGCGTCGCCGTCGACGCGGGACTGCGGACGTCCGACCCGCACGTCTTCGCCGTCGGGGACATCGCCGCCGCCGAGAACCCGACGGTGGGGCGGCGGGTCCGCGTGGAGCACTGGGCCAACGCGCTCAACCAGCCGCGCGTCGCCGCGGCGAACATCCTCGGCGGGTCCGAGGTCTACGACCGCCTCCCGTACTTCTTCACCGACCAGTACCAGCTCGGCATGGAGTACCTCGGCCTGTCCACCGGCTACGACGACGTGGTGATCCGCGGCGACCTCGACGCGCTGGAGTTCGTCGCCTTCTGGCTGGCGGAGGGGCGCGTCCTCGCCGGAATGAACGTGAACGTGTGGGACGTGGGCGATGATGTGCGTGCGCTGATCACATCCCGCCGGGTGGTCGACGCGGCTCGCCTCGCGGATCCCGGCGTACCGCTCGCGGAGGTCTAGTACGCATGACGCCCCGACGGTCGGCGCGGGTCGCCGGCGCGGTCGCCGCCGCCCTCGTCACCGTCTCGCTCTTCGTCGCTCCGGCGAGCGCGGCACCGTCGCCCTACTGCGGCACGGCGTTGACACCCGCGGAGAACGCGCGCATCGTCGCGCTCTCCGACCCGCGTGCGCTCCCCACCGCGCCGACGTTCGCGAGCTTGGACGACCTCGCGGTGCGGCAGCGCGGCATCGCCGACATCCTGGCCGCCCACCGCGACCGGCGGGGCCTGTTCGGCGTCGGCATGGACGGCGTGATCCGCGATGCGGTGACCCCGACGCAGCGGAACGAGGCGGGCCTCGACGATCCCCGCTACACGAAATCGCTGTCGATCGACCTGGTCAGCCGCTACCTGCGGGCCGTGCACGCGCAGTGGACCGGTGGCGCCGTGCCGCAGTGGTGGGGCAACTACTTCCGGCTGGCCGCGCGGTGCGAGCTGCCTCCCGGCCGGGTGGCGATGGCGGGCTACAACGCACACATCACTGTCGACCTGGCGTACACGGTCGCGCAGACCCGCAGCACGCCCGCGAACGCGCTCGACTTCTACCGCATCGTGGACTCGATCGCGAAGAACGGCAACGTGATCCCGGAACGCAGCAAGCGCATCTACGACGCCGACCTGTGGGGCCTGTGGACCTTCTACTTCTTCGGGCAGGGGCTCGACCGGCTCGTCGGCGCCGGCGTCGCCTCCAACCTGATGCTGCGCGCCGCCGACGACGGTTACAACACCCTCACCTTCGCGAACGGGCTCGCGCTGCAGAACCCCGGCGTCCGCCCGGCTACCGAGGGCGCGATCCTGGCGCTCTGGCAGACGGGCGAGATCGCCTTCGACGTCCTGTCGGGCCTGGGCGGCCTCGGCGCCCCGGTCGCGCCGGCCCCGAGCCCCGCCCCGACGCCGCGCCCCACACCCGCACCGGTCCTCGCCGCCAGCGGCCGCTGACCGGCGGGGTGCGATAGTGCAGGGGTGACCTTCGAGGAACTCGTCAACTACAACGACTCCCTGCCGTTCAACCGCTGGGCCGGTATCGAGGTGCTCAGCGCCGACCGGGAGGAGGTCGTGCTCCGCCTCGAGCGCCGCGACGACCTGTGCCAGAACGTCGGGGGCCTGCACGCCGCGCTCATCGCCGGCGTCCTCGAGAACGCGTGCGGCTACGCCCTCGCGATGCATCCCGGCGCGGGCGGCCTCGTCACGCAGATGGACACGCAGTTCCTGCGCCCCGCTCAGGGCGAGGCCTTCCTGGCCGTCGGCCGGGTGGTGAAGCCCGGCAGCAAGCAGAGCTTCTCCGAGGCCGACTTCTTCGTCGAGGTCGACGGTGCGCGCGGGCCACGGTTCGCCACGGCCCGCGCGCTCATCGTCCCGTCCTAGTCGATCAGGAGCGGGGCCGGAGGCGCCGCACCGCCCGGTAAAGCCCGTAGACGATCAGCAGCACCGCGGCCCACGGCAACACGGCGCCGACGATCACCAGCAGCCACCGTCCGGCGCCGAGCAGGGCGTCCCAGCCGTTCCGCAGCCCGCCCGTGAACCCGGACCGGTCGGCGCCGGCCGCGGCCGGCTTGTCGATCGACACCGTCACCGTCGAGAGCGACACCTGGTCCCCGATCGACGCGCGCCGCGACTGCAGCGTCTCCAACTCCTGCTGCCGGGAGGTGAGCGCGGACTCGGCCGCGATCACCTGGTCGGTGGTCTCGGCCCGCGCGAGGTTCGCCGTGAGCCGGTCGACGGAGACCTGAGTCGCGCGGATCCGCGCCTCGAGATCGACGACGGTGCCGGTCACGTCCTCGTGCTCCAGCCGCACGGAGCCGACCTCGCCCAGGCCGCCGACCTTCTCCACCAGCTCGTTCACCTTCTCGTTCGGCACCCGCAGTGTCAGCCTGGCGCGGGCGTTCTCGCCGCCGGTCTCGGTGCGCTGGTCGACCCGTCCGCCGAGCCGTTCGGCGAGCGCGGCCAGCTCTGTGGACACCGCCGCCGGGTCGGGGTTCGTCACGTCGACGGTGCCGGTGGTGATCACCTGCCGCGACGCCGGGGCGTTCGCCGGTGTCGACGGTGCGCCCGCCCCCGTCGTGGGCGCGGCGGCCCCCGTCGTGGGTGCCGCCTTCGGGGCGGGAGCGATCGTCGGCGCGCCGCCGGTGATGGGCGCGGACTCCGCGGCACCGCGACCCGCGGTCGCGGTCTGCGGCGCCGGGGCCGAGAACGCGGAGTCGCTTCCGCCGCCCTGGAACTGGCTCGCCACCACCCCGCCCACGGCCACCACCGCGATCGTGGCGGCCGCGGCGATGCCCAGCGTCCGGTGCTTGCGGCTGCGGCGCCGCGCCCGCAGGTCGTCGCCGACCTCGGTCATCACCGCGGAGCGCATGGCGGCGAGGCGGTCGTCGGTGAGGATGTCGTCGGGGGTGATCCGGGCGGTCATGACTGCTCCCTCAGGGTGCTCAGGTCGGCGCGCAGGCGGCCGCGCAGCCGGGAGACGCGGTTGCGCACGGCGGCGTGGGTCACGCCCACCTCCGCGGCGGCCCGCTCGTAGGTCTGTTCGTCCTCCACGCACAGGCGGTAGAGGCGCTGGTCGGTGGGGGACAGGGCGTTCACCGCGCCGGCGATGAGCGTGCGGACCTCGGCGGCGAGCACCTCGTCCTCGGGCGAGGGCGTCGCGTCCGGCGGCTCGGCGTCGTCGAGCGGGGCCGATCTGTCGCGGACCGCGGAGAGGCGCCGCCCCGCGTTGAGCGCGGTGTACCGCGCGGTGGTGAGCAGCCACGGGAGCACCGACTCGTCGACGATCCGCACCGAATCGATGCGGCGCCAGAGCGTGAGGAAGGTGTCCTGGGCGACTTCCTGCGCGGCATCGGCGTCGCGCAGCACGGTGTAAGCCTGCCAGTAGACGGGGCGCACGTGGCGATCATGGATCGCCGCGAAGGCGGAGCCGTCCCCGCCCGCGGCGCGGGCGAGGAGGGTCCGGTCCGCGGATTCGTCGGTTCTCATCGTGGACGTCACACCTCTCTATGTCCCCGAGATGCCCGACCGTCTCGTCCGCGTTCGGAGGTTCGTCAGACGGTGAGGTGGATGCCCTCGTCGTCGACGGTGACGCCGACCGCCGTCAGGTCGTCGACGTGTGCGTCGGGGGAGAAGCGGGCCGCCTGCGGGCCCACCCCGACCACGCGCATCCCGGCGGCCTTCGCGGCGGCGACGCCGGCCTCCGAGTCCTCGAAGACGATGCAGTCGGCGGGGTCGACGCCCAGCAGCGCCGCGCCGTGGAGGAAGCCCTCGGGGTCGGGCTTGCTGGCGCGCACGTCCTCGGCCGTCACCCGCACCGCCGGCAGCGGCAGGCCCGCCGCGCCCATGCGCGCCGTCGAGAGGGGCACGTCCGCCGAGGTCACCAGGGCGTGCGGCGCACCGTCGAGCGCGGCGAGGAACGCGGGCGCTCCCGCGACGGGGACGACGCCCTCGGTGTCGGCGGTCTCCTGCGCGAGCAGGAGGCGGTTCTCGGCGAGATTGACCTCCGCCGGGCGGTCGGGCAGCAGTTCGGCCATGGTCGCGTGCCCCTGCCGGCCGTGCGCGACGGCCAGCACGGCGGCGGGGTCGAGGCCCTTCTCCCGCGCCCACCGGGTCCAGCAGCGTTCGACGACGGCGTGCGAATCGACCAGCGTGCCGTCCATGTCCAGCAGCAGTGCGCGACCGGTGAGCATGCATGTCCTCCTGGGGTGGGCGTACGGGCACCACGATACGGACCGGTTCGGGTGGGGCGGTACGGATCAGCGGGCGACGACGAGGTCGTCAGACAGCTCGGCGATGCGGCTGGCGCCCGCCAGCCCCATGACGTGTCGGAGCTCGTCGTGCAGGTCGTTCAGCACCGAGCGGACACCGTCGGCCCCGGAGACGGCCAGGCCCCACAGGATCGGGCGGCCGACGAAGACGGCGTCCGCGCCGAGCGCGAGCGCCGCGAGCGCGTCGAGGCCGTCGCGGACGTCGCCGTCGACGAGGACGGTCGCCTCGGCGCCGACGGCCGCCGCGACCCGGGGCAGGGCCTGCGCTGGAGCGACGGTGCGACCCAGCTGCCGCCCGCCGTGATCGCTCACCCAGATTCCCGCGGCGCCCGCGTCGACGCACCGTCGGGCCTCGTCGGCGCGCAGCACGCCCTTGACGACGACCGGGAGGCCGGCCAGATCCGCGAGCCGGCCGATGTCCTCGACGCACGCTCCGGCGTCCTGTTCGATGGCGGCCCACGCGTCGGCCCCGGGTGGCAGGTGCTGGGCGACGTTCACCAGGGCGAGGTCGTCGTCCAGCGGCGGCAGCCCACGGCCACCGGAGCGGCCCACGTACGGGGTGTCGCCGGTGAGCACCAGCGCCGTCGCACCGGCCGCGGCGGCGCGGCGCACCAGTTCGTCGGTGATGCCGCGGTCGCGCATGAGGTAGACCTGCTGCCACCACGGCCCGGTCGCTGCCGCGGCGACGTCCTCGATCCGCGTCGTGGCGCGCATGGACAGTACGAACGGTGCGCCGCACTCCGCGGCGGCACGGGCGACGGCCGCTTCGCCGCCGGGATGGACCAGTCGGTGGAAGGCGGTCGGCGCGATGCCGATGGGGGAGCGCCAGGCTCCGAAGACCTTCGTCGTGGTGTCGATGGACCGGACGTCGCGCAGCACTCTCGGCGCGAACCTCCAGCGCTCCCACGGCGACTCGCCGACGGTCGCGCCGCGCATCAGGTATGCCCAGACCTCGGGCGGGAGCTCCCGCTCCGCGCGCTGTGCGAGTTCGATCATGAGCGGTGGCCCCCTGACTCTCGTGGCGCGGTCGCCGACGGGAGCCTTCACGATCTCACACGGTGCTCGTCGTGGATCCGCGGCTCGCGTCGGCAGGCCGCCGGTTCCCGCCTCGTGTGCGCCTCAGACGCGGATTCACGGGCGACGACAGCGGGTTCCGGAGCGGCGCGATCACGGCGGGGCTACGCTGAGGGCCATGACGAGGTTCAGCCCCCTCGAATGGCCCGTGCTGCGGCAGCTCCGCTCCGGGGACGTCTTCGGCCGCGGCCCGGCCGTCGAGTCGCCGCGTACCCGCGCGCTCGAGCCGCGCACGAAGACCGCCGACCGCGTGGTGCAGAGCGTCTGCCCGTTCTGCGCCGTCGGCTGCGGCCAGAAGGTCTACGTCAAGGACGAGAAGGTCATCCAGATCGAGGGCGATCCGGACTCGCCCATCTCGCGCGGGCGTCTGTGCCCCAAGGGCTCATCGAGCGAGCAGCTGGTGAACAACCCGCTGCGGCAGACGAAGATCCGGTACCGCGCCCCGTACGCCACGGAGTGGCAGGACCTCGACCGCGACACGGCGATCGACATGATCGCGGACCGCTTCGTCGAGGCGCGGCGCCACGGCTGGCAGGACTTCGACGAGCACGGGCGGCCGCTGCGCCGCACCATGGGGATCGCCTCGTTGGGCGGCGCCACGCTCGACAACGAGGAGAACTACCTCATCAAGAAGCTGTTCACCGCAGCGGGCGCCATCCAGATCGAGAACCAGGCGCGCATATGACACTCCGCCACGGTTCCCGGTCTGGGAGCCTCGTTCGGGCGCGGCGGCGCCACCCAGTCCCTGCAGGACATGGCCAACGCGGATTGCATCGTGCTCATGGGCGGCAACATGGCCGAGGCGCACCCCGTCGGGTTCCAGTGGGTCGCTGAGGCGAAGGCCCGTGGCGCGCGGGTGATCCATGTGGACCCGCGGTTCACGCGGACCTCCGCGGTGGCGGACCGGCACGTGCCGATCCGCGCGGGCTCCGACATCGTGCTGCTCGGCGGGCTCATCAACCACGTGCTCACCACCGACGCGTACTTCCGCGATTACGTCGTCGCGTACACCAACGCGGCGGAGATGGTCGGCGAGGAGTACCGCGACACGGAGGATCTCCACGGGCTGTTCTCCGGATTCGACCCGGAGACCGGGAAGTACGACCAGGCGACCTGGCAGTACGCCGAGGGACGCGACGAGACGCTGCAGGACCCGCGGACCGTCTTCCAGGTGCTGCGCCGGCACTACGCGCGCTACACCCCGGAGGTCGTGGCCGACATGTGCGGCATCTCGCCGGCCGAGTTCGCCTACCTGGCGGAGTCGATCACGAGCAACTCCGGGCGCGAGCGCACGACGTGCTTCGGCTACGCCACCGGCTGGACACAGCACACGATGGGCGCGCAGTTCATCCGCACCGCCGCGATCCTGCAGCTTCTACTGGGCAACGTCGGGCGGCCGGGCAGCGGCATCATGGCGCTGCGCGGGCACGCCAGCATCCAGGGCTCGACCGACATCCCCACGCTGTTCAACCTGCTGCCCGGCTACCTCCCGATGCCTTCGGTCGGCAAGCACGACAGCCTCGCCGACTACCTGGCGTCGGTCCGCCCGGCCACCGGCAAGGGCTACTGGCAGTACGCCGACACCTACCTGGTCAGCCTGCTCAAGGCCTGGTGGGGAGACGCGGCCACCGCGGAGAACGACTTCGCCTACGACTACCTGCCGAAGCTGAACGGGCCGGCGGGCACCTACCAGACGGCCGTCGACATGCTGGACGGGAAGGTCGACGGTTACTTCGTGCTCGGCCAGAACCCCGCCGTCGGCTCCGCCAACGGGCGGCAACAGCGGATGGGCATGGCGAAGCTCAAGTGGCTCGTCGTGCGGGACCTCAACATGATCGAGTCGGCGACGTGGTGGAAGGACGGACCGGAGATCGCCTCCGGCGAGCTGCGCACCGAGGACATCGGCACCGAGGTCTTCTTCATGCCCGCCGCCACGCACGTCGAGAAGGCCGGTTCCTTCACCCAGACCCAGCGCATGCTGCAGTGGCGCCACCAGGCCGTGCAGCCACCGGGCCAGGCCCAGAGCGAGCTCGACTTCTTCTACGAGCTGGGCATCCGGATCCGCGAGCGTCTCGCGGGCTCGACAGACGAGCGCGACCGCCCGCTGCTGGACCTCACCTGGGACTATCCGCCGGACGCGCACGGCAACCCGGATCCCGAGGCGGTGCTGTCGGAGATCAACGGCCGCTTCGTCTCCGGTCCGGACGCGGGGAAGAACCTCACGTCGTACACGCAGCTGAGGGCCGACGGTTCGACGATCGCGGGCTGCTGGATCTACACCGGCGTCTACGCCGACGGTGCCAATCGTGCCGCGCGCCGCGTACCCCACGGCGGGGGCGGGGTCACGCAGTCCGAATGGGGCTGGGTGTGGCCCGCCGATCGCCGGCTGCTCTACAACAGGGCGTCCGCGGACCCGCAGGGCCGGCCGTGGAGCGAGCGCAAGAAGTACCTGTGGTGGGACGAGGCCGCGGGTCGCTGGGCCGGCCCCGACGTCCCGGACTTCCCGGCGACGCTCGCCCCCGGCACGGTCCCGGAACCCGGGGCGACGGGGGCCGATGCCCTCGCCGGCGACGATCCGTTCATCATGCAGTCCGACGGCAAGGGCTGGCTGTTCGCTCCGTCGGGCCTCGTCGACGGCCCGCTGCCCACGCACTACGAGGCGCAGGAGTCGCCGGTGCGCAACGCGCTCTACCCGCAGCAACAGGCCCCCGCCCGGGTGCTGTTCCCGCGCGAGGACAATCTCGACGCGCCCAGCGCGGGCGACCCGGGGGCGGAGGTCTATCCGTACGTCTTCACCACCTACCGGCTCACCGAGCACCACACCGCGGGCGGCATGAGCCGCTGGTCGCCGTACCTCGCGGAGCTGCAGCCGGAGATGTTCTGCGAGGTCTCGCCGGGGCTGGCCGCCGAGTGCGGGCTCGAGAACGAGGGGTGGGCCACGATCATCTCGCCTCGCGCCGCGATCGAGTGCCGCGTGCTGGTCACCGAGCGGATGCGGCCCTTGACCATCGGCGGGCGTACCGTCCACCAGGTGGGTCTGCCCTACCACTGGGGTGTCGGCAGCGACGCCGTCGTGACGGGAGACGCCGCGAACGATCTGATCGGGGTCACGCTGGACCCGAACACGCAGATCCAGGAGTCGAAGGTGGGGTCCTGCACGGTGATCGCGGGCCGCCGTCCCCGCGGCGCGGCGCTGGAGGACCTGGTGCAGAGCTACCGGGACCGGGCGGGCGTCACCGTCGACACGGACAACGTGCGGCTGACCGCCCCGAAGCCCGGCGACATCGACCCCGACCCGGGGCGGGACGATCCCGAGCAGGAGGGATGGACCCGATGGTGACGCGGACACGGCGACGAGGAGGTGCGAGACGATGGGACAGCTGACCGGCCCCACCGACCCGAGTGCCGACGCGCACTGGCACGTGCACGAGGCCCGGCGCGGCTTCTTCACCGACACGTCGATCTGCATCGGCTGCAAGGCGTGCGAGGTGGCGTGCAAGGAGTGGAACCGCAACCCGCGCGACGGTGACCTCGAGCTCACCGGCATGTCCTACGACAACACCGTCGCGCTCGGCGCCAGCACGTGGCGGCACGTCGCCTTCATCGAGCAGGACCGTGAGCGCATCGAGCGGGCCCGCGAATCCGGCCGGGCACTGGTCGGTCTCGGCATGCCCGCGGTGCGCGGCGGCGACGGCCCGGCGAGCGAGGAGATGCCGGCGTGGGGCGAAGCGGACCTCACCCCGCCGGACACCCCCGAGTTCCGGTGGCTCATGTCCTCGGACGTGTGCAAGCACTGCACGCACGCCGGCTGCCTCGACGTGTGCCCGACGGGCGCGATGATGCGCACCGAGTTCGGCACGGTCGTGGTGCAGAACGACATCTGCAACGGCTGCGGCACCTGCGTCGCGGGCTGCCCCTTCGGCGTGGTCGAGCGCCGCAGCGACGGCACCGTCGCGCCGACGGTGCGCGAGGGCCACCGCAAGGGCGAGCAGCCCCCGGTGGACAACCGCGGCATCGCGCAGAAGTGCACCCTCTGCTACGACCGGCTCCGTGACGACGAGACGCCGGCGTGCGCCAAGACCTGCCCCACCACGTCGATCAAGTTCGGCGAGCGCGAGGAGATGGTCGCGACGGCCCGCGAACGGGTCGCGCAGCTGCATGCCCAGGGCATGACCGAGGCGCGCCTGTACGGGGCGAACGACGACGACGGGGTGGGCGGCACCGGTTCCGTGTTCCTCCTGCTCGACGAGCCGGAGGTCTACGGACTGCCGCCCGACCCGCGGGTGTGCACCGCCGACCTGATGACGATGTACAAGCGCGCCGGCACCGCCGCGGCGGGCATGATCGCCGCGGCCGCGGTCTCGTTCCTCTCGGCGCGGAAGAAGGGCCGCCGGTGACCAGCTCCGAGTTCGACCAGTTCCGTCCGCCCCGCCCCGAGCGCCGTGGCACGCGCGGGGCCGGCGCTTCGAAGCGGCGCCGGGCCGATGACCTGATGGTGCCCGAGGCCGTGATCGAGCACGTGGACAGCTATTACGGCCACCCGATCGTCAAGCCGCCGCCCTGGGAGGCGCCCGTCGGCGCGTACCTCGTGCTCGGCGGCATCGCGGGCGGTTCCGGGCTGCTCGCCGCGGGCGCGCAGCTCGCCGGGTACCCCACGCTGCGGCGCAATGCCCGGCTCGCCGGGCTGGGGGCGGCGGGCATCGGTGCGCTGGCCCTGGTCGCCGACCTGGGCAGGCCGGAACGATTCCTGCACATGATGCGCACGTTCAAGGTCACCTCACCGATGAGCGTCGGCTCGTGGATCCTCTCCGGCTACAGCGGCATGATCGGCGTCGCCGCCGCAGCGGAGGTCGACCGAATCCTCGGCGAGCGACTCCCGCTCGGCCCGCTGCGGTCGGTGCTCCGGTTCGGCGAGGCGCCCGCGGGGCTGGGCGCGGCCGTCTTCGCCACCCCGCTCGCCGCGTACACCGCGGTGCTCCTCGCCGATACGGCGATGCCCACCTGGAACGCCGCGTACCGGGACCTGCCCTTCGTCTTCGTCAGTTCGGCGAGCCTCGCCGCCGGCGGCCTGGCGCTCGTCACGACCCCGGCCGCGGAGGCCGCGCCGGCCCGGAACCTCGCGGTGCTCGGCGTGATCGGCGATGTGGCCGCGACGCGGATCATGGAATCGCGCATGGACCCCGTCGCCGCGGAGCCCCTGCACCACGGGACACCGGGGAAGCTCATGCGGTGGGCGGAGCGGCTCGCGGTCGCCGGGGGCGTGGGGGCGCTGCTCACGGCCGGTCGCCGCGGTCGGGTCCGACGGGGCCTCGCCGCCCTGTCCGGCGGCGCACTCGTCGCGGCGTCGGCCTGCACGCGGTTCGGCGTCTTCGAGGCCGGCCTGGAGTCGGCGAAGGACCCGCGCTACACGATCGAGCCGCAGAAGCGGCGCCTCGCCGCGCGCCGCGCAGCGGGGAACACGGGCTCGATCACCGGATGACGATGCGCCCGGCCGGCCCCGCGACGGTCCGGCCGACCACGGGGTAGCCGGGCACCTCGCCGACCACCAGCAGGCCGCCCGAGGTCTGCGCGTCGGCGAGGAAGAGCAGGTCGTCCTCCGCGACACCGTCGGCGTCGAGGTGCGGCGCCACCCAGTCCAGGTTGCGGCGCGTGCCGCCCGAGACGAAGCCGTCTCGCAGGGCCTCCCGCGCACCGTCGACCAGCGGCACCGCGGCGGCGTCGATCTCCGCCGCGACGCCGGAGGCACGGCACATCTTGAACAGATGCCCGAGCAGCCCGAAGCCGGTGACGTCGGTCGCGGCACGGGCACCCGCGTCGAGCGCAGCGGCGGCGGCGTCCCGGTTGAGCGCCGTCATGGTGGCGATCGCGGCCTCGAAGGCCTCTCCGGTGCGCTTGTGCCGGTTGTTGAGCAGGCCGACGCCGATCGGCTTGGTCAGGGTGAGCGGCAGGCCGGCGGCGGCGGAGTCATTGCGCAGCAGCCGGTCCGGGTGTCCGACGCCGGTCACGGCCATGCCGTACTTGGGCTCCGGATCGTCGATGCTGTGCCCGCCGATGACGGGGCACCCGGCCTCCTGGGCGATGGCCAGGCCGCCGCGCAGCACCTCGGTCATGAGCTCCATGGGCAGCCGTTCGCGGGGCCAGCCGACCAGGTTGATCGCCATCACGGGACGGCCGCCCATCGCGTAGACGTCGGACAGCGCGTTGGCCGCCGCGATGCGGCCCCAGTCGAAGGGATCGTCGACGACCGGGGTGAAGAAGTCGGCGGTGGAGAGCACGGCGAGGTCGTCGGAGAGGCGGACGGCGGCGGCGTCGTCGCCGTCGTCGAGCCCGACGAGGACGTCCGGCGCGTTCTGGCCCTGCAGGCCCCGCACCGCGTCCTCGAGCTCGCCCGGCGGGATCTTGCAGGCGCAGCCGCCTCCGTGCGCGAACGAGGTGAGCCGGGCGATCTCGTCGGTCATGGTCCCACCGTAGCCCGGCGCGCCGGCGTCGACGCGGTCCCGGCGCACTCGGCGGGACCGGCGGGCCGCGGTGCGGCTATGTTGGTCGCGGAGGTGTCCGGGTTCCTGGTGGGCCCCCCGGTCTTCAAAACCGGTGAGGTCGAGTATCTCGGCCTGGCGGGTTCGATTCCCGTCCACCTCCGCCACTCTCCGCCACGGCGGCGGGCCACGCGAGATGCAGAGGAGGACGGATGACGGACCCCCGCAAGTCGATTCCGCGCACCGACCACCTGCTCGCAGCCCCCGCGATGGTCGCCGCCGCCGTGCGTCTCGGCGAGCGCCGGGTGCGCACCGTCGTCGCCGGGGCGCAGGACGCCGCGCGGCGCGGCGAGCTCGCGCCCGGCGAGGTCGCCACCACGGTCGAGCGGGAGCTCGCTGCGGCGACGCCGGCCTCGCTGCGGCCCGTGCTCAACGCCACCGGCGTCGTCGTGCACACCAACCTCGGCCGCGCGCCGCTGTCCGCGGCGGCCGTCGCGGCGCTCGTCGACGCCGCCGGCTACACCGATGTCGAGCTCGACCTCGGCACGGGCGCGCGGAGCAGGCGCGGCGTTGCCGCGCGGGCGGCGCTGCTCGCGGCGTGCCCCGCCGCGGAGGAGGCGCTGGTCGTCAACAACGGCGCGGCCGCCCTCGTCCTCGCCACCACGGCCCTCGCCGCCGGCCGCGAAGTGGTGATCAGCCGCGGCGAGCTCATCGAGATCGGCGCGGGCTTCCGCCTGCCCGACCTGATCGCGTCCACGGGCGCCCGGCTGCGCGAGGTCGGTACGACGAACCGCACGCACGTCCGGGACTACGCCGAGGCCATCGGGCCGGAGACCGGATGTGTGCTCAAGGTGCACCCCAGCAACTTCCGGGTCGAGGGCTTCACCGCGGACGTATCGCTCGCCGAGCTCCGCGCCGTCTGCGGCGACGTACCGCTGGTGATGGATCTCGGCAGCGGGCTCCTCGCCGCGGATCCCTGCCTGCCCGCCGAGCCCGATGCGGCCTCGGCGCTCGCCGCGGGCGCCGACGTCGTGACGGCCAGCGGCGACAAACTGCTCGGCGGGCCGCAGGCCGGAGTCCTGCTCGGCCGAGCCGAGCTCGTCTCCCGGCTCGCGAAGCATCCGCTCGCTCGGGCCGTTCGCGCTGACAAGTTGGTGCTCGCGGCGCTCGAGGCCACTGTCGGCGGGCCCGAGGCACCCGTCCTCGCCTATCTCCACGCCGATCCGGAGCACCTGCGCCGCCGCGCGGAGCGGCTCGCCGCGCGGGTGGGCGGCACTGTCGTCCCGCACGACGGGCGGGTGGGCGGCGGCGGGGCACCGGGGGTCCCGTTGCCCGGCTGGGCGGTCCGGCTCCCGGAGTCGCTCGCGGCGCCGTTGCGCGCGGGTGAACCGCCGATCCTGCCGCGCTTGTCCGACGGTGCGTGCCTGCTCGACCTGCGCTGTGTGCCCGAGGAGGCGGACGCTGCGGTCGCGGAAGCGGTGCGTGCGTGTACGTCGTAGCCACCGCGGGCCACGTCGATCACGGCAAGTCCACGCTGGTCCGCACGCTCACCGGGATCGAGCCCGACCGCTGGGCGGAGGAGCAACGGCGGGGTCTGACCATCGATCTCGGGTTCGCCTGGACGACACTGCCGTCCGGACGCGACCTGGCCTTCGTCGACGTCCCCGGACACGAGCGCTTCCTCGGGAACATGCTCGCGGGCCTCGGGCCCGTGCCCGTGGTCTGCTTCGTGGTCGCCGCCGACGAGGGGTGGAGCGCGCAATCGGACGATCACCGGGATGCGCTGGCTGCCCTGGGCATCGAGCACGGCCTGGTCGTGGTCACGAAGGCGGACCGGGCGCCCGGCGCCGTCGGCGCGGTGGCCGCGCAGGCGCGCCGCGAGCTCGCCGGAACCGGCCTCGCGGACGCGCCCGTCGTGGCCGTCTCCGCCGTGACCGGTGCCGGGCTCGACGGCCTCCGGACGGCGCTCGACGCGGTTCTTGCGAACGTGCCCCGCCCCGACGGCGATGCCCGCGTGCGGATCTGGATCGACCGGGCCTTCACCGTCGTCGGCGCCGGGACCGTGGTCACGGGCACCGTCGCCGCGGGGACGGTGCGCGTCGGCGACGAGATGGAACTGCTCGGCGCGCGCGGTACTCGTCGTGTCACGGTGCGGGGGCTGCATCGGCACGGCGCCGCAGCGGGCGCCGTGGGGCCGGTCTCGCGGGTCGCGGTGAACCTGCGCGGGGTCGCGGTCGAGGAGGTCCGCCGCGGCGACGCGCTGCTCGCGCCGGAGCAGTGGCCGACGACCGGCGTGGTGGACGTGCGGCTCGCGCCGTCGGATCCCGGGGAACAGGTCCCCGAGTGGCTCACGGTGCACGCGGGCACCGCCGCGGTTCCCGCACGCGTCCGGCCCTTCGACGGCGCGCACGCCCGGCTGACCCTGGCCCGGGAGCTACCGCTCGTGCTCGGGGACGCACTCGTTCTGCGGGATCCCGGACTGAAGCGGATCGTGGGCGGTGCGCGGGTACTGGACGCGGACCCGCCGCCGCTACGGCGCCGCGGTGACGGTGCCCGGCGCGCCGACGCGCTCGCCGGGCGAGGGGGCGACGGGGATCTGCTCGCGGAGGTCGCGCGCCGCGGTGCTGTGCGGCGCGAGCGACTCGATGATCTGGGCTTCGGCACGCGGCTTCCGGATGGCGTGCGGGAGATCGGGGCGTGGTGGGTCCACGAGGCCGCGCTCGACACCTGGCAGGCCCGGTTGCGCGGCCTGGTCGCCGACCTGCACGAGCGCGATCCGCTGGCGGCGGGACTGTCCCTGGGCGCCGCCCGGGAAGGCCTGGGCCTGCCGGATCCGTCGTTGCTGTCGGCGGTGGTCGACGGTGCCGGGCTCGAATCGGACGGCGGGCGGCTCGCCCTGCCGGGGCACCGCACCGACCTGGGGCCGGCGGAGCCCGCCGTCGCCGAACTCGAGCGGCGACTGGCTGCGGTGCCCTTCGCCGCTCCGGATGCGGACGACCTCGCGGCGCTGCGGCTCGGACCCCGCGAGCTCGCCGCGGCGGAACGGGCGGGGAGACTACTGCGGCTGGCGGAGGGGATCGTGCTGACGCCGCGCGCCCCGGCGCTCGCCATGCGGGAGCTCGCCCAGCTGCCGCAGCCCTTCACGGTCTCCCAGGCGCGGCAGGCGCTCGGCACCAGCCGGCGGGTCGCGGTCCCCCTGCTGGAATTGCTCGACGGGCGCGGATGGACCCGGCGCCTGGACGCGGGACGACGTGAGGTCGCACGCTGACGGCGGGCCGTCGGATGTGTTCGGGCGCACAGTGTCCGCGGTCACACTTTAGGTCATCGCTTAAAGATTGGCGACGCGAACGCACGGCCGGGAGACTCTTGGTCATGACCAATTACCGTGACTTCACAAGCCTCACCGCCGACCCGACCGCCGGCACCGTCTACGCCCGTCTCGCGGACATCCACGACGATGCCGCGAAGCCCACCGCCGCGCCGCGCTCCGGGTTCGCCGCCGCCGGGATGCGCGCCGCCCTGCAGCGCTTCGTCTCCGCGCACCCCGAGTACAACGGCCCCGCCGCCCTGCGTTTCTGATCCTTCCCGCCCCACCTCTCAGGCGCGGTGGCCGCGCACCAGCCGGTCGCCGTCCGGCGTTCGCCGGTAGAGCACCTCGCGCCCGCTCCGAGCCCGGTCGACCAGTCCGTTCTCGTGCAGCACGCGCAGGCTCTGCGAGGCCGCCGACGGCGTGACCTCCAGTCGCCGCGCCAGTTCGCTGACCGCCACCGGCTCGTCCAGGGCGTGCAGCACGTCCGCCTTCGCCCCGCCGATCAGCCGCCGCAGTGCGCCCGGCGGCACCTCCCGCATCGAGTCCATGAGCGTCGCGCTTCCCCGCGCCGGGTACCCGGCGTGCGGCGCGGCCGTCTCGGGGGAGTGCGCGCTCACCAGGCGGGTGAGGAAGACGCTGGGGATCAGCGTGAGTCCCCTGCCCGCGGAGGCGTATTCGCCGGAGTCCCGGGCGTAGGCCAGGTCCAGTCGAAGCCGCCCGTCGCGATCCCACGTCAGGTTCGGATTGAGCGAGGCGAACAACTGCGTCGGGCCGCCGATCGCCAGTTCCCTGCCGCGGAAGGTGATGTCCGCTTCGAGGATCCGGTTCACCGACGGCCAGATCGGAGCGATGACCACCCGGTGATAGCGCTCCAGCGCTCCCGCGATGCGCGGCCCGGCCCGGTCGGGGTCGTCGAGGAGGCGCGCCAGCGCGGGCGAGGGATCCGCGCCCTCCCGGAGTTCGTCCAGTTGCGCGTGGATCAAGCCGGGATCGGTCGAGGCGATCGCCGCGAGGCCGTCGTCCAGCGACGGTCGCGCGTTGCCGGCTTCGGGCATCGGTGTCAGGAAGTCCGGGATCGCGTTGCCCGACGGTGCCACCAGCGCGCTGACGAGCCGGTGGTCGTACCGGTCCCGCTGCGCCTGCGCGTTGCTGCGCCAGCGCTGCAGATGCGCGGAACTCTCGTGTGTCGTGTTCAGGTGGAACAGGCTCAGCGAGGTCTCGTTCATCGGCGCCAGGACGAAGCGCACGTCCGAGAGGTCCCGGACGTCGAGCACGTAGGTCAGCATGAGACGACCAGCTTAGGTCGGTCACCGGTCCCACCGCCCCGGTTCGCGACTTCACGGTCCCGGCTCGGAACGATTCCCGCGGTTTCGTCGGCAATGCGTGCTCACGACTGGTGAGGAGGGGCCGACTATCGGGTTCGGTTCATCAGGCGCAACAGCGCCGGCCCGATCAGCGGCGCCGTGAGTGTCCGGATCATCAGGTCCTGCACCCCGAGGTGCAGGCGGCTCGGCGGTGCGAACCGTGCCATCCCGGCCCGGGCCTGCTGCTGGCGCTTCGTGATCTCGGGGCGCAGCGCCGTCTCCCAGTCGCGGAGCGCTGCGTCGATGTCCCCCGGGTGCTCCGCGAGAGCCCGGCCCAGTCGATCGGAACCCGCCAGCGCGAGGCCGGCGCCGTGGCCGGCGAACAGGGACACGCACCATGCGGCGTCGCCGACCAGCGCGACGCGCCCGCTGGTCCACCGGTCCATCACCACCTGGCTCACGGAGTCGAAGTACGCGCTGTCCGCGTTGCCGGCGGTGCGCCGGACGGCGTCGTGCACCGGGCCGGTGAGGTCGCCGAAGTGCTCCGCGAGGGCGCGACCGGGGGACCCCGCCGCGTCGGCGTCCGCGCTCGCGGTGCGATAGGTGAAGAACGCGGACGGCGCGTGGCCGCGGGGCCGGAAGACCGCCGCGGTCCGCCCGACGTCGATGAACGTGCTCGCGGTCTGCTCCGGCAGGCCCTCCGGTGCTGCGCCCAGGGGGAACGCCACCACGGCATGCCCCAGGTCGCGGACGACCTGCTCCGCGGGACCGAACGCCAGATCGCGGACCCCGGAATGCAGCCCGTCGGCCCCGACGAGCAGATCGGCGTCGTGGACGGTGCCGTCGCCGAGCGTCACGCGCAGCGGGCCGTCGGCGCCGTCGATCGCCGTGACGGTGGTGCCGAACCGGAACTCCACCGCGTCGCCGATCGCGTCCCACAGCGCGCCCTCGAGGTCGCCGCGGAAGATCGTCAGCGCCCGCGACCCGAGGGACTGTTCCGCGAGCGCGGCGGGCATGGTCAGTTTCGTGCTGCCGTCGGCGCGGACCAGGAGTGAGGTGAAGACGCCCTGGTCCCGTTCGCGGAGCGCGGGCACGAGGCCCAGATCCTCCGCGGCGTCGAACCCCGGTCCGAGGAGGTTGACCAGGTAGCCGCCGGTGCGGCGGACGGGGGCGCGCTCGACCACGAGCACTCGGTGCCCGTCGCGGTGCAGCCGGAGCGCGGTGGCGAGGCCGGCGATCCCGGCTCCGGCGATGACGACCCGCAGGGCGTGGTCGGTGGGGTCCGGCATGCTGTCCTCCTGGTTTGATCGCTCGTTCATTCTTAGTATGAGCGAATGTTCATACCCGGCGCAAGGAGGACCGCTCGGCTCGTAGAATCGACGCATGCCCAGGGGAGTCGCGATCGACGGCGCGCGTCAGCGCATGTTCACGGCCGCCGAGGCCGTCGTCCTGCGCCGCGGGGTCGACGGGCTCACGGGCCGCGCGGTCACGACGCAGGCGGGCGTCTCCACGGGACTGCTGCACGCGCACTTCGACGATTTCGACGGCTTCCTCGCCGCCTACGCGGTGGACCGCAGCTTCCTGCTCGGCGCGGAGGCGGGGGAGGCGGCACCGTCGGACGCGGATACCGCACCGACGGTGGCGGCCGCGCTCTGCGCGCAGCTCGACGCGCTCACGCAGCCCAGCGCCACCGTCTTCGCGCGCCTCCTGGTGGCGCGCCCCGGCCTGCGCGAGCGCGCGGCGGAGGTGTTGGGCGAGGGGGCCGCCGGATTCGAGGGGGTGACGGCCGCGATCGCCGACCGGCTCGCCGTCGCGGAGCGCGAGGGCCGGCTGCGGCCCGGGGTGCGGGCCGACGATCTCGCCTACGCTGTGGTGGCGGCAGCGCTGCACGCCTGGTGCGCCGGTGATTCCGACGACCGGTGGCGGTCCGCGGTGCACAGCGTGGTGGGCGCAGTTCAGGTCGAGACGCCCTGAGACGGCCGCGGCGGCGACCCGGGGTCCGGATCGCCGCCGCGGCGGGGGAGTCTCGTCAGGACTCGCGGAACTCCTGCGACGTGAGGCCCTGCTCCTCGGCCTTGCGCAGCTCGACGCGTCGGATCTTCCCGCTGATCGTCTTCGGCAGCTCGGCGAAGGCGATGCGGCGCACGCGCTTGTACGGCGCGAGGTGCTCGCGGCTGTAACCGAAGATCGACTGCGCGGTCGCCTCGTCGGGGGAGAAGCCTTCGGCGAGAACGATGTACGCCTTCGGCACCGCCAGGCGCAGCTCGTCCGGAGCCGGGACCACGGCCGCCTCGGCCACCGCGTCGTGCTCGAGCAGAACGGACTCCAGCTCGAACGGGCTGATCTTGTAGTCGCTCGACTTGAAGACGTCGTCGGTGCGCCCGACGTAGGTGAGGTACCCGTCCGCGTCCTTCGAGGCGACGTCGCCGGTGTGGTAGACGCCGCCGTCCATGACCTTGGCGGTCTTCTCCGGATCGCCGTGGTAGCCGACCATGAGGCCGAGGGGGCGCGGGTCCAGGCGCAGGCAGATCTCGCCCTCGTCCACGCCCTGCTCGCCCGTCGCGGGGTCGACGAGCGCCACGTCGTACCCCGGGCACGGGCGACCCATGGAACCGTCCTTGAGCGGCTGCCCGGGCGTGTTCGCGACCTGCACCGTGGTCTCCGTCTGCCCGAAGCCGTCCCGGATCGTCACGCCCCAGGCGTTCCGCACCCGGGAGATCACCTCGGGGTTGAGCGGCTCGCCGGCGCCCACGACCACGCGCGGCGGAGTCTTCAGTGCGCCGAGGTCGGCCTGGATCAGCATGCGCCACACCGTCGGTGGTGCGCAGAAGCTCGTGACGCCGGCGCGCTCCATCTGCTTCATCAGGGCGGCGGCGTCGAACCGGTTGTAGTTGTAGATGAAGACGCAGGCCTGCGCGATCCACGGCGTGAAGACGTTGCTCCAGGCGTGCTTCGCCCAACCCGGCGAGCTCACGTTCAGGTGCACGTCGCCGGGGCGCAGGCCGATCCAGTACATCGTCGACAGGTGGCCCACGGGGTAGCTCGCGTGCGTGTGCTCGACCAGCTTCGGCGCGCTCGTGGTGCCCGAGGTGAAATACAGCAGCAGGGTGTCGCCCGCGTGGGTGACGTGCGACGGTGTGAAGTCCGCCGGCGCCGTGTAGGCCGCGGCGAAGGACTCCCAGCCCGGAACCGGATCGCCGATCGCGATGCGTGTGACCTCGGCGTCCGCGGGGACCCGCTCGGTCAGCTCGCTGCGCACGATCACGTGCTTCGCGCCGCCGCGCGCGATGCGGTCGGCGATGTCGCCCTCGGCGAGCAGGGTGGTGGCGGGGATGACCACGGCGCCCAACTTGATCGCGGCGAGCATGACGTCCCACAGCTCGACCTGGTTCGAGAGCATCAGCAGGATCCGGTCGCCCGGGCGCACGCCGCGCTCGCGCAGCCAGTTGGCGACGCGATTGCTCCGGGCGCTCATCTCCGCGTAGCTGAACTTCGACTCGGAACCGTCCTCCTCGACGATCCAGAGCGCGGGGGAGTCGTTGCCCTCGGCCACCCGGTCGAACCAGTCGAGGGCGAAGTTCCACTCGTCGAGCTGCGGCCAACTGAACCGCTCGCGCGCGGCGTCGTAGTCGTCTGCGAGCTCGACCAGCAGGTCGCGCGCGGCGAGGAAGTCTCGATACCCCTGTGTGCTAGCCACTTTCAGATCCTCCGGTTGATTACTTGGATATCCAAGTATATAGTGATGGGCAACACATCGCGCAAGGGCTTCGCGATGGACCTCGATCGAGAGAGAAGGACACACCATGGCTGACGTGCGCACCATTCCGCATTTCGTGGACGGGCATCGGGTGGAGGCCGGAGCCGTCATCGCCGGCTCCGCCGGCGGCGGCCGCACCGCGGACGTCTTCGACCCGAGCACGGGGCAGGTGCAGGCCACCGTCCCGCTCGCCAGCACGGCCGAGGTGGACGACGTCGTCGCGCGTGCCAAGAAGGCGCAGGTGCAGTGGGCGGCGTTCAACCCGCAGCGCCGCGCTCGCGTGTTCATGAAGTTCATCGACCTGGTCCACCAGAACGTGGACGAGCTGGCCTCGCTGCTCTCCAGTGAGCACGGTAAGACCGTCGCCGACGCCAAGGGCGACATCCAGCGCGGCATCGAGGTCATCGAGTTCTCCATCGGTATCCCGCACCTGCTCAAGGGCGAGTACACCGAGGGCGCCGGCACCGGCATCGACGTCTACTCGATGCGCCAGCCGCTCGGCGTCGTCGCGGGCATCACGCCCTTCAACTTCCCGGCCATGATCCCGCTGTGGAAGGCCGGCCCCGCCCTGGCCTGCGGCAACGCCTTCATCCTCAAGCCCTCCGAGCGCGACCCCTCCGTGCCGGTGCGCCTGGCCGAGTTGTTCATCGAGGCGGGTCTCCCCGAGGGCGTCTTCCAGGTCGTCCACGGCGACAAGGAGTCCGTCGACGCGCTGCTGAACAACCCCGACGTCAAGGCCGTCGGCTTCGTCGGTAGCTCGGACATCGCGCAGTACATCTACGAGACCTGCGCCAAGAACGGCAAGCGCAGCCAGGCCTTCGGCGGCGCCAAGAACCACATGGTGATCCTCCCGGACGCCGACCTGGACCAGGCCGTGGACGCCCTGATCGGCGCCGGCTACGGCTCCGCCGGCGAGCGCTGCATGGCGATCTCGGTGGCCGTGCCCGTCGGCGAGGAGACCGCGAACCGCCTGCGCGAGCGCCTCGTCGAGCGCGTCCAGCAGCTGCGCGTGGGCCACAGCCACGATCCGAAGGCCGACTACGGGCCCCTCATCACCCCCGCCGCGGTGGAGCGCACCCGCAGCTACATCCAGCAGGGCGTGGACGCCGGCGCCGACCTCGTGGTCGACGGCCGCGAGCGCACCAGTGACGAGCTGACCTTCGGCGACGCGGACCTCTCGGGCGGCAACTACCTCGGCCCGACGCTGTTCGACCACGTCACCAAGGACATGTCGATCTACACGGACGAGATCTTCGGGCCGGTGCTGTGCATCGTCCGCGCGAACACCTACGAGGAGGCTCTCGCGCTGCCCACCGAGCACGAGTACGGCAACGGCGTGGCGATCTTCACCCGCGACGGCGACGCCGCCCGCGACTTCGTGGCGCGCGTCGAGGTCGGCATGGTCGGCGTGAACGTGCCGATCCCGGTTCCCGTGGCGTACCACACCTTCGGCGGCTGGAAGCGGTCCGGCTTCGGCGACCTCAACCAGCACGGCCCGCACTCGATCCTCTTCTACACCAAGACCAAGACGGTGACCTCGCGCTGGCCCTCGGGCATCAAGGACGGCGCGGAGTTCTCCATCCCCACGATGCACTAGGAGCGCGACGTGCCCTACCCGAATCTGACGGGCGATGACCTCGCCATCGTCGAGATGGCGCGCGACTTCTCCCGCAAGCGCCTCGCGCCCTACGCACTCGAATGGGATGCCACCAAGCACTTCCCGGTGGAGGAGATGAAGGAGGCGGGCAGCCTCGGCATGGCCGCCATCTACACCCGCGAGGACGTGGGCGGGTCCGGCCTGCGCCGGCTCGACGGGGTCCGCATCTTCGAGGAGCTCGCCAAGGGCGATCCGGTGACCGCGGCCTTCATCTCGATCCACAACATGTGCACGTGGATGGTCGACACCTACGGCTCCGAGGAGCAGCGGCAGGAATGGATCCCCAAGCTGGCGCCGATGGACGTGATGGCCAGCTACTGCCTCACCGAGCCGGGTGCCGGCTCCGACGCCGCGTCGCTGACGACCAAGGCCGAGCGCGACGGTGACGACTTCGTCCTGAACGGGACCAAGCAGTTCATCTCCGGCGGCGGCGCGTCCGACCTGTACGTGGTCATGGCGCGCAGCGAGGGGGAGGGCGCCCGGGGCATCTCGACCTTCCTGGTGGACAAGGGGACCCCGGGCCTGTCCTTTGGGCCGCCCGAGGTGAAGATGGGCTGGCACAGCCAGCCCACCACCCAGGTGATCTTCGAGAACGTGCGGATCCCTTCGGATCGAATGTTGGGCGGGGCTCAGCAGGAGGGTGGCGGTGCCGGTAAGGGCTTCGGTATCGCCATGAACGGCCTCAACGGCGGCCGCCTCAACATCGCGGCCTGCTCGCTGGGCGGCGCCCAGGCGGCCTACGACAAGGCGCTGCAGTACATGACCGAGCGGGAGACCTTCGGCCGCAAGCTCATCGATGAGCCCACCATCCGGTTCACCCTCGCCGACATGGCCACGTCGATCGAGGCCTCGCGGCTGATCCTGTGGCGCGCGGCCACGGCGCTCGACGAGAACGATCCCGACAAGGTCGAACTCTGCGCCATGGCCAAGAAGTTCGTCACCGAGACCTGCTTCCAGGTCGCCGACCAGGCGCTGCAGCTGCACGGCGGCTACGGCTACCTGCACGAAACGGGCGTCGAGAAGATCGTTCGCGACCTGCGCGTGAACCGGATTCTCGAGGGCACCAACGAGATCATGCGGATGGTGATCGGCCGCGCCGAGGCCGCCCGCGTCCAGGGCAAGTAGGAGGAAGACCTTCATGAGCACGATCGCATTCCTCGGCCTCGGCCACATGGGCGGACCGATGGCGAAGAACCTCGTCGCCGCCGGACACACCGTCCGCGGGTTCGACCTCGTCCCCGCGGCGCAGGACGCCGCCCGCGCGGCCGGCGTCACCGTGATCGACACTGCCGAGGAGGCCGTCCAGGGGGCGGACGCCGTCGTCACGATGCTGCCCAGCGGCGCCATCGTGAAGTCGGTGTACGACGCGGTCCTCCCGCACGCCGCGCAGGGCACGCTGTTCATCGACAGCTCCACCATCTCCGTCGACGACGCCCGCGCGGTGCACGCGCAGGCCGAGACGGCCGGGATGAAGCAGGTCGACGCCCCCGTCTCGGGTGGCGTCAAGGGTGCCGACGCCGGAACGCTGGCCTTCATGGTCGGCGGCGATGACGAGGCCTTCGCCGCGGCGCAGCCCGTGCTGGATCCGATGGCGGGCAAAGTGATCCACTGCGGTGGCTCCGGCAACGGACAGGCCGCCAAGGTGTGCAACAACATGATCCTCGCGGTCCAGCAGATCGTCGTCGGTGAGGCCTTCGTTCTCGCCGAGAAGCTGGGCCTGGCGGATCAGGCGCTGTACGACGTGGTCACGGGCGCCACCGGCAACTGCTGGTCGCTGCACACCAACTGCCCCGTGCCGGGGCCGGTGGCGGGTGCACCGTCGGGCAACGACTTCAAGCCCGGCTTCGCGACGGCCCTGATGAACAAGGACCTGGGCCTGGCCATGGACGCGGTCTCGTCCACCGGTTCGAGCGCGCCGCTCGGCACGCACGCCGCGGAGCTGTACTCTGCGTTCGCGCAGGAGAACGGCGGCCTGGACTTCAGCGCCATCATCCGGACGCTGAGGTAGGAAGACACACGACGAGGAAGGCGGGCGCGATGACGCAACCGGACCCCCGGGACCCGATCGCCCGCGCCCGCCGCAACTGGGAGGACGCGGGCTGGGGCGGTGACATCGCCTCCGGCATGGAGGCGGTGACCTCCGTGATGCGCGCGCACCAGATCCTGCTCGCGCGGATCGAGGCGGCGCTCAAGCCCTTCCACCTGTCCTTCTCCCGGTTCGAGCTGCTGCGGTTGCTCGCCTTCACCAAGCGCGGCGAACTGCCGATCTCGAAGGCGAGCACCCGATTGCAGGTTCATGTCTCGTCCGTGACCCACGCGATCGACCGGCTCGGCGAGGCCGGGCTGGTCGAGCGGAAGCCGCACCCCACCGACGGCCGCACGACGCTCGTCGCGATCACCCCGGAGGGGCGGGAACTGGTCGAGAAGGCGACCGTCGTACTCAACGACGTCTTCGCCGACATCGGTATGCCTGACGAGGAGTCCGCGGCGCTGGTGGGCGCCATCCGCTCACTGCGCCGGTTCAACGGCGACTTCTGACCGCGGCCGCCTCCGGGGCCGCCCGCACCGCGGTGTTCGACCATGTCGGCTCCCGCGGCTGCAGGGATCGCGCGCACAGGGCGAAGGCGACGGCGATGCCCGTGTGCACGAGCAGGATCAGGGCGAAGGCGTGCCGGGCGGGGATGCCGCCGGCGAGCGCCGTGTAGCCGGTTCCGAGCGTGGCGACACCCAGTGCGAACGCGGCTTGCTGCGCCGTCGAGACCAGACCGCCGGTGAGTCCGGCGATGCGATCCGGCACCGAGCCCATGATCGTCCCGACGAGCGGCCCGAACTGCATCGCCTGGGCCGCGCCCACGAGGATCAGGGCGGGCTGGACCGCCCACGCCCAGACCTGCGGGGCCGCCAGGCCGCTCGCCGCGAGGGCCAGCAGGCCGATCGCGTTGAGCGTCGCGCCCACCGGCATCGTCCTCGCTCCGAGGCGGCGGTGGATCGCCGGTTGCCCGAGCGAGACGGCCACGAAGGCGGCGCCGTAGGGGACCAGGGCCACGCCCGATGCGACGGGGCTCATGCCGAGGGCGTGTTCGCTGACCAGCGCGTACTCGAAGACCAGGGCGCCGTAGCCCGAGAAGAAGAGCAGTGCCATGAGCAGGCCGATCCGGATCGGGCGGTGCGCGAACACCGCCGGCGGCAGCATGGGAGCGCCGCCGGCGGCCTCGGCCCGTCGTTGCGCCGACCAGAACGCCGCACCGGCCACGACCGCGACGGCGAGCAACAGCCACGACACCGGCGGCCAGCCGAGGGTGCCGCCCAGCGACAGCCCGACGAGCAGCGCGAACAGCGCCACCGTCAGCAGCGCCGTGCCGCGGTAGTCGAGGGGCAGTCGGCGCTCCGCCCGGGTGTCGGGTACAGCGCCGGCGGCGGCCGCGGCGGCGAGGGCGATCACGGCCGCCGACCACCACACGGTGCGCCATCCGAGGCCCGCGGGGTTCCACGCCAGGAGGGCGCCGCCGAGGACCTGCCCGCCGCAGAAGCCCAGGCCGGCCGTCGCCGCGATCACGGCGATCGCGCGGCGCCTCGCCTCGCCAGTGGTGGTGGCCTGCACCGTCGAGAGCACCTGGGGTGTGAACGCCGCCGCGCCGACGCCCTGCACCGCACGGAGCACGATGAGGGAGGTGACATCGGGCGCGAACCCCGCGGCGACCGAGGTGACGCCGACCGCGATCAGGCCCGCGGCGAACACCCGGCGCCGTCCGCGGTTGTCGCCGAGCCGGCCGAACAGGATGAGCGCCGTCGCGAAGGTCGCCGAGAACGCCGCCAGGATGAGCGTCTGCTCCGCCGGCGATGCCGACAGCCTCCGTGCCACATCCGGGACGGCGACGTTCGCGGAGGCGAACAGGAAGGTCGTGAGGAAGTAGGCGAGGCCGAGAACGGCGAGGCCCCGCCGGGTGAGGGGCGGTGGAGAGGTGGTCATGCGCTCGACGATGCGCCGCAGCGATCCGGGTATCCAGACCGCGCGGATCCTAGTAGTGACACCACCGGGCTCCGCGTCGCCGACGTGCCGTGGGGCGAGGGATACTCGGTCCATGGGCACCCGCAACAACGCCGAGCTGGCGCGCTTCCTGCGCACTCGCCGTGAGCAGGTGACCCCGGAGCAGGTGGGGCTGCCCGCCGGTGGGCGGCGCCGGACCCCGGGCCTGCGCCGGGAGGAGGTCGCGGCCCGCGCCCACGTCGGCGCCACCTGGTACACCTGGGTCGAGCAGGGACGCGACGTGAACCCCAGCCCCGAGGTGCTGTGCGCCGTCGCGGATGCGCTGCTGCTCGATCCGGGGGAGCGTGATCACGTGCTGCGGCTGGCCGGCCACCCACCGGGGCCGCCCGCCGTGGAGTCGGGTGCCGCCGCCACCGTCCAGCCGGTCCTCGACGCCCTGCTGCCCAACCCCGCCGCCGTGCTCAACGCCCGCGGCGACATGGTCCTCTACAACCTGGCCTTCCGCTTCCTGATCACCGACGTCGAACAGTTCCCGCCGGAGGACCGGAACTGTCTCTGGCTCGATTTCACCGACGAGCTGTGGCTCGGCGCCTACGTCGCGGACCGGCAGGAACTCGAGGCCGTCGTCGCGCGGACCAGGGCGCTGTACGCGAGTTCCCACGCGGACCCCGCCTGGGAACAGATGCTCAGCCGCCTGCAGGCGGCGTCCCCGCTGTTCGCGCAGTTGTGGAACGCGGGGCTGGTCCTCGACGCCGCCGACTGGGAGAAGACGATCCGCAACCCTCGGGTGGGGGAACTGCGCCTGCAGGTGAGCACGTTCAACCTGCGGGACCGTCCCTCGCTGCGGATGCTCACCTACCTGCCGAAGGACGATGTGACGCGCGAGCGGCTCACCCGGATCGTCCCGCCGGAGCACCGCGGAGCGTGACCGCGGAGCGACGGTCAGCGGTGGCCGTTGCGGGAGAGCATGCCGGACAAGTGTTCCCGGCTCAGCCGTGCGGCCGCGGCGGCGTCGCCCCGCTCGACGGCGGCGAGCAGCTCCGCGTGCGAATCCTGGTCGTCGTCCCCGCCGAAGGGCTCCGGCCGGGACCGCAGCATGTCGACCATCGCGCGCCGCAGGTGCGCCGCGATCCCGTCGAACATCTGCACCAGGACGGGATTGTGCGCGGCGGCGATGACGGCGCGGTGGAAGTCGGTGTCCGTCTCGACGTGGCGCACCAGGTCGCCGCGGTGCGCGGCGCGGATCGCGAGCGCGGCCCGGACGGCGTCGAGGTCCTCCTCGGTGCGGCGGTGCGCGGCGAGCGCGGCGGCCTCCACCTCGACAGCGATCCGTGCCTCGAGCACCGCGTCGATCGCCGCCCCGTCGAGCATCGTGTCGAGGCCCGACGGGGCGTCCAGCCTGGTCACGAAGACCCCGGAGCCCTGGCGGGTGGTGAGCACGCCGATCCCGGCCAGGCGGCGGATCGCCTCGCGCACCGTCGACCGCCCGACGTCGAGTTGCGGCGCCAGAGTGGTCTCGCCGGGGAGCCGGTCACCGATCGCCCACTCGCCCGACCGGATCCGGGCGAGCAGGGCGTCGGCGGCCTGGTCGGCGAGGGATGCGCGACGGAGCGGGGGCATGTGTCTGAGAATACTTCTCAGCTTGTCTGAGGAGTTGTGGTAGGGTCGCCCTATGACGCAGCGCGACAACTCGCTCCTCCTTCCGCGCCACGGCGGGGTCTGATTCCGGGCCGGCCTCCCGCCGTGGGGAATCCGTGCCGGCCCGTCTTTCGGACCCGATGAAGGAACCGTCATGCCCTTTTCCACGATCGACTCACCTCGCGGCCCCGTCCCCGGCGCGGCGCCCGCCTGGAACCGCCAGCGCGCCTCGCAGATGCCGCACCATCGCTACCGCGATGTCCACGCCCGCGTCGACCTTCCTCTGGCCGATCGCGTTTGGCCCACCCGACGCCTGACCACGGCGCCGCTCTGGGTCCCGGTCGATCTGCGCGACGGCAACCAGGCGCTGCCCGAGCCGATGGACCCCGCCCGTAAGCGCCGCTTCTTCGAACTCATGGTGGCCATGGGCTACAAGGAGATCGAGGTCGGCTACCCGTCCGCGTCGCAGACCGACTACGACTTCGTCCGGCTGATCGCGGAGTCGGACATCGCACCCGAGGACGTCACCGTGGTCGTCTTCACGCCCGCGCGCCGCGATCTGATCGAGCGGACGGTCGAGTCCGTCCGCGGGATCTGCAACGAGGTGGTCATTCACATGTACACCGCGACAGCCCCCACCTGGCGCGACGTCGTCCTGGGCCGGAGCCGCGCGGCGTTGAGGGAGCTGATCCTGGACGGCGGCCGCGACCTGCTCGCGTCGGCGGGTGACCTCGACGGCGTGCGGTTCGAGTTCTCGCCCGAGGTCTTCAACCTCACCGAGCCGGACTACGTGCTCGAGGTCTGCGACGCGATGACCGACCTGTGGGACGCCACTGCCGACCGCCCGGTGATCCTCAACCTGCCCGCGACGGTCGAGGTGGCGACGCCGAACGTCTACGCCGACCAGATCGAGTACATGGACCGCAACCTCGCCCGCCGCGATGCCGTGATCCTCTCGGTGCACCCCCACAACGACCGCGGGACGGGCATCGCGTGCGCCGAGCTGGCGGTGCTGGCCGGGGCGCAGCGCGTCGAGGGCTGCCTCTTCGGCAACGGCGAGCGTACGGGCAACGTCGACCTGGCGACGCTGGCGCTCAACATGTTCGCGCAGGGCATCGATCCGATGATCGACTTCTCCGACATCGACGAGGTACGGCGCACCGTCGAGGCGTGCAACGGGATCGGTGTGCACGACCGGCACCCCTACGTCGGCGACCTGGTGCACACCGCCTTCAGCGGAACCCATCAGGACGCGATCAGGAAGGGCTTCGCCGAGCATCGCGCCCGCGCCGAGGCCGAGGGGCGCCACGAGCGGGACATCGAGTGGCGGGTGCCCTACCTGCCCGTCGACCCCGCCGACATCGGCCGGACCTACGACGCCGTCATCCGCGTGAACTCCCAGTCGGGCAAAGGCGGGATGGCCTACCTGCTGGAGCGCGACCTGGGTCTGGAACTGCCGAGGCGGCTGCAGATCGAATTGGCCCGGCATGTCCAGGCCCACGCCGACGACCACGGCACGGAGATGGACACCGCCGCGCTGTGGGCCGTCTTCGAGGAGGCCTTCCGCGCCGAGGGCGACAGGTTCGAGCTGGTCGAATGCGTGGTGGGGGAGACCCCGGCCGGCAGCGAGGTCACGGTCGGGCTCCGGGTCGACGGGACGCCGCACCGCACGGTCGTTGACGGTGCGGGTCCCGTCGAGGCGCTCGTCGCTGTGCTCGCCGAGCACGACGCCACGATCGACGTCCTCTCCCTGCACCAGACCTCGCTCGGACGCGGCGACGATGCGGAGGCGCTCACGCTCCTCGAGTTCCGCCGGGACGGCGAGGTGCGCTGGAGCATGGGCCGTGACCGGTCGGTGTTGGCGGCGACGGCCGCCGCGGTGATCGGCGCCGCGCACATGACCGGCCGGTAACGTCGCGGGGCGCGAGGGCAACCAATAGGGTCGGTAGGCGTGCACGCAGAAGGAACCTTCACCGTCGAGCCCGTCTACCCCGAGGCGCTCGCGCCGCTCGCCGATCTCGCGCGGAACCTGCGCTGGGGCTGGCACGGACCCACCCAGGACCTCTTCTCCACGGTCGCGCCCGAGGTGTGGGCGGCCACCCGGGACCCGCTCGCAGCCCTCCGCGGGGCGGACCAGGACCGGGTGGCCGCGCTCGGCGCGGACGCCGAGTTCGTGGCGCGGGTCCGCGCCGTCCACGCGGACCTGAACGACTACCTCACGCGACCGTCGTGGGCCGATGAGCTCAAGGACGGCGCGAAGGCGATCGCCTACTTCTCGATGGAGTTCGGCGTGAGCCAGACGCTGCCGAACTACTCCGGCGGCCTCGGAGTCCTCGCGGGCGATCATCTCAAGGCCGCCTCCGACCTCGGTCTGCCGATCGTCGCGCTGGGGCTGCTGTACCGGCACGGCTACTTCCAGCAGTCGCTCTCCGCGGACGGCTGGCAGCTCGAGCAGTATCCGGAACTCGATCCGACGCAGCTGCCGCTCCGCCCGGTCACCCTGTCGAGCGGGCAGCAGCTGGTGGTCTCCGTGCCGCTGGAGGGGCGGGTGCTCAGCGCGGCCGTGTGGCGGGCGGACGTCGGCAGGATCCCGCTGCTCCTACTGGACACCGACATCGAGAACAACGAGGAGGACCTGCGCGCGGTGACCGACCGCCTGTACGGCGGCGATGCGGAACACCGACTGCGCCAGGAGATCCTGCTCGGCATCGGCGGCGTGCGGGCCGCTCGGGCCTTCTGCGACCTCACGGGCCATCCCGGCATCGAGGTCTTCCACGCCAACGAGGGCCACGCGGGATTCCTCGGCCTCGAGCGGATCCGCGAGCTCATGGCCACGGAGGAGCTGAGCTACGCGGAGGCCAGGACGCTCGCCCGTACCGCCACCGTCTTCACCACGCACACGCCGGTGCCCGCCGGCATCGACCGCTTCCCCGTGGACCTCGTGCGCCGCTACTTCGGAGACGGCGGGCAGATGTGCTCGTTGCTCCCGACGGTGCCGCTCGACGACGTGATCGCCCTGGGCGCTGAGGCCGACCCCGGGGTCTTCAACATGGCCCACATGGGATTCCGGCTCGCCCAGCGGGCGAACGGCGTATCGAAGCTGCACGGCGCGGTGAGCCGCGAGATGTTCGCGGGCCTCTGGCCCGGCTTCGAGCCTGCGGAAGTGCCGATCGGCTCCGTGACGAACGGTGTCCACCACGGGACGTGGGCCGACCGCCTCGTCGCCGAACGGGCGACCGACCCGCTCTCGATGCCCGACGAGGCGCTGTGGCGCCTGCGGACCACGCTGCGGCACCGCCTCGTCGACGAGGTGCGTTCCCGTACGCGCGCCGCCTGGATCGAGCGGGGCGCCGTCGACGCCGAGCTCGGCTGGACGGACCGCATGTTCGATCCCGAGGTCCTCACGATCGGCTTCGCCCGCCGGGTCTCGACGTACAAGCGGCTCACGCTGATGCTGCGCGATCCGGAGCGGCTGCGCGCCCTCCTGCTCAGCGACGACCGGCCCGTGCAGGTGGTGATCGCCGGGAAGAGCCACCCCCACGACGACGAGGGCAAGCGACTCCTGCAGCAGCTGCTGCACTTCACCGACGACCGCGCACTGCGGCACCGGATCGCCTTCCTGCCCAACTACTCCATCGGCATGGCGGGTTACCTGTACCACGGCTGCGACGTCTGGCTGAACAACCCGCTGCGGCCCTTGGAGGCCTGCGGCACGTCGGGGATGAAGAGCGCGATGAACGGCGGCCTCAACCTCTCGGTCCTCGACGGCTGGTGGGACGAGCTCTACGACGGGAACAACGGCTGGGCCATTCCGTCGGCCGTGGGCGTGGACCCGGGGCGCCGCGACGACATCGAGGCGGACGCGCTCTACGACCTCCTCGAACACGAGGTGGTGCCCGCGTTCTACGACCGGCGCGACGCCGACGACGCGCCCCCGCGCTGGCTCGCCAAGGTGCGGCACACGCTCTCGTCGACCGCCCCCGCGGTCTCCGCCGACCGCATGGTCCGCGAGTACGCCACCGACTACTACCGCCCCGCGGCGCGCTCCGCCCGCGCGACGCGGCCCGCCGTCGCCGACCTCGTCGAGTACATCGACCGGGTCCGGGCCGGCTGGGACGCGGTGCGTATCGGATCCTCCAGCGCCGCGGTGGTGCCCGAGGGCGTCGACCTCACCGCGGACGTCGCGCTCGGCGCGCTGGAGGACGGCGACGTCCGCGTCGAGGCCGTGATCGGGGGCGTCGACGAGGCCGGGGAGATCGTCAGCGGCAGGGCCGTTCGGCTCCACTTCGACGGCGAGCGCTACCGGGCGGTGCTGCCGGGTCAGGTGGGCCGGTTCGGCTACGCGGTGCGCGTGCTCCCGCAGCACCGCCTGCTCACCGGGCCCGCCGAGCTCGGATTGGTGCGGTACGCGCGATGACCGTCCTCGCGGTGGACCTCGGCGGCACCAAGGTGGCGGCCGCGCTGGTCGAGCCCGACGGCACCGTGGTCGAGGCGTCACGCCACCGGGCGCCGACCGGTCCGGAGGCGACGACCGCCGAACTCGAGTCCGCGATCGCCGGGGTCGTCCGCGACGCCCTGGCAGCGGCCGGTGGGCCGGTGCAGGGCGTGGGACTCGCGGCAGCGGGCCCCGTCGACGATGCGGCGGGCACCACGTCGCCGATCAATCTCGAGGCGCTGCACGGCTTCCCCCTGCGCGACCTCGTCGCGGATGCCGCCGGGGGCCTGCCCGTCGAGTTCCGTCGCGACGGCGTCGCGATCGTGCTGGGCGAGCATTGGCTGGGCGCCGCGCGCGGCCACGACGACGCCCTCGGCATGGTCGTCTCCACCGGCATCGGCGGCGGCTTCATCGTGGGCGGCCGCGCGCTCGTCGGCAACGCCGGGCACATCGGCCAGGTGGAGGTCTCGGGGTACACCGGCAGCGAATCCCTCGGCCGCACCACGATGCTCGAGTCCGTCGCCTCCGGGCCGCACACCGTGGAGTGGGCGCGGACGCAGGGCTTCGCGGGCTCCACCGGGGAGGAGCTGGGGGAGGCGTACCGCGCCGGCGACGAGGTCGCGGTCGCCGCGGTGCGACGGTGCGCCGCCGCCGTCGGGCAGGGGATCGGCAGCGCGGTGGCGCTGGTGCCCGTCGCGGTGGTGGTGCTCGGCGGCGGCTTCACCCGGGTCGCCGACGATTTCGTCGCGCTCGTGCAGAGCGCCGTCGCCGCGCACCCGCTGCCCTACGTCGCCGCCGCGCGGGTCGTGCCCGCCGGCCTCGGCGGCGATGCCCCGCTCATCGGTGCCGCGGCCCTCGTCTACCGCCGGGACCTCCTGTCCTGACCGGCACCGTCAGGCGAAGCGGAACGGCGACCGGGCACCCGGGGTGGTCGCGAGCCGCGCCACCAGCTCGCCCAGCGCGGGCAGGAATTTGAAGCCGTGCCCGGAGAACCCGGCCGCGACCGTGATCGGACCGACGGTGTCGATCGCGAAGTCCGTGGTCGGGGTCGAGGTGTACGTGCAGCTGATCTCCTCGAACCGGTCCGGATCAGCGCCGGGGATCCACTCCGCGACGTACCGCTGCAGGGCCCGCAGTTGGACCGGCTCCGACCGCAGACTGCGCGCATCGGGGTCCGTCACGGGACCCACGCCGTGCCACCCGGCCTTGATCCCGACGCCGGGCGTCCACCCGCCGTAGACGGCCGAGGGCCACCACGGGGAATCGGCTTCGGGGTGATGGTTGAACGCCGGCAGATCGGCCATCGGGGCGGCGAGCGCGAAGTGCGCGGGCTGCTCCTGGGTGACGGTGAGCGCGGGCAGTTCCACGACCCCCGTCAACAGGCGGCTCGACCAGGCTCCCGCGGCGACGACGGCGGTGCGCGCGGTGATCGGCCCGCTGTCGGTGTCGATGACCACTCCGTCGTCGTTCGCCTCGATGGAAGCGACCCGGGTGTTCTCGAGGATCCGCCCGCCGCGGGCCTGCGCGACGCGGTACAGCGCATCGACCGCGCGCTCGGCGTAGAGCCGCCCACCGTCGGGGAAGTGCACCGCGGGGCCGGCGAACCGCAACTGGGGCCACCGTCGAGAGGCTTCGCGCGCATCGAGGAGCTCCGCGCGCAGGCCGATCGTGGGGACCGCCTCCAGCAGCTCCGCGACGTCCGGGCGCGGCCCGTGACTGACGACGCCCACCTGATCGAGGAGGTGTGCGCCGGACTCGGTCTCGATCTCCCGCCACAGGGGCAGCGCCGCGCGCAGCAGCGCGAGGTACTCCGGGCGCGTGTAGCCCGGGTTGAAATTGCGGGTGGCGCCGTGGGAGGCGCCCAGCGGGTGGGCGCGCCGGTACCGCTCGATCAGCACCACGTCGACCCCGGCGCGGGCGAGCGCCCACGCCGCGGCCGCCCCGACGCCGCCGCCCCCGACGACCGCGACCCGATGGTCGGTCCGTTCCATCTGCGCCTTCCTCCCCACGGGCCGCGGATGCAGCGGTGACCGCGAATCATCGTCGAACCTACGGGAGACTGTAAGCGAGAAGGGCTTTCCCCACGGCGATCCGATCATCGTGAGGGCATCGCGTGCGCGATCGCGGAGGGACGGGGTTCCGAGTGCGTTAGCGTGGTGTGGTGACCGGTGGGCTCCTCTCCCCGCGCGATGCCCGTACCCATTGGGCATCGGCGGTGATACCGAGCGATCAGTTCATGCTCTACTGTTTCGACCACGGCGACGGCCCGGCCCCGTCGGCCGCGGAGGTGGCGGACGTCGTCCTGGCGCGCGCACCGTCGATCCCGGACCTGCGGCTGCGGATAGCCCCGGCGCCCGGCGATCTCGAGCATCCCGCGTGGGCGCCGTGCGATGTCATCGATGTCCGCGAAGGTATCGCGCGCACGTGGGACGCGGTGCCGGCCGCGGTGGCGCGCCTGTTCTCCCGGCAGGTGGACGCGACCGTCGCGCCCTGGCGAGTGCACGTCTTCCCACGCGTGGCGGGCGCGCCCCGGTGCGCCGGTCTCGCGACGGTGCTGGTGCTGCAGGTGGCCCACGCCCTCGCGGACGGCCGTCGGTCCGCCGAGATCGCCCGCGCACTCCTCGGTTCGGGCGGGGCCCGTGAGGTGCCCGCCGCGCGTCCGTTGCCCGGCCCGCTCCGCGCGGTCCGCGGGCTGCTCGGCCTGCCCGTCGCGCTGGCGCGCACCGTCGTTCTCGGTGTCCGCGCCCCGCGGGCTCGCGAGGAGATCGACCGGCGCACCCGCGACGGTGCCCTGCCGCCGGCCGCCCCCGGCTGTCCGCGCACCCTGCTCAACGCCGCCCCCGATGCCACCCGCGACGTGCGGATGCTGGTGCGCGACAGCGACTCGCTGCGCGGGGGATCGACCGTCACGGTGACCGCGCTCGCCGCCGTCTCGCTCGCCGTGGAGCGCTATCTGGGCTCGCGTGGCGGTGCGGTGCCCGCGGAGCTGTCGGCGGAGGTGATGGTGGCGCGTGAGCGGCGGCACGGCGAGCGCAACGCCTTCGGCAACGTCTCGGTACCGCTGTACCCCGGCGCGCCCGCCGCGGAGCGGCCCGGTCTCATCGCGGCTGCCCTGGCCGCCGCCCGCGAGCGCGCCATGAGTCCGTTGTGGCGCACCGTCGGAGCGGCGGAGGATGCGGCACCGTCGTCCCTGGCAGTGCTCGGGGTGCGCGCCTTCGACCCCACTCTGATCCCCGCGACCATGGCCGGTGCGACCGTGCTCTCGAGCGTGTACCGCGGCCCGGCGGACCTGGCGTTGCTCGGCGGGAGGTCGGCGTTCACCGCGGGCTTCCCGGCGCTCTCACCCGCCATGGGCCTCACCCACGGCGTGCACGGCCTCGGCGAGTCGGTGACGGTCTCCGTCACCAGCAGCCGGACCGCCGTGCCCGATCCGGATGCGTACGCCGCCCTGCTGGCGGACGCGCTCGATGAGGTGGCTCAGGCCCGCTGAGTGGCGGGACCGGTGGTGTCGCCGACGACGAGGTCGACGTCGAGCGCGAGGGTCGGCAGGGCCGCGCCCTCCTGCGCGGCGAGCACGGCCTGCGCCGCGCGGCGGCCCATCTCGACGATCGGCTGGCGGATCGTGGTGAGGACCCGGTCGAAGCCGTCGACGCGGACACCGTCGAAGCCCACGACGGAGAGGTCGTCGGGAATGCGCAGGCCCCGGGACTCCGCCGCGCGGATCACCCCGGCCGCCAGCAGGTCCGACTGGGCGATCACGGCGGTCGGCGCGTGCGCGTCGAGCAGCTCGCCGCCCGCGCGGAAGCCCTCGTCGATCGTGCTGTCGGCGGAGACGACGACGGCTGCGTCCGGGAAGGCGGCCAGAGCGGCCGCCGTGCGCGCCTTCTCGACGTCGCCGTGCCGGAGTCGCACGACACCGACCGAGCGGTGTCCGAGCGCGCGTAGATGACCCGTGAGCAGGGCGGTGGCGGAGCGGTTCTCGACGCCCACACTGCCGATGTCGTCGACCTGGTTGCCGGCAGTGACCACGGGGATCGAGCGCTTCGCCATCGCGGCGCGCAGCGAGTCGAGGGCGGGGGAGCAGCCGGCGGCGACGACTCCGTCGACCGGGAGTGTGCGCAGGCGCTCCTCCGGGAGGGAGTCCGGGAGGAGCAGGACGGAGGTGGGGCTCGCGGCGAGGGCGGCCGACACCCCGTCGAGGATGCCGATGATCACGGGGTCGCGGAAGGCGCGGCCGGCCTCGTCGTCCACCTGGACGCCGATGATGTCGGTGCGGCCGCTGCGCAGGGAGCGGGCCCGCGGGTCCGGTCCCTCGTAGCCGAGGTCGGCGGCGGCGGCGAGGACGCGGGCCCGGGTGGCATCGCTGATGGGCTTGTCGACGCCGAAGGCGTGCGAGGCCGTCGACAGCGAGACGCCCGCCGCCTCGGCGACGTGCACCAGCGTTATCCGGTTTGACCCGCGTGTCATGGGGACCTAGCCTAACAACAGTAGATCGAAACGTTTCGAAGGGTTGATCGGTGAGCGTGGGATTCCAGGAGCAGAAGGCGGAGGCGGTCGGGGGCTCGGTGCTCGCCTGGCGCAATGCCGTCGCGGTGATCTTCGCGCTCAGCGGCCTCACCTTCGCGAGCTACCTGGGCCGCCTGCCGCAAGTGCGCGACGACCTCGGCGCGAGCACGCTGCAGGTCAGCCTGCTCACCTTCGGGCTCGCCGTCGGCTCCGTCGTGGGTCTGGTCGGCTCAGGGGCACTGGCCGCGCGGTACGGCGCGCGCCGCGTCATCGCCGTGACCCTGCCCGCGCTCGGCGTCACGATGATCGCCGCGGCCGCCGGTGCGCAGGCGGGGAACTACGTACTCACGCTCCTACCGTTGGTGTTGGTCGGCCTCTCGCACGGCATCACCGACGTCTGTATGAACCTCTCCGGCGCCGAGAACGAGCGTGCTCTGGGGCGCACCGTGATGCCGGCCTTCCATGCGGCCTTCTCGCTGGGCACCGTCGCGGGCGCGCTCACGGCCGCCGCCGCGCAGGCGGCGCACGTGCCCCTGCTGCCGCACCTGCTCGTGGTGAACGGCGTCCTGCTGGTCGTGGGCTGGTTCGCGCTGCGGCACGTGCCCTTCCGGGCGCACGACGCCGACGACCATGCTCCGGTCTCCCGCCGGGAGCGACTGGCGGTGTGGCGCGAGCCCCGCACGCTGCTCATCGGGTTGATGGTGCTCGGCATGGCGCTCACCGAGGGCAGCGCGAACGACTGGCTGGCGCTGGCCATGGTCGACGACCACGGCACGTCGAAGACTGTCGGGACCCTGACCTTCGCGGTCTTCGTGACCTTCATGACGATCGGCCGGCTCGCCGGTACTCGGGTGCTCGATAGCTTCGGGCGCGTGCGCACGCTCCGCGCCTGCGGAGCGCTCGCGTTCGTGGGCCTGACGATGGTGATCTTCGGCCCGACCTGGCTCGCCTACGCGGGCGTCGCGCTCTGGGGTCTCGGCGCCTCCCTCGGCTTCCCGGTCGGGATGTCCGCGGCCGCCGACCAGCCGCGCATGGCGGCGGCGCGCGTCTCCGTCGTCTCGACGATCGGCTACCTCTCGTTCCTCGCCGGTCCGCCGATCATCGGCGCGCTGGGCCAGTACGTGACACTGCTGTACGCGCTGGTCCTGGTGCTCGTCGCCTTCGCCGTCACCGTGGTCGTCGCCCCCGCGGCGCGGGAGCCGGAGCCCGCAGCTTCCGGCGGACCGTCGAACTGGGTGTAGCGCGAGCGGCCTGCTCGTTCGTGCCGGCAGGCCGAGGCGGCGTTCCCTAGCGGGATGGCACGGCCGGAGTCGGTGCTCCCTAGCGGGATGGCACGGCCGGAGTCGGTGCTCCCTAGCGGGATGGCACCACCGGAGTCGGTGCTCCCTAGCGGGGGATACTCCACCTCGGCGTGTCGTGCACTCCCTATGTCCATGGACATGGGGAGGTGGCCGCCCCGCTAGGGAGAACGCGCCGAGCGAAGCGAGGGAGCGCGGCTGCCAGGTCGATGCGGTGCCTGTGGATAACCCGGTTCCTGTGGAGGAAGTGCCGTTCTGCTGGCTTCGTGAGCGATGTGCGGCGGGGCGGAACGGCACGATCGGCGTCATGGGGGAGCTGATGACCCGCGAGTTGTTGCTCGCGCAGGGGTGGACGCGCAACGGGATCCGGCAGGCCATCCGGGGCAAGACGCTGCGAATGCTGTGGCCGACGGTCTATACGGACGAGTCGGTCGGGGAGGACTGGGTCGAATACGAACGGATGGTGCGGGCGGCGGGCACCGTCGGCGGGTGGGGAGTCATCAGTCATCAGAGTGCGGCGGTGCTGTGGGGACTGCCCGTACTACGGCCCGACTACTCGCGGGTGCACACCACGATCGACGATCGACACAAGGGGGGCCTGGTCAGCGGGAAGAGGCACGTTCACCCGCGGCCGCTACCGTCGAGCGACGTCGTTCTTCTCGACGGGATCCGAGTCACGTCGCTCCCGCGGACCGCCGTCGACACTGCTATGGCGGGCGACTACGAGCAGGCGCTCGCCCTCATCGACGCCGCTCGCCTGATTCCGCGGGTCTCGCGACCCGCGACCCGGCCGCCGGTGCCGCTGGCGGAACTGCACCGGGTCGTCACCGACTTGGGCAGGCGTACCGGGAGCGAGACGGTGCTGCAAGCGCTCACGGACTCCGTCGAATGCAGCGAGTCGGTGGGTGAGTCGTGGTCGCGGGCGCGGATGATCCAGTGGAAGCTACCCACCCCGCAGCTGCAGCGGACGTTCCAGATCCGAGGCCGGACCTACTACGTCGACTTTTGCTGGGGACGGCTCGTCGGCGAGTTCGACGGTGAGGGCAAGTACCGGTCCGACGCGGACCGTCGGAGCTACGAGCAGCGACGGGATGCGGACTTCGCGACCATTGGCATCACCGTCTGTCACTGGAAGTGGGAGGACCTGATCGACCGGCGGCGGTTCTATTCCATCCTCACCACCCAGATGTTCAATACCGGCGTGATCGCGTCGATCCCGCGGTTCCCGGGCTGATATCCGGCGGTGATCGGGCGCTGGCACCGTCGGGCTCCCTAGCGGGGTGTGCTCGGCCATGGCGCGTCGTGCATTCCCCATGTCCATGGACGTAGGGAGGTGGCCGCCCCGCTAGGGAGCGCAGCGAGCGGCGCGGGTCAGCGCAGGAGCTGCCAGGCGAAGGCGGCTGCCAGCGCGCCCGCGCCGTTGAGGCACCAGTGCAGCGCGATGGGGGCGATGAGGGAGCCGCTGCGGGAACGGAGCCAGGTGAACACCCAGCCGGCGAAGGCGGTGGCGATGACCGCGCCCGCGATGCCGAGGACCTGGGCCAGCGGTCCCGCGCCGAGGATCTTGGTCAGGCCCGCGTTGCCGCTGGTCAACCCCAGCGACGAGGCGATGTGCCAGAAGCCGAAGAGGAGGGAGCCCGTGACCACGACCCAGCGGAAGCGCATCGCCCGCGACAGCGTGCCGTGCAGCGCGCCGCGGAAGGCCAGTTCCTCGGGGATCACCGTCTGCAGCGGGATGATCACCATCGACGCGATGATCGCGGTCGAGAAGGTCGCGTAGCGGTCGTTGAGGAACAGGCCGCGGGTGACCGGCAGCAGCGCGCCGACCACGATCACCGTCGCCACCACGAAGACGGCCGCGGCGGCGTACTTCGCTCCGGAACGCCAGTGCTCGCGCCCCAGCCCCAGCTCGTGCCAATCCAGGCCGCGGTGCCGGGCGATGCCGATCAACAGGACGGCGGACACCGGAACGGCCAGCAGGGCGGCCCAGCTGCCGGTGAAATGGGCGACGAGATTGGTCGCGACGAGCACGGCGATGACGACGCCCACATCGACGATCGCGCGTGCCCCGGACACCGCCGAGCGCAGGGCGGAGTGGTCGGGGGCGGTCGTCTGTGCTGCAGTCACCCGCTCCATGGTCCAGATGCGCGGCGGTTCGCGCAACGGGTGTGAGCATGGCTAAGGTGTCCACCCGTGACCAAGGACCGCAGCACGTCGGCCGACGGCGGTCCCGCGAGCGGCCTCCGGCGCGTCGCGCTTCCCCTCTTCCTCGTGGCCCTCGGTGCCCGGATCATCTGGATCCTCGCCGGGCAGCACAACTTCAACTTCGTCGATCTGCGGGTGTACTACGAGGCGGCGCAGCGGGTGACCGCGGACGGCGGGCTCTACGACTTCGCCCTCCGCGACTACACGCCCCAGCAGCCGCTGCCCTTCACGTACCCGCCCTTCGCGGCACTGTTCTTCTACCCGCTGAAGTTCCTGCCCTTCCCGGTGGTGGCGGTGGGCTGGGTGGCGCTCACCGCGGGCCTGTTGTTCCTGGTCATCCGCATGTGCCTGGCGATCCTGGCGGCGGGGCGCGGCGCACCGTCGCGCCTGGGCGACGTGCCGCGGGAGCTGCCCCTGATCTGGACGGCCGCCGCGCTGTGGATCGACCCCGTGCGCACCAACCTCGACTACGGGCAGATCAATGTGGTCCTCATGACCTTCGGCGTCTGGGCGGCGTATCTCGTCGCCCGCGCCGCCCCGTCGCCGGCTCTCGCGCCGAAGCCGGAGAAGGTCGACGGTGCCTCCGGGTTCCTCATCGGCCTCGCCGCCGGGATCAAGCTCACGCCCGCGGTCGGCGGGCTGTTCCTGCTCGCCCGCGGCCGGGTCTGGGCCGCCGTCTTCTCCGGTGTGACGTTCGCCGCCACCGTCGGGGTCAGTTATCTGATCCTGCCCTCGGAGACGCGCCGGTACTTCACCATCCTGCTCGGCGACACCGGCCCCATCGGCGACCCCGCCAAGCCCGACAACCAGGCGCTGCGCGGCGCGGTCTCCCGGTTCGCCGGGCATGACGTGGGGACCGGGCCGGCGTGGATCATCGCGGTCGCGGTCGCCGCGGTCCTGCTGTTCGCCGCGTGGTGGGTCGTCCGCCGCGGGGACGCCCTCATCGCGCTGGTGCTGGTGCAGTTCCTCGGCCTGCTCGCCTCGCCGATCTCGTGGATCCACCACTTCGTGTGGATCGTCCCGCTGCTGATCTGGGTGGTGCACGGCCCGCTCGGTCCCGGCGGCGGCGCGGACCTGCGCGGCCCGGGTGCCGCGTTCACACCGTGGGCGACGACGGCAGCGGCGGTCATCGCCGTGTTCGGCTACATCGGCGTGCACTTCCTGCGCAAGGGACTCGCCGTGATCGGGATCGACGACGGCCCCGTCTGGGCCCTGTTCATGGCGCCCGGCGTGCTGGCGCCGTTGGTCCTCGTCGCCCTGATCCTCGCGCAGCGCCGACGGCTGGACGCACTAGTCTGAGCGGATGACCAACCTCGGCCGGTTCGGCCTTGCGCTCATCACCGCGGCGGCCCTGGCGACCAGCGCCTGCGCGACCAGCACGGCACCGTCGACGGAGAGCGACGCCCCGTCGGCCACCGGCACCGTCACCCTCGTGACGCACTCCAGCTTCCACCTTCCCTCGGGCGTCCTCGACGACTTCACCAAGCAGACCGGCCTCGCGATCAAGACCGTCGAACTCGGCGACGGCGGCGAGCTCGCGACCAAGCTGTCGCTGACTCCGGGCAACCCGCCCGGCGACGTCGCCTTCGGCGTGGACAACACCTACGCGGCGCGGCCGGTCCGCGCCGGCGTCTTCGACGAGTACGTCTCGCCCGCCGCCGCGAACGGTGCACAGGACTACGCGCTCGCCGGCATGAAGCAGCTCACCGCGATCGACTTCGGCGACGTCTGCGTGAACATCGACACCCGCTACTTCCGCGACAAGAACCTGCCCGAGCCCGTCACCTACCAGGACCTCGCCAAGCCCGAGTACCGCGGGCTCACCGTCGTGGAGAACCCCGAGACCGCCTCGCCCGGCACGGCCTTCCTCGCCGGCACCGTCGCGACCCTCGGCGAGGGCTGGCAGGACTACTGGCGCGCGCTGCGCGCCAACGACGTCGCCGTGGCCCCGAACTGGTCGACCGCGTACTCCACCGACTTCTCCGGCTCGTCGGGCAAGGGGCCCAAGCCCATCGTCGTCTCGTACGCCAGCTCGCCCGCCGCCGAGGTCGGTAAGGACGGCTCCGCCCCGCCCACCCGGGCTCTGCTCGACACGTGCTTCCGACAGGTCGAGTACGCGGGCGTACTGCGCGGCACCACGAACCCCGACGGCGCCCGCAAGCTCATCGACTTCCTGCTCTCGCCCGCGGCGCAGGCCACGATCCCCGATGAGATGTACGTCTATCCGGTCACCCGCGGCGTCGCGCTTCCCGAGGCCTGGGCGAAGTACGCGCCGGTCCCGCCGAAGGCCGCGACCCTGCCCGCCGACCGCCTCGCCGACGAGCGCGACGGCTGGGTGCGGCAGTGGCGCCAGCTGATGGGGCGGTGACCCCTCTGTCGTTGCGGGGCGCCGTGACGTCGGCATCGCGCGGACGGCTCCTGCTGCTCGCCGCCCCGTTGCTGTTCGTCGCGGTCTTCTTCCTGTGGCCGGTCGCCGCGATCGTCGCGCGGGGACTCGCGTCGGAGGGTGTCGGCTTCCGGGAGGGTTTCACCGGCGCCGGCGGCCTGGGGCTGGTCTGGTTCACGGTCTGGCAGGCGGCGGCGTCGACGCTGCTCACCGTCATCCTCGGGTTACCGCTCGCCTGGCTCACCGCGCGGGTACGGTTCCGCGGCCAGTGGCTCGTCCGGGTGGTGGCGACGGTGCCCTTCGTGCTGCCGACCGTCGTGGTGGGCGTTGCCTTCCGCACCCTGTTCGCGCCCGGCGGCGGCCTCGGCTTCCTCGGCCTCTCCGAGACCGTGTGGGCGGTGCTGCTGGCGCACGCCTACTTCAACGTCTCGGTGGTGGCGCGGATCGTCGGCGGAGTGTGGTCGGCCGTCGACCCGCGCGCCGAGCAGGCCGCGCGCACGTTGGGCGCCGGGCCCGTCCGCGCCTTCCTCACTGCCACCGCGCCGGCGCTGCTGCCCGCCGTCGCCTCCGCTGCGTCGGTCGTGTTCCTCTTCTGCGCGACGAGCTTCGGCATCGTCCTCGTCGTCGGCGGCAGCCGGCTGCGCACCTTGGAGACGGCGGTCTACCAGGAGGTGGTCGGCGCCTTCGACCTGCGCACCGCCGCCCTGCTGGCGCTGGTCCAGATCGTGATCGTCGTGCTGGCCGTGGCCCTGAGCGGGGCACTGCGCGTGCGGGTCTCGCGTCCCTCGGCGGCTGCGCGGATCGAACCGCGGCGCCCCGGGGGCCGCACCCGGACGGCCGTGGCCGTCGGCGTGCCCGTCAGCGTCGTCCTGCTGCTCTTCCCGCTCGGCGCGCTCCTGGTGCGCTCGCTGCGACCTGACCCCTCGGGCGCGCTGAGCCTCGACGCCTATCGCCGGCTCACCGCCGACTTCGGTGGCGTCGTGCCGGTCAAGGCACTCGTGATGTCGCTGGTCACGGCCGCGCAGGCCGGTGCGATCGCTCTGCTCGTCGGCGGCCTCGCCGCGGTGGCGATCGCCCGGTCCCGGGGGGTGCTGAGCCGGTTCGCCGACGCCGTGGTGATGCTGCCGCTCGGCGTGAGCGCGGTGACGCTCGGCTTCGGCTACCTCCTGGCACTGCAGTCGCTGCCCGGGATCCGCGAATCGCCCGCTGTGCTGCCCTTCGTGCAGGCCCTGGTCGCGCTGCCGCTCGTCGTGCGGGTGCTGGTGCCCGCCCTCGGGGCCGTCGACCCACGGCAGCGACAGGCCGCCGCCGTGCTGGGCGCCTCGCCGCTGCGCGTCTTCGTCTCCGTCGATCTGCCCGTGATCGGCCGGTCGGTGGCCGTCGCCGCGGGCTTCGCGTACGTCGTTACGCTGGGGGAGTTCGGGGCGGCGAGCTTCCTGGTGCGGCCCGAGCAGATGACGCTGCCCGTGCTGATCGGCCGGATCTCCGGCCGGCCGGGCTGGGCCGATGCGGCGCTCGCCGCGTCGTGCTCGGTGCTGCTCATCGTCGCGACGGTGCTGGTGATCGGCGCCGTCGAGGCGCTGCGCCGCGACGATGTGGGGCGGGCGGAGTTCTGATGCGGGGACGTCACGATAGGGGAGAGGAGCCGCGGTGCTGACCATCGACCGGGTCTCGGTGCGCTACGGCGACCGGACCGCCGTGCGGGAGGTCTCGCTCACCGTCGGGGAGACGGCCGGGGTCGAACGCGCCGACGCGGTGACGGCGCTGCTGGGTCCGTCGGGCTGCGGCAAGTCGACCCTCCTGCGCGCGGTGGCGGGCCTCGAGCCGCTCGCCGGCGGCCGGATCCTGTGGGACGGCGAGGACCTCGCGCACGTCCCCACGCACCGCCGCGGCTTCGGCATGGTCTTCCAGGACGGGCAGCTCTTCGGGCACCGCGACGTCGCGGGGAACATCCGGTACGGCCTGCAGCGCCACCGCTGGCCGCGGACCGAGGCGAACGCCCGCGTCGAGGAGCTGCTCGAGCTGGTGGGCCTGCCCGGGATGGGCGCGCGGCCCGTCGGCGAGCTCTCCGGTGGGCAGCAGCAACGCGTCGCGCTCGCCCGCGCGCTCGCGCCGGAACCCCGGCTGCTCCTCCTCGACGAGCCGCTGTCGGCGCTGGACCGGCAGCTGCGGGACCGCCTCGTGGGCGACCTGCGCCGTATCCTCCGCGAGACCGGGACGCCCGCGCTCATCGTGACCCACGACCACGACGAGGCCGTCGAACTGGCTGATACCGTCGCCGTGCTGGACGCCGGCGAACTCGCCCAGGTCGACCGGCCCGCGCGCCTGTGGCGTCGCCCTCGCACGCCCGACGTCGCGCGCTTCCTCGGCTACTCCGTGCTGCTGGACGCGCAGGTCAAGGACCTGCAGGCCACGTCCGTCCTGGGACAGGTGCTCGTCGACTGCCCGGACGGCCGGTTCCGGCTGGGCCTGCGCCCCGGATCCGTCGTGATCCAGGCGCGCGGGGTGCCCGCCCGGGTGTCGGGTTCCGTCCCGACGGCCGACGGGGTGCGGATCACCGCCGCGGTCGACACCGAGGACGGCGAACTACTCGTCGACGCGCTCGGCGACACCGCGCCCGCGGACGGTGAGATCGTGCGCGTCGCGCTCAACCCGCGCCGGATCGCCGTGATCGGATAGGCCGGTGACCGACGTCTTCACCCCGCGCCAAGCCCGCGCGCTGCTCTCGATCGCCGACACCCTGATCCCCGGCCGGCCGGGGATCCCGGGCGCCCGCGACATCGACTTCCTCGCCTCCGTCTCGCGGACGGCGCAGCACAAGATGCTGCCGCGCGAACTGCGCGAACTGCAGATCTTCCTCGACCTCTGGGACACCCGCGGCTTCGGCGTGGTGAACCGGATCGGGCCCCGGCGGTTCTCCGCACTGCCGCGGGAACGCCGCGAGGAGACGCTGCTCCGCTGGGGTGCGCACCCGCTCGCGCCGGTGCGGGCCGTCTTCCAAGGACTGCGCTCCCTGCTCATCGGCGCCTACTACATCGCGCCCGACGCCACGGCGGCGAGGACCGCGATCGGCTATCCGGAGGCACCCGGGCCGCTGCCCGACGCGCCTGAGCGACCGCTGCGGCCGATGCCGATCCCCGCCGGCGGCGCGCGCCTGACGGCCGACGTCGTGATCGTCGGCTCCGGGGCGGGCGGCGGCACCGCGGCGGCCGTGCTCGCCGCCGCGGGCCTCGACGTGCTCGTCCTCGAGCGCGGCGGCTACCACGACGATCGCGACTTCGGCGCGGGCGAGCTGGAGTCGCTCACGACCCTCTACGCCGGCGCGCCCGCGATCTCCGCCGAGGGCCAGTTCTCGTCGTTCATGGCCGGCGGCACGCTGGGCGGCGGCACCGTCGTGAACTGGTCCACCTCCTTCGCGACGCCCGACCACGTCCGTGCCGAGTGGGCCGCCCACGGCGCCCGGCAGTTCGCGGGCGAGGAGTTCACGCGCTCGCTCGACGCCGTGCAGCGCCGGCTCGGCGTGAACACCGACCACGGAGCCGCATCGTCGCGCGACGCGATCCTCGAGCGCGGACTCACCGCCCTCGGCTGGCACTGCGCGGCGATGCCGCGCAACGTGCTCGGCTGCGATCAGGGAGTCGAGTGCGGGCGCTGCGGATACGGCTGCCGGATCGGCGCGAAGCAGTCGACCGCCAAGACCTGGCTGCAGGACGCCGCCGACGACGGTGCGCGGATCGCCGTCGGCGTCGAGGTGCGGCGCGTCGTCGTGGAGCGGGGCCGCGCGACCGGCGTCGAGGCGATCGGGCCCGACGGTGCCCCCGTCACCGTCGCCGCGAAGGCCGTCGTGGTCGCCGCCGGCTCGCTGCAGACCCCGCCGCTGCTGCGGCGCTCGGGCCTGCGCAACAAACGGATCGGCGAGAACCTGCGGCTGCATCCGGTGACCGCTGTCGCCGGCGTCTTCGACGAGGACGTCCGGCCCTGGGAGGGCGGCCTGCAGACCCGCTACTCCACCGAGCACGCCGATCTGGACGGCGACGGCTACGGCGTCATCTACGAGACGGGGCCCGCCAGCCCCGGCGCGATCACCCTGTTCCAGCCGTGGCACTCGGCGGACCGGCACGCCGACGACATGCTGGCGCTGCGCCGCACCGTGCAGGTGGGCGTCATCGTGCGCGACACCGGCAGTGGCCGGGTCACCGTCGGGCGCGACGGCGAGCCGGTCGTGCGCTATCGCCTGAGTGATCGCGACGCGGCGCACATGCAGCGCGGAGTGGTCGGCGCGGCCGAGATCCTCTCCGCGGCCGGGGCCCGCTCGGTGCGCAGCTCGCACCAGAACCGGGTCGCCGCGGACCTGCCCGGATCGCTCGACGCATTCGCCGCCGCCGCGCAGCGAGAGGGCTACGCGCCCGCGCGGTGCATGATGATCGCCCTGCACATCATGGGCTCCGCCGCGATGGGCGGCAGCCGCGAGACCTCGGCGACCGATCCGGACGGCGCGACCTGGGAGGTCCCGAACCTCGTGGTGGCCGACGCCTCCTGCTTCCCCACGCCCAGTGGCGTGAACCCGATGATCTCCATCGAGGCGATCGCCCACATGAACGCCTCGCGGCTGGCGGCGCGACTGACCTAGGGACGGTCGCCGTCGAGGTACCAGTCGGGCAGCGGCTCGGTGGTGAGCCGCGTGGTGTCGCCCGGCCGGGTGAGCGTGAAGACCGCCCGCTGGATCCGCGGGATCCGGTCCATGTCGTCCGCGATCGCCGCGAGCCGCGCCGCGACCTGCGACTCCGGCAGGTCGCCCTCGAGATCGACCGCGGCCACGAGGAAGAGCCGATCGGCCCCGACCCACTCCATGTGCAGGAAGCTCACCTGCCGGATGTCCGGATGCGCGAGCAGCGCCTCGAGCATCCGGTTGCGGGCGAGCGGCGTCGCCTCCTCGCCGGTGAGGAAGTCCATGTTCCGGCTGATCAGGAAGACCGCCACGAAGCCGAGCAGGATCCCCACCGCGATCGACCCGATCGCGTCCCAGACCGGGTTCCCGGTGATCTGGTGCAGCGCCATCGCGGTCGCCGCGATGACGATGCCGATGAGGGCGCTGAGATCCTCGGCGAAGACCGAGCGCAGCACCGGGTTCGACGTGATCCGCACGTAGCGCAGCGGGTGCAGCATGCGCTCCTGGGCGCCCGCCTTGGTCTGGCGCAGCGCCTGCAGGAAGGAGATGCCCTCCAGCACGAAGGAGATGGCCAGCACCGCGTAACCCCACCCGTAGTCCGCGGCCTCCTCGGGCGCCCCGAGCGCCGTGATCCCGTGCCACACCGAGACCGCCGCGCCGACGCTGAACAGCCCGAACGCCGCGAACATCGACCACACGTAGCCCGACCGGCCGTAGCCGAAGGGATGGCCGGCGTCGGCGGGCTTGCCCGCCCGCTTGGCTCCGATGAGGAGGAAGACCTCGTTGCCGGTGTCGGCCCACGAGTGCGCGGCCTCCGCCACCATCGCCGCCGACCCGGTGACCGCGGCGGCCACCGACTTCGCCACCGCGATCAGCACGTTCGCGCCGAAGGCGATGAGCACCGTCAACAGGCTCTCGTCCTGGGAACCGTCCGCCGCCTCGTCACTCATGCTGCCGATCGTAGGCCCGGCGGCGGCGCGCGCCGGGCATGATGGGGGCATGGGTGCATTCGATCCGTACATCGCGAGCGACCGGCGGTACGACGGGGTTCCGTACCGCCGGGTGGGGGAGTCCGGCCTCAGACTCCCCGCCGTTTCGCTCGGCCTGTGGCACAACTTCGGCGACGACAAGCCGCTGCAGACCCAGCGCGACATCCTGCGTCGCGCCTTCGACCTGGGCGTGACCCACTTCGACCTCGCCAACAACTACGGCCCGCCGCCCGGCAGTGCCGAGCGGAACTTCGGCACGCTGCTCGCGGAGGACTTCCGCCCGTACCGCGACGAGCTGATCATCTCGTCCAAGGCGGGCTGGGACATGTGGCCGGGGCCCTACGGATTCGGCGGCTCCCGCAAGTACCTGCTGTCCTCCCTCGAGCAGTCGCTGCGGCGGATGGGGCTCGACCACGTGGACATCTTCTACAGTCACCGGCCCGACCCCGAGACGCCGCTCGAGGAGACCATGGGCGCCCTTCATAGCGCCGTGACCTCGGGGAAGGCGCTGCACGTGGGAATCTCCTCGTACAGCGCCGAGCTCACCGCCCGGGCCCAGGAGATCATGCGCGGGCTGGGCACGCCGCTGCTCATCCACCAGCCCTCCTACTCGATGCTCAACCGCTGGGTCGAGAGCGACGAGGACGGGGCCTCCCTGCTGGAGACGGCCGCCGCCGAGGGGATGGGCGTCATCGCCTTCTCGCCGCTGGCGCAGGGGCTCCTCACCGACCGCTACCTCGCCGGCGTACCGGAGGACTCGCGCGCCGCCGCTGGCAAGAGCCTGTCCGGCGGCATGCTGTCCGACGACAACCTGGCCCGCGTCCGGGGGCTGGCGGGCATCGCCGCCGCCCGCGGGCAGACGCTCGCGCAGATGGCGATCGCCTGGGTACTGCGCGACCCGGCGGTGACCTCCGCGCTCATCGGGGCGTCCAGCGTCGCGCAGCTCGAGGACAGCGTCGGCGCCGTCGCGAACCTCGCCTTCACCTCCGAGGAACTGGCCGCGATCGACGAGTTCGCCGTCGACGGCGACGTGAACATCTGGTGGGGCGCCACCGCTTCGACGTCATGACCACCGCGCGGACCGGCACGTCCGGCGGCCCACAGGGTGCTGCGGGCCGACCTCGCGCCACGGGCGGAAGGGGCGGCACGAGCGGCGCCGCGGGACGGGTCTACGCGGGCGCCGACGCACGGACCCGGCACGCCGAACGCCTGGCCCGGCTCGAGGAGGCCGGGCTGGACCTGTTCGCCACCGTCGGTTACCAGCAGACGACCGTCGCGGACGTCTGCGAGCGGGCGAAGGTCTCGCGGCGCCACTTCTACGAGCAGTTCGCCGACCGCGAGGCGCTCCTGCGGCATCTGCACACCGGGCTCCAGCAGCGTGGCCGCGTCGCGGTCGAGACGGCGCTCGCCCGGGGCATGTCCCGGGTGGACGGCCTGTCGACGGCGGAGGCCCGTCGCGCGCTGGTCCTGGCCGGCGTGAGCGCCTACATCGACGCGGTACTCACCGACCCGCGCGGGCTGCGCGTGGCCTTCGTCGAGGTGGTGGGTGTGAGCCCCGAGATGGAGCGCTACCGGCTGGACAACCGCGCCGCGTGGGCGGCGCTGGTGCGCTCCGCCGTCGAGGCCGTCGGGTCGCGGGCCGTGGCCCCCTGGGTGTACGCGGCGTTCATCCCGTCCGTCAACGAGTTCCTCGTCGCCTGGTGGCAGCGCGCGGACGCGGGCGCGGACCCCACGGAACTCGTCGAGGTGCTCTCGTCGGTGCTGACGAACCTGCTGGAGACGGCGTCGGCGGACGGGAACTGACCGCTTTCCGCTCTAGCCCGGCGTCGTGCCCACCACCGCCGGGCGAGCTGCGGTCGCTACAGGTACCGGCGGAGGTGCTCGATCGGGCGATCGCGAGCGCCGCCGATCCGGGTGCGCTCCGGGAGCTGCTGGAACCGGGGGACTAGGCGACGCGGGTGCGTTCGGGGTTGGCGCGCACCGTCTTCAAGGACTTCTCGAGTTCCTTCTTGGTGGCGCCGTGCGCGGCCATCCGGTTGAGCTTGTGGATCACCACGGGGCACTTCATGCACCGCGTCTTCTTACGGCAGCACTTCTTCTTGGGCTTGCTGCCCACGAGCTTGTGCGCCTTGGTCTTACTCACTTCAATAGGTTAGCGCAACCTAATGATCGATTGTCAATCGTCACACTGAGCACGTCCGATTCGGGGCGGAACCGGTTTTCCCCGTAACCTGGAGGCGACCAGGCGTGTACTCACGCCCCCTTCTCCGTGTCCGCGTGAGCCGTTCGACGAGCCCATGCGCGCGCGGACGCCAGCACAGGAGAACCTTCGTGACCCAGCCCAGCTTCCGCAACGTCGCCATCGTCGCGCACGTCGACCACGGGAAGACCACCCTCGTCGACGCCATGCTGCGGCAGTCCGGCGCGTTCGGCGAGCGCGCCGAGCTGGTCGACCGCGTGATGGACTCCGGTGACCTGGAGAAGGAGAAGGGCATCACCATCCTGGCGAAGAACACGGCCGTGCACCGTGTGAACGCCGACGGCACCACCACCGTCATCAACGTGATCGACACCCCCGGCCACGCCGACTTCGGCGGCGAGGTCGAGCGCGGCCTGTCCATGGTCGACGGTGTCGTCCTGCTGGTCGACGCCTCCGAGGGCCCGCTGCCGCAGACCCGCTTCGTGCTGCGCAAGGCGCTCGCCGCGTCGCTGCCCGTGATCCTGGTCGTGAACAAGACCGACCGTCCCGACGCCCGCATCGAGGAGGTCGTCACCGAGGCCCAGGACCTGCTGCTGGACCTCGCCTCGGACCTCTCCGACGAGGCCGCGGAGGCCGCCGAGCTCGCGCTGGGCCTCCCCGTCATCTACGCCTCGGGCCGCGAGGGCAAGGCGTCGACCACCGCCCCCGCCAACGGTGCGGTCCCGGACGCCGAGAACCTCGACGAGCTGTTCCAGATCCTGCACGATCACATCCCCGCCCCGAAGGGCGATGCCTCGGCGCCGCTGCAGGCCCACGTGACCAACCTCGACGCGTCGGCCTTCCTCGGCCGCCTCGCCCTGGTCCGCATCCACAACGGCACCCTGCGCAAGGGCCAGACCGTCGCCTGGATGCGCGAGGTGGACGGTGAGCCCGTCGTCACCAATGCCAAGGTCACCGAGCTGCTCGCCACCGACGGCGTCGAGCGCAAGCCGGCCGAGGAGGCCGTCGCGGGCGACATCGTGGCCGTCGCGGGCTTCCCCGAGATCATGATCGGCGACACCCTGGCCGACCTCGACAACCCCGTCGCGCTGCCCCGCATCACGGTCGACCAGCCGGCCATCTCGGTGACCATCGGCACCAACACGTCGCCGCTGGTCGGCAAGGTCTCGGGGCACAAGCTGACCGCGCGCATGGTCAAGTCGCGCCTCGACTCGGAGCTCATCGGCAACGTCTCGCTGAAGGTCCTCGACATCGGCAAGCCCGATCAGTGGGAGGTGCAGGGCCGCGGCGAGCTGGCGCTGGCGATCCTGGTCGAGCAGATGCGCCGCGAGGGCTTCGAGCTGACCGTCGGCAAGCCGCAGGTGGTCACGCAGAAGATCGACGGCAAGGTCCACGAGCCCTACGAGCACCTCACCATCGACGTGCCGGAGGAGTACCTCGGCTCGGTCACGCAGCTGCTCGCGAACCGTCGCGGCCGCATGGAGACCATGGCGAACCAGGGCACCGGCTGGGTCCGCATGGAGTTCGTCGTCCCGTCGCGCGGCCTCATCGGCTTCCGCACCGACTTCCTCACCGAGACCCGCGGCACCGGCATCGCCAACGCCGTCTTCCACGAGTACGCGCCGTGGGCCGGCGAGATCCGCGCCCGCCACACCGGCTCGCTGGTCTCCGACCGCCAGGGCAGCGTGACCCCGTTCGCGATGATCCAGCTGGCGGATCGCGGCACCTTCTTCGTCGAGCCCGGCGCCGACACCTACGAGGGCATGGTCGTGGGCATCAACCCCCGCGCCGAGGACCTCGACATCAACGTCACCAAGGAGAAGAAGCTGACCAACATGCGTCAGTCCTCCGCCGACGTGATGGAGACCCTCGCCAAGCCGATCAAGCTGGAGCTCGAGGCCGCGATGGAGTTCTGCGCCGCCGACGAGTGCGTCGAGGTCACCCCCGAGGTCGTGCGGGTGCGTAAGGTGCACCTGAACGCCACCGAGCGCGCCCGCGAGCGGTCGCGCGCCAAGTCGCGGGACCAGTCCGCGGGCTGATCGCCCTCGGTCGCGGTGGCGAACCCGGCGGCGGTGCCGCGGGCGGTGTGGACTTCGAGCGAGCGGTAGGAGGCACGAGCAGTGCGGCGTAGGTCCCTGGGGCTGACGATGGCGTCGGCGCTGCTCGCGACGACCCTGACCGCGTGTGTCGCGGATCCGCCGCCGGCGGTGCCGGGCTCGGAGACCTCCGCGCCGCCGCAGGCGCCGGCGACCACCGGCGCCACCGTGCAGGTGGCGATCGACGGCCTGGGCCCGGGCTTCAACCCGCACCTCGCGTCCAATTCGTCTTCGGCCTCGCGGGCGCTCGCCGCGATGACGCTCCCGAGCGTCTTCCGCGAGGTCCGCGGGGAGGACGGACGGGTGACGCTCGCGCAGAACACCGATCTGATCCCGACGATCGAGCACCCCGCGCCGCTGCAGATCGCGTACACCATCCGGCAGGACGCGCAGTGGTCCGACGGTGCTCCCATCGCGGCCGAGGACTTCGTGTACCTCTGGCAGTCGATGACCACCGCACCGGACACGGTGGGCTCGGCGCCGTACCGGCAGATCGAGTCGGTGGCCTCCGGCGCCGGCGGCAAGCGGGTCATCGTCACCCTCAAGGCGCCGCTGCCCGGGTGGCGGTCGCTGTTCCAGAACCTGCTGCCCAGCCACCTCGTCAAGGGATCGCCGGGCGGCTTCAACGGCGCCATGCGGGAGAAGATCCCGGCCTCGGGCGCCGGCTACCTCGTCAAGAAGGTCGACGTGGCGCGCGACGAGGTGACGTTGGAGCGCAACGACAGGTACTGGATGAAGCCGGCCCGCGTCGACCGCGTCGTGCTCCGCAAGGGCGGCACCGACACCCAGCTCGCCAACTCCGTCCGCACCGGGGACGTGCAGGTGGTCTCGATGCACGGCGGGCCGTCGCTGCTCGCGCAGCTCACCTCCATCTACGAGGTCCGCGCGATCGAGCAGGTCGATCCCCGCGTGCTCTCGCTGACGCTGAACACCCGCTCGAAGTTCCTCGCCGATGTCGAGGTGCGCCGCGCCCTGCTCGACGCCGTCAACGTCGACCTGCTCACCACCGTCGGCTCCGGCGGCGACGCCGTGCGCCCGGCCCGCGCACAGGTGCTCGCACCGTCGGACGCCGGCTACGTCCCGACCATGCCGGCGCGCCCCGCGCCGGCGGAGGCGAAGGCCCGGCTCGAGCAGGCTCTCGCGGCCGCCGGTTACACGCTGCAGAACGCCCCGATCCCGCCCAGCCAGAGCGTGCCGCCGACGCCGCCGCCCGCCACGACCGAGCCGGGGAGCCCGAGCACCAGCACCGATCCGTCGGCGCTGCCGGTACCGCCGTCGCCGTCGCCCGGCGAGAACGTGCAGCAGTACGTGCGCGACGGGGTGCCGATGTTCCTGCGGATCGGCGTGCCGCAGGGCAATGTCGCCGCGTTCGCAGTCGCCAGCAATGCCACCGACCAGCTCCGGGCCATGGGCGTCTTCGCCTCGGTCGTGACGCTGGAGCCGCAGGTGGTCGCCGGGACGGCGCTGCTCGACGGTGCCGTCGACGCCGTGGTCGGCTGGTCCAGCGCCGGGCCCACGCCGGCGGAGCGCTTCGCCTCCCGCGTCGAATGCCCCGCGCCCCCCTCGGAGGGTGGCCAGCGTCCCACGACCACCACGACGGCGCAGGCGCCGAACCTCGAGAACGACCCCGCCGCCACCACGGTCGGCGGCAATCTCTCCGGCCTGTGCGACGCCGACCTGCAGGGCCTCGCGCTCGACGGACTGCGCGGCGGCCCCATCGACCTCGCGGCGATCGACGCGCAGCTGTGGTCCCGCGCGACGGTGCTGCCGATCCTGCAGGACGTGACGCTCACGGCGGTGGGACCGACCGTCCAGGGCGTCACGCTCGAGGGCACGCCGCGCGACGGGGTCTTCACCGGCGTGGAGGGGTGGGCCCGCAAGTGACGCGCACGAGCGGTCGGCGGCTACTACTGGTGCACGCGCACCCCGACGACGAGACGATCACCACCGGCGGGACCATCGCGCGCTACCTCGCCGAGGGAGCCGAGGTGACCGTCGTGACCTGCACGCTCGGCGAGGAGGGCGAGGTGATGGAGCCGCGCTTCGCGCAGCTCACCGCCGACAACGCCGACCAGCTGGGCGGCTACCGCATCGGCGAGCTCACGGCCGCGCTGGCCGCGCTGAGCGATCCCGCCGGACCGGTGCTGCGGCCGCGGTTCCTCGGCGGCATGGGCCGGTGGCGCGACTCCGGTATGGCCGGCACCCCCGCGGCCGAGCACCCCCGGGCCTTCGCCTCGTCGCCCCGGACGCAGGTCGACGGCGGCCCCCTGCAGGCGCTCACGCGCATCGTCCGGGAGGTTCGGCCCCAGGTCGTGATCACCTACGACGAGGTCGGCGGCTACGGCCACCCCGACCACATCGCCGCGCATCTGCTCACGCACGCCGCCGTCGACGCGGCGGCGGACCCCGCCGTCGCAGGGGAGCCCTGGACGGTGGAGAAGCTGTACTGGACGGTGACCTCCCGCGGGGACCTCGACGCCGGGCTCGCCGCACTGCGGGGTACGGACCTGCCCGGCGACTGGCGCGTACCGGCGCCCGACGAGCTGCCCGCCCACGACGACCACGGGGTCACCGCGCGGATCGACGTGGCACCGGTCCTCGACCGCAAACGCGCCGCGCTCCGCGCCCACGCGACGCAGCTCGGCGTGAGCGCGGACGGCGCCGCCCTCGCGCTGACCAACCGGATCGCGCAGCCGGTCTTCGCCGAGGAGGCCTACGTGCTCGCCCGCGGTGCCGCCGCCCCCGACCCGGACGGCCTCGAGCGCGACCTCTTCGCCGGGGTGGCGTGATGGAGCCGGTGGACAAGCTCCTGCTCGGGATGGCCGCGCTCGGCGGCGCGGTGTGCGCGGTGGGCGCCACCATGTACCTCTACCTGTACGTCGGGGCCGTGCCCCTTCCGCTCTCCGCGGTTCTGTTCGGCGCGCTGCTCGCCTGGATCTCCGTCGCGGCCCGGCGCCTCGGCGGCGAGCCCGTTCACGGCGCCCTCCCCGTGATCGCGTTCCTCCTGGTGATCGCGGTCTTCCTGCTCGGCGGACCGGGCGGCGACATCGTCCTCTACGCCGACTGGCGGCTGCCCGTGCTCCTGCTCTGTGGAATCGGGATGCCGATCCTCGCGGGACACCTGGCATCATCGGAGAAGTGACGGACGCTTCAGAGCAGACCCCCGCGCTTCTCCCGCTGCCGACGGTGCCGAAACGCGCGGCGGAGCCGTACGTGCCGACGGCGTCGGCGATGCGCCGCGCGTTGCGCCGGGCGCGGGACGGCGCGGTGCTCAACGTCGACGAGGCGCAGGTGCTGCTCGCGGCCCGCGGCGACGATCTGGACGACCTCTGCCGCTCGGCCGCGCGCGTGCGCGACGCGGGCCTGTTGGAGGCGGGGCTGACGGGGGCCGACGGGACGCCGCAGGTCACCTACAGCAAGAAGGTCTTCATCCCCATCACGCGGCTGTGCCGCGACAAATGCCACTACTGCACCTTCGTCACGGTGCCGGGCAAGCTGGCGGCCGAGGGGCACGGCGCGTACATGGAGCCCGACGAGATCCTCGAGGTCGCACGGCGGGGCGCCGAGCTGGGGTGCCATGAGGCGCTGTTCACCTTGGGCGACCGGCCGGAGGACCGCTGGGAGGCGGCGCGGACCTGGCTCGACGAGCGCGGCTACGACTCCACCCTCGACTACGTGCGGGCCATGGCGATCCGTGTGCTCGAGGAGACGGGCCTGCTACCGCATCTCAACCCCGGCGTCATGAGCTGGGAGGAGCTGTCCCGCCTCAAGCCCGTCGCGCCGTCGATGGGGATGATGCTCGAGACCACCTCCGAGCGCCTGTTCACGGAGAAGGGGCAGCCGCACTACGGCTCTCCCGACAAGGATCCCGCGGTGCGGCTGCGCACGCTGACCGACGCGGGCCGCCTCTCGGTGCCGTTCACGACGGGGCTGCTCATCGGCATCGGCGAGGACGAGCGGGAGCGCGCCGAATCGATCATGGCCATCCGCAAGGTGCACAAGGCCTTCGGCCACGTGCAGGAGGTCATCATCCAGAACTTCCGCGCCAAGCCCGACACCGCGATGCGGTCGGCCCTGGACGCGGACCTGCAGACCTATCGCGCAGCGATCGCCGTGACCCGGATGGTGCTCGGCCCCGCGATGCGAGTGCAGGCGCCGCCGAACCTGGTCTCCGCGGACGAGTGCCGGCTGCTGCTGGAGGCCGGCGTCGACGACTGGGGCGGCGTCTCGCCGGTGACCCCGGACCACGTCAACCCCGAGCGACCCTGGCCGGACCTCGACGCGCTCGCGCAGATCACCGCCGACGCGGGATTCGAACTGCGACAGCGGCTCACGGCGCAGCCCAAGTACGTCCGGGCCGGTAGTCCGTGGATCGATCCGCGGGTCGCGCCCCACGTCACCGCCCTGGCCGACGCCGAGACCGGACTTGCGGACCCGGACGCGATGCCCGTCGGTCTGCCCTGGCAGGAGCCCGACGAGGAGTGGGCGTCGTCGGGCCGGGTGGACCTGAACACCGCGATCGACGTCGACGGGCGCAACACCGACACCCGATCCGACCTGGGGTCCGCCTTCGGCGACTGGGAATCGGTGCGGGAGCAGGTGCTCTCGCTGTCGGCGCCGGAGCGGGTCGAGTCCGATGTCCTCTCCGCGCTGCGGGCCGCGGAGCGGAACCCCGGCGGGTTGTCGGACGACCAGTACCGGGCGCTCGCCTACGCCGATGATGCCGGCCTGGAAGCGCTGGTCGCCCTGGCGGATCAGCTCCGCAAGGACGCCGTCGGCGACGTGGTGACCTATGTGGTCAACCGGAACATCAACTTCACCAACATCTGTTACACCGGCTGCCGGTTCTGCGCCTTCGCGCAGCGCAAGGGCGACGCCGACGCCTTCACCCTATCGATGACGGAGGTCGCCGACCGCGCCGAGGAGGCGTGGCAGGTGGGCGCCACCGAGGTGTGCATGCAGGGCGGCATCGACCCCGACCTGCCCGCCACCGGCTACGCCGACCTGGTGCGCGCCGTCAAGCAGCGCGTCCCCGGCATGCACGTGCACGCCTTCAGCCCGATGGAGATCGTCAACGGCGCCGCCCACTCGGGCGAGTCGGTGCGCGACTGGCTGATCGGGCTCCGCGAGGCCGGCCTCGACACCATCCCCGGCACCGCCGCGGAGATCCTCGACGACGAGGTCCGGTGGGTGCTCACCAAGGGCAAGCTGCCCACCTCGGCGTGGATCGACGTGGTGACCACCGCCCACGAGGTGGGCATCCGCTCGAGCTCGACGATGATGTACGGCCACGTCGACAACCCGTCGCACTGGGTGACGCACCTGAACGTGCTGCGCGACATCCAGGACCGCACGGGAGGCTTCACCGAGTTCGTGCCGCTGCCCTTCGTGCACCAGAGCGCCCCGCTGTACCTCGCGGGCGCCGCGCGGCCGGGGCCCACGAAGCGCGACAACCGTGCCGTGCACGCGTTGGCGCGGGTGATGCTGCACGGCCGCATCGACCACGTCCAGACGTCGTGGGTGAAACTGGGCACCGCGGGTACCCAGGCCATGCTGCAGGGCGGAGCCAACGACCTGGGTGGCACCCTGATGGAGGAGACGATCTCGCGCATGGCGGGATCGGCGCACGGATCGGAGAAGACGGTGGCGGAACTGCACGCGATAGCGAACGGCATCGGGCGTCCCGCACGGGAACGCACCACCACTCATGCCCAGCGGGGTGCGGCGTGAACGCGCTGGAGCCGCGCGGCGGCACGGTGACCGGCACCGTCAGCGATCTCGAGCTGGCGCGCACCGTCGGCGTCTTCGTGACGGTGGCGCGCCCGGCGGTGGCCGGGGCGCGCTTCGTCTCGACGCTTGCCGGCCTCACCCCGATCCCCGTGGTCAACAGCTACCTGCGACGAGATTCCGACGGCCGCTCGCGCTGGTGGGTCATCCCCGTCGGCGCGGTGTCGACGGTGGCGGTGGCCTGGCCGGGCACGCTCGGGATCGTCGCGCGCCTACTGCCGGTGCAGACCTACCTCGGCTTCGCGAACCAGACCCTCGTCGTGGTCGGCGTGGCGGGGGAGCACGGCGTGGACCAGGTTCCCGAGCAGATCGACCTGGTCGCGCGGGTGCTCTCGCGCCGTCAGATCGACGCCCGCGCGCTCCTGGGCGACAAGCCGGGCTTCCAGGACCTGGTGCCGGTCCGGGAGACCGGCGACAAGCTCCGGGGCGGCGTCTTCTCCGCCGTCGGCGCGGTCCGCGATGTGATGCGCACCGTGAAATCGGCCCGCTCGGCGCTCGAATCGCGGCCGCGTCCCGCAGGCCTGTTCGACACGCTCGGCAAGCTGCCCGTGGTGGGCGCGGTGGCCGGGTACGTCGGCGAGTTCGCCACGCTGCGCGTCGTCGAGGCCCGCGCGTCCGACGGTGCGAAGATCCTCGGTCTGGAAGCGGCGTTCGCGGGGACCGCGGCACCGTCGGGCATCGAGGCGGACCCCGAGTCGGAGTCGTAGCCCCGATTCCTGTCGGTCCGCGGCGCTAGACTCGGCGCATGACCGCAGCTCGGAGAGGCGACTTGATGTCGCTGGACGACTGGCGTGCCTTGGGGGAGGACACGGCGGGGCGGTCGGAGCTTCAGGAGGGGGTCCTGATCGTGTCTCCGAGTCCGGTGCCGAGGCATCAGAAGGCGGGTTTTCGACTCGGGTTGGCGCTGCATCCGCACCTGCCCGACGGGATCGAGATCGTGCCGGATGTCGATGTCATCGTCGCGAGCGGGTTCCCGCCGACCGTGCGTCGGCCGGATCTCGTGATCGTGAAGACCGGCGCTGCGACGGAGATCGTCGCCGCGGACGTGGTGCTCGTCGTCGAGATCCTCTCGCCCGGTACCCGTCGCCAGGACCTGGTGACCAAGCGCAGCGAGTACGCCGACGTGGGCATCCCCCACTACTGGATCGTCGACCTCGATGGCGGACCGAGCATCGAGGCCCTCACCCTCCGTGACGGATCGTACGAAGGTCCAGTCTGCACAAGTGAATTCGACGCCACGGCGCCTTTCCGCCTCACTATCGACCCGACCGCACTGACCTGACGAGGGACGGGTGGGGACACTGCCGTCGAGCGCATCGGAGGCCGCGAGCCGCTAGGCGAGTGGACGAGGTCTAAGCGAGCGGCAGTGTCCCCACCCGGCCCGGCCCGGGTCGGGTCCCGAGCGCGCCGTCGGGAAACTACGAGATGAGCCCGACGATCGTCGCGGAGATGAACGAGACCAGGGTGGCGCCGTAGAGGAGCTTCAGCCCGAACTTGGCGATCTGATCGCCCTGCACGGGTGCGAGGGACTTCGCGGCGCCGGCGATGATGCCGATCGAGCTGAAGTTGGCGAAGGAGACCAGGAAGGTCTGCGCGATGGCCTCGGAGCGGGCCGAGAGCTGCAGCGGCCCGCCGGGGTTCTGGTCGGTGAAGGACAGCATCGCCACGAATTCGTTGGTCACCAGCTTGGTCGCCATGAGGCTGCCGACCGACTGGCACTCGCTCCACGGCACGCCCGTCAGCCACGCCAGGGGCGCGAAGACGTAGCCCAGGACGTCCTGGAAAGTGGTGCCGTTGAACAGGCCTGAGAAGATGCCGTTGACGAGCGCCATGATCGCCACGAAGCCGATGAGCATCGCGGCGACGGTGAGCGCCACCTTCGCGCCGTCGAGGATGTACTCGCCGAGCATCTCGAAGAAGGACTGCTTCTTCTGCTCCGGCGGCGCGTAGACGTCGTCCTCCGGGGCGACCTCGTAGGGGTTGATGAGCGAGACGACGACGAAGGCGCCGAACAGGTTGAGCACGATCGCGGCCACGACGTACTTGGGCTCGATCATCACCATGTACGAGCCGACGATCGACATGGACACCGTGGACATCGCCGACGCGGAGAGCGTGTAGACCCGGTTCTCGGGGAGCGTGGGCAGGATCTTCTTGATCGCGATGAAGTTCTCGGACTGGCCGATGATCGCGGAACTGACGGAGTTGAAGGACTCCAGCTTCGGCATGCCGGTGACCTTCGACAGCCCGAGGCCGAGGTACTTGATGACCAGCGGCAGGACCTTGATGAACTGCAGGATGCCGATCAGTGCGGAGATCAGGATGATCGGCGTCAGCACGTTGAGGAAGAAGGGGGTGCCGCTGGTGGCGTCCTTCTTGTAGTCGACGAGCCCGCCGAAGACGAACGCCGTGCCCTCGTGGGCGTAGCTCAGCAGGTGCTGGAAGCCCGTCGACATGCCGTCGATGACGTACTTGCCCACCGGGGTCTTGAGCATCACCAGGCCGAGCACGAACTGGATGGCGAGCATCCCGAGGATGTACGGCGCCTTCTTCTTCAGCATGGCGACGTTGCGCGTAGGCAGGTACGCGAGGAGGAGGAAGACGATCAGCCCGAAGACACCGACGATTACGTGCACCCGTGAATGAAATCACAGGCCGGCAGGTTAGGCGACACTTCTTTGTGACACGTTCCTGCGGCGCGGAATACTGTCGGGTGGAAGCAGTCGGTGCGAAGGAGATGACAGGTGACGTACACCATCGCAGAGCCCTGTGTGGATGTGCTCGACAAGGCATGTATCGAGGAGTGCCCCGTCGACTGTATCTACGAGGGCAACCGGATGCTGTACATCCAGCCCGACGAGTGCGTGGACTGCGGCGCCTGTGAGCCCGTGTGCCCCGTCGAGGCGATCTTCTACGAGGACGACGTGCCGGACGAGTGGGCCGAGTACGTGACCGCGAACATCGATTTCTTCAACGAGATCGGTTCGCCCGGCGGTGCCGCCAAGCAGGGGAAGATCGACTACGACCACCCCTTCATCAAGGCGCTCCCGCCGATGAACACCGACACCGAGCACTGACGTGCCGCGCGTGCCCGTGGCGTCCGGCCTGCCGGACTTTCCCTGGGACACCCTCGCGGACGCGAAGGCGAAGGCCGCCGCGCACGTCGGCGGCATCGTCGACCTGTCCGTCGGCACGCCCGTCGATCCGGTGGCCGAGCCGATCCGCCGCGCCCTGTACGAGGGATCCGCGTTCCCCGGTTACCCGGCCACGATCGGCACCGTCGCGCTGCGGGAGGCCGCCGCGGCGGCCCTGAGCCGGCGGTACGGCACCGTCGAACTGCCGGAGAGCGCGATCCTGCCCGTGATCGGCACCAAGGAGGCGATCGCGCAGCTGCCGTCGACGCTGGGGCTCGGCGCGGGGGATGTGGTCGTCATCCCCGAGGTGGCCTACCCGACGTACGAGGTGGGCGCGCTGCTGGCCGGGGCGCGGCCCGTGCGGGCCGACGGTACCGCCCAGCTCGGCCCGGAGCGCCCGGCGCTCGTCTTCGTGAACTCCCCGTCGAACCCCACCGGCAAGGTGCTTGGCGTCGACCATCTGCGCAAGGTGGTGCAGTGGGCTCGCGAGCGCGGCGCGATCGTGGCGTCCGACGAGTGCTACCTGGGCCTGGCCTGGGAGGCCGAGCCGGTCTCGGTGCTCGACCCGCGCGTCTGCGACGGCGACATCACCGGGCTGATCGCGATCCACTCGCTGTCGAAGACGTCGAACCTGGCCTCCTACCGCGCGGGCTTCCTCGCGGGCGACCCGGCGCTCATCGCCGAGTTGGCCGCGGTGCGCAAGCACGCCGGCGCGATCGTGCCCTTCCCCGTGCAGGCCGCCATGACCTACGCGCTGTCCGTGGACGAGCACGAGGCCGAGCAGCGCGCCCGCTACGCCGCCCGCCGCGCGGTACTGCTGCAGGCCGTCCGTGGCGCCGGCTTCACCGTGGACCACTCGGAGGCCGGGCTGTACCTGTGGTCGACGCGGGGAGAGCCCTGCCGCGACACCGTCGACTGGCTGGCTGAGCGGGGCATCCTCGCCGCACCCGGCGAGTTCTACGGTCCGCAGGGCGCACTGCACGTGCGGATCGCCCTGACCGCGACCGACGAGCGCATCGCCGCCGCCGCCCAGCGCCTGGCCTGATGGCGATCACCGGTGTCTCGGCCGCATGGCGGCCCGAGCTCGCCGGGATGCTGCTCGACGGTGCGCGGGAGGGCGCCGTCGCCTTCACCGAGATCGTGGCGGAGAACGTCGACCCGGCCGGCCTGCCCGACGAGCTCGTGGAACTCGCGCGCCTCGGCGTCACGGTGGTCCCACACGGCGTGACCCTCGGCATCGCGGGCGCGGACCTGCCGGATCCCCTCCGAGTCCAGCGTCTCGCCGAGCTCGCCGTGGCGCTGAACGCACCGCTGGTCAGCGAGCACGTCGCGTTCGTCCGTGCGGGCACCGTCGGGCTGGACGACGAGGCCGGGCCCCACGACGATGTGCTCGAGGCCGGGCACCTGATGCCGGCGCCGCGCACCGCGGAGGCGCTCGACGTGCTCGTCGAGAACGTCCGCGCCGCGCAGGCCGCGCTGCCGGTGCCGCTCGCGCTGGAGAACATCGCCGCGCTGTTCGCCTGGCCCGAGGACGGCTACGACGAGCCCGCCTACCTGCGGGAACTCGTCGATCGGACGGGCGGGCGCCTGGTCCTCGACCTGGCCAACATCTACGCCTCGTGCACCGCGCGCGGAGCCGACGCCGCCGCGGAGCTGCGCCGCTATCCGCTGGAGGCCGTCGCCTACGTGCACATCGCGGGCGGCCGCTTCGACGGTGCCCTCTACCTCGACACCCACGCCGACCCGATATGTCCGGAAGTTCTGGATCTGCTCGCGGTCTGGCGGGATTCACAGCGTTCTCTTGGGCACGTTTCCGCAGGTGGGGAGGCATTGCCCGGAGTGTTGCTGGAACGAGACGAGTCCGTGATCGAATCCGCCGTCCGGCACGAGATGCTGTGCCTACGAGAGGTTCTCGGGATCGACTGAACGACGAGGCGGTGCGGGATGGAATTCCTGGTGGTGTTCTTCGTGATCTTCGCAGTGATCGCCGTGTGCGTGTCCATCGCGGGCGGTCAGAACGGTGGTCGGCGGGGCGGGCGGTCCCGTCGGCGCGGCGGCTCGTCGGGCGACGGCGGCGGTTCGGCCTGGTTCTTCGGCGGTTCCGACGGCGGCTCGCACCACTCGGGCCACGATTCCGGGTCCAACTGCAGCTCGAGCAGCTGCGGGGGTTCCAGCAGCTGCGGTTCCAGCTCGTCGAGCAGTTCGAGTAGCTGTGGTTCCTCCTGAGGTGCGCGACCGGCTGCGGCGCCGGCAGGCGGCGGTCCTCGAGGACCTGCTCGCCGGCCGGGTACCGCCCGGCGTCGACGCCGCCGGCGCGGCGCTGACCGGCCGGGTCCTCGCCGTGAAGCGGGCGAACTCGGCGGCCCGCGCCTGTCCGCCGCTGCGCGCGCTCCCGGGCTGGCCGGGTGGCTTCGTCGAGTACGCCGCGAGCCACGCGAAGGCGGACTGCTCCGCCCACGACGCCCGCGACTACATCGAATGGCTCCGCCGCCACGGAACGACGGCGGAGCGCGCGTGGGTCGCCGTGGAGGCCGTCCGCAGCGGGGCGCGGCGCTGGTCGCTGGTGCGCGGCCGGCCCGTCGTGCGCGTCGGCACCCGGGTCTTCGGGGCCTGACGCGCTACCGAGCGGCTCGGAGGAAGTTCCCGAGCAGCGGGTCGAACAGCTCGGGTGTCTCCAGCGACGGGCTGTGCCCCGTTCCGGGGAGCACGTGCAGGTCGACGGTGCCGAGCGCCGCGGCCAGGCCGGCGCCCAGCGTGCCGCCGTCGAAGACGTCCTCGGCTCCCACCACGACCCGTGCGTCGCCGCCGAACGCGCCGGCCGCCGCGCTGAGATCGCGCCGCGCCGCGCGCCCGCGGAGCGCGGCCGCCGCCCCCGCGGGCGGCGCGGCGGCGATCATCGCGCGAGCCTGGGCGCACACTGCGGGCCGGGTCGCGACGGTCGTCGGCCCGAGAACGGCGGGCAGGAACTCCTCGCCGTAGCGCGCCGTGCCCTCGGTTTCGAGACGATCCGCCAGGGACAGCCGCGCGGTACGGACCTCGGGAGTATCGAGACCGGCGAAGGTGTCGCTGAGCAGGAGCCGTTCGAGCCGCGGTCCGGCCAGGTCCGCGAGCTCGAGCGCCACCTGGCCGCCCATCGAATAACCGACGCCCGCGAAGCGCTCGGCGCCGAGCAGGTCCAGGACGTCGATCGCCGCCTCCGCATGGTGATGCAGCGCGATCTCGCCGCCGCTCGCCACGGGCGCGGTGTCGCCGAAGCCGAGAAGGTCGATCGCCACACCCCGGAAGCCGCTGTCCGCCAGGGCGTTCAGCTGCGGCGCCCACATCGCGCGGGAGAAGAGGAAGCCGTGCAGCAGGAGCACCGTCGGACCGTCGCCCGCGACGGTCGCGCCGACGGGGCCGTGACGGGTGTCGAGGACCTGCTCAGCCATCGAGCGCGACGTCCGACGGATGGCCGGCGAGGGGAGTGACCACGACCGTCATCCACTTGAACAGCGGCAGGCCCCAGAGGATCTCGTGCAGCCGTTCGTTGTCGGCGACGTCGAAGATCGAGATGTTGGAGTACTGGCCGACGACGCGCCAGATGTGCACCCACTCGCCGCCGCGCTGCAGCTCCTGACTGTAGGCCTTCTCGGTGGCGATGGCCTCGGCGCGCACCGCGGGGTCCACGTCGTCGGGGATGGCCACGTCCATGCGCACCGCGTAGAGCGCCATCAGCGGGTCTCCGGGTCGAGCACGAAGTCGTAGACCACGGTCTCGCCGTTGCCGTCCGCGGCGGGCCGCGGATCCAGGACGAGCTCGGGCTTGACGGCAGAGGCGATGTCGTCGTCGTTGTGCGCGTCGCCCGGGAAGTAGAGCTGTGCGGTGAGCAGGTCCTTGCCGGGCGCGGAGACCTTGAGGTGAAGGTGCGCGGGGCGCCACGCGTGCCATCCGGCCGCCGAGATCAGCTTGCCGCACGAGCCGTCGGTGGGGATCTGGTACGGCGCGGGACGCACGGTGGTGATCTCGAAGCGGCCGTCGTCGTCGGCGAGGAAGGTGCCCCGCAGGTTCCATTCGGGCAGGCCGGGGGCGTACTGCGAGTAGAAGCCGTTCGCGTCGGCGTGCCAGATCTCGACCTTCGCGCCCGGTAGGGCATTGCCGTCCAGGTCGCGGACCTGCCCGGAGAAGACCAGCGGCGTCCCGGATTCGTCCTCGCGCATGGGCAGCGGGCCGCGGGCGCCGATCACCGGCGCGTCGGGCACGTAGTAGGGGCCCTCGATCGTTCCCTTGTTGCCCTGGTGGTGCGCGTTCGCGACCTCCTCGACGACGTGCTCGATCCACACGTCCAGGAACAGCGGCCACTCGCCGTCCTGGCCGACGTTGATCAGCCAGGACTTCACGGCGTCGTACTCGGCGTAGGTGACGCCGTGGCGGCGGATCACGTCGTGCACGGCGGTGATCACCTCGGTGGCGAGCTGCGAGACGCGCTCGGGCGGGGTGTCGGCGACGGCGCCCTGCTTCTTCAGGAAGGCGGCGGTTGCGCCGGCTCCGGAGTCGGCGGCCTTCGCATCGAACTCGGTGGTGGTCATGATCTCTCCTCGGGTGGGCTGATGTCGGAACTGGTCTGGGGGACGGGGATTCTCACCCGTCGAGGCGGTAGTGCGCGAGCTTGTCGGGGTCGACGGTGACGCCGATGCCCGGCCCGGACGGAACGGCCAGCTCGCCGTCGACGATGCGCAGCGGCTCGGTCAGCAGGTCGTCGGCCATGTCCAGGAAGTTGGACAGCTCGCCGGCGCGGGCGCTGGTGGCGGCGTGTGCGGCGCCGAAGGCCACGGTGCAGGCGGTGCCGAGCTGGCCGTCGATCTGATTGCCCATCACCACCTCCACACCGAGGCCTCTGGCGAGGTCCAGGATCTCCTGCGAGCCGGTGAATCCCGTGCGGGCGGTCTTGATGGAGACGGCGGTGGCACCCCCGCCGAGCAGTTCGCGGGTGACCTCCGCGGGGGTGGTCACGGACTCGTCGCCGACGAACGGGATGCGGCAGTTCGCCACCAGGCGACGGCGACCGAGCACGTCGTCGGCGGGGCAGAGCTCCTCGGCGAGGGTGAGGCCGGCGTCCGCGAGCATGTCGAGAGCGCGCAGCGACTCGGACGCGGTCCAGCCGCGGTTGCCGTCGATGTACAGCTCGGCCTTGTCGCCGAGCGTGTTCCGGAGCGCCCGGACCACGTCGACGTCGAGGTCGATGGGGCGGCGACCGACTTTCACCTTGAAGGTGGTGATGCCGTACCGGTCCCGTATGGCCGAGGCCTCCTGCGCCATCGCTGCCGGGGCGTCGAAGCCGAGCATGTGACACACGCGCATCCGGTCCGTGAAGCCGCCGAGCGCGCGGTTGACGGAGGTGCCCCAGGCCTGTGTGAGCACGTCCCACACGGCCATGTCCACGGCCGCCTTCGCCGCGGGATTGCCGACGGTGCGGTGCATCCGGGCATGCAGGACGGCCCGCCGGTCGGCATCGAGTCCGACGAGCTGCGGCGCGAAGATCCCGTCGATCACGGCGACGATCCCCGCCTGGGTCTCGCCGTAGGTGAAGGGCCGTGGCGGCGCGTCGGCGTGACCGACGAGCCCGCCCGCGGTGTGCACGCGGACCAGCACGTGATCCGCGTGGGTCACCTCGCCGGAGGCGAACTTCAGGGGCTTGACGTAGGGGATCCGGTACGGGATCGCGTCGATGGCGGTGATGCGCAGCTCGGTCATGCCGCGGTCCCCCGTTCGGCGGTGAGGTCGGCCCCGCCCAGCGCATCGAGGACGCGGGCGAGGAGGGGCGAGTCGTCGTCGGCGCGCCAGGCGAGGGCGAGCTCGACGCTCTCGGTGTCCGGCAGGTCCACGAAGTGCACGCCGGGGAGCTGAATGGAACTGGCCGTGTGGGGCACCAGGGCGATCCCCAGTCCCGCCGCCACGAGCGCGAGCAGGGTGGAGGTCTGCGGCACCTGGTGCGCGCGACGCGGGGTGAACCCGGCGGCCGCGCAGGTCCGGACCACGGCACCGTCGACGACGGAGCCGGTGTCGGCCGGGTAGGTCACGAAGTCCTCGTCCTGGAGGTCGGCGACGGTGACCGCGGGGTCACCGTCGAACCGGTGGCCCTGCGGCAGGGCGAGGATCAGCGGCTCCGCGAAGAGCGTGCGGTGTGCGATGCCCTCGACGGCGACGGGGGTGCGCAGCAGCGCGATGTCGAGCCGGCCGTCGGTGAGGGCCGCGGCCTGGAGCGGCGTCAGCATCTCGGTGTCGATGGTGAGCTCGACGTCGGGGAGGGCCGCCTTCACGCGGCGCACCACGCGGGGGAGCACGCCGTACGAGGCCGATCCGGTCACGCCGACGCGCAGGACACCGCTCGCGCCCTGCCCGATCAGCCGGGCACGGTCGACGGCGCCGTCGAGCTCGGCGAGGATGCGGTGGACCTCGGCGGCGAAGACCCGCCCGGCCTCGGTGAGCTCGACCTGGCGGGTGGTGCGCGCGAAGAGCGGGGTCCCGAGGGAGGCCTCGAGCTGTCGCACGGTGCGCGACAGGGCGGGGCCGGCGATGTGCAGCCCGTCCGCGGCGCGACCGAAGTGCTCGGTCTGCGCGACGGCCAGGAACTGGCGCAGGTGCCGCAGCTCCATGACGTCCTCCTCACTGATCGATGTGATGTGCATCTCACGGTAGGAGCACCGATTCGGAAAGACCAGGACCTATTCGTTCGAAATTGATGCCTGAAACGTAATAAAGACACCCTGGTGGGTTGCTAGCGATATGCCCGGCGCGCGGGAGCGGCTCCGCGCGCGACGGTGATGGGGATCACAGCCATCCAGCCGACCGGAGGTCTCCCGATGACCGTCACCGAACCCTCGCCCACCCCGCCCGCGGACGTGCTCGACCACGCGATCGACGAGCGTCCCGCGGACGGCGTATACCGCGTCAACCGCAACATCTTCACCGACGAGGAGACCTTCGAACTGGAGATGCGGTACATCTTCGAGGGCAACTGGGTCTACCTCGCGCACGAGAGCCAGGTCCCGGAGCCGGGCGACTACTACACCACGTACATCGGCCGGCAGCCCGTGGTGATCACCCGCGGCACCGACGGCGGGCTGAACCTGCTCATCAACGCCTGCGCGCACCGCGGCGCCATGCTGTGCCGGAAGAAGACCGACAACCGCAAGACCCTGACCTGCCCGTTCCACGGCTGGACCTTCCGCAACGACGGCCGCCTGCTCAAGGTCAAGGACCCGGACGGTGCCGGGTACCCGGCCCAGTTCGACACCGAGGGCAGCCACGACCTGACCCGGGTCGCGCAGTTCGGGAACTACCGCGGTTTCCTGTTCGGCTCGCTGAACCCGGACGTGCTGCCGCTCGAGGAGCACCTCGGCGACACCACGACCATCATCGACATGCTGGTGGACCAGTCGCCCGACGGACTCGAGGTGCTCCGCGGCGCCTCCACCTACACCTACGACGGCAACTGGAAGGTGCAGGCGGAGAACGGCGCCGACGGCTACCACGTGACCGCCACGCATTGGAACTACGCGGCCACCACCAGTCGCCGCACCACGGGCGACTCCGGCAACACCACCAAGACCCTGGACGCCGGGCAGTGGGGCAAGTCGGGCGGCGGGTACTGGTCGTACCCGAACGGGCACCTGTGCCTGTGGACCTGGGCCGGCAATCCGCAGGACCGCCCCCTGTGGGACCGCATGGACGAGCTCAAGGAGCAGTTCGGTGAGGCCAAGGGCGACTTCATGGTCCGCGGGTCCCGCAACCTGTGCCTGTACCCGAACGTCTACCTCATGGACCAGTTCTCCACGCAGATCCGGCACTTCCGCCCGATCAGCGTGGACAAGACCGAGGTGACCATCTACTGCATCGCCCCGAAGGGCGAGTCGAAGGCGAACCGGGCCTGGCGGATCCGCCAGTACGAGGACTTCTTCAACGCCTCGGGAATGGCGACACCGGACGATCTCGAGGAGTTCCGAAGCTGCCAGAAGACCTTCCTCGCGACCGCCGCGCAGTGGAACGACATGAGCCGCGGCGCGGAGCACTGGCTCACCGGCCCGGACGAGGTCGCGACCGTGCTCGGCATGACCGGCGTCGTCTCCTCCGGCGTCAAGAACGAGGACGAGGGGCTCTATCCCGTGCAGCACAAGTACTGGCAGGAGACCCTCCAGGCCGGCCTGGCCGCCGACGCCGCGAAGGGGGGCGTCCGATGAGCACCCCGACCACCGCCGCGTCCGGATCACGCGCAGTCGACCAGCACGTCATCGAGCAGTTCCTGTACCGCGAGGCGCGGTTCCTGGACGACCGCGAGTTCGAGAAGTGGCTCGACTGCTACGCCGACGACTGCGAGTTCTGGATGCCCGCCTGGGCGGACGACGACAGGCTCACCGAAGACCCGCAGACCGAGATCTCGCTGGTGTACTACCCGGACAAGGGCGGCCTGACGGACCGCGTCTTCCGGATCCGTACCGAGCGCTCCTCCGCCACCTCACTGCCCGAGCCGCGGACGAGCCACAACATCAGCAACGTCGAGGTGATCGAGCGCCGCGGCGACCTGGTGGACGTCCGGTTCAACTGGCACACCATGTACTTCCGGTACGACACCGTCGACCCGTACTACGGCACCACGCTGGCGACGCTGGACTTCTCGGGGGAGCGGCCGCTCTTCCGCCGTAAGACCGTGGTGCTCAAGAACGACTACATCCACCACGTCGTCGACATCTACCACGTCTGATTCGGGCGGAAGGGATCTCATCATGGTGCATCAGGTGGCGCTGGCCTTCGAGGACGGGGTGACCCGGTTCATCTCCGTCGACCCGGGGCAGACCGTGGCGGACGCGTCGTACCGGCAGCGGATCAACATCCCGCTCGACTGTCGCGACGGGGCCTGCGGAACGTGCAAGGCCCGCTGCGAATCCGGGACCTACGACGGCGGGACGTACGTCGAGGACGCGCTCACCGCGGAGGAGGCCGAGCAGGGCTACTGCCTGCCCTGCTCGATGTCGCCGACCTCGGACCTCGTGCTGCAGATCAACAGCACCTCGGCGGTGGCCAAGACGCAGGTGGGCGAGTTCGCCGCGACCGTGACGGGCCTCGAGCGGCTCACCCCGAGCACCGTCGGGCTGCGGCTGCGCGCCGACGAGCGCGACCGCCTCGCCTTCCTCCCCGGGCAGTACGTCAACATCGTGGTCCCGGGGTCCGGGGCCGACGGTGCGCCCGACGCCGAGCGGTCCTACTCCTTCGCCTCGCACCCCGACGACGAGGAGCTGGAGTTCCTGGTCAAGCTGATCCCCGGCGGCGGTGCGATGTCGGACTGGCTCACCGGGCGGGCGGCGGTCGGCGACCGCGTGCGCTTCCGCGGCCCGCTCGGATCGTTCTTCCTCCGCGAGGCCGACCGGCCCGCCCTGCTGGTGGCCGGCGGCACCGGGCTCGCGCCCATGCTGTCCATGCTGCGATCCATGCGCACCCGCGACCCGGGCCGCACCGTCCAACTGCTCTACGGCGTCTCGCAGGACCGGGACGTCACGCAGCTCGACGTGCTCGCGGGGCTCCGGGAGGAACTGCCGCGGTTCGCTTTCGAGCACTGCGTCTCCGCCGCCGACAGCACGGCCGCGCACCGCGGGCACGTCACCGACATCCTGCGTACCGCGCATCTGCACGGCGGCGACGTCGCCGTGTACCTGTGCGGCCCGCCGCCCATGATCGACGGATTCCGGGCGGAGCTGGACCGCCTCGGGATCACGCCGACGGGCTTCTACTACGAGAAGTTCCTGCCGGCCGCCACCTCTCCGGCGCCCGCGACCACGGCCCCCGCCGCGCCGCCTGCCGTGGTGACGGCCTCAGCGCCCGCCGCCGCGCCACCTGCCGAGGCCTCGGCGCCGAACCCGGTCCGGAACGAGGTCACCGCCTCGGCACCGATACCCGCCGGGACGCTCTCCTCCGACGGCCTGCTCGTCGAGGCCGGCGGCGCCCTCCTGGAGAACCCGGACGCCCGCGGGCTCGCCGGGCAGCCGCTCCTGACAGCGCGCGACCTGCAGCCGGTCACGGCGCCGCCCGAACCGCTCGGCGCGGACGGGTACGAGATCGGCGAGGAGCATCCCGACATCCGCAAGTCGGACGCCGTCTTCGAGGCGCGCAAGGCGCTGGAACTCGGCGCGCTGGAACTCGTCCTGGGACGCATCGGGTCGCCACAGCTGGCCGGATACCGGCTGCTCGCCGAGGCGACGGTGCCGTACCTGGATGGAGACCGGCTCACCGACGCCGCCGGCTACACCGAGGCCAACGCCGCCTTCCACGACTACCTGTTCACTCTGACCGGCAACGAGCACCTCCTCGCCGCCTACCAGCGGCTCGGCGTGCGCAACCACATGGACACGACGCTGCGGAGCGCCACCTGGATCCACCCGCGGTGCGCCCAGGACCACCTCGACATCGTCGAGGCCGTCGCCGCGGGGGACCGCGAGGGCGCCCGCACGCTGGTCGCCGACCACGCGGAGCGGTCCATGGAGACCACCCGACGCGCCATGCACGAGCAGGAACTCGCGCGCACCCCGGCGTTCGTGCACCCCGGCAGGTTCGCGGGGAGGGTCGTCGTGGTCACCGGCGCCGCCCAGGGGATCGGCGAGCGCGTCGCCCGGCGGGTGCACGCCGAGGGCGGTTCGGTGCTGCTCGTGGATCGCTCCGACCTGGTGCGGGGGCTCGCCGACGAGCTCACCCGCGACGGGATGGAGGCCGTCGCCGCCGTCGCCGACCTGGAATCGCTCACGGGCGCTCAGGACGTCGCGGCGCAGGCGCTCGAACGCTTCGGCCGGATCGACGTACTCGTCAACAACGTCGGCGGCGCGATGTGGTTCAAGCCCTTCACGGAGTTCACCGAGGCGCAGATCGGCGCGGAGGTGACCCGGTCGCTGCTGACCACGCTGTACTCGTGCCGCGCGGTGCTGCCCGCGATGCAGCGCCGCGGCCGCGGCGTGATCGTCAACGTCTCGTCGGTCGCCACCCGCGGTGTGCACCGCGTTCCGTACTCGGCGGCCAAGGGTGGGGTGAACGCCCTCACCGCGTCGCTCGCCATGGAGTACGCGGACAGCGGGATCCGGGTCGTCGCCTCGGCCCCGGGCGGGACCGAGGCTCCGCCGCGGCGTATCCCGCGCGGCGGCGACGCCCCGGAGACCGACCTGGAACGGGCCTGGTTCCAGGCGCACATCGACCAGACGCTGGAGTCGAGTCTCATGCACCGCTACGGAACGCTCGACGAGCAGGCCGCCGTGATCTGCTTCCTGGCGAGCGACGAGGCGGGATACCTCACCGGTTCCGTGCTGCCGGTCGGCGGCGGGGATCTCGGCTGAACGCCCGCCCCGGGGAACCGCCCCCGGCCTATCGTGGGGCGATGGACCCCTGGTCGGCGCGGCGGATCCGCGGAGCGCGGTTGGCCGTCGTCGGCGACCGCTCCGGCCGCGGCGCGCGGGCGTTGGCGATGCTGGCGCATCCCGGGGCCGCCGTCGTCCAGGCGCTCGGCACATCCGATGCGCACGACGCAGCGCACGACGCAGCGCACGACGCCGCGCGCGTGCGGCGCGCCGTCGCCGCCGGCGGAGCGGTCGTGGTCGCGGACGCGCAACGCCTCGCCGAGGCGGATCTGCGGGAGCTCGCCGCGGCCGCGCAGCGGGGCACGCCGATCGCCCTGGCCAGGGCGCTGGCGGAGCCGCCGGCCTCCGCGCTGTGGGCCGACGGGGCCCGTGCCCTGGGCGCGGACGTGCACGTCGCGCTCGACGCCTTCACCCCCGACGAGATCGCCGCACTCGCCCGCACCCTGGGTCTCGACCTCGCGGCCGCCGCGGCGGTGCGGCTGCACCGGTGCACCGCGGGCGCGATCGAGGCGACCCTCGCAGCGCTCGACGACGCCGCGCGCTCCGGCGGCGGGCCGGGGGACGCGGTCCCCGCGGGCGAGCGGCAGCGCGTGACGGCGGCGCTGGCGGAGGTCGGGGCGCACGCCGCGAACGTGGCGCTCGCGGTGGCGATCCTCGGCGAGGCCGTCCCCTCCGACCTCGCCGCGGTCGCGGGCACGGAGATCACCGCGAGCGTGCTCGACGCTCTCACGGGCCGGGGACTCGTCGTCGCGCGGCGCGACCGCGACGGCCCGCGGGTGCTGGCGCCGTCGCCGATCGTCGCCCGGGCGGTGCAGGAGGCATCGGCGTGGGCCGACCGGGCACGGATGCACGAGGCGGCGGTGGGGGTGACCGATCCGCACCGCGCCCTGCGCCATCGGGCGGCCGCGGTGCTGGGGAGCGACCCCGACTTGGCGGCACTCCTCGCGGAGGACGGTGCCGCGCTCGCCGCCCGGGGCGAATGGTCCTCGGCCGCGGCGGCGTTCGCGGCGGCGACGGGGGTGGCGGGAGACGGCGCCACCGCGCGGGAACTGCGGATCGCCGCCGTCGACGCCTACGTCAGTGCGGGCGACCTCGGCGCGGCCCGCGAGCTGGTTCCGGCCATCGAGGCCTTGCCGTCCAGCCCCGAGCGGGACTCGGTTCTCGGCTACGTCGCGATCCAGTCCGGTCGCCCGGCGGAGGCCCTCGACCGGCTCGAGCGGGCGTGGAAGGCGGTGAACCCGCGCCTGGATCCGCTTCGGGGCGCGCGGATCGCGCACCGACGGGGCCTGGACGCGCTCGTGCGCTGGGACGGCCCGGCGCTCATCGCGTGGGCCGACCGGGCGATCGAACTGGGGGGAGAGGCACCGCCCGCCATCGAATCCCGCGCCTTCCGGGGACTGGGCGCCGCGGCCTCCGGAGACCTGGTCGGCGCGGCCCGCGCGGTGGACGAGGGGCTCGCGGAGACCGGCCTACCGGTCGCGGTGTCCCAGCGACTGATGCTCGGCGTGGGCTGGATCCAGTACGGGCTCGGTGATCTCGACCGCGCCCGCACGGCGCTCACCGCCGCCCGCGAGGCCGTCGGGGGCGCGCACCGGGTGTCGTTGTGGGCCCTCGGGTGGCTCGCGCGGGTGCAGTTCGAGATCGGCGACTGGGACGGCGCGCTGGCGAGCGCGCGGGAGGCGGTGGATCTCGGTGACAGCACCGGCATCGTGCTGTGCTCGCCGCTGGCGCACTGGACCGCGGCCGAGGTGAGCGCGCTCCGCGGCGATCAGGAGGCCGCGGAGCGGCACGCCGCGGCCGCACGCGTGGCACCGACGGGCTACCTCACGCAGCGGATCCCGGCCGCGCTGGCACAGGCCGCGGCCACCCGCGGGGGACCCCGAGCGGTGCTCGCCGCGGTGCAGCCACTGCTCGTCGACCCCGCGGCGCAGCGCGTCGGACCGGACTTCTGGCCGTGGCATCCCGTGGCCGCCCGGGCGCTGGTGGAGTCGGGCCGAGCGGACGAGGCGACGGCGCTGCTCGACGCGGCGCCCCGGCCGCAGAGCACACCGGCCCGGCTCCGCATGAGCGTCGCGCGGGCGCTGGCGGAACCGGATGCGGACATCGCCGCCGCGGCCCTGCAGGGGTGCCTGGCGGATGCGGAGGCGTTCCCCGTCGCCGCCGGGGACGTTCATCTGGATCTGGGGATGCTCCTGCGGCGCACCGGCCACCGGCGCGACGCCGCCCATCACCTCGCGGCGGCGGCCGCCGTCTTCGAGTCGCTCGGCGCCCAGGCGCGCCTGCAGACCACGGACCGCGAACGCGGCAGGTCCGGCGGGCCGGCCGACGCCGACGTCGCGGCCCTGACGCCGCACGAACTGAACGTCGCGCGCCTCGTGGTCGCCGGCTTCACCAACCGCCGCGTCGCGGAGCAGCTGTACCTCTCGCCGAAGACGGTGCAGTTCCACCTGACCCGCATCTTCGCCAAGCTCGGGGTCACGACCCGCGGCGAGCTCACCGCCCGGTACGGCGGCGAGCTCGAGAACCGACCAGACGGACCGGCTCAGCGGTAGACGGTCTGCAGCGTCGTGGCGGCGGCGAGGCACTCGGGACCGAACTCCCGGCCGAACCCGCCGGCCCTGCCCCACCGAACCGGGGCGAGCGACGTCGGCGCAGGTCCACGACCTGTTACGGGCGGATTGGGAACCAGGATGCACGGATCGACGGACGCGCTCGTCCGTGCGTTCGTGGCCCGGCTGCACCGCATGTTACGCTATAGCAAATATCATTGAGGTTAAGTTGTGGTGAGGTGGTGAAAGATGAAGTTCACGAAAGTCAGGACCGGGCTGGTCGCGGCACTCTGTGCTGTGGTCGTGCTCTGCGGGATCGGACTGTGGATCATCGAGTCCCGCCTGGCCGCCGCCCATCCCGAGTGCGTCGGCACCGGTTCTCCGCGTGCGGTTCTGACTGAGACCGCGACGGACGAGGGGCCTCATCACCGGGTGTTCGGCAGGGTGCTCGCCGGGCTCGCCTGCCCGCCTTCCCCTGCCCCTGGAACGAAATAAGATTCACTACCGCAGGAACGCGAACGGCGGCCGGTGCACGCACCGGCCGCCGTTCGCGGGTTCGAGTCAGTTCTTGTGCAGCGCGGCGTTGAGCTCGACGCCCTCGCTCTTCCACGGCACGACCTCGACGGCGCCGGTCACGGAGTTGCGGCGGAACAGCAGGTTGCTCTGCCCGGCCAGGTCCCGCGCCTTGACCTGCGTACCGTCCGGCCCGGTGACCTTGGTGCCGGCCGTCAGGTAGAGGCCCGCCTCCAGGACGCAGTCGTCGCCGAGCGGGATGCCCAGGCCGGAGTTCGCGCCCAGCAGGCAGCGCTCGCCGAGCTTGATGATCTCCTTGCCGCCGCCCGACAGGGTGCCCATCGTCGAGGCGCCGCCGCCCACGTCGGAGTGGTCGCCGATGACGACGCCAGCGGAGATCCTGCCCTCGACCATGGCGGTGCCGAGCGTGCCGGCGTTGAAGTTCACGAAGCCCTCGTGCATGACGGTCGTGCCCTCGGCGAGATGCGCACCGAGCCGCACGCGATCCGCATCGCCGATGCGCACGCCGGTCGGCAGCACGTAGTCGACCATCCGCGGGAACTTGTCCAGCGAGTACACGATGACGGTGCCGCGCTTGCGCAGCGCCGCGCGCACCAGCTCGAAGCCGGTGGGGGAGCAGGGGCCGAAGTTGGTCCACACCACGTTGGCCAGCAGGCCGAACTGGCCCTCCAGGCTCAGGCCGTGGGGCTGCACGAGCCGGTGGCTCAGCAGATGCAGGCGCAGGTACACGTCGTGCGCGTCGACGGGGGCGTCCGCGAGGTCGGCGATGGTGGTCTCGACCACGACGGTGCGCACCTTGCGGTCCGCATCGGTGCCGGCCAGCGCCGTCAGCTCGGCGGGTGCGCCCGCGGGTTCCCGTACGGATCCGACGGTGCCGCCGCCGTCCGTCAGTTCCGGCGCGGGGAACCAGGTGTCGAGCACCGTCCCGTCGTCGGTGATGGTCGCCAGTCCGTATGCCTTCGCTCCACGATTCGTCACCCGCTCAGCGTACTGGCAGACGCGATCCGGGCGCGGCCCCCGTGGAGCACGGCCGCGCCCGAGCGACGTTCCGTCCTCGCCCTGCGGAACCGCGCGATTCGGATACCGTGCATGCAGTGACCACGACTCTCGACACGGCCAAGCTCGCCAACCGGATCGATGACGCCGTCGACGACGGGGACCTGACCACGGTCTCGTCGCTCATCGCACCCCTGACGTCGCACGAGGTCGCCGATGTCCTGGAGCGGCTCGGCCGCAAGGACCGCGCCGTCGTCTTCCGGCTCCTGGCGAAGGACGAGGCGCTCACCGTCTTCGAGTCCCTCGACGCGCCCCTGCAGGGCGAGCTGATCCACGACCTCCAGGACGAGCAGGTCACCGGCCTGTTCGCGGAGCTCGACCCCGACGACCGCGTGACCCTGCTCGACGAACTGCCCGCGACCGTCGCCGCCCGCCTACTCCACGGCCTGCCGGAGGGGGAGCGCGCCGCCACCGCCGCCCTGCTCGGATACCCGCAGGGCTCCGTCGGCCGCGAGATGACGCCCGAGTTCGTCTCGGTGCACCCCGAGGACACCGCCGCGGAGGCGCTGGCCGCGGTACAGGCGCGCATCGACGACGTCGAGACCATCTACGGCATCCCCGTCGTGGGGCCGGGCCGCGTGCTCGTCGGCATCGTGGGGCTCCGCGGCCTGCTGCGCAGCGCGCCGGAGACCCCGGTCCGGGAGATCATGAACATCGCCGGCACCGCCCGCGCCCGGGAGTCGGCCGAGGAGGCCGCCCGCCGCTGCGCCGAGCAGCGCCTGCTGGTGATGCCGATCCTCGACGACGAGCATCGGCTCGTCGGCATCCTCACCGTCGACGACGCCCTCCGCATCCTCGAGGAGGCGGAGAGCGAGGACGCCGCGCGGCAGGGCGGCGTGGAACCGCTGAACCGGCCCTACCTCTCGACCCCGGTCCGCACGCTCGTGCGCTCCCGTGTGGTGTGGCTCCTGGTGCTCGCGATCGGGGCGACACTGACCGTGAAGGTGCTGTCCGTGTTCGAGGACAGCCTGCAGGAGATGGTCGTGCTCTCGCTGTTCGTACCGCTCATCATCGGCACCGGCGGCAACACGGGTAACCAGGCGGCCACGACCGTCACCCGCGCGCTCGCGCTCGGCGACATCACCACCGGCGACGTCCTGCGGGTGCTCGGCCGCGAGGTGCGCGTGGGCGCGACGCTGGGGCTGGTCCTCGGCGGCCTCGGCGCGCTCATCGCGGGACTGCTCTTCGGCACCGACGTGGGCCTCGTCATCGGCGCCACCCTGTTCGGCGTGTGCACCATGTCGGCCACCGTCGGCGGCCTCATGCCGATCGTCGCGAAGTCCATCGGCGTCGACCCGGCGGTCTTCTCCAACCCGTTCATCAGCACCTTCGTCGACGCGACCGGCCTGATCCTCTACTTCCTCATCGCGAAGGCGATCCTCGGGATCTGACCACTACCCTGAAGGCGTGACTCTCGAACTCGCCGCCGACCCGATCGACCTCACCGCCGCACTGGTGGACATCCCCAGCGTGAGCCACGACGAGGAACGGATCGCGAACGAGGTGGAGTCCGCGCTGCGCGCGCTGGACCGCTTCGAGGTGCTCCGCGTCGGCAACAACGTGCTCGCCCGGACGAATCGCGGGCTGCCGCAGCGGGTCATGCTCGCCGGCCACCTCGACACCGTGCCGATCGCCGACAACGTGCCCAGCCGCCGCGAGGGCGGGATCCTGCACGGCTGCGGCACCGTCGACATGAAGAGCGGCGACGCGGTCTTCCTGCACCTCGCGGCGACCATGGCCGAGCCCGCCTACGACCTGACCCTGATCTTCTACGAGTGCGAGGAGATCGCCTCGCAGTTCAACGGCCTCGGCCGCATCGAGCGCGAGCTCCCCGAGTGGCTGCGGGCCGACGTCGCGATCCTCGGCGAGCCCTCCGGCGGCCTCATCGAGGCGGGCTGCCAGGGCACCATCCGGATGCGCATCACCGCCGGTGGCGTCCGGGCGCACAGTGCCCGGTCCTGGCTGGGCGACAACGCGATCCACAAGCTCGGCCCCGTGCTCACCGCCCTGCAGGGCTACGCCGCCCGCACCGTCGACATCGACGGCTGCGAGTACCGCGAGGGACTCTCCGCCGTGAAGATCGAGGGCGGGGTCGCCGGCAACGTGGTGCCCGACGAGGCCTTCGTGGACGTCAACTTCCGGTTCGCGCCCGACCGCACCGTCGACGAGGCCGTCGCGCACGTCCGGGAGGTGCTCGCGGGACCGATCGCCGACGGTGCCCTCGCGGTCGAGGTGACCGACGCGGCCGCCGGAGCCCTCCCCGGCCTGAACGCTCCCGCGGCGGCCAAGCTCGTCGAGGCCGCGGGAGGCCGGTTCCGCGCGAAGTACGGTTGGACGGACGTCTCGCGGTTCGCCGCGCTCGGCATCCCCGCCGTCAACTTCGGCCCGGGCGACCCGAACTACGCGCACAAGCGCGACGAGCAGGTCGAGATCGCGCAGATCACCGAGGTGGCCGCCGTGCTCCGCGCCTTCCTCGCTGGGTAGGTTGTGCGTCATGGCCTCCGATAAGAAGCCCTCCGCCGATCACTACCTGCGCTACCGCGGCCCCGTGCGCGTGCAGGGCGTGGCGGCCGCGGAATCGTCGACCACGGACCAGCGACTGCTCGCGAACGCCGACGACGCCGACTGGCTGCACCGCGACCCCTGGCGGGTCATGCGGATCCAGGCCGAGTTCGTCGAGGGCTTCGGCGCGCTCGCCGAGCTGCCGCGCGCCGTCACCGTCTTCGGATCCGCACGGATCAAGCAGGATTCGGCCGAGTACGCCACCGGACGCGAACTGGGCGCCGGGCTGGTGCGCGCCGGATACGCCGTCATCACCGGCGGCGGACCCGGCGCGATGGAGGCCGCGAACCGCGGCGCCAAGGACGCCGACGGCCTGTCCGTGGGGCTCGGGATCGAGCTGCCCTTCGAGCAGGGGCTCAACGACTGGGTCGATCTCGGCATCAACTTCCGCTACTTCTTCGTGCGCAAGACGATGTTCGTCAAGTACGCGCAGGCCTTCGTCTGCCTTCCCGGTGGCTTCGGCACGCTCGACGAACTCTTCGAGGCCCTCACGCTGGTGCAGACGCACAAGGTGACCCGGTTCCCGATCGTGCTCCTGGGCTCGGCCTACTGGGGCGGGCTGGTCGACTGGATCCGCGGCACCCTCACCGAGCAGGGGATGGTCTCGCCCGGCGACGCGGACCTGATCACCGTCACCGACTCCGTCGCCGAGGCCATCGACATCATCGTGCGCGCCGACGCCGCCCGCGAGCGCGAGGCCGGCGCGAGCGAGGTGGATCCGTCGTGACCGCCATCGCCGTCTTCTGCGCCTCGCGCCCCGTCCCGCAGGAGTACATCGACCTGGCCACCGAGGTGGGCCGCGGCATCGCCGCCGGCGGCGACTCGCTGGTCTGGGGCGGCGGGCACGTCTCCATGATGGGCGCGGTTGCGCAGGCGGCCCGCGACGGCGGCGCCCACACCCTGGGCGTGATCCCCACGGCCCTGGTCGACCGGGAGGTCGCCGATCACGGGGCCGACGAACTGCTCGTGGTCGCGACGATGCGGGAGCGCAAGCAGCTCATGGACGACAACGCCGGCGCTTTCCTCGTGCTGCCCGGGGGCGTGGGCACCCTCGAGGAGTTCTTCGAGGCCTGGACCGCGGGCTACCTCTCGATGCACGACAAGCCGGTCGTGGTCCTCGACCACGACGGCTTCTACGCGCCGCTGCTGGACTGGATCGACGGGCTGAAGGCGAAGGGCTTCGTCGGTGACGCGGCTCTCGGCCGGCTGCAGCGCGCGACGGACGTCACGGCCGCCCTCGAGGCGTGCCGTGGTACGGCGGTGCCACGGTAGGCTCGCCGCGTGAGCTCTACGCATAAGAACACCACCGTCGGCGTCGCGGATCTGGCCAGGGGCGTCGGCAAGCTGATCCCCGACCTGCCCCTGCTGATCAAGGAGGGACCGGCGATCCTGCTGCGGACGCCGAACAGCAAGGAGACCATCGGCACGGTGTTCGCCAAGCGCGCGGCGCAGCACCCGTCGCGCGACTTCCTGCGCTTCCACGGCGAGGGCATCAGCTACGGCGAGGCCAACGCCACCGTCAACACCTACGCGCGCGTCCTGCTCCAGCGCGGCGTCAAGGTGGGCGACGTGGTCGGCGTCGTCATGCACAACCACCCGCAGATGGTGCTGGTCATGCTGGCGATCGTCAAGGTCGGTGCCACGGCGGGGCTGGTGAACTACAACCAGCGCGGTGCCGTCCTGGCGCACAGCCTGGGCATCCTCGAGACCGGCACCATCATCGCCGGCGCCGAAGACCTCGAGGCCTTCGACTCCGTCGACGCCGCGGACCGCCCCGCCGACGGGGTGGTGCTGACCGTCGACGAGCTCGCGGAGCAGGCGCAGCGGATCCGCGCCGAGGATCCGAGCGCCACCGAGAACCCCGCCGTCACCGCGACGCTGCCCGCCAGCACCCGCGCCTTCTACGTCTTCACCTCCGGCACCACCGGGATGCCGAAGGCGTCGATCATGACGCACTACCGCTGGCTCAAGGGCATGGCGGGCTTCGGGGCGACCGGCGTCCGGATGCGCGGCGACGACGTGATGTACTGCCCGCTTCCCCTCTACCACAACAACGCCGCGCTGGTCTCGCTCGGCTCGGTGCTGGTCTCCGGCGCCACCCTCGCCATCGGCCGCAAGTTCTCCGCCTCCAAGTTCTGGGACGAGGCCAACGAGAACTCGGCCACGATGTTCATCTACATCGGCGAGATCTGCCGGTACCTGCTCAACCAGCCGCCCAAGCCCAGCGACCGCTCGAACACCATCCGCGTCGCGGCGGGTAACGGCATGCGGCCCGAGATCTGGCGGGAGTTCCAGGAGCGCTTCGGGATCGAGCGGATAATGGAGTTCTACGCCGCCAGCGAGACCAACATCGCCTTCCTCAACGTCTTCAACATCGAGGCCACCGTCGGCCTGTGCCCCCTGCCGCACGCGGTGGTGGAGTACGACCTCGACACCGCCGGGCCCAAGCGCGACGCGCGCGGCAAGCTCAAGCGCGTCAAGCGGGGGCAGAACGGCCTGCTGCTGACCAAGATCACCAAGTCCGCGCCCTTCGACGGCTACACCGACGGGAAGGCCGGCGAGGCGAAGCTCATTCGCGACGGCTTCAAGTCGGGCGACGTGTGGTTCAACACCGGCGACGTCGTGACCAACCAGGGCTTCGACCACATCGCCTTCGTCGACCGGCTCGGCGACACCTTCCGCTGGAAGGGCGAGAACGTCGCGACCACCGAGGTCGAGGGCGCACTCGACGAGGCCGACCAGGTGGAGGGCGCGATCGTCTACGGCGTCGCCATCCCGGGCGCCGACGGCAAGGCGGGCATGGCCGCGGTGAAGCTCGCCGAGGGCCACGAGTTCGACGGCGCCGTGCTCGGCAAGCAGCTGCGGAACGAGCTGCCGGGCTACGCGATCCCGCTGTACGCGCGGGTCGTTCCGAGCCTCGAGGTCACCTCCACGTTCAAGAGCCTCAAGGGTGAGCTGCGCAAGCAGGGCTTCGAGGAGACCGGCGACGATCCGCTGTACGTCTTCGTCGGCGGCGCGGACGGCTACGTCCCCGCGTACGACGGGTACGCCGCCGACGTCGCGGCGGCCAAGGTCCCGGACCTGCGTTCCTAGATGACCGCGCCGCCGGTCCGCCCCACCTTCTGCGGCCGCCCGGTCCCGACGGACCGGGCGTTGGTCATGGCCATCATCAACCGCACGCCCGACTCCTTCTACGACCGCGGCAGCTACTTCGCGGTGGACGCGGCGCTGGAGCGCGTGGACGCCGCCGTCGCCGAGGGCGCCGACGTGGTGGACGTGGGCGGCGTCAAGGCCGGGCCCGGCCAGGACGTGGACGCCACGGAGGAGATCGCCCGGACGGTGCCCTTCATCGCCCAGGTGCGCGACCGGCATCCGGACCTGTTGATCAGTGTGGACACCTGGCGCGCCTCGGTCGCCGAGGCCGCGGTGGACGCCGGCGCCGACCTCATCAACGACACCTGGGCGGGCGCCGACCCGGACCTGCCCCGGATCGCCGCGGAGACCGGCGCGGGGCTGGTGTGCTCGCACACGGGCGGCGCGGTGCCGCGCTCGCGCCCGTACCGGGTGCGCTACCCCGACGTGGTGGCCGACGTGCGCGAGCGGCTCCTCACCGCGGCGGAGGCGGCCTTCGCCGCGGGCGTGCGCGAGGACGGCATCGTGATCGACCCGACCCACGACTTCGGCAAGAACACCCACCACGGACTCGCGCTCCTGCGGCACCTCGACGAGCTGGTCGGCACCGGTTGGCCGGTCCTGATGGCGTTGTCCAACAAGGACTTCATCGGCGAGACGCTGGACGCCGGCCTGGAGGAGCGCGTGGCGGGGACCCTGGCGGCGACGGCGCTGGCGGCGCACGCGGGGGCGCGGATGTTCCGCGTGCACCAGGTCGCCGACACCCGGCGCGTGGTGGAGATGGTGGCCTCCATCGACGGCGTCCGGCCGCCGTCGCGCGTCGTCCGGGGGCTGGCGTGAGCGGGGAGGCGCCGCAGGCGCACGCGAGCGAGCGCTTCTTCGCCGAGCCGACCTGGTCGGTGGAGGAGCTGATCGCCGCGAAGGACGGCCGGACCGTCTCGGTGGTGCTTCCGGCCCTCAACGAGGAGGAGACCGTCGCCGGGGTCGTGGCGACGATCGTGCCGCTGCTCGGCACCCTGGTCGACGAGCTGATCGTGCTGGACTCGGGTTCCACGGACGCCACGGCCGAGCGGGCGCGCGCGGCGGGCGCCACGGTGATCAGTCGCGAGGACGCCGTTCCCGGACTCCCGCCGGTCCCCGGCAAGGGGGAGGCGCTGTGGCGCGGAGTCGCCGCCTCGTCGGGCGACCTGATCGCCTTCGTCGACTCCGACCTGATCGAGCCCGACCCGCGCTACGTGCCGCGGCTGCTGGGGCCGATGCTCTTCGACCCCGATGTGCACCTGGTCAAGGCCTACTACCGGCGCCCGCTCCGCGTCTTCAAGCAGGGCGAGGACCCGACGGGCGGCGGCCGCGTCACCGAGCTGATGGCCCGTCCGCTGCTGGCGGCGTTGCGCCCGCCACTGCGGGTGATCCTGCAGCCCCTGGGCGGCGAGTACGCGGGCACCCGCGAGTTCCTGGCGTCCGTGCCCTTCGCGCCGGGCTACGGGGTCGAGATCGGGCTGCTGCTGGACGCGGAGGCCCGCTACGGCCTGGTCGGGATCGCGCAGGTCAACCTGTCGGTGCGCAAGCACCGCAACCGCGATCTGCGCGACCTGGGCGTGATGAGCCGGCAGATCCTGGGAACGGCGCTGCGGCGCTGCGGGATCCCGGATTCGGGCGCGGGGATCACCCAGTACCTCGTCGAGCCCGGGCCCGACGACCGGTTCACCGCCATCACCACGGATCTGGACCTGGAGGATCGCCCGCCCGTGGCATCCCTCAAGCGGTAACGGCAAGTACTTGCCAATATGGAAAGTCCTTTCTATAGTCGATTCCATCGACGACGGAAGGGCTGCCATGAGCGACGACGGACGGATGACCGCCGACGAGGCGCGGCGCACCCTGGACGCGGCCCACGCCGCGTCGATCGCGACCCCCGCGGACCGCGCGCGGCTGGAGCAGGGCCTGATCCGCATCGGCGTCGTCACCGGCGCACTGATCCTCGGGCTGCGCCTGACGATCGGCGACCCGGGAGCGCCGATGTGGCTGCGTCACTGGGGCTTCGCCGTTGTCATGGCCGTCTACTTCGCGGTGATCGTCGCCGCCGTGGTGACCATGCGGCGGGCGAAGGCGGTGCCGCGCGGCTTCTCCAGTCGCTACACCGTGGGGATCGCGCTCACGTTTCTCCTGTACACCGCGTACATCGTCCTCCAGGCGGGCACGGTCGACACCGGCATGGACTGGCAGTGGGTGATTCTGGGTGCCGTCCTGACGATGACGCCCGCGCTCCTCGCGGCACGATCGATCTCGCGGCTGGCCCTCCGATGACGGGCGCGCACGCACGGCACCGGCTCGACGACGTCATCCACGCGCCCGTGCGCTTCTCCATCGTGGCAGCGCTCGCGAAGGTCGAGAACGCGGAGTTCGCCGCGGTGCGGGACGCCGTGGAGCTCTCGGATTCGGTGCTCTCCAAGCAGGCCGCGCAGCTCGAGGCGGCCGGCTACGTCACGATCAAGAAGGGCTACGTGGGCAAGCGCCCGCGCACCTGGCTGTCGCTGACGTCGCAGGGTCGCCAGGCCTTCGAGTCCCATCTCGGCGCGTTGCGCGCGATCGCCGAAGGCTGACGTTCGAGGGATCGGTCGGTTCCGGCCGGTATCGCTCTCAGGCGATCGCCGGCCCGAAATCCGCGGGTTCTCCGCGGGCGCCCAGGGCGGCGTCCAAGGCGGCGGCACCGGAGACCAGGGCGCGGCCCCGCCGGGTCAGGGAAGCCCGCCAGCCGTCGAGCGTGTCGCGCAGCGGCTCGACCCCGCCTGCGGAGCGCACGTGCTCAGCGAGTTCCGCGATCCGCGCGAGGCGGAAGCCGCCGCGGCGCAGTTGCTCCGCCATGCGGGCGTCGCGGACGTCGGCGGGCGCGTAGACCCGATAGCCGGTGGCGCGGTCGCGCCGAGGGCGCACGATGCCCGCGCGCTCCCAGGCGCGCAGCGTGGCGGGCACGACGCCGAGCAGATGCGCCACGTCGCCGACGAACAGCGGCGGTCCCGCGGCGTCATCGGGGGCGTGCAGGTCGTCGAGCGCGGCGCACACCCGGCGGAAGGTTCCGCGGTCCTCGGCGAGTTCCTCGTGTGCCACATCCAGCAGCGCGAAGGCCCCATCGAGATCGTCGCGGTGCACGGCGCGCAGGATCTCCCCGGCGCGCGCGTGCCCGCACCCCGGGACCAGCGCGAGGAAGGCGTCGAGGGCCGAGCGGTGGGCCCGGGTGTAGACGCGGTAGCCCGACGGGGTGCGCCCCGCCGGCGGCAGGATGCCCTGCTCCTCGTAGTTCCGCACCGCCTGCGGCGAGAGCCCGTGCGGTCGCGCCAGATCGACGGGACGCAAGCGTAGTTGAGAGTTCGGGGTCATCGTCCCTGATCCTCGCGTAGAAGTTTCAACGGATCATTCAACGATACCGTGAAGGGAATGAACCCCGACCAGGTCGACCTCGTTTCCTACCTCGCCGCCCAGCCCGCTCCGACCCGACTCCTCGCCCTCGGCGAACCGATGCACGGCTCCGAGGAGATCCTCCGCGCCCGCAACGCCGTGATCGAGGATCTCGTGCTGCGGGGCGGCTACCGCTCGATCGCCGTGGAGTCGGATTTCCACCGCGCCCCGCTGGTGAACGACTACCTCGCCGGCGCCGACCTCGACCTGGAGCGGGTCCTCGACGAGGGCTTCAGTCATCCGTACGTGCACCGGCTCGCCGCGACCGGCGAGCTCCTGGAGAGCCTGCGCGAGCTGAACCGCACGCTCGAGACGCCCGTGCGGTTCTACGGCTTCGATGGGCCGATGGAGATGGCCGCCGCGCCGAGTCCTCGCGCCTACCTCCTGCGACTGCGGGCCGCGCTCGCGGCGGTCGACGAGCACGTCGTCGGCGAGCAGGAGCTCGAGGACCTCCTCGGCGACGAGGCGCGGTGGACCGACGAACAGGCGATGTACGAGGCGGACCGGGGCGTGGGGCGCACCGTCGACGTCGAGCGGCTGCGCCTGCTGACCGACGACCTGTGCGCGGTCCTGCAGGCGCGCGCCCCCGAGCTCACCGAGCCGGCGGAGGCGTGGTGGGAGCTGCGGGCCGACGCGGCCACCGCCGTCGGCCTCCTGCGGTACCACGCGATCATGGCGACCGACACCCCCGACCGGCTCGGCCGCCTCAGCGCGCACCGGGACGCGATGATGGGGCGCAATCTGCTGGCGATCCTCGACCGCGAGGCGGACCGCGGCGGCACGATCGCGTTCGCGCACAACCTGCACCTGCAGCGCGGGGCGAGCGAGATGCGGATGGGGCCGCACGTGGTGCGCTGGTTCAGCGGCGGCGCCCAGGCGGCCGCGCGCCTGCGCGACGGATACCGCTTCGTGGCGATGGGGATCGGCGCCGCTCCGGCGCACGGGCTCGCCGTTCCGGCGTCCGGCACCGTCGAAGGGGAGCTGTACCGCCGGCAGGACGCGCCCGCCCGGTTGTACGCGGGCTCTGAGCTCGCCGCGCGGCTGGGGGAGGCGTCGCCGCGCGCGGACCGGGACGCGCTCGGCGCCTACTTCCCGCTGGACGCCGCGCGCCTGGCGGAGACGGACGGTGTCCTGTTCCTCCGCGAGGTTCGGGCATGATGGCCTCATGGTGATCGTGTTGTACGCCCTGGGACTGCTGGCCGTGGCCGCCGTGCTGTACGGCGTGGCCGCGCTCGTCTTCGGGCGCGGCGACGACACCCCGCCGCTCGAAACGGGAGCGACGCCGACGGTGCTGCCCGCCGAGGACGTGGCCGGCGCCGACGTGCGCGCGCTCCGGTTCCAGCAGGTGGTACGCGGGTACAAGCCCGCCGAGGTGGACTGGGCCCTCGAACGACTGGCGCGGGAGATCGACGTCCTGCGCGCCCGGCTGGCCGCCGAACAGGAGTCCGCACCGGCCGCGACCGAGCCCGCCGGCGAGGCCGACTAGGTCCGCTTTGCCAGTAGTCCGCGCCGATCACTGCAGCGCACAGGCTAGAATATGGAGCGGACCCGCGGCGGGCGCGCTCGGGCGGGTGAAGGATCTGAAGGGAGCAACGGATGGCGGCTATGAAGCCACGTACGGGGGACGGCCCCTTGGAAGCGACCAAGGAGGGGCGCGGAATCGTGATGCGCGTACCCCTGGAGGGTGGTGGACGCCTCGTGGTGGAGCTCACGCCCGACGAGGCCGCCGCGCTCGGCGAGGAGCTGCGCGGCGTCACGTCGTAGCCGGTAGAACTGCTTTCCCTGAGATCCCGTGCGGTGCCACCGTACGGGATCTCCTCGTTTCCCGAGGGGGTCCCATGGCGCACGTCCCGCCCGGCCTGGCCGCGGTGCTGCCCGCACTGGCCTGCCCGCACTGCGGCGGCGGACTCGACGCCGACGACGGCACTCTGCTCTGCGCGCGCGGTCACTCCTTCGACGTGGCGCGGCAGGGCTACGTCTCCCTGCTCGCGGGCGACGCCCGCGGCCTCATCGCCGACGACGCCGAGATGATCGCCGCCCGCGAGCGGTTCTTCGCGACGGACCACTACGCGACCTTCCACGCCGCGGTCGCGGAAGCCTCGACGGGAGCGCCCGCCGGGCCGATCCTCGACTGCGGGGCGGGCGAGGGCGAGTACCTCGCGCGGGCCTGTGCGGCCAGGGCCGCCGCGGACCTCGGCGGCACGGGCATCGGGCTCGACCTCTCGAAGCCCGCCGCCCGGCGCACGGCCCGTCGCGGACCGTCGATCGGCGCCGTCGTCGCGAACGGCTGGGCGCGCCTGCCCGTGGCCGACGGTGCCGTCGCCGCCGTGCTGTCGGTCTTCGCCCCGCGCAACGCCGCCGAGTTCGCGCGGGTCCTCGCCCCCGGCGGGCGACTGGTGGTGCTCACGCCCGGACCGCGGCACCTGCGGGAGCTCGTCGAACCCCTCGGCATGATCTCCGTCGAGGAGGGCAAGGTCGCGCGGCTCGACGGTGCGCTGCACGACTTCTCGCTCGTCGGCCGCGAGAAGCACGAGTGGATCATGGATCTCACCGCCGGGGCCGCCGCCGACCTGGTCGCGATGGGCCCCAGCGCGCACCACGGCTCGGCGCGGGCACGCGCCGCGGCGATCGAGCGGCTCACCGCCGGCGGCACCGCGGCCGTGACGGCGTCGGGCACCGTCAGCGTCTACGCGCTGCGGTAGGTTTCCGCCGTGGCCCGGCTACGTGCGGGCGGCGATCGCGTGCCGGTAGACCTCCAGAGTCTGCGCGGCGATGGACTCCCAACTGAACTCGGCGATCGCGCGGGCGCGCCCCGCGGCGCCGTAGTCCGTCGCCCGGCCGGGATCGGCGCAGAGGGCGTTGACGGCCGCGGCGAGATCGGCCTCGAAGCTCGCGGTGTCGGCCTCGTCGTAGTGGACGAGCGTGCCCGTCTCGCCGTCGTTCACGACCTCGGGGATGCCGCCCACGTCCGACGCGACGACGGCGGTGCCGCACGCCATCGCCTCGAGGTTGACGATCCCCAGCGGCTCGTACACCGACGGGCACACGAAGACCGTGGCGGCGCTGAGGATCTCGCGGACCTTCGGCGTGGGCAGCATGTCCTGCACCCAGTGCACCCCGTCGCGGGACTCCGCGAGCGCGGCCACGGCGTCCGCGGTCTCCGCGGCGATCTCGGGGGTGTCGGGGGCGCCCGCGCAGAGGACCAGCTGCACGTCGGGGGAGAAGCGGTGCGCCGCTGCCACCAGATGCTTCACGCCCTTCTGTCGCGTGATGCGGCCGACGAAGGCGACGATCGGCCGGTCGGGGTCGATGCCGCGCTCGACCAGCGGGGAATCCGCGCCGAAGGTGGGCGCCGGGTACCAGACCTCGGTGTCGATCCCGTTGCGCACCACGTGGACCCGGCTCGCGTCAAGGCGCGGGTAGGCGTCCAGCACGTCGTCGGCCATGCCGCGGCTGACGGCGATCACGGCGTCGGCGTACTCGATGGCGTTGCGCTCGGCCCAGCTCGAGAGGCGGTAGCCGCCGCCCAACTGTTCGGCCTTCCACGGGCGGCGCGGTTCGAGCGAGTGCGCGGTGAGGATGTGCGGGACGCCGTAGAGCTGCCGGGCGACGTGCCCGGCGAGGCCGGTGTACCAGGTGTGGCTGTGCACCACGCTCGCCTCGGCGGCGAGGTTCGCCATCCGCAGGTCGGTGGAGAACATCTCCAGCGCGGTGTTCGCGCCCGCCAACTCGGGGTCCGGGCCGGAGACCGTGACGCCCTCCGCGTCCGGGCGGGGCGCGCCCATGCAGTGCACGTCGACCTCGCAGAGGCTGCGCAGCCGCGCGACGAGTTCGGTCACGTGCACGCCGGCCCCGCCGTAGACCTCCGGCGGGTACTCCCTCGTCATCATCGCTACGCGCATGCCACCAGGCTAGAGCGTGCGGTGGCCGGACGCAGGCGGATCGCCCGAGCCCGAACCGTGCGGTTCACCTGTGGTTGTCCGCCCGGACGCCTGTGCTTGGCAGTGGAACCGGATGCACTGTCGCAGAACACTGCACGCGTGCCCGGATTGGGGTTAGCGTGGACCCCGTGAGCAACCAGCCTCGTGTCCTGGGAATCGTCCTCGCCGGCGGCGAGGGCAAGCGCCTGTATCCGCTGACCGCGGACCGCGCGAAGCCCGCAGTGCCCTTCGGCGGGTCGTACCGCCTGATCGACTTCGTGCTGTCGAACCTGGTCAACGCCGGGTACCAGCGCCTGTGCGTGCTCACCCAGTACAAGTCGCACTCGCTCGACCGGCACATCAGCCAGACCTGGCGCATGTTCGGTTTCCGCGGCGAGTACATCACCCCGGTGCCCGCGCAGCAGCGCGTCGGCAAGCGCTGGTTCACCGGCAGCGCCGACGCGATCTTCCAGTCGATGAACCTCATCACCGACGACGATCCCGACTACATCGTGGTCTTCGGCGCGGACCACGTGTACCGGATGGACCCGTCGCAGATGGTGCAGGCGCACATCGAGTCCGGCGCGGGCGTGACCGTCGCCGGGATCCGGGTGCCGCGCGCCGAGGCGAAGGCCTTCGGCTGCATCGAGTCCGACGACGCCGGTCGCATCACCCGGTTCCTGGAGAAGCCCGCGGACCCGCCCGGCACCCCCGACGATCCGGACGTGACCTTCGCGTCGATGGGCAACTACGTCTTCAGCCGGCAGGCGCTCGTCGAGGCGATCATCGCGGACGCCGAGAACCCGGACTCCGACCACGACATGGGCGGCGACATCATTCCCGCGTTCGTCGACCGCGGCGAGGCGGCGGTGTACGACTTCAGCGACAACCAGGTGCCCGGCGCGACGGAGCGCGACGCCGGGTACTGGCGCGACGTCGGCACCATCGACGCCTTCTACGAGGCGCACATGGACCTCGTCTCCGTCTACCCGATCTTCAACCTCTACAACCGCCAGTGGCCCATCCGGTGCGAGAACGACAACCTGCCGCCGGCCAAGTTCGCCCGCGGCGGCCTCGCGCAGGAGTCCATGGTCGGGGCGGGCAGCATCATCTCCGGCGCGACGGTGCGCAACTCCGTCATCGGCGCCAACGTCACCATCGGCGACGGTGCCACCGTCGAGGGTTCCGTCCTCATGCCGGGCGTGAAGATCGAACCCGGCGCCGTCGTGCGGCGCGCGATCCTCGACAAGAACGTCGTCGTGGGACGCGGGGAGATCCTCGGCGTGAACCTCGACCGCGAGCGCGAGCGGTTCAACGTCTCCGCGGGCGGCGTGGTCACCGTCGGCAAGGGCGTCCGGATCGGCTGACCGCCGCGGATACCGTCCTGTGCCCGGGCCGCGGTGTTCTGCCGCGCGTCAGGCCGCGTCGTCGGCGCGGGCGAGGAGGCCGTTCGAGGAGCCGCGGAGGAGGATCTCGACGACGGCGTCGGCATCGTCGGACATGGGGACGTGACCGCTGCCCGGAAGCCAGACGTGCTCCGCCGCGGGGAGCAGGTGGCGGGCCCGGCGGCCCTGGTACGGGAGCAGGACGCGGTCCCGTGTGCCCCAGGCGACGGTGACGGGGATGTCGGCGGCGATGTCGGCCTCGAACGGGAACGCGCCGCCGATGATGTCGCGCAGTGTGTGCCGGGAGTCGACCATGTTCGTCAGGTCGCCGAGGACGCGGTCGGCGGCCAGTCGCTCGCCGTGCGTCATCAGCGAGGCGAGCATCAGCTTGCGGCCGATCCCGCTGCGGGTGAGCAGCGGCGCGAGCGGCGACGCCAGCCGGCCCGCCGCGATCAGCGCGGTGAAGTGCGCGCGGATGAGCAGGAAGTCGGTGTCGTCGCGCCAGAAGCCGGCGGGGGAGAGCCCGGTCGCGCTGGAGACGATGCCGCTCGCCGCGGCCTCGAGCGCGATGCGTCCGCCCAGCGAGTTCCCGGCGATGTGCGGCCGGACGAGCCCCAGTTCGTCGAACAGGTCCTCCAGGTGCTGCTGCAGGGCCTCCTGGACGGTGCGGCCCGCGAGCTCGAGCGCGGGGGACTCGCCGTGTCCGGGGAGGTCGAACAGGATGACCTCGCGGTGCTGCGCGAGCCGCTCCGCCACCGGGTACCAGGCCTGACGGCGGTGCGCGATCCCGTGGACCAGCACCAGCGGCTCACCCGAGCCGAATCGTTCGTACGCCAACATCTCTGCCACCTCGTCGTGGTCGGGGCGGGCGGGGCCCGCGGGTGCCCGGCGGTGCGCCGGACGATTGTTCGGAGCGTACGGATTGATAGGAACGAACGCAATCACTCTCAGAAAAGTCGTCGCTGATGGGTTCGTCGTCGTCGGCGTTCCGGGCTTGCCTTCGAGCGCGCTCGAAGGCCTAGCGTCGCTGCCATGAACACGAACAGAGAACTGAAGTTGCTGGTCACCGGGGCCTCGCAGGGCTTCGGGCGGTGTCTGGTGGAGGACGCGCTCGGGCGCGGCGACAGGGTCACGGCGGTCGTCCGCGACGCCGGCTCCGTCCGGGAGCTGGCGGACACCCATCCGGGTCGGCTGGACGTCGTCGAGGCGGACCTGCGCGATCGGGAGGCGGTCGAGCGGGTGGCCGCGGTGATCGGGGAGTCGCCGATCGACGTGCTCGTCAACAACGCCGGCCGCGCGATCGCGGGCGCCGCGGAGGAGCTGTCGATGGAGCTCTTGCGGGAGCAGCTCGAGCTGAACTTCTTCGCCGCGGCCGCGCTGACCCGGGCCGCGCTGCCGGGCATGCGGGAGCGCGGTGCGGGGACGGTCGTGCAGATGAGCAGCCAGGGCGGACGGCTGTCCTTCCCGGCCGTCGGGGCGTACTCGGCGAGCAAGTTCGCCCTCGAGGGCTGGTCCGAGGCGCTCGCCGGCGAGGTCGCGGAGTTCGGGGTGCGGGTGCTCATCGTGGAGCCCTCGCGGTTCCGCACCGGCTTCAACACCACGCATTCCCTGGCGGTGACCGCACCGTCGGAGGTGTACGGGCGGACCGTCGGGACGGTGCAGCGCGACCTGACCGGATCCGACGGTGCGCAGGAGGGCGACCCGGCGCGGGCCGCCCGGATCATCGGCGACGTGGTCCGGTCGGCGGACGTGCCCCTCCGCCTCCCGCTCGGCGCCGAGGCCGTCGAGCGCCTGACCGCGGCGTACACCGCCGGGCTCGACGGTGTGCGGCAGTGGGCCGATCTCGCCCGCTCCGCCGACTACCCGGACGCGGCCGCCGCGCCGCGGACCATCCCGACGGCCTGAGCCGGACCGTCAGTCCCGGGCGAGGGCGGCCCGGACCTGGTGGGCGACGGTGGTGTGCTCGGCCGACTCCGGCAGGGCGTCGACGGGCCACCAGCGCAGGTCGTTCGACTCGTGGCTGATCGCGAGGTCGGGCGTGCCCGGGCCGACGGCGAAGGCCCGGAAACGCAGGTCCAGGTGGCGCGTCGGGACGCCGAGCGAGCACCGGATCGGGTGCGTGTGCAGCGTCAGCAGATCCGCGTCGAGAACGAGGTCGGCGAGGCCTGACTCCTCGTGCCCCTCGCGGAGCGCGGCGGCGGGCACCGTCGTATCGCTGTCCTCGCAGTGTCCGCCCAGCTGCAGCCATTCGCCCACGCGGGGGTGATGGGTCAGCACGACGTGCGTGCGCGCCTCGTTGAGGATCACCACCGACGCCGTGATGTGGCCGGGCACGTTGGCGCGGGCGCACGCGTTCGGCTGGGCGTCGAGGAAGGCGAGCACGGTGTGGCGCAGGGCGTCGTCGCCGTCGGTGCGGGCGTCGAACCGGGCGAGGACGTCGACGGCGGAGGCGTGCAGGGAGGCGAAGGTCACGGACTACCTTTCGAGGAGCATTGCGCCCGGCGGCAGCGGCGGGCGGGGCGCGGACAGCACGGACGGATCCGCCGGATACCCGACCGCGATCGCGCCCGCGGGCCGGTGGTCGTCCGGCAGGTCCAGGATCGTCCGCACGGTCTCGGCGGCGAAGATCGTCGACCCCACCCAGCAGCTGCCGATGCCGCGCACGGCCAGCGCGACCAGCAGCGACTGCACGGCGGCGCCGACGGCGACGGTGAACATCGTCTCCTCGGCGGCGGTACGGCGGGCGTCGGGGTAGGAGTGGGCACCGTCGGGCACCATGAACGGCAGGATCAGCTCCGGGGCGTCGTAGAGCAGCTGCCCGCGGCGCACGCGCTTCGCGACGGACTCGGGCGTGCGCCCGTCGCCCGACAGGTCGGCCGCCCACTGGTCCTTCATGGCGTCCAGCAGCGCCGTGCGGCGCGCGGCATCGCGCACCCACACGAACCGCACCGGATGGGTGTGATGCGGCGCAGGGGCCGTCAGGGCCTCCGCGACGGCGTCCCGCACGTCCTCCTCGGGGACGGGCTCGTCGGCGAAGGAGCGGACCGAGCGGCGCACCAGGAGCGCCTGTCGGCGGGCGAGCTCGACACCGGTGTGGAAGAGGTCGTCCTCGCCGGGGCGGACGAGGCCGCGCGCCGTCGCGAGCGGCGACCCGGGTTCCGGCTCCCGGACGGAGAAACCGCGCACCACCGCGACCGGGACGCCGCCCAGCTTGCCCTTCACCAGGTCCGCGGCGGCGGCCAGCTCGTCGGCGACGGCGATCTCCGTGACCACCAGGTCGTTGCCGTAGGCGTCGACGGCGCCGGCGTAGCCGTGCAGCACCTCCATGCCGGCGGCGCCGATCGCCGCGTCCGTCTGACCGTTCCGCCAGGCGCGGCCCATCGTGTCGGTGACCAGCACCGCGACGTCCACGCCGAGGCGCTCGCGCAGCGCGGCGCGGACCGCGGCCGCGCTGCCGTCGGGGTCCTCGGGGAGCAACGCGACGGTGTCGGAGGCGACGTTGGAGGCGTCCACCCCCGAGGCGGCCTGCACGATGCCGAGCTTGTTCTCGGTGATCCACGTGCGGCCCTTGGTCGCCAGCACGCGCACCGACTCGTCGGCGATCAGGCGCCGGCGGAAGGCGTCGCGCTCCTCGGGGTCCGACGGGGCCCGCAGCACGCGACCCTCCGCCTTGGAGAGGACCTTGGAGGTGATCACCACGACGTCGCCGTCCGCGAGCCAGGGCGCCGCATCGGCGAGGAGGGCGCCCACGTCGTCGCCCTCGGTCACCTCGGGGACGCCGAAGACGGGCAGGATCTCGAGCGACGGTGCGCCGTGGTCGCGGCCCGGCCGCGACGGTGCTTCCGGGCCGCGGCCCGGCCGTGACGGTGCTTCCGGGCCGCGGCCCGGCCGTGACGGTGCTTCCGGGCCGCGACCCGGAAGCGGGGCCCCGGCGGCGGGGCCGGTCACAGGCCGACCAACTCGAGGCCGGCGTCGATCATCGCCGCGGTGGCCTGCGGCGAACTCATCAGGAGCGGCACCGCCGCGACGGGCAGGCCGTCGATCTCCGTGCCCGCGTCCTCCTCCGAGACGAGCCAGCCGTCGAGGATGCCGTTGCCGCTGCGGGCCCCGAAGTGCTCGCCGATGGCCTGTGCGCTGGTCTCGATGCCGAGCACATCGAGGCACCGGTCGGCCATGCCGCGCAGCGGCGCGCCGCCGATCACGGGGGAGACGCCCACGACCTTGGCGGACGTGGTGCGCAGCGCGGCGCGGATTCCACCGACCGAGAGGATCGCCCCGATCGAGACGACCGGGTTCGACGGGGCGAGGAAGACCACGTCGGCCTCCTCGATAGCGGCGAGCGCGGCCCGCGAGGCCTGGGCCTTTCCGGACCCGGGGCCGTCGGCCCCGCCCACCTGGGCGAAGCCGAAGGTCTCGATATCGGCGCGGTAGCGCACCCACCACTCCTGGAAGTGGATGGCCTTCTTGGCGCCGTCGGTGGAATCGGGGTCCGCGACCACGACGTGCGTCTCGTGCCGCCCGTCCGTCGCGGGCAGCAGTCGCACGCCCGGCTGCCAGCGGTTGCACAGCGCCGCGGTGACGTCGGTGAGCGGATACCCGGAACTCAGCATCTGGGTGCGGATGAGGTGGGTGGCGAGGTCGCGGTCGCCGAGGCCGAACCAGTCCGGATCGGCGCCGTACTTCGCGAGCTCCTCCTTGGCGTGCCACGTCTCGTTGCGGTGACCCCAGCCGCGCTCGGTGTCGATGCCGCCGCCGAGCGTGTACATGCAGGTGTCGAGGTCGGGGCAGATCCGCACGCCGTGCATCCACGCGTCGTCGCCCACGTTCACCACCGCGGTCACCGCATCGCCGGCCGCGCCGCCCGGGTCCGCGCCGTCCTTCTCCGGGAACGTCGTCACCCCGAAGCGCTCCCGCGCGCCCTCGAGGAACCGCGCACCGCCGACACCGCCCACCAGCACCGTCACCTTCACGGGTTCGAGCGTAATGGTCGCCCGGCGACCGCCGCCGCCACGGGTCGCGGCGGTCGGGGAGGTCGCGCGAACGCCCCGTTTCCTGGCATGATCGAAGGCGCGACGCGGCCCCGGTGGTGCGTCGGCGAGCGCGTGTGAAATATGACGCGGATCACATCTCAACCACGTGTCGAGGCCTCGCATCCGGCCGTCCAGGTGGTATTAGCTAATTTCCCGGTTCAGCTTGACGTGGCGGCTTTGCACGTGTGTAATCACAATCGTGTCATTCAGTGCGGCGTGATCTTCGCCGGCGGGGCATGCAGACCGAAAGACCATCGAACACCACGAAAGCAACGAGGGAGGCGGGCCGATGACGATCGACGCTCATCGTGAACCGTTCGGAAGCTTCTCCGGTGGGTCCAGCCGCGCGCACTTGAGTGTCGTGCCCGCGGGTTTCGAGGAACTCTACGAGGCCGTCGAGGATCAGTGGCAGGACCGCGCACTGTGCTCGCAGACGGATCCCGAGGCGTTCTTCCCCGAGAAGGGCGGCTCCACTCGCGAGGCCAAGCGCATCTGCCTGGGCTGCGAGGTGCGCAACGAGTGCCTCGAGTACGCCCTCCAGAAGGACGAGCGCTTCGGCATCTGGGGTGGTCTGTCCGAGCGTGAGCGCCGCAAGCTCAAGCGCGGCATCATCTGATCGTTCGTCGTACGGCGGCCGTCGCTCGCGCGGCGGCGCGCTACGACGAACCCGTCGCGCGGGCGCGACGGCATCGCATCGCCCGCGGAGTTCGCCTCGTCCCGATGCGCGATCGTCAGAGCGCGTCCGGGCCGGCGAGCAGAGTCTCCTCCGTCACGCCGAGGTAGTCGCTGATCTGGTGCACCAGGATCGCGAGGATCTCCTCCAGCAGATCGCTCTCCGTCTTCGCCCGACGTTGCAGGGGGCGGCGGAACAGGATCAGTCGCGCCCTCGTGCGGTTCCCCCGCCGGTCGATCCCCACGGGCACCATGCGCGCCAACGGGATCGGGCCGTCGGCCTCCACCTCCGCGGGCCACGACACCGCATCCGGATCGTGGGGCAGGATTCCCGGCACGTCGTCGACGGCGATGTCCAGGTCGGTCAACCGGTCGTGCCACAGCGAGTCGATCTCGGCGAAGGCGTCGAGGACCACCTCGTCGAAGTCCTGCGACCGCGTGCGATAGGCGGGGAGGTCGCGGGGCACCAGCGGCCCACGCAGCCCGTGGCCGCGCCGGTCGCGCGATACGCGGCGGCGCAGTCGCGCGCCGCTCGTGGGCGTCCCTCTCCTGCTTCTCATCGTGTTCTCAGTCTAGGTGGAAGCGCCGCGGACGGCCGCCGCGGACGGCCGAACGGTGTGTCGGGAGCGCGGCGCCGCGGCCACGGGTTAACCTTCTTGCTGTGAACTCCGTCCGTCAGTGCTGCCGCCCCGGCTGCAGGAACCACGCCGTGGCGACGCTGACGTTCGACTACCGCCAGTCGATCGCCGTGTTGGGCCCGCTGGGAACCACGAGCGAGCCCCATTCCTGGGACCTCTGCGAGTTCCACGCCACCCGTATGACGGCGCCCCGCGGCTGGGAGATGCTGCGCAACCTCCCCGCCTACAGCGCCGCCTCGGTGGGGAGCGCCGCCCTCGACGACGACCTCACCGCGCTGGCCGACACCGTGCACGAGCGCGCCGCCCGCGAGCAGGGTCGCCACAGCACCGAGCCCACCGACGCGCCGCTGCGCTCGCTGCCGCCGATCGGCGCCATGCGTCCCGTGCACGACGGACTCGGCGGCTCCCCGCTCACCCCGTCGGCCAAGCCCGCGGGATCCGGGCCCAAGCACGCGGCGCCGTCGGGCCGCCGCGGCCATCTTCGGGTCCTTCCCGACCCGGTCGACTGAGAGTCGCCCGAGAAGCCGTCACTCCCTCCGCGTCGGATGTCCGTCCGTGTCCTGATTGCCGATAGGGTGGGGCGTCCGTAACGGGGCCCGCCGGGTACCCGAATGCCGTTCACGAGGAGGTCGTCGAGCGTGGTTCGAGCGCTGGAGTCGGTGCAGGCTGTCATCAAGGCGTACGACGTGCGCGGCCTCGTCGGGGAGCAGATCGATGAGGCCTTCGTCCGCGACGTGGGCGCGGCCTTCGGCGCGCTGATCCGCGGCGAGGGCGCCACCGACGCCGTCGTGGGCCACGACATGCGCGACTCGTCGCCGACGCTGTCCGCGGCGTTCGCCGAGGGTGTCACCGCGCAGGGCGTGAACGTCACGCTCATCGGCCTCGCCTCCACCGACGAGCTGTACTTCGCCTCCGGCCTGCTCGATCGCCCCGGCGCGATGTTCACCGCCTCGCACAACCCGGCCGCGTACAACGGCATCAAGCTGTGCCGGGCCGGCGCCAAGCCGGTCGGGCAGGAGACGGGGCTGGGGGCCATCACCGAGCAGGTGGCGAACGGCGTCCCGTCGTACGACGGTGCGCCCGGCCGGGTGTCCGAGCGCGACGTGCTCGACGAGTACGGCGACTACCTGCGCGGGCTCGTCGACCTGTCCGGGTCGCGCCCGCTGCGGGTGGCCGTCGACGCCGGCAACGGCATGGGCGGCTTCACCGTGCCCTCGGTCCTCGGGCCCGTCGAGGCGCTCGACGTGCGGGCGCTGTTCTTCGAGCTCGACGGTAACTTCCCGAACCACGAGGCCAACCCGCTCGACCCGAAGAACCTCGTCGACCTGCAGAAGTTCGTCGTCGAGCAGGGCGCCGACATCGGCCTCGCCTTCGACGGCGACGCCGACCGCTGCTTCGTGGTGGACGAGAAGGGGGAGCCGGTGTCCCCGTCGGCGGTGACGGCGCTGGTCGCGGAGCGGGAGCTCGCGAAGAACCCGGGCGCCACCGTGATCCACAACCTCATCACGTCGAAGGCGGTGCCGGAGATCATCGTGGAGAACGGCGGCACCCCCGTGCGGACGCGTGTCGGGCACTCCTTCATCAAGGCGCAGATGGCCGAGACCGGCGCCGTGTTCGGCGGCGAGCACTCCGCGCACTACTACTTCCGCGAGTTCTGGGGCGCCGACTCCGGGATGCTCGCGGCCATGCACGTGCTCGCCGCCCTCGGGGAGCAGGACGCACCGCTGTCGGAGCTCATGGGCGGCTACGACCGGTACGCCGCGTCGGGCGAGATCAACTCGACGGTGGCCGATCAGGGCGAGCGCACCCGCGCCGTACTCGATGCTTTCGCAGACGAAATCCAGAGCACCGATGAACTGGACGGCGTGACGGTACAGTTGGATTCGGGCGCCTGGTTCAACCTGCGCGCTTCCAACACCGAGCCGCTGCTCCGGCTGAACGTCGAGGCCGCGACCACGGACGAGGTGCGCGCGTTGACCGAGCGGATCCTGGCGATCGTACGTGCCTGATCGCGCACTGTGCCCCGGCGGTCGGAACGGCGCCGGCGGGGCGCAACGCCGATGGGACGGGAGGAAGCCGTGACCGAGATCACCGATCTCGACGATCCGGCGGGCCTGATCGCGGCCGACGTGGGCGGGCACCTGCGTGCCGCGGCGCTCGCGGGCGCACAGGCACGCGCGGTCGCCACCGCCGTCGACGAGGGCGCGCTCGCGCAGCTCGACGGCCTCGCCCCGCGCGCGGTCGTCGTGGTCTGCGGTGCGGGTCCGGCGGCGGCCGCCGCCGGCTTCGTCGAGGCCCTCACCGCCGGCCGGTTCGACGTGCCGCTGGTCCGCTCCACCGAGCTGCCGCCCTGGGTGGGCGCGCTCGATGTGGTGGTCGTCTGCGGATTCGACGCGGGCGATCTCGTGCTCGCCCGCGCCATCGCCACGGCCTCGCGCCGCGGCGCCGTGGTCGTGGTCGCCGTCCCCATGGAGGGCCCGGTCGCCGAGGCGGCCGCCGGGCGCACCGTCGACCTCTCGCCGCGCCTGCGGGTGCCCGAGCGGTTCGGCTTCGTCGGCGTCGCCGCCGCGTTGCTCGCCGTTCTCGGGCGCCTCGCGGGAACCGACCGCGGCGACGCCCCCGGGGAGGGCTTCCTGCACACGCTCGCCGAGACCCTCGACGACGAGGCCGTGCGCGGTGCGCCGGACCGTGACATCGAGTCCAATCCCGCGAAACGCCTCGCCGCCCGCATGACGGGCCGACGGGTCGCTCTCACCGCCGACACCGCGCCGGGGCTCGCCGTCGCGGAACACGCGGCGTCGCAGGCGCTCACGCTCGGCGGACAGGTGGTCGCCGCGGTGGGGCTCGCCGACGTCGAACTGGCCACGCCGGAGCTGACCTCCGCGCCGTCCGGCGGGGCGCTGGAGACCGGAGCCGCGGTGGACCCGCTGTTCCACGACCCGTTCCTCGACGGTCCCGCGGCGCAGACTCCGCTGCGGGTCCTGATCCTGACCACGGAGCAGCGCGCGCCGATGGTGGAGGCGCGGCTGCGCGCCCTGCCCGACGTGGAGTCGCTGCCCGTCGACGAGGGCGCGGAGCGCTCGCCGGAGACGGCGGGCCCGCGCGCGGACGCGCTGGACCTCCTCGCGCTCGCGGTACGGTTCGATCTCGCGTCGGTCTACCGGCGCCTGACGGGGGAGGCGTGATGCAGCGGATCGAGGGAGTCATCCGGCCGTACGCCTGGGGCTCGCGCACGGTCCTGGCGACGATGCAGGGTCGGCACGTGCCGTCGAATCACCCGGAGGCCGAGCTGTGGTTCGGCGCGCACCCCGCCGATCCCGCCAAGCTCTACGACGCCTCCGACACCGCGACCGACGGCGACCTGCTGTCCGCGATCGGCGCCGACCTCGACGGTCAGCTGGGACCCACGTGCCGGGGCGACTTCGGCGACCGGCTGCCCTACCTGGTGAAGGTCCTCGCGGCGGACGAGCCGCTCTCGCTGCAGGCGCATCCCTCGAGGGAGCAGGCCGAGGAGGGCTTCGCCCGGGAGAACGCCGCCGGCATCCCGCTCGACGCGCCCGAGCGCAACTACCGCGACGCCGCGCACAAACCGGAGGTCGTGATCGCGCTGAGCCGGTTCGAGGCTCTGGCCGGCTTCCGCGACCCGGCCGTCACCGTCGAACTGCTGCGGGTGCTGGCCGTGCCCGAACTGGACAGCTACCTGGGGCTGCTCGCCGGGCAGCCGGACTCGCAGGGCCTGCGCGCGCTGGTCACCACGTGGATCACCTTGCCGCAGCCCGCGCTGGCGGTGCTGGTGCCCGCGGTGCTCGGCGGCTGCGTGCGGTACCTGGAGAGCGGGGCGGAGCGGTTCAAGGGGGAGGCGCAGCTCGCGCTGACGCTGGGGGAGCGCTACCCGGACGACGCCGGGGTGCTGGCGGCGCTGCTGCTCAACCGGATCGTGCTGGAACCGGGGCAGGCCCTGTACCTCTCCGCGGGCAACCTGCACGCCTACGTGAGCGGCGCGGCCGTGGAGGTCATGGCGAACTCCGACAACGTGCTCCGCGGCGGACTGACCCCCAAGCACGTCGACGTGCCGGAGCTGCTGCGGGTGCTGGACTTCACGCCTCGCGCACCGTCGGACCTGGCGCCCCGGACCTCGACGGTCGGCCCCGAGGTGGTCTTCGCGACGCCCGCGCCGGAGTTCCGGGTCTCGCGGGTGCGGCTCGACGGGACCGCGCTCAAGCGCGCGGCGTCGGTGGAGCTGGACGCACGCGGCCCGCAGCTGCTCGTGGTCACCGACGGATCGGTGACGGTGCGCAGTGCGGGCAGGGCGATCGACGTGCCCGCGGGCAGCGGCCTGTGGATGGCCGCCTCGGACCCGGGCGTCGTGGTGACGGCCCACTCACCGGCGGCGGAGTTCTTCCGCACGCTGGTGGGCGGGCATTAGATCACCGAGGGATCAGCAGCCGCCGAGGTTCTCGTAGAAGGTCTCGGGGATGTCGAAGGTCTGCATGTTCGCCACGGCGACGGCCTCGGGCTGTGCCTTGCTGAGCACGGCGAGCGGCTTGCCGTCGCGCGTGAGCAGCACGTCGTCGCCGCCCTCGACGATGCTGAGGAGCTGGGCGACGGTCTGATCGGTGGTGTGCGCGAAAGTCTTGGTCATAGGCCCGACGGTAAGTGTTACTCGGCGGTACGCCAACAGTTTTCGCGTACCGGCCAGTAACACCCGCGGGTAACTTCGCGGCCTCCCATACGACTGCCAGCTCCGCGGCAGAGGACGCCCAGACACCGCCGCCAGAGTGGTCCTTGCACATCGGAAACAGGCCGAACGGGCCGCGACGCAAGGAGATGAACACATGGCAGCACCGGGACAGGGCAACGGTCAGGGACAGCGACCGGGTCAGCCGAAGCCGCAGCAGCCCCAGCGCCGCCGCGTGCGTCGGTGGAACCCACAGGCGCGCCGGTGGGACTGGGTCTGGCAGTGACCCGAGGAGTCCGATGACATCCACCGGCCTCCTTCGGCTGCTGTGGACCTTCACGCCGGGCCACCGACGATCCCTCGTCGGTGGCCTGGCGCTGTTGGTCGCGGCGGCACTCGTCGAGGTCGCATCGGTGCTGGTCATGGCCGACGTCCTCACCACGGTCCTCGACTCCGACTCCCACGGAGCCGCGGCGCGGGGCGTCGCCTCCTGGGTGGCCGTCACCCTGCTCGGCGCGGCCCTCACCTACGCCGGGACCCTCGCTACCTGCCGGGCCGCGGAGGGCACCGTCCTCGCCCTGCGCGACGAGGTCTTCGCGCAGCTGCTGCGCCTGCCGATGGACGCGGTGCACCGGCTCTCCGCGGGGGACGTGGTCGTCCGCCTCACCGAGGACGTGGTCGTGCTGGAGACCGCGCTCTCGGTGTCCGTGGTGCAGGCCGTCGTCGCCGTGCTGACGACGGGCGGCCTGATCGGCGCCGCCTGGTGGCTGAGCTGGCAGCTGACCCTCGTCGCACTGGTGGCGGTGCCCGTGCTCATGGGCCTCGCCCGGGCCTTTCGCGGCGCGCAGGAACGGGCGACGGCGCGCGAGCGCACCGCCCACTCGGCGCTCGGGACGGCGATCGCCGAGGTCTCCTCCACCGTCGAACACGTGCGCCTGCACACGATGGAGCCCGCCGAACGCGCCGAGGTGCACCGTCGCGGCGCCGCGCTGCTCGCGGCCCGCATGCGGGAGGCCCGCGTGCACGCCGCGTTCGGCGGTGTCCTGGGGTCGGCGCAGGCGCTCACGCTGATCGCCGTCTCGGTGGCCGGGGTGGCACTGGTGCGCACCGGCGGCCTCACCTACGGCGCGCTGATCGCGCTCACCGGCTACCTGGGATACCTCTATCCCCGGGTACAGGACGTCGCCGAGAGCCGCCTCGCGCTCGTCGGCGCGCGGGTCAGCGCCGATCGCCTGGTCGAGGTCGTGGGTCCCCTCCGCGCCGCACCGCGGTCCGCCCGGGTCGACGGTGCGCCGCCCGCCGGCGCCGTTCCGCTCGGCGGTGACCGCCCAGGTGGTGACGGTCTTGGCGGTGGCGGCACGCGGCTCGTCCCTCCCGGTCTTGTCGTGCGGGTGACCGATCTGCGCGCTCGGCGCGGGGATTTCGTTCTCGACTGTCCCGAGTTCTCGGCCGAACCGGGCGCGCTGACGGCCCTCGTGGGGCCCTCCGGCTCCGGGAAGTCGACGCTCGCGCAGGTGCTCGCGGGGCTGACGGAGGCCGAGGGCACCGTCGTACTGGGGGAGCGGGTGGCCCCGGCGGGCGCCGCGCTCGGAGAACTGGTGACGCTCGTGCCCCAACGTGCCGTGATCCGGACCGGCACGCTGGCCTCGAACATCGCCTACGGCAGCGGTGCCGACCCGTGCGTCGCGGGCGCGCTGGCGGGTGCCGACGAGTTCGTGCGCGGGCTGCCCGACGGCTACGCCACGCCGACGTCCCTGGGCGGGGAGGAGCTCTCGGGCGGGCAGCGGCAGCGGATCGCCCTCGCGCGCGGGCTGGGCCGGCTCACGCCGGTGCTGATCCTCGACGAACCCAGTACCGGGCTGGACCGTGCGAACACCGAGCGGCTGGTGGGCGTGCTGCGGTCGATCGCGGTGCGCCGCACCGTCATCGTGATCACGCACGATCCGGTGCTCCGCGCCGCCGCCGATCGCTGTTACCGGGTCGCGGGCGGACGGGTCGTGGCGGCGGTGGGTGCAGACGCCTGAAATGCCCCGCTGCGGTGCCGCAGTGGTGTTTGATGAATCGTCACAGACCCGAGACGACTCACACACCCGAGACGACACAGGAGCACGCATGGCCAACCCACTGCTGCGCACCAAATCGGTGGAACAATCGATCGCCGATACCGAGGTGGTCGGCACCCGGCTCAAGAAACAGCTGACCGCATGGGACCTCACGATCTTCGGCGTCGCGGTCGTCGTCGGTGCCGGCATCTTCACCATCGGCGCCTCGACGGCAGGTGATTACTCGGGCCCGGCGGTCTCGGTGTCGTTCATCATCGCCGCGATCGCGTGCGGCCTCGCCGCGCTCTGCTATGCCGAGTTCGCGTCGACGGTGCCGGTCGCCGGTTCGGCCTACACGTTCTCCTATGCCACCTTCGGCGAATTCGTCGCGTGGATCATCGGCTGGGACCTGGTGCTGGAGTTCTCCATCGCCGCCGCGGCGGTGGCGAGCGGCTGGTCGAGCTACCTCGGCACGGTCTTCGGCACGGGTCCGGCGGCGGTCGAGATCGGGGGCCACACGATCGACTGGGGCGCGATGCTCATCGTCGGCGTCCTGACGGTCCTGCTCACCTTCGGGGCGAAGGTCTCCTCGCGCGTGTCCGCCGTGATCACGGCGATCAAGGTGGCCGTCGTGCTGCTCGTCATCGTGGTCGGCGCCTTCTACATCAAGGGCTCGAACTACTCGCCGTTCGTCCCCGAATCCGTGCCGGGCGAGAAGTCCGGCGTCACTCTGGACTCCACGCTGTTCCAAGCGATCTTCGGCAGCGGCTCGTCGTACGGCTGGTTCGGCGTGCTCGCCGGCGCGGGCATCGTCTTCTTCGCGTTCATCGGCTTCGACATCGTGGCGACCTCCGCCGAGGAGACCGTGAAGCCGCAGCGCGACGTGCCGCGCGGCATCCTGGGCTCGCTGGCGATCGTCACCGTCCTCTACATCGCGGTCACCGTGGTCGTCACGGGCATGGCTAGCTACAAGGACCTCGCCACCAGTGCCGGCGACGGCGGCGAGAAGAACCTGGCCTACGCCTTCTCGCTCAACGGCGTGGACTGGGCGGCGACGATCATCTCGATCGGCGCGCTCGCCGGCCTCACCACCGTGGTGATGGTGCTGCTCATGGGCCAGAACCGCGTCCTCTTCGCCATGGCCCGCGACGGCCTGCTGCCGCGCCAGCTGGCCAAGACCTCCGACCGCGGCGTGCCGGTGCGGATCTCGGTCGGCGTCGGCGTCGTGGTCGCGTTCCTGGCCGGCATCTTCCCGCTCAAGGAACTGACCATGCTGATCAACATAGGCACGCTGTTCGCCTTCGTCCTGGTCTCGGTCGGTGTCATCGTGCTGCGCAAGCAGCGCCCGGACCTCAAGCGTGGCTTCACCGCCCCGCTCGTGCCCCTGGTGCCGATCCTGTCGGTCATCGCCTGCGGCTGGTTGATGTTCAACCTCACGCTCGAGACCTGGGTCCGCTTCCTCATCTGGATGGCACTCGGCGTGGTCGTCTATTTCGTCTACTCGAAGAACCATTCGTTGCTCGGCAGGCGTGAGCGCGGCGAGGTCATCGAGTCGCTGGCCGACTGACCGCAGCGTCCCCACACACGGAACCGCGGCCGGAGCATCTGCTCCCGCCGCGGTTCTGCGTTTCCGGCAGATCCGTTCCGATACTCGGGTTCTGCGCCGCTTCGAGACGTAATCCGGCGGCGGAACGTCGAAAATCCCGACGTTCGGAACGCAACCGCAACGGGTGGCGGGGACGCCGCGCACCAGGAGCGATAGCCTGGACCGCGTGACTTCTACGCTGACCGCCGATACGGCGAACGGAATCGACTTCAAGGTCGCGGACCTCTCCCTCGCGGAGGCGGGCCGCAAGCAGCTCAGCCTGGCCGAGCACGAGATGCCCGGCCTGATGGCGCTGCGCCGCGAGTACGCCGATGTCAAGCCGCTCAAGGGCGCGCGGATCTCGGGCTCGCTGCACATGACGGTGCAGACCGCGGTGCTCATCGAGACCCTCGTGGAGCTCGGCGCCGAGGTCCGCTGGGCCTCCTGCAACATCTTCTCCACCCAGGACGAGGCCGCTGCGGCCGTGGTCGTGGGGCCGCACGGCACCGTCGAGGCGCCGCAGGGCGTGCCGGTCTTCGCCTGGAAGGGCGAGACCCTCGAGGAGTATTGGTGGGCCGCGGAGCAGATGCTCACCTGGCCGGGCGAGCCCGCCAACATGATCCTCGACGACGGCGGCGACGCCACCATGCTCGTGCTGCGCGGCGCGCAGTTCGAGGCCGCGGGCGTGGTCCCGCCCACCGACGAGGACGCCGACAGCCACGAGTACCAGGTCTTCCTGGCCCTGCTGCGCGAGTCGCTGGCCAAGGACGCCACCAAGTGGAGCACGATCGCGGAGTCGGTCAAGGGCGTCACCGAGGAGACCACCACCGGCGTGCTGCGCCTGTACCAGTTCGCCGCCGCCGGCGAGCTGGCCTTCCCGGCGATCAACGTCAACGACTCGGTTACCAAGAGCAAGTTCGACAACAAGTACGGCACCCGCCACTCGCTGATCGACGGCATCAACCGCGGCACCGACGTGCTGATCGGCGGCAAGAAGGTGCTCATCACCGGCTACGGCGACGTGGGCAAGGGCTGCGCCGAGTCGCTCGCGGGCCAGGGCGCGCGCGTCCAGGTCACCGAGATCGACCCGATCAACGCCCTGCAGGCGCTCATGGACGGCTTCGACGTGGTCACCGTCGAGGACGCGATCGGCGACGCCGACATCGTCATCACCTCGACGGGCAACAAGGACATCATCCTGCTCGAGCACATGAAGGCGATGAAGGATCATGCGATCCTCGGCAACATCGGCCACTTCGACAACGAGATCGACATGGCGGGCCTGGAGAAGTCGGGCGCCGTGCGCCTGAACATCAAGCCGCAGGTCGACCAGTGGACCTTCGGGGACACCGGCAAGTCGATCGTCGTGCTCTCCGAGGGCCGCCTGCTGAACCTGGGCAATGCGACGGGCCACCCGTCGTTCGTGATGTCCAACAGCTTCAGCAACCAGGTCATCGCGCAGGTCGAGCTGTGGACCAAGCCCGACGAGTACGACAACGAGGTCTACCGCCTGCCGAAGCACCTCGACGAGAAGGTCGCGCGGATCCACGTCGAGGCCCTGGGCGGCACCCTGACCAAGCTCACCAAGGAGCAGGCGGAGTACATCGGCGTCGACGTCGAGGGCCCGTACAAGCCCGAGCACTACCGCTACTGAGTCACCGCACCCGCGACGAACTCACGCACACCTTCCACCCTCCGGACTCCTTCCGGAGGGTGGTCGTGTCCGTGAGGGACTTCGAGACCACTGTCGATGAGCCCACCGGCGTCGACGTGACCTCGGCCTCCGCGGTGCCCGCGCCGCCGTCGACCCGGATCTGCCCGACGACGACCTCCCAGCGACCGTCCGGCCCGAGCAGCGTGTCGATCTCGGCGGCGAAGGTCTGCGCGGTGAACTGGGTCTGCAGCATCGCGACGTCCGTGGCGCAGCGGACGCCGATCAGCGCCGACAGGTCCCGGTCGTTGAGGGTCTTCGTCTCGGCGGCGATGACGTCGCGGATCTGCTGCTCGTCGCCGGCGCTGGAGCGGTTGGCGAGGATGTACCAGGTCGCGCCGAGGATGATCGCGATGATCAGCACCGTCGCGCCCAGCACGATCGCCACCGACCGGTCCTTGGCCGGCGGCGGCCCCGCGGGAACCGCCGGGGTGTAGGGCGCCGTACCGGGCACGGGAACCGGGCCCGACGGTGCCGGTGCGTCCGCGGGCGACGGTGCCGGAGCGCCGGTCACGGCCCGCCCCGTGAGGTAGGGCGTGCCCGCCGAGGAGACCGGTCCGCCCGTGCCGTACAGCTGCGGCGGCCGCGGCGGGGCGATCCCGAGGCGCTGATAGGTCTCCGGCGGCAGGACGGGATGCAGCAGTTCGCGCGGGTCAGTCGGGCGCATCGCCGCGGTCCTCCGGCGTCGCGGGCGCGTGGCTGCGGTGTTCCAGGGTCTGCAGCAGCGCGGTGAGCGCGTCCAGCTTCTCGTGCACCTCGTCGAGCTCGCGGCGCATGTAGTCGCGGCTCGCGGCCTCGCCCACGGCCAGGCGCACCGAGGCCAGCTCGCGGGCGAGGAACTCGGTGTCGGCCTTGGTCTGCGCGGCGCGCATCCGGTCCTCGTCGAGCGAGACCCGGTCGCGGCTCTCCTGCCGGTTCTGCGCGAGCAGGATGAGCGGCGCGGCGTACGCGGCCTGGGTCGAGAAGGCCAGGTTGAGCAGGATGAACGGGTACGGATCGAAGTGGTAGGTGAACCACAGGACGTTGAGCGCGATCCACACGAGCACGATCACGGTCTGGATCGCGAGGTAGCGCCCGGTTCCCAGGAACCGGGCGACGCTCTCGGCGCCCTGGCCGATCATGTCGTCGCCCAGGTTCAAGTTGAAGCTGCGCGAGAGCCGCGGGGTGTCGAGCCGGGAACGCTCCTTCATCCGGTCACCTCCTCGGTGTGCTCGTCCTCGTCGCGCCAGTCCTCGGGAAGCAGGTGGTCGAGGACGTCATCGACGGACACGGCCCCCAGCAGGTGGTTCTCCGCGTCGATGACCGGCCCGCTGACCAGGTTGTACGCCGCGAAATAGCGGGTCACCGCACCGAGGGGGTCGTCCGGCCCGAGGCGCGGCAGGTCGGTGTCGACGATGCCGCCCACCAGGTCGGCCGGGGGCTCACGCAGCAGCTGCTGCAGGTGCACCGCGCCGAGGTAGCGGCCGGTCGGCGTCGCCGTCGGGGGCCGCACCACGAAGACCATGCTGGCCAGCGCGGGCGTGATGTCGGGGTTGCGGACCCGGGCGAGGGCCTCGGCCACCGTGGTCGACGGGGTCACGACGATCGGCTCGGGCGTCATCATGCCGCCCGCGGTGTAGGGCGAGAACGTGAGCAGGCGGCGGACGGTGCCCGAGTCCTCGGGGTCCATCACCGACAGCAGCTCCTCGCGCTGGGTGTCGGGCAGTTCGCCCAAGAGGTCGGCGGCGTCGTCGGGGTCCATCGCCTCGAGCACGTCGGCGGCGCGGGCCTTGGACAGGTACGCGATCACCTCGGCCTGGTCGTCGTCGCCGAGCTCCTGGAGGACGTCGGCGAGCCGCTCGTCGTCGAAGGCCGCCGCGATCGAGAGCCTGCGCTGCGCCGGCAGCTCACGCAGGGCCTGCGCGACATCGGTGGCGCGCATGTCCTCGAAGACGGTCAGCGCCTCGGCGATGTCGTGGTCGGCGCCCGTGAGTGCCGTGGTCGTGAAGCCGTAGACGTGGGGCAGGTCCACCACCTGCACGCCCCCGCGCCGGCTCCAGCCGGTCGCGCGGATCTTCACGGCCAGGCGGTGCACGACCCAGTCGCGCGTGCGGGTCTGCTCGATCCCGACGTCGGCCACGGAGGCGTCGGCACCGTCGTACGGTTCCCCGGGCTCCTCGATGCGGACCTTGGTGCCCAGGAGCTGTCCGAGGGCGAGCGCCTCGCCGGGGCGGATGTGCAGTCGGCGCAGGCTCACCGACCCCGTGTTGAGGGTGACGGCGGCGGGTTCGATGCTGGTCACGCGGAGCATCGGCACGAAGATGCGGCGGCGGTTCGCCAGTTCCACCGCGAGTCCGAGGACCCGCGGCGCCTTGCGATCGGCGCGCAGGCCGATCACCGCGTCCCGGACGCGGCCGACGGATTCGCCGTCCGGGCCGACGACGGGCAAGCCGGACAGTCGCGCGACGAATACTCTGGAGACAGCCGACATGTACTTCAGGGTAGTTTCGTTCTACGAATCGCATGTGAGGGAGGGCGCCGAATGTCGCAACCGCTACCCGGTCCCGGGTCGCCGAACCAGCCGGGAGGGCCCGCCGGTCGCGGGCTGCCGACGCCGCCGAAGGGCTGGCCGATCGGTTCCTACAGCACCTACGCGGAGGCGCAGCGGGCCGTCGACTACCTGTCGGACCAGGAGTTCCCGGTCCAGAACGTGACCATCGTGGGCGTCGACCTGATGCAGGTGGAGCGGATCACCGGCCGCCTGACCTGGGGGCGCGTGCTCAGCGCGGGCGCCGCCTCGGGCGCCTGGCTGGGCCTGTTCCTCGGCCTGCTCGTGGGTCTGTTCGTGGGCGGCGGGGAGTCCCTGCCCGCGACGGTGATCGCCGGCGTCATCGGCGGTATCGTCTTCGGCCTGATCAGCGCCGCGGTGCCGTACTGGGCCTCGCGCGGGACCCGCGACTTCTCGTCGACGATGCAGCTGGTCGCGGGCCGGTACGACGTGCTCTGCGACCCGCAGGTCGCCGAGCGCGCCCGCGACATGCTGGCGCGTCTGAACATCCAGTAGCCCCGAGATAGTTGCCGAACCGGAAACGATCCCATATTGTTTCCGGTATGGAAACGAACTCGGAGGACGGTGGCACGCTCGCCGACGTCGAGGCCGCGGGAGCGGCCGGGCGTCGGGCGGCCCTGCCGTGGTGGCTGCTCGCGCTCGAGGTCCTGTTCGTCGCCGGGGTGTGGTCGATGGTCTACGGCGGCCCGCAGACCTGGCGGAACATCCTGCTCGCGTTCGCGGTCTTCGCCGTGCCGGTCATGGTGCTGGTGGTGATCGCGAAGAGGCGGGGGCGCGTGGGTGCGTTCGCGCCGGGCTCGCGCGCGTCGGTCGTGTCCTGGGTGGGCTTCTTCGGCGCCATGTTCGCCGGGATGATCTCCGCGAAGTATCTCGAGGCCGGGCGACCGCTCACGTACGTCGCGGTGTTCGCCGTGGTGGTCGTCATCTACGGCGGCTGCCGCGTGGCGGCGGAGCGGCTCACCGTGCGGCAGTCCGCGTGAGCGGCCCGGACCACGGCCCGCCGGCGTTCGACGACCTCATCCACCCGCGGCAGCGGCTGATGATCTGCGCGGCCCTCGGGCAGGCCGAGGAGCTGCGGTTCGACCTGCTCGCGAAGGCTCTGGGGGTGAGCGCCTCCGTGCTGAGCAAGCACCTGGCGAAGCTGGAGGAGGCGCGGTACGTCGAGCTGCGGCGCGACGCCGCGGACTCGCGTCGTCAGTGGGTCGCGCTCACGCCCGCCGGGACCTCCGCCTTCGCCCGCCACGTCGCGGCACTGCGCGCGCTCACCGACTGAGCCTCGACGCCCTCGCCGCATCGAGTCCGCCGAACCTGTTTACCGGGTCGCGATGTCCTGCTAAATTCGAGAGAAGTGATAGCGATCACAAGGAGGACTCTCATGGCGGACATCCTGGGACGCGTCAGCCGGCGCGAACTCGAACAGGGCTACGTCGACGTGCTGGAGGACCTGTCCGACGGTTCGGTGCACCGGCGCTTCGATCCCTACCTCGACATCGACTGGGACTCGCCCGAGTTGGCGCTGGACCCGCACGATCCGCGGTGGGTGCTGCCGCCCACGCTCGACTCCCTCGGTGCGACGCAGTGGTACCGCGACCTGCCGCTGGAGAAGCGGATCGAAATCGGGAAGTGGCGCATGGCCAACACCATCAAGGTGGGCGCGGCCTTCGAGTCCATCCTGATCCGCGGAATGATGCAGTACATCATGAAGCTCCCGAACAAGTCGCCGGAGTTCCGCTACTGCCTCCACGAGATGACGGAGGAGTGCAACCACATCCAGATGTTCCAGGAGCTGGTGAACCGCGTCGACGTCGACGTCCCGGGCATGCGGAAGTGGTTCCGCCGGGCCTCCCCGATGATCGGCGTGCTGGGCGGCCACGCGCACGTGATCCTGTTTATGGGCATCCTCGGCGGCGAGGAGCCGATCGACCACTATCAGAAGGCGATCATGCGGCACGGCGGCCAGGTGCCGCCGCTGGTGTTGCGCACCATGGAGATCCACGTCGCCGAGGAGGCGCGGCACATCTCCTTCGCGCACGAGTTCCTGCACTCCCACCTGCGCGACATGACGCCGCGGCAGAAGCGGATCTGCGCCGTCGCCTTCCCGCTCGCGATGCGCTGGCTGGTGGGGGAGATCTTCACCCCGCCCAAGGCCTTCTTCGAGCAGTTCGAGGTCCCGCGCGAGGTCAAGCGCGAGGCCTTCTGGCGCGGGCCCACGGCGCGGGCGCTCCTCAACGACTACTTCGCCGAGATGCGCGCGCTCGCCGATGATCTCGGACTCATGACGCCGGTCGGCAAGCTGATGTGGAAGCTGCTGCGGATCGACGGGCACAAGGCCCGCTACCGCGGGGAGCCCACGCGCCCCGCGCAGATCGCGGCCTGAGCGTCCCCCGCCGGGCGCCGTCCACTCGGTTACCGGTCCGGGACGGCGCCGCACCGGCGTAACATCGCGGGTATGGCGACGCGCGAGGCCGAGAGCGGCTACGAGTTGCGCTGGCGCGCCCACAATTCGCAGCGGCGCGATCTGATCCTGCGGGCCGCGGCCGAACTGGTCGAGGAGTCCGAGCCCGGTGCCTCGATCCCCGTGCGGAGCATCGCCGAGCGCGCCGGCCTGGTGAAATCCGTGGTGTACCGGCAGTTCAAGAGCAAGGACGACCTGGCGCGGGGGCTCCGCGGATTCGTGGTCGAACGGTTCGCCGCGGAACTCGAGGCCGATCTCGACGTCTCCACCGGCTCGCTGCGCGAGATCGTGCGCCGCTCCATCGCGAGCGCCGCCTCGTGGATGCAGGACAACCCGCGCCTCGTCGACCTGCTGCGCGCCGGGCCCACCGACGCGGTGGCCGGCTCCGACGGCGTACCCGTGGCCCCCGACGCCATCGGGGAGCTCAAGCACCGCGTGGTCGCCCGCGCGGACCAGACCATCGACGGCCTCGCCGCCCTGACCGGGCTCGACCCCCGCGCCTTCGCCGACGTGCCCTTCATGGTGTTCACGATGGTGGAGGGCACGCTCACCAGCTGGGTGCGCGGCGAGGCCGCGGTCCGGGGACGCTCACGCGCCGACGTGGTCGAATCGCTCACCGACGTCACGTGGTTCGTGCTCGACGGTGCCGCCCGCACTCTGGGGATCCAGGTGGACCCCGACGCCGAGTTCAGCCAGGTGATGAACGACCTGGCGCCCGGTCTGGCACGATAATGCCGAATGTGGTTCACCTCACCGGTCTCGTCGGCTAGCTTTCCAGCGGACGCCACCGGTCGGGGGCGGCGAAGGAGGCGGCGTGACGATACGACGGAGAACGCGGCTCGGCACCCGGCGGCGCACGCGCGCCGCGGCGGCGGGACTCACGGCGACCATGGCCGTGACCCTGCTCGCGGGGTGCGGCACCGAGGACAGCGGCATCACCCTGAACGTCTACGCGCCGGCGGACGGCGCGAAGACGGTCAAGGAGGTCGCGCAGGACTGCTCCACGAGCGACTACAGGGTCGTCGGGCACGCGCTGCCGAAGCAGGCCGACGACCAGCGGCTGCAGATCGCCCGCCGCGCCAACGGCAACGACCGGACGATGGACATCGTGGGCCTGGACGTGAACTGGACCGCCGAGTTCGCCGAGGCGGGCTGGGTCCTGCCCTTCCCGGACGACCTGGCCGCCGCCGCCAAGAAGACGGTGCTCGCGGGCCCGCTCAAGACGGCGATGTGGCAGGACAAGCAGTACGCGGCGCCGGCGTGGACCAACACGCAGCTGCTCTGGTACCGCAAGGACGCGCTGGAGAAGGTCCTGGGCCGCAAGATCGGCAACCAGCCGCCGAAGCTGACCTGGGACCAGGTGGTGCACTACGCGACCACATCCGGCGAACTCGGCGGACCCACGCAGATCGAGGCGCAGGCCGCGCAGTACGAGGGCGTGGTCGTGTGGTTCAACTCGCTGCTCGAGAGCGCCGGCGGACGGATGGTGGCGGAGGACGGCAAGACGGTGACGCTCACCGACACCCCGGAGCACCGCGCCGCCACCGTCAAGGCGCTGTCGATTATGAAGGCGGTCGCCACGGCGCCCGGCCGCGACCCGTCGTTCACCCAGCTCGACGAGGGCAAGTCGCGCCTCGGCATGGAGACCGGCAAGGCGATCTTCCAGGTCAACTGGCCCTTCGTCTACGCGAGCGCGCAGCAGAACGGCGCCGCCGGCCAGGTTCCCTACCTCGCCGAGCTGACCAAGTTCGACGCGCTGTTGAACCCACCGAAGGATGCGGCGGACCCGCCGTCGCCGACGGCGGTGCAGCTCAACGAGATCAACACGCTCACGCGACAGAAGTTCGATTTCGCGCCGTACCCCTCGGTGATCGCGGGCAAGCCCGCCAAGACCACGGTCGGCGGCATCAACTTCGCCGTCGCGAAGACCACCCGGTACGAGAAGCAGGCCTTCGCCGCGCTCGCCTGCCTCACCAACGAGGCCGCCGAGCGGAAGTACGCGATCAAGGGCGGCACCCCGCCCATCCTCGCGAAGCTCTACGACGACGCGGAGTTCCGCAAGGACTACCCGATGGCCTCGCTCATCCGCGACCAGCTGCAGGAGAACACCACCGCCGTGCGGCCGATCACGCCCCAGTACCAGGCGATGTCGACCCTGCTGCAGGCCAAGCTGGCCCCCGTCGGCTCCTGGGACCCGGAGACGCTGGCCGATGAACTGACCGCCGCCGCGCAGAAGGCGATGGACGGAAAGGGGCTCGTGCCGTGACCGCCGTGACCGAGGCACCGTCGAACGATCCGACGGGCCCCGCCCCCGAGAGCGAGGGGCGCCGCGCCGAGCGCAAGCTGGGCCTGCTGCTCATCGCCCCCGCCGCGCTGGTGATGTTCCTGGTCACCGCGTACCCGATCATCTACGCCTTCTGGCTGAGCCTGCACAAGTCGTCGCTGGCCTACCCGGGGCAGGACGAGTTCATCGGCTTCGGCAACTACGTCACCGTGCTGCAGGACGGCTACTGGTGGCAGGCGCTGGGCATGACCTCGCTCATCACCGTGGTCTCGGTGGTCATCGAGTTCGTGCTGGGCCTCGCGATCGCGCTGGTCATGCACCGCACGCTCGTCGGCCGCGGCCTGGTGCGCACCGTGGTGCTGATCCCGTACGGCATCGTCACCGTCGTCGCGGCGTTCTCCTGGTACTACGCCTGGACCCCGGGGACCGGCTACCTCGCCGGCCTGCTGCCCGACGGGAGCGCGCCGCTCACCGAGCAGTGGCCGTCGGTCGCGATCATCATCCTGGCCGAGGTGTGGAAGACGACGCCGTTCATGGCGCTGCTGCTGCTCTCGGGCCTCGCCCTGGTGCCCGACGACCTGCTCAAGGCCGCGGCGCTCGACGGCGCCGGCCCGTGGACCCGCCTGCTCAAGATCACGATCCCGCTGATGAAGCCGGCGATCCTGGTGGCGCTGCTGTTCCGCACGCTGGACGCCTTCCGCATCTTCGACAACATCTACATCCTGACGAAGGGCAGCAACGGCACCGGCTCGGTCTCCATCCTCGGGTACGACAACCTGTTCAAGGCGTTCAACCTGGGTGTGGGATCGGCGATCTCGGTGCTGATCTTCATCTGCGTCGCGATCATCGCGTTCATCTTCGTCAAGGCGTTCGGCACCTCGGTGCCGGGCTCCGATTCGGGCGATCGACGGTAGGGGTAGGACATGGCTCAAGGTTCCGTCGGTAAGAAGCTCGGCTGGAGCGTCATCGATCTGCTGGTGATCCTCTACGCCCTGATCCCCGTGCTGTGGATCATCTCGCTCTCGCTCAAGCCCACCTCGTCCATCGCGGACGGCAGCTTCATCCCGAAGAAGATCACCGGGGAGAACTACACCGCGATCTTCGAGGGCAACGGCTTCATCCGCCCGCTGATCAACTCGATCGGCATCGCGCTGATCTCCACCGTGATCGCCGTCCTGATCGGCATGTTCGCCGCGTACGCGGTGGCGCGGCTGGACTTCCCGGGCAAGAAGCTGTTCGTCGGCGCGGCGCTGCTCATCGCGATGTTCCCGCAGGTCTCGCTCATCACGCCGCTGTTCAACATCGAGCGCAAGGTGGGTCTGTTCGACACCTGGCCCGGCCTGATCCTGCCGTACATCACCTTCGCGCTGCCGCTCACGGTGTACACGCTCTCGGCGTTCTTCCGCGAGATCCCCTGGGAGCTGGAGAAGGCGGCCAAGATGGACGGCGCCACCCCGGCGCAGGCCTTCCGCCGCGTGATCGCACCGCTCGCGGCCCCCGGCGTGGTGACCGCCGCGATCCTGGTCTTCATCTTCTGCTGGAACGACCTGCTCTTCGCGCTCACGCTGACCGCGACGGACGCCTCGACCACGGCGCCCGTGGCCATCACCAACTTCACCGGCAGCTCCGAGTTCGAGGAGCCCACCGGGTCGATCGCGGCCGCCGCCGTGATCGTCACCATCCCCATCATCGTGTTCGTGCTGATCTTCCAGCGACGGATCGTGGCCGGACTGACGTCCGGTGCGGTCAAGGGCTGAAACACTCGAAGGAGCAATTCACATGGCCGACATCGTCCTGGACCACGTGCGCAAGACCTACCCCGACGGTTCCACCGCCGTCAGCGACATCAACCTGGAGATCGCCGACGGCGAGTTCGTGATCCTGGTGGGCCCGTCGGGCTGCGGCAAGTCCACCACGCTGAACATGATCGCGGGCCTGGAGGACATCTCCGACGGCGAGTTGCGGATCGGCGGTGAGCGCGTCAACGAGCGGGCGCCCAAGGACCGCGACATCGCGATGGTCTTCCAGTCCTACGCGCTGTACCCGCACATGACGGTGCGTGAGAACATCGCCTTCCCGCTCAAGCTGGCGAAGCTGCCGAAGGATCAGATCAATGCGGCCGTCGAGGACGCCGCTCGCACGCTGGACCTCACGCAGCACCTCGACCGGCGGCCGTCGCAGCTCTCGGGCGGCCAACGGCAGCGCGTCGCGATGGGCCGCGCGATCGTGCGCAGCCCCAAGGCCTTCCTCATGGACGAGCCGCTGTCCAACCTCGACGCCAAGCTGCGGGTGCAGATGCGCACCGAGGTCAGCCGCCTGCAGAAGCGCCTCGGCACCACCATGGTGTACGTGACCCACGACCAGACCGAGGCCATGACCCTCGGCGACCGCGTGGTGGTGCTCAAGAGCGGCGACGTGCAGCAGATCGGCGCCCCGCAGGAGCTCTACGACCGCCCGAACAACCTGTTCGTCGCCGGCTTCATCGGCTCGCCCGCGATGAACTTCGTGCCCGGCCGCCTCACCTCGGTGGGCATCGACACCGCGCTCGGCGAGATCCTGCTGCTGGACGCGCCGCAGCTGGCCGAGAAGGCCGCGGCGGCGGGCAACCGCAACGGCGACGTGGTCGTCGGCATCCGCCCGGAGCACTTCGAGGACGCCCGCCTGCTGGACCCGAACCAGCGCGTCGGCGGGCTCACCTTCCGTGCCCGCGTCGACGTCCTCGAGTCCATGGGCTCGGACAAGTTCGTGCACTTCGCCGTCGCGGCGGACGACGCCCGCACCGACGTCCTCGGCGACCTCAACGCGGGGCAGCAGCTGCCCCCGCCCGCCGGCGTCGACGAGATCGTCGCGCGCCTGTCCGCCGACTCGACGGCCGCCCGCGGCGCCGAGGTCGACCTGTACTACGACCCGACCAAGATCGCCGTCTTCGACGCCGCGTCCGGGCGGAACCTGGCCCTGTAGGCGGGGGCAAGGGCAGCGCGCCGTGCGGGTGCTCGCCGTCAGCGACGAGGAGGTGCCGGGCCTGGCGCTCGCCTCGTCGACGCTGCGTCCCGACCTCATCCTCGGGGCCGGCGACCTGTCCGGCGGGTACCTGGAGTCGCTCGTCGACCGCTACGGCGTGCCCTGCGTCTTCGTCCCCGGCAACCACGATCCCGACCACAGCGGCTACCGGCGCACCCGTGGCGGGTTCGTGCGCGGGGGACTGCCGTGCGAGCCGCCCGGCCCGCGCGGCGGCGTCAACGCCGACGGTCGCGTCGTCACCGTCGGCGGCCTGACGGTGGCGGGCCTCGGCGGGTCCGTCCGCTACCGCGGCGGGCCGAACCAGTGGACCCAGTCCCAGGCGGCGCGCCGGGCCTGGCGGGTGCGGCTCGCGGCCCGGCGGCGCACCGTCGACGTGGTGCTCGCGCACTCGCCCGCGCGCGGCGTGGGCGACGGCGACGACGGCCCGCACGAGGGCCTCGCCGCCCTCGGGCGGCTGGTCGTGCAGCTCCGGCCGCAGGTCTTCGTGCACGGGCACGTGCACCCCTTCGGGCGGCCGGGCCCGGACCGCGAGATCGACGGCGTACCGGTGCTGAACACCGTCGGCTACACCTACTTCGACATCGACCCCGGGAGCCCGGGGACCTACCGCGTGAGGGAGCGGCGACGTGGCGCGTGACACCGGATTCCCCGACGAGGACGCCCGCAGCGATTTCGAGCGGTCGCGGCGGCGCGCCAACATCGCCCGGCTGGCGGCGTGGGTGCGCGGCCAGCCCGGCGACGTCAACGAGGTGCTGCCCTACGACGAGGTCGTCTCCGCGCTGGGCCTGGTGACCGAGCGGAAGCTGGGCCTGCAGGTGGTGCCCGTCGCGCAGATCGTGGGCAGCGTCGACCGCACCCGCGACTTCGACCGCTACTTCCGGCCGCGCTCGCCCGCCCTGCGCGCCCGCTGGCAAAGGCTGGCCGCGGCCCAGCGGCGGGGCGAGGCGATGCCCCCGGTCGAGCTGAAGAAGGTCGGCGAGATGTACTTCGTCGTCGACGGTCACCATCGCGTGTCGATCGCCTTCGCGCGCGGCTTCACCACCATCGACGCCGACGTCACGGAGGTCGTCACGCGGATCGGCTCCGGCGGCATCGCCGTCCGCTCCGACCTGCTGCTCAAGGACCACCGGCGGCTGTTCCTCGAGCGGGTCCCGCTCGAGGGCGAGGCGCGGGAGCGGATCCGGTTCACCAACGCCTGGGACTACTCGGTGCTCGCGGAATCGGTGGAGGCCTGGGGCTTCCGGCTGATCCAGGAGGCGGGGGAGTACCTGTCGCGCCCCGTCGTCGCCCGCCGGTGGTTCGCCGAGGAGTTCGCGCCGGTCATCGAGCTGGCACGGGCCGCCGGGATCATGGAGTCCTCCACCGATGCGGAGGTCTACCTGTTCGTCGCCTGCGAGCGGTACCGGCTGGTGCGCAAGCACGTCTGGACGCCCGAGATCATCTCCGAGGTGTCGGCGCAGAACCGGCCCTGGCAGCCGGGCCGGTTCTTCTGACGGCCGGTCCGTAGGATCGGTGCTCGTGACTTCCGTCGTCGATGCCGTCCGGGCGCACCTCGCCGAGCACTACGCGGGCCGCGGTTTCGCGCCGCCCGCGTCGGCGTCGGTCACCTTCCTCGGCCTCGAGCCCATGACGGTCCAGCGCCGGGTCGGCGATCCGCTCGTCGCCTTCGCCAGCGTCGGCTGCTCGCGGCACGCGATGACGGATCCGAATGCGATCGTCACCGTCGAGGACGGGCCGCGCGCCGAGGTCGTGCTGGAGCTGCGGCCCGCCGCCGACGGTCCCGGTGCCGCGCTCGACGGGGTGCACCGCTCGCTCGCGATCCTCGCGGCGACGCCCGCGGTCGAGGGGCTGGTGCTCGCGCCCGACGCACTCGTCGATCTGGGGGCACCGCTGTGGGCCGCGGCGCCGTTCACCGCGGTGCTGCTGGGGGAGTCCGCGGTGCCCGACCTGTCGCGCGAGGACGGCGAGCCGGTGCGCTTCCTGCGCGCCGACCCGATCACCGCGAACGAGGCCGCCTGGGTGCGGCTCAAGGGCGCGGCGGCGCTCCGCGAGGCGTGGGCGGAGGCCGGCATCGACCCCGCCGACCCCGGCCGCCCCGCGGCCCGCGCGGTCTAGTTCACGAATTCGACATCCGCGGGCTTACGCGTGCGTGAGAGCACTCGTGTGGCCGCTGGACTCGACATCGTGAGCCGCTACAGCCACTTGATCTTCCGGAAGACGACGAACAGGCCCAGACAGGCTGCGGCCATGACCGCGAGCACGATGAAGTAGCCGTAGGTCCAGTGCAGCTCGGGCATGTTGTCGAAGTTCATGCCGTAGATCCCGGCGATCATCGTCGGCACCGCGACGAGGCCGATGATCGCCGACATCTTGCGCATGTCCTCGTTCTGCTGCATCCCGATCTTCGCGACGGCCGCGTCGATCAGCGAGCTCAGCACGTCGTTGTAGGTCTCCACGTGGTCGGCGACCATCGCCTGATGATCGAGCACGTCCGAGAAGTAGCGCTGGATCTCGTGCGGGATGATGTCGCCGAAGTCGCAGGTCAGGCGCTTGAGCGCATGGGAGAGCGGGTGGATGCCGCGGCGCAGTTCCACGATGTCGCGCTTGAGCTGGTAGATCTCGTCGACCTGGGTACGGGCGCCGGCGCGGAAGACGTCCTCCTCGACCCGGTCGATGTCGTCCTCGAGCAGGTCGGAGACGGCGACGTAGGTGTCCACGACGTGGTCGGCGACGGCGTGCATCACCGCGGACGGTCCGAGCGTGAGCAGCTCCGGGTTGGCCTCGAGGTTCCGGCGGACGCGGCGCAGGCTGCCGTGATCGCCGTGCCGCACCGTGATCACGTGGTCCGGCCCGACGAGAACCATGACCTCGCCCGTCTCGACGATGCGCGCCATCGGATCGGTGCGGTCGTGACCCACGTAGTTGACGGTCTTGAGGATGAGGAAGAGCGTGTCGTCGAACCGGTCCACCTTGGGGCGGGTGTGCGTGACGAGCGTGTCCTCGACGGTCAGCGGGTGCAGCCCGAAGACGCGGGAGACCTCGTCCATCTGGTGCTGATCGGGGTCGAGCAGGCCGACCCACACGTAGCCCTCGCCACGGCGGCGGACCTCCTCGATCGCCTCGACGTAGCCGAAGCGGCCGGGCAGGCGCACCCCGTCGACGTAGACGCCGCAGTCGACGACGGCACGCGCCACGGGCACCGGGACGCGCGGCACGTCCGGCTCGCGGACGTCGCGGCGGCCCGCGCCGGGCCGGGGCATGGACGGCAGGGAGGGCATGGACGAGATAGTAGACCGGGCCAGGCGGCTCGGCCGCGGCGGCGGCGGGTAGAAAGTAGGCGTGAGAACTCGCCCGTCCCGCCTCGCCGCCGCAGCCCTCGCCGCAGTGGCTTTGGCCGGCTGTTCCGATCCCGGGGACCAGGCCGACCTGGGGCCGCGCACCGCGCCCGGCACGGTCACCGTGGGATCGGCGGGGAGTGCCGCCTCGAAGGTCGAGGCCCTGATCTACGCCACCGCGCTGCGCATGGCGGGAACGCCGGTCGAGACGCGGTTGGGGCTCGGGCCGGGGGAGGACGCCGCCGTGGCCGCCGTCGAGCGGGGCGAGCTCACCGTCGCGCCCGCGCTGACCGGCGCGCTGTGGGAGCGCTACCGGCCCGGTGCCGCGCAGCCCACCAAGGCGAAGGAAGAGGAGTCGGAGAACCCGCGCGCGCAGTGGGACGCGCAGTTCGTCGCGCTCAGCGCGGTTCTGCCCGAGGGCCTGGGCCTGGGTGATCCGACGCTCGCCCTGGACCAGCCGATGCTCTTCGCGCCCAAGGAGGCTCCGTCCGCGACCCTACGGGGCTGCGAGGGCCTCTCCGGTGCCGTCGCGGTGCCCGCCGGGTCGCCGGCGGACCTGCGGGGTCGCTACGGCTGCCCGACGGGGCCGGTCGTCGCGGTCGCCGACGAGGCGGCCGCCGCGCGTGCCGTCCGGGAGGGGCGCGCCGCGCTCGCGCAGCTCGGCACGCTCTCGCCCGCCGCGCAGGACCTCGTCCAGGTCGCCGACCCCGACGGGGCGGTGCCCTCGCGGGCCGTCGTGCCGCTGGTGCGGCGCGACGGGCTGACGGTGGCGCAGACCAAGCGGCTGTCCGCGATCGCGGGGGAGCTCACCACCGCCGATCTGGCGGAGCTGGTCGCGCAGGTCGAGTCGGGGGAGCGCACGCCCGAGCAGGCGACCGACGACTGGATCGCCGAGCACCCCCTGAAGTGAGCGCCGCTCGAACGCGGACCGCCCCGCACTCGGCGGGCGAGGGCGGGGCGGCGAGCGCGGGGCGCGCTACTTCAGGCGCTTGTTGAGCTGCTGGTCGACGATGGCGTTGACCCGCTCGTAGGCGGAACCGCCGAGGCGGACCAGGACGTCGATGATCTTCGCGTCGGCGCCGATGAGCACGCGGCCGCGGTTCTTCTTGACGCCGTTCAGGATCGTGCGCGCGGCGTCGTCGGCCTCGGTGCGGGCGAGGTACTTGTCGAAGAGTTCCGCGGTGTGCGCGGGGTCCTTGCCCTCGGCGCCGGTGGCGTTGCGGGCGATGGCCGTCTTGATGCCGCCCGGGTGCACGCAGGTCACGCCGACGTTGTGGTCGCTCGAGAGCATCTCGATGCGCAGCGCCTCGGTGAAGCCGCGGACGCCGAACTTGGCGGCGTTGTAAGCGCTCTGGCCGCCGACGGACAGCAGGCCGAACAGCGAGCTGGTGTTGACGATGTGCGCATCGCCCGAGGCGATCAGCGCGGGCAGGAAAGCCTTGGTGCCGTTCACGACGCCCCAGAAGTCGATGTCCATGACCCGGTCGTAGTCCTTGAAGGACGTGGTCAGGACGGGCTCGTGATGCGCGATGCCGGCGTTGTTGAACAGCAGGTTGACGGTGCCGTAGTGCTCGACGACCTCGTCCGCGTAGGCCAGGAGCTGCTCGCGCTCGCCGACGTTGACGACCTTCGTGTGCACCTCGGCGCCGCGGGCCCGGGCGAGCTCGGCGGTCTGCTCGAGACCGGCGGGGTCGTAATCGCACAGCGAGAGCTTGGCGCCCTCATCGGCGAGCTGCAGCGCCAGCTCACGCCCCATACCGGAGGCGGCTCCGGTGACGACGGCGACCTTGCCGCGGAAACTCTTCATGCTCTGTCATTCCTCACACTGGTCCGTGCCGGGCGGCTGTTTCGGGCTGCTGCTCGACGTACTTACTCGACAGTAGGGTTGGGATACGAGGTCTGTCAACGACCTATTGAGTATGATTCAGTAGGTGACCAGAAAGTCCGTCGCCGCAGCGGTGGGGCGCAAGCGCACCCGGCTGAGCCCCCAAGCCCGGCGCCAACAGTTCATCGACCTGGGCCTGCTCAGTCTCAAGCACCAGGCGCTCGAGCAGGTGTCCATCGAGGACATCGCGAGCCAGGCGGGAGTCTCCGCCGGCCTGCTGTTCCACTACTTCGACTCGAAGCTCGACTTCCAGGTCGCGCTCGTGGAGGAGCAGGCGCGCATCGTGGGGGAGGTCGCCACCCCCGACCGCGACCCCGAGGACATCACCGACGTGATGCCGATCCTCAGTGCCACCCTGGGCACCTACGTCGACCACATCATGGAGAACCGGCAGTCCCTGCTGCCGATGCTCGCCGGGGTCAGCTGGTCGGAGCCGCGGATCCGCACCGCCGTGAAGTCCGTCCGCGAGCAGATCGTCGATCAGTTCGTGAACCAGGCGGAGAACATCGGCATCGACCGCTCGCCGCGGTTCGTGCTCGCCGTCCACGGCTGGATCGCCGTCGTCGAGGAGACCCTCGTGCAGTGGCTCGACGAGAACGCCGGCTTCGCCGCGATGACCCGGGACGAGGTGGTCGAACACCTCGCCACCATGTTCGTGGGGATGGCCGGGGCGGTGGGGCTGGACCTCACCGCCGGCGCCGCCTGACGGTGCCCGGTTGACCGGGCCTGTTCCGCGTGCGCGGGAGGCGGACGAACGCGCCCACCGTCGGAACACAGAAGGGCCGGTCCTCCCAGCGGGAGGACCGGCCCTTCTCACGTGCTAGCCGATCAGAGGAAGGCCTCGTCGATGATCTGGGCCTGCTCCACGGCGTGCACCTTGGAGGAACCCGAGCACGGGGCCGACATGGCGCGGCGGGAGACGCGCTTGATGCCGATCAGGCGGCCGTCGAGCTCCGGCAGCGCCAGGCCGAAGAACGGCCACGCGCCCTGGTTCGCCGGCTCCTCCTGGACCCAGCGCACGTCCGTGGCGTTGGGGTACAGGTCGAGCGTGGCCGGCAGGCGCCGTGAGGGCAGCGGGTACAGCTGCTCCATGCGGACGATCGCGACGTCGTCGCGGCCGTCTTTCTTCCGGCGCGCCTCGAGCTCGTAGTAGAGCTTGCCGGAGACCAGCAGCAGCTTGGTGACCTTGCTGCGGTCGCCGCCCTCCACCTCGAAGGCCGGGTCGTCGATCACCGAGCGGAACTTGCCGCTCGTGAAGTCCTCGACGGGGCTGACGGCGGCCTTGTTGCGCAGCATCGACTTCGGCGTCGCGACCACCATCGGGCGCCGCACACCGTCGAGGGCGTGGCGACGGAGCAGGTGGAAGTACGAGGCCGGCGTCGACGGCATCGCCACCGTCATCGAGCCCTCCGCGCACAGCTGCAGGAAGCGCTCGATGCGGGCCGACGTGTGGTCCGGTCCCTGGCCCTCGTGGCCGTGGGGGAGCAGCAGCGTCACGCCCGAGGTCTGGCCCCACTTGGCCTCGCCCGAGCTGATGAACTCGTCGATGATCGACTGCGCGCCGTTGACGAAGTCGCCGAACTGCGCCTCCCAGCACACCAGCGCCGACTCGTCGGCCACGGAGTAGCCGTACTCGAAGCCCAGGCCCGCGAACTCGGTGAGCGCCGAGTCGTAGACCATGAACTTGCCGGGCGACTCGGTGCCGTCGGGACCGAGGTGATCGAGCGGCGTGTACTCCTGGCCCGACTGCCGGTCGATGAGGACCGCGTGACGCTGGGTGAACGTGCCGCGACGGCTGTCCTGGCCGGCGAGACGGACCGTGCGGCCCTCCTCGAGCAGGGTGCCGAAGGCGAGCAGCTCGCCGAACGCCCAGTCGATGCCGCCGTCGCGCGACATCTCGAAGCGGCGCTTGACCACGGGGGCCACACGCGGGTGCACGGTGAAGCCCTCGGGGACGTTGGCGTAGGCGTCGCCCACGCGCTGGATCTGCTCCAGCGGCACCGCGGTCACCAGCGAGCTGGGCAGCGGCTGGTCGGCGATGATCGACGGCGCGGGCTCGGCCTGGAACTTCTCGAGCTCCTTGACCTCGTTGAACACCCGCTCCAGCTGGCCCTGGTAGTCGCGCAGCGCGTCCTCGGCCTCCTTGGTCGAGATGTCGCCACGACCGATGAGAGCCTCGGTGTAGGACTTACGGACACCGCGCTTGGTGTCGATCACGTCGTACATGCCGGGCTGGGTCATCGACGGGTCGTCGCCCTCGTTGTGGCCGCGGCGGCGGTAGCAGACGAGGTCGATCACGACGTCCTTGTCGAACTTCTCGCGGAAGTCGACGGCGAGCTTGGCGACCCAGACGCAGGCCTCGGGGTCGTCGCCGTTGACGTGGAAGATCGGCGCGCCGATCATCTTCGCCACGTCGGTGCAGTACTGCGAGCTGCGCGAGTTCTCCGGCGAGGTGGTGAAGCCGACCTGGTTGTTCACCACGATGTGGATCGTGCCGCCGTTGGAGAAACCGTCGAGGTTCGCCATGTTCAGCGTCTCCGCGACGACGCCCTGGCCGGCGAAGGCCGCGTCACCGTGGAGCATGAGCGGCATCACCGGGTGGACGCCCTCCGGCGGGTTCTTCATGTCCTGCTTGGCGTGCACGATGCCCTCGAGCACCGGGTCGACGGCCTCGAGGTGCGAGGGGTTCGCGACCAGTGAGACGGTGATCTCGTTCTCGCCGAACATCTGGTAGTACTTGCCCTCGGCGCCGAGGTGGTACTTCACGTCGCCCGAGCCGTGCGCCTGCGCCGGGTTCAGGTTGCCCTCGAACTCGGTGAAGATCTTGCTGTAGGGCTTGCCGACGATGTTCGCCAGCACGTTCAGGCGGCCGCGGTGCGGCATGCCGATGACGACCTCGTCGAGCTGGTGCTCGGCGGCCTGGTCCAGCACGGCGTCCATCATCGGGATGACCGACTCCGCACCCTCCAGCGAGAAGCGCTTCTGGCCCACGTACTTGGTCTGCAGGAAGGTCTCGAAGGCCTCGGCCGCGTTGAGCTTGCTGAGGATGTACTTCTGCTCGGCGACGGTGGGCTTGGTGTCCTTCGCCTCCACGCGCTCCTGCAGCCACTTCTGCTGCTCGGGCTCCAGGATGTGCGTGTACTCGATGCCGACGTGGCGGCAGTACGCGTCGCGCAGCACGGACAGCACCTTGCGGAGCTTGAGCCGCTCGGCGCCGTGGAAGCCGCCCACGTTGAACGTGCGGTCGAGGTCCCACAGGGTGAGCTCGTAGGTGAGCACGTTCAGGTCGGGGTGCGACTCGAGGCTCTCGTTGTTGTAGCGCAGCGGATCGACGTCGGCCATGAGGTGGCCGCGCGCCCGGTACGCCGCGATGAGCTCGAGGACGCGCGCGTCCTTGTCGATGCCGTGGGCGGGGATGTCCTGCCGCCAGCGGATCGGCTCGTAGGGCACGTGCATCGTGCGGAAGATGTCGTCCCAGAAGTCGTCGCTCAGCGTGAGCTCGTGGACGTACCGCAGGAAGTCGCCGGACTCGGCGCCCTGGATGATGCGGTGGTCGTAGGTCGAGGTCAACGTCGTGAGCTTGCCGACCGCGAGCTCGGCGATCTTCTCGTCGCTCGCGCCCTGGAACTCGGCGGGGTACTCCATGGCGCCGACGCCGATGATGGCGCCCTGGCCCACCATGAGGCGGGGCACGGAGTGCACGGTGCCGATGCCGCCGGGGTTGGTCAGCGAGATGGTCACACCGGCGAAGTCCTCGGCGCCCAGCTTGCCCTGGCGGGCGCGGCGCACGATGTCCTCGTAGGCGGCCACGAACTGGCCGAAGTCCATCGTCTCGGCTTCCTTGACGCCCGCGACCACGAGGCTGCGGCTGCCGTTCTTGCCGACCAGGTCGATGGCGATGCCGAGGTTCACGTGCGGCGGGGTCACCGCGTTGGGCTTCCCGTCGACCTCGGCGAAGTGCCGGTTCATGTTCGGGAAGGCCTTGACGCCCTGCACCAGGGCGTAGCCCAGGATGTGGGTGAAGCTGATCTTGCCGCCGCGGGTGCGCGCGAGGTGGTTGTTGATGACCACGCGGTTGTCGAACATCACCTTGACCGGCATCGAGCGCACCGACGTCGCGGTCGGCACCTCGCGGCTGGCGTTCATGTTCTTGACGACGGCGTTCGCGGCACCGCGGAGCACGGTGCGCTCCTCCTCGTCGGGGAACGAGGCGGGGGCCGGGGCCTTGGGGGCCGGGGCGGGCTTCGCGGGCGAGGACGGCGCCGGGGTCACCGGTGCGGACGGCGCGGGGGTCAGCGTCGTGTCGGCCGTCTTCGGGGCCTTCGCCGCCGGCGCCGCTGCGGGGGCGGCGGGCCGTGCCGCGGGCGCCGCTGCTGCGGGGGCGGCGCCGTTACTCGCCGCGGTGCCACCCTCTGCAACCCCCGGGGTGTACTTCGAGAGGAATTCGTGCCAGCTCGGGTCGACCGAATTAGGGTCGGCCTTGAACCGCTCGTACATCTCCTCGACCAGCCACTCGTTTTGGCCGAAATCCGATACAGAACTGCTGCTCACGGCAGGTCCTCGCCTCGATTCATCATCGTCGTATCAAGCGCGCGCCACCCTGGATCGCAGAGGGCGCAGGTCCGCGCGGTCCAGGGTAGTCCACCACGGAAAATGTGTGTCGGTTACTCCCGTTCCACGGCCGCGGTCAGTCGGTGCCGGGGCCGGGGAGTCCCGGTGTGGAGCCGTCGGTCGCCGACCCCTCGACGACCCGCAGGTGAGCGGCGGGCCACGTGGTGGGAACCGGGCCGAACGCGTCGCGCGTGTTGTTCACGACGTTCTTGCCCAGCGCCCGGTTGCCGCCGGCGCCGACCACGGCACCGATGCCGGCGGGCAGGAGCTTGCCCATGAGCAGCGGCGCCTTCTTGATGAAGAACCGCCGGGAGAACATCTTCATGAGCTGCTTGTTCAGGTTGCCCACGCCGGGGATCTGGCCGGGATTCTTCTTCAGGCTCAGCAGCGAGGCGTTCTTGGCGCCGAACGTGGCACGGAGCGCACCGAGGCCGGCGTCACCGAGCACCGCCGTGAGCACGAGCGCCTTGCGCAGCTCCCGGTCCTCGGGCGAGATCCCGTAGACCTCCGCCACGGCCAGCGCGTACAGCGCGGAGGCCTCCATGAAGACGACGGTCTCCGCGCCGACGGCGCCGATCGCCGCGATGGTCCCGACGCCGGGAACCGCCGCGGTCGCACCCGCCGCGCCGCCGGTGCCGGTCACCGTCAGCAGGTAGCGCTTCTCCAGCCGCTCGATGATCTGCGCGGGCGTCTCGTCGGGGTGGTCCGCACGCAGACCCGCCACGTACTTCGCGACCGCGGGCGCCTGCAGCCGGGCCGCGCGGTCGATGACGGAGCCCAGCGCGCCGCCACCGTCGTGCTGGACGGCGGGAAGGGTGGGCTGGTCGGACTGGATGCGGGCGGGCTTGTTCGCCATGGTGACCTCCGTGGGACGCGATCCAATGGAACCTTTCACCCCATCTAACCCCCGGGGACCGACGGAAAGTTCCCGCCCGCACGACGAGGCGGACGCGGGCGGCGTACCGTCGGCCCCTGTGCCGAGCATCGACGAGCAGCCGTACACCCTGGTCATTCCCACGCGCTGGAAGGACAACGACGTGTACGGGCACGTCAACAACGTCGTCTATTACAGCTACTTCGACACGGTGATCAACACCTACCTGATCGGTGAGGGCGGCCTGGACATCCACGAGGGCGCGACGATCGGCCTGTGTGTGGAATCTCACTGCCGGTACGACGCCCCGTTGGCCTTCCCGGAGCACGTCACCGCCGGGCTCGCCGTCACGAAGCTGGGCCGGTCGAGCGTGCGCTACGCGGTCACCCTGTTCGACGGTGCCGGCGCGCTCGCCGCGGAGGGGTGGTTCGTCCACGTCTTCGTCGACCGGGAGAGCCGGCGGCCCGCCGCCGTCCCGGACGGGATCCGCGCCGCGCTCGAGCGGCTCGTCGTCGGTGCCCCGCAGTAGCCTGCGAGCCATGGCCTTCCTCACCCCGCTCGCGCCCGTCACCCTGACGGGGCACCTGGTCACCCTCGTTCCGCTCTCGCACGACCAGTACGAGGGTCTCGTCGAGGCGCTCGAGGACGGGCAGCTGTGGGACCGCTGGTACACCTCGGTGCCGTCGCCGTCGGGCCTGCGCGCCGAGATCGACCGCCGCCTCGAGCTGCAGGAGAAGGGTGAGATGATCCCCTTCACCGCGATCGACGCCGCCGGCCGGGTACTGGGCATGACCACCTACTACGACATCGATCCGGTCGTCCCGCGGATGGAGATCGGCTACACCTGGAACCGGGCCTCGGCGCACGGCACGGGGACCAACGCCGAGTCGAAACTGCTGCTGCTCCAGCACGCCTTCGACGTGCTCGGCTGCGAGTGCATCGGCCTGCGCACGCAGTGGGTGAACACCCAGTCGCGGGAGGCCATCGCCCGGCTCGGGGCCAAGCAGGACGGCGTGCTCCGCAGCTACAAGCGGTACCGCAACGGCGCCCTGCAGGACGCGGTGCTCTTCTCGATCCTCCGGCACGAGTGGCCCACCGTGAACGCGCACCTGCGGCACCGCCTGCGCCACCGGCACGAGGCCTACCGCGCCGTCCCGGAGTAGCCGTGCCCCGTCCGCTCGCCGCGACCCACGGTGTGTGGCGTCCCGGTCTCGGCCTCGCGCTGTGGTTCACCGACGACCTCGGCGAGCCCACCGCCGAGCCCGACGTCGCGAAGCTTCCCGCGCCGATCGCCGAGGTCCTCGGCGATCGTCGTCCCCGACGGTCCGTGACACTCGCCGGGCCCCGGGGCCGGATCGTCGCGCCGGCCCTCACCCTGGGGCCCGCCCGCGCCGGCGCGCTCCTCGACGCGCTCTCCCCGTCCGACGGTGCCGGCGACCTGCGATACCTGCGCTGGGTCGCGAAATCGGTGGAGCGGTTCGTGGCCGCCGGGGCGGTGACCCCCGCGCTGCGGAACGACGACGGCGAGTGGATCGTCCGGTGGGCGCCCGTCGAGTCCGTGCAGTGGCGCACCTGGGTGCAGACCGCCGCCGCCGCGATGCCACCGGTGCTCCGGCGCACCGGCGACCTCGCGGCGGTCCTCGACATGACGGCCGAGCTCGCCGACCGCTCCGCGCGGCAGCGGCTCGGCGACGGCCCGTGGTCCTGGGTCGCGGCGCCCGCGCTGCGCGCCCTGGTCGACGGTGAGCCCCTCCCGGCCAGGGCGGTCGCCGACGCGGGCGCCGCTGCGGCGTGGACCGAGTGGGCCGGCAGCGTCCGTTCCGCCGAGACCCTGCTGGTACTGCGCCTGGTCGAGCCCGACGGCCGCAGCCCGGGAGAGAACCCCCTCGCGCCGAGGAGCACGCCCGGCGCGACGCCGTGGCGCCTCGAGGTCTGCCGGCGCGTCCCCGGCGCCGCGCCGGTGCGCGCCGAACCGGCGCGGATGAGCCCCGTCGACTTGGACGACCTGGCGGGCGAGCTGGCGCGGGCGCTCGCGGTCTATCCGCCGCTCAAGCGGGTCGCGCAGGACGAGTCCTCGCTGGACTTCCTGCTCACCACGGAGGAGGCGGAGGCGCTCTTCCTCGAGGGCGCGCCCGGGCTCACGAAGGCCGGCTACGAGGTGCTGCTACCGGCGTCGATCGCGACGGTGCGCCCCGCGCTCCGGCTCGTCGGACGCGAGCAGCCCGGCCGGACGGCGCTGACGGTGCAGGCCGGTCTCGCCGAGATCAAGGACTTCGCGTGGCAGCTCGCCGTCGGCGACACGGTCCTCACCGCGAGCGAGCTGGCGACCCTGGCGAACTCCGCCTCGGGTCTGGTGGAGGTGCGCGGCAAGTGGGTCCGGGCGGATCGCCGGACGCTCGCGCACGCGGCGCGGTTCGTCGCCGAGCAGCGCTCCGCGGCGGAATCGGGCACCGATGTGAGCGACCTGCTGGGGATGATCGCCGATCCGGCGGCGTTGCCCGCCCCGCTGGCCGCGGTCGACGGCCTCGGCTGGCTCGACTCGGTCTACCGGGGCGGCACCATCGCGCCCGCCGACGTGCCGGCGCCGTCGACGCTCGATGCCCGGTTGCGCGACTATCAGCTGCGCGGGCTCGAGTGGCTGGTCACCTTGTGGCGCAGCGGTATCGGGGCGGTACTCGCCGACGACATGGGCCTCGGCAAGACGATCCAGGTGCTCGCACTGCTGTGTCACGAGCGCGAGCAGGCGAACGAGCCCGTCCGGCCCACGCTGCTGGTGTGCCCGATGTCCGTGGTCGGCAACTGGGTCGCGGAGGCCCAGCGCTTCGCCCCGGGCCTGCGGCTGCACGTGCACCACGGCGTCGACCGGCCCACGGGCGAGGAGTTCGGGAAGGCGGCCACCGCGTCCGACGTGGTGATCACGACCTTCGCGCTGGCGGCGCGGGACCGCGAGCTGCTGTCCGGGCACCATTGGGGACGCCTCGTGGTCGACGAGGCGCAGCACGTCAAGAACGTCAACACCGCCGCGGCGAAGGCGCTGCGGTCGATCCCCGCCGCCCACCGCGTGGCCCTCACCGGTACCCCGGTGGAGAACCGGCTCGAGGACCTGCGCGCCGTGATCGACCTGGTCAACCCGGGGCTGCTCGGCTCGGCCCGCACGTTCCGCAACCGGTTCGCGCTGCCCATCGAGCGCGAGCAGGACCAGGCGGCGGTGCGCCGGCTGAACACGCTGACCTCGCCGTTCCTCCTGCGCCGGGAGAAGACCGACCCGGCGGTCGCCCCGGAGCTGCCGGAGAAGGCCGAGTTCACGGTGCGCGCCTCGCTCACGCCGGAGCAGGCGGGGCTCTATCAGGCCGTGCTCAACGAACTGGTCCGGGAACTGCGCGAATCACAGGGCATGGGCCGGCGGGGCCTGGTGCTGGCGTCGCTGACCCGGCTCAAGCAGATCTGCAACCACCCCGCGCACTACCTCGGCGACGGCTCGCCGTTGCTGCGCCGCGGGCAGCACCGTTCGGGCAAGCTCGAGCTGTTGGCGGACGTGCTGGAGACGGTCGCCGCAGACGGCGAGCGCGCGCTCGTCTTCACCCAGTACGCGGAGTTCGCGCGCATGCTGCAGCCCTGGCTCAGCGGCCTGCTCGGCGCGGAGGTGCCCGTGCTGGACGGTGCCGTGCCGCGCACCGAGCGCGACGCGATGGTCGCGCGGTTCCAGTCCGGCGACGGCCCGCCCGCCCTGGTGGCGACGGTGCAGTCCGGCGGGACCGGGCTCAACCTCACGGCCGCGAATCACGTGATCCACGTGGACCGGTGGTGGAACCCGGCGGTCGAGAACCAGGCGACGGACCGTGCTTTCCGCATCGGGCAGACGCGGGCGGTGCAGGTCCGCAAGTTCGTGTGCGCGGGCACGCTCGAGGAGCGCATCGACGGGGTGATCGCCGCCAAGAAGGAGCTTTCTTCAATGACCGTGCAGACGGGCGAGGCCTGGCTGACCGAGCTCAACAACGACGAACTGTACGAGTTGGTGGCCCTGCGCGACGAGGCGGTGCTCTAGGTGGCGCGGAAGGCGCGCGACACCGCGCGGACGATGGGCGTTACCTGGTTCGGCCGCCGGCTCATCCAGCAACGCGAGGAGGTCACCGAGCGGCGCAAGATCCAGTACGCGCGGCGGCTCTACCAGGAGCACCAGGTGTACTCGCTCGCCGTGGTGCCGGCGTCGGTGACGGCCACCGTGCAGGGCAGCCAGCTCGATCCCTTCGCGGTCGCTCTGTCCCGGGTGCCGGGCGATGCGGCCGCGGTGGTCTCACTGCTGGTGGCGCAGGGCGCCGCGGCGGAGCTGCTGGGGGTGACCCGTGGCGAGCTGGGGCGCACTCTGGGCGAACTCGTGCTGCCCGAGACCGCCTCGGACGTGATCGTCGACTGCGCGTGCCCCGACGACTCCGGCGCCTGCGTGCACGCGCTGGCCCTGACCTACGAGTTCTGCGCGGCCGCCGACGCGGACCCGTCGCTGGTCCTGGATTTCGCCGGCGTGCCCCTCGCGGGACTGCTGGCCCGGGTCGGTGCGTCCGAACGTGAGGGACCGCCGCCGGCGGGCACGGCATCCGGGGCCGACGGTGCGCGCGAGGCATGGGAGGCCGACGAGTGGGACGCGGGCGCGGCGGCCTTCTACGGAGAGGGTTACGACCTACCGCCGCTGCCGGAGCCGACCCCGATCGACGCCATGACGCTGCTCGACCCGGCGCTCCTGCGCATGGCCCTGCGCCGCTCCGGCACGAGGCCCGCCGACGTCGCCGAGGCGACCGACGAGCTCGCGGAGCTCTACGACCGCCTCCGCGACCCGCGGTGACGTGCGGTCCGCGGGCCGGCGGCGGAGTGATCCACGCGGTACCGCGTCGGTGACGGAACCTGTCGGTCGATGTCACTACCCTGAGGGGCGACCTACGAGGGGGTGAAGGGCATGCGTTTCGTACACACGGCGGACTGGCAGCTGGGCATGACGCGGCACTTCCTCGACGCGGATGCGCAGGCCCGCTTCACCGATGCCAGGCTCGATGCGATCTCCCGGCTCGGGGCCGTCGCCGCCGAGCAGGAGGCGGAGTTCGTGGTCGTCTGCGGTGACGTCTTCGAGGACAACCGGCTCGCTCCCGGGGTGATCGCCCGCAGTCTCGACCGGATCGCGGCGATCGACCGCCCGGTGTACCTGCTGCCCGGTAACCACGACCCGCTCGACGCCGCGTCGATCTACACCTCCGAGGTCTTCGCTCGGCACCGGCCGGCCAACGTGGTCGTCCTCGACACCCCCGGCGTGCACGAGGTGCGCCCGGGTGTCGAACTGTTGGCGGCCCCGTGGTTCTCGAAGCACCCCACCGGGGATCCGCTCACCGAGGCCGTCGCCGCGGCCGCCCCGCCCGCCCCGGGCGTGATCCGCATCGCGGTCGGGCACGGCGGCACCCTGCCGGTCGGTGCGCAGGATCAGCGGCTCATCGACGTGGCGGCGCTGTCGGAGCGGATCACCGCGGGCGAACTGCGATACGTCGCGCTCGGGGACCGGCACTCGGTCACCGAAGTGGCGCAGGGAATCTGGTACTCCGGTGCCCCCGAGGTCACGAACTTCGACCACAAGGAGACGGGCTCCGGCTCGGTCCTCGTCGTCGACGTCCCCGAGGAGGGACCGTCGACGGTGACCGCGGTGCGGGTCGGTACGTGGCGCTTCGCGTCGCGGGAGTTCCCGCTGTCGTCCGAGCGCGATGTGGCCGCGGCCGTCGGCGCGCTGTCCGCGCTCCCCGACAAGGACCGCACCGTGGTCAAGGTGGGCTTCACGGGCACCGTCGGGCTGGCGGCGAAGGCCGAGCTGGATCGTGAGATCGAGGCCCTACGGGCGCGGTTCGCGGCCGTTGAGCTATGGGAACGCAAGACGGACCTGGCGGTGCTGCCGGGCGAGTCCGAGCTGGAATCTCTGGAACTCACCGGCCCGGCCGCCGCCGCTGCTCAGGAACTGTTGGGCGTCGCCCGCAGCGGTGGTGAGCGGTCCACCGATGCGTCCGGTGCGCTCGCTCTGCTGTACCGGCTCACTCGCCAGGAGGTGGGTGCATGAGGCTGCATCGCCTGGCGGTCAAGGATTTCCGCGGCGTCGAGGAGCGGGAGCTGGCCTTCGCCGACACCGGCGTCACGCTGCTGCACGGCCCGAACGAGGCCGGCAAGTCGTCGATGGTGGAGGCGCTGCAGCTGCTTCTCGAGGTCAAGGCCACGTCGAAGGCCCAGCGTGTGGAGGCGGTGTGCCCCGCCCACCGCGACGCCGGCCCCTTCGTGGAGGCGGAGCTCACGGTGGGCCCGTACCGCTTCGTCTACGCCAAGCAGTACCACCGCCGCCCCGGCACCGTACTCACGGTGCTCGAGCCCACGCCCCTGCAGCTCACGGGCGGCAGCGCCGAGTCGTGGGTGGCCGAGCAGATGCGCGCCCACGTGGACGGCGACCTGCTGTCGGCGCTCACCGTGCTGCAGGGCCCCGGCCCCGGCCAGCCCTCGCTGCGCGACAGCGCCGCCTTCGCCAAGGCCCTCGATGCGGCCTCGGGCGGCGCGGGCGAGGACGAGCCGGGTGCGGAACGCCTGGCCGAGGCCGTCGCCGCCGAGCGTGCCCGGTACTTCACGCCCACGGGACGTCCCACGGGCGAGCTGTCCGCGGCCCGCACCCGCGAGACCGAGGCCCGGAAGGCCCTGGAGGCGGCCGAGGCCGCGCTGCGCGAGGTCGACCAGGTGGTGGAGCAGCACGCGCTCGCCTCCGCGCGCCTGGCGGCGCTCGTCGATCGACGGTCCGCCGCCGCTGCGGCGTTCGATGCCCTCGGTGCCGATCAAGAGCGGATCTCCGCGCTGCAGGCACGGCTCGCCCAGTCCCGAGCGGCGCTCGAATCCGCCACGCTGCGCGAGCAGCACGCGGGCGATGCGGCCAACCGCCGACGCCGCCTCGTGGAGCAGCAGGGAATCGCCGTCGATCGCACCGCGCAGGTCCGCGTGCTGCGGGACCGAGCGCTGGCCGACCGCGAGGTGCTCGCCGCCGAGGCCTCGTGGCTCGAGACCACCGTGCACGAGCTGTCCGCCGTCTCCGCCGACCGGCGGGAACGGAAGTCGCAGGCGCAGTACGCGGTCGACTACGCCCGCGAGTCGGTGGGGCATCAGCGCCTGGTCAAGCGCATCGAGCAGGCGCAGCTGCTGGGCAAGGACGTGGAGGATGCGCGGAACCGGCTGGCGGGGAACCCCATCGATCGCCGGGCCCTGCAGACGATCGCGGTCGCGGAGCAGCGGTACGAGAAGGCGCAGGCGCGATTCTCGGCGCTGGCCGCCACGCTCAAGCTCGAGCGGCTGGGCTTCTCGGACGTCCTCGTGGACGGCAGCAACATCGGCGAGGAGCCGGTGGAGGTCGTCGCGGGCAACGGGATGGTGATCGAGGTGCCGGGCGCGGTCCGGATCGAGGTCCTGCAGCGCGGGGAGAGCGCCGATGCGGCCGCCGAGGTGAAGGCCTCGCACAGTGCCCTGCTCGCGGCGTGCCGCGATGCGGGCGCCGCCGATGTGGCGGAGGCTCGCGAACTGCACGAGCAGCGCGAGGCCATCGAGATCGAGATGCAGGAGGCGCGGATCGCGCTGGCCCACGCGCTCGGTGAACACACCCTGCCGGAGTTGCGCGAGCTCGCGGAGGAGTCGGCCGAGCGGATCGTCGCGCTCGAGGCGGCAGTGGACGCAGAACTCCTGGCGGTCGATCCCGAGCGGGCCAAGGCCAACCTGATGGAGGCCACGCAGGCCGAGGTCGAATCGCGCGGCGAGGAGCGGCGCACCCGCGAACAGCTGGGGCAGAAGCAGCAGGAGCTGCACCGCGCGAGCACCGATGCCCAGGTCGCCGCGGACCGACTGCAGCACTTCGACAATCGCGCCTCGGAGCTCTCCGCCGAGCTGGAGCGGGCGCGTGCGGAAGCCTCCGACGACGCGCTCGGCGCCGCGGCCGACGAGGCTGTCGCGGCGCGCGAGGCCGCCGCCGCGGATCTCGCCGAGCACGAGCGCGCAGCCCGCGAGGCGGACGTCGCGGGCTTCGCGGCCCGGTTCGCCGAGGCGCGCACGACAGCGGAGCGGGCACGCGCGGCGGAGGCCGCGGCCCGCGAGGACCTGGCCGGCTTGACCGGGCAGCTGCAGTTGTTCCAGGCGGACGGACGCCGGGATCGGCTCGATGCCGCGGAGGCCGAGCACGTTCACGCGGAGCGCGCCCTGACGTCGGTGGAGGAGCGGGCCCGCGCGGCGGCGCTGCTGCACGAGACGCTCACCGCGCACCGCGACGCGCGCCGGGCCAGGGTGCAGGCGCCGTACCAGCGGGCCCTGGAAGAGCTGGGCCGCACGGTCTTCGGCGATCCACTCACTATCACCGTCGGGGACGACCTGACGATCGCCTCCCGCACCGTCGACGGGGTCACCGTGCCCTTCGAGTCGCTGTCCGGCGGCGCGCAGGAGCAGCTGGGCGTCCTCAGCCGGCTCGCGTGCGCCCGCCTGGTGGACGGTGCCGACGGCGCGCCCGTCATCTTCGACGACGCCCTCGGCCACAGCGATCCGGCCCGGCTCGGCGCGATGGCGGACGCCCTCGTCGAGGCCGGCCGCAGCGCGCAGGTGATCGTCTTCAGCTGCGTCCCGGGCCGTTTCGACGCCCTCCGCGGCCGCGACGGCGTCACCGAGGTCGCACTCGGCTAGCGGCTGGGAAGCCCCCACCTGCAACGATCGCCCCGCGTGTCGGCAGGCTGAGCCGATGGGGTTCAACTACATGCCGTTCGTCTTCCTCGGCATCGTCGCCGTGGTGGTCGCCGCGATCGCCGTCGCCGTGGTGCTGATCGTGAAGGCCGCGAGCAAGCCCGAACAACTCCCCCCGCGGCCTCCATACCAGCCCGGGCCTTACGGTCAGCAGGGACCGGTCCAGCCCGGCCAGCAGTCCTTTCCCCCTTCGTCGCAGGATGGTCACTAAGCTCGCGATTGTGGCCGGCCGATCGCATTCCGACGAGCACTACGTCCTCGATCTGTGCGACGAGGTGCTCGGAGTCGCCGGGCACCGTCAGGCCCGGTTCGATTGGCTGCGTGGGGACGCGCCGCGCAACAGGACTCGCGGCGTTCCGCTCCCTGTTGACGGGTACTGGGAGGTCCTGGGGCTCGTCGTCGAGTTCCAGGAGGAGCAACATTCGCAGCCGAACCGGTTCTTCGACCGGCGTGAGACGGTGTCCGGCGTCGGCCGTGGCGAACAGCGGCGGATCTACGACGCGCGCAAGCGCACGCTCATCCCGGAACATGGACTGCGGCTCATCGTCATCGAGAAATCGGCGTTCGAGGTGAGGTCGAAGCGGATCGTGCGGGATCGCGCCAGCGATATCTCCGTCGTCCGTGAGCACCTCGCCGGTCCATAGATTTCACTTCCGACTCCACGTTCGATCATGTGTCGCCAGATCGAATATCGGCGTAGAATCGCGGTAGCGAATGGAGGTGAATCCATGGCCGAGAAGAACGCTGCTGCGGAGTATCTCGATGCACTCGCGACATTCGAACAGGCGGCGGAACGGCTCGCCGCGATGAACCCCGTGATGCTCTCCTCCACGGAGGTACTCGATGGGCTGCGCCGGCTCGAGCGCGCCGCCCGGAAGGTGCCCAGCAGCCAGCACTGGCTCACCCAGGTCGGTATCGAGCAGGGCCTGCCGGCGCAGCTCGGGTATACCGGTGTCAAGGAGATGCTGGTCGATCAGCTGTACCTCGCCGGCGGGGAAGCGGTCGATCGGATCCGGGGTGCCCGCTCGCGAGCACCCCGGCAGACGCACGGAGTTGCGTCCGAACCCAAGCTCCCGGTACTCGCCGGTGCGCAACGCGACGGACTGATCTCCGAGCGGCACGCGGTCTCGATCGAGAAGGCCCTCGACAAGTGCTCGCACAAGCTCACCATGCCCAAACTTCATGACCTGGAAGACATGCTGGTCACCGCAGCGGTCGGCGGCTGCACCCCGGATGACATCGCGATGCTCGGGCGACGCGCCTACGAGCACATCGATCCCGACGGTGCTGAACCCTCGGCCGAGGACATCGCCCGTGCCCGCGAGCTGAGCATCGGCAAGCAGGGTGAGGATCTGATGTCCGGCGTCGAAGGCGTGCTCTCACCCGAGGCGAGAGCGCTGATGGACGTGGTCTTCGAAAAGCTCGCCCGCCCAGGCGTGAACAACCCGGATGACGTCGATGCTCCGGTCGATATGGACGACGCCGATGCCGTAGCCGCGGCGGCCAAGCGGGACAGGCGCACCACGGCGCAACGCAACCACGACGCCCTCGCCGCCGCCCTGCGTGCAGCGATCGGATCAGGGCTTCTGGGGCAGCACCGGGGCCTTCCGTGCATCCCGATCATCACGCTCAGCATCGACCAGCTCGAGTCCGAGACCGGCATCGCCACCACCGCTACCGGCGGGCGACTCCCTGTCGAGGACGCATTGCGGATGATGGGCGCCAACCCCAAATACCTCCTGCTGCTCGACGTCGCCGGACGCCCGCTGTACCTGGGCCGGGAGAAGCGTCTCGCCTCTGCCGATCAGCGGATCGCGCTGTACGGGTCTGAGAAGGGCTGCAGCGCACCGCGCTGCGACGCCCCGGCCACCCGCTGCCAGGTCCACCACACGACCGAGTGGAAGGACGGCGGCCGCACCGATATCACGGTCCTCACGCTCGCGTGCGATGCCCACCACGGCAAAGTGGTCCCCAGCGGCGACGCGATCCGCCGGGGATTCGAGACGGTGACCATTCCCGACGGCGAGGAATTCGCCGGCCGTACCGGATGGCACCGCACCGCCGACCCCGACGGCGCCTTCCAGGTGAACCACCGGCACCACGCCCACGAGTTGTACCGGCTGGCACAGGAGCACCACCGGCAGCGGCACCAGCAGTACTCCGACGCCTGGCGCGAACAGGACGAACGCGCCCTGTACCGCGATTTCGTCGGCACCATCCACGACGACATCAGCGCGATGCTCGACGGACCGAACGGTCCGCCGATCCTCGAAGCACTCCTCGCAGAGCACGAAGCGGACAACGCCTGGCGCCTCGACCCTCCGTCGTGGGTATCCCTCGCGGCCTGAACCGGTCGTGGCCTGACGTGCCCATCGAAGAACCCCGGCGTGGGGGTCGGATGGGCGTCGGGGCAGTCGGCCATGCCAGCAGCCACTGCGAGTCCACCGCGCCAGTGAGGGTTCGTCCGGCTCCCCGCCCGCGGTGGAGAGGTTGATGCAGCGTGAACTCAGACCTGCTCGCGCAGCTTGAACTTGAGCACCTTGCCCGCGGGGTTGCGGGGGAGAGCGTCCACGACGTGCAGGGCGAGCGGCAGCTTGTACGGCGCCAGCGAGTCCTTCGCGAACTCGCGGACCTCCTCCAGCGTGAGCGAGGTCTCGGGCTTGAGCGCGACGATCGCCGTCACGGCCTCGCCCCACTTCTCGTGCGGAGTACCGATGATCGCGACCTCCGCGATTGACGGGTGCCGGTACAGGACGGACTCGACCTCGGCGGGGTAGACGTTCTCGCCGCCGGAGATCACCATGTCCTTCACACGATCCACGACCGTGACGTACCCGTCCGAATCCTGTTCGCCCACATCGCCCGTGTGGAACCAGCCGTCCGCGTCGATCGCGGCGCCGGTGGCGTCCGGGTTCTGCCAGTAACCGGGAGTCACCTGGGGGCCGCGCACGCAGACCTCGCCGCGCTCCCCGGCGGGGACGGGCGCACCGTCGGGCCCGAGGAGCGCGACCTCCGAGAGCGGCAGGATGTGGTGGCCGGCGGCGCCGATCTTGCGGGCGGTGTCGTAGACGTCCATGACGAGGGCGAGCGGCGCGGTCTCGGTGAGCCCGTAGCCCTGGCAGAACGGGATGTTCCGGCCGTTGTACAGCGCGATGAGCGGCTCGGGGACGGGCGCGCCGCCGCAGATGAACTGGCGGACGGTGCTGAGGTCGGTGGTTTCGAAGGTCGGCGCCTGGCTCATGAACAGGAACATCGCGGGGACACCGAACATGCTGGTGACGCGGTGCTTCTCGATGAGAGCGAGCGCCGCGGTGGGGTCGAAGGCGGGCAGGATGACCAGCTGCCCGCCCTTCTGCAACGTGATGAGGGTGGTCACGTTGAGGCCGCCGATGTGGAAGAGCGGCGCCGCGACGAGGCTGATATCGGTGGACACGGTGTCGAGGCTGAGCAGCGCGTTCATGTTGTTCCAGAACATGTTCCCGTGCGTGAGCATCGCGCCCTTGGGGCGGCCGGTGGTGCCGGAGGTGTACATGATCAGGGCGAGGTCGTCCTCCGCGGGCGACTGCGGCTCCGCGATCGGCGCACGGTCGGCGAGGAGCCCGTCGAGCTGCTCCCAGCCGTCCACCGGCTCGAGGGCGATGGCCCGCATCAGTCCCGACGCGGCGCGCACCGGCTCGACCACGGCGGCGCGGTCGGCGTCGGCCACGAGGGTGTGGACGCCGGCGTCGGTGAGGATGTACTCGAGCTCCGCCGAGGTCAGGCGGAAGTTCAGCGGCACGAAGACCGCGCCGGCGCGGGAGGCGGCGAACATCGTGGTGAGGAAGTCGGGGTGGTTGAAGCCCACGTACCCCACCCGGTCGCCCGTGCCGACGCCGCCCGCGACGAGTTCCGCCGCGAGCCGGTCGACCCGGTCCGCGAACTCCCGGTAGCTCCACGTCGTCTCGCCGTAGGTGATGGCGGGGCGGTCGCCGCTGACGGCGGCGCGGCGGGCGATCCAGGATCCGAGGTCGACGGCGGGGCGAGCGGGCATGGTGACTCCTTGCGGGCGCGGTGCGAGCGATTGCGTGCATCCTCGCCGCCGCCGGGCCGGGTCCGGGGGCGATTCGCCGGATTCTCAGGTCCGACGGTGCCGCACCTCGCGGTGGGAGCGGACCACGCCCGCCGCGCGACAGCCTCCGCCGCCGGGCGCGGCCGCTCAGGCCGGGCCGGCGCCCGTGTTCTCGCTGCGGGCCTTGAGGGCGGCGAGGCCCTTCTCGAAGTCCTTGCCGGCGAACTTGTCCATCGGCACGATCCTGCCGATCAGCGAGAACAGCCCGCTGGTCTCACCGGTCATCGTCCAGGTGACCGTCACGGCGTCGCCCGTGGGGACGATGTCGAAGCGCACGTGGTTGTGCGACGACATCGGCTTGAGGAACTCGAGGTCCACGTCGACCGAGCGGCCCGGCTCGACCGCGGAGATCGTCATCCGGCCGGCGCCCGCCTTGCGGTTGCCGCGCCAGGCGTAACTCGCGCCCGGCCCGCTCGACGGGCCGGTGTACTCGCGGTGCAGCTGCGGGTCGAGACCCTCCCAGGGTGACCAGTGCCGCCATTCGTGGAAGTCGGCGATGAGCCCGTAGACGGTGTCGGCGGGCGCCGCGATCTCGGTGGATCGGGTGACGGTGAAGGCGGTCATGCGGGCAAGAGTACGGCGCTACCGCAGCCGGAGCGCGGCGAGCGCGACGATCACCAGCACCACGGTCAGTCCCGTGAGTCCGGCGGTGAGGCCGGCGGCTGCCGCGATGCCGCCGACCAGCAGCGGACCGCCGGCGTCGCCGAGCTCGCGGCCGATCTCGGCGGAGCCCATCGTCTGCCCCAGTCGTTCCTTCGGGGAGTTCTGCGCGAGGTGTGCGAAGCCCAGGGGCGTCACCAGGCCCACGCCCGCGCCGATCAGCACCGCCGCGACCACGATCCCCGTCGGACCGGGGATCGCGACGGCGATGAGGCCGAGCGCGGCGAGGAGGAGCCCGGAGGCGAGGCCCGCACCGTCGGACAGCTTTCCGGCATCGCGCGCGCGACCGGCCCGCGGTTGGACCAGCGACGCCGTGAGGGCGAGCACGGAGACGACGGCGCCGGTGAAGAGGGGACCCATTCCGTGGTCGGATCCGGCGACCGGGAGGAAGCCGACGCCGACCGCGAGCACTCCGGTGGACGCGGCGAGCGCCGAGGTGGGAAGCAGGAACGAGCGGGAGCCGAGACGCCGCGCCAGATCGACCACGGTCTGTCGCTGCCGCGGCAGGGGATCGAGCACCGGTACGGCTCCGAACGCCCACGCCGCGACCAGCGCGGCGACGCCGCCGAGCACCCCGAACAGCAGGTTGTAGCCGCCCGCCCAGATCAGCGCGCCACCGAGCACCGGACCCAGCGTGTAGCCGAGCCCCTTCCATGCGCCGTAGCTGCCGAACGCGCGGCCCTGCGCGGTATCGGGGGTCAGCCGCGAGACCATCGCGCTGGCGGCGGGCGAGAAGGCGGCCGCCGCTGCGCCCTGCGCGAACCGGGCCCCCGCGAGGAGCCCGGGGTTGCCCGCCACGACGAACGCCGTCGAGGCGATCGCGAAGGCGACCAGCCCGCCGAGCAGAACCGGTCGCGGCCCGATCCGGTCCGCCAGGGTGCCGAAGATCGGCTTGAGGAGGACCTCGGCGCCGTCGTAGAGGGCGAGCAGGACGCCGAGCGCCAGGAGCTGCGAGCCCACCGACCCGGTCAGGCCGCCAAGGCTCGCCGCGATGCTGTGCGCGCCGAAGGCGGTGGTGAAGCCCGCGGCGTAGAGCGGGAGGAGGGCGCGCCTGTGCGTCGTCGCGGTCACGAGGGGAACCTAGCAATACGGCGTGCCGGGACCGTCACCGCAGAGGCCGGTGACCGGTTCGCCTCATTACACTCGCGGGCATGACTGCTGCACCCGATACGACGTCCGGCCTTCCCGCGTCCGGCCTCACCGCCGCGCAGGTCGCGGAGCGGGTGCGCGACGGACGGGTGAACACGCTGCCGAATCGCTCCGGCCGGAGCACCTGGGACATCGTCCGCGCCAACGTCTTCACCCGCATCAACGCGATGCTGGGCGTGCTCTTCCTGCTCGTGCTGTTCACCGGGTCGCTGATCAACGGCCTGTTCGGGCTGCTCATCGTGTTCAACTCCGGAATCGGCATCATTCAGGAGCTGCGCGCCAAGAAGACCCTGGACTCGCTGGCGATCGTCGGGCAGGCCCGTCCGGTGGTGCGTCGCGACGGTGCCGCCACCGAGGTCGCGCAGTCGGACGTCGTTCTCGACGACGTGATCGAGATCGGTCCCGGCGATCAGATCGTCGTCGACGGCGAGGCGATCGAGTTCGAGGCCCTCGAGGTCGACGAGTCGCTGCTCACCGGTGAGGCGGACCCCGTCGACAAGCAGCTCGGCGACGAGATCTTCTCCGGCAGTTTCGTGGTCTCGGGGTCCGGCGCGTACCGCGCCACGAAAGTCGGCGCCGACGCCTACGCCGCGCAGCTCGCCGACGAGGCGAGCAAGTTCACCCTGGTCAACTCCGAGCTCCGTTCCGGCATCGACAAGATCCTGCAGGTGATCACTTGGCTGCTGGTCCCGGCCGGCGTCCTCACCGTCTTCAACCAGCTGGTGATCTCGAAACAGGAACTGAACCAGGCGATCCTGGGCATGGTGGCGGCGCTGGTCCCCATGGTTCCCGAGGGGCTCGTACTCATGACCTCCATCGCCTTCGCGGTCGGCGTCGTGCGGCTCGGGCGGCGCAAGTGCCTCGTGCAGGAGCTGCCCGCCATCGAGGGCCTTGCCCGCGTCAACGTGGTGTGCGCCGACAAGACCGGCACGCTCACCGAGAACGGGATGCGGCTGTCGGAGGTCGACGTGCTCGACGGTGAGCGCGCCGACATCGAGACCGCGCTGGCCGCGGTGGCCGCCCTCGATCCACGGCCGAACGCGAGCGTGCAGGCGATCGCCGAGGCCTACCCCGACGCTCCGGCCTGGCGCGCAGCGGGCGTGGCGCCGTTCAGCTCCGCCAAGAAGTGGTCCGGGATCTCGCTCGCCGACGGCGATGTGTCGCGCGGCAACTGGATCCTCGGCGCCGCCGACGTGCTCCTCGATCCCGAGTCCGACGGTGCGCGGCGCGCCACCGAGCTGGGCTCGACCGGGCTGCGGGTGCTGCTGGTCGCGTCGACGGATGTGGCTGTGGACACCGAGGTCGATGGGCTCGAGGCGCCCGGGAACCTGGTGCCGCGCGCGCTGATCGCGCTGGAGCAGCGAGTGCGCGTCGACGCCCGTGACACCCTCGACTTCTTCGACGCGCAGGGCGTCGCCGTGAAGGTGATCTCCGGCGACAACGCCGTCTCCGTCGGTGCGGTGGCGCATTCGCTGGGGCTGGGCTCGCCCGATTCGTCGGTCGACGCGCGGAAGCTGCCGTCGGACAACGACGAACTCGGCGAGGTCGTCACCGACAACGTGACGTTCGGGCGCGTGCGGCCCGACCAGAAGCGGGCGATGGTCAAGGCGCTGCAGTCGCGCGGCGACACCGTCGCCATGACCGGCGACGGCGTGAACGACGTGCTGGCGCTCAAGGACTCCGACATCGGGGTCGCGATGGGATCCGGCAGCTCCGCTGCCCGGTCGGTCGCGCAGATCGTCTTGCTGGACAACAAGTTCGCGACTCTTCCGTACGTGGTGGGGGAGGGGCGGCGCGTGATCGGCAACATCGAGCGCGTGGCGAACCTGTTCCTCACCAAGACGGTGTACGCGGTGCTGCTGGCGTGGCTCGTGGGCCTGGCCGGCCTAGGTGCCAAGATCTTCGGATTCGCCGCGATCTCGTACCCGTTCCAGCCGATCCACGTGACGATCTCGGCCTGGTTCACGATCGGTCTGCCCGCCTTCGTGATGTCCTTGGCGCCCAACAACGAACGGGCGAAGACCGGCTTCGTCTCGCGGGTGCTGAAGCTGGCGCTGCCCTCGGGCGTGGGCGTGGGCATCGCGATCTTCCTGTGCTACCTGGTGGTGAACCCGGGCGGGTCCGGCGCCTCGCTGGGCGGTAAGGCGGCGGCGCTCAGCGTCGAGCAGATCCAGGCATCGACCGCGGCACTGATCACGCTGCTCATCGGCGCGCTGTGGGTGCTCGCGATCGTCGCGAGGCCGTACACCTGGTGGAAGGTGACCCTGGTGGGCGTCTCGGTGCTGTTCTACGTGGTGCTGTTCTCGATCCCGATCGCGCAGGAGAAGTTCTTCCTCGACATCAGCGACCCCACCACCGTCGGTACCGGGTTCGCCTTCGGCGGTCTCGCGATCGTGCTGGTGGAGGTCTTCCGCCGGGTGGCGCCCTCGCTGTTCGCGCGATTCGAGCACCGACGCGGCTAACGGAGCCCCGGGGCCGGTGTGGTCCACGCCGACCGCGCTGCGGCTCAACTGGTGACCGTGGTGGTCCGGTTCCGGCCCGCGGTCTTGCTCTCCTTGAGGGCGTGATCGGCGCGGTCGTTGAGGTCGTCGAGCAGGGCCGACACGATGCGCTTGGGCCGCCCCGCGGGGGCGGGATCGACGTACACGAGGCCGATGCTGAGCGATACCGAGCTACCGTCCGGCAGCCACACGGGATCCCGGTGGATGTCCTCGCCCAGGAATGTCGTGTCACGTTCGGGATCCGCACTGATGACGGCGAACTCGTCGCCGCCGAGGCGGCCGACGACAGCGTTCGCCGTGGTACCCGCGGCGATGAGGCTCGCGACGTTGCGAAGCACCCCGTCACCGACGGTGTGGCCGAAGCGGTCGTTGATGGTCTTGAACTCGTCGACGTCGATCGCCGCGACCACCATCGCGCCGGGCGTCCGGTGCAGCAGGCGATCACCCGAGAAGGCGAACCCGCGGCGATTGAGAATGTTCGTGAGCGGATCGAGGGACGATTCGAGCAGCTGCTTACTGAGCAAGCGCTGCGTCTCGACGGTGTACCGCCGGAGCAGCGCCACCACCGCGTTCGCCACGACGATCGCGACGATCACCTCGAGCGCGACGGTGGTCGGGTTGAACCCGGCGGCGAGCAGGCTCGCACCGAGCGCCAGGATGACCGTCGTCGAGAAGGCGATGTGGAGGGACATGACCCGGCCGTCGACGAAGTGCGCCACGTAGGCGCCGATCACGGCGAACAGCCCCGTGCCGATCAGGGCCGCCTGGGCGTTCTGCATGCACAGCACCACGCCCGCCAGGCCGAGGTCGGCGTACGCGACGAAGGCGATGCTGCCCTTGTTCCGCGCTCCCTTGGACCACCACGCCCCACCGAGCGGTGTCCTGGCCACGATGGTCGCCGCGGGGATCACGCTGAGGCAGATGAGCCCGATCGTGATCCGCCGCCATGGGCTGTCGCCGGCGCCGTCGGGAATGACCATGGTGACGGATCCGAACGCGCCGAACGCCACGGTCAGGGCGGCGATCGCATACCGCCACACCCTGTCCTGCATCTCGATACGGCGGAGAAGGTGGCGCGGAACCCCGTCGGTGAGAGTCTTCTCCATGGCGGTCATCGTCCCACGGTGCCGACTCCGCATTTCCGAATTGCAAAGCTTCCCCATCGAGAATCTTATGGCGGCTGGAGCAGTTTCGAGGAGCCGCCGGTTCGGCGAAAACCTCTCGGACGACGCCGAGTTCGTGGTCGGTGCGGTCGTAGGAGGGCGGGAGCGACGGGCTGCCCCCTGTCCGCCGGATCGCTCGAGAACGGACGGATCGTGCTTGGCTGAAACGATGGATCGGACCACGGAGCTCGTCGCGCAGCTGCATGCCATCACATCCGAGCTCGGCGAGATCCACGGCCGACGTTTCACGCCGGATGGCCATCTCGTCGGCACTCTCGGGGAGGTACTGGCGGCAACGATGTTCGGGCTCACGCTCGTGCCGCCGTCCATGAAGGGCTACGACGCCGTCGACCGCGACGGACGGAAGGTCGAGATCAAGGCGACCTACGGGACGAGCGTCGCGCTGCGCGCCTCCTCGCACCGGGAGGCCGACGACCTGCTCGTGCTCCGGCTGGATGTACGCGCCGAGCCCGAGCTGGTGTTCTACGGGCCGATCGCCAGGGTCGCGGAACGGCCGGTGCAGTCCAACGGGCAGTTCTCCGTGGCGCTGTCGACGCTCCGGCGACTGAATGAGTGAGGCTCGGGAGCTCAGCGGAACCGATGGCGCCAGACGTGTCCGTCGGGGAGGGGTTCGTCCGGCGGAGTGGTCCAGAACGCGGACGTGAGGTCGTAGCCGTCGTGCACTCGCGCGGCGCGCCCGGGCCAGCGTTCGGCCGTCCATTCCGGCTCGTTGTGCATCGAATCGATGCCTGCGCGGACACCGCCCTCCAACTCGAAGTGCAGGTGCCGGGCCGCTTCCCGCGCGGGAGCGGCGCCGACGGGGATCCGCTCCCCGGCGTCGACGAGGTCGATGGCGGTGCGGCGGATCCGGTGGTCGGTCCAGGCGAAGGTCCGACGGTGCGCCCCGGGCGCCAGCAGGTACATCGCGAGCAGCGCGACGACGACGCCGACCAGGGTCTCGATCAGGCGGTCCCGCATGACCGGGCCCGCGGCGCCGCCCGTGACGCCCGCTCCGCTGGCCAGCAGCGCGACGGGGGTGATCACCACGACCGCCGCCGCGTAGTTGCGCACGATGAGTATCTCGATGACGAACTGGAGCACGGCGATCACCGCGATCAGCGCGTACCCCTGCGGCGCGAGCGCGTGCAGGCCGGCGAAGAGCACGAGTCCGAGCGCGGTACCCAGGAATCGGTGCAGTGCCCGCACGGTTCCGTGCACCCGGTTCACGCCGGTCTGCAGGACGACCAGCGCGCTGATAGCGGCCCAGTGCGGGCGGTCGAAGCCGAGGGCGATACTCAGCGCGCCCGCGGCGAGGCAGGCCACGGCGACGCGGGTCGCGGTGATCGTCGCGTGCGAGGAAGGGCTCAGCGAACGGCGCAGTCGATAGCCGACCGTCGGTCGCAGCCGCGAGGTGGTCACGGCACGGGTCGGATCGACCTCGGTCTCCGCGTCGTCGGTCGATGCGGCGGCGAACCGGGCGTTCGCGTCCCGCAGCGCCACGAGCAGCTCGGCGTCGGCGGGCCGGTTCGCCGCGCGGGCGTCGTCCATCGTGGACCACGCCGCGACCAGCGCGGACCCGGCGGAGTGGCGGCGCTCTGCCGACCGCGGACCGTCGGAGCCGAGGAAGGCGTCCACCGCGCCGATCGCGCGCGCCGCCGCCTCACGCTGCGGCGCGGACGGATCGACGAGCGCCCCGGACAGCGAGACGAGCACCGAACTCACGACGCCGAGCGCCGCGCCGACCACGAGCATCGCCGGATCGGCGCCGGACTCCACCGCGATCAGCGCGCCCGACCCCACGATCGCGAAGAACAGGGCGCCGGGTGGGCCGAGCCGCAGCGCGTCGACGACGTACACCGCCGCTACCGCCGGGATCACGGTCATCAGGACCGCGCAGATCTTGAGTGCGACCCCGCCCGACGGCACCGCCCAGCCGATCATCGCGCCGACGGCGACACAGACCAGCAGTGCCGAACCCGCGGCCGCGACCACCTGCCCCCGGATCCGGTACGCGCGGCCTTCGCCGTACAGCACCGCGAAGGCGCCGAACGTGGCGAACAGCGCGGAGCTCGCGTGCCCCGCTGCGACCAGCGCCGCGCCGGGAATCCCCACCGCCGCCGCAGCCCGCAGGCCGGCCCGCCACCGCCACACGGGCGCACCGTCGGCGAAGACGAGGGAGCGCACGCGCGCGACGGAGGGCGGGGGATCGTGGATTGGCTCGCTCACCTTCCCATTTCATCACCGCGGTGCGGGCGGCGCCTGGGGCGGCCGGGTCAGTACACGCTGGGCGGGCTGTTGCTCCCGGGTGGTATCGGTGTTCCGGTCGTCCGGTAGGTCTTGTCGTACTCGGCCCTCCACCGCGGCCAGTCGAGATAGGGACGGCCGCCGAGACGTCGGCGGTAACGTCGGTACTGTCCGCGGGCGGAGCGCAACGTGTTGCGCGACTGCCTGGCCGCGCGGCGAGCCTCGTAGAGCGCGTCCCACTCCTCGCGCTCGGTCAAGGGGCGCGGCGGGTCGGTGAATACGCCTCGGTTCAGCACAGGTCTCCCGGAATGGGCACGGTCGAGTTTACAAGTATTCACCATACTGCATTCATAGTACGGTGGCGGTACGACCGATCTGCACGCGTTGGCGCTGACCAAGTCCATCCGATTCGCGGCCGGCGTGATCGGCATCTGCATGATCCTGCTGGGGCGGATGATCTGGCGGCCCTGGGCCTCGCCCACGTCGCAGACTGTCGAGAATGATCGCTCCACGCGCACGTGTGCGGTCTACAAGGACTTCGGTGTCGTGCGCGAAACAGTCCGTGTGCGCCGCGGGAGAAAGTGCCCCCGGCAGGATTCGAACCTGCGGCCTTTCGCTCCGGAGGCGAACGCTCTATCCCCTGAGCTACGGGGGCGCAGGGCGTAGCAAGGTTAGCGCATAGGGCGGGCCCGGCGGAAACCGGGCGGTCAGGCGCACCCTAGGATGGTCTGGTGACTCCCGCTGACCTTTCGGAACTCCTGCACGCCACCGCGACCACCGTGCTCACCGAGCGTGGCCTCGACGTCTCCGTGCTGCCCGATCGCGTCACCGTCGAGCGCCCGCGCAACCCCGAGCACGGCGACTACTCGACCAACGTCGCGATGCAGGTCGCCAAGAAGGCCGGCGTGAACCCGCGCGACCTCGCCACCTGGCTGGCCGAGGCGCTCGGCAACGCGGACGGCGTGGATGAGGCCACCGTCGCGGGCCCCGGCTTCCTCAACATCCGCCTCGCCGCGGACGCGCAGAACCAGCTCGTCACGAGCATCCTCGAGCAGGCCGGGGCGTTCGGCCACGGCACCGCCCTCGACGGCGCCCTCATCAATCTCGAGTTCGTCTCCGCCAACCCGACGGGCCCCGTCCACCTGGGCGGCGCACGCTGGGCGGCGGTGGGCGACAGCCTGGGCCGCGTCCTCGAGGCGCAGGGGGCCGAGGTCACGCGCGAGTACTACTTCAACGACCACGGCGCGCAGATCGACCGCTTCGCGCGCTCGCTGGACGCGGCCGCCCGGAACGAGCCGGCCCCCGAGGACGGCTACGCGGGCGACTACATCCAGGACATCGCGGCCACCGTCGTCGCGGGCCGCCCCGGTATCCTCGAACTCCCGGAGGCCGACCGCGTCGAGGCCTTCCGCGCCGACGGCGTCGAGCTCATGTTCGCGCACATCAAGCGGACCCTGCACGAGTTCGGCACGGACTTCGCCGTGTTCACGCACGAGGACGAGATGTTCACCTCGGGCCTCGTCGAGAGCAGCGTCCAGCAGCTCAAGGACAACGGCAACCTGTACGAGCAGGACGGCGCCTGGTGGCTCAAGGCCACCGACTACGGCGACGACAAGGACCGCGTCGTCATCAAGTCCGACGGCAACGCCGCCTACATCGCGGGCGACATCGCCTACATCAAGCACAAGTTCGATCGCGGCTTCACCCTCGCGATCTACATGCTGGGTGCCGATCACCACGGCTACATCGGCCGGCTCAAGGCGGCCGCCGCCGCGCTCGGCTACGACCCGGCGCAGATCGAGGTGCTCATCGGGCAGCTCGTGAACCTGGTCAGGGACGGCAAGCCCGTCCGCATGAGCAAGCGGGCCGGCACCGTCATCACCCTCGACGACCTCGTGGAGGCCGTGGGCGTGGACGCGGCCCGGTACTCGCTGGTGCGCAGCTCGGTGGACACCTCCATCGACCTCGACCTCGACCTGCTCGCGCAGGCCAGCAACGAGAACCCCGTCTACTACGTGCAGTACGCGCACGCTCGCCTGTCCGCGATCGCCCGCTCGGCCGCCGAGCTCGGCATCGCGCCGTCGACGGAGCACCTGGGACTGCTCGACCACGCGCGCGAGGGCGATCTGGTCCGCACCCTGGGCGAGTTCCCGGCCGTCGCCGCCGGTGCCGCGAATCTGCGTGAGCCGCACCGGATCGCGCGCTACCTCGAGGAGCTCGCCGGCGCCTACCACCGCTTCTACGGCGAGTGCCGAGTGCTGCCGCTCGGCGACGAGGCCCCGACCGATCTGCACCGTGCCCGCGTGGCGCTGTGCGCCGCCACCCGCCAGGTGCTCGCGAACGGCCTGGCCCTCGTGGGTGTTTCGGCACCCGACCGGATGTGAGAGGCCACCACTCGTGAGTGAACTGGATCGGGCCGTCTGGCCCGCCCACGCGCGCCGGGAGGCCGACGGTGTCGTCTCCGTCGCGGGGGTCCCCGTGGGCGCCTTGGCCGCCGAGTTCGGCACGCCGCTGTTCGTGATCGACGAGGACGACTTCCGCGCCCGCTGCCGCGGCATGCGCGAGGCCTTCGGCGAGGACGCCGCGGTGCACTACGCCTCGAAGGCCTTCCTCTCCATGGAGATCGCCCGCTGGGTGCGCGACGAGGGGCTCAACCTCGACGTGTGCAGCGGCGGCGAACTGGCGGTCGCGCTGCGCGCGGGCTTCCCGGCGGAGCGGATCGCGCTGCACGGCAACAACAAGTCCGTCGCCGAGCTGGACTACGCCGTCGAGTCCCGCATCGGGCACGTCGTGGTCGACTCGCTCTCGGAGATCGCGCGCCTCGACGCCGTCGCGGGGGAGCGGAACGTCGTACAGGAGGTGCTGATCCGCCTCACGCCGGGCGTCGAGGCGCACACCCACGAGTTCATCTCCACCGCGCACGAGGACCAGAAGTTCGGCTTCTCGCTCGCCGCGGCGGGCGATTCCGGTGCGGCTGATGCCGATTCGCCGGCGATGCGGGCCGTCACCGCAGTCTTCGCGGCCGACAACCTTCGTCTGGTGGGGCTGCACAGCCACATCGGCTCGCAGATCTTCGACGTCAACGGATTCGAGATCGCCGCGCGCCGCGTGCTGGAGCTGCTGCGCGACGTCGTCGCCCGCTTCGGCGCCGAGAAGACCGCCCAGCTGAGCACGATCGATCTCGGCGGCGGCCTGGGTATCTCGTACACCGCGCACGACGACCCGCCGCCCGTCGCGGATCTCGCCGCGAAGCTGCGCCACATCGTCGAGACCGAGTCGGCCGCGCTGGGGCTGCGGACCCCGCACCTCGCGGTCGAGCCCGGCCGCGCGATCGCCGGCCCGCCCGGGATCACGCTGTACGAGGTGGGCACGATCAAGGACGTCGCGGTCGACTCCGAGGACGTCCGCGGCCAGGGTTTCCGGCGCTACGTCTCGGTCGACGGCGGCATGAGCGACAACATCCGCACCGCCCTGTACGGCGCGGAGTACACCGCCGTGGTCGCGGACCGCGACCCGCAGGGCGAGCCCGTGCAGTCGAGGATCGTCGGCAAGCACTGCGAGACCGGCGACATCCTGGTGCGCGACACGCTCACCCCCGGCGACCTCGCGGAGGGTGATCTCCTCGCCGTCGCCGCGACGGGGGCCTACTGCTATTCGATGTCCAGCCGCTACAACATGCAGCCGCGTCCGGCTGTGGTGGCGGTCAAGGACGGCGCGGCGCGACTCATCCTGCGCCGGGAGACCGTGGACGACCTGGTGAGCCTGGAGGTGCTCTGATGACTGATTCCGCACAGCAGAGAGAACTGGGCGTCGCCCTCCTCGGCATGGGCACCGTGGGCACCGAGGTGGCGCGCATCCTCGTCGAGAACGCCGACGACCTCGCGGCCCGCGTGGGCGCGCGGCTCGTCATCCGTGGGATCGCGGTGCGCGACACCGGCAAGGACCGCGGCCTCAAGGCGCTCGGGCTGAAGAAGACGTTGCTCACCGACGACGCGGAGGCCCTGGTCGGCCGCGACGACGTCGACATCGTGGTCGAGGTGATGGGCGGCATCGAGCCCACCCGGTCGCTGATGCTCAGCGCGTTCAAGGCCGGCAAGTCGGTGGTGACCGCCAACAAGGCGCTGCTCGCCGAGTACACCGGCCAGCTCGCCGACGCCGCCAACAAGGCGCGCGCCGACCTGTACTTCGAGGCCGCCGTGGCCGGCGCGATCCCCGTGATCCGCCCGCTGCAGCAGTCCCTCGCGGGCGACAGCGTGGAGCTGGTGGCGGGAATCGTCAACGGCACCACCAACTTCATCCTGTCCAACATGGCGGAGAAGGGCGAGGCCTACGAGACGGTGCTCGCCGAGGCGGGCCGGCTGGGCTACGCCGAGGCCGACCCGACCGCCGACGTCGAGGGCTACGACGCCGCGTCCAAGGCCGCGATCCTCGCGTCGATCGCCTTCCACACGCGGGTCAAGGCCGACGACGTGCACCGCGAGGGCATCACCGGAGTCACCGCCGCCGACATCGAGGCGGCGAAGGCCTTCGACTGCACCATCAAGCTGCTCGCGATCTGCGAGAAGTTCACCGACAAGGCCGGCTCACAGCGGGTGTCGGCCCGGGTCTACCCGGCGCTGGTGCCGTTCAAGCATCCGCTGGCGAGCGTCGACGGCGCGTACAACGCCGTCTTCGTCGAGGCCGAGAACGCCGGCCGCCTGATGTTCTACGGCGCCGGTGCGGGCGGCGCGCCCACGGCGTCCGCGGTGATGGGCGACCTGGTCGCGGCGGCCCGCAACAAGGTCGTCTCCGGCCGCGGACCGCGCGACTCGGCGTACGCGAAGCTGCCCATCGCGCCGATCGGCGAGGTGCTCACCCGCTACTACGTGGCGATGGAGGTCGCGGACCGGCCGGGCGTGCTCAGCGCCGTCGCGAACGAGTTCTCCGCGCGGAGCGTCTCCATCAGCACCGTCCGCCAGCAGGCCGACACCCCGGACAAGGGTGCCCGGCTCGTGATCCTCACCCACAAGGCACCCGACGCGGCCCTGTCGGCCACCGTCGAGGCCCTGAAGAACCTGGACGTGGTGACCGCCGTGTCCTCCGTGCTCCGTCTGGAGGGAACCAATGACTAGCGCCGTGCACCAGCCCTGGCCGGGCCTGATCACCGCGTACCGCGACCGACTGCCCGTGTGCGACACCTGGGCGCCGGGCTGGGCGCCCGTCACCCTGCGCGAGGGCGCCACCCCGCTGCTGCCCGCCCGGGCGCTCTCCGAGCTCACCGGCTGCGACGTGCACCTCAAGGTCGAGGGCCTCAACCCCACCGGCTCCTTCAAGGACCGCGGTATGACGATGGCCGTGACCGAGGCCAAGGCCACCGGCAAGAAGGGCGTGCTGTGCGCGTCCACCGGCAACACCTCCGCCTCGGCGGCCGCGTACGCCGCGATCGCCGGCATCGAATGCGCCGTGCTCGTGCCCGCGGGCAAGATCGCCATGGGCAAGCTGGCCCAGGCCGTCATGTACGGCGCGAAGATCATCGAGGTCGACGGGAACTTCGACGACTGCCTCGAGCTGGCCCGCAAGACCACCGCCACCTTCGACACCATCGCGCTGGTGAACTCCGTGAACCCGGTGCGCATCGAGGGCCAGAAGACCGCGGCCTTCGAGATCGTCGACGCGCTCGGCAAGGCCCCCGACGTGCACGCGCTGCCCGTGGGCAACGCCGGCAACATCACCGCGTACTGGCGCGGCTACAGCGAGTACTTCGCCGACGGCGTGATCAGCAGCCGTCCGCGCATGCTCGGCGTGCAGGCCGCCGGCGCCGCGCCGCTGGTCAACGGGGCTCCCGTCAAGGACCCGGAGACCATCGCGACGGCCATCCGGATCGGCAGCCCGGCCTCCTGGAACCAGGCCGTGGCCGCGAAGGACGAGTCGAACGGCGAGTTCCGCGCCGCCACCGACGAGAAGCTCCTCGAGGCCTACCGCCTGATCGCCAAGACCGAGGGCGTCTTCGTCGAGCCCGCCTCCGCCGCGTCGGTCGCCGGCCTCCTGGCCGCGACCGCCGACGGCTGGATCGAGAAGGGCTCCACCGTGGTCTGCACGGTGACCGGCAACGGTCTCAAGGACCCCGACACGGCCCTGAGCAGCCTGCCCGAGATCGCCCGGGTCGGCATCGACCCCGTCGCCGTGGCCTCGGCCATGGGCCTGACGGAGTAAGCGCGGCCGTGTCACCCGCTGCGAACGCGCCCCTCGTCCTGCCCGTCGGCCTGCGGGCCACCGTGACCGTGCCGGCGTCCAGCGCCAACCTCGGCCCCGGTTTCGACACCCTGGGCCTCGCGCTGGGGCTCTACGACGACGTCACCGTCGAGACCGTGGACCCCGAGGCCGACGGCGACCTGACCGTCGCGATCACGGGGGAGGGCGCCGACGAGGTGCCCACCGACGACCGGCACCTCGTGGTCGTCGCGCTGCGCCGCACCCTGGCCCACCTGGGCGTGACCGCGCCCGGACTGCGCCTGACCTGCGTCAACCGCATCCCGCACTCCCGCGGGCTCGGCTCCTCGGCGGCCGCCGCCGTGGCCGGGATCGCGGCCGCCGCCGCACTGGCCGCCGATGCCGACGCCCCGCGCGGGCTCACGACGGACGAGATGGTGCAGTTGGCCTCCGAGTTCGAGGGGCACCCGGACAACGCCTCCGCGAGCGTGCTCGGGGGTGCCGTCGTCGCGTGGACCGTCCCCGCGGTGCCCGTGCCCGACGTCGCCGGCTACCGCGATCACGCAGCGGCGAGCGCGGCACCGTCGGCCCCCGTGCACTACGGGGCGCGCCGAGTGGACGTGCACCCCGACATCCGGGCGTACGCCTTCGTCCCCGACGTGCAGTCCTCGACGTCGGTGACGCGCGGCATGTTGCCCCGCCTGGTGCCGCACGCCGACGCCGCGTTCAACGCCTCGCGCGCCGCGCTGATGGTGCTCGCGCTCACCGCGCACCCGGACCTGCTCCTGGACGCCACGGAGGACCGGCTGCACCAGCGGTACCGTGCGGCGTCGATGAAGGAGTCCTTCGCGCTGGTCGAGCGCCTGCGCGCCGCCGGCGTGGCCGCGGCGATCTCCGGCGCCGGGCCCACGGTCCTGGCGCTGACGCCGCAGGCACTACCCACTCGGCTCTCGGACGCCGCCGTCGAGGCGGGCTTCACGGTGCGTGAACTGCCCATCGCCGACGGGGTCGCGCGCGGCTGAGGTACCTGCCTTCCCGCGGACGCCGCACGTGCGCGGGAAGGCGGTGCGGAACCCGAAACACGGGGGCGGTGATTGCCGGGGGCCCGGACCCGCGCTATCATGGCAAAAGTGTCCGACGAATGCGCGGACGCTACTTCGGCACTTTGCCATTTCCACGCCCAGCGACCAGCTCCGGACGTGTTGGCGCGCCGGTCTCCACATCAGGCCGAGACATCTGTGCCCCCGCCGGAAACGCGGGGCCCGGCAGCCGAAGCGCATACAAGCACCTTCGTCATTCGTGCGTCGCCCGCGAAAACACCTGTGCAACAACACAGGACAGCCCGGCGAGCACGGTAGGCCCCTGCTCTCGCGCTGCGTGAGGAGGGAATTGAAAGGAACTCCGTGACCGAAACGGACGTGACCACCAGCCCGGAGACGGCCACCGCCGCGGTCAGCACCACGCGCGCCGACGAGCGACGCCGCTCGGGTCTCAACGGCATGGTGCTGGCCGAACTCCGCGGCATCGCGAGCGAGCTGGGGATCAAGGGCATCTCCGGCCTGCGCAAGGGCGATCTGATCGCCGCGATCAACGAGCACGGCGGCGCCCCCAAGGGCGCGCCGAAGGCCGCGAAGACCACCGCCGCGAAGGCGGAGGCCCCGGCGAACGACGCCCCGAAGACCACCGCCCCGGCGGCGGAGCCGGCCGAGGCTCCGGCGGCGGAGGCGCCCGCGGACGCCGCGACCACGCAGACCCGCGAGTCCCGCTCGGCCCGCGCCCCCAAGGGCGACAAGGCGGAGCAGCCGGCGGACCGCGCCGACGCCCCGGCCGAGGCCCCCAAGAACGACGGCGAGCAGGGTCAGCAGCGCGAGGGCGGTCAGCGCCGTGAGCGCAACCAGCGCCGCGGCAACCAGAACGGCAACCAGGGCCAGGACGGCGAGAACCGGCAGCAGGGCGAGGGCCGCCAGGACCGTCAGGGCGATCGCCAGCAGGGCGAGGGCCGCCAGGACCGTCAGCAGGGCGGCCGCCAGCAGGGCGAGCGTCAGCAGGGCGAGAACCGGCAGCGCGGCAACAACGGCCCGTCGAACGATCAGAACCAGAACAACGGCCCTGACGAGGGCGATGGCCAGGGCCGCCGCGGGCGCCGCTTCCGTGAGCGCCGCCGCGGCCGCGACCGCAACCAGAACGACGGCGAGCCGCAGGTCAGCGAGGACGACGTCCTGCAGCCCGTGGCCGGCATCCTCGACGTGCTCGACAACTACGCCTTCGTGCGCACCTCGGGTTACATCGCCGGTCCGAACGACGTCTACGTCTCGATGAACATGATCCGCCGCAACGGCCTGCGCCGCGGCGACGCGATCACGGGCGCCGTGAAGATGCCCCGCGACGGGGAGAACAACGAGGGTGGCAACCAGGGCGGCGGCGGTGGTCGCGGCAACCAGAGCAACCGCCAGAAGTTCAACCCGCTGGTGCGCCTCGACTCGGTCAACGGCCAGGACGTCGAGTCCGCGAAGAACCGGCCCGAGTTCAACAAGCTCACGCCGCTGTACCCGAACCAGCGGCTGCGCCTCGAGACCGCCCAGAACATCCTCACCACCCGCGTGATCGACCTGATCATGCCCATCGGCAAGGGCCAGCGCGCGCTGATCTCCGCCCCGCCGAAGGCCGGTAAGACGACGGTGCTGCAGGACATCGCCAACGCGATCGCCACCAACAACCCCGAGTGCTACCTCATGGTCGTGCTGGTGGACGAGCGTCCCGAAGAGGTCACCGACATGCAGCGCAGCGTGCGCGGCGAGGTCATCAGCTCCACCTTCGACCGTCCGCCGTCAGACCACACCTCGGTGGCCGAGCTGGCGATCGAGCGGGCCAAGCGGCTCGTCGAGGGCGGCAAGGACGTCGTGGTGCTGCTCGACTCGATCACCCGCCTGGGCCGTGCGTACAACAACTCGAGCCCCGCGTCGGGCCGCATCCTCTCGGGCGGTATCGACTCGACGGCCCTGTACCCGCCCAAGCGGTTCCTGGGCGCGGCGCGCAACATCGAGAACGGCGGCTCGCTGACGATCATCGCCACCGCGCTGGTCGAGACCGGCTCCACCGGCGACACCGTGATCTTCGAGGAGTTCAAGGGCACCGGCAACGCCGAGCTCAAGCTCGACCGCAAGATCTCGGAGCGGCGCGTCTTCCCGGCGGTCGACGTCGCGGCGTCGAACACCCGTAAGGACGAGCTCATCATGGCGCCCGACGAGGCCGCCGTGGTGAACAAGCTGCGCCGGCTGCTCGCCGCGCTGGACAGCCAGCAGGCGATCGACCTGCTGATCAGCCAGCTCAAGAAGACGCAGAACAATATCGAGTTCCTCATGACGGTGCAGAAGAACAGCGGCTTCGGCGACAACGACTGATCCGCATCGACCACGCGAAAGGCGCGCCCTCGGGCGCGCCTTTCGTCGTCTTCGGTGCAGGCGCTGGACCTGTCCGGAACCCTACTGCGGCAGCGCGGGCGTGATCGCGGCGGCGATCTCGGCGCCGCGGTTGCAGTCGCGGTTGGCGACCTTCTGCAGGCCGATGTAGAGGACGCCGTTCGACAGCGACTTGTACGCGGTGATGCAGTAGTCGGGCGTCGCGGTGTTGGTGCTCGGCACCGTGAACGAGCGCCACTTCGTCGACCCGGGCACGGAGACGGGCGTGCCGGTCTCCCACGAGTTCGAGGTCACGAAGGTCGCGAACTTCACGTCGGCGTTGCTCGCCTTCGAATCGGAGCCCTTGCAGGCGTACTTCGCGCCGGCACTGCTCGAGCGCTGTCCGGGATCGTCCGCGAGCGGGCTGATCCCCAGGGTCGAGATCGTCGACACCGGCAACAGGCACGGGTCGATGTACCCGTCCCGCACGGTCGAGGTGTTGTTCACGGGCGTCGCCGTCGTGGTCGTCACCGGGGCGCTGCTCGTGCTGGTCGGCGAGGCGACGGTCTCGTCGGAGCCCGTGCTGAGCACGAGGATCGAGACCGCCGCGACGGCCACCACCGCCACCGCGGCGATCGCGCCGATGACCACGCCCTTCCGGGTACCGCCCTGTTGCGGCGCCGCGCCGGTGAGCCCCACCGGGCCGCCCTGCCACGTGCCCTGCGGCCCCGCGAACTGCGGGTTCGAGATCGGTCCCGACGGCCGGGCGAAGGGCTGCGAGGGCGCGCTCTGGAACGGCGGGGGAGTCGCGGGACGGAAGGCCGCACCGGGAGGCGGCGTCGCCACCCGCGCCGTCGGGTTCGACGGTGCCTGCCCCTGCGCCGCGGCTGCGGCGCGCAGCGCGTGCGCGAAATCGTGGCACGACGCGTACCGCTGCTGCGGCGCCTTCGCCATGGCACGGGCGATCACGGCGTCGATCGCGGGCGGAAGGCCGGGTCGCTGGCGCGACGGGGCCGGCGGCGGCGCCATCAGATGATCGCGGATCACGGCGGTGCCGCTGCTGGCGCCGTAGGGCTTCGCGCCCGTCAGCAACTGCACCGTCGTGCCGGCGAGGCTGTACTGATCGCTGCGTCCGTCGACGGGGTCGCCGCTGAGCTGCTCGGGCGAGGCGTAGTCCAGGGTGCCGACCACCATGCCGACCGACGTGAGGTCGCTGTGTTCCTGCTGCTGGCGCGCGATGCCGAAATCGCCGAGCATGACACGCGGGGTCGCGCCGGTCGAGTCGATCATGATGTTGCCGGGTTTGACGTCGCGGTGCAGCAGCCCCTGCGAGTGCGCGTAGTCCAGGGCCGCCGCCACGGCGTCGACGATGGTGAGGACCCGGTCGACCGGCAGCCCGCTGGGATTGCTCGCGAGCAGGGCCGAGCCGTCTTGGCCGGGGACGAGCTTCATGGACATCCACAACCGGCCGTCGTCGTTGCCCCGGTCGTAGACCGGCACGATGTTCGGGTGATCGAGCCGCGCGGCCATGTCGGCCTCGCGCTCGAACCGGGCGCGGTAGGTCGGGTCGTGGGAGAAGGCCGTGGGGAGCACCTTGAGGGCGTCCACGCGCGGCAGGCGCGGATGCCGGGCCGCGTACACCGCCCCCATGCCGCCGGCGCCCAACAGTCGCTCCACGACGTATCCGCCGATCACGGTCCCGGCGGGCTCGATCGCCGGTCCATTGCCTGACTCGTTCACGTCTTCACTCCCGTGTTCTCGAGAACACGGCCCGCTCGCGCTGCGCGCCCGGTGCCGGTCCACTGACTGGTGGAAGCTAACCCCGGGCGGCTTACGGCGCGCCAGTCAATCGCCAAACGTCTCCCGGGTCGTGACCGGGGCGACGCCGGCCGCCCGCAGGGCCCGGGAATTTCTCGAAGAGCTGTGCGTTCTGGCATACTGGAACGTCGGTATGGGTTCCGGTTCACGGTCCTGGCGAACGCCAGGGGCGACCCGGCGACCAAGAACGAGAAGGACGGCAATCATGAAGCAGGGGATCCACCCCGAGTACGTGGCCACCACCGTTGTCTGCGGTTGCGGTAACACGTTCGAGACGCACAGCACCAAGGCCGACGGCCGCATCAACGTCGAGGTCTGCTCGCAGTGCCACCCGTTCTACACGGGCAAGCAGAAGATCCTCGACACCGGCGGCCGCGTCGCCCGCTTCGAGAAGCGCTACGGCAAGCGCCCGAGCAAGGCTTCGGCCTCCGAGTAGCTGTCCCGCCGACGCCCGTCCTGCCCCGCAGGCCGGGCGTCGGCGCGTTTCACGGGCCTCCCGCCCGGTCAACCGCTTCCGTCCGAGAAAGGCCCCGCCGCCATGAGCGCCTCGTCCCCCTCCGCGATCGACGACATCCTGGCCGAGTACGCCGGCCTTGAGCAGCAGATGTCCGACCCGGCGCTGCACAACGATGCCGCCGCGGCACGCAAGGTGGGCAAGCGCTTCGCCGAACTGGCACCCGTCATGGCGACGCACCGCAAGCTCGAGGCGGCCCGCGAGGACCGCGCCGCCGCGCAGGAACTGGCCGCGGACGACCCCTCCTTCGCCGACGAGGTGACCGCACTGACGGAGCAGATCGAGGCGCTCGAGCAGCAGCTCACCGACCTGCTCGCGCCGCGCGATCCGCACGACTCCGAGGACGTGGTGCTCGAGGTCAAGTCCGGGGAGGGCGGCGAGGAGTCCGCCCTCTTCGCCGGCGACCTCGCCCGGATGTACCTGCGCTACGCCGAGCGGCGGGGCTGGAAGGTCGAGACCCTCGGCGCGACCTACTCCGACCTCGGCGGCTACAAGGACGCCACGTTCGCGATCAAGTCCCGCGGCCCGGGGGCCGACGGCACCATCGACGGTGTGTGGGCCCGCATGAAGTTCGAGGGCGGTGTGCACCGCGTGCAGCGAGTCCCCGCCACCGAGAGCCAGGGCCGCATCCACACCTCCGCCGCCGGCGTGCTCGTCTACCCCGAGCCGGACGAGGTCGAGGAGGTGCAGATCGACGAGTCGGACCTGCGTATCGACGTCTACCGGTCCTCCGGCAAGGGCGGCCAGGGCGTCAACACCACCGACTCCGCCGTGCGTATCACGCACCTCCCGACGAACATCGTCGTGACCTGTCAGAACGAGCGCTCGCAGCTGCAGAACAAGGCTCGCGCCATGCAGGTGCTCGCTGCGCGGCTGCAGGCCCTCAAGGAGGAGGAGGCGGAGGCCGCCGCATCGGACTCCCGGGCCGCGCAGATCCGCACCGTCGACCGCTCGGAGCGGATCCGCACCTACAACTTCCCCGAGAACCGCATCGCGGACCACCGCATCGGGTTCAAGGCGCACAACCTCGACCAGGTCCTCGACGGGGACCTCGATGCACTCCTGGACGCGCTCCAGGCCGCGGACCGCCAGGCCCGCCTCGAGGCCGAGTGAGTCTCAGGCCCACCCACCTCGCCGCCGCGGCCGCCGCTCGGCTGGCGGCCGCCGGCGTCCCGTCGGCCCGGTTCGACGCGGAGACCCTGCTCGCCGAGGCACTGGGCATCGACCGCGGCCGCATACCGATCGCCGACGACGCGACGCCGGCGCAGGAGGCCGCGTACGAGGCGCTGCTCGCGCGGAGGGAGGCCCGGGAACCGCTGCAGCACATCCTCGGCCGCGCGTACTTCGGTCCGCTCACGCTGGCCGTGGGGCCCGGCGTCTTCGTGCCGCGACCCGAGACCGAGCTGCTCGCCGCCTGGGCCGCCCAGCAGGTGGACGGCGGCGCCGGCGACATGTGGCCCGCTCGCTCCGCTCCCGGCGCCGGTGCCATGCGGCCCGCTCGCTCCGCTCCCGGCGCCGGCATCGTCGATCTGTGCGCGGGTTCCGGCGCGCTCGGCCTGTACCTCGCGGCGACGGTGCCCGACGCGCGCGTCGTGCTCGTCGAACGCGACGAGACCGCCCTCGACTACCTGCGCCGGAACGTCGCCGGCGCCGACCTCGCGGGCAGGGCGACGGTGCTCGCGGCCGACGTGCGCGAACCGGACCTGCCGGAGCGCCTGGCCGCGCTGCTCGGCACCGTCGACCTCGTGGTGTCCAACCCGCCCTACGTGCCCGACGACGCGCCGCTCGATCATGAGGCCGCCGCCGATCCCGCCGCCGCCCTGTTCTCCGGCGCCGACGGGCTCGACCTGATACGCGGCCTCGCACCGCTCGCGGCGCGGCTGCTCGCCGGCGGGGGAGCGGTCGGGATCGAGCACGACGACGGCAACGGCGCGGGCACCGCCGACCTGCTGCGCGCGGCCGGCTTCGGCGACCTCGTCCAGCACCGGGACCTCGCGGGCAGGCCGCGATACGTGACTGGCAGGATGGACCCGTGAGCATCGCCAGCCGCGCCTTCGACTGCACCGACCCGGAATCCCGCGCCGCGGGCCTCAGCGCCGCCCGGTCCGCGCTGAAGGGCGGCCACCTCGTGGTGATGCCGACGGACACGGTCTACGGCATCGGATGCGACGCCTTCGACGGCCGCGCCGTCGCCGCGCTGCTCGCCGCCAAGAACCGCGGACCCGACATGCCCGTCGGCGTGCTCGTGGGCTCCTGGAACACCATCGACGGGCTCGTCAGCCGCGTCAGCGACGCCGCCCGCGAGCTCACCCGCGCCTTCTGGCCCGGCGCCGTCTCCCTCGTCGTGGAGCAGGCGCCCAGCCTCGCCTGGGACCTCGGGGACACCCGCGGCACCGTGATGCTGCGGATGCCGCTGCACCCCGTCGCGATCGAGCTGCTGCGCGAGGTCGGTCCGATGGCCGTCTCCAGCGCCAACGTCTCCGGTCGCCCGCCCGCCGCCACCATGCTGGAGGCGCGTGATCAGTTGGGTGATTCCGTCGACGTCTACCTCGACGGCGGCCCGTCGGAGCACGCCGCACCGTCGAGCATCGTCGACCTGTCCGGGCCGCAGCCGCGCGTGCTCCGCGAGGGGGCGGTGAGCACCGCACGGATCGCGGAGGTCCTCGGGGTCACCCCCGAGTCGCTCGCCTGAGCTACGTCCCCCGGGGCGATCATGGGCGATGCCGCCGACGTCGGTGATGCGCCAGTCCCCGCCCTCGTCCGCGGTCACCCGGTAGAGCGTGAGGCCCCGCGGTTCCCGGACCCGCGACCCGGGGGCCGGGCGGGACCCGCGGCCGATTCACGGCCCACGATCGCACGGCCGCGGAAACGACGGAGCGCCCGGACCCTGACGGGTTCCGGGCGCTCGCCGGTGCTTCCGGGCGTCAGTTGCCGGGGGCGGGCGTCGCCGCGGGCGCCTGGGCGCCATCGGCGGGAGCTCCCTCCGCGGGCGCCTGCGTCGGCTGCGTCGCCTGCGCCGACGGGTCGGCGAGCGAGCCGCCCACGTCGGTGATCTGCCAGTCCTTGTCCTTGTCCAGCGTCACGTTGTAGACGGTGACGACCTCGCGGCCGCTCGCCGCCTGGACGTTCGTGGCCTCGACCTTGACGTAGGCGCTGACCTTGTAGATCGGGCCCGACTGCGAGTTGACCACGGCGTCCATGACGGTGCCCTTCGACACCCACTGCAGCGGCTGCAGCAGCTGGTTCATCGCGCCGGCGGTCGCGTCCATCCGCTTCTTCAGGTCCTCCGAGACGCCCTTGACGATGGCCGTGCGCCACGGTCCGAGGTCGCGGTAGTCGAAGGTCGAGGCGCCCGCGGCGTACTCCGCGGCCACCTTCTCGGCCTGCGCCCGCTCGGCGGCGGCCGCCTTCATGTCGCTGTTCTCGGACTTCTGCAGGCCCCACAGCACGCCGAAGGTGATCGACGCCGCGAGCAGTGCCAGGATCACCACGGTGATGACCACGGTGGTGACCGTCGCACCGGCGGTCGGGACCGCGGCCCGGCCGCCCTGCGCGGCGGCGCGGGCCGAGGCCTTCGGGCGACGCGCGGGAGCCTCGTCCTCCTCGTCCTCGTCGACCGGGGGAGCGGGGCGCTTCGTGACGGCCGGCTGCTTCGTCGCGGCGGCCTTCGTCGCGGTCGAGACCTTCGCGGTCGGGGCCTCGTCCGGCTCCGCGCCCGCGTCGGTCGCGTCGGCGGTCTCCTCGGTCGCCTCGTCGACGGTGTCCTGCACGGTCTCCTCGGTCGCCGCGGCCTCGTCAGCGAGGTTCTTGTCGTCCGGGGTGGAATCAGTCACTTGTCGGGTAGCCAATCGTGTCGGGGTTCGTCGGTCCGGTGGAGCGCTACTTCTTCGGCGGGATGACCACCGTGAGGTTCGCGGCACCGTCGGAGCCGACCGTGTTCAACGCCTGCGAGAGTAGCGCGGCCATGTCGATCTGGGGCATGACGTCGGTCAGCGCCTGCACCACGGGCACCAGTGGCTCCGTCATCGGGCCGAGGTTCGACAGCAGCTTGCTGGTGTTCGGGGCGATCTTCATCAGGAACGGGTTGACCGACTTGGTGAGGGTCTCGGGCCCGTTGATGCCCTTCATGAGGACGTCCAGCGCCTTGAGCATCTCGACGTCCTTGACCACGAAGGTCCGGGTCGCCGGGCCGAACTCGGAGATCGCACCGGGCAGCCAGTCCATATCGGCCTGGTAGTTCTGCGTGTTCTCCATCATCCGGCGGATGTTGGGCATCCGCGCGGTGAGCGTGCGGGCGAGCAGATCGCCGGCCTGCGAGATGTTCGGCAGCGAGCCCTGCGTGTTGCTGGTCGCGTCCGCCAGGGTCTCCGTGATGCCGCCCAGGTCCGTCGAGTTGATGTTGCTCGTCAGGCCCGAGATCAGCTTGAAGGTCTCGGGCAGCGACAGCGGCTCCTTGACCTTCGCGACGTCGATCGTCGAGCCGTCGGCCAGGTACGGGCCGTTGAGGGTGTCGGGGCGGAACTCGATGTACGGCTCACCGACGGCCGACAGCTGCTCGATGCGCAGGCCCGTGTCCGCCGGGATCTTGTACTTCCCGTCGTAGCGGAACCTGACGACGACCTTGCCGTCCTTGCGGTCGATGGTCTCGACGTTGCCCACCTTGACGCCGCGCACGAGCACCGAGGAGTCGGGGAGCAGCTGGTTCGCGTCGTCGAGCTTCATGGTGACCGAGCGGTAGTCCGCGAGGGGACGCCAGTGCAGCACGGAGAAGGCGATGTACGCCGTGCCCAGCACCATGACCAGCGCGAAGGTCAGGAGGCTGAAGAAGGTGCTCTTTTTCACGGAACTGCTCCCACCATCCGAAGGTTGTTGACCGCCTGGCGGGCGGCATCGGAAGAGGGCACGTTCCCGTTGGTGCCCAGCTCCTTGACGTTGACCTTGGCCCCGCTGGAGAGGAAGGGCAGGATCTTGTTCTTCAGCAGATCCTCGAGGTTCGCCAGGTTCGCCTGCCGGCCGTTCATGTTCGGCCAGCCGGGGAACATCAGCGGCTTGATCACGCCCGCCACGGTCGCCGTCGAGGCGTCGAGCAGGGGAGCGGTGAACGAGAGCGGAGCGAGCGAATCGGAGAGGCGGCTGAGCACCTTGATCGCGCCCGTCGTCAGGTCGAGGGTGTCGCCGAACCAGTCATCGGTCGGCTTGAGCAGGGCGACGAGGATCTGATCGTTGTCGTTGATCGTCGTCACGAGGCTGCCGACCGAGGTGATCGCCTGGCTCACGTTGTCGTTCTGCCGGCCCAGGTCGACCACCGTCTGCGAGACCGTCTTGACCAGGCCCGAGAGCTTCTGCGGATCGGCCGGCAGGTTGGTGTTGATCCGGCTGAAGGTGTCCTGCAGCTGCATCAGGCTGCCGCTGCCGAGGAAGTTCGCCAGGTCGGCGAGAATGTCCTCGATCTGCGTCGGCGGCTTGGTCTGCGTGGTGGGCAGTGTGTCGCCCGCCTTCAGCGGCGTACCCGGCTTGCCCGGCGTGGTCTTGAGGGCCACGTACGTGTCGCCGAGGATCGTGTCCTGCTGCAGCGTCGCGGTGACCGTGTTCGGCACCTTCACGCTGTTGTTGATCTTCACGTCGACGACGGCCTTGCCCTCCTCGAGGGTGACCTTCTGCAGGCGGCCGGAGACGACGCCGTCGAAGACGACGCGCGCGCGGTCGGGCAGGTTGAGCACGTTCGTGAAATCGAGGTGCACGACGTAGCCGTCGCCGCCGCCCGGCTGCCCGGGAGCGGGGATCGCCGACGGATTGAACGGCACCGAGCCGCAGCCGGCCAGGACCGCCCCGGTGGCGACGGTGGCGATGCCGACTGCGAGGGCACGCCTGTTCAGTGGGTTCCGCATCAGTACGCCGCTCCCGTCGCGCGCAGGACCGTGGAGATGAGCTCCACGTTGACGTGGCCGGCGTCGGCGACCTTGCACTGCCCCGGCGCGAACCGGTTCAGGTTGTTGCAGGTCTGGGCCGGGTTCTTGGACGGCACCAGCGCTGACGGCGGCCGGTAGGTGATCTTGGTGGCCAGGGTCTTCTTGTCGACGCTGACCTGGAAGGCCCGGATCAGCGGCGGCAGGATGTTGAGCAGGTCGCCGAACTGCTTGGTGGTGGCCGCGAGCAGCGTGGTGGTCGGCACCGTGACCTCGAGCAGCGGCGCGATGAAGGCGCCGTACTTGTCGAAGATGGTGGCCAGCGTCTTCACCAGCGGGACGAGCTGGGGGAAGGCGCCGATACCGGTGTCCATCAACGGCTCGCCCACGTTCTTGATGCGGAAGGCGTACTTCGTCAGGAAGTCGCGCATCTCGCCCCAGTTCTGGACCAGGCCGTCGGACGCGGGCGCGAAGGCGTCGAGGATCGCCGCCACGTCGCCCATGCCGGGGCCGGGGTTGCGCATCAGCTCGCCGAGCTTGTTGGTCAGCGCGGCGATCTCCGGGCCCGTGCCCTGCGTGGCCTTGTTCAGCGCGGGGATGGAGGCCATCGCCTTGCGGAACTCCTCGTCGCCGCCGCCCACGGTCAGGTCGTCGACGACCTTCGAGACCGCCTGCAGCGACTCGGTGATCGACAGCGGCGTCTTCGTGTTGGTGATGCAGTTGCCGGGCTGCCATGCCGGGCCGCCCTTGTAGGTCTCGAGCAGCTCGAGGCGGCGCTGGGCCACCAGGGAGTCGGCGATCGAGACGACGCCGACGTTGGTCGGCAGCTTGCGGTCGGCGGGCAGGTCGAAGTCGATGCGGGTCGTCTTGCCGTTCGGCGTGATCTTGGTGATCTCGCCGATCGGGTAGCCGAACTGCGCGACCTTGCTGCCGGTGAACAGACCCACCGAGCTGTCGAGCTCGGCGCAGTAGGCGGTGGTCTTCTGGGTGAGGCCCTTGAAGGCCACACCACCGAGGACCAGCGCGGCGGCGACGAGGACCACGAACGCGGACATCGCGCCGCGGGAAGCGAGGAACTTACGCATCAGCAGGTCACCCCCGGGCTCGGAATGCAGACGTTGGTCGCGAGGAAGGTCTGCTCGGACTGGTTCAGCTGGATCGTGCCGTCGGGCGCGATCGTCTTCTGCAGGCCGGCCAGCATGTCCTTGGCGTTGGCGATCGCCGGCTCCGCCTGCTTGACCACCTCGCGGGCCTTGTTCACCAGCGCGTCGAAGCGGCTGGCGATCGGGTCCACGTTGTTGAGGTAAACGTTGAGCAGGGGAGCGAGGCGCTGCACGAGCTGCGTGGTGTTCGTCAGGTAGCTCTTGAAGCCCGCCAGGTTCACCTCGGCCGCCGAGAAGAAGGTGCTCATGTTCCGCATCAGCGAGAGCAGCAGGTCGCCGTTCTGGTTGACCGTCGTCGAGTACTCGCTCATCACCTTGACGAAGTCGCCCGCCTGATCCTGCTGGCGCAGGATGTTCTCGAACATCCGGTTGAAGGTGCCGACGGTGTTGCGGATCGACTCCGGCTGGTCCTCGAGCGCCTGATTCAGCTGCGACATGGACTCGCGGATCGGCGTCGCCTTGATCTTCTCGACCTTCGGCGTGGCCTGCTGGAAGGTCTCCAGGAGGCTGTACGGCATCGACACGCGCTCCGGCGGGATGGGCTTGTCACCGAGGTCGGCGGTGCCCATCGGCGTGAGTGCCATGTAGTAGCCGCCGACCGTGGTGAGCATCTTCATCGACGCGGTGGTGGCGTCGCCCAGGAAGACGTCCTTGTCGACACGGAACTTCACGCGCACCCGGTCGTCGAGCAGCTCGACGTCGGAGACGGAGCCCACGCTGATGCCGGCGACGCGGACGTCGACGCCCGAGCGCACGGCCTGCGCCTCCTTGAAGTCGGCCGAGTACTCCTTGGTGCCCGGTTGGAAGACGAAGAGGTAGCCGCAGATCGCGAGGACGATGACGGTGATCAGCGCGCCGACGATGCCCCAGTTCAGCTGGTACCGGCGATCCTGCGCGGCCGTCGGCAGCGGACGGTTGAAGAGGTTCACTTTGGATTGCATACCGTCACCTTCTGACCTGCGACGAAGAGATTCATCATGCCGGGGAGCTTGGCCTGGCCCTTGCTGCAGGTCGTCGAGACCGCGGGGCCCGCCTGCGGCTTCGTGCCCTCGTTCAGGAGCTGGACGATGCCGGGGAGGGTCGCGAGCGCGTTGACCAGTTGCTCCGCCATCGGCATCGCGTTGCTGACGATCGCGTCCAGCGGGGGGTTCTCGTTGGGAGTGAGGCCCAGCGCCGCGAGCAGCGCATTGGTACGGCTGACCACGCCGGAGGTCTTGTCCGACCACTCCCGCATCGAGTCGACGTTGCTCGCCAGCGTGCGGGCGAAGACGTCGAGCTGCTGGAGCACCTTGGTCAGGCCGGGGGAGGCGCCGCCGATGGATTCCGAGACCGAGCCCAGGTTGGTGATGAGCTGGGTCAGGACGCGCTGGCGGTCGTTGCTCACGGCCATCAGCTTGTCGAGCGAACCCAGCAGCGGGCCGAGACCCTCGCCGTTGCCCTGGATCACCGCGAGCACCGACTGCGACAGGTGGTTGATGTCATCGGCGTTGAGCGTCGACAGGACGGGCTTGAGGCCCACGAAGACGGTCGTGATGTCGAACGACGGCTGGGTGAACTTCTCGCTGATCGTGCTGCCGGGCTTGACCTCGGCGGCCGTGCTCTTCGGCGTGGGCCGCACCTCGAGGAACCGGGAACCGGTGAGGTTCTGGTACCGGATGGCGAGCGTGTCGTCGGTCCGGAACTTCCGGTCGCGCTGCAGGGAGAAGGTCACCGCCGCGTTGGAGAGCCGGTGGTCCGAGGACTGCTTGACCGCGATGTCCTTGACCTTGCCCACCTGGACGCCGAGCATGCGCACGTCGTCGCCGATCTTGAGGCCCGAGACGTCCTTGAACTCCGCGTGGAAGGTGTCCATATCGCCCTGCGGCGGCCGGGTCAGCGCCTGCAGCACCAGCACGAGCAGCAGGATCATCACCGCGGCGAAGACCACGATCTTGATCGAGGTCGCCTTCATTGACTTCATGGTTGGCTCAGCTCCCAGGCTTCGTGGACGTCGGGGTGCTCGGCTTCGAGGACGACGGTGCGCCCTGCGACGCCGTGGCCGGCTTGGTCTCGCCCGGCTTCGCCTCGGCCGGCTTCTCGCCCGGCTTCGCCTCGGCCGGCTTCTCGCCCGGCTTCGGCGGGATGTACGTGAACGTCGGTGCCGGAGGCAGCATCGCGCCGATGGCAGGGTAGTCGACCGACAGACGCAGGTTCAGCACCGGCCCGTTCGGGGTGTTCGGCATCGCCTTGCGGACGTTGTCGAGCAACTGGCCGATCTGGATGCCGACGCCCGTCGCGCTCCCGTTGGGGAAGGCGGTGAGCAACGGCTGCATCAGGTTCACCAGCATCGGCGTGGCCGTCTGGAGGCCGGCCAGCGCCTTCGGGTCGAGGATCTTCTGCAGGGCCGCCGTCAGGCTGTCCTTGTCGTTCGTCAGCGAGTCCAGCGTGGTCTTGCCGCGGTTGACCCAACCCTTGTCGTGCACGGGCTGGTAGTCGAACAGCGTCTTGACCGCCGGGATGAGCGCCGTCGTGGCGGAATCCGCGCTCTCGATGGCCTGGGTGATGATCGGGAAGGTCTGCGCGGTCGAGAGCCGCTGCGTGTCCTGCACCGCCTGCGCGACACTGCCGAGGGCGGTGAAGAGCGGGAGCATGGCCTTCGACGAGGCGTCGAAGTTGAGCAGGATCTGGCTCATGTGCGGGCGCAGCGCGTCGCTGTTGACGTCGCCGATCGTCATGATCATGTTCGAGACGGTGTTGTCCGTGATCGGCTTGGTGGGCGCGATCTGCGCGCCCTCCTGGAGCGTGCCGCCACCGTCGTGCGGGGTCAGGATGACCTCCGAGACGCCGAACAGGTTGCCCGCCGAATACGCGGCCTCGAGGTTGTTGGTCAGCGACTTGCCGTCGGCCGACTTCATCGTCACGGTGACGCCCTGCTGGCCGTTCCCGAGCGCCTTGATGCCCGTGACCTCACCGACCTTGATGCCCTGGATCCGGACGGGTGCACCGTCTTTGATGCCGGCGGCCACTGCGGGGGAGCGGAGCGTGAAGGAGAACTCGTCCTTCGGCCAGAGGGCCTTGACGAGCCAGCCGACGAGCACGATCGCGAGGATCACCGCCACGGCGATCAGGCCCCGGCGCCGGAGCACCGACCGCTCGACCGACATTCCTGGTACGGATACGACTCCCATTGGTTACCCCTTGAAGTAGACCGGGGAGGTGAAGCCCCACAGCGCGACGGTCATGACGAGGTTGAGGACGACGACGGCCACGAGACTGGCGCGGATGGCGCGACCCGAGGCCGTGCCGACACCCTCCGGGCCGCCGGAGGCGAAGAAGCCCTGGTAGCAGTGGATGATGATGACCGCGGTCAGGAAGACGGCCACCTTGATCACTGAGAAGACGATGTCGGATCCGCTCACGAACTGACTGAAGTAGTGGTCGTACGTGCCGGACGGCATGGAGTACACCGATTTCACCACCCAGGCGCAGGAGAGCCAGGACAGGATCAGGGTGATGAGGTACACGGGCACCACGGCGATCAGTCCCGCGAGGACGCGGGTCGTCACGACGAAGGACACCGAACGCAGGCCGAGGGACTCGAGCGCGTCGATCTCCTCGTTGATGCGCATCGCGCCGATCTCGGCGGTCATGCGGCAGCCGGCCTGGGCGGCGAAGCCCACGCCCGCGAGCATCGGGGCGAACTCACGGGTGTTCGCGAACGACGCGACCACCGCGGTGAGCGGGCCCATCCCGAGCATGTTGAGGATCGCGAAGCCCTGCACGGCGACGATGCCGCCGACCGTGATGCCGAGGACGGCCAGCACCGGGGCGGTGCCACCGCCGACGACGAGCGCGCCACGGCCCCACGTGATGTCGGTGAGGATGTACATGATCTGCGACCGGTAGTGCTTGATCGCGTGGGGAACGGTGCGGATCACCTCGGCGACGAAGGAGACGACGTGGCCGATGGTGTCGAAGAGGCTCCAGGCCGATCCGGATGCTCCGAACAGGTTGAAGAACCAGCGTGTGCCCCGAGGGCGGTAGACGGTTGCCATGTATCAGCTCACCTGTTCAGCGACGAGAGCGGTCGATTCAGCGGTGCAGTGGTGCATGGTCAGCCCACCTGCGTCGGGGATGAAGAGGGTCGTGCCCTGAGTGGAGTGGTCATGGGTCAGCCCACCTGCGTCGGGGATGAAGAGGGTCGTGCCCTGAGTGGAGTGGTCATGGGTCAGCCCACCTGCATCGGGAAGAACATCGTCGTGACCTGCGTGATGAGCAGGTTCAACGCGAAGATGACGACGAACGAGAGGACGACGGTGGCGTTCACCGCGTCCGCGACGCCGCGCGAGCCGCCGCGGGCCTCGAGGCCGCGCTGGCAGCCGATGATGGCGATCACGGTGCCGAAGATGAGGGACTTGATGAGCGAGATCCACACGTCGACGGGATGCGCGAAGGAGCCGAACGAGAGCCAGTAGGCGCCGGGCGTGACGCCCTGGCTGCCGACGGCGACGAGGTAGCCGGCGAGCGTGCCGATCGAGATCACGAGGATGTTGAGCAGCGGTGCCACGATCCAGGCGGCCAGCAGGCGCGGGACGACGAGGCGGTTGAGCGGGTTGATGCCCATGACCCGCATGGCGTCCGTCTCCTCACGGATCGTGCGTGCGCCCAGGTCGGCGGCGATGGCCGAGGCGCCGGCACCGGCGAGGAGGAGGCCGGTGGCGATCGGGGCGCCCTGCGTGATGACGGCGAGGCCGCCGGCGGCGCCCTGCAGCGAGTCCGCGCCGAGCTGAGCGATGATGTTGCCCACCTGGATCGAGATCACGATGCCGAACGGGATGGCGATGAGGACGCCGGGGAACGAGGTGACGCCGATCATGTACCAGACCTGGTTCAGCGCTTCCTTCCACTGGAGCCGGCCGCGGATCGTGTCGGTCACGAGGGCGACCAGCGACATGATCAGCATCCTGACGCTCCGGCCGATCGTGCGGATGGAATCCACGACGGTGCTGGAGAAGTTCTTGCTGATGATCGACCAGTAGGAAGGTCGCTTGGCAGGTGCCGCGCCCTGCGCAACGGATTGCGTCACCGCGAACGTCTCCTCTCGACTGTGGCCACACTGTGACCCACATGCTGCGTTCTCAGGTGTATGACCGAGGACACTATAACGGCCAAAGGAGTGATGTGCGTCATTGGCCTGCTTCGCCGAGGCCGTGTGAGCGACTCGTCAGTAACATCTGGGCAGTCGGCTGGATCGTGTCCATCCGCTCAGGTCAGGCGGGGTGCGGAGAACTACGATCGCAAAGCCTCGGACCGCCGGACCCGGGTGACGCGGGGGTGCGAGTAGATTCGCACGCGTGCACATCGAGACGCTGAGCGGGGTGGTCGTCGGGGCCGGCGCTGCCGGGGTCCCGATGCGGGAGTTGCTGGTAGTGGGCCTGACAGCTGCAGTTGTCACATTTTTTGCAACGTCGCTGGTCCGGGTCCTCGCGACCCGTTTCGGCGCGGTCGCGGTGCCCCGTGCGCGTGATGTCCACGTGGTCCCCACCCCCCGCCTCGGCGGCGTCGGCATCTACATCGGGATGGTCGCCGGCATCTTCTTGGCCGCGCAGTTGCCCGCTCTCACGCGGGGCTTCGCCTATTCCAAGGATGCCGTCGCGGTCCTCGTCGCCGGTGCCGTGATCGTGGTCGTCGGCGTCATCGACGACCGTTGGGGCGTGGACGCCCTCACCAAGCTGGTCGGCCAGATCTTCGCCGCAGCGCTCCTCGTCGTGATGGGGGTGGCCTGGAACGTGGTCTACGTCCCCGGCATCAATACGACGGTCGTGCTCGACCAATTGCAGGCGGGCCTCCTCACGGTGGTGGTCGCCGTCGCGACCGTCAACGCCATGAACTTCATCGACGGCCTCGACGGCCTTCTCGCCGGTGTGGCGGCGCTGGCGGCGCTGGCGATCCTCATCTTCTCCGTGGGGCTGATGTTCGACTCGGGCGGCGACGCACCGTCGTACCCCCCGGCCCTCATCACCGCGGCGCTCTTCGGGGCCTGCATGGGATTCCTGCCCCACAACTTCCAGCCGGCCCGCATTTTCATGGGCGACTCGGGTTCGATGCTGCTCGGCCTCACGCTCGCGGCGGCGTCCACCTCGGCGTCGGGACGGATCTCGCAGAACGCCTACGGGACGACCGACATCTTCGCCCTGCTGCTGCCGCTGCTGCTCGCCGTCGCGGTGATGTTCGTGCCGATGCTCGACCTGCTGCTCGCCGTCGTGCGTCGCACTCGTGCCGGCGTGCACCCGTTCACCGCCGACAAGATGCACCTGCACCACCGGCTGCTGCAGATCGGGCACAGTCAGCGCCGTGTCGTGGTGGTCATCTACCTGTGGGTGGGTGTGCTGGGCCTGAGTGCCGCGGCGTCCACGATGCTGCCGCCGACCCTCATCGCGCCCCTGTTCGGCGCGGGTCTGCTGTGCGCCCTGGTCTTCACCGTGGTGCCGCGGATCGTGCCCCGCCTGCGGGAGCGCTATTCCGAAACCGCGAGGTCAGATACATCGCCCAAGACAGGCGCCCGGTAACGCAGGACGGCCGTCCTGTTGTACTATCGTGTGTAGTTGATCGGCTGGATCACCGCGCGGCCCCGATGTGGGGAGTGCCCCTACTTCTTGGTAGAGTCTCAGCCAATCACAAAGAATCCGTGATGTGACCCACGCTACGGATTCGGCAGACGCCGCCCCCGGTCGCCGCGAGACCTTCGCGTGGAGCGACCCTGACCCCGAAGGAGGGGACATGACGACGCCCGCCCCCTCCGTCGACGGCCAGGTCGGCCGCTCCGTCGTGACCTTCGTGAACCCGATCGTGATCGTCGTCGGGCTCTCCGTGATCGCCGCGGGTGTCGGCACCGCCTTCGGGCATCCCTGGTTCGCCGCGTGGTTCCTGCTCGGCGGCATGATGTCCGTCCTCAACGCCAAGCTGGCGGTCCTCAAGGTGGCCACGGTCACCGCGGAGAACGAGCCGCGCAAGGCGCCCGTCGCCGTCAACTCGATGTTCCGGCTCGGTGTCGTCTCCGTCATCGCGATCGTCATCGCCTACTTCTTCCGGCCCGATGGGCTGGGCGTGATCTTCGGTCTCGCCGTCGGTCAGATCGTCCTCGTCCTGAACACCGTCATCCCCGTTCTGAAAGGGCTTCGCCAGCAGTCATGAACACCAATCTGTACGCCGAGGGCTCGATCAAGGTCGCCCACTACAAGTCGTTCGAGCTGTTCGGCATGACTTTTCACTGGGACACGATCCTGGCCACGGCCATCGCGGCGGCGATCGTTCTCATCCTGGCGTTCATCCTGAAGGCGAAGGTCACCTCGACCGGCGTCCCGAGCGGTGTGCAGCTGTTCTGGGAGGCCATCACCATCCAGCTCCGCGGCCAGGTCGAGTCGTCGATCGGTATGCGCGTGGCGCCCTTCCTGCTGCCCCTGGCGATCGCGCTGTTCACGCTGATCCTGTTCGCGAACTGGCTCGCGGTGCTGCCGCAGCAGTACACGGGTGAGGGCGGCGCCCCCACCGAGATCTTCATGCCGCCGGCCGCCGACGTCAGCTTCGTCTACGCGCTCGTGCTCGTCGTCTACCTCGGCTACCACTTCGCGGGTTTCCGCACGCACGGCATCTTCGGCTACCCCGCGAAGGTCGTGAAGGGCCACGCCCTCGGCCTGGCGCCCATCAACGTGATCGAGGAGCTCGTCTCGAAGCCGCTGTCGCTCGCACTGCGACTCTTCGGCAACGTCTTCGCCGGCACGGTCATGGTCGCGGTCATCGCGCTCCTGCCGGCCTACGTGCTCTGGTTCCCGAACTCCCTGTGGAAGTCCTTCGAGCTCTTCGTCGGCCTCATCCAGGCGTTCATCTTCTCGCTCCTGACCATCCTGTACTTCTCCACCTCCATGGAGAAGACGCACCACTGACCTGACCGGGGCCCACACGGGCCACGGCCATGAAGACCCTGGTAGGCCGACTACCAGAAACCGAAAGGGAAAAGATAAATGGATCCGAACATCGCGCAGGGTGCCCTCATCGGCGGCGGCCTGATCATGGGTGGCGGCGCCATCGGCGCCGGTATCGGTAACGGTCTCGCCGGTTCCCAGCTCGTCGCCGGCATCGCGCGGCAGCCGGAGGCCCAGGGCCGCCTGATGACCCCGTTCTTCATCACCGTTGGTCTGGTCGAGGCCGCGTACTTCATCAACCTGGCCTTCATGGCCCTGTTCGTGTTCGCGACCCCGATCTCCTAACTCGCTCGTAAGAAACGGGAACTGACGTCATGCAGCTCGCTGAGGGTAACTTCCTCCTCCCCACCGCGGGGACCTTCATCTCGTGCCTGATCATCTTCTTGATCGTGCTCGCAGTGATCTGGTTCTTCGTGGCACCGTCCATCCAGAAGGTCCTGGACGATCGCGAAAAGATGATCCACCAGACCGCGAACGACGGTCGCGCCGCGGCCAAGGGGTTCGAGGACGCCGAGTCGGAGTACCGCGCCGGAATCGCTTCCGCCCGCGGTGAGGCCGGCAGCATCCGCGACGAGGCGCGCGCCACCGGCCGCGTCTCGATGGAGGAACAGAAGCAGCGGGCTACGGCCGAGGCGGACGCGATCACGCGGGAGAAGACCGAGCAGCTGCGCACCGCGGGCGAGTCCGCGGCCGCGGCGGCGCGCGCCGATCTCGCTCCGCTCTCGGCGTCGTTGGCGAGCCGCGTGCTCGGCTTCGACGTGACGCAGGACCCGGCCCTCAAGGCGAAGCTGGATGCACTCTCGAGCGACAAGGTGGTGAAGAACTAAATGGGTGTCTTTATCGGCAACCTGATCGCCTTCGCGGTCATCCTCTTCGTCCTGTGGAAGTTCGTCGTTCCGCCGGTGAAGCGGCTCATGAAGGAGCGCCAGGACACGGTCCGGGCGCAGCTGGAGGAGTCGCGCATCGCGCAGGAGAAGCTGTCGCAGGCGGGTCAGGCGGGGGAGCGCGCGCGCTCCGACGCCGCCCGTGAGGGCAGCCAGATCCGCGACGAGGCCCGCGGCGACGCGGACGCGATCCGCGAGGATCTGCGCGCCCAGACCGAGCGCGAGGTCGCTCGGATCGGCGAGCACGGCCAGGGACAGATCGCGCTGAACCGCAGCAACCTGGTGCGGGGCTTCCGCAGCGGGCTCGGCGCCGAGGCCGTCGACGTGGCCGGGCGCCTCGTCCGCGACCATCTCGGCGATCCGGCCAACCAGGCCAAGTCCGTGGACCGCGCGCTCGGGGAGCTCGAGTCGATGACGCAGGGCGCCGACGAGGTGCGCGTCACCGAGGCCGATCGCATCGGCACCCGGTCGCTGCGCGCCGCGAGCCGCGACGCCGTGCGGTCCCTGGCCGCCGGCTTCGACCAGCGCACCGCCGGCCTCGACCAGGCCGCGCTGGCCCGCGTCGCCGACGACCTGGCCGACGTGGTCAACGTCCTGGGCGAGCAGCCGGTGCTGCGCAAGCACCTCGCCGAGTCGGCCGAGGCCCCCGAGGCCAAGCGCACGCTCGTCGACAACCTCTTCGGCGGGAAGATCAGCGCCGAGGCCAACGCCTTCGTGCAGGACGCCGCGGCGGCGAAGTGGTCGGCCCCCGCCGACTTCGTGACCGCCGTCGAGCGTCAGGCCCGCGTGGCCGTGCTGCTCGGCGCCGAGCGCGCGGGCACGCTGGACGAGACCGAGGACGAGCTGTTCCGCGCGGGACGCATCCTCGAGGGCGAGCCGGAGCTGACCGCGGCCCTGTCCGACACCCGGGCGCCGGCCGCGACCCGCATCGCGCTGCTGGACAAGGTCTTCGGCGGCAAGGTGAACGAGTTCACCGCGGCGCTGCTGCGTCAGACGGTGCGTCTCGTGCGCGTCGGCCGCGTGGACGCCGCCGTCGCCTCGATCGCGGAGCTGGCAGCGGCCCGCCGCGGCGAGTCCGTCGCGGTCGTCGAGTCGGCGGTCGCTCTGACCGACGCCCAGCGGACCCGCACCGCGGACCTGCTGGCCCGCATCTACCAGCGCAAGATCGCGGTACAGACCGAGGTCGTCGCCGAGCTCCTGGGCGGCCTGCGCATCACGGTGGGCAACGAGGTCATCGAGGCCGACATCGCGTCGCGCCTCGACAAGGCCGCCGAACAGCTGCCCCGCTAACACACACAAACTTCCACCCAGAACACAAAAGAGGGAAACGAGTACTCATGGCTGAGTTGACGATCTCAACCGACGACGTCAAGGGCGCGATCGAGCAGTATGTCTCGACGTTCGAGGCCGACGCCTCCCGCGAGGAGATCGGCACCGTCTCCGACACCGCCGACGGCATCGCCCACGTGACCGGGCTCCCCGGCGCGATGGCGAATGAGCTGCTCGAGTTCCCCGGCGGGGTGCTCGGCGTGGCCCTGAACCTCGACGAGGACGAGATCGGCGCCGTCATCCTCGGTAACTACGAGGAGCTCGAGGAGGGCCAGCAGGTCCGCCGTACCGGCGACGTGCTGTCCGTGCCCGTGGGCGACAAGTTCCTGGGCCGCGTGGTCAACCCGCTCGGCCAACCGATCGACGGCCTGGGCGACATCGAGGCCGAGGAGCAGCGCGTCCTCGAGCTGCAGGCCGCCACCGTGCTCGAGCGTCAGCCCGTCGAGGAGTCGCTCGCCACCGGCATCAAGGCCATCGACGCGATGACCGCCATCGGCCGCGGCCAGCGCCAGCTCGTCATCGGCGACCGCAAGACCGGCAAGACCGCCGTCTGCGTCGATACCATCCTGAACCAGAAGTCGAACTGGGAGTCGGGCGATCCGACCAAGCAGGTCCGCTGCATCTACGTCGCCATCGGCCAGAAGGGCTCGACGATCGCCGGTGTGAAGTCGGCGCTCGACGAGGCCGGCGCGATGGAGTACACCACCATCGTCGCTGCCCCCGCGTCCGATTCGGCCGGCTTCAAGTGGCTCGCGCCCTACACCGGCTCGGCCATCGGCCAGCACTGGATGTACCAGGGCAAGCACGTCCTCATCGTCTTCGACGACCTGTCGAAGCAGGCCGAGGCCTACCGCGCCATCTCGCTGCTGCTGCGTCGCCCGCCGGGCCGCGAGGCGTACCCCGGCGACGTCTTCTACCTGCACTCCCGCCTGCTGGAGCGCTCGGCGAAGCTGTCCGACGCCCTCGGCGGCGGCTCGATGACCGCGCTGCCGATCATCGAGACCAAGGCCAACGACGTCTCGGCGTTCATCCCGACCAACGTCATCTCGATCACCGACGGCCAGGTCTTCCTCGAGTCCGACCTGTTCAACAAGGGCGTCCGCCCCGCGATCAACGTCGGTACGTCCGTGTCCCGCGTCGGTGGCGCCGCCCAGACCAAGGGCCTCAAGAAGGTCTCGGGCTCGCTGCGTCTGGAGCTCGCCCAGTTCCGTGAGCTGGAGGCCTTCTCGGCCTTCGCTTCGGACCTCGACGACGCCTCGAAGGCGCAGCTGGCGCGTGGCGCCCGCTGGGTCGAGCTGCTCAAGCAGGACCAGTACAGCCCGTCGTCGGTCGAGGACGAGATCGTCTCGATCTACCTCTGCGGCGAGGGCCACTACGACTCGGTGCCCGTCGAGGACGTGCGCCGCTTCGACGGTGAGCTGCTGAGCCACCTGCACCACGCCGCGGCCGGCGTCTACGAGTCGATCGCGGGCGGCAAGGTCCTCGAGAAGGACCAGGCGGAGATCCTGGTCGCCGAGACCAACCGCTTCAAGCAGAGCTTCCTCGCCTCCGACGGCTCCCGCGTGGTCAACGAGGCCGAGGCCGGCGCGCTGCCCGCCGAGGACGTCGAGCACGAGACGATCAAGGTCAAGCGCAATGGCTAGTATCCGAGAGCTGCGCTCGCGGATCCGGTCGGTCAACTCGACCAAGAAGATCACCAAGGCGCAGGAACTGATCGCGACATCGCGGATCACCAAGGCGCAGGCCCGGGTCGCGGCCGCCAAGCCGTACGCCGAGGAGATGACCTCGGTGCTCTCGGAGCTGGCGAGCAAGTCCGGTTCGCTGGATCACCCGCTCCTCACCGAGCGGGCGAACCCGAAGCGCGCCGCGATCCTCGTCGTCTCGTCCGACCGCGGTATGTGCGGCGGCTACAACTCCAACGTCCTGCGGGAGACGCGCGAGCTGATCCAGCTGCTCAAGGACGAGGGCAAGGAGCCCGTCCTGTACGTCACCGGGCAGAAGGGGCTGGACTACTTCCGGTTCCGCGGCCAGGAGGTGGCGGGTGCCTGGACCGGCTTCTCGCAGCAGCCGCACCACTCGGACGCCACCGCGGCGACCGAGACCCTGGTGAAGCTCTTCGAGACCGGCTCGCAGGAGTACGTGACGATCGACGGAGTCGAGACGCACGGCGTCGACGAGCTGCACATCGTCTACACGCGCTTCGTGTCGATGCTCTCGCAGAACCCCGAGGTGCGCCGCATGGCTCCGCTCGTGGTCGAGGAGAGCGACGGCACGTCGGGTGACGGCGAGGCGGCGGCCCGCAACTTCACCTTCGAGCCCAGCGCCGACAGCCTGCTGTCGTCGCTGCTGCCGAAGTACATCGCGACCCGCGTCTTCGCGGCCCTGCTCGACTCGGCGGCGTCGGAGAGCGCCGCGCGTCGTACGGCCATGAAGGCGGCCACCGACAACGCCAACGATCTGGCCGTCTCCCTCTCCCGCGAGGCCAACCAGCTCCGCCAGGCGCAGATCACCCAGGAAATCAGCGAAATCGTCGGTGGCGCCGGCGCCCTCGCGAACTAGAAACCGGAAAGCAGACACATGACTACAGCAACCCAGCCCGCGTCGGCGGGCACCGCTGCGGCCACCGGTCGCGTGACGCGGGTCATCGGCCCGGTCGTCGACATCGAGTTCCCGCGCGGCGCCGTTCCCGACCTGTTCAACGCCCTGCACGCGGAGATCACCCTCCCGTCCGTGGCCAAGACGCTGACCCTCGAGGTCGCGCAGCACCTCGGCGACAACCTCGTGCGCGCCATCTCGATGCAGCCGACCGACGGCCTGGTCCGCGGCACCGACGTCACCGACTCGGGCTTCCCGATCCGGGTGCCCGTCGGCGACGTCGTCAAGGGCCACGTCTTCAACGCACTGGGCGACTGCCTGGACACCCCCGGTCTCGGCCGCGACGGCGAGCAGTGGGGCATCCACCGCAAGCCCCCGGCCTTCGATCAGCTCGAGGGCAAGACCGAGATCCTGGAGACGGGCATCAAGGTCATCGACCTCCTGACCCCGTACGTCAAGGGCGGCAAGATCGGTCTGTTCGGTGGTGCCGGCGTCGGCAAGACCGTTCTGATCCAGGAGATGATCACCCGTATCGCGCGCGAGTTCTCGGGCACCTCGGTGTTCGCGGGCGTCGGCGAGCGTACCCGTGAGGGCACCGACCTCCACCTCGAGATGGAGGAGATGGGCGTGCTCCAAGACACCGCCTTGGTGTTCGGCCAGATGGATGAGCCGCCGGGGACGCGTATGCGCGTCGCCCTCTCGGCCCTGACCATGGCCGAGTACTTCCGCGATGTCCAGCACCAGGACGTGCTGCTGTTCATCGACAACATCTTCCGCTTCACGCAGGCGGGCTCCGAGGTCTCGACCCTGCTGGGCCGTATGCCTTCGGCCGTGGGTTACCAGCCCACCCTGGCGGACGAGATGGGTGAGCTCCAGGAGCGCATCACCTCGACCAAGGGCCGGTCGATCACCTCGCTGCAGGCCATCTACGTGCCCGCCGACGACTACACCGACCCGGCGCCGGCCACCACCTTCGCGCACCTCGATGCGACCACCGAGCTCTCGCGTCCGATCTCGCAGCTGGGTATCTACCCGGCCGTGGATCCGCTGACGTCGACCTCGCGCATCCTCGAGGCGTCGATCGTGGGCGACGAGCACTTCCGCGTCGCCAACGAGGTCAAGCGCATCCTGCAGAAGTACAAGGAGCTGCAGGACATCATCGCCATCCTCGGTATGGACGAGCTCTCGGAAGAGGACAAGGTCACGGTGCAGCGCGCTCGCCGTCTCCAGAAGTTCCTCGGCCAGAACTTCATCGTCGCCGAGAAGTTCACGGGCGAGAAGGGCTCGGTCGTGCCGCTCGCGGACACCATCGAGGCCTTCGACCGCGTGTGCAAGGGCGAGTTCGACCACCTGCCCGAGCAGGCGTTCAACAGCTGTGGTGGTCTCGACGACGTCGAGGCGGCCGCGAAGAAGATCGCCGGAAAGTAGTTTCCAGTGGCTGACACGGCGTTTCAGGTAGAGGTCGTCTCCGTCGAGGAGCGGCTGTGGTCGGGCGAGGCGACCTTCGTCATCGCCCAGACCACGGAGGGTGAGCTGGGTGTCCTGGCTCACCACGAGCCGCTGTTCGGCCAGCTCACCACCGGTGGCGCCGTCGCCATCGACACGGTGGGCGGCGAGCGACTGGCCGCGGCGATCCGCGGCGGCTTCCTCTCGGTGACCGGCGAGAAGGTCACCGTGCTGGCGGACGGGGCCGAATGGGCCTCCACGCTGGAGGAGGCCGAGGTCCGGCGCGCCCTCGAGGCGGCGGCGGAGGGGTCCGACGAGCAGGCGACCGCGCAGGGACAGCTGCGCGCGATCGAGTTCCTCGCGGGCAAGTAATATAGAAGCAGCAGCGTGAAAGCCGGTGGCCCGGTCAAGACGGGCCACCGGCTTTCCTGCTATCCGGGCACGGAGCAGTGAGGAGCGCGTGATGGGCGGTGTGGTCTTCGTCGCGGTGGTCGCCGTCCTGGTGCTGCTCGCCGTCGGCGCGGTCGTCGCCCTGCGTCTCTACAGCCTCCGCGTCGCCGGTGTGCCGATCATCCTCCGGTACCTCCCGGCCCAGGAGGAGCAGGGCTGGCGCCACGGCACGCTCCGCTACGACGACCACGAACTCAAGTACTACCGGCTTTCCAGCGTGCGGCTCGGGCCGAGCTGGACGCTACCGCGCAGCGGGACCGAGATCGTCGGCCGGCGCGCGCCGCACGGGACCGAACTGGACGTCATCGATCCGGACATGGTGATCGTGCACGCGGTCACCCCGGGAGGCGAGACCGAGCTCGCCTTCGCGCGCGACGGGCTGACGGCGTTCCAGTCCTGGCTGGAATCGCGGCCGAGCCCGCGGCGCCAGCGCCCGTAGCCCCCGGCGGCACCGTCAGCGATCGCCGCCGGGCTTCCACAGCACGTCGCCCCCGGGATTGGCGACTCGGGACAGGATGAACAGCAGGTCCGAGAGCCGGTTGAGGTACTTCGCCGGCAGGACCGAGACGCTGTCACCGTGTTCGCGCACGGCGTCCCACGCCGCCCGCTCGGCCCGCCGCACGACGGTGCGCGCCAGGTGCAGGTACGCGGCCAGGGGAGTGCCGCCGGGCAGCACGAACGAGTCGAGCTTGGGCAGATCCTCGTTGTACTCGTCGCACCATGCCTCGAGGCGGTCGATGTAGTCCGGGGTGACGCGGAGCGGCGGGTACTCCGGATCGTCGACGACGGGGTTCGACAGGTCCGCGCCCACGTCGAAGAGTTCGTTCTGGATCCGCACCAGCACGGCACGCAGCTCGGGCTCCGGGGCTCCGACGGTGACCGCCAGCCCGAGGGCGGCGTTCGCCTCGTCGCAATCCGCGTAGGCCCGCAGTCGCGCATCCGATTTCGTGACTCGGGAGAAGTCTCCGAGGCCGGTGGTCCCGTCGTCGCCGGTGCGGGTGTAGATCCGGGTGAGGTGGACAGCCATGGTCACAGGCTGTCACAGGCCCGGGCGACGTGCCATAGGCTGACCGGTGTGGGTGAGAAGTTTCTGGTGCACGGCGGAGCCCGGCTGACCGGCGAGGTCACTGTGGGCGGCGCGAAGAACAGCGTGCTGAAGTTGATGGCGGCAACGTTGCTCGCCGAGGGCACATCGGTGCTCACCAATTGCCCCGAGATCCTCGACGTCCCGCTCATGGCGGACGTCCTGCGGGGACTCGGCGCCGAGGTGGAGCTCGAGGGCGATACGGCGCGGATCACCACGCCGGCGGTACTCAACCATCGCGCCGACTTCGACGCGGTCAAGCAGTTCCGCGCTTCGGTGTGCGTGCTCGGACCGCTGATGGCGCGCGAACACCGCGCGGTCGTCGCGCTCCCCGGGGGCGACGCGATCGGCTCGCGCCCGCTCGACATGCACCAGTCGGGACTGCGCGCGCTCGGCGCGACCAGCTCGATCGAGCACGGATGCGTCGTGGCCCAGGCCGATGCGCTGACCGGTGCGGAGATCACGTTGGAGTTCCCCTCGGTGGGCGCGACCGAGAACATCCTCATGGCCGCGGTCCTCGCCTCGGGCCTGACGGTGATCAGCAATGTCGCCCGGGAACCGGAGATCGTCGATCTCTGCGCGATGCTCGTGCAGATGGGCGCCGACATCGAGGGGATCGGCACCGACACCCTCATGGTGCGCGGGGTGGAGAAGCTGCACCCCACGGAGCACCGGGTGATCGGCGATCGCATCGTCGCGGCCACCTGGGGCTTCGCCGCGGTGATGACCCGGGGGGACATCACGGTGAACGGCGTTGCTCCCGAGACCCTGGGCGTCGTGCTGCAGAAGCTGCAGGACGCGGGGGCGACGGTGACCGAGCGCGCCGACGGCTTCCGCATCGCTTCGCCGGAGCGGCCCCACGCGGTGAACGTCGCGACCCTCCCGTTCCCCGGTTTCCCCACCGATCTGCAGCCGATGGCGATCGGCATGGCGTGCGTGGCCGACGGCACGTCGATGATCACCGAGAACGTCTTCGAGGCGCGGTTCCGCTTCGTGGAGGAGATGGTGCGCCTCGGGGCGGACGCCCGGACCGACGGGCACCACGCCGTGATCAGGGGAGTGGAGCAACTCTCGAGCGCGCCGGTCTGGTCGACGGACATCCGGGCCGGCGTCGGCCTGGTGCTGGCCGGTCTCTGCGCCGACGGGGTGACCGAAGTCCACGACGTCTTCCACATCGACCGCGGTTATCCGAACTTCGTGGGGAACGTGACCGCGCTCGGTGGACAGATCGAACGCGTCCCCTGATGCGCCGCGGCGCGGCCGGAAGTGCCGCGCTCCGGCGGTGCGGATAGGCGGGACCACCTGCCGATTTGTGTTCCGAGTTCGACGTGTGTAACTTATATCGAGTCAGCAGCGCCCAGGCGCCGCCCGGCAAGGCCCACAGCAGTCCAATGAATCTGGATCTCGACGCGCCGCCGGAAGTTCGGAAACCGGGACGATCCGCAAGGATCATCACGCTGGCCGCCACGGAAGAGAAACCTCTCCTCGACCGCGCTCCGCGCGATCGTGTGGTTCCTCCATGTGGTGAGCGGTTCGGAAACCCGAAACGTGGCCCGTGAGAGCGAGTTGCGAGCGAGAATCCGAACTGCTAGGCTAGAACGGTTGCTTCGAGCAGCCAGCCCCATAAACGAACATCACTGTCGAGCGCTTGGTGCGGTCGGGAGGGTTCGAGCGTGTGGTTGTGCGGTGTGAAGCGCTTCCGAGGGTGGCCCGCGAGAGCGAGTTGCACACGGAAATCCGATCTGCTAAGCTTGAACGGTTGCTCCGAGCGGGTCAGCCCAGTGAGTTTGACTGGGTGACTGCGATAGAGTAGCATGAACGGCCTGCGAAGGTGCGGTTCACACAGAATAGATATGGTGTGAGCGGCCGCGTTTGGCGTGTTCTTTGAGAACTCAACAGTGTGTCGATGAAATTGTCAGTGCCAAAATTTTTTGGCACGCATGGACAATCAAATTACTTGGTTGTTTGTGTTGTGGCTTTTCTCGTTTATTTCTTTGCGAGATGTATTTCTGGAATCATTGATTTTTGTCAGTGGTTTCGTTTTGTTCAGGATTTCCTGGATTATGCTGAAACCTTGTGTTTCTAGTGTTTTTTATGGAGAGTTTGATCCTGGCTCAGGACGAACGCTGGCGGCGTGCTTAACACATGCAAGTCGAACGGTAAGGCCCCTTCGGGGGTACACGAGTGGCGAACGGGTGAGTAACACGTGGGTGACCTGCCCTGTACTTCGGGATAAGCCTGGGAAACTGGGTCTAATACCGGATATGACCTTCCCCTGCATGGGGGTTGGTGGAAAGCTTTTGCGGTACAGGATGGGCCCGCGGCCTATCAGCTTGTTGGTGGGGTAATGGCCTACCAAGGCGACGACGGGTAGCCG
>NZ_VIGX01000049.1 GCF_007858475.1 Tsukamurella conjunctivitidis
AGGCTTTGCCTCCTCCGCAGGCCCCGTTCCCCGTGCGCGCCGGGGGCAGGACCAGCTCATCGCCGTCCAGGTGACACTGGAGGAGGAGACCTTCGGCGCGAAGAAGGAGATCAGCCTCGACACCTACGTGCGCTGCGAGGCCTGCGGCGGCTCCTGTTGTGAACCGGGCACGCATCCCGCGACGTGTCCGACCTGTGGGGGCACCGGCTCCGTCACCCGCATCCAGCGTTCTCTGCTGGGCAACATGCGCACCCAGGGTCCCTGCCCCGCCTGCCAGGGACACGGCACCACGATCCCGGACCCGTGCCACGAGTGCTCGGGCAACGGTAGGGTCCGCACCCGCCGCACCCTGACGGTCGACATCCCCGTCGGTGTGGACGACGGGACGCGCATCCGTCTGAGCGGACAGGGCGAGGTCGGCCCCGCCGGCGGGCCCAACGGGGACCTCTATCTGGAGGTGCGCGAGAAGAAGCACGCCGTCTTCACCCGACAGGGCGACGACCTCCACACGTGGATCACGGTCCCCATGACGACCGCAGCACTGGGCACCGTCTTCTCCCTGCAGACCCTGGACGGACTGCGGGAAGTGAGCATCAACCCGGGCACCCAGCCGCGCGAGGAGGTCATCCTGGACGACCTCGGCGTCGGGCATCTCCAGCGGCCCGGTCGAGGTGACCTGCACGTCCACGTCGACGTGGAGGTCCCCCGCAAGCTGGATGACCGTTCCCGGGAGCTGCTGGAGGAACTCGCCTCCATCCGTGGGGAGGAACGTGTGGAACCACGGCGAGGTGACCAGTCGATGTTCGAGCGTCTGCGTGACAAGTTCACCGGGCAGTGAACCGGTGACACCGTGACCCGTCCCGTCTTCCTCTCCGAGGATCTCACTCCCAGCCCCGACACCGTCTCCGTGGGCGCGTCCGTGCACCTGGGAGGCCCTGAGGGGCGTCACGCCGCCGTCGTTCGGCGCCTGGGTGTGGGCGATGAGTTGGACGTCGTCGACGGTCTCGGCCT
>NZ_VIGX01000050.1 GCF_007858475.1 Tsukamurella conjunctivitidis
TGCCCCATGCGCCGTTGTCGCGCTGCTGGAACAGGCCACGAGAGTCGGGACCCGCGGCATCGCCGTAGTCGATGACAGTCAAGCTCGACTCGCCCATCGCCGTCATGATGCCGATCGTCTGGTCACGTACTCCAAGTTCAAGGTCTTTCCCCGCTTGGATGATGTGCGCGGCGTTGACGAGCTGATCGTGGCCATAGCCGGAGACCGTTGTGTCAGGCACGGTGTTCGGGTCGATGCTGACGCTCGACGTCGAACCCGATTCAGGATTGCAGGAGGCTGCGTCGTCTGATCCGCCTAGGAGCAAGATGCTGAACAGCGCTCCGAGCACAAGTGCCGGTACCAGAGCTATTGCTCCGGCGGCTCCCGTTTTGCGGTCAGACGACATGGTTAGCGCACTCCCTCCGGCGGCGTGAATCGGCTGACAAGCCAGGGTGAGGCCCCGTCAGCGCGAATGACGACCACGGTGTAGGTGCCGACGTCAGTGGGCACCTCGACATGTCCCACGTAGGCACTCTCCTCGTCGGTAACCTTCCCAGCCCCGGTGACCTGCTTCACGGGGATGCTTACCGGATCGACGTAGGCGTAGTCCTGCTGCGCCTGAGCGGTCAGCAGAGGTGCAACCACACTCCACCAGGCGTCATAGTCCAGATCAGGTCGAGCGAAGGCCGTCATAGCAGTCTCGGCGGCGTCGATTGCGGATGCCCGCGAGTCGGCATCCCATATGGGTGCCGGACCAGGGGCGATCGTCTCCTCGGTGTCCTCATCCACAACGCCACTTGGCGGCGTGGAGAACTGGCCGGGGTCTGGGAAGCTCGGGGTACTGCTGAAAGCAGAGGGGGACGGCGCAGGCGCCTCGTGCTGGCCAGCGCAGCCAGCCAGCACGAGAACTGCCGTAGCAGCGGCCGCCCCCACTATTGCTGTGCGTCGCATTGCTACCCCTCCTTCTCGTTTTTCGAGGCCCGCTCTCTCGGCGCGTTCTCTCCCTTGCGCAGAGTCTCTTTGAGCTCGCT
>NZ_VIGX01000051.1 GCF_007858475.1 Tsukamurella conjunctivitidis
GGACTCGTGCATGGGGGCACGTGCCGGGGCCGGCAGCAGGCGGATCACCCACAGCCAGATGCGTCGTCCCTCCTTGAGGAAGAAGAAGAGGCAGAAGAGGGTGATGAGTGATCCGGTGACGATGGAGATCAGCGAAGAGGTCACACTCAGGGCTCCGGAGGCCAGCACCGAGGAGTTGGACTGGAGGAACTTCGTGATCTCCTCCTGCATGCTGGTCAATGCCTTGTCGATCACCGAGGTGTCGAGTGCCAAGGGGCCGGTCTTCAGCCAGTCCAGGGCCTTCTCCAGGCCGTCCGCGGCCTTGGTCAGCAGGTCGGGGAACTGCACGAAGAGTTGGGCGGCGGCCTGGGAGACCAGGGCGATGACCGCGACCAGCGCCAGGAGCAGGCCTGCGGCGGCGGCAGCCGTACGCGAGAGATGGCCGCGGCGGACCAGGAGCGCGACCAGCGGTTCCAGCAGGACGGTGAGCAGCAGTGCGATGGCCACCGGCAGGACGACCACCGAGAGCTTCATGGCGATCCACGCGGCGGCCGCCGTCGCGGCCAGCACCACCAGGAAGCGCCAGGACCAGGCAGAGGCGACCCGCAGGGGCCAGGAGACGACCGAGGCAGCCTTCGCCTGGGCGCGCATGGGATTCTGGTCGAGGAAGCGGACGGCCTCCTCGGCCTGGAAGTCGTCGTGTTCCTCACCCCGCTGGGCGGAGAGCCGGTCGAAGAGTTCGCCGAAGCGCCCTCGTCCCCTGGCGGGCATACGCGGTGTCATCAGGCAGTCCTTCCACTGGACCCTCGGGCTTCCCAGAGTACAGGGGGTCGGGGCACCCGGCCGCGTCCAGGTGGACCGGGGCGGGTCGGGTGCCGGGTGGGGAGCCCGGACGTGCGTCCGGAACGGACTCCCAGTGCGCCGAGGAGGGCCGCGTGCTGCAATTGGGCCCAGCGACGACACAGG
>NZ_VIGX01000052.1 GCF_007858475.1 Tsukamurella conjunctivitidis
GGGCGCCGGGTGGTCGACGCGATGATTGACCGTGCCCGGCTGGACAGTGGCCTTCCCTCCTCCACCGGCCCCGACGAGGGCGACGCGCAGGGCGGGGGTCGGGCTCCGCAGGCGGGTGGCCCAGCCTCGGGGTGAGGGACACAGGAACCCCGAGTCCCGGGTGGTCACCCACCGCGACCGGGGCTTGTCGACTGCTAGCGTGACCGCCATGACCAGTGATGCCTCCTCCCTGTTCCACCCCGGCCAGCACCTGCGGCGCGAACTCGACTTCACGGGACAGGAGTGGCGGGACCTCCTGGACCTCTCCGCACTGCTGAAGGCCGCGAAGGCTGAGCACCGCGAGGTCCAGTACATGCGAGGGCTGAACATTGCACTGCTCTTCGCCAAGACCTCCACCAGGACCCGCTGCTCCTTCGAGGTGGCTGCCGCCGACCAGGGCGCCCACACCGTCTACCTGGATCCGGCGGGCTCCCAGATGGGGCACAAGGAGTCAGTCGCCGACACCGCCCGCGTCCTGGGGCGTCTCTTCGACGGCATCGAGTACCGCGGTGACCTCCAGGCCCATGTCGACACCCTGGCGCAGCGTTCCGGGGTGCCGGTGTTCAACGGGCTCACCGACGACTGGCACCCCACCCAGATGCTCGCCGACACCCTCACCATGCGCGAGCACTCGGCGGGTCGCCCCGACTCCGAGATCTCCTATGCCTACGTCGGGGACGCCCGCTTCAACATGGGGCGGTCCCTGCTGGTCAACGGCGCGATCCTCGGGATGGACGTGCGCATCGTGGCACCGAGGGAACTGTGGCCCGCCCAGGATGTCATCGATGCGGCCAATGAGCGCGCCGCTGAGTCAGGTGCCCGGGTCACAGTCACCGAGGACACCGCGGCGGTGGAGGGGGTGGGCTTCGTCCACACCGACATCTGGGTCTCCATGGGGGA
>NZ_VIGX01000053.1 GCF_007858475.1 Tsukamurella conjunctivitidis
CGGGTGGGTCGGCAAAGGTGGTGGGGGCGGTGCGTGCCCCCTCCACGTTGGGGACGCACCTGCGGTCCTACACCCACGGTCACACACTCCAGCTGGGAGCCGTCAATCGCCAGCTCCTGACCAACTTGGCTCCCCTGGTCCCCACCCTCTTCGGCAGCGATCCCCTGGTCATGGTCGACCTCGACGATACGATCCGCGAGGTGCACGGGTACGCGAAGCAGGCGGTGGCCTACGGGTACAACCATGTCAAGGGCCTCAACGCGCTGGTCGCCACCATCAGCACCGACCACTCTGCGCCCGTGATCGCAGGCGCCCAACTGCGTCGCGGCAACGTGAAGTCGGGGGACCACGCAGCCTGGCATGCCACGAGAGCCCTCACCCTGGCCAAGAAGGTCCGCCCCGCGACCCAGATCATGGGGCGGGCCGACAGCGCGTTTTGCACCTGCACCTTCGTCCACGCCTTCCAAGACGCTGGATGCTGGTTCTCCGTGACCATCCCCCAGTGGCAGACCGTGATCCGAGCCATCACCATGATCGAGGAAGATGCCTGGGTGGGCATCCACTACCCCGACGCCATCTTCGAAGAAGACACCGGTGAGTGGATCAGTGACGCTGAGGTCGCTGAAGTCCCTTTCACCGCTTTCACCTCCCATCCCAAGGAGGACCAAGTGACGTGCCGCCTGATCGTGCGACGCGTCAAGCGGCTCAACCCGAAGGCTCACGCGGGCCAGGGGGAACTCTTCGACACGTACAGGTACCACCCCTCACTCACCATCCCGGAATTCTCCGCAGCTCCCATGCCGACCCTTCGCCCGTCCAGCGCTGCAGGCGTTGAGCGGACCCAGCGAATCCTCTCCACCGCACCCACTGACCTCACGCCGCACTCCAGCCAGCCCGCATCGGGCACACGGCCGTCCAGCAGCACCCTCGG
>NZ_VIGX01000054.1 GCF_007858475.1 Tsukamurella conjunctivitidis
CCCTGACGGCTCACCCGTCCTCTTCACCCAGCCCAACTACTGGGCCCAGTCGCTCTCCGACGTGCAGCTCCCACTGACCTTCGACGAGGGCGGCACCGCCTCCGTCGCATGGCCCTCCTCCGATGACACCGCGGCCGACAACGCAACGATCGCCACCTGGGCCACCAGCCACCCTGCACCCTCGTTGACAGACTCCGACCTGATCACCCAGGACCAGCTGCTGGCAACCGACCACGAGGACACCCGCACCTACGTCAACACCGTTGTCGCCCAGTCCTCCGAAACCATGTCCGCGGCATCCTCACGCTACGAGGACACCCCGATCCTGGACTTCATCGGCGCCGTCATGGTCGACACCGTCCGCCAGGGAATCGCCGGCACCCCCGCGGGCGACCTTCCCGTCATCGCCCAGGTCTCCCCCTTCTCCCGGGATGCCGTCTTCACCAAGGGTGACGTGACGATCAAGGACGTCGCGGGCCTCTACATCTACGACAACACCTTGATGGGCGTCCAGATCACGGGGGCACAGCTGCGCGACTACATGGAGTTCTCCGCCAAGTACTTCGTCGGCGTGGACGAGGGCGCCACCTTCGACCCGGAGACGGGGACGAATGCCGAGTGGAACGGCTCCACGATCCCGGACTACAACTACGACGCCCTGACGGGGGTCGACTACCGCATCAACATCTCCAAGCCCGTGGGGCAGCGCATCGAGGGACTCTCCTACAACGGTGTGCCCGTGGCAGACGGCGACAGGTTCGTCCTGGCCATCAACAACTACCGCCAGTCCGGTGGTGGCGGGTTCCCCCACGTCACCGAGGCGCCGGTCGTCTACAACGAGTTGGTCGAGATCCGTCAGCAGATGATCGAGTACGCCCAGGCCAAGAAGGTCATCGACCCCGCGGACTTCTTCGTG
>NZ_VIGX01000055.1 GCF_007858475.1 Tsukamurella conjunctivitidis
TTTACGCGTTCGTGTGGGCGCGGCGTCTCGCCCGTTCGAGCCCCGTGGGGGTGGGGTACCGGGGGGAGAGAGGCCCAAGGCCGGGCGGGGCCTGGGCCGCGTTGGGGGTCAGTCGTGATCTGAACCCCCCCTACCCCCTGTCGCGGGGTTGATCTTCACATGGCCGGGGCCGACACGAGGAGATCGGGTGGTCAGCGGTCGGATGGCGTCGACCGAGACGCGCAGCGGGACCTGCAGGGTGCCCAGGTCGATGCGCTTGTCGCCCAGCTCGGTGAACAGGGGCAGGTCGATGGATGCGTGCAGGTCAGGTGTCGTCGCCATGGTCGTCCTCCTCGTCGGCAGCTGCGAACAGCGGCGTGGTCCAGTCGCGTGACAGTCGCCCGACCCCCGGGTGTGGCGCGTTGTTGGACCTCGCGTTGTTGCATCCGGCGTGGGAGGCTCGGAAGTTCGCGGGGTCCAGCGCCAGCTCTGGGTAGTCGGCGACCGGGAAGTAGTGGTCGAGCTGGAAGCGCGAGCGGTTCGTCTCGTCATCGAGGGCCGCGTCGTAGTCGATGGGCTGGCCACAGATCCAGCATGGCGCGTCGGCCTCGGCGCACAGTGCGGTGAACTCGCCGTGCAGCTTCTTGTACCTGCGGTGGGAGCGAGGGTCGGCCACGAGATCACCTCACCCCGAGACGACGAAACCCGGGGCGCCATGCGCTCCCGGGTCATCGTGGACATACCTCGTCCGCTGGCACCAAGGTTACACCCGATCCTGGTCGCGTTGTCCAGCACGCCGCAGTGCTCGTGTCGCGCGCTCCTGATGCAGGCAGTCCGGCCAGGACACCCACCTCTCACGCCCGACCTTCATTGACTGGACGCGGCCGCGGTGTACCCAGACCTTCACCAACCCCACCGAGATCC
>NZ_VIGX01000056.1 GCF_007858475.1 Tsukamurella conjunctivitidis
TCCTCCGCCCGTGCCTGATGGATGGTCACATTGTCGAGATCCAACGCCGCGACGACATCGGCCAACCACTCACAGCGACGTTGCATGGGCTCTGCCAGGTGGACATCCAGGTCCGGACGGGCGATGGCAATGATGACTCCCGGGAATCCCGCCCCGGAACCGACGTCCAGCACCTGCCCCTTTCGGGGCAGGAAGTCCAGGACGGCGGCTGAGTTGACGATGTGCCTGGACCACAGGCGCGGCAGCTCACGGGGACCGATCAGACCCCGGAGCTCGCCCTCCTCAGCCAGCATGCGTGCGAACTCCTGGACCGCAGGGAAGGAGAGTCCGAAGAGTTCCGCCACGCCGGAACCCGGTTCCTCCAGGACGTGCTCTCCCCGTGTCCCGGCAGTCGACTCTGCATCGAACTCCGCCGCGTCCGGATTCTGTGCACCCTTCTGTTCCTCCACCGTGTCCGCCTCACCGGGTGTCCGGAGGGCGGCTGCGCCGGAGTCAGCGCTGTCGCGGGGCTGAGCATCGTCCAGTGCGCCGGCGCTCGGATCAGGCCCGCTCACTCCTGGACGTCCACGTCCTGGGTGCCCTCGGTATCGGCCACCTGCGTCCCGTCTCCCTGCGCCTCGGCACCGGCCACGTCAGTCTCCACCGTGGACGTCTCCTCGGAGACCTCAACCTCCTGGTCATCGGACTCCTGTGAACCCGCGGCAAGGATCACCACGCGCCTGTTGGGCTCCGCACCCTCGGACTCCGAGACCAGCCCCGCTGCCGAGACCACGTCGTGGCAGACCTTGCGTTCGAAGGGGTTCATGGGAACCAGGCGCTGCGGTTCTCCGGTCATGCGCAGCCGAGTGATGGCCTCCTCGGTGAGAGCCTGGAGCTCGGCCTTGCGTCCCGACC
>NZ_VIGX01000057.1 GCF_007858475.1 Tsukamurella conjunctivitidis
CGCGCTCCCTCAACCTGCCAGCAGCTGGCTGAGGAGGTTGATCGTCGAGGCGACGACCACGGTCCCGAGCAGGTAGGAGATCAGGCCCTGGTTGAGTGCCATCCGACGCAGCTCCTTGGTGGAGAGATTCGTGTCGGAGACCTGGAAGGTCATCCCCAGGGTGAAGGCGATGTAGGCGAAGTCGCGGTAGTCGGGGGCGGTGTCCCCGTTGAAGTCGATGCCGCGGGCGTCCTGGGCGTAGTAGGCGTGGGCGTAGCGCAGGGTGAACAGCGTGTGGATCGCGCTCCAGGAGGCCAGGATCCCCATCACCGCAAGGACTGCGCCGAGAGTCGCCTGATCCCCTGCGACCCTGACCAGGAGCAGGATCAGACCCGCGACGGAGGCCACACAGGCCAGTACGAGCAAAGTGTCGTCGATTCCACGTCCCGGGTCGTTCGCCCGGGCATGGAGGCGCGTGGATGAGGCATCGAGTCCGAAGACGAGAGCCCAGGTGGTGGTGCTGAAACCTCCCGCGGCCACCACCCACCCCGCCATCAGACCGAGGTCCAGGTGTCCGCAGAGTCCGACGAGCGCCGCGGCCAGCGCTCCTGCCAGCATGGCGACGAGCAGGCGCGCACGGATGGAGTCCCGGAACAGTGCCATGGCGTGACTCTAGAGGAACCAAGCGGATGGGGAGGGTCACCAGGGAAGACCACATCCGGTGCGATCCCGTGGAGGAGTAGCGTCGGGTGCGCCCACGAGGCGACACAGTGGAGGACCGGGAAGCCCGCACCCGAACTCGGCCCGACTCCCACGACACCAGTGGTGGGGTGATCCACGCACCGCTGGGGACACCCACGCCGCCAACGGCGCCAGTCCCACACATCCGCACCTTCGCGCAGCCGCGGGCGG
>NZ_VIGX01000058.1 GCF_007858475.1 Tsukamurella conjunctivitidis
GGCGGAGCGGGACACCAGCTCCTCCGCCGCCTCGACGACAGCGACGGTCAGCGCCGTGACGAGCGGGCCAGCGGTCCCGCGGCCCTCCTTGGACAGTGAGTACAGCGTGCCGCCGTCGGCGCGCACGAAGTCGTCGGGGCTGAACTGCTTACGCGGGTCGGCGGCACCCTGGGGCGTGACCCAGCGCGCGACCTGGCGATTCGTCAAGCAGGACGCCATCTGCATGGCCGTGCCGAAGATGCCGCCACGCTGCTTCTCCGGGGCGGAGACGACGCCGGCGACCTGATCGGCGGTGAGCGCGAAATCGTGCTCGCGCAGAATGTCGACGGCCGTCTCGTCGGTCGGCCTCGTCAGCCAGGTGTACACGTCGGTGATCGGCCGGTCATCGAGGGCCGCCGCGAGCAGGAGCCCGGCCAAGAGGTCCTGGCCGGCCGGGTCGAAGTACGCATCCGTCTTAGCCCCCGGATCACGGCTGCCCGACGCGAAGTGCTCAGCCAGCCGCGCGGCCTTCACCTCATCGGTGACGTACGAGAGCGGGTTCCACCACCAGATGGGCTCTTCCAACGCGATCGACTGCGGATCGAACACCCAGACCGGGCCGGCCTCGCTGCGGACGTCTCTGGTCGCGTCTACGACGTCGCGCTTGTTCGAGGTCACGAGCACCGCTCCGGGCGCATCGAGGATGGCCGGCACGGCGCGCGAGGTGGTCTTACCGGTGCGCGGACCCCAGATGTCGATGTGCATGTCCTCCCACGAGCCGTAGAGCTGCTGGCTGGCGGCGACCGTGCGGCCGATCGGAACGCCCGGTGCTCCGCTCACGCCGAGGCGTTCGGCCTTCGCGGTGACGCTCTTGCGGCTCAGGTCCTCGACGTCACGGCCGCGGCCCAT
>NZ_VIGX01000005.1 GCF_007858475.1 Tsukamurella conjunctivitidis
CGACCGAGGTCCGCGAGGGCTACGAATGCGGTCTGACGCTCTCGTACTCCGACATCAAGATCGGCGACGTCATCGAGACCTACGAACTGGTCGAGAAGCCGCGCGACTGAGTTACCCCGGCCGGGTGCGGCCGGCGCTATCCCGCGCCGGCCGCACCCGCCCGCTTATCCCCGGGGCCGGGTGGCCCGACTGATGTTCACAGGTGTCATTGAGATAGATCTGCTCCTGGGCGACGTGCATTCGCTCAAGCACAAGCGTTCCGTCGTCCGGCCCATCCTGGCCGAGTTGCGGCGGTTCTCCGTCAGCGCGGCCGAGGTGGGCCATCAGGATCTGCACCGCCGGGCGCTCGTCGGCGTCGGGCTCGTGGGCCCGGATGCGGGCCACGTCGGGGAGGTCCTCGATCATTGCGAACGTGCGGTCGCCGGCCACCCCGAGGTGGAACTGCTGTCGGTGCGGCGGCGTCTCTGGGGCCCGGAGGACTGAACGTTGAGTGTGGTCGACGCAGGTGCCGACGCCGCGGTGCCGCACCGGGATATGCTCGCTGTTCCATCGGTTGAAAACACCGTTCCACCGATTGATCGTTCGACGTGTAAGGGAGGGAATGGCCATGGCTGACCCGGCACGGGCCGCTCGGCTCGCGAAACGGATCGGGACCATCGTCGCGACCGCGATCGAGCACGACATCAAGGATCCGCGGCTCGACTACGTGACGGTCACCGACACCAGGGTGACCAACGATCTGCACGACGCGACGGTCTTCTACACGGTCATGGGCCCGACGCTCGACGTCGAGCCCGACTACGAGGCGGCCGCGGCCGGCCTGGAGAAGGCCCGCGGCCAGCTCCGGAGCAAGGTCGGCGCCGGTACCGGCGTGCGCTTCACGCCGACGCTCCGGTTCGAGCTGGACGGGGTGCCCGCCGCCGTCGCGAACATGGAGGCGCTGCTCGCCAAGGCGCGCGAGCAGGACGAGCGGGTCGCCGCCGTCGCCGCCACCGCGAAGCCCGCCGGCGAGGCGGACCCCTACAAGCACGACGACGAGGACGCCGACGACGAACCGGACAGGGACGAGCGGTGACGGACGCCGCAGCGGCCGCCGCGGCGGCGCTGGACGGTGCGCGCAGCGTGGCGATCTACTGCCACGTGCGCCCCGACGCCGACACCCTCGGTTCGGGACTCGGCCTCGCGCGAGTACTGCGCGCGGGCGGAGCCGAGGTCACCGTCAGCCACCCGGGCCCGGACCTGCCGTCCGGGATCGGCCTGCTGCCCGGCGTCGACGGCTTCACCGCGCCGCGCGCGGATGCGGAGGTCGGCGTCGCCGTCGACTGCGCGAGCTCGGAGCGTCTCGCGGGCCTAGAGGAGTCGTTCCACGCGCACCCGGTACGGGTGGTCATCGACCACCACGCCACGAACCCCGGGTTCGGCACCGTCGACCTCATCGACGCGAGCGCGAACTGCACCACCGAGCTCGTCCTCGCGGTCGTCGACGCGCTCGGCGCGGAGCTCGACCCCGGGACGGCCGACTGCCTGTACGCCGGGCTGATCACGGACACCGGCTCGTTCCGGTGGGCGACGCCCGCGGGACACGTCATGGCGAGCCGGCTGCTCGCCGCCGGCGCCCGCGGCCGCGAGCTGTCGCGCGACCTGCTCGACAGCCATCCGCGCGACTGGTTCGCGATGGTCGCCTCGGTACTCGGATCCGCCACGGCGGTTCCCCAGGCCTTCGGCGGCCGGGGCGCCGTGTACGCCGTGTGCCGCGCGGAGGATCGCGGGCCGCTCGGCTGGGACGCCGCGGAGTCGCTCATCGACCTCCTGCGCACCGCCGAGGACTGCGAGGTCGCGGCCCTGTTCAAGGAGAGCGACAGCGGCGAGTGGTCCGCCTCGCTCCGGGCGCGGACCGACCTCGACGTCTCCGAACTCGCGCGGGGCTTCGGCGGTGGCGGTCACCGTCTGGCCGCGGGCTATTCCGCCACCGGCTCCGGCGACGACGTCGTCGCCGCCTTCCTCGCCCGGGTCTGATCCGCGCATGACGGGATACGCGTGAGCGAGACCGCCGTCGTGCCCGCCGGACTCGGCAGGCGCATCATCGGGCAGGCCCTGCCCGCGCTCGGGGTCCTCGCCGCCGAGCCGCTGTACCTGTTGTGGGACACCGCCGTCATCGGCCGGTCGGGCGCGCTGCCCCTGGCCGGCCTCGCCGTGGGCGGGCTCATCCTCGCGACCGTCTCGACCCAGCTGACCTTCCTCTCGTACGGCACCACCTCGCGGTCGGCTCGGCGCTACGGCGCGGGCGACCCCGGCGGCGCGGTCGTCGAGGGCGTGCAGGCGACGTGGATCGCGCTGGCCGTCGGCGGCGTGCTGCTGGCGCTGGTGCAGGGCTTCGCGGGCCCTGTGACGCGGGCCGTCGCGGGGCGGCCGGAGATCGCCGAGGCCGCCGAGTCGTGGCTTCGGGTGGCCGCGTTCGGCATCCCGCTGATCCTCGTCACCATGGCCGGCAACGGCTGGCTCCGCGGGGTGCAACGCCCACGCGCGCCGCTGGTCTTCGTCCTCGTGGGGCTGGGCCTGTCGACGGTGCTGTGTCCCGTGCTGGTCTTCGGCTGGGGTGGTGCACCGGAACTGGGGCTCGTCGGCTCCGCGTGGGCCAACCTCGCGGGACAGATCGTGAGCGGCCTGCTCTTCCTCGGGGCGGTCGTGCGCGCGGCGAGCGTGAGCGCGGGCGCGGGTGGGGTCGCGGCGCTGCGGCCGCGGCCCGACCTGGTGCGCGCGCAACTGGTGCTGGGGCGCGACCTGATCGTGCGCAGCCTCTCCTTCCAGATCTGCTTCGTCTCCGCCGGCGCCGTGGCCGCGCGGGCGGGCGCGCAGTACGTGGGTGCCCACCAGATCGCGATGCAGCTGTGGAACTTCGTGGCGCTCGTGCTCGACTCGCTGGCCATCGCGGCGCAGACACTGGTGGGCGCTGCCCTCGGCGCGGGGAACACCGGCGCGGCCCGTTCCCTCGGGAGGCGCGTCACCGCGTGGTCCACGGCCTTCGCCGTGGGGATCGCCGCAGCGCTCGCCGCGGTGCACGGCGTCCTGCCGCGCCTCTTCACCACCGATGCCGCGGTCCTCGACGCCCTCCGCGTGCCGTGGTGGTTCCTCGTCGGGATGATCCCGATCGCGGGCGTGGTCTTCGCGCTCGACGGGGTACTGCTCGGCGCGTCCGACGCCGCGTTCCTCCGGTCGGCGACGATGGCCGCCGCCCTCGTCGGCTTCCTCCCGCTGATCTGGTTGTCCTACGCCTTCGGCTGGGGGCTCGCCGGCATCTGGTCCGGCCTCGCGACGTTCATGGTGCTGCGCTGCGCCGCCGTGGTCGCGCGCTTCCTGGGCCACCGGTGGGAGCGGGTGGGCACCGCGCCGGTGTGACGGCTTGCATTGCGGCCCTGAATACGGTCCTATGTTGCACATGGCATTCACTGTGATTACGACCACGGCCGCGTTCCGTAGGACCCTCGCCGGTGCGGCGGTCGTCGCGGCGTGCGGTGCGGCTGTCGCCTGCGCCCCGTCGGACCCCGAGTCGGTGCCCTCGTTCACCGTGAATCCGTCGGCGGCGCAGAGTGCGCCGACGAGCTCGTCGTCCGCGCCGGCCACGTCCTCCGCCGCGGCGTCGGCGACCACCACACCCGCCCCCGCTCCGACGGTCACGCAGGAGCAGCCCGCGGGCGGTGGCGCGCAGTACACGCCGCCGACCACGACCTACCCGACCGCGGAGACCACCACGGCCGCGCCGACCACGACGCAGGCGTACCCGACCACCGTGGTGATCCCGCCGGCGATCCAGCTGCCCCCGGGGGCTCCCCGCACCATCACCATTCCACCGGGGCTGCCGATCCCGCACTGACGGTCGCGCCCGGATCCGCGCACGTCGCGGCCCCGGGGCGCGGCGTGCGGATCCGCCGCCACCGCGCCTCCGGGGCCGGGCGCGAGGTCAGCGCGCGGCGCGCGGCGCCCCCTGGCCCGGGTCGATCCGCGCCGGGCCGTCCTTGCCGGGTGTGACGTCGAAATCGAAGATCGACGTCGGGATGTACACCGTGGCACAGGAGTTCGGGATGTCGACGACGCCCGACAGGCGGCCCTCGATCGGCGCCGCACCGAGCAGCAGGTAGGCCTGCTCCGGGCTGTAGCCGAACTTCGTGAGGTAGTCGATCGCGTGCAGGCAGGCGCGCTGGTACGCGAGATGGCTGTCGAGATAGCGCTGTTCGCCGTCCAGGGTCACCGACGTGCCCGAGAAGGCGAGGAACTGCTCGTACCGCGGGCCCACGTCGCCGCCGGGCAGGAAGATCGCGTTCTCGCTGACGCCGTAGGTCTCCATGCCGCCGGAGATGATGTCGACGTGCAGGTCGATGAAGCCGCCCATCTCGATGGCGCCGCAGAAGGTGATCTCGCCGTCGCCCTGGCTGAAATGCAGGTCGCCCACCGAGAGGTTCGCCCCGTCCACGAAGACCGGGTAGAAGACGCGGGTGCCGCGGGTCAGGTTCTTGATGTCCTGATTGCCGCCGTTCTCGCGCGGCGGCGCGGTGCGGGCGGCCTCCGCGGCGGCCGCGGTGAAGGCGTCGCCGGTGAGGGTGCCGAGGATCGCGTCGTTCGGCTCGGGCGGCAGCGCGAGCGGCGGCACGCGGTCGGGATCGGTCGCGATGAGCGCGGCCTCGCGGGCGTTCCACCGCGCCAGCAGGTCCTTCGACGGCGCCGTGCCCATCAGGCCCGGGTGGATGATGCCGGTGAAGCTGACGTGCGGCACGTGCCGCGACGTCGCCGTGTGGCCGGTGAAGTCCCAGATCGCCTTGTAGGCGTCCGGGAACTGGTCGGTGAGGAAGCCGCCGCCGTTCTCCTTGGCGAAGATGCCCGTGTACCCCCAGCCCTGGCCGGCCAGCGGCCCGCTGTCCTCCTGCGGGATCGGGCCCACGTCCACGATGTCGACGATGAGCAGGTCGCCCGGCTTGGCACCCTCCACCGCGATCGGCCCCGACAGCGTGTGCACCGTCGTCAGCGGGGCGTTGAGGATGTCCTCCGCCGAGTCGTCGTTGTGAATGGCACCGTCGAACCACTCCCGGCAGTGCACGCGGAAGGTGTCGCCGGGCTTGACCGTGACCGCCGGCGGGATGGCGTAGTGCCACCGGTTGTGGCCGATCTTCTCCTGGTCGGTGAACTTCTTACTGGAATCGAGCGGAAAGACGACTTCGGGCATGGAGCGGGCCTTTCTTGACGTTCGGTTTTCCTGGGTTCAGGGTCGGGGGAGGCGTGCGTGCAGGGGGTTCGACGGTCCCCGGCTGGGCCGGGGCGCGCCGCCGCTCCCCGTCAGTGAGCCGCCGGCAGGCGCGGCGACCACCGCCGGCCGCTCCGCGGTCGCCTTGGTGGCGTCGAGCAGCTTCATCGCGCCGGAAGCGCCACTGCCGAGCCGGGGCGCGGTGATGCCGCGACGCGCCGAAGCGCCGCAGTCACATGCCGTGGTCGCGGGGACCTCGCGCATGCTGAAGACGGCGTCGAAGGGTCCGCAACTGCTGCAGCGGAATTCATAGGTGGGCATGAGTGGACCGTATTCCTTTCGTCCGGTTCCCGAGGGGAAACTACCGAATCGGTATCGTCTTGCGTGAGTACGGTGTGTCCGTGCCCCCGAAGTCGACGCCGCCGCGCGCGCGGACCCGCAAGGCCAGGATCGCCCGCCGTCGCGCGAACCGCGTGGCCGCCGCCGACAACGACCTGACCGGTGCCCAGTGGGCCGAGCTGCTCGAGCTGTGGGGCGTGTGCGCCTACTGCGGGGGTGAGGGCCCGTTCCAGAAGGACTGCGTCCTCCCGATCTCGCGCGGCGGCCGCTACACCCAGCAGAACGTGGTGCCCGCGTGCCGCTCCTGCAACGCGAGCAAGTGCAACTCCGAGGTCACGGGGTGGATGCGGCGCAAGAAGCTCGACGAGCGGGCCTTCCTGCAGGGGCACGCCGAGATCCTCCTGCACCTGCGGGAGCGGAACGACGACGACGGCGCACCGACCGGGGAGGTCGGCGCACCGTCGGCGATGTGAGCAGGGCCGGACGGCGCTACGTCACCGGCGGATCGGCGGGGAGCACGTGCGTGCCCGACTTGTCCGTCGACAGCGCCAGCGAGCTGATGTACTGCTTCTCGCCGCCGGGGCCGGGAACCGCGGAGGCCAGCATGTCGGGCCGCTCGAACTCGATCCCGGTCACGCAGCACAGGAGCTTCTCGCCCGACGGGTTGCCGTCCTCGTCGAACATCGGCAGGTCGATGCCGTCGTCGCCGCGGCGCAGGTAGTACTTGCCGCGGGTCGCGACCGCCAGCACGGGCGGCAGGACGAGCGCCAGGACCAGGGCGACGAGCGGCGAGTAGGGCTGGATGCCCGAACCCAACAGCCCGAAGAACGCGGCGATGGACAGCCCGCCGGCCACGACGACGGAGACGAAGCCGACGGGGTTGACGCTGTAGAGCATGCCCCGGCGGAACTCCGGATCCTTCGGCGAGATCTTCAGCAGGTACTTGTTGATCGCGATGTCGCTGGCGACGGCCACGATCCACGCGATGCCGCAGTTGGCGTAGAAGCCGAGGATCGAGTTGAGGAAGCTGAACATGTCGGCCTCCATGAGCACCAGCGCGATCGCCACGTTCAGGACCACGAAGACGAGACGGCCCGGGTAGGTCTTGGTGACGCGGGTGAAGCTGTTCGTCCACGCCAACGAGCCCGAGTAGGCGTTGGTGACGTTGATCTTGATCTGGCTGATCACCACGAGGATCACGGCCAGGGTGACGGCGAGCCAGCCCGGCAGGAAGTCCTTGTAGATCTCCACGAACTGGTGCACGGGCTCGTTGGCGATGCCGGCGTTGTCCGCGGTCTGCGCGATCAGATAGACGGCGAGGAAGAGGCCCACGACCTGCTTGGCGGCGCCGAAGACGACCCAGCCGGGCCCGGCGGTGAGCATGGCGGTCCACCAGGCGCGGCGGTTCTCGGCGGTCTTGGGCGGCATGAAGCGCAGGTAGTCGATCTGCTCCGCGATCTGCGCGATGAGCGACAGGCACACGCCCGCGGCGAGCATGGTGCCGGCGAGGCTCACGCCGTGCCCGGCCGGGGTCGCGGACAGGACGTTCCCGGCGCCGTCGCGCACGATGTCGGTGCCCGAGTAGGCGAAGAAGTCACCGATGGCCTCCGGGTGGCGCAGGAGCAGGTAGGCGAACGGCAGCACCATCATCACGAGCCAGATGGGGGTGGTCCACACCTGCAGCTTCGCGAGGGTGTTCATACCGTAGATCACCAGCGGGATCACGAGAACGGAACTCACCAGGTAGCCCACGGGCAGCGGGATCCCCAGGCCGAGCTTGAGTCCCTGCGCCATGATCGCGCCCTCGAGCGCGAAGAAGATGAACGTGAACGAGGCGAAGATGACGTTCGTGAGGACCGAGCCGTAGTAGCCGAAGCCGCTGCCGCGGGTGATGAGGTCGAGGTCGATGTTGTACCGCGCCGCGTAGTAGGACAGCGGCAGTCCCGTTGCCATGATGACGATCGCGAAGAAGCCGATGCCCAGGAGCGCATTGCCGGTGCCGCCGGCGATGCCGATGTTCGCGCCGATCGCGAAGTCGGCGAGGTAGGCGATGCCGCCCAGCGCCGACGTGGCGACCACGGCGGGCCCCCATTTGCGGTAGCTGCGCGGCGCGAAGCGCAGGGTGTAGTCCTCGAGCGTCTCGCGCGCGGCGGCGTCGCGGAGCGCGGACGACGGTGCGCCCTCGGCCTCCGCGGGTTGCAGTGCGGTCACGGTTGTCCCTTCCGGCCCGCACCGCCCGGTGCGGGGTTGGGAGAAATCGTGCTGCCGCGGCGTTCGGCGGGGGTGACTGCGCCGTAACGGATCGGTTACGGGGCCGGGCGCGGTGTGACGGAGGTGTTTCCCGGTCGCGCCCGCGTCTCCGCATCCTCCTTGCGTTTGACCGAGTCCCGGATCTGGTCGATGTTCTCCCGCAGCATGTCGGCCACCAGTTCGTCGGTCCGCTCGTCGGCGAGCACCTGCAGGACCATGCGGAAGGTGGTGTCGACGATGAGCTGGATGATCTCGTCGTGGAACGGGATGTACTTGACGCGCTTGGTCTGCGGATCGTTCTTGATGGTCTCCAGGATCATGCCGCTCATCTCGGCCTTGTTCTCCTCGAGCGCGGCCGCGATGTTCTTGGTGTAGTGGCCGGACTTGAGCACCTCCGCGACCTCGTCGAGCACGGCCACCGTGATCGGGCGCTTGACGGCGTCCACCACGGTGTCGGTCGCCCGGTTCACGACCGCCGCGGTGATCCGGTCGCCGTAGAGCCGGTCGATCGCCCGTGCGAGGCGGGCCAGAGCGACGGCGATGCGGATCAGCCGGAACAGGCGCGGTGCGGGGTTCGGGACGAGCAGCGCCGGGATCATGCCGAGGATCTCGTACCAGTTGACCAGGAGGAAGCGGTGGTGCCAGCCGACCTGCCGCCAGCGCCACAGGAACTCGGCTGCGAAGATCGCGCAGATCACCGCGTCGACGATCAGTACCGTCCGCAGGGTCGTGGGGGAGACATCGAAGAAGGTGATCCAGACGATCAGGCCGACCGAGACGAAGGCCAGGGCGACCATGGCCCAGTCCGTCCACAGGACGGGTGGTTTCCGCGGATAGGGCGCGAGTCGTGCGTCGGTCGAGGCGTTCATCGCGTCCGAGACTACTGAGCGGCGAGCGCGGGGGAGGGCGGTCCGTGCGGACCACCCCGCTGCGCGCGGGTCAGGCCCTCGGTGTCACGAGCCGCTGCACGTCGTCGATGATGCGCCCGGCGCCGAGCACGCCGATGCCGACCATCCACGTCTCGTCCTCGACCGCGAAGGCCCGATGCGCGGCGACCGCCGGCAGTGCGCCCCAGCGGCCGGTGACGGCTGCCGTGGTCGCCGCGGCGTTGGCGCCCTGCGTGTAGAAGACCGTGTCGCCGTCGATCTCGGCGAAGTTCTCCAGCGAGGTCTCGATCATCGAGTACTCGCCCCAGGTCTTCTGCGGCAGGGAGAAGCCCATCGCCGCGATCACGCTGCCGGAGAAGGTCTCGGGGCCGTAGAGGCGGAAGCCGTTGGCGCGGAATCGGACGATCGACAGGGTGGTGCCGGAGGCGCCGACCTGCCTCCCGACAGCGGCGGCGCGCGCGTCGAGCTCGGCGAGCCGGGTCGTCATCTCCGCCGTGCGGTTCACGGCGTCCGCGGTGATGTTCGCCTGTTCCTTCCAGTTGGTGCCCGTCTCGACGGAGAAGACCGTCGGGGCGATGCCGGACAGCTGGGCGTACATCTTCTCGTGGCGCACCGTGGATCCGATGATCAGGTCGGGCCGGAGTGCGGCGATCTGCTCGACGTTCGGCGTCGTGGTGGATCCCACCGAGGTGGTGCCGCCGAGCCTGTCCCGCAGGTAGCCGGGGAAGCCGTCGTTCGCGGCGGAGACGGTGGCGCCGACCGGCGCGATGCCCAGCGCCACCAGGGCGTCCAGGTGCGGCGAGTCGATGACGACGACCCGCTTCGGCGCGACGGGGACGGTCGTTTCGCCCATCGCGTGCCGCACGACGCGGGTGGCCGCCGCACCGTCGTCGGAGGTGGTCGATCCGCAGCCCACCAGCGCGGCGGCGGTCGCCGCGGCGAGGGCGGCGGTGAGGAAGCGGCGGCGGTTCGGTCCCGATGCGATCGTCATGCCGGAAAGATAACATTTGGTTAGGCTTGCCTAGGCAAATGGCGGACAGTCGCTGGCAGACCGTTGGGGCGCGACGCCGGACGGACGTCGCCCGGTGCTCCCGGTAGCGTGGAGGGGTGGCGAAGCTCTGGGCGATCAGTGACCTGCACGTGGGGCACCGCGGCAACGAGGGGATCGTCGACAGGATCCGGCCCGCATCGTCCGACGACTGGCTGATCCTGGCCGGCGACCTGTGTGAACGCACCGACCAGCTCGACGAGGTGCTCGCCGCGCTCGTGCCGCGGTTCGCGAAGCTGATCTGGGTACCGGGCAACCACGAGCTGTACACCACCTCGAAGGACCCGATGCAGGTCTTCGGCGGGGCGCGGTACGACCATCTCGTGGAGATCTGCCGGCATCACGGCGTGCTCACCCCGGAGGACCCGTTCCCCGTCTTCGACGACCCCGACGCGGGACCGGTCACGATCGTGCCGATGTTCCTGCTCTACGACTACACCTTCCGCGACGAGGGGCTCACCACGCTGCAGGCCCTGGCCCGCGCGAAGGACAAGAGCGTCGTCGCCACCGACGAGTTCCTCCTCTCGCCCGAGCCCTACGCGACCCGCGACGCCTGGTGTCGGGCCCGGATCGAGTACACCCGGCGCCGCCTCGCTGCACTGCCCGCCGGCACCCGCACCGTGCTCGTGAACCACTGGCCGCTGCGCCGCGAGCCCACCGAGGTGCTGTTCTACCCGGACTTCGCGCTGTGGTGCGGCACGACCGCGACCCGGGACTGGCACACGCGCTACAACGCCGAGGCGGTCGTGTACGGCCACCTGCACATCCCGCGCACCACCTGGTACGACGACGTGCGGTTCGAGGAGGTCTCCGTGGGGTACCCGCGGGAGTGGCAGGAGCGGGGCCTGCCCGAGCCCCTGCTGCGCCGGATCCTGCCGGCCCCGGAGTACACCGAGGAGTCGCTCGGTCACTACGGCGTGCACTTCGAGGTGGACCCGAAGTACCGCGACGACCCGGAGAAGTTCGCCGCCGAACGCGCGGCGGCACAGGAGCGGCTGAGCGACCGCCGCGTCGCCGCCCGGGAGCGGATCGCCGAGCGCCGGGCGGCGCGGGCGAAGGAGGGGGAGAAGTGATCCTGCAGTCCATGCTCCCGCGCGGCGTCGTCGCGCGGGAGGCACACGGCGACGTCGATGCGCCGCTGCACCCGCGCGAGGCGGCGCAGATCGCCAGAGCCGTGCCCAAGCGGCAGGCCGAGTACGCGACGGTGCGCCACCTCGCCCGGGAGGCCCTGGGCGAGTTGGGTATCGGCGATGCCGTTCTCGTCAAGGGAGACGGCGGCGGCGTGGACTGGCCGCGCAACGTGGTCGGTGCGCTCACGCACTGCGACGGCTACCGCGGCGCGGTCGTGGGTTACCGGATGGGGGTGCGCACCGTCGGGATCGACGCCGAGCCGCACCTCGCGCTCCCGGACAAGGTGCTCCCCACGGTCTCGCTCGAGTCCGAGCGGGAGGTGCTCGCGGCGCGCCCCGACGACGGGCTGCACTGGGACCGGCTCCTGTTCTGCGCCAAGGAGGCGACGTACAAGGCGTGGAACCCGATCACCGGGCGCTGGCTGGGATTCGAGGACGCCGAGATCACCTTCGACCTCACCGACCGCACGGACGACGGCACCGCGGCGGGCACGTTCACCTCCCGCATCCTCATCGACGGGCGGACGACCGACGGCGGGGCTCCCCTCGCCGTGCTCGACGGCCGGTGGCGGATCACCGACGGCCTCATCGTGACCTCGATCGCGGTGGTGTGAGATGGCATCCAGCAGAGGCTTTCTCGAACCCGCCGGCGCGGGGCTCGTCATCGTCGACAAGCCCTCGGGCCTGACCAGCCACGACGTCGTCGCGCGCTGCCGTCGCGCCATGAGTACCCGCAAGGTCGGGCACGCCGGCACCCTCGACCCCATGGCCACCGGTGTCCTCGTCATCGGCATCGAACGCGCCACCAAGCTCCTGGGCCACTTGGCGCTGACCACCAAGGCCTACTCGGCCACCGTCCGGCTCGGCGCCGCCACCACGACCGACGACGCCGAGGGGGAGATCACGGGCGGCGCGTCCGCCGCGGCGCTCGCCGAGGACGCCGTGCGGTCCGCGATGGCACCCCTCACCGGCGGGATCGAGCAGGTCCCGTCGACCGTGAGCGCCATCAAGGTGGACGGCAAGCGCGCCCACCAGTTGGCCCGCGAGGGCGCCGACGTGCAGCTCAAGGCCCGGCCCGTCACCGTCGACGAGTTCGCGGCGCACGCCTTCCGCCGCGAGGGCGAGTTCCTCGACGTGGACGTGACCGTCGAGTGCTCGTCCGGCACGTACGTGCGCGCTCTTGCCCGCGACCTGGGGACCGCGCTCGGCGTGGGCGGCCACCTCACCGCCCTGCGCCGCACCCGCGTCGGTCCGTACGGGCTCGATCACGCGATCACCCTCGACGAGCTCTTCGAGACGCCGCGCCTCTCGTACGGCATCGACGAGGCGATCGCCGCGGGCTTCGCGACGCGGGAGATCACCGAGGAGCAGGCCGTCGACCTGGCTCTCGGCCGGTGGCTCGACCCCGTCGGGATGCCCGGCGTGTACGCGGCGGTCACCCACGACGGTCGGGCCTTCGCCCTACTCCAGGAGAGCGGTAAGCGCGCGAGCTCCGTTTTCGTCGTGCGGCCATCCGCCTGACGCGGCTACCCGTCGTCGCGGAGGCGGGTCCAGCTCTCCCGCGGTGAGCCCTCGTCGCCGATCGTCGGCAATGTCGGCCCCTCGGAGGAGAATCCGACCGCGGTGAGGGCGTCGTGTGCGAGGGCGTGCCGGTCGGCCAGCGCGATCGTGAGGCGCCGGGTGTCCTGGTGCTCCGCCAGGGCGCGGCAGGCCGCGACAAGGACCGCCGTCGCGATCGTCGCCTGTGCATCCGTGCGCAGCCAGTCGATGATCGTGGTCGTCGAGCTGCCCCCGTCGACGTGTACCTGCAGCGCACCGATCGGCGCCCCGTCGACGGTGACCGGGTAGCGGCCGCCGTGGGGCGCACCGAACCCGATGTCGAGTCCGTCGTCGGTGTGCAGCAGCGCGGGGAGCGCCCTCGTCTGCGCGGTCGGGCCCGCGGCGCGCCGTGCGCGCAAGCGCCGGACGGAGATCCGCGCCAGGTCCACCGCGGCGCGGGCAGGCGGGCGCGGCGCGCGACTGGCCGGCATCGGCTGCGGGTCGACGGAGGCGACGATAGCCTGAAGATCGCGGCGGGTCTCCGGGGTGTTGTACCGGACGTAGATGGTGTGATCGGCGGGTTCGCCCTTGTAGTCGCGCAGCGATCGCGCGGTCTGCAGGTAGGTGAAGCCCAGCGCCTTTGCCAGCGCGAGCGAGCCGCGGTTCTCGACGGGCTGCACGGCGAGCAACGCCGTGACCCGGGGGTCCGCGAACGTGTCGAGAACGTTCACCGCCGACAACCACAGCGTGATCGCCTTCGAATCGGGCAGGCCTGCGACCCAGGTGAGCGATTCGGCGTGGCCGGAGCGCGGGTCGGGGCCGCGCATCGACTGCTGGCCGACCACCCGTTGTCCGGTTTCGTCGTCGACGGTCAGTACGCGCGAGACGAGGACGTCCGCGGCGGCGCGGGCGTCCCACCACTCCTCCGCCCAGGCGGTGGCGGAATGGCGGTCCTCCCAGGACACGTGGGGGTCGTGGAAGGCATCGTGCAGTCGCTTCTCGTGCTCGAGATTGGTCCGCCGCCACGACGCGGCGTCGGCGAGCCGAAGGGACCGCAACTCGACCACGTGATCGCCGATTCGGTACCGTCCGGCATTCGTCCTCATCATGACGTTATGTCATTGCAACGACCTGGAAGGTGCTCAACCTCGGGGCCGGTTTCGGCGGAACGTCGCGTTCAGGCCGCAGGGACGGGGAGCGGGCCGGTGTACCGGGCCGAGGGGCGGATGATCTTGCCCTGACGCACCTGCTCGAGCACGTTCGCCGTCCAGCCGACGACGCGGGCGACGCCGAAGGTGGGCGTGAACATCGACGGCGGCAGACCGACCTCGCCCATCACCACGCCGGCGTAGTACTCGACGTTCGCGTAGAGCCGCCGGCCCGGCTTGAGCTCGTTGATGGCGGTCTCGATCTCCGTCTCCACCCGCAGGGCCTGGCGGACCAGGGGTGAGTCGTACCGACGGGCGACGCCCTTGAGCAGCTCTGATCGCGGATCGTGCGTGCGGTAGACGGCGTGCCCGAAACCCATGATGCGCTCGTCGCGCCCGATCTTGCCGCGGACCCACTCGCGGGTGTTCGACGGGTCGCCGATCTCGTCGAGCGCCGCCAGCGCACGGCTCGGCGCACCGCCGTGCAGCGGGCCGAGGAAGGCGCCCAGTGCGCCGAGTAGGCAGGACGTCATGTCCGAGCCGGTCGAGGCGATCACTCGGCCGGCGAAGGTCGAGGCGTTGAAGCCGTGGTCGATGGTCGCGACGAGGTAGGTCTGCAGCGCCGCGGCGTCGGCGGGATCGGTGTTCCCCGTGGCCATCCGGAGGTAGTCGGCCGCGTGCCCGGCGTCCGGGTCGGCTTCCGCGGGTTCCTCGCCCCGGGCCAGCCGGTGCGCCGCCGCGAGGATCGTCGGCGTCACGGCCGCGGATCGCAGCGCCGCCGCCGTCCGCTCGTCCTCCGGCAGGTCCATGAGGGGCCGGTCGCCGAGCCCGAGGGCGGCGAGCGCCACGCGCAGCGCGTGCATGGGCTCGGTCCCGGAGTCGACGGTCGCGCGCAGCAGGTCGACGGTGCGCCCGTCGAGGGGGCGGAGCGCGCCCACCTGCTTGCGGAAGGTGTCGTCGGCAATGCCGCTGTCGGCGTCTCCGGCCCCCTCGGGCACGGTGCCGAACAGCATGAGGTGCCACGCGTCCTCGAAGGAGACGGTCCGTGCGAGTGCGGTCGCATCGTGGCCGCGGTAGTGGAAGAAGCCCTCCTCACCTCGGACGTCGCCGAGTTCGGTGTCGGTCACGATGACGTTCTTGAGCCCCGCCGGGGCGATGAGCGGTGTGGTCATGGCACGAGTGTGAGCGATGTTGATCAACACTTGCAATGTTGATTGAATCAACCCGTGGACAGGTGGATCACGACCTCCGAGGCGGCGGAACGCCTCGGGGTCAAGCGCGGGACGCTGTACTCCTACGTCAGCCGCGGTGTGCTGCATTCACGGCGCATGCCGGGACAGGCGGAGTCGCTCTTCGACCGCACGCAGGTGGATTCGTTGGCGGCGGCCAAGCACGACGGCCGGCGGGAGGCCGACCGGCTACTGCGGTTCCGCGCCGTGACCACGCGCGTCTCCGCCCTGCGGGGTGACTCACTGCGCCTGCGCGGCCGGCCGATCGCCCGCGTGTGCGCGGAGATGGGCTTCGCTGCGGCGGCGCGCTTCGTCCTCGAGGCCGACGCTGCGGTGCCCCCGCCCGTCGTCGATCTCGCGGCCGCGCGGGCGGTCGTGCTCGAGCGCCGTATCCCGCTGGCGGTGGCGCTGCTCGCGGCGCACGATCCGCTGCGCGCGGATCGGTCCGCGGTCGCCGAGCGCACGCTCGGCCTGCTACCGGTGCTCGCCGAGCTGGTGCCCGAGGTGCGCCTGGAACACCCGTGGGTGCAGGCCCAGTCGACGTGCCTCATCGACAACGGGCTCGCCGCGTCGACCACGGCGGCGCGCGTCGCGGCCTCCTCGCGGGCCGGTCTGTACGACGCCCTCCTCGCCGGCTACGGCGCGATGGCGGGCGTGCTCCACGGCGGGGCCCCCGCCGCCGCGTACGCCATGCTCGGGCGGGTGCTCGAGGGCGGCGATGTGGACGCGGCGATCGCGGACGCGTCGTGGGGCGGCCACCTCGCAGGTTTCGGCCACATCGTCTACACGGGGGAGGATCCGCGGGCCACCGTCGTGCTCGGGATGATGCGCGCCGAACTGCCGGACGCGCCCGCCCTGCAGGCGGTCTCGGTACTCGCCGAGCGGGTCGGCCGGGCGGTGAACATCGACCTGGCGGGCGCGGCCGTCGCGCACGCGCTGGGGCTGCCCGCGCGCGCCACCGAGGTGCTCTTCCAGTACGGGCGCACGGTCGGGATGGCGGCGCACATCGCCGAGGAGTACGAGGAGTCGCCCCTGCGTTGGCGCGGCGCGAACAGCGGCGGCGTGCGCTGAGGGTTGTGGTTCACTAGGTTAGCCGAACCTTAGGAGCTGTCGTATGCCCATCGTCCTTCCGACGGTCCGCCCGACCAGCCGCCGCGACCTCTTCCGCGGGGCCGGCCTGCTCGGCGCCGCAGCCCTCGCCGCCGCGTGCGGGACGGAGGGGAACGCCCCCGAGTCGGGGCGGCGCACCGTCGAACACGTGCGGGGGAGCACGGTCGTCCCCGACGATCCGCAGCGCATCGTCACCGTCGGCTTCAGCGACCAGGACCCCGTGCTCGCGCTCGGCGGGCGCCTCGTCGGCGTCACGGACTGGTACGGGGACTACGAGTACGCGACGTGGCCGTGGGCGCAGATGGCGCTGGGCGATCAGAAACCCACCGTATTGAACAAGGGGAAGTTCACCGGCACACCCGATTACAAGTACGAGGAGATCGCGGCGCTGAAGCCCGACCTGATCCTCGGGTTGTACACGAAGATGAGCCCGGACCAGTTCGAGCAACTCTCGCGGATCGCGCCGACGGTGGGCCCGCCGGCCGGGCACAAGGAGTTCACGGCGCCCTGGGACGTGGCGACCCGGCTCACCGGCGACGCGCTGGGGCGGCGCGACGCCGCCGACCGGGCGATCGCCGCGGTGAACGAGAAGATCGCGCAGGCCCGCGCCGCACATCCGGAGTTCGCCGGGCGCACGGCCCTCGTCGTGGAGCGGTTCAAGCAGGGATCGAGCTTCGTGCGCTCGCCGGGCGACCCGCGGTCGCGACTGCTCGCCGCGCTCGGCTTCACGGTGCCGGAGGTCGCGGGCAGCGCGGGCAGCGGTAACGACGGCGTGGATCTCGCGGACGAGCGGATGGCCGAGCTCGACCAGGACGTGCTGGTGTGGAACGTGGGGAGCGCGCCCTCGCGGAAGGCGGAGGTCGAGGCCCTGCCGATCTACCGGACGGTGCCCGCGGTGCAGGCGGGACGGTCGGTGTTCGTCGACGACCCGCTGGTGTCCGGGGCGTGGACCTGGGGAACCGTGCTGAGCATCCCGACGGTGGTGGACGCACTCGCGAGTAGCATCGCGCCCGTGATGAAGCGATGACGGACCTCGCCGCGGCGATCCGTGCCGAGTTGCGGGCCGCGGCGGACCCCGAGCGCGCGCCGAAGATGCAGGCCTACATGAAGTCCGAGATGCCCTTCCTCGGCGTGCCGGCCCCGGCGGCGCGGTCGATCGCGGCGGCCGCGCGGCGTGCTCATCCCCCTGCGGGCAGGGACGACCTGGTGGCCACCGTCCGCGACCTCTGGGACGGCGCCGAATACCGCGAGGAGCGCTACGCCGCGCAGCACCTGCTGCGGGGCAGGCTCACCAAGGGGCGGCTCGAGCTGCTGCCGCTGCACGAGCACATCGCCGTCACCGGCGCCTGGTGGGACCACGTCGACGAGACCGCCCGCCACATCGCCGATCTCCACGACACGCATCCCGATGAGGCGGCGGCGGTGGTCCGCGCCTGGAGCCGCGGCGAGAACCTCTGGCTGCGCCGCCTCGCGATCATCTCCCAGCTCGGCCGGAAAGACCGGCTCGACACCGAGCTCCTGACGGAGGTGATCGAGCCGGCCCTTCCCGAATCGGAGTTCTTCCTGCGCAAGGCCATCGGCTGGGCGCTGCGCGAGCACGGCAAGACCGATCCGGACTGGGTCCGCGCCTACGTCGCGGCGCACGAGACCGAACTCAGCGGGCTCTCCCGGCGCGAGGCGCTCAAGCACCTGTGAGGCACTCCCGTGGGCGCTCGTCGACGGTGCGGCGCGCGGCGCGGGCCGACGCGGAGTCGGCGATCGCGAGCCCGGCCGCGACCACGGCCAGCGCGGCGCCGGCGAGGGGCAGCGCACGGTAGGAGGCGCCCAGGTCGAGTAGCGTCCCGCCGAGCCACGGCCCGACGGCTATTCCCGCGTTGAAGGCCGCCACCGTGAACGCCGGCGCGAGCGTCGGCGCACCCGGTGCGAGGGCGAAGACCCGCGAGTTCAGCGCCGGATTGGTGACGAATCCCGCCGCGCCGAGCAGTGTCGCTGACAGCGCGGCGAGCGCCGGATGGGTGAGCGTCGCCGCGAGGGCCGCCGAGGCGAGGGCGAGTGCCACGGTGCCGCCGACGAGGACGGACTCGGGTCGGCGGTCCGCGAGACGACCTCCGGCCGCGATCCCCGCGACCGCGCCCACCCCGTAGAGGGCCAGCACGATCGGGACCGTTGCCGGAGCGGCGTGCGCGGTCTCGAGCAGCATCGCCCCGAGATAGCCGAAGGAGATCAGCAGCGCGGCGATCGAGAACGCGGTGATCGCGTACGACAGCCATAGTCGACCGGTGCGCAGCGCCCGGATCTCCTCCCGGGGAAGCGCGGTTGCCGAGGGCGCGACCTCCGCGGGCACCGTCGCCGCGATCGCGATCCCCGCCACGGCCGTCGCGATCGCCACCGCGACGAAGGTCGCGCGCCAGCCCGCGTGCTGGCCGAGCAGGGTCCCCAGCGGGAGTCCGATCACGGTCGCCAGAGTGAGCCCGCCGGCGACGACGCTCATCGCCCGTCCGCGCCGGTCCGCCGGAACCAGCGCGATCGCCGTCGTCGCGGCGACCGACCAGAAGCCCGCGTACACGAAGGCCCCGACGAAGCGGGTCGCGAGCAGGACCGCGAAGGAATCCGTGGCCGCCGCGAGCAGGTGCGTGAGGGCGAAGACGGCGGTGAAGACCAGGAGCGCACGGCGTTTCGGCCAGCGCAGCGTGGCGAGGGCCAACACGGGCGCGCCCACCATCATCCCCAGGGCGAAGCCCGAGATCAGCAGGCCGGCCTGGGGTACGGAGACGTGCAGGTCTGCGGAGAGCTCGGGGATCAGGCCCGCGAGCATGAGCTCCGAGGTGCCCTGGGCGAAGATCCCGAACCCGAGGACGACGATCGCGAGCGGCATCACAGCAGCGACCCGCCGCTCGCGTCGATCCACTGCCCCGTGACCCACCCGGCGGCCTCTGAGACGAGGAAGCCGACCACGCCCGCGACGTCGGCGGGCTGTCCGATCCGCCCGAGCGGGGAGTCCGCGGCCATCGCGGCGCGACCCTCCTCGGTCGCGAGCCGGGCCGCGTTCATCTCGGTGGCGGTCCCGCCCGGGCCGACCGCGTTGACGGTGATCCCGCGCGGCGCGAGCTCCTTGGCCAGGGCGAAGGTCAGCGCGTCGATCGCGGCCTTGGACATCGAATAGGGGAGCAGCGCCGGATTGTAGGAGCCGTGGGTGAACCTCGTGGAGACGTTGACCACCCGCCCGCCGTCCGCGAGCCGGGACAGGCCGTGCTGGAGCACGAAGAACGGGGCGCGGGTGTTGACCGCCAGCACCCGGTCGTAAGTCTCGGGAGTGACATCCGCGAACGGTGTCCTCCCGCCGAGGATCCCGGCGTTGTTGACGACGATGTCCGCGCGCGGGGCGTGCCGGTCGTACTCCTGCCAGAGCGCCGCGGCGGCGCCGTCGGCGGCGAGGTCCGTACCGATCGCGAACGCCCTGCCGCCGTGCTCCGAGATTGCGCGCACCGTCGCCTCCGCCGCGCTCTCGTCTGCGCCGTAGTGGACCGCGACGGTCGCCCCGCGACGCGCCAGATCGTCTGCGATGGCGCGCCCGATGCCGCGGCTCGCGCCCGTGACCAGTGCGTACTTGCCCGTCAAGTCATCGTGCACAGTGGACCTCCTCAATTACGTAGTGAACGCTACGGAAAACCGTAGCAGCAATTCGTAGTGATCGCTATAGAATGAGGTCGTGGCGACGACGACCCGTGGCAGGCCCCGCTCCTTCGATCGGGAGGCGGCCCTCGATGCCGCGGCACGGATCTTCTGGGAGAAGGGCTTCGAGGCGACGTCCATTCGTGACCTCACTGAGCGACTCGGGGTCGAGGCGCCCAGCCTCTACCGCGCCTTCGGTGACAAGCGGACGCTCTTCGAGGAGGCCGTGGCCGTCTACGACCGCACCTACGGCGGCTTCATCGATCGCGCCTTCGCGGAGGAGGTCACGTCGCGCGCCGTCGCGCTCCGGCTGCTGGCGGAGGGGCCGCAACGGTACACCCGCGACGGGCTGCCGCGCGGCTGCCTCGTGGTGAGCGGCGACGCCGGAACGGACGACGCCGAGGTCGCGGGTCACATGATCGCGATGCGCGGCGCCAACGTCGGGAGGTTGGCCGATCTCATCGCGCGCGACGTGGAGTCGGGCGTGCTTCCCGAGTCGGTCGACCCGCTCGCGCTGGCCCGCTTCACCTTCGCCGTCCTGAACGGCCTCGCCGAGGCGGCCAGGGAGGGGGTGCCGGTCGGCGAGTTGGAGGCGGTGGCGGCCGTCGCCGCGGCCGCCTGGCCGGTCAGCTCCTGACCCAGATGGCCTGCGCCGCCACGTCTCCCAGATCCAGCGGAGCGCCGTCGTCGACGGTGACCGCGATGGTCCCGAGGAACTTGCGCAGTTCCACCACCGCGATCCGCGCGTCGGGAGCGATGCCGACCTCCTGGAAGTAGCGCAGCATCTCGGGGTCGGAGTCGGAGATCCGGGCGACGGTGCCGGTCTGGCCGGCGGCGAGCTCGGAGAGGAGGCAGGCGTCGGGCGTGGGGACGGTGCCGTCGGGCTGCGGGATCGGATCGCCGTGGGGGTCGCGATCGGGGTAGCCGAGGCGCTCGTCGAGGCGGGCCAGGAAGCGTTCGGAGACGGCGTGCTCGAGCACCTCCGCCTCGTCGTGCACCTCGTCCCAGCCGTATCCGAGCTCCGAGACGAGGAAGGTCTCGAGGAGCCGGTGCCGGCGCACCATCGCGGTGGCGGCGGTGCGGCCGTCATCGGTGAGCGTGACCGCGCCGTACTTCTCGTGGTCGACCAGCCCCTGGTCGGCGAGCTTGCGGATGGCCTCGGACGCGGTCGAGGCGGAGACACCGAGCGCATCGGCGAGCGACTTGGTGGTGACCTTCACGTCGGACCACTCCTGGGCGGTCCAGATCTGCTTGAGGTAGTCCTGCGTGACCGCGGACAGGTCGCCGACGGGGCGCGGCGAATCGGGCAGGGGAGGCTTGGGCACGCACCCACCATAGGCCGTCCGATAGGGTGAGTGCGTGCTTCGCTGGCGAGGGCTCGATGACGTTCCCGCGGACTGGGGACGCTGTGTTGTGACGATCGGCGTGTTCGACGGTGTACACCGCGGACACGCCCAGTTGATCGCACGAGCGACCGCGGAGGCCCACGAACGTGGCCTCCCCGCGGTCCTCATGACGTTCGACCCGCATCCGGCGGAGGTGGTGCGGCCCGGATCGCATCCGCCGCAGCTCACGACGTTGACGCGGCGGGCGGAGCTCGCCGAGGAGCTGGGCATCGACGTCTTCTGCGTCATGCCCTTCACCGCCACGGTCATGGCGCAGCCGGCCGAGGACTTCGTGCACTCCGTGTTGGTCGAGCGGTTGCATGCCGCCGCCGTCGTGGTGGGCGACAACTTCACCTTCGGCTACCGCGCACTCGGCAACGTCGAGATGCTCGGACGGCTCGGCCACAAGTTCGGGTTCTCCGTGGACGCGGTGCCGCTCCTCACGGAGCATTCGGTGACCTACTCCTCGACGTACATCCGCTCCTGCGTCGACGCGGGCGACGTCAAGGCCGCCGCCGAGGCGCTCGGGCGTCCGCACCGCGTCGAGGGCGTCGTCGTGCGCGGCGACGGGCGCGGCCGCGAGCTCGGTTTCCCGACGGCGAACGTGGCCCCGCCGATGTTCGCGGCGATTCCGGCCGACGGCGTCTACGCGGCCTGGTTCACCGTCCTCGGGCCCGGCCCGGTGGTCGGGCAGGTCACCCCGGGTGAGCGGTATCCCGCCGCGGTCTCCGTCGGCAGCAACCCGACCTTCTCGGGGCGCACCCGCACCGTCGAGGCCTTCGTGCTCGATACCTCCGCCGATCTCTACGGCCAGCACGTCGCCGTGGACTTCGTGGACCGCGTACGGGGAATGGAGCGCTTCGAGTCGGTGGAGGCGCTGCTCGACGCCATGGGCGGCGACGTGGACAAGACCCGCGCGATTCTGGGAATCTCCTGACTCCTGGTATCGTGGCTACTCGTGCCTGCTGCAGTTCGCGGTGGCGGCACGGATCCATGTCGACGCGATACTGAAACAAGGAGCAATCCATGTCGCTCACCACTGAGCAGAAGAAGTCGATCCTGGCCGAGTACGGCCTGCACGAGACCGACACCGGTTCCCCCGAGGCGCAGGTCGCGATGCTGACCAAGCGCATCACCGATCTCACCGAGCACCTCAAGCAGCACAAGCACGATCACCACAGCCGCCGCGGCCTGCTGCTGCTGGTCGGCCGTCGTCGCCGCCTGCTGAAGTACGTCGCCTCGGTCGACATCAACCGCTACCGTTCGCTCATCGAGCGCCTCGGCCTGCGTCGCTGAGAGTCTTCTCCGAACGGCCCGTTCCCGGACTTCCGGGGGCGGGCCGTTCTGCGTTTCCGGGGCGCGGCGGCGCGCGGCGACGGACGCAGAGTAACGCTGCCGAACCGTGGGCGATATTCACACTGACCGCATCGGCATCGCCGCCGGTGCACCGGTCCAGTCCTCGGCCGCGGAACACCGACCTACGAAACGAGTGATCATGAACCGTCGCACGCCCGTCGTCACCGCAACCCTCGCCGTCACGGGAGCCCTCGCCGCGAGCCTCACCTTCGGCGCCGGGGCCGCCCAGGCCGCACCCCTCGCAGTCCAGCAGATCCCCGCCGTCGGCACCGGCATCAGCGGACTGGTGGTACCCGTGAAGGTCGAATCGCGCGTCGTCGCGCAGAGCACCGCCGACCCCATGAGCGTGCGCTTCTCGGCGCCGAACGGGCCGTCGCAGTGCGCGACCACCTTCAACAAGGCGCTCGTCCGCATCGACTGGCGCAATCCGGCGACCGGCCGGTTCGGCACCGTCACCATCAAGCCCTGCCCGGTCGGATACAACCCGGGCTTCGGCACCGACGCCTCCGTGGTCACCGGTCCCGGCCGGATCACGTTCACGCAGGTGATCACCGGCAGCCCCGAGAGCGCGACGGCCGGCCTTCCGGCGACCCCGGGCAGCGGCACCGTGCTGCGCTGATCGCCGCATTCACTGCGGGTTCACATCGACGGGGCGCGGGCGACACCTCGCTGTGAGGGGTGCGTCACGTCGCTTCGGTAGACGAGTACCCATGTCGGACCACTCAGCCCGTTTCCGCCTTCTGCCCGACCGCACCGTGATCGCGGGGACGTCCCGCCGCCGGTTCCTGACGTGGATGGGCGTGGTCGGCGGGGTCGCCGCGACGCCCCAGCTGCTGCGCCCGGCGTTCGCCGACGCGGAGCCGTCGACGGGCGATCCGTTCACCCTCGGCGTCGCCTCCGGCGACCCGCTTCCCGACTCGGTGGTGCTGTGGACCCGGTTGGCGCGCAGCCCGCTCCGGCCCGGCGGCGGGATGCCGAACGCCCCGGTGCCGGTGCAGTGGGAGATCGCGGCGGACCGCGGCTTCCGTTCCGTCGTGCAGCGGGGGAGCTCCGCGGCCGTCCCGCAGGACGGCCACAGCGTGCACGTCGACGTGCGCGGGCTGCGCCCCGCGACCGACTACTTCTACCGCTTCCGGTGCGGCGGTGATCTCTCGCCGATCGGCCGCACGCGCACCGCTCCCGCTGTGGGCGCGCGTGTCGCGGAACTGACCTTCGCCGCGGTCTCCTGCCAGGCCTGGACCGACGGCTACTTCAACGCCCTCGCCGATCTCGCCGCCCACGGGCCCGACGTGGTTTTCCACCTGGGCGACTACGTCTACGAGTACGAGATCAAGCCGGCCACCGTCCGGCGGCCCACGGCGGAGGTGCCCGCGTCGGCGTGGCGGGAGATGACGACCCTCGCCGACTACCGGGACCGGTACGCGTTGTACAAGCTGGACCCGGACCTGCAGGCCGCGCACCACGCGGCGCCCTTCATCTGCGCCTACGACGATCACGAGGTCGAGAACAACTGGGCCGCCGGCATCCCGGAGAAGGGGCAGTCGCCCGAGGAGTTCATCGTGCGCCGCGCTGCGGCGTTCAAGGCGTGGTGGGAGAACATGCCGGTCCGGGCCGCGTTGCGGCCCAACGGTCCCGACCTGCGGATGTACCGCCGGTTCGAGTTCGGCGATCTGGCCCGGTTCAGCGTCCTCGACACCCGGCAGTACCGCAGCGATCAGGCCAACGACGACAAGGACAGCCCGCAGGACGCCACCACCGCCGATGCCGCCCGCACGATCACCGGTGCCGCGCAGGAGAAGTGGATCCTCGACGGGCTCGCCGCGGTCGGTGCCCGGTGGAACGTGCTGGCGCACCAGACCACGATCGCCGACCTCGCGCGTTCCAAGGACGGTGAGCGCACCGTCTCGATGGACGGCTGGAGCGGGTACGAGGCCTCCCGCGCGCGGATCCTCGACGGTGCCGCCCAGCGCCGCGTGCCGAACCTGGTGTCCGTCGTCGGCGACATCCACCGCAATGTGGTCTCCGAGCTGAAGTCCACCTACACCCGCGACGCCCCCACCGTCGGTGTCGAGCTCGCGGGCACCTCGATCGCGTCCGGTAAGGACGGCCAGGACAGCGACGCCGCCGACCGGGCCATCAAAGCGGCTTCCCCGCACGTGAAGTTCGGCAACGCGCAGCGCGGGTACATGCTCAACCGGGTCACCCCCGGGGAGTGGCGCGCCGAGTTCCGCGTCGCCGATTCCATCGCCAGCCGCGGGCTCGGCCTGCACCGGCGCGCCGTCGTCACGATTCCCGCCGGCCGTCCCGAGATCCATGTCGACTGACGGCCGGCCGGGCGACGATACCGAGCTCGCAGACCACGCTGATCGGATCGGATCCCGGGCCTCATGGCGCTCCTGCCCCTGCATAGCGGTGCCCCGCTATGAGGGGTGAGAACGATGGCGGGACGCTGCGCCCGCGTCGTTCCCGCTTCGTGCCGGCGTCCGCGGCGCTCGCGGCGCTCAGCGGTCCTGGGGCTTGACGAAGGGGAAGGCGAGCGTGGCGCGGATGTTCACGCCCGCGAGGAGCATGACGATGCGGTCCACGCCGATGCCGAGGCCGCCGGTCGGCGGCATCGCGTAGGAGAGCGCGTCCAGGAAGGACTCATCCAATTCCATCGCCTCCGGGTCGCCCGCGGCGGCGGCCATGGACTGCTTCGTGAGTCGCTCGCGCTGATCGATCGGGTCAGTGAGCTCCGTGTAGGCGGTGCCGAGTTCGGCGCCGAAGCCGACCAGGTCCCACTGCTCGGTCAGGCGCGGGTCGTCACGGTGCTTGCGGGCCAGCGGCGAGACCTCGATGGGGAAGTCGCAGTAGAAGGTCGGGAAATCGGTCTGCTTCTCGACCAGCGCTTCGTACAGCTCCATCACGAGCTTGCCCGCGGTCGCCCCGCGCGGTACGGCCACGTGATGGCGAGCGCACACCGCGGCCACCTCGTCGAGTGGGGAGGCCGACGTCAGCTCGGTCCCCGTCGCCTTCGAGACCGCGGAATGTACCGTCACGACGGGCCACTCGGCGGTCAGGTCCACCTCGCGGGTACCTCCGGCGCCGTCGGGCCGCACGGCCACCGGGCGGCCGTTCACCGCCAGCGCCGCGGCCAGGATCACCTCGCGCGTGAGCGTCCGCATCGTCGTGTAATCGCCGTACGCCTCGTAGGCCTCGAGCGCGGTGAACTCCGGGTTGTGCGTCGCATCGGCGCCCTCGTTGCGGAAGTTGCGGTTCAGCTCGAAGATCCGCCCCATCCCGCCGACCGCCAGCCGCTTGAGGTAGAGCTCCGGCGCGATCCGCAGGTACAGCCCCATGTCGTAGGCGTTGATGTGCGTGGTGAACGGGCGCGCCGCGGCGCCGCCGTGCACCGACTGCAACATCGGCGTCTCGACCTCGGTGTAGCCGCGACCCACGAACACCCCGCGCATCGCCGCGACGGCGCGGGACCGGCGGTACAGCAGGTCGACGGCGCCGTCGTCGGTGATCAGCTCCAGCGGGCGGTTGCGCGCCCGGGTCTCATCACCGAGTCGCGCCCGGGTCTTCGGCACGGGCGAGAGGCACTTGCCGGCCATCGCCCACGAGGTGAGGAGCACCGACAGCTCGCCGGTGCGGGAGTGCGTCACCTCGCCGGTCACGGAGACGAGGTCGCCCATGTCGATGGCGGTGCGCCACAGGGCTCGTGCGTCGTCCGGGGTCCGGGAACGCTCCGCGATCACCTGCAGGTGCGAGCCGTCCTCGTGCAGGTCGACGAAGGTCACGCCGCCGTAGTCGCGCACCGCCCGGACACGGCCGGTGACGGAGACGACGCTGCCCGGCGCACCGTCGGCGCGGACGGCCTCGAGCGACGTGGTCCGCGGGACCGACGGGGGATAGCCCGGCATCCCGGCGTCCTCGAGGGCCTGCAGCTTGCGGCGCCGCACGCGCTGCTGCTCCGACAGGCGCACGGGCGGGGCCTCTCGGCGCAGCAGTCGCTCCTCCTCGGCGAGCAGCCGGTCGACGAACTCCGGGTCGCGCGGGAACTCGTCGGGGATCGACGGTCCCGCGAGGAACTTCGGCCCGATCTGCGGGAGGAAGCCCTCGGCGGTTCCGACCGCGATGCCGGCGCGGACCGCGGTGAGCGAGGGGTCGTAGCAGAGGATGCGGGGCACCCATTCGGGCCGGTACTTGTCGTTCGAGCGGTACAGCGATTCCAGCTGGTAGAACTTCGATGCCAGGCTCAGGACGGAGTCGACCATGCGCGTGATCGGGCCGGCGCCCACCCGGTCGGCCTCGGAGAAGACGGAGCGGAAGACCGCGAAGTTCAAGGAGATCCGGCGGATCCCGAGTTCGCCGCACTGCTCGATGAGGGTGGCGACCATGTACTCGTTGAGGCCGTTCTCCGCATCGCGGTCGCGCCGCATCAGGTCGAGCGAGAGCCCGCGCGTGCCCCACGGTACGAAGCTCAGGAGGCCGCGGACGGTGCCCTCGGCGTCGTGCGCGGAAACGAGCACGCAGCGCCCGTCCACGGGATCGCCGATGCGGTTGAGCGCCATGGAGAAGCCGCGCTCGGTCTCCTCGCCGCGCCACGCCTCGGCGAGCTCGGCGACCTCGGCGAGCTCGGCCGCGGAGAGATCCGCGTGCCTGCGCACCTTGAGTCTGTATCCGGCCGCGCTCACGCGGGTCACGGCCTGCCGCACCGCGCGCATGTCGCGGCCCTTCAGGGTGAAGTCATCGACGTGGATGATCGCCTCGTCGCCGATCGTGAGCGTGCGCAGCCCCGCGGCCTCGTAGACCTCCGCGCCCGCGGCGCTGGCCGCGAGGACGGCGGGGTAGAGGCTGTGGCTTCGGCAGTCCTCGATCCAGGCTCCGACGGCGGCGGGCCAGGCGTCGGGATGCCCGATCGGGTCGGCGCTCGCCATGGACACCGGGCCGACGGCGCGGCAGGTGACGACGGCACGCCTGTCCGGCGCGGCGATCACCGCCTTGTCGCGCCGTGTGGCGAAGTAGCCGAGCGAGTCCTCCTCGCCGTACTCGAGCAGGAGGCGCCGGACCTCGAGCTCCTCGGGCTCGGTCATCAGCTCGTCGCCGCGACCGGCCCGCCAGAAGGCCATGAGGGCGAGGATCAGGACCGAGGCCGAGAGAACGCCGGCCAGCGAGTAGATCCATACGGGACCGCTGTGGCCGTTGAGGGCCACGTCGATCTGACGGGGCACCGCGACGCCGAAGGTCGTCCGCAGCGACCACACGAGCACCTCGACGCTGCCGTCGAGCCGGTTCGGCCCCCGTCCCGGGAACGTGTAGGCGAGGGCGACGACCACCAGGTACACGCCGACGAAGCCGCCGACCAGTACACCGATCGCGGTGCGCCGCGAGCCGCGGGCCAGCTTGGCGGGGAACCGCGGACGGGCCGCGATCACGAGGGCGAGGCAGACGGCGCTGATGAGCGCCGTGAGCGCGGCGCCCGGCAGCGAGAAGCGCACGGAGACGTAGGCCTGCAGGTACGCGGGGAGGTGCCTGGCCTCGTCGGGATCGAGCTGGTCGGTCGCGACGATCACCAGCGTCGCGATGTTCACCAGGACCTGCAGTGACATCATGATGACGGCGACGGTGTGCGCGGCCCGGAGTCGGCGGCGGAGGGCGCCGCTGAGCACGGTGAGCGCGGCCACCAGCAACAGGCTCGGGTGCGACGGTATGCCGACGATGCCCAGGAGGTCCGCCACGAAGGGCAGCGCGCGGTCGCCGCGGATGATCGCGCTCAACAGCGAGACCACCGCCGCGACCAGAGTCATCCGCGCTATCCAGACCGCGGTCGCCTCCTGGGTGCGCTCCCGGCTGGTCTGCGACACGACGATTCCTCCTCGGGTGCGCGCACGGCGTGTGCGACTCACGTGGAAAAGACTCCCGATGATAGCCTTGATGCAGGTCCGTCCGACGTCGGTGCCGGTAGATCCGGCCCCCGACTTCTGCGGTGCGCCATCTCGGTGTCACTCCCCGCGGGGTGGTCCTCGGTAGTGGTTGCCGGAAACCTCGTCCGTACGGACGGGCGGGTCCGGCGGCTTCGATCGATGACCGCGCCAGGGCGCCCCGCCGCCGTGTCGAACGACTTCGGCCGCGCGCAGCATGCGCGCCGCCCAGGTGGGGACGGTCCGCGCGAAGAGAGGTTTCTTCCCCACAACATGTCAGACAACACTCAGGTCGAGTTCGACGACGACATCACCGAAGCGGTCGCCGTCATCGACAACGGTTCTTTCGGCACCCGCACCATCCGGTTCGAGACCGGCCGGTTCGCGCAGCAGGCCGCCGGCTCCGTCGCCGCCTACCTCGACGACGAGACGATGCTGCTGTCGGCCACGTCGCACAGCAAGCACCCCAAGGAGCACTTCGACTTCTTCCCCCTCACGGTGGACGTCGAGGAGCGCATGTACGCCGCCGGCCGCATCCCCGGCTCGTTCTTCCGCCGCGAGGGCCGCCCGTCGACCGACGCGATCCTCACCTGCCGCCTGATCGACCGGCCGCTGCGCCCGTCCTTCGTCGACGGCCTCCGCAACGAGATCCAGGTCGTCGTGACCGTCATGTCGCTCGATCCGAAGGATCTGTACGACGTCGTCGCGATCAACGCCGCCTCGGCGTCGACCCAGATCGCGGGCCTTCCCTTCTCGGGTCCCGTCGGCGGCGTGCGCGTCGCGCTCATCGGCGGCCAGTGGGTCGCCTTCCCGACCGTCGAGCAGCTCGAGGGCGCGGTCTTCGACATGGTCGTCGCCGGCCGCATCGTCTCGGGCTCCGGCAAGGACGCCGACGTCGCGATCATGATGGTCGAGGCCGAGGCCACCGAGAACGTCATCGAGCTCATCGAGGGCGGCGCTACCGCGCCCACCGAGGCGGTCGTGGCCGAGGGCCTCGAGGCCGCCAAGCCCTTCATCGCCGTGCTCTGCGAGGCGCAGAAGCAGCTCGCCGCCGGTGCCGCGAAGCCGACCGGCGAGTTCCCGCTGTTCCCGGCCTACCAGGACGACGTCTTCGCCGCCGTCGAGGCCGCGGGTGCCGCCGGCCTCAACGATGCGCTGTCGATCGCCGGCAAGCAGGAGCGCGACGCCGCCACCGACGTCGTCAAGGCGCAGGTGCTCGAGTCCGTGGGTCCGCAGTTCGAGGGCCGCGAGGGCGAGATCGGCGCTGCCTTCCGCTCGCTGACCAAGAAGCTGGTGCGCAAGCGGATCCTCACCGACCACTTCCGCATCGACGGCCGTGGCATCACCGACATCCGCTCGCTCAGCGCCGAGATCGCCGTGATCCCGCGCGCCCACGGCAGCGCGCTGTTCGAGCGCGGCGAGACCCAGATCCTGGGCGTCACCACGCTGGACATGGTGAAGATGGCGCAGCAGATCGACTCGCTGGGACCCGAGACCAGCAAGCGGTACATGCACCACTACAACTTCCCGCCGTACTCGACCGGTGAGACCGGCCGCGTCGGCTCGCCGAAGCGCCGCGAGATCGGCCACGGCGCGCTCGCCGAGCGCGCCCTCGTGCCGGTGCTGCCGTCGGTGGAGGAGTTCCCCTACGCCATCCGTCAGGTCTCGGAGGCGCTGAGCTCCAACGGTTCCACGTCGATGGGCTCCGTCTGCGCGTCGACCATGTCGCTGCTCAACGCCGGCGTGCCGCTCAAGGCGCCCGTCGCAGGCATCGCCATGGGCCTGGTGTCCGACGAGGTCGACGGCCAGGCCCGTTACGTGGCGCTGACCGACATCCTCGGAGCCGAGGACGCCTTCGGCGACATGGACTTCAAGGTCGCCGGTACCAGCGATTTCGTCACCGCCCTGCAGCTGGACACCAAGCTCGACGGCATCCCGTCGCAGGTGCTGGCCGGCGCGCTGGGCCAGGCGAAGGACGCCCGCACCACGATCCTCGAGGTCATGGCCGAGGCGATCGACGCCCCCGACGAGATGAGCCCGTACGCCCCGCGGATCACCACGATCAAGGTCCCGATCGACAAGATCGGCGAGGTCATCGGACCCAAGGGCAAGACGATCAACTCCATCACCGAGGAGACCGGCGCCAACATCTCGATCGAGGATGACGGCACGGTGTTCGTCGGTGCCGCCGACGGCCCGTCGGCGCAGGCGGCGATCGATCGGATCAACGCCATCGCGAACCCGCAGCTCCCGAAGGTGGGCGAGCGCTTCCTGGGCACCGTGGTCAAGACCACGGCGTTCGGCGCCTTCGTCTCGCTGGTCCCCGGCCGCGACGGCCTGGTGCACATCAGCAAGCTCGGCAGCGGCAAGCGTGTGAACAAGGTCGAGGACGTGGTCAACGTCGGCAGCAAGCTGCAGGTGGAGATCGCCGACATCGACGAGCGCGGCAAGATCAGCCTGATCCCCGTGGTGGAGGAGAAGGCCGACGAGACCGCTCCCGCTGGCGAGGAGTAGGAACTGAGCAGCCTGAAAACGACGGCTGCGCGGACGGGGGCATCCGGATCGGGTGCCCCCGTTCGTCGTAGCGTCCTGCCCGGCGGCCTGCGGGTGGTCACGGAGACGGTGCCGGGGTCCCGGTCCGCCGCCGTCGGCCTGTGGGTCGCGGTGGGCTCGCGCGACGAGCACCCCGCCTCGGCCGGATCCGCGCACTTCCTGGAGCACCTGCTGTTCAAGGCGACGCCCCATCGCGACGCGGCCTCCCTGGCCGCCGAGGTGGACGCCGTCGGCGGCGAGATCAACGCGTTCACGTCGAAGGAGCACACCTGCTACTACGCGCACGTGCTCGACAGTGACCTCGAGCTGGCGGTCGACGTGGTGACCGACGTCGTCCTCGGCGGCCTGTGCCGGCCCGCGGACGTCGAGGTGGAGCGCGAGGTGGTGCTCGAGGAGCTCGCCATGCGCGACGACGACCCGGAGGACCTGGTCAACGAGGCCGCGACCTCCGCCCTGTTCGGCGATCACCCCCTGGCCCGGCCGGTGCTCGGCACCGAGGAGTCGGTCGCGGCGATGACCGCCGCGCGCCTGCGCGGCTTCCATCGCCGGCGGTACACGCCCGAGCGGATGGTGCTGGCGGTCGCCGGCAACGTCACCCACGCCCAGGTCGTCAAGCTGGCGCGCGGGGCGTTCGCGGGCCGCCTCGACGGTGCCGCCGACTCCGCCCCCGTGCGGACGGGCGTCCGGCGTCGCCCCGGCGGACCGACGCTCGAGGTGGTCAACCGGGACGGGGAGCAGTCGCACCTCGTCGCGGGCACCCGCGCCTACGGCCGCTTCCACCCGGACCGGTGGGCGCTGTCGGTGCTGAACACCGCGATCGGCGGGGGCCTGAGTTCGCGCCTGTTCCAGGAGATCCGGGAGCAGCGCGGCCTGGCGTACACGGTGTACTCGGCCGTGGACACCTACGCCGACACGGGGCTGTTCTCGGTGTACGCCGGATGTTCCCCGGAGCGGCTCGGCGAGGTGGCGACGGTGGCGCGCACGGTCCTCGAGGCCGTCCGCGACGACGGACTCACCGCAGAGGAGCTCGCGCGGGCCAAGGGTTCGCTCCGCGGCGGCCTCGTTCTGGGCCTGGAGGACGCGCAGTCCCGCATGCACCGCATCGGTCGCAGCGAGATCAACTACCAGAACCAGCGAACCGTCGCGCGGACGTTGTCGGCGATCGACAAGGTCTCGGCCTCGGATGTGAACCGGGTCGCGCGGGATCTGCTCTCGCAGCCCTTCGGCGGCGCCGTCCTCGGGCCGCACCGGGGCAAGCGGGGAGTGCCCGCGTCCGTCCGGAACTGGTTGGGATGAACCCGGCGGACCGGGCGGCCTAGGTCGTTCCCGGTCCGCCGGGCGCCGCGTCGGCGCCGCTCCCGGCTCGCGCCGCGGACGCGGCGACGACCCGTCGAACGTGCTCGCGCAGCGCGGATCCCGCCGCAAGGAGGGGGTCCGGGCTGCGCAGCGACCGGGCGAGCACGAATGCTCCCTCGAGTGAGCTCAGCACCGCCAGTGTCAGTTCCCGCGCGGCGTCGTCGGCGAGGCCGCGCGCGGCGAAGTAGGCGGTGCCGCCGGCGATCCAGTCCGCGAAGACCTCCGCCGCCGCGGCGGCCACCTCGGGCTCGGAGTCGGCGACCTCGCCCGCGACGGTTCCGACAGGGCACATCGTGATCCAGCCCGCCTCGGCGATGTGCTCGGCGGCCAGCGCGAAGGCCCCCGGGATCGCATCGTCGAGGTCCGGCGCACCGTCGAGCAGGGTGGGGATCAGCGCCAGGTACGCGGCTCCGGAGGACCGCAGCGCCGCTGCGGCGACCTCGGGTTTCCCGCCGGGGAAGTGGTGGTAGAGCGAGCCCATCGTGGCGCCCGCGACCTCCGTGAGCTGCTTGACGGTGGTGGCGCCGTAGCCCTGGCGGCGCAGGAGTTCGCCCATCGCCACGACGAGGCGCTCGCGGGTGGGCATTGACCGGTCGACCATCACGCCCTAGATTCTAGAGTACCCGCTCTAGAGTGAACGCTCCAATGGAGGTGATGGGAATGCCGGAGGTGTCCGTCCCTGCGGGCCGGGTTCACTACGAGGAGTTCGGCGCCGGTCCGCCGGTCGTCCTGCTGCACGGCCTGCTCATGGATCACACGGTGTGGCACGACGTGTTGCCGCTGCTCCCGGACGGGCATCGCTATGTCCTGCCCGACCTGCCGCTGGGCGCCCACCCCGTGCCGCTGAACGCGGACGCCGACCTGTCCAACGACGGCATCGCACACATCATCGCGGACTTCCTGGACGCGCTCGACCTCCGCTCGGTCACCCTCGTCCACAGTGACTGGGGCGGTGGCCTGCTCCTCACGGCGCTCGGCCGCGACGAACGGGTCGGCCGCCTCGTGATCCTGCCGAGCACCGCGTTCGACAACTTCCCGCCGGGCCTGCCGGGCAGGGCCGCGACGGTGGCCGCCCGGCTCCCCGGCCTGCGTCTCGGCCTGCGCGCCATGCGGATCGGCGCCGTGCGACGTCTGCCGATCCTCTTCGGGCGTATGGCGCGCGACATTCCGGACGCGACGATGCGCGCGTGGACCCGCCCCGCGATCGACGACCCGCTGATCCGGCGCGACCTGCTCAAACACGCACGGGCTCCATTCGACCGCGCCGACCTCACCCGCCGGACCGAGGCATTGCGCCGCTTCCCCGGCGACGCCCTCGTGCTCTGGATCGCGGACGGCACCGTCATGCCGCGGGAGCACGGTCGTCGGCTCGCGGACCTCTTGCGGCGCGGCCGCCTGGTCGAACTGGACGACTGCTACGTGCTGGCGATGCTCGATCAGCCCGAGCGCGTCGCGGCGGAGCTCGCCGCCTTCCTCGCGGAGACGACCCCGGCGCGCCGGGACTGACGGGTCCGGGCTACTTCGTGAATGCGCGGGGGAGCGGCTTGCCCGCCGCGGCCAGGACTCCGCGCAGGCGCGTCGGGTAGTCGGTAATGATGCCGTCGACGCCGAGGGCCAGCTGCGCGCGCATGTCCGCTGCCTCGTTCACCGTCCACGGGACGACGGTGAGGCCAGCGGCGTGCGCCGCGGTCACCGTCTTCGCGTCGGAGAGCTCGAAGTCGGGCGACAGCACGTCGAAGCCGGCGGCCTTCGCGGCCCGGACCACGTCACCGCCGTACTCCTCGTACCTGACGGGGCCGAGCCACGCCGACCCCTTCTTCCACGTCGTCGCGTCGTAGAGTGCGACCAACGGCACCGACGGCGCCTGCGCGCGCACCAGTGGCAGCGAACGCCAGTCGAAGCTCTGGATCTCGATCCGATCGAGTACCCCGGCGCGACGCGCGGCACCGAGGATCTGCGCGACGAACGCAGCCGGCTCCGCCGACTTCGAGCGCTCCTCGGCCTCGATCTTGGTCTCGATGTTGAACCGCACGGTGTTGCCCTCGTACTGCGCGACCAGGTCGAAAAGCTGTGGTAACGCGGCGATCCGGTTGCCCTCCACGACCCTCGCCGCGGGGAACTTCGCCAATTTCTTCGCGCACACCAGCGTCCGCACCTGGGCGTAGGTGAGGTCGTGGATCGTCTTGCCCACGTAGGGGAACTGCGGGTCGCCGGGCGTCGCGGGCGCGGTGTCGGCGCACTTGTCGGCCTGCACCGTCGGGTCGTGCCAGATCAGCGGAACCTCGTCCTTCGTCAGGACGATGTCCAGCTCCAACGTCGTCACGCCGAGCTCGAGGGACCGGGCGAACCCGTACAGGGACTCCTCGGTGTGCTCACCCCGCCCGCCGCGATGCGACTGCAGGTCGAACGGGGCCGACGGTGCCGCCTGGACGGGGGCGGCGAGCGCGGCACCACCGAGTGCGACGACGACCGCCGCCGCGAGTGCGGCCGCACGGGAGCGGAGACGGAAGCGGGGGATCATGGCGGCAACGTAACCGCACCCGGTGAATCCCGGGTGAACGGCGCGGGGCGTCCGCGCCGTCCCGGAACGGGTGGTGCCGGTCAGGCGAGCGGCGGCACCGGTGCGCCCAGCGGGGGCTGAGCGGGCGCTGGTGCGCCGGGCGCGCCGAGAGAGGGTGCCCCGGGGGCGCCGTGCGCCGGCGGTGCGGGCTCGCCGGGCGCGGCTCCGGCCGGGGGAACGACGGTGCTCGGGCCCGCCGGTGCGGCCTGCGCCGCCGCGGCGAGCGGGACGCCCAGCGCCGCGGTGGCGACGGCGGCGAGGATCAGGCGGCGGCCGCCGGTGATGAGAATCGACACGGTTCACTCCTTCGTTGACCGGCCGCCGCGCCCGGTGCGGGCGGCCGGTGTCGACGCTAGGGGCGCAGCGTCCCCGGCGGATCGGCGTCCGGTCGCAGCAGTGTCCCGTCCCGGTCCCGGAGACGACGGACGCCCGCCGGCGAGCCGGCGGGCGTCCGAGGAGCGGAGCCTACTTCTCGGCGGAGTCCTTGAGCGACCAGCTGGGCGAGAGGTCGCCGCCGGTGTGCTCGAGCACCTTCGGCTTCACGGCGATCCAGCCGATGGCCAGGATCGCGACGAAGGCGGGGATGCCCAGGATGACGACGATGAGGTTCGTCTTGTCCCAGAAGCCGCCGTCGGACTTGTAGCCCGAGTAGGCCATGCCGACGAGGACGAGGAACAGGAAGACCAGGCCGACGTAGCTCATGAACGGGGCCAGTGGGGCACGGAACGGGCTCTTGGTCACGATCCCGGCGTCCGACAGCTTCCGGTACCGGATGTGGCACAGGAAGATCAGGCTCCACACGCCGACGACCGCGATGGCCGAGGCCTCGAGGGCGATGTCGAAGGCGTGACCGGGGACGAGTGCGTTGAGCACGGCGCCGAGCACGTAGAAGATCGACGTCACGATGATGCCGGTGGCGGGGACGCCCGACTTGCTCATCTTCATGAACATGCTGGGGGCCTCACGACTGGCGGCGAGGCTGCGCAGCATGCGTCCGGTGGTGTAGAGACCCGCGTTGAGCGAGCTCATCGCGGCGACGATGAGCACGCCGTTGATGAGGGTCGCCATCCAGCTGATGCCCATGCGCTCGAAGACCGTGACGAACGGCGACTCCAGGTCGCCCTCGGCGTTGCGGGTGCCGTACTGGCTGGTCGGCAGGATGCACACGAGAAGGAAGATCGAGCCGCAGTAGAAGACCGCGATACGGAGGATCACCGAGTTGACGGCCTTGGGGACCTCGCGCTGCGGGTTCTGCATCTCGCCCGCCGCGATGCCCACCATCTCGATGGCCGCATAGGCGAAGACCACGCCCGACATCACGACGATCGGCGCGATCCAGCCGAAGGTGTCGCTGTGCGGCCAGAAGCCGCCCGGGTTGGACCACAGGTTGGAGATGCCGGCCTTGTGGGCCTGCTCGCCGCTGCCCACCGTGATCTGGCCGACCACGATGACGAGGCCGACGACGAGGAAGATGACGATCGCGGCGACCTTGAGCACCGATGCCCAGAACTCGAACTCCCCGAAGGCGCGCGCCGAGAGCAGGTTGATCACCAGGACCACCGCGAGCGCGATGATCACCGAGACCCAGTTGGGCAGCTCCCACCACTTCCTGACGTACACCGCCACGGCCGAGAGCTCGGCGACGCCGGTGAGCGCCCAGAAGATCCAGTACAGCCATCCCGCCGCGTAGGCCGCGGCCTCGCCGAAGAACTCGCGGGCGTACGAGACGAAGGCGCCGGAGCTCTGGCGGTACAGCACCAGCTCGCCCAGGGCGCGCATGAGGAAGAAGGCGATCACGCCGACGAAGGCGTAACTGAACAGCAGGGCGGGACCCGTGCTGTTGAGGCGGCTTGCGGAGCCCAGGAACAGGCCCGTGCCGATGGCGCCGCCGATGGCGATCATCTGCACGTGTCGCCGACCGAGGGTCTGCTTGTAGCCCTCCTGCTCGGCCGCGAACTTATCGACGGATTGCGTCATGGATGAGTCTTTCTCCTCGACGTATCTGTGCGCATGGGGTTGTGCGCTGGATGGGAATGTAGACCTCGCAACGCTTCCGCGGACGCGTTACCGAGAGATGACTTCGGGATGTCGATCGGTGCGGGCGTGTAAACATAGGTCCATGACCGACTTCTCGGACCTCGGGGAGCTGTTCGCCTTCCTCTCCGGACACGCCCCCTTCGACGGGCTGCCCGACGACGTTCGCGCACGTCTCGCGGCCGAATCGGCGATCAGCGAGTTCCCCGAGGGCGCGACGATCCTCGACGGTTTGTCCGCTTCGCCCGATCACGCCTTCGTGGTGCTCGACGGCCGGGTCGGAGTGTGGAACTTCCCGTCCGCGTCGCCGACCGAGGTGGGCGACGTCGACGAGGTGGTCGGGCCCGGTGGGGTCTTCGGGTACGTGGTCATCCTGGTGGGCGCGAGAGGCGGCCCCCGTGCGGTCGCGCTCTCCGACGTCACGCTGCTCCGTCTGCCCGCTTGGGCGGTGGGCGACATGTTCTCGACGCCGGCCGGTGCCGCATTCCTCGCCACCGAGCTCGCCAGGCCCACCACGGCCGTCTCCGCAGAGGAGGTCCGCGAACGGACCGCGGGCGAGATCGTGCGGCGCGCGCCCGTCATCTGCCCGCCCACGGTCACGGTGCAGGAGGCCGCCACCGCGATGACGGCGGCGAAGTCGGGCTACATCGTGGTGGAGAACGCGGCCCGCGAGCCGCTGGGCATCGTCACCGACCACGATCTGCGTGCCCGGGTGATCTCGGTGGGGCGCCCGGTGACCGATCCGGTGACCGCGGTGATGACCGCGCCGCTGGCCGCCGTCCCGGAGTCCGCGCTCTCGTCGGACGTGCTCATCGAGATGCTCGACCGCAAGCTGCACTACATGGCGGTCCTCGACGAGCACGCGGCGGTGCGGGGCGTCGTCCAGGACGTCGACTTCCTGACGGTGCCGACCACCTCGACCTTCGCGCTGCAGCGCCGGATCGAACGCGCGGGCGCGGCCGAGCTGCCGGAGATCGGCGCCACGATCCGGGAGATCTTCCCAGTGCTGTGGGGGCAGCAGGCGCCGGTACGCCACATCTCCGGCGTCGCGGCCGTCGCGATCGAGGCCATGGTCCGCCGCTGCATCGAGCTCGAGCTGCCCGTGCACCCCGAACTGCGCGAGGGCGACTTCACGTGGCTCTCGTTGGGCAGCGTGTCGCGCCGCGAGGTGGTTCCCAGTTCGGACGTCGACAGCGCGATCATTCTCAAGGACGTTCCCGGCGCGACCGCCGAGGAGATCGAGGTGCGGCGTGCGGCCGCGCTGGCGCTGGCCGCCGCGGTGCACGGGCGGCTGGAGGAGTGCGGCATACCTTCGGACACCAACGGCGCGGTCGCCGCGCAGACCCGCTTCTGCCGCACCGAGTCCGAGTGGCTGTACGCGGCCGGAGAGTGGATCGAGGCGCCGCTGTCCAACAACGCCATGATGATGGCGTCGCTGCTCGTCGACGGCCGCCCCGTCTGGGGCGACCTCACCCTGCAGCCGGTGGCCGGTGTCTACCAGCATCTCTCGGAACATCCCAGGGCCTTCATCCTGATGTTGCGGGAAGCGCTCACGGCCAAGGCGCGACTGCGCTCCGTGCGCGATGTGATCTCGTTGCGGGGCGGCACGTTCGATATCAAGGCGCACGCCCTGGTGCCGGTGGTGAACATCGCCCGCTGGGCGGCGTTGAGCCGGGGCTCGACCAAGCTGCAGACCCGCAACCGGCTGGCGGCGGGCGCCGATTCGCCCGTGCTGCCCGACGATTCCGCGGAGGTGCTGCGCGAGGCCTTCTCGATCCTCGAGCGTCTCCGGATGGAACACCAGGTCGAGCAGATGGCGGCGGGGCGCCCGCCCGGCGATGTGCTCTCGATCCGCCGGATGCCGTCCCTGGACCGGGGGCTCCTCGAACAGTGCGTGCGCGAGGTGGCGGCGGTGCAGCGCCGCATGGCCAACCTCGCGCAGTACCTCGACGCCGGCGAATGGTGAACCGGCGCGGACGGTGCGGCGCCGGACTCAGGCCAGCACGGCCTCGGGGGCCTTGGACTCGATGCCGAGGGCGGCGCCGACACCGGCGTTGAGGAGCACCCCGTCGTGCGTGGACAGGCCTGCGGCGAGCGCGGCGTCCTCGGAGCACGCGGCCTTCCAGCCCTTGTCCGCGATCCGCAGCACGTAGGGCAGGGTGGCGCCGGTGAGGGCGAAGGTCGATGTGCGGGGCACCGCGCCGGGCATGTTCGCGACGCAGTAGAAGACGGTCTCGCCGACGGTGAAGGTCGGATCGTCGTGCGTCGTGGGGCGCGAGTCGGCGAAGCAGCCGCCCTGGTCGATCGCGATGTCGACGAGCACGGCGCCGGGGCGCATGCGGTGCACGAGCTCGGTCGAGACGAGCTTCGGTGCGGCGGCACCCGGGATCAGCACGGCGCCGATCACCAGGTCGGACTCGACGACGGCCTCCTCGAGCGCGAGCGAGGTCGAGTAGCTGGTGTGCACGCGGCCGCCGAACTGGGCGTTGACGGCGCGCATCTTGCGCACGTCCAGATCGAAGACGGTGACGTCCGCGCCCATGCCCGCGGCGATCTGCGCGGCGTTGATGCCGGAGACGCCGCCGCCGAGCACGGTGACCCGCGCGGGCGCGGTGCCGGGGACGCCGCCCATGAGCACGCCGCGGCCGCCCTTGGACCGCATCAGGTGGTAGCTGCCGACCTGCGGCGCCAGCCGGCCGGCGACCTCGGACATCGGCGCGAGCAGCGGCAGCGAGCCGTCGGGCAGCTGCACCGTCTCGTAGGCGATCGACGTGGTCCGCGAGGACAGCAGCGCGTCGGTGCAGGGCCGGGACGCGGCCAGGTGGAGGTACGTGAAGACGGTCTGGTCGGCCCGCATCCGGCCGTACTCGGCCTCGATCGGCTCCTTGACCTTGAGCAGCAGGTCGGCCTCGCCCCAGACGTCGTCCGCCGTCGGTACGATCCGGGCGCCCGCCGCGACGAAGTGCTCGTTGTCGATCGCCGACCCCGCGCCCGCGCCGTCCTCGATCAGCACGTCGTGGCCGCGGCGGGTGAGCTCGGCGACGCCGCCCGGCGTGATCGCCACGCGGTACTCGTTGTTCTTGATCTCGGTGGGGATTCCGACGCGCATCGTGTGCTCCTGTCAGGCGGGGTGGCTTGTGTCACATAGTCTGAAGAAACATCGATAACCGATCAAGAGATCAGAAGAAGATTCTGGAGATTCGTGACATGAGCGATGTCCATTCCGTCAGAACGGCATATCGGCCGCAGTCATCGAACGATCGTCGCCCGCTGCTCGACGACGCCGACCGACGCATCCTGCTCGTCCTGCAGCGCGACGGGCGCGTCTCGAACGCCGCGCTCGCCGACGAGGTGGGACTCGCGCCGTCCACCGTGCACACCCGGGTGCGTCGCCTCACCGACGCGGGGGTGATCCGCGGGTTCTTCGCCGACGTCGACCCGGCCGCCGTCGGCCGGCCGCTGCGCGCGATGATCGCCGTGACTCTGCGGTCCACCGCGCGCCACCGGATCCGCCAGTTCGTGGACTCGGTCATCGACCTGCCGCCGGTGATCGACGCCTACTTCCTCGCCGGCGGAGACGACTACCTGCTGCACATCGCCGCGGTCGACACCGACGACCTGCGGCACCTCGTCGAATACCTCAGCGCCCGCGAGGAGGTGGCGGGGACCAACACCTCCCTCGTCTTCGAGCACGTGCGCGGCTCCGCTCCGCTCTGAGCGGGCCGGTGCAACCCGCTGCAACGTTCGACGGGGCGTGCGGACGCAGCGACTGTGGGGTGGATCACACGCCACCACCGGAGGAATCCCATGCGAGCAGCGCGCTACTACGACCGCAACGACGTCCGGATCGAGGACGTCCCCGCGCCCGCGACGACGGACGGGACCGTCGCCATCGACGTCGCGTGGTGCGGCATCTGCGGCACCGACCTGCACGAGTACGTCGACGGACCGATCTTCGTCCCGCCGCACGGCCATCCGAACCCGGTGAGCGGCGAGGCCGCGCCGCTCACCATCGGCCACGAGATGTCCGGCGTCGTCGCGGAGGTCGGCGCGGGCGTCGCCGATCTGCAGGTGGGGGATCACGTCGTGGTCGAGCCGTACATCATCTCCGACGACGTGGACACCGGCCCGCAGAGCGAGGACTACCACCTCTCGCCGAACATGAACTTCATCGGTCTCGGCGGCCGCGGGGGCGGGCTCTCCGAGCGGATCGTGGTGCAGCGCCGCTGGGTGCACCGGATCTCGAAGGACGTCCCGCTGGACCAGGCCGCGCTGATCGAACCGCTCGCCGTCGGTTACCACGCGGTGCAGCGCTCCGGCGCCGGCGAGGGCGCCTTCGCGCTCATCACGGGTGCGGGACCGATCGGCCTGCTCACCGCCGCCGTGTGCACGGCTCGCGGCATGACGGTGGCGATCAGCGAGCCCAGCTCGTTGCGCCGGGAGCGGGCGGCGGAGACCGGCGTCGCGGACCACGTCTTCGATCCCACGCAGGTCGACGTGGTCGAGGCCGTGCGCGAGCTCACCGGCGGGCGGGGTGCCGATGTCGGTTTCGAGTGCACCTCGGTCCAGCCCGCCCTCGACACCCTCTTCGACGCGCTGCGGCCCCGGGGCGTGCTGGTCGTCGTCTCGATCTGGGGGCACCCCGGCACCGTCGACATGCAGAAGCTGGTGCTCAAGGAGATCGATATGCGCGGCACCATCGCCTACGTCAACAACCACGCCGAGACGATCGCGCTGGTCGAGAGCGGCACGGTGGACCTGGCACCGTTCATCACCGGCAGGATCGGCCTGGACGAGCTCGTCACCGTCGGCTACGACACCCTGCTGCACCACAACGAGACCGCCGTGAAGATCCTGGTGTCGCCGTCCGGAGCGGGGCTGCCCGCCGGAGTGTGACGGCGGTACCGGCCTACGCTGTCGGGGTGAGCGAGAGAAGGATCGTCCCGGCCGCCGACCGGACACACTGGCGCGGCGAGGGGATCTACACGCGGCAGTCGATGCCCTTCACCGGCAACTTCGATCTCGGTGAGAACGCCCACGGGCAGCTGCTCGTGCACAACGACGACCTCATCGACCCCGGCTCGGGGGTCGATCGGCACTTCCACCGCGACGCCGAGATCGTCACCTGGGTGATCGCGGGAGAAGTCCACCACGACGACTCGTCGGGCGAGACGGGCCTGGTCCGGGCCGGCCAGGTGCAGGCGATGAGCGCGGGCAGCGGGGTGAACCACCGCGAGCAGAACCCGCGCGCCACCGGGGTCGTGGCCCGGGTCATCCAGATGTGGCTGCCGCCGAACGAGCCCGGCGGCGAGCCCGAGTACCGCACCGCCGACGTCCCGCTCGACGGGCGCGGCCTGGTCCTCGTCGCCTCGGGGATGGCGGGCCGGGAACCGGCAGTGGTGATCGGCAACGACGCCGCCGCGCTGTACGCCGCCCGGCCGGCGGCGGGGGAGTCGGTCGTTCTCCCGCCCGCGCCTTACGGACACCTGTACGTGGTCTCGGGTGCGGTCGCCGTCGGCGACGACCGCCTCGGGGAGGGCGACGCACTGCGCACCGTCCACACCGGCGCGCTCACGGTGACCGCCTGCGAGCCCGCCGAGATCCTGTTCTGGGAGATGCACGCCCAGGCGGTCTCCGCGCGCTGACCGCTCACGATGTCGACTTCCGACAGGGCGCGGGTGCGCAGGAGCACGTGTACCCCCGCCGGACTCGAATTCGTGAGGCACCTCGGCGACCTCCTGCGGCGCGGCCCGCGGTGTAGGAGGATTCTCCGGTGCAGAACGCCGAGTCCACCGCCGAACATCGCCGCCTCGCGGAGAGCCCGGGCCCGGACGGGCCGTGGCGCCTGTGGGGTCCGTACCTGGCCGGCCGTCAGTGGGGCACCGTCCGGGAGGACTACAGCAGCAGCGGCGACGCCTGGGCGAGTTTCGGCTTCGAGCAGGCCCATCGCCGCGCGTACCGCTGGGGAGAGGACGGGCTCGGCGGTATCTGCGACCGCTACGGCTTCCTGAACCTGGCGGTCGGCCTGTGGAACCACCACGACCCGATCCTCAAGGAGCGCCTGTTCGGCCTCACCAACGAGCAGGGCAACCACGGCGAGGACGTCAAGGAGTACTGGTGGCCCGTCGACGGGACGCCCACGCACAGCTGGATGCACTGGATGTACCGGTACCCGCAGGCGGAGTACCCGTACCAGCAGCTCCGCGACGGCAACGCCGCTCGGGACCGCACGCAGCGCGAGTACGAGCTCGCCGACACCGGCGTCCTCGCCGACGATCGCTTCTTCGACGTGCACGTGCGCTACGCCAAGGCCGCGCCCGATGACATCTGCGTGGAGATCGAGGCCGTCAACCACGGCCCGTCGCCCGCGCCGCTCGACCTGTTGCCGCAGCTGTGGCTGCGCAACACCTGGGCCTGGGGCCACGACGAGCGCCGTGGCGAGATCGCGCACGTCGGGGCCCCCGAGGCCGGCGGTCTGGAAGCGGTGCGCGTCACGCACCAGTGGCTCGGCGAGTACCACCTCGCGGCCGAGGGTTCCCCGCAGGTGCTCTTCTGCGACAACGAGACCGACGCCGTGGAACTGTTCGGCGCCGCGGCCAACGCCTCGCCCTACCCGAAGGACGCGATCACCAAGCGCGTGGTGCACGGAGACGAGAGCGCGGTGAACCCGGAGCAGCGCGGCACGAAGGCCGCCCTCTGGTACCGGTTCGCCTCGGTGCCGGCGGGGGAGAGCGTCACGGTGCGGCTACGGCTCTCGCGCACGGCACCGTCGCTCGACACCTTCGGTCCGGGCTTCGACGCGGTCGTCGCGGATCGCCGAGAGGAGGCGGACGAGTTCTACGGCACCGTCATCCACGAGGACGTGCAGGGTGAGGACCGTGCCGTCGCGCGCCGCGCCTACGCCGGGATGCTGTGGAACAAGCAGCTCTACCGGTACGACGTGGAGTCCTGGCTCGAGGGCGATCCCGCCGTGGATCCGTCGCCGCGCGAGCGGGCCGATCAGGGGCGCCGGAACACCACGTGGAAGCACTTCTCGCTGGCCGACGTGATCTCCATGCCCGACGAGTGGGAGTACCCGTGGTTCGCGGCATGGGACCTCGCCTTCCACTGCATCCCGCTGGCGCACGTCGACCCGGAGTTCGCCAAGGAGCAACTGGTCCTCATGTGCCGCGAGTGGGCCATGCATCCGAACGGCCAACTCCCGGCGTACGAATGGGAGTTCGGCGACGTCAACCCGCCGGTGCACGCGTGGGCGGCGTGGCACGTCTACCGCATCGATGGGTGGCGGGACCAGGACTTCCTCGTCCGCGTCTTCACCAAGCTGCTGCTCAACTTCTCCTGGTGGGTGAACCGCAAGGGCTCCGACGACGCCGGTGTGTTCGAGGGCGGTTTCCTCGGGATGGACAACATCGGCTTCTTCAACCGGTCGGCGCCGCTGCCGCCCGGGTACCGACTCGAGCAGTCCGATGCCACCAGCTGGATGGCCTTCTACTGCCAGCAGATGTTCAAGATCGCCATCGAGCTGAGCCGGCACGACCCGGTGTGGCAGGACTGCGCGACCAAGTTCCTCGAGCACTTCCTGCAGATCTCCAAAGCCACCTACAACTTCGGCTCGCACAGCCTGTCGCTGTGGGACGAGGAGGACGGCTTCTTCTACGACGTCCTCGTCCGTCCGGACGGCAGCGCCCTGCCGATGCGGGTGCGTTCCATGGTGGGGCTGCTCCCGGTCCTGGGCACCACCGATGTCCCGGCGTGGGTGGCCCAGGAGTGCCCCGACGTGACGGCGCGCCTGAACTGGTTGCGCTCGCGGCGGCCGGAGCTCGTCGAACCGGTGCTCTCGAACGCCTCCGACGACGGCTCGGACGACGGCCGGATGCTGCTCTCGCTGGTCAGCCCCGAACGGCTGCGGCGCGTGCTGGAGCGCATGTTCGACCCGGCGGAGTTCCTCGCGCCCTACGGCATCCGGTCGCTGTCCAAGGCGGAGCAACAGGTGACCGAGGACGTCGACGGCAACACGGTCTCCATCCAGTACGAGCCCGGCGAGTCCACCACCGGCATGTTCGGCGGCAACTCCAACTGGCGCGGCCCCGTGTGGTTCCCGGTGAACGTCCTGCTCGCCGACAAGCTGCGCACGTACGGCCGGCACTTCGGCGACGACTTCACCATCGCCATTCCCACCGGCTCCGACAACCTCTGCACCCTCGAGGAGGCCGCCGACGTCATCGACGAGGGACTGGTCGGGCTCTTCCGGCCCGTCGCACGGGCCGACGGTGGCGGCACTCGCCGCCCCGCCGACGCCGGGCGGATCGAGGGCAGCGACAACCCGCTGTGGGCGCAGCACCCCACCTTCTACGAGTACTTCGACGGCGACACGGGGGAGGGCCTCGGCGCGACGCACCAGACCGGCTGGACCGGCCTGGTCGCGCACCTGCACAACCCGCGTCTGCCGATGGAGCCGCCCGGCGTCACGCCACGCGAAGGATGAAGTAGGTCATCGACGCCAGGGCGAGGACCAGGAAGGCGCCGGGGAAGGCGATGTTGTAGTACACCCCGGCGCGCACGTGGACACCGACGGCGCCGAGGAAGAAGGCCACGAGGCCGATCCCCGCGGCGAGGCCCAGCCAGGGAGCGCCGAGCAGACCGATCGTCAACCCCGCGGCGCCCGCGAGTTTGAGCGTTGCGAGGTACGGCACGGCGCGGGCCGGGACGCGCACCTCCGCCGAGTTCTTCAGCACGAATGCGGCGGGAACGAAGTCGGCGATCGCGATCCCGGCGTTGGCGACGATGCAGGCGAGGGTTGCGATGAGCAGTGCTGTGATCATGGTCGTGTGAATCCTTCCGAGTACGGTGTCGACCATCCGACGCCCCTGCTCGCGGAAAGGTGACAGTGTGATCGATGCCGGCGAATTCGAGGCTGCGCGGCCGAATCTCGTCGCGATCGGATTCCGCCTGCTCGGGTCGGTGCACGACGCCGAGGACGCCGTCCAGACGGCGTGGCTGCGCGCCGACGGTGCCGTCGACGTACGGAATCCAGGGGCCTGGCTGACCACCGTCGTCACCCGGATATGCCTGGACCAGCTGCGCGCCCGCGCACGCAGGGGAGAGCTGCCGCTCCTCGCGGAGGACGTCCCGGCCGATGCCCTCACCGCGGACGAGCGGTACCTCCAGCGGGAGCAGATCTCGCGCGCGCTGCTCCTGGTTCTCGACGTGCTGACGCCCGATCAGCGCGTCGCCTACGTCCTGCACGAGGCCTTCGGCCTTCCCTTCCGCGAGATCGCGACGGTCCTGGGATGCACCGTTGACGCGGCGAAACAGCATGCGAGTCGCGCGCGACGGCGTGTGGCGGCCGCGACGCCCCCGGACACGGGAGAGGCCGATCGGGCGGTGGTCGACGCCTTCCTCACAGCGGCCTCCGGCGGTGACGTCGCGGCGATGGTGGCTCTGATGGCCGACGACTGCGTGCGGTCGGCCGATCCGTCGCTCGTTCCGCCGGGAGTGCCGACGACGGTGCGCGGCGCCCGCTCGGTGGCCACCGAGACGGCCCGCTTCGTGGACCGGATCCGCGCCGCGGTGGAGGTCGTGGTCGGCGGACGCACCGTCCGGGTGATCGCCCCCGGCGGGCATCCCCTCGCCAGGCTGGAGGTCCGCGTGGAGGATGGCGTGGTCCATCGCATCGTCATCGCGCGACTGCAGTTGGAAACCATGGTTGACCTTGGATTTTGAAAACGGTGTACGGGATATTTCCGGTAGTACGATCCGTCCAGGCGGGTGATCGACCACCCGCCCGAACCGGTGGGAAAGGGCGTGATGCGGCAGCGGGAAGCGACGGACGACGGGAGTGTCGTCGACGTACTGGGAATCGGATTCGGACCTGCGAACCTGGCGCTCGCGATCGCATTGGCGGAGCTGCCGGAGCGGCGGCCCACAGTGCGCTTCCTCGAACGACGGGAGTCCTTCGCCTGGCATCCGGGGATGCTGCTTCCGGGCGCGTCGATGCAGATCAGCTTCCTCAAGGACCTGGTCACCCTGCGTAACCAGGCCAGCCCGTACTCCTTCGTGGCCTACCTCGGTGCCCGGGATCGACTGGTGGAGTTCATCAACCGCTCGGTCTTCACACCCGAACGTGCGGAGTTCGCCGACTACCTCGCGTGGGCGGCGGAGCCCTTCGCCGAGATCGTGCGGTACGGCGAGGAGGTGACCGATCTCGTCCGGGATCCCGATGGCGCCCGCTTCGCCGTGAGACATCGGGGGATCGACGGTGTCGAGCGGGTCACCCGCGCGCACTCGGTCGTGGTGGCCCGAGGCCTGCGCCCGGTGCTGCCCGCCTGGACCACGGGCCTGGACGACGACCGCGTCTTCCACAACATAGAGCTGTTGCCGCGGCTCGAAGCGTGGGAACGCACGTCGACCGGCGGTCCTGGGGCCGCGCGATTCCTCGTGGTCGGCGGCGGCCAGTCCGCAGCCGAGGTGGCTTTGCACCTGCACGACACCGGCGCTCGCGTGGACCTGGTCTTCCACGGCTTCGGGCTCGCCGACGTGGACGAGAGCCCCTTCGTCAACCAGGTCTTCGATCCGGACGTGGTCGACGAGTTCGACGCGGCGTCACCGGAGGTGCGCGACAGGCTGCTCCAGCGGCACGGCAACACCAACTACGCCGCGGTGGAGCACGCGCTGACCCGCGAGCTGTACGACCGGTGGTACCGCGAGAACGTGACCGGCCCGCGGCGCCTGGGCGTGCACCGCACCAGCGAGGTCGTCGGCGCGCGGAGCACGGGAGACGGCCGGATCGAGGTGGACGTGCGCCGCGCGACGACGGGCGAGCGCTGGACCGCGACGTTCGACGCCGTGGTGTGCGCCACCGGATTCGAGCCGGGCGGACTGACGGGCCTGGCGGGGGTGGTCCCCGACGGCGCCGAGGTGCGCGTGGCGCGCTCGCACCGCGCCGTCATCGACGGGCGGGAGGTCCCCGGGCTGTACGTCCAGGGCGCGGATCTTCCCGGACACGGGCTCGGCACCACGCTGCTGTCGAACGTCGCCGTCCGCGCGGGCGAGATCGCCCGCGCGCTGTACCAGGAGGAGTCGCCATGACCACGCGGACACCGGCGGGAACCGTGCTCTTCGCGGCCACGGAGCGCACCCCCTTCACGGTCTTCGTCGCGGAGGACCCGCGCGACATCGAGCGCGCCCAGGCCCTGCGGTACGACGCCTTCTCCACCGAGCTCGGGGCACCGCTGCCCGGAGCGGTGATCAGCGAGCGGCTCGGCCGGCCGATCGACGTCGATCGGTTCGACGACTACAGCGCGCACCTGCTGGTGCGCCACGATCCGACCGACGAGATCGTCGGCTGCTACCGGATCATCCTGCCGGCGCCGCGCGGTGAGCGGGAGGTGTTCACCACCAGCATGTTCCGCCTGAGCCCGGCGTTCGATGCGATGGCCGACGACGTCGCGGAATGGGGGCGGGCCACGATCGCCGCGTCGTACCGGGGCGGCGTCGTCTCGATCCTCCTGCGGATCGCGCTGCTGCTCTTCTACGAACGCTCCGGATTCCGGTACGCGATGGGCTGCATGTCGGTCCGGATGGAGGACGGCGTGCATCCCCGTGCCGCACTGGTGCGTGCCGCCCTCGGTTTCCTGGCCGACAACGACGCCCTCGCGGGCGGTGAGGTGCGGGTCGAACCGATCCGGCCGGTCGCCGTCGACGGCGTCCCGATCGAGGACCTCCCGCGACCCGAGGGGGCCGACGAGGACCTCGTGCCGCCGACCATCCGCATCGCCGCCCGGTACGGCGGCGTCATCTGCGGCATGCCCTCGTACGACCCCGATTTCGAGATGGCCGACTTCCTCGTGCTCTTCGACGCAGAGCGGATGCGCCGGGTCGGCACGCTCGACGAGGTCCGCTCGTTCCTCGCGGCGCTGTGATCGCCGCGCTGACCCGGGCCGTCGCCGCTCGGCCACGGACGGTACTGGCGGCGGCGCTGCTCGTCCTGATCGCGCTGGGGGTGCTCGGCACGGGCGTCGGCGGCGCACTCAAGAGCGGCGGAAGCACCGACCCGCGGGCGGAATCGGCCCGCGCGCAGGAGGTCCTCGAACAGGACTTCCGGCGCGGCGGCTCGTCCCTCGTCCTCACCCTGCGCAGTGAGACCCCCGCTTCCGTCGCCGCAGCGGAGTACGGCCGCGCGATCACCGAGTCGCTCCGCCGCTCCCCGGTGGTCCAGTCCGCCTTGTCCGGCTGGACCGACCCCGCCGCCGCGCCCCGCCTGACCTCGACGGACGGCCGCACCGGCCTGGTGGTCGCGAGCCTGACCGGTGGCACGGGAGAGGCTCCGGACCACGCCCGCGAGATCGTCGACGGCCTCCCGCGCCCGCCCGACGGCGTGCGGCTCGAGGCCGGCGGCGAGGCGATGACCTACCTGCAGATCAACGAACAGTCGGGCAAGGACCTGCTGCGGGCGGAGCTCATCGCGCTGCCGCTCACCTTCCTCGTGCTGGTGTGGGCGTTCGGCGGGCTCGTCGCCGCCGCGGTGCCGGTCGTGGTCGGGATCGCGGCGATCATCGCCACCTCGGGTCTGCTCCGGCTCGTGGCCGAGGCCACCGACGTCTCGGTGTTCGCGCTCAACCTGATCACCGCGATGAGCCTTGCGCTGGCGATCGACTACACGCTGCTCGTGGTCAGCCGGTATCGCGAGGAGGTACCGGAACGGGGCCGCGACGATGCCCTCGTGGTCGCGATGTCGACGGCGGGGCGCACCGTTCTGTTCTCCGCCGTCACCGTCGGCCTCAGCCTGGCGGCGATGGTGCTCTTCCCCATGTACTTCCTGCGGTCCTTCGCCTACGCCGGCCTCGTCGTCGTCGCCTTCACGGCGCTCGCCACGCTCGTCGTGACCCCCGCGATCCTGGCCCTGCTCGGTGACCGCATCGACCGACTCCGCGTCGGGCGCGGCCCGCGGCCGGCCGACGAGTCCCGCTGGTATCGCATGGTGACCGCGGTGCAGGGACGCGCGATCCCGCTCGGCATCGCCGTCGTGGCGCTCCTCGTGGCGCTGGGCGCCCCCTTCCTCGGCGCCAAGCTCGGCTACCCCGACGACCGGGCGCTGCCGACCACCGCCTCGTCGCACCGGGTGGGCGACGAACTGCGAACGGCCTTCCAGCCGAACCCGGCGTCCGACGTCCTGATCCTGCTGCCCGAGGGCGCACCGTCGGGCACGGAGGACTACGCCCGGGAGCTCTCCCGGGTGGCGGGGACCGGCCCGGTGACCGGGCCCGACGGGACGTGGCTGCGCGGCGGCCGCGTCGCCGACGGGGATCCGTCGGCGCGGGCCGGCTTCGCGCGACTGGTGACGGTGACGGGGGAGCACGACCCCCGCTCCGAGGCGGGGCGGGCGCAGCTCGACGCGCTGCGGGCGGTGCCGGCGCCCGCTCCGACGCTCTTCTCCGGTGCGGCGCAGGCGGACCGGGACGCGGTCGACTCTATCCTCGGAGCGGTGCCTCGCGTACTCATCACGATCGCGGTGACCACCTTCCTGCTGCTCTTCCTCCTCACGGGGAGCGTGCTCCTGCCGCTGAAGGCGCTGGTGCTCAACGTGCTCTCGCTCTCGGCGACCTTCGGTGCGATGGTGTGGATCTTCCAGGAGGGACACCTCGGCGGGCTCGGCACCACCGTCACCGGGCACCTCATCGCCGACATGCCGGTCCTGATGTTCTGCATCGCCTTCGGCCTGTCGATGGATTACGAGGTCTTCCTGCTCTCGCGGATCCGGGAGGAGTGGCGGAGCCGCCCGGGGCGCGACCGGGCGGCCAACGACGAGGCCGTCGCACGGGGCATCGCGAGCACGGCGCGGGTGGTCACGGCCGCCGCCCTGTTGATGGCGGTGGTCTTCGCCGCGATCGGCTTTTCCGAGGTCTCCTTCATGCGGATGCTCGGTGTGGGCCTGGCGATCGCCGTGCTGCTCGACGCGACCCTGGTACGACTGGTCCTGCTGCCCGCCTTCATGCGGATCGCGGGCACGGCCAACTGGTGGCCGCGCGGGCACGCGTCAGGAGTTGAGGGACCAGACCGCGTAATTGAGCGCCGTGGCGAACAGGATCCAGCCGAGGTAGGGGAGCAGCAACACCGCGGCTGAGCGGCGGACCCGCCAGAACAGCACGATCGTCACCACGACGAGGACGTCGAGGAGCAGGATCACCGCGAGCGCGACGCCCCGCAGCTCCAGGCCGAAGAACAGCGGCGACCAGGACAGGTTCACGAGCAACTGCACCGCGTACACCTGGATTGCCCGATTGCGCGGCGACGGATCGGCCCGCCACACCAGCCACGCCGCGACGGCCATGAGCAGGTACAACACGCCCCACGCGGGGCCGAAGAGCCAGCTCGGCGGTGCCCACGAGGGCTGCGCCAGCTTCGCGTAGTCGGCCGCGGCGTCCGCCGAGGCGAGCCCGCCGAGCAGCGCCACCACGGCGACCGCGGACAGCGAGACGAGCAGGGCGAGCGGGTGGAGGGACGGGCGTGAATCGGGCGATCCGGTCATGCGAGGAGCTTAGGGGCACGACCTCCCCGCCGCCGGTCGAGCGTCAGAGCCAGCCGCGGCGCTTGAACGCGGCGTACAGGCCTCCGGCCAGGACGAGCATCATCACCACGCTGATCCAGAATCCCCACTCCTTGCCGAAGCCCGGGTAGGGCACGTTCTGGCCGAAGTAGCCGGTGATCGCGGTGGGCACTGCGATGATCGCGGCCCAGCTGGTCAGCTTCTTCATCACGGTGTTGAGCTGGTTGTCCACCAGCGCCAGGTTGGTCGAACGCACCGACTCGACCGCGTCGCGCAGCCCCTCGGTCCAGTCGGCCGCCCGCATCGTGTGGTCGTAGACGTCCTCGGCGTAGGGGAGCAGCTCGTGCAGGTCGGGCGCCGCGGACACCCGGCGCAGCACCGAACCCACCACGTCGCGCATCGGCAGCACGATGCGGCGCAGCTCGCCCACCTGCTTGTGCAGCTCGAAGGTGATCTGGGAGACGCGGTCGCTGGAGCGACCGTCGAACAGGATCGACTCCACGTCGTCGAGCCGCTCGTCGACCGTCGTCACGCGCGCGGTGTACCCGTCGACGACCGCGTCCAGCAGCATCAGCTCCAGGGACTTCGGGCCGTACTGCAGCAGATCCGCGTTGTCGGAGATGTTCTCCGCCACGTCGTCGACGGGGAAGCCGCCGCCCAGGCGCACCGTCAGCACGCCGTGCTCGAACAGGAACAGCGAGAGCCGGCTCGTGGCACCGTCCTCGGCCACCGTGTACGCCGTGACGAACATGATGTCGCCGTAGCGCAGGGACTTCGGGCGTTCGTGGATAGTCAGGGCGTCCTCCACGGCCAGCTTGTCCAACCCCATCGTCGCCACGAACGGGGCGAACTCCTCCTCGGTCGGGTCGAGCACGTCCACCCAGATCAGGCCGGACGGTGCTGCCAGCGCCCGCGTGGCCGCGTCCGTCGCGGCGTGGTGGACCACGTCGAAGCAGGTGTCCGTGTCGCCGACGAAGGTCCGGATGGTCACGTCCATGGCCGCAACCCTAGGACGCGCCGGCCGGCGGGCGCTCCACGAGTTCGGCGAGGGCTGTCGGCGCCTGCACGCAGTAGGAGTCGGTGAGGAACTCGGCGACCTCGTCCCAATCGGTGCGCTCGTCGACGATGATCCCGACGGTGCTCTCGCCCCAGTTGACCCGGAAGTACGGGTCCCCGAGGTTCTCGAACGCCGGGACCTCGCCGGGTTCGGCGCGGAAGATGAGCCGGAACTGCTGGTCCTCGCCACCGAAGACGTGGGCCACCGTCGAACCGCGGACCCGCCAGCGCGTGCCGACCCACGCCCGATCGGCGACGCACTCGGGGAAGGCCTCGAGGATGCCGGCGAGGCGGTCGATCCACTCGTCGGGAACGTCTGGTCGGGCGGTCACCGTGCAAGGGTATCGTCGGGCTCATGCTGAACGTGGGTGTCCTGGGATCCGGCGGCAAGGTGGGCCGCGCGATGGTCGATGCCGTGGAGGCGGCCGACGACCTGTCGCTGAGCGCGGCGGTCGACGCCGGTGACATGCTCACCGGCCTGCTCGACTCGAACACGCAGGTGGTCATCGACTTCACTCACCCCGACGTGGTGATGGACAACCTGAAGTTCCTCATCGACAACGGGATTCACGCGGTGATCGGCACCACCGGCTTCACCGACGATCGCCTGGACACCGTGCGCGAGTGGCTCGCCGAGAAGCCCGAGGTGGGTGTCCTGATCGCGCCCAACTTCGCGATCGGCGCCGTGCTCACCATGCGTTTCGCCGCGCAGGCCGCGCGCTTCTTCGACTCCGTGGAGATCATCGAGCTGCACCACCCCTCGAAGGCGGACGCCCCGTCCGGCACCGCCACCCGCACCGCAGAGCTCATCGCGGAGGCCCGTGAGGAGGCCGGTCGCGGCAAGATGCCCGACGCCACCTCAGCCGAGTTCGACCGCGCCCGCGGCGCCCGCGTCGACGGCGTGCGCGTGCACTCCGTGCGCGTCGCCGGCCTCGTCGCGCACCAGGAGGTGCTGCTGGGCACACAGGGCGAGACCCTGACCATCCGGCACGACTCGCTCGATCGCAGTTCCTTCGTCCCGGGCGTGCTCCTGGGCGTCCGCGGCATCTCGTCGCGGCCCGGCCTCACCGTGGGCATCGAGCCGTTCATGGATCTGTGAGTCCCGTGGAGCGCCGCGAACGGGGAAATCTGGGCCAACTGCTGGTCATCGGGTTCCTCGCGGTCGCGATGCTCATGTACATCGGGCTGATCGGCGTATGGGCGTGGATGATCGCCCGTCGCGGCGGCGGCGCCAACCTGGGTCTCGCCTTCGGCATGGTGCTCGTCGGCCTGGTGGGCCTCTGGATCCTGTGGTCGGTGCTCAGCAACGGCTACGCGCACCAGAAGCTGGCGGCGTCCGCGAAGGCGCTCGGCCGCGACCTCGACGTCTCGGACCTGCCGACGATGCCGTCGGGGCGGGTCCAGCGCGATGCGGCAGATCAGTTGTTCGCCCAGGTGAAGGCGGAGTACGAGGCGGAGCCCGAGTCCTGGGTGAACGCCTACCGTCTGGCCCGGGCCTACGACTACGCGGGCGACCGTTCCCGGGCGCGCGACTGGATGACCAAGGCCGTCTCGATGGAGAAGAAGTCCCGCTGATGGCCGTGCTCCTCGTGATCCACCACACGCCGTCTCCGCACTGCCAGGAGATGTTCGAGGCCGTGATCGCGGGGGCCACCGACCCGGAGATCGAGGGCGTCGAGGTGGTGCGGCGGGCCGCGCTCACTCTGTCTCCGGCCGACGTGCTTGCGGCCGACGGGTACGTGCTCGGCTCGCCCGCGAACCTCGGCTACATCTCAGGGGCGCTCAAGCACGCCTTCGACACGATCTACTACCCGTGCCTCGATTCGACCCGGGATCGCCCCTTCGGGCTGTACCTGCATGCGAACGAGGGCGGCGAGGGGGCCGTGCGCGCGGTGGATTCGATCACCGCGGGGCTGGGCTGGGTGAAGGCGGCGGAGCACGTCGTGGTGTCCGGTAAGCCGACGCGTGAGAAGGTCGAGGAGTGCTGGAACCTCGGCGCGACCGTCGCCGCACAGCTCATGGAGTAGTGAGCACAGGGCATTCCAGGGTGCCGTCCCCCCGTCAGGCCGTCCTCGGGTCGGCGGCGGTCGATTCGACGGTGTCGCCCGGTGTGTAGAACATCTCCACGACGTTGTCGATGTCGAGGTGGCGGTGCCAGTGACCGCGCGGCACGATCGCGAACTGCCCGGGGCCCAGGCGGAGCCGTTCGCCGCCGGTCGTCGTGAGGATCTCCACGGTCACCTCACCGCTCAGAACCATCAGGAATTCGTCGGTGTCGGGGTGTAGTTCCCAGTCGGATGCGTCCAGGTGGTCCCCGAAGTACATGTGCAGGGCGCCGTCGTTGAACGTCGCGATCTCGTGGAAGTCGAACGGGCCGAGTCCTTCCGCGATGGCAAGGGGATCGTGCTTAGACATGGCGTTGGTTCCTTTCGGTCGAGGGATCGCCGGTTCCCGCGAGAAACGGGCGGACGAGGTCGGTGCAGTGCTCGAGATCGTCGAACCACGGGGCGTGTCCGCCCTCGGTGGCGACGATGTCCGCCCGTGGCATCGCCGACACTGCGGCGCGGACGAGGTCGTCAGGTGCCAGGAAGGCGTCGTGGCGCCCCCAGACGAACAGGATCGGGGTTTCGATCGTCGCGAGCTCGCCGGGACCGATGACGTTCTCCGGGCGTACGGACCGCCCTCGGATCAGTCGCCGCAGGAGCGCCCGGTAGGACGCTGCCCGCCCGGGGAGGCGCAGGGGGAGTCGGTGCAGATCGACGATGTCCGCCGGGAGCGCGCGGGCGGTGTCACCTCCCACGGCTTCGGCCAGGGCCGCTCGGGCGACCGCTCGCGGTGTCGGACACCGCATCAGGGACTCGGCGAGGCGGCCCCGCACATCGGAGGCCGTTGCGCAGAACCCGGCCGTCGGCACGACGCCCGCGACGGCGGTTCCGGGCGCACCGAGCAGCGCCACCCGCGCGATGCGGTCCGGGGCGTCCGCGGCCGCCCAGAGCGCGAACTGTCCGCCGAGCGAGGCCCCAACCACGTCGGCACGGTCGAGCCGCAGGCGGTCGAGTACACCTGTGACGATGTCGACCGCCAGCGCGCGAAGAGACGGGCGGTTCCACCGGGAAGGGGGCGCGAGCGAATGGCCCGGGAGGTCAACTAGGACGTGTCGGGCGCCGGGCATGCGGGCGGCCAACGACGAGAGACCCATCGCCGGACTGCCGATGCCGTTGATCCAGACGATCGGTGGTCCCGAGCTCGCCGTCGTGAGAACGCGTGCGCACACGTCGGGGGCGTGCACGGTCACGAACAGCTCCTCCAGGTCGAGGCTGTGCGCGGCGGCCACCCTTCTTTCGATCGTGCGGATTCGTCGTTCCAGACGGCCGCCGGGACCGCTTCGCCGGCGGGGTGATCCGTTGTCGTCCATGCGGTCGACTCTCGTCGCGGGCGCGGCCTCCGTCTTGTACGAATCGGCTCGGTGCGACGCAGCCGTCACCGCCCGGACACCATCGCGGGCGTCGTGCCCGTGAAGGCGACCACGTCGCGATGGAGGTGCGGCTGGTCGACGTATCCGCACGCGATCGCGGTCTCTGCCACCGGGGCACCGCCGACGAGCCGCTCGAAGGCGTGACGGAATCGCACGATCATCGCAGCGCGTTTCGGGCTCGTGCCGATCTGTCGGCCGAACCGGGTTCGGAGCCGTCTCGGACTCCAGCCGGTGAGCTCGGTCAGGTCGGCGACCGTTGCGCGCCCCGCGGTGTGGAGAATGTGGTTCCAACTCGCCACCACCTCGGGATCGGGACCCCGCGGCGCCGCCCGATCCAGCAGGAAGCCGTTCACGAGCGCGAAACGGGAAGCCCAGTCCGGTGCCTCAGCCAACTGATGTCGGAGCTGGAGCGCGTGCGGCCCCCAGACGACGTCTGTGTCGACCAGGCCGCCCGTCAGTTCGTGGGGCGGGATTCCGAGAACGGGGTACGCCAGGAGAGGAGATATCCGGACCTCGACGCAGTCGACGCGATCGCACCGGACGGACTGGACGCCGGGGGCGATTCCCGCGATCAGGCCACCGGTATGGCCGCCGTCGACCTCGAAACATCCGTCGCCGGCCTGAAGGACGATCGACGCCGAGGGCATCGCGACGATCCGCATCGAGGTAGGCGGACCGCCGGTGTTGCGGAATCCGCGTGTCGCCAGGCCACCGACCGGATTCCCCGCAGCGGTCGCACACTCCCATTCGCTTCCGAGGTCGTCGTCCGACATGAGGGGGCGCACACCGTCGAGCGTAGGAGCGGCCCTGCCGGGGTGGCAACGCCCGCTTGGGATCGCCCTAACCAGGGGCCTCCTCGAAGCGCCCCCGGTGGTGCGACCTCGGGAACCAACTTATGTTCGAATCGTGTGAGACGATCGAAAACTTGTCAGTGAGTCCGAGTAGCGTCTAGATATGGACGAAATCATTGCGGTAGAGGAAGACTCGCCTCCTGAGGGAAGGTCGATGGCCGAGCGGTTGCGTGCGAGTCATGTGCGGCGGTGTCGGCTGGTGTTCGAACAGTACGCACTCGCTGCCGACCTGTTGCGGGAGCGGGTGTGCGAGCGGATCGCGGCCGGGCTGGCGCAGGACCGGTGGCAGCAGGGTGTGGCCGCGGAGATCGGGCTGGCCCTGCACATGTCGCCGCACACCGCCGCTCGGTTCCTGGCGCGGGCGGTGGAGCTGGAACGCAACATGCCCCAGCTACGGGCCCGGCTGCACGCCGGTGATCTGACGCCGGAAGCAATCCCGACCATCCTCGCCGGCTTGGCTCACCTGGACCCGTCGCAGCGCTGCGCGGCGGATGGCCTGCTGTGCGCCGACCCCGCCACGCTCGCAGGGTTGGGCCCCAAGCAGATCGCCGCCCGCGTCGAACAAGTCGCCTACCGCCTCGACAAGCAAGCCACGGTCGACCGCAACGCCGCCGCGGAAAAGGACCGCACCGTCACCATCCGCCCGCTACCGGAGGGCATGGCGCGGGTGTCACTGCTGCTGCCAGTGGCGCAGGGCGTCGGCGTCTACGCGGCGTTGCGCAAGCACGCCGACACCCTCATCGGCATCGGCGAGGACATCCGCACGCGCGGGCAGATCATGGCCGACACCGCGTTCGCGCGTATCACCGGCCGTGAGGCCACTGCCGGGCAGCCGGTCGCGGTGAACCTGACCATCCCTGCGACGGTGCTGCTCGGGGATCAGGCGGAGACCGGGCACCTCGATGGTGGTGGCACGGTGCCGGCGGAGATCGCCCGCAATCTGGTCGGCAGGGCCACCGCGGCGGGTCTCGCCTGGGTCAAACGGCTCTACATCGCCCCTGAGACAGGGGCAGTGGTGGCGATGGACTCGCGACAGCGGTGCTTCCCCGACGGGCTCGCGGAGATGATCCGGGCCCGGGACCGGTACTGCCGCACCCCGTACTGCGACGCACCGATCGCGCACACCGACCACGTCGTCCCGCACGCCGCGGGAGGTCCCACCGAGTTCGAGAACGGCCAGGGCCTGTGTGCGGCGTGCAACTACGCGAAGGAGGCGCCAGGCTGGAGGAGCGCAACCGTTGACGACGTGAGCGGGCGGCACACCGTCGAAACCCGAACGCCCACCGGGCATGTGCACCGGACCACAGCGCCGCCCCAGGCGGCGTAGGAGGCGAAGCAATAGGGTTGCGGGGTGGCTGAAACGCGGCTCGATCTCCTGCGCTGGCAGTTCGACCTGACCTGGGCGCTCGGCGAGGTGCATCTCGCCGAACTGACGCCCGACGACTTCCGCTGGGAGCCGGCGGCGCTGTGCTGGACCCTGCGCCGCACTGATGACGGCGACTGGGTCGCCGACTGGGCCGAGACGGAGCCCGACCCGATCCCGGTCCCGACGATGGCATGGCTGAGCTGGCACATCGGCTGGTGGTGGGGCACCACGATGGACCACCTGCTCGGTCGGCCGGTCCGGGAGCGCGAGTCCGTGCGCTGGCCGGGTCCCGACGGTGCCGTGGCCTGGCTCGCAGCACTGCGCGACGAGTGGCTGACCGTCCTCGACGGTCTCACCGAGGAACGCCTCGACGAGGCGTCGTCGTATCCCTGGCCGGAGGACGCGGGGCTGACCGTCGGGCACCAGGTCGCCTGGGTCAATGCCGAGCTGATGAAGAACCTCGCAGAGATCGGCCAGCAGCGCCTCGCCCGCGCCGCACTGCAGGCCGGTTGACCGGCACCGGAGTTGCGCCGGGTGCCGGTCCTCGCGCCGCGACCGCAGTTCGTCAGAGGGCGCCTCTAGACTGAGGGCTGTGATCGCGACGCCCTACGAAGATCTACTCCGCGACGTGCTGGAGAACGGCACGCACCGGCCGGACCGCACCGGCACCGGGACGCGCAGCGTCTTCGGTCGCCAGCTCCGGTACGACCTGTCCCAGGGATTCCCGCTCATCACCACCAAGCGGGTGCACATGAAGTCCATCGCGTACGAGCTGCTGTGGTTCCTCCGCGGGGACTCGAACGTGAAGTGGCTCCAGGACAACGGCGTCACGATCTGGGACGAATGGGCGGCACCGGACGGCGAGCTCGGACCCGTCTACGGGGTGCAGTGGCGCAGCTGGCCCACCCCGAACGGGGAGCACATCGACCAGATCAGCAAGGCGATCGAGATGCTGCGCACGAACCCGTCGAGCCGGCGCAACATCGTCTCCGCCTGGAACGTCGCCGAGATCGAGAACATGGCACTGCCGCCGTGCCACGCCTTCTTCCAGTTCTACGCCGCCGACGGCAGGCTCAGTTGCCAGCTCTACCAGCGCAGCGCCGACCTGTTCCTCGGCGTCCCGTTCAACATCGCCAGCTACGCGCTGCTCACGCACATGGTGGCCGCGCAGGTCGGGCTCGAGCCGGGCGATTTCGTCTGGACCGGCGGCGACTGCCACATCTACGACAACCACGTCGAGCAGGTCACCGAGCAGCTCTCGCGCGAGCCGTACCCGTACCCGCGGCTCGAGCTGACCGAGCGCCCGAGCATCTTCGACTACGAGTACGGCGACATCACGGTGCACGACTACCAGCACCACCCCGCCATCAAGGCCCCGGTGGCGGTGTAGATGATCGGCCTCATCTGGGCGCAGGCCCGCGGGGGAGTGATCGGCGCCGACGGCGGGATCCCGTGGCACATCCCCGAGGACATGAAGTTCTTCCGCGAGACCACCGCCGGCGCGACGGTGCTGATGGGCCGCCGCACCTGGGACTCGTTGCCGCCCCGATTCCGTCCGCTCCCGGGGCGCACGAACATCGTCGTCACCCGGGACCGGTCGTGGCGGGCCGACGGCGCCGTCGTGCAGCACGATCTCACCCTGCCGGCGGGCGACCTCTGGGTCATGGGCGGCGGCGAGATCTACGCCGCGGCACTGCCCCACGCGGACCTGCTCGTGGTGACGGAGGTGGACGCCGACATCGACGGCGATACCCGCGCACCGTCGATCCCCGAGGGCTTCATCGCCGACGAGGACGCGGCCTGGCGCGAGTCCACGTCGGGCCTGCGCTATCGGCACCTGACCTACCGGCGCAACCGCTAGCCAATAGCAGCTTTCCGCCGCCGGGTGGGTAGCCTTAGCGCTTATGAGTGCGACCCCGGCGACGACAACGCCCACCACCCCCTTCGGCGCGATCTCCGTGGCGATGGTGACTCCGTTCAAGGCGGACGGCACGCTGGACCTCGAGGCCGGGCAGAAGCTGGCGTCGCACCTCGCCGACCAGGGCTGTGACGGACTCATCGTCGCCGGGACCACGGGCGAGTCGCCCACCACCCAGCCGTGGGAGAAGATCCAGTTCCTCAAGGCGATTCTCGAGGCCGTCGGCGACCGCGTGAAGATCACCGCGGGTGTGGGCACCTACGACACCGACGAGTCCGCCGTCTTCGCGCGCGATGCCGCCGAGGCGGGTGCACACGGCCTGCTCGTGGTCACGCCGTACTACTCGCGGCCGCCGCAGGCCGGGCTGCTGGCGCACTTCACGACGGTGGCCGACGCGACCGACCTGCCCGTGCTCCTCTACGACATCCCGCCGCGCTCGGTGGTCCCGATCGAGACCGCCACGCTGCGCAAGCTCGCCGAGCACAAGAACATCATCGGCGTGAAGGACGCGAAGGGCGATCTGGGCGCCGGCGCTCGGCTGATCGCCGAGACCGACCTGCAGTTCCTCTCCGGCGACGACCCGCTGAACCTGCCCTGGCTCTCCGTGGGCGCGCTGGGCTTCGTGTCCGTCATCGGGCACGTCGTCGCGCCGCAGCTGCGCGCGATGCGCGACGCCTACCTCGCGGGCGACGTCGCCCGCGCCACAGACATCAACGCCTCCCTCGGGCCCGTCTACGAGGCCATGGCCGGCCTCGGCGGTGTGACCTTCTCGAAGGCGGCACTGGCCCTGCAGGGCCTTGATATGGGTGTACCGCGCCTGCCGCAGGTGCCGCCCACCGGTGAACAGCGCGACCGGCTCGCAGCGCTACTGACCCAAGCGGGGGTGCTCTAAACAATGACCGACGGTGCAGCAGGTGGAGCCCGACGGGGCCGTAAGGCCACCCGGCAGGCGGGACCGCCTGCCGAGCCCAAGCCGGTGATCTCCACCTCGGCGGCGCGCGTCGTCGTGGAGGACAAGTCGCAGGCACCGGCCGCCGAGGCTCCCGCGGCGAAGGCGGACGCCCCGGCCTCGAAGGGAACGACGCAGCAGCCCCAGAAGGCCCAGTCGAAGGGCGGCGGACGCCGTGGCGGTGGCCGGCGCGGCAACGACCGCCAGAAGGCACCGTCGGCCGCGGTGGAACGGCTGGGCGCCCCGCCCAAGCTGCCCAAGGGCGGCATGCGCGTGGTCGCGCTCGGCGGCATCAAGGAGATCGGTCGCAATATGACCGTCTTCGAATACGACGGCAAGCTGCTCGTCGTCGACTGCGGCGTGCTCTTCCCCGAGGATCAGCAGCCCGGCGTCGACCTCATCCTCCCGGACTTCCGGTACATCGAGGACCGCATCAAGGACGTCGAGGCGATCGTGCTCACGCACGGCCACGAGGACCACATCGGCGCCGTGCCCTTCCTGCTGCGTCTGCGGCCCGACATCCCCGTCGTGGGCGCCAAGTTCACCCTCGCGCTGGTCAAGGCCAAGTGCGACGAGCACCGACTGCGCCCCAAGCTGGTCGAGGTCCGCGAGGGCGAGTCGACCAGCCACGGCCCGTTCGAGTGCGAGTACTTCGCGGTGAACCACTCCATCCCCGACGCGATCGCCGTGGCGATCCACGCCGGCGGCCAGGTGGCGCTCCACACCGGCGACATCAAGCTCGATCAGCTGCCGCTCGACGGTCGCCTCACCGATCTCGCGGGCTTCTCGCGGCTCGGCGATGCGGGTGTGGACCTGTTCCTCGTGGACTCGACCAACGCCGAGGTGCCGGGCTTCGTGACCCCCGAGCGGGAGATCGGCCCCGTGCTCGACAACGTGATCGGGCGGGCCAAGGGCCGCGTGATCGTGGCGTCCTTCGCTTCCCACGTGCACCGCATCCAGCAGATCGCCGAGGTCGCGATGGCCCACAACCGGCGGATCACCTTCGTCGGCCGCTCGATGGTGCGGAACATGGCGCTCGCGCAGGAACTCGGCTACATGCATCTGCCCGAGGGTGTCGAGGTCGACCTCGACACCGCGGCCTCGCTGCCCGACGACCGCGTCGTGCTCATCTCCACCGGATCGCAGGGTGAGCCCCTGGCCGCGCTCTCGCGGATGGCGCGTGGCGAGCACCGCAACATCACCATCTCGCCGAACGACCTCGTCGTGCTGGCGAGTTCGCTCATCCCGGGCAACGAGAACTCCGTCTTCGCGGTGGTCAACGGCCTGTCGAAGCTGGGCGCGAAGGTGATCACGCAGCAGAGCGCGAAGGTCCACGTCTCCGGTCACGCCAGCGCGGGCGAGCTGTTATACCTCTACAACGCGGTGCGTCCACGCAACGCGATGCCCGTGCACGGCGAATGGCGCCACCTGCGCGCCAACGCGGCGCTGGCCGAGGCCACCGGCGTGCCGAAGGACCGGATCATGCTCGCCGAGGACGGCGTCGTGGTGGACCTGGTCGGCGGCGTCGCGAAGATCGTGGGGCAGGTGCCCGTCGGCCACGTTTACGTGGACGGCAGCTCCGTGGGTGACGTCGGCGAGTCGACGCTCTCGGATCGCCTCGTCCTGGGCGAGGGCGGCTTCATCGCGATCACGGTCGCGATCGACGAGGAGGGCAACGCCGTCAGTAAGCCCGAGGTCTCGGGCCGCGGCTTCTCCGACGACCCGACGGCTCTCAAGGAGGCGGAGCAGATCGTCGAGGACGTGATCGCCGACCTCGCGGCCGAGGGCGTCAAGGAGGCGCACCGCATCGCTCAGGGTGTTCGACGGGCCGTGGGCCGGTGGGTCGACAAGGCCTACCGTCGCCGCCCGATGATCGTCCCCACCGTGATCGTGGTGGGGGAGTAGGGAACATCTTCCGAAGCGTTCTGCGACGTTCCCTCGGGGGAGTCGCAGAACGCCGGGGAAGGTGCTCGGAGCTACGGCTGGCGCTCGATCTTGCCGATCTGCGCGCGGAACAGCCGCCAGAAGGTGTCGTAGTCCGCCGGACGCGGGCTCGCGTCCACCACCACCTGCACGGTCACGCCGCGGACCTCGGCCCACCCGTTCAGTTCCTCGCCGCGCGACGCCGTGCCCGCGATCATGTGGTACCGGGTGAACTCCGGCGGCGTGGCGATCAGCAGCGGGAGATCGACGTTCGCGCTCGACCGGCAGGCGTCCATCACCGTCCGGATGGGGGCGACGAGGGCACGATCGGTGAGCTCGACGGACGCGTAGGTCTTGTCCCGGAAGGCCATCGCCTCGGTCGACCGCGACCCCGCCGCGGCGGCCATCATCCGTGCGCCGGCCGACTCGCACCCGTCGTCCGTGAGGCCGGATGCTCTGGTCGGCGCCCGGTTGACGGTGTGCGTGACCCGGTAGGACGACCCGGTGCCGATCGGGAACTCGGCCGCCGTCAGGATCGCTCGGGAGGGATCGACGGGTGCCGCGGAGCCGGCCGCCGGAACCGCAGCGGTCATGGCCAGCGTCAGCGCGCAGGCTGCGGCGGACCGTCGGATGATCACGGCTGGCGTTCCACCTTCGCGATCTGGGCGCGGAGGACCTGCCAGAAGCCGTCGAGATCGGCGGGGCCCCCGTCGCGGTTGGTAGTTCCGGCCAACACGGTCACGCCGCGGACATCAACCGCTCCTTGGTACATGGTCCCGCCGACCCCGATGAGCATCGGACGGAGATGAGCAAGGTCGTTCGGCGTCGGTAGGGTCGTCATCCGCACACCGTCCTCGGCCAGGCAGACGCGCCAGTAGTCCGTGGTCTCCTTGGTGGTCGGTCGATCGGCGACTCCCGCGGCCAGGAAACCTCCCCCGCGCCGAACAACGGCCTGTGTCTGCCGCATTCCGGCGAGGCCGAGGTCCTGATCGAACGCGATCTTCGCGCACTGGGAGGGATCCGCCGGTGCAGAAGGACGGCTGACCGTCTGGGTCGACGTCCTGTAGGCGGTACTCCCCGCCGGGAATTCGTGCGCGGCGAGGACGGCCTTCGCCGGGACGACCGGGGCCGCGTGCGCGACCGCGGGCAGCCCGACGGCGGCGAGGACGGCCACCGTCGACCCGGCGAGAGCGCCGCCCAATCGCATCAGCGCGCCGCCTCGACCTTCTTGATCTGCGCGCGGAAGACCTCCCAGAAGCGGGCGGTGTTCGCGGGAGTGTCGCTGAGCCCGCGGACGTAGACGTTGACGGTGTAGCCGCCCGCGTCGGCGGCGCCCTCGATGGCACTGGCCCGCTCGTCGGTCCCGTAGGTGATGACCGCGGGGTTGTACCGCGCGAGGTCGCCGGGCACGGGGACCTCGGCGACGCGCCCCGAGCACGCCTGTGCCGTCGCGCGCCACAGACCGCCCTGGACGGGGGAGATGACGCCCGTCGTCATGAACGAGTAGCCGTTGCGGGCGGAGGCCGCGGCGGACTGGGCGTTCGCGTTCGCGCCGTTGAGCCGGTTCGCGGCGTCGAGGCAGGGCTTCGGGGCGCCGGGCTTGAGGGTGACCGCATCGCCACTGATCTTGCCGGTGCGGTAGTCGACCGAGCCCGCGGGGAACTGCGCCTGCGTCAGGACCAGGGACGGGGCCACGGGCGCGGCGGACGCCGCGGGCGCGGCGAGGGCCGAGCCCGCGGCGACGGCGGCGAGGAGCGCGGTGGTCGAGGCGAGACGCGTGCGGCGGGACGTCGACATTGAGTTCGCAATCATGCGGTGAAGTATAGGACACTTCGTTTTGATTTCAGTACGAAGTACGGGAGCTCGTGCGCGCCCTGCGGCACCCGGCCCGACGGGGCTAGGGTGGCCGGTGTGAAGCCTGCTCGGAGTGAACGCGCCGCCCTCGTCGACGCGGCGCGCGCCGCCGGACCCGATGCCCCGACTCTCTGCGGTGACTGGACCGTGCGGGAACTGCTCGCACACCTCATTCTCCGCGAGGGGCGCCCCGATGCGATGGCAGGCATCCTCGTGCGCCCGCTCGCCGGGTACACCGAGCGGGTGCAGGCCGGTATCGCGGCCCGACCGTTCGACGATCTGCTGGACACCGTCGCGGGCGGGCCCCCGCGCCTGTCGCCGTTGCGTCTGGTCGACGACCAGGCGAACCTGGGCGAGTACTTCGTCCATACCGAGGACATTCGGCGGGCCGCCCCGGGGTGGACGCCGCGCGCGCTCGACAAGCGGGTCGAGCGCGGCCTGCACGACGTGGTCGCACGGATCGCGCGCGTGACGATGCGGGGTGCGCCGCTGCGTATCAGTCTCACCACGGAGGAGGGCACCGTCGCCGCGGCGGGGCGCGGGCCCGAGGTGGCGGTGATCGGCGCCATCGGCGAGGTCGCGATGTGGGCCTTCGGACGGGACGAGGCGCTGGTCACGTTCGAGGGAGCGGACGGCGACATCGATCTTCTCGGCTCGGTGGTCCGCTCGCTCTGACGACCCGCCGCCCGTCCTGCTGTTACATGTGTGGCACTTGATACGGATGGGGTTAGTGTCGATAGACTGCCCCCATGGCATCGAAGACCACCACCCGCGCGCGCGGCGCCGCGAACTCCCGCTCCGGCGGCGCTCGGACCAGCCGCGCCGCGAGCCCGACGCGCAGCCGCCAGGCCGCCCCGCGCTCCCGCGGCAAGCAGGGCGCCGCGGCCCCCAAGGCCGCCCCGGGTGGTGGGGGAGTGGCCCGTGGTCTCGGCGCAGGGTGGAAACTGCTGGCCAAGGGGGTCGGCGGCGCCGTTCGCACCGGTAGCCGCGCCGGCGACGCCGAGCCCGCGACCGGCGCGACCGGCGACGTGACCCCGCCGAAGCCGACGCACTCGCGCGACGGTCTCGCGCTCGCCCTCTTCGCCGTCGCGATCATCCTCGGTGCCGCCGTCTACTTCGATGCCGGCGGGCCCGTGGGCTCGTTCTTCTCGACGGGCGTCCGCGCGGTCGTCGGCTGGTTCGCAGTGCTCGTCCCGCCGCTGGCCATCGCGCTCGGCGTGATCATGATGCGCCGACCCGACAACCCGTCGGCCCACGTGCGCCACCGCGTCGGCGGCGCCCTCATCGTGCTGCCCTTCCTCGGCCTGCTGCACATCGCGTCGGGCGGACCGTCGACCTTCGACGACCGCGCGGCCGCCGGCGGCTACCTCGGCTACGTCGTGGGCGGACCGCTCACCGACGGGTTCACCGCGTGGATCTCCGTGCCCCTGCTGGTCCTGGTCGCGGCCTTCGGCCTGCTACTGGTCAGCGGCATGACGGTGCGCGAGATCGTCGACCGCCTCAAGTTCTACTTCGGTGTCGACATGCGTGAGCAGTACGGCGACGAGGAGCCCCTCGACGACGAGGACCTCGACTCGCCCTTCGCGGCCTTCGACTCCGGTCGCGCCGACACCGCGACCCGCGCGCTGACCCCGTACGGCGATCCGTACGACAACTACCCGGCAGATCCCGAGCCGCCCAAGCGCGGCCGCCGCCGCACGACGGCGGACGCGGACGAGCCCGCACCGTCGGACCAGGTGACGGCACCCATCGCGCCCGATCCCGCCCCGTCCGAGGAGCCGACGGTCGAGGTTGCCCCGGCGCCCAAGCCGCGCCGCGCCGCGGTGGTCAAGGACCACACGCCGCCACCCGCTCCGAAGGCGACGGAGTTCACCGTGGCCCGCACCATCGACAGCGAGGACTACATCCTGCCGCCCGCCGACCTGCTCATCGAGGGCGAGCCGGCCAAGGCGGGGACCAGCGCCAACGACGCGATGATCGACGCGATCAGCGGCGTCATGGAACAGTTCAAGATCGATGCGGCCGTCACCGGCTACACGCGTGGCCCGACGGTCACGCGGTACGAGCTCGAGCTCGGCCCCGGCGTCAAGGTCGAGAAGGTCACGCAGCTGCACCGCAACATCTCGTACGCGGTGGCGACCGACAACGTGCGCCTGCTGGCGCCGATTCCGGGCAAGTCCGCCGTGGGCATCGAGGTGCCGAACACCGACCGCGAGATGGTCCGCCTGGCCGACGTGCTGGCTTCGGACAACACGCGCAAGGACACGCACCCCCTCGTGATCGGCCTCGGCAAGGACATCGAGGGCGAGATGGTCAATGCCAACCTCGCCAAGATGCCCCACCTGCTGGTCGCCGGTTCGACGGGCTCCGGCAAGTCGAGCTTCGTGAACTCGATGCTCGTCTCGCTGCTCGCGCGCGCGACGCCCGACGAGGTGCGGATGATCCTCATCGACCCGAAGATGGTCGAGCTGACGCCGTACGAGGGCATCCCGCACCTCATCACGCCCATCATCACCGACCCCAAGAAGGCCGCCGCCGCGCTGGCGTGGCTGGTCGAGGAGATGGAGCAGCGGTACAAGGACATGCAGGCCTCGCGCGTGCGGCACATCGACGACTTCAACCGGAAGGTGCGCTCCGGGGAGATCACGACGCCGCTCGGGTCGGAGCGCGTCTACCGGCCGTACCCGTACATCGTCGCCATCGTCGACGAGCTCGCCGACCTCATGATGACCGCGCCGCGCGACGTCGAGGAGGCGATCGTCCGGATCACGCAGAAGGCGCGCGCCGCCGGCATCCACCTGGTGCTCGCGACGCAGCGGCCGTCGGTGGACGTCGTGACCGGCCTGATCAAGACCAACGTCCCGTCGCGCCTGGCCTTCGCCACGTCGTCGCTGACGGACTCGCGGGTCATCCTCGATCAGCCCGGCGCCGAGAAGCTGATCGGTATGGGCGACGCGCTGTTCCTGCCGATGGGCGGCAAGTCGACCCGTATGCAGGGTGCGTTCATCACGGACGAGGAGATCACCTCCGTCGTCGACTTCGTGCGCAACCAGGCCGAACCCGAGTACGCCAACGGCGTCACCGAGACGAAGGTCGAGAAGAAGGACGTCGATCCCGACATCGGCGACGATCTGGACGTCTTCCTGCAGGCCGTCGAGCTGGTGGTCTCGTCGCAGTTCGGCTCGACGTCGATGCTGCAGCGCAAGCTGCGCGTCGGCTTCGCGAAGGCCGGCCGCCTCATGGACCTCATGGAGTCGCGCGACATCGTCGGGCCGTCGGAGGGATCGAAGGCGCGCGACGTGCTGGTCACGCCGGACGAGCTGCCCGGCCTGATGGTGATGTTGCGCGGCGGCGGCGATGTCGCTCAGGAAGCCGACGAACCGGACTTCTGATACAGTCCTGCTTGCATGTGTGAGGGGAGTATCCCGCTCGCGGCGTGAACGTCAACACGGTGGATCGACATCCACCCGGGCGCGCCGGACCCGCTGACCGGGTCGGGAGAGACCTCCGGATCTGTACCGGAGGTGTATGCAATGCAAGTTTCGGCTCTCGTCTGGATCGTCTCGATCCTGGTGGTCCTCGGGCTGTTCGTCTTCGACTTCTTCAGCCACGTGCGCACGCCGCACGAGCCCTCGCTCAAGGAATCCGGCTTCTGGTCGGCGGTCTACATCGGCATCGCGATCCTGTTCGGCATCGGCGTGTGGGCGGTGTCCGGGCCGCAGTACGGTGGGGAGTTCTTCGCCGGCTTCGTCACCGAGAAGGCGCTCTCGGTGGACAACCTGTTCGTCTTCGTCATCATCATGGCGAAGTTCGCGGTGCCCCGGATCTACCAGCAGAAGGTGCTGCTCATCGGCATCGTGATGGCGCTGGTGATGCGCGCCGGCTTCATCGCCGTCGGCGCCGCCGCGATCTCCGCGTACTCCTGGGTGTTCTACATCTTCGGCGCGTTCCTGCTGTACACCGCGATCAAGCTGGTCAAGGAGGCGTCGTCGCCCGAGGGCCCGGTCGAGGACGAGAAGGAGCGCGAGGGCCGCGTCGCCGCGCTGTTCAAGAAGATCGTCCCCACCACGGAGACGTACGACGGCGACAAGCTGATCACGAAGATCGACGGCAAGAAGGTCGCCACCCCGCTGCTGCTGGCGCTGGTCGTCATCGGCTTCACCGACGTGCTCTTCGCGCTCGACTCGATCCCCGCGATCTACGGTCTCACCCAGGAGCCCTACCTGGTGTTCATGGCGAACGCCTTCGCGCTGATGGGCCTGCGCCAGCTGTACTTCCTCATCGGCGGCCTGCTCGACCGGCTGGTGTACCTGTCCTACGGCCTGTCCATCGTGCTCGGCTTCATCGGTGTGAAGCTGGTGCTGCACGCGCTGCACGAGAACACGCTGCCCTTCATCAACGGCGGCCAGCACGTCGCGGTGCCGGAGATCTCCACCGGCCTCTCGCTGTCCGTGATCCTGGGTGTCCTGGTGATCACCACCGTCGCCTCGCTGGTCAAGTCCCGGCGGGACGACAGGAAGGCCCTCGCGGACAAGGGCGCCGACGAGTAGTCGCGCGGGATCCCGGTCAGGGCATGACGCCGACGGCGACCGTCGCCTGCCGCTCGTCGTCGGCCTCGATGTACGTGTCGAGGCCGACGGCGCGCAGCGCCGCCACCGTGTAGGTGGCCTGCTGGCGCCCGGTCTCGATGAGCACCCGGCCGCCGGGGCGCAACCAGCGCGGCGCGTCCATCGCGATCCGGCGGTGCAGGGTCAGTCCGTCCGGCCCACCGTCGAGCGCCCGGTGCGGCTCGTTGTCGCGGGCCTCGGGCGGCATGGTCCGGATCGCCGCGGTGGGGACGTAGGGGGCGTTCGCCGCGATCACGTCGACGGTGCCGCGCAGCGTGCCGGGGAGCGGGGCGAACAGGTCTCCGACCAGCACCGTCGCCTCTGGGGCGTTGCGAGCGGCGTACTCGGCCGCGGTGCGGTCGACATCCGCGGCGTAGGTCTTCGCGGCGGCGGCCGTCGCGGCGACGGGCCCCGCGCCGCAACACAGCTCGATCAGGACGCCGGATCCATCGGCCAGTTCGGACAGCAACTCCGTCCGCCGTCGGGGGACGAAGACGCCGGGACCGACGGTCAGTCGTCGGCCGCGGAACTCCACCCAACCCAGGAGGTGCTCGAGCGGCTCCCCGGCGCACCGTCGGCGGACGAGGGCCTCCAGGTCGGGCCCGGACGCGGCGACCTCCAGCAGTTCGGCCTCGCGTTCGGCGAAGGCGCAACCCGCCGCCCGCAGCTCACCGATCACATTCACCGGTGGAGTCAATCACGGTTGGGCGTGATTCACCACACTTACCACACCCCGGTGAGGGCTGGTTCACCCTGTGCCAGGGAGCATCCGATCCGGTGAATACCGGCGACGTCCACACCGTCGCTTGCACACCGAAGTCGCCCACGGTGTTGGGCTGGACGCACGAGAGGTCGAGGAATTCGGCGACGCCCTCGTCGTCGTCGCGGCGCAGCGCATCGTCGTGGGCGGTGTCGCGGTCGGAAACGGTAGCGCGCAGAGCCGCGGATTCCGGGTACCGATAGGCTGATCGGCGTGAGTGCAACGGACGGCGTGCAGCCCGCGAGCACACCTGTCTCGAACGTCAACGTCGCGAACGGGTTGACGGTGCTCCGGATCGTACTCGTCCCCGTCTTCCTCGCGGCGCTGTTCGTCGACGGCGGTCATTCGACGACGTGGCGCTGGATCGCCTTCGCGATCTTCGCGGCCGCCATGATCACCGATCGCGTGGACGGGCAGATCGCCCGCCGCTACGGCCTGATCACCGACTTCGGCAAGCTGATGGACCCCATCGCCGACAAGGCCCTCACCGGCGCCGCCTTCGTGGGCCTGTCGGTGCTGGGGGAGTTGCCGTGGTGGATCACCCTGGTGATCCTCGCGCGCGAGTTCGGCATCACGGCCTTCCGCTTCGCCGTCATTCGCGACGGTGTGATCCCCGCGAGCCGCGGCGGCAAACTCAAGACCCTCCTGCAGACCCTCGCGATCGGCCTGTATCTGATGCCGCTGCCGGCGTGGATGGATCTGCCCAGCCAGATCATGATGGGCGCGGCCGTCGTCGTCACCGTCGCGACCGGCATCGACTACCTGCTCAGCTGGTGGCGTGGGCGCAGGTGACGCCGCACGCCTCGTAGCCGCCCTCGCCGAGCGCGGCGAGACGGTCGCGTCCGCGGAGTCGCTCACGGCCGGCCTGTTCGCCGCCACGATCGCCGACGTCCCCGGCGCCAGCGCCGTGCTCCGCGGCGGTCTCATCGTCTACGCGACGGATCTCAAGGCGAGCCTGGCCGGCGTCCCGTCGGGCGAGCTGAACCGCAACGGGCCCGTCCACCCGGACACCGCCCGCGCGCTCGCCGACGGTGCTCGCTCGCGCTGCGGCGCGGACTGGGGCGTCGGGCTCACCGGCGTCGCCGGCCCGGCCGAACAGGACGGCGTGCCCGTCGGCACCGTCCACCTCGGTTTTTCCGGCCCGTCGGGCACCACGGTCACCACCGTGTGGCTGGACGGCGACCGTGCGCGCGTCCGCCGAGGAGCGGTCGAGACCGCGCTGCGGGGGCTCCTCGATCGGGTTTCGGCGAATCGGGAACCTTCTGGGCCCTCCCCGCGTTGACTGGACAGATACCAAGACGGAGGTGAGCATGGCTCTACTGCTTCGCGAGGCGATCGGCGAGAACCTGCGCAAGACCCGGGTGCGCCAGAGTCGCACCCTGCGGGACGTGTCCTCGGCGGCACAGGTCAGCCTCGGCTACCTGTCGGAGGTCGAGCGCGGTCAGAAGGAGGCGTCCAGCGAGCTGCTGGCCGCGATCTGTGGCGCGCTGGCGATCGACGTGGCCGATGTGGTGGCGCAGGCCAGCGTGTCGATGCGCCCGATCCCCACGATGGTGATCCCCGCGCCGGCGCTCGCCGCCGCCTGACCCTGAGAAGAACGGTCCGCGGATTCGGGGATTTCCCCGGACCCGCGGATCAGGGCGGCGCGACGGGCCCGTTACCCGATAGATTGGTGAGTACGAGTCCGGCGTCGCCGGGCGGCCGGACGTGGATTCGGTGATGGACGTTCCAAGTGGAGGAGAACTGACGATGGCTAACCCGTTCGTCAAGGGGTGGCACTACCTGATGGCGCTGTTCAACGCGAAGATCGACGAGAACGCCGATCCCAAGGTCCAGATCCAGCAGGCGATCGAGGACGCGCAGCGACAGCACCAGGCCCTGTCGCAGCAGGCGGCCGCCGTCATCGGCAACCAGCGGCAGCTGGAGATGAAGCTGAACCGACAGCTCGCCGAGGTCGAGAAGCTGTCCGCCAACACGCGTCAGGCCGTGCAACTCGCCGACCAGGCCACCGCCGCCGGTGACGCCGCCAAGGCCACCGAGTACACGAACGCCGCCGAGGCCTTCGCCGCGCAGCTGGTGACCGCCGAGCAGAGCGTCGAGGACCTCAAGGGGCTGCACGACCAGTCGCTGCAGGCGGCCGGCCAGGCCAAGCGCGCCGTCGAGCAGAACGCCATGCAGTTGCAGCAGAAGCTCGCCGAGCGCACCAAGCTCCTGAGCCAACTGGAGCAGGCGAAGATGCAGGAGCAGGTCTCCGCGTCGCTCAACCAGATGGGCCAGCTGTCGGCCCCGGGCAACACCCCGAATCTGGACGAGGTCCGCGAGAAGATCGAGCGTCGCTACGCCAACGCCCTCGGCTCCACCGAGCTCGCGCAGAACTCGGTGCAGGGTCGCATGGCCGAGGTGCAGCAGGCCACCGTGCAGATGGCCGGCCACTCGCGACTCGAGCAGATCCGCGCATCGATGCAGGCCAGCGGCCAGATCCAGGGCGCCCCGGCGGCGCCGCAGGCCGCACCCGCGCCGCAGACCCCGCAGCAGGCCCCGAACCCGAACCTGCAGAATCCCTGAGACACGAGGAACCATGACCGACCAGCGAGGCCGCTACCGCACCGACTTCTCGGCGGTGGCGGCCTCCGCTGGTCGTATGGCCGCCTCCGCGATCACCGCGGCGTCCACCGCCATGGAGACCGCCGCCCGCGCCGCCGATGAGGCGCGCGACAAGGCCGCCCGCCGGAAGGATCCGAAGGCGGCGCATCAGCGTTCGATCAAACAGGCCCGGTACACCGTGAACAGCTGGGCCGCCACCACCTCCACCTCCGCGGTCGTCGCCGTCGGCGGATTCGCGGCGGCCGCGCCCGTCGTCGGCGGCACCGCCACCGCCGTCACCGCGCTCGTCGCCGTACCGGCCGGCTACGCCGTGCGGAAGCTGCGCCGGCTGCGGCGCACCCCGCCGCCGCCCCGCACCTACGCCCGACGCGCCGTCCCCGGCCGGTCCTCGGCGCTCCACGGCCCCGTCCGCGCCCTCGCCGACGCCGAGCAGGAGTTCCTGGCGCTCATGGCGGTGCTCACGCGCTCCGGCGCGCTTCCTGCCGATGCGCTGAGCGAGCTCGACGACGACGCCGAGACCTCGGCCGACGCGATCGTCGCCTACGCCGAGCAACTCGCCGACCTGGAGCGCGTCGTGGCCGGCGGCGGGAGTTCCGCCGCGTACCTGCGCGAGACCTTCGACGAGGGCCTGGCGAGCCTGGACGAGGGCGTCGACGCCTACCGCGAGATGGTCCGGTCGGCCGCCACGACGGTGGCCGCTGCGCGCCGGTCCCTCGGCTCGCCCGCCCGGTTCGACGAGCTCAGCTACGCGACGCCCCGCCTGCAGGAGACCGCCGAGCGGCTGCGCGCCTGGGCCTACGGCATCGCCGCGCTGCCGCCCGTGCCGGATCCCCACCGCTGGTGATCCGCTCTCGGGGTTAACCCCCAAATCTCCCTGAAACCGCAGCTCAGAGCGTGACTTCCGCGCTCTCGCAGGGGCAGTATGGAGAACGAAGAAGTCATCGAAAACTCCCCGAAAGGTGCACCGCAATGTTCTGGAAGATCCTCGGCGCCATCGTCGCCATCTGGCTCGTACTGATGGTGGCCTCGGCGATCATCAAGTCGCTGTTCCCGCTCGCGATCATCGCGCTGGTGATCATCGGTATCGTCACGGTGGTCAAGTGGCTGAGCTCGGGGAAGAAGACTCCGAGCACGTTCTAGCGGGGTTCCTCCCGCGTGCGCCCCACCGCGGGGCGTGCCGACGGCTCTGCGAAGGAGTGCGGGTGCGCGTAGCGATCGTCGCGGGATCCGAGGCCGGGCATGCACTGCCCGGCCTCGCGCTCGCTCTCCGCCTCAACGGTGCCGGTCACGAGTCCGTCGTCTTCACCGGACGACAGTGGCGCGACGTCGGCACCCGGTACGGCGTCGACACCCGCGAGCTCCCCGGCCTGGCCGCCCGACCCGGCGACGACGACGCCGACGCCGGATCCAAGATCCACGGCCGCGCCGCGTACATCGCCACCTGCGTTCTGCCCGGTATCGAGGACTTCCGTGCGGACCTCGTGGTCGCAGACATCCTCACACCCGGCGGCGGTATGGCCGCCGACCTCCTCGGCCTGCCCTGGCTGGAACTCAGCCCGCACCCCCTCTACCGCCCTTCCAAGGGCCTCCCACCTCTCGGATCGGGCCTCGCCCCCGCGCAGACTCCCCGTGAGCTGCTCCGCGACGCGGTGCTCCGCGCCTTCACCGCCCGCGACATCCGCAACGGCCGCCGTCAGCGCGCGCAGGCGCGCGTCGGCATCGGACTCCCGTCCCACGACGGCGGCCCGGCAGGCCGGCTCGTCGCCACCATTCCCGCTCTGGAGGTGCCCAGGCCGGATTGGCCGGCGCGCACACACCTCGTCGGGCCCCTGACCCTGGAACCGACGGACGAGCCGTGCCCCGTTCCCGACGGCGCCGGCCCGCTCGTGATGGTCGCACCGTCGACCGCAGCCACGGGGGAGCAGAACCTCGCCGAGATCGCCGTCGACGGCCTGCGGGGCGAGGGCGCGCGGCTCGCGGTGAGCGGACTCAACCCGCCCGCGTTCGACGAGCCCTGGGTCGCCAGCGGCTTCGGCCGTCAGGACGACCTCGTCGCCCGCGCCGACGCGGTCATCTGCGGCGGCGGGCACGGAATGCTCACCAAAGCGCTCACGGCCGGCAAGCCCGTCGTCGTCGTGCCCGGCGGCGGCGACCAGTGGGAGCTCGCGAACCGCGTCGCGCGACAGGGGAGCGGCGTACTCGTGCGCCCCGCGACCGCAGAGGCGATCCGCGCGGGCGTGCGGCGCGTCCTCGACGAGCCCGCGTACGCCCGCGCTGCACGGAGCGCCGCCGCGAGCGCGCACCGCGTCGCGGACCCGGTGCTCGTGTGCGAGGCATATCGGTAACCTGGTGCGGTGCGCCTCACCGACTTCCGCGAACTGCTCTACGCCGAGTTCGGCACCCTGCGTGGCGATACCCTGATGCGCGATCACCGGCTCGCCGACTACGGCGTCACCGGCGACCAGGCCATCGAATCCGGTGTGGATCCAAGGGACGTGTGGCGGGCTCTGTGTTCCGAGTTCGACGTACCACGGTCCCGCTGGTAGCCGGGGCCGCGGGCGCTACTCCTGCGGCGTCGGGCCCGGGGACCACAGGCCGGAGCGCGTGAGTTCCGTCCGGCCCAGCTGCGCCGCGGGCGCGTCGACGTAGGGCACGTACCGCTCGAGCGCACCCCACTCCCGGCCCCAGTCGTGGTTCAGGTAGGTCGGTACCGTCTGCGCCTTGGCGAGCAGCAGCGCCCAGCCGAGCGGGCCGCCGGCGTCGCCGCCCTGCCACGTCGTGGTGGCCGCGGCCGCGAGGTCCCGCTCGGGCAGGATCCGCCACTGCGGCTGCTCCGCGACGCCGCCGTTCTCACGCCACTGCCGCTGGCACGGGAACCCGATCCCGGCGCCCCAGTCGACGAGCGTGGGGTCGTCGCCGAGCAGTTCCTGCAGCGTCTCGAGCTTCGGTGCACGCGGCGGCGTGTACGCCACCCAGGTGTTCTCCGACGGTGCCGTGATCGTCGCGCGAACGCGGACGGCGGTCGCGCCGGCGGGGACGGTCTCGGCCGGGACGCGGAGGTTGCGCCAGGCGGGCGCCGGGCCGATGTCGATCGGCGTGACCGCCCCGTTCGGGGTGATCGCACCGGTGCCGGAGCCGAACTCGAGCTGCAGGTCTCCGGGGCCGAACCGGCCGGCGACGCTGATCGTCAGGAGCCGGTCGATCCCGCCCGCGGGCAGCGCGTACCAGCTGGAGATCGCGCGCGCGGAGTGCTGCGGACCCGTCTGCCGGCTGCCGATCACCGGCACGCGCGCCGGGTCGAGCCCGAAGGGCAGGGCCGCGGTGGAGCCGTTCACACCGGGCGCGTCGAGGGTGCCGCCGCCAGTGCCGCCCGTGTTCGACGGGGTGTTGTCGGCGTCGCCGGTGCGCACCAGGTCGGCGGCGCCGCGCGAGCTCGAGCTGAGGCTGCCGGCGATGCCGTTGGGCGTGAAGTTCGCATTCAGTTCGCCGACCAGCGGATCGGGCGCGGTGCCGAGCGGCGCGAGGACACCGGCGGTGGCGTCGCGCTCGACGAGGACCTCGTCGGCCATGCCGCAGGGCTGGCCGGCGAGCGAGCGCAGGTTCTGCTGCCCGTACGAATACGCGGGCCGCTGAATCATGATCGACGCGACGTTGGTGGCGCCGATCATCGCGATGATCAGCGTCGCGACCAAGGTGATCGGCGTTGCGAAGCCGGGCAGACGCCCAGCGATCTCGGGCACCCGTGGCGACCAGCCGGTCACGTGCACCACGAGCGCCGCGGCCAGCAGCAGCACCGTGAGCGCGCCGAAGACCGTCGCGATCTTGACGCCCGCGACGGTCGGCTCCGCGCCGCCCCACGGGATGCCGAAGTTGCCCGGGTAGAACCAGCCGTTGGTGGTCTCGAAGGCCAGGGTCGCGCAGCCCGCGACCGAGGCAAGGGCGAGCAGCCGGAACTGCGGGCGACGGATGGTGCGCGGCCCGACGGCGACGACCGCGATCGCCGCGACCATCGCGCCGAGCGTCGCGAAGGCACCGAAGTGGTGGGTCCACTTGGTCGGGTTGAAGGCCATGACCAGCAGCGAGACGCCGATCGCGGCGACCACGCGGCGCGCCGGTCCGGTGGCGATGCCGGGGATCCGCCGTCGCCACAGCAGCAGCGTCGCGACGATCGCGGACCCGAGGAACAGGGCGAGCATCGCGTACCGTCGGGCGACGGAACCGTTGGGGTTCTGCTGGAACAGGGCCTCGTAGCGGATGATCTCGCGGTGCCAGGGCTCGCTCGGCCCGACGTCGCCGAGGAGCTTGGTCGACTGCAGCATCTCGACGAGTCCGTGATCGGCGAAGACGAGGAAGAGCACCGACGCCCCGGCGGCCGCGAGCGTCAGCAGTGTCGCGGCGTAGCCGTTGGCCTTCACGTGCGCGACCACGGCCTTCCACAGCGGCGCCGCCGCGACGAGGAAGACGACGAACGCGAAGCTGCCCGTGGGGGCCGCGGAGACGGTGAGCCCGGCGACGACCAGGCCCACGCCGGCGGGCGCGAGGCGCCGGGTCGCGATGCTGCGTTCGACCAGGCACCACGTCACGACGGTGCCGACCGCGACGATCGGCTCCGGGCGCAGGCCGGGGTTGTAGGTCAGCCAGAAGAGGGTGAAGACGGCCGCCATCGCCCACAGCGCCCGCGAGTAGTCCCCGGGCGCGCGTCGCTTGCTCAGCCCGAGCCGGGGCAGCACCTCCCGGGAGAGCAGGAACCAGGCGAGGATGCCCGAGAGCAGCGCCGGCAGGCGCAGCCAGGGACTCGACACACTGAGATCTGCCATCCAGGAGACGACGTAGAAGGGCATGCCGAACGGGGCGTAGGGCGCGTCGTAGTACCGGAAGACCTCGGGCATGTAGCCGGAGTGCGGCGCGGCCTTGATCATGCCCAGGATGTAGCCGTCGTCCGACGTCGGCGCCCCGACGATGTGCCAGGCCAGGAGGCTGCCGATGACCGCGACGTCGGCGAGGCGCACGTGCAGCCAGCGGCGGGGGAGCAGGCCGCTGCGGCGCCGGCCGTCGGCGCGGTCGAGCAGGGCCAGCGCCAGCAGCGAGACGACGACGCAGGCCACGCCCACGAGGATCGCGATCCCCTTGAGCATTGACGGCGACGAGGTGTACCGCGAATCGACGTCGATCGTCACCGTCGGCGTCGGACCCTGCAGGTCGGCCGGGAGATCGGAGAAGACGCCCACGACCTGCGGCCGCAGGTCGCCGCGGACGTCGCCCTGCCCCGAGATGCCGGTGGCCGCGGCGAAGGCGTGATCGGCGTCGATCGTGATCCGCAGCTCGCCGCACCGGCCCAGGTCGGCGCGGGGCACGGTGTGCACCAGCGCGCCCCGGGAGCGGACCGTGAGCGCCTCGCCGTCCACGGTGACGTACAGCCCGGCGGTCCGGGCCCGGTCGCCGGCCGGCGGGGGCGTCGTGGCCGCCAGCACCGTCTGCTTGTCCGACGGTGCCGCCGCCGCGACCGCGCAGGGGATGGTCGCGTCCACCTCCAGGGGCTTGTACATCGTCAGCGGCGCGGTGACCGGCGCGAGCGATCCGGACTGCGGCCAGTCGATCGTGACCGCGGTCTGCTTGATCGGCAGCAGGGGCGTCGCGATCGCGAGCACCAGGCCGATCAGGCCGGCGACGACGGCGGCGATCCGGGCGATTCGGAGGTTCACGATCAGTCAGGGTATCGGCCCGGCGCGGCGGCTCCGGTCGGCGCGCGGCGCGTCGCCCGAGACGGCTGTGAAATACGCCGTCCCAGCGGCTATGCTGTGACCACCGACACAGCCCGTGCCTGGTTCCGCCACCCCTGGACCCAGGCACAACGAGAGAAAGCACGGTGGTTTCAGTGACCCTTGACGCCAATTCGCCGATCGAGAAGCTCCCCGGCGGCGCCGACGCCACGCAGGCGGGCCGGCACGACGCCGATCCCCGGGGTGGGCAGTCCGCCTCGGTCGAATCCTTCTCGCTGGACGATCGGTACACGCGCGAAGAGGGCACGATCTACCTCACGGGCATCCAGGCCCTGGTCCGCATGGTGCGGGACCGGGCACGGCTCGATCGCCGCCAGAATCTCAAGACGGGCTCGTTCATCTCCGGCTACGAGGGTTCGCCGCTCGCGGGCTACGACCTGGAGATCGCCAAGCGCACGAAGTACCTCAAGGACTTCGACACCGTGCACCGCCCCGGCCTCAACGAGGAGCTGGCCGCCACGTCGGTCATGGGTTCGCAGATCGCCGCGCAGGTCGGCCACCTCGATCGCGGCCTCGCCGGAGTGACCGGCTACTGGTACGGGAAGGCCCCGGGGCTCGACCGTGCGACGGACGCGCTGCGGCACGCCAACATGATCGGCACCCACCCGACCGGCGGCGCCGTCGCCCTCGTCGGCGACGACCCGGGCGCCAAGAGCTCGACGGTGCCCTGCGCCTCGGAGATGGCGCTGGCCGACCTCTACATGCCGATCCTCTACCCTGCCGATTCGCAGGACATCCTCGACCTCGGCGTGCACGCCGCGATCATGTCGCGTGTGTCGGGGCTGTGGACCTCGCTGAAGATCTCCGCCCACGTGGCGGACGGCTCGTCGACCGCCGACGTGCACCCCGATCGCATCCTGCCCGTCTACGGCGACCTCGGCACCAGCCCGCACGTCCCGTCCGGCCAGCTGCTAGGCGCGAAGCTCATGGAGCTCGAGCAGAACCAGCTCACCGTCCGGATGCCGCGCGCCACCGAGTACGCCCGGATCAACCGGCTCAACCGGATCACCGTGCGCTCCAGCGACGATCGGATCGGCATCGTCTGCGCCGGGAAGACCTACCTCGACGTGCGCGAGTCGTTGCGGCTCATCGGCATCGAGGACGATGATCTCAACCGCCTCGGCATCCGCATCCTCAAGATGGGCATGGTCTATCCGTTCGAGCGGCAGATCCTGCACGAGTTCATCGACGGGCTCGACGAGGTGATCGTCGTCGAGGAGAAGCGCGACTTCCTCGAGACGATGATGCGCGACATCCTCTTCCGCCACCCCGTCGCGCCGAACATCGTCGGCAAGGCCAACGAGGACGGCTCCACGCTGTTCTCCCGCTTCGGCGAGCTGGACGTCGACTCCGTCTCCCGTGGCCTCGCCCAGCGCCTGGCGCGCGTGCACAAGGTGCCCGCCGCGAAGGACTGGCTGGACCGCAAGGCCCAGGTGCGGACCCGCATCGAGCTGCCGCTCGCGGCGCGCAGCCCGTACTTCTGCTCGGGCTGCCCGCACAACACGTCGACCAAGGTCGCCGACGACACGCTCGTCGGCGCCGGCATCGGCTGCCACGCCATGGTGCTGCTCATGGACCCGCAGCAGGTCGGCGACATCACCGGCGTGAGTCAGATGGGCGGCGAGGGCGCGCAGTGGGTCGGCATGGCCCCCTTCGTCACCGAGAAGCACTTCGTGCAGAACATCGGTGACGGCACGTTCATGCACTCGGGTTCGCTGGCGCTGCGCCAGTCCGTGGCCTCGGGCGAGCGGATCACCTACAAGCTGCTGTTCAACGGCACCGTCGCCATGACGGGCGGCCAGGACCCGGTCGGCGAGATGACGCTCCCGCAGATCTGCACCCTGCTGCTGGCGGAGCGCGTCACCAAGGTCGTCGTCACCTCCGACGATCCCAAGCGCACCAAGTCCCTCGGCCTGCCGAAGGGCGTCGAGGTCCGCGACCGCGCCGACACGCTCGACGTGCAGCGGGAGCTGGCCGAGGTCGCCGGCGTCACCGTCCTCGTGCACGACCAGCACTGCGCCGCGGAGAAGCGGCGCAAGCGCAAGCGCGGCAAGTACCCGACGCCGAACCAGCGCGTGGTCATCAACGAGCGCATCTGCGAGGGCTGCGGCGACTGCGGCCAGAAGAGCAACTGCCTCTCGGTGCACCCGGTGGAGACCGAGTTCGGACGCAAGACCCGCATCGACCAGAGCTCCTGCAACCTCGACTTCTCCTGCCTCAAGGGCGACTGCCCGTCGTTCGTGACGGTCACCCCCGGCGAGGTCGGCAGGGTCCGCAAGTCGGTGCCCGACATCACCGCCGAGTCGATCCCGCAGCCGAAGAAGGCCCGCCGCGAGGCGGACGGCATGGCGATCCGCGTCACCGGCATCGGCGGCACGGGCGTGGTCACGGTCTCGCAGATCATGGCGACCGCCACGGTGCTCGACGGTCACTCGGCGCGCACCGTCGACATGACCGGCATGGCCCAGAAGGGTGGCGCCGTCGTCTCGGACATCAAGGTCTCCGCGACGTACGTCGATCAGGCCGCGAAGGTCGCCTCCGGCGACTGCGACGTGTACCTGTCCTGCGACAGCCTCGTCGGCGTCGACCCGGCGAACCTCAAGGTCGCCTCGCCGGAGCGCACCACGTCGATCGTCTCGACCACCGAGGTGCCCACCGGGCAGATGGTGATCGACACGTCGGTCGGCTACCCGGATGCGCGGAGCATCCACGAGGCCATCGATCGGGCGTCGCTGCGCACCGTCTACCTCGATCCGGGCGACCTGACGCTGCAGCTCTTCGGTGACGAGCAGTACGCCAACCTGTTCATGGTGGGCGCCGCGTTCCAGACCGGTGCCCTGCCGATCAGCTCGGAGTCGCTCGAGCGGGCCATCGAGCTCAACGGCGTGGCCGTCGAGAAGAACCTGCAGGCCTTCCGCCGCGGCCGCCAGTCGGTCTCGGACCCGGCGGGCGTGAAGGCCGCGATCGACGCGCTGCACCCGATCCCGGCGCCGGCCCCCGTGAGCGTCTTCGCGCAGGGGCTCGTCTCGGTGCTCGACGGTGGCTCGGAGGAGCTGCTGCGCCAGGTGGGCCTCCGCGTCGATGAGCTGGTCGCGTACCAGGACAAGGCGTACGCCGAGCGGTACGTCGCCGACGTCGCCCGCGTCTTCCGCGCCGAGAAGGACTGGGGTTCGGAGGATCTCACCGCGGCCGTCGCACACAATCTGCACAAGCTGATGGCCTACAAGGACGAGTACGAGGTGGCCCGGCTCTCGCAGGACGCCGGCTTCGCGGCGCAGGTCGCCGACGAGTTCGGTGCCGACGCCAAGAAGGCGATCCGCCTGCACCCGCCGACGCTGCGCGAGATGGGCCTGAAGAACAAGCTCGCGCTGGGCGAGTGGGTGAACCCGGGGATGAAGACGCTGGCGAAGATGAAGCGTCTGCGCGGCACCAAGCTCGACGTCTTCGGCATGACCGAGATGCGCCGCATGGAGCGCACGCTCATCGCCGAGTACCGCGCGCTCGTGGGCCTCATGATCGCCGCCGCCGAGGGCGGCCGCGTGACCGAGGCGCAGCGGGATCAGGTCGTCGCGCTCGCCGAGCTGCCCGACATGGTCCGCGGCTACGAGTCGATCAAGACGGGCAACGTGGAGAAGTACCGCGCCGCCGTCCAGGCGCAGCTGGAGAAGCTGGGCTGGTAGCCCTCCGTCCCTCGTGTTCGACGGTGACCGTCCCTCGCTTCGAGGGGCGGTCACCGTCGTTTCCGGGTACGGCGTCAGGGATGCATTCGCGCGCCCTTCGTGATCCGGTCGACAGCGTTCTTCGGCCCGTGGACACCGATCCCGACGAGATCCAGTTCGTCGGTGCCGACCGCCTCGACCGCGGCGCGGTTGTCCCTGTCGTTGCCTGTCGAGAAGAGATCCCGCGTGAAGATGGAAATGACCAGACCTCGCCCCAGCGCTCGCGTGTGCGCGGTGCGGAGGGTCTCGGCATCGCCCTCGAAGACGAGGACGGGCTGACGGAACATGGGGAGGTACGCGACACCGTCGGCGTCGGCGTAGGGGGCGCCGACGATCTCCGGGACAGTGGCGGCGATCCCGCTGACGAGGAATGCTGTGGTGTTGAGGCGCTGCCAGCCGGCCAGATCGTCGCGGAGCAGCACCGCGATCTTGGTGTCGAATCGAATCGTCTCGGTCATGCACCCAGGATCGTCATCGCGCGGCTCCGGATTCTTGTACATACTTGATGAATGTCCGCGGAGTCGACCGTAGCCTGGCGTCCCCGCGTCGAAGGAGTCGCCGAAGTGTTCCGGGCGCATTTCGAGGAGCACGCCTATCCGATGCACACGCACGAGGTGTGGACGTTGCTCACCGTGGATCGGGGGCGCATCGGGTACGAGCTCGACGGCGAGCGGTGCGATTCGTCGACGCGGTCGGTGACGCTGCTGCCGCCTCACGTCGCGCACGACGGCCACAGCCTCACGGCGGGCGGTTTCGACAAGCGCGTGATCTACCTGGAGTCGCGGATGCTCACCGGGATCGGTCGCGCCGTCGGTACGCCGACGCTTCTGGACGGTCCGCTTCGGCGGCGCGTCGACCAGCTCAACCGAGCGCTCGCCGCGCAGGGCGAGGAGTTCGAAGCGGAGAGCCGGCTCGCCCTGATCGTCGAACGGTTGCAGTGGCACCTGGACCGAAATCCAGAGCCGGCGCGGGCGCCGCGGAATCGGTCCCTCGCGCATGCCCTCCGGGATCTGCTCGACGGCAGTGTCAGGGAGGGCATGACCTTGGAGGCGGCCGGACGTGCGCTCCACGTGGACCCGACGCACCTGGTCAGGGAGTTCTCGAAGGAGTTCGGACTCCCGCCGCATCGGTATCTCATCGGCCGGCGGGTCGAGCTCGCGCGCCGGATGCTGCTGGCCGGCGGCGCTCCGGCGGACGTGTCGGTGGAGGCGGGGTTCCACGACCAGTCGCACCTCAACCGGCACTTCAAGTCGATGGTCGGGACGACACCCGCACGCTTCGCGCGGAGCGGGGGAAGAGCAGCTCGGAGGTGATTTCGTCCCGACGGTACGGCGTCGTCCGATCGATGTGCGGCGTGTCGCGCGTTCGATGCTTGCTTCGAACGCAGGTTCGCCTATAGTCGTCGGTGTTCGACGTGAAAGTGAGCCGGCGAGAGCGCGCCCGATGCGGATGCGAAACTTGTCAGAGGGTCCCTCTAGCGTCCGTAGCAACAGTAGAACCCAGCGCCGCGGCACTTCCCAGCCTCGGCCCGAAGGACGGAGAGTCCCATGGCACCTGCACCCGCGGATCGCGATAAGGCCCTCGAGCTGGCGCTCGCCCAGATCGACAAGAGCTACGGCAAGGGCTCCGTCATGCGCCTCGGAGACGAGGTGCGCCAGCCCATCGCGGTGATCCCCACCGGATCCATCGCGCTGGACGTGGCGCTCGGCATCGGCGGCCTCCCGCGCGGCCGCGTCATCGAGGTCTACGGCCCGGAGTCCTCGGGTAAGACCACGGTCGCCCTGCACGCGGTCGCGGAGGCGCAGGCCAACGGCGGCATCGCGGCCTTCATCGACGCGGAGCACGCGCTCGACCCCGACTACGCCGCGAAGCTGGGTGTCGATACCGACGCCCTGCTCGTCTCGCAGCCCGATACGGGTGAGCAGGCGCTGGAGATCGCGGACATGCTGATCCGCTCCGGCGCGCTCGACATCATCGTGATCGACTCGGTGGCGGCCCTGGTGCCCAAGGCCGAGATCGAGGGCGAGATGGGCGACAGCCACGTCGGCCTGCAGGCCCGCCTCATGAGCCAGGCGCTCCGCAAGATGACCGGCGCCCTGAACAACTCGGGCACCACCGCCATTTTCATCAACCAGCTGCGCGAGAAGATCGGCGTCATGTTCGGCTCGCCCGAGACCACCACGGGCGGTAAGGCGCTGAAGTTCTACGCCTCGGTGCGCCTGGACGTGCGCCGGATCGAGACCCTCAAGGACGGTACGGACGCCGTGGGTAACCGCACCCGCGTCAAGGTCGTCAAGAACAAGGTCTCGCCGCCGTTCAAGCAGGCCGAGTTCGACATCATCTACGGCCAGGGCATCAGCCGCGAGGGCTCCATCATCGACATGGGCGTCAACGAGGGCTTCATCCGCAAGTCCGGCTCCTGGTACACCTACGACGGCGATCAGCTGGGGCAGGGCAAGGAGAACGCCCGCAAGTTCCTGGTCGAGAACCCGGACGTCCGCGACGAGATCGAGAAGCGGATCAAGGAGAAGCTGGGTGTGGGTGCCGACATCACCGTCGAGGCCGACGAGATCGCTCCCGCGCCCGTCGACTTCTAGGTCGCCATGGACTACGCCGACGACGAGATCGTCTCGCGGGGCCGGCGCCGTGGGCGCCGTCCGCGCGATGACGGCGACGCGAGCGGCGATCGGCAGCAGGCCGAACAGGACCCGGTCAAGCGCGAGGCGCTGGCCCGGGACCTGATCTACCGCGCCCTCGGGATGCGGGACCACTCGCGGGCGGAGCTGCGCAACAAGCTCGCCCGCCGCGGATTCGACGAAGAACTCACCGAGCGGATGCTCGACAAGTTCGTCGCAGCCGGGCTGATCGACGACGCCGCGTTCGCGCAGCGCTGGGTGCAGTCCCGCCACCAGTTCTCCGGCCGCGGCCGAAGGGCCCTGGCGCAGGAGCTGCGCACCAAGGGCGTCGGTGACGAGGAGGCGTCCGCAGCGCTCGATACCGTCAGTCGCGAGGACGAACGGGAACGGGCCGTGGAACTGGTGGAGCGCAAGCTCGCTCGCGTCGAGGTGCCGGAGGACCGGATGGAGCGGGACAAGCTCACGCAGAGGCTGGTCGGAATGCTCGGGCGCCGTGGCTACCACCCGTCGCTGGCGTTGTCGGTCGTGCTCGACGCGATCCGCGAGAAGGCGGACGCGCAGCAGGAATAGCCGCGCAGGCCGGTAGTACGACGGATGTGCACACGATCCACGGGAGAGATCCCCTGCGAAGTGAAGCCCTCGGAGATCCCTCCGGGGGCTTCGCTGTGCGTCCACCCGTCGCTCCACGGTCTGGCACGCGGGAGCGGCGCCGGGTAGCGTCTACTGCCATGACTGCCGGAACGGCCACGGGCCACGCACGGACGGGTGATCCGGCGAACGGTTGACGGCGCGCTCTCCGCCGTTCGGAATCAGGTGACCCACAATCCCGATTCCGAACCCGAAAGAGATTCCCATGCCCGCACGTTTCAACCACACCATCATCTTCGCCACGGACAGCGACGAATCCGCCGCGTTCTACCGCGACTACCTCGAGGCGCGCCCCGCCGAGTCCTGGGGACCGTTCACCAACCTCGAGATCGAGGACGGTGTCCTGTTGCAGATCGCGTCGCCGCCGATCGACATCCAGCCGCAGCACTACGCCTTTCTCCTCGACGACGATCACTTCGACCGCGCGTACGCACTCGTGACAGCGCGCGGGGTCGACCACGCCGCCGACCCGTTCTGGAAGGAGCCGGGCCGCATCAACCACGGGCACGGCGGCCGCGGCTTCTACCTCCGCGATCCCGCGGGGCACGGAATCGAACTGCTCACCAGCCCGTACCTGTGACGATCAGCGGGCTGCGCACGGCGCGCTCGTCGCGGCGAGGAAGCCGAGGTCTCCTATACCGTCCACCAGCCGGTCCGGGCCGCCGTCCCGCTCCACGGTCCGGCCGGCCTCCTCATCCCCGACGGCGCGTCGCAGGGCACGCTCCCACTCACCGGAGGCGAGCATCGAGCGCAGCGCGGCGTTGACCGCGTCGCGGGCGGCGTCGTCACCGTGGGCGAGCCCCACGCCGTAGCGTTCGACGGACAAGGGCGCGCCGGCGGTACGCAGCCGGCCGTCGACGCAGGTATCCCTCGGTACGAGCATGTCGACCAGGCGGAAGGCGTTCGGGCGTTGGGCGGCGAAGCCCGCGAGGATCACCTCGTCGGTGGTGAACGCGTCGACGGCGCGGCGTGCCAGAGCGTCCGCACAGGCGGAGTAGCTGTCGTACTCGATCAATCGGACGCCGGGAAGCAGCGCGGCGACGGTCCGGGCCGACGTCGACCCCGTCACCGCGCAGAGCGTGCGGTCGCGCCCCAGATCCGAGACGGTGCCTACGGCCGACTCGTCCCCGCGCACGAGCAGTCCCTGCCGGGTCGTCAGGTACGGCCCCGCGAAGGTCACCGCGGCGGCCCGGGCGGCGTCGATCGAGTACGAGGCGACGATCGCGTCCACCTCGCCGTTGTCGATGAGCCGTTCGCGCTGCGGGGTCGGGCTCTCGCGCCACGTGATCCTCGGCTCGGGCTTCCCGCGGGAGGCGGCCACCGTCCGAACGACGTAGCGGGCGATGTCGATGTCGAAGCCCGCGTAGTCTCCGCCGGCGCCGCGTAGGCCGAGGCCCGGCTGGTCGGCCTTCACGCCGAGGATGACGGCACCGTCGTCGATGGACCGCAACAGGCTCCGCGGGGAGGGTCCCGAACACGCGCAGAGCGCGGCCATGAGCACCGTCACCAGTGCTACGGCCGCGCTCGCGCGGGGTCTGGAGGGCACGGCGGTCAGTCGCCGTAGTCCTGCCGCAGATCCTTGTGCTTCGGGTCCGGATGGGTGGTCTCCATGACCTCCTTCGACATGAGCCCGGGTTCGGGAAGCGCGTGCGGTGGATCGAGGATCAACTTCTTCTTGCGACCCTCGCGCAGGTTCTTCTCGATGTTCGACGCCAGCGCCGAGAGCCCGAAGTTGATGAGGATCATGATGATCGCCACCACGATCAGCGACGGGATCACGTTGCCCCATTCGTTGCCCGCCTGGATGCCGGACTTCACGACCTCGATGTAGCCGATCTGGTAGCCCAGCGCGCTGTCCTTGAGCGCGATGACCATCTGCGAGATCAGCGCCGGCAGCATGGCGGCGACGGCCTGCGGCAGCAGGATCAGGCGCATCGTCTGGGTCTTGCGCAGCCCCAGCGCCTTCGCCGCCTCGAACTGGCCCTGCGGCAGCGAGTTGATGCCCGACCGAAGGATCTCCGCGATCACCGAGCCGTTGTACAGGGTGAGACCGAAGACCACCGCGAAGAACGCGATGTAGTCCGAGGTGAACACCTTGTACACGCCGAAGACGATGTACAGGAAGTAGATCAGGATCAGCACCGGGATCGCGCGGAAGAACTCCACGATCGCACCCGTCGCCCAGCGCACCGACCGGTGGTCGGAGAGCCGGCCGATGCCGAGGAAGGCGCCCATGATCATCGCGAGGATGATCGACGCCAGAGCGGCCTTGAAGGTGCCCCACAGGCCGGGGAGGATGTACGTGCCCCAGTAGTTCGTGTCGACGAAGGGCTCGAGCTTCTCCTGATCGAACTGGCCGTTCGCCGCGAAGGTCGTGATCACCCACGCGAACAGGGCCACCAGCACCACGATGAAGACCACCGCGATGATGTTGTTGCGCACCCGGGCCTTGGGGCCCGGCGCGTCGTAGAGAACGGTCGACGTGGACTTCGTGCTCATCGCTTCACCGCCAGACGCTTGGCGAAGTAGCCGAAGACGGCTCCCTCGAACAGAGTGATCACCATGAAGCAGGCCGCGAAGATCACGAAGATCAGGACCAACTGATCGCTGTGCAACTCGAGTTGTTCCTTCATCAGCAGTGCGGCCTCACCGACGCCGATGATCGACGCGATCGTGGTGTTCTTCGTGAGCGCGATGAGCACGCTGCCCATCGGCGCGATCACCGCACGGCCGGCCTGCGGCAGCACGATGAGCTGGAAGACCTGCATGAACGACAGACCCAGCGAGCGGGCCGCCTCGGCCTGGCCCAGCGGCACGGTGTTGAAGCCGGAGCGCAGGGTCTCGCAGACGAAGGTGGCCGTATAGGCGATGAAGCCGATCACCGCCAGCCAGAAGTTGTTGTTCTCGGTGAAGTCGGGCCCGTCCGGAACCAGTGCGAGCGCCATGTTCTGGTAGAGGCCGAGCGACAGGAACAGGATGATCAACGTCAGCGGAGTGTTGCGGATGATGTTGACGTACCAGGTACCGAACACCCGCATCGCCGGGACCGGCGAGACGCGCATGCCCGCGAGGATCGTGCCCCAGATGGTGGCACCGATCGCGGACCAGAAGGTGAGCTTGATGGTCACCCAGAAAGCCGGCCACAGCTGCGGCCCGAGGTCTTCCCACATGCTCACGCACCTACCTTCGTGCACCAGGTCCGCGGGTCGGACTGCGGGGCCGTCGCGGGCTTACCGTCGGGCCCGGGGAGCGGCTTCCCATCGGGCCCCGGGAGGGGGACCTCCTTCGGCAGCAGCCAGGTCTGATCGCCGGGGACGGCGACGAGGACCGACTTCGGCTTGCCGCCGTCGACCGGGCGTCCCTGGTCGATCATGGTGTTCGCGTACTCGCCGAGGTTCTCCCGCAGCGCCTTGAACAGTTCGTTGTCGGGGTTGGCGTAGGCCAGCCCCGTGAACGTGGAGACGGCGGTCGTGGGGACCACGCACGTCGGGACCGAGGGGACGGCCTCCGCGTCGTAGGTGGCGGTGCCCTGCTCGCCGAGCATCATCTGCCGGAGCGCCTTGTTGACCTGGCTCAGCGCCTCTCCATCACCCTTGCGCAGGCCGATGCCGTAGCGCTCGGTGGAGAACTGGTCGCCCTTCTTCTTCTCGGTCTTGGTGCCCGTGCTGCTGGTCAGGGTCACGTCCTTCGGGTAGGTCATCGGGACGATGTCGAACTCGCCCGGGTACTTGGCCTGGAAGCCGGCGAGGATCGTCGCATCGGTGGTGAGGGCGTCCAGCACGCCGCGGCGCACACCCTCGACGCACGAGGCGTAGCCGTCGTACTGCTGCAGCTGGACGTTCGGCAGTGCCGCCTTGACGTTGATCGCCGACGTGGAACCCGAGACCGAGCACAGCTTCCGGCCCGAGTTCAGGTCCTCGAGGCTCCGGATCGGGTTCGAGGTCTTCTTGCTCACCAGGAGTGCCTGATAGGTGGTCAGATAGGGTCCGGCGAAGGTCACCTTCTTGGTGCGGGCGGCGCTGATCGAGTAGGTGGCGGCGATCATGTCGACCTCGCCGTTCTCGATCATCCGCTCGCGCAGGGGAGACGGGGTCTCCTTCCACGTGATCTTGGGCTCCGACCAGCCGTTGTTCTTGGCGATCTGCTTGATCACGAACTCCGAGACGTCCACGTCGGAGCCCGAGTGCGACTTGTCCGGGTTGCGGTTCGCGAGGCCGGGCTGGTCGTACTTGGTGCCCAGCACCACGTCGCCGTTCTTGATGGAGTCCAGCAGGCTGCGCGGTGTGTCCGTGCCGCACGCGGAGAGGAGGGGGACGGTCACGAGTGCGGCGGCGACGGCCGCGACCGCGCCCCGCCACCGTCGAGTTCGAGTGCTCTGCGGTGATGTCATCAGTGCCCCAGGATCTTGCCGAGGAAGTCCTTGGCGCGGTCCGACTTCGGTGCGGTGAAGAAGGACTCGGGCTCGGTGTCCTCGACGACCTCGCCGTCGGCCAGGAACAGGATGCGGTCGGCGGCCTTGCGCGCGAACCCCATCTCGTGCGTCACGCAGACCATCGTCATGCCCTCCTTGGCCAGGCCCACCATGACGTCGAGGACCTCGTTGACCATCTCGGGGTCGAGCGCGGAGGTGGGCTCGTCGAAGAGCATGACCTTGGGCCCCATCGCGAGCGCGCGGGCGATGGCGACGCGCTGCTGCTGGCCGCCGGACAGCTGGGCGGGGTACTTGTCCTTCTGCGCGACGATGCCCACGCGGTCGAGCAGCTCGAGCGCGCGCTTCTCCGCATCGGCCTTGGACTGCTTGCGCACCTTGATCGGCCCGAGCGTCACGTTGTCGAGGATCGTCTTGTGCGCGAAGAGATTGAAGGACTGGAAGACCATGCCGACCTCGGCGCGCAGGTTCGCCAGGCCGCGCCCCTCCTCGGGGAGGAGGGCGCCGTCGATCTTGATCGTTCCCGAGTCGATGGGCTCGAGCCGGTTGATGGTGCGGCACAGCGTCGACTTGCCGGAGCCCGACGGGCCGAGCATCACCACCACCTGGCCCTTGGGAACGGTCAGGTTGATGTTCTTGAGCACGTGGAGGTCGCCGAAGTGCTTCTCCACTGATTCGATCTCGATCATCGGAGCGGAGCCTGTGGGCTCGTTCGCGGGAGTGGTCATTGCCCGAGCCTAGGAGTTCCGACGTTTCGATCACGTTAACTCGGGCGGATTGGTCCCGGAAATCTGTGAAGCGGGGTGATTTGCCCTCGCCGATTATCCTGGTGGGGTGATCGACGCAGCCCCTGCCAGCCGAACGTACGAGGTCCGCACCTACGGGTGCCAGATGAACGTGCACGATTCCGAGCGCCTCTCGGGTCTGCTCGAGGACGCCGGGTACGTGCGTGCGGACGGCGGCGAGCAGGCCGATCTCGTGGTCTTCAACACCTGTGCCGTGCGGGAGAACGCCGACAACAAGCTGTACGGCAACCTCAGTCACCTCGCCCCGATCAAGAGGGAGCGGCCCGGCATGCAGATCGCCGTCGGCGGCTGCCTCGCGCAGAAGGACCGCGGGACCGTCGTGAAGAAGGCTCCGTGGGTCGACGTCGTCTTCGGCACCCACAACATCGGCTCCCTGCCGACGCTGCTGGAGCGTGCGCGTCACAACGAGAAGGCCGAGGTCGAGATCAAGGAGGCGCTCGACGCCTTCCCGTCGACGCTGCCCGCGCGGCGCGAAAGCGCCTACGCCGGGTGGGTGTCCATCTCGGTGGGTTGCAACAACACCTGCACCTTCTGCATCGTGCCGAGCCTGCGCGGCAAGGAGGTCGACCGGCGCCCGGGCGACATCCTCGCCGAGGTGCAGGCCCTCGTCGACCAGGGCGTCTCCGAGGTCACGCTGCTCGGCCAGAACGTCAACGCCTACGGCGTCAACTTCGCGGACCCCGATCTCGGCCGCGACCGCGGCGCCTTCGCCGACCTGCTCCGGGCGTGCGGCCGCATCGAGGGCCTCGAGCGCGTCCGGTTCACCAGCCCGCACCCGGCCGAGTTCACCGACGACGTGATCGACGCGATGGCGGAGACCCCGAACATCTGCCCGCAGCTGCACATGCCCTTGCAGTCGGGTTCCGACCGCGTGCTCAAGGAGATGCGGCGCAGCTACCGCAGCACCAAGTTCCTCGGCATCCTCGACAAGGTCCGCGAGCGGATCCCGCACGCCGCGATCACCACCGACATCATCGTCGGGTTCCCGGGGGAGACGGAGGAGGACTTCCGGGCCACGCTCGACGTCGTCGAGAAGGCCCGGTTCAGTTCCGCGTTCACCTTCCAGTACTCGATCCGGCCGGGTACCCCGGCCGCGGACCTGCCCGAGCAACTGCCGAAGAAGGTCGTGCAGGAGCGCTACGACCGGCTCATCGCGCTGCAGGAGCGGATCACGCTCGAGGAGAACCGGAAGCAGGTCGGCCGCCGGGTCGAACTCCTGGTGGCGCTCGGCGAGGGCCGCAAGGACGCCGAGACCAAGCGCATGTCGGGTCGCGCGCGGGACGGCCGGCTCGTGCACTTCGCCGGCGACGAGAGCATCCGTCCGGGCGATGTCGTCGAGGTCGTGATCACCGGCGCCGCTCCGCACCACCTCGTCGCGGACGACGGCGTGCTCAGCCACCGCCGCACGCGCGCCGGCGACAACGTCGAGGCCTCGATCACCCCCGTCACGGCGCCCGTCGGGGTGGGGCTGGGCCTGCCGCCCGTCGGCCGCCCCGCACCCGCCGCAGCGCCCGCGTCCGCGGGGTGTTCGTCCTGCTGACAGGCTCTACGACGACCTGTAGGAGACAACGCCCGGCGCGGGGTGGACAATGGAGGCCATGAACGCCGACAGTGAGAACCCCCGGAGCGCCGAAGAGCTGGAGAGCCTGCGCTCCCAGGTCGAGTCGGTCGAGCGCAAGCTCGCCGGCGAGTTCCAGGTCAGTCCGCGGATCCTGGTGGCCGCGATCGCCGTGGTCGCGGTGATCGGCTCGCTCGCTCTGCCGCACACCGGTTCGGTCACGGGCATCGAGATCATCACCGGCGATCCGCACATCGACGGCAGCTCGTTGGTCATCGTGTCGAAGATCTTCGTCTGGCTCGAGGTGCTGTTCGGCGTCTTCGCGTCCGGCGCGGCGTTGCTGACCCGTCGCTGGGTGCTGTCCGTGATCGCCGGCGCGGGATGCGGCGTCTCGATCGTCTTCGGCCTGCTGTCCGTCTGGTCGCGGCAGACCCCGGGCCTGCACGGCGAACCGCCGACGGGCGCGGGAATCGGCCTGTTCCTCGGCTGGTTCGCCATGATCGTGCTCGCCGTCGTGTGGATCAAGACGATCTGGGCGCGGACCCCGTACCAGCTCGCCGCCGAGCAGGAGCGCCGCGACGCCGCGCAGGAGTGGGACGAGTTCGCCCGGTCCAACCGGATCGGCAACCAGCCGCCGCGCCCGCAGCGTCCCACCGACCAGGCCTAGCCGGTCAGTCCTCGCCGTGGATCCGGGCCCGCAGGCGCCGGATCAGCTCGCGTTCGTCCTCCGGCGAGACGGTGCGCTCGGGCTCGGCACCGGTGTCGACGGTGCGCGTGACGAGCTCGTCGAGGTAGGTCTCGGGATGCTCCAGGAAACGTCGCCAGTGCCGGACCAGCGCCAGGTCGCGCCACGCGGCAGGGGCCGGACCGTTCGGCGTCATCTCGACGATCTGCGCGCCGGGCAGAGCCGTCAGGACCGGAGAGTGCGTCGCACAGACGATCTGCGAGCCGCTGTCGCGCATCTGGCCGAAGAGCGCGACGAGCCGTAGGCACGAATGGAACGACAACGCCGACTCGGGCTCGTCGAAGACGTAGAAGCCCGGCTCGGTGAGCATCGCCTCGAAGATGCTGAAGAAGCCCTCGCCGTGGCTCCGGACATCGACGTCGTCCCAGTAGCCGTAGCGCCCGCCGAACCGCTCGTTCATCTCGAGCACGGTCTCCGCCCGGAGGAAGAAGCCGTGCCTGCGCGTCCGGGGGCCCCGGCGCATCGCCAGGCCCCGGTGGGTCAGGCCGAGGAGCAGTGCCTCGCCCAGCGGCGTCTTCTCGGTGCCGAGGTTGCCGCCCAGGACGGCGGCCCGGCCACCCCGTGCGTCCAGCCCGAACTGCTCCGCGACGGCCTCGACGAGGGTCGACTTACCGGATCCGTTCTCCCCGACGACGAAGGTCACCGGGGCGGTCAGTGGTAGCGGCGCGCCTCCGATGAGGGGCTTGAGCGCGGGCACCTCGCGCACCCAGCGGGGGAGGCCGGCGCCGGACGCGCCGACCGAGATCCGCTCGACGAACACGGTCCCGCCGCGACGACCGGCTACCGGTCCTCGATCGCGCCTTCGGCGGCGTCGGCCCACTCCCGCCACTGCTGGGCCTGCTCGCGCAGCCGCACGGCGTCCTTGGTCTTGCCGGCCTTCTCTGCCTTCTCGGCCTGCTCCTCGAACTGGGCGACGCGGTCCCGGAACTGCGCGGCGCGCGCCGCGGCCTCGGGATCGGTGCGGCGCCACTGGGTGTCGTCGGCGGCCTTGATCTTCTTCTCCAGGGCGCGGATCCCCGCCTCCAGCGAGCCCATCTGCTCGCGCGGGACCTTGCCGATCGCCTCCCACTTGTCCTGCAGCTCGCGCAGGGCCGACTTCTGGGCGCCGAGATTCTGCGCGGACTCGATCCGCGGGGTGTACTCGTCGAGAAGGGCCTGCTTGGCCCTGCCGTTCTCCGCGAACTCGGCGTCGCGCTCGCCGGCGGCGGCGTTGCGGGCGGAGAAGAACTCGTCCTGGATGCCCTTGAACCGGGCCCAGAGAGCGTCGTCGGCGTCGCGCGGCGCGCGGCCGGCCGCCTTCCACTTCGCGAGCAGGTCGCGGAACTTCGCCGAGGTCTCGCCCCACGACGTGTCGTTCTTGAGCTTCTCCGCCTCGGCGATCAGCTCCTCCTTGCGCGCCTTCGCGCCGGCGCGCTCGCGGTCGAGCTCGGCGAAGTGCGCGCCGCGACGCTTGTTGAACGCGTCGCGGGCCTTGGAGTAGCGCTTCCACAGCGCGTCGTCGGTCTTGCGGTCGACGCCCTTGATCGTCTTCCACTCGTCGAGCAGCGCGCGCATCCGGTCGCCGGCGGTCTTCCACTGGGTCGCCTCGGCCGCGATCTGCTCGGCCTCGGCGGCCAGCGCCTCCTTGCGCGCGATGCCCTCGGAGCGGTTCTTCTCCCGGTCGGCCTGCGCCGTCACGATCGCCGTGTCCGCGCCGGTGAGCAGCGCGCCGACGCGGGATGCGAGGGCGTCGAGGTCGCCGACGACCGCGGCGGTGGGCAGCGAGTCGGCGATCTGCTGGGCGGCGGTGCGGATCTTCTTCGGGTCGCCCGTACCACTGGCGAGGCGCTCCTCGAGCACCTCGATCTCGGTGGCCAGCTCGTCGTACTTGCGGCCGTAGTGGGCGAGGCCCTCGGCGGATTCGCCGGCCTGCCAGGACCCGACGGCGCGCTCGCCGCCCGAGGTCACCACGTAGACGGTGCCGTCGTCGTCGACCCGGCCGTGCTTGCTCGGATCGGACGCCGGCCGCGTGCGCGGCGCGCTCTGCGCCGCTGCGGGGGCGTGCGGGCGCGGGCCCCCGGGCCGGGGGCCGGGGTGCGGCTTGGGGCCGGGCCGGGCGCCCGGAGTGGGCTTCGGGGCGGCGCCCTCGATCGGAGTGGTCTCGGCGATCGGGTCGTTCTCGGCCACGGGGTTCCCCTTCGTCTGCGCCGCGCGTCACGGCTGCCGGTCGTCATGGACCCGCACAGCGCGCGGGCCCGGATCCATTGAAGCACTCCGCGGCCGTCCCGGCGCGATCGATTAGCGTTCTTCCCGTGCATCCGTCCCAGCGCGACCACCGGCCCGTCGCCGTGATCCCCGGCGCCCCGCTGCTCGTTCCGGAGCTGGTGGGCGCTCCCGGCGATCCGGACGCCGATCGGCTGCGTAGTGCGGCACTCGGAGCGGGCGCCTGGCTCGGTGCCCGCGCCCGCACCTGGCGTGTCGTGTCCTCCGTCCCCCTGACCAGGGACGACGAGGCGCCGGCGGGGACCTTCGCCGGTTTCGGGGCCGACGTCATCGTCACCGCGGGGCCCGGCGGACCGTCGAACGACCTGCCGCCGAGCCCGTCCTGGCCGGTGCCGCTGCTGATCGCCGCCTGGCTGCGGGGTGCCTCCGCCCCGTCGGTCCGCCTCGTCGAAGGGGACGCGGAGGCGGAGGGACTGCTCTTCGTTCTCGACGGTCCGAACACGCTCACCGCCCGTGCGCCCGGCGGCCACCGTCCCGAGGACGGTGCCGTCTTCGACATGCAGGTCGCCGCCGTCGCCGAAGGCGGCCCCGTCGACGGGCTCGACGAGGGATGGCGGGCACTGGCCCGCGCCGTGGCGGGAGGGGCCGAGGTGCTCTACCGCGACGCACCCTTCGGCGTCGGGTACCTCGTGGCCACCGGGGGAGCGTGATGACGCCGACCGCGGGCGTCTCCGGCACCGTGCGCCCCATCGCCGTCGTCGGCCCCACGGCCACCGGGAAGTCGGATCTGGCACTCGATCTGGCGGAGCGGCTGGACGGCGAGATCATCAACATCGACGCCATGCAGATGTACCGGGGCATGGACATCGGCACCGCGAAGCTGCCCGTCGCGGAGCGGCGCGGTATCCCGCACCACCAGCTCGACGTGCTGGACGTGACCGAGACCGCGACCGTCGCCGCGTACCAGGAGCGGGCCCGCGCCGACGCCGAGGCGCTGCTCGCCGCCGGACGCACCCCGGTCATCGTCGGCGGGTCCATGATGTACTTCCAGGCCCTGCTCGACGAGTGGCGCTTCCCCGCGACCGACGCGGCCGTGCGCGCGCACTTCGAGGACAGGCTCGCCGAGATCGGCCCCCTGGCTCTGCACCGAGAGCTCACCGCGCTCGACCCCGCCGCCGGGGCGAAGATCCTCCCCACCGACGGCCGGCGCATCGTGCGCGCCCTCGAGGTCGTCACGATCACGGGGGAGCCCTTCGCGGCGTCGGCGCCGGCGATCGGGCCCGCCCGCTGGGACACCGCGATCGTGGCCTTGGACCGCGACACCGAGGAGCTCGACGCCCGGATCGACCTGCGCACGCGCCTGATGTTCGAGTCGGGGCTGGTCGACGAGGTGCGCGGGCTCGAGGAGCGGGGTCTGCGCGAGGGCGTCACCGCAGCGCGCGCGATCGGCTACGCGCAGGTGCTCGCCGCGTTCGACGGCGAGTACGACCTCGAGCAGGCGCGAGAGCTGACCTTCATCGGCACGCGCAGGTACGTGCGTCGGCAGCGGTCCTGGTTCCGGCGCGACCCCCGCGTGGTCTGGCTCGACGGTGCCGACCAGGACCTGGTCGGCGCCGCCCTCGCGGCGCACGCCGCCCCGGTGTGGCGGCCGTGAGGCGCCCGTAGACTGGTCCGCATGACCGCAGTCGACTTCCTCAAGGGCCACGGTACGGAGAACGACTTCGTGATCCTGCCGGACCCGGGTGTCGACATCGACCTCACGCCCGAGCTCGTGACCGCCCTCTGCGACCGCCGCGCCGGCATCGGGGGCGACGGCGTGCTGCGCGTCGCCCGCGCCGGCGACCTCCTCGACGCGGGCGTCCTGGACGCGGTGCCCGAGGGCGTGACGCGCAGCGACTGGTTCATGGACTACCGCAATTCCGACGGCTCGATCGCCGAGATGTGCGGCAACGGCGTCCGCGTCTTCGCCCACTTCCTCGCGGCCTCCGCGCTGGTCGCCGGGGAGACGTTCGTCGTCGGCTCGCGGGCGGGGGCCAAGCCCGTCCGCGTGCACCACGCCGATCCCGAGGCCGCCGACGTCGCGGTGTCCATGGGGGTCCCGCGCGTCTTCGGAACGTCGTCGGCGGGCGTCGACGGCCGCGACCTCGCGGGCATCGCCGTCGACGTGGGGAACCCGCACATCGCCTGCGTCGTCCCGGGGCTCACCGAGGAGGCCCTCGCGGCGCTCGACGTGGCGAGCGCGCCGACCTTCGACCACGGCCTGTTCCCGCACGGCACGAACGTCGAGGTCCTGACCCCCTTGGTCGACGGCGCCGTCCACATGCGTGTCCACGAGCGCGGCTCGGGCGAGACCCGGTCCTGCGGCACGGGCACCGTGGCCGCCGCCGTCGCCGCGCTGCGATCCGTCGGGCGGGAGACCGGTGCGGTCGACGTGCACGTGCCCGGCGGCGTCGTCACCGTCACCGTCGATACCGACGGTGCCGTGCTCCGCGGCCCCAGCCGCATCGTCGCGTCCGGGACGGCGCGGCTCTCCGCGCTCTGAGCGGTTTCGCCCTGCGAAAACTCGCGTGACCCGTACCGCCGCCACGTGCGAGAATGGGTCGCATATGACACAGACAGACACCTGGGAACCGACGGATCCGCATCAGCCGACCATCGGAGAACTCCAGCTCCAGGAGCGTTCCTCGCTCCGCCGCGTCGTCGGCCTCTCGACCGAGCTCGACGACGTCACCGAGGTCGAGTACCGGCAGCTTCGTCTCGAGCAGGTCGTGCTCGTGGGCGTGTGGACCTCCGGCTCCGCGGCACAGGCCGACGCCTCGCTCGCCGAGCTCAAGGCACTCGCCGAGACCGCGGGATCCGCGGTGCTCGAGGGCGTGATCCAACGGCGTGACCGGCCGGATCCCGCCACCTACATCGGCTCGGGCAAGGCCCACGAGCTGCGCGAGGTCGTCCTCGCGACGGGCGCCGACACCGTGATCTGCGACGGCGAGCTCACCCCGGCGCAGCTCAACGCGCTGGAGAAGGTGGTCAAGGTCAAGGTCATCGACCGCACCGCCCTCATCCTCGACATCTTCGCCCAGCACGCCACCTCCCGCGAGGGCAAGGCGCAGGTCAGCCTCGCGCAGATGGAGTACATGCTCCCCCGGCTGCGCGGCTGGGGCGAGGCGCTCTCCCGCCAGGCCGGCGGCCGCGCGGGCAGCAACGGCGGCGTGGGCCTGCGCGGTCCCGGTGAGACGAAGATCGAGACGGATCGTCGTCGGATCCGCGAGCGGATGGCGAAGCTGCGCCGCGAGATCAAGGGCATGAAGCAGGCCCGCGACACCAAGCGCGGCGCCCGCCGCCGCTCGGGCGTGCCGGCCGTCGCGATCGCCGGGTACACGAACGCGGGCAAGTCGAGCCTGCTCAACGCGCTGACCGACGCGGGCGTTCTCGTGCAGAACGCGCTGTTCGCCACGCTCGATCCCACCACCCGGCAGGGCGTTCTCACCGATGGCCGCGATGTGGTCTTCACCGACACCGTCGGCTTCGTGCGGCACCTGCCGACCCAACTCGTCGAGGCCTTCCGGTCGACGCTGGAGGAGGTCGTCGACGCCGACCTGCTGCTGCACGTCGTCGACGGCAGCGACGTGATGCCCCAGCGGCAGATCGACGCGGTCCGCCAAGTGCTGCGCGAGGTGGCGGGGGAGCGGGAGGCGTCGCTGCCCCGGGAGCTGCTCGTGGTCAACAAGATCGACGCCGCCGATCCCGTCGTGCTGGCCCAGCTGCGGGTCGCGCTGCCCGACGCCGTCTTCGTCTCCGCGCACTCGCGCGAGGGCATCGACGAACTGCTGGAGCGGATGACGCAGCTGATCACGGCGGGGGACGTCGAGGTCACGGCGCTCCTGCCGTACGACCGCGGCGATCTCGTGGCCCGGGTCCACGCCGAGGGCACGATCCTCACCACCGAGCACGTGGCCGAGGGCACCCGGATCACGGCGCGCGTGCCGGGCGCTCTCGCCGGATCACTGTCGCCCTTCGCGGCGTAGCGCGCACAATCGACGGATGAGTCCCACGGCGTCGAAGCCCGTCCTGTCCGTCACGACGCGGGCGGCCCTGTCGGTAGTGATCGGCGCGGTGGCCGGCGGATCGGTCGGCGCGCTGGTCGACGCCACGCTCGGCGTGCTCGTCGGGATCGGTGCCGCGGCGGCGGTCTTCGTGGCGACGGGGTGGGCGACGCTGTGGCCGCTCGACGCCGGGTCCACCCGTGCCACGGTGCAGCGGGAGAACTTCCGGCCCCGGGTCGCCGAGGTCGTCGTGGCGGTGATCGCGCTCAGCGGCCTCGTCGCGATCGTGGCGCTGCTCGTGGCGGGACGGTCCGGTCACAAGGACGCCGGTGCGGCCGCCGCGCTGTTCGCCGCGTTCGCGGTGTGGGCGGCGCTGCACCTGACCTACGCGACCCAGTACGCGGCGCAGTACTACGGCGATCCCGGCGACGAGCCGGGCGGGATCGACTGGAACGCCGACGAGGCCCCCGCGTACCGCGACTTCTTCTACTTCAGCTACAACCTGGGCATGACGTACCAGGTGTCGGACACGTCCGTCTCCTCGCAGGGGATCCGCAGCGTGGTGCTGCGCCACTGCCTGTTGTCGTACGTCTTCGGGACGCTGATCCTCGCCACCGCGATCAATCTCGTGGTGGGCATCGTCTCCGGTTAGCCGGTGGCCCCGTCGAGAAGGAGCTCGACGACGGCCGTCGCCTTGCCGGGCTGCGGCGGCGTGCCGATGATCATGTCGGACCACAGGAAGGACTCCGCGAGCCGGACGACGGCGTAGGCGAGGTCGGCGCGGGCGACGCCGTGGGTACCGTCGGACGGCGGGACGGCGAGGTCGGCCAGCCAGTCCTCGACCCACGCGATGAGCCGCTCCTGCACCACGCTGCCGCCGGACTGCAGCACCCGCATGGCGAATTCGGGCTCGTCCGCGGCGAATCCGGCCAGCGGGGGATAGTCGCGGACCTCGTGCGCCAAACGGGTGAAGGAGCGCAGGAAGGCCGCGCGGTCGCGGACGGGTTCGGCGGCCTCGACGCGGGCGATCGCCTGTGCGATGCCCAGCCAGATCGCCTCGCCCACCACGTGCTCGCGCCCGTCGAACCAGCGGTAGAGCGTGGCCCTGCCGATCCCGGAGGCCTGTGCGAGCTGCCCCAGATCGACCCGGCGGCCCTCGCGGAACCACTGCGCGGCGAGACGGATCACCTCGGACTGCTTGTCAGTCCGCGACGGATGAGACATACTCCTATTTTGTCTCGCCAGTGCGAGGGTGTCAACGAGGGGAAGACCCGGATGGATGTGACGTTCACAGCGGAGGAAGAGGCCTTCCGTGCCGAGGTGCGGGAGTTCCTGGATACGCACCTGACCGACGATCTGCGCGCGGCGGGTGATCTCGCCACCAGCGTCTACTCCGACCACGAGGCGAGTCTGCAGTGGCAGGCGATCCTGCACGAGCGGGGCTGGGCGGCGCCCGCGTGGCCGGTCGAGTGGGGCGGCTGCGACTGGTCGGTCGCGCAGCACTACATCTTCGCCCGCGAATCCGTGCTGGCGGGCGCGCCCTTCCTGTCGCCGATGGGGATCCGGATGGTCGCGCACGCGATCGTCAAGTTCGGGACCTCGGAGCAGAAGAACTTCTTCCTGCCCGGCATCCTCGACGCCTCGGTCTTCTTCTGCCAGGGCTACTCCGAGCCGGAATCGGGATCGGACCTGGCCTCGTTGTCGATGCGCGCGGAGTCCGACGGCGACGACCTCGTGCTCACCGGCTCGAAGATCTGGACCACTCACGCCCGCGAGGCGAACTGGATGTTCGCCCTGGTGCGCACCTCCAAGCAGGAGCGCAAGCAGCAGGGCATCACGTTCCTGCTCCTCGACATGACGGTGCCCGGCATCGAGATCCAGCCGCTCGTCATGGCCTCGGGCGAGGAGGTGCAGAACGTCGTCTTCTTCGACAAGGTGCGGGTGCCGAAGGCCAACGTGCTCGGGAAGATCGACGAGGGCTGGACCGTCGCCAAGTACCTGCTCGAGTTCGAACGCGGCGGCGGCGCCTCGGCGCCGTGGCTGCAGGTCTCGCTCGACCGGCTCGCGTCGCAGGCGGAGGGCGTTCCCGGACGCGCTGGTCGGCCGCTGTCCGAGGACGACGACTTCCGGCTGGGCCTCGCGGAGCTGCGTGCCCGCGTCGACGTGCTGGAGATCCTCGAGCACCGCTCACTCGCCGTGCTCTCGGCGGGAGGTAACCCGGGCACCGCGGCCTCGATGCTCAAGATCCTCGGCACCGAGCTGAGCCAGGCGATCACCGAGTTCATCCACAAGAGCGCCGGCCCGCGCGGACGCGTCTACCAGCCACACGTCACGCGGCCCGGCGGCCCGGTGGTCGAGTATCTGCCGCCCGCGGGCGGCGCGCACAGCGGCGACCTGTGGCAGGCCGTCGCGCCGCTGCGCTACTTCAACGATCGTGCGGGCTCGATCTACGCGGGCTCCAACGAGATCCAACGGAACATCCTGGCGAAAGCGGCATTGGGGCTGTAGATGGACTTCACACTCACCGACGAACAGACGATGCTGCGCGACGCCGTGCGGTCGTATCTCGCGGGCCGGTACCCGCTGGTCGAGTCGCGGAGCGCCGCGCGCTCGGCGGAGCGCTGGCAGCCCGCGGTCTGGGCGGCCTTCGCCGCGGATCTGGGGATCCTCGCCGCGACGCTGCCCGAGAGCGTGGGCGGACTCGGCGGAGGGCCCGAGGAGATGATGGTGATCGCCGAGGAACTCGGTGGCGCACTGGTGGTCGAGCCCTACATCGGGACCGCCGTCGTAGGCGCGGCCCTGCTGCGCGGTGCCGGCGGCGCGGCGGCCGACGCGGTGTGCTCCGCCATCGCCGAGGGCGAGGCGCGGATCGCCTTCGCGCTCACCGAGCCCGACTCCGGACGCGAGCCCTGGGACATCGGGACGGCGGCCGTGCGCGACGGTGACGGCTACGTCCTGACCGGTGCCAAGATCGTGGTCGCGGACCTGCCGCTGGCGACGCACCTCATCGTCGCCGCGCGCACGTCCGGCGAGCGGCTCGATCGTGACGGGCTCTCCCTGTTCCTGCTCGAGGTCGACGCCGCGGCACCGCCGGCCGGCATCGCCGCGCAGTACTACCGGACGATCGACGATCACCAGACGGGCGATCTGGTGCTGGACGACGTGCGTGTTCCGGCGTCCGCGCTGCTCGGCGCCGAGGGCGGCGCCTGGCAGGTGATCGAGCGCGCACTCGACGACGGGACCGCGGCGGTGTGCAGCGAGGCGGTCGGGATCATGCGGCGGGTCGTCGCGGAGACCGTCGAGTACGCCAAGCAGCGGCGCCAGTTCGGAGTGCCCATCGGCTCCTTCCAAGCGCTGCAGCACCGCATGGTCGACATGTCGCTCGAGCTGGAGCAGGCCGTCGCGGCGACCTACCTCGCGGTGCTCAACCTCGATGCCGACCCGAAGGTACGACGACGAGCCGTCTCCGCGGCGAAGATCACGATCGCGCGGGCGGCCCGGTTCGTCGGACAGAACGCGGTCCAGTTGCACGGCGGCATGGGGATGACCGAGGAGCTCGCGATCGGCCACTGCTTCAAGCGCCTCACCGCGATCGAGACCGAGTTCGGTTCCGCGATCGATCATCTGCGCCGGTACGCCGACGCGACCGCCGGCTAGGCCGTGGTCGTCACCGCGGCGGCGGCGCGGCGGACGGCGGCCCGGACCGGTGCCGGCACGCGGTCGCCGACGGTGACGGCGAGCGCGATGGGTGGCATGACCGGCATGGTCTCGACGGCGACCAGGCCGTCGGTCGCGTCGATGGCCGGGAGCAACGTGACCCCGAGACCGCTGCGAGCGGCCGAGTACAGGCCCGCGAGGTTCGCGGCCTCGGCCGCGACGACGTAGTCGATCCCGTGGCGCGCGAGCGCATCCGCGGCCGGCGCGCGCAGGACGCAGGGATCGTCGAAGAGGAGGACGGGCACCGCGTCGGCGGGATGCTCCCAGTCCCTGGCCGCGTACCAGTGCAGAGCGATGGGGCCGACGGCGTCCGGGTGATCGATCGGCGCGAGGAAGACCGCCACGTCGGCGAAGCCGTGCTCCACGGCACCCGCGACCTGCGCGCTGCGGTCGAACCGGAACTGCGCGGTCCACCCGCCGGGGAGAGAGCCGAAGCCGCGGCTCAGCTCGGGGATGAGGCGATCGGCGCCGTGCTCGGTGGCGGACACGGACAGTGTGCGGGTCGTGGGGGAGGAGAGCGCGTGCACTGCGGCGTCGTGCGCATCGAGGATCGTCTGGGCGTGCCCGAGGAGGCGGTTGCCGTGGTCGGTGAAACGGACACCGCGCCCCGCCTTCTCGACGATCGAGCCGCCGGTGGACTTCTCGAGTCTGCGCAGGTGGGCGCTGACGGTGGACTGCGTCAGGTGCAGCGCCTCGGCCGCGCGGTGGACCCCGCCGCAGCGGGCGATCGCGACGACACTGCGAAGGGGGACGATGTCCAGGATCGGATCGGCCATGAATGAACGATAACGACGATCAATCGTGATCGTCAATCATTGTTGGACGCGCGGCCCCTGCGCGTTCGACGATGACCGGCATGAGAATCCCTCCGGTGCTCGCAGTCTCGGTCGTCGTCCTGTACGCCTTCGGCTACCCGCTCGGCGCCCTCGGCGTCGCCGCCATGAGTCCGTTCCTTCTGCTGCTCCTGCGGTTCGCGATCTCCGGTGTCCTGATGTTCGGCGTCGTGCGGATCACGGGCCGACGGAATCCGACGGGCGCGGCCCTGGGCCACGCCGTCGTCGTGGGTCTCCTGGCGCAGGCCACCCAGTTCATCGGGTGCTACCTCGGCCTGCGTGCCGGGGTGCCCGCCGGGGTCGCGGCACTCATCATCGGCGTCAATCCCGCGCTCACCGCCGTGGTGGCCCGGGCCGTCCTGCACGAGCGGCTCACGGTGCGCCGGACACTCGCCGCTGCGCTCGGCCTGGCGGCGGTCGTCACGGCCTGCTGGTCGACGGTGCCGGCGCTGGCCCACGCGGGAGCCGGCATGGGCTTCACCCTCCTCGGGCTCGTGGGCATCGCGGTGGGCGGTGTCTACCAGCAACGATTCTGCCGTGACGTCGACCCGGTGGCGGGAAACGCGGTGGGCATGCTCGTCGCCGCCGTACCCGCGGGGTTCCTGACAGTCGCCTACGGCGCCACCGTGGCGCATCCCGTGCAGGGCGCGGTCGTACTCGTCCTCATGGTGCTGCTCAGTTCGATGACCGCGACCACGCTGTATCTGCGAGTGATCGGCCTCGCGGGTGCCAGTGGTGCCGCAATGCTCTTCGCCGTGATCCCCTCGGTGTCGGCGCTGTTCGCCTTCCTGATGCTCGGCGAGCCCGTGCACCCCGGCGTGGTCGCGGGGCTACTGCTCGGCAGCGCCGCCTGCGCCGTCGCCTCTCTCGGAGGACGACGAACGCCGGCCCCCGACCAGGTGGTCGACGAGCCGGCGCTGTCGGAAACGGGAGCGGTCAGATGCGGCGCATCACGGTGACGACCTTGCCGAGGATCACGGCGTCGTTGCCGTGGATCGGGTCGAACGCGGGATTGTGCGGCATCAGCCACACGTCGCGACCGGTCCGGCGGAAGGTCTTCACGGTGGCCTCGCCGTCGAGCATCGCCGCCACGATGTCGCCGTTCTCGGCGACGGACTGCTGCCGGACGACCACCCAGTCCCCGTCGCAGATGGCCGCATCGGTCATCGACTCGCCGACCACCTTGAGCAGGAACAGTGAGCCCTCGCCCACGAGTTCGCGGGGGAGGGGGAAGATCTCCTCGACCGCCTCCTCCGCCAGGATGGGGCCGCCCGCCGCGATGCGTCCGAGCACCGGTACGAAGGCGGGCTCCGGCATCCGATCCTCGTCCTCCATGACCTTCTGGATCACCTGCGCGGTGCGCTCCTCCGCGCCCTGAACGTTGACCGCGCGGGGACGGTTCGGGTCGCGGTGCAGGAAGCCGAGGCGCTCGAGCGTACGGAGCTGATGGGCGACGGACGAGGTGGACGTGAGGCCGACCTCGTCGCCGATCTCCCGGATGCTCGGCGGGTATCCGCGGTCGCGGACGGACCGCCGGATCACCTCCAGGACCTGCTTCTGACGACGGGTGAGGTGATCCTCGGAGACGTTGCCCTGTGCGTCGCGGAAGCGCTTGTCCCGGTGCTGGACCTGTCGTTCATCTGTCATGTGTCGCTCCTCACGCCCGTTCGGTTCCGACTCCACTGTAGTCCAGGCCGGACGTGCTGACAAACATCTGTTCGAGAAATTTCCCCGCGTGTCTTCCCCTCGCTCGAGGGGTGTGGTAGAAATCGAACAGAAGTTCTCTCGAACACTTGCACGCACTTCGGTGTGACTGGTGGGGCTGGATTGAAAACTTGTCAGTCCCCTCCGATAGACCTGTGGGTGAGCGAGAAGGAACCGCTACCGACTTCAGGAGAGACCATGACCGCGATCATCGATCGAGACGTCATCACTGCAGCACAGGAGGCCGCCGCGGAGGCGCAGGCGCTGGTGCGGCACGGCTCCGCAGCTGCGGGCCGGCGCGGTGCCACCCGGGCCCGCGGGGTCTCGCCGCGGCTGGCGCGCAGTCGTTCCGTGGACGTCGCTTCGTCTTCGATCACCTCGTCGAACGACGTTCTCGACGGCGGGATTCGAACGGAGCCGGCGGCGGTCCGCGTGACGGGTGCACGCGGATCCGCCCGGCGGACCGTCGAACGCCCGGGCGTGCGTTCCGCGGCGCGCCGTGCACCCCGCGGCTACTCGCGGGCCGACGGCTGCGCCCGCCGGGCGCCCGGCCCGTCGCTCGCCGCGTGTGTGCTGTTCGCCACGGGCGTGTTCGCCGGCCTGCTGGTGCTCTTCGGCGGGTCCTCTTCCGCGGAGCCGACGCCGACCGCGGCGCAGCCCGCCCTGACCTCGATCGTGACGGTCCGCACGGGGCAGAGCCTCGAGCAGATCGCCCGTGAGATCGCGCCCGACCGCGCCCAGGCCGCCGTCGTCGCGGAGATCGCGGAGATCAACGGCCTGCGGGACGGCCGCGTGCACGCCGGCCAGACCCTCATCACGCCCCGGTACTGACCGCCACCCACGAGCGAAGGAGACGCAGATGACCACCCGCATGGTGATAGTGGATTCCCGGCAGGGCGGGCGCTCGGCCCACCTCGACAACGTGGTGCCGTTCCCGCGCCGAGTATTCTCGGAGTCGAGATCGCGGGGCACGGCGGTGGCAGGGGCCACCGTGCTGCAGCTGCCCCGCCGGACGTCCGAGCGCAGCCGCGCGGGAGGTGGACCGATGTACTGCCCGTTCTGCAAGAACGAGGACACCAGGGTGGTCGATTCGCGCGTCTTCGACGACGGTCAGGGGATCCGCCGGCGCCGCTCGTGCAACGAATGCGGGCGCCGCTTCACCACCGTCGAGAGCGCCGTCATGGCCGTCGTCAAACGCAACGGCGTCACCGAGCCCTTCAGCCGCGAGAAGGTCGTCAAGGGCGTGCGGCGAGCGTGCCAGGGACGGGATGTGGCGGAGGACGACCTGCACAAGCTCGCACAGCAGGTCGAGGAGACCATTCGCGCGATGGGCGTGGCCGAGGTGCCCGCGAACGAGGTCGGCCTCGCGATCCTGGGGCCGCTGCGCGACCTGGACGAGGTGGCCTATCTGCGCTTCGCCTCGGTCTATCAGAGCTTCTCGTCCATCGAGGACTTCGAGGCCGCCATCCGCGACCTCCGCACCCGCGCCGCGGCGGCGGACCCCACCGACGCGGCCTGATCCGGCGCGACCGGCCCGCGGATGCGCCGGGTGCTCAGGTCAGCGCCGCGATCGCGGCCAGCACCTTCTTCTCCGAGACCGAGCCGACGGTGCCCAAGGACTGGGCGAACAGGCTGACCCGGAGTTCCTCGATCATCCAGTGCACCTGTTCGTGCGCGGCATCCCTGCGGTGCTCGGGCAGCGCGTCCAGCTTCGCGGTGAGGGCGCCGTAGACGCGGTCGAGCGTCGACATCCCGCGGTCGTCCCTGTCGATGGATCCCGGGAGCGCCGCCCACCGCGCGGCGGCGCCGGCCACGTACCGGGGAAGGTGCTGCAGGTGCGCCCCGGGCGTCGCGGCGACGAAGCCGGGGAAGAGCAGCGAGTCGAGTTGCTCCGCGATGTCGTCCGCGGCCTCCCGGAGTGCCGGGGGAGCCGCAGCGATGGCCCCGCGTACCTCGGTCGCGGTCGCCACCGCCGCGGCCACGTGTGCGAAGTCCTGTTGCGCCTCGGCGCCGAGCCCGGCGCGGACCGTCGCGGTGAGGGCGGCGAACTCGTCGGGGGTCCAGGCGAGACCCGCGCCGGCGCGGAGATCGGTGATCGCGCGCCGGCGGCAGTCCGCGACGAGATCCATCGGGGTCGCGTACGGGCTCTGCGAGAGCGCGAGCCGTTCGCGCTGCCCGACCGATTGCAGCACCGACTTGTGCGCCGCGGGGAGCGCGTGTCCGAGGAGCACGTCGAGGCCCGCACCCATGAGCACGGCCTGCTCGCTCTCGGCGGCCACCACCTTGACGCCGACGGCGTCACCATCGGGGTAGAGCGTGCCGAAACCGGTGACGCGGCTGCCGCGGACCTCGGTGTCGATGGTGCGCGGCACGTCCCCGAGCGTGTCCGCGGTCCACTGCTTCGCAGGTGCCCGCTCGTACGCGCCGGCACGGCTGGAAAGATCCTGCTGCACGGCGGCGCCGAGGGAGCGCTTCAACGCGTCGAGATCCTTGCCGGAGCCCAGGACGCGGCCGTCGTCGCCGATCACCGTGAAGGTCACGCGCAGGTGATCGGGGATCGCGGCGAGGGAGAAGTCGCCGGCGCGGATGACGGTGCCGGACAGCTGGGTCAACTCGCGCGCGAGCCCCTCCATGAGCGGCTCGGCCCGGGGCGTCAGGCGCGCGAGCGCCGCGGCCGCGAAGTCCGGCGCGGGCACCACCTCGCGGCGCAGTTGCTTCGGTAGCGACTTGATCAGCGCCACGGCCAGTTCCTCGCGCATCGCGGGCACGAGCCACTCGAAGCCGTCGGCGCGGACCGTCGCGAGGTCCTTGACGGGGATCCGGGCGGTGACGCCGTCATCGGCGGCACCCGGCTCGAAACGGTACTTCAGCGGCACCTCGATACGGCCCTGCAGCCACGAGGTGGGGTAGGCCTCCGCGGTCACATCGGCGGCGCCGTCCCCGAGGAGATCGTCCGCGGTGAAGTCCAGCAGGTCGGGTTCGGTCCTCGAGGCCTTCTTCCACCACGAGTCGAAGTGCCGTGCCGAGACGATGCCCTCGGGCACCCGCTTGTCGTAGAAGTCGAACAGCCCGTCCTCGTCGACGACGATGTCGCGGCGTCGCGCTTTGTCCTCCAGATACTCGGCGTCGTCGAGCAAAGCCCGGTTGCGCGCGAAGAACGGGTGCCGGGTGCGCCATTCGCCCTGGACCAGTGCGTGCCGCAGGAACAGCTCCCGAGCGGCCACCGGGTCGATCCGGCCGAAGTTCACCGTGCGGTCGGCGACCAGCGGCACGCCGAAGAGCGTGACGCGCTCCTTGGCGAGTACCGCCTCGCGCTTGGTCGACCAGTGGGGCTCGGAGTAGTGGTGCTTGGCCAGCGGTCCGGCGAGCTTCTCGGCCCACTCGGGCTCGATCCTGGCGACGGTCCTGGCGAAGAGTCGCGAGGTCTCCACGAGCTCGCCGGCCATGACGAACCGCGGCGGCTTCTTGGAGAGCGCGGAGCCGGGGAAGACCAGGAACTTGGCGCCTCGCGCGCCGAGGAACTCCCTGCCGTCCGGTTCGCGCAGTCCGATCTGGGACAGCAGCCCGGCGAGCATGGCCTGATGGATCAGGTCGGGCGACGGTGCCGGTTCCCGGCCCAGGGACTCCAGTTTCCACCCGAGGTCCCGGCAGATCTGCCGGAGCTGGCCCTGGAGGTCCTGCCATTCGCGGATGCGCACGTAGTGCAGGAACTCGCGCTGGCATTCGCGGCGGAAGGCGCTCGAACTCACTTCGGCCCGGCGCTCGCCGAGGTGCCGCCACAGGTTCAGGTACGAGAGGAAGTCCGAGGTGGGGTCGGCGAAACGCGCGTGTTGCGCATCGGCGGCCTGGCGGTGCTCGGCCGGCCGCTCGCGCACGTCCTGGATCGATAGGCCGGCGACGATGACGAGGACCTCCGGCAGGACACCGAACTCGCGCGCCGCGACCAGCATCCGCGCCATCCGCGGATCCACGGGCAGGTCCGCGAGTTGGCGGCCGACGGCGGTGAGCCGCTTGTGCCCCTCGGAGCGGCTGCTGCTACCGGCCCCGCTCGCTCCGCTCCCGGCGACCTCGAGAGCCCCCAGCTCCTCCAGCAGCGCCGTGCCGTCGCGGACGGCCCGCTCGTCGGGCGGCTGGACGAAGGGGAAGGCGGAGACCTCGCCCAACTCGAGCGCGGTCATCGACAGGATGACCGACGCGAGGTTCGTCCGCAGGATCTCGGGATCGGTGTAGACGGGCCGCGCGTCGAAGTCGTCCTCCGAGTACAGCCGAATCGCGATGCCGTCGGAGGTGCGGCCGCAGCGACCGGAGCGCTGCTGCGCCGAAGCTTGCGAGATCGGCTCGATCGGTAGCCTCTGCACCTTGGTGCGCACCGAGTACCGGGAGATGCGCGCCGTGCCCGTGTCCACGACGTACTTGATGCCGGGCACCGTCAGCGAGGTCTCGGCCACGTTGGTGGAGAGCACGATCCGGCGCCCCGTGTGCGGGGCGAAGACACGGTGCTGCTCCGCGGACGACAGGCGTGCGTACAGCGGCAGGATCTCGACGGCGCCGTGTCGTCCGGCGGATCCGCGGGATCCGTACTTCGCCTCCAGTGCCTCGGCGGCGTCGCGGATCTCGCGCTCGCCGGAGAGGAAGACGAGCACGTCGCCGGGCGCCTCGCGGGAGAGCTCGTCGATGGCGTGCACGATGCCCGTGACCTGGTCGAGGGGTTCCGCATCGTCGGTCATCTCGTCGAGCGGGCGGTACCGGATCTCCACCGGGTACGTGCGGCCGCTGACCTCGATCACGGGAGCGGACGCACCGTCGGGCCGCGCGAAGTGGGCGGCGAACCGTTCCGGCTCGATGGTGGCGGAGGTGACGATGACCTTGAGATCGGGCCGGCGGGGGAGGAGCTGCCGCAGGTAGCCCAGCAGGAAGTCGATGTTGAGGCTGCGCTCGTGCGCCTCGTCGATGATGATCGTGTCGTAGTCGCGCAGCAGCCGGTCGCGGGTGAGCTCCCGGAGCAGGATGCCGTCGGTCATGAGCTTGACCGAGGTCTTCGGAGAGACCTTGTCAGTGAATCGGACCGCGTATCCGACGGTGTCGCCGAGCTCCGTCGTCGTCTCCTCGGCGATGCGCTCCGCGACGCTGCGGGCGGCCAGCCGGCGGGGCTGGGTGTGGCCGATCATGCCGCGCACGCCGCGGCCGAGCTCGAGACAGATCTTGGGCAGCTGCGTGGTCTTCCCCGAGCCGGTCTCGCCCGCGAGGATGATCACCTGGTTCTCGGTGATGGCCTTCGCGATCTCGTCGCGGCGGGCGCTCACCGGCAGGTTCTCCGGGTAGACGATGGCCGGCACCGCCGCCTTCCGCACGGCGAAGCGTTCGCGGGCCGCCGCGACGTCGCGCTCGAGACGCGCCAGGTCGGAGTCCTTCGCGCGCTTGATCTTCCCCCGCAGGCGGGTCTCGTCGCGGAGGGTCACAGCGGGTGCGGCATCGGTGCCGAGCGCGGCGTACAGATCACGCTTCGAGGGAGAGGGGAGCTGCGCCGCGTCTGCGCCGCGTCGTGCGGTGCGCGTCTCGTGCTCAGTCATTTGCTCTATTTTAGGCCTATGAGCGGACAGGGACCCACGACCTCATCGGCACTCTGGCACGGCTTCGCGGACATGGGGGCCGTGCAGCGCGACGGTGCCTTCGTCTTCGCGCGCGGCGAGGGCGCCCATGTCTTCGACACCGATGGCAATCGCTACCTCGACGCGACCGCCGGCCTGTGGTTCGCCAACGTCGGGCACGGTCGCGCCGAGGTCGCCGACGCGGTGCGCGAGCAGCTGCTCAAGGTCGCGCACGTGACGGGCTTCGGTGACGCGGCCACCGACACGACGGTGGCGCTGGCGAACCGCCTGCAGTCGATCGCCCCGGTCCCGGACAGCAAGATCTTCTTCACCTCCGGCGGATCCGATTCGGTCGACTCGGCGATCAAGCTCGCCCGCCGCTACTGGCAGGAGATGGGCCGGCCGGAGAAGAAGCTCATCGTCGGGCGCTCGAACGCCTACCACGGCATGCACGTGGGCGGCACCAGCCTGGGCGGTATCCCGGTCAACGCCGAGGGCTACGGCGGCGTGCTCTTCGACGACACCGCGACGGTGGCGTGGGACGACGCCAAGGAGCTCCTCGGTCTCATCGAGCGGGTCGGCGCCGACGCGATCGCGGCGTTCGTGGCCGAGCCGGTGATCGGTGCCGGCGGTCTGCTGCCGCCGCCCGAGGGCTACCTGCGCGAGGTGCGCGACATCTGCCGCGAACACGACGTCCTGTTCATCGCCGACGAGGTGATCACGGGCTTCGGTCGCATCGGCGGCGCCTGGTTCGCGTCCAGCAGGTTCGACCTGCAGCCCGACCTGATGACCACCGCGAAGGGGCTCACCAGCGGGTACGTGCCGATGGGCGCCCTGTTCGTGGCGCCGCGCGTGGCGGAGCCGTTCTACTCCGGCGGTGTGTGGTGGCGGCACGGTTACACCTACGGCGGGCACGCGGCGGCCGCCGCGGCGTCGATGGCGGTCCTGGACATCATGGAGCGGGAGAACCTCCTCACGGAGGCGCTGCGCCTCGAGTCCACCCTCCTGCGGGAGCTCTCCGGTCTCGCCGACCACCCGAAGGTCAAGGACGTGCGGGGCGGCGTCGGCGCCGTCGCGGGGGTGCAGCTGCACGAGCCCGCGGAGGCCATGGCGATGGTGAAGAAGCTGCGGGCACAGGGCGTCTCCGGCCGCGCCGCGGGCCTGGGCACGCTCCAGTACTCGCCGGCTCTGATCACGACGGACGAGCAGGTCGCCGAGATCGCCGCGGCGACGAGGCGGGCGCTCGACGCCTGACCCGGGGTTTCCGGCGCCTCGCCTTCGTGGTCGGCGCCGGGCCGGGCCGGGGCGGAGCCGGGGTCAGTTGCAAGGGGTTGCATCGCGTTTGTGACCGATTCAAACCCCCGGGGAATGTGGTCCGTGCCACACTTTCGCACGTGAACGAAGAGGATACGGCTGCGGTCTATCAGCGCGCCTACGACAGCAAGGAATTCCACGAACTCCGGAGTCGGTTGGCGCGCTTCGTCATCCCGGTCTCCGTCGCGTTCCTGACCTGGTACGTCCTGTACGTGCTGCTCGCCACGTACGCGCACGACTTCATGAGCCAGAAGCTGTTCGGCAACATCAACGTCGCGCTGGTGATGGGCCTGGGGCAGTTCGTCACCACGTTCGCGATCACCTGGGCGTACGTCCGGTTCGCGAACACGACCATCGACCCGATGGCAACCGAGCTGCGCGAGCACATCGAGGGCGAGCTCAAGGACGGGGAGGCGGGCAAGTGACCGATCTCCTCGCGTTCGATCCACGGAAGATCGAGGTCGGCCAGCAGGTCGGCTCCACGACGCTGAACATCCTCATCTTCCTGCTGTTCATCGGCGTCACCATGGGCCTGGTCATCAAGGCGAGCCGCACCACGAAGAAGGCGACCGACTTCTACACCGGCGGCGCCACGTTCACCGGCCCGCAGAACGGCTTCGCCATCGCCGGTGACTACCTCTCGGCCGCCAGCTTCCTCGGCATCTGCGGCGCCATCGCCGTGCAGGGCTACGACGGCTTCCTGTACTCGATCGGTTTCCTCGTCGCCTGGCTGGTCGCGCTCCTGCTCGTCGCCGAGCGGCTGCGCAACGTCGGCAAGTTCACCATGGCCGATGTGCTGAGCTTCCGGCTCAAGCAGCGCCCCGTGCGGATGGCCGCCGCACTCGCGACCCTCACGGTCTCGCTGTTCTACCTGATCGCGCAGATGGCCGGCGCGGGTGGCCTGGTCTCGCTGCTGCTCAACATCAAGGGCACCACGGGCCAGGCGATCGTGGTCGCCGTCGTCGGCGTCCTGATGATCCTGTACGTACTGGTCGGCGGCATGAAGGGCACCACCTACGTCCAGATGGTCAAGGCCGTGCTCCTCGTCGGCGGCGCGCTGCTGATGACCCTCATGGTGCTCGCCGCGGTCAAGGGCAACTTCTCGGATCTGCTGCAGAAGGCGATCGACGGCAGCACGTCGGGCGAGAAGATCATCGAGCCCGGACTCAAGTACGGCAAGACCGAGACCACCAAGCTCGACTTCATCTCGCTGGCGCTGGCGCTCGTTCTCGGCACCGCGGGCCTGCCGCACGTGCTGATGCGATTCTACACCGTGCCCACGGCGAAGGAGGCGCGGCGCTCGGTCACCTGGGCGATCGGACTGATCGGCGCGTTCTACATCTTCACTCTGGTGCTGGGCTTCGGCGCCGCGGCGTACGTCGGTGCCGACGTGATCGCCAAGGCCCCCGGCGGCGTCAACTCCGCGGCACCGCTGCTCGCGTTCTCGCTCGGCGGCACCATTCTCATGGCGGTCATCTCGGCGGTCGCCTTCGCGACGATCCTCGCCGTCGTCGCCGGCCTCGCGATCACCGCGTCGGCCAGCCTTGCGCACGACATCTACAACGGCGTGATCAAACACGGGAAGGCGTCCGAGGAGTCGCAGGTGCGGGTCTCGCGGATCACCGTGGTCGTGATCGGCATCGTGTCGATCATCCTCGGGATCGGCGCGATGGGGCAGAACATCGCCTTCCTCGTGGCCCTGGCGTTCGCCGTCGCGGCCTCGGCGAACCTGCCGACGATCCTGTTCTCCCTGTTCTGGCGGAGGTTCAACACCACGGGCGCGGTGCTCTCGATGTACGGCGGGCTCATCTCGGCGATCGTGCTGATCGTCTTCTCGCCCGCCGTCTCGGGGAAGCCGACGTCGATGTTCAAGTCGCTCGACTTCCACTGGTTCCCGCTCGAGAACCCGGGCCTGGTGTCGATCCCGATCGGCTTCGGCCTCGCCGTCCTCGGCACGCTCTTCGGCAAGCCGGATACCGAGCTCGCCGACAAGGCGGTCGAGATGGAGGTCCGCTCGCTCACCGGTGTCGGTGTCGAGAAGGCCATCGATCACTAGGTCTTCGCGCTCGACGGTGCCCGTCCCTCACTCTCGAGGGGCGGGCACCGTCGTTCCCGGGTCAGAGCGGGACGACCTCGCTGCCCGCGACCTCGTCGGTGCGCAGCGTGACGTCCAGCGCCGCGATGCGGCCGTCGGGGGTGAAGGTCACGTCGCCGAGCAGCAGGTAGCCGGGCGCTTCGGGCAGCCGCACGGTGTAGCCGAGCACGCCGTCGATCAGCGCGACCAGGGCCGTCTTCGCCTTGAACAGGAAGGCCTCGGCGATGGCCGGCGCCCCGACGAGCACCGACGAGGCGTCGTCGGTACGGGTGCGGAAGACCGCGTCGGGGTCGAGCAGGTCGACGAGCGCGGTGAAGTCGCCGTCGCGTGAGGCCGCGAGGAAGGCGCGCACCGCGTCGGCGCGCGCGGCGTCCGGCCGGGGCGTGCCCGCGACGCGGCGGCGCGCCCGGCTCGCGAGCTGGCGGGTCGCGGCGGGGCTCTTCCCGAGGACCGCCGCCACGTCGTCGAAGGGGACGGCGAAGACGTCGTGCAGCACGAAGGCCACGCGCTCAGCGGGCGCCAGGTCGTCGAGCACTGCACCCATCGCCGCGCCGACGGACTCCGCGAGCTGCACCTCGGTGTCCGGCGACGGCCCTGGATCGACCGGGTCGACGTCGTCGAGCGGCGCGGTCTCGCGGCGGGCGCGCAGGCGGTCGAGGCAGATGCGGGAGACCACGGTGGTGAGCCACGCGGTCGGGCTGTCGACGGTGCCGTCCCCATCCGCCCGGTCGGCGCGCAGCCACGCCTCCTGCACCGCGTCCTCCGCGTCCGCGGCCGAGCCGAGCATCCGCGTGGCCACCGCGATGAGCCGCGGCCGCGCTGCTTCGAAGTCGTCGAGATCCATCTGTCACATCCTCCGTCGTCGATCCGTCATGGAGGTGACGGGGTGATCGCCCCGAGTGTGACAGACGAAGGAGACCACGATGACCGCACGGATGACCAACCCCGCCTTCACCCTCCCCGGCGCGATGGACGCGCTGACGAGGCTGGGAGAGGCGGTGGCCGCCTCGGGACTCTCGCCCGAGTTGCTCGAGCTGGTGAACATGCGGGCGAGCCAGCTCAACAGCTGCAGCACCTGCCTCGACGGGCACTGGCGGATGGCGCGCAAGCACGGCGCCTCCGACGACAAGCTCTTCGCGGTCGGCGCGTGGCGGCACACGCCTTACTTCTCCGATGCCGAGCGCATCGCGCTGGAGCTGACGGAGCAGCTCACCGCGCTCGCCGGCAACCCCGACGCGGTGCCCGACGAGCTGTGGGACGCCGCCGCGGACGAGTTCGATGCGGCCCAGCTGGCCGCGCTCGTCCTCGCCATCGGGCAGATCAATCTGTGGAACCGCGTGAATCACGCCACCCGCCAGGAAGCGGGTTCTTGGAGGCCTTGATGCACCGAGGTTCTCCGACGATCAGAGGAGGCGTGCGGCCACCCAGCCGCCTCCGTCTCGTCAGTGCTCGAGCTCGACGAGGTGTTCGGCAGCAGTACCTGGTCGACGGCTCCCCGCTGCACTTCGTGGACGAACTCCTCGTACCAGGTTTCGCGCCCGCCCGCCGGGTCGTTAGGCGCTCTCAGGGTGACGGTGCAAAGGACGGGCGATCGACCGGATTAGACTCATAGGCATGTCCGATCAGCCCTACCAGCCGACCCTCGCGCAACTGCGCGCCTTCGTCGCAGTGGCACGCTCGCGCCACTTCGGGACCGCGGCGACGTCGCTCGGCGTGAGCCAGCCGTCGCTATCCCAGGCGCTGGCGTCGCTCGAGGCGGGACTCGGTGTGCAGCTGGTGGAGCGCAGCACGCGCAAGGTGCTGATCACCGAGGCGGGGATGGCGCTGTTGGAGCAGGCCTCGGTGATCGTCTCGTCCGCCGCGGAGCTGGTGAGTTCGGCGGCCGGTCTCACCGGGGAGCTCCGCGGCACGCTCCGGCTCGGGATGATCCCGACGGTCGCCCCGTACCGGCTGCCCCGCCTCCTGCCGCAGCTCCGGGCGGAGGTGGAGGACCTGGCGGTCACCGTCGTCGAGGACCAGACGGCGCGCCTGCTCGACGCCCTCCGCTCCGGACGGATCGACGTCGCCGTCCTCGCGTTGCCGGTGCACAGCGCGTCCATCGCCGAGATCCCTCTTTACGACGAGGAATTCGTTCTGGTCGTGCCGCCCGGGCATCCGCTCGCGGGCCGCGACGACCTCACCGCGGACGACCTCTCCGGCCTGCCGCTCCTTCTCCTCGATGAGGGGCACTGCCTGCGTGACCAGGCGCTGGACCTGTGCCGGCAGGCGGAGGAGGGCGTCGGTGTCATGGGCGACACCCGCGCCGCCTCGCTCGCCACGATCGTGCAGTGCGTCTCCGGCGGCCTCGGCGTGACGCTGCTGCCCGAGCCCGCGGTCGCCGTCGAGCTCCGCGGCACCGACCTGGCGACGGCGCGGTTCGCCGCGCCCGCGCCGGGCCGGCGGATCGGCCTCGCCTACCGGGCCTCCAGCGCGAAGACCGAGGGCTTCACCCGCCTCGCCGAGATCGCCCGCGCCGCCGCCGAATCGCCCCTGTGACCTCACAGAATCCGGCGTAGCATGGCCCCCTGCGACCCGCCCGCACCTCCAGTCGCTGGGGGAGTGGGACGCCTTGAGGTAGGACTCGTCGTCGTACACGGAGATTCAGGTGGGGGCCCGACTACTGGATCGTCGATCTCGACGGCACCGACGTGCGTCTCGAGATACTCACCCTCGTCGACGGCTGGTACGAATCATCCTCGTACACAGGCGTCGCCGAGACGGCGGAGCCCTTCGTCGTCCGGCTGGACCTCGATGCCCTGCGCTGAGCGCTAGCCTGGGCGCATGGCTTCCGACCGTTCCGTCCTCCTGCTCATGGACTATCAGCGCGGCATCGTCGACGGTGCCGAGCGCGCCGGCGCGGCCGCGCTCGGGTCCGCCGCACGCGCCCTGTCGTCGGCGCGGGACCACGGCGTCCCCGTGGTGCACGTGCGCGTGGCCTTCCGGCCCGACTACCCCGAGATCCCACCGACGAACCGGGCTTTCGCTCCGATCCGGGAGGGCGGCGACTCGATGACCGAGGTGTCGCCGCTGACCGCCATCGTCCCCGAAGTGGCGCCGCTGCCGGGGGAGCCCGTCGTGGTCAAGCGCCGGTTCGGAGCGTTCAGCGGCAGCGATCTGGACGTCGTCCTGCGCGGCCTGCGGGCCGACCACCTGGTGCTCGCGGGCATCTCGACGAGCGGCGTCGTGCTGTCGACGGTCCGCTACGCGGGCGATCTCGACTACCGCCTCACGGTGCTCTCCGATGCGTGCGCCGACCACGACCCCGAGGTGCACCGCGTGCTGGTGCGCAAGGTCTTCCCGCGCCAGGCCGAGGTGCTCGCCGTCGACGAGTGGATCGAGTTCCTGGGCTGATCAGCGGCGCGGCCGCTTGCCGGGCCCGCCCTTCGTCGCCCCCGGCTTCTTCCCGGCCGCGGCGCGCGCCGCCTGCTTGGCGAGCGTCTTCTCCCGCGCGGTGCGCTTGGGGGCCGGTTCCGCGCGGCCGCGCGAGGAGCCGGCCTTCCGTCCGCGGACGACGCCGATGAACTCCGCGACCGCCTCGGCCTGCTCACCCTCCGGGACCGCGAGCACCACGGGGGAGCCGGGCGCATCGGTGATGGGCCGGTAGGTGAGGTCCTTGCGATGATGCAGCCGGGCGAGCGACTGCGGCACGATGAGCGCGCCCAACCCGGCGGCGACGAGCTCGATCGCGGCCTCCGTGGTGTCCGGCCGATGCTCGACCGGTACGCCCGGGGCGCCGTCCCAGCGCAGGGCGTCGTCGCGGGGGAGCACGGTCGGCTCGTCGTCGAGATCGGCGGCCGTGAGCTCGTCCGCGGCGGCCGCGTGGTGGTCCTTCGGCACGACGGCGACCACCTGTTCCTCGTACAGCGCGATCGTCGCGAGCCCGTCCGTCTCCGCGGGCAGGCGCAGCAGCGCCAGGTCGACGGCGCCGTCGCGAACCGCGCCCGCCGCCTTCGCGGCCTCGACGGGGACGAGGACGAGACGGACGTCGGGATGCCGCTCGCCCCAGATGCGTGCCCATTTGGCGGGCGTGGCGCCGGGGACGTAGCCGAGCCGTAGGTCCGGCGGGAGCGATGAGGTCACGGCATGAGATTACCGATAGGCTGGTCGGCATGAGCAGGCCGAACGCACAGTCCATGAAACCCGCGACCGCGGCGAAGAAGCTGGACGTGTACCTGCCCGCCACGCCGGCCCAGTTCCAGGAGAACTCGATCACCCGCGACGAGTTGGCGGCGCTGCAGGCGGAGCCGCCGCAGTGGCTGCAGGACCTGCGGAAGAACGGGCCGCACCCGAAGAACCTCGTCGCGGCCCGTCTGGGCGTGTCGATCTCGGGCCTCCAGCGCGCCGGAGTCGATGCGGCGATGACCTCCGAGCAGATCGCCGCTCTGCTCGCGGATCCGCCGCAGTGGCTGGTCGACGAGCGAGCGGGTCTCGATGCGGTGCGCGCCGAGGAGCAGCGCGTCGCCGAGGCGCGCGCGGCTCGTAACCGCCCCCGGCGGAAGTAGGTCCGCGGCGGCTGCAGGCCGAGCCGCGCTCCGCCGCACGGGCGGACCAGCGCACGGATTCCTCCGATCGGGCACCGGCGCACGCGCTCATGTGTACGCTGTGAACATGACGCGCCGCCCCAGGCGCGCCGTGGAGACACCGGAGAGAGTGAGCCGCCATGTCCGAGCAAATGTCCGCCACCCGAGTCATCCCCGCCAGCCCCGAGCGGGTCTTCGCCGTCCTCGCCGATCCGGCGCACCACCAGGACATCGAGCCCACGGACTGGGTGCGCACAGCGGTGGACTCCGCCCCGCTCGATCACGTCGGGCAGATGTTCTCGGTGAACATGTACCTCGAGCAGGCGGGCGGCGACTACGTCATGGAGAACAAGGTCTCCGCCTTCGAGCCCGGCCGCACCATCGGCTGGCTGCCCGGCCAGACCCCGGCCGGCGGCGAGTGGGAGGCCGGCGGCTGGTGGTGGCGGTACGACCTGGCACCGTCGGGCGACGGCACCGAGGTCACGCTGACCTACGACTGGACCGACACTCCGCAGTCCTTCCGGGACTTCGTCGGCGCCATGCCGCCGTTCCCGCCCGAGTATCTCGATCAGTCCCTCGCGGGCCTCGATGCGGTGGCTCGCGGCTGATTCAGCCCGCCACGACTTCGACGTCCACGAGCGCGACGTCGCCGCGCTCGTCGGACGCGGGCAGGTCGACGACGGCGGTGATCGCCCAGCCGTGGTCGCCGTCGGGATCGGCGATCGTCTGGCGCACCCGCCACGCCCGCGGCATCGAGGTGTCGAGCGAGAAGAGCTGCGGCCCACGGGCGTCCGCGCCGGTGAGGATGTCGTCGTACTCCTCGTAGTAGTCGTCGAACGCCGCGTACCAGTCGACGCCCGGGTCCATCGCGTCCAGCTGGTCGTACTCCTCCTCGGCGACGAGTTGGACACGGCGGAACAGTGCGTTGCGCACCATCACCGCGAACGCCCGCTCGTCCGAGGTCAGCGACGTGGAGCGCCCGATCTCCGGCGCGGAGGCGTGGGCCTGCACCGGGTCCGGGGAGGTCATCTCCTCCCACTCGTCGACGAGCGAGCTGTCCACGTACCGCACGAGCGCGCCGAGCCAGGCGATGTAGTCGTCGAGCTCGGGTGTGCGGGCCGTTTCCGGGACCGTGTGCCGCAACGTGCGGAAGGCGTCCGAGAGGTACCGCAGCACCGCGCCCTCCGACCGGCCGAGCTGGTACTTCGAGACCAGGTCGTTGAAGGTCATGGCGCGTTCGATCATTTCGCGCACCACCGATTTCGGCGAGAGCTCGAACTGCGTCACCCAGGCGTGTCCGGCCGCGTAGGTCGCGAACGCGGGGACCAGCAGGTCCTCCAGCGGCTTCGGGTAGGTCACGTCCTCGAGTAGTGCCATGCGCTCGTCGTAGTCGATGCCGTCGGCCTTCATCTCCGCCACCGCCGCGCCGCGCGCCGCGTTCTGCTGCGCGCGGAGCACCGGCCGGGGGTCGTCGAGCACCGACTCGATCACCGAGATCACGTCGAGCGCGTAGTCGGGTTCTTCGGGGTCGAGGAGCTCCAGCGCGGCCAGGGCGAACGGCGCGAGGGGCTGGTTCAGGGCGAAATCGGGCTGCAGCTCGACGGTGAGCCGCGCGTGCCGGCCGTCCTCGTCGGGCTCGGCGAGCCGCTCGACGACGCCGCCGGACTCCAGGCCGCGGAACAGAGTGATCGCGGTGCGGATGTGCCGCAACTGATTCCGACGCGATTCGTGGTTGTCCTCCAGGAGGTGCCGCATCGACTCGAAGCAGTTCTGCGGCCGGGCGATCACGTTGAGGAGCATCGAGTTGGTCACGGAGAACCGGGAGGCCAGAGGCTCGGGATCGGCTGCTACGAGTTTCTCGAAGGTCGCCTTGCCCCACGAGACGAAGCCCTCGGGCGGCTTGCGGCGCTGGACGCGTTTGAGTTTGGCCGGGTCCCCGCCCGCCTTGGCCTCGCGGCGCGCGTTCTCGATCTCGTGGTCCGGTGCCGCCACGACGACGGTGCCCATCGTGTCGAATCCGGCGCGCCCGGCGCGGCCGGCGATCTGGTGGAACTCGCGCGCCCGCAGGTGGCGGGTGCGGTTCCCGTCGAACTTGGTGAGCCCCGTCAGGTAGACGGTGCGGATGGGCACGTTGATGCCGACGCCGAGCGTGTCGGTGCCGCAGATGACCTTGAGCAGCCCGTCCTGGGCCAGCTTCTCCACGAGGCGCCGGTAGCGGGGGAGCATGCCGGCGTGGTGCACGCCGATGCCCGAGCGGATCAGCCGTGAGAGCGTCTTGCCGAAGCCCGTCGTGAACTGGAAGTCCCCGATCGCCGCCGCTATCGCGGCTTTCTGCTCCTTGGTGGCGAGCGGCAGTGACATCAGTGCCTGCGCCCGCTCGGCCGCCGCCTGCTGGGTGAAGTGCACGACGTAGACCGGCGCCTGGTGGGTGGTGACCAGCTCGACGATCTGATCCTGGACGGGCATCGTCGAGTAGGAGAAGTGCAGTGGTACCGGGCGTTCCGCTCCGGCCACGAGTACGGTCTCGCGCCCCGTCCGCCGGGTGAGGTCCTCCTCGAAGAAGGACGTGTCGCCGAGCGTCGCCGACATCAGGACGAACTGCGCGCGGGGGAGCTCGATGAGGGGCACCTGCCACGCCCAGCCGCGATCGGGCTCGGAGTAGTAGTGGAACTCGTCCATCACCACCTGCGCGATGTCGGAGCCGGCGCCCTCGCGCAGCGCGACGTTGGCGACGATCTCGGCGGTGGCGCACACGATCGGCGCGTCGGCGTTCACCGCGGCGTCGCCCGTGACCATGCCGACGTTCTCGGTGCCGAAGACCTCGCACAGGGCGAAGAACTTCTCGCTGACCAGGGCCTTGATCGGCGCGGTGTAGTAGGTGCGGCGGCCCTGCGCGAGCGCGGCGAACTGGGCACCCATCGCCACCAGGGACTTGCCGGAACCGGTGGGCGTCGCGACGATCACGTTCGCGCCCGAGCACGCCGCGATCAGTGCCTCCTCCTGGGCGGGGTACAGCGTGATGCCGCGATCCTCGGTCCATTCCAGGAAGGCCTCGAAGACCGCGTCGGCCGTCGGATCAGCCGGCAGCAGGTCGATGAGGTTCACTCATCTCACTCTACGGGCCGCGATCGTGGCCGCTCAGCCCAGCTCCTGGGCGGGTGCGGCGACGGCGACGCCGGCGGCCGAGCGGAGCCCGTCGCGCAGGTGCGTCCGCGCCAGCCGGGCCGGGGTCGTCGACGTCAGGAAGTCCGTGAGCACGGCGAGGAAGCGATCCGGGGCCTCGGTCATGGGGAAGTGCCCGACGCCGTCGAAGACCTCCACCCGCGCCGCGGGCAGCGCCTCCCGGAGGACCTCGGCGTGCGAGGCGGGGATGATCGAGTCGTCGGCGCCCCAGGCCACGAGCGTCGGCACCTCGGCGGTCAGGTAGCAGCGGTCCCGCATCGTCACCACCTGCCCGCGCAGGTCCACCACGGACCGCAGGGTCCGGGCGAAGGCGTGGGGGGACGCGGTGTTCGGCATCCGATCGAGCGCACGGAGCAGTTGGGCCGCGTCGGGGCGCACGGGGCTCGGCACGGCCGCCGCCGCGAGGAGTGCGGCCGCCAGGACCTGCTTGGCGCCCGGGAGGGCGGTGAGCGCGACGACCTGCTCGGCGAAGGGCAGGGAGAGGAGCCGCAGGAGCGGCGAGACGTCGTGATCCACCCCGCCGGGCGCGACGAAGGCGATGCGCTCGACCATCTCCGGGAATTGGTAGGCGAACTGCCCGGCGACCCCGCCGCCCAGCGAATGGCCGACGATCGAGACGCGCTCGATACCCAGGTAGCACAGCAGATCGCGCATGCCGTTGGCGAACGCCGCGACCGAGTAGTCGGCGCGCGGACGGTCGGAGAGGCCGTGTCCGAGCAGGTCCGGGGCGATCACGGTGAACCGGTCGGTGAGCGGCGCGAGGACCAGGTCCCACACCAGCGAGTTGTCGCCGATGCCGTGCAACAGCAGGACGGCGGGTCCGGTACCGCCGATCCGGTAGGCGCGACGGTGGCCGTGGATCGTCGCGAAACACAGGTCGGGTACGTACGGGCGCGCCCGGAAGGGCAGAACGTCGGAACTCATCGCGGCCTCCTCGTCACTGACGTCTCGTCAGTGTGGGCGGGCGTGATTACGGTCCGGGCCTTCGCCGGTTACGCCGGCGTTTCGGCCTCGGCGTCGAGGTCGGCGTCACGACGCAGCGCGGTCTGCAGGTCGGCCACGGTGAGCCGCGCGGGCGCGGTCCCGTCGATGAAGTCGGTCAGTACCGTGAGGAACCGCTCCGGGTCGCTGCGGAACGGGAAGTGGCCGGCACCGTCGAAGATCTCCAACCGCGACGACGGCAATGAGGCGTGCAGCAGGTGGGCGTGCTCGACGGGGATGATCGGATCGTCCGAGCCCCACACGACGAGCACCGGCACCGTCTCGGCGACGTACGTGCGGTCGAGCATCGTCACGACCTGCCCGAGCGGGTCGACGACCGCGCGCAGGGTTCGGGCGAAGGCGCGCGGGGTGCCGGCGTGCGGCAGGCCGGCGAGGACGCGAGCACATTCGGCGTTGTCGATGAAGAGCCGGTGCGGCACGCGGCCGAGCAGCTCCAGGGCGGCGCTCGCGATGGGCACCGCACCGGGGAGGGCGAGCGAGCGGATCGCGATCTCGGACAACGGCAGCGAGACTGCGCGGAGCACGGGGGAGACCGAGCGCGTGACGCCTCCCGTGTTGACGAAGACGAGGCGCTCGACCATCTCGGGGTACTGGTAGGTGAACTGGCCGGCGATGCCGCCGCCCAACGAGTGCCCGACCAGGGTGGCGCGCTCGACGCCCAGATAGAGGAGAAGGTCGCGCATGGCGTTCGTGAAGGCGGGCAGCGAGTAATCGGCGCGCGGGCGCCCTGACAGGCCGTGCCCGAGCAGGTCGGGCACGATCACCGTGTACCGCTCGGCGAGGCGGTCCAGGATCGGCTCGAACGTCGACGAGTTGTCGGCCATCCCGTGGATGAGCAGCAGGGCGGGCCCGGTGCCCCCGATCCGGTAGGCCCGGCGGTGGCCGTGGATCAGCGCGACGCGCTGACGCACCTGGGTCACGAGGCGTCGCCGTTCTCGCCCTCGTCGCCGGCCTGCTCGGCGAGGAAGGCCTCGAACTCGCTGGCCAGGTCGTCGCCGGTCGGAATCGCCTCGCCGTCGGCGATGAGCAGCTCGCGCGGCTGCGTGGCGGCCTCGTCGTACTGCTGCTCGAGCGCCTCGACCACCGAGGAGATCTCCGAGCTGGACGAGACCTGGGCGTCGATCTGCTCGCGCAGTTCCGCAGCCTCCACCGAGAGCTCGCCGTCGGGCAGTTGGAGGCCGACGGAGCTGCGGAGCGCGCCCAACATGCCGAGGACGGCTTCGGGGTAGTCGTTCTGCGCGAGGTAGTGGGGCACGTGCACCGACAGGCCCAGCGTGTCGTAGCCCTTGTCTGCCATGCGCAGCTCGAGCAGTCCGGCGGCGCTGCCGGGCAGGCGCATGGTGCCGCCGTCCCATGAGCGCAGCTCGCTGCGCAGCTCCGGCTTGTTGCCGTGCGCGGTCACCGGCACGGGCCGGGTGTGCGGCACGGCCATCGGGATCGCGTGCAGGCCCACGACGGTGCGCACGCCGAACCGCTCGGCGAGGCCGGCGACGGCGCTGACGAAGCCGTTCCATCGCAGGTCGGGTTCGGCACCGGCGAGGAGGAGGAAGGGCTTACCGGACGAGTCGCGCACAGCGTAGAGGTTGAGCTCGGGCTCGTCCACGCCGGTGAAACCGTCCTCGAAGGTCATCGGGGGGCGGCGCGAGCGGTAGTCGATCAACTCGTCGACGTCGAAGGACGCGACCAGCTCGGTGGTGAGGTTGTCCTTGAGGTGCTGCCGGAGCAGCCGCAGCGCGTGCCCCGCGTCGGCGTAGCCGTCGAGCGCGTGCACCAGTACGGGGCCGTTGCCGTCGGTGTCCGAGACCGAGGGACCGGGGAACTCCAGTTCGTACATGTGGGACTGCTCGTCCATGCGCTACTCCTTCACCGTGCCGCCCCGCGAGGGGGAGCTACCAGTTTTCCACGAGTGACAACCTCGCGTGCATCGTGTCGATTCCCCGTGGCCGCGTGTTTCCGCTCACGGCGTAACCGCGGAGGCCAGGAATCGTGCCACCGCTGCGGCCTCGTCGGGCGTGAGGGCGGCGGCCGCGGCGCGGATCGGGCCGAGGAAACGGGCGAAGAAGCCCTCGCCGATGTCCCGGGCGCGGGAGGTGACCAGCAGCCGTACGCGGCGCCGGTCGCCGGGGTCGGGGCCGCGTTCGACGAGGCCGGCGGCGGCGAGGCGGTCGACGAGGGCCGTGCAGGCCGCGGAGCTGAGCTGCAGCTCACCGGCGAGCGCGCCCGGCGTCGCGGGGGCGTCGGCACGCTCGAGATCGAGCAGGACGATCAGCGCCCGGATGTCCGTCGTGCCGAGGTCGTACCGCCCGCCGAAGGCGGCGATCTCCTGCTCCCAGCGCAGGGCGGCCGCCCGCAGTGCGTGCACGAGATGGTCGTTGTCGCTCACGGGGCGAGGATATCAACTACCTTGAGTATCAAGTATCTCGATGATCGAGAGGAATGAGATGGAATCCGAGCTCGCCGATGCCTACGCCACCGTGCTGCGGGACTGGGGCGTGCCCGTGCGGCGCCTCGTCGTCGACGGTGACCTCGCCCGCACCCAGGTGCTCAGCTGCGGCCCGGACGACGCGCCGCCGCTGCTGTGTCTGCCCGGTGGTGGTGGTACCGCTGCCGTGTGGTTCGCGCAGGCAGCGGACCTGGCGCAGCGATTCCGGGTGATCGCCCCCGACCTGCCGGGCGATGCGGGCGGCACCGAACGCCGCACCTTCCGCACTCGGGCCGATTGGCCGGCCTGGATCGACGAGGTCCTCGACGGTGTCGGCGCTCCGGCCGCCGCGGTACTCGGTCATTCCTACGGCGCCCAGATCGCGGTCGCGTACGCCCTCGCGCGCCCCGAGCGGGTGGAGACGATGACCCTGCTCGACCCGACCGACGTCTTCGCTCCCATGCGACCGAGCACACTGATCCGGGCGGTACCGCTCCTGCTGGCCCCGTCGAGCTCGCGGCAGCGCGCCCATGCGATCTGGGAGACCCGGGGCCACTGGCCGCCGACACCCGAACTCGGTCGCCTCGCCGCAGCGGTCGCCGACGGCGCTCGGCGAACGTACGTACCGCCGCGCCGCCCGTCCGCCACGGCGCTGGACGCGCTGGAAGCGGTCCGCGGGGGAGTCACCGTGATCTTCGCGCTGCGGACGCGCTACCACGACGGCGCGGCGCTGGCGCGCACCGTCGGGCAGCGGTACCCGTGGATGCGGGTCGAGACGCTCCCCGTGGCGCACCACGAGCTGCCGTTCGCGTACCGGCCCGTTTAGGAGACGTGCACCGTCGGGCGACGTTTGGCGTCGTGCTCGGCCTGCCGGAGCACCTCGTGGCAGACGGCGGCCACCTCGCCCGAGCCCTCGACGAGGTACTTGCCCATGTTGAGGACGGGGTTCATCTCGGACCACTGGAAGTACACCTCGGGCACGACGCCCGTCTCGTCCCGGATGTACAGGAGCACGGCGGCGATGGTGTTCGCGATGCTGCCGGAGCGCACTTTGAGCAGGCGGTAGCCGAACTTCTCGATGCCGCGGACCTCCAGGTCCTCCTCGAAGTCCGAGGAGTCGCGCGGCCACACCTCGAGCAGGATCACCCGCGAGCGGCCGGGGATGTGCCCGAACTTGCGCTCGGCGCGGACCTTGTCGCGGTACTCCTTCTTGGTGTCGACGTCGGGCTCGTGCGAGACGATCCGGATGGCGTGCTGGGCCGCGGCGTCGTCGCGGATGAACTCGAGCGCCTTCTCATCGAAGGTGATCGACGACGCGCGGAGTTCGAACGAGCGGCGCACGCGCGAGCCGATCGACACGACGGCGATCGCGAGGATGAACAGCGCGGCGATCCGCACGCCGTCCGGCCGTTCGATGATGTTGTCGATGGTGGTGTAGACGAAGACCGCCGAGATCAGGCCGAAGCCCCACGTGGCCGCGGTCTGCCGCTTGCGGCGCGCGGAGATCGTCACCGCGATCGCCGCGGACGTCATGAGGACCAGGACGCCGGTCGCGTACGCGCCGCCCTGCGCGTTCACGTCGGCCTCGAAGATGAGCACGATGACGAGGGCGATCACGGTGAGCACCACCACGAGCGGCCGCACGGCCGAGGCCCAGCGCGGGGCCATGCCGTACCGGGGCAGGTAGCGCGGGACCAGGTTGAGCATGCCGGCCATGGCGGAGGCGCCCGCGAACCAGAGGATCGCCACCGTCGAGACGTCGTAGACGGTGCCGAAGCCGTTCCCGAGGTACTCGTGCGCGAGCCAGGCGAGGGCGCGCCCGTTGGCGCCGCCGTGCGGCTCGAACTCCTCCGCGGGGATCAGCACGGTGGTCGCGAAGCTGGAGGTCGCGAGCAGGACGCTCATGATCACCGCGGCGGTGGTCAGGAGACGCCCGGTGTCCCGGATGCGCTTGGCCGGGTACTCCGGGGGATCGTTCGGGTCGCCCTTGATCTGCGGCATCACCGCGACGCCGGTCTCGAAGCCGGAGAGGCCCAGCGCCAGCTTCGGGAAGACGATCAGCGCCACCGCGATCACCATGAGCGGATTCGAATGCTCGGACCACAGCAGATCCTGCCAGTCCAGGACCTTCTGCGGCCGCTCCGCGACGTGCCACAGCGAGACGCCGATGACGACCACGTTGAGCGAGAGGTACACCGTGACGAGGACGACGGCGGTGCCGATCGCCTCGCGGAAACCCTTGAGGAAGATCACCCCGAGGGCGAGTACGAGGCCCAGGGTGATGGGGATGTTCGCGCCGTGCAGGAACGACGGGACGAGGGGGTTCTCGACGATGTGCTCGGCGGCGTCGGACGACGACAGGGTGATCGTGATGATGAAGTCGGTGGCCGCGAAACCCAACAGCACCAGCACGAACAACTTGCCGCCCCACCAGGGCAGGAGCCTCTCGAACATGGCGAGCGACCCCGCGCCGTTGAAGCTCTCGCGGGAGACCCGTTTGTAGACCGGCAGTGCGCCGAACAGCGTGAGGGCGATGAGCACCAGCGTGGCGATGGGCGAGATGACGCCCGCGGCGATGAACGCGATGGCGGGCTGGTAACCGAGGGTCGAGAAGTAATCGACGCCGGTCAGGCACATGACCTTCCACCACGGCTGCGGGTGTTCCACGTCGGTCGCGTGGGGTCCGACGTGGGTGCCGGCCCGCTCAGACATGCCGCTGAGGAACCAGTCGCGCGTGCGGTCCGAGAACCGCGGTAAGCCGATCACGCGGTTCACAGTAGCGCCCACCGGTTCCCCGTGTCGGTCGCCCGCCCACCGGTGTCCGGTAATGCCCGATCCTGTGCACAACGCCCAGCGTGGAGAACGTTTCGTAATCAAACTGGGGATGAGTGGTGCCGCACCGGCGGTGTCCGTCCGCGCCTTCCGTGAGCATTCGATCATGACGAAACATCACTCGGATCCGGCCATGAAGATCGACTCACTCGGCGAGCTGCTCGCCGCCGTCCCGGCACTCCTGGGCTTCTATCCCACGCGTTCGGTGGTCCTCCTCACGCACGACGAGGTGACCGGCCGGATCGGGGCCACCGCCCGCACCGACCTCGGCCTGAACCGGTCGGGCGGGCTCCGGAAGGACTGCCGGGCGCACATCGCCGAGGCCGTGGGCCTGCTGCGGAATCAGGGCGCCGACCGGCTGTTCTGCGTCGCTGTCGACGATCGTCCGCTCGTGCGGGCGGTCCCGGCGCTGCTGCAGCTGCTCGAGGATGCGGGACGGTCGCGGAGCGCGGTCGACCCGGACCTCGAGATCCTCGACGTGGTGCTGGTGGACCGGATGACGGCCGGCCAGCGGTGGGTCTGCAGGCACGGTGAGAGTGGTCCGCTCCCGGACCCGGCGTCCTCACCGGCGATGCTGGCGGCGGTCATCGAGGGACGCACGGTCCACCGGTCCCGCGCCGAACTGACCGACCAGCTGGCGGAGGAGGGTCCCGGGGTCGCCGCCGACCGGTGCCGGGACGCCGCCGCGTACGAGGCCGACGGCGACCCGTGCGAGCTGCTGGCCGCCGTGGTCGGGGCCGTCACCGCGCAGCGCAGTGCGACGCTCTCGGACGCCGACGTCGCCCTGCTCGGCGGCGCTCTGCTCGACGTGGCGGTGCGCGATGCGGCGATGGCGCTGGGTCTGACCGTGATGGCGGACGAGGCCCGTCTCCTGTTCGCCGAACTGGCCCGGCGGTTGCGCGGCACACCCCGGGCCGCCGCGGCCACCCTGGTGGCCGCCGCGGGCTATCTCCGCGGCGACGGACCGCTCACGGGGATCGCTCTCGACGCGGCGCTCACCGCGGACCGGCGCTACCGCGGTGCGCAGCTCCTCGCGCACGCGCTCGCCGCGGGCATGCATCCGCGGGAACTGCGGATCACCGCCGAGATCGGGATGACGGTGGCCCGCCGCCTCGGCGTGGAACTGCCGCCCCGGGACCTGGAGTTCCCGCTCGCCGGGTGACGACGGTCGCCGGGCGCGGGAGGCCGCGGGCCCGGTCAGGTGCGACGGGCGGCGTGGGCGCGATCGCCCAGCGCCTGCGTGAACTCCCAGGCGTCGGCGACGATCTCGCGCAGATCGGTCTTCTCCGGCCGCCAGCCCAACTCGTCGATCGCGCGACGCGAGGACGCGACCAGCGACGCCGGATCGCCGGCGCGGCGGTCGGCGGCGATCTCCGGGATCTCGCGCCCCGTCACCTCGCGGCAGGTGTCGATCACTTGGCGGACCGAGAAGCCCTCGCCGGAGCCCAGATTGAAGATCTCGTGCGTTCCCGGCCGCGCGTGGTCCAGAGCCAGGAGGTGAGCCTCGGCCAGATCCTTGACGTGCACGTAGTCGCGCACCGCGGTGCCGTCGGCCGTCGGGTAGTCGGAACCGAAGACGGCGATGTCGCCGCGCTGGCCCAGCGCGGTCTGCAGGACCAGCGGGATCAGGTGCGTCTCGATCTCGCGGTTCTCGCCGAAACCCTCGTAGCTGCCCGCCACGTTGAAGTACCGCAGCGAGACCGCGGCGAGGCCGTAGGCGGTGGCGTACGAGGAGATCGCGGCGTCGATCGCGAGCTTGGTGGCGCCGTAGGTGTTGGTGGGAGCGGTCCGCGCATCCTCGGGGATCGGGACCGTCTCCGGCTCGCCGTACGTGGCCGCGGTGGAGGAGAAGACCAGACGCGGCACGCCGGCCGCGAGCATCGCGTCGAGCAGCGTCAGCGTGGTGACGACATTGCCCTGCCAGTACTTGTGCGGATGCGACACCGATTCGCCCACCAGCGATTTCGCTGCGAAATGCAGGACGCCGTCGAAGTCGCCGTCGCTGAGCAGGGGGCGCGCCGCCTGCGCGACGTCGCCCTCCACGAAGGTGGCGCCCGCGGGCACCGCCTCCCGGTTCCCCGTGCTCAGGTCGTCGATCACGGTCACCTCGTGGCCGCGTTCGAGGAGCACCTGCGTGCACACACTGCCGACGTAGCCGGCGCCGCCCGTCACCACCAGGCGCATCGGCTACACCGCCTCGACGAAGACGGCGTGGGCCATCTCGTCGGGAAGCTCGAAATCCTCGTGTCCGGCGACCGAGATGACCACGGCGCCGCGCTGCACGGTGACCGAGACGCGCGCGTCCGGCACCACGCCGGCCTCGCGGAACCGGCCGATCAGGTCGGTGTCCGCCTGCACGTGCTCGGCCAGCCGCTTGATGACGACCGCCGTGGGGCCGCCCTGCGGCAGGTCGGTGAGGCGGGCGGGACGCGCGGGCTCGGTACCGATCGCCACGCCGAGCTCGCCGAGCCCCGGGATCGGGTTGCCGTAGGGCGACGTGGTGGGGTTGCCCAGCACCTCCAGCAGCCGCCGCTCCACGTCCTCGCTCATCACGTGCTCCCAGCGGCAGGCCTCTGCGTGCACGTTCTCCCACTGCAGCCCGATGACGTCCACGAGGAGACGCTCGGCGAGCCGGTGCTTGCGCATCACGGCGATCGCCAGCTGACGGCCCTTCTCGCTGAGCTCCAGGTGACGGTCGCCGGCCACCCGGACGAGGCCGTCGCGCTCCATGCGCTGCACCGTCTGCGAGACGGTGGGACCACTCTGCTCGAGACGCTCCGCGATCCGCGCCCGGAGGGGCACGACGCCCTCCTCCTCGAGCTCGTAGATGGTCCGCAGGTACATCTCGGTGGTGTCCACCAGATCGTTCACGTGTCCAGCTCCTTCTCGTCACTGTCGAGCTTAACCGAGACGCGCTACCGTCCCCCGTACTAAAGGTTACCTAACTTCGAGGCGGTGCAGGGGAGCAACGACTAGGGTCGTGACTCATGGCGCGGTTCCCCGACTCCCAGGTGGTCTGGGACCCCTCGGTTCTCGACTACCGGTTCTCCCACTCCCACCCCATGGACCCCGTGCGACTGCGTCTGACGATGGAGCTCTCGCGGATGCTCGGAGTGCTCGACGGGGTCGAGGTGGTGACCCCCGCGGACTTCGATCCGCTGGAGCTCGGCCGCGCCCACACCGACGACTACCTCGCGGCCGTGCGGGTCGCGGGCTCGGGACGCTCCCGGATAGACCTCACGGGGTACGGGCTGGGCAACGACGACAACCCGATCTTCCTTCGCATGCACGAGGCGGCCGCGAGCCTGGTCGGCTCCACCCTCACCGGCGCGAAGGCGATCGCGACGGGGCACACCACCCGCGCCGTCAACATCGCGGGCGGGATGCACCACGCCATGCGGTCGCACGCCTCCGGGTTCTGCGTCTACAACGACGCCGCGATCGCCATCTCCTGGTTGCTTGACAACGGCTTCGACCGGATCGCCTACATCGACGTCGACGCCCACCACGGCGACGGCGTGCAGGCTCAGTTCTGGAACGACCCACGGGTCCTGACGGTCTCACTGCACGAGGACCCCCAGCACCTCTGGCCGAACACCGGGTACCCCACGGAACTCGGCGGCCCCGAGGCCCGCGGCACCGCCGTGAACATCCCCGTCCCGGCCTTCTGCCCCGACGGGCTCTGGCTGCGCGCCTTCCACGCCGTCGTCCCGTCGGTCGTCCGCGAGTTCCGGCCCCAGCTCATCATCAGCCAGTGCGGCTGCGACTCGCACGCGACCGACCCGCTGACCGATCTCTCGCTCACCGTCGACGGACAGCGTGCGGCGATCCTCGCGATGCGCGACCTCGCCGACGAGGTGTGCGACGGCCGCTGGCTCGCGGTCGGCGGCGGCGGCTACCAGCTCGTGCACGTGGTGCCCCGCGCCTGGACGCATCTCATCGCCGCCGTCGTGGGCGCCGACATCGACCCCGCCACACCGATTCCCGACGAGTGGAAGGACCTCGCGGCGAGCCTCCCGACCGATCAGGTCGGCGCCGTGGGCACGCTGCCGGAGACGATGGGGGAGGGCGCCGCCACCGGCTTCGTCCCCTGGGAGCCGTCCTCCTACGACCCCACTGCCGCGCCGATGGAGGCCGCCGCCGACCGCTTCATCGCCCGCGCACGTTCCGCGGTCTTTCCGCTCCACGGACTCGACCCGGAGGATCCTCGTGACTGACGTGTTCCCTGCCGCACTTCGCACTCCAGGACTCGACCCGGAGGATCCTCGTGACTGACGACATCCCGCTGCATCCCTCGGGCCCCGCCACCGACCCGTTCCCCGCTCCGAGCCAGCAGGCACCGTCGGGACCCTACGAGTTCCCCGCGCACTGGGTCGCCGACGTGCTCGCATCCGACGGCGGCGTGGTCCACCTGCGCCCCGTGGTCCCCGACGACGCCGACGCGATGGTCGAGTTCCACGCGGGCCTGTCCGAGCGCACCCGCTATCTGCGCTACTTCGGGCCGTACCCGGTGATGCCGCCGCGCGACGTGGCGCGGATGACCACCGTCGACCACGATCAGCGCGTCTGCCTGCTCGCGATCCTGGGCGGCAGGATCATCGCCGTCGGCCTGTACGAGGGCCTCGCCGACTCCGGCAAGCCGACGTCGGCGGAGGTCGCCTTCGTCGTCGCCGACGAGCACCAGGGCCGCGGCCTCGGACCGATCCTGCTCGAGCACCTCGCCGGAGCCGCCGCCGAGAACGGCTTCCACCGGTTCGAGGCGGAGGTCCTCGCCGAGAACCGCTACATGGTCAACGTCTTCAAGGCCGCCGGGTACGAGCTGCGCCGCAGCTTCGACGGCAGCGTGGTGCACGTCGAGTTCGGCATCGACCCCACCGAGGCGCTGGTCGCCGTGCGCAACGCGCGCGAGCTGGCGTCGGAGGCACGCAGTGTGAGCAACGCGCTGCGGCCCACCTCGATCGCTGTGATCGGCGCGTCGACCACCCCCGGCAAGGTCGGACACGCCGTGCTGCGCAACATCATCGCGGGCGATTTCGCGGGCCCCGTGTACCCGGTGCACCCCGACCGCCGGTCGGTCGCGGGCATCCGCGCCTACGAATCCGTGCGGGACATCCCCGACCAGGTGGACCTCGCCGTGGTCGCCGTGCCCGCCGACAACATGGATCAGGTGCTCGACGACTGCCTCGCCAAGGAGGTGCGGACGCTGCTCGTCGTCTCGTCCGGCTTCTCCGACGTCGGCGGCCGCGGCAAGGAGTCCGAGCGGCGGCTGCTCAAAGCCGTTCGCTCGCACGGCATGCGACTGATCGGGCCCAACGCCCTCGGCGTGATCAACACCGACCGCGAGGTGCGGATCAACGCGACGCTGGCCCCGGTCGTCCCCGGGCGCGGCAACGTGGGCTTCTTCTGCCAGTCCGGCGCCCTCGGCATCGCCATCCTGGACACCGCGGCGAAACGCGGTGTGGGCCTGACGACCTTCGTCTCGGCCGGTAACCGCGCCGACGTCTCCGGCAACGACGTGCTGCAGTACTGGGACACCGACGACGCCACCGAGGTGGTCCTGCTCTACCTCGAGAGTTTCGGTAACCCCCGCAAGTTCGGCCGCATCGCGCAGCGCCTGTCCCGCCAGAAGCCGATCGTCGCCGTGCACCGGGGTGGGATCGACGCTGATCGCCGCCGCCGCGGCTCCGAGGCGCTGTTCGAGAACTCCGGTGTGGTCCAGGTGGATTCGATCCCCGAGCTCTTCGACTGCGCCACCTTCTTCAGCTACCAGCCGTTGCCCGCCGGGCCGCGGGTCGCCGTCATCGGCAACTCGACGGCGCTGGGCGTCCTCGCCACGCACACCGGTATCCGCGCGGGCCTCGACGTGGCGCAGCCCGTCGACCTCGGCGCGTCCGCGACACCCGAGGAGTTCGGCGCCGCGATCGATGCGGCGTTGGCGGACGACGCGGTGGACGCGATCATCGCGGTCTTCGTGCCGCCGGTGGAGGCCCCGCCCGAGGCCCACGCCGCGGTACTCCTCGAGGCCTCCCGGAAGCTGATCAAACCGATCGTCTCGACCTTCCTCGCGTTCGACGGCGTCACCGAACTGCTCGCCGCCACCGACGGCGACGGCGTACGGGTGCGCGGCTCGGTCCCGTCGTACCCCGAGCCCGAACGCGCCGCCCGGGTGCTCGCGCACGGTTGGCGCTACGCGCAGTGGCGCGCCCGCCCCGTCTCCGACACCGCGCGGCCCGACGGCACCGACGTGGAGACCGCCCGCACGCGCGTGCGGGAATGGCTGCCCACCGGCGACGCCGACACGGGGCCCGTCACCCTGACCTTCGCGCAGAGCGCGGAACTGCTGGGGCTCTACGGGGTCGGCGTGGTGGCCTTCGACATCGCGTCGACGCCGGAGGAGGCGGCCGTCGCCGCGGACCGCCTCGGATACCCCGTCGCCGTCAAGGCCATGGGTGAGCGCTGGCGCCTGCGCGCCGACCTCGCTGCGGTGCGCCTGGACCTCACCGGACCGCAGGCCGTGGCCGCCGCCTTCGCCGAGCTGACCGAGGCGACGGGGGAGTCGACACTGCACGTGCAGCGGATGGCGCACAAGGGGATCGGCTGCGCCGTCGGCTACGAGAACGACCCGCGGATCGGTCCGCTCCTGTCCTTCGGCCTGAGCGGCGCCGTCCCCGAGCTCCTGGGCGACCGGGCCTACCGGCTGTTGCCGCTGACCAACGCGGCCGCGGCCGACCTCGTGACCGCGACCCGCTCCGCGCCCCTGCTCGACGGGTTCGCCGGCGAGTCCGGCGTCGATCGGGCCGCCTTGATCGACGTGGTGACCCGCGTCGCGGCGCTCGCGTACGAAGTGCCGGAGATCGCGTCGATCGACTGCCAGCCGATCCTCGCGACGACGGACGGCGCCTCGGTGCTGTCCGTGGTGATCCGCATCGGCCACGCGAGCGAGGTGCTGGCCCAACAAGCGGAACCGCGCCGGCTGTAACAGCCGACGCGGTTCCTTCCGTGCTGGTTCCTAGCTCGCGTACGCGCGCAGGCGGTCGGCCCGCTCGCCGTTGCGGAGCTTGCTCATGACCTCGCGCTCGATCTGGCGCACGCGCTCGCGGGAGAGCCCGAAGAGCTTGCCGATCTGGTCGAGGGTGCGGGGCTGGCCGTCGTCGAGGCCGTAGCGCAGGCGGATGACCTGCTGTTCGCGCTCGTCGAGCGTCGCCAGCACCGACCGCACGTCGCTGTGCATGAGTCGCGAGATGACGGCGGACTCGGCGGACGCGGCCTCCGCGTCCTCGATGAAGTCACCCAGCGGGGCCTCCTCGTCGGAGCCGACGGGCATGTCGAGGCTCACCGGATCGCGCGAGTGGTCCATGAGATCGGCGATCTTCTCGGCCGGGATGCCCGACTCCTCCGCGAGCTCCGCATCCGTGGCCTCGCGGCCCAACTGCTGATGCAGCTCGCGCCGGATGCGGGCGAGCTTGTTCACCTGCTCCACGAGGTGGACGGGCAGGCGGATCGTGCGGGACTGGTCCGCCATACCGCGGGTGATCGCCTGCCGGATCCACCAGGTGGCGTACGTGGAGAACTTGAAGCCCTTGGCGTAGTCGAACTTCTCCATCGCGCGGATCAGGCCCAGGTTGCCCTCCTGGATGAGGTCCAGGAGCGGCATGCCCCGCCCCGTGTAGCGCTTGGCCAGCGACACCACGAGACGCAGGTTGGCCTCCAGCAGGTGCTGGCGCGCGGCCTGTCCGTCGCGGACGATGAACGCAAGATCGCGCTTCTTCGACGCGGCCATCCGCTTCTTCGTGGCCAGAAGGTGCTGGGCGTAGAGCCCGGCCTCGATGCGCTTGGCCAGGTCGACCTCGTCCTCCGCGGTCAGCAGAGCGGTACGGCCGATGCCGTTCAGGTACACCCGCACCAGGTCCGCGGCGGGACTCTGCGCATCGAGATCGGCCTCGGTCAGCGGGGGCCGCACCCGATCAGCGGGGCGGGCTGCGGTGCTAGCGGTGTTGACGCGGTGTGCCATGTGGCTGCCTCCTGTTCGCCGGTACATCAGGTTCAACGGACGGCGGGCGCACAGAGTTCCCGGCGCCGAATCCCCTGACCTGCGGAAACACAGAGGCGTTCTGAGAAGTTGCTTAGAGGAAGGTTACGAATCCGTGCCGGTGGAGATCGGCCAGCAGCCGGTGGGCGGAATCGGCCAGTCCGTCGAGGCCGGTGGCGACCTCCAGGAGGGCGACGAGGTCCTCGGTCGGCAGTTCCCCGCGGCAGCCGGCCAGCAGCCGGGCGCCGGCGTCATCGATGTCGTGACTCCACCGCGGGCCCGACATGCGGGTCACCCGCACGGCGACCTCGTCCCAGCCCTCGGCCCCGGCCACCGACACCCGCTCGTGTGCGACGTCGTCGCCGAGCAGCGGCCGGGCGGCGTCCAGGTCCGCCCCGCGCAGCCAGGCCATCCGCGCGAAATGGGCGGGCACCTCGTCGCCCAGCGGATCGTCGAAGGGATGGCTCAACTCCTCGCAGACCACCTCGGACGGGCCGTCGATCGCGCGCAGCAGTACGAAGCCGAATCCGATGCCCGTGACATCGGCGTCCGCGAGGTGGGCCAGCCATCGGTCCGACTTCGCGCGTCCCTCGCCGACGCGGGGATCGAGCCCCTCGTCGCGCAGCCAGGTGCCCACGTACAACGCGGGATCGGCGACGTCCCGCTGCAGCACCCAGGCCGCTACGCCTTCGCTCGGCAGCCAGGACGCGACCCGGGCCTGCCAGCCCTCGTCCGCGCGGTGGACCCAGGAGGCGAGCAGTGCCGCGGTGCCGCCGGGCGCCAGGTGCTCCGGCGCGCTGCGCACCACCAGTTCGGAGGCGCCGTCGAGGTCCAGGCCGGAGTCGCGATAGGTGTGATCGACGCGGCCCTCGCCCACGACGAAGGGCGGGTTCGCCAGTACCAGGTCGAACCGGCGGCCGGCGACCGGCGCGAACCAGTCGCCCTCGAGCACCTCGACGTCCGCACCGTTCAGCGCGGCCGACGCGGCGGCGAACCCCGTGGCGCGCTCGCTGACGTCCGTGGCGGTCACCGCGTCCGCGAACCGCGTGGCGGCGCACGCGTGGACGCCGCACCCGGTGCCGAGGTCGAGGACGGAGCCCACCTGTTCGCGGGGCGTGGCCCGCAGCAGCGACTGCGAGGCGTGACCGACGCCGAGGACGTGCTCGCGGTGCTGCGGGTGCGGCCGCATCAGGCCGTCGAGGTCGGAGAGGAACCACTGCGGACCGTCGGGCAGATCCAGGGGCCGCAGGCTCAGGGCGGCGCGCACCCTCGACGGGTCCTCCGGGTCGGGCTCGAGCAGGCCGGCCTCCAGTGCGTCGTCGACGGTGACGGGCGCGAGCGCACCGTCGACCTCCGACCGCGGGACCGGCGCGGCGGCCAGGAACAAGCGGATCAGGACGTCGAGCGGCGCATCGCCGTCCGCGGCGGACTCGACGGGGCCGGGCTCGCCGCGGGAGAGGCAGCCGTAGGCGTCACCCAGTCGATCGGCGACGGCGGATTCGGAGAAGTCGGCGGCGGCCAGCACGGGACCGAGCCGACGGCACAGCGGTGCCAGGCCGGGGGAGAGCAGCACCTATTCGCCGCGTCCCGAGACGGTCGTGATGGGATGTCCCTGCAGTGCGAGCCGGTCGAGCTTGCGCCGGGTGAAACGATCGGGCTCGCCCTTGCGCTTCTTCGGCCGGTCGTTGGCGCGGATCACCGCGATCCACGGGATCGGTATGGAGCCGGCGAGCACGGCCAGCGCGATCATCCAGTTGCCGGTGGCCGAGTAGATCCACGCCGAGATGACGAGGGCGGGGATGCGGATCGCCATGATCATCAGGTACCGACGGACCCGCCGCCGGTGCTGCTCGTCGTACGAGTCCTCCGCATCGGTGATGACGTAGGTGCTCTCGCCCTGATTTCCCACACTTCGATCGTCCCACCGCGGCTGGCAGAATGAAAGTCATGAGTACGAAGACCCTGGAGAAGCCGGACGTCGACGTCGATGCCGACACCGGTAACGACGACGACACCCCCAAATTCTTCCACTACGTGCGGAAGAACAAGATCGCCGAATCGGCCGTGATGGGCAACTACGTCGTCGCGCTCTGCGGCGAGACCTTCCCGGTCACCAAGTCGGCGAAGCCCGGCTCGCCGGTGTGCCCCGAGTGCAAGAAGATCTACGACCGCATGAAGAAGTAGCCGCTCAGCGCGGTTCCACCTCACGCGGGGGCCGCGCCGGCGGACGGCGAGGGGTCTCCGGCGCGACGGTACGCGGCGGCGGCACGTCGGTCTCGACGGTGCGTCCGGATGCATCGGTACCCGGCTCCGGGTCGTCGCCGTCGGGCGCCTCGGCCTCCGTACGCTGGCGGCGACGGATCGGGTCCGTCGCGCGACGCAGTCCCTCGGCCGCCGCCTTGCCGGGGTCGGAGATCCCGGCCTCCTTGATCTGTTCGACGACCCAGTCGCGCAACTGATCCGTGCGGATCTCCCGCGCGGGCCAGCGGTCCTGCAGCGCGGCGTTGAACTCGGCGCCGACCATGACGGCGAAGCCCAGGAAGAACGTGAACAGCAGGAAGGCGATCGGCGTCGCGAGCGCGCCGTAGGAGATGCCACGGCCCGACGCGATGAACGACAGGTAGACGCGTAGTCCCGTGGACGCGACGAGGAAGATCAGGGCTGCGAGCGCCGCGCCCGGAACGTGCCGGTACCAGGGCAACGGCCGCGGCAGCGCCTGCCGGTACAGCAGCGCGAGCCCGCCGACCAGCATGAGCACGACGAAGGGCAGGTAGCCGAAGTCGATGAGCTGCGCCACCGCCGGGTGCCACGACGCCGGGATGTACTTGATGATGAAACTCGGCCCCAGCGCGACCAGCGGCAGCGTGAAGACCGCGATCACCAGGAACTCCACGTACAGCAGCAGGGCGAAGAACCGCTGGTGGACCGCGTTGCGCACGGTGTGCTGGTCGTGGGCCATGCTGATCGAGTCGACGTACGAGGACAGCGCCGACGAGCCGGCCCACAGCGCGATGATGAAGCCCACCGAGACCACGTCGCCGCGGCCCTGCTGCAGCACCCCGTCGACCATCGGGCGGATGATCTCGTCCACCACGTTGGGCGTGAAGATCCGGAGGCCGAAGGAGATGAGCCGGTCGTGGATCACCCCGATGGTGTCGGGGCCGAACCAGTTCGCGATGTAGCCGATGAGGCCCATCAGGGCCAGGAGGAGCGGCGCCAGCGACAGGGTCGTCCAGAAGGCCGCCTGGGCGCTGTGGCCCACGATCGAATCGTCCCAGGACTTCACCACGGTGCGCCACAGGACCTGCGGCATGCCTTTGACGACTCCCCACGCCCGGGTGGGGAAGGAGGCACGACGGGGCCGATCCAGGTCCTGGGTGTGCGGGCCCGGATCGCGCGGCCCGGCGTCCTGTGCCGGGCCCGATCGCCGGGTCCCCGGCGTGCCGTGTGCGTCGTCCATCGTCTTCAGTCTTGCGCACCGGCGCCGATCACGCCGGAACCGGGATCGCCGCGTGTTGCGAGTAGACTGCTTCCGGGTTCACGATCGACCCGCCCGCGCCGCGGACTCGCGCCGGGCGGGCTTCTCTCGCGGTATAGGGGTGCGTTTCTCGATGGCGGTTTCACTTCGTGTCTGGCAGCGCCGTGCGCTCACGAAGTACCTGACCTCGAAGCCTCAGGACTTCCTCGCCGTCGCCACGCCGGGTGCCGGAAAGACGACGTTCGCGCTGCGGGTGGCCGCCGAGCTGCTGGCCGACCGCACCGTCGAGCGGGTGACCGTGGTCGCCCCGACCGAGCACCTCAAGTACCAGTGGGCCGAGGCCGCGGCGCGCAACGGCATCAACCTCGACCCGAACTTCACCAATTCCGGCGGCAGCACCTCGTCCGACTTCCAGGGCGTCGTGATCACCTACGCCCAGGTCGGCATGCACCCGTACAAGCACCACGCGCGCACCACGGCCTACAAGACTCTCGTGATCCTCGATGAGATTCATCACGCCGGCGACGCGAAGAGCTGGGGTGAGGGCGTGCGCGAAGCGTTCGCACCCGCGACGCGGCGCCTCGCGCTGACGGGTACGCCCTTCCGCAGCGACGACAACCCGATCCCGTTCGTCACCTACGAACCCGAGTTCGGCGGTGGACAGCGGTCGAAGGCCGATCACGTCTACGGCTACTCGGACGCCCTCGCCGACGGCGTGGTCCGTCCCGTGGTCTTCCTGGCCTACTCCGGCCAGGCCAGCTGGCGCACGAGCGCCGGCGAGGAGTTCACCGCCCGCTTGGGCGAGCCGCTGAGCAAGGAGCAGACCGCGCGGGCGTGGCGCACCGCGCTCGACCCGCACGGCGACTGGATCCCGGCGGTCCTCCACGCCGCGAACACGCGGCTCGAGCAGCTCCGGCGCGCGATGCCCGACGCGGGCGGCCTGGTGATCGCCACCGACCAGTCGACGGCGCGCGACTACGCCGAGCTGCTCGAGGAGATCAGCGGCGAGAAGGTCACCGTCGTCCTGTCCGACGACCCCACCGCCTCGAAGCGGATCTCCGCGTTCGCCGAGGGCACCGACAAGTGGATGGTCGCCGTCCGCATGGTGTCCGAGGGCGTCGACGTGCCGCGCCTCGCAGTGGGTGTGTACGCCACGAGCGCCTCGACGCCGCTGTTCTTCGCGCAGGCCATCGGGCGCTTCGTGCGGCTCCGGGTGCCGGGCGAGACCGCGAGCGTCTTCCTGCCCTCGGTGCCGGTCCTGCTGGATCTCGCGGCGAAGCTCGAGGAGCAGCGCGACCACGTCCTGGGCAAGCCGCACCGCGAGTCCGACGGTCTTGAGGACGCGCTGCTCATCGACGCCAACAAGCAGAAGGACGAGCCCGGTGAGGAGGAGAAGGCCTTCGTCTCGCTCCATGCCGACGCGGAGCTGGATCAGCTCATCTACGACGGGTCCTCGTACGGCACCGCCACTTTCGCGGGAAGCGAGGAGGAGGCGGACTACCTCGGTCTGCCCGGCCTGCTCGACGCGGAGCAGATGCGCGCCCTCCTCAAGCAGCGGCAGAAGGATCAGGTGGACGTCCGCTCCACCGAGGCCGAGCGGCCCGCGCCGCCCCCGGCCGTGGAGGAGCGGGCCACTGCGGGAGCGCAGCTGTCCGCACTGCGTCGGGAGCTCAACTCCCTGGTCGCGATGCATCACCACCGCACCGGGAAGCCGCACGGCGTGGTGCACAACGAACTGCGCAGCCGGCTCGGCGGTCCCGTGACGGCGATGGCCTCGGCGGATCAGCTGCGGGAACGGATCGCCGCACTGCGCACGTGGAAGTGACCGTGGGCACGCCGGATTGATCCGGGTCGACCCCCGCATACGCCGACGGCGCCGTGCACCCGGAAGTAGGGCGGGTGCACGGCGCCGTCGGACGCCGGAAACTAGACGGAGACGGGCTCGCCCGCGATGGTCGCGCCCTGCGACTCCAGCTTCGCCTTGTGCTCGGTGAAGTGGTGCCCGCAGAAGAGCAGCTCGAAGCCCGACGGGAGTACCGCACGGACCTGGGCGGCCGCGGAACAGCGATCGCACCGGTCGGACGCCGTCAGGGGAGCGAAGGCATCGCCCGCAGGGGCCTCTGAAGTGACTGTGTTCGTCATGACTCCTCCGTTCCTCACGAACTCTTCTTACATCTGTTTATACGTTCGAGGGTACCCATTTGTTCCACCACACCGGGGAGGTGGGCGGCATGTTCTCCCAGGGTGAACAACTTCCCGCCGGCGAGAACACGGATGCGATCCGCTCATGGGGTCCCCTAGGGTGATGCGCGTGACGCAGCTGATGATCCCCGCGATGTTCGTGGTCGGGGCGATCAGCCAGTACGTCGGAGCCTCCCTGGGCGTCGGCCTGTTCGAGCAGCTCTCGCCCGTCGCGGTGGCGTGGCTGCGTGGTGCCGGCGCCGGCCTCATCCTGCTCGTCGCCCTGCGTCCCCGTCGCGGCGACTGGACCCCGGCGCGTCTGCGCGCCGCTGCCTTGTTCGGCACCGTCACCGTCGCCATGAACATGGCCTTCTACGAGGCGATCGACCACATCGACCTGGGGACGGCGGTCGCGATCGAGTTCCTGGGCCCGATCGCAGTGGCCGTCGCCGGGTCGCGGCGCGCCGTCGACCTCGTCGCCGCCGCTGCCGCGTTGGTCGGGGTGGTGTGCGTCGCGGGCGTCAACCTCGACGGAGCAGGCGGCGGACTCGGCTCCGACGGCGCGATCGGCATCGCCTGCGCCCTGCTGGCGGCCGCCCTGTGGGCCGGCTACATCGTGCTCGGAAAGCGCGTCGCCGACGCGGGCGGCGGCATCGAGGGCCTCGGCGTGGGCCTCGCGGCGGGTGCCCTGGTCCTGGCGATCCCCGGACTCGGTCCCGATCTGGCGACCCGTCCCGAGGCCTTCCTCAGCTGGGAGGTGTGGGTGCTCGGCCTGGGGCTGGGCTTGCTCAGCTCGGTGGTCCCGTACGCCCTCGATCAGGTGGTCCTGACGCGGGTCGGGCGCGAGCGCTTCGCGCTCCTGCTGGCCCTGCTGCCGGTGACCGCCACGGGCGTCGGTGCGGTGATGCTGGGCCAGCGTCCCGGCTGGCTGGAAGCGGTGGGGATCGCGCTGGTGGTCTTCGCGATCGCACTCACCTCGCGGCGGGCGCCCGCACCCGACGCGGGTGGTTAGCGTGTCGCACCTTCGTTGCCGCCGATCGGGTTAGATTCGGGTATGCACACCGGTGATGACCACTCGTCCGCTCATCCGCCCCGCCCCGACCGCGATCCGTTCGGCGCCCCGACCGGCGGATTCGACCGTCGCCGGTTCCTCGCCGGCTTCGGCGTGTTGGCCGGCACCGCGGTCCTCGCGGCGTGCGGGGTCTCCGCGCCGAACGGCGGACCGTCGACCTCCTCCAGGCCCTCCCGCCCGCTGACGGGCCCCGACCTCGGCGGCGCGGCGCCCGGCGTCCGCGTGCAGGACGACCTGTTCCGGCACGTCAACGGCGGCTGGGCCGACGGCTACACGATCCCCGCAGACAAGGCCTCGTTCAACACGTTCACCGACCTGTCGGACCGCGCGCTGGATCAGCTCAAGGCGATCATCGAGGGCATCAAGGACCCGCGCACGCGCAGCGATGAGGCGAAGATCCGCGACGTCTACGACTCCTTCATGGACACGGCCCGGATCGACCGGGAGGGCGCCGAGCCGATCAAGCCCGATCTCGACGCGATCGACAAGGCGGCCGACAAGGCGGCGCTGCTCGACGTGATCGGCGCGCACGAGAAGCAGGGCGTCGGCGGCCTGGTCGGGTTCTACGTCGACACCGACCAGAAGGACTCGTCGAAGTACGTGCTCAGCCTGGTGCAGTCCGGCATCGGCCTGCCCGACGAGGCCTACTACCGCGACCCGAAGTACGCCGAGGTCCGCGACAAGTACCGCGCGTACCTCGAGAAGGTGGCCTCGCTCGCCGGACTCTCCGACGCTCCGGGCGTCGCGGCCCGCGTGCTGGCGTTCGAGACGTCGGTGGCGAAGGGGCACTGGGATCGGGTCCGCTCGAGGGATGCGACGGCGACCTACAACCCGTACCCGTGGTCGGAGCTCGCGAAGCTCGCACCCGGCTACGACTGGGACCGCTGGCAGAAGGCCGTCGGCATCAAGGCCGACGACGCGAAGAACGTCGTGGTCTCGCAGCCGAGCTTCCTCACCTCCGCGGCCAAGCTGTGGGCCGACACGGACCTGAACACGCTCAAGGACCATGCCCGGATCCAGGTCGTGCGCGCCTACGCCGCGTACCTGTCCGAGCCCTTCGTCACGGCGAACTTCGAGTTCTACTCGAAGACTCTGAGCGGGGTCGAGCAGCAGCGCGACCGCTGGAAGCGGGGCGTGGCCGTGGTCGAGGGCGCACTCGGCGAGGCGCTCGGAAAGCTCTACGTCAAGAAGCACTTCCCGTCGGACGCCAAGCAGCAGGCGGAACAGATGGTGAACAACCTGCGCAGCGCGTACCGCGCGAGCTTCGAGGACCTCGACTGGATGACCCCGGCAACCCGGCGGGCCGCGGCGGCCAAGCTGGAGAAGATCCGCACCAAGATCGGCTACCCCGAGAAGTGGCGCGATTACTCCGATCTCACGACCGACTCGAAGTCGATCGTCGCGAACGTCCGCGCGTCCGGCGAGTTCGAGAACGCCTACCAGCTGGCCAAGCTCGCCAAGCCGGTGGACAAGGGCGAGTGGCTGATGACGCCGCAGACCGTGAACGCCTACTACAACCCGGGGATGAACGAGATCGTCTTCCCCGCCGCGATCCTGCAGTCTCCCTTCTTCTCGCCCGACGCCCAGGCGGCGGTCAACTACGGCGGGATCGGCGCCGTGATCGGGCACGAGATCGGCCACGCCTTCGACGACCAGGGTGCGAAGTACGACGGTGACGGCAACCTCAAGGACTGGTGGGAGCCCGCCGACCGTGCCGAGTTCGACAAGCGCACCAAGGCACTCATCGCGCAGTACGACGCCCTGGTCCCGGCGGGCCTGCCGCCGACGAACAAGGTGAACGGCGGCCTCACGGTGGGGGAGAACCTCGCCGACCTCGGCGGCCTGTCCATCGCGATCGCGGCGTACCGGATCGCCGTGGCGAACCGGGACACCGGCACGGAGGGGGCGGGCTCGGCGAGCGCGGCACCGTCGGCGAGTGCCGGGGCGAGCGCGTCGCCGTCCGCGGCCGCGAACGCGGGGCCCGACCTGACGCCGCTCTTCCTGAGCTGGGGCCGGATCTGGCGGAACAAGGCGCGGGAGGCCTCCGCGATCCAGTCGCTGGCGACCGATCCGCACGCGCCCAACGAGTTCCGGGCCAATCAGGTGGTCAAGAACGTGGGCGCGTTCGCCGCGACCTTCGGGGTCAAGGCCGGCGACGGCGAGTGGCTGGACCCGAAGGACCGGGTCACGGTCTGGTAGCCGGAGTGCACCTCGTCGGCGTCAGTCGAAGTCGAAGATGGAGTGCTTGTCGTAGAAGTGAAGAACGTACCTGCAATTCAGGCAGATCATGAGTGTCATCCGGTGGCTCGTCATTCCCCAGCGGGAGTCCTGGCGGGAGGACTCCTGCTGGAAGTCCTCGCAGGCGCATAGTGGGCATCGTAAAGTCGTCATTCGTGAAGGTTACTCGGTGACCTGAACCGCCAAGTCCAGGTCGCGGCGCGGCGGCGGATCGATGGGATCCGGGTGACCGGGTAGAGCAGGTAGCCGAGTAGGACCGCGCGCAGGTGGCCGAGGGTGGAGTAGAGCCCGAAGAAGGGCATGGTCAGCTGCACCAGGATCGGCAGCGCGATCATCGCGCCGATCCGCCAGCGCCACAGCGTGATCCGGTAGACCATCAGCCCGGCGAGGCAGAGGCTGCCGTAGCTCACACCCACGTCGATCATGCCCTGCACGTCGAGATCGTCGGTGATGATCCCGTGCGCCAGCAGGCGGTTCGCCGACAGCACCGAGATCAGCGACGCGGTTGCGCTGCCCGTGAAGTACACGGCCGGCATGCCCACGTGGCCCAGCCAGCGCTCGGCGGGACCGAGCACCAGCAGGGTCATCAGCGTGACGAACGGAATGTCGACCGGGTCGATCCAGAGTGCGGACGTGATCAAGGACTGCAGGGGGTGGGAGCCGAACTGGTCGAGGTTGGTGCTGTGGGCCTCCAGGACCTGCTCGCCGAGGCTGCGCGGCAGCCCGAGCAGCATCACGGTGTTGGCCATCACGACCAGCCACATCAGGGCGGCGACGGGGCTCGCGCGCACCCACGCCCGCGCGTACCGGGCCGCGCCGAGCATCCACTCGGAGCCCGGCCCGGCGCGCCGGACGTGTCCGACGGCGGCCCACAGGAGCACGACCGCGATCAGTCCGATCAGCAGGTCCACGCGCTCAATACTCCACCGCCGTGCGGGGGAGTGCTAGAGGCCCATGTCCTTGGCGATGATGGTCTTCATCACCTCGGACGTGCCGCCGTAGATGCGGTTGACGCGGTTGTCGGCGTAGAGCCGCGCGATCGGGTACTCGTTGATGTAGCCGTAGCCGCCGTGCAACTGCAGGCACCGGTCGATCACGTCCGAGGCGGCCTCGGTGCAGAAGAGCTTGAGCGAGGCGGCGTCCGCGGCGGTGAGCTCGCCCGCGTCGTGCAGCTCGAGGCCGCGGTCGACGCTCGACTCCATCGCGTCCACCTTCGCCTTGCACGCGGCGAGCTCGAACTTGCTGTTCTGGAAGGACGCGACGGTCTTGCCGAAGATGGTGCGGTCCTGCGTGTAGGCCTGCGCGAAGCGCACCGCGGCGGCGGCCTGCGAGTACGCGCCGACGGCGATCGACAGGCGCTCCTGCGGCAGGTTCTGTCCGAGGTAGGAGAAGCCCTTGTTCTCCTCGCCCAGCAGATCCTCGGCGGGGACCTTGACGTCGGTGAAGGAGAGCTCGGCGGTGTCGGACGTGCGCAGGCCGATCTTGTCGAGCTTGCGGCCCACGGCGTAGCCGTCGAGCGTGGTGTCCACGACGAACAGGGAGATGCCGTGGCGCCGGTCCTCGGGGGTCGACGGGGCGGTGCGCGCGCAGACGATCACACGGTCGGCGTTGACGCCGCCGGTGATGAAGGTCTTCGCTCCGTTGAGTACGTAGTGGGTGCCGTCCTCGGACAGCTTGGCGGTGGTCTTCATGCCCGCGAGGTCGGAGCCGGTCCCGGGCTCGGTCATCGCGATGGCGAACATCATCTCGCCCGCCGCCATGCCGGGCAGCCAGCGCTGCTTCTGCTCGTCGGTCGCGAGGCCCGTCAGGTAGGGCAGGCACAGCGCGATGTGCACGCTGGAGCCACCGAAGGAGACGCCGGCCCGGCCCAGCTCCTCGCTGATCACGGCCTGGTACTTGAACGACTCGATCCCGGCACCGCCGTACTCCTCGGGCACCTCGATGCCGAAGACGCCCAGTTCGCCGAGCTTGGGGTAGAAGTCCTTGGGCACGATGCCGTTGGCGTACCACTCGTCGTAGTGCGGCACGACCTCCGCCTCGATGAAGGCGCGCAGGGTCTCGCGGAAGGCCTCGTGATCGGCGTTGTAGACGGTACGACGCATGGTGTTCTCCTCGGGTTCTCTACTTCGGGTGTACGGATGTGTTCGCCCCGACGGTGCGCAGGGCGAGATCGGCGTAGAAGTCGCCGATCCGGTCGGGGGTGATCTCGCCGCCGTCGTGGTACCAGCGGCCGATGTCGATGCCGCTGGAGAGGACCGCGATGGTCGCCATCCGCGGATCGGGCGTGTCGAAGGAGCCGTCCGCGACGCCGTCGTCGACGATCGCGCGCAGCCGGCGGGTGATCTCGCGGCGGAGTCCGCTGATCTCGGCGCGGTGCTCCTCGGTGAGGGCGTCCAGCTCGTAGTTGACCACGCGGACACTGGTGTGCGACGACGCGTGATGGGTCGCGAAGGCCCGCATCGCCGCGGCGAGCCGCTCGGCGGGGGAGTCCGAGGCGTCGACGGCGTCGTCGATCGCCTCGATGATCCGCTGGTGCCCGACCCGCGAGAGTTGGTGCAGCAGTTGTTCCTTCGACTTGTAGTGCACGTACACCGCCGCAGGGCTCATGCCGGCGGCAGAGGCGATGTCGCGGGTGGTGGTGCCGTGGAAGCCGCGTTCGGCGAACGCCTCCGCCGCGGCCGCGAGCAGTCGCGCGCGGGTCGCGTCCGCGCGGGACGGCGCTTCGGATTCGGTCATCGTCTCCCCTTCGGTCGCCACCGCGATGCGGCGCCCCGGTGCGGTGTCTCTAGTGTGAACGGGACCACAGGAAACGGTGCATTGACGACCGGCTCTCAGTGGTGCAGAGTAATGGTACACCGCTAAGCGAGCGCTTAGTCAGCAACTGGTTCAACTCGGAGGTCATTCCATGCCCGAAGCCGTCATCGTCTCCACCGCACGCTCGCCGATCGGGCGCGCGGCGAAGGGCTCGCTCAAGGACGCCCGTCCCGACGACCTCTCGGTCCAGATGGTGCGGGCCGCGCTCGACAAGGTCCCGGGCCTCGATCCCCGCGAGATCGACGACCTCATGTTCGGCTGTGGCCAGCCCGCGGGTGAGTCGGGCTTCAACATCGCCCGTGTCATCGCCGTCGAGGCCGGTCTCGACCACCTGCCCGGTGTCACCGTGAACCGCTACTGCAGCTCGAGCCTGCAGACCACCCGGATGGCCTTCCATGCGATCAAGGCGGGGGAGGGCGACGTCTTCGTCTCCGGCGGCGTCGAGACCGTGAGCCGCTACATCAAGGGCAACGCCGACGGCCTGCCCGACACCAAGAACGCCCTGTTCGCCGACGCGGAGGCGCGCACCGCCACCTTCGCCGCCGGCGGCCAGACCTGGGTCGACCCGCGTGAGAACGGTCTGCTGCCCGACGTCTACATCGCCATGGGTCAGACCGCCGAGAACGTCGCGCAATTCAAGAACGTCAGCCGCCAGGACCAGGACGAGTGGGGTGTCCGCAGCCAGAACCGCGCCGAGGCCGCGATCGCCTCGGGCTTCTGGGAGAAGGACATCACCCCGGTCACGCTGGCCGACGGCACCGTCGTCTCGAAGGACGACGGACCGCGCGCGGGCGTCACGTACGAGGGCATCGCCGGCCTCAAGCCGGTCTTCCGCCCGGACGGGACGGTCACGGCGGGCAACTGCTGTCCGCTCAACGACGGTGCCGCTGCGGTCGTGATCATGTCGGACACCAAGGCCAAGGCGCTCGGCCTGACGCCGCTCGCGCGCATCGTGTCCACCGGCGTCACGGGCCTGTCGCCCGAGATCATGGGCCTCGGCCCGGTCGAGGCGTCGAAGCAGGCGCTGCAGCGCGCCGGCCTGTCGATCGGCGATATCGATCTCATGGAGGTCAACGAGGCCTTCGCCGCGCAGGTGATCCCCTCGGTGCGCGACCTGGGTATCGACGCCGACAAGGTCAACGTGAACGGCGGGGCGATTGCGGTAGGCCATCCCTTCGGCATGACGGGCGCGCGCATCACCAGCACGCTCATCAACTCGCTGCAGTGGCACGACAAGCAGTTCGGTCTGGAGACCATGTGCGTCGGCGGCGGCCAGGGCGTGGCGATGATCATCGAGCGGCTCAGCTGACCCTGCTCGACCGCGCACGGAGCGGCCCGTCGCGTCCTCGGACGCGCGGGCCGCTCCGTCGTTTCCGGGGTGTGCCACCGCAAGCATCCGTACTGTGAGAAGCGTCACAGGCATTGGTTCGCCCAAGGGGTCGTCACGCGCAGGCGTGTGTCGTAGGCTACAAACTAAGCGAGCGCTTAGTCAGTTTGAATGGAAGGTGTGTGGAGCATGACCCGATTCGCCGGGAAGACCGCGATCGTCACGGGAGCGAGCCGCGGCATCGGCCTGGCCATCGCGCAGCGGCTGGTTGCCGACGGCGCGAAGGTCGTCATCACGGCCCGCAAGCAGGAGGCGCTCGACGCCGCCGTCGCGGAGCTGGGCGGCCCGGAGGTCGCGGTCGCCGTGGCCGGGTCGGGTGACGACGAGGCGCATCAGGACCAGGTGATCGCCACCGCGATCGAGACCTTCGGCAGCGCGGACTTCTTCGTCAACAACACCGGCATCAATCCGGTCTACGGCCCGCTCATGGAGCTCGATCCCGCGGCCGCCCGCAAGATCTTCGAGGTCAACGTGCTCTCCACGTTGTCCTGGACCAAGAAGGTGTACGCGGCGTGGCAGAAGGAGCACGGCGGTGCGATCGTCAACGTCGGTTCCGTCGCCGGGCTGCGCCCCGCGCCCGGCATCGCCTTCTACGGCGTCTCCAAGGCCGCTGTCATCCACCTCACCGAGGAACTCGCCGTCGAGCTCGGCCCCGACATCCGGGTGAACGCCGTCGCGCCGGCGGTCGTCAAGACCCGCTTCGCGACCGCCCTGTACGAGGGGCGTGAGGAGCAGGTCTCCGCGGCGTACCCGCTCAAGCGACTCGGTGTGCCGGACGACATCGGCTCGGTCGTGGCCTTCCTCCTCTCCGACGACGCCGCCTGGATGACCGGCCAGACGCTCACCGTCGACGGCGGCGTCCTGCTCACGGGCGGGGTCTAGACCGTGGCCGCCTTCGATCCCGAGAACAGGGGCGTCGTCGTCACCGGCGCCGGCAACGGCATCGGTGCCGCGCTGGCGCGTGAGCTCGCCGCCCGGGGCGCCCGTGTCGTCGTCTCCGACATCGACGCCGACGGTGCCGCACGCACGGTGGCCGAGATCGAGTCCGCGGGTGGTACCGCCTTCGCCGTGGCCGGCGACGCGGCCTCCGAGGAGGGCGTCGCCGCTCTGGTCGCGACCGCCCGTCGTGAGCTCGGCGCGATCGACGCCTGGTACGCGAACGCGGGCGTGGACCGCGGTCGCGGTCTCGACACCCCCGAGTCCGAGTGGGCTTTGTCGATCGACGTCAACGTGATGGCGCACGTACGCGCCGCCCGCCTGCTGGTCCCGGAGTGGGTCGCCGCGCGCGGGGGCCGGTTCGTGGTCACCGCCTCCGCGGCGGGCCTGCTGACGATGATCGGTGCCCCCGCGTATTCCGTGACCAAGCACGCTGCCGTGGCCTTCGCCGAGTGGCTGTCGGTGACCTACCGCCATCAGGGCGTCGTGGTGCAGGCGATCTGCCCGCAGGGCGTCCGCACCGGCATGCTCGAGCGCTCCGGCGAGCTCGAGGAACTGCTCAGCCGCGACAGCGCGCTGGAGCCCGCCGATGTCGCGACCCTGGCCGTCGACGCGCTCGGCGGTGACGACTTCCTGATCCTCCCGCACCCCGAGGTGGGCGGCTACTACGCCGCCCGTGCGAGCGCCACGGACAAGTGGCTGCACGGCATGAACAAGCTGCAGCAGCGGCTCGAGACGAAGGAGACGACACGATGAGGGCCTGGCAGGTACAGGAACTGGGCGAGCCGCTCGCCGCGCTGCGCGAGGCGGACCTTCCGACACCTGAGGCCGGTCCCGGCCAGGTCGTCGTCCGCACGCTCGCGACGGCGGCGAACTTCCCCGACGTGCTCATGTGCCGCGGCCTGTACCAGGTCAAGCCCGACCTCCCGTTCACCCCGGGCGTCGAGCTGTGCGGCGAGATCACCGCGCTCGGCGAGGGTGTCGAGGGCTTCGCGGTGGGCGATCGCGTGCTCGGCGGCGCGGCGCTGCCCGCGGGCGGCTTCGCCGAGTACGCCGTGCTGAACGCGGCCCAGACCTTCGCGGCACCGGCGTCGCTCGACGACGCGCAGGCGTCGTCGCTGTACATCGGCTACCAGACCGGCTGGTTCGGGCTGCACCGCCGCGCACACCTCCAGGCCGGCGAGACCCTCCTGGTGCACGCCGCAGCGGGCGGCGTCGGCAGCGCGGCGATCCAGCTCGGCAAGGCCGCCGGCGCGAAGGTCATCGGCGTCGTGGGCGGCGCCGACAAGGCCGAGGTCGCGCGCGCCCTGGGCGCGGATGTGGTCGTCGACCGGCACACCCAGGACTTCGTCGAGGTGGTCAAGGCCGAGACCGGCGGCCGCGGCGCCGACGTGATCTACGACCCCGTCGGCGGCGAGACGTACAAGCGCTCCACAAAGTGCATCGCCTTCGAGGGCCGCATCCTGATCGTCGGCTTCGCCGGCGGCACCATCCAGGAGGCCGCGCTCAACCACGCGCTGATCAAGAACTACTCGATCGTCGGCCTGCATTGGGGCCTCTACAACACCTATGACCCCGAGGCCGTGCAGCAGTGCCACCGTGAGCTCACCGCGCTCGCCGACAAGGGCCTGGTGAATCCGCTGGTCAGCGAGCGACTCTCGTTCGACGAGGTGCCCGACGGTCTGCAGCGCCTCGCCGACGGCACCACCGTGGGCCGCGTGGTCTACCAGGCGGCCCGGTGACGGCGGCCGCGACGGGCGGGGGCCGCGAGGTCGATGCCGTCCTGTTCGACTACGGCGGCGTCCTGACGGTGCCGATGCGCCGCAGCATCGAGGCATGGATCGCCGACGAGAGCATCGATCCGGCGAGCTTCACCACGACCCTGAAGGCATGGCTGGGCCGGGATGCGGAGTCGGGCAGCCCGATCCACCGTCTGGAGACCGGCGAACTGCCCGAGGCCGAATTCGATGCGGAGTTCGCGGCCGCGCTGCGCACCACGACCGGCGCGCCCGTGGACCCCGACGGCGTGCTGCGCCGCATGTTCGCCCGCGTCGAGGAGGATCCTGCGATGTGGGAGCTCGCCGAGGACCTGCGCGCCGCCGGCGTACCCGTGGCGATCGTCTCGAACAGCTGGGGCGGCGGGAACCTCTACCCCCGTGAGCGTCTCGCGGCGCTGTTCGCGCCGGTGATCATCTCCGAGGAGGTGGGACTGCGCAAGCCCGACCCGGGGATCTTCACGCTGGCCCTCGACGCCCTGGGCGTCGCGGCCGACCGCGCCGCCTTCATCGACGACGCGGCGCCGAACGTCGAGGGCGCCGCCGCCCTCGGCATCCGCGCCGTCCACCACACCGATCCCGAAACCACCCGTGCGGCCCTGCGGGAGCTGATTCCCGCGCTCGCCGATACGTCCGTTCACCCCTGAAGGAGTTACCCATGACCCAGCGCATCGCCATCGTGACCGGAGCGGCCCGCGGTATCGGCGCCGAGGTGGCCCGCCGCCTCGCCTCCGACGGGCACGCCGTCGCCGTCCTCGACCTCGACGAGGCCGCGTGCCAGGTGGTCGCGGACGAGATCACCGCGGCCGGTGGCCGCGCCGTGGGCGTGGGCGTCGACGTCTCCGACGAGGAGAAGGTCGGCGCCGCGGTCTCGCGCGTCGCCGAGGAGCTCGGACCGCCGACCATCCTCATCAACAACGCCGGCATCATCCGCGACAACCTGCTCTTCAAGATGACCGTCTCCGACTGGGATTCGGTGCTGGGCGTGCACCTGCGCGGCGCCTTCCTGATGTCGCGCGAGGTGCAGAAGTACCAGACCCAGGAGAAGTGGGGCCGCATCGTCAACCTGTCGTCGACCTCGGCGCTGGGCAACCGCGGCCAGGCCAACTACTCGGCCGCGAAGGCGGGTATGCAGGGCCTGACCAAGACGCTCGCGCTCGAGCTCGGCCGCTTCGGGGTGACCGCCAACGCGATCGCCCCCGGTTTCATCGCCACGGACATGACCGCCGCGACCGCCGAGCGGATCGGCATGTCCTTCGAGGACTTCAAGACCGCCGCCGCCAAGGAGATCCCGGTGCAGCGCGTCGGCCTGCCGGCCGACATCGCGCACACCGCCAGCTTCTTCGCCAGCGAGGGCGCCGGATTCGTCTCCGGCCAGGTGGTCTACGTGGCCGGCGGGCCCAAGGACTAGGGCCGGACAGGACGAGGAGAGGAAGAGACGATCATGCGGGTACTCAACGGACTCGAGGAGTTGCAGGCCGCCGTCGGCGAGCACCTCGGCTACAGCGACTGGGTCGAGATCGACCAGCAGCGCATCGACCTGTTCGCCGAGGCCACCGGCGATCATCAGTGGATCCACGTGGATGCGGAGAAGGCGAAGGCCGGGCCCTTCGGTTCGACCATCGCCCACGGGTACCTCACCCTCTCGCTCATCCCGATGCTGGTGTGGCAGATCTACACCGTCGAGGGCACCAAGATGGGCGTCAACTACGGGTGCAACAAGGTGCGTTTCCCGTCGCCGGTCCCGGTCGGCTCGCGGGTGCGCGCCGGGGTGGAACTCCTCTCCGTCACCCCGGGCGGCGGCGGCCAGCAGGTCGTCGCGCGGGTCACCATCGAGCGCGAGGGCGGCGACCGTCCGGCGTGCGTCGCCGAGACCGTCTCCGTGGTGGTCTTCTGATGGCGGAGCAGCATCCGGGGCTCGACCTCGACGTCCTCGGCACCTGGCTCCCGCAGCACGTGCAGGGCGCGGGCTCCGACATCGAGGCCGTGCTCATCGCGGGCGGGAAGTCCAATCTCACCTACCGCATCTCCGACGGTGCCTCGTCCTGGATCCTGCGCCGGCCGCCGGTCGGCAAGCTGTTGGCGACGGCGCACGACATGAGCCGCGAGTACCGGATGATGTCGGCGCTCGGCGGTACCGCCGTCCCGGTGCCCGTGATGTACGCCTTCTGCGAGGACCCGGAGGTCCTCGGGGCGCCGTTCTACGTCATGAGCGAGGTCGACGGCGTGCCCTACCGGCGCGCCTCCGAGCTCGCGACGCTGGGCGCCGACCGCACCCGCGCGATCTCCGAGCGGCTCGTGGACACGCTCATCGAGTTGCACCACGTCGACCCCGCGAGCGTGGGCCTGGCGGACTACGGCCGCCCCGAGGGCTTCACGGGCCGGCAGGTGGAGCGGTGGCGCAAGCAGTTCGCCGCCGCCCACACCCGTGATCTGCCGAAGGTGGACGAACTGTACGCCGGGCTGCAGGCGCGGGTTCCCGCGGATTCCGCTCCTGGCATCGTGCACGGCGACTACCGCCTCGACAACGTGCTGGTCTCGCCACAGGACGAGCCGGCCGCCGTCATCGACTGGGAGCTCGCCACCATCGGCGACTCGCTCACCGACCTGTCGCTCATGCTGGTCTACGGCCGCCTCGCGAAGATCTCCGCGGGCACCGTCAGCGATGTCACGGAGGCCCCGGGCTTCCTCAGCGAGCAGCAGATCATCGACCGCTACGCCGCCGGGTCCAGCCGCGACCTCGGCGATCTCGGCTTCTACATCGCCCTCTCCTGCTTCAAGTTGGCAGGCATCGTCGAGGGCATCCACTACCGCTACGTCAACGGCCAGACCGTCGGCGAGGGCTTCGCCGAGGCCGGTGAGGCAGTGAACCCGCTGCTCGACGCCGGACTCGACGCTCTGAAGGAGAACTGACATGGAATTCGCGTACGACGCCAAGACCACGGAGTTGATCGGACAGGTCAACGACTTCATGGACAGCCACGTCTACCCGGCGGAGGAGACCTTCCACCGCCAGTTGGCGGAGCTGGACGACCGGTGGGCCTGGGACAGCGTCCCGGTCCTGCACGAGCTGCGCGCCGAGGCCCGCAGCCGCGGCTTCTGGAACTTCTTCCTGCCCGGCGAGAACGGTGCGGGCCTGACCAACCTGCAGTACGCGCCGCTCGCCGAGATCTCGGGCCGCAGCCTGCACCTGGCGCCGGCCGTGTTCAACTGCGCCGCGCCGGACACCGGGAACATGGAGGTGCTCAACGAGTTCGGTACCGCCGAGCAGAAGGATCGTTGGCTCACCCCGCTTCTGAACGGCGAGATCCGTTCCGCGTTCGCGATGACCGAGCCCGATGTCGCCAGCTCGGATGCCACCAACATCGGCCTGTCCATCGTCCGCGACGGCGACGACTACGTGATCAACGGCCGTAAGTGGTGGATCACGGGCGCCATGAACCCCAATTGCGCGATCTTCATCGTGATGGGCAAGACGGCGCCCGACGCGGAGCGCCATCGCCAGCAGTCGCAGATCCTCGTCCCGCGGGACACCCCGGGTCTCGAGGTGCTGCGTGGCATGCAGGTCTTCGGCTACGAGGACAACAACCACGGCGGCCACGCCGAGCTCCGCTTCACCGATGTGCGCGTGCCCGCGAGCAACCTCATCGGCGAGGAGGGCGACGGCTTCGCCATCGCGCAGGCCCGCCTCGGACCCGGCCGCATCCACCACTGCATGCGCTCGATCGGCGTCGCCGAGCGCGCGGTGGAGATGATGTGCGAGCGGGTGTCGGGTCGCACCGCCTTCGGTAAGCCGCTCTCCGAGCAGGGCGTCATCCGCGACTGGATCGCGGAGTCGCGGGTGCGGATCGAGCAGCTGCGCCTGCTGGTGCTCAAGACGGCGTGGCTGATGGACACCGTGGGCAACCGCGGCGCCCACACCGAGATCCAGGCGATCAAGATCGCCACCCCGCAGACGGTGCAGTGGATCCTCGACAAGGCCATCCAGTCGCACGGCGCGGGCGGTCTCTCGCAGGACTTCTCGCTCGCCGAGGCCTACGCCGGCATCCGCACGCTGCGGTTCGCCGACGGCCCGGATGAGGTGCACAAGAACTCGCTGGCGCGGGCCGAGCTCAAGCGCGTCGCCGCGAAGAAGGCGCAGTGACGACGGCGGACGACCTCGCGCAGCGCGTCGACGACTTCCTGGCGGCGCACCCGCCCGCCGGGACCGACCCGCAGGAGTTCCTGCGGGCGCGGTACGACGCGGGCCTGGCGTGGGTGGCGTACCCGGAGGGGCGCGGCGGCCTCGGGCTGTCCCGGTCGCTGCAGCGCGGGGTCGACGAGGCCTTCGCCGCGGCGGGTGCCCCCGACAACCGCAGTCACGTCAACGGGATCGGGCTCGGCATGGCCGCGCCCACGATCCTCGCCTTCGGCACGCCCGAGCAGGTCGACCGCTTCCTGCGCCCGCTGTGGACCGGCGAGGAGATCTGGTGCCAGCTCTTCAGCGAGCCCGGCGCCGGGTCCGACCTGGCGGGTCTGGCGACCCGCGCAGTCCGCGACGGCGACGACTGGGTGGTGACGGGCCAGAAGGTGTGGACCTCGGGCGCGCACAACGCGCAGTGGGCGATCCTGGTCGCCCGCACCGATCCCGAGCAGCCGAAGCACAAGGGGCTCACGTACTTCCTGTGCGACATGTCCGATCCGGGCATCGACGTGCGGCCGCTGCGGCAGATCACCGGCGAGGCGGAGTTCAACGAGGTCTTCCTCGAGGGCGTGCGGATCCCGGACGCCCACCGCCTCGGTGAGGTCGGCCAGGGCTGGCAGGTCGCGAACGCGACGCTCAACAACGAGCGGGTCGCCATCGGCGGCCGCGCCTCGCAGCGCGAGGACGGCATGATCGGCGTCGTCGCATCGACCTGGCGCGAGCGCCCCGAACTGCGCACCCCGGACCTGCACGACGATCTGCTCCGCCTCTGGGTGGACAGCGAGGTCGCCCGGGTCACCGCGCTGCGGCTGGGCCAGAAGCTCGCCTCGGGCCAGCCCGGCCCGGAGGGGGCGGCGATGAAGCTGTCCTTCGCGCGACTCAACCAGAAGCTCTCGGGCCTCGAGCTCGAGCTGCTGGGCGAGGACGGCCTGCGGTACAGCGACTGGACGATGGTCCGCCCGGACCGCGTGGACTTCTACGGCCGCGACGCCGGCTATCGCTATCTGCGCGCCAAGGGCAATTCCATCGAGGGCGGCACCTCGGAGATCCTCAAGAACATCGTGGCGGAGCGCGTGCTGGGCCTGCCGCCGGAGCACCGGGTCGATAAGGACCTGCCGTGGAAGGACGTGCCCAAGTGAGCTTCACCCCGCAGCTGCTCAGCAGCGATATCGAGGACGACCTCCGCGCCGCCGTCCGTGATCTGCTCGACCGCAGGGTCGCGCCGGCGGACCTCATCGCGGCGTACGACGGCACCGCGGCCCCCGGCATCGACGGCGAGCTCGCCGAGATGGGCGTCTCCGGCCTGCTGATCCCGGAGGAGTTCGGCGGCGCCGGAGCGGGTGTCGCCGTCGCGGGTGTGGTGGCGGAGGAGCTCGGAGCGGCGTGCGCCGCAACGAGTTTCGTCACCTCGTCCGGCATCGCCGCGACGACCGCGCTCGCGGCGGGCGCCACCGAGTTGGTCGTCGCGCTCGCGGCGGGGGAGACGGTCGCCGCGCTCGCGGTTCCGTTCTCCGTCGATCCGCACGGCCCGGTCGCGGGCGTCCCCGTCGCCGACGGTGCGTTCACGGGCACCGTCCGATCCGTGGCGGGCGCGCTCGGGGCCGACGTGCTCCTCGTGCCGGGCGCAGACGGTGCGCTGTACGCCGTCGACGCCGCCGCGGCGCGGATCGAGCCGGTGCCCTCGCTGGACATGACGCGACAGGTCGCCGACGTGACCTTCGACGGTGCCGCCGGCACCGCGCTCACGACCGACGGTGCCCCCGCAGTCCGGGCGGGGCTGCTCACCGGGGCCGCACTGCTCGCGGCGGAGCAGGCCGGCGTGGCGCGGTGGTGCGTCGCGACCACCGTCGGATACCTGAAGCAGCGCAAGCAGTTCGGGCGCGTGGTCGGCGGCTTCCAGGCCGTCAAGCACCGCCTGGCCGAGCTGTACGCGGACGCGGAGTCCGCCGCCGCGGCGGCCCGCTCGGCGACGGTGACCCTCGCCGAGCTCGGCACCGAGGACCCGGAGTCCGTCATCGCCGTGGCCGTCGCGGCGGCCTACTGCTCCGATCTGGCCGTGCGCGCGGCCGAGGAGGCGGTGCAGCTGCACGGCGGCATCGGCATGACGTGGGAGGCGCCGGTGCATCTGTACCTCAAGCGCGCCAAGGCGGATCAGATCGGGCTCGGCGTCCCGGGGCGGCATCGCGCCGCGCTCGCGGGCCTCGTCGACCTGCCCGCCTGAGAGCACGGCGCCGCGGCGCAACCAGAGAAGGAAGAAGGAACCATGGGAGTCGTCCACACCGTCACCGGAGACGTCGACGCCGCCGACCTCGGCGTCACGCTCATGCACGAGCACGTCTTCGTGCTCACCCCGGACATCCAGCAGAACTATCCGGAGGACTTCGGCGACGAGGACGCCCGGGTGGACGACGCCGTCGCCCAGTTGCAGAAGGCGTACGACGCCGGCGTGCGCACGATCGTCGACCCCACGGTGGTGGGCCTCGGCCGGTACATCCCGCGCATCCAGCGGATCGCGGAGCGCACGCCGGTGCGGATCGTGGCGGCGACGGGCGTCTACACCTACCGCGACGTGCCCCGCTACTTCATGTACCGCGGTCCGGCGCTCACGGCGATGACCGGGATCGACTTCCCGGATCCCATGGTGGACATGTTCGTCCGCGACATCAGCGAAGGTATCGGCGACACCGGGGTGAAGGCGGGCATGCTCAAGTGCGCGATCGATCACCACGGGCTCACCGAGGGCGTCGAGCGGGTGATGCGGGCGGTCGCACAGGCACACAAGGCCACCGGCGTGCCTATCACCGTGCACACCCACCCCGGCTCTGAGACGGGCCTGTTGGTCAAGCGGGTGATGTGCGACGAGGAGGGCGTCGATCCGGGCCGGATCGTCCTGGGCCATAGCGGCGACTCGACCGACGTCGATCACCTCGCGGCGCTCGCCGATGCCGGGTTCACGCTGGGCTTCGACCGGTTCGGCATCAATCTCGAGACCACCTTCGAGGCCCGCAACGACACCCTCATCGAGATGGTGCGCCGCGGTTACACCGAGAAGATCGTGCTGTCGCAGGACGCGTCCTGCTACATCGACTGGATCGACCCGAACGTCAAGGCGGGCATGCTCCAGTGGCACTACACCCACGTCTTCGACGACGTCTTCCCGTACGTGCTCGAACGCGGCGTGACCCAGGCTCAGATCGACACCATGCTGGTCGACGTGCCGCGGCGCGTCCTGGCGGGGGAGTGAGGCGGCGTGTCCTTCAACCTTGCGACGATGCTGCGCGAGTCGGCGACGACCGCGCCCGATGCACACGCCCTGTTCTTCGGCGATCGTGAGATCACCTACCGGGAGGTCGACGAGCAGTCCGGGCGGCTCGCGGCCTCGCTGCTCGCCCGCGGGCTCGCCGCCGGCGACAAGGTGGCGATCCAGCTGCCGAACCTCCCGGAGTTCGTCCTCCTGTACTTCGGCATCCTCAAAGCCGGCCTGACCATGGTGCCGCTGAACCCGCTGTTCACGGCTCCGGAGATCGCCTACCACGTGGGCGACAGTGACGCGAAGCTGCTCGTGGCCTCCGACTTCTCCGCCGAGGCCGCGCTCGCGGGGGCGGCCGAGGCCGGGGTGGGCGACGTGGTGATCGTCTCGCTCGGGGCGCCGACACCGTCGGGCGCGGCGCCGTTCGCCGAGCTCCTGGCGGAGCCGGACACCGGCGAGATCCATCCCACGAGCTCCGACGACACCGCTGTGCTGCTCTACACCTCCGGCACCACCGGCCGCCCGAAGGGCGCCGAGCTCACCCACTTCGAGCTCTACATGAACTGCACCGTCGCGCCGCAGCTGTTCGGGATGACCGACCAGGACGTCGCGCTCGGCGCCCTCCCGCTCTTCCACGTCTTCGGCCTGTCCAGCGTGCTCAACGCCGCGGTCCGCTACGGCGGCTCGGTGGCGCTCGTGCCGCGGTTCGACGCGGAGGCCGTCATCGACGTCATCGCGCGCCGTCGGGTCACCGTGCTCTCCGGTGTGCCCACGATGTACGTGGCGCTCCTCGGCATCGAGCTCGCCGGCCGCGACGTCTCCAGCCTGCGGGCCGCCGTCTCCGGCGGTGCGTCGATCCCCGGCGGCGTGATCACCGCGTTCGAGGAGAAGTTCCCGGGCCTGGCGATCCTCGAGGGCTACGGTCTCTCGGAGACCGCCTCGACCGCGACGTTCAACATCAGCGCCGAACAGCGCAAGGTGCTCTCGATCGGCAAGCCCATCTGGGGCGTGGAGATGCGGGCCGTCGATCTCGACGGGACGGAGCTCCCGCCCGGCGAGGACAACATCGGCGAGATCGTGGTCCGTGGGCACAACGTGATGAAGGGCTACTACAAGCGACCCGAGGCGACCGCGGAGGCGCTCCGCAACGGCTGGCTGCACACGGGCGACCTGGGCTATCGCGACGAGGACGGCTACTTCTTCATCGTCGACCGGCTCAAGGACCTGGTGATCCGGGGCGGCTACAACGTCTATCCCCGCGAGGTCGAGGAGGTGCTCTACGCGCACCCCGAGGTCGTCGAGGCCGCCGTGGTGGGCCGGCCCGACGAGCGGCTGGGGGAGGAGGTCGTCGCCTTCGTCGTGCTGCGTCCGGGGGCGAGCGCCGACGCCGCGGCGCTCACCGAGTTCAGCCGTGAGCGACTGGCCGCGTACAAGTACCCGCGCGAGATCCACCTCCTCGCCGAGCTGCCCAAGGGCGGCACGGGGAAGATCCTCAAGCGGGAGTTGCGCACCACCTCGAGCTGATCACCGGGGTCCGGTGAGGACCCGCTCGACGAACCCGATGAGCTCGGCGGCCACGTCGTCGCGGCTCTCGGGTTCGTTGTGCACCTCGTGTCGCAGACCGGGGTAGACGCGGGTGCGGACGTCCGGGTGTCCGGTGGCGACGAGGCGGTTCGCCACGTGATAGGCGCCTTCGCCGTAGTTGGTCACGGGATCCTGGTCGCCGGCGAGGATCAGGACCGGCGTCGTGGACGGGAGCGCGGCGTAGAAGCCGTCGCCGTTCGCGGCGTCGTACAGGTCGAGGAAGCCGCGGAGGAAGCGGGCGGACATCGGCGCGCCGAAGTTGTTGAACGGGTCTTTTCCGTGGTCGCGGACCACGTCGGCGTCCCGGGCGACCCAGTCCGTCGGGCCCGCACCCTCACCGAACCGGGAGACGAAGCCGTCGAACAGCGCTCCGACGTACGCGAGCGGAGCCGGGCCGGCCTGGTCCGGCACGGCCGCGAGCGCCGCGCGGTCGACGGTGTGCGCTCCCGGGATCTGTGCGGCGATGCCGCACAGCACGAGACCGTCGATCTCAGCGGCGGATTCGACGGCCGCACCGCGGGCGATCATCGAGCCCATCGAATGGCCGAAGACGACGAAGGGGAGTCCGGGGTGCTGCTCGCGCACCGTCGCACCGAGCGACCGCGCGTCCGCCACCATGACGCGCCCGGCGTCCTCGCCCGCATCGGCCCAGACGCCCGAGGCCATCGCCGTCGCGCCGTGGCCGGCGTGGTCCTCGGCCGCGACGACGAAGTCCGCGTCGAGGAGCGCGGTGATCAGCCGGAGGTAGCGCCGGGAGTGCTCGCCGAGGCCGTGGATCAGCTGGACGATCGCGCGGGGCTCACGTACCGGCGTGTAGATCCAGGCATGGATGGTGTCGCGCCCGTTGGCGGACGGGAAGTCGGGTTCGGAGAGTGCCATGTGCTCTTTGTACGTGATGGCCGCCGGAAGCGGCGCCGAACAGTCCGAAGCCATGGAAACGGTCTCCCATCTGCGTAAGCAAACGCTTAGCAATTTCCCCGAAACGGTTGACACCAACGTCAACGTCAAGCATTCTCTGTGGCGGGGATCACAACATTCACGAAGGGCCATCCATGACACAGACCCACGAGCCCGGTGCCGTCGCGCCGGTGAAGAAGTCGCACGGCAAGCTGCTCACCGCCGGGCTGATCAGTAGTTCCATCGAGTGGTACGACTTCTTCATCTACGGCACCGCCGCCGCGTTGGTGTTCGACAAGGTCTTCTTCCCGGACCTGTCGCCGCTGATGGGCACGCTGATGGCCTTCGCGACCTTCTCCGTCGGCTTCATCGCCCGGCCGCTCGGCGGCATCCTCGCCGGACACTTCGGCGACAAGATCGGCCGCAAGCCGATGCTGCTCTGGTGCCTCACCGCGATGGGCCTGGCAACGTTCCTGATCGGCTGCCTGCCCACCGCGGGCGCGATCGGATCGCTGGCACCCATCCTGCTCGTGTCGCTGCGCTTCGTGCAGGGCCTCGCGTGCGGAGGCCAATGGGGCGGCGTGGTGCTGCTGCTCACGGAGTCCGCGGGCCCCAAGAAGCGGGGCTTCGCCGGGACCTTCGGCCAGATGGGTGTCCCCCTGGGGCTGCTGCTCGGCAACGTGATGATGATCCTGATGAACACCGTCCTCGACGACGCCGCGTTCCTCAGCTGGGGCTGGCGCGTCCCCTTCTGGGCCAGCGCCGTGCTGGTGCCCGTGGTGATGTACATCCACAAGAAGATCGAGGACTCGCCCGAATTCCTCGCCCTGCAGCAGGAGGTCGCCGCGAAGAACGCCGGCAAGGAGGCGATCGCCGCCGCGCCGCTCTCCGAGGCGATCCGCAAGCACTGGGTCAAGATCCTGCTGGGCGCGGGCCTGCTCGCCGGCACCAACTCGGCGTTCTACGTCTCGATCGCCGGCTTCGTCAGCTACGGCAGCAAGAAGACGTCCGCCGGCGGCCTGGGCATGAGCAGCAACTCCATCCTCATGTGCGTCCTCGCCACGTCCGTGGTGATGCCGCTCGTGATCATGGCCGCGGGCGCGGTCTCCGACAGGGTGGGCCGCCGCCCGCTGATCCTCATCGGCGGCGCCGTGCTCGTCGCCTGGGCGTTCCCGTTCTTCTGGCTCGCGGAGACCACGAACATCGGGCTCCTGCTGGTCGCGATGTTCGTCTCCAGCTTCGGGCAGGCGCTGACCTACGGACCCCTGGCGGCCTTCATGGCGGAGCTGTTCGAGCCGCGCATCCGCTACTCGGGCGCCTCGCTGGCCTACCAGCTCGCCGCGGTGGCCGTCTCCGGTGTGGCGCCGCTGATCATGACGGCCATCATCGCCGAGACGCAGTCCACCACGTTCGTCTCGGTCTACCTGGCCGCCATGGGGCTGGTGACCTTCGCCAGCGCGTACTTCCTCAAGGAGACGAACGGCAGGGCCGTACGGGAGGATCCGGAGGCAGTGCCCGGCGTCCCCGCATCGGTCTGATCCGGTACCGGCGTCCTTGAAGGTCCGAGCGGAGCCGAGCAGACTCGTGAGCGTGACGATCAGCGAATCACAGGAGCGGGCGCGCGCGAACCGCAAGGACGCCGGCGGCGCCCGCCGGGAGGAACTCCTCCGGGCGGCGGCCGATTGTTTCGACGATCTGGGCTACTCGGCGACCACCGTGGAGCTCATCGCGGCCCGCGCGCAGACCTCCCGGCCGACCTTCTACGCCTACTTCCGGTCGAAGGACGAGATCCTGCTCGCCCTCGTCGACCGGATCGGTTCCGAACTCGAGGCCACGCAGATGCTCGACGGCATCGAGACCGAGGAGCCGCGTGAGGTCATCGCGGCGACGATGCGGGCGTACGCCGACGCGGTCTTCGCCAACGGCGGCCTGGTCGCGCTGTTCGACGCGCTGGCGCCGGTCCGCGAGGACGTCGCCGAGGTGTGGGGTCGCACGATCCGGCGCACCCACCGCCGCTACACCGCATACCTCGCGTCGCTCGATCCCAGCACCGTCGACCTGTGCCTCGCGCCCGGGGCCCTGGTCAGCATTCTCAACGACACCATCCACCACGGCGCGAAGCGCGTCGTGCGCGACAGTCCCGCCGCGCGCGAGCGCTTCGTCGCGGATCAGATCCGCGTCGCCGAACGACTGATCGGCTTCTGACGGAGCCGACGCACCGAAGGAGCCCCATGTCCGACCGGACCACCGACGTCGCCGCAGAACTGGACGCCGTTGCCGAGGAGATCCGCGCCCTGCGCCTGCGGAACTGGCCGCCGCAGGTGCCACGCACCGTCGAATATCCCGCGGGGACGCCGACGATGGTGGAGCATCTGCGGCACTGGGCGCGGGAGCGGCCCGAGACGGTCGCGATCTCCTTCTACGGACGCGAGGTGACGTACGCCGAGTACGACGAGCTCTCCGACCGCTTCGCGGGCCTGCTCGCCGATCATGGTGTGCGCCCGGGCGATGCGGTCGGCGTGTACCTGGGGAACTGCCCCCAGTTCGCTGTCGCGATGCTCGGCGTCCTGAAGCTGGGGGCCGTCCACGTCCCGGTCAATCCGCTGCTCAAGGGGCGCGAGTTGCAGCACGAGCTGGCCGACGCGGGCGTCGGTGTGCTGCTCGCGCAGACGGACCTGCTGGACCTGGTGGAGTCGGTGCGCGCGCAGACACCCGTCCGCACCGTGCTCGCCACCGCTCTGGGGGACCTGCTGGACGGGGTGGACGCGCTCGCCGGCGCCCCGGCGCCCTTCGACACCGCGCCGGATCCGCGGAGCGACTGGCACCGCGTGCTCGCCGCTCCGCCCGCGCCCGCGCGGGCTTCGGACCCCGACGCGCTGGCGGCGCTCAACTACACCGGCGGCACCACCGGCCTGCCCAAGGGATGCGAGCACACCCAGCGGCACATGGCCTACACCGCGGCCACCGCGACGCTCGCGGGCGGCGGCACGGTGGGGGACTGCGCCTCGGTCGGCCTGAACTTCCTGCCCGTCTTCTGGATCGCCGGTGAGGATTTCGGCATCCTCAAGCCCCTGCTGAACGGCCAGACGATCGTGCTCATGACGCGCTGGGATCCGGCCGTCGCCGCGGCGCTCATCGCCCGGTACGGCGTGACGGACACCGTCGCCACGGTCGACAACTACGTCGAGCTCATGGACCTCCCCGGTTTCGACGGCGCCGCGTTCCGCACCGTGGTGAACCCGCTCGCGGTCTCCTTCGTGCTCAAGCTGACTCCGGAACTCCGTGCCCGCTGGCGCGCCCTGACCGGCGGTGTCCTGCGCGAGGCCTCGTACGGCATGACCGAGACGCACACCGCCGACACCTTCACCCTCGGCTTCCAGGACGGCGACCGCGACCTCACGGCCGACCCCGTCTTCTGCGGGCTTCCCGTGCCCGGCACAGACATCCTGATCGTCGACGCCGACGGCCTGCCCGTGCCCATCGGGGAGAGCGGCGAGATCGTCGTGCGCAGCGAATCCATTCTCACCGCCTACCACGGGCGGCCGGACGCCACCGCCGAGGCGATCCGCGACGGCTGGCTGCACACCGGCGATGTCGGCCGGCTCGACGACTGGGGCGCCGTGCACTACCTCGCGCGCACCAAGGAGATGATCAAGGTCAACGGCATGTCCGTCTTCCCCTCCGAGGTGGAGGCGCTGCTCAAGGACCACCCGGCGATCGGATCGGTCTCCGTTGTGCCGCGCCCGGACCCGCGCAAGGGTCAGGTGCCGCTGGCCTTCGTCGTGTCCGCCGGCCCCGTCGACGTCGCCGAGCTGACCGCGTGGGCGCGGGAGAACATGGCGGGGTACAAGGTGCCCGACTTCGTGCTCCTCGACTCGCTCCCGATGACGGCGACGGGCAAGGTACGCAAGGGGGATCTGTTCGCGAGGGCCGCGCGGATCGCGGCCGAAGGGGAGTCGAAGTGAAGCTGCTCATCGCCAACCGCGGCGAGATCGCACTGCGGATCATCCGTACCGCACGGGAACTCGGTGTCCCGACGGTCGCCGTATACGCGGAGGACGATGCCGGGACGCCGCACGTCGCGGCGGCCGACGACGCCGTCGCCCTCCCGGGGTCGGGCCCCGCGGCGTACCTCGACGGTGCCGCCGTCATCGCGGCGGCCGCGAGCACCGGCGCCGACGCCGTGCACCCCGGCTACGGGTTCCTCGCCGAGAACGCCGATTTCGCCGCGTCCTGCGCCGCTGCCGGGCTCACCTTCGTGGGGCCCGAGCCCGCGGTGCTGCGCACCTTCGGCGACAAGGCCTCGGCGCGGGCGGCCGCGGTCGCCGCTGGGGTTCCCGTGCCGGCCGCCACCGACGGGGGAGTGGACCTCGACGCGGTGCGCGCGTTCGCCGCGGATCGCCCGTCCGGAATCATGATCAAGGCCGTCGCCGGCGGCGGCGGGCGCGGCATGCGCGCCGTGCTGCCGGGGCCGCGGTTCGACGAGGAGCTGGACGCCGCCTACCGCGCCTGCGTCTCCGAGGCCGAGCTCGGATTCGGCGACGGCCGCGTCTTCGCCGAGGAACTGCAGAACGGCGCGCGGCACATCGAGATCCAGATCGTCGGCGACGGGGCGGACGCGCTGGCGCTCGGCGACCGGGACTGCAGCGTGCAGCGCCGCAACCAGAAGCTCATCGAGGTCGCGCCGGCGCCGGCGTTGCCCGCGGATCTGCGTGCCGCCCTGCACGAGCACGCCGTGCGCCTGTGCGCGGCCGCCGGATACCGCGGCCTCGCGACCGTCGAGTTCCTGGTCCGCGACGACACGGCGGTCTTCCTCGAGGTGAATCCGCGGATCCAGGTCGAGCACACCGTGACCGAGGAGGTGACGGGCGTCGATCTGGTCGCGGCCCAGCTCGCCCTCGCCGAGGGGACGACGCTCGCCGATCTCGGCCTCCCCACCGGAACCCGGTGCCGTGCGGGTGTCGTCGACGGGGCGCCCGCCGCCGCGCTCGGCACGGCGGTGCAGACCCGCGTGAATCTCGAGGCGCCCCAGCGGGACGGCACGGTCCTGCCCACCGGCGGCGTGCTGGCCGGCTACACCCCGCCGACGGGTCCGGGCGTCCGCGTCGACGATTACGGTCGCCCGGGCCTGACGACCTCCGCCCGGTACGACTCGCTGCTCGCGAAGGTGATCGTGCGCGCCGCCACCCCGGCGCGCGCCTTCGCCAAGGCGGATGCGGCGCTGGGGGAGTTCGTGATCGACGGACCGGGCACCAACATCGCGCTGCTGCGTGCCGTCCTCGGAGACCCCGAGTTCCGGTCCGGCCCCGTCGACACGGGATACCTGGCGCGCCGCCTCGGCGACCTCGTTCCCGAGACCGCCGACATGGCGGCTGCTCCGGTCACGGACCTCGACGGGGACGTGCTCACCGCCACCCTGACCGGCACCGTCGTCGCCGTCGCCGATGCGGGCGCGGTGACGGAAACCGGAACCGCCCTCGTGGTCCTCGAGGCCATGAAGATGGAACACGAACAGACGCTCGCGGTGCCGGTCACCGTCGGCGATGTGCTGGTGAGCCCCGGGCAGACCGTCACCGCGGGGACCCCGCTGCTGAGCTATCTCCCCGCCGACGGGGCGGAACCCGGCGGAGCCGCCGCCGACGCGCTCGATCTCGACCGCTCGCGGGCGGACCTCGACGAGGTGCGCGAGCGGCACCGGGTGACGCGGGACGAGGGGCGCCCCGACGCGGTGGCCAAGCGGCGGCGGATCGGCCGACGCACCGCGCGCGAGAACATCGACGACCTCGTCGACGCGGGGAGCTTCACCGAGTACGGCGCGCTGCTCCTGCCCGCGCAGCGCGCCCGCCGCTCGGAGGAGGACCTGATCGCCACCGGAGCGGCCGACGGCCTCATCGGCGGCCTGGCGACCATCGGCGGCGCCGAGGCGATGGTCATCTCCTACGACTACACGGTGCTCGCCGGCACGCAGGGGTGGCGCAACCATGCCAAGACCGACCGGCTCATCGACGTCGCGGAACGCCGCGGCGTGCCGATCGTGCTGTTCGCCGAGGGCGGCGGCGGACGCCCCGGGGACACGGACCTCGACATCGTCGCCGGCCTCGACGTGCCGACCTTCCGTTCGCTCGGGGCGCTGCGCGGGCGGGTCCCGCTCGTCGCCGTCGTCTCCGGACGCTGTTTCGCGGGTAACGCCGCCCTGGCCGGGATCTGCGACGTCGTCATCGCCACGCCCGACGCCAACCTGGGCATGGGCGGGCCCGCGATGATCTCGGGCGGCGGGCTCGGCGAATTCCCGCCCGAGGCCATCGGGCCCATCGACGTGCAGCGCCGCAACGGCGTCGTGCACGTCGTCGCCGACGACGAGGCCGACGCGGTGGACCGCGCCCGGCGATACCTCGGCTACTTCGCCGGGCCCGTCGACGATTGGACCGCGCCCGATCCGCGCATCGCGCGTCACGTGGTCCCGGAGAACCGGCTGCGCGCCTACGACGTGCGCGCCGCGATCGCCGCGATCGTCGACGTGGATTCGACCCTGGAACTGCGCCGCGACTACGGCATCGGCGTCATCACGGCGCTCGTGCGCGTGGAGGGCAGGCCCTACGCGCTCATCGCCAACAGCACCCGGCACCTGGGCGGCGCGATCGACGCGGAGGCCGCGGACAAGCTCGCCGATTTCCTGGAACTCGCGCAGGCGCACGGGCTTCCCGTGGTCTCGCTGTGCGACACCCCCGGTTTCATGGTCGGGCCGGAGGCGGAGGAGCAGGCCACTGTGCGGCGCTTCTCGCGGTTGTTCGTGCTCGGGGCCCGGCTCACTGTGCCGCTGGGCGTGTTCGTCCTGCGCAAGGGCTACGGGCTCGGCGCGATGGCGATGACGGGCGGCAGCTTCCACGCCCCGCAGTTCACCGTGGCCTGGCCCACGGGCGAGATCGGCGGGATGGGGCTCGAGGGCGCCGTGCGGCTCGGGTTCAGCAAGGAGCTCGCTGCCGCGCCCGATGAGGCGGCCCGCGCCGAGCTCTTCGAGCAGCTGCTCGCGCTCGCGTACCAGCGGGGTCGGGCTCTGCACGCAGCGACCACGTTCGAGCTGGACGACGTGATCGACCCCGCCGCCACCCGAGACTGGATCCGTACCCTCACCCGGTGAGGGGATGAGGGTACGGATCCGCCGTGGGCCGTCCGCCGGCGTGACGGTGGACGGCCCACGGTTCAGCGGTCAGCGCACCCGCCGGTAGAGGGACTCGAGCGTCCCGGCCAGGACGGCCGCGATGACCACGTGCATCAGCGAGAGCGTCACGGTCGACGGCCCGTCGAAGTCCGCGGCCAGCGTGCCCGCGATCGTGCCGAGCGAGGCCAGGGCGCCGACCACGGCGGCGACGCGCAGGATCGGGGCCCACAGCTTCGAGAGCAGCACGGCGGCGGTCATGCCGACGGCGAGCGGCGCCACCGTCATGAGGACGACGCCGCCCGGGGCGACCGAGGCGCGGACGCCCTCGGGGTCGGTCATGGTGAAATCGCCGCCCGCCGCGAGGCCGACGAGCCACAGGACGAGGTTGCCGAACAGTGAGACGACGACCGCGCCCAGAACGGCGGTCGTGCGGGTGAGGCGGAAGGTCGACGGAGCTGCGGTGTCGATGGCGGTCATGATGTCTCCTCGGATCGTTTTCTGGAACGGATCCATCACATAACCTGAAGTATTGTTGAGGTCAAGCCCCTAGCTCAAACCGGATTGTGCGGCGATCACGGCGGCCTGTACGCGGGACTGGACCCCCAACTTCATCAGCACCCGGGAGACATGTGTCTTCACCGTGGCCTCGCCGATGTCGAGCCGCCGGGCGATCTGCTGGTTGGACAGTCCGTCGCCGAGGCCCGCGAGCACGTCGCGCTCCCTCTCCGTGAGCGCCGACAGGTCCGCGACGTCCGGTTCCGCGGTGGTGCGGGGCAGCGCACCGATGACGGCGCGGGTCACCTTCGGGTCCAGGACGGCATCGCCCTCGGCGACGGCCCGAACGGCCCGGATCAACTCGTCGCCGCCGGCCGACTTGAGCAGGAACCCGCTCGCACCCGCGCTCAGCGCACCCAGTACGTACTCGTCGAGGTCGAAGGTGGTCAGCACGAGTACGGCGCTGTCGGTCTCGGCGACGACGGACGCGGTCGCCGCCAGGCCGTCGACGCGCGGCATCCGCACGTCCATCACCACCACGTCCGGCCGGAGCGCCCGGGCCTGCCGCAGGGCGGCGGCGCCATCGGCCGCCTCGCCGATCACCTGTACCTCGCCGCTGGATTCGAGCAGCAGGCGCAGCCCGGCCCGGATGGCGGCGTGGTCGTCGGCGAGGACGACGGTGACCGTCATCGCGCGACCTCCAGCGGCACGGTCGCCCGGACCACCCACGCGTCGCCCTCGGGCCCCGCCGACGCGGTGCCGCCGACGGACTCGGCCCGGAAGGAGATGTTGCGCAGGCCGTCCCCCGAGCCGATCGGCGCGTCCCGCGCGGGCAGCGGATTGGTGGCGGTCACGGTGAGTTCCTCCCGGCCGGTGTCGATGACCACGTCGAGCGGAGCGCCCGGCGCGTGTTTGGTGGCGTTCGTGATGACCTCGCCCAGGATCCGCGTGAGCACCGCCTCGCCGGCGGTGGGCAGCGGACCGTCGGGCAGGCGAAGCCGCACGGCGACCCCGGCCGCACCGGCGGTCTCGATGAGCGGCTCGAGGGACTCCAGGGTGGTGCGAACGGCGGCGTCGTCGGGGGAGGTGAGCAGATTGATCGTGGCCCGCATCTCCTCCAGTGCGGCGAGGCTGCCGGACCGGATCGACTGCAGGACGGCGGGATTGCTGGGCGTGCGCTGCGCGGCGTCGGCGAGGATCGCGACCGCCGACAGGTGCCCTGCGACGGTGTCGTGCAGCTCGCGGGCGAGGCGCCGGCGCTCGTCCGCCAGCGCCGTGGCGCGCCGGGCCTCGCCCTCGTCCCGCTCGACTTGCGCGAGTTCGCGGTAGGCGAGGACGGCCCGCCCGTAGCCGATCGGCGACCACAGGATGGCCACCAGGACCAGCACCGCGTAGATCCCGCCCTTGACGCCGCCCGCGGCGGTGAGCCCCGCGCCGATCACGACGGTCAGGACGAGCACCGTCCACATCACGGCGGCGCGCAGACGGTCGCTACCGGTGGCGACCGCCAGGTAGATCACGTCGGAGAGGGCGATCCACAGCACGACCGACGGGCCGAAGGGCAGGTCCCAGAGGACGAGCGTGAGCATCAGGACGAACGCGAGAGCCGGGCGGCTGCGCGCCAGGAGCTGTATCGCCAGGGCGCCGCAGAGCAGTCCGAACTTGACCTGCCAGGGATAGAAGTGCTCCGTATCGGCGCGGACCGACCAGCCGCCCGCCGCCCACAGCATTGCCCCGACCAGCGATATGCCGATCGCGGGTACCGCGGCGTACTCCGACGTCCACGACATGCGATCCGCTCGCTTCGCTCCCGGCGGCGTGGTCCGCCCCAGCGACCTCATGCGCCCATTGCAGCACATCCCCGACTCCGGCGGGTCCGTCGAAAGGGGGACGGGAGCGTCGCCGAACGCGGGACGACAGTGCCGCCCGGACCGGGAAGAGTGCTGGGCATGGGAGAGCTGAACAGTCCGGTGCTGTGGACGATCGCCGCGTGCGAGATCGGTTTCTGGGTCCTGGTAGTCGGGGGTCTGGCGATGCGCTACATCCTGCGCTGGCGACGCGCGGGGATGGTCTCGCTGGCGCTGGTCCCACTCCTCGACGTCGTGCTCATCATCGCCGTCGCAGTGGACCTGTACCGGGGCGGCGAGGTCGGGTTCGCCCATCGTCTCGCGGGGATCTACCTCGGCTGCACAGTGATGTTCGGTCACCGCATGATCTCGTGGGCGGACGAGCGGTTCGCGCACCGGTTCGCCGGCGGGCCCGCGCCGCGGAAGGTGCCGAAGCTCGGACCGGAGCGCACGCGCAAGGAGTGGTCGGACTTCTACCGCTGGCTCGGTGCTGTCGCGATCGCCGGCGCCGTCTCGCTGGGACTGGGTTACACCGTTGCCGACGACGCGCAGCGCGACGCGCTGATGGGCGTGTTCGGCACGCTCGGCGTGATCACGGTCATCTGGCTGATCACCGGCCCGCTGTGGGTCGCGGGACGAGGGGAGAGCGCCGAGCGCTGACCGCGCGGTGCCGGCGCCGGCGCCGCGACCGCCCGCGCGGTACAGCGCGAGCACCCCTTCCCGGTGCGAGCGCCGTCGCGATGGGCGGGCCTGATCGCGCTCACGCGGAGATCGGCGAGGAACGAACGAACGGCCCGACGGAGAACCGTCGGGCCGTTCGGGGGTCGTGCCTAGTCGAGGTAGTCGCGCAGGACCTGCGAGCGCGACGGGTGCCGCAGCTTGCTCATCGTCTTCGACTCGATCTGGCGGATGCGCTCACGCGTCACGCCGTAGACCTGGCCGATCTCGTCTAAAGTACGCGGCTGGCCGTCGGTGAGACCGAAACGGAGACGGACCACGCCGGCCTCGCGCTCGGACAGGGTGTCGAGCACCGACTGGAGCTGATCCTGCAGCAGCGTGAAGGAGACGGCGTCGACCGCGACGACGGCCTCGGAGTCCTCGATGAAGTCACCGAGCTGGCTGTCGCCCTCGTCGCCGATGGTCTGGTCGAGAGAGATCGGCTCACGCGCGTACTGCTGGATCTCCAGCACCTTCTCCGGCGTGATGTCCATCTCCTTGGCCAGCTCCTCCGGGGTGGGCTCGCGGCCCAGGTCCTGGAGCAGCTCGCGCTGGATGCGACCGAGCTTGTTGATGACCTCCACCATGTGCACCGGGATGCGGATGGTGCGGGCCTGGTCGGCCATGGCGCGGGTGATCGCCTGCCGGATCCACCACGTGGCGTACGTCGAGAACTTGTAGCCCTTGGTGTAGTCGAACTTCTCGACGGCGCGGATCAGGCCGAGGTTGCCCTCCTGGATCAGGTCGAGGAAGGCCATTCCGCGCCCCGTGTAGCGCTTGGCCAGCGAGACCACGAGGCGCAGGTTGGCCTCGAGCAGGTGGTTCTTCGCGCGGTTGCCGTCACGGGCGATCCAGTTCATGTCGCGCCGGATACCGATGGCGGGCTTCTCACCGCGCTCGAGCCAGCGGTTGATCTGCTGCTCCGCGAAGAGGCCCGCCTCGATCCGCTTGGCGAGCTCGACCTCCTCCTCGGCGTTGAGCAGCGCGACCTTGCCGATCTGCTTGAGGTAGGCGCGCACCGAGTCCGCCGATGCGGTGAGCTCGGCGTCCTTGCGGGCCTGCCGCAGCGCCTCGGACTCCTCCTCGTCCCACACGAAGTCGCCGGAGGCCTTGTCCTGCTCGGACGGCTCCTCGTCCTCCGCGTCGGCCGGGGCGGGCTTGGTGACGGCGCTCTTGCCCTTCGTCTCCGGAGTGTCGTCGGGGGTGTCGTCGGCGTCGAGCGTGACGTCCTCGTCCGCCAGCTCCGTGGGATCGGGATCGCCGTCGAGCTCGGGATCGACTTCGTCCTCGGCGCCGCTCTCGGCACCGGCCGCCGAGGCGTCCTTCTTGCCCGCGGCCTTCTTCGCCGTGCGCTTCGCGGGGCCCGCCGCCTTCTTCGCGGCGGCCTTCTTCGCGGGCGCCTTCTTGGCCGCCGCCTTCTTGGCGGGCGCCTTCTTGGCCGCCGCCTTCTTCGCGGGAGCCTTCTTGGCGGTGGTCTTCTTGGCGGGGGTCTCCGCCGAGGTGGCCGAACCGTCCACGCCGCCTGCCGACGGTGCGCTGGAGGTGGTCTGCGTCGCTGCCACGTACGCCCTTTCCTACTGTGCCTGCGTGCGCCGGAGGTCACCTCCCGGGCGCGACAACAGCACCGGTCCGAGCCGGGTTCGGCGTCGGTGGTGGCTGAGGCGTCCGGACGTGAGGGGATCCGGCGTCTGTTCCGGCGTTTCGACGCCGACACCCCATTGTAACGATTCGGTCGCTCCGCCCGCATTCACCTGCGGTCAAAGCGCCCGAACCGGGCGGTTTCACGACTGTTGCGATGCCATCGCCGCGCCCACGATGCCCGCGGTGTTCAGCAGCTTCGCCGGGATCACCGGCGTCGCCACCTCGAGCAGCGGGACCCACTTGTCGGCCTTGCGACTCACGCCCCCGCCCACGATGATCAGGTCCGGCCAGAGCAACTTCTCGTACTCGCGGAAGACCCGGCTGACCTGACCCGCCCACTTCTCGTAACTCCAGCCGCGCCGGTCCTTGACCGAGCTCGCGGCGCGGTGCTCGGCCTCCTTGCCCTCCACCTCGATGTGGCCGAACTCGGTGTTGGGGACGAGGGTCCCGCGGTGGATCAGAGCCGAGCCGATGCCCGTGCCCAGGGTCAGGAGGAGGATCACGCCCTCGAAGTCCCGCCCCGCGCCGTACCGGTCCTCGGCCAGGCCGGCCGCGTCCGCGTCGTTGAGCACCGTGACGGGACGGTCCAGCGCGGACGAGAAGAGTCCGTTCGCATCGGTGCCGATCCACGCCGCGTCGATGTTCGCCGCGCTGCGGACCGTGCCCTTCGTCACCACCGCCGGGACCGTGATCCCGACGGGGCCCTTCCACTCGAAGTGGCCGACGACCTCCTCGACGACCTCCGCGCAGGCCTCGGGCGTCGACGGCTGCGGCGTGGCGATCTTGAACCGCTCGCCGACCAGCTCGCCCGTGTCCAGGTCGACGACGCCGCCCTTGATGCCGCTGCCGCCGATGTCGACGCCGAACCCCAGATTCTCCGCCATTGCCTGCTCCGCATCCCTCGAAGTTCCGGACCTCTCGTCCACCGCCCGGGTGCCCCCGGCGCTGACAAACTACCGCGGATTGTGGTTCTGTGGTGGACGTGCAACTTAACCGGTGGGAGTTGTCCGAGATCGCCGTCACGGTCGCGACGGAGGCCGCGCAGCGCGTCGCGGCCCGCCGGGCGGAGGTGTTCGGCGCCAACGCATTCGACGGTGCCGATGGGGCGCGCCCGGAGGGGGTGAGCACCAAGTCGACGCCCACCGATCCGGTCACCGTCGTCGATACCGAGACCGAGCGGTTCGTGCGGGACCGGCTGGCCGCGCTGCGCCCCGGCGACACCGTCCTCGGTGAGGAGTTCGGCGGCGACGCAGGGGAGCCGGGCACCGTGCGGTGGATCGTCGACCCCATCGACGGCACCGTCAACTTCCTCTACGGCGTGCCCGCGTACGCGGTCTCCGTCGGCGCACAGGTCGACGGGGTGTCGGTGGCGGGTGCCGTCGCCGACGTCGTCCACGGCACGGTCTACGCCGCCGCCCTCGGCGCAGGCGCACGGGAGATCGCGCCCGACGGCACCGTCCGGGACCTGCGCGCCAACCCGATCACCGATCCCGCGCTCGCGCTCGTCGCCACCGGCTTCGGGTACGCCCGGGAACGGCGGGAACGGCAGGGCCGCGTGCTCGCGGAGCTGCTGCCCGCGGTGCGCGACGTGCGGCGCATCGGCTCCGCCGCGCTCGATCTGTGCATGGTCGCCGCGGGACGCGCCGACGCCCACTACGAGCACGGACTGAGCCCCTGGGACTGGGCGGCCGGCGCTCTCATCGCACAGGAGGCCGGGGCCGTCGTCATCGTGCCGGCCTCCGACTCCACCAGCGCCGACGGCGCCCTGACCCTCGCCGCCGCGCCGGGAATCGCCGACGAACTGATCGCCCTACTCCGCGCGGCCGGAGGGCTCGACGCGCTGTAGCCGTGCCGTCGGGCCCGGTCACCGGGGCGTGGACGAGCCCGCTCAGCGGTTGCAGGACTGGCTGTGCACCGCCGAGACCAGCGCGGGATTCGCCCCGCCGTCCGCCGCCCCCGCGGGCGCCGCGCGCAGGATGCGCAGGATCTCCTGCGCGTCGGTGCTGGGCTCCAGGTCGGTGAAGAAGGTGCCGAGGACCAGATCGACCGAGTTGTCGCGTCGCCCGTCGTTGACCAGCTCGGCGCACGGCGCGATGATCCACGCGGCCGCGGCCGCGGACTTCCCGGAATCGCCGAACCGGAGCTGGGCCTGGCAGGCCATCTCCGGATAGACCGGATCGTTGCCGTAGGCGCCGGTCGTGGGCGCGCCGAAGCCGTAGTCGGCGAGCTTGTTCAGCGTGGTCTCCGCGCGTCCCGCCTGACCCGAGGCGTTCAGCACGCGCACGGTCGACGCGGCGAGCGGTGCGGGCCGCACCGAGACCAGGTCATCGGGGGAGACCACTTCGAACTGACCCGAGGTGGGCGCGGGTGCCGGTGCGGTGGCGCCGGCGCGCGCGGCCGCACCGGGCGTCGAGGTCGCGGCCGCCGAGGCCGACGGCGCCGGCGGGGGCGGGCAGGAGACGGGGGCTGCCGTCTCCTCCTGTGAGGACATGGCGCGGGCCCAGGTCGCGATGGCGACCACGGCGAGGACGGCGATCACGATGAGGATCGGCAGCGTGTTGCGACGCCGGAACGGTTCACCGTTCCGGTCGAATCGCCGGCCCGCGCCGGTGAGCTGGGAAACCACGGCCCCGACTGTACGGGAGCGTCTCGCTCCGGCAGGGGAGGCGCCGCGGTGCCGTCGCCGGAATCCTGAGGTCCGTCCCGGGATCCGGTCCCGGGAATCATCTGGGCTCATCGTGCGTTGGAGGGGCAACGAGCGGTGCAATCGACAACCGTCATGGAAAGTCCGTGACATCCGATTTCGAGTGCGCTACACTCTGGCCGCTCGCGCGGGACACAACGCGCCCGGCGGTTTCGGAAACCCCGAGGCCGGGGGCACGAGCAAGGATGGGGATGACACGGCATGGCAACTGATTACGACGCTCCACGGCGGTCCGAGGCGGACGAGATCTCGGAGGATTCGCTCGAGGAGCTCAAGGCCCGTCGCAACGAGGGTCAGTCCGGCACGGTGGACGTGGACGAGGGCGAGACCGCAGAATCCTTCGAACTCCCCGGCGCCGACCTGTCGGGCGAGGAGCTGAGCGTCCGTGTGGTGCCGAAGCAGGCTGACGAGTTCACATGCACCAGCTGTTTCCTGGTGTACCACCGCAGCCGCCTCGCCGATCCGGACGGCGACGAGCTGATCTGCATCGACTGCGCCTGACGGCGACCAGTCTCCGCGGCGACCCGCTCGTCAACCGAGCGTGGTCGCGGCGGGGATCAGCGCGAGCATCTTCTCCGGATGCCGGGTGGAGACCATCCAGTACGGGGTCGGATCGTCGGGATCATCGAGCACCACCACGATCATCGTCTTGATCCAGCCCTTGTGATAGACGAAGGCCGCCGGATCGAGCTGGCGGCCCAGGGCCGCGCTCTTCGCCTCCGCGGGCACGGCCGCCGCGCGGGAGATCAGCTCCAGCGGCAGGTGGGCGTTACCGGCCCAGAGCTCACCATCGCGCACCGCGACACTGCCGCGGCACATCGACCAGAGCAGGACGGCGATGACCACGACGATCAGCACGAACGCCCCGATCATCCAGTCGCCCCAGGTCGCGGCGAGCGTCACCTCGAAGCACAGCAGACCCGCCACGAAGGCTCCCGCGAGCCACCAGTACCACGGCACGGTGAGCCGCTCGAAGTAGCCGTCCCGCGGCTGCGAGGTCTTCACTGTTCGATCGTCCGACACGGCTTCAGCGTAGTCTGCATCCCATGGTGAGCCAGATACCCCTACTGCGGCTCGACGAGGGCCTCCCACTTCCCAAGCGCGCACATCCCGGCGACGCGGGCGTGGACCTGTACTCGACGACCGACGTGCGGATCGAACCCGGCGCCCGCACGCTCGTCGCCACCGGCGTCGCGATCGCGCTGCCCCACGGCACCGTCGGCCTGATCCATCCTCGCTCCGGTCTCGCCGCGAAACACGGTCTCACCGTGGTCAATACGCCCGGGACTATCGACGCCGGCTATCGGGGCGAGATCAAGGTGTGCCTGCTCAACACCGATCGCGAGCAGGCCGTCGACATCAAGCGCGGCGACCGCATCGCCCAGCTCCTCGTGCAGCGCGTGGAGCTGCCCGACTTCAAGGAGGTCTCGTTCCTGGACGAGACCGTCCGCGGCGCCGGCGGCTACGGCTCCTCGGGCGGGCACGCCAGCCTCGAGTCCTCCCACTGACCTCTACAGAACCTCGAACGATCAAGGAGCACCGTTCATGGCCCTCGGCCGCCGCAAGTCCAAGCAGCGCAGCACCGCCAGCGTCGACCCGTACGCCACGATCGGGCAGCCCGAGCACCACACGGCGCCGGCGCCCGCGGACGACGACGAGGTGCAGGAGCTCGGCACCGGCGCGGGTCCCTACGACCTGAACTCCCTCGAGAGCGCCGAGGGGCTCGACGACGGCCGGCTCGACCTCGGCTCGATCATCCTGGCGATGCCGCCGGAAGCACAGCTGCAGGTCGAGATGAGCCCCGAGGGTGTCCCCGTCGGTGTGCACCTCGACACCCCCGTGGGCCGTATCACGCCGGGCGTCTTCGCCGCGCCCAAGTCGGGCGGGCAGTGGCGCGAGGTCGTCACCGAGCTGGCCGACTCGCTGCGCGAGAACGGCGCCCAGGTCGCCATCGAGGACGGCCACTGGGGCCGCGAGGTGGTCGGCACCCAGCCGGACGGCGTGCTGCGTTTCATCGGCGTCGACGGCCCGCGGTGGATGGTCCGCATCGTGGTCGCCTCGCCGCTGGAGAACGCCGATCAGGCCGCGCAGTTGGCGCGGGCCATGCTCGCGGAGACCGTGATCCGGCGCGGGACCGATCCGCGACCCGCCCGCGATCACCTCGAGATCGAACTGCCCGCCGAGCTGGTGCAGCAGCTGCAGGAGGCCATGGCGGCCCAGCAGGCCCAGCAGGAGCAGGCCGCCGCGGCGATCGCCGCGCAGGTGGCGCAGCGCGCCGCCGCCGACGGGCCCGCCGCCCTGCGGCAGAGCAATCAGGACCGGCTCACCCAGGGCTCCGCGCTGACGCGGCTCAACAACCAGCAGTAAGCCCGTCGAGCCCCGCCCGGCCCAGTGTGGCCGGGTCGGGGCCGAGGTCGGCGAGGTCGACGACGACGGTCGCGGCCCCGGGGATCGCCGCTCCCCACGTCCGCGCGGTCGCGACGGGGTGGATCAGATCCCCCTCGGCGCCCACGACCACGGTGCGCGCGGAGAGACCGCGGAGCACCTCCTCGGTCGGGGCGCGGTAAGCCGCCGCCTCCCGCAGGGCGGGGGCGAGGAAGTCGCCGTGCGCGGCCCAGGACCGACTCAGCTCCCGCGCCAGCCACGGTGGGCTGCCCGCCCGCATCCGGGCGATCGCCTCCGCCGACCCGACCTCGTCGACGGTGTCCGCGGTCACCCGGGCCGACATCGCCGCGGGCACGTCCGGCCCGGCCGCGCCGCACCACGGCGGCAGCGTGAGCACCAGCACGACGTCGGCTTCCGGATTCTCCGCGGCCCAGCCGGCGGCCACCGCGGACCCGAGGGAGACTCCGCAGGCCACCAGCGGACCGTCCGACGCGGCGGCGTCCAGCGCCGCACGGTACCCGGCCACCACCGACGGCGGCGTCGCGTCGACCGCGACGGTCCGGGCGCACAGCGCGGTGAGCGGTGCGAACGCGCGGAGTGCGAAGTCGGCGTCCGACCCGGATCCCGGCAGCAGGACGGCGGTGGTGTGCGCGGGGAACTGCATGGGCCGAGCATGCCAGGGCCCGCGCGCCGGACGACGCCGGCACCGCACGACGGATCGTGGGCCCCTTCGGCCACGTACTGTGTTCCTGTGACGGATGGTGCTGAGCAGGAGCCGGACACGGCGGCGCACGACGCCCCCGAGCCCTCGATCAAGGATCAGGTGCTCGAGCAGATGGGCGGCTGGCAGGGGATGGTCTACTCGACGCTCCCCGTCGTGGCGTTCGTGCCCGCCAACGCGCTGTGGGGACTGAAGGGCGGCGCGATCGCGGCGTTGGCCGTGGCCGCCCTGGTCGCGGGGATCAGGCTCGCGACCCGGACCTCGATCCAACCCGCGATCTCCGGCTTCTTCGGCGTGGCCGTCTGCGTCGTGATCGCGATGATCGTCGGGGGCAACGGCAAGGGCTACTTCCTCTACGGCATCGTCATGCAGGCGGTCTTCGCGGTCGTCTTCGCGGTCTCGCTGCTCGTGCGATGGCCGCTCGTGGGGGTGCTGTGGCACCTGTTCGACGACCGCTCGAAGGATCGGACCGGGACGGAGGACCCGGCCGCGGCGCACGACTGGCGGGCCGACCGGCGCCAGTACCGCGCGTTCGCGTGGCTCACCGTGCTCTGGATCCTCATGTTCGCTGTGCGCTTCGCCGTGCAGTTCGCGCTCTACCAGAACGACAGCGTCGGTGGTCTCGGCGTCGCCCGGATCATCATGGGCTGGCCCATGTTCGCCGTCGGCGTGCTGATCACCTTCCTCGTGGCCAGGAGGCTGACCCGTGCTGCAGCCGAATGACGTCGTCGAACTGACCTGCGGCGCCCCCGGCCACGGCGGCTTCGTCGTCGCGCGGCACGAGGGGCGGGCGATCTTCGTGCGCGGTGCCCTTCCGGACGAGCGGGTGCGGGCGCGGATCACCGAGGTCAAGAAGTCCTACGCCCGCGCGAGCACCGTCGAGGTCCTCGACGCCTCGCCGCACCGCGTTCCCGAGGCGTGTTCCGCCGCCGCGGCCGGCGCGGGGTGCTGCGACCTGACCTTCGCCGACCCCGCCTACCAGCGCGAACTCAAGGCCTCCGTACTGCGTGACCAATTGCGCCGGGTGGGCGGCTTCGCCCCCGCGTTCTTCGGGCCGGAGTGGGACACGGTCGTGCAGCCGCTCTCGGACGCCCCGGTCGCCGGGTGGCGCCACCGCGCGCGCCTCGTCGCCGACGGTGACGGCTCCCTCGGGCAGCACACGCATCGCAGCGACGCCGTGGTGGTGGCCCCCTGCGCGCAGCTGCCCGACGCCCTGACGGACCTCGCCGCCGGCCTGCGCGCCGAGCCCGGGACCGAGGTCGCGCTCGTCCTCGACGACGCGGGCGCGGCCCACGCGGCCGTTCCCGCGCGACGCGGACGCCCCGCTCAGGTCCTCGCCGGCGACGCGCTCGCCGAGTACCGGGTGGGCGCGCGATCGTGGAGGATTCCGGTCGGCGGCTTCTGGCAGGCCCATCGCGACGCGGCGTCCAGGTACGCCCAGTGGGTCGGTGCGTACACGAGCCGGTTCGGCGGCGAACCCGGCCGCGCCTGGGACCTGTACGGCGGCGCGGGCGTCCTCGCCGGAGCCCTGGTCGACGAGGGCTTCGCAGTCGACGTGGTGGAGACCTCGGGCGGAGCGATCGCGGCGGGAAAGCAGACCTTCGCCGGCGCGCCCGTCGCCTTCCACCGCGGCGACACGGCGTCCCGGATCAAGGGACTCCCGTCGCCCGCGGTCGTCGTCCTCGACCCGCCGCGGACGGGTGCCGGTGCTGCGGTCATGGCCGAGATCGCGGCGGCGGAGCCGCGGGCGATCGTGCACGTGGGCTGCGATCCCGCGGCGTTCGCGCGCGATCTGGGTGCCGCGTGCGAGAACGGCTACCGGTTGGCCGAGCTCGACGCCCGTGACGCCTTCCCCGGGACCCACCACCTGGAGGCCTTCGCCGTCCTGGTGCCCGGGCGCGAGGACCGGCGTGGCCGGTAAGGGCGCGAGGACCGGGGTGGCCGGTAAAGTGGCACAGGCACCTCTCACGGGAGTAGACACGAGGGATATGAACCTGCTGCGCACCATCGAGACCCCACGCGACCTGCGTCGGCTGGACCAGGACCAGCTCACGGAGTTGGCGGGGGAGATCCGCGACTTCCTCGTGGAGAAGGTCTCGGCGACCGGCGGGCACCTCGGCCCCAACCTCGGCGTGGTCGAGCTCACCATGGCGATCCACCGGGTCTTCGACTCGCCGACCGACCCCGTGCTCTTCGACACGGGGCACCAGGCCTACGTGCACAAGATCCTCACCGGCCGCCGCGACGGTTTCGACACCCTGCGTCAGGCCGGCGGCCTCTCGGGCTACCCGTGCCGCGCCGAGTCGGAGCACGACTGGGTCGAGTCCTCGCACGCGTCGGCCGCCCTCAGCTACGCCGACGGCCTCGCGAAGGCCTTCGCGCTGAAGGGCGAGCAGCGCACCGTCGTAGCCGTGGTCGGCGACGGCGCCCTGACCGGCGGCATGTGCTGGGAGGCGCTCAACAACATCGCCGCCTCGGACCGCCCCGTCGTCATCGTGGTCAACGACAACGGCCGCTCCTACGCGCCCACGATCGGGGGCCTCGCCACGCACCTGTCCGGCCTGCGCACGCAGCCCGAGTACGAGCGGCTCCTCGGCGAGGCTCGGCGTCGGCTGCGGAACGTGCCCGTCGTCGGCGAGCCCGCGTACTCCGTGCTGCACGGCATGAAGGCGGGCATCAAGGACATGGTGAGCCCGCAGGCGCTGTTCGCGGACCTCGGGCTCAAGTACGTCGGCCCCATCGACGGCCACGACGAGCTCGCCCTGGAGGCGGCGCTCCGACGCGCGAAGGACTTCGGCGGGCCCGTGGTGGTGCACGCCCTCACCCGCAAGGGCAACGGCTACGAGCATGCGGAGAACCACGAGGCCGACCAGATGCACGGCATCGGCGTGATCGACCCCGCCACCGGTCTGCCGGTCGGCGGAGCCGGGGGCGGGAGCCAGGACTGGACCTCCGTGTTCGCGGAGGAATTGGTGGCGCACGGCGAGCGGCGCGACGACGTCGTCGCCATCACCGGGGCGATGGCCGAGCCCACCGGCGTGGCCGACTTCGGCCGCAAGTTCCCGGACCGCATGTACGACGTGGGCATCGCCGAGCAGCACGCGCTGACCTCCGCCGCCGGGCTCGCGCTGGGCGGCATGCACCCCGTGGTCGCGCTGTACGCGACATTCCTCAACCGCGCCTTCGACCAGCTGCTCATGGACGTCGCGCTGCTGAAGCAGGGCGTCACGGTCGTGCTCGACCGGTCCGGCATCACCGGCCCCGACGGCGCCAGCCACCACGGCATGTGGGATCTCTCGCTCGCCGCGATCGTCCCCGGGTTGCGCGCCGCGGTGCCCCGTGACGCGGCCCGCCTCCGCGAGGAGTTCGCGGAGGCCCTCGACGTGGCCGACGCGCCGACCCTCATCCGGTACGGCAAGGGCGCGGTGCCCGCCGACCTCGAGGCCGTACGCCGCCTGCCCGACGGGGTCGACGTGCTCGTCGAGGACGGCGACAGCGGCGCGGACGTGCTGATCGTCGCGGTCGGGGCCTTCGCCCACGTCGCGGTCGACGTGGCGGCGCGCCTGCGCAATCAGGGCATCTCGGCGACCGTCGTCGACCCGCGCTGGGTGCTGCCGGTGCCGGCGTCGGTGATCGACCTGGCGCGCACGCACCAGCTCGTCGTGACCGTCGAGGACAACGGCGTCGCCGGCGGCATCGGGGCGTCCGTGACCGCCGCCCTGCAGCGGGCCGAGGTCGACGTGCCCACCCGAGTCCTCGGTATCGAGCAGAACTTCCTCGATCACGCCTCGCGCGGAGAGATCCTCACCGGCCTCGGGCTCACCCCGTCGGAGATCGCGTTCCGGATCACCGGCTGGGTCACCGCGTGCGCCCACGTGACGGTGCCCGCCGAGAAGACGCAGGCCACGCCGGAACAGGTGCGCTGATCGCCCGCCGGTCCGGTGCGATCAGGTAGAGGCGAGCGCGGCCGCGACGGCGTCCACCGTCAGGCGGCGCTGCCATTCCCGCGCACCCGAGGCGGCGAGAGCGGCGTCGACGGCGGCCGCACCCGACGCCGTACCGTCCCAGCACAGGCTCCGGACGGCGTCCGTCGGCAGCAGGTTCTCCACGGGGACCGACACCTCCTCCGAGATCACCGCGAGCGCACCGCGCACCGCGGCCAGCCTTTCCGCCGCCTCGGGATTCGACTTGGCCCAGCGGTTGTTGGCCGGTACTCCGTTGCGAGGGCCGTGCAGGGGCGGCAACGCGGCGTCCGTGAGGTCGTTGGCGCGATGGATCGCCCCCAGCCAGCGCTTCGCCGATCGCTTCATCCGCGGACCGCCGAACACCGGGAGCGCCGTGAGCTCCGCCTCGGTAGTGGGGTTCTTCGCGGCGGCGTTGACGATCGCGGCGTCCGGCAGGGTGCGTCCGGGCGCGACGTTGCGCTGCTCGGCCATCTCGTCGCGCGCGAGCCACAGCTCGCGCGCCCGCGCCAGCTGGCGCCGGTTGCGCAGCGTGCTCAGTCCCGAGAGGCGACGCCACGGGTCCGGCTTCGGGGCGGGATCGGGCCGGGTGCGCTCGTATTCGAACTCCTCGAGTGCCCAGTCGAGTTTCCCAGCGTCCTCGAGCCGCTCGTAGGCCTCGTCGCGCAGGTCCACCAGCACCTCGACGTCGAGCGCCGCGTAGTTGAGCCAGTCGTGCGGCAGCGGCCGTGTGCTCCAGTCGGCAGCGCCGTGTCCTTTCGCCAGCGCGTAGCCGGTGTACTCGGAGGTCATCGCGGCGAGGTTGACGCGCGGCGCGCCCAGGAGCCGGCCCGCGAGCTCGGTGTCGAAGAGCGCATCGCACTCGAAGCCGTCATCCCGTAGGCAGGGCAGATCCTGGTCGGCGGCGTGCAGTACCCACTCGACGCCGCGCATCGCCTCGATCACCGGTGCGAGGCCCTCGGGCTCGTGGATCGGGTCGAGCAGGAAGAGCCCGGAGCCCGTGCGCTTGATCTGGATCAGGTACGCGCGGGACGAGTAGGTGAAACCCGATGCGCGCTCGGTGTCGACGGCGACGGGGCCCGTACCCCGGCGCAGCGCCGCGGCGCACTCCGCGAACTCCTCGACGGTGGTCAGGGGCTCCGGGACGCCCTCGGCGGGTTCGGTGAGCGGAATGCCGGGGACCGGTTCCGATGAGGCCTTGCCCACGGCGGCGCCTACGCCGAGCCGAGCCGGGTGATGCCGGCCGGCGGCAGTCCGGCGGCGGTCTCGAGCACCGCGCAGAAGGCCTCGACGTGCCCGGACAGGTCGTCGCCGAGCGGGGTCCAGGAGGCCCGCAGCTCCAGCTGGTGCGCGCGCGGGGGACCGGCGATGTCGCCGTACCGCACCGATGCGGTGGCGGTGACGGTGCCGCCCAGGGCGGTCACCTCCTGGCCGCGTTCGGCGAGCGCGTCGGTCAGCCAGCTCCAGGCCACCTCGGGGAGCAGCGGATCGGACGCCAGGGACTCGTCGACCTCGGACTGCACGTAGGCGACCAGCCGCATGAGGCCGTTCCACGCCTCGTGGCCGTGGGGGTCGTGGAGCAGGATCAGGCGGCCGAAGGTCTCGCCGTCCGAGTGCTCCGGCACGACGTCGGTCTCGGGCGCGCGGACCTCGGCGCCCAGGGCGTAGCTGTAGGGGGCGAGTCGCTGCGGCGGCCGGATACTGCCGATCTCGATCTCGGGGCGGACCGTCGCCGTGTGGAGGGACTCGACGGCCGCACGGAAGGACTCCGGCTCGGCGCCGCGCGCTCCCGCACCGCCCGCCGCTTCGTCACCCGTTCCTGGTTGGCTCACAAACCGTGACCGTAGCCGCTCCGGAGGCCCTGTCGGCGGAGGCGCGCCGCAGGCCGCGGCCTGCGGGCGCGGAGGTCATGACATGATCGTTGACGATGAGTAACGAGGATCGATCGACGACGGCCGGAGCGACGGCGTATCCGCTGCTCGACGCGGCGGCGGGGCGCTCGCCCGCACACCGCCCGGTGTGGTTCATGCGGCAGGCGGGGCGATCGCTGCCCGAGTACCGCAAAGCGCGTGAGGGCGTCGGCATGCTCCAGTCGTGCTTCCGGCCGGACCTGGTGTGCGAGATCACGCTGCAGCCGGTACGCCGCCATCGCACCGACGCCGCGATCCTGTTCTCCGACATCGTGGTGCCGCTCAAGGCCGCCGGGATCGACCTCGACATCGTGAGCGGGATCGGGCCGGTCATCGAGCAGCCGGTCCGTGATGCGGCCGCGGTCGCCGCGATGCCGCGGCTCGACGCCACGCAGGTCGAGCCGATCGCGGAGGCGGTGCGACTGCTGCGGGGCGAGCTCCCCGCGGGCGTCGCGCTCATCGGCTTCTCCGGCGCGCCGTTCACGCTCGCTTCGTACCTCGTGGAGGGCGGTCCCAGCCGCAATCACGAGCGCACGAAGGCGCTGATGTACACGCAGCCCGACACCTGGCACGCGCTGCTCGACGCGCTCGCCGACATCGCGATCACCTTCCTGCGGGTGCAGGCCGACGCCGGCGCGCAGGCCTTCCAGCTCTTCGACTCGTGGGCCGGGGCGCTCTCGCTCGCCGACTACCGCCAATACGTCCAGCCGCACTCGGCGCGGGTGTTCGCCGCACTGCGCGAGAGCAATCCGGCGCTGCCCGCCTTCCACTTCGGGGTCGGCACGGGCGAGCTGCTCGGTGCGATGGGCGAGGCCGGTGCCGACGTCGTGGGCGTCGACTGGCGCGTGCCGCTCGACGTGGCCGCGGGTCGCGTCGGACCCGGCAAGGCTCTGCAGGGGAACCTGGACCCGGCAACCCTGATGGCCGACCGCGACACCGTCGCCGCGCAGGTCCGGCGCGTCGTCGCCGACGCCGACGCGGCGCTGGCCGCCGGTGCCACCGGGCACGTCTTCAACCTCGGTCACGGGGTGCTCCCGTCGACCGATCCCGACGCACTCACCCGCGTCGTCGACCTGGTGCACGCGCTATGAGCAATGTCGCCGTCGTCGGGGCGGGCATCTCAGGGCTGGTCGCCGCGCTGCGACTGCAGCAGGCGGGCGCACGCGTCACCGTATTCGAATCGGGCAACCGGGTGGGCGGCAAGCTGCGGTCCGAGACCATCGGCGGGGAGCGCCTCGACGTCGGCGCCGAGGCCTTCGTCCGCCGCCGCCCCGAGGTGATCGACCTCGCGACCGAACTCGGCCTCGCCGACCAGCTGGTCGAGCCCGCCGGGCGCCGGCCGGCGCTGTTCGCCGACGGTGCCCTCCGCGGTGGCTTCGGCCGCACCGTGATGGGCATCCCGGGCGATGCGGACGAGGTGCGGATCCCGTTGCGCTGGAACCGGGGTGCCGACGCGTCGATCGGCGCGCTGGTCCGCTCGCGACTCGGCGACGAGGTCGTCGAGCGCAGTGTCGACCCGATGGTGGCGGGGGTCTTCGCCGCCCACGCCGACGACGTCTCGGTGCGCGCCGCGCTGCCCGCGCTGGCCGCCCGCCTGGACGAGGGCGCCGCTTCGCTCGGGGAGGCCGTGCGGGACGTTCTCGGCGAGCCCGACGACAGTCCTGTCTTCGGTGCCTTCCGCGGCGGCTACCAGCAGCTGCTCGACGCCCTCGCGGAGCGCCTCGGCGACCGGATCATGCTCGGCGCGCCCGTGCCGGAGGTGCGGCCCGGGTGGAGCCTGCGCGGCTCGATGTTCGACGCGGTGGTCCTCGCGGTGCCCGCCCCCCAGGTCGGCCGCCTGGTCGGGCTGAGCCTCCCCGAGCTCGGCACCGCAGTCGGGTCGATTCCCGCGGCCAGCTCGGCGCTGGTGACGCTGCGGCTGCCCGAGGACGTCGAGCTGCCCGAGCTGTCCGGCGTCCTCATGGCGAGCCGCGAGCAGGTCAGCGCCAAGGCGCTCACGCTCTCCGGCCGTAAATGGGATCACCTGCCGGGTGGCACCGTGCGCCTGTCCTTCGGCCGCCTCGGCGTGAGCCGGATCGTCGACGACGTCGACGCCGGGCTCATCGCCGCCGCCCGGGACGATCTCGCGAACGTGCTGGGCATCACCGCCACGCCGACTGTCGCGCACGTGCAGCGCTGGTACGAGGGCATCCCCGTGTACCTCCCCGGTCACCGCGACACGCTCGCTGCCATCGAGGAGGCCACGCCGAAGGGGCTCGCTCTGGCGGGTGCGTACTTCGACGGGGTCGGGGTGCCGGCGTGCATCGCGCGGGCGGAGGCCGCGGCGCAGCGCGTCCTCGCCGACCTCTCCTGAGGTGGACCCGCACGCGGGGCTACCATCGGGGTCATGGCCAAACTGGATTACGCAGAGCTGAATTCGACCGTCCGCTACCTCATGTTCTCGGTGTTCTCGATCACGCCGGGCGAGCTGGGCGACGATGAGCAGCGGGCCGCGGCGTCCACCGAGGCCGAGGCCTTCCTGGCGAAGATCCAGGAGGGTGACCTGGTGGTCCGGGGCGTCTACAACGTCGCCGGAATGCGCGCCGACGCGGACTTCATGATCTGGTGGCACGCCGAGAAGCTCGAGGACCTGCAGGCCGCGTACAACGACTTCCGGCGCAGCACCGCGCTGGGCCGCGCGAGCGATCCGGTGTGGTCGAGCACCGCGCTGCACCGTCCGGCGGAGTTCAACAAGAGCCACATCCCCGCGTTCCTCGCGGGGGAGGACCCGGGCGCCTACATCTGCGTCTACCCGTTCGTGCGCAGCCTCGAGTGGTACCTGTTGCCCGACGAGGAGCGCCGCAAGATGCTCGCCGACCACGGCCGCGCCGCCCGCGGCTACCCCGACGTCCGCGCGAACACCGTGCCGGCGTTCGCGCTCGGCGACTACGAGTGGCTGCTCGCCTTCGAGGCCCCGGAGATGCACCGCATCGTCGACCTGATGCGCGACCTGCGCGCCACCGACGCGCGGCGGCACACCCGCGAGGAGACGCCCTTCTTCTCCGGGCCCCGCACGGGGGTGCGCGAACTGATCACGGCGCTTCCGTAGCAAGTTCGTGGTGCGGAGGCAGCGGGGGTGGGGCGGCCCCCGCTGCGCGATCAGCTCTCTTGGTCGGGCTCGAGGCGCATGGAGATGCTGTTGATGCAGTAGCGGAGGTCGGTGGGGGTGTCGTAGCCCTCCCCCTCGAAGACGTGCCCCAGGTGGCTGCCGCAGTGGGCGCACAGCACCTCCACGCGGCGCATGCCGAGCGAGGTGTCGACGCGCTCGATGATCTTGTCGCCCGCCAGCGGCGAGAAGAACGACGGCCAGCCGCAGTGCGACTCGAACTTCGCGTCCGAGCGGAACAGCTCCTCGCCGCAGGCCCGGCAGCGGTAGACGCCGGAGGTCGTGGTGTCGGTGTATTCGCCGGTGAACGGCGCCTCGGTGCCCGCCTGCCGCAGGACGCGGAACTCGGGAGCGGTGAGGCGCTGCCGCCATTCCGAATCGCTCAGCTGCAGTTTGGGCTTGGGAGTACTGGCCTCACTCATGCCTCCACGCTAACCGCGTGCGGCGGAAGGTGCCAGCTCGTGCTTGCCGGGCTCTTCGTCGGGCGGGAGCGGACGGTCGATGCCCTCGTCGAGCCGGTTCTCGGCCTTCGCGTCGAGGTACCGGAAGAGCAGCACGCAGAAGGGCACGACGATCAGCAGTGACCAGCCCAGCGTGCACTTGAGGTACGCCAGGGACCGCCCGAAGGCCGGCCATTTGCCGGAGAGCCAGTAGTCGTAGCTGAGGAAGCCGTAGACCGCGACCCACGAGGCCCAGTTGCCCATCACCGAGCTGCGGTAGACCACCGTCATGAGCATCGGGAACAGCAGCATCGAGTAGTAGCCCTGCCCCAGCGAGCCGACCAGCCACGACGCGGTCAGCAGCGTGCCGGTCGACGTCGTGAGCCACAGCAGCTCGTTGCTCTTGCGGTAGAACTTCCACAGCAGCCACAGCGTGACGGCGGCCATGACGACCACTGCAGCGCGGAGGAAGTAGTCCAGCCACGGGGGCAGGCCGAAGTACTGGGCGTTCCCTGCGATGGAGCTGTTGTAGTAGTCGCGCGCCTCTCCGAGGTAGGGCAGCGTCTTGTGGAAGAACTCCATGCGGTCCGCGGAGAACAGCATGCCCACGCCCATCAGCACGACCGGGATGCCGATCGCGGCGATGAGCGCCTTCCACCACTGGCGGTTGAGGACGATGAGCAGGAGCATCACGGCCAGCAGGGGCTTCACCGCGAAGGACAGCCCGAGCGGGACGCCCGCCCAGAGTGCCTTGTGCTTGAGCAGCAACGCCATCGCCGCCACCTCGGCCAGCAGCACGAAGCAGTTGAAGTTCGTGTAGACCAGCGTGCTGGTGACGGCCTCGGTGGTGACCGCGAAGAACAGCACGACCGGCGCGACCACGGAGTTCAGGCCGTAGCCGAACATCCGGATCAGGATGTACAGCGCCAGGAGCAGCGCGATCGTGCTGAGCCCGACGAAGATGTACCGCGCCGTCTCCGGGTCGAAGTACCCGAAGGGCGCCATGAGCAGCGTGCCCGACGGCGGGTAGAGGTAATGCGGATCGACGGTGTCGTAGTTCTCCGTGTACACCGCCTGGTGCCGCAGGAACCGCACCGCGGCCGCGTACACGGTGGTGAAATCGTCGGTCTTGTTCCCGTTCGGGACCAGGACGACCAGCCGCTGCAGCAGTGTGAGCAGGGCGAGGGGCCACAGGATGGCCTTGACCACGAGACCGGGATCGGACTTCATCCGCGCGAGGGCTACTGACGACACGGCTAAACCGTATCCGACGGTGCCGTGGCCCACGGGAGCCCCGCCCGGGTCCGGCCGGGCGGGGCCGCGACGATCACGCGGGGCACGCCTGCGTCGCCGGCGCGTCGAGGCGATCGAGGTAGCCGACCAGCGACTTCTGCACGCACGACGACCGGACCACCGCGCCGTCGCCCAGGCCGGCCCACGTGATGGTCGTGGGCCGCGCGCCGACGACGGTGAGCTGCCCCGTGAGGGTGTCGAGCGCGGTGCGCGCCGTGAGCGGGTCGGCCGCCGATGTGGCGACCACGGACTTCACCCCGAGGTCGGTGAGCTTCGGCGGGGCGGCCATCGTCGGCCAGGCGGAACAGGTGCCGAGCTCGAGCGCCGTGGCGCCGCCGAGCCGGTACTCGGGGCCCCAGCTGCGCACGGAGGCGAGGATCTGGTCGGGCGAGGCCTTCGTGACGGCGTCCGAACAGCGCGCGATGAACTGACCGTCGCTGCCGAGGGCCTCGTCGGCCGTGCGGAGCAGGGCGCGCAGCGGGGCCGCGTCCCCGGTCCGCGCCCCCTGCAGTGCGGTCGCCAAGCGGGTGATGCGGGCGTCCCGGTCGCCGGGGCCCACACCCAGAGTGACCACCACGGCCCGTCGGACATCGGTATCGGTGAATCCGCCCAGCCGGCCCGCGGCCGCGTCATCGATGATCGTGCGCATCGCGCCGGCGGGGTCCGCGCCCAGGGCGCAGGTGGGGCCGCACTGCGCGGCGAACGCGTCGACGGTGGCGGAGGTGCCGCGCGCCGCGTCCTCGGCGCGCTGCACCTCGGTGCCGCCGTAGCGGACGGGGGAGTCGAGGACGAGTCGCGCGACCTGCTTCGGGTGCTGCGCCGCGTACGCGAGGGCGGTGGTGGAGCCGTCGCCGACGGCGAGCAGGCCCAGCGCCGGCACGTCCCACGTGGTGCGCAGCTTCTCAAGGTCCTCGGCCGCGGACGCCGCGGTGAAGTCGGAGATCGCGTCGGCGTAGGCGTCACCGCACGAGGTCGACGCCCGCTGGGCGGCCTCGCCGATCTTCGCCACCCGCGTCTCCGGACTCCCGCCCGGGCCGCCCCCGCTGCGCAGGATCGCCTGGTCGGGTTCTGTGCGGCAGGTGAGCGCCCCCGAGGTCCCGATGCCGCGGCGCTCGACGGCCACGACGGGCCGGTTCGCGAGCACGGGGCTGTCGCCCGCGGCGAGAGTGGCCAGAGCGCGCTGGCCGGTGAACTCGGTCCCGCCGACCAGCACGAGCGGCGCGGCGGTATCGGGGGTGCCGGGCACCCGGGCCCGGGTCACGCTGAGTTTGAGGGGCGCATCGGTCTGGCCGACGCCGACGGTGAGCGTCGCGCACTGCAGCGTGGCGTTCGCCGCGGGCGGGGTCGCGTACCGGGTCGCGAGGCGACCGGTGCAATCCTGCCAGGCGAGGGGGTCCTTCGCGGATGCCCTCCACTCCGGTCCCTTCGCCGCGGCGTCGCCGGAGCCCGATGGCGCGGCGCCGCCCTTCCCGAAGTCGGTGACGTAGTCGGGGGTCGGCGCCGGAACGGGTGCGCACGCGGACACGGCGACGAAGGCGCCGACGGCGATCCCGGCGGCGGCGAGGGCTCGGGGGCGCGCGTGGGACATGCCGTTCACAGTAACCAGATCGCGGGCGACGGGACGTCAGCGCGCCCAGCGCGTGTAGAGGTAGCCGTCGTCGTCGCCGAGAACGAGTCGTCGCCGCCAGCGATCGAGCGGCAGGTCCGGGCCGGTCACGATCCGCTTGCCGTCGCCGCCGGCGACCACCGGCGCGACCGTGAGGCACAGCTCGTCGACCAGGCCCGCGGCGAGCAGCGCGCCGAGCACGCCGGGGCCGCCCTCGGCCAACACCCGCCGGTGGCCGCGCGCGTACAGGTCCGCGAGTACCGCGCGCAGGTCCACGGATTCGCCGTGCCCCGAGTAGACGATCGGCTCGGGCCCGCCCTCCGGGTACAGCCGGGCGCTGCGAGGGATCGTTCCGCGCGTCACGATCGCGAGCGCGGGATGCGCGGGCGTGCCGTAGTCCTCGTCGCGCACGGTCGCCGCACCCACGAGGACCGCGTCGGCCGCGGCGCGCAGCGCTTGGAACACCCGCCGGTCGCCGCTCCCGCCCAGCCCTCCGGACCGGCCGGAGGCGGTCGACGATCCATCGAGGGAGCTGATCATGTTGGCGCGCACGAACGCGCGCCCTTCCGCCGTCGGATGCGCGTAGGCGAGGGCGAGGGCGGCGTCGTCCGCGGGAAGTGGCTCGATCACGTCACGACCGTAGCGCGGGATTTTCAGACCGCGACGACCAGCGGATATGATCACCACTCATGACGCTGCATCTCGTGGACCGCAACCCTACGGTGACGCCCGAGCAGATGGTGGAGCAGCTCGTTCCGCCGGAGATGTTCAGCGAGGTCAGCTTCGACAGCTACATCCCGGACCCGAACGAACCCACGCAGGCCGCCGCGGTCCAGACGGGCCGAGCCTTCGTCGCGGACGTCGTCAAGCTCACCAAGCAGCGGAACAAGAAGGGCCTGTTCGGGCGCAAGGGCACCCCGCCGCACGGCGTGGGGCTCTACCTCGACGGCGGCTTCGGCGTCGGCAAGACCCACCTCCTGGCGTCGATCTTCCACAGCGTCCCGTCGCCCAAGTCCTTCGGCACCTTCGTCGAGTACACCCACCTGGTGGGCGCGCTCGGCTTCAACCAGTGCGTCGAATACCTGGCGAACCACAGCGTGATCTGCATCGACGAGTTCGAACTCGATGACCCGGGCGACACGATGGTGATGTCGCGCCTGCTCACCGAGCTGGCGGCCCGCGGCGTCTCGATCGTCGCGACGTCGAACACCCTGCCCGGGCAGCTGGGCGAGGGCCGGTTCGCCGCGCAGGACTTCCTCCGCGAGATCAACAAGCTCAGTTCCGTCTTCCAGTCGGTGCGCGTCGACGGCCCCGACTACCGGCACCGCGACCTGCCGCCCGCGCCCGATCCGCTCACCGACGAGGAGCTGGTGGCCGTGGCCGAGGCAGACCCCACGGCCACCCTCGACGACTTCGACGCGCTGTCCGAGCATCTGTCGAAGCTGCACCCGTCGCGGTACAAGCAACTGGTCGACGGGATCTCCAAGGTCTGCATCAGTGGTGTGCACCCGGCCGACAACCAGACGGTCGCGCTGCGCATCGTGGTCCTCGCGGACCGGCTCTACGACGCGGGCATCCCCGTCCTGGTCTCCGGCGCGAAGCTGGACGAGATCTTCACCCCGGAGATGCTCGCCGGCGGCTATCGGAAGAAGTACCTGCGCGCGACGTCGCGCCTGCTCGCGCTCTCGCGATTCGCCTCCGCCGACGCGCAATAACCCCTGAACACACCAACACCCGCCCGGTGATGTGTGGGCCGGGCGGGTGCATGGGTGAGGGTGTCGGAGTGTGAGAGAAGTCTCACTTCGCTGACAACAGTCACTGTACGGGAACGGGTTCCTCCGGGGAAGTCGGTTCGGGCATTCCAGTGTCCGGAATGCACCACCGCACTGCGGAAGTGGTATGGCGAGCGGTCAGCGGGTGAACCGGGCGATCGCGTCGGCCGCCTCTTTGATCTTGGCGGCGGTCTCCGCCTCGTCGCCCGAGCGCGCCGCGTCCACGACGCAGTGGCTCATGTGGTCCTCGAGCAGCCCCAACCCGACGGCCTGCAGGGCCTTGGTCATGGCGGAGACCTGCGTGAGGATGTCGATGCAGTACTTCTCCTCCTCGACCATCCGCTGCAGGCCGCGGGCCTGCCCCTCGATGCGGCGCAGCCGCTTGAGGTACTCGTCCTTGTCGGACATGTAGCCGTGGTGCGCGTGGCCGGCGTCGGTGGTCATGGGGATCAGTATCCCTTCTGGGGTCGGAAGCTTCGCAGTCGCAGGCTGTTGCTGACCACGAAGACGGAGGACAGCGCCATCGCGGCGCCGGCGAGCATGGGGTTGAGCAGTCCGGCGGCGGCCAGGGGCAGCGCCGCCACGTTGTAGGCGAAGGCCCAGAACAGGTTGGCCTTGATGGTGCGCAGCGTGCGGCGCGAGAGCCGGATCGCGTCGGCGGCGGTGCGGAGGTCGCCGCTGACGAGGGTGAGGTCCGCCGCCTCGATCGCCGCGTCGGTGCCGGTGCCCAGGGCGATGCCCAGGTCGGCGGTGGCGAGCGCGGCGGCGTCGTTCACGCCGTCGCCGACCATCGCGACGGCGTTGCCTTGCGCCTGGAGCGCCCGCACCGCCTCCGCCTTCTGCGCGGGCAGCACGCCGGCGATCACCTCGTCGATGCCGACCTGTGCGGCGACGAACCGCGCCGCGGGCTCGTTGTCGCCGGTGAGCATCACCGGGCGCAGCCCCAGGTCGCGGAGCCGCGAGATCGCCTCCCGCGATGTGGCTTTGACCTCGTCGGAGACCACGAGCACCCCGCGGGCGGCCCCGTCCCAGCCGACGGCGATCGGCGTCTGACCCCGGTGCTGGGCCTCGTCGAAGGCCGCGCGGAGGCCCGCGGGCAGGGGCATGGCGTCGTCGTCGAGCAGGCGCGGCCGCCCGACCGTCACGGCGCGCCCGTCGACCGTGCCGCGGACTCCGAGCCCGGGGACGGCGACGAAGTCGTCGACGCCGCTGAGCGGCGCGGTCGCGGATCGGACCACGGCCCGGGCGATCGGGTGCTCGGACGCGGCCTCCAGGGCGGCGGCCACGGCGAGCAGCTCGTCGGAGGACGCGTCCGCGGCGGCGTGGACGGCCTGCAGGGTCATGACGCCGGTGGTCACCGTCCCGGTCTTGTCGAGGACGACGGTGTCGACGCTGCGCGTGTGCTCGAGCGCCTCGGGGCCCTTGATGAGGATGCCCAGTTGGGCCCCGCGCCCCGTGCCGACGAGCAGGGCGGTCGGTGTCGCGAGCCCGAGGGCGCAGGGGCACGCGATGATCAGCACCGAAACGGCGGCGGTCAGCGCCATCGATGCGGCCTGTCCGGCGCCGAGCCAGAACCCGAGCGAGCCGACGGCGATCGCGATGACGATCGGTACGAAGACGCCGGAGATCCGGTCGGCGAGGCGCTGCGCCTCGGCCTTCCCCGCCTGGGCGTCCTCGACGAGGCGGCTCATCTGCGCGAGCTGGGTGTCGGCGCCGACGCGGGTGGCGCGCACCACGAGCCTGCCACCCGCGTTGACGGTCGCCCCGGTCACCGGGTCGCCGGTGCGCACCTCGACCGGGACCGCCTCGCCGGTCAGCATCGACGCGTCGACGGCGGACTGACCCGAGACGACGACGCCGTCGGTCGCGATCTTCTCGCCGGGGCGCACGACGAATTCGTCGCCCACCGTGAGGTCGCCGATCGGCACGAGGGTCTCGATACCGTCGCGGAGCACGGTCGCATCCCTGGCGCCGAGTTCGAGCAGCGCGCGCAGCGCGGCGCCGGCCCGGCGCTTGCTCTTCGCCTCGAAGTACCGTCCGGCAAGGATGAACGTGGTGACGCCCGCCGCCGCCTCGAGATAGATGGCACTGGTGCCGTCCATGCGCTCGACCGTGAATGTGAACGGATGCGTCATACCGGTCACGCCGGCCGCGCCCCAGAACAGGGCGTAGACGGACCAGCCGAACGCGGCTAGCACGCCGATCGACACCAGGGTGTCCATCGTGGCGGCGCCGTGCTGGAGGTTGGTCCAGGCGGCGCGGTGGAACGGGAGAGCCCCCCACACCACCACCGGCGCCGCGAGCGTCAGGGAGAGCCACTGCCAATAGTCGAACTGCAGAGCGGGGATCATCGCCACTGCGATGACCGGCACGGTCAGCGCAGTGCTCACCAGTAGGCGCCGGCGCAGCGCATCCGCGGGCTCGTGGGTGCGCCCGTCCGGCTCGTGCAGTTCGTCGCCGCCCGGCGCTGCGGGCACGTGCGCGGCGTACCCGGCCTGCTCGACGGTGTCGATGAGGACCGCGGCGTCGGTGCCCGCGGGTGCTGTGACGTGCGCCTTCTCCGTGGCGAAGTTGACGGACGCGGACACCCCGTCGAGCTTGTTCAGCTTGCGTTCGATCCGGTTCGCGCAGGAGGCGCAGGTCATGCCCTCGATCGCGAGATCGACCACCGTCTCGGACGGCCGGGTGTCAGTGCCCATCGTGACCTCCCTCCGCCGTCGACGGCGCGCCTGCGTGCGGTCCGGGGGCGTCGGGCGGCGGACCGACGGCGGCACCCACGGCGAACGCCGCGGCGAAGACGACGGCCGAGCCTGCGGCGAACGCAGCGATCGCCACCAGGGGTTTCATCGTCTCTCCCGCCTTCCGCATCACCACACACTACTATACCCCCCTAGGGTACGCGGGCGGGCCTCGCGGGTGCCCGCGCGAGGTAACGGTTGAAACGACGAACGAACGGGCCGCACGCTCAATCGCATGGACGAGATCGAGCGGCGGATCCACGCCTGGGAGACCGAATCGCACCACCCGACCAGCGAGGGGATCGTGATGTACCAGCGCTGCGCCTGCGGCGCCCGGCGGATCAAGCTCGTGGGCGCGACCGCCGAGGTGCCCGTGTCGCGACCCGAGATCACCGCGCAGGCGGGATGATCGACCCGTGCAGTTCGCTCACGACAACATGACCGGGGTGCGGCTCTCCGTCGACCTGGTCAACCTCGCGGCCGACGGTGCCTGGTCCGAAGACCGGGTCGTCGCCGCGCTGCACGATCACGAGATCCGCCGGATCGAGCTGGACGACGGTGCGGTGGACGGGCTGGGGAACTGGACCGAGTTGCTGCGCGCCCCCTTCGTCGCCCGGACGGTGGACGACCGGTGCGCGGCGGTGAACCGCCTGCTGGACGAGGGCACCGCCGGGATCTATCTCACCGCGCACGACGACTGGCGGCCCCACCTGCACTTCACGCCCGAGGCCGAGTCGCTCCTCGGTCGAGTGAAGGCCGTGACCGCCGGTGGCCTCGCGATCTTCACGACCGAAGCCGAGGGCGCGCGGCTCGGAGCGTGCGCCCGCACGGGCTGCGCCAGGGTCTTCGCCGACACCAGTCGTGGCGGCCGACAGTCGTACTGCTCGCCCCGCTGCGCCAACACCGACGCCGTGCGCCGGCACCGTCGGGCTTGAGGTCGGCGATTCCTAGATCGGCGAGATCGACCGGCGCTTCTGCGGCACCCGCGGCGGTCGGCGCCGGGCCCGCCCCAGCGCCTCCGCGAGCATCGGCCGCGTCGCCGATGGGAGCACCACGTCGTCGATGCCGAAACCATCGGCCGCCAGCAACGGATCGACGTTCGCCTGGAACAGCGCGATGAGATCGCCGCGGGCCTTCGCCGGATCGGGTGCGGCCTCGTACTGCGAGCGGAAGGCGAGATCGACGGCGCTCTCGATGGGGATCGCGCAGATCTCCGCGGTCGGCCAGGCCAGCGAGAGGTCGGCCTCGATGCTGCGGCCACCGCCCATCGCGATGTACGCCGCACCGTAGGCCTTGCGGGTCACGATCACGAAGCGCGGCACCGTCGCCGCCGCCAGCTCGTAGCCGAGGCGGGCGCTGCGCCGCACCAGGTTCGTCTCCTCGGCGCCCGCCCCGACGAGGAAGCCGGGCAGGTCGATGAGGATCAGCAGCGGCAGCCCGAACGTGTCGCACACGGCGATGAAGTGCGCGGCTTTCTCGCAGGCGTTGGCGTCGAGCGCGCCCGCGTGGAAGCGGGGCTGGTTGGCGACCACGCCCACCGGCCGTCCGTCGATCCGGGCGAAGGCAGTCACGATGTTCGGCGCGTGCAGCCGCTTGAGCTCGAAGACCGTGTCGATGTCGGCGATGCCCTCGATCACGTCCACCACGTCGTAGGCCTGCCGCATCGACGACGGCACCAGCGTGTCCAGGCCGTCGGCGGTGTCGCCGGGCTCGTAGGGGCCCGCGGAGATCATCGGTTCGCCGGCGGACGATGCGGGGAGGTAGCTGAGGAAGGCGCGGATCGCGTCCACCGACTCCTGTTCGGTGTCGGTGACCACGTCGACGACGCCGCGCTCGGCCTGCAGATCGGCGCCGCCGATCTCCTCATTGGTGAGGTTCTCGCCGGTCGCCGCCTGGACCAGCGGTGCCGACGAGATCCCGATGGTGCCCATGCCGCGCACGATCGTCACGAAGTCGCAGCACGCCGAGATGTTGGCGGGCGCGCCGAATCCCGGCCCCATCATTGCGGCGACCAGCGGCACGTGGCCCGACAGGTCCGCCAGGCGCAGCAGCAGCCGCGACCCGGGCGCGGCGAGGCGCGAGTCGAGAGCCTCCTGCATGCGGTGGCCGCCGCCGTCCATGAGCATGATCAGCGGGATTCCGTCGAGCAGCGCGCGCTCGGCGCACCGGTCGAGTTTGGCCATACCGGTAGCGCCGTTGCTGCCGCCGAGCACGGTGAAGTCGAAGGCCGCGATCGCCGCCGGCCGGCCGTCGATGTAACCGATACCGGTCACCACGCCGTCGCCCGGAGCGACCAGGGGAGCGGCGCCCTGCTGCGCGGGGCCCGGCCCCGCGAGCGCGCCGAACTCGTGGAAGCCGCCGTTCGCGAGCAGCGCCACCCGCTCGCGGGCGGTCATCTTCCCGCGTGCGTGCTGCTTGGCGACCTTCTCGGCGCGCGCCTCGTCGGTGACCGCCCGGTAGGCGGCGCGCACGCGGTCGTTCAGTGCCTGTTCGGGTGTGGGTTCGCTCACGCTCGGAAGTTAGCAGGCCGTCACCGAGAGGTGGACAGCCGGCCGGGTTCCGTCCATTCGCGCCGGTCCGCACGCCGCGCGTCTAGCCCGGTAGCGCGTCGCCGGGGAAGCTCAGGCACGGGTACACCTCGCTGTGCATCATCTCCGCCCGCACGCACGGGTCGCCGGCGATGATCTCCGCGGCCCGCTCGGCGGGCACCGTCATCACCGCCATCCCGGCCATGGCGTCGTCGAGGATCGGGCACAGGATCGCGATCACGCCGTCGGCGCGGAGGGAGACCATGCGCCGCTGGTGTTCCCGCTCGATCGCCTCGGCACCGTCCTGCGCGCGCCGAGGCCCCCAGCGAAGGAGGACCAGACTGTACGGCTGCGCCGTCTGCACCAGGTCCTGGATCTGCTCGTCGGTCACCGTCGTCGCCATGGTCGCTCCCGTGCTGTTTCGATCGATCGCGGTCCTCGTCACACGCTACTGCGCGCCGACGCGCGCGATTCCTCTCTTTCGAGAACGGCGTGCACCAGGTGCTGCTGCGCGTAGGTCCAGATGTTGTTGGCGACCCAGTAGAGCAGGATCGCGATCGGCAGGACCGGTCCGGCGACGACGCTGCCCACCGGCATCACCCACAGCATCAGCTTGCGCATCAGATCGGCCTGCATCGCGTTCGACGGGTCGGCGGTCTGGTGGCGGATCGAGAAGCGTGCGTTGATGTGCGTCGCGAGGCACGCGATCAGCATGAGGGGGACGGCGACGGCCGCGATCGTGGCGAGACTGGGCACCCCTCCGAACTGTCCGAACGATGCGAGCACGGTGTCGGAGCTGGACATCGAGACGGAGATCGGTGCGCCGAACAACCGGGCGCTCAGGAAAGACTGGACGTCGTGCGCCGAGAAGAGGTAGTTCGCCGTGGTCGCGTTCTGCTCTGGAGTGAGGCCGAGCTGTCCGACACCGGTGCCGGTGCGGTTGAACGAGCGCAGTACGTGATAGAGGCCGAAGAACACCGGGATCTGGACCAACGCGGGCAGGCAGCCGAGCAGCGGCCGGACGCCGTGCTCGCGCTGGAGCTTCTGCGTCTCCAGGGCGAGCTTCTGCGTGTCCTTGCCGTGCTTCGTGCGCAGCGCCTCCAACTCGGGGCGCATCTTCTGGAGGCGACGGCCGGTTCGCGCCGAGACGATGCCCGGCCACAACAGCACGGCGCGCACCGTGAAGACGAGGAAGACGACGGACAGGGCCCAGGCGAAGCCGTTGTCGGCGCCCAAGAGCGCGCCGAAGACGCGGTGCCAGAGCCAGAGGACCGCGGAGATGGGGTAGTAGACGAGATCGAGCATGACGGGAGCACCTCACAGGCAGGGCGCGCGCGAGTCACCGCTACGCGCAGGAGAAAAGGGATCTGCGTGTGCGGCGTGTGCCGAGGGGAGGGCTACGCCGCGGTGGCGGCGCGTCCCGGTGCTCGAGGTCGACGGGGCCGTCCCGCCCCGTTGGGCATGGAACTGCGGCGATAGGCGCCGCGGAGTCGGTGGTCGGGTTCGCGTCCGGCCGCGGGACCCGACGGTGCGCCCGCGTCGCGCTCGGAGGAGGCGTGACAGAGCGCGGCGACCGCGATGGCGAGGGCGATGCCCACGAGGGCGGCGGCACCGTCGGACAGGGCGACGCCGGCGACGAACAGTGCGACGACGGCGACCCACGGCGCGGAGAGATCGCCCCAGCGGGGCAGTCTCCGGAGGAGGTCGGCGGTCATGGCCGCCAGCGTACGGGAGATGGCTGAAGCCCCGGCCGCGTACGCGGCCGGGGCTTCTTGAGCGGATGACGGGATTCGAACCCGCGACCCTCACCTTGGCAAGGTGATGCGCTACCACTGCGCTACATCCGCGTGCCCATCGGGCGAGCAACAAGTTACACGAATGTTGCGGCCCGACGCGAATCGGCAGGTGGCGTCAGGCTTCCCGCGGCAGCAGCAGGACCTTGCCGACGGAGTCCTGTGACTCCAGGAGCGCCTGCCCCTGGCCGGCGTCGGCGAGCGGTAGACGGGCGGAGACGACCGGCGAGATGAGCCCGCGCTCGACGAGCGGCCACTCGTGTGCCGCGACCGCGGCGACGATCTCGGCCTTCGATCCGGGGCCGGTCAGGGGCCGGTTCCGCACGTTCAGCCCGATGATGCGGGCGCGCTTGCCGATGAGGGCGCCGACGTTCACCTCGCCCGTGAAGCCGCCTTGCATCCCGATGGTCACGAGGCGTCCGCCGATGCCGAGCGCGTCGACGTTGCGCGCCAGGTAGCTGCCGCCCATGATGTCGAGGATCACATCGACCTGACCGGCGAGCTCCGCGGCGAAGTCCTGCTCGCGGTAGTTGATCACGATGTCGGCGCCGAGGTCGCGGCAGCGCTGCGCCTTGCCCTCCGAGCCGACGGTGACCGCGACCCGCGCGCCGAGCGCTTTCGCGACCTGGATCGCGTGGGTGCCGATTCCGCTGCCGCCGCCGTGCACGAGCAGCAGCTCGCCCGCCTTCAGCCCGGCATCCATGACGATGGTAGACCAGACGGTGCTCGCGACCTCCGGCAGCGCCGCCGCGTCGACGAGCGAGACGCCGTCGGGCACGGGCAGCAGTTGCGCGGCGGGGACCACGGCGTACTCGGCGTAGCCACCGCCCGCCATCAGGGCGCAGACCTCATCGCCCACGGCGGTGCCGTCGACGTCGGGGCCGAGCGCGACGACGGTGCCGGAGACCTCCATGCCCATGACATCGGTGATGCCCGGCGGCGGCGGGTAGAGGCCCTGGCGCTGCATCAGGTCGGCGCGGTTGATGCCGGCCGCCTCGATGCGGACGAGGACCTCGCCGGCGGCGGGAACGGGAACGGGGATCTCATCGATGACGAGGTTCTTCTCGTCGTCCACGACGATCGCGCGCATGGCGGTGGGGACGGAGGTCATTGTCGGATTGCCTTTCGGTCGGGTGGGACGGTCAGCGGACGGAGACCGGGACGGGCATGTGCAGGGCCGCCTGTGCTCCAGTGTTCACGTCGAGGCGGATGGTGCGGATCGGGTTGAGGGAACGCAGGTCGTCGGACATGCGGCCGTCGCCGAGGGTGAGGTCGACGCCGCGCGGAAGCACGGCGGTGCCGCTCGCGAGCACGTTCGTCTGATTGAGGGTGGAGAACCAGGCCCCCTCGCGCCGCGTGTACGAGGTGAGTGTGGAGGCCTTCGTGCCGCTCGCATGCCGCTTCTGGTGCGGGGTCCGAGCAGAGAGGGCGACGTCGACGCCACCGTCGGCGTTGGCGATCCGGGCGGACGTGTGTGCGGCGGTGATGTCGACGTCGAGGTCGGTCACCCACTTCGGGAAGCCGTAGCCGTCGTGGCCCCGGACCTGTGCGATCTCCGTGTTGACCGGCAGGGAGAAGACGTAGGAGTGCAGGTGGTCGTCGCCGAGGGCGGTCGCCAGGTCGGCGATGCCGGGCCCGCCGTGTCGGGCGGGGCGGACCGCGACCCCGACCGCGGCCTCGGTGTAGAAGTCGATGTCACAGACGTCGTAGCGGAAGAACATCACCGACGCGAGGCCGAGACCCGGGGCGATCTCCAGCGGGGTGAGCGCGTCGGGGAGGCGCCGGCGGATCGCGCGGGTCGGGGCGAGCATCGTGAGTCGGGCCGAGGACATGGCGTAGTAGAAGTTCGGCGTCCGGGTCGCTCCGATGGGGGAGTCGACCCGCGACTTCGGCAGGGTTCGGAAGAAGTCGACGCCGGGAACGCGCGGATCCAGCGCGACATCGTCGAGCGGGGTGTCCATCCGGAATCGGTCGTACAGCCCGTCCTTCGGGACGCTGACGATGCGCCCACCGAGGTCGACCTCGACGGTGCCGGTTGCTGCGGTCATGGTGTGCGGCTCCTCGCCTGATTGATGTGTGCGCTGCTTACATTGAGAGTAGAGCCTTATGTAAGCAGTGTCAACAAAGCTGATGCGTGACGTGTTCCGGCCCTGCGCACGGACGTGCCGGAGCGGGTTCCCTGCTGCGCGCGCCGATGGAGCTCTGCGGGTCGCCGTGCGAGACGTCGCAGGGGCGGTTCGGTGTCGCGTGTTCTGTGGTGTTGTCGATAGTGCTGGGGCGCTGCCGTTTTCGTTCGATTCGGGTTGTTGCGTAGAGCGGATGCGTCATCCGACCGGCTACCATGGTGGTGTGCATCACGGCCGCTGCGGTCGTGAAGCACGATCGAACCTCTCCGGGGCTGCAGCCACTCGGCCCACCGTGTACCTCAGTGATCGGCGGGAGTAGCCGTGCCGACTCGACCTTCCTCGCGAGCGAGCGATCGGGCCCTGGTGTGGAACGGGGCATGCGTGGCGCTGATCGTTCTGGCCATCGCCACGGGGTTCATCGATGCGATACCGGTCGAGGCGACGATCGTGCTGTGTGCGCTCGGCGTGGCGGCGGGCCTGGTCGGAGTGCCGCTCTACATCGCTCACCTGCTCGCGGGCTGGCGGTCTCCCGGGCCGTCGAAGGCCGCTACTTCTGCTACCACCGAGGGTGAGGGCGCGGGCGGCGCTGAGCGCGTGGGCGAGGGTGAGCGCGGGGGCGGGGGCGATGGCGCAGACGCGGCGGTCGCGCGTGTCGACGCGGCGAAGCCCGAGCCGCTCGTCGAACCGGAGGTCGGGCCCGACTCGGTGACCGGGGGCGAGGGCGAGCCGGATCTGCGCAGTGGGCAGGGCGGAGCGGATGGTGAGGTTCCCGCGGAGCCGGAGTCGCCCGCTGTCGACTCCCCGCAGCGCTCGGCGCCCGCGCAGCCACGGTGCTCGTGCCACGGCCTACCGGTAGCGGCTGACGTCGAGGGCGTCTGACGCCACGGAGGGGGTTCCCCGGATACGAAGAAGCCCCCTGCAAGCAGGGGGTTTCTTCGGTGGTGCGCGATACTGGGATTGAACCAGTGACCTCTTCCGTGTCAGGGAAGCGCTCTCCCACTGAGCTAATCGCGCTTACGTGAAGTGGCGCTCAGCCGCTCCGTTGCGGAGTGGCTGAGCGTGTTGGAGGCGGCGACGGGAATCGAACCCGTGTGCACGGCTTTGCAGGCCGTTGCCTCACCACTCGGCCACACCGCCACGGTAAGCCCACTTCGAGCGGATGACGGGATTCGAACCCGCGACCCTCACCTTGGCAAGGTGATGCGCTACCAACTGCGCTACATCCGCATTCGTCCGGACCGGCGCTCGAAAGCGCCTTTCCGGTGCGAGAGAGAACACTACGTGAACATCGAGCGCTCTGCCAAATCGGCTGGTCACCCCATGTTTCGCGCGCAGTCGGCGTGGTGGGGCGCACCCCGATGCCTCGTCGGCTCACTGCCCGGAACCGTATCCGCTGGTGGAGCGCCCGATTACCCTTTCGCTCAGCCGTCGTGTTAGTGTTCTCTCTCGTTCGCCTCCCTGGTAACACAGGGGTGGGCGCGACTTCGGTCCTATGGCTCAGTGGGAGAGCGTCCCCTTCACACGGGGAAGGTCGCTGGTTCGATCCCAGCTAGGACCACCGAGAAACCGCCTGGCGACAGGCGGTTTTTTCGTTCGACGGCCGAGGCTGTCGCGGTCGCTGTCGGCGTGGCCGGATCGTCGGCGTCATCACGAGTACGACCCGGTCGGAGGTCGCCGCGGATTCCGGCTGCCGGTGTGGGCAGCGTCATGGTTCCCATCGTTGTGGCGCTGCACCGGATCTGGTTGCCTGGCCTGGAGTTCCGAGTACGCCGACCGTACGCGTGACGGCCCGGCTTCCCGATCCGTACAGGAGTCTTCCGGCGATGACCTTCCACACGACGCCCGCCACCGAACTCGACTACTTCGACGACCACGACGGCGACGATCACGGCGCACCGCTGGTGCTGTTGCACGGCACCGGAACCGACGGCGACCTCAATTTCGGGCACCTTCTCCCGGCGCTGTCCGGGCGCCGAGTCATCCGGCCCAACCTCCCGGGGTCCGGGCCGGAGCCGGACCTCGACGGAGTCGATCTCGACGGAATCGTCGAGCGGATCGCGACCCTGCACGACCGAACTCACCCCGAGGGCCCCGTCGACGTGCTCGGCTTCTCGCTGGGCGCCGTGCTGGCGGCCGCGTATGCCGGGCGCTACCCCGGCCGCGTCGGACGCCTGATCCTACTGGCCGGATGGGCGGCGCCCGACCCGAGACATCAGCTCTTCATGGGACTGTGGCGACGACTGGCCGACCTGGACGACCGGGCCTACGGTGAGTTCCTCGTGCTCACTCTGTTCAGTCCGCAGTTCGTCGCCGGCTTGGGCGACGGCGTCGAGGAGGCCGTACGGAGCACTCTTCCGACTCCGGGCACCTCCCGCCAGATCGATCTCGACGCGACGATCGACATCCGCTCCCTCGCGGCGCGGATCACGGCACCGACCCTCCTGATCGCCGGAACGGAGGATGTGATCGCCCCACCGAGCAAGGTTCGTGAGCTGGGAGGACTCATCGGGGCAGCACGTACACGGAGGTCGACAGTGGTCACATGGTGCTCGTCGAGCAGCCGGAGAAGGTTCTCTCACTGGTACACGACTTTCTGAAATAGGTGGGGCGGCTCGTGGTCCCGACCGGCGAGCGAGGCGCGCGTGATTCGCCGCGTAGTCGATGGCCGGCGCGGGTTCGCCACGAGGAAACATGTCGTACCGCCGTGACACGGTGGCGGCATGACATTCGACCGGCGCGGGATCCTCTGGGACGCGATCAACGGCAGGACTCCACCCTCACCCGCGGCGGAGCTCCTGGGCTGGACGTTCCGCGCCGTCGACCCCGATGCGGGGCCCTTGGAGATCGGTTTCTCCCTCGACGAGAAGTTCATCAATCCCGTCGGCTCGATCCAGGGCGGCTTCGTCGCCGCGATGCTCGACGACACCCTGGGGCCGGCCCTGGTCGCGACTCTCGAGCCGGATCAGTTCGCGCCGACGGTGTCGCTGCACGTGCAGTACTTGGCGCCGGCGCTGCCGGGTGAGTTCATCGGATACGGGCGCGTCGTGAAGAAGGGGAGGGAGATCGCGTTCCTGGAGGGCCGTCTCGTCGATGCCCGTGGAACGACGGTGGCGACGGCCGGCGCGACGAGCGTCATCCGCACGCTGCGCTGACACCGCGCGGCCGCAAGGCTGCTTCGGCCTCGGTCAGCAGGTGCCGACGATAGTGTCGACACATGGCCATCAAACTGGAGAACGTCGCGATCGCGGTGCGCGACCTGGAAGCGACGATCGCATTCTTCACGGACCTGGGGCTCGCGGTGATCGGTCGGCAGACCGTCAGCGGGGAGTGGACGGACACGGCCGTCGGTCTGGACGGCAACCACGCGAAGATCGCGATGCTGGAGACGCCGGACGGGCAGGGGCGCATCGAGCTGTTCGAGTACATCCACCCCGATGCGATCGAGACGGAGCCGACGCTGCCCAACGAGATCGGGATGCACCGCGTCGCCTTCTCCGTCGACGATCTGGACGACGCGCTGGCCATCGCGGCGAAGCACCGTTGCCACCCGCTGCGCGGTGTCGGAGTGTACGAGGACGTCTACCGACTCACCTACGTCCGTGGCCCCAGCGGCATCATCGTGATGCTCGCCGAGGAGATCCAGAACCGGTAGCGCCCGGATCCGTCAGGCCCGGTTCAGAGCCGCCGCGCGGGTGACGAGGTCGCGGAACGCGGCGTCGTCGACGGCATCGGATTCCTGGATGTCGATGGCGCGGCGGGTGCCGGCGGTGAGGCTGGCGTTGAAGAGCCCGGACGGGTCGTCGATCGATGCCCCCTTCGCGAACGTCACCTTGACCTTGTCCTTGTAGGTTTCGACGGTGCAGAGCAGTCCGCCGAGCGAGAACGCGGGCACTCCGTCGGGATTGGAGGGCTTGCGCCACTTCACTTCTTCGACCGTGTCCGGTTCTGCCTGCAGGATCAGGCCGCGGATGTGCTCGACGGTGCGCTCACGCCAGTCAGTGCTCATGGTCGAACGGTACGCCGACGGCGGCCGGGGCGTGAACGCCCCGGCCGCCGTGCGGATCGTCCAGCCGGTGTCAGTGCACGTCCACCGAGGGGGTGTCGGTGACACTCACGCCGCTGGAGCTCGCCGTCGCCGAGCCGGTATCGGCCTCGACGCCGTGGCTGCCGGTGGCCGGCGTGCTCACCTCGGCGCCGCCCGACGGGCCCGTCACCGACGCCGAGCCGGTGCTCGGGCTGACCGACGCGCTGCCGGTCTCCACGTGGCCGCTCGCGCTGCCGGCCGGGGTGGTGACTTCGGCCTGGGCCTTCGGGCCGGTCACCGTGGTGTCGCCGTTCGTCGCGACCGTCGCCGAACCCGTGGACACCGCGCCGCCGCCGCTGGCGACCGGAGTGGTGACCGAGCCGCTGGCGGCCGGACCGGTCACGGACACCCCGCTCGAGCCCGCGGACGCGCTGCCGGTGCTCGCCGTGACGGTGCCGCCGCCGACCGGCGTGGATACGGTTCCGGTCCCGGACGGCCCGGTGACCGAGACACCCGTCGGCGTGATGCTGCCACCGCCGCCGTTGACGTTCAGCCCCGCGTTGACCGTGTTGAGCACGTTGACGTTGGCGGTCAGATCCGGCGCATCGACGGTGAGCCCGCCGGTGCCCACGGTGATCGTCCCCGGTGTCACGCCGACCGAGCCGCCCCCGAGCGGGGTCGTGACCGCGCCCGAGATGCTGGGCGTGACCAGGACGAGCTGGCCGTTCTGGAACCCGATGCTGCCGAGGTTCAGGACGAGGTTGCCGCCGCCGAGCGGGGTGGTGAGGCCGAGGTTGATGGCGGGGAGGCCCACGATGAACGTGTTGGCGCCGTATGTCACCTTGACCGGCACGATCGCGGCGGTCGCGCTGCCCAGGCCCAGGGGAGCGGTGGCGCCCAGACCGATCGACGGCGTCCACGTGGTGAGGCCGCCCGAGGTGATCGCGCTCAGTGACGTGTTCAGGCTGAGGCCGCTTCCCAGCGGGCCGCTCACCGACGTGATGTTGCCGCCGACACTGCCGACCCCGAGGCCCGGCCCGAGGCCGACGAGGCCGTAGGTCGTGCTGGAGAGGCCGCCCAGGCCGAGCGGGGCGCCGACGGTGAAGGTGTCCTGCTGGCCGAGGCCGAGCCATCCGGCCGGCGCGCCGGGGACCTGCGCGGTCGAGAGGATGGCACCCGAGGTGTTGCTCACCGGAATCAGCCCGCTGAGGACGGGGATCTGATTCCAGGCGGCGACGCCCTGGTTGATCTGCGGCGCGATGATCGGGATCGCCGCGAGGGGGATTCCGCCGGGGAGGAGGGGAGCAGCAGCGAGGATCGCGTCGACCTGCGGATTACCGGTCGGTGCGGCGTTCGCGGTGGCCGGTGTCGCGACGGTCAGGGTAGCGGCCGCCGCGACCGCGGTGGCGGCAACGGCGGTGCGGCGCACCGACTTCCGCGCATGCTTGGGAGAGGTAGGGGACATGGAGGACCTCCGGTTCATGAAGGTACGGCGGGCTCGGACGAGAGCGCCGGGTTGAAAATGGATGTTGACCCAGCAGAATGTCGAGGCGTCTGCGCTCGGTTCGAGTGCCTGAAGCGGCGCCTGTGGATCTCCTGGGAGTTCTGAAGTTATCAGTATTTCCACTGTTTCCCAATAGGTTTTGAATCTATTCGTTCGCAGTGATTCGAGCTACTGCGCAGTAGCGAAATACAAAGAGTTCTAACAGAACCCGTTCCATCCTTTGCGATCGAACGACAGCGCTCAATCGGTGTATTCCCAACCGATTCGATTCGTCGGGAATGGCGATCGCAAGCGCGGAGAATCATGCGTATAGGCGTGCTAAATAGCGGGTTTGCACACGTGGATGTGCGCGCTTCGAGGACTGCGCCCGGAGGGCTTCGCTTATGCGCGTTATCGTGAACATCATGTTCACCGTGATGGAACGACAGGACATCGGAAACCGCCTCATCCGGGCCGGCGAGGCGACCGAGGGAGTGACGGCGGGAGCCGTGCTCGGCGCTGCTGCCGTGGGGACGCTCGACCCCTTGTCCGGGATCGACCTGATGTTCGCCGCCGCACCGGATCTCGACATCGACGAGGTGCGGTACCGCTGGAGCGAACAGATGTATCGCGACTTCGGGACGATCCACCACACGGTCGAGGAGTCGGGCACCGTCTACCTCCTCCCCGGCCTCCTCACGGCATGCGTCGTGATCGTCCCCGTGGCCGGGTTCCATCCGCGAGCCGGTGAGCCCTTCCAGCAGGTGTTCGGCCCGGTCGGCGTGTCGCATCGCGGCTGGGGGTCTCACGGACCATCGGACCTGGTCGGGCCCGCCTGGCTCGCTGCACTGAGGACGCGCGCGGCGCTAGTTCGCGGCGACGGGCCCTCCGCGGCGATCGCCCTGGACGCCCTGCGCCGCGCCCTCGTCGCGCTGGCGGGGGCCCGCGTCGGAGCCCCGGCCGGACACCTCGAGCCCGCGGACCGGGAGCGGATCCGTGCCACGGAGAGCGGATCCCGCGATGTGAAGGCGCTCGCTCGCGCGTTCGCGGCTGCGGTCCAGATCCTCGACGCGGAGTTGCAGGCGGCCGCGCCGACGGTCGCCGATGCCGTCGCGCTGCCGTTGCTCGAGGAGATCGCCGGCTGACGCCGGTACCGTGGGACCATGCATGACCAGCACAGGGAGTCTCCGCTCACGGGGCCGCGCGCGTGGCGCGCACGGATCAAGGCGACGCGGCACGGCACGCTCGCGTGGCGGGTGTGCGTCGGTGTCATCGGTGGCATCGTGCTCATCGCCGGCATCATCGCGATCCCGTACCCGGGCCCCGGGTGGCTCATCGTCTTCGCCGGTCTCGGCATTCTCGCTACCGAATTCGAGTGGGCCCACCGCCTTCTGCGATTCGCGCGCGCACGCTACGACCGGTTCGCCGACTGGCTCTCCCGCCAGAGCATCGTCGTCAAGGCCGCCTTCGGGCTCGGCACCTGCCTCATCGTGCTGGCCACCGTCTGGCTGCTCGGCGCGGCGGCGATGATCGGCGGCTGGTTCGGCATCGACTGGCCCTGGCTTGCCAGCCCGCTGTTCGGGTGATCGAGGACCTTCGCCGAGCGGTCTCCGCGCCCGACGATCGCGTCGCCGGTGTCCTCTACTGGTACGCACTGTCGGGCGCGCTCGCGCGACTCGCGGTCGCCGGACGGGACGCGGCGTCGGCGACGATCCGGCCCGGCAACGGCGGCTGGCCGGAGGTCGGGGAGGCGGCACCGTCGGGCGACCCCGGGGCCCACCTGGCCCGCGCCTGCCATCGCCTGATCCCGGTGCTCGCCGCGGAGTCCGGCGCCTCGCCGAGATCCCTCTGGGCCATCGCGACCGACTCGATCGCCTCCGCGGCGCTGGGCGCTGCGGACCCCCGGGGCGTCACCGACGAACTGCTGCGCGCGTGCGGCGCCGAGGCCCCGTCCGCCCGGTTCGAGGAGGTCCCCGGGCGCGGCACCGTCGTCCGACGGGGCTCCTGCTGCCTGCTCTACCTGTGCCCGGGCATGCCGAAGTGCCTGAGCTGCCCTCGGCAGACCCCGGGCGAGCGACGCGCCCGGCTCGCCTGAGCCTCGCCTCGGGCGCGTCCCGCGGGCGTTGCCCGATAGGATCGAACGCACTGACAACCGCGTGCGGCCAGGTATGCCGCCCGCTACATGACTAGGAGCACTGTGAGCACCACCTTCGTCGTCCCGGCGGGAATCGCGGCCGGGGCCGCCATGCGCGAGCTGGACCTGCCCAACAAGGGACCCGAGGCCGTCGTCGTCGTCAAGACCACCGACGGCACCCTCAAGGACCTGAGCTGGGTTCCCGAGACCGACACCGAGGTCGAGGCCGTCGCGGCGAACACGGAGGACGGGCGCAGCGTGATCCGCCACTCGGCGGCCCACGTCCTCGCGCAGGCGGTGCAGGACGGCTTCCCCGGCACCAAGCTGGGCATCGGCCCGCCGATCAAGGACGGCTTCTACTACGACTTCGACGTCGCCGAGCCCTTCACTCCCGAGGATCTGAAGACCCTCGAGAAGAAGATGAAGCAGATCATCAAGGCCGGGCAGCGGTTCAGTCGCCGCGTCTACGACAGCAAGGACGAGGCCCGCGCCGAACTGGCGAACGAGCCCTACAAGCTCGAGCTGATCGACGACAAGGGTGCGGCCGAGGACAGCGAGGTCATGGAGGTCGGCGGAGCCGAGCTCACCGCCTACGACAACCTCAATCCCCGCACCGGTGAGCGGATCTGGGGCGATCTGTGCCGCGGCCCGCACGTGCCCACCACGAAGTACATCCCCGCGGTCAAGCTGACCCGCAGCTCCGCCGCCTACTGGCGCGGCGACCAGAACAACGCCGACCTGCAGCGCGTCTACGGCACCGCGTGGGAGTCGTCCGAGGCTATGGACGAGTACCTCGAGCTTCTCGCCGAGGCCGAGAAGCGCGATCACCGCAAGCTCGGCGCCGAACTGGACCTGTTCAGCTTCCCCGACGAGCTGGGCTCCGGCCTGCCCGTGTTCCACCCCAAGGGCGGCATCATCAAGCGCGAGATGGAGGACTACGTCCGCGGCAAGCACATCGAGCACGGCTTCGAGTACGTCGGCACTCCGCACATCTCGAAGGAGAACCTCTTCCACACCTCGGGGCACCTGCCGTACTACGCGGACACGATGTTCCCGCCGCTCCACGTCGACGAGGAGCGCAACGCCGAGGGTGAGATCACCAAGCAGGGGCAGGACTACTACCTCAAGGCGATGAACTGCCCGATGCACAACCTGATCTACCGGTCCCGCGGTCGGTCGTACCGGGAGCTGCCGCTGCGCCTGTTCGAGTTCGGCCATGTCTATCGCTACGAGAAGTCCGGCGTCATCCAGGGGCTGACCCGAGTGCGCGGATTCGCGCAGGACGACTCGCACAGCTACGTGACGCCTGAGCAGGCGAAGGGCGAGATCAAGCATCTCCTCGACTTCATTCTCGGGCTGCTGCGGGACTTCGGGCTCAACGACTTCTACCTCGAGCTGTCCACCCGCGGTGACTCCGACAAGTTCATCGGGTCGGACGCCCAGTGGGCCGAAGCGACCGCCATCCTCGAAGAGGTGTGCGTCGAGTCCGGTCTGCAGCTGGTGCCGGATCCGGGTGGCGCCGCCTTCTACGGCCCGAAGGTGTCCGTGCAGGCGAAGGATGCGATCGGCCGCACCTGGCAGATGTCGACGATCCAGTACGACTTCAACCAGCCCGCCGGCTTCAACCTCGAGTACACCGCCGCTGATGGCACCAAGCAGCAGCCGGTGATGATCCACTCTGCGAAGTTCGGCTCGATCGAGCGCTTCTTCGGCGTGCTCACCGAGCACTACGCCGGGGCTTTCCCCGCGTGGCTGGCGCCGCAGCAGGTGGTCGGCATCCCCGTCGCCGATCAGTTCGGCGACCACCTGGAGACCGTGATCCGTGCTCTCAAGAAGCACGGGATCCGGGCCGAGGTCGACCACAGCGACGACCGCATGCAGAAGAAGATCCGCAACCACACCACGCAGAAGGTGCCGTTCATGCTCCTCGCGGGCGAGCGTGACCAGGAGGCGGGCGCGGTGAGCTTCCGGTTCCGCGACGGCACGCAGGTCAACGAGGTGCCGGTCGACGACGCCGTCGCGCGCATCGTCGACTGGGTGCATGCGCGCCGCAACGAGTCCCCGACGGCCGAGCTGCTGGGCCCCGCGGAGAGCACCGTCGGGACCGCCTGACCGGAGCCGACGGACGAGACGGGGAGAGGGAATCGATGACGGACGCCACGGACGGCGACGCGCGGGGAGCGCACACCGACTTCGGGGTCGGCGACGGTGACGAGACCATCGAGCGGCTGTGGACGCCGTACCGGATGCGGTACCTCGTCGATTCCCCTCCGGTGCCCGAGGGCAGCACGGCCTTCCTCGAGATCCCCAAGCTGGCAGATGAGGACGGTCTGATCGTGGCCCGCGGCGAGCACTGCTACGTGGTGCTCAACCTCTTCCCGTACAACCCGGGCCACTGCATGGTGGTGCCGTATCGACAGGTGGCCGAGCTGGAGGACCTCACCGATGACGAGGCCTTCGAGCTCATCAAGCTCACGCAGAAGACCATCCGCGTGATCAAAAGGATCTCGCGGCCGGCGGCGTTCAACGTGGGCTTCAACCTGGGCCGGTCGGGTGGCGGCTCGATCGCCGAGCACCTGCACCAGCACATCGTGCCGCGGTGGCCGGGCGATGCGAACTACATCACGGTGCTCTCGGGCACTAAGGTGATGCCGCAGCTCCTCGGACAGACCCGGGCGCTGATGGCGAAGGCCTGGGAGGAGGTCTAGGAGTGTCGGCGATCTTCAGTCGTGAGGCGGTCTCCAAGGTCACCCACCCGATCGCGAAGGTGCTGATCAGGACCGGCCTGACTCCGGACGCGGTCACGCTCTTCGGGACCGTGTGCTCGGTGACCGCGGCGCTGTGGCTCTTCCCCGCGGACGAGCTGTTCTGGGGAACCATGGTCATCTGGTTCTTCGTCATGTTCGACATGCTCGACGGTGCCATGGCCCGCGTCCGCGGCGGCGGCACCCGGTTCGGGGCGTGGCTCGACGCCACCTGCGACCGCGTCGCCGACGGTGCCGTCTTCGCGGGCCTGGCCTGGTGGGCCGTGTTCACCGAGGACAACCGCTACAACCTGCTCGTCGCGACCCTGATCTGCCTGGTCACCTCCCAGGTCATCAGCTACGCCAAGGCCCGTGCCGAAGCGTCGGGCCTCAAGGGTGACGGCGGCTGGATCGAGCGTCCGGAGCGTCTCATCATCGTTCTCGTCGGTGCCGGCTTCACCGGACTCGGCGTCTGGTGGGCCGTCCACGTCGCGATGTGGCTGCTCGCGGCGACGTCGATCGTCACCGTCGTGCAGCGCGCCCTGACGGTCCGCCGCTCGCCGGGTGCGACCGATCTGCTGCCGCTGCCGCAGGCGGCCGCGCAGCACGAGGAGGACCAGGCGTGATCGATCCGCGCGAAGAGGTGGCCGATCTCGCCTACCGCACCGGTTGGGCCGTGACGAAGCGGATGCCGGAGTTCGCCGCCAAGTTCCTCATCGACGATCTGGGCGGTCGCCTCGGTGCGCGCGGCGAGAACACGCAGCTGCGGAAGAACCTCGCGCGGGTCCTCGGCACCACGCCGGATGCCGTGCCGCAGAGCCTCATCGAGGAGTCCTCGCGGTCCTACGCGCGGTACTGGCGCGAATCCTTCCGGTTGCCGTCGATGGACCTCGTCGAACTGGGCGCACGCCTCGATCAGTACGTCGACGTGCCCAGCCTGCACGAGGCGATGGCCGCGGGCACCGGCGCCGTGCTGGCCCTGCCGCACAGCGGCAACTGGGACATGGCCGGCGTGTGGCTCGCGCAGAAGTACGGGCGCTTCGCCACCGTCGCCGAGCGGCTCAAACCCGAATCGCTGTTCCGACGGTTCGTCGAGTACCGCGAATCACTCGGGTTCGAGATCTTCCCCCTCTCCGGCGGGGAGCAGCCGCCGATGCAGGCCCTGGCGCAGCGGCTGCACGAGGGTCGGCCGATCTGCCTGCTCGGCGAGCGCGACCTCGCGCGACACGGCGTGCCCGTCACGTTCTTCGGCGAGCGCACCCGGATGCCCGCCGGCCCGGCGAAACTCGCGATCGACACCGGGGCTCCGCTGCTGCCCGTGCACTGCTGGTTCGAGGGCGACGCCTGGGGGTTCAAGGCCGAGGCGCCCGTCGACGTCTCGGGCGGTATCGACAGTGCCACGCAGAAGCTCGCGCACGCCTTCGAGCGCAACATCGCGGAGCACCCCGCCGACTGGCACATGCTCCAGCCGCTGTGGGAGGCGGACTGGTCGCAGGCGCGCCGCGAGCGGATCCTGGGCGACGGAGCCGGGGGAGCCTGAGCCATGCGGATCGGGATGATCTGCCCGTACTCGTTCGACGTCGCGGGCGGGGTGCAGGCGCACGTCGTGGACCTGGCGCGGGTCCTCATCGAGCGGGGCCACGAGGTCTCCGTGCTGACGCCGTCGTCGAAGGAGACACCGCTGCCGGACTTCGCCGTCTCCTCGGGCAAGGCCGTCGCCATCCCGTACAACGGCTCGGTCTCGCGGCTCTCCTTCGGTCCCAAGGCCTTCGCCCGTCTGCGCAAATGGATCCGCAAGGGTGAGTTCGACGTGCTGCACGTGCACGAACCGAATGCGCCCAGCCTCGGCATGCTGGCGCTGGCCATCGCGGACGGCCCGATCGTGGCGACCTTCCACACGTCGACCGAGAAGTCGCTGGTGCTCTCGGTCTTCCAGAGCGTGCTGCGCCCGTCGCACGAGAAGATCCGCGGCAAGATCGCGGTCTCCGAGCTCGCCCGGCGCTGGCAGATGGAGTCGCTCGGCTCGGACGCCATCGAGATCCCCAACGGTGTCGACGTGCGCGCCTTCGCCGACGGTGATCCCCTCCCGGGCTATCCGCGCCCCGGGAAGACGGTGCTCTTCCTCGGTCGCTACGACGAGTCGCGCAAGGGCATGGCCGTCTTCCTGGAAGCGCTGCCCGCCATCGTCGCGGCCCAGCCCGATATCGAGGTGCTGGTGATCGGCCGGGGCGACGAGGAGAAGCTGCTGCGTGACGCCGGTCCGTACGCGAAGCACCTGCGTCTCATGGGCGCCGTGACCGACGAGGAGAAGGCCGCCGCGCTCCGCTCCGCCGACGTCTACGTCGCACCGAACCTCGGGGGCGAGAGCTTCGGCATCGTCCTCGTCGAGGCGATGGCCGCGGGGACGGCCGTCGTCGCGAGCGACCTCAACGCCTTCGAGCGCGTCCTGGACGGCGGGGAGGCCGGCCGCCTGTTCCCGGTCGGCGACGGCGCCGCCCTCGGCCGCACGATCGTCGAACTGCTCGACGACGACTTCCGCCGCGCCGAGCTGGTGACCCACGCCTCCGAGGTGGTGTGGCGCTTCGACTGGTCCGTCGTGGCCGAGCAGGTCATCCGCGTGTACGAGACCGTCGCCGTTCCCGGCGTGGTCGTCTCGATCGACGACTGAAGGGGGCAGCCGTGCTGAATCTGACCGCCACCACCGTGCTCGTCATCGGCATCATCACGATGGCCGTGCTGATCGTCGCGGCCCTGGCGTACCAGACCGCGCACCGCCTGGACCGCCTGCACGTGCGAGTCGACCTCTCGCTCGCCGCGCTCGAGGCCGCTCTCACCCGACGGTCCGCCGTCGCCCGCGCGGTCGCCGCGTCCATCCCCGCGGACCAGGGGCCGATGCTTCGCGCCGCGGCCGACCGCGCCGAGAACGCCGCTCCCGAGGACCGGATGCCCATGGAGAACCGGCTCTCCGCGGCGATCGGCGCCATCGACATCGAGGTCCTGCCGCGGTCGCTGGTCGCGGAGATCGCCGACGCCGACACCCGGGTGACCATGGCCCGCCGGTTCCACAACGACGCGGTCCGCGACACCCGCGCGTTGCGCGGCCGCCGGTTCGTGCGCTGGTTGCATCTGGGCGGCACCGCGCCGATGCCCCAGTACTTCGACATCGTCGACCGGGGCGGGATCCTGCCCGCGGCGCTCCTCGCCGCGAACGACGAGCGGCGCGTCTCCGCCCGGGTCATCGTCGTCGACCCCGACGGTGCCGTGCTCGTCGTGCGCGGCCACGAGCCCGTCCCGGAAGGCACGCGACCTGCCGGTCACTGGTGGTTCACCGTCGGCGGGGGAGTCGAGCGGGGCGAGGACCTGCGCGCCGCCGCCGCTCGCGAACTGGAGGAGGAGACCGGGCGGGCGCTCGCACCGTCCGCCTTCGTCGGGCCCCTGTTCCGCCGCGAGGCGGTCTTCTCCTTCGACGGCGAGATCATCGACTCCGTCGAGTACTTCTTCGCCGTCGAGTGCGAACGGTTCGACCCGGCACCGGCGGGGTGGACGGACCTCGAGCGCCGGACCCTCGACGAGATGCGCTGGTGCACCCCCGACGAGATCCGCGTGCTGGAGGACCCCGTCTATCCCGCGGCGCTCGCCGACCTGATCCCCGACGTGAAGAACGCGTGCGCGTCCGGGGAGGTGCCGGGCGAGCCGGTCGCGATCGAGTGAGGAGGCGCGATGCAACCGAAGGAGATCTCCGGATACCGGGTGGTGCGCCGCCTCGGTGCCGGCGGCATGGGTGAGGTCTTCCTCGTCGACCACCCGCGGCTGCCGCGGCAGGACGCGCTGAAGCTGCTCGGGCCGCAACTGGGCGACGATCCGAGCTTCGCCGCACGCTTCCTGCGCGAGGCCGACATCCTGGCCGGGCTGCGGCACCCCAACATCGTCACGATCCACGACCGTGGCGAGTACGAGGGTCGCCTCTGGCTCGCGATGGAGTACGTCGAGGGGGAGGACGCCGCGCAGTACCTGCGTACCCGTGGCCCGCTGCCGCCCGCGATGGTCGCCGACGTGATCGATCAGGTCGGGAGCGCGTTGGACTGGGCGTGGAGCGAACGCCGGCTCACGCACCGCGACGTCAAACCCGGCAACATCCTGCTTGCCGCCGTCCGCCCGGGGCGGCCCGTCGCCGCGAAGCTGGTGGACTTCGGCATCGCCAAGGCCAGCGACGAGGCGAGTTCGCTCACCGCCACGGGTGTCGCCGTCGGGACCATGGCCTACCTGGCACCCGAGGTGATCGAGGGCAATCCGCTGGACAACCGTGCCGACGAGTACTCCCTCGCATGCGCCGCGTTCGAGCTGCTCACCGGGGCACCGCCGTACGGACCCGGCTCGCCGAGCTCCGTGTTGATGGCGCACCTACAGGCTCCCGTGCCGGACCCGGCGGCGCGGGCGGCGGGCATCCCGCCCGGGCTCGCCCCCGTCTTCGAGCGGGCGTTGGCCAAGCAGCCGCGCGACCGGTTCCCCGACAACGCCGCGTTCGCCCGGGCGTTCCGGGCCGCGCTGACCGCGCCGGGGCCGGGTTCGGCGCCGATGGCGAGCGGGCCGGCCTCGCCCACCGTGATCCGACCGACCCCGCCGCCCACTCCGCTGCCGGCGTACACGCACGCCGCGCAGCCGCTGCCGGCTCAGCGCCTCGCGGGGACACACGTGCCGCCATCGACGGCCGTCGACGGCGCGGGCGCCGGAGCCGCGCCGGCGCGCAACGGCCGCGTATGGGCCCTGGCGGGCCTGGTGGCGGTGCTGGTGATCGCACTGCTGGCGGTCGGCTACCTGGCCTTCGGTCGGGGCGGGGATGCCGTGTCGGCCGATCCGACGGGTACCCCCGCTCCGTCGAGCACCTCGACGCAAGCCACGTCGGCGGCGCCGACGGGCGCCTCGGAAACCGCCTCGGCGCCGACGGTCCCGGGCACGGACGCCTACGGCTTCGTCGGCAGCCCCGCGCGCTGCGCGGGCGGCGAGACGCTGCAGCTGGCGCTGCTCACGTCGAAGGCGAACGGCGGTGGCTCGCGCGTAGTGATCTGTGGTTCAGCAGGTGAGTTCACCTACCGCGGCGCGCAGATCTCAGGGGACAACAGCGGCATCACTCTCGCCGCGACCCGCAACGGCGCCGGCGGCTTCCGCGCGATCAACCGCGACGCCAAGGGCAAGGACAAGGACGACACGGTCTACACCGTGAGCTCCAGCGGCCTGGTGATCACCCGCGGCGACGGCCGCGCCGTCTCGTCGGAGCCCGCCCGCTCCCTATGGACCCGCTGACGCGCGCTCCCGCGGGAACTTTCCACCGATCATCGGGGTGCGACCACCGCTCCGGCGAACAACCCTCGCGGGAGACCCGGCGTCGCCGAATCCGCCCGCGCGGAGCGCCCGTCGGGGTCGATGGACAGATCGGCGTGGGGGCGCCGAGGCAGGGATGCGTCGGTGTCCGATGGAGATTCGGCTCCACGCAAGCACAGGCTCGAGATGCTGGCGACGGGGTCGACCGGCGAGGTCCGCGGCGGAACGCTCCGCCGCCGGCCTGGTCCTCAGTCATGCCGCGGCCGCAGCGGTCCACGGCATGGAGGTTCTGACTTTCGATTGGCGCACCGTCGAATTCACCCGCGATGGTCGGCGAGGAGGAGGCAGGGACGGGCGACGTCGCGTGCACATTCGTCGGCTCGACGGGAAGGACACCACGGTCGTCGACGGTCTCGCGGTGACGCCGGTGGCCCGGACCGCACTCGATGTGGCGCTGGCAGGCACCTTCGAGCAGGCGGTCTGTGCCCTGGACGCTGCGCTGCGGATGGGCTTGCCCTCGACGAGCTGCATGCGGCGACTGATCGGCTCGGTCGGCGGCGCGGTATCGCCCTGCTTCGGTCGGCGATGCCGGAGGCGGACGGGAGGTCGGAGTCCGTCGGCGAGTCACGAAGTCGTGCCCTCGTGCTCGCCTGGCCGGAGATTCCCCGCCCGGACCTGCAGCGGGAGTTCTTCAATCGCGCCGGTGCGCTCGAGGTCCGGGTGGACTTCCTGTTCGGGGAGGTCGTGGTCGGCGAGTTCGACGGTGCGGGGAAGCGGAAGAAGGGCTTCGACGCCGACGCCCGACTCGAGCGCGACACCCTCCTCATCGACCGCGGTCTGTGGCCCACGCACTGGGGATGGATGGACTGCGCGGAGCCGGACCGCCTCCGGACCAAGCTGAGGGACGCCCTCCGCCGGGCGTGCTCGCGCGTCAGTGTCAAGTGATGACGGGGCCGTTCGCGTCCGCCTCGACGGTCACGATCCGCCCGTCGCGGTGTGCCGCAGTGAGCACCCCGCCCGCGTCTCGGATGGCCCAGTTCTCGGCCCAGTAGGTGATGCCCGGCTCGACGTCGCGGGGCGGTTTGCCCCAGATCCTGTGGTCCGGGACCACCTGAACCTCGATCTCGTCGTCGTGGAGCATCACCAACCAGCCGTTCCAGCGGACCTCCGGTGAATAGTCGACCAACGGCCTGCGGACGACGACGGGAACCACGTCGAAGCCGTCGCGGACATCCCAGACGCCCGAAGGAGTTCGCGACGCATCCCACGCTCTCCGTGCCTGGGCGACGTCGTCCACGACGAAGACGATCAAGGAGCTCGTCTGGTCGAGGTCGACCTCCAGCCAGCGGAGATCGGTTGAGATAAGGGTGGAGCCGGAGTAGTCGATGAAGGTGCCGCCGACGGTGAACATCCAGTCGAACGCCATGTCGATCTCGTCGCCGACGGGGCGACTGATCGCCAGGCAGTCAGTGCCGGCGGTGATACGGGGCAGCATTCCGTCGGTGATGTCGCTGGCGGTGAGGTATTCGCCGGGGGAGTCGGGGACGGGGGTGAGGGACCACCGGGCGACGAATTGCTGGACCAACCGGCCGTTGAATCCAGAGCCGACCGCGAGCTCGGCCGCGGGAACAAAGGGATGCACGGCAACGGCGATGCCCATGCAGTCAGTGTATGTCGCAGCGCACGTGCGGTCGGAACGTCTGTAGGTGGCACCGTCGAACCCCGAGGCTGCGACCCGGGCTGGGAGCCGCGCACCGTCATCGGGAATACTGGAGCCCCACATGTCCCAGCTACGAGGAGACCCATCAGTGACCACTGATCCCCAGACCGCACCCGTCACCGGCACCGCACGCGTCAAGCGCGGCATGGCCGAGATGCTCAAGGGCGGCGTGATCATGGACGTGGTGACCCCCGAGCAGGCGAAGATCGCCGAGGACGCCGGTGCGGTCGCGGTGATGGCGCTCGAGCGCGTGCCCGCCGACATCCGCGCGCAGGGCGGCGTCAGCCGCATGTCCGATCCGGACATGATCGACGGCATCATCGAGGCCGTCAGCATCCCCGTCATGGCGAAGGCCCGCATCGGCCACTTCGTCGAGGCCCAGATCCTGCAGGCCCTCGGCGTCGACTACATCGACGAGTCCGAGGTCCTGACGCCGGCCGACTACAGCAACCACATCGACAAGTTCGCCTTCACCGTGCCCTTCGTCTGCGGCGCGACCAACCTGGGCGAGGCGCTGCGTCGCATCACCGAGGGCGCCGCGATGATCCGCAGCAAGGGCGAGGCCGGGACCGGCGACGTCTCCAACGCGACCACGCACATGCGCAAGATCCGGGACGAGATCCGCCGTCTGACCTCGCTGCCCGAGGACGAGCTGTACGTCGCGGCCAAGGAATTGCAGGCTCCCTACGACCTCGTCGTCGAGGTCGCCAAGAACGGCAAGCTTCCCGTCACCCTGTTCACCGCGGGTGGCATCGCCACCCCGGCCGACGCGGCGATGATGATGCAGCTCGGCGCCGAGGGCGTGTTCGTGGGCTCCGGTATTTTCAAGTCGGGCAATCCGGAGCAGCGGGCCAAGGCGATCGTCGCGGCGACCACCTTCTACGACGACCCGGGCAAGCTCGCCGAGGTCTCGCGCGGACTGGGTGAGGCGATGGTCGGAATCAACGTCGATGACATCCCGCAGCCGCATCGCCTGGCGGAACGCGGCTGGTAACGGCATGTCGCCCGCCGGTGTCCGACGATTCGCGCTAGCGTCGAGATGCGCGTGTCGGGCAGACGCGGGACTGAAGTGGAAGCAGTGAGGCGGAGGATGTCAGACCAAGCAACGGCCAGGGCCACCCAGGAGTACGGGGCCCAGACGTCCCTGGGCGGATCGCACGTGGAGGCGGCACCCAACGTTCTGCGTGTGCTCGCGTACGTCGCCGACCTGTGCGTCGCGTCGGCGGTGGTCGGCATCGCGCTGATCGTGAACGTCGTGGCGGGGCTCGAGCAGGGGTGGGTGTTCCTCGGCGTCGGCGTCGCGGTCGCGATCATCGCGTCCATCGTGCTGCACGGCGTCGTCGGTGCCAGTCCCGGCAAGATGCTCGCCGGCCTCAAGGTCGTGGACGAGCAGTCCCACCGGCCGATCGGCTTCCCGTCGTCCGCGATCCGCTCGGTCGTCTTCAACGTCCTGGCTCCGCTGGTCTACCTGCCGGCGTGGTCGATCCTCGCCGACGGCGGCCGCCGCGGCGTCCACGAGAAGGCCTCTCGCTCCACCGTGGTCGACGACGTCGATGTCGCGGCCCCGTTCCGCGCGCAGGCGACCGCACCGTCGGGCCCGCTCGGCGGCCTCGTGACCGGCGAGTCCGACAGCACGCTCCAGCGCATTCCGAAGCCCCTGCCGGACGAGACCCGCGTGGACGCGGGCGCCGCCGGCGCGGCCACCGAGGTCGTGGAGACGGGCGAGCCCCGCGAGCGGCTGCAGCCCCCGACGCTCCCGCCGCTGCCGGACGATGTTCCCGGCCTGCGCCCGGTGCCGCCGCGCTTCGGCCCGCCGCCCACCGAGGGTGACGAGCCCACGACCGGGCTTCCGCCGGCCGCCGCCTTCGCGCCCCCGCCGGCGCAGGCGCCGCAGGCCCCCCAGCAGTACGCGCCGCGTCCCAGCGGCCCCACGGGGCCCAGCGGCCAGCCTCGCGTACCCGGTCCGGGTGCGGGCCGGCCGCCCGCGACGCAGCCCCCCGCCGGTCCGCCGGCCGGGCGGCCCCAGGGCGTCCAGCCGCCGCAGGGGCAGCCGCAGCAGCCGCGACCCGCTGCCCCGGCGCCGACGGGCGGCGCGCCGATCCAGCTGCGCTTCGACGACGGGCACTCCGTGGACGTGCGCGGCGACGGGATCATCGGCCGCGAGCCGGTCGTGCCGGCGACGGCGGATCCGGCCAAGGTCACCAAGCACGTGCTCGTTGATGACACCGCGTCGGTGTCGAAGACCCACTTGCTGTTCGGCATCACCCGCGGTGAATTGTGGGTGGAGGACGTGGGCTCGACCAACGGGTCCGCGATCGCGTTCGGCGATTCGTGGACCGAGCTCACCAAGGGAGTCAGGTACGCCGTGGAGAAGGGCAGCGTCGTGCACATGGGTCAGCGCAGTTTCAAGGTGTTCGGCGGATGACGACGGATGCGGGGGAGGCGCGCTCCGAGATCGTCTACGGGGTGCAGGGCGGCGTTTCCATGAAGTGGGTCGCCATCAGCAATCCCGGTCGGGTTCGCCTGACCAACGAGGACGGTGCGCTCACCGGTCCCGGCATGTTCCTGCTCGCCGACGGCATGGGCGGTCACGACGCCGGCGAGGTGGCCTCGGCCGCCGCGCTCGAGGCACTGGCCGAGGTCTTCGGGCCCGAGCCCGCGGACGCGCAGGTCGTGATGGAGCAGGTCGTGGATCGGCTGCGCGATGCGCACGCCGCGATCGAGGCCATCGACTCGGAGACCGGCAAGCGCGCGGGCACCACCGTCACGGGCGTGTTGCTCACGACGTACGAGGGCGTGCCGCACTGGCTGGTGGTCAACATCGGCGACTCGCGCACCTACCGGTTGGCCGAGGGCTACTTCGAGCAACTGACCGTCGACCATTCGCAGGTCCAGGAGCTCATCAACGGCGGCTTCCTCAGCCCCGAGCAGGCCCGCGTCGACCCGCGCCGCAACGTCATCACCCGCGCCCTGGGCGCGGGGATGGAGCCCGATGCGGACTTCTGGATCGTGCCGGCCCAGCCGCGCGAGAAGCTGCTCGTGTGCTCGGACGGCCTCAACGGCGAGCTCACCGACGACGAGATCCGCCAGATCCTCGACACCGACGCGCCGATCGACGAGTGCGCCGACCAGCTCGTCGCCGCTGCGCTCAACGCCGGCGGCCGCGACAACGTCACGGTGATCGTGGTGGACGCCACCACGGAACCGACCGATCCGGACTGGTGACCTGAGTAGAGTCATCCCTCGTGGCTGACATCGAAGCGCTGCTGAGTCTCGAGCAGATCGACCGCGACATCTTCCGGGGGATCCACGCACCGTCCGTGCTGGTCCGAACCTTCGGGGGCCAGGTGGCGGGACAGGCGCTGCGATCGGCGATCGAGACCGTCCCGGACACCATGCAGGTCCACTCGCTGCACGGCTACTTCCTCCGTCCCGGCAACCCGGATGCCGACACCGTTTTCCTCGTGGACCGGATCCGCGACGGACGGTCGTTCTGCACCCGCCGCGTGAACGGGGTGCAGAACGGCGAAGCGATCTTCTCGATGTCGGCGTCGTTCCAGCTCCCGGGGCAGGACGGCATCGAGCACGCCGACGAGATGCCGCCCACGCGCGATCCCGAGTCCGTGCTGAGCCCGCGCGAGGACCCCAACGCCACCCGCGAAAGCCTCGGACTGTTCGAGGAGTGGAGCGACTGGGACATCAGGATCGTCCCGCAGGACGAAACCGTGCCCTACGCCGGCCGGGCGGTGCACCAACAGGTGTGGTTCCGGCACATCAAACGCCTCCCGGACGATCAGAACACTCACGTGAGCGCGCTCGCCTACATGAGCGACATGACGCTCCTCGGCTCGGCGCGCGTCGCGCATCCCGGCGTCGACACCCAGGTGGCCTCGCTCGACCACGCCATGTGGTTCCTCCGTCCCTTCCGCGCCGACGAGTGGCTGCTCTACGACCAGACCTCGCCCTCCGCCGGAGGGGGCCGCGCGCTCACCGCCGGCCGGATCTTCGCGCGCGACGGTGCCCTCGTCGCCGTCGTCATCCAGGAGGGCCTGCACCGCTTCCGGGCGTGACCGCGTCGCGGTTTAGGCTGGCTCCCCGTGACCGTACGGATCGGAGTCCTCGCCCTGCAGGGTGACGTGCGCGAGCATCGTCATGCGCTCGAAGCGGCCGGCGCCGCCACCACGGCGGTGCGCACCGCGGACGACCTGGCCGCCGTCGACGGCATCGTCCTCCCCGGCGGGGAGTCGACCACCATGAGCCGGCTGCTCGGCGTCTTCGACCTCTTCGACCCCCTCCGCGACGCGCTCGCCGCCGGCCTTCCCGCCTACGGATCGTGCGCGGGCATGATCCTCCTCGCCTCCGAGGTGCTCGACACCCGCCCCGATGCCCGGTGCCTCGGCGCCATCGACATGACGGTGCGCCGGAACGCCTTCGGCAGACAGGTGGACTCCTTCGAGACGGATCTCGCGGTCGAGGGTGTCGACGGGGCGCCGGTGCGCGCCGTGTTCATCCGCGCGCCGTGGGTCGAGCGGGTCGGCGGGGGTGTCGAGGTGCTGGCGAGGGTGCCCGCCGAGGCCGGTCCGACGGCGGGTACGGTGGTCGCTGTTCAACAGGGTGTGACGATGGCCACATCCTTCCATCCCGAGGTCACGGGTGATCTGCGGATCCACCGGCGCTTCGTGGACCTTGTCCGGCGGCGGTGATCCGCCGCTACGAAGGGGAGTGGCGACGTGAGCTACATGCCGGTGACGGACTCGATGTTCCTGATGGCCGAATCGCGCGAGCATCCGATGCACGTCGGCGGCCTGCAGCTCTTCACGCCGCCCGAGGGAGCGGGTCCGGACTTCGTGCGTTCCGTGGTCGAGACCATGCGCGAGCACACCCGCGTGAGCGAAAAGTTCGGGCGACGCCCCGCCGACCCGGTGGGGATCCTCGGTAACACCTGGTGGTCCGAGGTGGATTCGATCGATCTCGAGTACCACGTCCGGCACTCGGCCCTGCCCAAACCCGGCCGGATCCGCGAGCTCTTCCAGCAGGTCTCCCTCTGGCACGAGACGCTCCTCGACCGGCACCGCCCCATGTGGGAGGTGCACGTCGTCGAGGGCCTGGAGGACGGCCGGTTCGCGGTCTACTCGAAGGTGCACCACTCGCTGGTCGACGGGGTCTCGGCGCTCCGGTACATGACCCTGGCGCTGTCGAACGATCCCGACGACCGCGAGGGGCGCGTCGTCTGGCAGCCCGGCCTGGGGCGTCGCAGGAAGGCCGCGCCGGCCGCGGAGCAGTCCCCGAGGAGCCTGCTGCCGTTCAACCCGTTGAGCACGGCGAAACAGATCGGCGGGCTCACCGGCGAGGTGCTGGGGATGCTCCCGGCATCGCTCAAGGTGGCGGGAACCTCGCTGCGCGATCACGACTACAAGGCGCCCTTCCAGGCGCCGCACACGATCTTCAACGTGCCCATCGGCGGCGCCCGACGGTTCGTCGCGCAGTCCTACTCCCTGGACCGGATCGACGCGGTGCGGCAGCAGGCGGGCGCCACGGTCAACGACATCGTGCTCGCGATGTGCGGCGGCGCGCTGCGGGCGTACCTGGAGGAACTGAACGAGCTGCCCGACCGCTCGCTCACGGCGATGGTGCCGGTCTCGCTGCACAAGGAGGGCTCAGAGTCCTCCTCGAACGCCGTCGGCGCGGTGATCTCCACACTCGCCACCGACGTCACCGACCCCGCCGCGCGGGTGACCGCCATCCAGGATTCGGTCCGCGCCGCGCGGAAGGTCATGGGCGAGCTCTCGCCGCTGCAGGTGCTGGCGCTCAGTGCGAGCAACATCGCGGGTCTCGCGCCGGGCATGCTGCCCGGCTACCGGGGCGTGGCGCGACCCCCGTTCAACCTGGTCATCTCGAACGTCCCGGGTCCGCGCGAGGCGATGTACTGGAACGGTGCGCACCTCGACGGCGTCTACCCGGCGTCCATCCCGTGGGAGGGACAGGCGGTCAACATCACGATCTGCACCAACAACCGGAACCTGGAGTTCGGCATCACCGCGTGCCGCACCTCCGTCCCGCACGTGCAGCGACTCATCCACCACCTCGAGGACGCGTTGACGGAGCTGGAGAAGGCTTTCACGTAAACTCGAAGGGTTGATGCAGCGCACCCGAACGGAATCGAGGGATCGATGAGCGGCCATTCCAAATGGGCCACCACCAAGCACAAGAAGGCGGCGATCGACGCCAAGCGCGGCAAGCTGTTCGCCAAGCTGATCAAGAACATCGAGGTTGCGGCACGTACCGGCGGTAGCGATCCCGACGGCAATCCCACGCTCTACGACGCCATCCAGAAGGCGAAGAAGACCTCCGTCCCCAACGACAACATCGAGCGCGCCCGCAAGCGCGGCGGTGGCGAAGAGGCCGGCGGCGCCGACTGGCAGACCATCATGTACGAGGGCTACGGCCCCAACGGCGTGGCCGTCCTGATCGAGTGCCTGACCGACAACCGCAACCGCGCCGCCGGCGAAGTCCGCGTCGCGATGACCCGCAACGGCGGCAACATGGCCGATCCGGGCTCGGTGTCCTACCTGTTCACCCGCAAGGGCATCGTCACGCTGGACAAGAACGGGCAGTCGGAGGACGACGTCCTCATGGCCGTGCTCGACGCGGGCGCCGAGGAGATCAGCGACCTCGGCGATCAGTTCGAGATCCTGTCCGAGCCCACCGATCTCGTCGCGGTCCGCTCCGCGCTCCAGGAGGCGGGTATCGACTACGACTCGGCGGAGTCCGGCTTCCGGGCGTCGGTCGAGGTGCCCGTCGACGCCGATGGCGCGCGCAAGGTGTTCAAGCTGGTCGACGCGCTGGAGGACAGCGACGACGTGCAGAACGTGTACACCAACGTCGACATCTCCGACGAGGTCCTGGCGGAGCTCGACGAGGACTGAGTGCCCTGAGATTGCCGTACCGCATCGCCCCTACTGTGCGGTAATAATGCGTCAGGATATTCTCAGGTTGTGACTCGCACCCGAACGGCGCTGCGCCGTGTCCCGGCCCTGGCACTGGTCGGGGCCCTGCTCCTCGGGGCAGGGGGTGCCGCGGCCTGGGAATCCGGCCGCGCGGAGACGGTGCACGGCGCCACCGCCGTCGGGGTGGAGTTCGGTGCCCTGGGACGCGACGACGCGATCCACCGCCTCGACGGCGCCGCCAAGCGCGTGGACACGGAGCCCATCACGCTCCGCACCGCCAAGGGGGAGGTGCGGCTGCAGCCCGCCCAGCTCGGCTTGGCGATGGACGTGCCGACGACGGTGCAGCGCGCGATCGACGAGCGCTCCCCGCTGCGGGATCTGATCGGACTGGTCAGCGATCGGCACGTGCATCCGGCGTCCACGCTGAACCGGCAGGTCTTCGACGCCGCGATCACGCGGGCCGCCGGCGCGCTCACGTCGGAGGCGGGCGACGGCGCCGTGATCTTCCGCAGCGGCAGGCCGGTGGCCGTCGAGCCCAAGGCGGGCGACAGGATCGACCTCGGTAGGGCCGCGGAGGCCGTCGCCGCCGCCTGGCCCGACTCCACCGACATCACCGTGCCGACGGAGGCCGTCACGCCCACCGTCTCCGCCGACACCGTGCGCGCCGTCGCCTCGGGGGCGGCGGCACAGGCCGTCGCGTCCGACGTCGTCCTGCGCCGCGAGGCCGCAGGCCAGGTCTCCGCAGGCACCGTCGGCCGTGTGTCCGGGGCCGACATCGGCACGTTCCTGTCCTTCCGGCCCGACGGTGCCGGCAATCTCGCGCCGAAGGTCGACCGGGAGGCCGCGAAGAAGATCCTCGGCACGCGCCTCGAGTCCGCCGTCGCCAAGCCCAAGGACGCGGGCTTCGACCTGTCGGGCGGCAGCCCGACGGTGACCGAGGCCGTCCCCGGTCGCGAGGTCGTCTGGGATCCGACTCTCGACGCCGTGACCAAGGCCGTGACCGAGCAGTCCACCCAGGGGCGCACCGCGACGGCTCAGTTCAAGGCCGTCGAGCCGAAGGTCACGACCGCCCGCGCCAAGGAGCTCGGCGTGCGCGAGGTCGTCAGCGAGTTCTCCACCGGAGGTTTCAGCGACGCCTCGGGCGTCAACATCCGCCGGGTCGCGCAGCAGGTCAACGGTGCGGTCGTGCTGCCGGGCGAGACCTTCTCCCTCAACGGCTACACCGGTCCCCGCGGAACGGCGCAGGGCTACGTGGAGTCCGGCATCATCAACAACGGGCGCCCGGACAAGGCGGTCGGCGGCGGCATTTCGCAGTTCGCGACCACGCTGTACAACGCCGCCTACTTCGCCGGCCTGGAGGACGCGGGCCACACCGAGCACAGCTACTACATCTCCCGGTATCCCGAGGCGCGCGAGGCGACCGTCTTCGAGGGCGCGATCGACCTGCAGTTCCGCAACGACACCCCCTACGGCATCGTGATCGAGTCCAGCGCGGGCGCGTCGTCGGTGTCGGTGCGGATGTGGAGCACCAAGACCCGGGAGGTGTCGTCGAGCACCGGCTCGCGCAGCCTGCCGACGGAGCCGTCGACCATCCGGCTCGCGAAGGGCCCTCACTGCGTCGCCAGCACCGGTCAGCCCGGCTTCACCACCAGCAACACACGGACGATCACCGACGTCAAGACCGGCAGCGTCATCTCCCGGCACACCCGCACCGTCAAGTACGACCCCGTGCCCACGGTCATCTGCGAGTAGGCGCGCGTCCGCGTGTTGCTCGCGCGCGGCCCCGTCGCGCTCCGGTATGCTCTCGAACAAAGGTTTGAGTGTTCGACGGTGCTCGGAGGTGCGGCGATGCGGGTGATGGGGGTGGACCCCGGTCTCACGCGCTGCGGCCTGTCGGTGGTCGAGACGGGCTCGGGCCGCAAGGTCACCGCGCTCGACGTCGACGTGGTGCGCACGCCGTCGACCATGCCGCTCGCGGAGCGGCTGCTGGCAGTGTGGACCGCTGCCGAGTTCTGGATGGACACGCACCAGCCCGACGTGATCGCGGTCGAGCGGGTCTTCGCCCAGCACAACGTGTCCACCGCCATGGGCACCGCGCAGGCGGGCGGTGTCGTCGCGCTCGCGGCCGCGCGGCGCGGCATCGACGTGCACTTCCACACTCCGTCGGAGGTGAAGGCGGCCGTGACCGGGAACGGCAACGCGGGCAAGGCGCAGGTGACCGCGATGATCACCAGGATTCTGGGCCTGCAGAAGGCTCCGGAACCCGCGGACGCTGCGGATGCGCTCGCCCTCGCGGTCTGCCACAGCTGGCGCGCGCCGATGATCGCGCGGATGGCCGAGGCGGAACGGCGCGCGGCGGAACAGCAGAAGGTCTTTCAGCAGCGTCTCGCGGCCCAGCGTCGCGCGGCGAAGAAGGTGACGGGGGGAGTGCGATGATCGCGTCGTTGCGCGGCGAGGTGCGGCACATCGGTCTGGACCACGTGGTGATCGAGTGCGGCGGCGTGGGCTACAAGGTGCTCGTCGCCCCGAACACCGCGGGCGCGCTCACCCGGGGCACCGAGGGCTACCTCCTCACCTCGATGGTGGTCCGCGAGGACTCGCAGACGCTCTACGGTTTCACCGACGCGCCGCAGCAGGAACTGTTCCACCTGCTCCAGACGGTGCAGGGGGTGGGCCCGCGCCTGGCCATGGCCGCCATCGCGGTTCTCGATCCGGCGCAGATGCAGACTGCGATCGCCGCGGGCGATCTCAAGACGCTGTGCCTGATCCCCGGCATCGGCAAGCGCGTCGCCGAGCGCATCCACATCGAGCTCAAGGACAAGGTCGCGGCCTCGCCGTCCGACGGGGGCGCCGCGGTCGGGTCGACGGTGCCGGCGGGTGGCGTCTCCCAGCAGCTCCTGGACGCGCTCGAAGGGCTGGGCTTCACGCCGAAGCAGGCGGAGCCGGCCGTCGCGGCCGCCGTCGAGGCCGGGCCGGGCAAGTCGGTCTCCGAACTCCTGCGCGACGCCCTGAAGTCGTTGGGACGCGGCTGACGTGCATCACGACGACGGCGTCGACGGTGAGTTCGGCAGCGAGTACGAGGACGTCGAGGGCATCATGGGGCCATCGGCACTGTCGGGCGACGACACCGAAACGCTGCGCCCGAAGTCCCTCGACGAGTTCATCGGCCAGCCCAAGGTCCGCGAGCAGCTGCAGCTGGTCCTGCACGGCGCGAAGCTGCGCGGCGGCACCCCGGATCACATCCTGCTCTCCGGTCCGCCCGGCCTCGGTAAGACCAGCCTCGCGATGATCATCGCGGCGGAGCTCGGCACCGCCCTGCGCGTGACCTCGGGGCCGGCGCTGGAGCGCGCCGGCGACCTCGCCGCGATGCTGTCGAACCTCGTCGAGGGCGACGTGCTGTTCATCGACGAGATCCACCGTATGGCCCGCCCCGCCGAGGAGATGCTCTACCTCGCGATGGAGGACTTCCGCGTCGACGTGGTGGTGGGCAAGGGCCCCGGCGCCACCTCGATCCCGCTCGACGTGGCGCCGTTCACCCTGGTCGGTGCGACCACCCGGTCCGGCGCGCTCACCGGTCCGCTGCGCGACCGATTCGGTTTCACCGCACACATGGACTTCTACGAGACGGCCGATCTGGTGCAGGTGATCGAGCGCAGCGCGAAGATCCTCGGGATCACCATCGAGCGCGAGGCGGCCGCCGAGATCGGCAGCCGCAGTCGCGGCACGCCCCGCATCGCCAACCGTCTTCTGCGCCGGGTCCGGGACTTCGCCGACGTCCGGGCGGACGGCACGGTCACCGTCGATGTGGCGCGCGGCGCACTCAAGGTCTACGACGTGGACGAGCTCGGCCTCGATCGCCTCGACCGGGCCGTGCTCGGTGCGCTGATCCGCAGCTTCGGGGGCGGCCCTGTGGGCGTCTCCACGCTGGCCGTGGCCGTGGGCGAGGAGCCCGGCACCGTCGAGGAGGTGTGCGAGCCCTTCCTGGTGCGCGCCGGCATGCTCGCGCGCACGCCGCGCGGCCGCGTCGCGACCATGGCGGCGTGGCACCACCTCGGGCTCGAGCCGCCCGCAGGGGCGCTGGCCTCCGGCATCGAGGTCCGCGGTGACTTCGACCCCGACGACCGCCTGTTCTGACGCCGCTCGCCCGCGGGGCCGCCGGGGGCACTACCGCGTCACCGACGTCGACGGCACCCGGCCCGACAGCTGGGCCGAGCGCCGCGACTGATCACGCCTTCGGTGCCGTGAGGTCGTAGGCGGACACCCCGTCGACGGTGCGCGCCGAGAACGTCTTCTCGACCCATGCTCGGATCTCCGACGCGACGCCGGAACCCCCGAAACCGCCGAAACCGCCCGACGATTCGGCCAGGAAGTAGTGGATCCTGCCCTCGCGCACGTACTCCTGGAACTGCGCCAGGGTCGGCGACGGATCGGTGCCGTTGAATCCGCCGATCGGCATCACCGGCTTCTCCGTCGCCAACTGGTAGCCGGCGGCGCTGTTCGCACCGATCGTCGCCGCCACCCACGTGTACCGGTCCGCGTCCCGCAGGAGGAGGGCGGTCACCTCCGGACCGGCCTTGCTGCCCATCAGGAACGACGGTCCGCCGCTCCCGCGCTCGTCGTCACCGGACGCGCCCGGGCGGGCACCGTCGGTCCGCACGGACCTACCGCTGCCTCCGGGCCCTCCGGCGCTCTGCATCCGGCGCATGCCGCCGCCCGGGCCGAAGCCGTGGCCGCTCGACGGCCCCGCCGAGACGATGGCGCCCTGTCGCGGCGTGGCGATGGTCTCGATGGCGAAGGCCGCCTGCCCTGCGATCGCGGTGAACAGCGCGCCTGCGGCGATCAGAGCGGCCAGGCGTCGCGTGCGGCCGACGGTGGGGCGCAACGTGGCGAGCAGCGCCACCGCCGACACGGCCGCGGCGACAGCGATCGTCCAGCGCAGCCAGGGATTCCAGTCCGGAGTCTGCGCCAGGATGTACCAGCCGGTGGTGCCGGTCGCGACGATCGCGACCGCACCCACGGCGCGGATCCAGGCCCGATCGCGCTCCCGCCACCCGACCGCGACGCCGGTCGCGACGAGCGCCGCGATCGCGGGCGCCAGGGCCACGGTGTAGTACGCGTGGAAGATGCCCGCCATGAAGCTGAACGTGCCACCGGTGACGAGCAGCCAGCCGCCCCAGGCGATCACGGCGGCGCGATCGGGATCCGTCCGCGGGGCGCGCCACCGCAGGGCCACGACCAGCGCCAGGGCGATCAGGGCCGCCGGCAGCAGCCACGCGATCTGGCCGGCCTGCGCGGGCTCGAACATGCGCAGGATGCCGGCCTCGCCGAACACGCCGCCACCGCGCTGACCGGGCATCTCCATGCCGGCGGGGAGCTCGAATCCGTAGGGCATCTCCATGCCACCCCGGCCGGGCCCGACGCTGCCCTTCTCGTTCCCGTTGAGGCGACCGAGGCCGTTGTAGCCCAGGGTGAGTTCGAGGATCGAGTTGTTCTGCGAGCCGCCGATCCACGGCCGCGAGGAGGCGGGCCACAGCTCGACGGTGAGCAGCCACCACCCCGCGCCGACCACCATCGCTGCACCCGCGGCGAAGAGTTGCGCGATGCGCTTCCCGATCCGGGGCGGGCCGGCGATCAGGTACGTCAGTGCCAAGCCGGGAACGATCAGCATCACCGCGAGCTGTTTGGTGAGGAAGCCGAATCCCACGAAGGCGCCGCAGGCGACGAGCCAGCGCCAGCGGCCGTCCTCGACGGCCCGCAGCATCGCCCACGTCGCCGCGATCATCAGCAGCACCAGCAGCGCGTCCGGGTTGTTGAACCGGAACATCATGGCGGCCACCGGGGTCACTGCCAGGAGTAGCCCGGCGAGGAGGCCCGCGGCCGGGCCGGAGCGACGGCGCACCGTCGCGTACAGGAGGGCGACGGAGGCCACCCCGAGGAGGGCCTGCGGGACGAGCATCGCCCAGGTGTTGACGCCGAAGATCCTCGTGGACAGCTCCATCACCCACAGGGAGGCGGGAGGCTTGTCGACCGTGATCGAGTTCGCCCCGTCCGAGCTGCCGAAGAACATGGCCTTCCCGCTCACGGTGCCGGCCTGGACGGCGGCGGAGTAGAAGGCGTTGGCCCAGCCCGCTCGGCCGAGGCCCCAGAGATAGGCGGTCGCCGTCCCCACGAGGAGGACGGCGAGCGCGATGCGCTCGCGGACCTTGGTCACCGGGCGTCCGCCTCGGTGGTCGCGGAGCGGAAGATCAGGCGCATTCCCAGGAACCGGGTGATCGTCGCGACCAGGTTCGCGACCACCAGCACCGCGAGCTGGACCTCCCGCCCGGCGGCGGGGGCGATGTGCGCGAGGGCCGTGAGGCTGCCCGACGTCAGGGCCCAGGTGAGTAGGAAGACCGCCATCCCCTGCAGGTGATGCCGGGCGGCGCCCTCCCGGCCGCGCACCCCGAAGGTGAAGGAGCGATTGGCGGCGATGTTGCCCACCGCGGTGATCAGAAGCGCCGCGAAGTTCGCGCCCTGCGCCCCGATGAGCGGGTGCAGGAGCAGGTAGAGGATCGCGTACGCGATGGTGCTCGCGACGCCCACCGCGGCGAACCGGGTCAGCTGGCCGACCATGTCGCGCGGTACCCCCGCCAACTGGGGTTCCTCCCGGCCGAGGGCGCGCCGCACATCGTCGAGGGGCAGTGCGCCCCGGCCCAGCGCGCGCCCCACCCGGACGACCCCCTTGAGGTCCTTCTTCACCGTGTCGACGATGTCGACACGGCTGTCGGGGTCGTCGGTCCAGTCGACGGGGACCTCGTGGATCCGCAGCCCCGCCCGCTCGGCGAGAACGAGCAGCTCCGTGTCGAAGAACCACTCGCCGTCCTCGACGAGCGGCAGCAATTCGCGCGCGACGTCGGTGCGGATCGCCTTGAAGCCGCACTGGGCGTCGGAGAAGCGGACCCGCAGCGCGGTGTGCAGCAGGAGGTTGTAGCCGCGGGAGATGAACTCGCGCTTCGGTCCGCGCACTACGTTAGCGCCGCGACCGAGTCGGGTACCGATCGCGAGATCGCTGTGGCCCGAGAGCAGCGGCGCGACGAGCGGATGCAGCGCCCTGAGGTCGGTCGACAGATCGACGTCCATGTAGACCAGCACGCGGGCATCGGACTGCTCCCAGACCCGGCGCAGGGCGCGCCCGCGCCCCTTCGCGTCGAGGTGGACCACCCGCACGCCGTCGATCGCCGCCGCCAGCGAGCGCGCCACGCGCAGCGTCTCGTCCGTGCTGGCGTTGTCCGCGATGGTGATCCGCGCCGGGAACGCGAGCGAGGCGTCGAGGTACGCGCGGAGCGTCTCCACGCAGTGCGCGATCGTGTGGGCCTCGTTGTAGACGGGGATCACGATGTCGAGTACGGGGGCGGTCTCCGCCCGCCCGTTCCCGTCCTGTGCCGTCGTGACCGTCGGGTCGGGTGCGATCTCGGTTGTCATGGCAGCAACCTTCGACGGCCGCGCTGGGGCCACCCTGCGGCGTCTCTGTGCGGTGCCTGGGAGCGGGTTCGCACATCGAAGTGTGCGGACGGGCGGAGTGCGGGCTACGCCAGCGCCGTCGCGCCCAGCGCGACCAGGAGCCCCGCCTTCGCGATTTCGAGACCGATGTAGCCGATGTGGAGGTTGGTGCGCGGCATCGCGTCGGAGATCTCGTGCGTCGCGGTGGGCCCGGCCACGCGGCGGTCCATCGAGCGGCGCAGGACGACGCAGCAGAGCAGATCGGCCGCGGCGAGGAGGAACAGGACGACGGTGGCCGTGCGGTGCGGCCCCACGAGGAGCGCGATCGCGATGCCGGCGGCCAGGGCCGCCTCGCACGCGTTCAGTGCGCGGAAGACCAGCCGACCGATTCCCACGCCGAGCGGGATGGTGATGCCCGGTGCTCGGAACTTCAGCGGCGCCTCGAGGAAGGAGACGGCCAGGACCATTCCGAGCCAGACGAAGGTCAGGGCGGCCGCGACGGGGTTCACGGTGTCCGATGCTAGGACCGTCCTGCGGACGGTTGTCGGTGGGGCCGTCTAGCCTCGGGGTGCAACCGATCAGGGGAGTCTCGGCGATGACGGAACGAATGCTCACGGGAGAGCGGGCGGATCGCGCCCGGCGAGTGATCGAGGCGCTCGCCGGGCCCGGCGCAGAGCTGCGGGCCGACCAGGAGACGGCGGTCGCCGCCCTGCTGGAACCCGCGGCCAGGGTGCTGGTGGTGCAGGCGACGGGCTGGGGCAAGTCGGCCGTGTACTGGGTGGCCACGGCGCTGCGCCGGGCGGAGGGCGCCGGCCCCGCGCTGATCGTTTCGCCGCTGCTCTCGTTGATGCGGGATCAGGTCGCCGCCGCCGAGCGCGCAGGCCTGCGCGCAGCGACCCTGAACTCGTCGAACTTCGAGGAATGGAACACGATCGAGGCGGCACTGGCTGCCGGAGAGGTCGATGTCCTGCTCGTCTCGCCGGAGCGGCTCGCGAACCCGTCCTTCGGGCGGCGCGTCCTGGACGCCCTCGAGGGTTCCCTCGGCCTGCTCGTGATCGACGAGGCGCACGCGGTCTCGGACTGGGGCCACGACTTCCGTCCCGACTACCGCCGCGTGTCCGACGTGCTCACCCGGCTGCACCCGCAGACCCCGGTGCTGGCGACCACCGCGACCGCCAACGCCCGCGTCACCGACGACGTCGCCGCGCAGCTCGGCGACGCCACGCTGGTGCTGCGCGGGCCGCTGGCGCGCCGCTCGTTGCAGCTCAACGTGCTGCCCGCCCTGGCCCCGATCACCCGCTACGCGTGGGTCGCGCGGCATCTGCCGGACCTGCCCGGCTCCGGCATCGTCTACGCGCTGACGGTGGCGGACGCCGAACGCCTCGTGGACGGCATCCGGGCCGTGCACGGCCCCGGGTACCCGGTGGCCGCCTACACCGGCAAGCTCGACCCGGACACCCGCGCCCGGCTCGAGGACGCGCTGCGCGCCAACGAGATCAAGGCGCTCGTCGCCACCTCGGCGCTCGGCATGGGCTTCGACAAGCCGGACCTCGGCTTCGTGGTGCACGTCGGCTCGCCGCCTTCGCCCGTCTCCTACTACCAGCAGGTCGGCCGTGCCGGCCGTGCCATCGACCACGCCGTCGTCGCGCTGCTGCCCTCGGAGTCCGACGCGGGGGTGTGGGACTACTTCGCCACCGCGACCATCCCGGACCCGCAGCAGATGGAGCGCGTACTCGGTGCGCTGGCGGAGGACGAGTCGGGGGAGGGGCTCTCGGCCATCGCGCTCGAGGCCGCCACGGGCATCCGCCGCACCCGGATCGAGCTCATGCTCAAGCAGCTCGCGGTCGACGGCGCCGTGGACCGGGTCCAGGGCGGCTACCGCGTCACGGGCGCGCCCTGGCACTACGACGGCGCCCACTACGACGGGATCGTCGCGACCCGGCGCCGCGAGGCCGACATCATGCGGGCTTACACCCGCGGCGAGCGCTGCCTGATGCAGCTGCTCACCGAATCGCTCGACGATCCCGAGGCCGCGCCGTGCGGCCGTTGCTCGGTGTGCCTCGGCCACGTACCCGACGGGCTCGGGGAACCCGTCCCGCCGGACACGGCCCGCGCGGTCGCCGGTGCGCTCCGGTCCCAGAGCCAGGTGCTCGAGCCGCGCAAGATGTGGCCCGGCGGGGTGGCGGGCCGCAAGGGCCGGATCCAGCCGGACCTCGCGGCCGAGCCCGGCCGGGTGCTGGTCTTCGCCGACGCCCCGGAATGGACCGGCACCCTCGCGGCGGCGCGTTCGGGGGACCCCCAGGCCACCGCCGATCTCGCCGACGCCGCCGTCGCCGCGCTGTCGCGCTGGCGCGACCAGTGGCGCGCCCGCCCCGAGGTCGTCGCCTCGCTGCAGCTGACCGACCGGCCCACGCCCGTCGAGCCCGTCGCCGATCGGATCGCCGAGGTGGGCCGGCTCGAGCGGGTGACCCTGCCGGTGCCCCGCGGCCCCGCGCCGGGGCGCGACGCCTCCGGGGCGCAGGAGGCCGCGCACTGGTTGGACGCGATCGACGCCGGCCCGGCCGCCGACGCGGTCCGGGGCAGGTCGGTGCTGCTCGTCGTCGACGAATCGGGCACGGGCTGGGCCGTCACCGTCGCGGCGGCGCGGCTCCGGGAGGCCGGCGCGGCCGTGGTGCTGCCGCTGGTGGTGCACCGTCCCGCCTGACCCGCGCGAGATGTGGAACACTGGAACACCGAGTGCTGCCTACGACCCGGGCGGCGAGGCCGCGGAGCGTCCGCGTCCACACCACCGAGGAGAACCATGCCGAACCTGATCCTGCCCCTACTGCTCGTCCTCATGCTCGTCTTCATGTTCTTCCAGTTCCGGAAGCAGAAGAAGCAGATGAACGAGACCATGGAGATGCAGGCCGCCCTCACCGTGGGCACCAAGGTCATGACCAGCACGGGCCTGTACGGCACCGTCGTGGGGCTCGGCGAGGACACCGTCGACCTCGAGATCGCTCCCGGGATCACCACCACCTGGGTCCGCCGCGCCGTCGCGAAGGTGCTGACCCCGGAGGAGCTCGGCGCCCCGTCGATCGAGACCATCACCGACGAGGACGGCCACATCGACCTGGACAAGCGCTCCGAGGACCGCTGACCCGCATCACCGTCACCACTGACGAACTTCTCCGGCGGACCGCCGCCGGAGAAGTTCTCCACGCCGAGGAGTCGTAACCGCCCGTGGCCAGGAAAACATCGAGCAGCGACCGCACCGAGTCGCGGCTCCTCATCGCCTTCGGGCTGATCTTGCTTGTGGTCTTCGGGCTGGTGTTCTTCACCGGCGACCGCGAGCCCACGCCCAAGCTCGGCATCGACCTGCAGGGCGGCACCTCCGTCGTGCTGCAGGCCGTCACCCCGGACGGTCAGCCGCCCCAGTCGGACCAGATGGAGCAGGCGCGCGACATCATCAACAAGCGCGTCAACGGCCTCGGCGTCTCCGGCTCCGAGGTCAAGATCAACGGGCGGAACCTGATCATCACGGTGCCCGGCAGCGACGGCGACCAGGCCCGTACCCTCGGCCAGACGGCCCAGCTCAAGGTGCGGCCCGTGCTCGGCTCGCAGCCGGCCGCCGCGGTCAACACGCCCGCGCCCGACCTGACGGATCCCGCCGCCGCGAAGAAGGCGATCGACGAGGCACGCGCCACGCGCCAGTCGACCGACCCCGCGGTGCAGAAGAAGACCCTCGAGTCCCTCAACTGCAACCTGCCGTCGGATCCCCTGGCCGGGAACGACGATCCCGCCAAGCCGCTCATCACGTGCGACCGCCCGGAGGAGCGCAAGGAGGGGCAGCCGCGCAGCGTGTACACGCTGGGCCCCGCGATCATCGACGGGCAGTCGATCAAGAACGCCTCGTCGGGCATCCCGCAGAACCAGGTCCAGTACGTCGTGACCCTGGAGTTCACCGGCGAGGCCTCGAAGGTGTGGGCGGACTTCACCTCGAAGAACGTCGGCAAGCAGGCCGCCTTCGTCCTCGACTCCCAGGTCATCACCGCGCCGAACATCAACGGGCCCATCACCGGCGGGCAGACGCAGATCACCGGCGACTTCAACCAGCAGACCGCCGGCGACCTCGCGGGCGTCCTGAAGTACGGTTCGCTCCCGCTCTCCTTCAAGGCCGGCACCGCGCAGACCGTGAGCGCCACGCTCGGCTTCGAGTCGCTCAAGGCAGGCCTCATCGCGGGCGCGATCGGCCTGGTCCTCGTCCTGATCTACGCGCTCGCCTACTACCGCGCGCTCGGCGTGCTGGTCGCGCTGTCGCTGGCGCTGTCGATCGCCCTGCTCTACGGCCTGCTCGTGCTGCTGGGCCGGTGGATCGGCTACTCGCTCGACCTCGCGGGCATCGCCGGCATCATCATCGGTATCGGCATGACGGCCGACTCGTTCGTCGTCTACTTCGAGCGCATCAAGGACGAGATCAGAGAGGGCCGCAGTTTCCGGTCCGCGGTCCCTCGAGGATGGGCCAGCGCCCGGCGCACCATCTGGACGGGCAACGCGGTCTCGCTGCTCTCCGCCGTCGTGCTGTACGTGCTGGCCGTGGGGGATGTCCAGGGCTTCGCCTTCACGCTCGGCCTGTCGACGATCCTCGACGTGGTGATCGTCTTCCTCGTCACCCACCCGCTCGTGTACTTCGCGTCGAAGACCGAGTTCTTCGCCAAGCCGTCGATGAACGGCCTCGGCGCCGTGGCGGCGATCGGCCGTGAGCGCAAGCGGGCCGCAGCTACCACCGGGGAGGCGTCCGCATGACCGACACCAGCATCGAGAGCGAGAAGAAGGCCTCCTTCTTCACCAAGCTGTACACGGGTACGGGCGCCTTCGACATCGTGGGCAAGCGCAATCGCTACTACATCGCCACGGGCGTGATCATCGTGATCGCCTTCCTGGGCATCCTGATCCCGGGCTTCAAGTTCAGCATCGACTTCGAGGGCGGCACGCAGATCTCGTTCCCCGTGGGGAACGCACAGGTCGACACCGCGAAGGTCCGCGAGACGGTGCGCGAGGCCACGGGCGTCGAGCCCTCGGCTGTGCAGACCGCCGGCACCGGGGCCGCGCAGACCTACCAGGTGGCGCTGTCCGAGCTCAGCAACAACCAGATCACGCAGGCCCGCGACGCGCTGTTCGAGACCTTCCACCCGCCCGCGCAGGACGGGAAGCCGGCCGAGAACACGATCAGCTTCTCCGGCGTGAGCTCCACCTGGGGCGACCAGATCACCCAACGCGGCCTGCTGGCGCTGGCCGTCTTCCTGGTGCTGGTCACGGTGTACATCGCCGTCCGCTTCCGCGAGTGGGACATGGCGCTCGCCGCGCTCGCCTCGCTGTTCTTCGACGTGGTGGTCACCGCGGGCGTGTACGCCTGGTCCGGCTTCGAGGTCAGCCCCGCGACCGTGATCGGCCTGCTCACCATTCTCGGCTTCTCGCTGTACGACACGGTGGTCGTCTTCGACAAGGTCGAGGAGAACGTCCGCGGCGTGCTCAACACGAGTCGACGCACGTACGCCGAACAGGCCAACCTCGCGGTGAACCAGACCCTCATGCGGTCGATCAACACCACGGTGATCTCGGCGCTGCCGATCATCGCGCTGATGGTGGTCGCCGCGGGCATGCTGGGTGTCGGCACCCTGATGGACCTCGGTCTGATCCAGCTGGTGGGCGTCGTGGTCGGCACGTACTCGTCGGTCTTCTTCGCGTCGCCGCTGCTGGTCTCGCTCAAGGAGCGCCGGCCGCAGTACCGGGCGCACAACGAGAAGGTGCTCGCCCGCCGGGCCCGCGCGGAAGCGGGGGAGTCCGCCGACACCGCTGCCGCGACGGACGCGGGCGCGGTGCGGCTCGACAAGGCGCCGGCCCGCCCGCAGACCAAGCGCGGCCGTCGTCGTGACTGACGCGGCCCGCGCGGCGGTCGCCGCGCACACGCGGCACGTCGCCGGCTTCCCCGAGCCGGGAGTGGTCTTCGCCGACCTGACGCCCGTCTTCGCCGACGGTGCCGCCCTCGCGGCGGTCATCGACGGACTCGCGGCCGCGGGCCGCGGGCCGGAGGGGGCCGTCACCGTCGACCTGGTGGCGGGCCTGGACGCCCGCGGCTTCCTCCTGGGCTCCGGCGTGGCCCTGCGCCTCGGCGTCGGCACCCTCGCGGTGCGGAAGGCCGGCAAGCTGCCTCCTCCCGTGCTGCGCGAGGATTACCAGCTCGAATACGGTTCCGCCGCGCTCGAGATCCCGGCGGAGGGCATCGCCCTGGAGGGGAAGCGGATCCTGATCGTCGACGATGTGCTCGCCACCGGCGGCACGGTCTCGGCGGCGGTCGGGCTGCTGCGCCGCGCGGGTGCGATCGTCGAGCGCGTGTCGGTCGTTCTCGAGCTCGGGGCACTCGGCGGGCGGGCGCGACTGCAGGAATTGCCCGGCGGTGCCATCGCGGTCTCGGCCATCTCGGTAGGCTGAATCCCTAGTCCAATCACGTCGTCCGGGCGGGGAGGCACCATGTCGCTGCAGTCTCAGGGTTCCGACGCCGCGCGCACACCCGCCGGGGCGGGGCAGCAGGGCCCGCCCAACCTGGAGACCACGGGGTCCACGACGCGCCGCGTACGGGCGCGCCTGGCCCGCCGCATGACGGGGACCCGCAACCACGTGCGGCCGGTGCTGGAGCCGCTCGTGGCGCTGCACCGCGAGGTCTACCCCAAGGCCGACGTCGCGCTGATCGAGCGCGCCTACGACGTGGCGGAGCAGCGGCACGCCAGCCAGATGCGCAAGTCGGGCGATCCGTACATCACCCATCCCCTCGCGGTGGCGACGATCCTCGCCGAGCTCGGTATGGACACGACGACGCTGGTGGCGGCGCTGCTGCACGACACCGTCGAGGACACGGGGTACAGCCTCGAGCAGCTCACCACCGAGTTCGGCCCCGAGGTGGCCCACCTGGTGGACGGCGTCACGAAGCTGGACAAGGTCGCGCTCGGCAGCGCGGCCGAGGCCGAGACCATTCGCAAGATGATCATCGCGATGGCCCGCGATCCGCGCGTGCTGGTGATCAAGGTCGCGGACCGGCTGCACAACATGCGCACCATGCGGTTCCTGCCGCCGGAGAAGCAGGCCCGCAAGGCCCGCGAGACGCTCGAGGTGATCGCCCCGCTGGCGCACCGCCTCGGCATGGCGACGGTCAAGTGGGAGCTCGAGGACCTGGCCTTCGCCATCCTCCACCCGAAGAAGTACGACGAGATCGTGCGGCTCGTGGCCGACCGGGCACCGTCGCGCGACACCTACCTGGCCGCGGTGCGCGCGGAGATCAACGGGGCGCTGGCGGCGCAGCGGATCGTGGCCGACGTGCAGGGCCGCCCCAAGCACTACTGGTCGATCTACCAGAAGATGATCGTCAAGGGCCGCGACTTCGACGACATCCACGACCTGGTCGGCGTGCGGATCCTGTGCGACGAGGTCCGTGACTGCTACGCCGCCGTCGGCACCGTGCACTCGCTGTGGCAGCCGATGGCGGGCCGGTTCAAGGACTACATCGCGCAGCCGCGGTACGGCGTCTACCAGTCGCTGCACACGACCGTGATCGGCCCGGAGGGCAAGCCCCTCGAAGTGCAGATCCGCACGCGCGAGATGCACCGGACGGCCGAGTTCGGCATCGCCGCGCACTGGCGCTACAAGGAGACGAAGGGGCGCGCGGGCGGCGGCGCCAAGGGGTCGGACCTGGCCGAGGTCGACGACATGGCGTGGATGCGTCAGCTGCTCGACTGGCAGCGGGAGGCGGCGGACCCGGGGGAGTTCCTCGAGTCGCTCCGTTACGACCTCGCGGTCAAGGAGATCTTCGTCTTCACGCCCAAGGGTGACGTCATCACGCTGCCCGCGGGCAGCACCCCGGTGGACTTCGCCTACGCCGTGCACACCGAGGTGGGACATCGGTGCATCGGCGCCCGCGTGAACGGCCGGCTCGTGGCGCTGGAGCGCAAACTCGAGAACGGTGAGGTCGTCGAGGTCTTCACCAGCAAGGCGGAGAACGCCGGCCCGTCCCGCGACTGGCAGTCCTTCGTCGTCTCCCCGCGCGCGAAGGCCAAGATCCGGCAGTGGTTCGCCAAGGAGCGCCGCGAGGAGGCGCTGGAGAACGGCCGCGACGCCATCGCCAAGGAGGTGCGCCGTTCCGGCCTCCCACTGCAACGCCTGACGAACGCGGAGTCGATGGCGGGCATCGCCAAGGAACTGCGCTACGCGGACGTCTCAGCGCTCTACACGGCCGTGGGCGAGCACCAGGTGTCCGCGCACACCGTCGTGCAGCGGATGCTCGAACAACTCGGCGGCATCGAGGAGGCGACGGAGGAACTCGCCGAGCGCAGCACCCCGTCGACCATCTCCGGCCCCACCGCGACGACGGACGTCGGCGTGCTCGTCACCGGCCAGCCGGGCGTGCTCGCGAAGCTCGCCAAGTGCTGCACCCCGGTGCCCGGCGACGAGATCGTCGGCTTCGTGACCCGGGGTGGCGGCGTCAGTGTGCACCGCACCGACTGCACCAACGTCGCCGAGCTGCGCAAGGAGCCGGAGCGCTTCCTGGACGTGAAGTGGGCGCCGTCGGCGTCGTCGGTCTTCCTGGTCGCGATCCAGGTGGAGGCGCTCGACCGGCACCGCCTGCTGTCCGACGTGACGAAGGTGCTCGCCGACGAGAAGGTGAACATCCTCTCGGCGTCGGTCACCACGTCACGCGACCGGGTCGCGGTGTCGCGCTTCACCTTCGAGATGGGCGATCCGAAGCACCTCGGGCACGTGCTCAACGTGGTGCGCAACGTGGAGGGCGTGTACGACGTCTACCGCGTGACCTCCGCGCAGTAGCCGCCCGGGCACGGCCGCGCGCCCCATAGCCGCCCCGCGCGCCCGCCGGCGCGCTCGCGATTCCCGGCGACGACGAAGGCCCCCGCCGGAGCGGGGGCCTTCGCGGTGTCGCCTGCTACTGGGCGAGCGCCATGGTGGTGATGTTCACCGGCTCCTTGGGCTTGCCGTCGGTGACGGGCTTGTCGCCCGGCTTCGGCGCGGGGTCGCCGTCCTTGGGGACGATGCCCTTCTTCGCGATCATCTGCAGCACCGTCAGGCCCGCATCGTCGACCTTGCCGATCACGGCGTAGTTCGCGGGCAGGGTCGTCTCCTTGTAGACCAGGAAGAACTGGCTGGACCCGGTGTTCGTGGTGGCCGGTTGGCCCGTCATCGGGTTCGCCTCGGAGTTCGCGTTCGCGACCGCGATCGTGCCGGCGGGGTAGACCACGTTCGGCGTCTGCTGCATCGGGTTCGCGGAGCCGCCCGCCTCCTTGAGGAAGGTCGGCTTCTCGTCGGGGGAGGTCCAGCTCGGGCCGCCGCTGCCCGTGCCGGTCGGGTCGCCGCACTGGAGCACGAACAGGTCGGAGGTCCCGGCCTTGGGATCCGCCGTGTTCGCCACCTCGCGGTGGCAGGGGGTGCCGTCGAAGTACTTCGCCTCGATGAGCGTCAGGAAGGTCTGCACGTTGCACGGAGCCTTCGACCGGTCGAGCTCGAAACCGATCGCGCCGGCGTTGGTCGTGATGGTGCCGTTCGCGGTTCCGGTGTTCGGGACGTCCTTGCCGTCGGGCTTGGTGACGCCCTTGTTCTTCCCGGTCAGCGTGTCCAGCGCGGGCAGCGCCTTCTCCGCCTCGACGATCTGCTTCTCGACGGTGTCGATCTGCTCCTGAGCGGTCTTCTGCTGATCGGCGGGCATCTTGGCCATGCCGGCCTTCTGCTGCGCGATCTGCCCGCGCGCCTTGGTGATGTTCTCGCGCAGCGCGGCCGCCTGATCGGGACGATCGGCGAAATCGCACGTCACGTGGAGCGACTTGTAGCGGTCCTCGGCGCCGACCCGGAGCGGGGCCCGGGGCCCCTGCGGGAGCCAGATGTAACAGCCGGCGGCGACGAGCGCGACCACGACGACGCCGGCGACGGCACCCGCCTTGATCTTGCGCTTGCGCGCGTCGGCCTCACGCCGCTCGTTCTGCTTCGCCAGCTTCTCGCGGGCGGCCTGGCGGCGCTCTTCATTGCTCGGCACGGTGTGACGACCTCCTCATTACCGACATCCGGCGGGCACAACTGATCGCCAAGTCTGCCAGTTAAACCTGATAGACGCCGCCACCGGGTCTGGTGCCACAATGGTCGGATGCTGATCACCGGATTCCCCGCGGGGGTGTTCCAGACCAACTGCTACGTCGTCGCGGCCGGTCCGGACTCCGACGCCGTCGTCATCGACCCCGGTCAGGACGCCGTCGAGCCCCTCAAGCAGCTCCTGGCCGAGCACCGGCTCAACCCCGTCGCGGTCCTGCTCACGCACGGTCACCTCGACCACACGTGGACCGCGCAGCCCTTCGCCGACGAGTTCGGCATCCCCGTGCACATCCACGAGGCGGACCGGCCGATGCTCGCGGATCCCGCCGTCGGGATCGGGGCCGCGCTCGGCGCGATGATCGGGGATCAGGTCTTCGTCGAGCCGCAGAAGGTGATCGACCTCGTCGACGGCGAGCCCGTCACCCTGGCGGGCATCACCTTCGGCGTCGACCATGCGCCCGGCCACTCGGCGGGCTCGATCGTCTTCACCGTCGACGCGCCCGCGGTCGACGGTGCCGGTACCCCGGTCGAGGGCGAGACGGTCACCGTCGCCTTCGACGGCGACGTCCTGTTCCAGGGGTCCATCGGCCGGACGGATCTGCCGGGCGGGAGCCACGAGCAGCTGCTGGGCTCGATCGCGGCGAAGCTGCTGCCGCTGCGGGACGACACCGTCGTCCTGCCGGGCCACGGCCCGGCCACCACCATCGGGCGGGAGCGGGCGTCGAACCCGTTCCTGCAGGGGCTCACGGGTACCGAGACACCCGCTGAGCGGAAAGGACGATACGGACTGTGAGCGCCGGTAGCTTCCAGGCTCCCAAGGGCATTCCCGACTACATCCCGGTGCCGTCGGGGGAGAAGAACAGCTCCGCCGATTTCCTCGCCGTGCGCACCGCGCTGCTGCGGGCGACCGCCGAGGCGGGGTACGGCTACATCGAGCTGCCGATCTTCGAGGACACCACGCTGTTCGCGCGCGGCGTCGGCGAGTCGACCGACGTCGTCGCCAAGGAGATGTACACCTTCGCCGACCGTGGCGACCGCTCGGTGACGCTGCGTCCCGAGGGCACCGCAGGTGTGGTCCGCGCGGTGCTGCAGCACGGACTCGACCGCGGCCAGCTGCCGGTCAAGGCCGCCTACGCCGGGCCGTTCTTCCGGTACGAACGGCCTCAGGAAGGGCGCTACCGGCAGTTGCAACAGGTGGGCATCGAGGCCATCGGGGTCGACGACCCCGCGCTCGACGCCGAGGTGATCGCGGTCGCGGACCGCGCGTACCGCAGCGTCGGCCTCGACGGTTTCCGCCTGGAGGTCTCGAGCCTCGGCGACGGCACCTGTCGCCCGCAGTACCGGGAGAAGCTGCAGGAGTTCCTGTTCGCGCTCGACCTCGACGAGGAGACGCGGCGCCGTGCCGAGATCAACCCGCTCCGGGTGCTGGACGACAAGCGGCCGGAGGTGAGGGCCATGACGGCCGACGCGCCGCTCATGATCGACAACCTGACGCCGGAGCCCAAGGAGCACTTCGAGAAGGTGCTCGGCTACCTCGACGCGCTCGGTGTGCCCTACGTCGTGAATCCGCGCCTGGTCCGCGGCCTCGACTACTACACGAAGACGTGTTTCGAGTTCGTCCACGACGGCCTGGGTGCCCAGTCGGGCATCGGCGGCGGCGGCCGCTACGACGGTCTCGTCGAGCAGCTCGGCGGGCGTGAAGGCGTCACGGGCGTGGGCTTCGGCCTCGGCGTCGATCGCACCCTGCTCGCCCTGGCCGCGGAGGGCAAGCGCGCCCCGTCGGCGCCGCGGGTCACCGCCTTCGGCGTGCCCCTCGGTGACGCCGCGCGCGATGCGATGGTGCCGCTACTGGGGCGCCTGCGGCAGGCCGGGGTCGCGTCCGACATGGCGTACGGCAACCGTGCCATGAAGGGCGCGATGAAGGCCGCGGACCGTTCGGGTGCCCGATTCGCCCTGATCCTGGGCGATTCCGAGCTCGAACAGGGCGTCGTGATGGTCAAGGATCTCGCGAAGGGTGAGCAGCGGGCCCTCCCGATCGATACCGTCGTGGGCGTGATCGTGACCGAGAGCGCCGAGAGCGCAGGGTAGCCCGCGTGTCCTCCAGTCCCGCCGAGCCCGGCGCCCGCGACCCGCGGGAGCTGAGCGCGGAGGACGCCGTCGACGTGGACTTGATCCCGCCGCGCATGGTGCTGCCCAAGGTGCGCCGCGCGGTGGCCGTGGGACTCGCGGTGACCGTCGTGATCGCGGTGGTCGTCACCGTCCTCGCCGGACCGATGTGGGGCATCGCGGTCCTGGTCGCGGGCGCCGCGCCGGGCCTGGGCGGCTATCTCGGCGTCGCGCGGCGTCGAGTGGTGCTCGATCACCGCGTGCTCACCCGCCGGACGCTGCGGACGCAGCGCGTCAACCTGATGGACGCCGACGAGGTCGACCTGGTCGCGGAGGTGGCACGGCTCGCGCAGGTCTCGTTGCGCATCCGGCACGGGCGCACGACGATGCGCCTGCCGATCGCCCTGTACGAGGGCCCCGCTCGCGGTCGTGTGCGGGGCCGCGAGCTGCCGATGCTGGGCACGCGCCGGCTCGCGGAGGCGCTCGACCGGAACCGTCGCCCCGAGGTGCGCGACATCGGACGGGTGCTCGCCGAGCAGTCGCGCGGCCAGGCCGCGTCGATGCCGATGCGCGACCGTCCGCTGTTCCGCGCGGCGGGGATCGCGCGAGAGGTCGGTGGCGCGGAGGAACTGGTGTTCACGGCCGACGAGGTGGACGAGATCGCCCGCCCTCCGTGGTAGAGGTGGCGGTGGACGCGCGGTGTTCGAACGCTTGACTGTCATCGAACCACATGTTCGAATGGCGGTGTGCGATGGGACGGTCAGCTGCTGAGTGATGCCGGTTCGGGCGTGCGTGCGCTGCCGGGCCTCGAGGGCGTCGGGCGCACGGTCACGACGCCGGAGTTCGAGGGCGTCACCTTCCACGAGGTGCTGTGCAAGAGCGCGCTGAACAGGGTGCCGGAGTCGTCGGCCATGCCCTTCTCCTGGACTGTCAACCCGTACCGCGGATGCACGCACGCGTGCACCTACTGTTTCGCCCGGTCGAGTCACGAGTACCTCGAGTTCGACGCCGGCGGTGACTTCGACTCGCAGATCGTGGTGAAGACGAATCTGGTCTCGGTCCTCAAGAAGGAACTGCGGCGCGCGTCCTGGCGGGGGGAGCCGGTCGCGCTCGGCACCAACACCGATCCCTACCAGCGCGCCGAGGGCCGCTATCGCCTGATGCCGGGTGTGATCGGGGCGTTGGCCGGCGCGGGCTCGCCGATCTCGATCCTCACGAAGGGGACGCTGCTGCGGCGCGATCTCCCGCTGCTGACGACCGCTGCCACTCGGGTCCCGGTACAACTGTCGGTGTCGCTGGCACTGCTCGACCCGGAGCTGCAGCGCTCGCTGGAGCCGGGCACGCCCAAACCCGAAGCGCGCCTGGAACTCATCCGCGCGATCGCGGAGGCGGGGTTCGACTGCCACGTCATGGTCGCGCCGGTGGTGCCCTACCTCACTGACGACGCCGCGTCGCTGCGCGCACTGATCGCCGCGCTCGCGGACGCCGGGGCCACCAGCGCCTCGGTCATGGCGCTGAACCTCACCGGGCGGTACCGGGAGTGGTTCCTCGGGTGGCTGTCGGAGAACCATCCGATGCTGGTGCGGCGCTACCGCCAGCTGTACGGCTCCACGGGCCGCGTCTCGTCGGAGTACCGCACGCACCTGCGCGCCCGCGTCACCCCGATGCTCGAGGAGTTCGGCCTGATGCGGCTGGAGGATCCCTACGCGAGCCCGCCGCCGCGCGCGCCGCGCGCCCCGCGGGTCGACGGCTCCGCCGCGCCCGATCTTCAGGAGTCGCTCTTCTAGACAGGTGCGTAACCAATGCGTTACGCTTTTCCGGTGAGCGTCTTCACCGCCATCGCCGACCCGGTTCGCCGGAGGATTGTCGTCCTGCTGAGCGGGACTCCGATGACCGCGGGCCAGATCGCCGGCGAGTTCGACATCAGTCGGCCGGCCGTCAGTCGACATCTCCGCGTCCTGCGCGACGCGGGGGTGGTGGAGGGCGGACCGTTGGGCGAGGACGGCCGCGAGCGGTCGTACGTGCTACGGCTCGGCGCCCTCGACGAGGTCGACGGTTGGCTGGCGCGGGTGCGCGGCTCCGCGCGGCTCGGGGGTCTGCTCGCCTCGCCCGCGCTGGACACCGAGGTGCGCCGCGCGCGGCGCGACAGCGCTCCAAGTGCGAATCCTGGGAACGGCATCGACCGAACGAATGAACGGGGAACGGCATGACCAAGCGGGCGACGGGACGTGTGGAGTCCACCGGCGACGGGCGCGACCTGATACTCGAGCGCTACTTCGTCGCCGGGGTGGAGGATGTCTGGGCTTCGATCACGGAGCCGGACCGGACCGCGCGATGGTTCGGGGCGTGGACCGGCGAGCCCGGGGTGGGTGCGGTGGTGCGGGTGACGATGGGCTTCGAGGAGGGGGCGCCGGTGATGCCCATGACCATCACCGCGTGTGAGCCGCCCCGCCGCCTCGGCGTGCACGCCAAGGACGAGTACGGCGAGTGGAACCTCGAGGCGCTCGTCGAGCGCGACGGTGACCGCACGCGCCTGACCTTCGTGCATCACCTCGACGGCGCGGCGAACGCGGCGGAGGTCGGACCGGGGTGGGAGTACTACCTCGACGCGCTCGTCGCCGCCGAGAGCGGCGATGCCGCACCGGATTTCGATGACTACTTCCCGGCGATGTCGAAGCACTACGGCGGCGACTGAGGGGTCTGTCGTCGCCGCTACTAATGGAAATGATTACTATTAGTGGCATGCCTGCCTCATCCCCGTTGCCCGTCACCGTCCTCTCCGGCTTCCTCGGCGCCGGTAAGACCACCCTGCTCAATCACCTCCTCACGAACCGTGACGGGCTGCGCATCGCCGTCATCGTCAACGACATGAGCGAGGTCAACGTCGACGCCGCCCTCGTCGACCTCGGCGGTTTCGACCGCACCGAGGAGAAGCTCGTCGAACTCAGTAACGGCTGCATCTGCTGCACCCTGCGCGAGGACCTCGTCGACGCCGTCGGCGCGATCGCGCGGCAACGCACCCCCGAGGGTGGGCCGCGCTTCGACCACCTCGTGATCGAGTCGACGGGCATCTCCGAGCCGATGCCCGTCGCCGCGACGTTCGACTGGACCTTCGACGACGGCAGCCGCCTCGGAGACGTCGCCGCGTTGGACACCATGGTCACGGTCGTGGACGCGAGCACCTTCCTCGGCGAGATCGCGCGCGGCACGAGCCTCGCGCAGCGGGGGCTCGGGGCGGCGGCGGGGGACGAGCGCTCCATCGCCGACCTGCTGATCGACCAGGTGGAGTTCGCGGATGTGGTGCTGATCAGCAAGCTCGACCTGGTCTCCGCGGCCGCCGGCGGCGCGGTCGAGGCGACGGTCCGTCGGCTCAACCCGCGCGCCAGAGTGCGCCCGCTCCCGCGCGGTGCGATCGCGGTCGCCGAAGTGATCGGGACCGGCCTGTTCGACCACGACGCCGCGTCCTCGGTCGCGGGATGGGACGACGAGGTCATCGGCGGGCACATCCCGGAGACGGAGGAGTACGGCATCTCGTCGACGACCTACCGCGCCGACCGGCCCTTCCACCCGCAGCGTCTCCTCGAATCCCTCTCCGAGGTCCGGGCGGTGCTCCGCAGCAAGGGCTTCTGCTGGATCGCCAGCCGGCCCGACCTCGTCGGGCTCTGGTCCCAGGCCGGGCCGAATCTCACGATCGAGCCCGCCGCCTACTGGTCGCAGGTCGACGGTGCGCCGCAGCAGGAGCTGGTGTTCATCGGGGTCCGGCTCGACGCCGAACGGATGCGCACCCTGCTCGACGTGGCCCTGCTCACTGACGACGAGGTCGCCGAGGGGCCCGCAGCATGGGTCGACTATCCGGATCGACTACCGGCCTGGAACGTGCCGGCGCACCGTCACTGAGCGGCGAGGGCCGACTGCGCCGCGCCGGCGGCGGCCTCGGCGATCTCCGGGATGAGCGCGAGGCGCGTGCGGCGCTCGAGGAGGTCCGCCGGCGTGATCGCGCCCTCGACGAGCGCGCCGAAGACGAGTTCCGCGCCGGTGACGTCGGTGCCGGCGGCGACCGGCTCCGCAAGCGCGGGATCGGCCTCGCCGAGCGCGACCACCGCGGGCGCCTCGGTGCCGTAGGCGCGGACGAGCCGCTCCGGGGCGTCGATGTGCTGCAGCGTCTTCCGCGGCGCCGCGCCGACCAGGGGGAGGGTCCGGGTGAGGCAGGGGCCGGCCACCAGACCCGTTGCGGCCAGCGCGGCGTCGACCGCGTCCTCCGCCATCCGCCGGTACGTCGTGAGCTTGCCGCCCACGACGGTCACGAGGCCGTCGCCGCGAGTCAGTACGGCGTGCTTGCGGGAGACGTCCGCGGTCTTCCCGGCGCCCGAATTCAGGAGCGGGCGCAGGCCGGCGAAGGTGCCGACCACGTCGTGCCGGGTCAAGGGGGCGCCGAGTGCGAGATTCACCGTCGCGAGCAGGAAGTCGATCTCCGCGTCCGACGGGGTCGGAACGTCGGGGACGGCACCGTCGGCCTCCTCGTCCGTGAGTCCCACGTAGACCCGCCCGTCCGGCTGCGGCAGCGCGAAGACGTACCGGCCGAAGGAGTCGGGGACGGGCACGGTCAGGCCCGCGGAGAGTCCACCGAAGCTCTCCTGACGGAAGACGAGGTGCGTTCCCCGGCTGGGGCGCAGCGAGACCGCGGGGTCCACGGTGCCCGACCACACGCCGGTCGCGTTGATCACGCTCTTCGCGCGGACCGTCACCGAGTGACCGGTCAGTTCGTCGGTGACGGTGGCCGCGGTGCCGGTGACCTGGGAGGCCGCGCAGTGCGTGAGGATCACGGCGCCGTGTCGCGCCGCGGTGCGGGCGATGCCCACCGTGAGACGGGCGTCGTCGGTGAGCTGCCCGTCCCAGTTGAGAAGGCCGCCGCGCAGGCCTGCGCGGCGCACCGTGGGCGCCATCGCGATCACGTCGGCGGGGGAGATGCGGCGGGAGCGCGAGAGTTCCGAGCCGGGAGTGCGGGCGGCGAGGCGCAGCGCGTCGCCCGCGAGGAATCCGACCCGCGTGAGCGCGGCGTCACGCCGCGAGACGTCGCCCAGCAGCGGCACCACCTGCGGCAGCGGTCGGGTCAGGTGCGGCGCGATCGATCGGATCAGGGCATCGCGCTCGACGGCGCTCTCGTAGGCGATGCCCACGGCGCCCGAGGCCAGGTAACGCAGGCCGCCGTGCACCAGCTTCGAGGACCAGCGGCTCGTGCCGAAGGCGAGGTCGTGCTTCTCGACCAGGGCCACCCGCAGACCGCGGCTCGCCGCGTCCAGCGCGACGCCGGTGCCGGTGACGCCGCCGCCGATGACGAGTACGTCGACCGACGGGTCGTCCGCCAGTGCGGCAAGATCGGCGGCGCGCCGGGCCGCCGAGAGGCGGGCCGCGGGGGCGATGGATTCGACGGCCGCGGTCACGGCTGCAGGTACCGGTCGATGAGGTCGAAGAGCTGCGCGTCGAGCAGGTCGGCCGACTCGGTGAAGACGGGTCCTGTGAGCGCCGACGACCAGGCGAGTTGCAGCACGACCGCCGCGAGCTCAGCGGGCTCACCGTCGCGGATGCTGCCGTCGGCCTGCCCGGCGGCCACACCGCCGGTGATGGCTTCGAGTTGGGCGCGCGACGTGCGACCGGTCCGGTGGAGCAGATAGGGCATGAGGAACTCCGGGTCCAGCTCGACGATGCGCCGCAGCAGGGGGTGCGAGCGCGCCGCGGCGGTCACGTGCACGACCGTGCGCGCGACGGTCTCGCGGCCGGTGGCACCGTCGAACAGGCCCATGGAGGAGAGCGCGGCGACGAACTCGCGGGTGGTGACGGCGGCTGCGAGGGCCTGCACGTTGGGGTAGCGGCGGTACAGCGTGGCGCGCGAGACCTGTGCGGTGCGGGCGACGTCGGCCATCGTCGTGCGGCGGATGCCGATGGTGGACATCAGGTCGCGGGCCGCATCGAGGATGTGCTCGTCGTCGACGGCGTTGGCCGGGCCGCGGGGAGACGACCCTCGGGGATTGAGATCCTGCGACATCATGTGTACAAATGTATCATGACTTCGTCCGAGGTGGATCTGCCCGTCGTCGCCTTCGAGCCCGGCCGCTGGGGCGATCCCGCGAACCCGATGCACCTGTCCGAATCCGTGCTCGGCGCGCTCACCATGCTCGGCATCGACGGCGGCCCCGGGGAGCCCGAGCAGCCCTTCCTGATGCCGTCCCGGGTGTCGGGGCGTGCGCTCGCGGCCCTGCAGAAGACGGGTGTGACCGTCGCCACCGACGACGCTACCCGGCTCGCGCACCTGCGCGGCTTCTCCACGCCGGACCTGCTCAAGTTCCGCGCCGGCGATACCTCGGACGCACCCGACGCGGTCGTGACGCCCACGTCGGCCGACCAGGTGGCCGAGGTGCTGGCCGTCTGCGCCGCGAAGGACCTCACGCTGAGCCCGTTCGCCGGCGGCACCTCCGTCACCGGCGGCCTCGCGCCCGAGCGGAGCCGGCCCGTCGTCGCCCTCGACCTGCGCGGGCTCAGCGGCCTCCTCGCGCTGGACCCGGTCTCGCAGATCGCCACCCTCGCCGCCGGTACCCGCCTGCCGGAGGCCGAGCGTCTCCTCGCCGAGGAGGGCTTCGAGCTCGGCCACTTCCCACAGTCGTACGAGGGCGCGACCATCGGCGGCTGCGCGGTCACCCGCTCCGCCGGGCAGTCGTCCATCGGGTACGGCCGGTTCGACGAGATGGTCGTCGGGCTCACCGTCGCCACCCCGCAGGGCGACGCCGAGATCGGCACCGCTCCCAAGTCGGCGGCGGGCCCTGACCTGCGCCAGCTCTTCCTCGGCTCCGAGGGCGCCTTCGGCCTGGTCACCGCCGTCCGCGTCCGCGTGCACCCGGTCCCGACGGTCCGCCGGTTCTACGGCTGGCGCTTCCCCGACTTCGCCGCCGGCGCGAACGCCATGCGCGTGCTCGCGCAGGGCGCCGTCCGCCCGACGGTGCTCCGCCTGTCCGACGAAGCCGAGACCGGCCTCAACCTCGCGGATCCTGGCGCCGCGGGCAAGGCCGCCGTCGGCGGCTGCCTCATGGTCGTCGGCTTCGAGGGCGACGAGCCGGACGTCGACTGTCGCGACGGCTACGTCTCCGCGCGGCTCGTCGAGCTGGGCGGAGAGTTCCTCGGCGAGGACGCGGGCGAGGCCTGGCGCACCGGCCGGTTCCGTGGCCCCTACCTGCGCGATCCGCTGCTCGACGCCGGTGCGCTGGTCGAGACGCTGGAGACCGTGACCTTCTGGTCGAACGTCGACCGGCTCAAGGCCGACGTGACCGCGGCACTCACGACGACCCTCGGCGAGCAGGGCACGCCCGCCGTGGTCATGTGCCACATCTCGCATGTCTACCCGACCGGGGCCTCGCTGTACTTCACGGTGATCTGCAAGGCGCTGGAGGACCCGCTCGCCCAGTGGGCCGCCGCCAAGGCCGCCGCCAACGCGGCGATCCGCTCGGCCGGCGCCTCGATCACGCATCACCACGCCGTCGGCACCGACCATCGCGCCACCTACCTCGAGGAGATCGGCGACGTGCAGGTCACGGCACTGCGCGCGGTCAAGGACGCGCTGGACCCGCAGGGCGTCCTCAACCCGGGGATCCTGCTCCCGTGACCGGCACCGACGTCATCGCCGTCCTCAACCCGATATCCGGCGGCGGGGTCGCGCGGACGCGCTGGGCCGCCGTGGCGGACGAGCTGGCCCGCCGGGACGTCTCGACCGACGTCGTCGAGTCGACCTCGGGCACCGACGCCCGCCGGCTCGCGGAGGAGGCCGCGGCGTCCGGCGCGCTCACCGTCGCCGTCGGCGGCGACGGCCAGATCCGCGAGGTCGCCACCGGCGTGCTGCGTGTGCCCGGGGCCCCGATGGGCATCGTCACCGCCGGCCGCGGCAACGACATGGCCCGCCACCTCCACCTGCCCGACCACCCGTCCGCTATCGCCGACGTCCTCGCCGACGGTAGGCGCGCGGATCTCGACGTGCTCACCGTCGGCGGCGAGATCGCCGTCGGGAACGTCTACGTCGGCCTCGACTCCGTGGCCACCGAACTCATCAACCGGCTCCGCTGGATGGGGCCGCTCGCATACCGGCTCGCGCCGGCCATCGCCGCGTTGCGCTGGAAGCCCGCCGGCTTCCGCATCGAGGTCGACGGTTCCGTCCACGAGGGCCCGGTCCACATGGTGATCGTCGCGAACTCCGGCTGGTACGGCAGCGGGCTCCACATGGTTCCGGCCGCCTCGTCCGACAACGGCCGCATCGACGTGCTCGCCGTCGACGGTGCCGGCAACAAGCTCAAGCTCATCAGCGCGATGGGGGAGGCCAAGACGGGCTCGCACGTCGCGCGGGCCGAGGTGCTCACCTTCAGCGGGCAGGAGGTCGTGGTCAGCGCCGACCGCCCCATCCCGGTCCACGCCGACGGCGACTACCTGCAGGAGCTGCCCGTCACGGTCGGCATCCGGAAGGCCGTGCTCCCGGTTCTCGTGCCCCGCTGAGGCCCCGGTACTGGTCTTCGGTCACGAACTGTTGTCCTCAGAGCTCTTCGTGACCGAAGACCGTCGTCCTACGCCGCGCGGCGGCCGAGAGTTTCAGCGACGGTGGTGATCACGCCCTCGGGATCTTCGTTGAGGTGGTGCCACGAGAAATTCAGCACCGACCAGCCCGCCGACGTGAGCGCGTTCGACTTGTCCTGGTCCCGCATCCACCGCGCCCGGGACCGGTGGAACGCCCAGCCGTTGATCTCGACGGCCAGCTTCGACTCCGGAAACGCGAAGTCCACCGCCCAGCCGCGGAACGGAAGCTGTGCGTACCACCCGGTGATCCCGTGCAGTTGCAGGAGCTCGAGGAACATCCGCTCGGCCTCGGACTCGGTCTGGCCGGCCGCGACATTGAAGATCGCGCGGGCCTCGACGATTCCGCGCGACTTCGCGTTGCGCTCCAACGCGGATTCGAGGTCGTCCAGGTTCACCACCTCCGTCTGCAGCGCACGATCCATGATCCGCGCGTCGCAGACCTCGAGCACGCTGAGCGGTTTGCCGGTCACGGACAGCCCGTCGACCTGCACGATGTCGGCCGGATCCAGCCACCTGCGGCGTGTCTCGATGCGGTAGCCGGCGGCCTGGCGGAGCCGCCGCTCGGGCGGGACAGTGACGGTTACGGTCTCGGGCGGGGCGTTCACCACGCCGTGCCAGTACAGGGCGGTCGTCCGGTCCGCCACGCCGCCCGCGAGGATCACCGCGACCCGCACGCCCGTCCGATCGGTGTGGGGATGGTGCCTCGTCCGGAACAGGCCCCGGGTGATCCGCACCAGTTCACCTGATGCCAGCCGCGCGCGGATCGCGGTGTCAGTGAGCCCGGCGCCCCTGAGCTGGTCCAATGTCGCGATGCCGTCCTGGGCGGCGAAAACCTCCGCTGCTTTCGTCCACATATCAATTGGACGCATCAGCGCGGCTTCCAGTTCCGAACGTCGTCGTTCTTCGGTCACGAACCGTCGTTCTCAGAGCCCTTCGTGACCGAAGACGAGCAACTGGGCGGAATACACTGATCTGCATGGGGGAGTTTCGTCATTCCCCCGGCCCCGCTACCGCTGCGGCAAGCTTTAGACGATCGCGGCGCGCAGCGTATCCAGGCCCATGCCGCCGAGCGCGAGGGCGTCGCGGTGGAAGTCCTTGATCGTCGATCCCGGGTGCGCACTGAGGTAGGCGTCGCGGGTCTGCTGCCACACGCGCTGGCCCACCGAGTACGACGGCGCCTGCCCGGGCCAGCCGAGGTAGCGGTGGTACTCGAAGCGCAGCTGCTCGTCCGACATGGCGACGTGCGAGCGGAGGAAGGACCAGCCCTTGTCGTAGGTCCATGCTCCTCCGCCCAGCTCGGCGGGCGCCTCGAAGCCGCAGTGCACGCCGATGTCGAGCACCACGCGGGCCGCGCGGAGCCGCTGCGAGTCGAGCATGCCCATGAGATCGCCGTCGTCGTCCAGGAACCCCAGGTCGCGCATCAGGCGTTCGGCGTACAGCGCCCAGCCCTCGCCGTGGCCCGAGGTGAACGAGTAGAGCCCCCGCCAGCGGTTGAGCGGCGCGATCACGGCCTGCCCGATCTGCAGGTGATGGCCGGGCACGCCCTCGTGGTAGACGGTCGTCTTCTCCTGCCAGGTGTGGAACTCGGTGACGCCGGGCGGCACGGACCACCACATCGATCCCGGGCGCGTGAGGTCCGCGGACGGGCCGGTGTAGTAGATGCCGCCATTGCTGCTCGGCGCGATCCGGCAGTCCAGGTGATGCAGCTCGGCGGGGATGTCGAAGTGCGTGCCGGCGAGCGCGGCCACCGACTCGTCCGACGTGCGCTGCATCCACTCGCGCAGGGCTTCGGTGCCCTGCAGCACGTACCGCGGCTCGGTGTCGAGCTTCGCCAAGGTCTCCGCGACCGTCGCGCCCGGGTACAGGCGGGCCGCCACCTCGTTCTGTTCGGCGACGATCGACGCGAGGAGCTCCTGCCCCCATGCGTAGGTCTCCGCCAGATCGACGGCGGTGCCCAGGAACAGTCGCGAGTACAGTGGGTAGAGCTCGCGACCGACGCCGAGGCCGCCCGGCTGGTCCACCGGGATCGCCGAGGGCGCGATCTCCGCCTCCAAGACCTCCGCGAACCGCGCGAAGGCCGCCCGGATCTCGTCGGTGAGGCCGGGCGCGGCGTCCATCGCCCGCTCGGCGTTGGCGGCGACCTGCTCGCCCGCCTCGCGGGCCTGGGCGATCACTTCCCGGACCTGCAGCGCGGGGAACGGCCAGGAGCCGTCGGCGAGGCGGGCGCGCAGGCCCGAGATCGCCGACTCGAGCGCCTGCGGCACGGCTGCCAGGCGTGGCGCGAGGCGCGGGTCACCGTCGGGCATGAGGTCGAAGACGTCGCGGATCGCCTGCAACGGCGAGGCGATCACGTTGAGGTCGCCGACGATCCGCCCGGCGTCGGCGAGCTCGATCTCCACGCCGAGGCGCTCGCGCAGCGCGTCCGCGGTCACCCGGTCGGCGTCCGATTCCGGTGCCAGCGACGCCAGTTCGGCGAGCGTCTCGCGCGCGACCTCGACCCGGGCGGCGACGCCGGCGGGGGAGAAGTCGGTGAGCCGATCGTCGAAGTCCGTGATCCCCACCGCGGTCGCCTCGATCGGATCGACCTCGGCGAGCCGCAGGGCAAGCCGGTCCGCGAGGGCGTCGATCGGCGTGGAGGTGTGAGTGGTGTCAGCCATGCTCCGAGGTTATGGGAATCGTGGCCGGAAGGGGATCGGGTTGTACGCGCGCCGCTCAGTGTCTGCGGTCGCGGTGATCGGAGTACGCCGATGCGGCGCCGTTCAGCGCGGCGATGCAGAGCAGGGCCACGGCCGCGAGCGCCCAGAATCCGGGCGTGCCCCAATGCATGTGGTGCGCGAGTTCGAAGGTCTCCTTGAGCGCGATGAGCGCGGCGCCCGCGGCCACGATCATCCACGCGCGCGCGACCGCGAAGTAGCGGGCCAGATTCGCCAGCTGCGCCGGCGTCAGCACCGTAGTGAGGGTCGCGACGTACGCGGACTGTCGCTGGCGGGCGAGGTACAGCGCGGCCGGAGGGAACAGCCACCAGACCGCGGACGGCCGAGACGGCGGCGCCGTCGCGCGCACGGCTTCGCGTACCTCGGCGAGGTGCGAGCGCTCCCGCTCCAGCTCGAGGCGGGACTGCAGGAGCGGCCCCGCCACGAGCAGCCACCCGCCGAGGTACGCGCCCCAGCGGATCAGCGTTTCGAGCACCGGATCAGATGGTGCCGGTGAACGTGTTGCACTGCCTGAAGTCGCCGGTCTGATAGCCCTGGGAGAACCACTTCACTCGTTGCTGCGAGGTTCCGTGGGAGAAGGACTCGGGGTTGACGTTGCGGCCCGCGTTGCGCTGGATGGTGTCGTCGCCGATGGCCTGGGCGGTGGTGATCGCGTCGGAGATCTCCTCCTGCGTGAGCGGCTTGAGCATGGCGTCCTCGCCCTTGTCGGCGTGCGCCGCCCAGACGCCCGCGTAGCAGTCGGCCTGCAACTCGACCCGCACCGAGCCGCCCTGCGCGCCCTTGCCCTGCTGCGCCTTGTTGATATCGCCCAGCAGCGTCTGCACGTGGTGGCCGAACTCGTGGGCCACGATGTACTCCTGCGAGAACGGCGCGTTGGTGCCGCCCATCTTCTTGATCACGCGGTCCATGAAGTCGAGCTGGAACACCGCGACCTGATCGCTCGGGCAGTAGAACGGGCCGGTGTCGGCCCCGGCCACGCCGCACGCGGTGTTGATGGACTGGGCGCCCACCGGCATGATCTTGGTCCCACCGCGCGGCGGCTGGTAGCCGCGCAGGACCGTCGGCCACACCTTGTCCAGGGAGATGGTGGTGGCCTTGATGCGGCACGCCGTGTCGCTGTTGGCCTGCTCTCTGGTGCAGTTCTTGAGCTTCTCGTCGAGCTGCTGCTCCGCCTGGGAGAGGCCCGGCGACGGAGCCTGCTGGCCGCCGCCCGTGTTGAGGAAGCCGAGGTTGCCGGTCAGCGCGGCCAGGATCAGGCCGATCACGACCGTGCCGATGCTGCCGCCGCCGATGATCATGCCGCGGCCCATGCCGCCACCGCCGCCTGCGCTGACGTTGCCGCCCTCGAGCGGCCCGTTGCCCTGAAAGGTCATGCGCACAGCATTCCATGACAGCGGTGAGATCGTGAACCGGTTCGCCCCGTAGCATGACAGTCGCTCGAAGATTCCCTGTCGAAAGGACACCCCGAACGTGCTGCGCACTCACTTGGCCGGATCGTTGCGTGCGGAGGATGCCGGCACCGTCGTCACCCTCGCGGGCTGGGTGGCGCGCCGGCGTGACCACGGCGGAGTGATCTTCATCGACCTCCGCGACAGCTCCGGCGTCGCCCAGGTCGTCTTCCGCGAGTCGGACGTCGCCGAGCAGGCGCACCGGCTGCGCTCCGAGTACTGCGTGCTGGTGACCGGCACCGTCGAGAAGCGGCCCGAGGGCAGCGAGAACCCGAACCTGCCGTCGGGGGCCATCGAGGTCAACGTCACGGAGCTCGAGGTGCTCAACGAGTCGGCGCCGCTGCCTTTCCAGCTCGACGAGGAGCCGGGCGAGGAGGCGCGCCTGAAGTACCGCTACCTGGACCTGCGCCGGGAGTCGCCCGCCGCCGCGATCAAGCTGCGCAGCCAGGCCAACGCCGTGGCGCGCAACATCCTCGCGCTCAACGACTTCACCGAGATCGAGACGCCGACGCTGACCCGCTCCACCCCGGAGGGCGCCCGCGACTTCCTGGTGCCCGCGCGCCTGCGCCCCGGCACCTTCTACGCGCTCCCGCAGAGCCCGCAGCTGTTCAAGCAGCTGCTCATGGTCGCGGGCATGGAGCGGTACTACCAGATCGCGCGCTGCTACCGCGACGAGGACTTCCGCGCCGACCGGCAGCCCGAGTTCACCCAGCTCGACATCGAGATGAGCTTCGTGGACCAGGAGGACGTGATCGCCCTCGGCGAGCAGATCGTCAAGGCACTGTGGTCGCTCATCGGACACGAGGTCCCCACCCCGATCCCGCGCCTGACCTACGCCGAGGCCATGCGCCGCTTCGGCTCCGACAAGCCGGACCTGCGCTTCGGTCTCGAGCTCGTCGAGTGCACCGAGTACTTCAAGGACACGCCGTTCCGCGTCTTCCAGGCGCCGTACGTCGGCGCCGTCGTCATGCCGGGCGGCGCGAGCCAGCCCCGTCGCCAGCTCGACGCGTGGCAGGAGTGGGCGAAGCAGCGCGGCGCCCGCGGCCTCGCGTACGTGCTGATCGGCGAGGACGGCGAGCTGACCGGCCCCGTCGCCAAGAACCTCTCGGACGACGAGCGCGCCGGCCTCGCGGCCCACGTGGGTGCCCAGCCGGGTGACTGCGTCTTCTTCGCCGCCGGCCCCACCAAGACGATGCGGGCTCTGCTCGGCGCGGCGCGCGGCGAGATCGCGGACAAGCTCGGCCTCATCAAGGAAGGCGACTGGGCGTTCACCTGGGTCGTCGACGCCCCGCTGTTCGAGCCGGCCGACGATGCGACCGCGTCGGGCGACGTGGCCGTGGGCGACGGCGCCTGGACGGCCGTGCACCACGCCTTCACGAGCCCCAAGCCGGAGTCGATCGACACCTTCGACACCGACCCGGGCAGTGCGCTGGCCTACGCCTACGACATCGTCTGCAACGGCAACGAGATCGGTGGCGGCTCGATCCGTATCCATCGCAAGGACGTGCAGGAGCGCGTCTTCGCGATCATGGGTATCGACGAGGAGCAGGCCCGCGAGAAGTTCGGCTTCCTGCTCGACGCCTTCTCCTACGGCGCCCCGCCGCACGGCGGCATCGCCTTCGGCTGGGACCGCGTGGTCTCGCTGCTGGCCGGCGCGCCGTCGATCCGCGAGGTCATCGCGTTCCCGAAGTCGGGCGGCGGCGTCGACCCGCTCACCGACGCGCCTGCGGCCATCACGGTGCAGCAGCGCCGTGAGTCGGGTATGGACGCCAAGCCCAAGAAGCCCGAGCAGGCCGCGGCGGACCAGGGCACCGAGCAGAAGTAGCCGCGTGCGCCACATCCGGGTGATCAGCCCGCCGGACCGGACCGACGCGGTACTCGCGCTGCTGCGGTCGCGGCCGGGGGTCACCCACATCACGCTGGCGCTCGGCGCGTCGCTCGTCCCCGCGGGCGACGTGCTCAGCGCGGAGGTCACCCGGGAGGCCGCGCACCGCGTGCTGCAGGGCCTCGAGGAGCTCGACATCCCCGCCGACGGTGCCGTCACCGTCTCGACGCTGGACACGGTGCTCTCCGATGCCGCGGACGCGGCGGAGAAGGCCGTACCCGGCGACCCGTCGGACGCGGTCGTCTGGGAGGAGCTCACGGCCCGCACCCGCGAGGAGTCGACGCTCAACTCCACCTTCGTCGCCTTCCTGGTGCTCGCGGTCCTGCTGGCCGCGGTCGGCGTGGTCACGAACTCGCCGGTCACGGTCGTCGGCGCGATGGTCGTGGGGCCGGAGTTCGGCCCGCTCGCGGCCATCGCGGTGGCGCTCGCGACCCGGCGCTTCCACTTCGCGGTGCGCCCGATGATCGCGCTCTCCGTCGGATTCCCGGTGGCGATGCTGTGCACCTGGCTGGGCGCGGAGGCGGCGCTCGCGGCGGATCTGTTCACCGTCGACGTCCTCGACTCGGCCGGCCAGGTCGACTTCATCTATCGTGTCGGCCCGTTCTCCCTCATCGTCGCGCTGCTCGCGGGCGCCGCCGGCATGATCTCGATGGTCACCGCCAAGTCGGCGGCGCTGGTGGGCGTCTTCATCTCGGTCACGACGGTGCCCGCCGCCGGGTACGCCGTGGTGGCCGCCACGGTCGGGGAATGGCAGCGCGCTCTCGAATCCACGGGCCAGCTCGCGATCAACCTCGCCGGCATCGTCGTCGCGGGCGTGCTGGTGCTGGTGCTTCGTCCTGCGGCGTGGCGCGACATGCGGGAGCAGGTGGGCCTGTGAGCATCGACGCGCTCCGCGACCTCGACCCCGCGGCCCTGCGCCGTCTCTCGGCCCGGGTCCGCGGCCTCATCGACGACGAGGGCATCACCTACAACGCACTCGACGCCCTGCCCGCGGCCCACGATCCGGCGGTCCCCGGGGCCGCGACCGAGCCGGGGCCGTGGCGGCTCGACCCGCTGCCGGTGCTGCTCGGCGCGGAGGAGTGGGACGCCCTCGCCCGCGGCGTCGCGCAGCGCTCGTTGCTGCTGGACGCCGTGCTCAAGGACTTCTACGGCGAACAGCGCACGCTGCGCAGCGGCACCGTGCCGCCGGAGGTGCTGTTCGCGCACCCCGGCTTCATCCGCCGGGCCGTCGGCGTCCCGTCGCCCGGACCGCGCTCGCTGTTCCTGCACGGCATCGACCTCGGCGAGGCCGTCGGCGACGAGGTGAGCGGGTACGTCGCGGTCGCGGACCGCACCCAGGCCCCGTCGGGCGTGGGGTATGCGCTCGCGGATCGGCGCGTGACCTCCCGCGCCCTGCCGCGCGAGCTCCGCTCGGAGACGCCGCGCCCCGTCGCCTCCTTCGCGGCGGCGCTGCGCGTGCAGCTGGTGGAGGCCGCCCCGCCGGGCGTCGACGACCCGACCGTCGTCGTGCTGAGCCCCGGGTCGTTCTCCGAGACCGCGTTCGACCAGGCCTATCTCGCCTCCGTCCTCGGCTTCCCGCTCGTCGAGGCGACCGACCTGACGGTGCGCGACGGCGGCGTCTTCATGCGCTCGCTCGGCCGGATGAAGCGCGTCCACGTGATCCTCCGGCGCGTGGACTCCGAGTTCTCCGACCCCCTCGACCTCCGCACCGATTCGCAGCTCGGCGTCGTCGGCCTGGTGGAGATGATGACCCGCGGCGCGGTCACCGTCGTCAACACGCTCGGCTCGGGAGTGCTCGAGAACCCCGCCCTGCACGCCTACCTCCCGCAGCTGTGCCGGGACCTGCTCGACGAGGAGCTGCTGCTGCCGTCCACGCCGACCCTGCACGCCACGAGCCCGGCCGGGCGCGCCGCTCTCGACGGTCCGCTCGACGACCGGCTCGTGTTGAACTTCGCCACCGGCGAGCGCATCGCGGGCGCGGACCTCACCGCCGCCCGGGCCGACGACCTGCGGCAGCGGATCGCTGCGGACCCGACCGTCTGGTGCGTGAAGACGCTCGTGCGCTTCACCGGCCGCCCCGCGATCGACGGCGGCGCCGTCGCCGAGCGCGGCTTCGCGCTGCGGGCGTTCGCGCTCGCGCAGGAGTCCGGTTACACCGTGCTGCCGGGCGGTCTCGGCCAGGTTCTGGTCGACGGTCCCGACGGCGCCCTCCTGCACTCGTCGGCGGCCCGCGACGTCTGGGTGCCCACGCCGGAGGACCTGCGCGCCCCCGCGCGGGTCGCGACTGCGCCCCGGTCGGGCCGGATCGGTTCCGTCGCGAGCGGGCCCGTCGCGACCCCGCGCGTGCTGTCGGACCAGTTCTGGATCGGCCGGTACGCCGAGCGGGCGGAGGCCACCGTCCGGATGCTGTCGATGGCGCACGACCGCAGTCGCGAGTTCCGGCACCGGCCGTGGCAGGCGGGTGCCGACGTGCTGCAACCGCTGCTCGACGCGGTGGTCGCGGCCACCGTGACCGATCACCTGGGGCCGATCGTCGTGGAGGGCTCCGAGCAGACGGACGTCCTCGCGCGGCTGCGTCGTCTCACCCTCGACGTCGACGTGCCGGGCAGCGTCGCCCACTCGGGCGTGCGGCTGCGGGCCTGCCTGCGGGCCGTCCGCGACCAGATGTCCACCGACACGTGGCTCGTGCTCAGCGGCGCCGAGCGTTCACTGGGACGGTTGGCCGCCGACCGCGACGACGCGGGCGAGCAACTCGACCAGACGCTCGGCGAGGTGCTGGTCTCGCTGCTCGCCTTCGCCGGCCTCGGCCGCGAGTCCCTCGTGCAGGATCCCGCGTGGCTGATGATGGACGCCGGCCGCCGGATCGAGCGCGCTCTACAGCTCAGTGCCGTGACCCGCGCGATGGTGGTGCCCGAGAACCCCGCCGACATCGAGGCGGGCCTGCTCGACGCCTACCTCGTGACGTGCGAGTCCGCGGTCACCTACCGGCGCCGGCACCGCGCCGTGCTGCGGGCGGGCGCCGCGGTCGACCTGATGTTCCTCGACGCCACCAACCCGCGGTCGCTCGTCGCCGCGCTCACGGCGCTGTCCGCCGACCTGGCGCAGCTGCCCGACGAACTGCGCAGCGCGACGTGCGAGCGCACCGTCGGTGAGGTCCTCGGGCGCCTCGGTCGGTTCGACCCCGACGACGCGGAGACCGTGGCCGACGGCCGGCGGACCGAGATCGAGGGGCTGCTGGACGCCGTCGACGAGGGACTGCGGGAGGTCTCGGACGTGCTCGAACGCACTCGCTTCGCGCCGCCCGCCGCGGCCCGCCCGATCTGGGTGGGGGTGCAGTCGTGGGCCTGAGTTTCTCCCGTCGCACCGAGGACTCCCGGTCGCGCCGCTACCGCGTGGTGCACGAGACCACCTACACGTACGACGCGGAGGTCACCTCGAGTTTCGGCCGCTGCTACCTGTCGCCGCGCGACCTGCCCGATCAGCGGGTCGAGGAGCACGCCATCACGGTCGGACCGGAGCCCTCCGACCGCTCGGAGGGCGTCGACGCGTACGGCAACACCGACACGTACTTCCACGTGACGACGCCGCACACGCGGCTGTTGGTGCGGGGCGAATCGGTGGTCGAGGTGGACCCGCTGGACCGCGCGATCACCGACGAGGGGCCGGCGCTCGCGCCGTGGGAGCTCGCCCGGCCCGTCGGCGAGGCGGGCGCGCTCGCGGCGCAGTACCGGCTCGACCAGCGGCCCGCCGAGATCGACGACGCCGTGCGCGCGTACGCCGACGCGATCTTCACGCCCGGGAAACCCCTGGTCGAGGCGATCGAGGAGCTCACCACGCGGATCTACACCGATTTCGCGTACAAGTCCGGCGCCACCAACGTCTCGACCCGCGTGGGCACCGTCATGGAGCGCCGCGAGGGCGTCTGCCAGGACTTCGCGCGGGTCGCGATCGCCTGCCTGCGGTCGAAGGGGCTCGCCGCGCGCTACGTCTCCGGATACCTCGCCACCGAGCCGCCGCCCGGCCAGGACCGGGTCGTCGGCGCGGGCGCCACCCACGCCTGGGCCGCAGTGTGGCTGCCCGGTGACGCCTGGCTGCCCTTCGATCCCACCAACAACAAGTTCGTCGACGAGCGGCACGTGACCGTCGCATGGGGTCGGGATTACGAGGACGTGCCGCCCCTGCGCGGCGTCATCTACACCGAATCGAAGGGATCGAAGATCCATGTCTCCGTGGACGTCGCGCCCCTGCCGACTGAGGTAGGTTGGACGTGATGGTCACCGCGCTGGGTTACGAGACGACGAGGGCGGCTCTCACTGCGGTGGAGGGCCTGCTGGGGCGCCGGGTCGGCGCATCCGTCGAGCTGGGCGAGCCGGAGGATCTGGGCGGCTCGGGCCGCACGCTCGTGATGCGTGTGCGGGTGCTGCACAACAACCCGCTGCTGCCGCGATCCGTCGTGATCAAGCAGTTGCGTGCCGCGGACCACATCGACAAGGACTACTCGGAGGCCTTCGCCCGCGAGGGCGCCGCCTACAAGTTCGCCACCGCGCTGCCCGTCGACGCCCGGCCCGGACCGCAGCTCCTCGCCTCCGATGCGGAGGAGCGCATCCTCGTGCTGCAGGACCTCGGCGAGGGCGAGACCATGGGCGATCTGCTGCGGCGCACCCCGTCCTCCGGCGCGGCCACGGTGCTGTCCGCCTGGGCCCAGGCCCTGGGGCGCATGCACGCCGGCACCTACGGCCGCGAACGCGACCTGTCCGTGCTCGCCCGTCGCGAGCACACCGACTCCCGTAACGATCCCGTCGCCGGGGAGGCCGCCCGCGCCGCCGAAGCGGTGCCCGCCGCCGTGGGCGGTATCGACGAGGCCGCGCGCGCCGTGCTCGACGCCGCGGTCGCCCTGTTCACCGAGGGGCCCTTCCGAGCCTTCAGCCCGTCCGACGTCGGGCCCGACAACACGCACGTCGTGGGCGGCGCCGTGCGCTTCCTCGACTACGAATGGGCGGGCTTCCGCGACGGCGCGCTGGACGTGGCCTACGTGCTGCTGACCTACCCCGACTGCATCGAGGACGGCCACGACCCCGACCTCGACGTGGCGATCGTGGAGGCATGGCGCTCCGAGGTCGTGCGTCTGTGGCCCCGCCTCGCCGACGACGTGGCGCTCCGCCGCCACGTCACCACCGCCAAGCTCGCCTGGCTGACGCTCGCCACCTACTGGGCCCTCGGCCTCGATTCGGCGAGCCGCATCGACGCCGGCCACCTCGACAGCCTGCCCGCGTGGTCCAACGACGACCTCGCGGCCCGCTGGGACCGGCTCGCCGCCGCCGACCCGCGCGTGCACGACTTCGCCGTCGCCGCCGCCGCCGAGGTCCGCGCGCTATGACCCTTCCCTCGGAGGTCCGCGCCCGGTGACCGGATCCCTGTTCGGCGACGACGGGGACCTCGGAGCGCCACCCGAAGCACCGCCCGCGCGGGGGCCGGTCGAGTTCGTTCCCACTCACGCGGGGACGCCGCTGGCGGTCCGCATGCGGCCCCGCGACCTCGACGAGGTCCTCGGCCAGGAGCACCTGCTCGGCCCGGGGACGCCCCTGCGCCGCCTCATCGACGGTGCGGGCGCCGCCAGCGTGATCCTCTACGGCCCGCCCGGCACCGGTAAGACCACGATCGCCTCGCTCATCTCGGGCGCGACGGGCCGCCGCTTCGAGGCGCTGTCCGCCCTGTCGGCGGGCGTGAAGGACGTGCGCGCGGTCATCGAGCTGGCGCGCCGACGCCTCCTCGTGGACGAGCAGACGGTGCTGTTCATCGACGAGGTACACCGGTTCTCCAAGGCGCAGCAGGATGCGCTGCTCGCGGCCGTCGAGAACCGGGTCGTGCTCCTCGTCGCGGCCACCACCGAGAATCCCAGCTTCTCGGTGGTCTCGCCGTTGCTCTCGCGGTCCCTGATCCTGCAGCTGCGGCCGCTGGAGCCCGCGCACATCTCCGAGCTCATCGACCGGGCGCTGTCGGACCCGCGTGGCTACGACGGTGCCCTCACCATCGCCGACGAGGCCCGCGAGCACCTGGTGCGGCTCGCCGGCGGCGACGCCCGCCGTTCCCTCACCGCGCTCGAGGCCGCCGCCGACGTGACAGTGGGGGAGGGCGGCGACGAGATCACCCTGGACGCGGTCGAGTCGTCGATCGACACGGCGGCCGTGCGCTACGACCGCGCCGGGGATCAGCACTACGACGTGATCAGCGCCTTCATCAAGTCGATCCGCGGTTCCGACGTCGACGCGGCGCTGCATTACCTGGCCCGGATGATCTCGGCGGGAGAGGACCCGCGGTTCATCGCTCGACGCCTCGTCGTGCATGCCTCCGAGGACATCGGCATGGCCGACCCGCAGGCGCTGCTCGTCGCCACCGCCGCCGCGCAGGCCGTCCAGCTGATCGGCATGCCCGAGGCCCGATTGGCCCTGGCGCAGGCCACCATCCACCTCGCTTCGGCCCCGAAGTCCGACGGGGTCGTCGCCGCCATCGGCGCGGCGATGGGCGATGTCGCGGCGGGCAAGGCGGGCCCGGTGCCCCCGCACCTGCGCGACGGCCACTACGCCGGCGCCGAGAAGCTCGGCAACGCCCAGGGCTACGTCTACCCGCACGGGGTGCCGGGTGGCGTCGCCGCGCAGCAGTACCCGCCCGACGACCTCGTCGGCGCCGACTACTACAAGCCCACCGACCACGGCTTCGAGCGCGAGATCGGCCCGCGGGTAGCGCGGCTGCGGGGGATCCTGCGGCGTCGATAGCGGGCGAGACGACGGTGGCCGAGGAACGCACGTGCGCGGGTACGCGGCGCGTCGGTAAGGTGGTCGGGTCGCTGTAAGGCTCGAAGACATTTGAACGCGAAGGATCGTTGTGCAGACCCATGAGATTCGGAAGCGGTTCACGGACCACTTCGTCAAGGCCGGACACACCTCGGTGCCGAGCGCATCGCTGGTCCTGAACGATCCGAATCAGCTCTTCGTCATCGCGGGCATGGTTCCCTTCGTGCCGTACTTCCTCGGGCAGCAGACCCCGCCGTACGAGCGCGCCACCTCGATCCAGAAGTGCGTCCGCACACTGGACATCGAAGAGGTCGGCATCACCACACGCCACAACACCTTCTTCCAGATGGCCGGCAACTTCAGCTTCGGCGACTACTTCAAGCGCGACGCGATCCGCTTCGCCTGGTCGCTCCTCACGAACCCCGTCGACGAGGGCGGCTTCGGCATGGACCCCGAGCGCCTGTGGTCGACGGTCTACCTCGACGACGACGAGGCTCGCGACCTGTGGCTCGAGGTCGGCCAGGTGCCCGAACGCATCCAGCGCCGCGGCATGAAGGACAACTACTGGTCCATGGGCATCCCCGGCCCCGCCGGGCCCTGCTCCGAGATCTTCTACGACCGCGGGCCCGAGTACGGCGTCGAGGGCGGCCCCGAGGCCGACGAGGACCGCTACATCGAGATCTGGAACCTCGTCTTCATGCAGAACGAGCGGGGCCAGGGCGGCGGCAAGGAGAACTTCGAGATCCTCGGCGAGCTGCCGAAGAAGAACATCGACACCGGCATGGGCATCGAGCGCGTCGCCTTCCTGTTGCAGGGGGTCGACAACGTCTACGACACCGATCTGCTGCGCCCCGTCATCGACCGCGCGCAGGAGCTCACGGGCCAGCGCTACAACGCCGGCGATGCCGAGCACGACCGGCTGTTCCGTGTCATCGCGGACCACACGCGCACCGCTGTCATGCTCATCCAGGACGGCGTGAACCCCGGCAACGACGGCCGCGGCTACGTGCTGCGCCGCTTGCTGCGCCGAGTCGTCCGTTCGGCGCGCCTCCTCGGCGCCACCGGCGAGACCATGGGCGAGTTCGTCGACACCGTGCTGTCCACGATGTCGCCGTCGTACCCCGAGCTCGCGGACGACGCGCAGCGCATCCGCACCGTCGCCACCGGCGAGGAGCAGGCCTTCCTCAAGACCCTCGAGCAGGGCACCACCCTGTTCGGCAACGCCGTCGACTCCACCAAGTCGTCCGGGCAGACGGTGCTCTCCGGCGATGACGCCTTCACCCTGCACGACACCTACGGCTTCCCGATCGACCTCACGCTGGAGATGGCCTCCGAGGCCGGGCTGTCGGTCGACGAGGACGGCTTCCGCGCCCTCATGGCCGAACAGCGTCAGCGCGCCAAGGACGACGCGAACTCCCGCAAGTCGGCCCTCGCCGATCTCTCGGTCTTCCGCGAGTTCGTCGACCGCGGCCCCACCGAGTTCACCGGATTCGACGAGCTCGTCTCCGACGCCCAGGTCCTCGGCCTGATCAAGGACGGCGTGCGCGTGCCCGTCGTGCACCAGGGCGACGACGTCGAGATCGTGCTCGACCGCAGCCCCCTGTATGCCGAGGCCGGCGGACAGCTCGCCGACATCGGCACGATCACCACCGCAGCGGGCGCGCAGATCGTCGTCACCGACGTGCAGCGCGTGGCCAAGACCCTGTGGCGGCACCAGGGCACCGTCGCCGCCGGCGAGGTCTCCGAGGGCGACACGGTCACCGTCGCCGTCGACGCGGGCCACCGCCACGGCAGCACCCAGGGCCACTCCGGCACCCACCTCGTGCACGCCGCGCTGCGCCAGGTGCTCGGTCCCAACGCCGTGCAGGCGGGCTCGCTCAACAAGCCCGGCTACCTGCGCTTCGACTTCCGCTGGTCCGGTGGCCTCACCGACGATCAGCGGGCCGACATCGAGCGCGTCACCAATGAGGCCGTCCAGGCCGATTACGCCGTGCACACCGACGTGACGGACCTGGAGACCGCGAAGCAGCGCGGCGCGATGGCCCTGTTCGGCGAGAACTACGGCGACCGCGTCCGCGTCGTCGAGATCGGCGGCCCCTTCTCGATGGAGCTCTGCGGCGGCACGCACGTCGCGAGCTCGGGCCTCGTCGGGCCGGTGACCGTGCTCGGCGAGAGCTCCGTCGGCTCGGGCGTGCGCCGCGTCGAGGCGTACGTGGGGCTCGACTCGCAGAAGTTCCTCGCGAAGGAGCACGCGCTCGTCTCGGCGCTGTCCAGCTCGCTCAAGGTGCCCTCCGAGGAGGTGCCCGGTCGGGTCGAGTCGCTGGTGACGCGCCTCAAGGACGCCGAGAAGGAGCTCGAGAAGCTCCGTGCGCAGGCGGCGTTGTCGGCGCTCGCCGAGCTCGCCTCGTCGCCCGAGCGCGTCGGCGCTGTGCGGCTCGTCGCCGCGAAGGCGCCGCAGGGCGTGACGGCCGGCGAGCTGCGCGGCCTGGTCTCGCAGCTCAAGGGTCGTCTCGGGGCGGACCCTGCCGTGATCGCGCTGTTCGCGGTCGACGGCGAGAAGGTTCCGTTCGTGGTGGCCGCCAACGACGCGGCCCAGGACCTGGGAGTCAAGGCGGGCGATCTGGTCAAGGCCGCGGCGCCTTCGATCGGCGGTCGCGGCGGCGGTAAGGCCGACCTGGCGCAGGGCGCCGGTTCGGACGCCACCGGTATCGAGGGCGGTATCGCCGCGGTCCGGGCCGAGGTCGCGCGGACGGTCGGCGCCTGACGGTGGGCGGCGCGGAACCCGCCTGGGAGCGGGGCCGACGGCTGGCCCTCGACGTGGGCAAGGCCCGCATCGGGGTGGCCGTCTCCGATCCCGACGGGATCCTCGCGACACCGGTGGAGACGGTGCGCGCGGCGAAGGACGGGTCCGACCTGCGGCGGATCGCCCAACTCGTGGTCGATTACGAGCCGGTGGAGATCGTGATCGGGATGCCCCGAACGCTGCGGGGCGAGCGGGGCTCGTCGGCGCGGATGGCGGAGGGATTCGCCCGACGGCTCGCCGACGTGCTCGGTGCCGCGAATGCAACACCGCCGCGGGTATGTTTTTCGGATGAGCGCTTCACCACCGTCACGGCGCAGCGGGCGCTGCGGGAGAACGGGGTGCGGGCGAAGGAGCAGCGAGCGGTGATCGATCAGGCCGCCGCGGTGGCCATCCTGCAGGGATGGCTCGACGAGCGGCGGCCGGTCCCCGGCCGCGAGGAGGTCGACGAGTGAGCGACGGGTGGAACAGGCACCGGGCCGAGCCGGTGTCGGTCGGCGAACAGCGGACCACCCGGGCCGAGCGGCGTCGGGCCGCGGAGCGCGCGCGGATCAAGCGGCGGCGGCGCGTCGCCCTGCTGTCGATGCTCGTGGTCTTCCTGGTGGTCGTGGGCGGCGTGCTGTGGACCGTGCGCGGTTCCCTCTTCGGCGGCGCCGCGGCGCCCGACGACTACGCGTCCGGGCAGGCGGGACCCGAGGTGGTGGTGCACATCGTCGGGCAGAACAACTCGGATTTCGCGCAGAATCTCGTCGACGCCGGGGTCGTGAAGTCGGTGGGCGCGTTCAACCAGGCCGCGGGCGACAAGCCGATCTCCGCGGGCTATTACGAGCTGCGCAAGTCCCTGCCCGCGGCCGAGGCCGTCACCATGCTCGTCGACCCGGACCGCTCGCACCGCGTCGGCATGCTCAACGTGCCCGCCGGCGCGGTCCTCGACGACAAGCGCAACAAGGACGGCAAGACCGCGCTCGGCATCTTCAGCCAGCTCTCCGCGGCCACGGCGCACACCGTCGACGGTGTGAAGAAGCAGACGCCGAAGGCCGATTTCGTGAGGATCGCGTCCTCCGCGACCGTCGCCGATCTGGGCGTCCCGGAGTGGGCGGCCGGCACCGTCACCCGGCTCAAGGGCGACCACCGGCGTCTCGAGGGGCTCATCGCGCCCGGCATCTGGGACCAGATCGATCCCGCGGGCACGCCGATCGCCATCCTCAAGCAGCTCATCACCGCCTCCGCGAAGCAGTACGAGGCCCAGGGCCTGCTCACCGCGAGCCGCAGTTCGGCGGCCAAGCTGGCGCCCTACCAGGTGCTGGTGTCGGCGTCGATCGTCGAACGCGAGGTCAACCAGGCGGACGACTACCCCAAGGTGGCCCGCGTGATCCTCAACCGGCTCGCCAAGAACCAGAAGCTCGAGATGGACTCGACGGTCAACTACGGCGAGGCCGTGACCGGCATCGACGTCGCGGGCGAGAAGCTGCTCAAGAAGACCGAGTGGAACACCTACGCCAAGACGGGCCTGCCCGCCACGCCGATCGGCGCCGTCGGCACCGACGCGCTCGTCGCGACGGAGAACCCGGCGCCGGGCCCGTGGCTGTACTTCGTCACCGTCGACAACAAGGGCACCACCCTCTTCACCGATGACTTCGCGCAGCACGAGCGGAACCGGCAGAAGGCCTGCGACACCAAGTTCCTCACGGTGGGCTGCGGGCCGTGACGCGGCGCGCCGCCGTCCTCGGCAAGCCGATCGCGCACTCGCTCTCGCCCGTCCTGCACGGCGCGGCGTTCGCCGCTTTGGGCCTGGACTGGTCCTACGAACGGATCGAGTGCGACGCCGACGCGTTGCCCGGCCTCGTCGGCGGGTTCGGCCCGGAGTGGGTCGGCGTCTCGGTCACGATGCCCGGCAAGTTCGCGGCGCTGGAGTTCGCCGACGAGCGCACCGACCGCGCCGTCACCGTCGGCTCCGCCAACACCCTGGTCCGTACCGCGGCGGGGTGGCTCGCCGACTGCACCGACGTCGACGGTGCCGAAGGCCTCCTCGCAGAGTGCGGCGCGAAGGGGGAGTCCGCGATCGTCGTCGGCGCCGGCGGCACCGCTCGGCCGGTCTTCGCCGCCCTCGGTGACCGGGGTTTCCGCCGCGTGGTGGTGCTCGCCCGTTCCGAGGAGCGCGCGCAGGGCGCGCTGGCGTGCGCCGAGGCGTTCGGGCTCGCCGCGAGCTGGGCGCCGCTCGCCGCGGCCTCGGTTCCGGCCGCCGACGCGGTCGTCTCGACGCTGCCCGGCACGACGCAGTCCGACGACTTCCCGCTCATGGACGCGTTGTCGTCCGCGGCGCCGGCCGTGGCCGACGTCGCCTACGACCCGTGGCCGACGCTGCTGGTGGCGGCCGCGCAGGCGAAGGGCGCGCGCACTGCGGGCGGTCTGACGATGCTGCTGCACCAGGCCTTCCGACAGGCCGAGTGGTTCTCCGGGCGTCCCGCGCCCCGCGAGGCGATGGCGGCGGCGCTGACCGCCGCGAGGGAGGCATGATGTCCGAATTCCGTCACCGGTTCCGGCCGCGCTACTACGAGATCGACCGCCAGGGCGTCGTGTTCAACATGTGGTACCTCGCGTACCTCGACGACGCCGTCGGCCGGTTCTTCACCGAGCGCGGCGCGGCGTGGGAGCAGTGGGTCGGCCAGGGCTTCGACACCCAGGTCGTGCACGTCGAACTCGACTACGCCGCCGGGCTCACCGATGACCGGGACTCCGAGATCGTGATCCGGCCCGGCCGGATCGGGAACAAGAGCTTCACGCTCGACTTCGCCTTCGAGACGGACCTCGAGGCCGGGGAGCCGAAACGCGCCGTCGCCGGCCGGATCGTCTACGCCGTGATCGCCGCCGACGGTTCGGGCGCGATCACGGTCCCCGATGCGCTGCGCGAGGCCCTGCAGGCCTGACACACTGGGCCCGTGGAGTGGGGGCTCTTCGGGGGTTTCGTCCTGGCGCTGTTCGTGTCGTGGTGCGCCGCGCTGTGCTGGTACGACGTGCGCGAGCGTCGCCTGCCGAACGCGCTGACGCTGCCCGCTGCGGGCGTCGCTGTGGTCGGCTCGCTCTGGGCCCTGGTCGACGGTGCGCCCGCCTCCTTGGTCGGCGCCACCCTCTGGACGGCGGTGAACGCCGCCGCCTTCCTCGCGCGCGGGATGGGCGCCGGCGACGTGAAGCTGGCGCCGACGCTCGGCGCGGTGGTCGGCGCCGCGAGCGGTGTGCCGGAGGTGCTGCTCGCCGTCCTGGGCGCGCAGGTCGTCACCATCGCCTGGGCCATCGCCGCCCGCGATCGGACGGTGCCACATGGCCCGGCGATGATCGCCGCCGCCCTCGTGGCTGTGCTCGTGGCGTGATCAGCCGGCGGTGAGCCGCCGGAGGAGTGCGTCGAGCGTCTGCAGTTCCTCGCGGGTCAGCGCGGAGAGGAGTTCGCGCTCGCGCTCGACGTGTCCGGGCAGTACGCGCTCGACGAGTCGACGACCGTGCGCGGTGAGCGTCACGGTCTTCCCCCGGCCGTCGGCCGGATTCGGGCTGCGTGCGACGAGCCCCGCCGTCTCCAGACGATCGAGCCGGGAGGTCAGGCCGGCCCGGGTTATCAGGAGCTGGTCCGCGAGCGATGCCGGGGAGAGCGCATACGGTGCGCCGCAGCGGCGCAGTGTCGCGAGCACATCGAACTCGCCCCGTCGGAGGCCCTCGTGCTCCAACGGAACCTCGATGGCGGCGCGGCCGGCGGCCTCGAGATTCGCGAGACGTCCGATGACGCTCATCGGCAGCGTGTCGAGATCGGGGTACTCGGTGTGCCACTGGGCCATGGCGGCGTCGACGTCCTGCACGGGCCGAGGGTACCTCTTGACCAAGATAGTTAGATGGTGAATCATTAGTAGTTAGACGGCTAATCAATGGAGGAAGATCATGATCGTGCAGGATCCTGAGATCGTGGGCGGCGAGGACGGTCCGCAGGTGGCGCTGTTCGTCGACGCGGCGGCAACGGGAGGAGCGGTGAGCGTGCAGCGCGTGCACCTTCCCGCCGGTGCCGACGGCGCCTCACCCCATTTCCACACCAGGTCGACCGAGGTCTTCCATATCCTCGACGGTGCGCTCGAGATGCTCATCGGCGACGAACTCCGCGTGGTCGCCGCGGGCGGGCTCGCCGTGATCCCGCCGGACACGGTGCACGCCTTCGCCGCACATGCCGGACGTGCGGCGACGGCGCTCATCGTGCTGACGCCGGGCGTGGAGCGCTTCGGGTACTTCCGGCTCCTCCGCGATGTCGCATCCGGCGCGGCGGCACCGTCGGAGCTGCTCGCGGCGCAGGACGAGTACGACAACCACTTCGTCGACAGTCCACTCTGGCGCGAACGTCCGCGCGGCTGAGCCGACGATTCCCTTGGATCCACGGTGAGCGCAAGGGGTCACAGACGAAACCGCGCCGCCTACCGTCGAATCCGTGACCGCGCCTACCTCACGCCCTGTCCTCGGGATAGCCCTGGAGCCCTTCGGCTGGCATCCCGCAGCGTTCGCGGAGGTGGGAGCGGATCCACTGGAGGCCACCTCCGCGGAGCACTGGGTTGGGCTGGCCCGCTCCGCGGAGGCGGCCGCCGCCGACCTCGTGACCTTCGAGGATTCCTTCTCCCTCTCCGGGCGTGACCGCCTCTCGGGCCGGTTCGACGCCACCCTGCTCGCCGCCCGCGTGGCGCCCGCGGTCCCGCGGATCGGGCTGGTCCCGACCGTCACCGCCACGCACACCGAGCCCTTCCACGCCTCGAAGGCCATCGCGACGCTCGACTACGTCAGCGGTGGCCGTGCCGGAGTGCTTCCGGCGACCACGGGCGCCGCTGCCGACGCGGCGCTCTTCGGCCGCAAGGCCCCCCAGGACGCGGCGTCGCGCGCCGGCGAGGCCCGCGAGTACGTCGAGGTGCTGCGCGACCTCTGGGACAGCTGGGAGGACGAGGCGATCGTCAAGGACGTCGCCACCGGTCGGTTCGTCGACCGGGACCGACTGCACTACATCGACTTCCAGGGCGAGAACTTCTCCGTCAAGGGTCCGTCGATCACGCCCCGGCCACCGCAGGGGCGGCCGCCGGTGGTCGTGCGCGTCGCCGACGCGGCCGCCGAATCGGTCGCCGCGGACGCGGATCTCGCGATTGTGCCCGCAGGTAGCGACGAGGAGTTGGCAGAGACCGCCCGCCGGCTTCGAGCCTCCGGGGTCCCGCTCCTTCTCGTGGACGTGACCGTCCACCTCGCCGACTCCGAGCGGACCGCGCTGCGCCGCATCGAGAAGCTGGACCGCCGCGAACCCGCGGACGACGACACCCGGGTGTTCGCCGGTACGGGGGAGTCGCTCGCCCGCGCCGTGGCTGGCTGGCAGTCCCTCGGCTTCGACGGCGCCCGGCTGCGCCCGGGCGTCAACGCCGTGGACCTGCCCAGGCTCCGCGCGTCCTTCGCGCCGCTCCTGCCCGGGGCTCCGCGGACGGGGACGCTCCGCGAGATCCTGGGTCTCGGGCCCGCGATCAACCGCTTCGCCGCCGTGAAGGGGGCCTGATGACCGGCCTGAACGTCCTCGATCTGGCGCCGATCCCGGACGGGGGAACCCCGTCGGACGCACTCCGCAACACCCTGGATCTCGCGCGGCGCGCGGAGGACTGGGGGTACGGCCGGTACTGGGTGGCCGAGCACCACTTCGCGCACGTCGCGAGCGCCGCTCCGGCCGTCCTCATCGCCGAGATCCTGGCCCGCACCACCCGGATCCGTGTCGGTTCCGCGGCCGTGCTCATCGGCTTCACCACCGCACCCGCCGTCGCCGACGCCTTCGGCGTGCTCGCCTCCCTGCACCCCGGCCGGGTGGACATCGGACTCGGGAGGACGGGGCAACGCCTGCGGACGCCCCCGCCGGGCGCGCCGGCACCGAATCCGGCGATCGTCGCCGGCTACGAACAGCTCTACCACCCGAAGGCCGAGCCGCCGACCTACACGCAGCAGGTCGACGACGTCCTCGCCCTGGTGTCCGGCACGTTCGTGGCAGACGGTCACCCGCTGCGTTCGCCCGTCGCCGAGGCGGCCCACGACGCGCCCGTCTGGATCTTCGGCAGCAGCGCGGGGGAGAGCGCTCGCCTGGCCGGCGCCCGCGGCCTGCCCTTCGTCGCCAATTACCACGTGAGCCCGAGAACCACCGTCGAGGCGGCGCAGGCGTACCGTGACGCCTTCCGGCCCTCGGCGCGACTCGCCGAGCCCCGCCTCGTGGTCAGCGCAGACGTGGTGGTCGGCGATACCGACGACCAGGCTCGCGAGCTCGCCTCCGGCTTCCCCGCGTGGGTGCACTCCATCCGCCACGGCAGCGGCGCCATCGCCTACCCGCGCGACAGCTCCGCACTCACCGACGATCAGCGCGCCGCGGTCGCCGACCGGACCGAGACCCAGTTCGTCGGCGAGGCCGGCCGCGTCGCCGACGGACTGCGTGCGCTCGCCGAGCGCACCGGCGCCGACGAACTCGTGATCACCTCGGTCACCCACGACCACGCCGCGCGCCTGCGCAGCCACGAACTGCTCGCCAAGGAATGGGGACTGCTATGACCGAGGTCCCCGTGCGGGAGGGCGCACACCGCAAGCCGATCCACTTGGCCGCCCACTTCCCGGGCGTCAACCACAACACGGTGTGGTCGGACCCCGCGGCGCGCAGTCAGGTGGAGTTCGATTCCTTCGTGTACCTGGCCCGTGCAGCCGAGCGCGCGAAGTTCGACTTCTTCTTCCTCGCCGAGGGCCTGCGGCTGCGCGAACACCTCGGGCGGATCCACGACCTCGACGTGGTGGGCCGGCCCGATACCTTCACCGTCCTGTCCGCGCTGGCGGCGGTGACCGACCGGATCGGCCTCGCGGGGACGATCAACACCACCTTCAACGAGCCCTTCGACGTGGCCCGGCAGTTCGCCACGCTCGATCATCTCAGCGCGGGCCGCGCGGCCTGGAACATGGTGACGAGCTCTGACGCCTTCACCGGCGAGAACTTCCGTCGCGGTGGCTTCCTCGCGCACGCCGACCGCTACCACCGCGCCGACGAGTTCATCACCGTCGCACGGAAGTTCTGGGAGGGCTGGCAGCGCGGTGAGATCGTGCACCACGGCGCGCAGTTCGACGTGCGGGGCGCCGCACCGCTTCCACCCTCGCCGCAGGGCCGCCCCGTGCTCCTGCAGGCTGGTGATTCCGGGGAGGGGCGCGACTTCGCCGCGGCGCAGGCAGACGCGATCTTCACCCGGCACGGCTCCCTCGAGAGTGGCCGGGCCTTCTACGCCGACGTCAAGCGACGCGCCGCCGACCGCGGACGGAACCCCGAGCACCTCAAGGTCTTCCCCGGCGCCGCCGCCGTCATCGGCGACACGCCCGAGGAGGCGCAGGAGAAGGCGCGCGACATCCGGCGGCGGCAGGTGAGCCCGCAGACGGCGCTCAACTTCCTCGAGCAGGTGTGGGGCCGGGAGCTGCAGTCCTACGATCCCGACGGTCCACTGCCCGACGTGGAACCGGTCTACGAGGCGAAGGCGGTGCAGGGGCGCGTCCTGCATGCGGACCCGCGGGAGATCGTCGCCGCCTACCGCTCCCGCGCCGAGGCGGGCGGTCTGTCGATCCGGGAACTGGTCATCGAGCTCAACACCCGGCCCCAGTTCGTGGGCACCGCGCACCAGGTGGCCGACGAGATCGACACCTTTATCCAGGCGGACGCCGCGGACGGCTTCATCCTGGTGCCGCACCTCACGCCCACGGGCTTGGACGAGTTCATCGACGGCGTCGTCCCGTTGCTGCAGGAGCGCGGTGCTTTCCGGACCGAGTACGAGGGCACCACGGTGCGCGAGCATCTCGGCCTGCCACTGCCGGAGGAGACCGCGGCGCAGCGCGCGGGTTAGTGGATCTTCACTCGTTCGCCCCGCGGACGCCGTGGGAACGGGCTAGCGTGCGGCCATGAGTCGATCGATGCGCCCCGATCTCAGCGGTGTCGACCCCCTTGTCGTCAACCTGACCCACCGCGTCTGCCTGGGCGACCTGCCGACCCGCGCCGCCCGGTCCTTCGGGGACCGGCCCGCCATCGTCGACGGTGACCACACCGTCACCTACCGGCAACTCGAGAGCCGGGCGAACGCCCTCGCCCGGGGGCTGCAGGCGCGCGGCTACCAGCGCGGTGACGCGATCGCGCTCCAGCTGCAGAACCGCTGGGAGTTCGTGGTCTCTGTGTTCGCCTGCGCCAAGCTCGGTGTGGTCGCGATGCCGCTGAACCTGCTCCTGGCCCCGGGCGACGTGGCGTACCAGCTGGCCGACAGCGGCGTGCGCGCCGTCATCACCGAGGACGTCTTCGCGCCCGCTCTCACCGCTGCGCTCGGTGCCGCCGGCCACGCGGTCGAGGCGGTCTACGTCGTCTCGAACGGCGCGGGCGAGATCCCGGGCGAGGTGGGCGGCGTCCCGTCGACCGGCTTCGCCGAGGTGGTTGACCCCGACGACTCCGTGGTGGAGACGATCGTCGAGGACCGCGACATCCTGCACTGCCTGTACACGTCCGGCACCACTGCGCGGCCCAAGGGCGTCGTCACCAGCCATGTCGCGGTGCACATCTCGGCGCTGTCCTCCGCACTCGGGCTGGGCCTGCGCCCTGATGTACAGCCCGTGGTCCAGCCGATCGCGCTGCCGCTCTTCCACGTCACGGCCCTCGACGCGCTGCTCATGCCGACGCTCGTCACCGGTGGCACGGCGGTGCTGCTGCGGGGATTCGACCCCGAGAAGCTGGCCCGCGCGTTCGTCGATCACCGCGTCACCCACATCACCCTCCTGCCGATGATGTGGGCGGCGCTGCTGGCCCGCCCCGAACTGGACGACGACAACACCGCGTCGCTCGTCGCGGGCATGTACGCGATGGCACCGATGCCGCCGGAGCTGCTCGCCGCGCTGCGGGCCAGGTTCGCCTCGGCCGCCATCATTCTCGGCTCGGGCCAGACCGAGACGACGCCGGCGTCGGAACTGCAGTGGTCGGGTCACCAGGGCGTCAAGGACGACTCCTGGGGCCCCGCGACCGTCTCCACCGACGTCGCGATCATGGGCGACGACGGGGCGCTGCTCCCGCCCGGCGAGGTCGGCGAGATCGTCTACCGCGCGCCGCAGCTCATGGAGGGCTACTGGAACAACGCGGCCGCGAACGCGGAGGCCTTCGCACACGGCTGGTTCCACGGCGGCGACATCGGCTACCTGGACGACGCGGGCGTCGTCTACTTCACCGACCGCGCGAAGGACATCATCAAGTCGGGCGGCGAGAACGTCTCCTCCGTCGAGGTCGAGCGGGTGCTCCTCGGCCACGACGCCGTCGCCGAGGTCGCCGTCGTCGGTGTCCCGCACGAGCGCTGGGGCGAGGCGGTCACCGCCTTCGTCGTCAGTGCACCGGCGGCCGAGGCCGACGGTGCCGTCCTGCTCGAGTACGCGAAGCAGAACCTCGCGGGGTTCAAGGCGCCCAAGGAGATCGTCTTCGTCGATGCGCTCCCCAAGACGGCGACAGGCAAGATCCAGAAGAACCTGGTGCGGACGCTGCGGGAGACGCGGACCTAGGCCGCCGAGGAGAGCGCGGGCACCAGGCCGCGGGCATCGGTGAGGATCTGCTCGTAGTCGCGGACATCGAACTCGTAGGGCAGCTCGAGCCGGAACTCGGTGACCGGCCCCGTCTCCGGGGAGAACGCCGGGTCGGCGACGAGTCGCTCGGCGATCTCCGCGATCGGACCCACGAGATCCTCCGCGAACAGCGTGCGCTTCTCGCCGTGGGCCGCCAGGGTCCGCTCGTACCGCGAGCGTGCGTAGGCCCGGTAGCGCTCCGCCGTGGCTCGGTCGGCGCTGTCCGTCGGGACGATCACGCGCCCGACGGCCACCCGCCGGTCCGCGCCGCCGGCCCTGCGGTACTCGTCGATGAGCGCGGCCTGGACGGTGCCGAAGTCGTCGGAATCGATGCCCCCGGCGGAGACGATGTTGCCGGTGAGCAGGTGCAGTCCGGCCTCGCCGGTCCATCGCGCCGAACCGAGCGACGTTCCGCCGTACCAGGATCGGTCGGCCAATCCGGGGGTGTGCGGCTGCAGGCGCGGCCGCTGCACGTTGCCGGGGGACTCGATCCGCGTGTCGTCATCGCCGAGGTAGGCGCCCCGCAGGTGCTCGACGGTGCGCGCCACCCGCGCGTACCCGGTGTCGGTGGGAAGGTGCTCGAACACCACGTCCGCGAGCAGGTCCGCGTGCGGCATCCCGGTGGAGAAGCCGGCCTGGACGCGTCCGCGCGCCAGGGCGTCGGCGAGGGACAGGTCCTCCGCCAGCCGGAAGGGGTTCTCGTAGCCGATCGGGATGACGGCGGTGCCCAACTCGATCGTGGCGGTGCGCTGCGAGGCCGCGCCGAGGAAGACCGCGGCGGAGGATATCCCGTGCTCCAGATGCCGTTGGCGCACCCAGGCGCCGCGATAGCCCAGTCGCTCGCCGAACTCGATGAGGCGCAGAGTGTCCTCGAGCCCGGCGGCCGGGTCGCCGTCCTCGTAATTGCCCGGAGTGAGGAAGGCGAGCGAATCGATCGTCATCGGTCAGAACCCCGCCGCCGGGTTGATCTCGGACTTCGGCAGCGCCGAGGTCGGCACCTTCCACTTCTCGAACAGCCGCTGGTACTCGCCGCGTGCGATGAGGGTGTTGATCGCCTGTGCGATGGCCGGCGCGATCGGGGATCCCTTCGCGGTGACGAAACCGACCACCGTCGTGGAGTACTCACCCAGGAACGTCGTGCCGGGGACCTTGTCCACGAGGTAGCGCAGCGAGAGCGTGGGGCCGAAGTAGGCGTCCACCTTGTTGTTCTGCAGGCTCAGGATCACCGCGCCCTGATCGTCGAGGTACTGGACGGTGTACGCGGGCTTGCCCTTCGACGTGCACTGCTGCACGCCCTTCTCGAGGATCTGCTGGAAGGTGGTGCCCGAGCCGGTGACGATCTTCTTGCCGCACAGGTCCTCCAGCGTCTTGACGCCGGTGAGGCCGGAGTTCGAGGAGCCGACGAAGGACTGTCCGTCGTTGAGGTAGGTCGCGAAGTCGACGACCTCGAGGCGCGGCTTGGTGACGCCGAAGTTGCCCTGGCCCACCTGGTACCGGCCGTTCTGCACCCCCGGGATGATCGTGGAGAAAGTCCCGATCTCCTGCTTCCAGGTCACGCCGAGGGCCTTGGCCACGGCGTTGCGGAGATCCACGTCCAGGCCCACCGGGTTGCCGTCGGGGATCTCCCCGGCGTGCGGCAGGTTGTTGATGCCCGGCTGCCGGGTGAGCCCCAGCGTCAGCTCCTTCGTGCCGGCCGGCAGCAGTGCCTGGGCGGCCGGGTCGACGGCGACGGACGACACCACGTCCTGCGTCGGGATCGGGTAGCTCGAGCTCTGTGCCGCCGGATCGGACGAGCCGCCGCACGCCGACAGGAGCGTGGCGGCGGCGATCAGGGGCAGGGCGAGCAGGGCGCGGCTGCGCATGGGGTCTCCTTGGACTCGGATCTAGCGGGGGATCAGCGCACGGCCGCGAGGAATTCGCGGGTGCGGGGGTGCTCGGCGTCGGCGAAGATCGCGTCGGGCCGGCCGGTCTCGACGATGCGGCCGTCGTCCATGAAGATCACGGTGTCGGCGACATCGCGGGCGAAGCCGATCTCGTGCGTCACCACGACGAGGGTCATGCCCGACTCCGCGAGGTCCCGGATCACGGCCAGCACCTCGCCGACCAGCTCCGGGTCGAGCGCCGAGGTGGGCTCGTCGAAGAGCACGACGTCGGGCCGCATGGCCAGGGTGCGGGCAATCGCGACGCGCTGCTGCTGGCCGCCCGAGAGCTGCGACGGGTACGCCTTCTCGCGGCCCGCGAGCCCGACACGGGCGAGGAGCTCGCGGCCGCGCTCAGCGGCCTCGGCGGGCGCGACACCGGTGGCGAGCTGCCCCTCGGTGAGGTTCTCCAGGACGGTGAAGTGCGGAAAGAGGTTGAACTGCTGGAAGACCATGCCGATGCGGCGGCGCTGCCCCGCCACGTCTCGGGGGTGCAGCTCGCGGAGGACGCTCGTTCCACCGCGACGCCGCGCCTCGCGGTAGCCGATCAGGTCGTCGTTCACCCGCACGTACCCGGCGTCGGGCTGCTCCAGGTGGTTGATGCAGCGCAGCAGGGTCGACTTCCCGGACCCGGAGGGCCCGAGGATGATGGCGACCTCGCCCTGCGCGACGTCCAGGTCGACGCCGCGCAGCACCTCGGTGCCGCCGAAGGACTTCCGGAGCCCGCGGACCTCGATCGCGCTCATGCCCGGTCTCCCGCCGCGCGGACAGTGCGGGGGAGCCGTGGGCGCAGGCGTGCCGCGTCGGCGACGATCTCGCGGAAGAGACGGGCATCCCGGTGGCCCCGGCGGAAGTGTCGCTCCACGAAGTACTGGCCCACGGCCAGCACCGAGGTGATCACGATGTACCAGATCGTCGCCACCAGCAGCAGCGGCATCACCTTGAAGTTCTGGTTGTAGACCAGCTGCACCGAGTACAGCAGATCGGTCACGGCGATGACGCTCACCAGTGACGTCGACTTGAGCAGCCCGATCAGCAGATTGCCGGACGCGGGGATGATGGCGGGCATCGCCTGCGGAAGCACGATGCGGCGGAAGATGCGTCGCGGGCTCAGCCCCAGCGACCGCGCGGCCTCCGTCTGCCCCGGGTCGACGGACACCAGTCCGCCGCGCACGATCTCCGCGGCGAACGCAGCGACGTCGATGGTCAACGCGATGAACGCCGCGACCAGACCGCTGATGAGGTGCGTGGTGTTGAACGTGACGAACTCGGGGCCGAAGGGGATGCCCAGCGACAACTGCGGGTACAGGGACGCGAGTTGGAACCAGAACAGCAGCAGCACCAGCGGCGGCACCGATCGCACCAGCCAGACGAACACGAAGGACACCGTGCGGAGTACGGGCCCACCCCACAGTCGCATGGCCGCGAGGCCGATGCCGAGGACGAATCCCGCGGCGAAGGTGACCGCGGTGAGCCATAGGGTGAGCCAGAGGCCCTTGAGGACCGACTCCTGCGTGAAGTAATGGGCGACCGTCGGCCACTCGAAACGCTCATTGGTGAACAGGGTGTGCGCCAACATCGCGCCGAGGACCGCGACCACGGCGGCCGCCACCCAGCGCCCGGGGCGGCGGCGCGGCACGAGGCGCACCGGTCCCGTCGAGGTGTCCGCCGGCGGGCCCTGCGCAGGCCGCGACGGGGAGAGAATCGTTGTCGCCATGAGGTACGACCGTAAGTCGTTGGCGCGCAGAGAAGAAGGTTTTCAATCGCCCTGACCGGATGCGGCGATCCCGGAATCGAAGGCGTACCGCACGGCGTGGGCGCGGTCCCGGAGCCGGGCCTTCGCGAACAGATTGTTGATGTGCGTCTTCACCGTCGACTCGCTGACGAACAGGCGGGCGGCGATCTCTCGGTTCGTGAGGCCGTCGGCGATGAGGCGCAACACCTCGGTCTCGCGGGGCGTCAGATCGACCGGCGGTGCCGTCGCGGGTTCCGACGGTGCCGCGCGCTGCCCGGACCTGCCGGTCGCCGAGACGAGCAGGCGCTGTTGTACGACCGGATCGAGCACGGACTGCCCGGCGGCGGCCGCCATGATCGCCGCCGCGATCTCGGCGCGCCCCGCGTTCTTGGTGAGATATCCTCGGGCACCGGCCTGCAGCCCCTGCAGGATCGACTCCTCGTCGTCGAAGGTCGTGAGCAGGACGACGGCCGTCTCCGGCGCGTCGGCGAGGACTCGCGCGGTGGCGCCGGCACCGTCGAGGTTGGGCATCCGCAGGTCGGTGAGCAGCACGTCGGGACGGTGTTCCCGGACCAGCGCCACCGCCTCCACCCCGTCCGCCGCCGCGCCGACCACGGCGATGCCGGGCGAGAGGTCGAGCATCGCGGCGAGCGCGTCGCGCACCGTCGCCTGGTCGTCGGCCACGACCACACGGACGTCTTCGCTCGCAGGCCGGTCGCCCTGCCCCTCGATCGTCACTCACAGCTCCTTCGTCGGTTCGGGCGAGCCTTCGGACGCGTGGTCCGTCGCACGGGGGAGGAACAGCCGGACGGACCAGCCTCCCTCGGCGGTCGGTCCTGCGTGCAGCGTGCCACCGACTTCGGCCGCACGCTCGCGCATGCCGATCAGTCCCATGCCGGAGCCGTGGGTCTGCGTGTCGGTCCCGGCCCCGTTGGTCACGGTGAGCTCGGCACCGTCGGGCGCGGGGGAGACGCGGGCCGTGACGGGCGCGCCCGCGGCGTACCGTCGGGCGTTGGTGATCGCCTCCTGTGCGACGCGCAGCACCGCCCGGGCCTGCGGGTCCGTCAGCTCGACGGGCTGCGTCTCCACGGCCTCGTCGGGTCCGTCGGCGAGCGCGGCCAGTGCCGCAGGCAGATCGACGGTGTCCTCCCGCAGGGCGTGGACGGCGCCGCGGGCCTCGGTGACGCCGTCGGCGATGGCGCCACGGGCGCGCTGCACGGCGGCGCGGGCGTCGGCGGGACGGTTCGCTTCGAGAAGGGCGTCGGCGAGCTCGAGCTGCATCCCGGCACCGGAGAGCGTATGGGCGAGGACGTCGTGCAGGTCGCGGGCGATGCGGGCCCGCTCCGCGAGCGCGCTGCTGCGCGCCTCGGAGTCCGCCGTGAGCCTGGTCTGTTCCACCAGCTGTTCGAGCGCCCGGGTCCGCTCGTGGCGCGTCCGCCGGGCGATGCCGGCCCAGACCGTGACGGCGATCGTGAAGCCGATCCAGAAATCCCCCGAGCGCTGCAGTCCGAGCCCGAGTGCGACGGTGCCGCCGAGGAGCGCCGCGAGGGGGATCGAGACCCGTTGGGGGAAGCGGACACCGTAGTAGACGGCGGAGACGTACAGCAGGACGCCCGTGCCGGGATTCGGCTGCAGGACGAAGAACGCGGCTCCCGCCACGGCCCCGATCGCCTCCACGCCGATCCACGCGCGTTCGGGGAGCACGGTCCCGGGCGCCGCTCGGGACGCGACGACGAGACACACCACCGCGAAGAGGATCGGCGCGAGCGGGAGGTGCTCGCCCCAGCGGACGGTGACAGCCGCGAGGCCCAGACCGATGACCGAGGCGGCGAATCCGAAGCGCATGCGGTCACCGTCGAACACCAGGCAATGATGGCAGAGTGGCGGCATGCGCGTCGCAGTGGTGCTGGTGGGGCTCGCCGTCGTGTCGGCGGGGGCCTGGTTCGCCTTCCTGGGGTGGGACCAGGAGTACTACGAGGTCGACGGTGTGGCGCAGGGGCCCTACCGGCCGTGGCAGGTGATCGCGTGCGGCGCGGTGATCGTGCTCGCGTGTACCGCCGCCTTCTGGTACCTCCGGCGGCTCTCGCTCATGGCGCTGATCCCCGTGGTCGCGGTCGTGGGCTTCGCGATCCCGTGGGTGGCGTGGGCGTCGCGCGACGACACCGGGCTGTGGATGGCGGGGCTGATCTTCCTCCTGGTGGGTGGCGTGATGAGCCTGACGGTGTGGCTCGCGCTGGGCTACGCCGCGGTCGAAACGGTGCGTTCCGTGCGTCGGCGACGGTCCGGTGCGCCGCCGACGATCCCCGGTCCGTGGGTGGGGTGAGCCGCGCCGCGGCGTGGGTGGGAAAATGGCGGGCATGTCTACGTCATCGATGTCCAGTGCCGCCGCCGACCTGACGGTGCACTCGATCATCGAGGCCCGCGCGCGGCTCGCCGGAGTGGTGTCGGTGAGCCCGCTGCAGCACTGCGATCGGCTCTCCGCGCTGACCGGTGCGAAGGTCTACCTCAAGCGCGAGGACCTGCAGGTGGTGCGCTCGTACAAGATCCGCGGCGCCTACAACCTGATGGCGCAGCTCACCGAGGCGGAGAAGGCGGCCGGCGTGGTCGCGGCCTCGGCCGGTAACCACGCGCAGGGCGTCGCCTTCGCGTGCCGCGCGATGGAGGTGCACGGGCGCATCTACGTCCCGACCACCACGCCCAAGCAGAAGCGCGACCGGATCCGGGCGCACGGCGGCCGGTACGTCGAGCTGATCGCCACCGGCGAGACCTACGACGCCGCGGCCGCCGCGGCCCAGGAGGACGTCGCCTCGACCGGCGCGACCTGGGTACACGCCTTCGACGATCCCCGCACCACCGCCGGGCAGGGCACCATCGGTGTCGAGCTCGTCGAACAGCTCGGCGGCGTCGTCCCCGACGTCACCGTGATGCCTGTCGGCGGTGCGGGCTGCTTCGCCGGCGTCACCCGATACCTGCGGTCGCAGTCCGCCTCCGCCACGATCGTGGGCGCCGAGCCCGCGGGCGCACCGTCGTTGGCCCGCGCGATCGAGGCGGGCGGCCCGATCGACCTCCCGACCATCGACCCGTTCGTCGACGGTGCTGCCGTGAAGAAGATCGGCGGCATCGGCTACGACGTCGCCGTCTCCGAGGGCGCCGCGGTGTGGCCCGCCCACGCGGTCCGTGATGTGGCGGCCGGCGAGCTCGGGATCGTCGAGGTCGACGAGGGCGCGATCTGCACCGCCATGCTCGACCTCTACCAGAACGAGGGCGTCATCGCCGAGCCGGCGGGCGCGCTGTCCGTGGCCGCGCTGGCGCAGCTGCGCTTCGAGCCGGGCGCGACGGTCGTGTGCCTGCTGTCCGGTGGCAACAACGACGTGTCGCGGTACAACGAGGTGATCGAGCGGTCGCTGGTGCACCAGGGGCTCAAGCACTACTTCCTCGTCGCCTTCCCGCAGGAGCCCGGCGCGCTGCGCCGCTTCCTCGACGAGGTGCTCGGCCCCGACGACGACGTGACGCTGTTCGAGTACGTCAAGCGCAATAACCGCGACACCGGCGAGGCGCTGGTGGGCATCGAACTCGGGCATGCCGGGGATCTCGGTGCGCTGCTCGAGCGGATGGATTCCTCACGCCTGCACTGTGAGCGGCTCGAGCCGGGTTCGCCCGCGTACCGCTACCTGACGTAGCTTCTGCGTTTGTAGTTTCTGTGTCGATCGCAGGACCGGAAGGTCGAGTTCAGCAAGCGCGAGAGCAGATAGGCCGTCACTGTCTGCGAGTTGTCGAAGCCCGCGTGCCCGAAGTGCACGTGCTCCCCGAGAAAATTGTCCGCGCCGTTGCGGGTGCGATCGTCGACGAGGAAGACACCGGCGTTCAGGTTCTTGTGGTGCGACAGGATGAGTCGCTGGTAAGCCCGAGGTTCGGGCACACGTCCGCGATTGCGGCGAATCCAGAGCACCTTGTCCGTCCAGGCTCTATCACGGCGAGGATTCCAACGGCGTTGTCACAGTGGCGCCCATACCGGTTCCGAACCTCCGGATCGATCGCGCGATCCCGGATGGAAAGTCGACGAGACCGGTGTCCAAGTCCATGCACAGCGTCGCCGTCACCCGTCGAACGCTACATTCCGGGGACATCGGTTCGTGTCGTTCAGCGGTTCGCCAGGTTGGGGGTCGCAGTTGTTGGACGGTGGCTACCCTCAAGCCCTGAAGGCGGGTACGGCCCGCACTGTAACGGTACGTTGCGGAATGACGGGCAGGGGGCGATGTGAGTAAGCTGGGCAACTTCGTGTGGGGGATCGCGGATCAACTCCGCGGGGTGTATAAACCACATCAGTATGGCGGGGTGATCCTGCCGTTCACCATCCTTCGTCGCCTGGACTGCATCATGGAGCCGCACCGCGACGAGATGCGCAAGCTCGCCGAGAAGTACGCCGGTGGGGCTCTGGAGGTGCAGGTCAAGCGCAAGACCGGGCTGCAGTTCTACAACACGAGTCCGTTCGACTTCAAGCTCCTACTCGAGGACCCCGAGGGTCTAGAAGCGAACTTGCTCGACTACGTCAACAGCTTCTCCGGGAACATCGACGTATTCGACCGATTCAAGTTCGAGAACGAGATCGCGACGCTGGACGAGAAGGACCGGCTGTACCTGGTCACCTCACAGTTCGCCAGCGTCGACCTGCACCCGAAGGTGGTCCCCAACGCCGAGATGGGCGACCTGTTCGAGCACCTCATCTACAAGTTCGCGGAGGCCTCCAACGAGGAGGCCGGCGAGCACTACACCCCACGCGATGCGATCCGGCTGATGGTGGACCTCCTGTTCGCCGAGGACAACGACGCGCTCCTCGAGCCCGGCACCATCCGCACCATCTACGACCCCACGGCCGGTACCGGCGGCATGCTCTCGGTCGCCGAGGAGCGGCTGCTGGAGCGGAACCCGGATGCGCGGCTGCGGCTGTACGGGCAGGAGATCAACGACCAATCGTACGCGATCTGCAAGTCCGACATGCTCTCGAAGGGGCAGGACCCGGGCAACATTCGCCTTGGCGACACGCTGGCCGAGGACAAATTCTTCGACCGAACCTTCGACTTCTGCATGTCCAACCCGCCCTACGGTGTGGACTGGAAAGCGTCCGCTGAGACGGTCAAGCAGGAGGCGCTCGCGCAGAACTCCCGCTTCTCCCACGGCCTGCCGGCGATCGGCGATGGGCAGATGCTGTTCCTGAGCCACCTCGCGAGCAAGATGCGGCCCGCGCACGACGGCGGCGGCCGCGCCGGCATCGTCCTCAACGGCTCACCGCTTTTCAACGGCGCCGCCGAGTCGGGGCCGTCGAAGATCCGGCAATGGCTCCTCGAAGCCGACCTGGTCGAGGCGATCGTCGCGTTGCCGACGAACATGTTCTTCAACACCGCCATCGCCACCTACATCTGGATACTGGACAACACGAAACGGCCCGAGCGGCAAGGCAAGGTCCAGCTGATCGACGCCACCTCGTTCTGGACGAAGATGCGCAAGAGCCTCGGCGCCAAGAGCCGCGAGCTCGACGAGGCCGCCCGGGACCGGATCCTCGGGCTCTACGACGCGTTCGACGAGGCCGATCCCGACTTCTCGAAGGTCTTCACCGCCGACGACTTCGGCTACTGGACTGTGACCGTCGAGCGGCCGTTGCTGACGCCGGCCGGCAAGGTGTCGACCGACCGGAAGGGCAATCCGAAGCCCGATACGAAGAAGCGCGATACCGAGAACATCCCCTTCACCTACGGCGGCAACACCGACGGGCAGGCCGGCCGGGACGCGACGATCGAGGCGTACTTCGAAGCGGAGGTCCTGCCGCACGTACCGGACGCTTGGATCGAAGAGACGAAGACCAAAGTCGGATACGAGATCCCGTTCACGCGCCAATTCTACAAGTACATCCCTCCCCGCCCCCTCGCCGAGATCGACGCCGACTTAGAGAAGCAGGTCGCGAAGATCATGAACCTGCTGCGGGAGGTAGAGGGGTGACCACCACGGAAGATTGGACCTCCACGCGGCTGCGGTTTTGTCTTGAGGTAGATCCGCCTACTCTTCCTGCCTTGCGCGTAGATGCGGATCGCGTAGGATCGCTGCTACCGATGGAGGCCATTGGTGAGCGCGGGGCGCTGGACCTATCCCGCGAAACTACCGTGAGCGATGTCTCGTCAGGGATGACATTCGTCGCCGATGGCGACGTGCTCCTGGCAAAGGTGACGCCGTGTTTCGAGAACGGCAAAGGCGCGATCGCCGCCGGGCTCAAGAATGGGTTCGCATTCGCCACAACCGAGGTGTATGCATTGCGGCCAACGGACTGCGTCGAGGCAAGGTTCCTTGACTACCTCTTGAGGTCGGAGACATTCCGGCAGTACGGCACCGCTCGCCTTCTTGGCGCGGGCGGATTGAAACGACTGTCCGCAACCGATCTTCGGAACTTCGAATTCGAGCTGCCCAGCTCTCAACAGCAGCGTGCGATCGCCGACTTCCTGGACCGGGAGACGGCAGGGATCGACACGTTGATCGAGGAGCAGCAGCGGCTCGTGGACCTGCTGCGGGAGCGGCGTCACGCTGCCGTCGAGTCGAGCGTTGCCGATGCATCATCGACCACGTCTGGTCAGCGGCTGAAGCACGTGGTCTCGGCCGTGCAGCAGGGGTGGAGCCCGCAGTGTTATCCCTGGCCCGCGGACGGAGTTGAAAAGTGGGCGGTCTTGAAAGCTGGGGCAGCGAACGGGGGTGTCTTTCGCTCGACCGAGAACAAGGAGTTGCCCGACTCAGCGATACCTCGACCCGAGACCGTCGTGACTCGGGGACAGCTGATTGTCTCTCGTGCTAACACCCGCGAACTCGCGGGTAGTGCTGCCGTTGTGGACGGCGACTTTCCGCGGCTCATGCTATCCGACAAGCTGTACGGCTTTTCGCTTGACTCGACGGCCGCGGATCCCGCGTATGTCGCAGCTGTCCTCGGCACGAAGCGGTGGCGTGGACTGATCGAGCTGGAAGCGACCGGGTCGTCACCTTCGATGCAGAACATTAGCCAGGCCGACATTCTGAACCTGCCTATGGATCTGCCGTCCCTGGCCGAGCAGCGCCGTATCGTGGCTTACCTCGATGAGCAGACGTCGAAGATCGACAACCTGATCGCCGAGTCAGAGCGGTTTATAGAGCTGGCGCGGGAGCGTCGTGCTGCGGTGGTCACTTGTGCGGTGACAGGGAAGATCGATGTGCGGGATGAGGTTATGAGCTGATGGCGCAGCACAACGAGGTGGAGTTCGAGCGCGAGATTGCCGAGTACCTGGCCGGGCATGGCTGGCTGTATTCGCCGACCGACGAGGGTTACGACCGCGAACGCGCGATGTTCCCGGCGGATCTGCTCGGGTACTTGTCAGACACGCAGCCGGAGCAGTTGGCGAAGGTGGTCAAGCCGGGGGCGAAGGATATTGCGAAGCAGCAGGTGCAGCTGCTGGACCGGGTGGTGAAGGTCCTCGACACTCCGATGGAGAACGGCGGCGGCACCCTCAACGCGCTGCGGAAGCCAGTGTCGCACCTGGCGGCGAAGGTCTCGCTGTGCCAGTTCCGGCCGGAGTCGACGCTGAACCCGAAGACCGTCTCCGATCACGCGGCGGTCCGGCTGCGGGTGATGCGGCAGGTGCACTTCTCTCCCGTTACGGGGGACACCCGCAGTGTGGATCTGGTGTTCTTCGTCAACGGGCTCCCGGTCGCGACGGCGGAGCTGAAGACCGACTTCACCCAGTCCGTCGGGGATGCGATGACGCAGTACCGCACCTCCCGCCTGCCGAAGGACCCCGACACCGGCCAGGTGCAGCCGCTGTTCGCGTCCGGTGCCCGCGCGCTGGTGCATTTCGCGGTGTCCAACGATGAGGTGTGGATGACCACCAACCTCGTCGGGGAGAAGACGCACTTCCTGCCGTTCAACCGCGGCACCGAGACCGGCGGCGCCGGTAACCCGCTGAACCCGGGTGGGTCACCGTCGTCGTACCTGTGGGAGCGGGTGCTGCAGCGCGACGCGTGGCTGAACATCCTCGGCCGACTGATGTACATCAAGCACGAGAAGCACACCGACCCGATCAGCGGGAAGACGAGCCGCTCGTCGTCACTGCGGTTCCCACGGTTCCATCAGTGGGAGGCCGTCACCAACCTCACGGCCGCCGTCGTCGCTGAGGGCGTCGGGCAGCGGTACCTGATCCAGCACTCCGCCGGCTCCGGGAAGACCGACTCGATCGCGTGGACCGCGCACCGCATGGCGCGCCTGCAGGTCGACAACAAGAAGGTCTTCGACTCCGTCATCGTGGTCACCGACCGCAACGTCCTCGACGCGCAGCTACAGGACGCGATCAAGCAGATCGACAACGACAGCAACATCGTCGTCGCGATCGATCGGGATGCCGCGTCCAAGTCCGGAACGTCGAAGTCGGGTCTACTCGCGGACGCCCTGACGCACGAGAAGCTGATCATCGTCGTCACGATCCAGACCTTCCCGTTCGCGATGAACGAGATCCGGAAGAACAAAGGCCTCAAGGGCAAGACGTTCGCGGTGATCGCCGACGAGGCGCACAGCTCCCAGTCCGGGCAGGTCGCCGGCAAGCTCAAGGCCGTCCTCACGGCCGAGGAGCTGCAGGATATCGAGGACGGCGGTGAGATCGACGCCGAGGCCTTCCTCGCCGCGGAGGCCACCGAACGCGCCGCGTCGCAGAACATTTCCTACTTCGCGTTCACAGCGACCCCGAAGGGCAAGACGCTCGAGCTGTTCGGACGCCGGCCCACCCCGGACACAGCACCGGAGCCGTTCCACTTCTACACGATGAAGCAGGCGATCGAGGAGGGGTACATCCTCGACGTCCTCACCGGCTACCACTCCTTCAAGCTGGCCTTCCAGATCGGCCAGAACGTGACCCACAGCGTCGACGAGGTGGACCAGAGCGAGGCCACCCAGGCCGTGATGAAGTGGGTCAAGCTCAACCCACAGACGATCGCACAGAAGGCCGCGATCATCGTCGAGCACTTCCGCGGCAACGTCGCGCACCTGCTCGAAGGGCACGCGAAAGCGATGGTCGTCGCCGACTCCCGCAAGGCCGCAGTGCGGTTCAAGCTCGCGATCGACGAGTACGTCGCGAAGAGGGGCTACGGCTACGGCACCCTCGTCGCGTTCTCCGGCTCGGTCCAGGACCCGGAGTCCGGGCCCGAGGACTTCACCGAGGCATCGATGAATCCCGGCGTGCATGATCTGCGGACCTCGTTCACCGGCGATCAGTACAAGGTGATGATCGTCGCGAACAAGTTTCAGACCGGGTTCGACCAGCCTCTGCTCTGCGCGATGTACGTCGACCGCAAGCTCTCCGGTGTCACGGCGGTACAGACCCTCTCGCGGCTCAACCGCACCTACCGCACCCCGTCGGGGGTGTCGAAGACCGCGGCGATGACCCAGGTGGTCGACTTCGTCAACGACCCCGCCGCGATCCAGGAGTCGTTCGAGCCGTACTTCACTGACGCGTTCCTCGAGACCGAGACGGACCCGAACCTGGTGCACGACCTCGCCGCGAAGCTTGACACCGCCGCGATCTACACTCAGGTCGAGGTCGACCAGTGCGCGCACGCCTTCGTCAACGGCAAGGGCAACAACGCCCTGAAGGCCGCAGTCGGGCCCGGCCAGAAGCGATTCGCCGAGCGGTACAACGCGGCGCTCCTGCACAACGGTGGCGACGGCGACAAGACCGAGCTGGCGATCCTCGACATGTTCCGTAAGGACGTCGGCTCGTTCGTGCGGCTCTACGACTTCATGTCCCAGATCGTCGACTACGGCGACGCCGAGTTGGAGAAGAAGCAGATCTACCTGCGACACCTCGACCGCGTCATCCAGCCCGAGAACTACACCGCCCCGATCGATCTCTCCGACGTTGTTCTGCTGCAGGTCAAGCAAGTGGACCAGGGCAAGACCGACATCACTCTCGGCTCGCGCATCGGACTGAGCGGCATGACCGCTGCCGGCTCGGGGGAGAAGCGTGACCCGACCATGGTCGCGTTCCAGGCCGTCCTCGATCGCCTAAATGACCTGTTCGGCTCCGAGGACTTCACGACCTCGCAGAAAGTGTCGTTCCTGCAGGCCCTGCTCCGTACCCTGCTCGACGACGACGCGCTGGTGCAGCAGGCGAAGGTGAACTCCACCAAGCAGTTCGTCGAGTCCCCGGACTTCGACGACGCCGTCACCGGCGCGGTGGCCGATAACCAAGGCGCGCATCAGAAGATGAGCGACTACTTCTTCAGCGACGCACCCGGCCGCACGAAGCTGATCTCGGACATCGCGAAGTGGTTCTACCAGGTCGTCGCCGTGGAGGCCGACGTACCGTTGAATCACGGCGACAGCATCGGTGGCGGCTTCGGCGAATGGAATCCGCACGGAAGAAGTCCCGTTGTCGGCCAGACGGCTCAGACTGCAGATCGCGGACACGGAGGTGACGATGGTGACCGAACCAACTGACACCGGCGATGCGTCGCGGCCGGTGCGGATCACCGACCTCATCGGTGACGACGATTCGGCGGAAATCGAACTCGAACCCGATCGGCTCGGGCTGACCGCGAGGACGTCCGAGCTCTGACCGCACCCCAATGCCCGACGGTGAGCCGTCACCGTCGGGCCTGAGAAGCGGGACGATTCAGGCGACCGGGACCGCGGCCTGCTGCGCGCGGTGCGCAGCGACGCGCTGCTGGATGAACCAGGTCTGGGCGTAGAGGGTGATGCCGATGAAGAGCATCGTCGTGACGCCTGCGAAGCCGCGGCCGGTGTGATCGCCCATCGCCATCGGCACCAGCACGTCGACGCCCACGTGCAGGACGATCGCCACGATCCACAAGCCGATCGTGGCCGCAGTGCCCTGGCGCAGGTACTGGCCGTCCGGGCGGGGGAAGACCTTCGTGGTGAGGGCCCGGGGGTAGGCGAGGGCGACGGCGATGACGAGGCCCAGGATCGCGGCGACCATGTGGCCGGCGCCGACCTCGCCGCCGCTGGAGACGTACTGCACCGTCTGGTAGAGGCCCACGGCGGCGAGCACGAGCGCGATGCGGGCGGTCTTGTCCTTGAGCGGCCGCGCCTGCAGTTGGCGGTAGAAGATCCAGCCGATGGCGAGGACGGCGATGACGGCGGTGGTCGCTGTGTTCATGCGGATCACTCTGCCGCCGCCGCGCCCGCCGCGGATCGACCGACGGGTGGAGATCCGGGTGGAGACGTAGCCTCGACCGCATGCAGATCAGCGAGAACCTGACGCCCGCCGCCGTCGACTTCCTTTCCGCCGGAACCCGCACCGGCCACCTGGCCTACCTCGCGAGCGACGGACGGCCACTCACCACACCCGTCTGGTTCGTGATCGACGACGGTGCCCTCGTTTTCGCGACCGGCCGGGACACGCCGAAGGGGCGACTCCTGGCGAAGGACCCGCGGGTCGCGGTGTCCGTCGACCTGCAGGAACCGCCCTACGCCTTCGCCCAGGTCCAGGGCATCGCCGAGTTCGTCGACGACCCCGACTACCTGCTGAAGATCTGCACCGCCTGCGGCGTCCGCTACATGGGCGCCGAGCGGGGCGAGGAGTTCGGGCGGCGCAACGCCGTGCCGGAGGAGATCGTCGTGCGCGTGAGCCCCACCCGGGTGTTGTTCAACGGGGACGTCACCGCGTAGGCGGAAACGGCCGGAGCTCAGCCGAGCTGGTCGACGGCGCCCTTGATCAGCTCGAGGCTGTGCTTGCGCTCGGCGAGGCCGGGGATCATGCCGGAGATCATCAGCTCCTGCGGCTGCGTGCGGGCGAGCAGCTCGCGGAGCTCGTCGCGGACCGTCTCCTGCGAGCCCACGATCCACGCCGACGTCGTCGGGGCGATCGCGTGCTCCTGCTCCGGCGTCAGCGGCTGCGCCGCGGCCTGTTCGTACGTCAGCATCCGGCCCGGATTGCCGGTGCGCACCCGGTACATCGAGGCCTTCGCGGGCCCGGCGATGCGCTGGGCCTCCTCGTCCGTGTCCGCCGCGACGACGGTGACCGTCAGCATGGCGTTGGGGGAGTCGAGGTCGCCCGGGCGGAAGGTCTCGCGGTACTCGGCGAGCGCGGGCAGCGTGGCCTGCGGCGCGAAGTGCCGCGCGAACGCGAAGGGCAGGCCGAGCAGACCCGCGAGCTTCGCGCTGAACGTCGACGAGCCGAGCAGCCACATCTGCGGGTTCGAACCGATGCCCGGCGTCGCCGTGATCGCGGCGTACGGGTGATCGGCGGGGAAGTCGTCGCGCAGGAAGGCCCGCAGATGCGCGAGGGCCTGCGGGAAGTCGTCGACGGACTCGCTGACCTTGCCGCCGCGCAGCGCGTGCGCGGTCAGCTGGTCGGTGCCGGGCGCGCGGCCGATGCCGAGGTCGATGCGGTCGGGGAACAGCGCGTCGAGCGTGCCGAACTGTTCGGCGACCACCAGTGGCTGGTGGTTCGGCAGCATCACCCCGCCCGAGCCCACGCGGATCCGCTCCGTCGCGCCCGCGATCTGCCCGATGAGCACGGCCGGGGCCGAGCTGGCGATGCCCGGCATCGAGTGGTGCTCGGCGACCCAGACCCGCTCGTAGCCAAGGCGTTCGGCCTCCTGCGCGGTCGCGATGGTGTCGCGGAGGGCGTCGCCGAAGGACGCACCGTCGACGACGGGGGCGAGCTCGAGCAGGGACAGGCGAGGGCGGGGGAAGGGTGCTTCGGTCACAGAAGAGACAACCGGGGGCGGCCCGGAAATCATCCCGGACCGCCCCCGTGGGCGTGTGTCGGCGACTACACCAGCTCGCGGAGCAGCTCCACCTGCTTGACGCGGCCGGCCGCGTCCTCGGCGATCGGCACGACGTTGAGCACCGTGGCGCCGGCCTCCTCGAAGGCGGCGACCCGCTCCTTGACGTAGCCCTTGGGGCCGATGAGGGAGACGCTGCGGGCCAGTTCGTCCGGCACGGCCTCGACCGCGGCCGCCTTGTCGCCCGCCAGGTACAGCTCCTGGATCCGGTCGGCCTCGGCGCCGTAGCCGTAGTTGGTGGCCAGCGTGTGATAGAAGTTCTTGCCCTTGGCGCCCATGCCGCCGATGTACAGCGCGAGGTGCGGCTTCACGAAGCCGAGCAGGTGGTCGACGTTCTCGCCGATCGCCAGCGCGGGGCCCGCGTAGACGTCCAACTCGCCCAGCGCGGGATCGCGCTTGGCCTTGCCCTCGGCGACGGCGTCGCCCCACACGTCCTTCGCCTTCTCCGGGAGGAAGAAGATCGGCTGCCAGCCCTCGGCGACCTCCGCCGCGAGCGCGACGTTCTTCTGGCCGAGCGCGGCGAGCAGGACCGGGATGCGCTCGCGCACCGGGTGGTTGATCAGCTTGAGGGGCTTGCCGAGGCCGGTGCCGCCCTGTTCGGCGGTCAGGGGCATCGAGTAGAACTTGCCCTGGTGCTCGAGACGTTCGCGGCGCCAGACCTTACGGCAGATCTCGATGATCTCGCGGGTGCGGCCGATCGGCGCGTCGTACTTCACGCCGTGGAAGCCCTCGATGACCTGCGGCCCCGAAGCGCCGAGGCCCAGAATGAACCGGCCGTCGGAGACGTTGTCGAGGCCCGCGGCGGTCATCGCCGTCAGCGTGGGCGTCCGGGTGTAGATCTGCAGGATGCCGGAGGCCAACTGCACGCGCTCCGTCTTCGCGGCGAGGTAGCCCAGAGCGCTGACCGCGTCGAACGAGTACGCCTCGGGGACGAAGACGATGTCCAATCCCGCCCGCTCCAGGTCGAGGACCTCGTCGGCCGTGGCCTTGAACCCGTCCGTGTAGTTGATGCCCAATCCGATTCGCATAGGCGCAAGGTTCTCACAAAGCGACCGCTTAGCGACAGGGCGCCCGCGGATTGTGGTCAGGTACGCCGACGGAGGACGATGAAGGAGTGTCCGGGCAGGGTGACGCCGCCCGGGTCCGGCGTCGCGTCGTCCCACGCGAGCAGCGGATCGCCGGTGACCGGCGCCCTGACCGGCGACGGGGTGAAGTTGACGACCAGCGTGAGGTCGCCGCGGTGCACCGCGAACCAGGTGGTCTCGCCGGGGTGGTCGCAGCGGACGCTCCGGAAGTCGTCGCCGGCGAGGGCCGGGTCGCGACGCAGCGCGATCAGGGCGCGGTACGTGCCCAGCAGGCGCGCGTGTTCCGGTCGCGCAGGCTCGGACCAGTCGAGGCGCGAGGCGGCGAAGGTCGACGGATCCTGCGGGTCGGGCACGTCGCCGGGCGGCCAGCCGTGCTCGGCGAACTCGGCCTTGCGGCCCTCCGCCGTGGCGCGGGCCAGTTCCGGCTCCGGATGGCTCGTGAAGAAGCGGAAGGGCGTCCGCGCGCCCCACTCCTCGCCCATGAACAGCATGGGCGTGAACGGGGAGAACAGCACGAGTGCGGCCTTCACCGCGAGCTGCCCGGGGGACAGGTACTCCGACGGCCGGTCGCCGCGGGCTCGGTTGCCGACCTGGTCGTGGGTACACGTGTAGGCCAGGAGTTGCGACGGTGCTACCCGATCGGGGTCGATCCGCTCCCCGTGGACGCGTCCGCGGAACGAACTGTAGGTGCCGGCGTGGAAGAAGCCCTGGGTGAGAACGGTCGCGAGGCACTCGGGGGCGCCGAAGTCGGCGTAGTAGCCCTGCCGTTCGCCGGAGACGATGGTGTGGATCGCGTGGTGCACGTCGTCGTTCCACTGGGCTGCGAGGCCGTAGCCGCCCAGTTCGGCGGGCGTGACCAGGCGCGGGTCGTTGAGGTCCGATTCGGCGACCAGGGCCAACGGGCGGCCGAGCTCGGTTGAGAGCGCGCCGCCCAGTGCGGCGGCGTCCTCGAGGAGGTGGCGCTCCGAGTGGTCGACGAGGGCGTGCACCGCGTCGAGCCGCAGCCCGTCGACGCCGTAGCGGCGCAGCCACCACGCGATGTCATCGAGGATGAAGCGCCGGACCTCCGCGCTGCCCTCCCCGGACAGGTTGATCGTGCGGCCCCAGGTGTTGGCGCCGTCGGTCTCGTAGGGGCCGAACCGCCCGAGGTAGTTGCCCGACGGACCCAGGTGGTTGTGCACCACGTCGAGCAGGACGCCGAGTCCCAGGCCGTGTGCGGCCGCGACGAACCGCTCCAGCCCCGACGGTCCGCCGTAGGGCTCGTGCACCGCGAACCACCCGACGCCGTCGTAGCCCCAGCCGTGCACGCCGTTGAAAGCGTTGACCGGCATCACCTGGACGAAGTCGACGCCCAGGTCCACCAGGTGCGGCAGCTTCGCGGCGGCGGCGTCGAACGTGCCCTCTGGCGTGAAGGTGCCGATGTGCAGTTCGTAGACGACCGCGCCCCGCAACTCGCGTCCCGCCCACCGCGGGCCCTCCACCTCGGGGATCAGTGCCGACGGGGCGTGCACCCCGTCCGGCTGTCGCGGCGACCGCGGATCGGGAAGCACCGTCTCGTCGTCATCGAGCAGGAAGCCGTACCGGGCGCCGGGTGCTGCGGGCACGGTGACCCGCCACCGGTCGTCGTCACCGCGTTCCATCGGATGAATCGCTCCGTCGAGCCAGAGTCGCACTCGACGCGGCAGCGGGGCCCACACCTGGAAGGCGTGGTCGGCGGAATGATCGGACGGGGCGGGCATCGGTTCGCAACGATAGCCTCAGTGCAGGCCTTCCCACTCCGCGGTGCGGGCGCGGTGCAACTCCAGCGCCGCGAGGGCCGACTCCGCAGTCTCGTGCCGGCCGCCGGTGATGCAACCGATGGACCGGTACTCGTGCCGGTCCAGGGAGCGGAACCGCCAGACCTCGTCCAGCGAATGCGTGCAGACGTGCGTGGTGAGGGTGACCTCCGCCGGTGTGCCGAGGCACGCGCTGGCATCCTCGGCGAAGACCTCCGCGAACGTGCGCTCGCCGAGACGGATGTAGAGCGTGTCGCTCATGGGCACCTCGCTGAGCACCGTGCGGTCACCGGCCAGGATCAGCCGGTCGTGGATCTCCGCGGTGAGCTCCCACGCCGACGCCATGCCCGCGCAACGGATCAGCAGGTGCGCGACCTCCTCCGCGTCCTCCAGCAGGCCCAGGATCGAGTTGCGCCCCTCCCGCAGGGCGCGGACCTCGATCGCGCCGCCGGGCAATGTCTGTGCCGTCAGCCGTGAGGTACCGGCGACGACGACCAGGCGCCCCGTGGGGAGCAGATCGGCCGGGAGCCCGTGCTCGCGCAGCGATTCCGCGACCCGGGCCAGGGAGGAAGCACGGATCCGATTGCCGCTGACGCCGGCGCGCGCGGTGGCGGACTGGACGAGTGCCGTGGTGAGCGGCCGCGGGGTTTCGCTGTTCATGTTTCGAAGTGTGCGCGGACCCACTGACAAGTTTTCTACTCGCGCACCAACAGGGCGACAGGATGTTCGAGGAAGATCTCCTGGAGAGGTGTCCTACCGGTCACGATGTGCCCCGTCAGCCGGTCGGTCCATGCTCCGTCGCCGAGGTCGATCCGCGTGTCGGCCCATCCGCCCGCACGCTCCAAGCGCAGGGAGTGCCGCGTCGCCAGAGCCGCGACGTCCGGCGCTCCGCCGGAGGGCCCGCGATGGAAACCGAGCAGGTGGCCCGCCGCCGTACCGTCGGCGACGAGCGGGCGGTACGACCCGCGGACGAAGCTCTCCGGGCGCTCCCGCCGCAGCCGCAGCACGGTGCGCACCAGGTGCTGCTTGGGGTGGGAGTCGTCCGCAGCGGACCAGTCGACGGGCCGCCGGTTGTCGGGATCGACCAGCGAGTCCTCCCACCGTTCCGTGCCCTGGTAGACGTCGGGCACCCCCGGGCCGGCGAGCTGGAGGAGTTTCTGGGCCAGCGAATCCGACCGGCCGTGCGGGGCCAGCCGCGCGACCAACTCCGTCATCCCGGCACCGACGGTATCGGCGAGGAGGGCGTCGAGGAAGGCGTGCCCGGCCGCCTCGAAGGCACCGTCGGGCGAGGTCCACGACGTGCCGCGGCGGCCCTCCCGCATCGCCTTCTCCGCGTATGCGTGCAGGCGCGCCCGCAGATCGTCCGTGATCGCCCCGTCCTCCGGCCACACCCCGAACACGGTCTGCAGGAGGAACAGGCCCGTCACCGGATCCGGCGGGGAGGGGAGCAGCGGCATCCACCGGCCGACGGCGGTCGCCCAGTCGTCCGGGCACTGGCTCAGCACGCCGATCCGGGCGCGGACGTCCTCGCCGCGCTTGGTGTCGTGCGTCGAGAGCGTCGTCATCGCCGCCGGCCACTGCGCGGCGCGGCGGGCGAATGCGGAGTGTGGATCACTCGGACCGAAGTCCGACGGCGAGCCACCCACCTCCTGCAGGGAGATCAGGCGCGCGGTGCGGTAGAACAGCGTGTCCTCGACGGTCTTCGCGGTGAGCGCGCCCGTGAACTGCGCGAACCGCGCCGCCGTCTCGGCGCCCCGATCGCGCGCCTCCGCGAGCAGGTCGAAGGCCGCGCCGCTGCCGGGGGCGCCGTCATCGCACCCGTGGGAGCGCGTGCGGATGTCCTCGCGCAGCCGGGCGGCGGGCTCCGCCAGCGCGGGGTAGTCGTCGCGGTAGAAGCGCGAGTCGCGCGCCCAGCGCACGGCCGCCGCCTCGACCAGCGGCGCCGGGGGCGGTCCGGCGAGCGACCGCGGCGTCGACTCGCGCAGCGCGGCCCGGGCGAGACGGCGCAACTCGGGTCCGAGGTCGCCGCGGGCGATGTCGTCGGCGATCTCCCCGCGCGCGGCCCGCAGCGCGCCGTCGCCCCCATCGTCACCGGTCCAGCGCTCGTGCAGGGCGCCCAGCCCCGCCGCGCCGTCCGGATCGAGCAGCGCGTGACCGAGCTCGCGGAGCGCGTCGTAGCCGGTGGTCCCGGCCACCGGGAGGGAGGGCTCCAGCGGCTCGCGCGGCTCGAGGATCTTCTCGATCACGATCCACGCATCGGGACCGGTGAGCTCGCGGAGCCGGTGCAGGTACGAAACCGGATCGGCCAGCCCGTCGGGGTGGTCGACGCGCAGGCCGTCGGCGATGCCATCGGTGAACCAGGACCCGATCTCCGCGTGCGTCGCGGCGAACACGTCGGAATCCTCGACGCGGACCGCGGCCAGGTCGTCGACCGTGAAGAACCGGCGGTACGAGCGGACCGCGGAGTCCCAGGGCACCAACCGGTAGGGCTGCGCGTAGTGGATCCGCTCGGCGTCGCCGCCACCCACGTCGCGACCGATCGGGAACATCCGGTCGTGGTAACGGAGCACGGGCTCGGGCCCGGTCCGGTCGACGGTGATCGCGGCGACGTCGCCCTCGGACGCGAGGACCGGGAGGGCGAGCTTGCCGCCGGCGCCGTTGCGCGGGTCCCAGTCGATGTCGAAGTAGTGCGCGAACGCCGACTTCCGGCCGTGGGTGAGCACGTCCCACCACCACGGGTTCTGCTCGGGACGGCCGACGCCGAGGTGGTTCGGGACGATGTCCATGACGAGGCCGAGACCGTCGACGTGCGCAGCATCGGCGAGCCGCTCGAGCCCCCTGCGCCCGCCGAGCTCGGCACGGACCCTCGTCGGATCGGTCACGTCGTAGCCGTGTGCGGAGCCGTGCACCGCCTCGAGCACGGGGGAGAGGTAGAGGTGCGTCACGCCGAGATCGGCGAGGTACGGCACGCGGCGGGCGGCGTCCTCGAAGGTGAAGGACGGCCCCAACTGCAGGCGGTAGGTCGCGCCGACGGGCCGCGGTACGCCGGAAGCCATGGCCCGATCATGCCATCCGCTGCTCTCGCCGCCGGGCGACGCCGCACCCACCCGGCGGATGGCGACGCCGCGCGGGGCGAGGCTAACGTGGCCCGACATGACGCCCGACGAGATCCTCGCCCTGGACACCCGGACGCTCTGGCATCCCTACAGCGCCGTCGGCGGCGTAGGAGCGCGGGTCGTCACCTCCGCCGACGGGGTCCGCCTCACGCTCGGCGACGGCACGCGGGTCATCGACGGGATGAGCTCCTGGTGGGCCGCGATCCACGGCTACCGCCACCCGGTGCTCGACGCGGCGGCGAAGGCCCAGATCGACACGATGTCGCACGTCATGTTCGGCGGCCTGACCCACGAGAGCGCCGCCCGCCTCGGCGAGTTGCTGGTGCGCATCACGCCCGAGGGCCTCGACCGCGTCTTCCTCGCCGACAGCGGCTCGGTCTCCATCGAGGTCGCCGTGAAGACCGCGCTGCAGTACTGGCGGGCCCGCGGCGTCGAAGGCCGCAACCGGCTGCTGACCTGGCGCGGCGGCTATCACGGCGACACCTTCACCCCGATGAGCGTCTGTGATCCCGACGGCGGGATGCACTCGCTGTGGACCGATGTGCTCGCCACGCAGGTGTTCGCACCCGCGCCGCCCGCCGAGTTCGACGAGGCCTACGTCGCCGAGCTCGACCGGCTCGTCGGGGAGCACGCGCACGAGCTCGCCGCGGTGATCATCGAGCCCGTCGTCCAGGGCGCGGGCGGCATGCGCTTCCATCCCCCGGCGTACGTCGCCGCGCTCCGTGAGATCACCCGGCGGCACGACGTCCTGCTCATCTGCGACGAGATCGCGACCGGTTTCGGCCGCACGGGTTCGCTGTTCGCCTGCGACGCCGCCGGGATCACGCCCGACATCCTGTGCGTCGGCAAGGCGCTGACCGGCGGCTACCTCACCCTCGCGGCCATGCTCTGCACCGACGAGCTCGCGCTCACCATCTCGCGCTCGGATCAGGGGGCGCTCATGCACGGCCCCACGTTCATGGGCAATCCGCTGGCCTGCGCCGTCGCCGTCGCCAGCACCGAGCTGCTGCTCGCGCAGGACTGGAAGGCGCGGGTCGCGGCGATCGAGCAGGGACTGCGGGAGGGACTCGCGCCGCTGCGCGACCTGCCCGGAGTCGTCGACGTGCGGGTGCTCGGCGCCATCGGCGTCGTGCAGCTCGACCGGCCCGTCGACATGGCCGCGGCGACCGATGCCACGATCGCCGCGGGCGTCTGGCTGCGGCCCTTTCGCGACCTCGTCTACACGATGCCGCCGTTCATCAGCACGCCCGCCGACATCGCGGCGATCTGCGGCGGGGTCTCGGCGGCGGTGCGCGCAGCGCTACAGTGAGGACATGAACGGTGTTCAATTCACGGCGCGCCGTGGCGCTCCGGTTCCGCCCCGGAGCCGGGGGCGCGATGCCCTCGGGTGGCTCGACGGCTACGCGGCGGACCGCGCCGCAGCGGGCCTGCGGCGCACGCTGACGGCCCGCCGTCCCGACGAGCCCGGCCTCGACCTGGCGTCCAACGACTACCTCGGGCTCAGCGGCCACCCCCGGGTGCTCGCCGCCGCCGCGGAGGCGCTCCGTGTCTGGGGCGCGGGCGCCACCGGATCGCGACTGGTCACGGGTACGACGGAGCTCCACGAGGCGTTCGAACGCAACCTGGCCGACTTTCTGGGCGCCGAATCGGCGCTGTGCTTCTCCTCGGGCTACTTGGCGAACCTCGGCGTCGTCACCGCGCTCGCCGGCCGGGGCACGCTCGTCGTCTCCGACGGCGGCTCCCACGCCTCGCTCGTCGACGCGTGCCGGCTCTCCCGCGCTCGGATCGTCGTGACCCCGCGGGGTGACGTGAACGCCGTTCGGGACGCCCTCGCCGACCGTGACGAGGAGCGTGCCATCGTCCTCACCGACTCCGTCTACAGCGCCGACGGCGTGCTCGCGCCCGTCGTCGAACTGCACGCCGCCGCCCGCGCGCACGGCGCGGCCCTCGTGGTCGACGAGGCGCACGGGCTCGGCGTCCGCGGCGACGGTGGCCGCGGTCTGGTCCACGAGCTGGGCCTGGCGGGCGAGCCGGACCTCGTCGTCACCGCCACCATGTCCAAGGCCCTCGGCGCGCAGGGCGGCGTCGTCCTCGGGCCCGAGCGCGTGCGCGCGCACCTCATCGACGCCGCGCGTCCCTTCATCTTCGACACCGGCCTCGCACCGGCCGCCGTGGCCGCCGCGGACGCCGCGCTGGCCGAGCTGCGCGCACAGCCCGCGCTCG
>NZ_VIGX01000059.1 GCF_007858475.1 Tsukamurella conjunctivitidis
GAGGGTGGCCCCGTCTCGAACAACAAGGGTGTTTCGTTGCCCGGGATGAACGTCTCGGTGCCGGCGTTGTCGGAGAAGGACATCGCCGATCTGGAGTTCGCGCTGGAGTTGGGTGTGGATTTCATCGCGCTGTCGTTCGTGCGTGCGCCGTCGGATATCGAGCGGGTGCATGCGGTGATGGATCGGGTGGGCCGCCGGATTCCGGTGATCGCGAAGTTGGAGAAGCCGGAGGCGATCGACAATCTCGAGGCGGTGATCTTGGCGTTCGATGCGGTGATGGTCGCTCGTGGTGATCTGGGTGTGGAGTTGCCGCTCGAGGAGGTGCCGTTGGTGCAGAAGCGGGCGATTCAGATCGCGCGGGAGAACGCCAAGCCGGTGATCGTGGCGACGCAGATGCTGGAGTCGATGATCGAGAACAGTCGTCCTACCCGGGCGGAGGCCTCGGATGTCGCGAATGCGGTGCTCGATGGTGCGGATGCGGTGATGCTTTCGGGTGAGGTGTCGGTCGGCAAGTATCCGATCGAGACGGTGCGGACGATGGCGAAGATCGTGCAGGCCGTGGAGGACGGTGGGCCGTCGGTGCCGCCGCTCAATCATGTGCCGCGCACGAAGCGGGGGATCATCTCCTACGCTGCGCGGGATATCGGCGAGCGGCTCAACGCCAAGGCTTTGGTGGCGTTCACGCAGTCGGGGGATACGGTGCGGCGGCTGGCGCGGTTGCACACGCGGTTGCCGTTGTTGGCGTTCACGCCGCTGCCGGAGGTGCGTAGTCAGTTGGCGTTGTCGTGGGGGACGGAGACCTTCCTGGTGGACGGCGCGGACAGTACTGACGCGATGATCAAGCAGGTCGACCACTCGTTGGAAGGCATCGGCCGGTACTC
>NZ_VIGX01000060.1 GCF_007858475.1 Tsukamurella conjunctivitidis
TGGACCACCAATCGCGACGAGGTGCACGTCCTGGGAGCCGTGCGGATCGCGTAACCACGCGGCCCTTTGGGCCGTTGTCGACGGCCGCTTTCGCGGCCGACAGCGAACACGCCAAGGCGCACTTTTTTACCATTGAAGCCTTCGGCAGCATACGGTCGTCCGTCCTCCATGCAAGTGCTTTCGCGGCATATCCTCTCGTCTCTCGCTGCGCTCGGCCGCTCCGGTATTCCACGTCACTTGCACTCCGACCTCCCTCCCTAGCGGCACATACGTGCCTTCAATGGCAAAAAAAGATGGGGAGAACCAAACACACCCCGTTAGTACTATCACCGTCACCAGGAGGACGCGATGGCCCGCAAAATCAAGCACACCAAGAGCCCCGAGCAGCGCCGCGCCGAGGTCGAGGCCCTGCAAGAGTCGATAGCGGAACAGGTCGAGCAACTGCGCCAATCCGAGCAGTGGACCCGGTTCCTCGCATTCGCCCAGACCTTCCACCGCTACAGCCTGAACAACCTTTTGCTGATCCTCGCCCAGAACCCCGAGGCGACCCACGTCGCCGGGTATCGCACCTGGCAGAGCATCGGCCGCCAGGTGCGCAAGGGAGAACGCGGGATCCGCATCTTCGGTGGTCGAGACGTGCGTCGCACCGTCGAGGACGAAGAGACCGGCGAGGAAAGGGAATCGCGCGGCGTGCGCTTCTTCCCCGTCAGCGTGTTCGATAAGGCCCAAACCGACCCCATCGACCCCGATGCCGACGACCCCGGCGAGATCGCCCACCAGCTCACCGGCGAGGACCCCGCCGGAATCTATGAGGCCGTGCGCGACTACCTGACCGGCCAGGGCTGGACCGTGGGGCGCGAACCGATCCCCGG
>NZ_VIGX01000061.1 GCF_007858475.1 Tsukamurella conjunctivitidis
GAGGACATGCGTGTGCGCAGGCGCTACCTCGACATGATCGTGCGTCCGGCCGCGCGTGAGATGGTGCGCACTCGGGCCAGGGTCGTGAAGTCGCTTCGCCAGTACTTCGACACCGCAGGTTTCGTGGAGATCGAGACGCCGATGCTCCAGGTGCTCCACGGTGGTGCCGCAGCTCGGCCGTTCAGGACCCACATGAACGCCTACGACACGGACCTCTACCTGCGCATCGCGCCCGAGCTCTACCTCAAGCGCGCCGTCGTGGGCGGGATCGACAAGGTCTTCGAGATCAACCGCAACTTCCGCAATGAGGGCGCCGACTCCTCCCACTCACCTGAGTTCACGATGCTGGAGGCCTATGAGGCCTACGGCACCTACGACACCATGGCCACGCGTACGCGGGAGTTCATCCAGAAGGCGGCTCGTGACGCGTTGGGCACCGAGGTGGTCACCCTGCCTGACGGCTCCACCTACGACCTGTCGGGCAGCTGGGACGCAATCAGCCTCTACGACTCGGTCTCGACCGCAGTGGGACGCGAGGTCTCGCCCTTCACGCCCCGTGGGGAGCTGGTCGAACTGGCCCGCGGACTCGGCGAGGAGATCCCCGACCACTACGTGCCCGGCAAGATCGTCGAGACCCTCTTCGAGAAGACGGTGGGTGACCACCTGTGGGCGCCGACCTTTGTGCGGGACTTCCCGGAGGACTCCAGCCCCCTGACGCGCCAGCACCGCTCCAAGCCGGGAGTGGTGGAGAAGTGGGACCTCTACGTGCGCGGCTTCGAGTTGGCGACGGCGTACTCGGAGTTGGTCGACCCGGTGATCCAGCGCAAGCGTTTCGAGGCGCAGGCGCTGGCGGCCGCCGAGGGCGATCCCG
>NZ_VIGX01000063.1 GCF_007858475.1 Tsukamurella conjunctivitidis
GCCGGTGCCGGAATCGACGCGGCACTGCAGTTCGTGAACTACCGCTGAGGGACACCCGTGGCACACGGTCGGGTGCAGGTGGCCTGACCTGCCTGGGCGGCCTGCTTCAGTAGCCGGCCATCTTCTCCAGGCGGGCAATGCGCTCCGCCATCGGAGGATGGGTCGAGAACAGTTTGCGCACTCCGGCACCGCGGAACGGGTTCGCAATCATCATCGCCGCCACGTTCTGGTTCGCGGGAGTGGGTTGCATCGGGACGTGGTCCGTCGTCGTCTCCAACTTGCGCAGGGCAGAGGCCAGCGCAAGTGGATCCTGGGTGAGCGCGGCCCCGTCCTCGTCGGCGTCGAACTCGCGGGTGCGTGAGATGCTCAGCTGGATCAATGTGGCCGCGACAGGGGCGAGGATCGCCGTGGCCAGCGCGGCCAGCGGGTTCACTCCCTCGCCGTCCCTCCTCCCCCCGCCGAAGAACATGAGGAACTGGGCAATCGAACTGATCAGCCCCCCGATGGCGGCAGCCACCGAGGAGGTGAGGATGTCCCGGTTGTAGACATGCATGAGTTCGTGGCCGAGGACTCCGCGCAGCTCCCTCTCGCCGAGGATTTGGAGGATCCCCTCCGTGCAGCACACTGCCGCATGCTGCGGGTCGCGTCCCGTTGCGAAGGCGTTGGGGGTCTGGGTGGGCGCCACCCAGATGCTCGGCATCGGCTGACCCGCACGTTGGGAGAGCTCACCCACGATGCGGTACAACTCAGGCTGCTCCTGCGCGGTCACGGGGTAGGCGCGCATCTGGCGCAGCGCGATCTTGTCGGAGTTCCAGTAGGAGTACGTGGTGGATCCCAATACGATCAGGGC
>NZ_VIGX01000064.1 GCF_007858475.1 Tsukamurella conjunctivitidis
GCGGACATCGCCGTTGTCTTGTCGACGTGTCGGGTTTGACCGGCGTACCTACCAGGCAACGAGGGAGGTCGTTATGGACGGCACAGGATCAGGCAGCAACGGTGTGGAGCAGGTGGTGGTGTACCTGCGCATCTCCGAGGATCGTACCGGCGCGGAGGCCGGGGTCGAACGGCAGCGCCAGGACTGCCTGGAAACGTGCGCGAGGCTCGGGATCACTGATCCGGCGATCTTCATGGACAACGACATCTCCGCCTACTCTGGCAAGAAGCGCCCCGGCTACCTCGAGTTGTTGGAGCGGGTGAAGCTCGGGCCGTCGCGGATCGTGGTGTGGCACGTGGACAGGCTCTACCGTCGCCCCCGCGAGCTGGAAGATCTCATCGACCTCGTAGAGACGCACCCGATCCACATCGAGACGGTCAAGGGCGGCGCGTTCGACCTGAACCCTGATCCACCGTTGTGGGGGTGGTTTTGGGGTGTCGGAATAGAGAAGATGCCCCTTCTGATCTGGGACAATGGGTGTTGGTAGACAAACCATTGGACGCAGTCGAGGGGGCATCTTCGAGGTGCAATCGTCTCACACTCCCACCCGCCGTTTCACGCCCGTCTTCGATGAGGATCATCTCGTGGCTGCAGGCGGCCTGCCCGCGGTGATGGGACTGGCCCAGAGGGCAGGCTTCACAGGTCTGCTGAAGGCGCGCCTCACGGTGGCATCCCCCAACGCGCCCGTGAAGGTCCGCGCGCTGGTGGCGGGCATGCTGGCCGGGGCTGATGACATTGACGGCATGGACATCCTCCGTTCGGGTGGGTCGGCAAAGGTGGTGGGGGCGGTGCGTGCCCCCAGCACGTT
>NZ_VIGX01000065.1 GCF_007858475.1 Tsukamurella conjunctivitidis
CGGGCGCGTGGTGACCGGATGCAATGTGGAGAACGCTGCCTACGGGGTGGCGCTGTGTGCAGAGTGCGGACTGGTCTCCGAACTGGTCAACAGCGGGGGAGGGCGCCTGGTCGCCTTCGCCTGCGTGAACGCCCACGGGGACGCGATCTCGCCGTGCGGGCGCTGCCGCCAGCTGCTCATGGAACACGGGGGGCCGGATCTGCAGCTGGCCATGCCCGGTGGCACGATGACGATGCAGGAGGTCCTGCCCGGCGCATTCGGGACTGGCGACCTCGACCAGGTCAGGGACGACATCCAGGAGGACATGTGAGCACCGAACCCTTCGACGCGGTTGACGTGATCGCCGCCAAGCGCGACGGCCACCGGCTGGAGGACGCCCAGATCGACTGGGTGATCGACGCCTACACCCGAGGCGTCGTCGCGGATGAGCAGATGTCGGCGCTGGCCATGGCCGTCTTCCTCAACGGCATGGATCGTGCCGAGATCAAGCGCTGGACCGATGCGATGATCGCCTCGGGGGAGCGGATGGACTTCTCCTCCCTGCCCCGGCCCACTGCGGACAAGCACTCCACGGGCGGGGTGGGGGACAAGATCACCCTGCCGCTGGCTCCCCTGGTTGCCGTGTTCGACGTGGCCGTGCCCCAGCTGTCGGGGCGGGGCCTGGGGCACACGGGCGGCACCCTGGACAAGATGGAGTCCATCCCCGGGTGGGAGGCCACCATGTCCAATGAGCGGATCATGCAGATCCTGGGGACGGGCGCTGGCGCCGTCATCTGCGCGGCAGGTTCTGGTCTGGCTCCCGCCGACCGCAAGCTCTACGCCCTGCGCGACACCAC
>NZ_VIGX01000066.1 GCF_007858475.1 Tsukamurella conjunctivitidis
CGAGCACCCCACCGGCCTCGCTCACGGAGTCCGGCGAGGGCGGGGACGTCTGGCGGTTGGTCTACTCCGGGGACGGGGCCGGGCGTCCCCTGCTCTCCCAACTCGTGCGGGACTTCCACCTGGAGGTCAACATCCTGGCGGCCACCGTCACCGAGATCCGCCACCACACGGTGGGGCACATGGTGGTCCGGGTGAGCGGGGATCCCGGTGACCTCCTGCGCGGGGCCGAGAGGCTGCGGGCCAACGGGGTGCAGGTCTCGGCAGAGGGGAGCAGGTCATGATCGGGAAGTCAGTCACCATTGCCCAGTTCCTGGAGAGCATCCTCCAGACCCTCTACATGGTGTTCGCCTCCCTGGCCATCGGAGCGCTCCTGGGGACGGTCCTGGGCATCGCGCTGGTGGTGACGCGGCCCGGCGGCGTGCTGGGGAACCGGTGGGCGTTCGCCATCCTCAACCCGGTCATCAACGTCCTGCGCTCGATCCCCTTCATCATCCTCATGGTCGCGATCCTGCCTTTCACGCGTTTCCTCGTCGGCACGACGATCGGCACAGGTGCGGCCATCGTGCCCCTGGTCGTCTTCATCGGTCCCTACATCGCGCGCCTGGTGGAGAACTCCCTCCTGGAGGTCCCCCAGGGGATCATCGAGGCCGCTGACTCCATGGGGGCCACGTCCTGGCAGATCGTGTGGCGCTTCCTCCTGCCCGAGGCGCGTTCCTCCCTGATCCTCTCCCTGACCACGGCCACCATCGGTCTCATCGGCGCCACGGCGATGGCGGGCACGATCGGTGGCGGCGGTCTGGGCGATCTGGCGATCTCCTACGGCT
>NZ_VIGX01000067.1 GCF_007858475.1 Tsukamurella conjunctivitidis
GATGTTGGGACTCTCGGTGCCGGGCACGGTGCTGGGTATCGGATACCTGGTCACCTTCAACAAGCCACTCGCCATTGGTCACGTCCAGTTGCTTCCGGCTCTGGCAGGTGGGGGTGCCGTCTTCGGTGGGGCCGTCGCCATCATCATGGTCTACATTGCCCGTTCAATGCCCTCGGGCCAGCGCTCAGGTGTGGCGAGCCTCCAGCAGATCGACAAGGCGATCGACGAGGCCTCGACGTCGTTGGGTGCCTCCGGGCTCAAGACCTTCATCCGGGTCACCCTCCCGTTGATCCGCCCTGCTTTCATCGCAGGGCTCACCTACGCCTTTGCCCGGTCGATGACGACCCTTTCCCCGATCATCTTCATCACCACCCCCCACACCAAGATCATGACGTCCCAGATCCTCTCGGAAGTCGACGCTGGCCGATTCGGCAATGCGTTCGCGTTCTGCACGATCCTCATCGTCATTGTCATGGCAGTCATCGGTCTCATGAACCTCCTGGTCCGGGACTCCTCTGTGAAGTCACAGGCGCGGACCGGTCTGTGATCAGGCACCACGAAAGGCCAGTACCGTGAACCCACGAGCCAGCGAAGACATCGTCGTCACCGAGGGAGTGGAGGAGTTCCTCTCCCGCGATGGGACACGTGAGACCGGGCACCTGCAGCTGCAGGATCTTGTGAAGGTCTTCGAGGACGGTGGGGCCGATGTCCGCGCTGTCGACGGCATCAACCTTGACATCGCTCCAGGGGAGTTCGTCACCCTGCTCGGACCATCCGGGTGTGGCAAGACGACCACGCTGCGCATGATTGCGGGCTTT
>NZ_VIGX01000068.1 GCF_007858475.1 Tsukamurella conjunctivitidis
CCGAAAGCATCGACATCGGCAGGGGTTTTGGTGTCCACGTCGTAGACGCGGCGCTTGCGCTCCTCGGAGAGGTAGTGCTTCTCCAGGTAGTCGAACACCTGCAGGGTCTTCTCCGTGGGGCCGGAGAGGAACGACGCATCACCCTGGTAGGGGGTGTAGTTGCGCTGGATGAAGTCACGGACGTCGATGCCTTCAGTCCAGGGGCCGGTGGTGAATCCGCGCCACGGATCCGCCGTCGCCTCTGCCGGAGCGGTCATCTGGGTGGTCATGATCCCTCTTCTCAGTTGCTCCGGAACTCCGATCGGGGTTCCGGTTGAGGGGGCCCGGTGGCCTCCTCGTCGGTGCCGGGTGGGCATCTGTCATCCATTGTCCGTCGCCGCTGCGGATCCGGCCAGGTTCTGACGAGGGCGGACCTATGGCCTGTGTCTCAATGCCTCTCCGATGGTAAGTGGGTCACAGGAGACGTGGGTCGAAAGTCCCGATCGGACTCCGTCCGGCAGCGGCCGGGGCGGTGTGACGGGGACGTGGGAGGTCCGTGCGTCGGTCGATGTGACGCGCATCGCTGACCTGGTGGTCAGCGCACGTAGGATGCTCGGATGGATGCCTTCCTGCCCGCCCTCGTCCTGTTCCTGGTGTTCGCGGCCTCCGCGGCCCTGGATCCCCGCAAGGTCCGCACCGGTGTCTACCTGCTCGGTGCTGTGACGCTGGCGGCCATGACCTCCCTGGGGTTCCTCATGGAGGGGATCGCCCTGACCGTCGACGGCGATCAGGTGGATGCCTGGATTCTGCTGGGGCTGCTGGTGGTCGTCGCCGTG
>NZ_VIGX01000006.1 GCF_007858475.1 Tsukamurella conjunctivitidis
GGGGGGGGGGGGGCGGGCGGTGGGGGGGGGGCCGGGCGGGGGGGGCGGCGGTCCGGTGGGGGGGGTGGGCAGCGCCCGGCGGGGACGGGGCGGGGGGGGGGGAAGGGACGGGCCGGTCGGAATCGGGCGGGGCGGGCCCGACGGGGCGGCGGGTGCGCTGGGCCCGCTGGGCGGCGGCGCGCAGTCGAGCACGGTGGTGGGTGCCGGCGTGCCGCCGGGGCCGCGGGCCGCACCGGACGCCGCCGAGGGCCCGGTGGGCGGCTTAGCCGAGGTCGTCGCCGGTCCGGGCCGCGCCGAGGACACGGCCGCCGAGGGCCTCCCCGGCCCGGACGGTGCCGCCGAGCCGGACGGCCCGGCCGGGCGGGAGGGCGCACCGTCGGGCACACCGCAGCCGACGACGACCACCTGGCCGGGCGGCAGGGGCTTGGGCAGCTGCGTGGGCGGCGCGATGGGCGCGGTCATGTCGGGGATGCCACCGACGGGGATCGCCCGGTCGCGGTAGGCCTTCGACCAGGCCACGACGTTGTCGACGTAGGAGTTCGACTGGTTGTAGGCGAACACCGCGACCCGCTGCGCGGCTTCGCTCTGCAGCCCGGACGCGCTGGAGCAGAGGTACCGCGCGGCGCCGTACGCGGCGTCGCGGACGTTGTTGACGTCGGCCCTGCCGTCGCCGGAGTTGTCGCCGCCGAACAGTGACCACGTGGTGGTGAGGAACTGCATGGGGCCGAGGGCGCGGGCGAAGCCGTCGCCGTCGCGGATCACGGCGTTCCCGGCCAGTGAGCCGTCGAGGACCGGACCCTGGATCGGGGTGAGCGTGTTGCCCGCGGCGTCGACGTTGCCGCCGTCCGCGTGCCCCGACTCGATCCGGCCGATGGCCGCCACGAGGTTCCATTCGATCCCGCAGCCGGGCGCCTCGAGGGCCATCCGGTCGGCGGCTCCGCGGTAGGCGGCGTACGCGGCGCCGGGGATGCCGAGCGGCCCGGGCGCGACCTTCACGGCCTCCGGCCGCGGTGGGATCGGCACGTGGCGCGGTGCCGGGGCGGCCGGCGCGTCCGACGGTGCCGGCGGGCGCAGGTCGGCCAGGCCGATCGCGGCCTGCGCGACCAGCTCGGGACCGGGGGAACGGTGCGCGACGGGCACGTCGGGTGCGGCGGTGTCGGCGCCCGCGACGCCGAGCAGTAGCGCAGCGGCACCCGCTGCGGCGGTGGCCCCGAGGATCCGCACGGTCGCCCCTCCCGGTTACTGACGAGTCAGTTCTCGGAGCGGACGTTACTGCGGGGGAGTACCGGTGCGGGTGGGACTTCAGTGAAAATCAAAGATGTCATTCAGGTTCGGGGCGGGCGCGCTCGGGCTCCCGACGCCGGGTTCTGGGACGCCACGGGTGTTCCTGTGCACGTCCGCAGCCGCAGAACGCGTCATCGTGAGGCGATGCCCTGCTGGGTCAGGACAGGGCGGCGATCGCGTCCGCCAGCAGCGCCGGGGCGTCGCTCACTCCGTGCACGCGCCACGGCGAGACCCACTCCGTCGCCGCGAGACCGGCGTAGACCGCGCCCGTCCGCGCCTGCAGGTCCCCGTCCTTCTCGTAGGCGTCCCGCTCGCGGGCGGCGTCGCTCGCCTCGCGGCTCCGCGCGCGTTCGGCGGCGACGGTCACCGGCACGTCGAGGTACACCTGCAGGTCGGGCACCGGGAGCCCGAACCGGCCGAACTCGAGCTCGCGCACCCAGGCGGTCACGGCACCGTCGGCGCCCTCGCCCAGGCGGGCGGCGCTGTAGGCGGCGGAGGAGGCGGCGTAGCGGTCCAGCAGCACGACGTCGTGCGCGGCGAGCGCGGCGCGGATGTCGGGCGCCGCCGCCTGCCGGTCGAAGGCGAACAACAGCCCCATGCCGTACACCGACTCGGCGACGTCGCCGTTGCCGCCGCGCAGCGCCTCCGCGGCGAGGTCGGCGAACTGGGTGCCGTAGCGCGGGAAGGCGAGCGCGCACACGGTCCGTCCCGACGCCTCCAGCCGCGCCGTGACCGCCCGCGTGAGCGTGTTCTTGCCGGCCCCGTCGAGGCCCTCGATCGCGACGAGTCGTCCCATGCTGAGGATCGTAAGGTGTCGTAAGAGCCGGAACGTGGGCAGCAGTGACAATATGGACAGCATGAAACCCCGGATACTGGTGATCGACGACGATCCCGCGCTGGCGGAGATGCTCACCATCGTCCTGCGCAACGAGGGCTTCGACTCGACGGTGGTCGGCGACGGCACCCAGGCGCTGAGCGCGGCCCGCGAGTTCCGCCCCGACCTGGTGCTGCTCGACCTCATGCTCCCGGGCATGAACGGCATCGACGTGTGCCGCGTGCTGCGCGCCGATTCGTCGGTGCCGATCGTGATGCTCACGGCGAAGGCGGACACGGTCGACGTCGTGCTGGGCCTCGAGTCGGGCGCCGACGACTACGTGATCAAGCCCTTCAAGCCGAAGGAACTCGTCGCGCGCGTGCGGGCGCGGCTGCGCCGCACCGACGAGGAACCCAGCGAGCTGCTGTCGATCGGCAACGTGATCATCGACGTGCCGGCGCACAAGGTGACCCGCGACGGCGAGGTCGTCTCGCTCACGCCCACCGAGTTCGACCTGCTGGTCACGATGGCCCGCAAGCCGCGGCAGGTGTTCACCCGCGACGTGCTGCTCGAGCAGGTGTGGGGCTACCGGCACCCGGCGGACACGCGCCTGGTGAACGTCCACATCCAGCGCTTGCGCGCGAAGATCGAGAAGGATCCGGAGAACCCCGAGATCGTCCTCACCCTGCGCGGCGTCGGCTACAAGGCGGGGCCGGCGTGAGCGGGCCGATCGGCTCGTGATCGACCGGGCCGGGGCGGCCCGGCTGGCGGACTGGGCGCGCGAGGCGGTGCACGCGGTCCGGTCGGATCCCGCGGTGGTGCTGCGCGACGGTGCCCGGTACGCGGGCATGGGCGTGTCCTACGCGGGCCGCGTGTGGCGCCGCTCGCTGCAGCTGCGGGTGGTCACGCAGACCCTGGTGCTCAGCCTGACGGTGTTGCTGCTGCTGGGCTTCGTGCTCACCTCGCAGATCGCGAACCAGTTGATCGACGCGAAGCTCACCGCGGGCAAGGAGGAGACGGCCCGGGTCAAGCAGAACGTGGAGATCGCCCTCGCGCGGAGCGAGCCGCGCACCGAGGGCGTCGAGTCGGTGCTGCGCAGCGTCCGGTCGAGTCTGGTCAGCCAGGGCCTCGACGTGGGCCCGACGGCCGCCCGCTCCGGCAATTACGACCCGGTGCTGATCGTGCCGCACGGCTCCGGTCGACCTCCCACCGTCCTGGGCAGCGAGAGCGAGGTCCCGCAGACGCTGCAGACCTTCGTCCGCAGCGGGCAGACCGCCTCCCAGCACGCGACCGTCACCGACAGCACCGGCCGCTACGGCAAGGTGCTGGTGATCGGCACCCCGGTGCAGTCGACGATCGCGGGCCTCGAGCTGTACCTGGTGTTCCCCCTCACCCAGGAGGAGAACACGCTGAGCCTGATGCAGGGGACGCTGTACACGGGCGGCGCCGTGCTGCTGATCCTGCTCGCCGCGGTGAGCCTGCTCGTCGCGCGCCAGGTCGTGCTGCCCGTCCGGTCGGCGGCGCGCATCGCGGTGCGGTTCGCCGAGGGGAGGCTCAAGGAACGCATGCCCGTGCGCGGCGAGGACGACATCGCGCGCCTGGCGATGAGCTTCAACGACATGGCCGAATCGCTGTCCAAGCAGATCGGCCAGCTCGAGGAGTTCGGCGACCTTCAGCGCCAGTTCACCTCCGACGTCTCGCACGAGCTGCGCACGCCGCTCACGACGGTCCGGATGGCGGCCGACATGATCGCCGACTCCGCCGACGAACTCGACCCCGGCCTGCGGCGCACCACGGAGCTGATGCAGAAGGAACTCGACCGCTTCGAGACCCTGCTCGCCGAGCTGCTGGAGATCTCCCGGCACGACGCCGGCGTCGCGGAACTGCACGCCGAACAGATCGACATCGAGGTGCCGATCGCCTCGGCGATGGCGACCGTGCGGCACCTGGCCGAGCAGTCCGAGACCGAGCTCATCCTGGACATGCCCGACGATCCCGTGATCGTCGAGGCGGACACCCGGCGCGTCGAGCGGGTCCTGCGCAACCTGCTCGCCAACGCCATCGACCACAGCGAGGGCAAGCCCGTGATCCTCACCATGCGCGCCGATGACGACGCCGTGGCGATCACCGTCCGCGATTACGGCGTGGGCCTGCGGCCCGGGGAGGAGAAGCTGGTCTTCAACCGGTTCTGGCGGTCCGATCCGTCCCGCGTGCGACGCTCCGGCGGCACCGGGCTGGGCCTGGCGATCAGCATCGAGGACGCGCGGCTGCACAGCGGCCGGCTCGAGGCGTGGGGCGAGCCCGGCAGCGGCTCCTGCTTCCGGCTCACCCTGCCCCGCACCCGCGGCGGCAAGGTCACCGTCAGCCCCCTGCCCCTGAAGTCGATGGCGCGACGCGGCGCGGAAGGGGGCTCCGACGATGCCTAGGCTCGCCCGCGTGCTCCGCACGCACCCCGGCCGGGCCCTGACGGTGCTGCTCGCGGCACTGCTCGTCCTCACCGGCTGCGCCAACATCCCCGAGTCCACGAGCCCGCGCGTGATCGGCGACCTGGGCGGGGAGACCGCGGCGCCCGACCGCGGGCTGGCGCCGCGCCGCGACGTGCAGCCCGAGCTCATCGTCCGCGACTTCCTCAAGGCCAATGCGGTCGCCGACGGCAACTACGCCGCCTCCCGCAAGTTCCTCACCCCGAACGCGAACTGGCAGGTGCCGCAGCAGGCGGTCGTGGTCAAGGACATCGACGTGCTGCCCACGGAGCGCACCGAGAACTTCATGAAGGCGACGATCCGCGCGCAGGCCACGGGCTTCCTCGGCGCCGACGGCACCTTCGAACCGGCCTCGCAGTCGATCACGCAGAACGTGCAGCTCGTGCGGGTCGACGGGCAGTGGCGCGTGCAGGGACTCAGCTCGGTGGGCGACACCCCGATGCTGGTGATCGACACGGAACAGTTCCGCCTCGTCTACCGCCGGTACCTGCTCTACTTCCCGGACCCGACGGGCCGCACCCTGGTGCCGGACGCCCGCTGGCTGGCCGGACCGCGTTCCAAGCTGGCCTCCGACCTGCTCGTGCTGCTGGTCCGCGGCCCCCGCGCCGCGCTCAAGGACGCCGTCTTCAATCCCTTCGGGGCCAACGCGGCCGTGCGCGGTGCCGTCACGGACGCGCAGGGGAACCAGCGCGATCCCGGCGTCGGCTTCGCGGGCGTGCGGGTGGACCTCACGGGCCTGCCGCGGATCGAGCCCGACGTGGCGCGGCTGGTCGCCGGGCAGATCGTGTGGAGCCTCGCCGGCGCCGACGTGCAGGGGCCGTACGTCATCACCGTCGACGGCTCGCCGCTCGACGACAAGCACCAGTCGGGCTGGAACCCCAACGACGTCGCGTCGATCAGCCCGAACGCGTCCTCCGACCTCGCGGTGGGCCTGCACGGCGTCCTCGACGGCAGGTTCGTCAAGATCACGGGCGGGCCGGGCACCGGGGGACAGGTCACTCCGGTCGCGGGCCCGCTCGGCGCGTCGACGTCGATCCGCTCGATCGGGCTGTCGAGCTCGGGCCGGCAGGTGGCGGCGGTGCTCGACGCGGGTGGGCGCGGCGTCCCCGGAGCCGCCCTCGCTCTGGCCCCCTACGGCGGCGTGCCGACGCAGGTGCTCACCGCCGGCTCGATGACCCGGCCGTCCTGGACGCCCGACGACGCCGGCGTCTGGACCGTGCTCGACGGGACGCGGGTGGTCCGGGTCCGGCAGGACCAGACCACCGGCGAGGTCTCGACCTCCGACGTCGACACGAGCGAGGTCGCGGCGGTCGCGCCCGGCGCGATCACCGAGCTGCGCCTCTCGCGCGACGGTGTGCGGGCGGCCCTCGTCGTGGGCGGGCGGGTGCTGGTCGGCGTCGTGCAGTCGGCGGCGAACGGGCAGGCGAAGCTCACCCGACTCATGTCCGTGGTCACCGACCGCGAGCTGGTGGCGTCGTCGGTCGATTGGCAGTCCGGCGACACGATCTTCATCGGCCGCAACACCTCCGATTCGCCGGTGCTGTCCGTGCGCTACGACTCCGGCGAGGTCGCCGCGCTCCCGAGCCGCAACCTCTCGCCGCCCGTCTACAACGTCGCGGTGTCCGCGAGCACGGTCTACGCCACCGACTCGTCGGGGGTCTGGGAGATCAGCATCGGCCCGGACAGTGACGAGCAATACTGGAGCCAGGTGGATCGTCTGGCGGGGGGCCGGGCGAACCCGGTGCTGCCGGGCTAGGAACGCACCTGGATCGGGGGAGCCGTGCGCATCGTCCGGGGTGTCCTCGGTGGGGTCGACGACCTGATCGAGCTCGCCGTGCCGCGCACCTGCGGCGGCTGCGGCTTCCCCCGCGTGCGCTGGTGCGCGCGCTGCGAGGCGGCCCTGCACGACGTGCCGGCGCTGATCCGCGCCACCGTCGACCCCGGGGTGCCCGTCTGGACGCTCGGCCGGTACGACGGTGCGCGCCGCCGCGCCGTGCTGCAACTCAAGGAGCGCGGACGGGGCGACCTGTCCGTCCCGCTGGGGCGCGCGCTCGCGCACGCGGTGCTGCGCCTGCGGGCCTGGGGTGAGCTGGCCGGCGACGTCGTCCTGGTGCCCGCGCCCACGACGGCGTGGGCCGCGCGACGCCGGGGCGGCGACGTGGTCACCGCTGTGTGCCGCGCCGCCGCCCGCACCGCCGAACCGGCGTGCCCGGTGACCGTCGCGCCGGTCCTGCGGGCCGTGGGGGCCGCGGAGTCCGTGGGGCTGAGCGCGTCGGCGCGCGCGGCCAACGTGCGCGGCGCCGTCCGGGTGCGGTCGCTGCCGCCCGCCGGCACCGTCGTCCTGGTCGACGACGTGGTGACCACCGGGGCCACTCTGGCCGAGTCCGTCGCCGCCCTGGCCCGACGGGGCGTGCCCGTCGCCGCCGCCCTCACTCTGGCCGCGGCGTGACGTGTCGATGAACTCGCAATGACCAAATCCTGGCGGGAACCGGCGACCCGGGCTATCTTCGGGGGTACCTTTCCCGGTTCGAGAAAGAGGAGGTGATCGCACACCTTCCTGGCGTCGGGCAGTCCGCCCGCCGTTCGAATCTGAGCCTGCTCCCACGCGCGCCTGACCGAAGTGACGGACTGGTGATCCGTACGAGCGCAAAGGATCCGGGCCTGCACGAAAGGTTCCACATGACCCTTCTGTCCCCGCGCGACACGAATCGCGCCCACGCGACCCCCAACGTCGAGGTCGACCCCTTCCGCGAACCCAGCCACGTGACTGACGAGCGCGACAAGGACTACCTCACTCCCAACGCCCCCGTGGCCATCGACGGCCGCAACGTGGAGGTGCCCGAGCACTTCCGCGTCTACCTGGGAGACAAGCTGGCGCGGCTCGAGAAGTTCCGCTCCACCATCACCCTGTTCGAGGTCAGCCTCTTCCACGAGCCCAATCCGCGGCAGTCCAAGTCCTGCCAGCGGCTGGAGTTGACGGTGCGCGGCAAGGGCGGCGTCGCCCGCGCCGAGGCGGCGGCGGAGAACTTCTACGCCGCGTTCGAGACGGCTCTCTCCCGTCTGCAGAGCCGCCTGCGCAAGGCCTCGGACCGCAAGAAGGTGCACTACGGCAACCGCACGCCGGTCTCGGTGGCCGAGGCCACGGCACCGTCGGCTCTGCCCGACGCGCCGCCCGCGTCCGAGGCGGACGACGATCCGTACGCCGCGCTCGTCGAGGACCACCTGCCCGGCCAGATCGTCCGCATCAAGGACCATCCGGGCACACCGATGACGGTCGACGACGCCCTGTCGCAGATGGAACTGGTCGGCCACGACTTCTTCCTCTTCTTCGACAAGGAGGCCGAGAAGCCGTCCGTGGTCTACCGACGGAAGGCCTTCGACTACGGCCTTCTCCGCCTGACCTGACGTTTCGCCTACCATGGATCCCGGTCGCGGTGACGCGGCCGGGATTCGTGCGTCCAGAGTTTGTCTTGTAACGGATTGAGGTTGCTCAGTGGTTCTCTCCAAGGTGCTGCGGTTCGGCGAAGGCCGGATGGTCAAGCGGCTCGACGGCCTGGCCTCCTACGTGGAGAGCCTGAACGACGAGTACGAGGCGCTCTCGGACGAGAAGCTGCAGGCCAAGACCGAGACGTTCAAGAAGCGCCTGGAGAAGGGCGAGTCGCTCGACGAGATCCTCCCCGAGGCCTTCGCCACCGCCCGCGAGGCGGCGTGGCGCGTGCTGGGGCAGAAGCCGTACCACGTGCAGATCATGGGCGCCGGCGCGCTGCACCAGGGCGACATCGCCGAGATGAAGACCGGTGAGGGCAAGACCCTGACCTCGGTGATGGCGGCGTACGCCAACGCGCTCACCGGCAAGGGCGTCCACCTGGTCACCACGAACGACTACCTCGCCAAGCGCGACGCGGACTGGATGGGCCGCGTGCACCGCTTCCTCGGCCTCGAGGTCGACTGCATCCTCGCCGGGCAGGACCCGGACCGTCGCCGGCAGGCCTACGGCGCCGACATCACCTACGGCACGAACAACGAGTTCGGCTTCGACTACCTGCGCGACAACATGGCGCACAGCGAAGAGGAGCTGGTGCAGCGCGGCCACAACTACGCCATCGTCGACGAGGTCGACTCGATCCTCATCGACGAGGCCCGCACGCCGCTCATCATCTCGGGCCCGGCCGACGCCTCGTCGAAGTGGTACACGGAGTTCGCGCGCATCGTCCCGCTCATGGAGAAGGACGTCCACTACGAGGTGGACATCCGCAAGAAGACGATCGGCGTCAACGAGGCCGGCGTCGAGCTGGTCGAGGACCAGCTGGGCATCGAGAACCTCTACGACGCGCAGAACTCGCTGCTGGTCAGCTACCTGAACAACGCGATCAAGGCCAAGGAGCTCTACGAGCGCGACAAGGACTACATCGTCCGCTCCGGCGAGGTCCTCATCGTCGACGAGTTCACCGGCCGCGTGCTCGCGGGCCGCCGCTTCAACGAGGGCATGCACCAGGCCTTGGAGGCGAAGGAGAACGTCGAGATCCAGGCCGAGAACCAGACCCTCGCCACGATCACGCTGCAGAACTACTTCCGCCTCTACGACAAGCTCTCGGGCATGACCGGTACGGCGGAGACCGAGGCCGCCGAGCTGCACCAGATCTACAAGCTGGGCGTCATCCCGATCCCGACGAACAAGCCGATGATCCGCAAGGACCAGACGGACCTGATCTACAAGACGGAGGAGGCGAAGTTCGCCGCCATCGTCGAGGACATCGCGGAGCGCCACGAGGCGGGCCAGCCGGTGCTGATCGGCACCACCTCGGTCGAGCGGTCGGAGTACCTCTCGCGCCAGCTCGAGCGCAAGAAGATCCCGCACACCGTGCTCAACGCCAAGTTCCACGAGCAGGAAGCGGCGATCATCGCCAAGGCCGGCACGCCCGGCGCCGTCACGGTCGCCACCAACATGGCCGGCCGCGGTACCGACGTCGTGCTCGGCGGCAACCCCGACATCCTCGCCGACCTCGCGCTGCGCGAGCGGGGCCTCGACCCCGTGACCACGCCGGAGGAGTACGAGGCCGCGTGGGACGAGACCATCGAGCAGGTCAAGAAGGAGTCGAAGGAGGCGGGCGACGACGTGCGCGCCGCCGGCGGCCTCTACGTGCTCGGCACCGAGCGGCACGAGTCGCGGCGCATCGACAACCAGCTCCGCGGCCGCTCCGGCCGCCAGGGCGACCCGGGCGAGTCCCGCTTCTACCTCTCGCTCGGCGACGAGTTGATGCGGCGCTTCAACGGCGCCCAGATCGAGGCGTGGATGAACCGCGTCAACCTGCCCGACGACGTGCCGATCGACAACAAGTTCGTCTCGCGCGCCATCCGCAGCGCGCAGACCCAGGTCGAGCAGCAGAACTTCGAGATCCGTAAGAACGTCCTCAAGTACGACGACGTGCAGAACGAGCAGCGCAAGGTCATCTACGACGAGCGCCGCAAGATCCTCCGGGGCGAGGACCTCTTCGATCAGGTCAACCACATGACCGACGACGTGGTCTCCGCCTACGTCGACGCCGCCACCTCCACCGGCTACGTGGAGGACTGGGACCTCGACGAACTGTGGACGGCCCTGGGCACGCTGTACCCGATCAAGCTCGACTGGAAGCAGGTCGTCGGCGAGGACGAGAACGGCGACCGCGACGAGATCACGAGCGCCGAACTCAAGGACGTCCTGCTCAAGGACATCCACGCGGCCTACGACACGCACCAGGAGAACATCGAGAAGGCCGCCGGCGAGGGCGCCATGCGCCAGGTCGAGCGGTCCGTGCTGCTGTCGGTCCTCGATCAGAAGTGGCGCGAGCACCTCTACGAGATGGACTACCTCAAGGAGGGCATCGGCCTGCGCCAGATCGCCCAGCGCGATCCGGTGGTCGAGTACCAGCGTGAGGGCTACGACATGTTCAACGGCATGCTCGAGGGCCTCAAGGAGGAGTCGGTCTCGACGCTGTTCAAGGTCCAGGTGCAGGAGCCCGAGGAGGGCGCCGCACCGGCCGACGGTGCCGCCGCCCCGCAGGCGCAGCTCAGCAGCCCCGTCGCCGAGCCGGACCCCGAGAAGATCACCCTCTCCGGGCCCTCCGAGCAGGGCGAGCTCACCGAGATCTCGCAAAACGCCGACGAGCCGCAGGGCTCGCGGTCCGAGCGCCGTGCCGCCAAGCGCGAGGCCGACCGGGCCGCGCAGAAGGCCGCCGCGGCGCGGGGCAAGCACCGCCGGTAACGGTGCCCGGCGGGCCTACACCGGGTCCGCCGGCGCCGATGCCGGACCAGGGCGAACCAGAGGGCCTGCCGCAGTGCGGGCGTGCGGCTACTTGCCGCCCTTCTTCGCGTACTCGGGCACCCGGGTCTGGCCGGTGTGCTCGCCGATGGTGTCCATGAGCCGGTCGGTCGCGCGGCGGATCGAATCCTGGTCGTCGAGGCTCGCATCGCTCAGGTCCAGCGGCGGCAGCACGTCGACGGTCACGCGGCTCTTCCAGAAGTTCTTCCGCGTGCGGTTGTCGGTGCGGCCCAGCGCGATCGGGATGATCGGGGTGCCCGTGGCGAGCGCGACGCGTACCGCGCCGGTCTTGCCCTTGTAGAGCCGGCCGTCGGGGGAGCGGGTGCCTTCGGGGTGGATCCCCCAGGCGCCGCCGTCCTCGACGATCCTCGTGGCCGCCTCCAGCGCGGGCGCCGAGACGGAGCCGCCGCGGCGGTCGACCGGGATCTGCCCCATGCCGGAGAAGAAGACCTTCTTGAACCGGCCCTTGAGGCCCGGCTCGGTGAAGTAGTCCGCCTTGGCGAGGAAACTGACCGGCCGCCGCGCGCTCTGCACCACGTAGAAGGAGTCCGAGATCGCGAGGTGGTTCGCGGCGAGGATCACCGGTCCGCTGCGCGGAATGTTCTCCAGCCCGGTGTATTCGGGGCGCCCCCATGCCCACAGCAGGGGGCCGATCAGGAGGTGGCGGGCCACCCGGTAACGGAACGCGGCACGCAGCGAGCTCAGCGACATGTCCCTTGTGTACCGCCCCGCCGGGCCGGGCGGTCGTGATTCGCGCAAACACCCCGAACCCGCGTTCAGGCCGCCGTCGTGAACGCGACCCACCGCCACCGTCCGGCCGCGGCCTCGACCCGGCCCGCCGCGGCCAGCACCCGCTCCCCGCGCGTGTAGGTCAGGAAGATCTCGGCGCCCACTTCCGGGCCGCGCGGGCGGCGGGGCCGCTGCGCCAGGGCGCGCGGCGTCCCGACGTGCACGTTCCCCCACCCGGAGACGGGCCCGACGGGCCCGCTCTCCGCGAGCGTCCGCAGGACGTCGACGACGGTGCCCGACGCGATCGTCGCCAGATGCTTCGCCGGGCGCCGCCGGTCCAGCACCTCGAAGACCGGCCGCAGCGTCGAGAGCACGAAGCGGTGCGCATCGGGGTGCACCGCGGCCACGGGCCCGGGCGCGGGCATCGGTTCCGGCGGTGCGGTCTCCGCCGGTGCCGGCAGCGGCGGAGCGGCCCGTGCCGCCCGGACGTGCGTCAGCGGCTGCGCCGGCGGTTCGGCGTCCGGTGCCCGCAGCAGAACGAAGCCCGGTACCGGTGTGCGCGGCGCGCGGGACCGTGCCCCGTCGGTCGCGAGAATGATCGCCCCCATACTGATTAGACGCATCACGACGCCGTTCGGATCCCATCGACTCCCGGGGGTGCCGGGCGGCCGATCCCGTATGCTGGCGCCGACGATCGGTCCCCGGGGGAGGTGCAGGTGAAGGGCAGGCTCGGCCAGTCCGACGCGGAGTTCTACGCGTTGGAGAACTCCACCACCCCGACGCACGTCGGTTCGCTCGTGATCCTGAGCCGACCCGAGGAGGGGCTCGACTACGAGCGCCTCCTCGACACCGTCGAGGAGCGGCTCGCGGAGGTCCCCCGCTACCGGCAGAAGGTCCGCACGGTGCCGCTGGGCATTGCCCGACCCGTCTGGATCGAGGACCGCGACTTCGACATCACCTACCACGTGCGGGTCTCCGCGCTGCCGCAGCCGGGCAGCGACGACCAGCTGCACGACCTGGTGGCGCGGCTGAACTCCCGGCCGCTGGACCGGGAGCGGCCGCTGTGGGAGGTGTACCTCATCGAGGGCCTCGCCGACGACCGGCTGGCGGTGTTCTCCAAGACCCATCTCGCGCTCGTCGACGGCCGCGCGAACGTCGACCTGATGCAGCTGCTGCTCACGGAGTCCCCGCACACGCCGCAGCCGCCCGAGGACCTGTGGATGGGGCAGCACGAGCCCAGCGACGGGGAGCTGGTGATGGGCGCCGTCATCGACATGCTCTCCCGGCCCAAGCGCACCGCCGCGATGATCCAGGGCGTCGTCGGTGAGGTCGCCGAGTCGATCACCGGTCTGCAGGAGGACGCCGCCAACGTCCTCGAGCGCGCGTCGTCACTCGTGCGCGCCCGGACGGCCGTCACTCCGGTGCGCTCGCTCAACGTCCCCATCTCCCGGAGCCGGCGGTTCGCCGTCGCCCGGATGGACCTCGACGAGTTCCGCAGGCTGCGGGCGGCCTACGGCTGCACCGTCAACGACCTGCTCCTGTCGGTGATCGCGGGCGGCCTGCGCACGTGGCTCATCTCGCGCGGGGAGCCGATCAGCGCCGGCACCGAGGTACGGGTGCTCGAGCCGATCGCCGTCGACGACGTCGGGCTCGGCGTCGGCGAGCAGGTACGCGCGTACATCGTGCGGCTCCCCGTCGCCGAGGGCAACGCGGTGGTCCGGATGCGCCAGATCGCCCACGGCGCCGCCGCCCAGGTGGACCGGAACCGGCAGGTCGCCGCGCGAGCGCTGGCCGCGAGCGGCGGCTTCACCCCGCCGACCCTGCACGCGCTGGGCGCGCGCACCGCGATGAGCGTCTCGCCGCGATCCTTCAACACCCTGGTCACCAACGCGCCGGGACCGCAGGCGCCGGTGTATCTGTCCGGCATCGAGGTGCAACAGGTCTACCCGGTGCCGCCGCTCATCGCGAACCAGGTCGTGTCGATCGGCATCACGTCGTACAACGGGACGGTGTACATCGGCCTCAACGCCGACCGCGACGGCATGTGGGACGTGATCTCGATGACCGAGTTCCTGTACGAGGCACTGGACGAGCTCGCCGCGTCCGCGAAAGGGGAGTAGATGACCGTCCGCGTGTACGTGCCCAGCACTCTGGCCGGGCTGCAGGTCCTGCAGCGCGACGGTGAGCTCTTCCCGTTGGGCGGCACCGTCTTCGGGGTGACGCCCGCGCTGCGCGAGGCGTACACCTCGGGCGACGACGAGGAACTCGCCGAGGCCGCCATGCGACAGGCCGCGCGCGCCTCGCTGCGCCTGCTCGCCGTCGACGGACCGGACGACGGCGCCACGGCCGACGGTGAGCCGGAACCCGTTCGGCGCGTGGTGATCACCGTCGACGTACCGGCCGCGAAGGAGCGCCCGGACCTCGATGACGCGGTGCTCAAGGTGACCGAGCCGATCCGGCTGAAGGACGTGCTGGCGGTGCACGTCGACGTCTCCGAGGCCGAGGACGCCGTGACCCGCGCGGCCCAGCTGGTCGACGCCGCGGACCTCGGCGACGAGGACGCCGAGCTCGCCGTCGGCGATGCGGAGGACCACGACCTGGCGTGGTACGCCACGCAGGAACTGCCCTTCCTTCTCGAACTCCTCTGACCGCGCGCCGGGACCGGCGCTACGGTGGAGCCATGACTGTGCGTGCTGCCCGCGCCGCTGCGGCCCTCCTCGCCGGGGCGGGCATCGTCGTGTCCGCACCTGTGGCGTCGGCGGCGCCGGTGCCGCTCACCGGCACGCAGTGGCGATTCGATGCGCACGGGTTCGCGCGGACGGCCCCGATCAAGTACACCGGCGCGCCCGCGTACTTCAGCATCACGGGCGACGGGGCGGGCGGCAACGACGGCTGCAACGTCTTCGGCATGACCGCCGCGGTCACGGGGGAGCGCGTCGTCTTCGGCGGCCTGGTCTCCACGCTGCGGGCGTGTTTCGCGCCCGGCGCGGGTGAGCAGTTCCGCACGGCCTTCGACGGTGCGCGCACCGTCAAGGTCACCGGCGACCGATTGCGGGTCTCCGACGGTCCGCGGGGCTACTGGGACTTCGTCGCGAACGGCCCGGCGAAGCCCTCGCCGCGCGGCGCCCGATAGGACAACCTCACAGAAATTGTCCCAACAGGTTACGGCACCGTAGGCTCACCCCCATGAGCAACTCCTTCCGTGCCTTCCGTGATTGGCTCGAGGCCCCGGCCAAGGGCGTCTCCGCCGAGCATCCCCGCACCAACCTGGTGCGCGGCGCGGTGGCGCGACTGACGACGCCGCTGCTGCCGGACGACTACCTGCACCTCATCAACCCCCTGTGGTCGGCCCGCGAGCTGCGCGGCAAGATCGTCAAGGTCCAGCAGGAGACCGACGAGTCCGTCACCCTCACCATCGAGACCGGCTGGGGCTTCAACACCAAGTACGAGGCCGGCCAGTACGTGGGTATCGGCGTCCTCGTCGGCGGCAAGTGGACCTGGCGCTCGTACTCGCTCACCTCCGTGCCGGACATGGGCCACGGCCGCGCGCCGCGCGAGGTGTCGATCACCGTCAAGGCGATGAACGAGGGCTTCCTCTCGAACCACCTCGTCACCGGCGTGCAGGAGGGCACCATCGTGCGCCTGCAGGCCCCGTCGGGCGACTTCACGCTTCCGAACCCGCTGCCGCCCAAGGTCCTGTTCCTCACCGCGGGCAGCGGCATCACGCCCGTCATGGCGATGCTCCGCACGCTGGAGCGACGCGGCATCCCCGCGTCCACCGACATCGTGGCCGTGCACTCCGCACCCAACGCCGACTCCGCGCTGTTCCGCGACGAGCTGGAGGCCTTCGACGCCGATCACGCGAACGTCGCCGTCCAGCTGCGCTACACCCGCGACGTCGGCCGCCTGACGCCCGCCAACCTGGGCGAGGCCGTGCCGGACTGGCAGGAGCGGCAGACCTGGATCTGCGGCCCCGGCGTCTTCCTCAACGACATGGAGAAGGCCTGGAAGGACCGCGGCATCGAGTCGCGCCTGCATCAGGAGCGGTTCACCGTCGAACGCGCGGACGTCTCCGCGAGCGGCGGCGAGGTCACCTTCCTCAAGGCGGGCAAGACCACGGACGTCGACGGTGCCACCACCCTTCTCGAGGCCGGCGAGGCCGCCGGAGTGCAGATGCCCTTCGGCTGCCGCATGGGCATCTGCCAGACCTGCGTGGTGCAGCTCGCCGACGGCCAGGTCCGCGACCTGCGCAGCGGCGACCTGCACACCGAGGGTGAGCGCATCCAGACGTGCATCAGCGTGGCCGTCGGCGACTGCACGCTCGACGTCTAGCCCGGAGCGGTGCCCCAGTGCATCACCGTGCTGTGGGCGACTGCACCCTCGACGTCCGACGCCGTACGGCGGCCCGGCCGGTCTCCGATTGACACCTACGACCCCGTAACTTACGGTTGCGTAGGTTAGATCCGAGACCGACCACGGAGGGCTGCCCCGCATGGCGATCACCGACATCCCCGAGTACGCGCACCTCACCGAGGCCGACGTCGAGACGCTCGGGGCGGAGCTCGACGCGATCCGGCGCGACATCGAGGCCGTCCGCGGCGAATCGGACGTGCGCTACCTGCAGCGCACCATCGCCGCCCAGCGCGGTCTCGAGGTCGCGGGCCGGCTCATGCTGCTCGGCGCGCACAAGCGCGGCTTCTGGTGGGGTTCGGCGGTCTCGCTGGGGCTGGCGAAGATCATCGAGAACATGGAGCTCGGGCACAACATCATGCACGGGCAGTGGGATTGGATGAACGATCCCGAGGTCCACTCCACGACCTGGGAGTGGGACAACGCCGGCACGTCGCGCCTGTGGAAGCACACGCACAACTACGTGCACCACAAGTACACGAACGTCCTCGACATGGACGACGACGTGGGCTACAAGACCCTCCGCGTGACCCGGGACCAGCCGTGGACCCCGTTCAACGCGGGCAACCTGGCCTACAACACCCTGCTCATGCTCCTGTTCGAGTACGGGGTGGCGATCCAGCACCTGGAGCTCGGCCGCGCGGCGACCAAGTGGAACAAGCCCTGGTTCGACCAGGCGGGATTCAAGGCGGACGCCTCGGACGTCGGCCGCAAGATCGGCCGCCAGGTGCTCAAGGACTACGTCGCGGCACCGCTGGTCGGCGTCCCGTTCGGCGGCAAGCGCGGCTGGCGCAAGGCGCTCACCGCGACGATCACCGCCAACGTGATCCGCAACGTCTGGACCAATGCCGTCATCTTCTGCGGCCACTTCCCCGACGGTGCCGAGAAGTTCACGAAGCAGGACGTCGACAACGAGACCCAGGCCGAGTGGTACCTGCGGCAGATGCTGGGCAGCGCCAATCTCTCGGGCGGCCCCGTCATCGACTTCCTCTCGGGCAACCTCAGCTACCAGATCGAGCACCATCTGTTCCCGGACCTGCCGTCGAACCGGCTGGCCGAGATCGGCGTCCGGGTCCGCGCGCTGTGCGAGAAGTACGACCTGCCCTACACGATCGGGCCGCTGCACGTGCAGTACTACAAGTCATGGCGGACCATCGCCAAGCTGTCGCTGCCCGACAAGTACCTGCGCGACACCGCCGACGACGCCCCGGAGACCGCGTCCGAGGCCATGTTCGCCGGGACCGAGTTCGCGGAGCCGCGCGTCGACGAGCGCACGGGCCGCCGCTTCGGCCTCAAGGCCGCGCGTGCGGCCGTGCACGCCCGACGGGGCCGTCGCCGCCCCTGATCTCGCCTCTCCGATGCCCGACGGTGCCGCGCACCGTCGGGCATCGGGCGTTGGTGCGGGCTACGTCACTCCTGGAACAAGATCGATGACTTTGTCCTACCCGGCTGTTACAGTGGAATCGTTCTGTTCTTGAGGCCGCGCCATGCGGTCGTACCGATTGGGGATCGCCTCGTGGCTATCACTGACGTCGCGGAGTACGCGCACCTGACCGACGCCGACATCGAGGCGCTCGGTGCCGAGTTGGACGCGCTGCGCCGCGAGATCGAGGAGAGCCGCGGCGAGGAGGACGCCAAGTACATCCGCCGCGTCATCAAGAGCCAGCGCATCGCCGAGACCGCCGGCCGCGTCTTCGGCCTGGGCGCCGGCATGAAGGGCTGGAAGGGCAAGGCCGCGTGGGCCGCCTCCGCCGCGTGCCTGAGCTACGCCAAGGTCATCGAGAACAACGAGCTCGGCCACAACATCATGCACGGCCAGTGGGACTGGATGAACGATCCGGAGATCCACTCGACCAGCTGGGAGTGGGACAGCGCCTCGGACGGCAAGTTCTGGCGCCACACCCACAACTACATGCACCACAAGTACACCAACGTCACCGACATGGACGACGACATCGGCTACGGCATCCTGCGCGTCACGCGCGACCAGCCGTGGGAGCCGTACATGCTGTTCAACCCGGTGTACAACCTCATCCTCATGACGGGCTTCCAGTACGGCAAGGCCGTGCAGCACCTCGAGCTGATGAACGCCATGAAGGCGGCGCTCAACGGCGGCGAGCAGTACGCGAACTACGACTGGGAGGAGTTCCGCAGCCGGCTCAAGGTGGTCCTCACCAAGATCGCCAAGCAGACGGCGAAGGACTACGTCCTGTTCCCCGCGATGGCCGTGCCCTTCACCGGCGCCCGCGGCTACAAGAAGGCGGCCTCGGCCAACCTCGTCGCGAACACGGTCCGCGACGTGTGGGACCACATGACCATCTTCTGCGGCCACTTCCCGGACGATGCCGAGAAGTTCACCATCGAGGACATCGAGAACGAGACGCTCCCCGAGTGGTACCTGCGCCAGATGCTGGGCACCGCGAACTTCGAGGGCAGTGATGCGCTGCACTTCATCACCGGACACCTGGGCCGCCAGATCGAGCACCACCTGTACCCGGATCTGCCCTCGAACCGCTACAACTACATCAACTCGCGCCTCGTCGAGATCTGCGAGAAGTACGACCTGCCCTACAACAGCGGCCCCATGTGGCGGCAGTACGCCGAGTCGTGGCGCACGATCATCAAGCTGTCGCTGCCCGACCGGTTCCTCAAGGCCACCGTCGACGACGCGCCCGAGACCCACTCGAACAAGCGCTTCTACGACGAGTCCGGCGAGACCACCGTGGTCAAGGGCGAGATCGATGCAGACGGCAACCGTCGTGGCCTGCGCTCGCACGTCGAGGAGCTGGCGGCCGCGAAGTAACGCGCCGCTCCGGACTGCGCGTAGCCTGAAGACGTGGCTATCACTGATGTCGGCGAATACGCACATCTCGACGACGCCGACGTCGAGCGGCTCGCGGCCGAACTGGATGCGATCCGCGCCGAGGTCGAGTCCTCCCGCGGCGAGCGGGACGCCCGGTACATCCGTGGCGTGATCCGGGCGCAGCGCGCCCTGGAGGCCGCGGGCCGGCTGACGATCCTCGGCTCCAGGAACCGCTGGTTCTGGGCCGCGGGCGCGGGCATGCTCGGGGTCGCCAAGATCATCGAGAACATGGAGCTCGGGCACAACGTCATGCACGGGCAGTGGGATTGGATGAACGATCCCGAGATCCACTCCACCACCTGGGAGTGGGACATGGCGTGCCCGGGCGCCCACTGGAAGCACTCGCACAACTTCCTGCACCACAAGTACACCAACGTCGTGGGCATGGACCTCGACGTGGGCTACGGCGTCCTCCGCGTGACCCGCGACGAGCAGTGGCAGGCGAAGCGGTCCGCGCAGTTCCTCAACAACCTCTTCCTCGGCCTGACCTTCGAGTGGGGCATCGCCCTGCACGACATCGAGCTCGCCGAGGCGATCGCCGGCAACAAGCCCTGGCCGCAGACCCGCAAGCAGCTGCGCGAACTCGGCGTGAAGGCGGCCCGCCAGCTGGGCAAGGACTTCCTGCTCTATCCCGCGATCAGCAAGGCCGTCGGCGGCTCCTTCGGGCGCACGCTGACCGCGAACCTGACCGCCAACGTCGCCCGCAACATCTGGACGTACGTCGTCATCTTCTGCGGGCACTTCCCCGACGGTGCCGAGAAGTTCACCACCGAGTCGATCGTCGACGAGACGCCCGGTGAGTGGTACCTCCGGCAGATGCTGGGCAGCGCGAACATCTCCGGCGGCCCCGCCATGGACTTCATGACCGGCAACCTGAGCTACCAGATCGAGCACCACATGTTCCCGGACCTGCCGTCGAACCGGCTCTCCGAGATCGCCACCAAGGTGCGCGCGATCTGCGAGAAGTACGACCTGCCCTACACCGAGGGTCCGTTGCTGCGGCAGTACTACCTCTCGCAGCGCACCATCGCCAAGCTCTCGCTGCCCGACCGCTGGCTCCGCGCCACCTCGGACGACGCCCCCGAGACGGCCTCCGAGCTGCGGTTCGCCGCGGTGCGCGAGCGCCTGCAGCACGCGCAGGAGGCCGCGCAGGACCGGCTGGCGCATGCGCAGGAGAACGCCCACGAGCGGCTCGTCCACGCCCGCGAGGCCGCGCACGCCGCCCAGGAGGAGGTCGAGCGCGTGGGGCTGCGGTCGGCGATCGCCGAGGCCGCGCGGCACAAGGTCGAGCAGAAGCGGCTCGAGGTCGAGGCCAAACGGGCGCGTCGCGCGCGTCGCCGCCGCTCGGGCGTCGCGTAGACTTCGTACTTTGGGCAGCCTAAGAAGGCTGTCGCGCCGTTCGTTTCGGGAGTGTTGTTGATGAAGCCCTTGCGCGTCGCCATCGTGGGGTCCGGGCCGTCGGGATTCTTCGCCGCCGGGAACCTGCTGGAGCAGGACGATCTCGACGTCCAGGTCGACGTCTTCGACCGACTGCCGACGCCCTTCGGCCTGGTCCGCTACGGCGTGGCCCCCGATCACCCCGCGATCAAGTCGGTCACCAAGATCTTCGACCGCACGGCGCAGCACGAGAACTTCCGCTACTTCGGCAACGTCGAGATCGCCACCGACATCCAGGCCTCCGAGCTCGCCCAGTGGTACGACGCGGTCATCTACGCGATCGGCGCGTCCGGCGGCCGCCGGCTCGAGGTCGAGGGTGCCTGGCTCCCCGGTAACCATCCGTCGAGCGACTTCGTGGGCTGGTACAACGGCCACCCCGACCGCTGCGATCTCGACGTCGACCTGGGGGTCGAGCGCGCCGTCGTGATCGGTAACGGCAACGTCGCGCTGGACGCGGCCCGCATCCTGGTCACCGACACCGACAAGCTCTCCGGCACCGACATGGCCGAGCACGCCCTCGAGGCCCTGCACGGGTCGTCGGTGCGCGAGGTGGTCGTGCTGGGGCAGCGCGGCGCCGAGCACGCCGCGTTCACCCCGTCCGAGGTCGCCGAGCTGGGCAAGCTGCCCGGCGTCGACGTGATCGTCGATCCCGCCGACGTCCCCGCCGAGGACAAGGAGCGCGACAAGGCCCGCCCGCCGGTCCAGCGCAACAACCTCAAGCAGCTCCGCAAGCTGGCCGCGCAGGAGCCCACCGGCGCGGACCGCCGGATCGTGCTGAAGTTCCTGCGCTCCGTGGTCGGCATCGGCGGCGACGAGCGTGTGCGCACCGTCTCCGTGGCGACCAACGCGCTCGTCGAGGGCGAGGACGGCACCGTCGAGGCGCAGCCCACCGGTGCGGTCGCCGAGCACGCCGCGGGCCTGGTCATCCACGCCGTCGGCTACCACGGCACGCCGATCCCGGGCATCCCCTTCGACACCGAGCGGGGCGTCTTCCGCAACGCCGACAGCCGGATCGTCGGCTACGACGGTGCGCCGCTGCCGGGCCACTACGTCGTGGGCTGGATCAAGCGCGGCCCCTCGGGCGTGATCCCCACCAACCGGGACTGCGCCCGCGACACCGTCTCGGTCCTGCTCTCCGACGTCGCCGAGGGCAAGCTGGTCCGCAGCGACTTCGACGGCGCGCAGGTCGAGCAGCTCATCGTGGACCGGGTGCCGAACCTGGTCGAGTACGACGGCTGGATGGCCATCGACGCGCACGAGACCGCCCTCGCCGAGGAGGACGCGCGCCCCCGGGTGAAGCTGACCAGCGTCGACGCGATGATCGACGCGGCACAGGCCGCGTCGGAGTGATCACGCGCGCCGACTTCGACGATCCCGCCCTGGCGGCGTTCCTGGCCGCGCACCACGCGGACATGGCGCCCACCGCGCCGCCGGAGAGCCGGCACGCGCTCGCCCTGGACGAGCTGCGCGCGCCGCACGTGCGCCTGTGGACCCTGCACGACGACGGCGCGCTGGTCGGTACCGTCGCACTGGCGGAACTGGCACCCGGTCACGAGGAACTGAAGTCGATGCGCACCGCACCGCGGGTGCGCGGCCGGGGGATCGGGCGCCGGCTCCTGACCTTCGCCCTCGAGGACGCCCGCGCCCGCGGCGTGCACCGGATCTCGCTCGAGACCGGCGTTCAGGACTTCTTCGCCCCGGCGCGGGCGCTGTACCGGGCCCACGGCTTCGTCTCCTGCCCGCCGTTCGGGAGTTATGCCGACGACCCGAACAGCGCCTACTTCACCTGGGTGCCCGGGCCGACGTCGCCCTGAGCGGCACGGCCGTCCGACAAGGCCGGCCTCGCGCGGGGCCTCACGTCGCTGGAGACGACATCGGAGCGGGTATCCGGAGTAGCGTCGGAATCGTGCGACTGACGGCGGTGTTGAAGCGAACAGCGGGAGCACTGGTCTCCCGGCGGAAGGAGCTGCGCATGACTGACAACGGCACCATCACCACGATCCCCGGCCGCGAGACGGCGGTCCTGGCGGGCGGATGTTTCTGGGGCATGCAGGATCTGCTCCGCAGGCAGCCGGGCATCGAGGCGACGCGCGTCGGCTACACCGGTGGCACGAACGACCACGCCACCTACCGCAACCACCCCGGGCACGCGGAGGCCGTCGAGATCGTCTTCGATCCGGAGCAGACCAGCTTCCGCGACGTGCTGGAGTTCTTCTTCCAGATCCACGACCCGTCGACCAAGGACCGGCAGGGCAACGACGTCGGCTCGAGCTACCGCTCGGCGATCTTCCCGCTGAGCGAGGAGCAGGAGCGGGTCGCCCGCGACACCATCGCGGACGTCGACGCCTCCGGACTGTGGCCGGGCAAGGCCGTCACCACGATCGAGGCGGCGGGCCCGTTCTGGCAGGCCGAGCCGGAGCACCAGGACTATCTGGAGAAGTACCCCGACGGCTACACCTGCCACTTCCCCCGGCCGGGCTGGAAGCTCCCCAAGCGCGCGTCCGCGTAGCGGGGCCGGGCGGCCCGCGGGCCCACGCCGGCCCGCCGGCTCAGGCGAGTACGGCGGGGAAGGCGCCGAGCTCGGGGAGGGCCTGTGTCCGGCGCGCGAACCGCTGGGCGTTGCGCCGGTACGCGGGGTCGGCCAGGATCTTCGCCGTGGCCGCGGCGATCTCCTCGGCCGACGCCGTGGCCGGATCGAGGGCGATACCGGCGCCGAGTCGTTCGACCTGGGCCGCGTTGCCGGGATGATCCCCGAACAGGGGGAGCAGCACCGTCGGGACGCCGGCCTGGAGCGACTCCCGCACGCCGTTGAAACCGCCGTGCGAGACGAAGGCATCGCAGGTCGACAGGACGGTCTGCTGGTCGGCGAAGTCGGTGACGATGACGTTGGTCGGTGGATTCGGCACCGCGTGCGAGCCGGCCGCCACCACGGCGCGCACCTCCAGCGAACCCAGCGCCTCCACGATGCGGTCCAGGAGCACACCGCCGATGCCGATCCGCGGCGCCACCGAGCCGAGGCTCGCCAGCACCAGCGGCCCGTCGGCGGGGAGATCCGCGATCGCGGCGTCCAGCGGTGCGTGCGTGCGGGTGCCCGGGCGGAAGCAGTGCACGTCGCCGACGGGCCGCTCGGGCGGGTAGAAGTCGAGCGGCGTCTGCGCGATCCGGGGGGCGACGGGGAGTGCCGTGACCACGGGCAGGTCGTGCTCCCGGCGCACCTCGTTGAGTATCGCGACCAGTTCCGGGGCCCGCTCGTCGAGCATCGGCGCCACGTCCAGGACGGCCTCGCGGCAGCCGAGCCGCTCGGCCACGAGGTGGCCGCCGAACTCGGTGTTATCGCGCAGGATCAGGTCCGGCACGCTGTCGCCGAGCGCGTCGAGCAGAGCGGTCGCCGCGCGGTGCGCGATGACCCCGATGAAGGCGCGCGCGGAGATGAGGACCGACGATGTCGGCAGCGCCCCGTCGATCGGCGGGAGCGAGGCGGGCGGGACGTAGCCGGCCACGCTGAAGTCGTCGGCGCGCAGCGCCGGGTCGGTCACGACCTCGCGCAGCTCGGGCACGCCGCGCAGCGGGAGGGCCTCGAAGCCGTACTCGGCGACGAGGTCCACGCCGGCCTCGGGGACCGCGATCGTCACCCGGTGACCGGCGGCGCGCAGAGCCGACGCCGCGGGGAGGACGAACGGGACCAGGTGCGAGTAGCCGGCGATGCCGGTCAGCAAAATGTTCACGTAACTAACAATATCGGAGCCGGGCTCCGCCGCACTCAGGCCCAGTCGGGGGTGGAGGACAGGTCCGCCAGCAGGCCCCGGACCGCCATCGCCCGACGGTGCGCCGTCCCCTCCAGCCGGTCCAGGGCGCATTCGGGGTCGGCGGGCGGCCCCAGGTGGGTGCAGCCGCGGGGGCAGTCCTCCACGGCCTCGCCGAGGTCGGGGAAGGCCGCGACCACGTCGTCGGTCGAGATGTGCGCGAGGCCGAAGCTGCGGATGCCGGGGGTGTCGACCACCCAGCCGCCGTCGGGCAGCCACAGCGCCACCGACTGCGTGGACGTGTGCCGGCCCTTGCCGACTCCGGAGACCACGCCTGTGGCGCGGTTGGCGTCCGGGACGAGCCGATTGACCAGCGTCGACTTGCCGACGCCGCTGTGCCCGATGAGCGCCGTGAGGCGGCCGGCGAGCAGCTCGTGAGCGGCGTCGAGCGGGTCGTCGCGGCCCGCGGCGATCACGGTGAGGTCGAGATCGGCGAAGGCGGCCGTGAACTCCTCCGCGTCGGCGAGATCGCCCTTGGTCAGGCACAGCACCGGAGTCAGGCCGCCGGCGTAGGCGGCGATGAGGGTGCGCTCGACGAACCCCGTCCGGGGCGGCGGGTCGGCGAGCGCCGTCACGATGAGCAGCTGCTGCGCGTTCGCGACGACGATCCGTTCGTACGGGTCGGTGTCGTCGGCGGTGCGACGCAGCACGGTCGCGCGCTCGTCGACGCGGACGATCCGGGCGAGGGTGTCCTTGCGGCCCGACAGGTCGCCGACGACGCCCACCGAGTCGCCCACGACGATGGGGGAGCGGCCCAGTTCCCGGGCCCGCATGGCGGTGATGATCCGGTCGGGGTCGCCGCCGAGCGCGCAGCCCCAGCGCCCGCGGTCCACGGAGACCACCATCGCCGTCTCGGCGTCGCTGTGGTCGGGCCGGTTCTTGGTGCGCGGCCGACTGCTCTTGCCCGGGCGCACCCGGACATCGGTCTCGTCGTACTCGCGCTTACCCAAGACTCACTTTTCGCCGCCGAGGAGACCGCGCCACAAGGCGGGGAAGTCGGGCATCGTCTTCGCCGTGGTCGCGATGTCCTCCACCTGCACGCCCTCGGTGACCAGGCCGAGGATCGCGCCCGCGGTCGCCATGCGATGGTCGGCGTAGCTGTGCCAGACGCCCCCGTGCAGCGTCGCGGGTTCGATGGTGAGCCCGTCCTCGGTCTCGGTGCAGCGCCCGCCGAGGGCGGTGATCTCGGCGGTCAGGGCCGCGAGCCGATCCGTCTCATGGCCGCGCAGGTGCGCGATCCCGCGCAGGTACGAGGGCGAGTCGGCGAGCGCGGCCAGGGCCGCGACGGTGGGTGTGAGCTCGCCGATGTCGCGCAGATCCCAGTCGACGCCGTGCAGCTCACCGGTGCCGCGGGCCGTCAGCGCGCCGTCGGCCGACGTCACCTCGGCGCCCATCGCGGCGAGGATGTCGGCGAACTGCACGCCGGGCTGGGTGGACTGCGGGTTCCAGTGCGGCACGGTGACGGCACCGCCGGTGACCGCGGCCGCGGCGAGGAAGACGGTGGCGTTCGACAGGTCCGGCTCGACGATCCAGTCGTGCGCGCGCAGGCCGCCCGGCGCGACGCGCCAGGTGTTCGCCGCGGACGTGTCGACCTCGGCGCCCGCGGCGCGCAGCATGTCGACGGTCATCTCGATGTGCGGCATCGACGGGACGGGCTTCCCGTCGTGGTGCACCGTGACGCCCTCGGTGAAGCTCGGGCCGCTCAGCAGCAGGCCGGAGACGAACTGCGAGCTCGCGGACGCGTCGATGGTGACGGTGCCGCCGCGGATCGGCCCGTCGCCGTGCACGGTGAAGGGCAGGGCGTCGCCGTCGATCCGGGCGCCGAGCCCACGCAGCGCGTCGAGCACGGTGCCCAGCGGCCGGGTCCGGGCCTGGGGGTCACCGTCGAAGGCGACGGTGCCGCGCGCCCCGGCCGCGAGCGGCGGGAGGAAGCGCATGACCGTGCCGGCCAGCCCGCAGTCGACGGTGCCGCCGTGCAGCGCGCCGCCGGTCACCGCAACCGTGGTGTCGGTTAGCGGCTCGACCTGCGCCCCGAGCGCGGCGAGCGCGCCCGCCATGAGGTCGGTGTCGCGGCTGCGGAGCGCGTTCGTCAGCGTCGAGCGCGAGGGTGCCTGTGCTGCAAGGACGTACGCACGATTGGTGATCGATTTCGAGCCGGGGAGCGCGACGGTGCCCGTCACCGGACCTGCGGCGAAGGGCGCGGGCCATAGCTCCAACTGCTCCACGCGCACATCCTTGCACATGAGGGTGGCCTCACCGCGTGCTACCTTGCTGTGCGGAACAGGTCAGGTCATCACCGCCGGGAGATCTTTCGATGAAGCGCACTCGTACGTTCGTGGGCAGGGCCGTCGTGTCCGCCGCCACCGTCGCCACCCTCGCCACGACCGTGGGCGTGCTCGCTCCGGCCGCATCCGCGGATCCGAAGCCGGCCGACCCGAAGCCGGCCGCGGCCCCCGCCAACAAGGCGGGCGAGCTCGTCATCGGCTCGGGCAACCTCCCCGACGGCATGAACTTCGGCGGCGCGGTGCTCTCCGGCGCCGCTGCGGGCTGGAACGGCGCGTGGGCGTCGCTGAACCGCGCGACCGTCACCCCCGCCGAGTGCAAGGTGCTGTACGCGGGCCTGCCCATCCCCAAGGGCACCGACACCGCGCAGACGAACGGCTCGACCCGCGGGGTGAACTGGTCGATGGTGGTTTCGAAGTTCGCGATGGACGTCGCGCCGCTGCGCGCCGCGCTGCCCAAGTGCGGCACCTTCAAGGCCGTCCGCGACGGCGCCACCACCGAGGTCAGCGTGCGGCCGATCGCCGTCACCGGCGCCCCGGACGGCCTGGGCCTGGAGTTCACCACCAAGACCAAGCGCGGCAACCAGACCGAGTACCTGCAGTCGCGGCAGTACACGGCCGTCGTCAACGGTGTGACGATGTCGCTGCGCGGCGGCCGCCAGTCCCGCGAGCCCGCCCCCTTCGTCGGTGCCGACGACCAGCTGGCCGTGGACCTGCTCGGGGTGCAGATCTCGATCCTGAAGAACCCGCCGAAGCCCGCGGTCGCCCCGGCGCCCGCCGCGAGCGGCTCGGCCAAGCCGGCCGCCCCGGCCGCGTCGGCGAAGCCCGCGGCTCCGTCGGCGAAGCCCGCGGCTCCGGCCGCGAAGCCGGCACCCGCGTCCTCGTCGGCGCCGAAGCCCGCCGCACGCTGATCCCTGAACTAACGTTCAGGTAGTGTTCCCGGCGTGGAGACCACCCGGGAGTTCAGCGTCGGCCAGCTGTCCGCGCGCAGCGGTGTCGCGGTATCGGCGCTGCACTTCTACGAGCGCGAGGGCTTGATCTCCGCGCGGCGCACCTCCGGCAATCAGCGGAGGTACCCGCGCGAGATGCTGCGCCGCGTCGCCTTCATCCGGATCAGTCACCGCGTGGGCATTCCGCTCGCGACGATCCGCGAGGCCCTGGCCACGCTGCCGGACGGCCGCACCCCGACGAAGGCGGACTGGGAGCGGCTGTCGCGGTACTGGCACGACGACCTCTCGCACCGGATCGACGAGCTCACGCGCCTGCGGGACAACCTCACCGACTGCATCGGCTGCGGGTGCCTGTCGATGGCCTCCTGCGCGCTCGCGAACCCGCACGACGCCCTCGCCACCACCGGCGCCGGGCCGCGCCGCGTCTTCGACGAGTTCGAGGGCTGACCCGCTCGGCCGGCGCCCGTCGCTCCGCCGGAACCTGTCGGGGCACCGTCGTACCCTGGGGACATGTGCGGACGCTATGCGGTGACCACCGATCCGGCGCTGTTGGCGGCGGAGATCGACGCCGAGGACGAGACCGAGGGCGCGGACCTCGACGTCCCCGGCTTCAACGTCGCGCCCACGACGACCATCGTCTCCGTCGTCTCCCGGCATTCCCGGGAGGCACCCGGCGATCCGGCGACCCGGCGGTTGCGCGCCATGCGGTGGGGCCTGCTGCCGCACTGGCAGAAGACGCTGAGCGGCCCGCCGCTGTTCAATGCGCGCGCGGAGTCCGTGGACGAGAAGCCCGCCTTCCGCACGGCGATCAGGTCCAAGCGCTGCCTCATCCCGATGGACGGCTGGTACGAGTGGCAGGTGCTCGACCCGGAGGCGAAGAAGCCGCGCAAGCAGCCCACCTACCTCACGCCGGTCGACGGGACGCGGATGTACGTCGCCGGCCTGTGGTCCGTGTGGCGCCCCGCCGGGGCGGGGCTCGACGTGCCGCCGGTGCTGTCGGCCACGGTGCTCACCACCGACGCGGTCGGCCCGCTGCGCGCGGTGCACGACCGGATGCCGCTGGTGCTCACTCCGGACGTCTTCGACGAGTGGCTGAACCCGGACGGGCCGGCGGATCCGGCCCTGCTCCGCCCGCCCGCGCTCGACGTGGTCGAGCGCATCGAGATCCGGCCGGTCTCAGCGCTCGTCAACGCGGTCGCCAATACCGGACCCGCGTTGATCGAGCGCGTCGAACCCGGGAGCGAGCCGGGGCAGCTGAGCCTGCTGTAGGGCCGCCGACCGCACTCAGGCCAGCTGCTGTGTGAGCGGCCCGGTCCCGAAGAGCATCACGTTCTCGACGAGGGCGTCCTCGAGGGCCGGCCCCTCGACCGCGTCGCCCAGGTACACGATCTGGCTCGTCCCCACGACGCCGGGCACGCCGTCGACCACGGCGCCGCTCTCGACGGTGAAGAAGTCCGCGCCGCCGCGCTGCGTTCGGTCGACGATCCGCGCGCCGATGTCGATCCGGTCACCGACCACGGGATGCCGGTCGTAGCGGTACGACTGGCCGGCGTGCAGGATCCGCGACATGTTCGGGCTGTTGATCGACGCGGCGACGAGCGCGGCCACCGCGTGGAGCATCGGCGCCGCCAGCAGCGTGGCGGGGACGGGCGTGTCCAGCGGCGGCACACCGAGGCTCTCCCACGGCGTGTGCCAGCATCGCGTCGCGCGCCCGAAGGAACGGACGCCTTCGGTCGTGATCTCGAAGGCGTTGGGATACCACACATCCCACCCGGCGTGAGAGACGACGTCACCTTCTCTATCATTCACTCATCGTTTGTAACGGAAACCATTACCCGAGTTCAACTCGAGCGCCGCGTATCCGCGGGATCCGTGTCCAACGACACAGGATGTGCGACAACGGGTGTGCGACACAGTGTGCACCGGTTCGGCGGGGAGGTGCGTCCTCGTCGGCGGTCAGATCACCCGCAGGACCAGCCCGATCGCCGCGGTGAAGAAGGCGCCGAGGCCGTACGCGTGGAACAGGGCCCCGCGGCCGAGGAGGCTGGCGTCGTAGCGCCCTGCCCAGTGCTCCTCTCTACTCCACCCCACCAGCGCGATCAGTGAGTAGGCGAGAAGGCTCAGGGGCAGCAGGACGGACATCTGCTGGGTGGCGGTGGTGAACCCCGCGAGCACGCCCGCGGCGAAGCAGGCCCACGCGGTCCAGTCGGGCAGCCGGGCGCGGAGGAGGCCGAGCGAGGGCACCGCGATCACCGTCATCACGAAGACGACCGTCGCGCTCATGGTCGGAACGAAGAAGCTGTCGCCGGAAGCCACCGTTGTCCTCTCGCATCACAGGGTGTACTCCGCTTATCGTACGGATTACTAAACGTAATCGCAGAGACGCCGGTGATGCACCGGTGCGGTGGGCGGTTCCGCGTCCGGCCGGGGAACCGCCCCGCCGGGTCACCGGAGCGTGCGGATGAGCTTCTTGTTGAGGAACTCCTCGATGCCGAGCGGTCCCATCTCGCGACCGAAGCCGGAGCGCTTCACGCCGCCGAAGGGCAGCTCCGCGCCCTCGGCGAGCACGCCGTTGACGAAGACCATGCCCGCCTGGATGCCGTCGGCGACGCGGGCGGCCTGCTCCGGGTCGGTGGTGAAGACGTAGGAACCGAGGCCGAACGGGGTGTCGTTGGCGAGCGCCAGCGCCTCGCCCTCGCCCTCCACCCGGTAGACGGTGGCGACGGGGCCGAACAGTTCCTGACCGAACGCAGGGTTGTCCTCGGTGACGTTCGTGAGCACGGCGGGCGGGAAGAACGCGCCGTCACGGCGGCCCTCGATCGCGAGATTCGCGCCCGCCTCGACGGCCTGGTTGACCTGCCTCTCCAGGTTCTCCGCGGCGCGCTCGGAGGAGAGGGGCGCGATCCCGTCGCCCGCGGCGAGCAGTTTGCCGGTGAACTTCGCGAGGAAGTCGTCGTAGAGGTCGGCGGCCACGATGAACCGTTTCGCCGCGTTGCACGACTGGCCGGTGTTGTCGAGCCTTCCGGCGACGGCGGCGTCGACGGTCGCGTCCAGGTCGTCGGTGGACAGCACGATGAACGGATCCGAGCCGCCGAGTTCCAACACGCACTTCTTGAGGTTCCGGCCGGCGACCTCCGCGACCGCGGCGCCGGCCCGCTCCGAGCCGGTCAGCGAGACCGCGGCGACCCGCGGGTCGGCGATGATCTCGGCCGCCTGCTCGTTGCCCACCCGGATGTTGACGTACGCGCCCGACGGCAGGCCCGCCTCGTCGAAGATCAGTTGCATCGCCTCGGCGGACTCGGGGCACTGCGGCGCGTGCTTGAGCAGGATCGTGTTGCCCGCGGCCAGGTTCGGGCCGGCGAATCGCGCCACCTGATAGTACGGGAAGTTCCACGGCATGATGCCGAACAGCACGCCGATGGGGCTGCGGCGGATCACCGCGGTGCCGTCGCCCTCGAGCAGGTCCAGCGGCTGGTCCGCGAGGAACTTCTCCGCGTTGTCCGCGTAGTAGGTGTAGATCGCCGCCGAGAAGTCGACCTCGCCGAGGGCGTCCTCGAGCGGCTTGCCCATCTCCCGCTGGATGATGCCGGCGAGCATCTCGCGGCGCTCCGTGTGCAACTCGGCCACGCGACGCACCAGCGCGGCCCGCTCCGCGACCGTCGACTCCCGCGGCCACGTCCGCGCCGCCCGCGATGCCGCGTCGATCGCCGCCTCGACCTCGGCGGGCTCGGCGGTCGGGTAGGTCTGCAGCACCTCGCCGGTGGCGGGGTCGGTCACGGCGTACTGGATGTCGGGCATCGTCGGATCTCCTTGTGGGGGACACGGGAACGGTTCCCTTCCCACGATAGGCAGTTCGCGACGTCCGCGCGCCCGCTCGGCCGGACCCGTGCCGCGCTACTGCGGCGCGAAGAGCTGCACCTGGTAGCCGTCGGGGTCGAGCACCCCCGCGTACCGCTGTCCCCAGGGGGCGTCGAAGGGGTCCATGGCGCTCGGGCTGCCCGCGGCGACCAGCTCCGCGTGCACCTCGTCGACGACCGCGGGCGAGGCGCACCTGACGCACAGCGTGGCGTTCTGGCCGGGCTGCTTGACCCAGTCGGGCTCCATCGAGCGGACCACCGCGACGGAGTCCCACATCAGCCGCATCCCGCCCGGTAGCTCTGCCTCCACGTGCGGCTCGTTCTCCGCGCCGTCGGGGATCGCGAGACCCAGCCGCCGGTAGAAGGCGAGGGAGGCGGGCAGGTCCTCGGTCACCATGCCGATCGCGTCGAAGCGCAGTCGTTCTGTCATGCGGCCACGGTATGCCGCGGCGCGGCCCGCGTCTTGAACGTTTCGGACATACTCGAGGCGTGTACAGCGAGTGGCCGTCGGCGGTCCCCGGAGCGGTCCGGTGGACCTCGGTGGGCGGGGCCGGTCCGGCGCTCGTCCTGCCCGACGGGTGCATGGACGTCATCGTCGTCGACGGTGCGCCGATCGTCGCGGGGCCGGACGCCGTGGCCGCCCGGGTGGAAGGCTTCGGCGGGGCCCGGATCGACGGCCTGCGCCTCCCCTCGGGTATGCTGCCGCAGCTGCTGGGGATCGCCGCCGACGAACTGACCGGCATGCGGGTCGGCCTCGCGGACATCGTGCCGCGCAGGAGGATTCCGCGCACGTCCGACCCGGTGGCGCTCGCGGTCGCACTTCTCGACGGGGTGGACCTGGATCCCCGGATCGGCGCGATCGCAGCGCGACTGCGGGCCGGGCGCACCGTCGGGGAGATCGCGTCGGAGGCCGGGCTCGGGGAGCGCGCACTGCACCGCCTGTCCCGGCGTTCCTTCGGCTACGGCCCGAAGACCCTCGCGCGGATCCAGCGCTTCCAACGGGCCGTCGGGCCGATCCGCGCGGGCCGGGCGCTGGCGGAGGTCGCGGCGTCGTCCGGCTACGCCGACCAGGCGCACCTGACCCGGGAGGTGAAGGCGCTCACGGGCTCCCCACCCACTGCGCTGCGCCGAGTCACCAGTTGATGCCGGGAAGCCGGTTGAGGGTCTTGCGGGCCAGGCGCCGCAGGCCCTGATCGCCGGAGATGCCGAACAGCGGGCTGACGGCGGCGGTGGAGATGTCCTTCGAGAGGTCCTTGGTCGCCGCGCGGGTGGCCGCGAGCCGTCCCCGGGGCGTGTCGACCTCGGCCACGTCGACCTCCAGGACCTTCGCCGCGCCCTCCTCGTCGCCCTCGGGTTCCGGGAAGAGCAGGTAGCCCTGGTGCTGCGCGGCGGCGGCGATCCGCGGCGAGAGGAACTGGCCGAACTGCGCCAGGGTGCCGAGCGGGGTGTCGATGCGACGGGGCCGTTCGACGATGGCGCGCACCACGATCTGCCCAGCCTTCTCCACGGACAGCGCCATCGCGTTGTCGTAGGCGTCGGTCGGTTCGATCATCCGGGTCCGGGTGAGCGGCATGTGGATGTTGGTGAAGGTCACGTGGTCCGACATCGTCTCGGCCGCCGTGATGTCGCTGAACGCCTCGAGCGCCGATTTCGAGGCGATGTACGCCGCGAACCGCGGGCCGCGCACCTGGACGCCGATCGAGGAGACGTTGACCACGTGCCCCGATTTGCGGGCGACCATGTGCGGCAACAGCTCCAGGATCAGGTAGACGGCACCGAAGTAGTTCACCGCCATCGTGCGCTGGTAGTCGTGCGCGCGGTCCACGGAGTCGACGGTGGCCCGCCGGATCGACCGGCCGGCGCTGTTGACCAGGACGTCGACGTGACCGTGCTCGGCCAGGATCTGCGCGACGGTGGTGCGCACGGCCTCGGGGTCGGTGACGTCGCACTGGTAGGCGCGGACGATGCCCTTCGGGACCCCCGGCATACCGGGCTCGGCCTCGATCCGCTGCACCGCGTCGGCCAGGTCCTCGGGCTTGCGGGCGACGATGAAGACGTTGGCGCCCTTGAGGACCGCCTGCTTCGCCGCCTCGCGCCCGATGCCGGACGAGCCGCCGGTCAACAGGATGTGTTTGCCCACGAGCGGTCCGCGGGGATCGTCGCGGCGGTTGCGGGACGGGTCGAGGTGCTCGGCCCAGTAACGGAACAGCCGCGGCCCGTAGGACTTCAGGCGCGGCAGCGCGACGCCCAGGCGGCTGAGCGTGCGGAACGTGGCCTCCGAGTCGAACCGGGTGTTGTAGAACGGGTGGTCCAGGATCGTCGGCGGGATCCCGATCTGGCGGGCGATGGTGTCCCGCAGGGCCCGCACCTCGCCGCGCCGGCCGATCCGCGCCGCGAACTCGCCCAGTGGCGCGCTGGGGACCGGCAGCGTCCTCGGGCCCGAGAAGGCGGGGGCGATCGCCTCGTAGATCGTGGCCATGCTCTGGCCCTTGGGATCCGCCAGGTGGTAGACGGAGCCCGGCGCCGGCGGAGCCGTGACCAGTGCGGCGATGCCCGCCGCCACGAAGTCCACCGGCACGATGTTCGTGTATCCGAGATTGGCGAAGGGCACGTGCAGGTGGTGCGGGATGGTCCCCATCAGCCGCAGGAACGGGAAGAAGTAGTAGGGACCGTCGATCTTGTCGGCCGCGCCCGTCATGGAGTCGCCGACCACGATGGACGGCCGGTAGATCTGCCAGGGCACCGCCGACTCGCGGACGAGGCGCTCGGCCTCGTACTTGGTGCGGTGGTACGGGGTGGGGAAGAACTGCGCGACGTCGAAGTCGGCCTCCGAGAACCAGCCCTCGTGGTTGCCCGCGACGGCGAGCGAGGAGACGTGGTGCATCGTGGCGCCGAGCCGCTCCGCCAGCGCGAGGGTGTTGCGCGTCCCATCGACGTTGGCGCGCTGCTGCAGTTCCTCCGAGGCCTCCATGTCGTAGACGGCCGCGAGGTGGACCACGTGGTCGACGTGCTCGGGCAGATCGCCGGGGGCGATGCCCAGGCCCGGCTCGGTGATATCGCCCGCGACGGGGACCACCTGCGGCGCGAGCTCGTGCCCGAGGTCGGCGATGAGCCGCTCGAACCGGGGCAGGGAGGCGTCGCGCACCAGCAGGTAGATCGTGCCGTCGCGGTCCGCGGCAGCGAGCCGCGCCACGACGGCACGGCCGATGAAGCCCGTCCCGCCCGTGACGAAGTAGCTGGCCATACCACGAACCTACTTTCCGCTGCGGTCGCCGCCTCACCCGGGCGGGCCGCTTGTCATCCCCTGATTATCACGGCGCGGCGAGCGGCGCCACCGTCGCCGACGTCAGTCGTACCAGCTCCGACGGTGCCACCTCGATCTCCAGGCCCCGTCGGCCGGCGGAGCAGAAGACGGTGGCGAAGCCCAGCGCGGACTCGTCGATCGCGGTCGGCAGCCGCTTGCGCTGCCCCAGCGGGGAGACGCCGCCGAGCACGTAGCCGGTGACGCGTCGCACGTCCGCCGGGTCGGCCATCGCCGGGCGGTGCAGCCCCAGCGCGGCGCCCGCCGCCTTGAGGCTGAGCTTGCCCGAGGCGGGCACGATCGCCACCGCGAGCCGCGTGCCGTCGCCGATGACCAGGGTCTTGAAGACCCGCGCCGGGTCGTGGCCGAGGGCTTCCGCGGCCTCACCACCGAAGGACTCGGCGCGGGGATCGTGCACGTACTCGTGCGTGGCGAACTCGACGCCCGCGGCCTGCAGCGCCGCGATCGCCGGCGTCGCCGCGGCGCTCTTCTTACCCATGTCGCCAGTCAATCAGACCCGGCGGCGCCGGGCCCCGTGCACGTGCCGCGCGCGAACGGTCGCTGGACGTGTGCGGATGGCCCCGCGGGAGCGGGCGTACCGTCGTGGCGGTGGCGTCGATGATGGAGAACCTGAGTCCCACCGCGCTGGCGGCGCGGGCGCTGCGGACGCGACGGCTGGTCCGGGCGCCCATCTGGTTGTTCCGGCACGGGCTGGGGCCGGTGCTGGGGCCGCGCATGGTGATGATCCAGCACACCGGGCGGAAGTCCGGCGAGCCCCGCTTCGTCGTCCTCGAGGTCGTCGACCGGCCGGATCCGGACACCGTGATCGTGTGCAGCGGCTTCGGCGAGACCTCGCAGTGGTACCGCAACCTGCGGGCGCAGCCGGAGTGCCGGGTCACCGTCGGCCGGCGCGAGCGGGCGGCGCACGCCGACCTCCTCGGCGGCGCGGACTCGGCCGCGGTCCTGGACCGGTACCGCGCCGCGCACCCCGCCGCCTGGGAGCGGCTGCGCGGCGCGATCGAGCACGCCGTGGGACACACCGTCGACGGTCTGCCCATGGTTCGGCTCCGCCTGCACTGATCCGGACACGGCGGGAACAAGCCGACGTGCGGCGCTGTTGCAGAGGTCGTGAGTGCAGGTAGCGGAGCAGCGGTCCTCGAGCGACCGGTAGCCTTCGTCGGTATGACCGACCAGGAGAACGCGGACGTAGCGGAACTGGACTCGGCCCCCGACGAGGTGACCGAGACGCCCGAACAGCTCACGGCCCGCTTCGAGGCCGAGGCGCTGCCGCTGCTCGACCAGCTGTACGGTGCCGCGCTGCGGATGACCCGCAACCCGGCCGACGCGGAGGACCTGGTCCAGGAGACCTACGTGAAGGCCTACAGCGCCTTCCGCAGCTTCAAGAAGGGCACCAACCTCAAGGCGTGGATGTACCGCATCCTCACCAACACCTACATCAACGGCTACCGCAAGAAGCAGCGGCAGCCCGCGCAGTACCCCACCGACGAGATCACCGACTGGCAGCTCGCGGCCACGGCGGAGCACAGCTCCACCGGCCTGCGCTCCGCGGAGATCGAGGCGTTGGACGCGCTGCCCGACGACGAGATCAAGCAGGCTCTCGCGAAGCTCCCGGAGGAGTTCCGCATGGCGGTGTACTACGCCGACGTGGAGGGATTCCCCTACAAGGAGATCGCCGAGATCATGGGGACCCCCATCGGCACCGTGATGTCGCGGCTGCACCGCGGCCGGCGGCAGCTCCGCGCCGAGCTGGAGGGCGTCGCGCGGGAGCGCGGCTTCCTGCGGGGTCAGGATTCCGACGGTGCCGAGGGCTCCGCCGAGCAGGAGGATGAGAAGTGACGTACTCGTCGGACGGGAACCCGGACCTGGAGCTCGACTGCTCCGCCGTGATGGCGGACATCTGGCTGCTCCTGGACAACGAATGCGACGCCGCCGCCAAGGAGCGCCTCAAGGCGCACATCGACGGCTGTTCGCAGTGCCTGTCGCACTACGGCATCGAGCAGCAGATCAAGTCGCTGGTGAACCGCAAGTGCGGCGGCGAGCGCGCGCCCGAGGGACTGCGCGAGCGCCTGACCATCAGCATCCGGCACACCGAGGTGCGCTTCCGCCCGGAGTAGTGACCCGCGCGGCGTCGTGACGCCGCACGCATGACGAGGGCCCGTCGACGATGATCGTCGACGGGCCCTCGTGCGCAAGTCACATGAAACCTGAGGGATCAGGAGTTCGGGCGCTTGCCGTGGTTGGCGGCGTTCTTCTTGCGCGCGCGCTTCTTACGTCCACGCTTGCCCATGGCGGTCTCCTTCCTGTCCCGAGGATCTTCGCAGTACCGGCTATTGTTTCACGACGGCACCGACGACGACAAAAAGGCGGTCCCATGGCCTCCCTCGCCGACCTCCTGGCGATCCACACCGACCTCCCCGGTCGGGCCGCGCGGCATCTGCAGCGGATCGCCGGCGAGTGGCAGCTGCTGGCCGACCTGTCGTTCGCCGACCTGCGGCTGTGGGTCCGCAACGACCCCGAGGGCGACACCACCGATCCGGCGTACATCTGCATCGCGCAGTGCCGGCCCAACACCACCTCCACCGTCTACGACTCCGACGGGGTCGGCGTCGTGGTCCCCCCGTGGGAGGCGCCCACGCTGCACGCCGCCTTCGAGGGCGGCGTCGTGGTGCGCGGCGTGACCCCGGCCTGGACGGGGCCCGCCCGGGTGCGGCGCGAGGCGGTCCCGGTGCCCTCGGACGGCGAGGTGGTCGCGGTGCTCACGCGCGACTTCAACGTCACCCACCCGCGCACCCCCAGCCCGCTCGAGGTCGCCTACACGGAGTGCGCCGACGACCTGTGCACGATGGTGGCCGAGGGGACCTTCCCCGAGCCGGAGGAACTGCCCACGGGGGAGGCGGAGCCCCGCGCCGGGGACGGCTTCATCCGCCTCGACGGCAACGGCCGCGTGGTCTTCGCGAGCCCCAACGCGCAATCCGCGTACCGCCGCATGGGCGCGCCCACCGACCTCGAGAGCAGCGAGCTCGCGGTCGCCACCGCCGAGCTCGTCGGCGACAGCTTCGAGTCCGAGGACCTCGCCGCCGCCCTCGACGGGGCGCTGCACCGCGGCGAGGGCTCCCGGATCGAGCTCACGAAGGGCGGCGTCACCGTCGTGCTGCGCGTCCTGGGGCTGCATCCGGGCGGCCGGCACGACGGTGCGGTGGTCCTGCTCCGCGACGTCACCGAGCTCAAGCGCCGCGACCGCGCCCTGATCTCCAAGGACGCGACGATCCGTGAGATCCACCACCGTGTGAAGAACAACCTGCAGTCGGTCTCGGCCCTGCTGCGGCTGCAGGCCCGCCGCACCCGCAACGACGAGGCCAAGCGGGCCCTGTTGGAGTCCGTGCGCCGCGTCGCGTCCATCGCCCTCGTGCACGAGACCCTCTCCATGAGCGTCGACGAGCACGTCGACATCGACGAGGTCGTCGACCGGCTGATCCCGATCATGGGCGACGTGGCCCCCGCGGGCGGGTCGGCGGCCGTCACTGTCGTGCGCCGCGGGGACATCGGCCTCCTCGACGCGGACCGGGCGATGCCGCTGGTGATGGTCGTCACCGAGCTGATCCAGAACGCGATCGAGCACGCCTACGAGCCGGGGGAGTCGGGCACCATCGAACTCCTGGCGCACCGGTCCACCAGGATGTTGGAGGTCACGGTCCGGGACGACGGTGCCGGACTCCCGCCCGGCTTCAGCCTCGCGGGCTCCGACCGGCTGGGTCTGCAGATCGTGCAGACCCTGGTGAAGTCCGAGCTGGGCGGGACCCTGACCCTGACGTCGCGCGACGGCGGCACGGACGCCCTGCTCCACGTGCCGCTCCAGCCGGTCTGAGGGGTGCAGCCGGCCCGGGGCGGGCCGATCGGCGCCGGTCCGCCGTGCCCGCGCACGACGAAGGCCCGGTGGCGAACCACCGGGCCTTCGTCAGGTAGAGCTGTGTCACACAGCGGTGCGCGTGCGGGTACGCGCGTTGCGGCGCTTCAGCGCGCGACGCTCGTCCTCGCTCATGCCGCCCCACACGCCGGCGTCCTGGCCCGACTCGAGGGCCCAGGACAGGCACTCGGCGGTCACGGGGCAGCGGTTGCAGACCAGCTTGGCGTCCGCGATCTGCGCGATGGCCGGACCGCTGTTGCCCACGGGGAAGAACAGCTCGGGATCCTCGTCGCGACAGATGGCCTTATGGCGCCAATCCATGTCAGTACACTCCTTCAGGCGCGCGGGCGCGCCACTCATCGCAGGTGCCGATCCGACACCGAATTTCCAGGCTGTTAACGCAGAGAGAACCGAACTGTTTCCGCGTTGTTACGTCATGAATGTTTCCACGTTCCCGACGAGAGTCAATAGATTCCGACTCAGAGGTGGGGGATCTCACAGCGGGGGCGGTGAGTACCCCCTTCCGAGAGGTGAGCTACACTCCTGCCGGTTCAGCGGCGTGCCCGCAAGAATATCCTCACAAGCTGCGGGTTTGCAATAGGTATCTGCGCCGTCGTGACGAATCGCTCAATCCGCCCCTCCGATCGCATCACCCCGAGTCGTCGGGAAGGGTCGCTGCGGCGGCCCCGTGAGGGTCAGCGCACGCGGGGCAGCGGCGGCAGATCGGCGACCACGCGGATCCGTTCGGGGGAGTACCAGAACCGGACCTCCGTGCGGTCGCCGAGATGGTCGCCGTCGACCTGCGCGGGGACGGGAACCGCGCTGCTCACCCGCAGCTCGCGCAGGTCGTCGTGCCGGACGAGGTGGCGCACCGTCGGGCCCTTCGTGCGGCGGGACGACAGCATCTGGCGCACCAGCATGAGGTTCGGGAGGGTGCGCATCGACCGTGACGCGAACACCCCCAGCCCGGTGCCGTAATCCGTCCCCGGGTTGGTGAACACCGCGCGATTGTTGAGGAAGGTCCACGGGCTCGCGTTCGAGACGAAGGCGAAGTGCACCCCGTCGATGTCCTGCCACGTGCCGGGCTCCTCACCGGGGAGGTGGACGGTGAGCTGCGGCTCGCGCCGCGCGGCGGAGAAGAAGGTGCGGACCGCGGTGCGCACGTACCGCGACGGGGTGGCGGCCTTGCCCTTGTCGCGCAGCTCCTCCATGTTCGCGATCACCTCGGCGTCCACGCCGACGCCGGCGTTGAACAGGAAGTACCGTTCGTCGGCGCAGCCGAGGCCGATGGTGCGGAAACTGCGGCGCGCCAACAGATCCGTGAGATGGACGGTGGCCTGCAGCGGGTCGCGGGGCACCGCGAGGGAGCGGGCGAAGACGTTCGCACTGCCCCCGGGGATGACCGCCACGGCGGGCAGGGCGTCGGGGTGGGCGGGGGAGTCGCCGCCCGGCAGCCCCTCCCGGCCGAGGATGCCGCACACCACCTCGTTGACGGTGCCGTCGCCGCCGTGGACGATCACCAACTCGGTGCCGTCGTCCCGCGCCGCGGCCGCGAGTTCGGCGGCGTGACCGCGGCGCTCGGTCTGCACCAGCTGCACATCGAGGGTGGAGGCCAGCGCCATCGCCACGAGGTCCCGGCCGGCGGGGGTGATGGACGTGGCGTTCGGGTTGACGATCAGCAGCGCGCGCACACCGAGCAGCCTACCCAGGCCGTCCCGATACCCTGGGGTCGTGACATCGACCAACGGAAGCGGCGGCGACCCCCGCCCGGCCGCTACCCGCTCCCGCACCGCCCGCTCCGGTGACACGCGCACCGCCGCGCCCGGCACCGTCCGCGCCGCGGGCGCGATCGTCGCGCTCGAGGGCCTCGCGGCCCTGGCGCTCGGCGTGGTGGAGCTGATCCGCGGCATCACCGGCGCGGCCGACACCACGACCGGTGCCTACGGCATGGCCTTCTGGATGATCCCGATCGGCCTCGGCGTGCTCGCGGGCGGCATCGCCCTGCTCCGCGGCCGGCGTTGGGGGCGCACCGTCGGCGTGCTCACCAATCTGCTGCTGGGCTGCGCGGGCATCAGCGGCGCGTTCGCGCAGAGTCGCCCCGAGATCGGACTGCCGCTCGTCGCGGTGGCCGCCGCGGTGCTCGTGCTGCTGTTCAGTCCGCCGACGGTGGCCTGGCTCGAGGGCGAGTACCGCCGGGACTGACGGCGTTCTTCGCGGGCGGCGGCCCGGTGATACGCCTACCGGCCCGCGTAGTGCGCGGCCGCGTACCCGGTGAGGCCGAAGCGGCTGATCTGGGGGACGCCGTCGCGATCGTCGCCGAAGACGGCGGCGGACGCGGGCAGGATCATCACGTGGCGGCCGAACTCCGCCGGCTGGCCCAGGAACCGCGCGGTGAGCACGCGGCCCAGGTGGCCGTGCGCGACGAGGACCACGTCACCGTCGGCCATCGCGGCCCGCGCCCGCGCCAGCACGCGGTCGGCCCGCACCGCCACCTGCGCCATCGTCTCGCCGCCGGGTGTGTCCGATTCCCACACCGTCCACCCCGGATCGTCGACGCGGATCTCCGCGCTGGTGCGGCCCTCGTAGTCGCCGTAGTCCCATTCCGCGAGGTCCGGGTCGACCGCGGTGACGGTCAGCCCCGCGAGTTCCGCGGTGGCCGCCGCACGCGCACGCGGGCTCACCAGGACGGTCGGATCGATTAGGGCGAGGTCGGACAGGACCGGGCCGAGGGCCCTCGCCTGTTCGACGCCGGTGTCGGTCAGCGGGACGTCGGTGGCGCCGGTGTGGCGGCCCGAGCGGGACCAGGCGGTCTCGCCGTGGCGGATGTACACGAGGCGGTGTCCGGTGCTCATCCGTTCATCGTGGTGCATCGGTGGGTACCCTCGCACCATGACCGGTGACACGCCCTTCGTCCTCGCCGTCGCCAATCAGAAGGGCGGCGTCGCGAAGACCACCACCGTCGCCAGCCTGGGGGCGGCCCTCGTCGAGCTCGGCGCGCGCGTGCTCGTCGTGGATCTCGATCCGCAGGGCTGCCTGACCTTCTCGCTCGGCCACAACCCCGACCGCATCGAGCGCAGCGTGCACGACGTGCTGCTGGGCGATCACGCGATCGGCGACGTGCTGCTCGAGACCGAGGACGGCGTCACCGTGCTGCCCGCCACACTGGACCTCGCCGGCGCCGAGGCGCTCCTGCTCATGCGCGCGGGCCGGGAGTACGCGCTCAAGCGGGCCCTCGCCGACGTGGCGGACCGGTTCGACGTGGTCATCATCGACTGCCCGCCCAGCCTGGGAGTACTCACGCTCAACGGCCTCACCGCCGCCGACGCGGTCGCCATCCCGCTGCAGTGCGAGACCCTCGCGCACCGCGGCGTCGGGCAGCTGCTCAAGACGGTCCGCGACGTGCAGGCCATCACCAACCCCGAGCTCACCATGCTCGGCGCCATCGCCACCCTCTACGACGCCCGCACCACGCACAGCCGCGACATCCTCTCGGACGTCGCGGACCGCTACGACCTCGCCGTGCTGTCGCCGCCGATCCCGCGCACCGTGCGGTTCGCGGAGGCGAACGCCGCCGGACGCACCGTCCTCGCGGGCCGGAAGAACAAGGGCGCCACCGCCTACCGCGAGCTCGCGCAGAGCATCAAGGCCCACGTCTCCGACGGTGCGCCGCTGGCCACCTGGGCGTCCGAGTAGCGGTCCGGGTCAGGCCGCCCGGTAGGCCTGGACCGTCGATCCCCACTGCGCGAGCAGTGTGGTGCCCGCTTCGGTCAACAGCACGGGGCCCTCGGTGTAGCCGGGCTTGGCGATCGGGGTGGAGCGCGTCATGGCCCGCGTGGTCAGGTCGTACGCGCTGAGCGACGTGGGGCCCGGCACCACGAGCTGGCCGCCGACCACCGCGCCCGGCCCGAGCGTCCCCGGGATCACCATCTCCACGGCCAACGAGGCGGCGTCGACCACCACCGTCGACGTTCCGGTGTAGAACGCGGCGATGCCGGCCTCGGTCACCACCGGGACCGTGGGCGGTGCCCCTCCCGGACCGGTCGTGAGGTCGACGGAGCGCAGCGTTCGGCCCTGCAGGTCGACGGTGGTTGCGCGCGCGGGACGCCCGTCCTGGGCGGGCACGTAGACCACCGCGCCGTTCGCGGTGGCGGTGATGAGCCGCGGCCGTTCGGTGCTCTCCTCGGGAACCGCGGCGCCGAGGTCCGGGCTGACGACCGACGAGGTCTCCTGCGGCTCGGCCGCCTCCTTGGGCGAGGCGCCGATCACGGTGAGCCGCGGGAAGGGTTCGGTGGGGCAGGCCTCGAGAACGGCGATCGATGCGCCGGCGGGCAGCGCGGAACCGATCGTGCACCCGGAGCGGGGCTGGACACCCGGGTTGACGGGGACGTCGGGCTTGCCGTATTCGACGGTGCGCACCAGGTCCGAGCGGAAGACGTCGACCCGCGTGGGCCCCTGCACGACGGCGTAGTTGCCGTCGCCGGTGAGAGTGACGTCGTGGTCCTCGCGCCCGGTGCGGCTGGCGCGCCGCTGTCCCGTGGCGGGATCGAGCGCCATGACCTCGCCGCAGCCGCGGACGTCGCGGTAGAAAGCCAGCACGAGACCGGCGTTGTCGGTGAGGCCGCAGAGCCCGCTCTCGCGCTGGTAGCGCCAGGTGCGCTGGCCGGTCGCCGGATCGTGGCCGGTGACCTCGCCGCCGCGCGCGAGGACGAGGGAGCCGTTCAGTGACAGCGCCGGGCGGTCGGACACCGCGGTCCACGCCTCGCGGAGCGTTGCGGGCAACTCGACGAGGGAGGCGGGCACCGTCGACGGTGCGGGGGCGGTCTCACTCACGGCCTTGCTCGCGGAGCCGACGTTCCACGCCACGACGCCCGCGACGACCGCCGCGACCAGGATCACGGCCGAGACCGCGAGATCGACGCGGGTCCTGCGTTCGGGTTCCACCACGCGCCCGAGCCTACTGGCGCGCCGTGCCGAGATCCGTCAGCTGGCGTTGAAGCCGACCGAGCGACTCTCGTTCGTCCCGACCTCGACGTACGAGACGCGGGCGGCGGGGACCAGGTACTGCTTGCCCTTCTCGTCCGTCAGCTCCAGCAGCTCCGTGCGGCCCGCCAGCGCGTCGGCGACGGCCTTCTTCACGTCGTCCGTCGAGTCCTTGCTCTGCACCACGAGTTCGCGGTTCGAGTCCGCGATACCGATCTTGATCTCCATGGCACGAGGCTATCGGTCCAGGCCGAGTACTCGCGCCGCCGGACCGCGGATTTCCGCTGAGGGCAGCGTGCACGGCGCTCGAGCTGCCGGAATCGGTGAACGCTGCCACCGTTCGGCAGCGCTCGTGGTTCTCGGCAGTGTCTTCGCCCCGGCGGCTCAGGCCAGCCCGAGTGTGCTCATCCGCTCGGCGTGCCGGGTCTGCAGCGATTCGAAGAACTGCGCCACCCCGGGGAGGTCGCCGGAGTGCTCGAACAGCAGCGCGGCCAGCTCGTCGCGCGTGGCGAGCACCTCCTGCGCCTGGGTGATCGCCTCCGAGAGCAGGCGCCGGCCCCACAGCGTGAGCGGGGAGCGCAGCGCCGGGTTCGCGGTGACGGCCGCGCGCACCCGCTCGACCGCGAAGTCGGATTCCCGGGTGTCGGAGAGCACTGCGGCGACGATCGTCGCCGGTTCGCCCGGCAGCGCCCGCGCGACCTCGGAGTAGAAGTCGGCGGCGAGGCCGTCGCCGATGTACGCCTTGACCAGCGACTCGTTCCAGTTCCGCGGCGTCGTGCGCTCGTGGTAGCGGGTGATCACCGGCGCGAACGGCGCGGTCGCGGTCTCCACGTCCTGACCGCGACGGTCCAGCTCGGTCGCCAGCAGCTCGAAGTTGCGCATCTGCGCCGAGGCCATCGACGAGACGGCGATCCGGCCGCGCAGGTCCGGCGCCATCTCGGCTTCCCGGGCGAGACGCTCGAAGGCGGCGAGTTCGCCGTACGCGAGCACCGCGAACAGGGCCGCGACGCCCGGGTGCTCCGTCGTGATTCCCGGGTCCTGCGACTGTTCGCTCATGGTGCACATGCTAGTGCGGGCCGCTCCGCGGGGTACCATGGTCTGCAGCGATCGACTTCGGTCGCCGGTAGTTGTGCGCGCACTCCGCCTCCGTCGCCGAAACGGCAGGGGTGTCGAGGCGACGATGACGGCCCGTGAGCGGGCCGGGGATTCATTGGCCGGAACAGTGCGCGCGTGAGACATGAACGCGACGCATTCGCCGCCGATGAAAGGCAGAACCATCACCACCGCGAACAACGACATCCACACCGAGCCCGCCACCGAAGAGGGCATGCCCGACGTCCACGTCATCGGCGACGATCACGTCTCGCCCAGCTTCGCCGAGCTCGGCGTCGATCAGGGCATCGTCGACGCCCTCGGCAAGCGCGGGATCGAGCGCACCTTCGCCATCCAGGAGCTGACCCTCCCGCTCGCCCTGGCCGGCAACGACCTGATCGGCCAGGCCCGCACGGGTATGGGCAAGACCTACGGCTTCGGCGTGCCCCTGCTCAACCGCCTCATCACACAGGCTCGCGCCGAGGTCGGCGAGGACGGCCTCCGTGCGCTCGACGGCACCCCGCGCGCCCTCATCATCGTCCCCACCCGTGAACTGTGCGTGCAGGTCACCGAGGACCTGGAGCGCGCCGCCGACGGCGTTCGCGTGCAGACCACCAAGGGCGAGCGCGACCTGAAGATCACGTCGATCTACGGCGGCCGCCCGTACGAGGCGCAGATCGAGGCGCTGCAGAAGGGCGTCGACGTGGTCGTCGGCACGCCCGGCCGCCTCCTCGACCTCGCGAACCAGGGCCATCTGGTGCTCGGCAAGATCCAGATCCTGGTGCTCGACGAGGCCGACGAGATGCTCGACCTGGGCTTCCTCCCCGACATCGAGCGCATCCTCACGATGGTGCCCACCGACCGGCAGACCATGCTGTTCTCGGCCACCATGCCCGGGCCGATCATCACGCTGGCCCGCACCTTCCTCAAGCAGCCGACGCACGTGCGCGCCGAGCACCATGACGATTCCGCGGTGCACGAGCGCACCACCCAGTTCGTCTACCGCGCGCACGCCCTCGACAAGGTCGAGATGGTGGCGAAGATCCTGCAGGCCGAGGGCCGTGGCGCCACGATGATCTTCACCCGCACCAAGCGCACCGCGCAGAAGGTGGCCGACGAGCTGGCCGAGCGCGGCTTCAAGGTCGGTGCCGTGCACGGCGACCTCGGCCAGGTCGCGCGCGAGAAGGCGCTCGGCAAGTTCCGCGACGGTTCCATCGACGTGCTGGTCGCCACGGATGTCGCGGCGCGCGGCATCGACATCGACGACGTCACCCACGTCATCAACTTCCAGTGCCCCGAGGACGACAAGACGTACGTGCACCGCATCGGCCGCACGGGCCGCGCGGGTAAGACCGGCACCGCCGTGACCTTCGTCGACTGGGACGAGCTGCACCGCTGGGAGCTCATCGACAAGGCCCTCGGCCTCGGCCGGCCGGAGCCTGTCGAGACCTACAGCTCGAGCGAGCACCTGTTCACCGACCTGGGCATCGACCCCAAGGTCAAGGGCAGCCTGCCCGGCGTGCGCAAGCGCGCCGAGGGCGAGGTCGTCGAGCGCAAGCCGCGCGAGAAGCGCGAGAGCACCCGCACCCGCACCCGGACGCGCGGTGGCCGCAAGGCCGACGGCGCGCCCGCCGAGGCGAAGCCCGCCACCGCCGGGCCCGAGTCGCCGGCACCGTCGAACGACGGCGCCGAGGGCGACGCCCCCGCCCGCAAGCGCCGCCGCCGTCGCCGCTCCGGCGCGAAGAAGGCCGACGGCACCGCGACCGCCGAGGCCTCGGCGGAGTAGGTCCCCCGAACGACGGACCCCGCGATCACCATCCGGTGGTCGCGGGGTCCTCGCTTTCCGGGGGAAGGTGGTCGCCATGACCTCGACCCCCGCCCCCATCGGCACCGTCGGCGCTCAGGCATCCACGACGCGCCGCATCGCTTCCCTCGACGTCGCCCGCGGCATCGCGATCCTCGGGACCTTCGGCACCAACGTGTGGATCTTCACCGAGCCCCGCGGCATGGTCGGCTACCTCGAGACCGTGGGCGGCGAATCGCTGCCGATCCGGGTGCTGCAGACCCTCGCACAGGGCAAGTTCCTCGGCCTGCTGAGCCTGATGTTCGGTGTGGGCCTGGCGATCCAGCAGGCCTCCGCGGCGCGCCACGACCGTCCGTGGCCGGGCCGCTACTGGCGCCGCGCCCTGGTCCTGTTCCTCGACGGGCTCGTGCACTTCGTGTTGGTCGCCGAATTCGACGTTCTCATGGGCTACGCGCTCGTCTCCTTCCTGGTCTCCGCGCTGCTCATCCTGCGGCCCCGGGTGCGGATGCGCTGGGCGATCGGCGCCGTCGCCGTGCACCTCGCGGTGGTCAGCCTCGCGGTGGCCGGGATGATGCTGGGCGGCGGCGGGATGTCCAGGCCCGAGCGCTCGGCGTGGAATCCGTACGCCGACGGCTCGTTCTGGGACCTGGTCCTCTTCCGTGTGGACCACGGGCTGCTCTTCCGCGCGGAGACGATCTTCATGATCCCGCTGACGATCGCGATGTTCCTCACGGGCGCGGCCCTGTTCCAGGGTGGGCTCTTCGCGCCCGAGGGCGCGGCGCTGCGCCGCCGGATGATGTGGATCGGCGGCATCGCGGCCCCGGTCGACCTCGCGATCGGGATCGCCGGTGCGCCGCTGGGACTGTCGGGGCCCGCCGTCTTCGTCGGACGGTACGTCGTGGCCCCGCTGGTGGCGCTGGGCCTACTGGCGCTGATCGCCGAGTTCTACCAGCGGCGGAGCGTCGGCCGCATCGGTGGCGCGCTGAGCAACGTCGGGAGGACCGCGCTGAGCTGCTACGTGCTGCAGAACGTGATCGCCTCGGCGCTCTGCTACGGCTGGGGCCTCGGGCTCGCCGCGCGCTACGGCGGCGACCACCGGTTGGCCTTCACGGTGGCGGTCTACGTCGCGGTGATGATCTGCCTACTCGTGGCCTCGGCGCTGTGGACCCGCCGCTTCTCCCGCGGTCCGATCGAGATGATGATGCACCGCGTGGCGTGAGCGACGAGCGAGCTACTGGGCGCGGCGCTGGGCCTGCAGCGGGACGTGGCTCAGGCCGCCCCAGAGCAGCTCGACGGTGGTCGCCACCGCCTCCTCCTTCGGGATGGGGCGGTCGGCGTACAGCCAGTAGCGCGCGCTGACCTGGCTGGCGCCCACGAGGCCCACGGCGAGCATCCGCGCGCGGTAGGGGTCGAGGCCGGAATCCTCGGAGACGAGGTCGTAGACCGCGTCGATGCACGCGTCCACCGCGCCCTCGACGCGCTCCTGCACGACGGGCTCGAGCACGTCGGACTCGAAGATCAGCTTGTAGCCCATGCTGTCCCGATCGACGAAGTCGAAGAAGGAGCGGACGGCGCCGATCACGCGCGCGTGGTTGTCGGTGGAGCTGCTCAGCGCCTCGCGCACGCCGGTCACCAGCGCCTCGCTGTGCGAGTTGAGGACCGCGACGTACAGCTCCAGCTTGCCGGGGAAGTGCTGGTACAGCACCGGCTTGCTGACCCCGGCCCGCACGGCGATCTCGTCCATGCCCGCGGAGTGGTAGCCGAGGTCGACGAAGACACTGCTCGCCGCCTCCAGCAATTGGATGCGGCGTGCGCTCCGCGGCAGGCGAGCGGTGCGGCGCGGCGCAGGATTCGTCCCGCCGCGGGGATCGCCCGCCGCGGTCGTCGCGCCCAGGTCCGCCATGTAGTCCACCTCACCGTTTCCCAGGGCCGCGCTCGGTCCTGACCCGTCGACAATACTCCCGACCGTCGCGCCGACCTCCGCTTGCTCTGGCAAGCTGCCCGGTGTGTCGGCACTCGCACAGGTGAATCGGACCAGTGACGTCTGGCCCGGGGAGTTCCTCACCCTCCGCGGCCGACGCGTCTTCGCGCGTCACGTCGACGAGGCGGCGGCGATCACGGCGCCGCCCGATCCGCGACCCACGGCGGTGATGATCCACGGGCTCGGCGGCTCGTCGATCAACTGGACCGACCTCGGGCAGGTGCTCGCGCCGGTCGCGGCCTCGTACGCGCTCGACCTGCCGGGTTTCGGGCTCTCGGATCCGCCTGCCGACGGCGACTACTCCATCGAGGAGTTCGCCCAGACCGTGATCGCCTATCTCGAGACGATCGTGGCGGTGCGCGGCGGGGGAGTGCACCTGCTCGGCAACTCCCTCGGCGGCGCGATCGCGGTCCGGGTCGCGATGCTGCGGCCCGACCTGTTGCGCTCGCTCACCCTGATCTCCCCGGCGTTCCCGGACCTGCGGCCCCGGGTGCGACGGCTCCAGTTCCTCCCGCTGTCGCTGGTGCGGGTCCCCGGCGTCGGCCCCGCGGGCTTCCGGCTCATCGCGAGCGCCTACCCGGAGCGGCAGGTGGATCAGACCTTCCGCGAGATCCTCGTCGACCCGGCGGTGATGGGGCCCGTGCGGCGGCAGCAGGCCGTCGACCAGGCCGCGGCGCGCGCGTCCATGCGATGGGCGCCCGACGCGCTCGCCGCGAGTTTCAACGCGCTGGTGCGCAGCTGGATCGTCGACTTCGGCGCCACGCACTGGGCGGCGGCCCGATCGGTGTCGGTGCCGACCGCGGTGCTGTGGGGCGCACGCGACCTGTTGGTAAGCGTGGGCGTCGCCCCGAAGGTGGTGCGCCACATCCGCGGCAGCACCCTCACGGTCTTCGAGGACGTGGGCCACGTCGCGCAGATGGAGCGGCCCGCGGAGACCGCCCGGATCGTCTCGGACCTCATCGCCGGCACCGACCGGCCGCGCTGACCGGACCGTGGCGCGTGTCGGTTCCACTCCGAGGGCCCTGATCGTGGAATCGTTGACGACGTGAGTAGTCCTTCGAACCCGAGGCGTCCCCGGCCGGACGGGCGTGCGCCGCTTCGGGCTGAGTGGGACCCCATCAACTCCCCGTCCGCGACCTCGGGCGATCACCGCAACCGGCCGCCGCGCGAGCGGGTCTACGCCAAGCAGGGGCGGCTCGGCCGCCTGCTGCGCACCTACGGGTGGCGCGCCTACGCCGTGCCCGTGCTCGCGGTGCTCACCGTGGTGGCCCTGGTGTTGACCTTCGGCGGCGACACCCTGGGGACCAAGGAGACCACCGACACCTCTCCCGAGGGCCAGCTCTCCCGCAACCCGACGCCCGGCAAGACGATCGTCGGCGCGCCGAGTAAGACGGTGCCCGGACCGGTGCCCCCGGCGGGCATGCTCCCCGAGGGCGGGCCGTTCACGGAGAAGGGCCAGGGCATCTGGCACGTCGTGCCCGGCAGCACGCCGCGCATCGGAAAGCAGGACGAGGGCAAGCAGCAGCTCTTCACATACATGATCGCGGTCGAGGACGGCGTCGACATGGGGGCACTCGGCGGCGATCAGCCCTTCGCCACCATGATCGACCGCACCCTGGCCGATCCGCGCAGCTGGATCCACGACCCCGCCGTCGCCTTCCAGCGCATCGACAAGGGCACGCCCACCTTCACCATCTCGCTGACCTCGCCGATCACCACCCGGTCGGCCTGCGGCTACACCATCCAGCTCGAGTCGTCCTGCTACAACGGCGAACTCGGTCGGGTGGTCCTCAACCTGGCCCGCTGGGTGCGCGGCGCCACGGCGTTCGAGGGCGATCTCACCGGCTACCGGCAGTACGCCATCAACCACGAGGTCGGCCACGCCATCGGCTACCCGCAGCACGTGCCGTGCCCCGCGCAGGGCGCGCTCGCGCCGATCATGATGCAGCAGTCCTTCGGCGTGAAGAACCGCGACATCTTCGACCTCGACAAGTCCGAGGGCTTCGGCAACGACCTGGCCTGCCGGCCCAACGCCTGGGTCGCCCCGGTCCTCAAGTGACGGTCCGTCCGGCCCGACGGTGACGGGCCCGGGAATGGCGGGCAGCGCACCGTCGTTCCACTGAAGGTGAGCACGCTGCCCCCGCTTGTGGAACCCGCCGCCGAACTGACCCGTGACGAGGTCGCGCGCTACTCGCGGCATCTGATCATCCCCGAGATGGGGGTCACGGGGCAGAAACGCCTCAAGAACGCGAAAGTGCTGGTCATCGGCGCCGGCGGGCTCGGCAGCCCGGCGCTGCTCTACCTGGCCGCCGCGGGCGTCGGCACCATCGGCATCGTCGAGTTCGACGAGGTCGACGAGTCCAACCTGCAGCGCCAGGTGATCCACGGCGTCTCGGATCTGGGACGCCCGAAGGGCGAGAGCGCCCGCGACTCGATCGCCGAGATCAACCCGTTGGTCACCGTGAACCTGCACCCGATCCGGCTCGAGCCCGAGAACGCGGTGGAGCTCTTCGAGCAGTACGACCTCATCCTCGACGGCACCGACAACTTCGCCACCCGCTACCTGGTCAACGACGCGGCGGTGCTGGCGCACAAGCCCTACGTGTGGGGTTCGATCTTCCGGTTCGAGGGCCAGGTGTCCGTGTTCTGGGAGGACGCGCCGGACGGCCCGGACGGCGAGAAGCAGGGCCTGAACTACCGCGACCTGTACCCGGTCGCGCCCCCGCCCGGCATGGTGCCCTCCTGCGCGGAGGGCGGCGTCCTGGGCATCCTCTGCGCCTCGATCGGCTCGATCATGGGCACCGAGGCGGTGAAGCTGATCACCGGCATCGGCGAGTCCCTGCTCGGCCGGCTCATGGTCTACGACGCCCTGGAGATGAGCTACCGCACCCTGTCCATCCGCAAGGATCCCGACGCCCCGCGCATCACGGGCCTCATCGACTACGACGAGTTCTGCGGCGTCGTCTCCGACGAGGCGCAGCGCGCCGCCGCCGGCAGCACCATCACGCCGAAGGAACTCGTCGAGATGGGATCGGCGGGCGTCGACTACGAGCTGGTGGACGTACGCGAGCCCGTCGAGTGGGAGATCGTGCACCTCGACGGCGCGAAGCTGGTCCCCAAGGGTGCCTTCGAGACCGGCGAGGGCCTGGCCCAGGTGTCCGCGGACAAGAAGCTGGTCCTGTACTGCAAGACCGGCATCCGGTCGGCGGAGGTGCTCGCCGCCGTCCAGGGCGCGGGCTACCGCGACGCGGTGCACCTGCAGGGCGGCATCACCGCGTACGCCCGGCAGGTGGACCCGTCGCTGCCCGTGTACTGACCGGCACCGAGGGATTCACGCGCCCGGGTCGTGCTCCTGTGCGGCTCGGTCCCGGAGGAGGAACTTCTGCGTCTTGCCGGTCGTGGTCTTGGGCAGGTCGGTGAAGATCACCAGGCGGGGCGCCTTGTACCGCGCGATGTGCTTCTTGACGTGCTCGATCAGCTCGTCCGCGGTGGCTTCGGCGCCGGGGACGAGCTGGACGAAGGCGACCGGGATCTCGCCCCACCGCGCATCGGCCGTTCCGACGACGGCCGACTCGAGGACGGCGGGGTGCTCCGCGAGCACGTGCTCGACCTCGACGCTGGCGATGTTCTCGCCCCCGCTGATGATGATGTCCTTGCTGCGGTCACGCAGCTCGATGTACCCGTCCGCGTGGCGCACCCCGAGGTCGCCGGTGCGGAACCAGCCGTCCGGAACGGCCCGGCGGGTGGCTTCGTCGTCATCGAGGTAGCCGAGCATCACGTTGTTGCCGCGCAGCGCGATCTCGCCGATCGTCGTCCCATCGGCGGGGACGTCCGACCCGTCCGCCGCGACCACCCGCGGCGGCAGGGAGACGACGTTGCCGACCCCCTGTCGTGCGGTGAGCCGGACGCGCGTCTCGTCGTCGAGTCCACGCCACTCCGGCGGGACCTCGCACAGCAGCGCGGGGCCGAAGGTCTCGGTCAGGCCGTACAGGTGGGTGACCTGGAAACCGATGCGGCCCATCCGGCGCAGGACCGCCGGCGCCGGCGGGGCTCCGCCGGTCCCGAGTCTGATGCCGCCCTCGAGCGGCACGGCGGACGGCGAGTGCGCGATCATGTCGAGCACCGCGGGCGCGCCGTTGAGACTGTTCACCTTCTCCTCGTCGATCAGGCGCCAGATCTCCTCCGCGTCCACCTTGCGCAGGCAGACGTGCGTTCCGGCCACCGCGGTGACGGCCCACGTGAAACACCAGCCGTTGCAGTGGAACATCGGCAGGGTCCACAGGTGCACGGTGTCGGGGCTCAAGTCGAAGTGGCTGGACATCGCGAGAGCCTGGAGGTACGCACCGCGGTGGTGGTACTGCACGCCCTTCGGCGATCCCGTGGTCCCCGACGTGTAGTTGATGGCGAGGACGCCCCGTTCGTCGTCGACCTCCGCACGGAACTCCTCGGCCTCCGCCAGCAGGGCCTCGTACTCCGAACCGTCCCCGTCGGCGATGACGACCCGCGGCGGGGCGGCCATCGCGCCGACGACCTCCGCGACCAACGCGGCGAACTGCCGATCGGCGATGAGGAGACCCGATCGGGAGTGCTGCAGGATGTAGGCCAGCTCCCGGGTGCCGAGCCGGGTGTTCAGCGCGACCAGCGGTACCCCGGCCCACGGGACGCCGTAGTGCGCCTCGAGCAGGACGTGGCTGTTGGGGGCCAGGACCGCGACGGGCGATCCGCCGGCCAGGTCGCGCAGTGCGCCGGCCAGCCGCAGGCATCTGCTCCGGAACTCGTCGTAGGTCCAGCGCCGGTCCCCGTCGATCACCGCGATCCGGCTCCCGTGGGCCGCGGCCGCCCGGTCGAGGAAGGCCGTCGGCGTCAGTGCCGACCACGCGTGCAACGGGTCCGGGGCGGTAGGCGCGGCGACTCCGATGCGGGTCATGCGGACACCCGCCGCAGTGCCGCGTCGAAGCGCTCGGCGGTGAGCCGGATGTCCTCGGCGGTGTGCGCCGTGCTGAGGAAGATCTTCCCGGACGGCATGAAGGCGACGCCGGATTCGAGCATCGCGCCGGCGATCTCGGACCAGGTGCCGCCCGTGCCGTGCAGGCTCGTCGCCCGGCCGTGGGGGACGAACTGGAGCAGGGAGCCCACCCGGCGCAGCTCGCCGACGGACCCCGCGGCGTGCAGGACCGCGCCGACCTCCGCCTCGAAGAGCGCGGAGCGGTCCTCGAGGATCGAGTACACGTCCGGCGCGGCACAGAGTTCCATGGACGCTGTGACGGCCGCCAGCGCGACGGGGTTCCCGTTGAAGGTCCCGGCGTGCATGACCCCGTCCGTCACCAGATCGAGGATGTCGGCGCGGCCGACCACGGCGCTCTGCGTGAATCCGCCGGCGATCGCCTTGCCGAAGACCGACAGGTCCGGGGTCACGCCGAAGCGCTCCGCCGCGCCGCCGCGGGCGATCCGGAACCCCGTGATGACCTCGTCGAAGATCAGGACCACACCGTGCGCATCGCACAGGGCCCGTAGGGTTTCGAGGAAGCCCGGCGCCGGGTCGGTGACACCGGCGTTGCTCATGATCGGATCGATGAGCACCGCCGCGATGTCGCGCTCCTCGGCGCGCTCGAGCAGCGCGGTCGCCGCGTCGATGTCGTTGAACCGGCCGACGATCAGATCCGCGTAGGCACTGGGGCTCTGGCCGCGGCTCGCGCCGACCGGGGTCTCCCCGGTGTCGTCGGCGCCGATGCTCGCGTACACGCTGTCGTGCCAGCCGTGGTACGCCTTGGCGAACTTGACCAAACGATTGCGTCCGCTCGCCGCGCGGGCGAACCGCAGTGCCACCTGGACCGCCTCGGTGCCGGTGTTCGCCCACACCAGCCGCTGGGCGCCCGGGACGGATTCCAGCACGGCCTCGGCCGCCTGGTATTCGAGCGGGTGCCCCATGCCCACCACCTGCATGTCGGTCAGCACCCGCTGCACCGACTCCAGCACGTGGGGATGGCTGTGGCCGTGGACCAGCGGCCCCCAGGCCATCACGTAGTCGATGTACTGGTCACCGTCGAGGTCCCAGACGTGGGCGCCGTGCGCCCGGTCCACGAACAGCGGTGTCGGCCGCATCGTGGCGCGCAGCCCGGAGCTGACGCCCCCGGCGAGGCTGTTTCGGGTCCGCTCGAAGGCGGTCCGGGAAGAGGCGATCGCCATGTTTCTCCTTGTGTCTCGGCCCGGGCGGAATCAGCTGTAGCGGATCACGGAGCGGATGCCCTCGCCGCGCTTCATGCCCTCGTAGCCCTCGTTGATCTGCTCGAGCGTGATGACATCGGTGACCAGCGAGTCCAGGTCGACCCGGCCGTTCATGTAGTGGTCCACGAGGACGGGGAAGTCGACCTCGGCGCGGCTGGAACCGTAGTTCGAGCCGATGAGGCGCCGCTCCTGGTCGGACATGACGAACGGGTCGATGGTGATGGTGACGCCGTCGGCGACCTGGCCCGCGACCACGGCCGTGGCGCCGCGGGCCAGGACCGAGTACGCCGCCTCGATGGTCTGCGGCAGGCCGATCGCCTCCACCGCGATGTCGACACCGCGGCCGTCGGTGAGCTCCGCGATCCGTGCCGCGAAGTCCTCGGTCCGGGTGTTGATCGTCTCGTGCGCGCCGAACTTGCGGGCCTGCTCGAGCTTGTCGTCCGAGATGTCCGCGGCGATGATCCGGCGGGCGCCGACCAGCCGGGCGCCCTGCACGGCATTGAGTCCCACACCGCCGCAACCGATCACCAGGACCACGTCGGCGGGTCGGGCGTTCGCGGTGTTGACGACCGCGCCGACGCCGGTGGTAACGGCGCAGCCGACCAGGGCCGACTGCTCGAAGGGCGCGTCCTTGCGGACCGCGATCGCCGCCGACGCGGGCACCATGGTGTACTCGCCGAAGGTGCCCAGCCCTGCGAAGCTGTAGACCTCGTCGCCGTCAGCGCTGCGGACCCGCGTCTTCCCGTCGAACGAGAGGTGGTTGGCCGAGTGCTCGGCCGCCATGTCGCACAGGACCGGCCGGCCGCTCACGCAGTACCGGCACCGTCCGCACGAGGGCGTCCAGGACAGGATGACGTGGTCGCCCACCTGCACGTTCGTCACGCCCTCGCCCACGGCCTCGACGACGCCGGCGCCCTCGTGGCCGAGGATCATCGGCGCGGGCGCGTCCCACTCGCCCACCAGCACGTGCAGGTCGCTGTGGCACAGGCCGCTGGCGGAGAGCTTGACGAGCACGTCGCCGGGCGGCGGGGTCGACGGGAGCGTCACGCGCTCGATCGTCATGGGCTCGTTCGGTGTCCGGAAGACGGCGGCGTTGAATTCGATGGTCATGGTCGTGGTTCCTTGTGTGAGGGGGAGAGGTGGTGCGCCGGCTACGCCGTGGCGTTCCGGATGAGCTTCTTGTTGGCGAACTCGTCGATGCCGTAGCGGCCGAGCTCGCGGCCGAAGCCGGACCGCTTGACGCCGCCGAAGGGCAGTTCGACGGACTCGAGGCTCACGCCGTTGACGAAGACCATCCCCGCCTCGAGCGCGTGCGCGATGCGCTCGGCCTGCGCGGGATCGGTGGTGAAGACGTACGAGCCGAGGCCGAACAATGTGGCGTTGGCGAGCTCGACGGCCTCGTCCTCCGACGCGACCTTGTAGACGGTCGCGACCGGCCCGAAGAGCTCCTCGGCGGCGGCCGGCGAGCCGGGCTCGACACCGGTCAGCACGCCGGGCGGGAAGTAGGCGCCGGTGCGCGGGCCGGCGCTGGTCAGCGTCGCACCTGCGGCGACGGCCCGCTGGACCTGCTGCTCGAGGCGCTCGGCCGCCGCGACGGAGGACAGCGGGGCGAGGCCCTGGGCCTGCGCGAGCGTGCGCTCGGTGAACTTCTCGACGAAGGAGTCGTACAGGTCGTCGGCGACGATCATGCGCTTCGCGCCGTTGCACGCCTGGCCGGTGTTCTCGAAACGCGCCTCGATCGCGGCGTCGACGCAGGCGTCCAGGTCGTCGGTCGAGAGCACGATGAAGGGGTCCGACCCGCCGAGCTCGAGCACCACCTTCTTGAGGTTCCGGCCCGCGACCTCGGCGATCGCTGCGCCGCCGCGCTCCGAGCCGGTGAACGAGACGCCGCGCACCCGGTGGTCGGCGATCGCGCCCGCGATCTGCTCGTGGGTGGCGAAGACGGTGACGTAGCTACCGTCGGGCCAGCCGGCGTCGGCGAAGATCCGCTGCAGTGCGGCGGCGGACTCGGGGCACTGCGGGGCGTGCTTGAGCACGATCGTGTTGCCCAGCACCAGGTTCGGTCCGGCGAACCGCGCGACCTGGTAGTAGGGGTAGTTCCAGGGCATGACGCCGAGCAGGACGCCGATCGCCTCGCGGCGGATCCGGGCGCTGCCCTCGCCGTCCAGGAGGGTGATCGGCTCGTCGGCGAGGAAGGCCTCGGCGTTGTCGGCGTAGTACTCGTAGATCGCGGCGCTGAATTCGACCTCGCCCACCGACTGGTCGAGGGGCTTGCCCATCTCGCGCTGAATGATCCGGGCGAGCTCGTCCTTGCGCTCGACGTGCAGCGCCGCGACCCTGCGGATCAACGCAGCGCGTTCCGCCACGGTGCTGTTCCGCGTCCGGGCGTACGCCCCGGCCGCCGCCGCGAGCGCCGCTTCGATCTCGGCATCGGTCGCGAACGGGAAGGCCGCGAGTTCTTCGCCGGTCGACGGGTCGACGACGGTGTACGAGGGTTCGGTCATGCTGCCAGCTCCTTCATCGGGTCCGCCGCGGGTGCGGCGCGATCGCGTCTGCCGATCTACGAACGAATGTTTGTTAATGTAGCGCGGGTCACACCGGTCGTCAACGGGTTCCTACGGCCGGTGCGCGCCACGCGGAGTTCCGACGCGAGTCGGAAGGGCCCGGGCGAGGGGCGGGGTACTGTGAGCGCCATGCGGCGCGATGGAGGGGTATCCATACCGGACGGGGCCTCGTCGGGGCGGACCGCGGTGTCTTCCGCGGCCCTTGATGACGCCGACAAGGCCAGTCTGGGCAGGGTTTTCGATCAGACGGTGATGCGCGAGCGGATCCTGGCGGCCGCCGTCACCATCGTCGCGACGCAGGGCTTCGCCGCGTGCACCGTGCGCGAGGTGGCGGAGGCGGTGGGGATCAAGGCGCCCGGGCTCTACAGTCACTTCCCCTCCAAGGAGGCGATCCTCTCCGAGGCGGTCTCGCGCGTGCTGGCGGATTTCATGGCGACCGCGGCACTGGTTCCCGAGTCCGGGCCGGAGGAGGAGCTGAAGGCGTCGGTGCGCCAGCACGTCCTCTATCAGATAGAGAACCTCCTGCTCGCGCGGGTCACCGACGTCGTCGTCAACACCGCCTCGGCGGGCCGCGTGGTCTCGCCCGAGGACTACGAGCGCCTCCTGGCCGACCAGCACGCCCATATCGATCTGGTGGCGCGGCGGGTCGCCGCGTACTCCCCGGACCTCCCGCCGGACCAGGTCGGCATCGCGACCCGGGCGATCGTCGCCATGTGCGACGGCGTCGCCGCCTGGTACCGCCCCGACGGGCCTCTCGGCCCCGAGGCCCTGGCCGACCTGCACTGGCGGTTCGTCCGGCGCATGCTGGGCTGATGAACGCGGCGGCCCTCGCGCGCTGACGCCGGCTCCGAACGATCACCCGATCGGTGGTCCGGGTCACATCTTTCCGTTGACACCCCGGGTGTGACCGGGCTAACGTTCTGCCATCGAGCGAACAATCATTCGTTAATAACCTGGTCCGGCGATCCGCTCGATTCCGCCGGCGTCGCGGAGGCGCGATCCCTCCCCGCCCGTGGTGTCGGATTCACCGAGAAGGAACATCCATGAGCGCGACCATCGATGAGAACGCCTCGCCCACCGGCGAATCCGGGCGCCTGCACGGCCGTTTGGGGGTCCCCGCCGTCTCGCTGATGATCATCGCGGGCGCCGCGCCCCTCTGCGTGGTGGGCGGGCCGATGGCTCTCGGCCTGGCCCTGGGGAACGGTCCGGGCCTCCCGATGGCCTACCTCGCGACGCTGGCGGTCCTGCTGCTGTTCGTCATCGGGTTCACGGCGATGACGCCGTTCGTGCGCTCGGCGGGAGCCTTCTACTCCTACGTCCACGCCGGCCTGGGCCGTGCGGCGGGCATCGGCACGGGCTACCTGGCGATGCTGTCGTACACGTGCATCTACATCGGTCTCTACGTGCTCCTGGGTACGGGCGTCGACGCTCTGGTGCAGTCCTACGGCGGGCCGGCGCTGCCGTGGTGGCTCTGGGCCGCAGTCGGATTGGCGCTCATCTCGTTCCTCGGTTACCGCAACGTCGAGGTGTCGGAGAAGGTCCTCGGCATCCTGCTGATCGCCGAGGTCGGCCTGATCCTGGTCCTCAACGCGTGGATCGTCCTCCATGGCGGCGGACCGGACGGACTCTCGCGCGGCGTCGTCTCGTTCAAGGAGGTCTTCAGCGGCGCCCCCGGGGTGGCCCTGATCTTCGCGGTGCTGAGCTTCATCGGCATCGAGGCGGCCGCCGTCTTCCGGGACGAGGCCAAGGACCCGGTGCGCACGGTGCGCCGGGCCACGATCATCTCCGTGACCGTTGTCGGCCTGTTCTACGCGTTGACCTCGTGGGCCGTGATCAGCGGCGTCGGCGACAGTACGATCGTCGCGGCCGCCACCGCCGACCCGGAGGGGCTGCTGACGTCGGTCGCCGTGCAGTACCTCGGCAACGTCGGTGGTGACCTGGTGATGCCGCTGTACGTCACCAGTACCTTCGCGGCAGCTCTGACCTGGCACAACATCCTGTCCCGCTACACCCTCTCGCTGTCCTCACGGGATCTGCTGCCGCGCCGGCTGGCCGTGGTGCACCCCGAGCACGGCTCGCCGCACCGCGGGTCGATCGCGGTCATGGCGCTCGTCATCGCCGTCACCGGACTGGCGATCGTCATCGGGCTCGACCCGATGACCCAGCTGTACACCTGGACCTCCGGCCTCGGTTCGGTCGGTTACGTCATCCTATTGGTGCTGACCTGCTCGGCGGTGCTGGTGTTCTTCCGTCGTGATTCCCGCGGGACACCGGTTCTGCGCAGGCTGGTCGCCCCGCTGCTCGGGCTCGCCGGGCTGGTCGCCGTCCTCGTGGTGATGCTGCTCAACCTCGACCTGCTGGCCGGTGACGACACGGCCGTCTCCGCCGGCATCATCGTGCTCCTCATCGCGGCGCTCGCGCTCGGACCGATCGTCGCGAAGCTGCGCCCCGCGGCGGGGAGGCAGGAGTAGCGCGTCCGGCGCGGCCGGTCAGCGTCCCTCGCGCACGCGGAGCAGCCGGAGGGCGGTGGTCACCTCGATCAGGCTGCCCACCAGCGGAGCCGGGAGCAGCTCGTCGATCCGGGCGAGGCGCCGGTCGATGGTGTTGCGGTGCGTGTACAGACGCTCGGCGGTGCTGGTGCGGTTGAGCCCCTCGTCGACATAGGTCAGCACGGTCCGGTGCAGGTCCGGGCTGGCGCCCTTGAGATCGCCGAGAACGTCCGCCGCGAACCGGTCCGCCGCGGCGACGTCCGCGGAGAACAGGTCGACGAGGTGGACGTCCTCGTACCGGACGCAGGGCAGCGGAGAGTCGAGCCGGGCGAGGAGCCGCTGGGCCGCAACGGCATCCATGTGCGTCGCGCGGAAGCCCGCGACGCCGTCGGCGGGCCTGCCGAGCGAGACGCGCACGCCCCGTCGGCGCCCCAGCCGTTCGACGAGGGCGTCCACCGTGGGGGCGGTCTTCGTGGGGATCCACAGCCAGAGCGCGGTGGTCCCGGCCACGACAGTGAGCCGGGTGTGGGCCTCGCAGGCCCGCATCACCTGTTCGCTCGCGCGCTCCAGCGCGCCCACGTCCTTCTCCGAGTCCACCCACACCACCGCGCCGATGTGGGTTCCGGTGAGCGCGTACCCGAGTTGGGTCTCGGCGCGGGAGGTCGGGATGTCGGCGCCCTGCAGCAGGAGTTCGACGGTGGCGTAGCGCTGCAACTGCGATCCGCCGGCGAGTTCCTCGCGGACCTGCTGCACGTGGTCGGCCAGCTCCGCGATCGAATCGTCGACGTACGCGGTGAGTGAGTTCCCGGAGATCTCGATGAGCTCCTGCAGCTGCTCCGGATCGCTGGTGGCGGCGAAGCAGCCCGTGAGCCACCACTTCCACGCGACGCGCTGCGCCGCCCGCCAGCTCTGCGCGTCGTCCGTCGTCAGCCCGCGGAGCACGACATCGCGCGCGTAGGTGCGGATCTCGTCACCGGCACCGGGGACGACCCGCGCCCCGGGGTCGGCGATGTTGGACGTCAGCCACACGCGTAGCCGCGTGGTCACGACGCGGGCGTCGGCCTCCGCGAGCGCCGGATCCTCGGCGATCTCCCGGTACCGCGGGTCCACCAGGGAGGCGGTCGTCAGGTCGTCGATGACCTCGTCCGTTCGGGTGAGCATCGATTCCGCCAGCGCCCGGATCAGTTCTCGCACCGGCTCGGACGCCACCGGCCACAGGTCTTGCGCCGTCATGACCCGAGTGTGGCGCGTGGGGCGCCGGTCGCGGGGAAGAAACGCCGAGATGCCCCCGGCGCACTGGGGCGTCGGGGGCGTCGGGGCACCGAGCGCGCGCTCGGCATCGTCGGGGGTACGGGCCTACAGGCCGAGGTAATCACCGAGCTCGCTGTAGTCGACCTGCCAGAGGCCGGGCGAGCCCAGCGGGTACTGGGAGCGGAACCCGAGGATGCGCTGCACGCGCTCGGGCAGGGTCTTGACGACCTCGCGATCCACGAGGAAGGGGTAGGCCTCTTCGCCGACCAGGAAGCCGGGGTTGAAGGCGAAGGAGACCGCGCGGCGGTACTCGTCGGTCGTGACATTGGCGCCGCCGCCGTGGGCGGTCTTGCCGCTGAAGAAGAGGGCGTCGCCGGCCTGCATGATGGCGGGGATGGTCTGCTCGGGGGTGCCGCGGTCCTGGAAGTCGGGCCACTGGTGGCTGCCGGGGATCACGCGGGTGGCGCCGTTCTCCTCGGTGAAGTCGGTGAGGGCGATGAGGAAGTTGAGGGTGATCTCCGGGCCGGCGGGGCCCATGCCGACGAAGGGGTACCAGTTCTCGAGGTCGCGGTGCAGCATCTGGGGGCGGTTGCCGGGGCCGATCTCGATGACCTGGGCGGTGGTCATCCAGTACGTGCCCGACTCCTCGAGGAAGGTGGCGTCGCAGAGGGCGTGGACGAGGTCGTGGTCGATGATCTCGGACCGGAAGACGGGGCTGTGGGTCACCAGGTTGGTCAGGCGCTTGGTGTTGGCGCCGTGGAACTCCTGGACGATCTCGAGCTCATGCGTGCTGCCGGCGGCGAGAGCCTGCAGCGGGGCCTCGATCTCGGCGTTGAAGCGCGTGATCTGGTCGGGGGTGAGCAGGCCCGTGATGATCACGCCGCCGTCGCGGGCGACGATCTCCCGGATCTCGGCGACGGGCGTGGTGCTCGGGACGCGCTGGAGGGTGGCGTCGACTGTGGTCATGGTGGTTCCTTCTCTCGTACCGGTGTGGCGTAGCTCTCATGATTCCGACGAGGGGCGGGCGTGACCATCATCACGTCGCAACCACTTGTCGCCGCGAGCGGTGCGATTCGCACCGCCACCGCAGGTCGGTGTGGGGCCGGTGATCGGGCCCGCGCTCGGTTGTATCGTCGGGATGTGGAACGAACGGCACCGAGCGGTGGGACGACGGCTCCCCGGCGTGGCCGCCCGCCGGGGGATCGCGCCGAGCGGCGCGCCGAACTGCTGCGTGCCGCGACGTCGATCATCGCGCGCGACGGTTACGGTGCCTGCTCGTTGCGTAACGTCGCCGAGGCCGCCGGGTGCACCACCGGTGCGGTCACCTACTACTTCAAGAACAAGACCGATCTGATGGTGGCCATCGCCGAGCGCCGATTCGACTCGTACGAGACCCTGCTCGATCCGGGAACGGAGCGGGCCGGTGTGCGTGCGATGCTCGAGCGCTGGCTGGAACTTACGGTGACGAACCGCGAGCAGTGGCCCGTCATGAGCCAACTGGTGATGTCCGCGCGACAGGAGCCGGCGATCGCGGCGATCGTGCAGGAACGCTACGGGCAGTTCCGTGCGGACCTCGCGGAGATGATCCGCGAAGGGCAGGGACACGGCACGATCCGCGCGGACATCCCCGCCGAGGTCCTGGCGGAGAACGTGACGGCGATGGGCGACGGCTGGGCGATGCTCGCCCCGGTCGAGCCGGGCCGGTTCACGCCGGCGAAGGTCGAGCAACTGCTCGATGCCGTCGACACCTTGTTGCGTCCGCCCAACGCCGAGTAGGTCTTCGCGCGGGAGGCGATCATCACTCGTCCTGAGTGGGTTCGCATCCGATCCTTCCGGTGTGCTGAGCGCGCCCTCCTTCGCGTGCGTTCCGTCCCTTGTGGTCATCCGTCTTCGGTACGGGGCGCCGGACGCGGTGCCCGACATTGCATTTGCGCACTTCAACACGCTTCCACAATTTTCATAACAACTGTTGCGTAAACGGTGTCGGGCCGCTAGCGTGTCCTGCATCACATCGACGCGCACGAAGGAAGAGGACCTCGATGATCGACCAGGAAGCCATCCGTCAGTTCCGTGAAGACGGCATCACGGTGATCCGCAACTACCTCGACGAGAGCCAACTCGCGGCATGCCGTGAGGCCCTCGACTGGAACATGGCCAACCCCGGCCCGAACATCTTCCGCGCCCTGGACGGGACGTCGCTGGCGACGCACATCGACAACGCGAACCCGAACGCCAAGCCCAAGCTCGACGCGCTGGTGCAGGAGATCCCGTTCGCGGAGACCTTCCAACAGCTGTGGGGCTCCGAGCACGTGTGGTACTTCGCGGAGGAGATCTTCGTGAAGGAGGGAGGTAAGAGCGGGCGGGGTCCGTTCCATCAGGACACGGCGAACCTGCCGTGGGCGGGCGCACATTGGGGCAACGCCTGGATCTCCTTCGAGCACCTTCCGGCGGCCAACTCTCTGCAGGTGGTGCGCGGCAGCTGGGACGGCATCGAATACGACGGCTCGACCTTCCGGAACCCCGACGACCCGACGGAGCCGCTGCACGACGACGGGATCCTGCCGCGGCTGCCCCACATCGACAAGGATCTGGAAGAGGATCCGAACGCCTGGGACCTGGTCTCGTACGAGATCAACCCCGGCGACGTGGTCTTCCTGCATCCGCGGTCGCTGCACGGCGGTGCGCACGTGGATGCGCGGACGCCCGACCGGCACACGCTGGTGCTGCGCTTCTTCGGGGACGACTCGACCTTCCGTGAGCTACCCCTCACCAACCCGGCCTACGCGCGCAACGGATTCCTCTTCCGCGACGAGATGGCGAAGTTGAACCAGGGCGATCCCTTCCGGTCGCCGATCTTCCAGCAGATCGCCTGACGACCCCGTACGGAGAGAGGACCACCACGATGACGAGTCGTCGGATCTACAACCCCGGCGCCCGCGCGCAGCGTTACTACGACGCGATGCACTTCGCCACCGCCACCCGTGTCGGTGACCTGGTCTGGGTCTCGGGCCAGGTCGGGATCGACCCGGAGACGAGCCTGCCGGCCGAGGGGATCGAGGCGCAGGCGCGCTTCGCCTTCGAGGGGGTCAAGGCCGCACTCGAGGCCGCCGGGGCATCCATGAGCGACATCGTCGAGCTCATGACCTTCCACACCGAACTCGCCCGCGACTCCGCCGGATTCTCCGCCGTCAAGGACGAATTCATCCGCGAGCCCTACCCCTGCTGGAGCGCCGTCGGCGTCACCGAGCTCGCGCGTCCCGAGCTCCTCGTCGAGATCCGGGCCGTCGCGCACGCCACCGCGCGCTGAGCCGATCTACCGCACCGCCGCCACCACCTTCGGCGCCTCCGCAGCGCCGCCTCCGCCGCTTCTGCCCCCGCGGCGGCCGGCATTCACTCTTCACGGCCCCCGTCGTCGACGCCGGCCGCACCCACCACTCTCCGAAGTGAGTCTTCGTCATGCCCGATTCCCTTGCGCAGACACAGCCCGACACCGGGCGGGGTCGCGAGATCCTGGCCCGCATGGACCGCCTGCCCGTCGTCCGGTCGCACATCGTGTGGATCGTGCTCATCGCGGTCAACATGATGATCGAGTACTACGACAACGGCCTGAACATCCCGCTCGCCACCGAGCTCCCGCGTGATCCGCAGACAGGAGTCGCGCCGGAGGCCGTGGGCAACGTGCTCTCGATCTTCTACGCGGGCATGATCGTCGGCGCCATCATCGGGGGCCGCCTGGCGGATCGATTCGGCAGGCGGCCGGTCCTCATCTGGGGAACCGTGCTGTATTCGTGTGCGTCGTTGATGACCGCGGCCCTGCCGTACTACGAGAGCCTCCTCGTCTCGCGGTTCATCACCGGCATCGGCGTGCAGGCGGTGACCTCGGTGCTCGTGACCTACATGGCCGAGCTGTTCCCCGCCGCTCGCCGGGGACGGTTCGTCGCGGTCTCGACGATCTCGTTCACGGCCACCGCTCCGTTCCTCGCGGGCCTGGCCGCGTTCATCCTCCCCAACAACCCGCCCGGCGCCTGGCGGATCCTCGCGCTCGTCGGCGCCGCCGGCCTCTTCGTCGTCCCGGCGGTCCGCCTGCTCATGCCCGAGTCGCCCCGCTGGCTGATCGCCAACGGCCGCATCGACGAGGCCGAGCGCGTCGTCGATCGCCTGGAGGCGGAGGCGCTCGCGAGCGGTAAGACCCTCGCGCCGGTCGTGGTGACGGACGAGGCCCGCGAGGCGAAGATGACCTTCCGTGGCCTCATGTCGGACAGGGGTCTGCTGAAGATCATCGCGGTAGTCGGATTCGGTTGGTTCGGCGCGACTCTGGGGCTGTACATGCACCAGAACTTCGTGGTCGACATCCTCTACGCGATGCACCTCGCCGAGGGACGCGACGAGGCCGCCGCCCTGAACAGCTCGTACATCTCGTACCTGGTCTGGTCCTGCCTCTACGTGGTGACGCCGATCCTCACCTTCCTCCTGATCGGCCGGTTCGAACGGAAGACGGTGATCCTGCTGGGGTCGCTGGCCGGTGCGGCTGCGATCCTCGGCATGGCCTTCGGCGGGATCTCCGTCTACAACGTCGGCGCGACGCTCGCCTTCATCCTCACCGGCGTGGTGTTCTCCACGTACTACGCGTACATCCCCGAGGTCGTCCCCACTCAAGCCCGCGGGTTCGGGTCCGGGATCATCTTCGGGATCGGCCGCCTGGGTGCGATGGTCACGGGAATCCTCTACACGGCACTGTATTACCCGTCGCCGAAGGGCGTCTTCGGCTGGGACCGGGAGGGCGTCTACATCGTCGCCGCGGGGGCTTACGTCGTCTCCGCGCTCGTCGTCGTCGCCTTCGGCCCCAAGACCGCCAACCGCTCGCTGGAGGAGGTCGCGCACGACCAGGTGCTCAGTGCGGGCGCGCCCTCCCAGACCACGCCGACCGACCCCTCCAGCTCGAAGACCGTCCTCGACCGAGCGTGACCCCCACGACGGACGGGACCGCTCCCGCCGAGCGACCCGCGACGTGCATCCCTGAATCCGGCGGAGAAGGAACAGCCACACCATGACATCAGTCGACTCGACTCTCACCCGGATCAGCAGCGCCACGGACATCGCCGAGATCCTCGCCATCGTCGCACGGGACGGCGGCGTCATCATCGAAGGCTTCCTCGAGCCGGACCAGGTCGCGCGTTTCAACGCCGAGATCGAGGCACCGCTGCAGGCTCTCGCCGCCGGCAGCACGCACGAGCTCGCGGAGGTGCAGGAGTTCCACGGCGCCAACACCAAGCGCCTGACCAACCTGGTGACCCACAGCCCAGTGTTCCGGGAGGAGGTCATCGATCACGATCTGGTGCACGCCCTCTGCGACGCTACGTTCCTCGAGGAGTCCGGCACCTACTGGATGACCACCGCCCAGGTCATCGAGATCGGCCCCGGCAATGCTCCCCAGCGGCTGCATCGCGACCTCGGCAATTGGTATCCGTTCGTGGCCATGGGGCCGGCCGGGCCGGAAGTCACCCTCAACTTCCTCATCGCGCTCACCGACTTCACCGAGGAGAACGGCGCCACCCGGGTCATCCCCGGCAGCAATCGGTGGCCCGACTTCACCGACTACGGCTCCCCGGAGCAGACGATCCCCGCGATCATGAACGCCGGCGATGCCCTGTTCATCAGCGGCAGGACCGTGCACAGCGGTGGCGCGAACGTGACTGAGAGCGAGTACCGTCGCGCGGTGTCCTTCGCCTTCAACCCCGGCTTCCTGACAGGGGAGGAGGCCTACCCCTTCCTCGTCGACCGCGAGATGGTCAAGACCCTTCCGGAGCGCGTGCAGCGCATCCTCGGCTTCCGCTCGCAGTACCCGACTGGCTCGCCGGGCCTCTGGCAGGTCGACTACCGCGAACTCGCGGATCACCTCGACCTCTAGACGGCCGGCGGGCTCGCGTCCCGAGTGATGTCGGGTGCGATGTCGAGCACCATCAGGGCCGCTGCGACGTGAGTAGGATTGTCTTCGACCCTGGTGCTCGATACCTCGTTGGCGCGGGAGACCCGCCGTTCCACGGTGTTGCGGTGCGCGTAGAGGTTGGCCGCGGCCCGTGTGGCGCTGAAGCCGCACTGCACATAGGTCAGGAGCGACTGTCGGAGTGCAGGATCCGCGTCGGCGAGAGGCCCGAGCGTCGTGATGACGAAGCGCCGGGCACTCTCGCGATCCTTGGTGAGGGAGTCGACGAGTTCGACATCGGCGTACCGCGTGAAGCGGTGGGGCGATCCCAGGCGGACGATCAACGACTGCGCCGCGAGGGCGTCCTGGTGGCTCGTCCGGAATCCCGCGAGCCCGTCTCCTGGCCTTCCGATCGCCGCGCGGACGTGTTCCGTCTTCAGCAGGATCTTCTCGAGGTGGTGCTGGTCCGGGGTGTTCTCTCCGGAGAGCCAGATCCAGCGGGAGGTCGCGCTCGCCCGTACGGTGAGCGCATTGTTGGGGGTCGCAGCGGTCCGCAACGCGGCGACTACCTCGTCCATCGCTTCGGCGTGTTCGAGATCATCGACCCACACGGCGAGGCCGACGTGCTGCCGCTCGAGGCGGTACCGCAGCCGACTCTCCGCGAGGTCCGCGCTGATCGGCGCCCCGGTCGCGAGCAATTGGACCAGTGCGATCGCGTCGGCGTCAGCGTTTCCCATCGCTGCGGCGAGGCTCGCCTCGCGCAGTGCCGTCACCGAGTCCAACGCGTACTGGATCATCGACTTCGCCGAAACGTCGAGGACCTCCACCAGGAGCTCCGGGGTGCCCGCGAACTCCATGCACTCCTGAAGCCACCGACGCCAGCCGATGGTCAGGGCGCTCCGCCAACCATCGGTGAAATCGGGTGCGATCCCACGGGCTACGAGGTCGTGGATGAACGCTCTGGTTCGTGGGCCGATGTACACATCCACGCGTCGCCCTGGTCGCTGGATGTTCGAAGTGACCCACTGGGCTAGATCGGAACGGTTGAGTTCTCGATCCTCCTCGACCAGCGACGCATCGGGTAGCAGCGTGGAGGCGTACTGCGCCGGGAGAGAGGCGCGGGTGATCGCGTCGGCGAATGCGTCGGCGTCCGCCAGTAGCCGCTGGCACACGGACCTGATGGCGTCAGCGACGTCCGGCGGCGGGGCGGGCCACAATTCCTCCACTGCTTCATTCTCCACTGCCAGCGGCAGGAAGGGGCGGCTGAGGCCCGCGGCGTCGTCGATGGCGATATCTGGACCGTGTGAGCGAGTCATCGAGGGCAGCGACGCGCCCTTCTTCCTGTGGACAATCCGCCCTGCCCCCGATGCTCTGTGGGACTACGCGGAGCCTTCGGGGGCCACGCGGAGCAGGTCGGCGATCCGATCAGCCGTGTGCAGTCCCGTCAGAACCGCGCCGTTCATGGTTCCGACCCATTCGCCCGCGGTTTCGGTGCCGGCCCAGTGGATACGTCCGTGCGGCTCGGTGAGAGCTTCACCGTAGTTCACCGTTGCGTACGGCGGAGCGGCCGGATGCGGGCCGCCCGGGGCGAATGCTTCGGTGCCCCAGCAGTGGTCGATGTAGTCGATCGGGCTGTTCGCCTGCTCGCCGTACAGGTCGACCAGCTGGTCGATAACCAGTCTGCGGCGAACGTCGGGGCCGAAGCCGTCGTACACCCGAGCGGTGCAGAAGACCATCAGGATCCCCGGCCCGTCATCGCTGGGTGACACGTCGAACGTGACGAATGCCGGCACGGTATCGGCCAGCAGGGCCTCACCCGACAGCCCTTCAGCCCGCCAGAAGGGCTTGTCGTACGCGACGAACGCCTTGCTCAACGCGCCCATTCGGAAACTGGTCGTCAGCCCCTCGGTCTTGGCCGGCAGGGCCGGCTGGTACTCGATGTATGAGCGGTGCTCGGGAGCCGCGGTGACGATGGCGTACTTGGCATTGATCGTGGCCGAGTCCGTGTGGACCGCGATACCGTTCTCATCTTGAGAGATCCGGCGAACGGGGGTATCGAGGACGACGCTCTCACCGAGTCGCGCTGCGAGCCGCTTAGCGATCTCTTGCGTCGTCTCGGTGACGCGATACTCGTTCGACCCGCCCTTGACGGCCAACATGTGGTCGAGCCCGCCGACGGCCTGGATGTAGCGCAACACGTGCAGCAGCGACACGTCGAGCGGGCCACATCCCCACTGCACCCTGGTGATGATGTACATCAGCGCACGTGTGCTGGGGGTGGCCTGGTGCTGGTCGAGCCACTCCCCGAACGAGGTTGCGTCGAGCGTTGCGGCATCGGGAGAATTCCATGCCGCATCGACGTCGATGGTCTCCAGCGCCCTGTTCAGCTCGATTTGGATGCGGCCCAGATCTTGGACGTCCACGGGTCCGACGAGGGGCATGGTGCCCGCGTACGCCTGGCGTTGTCCGGCCATCCATAGCACGTTGGAGCCTTCATCGAACTGCGGATTCAGTGAGCAGCCCATTCGCGTGGCGAGATCGCGAATCGCGGTGTGTCGCTCGGAAACCCACGTTGCCCCGAGGTCGACCTCCGTGCCGGCGATTTCCCCGGTGAAGGACCGGCCGCCGACTCTGTCTCGTGCGTCCACAACCAGGACTGATACGCCCAGACCCGCGAGGCGTTCAGCCGCGCTCAATCCGGCGAAGCCGGCGCCGACGATCACGACATCGACTGAGGTGTCCCGCAGATCGCGTTGAGCCGGCTGCGCTGTGGTGTTCTCTTTCATGGTTGTTCTCCTCTTCTCGTCGGATTCACGGTCATCAGCAGCGCTCGCCGTTGGCGACCTCAGCGTGCACCGGCTTCTGTCGCCACAGCTGCACTTGTGCACCACCGTTCGGAGCACTCGTCGATGTGTTGTTCGGAGTTCGCGGGCGAAGTGAGTTGCTGCGCCGACCCCGGAGATCTCTGCTCCGATGACGGCGACGTCGAGCTCTTGGATCGCAGGCAGTGCGTCCACGGAGGGCTGGTTCTTCTGTGGTTCTGCGCTGGACGTCATCCACTGTGCCGGGCCGGTTCCGCGGGTGCCACGACGTTACGCACCACGTTCTCCGAGAACTGGTGCGAATTGCTGTCGTGACTGCTGTCACTGCCGGGCGACAGTGCGGTCCGACCCGCTGAGTAGATCACCGGCAACGCATCCGCAGGGGTGCGAATTCCACCATGGAGGCCATCAAGACGCTGAGATTCGATGTGGTGCGCGACACACCTCCACCGGCAATCTGAGTCGCATCATGAAGCGCTCGGCGCAGGAAGGTAGCGACACCATGAGCAACACAGCACAGGCCCCGGAGTACTTCGACGTGGTCGTCATCGGTGGAGGGATCTCGGGGATCGGCGCCGCGGCGTACATCACCCAGGAGTTCCCGAACAAGTCGATCGCCATGCTGGAGGGCCGCGACTCGATCGGCGGCACGTGGGACCTGTTCAAGTATCCCGGCATCCGCTCCGACTCCGACCTGCACACCTTCGCGTACGAGTTCAAGAGCTGGAAGGACGAGAACGCGATCGCCGACGCCCCGCTGATCCTGAACTACCTCAAGGAGACCGCGGACGAGTACGGCCTCTCCGACCGCATCCGGTACCGCCACAAGGTGGTCTCCGCGGCGTGGTCGAGCGACGACGCGCAGTGGCTCCTGAACGTCGACGTGACCGAGGCCGACGGCAGCGTCCGGCGCGAGGTCATCAAGGCCGGCTGGGTGTTCGGGGCCACCGGCTACTACAACTACGAGGAGGGCTTCACCCCGGAGTTCGCGGGCCGCGGGGACTTCCAGGGCGACATCATCCACCCCCAGCACTGGCCCGAGGGGTACGACTACTCCGGCAAGAAGGTCGTGGTGATCGGCAGCGGTGCCACCGCGATCACCCTGATCCCGTCGATGCTCAAGGGCGAGGGCGCCGCGAAGCACGTGACCATGCTGCAGCGCACCCCGACCTACATCCTGACCCTGCCCCGCGTGGACAAGCTGAACCTCACGCTCACCCGCCTGCTCGGCGAGCGCGGCGGCTACCTCGCCACTCGGTGGAAGAACATCTTCATGGACGCCGCCGTGGTCGCGTTCCTCACTAAGCTGCCCAAGACCGCCCGCAAGTACATCCGCAGCGTCAACGTCAAGGAGCTGCCCGCCGGCTTCGACGTGGACAAGCACTTCAACCCGCCCTACAACCCGTGGGAGCAGCGCCTGTGCCTCGCCCCCGACGGCGACTTCTTCAAGTCCATCCGCGACGGCGGCGCCTCCGTGGTGACGGACAAGATCGTCCGATTCACGAAGACGGGCATCGAGCTCGAGTCCGGCGAGCACCTGGACGCCGATGTCATCGTCACGGCGACCGGCCTGAACCTGCGGCTCTTCGGGGGCATCGACCTGACCGTGGACGGGCGCCCCGTCGACCTGCCCAAGTCCGTGGTCTACCGCGGCATGATGCTCTCCGGCGTGCCGAACTGGATGAACGCGATCGGCTACACCAAGTCGTCGTGGACGCTGAAGATCGCCCTGCTCGGCAAGAGCGTCATCGAGATCCTGCGCCACATGGACACCCACGGCTACGACACCGCCGTCCCGCACGCCCCCGCCGGCGTGGGCACCCGCTCCATGCTCGACCTCAACTCGGGCTACATGCAGCGCTCCAAGGACGACCTGCCGCGCCAGGGCGACGCCATGCCCTGGAAGATGGAGAACGTCTTCATGGACGACCGGAAGATGTACCGCGGCTCGGTGATCGACGAGAACCTGAAGTTCAGCTCCCGCCTCGAGCGTGAGCTCGGCGGCCGTGCCGTCGTGGAGGAGGCGCGCTCGTGACCGCCACCACGCAGGCGAGCGGATCCGCTCAGGCTCCCGCTCCCACCCAGGCGCCCGCCGCGCTGAGTCTCCCGGAGCGGCTGCAGCGCGACGCGTTCACGGCCCTCCTCGCAGGCCTGCCAGGTCGCCTGATGCGCCGGATCGCGCCGCGGGTCGTCAACGCCGACGGCGATGTGATGGCGCCCGAGATCGCCCTCCTGCTCAAGCTGACCGCCGACGCACCGGACTTCAGCGACGGCACGCCCGAGGAGGCACGGGTGATCGTCGCGAACGACTCGCGGGTGTTCGCCGACGAGGCGCCAGCAGGCGTGCGCGTCGAGCCGGAGATCGTCATGCCGGGCGGCGTGCGCGCCACCCTGTACCGGCCCGCGACACCGTCGAAGGCCCTGGTCCTGTTCCTGCACGGCGGCGGTTTCGTCCTCAGTAGCCGCCAGGACTACGACGTGCCCGTCCGTCTCATCGCGGACGGCGCGGGGGTCAACGTGCTCTCGGTCGAGTACGGCCTCGCGCCGGAGTCGCCGTTCCCCGGCCCCGTCGATGATGCCGTGACCGCCTGGCACTTCGCCGTGGAGCACGCCGCCCAGTGGGGGATCGATCCCACCAGGATCGTGCTGCTCGGCGACAGCGCCGGCGGCAACCTCTGCGCGGTGCTGGCGAACGACCTGGCGGGCGAAGAGATCCGGCCCTACCTGCAGGTGCTCATGTACCCGGTGGTGGATGCGGTCGGCGAGTACTCGTCGCGGACCGAGTTCGCCGGGAACTCCGCGCTGTCGGCCAAGCAGATCGCCTGGCTGACGGACCAGTACATTCCGGACCGCGTGGACGGCCTCAACCCGCGGGTCTCGCCGATGCTCGCCGAGGACCTGTCGGCGGCGCCGCCGACCCTGATCACCGTGGCCGGCTTCGATCCGCTCCGCGACGAGGCGCTCGCGTACGCCGAGCGGCTCGCCGAATCCGGTGTCCCGGTGCGCGTCTTCCGCGAGAGCGGACTCGTGCACGGCTACGTCTCGATGACCCGCATCAGCCCCGCGGCACGCGCCGCCGTCGACCGCGTCACCGGCGCGATCCGTGACGCACTCAAGGAGTCGCGATGAGCACCACCCGCATGATCCTGATCCTCCTCGCGGACCTCGCGATGGTCGGGGCCGGCTTCTACTACGGCTGCAAGCTCCTCCGCGGCTTCCGCAACTTCCTGCTCGGCCTCGAATGGGTCGTGATGGCGGTCTCCGGGGTGAACGTGCTCCTCCTCGCCGGCCTCTTCGCGACGCCGGACGGTGCCCCGGACCACTCGAGCTTCAGCTACCACCTCATGGTGTTCTTCGACGCCTTCTCGAGGTCCTTCGGTATGACGGTGATCCTGGTGATCGGCATGATGGCCGTGACGCACCGCTACCGGCCGACCTGGGTCGTCGAGGCTGTGGCGATCCTCGCCGGCGTCGCGGTGGGCCTCAACCGCGCCCTCGACGTACGCGACGTGGAGCCGAGTTGGGCGATCTTCTACCTGATCATGAATCTCGGTGCGGCGCTGTTCATGTTCGTCTTCATGGTGCCCAAGCTGTGGCGCGCCGGCGACCGCGGCAACGCCATCTGGGTGGCGGTCGGCACGGCGCTCGGGGCGTTCGTCGCGATCATCTACGACTACGTCACCCTCCCGGGCGAGGATTCCGAGCACTCGATCTTCTACATCGTCTCGCTCTCGATCTGGGCCCTGATGATCGTGACCTTCTCGCGCGGTTACCTGGCGCTGGAACGGATCAATGCGGAGCAGGACGCGCGGACCGTGACCCCTGACGGCGTCAGTCCACGGGGATCAGTCGCTTGACCAGCTTGCCGGTGGGGGTCCGCGGCAGGCTGTCCACGAAGCGCACCGCGCGGGGCAGCTTGTAGCGGGCCAACGCCTTTCCGGCGTAGGCGATCAGCTCCTGCGCCAGCTCGTCCGATGGGGTCGTGCCCGGGGCGAGCTGGACGCAGGCCAGCGCGGTCTCACCGAGGTCGTCGTGCGGCACTCCGATCACGGCCACGTCGGTCACGGCGGGATGCATGATGAGCGCGTTCTCGGACTCCTGCGGGTAGATGTTCACCCCGCCGCTGATGATCATGAAGTCCTTGCGGTCGGTGAGGTAGAGGTAGCCGTCCTCGTCGAGGTAGCCGACATCACCTGTGGTGGCCCAGTTCTCGTGGTCCGGGTGCTGCGCGGAGCGCGTCTTCTCGGGGGCGTTGTGGTACGCGAAGGGCATCGCGTCCCGCTCGAAGTAGATCGTGCCCACCTCGCCGACGGGGAGGACGGCACCGTCGTCGCCGCAGATCCGGGCGATGCCCAGCCCGGCCCGACCCACCGAGCCCGGGCGCTCCAGGGCCTCCTGCGGCCCGATGAAGGTCGCGCCCGCGGCCTCGGTGGAGGCGTAGTACTCGTGGATCACCGGCCCCCACCAGGCGAGCATCGACTGCTTGACCTCCGCCGGGCACGGCGCGGCGGCGTGGATCGCAACCTTGAGGCTGCTGGTGTCGTAGCGGGACCGCGTCTGCGCCGGGAGTTTGAGCATCCGCACGAACATGGTGGGCACCCACTGGCTGTGCGTCACGCGGTACTTCGCGATGAGCGCGAGCGCCTCCTCCGGGTCGAAGCGGTGCATCATGATGACGGTGCCGCCCACGGACATGGTGACGCCGCAGAAGCGCAGTGGCGCAGCGTGATAGAGCGGCGCGGGGGAGAGGTAGACGGTGTCGGCGTCCATGCCGTACATCGGCGCGAAGATCGCGGTGTAGGCGTCCGGCACCTCGTCGACCGCGCCCTCCGGCAGCGGGATCCGGATGCCCTTCGGGCGGCCTGTCGTACCCGAGGAATAGAGCATGTCCGTGCCGCGGGGCTGCTCCGACAGTGGGGCGGCGTCGGCCTGCGCGAGTACGGTCTCGAAGTCGGCGAAGCCGGGAATCGATCCGCCCCAGGCGATCGCGTGTCCGGGATCCGCGAGCGCGGGGACCTGTAGCGCCGCGGAGACGGCGTCGGCCACGTCGGCTCCGGCGAACAGTGCGCGGGCCTCGCAGTCCTCCAGGATGTAGTTCACCTCGCCGGGCGTGAGGTGGAAGTTGACCACCGTCACGTACAGACCGCTCCGGATGGCTGCCGCGTAGGCGGAGAAGATGCGCAGATCGTTGCCGGCGACGATCGCAACGGTGTCGCCGCGGCGCAGCCCCAGCGCCCACAGATGATGCGCGAGTCGCGTGGACTCGTCGTTCAGGCGGGCGTGGCTCAGGATGTCGCCGGTCGCGGCGTCGATCGCTGCGGGCTTGCCGGGGGTGAGCTCTGCGAAGGCTCCTGGATACATGGGAGAACCGCCTTTAACTTCGAGGTGACCTCACGGTAGCGCCGGGGTCGAGCGCCCGAAGGCGTTCAAACGAAGTCGCAGGAATGCACCGTCGCCGCGATCCGGTGAATCAGTCCGCGGCGGCGCCCGACAACCAGCCCGCGTAGTCGTTCAGAAGCGCGATCAGGGGCAGGGCGTCGACGCCGCCCACCGGCTCGCCCCGCAGGGCGGCGCGGATCCCCGGCACCCGCGCGGCGATGCGGGACCGCTCCGACAACTCGTGATGGCTCAGGCCCCGCTGCTCCCCGAGGACGATCCGCCGGGGGTGCTCGGCGCGCAGCGACTCCGCGAGCGCGGTGAACTCGTCCCTTCCCAGCGCCGGGAGGTGCACCGAGAAGCTCATGATCGGGCCCGGGTCCGCGTCGTCGCGCTCCTGGGACTCCTCGAGCCAGTCCGCGTACTCCTGGCTCAGATCGTCGAGCGCCTCCTCGTCGTCGAAGGAGAGCCGCCGGCCTTCGACGACCGCCCGGAGCGCGGATACGAGAGCGCGGACCGTCTCGGGGTCCGACGACGCGGTGTACCAGCGGTGCGCCTCGTGCGGCACCACGATCCGGCCGGGGCCGCCCTGCACGAGGCGGGCGCGGACGCCGTCGAACTCGGCGGCCGACAGGTCGGGGAACTGGACGGAGACGGTCACGACGGGGCGGGAGTCTGGCACACCCGCCATTGTCCCGGAGATCGTTCTAGGGTGGTGGCATGGCCCTCGAAGGTGAATACGCAACGGAGAAGGCCGGCTGGGTCTCGGACCAGCTGGCGAAGATCGACGAGACGGGAACCACCGCGTCGGTGGACGTCGCGGGGATGGCGGTGGTGGTCTTCACCTACCGCGGCCCCAAGTCCGGCAAGCTGTACCGCCGCCCGCTGATGCGGGTCGAGCACGACGGTGCGTACGCGGCGTTCGCGTCCAAGGGCGGAGCGCCCGACAACCCCGTCTGGTACTCGGCGCTGCTGTCGAACGACGAGGTCGAGGTCCAGGACGGCACGACCGTGGTGTCCGGGCCGGTGCGCGAGATCCACGGCGCGGAGCGCGAGGAGTGGTGGGCGCGCGGCGTCGCCGCGTACCCGCCGTACGCCGATTACCAGGAGAAGACGGACCGCCTGATCCCGATCCTCCTCGTCGAGCCGGGCCGCGCCTAGCGGCCTCAGCGCGCGCACGCGGGTAGATTTCACAGGGTGAGCCCCGTCGAGCCCCCCGCGCACGTCCTGTCCACCTTCGGCCTGGACGAGACCGAGCCCATCGCACTCGGTGCGGAATGGGACGGCGGATGGCGCTGTGGCGAGGTCGTGCTCTCGCTCATCGCGGACCACGCCCGGGCGGCGTGGTCCGCGCAGGTGCGTGAGGACCTCTACGTCGAGGGCATGCGGCTCGCCCGTCCGTTCCGCGCCACCGACGGCCGCTACGTGGTCTCGGGCTGGCGCGCCGACACCTTCATCGCCGGCTCGGCCGAGCCGCGGTTCGACGAGATCATCTCCATGGCGAACCGCCTGCACGAAGTGACGGCGAAGCTGGAGCGGCCGCGTTTCCTCGCCTCGCCCGTCGTCGCGCCGTTCACCGACGTCGACTACTTCGGCTTCGCCGACCGTGCCGCGTGGGAGGACAAGCCCCTCGCGATGGCCCGCAAGCTGGGAGCCCTGGACGAGACGGAGGAGCACCGGCAGCGCGCGGTCGAGTTGGTCACCGAGCTCGCGGCCCTGCGGACGCCGGTGGAGTCCACCCCCCAGCTCGTCCACGGCGACCTGGCGAGCTCGGTGCTGTTCGCCGGTGCCGCCGCCCCCGGCATCACCGACTTCACGCCGTACTGGCGCCCCGCGGCGTGGGCGGCCGCGGTCGTCGCGGTCGACGGCCTGTCCTGGGGCGGCGCCGACGACAACCTGCTCATGCGGTGGAGCGACCTGCCCGAGTGGCCGCAGATGGTGCTGCGCGCACTGATCTTCCGGCTGGCCGTGCACGCGGTGCACCCCCGCTCCGAGGCCGAGGCACTGCCCGGACTCGAGCACATCGTCGAGATCGGCCGGTGGCTGCTCTGAGTGGAGGCCCCGCGGAGCGGCGCGTCCTCGTCGCCCACGGCACCCGCTCGAACACCGGCATCGCAACGGTCCGCGCCATCGCGGACGCCGTTGCCCTCCGGACCGGCCCGGTCGAGGTGGCCTTCGTCGACGTGCGGGGGCCGTCACCGTCGGACCTGCTTCGCGGGGACGACCGCCCGACGGTGCTCGTGCCCGCCTTCCTCGCCGCCGGGTACCACGTGCGTACCGACGTGCCCCGGCACGTAGCAGTGAGCGGCCGTACCGCCGTCTCCGTCACCGCGGCGTTGGGGCCGGACCGCGCGCTGGTCGGCGCGCTCCTGCGGCGCCTGCGCGAGGCCGGGTGGCGGCCCGGTGACGACGTGGTGCTCGGCGCGACCGGCTCGTCGGACCCGGATGCCCGTGCCGATGTGCGGGCGATGGCCCGCCACTTGGCCGATGCGCTCGGTCGGCCGGTTCCGGTCGGTTTCCTCGCCGCGGGCACCCCGACGGTGGCCGACGCGCTCGCGGCCACCCGCGTCCCGGGGCGGCGGGTGTTCCTCGCCGCGTACCAGCTGGCCGAGGGGCTGTTCCACACCCGTCTCGTCGAGGCCGGAGCGGACGGCGCAGCGGCCCCGCTCGGCACCGCGCCCGAGGTGATCGACCTGCTCGTCGAAAGGTTCGCTCAGAGCCGGTAATCGCGCAACGGGATCCGATCGCCGTCGGCGAGCACGCCCTCGGTGCGCAGCCGGGCGAGCTGCTCCGTCACGATGTGCGCCGCGGGCCGCCCGGTGGCGGGGACGACCCGGTGCCACGGCAGGTCGGAGGCATCGGTGCGCATCACCCAGCCGACGATCCGCGGCGAGCTCAGGCCCACCTCGTCGGCGATGTCGCCGTACGTGCGCACCCGCCCGGGCGGGATCGCCGCGATCAGCGCCCGCACGGCCTCCACCTGCTCCTCCGTGACCTTGGCCATCGCTATCCGATCAGTCGCCGTGCGTACTCGCCGACCACGGCCGGGATCTCCTGCGCGACCATGTGATCGGACGGGACCGTGACCACCTCGACCCCGTCCGGCATCGCCGCGAGCTGTGCATCGGTGACGAAGTGCGCGCGCTCGGCGCGCAGCAGAACCGTCGGGATGGACGACGGTGCGCCCACGGCGGCGCGGGCCAGTTCGCCCCACAGCGCCGCGACCGCGGCGCAGCTGATGTCCCACTCCCAGCGACCGGAGTCGCGGCGTACAAGGTGCTCGGCGATCTCGTCGTCGATGACCTGCTCCGGAACCTGCGCCCACGCCCCGGACCGCTTCTCCTGTTTCGCTTCCTCGGGCGAGGTGAAGTCGAAGAACTCGATGGTCTGCGCCGCGATCGTCCCGCACATCTCGGGATCCAGCTCCTGCGCGGGATCCAGCAGCAGGAGCGCGCTCACCAGGTCCGGGCGGGCGGTCGCCAACCGGCACGCGAGCGCGCCGCCCAGGGAGTGCCCGATCACCGCGACCGGGCCACCACCGTGCCCCTCGATCACCTCGACCAGATCGGCGACGTGCTGTTCGAGGTGCCACGGCGGCGCCCACGCCGAGCGGGCGTGGCCGCGCAGATCCGGGGCGAGCACGCGCACGCCGGGCAGCTCGTCGTCGGCGAACCGCCGCCAGCGGGCGCCGTGGCCGGTGACGCCGTGGATCGCGAGAACGACGGGTGCGCCGGGGGCGTCCGGTCCGTAGACGTGAGTGTTGAGCATGTCCCGATCATGCCCTGTGCGGTGCCGTCGCGAGACTGTCAGTGGGCTGTGATGTGATCGTCGGACATCGGTCGGAGAGGGGGTGTGCGTGAACGCCGGAACCGGGAATCGAGGGGCCGACGGTGCGGGGAAGCACCGTCGGCCACGGCTGCGCCTGCAGTACACGCCCCCGCAACCGCCCCCCGTCCGCGAATGGGTGGGCCCGATCGCCGCGCTCGCGGCGCCCGCCACCGGCGAGCTCCCGCTCGACGTGGGCGGCTGGGCGCCCTACCGGATCCGCGGCGGGCCCGGCACCGGCAAGACCTCGGCGCTCGTGGACATCGCGGTCGCGAAGCTCACCGACCCCTTCGTCGAGCCGGAGTCCGTCCTGATCCTCACGGGGAACAAGCGCGCCGCGGCCACCCTCCGCCGCGAGCTCTCGGCCCGCGTGCTCGCCGGCACCGAGGGCGTGCACGCCTCCGGCGAGCCGCTGGTGCGCACCGTGCACTCGCTCGCCTTCGCGGTCCTGCGGTTGCAGGCGTCCAGGACCGGCAGCCCGCCGCCGCGTCTCATCACCGGCTCGGAGCAGGACGCCGTCGTCCGCGAACTGCTCCGCGGCAATCTCGACGACGGCGGCGCGTTCTGGCCGGAGCGGCTGCGACCCGCGCTCGTCACCCACGGCTTCGCCGGCGCGCTGCGCGATCTCTTCGCGCAGGCGGCGCAGCGCGGCGCCGGACCGGACGAGATCGAGGAGCTCGCGCGCCGGCACAACCGCGGGGAGTGGCTGGCCGCGGCCGATGCACTGCGCGAGTACCAGGAGACCACGCTGCTGCGCGGCTCCGTCGGCCTCGCCGGACCGCAGGCCGTGGCCCCGGCGGTGGACGCGGCCGAGCTCATCGACGCCGCCGTCACGGCCCTGGCCTCCGACGATGCGCTGTTGGCCCAGCAGCGCGAGCGCATCCGGTTCCTGCTCGTCGACGACGCGCACAACCTCGATCCGCTGGCGTCGGCACTGATCCGGCTGCTCGGCACCGGTACCGAACTCACCGTGATCGCGGGCGATCCCGATCAGGCCGTCAACTCCTTCCGCGGCGCGAGCACGCGCTTCCTGCAGAACCTGGACGTGACCGCCGAGCGCGACGTGCTGCTCGAGCGCAGCTTCCGCTTCGGGGACGAGATCGCGGGCGCCGTGAACCGGGTCTCCGCGCGGCTGCCCCACCGGTTCGGCGCCGTCGCGCCCGAGCGGCCGCGTCCCGGCAGCGCCGCGGTGCGGCTGTTCTCCACCGCGGCGAAGGAGGCGGACGCGATCGCGGCGATGCTGCGCCGCGAGCACGTCCTCGGGGGCGTGCCGTGGGAGGACATGGCCGTCGTCGTGCGCTCGGTCTCCGCGTCGATCGCGCCGTTGCGCCGCGCGCTGGCCTACGCGGGCGTCCCCGTCACCGTCCCCGCCGACGATGTGCCGCTCGCCCGGCAGCGCGCCGTGCACGCGCTCCTCCTCGTGCTCCGCGCCGCCGTCGCGCCCGAGGGGATCGATCCCGCGGAGGCGGTCGCCCTGCTCTCCGGCCCCGTCGGCGGGGGAGACCCGCTGACGCTGCGCCGGGTGCGGCGCGCGGTGCGTCGCGCCGACCCCGCCGAGGACCGCGGGTCGGCGGAGATCCTCACCGCCGTCCTCACCGGCGCCGCGGAGTTCGCGCCGTACAAGGCGGTGCTCACGGAGCTGGAGGCCGAGCCCGTGGAGCGGGTGCTCGCCGCCGTGCGAGCGGCGCGTACCGCGGCGGAGCACGGCACCGTCGAGGAGGTCCTCTGGGCCGCCTGGGCCGCCACCGGCCTCGCCGCCCGCTGGGGCGCGCTCGCGCTGCGCGGCGGCACGCTGGGGGACCAGGCGGACCGCGATCTGGACGCGGTGATGGGGCTGTTCGATTCGGCGGCCGACTTCACCGACACCCTCCCCACCGCCTCCGTGAGCGCCTTCGTCGAATACCTGGAACAACTGCAGATCCCGCGGTCGGATCGCGCCCGCGGGCGCAGCGGGCAGGCCACCGTGCCGGGAGTCACGCTCCTGTCGGCGCACAGCACCGTCGGGCGGGAGTGGGAGGTCGTCGCGGTCGCGGGCGTGCAGGAGGGGCGCTGGCCCAACCTCCGGCGCCGCGGCGGCCTGCTGGGGACGGACGAGCTGCTCGACGCACTCGACGGGATGGATCCGTCGGCGCTGCCCACGGTGTCGCGGTCCCTGCCGCTGCTCGCGGAGGAACGCCGGCTCCTGTTCGTCGCCTGCTCGCGCGCGCGGCGCACGCTGCTCATCACGGCCGTCGACACCGCGGACGGCGACGGTGATCTCGTGCCCTCACGGTTCCTCCAGGGAATCGCGCCGTCGGGCGACGAGGACCCGGAGACCTACACGCCCGCGGTCGAGAGCGCACCGTCGACCTCGCTGGACCTGCGCACCCTGGTGGCCGTGCTCCGCGCCGCCGCCTGCGATCCCGACCGCGAGCCGCAGGAGCGCGCGCACGCGGCGCGGCAGCTCGCGCGACTGGCCGCCGACCGTGTCCCGGGCGCGCACCCGGACAGCTGGTACGGCCTGGCGGGCGCGAGCACCGACGCTCCGCTGTGGACGCCCGAGGACGGGCCGGTGGCGCTGTCGCCGTCGAACGTGGAGTCGCTGTCGGCGTGCGCACTGCGGTGGATGCTCGAGCGCTTCGGCGGCAGCGATGGGGACTCCGCCAAGCAGGCCACCGGCAACCTGGTGCACACGCTGGTGCAGGCCGTCGCGGGGCGCATCCCGAAGGAGGAGGTGACCCGCTCGCTCGAGAAGGTCTGGGACCGCGTGGACCTCGAGGCCGACTGGTTCGCGCAGCGGGAGCTCGTGCGTACGGAGGAGATGCTGGAGTCCTTCCGCGCCTGGCTCGCGGGCACGCGCGGCGAGCTCACCGAGGCGGGGGTGGAGATCGGCGTCGACGCCGTGATCGAGGGCGGTGGCGAGGAGCCGGACGTGCGGATCCGTGGCCGGATCGACCGGCTCGAACGCGACGCACTGGGGCGAGCCGTCGTGGTGGACGTGAAGACCGGGCGCACCCTGCCCACGCAGGCGGAGGGCCAGGCCCAGGCGCAGCTGCGCACCTACCAGGTGGCGCTCGCGCACGGCGGCATAGACGGGGTGCCCGAGACCCCGGGCGGCGGCAAGCTGGTGTACGTCGCCAAGGCGCACAACAAGACCGGGGCGACCGTCCGCGAGCAGGACGCGCTGACCCCCGGAGACGTCGACGAGTGGCTCGGCGTGATCCGCGAGGCGGCGCGCCGTACCCGCGGCCCGCAGTTCGCCGCGACGCTCAACGCCTCGTGCCAGTACTGCGCGGTGGCGTCCTGCTGCCCGGTGGGAGACAAGGGGAGGGCGGTGACCGATGACTGAGGGATTCCCGCACGCCCCGCTGATCTCCGCGGTCGACCTCGCGCACGAGCTGGGGCAGGCGTTCGCGCCGACCGAGGAGCAGCGCGCCGTGATCGAGGCGCCGCTGGGACCGTGCCTCGTCGTGGCCGGCGCGGGAGCCGGCAAGACGGAGACGATGGCGGGCCGCGTCGTCTGGCTCATCGCCAACCGCTACGTCACGCCGGATCAGGTGCTGGGTCTGACCTTCACCCGTAAGGCCGCGCAGCAACTGATGATCCGCGTGCGCAAGCGGCTCGCTCGCCTCGCCGGGGCGCCGGTGGTCGACCGGATCGACCCGACGGGCGAGCTCCGGGCGTCGTTGCGCACCATCGAGCCCGAGATCAGTACGTACCACGCGTACGCGGGCAGGCTGCTCGGGGACTACGGCATGCTCCTGCCCGTGGAGCCCTCGGTGCGGCTGGTCTCCGAGACGGAGCGGTGGCAGATCGCCTACGACGTGGTCACCGGCTGGGACGAGGCGCTGGAGCTGGACCGGAACCCGGCGAACCTCACCGAGTGGGTGCTGGGCCTGTCGGGGGCGCTCGCCGATCACCTCGTCACGCCCGATCAGCTGGAGGCCGACGACGACGAACTCGAGCGGCTCATCGGCCTGCTGCCGCCCGGGCCGCGGCAGCGCGCGGCGCCCAACGCGGCCCTGCTCAAGGCGGCCGAGGTGCAGGAGCAGCGCCGCCGGTTGATTCCGCTGGTGCGGGCCGTCGCGGCGGAGATGCGCGCCCGCGAGGTGCTCGACTTCGGTAGTCAGATGGGCCTCGCGGCCCAGCTCGCCCTCGCGAACCCGGATGTGGCGGGCCTCGAGCGGGCCCGATTCGGGGCGGTGCTCCTCGATGAGTACCAGGACACCGGGCACGCGCAGCGCATGCTGCTGGCGTCGCTGTTCGGCGGCCCCGCGGGTGCCGCCGCCGTCACCGCGGTGGGGGATCCGATCCAGTCGATCTACGGCTGGCGCGGGGCATCGGCGGCGAACCTGCCGCGCTTCGCGACGGACTTTCCGCAGGCGGACGGCCACCCGGCCCCGCGGCGCGAGCTGCTCACCAGCTGGCGCAACCCGACCAGCGCGCTGAGCCTCGCCAACGCCGTCTCGGAGGACCTGCGCAGCCGCGGCGTCCCCGTCTCCGAGCTGAAGGCGAGACCCGACGCGCCGCCCGGCGACCTGCGGATCTCGCTGCACTCCACGGTGATCGACGAGCGCGACTGGGTCGCCGACGCGATCGCCGAGCAGTGGCGCGGCCGGATCGACGCGGGCGAGGAGCCGCCGACCGTGGCGGTGCTCGTACGCCGCAACGCCGACTCCGCGGGCATCGCCGCCGCGCTCGGCGAGCGCGGCGTGCCCGTCGAAGTGGTGGGCCTCGGCGGCCTGCTGCACACGCCCGAGGTGCAGGACGTCGTCGCGCTGCTGCGCCTCGCCGTCGAGCCGCTCGCCGGTACCGCCGCGATGCGCCTGCTCACCGGGCCGCGCTGGCAGCTGGGCGCCGCCGACCTGCGGGCCCTGTGGAACCGGGCGCGACGGATCGCCCACACCACCGGCCGCGCCGCGGCGGGCGCCGTCGCCACCGCCGAACAACTCGACGCCGCCCTCGACGCGACGTTGCCGTCGGAGAGCCTCGACGCGGCGGGACTCGGCGACGCGATCGCCGACCCGGGTCCCGAGGCGGACTACTCCGCCGCCGGACTGGCGAAGATCCGCTCCCTCGATCGCGAGGTGCGGCACGTCCGGGAACGCCTCGGCCATCCGCTGCCGGAGATCGTCGCCGAGGCCGAGCGGGTGCTCGGCGTGAGCATCGAAACCCGCATTCGCGCGTCCCGCCAGCTCGGAGGCCGGGCGACCGGCCGCGAGCACCTCGACGCCTTCGCCGATGTGGTCGTCTCGTACGCCGAGCGGCCCACGGCGACGCTTCCCGGGCTGCTCGCCTTCCTCGCGGCCGCCGAGAAGGTGGAGGGCGGCCTGACCCCGGGCGATGTGGAGGTCGCCACCGACCGGGTCCAGGTGCTCACCGTGCACTCGGCGAAGGGCCTCGAATGGGACGTGGTGGCGGTGCCGCACCTGTCGGAGGGCATCTTCCCCTCGAACCGGGCGCTCCCCACCTGGCTATCGACGCCCGCCGAGCTGCAGCCGAACCTGCGCGGCGACCTCGCGGAGCCTGTCGAGAGCAGTGGCGACGGGCCCGCTCGCTTCGCTCCCGGCGCCGAGGGCGTTCCCCGCCTCGACCTCGACGGGTGCAACAACCGCAAGGACCTCGAGGACGCGCTCGACGCGCACCGCAAGGCCCTCAAGGGCATGAACATGCACGAGGACGAGCGCCTGTTCTACGTCGCCGTCACGCGCACCCAGTCGGTGCTCCTGCTGTCCGGCCATTATTGGAGCGAGGACGTGAAGACGCCGAAGGCACCGTCGCGGTTCCTGGTGGCGGCCCGCGACCACGCCCCGGACGCCGTGACCGCGTGGGCCGGCGAGCCGCTCGAGGACGCGCCCAACCCGCTGGAGACCGAGCCGATCCGCCTGCCGTGGCCGCGCGACTTCCTCGGCGCGCACCGTGCCGACGCCGACGCCGGGGCCGAGCTGGTCCTCGCCGAACTCCGGGGCGGCGTGGCCGAACCGGATCCCGGGGAGCCCGACCCGTACGGCTGGGCCTCCGAGGTCACCGCGCTGCTCGCCGAACGCGCCCGGCAGGCGGAGGCCGAGCTGGAGGTCGCCGTTCCCCGCGAGGTCTCCGTGAGCCAATTGGTGGAGCTGCGCCGTAGCCCCGCCACGTTCGCGAGCAGGCTCCGCCGACCCGTTCCGTTCAAACCGAATCCGTACGCGCGGCGCGGTACCGCTTTCCACGCCTGGCTCGAGCGGCGGTACGGCGCGTCCCGGTTGCTGGACCTCGACGAGCTGCCCGGCGCGGCCGACGGCGACGCCGGCGCCGATGAGAACCTCGCGCTCCTGCAGGCCCGGTTCGAGGAGAGCGAGTGGGCGGCACGGACGCCCGTCGACATCGAGATCCCGTTCGAGATCGCGGCGGCCGGCACCGTCGTGCGCGGCCGCATGGACGCGGTCTTCCGCGATCCGGGCGGCGGCTTCACCGTGGTCGACTGGAAGACGGGCGTGCGGCCCACCGAGCCCGCGGACGAGCGGGCGGCCGCGGTGCAGCTCGCGGCGTACCGGCTCGCGTGGGCGCGGCTGCGCGACGTTCCCGTCGACGACGTCCGGGCCGCGTTCTTCTACGTACGCTCGGGGGAGACGGTGGCACCGTCGGACCTGCTCGACCACGCGGGCCTGGGCGCCCTGATCACGAGCGCCGGCGGGGACTAGTCCGCGTCGCCCTTGTCGCGGGCGATCCGCACGGCCGAAACGATCATCGGCAGCTGCAGGGGCAGGCGGGCGTACGCACCCAGCTTCAGCGGCAGCGGCTTGTCCGACCACTGCTGCGCCATGTGCACGTTCGCGGGGAAGACCGCGGCGAACAGGGCGGTCGCGGCGACACCGCCCAGGCGGCGCGTCGTCGGCGACGCCAGCAGTGCGGCGGTGGTGAGCTCGGCCACGCCCGAGAGCTGCGTGGCGCGGCGGGGCGTGAGCCCCAACGGGAGGTTCGGAGGCACGATCGCATCGAAGGGCTTCGGCGCGACGAAGTGCAGCGCCCCCATTCCGGCGAGGGACAGCGCCATGCCGCGGGCGAGCTTGTCGGTACGGCGGGCGGAGCGGTCTGTGGACACCATCTGAAGATTGTGGCAGATTGCACGTCGGCTCCGCCGGACGTGCTACACCGGACGGGTAACGACCAGCACTCCTCGCGCCGAATCGTCCAGGTAGGTATGTCCGCACGCACCACGTTCCGCAGACGGAGCAAGTCCGAATTGACGGATCTCCCCGACCACGCGCTGGTCAGCGTCCTGCGCATCCCCGCGGGCGACTCCACCAACCCGTGGCGCGCCATCGGCGCCCGCGTCCTGGTGGCCCTGGGCGCCCTGTTCCTCGCGGTGTTCATCGTCTACCTCGAGCGCGACGGCTACCGGGACTCCGCCATCGAGGCGGGACTCGACGGCAAGAAGACACTGACCTTCCTGGACTGTCTGTACTACGCCACCGTCTCCCTCTCGACCACCGGTTACGGCGACATCACGCCGGTCACCCAATCCGCGCGCCTGATCAACGTCCTGCTGATCACCCCGCTGCGGATCCTGTTCCTCATCGTCTTGGTCGGCACCACGCTCCAGGTCCTCACGGAGCGGTCCCGCCAGGCGTTCAAGATCCAACGTTGGAGGTCTGCTGTGCACAACCACACGATCGTCGTGGGCTACGGCACGAAGGGCCGCACCGCGGTGAGCGCGATGATCAACGACGGCATCGAGCCGAGCAAGATCGTCGTCGTCGATACCGATCAGGCCGCGCTGGAGGTCGCCGAGATCGACGGGCTGGTCACGGTCCGCGGCGACGCCACGAAGGCCGACGTGCTGCGGCTCGCCGGCGCCCCGCGCGCGGCGTCGATCATCATCGGCGCCAACCGCGACGACGCCGCAGTGATGGTCACGCTCACGGCGCGCGAACTCGCGCCGCGCGCCAAGATCGTCGCCTCGATCCGCGAGTCCGAGAACACGCACCTGCTGCGCCAGTCCGGCGCCGACTCCGTGGTCGTCTCGTCGGAGACGGCGGGCCGCCTACTCGGCATGGCGACCACCACCCCGTCGGTGGTGGAGATGATCGAGGACCTGCTCTCGCCCGGCGACGGCTTCAACATCGCCGAGCGCGAGGTCACCCGCGTCGAGGTGGGGCGCTCGCCGCGGCACCTGCCGAACATCGTGCTGGGCGTGGTCCGCAAGGGCAATCTGTACCGCGTCGACTCGCCCGCGGTGTCGGTCGTCGAGGCCGGCGACCGGCTGCTGTTCGTCCGCAACGCCGACGTGAAGGCCTCCGGCTAGCCGCGCAGCAGCGCGATGACGGGGGCCATCGCCTCCAGATTGTGGTCCAGCACGGTGAAGTAGCCGACGCCGTACCGAGCACGGAGTTCCAGGAGGCGATCCGCCATGTCCCGCGGGGTGCCCACCAACACGCTGATGTAGTCCTCCGGTGCCTCCTCGTCCCACACGACGCGCGCGGTGAGCCGTTCCGGCCGGCCCCTGCCGGAGGGGAGCAGGGCCTGGATCACGGTGTTGATCTCGACGGTGCCCGCACGCTCTCCCCACAGGTCGTTCAGGAGTGCGACACGCCCCGCGGCGTCGGCCTCGGTGGTGAGTCGAAGGCGTCCGGCGTCGTCCGTGCGCGCGCCCGTGAGGCCGACGATGTCGGCGTGGCGCGCCGCGACGCGCAGCAGCCGGTCGCCCCAACCGGCGATGAACAGCGGCGGCCCGCCGGGCCGGGCGGGCCGCGGAGTGTGCTGCGCGTCGTCGAAGGCCGCCCGTAGCGCTGCCGCAGTGGCGCCGACCCGGTCCACCCGGTCGCGCGCCGACGGAAACGGGATCCCGGCCCGCTCGAACTCGGCGGCGGCGTAGCCCGCGCCGAGACCGAGCTCGACCCGTCCGTCGGTGAGCAGGTCGACGGTGGCGGCCTCGCGCGCGAGGAGCGCCGGGCTGTAGAAGGGAGCGTTCAGCACGAAGGTGTTGAGGCGGACCCGCTCGGTGGCCTCGGCCGCGAGCATCATCGCGGGGAAGGGAGCGAGCATGCCGAGATGGTCGGGGACCCCGATCACGTCGAAGCCGAGCGTCTCCGCGTAACGACAGCGCTCCACCCAGGCCGAGCGCGAGGTCGCGGCGCCGAGCGCAACGCCGAAGCGGAGGTCCTCGCTCATACGGCCATTGAACCAGCGGGAGTGTCCCGCCGGGCGTCAGGACCCGGTCGCGGCGGGCCGGTCGGTGGCCGCGTACTGCGACCAGCTTCCGGGGTAGAGGCGGCCGCCGGTGAACCCCGCGTGCTCGGAGGTGAGCAGGTCGTGGCAGGCGGTGACGCCGGAGCCGCAGTAGGCGATGAAGTCCTCGCCCGGCCGCAGGCCCGCCTTCTCGAACCGGGCGCGGAGCTCCTCGCGGGGGAGCAGCGCACCGTCGACCACGTTCTCCCGGCACGGCACGCTGACCGCGCCCGGGATGTGTCCCGCCCGCGGGTCGACGGTCTCGTTCTCGCCGCGGAACCGATCCGCGGGGCGCGCGTCGATCACGGGGACCGCGCCGGCGGCCGCCTCGTCGATGGAGGCCAGACGGTCCGCGGGCCACGGCCGCGGGGTGAAGGTGGCGGGGGCGGGCTCGACGGCGCCGGTATCGTCGAGCGGGCCGAGCGGACCGTCGAGCAGCGCCGCCGATTCACCGAGCGCCCGCAGCAGCCAGACGAGCCGCGCCGCCATCACGCCGCCTGCGTCGTCGTAGGCGACGACCGTCGCGCCGTCGCCGATCCCGGCGGCGGACAGTCCCGCGGCGAAGTCCTCCGGCGTCGGCAACGGGTGGCGCCCCTCAGCGGGCGAGGCGGCCGCGGCGAGGTACCCGTCGAGGTCGACGTAGACGGCGCCGGGCAGGTGACCGGCGTCGTAGGCCTCGCGCGTGGAACGCCCGTCGAGGTAGCAGCGGGTGTCGGCGACGATCACGCCGGGGTTGGCCCGCACCCAGGCGGCGTCCACGAACGGTTCGATCATGCGGTCAGCCTACGATGATGAGCGTGGCGAAGCTCAGTCTGACCGTGCCCCCGCTCCTCTCGCGCTACCACGTCGACCGCGCCGACGAACTGCGCGCCGACGACTCCGCGCTGGACGCGGCGTGGGCCACCGCGAAAGTGCTGCGCATCGACCCGCGCGGCCGGTTCGATCTCGACGACACCGACCTCGTCTTCGCCCGCGGGCACGAGGTCGCGCCGTCCCGGCCCGCGGAAGCCGTCCTCCTCGGGCGCGTCGACGGGGCGATCGTCTTCGCGCTGCGCGTCGACACGTTCGACGGCGCCGATCTGCGGATGCGCGGCCACCTGCTCTCCGCGGTCGACTCCGCGCTTCTCGGCGAAGCCCTCGGCATCCTCAACTGGCACGCCGCGGCGGCGTTCGCGCCGGTCGACGGTGCGCCGACGGTGCCGGGGCGCGCCGGCTGGGTGCGGGCCACCGCCGACGGGCGCGAGGAGTTCCCGCGCACCGACGCGGCGATGATCACCCTGGTGCACGACGGTGGCGATCACGTCCTACTCGGGCGTCAGCAGCAGTGGCCGGAGCGGTTGTTCTCCCTGTTCGCCGGGTTCGTGGAGCCGGGCGAATCGCTGGAGCAGTGCGTCGCGCGGGAGCTGCGCGAGGAGGCGGGCATCGAGGTCGATGAGATCACCTACGTCGCGAGCCAGCCGTGGCCCTTCCCGCGATCGCTGATGTTGGGCTTCACCGCCCGCGCGTCGCGGGACGCGGCCCTGGACTTCCGCGACGGCGAGATCGCCGAGGCGCAGTGGTTCAGCCGAACTCAGGTGCGCGACGCGCTCGCCGCCGGCGACTGGAGCACCGACGCCCCCGATGCGCCGCTGCTGCTGCCGAATTCCATCTCCATCGCCCGCGCGATCACCGAGGCGTGGGCGGCGCAGTAGGTCATGAGCGCGCTGTGCGTCGAATTCGCCCCGCACTGGATCAACGGATGGTTCGTGGGGCGGGCGCGTCCCGCTGCACGCAGAGTCTCCGTACGTTCGGTGCGGCTCACGGTGGCGCCGGATACTGCGGTCGTGATGCGGGTCGGCAATGGTCTCCTCAACAGCGATCCCTGCATTCCGTCGGTGGTCGCCGGGCCGGTGTGACATCGGCTGATTCCGGATCGGCGACGCCCCAGGGGAGCGCGGAGCGAGAATCCGCTGATTCCCCGACGGATCGTCCTGGTGATCGCGTCGTCAGCCCGCGGCCGTCGCGCGGCGGTGTGCGGGTCGAGACGGGAAAGTCCGGTCATCCGTCTCACTGATCGGTGAGACGGATGACCGGACATTCGTCGGGTCGGAGGCGTCAGACGCCGAGCTTGCGCTTCACGTCGGCGAGCGACGGGTTGGTGGCGGTGGAGCCGTCCTCGTACTTCACGGTGGGCACCGTCTGGTTGCCGCCGTTGACGCCCTCCACGAACTGCGCGGCCGCGGGATCCTCCTCGATATTGATCTCGGTCCAGGAGATCCCGTTGGCCTTGAGGCCGGTCTTGAGGCGGTTGCAGTAACCGCACCACGTGGTGGTGTACATCGTCAGCTGGCTCATGCCATGACTCAACCACGCCGCGCCCGGAGTTCTTCCCCGACCCGGACCTGTCGGACCCGGCTGGAATACTCGACGGTGTGATCGAAGCACTGGACCCGGAGCAGCAGGAGGCGGTTCTCGCGCCGCGCGGACCGGTGTGCGTGCTGGCGGGAGCGGGCACGGGTAAGACCCGCACCATCACGCACCGCATCGCGCACCAGGTGACCACGGGGCACGTCGCCGCAGGTCAGGTCCTCGCCGTCACGTTCACCTCCCGCGCCGCGGGGGAGATGCGCGCGCGGCTGCGCGGGCTAGGCATCGGCGGGGGCGACGGGCAGCCGGGCGTGCAGGCCGTCACCTTCCACGCGGCCGCGATGCGGCAGTTGCGCTACTTCTGGCCTCGCGCCATCGGCGACACCCGCTGGGAGCTGCTCGACAACAAGTTCCCCGTCATCGGCCGCGCCGCCCGCGACTGCGACCTGCGGCCCGAGACGGACACCATCCGCGACCTGCTCAGCGAGATCGACTGGGCGAAGGCCTCGCTGGTCACCCCGGAGACCTACGCGAAGGCGGTCGAGGACGCGGGGCGCACCGCCCCGATGGCACCGGGCACCGTCGCCGACGTCTACGCGGCCTACGAGCGGCGCAAGACCGACCAGGACGGCAACCGCCTGCTCGACTTCGACGACCTGATCCTGGTCACGGCCGCAATCCTCGAGGACAACCATGTGGTGGCCGAGGAGTTCCGGGACCGCTACCGCAGCTTCGTGGTCGACGAGTACCAGGACGTCACGCCCCTGCAGCAACAACTCCTCAACGCCTGGCTCGGCGACCGCGACGACCTCACGGTGGTGGGCGATGCGAACCAGACCATCTACTCCTTCACCGGCGCCACCCCGAACTACCTGCTCGACTTCACCCGCCGCTTCGAGGACGCCACGATCGTCCGGCTGCAGCGCGACTACCGCTCCACGCCGCAGGTCGTGGCGCTCGCCAACTCGGTGATCGGCGCGGCGCAGGGCCGCGTCGCCGGCACCCGCCTCGAACTCATCGGCCAGCGACCGGACGGGCCCGCCCCGATCTACGCCGAGGTCGACGACGAGCCGGGGGAGGCCAAGCTCGTCGCCAAGCGCATCAAGGAACTGCTGGTGCAGGGCGTCCCCGCCAGTGAGATCGCCATCCTCTACCGGATCAACGCGCAGTCGGCCGTGCACGAAGCCGCGCTCACCGAGGCCGGCATCCCGTACCAGGTGCGCGGCGGCAGCGCCTTCTTCGAGCGTCCCGAGATCGGTCAGGCCGTCCGCGCGCTGATGGATCGCGCGGGCCAGTTCGGCGGTGTCGCCGGGGACGAGCTGCTCTCGCTGGTCAAGGGCGCGTTGGAACCGCTGGGCCTCACCACCGAGGCGCCCGACGGTGCCCGCGCCCTCGAGCGCTGGCAGGCGCTCGGCGCGCTGGTCGAGCTCACCGCCGACCTCGCGAAGGAGCGGACGGGCCTCACGCTGGCCGAGCTGATCGGCGAGCTCCGCGCCCGCGCCGAGGCCAAGCACCCGCCCACCATGCAGGGCGTGACGCTGTCGTCGCTGCACGCGGCGAAGGGCCTCGAATGGGACGCGGTCTTCCTCGTCGGCCTCACCGAGGGCTCCGTGCCGATCTCGCAGGCCATCGCGAAGGGCGATCCCGAGCCGATCGAGGAGGAACGTCGACTGCTCTATGTGGGCGTCACCCGCGCCCGCGAGCATCTGCACCTGTCGTGGGCGCTCGCCCGCAACGAGGGCGGCCGAAAGACGCGCAAGCGCACCCGCTTCCTCGACGTCGTCGCCGGACAGGCGGATGCCGGTAGGCCGCGGCTCGACGCCGGACCCAGCAGGGGAAAGCGCCGCAGCTCGGACGTCTGCCGCGTCTGCGGCGGCATCCTCGACACCCGTGAGGAGAAACTGCGTTCGCGGTGCGAGGACTGCCCGTCGGACCTCAACGACGATCTCGTGGAGGCGCTGAAGATCTGGCGCACCGGACAGGCCCGCGATCAGCAGGTGCCGCCGTACACGATCTTCTCCAACGCCACCCTGTTCGCGATCGCCGAGCACCTGCCGCGCACCCGCGCCCAACTGGTCCGGATCAACGGCATCGGGTCCACGAAGATCGACAAGTACGGCGACGACGTCCTCGCCCTCGTCGCCGAGCACGCCTGACGCACGAGGAGGCGTCCCGGCACGGACCTCGCCGAGACCGAAGAAAATCGGAAAAGCGCAGGTCAAAAATAACTTGTGCGAATACTTTCGCACGCATACTGTGGAACACGACCGCACGGGATGACGCGCGAGGTACTGCCTCGCCGCCGGAACGTGATTGACCAGCGCGCGAAAGGAGGCAAACGAAATGAACAACGCAATCATCAACGCAGGCAAGCAGTTCACCGCAGCAGAGGGTGGAGTGTTCGCAGCCGTAGCGGTTCGTATCGAGGCCTCCCACGCCCTGCCCGGCACGTCGCCCCGCTTGTGGCGACTGCGCCAGGAGCCGGCGACGCCCGCCGTCGATCACGAACCGCTGACGCGCCCCGTGTGTTCCCTGCGACGAGGTTAGGTCCCAGGACCCTCCTCTTCACATTCACCACGGGACCCGCCGCCGCGCGGAACCCGTGGATTCGCGGTCTCTCGTCCCCCTCGCACCGTCGGGGATCGAGGACCGCCACACGGTTCGCGCACTCACCACAGAACATCCCGTGCGCCTGACCGGGCGCCGCTACCGAGGCCACCTGAACGCAGGTGGAAAGGTGACCAGAAGTGCCGACCATCCTGGACGAACGACCCGTCGTCCGCACCATCGATTCCATCAGTATCACCCGTACGACCAGCGTCGAGAGCCGCGTGCCCTGCCGGGCCGGGGATCCCGACCTGTGGTTCGCCGAGGCCCCGTCGGACCTCGAGCGGGCCAAGACCCTCTGCGAGACCTGCCCCCTCCAGCGCGCCTGCCTGGCCGCCGCCCTCGAGCGCGGCGAGCCCTGGGGCGTGTGGGGCGGCCAGATCTTCGAGCAGGGCGTCGTGATCGCGCGAAAGCGCCCGCGCGGCCGGCCGCGGAAGAATGCGGCCTGAGCGCAGTGAGCCCCGATCCGAGTGGATCGGGGCTCACTCGTTTCCGGGGGTGGCCCGGACCGCGCGGCCGCGATGATCGCCGCGCGGCCGCTCTCCCGCGATGGGACGGGCGAGTGGAAAGTCGCCGCGGCGTTGTTCGCGAAAACATTGCGACCGCACAGTGACGCGGCGCACAGTTGATCCACGCCGAATCGACAGAGAGTAAGGACGCCCGATGACGGACCAGACCACCGAGTCCTTGGCGGAGGGCATCGCCCGCTCCCGCGACACCGACTACCTGGACATGGAGGCGCTGCTCTCCGACGAGGAGAAGGCGCTGCTGGTCAAGGTCCGCAGGTTCGGCGACAAGGAGCTGCTGCCGATCGTCAACGACTACTGGGAGCGCGGCGAGTTCCCCTTCGAGATCCTGCCGAAACTGCGCGAGCTGAAGATCGTGGGCGACACCATGACCGGCTACGGCATCACGCCGATGACCGCCGTCGGGCAGGGCCTGGTCTCCTACGAGCTGGGCCGCATCGACGGCAGCATCGCCACCTTCCTCGGCGTGCACGTCGGCCTCGCCATGCAGTCGATCTACATCCTCGGCTCCGAGGAGCAGCGGCAGCGCTGGCTGCCGGCGATGGCGAACCTCGACAAGGTCGGCGCGTTCGCGCTCACCGAACCCGACCACGGCTCCGACTCGGTCGCGCTGGAGGCCACCGCCACCCGGGACGGGAGCGACTGGATCCTCAACGGGCTCAAGCGCTGGCCCGGCAACGCGACGTGGTGCGACGTGATCGTGGTCTTCGCGCGCGACACCGGCGACGGCAAGGTCAAGGCGTTCGTCGTGGAGAAGGGGGATCCCGGATACAGCGCCACCAAGATCGGCGGCAAGGTCTCGCTGCGCATGGTGCAGAACGCCGACATCGTGCTCGATGACGTACGACTCCCCGACGATCGCCGGCTCGTGAACTGCAACGGCTTCCCCGACGTCTCCAAGGTCCTCATGGGCACCCGCAACGCGGTCGCCTGGTCGTCGACGGGGCACGCGGTCGCCGCCTACGAGATCGCGTTGACCTACGCGCAGCGCCGCACGCAGTTCGGCAAGCCGATCGCCGCCACGCAGAGCGTGCAGAGCAAGCTCGTCGAGATGCTCGGCGATGTCACGGCGATGCAGCTCTACTGCATCCGGCTGGGTCGCCTGCTCGACCAGGGAGCGGTCACCGACACCATGGCCGCCCTCGCCAAGTACTACTGCAGCGTCACGGCGCGGCACGTCTGCCGCATGGCCCGCGATGTACTGGGCGGCAACGGGATCACCCTCGACTTCCATGTCATGCGGCACCTCTGCGACATGGAGGCCCTCGTCACCTACGAGGGCACCGCGGAGATCCAGTCGCTGCTCGTGGGCCGGGAGGTCACGGGCAAGAGCGCGTTCGTCTGACCGCTGTCGCGGAATCCCGCGAACGGCGCCTCCCGGCGTGATACACCTCTCAATGCGATCGCACACCGCGGTCGCGGCCCCGCCGCGCGGGGGCGAGCGAGAGGCGGAATCCGATGCCCATCGATCCCATCCTGATGCCCACGTCGACGTCCCCGATCCGCGACAAGGTCGTCACCGCGAAGGAGGCCGTGCGCCTGATCCGCGACGGCGACCATCTGGTGCTCGAGGGTTTCGCGGGGCAGGGCTTCGCCGAGGAGCTCGTGCTGGCGCTGGAGGAGCGCTTCCTCGCCTCGGGCTCGCCCAAGGATCTGTCGCTCGTGTTCACGGTGGCCCAGGGCGATCGGGGCGAGCGCGGCACCGTGCACCTCTGCCACGACGGCATGATCAAGCGGGCGCTGGGTGGTCATTACGGGATGGCCCCGGCGCTGCAGAAGCTCGCCCTCTCCGGAGAGATCGAGGCCTACAACCTGCCGCAGGGCGTGATCGCGCAGCTGTTGCGCGACACCGGTGCCGGGAAGCCGGGCCTGATCACTCACGTCGGGTTGGGCACCTTCGCCGATCCCCGCCAGGGCGGCGGGAAGGTCAACGACTCCACGACCGAGGACCGCGTGCGGCTGATGGAGATCGATGGCCGCGAGTACCTCTTCTACAAGGCCTTCGACCGGCTCGACGTCGCCTTCCTGCGCGGTACCACCGCCGATCCGAGCGGCAACGTGACCATGGAGAAGGAGGCGCTCACGCTCGAGGCGCTGGAGACGGCGATCGCGGTGCACAACAAGGGCGGTCTGGTGATCGTGCAGGTCGAGCGGATCGCGGAGCGGGGCTCGCTGAACCCGCGCGACGTGAAGATCCCCGGCGCTCTCGTCGACTGCGTGGTCGTGGCGACCAGTCCCGCGCACCACACCCAGTCGTGGGGATCGCAGTACAACCCGGCGATGAGCGGCGAGATCCGCCAGCCGATGGGCTGGACGGACCCCATCCCGCTCGACCCCCGGAAGGTGATCGCGCGGCGCGCCGCGCTCGAACTGCGCCCGAATTCGGTGGTGAACCTCGGCATCGGCGTCCCGGAGGGGGTCTCCGCCGTCGCCGCGGAGGAGGGGGTCCTCGAGTACCTCACGCTCACCGCGGAGCCCGGAGTGATCGGCGGCATGCCCGCCGGCGGCACGGATTTCGGCTCGGCCGTCAACGCCGACGCGATCCTCGCACAGCCCTCCCAGTTCGACTTCTACGACGGTGGCGGCCTCGACGCGGCCTTCCTCGGCATGGCCCAGGCCGACGGCGACGGCAACGTGAACGTGAGCCGGTTCGGGCCGCGGCTCGCGGGTGCCGGCGGCTTCATCAACATCAGCCAGAACGCGAAGGCGGTGTACTTCCTGGGCACGTTCCTCGCCCCGTCGCGCACCGAGGTCTCCGACGGGGCCGTCCACACCTCCGACGGTCCGGCGGCCCCCAAGTTCGTCGCGTCCGTCGACCAGCGCACGTTCTCCGGCGAGTACGCCCTGCGGTCCGGGCAGCCCGTCATGTACATCACCGAGCGGTGCGTCTTCCGCCTCACCGAGCGCGGAATGGAACTCGCGGAGATCGCGCCGGGCGTCGACCTGCAGCGCGACGTCCTGGATCTGCTGGGCTTCGAGCCCGTCATGGACGCCCCGCCGACCGTCATGGACGCGCGGATCTTCCGCGACGAGCCGATGGGGCTGCGCGAGGACCTGCTGTCCGTGCCGCTCGAGGCCCGCTTCAGCTACGACGAGAAGCGGAACCTCTTCTTCATGAACTTCGAGGGCGTCGCGGTGCGCACCGAGGAGGAGGTGGCGCGCGCCGCGGACGAGATCGAACGGCGTCTCGCCGAGATCGGGCGGGAGGTCAACGTGGTGATCAACTACGACAACTTCGTGCTCGGCCCCGACCTGGTGGACGAGTACGCCACCGCGGTGCGGCGGGTCAGCAAGTACTACGCGTCGGTGACCCGGTACACCACGTCGGCCTTCCTGCGGCTCAAGCTCGCCGACCACCTCGCCGACCGCGGCCTCCCGCCGCACCTGTACGAGAGCCGGACCGAGGCCGTCGCCCACTCGACGCCGACCGACGGTTAGTCAGTCGACGGCCTGCGTCACGCACACGAGGTGCCCGTCGGGATCGCGGACGACGGCCATCCGCTCGCCCCAGGGGCGTTCCTCGGGCGGATCCACGACGGCACCGCCGCGCGAGGTCCACGTCCCGATCACGGTGTCCAGGTCCGGGACGGCGAAGCCCAGCGCGACCGACGAGTCGCTGGGCGTCGCCGGGCGCTCGTGCAGCATGACCTCGACACCGTCCGCCGTGACGAGCCACGCCAGGTCCCCGGCGGACCGTGTGAGTCGGAGCCCGAGGAGTCCCTCGTAGAAGGCGAGCGCGGGGCCCAGGGCGGAGACGGAGACGACGAGGCGGGAGATCGACGCGGTCATGCATGCGACGCTACGATTATTGACAGATGCCTGTCAATAAGGAGGAGTGCATGGACCGCCCGCACCTGCTCACGGAACTGGTCGACGAGGTCTTCCGGCTCAACGCCGTCCTCCTCGCCGAGGGCGATGGGCTCGCCGCGGGGATCGGCACGACCGCCGCCGGATGGCGCGTGCTGGGCCTGCTGGCCGACGGTGCCGCCACCGTCGCCGACATCGCGCGGCGCCGGGGGCTGCGCAGGCAGAGCGTGCGGGAGACCGTCGAACGGCTCGAGCGCGACGGACTCGTGGCCAGGTCGGCGAACGCCGCGGACCGCCGGGCACCGCTGGTGGCGCTCACCGACCGGGGGCGTGCCGCCCTGCGTGACATCGAGCCCGCGCGGGCGGAGTGGGCCGCACGGCGGTCCGAGGCCGTCGACGGCGAGCCGCTCGCTGCCGCGCTGGACGTGCTGCGGCGCCTGCGCGAGGCGAGCCCGCTCGACGGGTGAGTGCGGCGACGCTCAGTCGTCGCCGTCGAGGAGCGGGACCCAGTGCTCGACGATGGCGCGGTACGGCGCCTCCGCCTCCATCTGCGAGCAGATGCCGACCATGCCGAGCAGGACGCGGAAGAGCATCACGTACTCGGGCGGCAGTGCCAGCTTGCGTCCGGTCTGGAACTGCTCTCCGCGCACGTCGGTCGCGGTGTACGCGGCCTTCATGAGCCACTTGCGGGTGAAGTGGAAGCTCTCGGAGCGCAGCGGATCGACGTAGGGTGCGAGGTAGCTGCGGATCTCCTCGGGCGTGATCTCCAGCCGCGGCGGGATGAAGCCCTGGCTGCGGAGCAGCGGGAAGAGGGCCTCGTAGTCCTCGTCGCGCGCGAGTCGCAGGATCTTGCCCACCGCCGGTGGTATGCCACCCGGGTACTCGGCGACGGCGCCGAAATCGAGGGCGATGAGCCGGCCGTCGGGCGCGATCATGAAGTTCCCGGGGTGCGGGTCGCCGTGCAGCAGGCCGGTGCGCGCCGGCGCACTCACCTCGAACTCGGTCAGCTTGGACGCGGCGGCGTTCCGCTCCTCCTGGGTGCCGCTCGCGATGACCTCGCGCAGCGGCCGGCCGGTGACCCACTCACTGATGATCACGGTGGGCGCGCTCGCGAAGACCTTCGGCACCCGGATGTTCGGGTCGCCGTCGAAGGCCTTGGCGAACTTGCGCTGGTTCGTGGCCTCGTACCGGTAGTCGAGCTCGGCCTCCGTGCGGTCGGTGAGCTCCTGGACCAGCGATTTCACGTCGGCGCCGGGGGTGAGCGGCTTGAGGACCGAGCTGAGCCGGCCCAGCGCCTTGAGGTCGGCGCGCAGGGCCTCGTCGGCGCCGGGGTACTGGACCTTGACCGCGACCTCGCGGCCGTCCGACCACACGCCGCGGTGCACCTGGCCGATCGACGCGGATGCCGCCGCCTCGTCGTCGAAGGAGCTGAACCGGTCGCGCCAGCCCGTACCGAGCTGCTGGTCGAGCACCTTGTGCACGGTGGCGGCGGGCATCGGCGGCGCCTCGTTCTGCAGCTTGGCGAGGGCGTCGCGGTAGGGCGCCGCGTACTCGGGCGGCACGGCCGCCTCCATCACGCTCATGGCCTGGCCGAGCTTCATCGCGCCGCCTTTGAGCTGGCCGAGGACCTCGAAGAGCTGCTCCGCCGCCTTGGCCTGCAGCTCCGCGTTCACCTCGTCCTTGTCGGCACCGGCGAGACGCTTACCCCAGCCCACCGCGGTACGGCTGGCCATCCCCAGCGGCAGCCCCGCCAGTTTGGCCGTGCGCTTGGCGCTGCCACGGGTGATCTCGGACACCTGGCCCCCTGAAGTCAACCTGCAGCCTCGGAGGCGGGGGCGGTGACCCCGCATCCGCACCCGGGGTGCATGAACCATCGTCGGACGGCGATCGCGCTGCCCTCGACCTCCAACGTACAGCCGAGGACGTCCGGCGGGTCCGCCGAGTCCCATCGTCCTGCCGCGACGGCGGCCACCTGCTGCGCCGCCACCGCCGCGGTCATCCGCAGGATCTGCGCGGAAGCCCGCCCCGCGCGACCGAACAGCTGGCAGGCCAGCGTCGGCCAGCCGGGATCGGCGTCGGCCCGGGTGCGGTCGAGGCAGCGCAGGCACGGTCCGGCGCCGGGGAGCACGAGCGGACCGACGATGCCGCTGCCGTCGCGCAGGACCACCGGCAGGTGCGGCACCCGCTCCCGCATCAGGCGCGCCACCAGCACGGGATCGGGGGAGAGGGCGTCCGAGAGCACGACGAGGTCCACGCCGCGGTCGGCCGGTGTCCAGCTCCGCGCCGTCCCGGCGGTCACCCGGACGGCGTCGAGCGAGGCCAGTTCGCCGAGCAGGGCGTCCGAGACCGGCCCGGCGCCGTGCAAGTGCACCTGCAGCGGCGAGCCGGGTGGCTCGTCCTCGAGGAGGCGGTGACCGCGCAGGGCTTCGAGCAGCTCGGCGACGTCGGCCGCGGTCATCCCGAGGTCGGCGGCGCGGCGCTCCAGCTCGCGCGGGGTGCGGAAGGACTGCAACCATCGGAGCAGCCCCGCGGTCGCGTCCGGAGCGAGCCACGGCGGCGGCTGCAGGACGGGAGCGCCGGTCGCCGCGGCGCCCAACTGCACGAGCGTGGGCGGGCGCACGACCACGGTGAGATACGGGTTCAGACGGTGCCGCATCGGCTCAGCCAAGCACGTCCGCGTGTCGTGGACCGCCCCGATGCACCGGTTATCCACAGGCCGAAACAGCCTCTGGTCAGGCGCGATGCCCTGCTTCGGCGATCGCTCGCGTACGCGGATGCGCGGGGGCGAAGACGTCCCGCCGGAAGCGGCCGAACAGCGCGGCGCTCTCCTGCACCAGCGCCCTGCGGGACCCGCCGACGGCCACCAGCGCGGGGCCGTGGTCGGCGGCGACGACGATCGACACGGCGCAGGCGAAGCCTTGCCAGAGCATTCCGATCGCGCGGCGACGGGCGGCCGGGGTGGCGGCGAAGCCCTCGGAGAGCCGGTCGCGCTGGAACCGGATGTGGTACTGCTCGTCGTCCAGGATGCGGCGGCTGACCTCGGCGAGCAGCGGATCGGGGGACTGCGCGAGCGCCCCGTAGTAGCTCACCGCGATGAGCTCCGCGACGGTGAGCACGAGGAGCTCGCAGCGGAGGCCGAGGGCGCGGCGGGCGCGCACGAAGACGGTGTCCGACCAGTGCCCGTCGAGAAGCTCGCCCCCGCCGGCACGGATCAGCTCGGCGAGCAGCCGCGCGTGCTCGTTCTCCTCGGCGACGAACAGGCGGACCGCTGCGGCGTAGTGCGGATCACCCGCGGCCTCGGCGTGGGCCGACAGCGTGGCGCCGTCGCCGCTCTCGCCGACCTGGAAGCGCTGCAGGCTCGCGATCACCGCCGGGGGCAGCGCCGCCCCGTCGGACCACACCGGGTCCGGTCGGCGCCGTCGCGCTCGGTCTTCGAAGTGCTCGACCCATTCCATCCCTCCTTCATAGCCCAGTGAACCTGAGATGAAGGTGAGTGGATTCGATCAGTTCTCGTCGGAATCGGTGCCGGACTCGCGCCGCATCTGCCGCTCGATCGCGGCGATCGGATCGTCGAGATCCGACGGATCCGCGCCGGACGCGTCGCCCAGGATGCGGTCGATGAAGGCGGCCGGTGCATCCAGGTCGGAGGCGTCGGGCATCAGGTCGGGGTGCGCCCAGATGCCGTCGCGCTGCTCCATCGAGGTGGCGGTCAGGGTCCGCTCCCACAGATCGGCGGCCTCGCGCACCTTGCGGGGGCGCAGTTCCAGGCCGACGAGAGTGGCGAAGGTCTGCTCCGCCGGGCCGCCCGACGCACGCCGTCGGCGCATCGTCTCGCGCAGCGCGGCGGCGCTCGGCAGCCGGTCGGCGATCGCCGCGTGCACGACGGTCTCCACCCAGCCCTCGATGAGGGCCAGCAGCGCCTCCAGTCGCTCGAGCGCCGCGGTCTGCTCCGGCGTGGCCTTGGGCTGCAGGGCGGCGCCCTGCGCGGCCATCAGTTCCTCGAGCTTGGCCGGGTCCTGCAGCGCGGTCGGGTCGAGGTTGCGGGAGAGCTCCTCGATGCCCGACATGTCGATGCTGATGCCGCGCGCGTACTGCTCGACGGTGTCGAGTACCCGGGCGCGCAGCCACGGCACGTGGGAGAACAGCCGCTGATGCGCGGCCTCGCGCGCGGCCAGGAAGACCAGGATCTCCTGGTCCTTGACGTCGAGGTCCTTGCTGAAGGTCTCGATCGCCTCGGGCAGCAGTGCCGCGGTGTCCTCGGGGCCCAGCGGCAGGCCGATGTCGGTGCTGGTGAGGACCTCCTTCGACAGCGAGCCCAACGCCTGGCCGAGCTGCGTGCCGAAGGACATCGAGCCGATCTGCGAGAACATGCCCATCATCGGGGCCGCCATCTCGCGCGCCTCCTCGGGCATGCTCTGCATCCAGGAGCCGGAGATCTTCTCGGCGACGGGATTCACCAGCCGCTTCCACGTGGGCAGGGTCTTCTCCTGCCAGTCGACGGGGCTCCACGCGGCCGTCTTCTGCAGGCCGGCCGGGAGCACGGTCGCGCCGTCGAGCCAGAGCTGCGCGAGGTGCATCGACTCCTCGATCGCGGTGCGCTGGGCCTCGGTGACCGGCTCGTGCTTGCCGAGCGTCTGCCGCGCGAGTTGCGCCGCGACCGTGTAGTTGACGGGCTCGCCGGTGCCGGCGCCCGGCCCGGTCATGCCCGAGCCCATGCCGGAGATCATCTGGCCGAGCTGGCTCAGCATGTCTCCCAGCTGCGACATGTCGAAGGGCTGACCGGCGCCGAAGGGCTGGTCCCGTCGGCCTTTGCCGTCGTCACCGCCGTCGTCGCCGGAGGAGAATCCGAAGGGCAGGTCATTCATGACTCCACGGTACTGCCCCGGGCCGGTGCGGGCCGCTCCGTCCGTCACGCTCTGCGCGAACAGGCGGCGGCTACGCTGTGGCCCGTGATGGAACGCAGGATCACGACAGCTCTCGCGGCCCTGGTGCCCCTCCTGGTGCTCGTCGTGCTGGGGATGGTCGTGACGGTGCCCTACGTCGCGGTCGGCCCGGGCGACACCGCCGACACGCTGACCACGTACGCCGAACGCGATGCCGACGGCAAGGTCGAGAACCGCAAGGTCATCACCATCGACGGGCTCCCCGTGCACCAGCCCGCCGGACAGCTGCGGTTCACCACCATCGCCGTGACCGATGGCCTCAACCTCTACGGCGCCCTCGCCAAGTGGATCAGTGGCGAGCAGATCGCTCCCCGCGACGCCTATTACCCTCCCGGGGCGACCCGCCAGCAGATCGAGCAGGGCAACCGCGAGCAGTTCACCGGCTCCGAGTCCTCCGCCACGGTCGCCGCACTGCGGCACCTGAAGATCCCGACCGCCACGGGCGTCGTCGGCCTGAGCGAGGGCGGCCCGGCGCAGGGCAAGCTGCGCGAGGGTGATGTCCTCGAGGCCGTCGACGGTGCGCCCGTCACCGCGCCCGACCAGGTCGCGAAGAGTCTCGAGGGCAAGAAGAAGGGCGACGTGGTCACCGTCGCGGTCCGACGGGCCGACGGTGTCGCGCAGGTCCCCGTCACGCTCGGCGAGTCCGAGGGCAAGCCGCGCTTGGGGATCGTCGTGGGACAGGTTCCCGCGGACCCGAAGATCCGCATCGGATTCGGGGTGCAGCAGGTCGGGGGCCCCTCGGCGGGGCTGATGCTGTCCCTCGGCATCGTCGACCTCATCGAGCCGGGCGATCTCACGGGCGGGCGGAACGTCGCCGGTACGGGCGAGATCGCCTCCGACGGCAGGGTGGGGCCCATCGGCGGCATCGAGCACAAGCTCCAGGGCGCCAAGCGCGACGGTGCCTCCGTCTTCCTGGTGCCGGCCGCCAACTGCGACGCCGCGAAGTCCTCGCCGCCCGCGGGCCTGCAATTGGTCAAGGTCGACACGCTCGAGGGCGCGCTCACGGCGCTCGCCGACGTCCGCGAGGGGCGCCCCGCGCCGTCCTGCTGAACCTGTCCCGGAGCCCCGGGGGTGCGGTTCAGTCCTCGTCGAAGGTGGCGAGCAGGCCCTGGATCAGGCCGGGCGCGAGCTGGTCGGCGCGCAGGAGCTCGGCGTCCGCGAACGGATCGTCGTCGTCGGGCTGCAGCATGAGCAGCGTGATCCGGTGCCCGTCGCGCAGAACCGCGGCGACCATTCGTGCGGTGCGTCGTTCGGGGTGGTTCTCGGCGGCGGCCCGTCCAGCGCGGTCCGCGGCGTCGACGTCGGCGAGGTGCGGCTCGAGCGCCCCGTCGAGGTCCGCCTCCGCGTTCGGGGGCAGCACGATGATCTCCTGCACGAGGGCGCACCCGACGACCTCGTCGGGCCACGTGGTGGTCGCGAGAACATGGTTGAGCTCCGTGCTGCCGCCCTGCGGGTCGCCGGGGAGCGGCTCCTGCTCGATGACGGTGAGCGACGCGCCGTCGTCGAGGATGTCGGCCCACTCCGGCTGGCTCGTGGCGAGCAACGAGGTCGGGACGAGGCCGAAGAGCTGCGGCGGCTGTCCCCACCCCTGCGGCTCCACGAACTCGATGGCCTCGCGGGCCGCGCGGCCGAGGGCCGCCTCGTCGAATACCTGCTCCGGCTCGTCGTAGCTCACGCGCCCATGATCGCATCCCTCGGCGCGCTCCGTACCACGCCGGTGAGCACGCGCGAGTCCCATCTCGGGCAATCCGTACAGTGGTTGTCGTGACGACACCTCGTGCCGCGGGCATCCCCTCGCTGTCCCGCCGGGCAAAGATCCTCATCGCGTTGGCCGTGGTCCTGCTGGCGCTGCTGCTCATCGGTCCGCGGGTGGTGGACGTGATCACCGCCTTCCTCTGGTACGGCTCGCTGGGCCACGCCGGGGTGCTGCGGACGGTGCTGCTCTCGCGGCTCGGCCTGTTCGTGATCACCGGCGTGGTCCTGGCGCTGTTCACCTTCGCCGGGATGTGGCTGGCGTACCGGGTGCGGCCGGCGTTCCTGCCCTCGCCCACGGACGACCCGGTGGTCCGCTACCGCGCCGTGGTCACCAGCAAGCTGAAGACCTTCGCGATCGTGCCCGCGCTGCTCATCGGCCTCATCGCCGGCATCTTCGGGCAGGCGTCGTGGCAGCAGGTGCTCCTGTTCTTCAACCGGCAGCCGTTCGGTGAGACCGACGCCGAGTTCGGCATGGACATCGGCTTCTACGCCTTCACACTGCCCTTCATCGAGTTCGTCCTCGGCTTCCTGTTCGCCGGCCTCATCGTCATGTTCCTGGCGAACCTCGTGGCGCACTACGTCTTCGGCGGCATCCGCCTCGCAGGCCGGGAGGGCTCCCTGTCGCGGGGTGCGCGCATCCAACTCGCGGCGATCGCCGGCGTCTTCCTGCTGACGAAGGCCGTGGCGTACTGGTTCGACCGGTACGCGCTCGTGTACTCGAACCGCTCGCCCATGTTCACGGGCGCCAACTACACCGACATCCACGCCATGCTGCCGGCGAAGGCGATCCTCACCGGCATCGCGATCATCTGCGCGGCCGCCTTCTTCTTCGGCATCGTGCTGCGGGATCTGCGGGTCCCCGCGATCGCGACGGTGCTCATGCTGTTCTCCTCGCTGGTGGTCGGCGTCGGCTGGCCCACCGCGGTCCAGACCTTCTCGGTCGGCCCCAACGCGGAGAAGGAGCTGCCGTACATCGCCCGCAACATCGCGGCCACCCAGGAGGCCTACGGCCTCGCGAGTGCCAAGTACGAGAAATCGGACCCGAAGGCGTCCCCGGATGCGCTGCAGACGCTCACCGCGAAGGACGCTCCGTCGCTGCAGAACGTGCGCCTGCTCGACCCGAACGTCGTCTCGCAGGCCTTCTCGAACTTCGGCGGGCTCAAGGACTACTACCGCCTCACCGGCAAGCTCTCGGTCGACCGCTACGAGGTGGACGGCAACCTCACCAACGTGCTCCTCGCGCCGATCGAGCTCGACCCGAGCAAGACCCCGTCCGACTGGACCTCGCGGCACATGGTCTACACCCACGGCAACGGGCTGATCACCGCGCCCGCCGGCCAGGTGGACCAGGTGGTCAGCGAGAGCGGCCGCGATGCCGTGAACAACAACAACGCGGGCGGCCAGCCCGTGTTCACGCGCAACGGCGTGGCCGGCAGCAAGCCCGTCACGCAGCCGCGGATCTACTACGGCGAGATCATCGGCTCCGACCCCGGCTTCTACTCCGTCGTGGGCAGCACGGGCGATCCGCGCGAGCTCGACAGCGACACCGAGCGCTCGCGCTACGAGGGCGAGGGCGGTGTGGGCATCGGCAACTGGTTCACCCGCCTCGCCTACGCGATCAAGTTCACCGAGCGGAACATCCTGCTCAACGGGAACATCGGGCCGGACTCGAAGATCATCTACCAGCGCGATCCGCGCGACCGGGTCAAGCAGCTCGCGCCCTTCCTCACCGTCGACACGAAGACCTACCCGATGGTCGATTCGCGCACCGGTCGGATCCTGTGGGTGGTCGACGGCTACACGACGCTGCCGAAGTACCCGTACGCGCAGCAGACCTCGCTGTCGGACGCCACGGGTTCGCGCCAGCAGAACACCCCCGGCCAGCAGGCGCAGCGCCGTCAGGTGGACGAGAAGGTGGGCTACATCCGCAACTCGGTGAAGGCCACCGTCGACGCCTACGACGGCTCGGTACACCTGTACCAGGTGGACGACGACGACCCGGTCCTCAACGCCTGGAAGAACGTCTTCCCCGGTGTGATCGAGCCGCAGAGCTCCGTGCCCGCGGAGGTCGCGCAGCACTTCCGCTACCCGCAGGACCTGTTCGAGGTGCAGCGCTTCCTGCTGCAGAAGTACCACACGTCGGACCCCGACACCTTCCGCCGGCAGAACGACGTCTGGCAGGCCGCCGCGGCTCCGAACGAGACGCCCGACAAGGACGGCCTGCAGTCGCCGTACTACTCCGTGGGTGCGGCCCCCGGTGGCGGCCCCGCGCAGTTCCAGCTGTCGTCGATCCTGCAGGCGAAGGACCAGCCCTACCTGGCGGGCCTCGTCTCGGTCGCCGCGGAGGGCGAGGACGCGGGCCGGCTGCTGGTGCGCGACATGCGCGAGCTGCCCGGCCGCCGGACGCCCGGGCCGATGCAGGCGGCCGACCTGATCAAGGGCGCACCGCCCGTGGTGGCGGACAACGCCAACATCCAGGCGCTGAACCCGCGCTTCGGCAACCTCCAGGCGATCGCGCTCGCGAACGGCGGCCTCACCTACGTCTGGCCCATGTACGCGCAGTCGACCGGGGAGAAGGCCGCGCCCAAGCTGATCAAGGTGCTCAGCCTCAACCCGGTCACCGGCGGAGCGGGCTACCGTCCGACGGTGGCGGCCTCGCTCAGCGACGCCGGCTACAAGGGCGTCGACGCGGCGCTCGCGACGGCCGCCACGGGCGTCTCGGGCCCCACTCAGGGGCAGACGGTGCCCGGCGGGCAGCAGCCCGGCCCGAGCGAGCCGCCCGCGCAGGCGACGGTGCCCGGGGGCGACACCCCGGAGGTGCAGGCCGCGGTGAAGGCCGTCTCCGACGCCTGGGGGTCGGTGCTCTCCGCACAGCGCTCCGGCGATCAGGTCGCCGTCGGCCAGGCCATGAAGCAGCTCGGTGACGCGATCACCAAGCTGCAGGCGGCCGAGTCGAAGGCGCGGGGCGGCAACTGATCCCGGCTCCCGGGCCGGGGCCGACGATGTCGAGACCGGCCCGGGAGACGAGCGTCACGTTCAACTGATTTGCACATCGTGAGCGCATTCCAGTAACGTGGTGTTCACCCGACGCGGGGTGGAGCAGCTCGGTAGCTCGCTGGGCTCATAACCCAGAGGTCGCAGGTTCAAATCCTGTCCCCGCTACTAGGTCGAAGGCCCCCGGAGAAATCCGGGGGCCTTTCGCATTCCCGGGCCTGTGCGCGTCGCCGAGATCGATCCGCAGCAGCTCGCCGGTTCAACACTGCCGCCGCGGATGACGACGCGGTGCGCTCTCAGATCCTTCAGGAGCTCCTCGGCGGCATCGGCGAGGGTTCCTGGGTGATGCCGCGGTTCCAGTGCGACTACGGGGCGCACATCGCCATCGGAGCCAACAGCTTCCTCAACTACGACGCGATCCTCATGGACTGCGCGCCGATCACCATCGGCGACGACTGCTCGATCGGCCCGCGGGTGCAACTGCTCACCGCGCTGCACCCCGTCGACGACCACGCCGCGCGGCGGGCGCGGTGGGAGACCGCCGAACCGATCACGATCGGTGACAACGTGTGGTTCGGCGGCGGCGTGATCGTCTGTCCGGGGGTCACGATCGGCCGGAACACCGTGATCGGCGCCGGCAGCGTCGTGACGCGGGACATCCCGGATCACGTCGCGGCCGTCGGTAATCCTTGTCGGGTGGTACGGGAGCTCTCGGGCGAGTGAATCCGGGTGGGCCTGCTCAGCAGCGGTAGGAGTTGTCCGCCCCGACCGACTTCACGGTGGGCTTCTTCGGTCCGGAGCAGGTGATCGTGTTGTCGTGGCCGCTCACGTCCACCGACGCCGCGGAGCCGAGCGTGATCGAATTGCCGCTACCGATCACCCGGAGCGCGGTGACGTCGCGCAGTGTGAGGGTGTTGTCGTGGCCGTTCACCTCGACACGCTTGCACGCGGAGGTGAAGACGATCGCGTTGTCGGAGCCGATCAGCTTCACGTCGTCGTTGCAGGCCAGCGTGCGCACCTGGTCGTGACCGCTCAGGTCGATCCGGGCGGTGGCCATGGGCGCGGCGACGGTGCCGGCGAGCACGGCGGCGGCCGCGGCGGCGGCGAAGCGGGCGAGGGATGTGCGCATGTCAGTCGTCCTTCTGCAACGTGCGATCGGGGCGAAACGGACACTACCGGGTTCCGATCACGCTGATCGGGACGGTTCCGATCGTGTGACGCGTTCGGCAGAGTCTCCAGGCATGCCCGGACGAGTACCCTCGTCCGACTTCAGCCGCAGGAGAGACACATGCCCACCCTCGTCATCGTCGCGTTCGTCGGGCTGCTCGGACAGCTCGTCGACGGGAGCCTCGGCATGGCCTTCGGCGTCACCGCCACGACCTTCCTCGTCGCGCTGACGACGCTCTCTCCGGCCGCCATCAGCGCGACCATCCACCTCGCCGAGATCGGCACGAGCGCCGTCTCCGGTGCCTCGCACTGGCGCTTCGGCAACGTCGACTGGAAGGTCGTGCGCCGCATCGGCATCCCCGGCGCGATCGGCGCCTTCGCCGGTGCGACGGTGCTGTCGAACCTCTCCACCGAGGTCGCCAAGCCCCTGATGTCCACCATCCTGCTGCTGCTCGGCCTGTACGTGCTGCTGCGCTTCACCTTCCGCGGCATCGACACCAAGAACCTGGGCAAGCCGCTCAAGTCGCGGTTCCTGGCGCCGCTGGGCCTCTTCGGTGGGTTCGTCGACGCCACCGGCGGCGGCGGGTGGGGCCCGGTCGGCACGCCGGCGCTGCTGGCCTCCGGCCGGATGGAGCCGCGCAAGGTGGTCGGCACCATCGACACCAGTGAGTTCCTCATCGCGCTCGCCGCTTCGCTCGGCTTCCTGGCGAACCTCGGCGGCGAGGGCGTGAACTTCGCCTACGCCGGCGCGATCCTGCTCGGCGGCGTCATCGCCGCTCCCTTCGCCGCGTGGCTCGTGCGTCACTTCCCGCCCCGCCTCCTGGGCGCTTCCGTCGGCGGCCTGATCATCCTGACCAATGCCAGGACGCTCATGGGCAAGAGTGCTCTCGCCCTCGATCCCGGTGTCCAGCGCGTGGTCTACATCCTGATCGTCGCGGGCTGGATCGCAGCCTTCGCGTACTCCTTCATCCAGTACCGCCGCGACGCGGTGCTCGAGTCCGCCGATTCCATCAGCGATCTCGCGGCCCGCAACGCGAGCATCGCCGAGGACCCGAAGGAACCGGTCCCCGCCTGATTCCGGATTCCCAGCGCGGTGGATGGTGCTCGCTCAGCGGGCACGATCCACCGCGCTGCGTCGTGCGCGGCTCCGTAGGCTGACGACATGGCTGTCTGGATCGCCGACCCGGCGCGCGATGCGGCGCTCGTCGCCGCCCTGCGCACGACCTGGGCCGTCACCGCGGGCCACGACCCGGCCCCCGATGACGACGATCTCGTCGACCGGATCCGGGACTGGTGGGAATTCGACCGGCGCACGGTGCTCCTGTCGGGTGACAGGGGACATCGCGGGGCCGCGGGAATGGTGACGCTGCACGAGTACCGCCGGATGCCCATGCCCGGTGCGGATTCGACGGCGTGGGGTTACGTCGGCCACCTCTTCGTCCTGCCCACTGCGCGCCGGGAGGGCCACGGACGCGCGCTCGTCGAGGCGGTCCAGCGGGCCGCGCATGACCGCGGCTACCGGAGGCTCGTGCTCTCGCCCAGCGAGGAATCGGTCCCGCTCTACCGCCGCAGCGGTTTCCGCGCGGCGGACGAGCTCATGGTGTGGGAGCCGGACCCCGGTTCCACGTCGTGAGCGATCGCGGCCCCGCACCCACATCCAACGCGCGGATCAGTACGGCGCAGCCGATCCCGGAGAGCACCATCCCGATCGTGAAGGTCGGCGCGTACCCCAGCAGGTCGCCCGAGACCCCGCCCGCGAAGCCCGCCGCACCCTGCGCCGCCACCACGGCGCACGCCAGCAGCGTGTAGTCCGCCCCGGCGTGATCGCGCTCGCTGGCGTCCATCATGAGCGTGAACAGCGCGACGGTGGCCGCACCGCCGAAGACGTGCTCGGTGAGGTTGGCGGCCACGACCATGGGGAAGCCGCCGACGCCGAGTGCGGCGACGACGTACAGCGCGATGGTGACCGTCTGCGCGACGCCACCGACCAGCAGGGCGGAGCGGCGACCCCGCCGGAACGCCCACCAGCCGCCGAGCGCCGAGCCCACGAGCGCGCCCGCCGAACTGAGCGCGCCGCTCACGAGGGCGATCTCCGTGAGCGTGAGGCCCGCGTCGTGCAGGAACGGGCCGGCGATCGACGAGACCATCGCGTTGCCGAACTTGTAGGCCGCCAGGAGGCCGATCAGGGCGATCACCCCCGGCCGGCGTAGACGGTGCCACCACGCCCTGCTGAGGCCCTCGCGCCCGTGGGACTCGGCGGGGTCGCGCACGCCGTCGGAAGGCTCGTCCCGGGCCAGCAGGACGACGGGGACCGTGCACACGAGGATCAGGCCGCCCAAGGTGAGCAGGAGGACGCGCCAGCCGCCCTCGGCGTAGATCCACAGCAGCCCGCCGCCACCGGCGATCATGCCGAGCCGGTAGGCGCCGGTCTGGATGCCGTTGCCGAGACCTCGTTCGCGAGGGCCCAGGAGGCGCACGGCGAGGCCGTCGGTCGCGACGTCCTGTGTCGCCGCGAGCAGGTTGACGGCCGCGATGGCGACGAACAGCCACCGCAGCGATCCGGCCAGGTCCGTGGCGGCGAGCGCGAAGACCACCCCGGCGGAGCCGAGCTGCGTCGCCAGGAGCCATTGTCGGCGAGTGCCGATCCGGTCGACCGCGGGCGCCCACAGGAACTTCAGGCCCCACGGCAGGTAGAGGAGGGAGGTGAGGCTGATCGCGGTGAGTGAGAGGCCCGCATCTCGCAGCAGGACGGGGATCGCCTGGGTGAAGAAGCCGAACGGCAGCCCCTGGGCGAAGTACAGCCCCGTCAGGAGGAGGAAGACGCGTAATCGCACTCCGCGATTCTGGCAGTCGGCGGCGGGGGAGGGGCGGCCAGGTCTCAGCGAGCGGGACACGAAAACGCCTGTGGCGGCCGATTCACGGGGAATCGACCGCCACAGGCGTTGATCGGAGATCGGTGGGTGCGGCTCAGCCGCGGCCACCGCAGCTCGGCCACGCGCCGATGCCCTGCGAGGCGAGGATGTTCTCGGCAACGCGGATCTGCTCGGCCTTGGAGGCGTTGTGGGGCATGCCCGAGCCGCCGTTGGCGCGCCAGGTCGACGGGCTGAACTGCAGGCCGCCGTAGTAGCCGTTGCCCGTGTTGGTCGACCAGTTGCCACCCGACTCGCAGGCCGCGATGGCGTCCCAGTTCACGCTGTCGGCGTTCGCGGCACCGGTGCCGAAGGCAACGGGAGCGGCGACGATCGCGCCGGTGACGGCCATCATGCCCAGGGTCTTGCGGATGTTCTTCAAGGGTTTCCTTTCGCCTGTGCGCATGCCAGGACACAGCCCGATTGGGGCGGAGGTGTCGGGGAAAGACATGGACCGTGCCTTCTCTGTCGGGCACGGCAGTGGGCTGAGAAAGATCGCTCAACGGCTCCGGCGACGTGGTGCGTCACGCTAGGAGCGGTCCGGCGCCCGAGGAAGATGCTCTCGTTGTGGCGGCGGGCCCACACATACGCGGTGGTTCGTGGATTCAGTTTTGTTCCCGTGACCGGGTCGAGATGAACACTAGGGGCCTATCGGCGCGGTGTCATCCTCGCCGCGAGAGGGTCGCGGTTTGATAACGCTTCGGTCACGATCGGCTGTGAGGACCGTAAGGCCAGGTCATCCGCGCGATCGCTAGCAATAGCTCGCATAGGCAATGACCTGCAGGAAGTGACGGCAATCACAGGCGGAATGTGGCTCGGGTCACCCGAGTGAAGGTTACGGAACGGTGTACGCGATGTCGGCCCGTAGCACCGGACCGGACGACGAACGCGGCGGCGACGGCTGCGCTGCCGTCGCCGCCGCCGTTCTGCGGGGCTCTCGTGGGGCTCCTAGACGGGACTCCCCACCGCGTCCTCGTCGCGCGGCTGCGCGACCACGCGATCGGGGCGCGCGGTGTCCCCTCCGGCCCCCTCCGCGAAGCGCTCCAGCACCGCGTCGCGGTACGCCGGGAAGCGGCCGTCGGCGATCGCCTGCCGCGCGCCCGCGGTCACGGCGGCCAGGAACCGCAGGTTGTGCCGGGTCACCGCCTGGACGGCCGACGGGGTGTCGGTGCGGTACAGGTGATGGACGAAGGCCCGGTTCGGCGACGTCGCCGCACCGTCGCCGTCGAGCGGGCGCACATCGTCCCGGAAGGCCTGCGTCGACAGGGCGAGCGGCCCGTCCGGCGTGAACGCGATGCCCCGTGCCGCAGCCTCCTGCGGCGCGGCCGACTCGATGAGGTCGATACCCGCGTCGACGGCGTGCAGCAGATCCTCCGGCCCGCGGACACCGGCCATGTAGCGCGGGCGGGTCTCATCCAGCGTGGCGACGATCGTCGGCAGCGCCTCCCCGCTCCGCGGATCGGTGGCGTCGCCGAGGATCCGCACGCCGCCGAACCCGAGACCGCCGGAGCGCACGTCCTCCTCGTGGCGGGCGAGCAACTCGCGCAACGCGGTCCGGTCGTGCGCGAGGCGGATCGGCACGCTGGCCCACAAGGAGACCTCGCCGCGGCGCAGCGCGGTGAGCCAGTTGTGCTCCGCCAGGGCGCGCCGCGCGCCGTTCGCCGCCGTCGGGGCGAAGACGATGTCGCCGCCCAGCCGGTACGCGGCGGTCACCGCGGCCGCGGGATCGGACGACGGTGCCGAGACGTCCACAAACAGAGGCAGTCTCCAACCGGCGAAGGCCGCGAGGCCGCCCGCCTCCTCGATCGTCTCGGTGCCGGGGTGCACGGCCAACCGGGCGCCGTCCACGGAGACGGCGCCCGCGCCGAGCGCGGCCGCGGACGCGGGGTCGACGCCGGGGATCGCGCTGAGTGGCGCGGATGCCACGAACGCGGGAGTGGCTACCGTGCGGTGCGCCGTGCGCAGCGTTCCCGTACGCGCGCCGCCCGACGCCGCGCCGACCTCGAATCGCACCGGATCGGTGACGGATTCGGCCTGCAACCGCGCGTGCGCGGACAGGGATCGGTAGTCGGAGCGCAGTTCGGAGAGCTCCTCCGCGAGCGCGCGGTTGCTCGCCCGCAGCTCGGCGATCTCCGTCGTGCCGCCGGGGACGCCTCGGGATGCCCGGGCGTCGACGGCGGTCGTGATCCGGACCGGTGTGCTGGGCGTCCGCGGGGCGGACGGCCGCGCGGGTGGGTGCGGGGCGGCCGGTACCGCGCGGGGCACGGCGGGCACCTGTGCGGGGGTACCCGTCTCCGCGATCGCGCCGGCCGTCACCGGCGCGGGGACGTGCGCCACCGGCGCGGTGTCCGCCTCGGCGCCCTCACTCTTCGCGCGCAGACCGTCGCCCTCGACGTCGATGCGGGGGAGCACCTTGTCGAGCCAGCGCGGGATCCACCACGCGCGCTCGCCGAGCACGGCCATCGCGGTGGGCATGATGATCATCCGGACGAGGAAGGCGTCGAAGACGATGGCCGCCGCCATCGAGAAGCCCATCAACTTGAGGAAGGTCATGGAGGAGAGGGTGAAGCCGGCGAAGACGGAGATCATGATGATCGCCGCGGCGGTCACCACGCGCGCACCGGACCGGTAGCCGATGCGGATCGCCTCCAGTGCCGGCGCCCCGTGATGGTGCTCCTCACGCATCCGGCTCACCAGGAAGACCTGATAGTCCATCGCGAGGCCGAAGACGATGCCGATGAGGAAGATCGGCATGAACACGAGGATGGGCCCGCGCTCCTCGGGCGCGATCCAGCCGAGCCACCCGTCCTGGAAGAATCCGACGGTGACGCCGAAGGTCGCCGCGATCGAGAGCAGGAAGCCCAGCGCCGCGATCACGGGGATGATCACCGAGCGGAAGACGATCATCAGCAACAGGATCGCCAGTCCCACCACCACGACGAGGTAGAGCGGCAGCTTCGAGGTGAGCGTCTCGGAGAAGTCGGCGTTGATCGCGGCCGCGCCGCCGATGCCGATGTAGGTCGACGTCGCGCCGCCCACGGACTCCGCGCGGTCGCGCAGCTCGTCGAGCAGCGTCGCGGTCTGCTTCGTCGACGGGCCCGATTCGGGGACGATGACGAACTGCGCGGCATCACCGGTCGCGTTGGGCACGGGGCCGATCACGCCGTCGTGCGCGATCCCGGGCAGCGTGCGCGCCTCGTCCGCGAAGCGCTGGGTCGCGGCCTTGAGGTCGCCCCGCCCCTGTGTGTCGACGACGGCGACCAGCGGCGACGACTTGCCCGCACCGAAGGCCTCGCTCTGCATCTGCACGGCCGCCTTGTCCGACGGTGCCGCGAAGTCCAGCCCGAGCTCGATCTTCCCGATCGGGATCGCCGCGACCGCGAGGATCGCGACGGCGCCCACCAGGAAGGGGAGCGGCTTGCTCGTGAGCAGGTCACCGATGCGCTGCCCCATGGGGCGCCTCTCGGTCTGTTCCGGCGTCCACAGCAGCGGCAGCCGGGGCTTGAAGACCGTCGACTTGAACAGGCCCAGCAGGGCGGGCAGCACCGTCAGGGCGACGAGAACGGCCAGGGCGACGGTGATCGCGGCACCGAGGCCCATCTGGGACAGGAAGGACATGCCCGTGATCGACAGGCCACAGAGCGCGATGATCACGGTGGCGCCCGCGAAGACCACAGCGCTGCCCGCGGTGCCGACCGCGAGGCCGGCCGCGTGCGCCCGGTCCGTGGTGGTCATCAGCTCCTGCCGGTACCGGGATATCACGAACAGGGAGTAGTCGATGCCCACCGCGAGCCCGATCATCATCGACAGGCCGGTGGTGGAGGTGCCGAGCGTGAGGAACGAGGTGCCGATCGCGATGATCGACGTCGAGAGCCCGATACCGATCAGCGCGGCACCCAGCGGCATCAACGCGGCGAGCAGCGCCGCGAACGTGATGATCATGACGATCACGGCCACCACGATGCCGATCATCTCGGCCGGTGGCTCGGCCTCGGTCTCGTTCGCGGACCCGGCACTCTCCACGCGCAGGCCCGCATCGGTGCCGGCCTTCTTCGCGGCCGTCACCGCCTCGATCGACTCGTCGGAGACCTCCTTGACGTCGCCGAAGGAGAAGTGGATCTGCGCCGTTCGGCCGTCGCTGCTGAGGTTCTCGGCCGCGGCGGCTCCCACGGTGGGGTTGACGATGGCGCCCTTCTCCGCGGCGGTCAGTTGCGGAACCTCGCGCAGCTTGCTCACCACCGCGTTCACCGCCGCTGCGTTGCCGCCCTGGTCCAGCCGCTGCCCGTCGGTGGACTGCAGGACGACGGTCGCGGTGGGCGCCTGGGTCTTCGCGGTCTCGGGGAACTTCTCCTGCAGCACGTTCTGCGCCTCGACGGCGCGGCTGCCGGGGAGGTTGAAGTCGTCCTTGAAGGGCTTCGACAGGGACGAGCCGGCCGCACCGATCGCGAGGAAGGCGACGATCCAGAGCACGAGGACGAGCCACCACTTCCGGTAGCAGAATCGTCCGAGCTTGTAGAGGAGGGATGCCATGCTCCCAGTCTGGCCGCCGGTTACCGTGCACGGTAGGTCTCGAAAGCCCTTGGGGACGACCGATGCCCGCTTCCTAGACGATGGTCGCACCGCGCCGCGGAACACCCCCTACGAAAGTCGTACGGTCGTCGCCGAGGGGCCTAGCCGTGGGTGAGCCCGGCGTCGTGCGCGAGAATCGCCAACTGCACGCGGTTCGCGGCGTCGAGCTTGTCCAGCAGGCGCGAGACGTGGGTCTTCACGGTGGCCTCGCTCATGAAGAGGTCGCGGCCGATCTGCGCGTTCGAGCCGCCCGCGGCGACGCCGAGGAAGACCTCGTGCTCCCGGTCGGTGAGCACGGCGACGCGGGCGAGGGCCTCGCGGCGGCGATCCTCCCGGGGGTCCGTGGCGAACCGTTCGATGAGCTTGCGCGTCACACTCGGTGACAGCATCGCCTCGCCCGAGGCGACCACCCGGACACCGTCGAGCAACTGCCGGGGTGGGGTGTCCTTGAGCATGAACCCGGCGGCGCCCGCCTGGAGCGCGCGCATCACGTAGTCGTCGAGGTCGAAGGTGGTGAGCACGACGACCTGCGGCGGCTCCGGCTCCGACCGCACGAGCGCGGTCGCCGTGAGCCCGTCGACCGAGGGCATCCGGATGTCCATGAGCACCACGTCGGGCCGGTGCTCGCGGACCAGTCCCACCGCCTCCGCGCCGTCGCCGCCCTCGCCGACGATCGTCAGGTCCGCGGCGGACTCGATGATCATGCGCAGGCCGGACCGCACCAACGGGTCGTCGTCGATGATGACGATGCGGGTCACGGAGCCTCCTGGGGTCGTGACCATCCTGCCACGGCGCCGGCGGATCAGGCCCGTTCGGCGGGGACGGGGAGCTCGGCGAACACCCGCCAGCCGCCCGTACCGGTGGGGCCGGAGGTGATCTCGCCGCCCGCGAGCTGCACGCGCTCGGCCAGGCCGATCAAGCCGGAGCCGGACCCGGGCAGCGGAGGCGCCGCCGACCGCGGCCGATCGTTGACCACCTCGATCGAGAGGCGGTGCTCGCGCAGCCGCACCGCGACTCGTACCGCCGCGGGACCGGCGTGCTTGCGCACGTTGGTCAGGCTCTCCTGGACGATGCGGTACGCCGTGCGGCCCAACGCCTCCGGCACGGCGTGCGGTGCGGCGGCGCACTCGTCGATCTCGAGATCGACGGTGGTGCCGCCCACCCGGGAGTCCGCCGCCAGGCGCGCGAGGTCCCGCAGGTCCGGCTGCGGTGCGAGCGGTTCCGCGTCGGACCCGCGCAGCACACCGAGCACGCCGCGCAGGTCCTCCAGGGTCTCGTGCGCGGTGGAGCGGATCTCGGCCGCCGCCCGCTCCACGGCGTCGGACGCCGCGCCCGCGTTCACCTCGAGCGCCCCCGCCTGCAAGGCGATGAGCGAGACCCGGTGCGCGAGAACGTCGTGCATTTCGCGGGCGATGCGCGAACGCTCGGCGGTCCGTGCCTGGGTGGCGCGCAGCTCGCGTTCGGCCTCGGCGCGCACCGCGCGCTCGCGCAGTGACTCGATCAGGTCGCGGCGCGCGCCCACGTACGAGCCCCAGAGCGCGAAGGCGGCGGTGAGCGCGACACTGGTGAGGGTGTCCGCGAGCCGCCACGGGGTGCTCGACCACGGGTGCGGCAGCGCGAGGCAGGCCGCGGTGACGACGGTCGCGATCACCAGTACGCGGTCGCGCCGCCGCACCGCCAGCGTGAACAGGCCGAGCAGGGCGACGCCCGGGAATCCGACGGCGAGCATGAGGATCCCACCGACCACGGTGACCTCGAGCGGCCACCGCCGCCGCCACCACAGGACCAGGGAGCCGCCGAGACCCACGGTGAGCACGAGGTTGCCGTAGCCGATGGAGCCGCTCTGCCACTCCACCGCCGCGGTGGCGACTGCGAGCAGCGCGGACAACAGCACGCACGCGCAATCCCGCAGGCGCGGTGCGGTCCACCACCGCTGCCACCGCGGGACCGCCGCGCTCGAATCCATGGGTTCACGGTACTGGGGCGCTCCGCCGCGGGGGAGCGGCCGAAGGTCGCGGCCCCGTCGGGTGCCGCTACGACTTTCGTCGGACGGCACCGGCGGAAGTACGACCGTGCGGACCGTCGGGCCCGCGCACGCGAACGGGGCGCCGTCGTGGATCGCGATCCGCGCCGACGCCCCGTCGTACCTCCCCTGGTCTACTTGAGCTGCGAGCTCGTGAGGTCCAGGTGGCGACGCGCGATGATCAGCTGCTGGATCTGCTGTGTGCCCTCGAAGATGTCGAGGATCTTCGAGTCGCGGGCCCACTTCTCCAGCAGCGTCCGCTCCGAGTAACCGAGCGCGCCGGCGAGCTCCACCGCCTTGAGGGTCACGTCCGAGCCCACCCGGCCGGCCTTCGCCTTCGCCATCGACGCGTTCATCGAGTTCGGCAGCTTGTTATCGGCCATCCAACCCGACTTCAGCGTCAGCTGGTAGGCCGCCTCCCAGTCGGACTCGAGGCGGATGAACTCCGCCGCGGCGTGCGGCAGGGTGTTCACGGGCGCGTCGTAGTCGATGACGATGCCCGCGTCCTCGAGCACGGTGCGGAGCTCCTCGAGCGAGGCCCGCGCGCAGCCGATGGCCATGGCGGCCACCAGCGGACGGGTGTTGTCGAAGGTCTGCATGACCCCGGCGAAGCCCTTCTCCACGTTCACCTCGGGGCTGCCGAGGATGTTCTCGAACGGGATCCGGCAGTCCTCGAAGCGGATCTCCGCCGTATCGGAGGCGCGGATGCCGAGCTTGTGCTCGAGCCGGGCGACGGTGACGCCAGGGTGCTCACGGGGCACCACGAAGGACTTGATCGCGGCACGGCCGGCGCTCTTGTCCACGGTCGCCCAGACCACGATGTGGTCGGCGCGCGAGCCCGAGGTGACGAAGATCTTGGTGCCGTTGAGGACCCACTCGTCGCCGTCGCGGACGGCGGTCGCGGTGACGGCCGCCGAGTCCGAGCCGAAGGACGGCTCGGTGATCGCCATCGATGCCCACACCTTGCCGAAGCGCTCGAGCTGCTCGTCGGTGGCGACCGCGGCGATCGCGGCGTTGCCCAGGCCCTGGTAGGGGAACGCGAGCATGAGACCGGTATCGCCCCAGCACATCTCGATCGCGTTGATGATCGACTCCATGGTGCCGCCGTTGCGGCTGCCGGCGGTGACGTCGACGGGCTTGGGCTTCTCCTCGCCCTCGCCCTTCTTGCGGTCGCCCGAGGCGGCCGACGGCGCCTGGCCGGCATCGGCCAGGCCGTCGTAGAGCGCGGCGATGGTGTCGAGTTCCTTGGGGTACTCGTGCTCGGCCAGATCGTACTTGCGCGAGATGGGGCGGAAGATCTCGGCCGCACCCTGGTGCGACATCTCGGCCGACGCCTTCAGCTTCTTGGGAAGTTCCAGATTGATTGCCATGATGGTTCTTTCGGTCTCAGAAGGTCGGTCTAGAGGACGACGACGCCCTCGGCGATGCCCACGGCGCGCAGATCGCGATACCAGCGCTCCACCGGGTGCTCCTTGGTGAAGCCGTGGCCGCCGAGCAGCTGCACGCCGTCCAGGCCGATCCGCATGCCCTTGTCCGTCGCGAACTTCCGCGCGAGCGCGGCCTCGCGGCCGAAGGACAGGCCCTGCTCGGCGCGCGAGGCGCCCCGCCAGACCAGCAACTCCAGGCCCTCGATCTCGGTCGCCATGTCGGCCACGGCGAACGCGACGGCCTGGCGGTGGGCGATCGGCTCGCCGAAGGCCTCGCGCTCCTTGACGTACGGGGTGACGTAATCGAGGACGGCGCGGGAGGTGCCGAGCGCCAGCGCCGACCAGCCCAGCCGGGCAAGGCGCACGACGTCGGTGTAGTTCTGCGCCGCGGTGTCCAGGTCCACCTCGCCGAGCAGTGCGGTCGCCGGGACCTTGACGTTGTTGAGGTTCAGGCGGCCCAGCGATGCGGCGCGCAGGCCCATGCTCGGGTCGCCCTCCACGATCACACCGTCGGTGCCGGACTCCACGATGAACAGCGCGGGCTTGCCGTCCAGCTCGGCGCCGACCACGAAGAGCTCGGCCGAACCGGCCTGCGGCACCATCGACTTCACGCCGCTGAGCACATAGCCGCCCGAGGTGCGGGTCGCCTTGGTGGCGAGCGCGAACGGGTTGAACAGGGCGCCGGGCTCGGCGATCACGACGGAGGACTGCGGCACGGACTCGCCCGCGTACTCCGTGAGATAGGTCTGCTGCTGGCCGTCGGAGCCGAACTGCGCGAGCGTCACCGCGACGCCGCTGGGGGCGAGGATGGGCAGCGCGAGGCCCATGTCGCCGTGGGCGAGGGCCGAGGCCACGAGGGCGTTGGTCACGGTGCCGCGGTCGCTGCCGGCGCCGTCGAGCTCCTCGGGCACGTTGATCATCGTGATGCCGAGCTCGGTGGCGCGGCCGAGGAGCGACTCGGGCGCCTCGGTCGCGGCGTCCGCGTCGAAGGCCGCCGGTCGGACGATCTCGGCGGCGAAGTCCTTCACCGTGTCGACGATCATCTGCTGCTCGTCATCCGGGGTCAGGTCGTAGTTCGACTTCGTGCTCGAGGCCAGCCGCTTCGGCTTACCGGTGCCGGCGACGACCTTGAAGGTGCGGTTCGCCGCGCCGAGCGCCTTGAAACCGGTCTTCGTGCCCTCGTACGCGACGCGGTTCACGAGGTCCTGCAGGCCGCGGTTCTGTACGAAGGGCGTCTGCACTACGGCCATCAGGGCGCGGATCAGCTGGCCCGTGGGGTTCCGCCGGATCGGGTTCTTCCCGATGGCGCTGGTGTCCCGGGGATCGGTTGACGTGCTCATCTCCACCATCTCGTCGTCGTGGCGACGCAGGTCGAGGGCTGTTCCCGACGTCCTCGCCGCCAACTTACTCATCAGTCAGATGAGACCTTACTCCTCGGTAAGTTGCGTGCCAAGAGGTGGGACGAAAGACGTGTCGCCGTGTCAGCGGGTGAGACGGCGCAGGACCTGGGGATGCAGCACGGGGTTCGCGGCGACGGCGGAGCCCGCGTGCGGTCCCGGCGTCCCGTCGGTGCCCGTGAAGACACCGCCGGCCTCGCGGACCACGATCTCGACCGCTGCCAGGTCCCACAGCGAGACCTCCGGTTCCACCGCGATGTCGACGGCCCCCTCGGCGACCAGGCAGTAGCTCCAGAAGTCCCCGTAGCCGCGCAGGCGCCAGGCGTCGGCGGCCAGGGAGAGGAAGCGCTCGCGCGAGCCGGAGTCGGGGAAGTAGGACAGGTCGGAGAAGGAGATCGACGAGTCCGCGATCTCCCGGACGCCCGAGACCGAGATCCGGCGGGGCTCGGCACCGTCGAACGCGACGAACGCGCCGAGGCCCGCGCCGGCGAACCAGCGGCGCTTGAGCGCGGGGGCGGAGACCACCCCGACCACGGGCACGCCGTCCTCCAACAGGGCGATCAGGGTGGACCACACCGGGACCGCGCGCACGTAGTTCTTCGTGCCGTCGATCGGGTCGACCACCCACTGCCGCCCGGAGAAGGCGGGTTCGCCGCCGAACTCCTCGCCGAGCACGGCGTCGCCGGGGCGCTCCGCGGCGAGCCGCTCCCGGATGAGGGTCTCGGTCGCGAGGTCCGCGTCCGAGACCGGCGTCAGGTCGGGTTTGGCGTCGACCCGCAGATCCAGGGCGCCGAATCGGGCCATGGTCAGTTCGTCGGCGGCGTCCGCGAGGGAGAGGGCCAGGGCCAGATCGGGGTGCGAAGTATTCGACGATGCGCTCGACATGCGAGAACGGTAGCGGAGGTGGAGTACGGGCGCGGGGCCGTCCCCGTCGGTAATCTGGACATATGGAATGGATCTGGGTGCTCATGCTCGCGGCGATGGTGGGTGCGCTGGTGGTGATGTGGCAGCGCTCCAAGCGCGGCACGCTCGGCACCGCGCCCGCGGGCCCCGGGATGGAGGACGGCACGCTCACGCTCAGCGGTGTGAGCCCGCGGCCGGTCGAGCCCGATCAGAAGGGGCAGGCCTTCGTCACGGTGTCGGGCACCGTCGAGGGCCCGAGCACGCCGCCGACGCACGTCTACCGGCGGCTCGTGATCGACTTCGCCGAGCGCTGGCCGGAGGTCGGGGACCGGCTGCCCGTGTTCTACAAGGTCGGCAAGATCGACAGCTCGTGGCAGCTCGGCAGCCTTACCCCGCCACCGGACTCGTACGGCGGCCCGGGCCAGTATCCTGAGTGACTGTGCAACCTGACGTAGCCGCAGACATCGAGAGCCTCGACACCACCCTGCAGACGGTGGAGAAGGTGATCGACCTCGACGAGCTGCGCCGGCGCGTCGACGAGCTGGAACACAAGGCGTCCGACCCCGAGCTCTGGAACGATCAGGCCAACGCGCAGCAGGTCACCAGCCAGCTCTCGCACGCCCAGGCCGAGCTCCGCCGCGTCACCGACCTGCGGCAGCGGCTCGACGACCTGCCGGTGCTCTACGAGCTGGCCGACGCCGAGGAGGGCGACGACCGCGCCGCCGCGCTCGAGGACGCCGACGGCGACCGCGCCCAGCTGCGCACCGAGATCGAGGCCATGGAGGTCAAGACCATGCTCTCGGGCGAGTACGACGCCCGCGATGCGCTGGTCAACATCCGCGCGGGCGCCGGCGGCGTCGACGCCGCGGACTGGGCGGAGATGCTCATGCGCATGTACGTGCGGTGGGCCGAGAAACACGGCTACGGCGTCGAGGTCTACGACACCAGCTACGCCGAGGAGGCGGGCCTGAAGTCGGCCACCTTCGCCGTCAAGACCGACTACGCCTACGGCACGCTCTCCGTCGAGATGGGCACGCACCGGCTGGTGCGGATCAGCCCCTTCGACAACCAGGGGCGCCGTCAGACCTCCTTCGCCGAGGTCGAGGTGCTGCCCGTGGTGGAGACCACCGACCACATCGACATCGACGAGAACGAGGTCCGCGTGGACGTCTACCGCTCGTCGGGTCCGGGCGGCCAGTCGGTCAACACCACCGACTCCGCCGTGCGCCTCACACACATCCCGACCGGCATCGTCGTGACCTGCCAGAACGAGAAGAGCCAGCTGCAGAACAAGGTCTCGGCCATGAAGGTGCTGCAGGCCAAGCTGCTCGAGCGCAAGCGGCAGGAGGAGCGCGCGCAGATGGACGCGCTCAAGACCAACGAGGGCGCCTCGTGGGGCAACCAGATGCGCTCCTACGTGCTGCACCCGTACCAGATGGTCAAGGACCTGCGCACCGAGTACGAGGTGAACAACCCGTCGGCCGTGCTCGACGGTGACCTGGACGGTTTCGTCGAGGCCGGCATCCGCTGGCGGATGCGTGGCGATGACGAGTAGCACGCTGCTCGCGAACTCGATCCTCCCCGATCTCACGGGGTGGCGGTACCTCATGTTCGAGCGGGTGTTGCCGGTATCGCTGTGGGTGCTCGCGGCGGTGCTGGCGAACCGGTTCGTCAACTGGGCGTCCGCCCGCGTCACCATGCGCATCGACGCCCAGTTCAAGAACAGTGATTCGCTCGTCCGCTCGGAGTCGGCGAAGCATCAGCACGCGCTGATCCAGGTGATCAGCTGGGTCGCGATCGCCGCGATCTACCTGTTCGCCGCGTACCAGATCGTCAAGGCGCTCGGCGTGCCGATCAACGCGCTCGTCGCCCCCGCGACCGTCATCGGCGCCGCCCTCGGCTTCGGCGCGCAACGCGTCGTGCAGGACCTGCTCGCCGGCTTCTTCCTCATCACCGAGCGGCAGTACGGCTTCGGCGACGTGGTGAACCTGTCGCTCACCGGCGGATCGATCGCCGAGGGCACCGTCTCCGACGTGACCCTGCGGGTCACCAAGCTGCGCAACACGGACGGCGAGGTCATCACCGTGCCGAACGGCCAGATCGTCAAGGCCACGAACCTGTCCAAGGACTGGGCGCGCGCGGTGGTCGACATCCCGCTCCCGAAGACGGTCGACATGGGCAAGGTCAACGCGTTGCTGCACCGCGTCGGGGAGCGGGCCTACCACGACCCCAAGATGTCCACGCTGCTCCTCGACGAGCCCACACTCATGGGCATCGAGTCCATCGACCTGGATCAGGTGAACCTGCGGATGGTCGCGCGCACGCTCCCCGGTAAGCAGTTCGAGGTGGGACGCAACCTGCGCGAGCGCATCGTCCGCAGCCTCGCGACCGCAGGCATCGACGTCACCCCCGTCACCGACACCGTCGAGGACGAGGAGGAGGTGAAGCCCCAGTGACCGAGAATCCGAACCCTCCGGAGGACCGGACGGTCACCGAGCCGGCCGAGCCCGCCGAACCCACGCGGATCCTCCCGGCCGCCTGGGAGCGGATCCCGAAGACGATCCCGCACACCCGGGCGCGTACCAGCACCGTCGTCCTACTGCTGCTCTTCGTCGGGCTGCTGTGGTGGTATCTCGACCTGTACGCGCAGTTCGTCCCGAAGGAACAGCGCGAAACCCTGGGGCCGCGGCCGGGCGCCACGGCGCCTCCCGCGACTCCGGAGCCCACCTACGACGCGCCGGTGACCACGACCCCGCGGGCGCCGTCGAGCACCGTTCGCCCGTCCGGCGCGCCGGGGGAGTCCGGCGCACCGTCGTCGACGGTGCCGGGCCGCTCGGGCGAACCGGGCTCCTCCGCGCCGGCGGGGGCGACGACGACCACCACGTCACCGGGCGGGATCGTGCTGCCGGGCGGGGTGCCGGTGCCCGGCCTTCCGGGGGCGAGCACGGAGCCGCCGGCCTCGGGCGGCGCACCGACGACGACGGTTCCGGCGGGCTAGTCGGCGGCGTCAGTAGACTGGGCGCTCGTGATCACGCTCCAGAACGTCACGATGATGTACAAGGCGTCGGCCAGGCCGGCGCTCCACGACCTGTCGCTCGAGATCGGCAAGGGGGAGTTCGCCTTCCTGATCGGGCCCTCGGGTTCCGGGAAGTCGACGTTCTTCCGGCTGCTGCTCAAGGAGGACAAGCCGACCAACGGCGACGTCTACGTGGGCGATTACCACGTGAACAAGCTGTCCGGCCGGCGCGTCCCGCAGCTGCGGCAGTCGCTCGGATGCGTCTTCCAGGACTTCCGGCTGCTGCAGCAGAAGACGGTGGCCGAGAACGTCGCGTTCGCCCTGGAGGTGATCGGGAAGCCGCGCAACGTCATCGACCGGACGGTGCCGCAGGTGCTCGACTACGTCGGTCTCGGGGGCAAGGCGAGCCGGATGCCGAGCGAGCTCTCGGGCGGCGAGAAGCAGCGCGTCGCGATCGCCCGCGCCATCGCGAACCGGCCGCTGCTGCTCCTGGCCGACGAGCCCACCGGCAACCTGGATCCCGATACCTCTGCCGAGATCGTGGACGTGCTGGACCGGATCAACCGGGCCGGCACCACCGTGGTCATGGCCACGCACGACCGTCACATCGTCGACTCGATGCGCCGCCGCGTCATCGAGTTCCGCATGGGTGAGATGGTGCGCGACGACGCGACCGGCGTGTACGGGCTGGGCCGCTGACGGCCGCGGCCGCAGCCCCGCCCACCGACGACGAACCGAAGGACTGAATTCCCAGTGCGTGCCAGTTTCATCACCAGCGAGGTCGTCACCGGCCTGCGCCGGAACGTGAGCATGACGATCGCCATGATCCTGACCACCGCGATCTCGCTCGGCCTGTTCGGCGGCGGCCTGCTCGTGGTGCGGATGGCCGACAAGAGCCAGGACATCTTCCTGCAGCGCGTCGAGATCCAGGTCTTCGTGGACGACAAGGTCGCCGCAGACGATCCGGACTGCCAGAAGTCCGTGTGCCAGGCGCTCGAGTCGAAGATCAAGTCGCAGCCCGGTGTCGACTCGATCGACTACATCTCGAAGGACAAGGCCTACGAGATCGCCAAGACCAAGACCTTCGCGAACCAGCCCGACCTCGCGGACCTGGTGCGTCCCGGCGTGCTGCCCGCGTCCTTCAAGGTGCGGATCAACGACGACAAGCAGTTCGGCGGTGTCATCGACGCCATCAAGAACGAGCCGGGCGTCTCGAGCGTGCTCGACCAGCGCGAGGTGGTCAAGCGCATGTTCTCCGTGCTCGACGGTGCGCGCAACGCCGCGTTCTTCGTGGCGCTGATCCAGGCGATCGCGGCCGTCCTGCTGATCGCGAACATGGTCCAGGTCGCCGCCTACACGCGGCGCACAGAGGTCTCGATCATGCGGCTCGTGGGCGCCACGCGCTGGTACACGCAGCTCCCGTTCCTGCTCGAAGCCGTCCTCTCCGCGGTGATCGGCGCGACGCTCGCCGTCGTGGGCCTGTTCGTCGGCAACAAGCTCGTCTTCGACTGGGCGATGAGCGAGTTCTATTCGAAGAACCTCCTCGCCCGTGTGACCGTGACGGACGTCCTGCTGGTCTCGCCGTGGCTGTACGTGGTGGGCGCGGGCTTCGCGGCGGTCACGGCCTACGTGACCCTCCGTTTCTACGTGCGCGAGTAGCCGCGGACGAAAGTCGCTTTCCGCGCACCGTCGGACACCCGTACGATGGAGTGGTTGTCCAGCCGCTCCGGCGGCCGAAACGGAAGGGAAGGGACGATGGCGAAGGAGAAGGGGCGCTCGGTGATCGCGAGCAACCGCAAGGCGCGCCACAACTACGCCATCCTCGACACCTTCGAGGCCGGTGTGGTGCTGGTGGGTACGGAGGTGAAGGCGCTCCGCGAGGGCAAGGCCTCGCTGGTCGACGCCTACGCCACCATCGACGACGGCGAGGTCTGGCTGCGCGGCCTGCACATCCCGGAGTACGGGAACGGCTCGTGGACCAACCACACCCCGCGGCGCACGCGGAAGCTGCTCATGCACCGCCGTGAGATCGACTCGTTGACCGGCAAGATCCGCGAGGGCAATCAGACGCTGGTGCCCCTGTCGATGTACTTCAACGAGGGCCGGGTGAAGGTCGAGCTGGCGCTCGCCAAGGGGAAGCAGGACTACGACAAGCGGCAGGACATCGCGCGCCGCACCGCTGAGCGTGAGCTGGTCCGCGAGCTCGGCCGGCGCGTCAAGGGCATGCGCGGCTGATTCTTCCGACGGTGTCCGGCGTGGCGCGTTGAGATCGAGCCTCCGCGGGCGTTCACTTGGGATACGAGTTACTGATGTGACTCGTGAGACTCAAGTGAGGAGCGGATCCAATGAGTGTCGAGAATCGGGCCAAGGTCGTTTCGCTGGCGCATCGCGTGGGTGCGGTGCTGCTCACGGTGCTGATGAACATGAACGCCTCCGCCGCCGGCGTGCGCCCGCGCACCGTCTGATCAGGGCTTCGGCGACAATCACCGGTGTGACGAGGGCTACCGGAAAACCATTGGACATGGGCCCCGCGCGGTGAGGTATCGTGGAATCTCCACCTCGAAAGAGGAGGGCTTCCGCTGAGGCGGACGATGAGGGGCCGATCGGTTTCGACTTCGTTTGTTGACGCGGGGGAAGCGTGCCGGTGCAGGCTGGAGACCACCGTAAGCGTCGCAGCAACCCTATAAGCGCCGATTCCAATCAGCGCGACTTCGCTCTCGCTGCCTAAGCAGCCAGGCGAGTCTGTCAGTCCGGGTTCGCCCTCGGCCCGGGTACTGGCATCAGCTAGAGGGATTCACCCCGCGGTGCGGTCGCGGCATCGCGGGGGACATTCAACAGCGACTGGGATCGTCATCCCGGCTCGTCCGTGAGACCGGGAGATCCGAGTAGAGGCAGAGCGGACTGCGCACGGAGAAGCCCCGTAGAAATGACGGAGGACCCGGGTTCAATTCCCGGCGGCTCCACAGCGAAGCGCCCCCGACCGCTGGTCGGGGGCGCTTCCGTGTCCGGTGCTACTTCTTCACCTCGCAGGCGATGCCGTCGCCGTCGCGGTCGAGCTTGGAGCTGTATCCGGGCTGGCCTTTGAGGAGCGGCGCCTTGCCGGCCTGGCGCACCTCGGTGCAGTTCTTATAGGTCGGATCGGCGTTCGAGACCGCGGCCGGAAGGGCGAGCGCGGCGACGGCGAACGCCACGGCGGCGGCGCGGATGAGGGAAGTGGACATGGGAACTCCTGCAGACCGGGGGACGACGACCGCGGGACGGTCCCTCTCCCGCGGTCTTTACGGTGTACGCCTTTGCGAGATCACACACAATGTCGCATATGGGTAATTAGTCGGGAAACTGAGTACTGCTCACCGTCGGCCGGAGTTTCGATGCGGTGGAACAAGTTCTAGGAATCTCCGTCCGGGAGAGGTCCGGTGGGTTAGCTTCGGTGACCATGAACCTGCGTTCCGCATGGCGACGCGCGGTCGTCGCGGCTGCCGGCATCGCGCTCCTGGTCGCGGCCCCGTCGACCGCGGCGCCGTTGCCCGAGAACTTCAACTTCTTCGGCGGCATACCGTCGGAGCTGACGAACCCGAACGGCTCGCTGCCCGGGACGAACGACTACTCCTGCAGGCCGACGGTGCGTCACCCCCATCCCGTCGTGCTCGTGCACGGCACCGGCGGCGGCTCGCAGACCAACTGGGGCGCCTACGCGCCGCTGCTCAAGAACGACGGCTACTGCGTCTTCTCGTTCACCTACGGCGCCCTGCCCGGCGCGCCCTGGCCGGTGAACCAGATCGGCGGGACGCGGCCGCTCGCGACCAGTGCCCAGCAGCTGAAGGCGGTGGTGGAACGCGTTCTCTCAGCGACGGGCGCGGCGAAGGTGGACCTGATCGGGCACTCGCAGGGCACGCTCATGCCGTCGTACTTCGTGAAGTACCTCGGCGGTGCCGAGAAGGTGGGCAGGTACGTCTCGCTCGCGCCGCTGTGGCGCGGCACCGGGGGTGATCTGGGCAAGGCCGTCTCGGTCTTCGTGCGCGGCCTGAACGCGCCCGATCCGTACTTCCCGATCTTCGAGTCGATCGGCGACATGCTGCCGGGATCGCGGTTCCTGGACAAGATCTGGGCCGGCGGCACGCCCTACGTGCGCGGCGTCGAGTACACGAACATCTCCACCCGGTTCGACGAGCTGGTGCTGCCGTACACGAGCGGGCAGCTCGCCGGGCCGCCCGGAACCAAGGTCACCAACGTCGTCGTGCAGGACACGTGCGGCCAGGACTTCTCGGACCACCTGGCGATCGCGGGGTCACGCCGGGCGGCGTACTTCGTGCTCAACGCGCTCGATCCGCAGCATCCGAGGCCGGTGCCCTGCTATGTGGTGCCGCCCTTCACCGGATCCTGAGCCGGTCGGCACCGGCCGATGGGCGGCGCTCGCTAGCCTCCGCTGGCGGCCTTGCCGGCGGGATAGAGGGTGTTCTCGACCCGGATCGATCCCGCGGGGTCGTTGGCGCGTACGCCCTCGCACCGTCCGGCAACCGCGGCCTGGACCTGTGCGATGACCCGCGGGTCCACCGGCTCGAGGGTGTGGTCGAAGCCCCCGTTCCCGGTGGCGGACGGCACCGGCGTCATCCGGCACTGCGGTCCGGTGATGCGCCCGTCGGCCCATTCCTTGGCACTCCGGATCGAGTAGTACTGCGTCGGGCCCGCGGCGCCGACGCCGCTGTTCAGCGTCGTGAGGAAGCCGGAGCCGGGGCACACCTCTCGGGCCGTGCCGGACTGGGAACAGGCAGCGGGGCTGCCGTACTGCGCCGTGCCGATCGCGACGTACCGCGCGACTTTGGGGGCTCCGCCGAGCGCCTTGAGGTAGTAGCGCGCGCTGAGGCCGCCCACGCTGTGGCCGACGAGCGAGACACCACCGCCGTTCGCGCGGGCGCGATCCACGGCCGTGCCGATCGCCGAGGCATCGGCCCGGAGATCGAGGCCGGCCAGGCTCAGCACGTCCACTCGGTATCCGGACCGCTCCAACGCGGCCTTCATCGGCTGGTACGGCAGGGCGCCGATGTACTGGCCGGGAACGATGACGACGGTGCCCGGCGTCGGGGCGGCGAAGACGGCGGGCGTCGTTGCGGTGCCGATCGTGGCGGCCACGGCCGCCGCGGCGAGGAGGGAACGTCCTGCATTCATGGAGGGGAGCCTAACCTAAACAACCAGGGTTGAGAAGGTTCGTGGCGCGGCTCACTCCGCCCGGTAGGACTCGCCGTGCGGGTCGTCGCAGTGGTCCTCGGCGCCCGCGTGATCGACCTGCAGCGTGGCGTGCTCGATGCCGTACTCGTCGTGGAGCATGCCGCTGATCTTCGAGCGCACGGCGTGGCAGTCCGCGACGGCGTCGACGAGGACGTGCGCCGAGAGCGCCGGCTGGCCCGACGTGATCTCCCAGATGTGCAGGTCGTGCACCTCGGTCACCGAGGGGACGGCGGCGACCTCGCGTCCGACCTCGGCGGGATCGATGCCCTCGGGCGCCGCCTCGAGGAAGATCCGCCCCGACGCCTTGACCAGTCCCCAGCCGGCCTTGAGCATCAGCGCCGCCACGACGAGCGCGGCGATCGCGTCCGCCCGGCCCCAGCCGGTGGCCCAGATGACTGCGCCGGCGATGGCGGTGGCGATGAAGGCGTAGAGGTCGTTGAGGATGTGCTGGTAGGCGCCCTCGACGTTGAGGCTGGTGCGGTTCGCGCGCCGGATGCACCACGTGGCGGCGAGGTTCACGGCGCACCCGGCGAGCGCGGTGAAGAAGACCAGCCGCCCGTCCACCTCGGGCGGCGTGATCAGCCGCGAGATCCCCTCGTAGACGAAGAACGCCGCGAGGAGGAGGAGTGTGATGCCGTTGGCCTGCGCCGAGAGGATCTCCACCCGCTTGAGGCCCCAGGTGTACCCGCCCTTCGCCGGCTTGGCGGCGATCTTGATCGCGACCAGCGCGAGCACGATCGCCGCAGCGTCGGTGAGCATGTGCGCGGCGTCGGTGATCAGCGCGAGCGAGCTCGCGATGATGCCGATCGTCACCTCGATCGCCATGAAGGCGACGATGAGTCCCAGCGCCAGGCTCAGCCAGCGCTTGTCGGCGTCCGCCGACACCCCGTGGTCGTGTCCCGCGTGTCCGCTCATGTCAGCTCCGCCCCTCGATCGGTGAGATCACCGGACGACCATACATTGCAACATGCGCATGTATCAATCACGGTCTACGCTGGCGAGATCGATGGACCACGCCGACGGGAGTACCGATGGCTGCACCGGAGCGCACGGAGGAGTTCGATTTCGTCGTCGTGGGATCGGGTGCGGGTGGAGGGCCGCTCGCCGCCGCGCTCGCTCTCGCTGGGCACACCGTGCTGGTTCTGGAAGCGGGTGACGATCACGAGTGCCCGTACTACAGCGTCCCGATCATGCAGGGCCACGCGAGCGAGGACGCGGACATGCGATGGGACTTCTTCGTCGACCACTGGGACGATCCGCGGCAGGCGCGGCGCGATGCGAAGTACGTCGGGGCCGAGGCGGGCGTGCTCTACCCACGGGGGAGCACGCTCGGTGGGAGCACCGCGATCAGCGCGATGGTGCACATCTACCCGCACTCGAGCGACTGGGAGCGGCTCGCCGACCTCACGAGTGACGATTCCTGGGGACCGGAGGCGATGCGCCGGCGGATCGAGCGGTTGGAGGATTGGCGGGCCGTGGACGCGGAACCCCTCCCCGGCGACGACGCCCACGCTCGCGACCGGAAGGCGCGGCACGGACGCGGCCGGCTGGCTCGGCGTCACGCGCGCGGCCCCGAAGCTCGCGGGCCGCGAGCCGCGTTTCCTCGACGTGATCGCCGCGATCGAGACCACCAGTAGGCAGATGTTCGGCATCCCCGAGGATGTCAGTCTCCCGCGCGATGCGAACGCCGCCGACACGCCGCAGGACTTCCAGGGGATGTCGTTCATCCCCGTCGCCGTCCGCGGCGGCGTCCGCAACGGGGCGCGGGAACGCGTCGCCGACACCGTCTCCCGCACGCCAAACCTGCAGGTACGGCTCGACGCCCTCGTCACGAAAGTCCTGCTCGACGACAGCGGGCGGGCCCACGGGGTCGAGTACCGGTCGGGGCGGCGTCTCTACACCGCGGCGCCCCGCCGCTCCGATCCCCGCGACCCGGGCAGGCGGGTGCCGGACGTGCCCGCGGATCCGGAGCCCACGATCGTTCGGGCCCGGAAGGAGGTGATCCTCGCGGCCGGCGCGTTCAACACGCCGCAACTCCTCAAGCTCTCGGGCATCGGCCCGCGCGCCGAACTCGAACGGTGGGGCGTCCCGGTCCGCGTCGACGCACCGGGTGTCGGGGCGAACCTGCACGACCGGTACGAGGTCGCGGTCACCTTCGGCCTCGACCGGGACTACCCACTGTTCGACGGTTCGCCGCTCGACGTCCCGGCCGACCCGTCGAATCCGGATGCGCTGTACCAGGAGTGGACCGACAGCCGTGACGGCCCGTATGCGACGAACGGCTCGCTCGCCGCGCTCATCGCGAAGTCGAGCGTCGCGGGGGAGGCGTCCGACCTGATCGTCTTCGCCCTCCCGATCGACTTCCACGGCTACTACCCGGGGTACGCCCGCGAGGGCGCGCAACACCACGACCGGCTGTCGATCCTGGTCCTCAAGGCGCACACCCAGAACCGTGCCGGCTCGGTGACCCTACGGTCGGCCGACGCTCGCGACGCGCCGCACATCGCCTTCCGCTACTTCGAGGAGGGGTCGCCCGGATTCGAGCGCGACCTGACCGGTGTCGTCGACGGGGTGGAGATCGCCCGCGCCATCGCGCGGAACCTCGAGACCATCGGCGTCCGAGAGGAACTGACCCCGGGAACGGCGAGGTCCACCCGCGAGCAGATCGCCGAGTTCGTCCGCGACGAGGCGTGGGGGCACCACGCGTGCGGGACCGCGAAGATCGGCGCGGCCGACGATCCGTCGGCCGTGCTCGACGGGCGGTTCCGCGTGCGCGGAGTCCCGGGCCTGCGCGTGGTGGACGCCTCCGTGTTCCCCGACATCCCGGGGTTCTTCATCGCCTCCGCCGTCTACCTGGCGAGCGAGAAGGCCGCCGACGACCTGCTGTCCGAGTACGGCCGGCCGGCCGGCGCGTGAGTCAGTCCAGGACGGCGAGGGCGTCGATCTCCACCAGCATCACCTCGTGCGGGAGGTCGACGAAGACCGTCGTGCGGCAGGGGAGCGCGGCGCCCTCGGGCACGTTCTCGGCGATGAAGGCGCCGTAGACCTCGTTCATCGCGGCGAAGTCGTCGCGGGTGGTGAGGTACACACGGAACATCAGCACGTCGGCGACGGACGCGCCGCCGGCCTCGAGGATGGCCTTGACGTTCTCCAGGGTGCGCCGGGTCTGCTCCTTGACGTCGCCCGCGGCGATGTACTGGTTGGTGGCCGGGTCCATCGGGCCCTGGCCCGAGACCTGCAGCATGTTACCGCGGCGCACGCCCTGGGAGAAGAAGTGGGCCGGAGCGGGTGCGTCGGTGGTGGAGACGGCGGTCGCGGTCATGGTGATTCCTTTGCTCTCGTGGGTGTTTCGGATGTTCCCGGGGTGTCCGGGAGGTTCAGCGCGGGCGGTACCCGCAGTCGCGGGAGATCGCCGCGCACGTCGCGCGCAGCGGCTCCAGCAGTTCCAACAGCTCGTCGAAGGGGAGGACCACGTCGGGCACCGAGACGGACACCGCGGCGACGACGGTGCCGGTCGCGTCCCGGACCGGCGCGCCGATGCAATTGATCGTCGGCTCGTTCTCCTCGCGGTCGGCGGCCCAGTCCTGCGCGCGGACGCGGTCGATCTCGGCGAGGTAGTCCTCGGGCGTCACGATGGTGTTCGCGGTCCGCCGGGTGAAGTCCATTCCGGCGACGAACCGCCGCAGCTCGTCGTCGGGGAGCGTCGACAGCATGAGCTTGCCGACGGCGCTGGAGTTGAGATTGACCTCCATCCCCACCCGCGAGTACATGCGGATGAGGTCGCGCGATTCCAGCTTGTCGATGTAGACCACCGCGTCGCCCTCGCGGGCCGCGAGATGGGTGGTCCGGCCGTACTCGCGGTTGAACGCGACGAGATGGGGCGCGGCGATCTCGCGGATCCCGCGCTGCTCCGAGGCGCGCGCGGCCAGGTCGAAGACGCGCGAGCCGAGGTGGTAGCGGTGCGCCTCGTCGTGGTACGCGAAGCGTGCCTCCGTGAGCGGGCGCAGGAGGCGGAGCACGGTGGTCTTGTGCACGCCGAGCTCGTCGGCCAGTTCGTCGAGCGAGGCCGGTCCCTCGCCCAGTAGGCGGAGGATCTCCAGCGCGCGGGTCAGGCTCTGGCTCATGGTGCTCGGCTCTCCCGGGGCGGCGGGAAGTCCGCGCCGGCGATGCGGATCCCGTCCGGGCTCACGTGCGCGTCCGACCAGGCGTCGTCGTCGCAGGCCAGCAGGGCCGTCATCGCCTCGGGTGGCAGGGTGGCGAAATCGGCTCGCACCGTCAGGGTCGCGGCGGCGCCGGCGTGCCCGCGGCGCAGGCAGCTGCGTAGGTCCTCGTCGCGCGCGAGCCCGTGCAGGAAACCCGCCGCGAAGGAGTCGCCGGCCCCCACGGGCTCGACCACGTCGACGGAGAGGGCGGGGACCGCGATCTCCGCGCCCGCCCGGTCCACGACGATGGCGCGCAGCGCGCCGTCCTTGACGACGACGGTGCGCGGCTCGGGGAGCAGGGCGCGGATCTCGGCGGCGGAGCCGGTGCCGAGCACGCGCTCGGCCTCGTCGGACCCGACCAGCACGACGTCGGCGCAGCGGGCCAGCTCGATGACGACAGACGGGTCACCATCGGGCCAGAGTTGCTCGCGCCAGTTGACGTCGAAGGTCACGGTGCCGCGCACGCCGGTGCGGTCGCGGAGCAGGGCGCGGGTGAGGGCGGCGCACGACGGGGAGAGGGCCGGTGTGATCCCGCTGGTGTGCACGATGCGGGCGGCCTCGAGGGTCGCCGCGACCGCGGGGCGGGTGAGGAAGTCGGGGCCCATCGCCGCGGCCGCGCTGCCGGCGCGCCGGTACGTGCTGGCGGTGACGGGCTCGCCCGCGTCGTCGACGCCCTCGGTCTTGGCGTACCGACCGGTGAACGCCGTCTCGTCGACCTCGACGCCCTCCGTCCGCACACCGTGCGCGCGCAGGTGTTCGACGATCCGCCGCCCCTCGGCGTCCCCGCCGACCCGGCTGAGGAACGCGGTGGGAGTGCCCAGGGCCGCGGTGCCCGCGGCGACGTTCGCCTCCGCGCCGCCGGCGTGCATGGCGGGAGCGGCGGCGTCGAGGTCCGCCGCGGCGACCAGTGCCAGCGGCTCCCCGAGGCACGCGATCCGAGCTCCAGTCACGCGTCGTGCCCCTCTTCGGTCTCGTGGTTGTGCAGGTCCTCGCCGCAATGCTAGCGTCTGTGACACGCATCACGCAACGATGATTGCAATATACGCAACATAGCAGATTGGGACGCATGATGGTCAACGGGAACGGTGCCCGGCCGGTGGAGTTGAGTGTGCTCGACAAGGCAGTACCCGCATGGGCGAACGGCATGACAACGGCCGACTTCCTCGCCCGGGAGCCCCGTCTGGCGGAACTCTCCACGCCCGTTCTCGTGCTCGACCGGGCGGCGATGGCCGGCAACGTCGCCGAGTTCGCCCGGTGGACCGCCACCCACGGATTCGATCTCGAGCCGCACGGCAAGACCACGATGGCGCCCGCGCTCTGGCAGGACCAGCTCGACGCCGGGTCCACGGCGATCACCGTCGCCAACCTGCCGCAGCTGCAGGTGGCCGTCGCCACCGGCTTCCGGAACCTGCACGTGGCGAACGCGATCGCCGACGCCGCCGGGATCCGCTGGCTCGGCGAGGCGCTCGACGCCGACCCGGCGCTCGAGGTCACCCTCTGGGCCGACGGCCTCGGCACCGTCGACGTGCTCGAGCGGGGGCTCGCCGCCGCGACCCGGCAGCCCACCGTGCTCGTCGAACTGGGTGGCCCCGGCGGCCGCACCGGCGCGCGCACCGTCGACGAGGCGTTCGCCATCGGCGAGGGCATCGCCGCCTCTCCGCGGCTGCGCCTCGGCGGGGTCACCGGCTACGAGGGTGCCTTCGCGCACGACACCTCGTCCGCGGCGCTCGGCACCGTCGACGACTACCTCCGCACGCTGAAGGAGCTGCACGCCCGCCTGCGCCCGCTCTACCCGGAGGGACGGATCGTCGTCTCCGCCGGGGGGAGCGCCTACTTCGACCGCGTCGCCGCGATCCTGGGCGACATCGACGACGCACGCGTCGTCATCCGCTCGGGGGCGTACATCATCCACGACGACGGCTTCTACCGCGGCATCACGCCGTCGGGCCGCGAGGCCGGCGCGCCCCGCCTGCGGTCGGCCATGCACGTCTGGGCCCGCGTGATCTCGCGGCCCGAGCCCGGCCTCGCCCTCCTCGACGTGGGCCGGCGCGACGTCTCCTTCGACGAGGGCCTGCCCGAGCCGCAGGTCGCCGCCGCGGGCCTCGGCGAGCCCGCACGCCCGATCGACGCGGAGATCTCCGCCGTCAACGACCAGCACGCCTTCCTGCGCCTGCCCGCCGGCGATCCGCTCGCCGTCGGCGACGTCGTGCGCCTGGGCCTGAGCCATCCCTGCACCGTCTTCGACAAGTGGCGCGTCATCCCCGTGGTCGCGGACGACGGGGCGAACCCGCGGGTCGTCGACATGATCTCCACCTACTTCTAGAGGCGCACCATGCACGACACAGTCATCCGCGCCGCCACCGTCGTCGACGGCACCGAGGCGCCGCGCTACACCGCCGACGTCGCGATCTCCGACGGCGTCATCGCCGCGATCGGCAGCGAGCTCGGGCCCGCGCGCCGCGTCATCGACGCCGACGGGCTGGTGCTCAGCCCCGGCTTCATCGACATGCACGCCCACTCCGACCTGCAGGTCCTGCTCAATCCCGAGCATCCCTCGCGGATCACGCAGGGCGTCACGTGCGAGGTGATCGGCCAGGACGGCCTGAGCTACGCGCCCGTCTCCGACGAGACGCTGGCCGTGGTGCGGCGCCAGATCGCCGGCTGGAACACGGACCCGGAGGACTTCGACTTCTCCTGGCGGACCGTCGGCGAGTACCTGGACCATCTCGACGCGGCCGGGACCGCCACGAACCTCGCCTATCTCGTACCGCACGGCCTGCTCCGCGCCCTCACCCGCGGTTTCGACGACGGTGTCGCGTCCCCGGCCGAGGTCGAACGGATGCAGGAGATCCTGGCGCAGGGCCTGCGCGAGGGCGCCGTAGGCCTGTCCACCGGCCTCACCTACACCCCGGCGATGTACGCCGACGACGCGGAGCTCGCTGCGCTCATGCGGACCACCGGCGAACTCGGCGGCTACTTCTCGCCGCACCACCGCAGCTACGGCGCCGGCGCGATGGAGGCCTACGCCGAGATGATCGACCTGTCGCGCCGCACCGGCTGCCCGCTGCACCTCGCGCACGCCACCCTCAACTTCGGCCCCAACAAGGGGCGCGCGCCCGAGTTGCTGACGCTGCTCGACGAGGCCGTCGCCGCCGGGGCGGACGTCTCCCTCGACACCTACCCCTACCTGCCGGGCGCCACCACCCTCGCCGCGATCCTGCCCAGCTGGGCCGCGGCCGGCGGCGCCGACGCGACGTTGGTGCGGCTGCGCGACCCGCAGGATCTCGCCCGCATCCGGGAGCACCTGGAGCACACCGGATCCGACGGCTGCCACGGCGTGATCGCGGAGTGGGAGACCATCGAGATCAGCGGCGTCGGCGACGATGCGCTGGCCGGTTACGTGGGCCGGACCGTCGCGCGGATCGCCGCCGACGAGGGCCGCGACCCGTTCGACGTGTGCATCGGCATCCTGCTCGACGATCGGCTCGCGACCGGGATCCTGCAGCACGTCGGGCACGAGGAGAACGTGCGCGCGATCATGCGCCACCGGACCCACACCGGCGGCAGCGACGGCCTGCTCGTCGGCGGCAAACCGCACCCGCGCGCGTGGGGCACCTTCGCCCGCTACCTCGGCCACTACAGCCGCGACCTCGGCCTGATGAGCCTCGAGGAGTGCGTGGGCCATCTCACCGGCCGGGCCGCCCGTCGCCTCCGCCTGGTCCGACGGGGCCTGGTCCGCGAGGGCTACGCCGCCGACCTGGCACTGTTCGACCCCGACGTGGTGATCGACCGTGCCACCTACGACGCCCCGCGCACGCCCGCAGCGGGATTCACGCACGTCTTCGTCCGCGGTGTCGCCGCGCTCGACGACGGGGAGACCACCGGCGCGCTCGCGGGCGGCGCGCTGCGCCTCACGGAAGAAGGAGTCCTGTGACCACCGACGACCCATCCGGCCTGCTCGACGCGCTGGCCGCCGACCGGGCGCTCACCGTGGTGCGCGCCCCCGACCTCCCGGACGCGGCCGCCCTGTGCCGGGCGCTCGCCGAGGGCGGGATCCGCACGGTCGAACTGACCTTCACCACGCCCGACGTGCTCGGCCACCTTGAACGGGCGGCCTCCGTCGAGGGCACGAACCTCGGTGTGGGCACGGTGCGCTCCGCCGCGCAGGCCCGCGACGCGGTGAACGCGGGCGCGCGCTTCCTCGTCACCCCCGACGTCAACGAGGAGGTCGCGCAGGCTGCGCGCGACCTGGGCGTCCCCGTCTTCCTCGGAGCACTGACCCCGACCGATGTGGCCCGCGCGGCCGCGCTCGGCTCGGTGGCCGTGAAGATCTTTCCCGCGCGCGCCTTCGGCCCGGGCTATCTCAAGGACCTGCACGGTCCGTTCCCCGGCCTGCCGCTGCTGCCTTCGGGCGGCGTCAGCGAGGCCAATGCCCGCGAGTTCCTGGGCGCCGGCGCCGTCGCCGTCTGCGCCGGCACGTCCGTCGTGCCCCCCGACACCGTCGCCGCCGGCGATTGGGCCGACATCACTGTCCGCGCCGCGCGTTTCGTCGCCGCGCTCTGACCTTCTTCCAGAACGGGAGTACCACTCATGTCCTCGGCCATCGACTGGCTGCAGCACGACACCGGGGGTCTGCTGACCCTCGCAGCGGTGTCGATCGCGGTCCTGCTCGTCCTCATCATCAAGGTCAAGCTCGAGCCCTTCATCGCGCTGATCATCGTGTCGGTCGCCCTCGCACTGGTGGCCGGCGTCTCCGTCGAGAAGCTCGTCGGGTCGCCGCAGAAGGGGGCGGCGCAATCGATCCTGGAGACCGGCTTCGGCGGCATCCTCGGGCACATCGCACCGATCATCGGCCTCGGCACGGTGCTCGGCGCGATCCTCGAGCGATCCGGCGGCGCCGACGTGCTCACCAGCTGGCTGCTCAGGCTGTTCGGGCCCAAGGGGGCGCCGCTCGCCATGGGGGTCACCGGCCTCATCCTGGGCATCCCGGTGTTCTTCGACATCGGCATCTTCATCCTGGCGCCGCTGGTCTACGTCGCCGCCAAGCGCGGCGGCAAATCGCTGGTCATGTACGCACTGCCGATGCTGGCGGGCCTGTCGATGACCCACGCCTTCCTGCCCCCGCACCCCGGCCCCGTCGCCGCGGCGGGCCTGCTGCACACCTCGCTCGGCTGGATCATCGTCATGGGCCTGGTCTGCGGCATCCCGGCGTGGTTCGCCTCGGGCGTCGTCTGGGGCACGTGGATCGGCAAGCGCGTGATCGTCGACGTGCCGGAGGAGTTCGTCCCGGAGGAGGAGCACGCCAGCAAGGACCGGCCGCCGCTGGCGCTGATCGCCTTCATCATCGCCGTGCCGATGCTGCTGATCCTGGGCGGCACCTTCGGCTCGGTGTGGCTGACCCCGGGAACGAAGCCCTTCTCGATCCTCGTCTTCCTCGGCACGCCCGCGATCGCCCTGACCATCGCCGTGGTGCTGGCCTTCTACCTGCTCGGCATCCGCCGGGGGATCAACGCCACGCAGCTCGCCGAGATGACCGGCGCGGCGCTCAAGCCGATCGGCATGATCCTCCTCGTGGTCGGCGCGGGCGCCCTGTTCGGCGCGGTCCTGCGGGCCACGGGCGTCGGAACGGCACTCACCGACTCGATGTCGGACCTCGGCCTGCCGCTCATCGTGACCGCGTACCTGGTCAGCTGCGCACTGCGCATCGCGCAGGGTTCGGCCACGGTGGCGATCACCGCGACCGCCGGCATCATCGGCGAGACGGTCGCGGCCGGCAACTACTCGCAGGCGCAGATCGCGCTCATCGTCATCGCGATCTCGGCCGGGTCGATCATCCTCAGCCACGTCAACGACGGCGGTTTCTGGATCGTCGCCAAGTACTTCAACATGACCGTCAAGCAGACGCTCATGACCTGGTCGGTGCTCGAGACCGTCCTGTCCGTGGTGGGCTTCGCGATGGTGCTCATCGTCTGGGCGATCGTCTGACGGCCTCGGCGTCGCGGCGGTCCGCCGTCGCGACGCCGAACCGAGCCTCCTCCCGTTCCGCCCGTTGTGCCCGACGGGCCACCGGATTACCGCGCGCGGAAGCCGTCCCGGCGATACGTTGGACGCCAGTGGCCGCGCGATCCGTGGCCGCATCCGGATGATGAGGTGGACTGACGATGGCTCATTCGCGTGCCGGCCGACCGGCTCTTCCCGACGACCTGATCGATGTCGAAGCTGTTCGTGCTGCGTATTATTCGGTCGCGCCGGACCCCGGCGATCCGGACCAACGGGTGGCGTTCGGCACATCGGGACACCGGGGGACGTCGCTGAGCGGCAGCTTCAACGAGAACCACATCGCGGCCACGACGCAGGCGATCATCGAGTACCGCGCGGCCGAGGGCGTCCGCGGCCCGCTCTACCTCGCGAAGGACACGCACCTGCTGTCCGGTCCGGCCTGGGAGACCGCCGTCGAGGTCCTCGCCGGGAACGGCGTGGACACCCTGATCGACCTCGACGACCGGTACACGCCGACCCCCGCCCTGAGCCACGCGATCCTGACCTTCAACCGCAAGCACGGGGGAGGCGTCGAGGCCGACGGCATCGTCGTCACCCCGTCGCACAATCCGCCCGCGGACGGTGGCTTCAAGTACAACCCGCCCACCGGCGGGCCGGCCGACACCGATGCGACCTCGGCGATCGCGGCGCGTGCCAACGAGATCCTCGAGAGCGGGCTGCGCGATGTGCGCCGCATCCCGCTGGAGCGGGCCCTCGCATCGGACGTGATCCAGCGCTTCGACTTCCTCGACTCCTACGTCGGCGACCTCCCTTCCGTACTGCACCTCGACCGGATCCGCGACGCCGGCGTCCGCATCGGCGCGGACCCGCTCGGCGGCGCGGCAGTCGGCTACTGGGGCGCGATCGGCGACCGCTACAACCTCGATCTGACCGTCGTGAATCCGACCGTCGACCCGCAGTTCGCGTTCATGACGCTCGACACCGACGGCAAGATCCGGATGGACTGCAGCTCGCCGAACGCGATGGCCTCGCTGATCGCGAACAAGGATCAGTACGACATCGCGACGGGCAACGATGCCGACTCCGACCGGCACGGCATCGTCACCCCCGACGGCGGGCTGATGAACCCCAACCACTACCTCGCCGTCGCCATCGACTACCTCTTCGCCTCCCGCAACGGCTGGCGCGACGACGCTGCCGTCGGCAAGACTCTGGTGAGCTCGTCCATGATCGACCGGGTGGTCGCGGAGCAGCAGCGGAAGCTGCTCGAGGTCCCCGTCGGCTTCAAGTGGTTCGTCCCGGGCCTGCTCGACGGGAGCGTCGGCTTCGGCGGGGAGGAGTCCGCCGGTGCGTCCTTCCTGCGCCACGACGGTTCCGTGTGGACCACGGACAAGGACGGCATCATCCTGGCGCTGCTCGCCTCCGAGATCCTGGCCGTCACCGGTAGGAGCCCGTCCCAGCACTTCGCCGTGTTGGGGGAGCAGTACGGCGTGCCCGCCTACGCCCGGACCGACGCGCCCGCAGGCCGCGAGCAGAAGGCCGTCCTGTCCAAGCTCTCGCCCGAGCAGGTCACCGCCGACGAGCTCGCCGGGGAGCCCATCACGGCCAAACTCACCCGCGCACCCGGCAACGGCGCGCCCATCGGCGGCCTCAAGGTGACCACCGAGAGCGCCTGGTTCGCGGCCAGGCCGTCGGGTACGGAGGACGTGTACAAGATCTACGCCGAATCCTTCCGCGGGGCGGATCACCTGGCGCAGGTGCAGGCGGAGGCGAAGGCGCTCGTGGACGGAGTTCTCGGGTCCTGAACCCGCCTGACCTGCACAGTCGTGTGCGGCCGCTATTGTGGTCGGCGTGAGCAAGGGTAAGAACGCGAAGTACGTTCCCGCGAAGCAGTCCAACACCATGACCTACGTGCTGGGCGGCATCGCCGTCCTCGTGGTCATCGTGGTCGTCATCGGCGGCGTCCTGCTGCTGAGCAAGAAGGAGGGCACGCCCGCTGATAAGGCGCAGGCCGCCATCGACAAGGCCACCCCGGCCTTCGTGCTCGGCAGGGCCGACGCCCCCACGAAGCTGACGTTCTTCGAGGACCCGTACTGCCCCGCCTGCGGCAACATGGAGCGCGCCAACGGCGAACAGATCACCAAGGCCATCGAGGACGGCAAGCTGCAGATCAAGTACTTCATGCTCTCCTTCCTGAACCGCAACAGCCCGTCGGGCGACTACTCCGACCGCGCGGCCGGAGGCCTGCTGGCCATCGCGAAGTCCTCGCTCCCCGAGGACCAGAAGCAGAAGGCGTGGCTGGGCGCGCACACCGCGATGTACGCGAACCAGCCCGAGGAGGGCAAGGGCGACAAGACCAACGCCGAGATCGCCACGGTTCTGTCCGACGGCGCCAAGGCCAAGGGCGTCGAGTTGCCCGCCGACGTGACGGCGGCGATCCGCGACGGCAAGTACACCGTCGAGTCCGCGCAGAACGCGGGCGCCGGCAGCCAGCTCATGCAGCAGGTCAACAGCACCGGCACGCCCACCGTCATCCACAACGGCGAGAAGATCACCGTGCAGGGCGACTGGCTGACGCCGCTCCTCAAGTAAACGGGCGCTGACCAGCCGATTTGGTGCACGCGAGCTGCCTCCTGTAATGTTCTCCGGGCGGGAAACCGCAGGTGAACAACGCAATACGGGGCTATGGCGCAGCTGGTAGCGCACCACACTGGCAGTGTGGGGGTCAGGGGTTCGAGTCCCCTTAGCTCCACAGAGAAGAACCCCTCCGACTTCGGTCGGAGGGGTTCTTTCGTGGTCGGGCGGGCCGTGGTCGGACGACGAGTGTGGCCGAGGGAACACTGCGGCCGTCCGGATCCGCACGCGGGGTGCCCGTCCGCTGCGGAACCGCATGTGACCTGCGATGACATGCTCGCCGAGTCGCATCGGAACCGTCCATCGGAGGCGCTCGTGACGAGAATCACCTTCATGTGATTGCGCTACCATGATCGCCCTGCCAGCGACGATAGGTATTCATGATGGGTGATCCAAGGTGTATCGATTTGTCCAATAAATTGGTCCGACCTAATCTCGATCTCGAACCCACAGGTACCCGAACGAAACGAGGAAGCACGTGTCGCTGATCAACAAGCAGATCAAGCCCTTCACCGCTGAGGCATTCAAGGACGGCAACTTCGTCACCGTCTCCGACCAGGACATCGCCGGCAAGTGGGCCGTCTTCTACTTCTACCCGGCCGACTTCACCTTCGTGTGCCCCACCGAGCTCGGCGACCTCGCCGATCACTACGAGGAGCTGCAGGGCCTGGGCGTCGAGGTCTTCTCGGTCTCGACCGACACCCACTTCACCCACAAGGCGTGGCACGCCTCGTCGGACACCATCGCCAAGATCAAGTACGCGATGATCGGCGACCCGAGCCTGCAGATCAGCACCGACTTCGAGGTGCTCCGTGAGGGCCAGGGCCTGGCCGACCGCGGCACCTTCCTGGTCGACCCCGACGGCGTCGTCCAGTTCACCGAGGTCACCGCGGAGGGCATCGGCCGCAACGCCGCCGAGCTCGTCCGCAAGGTCAAGGCCGCCCAGTACGTGCGCTCGCACCCGGGCGAGGTCTGCCCCGCCAAGTGGGAAGAGGGCGCCGACACCCTCGCTCCGTCGCTGGAGCTCGTCGGCAAGATCTAGTCGCCGACGGCCGCGGGGCGGGAGTCGTCTCCCGCCCCGCCGTCGTCCACCACCTCGCTCGAATCTGAAGAAGAAGAGGATCGGATCACCATGCTCGAAGCCGCGCTCGCCACTCAACTCAAGGGTCTGCTCACCAACGTCACGATGCCGGTCGAGCTCGTCTCGACGCTCGACGACGGTGCCAAGTCGGCCGAACTCGCGGAGCTGCTCGACGAGATCGCGGGCATGTCCGAGCACATCCAGCACGACCGGACCGGCGATGACCCGCGGACCCCGTCGTTCCTGATCCGTCGCGCCGGCACCGACATCGCGGTGCAGTTCGCCGGAATCCCGCTGGGGCACGAGTTCTCGTCGCTCGTGCTCGCCCTGCTGCAGGTGGGCGGTCACCCGTCCAAGGAGGCCGCCGACCTGCTCGAGCAGGTGCGCGACCTCGAGGGCGACTACCATTTCGAGACCTACTTCTCGCTGTCCTGCCAGAACTGCCCCGACGTGGTGCAGGCGCTCAACCTCATGGCGGTCCTCAACGCGCGGATCACCCACACCGCGATCGACGGTTCGCTGTTCCAGGACGAGGTCGACAACCGCCAGGTGATGGCCGTGCCGACGGTCTTCGTCAACGGTGAGCTCTTCGACTCGGGCCGGATGAACCTCGAGCAGATCGTCGGCAAGCTCGACTCCGGTGCGGCCGAGCGCACTGCTGCGTCGCTGTCGGAGAAGGAGCGGTTCGACGTGCTCGTCGTCGGCGGCGGCCCGTCGGGCGCCACCGCGTCGGTCTACGCGGCCCGCAAGGGGATCCGCACCGGCATCGTCGCCGAGCGGTTCGGCGGCCAGGTGCTCGACACCATGGCGATCGAGAACTTCACCTCGGTCTCGTACACCGAGGGCCCGAAGTTCGCCGCCGAGCTCGAGAGCCAGGTCCGTCAGTACGACGTCGACATCATGAACTCCCAGCGCGGTGCGAAGCTCGCCCGCGACGAGGAGACCGGCGTGATCACCGTCGACCTCGCGAGCGGGGCGCGGCTGCAGTCGCGCACCGTCGTCGTCTCGACCGGTGCCCGCTGGCGCTCGATGGACGTGCCCGGTGAGACCGAGTACCGCAACAAGGGCGTCACCTACTGCCCCCACTGCGACGGCCCCCTGTTCAAGGGCAAGCGCGTCGCCGTGATCGGCGGCGGCAACTCGGGCGTCGAGGCCGCGATCGACCTCGCGGGCATCGTCTCCCACGTCACGCTCATCGAGTTCGACTCGGAGCTGCGCGCCGACCAGGTGCTGCAGCGCAAGCTGCGCAGCCTGCCCAACGTCGACGTGCTCGTCAGCGCGATGACGACCGAGGTCGTCGGCGACGGCCGCAAGGTGACCGGCCTCAACTACACGAGCCGTACCACCGACGAGGCGCATGCGCTGGAGCTCGACGGCGTCTTCGTCCAGATCGGTCTCCTGCCGAACACCGAGTGGCTCGAGGGCACGCTCGAGCTGAGCCCGCGCGGCGAGATCGTCGTCGACGAGGCCGGGCGCACGTCGCTCCCGGGTGTCTTCGCGGCCGGCGACTGCACGACGGTCCCGTTCAAGCAGATCGTGGTCGCCGCCGGATCCGGTGCGACCGCGGCGCTGAGCGCCTTCGACCACCTGATCCGCACGGACGTTCCGGTCGAGGCGACCACCGTCGGCTGACGGGCCACCGCAGGATCACCACGACGGGCCGGGCCACCACCCGGCCCGTCGTGCGGTCGAGACGGACCGGTGCTCACTCGATCAGGCGGTGGGATCGGGCGGGGTGGCGCCGCGGCGGCCCTGCCCGCGCACCACCAGTGCGACCATGCCGGCTGCGACGGCCAGCCAGGTCGCGGGTGCTATCCACGCGTCGGCGTGCGCGATCCCCGCCATCCACTCCATTCCGGTGACGCCCGCGAGGCGCAGCGTGGCCTGCCCGTACATGCCGATGGGGAAGACGATCGACCACAGCGCGAGGCGGAGGAAGCCGGACTCGGGGGAGCGGCGCCACTGCCAGGCAGTGAGCGCGAGGAGCAGGGGGACCAGCCACGACGCGAACGCCCAGAGGCAGACGCAGACGGCGATCACGAAGTCCGGGGCCAGGATCCGCTCGCCGGGCGGCAGCGCGGCGAGCTCGGATCCCGCGAGGATCGAAATCGCCGCGGATCCGAAGAACACCCAGTAGGGCGCGACCTCCTCGCCCGGCCGCAGCGGGGAGAGCATCATCCGTGCCGCGACCAGCGCCGCCACCAGCACCAGCTGCGCCATCCCAAGACCCCACCACAGCGTCGCGACGGTACCGAGTCCGTGGCCGGGGAGCTGCGGCGCGAGCAGTCCCGCCACGACCGCCACCGACTGCGTCGCGACGCCCCAGAGGAACCAGGTGCCGTCGGCGCCCGCCAGCCGGTCGCCCTCCGGTGCCGCGGTGTTGTCGAGGACGCGCTGCGCCGGAACGAGGTAGCCGAGCACGAGCCACACCACCAGCGCCACGGCGCCGACCGCGAGGGCCGCCCCCGGTGCTCCGCGAAGAGCCAGGTAGCCCGCGAGCACCGAGGTCGCCGCCGGCACCGCCATCGCCGTGAAGCCCGCGGCGGCGATCTCCGCCTTGATCGCGTGGACGCCGTGCACCCGGGACAGGCCCGCCGCGGCGAGGGCGACATGGGCGAGGGCGGCGAGGACGAACAGGACGTCGCCCGGCACCGTCGCACCGACCGAGTACAACAGCGTCGCGATGATGGCCGTCGCCATCACGACGGCGAACCGGCCGAGGGCGTGCCCGGGAGGTGGGTGCAGCAGGCGGTACAGGGCTCGGTTGGACACCCTCTGATTGTGGCCCCACGCCGTTCGGCGATCGGTGGCAGGATCGGGACATGACCGACGACGCACTGCACACCCGGATCGACGCCCTCATCGCGGAGGAGCACGCGCTGCGGAACAGGCTCGGCGCGGGCGAGATCACCGAGAGCGAGGAGCAGGCACGGCTCCAGGTGCTCGAGACGCAGCTCGACCAGGCCTGGGACCTGCTCCGGCAGCGTCGCGCGCGACGCGAGTTCGGTGAGAACCCGGACGAGGCGGCCGCGCGGTCGGCGAACACCGTGGAGAACTACCGCAACTGACGCGGCGGGCCCGTCAGGGGACCGGTGTCAGCATCCGGTGCCGTCCGCGTAGCGCAACGGCGACCGGGTCGTCCCGCCTCCGGGGGTTCGGCCCGTCACCCGGGCGGGTCTCGAGGTCGCGCACCGTCGGCACGACGCCGCAGCACGCGCAGAGTCCGGACGGCTCGAGGTCGGTGCCGCACGACGCGTGCGTGAAGATCCGGGCGGGGAAGTCCGCTTCCAGATGCCGCTCACCCCAGCGCAGCAGGCTGAAGACGGTGGGCCACAGCTCCTCGCCGGCGGCGGTCAGCTCGTACTCGACGGTGCGCCCCACCTTCCTACGGGCGAGGACGCCCGCCTCGACCAGCGTCTCGAGGCGATCGGTGAGTACGCCTCGGGAGACGTCGAGGTGGGCGAGCAGGTCGCTGAAGTGGCGCACGCCGAGGAAGCAGTCGCGCAGGATCAGCAGCGTCCAGCGTTCGCCGACGACCTCCAGGGCGCGTGCCAGGTAGCACGCCTGCGCCTCGTAGCCGGTACCCAGTGCCATGGTCCCAGTCTACGCGCGATAGGTCTTGTGAACAGACTGACCGTCGGTCATGATGAGTTCCATGAATAGACTCGACACGGCCTACGAGCGGGTGCTCGCGACCGTCGCGGCGAGCACCCTCGTCGCGATGCTCGCGTACGCCGGCCCGCTGGGTAATGCGGTGACGCTCAACGACGCGCTGCGTGCCACGCCCGCGGGCGCCACGTGGATCCTCGCCTCGATGAGCGTGGGGCTCGCCGCCGCGTTGGTCACCGCGGGTGTCGTCGCCGACCGAGTCGGGCACCGGAGGGTCTTCCTCGCCGGCGCGGCGATCTTCGTCGCGGCGAACCTGGCCTGCGCCGTCGTCGTCTCGGCGCCGCTGTTCGTGGCCGCTCGCATCGGAGCCGGCGTCGGTGCCGCGGGCATGATCGCCACCGGGTTGGGCCTGGTCGCCGCCGAGAGTGAGCACGACGGGCATCGCGCCCGCACGGCGGTCTGGTGGAGCTCCGCGATGGGCGCCGGAATCGCGCTCGGGCCCGTGCTCACCGGCCTCTTCGACCTCGCGGGCGCGTGGCGCGTGTACTACGTGCTGCTCGCGGCGGGCGGTGCGGTGCTGTGGTGGGCGGGCCGCCGGATCCCCGCTCGGCCGGCGCACGATCCGGACCGACCGCTCGACGTCGCCGGCTTCTTCCTGCTGACGGGTGCGCTCACCGCCGCGGTCGCGGCGCTCGTCGAGGTGCGAGCCGGTGCCGGGGCCCTCGCCGCCGGGCTCGGCGCGGGGGCGGTCGTTCTCGGCGCGGCGTTGGCGCTGAGTCAGTGGAAGGGCGCGCGGCTGGTGGACCCCGCTCTGTTCGGGCGCCGCCGGTTCCTCGCCGCCACGTCGGCCGCCTTCGGTACGGGCATCGGTGTCATCTCCGCGATGTCGGTCGCGGGTACCTTCGCCGTCGGTGGTCTCGGGCTGACGACACTCCAGGCCGGCGGCCTGTTGGCGGTGTGGTCGGGGACGAGTGCAGTGGCGGCACTGGGGTTCTCGCGCCTGGCGGGAGTACTGTCGGGCCGAACCCACCTGGTGGGAGGACTCACCGGCGTGGCGCTGGGCCTCCTGCTCGCCGCGGGCCTGTCCGACGGTGCCTCACCGCTGCGTCTGGTGCCGGGCCTGATGGTCGCCGGCGTCGCATCGGGACTGCTCAACACGGGGCTGGCGCGGGAGGCGATCGCGAGCGTGCCGGCCGGCGATGCAGCGATGGGGAGCGGTGCCAACAACACGGCGCGGTACGTGGGATCGGCGCTGGGGATCACGATCGCCGGCCTGCTCGCCGTGGGCGTCGACCCGGTCGCGGGGTGGAACCGCATCGCGCTGGCAGCGGCGGGCGTGTCCCTCGTCTGTGCTGCAGTGGCTGCCGCCCTCACTCGGGGGACAGGTGCTCGCGCAGTCGGTCCAGGAAAGCGGTCTGCGCCTTCACCAGCTTCTCCGCGGCCTCCTCGAGGCTGAACCAGCCGGCGCGGTCGATCTCGGGGACGATCAGGATCCGGCCGGAGCCGCGCGGCCACTCCAGCTCGAACTCGTTGGAGCGGATCGTGGTCGTGTCGAAGTCGCCCTCCCGTGCGAACGCCGTCACGGTCTTGCCGCCGGATTGGCGGACGGAGCCCAGCGGCACCGTCGGGCCGGGTGGCGGCGGCGTACCCAGTTCCTCGGCGAATTCGCGTTCCGCGGCGGCCAGGGGCTCCTCATCGGTGTGCAGGCCCTTGGGGATCGACCAGGCGTGCGCGTCCTTGCGGCTCCAGAAGGGGCCGCCCATGTGCCCGAGGAGCACCTCGACGGCTCCGCCGGCGCGGCGGTACAGCAGGAGTCCGGCACTGGTCGTGGTCACGTCCGCAGCGTAGCGTCAGCGGTCACGGGACCGTCCTGCGAAGGAGGCGCGATGTCGGAGATCAGGCGAGCGCCGGACCCGCGGCGAGCGGCGTCGTCGCCGGACCGTGAGGTTCGGGTGTCCACGATCCTGCCGGACGGCGAGATCGTCGCCGTCCCGGTGGAACCGCTGAGCCGGCAGCACGACGCGAAGGGACTGGCCCGCGCATCGGAGCGCCCGCCGACGACGGACTGACCGCGCACCATCCCGCGGGCCACGCCGGCGTCGCACAACTGGTCCAACCAGTTGACCAGAGGGGGTGCCGGGTGTCATGCTGCTCGCCATGGACCTGACCCCCATCGCCAGGACCGCGGTCTCGGATGAGGTCTTCGCGCGCATCGTCGACGAGATCCTGTCGGGGCGTCTCGCGCCGCACGATCCGCTGCCCGCGGAGCGCGAGCTCGCCGAGCGCTTCGGCGTGAACCGCCACGCGATCCGCGAAGCGCTCAAGGGCGTGCGGCAGGCGGGCCTGGTGCACATCGCGCAGGGCGGTAAGACCCGTGTGCTCGACTGGCGCGTGAGTGCCGGTCTCGACGTGCTCAGTGCGGTCGCCGGCGCCGGCGTCGTCCCGCCGCTGCGCGTGCTGCGCGACGTCACCGAGATGCGGCGCACGATCGCCGCCGACGCCGCACGCCTCTGCGCGGAGCGGGCCACCATCGAGCAGAGGGCCGCGATCACGGCCCTCGCCCAGGGGTACCCGGACGGCGGGTACGCCGCGGACGCCGCGTTCTGGACAGCGGTCGTCGACGGCTCGGACAACCTCGCCTACCGGCTCGCGCTCAACACGCTGCTCGCGGGCATGAGGGGCGTGGGGGAGCAGACCTTCGGCGCTCTCGGGCTCGACGGTGAGCTGCTGGACCGGCAGGCGCACCTCGACCTCGCCGCGAGCATCGCCGTCGGCGACGCCGACGCGGCGCACGCCAGGACCTCAGAACTGTTGGCGGGCATCGTTGCCGCCCTCGACGCCGCCGCGGCGAACTCCTAGAAAGTCACAGGTGCCACCGTGTTCGACCTCATCCGTGCCGCCATACCGATCTTCGTGCTCTGCCTGGTGCTCGAGTATCTCTCGTTCCGCTTCCTGCCGGACGACGACGAACTCGGCTACGACCTGCGTGACTCCCGGACCAGCCTCACCATGGGCATCGGGAACGTGATCATCAACCTCGGGTGGAAGCTGGTGGTGCTCGCGGCCCTCGCCGGTTCCTATCTGCTCGCGCCCGTGCACCTCTCGGCGACCGACCCGCTGACGTGGGTGCTCCTGTTCGTCGCCGACGACCTGGCCTACTACTGGTACCACCGCACCCACCACACGGTCCGGGTGCTGTGGGCGAGCCATGTGGTGCACCACTCGAGCCGGTTCTACAACCTGTCCACGGCGCTGCGCCAGACCTGGACCCCGTTCACGGCGCTGCCGTACTGGATCCCGCTGGCGCTCATGGGAATTCCGCCGTGGATGATCCTGTTGCAGCAGTCGGTGAGTCTGGTCTACCAGTTCTTCATCCACACCGAGCGCGTCGGAAGGCTGTGGCGGCCGATCGAGTTCGTGCTGAACACCCCCTCGCACCACCGCGTGCACCACGGCTCGAACGCGGCGTATCTCGACCGCAACTACGGTGGCATCCTGATCGTCTGGGACCGCCTGTTCGGCACCTTCGAGCCCGAGGGCGAGCGAGTGCGCTTCGGTCTGACGAAGAACATCGACACGCACAATCCGCTCAAGGTGGCGACGCACGAGTACGCGGCGATCGTGCGGGACGTCCGCGGGACGCCCTCCTGGCGCGAGCGGTGGGGTTACGTGGCGAAGGGACCGGGCTGGTCGCCGGTGCCGCCGGCGGAGTCGGTCGCCGCGGCCGACTGACGCCGCGAGAGCACGGCGTTCGCGACGCCCGCGCTCAGCACGACGAGGGCGGCGACGAGCGGCGCGCACTGCGCCACGGCAGTGCCGAGGTTCTCCGCAAGCGCCCCGTTCACCGCGGACGCGAGGGACTGGCCCAGGATCAGGCTGCTGCCGAGGATCGTCATGACGGTGGCCGAGCGGCCCAGCGGACTGCGCTCGGCGCCGAGGCTGAACTCGGTCACCAGCGTCGGTCCCACGCCGATCCCCGCGATGGCCAGACCTGCCACGAGCAGCGGTAGCGACGGCGCGGCGGCGATCAGGGCGGCGCCGAGGACGAGCACGGTCGAGAAGCTCACCCAGCGCGCCGCGATGCTGAACCGTTCGGGCAGCAGTGCGGAACCGAGGGCGAGCGCAGCGGAGCCGACGCCCATGACGCCGTAGAACAGCCCTGCGGACTCCGCGTTGCCCGCATCGCGCATGAAGGCCGTGAGACCGGTGAGGGTGGAGCCGAAGAACAGGCCCATGCCGAAGACGCCCGCGATCACGGTGAACAGCAGGGGGTTCGCGAGTTCGCGCGCCGGTGCCTGCACGACGGCGCCGTCGCCGTGCTGCTCGGCGGCGCGGCCGCTGGGGTGCAGGGCGAAGGCCGAGACGAACAGGACGGTCAGTACTGCCGCGCCGACCATGGGGGCGGCGGGCGACATCGTGGTCGCGAGCAGGCCGACGATGACGGGGCCGAAGACGAAGATCACCTCGTCGGCCGCGGATTCGTAGGCCATCACCGATAGCAGCGTGCGCACCCGGCGCCCCTCGGGGAGCTTCGTGGTGATCATGGTGACCAGCCGGCTGCGCGACATCGGGCCGACCTGCGGCGCGCTCGCGCCCACCAGGGCGGCCGAGCCGAGCACCGCCCAGCCGGGCAGCGGGCTGAAGACGACCCAGGTCATGAGCAGCAGCGCAAGACTGTTCGCGATGCCGGCGGCGAGCACCGTCCGCCGCTGGCCGAACCGGTCCGCCGCCGCGCCGACGAGCGGCCCCACGACGGCGGAGCCGATGCCCACCATGGCCGAACTCAATCCGCCGAACGCCAGCGAGTCGCGGCCCGCGACCACGAGCGTGAGCACGCCGACCACCATCATGGCGAACGGGAGCCGTGCGACGAACGCGACGGGGAAGTAGCTGCGCCCGGCGACCGACAGCAGTGTCGGTGTGGGCGAGGAGGTCTCCCTGGGGGGCGTCTCGTGGGACATGGTGGCGGTCACCGTCGTCGGGCCTTTCCGCGGCGCGCGGCCGCCATCGTTTCGACGTGCCGCCTTGGGGCCCGGAGGGCTGTGCCAGGTAGATACACGAGCTGTCGCCGCGGCGTCGCCGCAGCCGAATCATCCTATCAATTCTCGATGCGGGACGCGCCCGCGCGTGAACCGGACATCTTGTCGAGACTAATAAAACCCCAGGTAAAGAGGGGTTTTGTCCGATTGGTCACACCGCGTTAGTAAGGCTAGTCTCACTCGACTATGGCGAGCCTTACCTACTATCTGGCGGCGGGCGCTCCGGCGACCCCTCCGCTCTGGCGCATCCTCACCCAGGTGGGGTACTTCGGTGCCCTCGCTCTGTCCGGTGGGGTGTTCCTCGTGCTGGCCTTCCTGCTGCCGGTCGCCGCGCGGGGCGGCGCGGCCGAGCGCGCGGTACGCGGCCTCGTGCCGTACGTCGCCGCCGTGACCCTGATCGCCGGCTACGCGCAGTACGCGGGGCGGATCGCGCGGAGCAAGCTGGGGCTCTCGTTCACCGAATCCCTCGCGCCGTCCCGGTTCGGCGCGTACCTCGATCTGCCGAAGGAGAAGGGGGCGTGGATCTCGGCGCCGGTGATGGCCACGGCGCAGCTCGGCCTCTTCGCGCTCGCGGTCGCTCTCCTGGTGGCCCTCCGCCTGGTCGACGGCCGGGCGATGGCGGTCCTCGCGGGCGCCGGCTTCGCGGTGATCGTGCTCGCCGCCTCCGCGCCCAGTCTGACGACCGCGGTCGTGGGCATGGACGCCGCCGCGAACCGCATACTCAAGCTGGCCCACATCCTGGCCTGTGTCGTCTGGCTCGGCGGGTTGTTCGTGCTCGCGGCGGCCGGCCTGCGGGCGCGGCGCTCCGGGGCCGACGGCGCCGGAGCCTTCGCGCGCATGTGGGGCCGGTTCAGCGCGTGGGCGATGGGCGCGGTGATCGCAGTCGGCGTCAGCGGGCTCTGGCTGACGTGGGTGCACGTCGGATCGTTCGCGCAGTTCGTCACGACGCCGTACGGGCGGTACCTGCTGATCAAGCTGCTCCTCGTCGTCGGCATGGTGGTCGCGGGCGCCTACAACGTGCGCGTGCTGATCCCCGCGATCCGGCGAGCCCGGCTGGCCGGCGACGGGCCCACTGTGATCCGGCTGGCCCTGCACCGCTTCCCGAGGGTGGTCGCGGCCGAGGCCGCAGCGGGCATCGGTGTCCTCCTGATCGTGCCCTTCCTCTCCGGGTCTGCGCGCAAGCAGGCCGACGGAGCCGCTGCGGGTCCGTTCGACTGGGAGACCTTCGGCGTCGGCGCGCTGCTGGTGGTTCTGCTGGTCGTCGGGTGCACGGCGGCGGTCCGGGTGGGATCGACGCGCTCGGCCGGCGCCGCCGGTGCCCCCGCCTCCTAGCTCGACGGGACGCGGATCACCTCGAGCGGCACCGTGCTCGTGTGGACGAAGCCCATCGCCTCGTAGAGTCTCCGCGCCGGATTGTCGTCCGAGGTGTGCAGGAAGGGGATGTCGCCGCGCTCGCGGATGCCATGAGCCACGGCGCGGATCACGCGGGAGGCGAGGCCTCGCCCGCGCGCCTCGGGCGCGGTGCAGACCGCACTGATCTCGGTCCACCCCTGCGGGTGCATGCGCTCGCCGGCCATGGCGATGAGAGTCCCGTCGGTGTCGCGGATGCCGAGGTAGGTGCCCAGCTCGATGGTGCGCGGTAGGAACGGCCCGGGCTTGGTCCGCTCGACGAGGGCCGTCATCTCGGACACGTCGGCGGCCATGAGGCGTACGGCCTCCGGTTCGGGTGCGGTCTCCACCGCGCTGCCGTCGTACTGGACCAGGCCGATCGTCTCGACCACCGACCACCCCGCCGGGAGCGGTGCCGACCGGTCGCGCAGGAGCGCGGTCCGGTCCCGGCCGGTCAGGCGTGCGACGTCGGCGTAGTCCTCGTCGGTGAGCGCGCGCGGGTGTCCGTAGAACACGGAGACGTCGGGGTGGTACCGCTGGATCCGGCCCGCGGACAGCCGGAACCGCGCGTGCGGGCCGGAGAGTGCGGCGTTGACGGGGTCGGCCAGAACGGAACGGTCGGTCACGTCCAGATCATGGCAGACGCGGTGGCGTCAGAGTCCGGCGGCGGTCTCCGCCAGGCGCGGCAGCACCGCGTCGCGCCAGCCGGGCCCCATGCGGTCGAAGGCGGCGGCCATGCGCTTGTCGTCCAGGTCGAATCCGCTGTGTTCCAGGAAGACGCGGGTGCCGCGGCCCTCGGCGCTCAGCGTCCAGGCGAGCGTCCACTCGGCGGTGAAGGTGTAGACGAAGCGCTCGGGTGCGACCGATTCCAGGACCCGGCACGGCTGCGCGCCGAACCCCGGCATGTCGAGGGTGAACTCGTGGCCGACGTCGGGCCCGATGTCACCCTCGGCCCACCACCGGCGGACCAGTTCCGGCTCGGTGAGGGCGCGCCACACGGCGGCCGGGGTGGCGGCGACGAACCGATCCAGCATGATGACGGCCATTCACAACTCCTCTGCGATCTCGGCGAGCGCGGACAGTCGTGCGCGCCAGAACTTCTCGAACGGGTGCAACCACTCGCCGAGATCCGCCAGCGGCTCGGCCGTGAGCCGGTAGATCCGGCGGCGGCCGTCGGGGGAGTCGGTGACGAGTCCCGCCTCGCGGAGCACCTTGAGGTGCTCCGCGACGGCCGGGCGGCTCAGCGTGAACCGCTCGCTGAGCTCGCCCGCGGCGAGCGGCCCCTCGGCGAGGATGCGCAGGAGTTCGCGGCGAACGGGATTGGCGAGCGCGAGGAAGACGCGATCGGTGCTCTCCGTCTCGGTGGTCACGCTGTCGACGTTACGTCGGATATCTCCGACATGTCAACTCTCTCCGACGCTTCTCCGTCGTGGGCGGACGGCACCGTGACGAGCTGTTCGCGCTGCAGGCGATCGCGCCCCCAGGCTCCGAGCGGCGCGAGTGCCGCGTTCAGCGCCAGACCGGACCGGGTCAGTGAGTACTCGACCTTGGGCGGCACCTGTGCGTACACCTCGCGCGTCACCAGCCCGTCCTCCTCCATCTCCCGCAGGTGCTGGGTGAGCATCTTCTCGCTCACCCCCGGCAGCCCCCGGCGCAGCTCCGCGAAGCGGCGCACGCCATGGGCGTCGAGCTCCCACAGGATGAGGCCCTTCCACTTCCCACTGACCACGTCCAGCGCGGCGTCGATGCCGCAGATGTACGGGCCCGATCGCGTCGATCTCGCCATGACCACCTCACTCACCAGAAGGTAAGTACCCCAGCAATTAGTGGGTACTTACGGAACGGACCGCCGGTATCGATGATCGAGGCATGACACAGCAGAGCGCAAGAGCACACGAACCGCAGACCGTCTCGATCCTCGGACTGGGAGCCATGGGCTCCGCCCTCGCCGCCCCTCTACTGGACCGCGGCCACGTCGTCACGGTGTGGAACCGCAGCCCCGGCCGGGGCGAGGAACTCGTCGAGCGCGGCGCGCGCCGCGCCGGTACCGTCGCCGATGCGGTGCACCGCAGCGGGCTGATCGTCACCTGCCTGCTCCGTTACGCCTCGGTGCGCGAGACCCTCGACCCGGTCGCGGAGCGGCTCCGTGGCCGCACTCTTCTCGACCTCACCACGACCACACCGGCGGAGGCCCGTGCACTCGGAGCGTGGGCCGAGGAACACGGCATCGAGTACCTCAACGGAGCGATCCTCGCCACGCCGCCCATGATCGGCGCACCGGGCGCGCAGCTGTTCGTCAGCGGGTCGGCCGAGGTCCTTGCGCGCACTCGCACGGTTCTCGAGGCCTGGGCCGAGATCGTCTACGACGGTGCCGACCCCGGCGCCGCGTCCCTCATCGACCTCGCGATGCTCGCGGCGATGTATCAGATGTTCGCGGGCCTGTTCCACGGCGCGGCGATGGCCGCGACGGCGGGCATGCGCGCGACCGATTTCGCCGCCCGGGCGGTGCCGTTCGTCACCGCGATGGTGCCCCACTTCGCCGGTGACGCCGAGATCGTCGACGGCGGGGACTACTCGGTGCCGGGCCAGCAGAGTCTGCACTTCTCGGACCTGTCCGACATCATCCGTGCCAGCGACGAAGCGGGTGCGAACTCGTCGACCATTCGCGCCGTCCAGGCGCTCATCGCCGAACAGGTCGACCTCGGCTTCGGCGACGACGGCATGGCCAGGATCTACGAGAGCCTGCGCCGCCCGCACGCCGGCCGCGATGACGCGGCGGAGGCCGTCGCATGACCGGGGTGACGCCGCTCCCATGGCCGTCCGCGGACTCGGCGCCGGGGGACGCACGCTCGTCGTGGCGTCGTGGACCGCGACGTTCGAGGCGGTGCGCAAACCCGCGTAGCGCCTAATCGAAGGAGACGCCCTCGAAGTCCTCCGGCGTGTACTCGCGCGCCTCCACGAGCACCATCCAGTTACCCGAGTTGTCGCGCATCAGCGCCTCGACGCCGTACGGGCGCTCCTCGGGCGGCTGGATGAACTCGACGCCCTTGGCGGAGAGGGCCTCGTACGTCGCGCGACAGTCCTCGACGGCCAGGCCCAGGCCGGGCAGCCCGCCGTCGGCCTGCGCCCGCTGCATCGCGGCGATGAGGTCGTCCGACAGCGGCCTCGACGGGGTGGTCAGGTGGATCTGCAGTTCCGGCTGTGCCGGGTGGCGGACGGTGACCCACCGGAAGTCCGGGCCCATGGTGATGTCGTCCTTGGGTTCGAAGCCGAGGATGTCGGTGTAGAACGCCAGGGATTCGTCGAGGTCGCGGACCCACACGGACACGAGCGAGATGTTCTTGATGGTCATGGACCGAGCCTAGGAGCGCCCCGGTGCCGCGCGCTTCTCCTCGCTTGCGGTGTCGTGGCGCTCGGCCAGGCCCGCCATGAACACGAAGCAACTCGGGATGCGCGGTGCGCCGTCGGACCACCGCGTCCGGAACTCCGTGGGCGATTCGCCCACCAGCTCCCGGAACCGGCTGCTGAACGAGCCGAGGCTCGTGAACCCCACCGCGGTGCAGATCTCCGTGACCGTGAGATTCGTGGCGCGAAGCAGGTCCTGGGCGCGCTCGATGCGCCGGCGCGACAGGTGCTCGGCGGGGGAGACGCCGTAGGTCGCGACGAACAGGCGCTGGAAGTGGTACTTGCTGATCCCCGAGATCGCGGCCAGGGCGGCGAGGTCCAGGGGTTCCGCGTAATTGCGGTCCGCATGATCCCGCGCACGCCGCAGATGGGGCAGCAGATCGTCCGACGCGCGTACGGTCACGGGGGTCGCCTCCGCCCTTCGCTCAATGAGTGGATTCACCGCAGATCCTCTCACTCCGCCGCCTACGATGGGCGGCTATGGACCTCAAGGGCATCGTCACCACCCCGCTGCGCGTCGTCTTCTCCACCGCCGACGCCGCGATGTCGGCGGTCGAGGGCGGCGTCGCCGTGACTCGATTCGCCGTGCAGAACGTCGAGTCGGAGGTGAGCAACGCGTTGCACGTCGACGCCGAGATCAGCTCGGTCACGCCGATGCAGTTGCTGCAACGACTCGCCTCCCTGCTCGAACCCGACCGCCCCGTCGGCATCATCCTCTCGCGCGGCGGGCCGCTCGATCGCGTGCTCAAGCCCGGCGGGGTCGTCGACCGCCTCACCGAGCCCGGCGGCATGCTCGAGAAGCTCACCGCCCCCGGTGGCCTGCTCGATCAGGCCACCAAGGAGGACAGCCCCGTCACCCGCCTGACCACCGAGGGCGGGCCGTTGGACCGGCTCACCCGGCCCGGCGGCGTCGTCGACCAGATCACGGAGTCCGAGGGGGTGCTCGAGCGCCTCACCTCCGAGGGCGGTGTGATCGACAAGCTCACCGCGCCGGACGGCGTGCTCGAGAAGCTCATGTCCAAGGACGGCGTCCTCGACAAGCTCACCGAGAAGGGCGGCGTGCTCGACAAGCTGGCCGCCAAGGACGGCGTGCTCGACAAGCTCACCGGCCAGGACGGCCTCATCGACAAGCTCACCGAACCGAACGGTGTCATCGACCGCGCGATCGCCGACGGCGGCATCGTCGACCAGTTGCTCGGCCAGGAGGGCGCGATCGAGCGCGCCATCGCGCCCGGCGGCACCCTCGACGCCGTCTCTCAGCTCCCGGACGTCGTCGCGGAGCTCAACGAGGCCGTCGCGTTGATGACGGCGGCGGTGAACCCGATGAGCGATCTGGTCAACCGCCTCCCCAAACGCATCCTCAAGGGGCGTGAGGGGCGTGAACCGCGCCGCGGGTCCTCGTCGTACGACGGATCCCCGTCGGCGTCGGCGTCCCGTCCGAGCACTCCGGAGCCCGGTCCAGCAGCGCCGGAGGCCGACGGCCCGGCCGGCCCGCCCCAGTAACGCCGAGGCGAACCCGAGACCACTCCGAGGCGAACGCGGGGGATCGCGGCGGGCGCGCTCGTGAATCTCCGCGTAACCCTTGCCCAACTCCGGCGTGCGGCTCTTCCGTGTCGCCGTGGCGCCGACCTACTTTCGGCGCATGAAGATCACAGTGCTGGGTACGGGGTACCTCGGAGCCACGCACGCGGCGTGCATGGCGGAGCTGGGCCACGAGGTGCTCGGTGTCGACGTCAACCTCAGCAAGATCGCTGCGCTGTCGGAGGGCAAGGTGCCCTTCCACGAACCGGGTCTTCCCGCGGTGCTCAAGCGGAACATCGAGGCGGGGCGCCTGCGCTTCACCGACTCCTACGAGGAGGCCGGTGCGTTCGGCGATGTGCACTTCATCGCCGTGGGCACGCCGCAGCGCAAGGGCGAGTTCGCCGCCGACATGACCTACGTGAACTCCGTGATCGACTCGCTGGTGCCGCACCTGCACCGCGACGCCGTGATCCTGGGCAAGTCGACGGTCCCCGTCGGTACCACCGACCTGCTGCGAGCGCGCGCGGCCGAGCTGGTTCCCGCCGGTGTCAGCGTCGAGTTCGCCTGGAACCCCGAGTTCCTGCGCGAGGGCCACGCGGTCAAGGACACTCTCGAGCCCGATCGCCTGGTGCTCGGTGTCGAGCCCGGCGGCCGCGCCGAGGAGGTCGCGCGTGAGATCTACGCCGAGATGCTGACCCGGGACACCCCGTTCTTCGTCACCGACACCGCGACCGCCGAGCTGGTGAAGATCTCCGCGAACGCCTTCCTGGCGACCAAGATCTCGTTCATCAACGCGGTCGCCGAGGTCTGCGAGGCCGCCGGCGCCGACGTGGTGGCACTCGCCGATGCGATCGGTGTCGACTCGCGTATCGGCCGCAAGTTCCTGGGTGCGGGCATCGGCTTCGGAGGCGGCTGCCTGCCCAAGGACATCCGCGCCTTCATGGCACGCTCGGGCGAGCTCGGCGCCGGCCACATGCACGGCCTGCTCCGCGAGGTCGATGCGATCAACATGAGCCGCCGGACCCGGATGGTCGACCTGGCGCGCGAGGCCTGCGGCGGCTCGCTGCTCGGCGCGAAGGTCGCCGTGCTGGGCGCTGCCTTCAAGCCCGACTCGGACGACGTGCGCGATTCGCCGGCACTCAACATCGCGGGGCAGATCCAGCTGCAGGGCGCGGCCGTCTCGGTCTACGACCCCGAGGCGATGGACAACTCGCGCCGCGTCTTCCCGACGCTCGATTACGCCACCACCGCGCTCGAGGCCTGCGAGGGTGCCGATGTGGTGCTGGTTCTCACCGAGTGGACCCAGTTCAAGGAGCTGGATCCGGCGGTGGTCGGCGCGGTCGTACGTAACCCCGTGCTGCTCGACGGCCGGAACTGCATGCCGTCTCAGGCCTGGGTGGCCGCGGGGTGGGAGTACCGCGCCTGAGCCCGAGGTGCCGCTGGACAGCTCGAGTGAACACTCGTACACTCGAAGTTCATGAACATCGCGGAGGGGCGGCGGCGCGCGGAGGTGCGCGCTCTCGCTGAGCTGGGCTGTACCGAGTTCGCCGGAACCGTGGACGGTGTCCACGGCGTACACCGGGCCGTCTCCGACCGGGTCTTCCGCTACGTCCGGCTCGGCGTCGGGCCCGCGGTGGCGCCGGTGCGCGCGTTGCACGACGGCATCACGGACGGCGTCTACGCGACCATCAGTACCGTCGCGCGCACCGTGGGTCGGGTCGCCGCCGCCGGCGCGGACTGGCCGGGGGAGCGGCCGCCGTCGGAGACGCCGCGCGGCGCCGCACTGATCGGCGTGCTGCTCGGCCTCATCGGCGACGACCTCGAGGCGCAGGCGTCACCGCTCGCCGCCGACCCCGTCACGGTCCGGGTCGACGGCGCGATCGTCCACCTCGGCGACGGTCCCGTGCCCGCCGACCGGCTCGACCCCGCGGAGGTCTTCGACGGTGCGACCGGTCGCGTCGTGGTGCTCCTGCACGGACTCACCGAAACCGAGCACGCCTGGGGCGTCGGCGGACTGGAGGCCGAGGACTACGGGGTGCGGCTCGCCGTCGATCTGGGCGCCACCCCGGTGTACGTGCGGTACAACAGCGGCCGGCACATCAGCGACAACGGGCGAGACCTCGCGGGCCTGCTCGAGGCGCTCGTCGCGGCATGGCCGGTCCCCGTGACCGAGCTCGTGCTGATCGGGCACTCGATGGGCGGTCTCGTGGCTCGCAGCGCCGCGCACCGGGCGCAGCGCGACGAGATGGCCTGGCCCGCGGGCGTGTCGGCCACCGTCAGCCTGGGCACGCCGCACCTGGGCGCCCCGCTGGAGCAGGCCGCGCACTACGGTAGCGCCGCGCTGGCCGCGGTGCCCGAGACCGCTCCCTTCGGGAGACTGCTGCGGCGCCGCAGCGCGGGGATCCGCGACCTGCGCGCGGGGTCGATCGTCGACGAGGACTGGCGGGACCGCGACGCGGACGCGCTCGGCGCGGCCGCGGCCGCCGAGGTCCCGCTGCTCGACGGGGCGGAGCACTTCTTCGTCGCCGCCACGTTCACCCGGGACGCCCGGCACCCGGTGGGCCGGCTGCTGGGCGATGGTCTGGTGCTGGCACCGAGCGCGGGCGGGCGTGGGAGGGCGCGGCGGATCGGCTTCACCGACGACGCCGGAATGCATCTGGGTGGTGCGCACCACTTCACCCTGCTGCAGTCCGACGCCGTCTACGACCGGATCCGCGGCTGGCTCGATCAGCCCCGCGAGCGCGCGGGGGTCACCGGCGAGTAGTCCGAGGCGTCGCCCTTGAGCGCCACACCCTCCCGGCCGTCGACGCCGACGGGGAGATCGCCCGCGAGGGTCACGCGGCGCAGCAGGCGCTTGTGGTCGCCGTAGTCGTTGATACCGAAGTGCTGGGTGGAGCGGTTGTCCCAGATCGCCACGTCGCCGGGCTGCCAGGCCCAGCGGACGGTGTTGTCGGGGTTCTCGATCCGGCGCTGCAGGAGCGCGAGGATCGGGGCCGAGTCCTGCGAGCTCAGGCCGGCGAAGGACTTCACGAAGTGGCCCAGCAGCAGCGATCGGCGGCCGGTCTCCGGGTGCACGCGCACCACGGGGTGCTCGGACTCGAAGATGTTGCGGATGAACTCCTGGTGGTACTCCGCGCGCTGGTAGGTGGCGTTGTGCCCGGCGTAGTCGTAGTCGTTGGTGTGGATGGCGCGCAGGTTCTCGGCCAGCGTCTTGAGCGGCGCGGGGAGGCGGTCGTAGGCGCGGGTGGTGGAGGCCCACGTCGTGTTCCCGCCGTGCGGCGGCAGGACGACGGGCCGCAGGATCGACGCCTTGGGCACGCGGTCGACGAAGGAGACGTCGGTGTGCCAGCTGTTCGCCGCGCCCTCGATGGGCAGCAGGTCGGAGTCGGAGCGGACCGTCGGGTGCGGGGTGGTCGGCACACCCAGGCGGCGCGCGAGCGCGTGCTGGCCCGCATCGTCGAGGTGGTGCTGGTCGCGGAAGAAGATCACCTCGTGCTCGGCGAGCAGGTCCAGAACGGTGTCCGCGGTGGCGTCGTCGAGGTCGCCGCCGAGCCGCACGCCGTGCACGATCGCGCCGATGTGCTCGCCCAGCCGGGTCACGGTGATATCAGGCGCGGTGGTGGTGGGCTCGAGCGTTGCGGTCATGGCGGCCTCCGTCGGTGGTGGTTGCGGTGTGCCCTCAGCTCACTCGATCCGGGCCGACGGTGCCAGGGTTGCGTTCACCGGGACGCAATCCGCTCAGTCCGCCTCCTCCTCGGCCTCCTGCTGCAGTCGGTCGATGTCGTCCGACGGGACCCCGACAGGTCCGGGCGTGTACGTGACCGTGTGCAGCGCACCGGAGTACGGGAAGGTGCCGCGGCGCTCGCGCAGCTCCCACGCCACCGGGCCGCGAGCGTCGAGGCCGACCGAGATGCCGGTCCACGGCGCCATGCCGATGAGCTGGACACGGTCCGGGAGGACGGCGACTTCCGCAGCGTCGATCTCGACGGCGAAGTCCCACCGGAGGTTCGGGCGCACCGACGCGGCGACGGAGACGGTCCGGCGGCCCGGTGGGACGGGGCCGGTGCGCGTTTCCGAGTAGCGGCCGTAGGCGTTGTAGCCGAACACGACCGCGCCGTCTTCGACGTAGACCAGGTAGCCGCCGAGAGCGTCCCCGTGCGCGACGAGCACGCCCTCGGCGCCGTCGAGTTCGACGTCGATGTCGATGCGGAAGTCCCGGTACTGCACGAGCTTCGCCGACCGGTACCGCTCGAGGACGGGGGTGCCGGGGAGGAGCCGCACGGGCTCGGAGAGTCGCCGTTCGGCCGGGTGACGGGTCGATCCGTCGATCACGATCGGGAAGACGGTGTTGCGCCAGGCCTCGTACTCCCACTCCGCCGCGAGTTCCGCGACGAGGTCGGGGTGCTCGGCGGAGAGGTCGGCGGTCTCGGCCGGATCCGATCGGTTGTCGAAGAGCTGCCAGCGCGGCGCCAGTGGATCGTCGCCGCGGCCGTGCAGGCTGAGCAGCTTCCAGCCGTCGCGGTAGTACCCGCGGTGCCCGCGGAACTCCGAGTACTGCCGCGTCCGGGCGGAATCCGCGGAGCGGTCCGCCCAGGCGGCGCGTTGCGAGACGCCGTCGCGTTCCTGCGCGAGCAGCCCGTGCCGATGGGTGGGCGTCGCGACCCCGGCCAGGTCCAGCAGGGTCGGGGCGACGTCGGTGACGAACGAGAACTGCTCGCGGACACCCCGTGCGTCCGGGAGGCCCGCGGGCCACGACAGCACGAGGGGCACGCGCACGCCGCCCGCAAAGGTCTGGCCCTTGTAGAACCGGAAGGGCGTGTTGGACACCTGGCCCCAGCCGCGCGGGTAGTGCACGCCGAGTCGGGCGGTGCCGATCAGCTCCTCGGGGTGATCGACGTCGCCCTCCCACCCCGAAGGACCGATGCCGTCGGCGAACTTCACGAACTCGGCGAAGTAGCTGCGCGTGCCCTCCGGCCCGCCCTCGGCGGTGCCGCCGTTGTCGGAGGTGAACACCACGATCGTGTTCTCCAGCTCGCCCAGTTGCTCGACCGTCTCGAGCAGCCGGCCCAGGCTGTCGTCGACGGTGCGCACCATCGCCGCGTACACCTGCATGTACGCCGCGAAGCGGCGCTGCCGCTCGGGATCGAGCTCGTCCCACGGCGGCACGTCGTAACCGGGCTCGCTGTTGCGGCGGGCCGGGCGCACCTCCGGGCCGAACAACCCGAGCTCCCGCTGGCGGGCGAACCGCTGCTCGCGCACGGCGTCCCAGCCGCGGGCGTAGTCGAGGTCGCCGCGGGGCAGGTCCTCGTCCTTGACCTGCAGCGGGCCGTGCATCGCGATGTGCGCGAAGTACAGGAAGAAGGGCTTGTCCGCGTCGTGCGCCCGCAGGTCCTTGATCCACGAGACAGCGGTGTCGGTCAGGGCGTCGGTGACGTAGAAGCCCTCGGGGTATTCGGCGACCGGATCGACGGTGTTGTCGCGCACCAGTTGGTTCGGGTGGAAGAAGGAGTTCAGGCCCTCCAGCGAGCCGTAGTAGTGGTCGAAGCCGCGCTGCACCGGCCAGGAAGAGTGGTCGGCGTCCGGGCCGAGCCGGGAGTCCTTGGCGAGGTGCCATTTCCCGACCGCGTAGGTCGCGTAACCGGAGGCGCGCAGGATCTCCGGCAGGGTGAGCACGTCGTCCGCGAGGCTCAGCCGCAGGTTGGGGAAGCCCGGATCGGAGTTCGCGACCGAGCCGTAGCCCGCGCGGTGCGGGTTGAGTCCCGTGAGCAGCGCCGCGCGGGCGGGGGAGCAGACCGGCGTCGTGTGGTGATTGGTCGACAGCACGCCGCGCGCCGCGAGCGCGTCGAGGTGCGGTGTCGGGATCTCGGAACCGTACGGCCCGATGTCGGAGAATCCCATGTCGTCGACCAGGACGACGATGATGTTCGGCGCCCCGGCCCGGGCTCGGGTCTCCGCGGGCCAGGACGGTTCCGACTCCGCTTCGGAGCGGCCGATCCGCCCGGCGAAACCCTCGTACCCGCGGGCGTGATCGGGGATGCTCATGCGGTCGCGACCACCGCCGTCTCCTGCTCGACGCCGAGCGCGTCGAGCAGCCGTCCCCGGAGCTCGGCGAAGCCCGGCTCACCGGGGCGCCGCCCGTCACCGTCGCCGACGGTGACGTCTACCGACAGGATCCCGTGGTCCAGCACCAGGATCCGGTCGGCGAGCGCGATCGCCTCGTCGACGTCGTGCGTGATGAGCAGGACGCCGGGGCGGTGCCGCGCGACCAACCCCGTGAGCAGGTCGTGCATCTTGAGCTTGGTCAGCGCGTCCAGTGCGCCGAAGGGCTCGTCGGCGAGGAGCACCGCCGGCTCGCGGACCAGACTGCGCGCGAGGGCGACCCGCTGCTGCTGCCCGCCGGACAGCTCGCGCGGCCAGGCCTTCTCCCGGCCCTCGAGCCCCACCTCCCGCAGGAGCGCACGGCCGACCTCCTCGGCGTCGGCGCCCGGGAGGCCGAGGATCACGTTGGACAGGACGCGGGACCAGGGGAGCAGCCGCGAATCCTGGAAGACGACCGCGCGTCGCGGATCGACCTCGAGCACACCCGAACCGGGTACTCCGTCGTCGAGGCCCGCGATCGCGCGCAGGAGCGTCGACTTGCCCGACCCGGACCGCCCGAGCAGGGCGACGAACTCGCCCCGGCGGATGGTGAGGTCGACCCCGCGCAGGACGGCACGGCCGTCGAAACCGCGCACCAGATTCCGCGCCTCGATCACGGGAGCGCCGGCGTCCGGGGCGGTCGAGGAGGCCTCCGGCGTGGTCAGTGGGCCAGGGTGCTCTGCCATGAGAGTGCCTTTCGTGCGGAGAAGCGGACGAGGAGGTCGGTGCCGAAACCGAGGAGTGCGTAGACGGCGAGGCCGACGACGATGACGTCGGTGAGGCCGTACAGGCGGGCCTTGTACATGAGGTAACCGATGCCGTCGGAGGCGCCGACCTGTTCGACGACCACCAGCGCGAGCCAGGCCACCGTCGCGCCGAGGCGCAGTCCGGTGAAGAACCCGGGCAGCGCCCCGGGGATCGCGATGTGGCGCACGAAGCCGGCGCGGCTCAGGCCGACCGTCTCCGCCAGTTCCACGTACTTGCGGTCGATGCCGCGCAAGCCGGCGTGGGTGTTGAGGTAGACGGGCGTCGCGACGGCGAGGGTGATGAGGACGATCTTCATCTCCTCGCCGATGCCGAACCACACGATGAACAGGGGCAGCAGTGCGAGGGCGGGGATCGCGCGGTAGATCGTCACGGTGCCGTCGATGAGGGCCTCGCCGGGCCGGGTGAGGCCGGAGAGGAGGGCCAGGAGGACCGCCAGGCTCACGCCGAGAACGCCGCCGACGATCGCGCGTTGCGCGGACGCCCAGATGTTGGACCACAGAGAACCGTCGAGCGCGAGGTGCCACGCGGTGTTCACCACGGTCCACGGTGCGGAGAGGACGGTGTCGGGGATGACCCCGGTCGCCGAGCCCGCGGCCCAGAGCGCGACCACCAGGGCGGGGCCGGCGAGGATCCAGGCGCCGATCGGGCGGGAGTCGACCAGCGCCCGGCGGGTCGCTGCCCGCGGGAGCAGCTCGTGGTCCGGATCGAGGGCGCCGGGGCGCTGCTCCGGAGGCGTGTCGGCGGCGAGGCCGCTACCGAGGCGGCCGAGAGGAGGTGAGGTCACGGGGAGGCCTTAGGTCGTCGGGTCGGTGGCGAAACGGAAGTCGACGGAACCGTCGGCCGAGATGCGGCCGCCGGGGATCTCGTCGAACGCGGCGAGCGTGTCGATGGTGTCCTGCTGGCGCGCGACGAGCGCACGGTCGAGCGGGATCGACCGCCAGGAGCCCTGGCCCTCGTAGGCGATGCGGCCCACGGCGGCGGGGATCTTGAGCGCGCCCGCGTAGTAGGTGTCGATCCAGCGGTTCTTGTCGGCGTCGGCCCAGGCTCGCGCGCGGTCGATGGCGGCGGAGAGCTTCTTCAGGGCCGCGGCGCGGGCGGGATCGGCGAGCGCCGACCGCGGCGAGTAGAGGAACATCAGTCCGGATTGGGCGGCCTGGGAGATCGCGTCGGGCAGCACCTGCGCGTCGGGGTGCGCGAGGCGGTACTTGGTGCTGATCGGTTCCATGAGCGGGGCGATGTCGATCTGTCCTGCCCCGAGTGCCTCGCCCACCTCGGTGAGCTGCAGCGGCACCAGCTGGACGTCGTGCTTGGTCAGGCCCGCGGTGCGGAGCAGGCGCAGCACCATGGCCTGGTGCGCCGTACCCTCGGCGTAGCCGATCTTGCGTCCGCGCAGGTCGGACGGGGTGCGGAGGGTGACGCCCGGTCGCGCGACGGTCGAGACGCCGCCCCGCTCGAGCTGCCAGGCCTTGATGATGGGGCTGGGGAAGCGGGCGATCTGCGCGTGGATCGGCGGGACGTCGGCCACGATCGCGACCTGCGTCGCATCGGCGCGGAAGGACTCGAGGATCGCGGGACCGCCCGCGAAGTCGGCGAACTTCACGGGGAAGCCGAGCTTCGCGGCCTCCCCGGACGCCGTGAGCATGGTCTTGAGGATGGACTGCTGATCGGCGACCGTGATGACGGTGCCCGCGGGAACGCGGTCGGGGATCGGTGCGGACGGGTCGTACGCGGGCCCCGTCGACTGCGCGCACGCGGCGACGCCGAGGACGGCGACGAGTGCGGTGGTCAGCGCCGCGGCGCGGCGGGGGAGGCGAAATGGCATGGGGGCCATTGAAGGGGACCGGGCCCGCCGCCGGAACCCTTGGACGCAGGCTGAGTGTAGGGCGGCACCGATAGAATCGGCACTGTCATGGGCAAGGTCGTGCTGTTCTACGTGTTCGCCCCGCTGGCCGACCCGGACGCGATCCGGCTCTGGCAGCGGGCGCTGTGTGAGGCGAACGGTCTCCGCGGCCGGATCATCGTCTCCCGCCACGGGATCAACGTGACCGTCGGCGGGGAGATCCGTGCCGTCAAGCGGTACGTTCGTGCCACCCGGGAGTACCCCGCGTTCAAGGCCGCGGACGTCAAGTGGTCGGACGGCGCCGCCGAGGACTTCCCGAAACTCTCGGTCAAGGTGCGCGACGAGATCGTCACCTTCGGTGTGCCCGACGAAGTCGTCGTGGACGGGTCGGGCGTGCGGGGTGGTGGCGTGCATCTCACGCCCGACGAGCTGCACGCCCTGCTGGAGGAGAAGCCCGACGCGATCTTCTTCGACGGGCGCAACGCGATCGAGGCGGAGATCGGCCGGTTCGCCGGCGCCGTGGTGACCCCGGCGAAGACCACGCGGGACTTCGTGACCCTGCTCGACTCGGGGGAGTACGACCACCTCAAGGGCCGCCCGGTGATCACCTACTGCACCGGGGGCGTGCGCTGCGAGGTACTCAGCGCGGTGATGCGGAACAGGGGCTTCGGCGAGGTCTATCAGCTCGACGGCGGTATCGCCCGCTACGGCGAACGGTTCGGCGACCGCGGGCTCTGGGAGGGGTCGATGTACGTCTTCGACCGGCGGATGCGCATCGACTTCTCCGACGAGGCCCGGCGGATCGGCCGCTGCACGCGGTGCGGTGCGCCGACGTCGAACGTCGCGAACCTCGCGCCGCCGCAGGACCGCGAGCTCGCCGTTCTGTGCGAGGACTGCGCGCCGTGAGGACACCGTCGTGAGCGCCGGTCCCGTCCCGGTCGTCGTGGTGGCGGGCTACCTCGGCGCGGGCAAATCCACACTGCTCAACCACCTTCTCTCCGGGGCCGGCGACGCCCGGATCGGGGTGGTGGTGAACGACTTCGGCACGGTCAACATCGACGCGATGCTGGTCGCCGGCGTCTCCGGCGGGGGCTCCGTCCGGAGTGTCTCGCTCAGCAACGGGTGCGTGTGCTGCACGGTCGACGACGAGGAACTCGAGGACGTTCTCGGATCGCTCGCCGCGCGCGGCCTCGACCTGATCGTGGTCGAGGCCTCCGGTCTCGCCGAGCCGGCGGCGATGGTGCGACGGGTGGTGCTGGCGCAGGAGCCGCGGATCGACTACGGCGGCCTCGTCTACGTCGCCGACGCCGCGCACCTCGCCGGAACCATGGAGCGGCACCCTTCACTGCGACACCATCTCGCGCTCGCCGACCTCGTCGTCCTCAACAAGATCGACCTCACCGCCGATCCGGATGCCGTGCGGGCGCTGGTCCGCCGGCACGCACCGTCCGCTCCGGTCGTCGGGACCGTGGACGCCGCGGTGCCGGTGGACCTGCTCATCGACGCCGAGGTACTCGCGCGTCGTGCCGCCGACCGCCGGGACTCGCCGCGCCAGCTCACTCTCGACGAGGCCCTGCGGGAGCACGCACATACGCACGACGAGGACGGAACGATCGAGCACCGGCACGCGCACCTGCACGACGAGTACTCCTCGGTCACCGTCGAGACCGGGCCGCTCGACGCACGGGCGGTCGCGGCGCTGCTCACCGACCCGCCGCAGGGCGTCTTCCGCGCGAAGGGCTTCGTCACCGTCGCGGACGGCACGCGGTTGGAGGTGCACGCGGTGGGCCGGCACGTCCGGACTGCCGTTGAGCGCGGCCGGAGGGGAGGGGCGGCGTCGGTGCTGGTCTTCCTGGGGATCGGGCTCGACGAGGACGCCGTTCGCAGACGAGTTCAGGGTTGCCTGGCGGGTCCGGACGCTCCCGCTGACCCGCAGGCAGTGCTCTCCCTGCTGCGTTACTCGGCTGCGGCGCAGTCGGATTCGGCGATCCTCGAAGACTGAGGCCCACCGATTCAGATAACGTTTCGGTAACGATCAGGGATGAGATTTTCCTAAAGTCTCAATTGATGGTTGACTGTTTCTCGTGTGACTGATGTGACGAAAGTTGCACAAGAGAATTGGAAGGAGAGCGGCGCCACTTCCCCTGGCGCCCAGCTGCCCATGAAGAAGACCCGTGTCCTCGCAGGTTCGCTTGCGACTGCGGCCGTCGCGCTGTTCGGTGCGCCCGGCCTCGCGTCCGCCGACCCCGCTCCCGCCGCACCGGCCCAGCCGCTGTCCGGCAAGACCGTGTTCCTCGACGCCGGCTCCTCCGTCGCGTCGGCCGTCGAACAGGCCCGCAAGGTCGCCGACGGCCGTGGCGGACAGGTGCCCTGCGTCAACCCGGTGGCGATCGCCTCCAACGGCACCCCCGACCACTCCATCAACTTCGCCGTCGCCAAGATGGTCGAGGCCGCGCTCAAGACCCAGGGCGCCAAGGTCATCCTGTCCCGCGCCGATGACGCCGGTTTCGGCGGCTGCGTCGACCAGCGCGCGACGGCCGCCAACAAGTCCGGCGCCGACCTCGCCGTGAGCATCAACAGCGCGGTCCAGGACGCCACGAAGCGCGGATTCCTGCTCGAGACCCCGGCCCCCGGTGCCGATGCCAAGGTCACCGCGCAGCAGGCGGTGAGCGACCCCGCGACCACGGTGATCCGCGACGCCTCCCGTGCCGGCGGTTTCGTGCCGGCGCAGTACCTGGGCGGCCAGGACGGCATCGCGAAGACCACCAACGCCCTCGCGTCGCTGGTGAACATCCCGCTCGTCTACGCGAACCTGGGCAACCTCGCCAACGCCGACGACGCGGCTCTGCTGACCTCCCGGGAGGGACAGACGCAGTACGCCTCCGTCCTGACCAACGGCGTGATCCAGCAGCTGACCGGCAAGATCAAGCCGGGCGGCGTGGTCGATCAGCCCGTTGCGGCCCAGCCGGTCGCGCCGCAGGTCGATCCCGCGGTCCCGGTCACCCCGGCAGCCCCGGCTGCTCCGGCGGCAACCGCTCCGGCGGCGACCGCTCCGGCGGCCGCGGCTCCGACGGCTCCCGCGCAGACCCCGATCGTCCCGGCCGTGCCGGGTGCGCCCGCCGCGGCGGCCCCCGTCACCCCGAGCACCGGCACCACCACCTCCCCGATCGTCTCGGGTGTGCCGATGCTGCAGGGCGGCGCGACCCCGTCCAGCGCCACGGCACCGCAGGCCACCGCGCCCGCGGCGACCGCGCCGCAGGGGACGTCCGTGACGATCCCCGGGCTGGGGCAGGTGGCGCTCCCGCAGCTCCCGACGATCTCGATCCCCGGTCAGGCTCAGCCGCTCGGTGTGAACTCGCTCTTCGAGATGGGGCCCAAGGCCGCCGAGTTCCTCACCAGCTCGCAGGGGCAGCAGCTCGTCAACACCCTGATCTCGAGCCCGCAGGCCTTCAACTCCCTGCAGTCCGCGCAGGGCCCGGCCGCCGCACAGGAGATCCTCAAGGCGATCCTGAGCGCCGGCGCGATCCTGCCGAAGTAGCACCACGCTGCACCGTCTTCCGTCGGGGACGTCACGCCCCGGCGGGAAGCGGTAGCGCGGTCCGATCTGGCAAGCTGGCTGATATGGCACTCCGCGATATCGTCCGGCTCGTCCACATGGCCCCGCCGATCAAGGACCTGAAGGGGAAGAAGGTCCTCGTCACCGGCGCCGCCAGCGGGATCGGCCGCGCTACCGCGAATCTTCTCGCGGCGCACGGCGCCGAGCTGGTGTTGACCGACATCAACGCCGAACAGCTCGACGACGTCACCCGCCACGTCACCGCCCTGGGCGCGAACGTCATCGCGTCCAGGGCCTTCGACGTCTCCGACTACGACGCGGTGCGGGCGTTCGCCGACGAGGTGCACGCGGCCGCGGGCTCGCTCGACGTCGTGATGAACGTCGCGGGCATCGCGGTCTGGGGCACCGTCGAGAACCTCACCCACGAGCAGTGGCGCAAGACCGTCGACGTGAACCTGATGGGACCGATCCACGTGATCGAGACCTTCGTCCCGCCGATGATCGCCGCGGGCCGCGGTGGTCAGCTGGTCAACGTCTCGTCCACCGCGGGCCTCATCGCGCTGCCCTGGCACGCCGCCTACTCGGCCGCGAAGTTCGGTCTCGTCGGGGTCTCCGAAGTGCTTCGCTACGACCTCCGCCGGCACGGTATCGGTGTGTCGGTGGTCGTGCCGGGGGCGGTGGAGACGGGGCTGGTGAAGACCGTCGAGATCAACGGGGTGGACCGGTCGAACCCCACGGTGAACAAGGGGATCGACGCCTTCCCCAAGGTCACGGCAGATAAGGCGGCGCAGGCGATCGTCGACGGCGTGCTGCACAACCGCTTCATCGTGTACACCTCGTTCGACACGCGGTTCGGCTACTTCTGGAAGCGGAAGTTCGCGCTGCCCTACGAGATCGCGATGCGCGTTGCGAACGACCGGTTCGCCTACCTGGCGAGGATCTCAGAGCGCGGCGACTAGGCGCACGTGCTCCGTCCACACGGCCTCGAGCTCCTCCGGCGAGACGCCGGTGCCGAGCTGATGGAGCACCCACGCGGGGCTGAGCGTCGCCATCAGCGCCGCCGCCCACACCTCGGTCTGCGCCGCGCGGCCCGCCTCGACCAGCATCGCGCGCACCGTCATCGTCGATACGCGCCACGGCGGGGCGTCGTACGGATCGCGCGCGGCCTGCTCGGCGCCCCGCAGCAGGTCGCCGTGGCGCGCGATGAGCTGCATCCGGGCCTTGCCGTACTCGGTCAGTCGGTGCACGGGGTCGCCGCCCGGCCCGAGCGGCGGCGGGCCGAACATGAAGCGGTGCTGCAGTTCGGTCTCGTCGTGGTCGAGGAGGGCCTGCAGCAGTCCGGCGCGCGAGCCGAAACGGCGGAAGACCGTGCCCTTGCCCACGCCCGCGGCCTGCGCCACGGCGTCCATGCTGACCGCGTCGACGCCGTGCTCGGCGAACAGGCGCTGCGCTGCGTCGATCAGCAGTTCGCGGTTGCGGGCCGCGTCGCGCCGCGGCTCGGTCTGCGGCTGCGCGAGGGGCAGGAGTGGTCCGGTCATCGGATGGAGCCTACCGCGCGGGTTTTCGACTCACCATGATCCTGGGGAAGAAATCCGGACCGAAGTCCGTTAATTTGTGCGGATGCGGTCCGGGTGGGGCCGCGCGAGAACGTCAGGAGAACTGAGGAACATGTCGGACATCACCGTGCTGGCCGTCGTCGGATCGCTGCGCAGCAGTTCGCTGAACCGTGAGCTGGCGGAGGTCGCCGTCGCGAACGCGCCGGAGGGCGTGCGCGTCGAGATCGCGGAGGGGATCGCGGACGTGCCCTTCTACAACGAGGACATCGACGGCGACGCGGCTCCCGCCGCGGCCGCCGCACTCCGCGACCGGATCGCCGCCGCGGACGCCCTCCTGCTCCTGGCGCCGCCCAACAACGGCACCGTCAGCGCCGTGCTCAAGAACGTCATCGACTGGGGCTCGCGCCCCTACGGCGCGAGCGCACTGTCCGGCAAGCGGGTCGCGCTCGCGGGCGTCGGGCACCGCCTGGACACCACTCTGGCCGATGCGGAACGGGCCGTCACCATCGCCGGCGGCGAGGTCCCCGAGGGGCTCGTCGAGGAGTTCCCGATCTCCGGTCTCGACGGCAAGTCGGTGCGCGAGCACGACGTGGTCGCGCAGCGCGCGGGGGAGCTTCTGGAGCGACTCGTGGCGCCCGTCCGATAGCGCCACCGGGACGGGTTCCGACGGTGCCGGGCGTGTCGGTTCGGCGTGTCGCTGATCCTCGGCGTGTCCTGGGGATTCACGATGAAAAACGCCCGAAAGAGCGTCTTTCGAGCTGGTAATTTCACGAATGTTGTTCGCAAGTGGTTGTGTCGCTTCCTCGGGGCCACCACTAGGTGTAGTGTTCAGTCCACTGCGAGAGCGGACGGGCCGAGAGGCCGTCCGGGAGGCATGAGGACGTCGCTGAGGGGTCCGCGGGCCGACCGAGTTCACGCAGGTAAACGTGGCGAGAAAACTTGTCAGTCCGTAGGTCGATAATCGGGTTCCGAGCAGTCTTCGGGACCGTCCAGCGAAGGGGTGCCATCCAATGAGCCAGGTCGAGATCACCGTCTACACCAAGCCCGCCTGCGTGCAGTGCAACGCCACCTACAAGGCGCTCGACAAGGCCGGCCTCGAGTACCGCGTGGTGGACATCACCGAGGACTCGGAGGCCCGCGATTACGTGATGGCCCTCGGTTACCTGCAGGCCCCCGTCGTCGTCGCCGGCGATGCGCACTGGTCGGGCTTCCGCCCGGACCGGGTCAAGGCGCTCGCCGCCGTCGCCGCCACGGCGTAGCGATGCCCTCGCCCCTCGTCGTCTACTTCTCGTCGGTGTCGGAGAACACGCACCGATTCGTGAAGAAGCTGGGCATGCGCGCCGTGCGCATCCCGGTGACGCGGGCGGCCGAGCCGATCACCGTCGACGAGCCCTTCGTCCTGATCACCCCCACGTATGGCGGGGGCAAGCAGGCCACCGCGGTCTCCGGCGGGGGATACGTCCCCAAACAGGTGATCCGGTTCCTCAACGACCAGCACAACCGTTCCCTGATCCGCGCGGTGATCGCGGCGGGGAACACCAACTTCGGCGAAGAGTTCTGCTACGCGGGTGATGTGATCTCCCGCAAATGCCGGGTCCCGTACCTGTACCGCTTCGAGCTGATGGGCACCACCGAGGACGTCGAGCGCGTCCGCAGCGGTCTCGTCGACTTCTTCACCCGCAACGACCTCAAGGAAAGCGCGCGCTCATGACCGCAACTCAGGAAGACCTCGTCCCCTCCGCGAGCCAGTCCGGCGTCCACGGCGGCCCCGGCCACAGCGAGCTGGACTTCCACGCCCTGAACGCGATGCTCAACCTGTACGACAAGGACGGGCGCATCCAGTTCGACAAGGACCGGGAGGCCGCGCGGCAGTACTTCCTGCAGCACGTCAACCAGAACACGGTCTTCTTCCACAACCTCGACGAGAAGCTCGACTATCTCGTCGAGGAGAACTACTACGAGCCCGAGGTGCTGGACAAGTACAGCCGCGAGTTCGTCAAGGGACTCTTCGACGCGGCCTACGCCAAGAAGTTCCGGTTCCCCACCTTCCTGGGTGCGTTCAAGTACTACACGAGCTACACGCTGAAGACCTTCGACGGCAAGCGCTATCTGGAGCGCTTCGAGGACCGGGTCTGCATGGTCGCCCTCACGCTGGCCGACGGTGACGAGAAGCTCGCCGTCAACCTGGTGGACGAGATCATCGCCGGCCGGTTCCAGCCCGCCACCCCCACGTTCCTCAACTCGGGCAAGAAGCAGCGCGGCGAGCCCGTGTCCTGCTTCCTGCTGCGCATCGAGGACAACATGGAGTCGATCGGCCGCTCCATCAACTCGGCGCTGCAGCTGTCCAAGCGCGGCGGCGGTGTGGCCCTGCTGCTCAGCAACATTCGCGAGCACGGCGCACCGATCAAGAAGATCGAGAACCAGAGCTCGGGCGTCATCCCGATCATGAAGCTGCTCGAGGATTCGTTCAGCTACGCCAACCAGCTGGGCGCCCGGCAGGGAGCGGGCGCGGTGTACCTGCACGCGCACCACCCGGACATCTACCGCTTCCTCGACACCAAGCGGGAGAACGCGGACGAGAAGATCCGCATCAAGACCCTGTCGCTGGGCGTGGTGATCCCGGACATCACGTTCGAGCTCGCCAAGAACAACGACGACATGTACCTGTTCTCCCCGTATGACGTGGAGCGCGTGTACGGCGTGCCCTTCGCGGACGTCAACGTGTCCGACAAGTACCACGAGATGGTCGACGACTCGCGGATCCGCAAGACCAAGATCAACGCGCGCGAGTTCTTCCAGACGCTCGCCGAGCTGCAGTTCGAGTCGGGCTACCCGTACATCATGTACGAGGACACGGTGAACCGCGCGAACCCGATCGCCGGCAAGATCACCCACTCCAACCTGTGCAGCGAGATCCTGCAGGTCTCCACCCCGTCGACCTACAACGACGACCTGTCCTACGCCGAGATCGGCAAGGACATCTCCTGCAACCTCGGCTCGCTGAACATCGCGAAGACCATGGACAGCCCCGACTTCGGCGCCACCATCGAGACCGCGATCCGCGGACTCACGGCCGTCTCCGATCAGACGGACATCAGCTCCGTCCCGTCGATCGAGTACGGCAACAAGCTGAGCCACGCCATCGGCCTGGGGCAGATGAACCTGCACGGCTACCTGGCGCGGGAGCGGGTCTTCTACGGCTCGGACGAGGGCGTCGACTTCACGAACATCTACTTCTACACGGTGCTGTTCCACGCGATCCGCGCGTCGAACCGCATCGCCCGCGAGCGCGACCAGTCCTTCGGCGGTTTCGAGAACAGCAAGTACGCCTCGGGCGAGTTCTTCGACAAGTACACCGAGCAGGAGTGGAAGCCGGCCACCGACAAGGTCGCCGCGCTCTTCGCCGATGCGGAGATCCACATCCCGACGCAGGACGACTGGCGCGAGCTCAAGGCGGATGTGCAGCAGTACGGCCTGTACAACCAGAACCTGCAGGCGGTGCCGCCCACCGGCTCGATCAGCTACATCAACCACTCCACGAGCTCGATCCACCCCGTCGCAGCGAAGGTCGAGATCCGCAAGGAGGGCAAGATCGGCCGCGTGTACTACCCGGCGCCGTACATGGACAACGACAACCTGGAGTACTACCAGGACGCGTACGAGATCGGCTACGAGAAGATCATCGACACCTACGCCGCCGCCACACAGCACGTGGACCAGGGCCTGTCGTTGACGCTGTTCTTCAAGGACACCGCCACCACGCGCGATGTGAACCGCGCGCAGATCTACGCCTGGCGCAAGGGCATCAAGACCCTCTACTACATCCGCCTGCGGCAGATGGCGCTCGAGGGGACCGAGGTCGAGGGCTGCGTCAGCTGCATGCTCTAGGAGCGACGAACGAGAAGCGCCGGTCGGGGGATGCCCGGCCGGCGCTTCGTCGTTCCGCCGCCGGACGGTGTCGCTCACCAGGGGCGACGACGGGCGGGCACTGTGAAGACGGATAGAATCCATCCCATGAAACCGTGGCTGATCCGTGGCATCGCCCTCGCGGCGGTGCAGGTCGTCGTGCGCTCCGTGCTGGCCTGGGGCATCGTGGCCTTCCCGACGCAGGGGACGGCGCAGCGATTCGCCGCGGTCGCGGTCGTGATGGCCGTGGCCATCGTCTTCGGTGGCTACGACGGACTCACCGACGCACGCGCGAACCCGGTCGCGGAGCAGGGAATCGACCTCGTGGGCCGCTGGTTCAAGGCGGCGCTCTTCGCCGGGGTGGTCTCCGGCGCGGTGTGCTGGGCGGTCGGTACCTGGCTGCTGCCGGGAATCGGACAGGGCTCGTTGCCCTTCGAGTTGGTCATCGGGGCGTGCTTCACCGCGCTGCTCATCGTGATCCCCGCGTCCCTCGGCACCGTCGTCGGGCGACGACTGGCCGCGAAGCGTCCCGCCACCGCCTGATCGGCGTCCCTACAGCGGCGTGATCGAGCTGACCTTCCACGTCCCGTCGAAGCGGTCGAGCACGAACTTCATCGGCGACTGCATCGTCGCGAAGGGCACGCCCTGCGTCGACACCTGCTGGCGCACGTTGAGCAGCACCTCGGCGTGACCCGGCCGCGCGAGGGAGACACCTGCGGTGAGGTCGCCGTCGTCGACCTTGACCTTCACGTCCTGCAGCGCGCCGGCGGTCTGGGTGATCGCCGTGCGGAGCTTCTTCGCCTCCGTGATCATGCCCGGCGTCAGCACCGCGTCGAGTCGCTTCTCCCACGGGCCGAGGTCGTTCATGTCGATCGTGTAGATGTCCTTCGCGGCCTGCTTCGCGACCGACGTGACCTGCGTCGTCAGTGCGGTGTCCACGAAGGCGCGATTGTCCACCGCGGCCGCCCACGGCCGGAGCCACGCGACGAGGGCCGCGAGGACCAGGATCGCCACCGCTGCAGCTCCGATCGCGAGCGGGATGCGGTTCGAGGTGGCCGCGGGCGTCGGGACGGCGTCCTTGGGCGACGTCTCCGCGGCCGCCGTCGCCGTCGCGTCGGTGCGATCCGTCGCACGAGAGGGCGCCCCGTCGGCCGCGCCGGTGTCACCCTCGGGTGGTGTCGCGGTGGCGGGGCGGCGGAGCGATGTCCCGCGCGCGACGGGGCGTCGCTTCGTCGTGGGGGACTGCGCGTCGATATCGGCCTTGTCCGGGGACGGCGGGGGTGAGGCCTCGGTGGGCTCGGTGCTCTCCGGCTTCGCGTCGTCGGTCATGGCGTGCCTCCTTCGCTCGGCGCCGGAGCGGCCGTCGACGGGTCGGCGGTCGGGGGTGCGGGCGCAGGCGACTGCGGCGCGCCGGTCGTCGCCTCGGGGGCGGCGCCGGTCGCGGGCTGCGACGGGTCGGCGGGACCGATGGCGGCGCGCTCCTGGAGGGGCTGCATCCCCGACGCCTTCCAGGCGCCGTCGACCCTGGTCATCGACATGACATAGGTCCAGCGGTACGCGTTGTCGGCCTGCTTCCCGTTCTCGGACTGGCGGACCACGAGGTACACCAGCACCTTCGCGGCGCCGCCGTCCTCGTCGAACTCGATCGGCGCGGCCGAGGCGACCACGGGGTCCGTCTGCAGGGCGACGCCCGTGTACTGCTTCAGCATGTCCTCGGTGGAGACCCGCTCGCGCTCGTCCCAGTCCTTCCGCAGGTCGCCGGTCATCGCTTCGCCCATGCGGCGCAGCGTGCCGTCGACGTCCTTGGTGTCGATCTTCTGGATGTCGATGACGGACTGACGGGCCCCGTCGACGGCGGCATCGCGTGCGGCGGCGCGCTCGTGATCCGTGTGCCGGCCCCACCAGTTCACGCCCACGACGACGGCCACGATCACGGCGATCGCGAGGAGGACGAGGGCCAGGGCGAGGGGTTTGCGGTCGGCGGCGGGCTGCGTCACTTCGGGTGCCCTCCCAGGATCGTGGCGGCGGCCTGCGCGACGGGGCCGAGGTCGAGACGGTCCGGCGCGATCACCTTCGGCTTGCCGTCCCAGGGCTGCGGGACGCGCGGATCGGCGTAGCGGGCCCGATCCGCGCTGCGGACGCCGGTGGGGTTGCCCTGCGGCACATCACAACCGACCTGCGTGTTGAACGGGAACGGATCCCGGTTGATGTCGAAATCCGGGTTCTGCTTCTTGATCGCGTCGATCATCTTCTGCGTCGATTCGTAGCCGACGGTGCACGCCGGAGGATTGTTCACTTCGAGGACCACACCGTAGTGCAGCAGACCGTCGCCCGGCGAGGTGGCGAAAGCGCCGGACGCGATCATCGGGAACAGGATCAGGATCTGCTTGAGGTTGGGCGCCACGGGGTCGACGGCCGTCAGCTGCGCCGCCAGATCGTGCACGACCTTCGTGAGGTCACCGCCGGACTGCTGGACCAGCGCACTGAGCTGCGTCGCCGACAGGTTGCCGGTCTGGAGCAGCTTGCGCAGGTCGGGATCGCTGTTCGCCAGGGTCGCGGTGACCACCGTGAGGCTGTCCGCCCACTGTCGGATGGCCGAGGACTGCTCGGCCTGCGTCGCGAGCGCGGTGCGGCCGTTGGTGATGAGCGAGAGCGTCGGATCGAGCGTGTCGCTCCCGGTCTGCGCGAGGCGCGACAGCGATTCGACGAGGGCCCGAAGGTTCTGCCCGTTGCCGCCGAGCGCCACCGACAGCTCGGTGACCACCGTGTTGAGCTTCGCCGGATCGACGGACTCGCTGAGCACCGTGACGTGCTTGAGGAAATCCTCGATCGGCTCCTGGACCCGGGTGTCCCGGATGACGGCGCCGTCCGCCAGCACGGTCTTCGACGGTGTGCCGCCCTCCGGCAGCTTCTTCGGCACGAGGTCGAGGTACTGCTCGCCGATCGACGAGCGCTCGGCCACGACGGCCTGGACGTCATCGGGCACCGACGGCCGGCTCTTGTCGAGCTGCAGGTCCACCTGCACGCCGTCGGGGACGAGGTGCAGTTGCCCGACCCGGCCGACGGGCGTGCCGCGGTAGGTGACCTCGGCGTTGGTGAAGATGCCGCCGGAGTCCTTGAGCATGACCTTGACGGTGTAGACGCCGAATCCGAGCATCTTGTCGATGCGGGCGTACTGGGCACCGACGAAGGCGATGCCCACCACGGCCAGGACGGCGAAGACCAACAGCTGGCGCCGCTGCAGCTTGGGGATCATCGCGTGCCTCCCTGCGTGGTGGTCGTCGCCCGACCGGAGCCGGGACCGTACTTCGGGGTGACCGGGGTCGGGGGACCGGCACCCGCGCCGAGAGCCTCGAGCTGGTTGATCAGGCGGGTGTCGAGCGAGATGAACAGGTTCATCGAATCGCCCTTGATCGCGTCGACACCGGCGTCCGGGAACGGGAAGGTGGCGATGAACGGGAGGGCCGTGACGATGTCGTCTGCCGCGCCGGCGAGCGCGCGGAGCGTGGGACGCAGCGAGAGCAGGTCCTCGATGAGTTCCTTCTGCGACTTCGACAGCACCTCCGTCCCGACCTTGCCGAGCCGGTCGAGCTGCTTGATCATTTCGATGATCTCGGGCCGTTGTTCGTTGAGGACCGCCGTGCCGCGCGGCAGCTCCGCGAGGATCCGGCTGATCTGCACGGTCTGGTTCGCGGCGCGTTCGGACAGCTTCGCGACGCCGTCGATCGCGGCCGTGATGTCCGAGCGCTGCTTGTTCAGCCCCGCGATAAGGCGGTCGGTCTGCGTGATGAGCGAGCGCACGCGCTGCGGGTTGCTCGTCGCCGTGTTGATCTCGTCGACGATGGGCTTGAGCTTGCCCACGCCGCCGTCGTTGAGCACCAGGGAGAGGACGCCGAGCACCTGCTCGATGGACGCGTTCGTCTTGTTCGCCGCGGCCCGGAGGGTCGCGCCGCTCTGCAGGGCGGCACCGTCGGATCCGCCGGAGGAGACGAGCGTGACGTACTTCTCGCCCAACAGGTTCGACTGCTCGATCGCGGCTCTGCTGTCGGCGGGCACCTTCACCCCGTCGCGCACCTTGACCACGACGTCTGCGGTCCACCCGTCCTCCGCGAGGCCGATCGATTCGACCTTGCCGACCGTGGCGCCGCCGATCCGCACCGAGGACTCGGGCACGAGGTCCATCACGTTCTCGAACTGCAGGTGGAGCGTCGTCGGGTGCGCGCCGAGCGCGGGGCCGCCGGGCAGTGGCACCGAGTAGATGCCGCCGCAGGCCGTGAGCAGGACCGAGGTCATCGCCAGCGCGCCGCCGGCCAGGAGCCGCCGCGTCATCGTGCGCCTCCCGACGTCGACGGAGCGGCGGGCTTCGCGGAACCGCTCGGGGCCGGCTTCGCCGGCGTGCCGTGGGCGACCGAGGTGCTGGGCGCGGCCGCGGTGGTCGACGGCCCCGTGCCCGCCGGGGTCGGCGGGAGCACACCGTCGACCGACGGTGCCGTGCGCCCGGGCACCGTGCCGGGCACCGAGCCGCGCTGCAGGTTGGCGCCGGAGAGGATGCCGAGCGGCAGGTTCAGCGAGGGCACCCGCACGCCGTCGGTGATCTGCTTGGCGATGTTGGTGCACTGCGAGAGCAGCGGGCCGAGCGTCGTCGTGATCTGCGCGAACTGCGGGTTGCCGGGCATGAGCTTGCCGAGGTCGGCGAGCTTGCACGCCGTGCCGAGGGGGTCCTGCAGGTCGGGGAGGTTGGGGCGCAGGGTCAGCGTTCCGGAGTCGGGGTCGTAGGCCTGGTCCAGGTTGCTCGCGGCGACGGGCAGGTAGGAGAGGATCTGCGCCTGTGCGGTCTTCGTGTCGTTGAGCACCTTCGTGATCTCGGTGAGACCGTGCACGTTCGAGCTCAGTGCGTCGCGATTGTCCCGGACGAAGGCGCCCACGTCGCCGAGGGCGGTCGCCAGGAGGTTCAGCGCCTTCGTGAAGTCGTCGCGTTCGCCGGCGAGGTATTTCGTGAGGTCCGCGAGCTGGGTGTTGAAGGTGCGCACCTGCTTGTCGTTCTCGGCGAGCATGGTGACGAAGGTGTTGAGCCCCTTGACGGTCGCCGCGATGTTGTCGCGGGAGTTCGACAGGGTCGTGCTCGCCTTCGACAGGCCGGCGATGGCATCGGCCATCGCCTGGCCGTTGCCCGCGAGGTTCTCGGCGGAGACGTCGAGCAGGTCGGTCAGCGCGCCCTGTTCGCCCGGCTTCGCCTTGTTCGCGCCCTCGGGGCCGAGGGCCTGGGCGAGCGTGCTGATCGACGCGTACACCTGGTCGATCTCGACCGGTGTCATCGTGTGGTCCTGGTTCACGACGGCGCCGCTGCTCGCGGTGGGGCCGTCGGTGTAGACGGGCAGGAGCTGGACGTAGCGGTCCGAGATGACCGACGGGGTGACCTGCGCGGCCCAGAGATCCTTGGGCAGCTTCACCCCTCGATTCACCTGCAGCTGCACCCGGACGCGGTCGCGTTCGGGCGTGACCTCGTCGATCTCGCCGACCTTGACTCCGAGGATGCGCACGTCCGAGCCGGCGTAGATGCCCACGCCGCGGTCGAAGTACGCGGTGACGCGGGTGGCGCCCATCGTGCGCACCAACCACCAGCCGCAGCTCGCGATGACGACGACCGCCACCAGCGCGGCCGCGGCGTAGGCGAGGCGGCGCGGGGTCAGGCCGAACTTCTCGAGGCTCGTCATTTCTGGCCTCCGTTGGTCAGGAAGTCCGTGCGGATCGGAGGGCGGCTGCCGGGGATCACCGGCAGACCGGGCGGCGTGAGGTTGGTGACCACCGACTCCTGCCACCGGCCGTTGCCGAAGACGTTGCTGTAGACCTTGTAGAACGGCGCGAGGAGCGTGATCGTGCTCTCCAAGCCCTTCTTGTTGTCCTGCAGCAACTGCACCACCTGGCGCAGCGAGGTGAGCGCCGGACCGATCTGCTTCTCGTTGTCTCGCACGATGCCGGTGAGCGTCGTCGAGAGCGACTGCGTGGTCTCGAGCAGCCGCGAGATGTCGTCCTGGCGCTGGTTCAGGGTGGTGAGGAGCGCTCCCGCGTCGCCGATCAGCTTGCGGAAGTTCTCCGTGCGGTCCGCCAGCAGCTTCGAGGTCTTGCCGGTCTCGGCCAGCAGGCGCTGCAGGTCCTCGTCGCGCTTGTTGATCGTCTCGGACAGCCGGGTGATGCCGGTGAGCGATTCACGGACGTTCGGCGGCGTCTCGCGGAAGGCGTCCGCGAGGGTGTGCATACTCTGCGCGAGCCGCTTCGTGTCCGTCTTGTCGATGGTGCTGGACGCGTCGGAGACGGCGGCCACCACGTCGTACGGGGAGGTGGTGTCGGTGATCGTGTGCTTCGGGTCCAGGCGGTTCGCGCCGCGGGGGTCCAGGGCCAGGTACTTCTGGCCGAGGACCGTCTTGATCTGAATGCTCGCGGACGTGTTGTCGCCGAGCCAGACGTCCTTGGCGCGGAACTTCACCCGTGCCTTCGCGGCCTTGAGGTCGAGGTCGACGGACTGGACGGTGCCGACCTTGACCCCGGCGACGCGGACCTCGTTGCTCGGCAGCAGGCCGGCGGCCTCGCTGAACAGCGCGGTGTACGTGGTTCCCGCGCCGATCAGGGGGAGGCGGTCGATGAAGAACGCCGAGGCCGTCGCCATCAGCAGCAGGACGATGCCCATCGCGCCGGTCTGGATCGGGGAACGACGTTGCCCGCGTCGGCGTTCGCCGGTGGAGGTCGTGGAGGAGTGGGTCATCGCGGATTCCCGTCCCGGTAGCACCGCGTGGCGGTGTTGGTGTACACGGGCTGGTTCACCGACGGGACGTCGATCGCCAGCGAGAGCCGGTCCCCCTTGCCGGTGCCCGCCACCAGATCGACGCCGCACAGGTAGAACTGGAACCAGCCGCCGAAGGACGCGAGACGACCGACGGCCTCGATCTTCCCCGGGAGGAAGTTCAGAGTGTGGGCGACGTCGGCGCTGCGCCCGTTGAGCTTGTCGGTGAGCGCCTTCAGGCCCGCGATGTCGTCCTTGATCGCGCCGCGCGTGGGCGTGAGGATCGACTCGGTCACCGTCGTCAGCTGCGCCAGCGAGCCGAGCGACGAGCCGATCGCGCCCCGGTCCTGCGACAGCCCCGTCACGAGCTGCTGTGTGGTGGTCAGCAGGTCGGTGAACTGCTTGTCGCGCTCGTTGATCGTGCCCAGCACCCTGGTTAGGTTCGTGATCAGCTCGCCGATCACGCGGTCCTTGTCGGCGATGGTGTTGGTCAGCGACGCGGTGTTCACCAGCAGGTCGTTCACCGTGCCGCCCTGGCCCTGGAAGACGGTGATGATGCGGTTCGCGAGCGTGTTCACGTCGTCGGCGGTGAGCTGCTTGAACAGCGGCCGGAACCCGTTGAACAGGTCGGTGAGGTTCACCGCCGGCCGGGTGCGCTCGATCGGGATGGTGTCGCCGGGCTTGTACGGCGAGGTGCGCGCGGCGCCGCGCGCGGGTTCGTCGTCGGTGGGGCTCTGCAGCAGTTCCAGGTAGCGCTGGCCGACGAGGTTCTTCAGCCGCAGCGCCGCGGTCGCCGTACCGGGGATGGAGTCGCGGTCGGTGAGGGTGAAGGCCACGTCCGCCTGGCCCCGATCGTGGATCGTCACGTCCTTGACCTGGCCGACGCGGACGCCCGCGATCCGCACGTCGTCGCCGGACTGGACCATCGTCGCATCGGAGAAGATCGCGTGGTACGCCCGCGAGAAGGACAGGTCGCTCTGCGCGATCGACGAACCGAGGACGCCCGTCGCCGCCGCCGTGATCACGGCGAAGGCGATCAGTTTGAGCAGCGGACCGGTGATGGGTTTCATCGGATCTCCACCTCCTTGCCCGCGAGCGCGGGGACGAAGGCCGCGGTCAGCCATTCGGGGACGTCGTTCGCATCGGTGCCGGACGCCGCGGCGAAGGCGATCCGCGTCGCCCGCGAGTTCTGCGCGGCGACACCGACCGTCGGCATCTGCGACGGTGCCGAGACGTTCGGCTCGGGCAGCTGGAACCGGCCGTCCTGGGGGCCGACGTTGCGCAGCGGCGGCGCGAAGGAACCGCCGGCGTGCGGCCCGCCCTTGTAGCCGGGGGTCGGCTTGCCCTTGGCGGCGTTGTAGCAGGCCGGTCCGCGGTCGTCGAACCAGCGCGGCTCGTCCTGGTTGGGCAGGTACCGGCCGCGGGAGTTGGCGATGATCATCGAGATCCGGGCGCCCGGCTGGTTCGTGCCCTCGCCGACGATGCGGTTGGCCTCGGGCAGGAGCGTCGCGAAACGCTCGAAGGTACAACCGAACTCGGGGGAGTAGCGGGCCAGGATGGTCAGCGTCGTGTGCGATTTGTTGGCGACGGTGACCAGCTCGGACCGGTTCGCCTCGAGCAGCCCGGCGGTGCGCCCGGCACCGTCGGCCACCGAGGTCCAGAAGGCGTGGAAGGCCTGTTTCCCGGACACGACGGTCGTGTTCGTGGTGCGGAAGGTGTCGAGCGCGGTGATCAGGTCGGGGACGGCGTCGGCGTAGGTGTCGGTGACGGTGGCGAGCGAGCGCAGCGACGCCTGGAGGTCCGGCATCACGGCGTTGACCCGAGTGAAGATGGTGGTGAACTGCTCGAAGGCGGTGTTCAGGTTCTTCCCGTTGCCCGACAGTCCGTTCGCGAGCGCACCCAGCGTGGCGTTGAGGTCCTCCGGCGGGACCGCGCGCAGCAGGGGGAGGAGCTTGTCGAAGAGCTGGTTCAGCTCGGTGGCGTTGCCGGACGTGTCGGTGCGGATCGTCGCGCCGTCGCGCAGCGCCGACGCGCCGGGGGTGCCGGTGCCGCCCTGCCCGGCCGGCACCTGCAGCGCCACGTAGCGCTGGCCGAACAGGGTCTTCGGCAGGATCCGGGCGGTGACATCGCCGGGCAGCTGGCGTGCCTGCTCGGGCTTGAGACCCATCCGGATGACCGTGTGCCCGTCGCGCACGAAGACGTCGCGGACCGTGCCCACCTCGACGCCGCGCGCCCGGACCTCGGAGTTCACGGGCAGCGACGCGCCAGCGGTGTCGGTGTTCAGCTCGACCCACGTGAAGGTCTCGAAACGCTGCTGGTACTTGCCGATGGTGACGACGAGGAACAGGGCGCACACGCCGAAGAAGGCGAGGCCCAGGAGGCGGCGGCGGAGCGTGCGCATCAGGCGATCTTCACCGTCGTCGTGGTGCCCCAGATGGCGAGGCTGAGGAAGAAGTCGAGCAGCGCGATCGCGACCAGCGAGGTGCGCACCGCCCGGCCCACCGCGACGCCGACGCCCGCAGGGCCGCCCGACGCGTGGTAGCCGTAATAGCAGTGCACGAGCACCAGTACGAAGGCGAAGACCAGCACCTTGCCGAAGGACCACAGCACGTCGGCCGGTGAGAGGAACAGATTGAAGTAGTGGTCGTAGGTGCCCGTCGACTGGCCGAGCAGCGTGGTGTTGACGAACCTCGTCATCACGTACGACGACAGCAACCCCACGATGTACAGGGGGATGACCGCGACGAAGCCCGCGATCACGCGGGTCGCGGTGAGGAAGGCGATCGAGGGGATCGCCATGGCCTCGAGCGCGTCGACCTCCTCGGAGATCCGCATGGCGCCGAGCTGCGCGGTGAAACCGCAGCCGACCGTCGCCGACATCGCGAGCGCGGCGACGAGCGGCGTGAGCTCACGGGTGTTGACGTACGCGGACAGAAAGCCGGTCATCACGGAGGCGCCGAGCTGCTGGAGGGCGGCGTTGCCCTGCAGACCGACGACGACGCCGGTGAAGCCGCAGAGCATGAGGACGACGCCCACGGTGCCGGCGATCACCGCCAGCGCGCCGCTGCCGAAGGCGACCTCGGCCAGGACACGCCCGACCTCCTTCGGGTAGCGCCGCAACGACTGCGGGATGAAGCCGATCGACCGCGCGTAGAAGGACATCTGCTCACCGGCACCGTCGAGCACCTTGAGCGGGGCCGCGGCGGCCCGGCGGGCCCTATTGGTGAAGTTCGTCATGGTCTACGAGCCCTTCGCCGGGACGATCTGCAGGTACACCGCGGTGAGGATGATGTTCGCGAAGAACAGCAGCAGGAAGGTGATCACCACGGACTGGTTCACGGCGTCGCCGACGCCCTTCGGGCCACTGCCCGGGTTGAGGCCCTTGTAGGCGGCCACGACGCCGGCGATGAGGCCGAAGACGAGCGCCTTGAGCTCCCCGACCAGCAGATCCGGAAGCTGGGCCAGCGCGGAGAAGGAGGCGAGGTAGGCACCCGGGGTGCCGTGCTGCAGGACCACGTTGAAGAAGTAGCCGCCCACGACGCCGACCACCGAGACCAGTCCGTTGAGGAAGGCACTCACGAGCATCATCCCGAGGACCCGGGGTACGACCAGGCGATGCACGGGGTCGATACCGAGCACCTCCATCGCCGCGATCTCCTCGCGGACGGTGCGTGCGCCGAGGTCGGCGCACACCGCGCTGCCGGCGGCGCCGGCCACGAGGAGGGCAGTGACCACCGGCGCGCCCTGCTGGACGACGGCGAGGACGCTCGCGGCACCGGTGAAGCTCTCGGCGCCCAGCTGGCCGATGAGCGAACCGGTCTGCAGGGAGACGATCGCGCCGAAGGGGACGGCCACCAGCGCCGTCGGCAGGATGGTCACGCTCGCGATGAACCAGGACTGCTCGATGAACTCGCGGAACTGGAAGGGGCGCCGGAAGGTGTTGCGGACGATGCTCGCGAACAGCTGGAAGATCATGCCCACCTGGGTGAGCGCGGAGACGCTGCCCTGCGCGACCTTGGTGACGCCGGATTGAATGATCGACACGGGCCCTCACACTGCTAGCTGCACGGAAGTATCCCGGGGAGCCGAGACCGCCGTGCCCCGAACCTCCTCGGAGCAGGGGTAGATTAGCTCCTGCCCATGCCGAACCACACGTTCGTTCTGTGATGGGATCCCGAACTGCGCGGGGCCGGCCGGAGGTGGAGCGGGCGGCACCGCGGGGCTGTGATGGTGCACTCGCCGGCGGCCTCCGCTCTCGCCGCGCCGGGATCCGCTCGCCGGTTCCCCTCTGACCTGCTGGATCATGCGGCGTGATCGCACCGTTCGTGGCGGGCGTCGACGGCCGGCGGCGGCGCGCCCCCGACGGTGCTGCCGGCCCTCGGCGCGCGTGCCGCGATGTGCTCGACGTCACAATGGATCTTTACGTGTGAGTAAGATCATTGCCGAAGCCTGTGCCGGCGCCGATGTTTGAACCGTTCGCGGGGCGGCTACCCGAAGGTATGACTTCAGCACTCGCGATCATCTGCACTCTCACACCCTCGCCGTCCGCGTCGAGCAGTGAAGTCCTCGCCCGGCAGGTTCTGGAGGAGCTCGACCGACACGGCGTCTCCGGTGAGGCCGTCCGCGCGGTGGACCACGACATCAGGCCCGGGGTGCAGCGCGACATGGGTGAGGGCGATCAGTGGCCGGAGGTGCTCGAGCGGGTTCGCGCGGCCGACATCGTGCTCCTCGCCACGCCCACCTGGCTCGGGCACATGTCCAGCGTCGCCCAGCGGGTTCTCGAGCGACTCGATGCGGAGCTGTCCGAGACCGACGACGAGGGGCGCCCCGCCATGCTCGGCAAGGTGGCGATGTGCGCCGTCGTCGGCAACGAGGACGGGGCGCACAAGATCATCGCGGACGTGTTCGGCGCGCTGGGCGATATCGGCTTCACCGTGCCCGCGCAGGGTGCCACGTACTGGAACGACGAGGCGATGGGCGGCCGCGATTACAAGGATCTCGAACGTACCCCGGACGCGGTCGCCACGACCACGGCCAACGCGGCACGCAACGCGGCGCACCTCGCCGCTCTCGTGAGTCGCTCGCCCTACCCGCCGTACCGCTGAGGCATCAGGCGGATCGGAAACACCCACCGCCGATCTTCGGTGGGACGACGGAAAGGAAGCACACCGATGACCACATTCGACGAGAACGTCCCCGCCACTGTCGAGTTCAGCGTTCCGGGCCTCGTCGCAGCCGACGCCGATGAGCTCGTCGGCCTCCTGCAGGACCGTCTGACCGCGCTGGTGGACCTGGCGCTGACCCTCAAACACGTGCATTGGAACGTGGTCGGACCGCATTTCATCGCCGCTCACCACATGGTGGACGACCACGTCGGGACGGTGCGCCGCATGGTGGACGAGACGGCCGAACGGATCGCCGCGCTGGGGGGCGTCCCTCGCGGCACTCCCGGCGCCGTGGTCACCCAACGGAATTGGGACGACTACCCGGTGGACAGGGCCGATACCGTCGCTCACATGACCGCGCTCGACGCGGTCTACGTCGGTGTGATCGAGTCGTACCGGGCCGCCGTCTCCGCGAGCGCGGATCGCGACCCCATGACCCAGGACATGCTGATCGACCACTGCCGTGCGCTGGAACAGCTGCACTGGATGGTGCGTGCGCATCTCGAAGGCGAGAACGGAGAGATCGGCCGCACGCCGTAACGGTGCAGCGGAGCGCACCGCCCCGGGGAGATCTCCCCGGGGCGGTGTCCGTTCCGCGCGCAGTGCGCGTGCGCCGGAAGCGGATGGTCGGCCGGCGCGAATCACGTCGTTCCCGGTCCGCTCGCCGCCGGTCCGCGTGAGCGTCGCCTACGGTGACTGCTGTCGCACAGCGGCGGGATCCGGGAGCCGCCGCAGGCGCACAGCGCGACGACGAAGCGGTCGCAGGTCCGCGGTGTGCCGTCGGCGCCGAGAACCTCGACCGGGCCCTCGACCAGGATGGGCCCGCCGGGAACGACGCGCACGCGGCGGCGGCGCTCTGCGGTCGTGCGGGGCTCTCCATCGGACTGCGCGGCGGTCATGAGGCACCGACCGGGCGGTGTGCGCGGACGACGACGATCTCCTCGAGGCGGCAGTCGGGGGGAATCGCGCCGGCGCGGCGCAGCAGGTCGCGCCGCGCCAGCAGCACGGGGCCGAAGGGTATCGCCCGGCGGCGTACCACGTCGGCGACGAATCCCGATTCGCGCAAGACGGCGAGGGTTCGATCGCAGCCCGCGAAGGCGGACTGCACGATCAACGCGGTACCGGTCGGCGACAGGAGGTCATCGAACCGGCCGCAGACCACATCGAGTACGGCACGGCCGTCGGGGCCGGCGTTCCAGGCCTCGACGGGGCCCTCCGCGGCTCCCCGGAGATTCTCCGCCCCGACGGGCGTCGGCACGTACGGGGGGTTACAGGTGATGACGTCGAAGGCGAGCGTCGAGCTGAACTCGGCCACATCGGCGAGGTGCACGTCGACGTCGACTCCCGCACCGGTGCTGACCGCTCGCGCCGCGCGTACCGCGGCGGGCGATGAGTCGATCGCGGTGACGTGCGCGCCGCGCGCCGCGGCCTCCACGGCCACGACCCCGGTGCCCGTGCAGAGGTCGAGCACGCGTGAACCCCGGACGGGGAGATCTCCCAGCGCCTCCATGAGGAGGAGGGTGTCGGCCTGGGGTAGGTAGACGTCGTCCGGCCCGGCGGCGGACCCGACTGCTTCCACTGGGCCGCTCCGCGGTATCCCGGGGCCGAAGGCACGTGGTGTACCGTCCCCGCCCCGGTCCGTTACGAGTACCGAACGGGTACTGCTCGACATCGTCTCTCCTTCCGCCGGCGCGGTCGACGTCGAGCGCACCGGATGCTGCACTGCGGCTGACGATGCGGTCTACCCGCTGCCGTGCCCCGGTAAACGCCGCACGCGTCCTGCGGTTTCGAGGAGGACCGAAGCGGGTACCGGAACCGGGACGACGTCGACAGGAAGTGATGGTGGAACATGACGCGGATCGCCGAGTCCGTGCGCAGCGGGCACGCGGTGCCGTTGCCCTCTGCGCGAGGGACGATCTCGCAGTGGGTGATCAACGCCCTGGAATCCGGCGACCCGGCTTCGGCGTCGGCGCCCGACATGACCGGGGTCGACGCCTGGTCCGACGATGCACAGCTGGCGCTCTTCATCTGCCAGGAGATGCACTACCGCGGGTGGCGCGGGATCGACCCGGCCCTGGAATGGGATCCGTCGATCATCGCCGCCCGAGTGGCTCTCGAGAACGTCCTTCTCGCGGCGGTCGACCGGGAACTGGAGCCCCACTCCACGGCAGTATCCGCGGCCGACGCGCTCGAGGGACTGGCGCGCGACAGTCTGCGAGCCGGCGGCGCCGTGGAGCGTCTCCGGGGCGCCGCCGACGGGACTCGCTTCCGCGACTACTTCGCCGCTCGGTCGCTCTATCACCTCAAGGAGGCGGATCCCCACGCCTGGGTCATTCCCCGGCTCGCGCCGGCATCCAAGGCGCCGTTCGTGGCGGTCGAGTTCGACGAGTACGGTGCCGGTCGCGGCGAGGACGTCCACCAGTGCCTGTACGCGGACCTACTCGAGGCGATGGGGATGGACCACGGCTATCTGGACTACCTGGACCGCGCACCGGCCGCGGCGATCGCTCCGGTGACGCTGATGAGCGCGTTCGGTCTCCGCCGTGCGGAAATGGGCGCTGCGATCGGGCATTTCGCGGCCACCGAGGTCACGTCGCCGCCGGGGTCCGCGCGCATGGTGGCGGCACTCGAGCGGATAGGAGCGCCGGAGCCGGCGATCCGGTTCTACCGTGAGCACGTGGAGGCCGACGCCGTGCATGAACTCGTGATGCGGCACGACGTCGTCGGCGCCATGATCGCCGCCGATCCGTGCAGCGAGCGCGACATCGTTCGTGGTATCGCAGCCTGGCGGTTGGCCGAGGACCGCCTCGACGACGCACTGCTCACCGCGTGGCGTGACGGGAAGACCCTCGTACGCGATCTGTGATGAACATCGTCGTCTACATCCCCCTGATCGTCATTCCGCTGTTCGCCCTCGCCGTCGCGTGGAAACAGCTCACGTTGTCGCAAACCACCACGGGCGGTTACGGGCTGACCATCGGCGCGCGGCGCATCGAGCGGGTGCCCGGTGTGACGGCGGTCGGCGTCGCTCGTGACGACCAGTGGAACGCCGTCGAGTTCCGGATCGTCGCGCGCGGCCCGGGCACGTGGTACGACGTGGTCGGGACGGTGCTCCGGAGCGACGGACAGGACGTGGTGGTGGATCGCGTGCCGCGGCTGGACAACACGGCCGAGGCCGTCACTGCGACGATGCAGATACGCACCCGTGACCTGGATACCAGTTGGTTCGTGGTCGATTGGCTCGCACCTCGGGGTGCGGGGATCCGCAGAGAGGCCTATCGGATCCGCGTTCGCGGGACCGGCACCAGCCCGTCGCACGCTCGGAAGCGCGCGCTCCCGTCGCACGCGGCGGTCGCCCCGCTTCTCGACGATGAAGCGTTCGCGGTCCCGGATCTCGAGGAATGGCGCTGGGATCGCACCTGGAAGGCCCGCTACTGGCTGTGGTCCCTGCTCCCCGTTCGGTGGGAGCACATGCAGGCGGCGAGCGGGTGGACCGGACGTCTCGGTCGCCGATGGCTCCAGGCGGGCAGGTGGGAACCGGTGCATCCGCGGGAACCGGTACGGACCGGGTGGATGCCGGGGGTACCCGGCGGTGGAAGTGGCCGGTAGGTCCCGCCGAGCGTGTTTCGCTGCGTCCCGGAACGGGTACGGGCCGGATCGAGTCGGTGTTCGGGTCCTCGAACACGGAGGGGAGCGCTGGTGAGGGACGAGGTGCGAGGCGGAGGCCCGGACGAGGAGCCACTGTTCGCCTGGCGAGGTGAGGAGCGCGAAGTCCCGGTCATCGGCGAGCTCGCGGCCCTGGTCCACGAGGTCGACGCACGACGCGTCCTGTACGTCCGCTACTCCGAGGGACCCGACGCCGATCGCCGGAACGGCCCGAGCCGGGACTACGAGGCCGAGTACGTCCTCCCCGGCCTGTCCGTCGCCACGCTCACACCGGAGCCGTGGTGGTCCCTTGAGACGCGGACCTGGGTGGTCCGTCGTGTCTGCACGTATCGCGAACTCGACGTCGCCGACAGGTACGCCTGGGTCCTGACGGGACGGCAGGTCGGACGGGGACCGGACCACGAGCCCTTGGTGCGCTCCGTCAGCCCGGTCGGGCGGCTGACCCGAGCACTGATCGCCGAGGCGGCGACGGAGTACCGGCGACGCTTCGCGGCCGGGCGGGACTCGCGCGAGCAGATGCGTCGATGACGAGCCCGGCTCAACGCTCGGCCGGCGCCCCGGGACCGTGGCCGTAACGCCGGAACAGGTGCCGGGGTAGCCACCACCAGAAGAAGCCCGCGCACGCGCCGCCGGCGATCGCTGCCATCGCGCCGATCAGCATCGACGTGGACCCCACAGCAACGACGAGCGCCGCGGCTCCGGTGAGTGCGAGGCCCACGGCGCAGGTGCCGAGCAGCACCAGACGGTGCGTCGCGGTGACCACGACGGACAGATTGTGTGTCCGGAACAGCATCCGGTGGAGCGCGATCGGTGTGAGGAAGACGATGACGGCGGCGAGCGACGCGGTCATGGTCAGGTAGTAGAGCACCCTGCAAGGAGTGCTCAGCGTCGCGAAGCGCGGCTGGAACGGCAGCACGAGGAGGTAGCCGGAGAGCAACTGCACACTCATCTGGAGCACTCGTACCTCCTGCAACAGCGAGGTCCAGTTGCGGTCCAGTCGCTCCGTGGGGGTCTCGTTGCGCGCACGCAGGTTCCACGGCTGGTCCCGGTACGGCGAACCGGGATCGAAGTGCACCGCTTCGGCGAGCTCGTCGCCGGGACCGTGCGCCGACGACGAGTCGCCTCCGTCGATCGCCCCATCGCCGCCGTGTGCGGCGCGCGGAGGGGAATCGAGTTCCTCGGCTCGGCGGCCCGTGCGATGGTCCCGCGGGTCCACAGGAACACGCTCAACCGGGGAGGGTTTCGCCGCCGATGGGTGCGAGGGTCTCACCGGAGTAGTACGACGACATGGTGGTCGAGGCGAAGAAGACGTAGGACGGCGCGATCTCGTCGGGATCCGCCGCTCGTCCGTACGGCGCCTGCTCGCCGAAGTCCGCCACCGTCTCCTCGTCGAAGGTCGCGGGAATCAGTGGAGTCCACACCGGGCCGGGGGCGACGCAATTGACGCGGATGCCCCGGTCGACGAGGGATTGCGCCATCGCGTAGGTGAACGCGAGCACGGCCCCCTTCGTGGCGGAGTAGTCGATGAGGTGGCGATTGCCCCGGAGTCCGTTGATGGAGGCGGTGTTGATGATGCACGAGCCCGACGCCAGACGGGGGAGCGCGGCGCGGGTCACGTGGAAGAAGCTGTCGATGTTGACCGCGAACGTGCGACGCCACTGCTCGGGCGTGATGTCGGTGAGATCGTCCGCCGGCTGCTGGGTACCCACGTTGTTGACGATGATGGAGAGCGCGCCCAGTTCGGAGTGGGCGCGCTCGACCACGTCGCGGCAGTGTGCGGCGTCCCCGAGATCACCCGCGTACCGCACGCACCGGCGGCCCTCGCGCTCGATGAGGTCGACGGTCCGGGCGGCGTCGTCCCCCTCTTCGAGGTAGGCGATGGCCACGTCCGCGCCCTCCTTCGCGAACGCGATCGCCGTCGCGCGGCCGATCCCGGAGTCACCGCCGGTGATGAGCGCCTTCTTACCCTTCAACAGGCCACGGCCGTGGTACTCGCGCATCTCGTCGCGGGGCTGATCCTTCATCTCGGCCGTATCGCCGGGGTACCGGATGGTCTGGCTTCGCACGTTCTCCTCCTTCGACGGTGGCGGTCGCTCGCCGTGGCTCGGCTACCCGCCCGCGTCCGCCGGCAAACCCCCGCGCCGGGTTTGCCACGACGGGGCGCGGGGTACCCGGCCGTTGACAGTGCCGAAACGACGCGGAAGGAGACGGATCGATGCCGAAGACCACAGAACAGGGTTCGGCCGATGAGGACGAACTCCCGGGTACCCTGCAGCGCTCGAGCGCGAAGGCCCAGCGGACGTTCGCCAAGGCCCACGACTCCGCACTGGAGGAGTACGGGGACGAGGAGCGGGCGCATCGCGTCGCCTATGCGGCCCTCAAGCACAGCTACGAGCGGGTCGGCGACCGGTGGGAGCGCAAGCCCGGCGGGAAGCGCGGCACATCCGAACGGCCGGGACAGCGCCGGGGCGGCCCGACGCACGAGGGTGTCGATGTGAACGCGACGAAGGAACACCTCCTCGACGTCGCCAGGCGCTTGGACATCCACGGACGCTCCACGATGCGGAAGGCGGAACTCATCGATGCGATCGAAGACGCCAACGAACGAGCGAGGAGCAGCGACTGATGGTCGCCGCGGCGGTCGGGGGCGGCGGTGCGGATCGCCGGCTCCGTCCCGCGTTTCGCTGTACAGGGGAGGGCGCCCCGTGTTAGCACGGAAGGCGCCCTTCGATGAACGGAGTCTCATGGCGTACACGGCACGGACCGCACCGGCCCATCCCGTCGATCTGAGCGTTCCGGCCGACCTCTCGTACCTGCCGGTGGTGCGTGCGGTACCGGAGGCGCTCGCCATCATGCTCGACCTCGACATCGACATCGTGTCCGACCTCGGGCTCGCGATCGACCAGATCTGCACCGAGCTGATCGCCGATGCCCAGCAGGGCGCGAACGTCGAACTCCGGATCGAGCTCGCCGCGGCGGACCTCACGACGACGGTCACGGCGCGCACCCGCAGCGACCGCGCGCCGGACCGATCCGGGTTCGGCTGGCGAGTCCTGAATACGCTCACCGAGGGGCTCGAGGTCGAACGTGCACCGGCGCCGGGCGGTGGATGGTCGACGAGCGTGTCGTTCCGCTCGGGTCGGGGTGCCGTGTAGTGCCGCCGCAATCTCGGGAGCCGCGGCACTCGAGCGAGGACTACTCCGACGTGGCGGAGATCCTCCGATCGGCGCGTCGTCAGGGCGGGACACGCGCCGCCGCCACCAGGGATGATGTGATCACCCGGTGCCTGCCCCTCGCGGAGAACCTGGCGCGGAGGTTCTCCGGCCGAGGTGAGCCCCACGACGACCTGGTGCAGGTCGCCCGCGTCGGTCTGGTCAACGCGGTGGACCGCTTCGATCCGGACAAGGGCACCGATTTCTTGTCTTTCGCGGTGCCCACTATGTTGGGTGGCCTGCGGCGCCACTTCCGAGACACCGGCTGGGCGACCCGCGTGCCGCGGCGCATGCAGGAATTGCACCTGCGCATGAACTCCGCGATCGCCGAGACGGCACAGGGGCTCGGGCGGACACCGACCTACCGCGAGCTCGCGGAGCGCTTGGACGTGAGTGTGGACGACGTCCGAGAGGCGGCACGTGCGGGGAACGGCTACCGAGCGAGGTCGATCGACCAGCCCGTCGGTGACGACGAGCGGTCCGCACCGGTGGACAGGATCGGCGAGAACGACCCGGGGTTCGAGCTCGTCGAGGAGTTCGCGTCGCTACGCCCCGCGGTCGAGCGGCTCGATGAACGCGAGCGTGCCGTTCTCGCGCTGCGGTTCTACCGGTCGATGACGCAGACCGAGATCGCGGCACAGCTGGGCATCTCGCAGATGCACGTGTCGAGGATCCTGTCCAGGGCGCTCGGCAGCCTCCGGTCGCACGTCGCCGAGTAGCGAATCACTCATGTCGAACCGCGAACATTCAGCGGTGTAGTCGTTTTCGATCTCCAACGACTCGGCTGTGCCTGTACAGCACGGTGTGCCTGTGGTACGAACGAAGGAGGTTGAGTGCCGCAGCCGGAACATCACGATCTGTTGCTGGAGGCTCCCATGTCACTGTCTGTCATCGAACATCCCGACGCTCTCCGGAAGGGCGGGTCGCGGGCTCCGTCGCGGCTCTGCACCGAGGTGGTCCCGGAGGGGGACCTCGACGCCTTCACTCTGCCCGTGCTCGTCCGCGCCGTCGACGAGGCCGTGCGGACGAGCGCCAGGGTGGAGCTCGACCTGTCCGGGGTCGACTTCATGAGCATCGCCGCCGCCGCGTACGTGTGGCAGCGAGTGGCCTCTCCCGGTGCCCCGACCGTGGAGATCAGCGCCGCGAGCGACGCTGCATCCCGCTCGCTCGTCGTCACCGGCTTCGGCGGCATCGCCGACGTTTGACGTCGCTCTTCCGGGGTAGACCTCTGCTGCAGCACCGCCGCGAGCGGACCGACGAGACAGAGAGGACGAGCACCGTGACGTTCATCAATCCGTACACCTTCATCGATGAGCTGGCCTTCCAACACCAGCGGATCCTGCAACTCTTCGATCGCGTCCTCGCCAGCGACGCGGAGGACCGTGACGAGGCCTTCCTCGAACTGCGACGGCTTCTGGCCGTGCACGAGGCGGCCGAGGAGATCATCGTGCACCCGAAGGCGCGCGCGGTGATCGCGGCCGGCGGCACCGTGGTGGACGAGCGGCTCGGCGAGGAGCGCGCCGCCAAGCGGCTGCTCGCCGAGCTCGAGGATCTCGACCTCCGGTCCGCCGAGTTCGACGCCAAGATCGAAGCCCTGCGCGCCGCGGTCGAACGACACGTCGAGCGCGAGGAGCGGGAGGAGTTCATCGCTCTGCGTAACGAGATCGACGACGACGAGGCGGCGCGGATGGCGGATGCGGTGCAGGCCATCGAGGCGATCGCGCCGACGCGCCCGCACCCCGCCATCGAGTCCGCACCGGCGAACCTCCTCGTCGGGCCGTTCGCCGCCATGCTGGACCGAGCCCGTGACGTGATCTCCGACCGGATGCGGCAGGGGGCCCACTGATGCAGCGCATCGCACGGCAATGGGGTGGAACAGGTTTCGTCGGCGTGCTCGTGGGCATCGGCGTCCTCGCGATCGGGATCAGCGCGACGGCCATCGGCACGCCCTGGGCGTGGGCCGCTGTCGGCATCGGGATCCTCCTGATCGTCGTGGGCGGCGCGGCAATGACGGCGGTCTCGCTCAGTCGCAGGAGGAACGCATGGGACGACCGCGGACAGCGCGACCCGGTCCTCGGGGAGGAACTCACACCCGCCGAGGAACGTCAGTACTTCCGGCGATACCGCCGGCGCGGCGGGCGTGGCCGAGGGTGACGGCGGACCAACCGACGACGAATCAGCCTAGGAGGCGAACATGGCAGACGAGCAGATCGAGGCGGTCACGGCGGTGGGGCAGGGCGGGGAGCCTCACCAAGTCGCGGCCGAGGCGCTGACGACCTCCCAGGGAGCGCCGGTGCCGGACAATCAGAACTCCCTGAGAGCGGGGGAGCGCGGGCCGACGCTGCTGGAGGATTTCGTCCTCCGCGACAAGATCTTCCGATTCGACCACGAACGCATCCCGGAACGCGTGGTCCACGCCCGCGGATACGGCGCGCACGGCGTCTTCGAGTGCACCCGGTCGCTCACCGGTGTGACGGTGGCAGATCTCTTCGGCGCAGTGGGAAGGCGCACCGAGGTCTTCGTCCGCTTCTCGACCGTCGCCGGCCGTGCAGGATCGTTCGACCTGGCACGCGACGTCCGCGGTTTCGCGGTCAAGTTCTACACCCGCGAGGGGAACTGGGACCTCGTGGGCAACAACATCCCCGTCTTCTTCATCCAGGACGCGATGAAGTTCCCGGACCTGGTGCATGCGGTCAAGGAGGATCCCGACCGCGGCTTCCCCCAGGCCCAGTCCGCGCACGACACCTATTGGGACTTCGTCTCGTGCCTTCCCGAATCGACCCATATGACCCTGTGGCAGATGTCGGACCGAGCGATTCCGCGCTCCTTCCGATTCATGGAGGGGTTCGGTGTGCACACCTTCCGGTTCCTCGCGGAGGACGGTGCGTCCACGTACGTGAAGTTCCACTGGAAGCCGGTGCTCGGTTGCCAATCCGTCGTGTGGGACGAGGCGGTCAAGATCAACGGCGCCGATCCCGACTTCCATCGCCGAGACCTGTGGAACGCGATCTCCTCGGGCGAGTATCCGCAGTGGGACCTGGCCGTGCAGCTGTTCGACCAAGCGACGGCGGACGCTCTCCCCTTCGACGTACTCGATCCCACCAAGATCGTTCCTGAGGAGACGGTGCCGCTGCAGGTGGTCGGTCGCCTCACGCTGGACCGGACCGTGGACAACGACTTCGCCGAGACGGAGCAGGTCGCGTTCTGCACGCAGAACATCGTCCCGGGCATCGGCTTCACCGACGATCCGCTGTTGCAGGGACGGAACTTCTCGTACCTCGACACCCAACTGTCCCGACTGGGCGGGCCCAACTTCACGCAACTGCCGGTGAACAGTGCCCGATGCCCGATGGCCTTCTTCCACCAGGACGGACACATGCAACACGACGTACCGTCCGGCCAGATCAATTACGAGCCGAACTCGAGCGATCACGGCGGTCCGCGCGAACGGACCGGCGCGAAGGCGCTCACCACGTTCGCCGAGCCGGTGACCGGAACGAAGACCCGATTGCGTCCGGACTCCTTCGCCGATCATTACAGCCAGGCCAAGATGTTCTGGGACAGCCAGACCGCCGTGGAGCAGGACCACATCGTCGCCGCTTACGTCTTCGAACTGAGCAAGGTGGGGGAACCTGCGATCAGGACGAGGATGGTCTCGAATCTGATGAACGTGGACGACGGTCTCGCCTCTCGTGTCGCCGCGGGGCTCGGCATGCCGTTGCCGGCGCCCTCCCCGGCCGCGGTACCGGTGCGGACCGACATCCCTCGATCACCAGCCGTCAGCATGATGCGCAATGCGCCAAGGACATTCGCCGGGCGAACGGTGGGCGCGCTGGTGACCGACGGGGTCGAGCGCTCGCTCGTCGACGCACTGCGGAGCCACGCCGCCGACGCCGGAGCCTCGGTGGTGATCGTCGCGCCGAGGGTGGGGGGCGTGGTCGCCGACGACGGCGGGAGCCTCGGCGCCGATGCTCAGTTGGCGGGCGCCCCGTCGGTCCTGTTCGACGCGGCGGCGATCCTGACCTCAGCCGCCGGAGCCGAGGAACTCGCGGCGGACCCGGCGGCGCGGGACTTCATCACCGACGCCTTCCATCACAGCAAGTTCGTCGCGATCGGGGAGCACTGCGGGCCGCTGCTGCGCCGCACCGGGCTCGTCGACAGTGTCGACGACGGGTGCTTCCCGCTCGACTCCGAGCGGGTCGCTGCGGATTTCATCGAGGCCTGTGCGGACCTGCGGTACTGGCCGCGCACCGCCATCGGCGGCCACAACCCACCGAAGGAGTGATCCGATGACACCGGAACCCGACGACCACGCGGGCGCGGACGGGCCCGTCGAGGATCAGTCCGCGAGTGTGTCCGCCGACGCGGAAGCCCTCGACGAGGACCTCCTCGAGCACGACCCGTGGGCCACGGCGATCGATCCTCCCGACGGTTGGGCGGAGAGTGATCGGCGCGGAGTGACGGGGCCCGAGCAACGAGAAGGCCCTTCGCTCGACGAGCGACTGGCGCAGGAGGAGCCGGACGAGGACGGCCTGTGATCTCGGTCCGAGCCCGATGTGTGGCCGCGTCCCTCCGGGCCCGGCGGAGCAAGACGTTCTACCGTGACCCGGAGATCATGGTCGCGAGCCTCGCGGCCCGACAGCGCATGTCGTCGGCTATGCCGCCGTGGTGGATCCGCCGGGGCGTCGAGGTCAGATCGGCGGTGGTGGACGGCACCCCGTGCGTCAGCATCACGCCGCCGACGCGGGGCGGAACCACCTTGGAGATCGTGGACGACGATGGTGAGTACGTCATCGACGAGACGGGCACCGGGGTCACGCGTTCCACTACTGAATGGTTCGGGTTCCACCGTGATGACGTGACGTCCGCGCGGGGGGAGACCCGAACATTGCGGCGCTTCCGTCGCGAGGACTGGGACGTCGAGGTGCGTACCCGCACGGTCCTCACGAGTACCGTGCGCGCCTTCGTCGTGACAGCCGAGCTCGACGCCTACGAGAGCGACGGGGACCGCGGGCCGCGCCGGGTGTTCGCCGATAGCTGGCACCGGGAGATCCCTCGGGACGAGGTCTGATCATCGGAGACCCGGCAGCACGGCATCGGAAGGCGCGCGAGGTGGCCCTCCGATGCCGTGCTGTTGTCGCTGTGCTTCTCATGAGGATTCCCGGCGTTCCACGCCGATGGCTTCGCGGAGCTGCCGGCGCACCGCCTCCGACGGCTCCTGATCGAGAGTCGCCTCGATCAGGGCGTTGAGTTTCTGCTGGGTCGCCGCGTCCGCCCGGGTCGACTGGTTCTGCACCAGGGCCACCAGGAGGAACGTGATGATCGTGGTGGCGGTGTTGATCACCAGTTGCCAGGTGTCGACATCGCGCAGAACGAGGATCGACGGGGCCCAGATCAGCACCAACAGCACGCAGAAGCTGAAGAACCACGCCTGCGAGACCCAGCGGCCAGTGAGATCGGCGAAGCGATCGAAGATCGACAGGTGTGAGTCGACCGAGCCGGGGAGAAGCGGGGGACGGTGGCTGCTCGCGTGTTCGCGGTCAGACGCAGCGGACGGCGGGACCCCATCGGGCCCCGCCGTCGCCGGTTCCTCACGCGGAGTGCGCGTCACCGGCCGGAGTGGCTGTGCTCGCCACCGCGTGCCTTGGCCTCCTCGGGCTGCGCCTCGGCGCCCTTGCGGCCGGCCTCGTGCGGGTCCGCGCCCTCCGACGAACCGAACTGGCCGGGGCTCGCCTCGCCGCCCTTACGGGCCTGCTCCTCCGTGTCGGAGCGGTTGCCGAACTGTCCGGGGTTGTTGGGGTCTGCCATGGTGCATACCTCCTGGTAGTGGTTCTGTGGGAAGGGGATTCGTGTTCATCCCCGGTGATGGGATACCCGGCGCGCAGTGTTTCAAACCCAGGCGGAGGGATTGTTCACGTCGTCGACGCCCGGTCCGTGAGCGTGTGGTGCCCACGATCACGGGCGCAGTGGGCACAGCAGTACACGGTCTCATCGACCTGGACGCCGTGCCCGATGATCCGGCACCCGCACCGTGCGCAGGAGGGGGCGAACGAAGTGATCGCGCACTCGAGGCTGTCGAAATGCCGGGTCTCGTCACCGCGCGTCATCGTGAACATGTCGTCGTACTCGTTGCCGCAGGTGTCGCACGTCGTCATCGTCCTGCTCCTAATCGAAGGACACGGCGGCGACGAGGTCGCCGACCCGCTGATCGGGGAGTGCTCGGGCGATGTCCGCCTGCGCGATGATCCCGACGAGGGTGTGTCCGTCGATGACGGGTACTCGGCGTACCTGGTGGTCCGCCATCGTCGAGAGGAGTTCCGTGGTGTCGTCGTCCGCACCGATCGTGACCGCTTCGCCCTGCGCGAGCTCGCCGGCGCGCACACTTGCAGGATCGTGCCCGCGTGCGACCACCTTGGTCACGATGTCGCGGTCCGTGATCATGCCCTTCAGGCGGCCGTCCTCGCCGCAGATCGGCAGTGCGCCGACGTGCAGTTCGCTCATGCGCCGTGCCGCGTCGGCCGCCGTATCCGTGCTGCCGATGCATTCGACGCTCGGCTGCATGATGTCTCGTGCTCGAGTCATGTCTACTCTCCTTCCGTTCCGTTCCGGTCCGAGCCCCGGTGGCCCGCGGCACGGGCCTACCCCGCAGCTCGGCGCGGCAAACACCGGAGAGGGCCCTTCGCGCCCGCGGTCAGTGGACCCGGCGGTGGGCGGTGAGGAGGAGATGGTCGAAGCGCTCCCGGGCACTGCGGGAGAGCAGCGGCTCTTGCGCGGCGAAATCGTCGACGAGCTGCGCGGCGAGCAGTCGTAATTTGACGTTCGTCTCCTGGGAGCGCCAGCGCAGGATGTCGAAGGCTCGGTCGGCGGAGACGCCGTAGACGAACATCAGCACGCCTTTGGCGCGGTCGATGTCCTCACGGGCCGCGATCATGTCGGGCACGGTCTCCGCGAGTGACTGGCGGATCTCCGACCGGACGGTGTCGGTGATGTCGATGTAGTAACCCTCGGTGCCGATCACGGCGCCGTCCTCCGACTCCATGCGGTCAGCGATCACGATGATGTGGTGCACCGTTCCGGCGGTGTCGATGATGCGGTGCCGGCTGCTGAAGGGCTCTCCGGAATCCATCGTGCGGCGCACCTGCTCGCGCACCGCCGGGGCATCATCGGGGTGCTTGTGGGACAGGATCAGGTCGGTCGTCGGGACGACCTCGCCCGGCGCGTAGCCGTGCATCGCCGCGACCTCGTCGGACCAGTACCAGCGCTCCTCGTCGAAAGTGAGGCGGAAGCTCCCGAAGGATTGTGGAGCCCCGCCCACCGCATCGAGTGCCTCGTGGCGAGGGGATTGCATGTGCTGATCATACGGCGAAATTCTCTCCCCACCAGCCCTATTCGGTCTCGCAGAGCGAAAGCGGAGTGAACCCCTGTTGCGATTCGTGCCAGCCCCGTCCCGCTGCCGGACGTCGCGATGTGCTTCGCGCAAGGTCTGAGAACGCCTCTCGTCAACATCTAGCACTCGTGCGAAGAGAGTGCTAAAACTAGTACTGCACAGTTGAAGAGTCGCTCGTCAGAGTGGCGGGCGGCCTGGAGTTCACGGGAGGTGTTTGCTGTGCTGAGGTTCGACCCATTCTCCGAGTTGGATGCTGTGGCCCAGGGCCTGTTGACTGCGAACCGGGAAACCGGATCGCCGCGCTCGCCGCGGTTCATGCCGATGGACCTCTACCAGGTGGACGACCACTACGTCCTCACAGCCGACCTACCGGGCGCGGACCCCGGCTCCATCGACGTCGACGTCGAGAACGGTGTCCTCACTCTCACGGGCCGGCGGACGGCGATGCCCGATTCCGGGGTGAGGTGGCTGGCCAGTGAGCGCTTCTCCGGCGTCTACCGCCGGCAGCTCACCCTCGGCGACAGCATCGACACCGCTGGGATCGCCGCGCGCTATGACAACGGTGTTCTCACGGTGACGATTCCGATCGCCGAGCGCGCGAAACCCCGCCGGATCGTCGTCGAGCAGGGCTCCGACGAACCGCAGTGCGAACAACTCGCCGTCGAGTCCAGTGCGGCCGACGACGACGCACGCGTCGACGTAGCCGGATAGTTCCGGAGTGGTGGCGGGCGGGCGCGACCGGCTCGCCACCACCCGACCGTGATCGGAGGGCGGACATGCAACAGAGCAACGATCCCCGTATCCGGGACCTGGGAATCGGCGTGCCCCACGCGGACCCGGCGGATCTCGCCGAGCAGGCGCGCAGCGTCGACCTCGACGCCGTGGTCGAGGACTACCCCTGGGTCCGCCGCGACGAGGTGCTGACCATCGACGGTCGGCGGTTCTTCATCTAGACGACGTCCCGCGGCACACAGGCCACGCTGCGAGGGTCGGGGGCCCCTTGACGGGCTGGTCGGAGCCCCCGACCCGATTCCCTCGTGTTTCCGACCGGCCCCTGGAGTCCATGAGGAAGAAGACGTCATGAGATCTCTGCATCGGCTCACCACGACGATCGAGGCCGAACACCCGATCCCCACCGCCGACGGCGCCCGCGTCATCGGCACGGTGGAGGTCGTCAGCGAGTGCGCTCCGTCCGGCCGGGCTGAAATGCGCTGTCGCGCCGTGGGCGACGACACCTGGCATCCCGTCGCGGGAGGCAGCGCCGACCTGCGGGATCCGGCGGACCTCCCGTTCCATCATTCGGCGACCCTGTCCCGGCTGCTGACTCACCTGCCCCCGCCCGCCCAGGCCGATCCCGACGCCGCGTTCTACTTCTGCGACGACCTCGACGCGCCACCGCCAGCGGCGGCGCAGCTCGCCTCCTGATCGGGACGGGTGGTCACCGGTCGGTGGCCTCGACGGCCGACCGGATGCCGGCGAGAGTGCGCTCCATGCCCTCGAGCAGGAGGGCCGTGAACGCCTCCTGCCCGCCGAGGTGGCTCTCGGTGAGGTCGAGTGAGAACTGCGAGATCCCGTCCGGCGCCTCCCGGCGCTGCGTCAGGACGGTGCCGTCGCCCTCGGATTCGAGCGTGAACGACCAGATCGTGTAGTTCTCCTCGATGCGGAAGGCGATCGCGTGCGCGGGCTCGTGTCGTACGACCTCGCCGTGCGTGACCCATTCGAGTTCTCCCAGGTGGTTGAGGTTGGTGAAGCGCGTGCCCAGGCGGACGTCGGCCGCGGGCGCGCGCAGCCTGACGGAGGCCACCTGGGGGCTCCACTCGGGCATGCGCCGCACATCGCCCACCGCCTCCCAGACGGTGGCCGGCGGGGCGGCGATGGTCACCGTGCGCTCCAGGAGCGGTGCGAAAGCGTTGTCGGACATGGCCCTCCCAATCAGTACGACCGATCGGTCGTAAACATGGCTCGACGGTACTCCGTCCGCCGCGCCCCGTCCAGAGCGATCGCGTGGCTACAGTTGAACCCATGACCACACCGGCGACCGCCGACCGCCGGCGGGCGCGCGGCGACGCCACCCGGCGCCGCGTCGCGCGGGCCGCCGCCGACCTGGCGACCGTCCACGGCCTGGACACGATCACCGTGGGTGGCCTGGCCGCCGCGACCGGCGTCAGCAAGAGCGGCATCCTCACCGTCTTCCCGACGCGCGAGGCGATCCAGGTCGCCGCCGTCGCGGAGGCGCGCCGTGTCTACATCGACGTGGTGATCCGGCCCGCGCTGGCGGTGTCGCCCGGCGCCGACAGGCTGCACGCCCTCCTCGACGCGTGGGTCGGGTACCTCCGCGCCGAGACCTTTCCGGGTGGCTGCTTCGTGACGGCCACCGCGACGGAGTACGGCCACCGGACAGGCGCGGTCGCCGAAGCGGTCCGGAACCTGAAGCGGGAATGGCTCGATCTCCTCGAGTCCGAGTTCGCGGCTGAGGGGGCCGCCGACCCCGCGGCGGCCGCGTTCCGGCTGGACGCCTACCTCGCAGCGGCGAACACCCGACGCGAACTCTTCGGCGACGACGCCGAACTCGACCGCGCCCGTGCGTTGGCCGCGGAGGTCATCGACGCCGCCGGTGGGCGTCACATCGGCGCGTAGCCGTCCTTGTCGCCGAAGCAGAAATCGCAGGTGTCGTCGTTCTCGCTGCCGTAGTCCGCGAACGCGGCGATCGGGGCGATCGCGGCGTGCGCGACGGCGGGTTCCACCTGCGGTCCTCGGCCCTTACTCAGCTGGTCGAGCCGTGCGAGGCTCGCGTCGAACGGGGAGGAGCCGCGGCCCGGCGTGGCATCGGCGACCGCTGTCCCGTCGACGAACACCGTGTACAGATCGTGTTCGGGGAAGCCATGATTGACCCGCAGGACCCACCAAGCGTCGTCGACGACGGCGGCGTACGGGAAGTACCGCAACCCCGTGTGGCGCCACGCGGGCCGCGTGGCGCGCACCTCATCGAGCCCGATCATCCGCCGGGGAGGGGGTCGTGGGGCATGGGACTGCTCCTACTGCAACCGGAAACGCAGCGTCGCGAGTAGGTCGTCGAGCGCGTCGCCCAGCACGCGAACGCGGTCGGCGGGGCCGGCCGCTGCCAGCGCGCGATGCCGGTCGGCATCCGAGAGCGGCAGCGCACGCGCGAGGTAGTAGCTGCGTTCGACCGGATCCTCCGGGAGCGTCAACTTCGGCCATGCCCGCGGCTTGACGCCCTCGGCGCGCGCGAGCCGCGCCGCCAGCCTTTCGGCCTCGCCGCGCTTGCTCAACAGCGGGATCAGGTCCACGGCGCGTTGCACCTCGTCCGGCCAGAGGTCGGCCTCCGCGAGGGGATAGGGATCGTCGGGCAGCCACCGCGCGACCCGCACTCGTTCGACGCCCCGGCAGAGCAGCGTGAACTCGCCGCCGGCGCGGCGCACGTACCGGTCGATGAGCGCCACGGTGCCGACGTCCGTGCGCACGTCGCCGCCGCCCACCTCGCTGCCGCGCTCGATGAGCACCACCCCGAACCGGCCGTCCGTCGCGAGACACTGCTCCACCATCCGGCGGTACCGAGGTTCGAAGACGCGCAGCGGCAGCTCCTCGCCCGGGAGGAGGACGGCACCGAGCGGGAACATCGGCAGTTCGGTCACCGCTACAGCATGCACCGTCCGCGGTATCGTCACCGGCATGACCGCCCCGAACGAGTGGCTCGCGGCCCTGGAGCGCGACGGCGGCGCGATCGCGGCGACGTCCCCGGAGCACCTGGACCTCGACGTTCCGACGTGTCCCGGATGGACCGTGCGCGACCTCGTCGTGCACCTCGGGGGAGTGCATCGCTGGGCCGCGACCTTCCTCGCCGAGGGGCCCGACTCGACCACCCGGTTGGCCCCGATCGAGGACGACGCGCCCTCCGGTGCGGCCGTGACGGCCTGGTACCGCGACCGGCTCGACGGGCTCCTGCGGGAACTGCGACGGCACGGCGCCGAGGAGCCGGCCCGTGCCTTCAACGGCCGCGTGACCGCCGCCTTCTGGATGCGCCGCCAGGCCCTCGAGACCGCAGTGCACAGGTGGGATGCCGAGAACGCGTGGGACGCAGCGGTCCCGGTCGAGTCCGTCCTCGCCGGTGACGGGATCGAGGAGTGGGCACAGGTCTTCGCCGGACGGTTCCTCTCCCGAGGCCCCGGCCTACCGGACGAACTCGTCGGGCGGACCATCCACCTGCACGGCACCGATCGCGACGACGCGGAGTGGACTCTGGCGCTCGACCGGCAGGCCGTCGCCGTCGGGCGCGGGCACGCGAAGGGCGATGCCGCGCTCCGGGGCGCCACGTCCGACTTGTACCTCGCGCTCTGGCGCCGCGTCCCGGTGACCCGGCTCGAGACCTTCGGTGACGGCACCGTCGTCCCGCGGTTGCTGGACGCGGTGCAGGTGACGTGACTGCGCCCGGCCGCCGCTAACGCACCTGGAGGGCGCGGATCACCGCGTCGACTTTGCCGCGCGCGTCGGTGTTGGTCTTGTTCGCGCCACCGAGGAAGTACGACGTCGGGGTCGTATCGAGAACGATGATCGTGAACCAGTCCGACTCCGGGGCGCCTCCGGCTCCCCGCGGGGTATTCGCGTTGAGGTCGAGCCGCGTGCCCTTCACGCCGTCGATGACGACGGGCCGGGCCCGTCGATCGGTGGTGGTGCGCTGCGCCTGTCCGGACCGGTCCGGGAAGCGGCAGAGCGAGAACGCGAGCGCCATGGACGTGGTGTCGTGGCTGCCGGGGCTGACCCGGAGTCGCCCGACCTCGACGAGGTTCATCACGTTGCCGCCCGGCGAGTACCGGGCCGCGGCGGTCGTCGCCGCACCGGCGGAGTAGCCGGTGTCGAGGTCCCATCCGCCGACCAGTGCTGCGGGGAAGGTCAGGGGAGCGGTGCCGAAGAGACCACCGGCGGTCGACGGCGCACCGACATCGGGCGACTGGCTGCAGGTGACGGTGTTCGGCTCGGCCTGCGCCGTCGGCGGCATGAGCGCAGCGAGTGCGGCAGTGGTGGCGGCGACCGCCGCGACGGTGACGTTCCGGAATCCCATTTCTCCCCAATCCTCAATACTGCATGATGTGTTGGAAATTAACATTGAGTGGGGAATCGGGCGGGACGAATCCGCATCGCGCAGCGCGACCGGCCTCCGGGTTCGTAGGGTCGTGGCCATGACGAAGCAGCTCTGGCTCGACTCCATCGCCGCCGACGGCGCCCGCATCGCCGCCATCGCCCCCGCCTCCCTCGGTCTGCCCGTGCCCAGCTGCCCGGGGTGGACGGTGCGCGACGGTGTCGTCCACACCGCCGGCGCCCACCGCTGGGCCACCGCCTTCCTGCAAGCGGGCGCGGACTCGAAGGAGCGGTTCGTCCCCGATGTCTCGGACGTGCCCGACGGCGACGCCGTGCTGCAGTGGTACGCGGGGGTCAATGCCGCGCTGCTCGACGAGCTGCGGCGGCACGAGCCCGACGAGCCCGCTCGCGCCTTCATCGGCCGTACCGTCGCCGCGTTCTGGATGCGGCGGATGACGCAGGAGGTCTCCATCCACCGCTGGGACCTGCAGAACTCACTGCCGGGCGGCGCCGAAGCCCTTCCCGCCTGGACCGCGGCCGACGGCATCACGGAGCTGACGCAGATGCAGATCCCGTTGATCGTCGGCAAGAAGGGGCTGCCCGACGCTCTGGTGGGGAAGGTCATCGTGATCGAGGCGACCGACACGGGCGACCGGTGGACGCTGCGCCTGCGCGCCGACGGCATCGACGTGCTCGATGAGTCCGTGCCCGCCGATGTGACGCTGCGCGGCGCCGCATCGGACCTGGACCTGGTGCTGTGGCGGCGGACCGAGCCCGGCACCGTCGACCTGGTGGGGGACCGGACCGTACTCGACGGGCTGCTCGATGTCGTGATCATCTGACGCCGACACGCCGAACTGGCCCGATGGCACTAGGTCTTGCGTTCCTCGGTCTTGTCGGCCCCAAGGGGTAGTGTCATGGGCGTTGAAATCCAGCTCCGCGAAAACTGAGGTGTCATGTCTGAAATCGCCGCTCACAGCCCTGCCGACGGAGCGCCGCTCAAGCTGGTCAGCCGGGTCTCGGCGATCAACTGGAACCGGGTTCCGGACGAGAAGGACGCCGAGGTCTGGGACCGGTTGACGGGCAACTTCTGGCTGCCCGAGAAGGTGCCGGTCAGCAACGACATCCCGTCGTGGGGCACGCTCACCGATCACGAGAAGCAGCTCACGATGCGGGTCTTCACCGGCCTGACGCTGCTCGACACGATCCAGGGCACCGTCGGGGCCGTCTCGCTGATCCCCGATGCGATCACCCCGCACGAGGAGGCGGTGTACACCAACATCGCGTTCATGGAGTCGGTGCACGCGAAGAGTTACAGCTCCATCTTCTCCACGCTGTGCAGCACGCGCGAGATCGACGACGCCTTCCGCTGGTCGGAGGAGAACGAGCACCTGCAGCGCAAGGCGTCCATCGTCATGGACTACTACCGCGGCGACGACCCGCTCAAGCGCAAGGTCGCCTCGACGCTGCTCGAGTCGTTCCTGTTCTACAGCGGCTTCTACCTGCCGATGTACTGGTCCTCGCGCGCCAAGCTCACCAACACGGCCGACATGATCCGCCTGATCATCCGCGACGAGGCCGTGCACGGCTACTACATCGGCTACAAGTTCCAGCGCGGGCTGGAGACGCAGACGCCGGAGCGCCGCGAGGAGATCAAGGACTACACGTTCGAGCTGCTCATGGAGCTGTACTCCAACGAGGAGGACTACACCGAGTCGCTGTACGACGAGGTCGGCCTCACCGAGGACGTCAAGAAGTTCCTGCGCTACAACGCCAACAAGGCCCTGATGAACCTGGGCTACGAGGCGCTGTTCCCCAAGGACGCCACCGACGTGAACCCCGCGATCCTCTCCGCGCTGTCGCCCAACGCCGACGAGAACCACGACTTCTTCTCCGGTTCCGGCTCGTCGTACGTGATCGGCAAGGCCGTCAACACCGAGGACGAGGACTGGGACTTCTGACGGAGTTCGTCGCGAAGCAGCAGCCCACCATCGGTGTGCTGCTGCTTCACTTCGTCGTGGCCCCGATCTTCGGCGTCATCGGCCTGGCGATGATCGTCTCGCCCGAGTCGGAGTGGCGCAGCCTCGTACCGATACCGGTAGTAGGGCTCGTCGCAGTTCTGCTCGGAGCCGGATCGCTCGTCTTCGGAATCGTCGCGCTGACGGTGCGCCGCACGGTGCTCGTCGTCGATAGTCGCGGAATCCGCTCACCCAGAGGCGGGTTCGACTTCGATTGGCAGGGCGCCGATGCGGTGCACGTCGGCTGTTACCGCGGCGGCCGATTCGGCCCCACCCTGTACGTGCTCGGCGTCGCGGGGCGTCCGATCCGGACTGGGCGACGGTTGCCTCTGTCCGGATTCAACGCCGCCCTCATGGGTTTGCCGCCGGAGGCCCGTGCGCATCGCGTCACCTGGCAGATCGGCACGCGCCCGTCGTTCGACGAGGCGATCCGAGCCGTCCGAGTGGCCTCGCCCGAAACACCCATCGCACCATGAGCGCGACCCAGCAGGACGCGGTGTTCGGAGTGGTGCGGCGCCCGGAAGTAGTGGTCGGCCTCGCGCTGGCTCTGGCTCTGGTGTTCGGGTTCCTCATGGCACCACGGCAGATCGTGGGCACGGGATTCGCCGCACGCGCCGGCGAGGAGTTCCCGCGGTACATCGTGGACGGGCGTGCCGAATTCACGCCGGGCCTCGCATCGCTCGTCGACGACTGGCAGTGGTACCACGTGATCAAGGCGGTCTTCGCGGCTCTGCTCGTCGCGCTCGCGCTGTACCTGGGACACCGTGCGCTGGCATTGATTCCGACGGTTCTCCTCATCGCGAACGTCCAGGGTTCGGTGGCGCCGCTCTCGTCGGCGTTTTCGCTGCTCGGCGATCGGGTCTCGGAGTCCGACGGACCGCTGGCGGAGGCGCTGTCGTCGATGCGCCGGCAGTTGCGCGGTGCGAGATCGCCGGCGGTCCAAGAACTCGTCGATGACTTCGCGCGCTACCACCTCGCCGTCGTGATCATGGCGGCGGTGTTGACCGTCGTGCTGGTGGCGTTCGCCGTCCGCGCCTGGCGGCAGGATCGTCGACGGTGGGCGGTGGCGACGCTGGTGGGCGCCATCGTCGCCGGGGTCGTCACGGCCGCGAACGTCACGAACACTCTCGATCCCATCCGCGGGCTGCTCGACTTCCTTGGCGGTTCCTAGCGGTTTCGGCGATCGCTTCCTGGGACTTCTGCGCCGAAACCGCTGGGGACTGGGATGCTGAACGGGACGAGCGGAGAAGAAATGCTGGAGATCCGGCCCAACTGTGAATGCTGCGGGCGCGACATCGCGCCGGACTCGCGCGAGGCGTTCATCTGTACCTTCGAGTGCACCTGGTGCGGGGACTGCAACGACGAGAAGCTGCACGGCACGTGCCCGAACTGCGGCGGAGAGCTGGTTCGCCGCCCCGTCCGGCCCGCGTCCCTGCTCGAAGCCCACCCCGCCTCGACGGTCCGCATCGTCAGCGACTCCTGCCGGGCGTGACCCACGGCGATCGAACACCGTTTCGGTCGGTGAAAGACCAGGTCACGGTGAGCAGAAACGGTGTTCAATCGGCGAGGGGGAGATCGTCGCGGTCGGCCCACTCGACGAGGGTGTCGAGGGAGTGGGCGACGTCGTCGATCTCCGCGTGCAGATCGCCGAGCTCGGTGAAGCGCCCGGGCAGGGTGCGGATCGTGAAATCGTCGGGGTGTACGTCCGGCACCTCGTCCCACGTGATCGGGGCGGAGGCGGTGGCGATCGGGGTGCCGCGCAGCGAGTACGCGCACGCGATGGTGTGATCGCGCGCGTTCTGGTTGTAGTCGAGGAAGACCGCCGCCGGGTCGCGGTCCTTGCGCCACCACACCGTCGTGACGTCCGACGGTGCCCGGCGCTCCACTTCGCGGGCGAAGGCGAGGGCGCACCGTCGGACCTCCGAGAAGGTCCAGCGGGGCTCGATCCGCACGTACACGTGCAGCCCGGACCCGCCCGAGGTCTTCGGAAAGCCGCGGATGCCCAACTCGTCCAGGACCTCCCGCACGACGCCCGCCACCCGCTGCACCCGCTCCCACGAGCAGTCGGGCATCGGATCGAGATCGATGCGCCACTCGTCGGGATGCTCGACGTCACCGGCGCGGCAGTTCCACGGGTGGAACTCGACCGTCGACATCTGCGCCGCCCAGATCACCGAGCCGAGCTCGGTGACCACCACCTCGTCGGCCGTCCGACCGAAACGGGGGAAGTAGATCTCCACCGTCTCGAGCCAGTCCGGGGCGCCCGCGGGGATCCGCTTCTGGTGGACCTTCGGCCCGTCGACGCCCTTCGGATACCGGTGCAGCATCGTCGGGCGATCGCGCAGCGCCCGGACGATCCCCGGGCCCACGGCCTCGTAGTACCGCACGACATCGAGCTTCGTCGCACCGATCCTCGGGTAGTAGACGCGCTCCGGGCTGGAGACGCGCACCACGTGCTCGCCGACGGTGAGTTCGATCGGCGCGCCGTGCTCGGAGGAGGCCACGGGACGAGGTTACGCGCCGAGGATCCTGCTCAGCGGCCGCTTGCGCTTACCCGAAGGCCGTCCCTTCACGACTCCGGCGACGACGTCCTCGGCGAACTTCTCGACCGTCTCCTGCGAGTCGGTCTTGTTCGTGCCGATGAAGCCGTTGGGGCCGCGCTTGATCCAGCCCGTGACGTACACGCCGGGGAGCGGCGCACCGTCGTCCCCGAGGACCCGGCCTGCCTCGTTCGGCAGCACCGCGCGGCGGTCGTCGAAGGGCAGGCCCGGGACCGGGACGCCCCGGTAGCCGACGGAGGTGAGCACCATCCCGACCGGCAGGTCGATGGCCTCGCCGGTCACGGTGTGCTTCGCGTGCAGGATCAGGCCGTCGTCGGTCGCCTCGATGGACTCCGGCGTGGTGAGGAAACGCAGGCGGATGCGGCGCGGCGCGTCCGACTGGGTCTCCAGCGACTCGAGGAGCTGCAGCTTGTGCCCGATCAGCTCGGAATCGCTGCCGGCGACGAGCGTCTCGGCCACATCGGGGTCCGGATGGACGATGACCGTCCGCTCGTCGGCGAGGCCCAGCGCCTCGGGGAGGGTGAAGGCGGCGTGCTCGGGGCCGCGGCGCGCGACGATCACGACCTCCTCGACCTTCGACTCGCGCAGCGCGGCGAGCGCGGCGGGGGAGATCGTGGTGCCCTCGAGCTCCTCCGGCGCCGCCGTGAGGATGCGGGCGGCGTCGAGCGCGACGTTGCCGTTGCCGATGATGACGATCCGGTCGTGCGTGAGGTCGACGGCGTCGCCCTTGTGCTCGGGATGGCCGTTGTACCAGGCGACGAAGTCGGTCGCGCTGCGCACGTTCGGCAGGTCCTCGCCGCTGATGCCGAGCTTCTTGTCGGTGCTCGCACCGACGGCGACGACGATCGCGTCATGACGGGTGCGCAGCTCTTCCAGGCTCACGTCGCCGCCCACCTCGGTGTTCAGGTGGATACGGAAGTTCGGATCGGCGGCGACCTTGTCGAACAGGCCCGAGACCTTGCGGGTGCGGGTGTGATCGGGCGCGACGCCGAAGCGGGCCAGGCCGTACGGGGTGGACAGCTTCTCGTACACGTCGACGGTGACGCCGGGGTAGCGGAGCAGCTCGTCGGCCGCGTACATCGCGGCCGGGCCGCTGCCGATCACGCCCACGCTGATGACGGTGCCGGACTCGATCGGGAGGATCTTCGGCGGGACCGTGTGCGCCATCGGCGGCCGGCTGCGCTCCTGCGGGTTGGGTCCGCCGAGCGACGAGTTCGCCGGGTCCGCGGCGGCGAGCGAGCGGTTCAGCTCGATGTAGACCTTGTGCTCCTCGGGCAGGCGGTGCGCCGGCCCGATCGCGTCGACGGGGCACGCCGTCACGCAGGCGCCGCAGTCGACGCACGTCGTGGGGTCCACGTACAGCATCTCGGCCGTCGCGAAGCCCGGCTCGTCGGGCGTCGGGTGGATGCAGTTGACGGGGCACGCGAAGGTGCACGACGCGTCGCTACAGCAGGACTGGGTGATGACGTGGGGCATGAGGAATCTCCTCCGGTGGGTGCCGTAGCCGGGCCGGGATACGGGTCCGGCTCGGCGGGTGACCGCCGAGCCGGATTTCGGGGTGGTTCGAGACTACTGCGCGGCGTACGACGGCTCGCTGCGGAACCGCGAGGTACGTCCGTGGATGCCCAGGGCGCGCCACAGCAGGCGGGAGACCGGGTTCATCAGGTTCGTGCGCTCCGCCAGCAGGCGGACGTCGCCGAAGATCTCCTGACGCATGGCCTTCGACTCCGGCGAGCGCCAGAAGATGTCCTTCTTCACCGACCGCGGGATGTCGAAGGTGTCCCAGAACTGCTTCGGCGGGACCATGATCGCGCCGAGCAGGATCCGCATCACCAGCGGCATCGCCAGCGAGAGCAGGAAGCGCGGGATCGGGCCACGCGTCGGCACCTTGTGCTCCAGCAGCTGGTGCGCGAACGAGATGTGGCGGGCCTCCTCGGCCACGTGGATCTGCATGACCGAGGTCATCGCCGGGTGCTGCGTATCGGCCGAGCGCAGGAACTGCTTCTGCAGGTGGTCGATCGGCTCCTCGCCGGCGAGCACACCCATGTAGAAGATGTTCGGGAAGGTGGTGGCCGCGAGCGGGATGATCGGCGACAGCCGCCGGAACCACCAGGCGCCGCCGGGCACGTCCATGCCCACGCGGTTGACGAACTCCTGGAACATCAGCGTGTGCTGGCACTCCTCCTTCGCCTCGTGCGTGGCGTAGCGGAACTCGGGGGAGTTGTTCGGCTGCACGGCGGTGTACTGCATGATCCCGCGGATCAGGATCGACTCGAACTGCAGGCCGACCTTGGCGACGTTGGCCTGGCGCCACATGCCGATCTCGATCTGCTTGGCCAGCGGCTGCGCCTGGTACCAGGGGTGGCGGCCGATCGGATCGAAGCGCGGGTTGCAGACCCAGCGCGGGTCGTCGGGGACGATCGCCAGCTCGGGGGAGTCCCAGTCGATGTCGACGTAGGGATCGAAGTTGCGGCGGACCGAGGCCTCGGAGAGGTCGTTCAGCGTCTGCTCGTACTCGGCCTGGCCGGGGAACGAGCGACCGCGCATGCGGGCCATGTGGGTCACCCGGGGCATGTTCAGCAGGGCCATGATGGATCCTTTCCTGGCACCCTCGTCCGGCTCGTACCTGGTGTTTCTTCCGTGACCCTGTGGGAAATCCCACAGACGTCTGTGCTGGTAGAAGCCGTGTATGAGATTGAATCGATGTCAGACTATCACTTCAAACAAGCATGAATGAAGGGTCTTCCGCCCGGAATCCGTGAACAGGTGTACACCGAGCGCTGGGCCAGCGGTTTTAGCGGCTCGATGTGAGGGGCGTCACGGAGGAACGTTCGCGTTCCGGTGCTGGTACAGCGCGTCCACGGGCGCGTTCACCGCACACCCGTTCCCGGGCGTGGGCGCGGCGGCGGGCGCCCCGGCGGGCAGCGGGAGGCGCCGGTCGGCGGGCGACCGGTCGTGGGGCGGTCGAGGAGTTAGGAGGACGCCTTGATGGTGTTGCTCACGTCGTGCAGGACGACACCGGCGGCGACGGGGCCGCCGGCCGAGAACCATGCGGAGTCCTGGACCAGGAGCTGCCGCTTGGCGACCACCGCGCGCAGCTGCTTCCACGGCTTCGACATCATCACGGCCATGCCGTGCTCGCGGCCCTTGTCGCCCTCGTAGCCGACGTAGATCAGGTCGCCCTCAGCGGCCGAGACGTCGTCATCGGACATCTCCACGGCCTCCGGCTTACGTTGGGGCTCGGGCCGCACCACCTTGAGGTCCGCGAGGACCTGCGCGGCGAGCGGCGACGAGCCGAGGGCCCACGCCTTGCCGTCGGCGGTGAACCGCACCAGCGAGACGGTGTTGTGCACCGCGTCGATCTTCACGGACTTCTCCGCCGCGTCGCGCTGGTACTCGTCGAGGACTGCGCGGGCCTCGGCGGGCATCCGCACCGCGTCGGCCAGGGCGAGGAAGCTGCGCCGCCAGTCCGCCGACGGTGCCGGCACGATCACGGCCCGGCCGGCCCGACGGTTCGCCTCGGCGGACTGCGCGGTTCCGACGGTCACGTCGGCCTGCGCGCCGCCGGTGAGCTTCGGGGCCTTCGCGAGAGTCGTGCCGAGGTAGACGGGTACGTCCCCGGCGACCGCCTTCACCCGGTTCTGCAGCCCGAGGGCGCACAGCCCGTCGAGGAGCGCAGGGTCGGCGACGGCGATCGCGGCCGGCGCGGCGGTGCCGGTGACGGGCGCGGCGCAGGCCTCGTCGGGCTTGCGGTCGAGTCCGATGATGTTCGCCGACGCGAGGCGCGTGGTCGTGGTGGAGATCGAGGCGAAGGGCTGCTGGATCGGTTCCGAGCCGCCGCACGCGCTGAGGGCGGTGCCGGCGACGACGGTGAGTGCGATCACGGCACTCGCCCTGATAGTTCCGACCCTGTTCACGACGACTGTCCTCACCTGTAGTTCCGGCCGTGCGCCACGGTAGCAGTAGCGGCCCTTCCGGCCGGCTCCGCGACGCGAGTACGACGCAGAGTAGGACCGCGAGGACAAGCCCGGGGGCGAGGGGCTACGCTTACCCCACAAGGGTGGCGTCCGCCGTGAGCGAACACCGCCCGAAAGACCTGATTGAAGAGGCCTGAAGCCGGTACCGACAGCCGCGGTGCAGGTGGCCCAGGGCAGGAGGATTTGTGACCGCGCAAGCGCATCGTCCGGCAGTCGAGGTGACCGCCGCACGTCCGTACCCGCAGCGGACCGGGCCCAAGGGGTCGTTCATCTACAAGCTGGTGACGACGACCGATCACAAGACGCTGGGCATCATGTACATCGTCACGTGCTTCGCGTTCTTCCTCATCGGTGGCCTGATGGCGCTCCTGATGCGCGCCGAGCTCGCCAACCCGGGGCTGCAGTTCCTCTCCACCGAGCAGTTCAACCAGCTGTTCACGATGCACGGCACCGTGATGCTGCTGCTGTACGCGACGCCGATCGTCATCGGCTTCGCCAACTTCGTGCTGCCGCTGCAGATCGGCGCGCCCGACGTCGCCTTCCCGCGCCTGAACGCCTTCGGTTACTGGCTGTTCGTCTTCGGCGCCCTGATGGTGATCGCCGGCTTCATCACGCCCGGTGGCGCGGCCGACTTCGGCTGGACCGCGTACACCCCGCTGACCGACGCCCTCCACTCGCCCGGACCCGGTGCGGACCTGTGGATCATGGGCCTCGCGGTCGGTGGTCTCGGCACCATCCTCGGTGCCGTCAACATGGTCACCACCGTGATCTGCATGCGTGCGCCCGGCATGACGATGTTCCGCATGCCGATCTTCACCTGGAACATCCTGGTGACCTCGCTGCTGATCCTGCTCGCCTTCCCGCTGCTGACCGCCGCGCTCATGGGCCTCGAGGTCGACCGCCAGTTCGGCGCCCACATCTACGACCCCGCCAACGGCGGCGTCATCCTGTGGCAGCACCTGTTCTGGTTCTTCGGCCACCCCGAGGTCTACATCATCGCGCTGCCCTTCTTCGGCATCGTTTCGGAGATCTTCCCGGTCTTCAGCCGCAAGCCGATCTTCGGCTACAGCGGCCTGGTCCTCGCGACGCTGGCGATTGCGGCCCTCTCGGTCGCGGTGTGGGCGCACCACATGTACGCCACCGGCGCGGTGCTGCTGCCCTTCTTCAGCTTCATGACCTTCTTGATCGCCGTGCCCACAGGCGTGAAGTTCTTCAACTGGATCCTCACGATGTGGAGAGGTCACATAACGTTCGAGTCGCCGATGCTGTTCTCGATCGGCTTCATCGTGACCTTCCTCTTCGGTGGCCTGACCGGTGTGCTGCTCGCCTCGCCGCCGCTCGACTTCGCGGTGTCCGACACCTACTTCGTCGTCGCGCACTTCCACTACGTGCTGTTCGGCACCATCGTCTTCGCGACCTACGCCGGTATCTACTTCTGGTTCCCGAAGATGACGGGCCGCATGCTCGACGAGGGCCTGGGCCGCTGGCACTTCTGGCTCACCTTCATCGGCTTCCACATGACCTTCCTGGTCCAGCACTGGGTCGGCGCCGAGGGCATGCCGCGTCGGTACGCCGACTACCTCGACACGGACGGCTTCACCACGCTGAACCAGATCTCGACGGTCGGCGCGTTCATCCTGGGCGCCTCGACGCTGCCCTTCGTGTGGAACGTCTTCAAGAGCTACCGCTACGGCGAGGTCGTCACGGTCGACGACCCGTGGGGCTTCGGCAACAGCCTCGAGTGGGCCACCAGCTGCCCGCCGCCGCGCCACAACTTCACCGAGCTGCCGCGCATCCGCTCCGAGCGTCCCGCGTTCGAGCTGCACTACCCGCACATGGTCGAGCGCATGCGCACCGAGGCCCACTCGGGTCCGGGTGTGGGTGACAAGCACTCGCAGGAGCGCGGCGACGCGAAGGTGTGACGCCCGGCTCGTGAGCTGAACCGAACGGCGCTTCCCGCACGGGAGGCGCCGTTCGGCGTTCCACGGGGCGGCGACTACGCTTTCCCCGTGCACGATGCGACCTCGGCCCCCACGATCCTCATCACCGTGACCGGCGGCGACAAGCCCGGCGTCAGCTCGGTCCTGTTCGGTGTCCTGGCCCGCAACGAGGTCAGCGTCCTCGACGTGGAACAGACCGTCATCCGCGGTCGGCTCACCCTCGGCGTGCTCGCCGCGGTCCACGGCGACCCCGAGCACGTGCAGGAGCTCGTCGAGCAGGCCATGGCGACCGTCGGGATGGACGTCGCGGTGGAGATCACCGCCGAGCAGCCGCCCCGTCCGCCCGTGCCCACGCACGCCGTCGTCCTGCTGGGGGCACCCGTCAGCGCTCGGGCACTCTCGGCGCTCGCGACGGCCCTCGCCGGGCGGAACGTCAACATCGAGTCGATCGCCGGCGTCGCCGACTACCCCGTGACCGCGCTGGAACTGATGGTGACGGTGCCCGACGGTGCCGACGAGGTCGCCTTCCGCGCGGAGCTCGCGGCCGTCGCGAAGGAGCAGGGCGTCGACATCGCCACCTCGCGCGCCGGCATCGCGCGCCGCTCCAAGCGGCTCATCTGCTTCGACGTCGACTCCACCCTGGTGCAGGGCGAGGTCATCGAGATGCTCGCCGCCCGCGCTGGCAAGGAGGCCGAGGTGGCCGCCGTGACCGAGGCAGCGATGCGTGGAGAGCTGGACTTCGAGCAATCGCTGCACGCCCGCGTGGAGAACCTCGCCGGCCTGCCCGCGTCGGTCATCGACGACGTGGCCGCCGGCCTGCAGTTGACTCCGGGGGCGCGGACGACGATCCGCACGCTCAAGCGCCTCGGCTACCGCTGTGGGGTCGTCTCCGGCGGCTTCACGGCCGTCATCGAGCCGCTCGCGGAGGACCTCGAACTCGACTTCGTGCGCGCCAACACGCTCGAGGTGGTCGACGGTGTGCTCACCGGCCGCGTGATCGGCGAGGTCGTCGACCGGCCGGGTAAGGCCCGTGCCCTCCAGGAGTTCGCCGACGCCTTCGGCGTCCCGGTCGAGGAGACGGTGGCCGTGGGAGACGGCGCCAACGACATCGACATGCTCTCCGCCGCCGGCCTGGGCGTGGCCTTCAACGCCAAGCCCGCGCTGCGCGAAGTCGCCGACGCCGCGCTCTCGTACCCCTACCTGGATGCCGTGCTGTTCGTGCTCGGCGTCACCCGCGACGAGATCGAGGCGGCCGACGCCGTCGACGGCCGGCTGCGCCGGGTCCCCATCCAGGGCTGAGCCCGCTCGCGAGCTGCGCCGGTCAGACCTGCTGGAAGGCCAGCACCGTCGGGCCGGACACCGCGACTTCGGCGCGCGACGGATAGAGCGTACGGTCCTGCGCGGGCTCGCCGGTCGGCAGCGTGGTGTCGACGATGAGCTCCCAGTCGTGGGTGCACGACTCGGGGCCGCCCAGCACGACGGTGGCCTCGCCGCCCGCGTGCCACACGATGAGCGCGTCCTTCTCCGCGACGGCGCTGTCGCGGCCCGGTGCGCGCACGTCGGAACCGTCGACCCAGGCCTGCAACGTGCGCACCTCCGGCGACTGCCACGCCTCGCCGGACATCTCGGCCCCGTCGGCGCCGAACCACGCGAGGTCGGGTTCGCCGTCGCGGGTGGCGCGGCCGTCGAAGAACTCGTGCTGTCGGAGCACCGGCGCCGCCCGGCGTACCGCGGCGACGCGGGCCACGAAGGCCGTCAGGTCGGCGTCCGCGGCGTCCCAGTCCACGGCGAAGGCATCGGCCGCGGGGGTGCCCTCCGGCACGCAGTAGGCGTTGTTGTTGCCGTACTGGGTGTGCCCCAGCTCGTCGCCGGCGAGCAGCATCGGCGTGCCCGTGGAGAGCAGCAGCGTGGCCAGGAGCGCCCGGACGTGCGCCCCGCGCGCGGCGAGGATCGCGGGGTCCGTGGTGCCGCCCTCGAAGCCGTGGTTCACCGAGTGGTTGTTGTCCGTGCCGTCCCGGTTGTTCTCGCCGTTGGCCTCGTTGTGCTTGCGCTCGTAACTGACGAGGTCGCGGGCGGTGAAGCCGTCGTGGGCGGTGACGAAGTTGATCGACGAGAAGGGCGTGCGGCCCTGCGCTCCGAAGAGGTCCTGGCTGCCGGACACCCGCGAGGCGAGGGCGCCGACGGTCGCGCCGCCGGCGAAGAAGTCGCGGACCGTGTCGCGATAGCGGTCGTTCCACTCCGCCCACACCGGCGTGAAGCCGCCCACCCGGTAACCCTCGCCCGTCGCGTCCCAGGGCTCGGCGATGAGCTTGCGCGTACACAGGATCGGGTCGGCCGCGATGGCCGTCAGCAGCGGAGCGCGGTGGTCGAACGGGATCACCGGGCCCTGGGGACCGGTCCCCGTGCGGCCGCGGCCGAGGACGCTCGCGAGGTCGAACCGGAAGCCGTCGACCCCGAACTCGCCCGCGAAGTACCGCAGGCTGTCGAGCACCATGCGCACCGACGCCGGCGAAGCGCAGTCGACCGTGTTGCCGCAGCCCGTGTAGTCCAGGTCCTCGCCGTCCTCGAGCAGGTAGTAGCCGGGCGCGTCGAGCCCGCGCCAGGAGAGCGACGGCCCGGCCACGGACTCCTCGGCGGTGTGGTTGTAGACCACGTCCATGAGGACCTCGATGCCCGCGGAGTGCAGCGCGGAGACCAGCGCCGCGAACTCCTCGACCTCGCGGCCCGGCCGCGCCGCGTACCGGGGGTCCGGAGCGAAGTACGCCCCCGTCGAGTACCCCCAGTGATTGCGCATCCCGCGATCGCGCACCCCGGGCTCGGTGAGACACGCCTGCACCGGCAGGAGTTCGACCGCGGTGACGCCGATGCGCCGCAGGTGGTCGAGCACCGCGGGCTGCGCCAGGCCCGCGTAGGTGCCCCGGAGTTCTTCGGGGACACCCGGATGCCGCGCGGTGTAGGAGCCGACGTGCACCTCGCAGATCACCGTCCGGTCCCACGGGACACCCGGCCCGGGCTCCGGTGCCGGTGGCGCCCCCGTGACCACGCACAGAGGGATGTCGCCGAGTGAATCGGTCTCCGACGGTCCGCCGTCCTCGCCGTAGGGCAGGAGGGCCGCGCCGTCGCCGAGGGCCCCGTCGATCCGGCGGGCGTACGGGTCGATGAGCGCCTTGTGCTCGTTGAACCTCAGCCCGGTATCGGGCTCCCACGGGCCGGCGGCGCGGAGGCAGTACCGTGCGCCCTCGCCTATACCCGCGACGAAGCCGTGGTGGACTCCAGCGGTCTGGGCGGGCAGGCGGAGACGCTGCTCGCGGCGCACGCCGGCATCGTCGGTCTCGACCAGGCACACCCAGACGTCGGTGGCGCGCGGGGCGTGCACGGCGAAGTTCACGCCGCCGGGCCGGGGGACGGCGCCGAGGGGGTGCGCGGCGCCGGGAGTGGGGGAGCGGTGGTCTGTGGACACGGGGACCATCCTGCCAACCGCGGCCGGTCCCGTGCGGCAGGATGGGGATGTGTCCGATCCCGCCGCCGCCAGCGCGCCCGCCCCAGACCCCGCCGACGAGCCCGACCAGGATCTGCTGATCGATTTCCGCGGGGTGAGCCTGCGGCGCGACGGCCGAACCCTGGTGGGCCCCATCGATTGGCGGGTCGAGCTGGACGAGCGCTGGGTCGTCATCGGCCCCAACGGGGCGGGTAAGACCTCGCTCATGCGGCTCGCCTCGGCGCAGGACTTCCCGAGCGCGGGCACCGCCCACATCCTGGGCGAGGTGCTCGGGAAGACGGTGGTGCAGGACCTCACCGCGCGGATCGGCGTGTGCTCGGCGGCGCTGGCCTCGCGGGTGCCGGACGACGAGCTGGTGACCGATCTCGTGGTCTCCGCCGGGTACGCCGTGCTCGGACGCTGGCGCGAGCGGTACGACGAGGTGGACATCGGGCGTGCCGTCGACGTGCTCGAGTCGATGGGCGCCGAGCACCTGGCGAACCGCCGGTTCGGCACCCTGTCCGAGGGGGAGCGCAAGCGGGTGCTCATCGCCCGGGCGCTCATGACCGACCCGGAGCTCATGCTGCTCGACGAGCCCGCCGCCGGACTCGACCTCGGCGGCCGTGAGGAGCTGGTGGCCCGGCTCGACACCCTCGCGCAGGACCCCGACGCGCCCGCCACCGTGCTCGTGACGCACCACGTCGAAGAGGTGCCGCCGGGCTTCACGCACGCGCTCATGCTCAAGGAGGGCGGCGTCGTGGCGCAGGGCCTCATCGGCGACGTGCTCACCGCCGAGGTCCTCTCGGAGACCTTCAGCCAGCGCATCCTGCTCGACGAGGTCGACGGCCGGTTCTTCGCCCGACGGGCCTCCCGCCCCGGACGCCGGAGGTTGCAGGCATGAGCGGCGGCGAGTCGGCGGAGGCCCGCCGGGCGGAGGGCGCTGGGGAACCGCCGGGCGACGGGGGCGGTGCGGCCTCGCCGGCGGCCGGCCGCGGCGAAGGCGCTCATCACCCGCGCTCGCTCCCGGACGTCCCGATCCGGCCCGCGGCGACGGTGCTCCTGCTGCGCACGGCGCCGGAGGGCCTGGAGGTCTTCGTGCAGATCCGCGCGAGTGGCATGGAGTTCGCGCCCGACGTGACGGTCTTCCCGGGCGGCGGCATCGAGCCGTCGGACGGCGACGACCTGCGCGTCACCGCGTCGCGGGAGACGCACGAGGAGTGCGGCGTCCGCGTGGACCCCGACGACCTCGTACCGCTCTCGCGCTGGGTGACCCCGCCCGGCCGGCCGCGCCGTTACGACACGATGTTCTACCTGGCGCCGCTGCCCGCTGGGCAGGAGGCGACGTGCGTGACCACCGAGGCGGTCTCGGCGGGCTGGTACCGGCCGCAGGCGGTGATCGACGCCTGGCTCGCCGGCCGCAGCAAGCTCATGGCACCCACCTACTCCCAGCTGTTCCAGCTGCTGCCCTTCGACACCGTCGAGGACGTGCTGGGATGGGCCGCGGAGGCCGCGGACCTCACGCCGGTCGCGATCGTCGACGGCATGACGCGCGAGGAGCGACGGTTCCCGGGCTGGGCCGAGTACGCCGCGGGCTCGACGATCTACTGACCGGGCACGGCCCGAAGCCGTGCAGCGTGGATTTACGTGGACGTCCAACTAAATTTTCCGGCACCCGGTAGCCTCTGGGGTCATGACTGAATTCGTGACCCTCGAGACCTCCGACGAGCACCCCGGTATCGGCACGATCCGCCTGAACCGGCCGCCGATGAACGCGATCAACTCGCAGGTGCAGAACGAGCTCCTCGAGCTCGCGGCCGAGGTGAACCGCCGCGACGACATCAAGGCCGTCGTCGTCTACGGCGGACCGAAGGTCTTCGCGGCCGGCGCCGACATCAAGGAGATGCAGGCGATGGGCTACACGGACATGAGCGAGGCCATCGCCCTCCTTCAGAGCGGCCTCTCGGCGATCGCGTCGATCACCAAGCCGACCGTCGCCGCCGTCACCGGCTACGCCCTCGGCGGCGGTCTCGAGGTGGCACTCGGTGCCGATCGCCGCATCGTCGGCGACAACGCCAAGGTGGGGGTCCCGGAGATCCTGCTCGGCGTGATCCCCGGCGGCGGCGGCACCCAGCGCCTCGCGCGCCTCGTGGGCCCGGCCAAGGCGAAGGACATGGTCTTCACCGGCCGCTTCGTCGGCGCCGAGGAGGCCCTGCAGATCGGCCTCGTCGACGAGGTCGTCGCCCCCGACGAGGTCTACAACGCCGCCCTGACGTGGGCGAAGCAGTTCACGGGCGCCGCCTCGCAGGCGCTGCGCGCCGCCAAGCAGGCGATCGACCAGGGCCTCGACACCGACCTGAACACGGGCCTCGCCATCGAGCGGCACCTCTTCGCCGGGCTGTTCGCCACCGAGGACCGCACCATCGGCATGACCTCGTTCGTCGAGAACGGCCCCGGCAAGGCGAAGTTCGTCGGTAAGTAGCCCGGCGGGGTCCGCGGCGGCCGGAGGCGGCAGAACCTGTTCTCATCACGCGGGTTGGCGGTGATCTGACCGGGCGGTAACCTGACGGGAACAATCTTCTCGAAAGGCCTTCATGACCGACCAGCAGCCGGCCCCCAACCCGCACGCCACGGCGGACGAGGTTGAGGCCGCATTCTCCGACACGAAGCTCGCCCAGGTGCTCTACCACGACTGGGAGGCCGAGACGTACGACGAGAAGTGGCACATCAGCTTCGACGAGCGGTGCATCGACTACGCCCGCGACCGCTTCGAGGCCGCCACCGGCGGGCAGAACGAGAAGCCCTACGGGCGCGCCCTGGAGCTGGGCTGCGGCACCGGTTTCTTCCTGCTCAACCTCATGTCGGCGGGGGTCGCGGAGACCGGCTCGGTCACGGACCTCTCGCCCGGCATGGTGAAGGTCGCGCTGCGCAACGGTGAGGCGCTCGGACACACCGTCGACGGGCGCGTCGCCGACGCGGAGACCATCCCGTACGAGGACAACACCTTCGACCTGGTCGTCGGTCACGCCGTGCTGCACCACATCCCCGATGTGGAGCAGTCGCTGCGCGAGGTGCTGCGCGTGCTCAAGCCGGGTGGCCGGTTCGTCTTCGCGGGCGAGCCCACCACGATCGGCGATTTCTACGCACGCTGGCTGGGGCGGATCACCTGGGGTATCACCACCAACGCGACGAAGCTCCCCTTCCTCGCGGACTGGCGCCGCCCGCAGGCCGAGTTGGACGAGTCCTCGCGCGCCGCGGCGCTCGAGGCCGTGGTCGACATCCACACGTTCGACCCGGACGAGATGGAGGCGATGGCCGCCCGCGCCGGTGCCGTGGAGGTCGAGGCCACGACCGACGAGTTCACCGCCGCCTTCCTCGGCTGGCCCGTGCGCACCTTCGAGGCGGCCGTGCCGCCCGAGAAGCTGGGCTTCGGCTGGGCCGGATTCGCGTTCGGCGGTTGGAAGAAGCTCTCGGCGCTCGACGAGAACGTGCTGCGTCGTGTCGTGCCGCGCAAGTTCTTCTACAACCTGGCCATCACGGGCATCAAGCCCGAGTAGTCCGGGCGGGGCGGGTTTGGACGGGGCGGATCTCGCCTATCTCCGCACGGCCGACGGCGCCGCAGCCGTGGCCGCGGCGGACCGTCTTGCGCTCACGGACGCCTCGCTCCTCGCGGACGTCGGTGCGGTGCGCGGTATCGCCGGCGCTCATGCGCCCGCGGTGATCGAACAGGTGCGGGCCCGCCGGCGTGCGGTCGCCAAGCTGGGCGACGTCGAGGGTTGGCTGCTCACCGACGAGGCGGTGCAGCAGGCGACCCCGTCGGCGGTCGCGGAGCACCGTGCCCGCCGGCTCGCGTGGCTGTCCGTGCACGACGTGACCTGCTCGATCGGTGCGGAACTGCGTGCCCTGGTGCAGGTGTGCCCGCGCGTGGTCGGCAGCGACCTCGACCCACTGCGGGCGCGCATGGCCGCGCACAACGTGCCGCGCGCGATGGTCCACGTCGCCGATGCGCTGACCCCGACATCCACCGCGGACGTCGTGATCGCCGATCCCGCGCGCCGGACCGGTGGCCGGCGTATCGTCGATCCCGAGCAGTGCTCGCCCGCGCTCTCGTCCCTGCGTGCCGCGTACGCGGGGCGCTCCCTCGCGGTGAAGACGGCGCCCGGCATCGATTACGACGGCCTGCGCCGCAAGGGCTTCGACGGCGAGGTCGAGATCGTCTCCCTCGACGGCGGCGTCCGCGAGGCCTGCCTGTGGTCCGGCCCCGTCGCCGTCCCCGGTCTCACCCGGGCGACGGTGCTGCGCGGCTCCGGTGCGCGGGGGTACGAGGTCTTCTCGACCGACCCGCACGACGTCGACCCGGAGCCGGCCGGCAAGTACCTCGTCGAGCCCGACGGTGCCGTCATCCGCGCGGGTCTCGTCCGGCACTACGCGGCGCGGCACGGACTGTGGCAGCTCGATCCGCGCATCGCCTACCTCACCGGGGACGCGGTGCCGACCGGAGAGCGGGGCTTCGAGATCCTCGATTCCGCGAAGTTCTCGGAGAAGACGTTGCGCGCCGAGCTGCGCGTGCGCGACGTCGGTTCCGTCGAGATCCTCACCCGCGGCGCGGGAGTCGACCCCGACGTGCTGCGCAGGAAGCTGAAACTGCAGGGCTCCCAGCCGATGACCGTCGTGATCACGCGGATCGGCCGCGAGGTCGTCGCCTTCCTCACCCGACCGACGCGCTAGCGCGTCAGAGGACGCGCAGCTGCGGGAATGCGAGCATGTCGTCGAAGATGTTCATCGCCACGGGGTCCACGGTCACGGTGGCGGCGTCGCCGGTGAACAGGCCGAGGATCTGCTTCTCCAGCGCCTCCGAGGCGTCGTTCTCGTCGGCCGCCTGCTCCACCAGCCGGTAGCCGAGCGTCGAGTGGAAGGTGTACGTCTCGAACCCCTTCGGCGACATCTGCAGGAGATCCTGCATGCGCTGCCGGAAGTCGCGGAGGGAGCGTTCCGTGGCCGCGTCGACGCTCGCGAGTTTCACGCCGAGCCCCTTCGACAGGGGCTGCACGAGGCCGTCGACGCGCATCGTGACCGAGCGGGGCGCGGCGATGGTCGCACGGGTCACGGCATCGAGGACTGCCAGATGCGCGGCCTGCATGTCCTTGCCCGCCAACCACACCGGCCAGTCGGGCGTGCCGATCTGGCTCTGGTTCACGCCCTCGAACACCGTCATGTGCATGCTGTTGTGCGGCAGCAGGGCGAAGTGGTCGCGGAAGCGGGACTGGCGGACCAGCCGCTGGGCCCGATTCTCGGCGCGGAAGAAGGCCGAGTCCTGCGGGATGGGACTGACGAAGGTGTTGCCGGTGAACCGCTGGGCGTTGCCCTCGATGTCCCACTTCTTGCCGGGGCCCGCGGCGAGCGGGGTGCGTCCGTCGACGGGGTAGGGCGCGGTGGATGTCTCGGCGGCGGTGGAATCCCGGCTGCCGCAGCCTGCGAGCGCGGCGCCGGTGCCCACGACGAGCAGTCCGGCCAGTGCCGCGCGACGGTCGATCCCTCTACTGCCCGATGCGTTCATGCGATCGCACACTACGGTGCGGCGGCGAACACTCGACGGCCGTTGCGTGAAATCTCGGCGGTGCGCCGACCCGCGCACGCCGACCCGCGCGGGCGTCACACGCGCGTCATCGCGGGCCTGTGCGTCCACGGCCCGTGACACGATGGGCCCATGCAGGAATCGCGCCGGTCCGATGTCGAGATGTTCCACGTCATGGACGTGCTGGCTGCGGCGGCGCGGCGCCGGGAGACCCACGGCGACGTGATCTCGCTGGCCGCGGGCCAGCCCAGTGCGGGGGCGCCGAAGCCGGTGCTCGCCGCCGCGCACGCGGCGCTGGACGCCGGGCCGCTCGGCTACACCGAGTCGATGGGCATCGCGCCGCTGCGCGAGACGATCGCGGCGCACTACGGCAGGGCCTACGGACTGGACGTCCCGCCGGAGGCCGTGGCCGTGACCACCGGCTCGTCGGGTGCCTTCACTCTCGTCTTCCTCGCCGCTTTCGACGCGGGAGACACCGTGGTCATGGCGCGGCCCGGCTACCCCGCGTACCGGAACACGCTGAAGGCGTTGGGCTGCGAGGTCGCGGAGCTCGACTGCGGCGCCGACACCCGCTTCCAGCCGACCGTCGCGATGCTGGAGGCGCTCGACACCCCGCCGAAGGGGCTCATCGTCGCGAGCCCGGCGAACCCGACCGGGACGATCCTGGCACCATCGGAGCTCGCGGCCCTGGCGCGCTGGTGCGAGGCGCACGGCACGCTGCTCATCTCCGACGAGATCTATCACGGAGTGAGCTACGGCCGGCCCACGTCGTGCGCGTGGGAGACCTCGCGCGAGCAGGTGGTGATGGGCTCGGTGTCGAAGTACTTCGCCATGACCGGCTGGCGGCTCGGCTGGATGCTGTTGCCGGAGTACCTGCGACGCCCCGTCGAGCGGCTCACCGCGAACATGACGATCTGCCCGCCGGCCATCAGCCAGTACGCGGCGGTCGCCGCATTCTCCGACGAGGCGCGGGTGGAGCTGGACGCGCACGTCGCCGGGTACGCACGCAACCGCGAAGTGGTTCTCGCTGGCCTGCGGGAACTGGGCGTCACCGAGGTCGCGCCGCCCGACGGGGCCTTCTACGCCTATGCCGACATCGGCCACCTCGCCGACGACTCGCTCGCCTGGTGCGCGCGCGTCCTCGACGAGACGGGCGTCGCGATCACCCCGGGCTTGGACTTCGACACCGTGCGCGGCCGGCGGACCATCCGGCTCAGCTTCGCCGGTGCGACCGCCGAGATCGAGGAGGCGTTGCACCGCCTGCAGCCCGTGTTCCGACACTGAGTGTCATATCCGGTGATCCATGTCACACTGTGGGGGTGGAGACCTCCCCGCACCGCCCGGTGATTGCGGCTTCGTGGCTGCGCTCGGACCGCGCGGGCCTGCGCCCCGATGCGCACCCGGACCCCGAGATCGGCGCCATCGAGGCAGCGGACACGCTGCTCGACGCCGCGCGTCCGGTCCTCGCCCGGGCCGCCACCGCGCTCAGCGGATCCAATACGGCGCTGCTCCTCGTGGATCACCGCTCCCGTCTGGTCTCCCGCGTGACGGCCGACCTGACGCTGGAACGTCGCCTCGAGGGCCTGGGCGCCATCGCCGGCGCGGCGTTCGGTGAGGGGGAGATGGGCACCACGGCGCTCGGCACGCCGCTCGAGGTGCGCGGCGACGTGGCGATCAACGGCGCCGAGCACTACCTCGAGCAGTTCCGCACGCTGAGCTGCTTCGGACGCCCGATCATCCACCCCGCGACGCGACGCCTCGCCGGCGTCATCTGCATGGCGGAGATCGCGGACCGCATCAACCCGCTCTCGATCCCGCTGGTCCGCGGCCTCGTCGACGACATCTCGGGGCGGTTGCTCGACCGCTCCCACGCTTCGCACCGCGCGGTCATCTCCGCCTACCAGCGCGCGGCGCGCCGCCGGGACGTCGCCGTCGCCGCGATCGGCGACGACCTCCAGCTCACCAACGCCGCCGCCGCGCAGCTGCTGGCCCCCGGCGACTTCGGCACGCTCCGCCTGTTGCTCGCCGACGGCGCGCCGCGCACGGCCGTGCTCACGCTCGTCTCGGGCGTCGTCGCCGACGTCGCGGTCAGCAGGCCCGACGGCGCGCCGCACGCCGCGGTCTTCCGGCTCCATCCGCGCCCCGACGGGCCGTCCGCGCCGGTCATCGCCCCGCGGCCCGCGACGGCGCCGACCGTCGCCGTGAGCGGTGAGCCCGGCACCGGCCGGAGCACCCGCGCCCTGACCTGCGTCGCCGAGGACGCGCACACCGTCCTCGACGTCGCGGGCGCGATCCTCGCGGGCCGCGAGCCCGACGTTCCCGCGCTGCTCCGCGCGTGCTGCGAGGCGGGCAGGGGCCTCGTCGTCGACGGGGCGGACCTCCTCGACGAGCGCTCCGCGCGGCTGCTGCACGCCGCCGTCGCCGCGCCGGCGGGCCCCGGGGTGTCCGTCGTGGTCGTGACCGGACCTGCGGAGTCGCTGTCGCCCGCGGTCGGCGCGCTGGTCGCATGCTGCCGGCGACGGATCGTGCTCCCGCCGCTGCGGGAGCGGGCCACGGAGATCGCGTCGCTCGGGCACGGCATCGTCGCTGCGGTGGACCCGCGCCTGGAGCTCGGCGCCGACGCCGCGGACGCCCTGCTCTCGCAGGAGTGGCCGGGCAACCTCTCCGAGCTGTCGATGGTGCTCACCGAGGCGGCGGGCGCCGTCCTCGCGCGGGGCGGGCGCACCGTCGCCGCCGCGGACCTGCCGGCCGAGTACCGTGGCTCGACCCGCGCCGCCCGGCTGCGAGGGATGGAGCAGGCGGAGCGCCAGGCGATCCTCGCGGCCCTCGCGGCCGCCGACGGCAACAAGAGCCGTGCGGCCACTGCGCTCGGCATCAGCCGCACCACCCTGTACGCCCGCATCCGGGCGCTCGGCATCCGGGGCTGACGGGCCGTTCCCGCAGGTCGGCCGGGGTTCGCGGCCGGCCACGTGCGGTGACCGTCCACCCGGAGTGTCCAGTTTCCGAACACGGCCGGTCGCTCGCTCCGTGCGAGAACTGAAGGTGACGCCACGTGGCGTGCATCACACCCTCGGTTCGCAAGGAGAATCCGATGACCACCATCGCCGTGCCCGATCTGCTTCCCGCCGTCGCCGATTTCGTCTCCCGGGATCGGAGGATGCTCATCGGCGGGCAGTGGGTCGACGCCCTGTCCGGCCGCACCTTCGACACCCACGACCCGGCGACCGGGCAGGTGATCACCCGGGTCGCGCACGGCGAGGCCCCCGACGTCGACCGCGCCGTCGCCGCCGCCCGCGCCGCGTACGAGGGCCCGTGGTCGCGGATGAAGCCGAACGAGCGGGAGCGCCTGATCTGGAAGGTCGGCGACATCCTCTCCGAGCGCGCGGAGATCTTCGGACAGCTCGAGGCCCTCGACAACGGCAAGTCGGTCGCCATCGCCACCGGCGTCGACGTGGGCTGGTCGGCCGACGTCTGGCGTTACAACGCGGGCCTGGTCACCAAGATCCGTGGCGCGGCGGTCACCCCGTCGATGCCCTTCGCCCCCGACGGCCAGTTCCACGCCTACACGCGACGCGAGTCGCTCGGCGTGTGCGGACAGATCGTGCCGTGGAACTTCCCCATCCTGATGGCCACGTGGAAGCTGGCGCCCGCCCTCGCCGCCGGGAACACCGTGGTGCTCAAGCCCGCCGAGCAGACGCCGCTCACGGCGCTCCTGCTGGGCGAGGTCTTCGAGGAGGCGGGCTTCCCGCCGGGCGTGGTGAACATCGTCCCCGGCTTCGGCGACGCCGGTGCCGCGCTGTCGGGCCACCCCGACGTCGACAAGGTGGCCTTCACCGGTTCGACCGAGGTGGGCAAGAAGATCGTCTCCGCCGCCACCGGCAACCTCAAGAAGGTCTCGCTGGAGCTGGGCGGCAAGAGCCCCAACATCGTCTTCGCTGACGCCGATCTGGAGGCCGCCGTCGCCGGCTCGGTCGCCGCGTGGACCTTCAACCACGGCCAGTGCTGCGTCGCCGGCACCCGCATGTTCGTGCAGCGGTCCATCTTCGACGAGTTCACGCAGGCCGTCGCCGATGCCGCGGCCGCCGCCAAGATCGGCCCCGGACTGGACCCCACCACCGAGCTCGGCCCGCTCGTCTCGCAGGAGCAGTTCGACCGCGTCAACGGCTACATCCAGCAGGGGCTGGCCGACGGTGCCCGGGCGCTGACGGGCGGCAAGCGCTGGGGCGACGAGGGCTACTTCATCGAGCCCACCGTGTTCGTGGACGTCGAGCCGGGCTTCTCCATCGTCGAGGAGGAGATCTTCGGCCCCGTCGTCGCGGCCCTGCCCTTCGACGACGAGGACGACGTGGTGCGCGCCGCCAACGACTCGATCTACGGTCTCGCCGCGGGCATTTGGACCAAGGACGTCTCCAAGGCGCACCGCACCGCGGCCGCCGTCAAGGCCGGTTCCGTGTGGGTCAACCAGTACAACGGCTTCGACACCGCGCTGCCCTTCGGCGGCTTCAAGCAGTCCGGCTGGGGCCGCGAGCTCGGCGACTCCGCGATCGACCTCTACACCCAGACCAAGTCCGTCAACATCGCGCTCTGACGCGGAAGGGAACCATCATGAAGACCAAAGCCGCCGTGCTGCTCGAGGCCGGGAAGCCCTTCGAGATCATGGAACTCGAGCTCGACGGTCCCGGGCCCGGCGAGGTGCTCATCAAGTACACCGCCGCCGGCCTGTGCCACTCCGACCTGCATCTGACCGACGGCGACCTCCCGCCGCGCTATCCCATCGTCGGCGGCCACGAGGGCTCCGGGATCATCGAGGAGGTCGGCCCCGGCGTCACCAAGGTCAAGCCCGGCGACCACGTGGTGTGCAGCTTCATCCCGAACTGCGGCACCTGCCGGTACTGCTCCACGGGCCGCCAGAACCTCTGCGACCTCGGCGCCACCATTCTCGAGGGATCCATGCCCGACGGGACCTTCCGGTTCCATGGCGGCGGACAGGATTTCGGCGCCATGTGCATGCTCGGCACCTTCGCCGAGCGCGCGACGATCAGCCAGCACTCGGTGGTCAAGATCGACGACTGGCTCCCGCTGGAGACGGCCGTCCTGGTGGGCTGCGGCGTCCCGTCGGGCTGGGGGACCGCGGTGTCGGCCGGCGGCCTGCGCCCCGGCGACACCGCGGTGATCTACGGCATCGGCGGCCTCGGCATCAACGCCGTGCAGGGCGCCGTGTCGGCGGGCTGCAAGTACGTGGTGGTCGTCGACCCGGTGGCGCTCAAGCGGGACACTGCGCTGAAGTTCGGTGCGACCCACGCCTTCGCGACCGCCGAGGAGGCGCAGGAGAAGGTCACCGAGCTGACCTGGGGCCAGGGCGCGGATGCCGCCCTGATCCTCGTGGGCACCGTCGACGAGAAGGTGGTCCAGGACGCGACGGCGGCGATCGGCAAGGGCGGCAAGGTCGTGATCACGGGCCTCGCCGATCCGGAGAAGCTCACCGTGCACGTCTCCGGCACCGATCTCACGTTGAACCAGAAGACGATCATGGGCACGCTGTTCGGATCGATGAACCCGCAGTACGACATCGTCCGGCTGCTGCGCCTCTACGACGCGGGGGAGCTCAAGCTCGACGAGCTGATCACGACCCGGTACTCGCTCGAGGACGTGAACCAGGGCTACGCGGACCTGCGGGAGGGCAAGAACATCCGCGGCGTGATCATCCACGACTGATCGGAACGCGGACGACGGCCCCGGGCGGATGCCCGGGGCCGTCGCGGTGTGCACGGGGTTGGGCTCAGGCCAGCGCGCGGCGGAAGGCGGCGATGGCGAGGTCGAAACCGGCCTGGGCGCCGTGGGTCTCGCGCAGCGCGTTGAGCATCATGAAGTCGTGGATGACCCCGCCGATCCGGACGGCGGTCACCTCGTTGCCGGCCTCGCGGAGCTTGGTGGCGTAGGCCTCGCCGGCGTCGCGCAGCACGTCGGCCTCCGCGGTGATGACGGTGGCGGGCGGCAGGCCCGCGAGCTGCTCGACGGTGGCGTTCAGCGGTGAGGCGAAGATCTCGGCGCGCTGCGCCGCGTCGGTCGTGTACTGGTCCCAGAACCACTGCATGGCGTCGCGGCGCAGGAAGTAGCCCTCGGCGAACTCGCGGTACGAGGTGGTGTCGAAGTCGGTGTCCACCACCGGGTACAGCAGGACCTGGGCGGCCAGCGTCACGTCGCCACGTGCCTTGGCCTGGAGGGCGAGCACGGCCGCCATGTCGCCGCCGACGGAGTCGCCGGAGACGGCGACGCGGGTGCCGTCGAGGTTCTTCTCGGCACCGGAGTTCACGACCCACTGCGCGACGGCGTAATTCTGTTCGATCGCGATCGGGTAGCGCGCCTCGGGGGAGAGGTCGTACTCGGGGAAGACGACGGCCGCGCCGGTGCCGACGGCGAACTCGCGGACCAGGCGGTCGTGTGTGTGGGCGTTGCCGAAGACCCAGCCGGCGCCGTGGATGTAGAGGATCACGGGCAGGACGCCGGTGGCGCCCTTCGGGCGGACGATGCGGGTGCGGACCTCGCCGGTGGGGCCGCCGGGCACGGTGATCCACTCCTCGTCGACCTCGGGGAACGTGACGCCCTCGCCGGACTGCACCTCGTCGACGGTCTTCCGGCCCTCGACGGGGCCCAGGTCGAACAGGTAGGGCGGGTTGGCTGTGGCGTCGGAGAAGGCCTGGGCGGCGGGCTCGAGGATGGTCTTGCTCATGATCTGCTCCTTGTCGACTTCGCGGAGAACGTTCGTTCTCGCGCTGAGTGCTAGAGTAGGGGAACGATCGTTCTCTCGTCAAGGGGTTGTAGAAGATGGATGCGGATCGGCAGCGCGCCGCCGTGCTGGCGGCGGCGGAGAAGCTGTTCTACGGCAAGGGGATCCAGGCCGTGGGCATGGACGAGATCCGGACTTCCGCCGGTGTCTCGCTCAAGGCGATCTACAAGCTCTTCCCGTCGAAGGACGCCCTCGTCGCCGAGGTGTTGACGATCCGCGACCGCCGCTGGACCGAGGGGCTGCACAAGTACGTCGACCGGGCGGAGAGTTCCGAGGGGAAGGTGCTCGCCGTCTTCGACTGGCTGGACGAGATGTTCGCCGAGAACGACTTCCGCGGCTGTTCGTTCATCAACAGCTATGGCGAGCTCGGCGCCACGTCACCGACGGTCGCGGAGGCCGCGCAGCACAACAAGTCCTGCTATCAGGACGAGCTGACGTCGCTCGTCGCCGAGGCCGGGCTGCCGGAGCGCGTCGCGATCCAGATCGGCCTCCTCACCGAGGGGGCGCTCACCACCGCCGCCATCCTCGGTCCCGACGGCGTCGTCGACGGCGCCCGACAGGCCGCGCGCGTGCTGATGAACGCCCAGCGCTGAGTCTGCCGTCGTCCGAGCTCCCGCCTACGCCGGCGCGGTGAGGACCAGCGGACCGTCCTCCGTGATGGCGACCGTGTGCTCGCTGTGTGCCGCACGGGAACCGTCGGCGGAGCGCAGCGTCCAGCCGTCGGGGTCGAAGGTGATCTGGTCGGTCGTGGCACAGAACCAGGGCTCCAGCGCGAGGGTCGTCCCGGTGCGCAGCAGCATGCCCTTGCGGGCCTTGCCGGTGTTCGGCACGTGCGGGTCCTCGTGCATCGTCCGGCCCAGACCGTGCCCGCCGAACTGGGTGTTCACCGGGTAGCCGTACCGCTTGGCCGTCTCGCCGATCACGGACGACACGGTGCCGAGCTTGTTCCCGGGCCGCATCTCGTCGATCGCCGCGTCGAGCGCGACGCGGGTGCACTCGATGAGGCGCGAGTCCTCCTCGCGCGCGGTGCCGACGCTGACGCTCCGCGCGGCGTCGGCCACCCAGCCGTCGATCGACACCGCGATGTCCACGGTCAGCAGATCGCCGTCCGTGAAGACGTAGTCGTGCGGGAGGCCGTGCAGGCAGGCGTCGTTGACCGACAGGCAGGTCACGTTGCGGAACGGGCCGCTGCCGAAGGACGGCGCGTAGTCCCAGTAGCAGGACACGGCGCCCCGGTCCTCGATCATCGTCCGCGCGCGGTACTCGAGCTCCATGAGGTTCATCCCGGGCTCGGCCATCGTGGTGAGCTCCTCGAGGAGCTCGGCGATGAAGATGCCGGTCGTGCGCATCTTCGCGATCTCGGCGGGGGTCTTGAGCTCCATCATGGTATTAAAATACCACGCACTAGCCGGTGCGGCGCAGACGCTCCGCGTCGAGGTACTGCGCAGCCAGGGCGTCGAGGGGTTCGTCCAGGACCGCCGCCAGCGCGACGACGGTGCCGAACGCGGGCGTCGCCATCCGGCCGGTCTCGATCTTGCGCAGCGTCTCCGGGGAGATCCCGGCCGCGCGGGCCACCTCGTCGGGCCGGCGATCCCCCCGGGCCGTGCGCAGCCGCGCCCCCAGACGCCGCCCTGCGGCGATCTGTTCGGGGGTGAGGGGCTGCCGGACCATGCGTCCAGCTTAGCCGGTCAGATCGCCACCATCCGGGTCGCGGCCGACGCGCTGCGCCGGCCCCGGATCGCGATGAGCTCGCGGGCGTGCGCATCGAGCGCCACGTCGCCGGGCAGGCGCGGCATCCACGGTCGCACCGCCGTGGCGTCGCCGTCGGCGTCGAGCGCCGCCAGCACGTGCAGGGCGTGCGCCGCGGGCTGCGGATCGCGCTCGTGCGGCCAGCACGTGGCGAGGTGCACCGAGACGTGCATCGTCTGCCTGCCGGTGTGCAGGAGCCGGGCGGAGACCTCGATGACCTGGCCGATCTGCACCGGGCGGTAGAACCGCACTCCGCCCACGTAGACGGTGACGGCCTCGCCGCCGCTCCAGCCCGCAGCGCAGAGATAGGCGGCGTCGTCCATCCACCCCATGACGCGGCCGCCGTGCGCCTTACCGCCCCAGTTGATGTCGGTGGGGGCCGCGAGGAAGCGGGTGGTGCGCCGCTCCGCCTCGGTCGGCCGGGTGTAGTCCGCCCCGCCCATCGCCGCCGCGATCCGTTGCCGCACGTCGGCGCGGGCCTCGGCCTCCTCGGCGGCGCGCACGTCCTCCGCGAGGACGGGCTGCCACTGCCGTACGGGCGTCGGCTTCCCGGCCTCGTCGACGGCGACGAACACCAGGAGACACGTGCTGGCGACGGTGAAGGTGCCCACCCGCGGATCGGCGGAGGCGACCTCGCACCGGATGTGCATGCTGCTGCGGCCGGTGAGGACGAGCGTCGCGCGGACCTCGACGACGTCGCCGGACGCGATGTCGCGGCCGAAGCCGATGTTGCCGACGTAGGCGGTCACGGAGTAGCCGCCCGACCAGGCGGCCGCGCAGGCGTACGCCGCCTTGTCGATCCACTCCAGGATGCGGCCGCCGCGCACGCCGCCGCCGAGCGTCGCGACGTCGGTGGGGGCGGCGAGGAACCGCAGCGTGATCCGGCGATCGGTGATGGGCATCGGGCTGGGCTCCTTCGCGAGCGGTGAACGGATCGCCCCATCGTGGGCGGGCCCGCGAACGCACTCGGCGCCGGGGGAGGGCGATGAGGAATCGGTGATCGGGCGGTAACCGGGCCGGGTGTCCGTGCGTAACACCGCCGGCGGTGCGGGTCAGGCGGTCGGAGCGGTCCGCGCCAGGACGACGTCGAACCGGGCGCGCGACCACGGTCGGCCTCCGAGGTCGTGCGCGGCAGGCACCGGTGCGCCCTCGGGCTGCGGCTCGAAGCGCTTGATCAGGGAGTCCTTGACGCCGAAGACGCTGTCGCCGACCACCAGCTGTTCGTCGCCCTCGACGAAGATGTGGGTCACGAGGGTGCGGTACCCGGGGGCGGAGACCATGAAGTGCAGGTGCGCGGCGCGCATGGGAGAGCGTCCGGTCGCCGCGAGCATCCGGCCGACCGGACCGTCCGCGGGGATGGGGTAGGGCGTGGGCGTCAGCCCCCAGAAGCCGTAGGAGCCGTCCTCGCGCGCCGCGAGCCGGGCCCGCGCGGCGGTGCGCTCGTCGTCGTACTGCACGTCGTAGAAGCCGTCTTCGTCCGCCTCCCAGACCTCGATGCGGGCGCCGGGGACCGGCGCACCGTCGGTCCCGGTGACGGTTCCCTCGACCCAGCAGGGCTCGCCCGCCGCGCCGCCGGCGATGTCGCCGCCGAACGGGATCGACGGGGCGTCGTCGACGAAGAAGGGGCCGAAGACCGTGGCCTCGGTGGCGTCGCCGTCGAGCTCGTTGTTGACGGTGACCGTCTGCATGGACGCGCCGAGCACGTCGGAGAGCAGGATGAACTCGTGCCGGCGGTCGTCGGTGATGTGGCCGCACGCGGTGAGGAAGTCGATCGCCGCGGACCATTCCTCCTCGGTGAGGCGGACCTCGCGGATGAACGAGTGCAGGTGCCGCACCAGCGATTCCAGCACCGTCTTCAGGCGCGGGTCCTCGGTGCGGGCGAAGGATTGCAGGACCCTCTCGACCAGGGCCTCTTCCGCGGCGGCCTGGTCGGTCGTCGTTGTCTCGTGCACAGGGGCTCCTAGGCGGGCTCGGGCGTGGCACCGGACCACGCGTCGGACAGGATGCGGTCGAGGTCGGCCGCGGTCACCGGGCGGGGGTTGCCGGCCGGGACCAGCGGCAGGATCGCCTCGACGGCGGGGGCGATGTCGGCCTCGGTCATGCCGAGGTCGCGCAGGGACCGGGGTGCGCGCACCTCGTCGTACAGCGAGTTCAGGCCCGCGACGGCGGTGGCGGCGTCGAAGGCCGTCGCCAGCCGGGCCTCCGCCTCCGGTGCGGCGGGCGCGTTGAAGGCGAGGACGTGGGGGAGCACCGCGGTGTGCGTCTGCGCGTGCGGAAGGTCGAAGGCGCCGCCGAGGACGTGGCAGATCTTGTGGTGCAGGCCCGATCCGGCGGAGGAGAAGGCGGTCGCGGCGAGGTAGGCGGCGTAGAGCACCTGCTCGCGCCCGGCGAGATCCGACGGGTCCGCGGCGACGGCCGGCAGTCCCACGCGCAGCGCCCGGGCGGATTCCGCCGCGAGCACTCGGTCGATCGGATCGGCCCGCGGGCCCCACATCGCGTCGACACTGTGCGCGAGCGCGTTCAGCGCCGAGGCGATGCCGATGTCCGGGGGCAGGCCCAGGGTGAGGTCGGCGTCGTAGAGGATCGCGCGGGGCGCGACCCGCGGGTCGACGCCCGTGGTCTTGACGCCGTTCTCGGTCAGCCCCCACATCGACGTCGCCTCGGATCCGGAGTACGTGGTCGGGACGGCGACGATCGGGATCGAGGTGGTGAGGGCGATCGCCTTCGCGAGACCGATCGCCGAGCCGCCACCGAAGCACAGCAGCAGATCGGCGCGCGCCTCCGCCGCGGCCGCGCGGCCGCGCTCGGCGACCTCGACGGGCACGTGCATCGCCACGTCGTGGTGGCGGAGCGCGACGGGGAGGTCCGCGGTGATCCGCGCGGCCCGGTCCGCCTCGCGCGGCGTGCAGATCAGCATGATCCGCTCGGCGCCGGCGGTGACATCGGCGAGCGCGGTGCGGGCCGCCCCCGACCCGAATCGGACCGTCTGGGTGAGGCTGTCGTGGGTGAAGTTCATGCGCGGACCCCTCCGAGTCGTTCGGCGAACCAGTCCGCGGCCACCGCGTTCCGTTCGTCGGCGTGGTTGTAGATGGTGTGTTCTCCGTCGTCCCAGATCCGCAGTGTCGCATCGTCGGCGGCGTCGAGGAAGGGCTGTTGATCGGCCAGGTCCACCAGCGGGTCGGCGCCGCCATGCAGGACGAGCAGCGGGCACGGGATGGTTTCCGTCGCCGGGTCGAAGCGCAGGCGCGCGAAGTTCGCGGTGACGGCGGCGTCGTCGGTCGATCCCAGCATGGCCTTGGCCTGTTCGGCGAAGGTCCGGAAGTCGAGCAGGCGCGGCGCGGCGAAGGCGCCGTTGACGCAGCACGCGGCGACGCCGGGACGCCGGGCAGCGGTGAGCGCGGCGAACAGGCCCCCGACGCTGTTGCCCCACACGCCGACCGGCCCGTCCGGCGTCGCGAGATCGACGAAGGCGCCGAACGCGGCGGCGACGTCCACGTCGAGGTGCACGCCGTGGACCAGCCGCGCGTCGCCCTGCCCGGGGCCCTCCGCGAGGATCACGGCGAGCCCGCGGGCGAGCAGCGCATCGGCGTAGCGCAGGTAGGTGGCGCCCCAGCCGCTCTGGCCGCCGAAGACTACGACGGTGCCGCGCGGCGAGGTCGGCCGCAGGTGCCAGCCGGTCAGGGCGCCCGCGCCGAAGGCCGGCTCCACGCGGCGCATCGGGACCGGCGAGTGCGCGGCGGCGCCCGCCACGGCCCCGTCGAACCGCGCGTAGAGCGCGCGCTTGCGGTCGGTGTCGAAGTTGAAGGCCATCTGCGCGAACAGGAAGCAGGCCGCGGCCGCGCGGTGGCTCTCGTACGCGGTGGCCGTCCGGCCCGCGTCGGCGGCGGCCTCGGCCTCGGCCGTCCGGGCCGCGCCGAGCTCCTCGGCGACCTCGTCCCACGCCCGGCCGGCGTCGGTGCCCGCCCGCAGCGCGAGGACGTCGTCGTAGCGCATCCCGGCGTCGAGCAGGCGCGTCACGCCCATCGCCCGCCAGTGGGCGTCGTTGGCTGCGGTCACGTCGGCGCTCATCGGGCGACCGCCACGGCCGGTGCGGCGCTCAGCTTCACCCGGAGGTTGTCCACCAGCCGCGGCAGGTCGGCGAGGCCGCCGGCGCCGTACAGGTGGAAGTCGGGACGGGCGAGGAAGGCCTCGGTGCCGGTGGCCGCGAAATACGCGGCGTAGGTGCCGTCCTCGTCGACGATCGAGTGCGGATGCCCCGGCTCCAGGGTGACGACGGTGCCGCCGAGCTCGGCCAGGAACGCCAGGCGATCCGGCCCCAGGATCTCCGTCGCGTCGCCGGTGGAGACCAGGGTGAAGCCCCACGGGTGCAGGTCGTCGAACCGTCCCGAGCGCTCGCCCCGGCGCACCACGCCCTGCGGCGCCAGCGTGCCGGCGAAGCCCCTTGGGACCCCCGACTCGTCGGTGTCGATCACGCCGGCGGCGATCGTCGGAAACGGGGGCAGGGGCGGCACCTCGCCGCGCTGGAAGGCGGCGTCGCGCGCCGCGGCGGCCACCGGATCCTTGAGGTTCGCCACGCGCCCCAGCTCCACGGCGCAGGCCTGGATGACCTCGACGTGCGGCCGGCGCTCGGCCTCGTAGGTGTCCAGCAGCGCGTCGCCGGCCCTGCCGGACAGCACCAGGTCGAGCTTCCAGGCGAGCGTGATCCCGTCGCGCATACCCGAACACGCGCCCTGCCCCATGTACGGCGGCATCGTGTGCGCGGCGTCGCCGGCCAGGAACACCCGGCCCGCGCGCCAGGTGTCGGCGATGCACGCGGAGAACGTGTAGACGATGTGGCGCAGGATCGTCAGGTCCTCGGGACCCAGGTCGTGCTGCGACCGGAGCCAGCGCCAGGCGAACTCCTCGGTGGCCATCTCGTCGGCGTCGTCCTCGGGGCGGACGGCGACCTCGAACCGCTGGCGGCTCCGCCCGATAGGCATGAACATGTGGGGCTGGTGCGGATCGCAGAACTGCCGGGCGGTGTCGAATCGATCACCCAGGGGGCGAGTGCATTCCGTGTCGATGTTGAGCCAGCGGTCGTCGACGTGCAGATCGGTGCGGCCGATCCCGAGGATGTGGCGGACCATGCTGCCCGCGCCGTCGGCGCCGACGACGTACTTCGCGGTCAGCGTGCGCTCGGGGGCATCGGCCCATTGCGCGTCCCGGTCGCGCGACCAAGGGCGCACCGTCAGCTCGACGTGGTCGTCCGACTGCTCCATGCCGACCAGGATGGTGCCCTGATGCACGTCGAGGTCGGGGCGCGTGCGGTTGCGATCGTCGATCGAGCACTCGATGTGCGGCTGGTACATCGAGTAGTGGGCCGCGAAGCCGCTGGACTCGCCCGACCAGTCGACGGCGATCAGCAGGTCCTCGGCGTGGTTGCGCCATTCGTAGACGGCGGCGGGAGCGGCATCGCGCAGCGCCTCGTCGACGTCGCCCGCGGCCTGGATGATGCGTGCGGTCTCGCCGTCGATGTGGGTGAGCCGCGGCATGCCGTAGAGGCTCGGCCAGCGTTCGATCACCACCACGCGGTGCCCGGCGCGCGCCAGCATGGACGAGAGGACGAGGCCCGTCGGGCCGTAGCCGACGACGGCGACGTCGTAGTCAGTGGTTGTCGATTCGGTGTTCACGGCTCTCCTTCATCGCGGGACTGGGGCGATGCATGCACGCTACGAAGCTGTGATCGGTGCCACTATCCGCGCGGCGACAGCGCTATCCGATTCCCGCCGGGAAGTGGTGACATGGATCGCAGTTCCGCCGCAGCTGCGGTGTAACCTGCAGGTGGGAGCGCTTTCGAGGCGGTCCGGCGAGTGTGGAGGCGATGCCGATGTGGGGTGGGATAGAGCCCGGTGGCGGGGCGACGCCTGCGCCGCTCGGCCGGTTCGACAGCCTCCGCACCGCCGACGTCGACGCCTTCCGCAGCGCCGCCGGCGGTCTGCTCAGCACGCACTCGATCGCGGTGCCCCGCGGCGCCACCACCCTGTTCGACGGTGCGGTCCGCTCCGCGACGGTCGCCGACCTCGGCGTGGTCTACCTGGAGCAAGGCGCGCCGATCGACGTCGACATCCTCGACCGGATCGACTACTACGACCTGATGATCGCCGTGGCCGGGTCCAATCGCCTCGAACTCGTCGGAGCGGGCGGAGGCGCGGTGATCGAGGGCGGAGTCGCCGCCGTCCTCTCGCCCGCGATGCGGGCCCGGATGCGGATGGACGGCGCCTACCGCCAGTTGCATCTGCGGCTCGAACGCGCCGCCGTACACGAGCGCATGGAGGCCCTCGTCGGCCGGCCCGTCGGCGGCCCCGTGGTCTTCGACGTGGGGATGGACCTCGCCGCGCCGGGGCTCCGCAGCTGGTCGGGCGCGCTGCGCTCGTTGCTGCGCGATCTCGACGACGAGGCCGGGCTCGCGGCCGATCCCGCGATGGCGCGGCACTGGCGGGACCTGCTCATCACCGGTCTGCTCGTTTCCCACCGGCACAACCACTCGGCACTGGTGCACGAGCGCGACGAGGACCGGGTGCATCCGCGGACCTTCCAGCGCGCGCTCGACCACATCGAGGCGCGGCTGCGCGGCCCGCTGTCGGTGCCAGACGTGGCCGCCCACGTCGGCATCAGCGTGCGTTCCCTACAACGCGCCTTCCAGGACCGGCTCGAGACCTCGCCCAGCGCGTACATCCTGGGGGAGCGGCTCGACCGGGTTCGCGCGGAACTACTGGCGCCGGATTCCGCGCGCACCGTGACGGATACGGCCTTCGACTGGGGGTTCACCCACCCCTCGCGGTTCTCCTCCCTGTACCGGCGCCGGTTCGGTGAGACGCCCTCGCAGAGCCGGGCCCGCGCCGCCGGTCGGTGACCGGCCGGGCCGGGCTCAGGTCGCGGCGGTGAGGTCGGCGATGACCTCCGTGACGCGCTCGAGGTGGCGATCGGTCCGGTCCGTCACGTGCGCGACAGCCAGCTCGACGCCGCCGCCGGCTCCGCCGAGCGGCCGGTAGGTCAGGCCGTCGAGCCGCAGCGCCGTGATCGGTTCGGGCGCCACCGCGATGCCCAGCCCGGCGGCGACGAGCGTCGCGAGCGTCGATGTCTCGCCGACCTCGTGGCGGATCATCGGCGCCACGCCGCCCTCGCGGAGCAGCGCCACGACCCGGTCGTACATCGCCGAACGCCGGCCCGCGCTGTGGACGATGAACGGCGCCCCGGCGAGGTCCGCGACCCGCAGCCGGTCCCGGCGAGCCAGGGGATGATCGGTCGGCAGGGCGACGACCCACGGCTCGCGGCGCAGCACCCGTACCGTCAGCGACGGGTCGGCGACCGGCGGGCGCAGCAGCGCGATGTCGATGGCGCCCCTGCGCAGCGCCTCGACCTGGTCCGGCACGAGCATCTCGCCACGGAAGGCGAAGTCGATGCCGGGCAACTCGTCCTCGAGCCGGCGGGCCAGCGGCGGCAACAGGCTGTACGTCGCCGTGCCGACGCAGCCGATGGTCAGGTGCCCCGTCGCGCCCGCCGCGACACGTCGCGCGTGCTCGGCGGCGTCGTCGACCGCGGCGAGAATGGTGCGCGCCCGCTCCAGGTAGGCCCGCCCGGCGTCGGTCAGCTCGACCCGGCGGGTGGTGCGGTGCAGCAGTTGGACCCCCAGATCGTCTTCGAGTTGGCGGATCTGTTGGGACAGCGGCGGCTGCGCCATGTGCAGCCGCTGCGCCGCGCGGCCGAAGTGCCGTTCCTCGGCGACCGCGACGAAGTACCGCAGCTGGCGAAGATTCATATTGCTAGAATATCAATTGGGCATTATTCAGGTACTTCAGTATCTGGATTGTTCGCCCTACCGTCGTTCGTATGGATGCATACGTCTACTCCGCCGCACGCACGCCGTTCGGGCGCTTCTCGGGTGCGCTCGCCGGCGTCCGGCCCGACGACCTGGCCGCCACCGCGATCCGCGCCGTCCTCGACCGCACTCCCGCGCTCGGTGCGGGCACGGCCGTCGACGAGGTCGTGTGGGGGAACGCCAACGGGGCCGGCGAGGACAACCGCAACGTCGGCCGGATGGCGGGACTTCTCGCGGGGATTCCGGTCAGCGTCCCCGCGACCACGGTCAACCGCCTGTGCGGCTCCGGACTCGACGCGGCGATGATGGGCAGCCGCGCGATCGAGACCGGCGATGCCGAGGTGGTGCTCAGCGGCGGCGTCGAGTCCATGACCCGAGCGCCGTGGGTCCTGCCGAAGAACACCAAGCCCTTTCCCGCCGGCGACGTCACTGCGGTCTCGACGACCCTCGGCTGGCGGCTGGTCAACCCCGCCATGCCCGTCGAGTGGACCGTCAGCCTCGGTGAGGCCAACGAACAACTCGGCGAGAAGTTCTCCGTCTCCCGCGCGCGGCAGGACGAGTTCGCGGCGCTCTCGCACCGTCGGGCCCACACGGCGTGGGAGGAGGGCTTTTACGACGACCTCGTGGTCCCCGTCGACGGGCTCGAGCGCGACGAGAACGTCCGGCCCGGATCGACCGCCGAGAAGCTGAGCGAGCTGAGGCCCGCGTTCCGGCCCGACGGGACGATCACCGCCGGCAACGCCAGCCCGCTCAGCGACGGCGCCGCCGCGGTGCTGCTGGGATCGGACCGCGCCGCGGCGACGATCGGGCGCGACCCCCTCGCGCGGATCGCGGGCCGCGGCGCAGCGGCCCTGGAGCCGCAGCTGTTCGGCTACGCGCCGGTCGATGCGGCGAACCGGGCTCTCGCCCGCGCCGGGATCAGCTGGGGCGACGTCGGGGTCGTCGAACTCAACGAGGCCTTCGCGGTGCAGTCCCTGGTGTGCATCGACGCCTGGGGGATCGACTCCGCGATCGTCAACCCGTACGGCGGCGCCATCGCGCTCGGACACCCGCTCGGAGCGTCCGGCGGGCGCCTGCTCGGCACCCTCGCGAAGGCCCTGCGGCGGCGTCGCGAGCGGTACGGCGTCGCGGCGATCTGCATCGGCGTGGGGCAGGGCCTCGCCGTCGTCCTGGAGAACACGGAGGTCGGGGCATGAGCAGGGCAGTGGTGCACGAGGGCGTCGACGACGCGGTCGCCGGCATCGAGGACGGATCGACGGTCCTGATCGGCGGCTTCGGGTTGGCGGGCATGCCCTTCGACCTCATCGACGCCCTCATCCGGCAGGGCGCCACCGACCTCACTGTGGTGTCCAACAACGCGGGCAACGGCGACGTCGGTGTCGCCGCCCTGCTCGCGGCGGGCCGCGTCCGCAAGGTGGTGTGCTCCTTCCCCCGGCAGAGCGACTCGTACGTCTTCGACGGGCTCTACCGTGCGGGGAAGATCGACCTCGAGGTCGTTCCCCAGGGCAACCTCGCCGAACGCATGCGCGCCGCGGGCGCGGGCATCGGCGGCTTCTACTGCCCGACGGCCGTCGGTACGCTCCTCGCCGAGGGCAAGGAGTCGCGCGAGATCGACGGCCGGACGTACCTGCTCGAGTACCCGATCCGCGGCGACTACGCGCTGATCGCGGCGCATCGCTCCGATCCCTGGGGCAATCTCGTCTACCGCAAGACCGCCCGCAACTTCGGGCCGGTCATGGCGACGGCCGCGGCGACCACGATCGTCCAGGTCGACGAGGTCGTGCCGCTCGGCGCGATGGACCCGGAGGCGGTCGTGACGCCGTCGATCTTCGTCGACCGGATCGTCGCCGTCGACGCCCGGCACTACACCGTGGAGGGAGCACGATGAGCGCGCAACGCCTGACGATGGAGGAACTTGCGGCCCGCATCGCCCGCGACATCCCGAAGGGCGCCTACGTCAACCTCGGGATCGGGCAGCCGACGAAGGTCGCGGACCACCTTCCACCGGAGCGGGAGGTCGTGCTCCACACCGAGAACGGGATGCTGGGTATGGGGCCCACCGCCACCGGGGACCTCGTCGACCCGGACCTCACGAACGCCGGCAAGGTCCCCGTCACGGAGCTCCCGGGGGCCGCGTACTTCCACCACGCCGACTCCTTCGCGATGATGCGCGGCGGCCACATCGACGTCTGCGTGCTCGGCGCCTACCAGGTCTCCGAGCACGGGGACCTCGCCAACTGGCACACCGGGCGCGAGGGCGACATCCCCGCCGTCGGCGGCGCGATGGACCTCGCCATCGGTGCGAAGCAGGTGTACGTGATGATGTCGCTGCTGAACAAGTCCGGTGAGCCCAAGCTCGTGCCGGCCTGCACCTATCCGCTCACCGGGCTCGGCTGCGTGAACCGGGTCTACACCGACGTGGCGGTCTTCGAGACCGGGCCCGACGGGGTCCGGGTGCTCGAGACCTTCGGCATCGGGACCGACGAGCTCCGGGATCTCCTGCCCGTCGCCCTGCGGTGACGCCGCGCGCCCGGGCATCGTCCGTCCTCGAACGGTGCCCGGCGCGTCAGTTCTTGGCGACGCTGTCGCCGGTGCGGCGGCCGGACGTGAAGGCGAAGACCGTGCCGTCGTTCCCGACCGTGACCAGCTCGCCGTCGGGCCCGATCGAGACGCCCGAGGCGGACGTGACCGAGTCCGGCAGGTCGAAGGTGCGCAGCGTGGTGCCGGTGTCCGTGCGGAACTCGATGAGCTGCGACTGCACCGCCGCCCACGACCGGATCACCGCGTAGCCGACACCGCCGCGGATCTGCGTCACGGGGGAGACCATCGCGACGTCCGTCCGCTTGAAGACCTCCCGCACGCTCGAGCCCTCGTCCTTGAGCGCGATGAACGAGGCGCGGTGCAGGCCGGGCGCGGCGGGGATGATCGTCCCGTCGGGCGAGACCGACGGGGGCAGCGTGCTCTGGTACCCGAGATCGTGCGTCCACTTGGTGGCGCCGGTCTTCGCGTCGAGCGCGGCCAGCTTCTCGCCCCGCAGGTTCACGTACAGGGTGGAGCGGTCCGACGACAGCGCGGGAGAGCCGATCGCGCCGTCCGGGAGGTCCGTGCGCTCCCAGGCGTACCGCAGGTCGTGCCGGCTGCCGCCGTTCTTGTCGTAGTCGACCGCCATCACCTTCGACGGTGCGCCCTTCGACCCGACGACCACGAAGGCGCGCTCGGCCTCCGTGTCGACGGCGGGCGGGCCGGAGACGGGGCAGCCGGGGCCGTTCGTCGCGCAGTCCTCGAGGCCGGCGCCGTTGGCGTTCGCCGAGACCTGCGGGAACAGCCCGATCGCGGCGCCCGCGGCGACCCCGTCGTGCGTGTCCACGAGCACCATCTGGCCGAGGTGCGTCACGCCGAGCACGGTGTTGTCCCCGGCGAGTTTGATCCACAGCGGCGTGCCCGCGGTGGGGTAGCGCCAGCGCACCTGGTTGTCGGCGTTGAAGCTGTACAGCCAACCGGGGATGCCGAGGTACGTGTAGTCGAACTGGTCCACCAGGGGGGCCTGCAGGTCGGCGCCCGCGGCGTCGCGCCGGCAGTAGGTCTTGCGGCCCACGGTGAGCTCGAGGTTGAAGGTGCTGCAGCCGGTCTCGGTACGAGCGGTCACCGAGACGACACCGCGGTTGGAGATCGCGGGCGCCACGGTGTTCGGTCCGACGAGGTCGCGGTTCCAGGCCGGGACGAGGGAGGGGGCGGCGTCCTTCTCCGCGTACGAGTTGTTGCGGGAGTCGCCGTACATGCCGGGCCAGGCGGCGGAGTCGTCGGCGTACACCCAGGTGTCGTCCGGCGTGCACGAGACCAGCACCGCGGCGGCGGCCACGGTCGCGCCCAGTGTGAGCGCGCGCCTACCCAACCGCATGTGTCTCCCTCGACTCTTCACTACCGACGATCGCCCCACAGACTAGCGCGGCGACCGTACCGGACCGGCGGGGCGCACCCGCCGGATAGGCTCCCCTGCATGACGAGCATGTGGAACGCCCCGTACCGATCGCGGTGGCGGCACGCGCGGCAGGCCGATCAGCAGGCGCGATTCCTGACGCCCGCGTCGCTGCGCTGGATCCTCAAGAACAAGGCCTACACGCCCTGGTACCTGGTGCGGTACCTCCGCCTCCTGAAGTTCCGGCTGGCGAATCCGCACATCGTGCTCAAGGGCATGGTCTTCCTCGGCAAGAACGTCGAGATCCACGCGACGCCCGGCCTCGGCCGCATGGAGATCGGCCGCTGGGTGCACATCGGTGATTCGAACAAGATCCGCTGCCACGAGGGCTCGCTGCGCATCGGCGACAAGTCGGTCTTCGGCCGCGACAACGTGGTCAACTGCTACCTCGACATCGAGTTCGGGCCGGCGTCCCTCGTCGCCGACTGGTGCTACATCTGCGACTTCGACCACAAGATGGACGACATCCACATCCCCATCAAGGACCAGGGCATCGTCAAGGGCCCCGTCCGCATCGGCGGCGACACCTGGGTGGGCACCAAGGTCACGGTCACCCGCAACACCATCATCGGGCACGGCACCGTGCTCGGCGCGCACGCGGTGGTGCGGGGCGAGATCCCGCCCTACTCGATCGCCGTCGGCTCGCCCGCGAAGGTGGTCAAGAACCGCAAGGACATGTGGGACGCGAACATCGCCGAGCGCGCCGAGCTCGAGCGGGCCCTCGCCGACATCGAGCGCAAGAAGGCCGACGCCCGCGGCCTACCGGGGAACGGCTGACGCCGCACGAGGTCGGCGAGGAGCCCCGCACGGAAGTCGCGCACTCGAGGGAGTCGTCCACGAAGTGGTGCCGGCAGTCGGCGGGGCGCTGCAGGAAGGTGATCGCCGCGCGCACAGGGCGGGGCGCGGCCCTTCGCCGACTGGGCGCGCGACCGCCGAGCGGAGTTCGACATCCGCTAGGTGTGCCTGGAGCCCGTGGCGCTAGAGCACGTAGAACGGACGGGCGTAGTGGAACTCGCCGCGCAGATCCGGCGTGTACGCGCCGAGCGTGCGCACCATGAACGAGTCGCCCGACCATTCCGCGACGTCGGGCACGACGCCGACCTCGGAGCCGGGGACGAAGCCGAAGCGCGGGTAGAAGTCCTTGTGGCCGAGCAGCGCCACGAGCCGCTCGCCGAGGGCGTCGGCGGCGCCGAGGGCGGCGAGGATCAGCGCCGAGCCGGTGCCCTTGGCCTGCTGCTCGGACCGCACCCCGAGGGGGCCCGCCGCGAGCACCGGGGTGTCGCCGACGGTGGCGCGGGTGAGGCAGACGTGGCCGATCACGGTGCCGTCGTCGTCCTCCGCGACGAAGGAGAGCTCGTCGATCCACGACCCGCTCAGGCGCAGCGCCTCGACCAGGACGACCTCGAGCGGTTCCGTGCGTCCGGGCGGCGTCATCGGGGCGAACGCGCTCCGGTGCACATCGGCGACCGCGGCGTGATCCGCCGGCGTCTCGTTCCGGATCAGCACGCCCGGCGCTCCGCGAGGTCGGCGGGAAGGGCGTGCAACGGGCTTGCGGTCATGAATCGACGGTGCCACAGGATTCACGATCATGCACATCGCGCAGGTCGTGGGGCCGGGCGCGTTCAGACCGGGTTGGTGGGGTCCCGCTCGGGGAGCGGCCGCTCATCGATGACGCGGCGCCCGAGCGGGGTGCGTGGGCGACGTTTCGCGGCCAGGTACACCTGCGCCGTCTCGTGGGCCACGGCCTCCCAACTGAGCTCCTCCACCTCGGCGCGCGCCGCGGCGGCCCAGCGGTACGACGACGCGGGGTCGTCGAGCAGGGCCCGGATCGCCGCCGTCAGGCCCGGCACGTCGGCCGGCTCGACCGACAGGCCGGTCTCGCCGGTGCGGATGAAGTCGGCGAGGCCGCCGGCCGTGGTGGCGATGACGGGAATGCCCGTCGCGGCGCCCTCGAGCGCGACGATGCCGAAGGGCTCGTAGCGCGACGGGATCACGAGGGCATCGGCCGAGTGCAGCTGGGCGACGAGCTCCTCGTGGTCCAGCGCGCCCGTGAACTCGACGGCCCGCAGGACCCGGTGCTCCCGCGCGACCTCGCGCAGCCACGCGGCCTGCGTGCCGTCGCCGGCCACCGTCAGCGTGGTTCCCGGGTGCGTGCGGCGCACCCGGGCGAGCGCGGCGATCAGATCCTGCACGCCCTTCTCGTACTCGAGCCGGCCGACGTACAGGAGGCGGGGTGCGCCGCGCCGCGCCGCGGTGCGGGAGCGATCCCGGTACGGCCAGGCGGTGGCGTCGATGCCGTTCGCGATGGTGTGCAACTGCGCGAGGCCGGGACCGAAGAGGCGGTTCACCTCGTCGGACATGGAACGGGAGCAGGTGATCACCGCGTCCGCCTCGTTCGCGAGCCACCACTCGGTGGAGTGCACCTGGCGGTTCACCGGCCCCGAGACCCAGCCGCTGTGCCGTCCGGCCTCGGTGGCGTGGATGGTCGCGACCAGGGGCGCGTCGAAGGCCTCCGCGAGCCCGACGGCGGCGTGCGCCGCCAGCCAGTCGTGGGCGTGCACCACGTCGGGCACCCAGGGGCGGCCGACGGTGCCGGCGCCGTGCAGCGCGTCCTCGCCGGCGGTCGGGTTGTACCCGGCCAGCCGCAGGCCCGCGCGCAGCATGGAGTGCCCCATGGACAGCACCCACGGCATCATGTCGGTGCCGAAATCGAGTGCGAGGGGGTCCTCCGCCGCCATGATGACGCGGATCCCGTCGACCGTCGCGTCGGTGGTGGGATGGCTGCGCGGGTCGGTGCCGGTGGGCCGGCGCGAGACCACGACCACCTCGTGCCCCTGGTCGCGCAGCTGCAGCGCCAGATGATGGACGTGCCGGCCGAGGCCGCCCACGACCACCGGCGGGTACTCCCAGGAGACGAGCAGGACGCGCATGTCAGAACCCTCCCAGTGGCGCCGGGAGGCGCCGGGCGTCGAGGCCGGGGAACGGATCGTCGGCGTGCCGCCACCCGCGCGCCAGTGCGACCGCGCGGTCCTCGTCGCCGCGCTCGGCCGCCTCGGCGATCTCGCGCAGGGCGTGCGCGTGTTTGTAGGCGCGGTCGCGGGCGTACCCGGCGGCGGTGTCCTTCGAGACCATGAAGGGCCAATCGGACTGCAGGCACATCAGCGCCTCCTGCAGCACCTGGTCGCCGACCACGTCGCGCATGCCGTGCTGCTCCGCGGCGCGCTTGTCCAGCACGCGCAGTGTCGTGGCGGTGATGTCCTCGTTCAGCTCGACGAACTCGCGGACCAGAGGGCCGTCCCAGACGTGCCAGTCCTTGCCCGACCCCCACGAGCTGGCGGGGATCTCCCGCGCCTCGCCCACGTACCCGGCCTCCGCGGCGGAGCGCAGCGTGCCGACGCGCACGCCGGCCTCGGGGAGCGCGCGCAGTACGCGCTCCAGCCAGATCGGGCCCTCGTACCACCAGTGCCCGAACAGTTCGGTGTCGAAGGCGGCGACGACCAGCGCGTCGCGACCGATGCGCGCGCTCTCCGCGCGAACGCGAGCGACGACGGTGTCCACGAAGTCGGCGACGTGCTTGTCGATGGCGGCGTCGGCCCGGGCGGGGTCGTAGGGCGCCTTGTCCGCCTCGGCGACGTTCTTGCCCGTCACCCGGCTCGGCTTGAGACCGGTGGCGTGATCGTGTGCGTAGAAGTCGCGGTAGGAGGCGTGCCCGGGATAGCCGGACTTGGGCGACCAGACGCGGTAGCTCACCGGCAGGTCGCGGCCGAAAGCGAGGACGGAGGACTCGCCGACGGGGTGCGCGAGCGCCGTGTCGCCCCCGAGGGTGGGGCCGTCGACCATGAAGTGCGTGACGCCCGCGGCCTCGTAGCCGAGTTCCATGCCGGGCTTGTAGGCGCACTCGGGCGCCCAGATGCCGGTGCGGGCGGGCGATCCCAGACGGGCGGTGCCGTAGGCGAGGCCCTCGCGCAGCGCGAGCTCGCGCAGGCGGGGGTGCAGCAGGGGCTGGAACGGGTGCGCCAGCGGGCCGCCCAGCAGTTCGACCGTGCCGGCGTCGGCGAGGCGGCGCAGGACCGGAGTCCCGCCGTGACGCCAGCGCGTCTCGAACAGATCGAGCGCGTGCGCGGAGTTGCGGTGTTCGCGCGCGCCGAGTTCGGCCGCGGCAGGGCGACCCGACAGGGCCGCCTCGTGCGCGCGCAGCTGCCAGTTGCCGAGGTAGTGGTGCATCGCCTCGAGGCAGTACGGGTCGTCGAGCTGCGCGGCGAGTACCGGCGTCACGCCGAGCGTGAGCTGATCGGTGCGGCCCTCGGCGGCGAGCCGGTCGAGCATTTCCGTCACGGGCAGGTACGAGGCGGCCCACGACTGGTACAGCCATTCCTCGCCGACGGGCCACGCGCCGTGGTGCGCGAGCCACGGCAGGTGGGAGTGCAGGACGAAGGCGATCATCCCGGGCTCGCGCCCGGAGGTCACGGCTTCCTCGCGTAGAAGAACAGGTCGAGGCTGTCCGCGGCGTCGGCCCTCAGGTCGAAGTCCTCGGCCGCGACGGCGGCCACGTCGTTCGAGAGCTCCTCGGGCCAGGGCTCGCCCGCCAGCGACCGCTCGATCTGGGCGTCGATGAAGCTGCCGCCGTGGCGACGGTCCAGCTCGGCGAGGCGCGCGCCGTGGTAGACCCCCAGTTTCTCGGTCACCTCGAGGCCAGCCTCCTCCAGCAGTTCCGCGAGTTCGTCCGAGTTGAGTTCGCGGGTGTGGAAGGGGTTGAGCGGGGTGTCGCGGCCGGGGGAGAACGTGACCCGGTTGGGCGTCGAGATGGCGAGCTCGCCACCCGGGCGCAGGATGCGTGCCACCTCGCGGAGGAACTGCGGCTGATCCCAGAGGTGCTCGATCACCTGGAAGTTCACGACGGCGTCCACCGAGGCGTCCTCGAGGGGGAGCTCGGCGAGGTTGCCGTGCAGCATCGTCACCGCCGGGTACGCGGCGCGCACGTGCGCGACGGCCGACTCGTCGTAGTCGAGTGCGGTCACCGTCGCGCCGCCGTCGGCGAGCATCGCGGCGCCGTAGCCCTCGCCGCTGCCGGCCTCGAAGACCGACTTCCCGGCGTAGCGATCGACGATCGCGAGATAGGCGATCTCGTGCCGGCGGAACCAGTAGTTCTCCTCGGGAATTCCGGGAACGGTTCGCTCGCCGGTCAGGGGAAGCGGGTCACACATTCTTCTCAGCCTAGTCGTCGCGGGGCGTGGGCCATCCCACATGGACAGTTACCAATCGGTAACTTACTCTGGCGTTAAACAGTGTTGTGAGGCGGTGCTACCTTCTACTCGCTGAAGCTCAGGCGGGGGAGGATTATCCGTACCTCGCCGCAGTGTGAGAATGTGCCTACGAGTATCCGATCATCGATGGAGGTCGACGAAGACCAATGACGAACGTAGTCGTACTGATCAAGCAGGCTCCCGACCCCGGGTCCGAACGCAAGCTGTCCGATGACTTCACGGTCGACAGGTCGATTGATCCGTGGCTCGAGGAGATCAACGAGCGCGCGGTCGAGGCCGCCCTCCAGATCAAGGAGGCCCACGGCGGCGAGGTCACCGTGCTGACCGTCGGCCCCGCGAGCGCCACCGACGCGATCCGCAAGGCCCTGTCGATGGGCGCCGACAAGGCGGTCCACGTCCAGGACGACGCCATGCACGGCTCCGATGCCATTCAGACGGCGTGGGTCATCGCTCGCGCGCTGGGCACCATCGAGGGTGTCGAGTTGGTCATCGCCGGTAACGAGGCCACCGACGGCCGCGTCGGCGCCGTTCCGGCCATCCTGGCGGAGTACCTGGGTCTGCCGCAGCTGACCCACATGCGCACGCTCAACGTCGACGGCGACTCGCTCACCGGTGAGCGCGAGACCGACGAGGGCGTCTTCGCCCTCGAGGCCTCGCTGCCCGCGATCGTCTCCGTGAACGAGAAGATCAACGAGCCGCGCTTCCCGTCCTTCAAGGGCATCATGGCCGCGAAGAAGAAGGAGATCACCGTGCTCTCCCTCGCGGAGATCGGCGTCGAGCTCGACGAGGTCGGCGGCGCGAACGCCGGCACCACCGTCACGGGCGTGACCCCGAAGCCGCCCAAGCAGGCGGGCGAGAAGGTCGTGGACGAGGGCGACGGCGGCACCAAGGTGGCGCAGTTCCTCATCGGCCAGAAGATCATCTGAGACCCTCGAATCCACTCATAAGGAGAGAAGCCGTTATGGCAGACGTACTCGTCCTCGTCGAGCAGGTCGACGGGAAGCTCAAGAAGGTCACGGCCGAGCTGCTGACCGCCGCCAAGGCCCTGGGTGAGCCGGCCGCCGTCGTCGTGGGTGCCCCCGGCACCACCGACGCGATCGCCGATCAGCTCAAGGCCGCCGGCGCCGCCAAGATCTACCGCGCCGAGTCCGCCGAGGCCGGAGAGTACCTGGTCACGCCGAAGGTCGGCGTGCTCGCCGAACTCGCCGAGAACCAGGGCGCCGCCGCGGTCCTGACCGCCGCCACGTTCGAGGGCAAGGAGGTGGCCGGCCGCGTCGCCGCGCGCCTCGGTTCCGGACTGGTCGCCGACGTGATCGCCTTCGGTCCCGGTGGCACCGCCACCCACTCGATCTTCGGTGGCGCCTTCACCGTCGAGGCCACCGCCGGTGGCGACACCCCGGTCGCCTCGCTGCGCCCGGGTGCCGTCGAGGCCGACGGTGTCGCCGGTGCCGGTGAGATCGTCGACGTCGCGGTTCCGGCCGAGGCCGAGAACGCGGTGAAGATCACCTCGAAGCAGCCGATCCAGGGCGGCAACCGCCCGGAGCTCACCGAGGCGAGCATCGTCGTCTCCGGTGGCCGCGGCGTGGGCTCGGCGGACAAGTTCTCGGTCGTCGAGGAGCTCGCCGACTCGCTCGGTGCCGCCGTCGGCGCCTCGCGCGCCGCCGTCGACTCGGGCTACTACCCGGGCCAGTTCCAGGTCGGCCAGACCGGCAAGACCGTGTCGCCGCAGCTGTACATCGCCCTGGGCATCTCGGGCGCCATCCAGCACCGCGCCGGCATGCAGACCTCGAAGACCATCGTGGCCGTCAACAAGGACGAAGAGGCCCCGATCTTCGAGATCGCCGACTACGGCATCGTGGGCGACCTGTTCGACGTCGCCCCGCAGCTCACCGAGGCCGTCAAGGCGCACAAGGGCTGATCCGCAGTACCGCTCGACGAGCCCCGTCCGGAACCCTCCGGGCGGGGCTCGTTCGTGTCCGCACCGATCTTCTCCCCGAATCGTCGTGATCTCGAAACCGCGACACCTAGAGTTGCGGAAGATTCGACGATCGCGTCGCACAGGAGGTCGGGATGGGTGCACGTCAGCGTGGGAACGACGGAACGCAGGTGCGGAGCGACGAGGCCGTGCTGCGCCGCCCCGGCATCGACCGGCGTGGCTTCCTGGTGGGCCTCGGACTGGCGGCCGGCGCGGGTGCCCTTGCGGCGTGCGGCGTCTCGGACCCGGCCGGCGGCCCGTCGTCGGCCGCGCGGCGTCCCTACAACACGCTCGCGGGCCCCGACATGTCGGGGGCCGCGCCGGGCGTGCGCGCGCAGGACGACCTGTTCCGGCACGTCAACGGCGCCTGGTACGACGGCTACACGATGCCCGCCGACAAGGTCTCGACGGGCGCGATGGAGATCATGGGCGACGAGGTGGAGCAGCAGCTCAAGGAGATCGTCGAGTCGATCCGCGATCCCCGCGCGGGGAGCGATGAGGCCAAGATCCGCGACGTCTACAGGACCTATCTGGACACGGCGGCGATCGAGGCGGCGGGCACGGGTCCGATCCGTCCGATGCTCGCGGCGATCGACGGTGCCGCGGACCGCGCGGCCCTGTTCGAGGTCATGGCCGCGCAGGAGCGGTCCGACAACGGATGGGGCATCGTCGCGAGCGCGATCGGTCCCGACGGGAAGGACTCGACGCGCACCGTCGTGACCCTGGCGCCCACCGGTGGTGCGCTGCAGAAGGACCAGTACACCGATCCGCAGTCCGAGAACATCCGGGCCGCCTATCGGACGTATCTGCGTACGACGGCCCGGCTGGCGGCCCTCCCCGACCCGGAGGCCACGGCGACGCGGATCTTCGACCTCGAGAGCCGCCTGGCCGCCGAGACCTGGGCTCCGGAGAAGTACCGCGACCCCACCGCGACGTACAACCCGTACAAGTGGGAGCAGCTCGCCGATCTCGCCCCCGGATACGACTGGATCCGGTGGCGCGACCTCCAGGGGATTCGCGCGGACGTCTCCCAGGACGTCGTGCTCGTGCAGCCCGGCTTCCTCACCGCCGCCGCCCGGATCTGGGCGGAGACGGATCTGGAGACGCTCAAGGACCGCGCGCGCATGACCATCGTCCAGAACTACTCCTCGGTTCTCCCCGCGGCCTTCCGCGACGCCGACTTCCAGCTCGCCAAGGTGCTCCAGGGCGTCGAACGGCAGCCGGAACGCTGGAAGGACGCGATAGGCCTGCTCAACGGCGGGCTGGGCGAGGCGCTCGGCCGGCTGTACGTGGACAAGCACTTCGCCGGCGACGCCAAGCACCAGGCGGAGCGGCTCGTCACGAACATCAAGAGCGCCTTCCGGACCAGCTTCGAACAGTCGCCGTGGATGACGCCGCCCACGCGCAGCGCCGCGATCGTCAAGCTGGACAAGATCTCCACCAAGATCGGCTATCCGGACAAGTGGGAGGACTACACGAAACTCACGACGGACCCCGCATCCGCCGTGGGGAACCTGCGGGCCCTGGCGATGTTCGCGAACGAACGGAGCCTGGACGAGCTGAGCAAGCCGGTGGACCGGTCGAAGTGGAGCATGGTGCCGCAGACGGTGAACGCGCAGTACGACCCCACCAGGAACGAGATCTGTTTCCCCGCGGCGATCCTGCAGAAGCCCTTCTACTCGCCGGACAGCACCGCAGCGGTCAACTACGGCGCGATCGGCGCCGTCATCGGGCACGAGATCGGGCACGCCTTCGACGATTCGGGCTCGCGGTACGACGGTGACGGCAACCTGCGGGACTGGTGGGCGCCGCAGGACCGGGCGGAGTTCGACAAGCGCGCGAAGGCGGTGATCGCGCAGTACGACGTCCTGGTACCGACCGGGCTGGGGCCCGGCGACACCGTCAACGGCGAGCTGACCGTGGGGGAGAACCTGGCCGATCTCGGCGGGCTGTCGGTCGCGATCAAGGCCTTCCGCATCGCCGTCGCGAACCGCGACGAGGGCACGGAGTTCGCGGACCGGGACGGCGCCGCGGCGGCATCGTCGTCGGCCGCGGCGGCCTCCACCTCGGACGCCGTGCTGGTACCGCTGTTCCTCAGCTACTCCCGGAGCTGGCAGAGCAAAACCCGGCCCGAGACCGCGAAGGAGATGCTCGCCACCGACCCCCACGCCCCCGAGGAGCTCCGGGTCACCCAGGTGGTGAAGAACCTCGACGCCTTCGTGGCCGCGTTCGGTGTGCGCCCGGGCGACGGCGAGTGGCTCGCCCCCGAGGAGCGCGTCACGCTCTGGTAGGCCGTCTAGGATCGGTGCCGTGAGCAGCGTGTTGATCGTCGACGACCAGCGTCTCATCCGCGACGGACTGCGCATGTTGCTCACCGCCGCACCCGACTTCACCGTCGCGGGCGAGGCCACGAACGGCGAGGAGGCGGCGCGCGCGTACCGCGAGCTCACGCCCGACGTCGTGCTCATGGACCTGCGGATGCCCGGGGTCGACGGGGTCCGCGGCATCGAGCAGATCATCGCCGCGGATCCGGCGGCCCGCATCGTCGTGCTCACCACCTTCGACGACGACGAGCACATGTACCCCGCCCTCGCAGCCGGCGCCGTCGGCTTCCTGGTCAAGGACATCGCTCCCGAGGCACTGCTGGACAACCTGCGCCGGGCGCTCGACGGGGAGGTACCGATGTCGCCGGGGCCGGCGCGCCGGGTCCTGGGCGAGGCCCTGCGCGCCCGGACGACGGCGTCGTCCCCGTCGGTGCAGGAGCCCGCCGTGCCGTTCACCGAGCGGGAGAACGACGTACTCACCCTCGTCGCCGAGGGGCTGAGCAACGCGGCCATAGCGGGCCGGTTGCACGTCGCGGAGTCCACCGTGAAGGCGCACATCGCGAACCTGCGGCAGAAGACCGGCGCCGGTTCGAGGGTCGAGTTGGCGCGCTTCGCCGCTCGCGACTGAGCTACTCGTCCCGCGTCGGTACCGACAGCGCGACGACCCACCGGTCGCCCTGCGGGCCCGCCGCGATCCGGCCGCCCGCGAGTTCGGCGCGTTCGGCCATCCCGGTGAGACCGTAGCCGTGCCCGCGTGCGGCGTGCGCGGGGAGCGGGCTGGACACCGTTGCCTCCCATGCCCCGTCGGCTCGGCGCACGTCCACGGTGACCGCGGAGCCCCGGGGCGCGTGCTTCATGACGTTGGTGAGGGCCTCCTGGACCACTCGTACAAGGGTCAGCGCATCGATCGCGGCCGGCGGTGCGCCGCCCAGGTCGATCCGCGCGTCCACCGCGAAGCCGGCGTCGACGGTGCGCTCCACCGCGCGCCGGATCTCGCTCTCGGCGTCGTCGATCGTCCGGTCCTGCACCGGGTCCCGCTCGCGCATCGCGGCGAGCAGACGCCGGATGTCGGCGAGGGAGTCCGTCGCCGTCTCGTGGATGTCCGAGAGGACCTCGTCGAGGCCGGGATCGATGCCCGCGTAGACGGTACGGGCCACACCCACGCGCAGCGAGATGGCCGACATGTGGTGCGCCATCAGGTCGTGCAGTTCCCGCGCCAGCGCCGCGCGCTCGTCCCGCCGGGCGTGCAGCGCGTCGCGTTCCAGCTCGCGCCGCTCCCGTTCCGCCTGGGCGAACCGCTCGCGCATGTACAGCCCACCGACCACCGGCAATCCGACGAAGCTGATGGTCTCGGCCAGCACGCGGATCAGGGTGTGCTGCTCGTTGTCGAGCACCGATCCCGTGATGTAGCACGCCGCCCACACCACGGTCGCCGAGGCGACCTGCCAGCGCGGGCGCTGTGACGCCGCGAGTTCGGCGAGGGCGAGCGCTGCGAGGTAGGGGACCAGGCCCGCGGGCCCCCAGGCCTCCACCGACAGCAACCACCCGCAGAGCACCGACAGTGCGATCGAGACGGCGAACGGCGCGCGACCGCCGAGGGCGAAGAGCAGCGCGGCGAGCATCGATCCGGCGATGTACCCGGGCGATGCGTGGAAGCGCCCGGGATACACGCTCACGGCGAGCAGGACGGGCACCACCACGAGGGGAGCGACCCGCACGCCGACGGTCCAGCTGGTGCGTGACATGGCAGCACCGTACGGCACCGACGGGCGCCCCGACAGCCGTGACCTGCGCACATAGCGGTTGCATAGGGGATTGTCAACCCCCTCCCGGCTAGTCCGGATCGCCGAAACCCGGTCCGAAGGGCGGAGTTCTCGGGGCGTGCCGCCGACGAGGGTTGAGGACATGATCACCGACATCGCCGAGCGGCCGCGCGCCGTCGCCGGTACCACGCGCCGCACCTTCCTGACCGTCCTCGCCGCCGCCCCGTTCGCCGGGGCCGCCCTCACCGGGTGCCGCCCCGGCGCGCCCGCATCGGCCCCCGCGCTTCCGGGCGGCCGTCGTGCGCTGCCGATCCCGCCGCTCGCCCGGTCCGTCGTCGGCGCCGACGGGGTCCGCCGGTTCGACCTCGCGGCCACGGCGGGATCGTCCGAGATCGTCGCGGGTCGCCGCAGCGCGACCTGGGGCTACAACGGCGACGTGCTCGGCCCCACGTTGCGTGCCCGCGACGGGGAGAAGGTCGCGGTGAGGGTGCGCAACGGGCTCACCGAGGCGACCAGCGTGCACTGGCACGGCATGCACGTCCCCGCCCGCGCCGACGGAGGCCCGCACCAGATGGTCGAGCCGGGCGGCACCTGGACGGCGGAATGGACGGTGCGGCAGCGGGCCGCGACGCTCTGGTACCACCCGCATCCGCACGGGGTGACCGAGAAGCACGTCTACCGCGGGCTCGACGGCTTCTTCCTCCTCGACGACGACGCGCAGGACGCTTTCGGCCTGCCGTCCGAGTACGGCGTCGACGACGTCCCCGTCGTGGTGCAGGACCGGAAGTTCCTGCCCGATGGTGCGCTCGACGAGAGCGGGGAGGGCGAGACCGGCCTGATCGGCCCCACCGTGATCACCAACGGCATCGCCGGGGCGAGCCTCCTCGCGCGCCGCGACCGGATGCGCCTGCGGCTGCTCAACGGCGCCTCCGCGCGCTGCTTCGAGTTCGGCTTCGCCGACGGCCGCCGATTCGAGATGATCGCCTCCGACGGTGGTCTTCTCGCCGCGCCCCTGTCCGTCGATCGCCTGCTGCTCAGTCCGGGTGAGCGCGCCGAGATCGTCGTGCGCGTCGCAGCCGGCGAGCGCACGATGCTGCGCTCGTACCCGGTCACGCAGCGCGGCAGGATCTCCGGCGAGACGGCGCGCGAGTACGGGCAGGAGGACACCCTCGACGTCCTCGAACTGGTCGGCGCCGAGGCGCTGGACGCCGGTGCCGGCGCCGTGCCGCGGGACCTCGGGGCGATCACGCCGCTCGCCGCAGCTGCGACCGCGCCGTCGCGGTCCTTCGACCTGCAGTGGTACATGATCAACGGCGAGCGGATGGACATGAGCCGCATCGATTTCGCGCCCGTGGTCGACACCACCGAGGTGTGGGCGGTGCGCAACAAGGACAACTGGCCCCACAACTTCCACGTCCACGACGTGCAGTTCCAGGTGGTCGCACTGGACGGTCGGACCCCGCCCGCGCACCTGCGCGGGTGGAAGGACACCGTCTACCTCGCGCCCGGCCAGGCCTGCTCGCTGGCCATGCGATTCACGGACCACACCGACCTGACGATGCCGTACATGTACCACTGCCACCTGCTCTACCACGAGGACCGCGGCATGATGGGCCAGTTCGTCGTCGCGGGCAGAGGGCAGACCGCGCCCACCCGCCTCGACATGGCCGGTATGCCCGGGATGGCGATGCCCGGTACACCCTCTGGCGACGATTCCTCCGCCCCCTCGTCGGCCCCCGCGTCCGCGCCGGCCCACCGCGGCCACTGACGTCCTCCTCTCCCTCGACAGTTCCCCGAGCGGGCGCCGCACGCACCCGCAGGAAGTGACACACCATGACCACCAGCACGACCGCCTCGACCCGCGGCGCGGCGGAGACCGCCGCTGCCGGGCGAACTCCGGCCCGGCGCGGGCCCGCGCCGCGGATGATCGGCCTCGACCTCGCCCGCGCGCTCGCCGTGATCGGCATGTTCTACGCCCACGTCGGACGCAAGCAGGAGTTCGTCCTCCTCGCACCGTCCACCTGGGACGGCATCGTCGTCGGGCGCTCCTCCGCGCTCTTCGTCCTGCTCTCCGGCCTCGGCCTCGGCTTGATGACCCGCGGCCGCGCGGGTGATGCCCTGGCCACCCGACGCCGGGAGATCGTCTACCGCGGCGTCTTCCTGTTCTTCGTCGGCGGCGTGCTCGTCACCCTCGGCGTGCACATCTCGATCATCCTGGCGACCTACGCCGTGCTGTTCTGGCTCGCGCTCCCGCTGTTCTCCCTGAGCGACCGGGCCCTGCTCCGGACCGCTGCGGCCGCTGCGCTGCTCGGACCGCTCGTGAACGCCGTTGTGGTGGCACTGATCACCCGGTTCGGGGACCCCGGCACCGAGTTCGCGAAGCTCCTCGCCACCGGGAACTACCCGGTGCTGATCTGGATCGCCTATCTCGTCGCCGGCATCGCGGTGGGACGGCTCGCGCTCGACCGTCGCGCGACCGCGACCCGCTTGATCGGCCTCGGTGCCGCGATGCTCCTCGCGTACCCGACGGCATGGGTCCTCTCGTCCGCCACCGGAACGGTCTTCGACGGCTTCGGCGGCGTGATCAGCGCGGGTGGGATGCCCGCCGCAGGAGATGCCGAGCGCGACGCCTGGCACTGGGTGTGGAGCGATGCCTACCGGTTCGTCGGTGCGCAGCCGCACTCCGGTACGCAGTTCGAGGTCATCGGCAACATCGGATTCGCGCTCGCGCTGATCGGGGCATGCCTGCTTCTGGGTGCACGTGCTCCGCGCCTGCTCGCCCCGGTGGCACGAGTCGGCCGGATGTCGCTGTCGCTGTACTGCCTTCACATCGTCGCGGTCTTCGTGCTGCTGCACACGGTGCAGGACTCGCGCCAGCAGGCGTGGCTCGAGACGGACTGGCGCGGCACCGCGATGTGGCTCGCGTTCACGGTGGGCGCCTTCGGCTTCGCAACGGCGTGGTTCCGCCATCGCCCGACGGGTCCGTTGGAGGAGGTCATGCGGCGCCTCCCGGGCCGCCTCGAGGCCAGGTCCTGACGGGCCCGGCGCCGCCGGCGGAACGCGGGTACGGTGGGAACCGCACCGCGTTTCCGCCCGTCGTTCAGCCCGACGGGTGTGAACAGCCCTGAACGACAATCAAATACGCGGAGGTGTCGAACCTTGTCCGAGAACCCGAACTACACCACGTCCGACTCCGGTGCACCGGCCGGCAGCGACGAGCACTCGCTGACCGTCGGTGACGCCGGGCCCATCGTCCTGCACGATCACTACCTCATCGAGCAGATGGCGCAGTTCAACCGCGAACGGATCCCCGAGCGCCAGCCCCACGCCAAGGGCAGCGGTGCCTTCGGGACCTTCGAGACCACGGCCGACGTCTCGGAGTTCACCTGCGCGGCCGTCTTCGCCCCGGAGACGAAAACGGAGATGGTGGCGCGCTTCTCGACGGTGGCGGGGGAGCGTGGGAGCCCCGACACGTGGCGCGATCCCCGCGGCTTCGCGCTGAAGTTCTACACCACCGAGGGGGTGTACGACCTCGTCGGGAACAACACCCCGGTGTTCTTCATCAAGGACCCGCTCAAGTTCCAGCACTTCATCCGCTCGCAGAAGCGGCGCGCCGACAACAACCTCCGCGATCACGACATGCAGTGGGACTTCTGGACGCTGTCGCCCGAGTCGGCGCATCAGGTGACCTGGCTCATGGGCGACCGCGGGATCCCGAAGTCGTGGCGGCACATGAACGGCTACGGCTCGCACACCTACCTGTGGGTGAACTCGGACGGCGTCAAGCACTGGGTGAAGTACCACTTCCTCTCCGACCAGGGCGTCGAGACGCTGACACAGGACGAGGCGGACCGGCTCGCCGGTGCGGACGGTGACTTCCACGTGCGCGACCTCTTCGATGCGATCGCGCGCGACGAACACCCGAGCTGGACGCTGAAGGTGCAGTTGATGCCCTTCGACGAGGCGGCCGACTACCGGTTCAATCCGTTCGACCTCACCAAGGTCTGGCCCCACGCCGACTACCCGCTGCGCGAGGTGGGGCGGATGACGCTGCACACCAACCCGACCGACAACCACTCGCAGATCGAGCAGGCCGCCTTCGAGCCCAGCAACCTGGTACCGGGCATCGGCCTGAGTCCGGATCGGATGCTGCTCGGCCGCGTCTTCGCCTACGCGGACGCGCACCGCGCACGGCTCGGTGCGAACTACAAGCAGATCCCCGTGAACCGCCCGCGCAACGAGGTGCGCAGCTACTCCAAGGACGGGGCGATGCGGATCGATCCGGTCCGTGACCCCGTCTACGCGCCCAACTCGAAGGGCGGCCCGGCCGCCGACTACCCGGGGCAGCCGGAGCCGCAGTGGGCGGCGCAGGGCGAGATCGTGCGCGCCGCATACGTGGCGCACCGCGAGGACGACGACTGGTCGCAGCCGGGAACGCTCGTGCGCGAGGTCCTCGACGACGCGCAGCGGGATCGCCTGGTGTCGAACGTCTCCGGCCATCTCCTCGACGGGGTCAGCGAGCCCGTGCTGGAGCGTGCCTTCGACTACTGGAAGCGGATCGACGCGGGGATCGGTGAGCGCATCGAACGTGCCGTCCGAGACGCACAGGCGTCATGACAGAGCGGTGAGCGCGAGGTCGAGCAGACCGTCGAGCTCGGTGGGATCGGGAACCTCACCGACGACGAGCCACCGGTAGACCGCCGGGCCGATGAGCAGGTCCCGCACCTGTTCCTCGGTCACGCCTGCGCGGATCGCCCCGGCGCCGCGGGCGCGCTCGATCGTCTCGGCGAGCGCGTCGGCGCGCGGCGCGAGGTAGTGCTCGTGCAGTGCGGCCCGCAGCTCGGGACGGTGCGCCCCCGCCGCGTGGACCGCCAACACGGTCCGGGCGGCGGGGGAGCGCGCGATCCCGTCGACGAACCGGGTCACCAGAGCGCGCAGGTCGGCGACGGGGTCGCCGGTCGACGGTGCGGTCAGCGGCGGCACCGTCGCGGTCAGGGCGCCGACCACCAGCGCGTCCCGGTCCGGCCACCGCCGGTAGACGGTGGGCCGGCCGACTCCCGCGCGCCGGGCGACGGATTCGATCGTGAGGCCCTGGTAGCCGACGGCTTCGAGCTCGGCCAGGACGGCATCGACGATGGCGCGTTCGGCGGCGGCACTGCGCGGCCTTCCGGGGCTGGACGTCGGCATGCGGACAGTATAGTTTCGTTACATGACGGAACGTAATGGAGTGCCGGTGGCGGCGACGGCGGGTCTGCTCTTCGCATGGGCGGCGCACGACGCGGAGGAGTGGTGCACGATCGGCCCGTGGGCGCGGGCCCGCGGCCTCCCGGTCTCGGACGCGCTGGCGCGCACCGCGATCACCGTCATGGGCGCCGTCGTCGGGGTTGCGGCGCTCGACGGAGCACGCACCGGAGGCCGGTCCGCGGTCTACCAGACCGCGCTTCTCGCCTACGGGCTCCACGGCTTCTCGCACCTCGCACTCGCGGCTCGGTTCGGTGGCTACGCCCCCGGTGTCGCCACGACGCCGATCGCGGTGCTCCCCTTCTGGTGGTGGGCGTCGACGCGGCTCGCGCACGCCGGCGTGCGCCGGCCCGCCGCCGGGCTGCTGCCCGGCGCCGCCGCGCTGTTCGTCGGAGGGGTCGCCGGGTCCTACGGTGTGGCCGCGCTGGTGCGGCGCGGCGTGCAGGGCCGCGCGACCTGACCCCCGGGCCCGTCGCCGCTCGGCGCCGCTCGGGACCGCGCCCGGACCTACGATGGACGCAACCGTGGGCAGACGGTCGCGGTCGACCCTCGAGGAGCGCAGATGATCGCCGCCGGGCATCGTGAACCGCCGACGCCGGGTGCGCGGTGACGACCGGCGACGGCAGGGCGGATCCGCGCCTGTCGCTGGCGTCGGCCTCGGGTCGGTGGCTGATCGCCGCCGCCGCGCTGGGGTCGGGTGTCGCCTTCCTCGACGGATCGGTCGTCACCGTCGCCCTCCCCGCGATCGGCAGGGACCTCGGCGGCGGGCTGTCGGTGCTGCAGTGGGTGCTCGACGGATACCTTCTCACCCTGAGTGCCCTGCTCCTGCTCGGTGGCGCGCTCGGAGATCGGTACGACCGCCGGCTCGTCTTCCTGGTCGGCCTCGTGGTCTTCACCGTCGCCTCCATCGGATGCGGCCTCGCCCCCACCGGCGAGGTGTTGATCCTGGCGCGGGTGGTGCAGGGCATCGGTGGTGCGCTGCTCGTGCCGAGCAGCCTGGCGATGATCGAGACGGTCATCGCGGTGGAGGATCGTGGGCGGGCGATCGGGCTGTGGGCGGGGCTCAGCGGCGTGTCCTCCGCGATCGGGCCGTTCGTCGGGGGCTGGCTGGTCGATGCCGCCTCCTGGCGGTGGGTCTTCTTGATCAACGTCCCACTGGCGGCGGTCGCGTTGCTCCTCACCGTCCGCCACGTCCCGCGGATCCGGGACGCGCGCGTGCGCGGGCCGCTCGACGTGGCCGGCGCCGCCGGGGTGACGATCGGCCTCGGCGGGGTCACCTTCGCGCTGATCGAAGGTCCGGTGCGGGGCTGGACACCCACCGTCGTGGGGGCGCTCGTCGTCGGGGTGCTCGCCGTCGTGGCGTTCCCCTTCATCGAGCACCGCGCCGCCGATCCGCTCGTTCCGTTGCGACTGTTCCGGTCGGCCCGGTTCAGCGGGACGAACGTCGTGACCCTCGCCGTGTACACCGGGCTCGGTGGGGCACTGTTCCTGCTGTCGCTGCACCTGCAGGCGAACCTGGGCTACAGCGCCCTGCAGGCCGGGATGGCCTTCGTGCCGTTCACGGCCGTCATGCTCGTCCTCTCCGGCCGGATGGGCGCTCTGGCGCAGCGGACCGGGCCCCGGGCGCTGATGACGGCGGGGCCCCTGGTGGCCGGGGCCGGCCTCGCGCTCCTGGTCCGGGTCGTGCCCGGCGTGACCTACTGGGGCGGGGTCCTCCCGGGGATCCTCGTCTTCGGGCTCGGCATGGCGATGACGGTCGCGCCGCTCACCGCGACGGTGCTCGCCGCGGTGCCGGCGGAGTACGTCGGCGCCGCGTCGGGTGCGAACAACGCGATCTCCCGATTCGCGAGCCTGCTCGCCGTCGCCGTCCTTCCGCTCGCCGTGGGGATCGCGGACCCGAGCGGGCCGTCGCTCGAGGACGGCTTCGGCCGGGCGATGCTCGTCTCCGCCGCGCTGTGCGCGATCGGTGGTGCGGTCGCCTTCGCCACCGTGCGGAATCCGCCCGGTGCCGGTCAGGCCCTCGCGTAGTCGGCACCGTCGGAGACGAACTCGGGGTGCCCGTAGGAGACGAGGCGCCTGCGGATGAGTCTCGTCAGGTACAGATCGACGCCGTCGCGCACGAACGGGATCCGCACCCCGATCTCGGCGGCGACCGTGCGGCCACCGATGAACGGCGCGGTGAGGGCGACGAGTGCGACGTCGACGGGGGTGAAGTCCACTCCCATCCGGGCGGCCTTCGACGGCCGGCCGTCGCAGAAGGCGACCGCGAACGAGGTCTTGCTCCAGGCCTTCTCGACCCGGCTGGCCGCCTCGTCGACGGGGCGGCGGTCCGGCCGCAGGTAGGCCTCCATGGACGAGCGGACGAGGGCTCCGCAGGTCTCGTCGTCGAAGTCGTCGCGGAGCAGGGCGGCCCGGCCGTGGAAGACCTGGACGATGCCCTTCGGCGTGGTCGGCAACAGCTCCTCGGGAAGGCCGAGGAGGAAACAGCGGTAGCGGTTGAATTCGACGATCGCGCGCTCATGGGCGTCGAAGTCGCGCTTCTCCTTCCGCGCGCGGACCGCCAGGAGGTAGCTGCCGATGGTGCCGGCCGGCATCTGGTCGACCTGGGGGATGGGGATGCCGTAGGTCTCGCGGTCCCAGGCGCCGGGGCGTGTCAGCGCGTGGAACCGGACCATCGAGTGCATGAGGCGCACCATCGCGGCGGCCTCGAAGCCCTCGCGGAAGCGCCCGAGTGCGCCGGGAAGCGTGGTCACCGCGAAGAAGTGCGCGGTCTCGTTGATCCGCCGCGCGGCGCGTGTGCCGGAGAGGGCGCCGGTGAGGGCCATGGGCAGGGCGGCGTAGGTGTTGAGGAAGGTCGCGAGGAACACCCCGCGGGTGATGAACGGTGAGGTCAGTGCCGACCCGACCCGCGCGAGCCGGGCGCCCTCCTCGACGAGCTCCCTGTCGACCCAGGTGGGGGTCTCCTCCATCGCGGCGAGGAAGGCGCGCAATTCGTCCGGCGCGTCCGGCACGGCGTCGACGCCCTCGCGGCAGGCCGTGCGCAGCATCGCGACCAGTGTCTTCGTGCCGAAGCGCGGCTCCAGCGCGGCGTAGGGATCGGCCACGACGTCGCCGAGGAGGGTTGTGGTCGCGATCAGTTCCACGATGCGCTCGTCGTCGAGGGTGGCCGAGCGCCGTCCGACGCGCGGGCGCAGCGTGGACTCGACAGTGGGATCGGCGGTGTGCCGGTACGGCGCGCGGTCGAAGTCGACGCCGCCGTACAGGTCGGGCTGCAGGTCGGCCTGTGATCGCACGCGCTCGGCGAGGAGTGGGTAGTGCTGCGCCATGGACACGCCTGACTTTCATCCTGTAAGTACGACGATGACAGGGTGTAAGTTACGCTGTCAAGGGAATGACGAGAACTCGCATGAGCGCCACCGAACGGCGCGCACAGATCCTCGACGTGGCGCACGGGATCGTGGCCGCCGAGGGCTTCCACGGGGCGACGCCCAAGCGCATCGCCGACACCGCCGGCGTCACCCGGACGGTGCTCTATCAGCAGTTCGGCGACCTGGCAGGGTTGTTCGTGGCCCTCATCGACCGCGAGGCCGATCGCATCGGCGAGCAGTACCTGCGCGCGGTGGCGGAGGTGGCGCCGGATTCCGGCAACGATCCGTTCGTCTCGGCCTTCGAGGGGGCGGTGCGCGCGATCGATGAGAATCCGGCGGGCTGGCGGCTCTTCCTGATCCCGCCCGAGGGGGCGCCGCCGGCGCTGCACGAGCGCCTCGCCGAATCGCGGGATGCGGTCGTGGCGTTCATGGAGCTCAGTCTGCGCACCACCTTCCCGGGAGTCGAGGATCCCGAGTACCTCGCGCGCGTCGTGCACGCCACCGCGCGGGAACTGCTGTGCCTGCGCCTGACGGACCCGGAGAACGCGACGGTCGAGCGGCTCACCGGGCTCATCCGTCGCCTGCGTACCTTCGCTCCGCCCCCCGAGGGGTCCGCGCCGCGCGATCCCTAGGGCTGATCCGGTAGAAGGCGCGCGAGCAGCCGGCGCAGCGTCGCCGCCTCCTCGTCCGACAGGCGCGCGGCGAGGAGGGCGTCCTCGGCGGCGCGGATCTCCTGCTTCGCACGCTGTTGGACGTCCGCGCCGTCGGCGGTGGCGGCGACGATGCGGCGCCGCGCGTCGTCGGCCTGCTCCCGTGCGATGAGGCCGCGGGACTCCAACTCCGCCAGGTGCTTGCCGAGGCGGGTGGTGTCGCGCCCGGTCCGCCGCGACAGCTCGACCTGCGAGACGGCTCCGCCGCGCAGCAGCGTGGTGAGGATCGCGTACTCCCACATCGACACCCCGGCGTCGCGGAGGATCGGCTCCTCCAGTGTCAGCAGCCGGCGTCCCAGGACGCCGAGCGCTTCTGCCAGGTCCGGCTCGGCCGGGAAGTCCTCGGTGGGCATGATCCCTCCAGATAATCTACCGCGGTGCATCAATATCGTCTACGATGGTGCACGGTGGACGCCATCATCGATTCTTCGAACCTACTGGGGGCTTCATGGACACATCGGACCTGGATCGCGCCGCGGGGGAGTACGCGGCCGTGCTCTCGGAGGCGGCGGAGGCGGACCTGGCGACACCCGTGGGCGACCGCACCGTCGGCGACCTGACCGACCAGCTGACCGCCCGCGCGTCGGCCCTGGGTGCGGCCCTCGGCGCGGGGCAGCCGCCTCTCGACGGCGCGGCGCCGCTGGACGCCTACGGCGGCGGCTTCGAGCGTCCGTTCCGGCGCGCCGTGCGGCGGCTCGCGAGCGCGGCCGCCGGCGCCTCGCCGGACGAGGCGGCGCGGGCCGAGATCGCCGCCCTGGTGCGCGCGGTCGACGACGGTGCGATCGCCGTGAGCAGGGCGCTGGGGCTCGGCTGACCGGCGGGGGAGCGTGGGGCTCCCCGAACCGGACATCGGCGAGGATCGTTCGGATACGGTGAGCGAATGTCTTCGAACACCGAAACTCCCGTGGCGCCGCCGGTACCCAAGGACGCTGCCACCGTCGTGCTGGTCCGCGACGGCGCGGACGGGATCGAGGTCTTCCTGCAGCGCCGGGTGCAGCAGATGGCCTTCGCCGGCGGCATGACCGTCTTCCCGGGCGGCGGGGTCGACCCCCGCGACGGCGAGGCGGACCTCGCGTGGCAGGGACCCGAGGCGACCTGGTGGGCGGAGCGGTTCGGGGCCGGCGAGCGCGACGCGCGCCAACTCGTCTGCGCCGCGGTGCGCGAGACCTTCGAGGAGTGCGGCGTCCTCCTCGTCTCCGCGGCCGACGGCGGCGCACCCGATGTGGCGTCCCTCGCGCCCGCGCGTGCCCGGCTCGAGGCCAAGGAACTGTCGCTCGCCCAGTTCCTCCGCGAGGAGCGTCTCGTGCTGCGCGCCGACCTGCTGCGTCCGCTCGCACACTGGATCACCCCGAAGAACGAGAAGCGGCGCTACGACACCCGCTTCTTCCTCGCGGCGTTGCCGGAGGGGCAGCAGGCCGACGACCGCACCAGCGAGGTCGAGGAGGCCGGATGGCGGACCGCCGCGCAGGCGCTCGCGGACTGGTCGGCGGGACGCTGCTTCCTCCTGCCGCCCACCTGGTCCCAGCTGCGCGCCGTGGCCGGCCACGGCACCGTCGCCGAGCTGTTGTCGGCCGAGCGGGCGATCGAACCCGTTGAGCCCGAGCTGCCGCTCGGCGGCGCGATCGACTCGCTGCGGTTCGCCGAGGCCGCGGAGTACGTCGCCTCGATGCCGCCGAACATCCCGCGCCCCACGCTCTGACGCCGCCCGGCACCCGGGTGTAGCCCGCTATTCACCCTCGTTCGGCAAGGGTTCACCGACCCGCGCGGTCGTGGTTCACCGACCCGTCGCCTGGCGCGCCCACTGTGAGCGCATGGCAACACTGGTCACCGGCCGGAGCCCGGCCGCAGAGACGCTGATCGACGGAGCCGAGTACGAGGTCGTGCTCACCACCCGCACGGACGACATCGACACGGTCCAGAGGTTGCGCTACGAGGTCTTCGGCTCGGAGCCGGGCTTCGAGGCGTCGATGGCGGATGTCGTCGACGGCCGCGACGCCGACCGCTTCGACGAGTTCTGCGACCACCTCGTGATCCGGCACAAGCCCAGCGACGCGATCGTCGGCTGTTACCGGATCCTCCCGCCCCCGGGCGCGATCGCCGCCGGCGGCCTGTACCTCGCGACCGAGTTCGAGCTCGGCGCCCTTGACCACATCCGCCCGGAGACGCTGGAGATGGGCCGCGCGTGCGTGCGCGCCGATCACCGGACCGGCGGCGTCCTCTGCCTCATGTGGGCGGGTCTCCTCGCCTACAGCGATCTCCGCGGCATCCGCTACGCCATGGGCGCCGTCAGCGTCCCGATGCAGTACGACGGCTACGGCCGCGGCGCGACGGTCCGCGCCGTCCGCGAACTGGTCGACGCCAAGCACCGCGCGCAGTGGATCGTGACGCCGCGCAACGCCGTCGAGGAGATCACGGCGGAGCCCGCGTCGCGCCGGACCTTCCCGCCGCTCGTCACCGGCTACCTCCGGATGAACGCGGAGATCCTGGGCGCGCCGAGCTTCGACCCGGTCTTCGACGTCGCGGACTTCCCGATGATCATCGACCGCACCAGGTTCAACGTGCGCTACCTCGAACGGCTGCAGCAGGCGGCGGGAAGCCTCTAGTCATGATCCCCGTCGCGGAACTGGCCCGGCACCCCTGGCAGCAGGTCTCCCCGTGCGACGGGGCCTGTTCCGCCGACGAGCCGCAGGAGACCGCGGCGTGGCTCCGCGCTGTTCGCTGGGCCGCGCTGGTCACGGTGCTGCTGACGGGGCTGCTGGCACTCGCCGTCGCCTATCCGTGCGGCGCGACCGCCCGCCGCATCGTCATCCGCGGCGGCGCGCGGGCGATGCTGTTCTCGGTCGGCATGCGCGTCGAACCGGTGGGCAACGTGCCACTGCGCTCCCTCGTGGTGGCGAATCACCAGTCGCTCCTCGACATCGTCGCCATCGCCTCGATCGCGCCCTCCGCCTTCGTCGCCAAGGCCGACATCTTCGACGTCCGCCCGATCGCCGTGCTGATGCGCACCTTCGGCGCGATCCCGTTGCGCCGCGAGCGCCTGAGCGAGCTCCCCGTCACCGTCGACCACGTCGCGGACCTGCTCCGGCGAGGACGCACCGTCGCGCTCTTCCCCGAGGGCACCACCTACTGCGGCGTCCACCGGGGCGACTTCCGGCCCGCCTTCTTCCAGGCCGCGATCGACGCCCGCGCGGACGTCGTGCCCGTCTCGCTGCGCTACTCGGTGCGCCTGCCCGGCCCGGCGCGCGGCGCGCGGCAGAGCACCGTCGCCGCGTACGTCGGATCCGACACCGAGATCAGCACGCTCGCCCGCGTGATCGCGGCGCGGGGCGTGGCGGTGCGCGTCCACGCCACCGAGGTGCTCGACGCCGGCCAGTGGGTGACGGCGGGCCGCGGCGCGCTGGCCGCACGGGCCGAGGCGGCGGTCTTCGCCGATGCGGCGTTCCTCGACCCCGCTGCCTCCGTCCCGCTCGCGGCCTGACCGCGCACCCGAGCGGCACCTCCGATATCGGCGATGCGTGCCGTCGCGCGTATTCTTGGGACGCGATGACTCCCGACCGCGAGAACCCCGTCTACCTCGACCACGCCGCGGACACCCCGATGGTGCCCGAAGCGCTGGCGGCGATGGCGCAGGCGTCGGCGCGGCCGGGCAACGCCTCCTCGCAGCACGGCTCGGGCCGGCGGGCCCGCCGCATCCTCGAGGAGTCGCGCGAGTCCATCGCCCGTGAGCTGGGCGCCCGTCCCTCCGAGGTCGTCTTCACCGGCGGCGGCACGGAAGCCGTGAACCTCGCCGTGAAGGGCCTGTACTGGGCTCGCCGCGCCGAGAACCCCGCCGCCGTCACCGTGATCGCCTCCGCGATCGAGCACCACGCCGTGCTCGACGCGTGCCAGTGGCTCGGCGAGCACGAGGGGGCGGTCGTGCGGCTGCTGCCCGTCGACCATCGCGGCCTGGTCGACCCCGCCGACCTGCGCACCGCGCTCGACGAGGCATCCGGCACCGTCGCGCTGGTCAGCGTGATGTGGGCCAACAACGAGGTCGGCACGCTGCAGCCGATCGCCGAACTGGCCGCGGAGTGCGCACGGGACGGCGTGCCGATGCACTCCGACGCGACCCAGGCCACGGGGCACGTGCCCATCGACTTCGACGCCAGCGGCCTCGCGGTACTCACCAACGCCGCGCACAAGTTCGGCGGGCCGCAGGGCGTGGGCGCCATGCTCATCGGCCGGAACGTCGCCCTGGTGCCGCTCGCACACGGTGGCGGGCACGAGCGCGACCTGCGCTCCGGCACACCCAACGTCGCCGGCGCCGCCGGTATGGCGGCTGCGCTGACGGTCGCGATCGACCGGATGGACGAGGAGTCGCCGCGCCGGGCCGCGCTGCGGGACCGCCTCATCGCGGGCGTTCGCGGCTTCGAGGGCGCGGTGATCAACGGCGGCGCCGCGCACGGCGTCCCCGCGCTGCCGGGCATCGCCCACGTCTCCTTCGCCGGGTGCGAGGGGGACTCCCTCCTCATGCTGCTCGACGCCCGCGGCATCGAGTGCGCTACCGGTTCCGCGTGCAGCGCCGGCGTCGCGCGGGTCAGTCACGTGCTCGAGGCCATGGGCGCCGACCCCGCTGTCGCGCGCGGCTCGCTGCGATTCTCCTTCGGCCCCGAGACCACCGAGGCCGATGTCGACGCGGTGCTCGACGCACTCGGCCAGGTCGTCGACCGCGCCCGCGCGGCGGGCCTCAGCTTCACGGCGGCGGGCTGATGCGCGTCCTGGCCGCGATGAGCGGCGGCGTGGATTCCGCGGTCGCCGCGGCGCGAGCCGTCGAGGCCGGACACGACGTGGTCGGCGTGCACCTCGCGCTGTCCGAGGCCCCCGGCACCCTGCGCACGGGCTCGCGCGGCTGCTGCTCCAAGGAGGATGCCGGCGACGCCCGCCGCGCGGCCGACGTGCTCGGCATCCCGTTCTACGTCTGGGACTTCGCCGACCGCTTCCGCGAGGACGTGATCGACGACTTCGTCGCCGCGTACGCGGCGGGGGAGACCCCGAACCCGTGCCTGCGCTGCAACGAGAAGATCAAGTTCTCCGCGCTCGCCGAGCGCGCCTACGCGCTGGGCTTCGACGCGGTCGCCACCGGTCACTACGCGCGCCTGGACGGCGGCGAGCTGCGCCGCGCCGTCGACGCCGACAAGGACCAGTCCTACGTGCTCGCCGTGCTCACCGCCGAGCAGCTCTCCCGGGCGTTGTTCCCCGTGGGCGACACTCCCAAGCCGCAGATCCGCGAGGAGGCCGCCCGCCGCGGCCTCGCCCTCGCCGACAAGCCCGACAGCCACGACATCTGCTTCATCCCGTCCGGCGACACCCAGGCCTTCCTCGGCGCCCGGATCGGCGTGCGTCCCGGCGCCGTCGTCGACGGCGAGACCGGCGAGCGGCTCGGTGAGCACGCAGGCGTCCACGAGTTCACGATCGGCCAACGCAAGGGCCTCGGCCTGCCGGGGCCGGCCCGCGACGGCGAGCCCCGCTACGTCACCGCGATCGACGCGGCCTCCGGCGAGGTCACGGTCGGTCGCAGCGAGCGCCTCGACGTCACCCGCATCGTCGCCGACGGTGCCGTCTGGACCTCCGGTGCCGCGCCCGCCGGCCCCGTCGAAGCGATGGTGCAGGTCCGCGCGCACGGCGGCCTGGCGCCCGTGACGGTGCATTCGGACGGTGACCGCCTGGTGCTGGACCTCGCCTCGCCGCTCCGCGGCGTCGCACCCGGGCAGGCCGCGGTGCTGTACGCGCCGGACGCCGAGCGCGGCGACCTGGTGCTCGGCTCGGGCACGATCCGCTCGACCGCGCACGCCGCGCATGTCTGATCCCCTCGCGCCGCTGGTCGGGGGAGTGACGGGGATCGGCTCGGTGCCCGGCACGGACCCGCGGGAGGCGGCCGCGACCGTGGTGGGCGAGCTGGAGGTGCCCTTCCTGCCCGAGCTCCCGAGCCGGGGCGTCGGCGCCGACATGATCGGACGCGGCGCCGGGCTCCTCGTCGACATCGGGCTCGACGTCTCCACCACCGGCTACCGGATCGGGGTCCCCGACGGTCGCGTCGCGCGGCTCACCGCCGACTACCTGGAGCGGGACCTCGACGCCTTCGAGGAGGCCTACGAGGTCGCACGGCGGCGTGGAGCGGGCCTGGTCAAGACGCAGGTCGCGGGCCCGTTGACCCTCGCGGCCGGGCTGGAGCTGCCGACCGGCCACCGTGTGGCCCGCGACCGCGGGGCGATGCGTGACGTCGCCGCCTCGCTCGCGGAGGGGCTGCGCCGGCACGTCGCCGACCTGCGGCGACGGCTCGGCGCCGACGTCGTGCTGCAGCTCGACGAGCCGTCGCTGTGGTCGGTCGTCCACGGCACCGTGCCGGCCCTGACCAAGCTGGACCCGATCCGCGCCGTCCCGGCGCCGGAGGCCGCCGAACTGCTCGCCTCGGTGGTCGAAGCCCTGCACGACGCGGGCGTCCCGGTACTCCTGCACCTCTGCGGCCCCGTCGACTGGGACGTCGTGCGGCGCGTCCCCGTCGACGGTGCGCTGCTCGACGCGACCCGGCTCACCGCGGCCGACTACGAGGGCTTCGGTGAGCTCGCCGAGTCGCGCACCGTGGTAGGGCTGGGCCTCGCCCCCGTGGCTCCGGCGCCGCGCCGCCGTTCGGCCGGAGACCTCGCGGCCCCCGCGCTGCGGCTGTACGACGAGGTGGGGCTGCCGCGCCGCTCTCTCGCGCGCGCCACCGTCACCCCCGTGTGCGGTTCGCCCGGTTCGCCCGGAATTCGCCCGATTCTCGACGCCTGCAAGGAGATTCGTGCGGTCTTGACGGAGGTGTCAGCGGTCTAGCCCGCTACACTTCGGCGATGTTCCCGACCACCGGGGCAGTCGATGGTGCAGACACCGCCTGGCTGCTCGCCGCGTTCGCGCTCGTGCTGTTGATGACGCCCGGCCTCGCCCTGTTCTACGGCGGCATGGTCCGCAGCAAGAGCGTGCTCAACATGATGATGATGTGCCTCACCGCGATCCCCGTGGTGTGGCTGCTGTGGGTGGCCTTCGGCTACTCCATGACCTTCGGCCCCGACCACGGCGGTGTCGTGGGAGATCCGACCACCTTCGCGGGCCTGCGCGGCCTGCTCGGGTCCTTCGGCGCCGACGGCTCCGATGCGGGCGCGGTGCCGCTCGTCGGGCAGGTGCCGGCGCTGCTCTTCGTCGCCTTCCAGGCGGGCTTTGCGATGGTCACGGTCGCCCTCATCGCCGGCGCCGTCGCCGACCGCATGCGGTTCGTCTCGTGGCTGGTCTTCGCCGGCCTGTGGGCGACGCTCGTCTACTTCCCGGTCGCGCACTGGGTGTTCTCGGTGCCCGGCCTCACCGCGGAGCACGGCGGATGGATCGTCGAACACCTCAGGGCGATCGACTTCGCCGGTGGCACCGCGGTGGAGATCAACTCCGGCGCCTCGGCCCTCGTCATGGCGCTGCTGCTCGGTCGCCGTGCCGGCTGGCCGCGCGACCCCATGCGCCCCCACAACCTGCCCTTCGTGATGCTCGGCGCCGGGCTGCTCTGGTTCGGATGGTTCGGCTTCAACGCCGGTTCGACGTTGGCCGCCAACGGCTCCGCCGCGCTGATCGTCGTGAACACGCTGGGCGCCGGCGCGGTGTCGATGGTCTCCTGGCTCGTGGTCGAGAAGGTGCGGCACGGCAAGCCCACGTCGTTCGGTGCGGCCTCCGGCGTGGTCGCGGGCCTGGTGGCGATCACCCCGTCGTGCTCCGCCGTGACACCGATCGGCGCGCTCGCTGTGGGCGCCGCGGCGGGGGCGATCAGTTCCTACGCGATCGAACTCAAGTACCGCTGGCGCTACGACGACTCGCTCGACGTGGTCGGCGTTCACCTGGTCAGCGGCATCGTGGGCATGCTGATGATCGGCCTGGTCGGCAGCGCCGCCGCTCCTGCCGGGCGCGACGGCCTGCTCTACGGCGGCGGGCTCGATCAGCTGTGGCGTCAGGCCGTCGCCGTGATCGTGGTGCTCGGCTACGCGATGGTGGTCACGCTGATCATCGGCCTGGCGCTCAAGGCGACGATCGGGCTGCGGGCCGACCCGCAGCACGAGGCCGACGGCCTCGACGACGGCCTCCACGCGGAGTCCGCGTACGACTTCCACGTGGTGCGGGGCGGGCGGCTCGAACCCGGCCGCTGATGCGACGGCAAAGGTATTGTTCCGCTATGACCGGATCCTCACGCTTCTCCTCGCTCGTCGTCGCACTGGTCGCCGCGGGCGCGCTCGCGGGCTGCTCGTCGAACTCGGGCTCGGACGCGGCCTCCACCCCTGCCCCCACGTCCGCCTCCACCTCGGCGCCCGCGCAGTCGGCCGCCGCGATCCCCACCCACGTGCCCGGCACGTACGCGAACGGCGACTGGGTCGTGCGGCTCGCTGCCGATGGGACCTGGGAGGAGGACCTCCGTGGGCAGGTCAACGCCTACGGCGGCACGTACACCGTCAACGGCGACCAGGTGCTGCTCCGGGATCGCCGTGGGTCGAGCGAGACCGCGACCCTGCAGGGCGACGAGCTGCGGCTGCCCTCGATCACCCTCACGCGCCGGTAGGCGGTCCGCTCTCAGCGATATTCCTCGTCATCTCCTCGCGTCCGGAGTAATCATGTAATCAAGTAATCACGACCGACCGAGGAGGTCTCCCATGATGGCAGGACGAGGTCCGCGCGCCGAGGTGCCGGACGCGAAGGACGCGAGCGACTGGTTCGCCGGCCGGCTCCCGGACGGGTGGTTCGACGGTCCGCCGACCGTGACGGTCGACCGCGAGGAGATCGTGGTGGTCGGGGTGCTGCCGTCCGGCGGCGAGGAATCGGCTGCGCAGGGCGAGGGGCGCGCTGCCCGGTTCCGGGAGGAGACCCGGGAGCAGCGGATGCGGATCGCGGACGAGGCGCAGGAGCGTTATCGGCGCCGCGTGTCGTGGGGCGTGGTCGCGGGTGGCGAGCAGATCCTCTACACGCACCAGGCGATCCCGGTGATGACCCGGCTGCGCCAGCCCGAGCGGCTGGTCCTGGACACGCTGGTCGACGCGGGCGTCGCCCGCTCGCGCGCGGACGCCCTCGCGTGGTGCGTGCGCCTGGTCGGCGAGCACACCGACGACTGGCTCGAGCAGTTGCGGCAGGCACTGAAGGACGTCGACGACCTGCGGGAGCAGGGCCCGGGGCTCTGAGTTGCCGGCTCAGTCCCGCGGGCCCGCGTCGAGCGCCGCGATCGCGCGCTTCGGCGCGATCTGCCGGTAGCTCGCGTCGAGCAGCTCCGTCACCTCGTCCCAGTCGACGGTGCCGATCGTGAGGTCGAGCCCGAGCCAGCCGGCGGAGGCCATGTACGCCGGCAGGTAGAACCGCTCGTCCTGTTCGAGCGCGGTGCGCTCGGCGGGGTCGACGATGAACAGCACGCTCGTGTTGCGCTGCTCGTGCGGCCTGGTTTCCGTCTTCTTGGTGCCGCCGCCGTAGGTCGCGAACATCTTGCCGCAGCGGAAGGTCGGCCGGCCGTGAGCGATCTTCTCGGTGGCCTCGGGGAAGGCCAGCGCGATCTCCCGCACCCGCGCGAGCACCGGATCGTCGTCGGAGAACATGATCGGATGGGGCATGCCTGCAGACCTTAGGGCGGATCGCCCACGGCCGTCGATGGAACATGTTCTACTGCGAGGGTGAGTGATCAGCGCCCCCGCACCGGCATCGTCCAGTTCACCTCCGACCGCGGCCTGCCGCCGCAGCGGCTCGCGCCGCTGATCGAGGCGGCGGGCTTCGCCTCGTACTTCGTCCCCGAGCACGGCCACATCCCCACCCGCCGGGACGCGGCGCACCCCGGGACCGGCACGGCGGAGCTCCCCGACGAGCGGTACCTGCGCACCCTGGACCCCTGGACCACCCTCGCGGCGGCGGCCGCGGTCACCGAGCGGATCGAGCTCGCGACTGCGGTGGCGCTGCCGGTCCAGGCCGATCCGATCACGCTCGCCAAGACCATCGCCACCGTCGACCACCTGTCCGGCGGCCGCGTGACCCTGGGCGTCGGCTTCGGGTGGAACCTCGACGAGCTCGCCGATCACAACGTCCCCGCCGGCCGTCGCCGCACGATGCTGCGCGAGTATCTCGAGGCCATGCGCGCGCTGTGGCGCGACGAGGAGGCGCAGTACGAGGGCGAGTTCGTCTCCTTCGGCCCCAGTTGGGCGTGGCCGAAGCCGCCCGGCGCGGTGCCGGTCCTGGTCGGCGCCGGCGCCACCGAGAAGAACTTCACCTGGATCGCGAAGAACGCGGACGGCTGGATCACGACCCCGCAGGATCGGGGGATCACCGACGCGGCGCGCCGGCTGGCCGAGGTCTGGCGGGAGCACGGTCGCGCGGGCGCTCCGCGGATCGTCGCGCTCGACGGCCGGCCGGACAGGGATCGGTTGGCCCGCTGGGGCGGGGCGGGCGTCACCGACGTGCTGTACCCCGCGGTCGATTCCGACGAGGCCGCTGCGGCGGCGCACCTGGCGCGCCTCTCCGAGGCCGTCGCCGCGGAGCCGGTCTGATCCGCTCGCGCGTGGCCGCCACGACTCGTCAGTGGCTGCGACTAATCTGAGGCGCATGTCGAAGGAGCTGACCGAGGACGACCGCCGCGCGTGGCAGGAACTCGCGGAGGAGGTGCGCGGGCACCAGTTCCGGTACTACGTGCAGGACGCGCCCGTGCTCTCCGACGGGGAGTTCGACGCGTTGCTGCGCCGGCTGCAGGAGCTGGAGGAGGCCTTCCCGGAGCTCGCGGTCGCGGACTCGCCCACCAAGCTCGTGGGCGGCGGCTTCTCCACGGAGTTCACCGCGGTCGATCACCTTGAGCGGATGATGAGCCTCGACAACGTCTTCGACGAGGGGGAGCTGCGCGACTGGATCGCCCGGGTCCAGAAGGACGTCGGTGGCGAGGTCGTCTTCCTCACCGAGCTCAAGATCGACGGTGTGGCGCTGAACCTCGTCTACGAGAACGGTGCCCTGGTGCGCGGCGCCACCCGCGGCGACGGCCGCACCGGCGAGGACGTCACGCTCAACGCCCGCACCCTGCGGGACGTGCCGCACGTGCTGACCCCGTCGGACGAGTTCCCGATCCCCGAGGTGCTCGAGGTGCGCGGCGAGGTCTTCTTCCGGCTCGCCGACTTCGAGGAGCTCAACGCCGGGTTGGTGGCGGAGGGCAAGCCGCCCTTCGCGAATCCGCGCAACTCCGCAGCGGGTTCCCTGCGCCAGAAGAACCCGCAGATCACCTCGCGGCGCAAGCTGGGCATGATCTGCCACGGCCTGGGGCGGATCCGGGGCGAGTGGTCGCCGTCCTCGCTGCACGACGCCTATCGCGCCCTCGCGGCGTGGGGCCTGCCCGTGTCGGAGTACACCAAGCAGGTCAGCGGCGCGGATGCGGTGGTCGACCGCGTCTTCTACTGGGGCGAACACCGCCACGATCCCGAGCACGAGATCGACGGACTCGTCGTCAAGGTCGACGAGATCGCGCTGCAGCGCCGCCTCGGCGCCACCTCCCGCGCACCCCGCTGGGCGATCGCCTACAAGTATCCGCCGGAGGAGGTGACCACCAAGCTCCTCGACGTCCGGGTCAACGTGGGCCGCACCGGGCGGGTCACGCCGTACGCCTACATGGCGCCGGTCACCGTCGCCGGTTCCACCGTCGAGTTCGCCACGCTGCACAACGCCTCCGAGGTGGAGCGCAAGGGCGTCCTGATCGGAGACACGGTGACCATCCGCAAGGCCGGAGACGTGATCCCCGAGGTGCTCGGGCCCGTCGTCGACCTGCGGGACGGTACCGAGCGGCCCTTCGTCATGCCCGTCACGTGCCCGGAGTGCGGGGCGACCCTCGCTCCGTCGAAGGAGGGCGACGCCGACATCCGCTGCCCCAACACGGAGACCTGCCCTGCACAACTCCGTGAGCGGCTGTTCTACCTGGCGGGTCGCACCTGTTTCGACATCGAGGGGCTGGGCTACGAGGCGGCGTCGGCGCTCACCGCCTCACCGGTGCTGCACAACGAGGGCGACGTCTTCGGCCTCACCGAGGAGAACCTGCTCCAGGTCCCACTGTTCACCAACGACGGTGGCGGTCTCTCGGCGAATGCGCAGCGGCTTCTCGCGAATCTGCAGGTGGCCAAGGACAAGCCGCTGTGGCGGGTGCTCGTCGGGCTGTCGATCCGGCACGTCGGGCCGTCGGCGGCGCGGGCGCTCGCGCAGGAGTTCGGCAGCCTCGACGCGATCGCCGAGGCCGACGTCGATCGCCTCGCCGAGGTCGACGGCGTGGGCCGCACGATCGCCGAGGCGGTCATCGACTGGTTCACCGTCGACTGGCACCGGGAGATCGTCGAGAAGTGGCGGGCGGCCGGCGTGCGGCTCGAGGACGCGCGGGACGCGTCGGTGCAGCGCACCCTCGAGGGGCTGTCCATCGTGGTCACCGGATCCCTGCAGAACTACTCCCGGGACGAGGCGAAGGAGGCGATCCTGGTCCGCGGCGGCAAGGCCGCGGGAAGCGTCTCCAAGAAGACGGCCTTCGTCGTGATCGGCGACGCGCCGGGTTCCAAGGCCGACAAGGCGGAGCAGCTGGGCGTGCCGATCCTCGACGAGGACGGTTTCACGACGCTGCTGACGGAGGGGCCGGACGCGGTGCGCCCGTCCGGGGCCGAGGAGTCGGGCGAGCCGGCGGCGGAATGAGCGCGGAGGTATGAGCGCCTCACCCGCGGTGGGTCGCGCCCTGGACATCCTGCTGCTTCTGGCCGGGAAACCGGGACCGGTGTCTGCGGCGGTGCTGGCGCGGGAGCTCAACCTTCCGCGGTCGTCGGTCTACCACATCCTGACGGTCCTGCAGGACCGCGGCTTCGTCGTGCACCTGCCCGAGCATCAGGGTTACGGCCTCGGCGTCACGGCCTTCGAGATCGGTTCGGCGTACCTGCGTCACGCCCCGCTGGAACGCCTCGCACAGCCGATCCTGCATCGGCTGGCTATCCAGCTGGGGCAGGCGGTGCATCTCGGCGTACTGCACGGCAACGAGACGCTGTACCTGCTCAAGGAACGACCGTCGTCGGGACCGGCGGCCGAGGTCTCGCTCATCACCGACGTGGGGGTTCGCCTGCCGGCGCACCTCACCGCGAACGGCCGCGCGATCCTCGCCGCCCTGCCGGAGGCGCAGGTCGCCGCCCTGTACACCCGATCGTCGGCGCTGGTGAGCCGCACCGGCCGCGGCCCTCGTACGCTCGCCGAGCTGCGCAGGCTCCTCGCCGAGACCCGCGAGCGCGGCTGGGCCGATGAGGTCGAGGACGTCACCGTGGGACTGCGCTCGGTGGGCGCCGCGGTCTTCGACCACGGGGGGCGCCCCGTCGCGGCGCTGTCGACCACGTGGCGACGGCACCTCGCCCTGCCCGAGCCCGGGACCGTCGGGCAGATCCTGCGCGACGGTGCGGCCCGGCTCACCTCGCGCATCTCGGGCCGCGCGCCGGAGTAGGCGCTACGCGTCGAAGACGCCCTCGAGCCGGTACCGCGTTCCGGGGTGCAGGAGCCGGGCCACCGAGACGACACGGTCGCGGGACCAGGTGCGGCGGCGGATCATCAGGCCGGCCTCGTGGTCGCCGAGCTGCAGCAGGCGGCGTTGCTCGGCGGTCGGCGTGACCGCCTCGACGACGTGCTCGCCGCGCATCAGCGGTGCGATCTCCATGAGGTAGTCGTGCGGGGTGCGGCGCGTGAAGTCCTGGCGGAGGTAGTCGGGGACCTCCGCCGCGACCACCAGCCGGTCCTCGAGCTGGATCGCCCGGTCGTCCTCGTAGTGCACGAGCACCGAGTGGAAGACCGCCGCGCCCTCGGGCACGTCGAGGCCCGCCGCCGCGCGCGTATCGGCGGATTCCGCGGTGAGGGTGAGGACCTCGGCCCGATGTCGATGGCCGCGCGCGGCCACCTCGTCGGCGATGGAGTGCACCTCGAACAGTGCGGAACTGGCCTTCGGCTTCGCCACGAAGGAGCCGACACCGGCGGTGCGCACCACCAGTCCCTCGGCCGTGAGCTCGCGGAGTGCGCGGTTGACCGTCATCCGGGACAGGCCGAGTGAATTCGCGAGCTGGGTCTCCGCCGGGAGCTGTTGCCCTTCGGTCCAGCGCCCGCTGGCGATCTGCTCGACGACGAGTTCCTTGAGCCGGCGGTAGGCGGGGCCCGGGAGCCGCCGCGCACGGTAGAGCGACGCGACCTCCGTGTCCGCAATCGTCACCGTCGAACCTCCTCGCTGAGCACACTACCCGGCGTGCGAACTCGCGGATCGCGTCTCGGATACGAGACAGCGCGGAGGTGTGCCTGGATGCGGACGGTCGCCGCGGTGTGTCATGGGTCACGACAGATCTTCCGTCCCTCGAGAGGACTCGCCGCCATGACCCACGACTTCTCCGCCGGTGCCCGTCCCGTGCGCGCCCCGCACGGCCTCGAACTCTCCTGCCGCGGCTGGCAGCAGGAGGGCGCGATGCGCATGCTCATGAACAACCTCGATCCCGAGGTGGCGGAGCGCCCGGACGACCTCGTCGTCTACGGCGGCACCGGACGCGCCGCCCGCAGCTGGGCGGCCTTCGACGCCATCGTGCGCACGCTCGAGACCCTGGCGGACGACGAGACCCTGCTGGTCCAGTCCGGCAAGCCCGTCGGCGTCCTCCGCACCCACGAGTGGGCACCGCGCGTGCTGCTCGCCAACTCGAACCTGGTGGGTGACTGGGCGAACTGGGAGCACTTCCGGCACCTCGAGGCCGAGGGCCTGATGATGTACGGCCAGATGACGGCGGGTTCGTGGATCTACATCGGCAGCCAGGGCATCCTCCAGGGCACCTACGAGACCTTCGGCGCCGTCGCGCGGAAACGGTTCGGCGGTACCCTCGCGGGCACCATCACGCTCACCGCCGGCGTGGGCGGCATGGGCGGCGCGCAACCGCTCGCGGTCACTATGAACGACGGCGTCGCGATCTGCGTGGACGTCGACGAGTCGCGGATCGATCGCCGCATCGCACACGGCTACCTGGACACCAAGGCCGCCACTCTCGACGAGGCGCTGGAGCTCGCGATCACCAAGCGCGACGCCCGCGAGCCGCTGTCGATCGGCCTGGTGGGCAACGCCGCCCAGGTCTTTCCGGAGTTGCTGCGGCGCGAGGCCCCGATCGACATCGTCACCGACCAGACCTCCGCGCACGATCCGCTGTCCTACCTGCCCGTCGGCATCGCCGTCGAGGACTGGCGGCAGATGGCGGACAAGGACGCCGCGTACTTCACCGAGGAGGCGCAGAAGTCGATGGCCGCGCACGTGGAGGCCATGGTCGGCTTCCAGGACGCGGGCGCCGAGGTCTTCGACTACGGCAACTCGATCCGCGACGAGGCGCGCAAGGGCGGCTACGACCGCGCCTTCGACTTCCCCGGTTTCGTGCCCGCCTACATCCGCCCGCTGTTCGAGGAGGGGCTCGGCCCGTTCCGGTGGGCCGCGCTCTCCGGCGACCCGGAGGACATCGCCAAGACGGATCGGGCGATCCTCGAGCTCTTCCCCGAGAACGAGCACCTCAAGCGGTGGATCACCATGGCGGGGGAGAAGGTCCGGTTCGAGGGCCTGCCCGCCCGCATCTGCTGGCTGGGTTACGGGGAGCGTCACCGCGCGGGCCTGAAGTTCAACGAGATGGTCGCGAACGGCGAGATCGGCCCGCTGGCCATCGGCCGCGACCATCTCGACTCCGGCTCCGTCGCCTCCCCTTACCGCGAGACCGAGGCGATGGCGGACGGCACCGACGCCGTCGCCGACTGGCCGCTGCTCAACGCGCTGGTCAACACCTCGTCGGGCGCGTCGTGGGTGTCGATCCACCACGGCGGCGGCGTCGGCATGGGCCGCTCGATCCATGCCGGCCAGGTGTGCATCGCCGACGGCACCGATCTCGCAGCGCAGAAGCTGGAGCGCGTGCTCACGAACGACCCGGGCATGGGCGTGATCCGCCACGCCGACGCCGGCTACGAGTACGCCAACGAGGTCGCCCGCGAGCGCGGCGTCCGTATCCCGATGCAGGAGGGCTGATCCGATGACCACCGGCTGGACCCTGATCGACGGCATCGGTTCCCTCGTCACCAACGATCCGCAGGCGGGAGAGGGCCGGCTGGGAGTGATCCGCGACGCCGCCGTCGTCATCGGCGACGGTGCCGTCCAGTGGGTCGGGCCCTCGTCCCGGGTGCCCGACGGGGCCGCGGCCGCCCGTATCGACGTCGAGGGCCGTGCCGTGCTCCCCGGCTTCGTGGACAGCCACTCGCACACCGTCTTCGGCGGCGACCGGGCGGAGGAGTTCGCGGCCCGGATGACCGGCGCCGCGTACGGGGCGGGCGGCATCCGCACGACGATCGCCGCGACCCGCGCCGCCTCCGACGAGGCGCTGGCGGCCAACACCGCCCGGCTCGCCGCCGAGGCCCGGGCGCAGGGCACGACGACGCTGGAGATCAAGACCGGGTACGGCCAGACGGTGCGCGACGAGTCGCGCAGCCTGGACGTGGCCGCGGGCGTCTCCGACGAAGTGACGCTGCTCGCCGCCCACGTCGCGCCTCCCGAATACGCGGGGCGGCAGGACGACTACGTCGCGATGGTGATCGACGAGATGATCCCGGCGTGTGCGCCCCGAGCGACGTGGATCGACGTCTTCTGTGAGGAGGGGGCCTTCACCGAGGAGCAGTCCCGGGCAGTGCTCACCGCCGGGATGGCCGCGGGGCTCGTGCCGCGCGTGCACGGCAATCAGCTCTCCTACGGCGCGGGTGTGCGCCTCGCCGTGGAACTGGGCGCGGCCTCGGTGGACCACGTCACCTACACCACCGAGGCCGACGTCGACGCCCTCGCGAGCGGGATGACCGTCGCGACCCTGCTCCCGGGTGCGGACTTCAGCACCCGGAACAAGTACCCCGATGCGCGGGCCCTGCTCGACGCGGGCGTGACCGTCGCCCTGGCGGCGGACTGCAACCCGGGCACGAGCTACACCACGAGCATTCCGTTCTGCATCGCGCTGGCGGTGCGGGAGATGCACATGAGCCCCGATGAGGCCGTGTGGGCCGCGACCGCCGGTGGCGCGGCGGCGCTGCGGCGCACCGACGTCGGGGCGCTGCGCGTCGGCATGCGGGCGGACCTGACGGTGCTCGACGCCCCCTCGCACCTGCACCTGGCCTACCGGCCGGGCGTCCCGCTGGTCTCGCGGGTGTTCTCCGCCGGGGTGCAGCGATGACCGACCGGGCGCCGTCGGCGTGGACGGGACGCGACGACGGGCCGGGACCGGAGCACCTGCGCTGGCACTCGGCGATGGCTGCCGGCCCCGCGCCGGGGGCGACCACGGTGATCGGCTTCGCCTCCGACGCCGGGGTGGTCCGCAATCTCGGCCGCCCGGGCGCCGCGGCCGGTCCGGACGCGCTGCGCGGCGCCCTGGAATCACTGGCGCTGCCGTCCGACCCCGGACTCGTCGACCTCGGCGACGTGGTCGTCACCGGTGACGGCGACCTCGAGTCGGGACAGGAACGGCTCGGGGCAGCGGTCACGAACGTGTTGGACGACGGCGGCCTCCCCGTCGTCCTCGGTGGCGGCCACGAGGTCGCCTACGGCAGCTACCTGGGGATCGCGAACTCGCGCGCCGTCGCGGACGGGGCGCGCCTCGGTGTCCTGAACCTGGACGCGCACTTCGATCTCCGCGTCGCACCCCGGCCCAGCTCCGGCACCCCGTTCCGGCAGATGGCCCAGCGCGAGGCGGAGCGCGGGCGGCGGCTGGACTACGCCGTCGTGGGGATCGCGCAGCCCGGCAACACCCGCGCGCTCTTCGACGAGGCCGAGCGCTGGGGTGTGCGGTACCTGCTCGATGACGAGTGCGGCGTGCTGTCGATGCCCGCGGTCGAGCGGTTCGTGCAGGACTTCCTCGCCGGCGTCGACGCGCTGTACCTCACGATCGACCTCGATGTGCTGCCCGCGGCCGTCGCGCCCGGCGTCTCCGCACCCGCGGGCCTGGGCGTGCCGCTCGAGGTGATCTCGCGGGTGTGCGACCTGGTGGCCGCCAGCGGCACGCTACGCCTCCTCGACGTCGCCGAACTCAACCCGTCGCTCGACGTCGACAACCGCACCGCCCGCACCGCGGCCAGGTTGATCCACCGCATCGTCACCCGCCGCTGAGAGCGGGTGCATCCCGTCGTCGCACCGCGGCCGTCCCCCCGCGCGGCGCCACCGCGCGGTCAGGCGAGTTCGCCCGCGACCCCCTCCGCGGCGGCCACGAGCGCGCCGGACGCGGCGAGCTCGACCACGGCCTCGATCTCGGGGGCCAGGTAGCGGTCGGTGCCGGGGCCGTCGACGCGGCTGCGGATGAGGTCGCGGACGGCGCCGGTCGCGGCGGCCGGCTGCAGCGGCGCGCGCAGGTCGATCGCGCGGGCCGCGGTCAGCGCCTCGATCGCCAGGACGCGGGTCAGGCCGTCGATCGCACGACGGAGCTTGCGGGCCCCCGACCACCCCATCGACACGTGATCCTCCTGCATCGCGGAGGAGGGGATCGAGTCCACCGACGACGGCGCCGCGAGGCGCTTGAGTTCGGAGACGATAGCGGCCTGCGTGTACTGCGCGATCATGTGGCCCGAGTCGACGCCCGGGTCGTCCGCGAGGAACGGGTTCAGTCCGTGATTGCGCGCCTTGTCCAGGAAGCGGTCCGTGCGCCGCTCGCTCATGGACGCCACGTCGGCGGCGACGATGGCGAGGAAGTCCAGGACGTACGCGACGGGAGCGCCGTGGAAGTTGCCGTTCGACTCCACGCGGCCGTCCAGGGTGATGACGGGATTGTCGACGGCGCTGGCCAGCTCGTAGCCGGCCACGGTCTCCGCGTGGGCGACGGTGTCGCGGGCGGCGCCGGTGACGATCGGCGCGCAGCGCAGGGAGTAGGCGTCCTGGACGACGGTGGTGTCCTCGCGGTGGCTCGCGACGATGGGGGAGCCGTCGAGCAGTCGGGTCATGTTCGCGGCGGCGACGGCCTGCCCGGGCTGCGGCCGCAGGGCCTGCAGATCGGCGGCGAAGACGCGGTTCGTGCCCATCAGGCCCTCCACGCTCATCGCCGCCGTGACGTCGGCGAGCGTGAGCAGTCGGCGCAGGTCGTGGCAGGCCATCACGAGCATGCCGAGCATGCCGTCGGTGCCGTTGATGAGTGCGAGGCCCTCCTTCTCCTCCAGCACGACGGGCGTGATCCCGGCGGCGGCCAGGGCCTCCGCAGCGGGGACGAGCGCACCGTCGGGCGTGCGCACCGTGCCCTCGCCGATCACGGCGAGCGCGCAGTGTGCCAACGGAGCGAGGTCGCCCGAGCAGCCCAGGCTGCCGTACTCGTGGACCACCGGCGTGATCCCGGCGGTGAGCAGTGCGGCGTAGGCGCGCGCGACCTCGGGACGTACGCCGGTGCGGCCCGTCGCCAGGGTCGACAGCCGCAGGAGCATGAGGCCCCGGATCACCTCGCGCTCGACCTCGGGCCCGGAGCCCGCGGCGTGCGAGCGGATCAGGCTGCGCTGCAGCTGCTTGCGCAGCTCGGTCGGGATGTGGCGGGTGGCGAGCGCGCCGAAGCCGGTGGACACGCCGTACACGGGATCGGGGCTGTCGGCGAGCGCGCGGATGTGCGCGCGGGTCGCGGCCATCGCGTCGAGCGACTCCTGTGACAGCTCCACGGCAGCGCCCTCGCGGGCGACCCGCAGGACGTCCTCGAGGCTGACGGGGCCGATGCCGACGGTGACGGTGGTCATCAGAGTTTCTCCAGTTCGATCTTCGGGGTGCGGGGGAGGAAGCGGAACGCCACGGCCAGGAGGATCAGCCACACGGCGCCCACGTAGAGAGCGACGCGGGTGTCCGCGTGGAAGGCGAGCAGGACGGTGACGAAGACGAGGAAGGCCATCGTGATCAGTTGGCCGTAAGGCCACAGCGGCACGGGGAACGTCAGGGCGGCCTCCTGCTCGGTGGTCATGGCCCGGCGTGCGCGGTACTGCGCGGCCAGGATCATCAGCCAGACGAAGATGGTCGCGAAGGTGGCGATCGAGGCGATCACGGCGAAGACGCTCTCGGGGATCAGCCAGTTGAGGACGACGCCGATGATCAGCGCACCGGCCATGATGACCACCGTGAGGTAGGGGACGCCGTTCCGCGAGACCCGGGTGAGCGCGGCCGGCGCCTGTCCGCGCTGCGCCATGCCGTAGAGCATGCGGCCGGCACCGAAGACGTCGCTGTTGATCGCGGAGAGGGCCGCGGTGATCACCACGACGTTGAGCACGGCCGCCGCCGGACCGACGCCGAGTGCCTCGAAGATCTGGACGAACGGGCTGCGATCCGTGGTGATCTCGTTCCAGGGGATGATCGCCATGATCACCGCGAGGGTGAGCACGTAGAACAGCAGGATCCGGATCGGCACAGTGTTGACCGCGCGGGGAATCGTCTTCTCGGGATCCTGCGCCTCGCCGGCGGTGATGCCGATGATCTCACTGCCGCCGAACGCGAAGATGACGATGGCGAAACAGCCGAGGAAGCCGCCGAAGCCGGTCGCGAAGAAGCCGCCGTTCGACCAGAGGTTGGACACGCCCTGCGAGGTGTCGTGCAGGCCGAAGCCGAAGATGAGGACGGCGATGCCGCCGGCGATCATCGCGATGATCGCCGCGATCTTCACGAGCGTGAACCAGAACTCGAGCTCGCCGAAGGTCTTGACGCCCACGAGGTTCACGGCGGCGATGAAGAAGATGATCGACAGCACCCAGATCCAGCGCGGCACATCGGGGAACCAGAAGCCCATGTACACGCCGAACGCGGTCACGTCGGCGAGCGCGACCACGATCATCTCGAAGATGTACGTCCACCCCGTCATGAAACCCGCGAGCGGGCCGAGGTTCGCCGAGGCGAACTCGCCGAACGAGCCCGCGACGGGGTTGCGGACCGACAGCTCGCCGAGGGCGCGCAGCACGATGTAGATCGCGGCGCCGCCGATGACGTACGCGACGAGGACCGCCGGGCCCGCGGACTGGATGGCCGACGCGGAGCCGTAGAACAATCCCGTGCCGATCGCGGAGCCGAGGGCGATGAACCGGATGTGGCGCGCGGACAGGCCGCGGACCAGGGTGGAGCCGAGGTCGCTCACGGGGACTCCTTAGCGGGCGGACGGGGCTGTGCGGTGGGTCACACCCGATATGTATAGCGCTGTCTATACAAATGTGCAAGACCCGGCCCGGACCCATCCGGCACCGCGGGACTCAGCGGACCAGCACCGTGGCCACGATGCCCGCGAGGTAGCCCAGCCGGGCCACCTCGGACGGACGGAAGTCCGGGCCGCCGGGACGGCCGACGAGCACGACCTTGCCGATCGCGCCGAGCGGCGCGGCGGCCAGCTTGGTGTCGAGCTGCTGCCAGGTCTCGGGCACCCAATCGGCCTCGGCGTCGAGGGCGACGGGGCCGCTGAGCGGGAGGAAGTCCAGGTGCTCGGGCGGCGTCTCCGGCAGGCCCGAGGAACCGAAGACGGGCCACTGCGTCTCCGGGCTGTTGCTCAGTACGGCACACCAACCCACTCGCAGAACGCGGGGAATCTGGTTCGCCAGCATCTGGAGCTGGTCGCGCCCGGCGGCGGCCACGTGGTCGATCAGCTCGAGCTCGCGGTGGGTGTCGAGCACGTCGGCGTACGGGCGGATCGAGTCGACCGTGATGCCGTCGAGCGCTTCCGCGGCGGTGATCAGCGTGTCCGGCAGCGACTGCGGGCCGAGGTCCACGACGATGTCGTCCACGGCGAAGCCGCTCCCGCGCTCCACGACGTCGAGCGAGAGGATGTCGGCGCCCACCGAACCCAGGGCGACGGCCAGGGAACCCAGGCTGCCGGGACGGTCGGTGAGGCGGACGCGCAGGAGGTAGGACACGCCCCGATTGTGGCACCCGCGCCCGCCGGGCGCAGATCCGCGGCGGGGGACGCGCCCCCGCGGCGAACGTCGTGCACTAGCAGCATCGACCGTCGCGGGGTGGCGGAGCTCGAGGAGAACACCTGCGCTCCCGACCTGCCCCGCTGAGCCGACGTCGGCAAGATCACACCGCCTCGGTTGGTGTCCCGGGACGTGCGCACCGACACTGGTACGCATGCCCCACACCGAAACCCGGGCGGAGGCAGGAGCGGCCCACAAGGCCTCGCTGACCTCCGTCGCCCGACGCATCGCCCCCGGCCGCGAACACGAATTCCTGGCCTGGACCGACGCGGGAATCGCACTGGCCCGTACCTATCGCGGCTTCCTGGGCGGCGGCTGGGTCCGTGCCGCGGACGATCCCGAGCTCTACTTCGTGATCTACCGATTCGCCTCCGACGAGGAACCCGCCGAATGGCAGGGCTCCCGGGTCCGTAAGCACTGGCTCGAGCGGTGCGAGGGCCTCGCCGTCGAGACGGCCACGCACCGCCTCTCCGGGATCGAGGGCTGGTTCTCCCCGCAGTCCGACGGTGCCGGCCCCGTCGCCGCCCCGGTGGCGAAGGTCCCGCCGCGGTGGAAGCAGGCCGTCGCCATCTGGCTCGGTTTCTTCCCGCTCTCCCTGCTGATCAACTTCCTGGTGCTGCCGCACCTGACCGTCCTGCCGGCCCACGGCTGGGGGCTGGTCGCCCGCACGCTGGTCGCGACGCTGATCAACACTCCGCTCATGGTCTTCCTGGTGCTCCCGTGGGTCACCGCGCGCATCAAGCCCTGGTTGGAGCGCCGCTCCCTGACCTGAGCAAGAACGGTCAAGCGCGGGCGGCGCCGGGCGGTCGATACTGATCGCATGTCCGCACCCGCCGATCCGCTGCGCCGGCTCCTCGAGGCCGTCCTCGCCGACCCGCACGACAACCTCGACGCCATGGCCGCCGGCGCCCACAGCTCGCCCTTCCACTTCGCCCGGCAGGTCCGGGCCGGTGCGGGGGAGTCGCCCGTCGCGCTGCGCCGCCGGGTGCTGCTGGAGCGATCGGCCTGGCAGTTGCAACGCGGTGCGACGGTGACCGACGTCGCCTTCGCCGCCGGGTACGAGTCCGTGGAGGGCTTCATCCGCGCCTTCGCCCGGGCCTACGGTCACTCGCCGACGGCGCTCCCGCGGACCGTCGGGCATTGGCTCCCGGCGCCCAACGGCCTGCACTTCCACTCGCCGACGGTGCTGTACGTCGATGCCGCCGAGGGGCACGAGGATTCGTCGGGCGACGTGTTGGCCCTGCAGGTGCAGCACGACGCCGCGGACATCGGCGCTCTGCTCGACGCCGTCGCACAGCTACCCGACGAGCAGTACCGCGCGGTCCGGCTCCCCGGCTCGCGGCCGCGCAGCTGGGACGGCCCAGACGAGTCTCTCGCGCAGGTGATGTGGCACCTCGTGCACAGCGCGGAACCGTGGCTCGCGACCGTCGCGGGTGAGCCCGAGCCGCAGCTCGACCCCGACGACGCCCCCGCGGCGCTGCGCGGCCACCACGAGCGGATCTCCCCGCGGTGGCTCGCGGTGATCCGCGACATCGAGCGGCGCGGCGCGTGGGCGGATCGCGTGATCGACTCCCTGTGCGATCCGCCCGAGTCCTTCCTGCTCTCGCAGATCGTCGCGCACGAGCTGACCTTCTCGACGCACCGCCGGCTGCTGGCGCGCTGGATGCTCGCCGACGCGGGCGCCGCCGTCGACACCCCCGCACTCGATCCCGACCCGATCATCTGGCACCGACGCATCACCGGAGGAAACGCATGACCGCGTACTCGTACTACACCGCCTCGACGCTCGACGGCTTCCTCGCCGACGAGAACGACAGCCTGGACTGGCTGCTCAGTCAGCCGATCGACGACGGCGGACCGATGAACATCGAGGAGTACATGACGACGGTCGGCGCGATCGTCATGGGCTACACCACCTATCAATGGGTGGTCGACCGGGTACAGGCCGGCGACGAGCCCTGGTACTACGCCGACTACCCGGTGTTCGTCTTCACGCACCGGGAGCTCGAACCCATCCATCCGGGCGTGCGGTTCGTCGCGGGCACCCCGGGCGAACTCCGCGCGACGCTGGAGGCGGCCGCGGCGGAGAAGGGCGTGTGGGTCGTGGGCGGCGGCGACCTCGCCGCGCAGTTCGCCGAGGCGGGCATGCTCGACGAGGTGATGATCAGCTACGCGCCCGCCACCGTCGGGTCGGGCAGGCCGCTGTTCCCGCGCGCCTTCGACTTCGAACTCGTCGAGTGGGCGCGGAACAAGGCCTTCCTGTGCGGCCGCTACCGGGTGGTGGGGCCGCGCGCGTGAACGCCGCATAGGATCGGGGGCATGTCTGCCATCTCCCGGGACGAGGTCGCCCACCTGGCGCGCTTGTCGCGCCTCGCCGTGACCGACGACGAGCTCGACGTCTTCGCCACCCAGCTCGATTCCATCCTCGAGCACGTGAAGGTGGTGACGGAGGTCGGCGCTGATGCGAGCACTGCCGATGTCGCGCCGCTGACGCTGCCGGTCGGCAACGTGAACGTGAACCGGGGGGACGAGCCCGTCGGGAGCCTCACCCCGGAGGAGGCGCTCTCGGGCGCCCCGAACCGCGAGGGCGACCGCTTCGCCGTGCCGCGCATCCTGGGGGAGGAGTGACCGTGACCGACCTCCGTGCATCGAACGAGATCACCGGCGCCACCGCCGCCGACCTGGCCGCGAGGATCGCCGCCGGTGACCTGAGCTCCGTCGAGGTGACGCAGGCGCACCTGGACCGGATCGCCGAGGTCGACGGCGATCTGGGTGCCTTCCTGCACGTCGGCGCCGATGCGGCCCTCGCGGCGGCGCGGACCGTCGACGAGGCCCGGGCCCGCGGCGAGGAGCCCGCATCCGCCCTGGCCGGCGTGCCGATCGCGCTCAAGGACGTCTTCACCACCACCGACGCGCCCACAACTTGCGGATCGAAGATCCTCGAGGGCTGGACCGCGCCGTACGACGCGACGGTCACCGCGAAGCTCCGCGCCGCAGGCATCCCGATCCTCGGCAAGACCAACATGGACGAGTTCGCCATGGGCAGCTCGACGGAGAACTCGGCGTACGGCGTGACCCGCAACCCGTGGGCCGCCGACCGCACGCCCGGGGGCTCGGGCGGCGGCAGCGCCGCGGCGCTCGCCTCCCATGAGGCGCCGCTCGCCATCGGCACCGACACCGGCGGCTCGATCCGCCAGCCCGCGTCGCTGACGGCCACCGTCGGCGTGCGCCCGACGTACGGCGCGGTGTCGCGCTACGGCCTCGTCGCCTGTGCCTCGTCGCTCGATCAGGGCGGGCCGTGCGCGCGGACCGTCCTCGACACCGCCCTGCTGCACGAGGTGATCGCCGGGCACGACCCGCGTGATTCCACTTCGCTCGACGCCGCGGTGCCCGACGTGGTCGCCGCCGCCCGTGCGGGCGCCGCCGGGGACCTCAAGGGTGTCCGGGTGGGCCTGGTGAAGGAGTTCGGCGCCGACGGCACCGAGGCCGGCGTGCAGGCGAGCTTCGAGAAGGCCGTGCAGCAGCTGCGCGATCTGGGCGCCGAGACGGTCGAGGTGTCGCTGCCGACGCTGCAGTACTCGCTGGCCGCGTACTACCTGATCCTGCCGTCCGAGGTCTCCTCGAACCTCGCCCGCTTCGACGCCATGCGTTACGGCCTGCGCACCGGCGACGACGGCACGCACTCGGCCGAGGAGGTCATGGCGCTCACGCGCGAGGCGGGCTTCGGCCCGGAGGTCAAGCGGCGCATCATGATCGGCACCTACGCGCTGAGCTCCGGCTACTACGACGCGTACTACGGCAGCGCGCAGAAGGTCCGTACTCTGCTGGCCGAGGACTTCGCCCGCGCCTACGAGAATGTCGACGTGATCGTCTCGCCCACCACGCCCACCACGGCGTTCAAGCTGGGAGAGAAGGTCGGCGACCCGCTGGCGATGTACCTGTTCGACCTGTTCACGCTGCCGACGAACCTCGCCGGGCACTGCGGCATGTCGGTGCCCTCGGGCCTGTCCACGGACGACGGGCTCCCCGTCGGCCTGCAGATCCTGGCGCCCGCGCAGGCCGACGACCGGCTGTACCGGGTCGGCGCGGCCTACGAGGCCGCCCGCGGCCCCGTCGCCTGACGGGCCCCGGGTCGGCCCGGCCGACCCGGCCGGCCCGGGTCAGGGCGCCGGGTGCAGGTGGGTGGTGATCCCCAGCATGTTCCAGGTGTTGATGGTGCCGACCGCGATCAGCAGGTCCGTCCGGCGCTCCTCGCCGAGCAGGCGGCCGGCGTCGTCCCACAGCGCGTCGTCGACCGGGTCGATGCCGGCGGTGAGGCGGTCGACGAAAGCCAGTGCCACGCGCTGGGTCTCGTCGAAGAACGGGCTCTCCTCCCAGGCGGAGACGCCGTAGATCGTGCGGGTCGGCGTGCCGAGTCGCTCGAGGTCGCGCGCGTGCATGTCGACGCAGTAGGCGCAGCCGTTGATCTGTGACGCGCGCAGTTTGACGAGGTCGTAGAGGACCTTGCCGAGCGATGACGCCAGCCGGCCGTCCAGCGCGATGAGCGCCTTGTAGGTCTCCGGCGACGACGTGGCTCCGGGGGTGCGGCTCATGATGGGCTTCCTCTCGTAAAATGGATATTTGGTATCCAGATATTGGTTATGGGCTATCGGGTGGTTTCTGGAACGGCTTCAGGCGCCGCCGAAGTGGCGGCGAGCGGCATCGGCGACCCGCCGGGGGGTGGCGTCCGACAGGTCGGCGACCGAGGTCGCGGCGAGCTCGCGTCGCCACGCCAGCTCAGCCCCGCGCATCGCGTGGGCGATGCCGCACGGGCGCGCGAACTCGCTGCGCGGCCGGTCCTCGTTCATGCCGCGCTGCCGGATCTCGGTGCAGGCGAACGCCGCGGTGCCGCCCTCGATGGCCGCGACGACGTCCATGAGGGTGATCTGCGATGCCGGACGGGCCAACCGGACGCCGCCCCGGCGGCCGGGCAGGGATTCGGTGATCCCGCTGCGCGCCAGGGCCTGTAGCTGCTTGCCGAGATACGCCGCGGGGAGGTCGTAGGACTCGGCGAGACGCGAGGCCGGGACGGGGGTGAGTCCGCCCTCGTCGAGCCAGTGCAGCAGCACGCACGCGTGCGCAGCCCACTCGACGCCCTCGCTCATCCGCATGGTCCACTCCCTCTCTTAATCCGGATGCAACGTATCCGGTTAAGCGGCGGTGGGCAAGCTCTCCTGCGCGACGAGGTCCGCGACCAGCGCGGAGCCCTGCCGCTCGTCGTAGCGGTGTCCCAGACCGGGCGGCGGCGCGGTCGCGCCGAGGAGGTCGACGGTGGCCTGGACGAACGAGAGCACGGGCAGCCAGGGCGGCCGCGGGGTGGCGCGACCGGAACCGGAAGCGGCGCGTGCGGGCGGTGTGACCAGCAGCCGGGACGACCAGATCCCCACCGGATCGGAGGCGTTGAGCTGGGCGGGCCCGGTGACCGGTACTCCGGCCGGAGTGCCGACCTGCAGGGTCGCCGCGACGGGGGCGTGGAGCTCCGCCGCTCGGCGTTGCGCCGCGAGTACGCCGACCGTCCCCAGGCTCTGTCCGTACACCCGGAGCGGCGTCGACGGCGCCCGTCGGTGCAGCTCGTCGATCAGCGCCGCGGTACTCGCCGCCGCCGCGTCACGGTGCAGCACGAAGGACTGCCAGCTCGGCATCTCGGTGTACTGCACGGCCACGATCGCACTGTCGCCGTGCAGCGCCTCCTCCACGCCGCGCACGAAGTGCGGGTCGACCCAGCCGGATCCGGTCGGAACCGCGACCACCACGGCCCGCCGGCTGAGGCCACCGGCCGCCACCAGTCGGTCGACCGCCACGGCGGCTCGCGCGGCCGGGGAGTCGCCGTCGCCGAGCGAGGCGTAGGCCCGGACGCCCGGCGCCGAGGACTCGATGCCGGCGAAGCGCTCGGCGTACGCCGCCGTCTCCGCGGGCGTCGCCGTGGCGGGCCAGGCGATCCCGCCGAGCACCGCGACCCCCGCCACAGCAGCCGCGGCCGCTCGTGCCCGCACCGGCCGGAGGGCTGCGGCCGCGAACGGTGCCGCCGTTACCGCGCAGACGAGCGCAGCGAAGGACAAGGGGCCCAACGGATCGACTCCAGCGGCGGACCGGAGGTGGTTCTGCCACAGCAGCCAGCCCACCAGCGCCACCGGCAGTAGGTAGAGGGCGGCGCGGCCGCCACCGTCGGACGGCGTCCGGCGGCGCACGACCGCCCAGCCGGCCAGCGCCCCGAGGCCGCCGAGAATCAGGCACACCGCGATCTGGGTGAGTACGGTGCGCGGCAACTGGTTCGGGAACAGCGCGCACGCCACGCCGACGGCGTAGCCGGTGAGCACCCCGCCGCGGACGCGTCTCCGCGCGCTCACAGCCGGCCCCCGCCGGTGAGCCAACCGGTGACGATCTCGCGGACGGACTCGGCGCGGGGCGGACCGTCGTGCTGACGCCAGGTGTTGGCGCGCACCGCCATCACCGTGAGCCCGGCCACCTCGGTGCAGTGACGGCGCTGCGAGACGGGCCGCGCCGCGCACGCGGCGGCCAACCGGTCTGCGAAGGCGTCGTCGATCCGGTGGCGGGCCCAACCGCCCAACGGTCGCCCCGTCGCGTCGGCGTGCCGGAGCAGGTCGTAGCCCAGATCGTGCGCCTTGCAGGGGGCGTCGAAATCGGCGGGCAGCCGCACCACCGACGAGCAGTCGCCGTGCGGCGCCAGGGCGTAGCCCGGACCGGGGGCCGCTGTATACCCAAGGGTGCGGGGCACCGCGCGGACCTGCGCGGCGGGATCCAGCGCGGGATCAGTGACGGCGCGAACGGCGGAGGCCGTCGCGGAGTCCTCGCGCTCTGCGGAGTCGCCCACGGCGGCGGGGAGGGGGAGCCCGAACGACAGGGGGACGGCGAGTACGGCTGCGGCGGCGAGCATGCGGCGGTTCATGACAGCGACGCTAGGAACCGGGGACCGGCACTCGGATCGGCTGCGCGAGTGGTTCGATATCACCCGGAAGTATGAGGACGCCGAGTGTGCGGTACCCCTAGCGTTGCCTTCCATGAGGACGACCACGAAGAGGATCGAGCGGTTCGGACGCGCCACGGTGCGCGCCGGCCGCTACCTGGACCGGCAGAGCGCGCTGCACATCGAGGCCCCGGACGGTGCGCTGCACGCCACCCCGCTCGGGATGTTCCTGTCCCGGAAGATCAACTGGCTGTTCCTACTGGTCGCACTCATCATGTGGGCGGTCGCCTGGCCCACCCTGAACGAGCAGTTCGCGGTGCCCGCAGCGCTGCTGCCGATCATCAGCGGACTGTCCGTGCTGCCGATCGCGATCGCCTGGGCGCATCCGCGCGTCGCGTGGGGGATCGTCGCCGCGACGGCCGCGCTCTTCCCGCTGATGTGGTTCGACGCGAAGCAGGACTGGCAGTGGAACTGGCAGGTCTCGCTGATCATGGCGATGCTGATCACCAGCTGGATCGCCTTCCTCAAGTGTGCGCCGCTCGACGCGATCGCCATCGCCGCAGCGTCGTCGGTGCTGTTCTGGATCAACGCGCAAGAGGGCACAGGTGGCGGCTGGGTCGCCGGGATCATGGTCTCGTTGGTGATCATCCTGCTGCTGCGCCTGGCGCTGCAGTCCCGCAACCGCCTCGAAGAACAGACCGAGGTCAGCGAGCTCGAGCGCGGCCGTCGCGCCATCCTCGAGGAGCGCACCCGCATCGCCCGCGACCTGCATGACATCGTCGCGCACCGGATGTCGCTCGTGGTGGTCCAGGCGCAGACCGCGCAGTACCGCGTGCCCGACGTCTCCGAGCGCGCCCGCGCCGAGTTCGACGGTATCGCCGTCTCCGCACGCGAGGCCCTCAACGAGGTCCGCGCCCTGCTCGGCGTCCTCCGGCTCGACGACGCCTCGGCCGAGCTCGCCCCGGCACCCGGCCTCGGCGGCGTCGACGAGCTGATCGACGGGGCACGCGCGGCGGGAGTCGTCGTCGACTACCTGCCCCTGCCCGACCCGTCGGCGATCGGGGAGAGCACCGCGCTGGTCGCCTACCGCATCGTGCAGGAGTCCATCGCCAACGCCACCCGGCACGCGCAGGGCGCGGCGATCACCGTCGCCCTCACCCTGGACGCCGGCACGCTCAACCTGAGCATCGAGAACGGCCCCCGCACCTCGGACGCCGATCTCGGCGGCCCCGGCCTGGGCCAGGGCATCCCCGGTATGGCAGAGCGGGCGCGCACCGTCGGCGGTTCGTTGTCGGCGACGCCGACGGCGGGCGGGGGCTTCGCGGTCCGTGCCGCGCTCCCGGCCCGTTCCGACGGTGCCACCGCCTAGGCTGGGTCCGTGCCCATCACCGTCTTCATCGCCGACGATCAGGCCATGGTCCGGCAGGGATTCGGCGCCCTGCTCGGCGCCCAGCCGGACATCTCCGTGGTCGGGGACGCCCCGGACGGGAAGGCCGCGGTCGCCGAGGTGGCACGCCTGCAGCCCGACGTGGTGCTGATGGACGTCCGGATGCCCGAGATGAACGGGCTGCAGGCGGCCGCCGAGATCCTGCGCCGCCACGACGGCGTCCGCGTGCTCATGCTCACCACCTTCGACATCGACGACTACGTCTACGAGGCGCTGCGCGTCGGCGCGTCCGGCTTCATGCTCAAGGACGCCCCCGCCGAGGAGCTCGTCCGCGCCGTGCGCGTGGTGCACGAGGGCCAGTCGCTGCTCGCCCCGTCGGTCACGCGGCGGATGATCGCCGAGGTCACCGCGGCCCGGGCGCACCGTCGCACCCCGCCCCCCGCGCTCGCGACCCTCACGCCCCGCGAGCGCGAGGTACTCGAGGCCGTCGCCGCCGGGCGGTCCAACGCCGAGATCGCCGCGGCGCTGTTCGTCTCCGACCAGACCGTGAAGACGCACGTCAGCAAGGTCCTGCAGAAGCTGGGACTGCGCGACCGGGCGCAGGCCGTGGTCTACGCCTACGAGACGGGAGTCGTGACCCCCGGGTGAACTCCTCGGGCGATGGCATGACAGGTCCGGGGCGAGGCGGCAAGATCGGTGGCATGAGTCTGCGGATCGGAGTGCTCACTGGCGGGGGTGACTGCCCCGGCCTGAACGCGGTCATCCGCGCGGTGGTCCGCACCAGCGCCTCCCGCTACGGCTCCGCAGTCGTCGGATTCCAGGACGGCTGGCGCGG
>NZ_VIGX01000069.1 GCF_007858475.1 Tsukamurella conjunctivitidis
CCGGTGGACGACAATGTCGTGCGCTCCTACACCGACGGGCACTCGCTCTTCGACGACATGCTCGCCTCCATCGAGGGTGCGCACGATCATGTGTACTTCGAGACCTTCATCTGGCGTTCGGACAGCTACGGGAAGCGCTTCAAGGAGGCGCTCATCCGGGCCGCCGAACGCGGTGTGCAGGTGTTCGCCGTCTATGACGGCTTCGGGGCACTGAACCAGGACCCGCGTTTCAAGTTCTTCCCCCACCACCCCAACCTGCATGTCCGGCGCTTCCCGGAGATCCGTTCGGGCATGTTCACCCTGAATCTGCGCAAGACCGGGCGCGACCACCGCAAGATCCTGGTGGTGGACGGCGAGATCGGCTACGTCGGCGGGTACAACATCGGTGATCGTTTCGCCGACGAATGGCGCGACACCCACGTCGAGGTCCGGGGCCCCGCGGTGTGGGAGCTGGAGAACGGGTTCATCGACTTCTGGAACCACTTCAAACGCCGCCACCAGCCCGCCCTGCCCGACACCGGGGCCAGGGAGTGGAACGCCCATGTCACTGCTGCCTTCAACCTGCCGTCACGACTGCTCTTCCCGGTGAGGGGCCTCTACCTGGACGCCGTGGAGCGCGCCACCAAGCGCATCCTCATCACCACCGCGTACTTCATCCCCGACCAGGAGATCCTCCAGGGACTCATCGACGCGACCCACCGCGGGGTCCAGGTGCGTGTCCTCATCCCGGAGTACTCCAACCACATCCTCGCCGACTGGGTGGCGCGCCCCTACCTGGGGATCCTGTTGCGCAACGGCATCGAGATCTGGCT
>NZ_VIGX01000070.1 GCF_007858475.1 Tsukamurella conjunctivitidis
CTGGACGTCAGCCCCTCCTCGACGGCCCGTGTGACCTTCCACAAGGCCACCTCCGACGACACCACCCTGGCCCTGGGTCTGGTCCTGTCCGACGATCCCGGCACCGTGGTCGAGGTGCCGCTGGCGGAGGGCGACGCCACCCAGGGGTGGACGACCGTCTCAGCCGAGCTCGGTGCCTTCGCCGGACACCAGATCTCGGCACTCGCACTGGTGGTGGACGGGACCGCCACGGACTACCAGGTGAATGTCGGCGAGCTCGCCATCCTGGGCGGCGCGCCCCAGACTCCCGCCACTCCGACCGGCTTCTCCCTTGACCGCCACCTGACGGACACCGGCGAGCTGGTTGTGTCCTGGGACATGGCCGACTACGACTCGGTGACGAACTACCTGCTCTTCCTCGACGACCAGTTCCTGGGAGGCCGATATGACGAGACCCTGTACGTGAAGAACCTGCCTGCCAGCACCGGCACTCTGCGCCTGGTCGCCGTGGGCCCCGATGGCAGCCGCAGTGAGGCAGCGACCCTCGACCTGGACGCATCGGGCCTCCCCACCGATGTCACAGTGGAACCCGGCAGCGACGGCACTGCCACGGTCTCCTGGACCACTCCCCCGGGCCATGCTGGGCCCACCTCCGTGGAACTGTCCTCCGACTCCGGGAGTTGGCGATACTCCGGGACCCCCTTCTCCGCCACCATGACGCCCCAGGAGGGCTCCGACTCCGTCGTCTTCGAAGGCGTGCCTGTGGACGGGTCGAGATTCCTGGCACAGGCGGTCTCCGACGGGACGGTCTCCAGCGCCATGGGAACCTTCT
>NZ_VIGX01000071.1 GCF_007858475.1 Tsukamurella conjunctivitidis
GGATCACGAAGGCCAGGACCCCTCCGGGTCCACGGGGCGTGTACTTCAGTGCCAGGGAGTGGTAGGGCGAGGACTCCAGACCTGCGTAGGCCACGGACTCCACCTGGGGATGGGCCTCCAGGAAGCGCGCGACCGCCAAGGCGTTGTCGACGTGTCGGTCCACGCGCAGGGACAGTGTCTGGATGCCCTGTTCGATGAGGAAGGCGTTGAAGGGGGAGGACGCGAAGCCCAGGTCACGCTCTCCCAGGGTCCGGGCGCGCAGGATGTAGGACAGGTTGACGCCGAAGGCGCCGTCAGCTCCCAGGTCACGGCCGTAGACCAGCCCGTTGTAGGACTCGTCGGGGGTGTTGAAGAAGGGGAAACGCTCCGGGTCGGCGGTGTAGTCGAAGTTGCCGGAGTCCACGATCACCCCTGAGATCGAGGTGCCGTGGCCGCCCAGGTACTTCGTCGCCGAGTGCACGACGATGTCCGCACCCCACTCGATGGGGCGCAGCAGGTAGGGGGTGGCCACCGTGTTGTCCACGATCAGGGGCACGCCCACGGCGTGTGCGGCCGCGGCGATGGCCTCGATGTCCAGGATGTCGCCCTTGGGATTGGGGATCGACTCCCCGTAGAAGGCGACGGTGCGTTGATCGGCCAGTGCGCTCCAGGCGTCGGGGTCGCGGGGATCCTCCACGAAACGGGTCTCGATGCCCAGTCGGCCCAAGGTGTTCTTCAGCAGCGTCACGGTGCCCCCGTAGAGGGAGGGGGAGGCCACCACGTTGTCCCCGGCGACCGCCAGGTTGAGGATCGCCAGGGCTTCCG
>NZ_VIGX01000072.1 GCF_007858475.1 Tsukamurella conjunctivitidis
GCTGACGGCCGCGGTGGCCGTCGAGGGCTGCAGCTGCCTGCCGTCGGGCAGGACCAGGCGCAGGTTGGAGGCCAGGTAGTTGTCCGCGTTCTCGGAGTTGACGGTGCCGGCCTCGTCGAGGATGTCGGTGGCGGAGGACTTCGTGCCCGAGTTCAGGTAGAGGCGCACGGTACCGCCCTGCGACCCGTGCATGACCATGTCCAGGGGGACCGTGGCGGAGACCGTCTCGGTGGCGGAGTACGTGCCTCCGTCGAAGATGCCCAGGACGTTGCGGGACCAGTCCTCCTGCTGCGGGGTGCCGGTGATGACGGTGGAGCGCGTGAAGGAGTTGTAGAAGAAGATGTCGGTCTGGGTGACCTCGGCCGCGATCAAGGGCGCCGACTCCAGGGAGGAGACGAGATCCGAGGCGGCGACCTGCTCCTTGCCGATGACCAGGTTGGCGGGGGTGGACGTGTCATCACTGGTCGCCCGCAGCAGCGTCGTGCCGGAGACGGGCTGGCCGTCGGTGACGTTGAAGCGCAGCGGTGAGGGGTTGTGCGTGGGGTTGGTGAGAGTGTGAGTGTCGCTGCGGACCACGGGGTTCACCCCGTCGGAGACCTCGGTGTAGTAGTCGAGGGAACTGCGGTTGAGCAGGTCGATCCGCGTGATGCCCATCGAGTAGTTGTCGGAACCCGCAGTGGTGGTCAGGTCATGTGCCGTGAAGTCTGCCTGCCCCTGGATGCGGGTGAAGAGGGTCACCCGGTGGATGCTGCCCCCGTCGGAGGATGCGGTCAGGGACAGGGTCAGGTCCTTCGAGC
>NZ_VIGX01000073.1 GCF_007858475.1 Tsukamurella conjunctivitidis
GCGGGCAATCCGGATTCCGAATCCCGGTCTGAAATGCCGGACAATGTCGCGTGGAGTGCGCGGGCGCGAGAATCGCACTGAGGTGGGGGTTGTTCGAGTGGTGTGGGAGGCGCATTTGCGTGCGAGTTGCCCGGAGGTGGAGGGAATTGTTGATCCGAGTCCGGAGGCGGCCCCTCGAATCGGTGCCGAGTGTTGCTGGAGCAGTGCCCGTCGGCCGTTTCCCCGGTTGCGGTGTCCGAACAATCTGTCGCCGCCCGGACGTCGAGAGGGGGGATGCAGAAAGAGGTCTGCGGGACATTCCTGCTGTGTGGGAGCGGGTGTTCCTTCGTCCCCCCGCTTCCCTTCCTCCGCCGGGATTTCTCCGGACATTGCTCTGCCTCTTCGGGTCGGAATGGCCCGCCATCGATGGATATCCTCACGCGATTGACGCTTGACATCGAGCATGTGTCCCCTAGAATTCATCTGTCCGAATGATTGTTCGGACCAGCCGTGTGGTCCGCGGGAAATGCCCGGAGAGCCTATGGTGGGGCAGAGCGTGTCCCGTCCTCTATGCAGGTACAGGAAGGCCAGACAATGAAGATCAACTCGCCCGTGACGGCCAGTGCGGACATCGGGGTCTACGGACTGGGCGTCATGGGTTCCAACCTCGCCCGCAACCTGGCGCGCAACGGATACCGCACCGCCGTGTTCAACAGGACCCCTTCGCGCACGGAGAAGCTCATCGCCGCCCACGGGGGCGGCTCCGAAGGTACCTTCGTTCCCTCCCTGGACATCGACGACTTCATCCGCTCCCTGG
>NZ_VIGX01000074.1 GCF_007858475.1 Tsukamurella conjunctivitidis
TCATCGGTGCGGACAACATCTATCGCATGGACTTCTCCCAGATGGTGGCCCACCACATCGCCTCGGGTCTGCCGGCCACCGTCGCCGGTATCCGCCAGCCCGTGGAACTCGCCCCGGCGCTGGGCATCATCGACGGCAAGGACGGGGTCGTCCGGGACTTCCTGGAGAAGCCCAAGCACGCCGAGGGCCTGCCCGACGACCCGACGAAGGTGCTGGCCTCGATGGGCAACTACGTCTTCACCACGAAGGACCTGGTCGCCGCCCTGCGCGAGGATGCCAAGGACGAGGACTCCCGCCACGACATGGGTGGGGACATCATCCCGTGGTTCGTGCGCCGCGGGGGGTGCGGCGTCTATGACTTCAAGGACAACGAGGTGCCGGGCGCCACGGAGCGTGACCGCAACTACTGGCGCGATGTGGGCACCCTGGACGCCTACTACGAGGCGAACATGGAGCTGATCAGCGTCCACCCCGTCTTCAACCTGTACAACAGGGACTGGCCGACCATGACGCTGCTGGACGGATCGCTGCCGCCGGCGAAGTTCGTCTACGGGGACGAGCACTCCCGCATGGGACACGCCGTGGACTCCTTCGTCTCCCCGGGTGCCATCATCTCCGGCGGAGAGGTCTACCACTCGATCATGTCACCGGGCACCTACGTCCACTCCTGGGCCCAGGTCACCGACTCGGTGGTCATGGACGACACCCGGATCGGGCGCCACGAGATCGTCTCCAAGGCCATCCTGGACAAGTCCGTGATCGTGGAGGAGGGCGCCGTGGTGGGCGTGGACC
>NZ_VIGX01000075.1 GCF_007858475.1 Tsukamurella conjunctivitidis
CAGGGAACCCCATGGGTTCTCGTCCAGGCCATGGGGCCCTTGGCGATGTCATGGTCGGGCACACTGCCCGATGGGGTCCTCGATGCCCTGGCGGAGCTCGCAGCGCAGCCCGACGCGCTGGTGGTCACACCACGAGATCCCAGCCCCTCCCACGACCTTCCGGATGGCCAAGGAGCACGACACTCCACAGGCAATGGCCGGGAGATGCTCCTCGTCTCCCAGGCACACGCAGACGTCACGACGGTCCTGGCCATGTGGGAGAAGGGTGTGGGCGTCGTGGCCGTCGACACCTCGGTCCACGACCGGGCGGACCAGATGCGGATCGGCGATGCGGAGAGGACCGCCTGTCCTCGGCGCTGAGCGGCGGACCCTGTCAGCGGATCCCGAGCTCGTCTCTGACCCGCTGGGAGAAGAACGGGGCGACAGAGGTGGAGTACATCTGGGTCAGGTGATTGGCGTCGATGTACACGTGGATGTTCCCGATGATCGTCGGGCACACCGTGTCCGTGCAGTAGGCATCCATCATGTCGATGAGGTGGAAGCCCTCGATGTCGGTGAGCGACTGGGCGGGGTTGACGTCGGCGAAGTAGGTCGCCCGGTTCAGCAGGCATCCACCGAAGGGCTCGTCCGGGTCCCGTTCGGAGGAGCACTCGTAGAGGTTGTGCTCCGAACGCAGGTTGTCCCGCACCCCCACCACAGTGGTGCCCCTGGCCGTGAGATGCCGGATCAACTCCTCAACTCCAGGACGCAGCGTCTCCCCCGGTGAGTCCGCCGCTGCCGCGGTGACGAT
>NZ_VIGX01000076.1 GCF_007858475.1 Tsukamurella conjunctivitidis
TGGGACTGGGAGGAGCGGTGGGAACGCTTGCGCGCACGGCGCTTGAGACGATGCATCCTGCGGGAGCGGGGAGCTTCCCCTGGACCACGTGGATGATCAACATGGTCGGTTCCTTCCTTCTCGGGGTCCTCCAGGAGTCCCTCGCGCTGTCGGGGGATGACGTCGGGTGGCGTCGGGCTGCCAGGATCGGGATCGGGACGGGTGTCATCGGCGGGTTCACCACGTACTCGACATTCGTCCTGGAGAGCGACCGTCTCCTGGGAGGACCCGAATCTGACATCGTTGTCGGGCTGGTGTACGTGGTCGGGAGCGTGACGCTGGGCTTGGTCTGCGCGATGCTGGGGATACAGTCCGCCAAGAGCGCGGTCACCACACTCAGGCGAGATCGCCCCGAGGATGAGGTCCTCGCCGATGTCGCACCTGTTGACGAGGTCGTCGCGGAGTCGGCGGAAGACGAGGGTCGCTCATGAGTCCGATCATGTGGGCAGGAATCGCCGTGATGGGTGGCCTGGGAGCGAGTTTGCGGTTTCTTGTCGACTCGAAGGTCACGGCCCGGAACACTCTGTCAGTGCCTCTGGGTACGGTTGTCGTCAACCTCAGTGCCTGCTTCTTCATCGGCCTGCTCTCCGGGCTCGCCTCGAAGTTGCCCGGCATCGCGGGCGTGGTACCGCTGCTGGGTACCGGACTCCTGGGCGGCTACTCCACGTTCAGTACGGCCAGCGTGGAGGGAGCCAGGCTCCTCCGCTCAGGTCGCGTGCTGATGGGGTGCGCGCAC
>NZ_VIGX01000077.1 GCF_007858475.1 Tsukamurella conjunctivitidis
TGGCAGGCGGGGCCGGACAGTCCCTCTCCTCAACAGTGCGCGACTCCCTCCGCTGAGCCCCCGGGGGTCCCGGATCTCAGGCGCACCGTCCGCCGCAGCGACCACCCGCCCCACCCCTGTCTGCCTCTGTCAGGCCGACCCTGCCCGCCTCTCTGCAGGCCGACCCTGCCCACCTCTGGGAGCCGCCCTGCCTCCCCTGGAAGGCATCCCTCGCACCGAGGCCGCCCCGAGGGAGTCCTCCCCCGCATACACCGGCGTCGCCCTCGACAGAGATCGGGGGCCGGAGCCCAATGCCCCGACCCCCGACCGGTCCCGCCCCCGGGACTCAGCCGAAACGACCCGAGATGTAGTCCTCGGTCGCCTTCTGCGAAGGCGTCGAGAAGATCTTCTCGGTCGAATCGAACTCCACGAGACGTCCGGGCCTGCCCGTCGCCTCGAGGTTGAAGAAGCCGGTGCGGTCCGAGACGCGCGCCGCCTGCTGCATGTTGTGGGTGACGATGACGATCGTGTACTCGTCCTTGAGGTCGTTCATCAGGTCCTCGATGGCCAGCGTCGAGATCGGGTCCAGTGCGGAACACGGCTCGTCCATGAGGAGCACCTCGGGACGCACGGCAATGGCGCGCGCAATACACAGTCTCTGCTGCTGACCACCGGAGAGGGAGGAGCCGGGCTTCTCCAGGCGATCCTTGACCTCGTTCCACAGGTTGGAGCCGCGCAGGGACTCCTCCACCAGGGCGTCCTGGTCACCTTTCGACATCCGTCGG
>NZ_VIGX01000078.1 GCF_007858475.1 Tsukamurella conjunctivitidis
TCTGTTCCCGACCGCGGGTTCGCGGGGTCGGTGACATTGCGCACGACCACCTCGCCGCCGTTGGTCTCCGGAGCCATGGTGAGGTCGATGGAGGAGACCGTGGCCTTCTCCTTCAGGGTGAGCAGGATCGTGACCGTCTGCTCCTCACGGAACTGGTTGAGGTCGTAGGAGCGTGAGTGCCACTCGGTGGAGGGATCCCCGTCAATCATGTTGACGACAGAGTCCGGGTTGTCCCCGCCGTCATCACGCCAGGAGAAGATCGTCGGCGTGGCGATCTGGGGCGTCGTGACAGGGGCGGGTGGCTCGGTCGAGCCTCCCGCGGCCCCCGACTGCTCCCCGCTCTGCGCTCCTGACTGCTCCCCCGACTGTGAGGGCAGTGTCGGCAGGTCCAGGTCACCGATGGGAGCCAGGGCCGTGCGCACGCCCCACAGCCCACCACCCAGCACCAGGACCAGTGCGAAGACCAGAGCGGGCACCGTCGGGTCCAGACGGCTTCCCGACTTCTTGGGTGTGCTGCCACCGGTGGGAGGGGGCCCTGAGGGGGACGGGGCGGCCTCAGTCGACCCGGTGTTCCCCCTGCCCGCGCCACCCACGGCCGGGAAGGATCCGCCCGGCACGGGCGGTGGCATGAGGAGTTCGGTGTCCTGCGTCGCAGAGTCCTGACCGTCGTTGCGGTCGGAACCGGTGGGCCGGTCGGGGGTGCGTTCGGCGTGCAGGGCCGTCTCCTCGGTCGATGGAGGGAGCTGGGGGGTGTGGGAGGTGC
>NZ_VIGX01000007.1 GCF_007858475.1 Tsukamurella conjunctivitidis
CTCGGAAACGATGTTCACGAGCAACCATCAGGTGGGGCCAGATCAAACCGTCGCAACACCACCGGCGAGTCGCAAACGGGGCCAGGTCTAGCCGTCGAGCCGGGGCCTCTTCAAGCTGTCATAGCCAATGAAGGCGGTACTCGAAGGCACTCTCGTCGTCGACGATCCCGACGACGTGCGCACGCACCCCGGGCACGGCACGGCCGCGTTCCCGCCCCGTGCGTCCGACGTCCCGACCACACCCGCCGGAGCCGACGCCGAAGGAGCGCGGAATGTCTGATCACGCCACGCAGCGCGGGGGTGACGCGACCGTCGCGATCCTCGGCAGCTGGGGGTACTACGGCCTGCTCGACGACGCGCGGTCCTACCCCGTGGAGACCCCCTACGGTGCCCCCTCGGACGATGTGGTGATCGGGACCGCGCACGGCCGGCGGGTCGCCTATCTCACCCGGTCGGGACGCGAGCGGAACATCCCGCCGCACAGGATCAATCACCGGGCGAACATCTGGGCGCTCCATCACCTCGGTGTGCGCCACATCCTCGCCGCGACCCCCGCCGGTGCCTTCGATCCCGGCGTCGGGGTCGGCACCGTCGTCGTGCCGGACCAGTTGGTCGACCGAACGGGCCGCACCGACGACACCTTCCACGACGACGAGGACGTGCGCGTCTCCTTCGCACGGCCCTTCGCCGAGAGGACCCGCGCCGCGGCGATCGACGCGTTGCGCGACCAGCGCTGGGTGGTGGCAGACGGCGGCGTCGTCGTGGTCATCCGCGGCCCGCGTTTCTCGACCGCGGCCGAATCCCGCTGGTACGCGGCGCAGGGGTGGGACGTCGTATCGACCGCGCCCTATCCGGAGGCGGCGCTGGCCCGCGAGCTCGACATGGGGTACGCCTGCGTAGCGCTGGTCACCGACCACGACGTCATCGCCGAAACGCCATGGCCCGTCAGCCAGGAGCGCGTGCAGGACGAGCTCGATGCGAACACTCTGCGGCTGCGCGAGGCGCTCATCCGCGCCGCCGCCGCGCTGTCCTGACGGGGCGAGTCCCCGCCCGTACGACGACGTGCCCCTCCCGGATCCCGGGAGGGGCACTCGCACGGTGGAGCGTCAGAGGACGATCTGGCGGTTCACGTCCTTGTACAGCAGGTACCGGAAGTTCGACGGTCCGCCGGCGTAGCAGGCCTGGGGGCAGAAGGCGCGCAGTGACATGTAGTCGCCCTCCTGGACCTCGACCCAGTCACCGTTGAGGCGGTACACCGCCTTGCCCTCGAGGACGTAGAGGCCGTGCTCCATGACGTGCGTCTCGGCGAACGGGATCGACGCGCCCGGTACGAAGGTCACGATGTTGCAATGCATGTCGTACGCGAGATCCTGCGGATCCAGGATCCGGGTCGTGCGCCACTTGTTGTCGGTGCCCGGCATCGGCGACGGCTCGATGTCGCGCTCGTTGCCGACCGCGGTCCGCGGGGTGTAGCCGGCGAGCGGCTCGTAGCGCTTGCGGATCCACTGGAAGACGGCGGCGCCGTCGGACGTGTTCGCCACGGACCAGGGCGTCCCGGCCGGGATGTAGGCGTAGCCGCCCGACGTGAGCGAGTGCGTCGTGCCGTCGATGGTCACCTCGAGCTCGCCCTGCGTCAGCAGCAGGAAGCTCTGGACCTCGGGCTGGGGCTCCGGCGCGTCCGAACCGCCGCCGGCCCCCACCTCGACGATGGACTGCGCGAAGGTCGTCGCCCCGCCGGCCACCGGCCGGTTGAGCACCCACGCCCGGGTGTTCGTCCATCCCGGGAAGACCGAGGTCACGATGTCGCGCATGACGCCGCGCGGAATCACGGTGTACGCCTCGGTCACGATGGCGCGGTCGGTGAGCAGGTCCGTCTGCGGCGGGTGGCCGCCCTGCGGCGAGTAGTAGACGGGTGCGGACGAGCTCATCGGGTCTCCTCGTGGGGGGTGGTGGAGCGGTTCAGGGCGAGATCGCGGACCGTGTCGACGGTGACCTCGGCCGCGGCGCGGACCTCGGTGTCGGTGAGCGCCCCGCATGTCACGCCGCGGTGGATGAAGGATGCGAGTGCCCGGGCGGTGGCGGGCTCGTCGAGGATCGCGGAGTCGATGCGGTGCACGTAGTTGCGCAGCCGCGTCGCCGCGGCCGGGAAACCGTCGCGGTAGAAGGCGTAGGTCGCGAGGAAGCGCGTGACCAATTGGGCGGGATGCAGGTCCCAGCCCTGGTAGATGCCGCGTTCGAGGTGCCGGCGTACGAGGCGCGCGTGGAGCCGCCACGCCTCGGCGACGTGGACGGGATCGCCGACCGGCAGGATGTTCGTGGAGCCGTCGGACATGTGCACGCCCGTGCCGGCGATCGCGAGCTGCATGATGTTCTTGGCGTGATCCGCCGCCGGGTGCTCCATCGACTGGTACTGCGCGGCGATGCCGAGCGAGGCCGAGTAGTCGTAGGTGCCGTAGTGCAGCGACGTGACGCGGCGGTCGGCGGCGTGCAGGAGAGTCGCGACCGGCGCCGTGCCATCGGCACCGAGGATGACCTGTGGGGTCTCGACCTGCACTTCGAAGCGCACCCGGCGCTCGTCGAGTCCGAGCGCGCTCTCCAGTGCGCGGCTCGCGTCGACCATCGCCTCGACCTGGCCGACAGTGGTGACCTTCGGCAGTGTGATGGTCAGCCCCGCGGGGAGCGGCCCGGCCGCAGCGAGGCCGCTCACGAACAGGTCGAGCGTCCGCAGGCCGCGGGCGCGCACCGGTGCCTCGAAACACTTGAACCGGATGCCGACGAAGGGCGGAGCCGAGCCCGCGCGGACGGCGGCCGACACCGCCTCGACGGCACGCGCGACATCGGCGTCCTCCGCGGCGTCACCGCGGTCACCGTAGCCGTCCTCGAAGTCCAGACGCAGGTCCTCGATCGGTTCGTCGTTCAGCTTGCGCCGTACCAGGTCCGGGAGATCCGGATCGTTGAGGCCCAGGGCGCGCGCCACCTCGGCCAGCCCGCCCGCGGCGTCCGCCGCCGCAAGGGCCTGTTCGCCCCATTCCCGCGCGGTCGCCGGGGTGTACCGGTCCGCGGGAAGGTAGACGGTGTGCACGGGCTGGCGGCGTCCGTCGTCGCCCGGGTAGTCGCGCGCCAGCAGATCATCGGTGGCGGCCAGCCGACGCTCGATCGCGGCCAGGGCGTCGTCGGTGAGCGAGCGGCTGGGCATGGGACCTCCGTCTAGGCTAATGGAAAAGTAATTCCGTATGGTGGAGTCTACGCCGATTCGATGCTCCGCACAAGGAATTCGCGACGCGGTCCCGTCGGATGAGGGCTAGGCGGACACCTCGTCGCCGCCGATCCAGACGCGCGCCACGTCGGCGGGCGTCGCCAGCGAGAAGATCTTCGCGAGAGCGTTCTCCGCCGACTCGGCGTGCCGGAGGCCCACGTCCAGCGGATGCCCCTCCGTCGGCCGGATCAGGAGCGCGTCGAACTGGCGTCCGACGGACAGGTCGCCCACCTCGTCGAGTCCGAGCGCGGTCGCGCCGGCACGTGTCGCCAGGTGCAGCAGGTGCGCCGCGGTGAGTGGGACGCCGTCGGCCTGCAGGAGCTGCTGCATGAAATAGGCCTGGAGACCCTCTTTGAAGAGGGAGAAGCCGCTGCCGGCGCCGACGTCGGTACCCAGGGCGACGGTGACGCCGTGGTCGAGGTGGCGCCGCAGCGGGAAGGACCCACTGGCCAGGGCCGAGTTCGAGGTGGGGCAGTGGGCCACCGAGGCCCCGGCGGACGCCATCAGTGCGAGTTCGGAATCGGTCGGATGCGCGTTGTGCGCGAGCACGGAACGCTCGTGGATCAGGCCGTGACGATGGTAGGTGTCGAGGTAGTGGGCCGACCCCGGGAACTGGTCGATGACCGCCGCGATCTCCGCGGGATTCTCGTTGATGTGCGAGGTGAACCAGAGGCCGGGGACGTCCGCCGCGAGCGCTGCGCCGCTCTCGAGCATCTCGGGCGATGTCGAGTACGAGAAGCGAGGGGTCACGGCGTAGCGGAGGCGCCGGTGGCCGTGCCAGCGCTCCGCGAGTTTGCGCCCCTCGTCGTACGACCTCGCCGGGGTGCTGAGCAGGGGCTCCGGGAGGTTGCGGTCGCTGGTCACGAGCCCCGCCGTGACTCGCACCCCCACCCGGTCGGCTTCGGTGAACAGCGCATCGACGGCGTCGGAGAAGTGCGAGCCGAAGACCAGGGCCGTCGTGGTGCCCGCGGCGGTGAGTCCCGTGAGGAACTCGCGCGCCACCGAGCGGGCGTACTCGGCGTCCGCCAGCCTGCATTCCTCGGGTAGCGCGCACCGGTCGAGCCAGTCCAGCAGCGGCATGCCGAGCCCGCCGATGGCCCGGATCTGCGGGTAGTGCACGTGCGTGTCCACCATGCCGGGCAGGAGGACGCCGTCGCGCAGGTCGACCACCTCGTCGTCGGGCCGGCGTTCGGCGATCGTGCGGAAGTCGCCGCGCTCGGCGATGGTGCCCGCCTCGACCGCGATTCCTGCGTCGTCGTGCGCCCGCAGTTCGCCTCCGGTGAAGGGATTGTCGGGCGTGTCCAGGACACGACAGCGGTAGATGGTCATGAGGGGTCTCCTTGTACGGCCGAGGGGAAGCGGGCGAGCAGGTCGGCGGCCACGCTCACGGCGATGGTCGCCGGGTGCTTGCCACTGAGGGTGCTCAGCCCGATGGGTGATTGGATGGTGTCGATGGTCGCGGCGTCGTGCCCGGACTCGGCGAGCATCGTGCGGAAGCGAGCCCACTTGGCCGAGGAACCGATCAGCCCGACGCTGCCCAGGCCGGGTGTGCGCAGGACCTGATCGCAGAGGCTGAAGTCCTCGGCGTGGTCGTGGGTCATGATCAGGACGTGGGCGCCCGGCGGCAGGTCCTCGAGGATCTCCTCGGGAAGCACCGAATGGTGCAGGTGCACCGTCGCCTCGCCGGGCTCCAGAGCGCGCGCCGCCTCGATCTGCTCGGGGCGCGAATCCGTGAGGTGGAGCTCGATGTCGTGGCGGGACAGGATGCGCGCGAGTTCGAGGCCCACGTGTCCGACCCCGAAGATCGCGACCGCCGGTACCACCGGGAGCGGCTCGAACAAGAGAACCACCTCGCCTCCACAGCATTGCCGCCCGTGTCGATTCCGGGCCTTGTCGTTCAGTCGCAGGGTGAGGGTCTCCGGCACGGAGATCGCTTCCGCGAGCAGCTCGCGCGCCCGATCGACGGCCGTGAGTTCCAGGTTGCCGCCGCCGATCGTGCCGAGCACGGCGTCGGCGGTGGCGATCATCTTGGCGCCCGGCTCGCGTGGCGCGTGTCCGCGCACCCCGATCTGTGTGATCAGGACCGCGGGTACGCGGTGCCGGCGGAGGCGGGCGGCGTCGCCCAACCAGGTCATGGTGGGCTCAGCCGAGCGGTGCGGGGGCCGTTGCCGCCGAGGCGGTATCGGCCGCCGGTGCCCCGGTTGGAGGCCGACCGTTGCGGGACGGATCGTTCGGCTCCACGGGGTGCGCGGGCAACGCCGACCGCGCGGCCTCCAGCGCCCAGTAGACGGCCTCGGGCGTCGCCGGGGAGGCGAGCTCGACGGAGACCCCGGCCGGGCCGAAGGCCGCCGCCGCCTGGCGCAACGCCTCGCGGACCGAGAAGGCGAGCATGAGCGGCGGCTCGCCGACGGCCTTGGACCCGTAGACCGCCCCGTCCTCGTGAGCCTTGTCCAGCAATGAGACCCGGAAGTCCGGCGGCATCTCCGAAAAGCTCGGCAGCTTGTAGGTGCTGGCGGATTGTGTCAGCAGCCTGCCGCGGGTGGGGCGGTCGCTCTCGTCCCAGCGGAGGTCCTCCAGGGTGAGCCACCCCGCACCCTGTACGAAGCCGCCCTCGATCTGACCGATGTCGATCATCGGTGAGAGCGAGTCGCCCACGTCGTGCACGATGTCCACGCGCCGTAAGCGGTACGCACCGGTGAAGCCGTCGACCTCGACCTCGCTGGCGGCCACGCCGTAGGCGAAGTACTTGAAGGGCTCACCCTGCATCGCCTTCGCATCCCAGTGCAGGCCCTCCGTGCGGTAGTACCCCGAGGCGGAGAGTTGAACCCGCTGGAAGTACGCGGCGTGGACGACCTCCTCCCAGGTCAGCTTCTGGGCCGATGCGCCGAGGCCGCTGATCGTGCCGTCGCTGAACCGCACGTCCGCGGCGTTGGTGCCGATGAGCGATGCGGCGACCGCGGCGAGGCGATCGCGGATCTGTTCGCAGGCGTTCTTGACCGCGCCGCCGTTGAGGTCGGCGCCGGAACTGGCCGCCGTGGCGGAGGTGTTGGGCACCTTGTCCGTCCGGGTCGGCGCGAGCCGCACGCGCGCGAGTGGCACGCCGAGCGTCGTGGCGGCCACCTGCAGCATCTTCGTGTGCAGGCCCTGGCCCATCTCGGTACCGCCGTGGTTGATCAGGACCGATCCGTCCTTGTAGACGAGGACCAGTGCGCCGGCCTGGTTGAACGCGGTGAGGTTGAAGGAGATACCGAACTTCACCGGGGTCAGGGCGAGGGCCCGTTTGACGTTGGGATGCGCGGCGTTGAAGGCGGCGATCTCCGCCTCACGGGTCTCGACCTCTCCGGATTCCACGACCTGCTCCCACGCCGTGCGCACCCGATCGGCGTGGCGCACGGGCTGGCCGTACGGCGTGGTCTGGTCGTCGCCGTAGAAGTTGCGGCGCCGCAGCTCGCGCGCGGACACGCCGAGGCGCGGGGCGCAGGTGCCGAGGATGTCCTCGATGACGAGCATGCCCTGGGGGCCGCCGAAACCGCGGAACGCGGTCTGCGAGGTCTTGTGGCACTTCGCGATCCGCCCGTGGACCGCGATGTTCGGGATCCAGTAGGCGTTGTCGATGTGGCAGAGGGCCCGCGCCAGGACCGGCTCGGAGAGGTCCAGGCTCCACCCGCCGTCGGCGGTCAGGGTGGACTCGAGGGCGGTGATGAGCCCGTCGGCGTCGAAGCCGACGCGCCAGCTGGCGTGGAAGCCGTGCCGCTTGCCGGACATGGTCATGTCCTGGGTGCGATCCAGCCGAAGTCGTACCGGCCGGCCCGTCAGCGTGGCGCCCAGCGCGGCGATCGCGGCGAAGCCGTGTGGCTGCATCTCCTTGCCGCCGAAGGCCCCGCCCATGCGCAGGCACTGCACGGTGACGGCGTTGCTGGGGAGACCCAGCACGTGCGCCACGATGTCCTGCGTTTCCGACGGGTGCTGGGTACTGGACTGGACGAAGATCTGCCCGCTCTCGTCGACCTGCGCCAGAGACGCGTGCGTCTCCAAGTAGAAATGCTCCTGACCCGCGAACTCGAACTCGCCGGTGTACACGTGAGCGGCCTCGCGGAACCCGGTGTCGGGGTCGCCGCGGCGGACCGTCGGACGGGCGCCGTGGAAGCTCTCCGCGGCGATGGCGTCGCCGACCGAGACGAGGGAGGGGAGCGGCTCGAGCTCGAGTCGCACCGCCGCGGCGCCGAGCCGCGCGGCCTCGAGCGTCTCGCCGAGCACCCAGCACACCGCGTGTCCGTAGAACATCACCTCGTCCTCGGGGAACAGAGGTTCGTCGTGCTTGACCCCGGCGTCGTTCACGCCCGGGACGTCGGCCGCGGTGAGCACCCGGACGACCCCGGGGATGCGCAGAGCGGGCGCGGTGTCGATGGAGACGATCCGCGCGTGGGCGCAGTCGGACTGGACCGGGTGTGCGTGCAGCGCGCCGGGCGTGCGCCCGACGAGGTCGTCGGTGTACAGCGCCGCGCCGGTCACGTGCAGCATCGCGCTCTCGTGCGGGATCTCCTGCCCGACGACGGGATTCGTGGGACGTTCGGAAAGGTGGCTCATGACAGCTCCTCTCGGGCCTGGTCGTCGGCGAACAGCTTCTCGAGCGAGCGGCCCAGCATGGCCACCCGGTAGCGTCCGGAGGCCCGGTGGTCGTCCATCGGCGTTCCCTCGGCGCGCAGCACCTCGGCGGCCGCACGGACGGTGTCCTCGGACCAGGGCCGGCCGAGGAGTGCACGTTCGGTCGCGGTCGCCCGCAACGGGGTCGCGGCGACGCCGCCGAGCCCGATCGCTGCACGCGTGATCGTGCCGTGCTCCACCGTGAGGGCGAAGGCGACGGCGACGCTGGAGATGTCGTCGAAGCGCCGCTTGGCTATCTTGTGGAAGGCCGTGAGCGGGTTCAGCGGCAAGGGGATCCGGACGGCTTTGATGAGTTCGTCGGGGCGGCGCACTGTCGCGCGGTAGCCGGTGAAGTAGTCCGCGAGCGGGACGGTGCGCTCACCGTCGCGCGAGGCGAGGACCAGGCGGGCTTCCAGCGCCAGCAGCGCGGGTGGTGTGTCGCCGATCGGAGAGCCCGTTCCCAGGTTGCCGCCCAGCGTCGCGGCGTTGCGGATCAGGCGGGAGGCGAACTGCGGGAAGAGCTGGGCGAGGAGCGGCACGCGGCCGTCGAGGCGACGCTCGATCTCGGACAGCGTCAGCGCCGCACCGATCTCCAGTTCGTCGTGTGCCCAGCGCAGTTCGCGCAGCTCCGGCAAGCGGTCGATGGCGACGACGAGGGGCTCGCGTCGCCCCTTGAGGTTGACGTCGACACCGAAGTCGGTGGAACCGGCGACGAGGACGGGGGAGTCGTCGCCGGCGAGGAGATCGAGTACCTCGCTCAGGCCGGCGGGCCGGACGAACCGGCCCTGCGGGCCGGTGATCTCGGTGGGGGTCGCAGCGGGGGCCGCGGCGGTGCGACGGGCCGCGAGCGGATCATCGGGCGCGGGTTCGGAGGGAAGGCCGTACGCCGCGTCCCTGATCGGTCGATAGCCGGTGCAGCGGCACAGGTTCCCGGAGAGCGAGTGCAGGTCGAAGCCGTTCGGACCGTGCTCGTCGTCGTGGTCGCCGCACTCCCCGGCAGGGCCCCCGGACGGCGCCCGATCGGGGCGGTAGAACTCGGCGGCCATGCTGCAGATGAAGCCGGGCGTGCAGTAACCGCACTGGGAACCCCCGCGCAGCGCCATCGCGGTCTGGACCGGATGCGACTCGTCCGGCCCGCCGAGTCCCTCGGAGGTGACGACCTCCTGGTCGGCAAGGGCGGCGGCCGGCGTGAGGCAGGCGTTGATCGCGGTCCACCGGGTCCGGTCGTCCGGGGCCTCGGGATCCCCGGGGCGGGCGACGAGAATCGAGCAGGCGCCGCATTCCCCCTCGGCGCAGCCCTCCTTGGCCCCGGTGAGGCCCTGGTCGCGAAGCCAGTCGAGGGCACTCGTGTGCACCGGGCCGGTGAAGGGTCGGGATCGACCGTTCACGGTCACATGACATCCGGTCAGCGTTTCGGTCACCGCTGCATCCCTACTGAACCGCGGCACGCGGTTCCGACAGGCATGGTTTGCGAGGCTGAGCTGGACCGCTGGTTTTCCATGCGAACACGATCCAGTGCATTTCATGATAGGTGACGGGAGTCACATCGGGAAGGTCTTTTCGGAATATTCTTTCCGCATCACGGAGTTGTGCGGCGGAGGTGGATCCGGCCACGCTGCGCCGTTGCAGCTCAGCCGCTGATGAACGCGGTGATCGGCCCTCGGACGAAGTAGAGGATGAACCCGACCGAGACCGCCCACAGTAGCCAGTGCGCCTTCTGTCCGCGACCGCTGAGGACGCTCAGGAGTGCCCAGGTGATGAAGCCCACGCCGATGCCGTTCGCGATCGAATAGGTCAGGGGCATGGTGACGATGGTGAGGAAGGCGGGCAGGGCCACCGAGAAGTGGGTGAAGTCGATATCCCGGATCTGCGCCACCATCATCGATCCGACGACCACCAGCGCGGCCGCGCCCACCTCCATCGGGATCACCCCGATGAGCGGCGCGAAGAACATCGAGCCCAGGAAGAGCACGCCGGTCACGCAGGCTGCCAGGCCCGTGCGCGCGCCCTCCGCGATGCCCGACGCCGAGTCGACGAAAACGGTGTTCGACGAGCCGGAGGTGGCGCCGCCGGCGACCGCTCCCATGCCCTCGATCACGAAGGCGGAGCGGATCCGCGGGAAGGTGCCGTCGGCTTGGCCGACGCCGGCCTGGCGCGCGAGGCCCGTCATCGACCCCATGGCGTCGAAGAAGTTCGTGAAGACCAGTGTGAAGACCAGCATCGTCGCTGCCAGAGCGCCCACGCGCTCGAAGGCCCCGAACAGGTCGAACTGTCCGATCAGGCCGAAGTCGGGGAGCGCGACGATATGGCTGGGCAACTCGGGTGCGCTGAGATTCCAGCCCTTCGGGTCCGGATGGTTGGGGTCGCCGACCGTGCCGAGCTTCGCGAAGTGCTGGATCACGATCGCCGCAAGGGTCGCAACGATCATGCCGATGAGGATGGCGCCGGGGACGCGGCGCGAGACCAGCACCGCGATGAGCAGCAGCGCGAAGATGAAGACGGCCGTGGGCAGCGCGTCGATCGAGCCGTCGTGGCCCAGTTGTACCGGTGGCCCGGCCGGCGTGCGCGTGACGAAACCCGAGTTCACGAAGCCGATGAAGGCGATGAGCAGGCCGATGCCGACGGTGATGGCGGTCTTCAGCTCCGCGGGTACCGCGCGGAAGATCGCGGTCCGGATGCCGGTCGCACCCAGAACCACGATGATCACGCCGTTGATGATCACCAGGCCCATCGCCTCCGGCCAGGTCACGTCCTTGACCACCGCCACCGCGAGGAAGGAGTTCATCCCCAGGCCGGCGGCGAGCGCGAACGGGAGGCGTGCGACCAACCCGAAGAGGATCGTGATCACGCCCGCGGTCAGGCCCGTGACCGCCGTGACCTGCACGAATCCGAGGGTTCCCTGCGCGGCATCGGACGAGCTGCTCAGGATGAGCGGGTTCAGCACGACGATGTAGGCCATCGCGACGAAGGTGACGAGACCGCCGCGGATCTCGCGGGGGATCGTCGAGCCGCGGCGGGTGATCTCGAAGAAGCGATCCAGGAACGGCGTGCCCGCGGGATCCGGGCCGTCTTTCCGGTCGATGGCCACGGGGGGTGCGACGTGTTCGTCGGCCCCGTTCTGCTCTTGCTGGCTGGTCATGGTGGTCCTCTCGGTCCGAAACGCCGGGCGGGTGCCCGTCGCGTTCAGGCGCTCCGGGGAGCGACGGCGAAGTGGGGCTGATCGAAGGCGACGCGTGGTGGCTATCGCGTGGGGCTCCGCAGATCTGCGTTCCGCCCATCGGAAATGTGATTCCGATCACGTCGAGTGAAGCACGCGCTCCAGGGGCTGTCAAGCACATGTTCTCCGGGATTCTCGCCGACTTCCGCCGTGCGCCAACATGTACCAGCTGAACCCTCTGCACGGGGGCTGAGCTTCAGTGGGGCGATGGCCCGTGGGCGTGATTCCGTATCGTGGTAGCAGATTTTCAGTCATCAGGCGTGATTGAGGCGTGCTGTCGGCCGCGGATCGACCGCGATACCGCAATACGGAACACAAGATGGAATCAGCGCGTACTGTCGCGATTGGAACAGCAAACGACCAGACGTCCGGGGAGGCGATCATGGCGGGGAAGTCCACGTCCGGGGTGCAGTCGGTGGAGCGCGCCTTCGAACTGCTCGAACTCATGGGGCGCGCCGGAGGCGAATGCTCGCTCAGTGAACTGTCGGCGGGGACGCCGTTGCCGCCGCCCACGATCCACCGCCTGCTGCGCACCCTGGTGGGCATCGGCTACGTCCGCCAGCTGCCGAACCGGCGCTACGCACTCGGTCCGCGGCTGATCCGCCTCGGCGAGGTCGCGAACCGCCAACTCGGCGCCGTCGCGGTGCCGGTGCTGCAGTCCCTGGTCGACGAGCTCGAGGAGACCGCGAGTCTCGCGGTGCTCGACGGCGACATGGTGATCTACACCGGACAGGTGCCCTCGCAGCACAGCATGCGCACGAACAACGAGGCAGGCCGCCGCGTCAATCTGCACAACAGCGGTGTCGGCAAGGCCGTCCTCGCGGAGCTCGACGACGCCCGCATCGTCAAACTCGTGGGGCAGGCCGGGATCCCTGCGCCGACGCCCAACAGCGTGAGCACTCTCTCCGGCGTCTTCGCCGAGGTCGAGAAGGTCCGCGCGCGCGGCTACTCGATCGACGACGAGGAGCAGGAGGCGGGGGTGCGCTGCTACGCCATGGCGGTGCCGGGCGCGCCCACCCCGATGGCCGTCGGGATCTCGGGCCCCGTCTCCCGGCTGAGCGACGACTTCGTCGATCGCGCGATCCCCGCCCTGCAGCGCGCCACCGGGATCATCTCCGACGCCCTGATCGGCGCCCGCGAGATCTGATCGTCCTGCTCACTCGCCGCCGGAGCGACGGCTCTCCGAGGGGGCGGGTCGTCCGCCGCCCCAGAACACCCGGTCGAGTCGGGCTCGATCCGGGCCGCGCCGGCCGCCGCGCAGTCGGCGTACGACGCGGCTCAGACCGTGCCCGACGGGGCGCGCCACCGCGGGGAAGGACAGCGCGACGCCGGCGACGAGGAGGAGTGCCACCGCGCTGAAGCCGTACGTCTGCGTGAGGTGTTGACGACGATCCGCGGCGCGGGCGACTTCCATCCGCTCGTAGGTCATCGGATGTCCGAGCACCGGCACCCTGTTCCTCGTGTACGCCCGGAGTTCGCGGGGAGGTTCGCCGGCGCGCACGAGGTCCTCCCGCGTGCCGATCTCGCGGTGGTCGATGAGCAGGCACGTGTCCTGGCGCTCCATCAGTCGCCCGTCGCACCGCACCGGCCCCGAGGCGACCTCGACGTCCGCGTAGCCACGTGCGGCCAGGACGAGGAAGCCCGCCGTGCACGCCAGGAGGAAGCCCCGCCACAGGTACGTCGCGGCGGTGGACGGGGCGGGCGCGCCTTCGTGCGCGGAACCCCGGTCGACCGGGTGGTCGGACGGTCGCAGATCCTTCAGAAGGAGCGCGGCCCAATCGGTCTCGTCGTGGCCGCCCGTGAAGACGGTCTCGGTGACGGTGTGCCCACTCGCTCGCGCGGTGGCCGCGACCGCGGCGACGTTCGGGACCAGTTCGTCCTCGTACGAGCCCACCGCGAGGTGCAGCGCGAAGGGGGCTCCTGGCGTCGAGAGCAGGTCGTGCACCCATTGCTCGCGGCCCAACACGGACTCGGGGCGAGTGGTAAGGCCGGGGCGCCACCAGACGGAGGGGGAGTAGGCGAGGACGGTGTCGATGCGCCCGGGGTGCTCACAGGCGAGCGCGAGTGCCGCGATCGCGCCCATGCTCTGACCCGCCGCGAGCACCCGCCGCGGCGCGCCGGGAAGGAGCGCCAGGGCGGCCGGGAGCACCTCGTCGGCGACGGCCCTGCGCACCGCGTCCGAGCCGAGGAACCGCAGCCGCTCCGCGGGGCCGGTGGGGGAGTCGATCCCGAGGACGCACATGCGCGGGCCGCCGCCCCGCGATCGCCGGCGCTCGACCACGGCGGGCAGCCCGTGCCGGTCGATCCACGCGTCGGCGTCGAAGACGATCGCGAGCTCCACTTCGCCCTCGCCGGGCGGAACGAAGAGGCGGTAGCGCACCGCGGGGTCGCCCTCGGTCGTGCCGTCCAGGACCGGGGACGGCGCGTCGTGGAGCCCGAGCCAGGGCGAGAGATCGGGGGCGTCGGGACCGCGCAGGACCGACCCGAACGACGAATCCGCGGAGCGGTTGAGCGGATCCGGTACTGCGGCGCTCCGGATCGCGCGCCCGTCGACCGGACGCCCGTCGCGCACGCCGGGGGAATCGGCGCGGAACGGGAGGATGCGGTAGCCGGAGAGCACATCCCGCGGCAGCGTCAGCTCGACGAACCAGAGGTCGCCCGCCGGGCGGAGCCGCATCAGTCCGGCATCGACGCGGTGCTTGTCGGTGAGGCGGTTCGCCCAGAGGTACACGCCGACAGGGGGATTCGCTGCCTCGTGGCGCCAGACGAACAGGGCTCGCACGCGGGCGGGATCGCGGGGGTCCTCCGTGAGCAGCGGAGTGTCCAGCGACCGGAGGGCCCTGGTCTGCGATCGCGTGAGCGGCTCCGCGCCGTCGACGATCGCCCGGCGCAGGGCGTTCGCGGACTTCGCCGCGCCGGCGCGCGGTCGCCTCGATGTCAGTATCGCCATGGCACCGACGGCGAGGGCGAGGGTCGCGATGCCGACGGAGCCCGGGATCATCGCCGAGATCAGGTGGGCGCGCGTATTCCGTTGGAACGTGAGCCGGCGGTCGTAGTCGTAGGGGTAGGGCTTCTCCGTGAGGCCACCCCTCATCACGACCGCCGGGACGTCGACCGCCACGCCGGCGCGCGCGAGTAACTCGAACATCGGCTCGCCGCGATCTCCCCTGCCCCGACTGAGGATCGCCCAGCACGTGTCGCCGCGCTCCATCACCTGACCACCACAGGCGACGGGGGTGTCGGGAAGGCGGCTGTCCCGGGCGTACGAGGCCGCCGCGGTGACCGCGATCCACAGGAAGACGATGCCCACGATCGTCAGGATCGCCGGCGCAGCCTTTGCGCCGAGGCGCGCGTTCTCCCTCGCGAACTCGGCGCGATAGGCCTGCGCCTCCTCGCTGCCCTCGTCCGCCCTGTCGAACACCCCCACGCCGCCAGCGTAATACTGCGGTGCGGCCGCTGAGCGGGGCCGATTAGGCTGGACGGCATGAAGAAGGTGGCGATCCTCGACTACGGCTCCGGCAACATCCGGTCCGCGCATCGTGCGATGGAGCGGGCCGGCGCCGAGGTCACCGTGACCGCGGACGCAAAGACCGCGCTCGCCGCCGACGGGCTGCTCGTCCCCGGCGTCGGCGCCTACGAGGCCTGCATGGCGGGCCTGAAGGGCGTGCAGGGAGACCGGATCATCGGCGAGCGGCTCGCCGGTGGGCGACCGGTGATGGGCATCTGCGTGGGCATGCAGATCCTGTTCGAGAAGGGCATCGAGTTCGGCGTCGAGACCGACGGGTGCGGCGAGTGGCCCGGCACCGTCGAACGGTTGCAGGCGGAGGTGGTGCCGCACATGGGCTGGAACACCGTTCAGGCGGCAGAGGGCTCGAAGCTGTTCGCCGGCACCGACGCGGACACCCGGTACTACTTCGTGCACTCGTACGCCGCGCAGCGGTGGGAGCTCGACATCGCCGACCACATCCGCGCGCCGAAGGTGACGTGGGCCGACCACGGCGGGCCCTTCGTCGCGGCCGTGGAGAACGGTCCGCTGTGGGCGACGCAGTTCCACCCCGAGAAGAGCGGCGACGCGGGCGCGGTGCTGCTGAAGAACTGGGTGGACACGCTGTGAGCGGCAAGCGGAACCTGTCCCTCGGTCGGCTCGCGCTGTTCTCCCTCGGCGCCGCGGTCGCCGTTCTCGGACTCGCGGTGCTGCTGCTCAACGTGCTGCGGCCCAGCCCCGCCGTCGGGCTGCTCATCGTCGCGGTGGGGCTCGTCGGGGCGGTCGCCGCGATGGGGATCGTGTCGAACCGCATCGTCGGGCGGGCCGTGCAAGGGTCCCAGGAGCGGGAGCCCGGAAAGTCGGATGACACGACGCACTAGGCTGGTCGCGTGAGTCTGGTACTTCTTCCCGCAGTCGACGTCGCCGAGGGCAGGGCCGTGCGCCTCGTGCAGGGTGAGGCCGGTAGCGAGACGGCCTACGGGTCGCCGCGCGACGCCGCCCTCGCCTGGCAGAACGACGGGGCGGAGTGGGTCCACCTCGTCGACCTCGACGCCGCGTTCGGCAAGGGCAGCAACCGCGAGCTGCTGGCCGACGTCATCGGCGAGCTGGACGTCAAGGTCGAGTTGTCCGGCGGCATCCGCGACGACGACTCCCTCGCGGCGGCGCTGGCCACCGGCTGCGCCCGCGTGAACCTCGGCACCGCGGCCATCGAGAATCCCGAGTGGTGCGCGAGCGCCATCGCCCGCCACGGCGACAGGATCGCGGTCGGCCTGGACGTCAAGCAGCTCGACGGCCAGTGGCGGCTGCGCGGCCGTGGCTGGGTCACCGACGGTGGCGACCTCTGGGAAGTGCTCGAGCGCCTCAACCGCGACGGCTGCAGCAGGTACGTGGTCACGGATGTCTCCAAGGACGGCACGCTGACCGGCCCGAACCTCGACCTGTTGGCCGCCGTCGCCGCCGCGACGGACGCGCCCGTGGTCGCCTCCGGCGGCATCTCGGCGCTCGAGGACCTGACCGCCATCGCCACCCTCGTCGATCGCGGCGTCGATTCCGCCATCATCGGAAAGGCCCTCTACGCGGGCCGGTTCACCCTTCCCGAGGCCCTCGATGCGGTGTCGCGTCGATGACCGCCCTCCCTGCGGGATTCACGGACGACCCCGATCGGCTGCTCGCTCTCGCCGGCGCGGCACTCGATGCCGCCGCGCCCCGCTTCATCGAGGGTGTCGGCGCGCCCGCCTCCATCGCGAAGGGCCCGGCGGACTTCGCCACCGACCTCGATCTGGAACTGGAGCGGCGCATCACCGCCGCCGTCGCCGAGGCCACGGGCGTGCCGGTGCACGGCGAGGAGTACGGCGGCCCCGCCGTCGACGAGGGCACCGTGTGGGTGCTCGATCCCATCGACGGCACCTTCAACTACTCGGCGGGATACCCCGCCACGGGCACCCTCCTGGGGCTGCTCCACGACGGCCGCCCCGTCGCCGGTCTCGCATGGTTCCCCCTCGTCGGCGACGCCTTCGCCGGACACGTCGCGGGCCCCGTCCGCAACCGCGGCGAGATCCTGCCGTCCCTGGGCGAGGCCGGGCTCGACGACGCGATGATCGCCGTCGGCAGCTTCAGCCGCGGCAGCAACGGCCACTTCCCCGGCGACTACCGCTACGCCATCCTCGGCGAGGTGTCGCGGCGCGTCGCTCGCGTCCGGCAGTTCGGCTCGACGGGCGTCGACCTCGCCTACACGGCGTCCGGCGCCCTGGGCGGCGCCGTCGTCTTCGGTCACCACCCGTGGGACAACGCCGCGGGCGCCGCACTCGTGCTCGCGGCCGGTGGTCGCGTCACCGACCTGGCGGGCGACGACTGGCACGTCGGTTCGGATTCCGTGCTCGCGGGCGCCCCCGGCGTCTACGACGAACTGCTGTCCATCGTGCGGTCGGTCGGCGCACCGTCGGACTTCCGCGGCGACCCGGGCCATTCCGGAACCCTGAGCTACTAGAGACATTCGAAGGAGGCATCGACCGATGACGGTGGCCGTGCGCGTGATCCCGTGCCTGGACGTCGACGACGGGCGCGTCGTCAAAGGCGTCAACTTCCAGAACCTGCGCGACGCGGGCGACCCCGTCGAACTCGCCGCCGCGTACGACGCGCAGGGGGCCGACGAACTGACCTTCCTCGACGTGACCGCCTCGAGCTCGGGCCGCGGCACCATGCTCGAAGTGGTGCGCCGCACCGCCGAGCAGGTCTTCATCCCCCTCACCGTGGGCGGCGGCGTCCGCTCGGTCGAGGACGTCGACACCCTGCTCCGCGCCGGCGCGGACAAGGTCTCCGTCAACACGGCCGCGATCGTCCGGCCGGAGCTGCTCCGCGAGCTGTCCAACCGGTTCGGCAGCCAGTGCATCGTGCTCTCCGTCGACGCACGCACCGTCCCGGACGGCGAGGAGCCGACGGCATCCGGCTGGGAGGTGACGACGCACGGCGGCCGCAAGGGCACGGGCATCGACGCCATCGAATGGGCCCGGCGCGGTGAGGAACTCGGTGTGGGGGAGATCCTCCTCAACTCCATGGACGCCGACGGCACCAAAGCCGGATTCGACCTTCGGATGATCGCCGCGGCCCGTGCGGCCGTGCACATCCCGGTGATCGCCTCGGGCGGCGCGGGCACGAAGGAGCACTTCTCGCCCGCCGTGGAAGCAGGGGCCGACGCGGTGCTCGCCGCCAGTGTCTTCCATTTCGGCGACATGACTATCGGACAGGTCAAGGACGAGATGGCCGGGCACGGCCTGGTGGTGCGACGGTGACGGGCCTCGACGAGGCGATCGCCGCCCGCCTCAAGCGCAACGCCGACGGCCTCGTCGCCGCCATCGCCCAGGAGGAGGGCACCGGCGACGTGCTGATGATGGCGTGGATGAACGACGAGGCGCTCGCGCTCACACTGGCGACCCGTAAGGGCACGTACTACTCGCGCTCGCGGAAACAGCTGTGGGTCAAGGGCGAGACCTCGGGGCACGTGCAGGAGGTCCGCGACGTACGGCTCGACTGCGACGGCGACACCGTCCTGCTCACGGTCCGGCAGACCGGTCCCGCCTGCCACACGGGCACCCATACCTGCTTCGACGGGGACCTGCTGCTCGGACCGTGATCGTGATGAGCATTACCTAGATCTTCCTCAGTGAATCCGGTATTCATTATGTTCATGACTACCGTGACCCTTCTCCGCCGCTTCGCCGTCACCTCCGCGGCGGTGGCCGTGGCCGCCGCCGGCGTCGCCGCACCCGCTTCTGCCGCGCCCGCCCGTCTCAGCGCGGCGTCGCTCTCGTTCCCGACGTCCGCGCTGCCCGGCTGGACCATCAGCCCCGCGGACGCCGGCGGTGTGGGCCTGGCGCGGGCCCCGTTCGGGCCCTCGGGCACGACGTGGGCGTCGCAGGTCAGCATCGGCGACTTCGGGCGGTCCGGCCTGGACGTGAAGGCTCTCGCCAAGGCCTTCGCCGCGGAGATCGCCAAGGACGGTGGTTACAACGGCCACAACCCCCGGCTCGAGGGCCTCCAGGTCACCGATGCCCGGGTCTCCGGGATCCCGGCCGCTCGGGCGACCGCGAACATCGTTCTCCAGAACGCTCCCACCCGCGGCGAGCGGTTGCGGATCACCGTCGTCGACACGAATCCCGAGACCTACTTCGTCTCGCAGGTGCCGTTCGAGGCGCCGGACCGCCAGGCGCAGGCCGCAGCGGCCGAGTCGGGGCTGGTCGCCACCCGCTGAGCCCTGGGGGTCGCCGCTACGCGCTGAGCGTGCGGAGGAAGGCCAGCGTCTCCTCGACGTGCGCGACCGCGCGCAGCTCACCGACGACGATGTGCAGCACCGTCCCGTCGGTGTCGACGAGGAAGGTCTGTCGCCGCACCGGGGCCACCGCGAACCTGCCGCGCTTGACGTCGTACTCCGCGGAGACGGCACCGTCGGCGTCGGTGAGCAGCGGGAAACCCGGCTCCATCACGTCCGCGAAGGCCTGTGTCCGGACGAGCGGGTCCATGCTGATCCCGATGCGGGCGGTGCCGCGACGATCGAACTCCTCGCCCGCGTCGCGGAACCGGCCGACCTCGGCCACGCACACGGGTAGGCCGGCGGTGAGGTAGAAGAAGACCGCGGCGCGGCCGTCGCCGCGGAGCTCCGAGAGGGTGCGGACGGTGCCGGTGCGGTCGGGGAGTGCGAACTCGGGGGCCCGCTGGCCTATGCGCATGTCCGTGAACCTACCGGCGCTGGGATACTGAGAGACGATGAGTACCGCACAGCAGCCCGACCTGCAGCCCGACGGCGCGACCACCAGCCGGGACGAGTTCCTCGCGCTCGCGGAGCGGCACCGCGTGGTGCCCGTGATCCGGACGGTGCTCGCCGACGCCGAGACCCCGCTGTCGACCTACCGCAAGCTCGCCGGAGGTCGTCCCGGCACCTTCCTGCTCGAGTCCGCGGCCGCGGGGCAGTCGTGGAGCCGGTGGTCCTTCGTCGGTGCGCCGGCGCCCGCCGCGCTCACCGTCGTCGACGGTGCCGCGACCTGGATCGGGAAGGCGCCCGCCGGCGCACCGTCGGGCGGCGATCCGCTCGAGGCCCTGGGCGAGGTGCTGCGGCTGCTCAGTTCCGAGCGGATCGCCGGGCTGCCGCCGCTCAACGGCGGCATGGTCGGCTACCTCGCCTACGACGCGATCCGGCGCCTGGAGCGGCTGCCCGACACCACCGTCGACGACCTGCACCTCCCGGAGATGGTGTGGCTGCTGGCGACCGATCTGGCCGCGATCGACCACCACGAGGGCACCATCACGCTCATCGCCAACGCCGTGAACTGGGACGGCTCCGCGGACCGGGTCGATGAGGCCTACGCCGACGCGGTGCGCCGGCTCGACGCGATGGAGGCCGCCCTGGCCGCCCCGCTGGCCTCCTCGGTCGCCTCGTTCACGCGGCCCGAGCCCGAGTACACCGCGCAGCGCACCGTCGACGAGTACAGCGCGATCGTCGAGAAACTGGTCGGCGACATCGAGGCCGGCGAAGCCTTCCAGGTCGTGCCCTCGCAACGGTTCTCGGTGCCGAGCGACGCCGATCCCATCGACGTCTACCGCGTGCTCCGCGCGTCGAACCCGAGCCCGTACATGTACCTGGTCCAGGTCCCGGCGCCCGACGGCTCGGTCGCCTTCTCGATCGTCGGGTCCAGCCCCGAGGCGCTGGTCACCGTCTCCGACGGGACCGCCACCACCCATCCGATCGCGGGGACGCGGTGGCGTGGAGCCTCCGCCGAGGAGGACCTGCTGTTGGAGAAGGACCTGCAGGCCGACGAGAAGGAGAACAGCGAGCACCTCATGCTCGTCGACCTCGGCCGTAACGACCTCGGGCGCGTCTGCACGCCCGGCACGGTGCGGGTCACCGACTACCGGCGCATCGAGCGCTACAGCCACGTCATGCACCTGGTCTCCACCGTCTCCGGCGATCTCGCGCCCGGCAAGCAGGCCCTCGACGCGGTCGCCGCGTGCTTCCCCGCGGGCACCCTCACCGGCGCCCCCAAGGTGCGCGCCATGGAGCTCATCGACGAGGCCGAGCTGACCCGCCGTGGGCTGTACGGCGGCATCGTCGGCTACCTCGACTTCGCGGGTGACGCCGACACCGCCATCGCGATCCGCACCGCGGTGCTCAAGGGCGGCACCGCGTACGTCCAGGCCGGCGGCGGCGTCGTGGCCGACTCCGTCGGCGAGTACGAGTACAACGAGTCGCGCAACAAGGCCCTGGCCGCGCTCAAGGCCGTGGCCGCCGCGAACACGCTGCGCACCGTGGCGGGGGAGGACCGATGACCGCCAAACGGAACCTCGCGATCGCGTCCGTCCTGCTCGCCGCTGCGGCGGGCGCCGTCTGGGGATCGGGCCGGATGTCCTGGATGGGCGTCACGATCGCCGACGGCCTCTCTCCCGAACGCACCCTGGACGTCGCGGGGCACACCTGGGCGCCCGCGCTCTCAGCGCTGTGGCTGGTCTTCCTCGCCGCGATCGCGGCGGCCCTGGCCCTGAAGAACTGGGCGCGGGGCGTCGTCGCCGTGGTGGTGGCCGTCGCCGCGATCGGCGCCGCCTACCCTGCGGTGACCGTGCTGACGCAGGACCCCGACATCGGGTACCTCGAGAAGATCCTGCGCGACGCGCCGGCCAACGGCGATGCGGGCACGTCCGTCATGGGCAACAAGGACTACATCGCCCAGGTCGACCCGACGGCCGCCGGGCCGTCCGTCGCGTTGCTCGGGGCCCTGTTCGCCGTTCTCGCCGCGGCGCTCCTGATACGCGGATTGCGGGGCGGCGGCATGGGCTCGAAGTACGTCTCGCCCGCGGCGCGGCGCGCGGAACTCGAGCAGCGCGTCTTCGACGAGGCCGCCCAGGAGCCCGCCTCCGAGCGGGACCTGTGGGACGCGCTCGACGGTGGTGACGACCCGACCGAGGCGGGTGGCGCCCGTCCCGGCACGGGTGAGGGGGCCGGACCCGAGCACCCGCGGGCCGAGGGCTAATGTTGGTGCACGCTCCACGATCCAGGAAGGGCCCGCAGCCGTGACTTCTCCCACTGCTCTCGACTCGATCATCGAGGGTGTGCGCGCGGACCTGGCTGCGCGTGAGGCCCTCGTCGATCTCGCCGCGGTCAAGGCCGCGGCGAAAGCCGCGCCGCCCGCCGTCGATGCCACCGCCGCGCTCCGCGAGCCCGGTATCGCCGTCATCGCCGAGGTCAAGCGCGCCAGCCCGTCGAAGGGGGATCTGGCAGGTATCGCCGACCCCGCCGAGCTCGCCGCCGAATACGAGGCCGGGGGAGCGCGCGCGATCAGCGTGCTCACGGAGGAGCGCCGGTTCAAGGGCTCGCTGGCGGACCTCGACGCCGTCCGCGAGCGCGTGCGGATCCCCGTCCTCCGCAAGGACTTCATCGTGACGCCCTATCAGATCCACGAGGCCCGCGCGCACGGCGCCGACATCGTGCTGTTGATCGTCGCGGCGCTGGAGCAGCCCGTCCTCGTCTCGCTGCTGGACCGCATCGAATCGCTGGGCATGACCGCGCTGGTCGAGGTCCACACCGAGGACGAGGCGGACCGCGCGCTCGAGGCCGGCGCGACGGTGATCGGCGTCAACGCCCGCAACCTCAAGACCCTCGAGGTGGACCGCGAATCCTTCGCGCGGATCGCACCCGGCCTCCCGTCCTCGGTGATCAAGATCGCCGAGTCGGGTGTGCGCGACAGCCACGACCTGCTGACCTACGCCGGCCAGGGCGCAGACGGGGTGCTCGTGGGCGAGGGCCTCGTCACTGCCGGGGACCCGCGGACCGCGGTCTCCGACCTCGTGACGGCCGGCTCCCACCCGAGCTGCCCCCGCCCCGCGCGCTAGTCCCTCGCGGTCCGCCGGTCCAGCTCGCGCAACGCGATCTGGATGGCGCCGCGCACCGGATCGACGGTCAGCACCCGAAGATCCGAGATGCCGCGCAGCCCGAGATGGTGCCGGACCCGCCGCTGCAACGCGGGCTGGTGCACGGCGAGGCCGCCCGCGAGCACGACCGGGCCCGTCGAGCCGATCCGCTCCGCCACCGAGGCGGCGATGTCCGTCAGCGCGATCGCCGCCTGGTCGACGATGTCCGTGCTCACCGGATCGCCCGACTGGGCCAGCTCGAAGACCACCCGCGCGCGACCGGCCCAGTAGCGCCGCTCCTGCTGCGCGTAGAAGTGATCGAGCAACTCGTCCGTGTCCTGCAGGCCGCAGTCCGCGGCGAGCTGCTGGCCGAGATGGTCGGCGGGCTCCTCGCGATCGAGCCGGATCAGCGTGCGGCGCACCGCCTCCTTGGCCACCCAGTAACCACTGCCCTCGTCGCCGAGGAGGTAGCCCCACCCGCCCGCGCGGGCGTGCCGGTCGCCCGCGCGGCCCCAGGCGACGGCGCCGGTGCCGGAGATGACCGCCACGCCGTCCCGCACGCCCGCCGCGGCCAGGATGAGCTGGCTGTCGTGCACGACGCGAACGCGGGCACCGGGGACGCGCTCGGCGAGGAGCGCAGTGAGGGTGGCCGCCCCGGCGGGGGTCTCGACGCCGGCGGCGCCGGCGCAGACCGCCCCCACATCGTCGACGCCGAGCCTGCCCAGCGCGATGTCGAGCTGGCGACCGGCCTCGTCGCGCCCCACGGAGGAGATGTTGGCGCTGCCCGCGAGCGCCTCGGCCACGACCACGCCGTTCTCGGCGCGGACCGCCTGCGTCTTCGACCCGCCGATGTCGAGGCCGATCACCGCCGAGCTCATCGCGCCGCCGCCCCGGCCCCGGCCCTGTCGGTCTCGGCCGGCCAGGTGCCGTTGTTGCGCCAGTAGTACTGGATGTCCTCGAGTTTGCGGCCCTTGGTCTCCGGGGCGAACTTGAGCACGAACAGGAAGGCGACCACGGAGAGCGCGCCGAAGACCGCGAAGGTTCCGGTGCCGCCGAGGAGCCGGCTGTTGAGCATCGTCAGAGTGAGCTGCGCGACGATGGCGTTCGCGACCAGGTCCGAGGTGAGCATCGCCGACGAGCCGTAGGCGCGCAGTCGGGCGGGGAAGGCTTCACCGGCGTAGACCCAGACCAGCGAGCCGAAGCCGAAGGAGAAGCCGATCACGACGAGGACCAGCCCCGCGAAGCCGACGACGCCCGCGGTCTCGTGGTTCGTGAAGTCCCCGTCGGCCATCTGGTACGCCAGGATCATCACCGCGAAGGCGAGGATCATGGTGCCGATGCCGCCGAGCAGAATCGGTCGCCGACCGAACTTGTCGACGGTGAAGATGGAGATGACCACCGCGAGCAGGCCGAAGAGCTGGACGAAGGCGGGCAGCATGTACTTGCCGAAGTTCCCGTCGTAGCCCATCGAGGCGAAGATGTCCGGGCTGTAGTAGATGATCGCGTTGATACCGGTGATCTGGATGAAGAAGCCGAGGACGACCACGAAGAAGGTGGCGCGCAGGTAGGGCTGGCGGAAGAGCTGACTCAGCCTGCCGCCGGACTCGTCGGACAGTTGGGCGCGCATCTCGTCCAGCTCTGCCTCGATGTCGGCCGCGGTCGAGTCCGGCTCCACGGAGATGAGCGCGGCGCGGGCCTCGTCCTCGCGTCCGCGGGTCATGTACCACCGCGCGGTGTCCGGCAGGCGGACCAGCAGCAGGGTCACGATGATCGCCGGGACCGCGGCGAGGCCGAGCATCCACTTCCACGAGGTCGTGCCCAGGCCGGCGAGCAGGTAGCCCAGGATGTAGCCGAGGATGATGCCCACGATCGTCGCGAACTGGTACGCCACCAGCATCGCGCCGCGCCGTTTCGCAGGCGCGGATTCGGCGACGAAGACCGGGACGACCACCACGGAGACGCCGACCGTGAGGCCGAGCAGGAAGCGCGCGGCCAGCAGGAGCGGAACCGTGGGGGCCAGCGCTCCGAACAGGGCGAAAGCGCTGTACCCCGCGGCGACGGAGATCATCGCCTTGCGGCGTCCGATCCGGTTGGCGAACCACCCGCCGACGAGGGCGCCGAGGATCTCGCCCACCACCACGACCGTGGCGAGCGCCTGGGTCATCGTGTCGCCGAGGCCGAAGTCGGCCCGGATGAAATCCTTCGCCGCGGCGATGTTCGACGTGTCGTACCCGTAGATGACGCCGAGGCTCGCCGCCGCGATCCCGACGAGCACCGCGTTCGACGCCGCACCCTGCCTACCGCTCATGTTCTCTCCTTGAGGTCTGCTTCAATTGGTCTACACCACTTGAAGTAGGCTAAGAGTGGCATAGACCACTTTCGGCGTCAAGGGGTAACGTGGAACACATGACGCTTCCTCGTACGTCGCACACCGAGCCGCCGCGGTACTTCCGCGCCAAACTCGAGCTGCAGCGCCGCATCGGCGACCTCGGGCACGGCGACACCCTGCCGGCGGAACGGCGCCTCGCGGAGCAGCTGGGCGTCTCGCGCACGACCCTGCGGAAGGCGTTGGCGGAGCTCTCCGCCGAGGGGGTGTTGCGCCGCGAGCACGGCAGTGGCACCTACGTGGCGCCGCCCAAGGTGGTGCGGGTCCGACAGCTCACCTCGCTGAGCGAGGACTTCGGGGTCGACGGCAAGGCGGTGCGGTCGCGCCTGCTCTCCTGCGACCACGTGACCGCGGACGCCGAGACGCAGGCCGCCCTGGAGCTTCCGCGCGGAGCGCGGGTCTACCGCGTGACGCGGTTGCGCATCGTCGACGACGAGCCGCTCGCCATCGAGGAGGCGCACCTGCGGGGGCCACTGCGCGGCCTCGCGGCCAGACTGGAGGAGCAGGACTCGCTGTACCGGGTGCTGCGGGAACAGTACGCGCGCGCGATCACCGCGGTGGAGGACACCGTCGAGACGGCTCTCGCCGCGCCGAGCGAGGCGGAGCTGCTCGGGGTGACCGCGGGCCATCCGCTGCTCATGGTGCACCGCCTCGGACGCGATGCCGACGGCGTGGCGCTGGAGTGGACGCGGAGCGTCTACCGGGGCGATCGGTTCAAGTTCGTCGCCCGCGCGACCACGTCGGGGTGACCGACGGTATCCCGTCCGTGACGTCTCGGACGGCGAGGTGGGCCGACGGGTGCCGACGACGAGGGCCGCGCACCGGATCGGTGCGCGGCCCCGCCTGTCGTCACTCGTCGGCGTCGGTCACTTGTCGGTGATCGGCAGACCGGGCGGATTGATCTCCGACGTCGGCACGGCCTCGGCTTCCAGGCCCCACCGCCGGAGCACCTTCGCGTAGTCGCCGCTGCGGATCGTCGATTCCAGCGCCGCCTGTACCGCGCGGATGATCCCGCTGTCCTTCTTGGTGGTCGCGCCGATCAGGCCCTGCAGCGTGGAGCCCGCACCCGACACCCGTCCGACGATCTTCGTCGCGTTCGGGGTCCCCTTGGTCTGCGCCACGTGGAAGGCCGAGATCGGGTTGGGACCGAAGTAGGCGTCGATCTGACCGGACGCGAGCGCGGCGTAGACACCGGTGTTGTCCTGGTAGTTCTTGATCGTGATCCCGGGCTTCCCGGCGGCGCGGAGGTCCGCGTCGTAGCGTTGCAGGATCCGCTCCTGGTTGGTGCCGGAGCCGACGGCGACCGTCTTCCCGGAGAAGGAGTTCCCATCGGTGAAGGTGAAGGTGGATGAGTCCTGGACCTCGACGGCCAGATCGTCCTTACGGTAGGTCGCGAAGTCGTACTTCTGCTTGCGCGCCTCCGTGACGGTGATGTTCGAGACGCCCAGGTCGAACTGGCCGCTGTCGATCCCGAGGAACAGGCCCTCCCACGAGGTGTTGGACTCCTCGAGCCGCAGGCCCAACGATCCCGCGATGAGGTACGCGATGTCCGACTCGTCGCCGATGAAGACGCGCTCGTCGTCCGTGGCGGGGAAGTAGAAGGGCGCGTTGCCGGCGCCCGAACCGTGGGCGACACGGAGCGTGCCGCGGTCCCGGATCGCCTGCGGGAGGAGAGCCGCCGCGGCCTCGTTCTTCGGCGGGAGGATGCGGTCCTGCTTGCTGGTGAGATTGAGCTGCTGCCCCGCCGCCCCGGTCACGCTCGCCGTCGACGATTCCGTGGTCTGCCCGCCGCACCCGGCGAGGAGAGATCCCGCGACGGCGATCGCCGCCACGAGGAGGGGCAGGCGATGGAGGGCTCGAGTGCGGGTGGTCATGCGGTCTCCTTGGTGGTCCAGTGGGCGAGGAAGGTGCGGGTGCGGTCGGTGGCGGGGCGGTCGAGGACGGCCGATGGGGTCCCGACCGCGACCACGCGGCCGCGGTCGAGGAAGACGATCCGATCGGAGATGCGTCGCGCGAAGGCGAGTTCGTGCGTCACCACGACGAGGGTGCGGCCCTCGGCGGCGAGCTCGGCGATCACGGTGTTCACCTCACCGACGAGCTCGGGATCGAGAGCCGAGGTCGGCTCGTCGAACAGGATCAGGTCCGGATCGAGCGCGAGTGTGCGGGCGATCGCGACGCGCTGCTGCTGACCGCCGGACAGCTGCCCGGGATAGTGGCCGGCGTGCGCGCCGAGGCCGACCCGGTCCAACAACTCGCGGGCGCGGTCGTCCGCCTCGGAGCGGCTCCGTCCCAGCGTCAGGCGCTGCGGGCGCGCGACGTTCTCCGCGGCCGTCAGATGGGGGAAGAGGTTGAACTGCTGGAAGACGAAGCCGATGCGCGCGCGTTGGCGGCGCAGCTCGCGCTCGCGCAGCGCGACGAGGTGTCCGCCGCGGCGCCGGACGCCGATGAGCTCGCCATCGACTCGGACGACGCCGGCGGTGGGCTCCTCCAGATGATTGAGCAGCCGGAGCAGGGTCGACTTCCCGGATCCCGACGGCCCGATGATCGAGACGACCTCGCCGGGCGCGATCGTGAGATCGACCCCGCGGAGCACCTCGTCGTGCCCGAAGCGTTTCGTCAGGCCCACGGCCTCCAGTCGCGGGCGCGGATCGGTGGCGGTCATGCGGCGTTCTCCTTCGTCGCGGGCTTCGAGGCCCCGTAGCCGCGCGCGAGGCGCTTCTCGAGGTAGTGCTGGCCGATCGACAGGACGGTGGTCAGGAGCGCGTACCAGGCGACGGCGACGAGCAGGAGCGGGATGATCCGTCCGTTTCGTCCGTAGATCACCTGGACCTGGTAGAACAGGTCCGGCAGAGCCAGGATGAAGACCGCCGTCGTGCCCTTGAGCAGGCCGATCACCTCGTTCGCCGCGGGCGGCACGATCGTGCGCAGCGCCTGGGGGAGCGTGATCCGTAGGAGGTGCGCGGTCGGCGGGATGCCGAGGGCTCGAGCGGCGTCGTGCTGTCCGTCGGCGACCCCGAGGATCCCGGCCCGCACGATCTCCGAGCCGTAGGCGGCCTGGTGCAGGACGATGCCGATGACGGCCGCGGTGTACGGAGAGAGCAGGTCCTTGGTCGGGGAGTCGATGAACGTCGGGCCGAACGGGATCCCGAGTCCGATCGTCGGGTACAGCGCACCGAGGTAGCCCCAGAACAGGATCTGCACGATGAGTGGGATCGACCGGAACAGCCAGATGAAGCCGAAGCTGAAGGCCGCGAGCACGCGGTTGCCGGACAGGCGCGCCAGGGCGAGCACCCCGCCGAGGAGGAAGCCGAGGACGGCGCCGATCGCGGTGAGCTGCACCGTGAACCACAGTGCCTCGAGCACCGTCGGGCTGAACAGGTAGGCGCCGAACGTGGGCCAGTCGTAGCGGGGATTCGTCACCGCCGATGTCGCGAGCTGTGCGAACAGCACGATCGCGACCGCGACGGCGAGCCAGCGGCCCCACTGGACGCGGTGTCGTACGGGCAGCGCGGCGAGCGCGGCGAGCTCGGGGTCGGTGGTGGCCGGCTGCGGCCGGCTGAGGGCGAGGGTCATGACGCTCCGGTCGGGTCAGTGGTCGGCGGAAGGGCGAGGAGCAGGGGGATCGAGGCGCGCAGGCGGAAGCCGAGGTGCTCGTAGACGGCGCGGGCGCCGGTGTTCTCGGCGGACGTGTGCAGGAAGGGGACATCTCCCCGCTCCCGGATGTGGTGGCCGACCGCGCGGACGAGCCGCGTCGCGAGGCCTCGGCCGCGGTGCGCGGGATCCGTGCACACCGCGCTGATCTCGGTCCATCCGGGCGGTCGCAGTCGTTCGCCGGCCAGGGCGATCAGGCGGCCGCGATCGTCGCGCAGGCCCAGGTAGAGCCCCAGTTCGACGGTGCGCCGCTCGAACGGCCCGGGCCGTGTACGCGCGATGAGATCCAGGATCTCGTCGGTGTCGTTCGGCCCGAGCACCTCGGCCTCGTCGTCCGATGCGGTGGCGAGGGCCGCACCCTCGTACTGGACGAGGGGGATGCGCTCGACGATCCTCCACCCGGGCGGCAGCGGCTCGGGCACGCCGCGCAGCGAGATCGGGGTGCCCGGCACGGCGAGGCTCGCCAGCGCGGCGTAGTCCCCGGAAGTCGGCTGCGGCGGATGGCCGACGAACCGGGCCACTTCGGGGCGGTAGCGGACGACGGCCCCGTCCCCGAGGCGGAAGCGGGCGTGCGCGCCGTACAGCGATGCCCGGACGGGATCGTCGAGGACGTGTCCCAGAGTTGTGGTCATGCCCGGAAACACTCGTCGCGGAGCCGGATTCGCGGAATGTTTGGCGTCGCTGTGATTTCACTTTGACCCGGGAGGGATAATCGTTGCTGTGAGCCTCCCAGAAGCGAGTACCGGACTGTCCGAACGATCGGCCTTCGAGCCGGACGGGACCGGTCATTGGGGCGCGTGGGGCGGGCGGCACGTGCCGGAGGCGCTGATGGCGGTGATCGAGGAGGTCACGGCCGAGTTCGAGAAGGTGCGCTCCGACCGTGAGTTCCTCGGCGAACTCGACCGGCTGCAGCGCCAGTACACGGGGCGTCCCTCGCCGCTGTACCCGTGTGTCCGCCTGAACGAGCACGCGGGCGGCGCCAAGGTCTACCTCAAGCGCGAGGACCTCAACCACACCGGCAGCCACAAGATCAACAACGTGCTCGGTCAGGTACTGCTCGCCAAGCGGATGGGCAAGCCCCGCGTCATCGCGGAGACCGGCGCGGGCCAGCACGGCGTCGCCACCGCCACCGCGTGCGCCCTCCTCGGCATCGAGTGCGTCGTGTACATGGGCAAGGTCGACACCGACCGGCAGGCGCTCAACGTCGCGCGGATGCGCCTCCTGGGTGCGGAGGTCATCGCCGTCGCATCGGGCTCCGCCTCGCTCAAGGATGCGATCAACGAGGCGCTGCGCGACTGGGTCAGCAACGCCGACACCACCTACTACTGCTTCGGTACCGCCGCCGGGCCGCACCCCTTCCCGCTGATGGTGCGCGACCTGCAGCGCATCGTCGGGATGGAGGCGCGCGAGCAGGTCCTCGAGGCCGAGGGCCGGCTGCCCGACGCCGTCGTCGCCTGCGTGGGCGGCGGCTCCAACGCGATCGGGATATTCCATCCCTTCATCGCGGACGAAGGCGTGCGGCTCGTCGGGTGCGAGGCCGCGGGCGACGGCGTGGAGACCGGCCGCCACGCCGCGACCTTCACCGGTGGCAGCCCGGGCGCCTTCCAGGGGGCGTATTCGTACCTGCTGCAGGACGAGGACGGCCAGACCATCGAGTCGCACTCCATCTCCGCCGGGCTCGACTATCCGGGCGTCGGCCCGGAGCACGCGCAGCTCAAGGAGTCCGGGCGCGCGGAGTACGTGCCGATCACCGACGCCCAGGCGATGGACGCCTTCGCCCTGCTGTGCCGCACGGAGGGCATCATCCCCGCGATCGAGTCCGCCCACGCGGTGGCCGGCGCGCTGGATCTGGGACGTGAGCTCGGCCCCGAGGCCGTGATCGTGGTGAACCTGTCCGGCCGCGGGGACAAGGACGTCGACAGCGCGGGCAAGTGGTTCGGCCTGCTCGACGAGCACGGCGACGTCGTCGGTCAGAAGGTGATCGGCGCGGACCTGAACACGGAACTGCGCAACACCGAAACGCGGGACGCGGCCCCGCACAGCGGCGAGGTCGAGGGGGAGAACAAGTGAGCGCATTGGCACCGGTCTTCGAGCAGTGCCGGGCGGAGAACCGCGCCGCGCTGGTGACCTACCTGCCCTGCGGGTATCCGACCAAGCAACGCGGCATCGACACCGTCGTCGCGATGGTGGAGTCCGGCGCCGACATCGTCGAGCTGGGCGTGGCCTACAGCGATCCGGTGATGGACGGTCCCGTCATCCAGCGCGCCGCGGACGACGCCTTGCGCGGCGGCATCCGGGTGCGCGACATCTTCGCGTACGCCGAGGCCGTCGCCGCCGCGGGCGGCGCGCCGGTCGTCATGGCGTACTGGAACCCCGTGCTCAAGTACGGCGTCGAGGCCTTCGCGCGCGACCTCGCCGCCGCCGGTGGCAGGGGCCTCATCACGCCGAACCTGATCCCGGAGGAGGCCGGCGAGTGGATCGCGGCGGCCGATCGTCACGGCCTGGACAAGATCTTCCTCGCGGCGCCCTCGTCGACCCCGGAGCGTCTCGCCTTGACGGCGAAGGCCTCGTCGGGCTTCCTGTACGCGGCATCCACCATGGGCGTGACCGGCGCCCGCGACGCGGTCGACAACGTCGCGCCCGAGCTGGTGGCCCGCGTGCGCGAGGTCTCCGACATCCCCGTCGGCGTCGGGCTGGGCGTGCGCTCGGGTGCTCAGGCCGCGGAGATCGCGCGCTACGCGGACGCCGTCATCGTGGGCTCGGCTCTGGTCAGTGCGGCCGGGGACTCCCTCGACGCGGTGCGGCGCCTCACGGAGGAACTGTCGGCCGGAGTGCGCGACCGCGCGTGAGGTGAGCTCGAGGACCGCGGACGCGGCGCTGCACGATGCCGATCGGCCTGTGCGCAACACAGTGTGAAGGTCAGCGCGCACCGTCGGCGGTCCGATACTTCGATGACCGACCGCTGTGTCGACGAATCCGCCCGCGACACTTGCGATTGCAACATGTGATCGTTCTGACATCATGACCCCATCGTCGGCGGCGTCGAGGGTTCGCAGGGGTACAGTCCCGATTCGTGGTGGTCTGGTCGGGTCTCGTGGCGAGTGGGGGTGGCGATGGCTGACGCACCCCGGTCGACGACCGTGCTGCGTCGACACGCCCGCTTCGCGTGGCGACGCCTGATCGACCGCGACGCCTGGCGCAGCGCGGGCCGCAAGGAGTTCGCCTACATGACGACGGCGATCCGGTACCTCAACGGTGAACGGGCCCTGCGGATCGCGGTGGCGCTGCTCGCGATGATGATGTTGCCCCTGGCCCTCGTGATGCAATTCAACCCGATGGGGCCGGAGGGAGTGCCGGCGCGCGTCGCGCACCTGACCGTGGCCGTGATCGGATTCCTCCTCGGTCTCCGCTGGTTGGTGGGCAGTTGGCCGACCTACCGCGAGGCGGTGTGGTTCCTGCTCGCCTCCGACCTGTTCATCGGCATCGCGGTGGGAGTCCTGTCCGATCCGACGGCACGCATCTGCGGCACCATCCACATCGCGATGCTGGGGATGTACGCGGCCTTCCTCCTGGGCTGGCGGATCCTCTTGCTGCACTGCGTGTACGCGCTGCTTCTGATCGCCGGGCTGACCGGGTACGCGATCGTGGCGGACGGGCGCACGGTGCAGGACCTGTACGTGTACACGACTCCCGCGATCACGACCGTGGTCGGCCTTCCCGTGGTGATCCAGGCGATCGTGGAGACCGGGCGCCACGGCGCCGCCAAACTGACGGAGGAGTGGAACATCGACAGCCTGACCGGCGCGTACAGTCGCCGCGGGATGAACTTCGCGGTCCGTGGTACCGCACGGCGGGTGGCGGCTACCGGGGTCGTGCTCGTGGGAGCCCTGGATCTCGACGGCTTCAAGCGGTTCAACGACAGCCATGGGCACGGCGCCGGGGATCAGCTTCTCCGGGACGTCGTCACCAGGCTCAAGTCCGTGCCGCGCCTGATCGTCGGGCGATTCGGTGGTGACGAGTTCGGGATCGTCGGATTCCGGGAGGGCCCGGAGGACGCGGCCCGGACCATCGACGAGTTGCGGCGTCTGCTCAGCTCCCGTGACGGTGACGGTGACGACGACGCGGGGATTCCGGCCAGCCTCGGGATAGCGCTGGCGCCGGTGTCGTCGGACCGCGACAGGCTCGCAGAACTCGCGGGCATCGCCGACGAGATGCTCTACGCGGCCAAGCGCTCGCCCGCCGACGCGCTTCTCGTCCGCGACCTGACCGCTGTGGTGCGATGAGAACGACGGGGACACGGCGTTTCGCGCGCTCCGTGCTGCGCCGGCTCGGGGACCGTGAGGGCTGGCGCACCGCGGGCGTCGCCGAATACGCCTCCGCGCAGTCCTGGCTGCGTGTGCAGGGCGGAGGGTTGGCGCTGCGGCTCGCCGTGGGCGGACTCGCGCTGATGATGGTGCCGCTGTGCGTCGGGGTCCTCTTCTCCGCGGGCCGGCCTACGACGACCGGCGCGATGATCGTCTTCGTCATCGCATCGAGCGGCAGCGCCGTCCTCGGGGTCTGGTGGCTGAGGCTGCGCGAACCACGGGCGCGGGACGCGATCCGGTTCGTCGCCACTGCCGACATCTGTCTCTTCGCGGGGTGCCTCGCGCAGGCGGGGACGGCCCGGATCAGCGGTACCACCTATCTGGGGATGCTCGCTATGCTCACGGCGTTCCTCCTGGGCTGGCGCGTGCTGCTGATGCACTGCCTCCTCTCCGTCGCGGCCGTCCTCGCGACCACGGTCACGACGATGGTGGTCGACGGCTCCTCGCTCGGTGAGCTCTACACGACCCTCGCGCCGGCATTGGCCATGGTCTTCGCGCTGCCGATGATCGTGCAGTTCGTGGTCGAATCGGGCCGCCGGGGGATCGGCGTCGCCGTGACCGACCAGAACCGCGACGGCCTGACGGGTCTCTACAACCGGGTCGGCATGCAGTCCGCGGTGCGCATCATGGCGCGCCGCGAGCACGGCGCCGCGGTGGTGGCGATCCTCGATCTCGACCGGTTCAAGCAATACAACGACACCAACGGCCATCTGTCGGGCGATCAACTGCTCGTGGACACCGGGCGGGCTCTCAAGGACGGGCTGCCCGAAGCGCTCGTCTCCCGGATGGGCGGCGACGAGTTCGTGGTGGTGGCGCTCCGCCCGACGCGTGCCGCCGCGGACGCCGTGGTCGCCGGGCTGCGCGCACTCGTCGCCGGCGACGGAGTGACGGGCCCGTCGATCGCGGGCAGTGCGGGCGTGGTGGTCCTGCCCCGCCTGGAGCCGCGGGGTTTCCCGCGCGCCGTTTCCGCCGCGGACCACGCGCTGTACGAGGCCAAGGCCGATCGTTCCCTGCGGCTCGTCGTGGGCAGGGGCGACGTGGAGCTGCCGTGAGCGTCGTCACCACCGCGAAACGAAGGTGAGAACCGGTCCCCCGGGGCGGTAGGCTGGCCCGTTGTGATCACCGCGACCGACCTCGAAGTGCGCGCCGGCGTCCGCACCCTGCTGACCGCGCCGGGCGACCAGTTGCGCGTGCAGGCGGGCGACCGGATCGGCCTCGTCGGCCGCAACGGCGCAGGTAAGACGACCACGATGCGCATCCTCGCCGGCGAGGGTGAGCCGTACGCGGGGAAGATCATCTCGTCGGGCGACGTGGGCTACCTGCCGCAGGACCCCCGCGAGGGCGACCTCGACGTGCTGGCCAAGGACCGCGTGCTGTCGGCCCGCGGCCTCGATCAGATCGTCGCGCAGATGGCCAAGCAGCAGGTGCGGATGGCGGAGCTGGTCGGCGACGAGCTCGACACCGCGGTGCGCAAGTACGGCAACCTCGAGGAGCGCTTCTCCTCGCTCGGCGGCTACGCGGCGGAGTCCGAGGCCGCGCGGATCTGCAACAGCCTGGCCCTTCCCGAGCGGGTGCTCGAGCAGCCGCTGCGCACCCTGTCCGGCGGTCAGCGGCGCCGCGTGGAGCTGGCCCGGATCCTGTTCGCCGCCTCCGACGGCTCGGGCGGCAAGTCCGACACCACGCTGCTGCTCGACGAGCCGACCAACCACCTCGACGCGGACTCGATCGGCTGGCTGCGCACCTTCCTGCAGAACCACGACGGCGGACTCATCGTGATCAGCCACGACGTGGACCTGCTCAACGACGTGGTCAATCGCGTCTGGTTCCTCGACGCGGTGCGCGGCGAGGCCGATGTCTACAACATGGGGTGGAAGAAGTACATCGACGCCCGCGCGACCGACGAGCAGCGGCGGCGCCGCGAACGTGCGAACGCCGAGAAGAAGGCCGGCGCACTGCGTGTCCAGGCCGCGAAGATGGGCGCGAAGGCGACCAAGGCCGTCGCCGCGCAGAACATGCTGCGCCGCGCCGAGCGGATGATGAGCGAGCTCGACGACGTGCGCGTCGAGGACAAGACCGCGCGGATCAAGTTCCCCGCCCCCGCTCCCTGCAGCAAGACCCCGCTCATGGTGAAGAACCTCACCAAGACCTACGGCTCGCTGGAGATCTTCACCGGCGTCGACTTCGCCATCGACAAGGGCTCGCGCGTCGTGGTCCTCGGGCTCAACGGCGCGGGCAAGACCACGCTCCTCAAGCTGCTCGCGGGCGTCGAGACACCGGATACCGGTGGCCTCGAGCCCGGGCGCGGACTGAAGATCGGCTACTTCGCCCAGGAGCACGACACCCTCGACGACGCGGCCTCCGTGTGGGACAACATCCGCCACGCCTCGCCGGACGCGGGGGAGCAGGACCTGCGCGGACTGCTGGGCGCGTTCATGTTCACCGGGCCCCAGCTCGAGCAGCCCGCGGGCACCCTGTCGGGCGGCGAGAAGACCCGCCTGGCGCTGGCCGGGCTCGTCTCGTCCGCCGCGAACGTGCTGCTGCTCGACGAACCGACCAACAACCTGGACCCGGTCAGCCGCGAGCAGGTGCTCGAGGCGCTGCGCTCCTACGAGGGCGCCGTCGTCCTGGTCACGCACGACCCGGGCGCGGCCGAGGCGCTCAACCCGGAGCGTGTGATCCTGCTGCCCGACGGCACCGAGGACCACTGGAACGCCGAGTACCAGGAGCTCATCGAGCTCGCCTGACAGCCGCGCTCGTCTGATACGCCTGGCGGTCAGGCGCGCTCGGCGTACACCAGGTCGTTGTTCTCGTAGCCCAGCGGTGGGCCGATGAACTTCCCGCCGCAGGTGACGAGGATCAGGGTCTCCGGGCCGTCGAGGCGGTTGAGGTCGTCCGTCGGGAGGACTCCCTTGTGGACGGACGCGGTGCGGGTGACGCGGTACCGGACCGCCGCCCCGTCCTTCCCGGTGAGCGTGACCTCGTCGCCCCGGGCGAGCCCGGCGAAGCGTTTCGCGTAGCCCGCGCCCTGCCGTGCATCGTCGACGTGGCCGGTCACGACGACCGACCCCGCGCCCGATCCCGGGAGCGCCGAGTCCACCCACCAGCCGACCCGGTTCACGTCCGTCGGCGGGTACAGCGCCCCCTGTGAGTCGGTCGCGACCGCGTCGACCGCGGCCTCGGCGCCGCCGACGGTCACGGTGACCGGCGCGGTCGGCTCGGTCGCCGTGGCCGTCACCGGGGGCCGCAGATCGCTCTGCGCGTTCGGGTTCGACGACGGCGCCGCCGCCGTCCCCTCGACGGTGCTCCCGCAGCCCGCGAGGGCGAGCACCACCGCCCCGGCGATCAGAGCCCCTGCGGCGCGGCGCATCACGACGTCCGCCCGGACGGGATCGAGGCGATCGGGACACGGACGCCGAGGTTGCGGACGACGGGCCCCGCGCCGATCTTCGAGTTCGTGACGCGGACCTGGAATTGCGGGGTCAGGCGCACCTCGAAGGCGACGGCCGCGGCGTCGCGGACGTAACCGGCCGGGGCGGCGGTCTCGATCGCGCGATAGCAGCCCGACGGGAGGGCGAAGTCGGCGACGCCGTTCTCGCCGGTCGTCACCGCCCGGACCGCCTCGTCGGAGCCGCAGCGCGAGATCACGAAGGACGCGCCGGCCAGCGGCGCGCCCGTGATGCGGTCGGTCTTGACCAGGGTGCCGTTGGTCTCCACCTCGCCGGGCGGGACGGTGACCCCGCACCGGAAGCGGAACGCCAGGCGGTTCACGGCGTTGCCCTCGACGCGGGAGTAGGCGTTCGGGCCCAGCAGTACGCACGACGACGGCCACGCCGTCGGGACGACACTCACGCAGTCGCGGGGGAAGGCGCCGCCGCCGTTGCCCGCGCTGTCCGTGCGCGCGCCGCCCAGCGGTCGCCAGCTGTCGCATTCGGCGACCGCGTACTCCGACGGGACGCCGCGACCGTCCTGGTCCCGGGCGGTCAGGGTGAAGCGCACGTTCCGGTTCGGCGGCGGCGTGGTGCTGGTCGGCGGGACGATGCCACCGCGTTCGAAGACGAAGCGGAACTCCGCCCGGCCGGAGTCCGTGGTGATCGTCTGCGCGGCGGGCGAGAGCAACCGCCAGTTGGTCGGGACGCGATTCATCGTCGCGCGGACGCAGGGCCCGGTGACGGTGGTGGCGCCACCGTCGGCGAGATCGGCACCCGGACCGCCGGTGCAGCCCTGCACGAAGGCGCTCGCCCCGGGGACGCTCGCGCCACGCGTGTCGACGATCCGCACCGCGCCCACGGTGAGCCGGCTCGGCGGCCGTGTCGTCGTGGTGGGCAGGACGGTGGTCGGGATCGTGACGGTGGGCGACGGGCTCGTCGCGGGGGTGCTCGGCCGCGTCGGCACTGTCGTCGTGGGCGGCGCGGTCGTGGTCGGCTTCGGTGCGGGCGGGGTCGTGGTCGTGGCCGGTGCCTGCGTGGTGACCGGCGTCGGGGTGGGCGCGGGCGGCGTCGTCGGTTCGGCTCCCGCGACGGCCGGCATCAGGCCCAGCATCGGGATCACGGCCGCCGGCAGCACCAGCGCGCCCCGGATCCGGTTACTCCGGTTCGTCTTCCGCATGGCGTCCTCCTCGTTCGTTCCCCCGTGCGGCGATGTCCGCCGACGTGAGGAAGATCGGGACCCGGCGCGGAATCCGTTAGCCCTGTTACGAGATCGTTATGGCGCGCTCCACCGCGGTGAGTACGGCCGCGGCTCCGTCCTCGGCCGTGATCGCGCTGCTCAGGACGCCGGCGGCGGAGCGGTAGGACGGCGCGTCCACGGCGGCACGTATCGCCTGCGCGAGTGTGGAAACCGTGACCGTCGTCCGTGGGATCGGTGCGGTCGCCGCGCCGAGGGCGTGGATCCGCCGCGCCCAGAAGAACTGGTCGACGCCGGGCGACGGGAGGGGCACCGTCGGGACGCCGGCGCGCAGGGTCGCGGCGGTGGTCCCGGCCCCGCACGAGTGGACGACGGCGGCCACGCGCGGCAGGACGTGCTCGTAGGGGACCGGGCCGATGTTCAGGACGCCGGCGCGGTCCGGGACCCGCAGCCCGGCGCCGCCGGACTGGACGATGCCGCGGACCCCCGCCTCGGCGAGCGCCTCGTCGAAGACCTCCGAGAGCCGGTCCCGCTCCTTCACCGACACCATCAGGGAGCCCAAGGCGATCAGGACCGGCGGCGGACCGTCATCCAGGAAGGCGTCGAGGTCGCAGGGTGCGGTCCACCCGTCGGGGGAAGGGGACCACCAGTAGCCGACCGGATCGATCCCGGCACGCCAGTCGGCGGGGCGCGGGAGGACCGACGGCGAGTACCCGTACAGGATCGGCCAACCGGCCTCCGACCGGTCGCGACGCAGGCGCCGCGCAGATCGCTTCGGCAGGCCGAGGTCGCGGCGCAGGTCGGCGACGACGCCCCCGTACATCCGATCGACGGTGCGCTCGGCGAGGCGTCCGGCGGCCCGGTTGATCCCGCCGCCCGCCGACCAGGAACCGATCAGGCTCGGCGGGTACGCGCGCGTCGCGGACAGCGGCTGGAACCGTACACCGAGCGAGGGGATTCCTCGGGCCTCGGCGAAGGCGTGCATCGCCGGTTCCGCGAAGGGCGACATCAGCACCGCGTCGGCGGGCACGTCCTCCACCGCGTCCAGCAGGTTCCGGCTGAGCTGCCGGATCCCGCCGGGCCGGACCAGCTGCAGGGCGTCCGCGAGCGACGGTTCGCCGTCGGGGCCACCCAGGTCGAGGGGGATGGCGAGGGCGCCGAGGCCGAGCGCGGCGGCCTCCTCCGCGAGATCGGTATTGGTGGTGATGGTGACGCGGTGGCCGGCCGCCTGCAGGCGCAGGCCGACCCCGGTGAGCGGCATGGTGTCGCCGCGGGATCCGTAGGTCGCGATGAGGACGTGTGCCATGGTCAGTGCGCCTGGTCGGGGCGGGTGGCGCGGAGGAAGGCGTCGACGAGGTCGTCGGCGTAGCCGTCCAGGTCGTACGCGGGGTCGATGTTCGTGGTGAACATCGCCGTCCCGATCGCGCCGCGGACTGCGGATGCGATCGAGGCGGGGTTCAGCGGCCGGAACTCGCCGGCGTCGACGCCCTGCCGGAGGATCGGCTCGAGTTCGACGCGGGCGCGGGCAGCGTCGTGCTCGGGTGCCACGGGCAGGTCCCACAGCCGAGCGCCGTCCTTGCCGCGGAAGCCGTTGCCGATCTCAGTGATCGCGGCCTGGTGCGCGGGGTGGGTGCGGAGGTAGCGCAGGTGCGTGCGGATGTGGGCCTCGAGCTTGCCGGCGGCGGTCGGCGCGGCGTCGACCGCGGGGACCATGACCGCGAAGAGCGTGCGATAGCACTCCGAGACGACCGCCGCGATGAGGCTGTCCTTGTCGCCGAAGTGATAGAGCACGACGCTCATCGCGACTCCGGCGCGGTCCGCGATCCTGCGGACCGACGCCTGCGCATAGCCGAGCTCTGCGATGGCGTCGATGGCGCACTGTGCGATCTGCGCGCGTCGGGCCTGCTCGGTGAAGGTTTCGTTAGATCGCATGATCTAACTATAGATCAACTGATCTAGGCGCCTCAGAGGAGTCGATCCGACCGCGGTGCGTCCGCTTCGTTGAAGTACTCGGTGCGCACCAGCGGGGAGACCAGCCACGGTGGGAGCGCGCGCAGGAGCCGCATGAGGCGGGCTGCGCGCCCGGGACCGTTGATCTCGGACCGGTGCGCGCCCAGCGCGCGTTGCTTGGTGCCGACGAAGCGCCGCACGTCGATGCGGTGCGTGATCTCCGCGGCCGGGGTGAACCAGGTCTGTGCGGCGGCGAGATCGTGGTCGCGGGTCAGACGCAGGCGGGTCGTGATGCCGAGGAGCCGGACCGCGATCTCGCGCGGGACCGTCGCCTCGACGAGCCGCACGCCGGTGGATTCGGCGGCGCGCCGAGCGATCGCATGGACGGCGACGTGGTCGCGGTGTCCGTAGCCGCCCGCGGGGTCGTAGCCGATGAGCAGGTCCGCCTCGACGTCGCGGAGGATCGTCGCCAGGCGTTTCGCAGGCTCCTCGATGCCGGCCCGGACGAGGCGCGCCCGGCCCGGAGGATCCGGATACAGCTCGGCCCCGTGGCCGCTGTCCGCGTATCCGAGCCACCGCACCTCGGCCGCGCCGATCGCGGCCGCCGCGGAGTCCAGTTCGCGCAGTCGCCGGCGCGGATCGGGCTCGTCGTCGCCCCGCATCATGCCGTCCGTCGCGACGACCAGCACCACGCGATGCCCGGCGGCGGCCAGCGCGGCGAGCGTGCCGCCCATGAAGATCGACTCGTCGTCCGGGTGGGCGTTGAGCGCGACGACCGAGGCCATGCGCTCTGTATAGCAGTTCCGCGGCCGCTCGGCCCGCCGCCCGGTGCGGCGGCGGGCCGAGCTGCCGGTCGCGATCAGACGTCGCGCAGCTCGCGGCGCAGGATCTTCCCGGTCACCGTCTTCGGCAGCTCGGTGACGATCCGCACCTCGCGCGGGTACTTGTACGCGGCCATGCGCTCGCGGCAGTGCGCGATGAGCTGCTCCGGTGCCGCATCCGCGCCCGGCAGCAGGCTGACGAAGGCGCGCACGGTCTCGCCGCGCACCTCGTCGGGGACACCCACCACCGCCGCTTCGCGGACCGCGGGATGCTCGGCGAGTACGTCCTCCACCTCACGCGGCCACACCTTGTAGCCCGAGGCGTTGATCATGTCCTTCTTGCGGTCCACGATGAACACCCAGCCGCCGTCGTCCATGAAGCCCACGTCGCCGCTGTGCAGCGCGCCACCGGGAATACCGGCCGCGGTCTCCTCCGGCTTGTTCCAGTAGCCCGCGACCACCTGCGGCCCCTCGGCGACGATCTCGCCGATCTCGCCGAGCGGGAGATCGGCACCGTCGTCCCCGACGATCCGCACCACGGTCGACGGCGCCGGGAGCCCCACGGACAAAGCACCGGAGTCCGGGTCGACGGGGATCTCCACGCCGTACGGCGAGACCGTCATCGGGCTCGTGGTCTCCGTGAGGCCGTAGGCGTTGTGCAACGGCCGGCCCGTGGCCTCGGCGAACCGGCGCGCGGCCGTCGGGGAGATGGGCGCGCCGCCCGAGTACACCGACGTGAGCGAGGCGAACGCGTCCCGGTCGAAGCCGGGGTGGTTGAGCAGTGCGTTGAACGCCGTCACCGCGCCGATCGTGCACGTGGGGCGGTGCTCGCGCATCGTCTCCAGCATCACCGCCGGATCGAAGCGGTAGGCGAGGATCATCGGCATCGGGGCGAGCATGCTCAGCGCGATGTGTCCGATGAGTCCTGTGATGTGGAACAGGGGAGCGATCGCGAGGACGGCCGCGTCGGGGCCCGGCGCGAACTTCGCCGCGTCGCGGTAGACGGTCGCGGTGAAAACCACGTTGCGGTGGGTGTTGATCGCGCCCTTCGGCCGGCCCGTCGTCCCCGAGGTGTAGGTGAGGAAGGCGGCGTCCCCGGGCGCGAGAGCGACCGGCGGCGGTACCTCGCCGCGATGCGCCGCGATGAACTCCACGAGGTCCGTCGCACCGTCGGGCACGGCCCGCCGGGGCGTGGGGAACAGTCGCGGATCGGCCCGGGTCTGCAGGTCGAGCCCGCTGGTGGTGAACACCGTCCGGACCGCGGTGCCGGGCACCACGTCATGCGCGACGTCCTCGTACAGATCGTCGAGTGCGACGAGTGCGGTCGCGCCCGAGTCGCGGAGCAGGGTGTCCAGCTCCCGCGCGCGGCTCATCGGGTTGATCGAGACCGTGCACCCGCCGGCCTTCCACGCCGCGATCATCCCGATCACGAACTGGGGCACGTTCTGCAGGTAGAGCGCCAGCCGGTCGCCGGGCGCGAAGCCCTCGGCGATCAGGCCCGCCGCCAGGGCGTCGGTCAGGCCGTCCAGCTCCCGGCGGGTGATCGCCCCGTCGAAGTAGCGGATCGCCGCCTGGTCGGGATGGCTCGCCACGCCCGCGCGGAACATGTCGAGTGCGGTGTCGAAGGCGATGTCCACCGCGTCGGGCAGCGACTCGTACCGGCCCGCCCAGGGGCGCCGCGCGGAACCCGTCACCGCGGTCACTTCACCACGACCGGGTTGACGGGCGCGCCGCTGCCCTGGGCGATCTTGAGCGGCGCCGCCGTGTACATGAACTCGTAGACGCCGTCGGCCGCGCAGTCCGCCGCCAGGGCCTCGAGGTCGGTGATCTCGGTGAAGACGACCCCGAGGTTGCGCATCAGGGCGCAGTGCAGGGTCAGCGCGACGCCGTTGTTCTGGTCCGTGGTCACCTCGTTGGCGATGGTGTCGGTCACCAGGTTCGGGATCTCCTTGTCGGCGAACCACTGCACCAGCTCGGGGCTGTACTGCAGGCCGGGCTCGCAGAAGCCCTCGTAGAAGGCGTCCCCGAGCTCGAAGAACAGCTGCAGGTAGTTGGTGCGGATCAGCAGTACGTCGCGGGGGCGCAGTTCGACGCCCTGCGCCGCGGCGCACGCCTCGAGGTCGGTGTGGTCGAAGGTCTCGGCGGTGTCGAGGTGCTCCTTGCCACGGAAGCGCGCCATGTCGAGCAGCACCCCGCGACCCACGACGCCGCGCTGGGCGATGGGCTCCACGCTGGCGACGTCCATGCCGCCGACGGTGGTGCGGGCGTCGTAGCCGTTCCACAGCTTGCCGTCGTACCAGACGTGTCCGAGGGCGTCGTACTGCGTGGAGCCCTGGAGGAAGGCGTCGATCTTGTCGTCGGCGTAGTGCAGGCCGCCGGGGAACTGCGGCGCCTCCGCGCCGTCCCAGCTGGCCTCGTCCATGATCTGCGTGCGCACCGCAGGGCTCCGGCCGGGCCACACCGGGTCGCCCTTCGGGTCGCCGATGAGCCGCTGCAGCGTGAAGACCTTGCCGCTGCGGACCAGCGCCGCGGCGGCGACCGCCTGCTCCGGGCCGAGGTAGTTGAGCGAGCCCACCTCGTCGTCAGGGCCCCACTTGCCCCAGTTCGACGGAGCCTGGGCGAGCAGGTCCCCGAGGTCGGGCGCTGTCACGGTCTGTTCGGTCATCGGTCCTCCTTGTTCGATGGTCCGCCGGGCCGGCCCGGCGGTGACGCGTGTCACAATCGACGGTAGGAAGCGCGCGACGGCGGGACGTTCGCCCGGGCGCACGGTTCTTTCGCGCAGGCGCTCGCGCCGCGGGAGGGAGGAGCAGGCGTGCCGTACATGATCGACGGCCTCGTCACCGGGGCCGAACGGAGCCTCACCGGCTCGCGCGCGCACGGCGCGTGGCGCGACTGGTGCAGCGGCGTCCACGGCGAGTTCGACATCTCCTTCGGCAGTGACGGCTACCGCGGCGATGTGTTGCGCCAGCGCACCGACGAGTACCAGCTGGTCTCCTGGACCAGTCAGCGCGAGCACGTGCGCCGCGACGCGCGCGGCATCCGTAACGACCCCCGCGGCCACTACGAGCTGTTCATGCCCCTGCGCGGCGCCCTGCATGTGGGCGGCGACGTCACCGAGAGCGCCCTGCTGCCGGGGGAGATGGTGCTCGTCTCGATCGATGCGCCGTTCGTCCTCGCGCACGACGACGGCGCCTCCGCCGTGGCCCTGCTGATCCCCGAGCACCGCGTCTCGCGGACGCTCGGCTCAGTGGCGAAGGAGGGGGTCCGGCTGCGCGGCGGCCGCGGGCTGGGCCGAGTGACCCGGGACCTGGCGGCGGCGCTGATCGACGAGCGGGAACAGCTCACGGCGGCGGAGTTCGACGCCGCGTGCGACCGTGCCGTGGACCTGTTCTGCCTCGCCGCCAGCGGGGAGACCGACGGTGCGGGCACCGCCGACGACGACGTCCGGGCCGCGGTGCTCCGGCACGTGCGGGCCCACGCGACCGAACCGGACCTGAACCTCGCCGCTGTCGCCGCGGCCGTCGGCTGGTCGGCGCGGCACATCCAGGCGGTGCTCTCCCGCACCGGGGAGACCTTCTCCGACGCCGTGCGCGGCGAGCGGCTCGATCTGGCGCGGGATCGGCTGGCCGACCCCCGCTGGGCAGGGCGCGGGGTCGCATTCATCGCCGACTCCGTCGGCTACGGGTCGGCGAGCGCGTTCAGCACCGCGTTCAGCAGGCGATTCGGGCGCTCGCCGCGCGACCACCGTGCGGCGACGGCGAAGTGACTACCGCGACGGCGCCAGCTCGCCGAACGTCGCGTACCGGGCGTCCGAGCGGGCGCCGTCGGGCGTGACCTGCTTGTCGACGAGGATCACCTGCCCGATGAAGGGCTCGACGATGCCGACCATGCGGATCGGGGCGGCGATGATCAGCTGGAAGCCGAACTGCTCGAAGGCCCGCAGCGACTGGGCGGAGAAGCGTTCGTCGGACTTGCTGAAGGCCTCGTCGAGCATGAGGGGCGCGAACGCCGGCTCGTTGGAACCGTCGATCCCGTGCGAGCCCAGCGCGAAGCTCAGCGCCGCCGCGAGGCAGAACGCGACGAGCTTCTCCTGCTCGCCGCCCGAGTTGGTCGCGGTGTTGCGGTAGGTGACCACGGCGGGGGCGTCCGGCTCGGCGCCGACCGCGTTCTCGCGGCCGTAGAAGGAGTAGCCGGTCCGCACGTCGAGGACGTTCTCGGCCCACCGGCGCGACTCGGGGTCGTCGCCGGTGAGCCGCAGCACCAGCCCGCGGATCCGCTTGAACTGCGCCGCCATCGCGGCCGGCTCGGCGCGCTTGGCCGCGGGGGCGTCGCGCACCATGTCGTCGACCAGCTTCGCGAACTCCGTCGCCTCCGGTGTGGGGCGGGCGGCGTAGGCGATCTGCAGGTACGTTCCCTCGTTGAACTCGACCCGGCGCAGGCCCGCGTTGACGTCGGCGATGCCGCGGGTGATGGCACGGTGGGTGTCGTCGACCTCCTTGAACAGGTTCGACACCGAGTGGCTGACGTCGGTGGTGATGAGCCGGCGGAACTTCTCCGTGGCCGCGGCGAGGCCGTGCGCGACGAGGTTCTCGTGCACGGCCACGAAGTCGGGCGCGGAGGCGGCGTCGGCGGACAGCTCCGTCGAGGCGTCCGGCCACTCGCGCAGGAACTGCTCCGCGGTCCGGACGATGCGCGTCTCGGCGGCGTCCCGTTCCGCGGTGGCCGCGGCCTGCTGGCGCTCCAGCTCGGCCCGCAGGTCGGCCCGCACCTCGCCGAAGGTGTCCAGTGTGAGCCGGCGGGGCCTGGCCTCGTCCGCCGTGAGCAGGTGCCAGAGCGCCGTGGCGAGGAAGTCCTCGTCGGGCTCGCTGAGCTTCGGCGCGCTCTCGGCGTCGATCTTCTCGAACTCGGCGAGGAGGTCGTCGAACTCGGTGCCGGCGCGGTTCATGGTCTCGGTCAGCGCGCCGATGCGGGTCTGCGCCTCCGCCAGCTCGCCGTAGGCGTTGTCGGCCTGCAGCTCGAGCTCGCCCAGGTCGGCGTTGCCCGAGCGGGCGTCGGAGATCCGGTCGGCCAGCTCCTCGGCCTCCGCCTTCGCCGCCCAGTGGTCCAGTTCGGCCCACGACGAGTAGCCGAGGACGCCGGCGGCGCTGTCGGCGACGGCCTTGTGCTCGGCGAGGTCGTCGCGCAGGGTCGCCGATGCCTCGGCGGCCTTGGCGTGCACGGCGGCCAGGTCGTCGCGGCGCCGCTGCAGCGCCTCGCGCTTCGAACCGGTGTTGGTGCCCAGCACCCACTGCGAGCGGTCGGCGACGGCGCGGCGGTCGTCCTTGCGGAACCGTCCGCCCGCACCCTTGACCAGGCCCTCCGGGGTGACGGCCTGCTCGTGCTGCTCCAGCTCGGCGGGGGAGTCGACGCAGGTGTGCCGCGCGGCCCGCGCGACGGCGCCGGCGAGCCACCGTCCGGCCTCGGTCGACTCGTCGACCGTGAGCTTCGCGGCCAGGGACCCCGGAGCCGGGCGGGTGGTGTCGGCGCCGTCGACCACCTGGTAGGTGAGGACGCCCTGGACGCGGGTGGCGTTGACGTGGTCGGCGACGGCGCGCTGGTGCTTCGCGGGCACGAGCAGCGTGGTAGCGAGCGGCCGCAGCACGCGCTCGGCGGCGCCGGCCCACACGGCCTGCTCCTCGGGCTTCACGTCGATCAGCTCGGCCGCGTACGGAAGTTCCTCGGCGGGAACGCAGGTGGCGCGGGCGATCGCGTCGCGCTGGTCCAGCAGCGCGGGCGGCAGCAGGGAGGCGCGGCGGTCGAGCACCGAGAGCTCGTCGTCGACGGATTCGACGGCGCGGCGCGCGTCCGACTCGTCGGTGTAGGCGGAGTGCACGCGACCGGCGAGGGCCTCGGCGGCCTCGGTCGCGCGGTCGCGGATGCCGGGGATCTGCTCGCGCAGCGCGGCGAACTCCTCCGCCGACTCCGGCGCGCGCTCGCCCAGCTTCTCCACGGCGGCGGCGAACCGCTCGTAGGCGCGCTGCCGGGCTTGGGTCTGCAGCTCGCGGGACTGCAGCTCGGCCTCGAGCACGCCGACCTCGCCCTGCTCCTGTCGCAGGCGGTGCAGGAGGTCGTTGTAGCGCTGCTTGCGCTCCTCGGCCCGGTCCTCCCAGCGGGCGATCTGCGCGTCCATGCCAGCGCGTTCGCCCTCGATCCGGTCCATCTGCTCCTGGAGTAGCCGCAGCTTGTGTCCGCGCAGGTAGGACCGCATGGGCGCGCCCAGCAGATCCGCGGCGCGCGTCGTCCCGACGGTGGCCGACCGGTAGCGCTCGTAGGCCTCCGGCATGGGCCGCAGGACCTTCTCCTGCGCCTCCGCGCGGGCCGCGGCCCGGTACGCCTCGTCGAGCTGGGTGAAGTTCTCCACCAGCCGCTCGGCGCGGGCGTAGGTCTGCGGCCGGTCGAGCATGTAGGTGCGGATGAAGGCGTCGAGGTCGCCCACGTTCTTCATCGCCTTCGCCTTGCCGAGCAGCGCCAGCGCGGCGCTCGAGGTGCCGATGCCGACGCGCCGCCGCAGCGCGTCCTGGTAGGCGGCCTGCGTGTCGAAGGACTCGACGCCGCCGTGCCGGGAGCGCCAGCCGCGGGTGTCGAAGCCGGACGTCGCCCACTCCTGCAGATCGAGCAGGTCGAACTGCCCGGAGTGCAGCTGGTACCAGGACTTCAGGGAGGCACCGTCGGTGCCGCTGCCCGGGAACCACTTCACGGCGACGGCCGTGGTGACGTTGCCCGCCCCGTTGTCGTAGGTCGCGGCGACCGCGGACCAGGTGGCCGACTCGCCGCGCAGGTACTGCACCTTGGACTGCTGGTGCTCGTCGTCGTTGACCGACCAGGCGCCGCGCACGTAGTCCGCCATCGAGCGGGCGGCGCGCTTGGCGCCCTTGGCCGTCATGTCGGCGGAGGCGTTGAAGGACTGGTCGTAGGTGGGCAGCAGCACGACCGAGTGCGCGTCCATCAGCGAGGACTTGCCGGAACCCGACGGGCCCGTGAGGATCACGCCCCGCTCGTCGATGGGGAAGTCCTTGTAGCCGTCGAAGGTGCCCCAGTTGACCACCTGCAGGCGGGTGAGGCGGTACTGGCCGAGATGCTTGCGGGTCACTGCTGCTCCTGCGTCTCGTTCTCGGGTTCGACGGTGCGGTCCTCGCCGTCCTCGCCGTCCTCGCCGTCTTCGACCGGCGCCGCGGCCTCACCGAGGTCCTGATCGGTGCTGGCGAGGTCGCGGTACGCGGCGGTGTACAGGTCCACCTGCTCGGGCGTGAGCAGCGAGGCGATCACCGAGTGGACGGCGTAGCGGTCGCTGGTGCCGACCCGCCGGATCAGGCGGCGCGTCTCCAATTGGTTGATCGCGGCGTCGGCCTTCTTCACGAAGCCCGCCTCGTCGGTGTCGCGCGCGGGGCGGAAGGTCAGCAGGTGGTCGATCATCTCCTGCCGCTCCACGACCGCGGTCTCGTCCGGGCTGGAGAGGTGCTTGAGGCGCAGGAACAGTGCCAGCACCGACGCGGCGAGCGAGAGGCTCTGCGCGCGCAGCAGATTCCGCTGCCGCGGGTCGTTCTCGCTGACCTGCCGGGTGAAGGCGTGCTTGGTCTCGCGGTTGATCTCCAGCAGCAGGTTCAGCTCGGAGAGCCGGCTGCGCAGCAGCGTCTCCTCGGCCTCGATCACCGCCCAGTTCTTCGACCGCGCCGAGACGTGCGGCGCCGCGATCAGCTCCTGCAGGGCGTAGCAGACCGAGTTCGGCAGCGCGGACGTGTCGCCGTCGAACCGCGGGGCGGTGTCGGCGCCGCGCAGGGATTTCACGGCGTCGTCGTCGGCGATGCTGAAGTCGGCGAGATCGATCTCGGGCAGCCCCTCGTCGGCGGGCACGTCCAGCGTGTCGTCGAGCTGCGTCTCGTCGGTCATGTCAGGCCTCCTGCTCGAACAGCGTGGTGGGCTCGGGCGCGGCCGAGGTGGGGGTCAGGGGCGGCAGCGCGGCCGCGAAGGCGACGTGCGGCACCGTCATCTCCCGGGGGCCGCGGGCCGTGTGCGCGACGACCGTGACCGGGCGATCCGCGTCGACGGTGCCGTACCGCGCGCCGAGCGACCAGACGCCGACCACATCGCCGGCGCGGGGCGCGTCGATCGTGGCGAGGATCTCGGCGATGTCGGCGCCGTCGTCCCGCGCGATCGTGGCGTTGATGGCGGAGGCGAGGGAGTCCCAGTCGATGGCCTCGCGGCCGACGAGGCGGGCGGGGTCGATGGTGAACTCGCCGGAGGTCTCGCGCACCTCGGGCGGGAGCGTGACGATGCCGTCGTGGAATCGCAGAGCGCCGACGGAACTCGTGTCGACGGCGGACATCGGGACTGCCAGGCCCGTGTCACGGCCCGCGGAGGCGGCGTCGAAGGCGTCGACGGCCGCGCGCTGCGCCTCGGTGATGCGGGCGCGCAGCGACTGGTACTGCAGGAAGTCGCCGTCCTTGACGAAGGTGTTGATCCGTCGATAGACCTGGCCGCGGATCTCGTCGACGCGCTGGACCTGCATCCACATGCGGTCGAGGAAGCCGGTGAGGGAGTCGCGCAGATCGTCGGGGAGTTCCACCTCGTGCACGACCGAGGCGACAGAGGTCTCCAGCTGGCGCCGCAGGCGGTGGTCGGAGAGCAGGGTGTAGAAGGCGTCGAAGGCCTTGCCCTCGGGGGTGTTCGCGAGCTCGTCGTGGCCGTCGAAGAGGCGCTGCAGCGTCTTGGCGTACGCCTCGGCCTCGGTGGAGTCGGACGCTTCGAGTCCGTGCGTGAGGAGCGCACGGGTGTGCTCGCGGAGCTTCTCGCCGTAGCCCAGGATGTCGGCCGGCATGCGCTCGGCGAGGGAGCTGACGATCTTGAGGTCGTCGACCACCTTGTCCCGGTCGTACTCGGGGATGAGGCCCTGGCGCAGCGCCTCGCGGCGCCGGGTGAGCTCCGCGATCTGCTCATCGAGGGCGCGCAGGTGATCGTCCGGGTCCGCACTGACCGTGACGGCGACCGCCGACAGCCTGGCGGTGACCAGCTCGAGGGCGGTCTCCGTGGCGACGTTGCGGTCCAGCGAGACGGCCTGCACCTGCCCGAGTGCCGTCGTTGCGCCGCGGGTGAGCTGGATGACCTCGCGGTCGTCCTCGTCGAGGGTGCGGGAGACGTATCCCGCCTTGACCCAGCTGTCCAGGACGTCCGGGCCCGCGGGGACGGGGCGGGCGCGGTCGGTGAAGTGCTGGGCGAGGGACTGCAGGTCGACGGTGAGCGCGTCCCCCAGCTCCTCCGCGTCGACGGGGCCCGTGCCCAGGCGTGCCGCCATGAGCGCCAGGTACGCGACGGCATTGGGGGAGCGGAGGAGGCGGAGCGCGACGTCGTTGTCGGCGTTGTCCGTGAACGCGGCGTACAGCTGCGCGGCCGACTGCGCCATAGTGCACCTCCCGTTCGTCAGCGACGGTCCAGTGTATCGGTGCGCCCTTCACGTGGCGGACAGGTCGGGTTCATGATCGGGGCCTAGCGTGCGAGTCATGAACCCGCGTCGCCTGTCGATCGTGTCCGTGTGTCTCGCGCTGCTGGTCGGGGCGGCCCCGGCGGGGGCGGCGCCGCGCACCGTCGACCTGCAGGCGCACCGGGGCGGGCTCGGACTGCAGACCGAGTCGACGCTGGAGGGCTTCTCCGCCGCCATGCGGCTCGGCGTGACCACCCTCGAACTGGACACCCAGGTCACGAAGGACCGGAAGGTCGTCATCACACATGACCGGAAGGTGGACGCGCGAAAGTGCGTCGACACGGCGCGGGCGACACCCGGCGATCCGCAGTATCCGTACGTGGGCAAGTACATCCATGAACTGACCTACGCCCAGATCCGGACCATGAACTGCGGGTACGAGAAGGTTGCGGCGACGCAGCGCGTCGTGGAGGGCGCCCGGATCCCCGAGCTGCGCGAGCTCTTCGACCTCGTCCGGTCTCGTCGCTCGCCGGTGCGGATGAACATCGAGACCAAGGTGGAGGCGGGCGCACCGTCGGAGACGGCGCCGCGCGGCGAGTTCGTGCGGGCCGTGGCGGGGGAGATCGCCCGGTCCGGCCTGGCCCGCCAGGTCACGATCCAGAGCTTCGACTGGGCGGCCCTGCGGGAGATCGGTCCGCTGCTGCCGGGCGCCGGCCTCATCGCGCTCACCAACGGCGAGCAGTTCCTGCAGACCGGGAAGCCCGGGGCGTCGCCGTGGCTCGGGCTCGACGTCGACTCGTGCGGCGGCGACTGGGTGCGGGCGGCGAAGGCCACGATCCCCGGCCTGACCGCGATCTCCCCGGTGCAGGGCGACCCGCAGGACGGCGGGGTCGGCGATGCGGGCTTCGTGCGGTTCACGACGCCGGAGCTGATCCGCCGCGCGCACGACCTGGGGCTGAAGGTCATCCCGTGGACCGTCAACGATCCCGCGACCATGCGCGCGCTGCTGAACGACGGGGTGGACGGGCTCATCACCGACTACCCGGACCGCGCCCGCACGGTCCTCCGAGAGCTCGGGGTCGCGCTGCCCGCCTCCTCGTAGGCGGCCGACGAGCAGTTTCGGTGCGTGTCGGCGACGACACGCCGTTTTCCGACCGCCGAAATCCACCGAGGCTGTCAGTCGCGGCGGCCCTGCCCGCGCACGTGGCTCCGGGCACGATTCAACGTTCACGTGTGCAACACACGACTCAGTGGTGTAGTTTTCCATCAGCTGTCACATTTGTCACGGAGGTCAAGATGCGTGTCTCTGGTTTCATCCGTTCGGTTCTGTCGGCGACGGTGGCGGTCGCCGCGATCGCTACCGCGACCACCGGGACCGCGGGGGCGGCACCGTCGACCTCGACGTCGACGACGTCGCTGACCAACCAGGCGATCGACCGCCAGGCCGCGGGAGACACGGCGGGCGCGCAGGCCGCGATCAACCAGATGCCGATCGACCAGGCGCAGAAGGTCGTGGCTCTGATGACCAACGTCAACAAGGCGCTCACCTTCCCGCTCACCGACCAGGTGCCCGGCGGCGTCGCGCCCGGTACCGCGATCGTGATCCTGGGCTTCGGCCTCGAGGACAACGGCGGCATGCGGCCGATCCTGGTCGAGCGACTGACCAAGGGACTCGCCGTCGCCCAGGCCTATCCGGCGTTCCCCATCGTGGTGACCGGCGGCGCGCCGAAGGCGGGCAAGACCGAGGCCGCAGCGATGAAGGAGTGGTTGCTCGCGCAGGGCGTCTCCGGCACCCGCATCTACACCGAGGAGAAGGCGGGCTCCACCCAGGGCAACGCCATCAACACGGCGGTCCTCATGCAGCAGAACGGCTTCGGCAACGGCGCAGTGCTCGTCACCTCCGCCGATCACACCCGCCGCTCGGTCGCCGACTTCCTCGTCGCCGGCATCACCCTGCAGGCCGTCGTCGCCTCCGACGCCAAGATCCAGTCGGCGCCGATGTCCGCCAGCGGTGTCGCGGCCGTCTACCGGGACGCCCGGGGCGTCGCGAAGATCTAGGGCGACGGTGCCGGCGGGTTCGTCACCCGCCCACCGTAATCGGCTCGCGGTGAGGCGGGCGCGGTTGGGCGACGATGTCGCGCGAACCCTGGAAACTTGTCGGCCGGGTGTGCCACCGTATCTCCCATGACCGCGTACCACGCCCCGCTGGGCGCACCCGTGTGGATCGACCTCATGACCTCCGACATCGACGCGGCGGTGGACTTCTACGGCGCCGTCTTCGGGTGGGAGGCCGATCCGCCCAACGAGGACTTCGGCGGCTACCGGAACTTCCGCGTGAACGGGAACCTCGTGGCGGGCGTGATGTCGCCGCCCGACGGTGGCGGTGGGCCCGGCGACGTGTGGTCGACCTACCTGCGGGTCGCGGACGCGAAGGCGTCGCTGCGCGCGGCGACCGATGCCGGCGCGTCGGTCGTGGTGCCGGTCGCACCGGTCGGCGACTTGGGGCGGTTCGCCTTCGTCATCGACCCGGTCGGCGCCGCGATCGGCCTCTGGGAGCCGGGGAAGCACGAGGGCTTCGTCGAGCGCGGCGTGCCGGGCACCCCGTACTGGTTCGACTGCATGAGCCGCAGTTACGACGCGACCAAGTCCTTCTACCGCACCGTCTTCGACTGGCAACTCGAGGAGATCGGCAGCGGAGGCCAGGAGGGCTCCTTCGGCCCCGATCGCTACAGCCAGGTCCTCGCCGGCACGGACGGGCACCGGGAGGGGGTGGCCGGGATCATGGACGCGGCGCCGCTGTTCGACGCTGGCGTGTTCGGGGAAGGGATGCCGTCCTTCTGGCAGGTCTACCTCACCGTCGAGGACACTGCGGCCGCAGAGCGGCGGATCGCCGACGCGGGCGGCGAGATCCTGCGCGGCGCGGAGGTCACGCCGTGGGCCACCATGGGCACGGCGCGGGACCCGGGCGGCGCGGTCTTCCTGTACGCCACCCCTCCCGAAGGGCGCTGAGGACCGCTCCGGTCACGTTCAGGCGTTCGCAACCGGATCCCAAGGTCGACGGGACTACGCTCCCGGCATGACCTACAACCAGGGCGGATATCCGCCGCGCGGCCCCTATCCGCCGGGCGGCGGCCAGTCCCCGTCGTACCCCGCGCGACCGCCGCAGGCTGCGCCCCACAGCGGCGCCCCGGCGCAGCCCGGCGGGCCGTGGGGAACCCCGCAGCACGGGTACGACCAGCCGGGACAGCCGCAGTACGGACAGCCGCAGTACGGCGGGTCCGGGCCGTACGGCGGGGGACCGGCTCAGTACGGCGTGCCCGGGCCGGCGGAGCCGGGTGGCCCGGCGGCGACGCGCGGCGGGATCGGCGCAGTGCTGCAGTTCCTCATCGCCGGCGCGGCGGCGTTCGTGATCATCGGTGCGTTCCTGCCGTGGGCCACGGCGTCGGCGACGATCGGCGGCTCGTCGATCCGGAACTCCGCCTCGGGCATCGACGGTAGCGACGGCTGGATCACGCTCGTCGTGGCGTTCATCGCCGCGGGTGTCGCAGTGGCCGCCGCCGTCCTCCCCGCGACAGGTGTGCCGCTGCGCCTGGTCTCCGGCATCACTGCCGCCGTCGCCGGACTGGTGATCACCGGTCTCGCGGGCTACGACCTCGCGAACGTGGTGAAGCTGACGTCGACCTACTCCTCGCTGGTCGACGTCTCGGCCGGCATCGGCCTCTACCTCACGCTGCTCGCCGGCAGCGCGGTCCTGGGACTGGGCATCGGAGCGATCGTCGCCGCCGTGATGACGCGCTAGGGGCGGCGCACGCTCTCCTCGACGAGGTCCAGCACGGCCTCGAGGCCCGCCGTCGGACGGCCCGACGCGAGGTGCGTGACCAGCCCGTCGAGCACCAGGTCGAGGTAGCCGAGGATCACGTCGGTGGGCAGGTCGTCGCGCAGCCGGCCGCGCTGCTTCTGGCGCTCCAGGCGGCGCAGCGTGGCTTCGGTGAGTTCCGCGCTCCGCTCGGTCCACTCGGCGCGGAAGTCGCCGTCGTTCTTGAGCCGACGGGCGATCTCCAGGCGCGTCCCGAGCCAGTCGAAGCGCTCCGGGTGGCTGAGCATGTCGCGCATGACCTGGACGAGGCCTTCTTCCGCCGCGATGTCGGCCATCCGCTCCGCGTCCTCGCGGGCCAGCGCCAGGAACAGCGCGTCCTTGTCACGGAAGTGGTGGAAGATCGCCCCGCGGGACAGGTCGGTCGCGGCTTCGAGCCGCCGGACCGTGGCGCCGTCGTAGCCGTACTCGGCGAAACAGGTCCGGGCACCGTCGAGGATCTGGCGGCGCCGCGCGGCGAGGTGATCGTCGCTCACCTTGGGCATGTCGATGCTCCTGATCGAACGGGGGCGTTACTCGATGTCGGCTACGCGAACGGCGGGCCCGGCCGCTGGGGCCGGACCCGCCGTCACTGGTCGAGACTGCAGCTACTAGCTCTTGACCATGTTCCGCAGCACGTACTGCAGGATGCCGCCGTTGCGGTAGTAGTCGGCCTCACCGGGGGTGTCGATGCGGACGTCCGCGTCGAACTCCACCTTCGTGCCGTCCTCCTTCGTGGCGGTCACGTGCACCGTCTTCGGGGTCACGCCGTTGTTGAGCTCCGTGATGCCCGCGATGTCGAAGGTCTCGGTGCCGTCGAGGCCCAGGGACTTCCACGACTCGCCCTTCGGGAACTGCAGCGGGACCACGCCCATGCCGATCAGGTTCGAGCGGTGGATGCGCTCGAACGACTCGACGATGACGGCCTTGACGCCCAGGAGGCTGGTGCCCTTGGCCGCCCAGTCGCGCGAGCTGCCGGAGCCGTACTCCTTGCCGCCCAGGACGACCAGCGGCGTGCCGGCCTTCTGGTAGTTCATGCACGCGTCGTAGATGAACGACTGCGGGCCGCCCTCCTGCGTGAAGTCGCGGGTGTAGCCGCCCTGCGTGCCCTCGAGACCGATGGTGTCGAGAACGCGGTTCTGCAGGCGGATGTTGGCGAACGTGCCGCGGATCATCACCTCGTGGTTGCCACGACGGCTACCCAGCGAGTTGTAGTCCTTGCGCGCCACACCGTGCGAGTCCAGGTACTGGGCCGCGGGGGTGCCGGGCTTGATCGGGCCGGCGGGGCTGATGTGGTCGGTGGTGACCGAATCGCCGAGGAGCGCCATGACGCGGGCTCCGGAGATGTCGGAGACGGGCTCCGGCTCCATCGTCATGCCGTCGAAGTACGGTGCCTTGCGGACGTACGTCGAGTCCTCGTCCCACTGGAAGGTGTCGCCCTCGGGGGTGGCGAGGTTCTGCCAGCGGTGATCGCCCGCGAAGACCGTCGAGTAGGACTTGCGGAACATGTCCTGGTTGATGGCGTTCTTGATCGTGTCGTCGATCTCCTGCGCCGACGGCCAGATGTCCTTGAGGAAGACGTCGTTGCCGTCGTGGTCCTTGCCCAGCGAGTCGGTCTCGAAGTCGAAGTCCATCGTGCCCGCGAGGCCGTAGGCGATGACCAGCGGCGGCGAGGCCAGGTAGTTCATCTTGACGTCGGGGGAGATGCGTCCCTCGAAGTTGCGGTTGCCCGACAGCACGGCGGTGACGGTGAGGTCGTTGTCGTTGACGGCCTTGCTGATCTCGTCGGGCAGCGGGCCGGTGTTGCCGATGCACGTGGTGCAGCCGTAGCCGCCCAGGTAGTAGCCGAGCTTCTCGAGGTACGGCCACAGGCCGGCCTTCTCGTAATAGTCGGTGACGACCTGCGAGCCGGGGGCCATGTTGGTCTTGACCCAGGGCTTGGTGGTCAGGCCCTTCTCGACGGCGTTGCGGGCGAGCAGCGCGGCGCCGAGCATGACCGACGGGTTCGAGGTGTTGGTGCAGGACGTGATACCCGCGACCGCGACGGCGCCGTGGTCGAGGATGAACTCGCCGCGCTCGCCCTTCACCCGGACGGGCTTGGACGGACGGCCCTCGGCGCCGTTGGCGGCCGACTGCACGTTGACGGCACCGTCGTCCGCGAAGGACAGGGCGGCGGGGTCGGACGCGGGGAAGGACTCCTCGACGGCCTCGTCCAGCTGGGTGTGGGCAGCGGGGTGCTGCTCCTCGACGTAGTTGTGGATGTCCTTGCGGAAGGCGACCTTCGACTCCGAGAGGAGGATGCGGTCCTGCGGGCGCTTCGGGCCGGCGATCGACGGCACGACGGTGCCGAGGTCCAGCTCGAGGTACTCGGAGTACGCGGGCTCGTGCTCCGGGTCGTGCCACATGCCCTGCTCCTTGGCGTACGCCTCGACCAGCGCGAGCTGCTGGTCGGTGCGGCCGGTGAGGCGCAGGTAGTTGATGGTCTCGCCGTCGATCGGGAAGATCGCCGCGGTGGAGCCGAACTCGGGGCTCATGTTGCCCAGGGTCGCACGGTTGGCGAGCGGCACCTCGGCGACGCCCTTGCCGTAGAACTCGACGAACTTGCCGACCACGCCGTGCTGACGCAGCATGTCGGTCACGGTGAGCACGACGTCGGTCGCGGTGACGCCCGGCTGGATCTCACCGGTGAGCTTGAAGCCGACGACGCGGGGGATGAGCATGGAGACCGGCTGGCCGAGCATGGCCGCCTCGGCCTCGATGCCGCCGACGCCCCAGCCCAGGACGCCCAGGCCGTTCTCCATCGTGGTGTGCGAGTCGGTGCCGACGCAGGTGTCGGGGTAGGCCTGGCCGTTGCGGGTCATGACGACCGGCGCCAGGTACTCGATGTTGACCTGGTGGACGATGCCCATGCCCGGGGGGACGACCTTGAAGTCGTCGAAGGCGCCCTGGCCCCAGCGCAGGAACTGGTAACGCTCGCCGTTGCGCTGGTACTCCAGGTCGACGTTGCGCTCGAGCGCGTCGGCGGTGCCGAAGACGTCGAGGATCACCGAGTGGTCGATGACCATGTCGGCGGGGGAGAGCGGGTTGACCTTGTTGGGGTCGCCGCCCAGGGCCGTGACGGCCTCGCGCATGGTGGCGAGGTCGACGATGCAGGGCACACCCGTGAAGTCCTGCATGATCACGCGCGCCGGCGTGAACTGGATCTCGACGCTCGGCTCGGCCGAGGGATCCCAGTTCGCCAGGGCGTTGATGTGATCGGTGGTGATGTTCGCGCCGTCCTCGGTCCGCAGCAGGTTCTCTGCGAGGACCTTCAAGGCGTAGGGCAGCTTCTCGGTGCCGGGCACGGCGCTGAGGCGGAAGATCTCGTACGACTGATCGCCCACCTCGAGCGTGCCGCGCGACGAGAAGGAATCGATGCTCTTGCTCACGTCAGCTCCACTCAACGTTTTGTGGTGTGCACCGACGGGCTGTGTCGGTGCCTGAAGTCCATAATACAGTACGCTTGTCCTGTGAGAGTCCGTGGGGCTGGTTCTCAGCGGACGCAGCTCATTGTGCCTCGTTCCGGGCGGCCCTGTGGGCGTGTCGTACTGTGAGGCCCATGGGTCCGCTGCCGATTCTCACCGAAGTGCCGACCGACGTGGATCTGTCCACGCTCCAGGCGGACCTCGCGACGGACGGCGTCGCCGTGCTCAACCCCGATCATGCCGACTCCGTGCCGCAGCTCGTACAGGTGGTCAAGGACGCGCGGGCGCAGGGGATCGAGAACTTCCAGGTGGTCGTTCTCGCGCACGACTACAACCCGGACACCTCGCTGCGCGACCTCGGTACCGAGCTCGGTAAGCAGATGGGGGCCGGCGACGACCATCCGGTGACGATCCTCGTGATGTCGCCCGGTCAAGTCGCGGGCTACTCGACGCAGCTCTCGCGTTATCAGATCGAGAAGGGGCAGGACGGCTACACGGGCCGCCTCGCGCTCAACAATCCGCCCAAGGCCGCGCAGGACTTCGCCACTGTGGCGCACGACGCGACCTTCCCGTGGACGGGCTTCACGGTCGGGCTGGTGCTCGTCGTCGCCGCTCTCGCGGGCTGGGCGCGTGTCGTGACCCGCCGGCGCAGCCGAGCGGTGGACGCCGCCCGGAAGGCGGCCGCGGAGTCGGCGGGTGTCGCCGCAGCGGTCGGCGCGGAGCCGGACGGCGCGCCGGCGTCCGCGCCCGAAGAGAATGGCGGCTCCGCTGTTCGATCGAACGAATAGCGCACATTCATTCGAAATTCCAGCTGTGTAATTCACTGCCGCTGTCCGTTTCTCGAGTAATTCGACGCACCGGCATCCATGCAGGTCCGCATGCCTGCACGGCGTCTCACAACTGTGTAATTTGTGATTCCTGTTTTCCATTGTTGTGGAAGTGCCGTACGGTACGTCTGAAGCCAATGTTGTGCGTGTTGCCCATGCGCACTCATCGGGTCTGAACGAGTCTTGAGTTGAGGGAGACACCTTGAGGCGTACGGCACACCCCGCCACGAAACTCGCTGCGCGGTCGTTGCTCGCGGCAGTCGCCACCGGCTCGCTGGTGGCGGGCTCCGTCGCGAGCGCGGGATCGGTCTTCGCCGAGCCCAACGGCCCCGACGCGAACCCCGCCAATGTCGTCGCCGCGCTCGTCGACCGCATCGCCCAGGCCGACCAGCGCATCGCGGATCTGCGCGGCGATGTCGCCACGAAGCGCCAGTCCGTGAACCGCGCGGTCGTGGACCTGCAGTCGGCGCGCGACGCCGCCACCGCGGCCTCGGGCGCGATCACCGTCTCCGAGGCCGCCGTCAAGGAGTCCGACGCCAAGATCAAGACCGCGCAGGATTCCTTCGACCAGGTCGTCCGTGCCGCGTACGCGCAGGGCACCAGCGCCGGCGGGCTCGTCGACACCCTCGGGGGCGACGACCCCGCCGTGGCCGTCGACCGGGCCACGACGCTCCGCATCGTCGCCGACAAGCAGAAGTCGGCGCTCGGCGACCTCAAGGCGGCCAAGACGCGCGCCGAGGCCTCCCGCACCGCCGCCCGCGCGGCCAAGGTGCAGGCCGACGCGGCGACCGCCGCCGCGGCCGAGCGCAAGACGACCGCCGAGGACTCCATCACGCAGACCGTCGCCGCGCTCACCACGCAGCAGCAGGAGCAGACCACGCTCAGCGCGCAGCGCGAGCTTGCGCAGCGCGCCCTCGACCAGGCGAAGCGCGCCGAGGACCGCGCCGCCCAGCAGAAGATCTACGCCCAGTACGTCGTCGACGAGCAGCAGACCCAGCAGATCGCCGCCCCGGCTGCTCCCGCCGCCCCGGCCGGCCAGGCAGCCGCGCCGGCCGCGCAGGCTGGCACGGCCGACAGCGCCGATCCGCTCGCGGCGGCGCGGACCTTCGCCCAGGGCATCGTCGGCCAGGCGTCCTCGCTGTTCAGCAACCCGTTCGGCGCGCTCACCGGCCAGGCCGCGCCGGCGGGCCAGCAGCCCACCGCGCCCGCCTCGCAGGCCGTCCCCGGCGTGTCGAGCATGAGCGGCGCCCAGATGATCGAGACGGTCATCCAGCGCGGCATGTCGGTCATCGGCGTGCAGTACGCGTGGGGTGGCGGCAACGCCTGGGGCGCGACGAAGGGTGTCCGCGACGGCGGCGTCGCCGACAGCTTCGGCGACTACAACCGCGTCGGCTTCGACTGCTCGGGACTGATGGCGTACATGTACGCCGCCGTCGGCATCGCGCTGCCCAAGTACTCGGGCTACCAGTACACGACCGGCAACAAGGTGCCGATCAGCCAGCTCAAGCGCGGCGACATGGTCTTCCGCGGGCCCGGCGGCACCCAGCACGTCGCGATGTACCTCGGCAACAACCAGATCCTCGAGTCGCCCCAGTCCGGCGGTGCGGTGCGCCTCGCCCCGTTCGACGCCTCGACGTTCCTCTCGCAGGGCGTCCGCGTGATCAACAGCTGACCCCGGGCGATTCAGTACGCTCGGGGGAACGGGCCGGCTCGGTCCGGATCGGACGGGCCCGCACGGGCCGGGGGAACGACGAAGGGACTTGCGTGACGCACTCACAGGGGCAGGGCATCGCCTCGAGCGACGAGGTCAAGCTGCTGGAGCGGGCGGTCTACGAGGTCAAGCGCGTGATCGTCGGCCAGGATCAGCTCGTCGAGCGGATCCTGGTGGGCATGCTCGCCAAGGGGCACGTGCTCCTCGAGGGCGTTCCCGGCGTCGCCAAGACGCTCGCGGTCGAGACCTTCGCCACCGTGGTCGGGGGCTCCTTCTCCCGTATCCAGTTCACCCCCGACCTGGTGCCCTCCGACCTCGTCGGTACCCGCATCTACCGACAGGGCAAGGAGCAGTTCGACACCGAGATCGGCCCGGTCTCGGCGAACTTCCTGCTCGCCGACGAGATCAACCGCGCGCCCGCCAAGGTGCAGTCCGCGCTGCTCGAGGTCATGGCCGAGCGCAAGGTCTCCATCGGCGGCCAGACCTACCCGATGCCCGATCCGTTCCTCGTGCTCGCGACGCAGAACCCCATCGAGAACGAGGGCGTCTACCCGCTGCCCGAGGCCCAGCGCGACCGCTTCCTGTTCAAGGTCGTCGTCGGCTACCCCTCCATCGAGGAGGAGCGGGAGATCGTCTACCGCATGGGCACCGTCCCTCCCGTGCCCTCGCAGGTCCTCGACCCGGCCACCGTGCAGCGACTGCAGCGCGCCGCGAGTGAGGTCTTCGTGCACCATGCGCTGGTCGATTACGTGGTCCGCGTCATCGCCGCGACCCGCACGCCCCGCGAGTTCGGGCTCGACGACGTGGCCTCGTGGATCACGTACGGCGCCTCGCCCCGTGCGACGCTCGGCATCGTCGCCGCCGCCCGCGCCCTGGCGCTGCTGCGCGGCCGCGATTACGTGGTCCCGCAGGACGTCGTCGAGATCATCCCCGACGTGCTGCGCCACCGCCTGGTCATGAGCTACGACGCCCTCGCCGATGAGGTCACCGCCGATCAGGCGATCAACCGTGTGCTGCAGACCGTCGCGCTGCCGCAGGTCGTCGGGCAGCCCGTCCCGCAGCCGCCGGCGCCCGCCCCGCAGCAGTACACGCCCGCGCAGCAGCCCCAGGGCTGACGATGCCGGCTACACCTCCCGGTGCGCCGACCGAACCCGGGCCCCGGCGCAGCCCGCTCCCGAGCTTCGCCGGCGGCGAGGTGGACGAGACGCGCATGCAGGCGTCGCTGAAGATGCTCGAGCTGCTCGTGCGCCGTCGGCTCGACGGTGTGCTCAAGGGCGATCACCAGGGTCTGCTCCCGGGTCCCGGTTCGGAGCCCGGCGAGTCCCGCCCGTACACGCCCGGCGACGACGTGCGCCTCATGGACTGGTCGGTCACCGCGCGCACGACGCACCCGCACGTGCGGCAGATGATCGCCGACCGCGAGCTGCAGACCTGGATCGTAGTCGACCTGTCCGCGTCGATGGACTTCGGTTCCACGGGCGGCACGAAACGCGACCTCGCCGTGGCCGCGTCCGCGGCCGTGGTGCACCTGGTGAGCGGCGCCGCGAACCGCGTCGGCTGCCTCGTCACCAACGGCGCGCAGCTGGTGCGCGTGCAGCCCACGTCCGGGCGCGCCCAACGCCAGAAGGTGCTCAAGGCGATCGCCACGGCGCCGCGGGCGGTCGAGGGGACGCGCGGCGATCTGCGGGTCGCGCTCGACGCCCTGCGCCGACCGGAGCAGCCGCGCGGCCTCGTCGTCGTGATCAGCGACTTCCTCGGCGACGTGGACTACGTGCGCGAGCTCCGCGGCATCGCCGCGCGGCACGAGGTGCTCGCCGTCGAGGTCCTCGACCCGCGCGACGTCGAGCTCCCGGCGGTCGGCGAGATCGCACTGCGTGACGCGGAGTCCGGCGCCGTGCGCGAACTGACCGTGACCCCCGAGCTGCAGCAACGGTTCGCCGCCGCGGCGCAGGAGCACCGCAAGCAGGTGGCCCGGACGCTGCGCGGCGTGGGTGCGCCGGTCCTCGAACTGCGTACCGACCGCGACTGGCTCGCCGACATCGTGCGGTTCGTCGCCGCGCGTCGACGTGGATTGGCTGGTGCTTCCTGACATGGGCGGACTGACCTCGCTCGCCACCCCGATCTGGTTGCTCGGCATCCTCCTGGTGCTCGCCATCCTGGCGGGGTACGCGTACAACGAGCGGCGGCGCAGCAAGCGGGCGCTGAAGTTCGCCAACATGTCGGTGCTCGACTCCGTCGCGCCACCGGGACCGAACCGGTGGAGGCACGTCCCCATCGCGCTGCTCAGCATCGGGCTCGTTCTGCTCATGGTCGCCCTCTCGGGGCCGCAGGCCATGCGCAAGGTGCCGCGCAGCAGGGCGACGGTCGTGCTCGTCGTCGACGTCTCGCGCTCGATGGAGTCCACCGACGTCAGCCCCAACCGGCTGGACGCCGCGAAGGAGGCCGCCAAGAAGTTCGTCGGGGAACTCCCGCAAGGTATGAACCTGGGCATCGTCTCGTACGCCGGCACCGCTCAGCTGCTGGTCTCGCCGACGCCGGACCGATCGCTCGCCACCAACGCGATCGATCACCTCGAGACGGCGAACCGCACCGCCACCGGCGAGGGCATCTACGCCGCGATCCAGTCGATCAAGAACATCCGGGACGTCCTGGGCGGCAAGGACAACGCGCCGCCCGCGCGGATCATCCTCGAATCCGACGGCAAGCAGACGGTGCCCATCGACCTCGACGACCCGCGCGGCGGATTCACCGCCGCACGCAAGGCGAAGGAGGAGGGCATCCCCATCTCCACCATCTCCTTCGGCACCGTGAGCGGCACCGTCGACATCGACGGGCAGAACATTCCCGTCCCCGTCGACGACGCATCACTGAAGAAGATCGCGGAGCTCTCCGACGGCCAGTTCTTCTCGGCGTCCTCGCTCAGCGACCTCAACGAGGCCTACGGCACCCTGCGCGATGAGATCGGCTGGGAGATGCAGAAGGGCGACAATTCGCGGATCTGGGTGCTGTGGGGGACGGGCTTGCTGGTGCTCGGCGCCGCGGGCGCGGTGCTCTTCAACCGGCGCCTGCCGTGACCGGCATCCTCCGCCCGACGACGCGCGAGGCCGGAGATTTCCCGGCTCGCGAGCGCGATTGATAAGTTGGCACCCATGTCGACTTCTGAATTCACGCCCCGGTCCGTCCTCGTCACGGGCGGCAACCGCGGTATCGGCCTCGCGATCGCGCAGCGCCTCGCCGCCGACGGCCACAAGGTCGCGGTGACGCACCGTGGTTCCGGCGCCCCCGAGGGCCTGTTCGGCGTGCAGTGCGATGTCACCGACAACGACTCGGTCGAGGCCGCGTTCAAGACGGTCGCCGAGCACCAGGGGCCCGTCGAGGTGGTGGTCGCCAATGCGGGCGTCACCGAGGACACCCTGCTCATGCGCATGAGCGTCGAGAGCTTCGAGAAGGTCATCAACGCCAATCTCACCGGCGCCTTCCGCGTGACCAAGGCCGCCACGCGCGACATGCTCAAGAACCGCTGGGGCCGCTTCATCTACCTGGGCTCGGTCGTCGGCCTCATGGGCACGCCGGGTCAGGCGAACTACGCCTCGTCGAAGGCCGGCGTGATCGGCCTCGCCCGCTCGGTCACCCGTGAGGTCGGCGCGCGCAACATCACCGCCAACGTGATCGCGCCTGGGCTCATCGACACCGACATGACGGCCGAGCTCCCCAAGGAGTACGTCGAGACCGCCGTCAAGCAGGCCATCCCCGCCAAGCGGATGGGCCAGCCGGAGGACGTCGCCGCCGTGGTCTCGTTCCTCGCCTCGGACGATTCCTCGTACGTCACCGGCAACGTCATCAACGTCGACGGTGGCCTGGGCATGGGCCACTAGGCCCAGCGCACCGTCGAACCAGCCCGCAGCACCGAAAACTGAAGGAGGCACGTCCGTGACCGGACTGCTCGAAGGCAAGACCATCCTCATCACCGGCATCATCACCGATGCCTCCATCGCCTTCTCGGCCGCCAAGGTGGCCCAGGAGCAGGGCGCCAAGGTGATCATCACCGGCATCCCGGAGCGGCTCCGCCTGATCGACCGCATCGCCAAGCGCCTGCCGCAGGAGGTGCCGCCGGCGATCCCGCTCGACATCACCGACGAGGAGTACCTCGGCACCTTGGCGGACAAGGTCCGCGAGCTCGCGCCCGAGGGCGTCGACGGCGTACTCCACTCGATCGCCTTCGCGCCGCGCACCCTCATGGGGCCGGACGCGGTGCCCTTCCTCGAGGGCCCCGGCCCCGACGTCGCGAAGTCCTTCGAGATCTCCGCGTGGAGCTACGCCTCGCTCGCGCGCGCCGTGCTCCCCGTCATGAACGAGGGCGGCTCGATCGTGGGTATGGACTTCGACCCCCGCACCGCGATGCCCGACTACAACTGGATGGGCGTCCAGAAGGCCGCACTCGAGTCGGTCAACCGCTACGTCGCCCGTGAGGTCGGCTACGCCAAGAAGATCCGCAGCAACCTCGTGGCCGCGGGCCCGATCAAGACCCTGGCCGCCAAGGCGATCTCGGGCACGGCGACCGACGACGCCAAGAAGCTGAACATGCTCAACCAGTACTGGGACGGCGCGTCGCCCATCGGTTGGAACGTCGACGACCCCGAGGTCGTGGGCAAGAGCATCTGCGCGCTGCTCTCCGACTGGCTGCCCGGCACCACCGGCTCCATCGTCTACGTCGACGGCGGCGCCAGCCACAACACGTGGTTCCCCGAGGAAATGATCAACGCGCAGTCGTGACCCACGACGCGCTCCTCGTGCTCTCCTTCGGAGGGCCCGAGCACCCCGACCACGTCCGGCCGTTCCTGGAGAACGTCGTGCGTGGTCGGGGCGTACCGCCCGAGCGGCTGGACGCCGTCGAACAGCACTACCTGCGGTTCGGCGGGGTCTCGCCGATCAACGCGCAGAACCGGGCGCTGATCGCGGACGTCGAGGCCGAGTTCGGTCGGCGGGGCCGGGAACTGCCGGTGTACTTCGGTAACCGGAACTGGCATCCGATGGTCGAGGACACGGTCCAGCGGATGAAGGCCGACGGCGTGCGCGACGCGCTGGTCTTCGCGACCTCCGCGTGGGGCGGCTTCTCCGGCTGCCGCCAGTACGACGAGGACATCGCCCGCGCCCTCACCGCCGTCGGCCCCGGCGCGCCGCGGCTGACGAAACTGCCGCAGTTCTCCGATCACGAGTTGTTCCTGGAGTGCTTCGCCGACGCCGCCGAGGCCGCGGTGGCGACGGTGCCGGCGGGTTCCCGGCTCGTCTTCACGGCGCACTCGATCCCGGACGCCGCCGACGTCGCCGCGGGCCCGCCCGGCGTGGAGCGCCTGTACTCCCGGCAGGTCCAGGACGCTGCTGCGAACGTCGCCGCCCGCCTGGGCACCGACTTCGACGTCGTCTGGCAGTCCCGCTCCGGGCCGCCGCAGGTGCCGTGGCTCGAGCCCGACATCTGCGACCACATCCAGTCGCTGTGGGATCAGCGGATCCCCGGCGTCGCCGTCGTGCCGATCGGCTTCGTCTCGGATCACCTCGAAGTCATCTGGGACCTCGACACCGAGGCCAAGGAGCTGGCGGGGGAGCTGGGCATGCCCTTCGCGCGTGCCGCCACCCCGATCGGCGACCCCCGGTTCGCGGAGATGGTCGCCGACCTCGTCGACGAGGCCGACGCCGGTCGCTCGACCGGGCTCGGCGTCAGCGTCGACGGTGCCGCGTGCGTCGAGGGCTGTTGCCCCGCGGTCCGGCGCCCGGCCCGCACCTGAGGGTGTCGATCAGCCGCGGAGTTCGTCGCGGCAGACGGCGTTGACGGCCGCCACGCGCGCGGCGCGGACGGTGCGCCACAGGTCGCGGTAGGCGGCGTCGCCGCCCTGCGCGGAGGCGAGGGTCAGGCCGGCGTACGGATTCTCGGCGCCCGCGACCAGCAGGATGGCCTCCACCATCCCTGCGCTGTCGAGCACGCGGTGGGCGCGTTCGGAGGCGTTGAGCGGCAGCCGATGCGCGCCCAGGTACCGGGTCAGTTCCATGACGAGCCGGCGGGGATCGTCGGTCGCGTCCGGCGCGGGCGGCAGGCTGGCCAGCGCGGACGGCGCGTCGCGGACCGCGTCGCGCAGCGCGTGTTCCGCCGCGCCGAGCGACACCGGGTCGGGATCGACCAGTGCCGGCTCGTGCAGGAAGGCCTGCCAGCGCATCACGTCGCCGGCCTCGGGCGTCGGCACCAGGGCGATGGTCGACGCCGCACCGTCGAACAGCACGACCTCGCCGCGGGCCATCGCGGCCTGTTCGAGATCGGTTCCGGCGGGCAGCCCTCGCGCGTCCCCGGGCGCGGGCAGCAGCAGCCGGACGGTGTGCGGCGCCAGGGCCCGGATCTCCGCGAGCAGGTCGGGGAGATCGCCGTCGACGACGGATTGGACCGGCGCCCATTCGCCGAGCGCGGCCAGCAGCTCGTCCGTGCCCGCCGATCCCGCGAGCCACGCCGCCGACCACACGGCGAAGCCCTGGGCGGGCCCCGCGGTGGCGCGGCGGGCGAGAGTGGCGACGGGGGAGCTCATGGGGATCAAGGGTAGGCCCGCTGCGGGCCGGTGGCGAACCGCGTCGGGTCAGGGCGCGAAGACGTAGTCGCTGAGCGGGAATCGGCGGCTCGACCAGGTGGCCTCCAGCGTGGTGGAGGCGCGGAAGGGCACGTCGCCGTTCTTGGTGAAGTAGTAGCTGTTCGCGTTCGCGCACGTCGGATCGGCGAAGACCTGGTTGCCGCGGCGCGCGAGCACCGACTCCATGTACGCGTCCTGCGCCGCGGCCGTCACCTCGACGGTGCGGGCGTCGCGTCGCCGGGCCTCGCGCAGCACCCGCACGATGTGGGCCGCGCTGTTCTCGACGAGGGTGAAGAACGACGCGCCGTTGTAGCCGTACGGGCCGAAGACGGTGAAGTAGTTGGGGAAGCCCACGGTGGAGACGCCCTGGTAGGACCGCAGATGCGTGCGATCCCAGCGATCGGCGAGGTTCTCGCCCTCGGGGCCGATCAGTTCGTAGGTGGGGAGCGCGTCACGGTCGGTGACCTTGAAGCCCGTCGCGAGGATCAGGACATCGAGTTCGTGCTCGACACCGTCCGCGGTGCGGACGCCCGTCGCCGTGATCTCCTCGATGGACCCGGTCTCGAGGTCGACGTTCGACCGATTGAAGGTCGCGAGGTAACTGTTGTGGAAGCTGGGCCGCTTGCAGCCGAGCGCGTAGCGCGGGGTGAGCCGGTCGCGGGTCGCCGCATCGTGGACCTGGGTGGCGAGGTACTGCCGCGCCGCGTGCTCGATGGCGTTCGTCCCGGGGATGAACCGGTGGAAGTGGGCGAGGACGGGGAAGGTCGCCTCCACGTACGCCTGACTGGCGAGGCGGGACAGCGCCTTCGCGCCGGGAACGACGGCGAGGGCGCGGCGCCCGATCGCGGGGATGGGGAAGTCGAACTTGGGAAGGCACCAGATGGGTGTGCGCTGGAAGACGGTGAGCCGCTCCACGACCGGCGCGATCTCCGGGATGACTTGGACCGCGGTGGCGCCGGTGCCGATGATGCCCACCCGCTTGCCGTCGAGTGCGATCGAGTGGTCCCATCGGCTGGTGTGCATCGACGGGCCGGCGAACTCGTCGAGGCCCGGGATGTCGGGGAGTTTCGGCTGGCTGAGCGGGCCGCCGGCGTGGATCATCCAGCGCGCGGTCAGCGGTCCGGTGCTCGTCTCGATGCGCCAGCGGCCGTCGGCGTAGGTCGCGGATGCGACGCGGGTGCGGAACCGGAACTTCCCACCGATCCCGTACTCGTCGACACACCGCTCGGCGTAGGCCTTGAGCTCGTGTCCAGGCGCGTAGCTGCGCGTCCACTGCGATCCCTGGGCGAACGAGAACTGGTAGCTGAACGACGGGATGTCGACCGCCACTCCCGGATACGTGTTCCACTGCCATACACCGCCGGGGCCGTCCGCGTCGTCGACGACCAGTACGTCGTCGAAGCCGGCACGGGTCAGCGCGATGGTGGTGCCGATCCCGCTGAATCCGCCGCCGACGATCACGATCTCGTGGTGCTCGGGTTCCATTCCGCTCCTGTCCACGCCGCCCTTCGCGTGAGCGTATAGGACGCTGGACGGTCGAATTCGATGAAACATGTTCTAGCAAACGTCGCACGGATCTACCCTGACCTGCATGAGTGAATCGGACACCTTCGCCGAGCAGGCGCGCCCGGCGTCCTCGCAACGCACCCCGGACGAGGTGCGCGCCCGGCTCCAGGAGTGGTTCGCCGCGCGCGAGCCGGGGGCGGAGGTGTCGGATCTGCACCTGCCCGAGGGCAACGGCATGTCGAGCGAGACGCTGCTGGCCACGGTCCGGACGGATGGGGAGGAGCGGCGGCTGGTGATCCGCGTCGCGCCCCGCCCGGAGTCGGACCCGGTATTCCCCAGCTATGACCTGTTCGCCCAGTTCGCGGTCATGCGGCACGTCGCGGCGCACGGCGTCCCGGCCCCGGCGTGCCTGTGGGTGGAGGAGGACCCCGCCGTCATCGGCGCGCCCTTCCTCGTCATGGACCGCGTCGACGGCGAGGTGCCGCCCGACGTGATGCCGTACACCTTCGGCGCGTGGCGGCCCGACTCCACCGACGCCGATCTGCGGCAACTCGCGGACGCCTCGGTCGACGTGATCGCGACGATCCACGCGGTGCCGCCGCCCGCCGACGGCCTGGTCCCCGTGCCCGAGGCGGGGGAGACCGCGCTCGCGGCGCACCTGCGGCGCCTTCGCGCCTTCTACGACTGGGCCGCCGAGGGGCACCGCCGGGCGCCGATCCTCGATCGCGCCCTGGCCTGGGCGGCCGAGCAGCTGCCCGGCCACGCCGACGCCGTGCTCAACTGGGGCGACGCCCGCATCGGCAACCTCATGTACCGCGGGAACGTACCCGTCGCGGTGCTCGACTGGGAGATGGCCACCGTCGGCCCGTGCGAGCTGGACCTCGGCTGGTTCGTCTACCTGCACCGCTTCTTCCAGGACCTCGCCGAGCTCGCGGGCCTGCCCGGACTCCCGGGCTTCCTCCGCCGCCAGGACGTGGAACGACGGTACGCCGAACGCACCGGGCACATCCCGCGCGAGATGGACTTCTACACCGCGTACGCCGCGATCGTGCACGGCGTGATCATGTACCGGATCCAGACCCGTGCCATCGACTTCGGGGCGTCCGCAGCGCCCGAGGACCCCGACGACATGATCCTGCACCGCGCGAGCATCGAGAAGATGCTCGACGGGACGTACTGGGAGGCCGTGCCGTGACGCGGTGGCCCGGCTCCCCGCCGCGTACCTGGAGCGGCTCGCCGCTCTCGCCGGCGGACGACCTGCCGATCCACCAGGTCGCCGAGGTGATCCGTCACCCCGCCACCTCGGACCGGAACTTCTACGACCGCTACTACTTCAACGCGCACAACGGGAACAGCGACGAGCCCTTCCTGGTACTCGGCCTCGGCGTCTATCCGAACCTCGGGGTGATCGACTGCTTCGCGGTCGCGCGCCACGGCGACGAACAGGTCGTCTTCCGCGCCTCGAAAGCGCTCGGCGCGGACCGGTCGGACACCGTCGTCGGGCCACTGCGCCTCGAGGTGCTCGACGGCCTTCGCCGGCTGCGCGTAGTCCTCGCGCCCGGACCCGACTACGACCTCGCCTTCGATCTGACCTTCACCGCGACCGGCCCGGCGCACCTCGAGCCGCGGCACTTCCACCGGCAGCTCGAGCGCGTCACCTTCGACACCCAGCGGTTCGTCCAGGTCGGCTCCTGGGCGGGCGAGCTCACCGTCGACGGTGAACGGTTCGACGCGAGCACCTGGCGCGGTAACCGCGACCGGTCCTGGGGTGTGCGGCCCGTCGGCGAGGCGGAACCGCCCGGCCGCCGCGTCACCGAGGCCGGCAACTTCTTCTGGATCTACTCCGTGCTCCGCCTTTCGGAGGCCACGATCTGCGTGGTTCTCCAGGAGGACATCCGGGGGCGACCGGTCGTCGAGGACGCCACCTGGATCCCGCACGACGGTTCCGAGCCCCGCTGGCTCGGGCACGTCGCGCACGACGTCGACTTCATCCCGGGGACCCGGCAGGCCCGGGCCGCCCGGCTCGCGTTCACCGGATCCGACGGTGCCCGGACCGATGTCGACCTCCGCATCCTCACCGCGAACCACTTCGGCTTCGGCACCGGCTACGGGCTCGACCAGGACTGGCGGCACGGCATGTGGCAGGGCGAGGAGAAGATTGAGGGCCGCCGGTTCCGGGTGTCCGAATTGGACGTCAACCTCACGATGTTGGTCCCCGTCGAGTACCTGGCGGCCTGCACCGTCCGGCACCCCGACGGGCGTACCGAGGAGGGAGAGGGCCTGTTCGAGTTCGGCGCGATCGGCCCGCACACGCGCTACGGGTTCCAGCACTACGTGGATCCCGCGCCGTAGAATTCTCCGCCGTGGCGGACAGGTACGGAGACATCTACGCGGGGCATGCGAGCAAGAAGGCGCGCGTGATCCCCGAGGTGCCGGCGGATCGCGACCTCGTCGTCGAGGACGCGGCCACCGGCTTCTGCGGTGCCGTCGTGGGGTTCGACAAGAGCTACGACGGCGACTTCGTCAAGCTCGAGGACGGTCGCGGCGTCGTCCGGGTCTTCGCGATGCGCAAGGCCGCCTTCCTCATCGACGGCGAGCCGGTCACCCTGGTGAAGCCGCGGCCGAAGGCGCCGTCGGCGCCGCAGCGCAGTGCGTCGGGTTCGACCCGGGTGGAGGGCGTGAAGGCCCGTGTCGCGCTGCCGAGCCGGATCTGGGTGGAGGGCATCCACGACGCCGCGCTGGTGGAGCGCGTGTGGGGCCACGACCTGCGGGTGGAGGGCGTCGTCGTCGAGCAACTGGAGGGCCTGGACCACCTCGGCGCCCGCCTCGCGGAGTTCCAGCCCGGTCCCGGCCGGAAGGTCGGCGTGCTCGCCGACCACCTCGTGGAGGGCTCGAAGGAATCCCGGATGACGCAGTCCCTCGGGAAGTACGTGATGGTGACCGGTCACCCCTTCATCGACATCTGGGCGGCCGTGAAGCCCGCGTCGGTGGGCATCGCGGCGTGGCCGGACGTCCCCGGCGGCGAGGACTGGAAGACCGGGACGTGCGCGCGCCTGGGCTGGGGTACCCCGCAGGACGGCTGGCGCCGCGTCCAGAACGCTGTGACATCGTTCCGCGATCTCGACGCCTCACTCATCGGCGCGGTCGAGCGCCTCGTCGACTTCGTCACCGAACCCGATTCCTGACCCTGTTCCGGGCCGCGGCGGGGATAGAATCCGCTGGTGGCATCGACCCCGACGACGAAACCCGACACCCGGCAGCAGATCCTGCGCGCGGCACTCGACTGGGTCGACGAGGCGGGCCTGACGCGGATCTCGATGGGCGCGCTCGCCAAGCGGGCACGCCTGGCGCGGGCCACGCTCTACCAACACTTCACCGGCAAGGACGCGCTGGTCGAGGCCGTGGTGTCCAGCGAGCTGGAGAAGTTCTACAGCCGGATCCACGACTACGCCGACCCGATCGAGGACAACGACGAGCGCCTCGCCGCCGGCTTCGCCTTCGCGTACGCCTACCTGCGGGAACATCGCGCTCTCCAGCGGATCCTGGCGCTGAATCCGGCGCTCATCCTGCCCTACGTCCACGGCGATTCCCCACAGATCAAGGAGGGGCGGCGCTTCTTCCTCAAGGAGATCCGCCGCGGCGAGTACCGCGACGACGCCGATGTGGACGCGCTGGCGGACTTCTTCGTCCGGCAGCTGCACTCGCTGCTGCTGACCCCGCTGCCACCCGTCGAGGGCGCCGTCGACGAGCCGGATCACCGCGGTCCCAGCGCCGCGAACGTGGAGGCCGGCCGACGGTACGCCGAGACCTTCGTGATCCCCGCCCGCGCGCAGTTCGTCAAGCAGGACCCGCCGGGATCCGCGCGCTGAGCGCGTCGATCAGGATGCTTGCGATGACCGCGTGCCCCGTGCGCGCGAAGTGGATTCCGTCCGCGCTGACCAGATCGGGTCGGTCGTTCAGCGGGTGATCCCAGCATTCCGCGACGACGGCACCGTACTCGGCGGCGAGGGTCCGCGTGATGTGGTTGAGTCGGATCACGCGCTGGCCGAAGTCCGGGAACGCGGGGATCATGAACGCTCTCCCGAGGGTGAACACGCTGACCTGCGCCCCCGTGCCGTGCGCCCACTCGTACATCGCTCGTAGATCGCTCTCGATCCGGCTCCAGTCGGGCGTGCGTCGGATGATGTCGTTCGCGCCGCTGTTCACGTGCAACAGGTCCGGGCCGAATTCCTCGATTCGGGCCGTCTGCTCCTGCATCGCCTCCGCGGTGGTCGCGCCCACGCGTGCCGTGGTGATGAACTCGAGATCCGGGTGAACCATTCGGAGTGTGCGCTCTACGCGTTCGGCCCAGCCCAGATCCTGGTATCCCGGCGTCGGGTCGCCGATTCCGAGAGAGAGACTGTCGCCGAACACCGCCATTCGGTGCCACGGTGCTCGCCGGAGGAGGGCGGCCCCGGCTTCGGCGGACAGGACGTCGCGGTCCGCGGCCTCGGCCGGATGCGGTGTGCTGATAGTCATGAGAATCCTCACTGTCGATGTCGAGAGTCAGCTGTGCGGGGGCGGATTCCCACGGCGGTGCCGGCGGCCGTGGCAGCGAGGACCGCCACGAGGATCCAACCCACGACGAAACCCGAACCGGTGGCGGACGGGCGTACCTCTCCGAGCACGGCGACCAGACCTGCGATGCCCAGCGCATAGCCCGCCTGGCGCGCAGTGTTCACGACGGCACTACCGGTCGCGGCGGTGTCGGGCGTGAGTCCCGCTGTCGCGGAACCGATCAGGGTTGGCATCGCAATACCGATTCCGACCGCGGTGGTGATCCAGCCGGGGAGGACGTCCGTGGAGTACGTGCCTCCGCCGCTGATCGCCAGAAGCAGGGCTCCGCAGGCGAAGACCGCCAGGCCGGCGGCCACGATGACGCGCGGGGGAGCCTTGGCCGCGAACCTCTGGGTCAGCGCTGCGCACGCGATGACCACTAATGGGCCCGGGGCGAGGGCGAGACCGGCCTGCAGCGGCCCGTAGTCGGCCGCGACCTCGAGCCACAGTGAAACGCTGAGGAAGAGGGCGCTGAAAGCGCTGGTGAACAAGATGATCGTGGCGTTGGCAACAGTGAAGCCGCGTAGGCGGAACAGGGTCGGGGGCATGATCGGGGTGGGGTGGGTTCGCACGCGATGCACGAGCACGAGAGTCGACGCCCCCGCGACGACCGCAGCGAATGCCGACGGGGCGGACGTCCAACCCCAGTCGCCCGCATTGACCAGGAGGACCGATACGGCGCCGATCGCGAGCGCGATGGCGATCACCCCGAGTGGGTCCGGCATGCGAGTACTGCTCGACGGTGATCCCGCGGGGATCGTCCGGATCACGAGGACTGCGGTGGCGACGCCGATCGGCAGATTGATCAGGAACGCCCACCTCCACGAGCTCTCGGCGAGCAGCCCGCCGACCACCGGCCCGAGTGCGCCCGCGAACGACGAGCACGTGGCCCAGATCTTCACCGCGCCGTCGCGCCGATCTTCGGGCAGCACGCTGAGCAGCAGCCCGAGGCTGGTCGGGGTCAGGACCGCCGCACCGAGCGCCTGCGCGAGCCGTGCGGCGACGAGCACGCCGAGGGTCGGAGCGACCGCGCAACCCACGCTGGCCAGCGTGAACAGCGCGAGACCGGCGACGAACCCACGCTTGCGGCCGTACCGGTCGGCGAGCCGCCCCGCGGGGATCAGGCAGGCCGCGTACACGACGATGTAACCGTTGAGCACCCAACTCAGGGCGGGCAACGACGCCGTCGGGTACGAGCCGCTGATCGACTCGAAGGCCACGTTGACGATGAACAGATCCAACATCGTCATGAACGCAGCCAGACACAATAGGACCGTCGTTCGGGTCGCCATGGCAGGAGGCACCTGTTGTTCCTGCGCTGCTTCCGCCCTCGCCGGTTTCCGCTGCCGCGTTCCCGCGTCGTCGTTCTTCGTCACGCCGCCTCCTGGGTAAGTTGGAGAATCAAACTTGCATCAGTGTGGCCGAGTCGGTTTGAAAACACAACCCCCTGAGCGCACAATGGAGTCATGCCTGATCGGACCGCGGAGAAGCATCACCCCAGGGATTGCACGATCGCCGACGCGCTCGAGGTGGTCGGGGATCGATGGAGTCTGCTGATCGTCCGTGAACTCTTCTACACACAAAGGCGTTTCACTGAGATCGCACGCAACACGGGGGCGCCGCGCGACGTGCTCACGGTCCGTCTGCGCAAGCTCGTCGAACGTGGAGTGATCGCCCGCGAGCAATACAGCGAAAGGCCGCCGCGATACGAGTACCGGCTGACCGAAGTCGGCCGCGCGTTGTCGCCGGTGCTGCTCACGCTCAAACGCTGGGGGCACGAGCACGTGCGCGGGGGAGGCGACCCGGTACGTATCGAGCACGTGTGCGGTGAGGAGTTCCGCGCCGAGGTGCACTGCGCGGCGTGCGGCGACCGTGTCGGTCGTGGCGAACTGGTCATGGAGGACGCGCTCGCGCGCCCGCTTGACTGACCGTTGGCTCCCTATGAGCTGGATGGATAGACAGAATGCTGGACTCTGTCCAGCGCGGGTGTTACGTTCGCCACATGACCGATACGACTCTGCCCGAACGCACCCGTGAGAGCGTGGCCGATCGACTCCTCGGCGGATCCGTCAAGCGCTCGTACGCGCCCGTCGTCGACATCGATTGGGACGCCCCGATCGATCCCGACAAGTTCTTCCTGCCGCCGCACATGTGCACGCTGTACGGCACCGACATCTGGAACGGCATGTCCCGTGAGGAGCAGATCGCCCTCTCCAAGCAGGAGATGGTGAACCTGCTGTCCATGGGCATCTGGTTCGAGAACCTGCTCAACCGGCTGCTGCTGCGCGACCTGCTCTCCAAGGACCCCACCTCGCGCGACGCCTTCTACTCGCTCACCGAGATGGGCGACGAGTGCCGCCACATGGTGATGTTCGGGAAGGTCATCGACCGGGTCGGCGAGCGCCCGTACCGGCTGCGCGGCTGGCAGCTCGCCGTCGTCAAGTACGTTCTGGCGCCGGTGATCCGCGGCCAGGCGGTGTGGATCGCCGCCCTCGTGGGCGAGGAGATCTTCGACGCCCAGCAGCGCCAGATCAAGGACGATCCCGAGCTGCAGCCGATCGTCGCGCGGCTCATGCAGATCCACGTCACCGAGGAGGCCCGGCACATCGGCTACGCCCGGGACGGCGCGCGCCGCGGCGTCGCGGACCGCACCCGCCTGCAGACGCTGCTCGTCGGGAACCTGCACGCCGGCGCCGCATTCGGCTTCCGCATGCTCTTCGCCAACCCGCGCATGTACGCCCGCGTCGGCCTCGACCCGAAGGCCGCCTACCGCGCCGCCATCACCAACCCGCACCACATCAAGGCCAAGCAGGACGGCTTCCGCGACCTCGGTCGTTTCCTCGACTCCGTGGGTCTCATGGGCTCCTTCGCGCGGTGGTCGTGGAAGAAGGCGGGGTTCCTCGCGTGACCGCCGAGGGCCCGCGGATCGCCGTCGTCGGCGCTCCCCTCGCCGGCGTCGACGGGGCCGTCGTAGCACCGTCGGACGTGGAGAGTCTGCGGTTCCGGCCCGACCGCGACGCATGGACCCTGACCACGCCCGCCGGTGCGACCGACTACGACCTGGTCGTCCTCGCTGGGACGACCGCCGCGGTCGACGTGCCGGTGCTGGACCCGCGAGTGGCACCGCCGGGCACGGTCGGACCGACCGACGCGGATCGGGCGTATCTGGGCATGCTCGTCGACGGGGTGCCGAATCTCGTGCTCACCGACGGATCCAGGGCGCAACTGGCGACCCTGCAGGCGTGGCTGCGGTGGATGTACACAGAAGGGGCGACGCGGCTGCTCTCGCGGCCGCCGGTGACCGCGCGGTGGATTCACAAGGGGCGGCGCGCACCGTCGCGGCCCGACCGGGACGCGATCGACCTCTCGAACGACCACGTGCGCGACGAAGGCGTCTTCGCCGGTGAGGCGGTCCTCCGTGCGGGCGACTTCGAGGCCGTCTCGCCCGTCCGTCTGGCGGGGCATCTCGAGCCGCTGGACGGGAACTATCACTGGTACGGCACCGTCGATGACCTGGAAGTCGGTGCGGCGCTGAAGAAGATGCCGCGGGGCAGCGTGACCGTCTCCGTCGCCGGGGGAGAGGCCTCGCCCGCGTTGGTCACCGACAGAACCGTCTGGGGTACCTACCGGCTCGTCGGTGTCGGGGCCCCGCCGTATCCGCTCTGACTCAGCGGTTCTCGGCGGCCGCCCCGGCGACGAGGCGGCGGACCTCCTCGACGATCACCTCCGGGTCCGTCAGCGGCACCTGATGCCCCGAACCGGCCGCCACGACATGCCGGCCCGAGGGTGATGCCGCGGCTCGTCCCGCGTGCGCCTCGTTGACCCGCGCGCGCACCGCCTTTCCCAGGCCGCCGCTCTTGGCCCCCGAGACGACGGTGACGGGAATGTCGCCGAGGTCCGGCGCGGAGCTCTGCCACGAACGCAGTTCCGGGTAGAACGTCGCCAGTTCCCGCTCCATCGTCGCGATCGCCTGCGGCGTGGTCGCCTCGCGGGCGAGGTCGGCCCGGACATCGGCCGGGGCACTGCGGAAGGCGAGTCCACCGAGGAGGCGGAGGATCCCGGTGCGGGCGAGAGTCCGCATCACGGCCAACAGGATCGCATCCCGTCGCCCCGAGCTCCGGCGGAACATGTCCTCCGCCGTCTCCTCCGACGGGTCGACCAGGACGAGACCGGCGATCCGGTCCGGCCGCCGCGACGCGGCCAGGCGGACGAGCAGTCCGCCGAGGCTGTGCCCCACGAGGACGAACCGGGTGGCTCCGCCGCCGGCGAGACCGTCGAGCAGGTCGTTCAGATCGTCGGCCATCCGGTCGAAGGTCCGGTCGGCCTGGTCGGGATCACTGCGGCCGAGCCCGGATCGGTCGTAGACCACCGCCGTCGCGAACTCCGACACCGGCGGCTGCACGGTGCCCCACGAGGATCGGGTTCCGCCGGCACCGGCCTCGAAGACCACGACCGGTGCGCCTGCAGGGCCCGGCAGGGCCGCGGCGTGGAGCGTGCGGCCGTCCCGGGTGGGCAGGTAGGCGCTGTCGCCCTGTGTGTGCATCGAACCCCCTCGTTAGCTATTAAGGTGAACCTAACACGCGAGGTCCTCGCCGCGTCTGTCCGATTCTGGCAGGATCGAGGTATGGCAGCGGCGTTGTGGCTCATCGGAGCGATCCTGCTGGCCGTCGCGGAGGTCGCGGCCGGCGAATTCACCCTGCTCATGTTGGGCGGCGGAGCGCTGGTCACCGCCGGAGCCACGGGCCTCTTCGGCCTTCCGCTGTGGGCACAGGGTGTGGTCTTCGCCGTCTCGTCCGTGCTCCTGCTCGTTCTCGCCCGGCCGCCGCTGCGGCGGTACGTCGAGCGCAGGCGGGGAGACGCGCCGTCGTATCTGGAATCCCTGCCCGGCACGAAAGTGACCGTCCTGGAGTCCGTCTCGGGCGGTGGCGGGCGCGTGATGATCGGCGGGGAGGAATGGTCCGCGCGGACGCCGTACGACGGTGCGCCGATCCCCGTGGGTGTGGAGGTGACCATCGTCGAGATCGACGGCGCGGTCGCCGTCGTGGTGGACAGCTGAGCCGACAAGGAGAGGAAGATCCATGGAGGGCATAGGAATCGGACTGGTCGTACTCCTCGTACTGATCCTCGCGGCGGTGGTCGTGCTGGTCAAGGCGCTGGTGCTGGTGCCCCAGGCGCAGGCGGCCGTGATCGAGCGGCTCGGCCGGTACACCCGCACGGTGTCGGGGCAACTGGCGCTGCTCATCCCGTTCATCGACAAGGTCCGCGCGCGCGTGGACCTGCGCGAGCAGGTGGTCTCGTTCCCTCCGCAGCCCGTGATCACCCAGGACAACCTGACGGTGAACATCGACACCGTTGTGTACTTCCAGGTCACGCGCCCCGAGGCCGCGGTGTACGAGATCAGCAACTACGTGGTCGGCGTCGAGCAGATCACCACCACGACGCTGCGCAACGTGGTCGGCGGCATGACGCTCGAGGAGACGCTGACCTCCCGCGAGAAGATCAACGGCCAGCTGCGCGGCGTGCTCGATGAGGCCACCTCGCGCTGGGGCCTGCGCGTCGCACGCGTCGAACTCAAGTCGATCTTCCCGCCCCCGTCGATCCAGGAATCGATGGAGAAGCAGATGAAGGCGGACCGGGAGAAGCGTGCCACCATCCTCTCCGCCGAGGGGCACCGGGAGGCGGCGATCAAGTCCGCCGAGGGCGACAAGGCCAGCCGGATCCTGCTCGCCGAGGGTGAGCGGCAGGCCGCGATCCTCTCGGCCGAGGCCGATCGCCAGGCGGAGATCCTGCGTGCCGAGGGCCGACGGGCCGCCGCGTACCTGGAGGCGCAGGGCGAGGCGAAGGCCATCGAGACCACGTTCTCGGCGATCAAGTCCGGCCGGCCGACGCCGGAGTTGCTCGCGTACCAGTACCTGCAGACGCTGCCCGAGATGGCGCAGGGGGATGCGAACAAGGTGTGGGTGGTCCCGAGCGACTTCAACGCCGCGCTCCAGGGCTTCATGCGCAACCTCGGCACGCCCGGCTCCGACGGCGTCTTCCGGTTCGAAGCGTCCGAGGACGGCCCGACGTCCGCGCCCGACATCGATACCGACGGATGGTTCGACACGCCTGAACCGGTGGCCCCCGTCGTCGTGACGAAGGACGAAGTGCCGGACGCTCCCGCGGTGCCGCCGAGCGCCGCCACTGCGCCCCAGCCCGCGCCCGGTCAGGAGTCGGAGGTCCCGTCGGACACGACGGCGCAGCTCCCGCTCGGGCAGACGGCCGAGCAGTGGCAGCAGCCCTCGCCGTACCAGGTGCAGCAGCCGGGGTACGCGCCGCCGCAGCACGAGGCCTGACGGCGCCGGATCACCGCCCCAGCGCGACCGCCACCCCGGCGCAGGCCACGGCCCAGAGCACGGAGACGAAGGTGCCGATGATGAACTGCTCGGCCGCGCCGGGGTGGCGCAGTTCCGGGTAGCGGGCGAGGCCCTTCGCGGCCACGATCACCGCGAGGCCACCGCCGAAGTTCGCGAGAACGCAGACCGCGATCGCTGCGCGTTCCAGGACGCCGATGGAGAGCCCGCCGCGGAGCGGCGACGCCGGGAGCTCCTTGCCCTCGCCTGCCTCCCCGTCCGGGCCCGGCCCGTCGGAGTCGTCGGGGGCGGACTCCTCCGCGGCGGAATCCGTCGCCGGTTCGTCCTCTCCGGTGGCGCCGACCAGGATCGCCGGAACCGCAGCCCGCAGGAGCCCCGCGGTGCCGCCGGCGCCCCGTCGGGCCGCGACGACGCCGGCCACCGTGGCGGCCAACAGCAGCGCCACGACGACGGCGATCATGCGTAGGTCCCCGCACTCGATGCCGCGTCGGCCTCGGCCAGCAGTTCCACCGCGAGCGCGCGGCCCGCGGGCTCCACCGACCAGCCCGCCGCCGCCGCGCGCTGCGACGCGGCTTGTCGCGAGACGCCCAGCTGCGCCGCGGCCGCGGTGATCGTCATTCCGGTGTGCAGCAACGCGGTCACCTCCCGTCCCTCCCGTGATCTGCGGCCCACGATAAGGCCGAGGACCGACAGGATCGCCTCGGCCCGAGCTGAGGCCCCTCGATCTGTGCCCCGGACCTGCACCGGGACGGCCACGCCCTTCGCCGCCTCGACGGCCTCGCGGGCGGCCTCGAAGGCCGCGCCCCGGCCGGCGCGGGTCTCCTTCGGCAGGGGCACTTCGACGGTGCCGGCGCCGATGCCGACGCTCCAGTGCCCGTCGCTCAGCAGGGCGAGTGCAGCGTCGACCGCGACGGCGGCGTCGTCGGTCACGCACTGCAGTTCGTCGCCGGCCGTGCGGTCGGGCGGCCGGACCCAGCGGAGGGAGTCGAGGAGGGTTCGGGCATCGTCGACCCGGTCCTCGTCGCGCCGGCTGCCCTGCTGGTCCGCAGTGATGACGATCATTTGTCAAGGCTACAGTCTTGCTAAGCGGGTTAGCAAGCGTTGAAGCTTGCGAGGTGTCAGCGCGCCAGTTCGGGGTGACGGAGCAGATCTCCGCTCACGATAGCGCGCGGCACGGTGCCCCGCACTGCGACGATCCAGCCGATCACCAGCGTGAGGAAGTAGGCGATCGCCAGCACGGTGTACGCGGGCACGCCGGTGTGTGCCGCCATGCCGCTGAAGCCGGTGGCGCAGGTTCCGATGGGAAAGGTGAAGGACCACCAGGTGAGGGCGTACGGTAGCCCGCTCGTGACCGCGGTGCGGGCCGTGAGGACCAGCGCGACGACGGTCCAGGCGAGCAGCGGCACCGTCACGACCCAGCCGTAGACGAGGCCGAACCGGGTCAGCGTGTGCGCCGCCTCGCCGCCCACGACGAGATGCGCGTCGGCGCCGAGAGAGTTGACGGCGGTGATCGACTGGCCCATCGGGCCCAGCATGATCCACGCCGTCGGCACCATCGCCGCGGGCCACGGGGCACGGCGCACCAGGCGGGCGACCACGGCGGGCATGACGACGATCGATGCGAGCACGCTGAAAGCGACGCAGCCGTAACAGAACCAGAGCAGCCCCGCGCGCAGGGTGCCTTCGGGGGCGTAGGGCAGCAGCACCGCACCGCCGGCCGCGGTCACCATCGGCGAGACCACCGGCATCAGCCAGCCGGCGAAGGCCCGATCGGCGGTGTAGTGGCCGCCCTTGGCCATGAGGACCGGGATCATGACGGCGAAGACGATGCCGAGGAGAGTGCCGACGAGCCACAGCCCGGTGCCGATCGTGAGGGCGGCGGCTTGTCCGATCCAGTCCCGGCCGACCAGGACCGCGCCGCTGCCCACGGTGAGTAGCGCCATCGCCATCGCGCCGTAGAAGTTCCCGATCACGGGGTCGCGGTGATGGCGCCGGGCGAAGTGCGGGTAGCGCGCCCAGTGCGCCGCCGTGGCGACCAGCAGCACGACGAGAAGGACCGTCGCCACCGCCCAGACCGCGGCCGCCGCCGTCCGGAGACCCGGGACGTGGACGGGCAGGCTCACTGCGGCATTCGCGATGATGCCGGTCCCCATGACCGAGGCGAACCAATTCGGCGTGATGTTCGAGCACGCCGTGCGGCGGTCGGGAAGGTCGCGGAACAGGGCCGGACGGGCGGCGGGCCGGGTGGTGGGGCGGATGTCGACGAGCATGGATTCGACTGTGCCGGGCGGGATCGGTCGCCGGTACCCACAGGTTCACTATCTAGCCATAGAGTGAGGCTATGGAAACACCGTCCGTGGAGTCGCTGCGCCTGCTCGTCGCGGTCGCCGATCTGGGATCGATCTCGGCGGCTGCGCGTGAGTGCGGGATCTCCCAGCCCAGTGCGAGTTCGCGGCTGCGCCATCTGGAGCGCCTGCTCCGGCTCGACCTGCTCGATCGTCGCACCCGGGGCGCGGAGCTCACCCCGGAGGGGGCCGCGGTCACCGAGTGGGCGCGCACCGTCGTCGCCGCGATGGCGGCGCTGCAGACCGGGGCCGAGGCGTTGCGCTTCGACCACACCGTGCGGATCGCCTGTAGCCAGACCATCGCCGAGTACCTCATGCCGGCCTGGCTGGCGCGCCTCCGCGAGCACACCGACGAGCCGGTGCACCTGACGGTCGGCAACTCCGCCGCCGTGATCGCGGAGGTGCGCGGCCACGTCGCCGACCTGGGATTCATCGAGGGGCCGACGGTGCCCGACGACCTCGTCTCGCGGACCGTCCGCACCGACCGGATGCTCCTGGTGGCGGCGCCCGGCGACCCGCTGACCCGGCGCCGCGACGATCGGCCCGTGTCCGCCGCCGAGCTCGCCGGCCTGCCACTCGTCACGCGGGAGCCGGGTGCGGGGACGCGGGATGCACTCGAGGCCGCGCTGCGCCGCGCGGGGATCGCCGACGAGCCGGTCTCGGTCGCGCTCGGGACGAACGCCGCCGTGAAGATCATGGTGGCCGCGGGTGGTCGCGCCGCGGTCCTCAGTGAGCTCGCCGTCGCGGCGGAGCTGCGTGACGGCCGACTGGTGGAGATCCCCACAGCGGGCATCGACCTGCACCGACGCCTGCGTGCGGTGCGGCGCAAGGACGCCGCACCGCGCGAGGTCGTCGCGACCCTGCTGGCCGTCGCTAGCGGGCGCGCCGCCGGAACGCCGACAGCACGCCGAGGATCACGACCGTGACCAGCACCAGGAACATGGTGTTCGCGGCGGCGCCGAACAGATCGCCGCGGTCGGACTGCGTGAAGACCGTCACCGGCAGGGTGCGCCACGACGCGGGGTAGACCATGATCGTGGCGCCCAGCTCGCCCATGCACAGCGCGATCGACAATCCCGCGGCGGCCGTGATCGACGGCAGCAGGAGCGGCAGGCGCACCGTCACCAGCAGGCGCAGTGCGGACGCGCCGAGCGATCCGCCGACCTTGTCCAGCATCGGATCGAGCTGGGAGACCGCCGCCGAGACCATCGAGTAGGCGAACGCGAAGACCAGGATCGCCTGCACCAGGATGACGATCGACGGCGTGCCGCCCAGCACGAGCGGCGGGGCCGAGAAGGCCACCAGCACACCGAGACCCACCACGACCGACGGCACGGCGACCGGCAGGTGGAAGAAGGCGTCGATCGCGCCGCGCAGCCGCGCGGGCAGGCTCGGTACCGCCAGTGCCGCCCAGGTGCCGGCGACCACGGCGAGCGCCGAGGCGAGGACTGCGGTCTGCACCGAGACGCCGATGCTCGCCGCGTTCTCCGGGGTGAAGACGTCCGAGACGTGATCGGTGGTCAGCGCGGATGGGAGCACCGAGGTCCAGCTCGCGCTGAACGCCGTGATCACCGTGACCGCGATCGGCGTGATCACGAGGCCCAGCAGGACGACGGCGAAGACGGCCCACACGGCGACCCGGGCGGCCGGATTGCGCACCAGCATCAGCGCATTCCCTTCTTCATGAGGAGGCGGTACAGCACGTACGCGCCGATCGAGATGAGCAGTTGCACGGTGGCGAGCACCGCCGCCGACGCGAAATCCTGCCCCACGATCGAGCGGGTGTAGACGAGCATCGGCACCGTGATCACGTCCTTGGCGCCCGTGAACAGCACGATCCCGAACTCGTTGAGCGTGAGCAGGAACGTGAGCGAACCGGCTGCGGCGAGGGCGGGCAGCGCGGCCGGCAGGATCACCTGCGCGATGATCCGCAGGGGCCCGGCGCCGAGCGACGAAGCAACGTCGATCTGCACCATCGGGAACTGCCCGAAGGCCGCGAGCATCGGCCGGACGACGAAGGGCGTGTAGAAGGCGATCTCGGCGAGCACCACGCCCCACAGCGAGGTCGTGAACGAGCCCGTCGGGACGCCCAGCGACTGCGCCACCCCTACGGGACCGAGGAGGACGCCGAGCGCCAGCGGGATGAGGAAGCTCGGGAAGGAGACCACGACCTCGATCAGCCGCGAGACCGCCGCGGCGCCGGGGAAGGGGACGAAGGCGAGCACGAGCGCGAGGAAGGTCCCCGCGATCAGGCAGCCCGCCGTGGAGAGCGCCGCGACCTTCACCGTCGTGCCCAGCGCGCTCAGCACGGCACCGTCGGTGAGGGTGTCGCGCCAGGTGCCCAGGCCCGCTGGGCGTTCGGCCTTGTCGGTGAAGGTGCGCGCGACGATCCCGACGAGGGGATACACCACGGCGACCAGGATGAACGCGACCGGCGGCAGGACCCACACCCATGCCGGGACCGAGAACGACCGTGCCGGAGCGGGTTCGGGGGGTGCGGGCGGGACGTCCAGCACGGCCGTCATTGCGGCACCACCATCACCTCGGCGGGGTCGACCTCGACCCACAGCGTCTCCGCCTTGAGCGGGGCCTCGACGAGCACGGGCACGTCGACGCCGATGCTCTCGCCCGTCTCGGCGGCGCGCGCCGTGACGTGCCGGACCGAGCCGCGCCACTGCTCCTGCTCGACGGTCACGCGCAGGCCGTTCGACGGTGCCGTGCGCGTGAACCGCCAGGCCCACGGGCGGACCGCGAGGTGGTGGTCACCGTCGGGCAGCGGGCGGGAGGTGCGTAGCGCGCCGCTCGGCAGGAGGTCGGCGCCGCCCAGGAAGGTCGCCGTGAAGCGCGTCGGCGGGCGGTGGAAGAGGACGTCGGTGCTGTCGATGGCCTCGAGCCGGGCGTCGCGCATGATGGCGACCCGGTCGGCCAGGGCGAGCGCCTCGCTCTGGTCGTGCGTCACGTAGACCATAGCGACGTCGGGCAGCTCGGCGCGCAGGCGCTGCAGCTCGCCCAGCATGTCCTTGCGCATCCCGGCGTCGAGGGCCGAGAGCGGCTCGTCGAGGAGGACCACCTCGGGGCGGGTGGCGAGCGCGCGGGCGATGGCGACGCGCTGCTGCTGGCCGCCGGACAGCTGGCGCGGCAGGCGATCCGCGAACGCGCCCATGCCGACCATGTCCAGCACCTCGGCGACGCGCGGCGCGATCTCCGCGCGATCGGCGCCGCGGGACTTCAGGCCGAAGGCGACGTTCCTCGCGACGGTCATGTGCGGGAAGAGCGCGTAGCTCTGCACGACGATGCCGATGCCGCGTTTGGCGGGCGACAGGTTCGTCACGTCGCGGCCGTCGATGGTGATCGTGCCCGAGGAGACGCGCTCGAAACCGGCGATGGCCTTGAGCGCGGTCGACTTGCCCGATCCGGAAGGCCCGAGGAGCGCGACGGTCTCGCCGCGCGCGACCTCGAAGCTGCAGTCCCGCAGCGCGACCGTGTCGCCGTAGGTGACGCCGACGTTCTCCAGCCCGACGGCGACCCGGCGTCGGACGGTCCGGTCCACGGCGGCGTCGTCGAGGCCCTTGGGCGCGGCGATGTTCCGTTTCGGCGCGGTCACTGGCCCGTGGCCTTCTCGTACGCCTTGACATCGGCGTCCAGTCCGCCGAGGACCTCGTCCCAGTTCGGGTACCAGATGTCCACGCCGTCGGTCGCCGTGCGGAAGGCGTCCCACTGCGGGCCCGACGGCGTGACGTCGGTGCGGACGGGGGCGCCCCAGGCGCGGGCGGGCACGTTCTGCTGCACGTCCTTCGAGAGGAGGTGCTCCATCAGCTTCTTGCCGTTGGCCGAGTGGGGAGCCTTGTCCGCGAGGCCCATGTAGTAGGGGAGCGGCAGGGTCGTGCGCTTCCCGTTGAATGCCGGGTAGAAGACCTCGTAGGCGACCTTGTCGGCGGCGATGGCCGCGAGCGCCATCTGGACGTCGGAGTTGGCGACGGTCAGCTCGCCCTTGCTGGTCTTGGGGCCGAGCTTGCCGGTGGACGTCGACGGGCCGACGTTGTTCGGCTGCACGTCCGTGAGGTACTTCAGCGCCGCTTCCTTGCCCATGACGTGCTGCAGGAGAAGCAGGAGCGCGGTACCGTCGCCGGCCTTGCCGGGCGTGGAGTACTGGATCTTCTGCTTGTACGCGGGGCCGGTGAACTCGGCCCAGTCGGCGGGCTTGGGCTGCGCCGCGGTGTTGCGGATCATCGCGAAGTAGTTGTTGACGACCGCCACGTACGTGCCGTCGGCGGCCTTGAGCTGCGCGGGGACCGCGGAGGTGTCGACCTCGGACTTCACCAGCGAGCCCTGCTGCTGCGCCTGCTGGATGAAGGGCGGCAGGGTGACGAGCACGTCGACCTGGGGATTCGCCTTCTCCTTCTGGGCGCGGGAGACGACCTCGCCCGAGCCGGCCTCGACCAGGGAGACCTTGATGCCGGTCTGCTGGGTGAAGTCCTCGAATTCCGCCTTGTACCAGTCGCCGAGGCCGTCGGCGCTGTAGACGGTCACGCTGTCCGACGAGCCGGAGCCGCCGCCGGTGCCGCCGCACGCGGCGACGGCGAAGACCGCGGCGACCGCCGTGATCGCACTGAGGGAACGGGTGATGCGCATGGAGGATTGCCCTTCGTTCGAGTGGAGCGGAGGTGGAGGGTGGTGTGACGGGGTGTTCGGTCAGGTGGGGAAGTGGCGGCGGGCGAGGCCGTGGGCGATGGTCATGCCGACCCCGGAGGTCACGATGCGCACGCTGAGGTGCTCCTCGGGTTCGGCGACGAGGTAGGGGTGTAGTGCGCTGGAGGCGTAGACGCCCTGCCAGCGCTCGATGATGCGCAGCTCGTCGAGGCCCATGATGCGGGCCGCCTCGGCGCGGAGCGTCTCGGTGACCGCCTCGTCGAGGAAGGGCCCGACGGTGCGGTCGGTGTGGTGGGAGTCGCCGATCAGCAGGGTGCCGTCGGGGCGCTGAGTGAACATGACGTTCGCGTCGATCGCGAGCAGGTCGGGGCGGTCGGCCGCCATCCGCGTGCGGAGCGCGCCGGCGGCCGCGGTCTCGGCGAAGGCGGGGTAGCGCAAGAGCGAGGTGGCGGTCAGCACGGCGGGGGCGACGACGGTGCCGGGGTCGGCGGCGCGGGCCATCTGGAGGGCGCAGCGCTGCACGCGGTGCTCCTCGGCGAGCTCGGGGAGGAGGTGGTCGAGATCGTGGCCGACACAGACGATCACGCGGCCGGCCTCGATCGTCCCTCTGCTGGTGTGCGCGCGCGTGCCGTCGAAGCCGAGGTAGGCGGTGCCGAAGCGGACCTGGGCGCGGTCCTGGGCGTCGACCCACGCGGCGAGCCGGGCGACGGTGACCCGCGGGTCGACGCGCAGGTCTGCGCGGAGTGCGGCACCGCCGACCACGTCGCCCGCGCCGCCGCCGGGCAGCTCGGTGCGGACCTGAGCGGCGGTGCGGAGCTCGACCTCGCCGGGTCGGATCGCGGCGAGCTCCTCGAGCACGGCGAGTTCGGTGGCGTGCCGGGCCACCGCGAGGCCGCCGGTGGCGCGGGCGCCGAGACCGGCGCGGTCGTCGAGCTCGAGCCAGCGCTCGCGCGCCATGTGGGCGAGGACTGCGAGATCACCGGACTGCCCGGTGACGCAGGCGTGGCCGAAGTTGCGGACGGAGGCGCCGACGGCCCGGGCGTCGCGTTCGACGACGGTGACCGCCAGGCCCCGTTCCAGGGCCTCGACGGCGTGCGCCAGACCGACGATGCCGGCCCCGACGACGAGGACGTCCGTTGCGGTGTTCATGGCGCCCAGCCTTGCTCGGCTGGGCGCCGCTTGGCAAGACGAATTGATTGATGTCTATACAAGTTGTCCATCCGTACACCCAGCTAGTTGATTCGTTCACGCGGCGTTCACTCGACCGCCAGGCGGATCCGGGAATCACTTGTATTATCAATGACGTGGTAGCAGCTCACCCCCTCCATCAACGCCTCGCCGACGAATTCCGTGCGCGCATCGCCTCCGGTCGCTGGCCGGAGGGAGAACAGGCACCCAGCGAGGCCGCGCTGTGTGAGGAGTTCGGGACGTCGCGCGGCCCTGTCCGGCAGGCGCTCGCCACCCTCCGCGCGGAGGGCCTCATCGTCGGTGGGCAGGGACGGTCGCCCATCGTCCGCCGCAACGTCCCCAGTCACAGCGCGAGCGCGCTGGGCTCCTTCACCGCCTGGGCGCGGGAGCAGGGCCGGGAGCCCGGGCAGCGCACCGTCCTGCAGGCGAGGGTGCCCGCGACGCCGGACATCGCCGAGCGGCTCCAGATCGAAGCCGGGGAGCCGGTGCTCGAGCTGCGTCGCGTGCGCACGCTCGACGGCGCGCCCGCGCTCTGCGAGACGATGTACTTCGTCTGGTCCCTGGGCAAGCGGCTGATGGAGTTCGACCCCGATTCCGGATCGGTGAACCGCTTCCTCCTCGACGCGGGCGCCGACCTCTACGCCTCCACCCACCAGATCGACGCCGTCGCCGCGACCGCCGAGGACGCGGCTCAGCTCGGCCTTCCCGACGGTGCCCCGCTCCTTCGGGTGCGCCGCACCACGACCGATGCCGCCGGCGACGTCGTCGAGTACGCCGAGGACCGCTACGTCCCCGGCGTCACCAGTGTGATCGTGGAGAACCGACTCTTCGCGGCGCCGAGCCCGGCGCTGCGCTCCGTCCCCGTCAGGAGAGATGCATGAACGCCCCGATCGAGCTCGTCGCGCTGGACATGGCCGGCACCACCATCGACGACGGCGGCGCCGTCTACGAGGCGCTCCGCGGTGCTGTCGAGGACGGCGGAGCCACTGTCGCCCAGGCGGATCTGCAGGTGTGGATGGGAACCGACAAGGTCGAGGCCATCACCAACCTGCTCCGCCTCGGCGGAGTCGAACCCACCTCCGAGCGCGTCGAGGCCGGCTTCGCACGCTTCCGCGAGCGCCTGCAGGAGGCGTACGCGACGACCCCGCCGACCGCGATCGACGGCGTGCCGGCGGCACTCGCCGAGCTCCGCGCCCGCGGCGTGAAGGTGGCGCTGACCACCGGTTTCGACGATGCCGTCGCGCTCCCGCTCCTCGCCGCGCTCGGCTGGGGCATCGGCGACGGGGACGGTGCCGTCGTGGACGCCGTGGTCACGACATCCGATGTGGCCGCGGGCCGGCCGGCGCCGTACATGATCCACCGCGCGATGGAGCGCACCGGCGTGCGCGACGTGCGCCGCGTGCTCGCGGCGGGGGACACGGCCGTCGACGTGCAGGCGGCGAGCAACGCCGGCGCCGTGTCCGTGGGCGTGCTCACCGGCAAGGCCGACCCGGAGGTGCTCGCGCAGGCGGGCGCCGACCACGTGCTCGGCGGCGTCGTCGACATTCCGGGGCTGATCGCCACGCCCTCGATGTAGTGACCTAGAACGGTGGCGGGCGGAGGGGTGCGGTGTCGTCGTAGATCTCGCCCGCGGTTTCGGCTTGGGCGCGTTCCTGTTCGCGGGCTCGGGTTTCGGCGGCGGCGTTGCGTTGTTCATGGCGGCGGTGGCGCAGCAGCCGGTTCTGGGCGCGCAGCGCCGTGCGGGCTTTCGCGCGGCGTGTGGCGGCGGTCGCCAGCCCGCCGGGGTTCTTCGGTGTCGGTGGCCGCGTGGGTTCCGGTGCGTCCCAGATGATCTTCTCAAGTCCGGGCAGCAGCTCCCGGGCGGTGCCCGGTGGCACGGTGTAGATGCCGCCGGTGGGGTGGCGCCATTCGACGGTGCCGTCGGGCAGGATGTCGGAGAGCCAGCCGGTCTCGGTCTTGATCCGATGGTGGAATCCGCACAGCGGTACCAGGTTCCCCACGGTGTTCTTGCCGGCGACGGTGGTCGGTCCGCCCGTAGCGGGGTCGTCGTGGTCGTACTCGCCGACGTGATCGGCCTGGCAGCGGCCGGACGGTGTGCTGCAGCCGGGGAAGACGCAGCTGGGGTACGTCAGGCGCATCACCAGCAACTGGTACCAGGTGGGCCGATACCCGCCGGCACCCCGCACGTGCACCTCACCAGTGGCGGGGTCACGGCGCCCGAGGACCCGCCACCGGGTGCTGCTGGCGGCGATCAACTCCCGCGCGTGCTCGACGGTGACCAGACCGGAAATCCCTGGATCGTCGGTGAGGACCACCGCGCCGGTGCTCTGAGCTTCAGCGGGCCGCGGTCGCGGGGCCGGCCGGTGCGCGCCCTCAGGGGCAGCGGCAGCATCGTCCGCGCTGTCATCGGTATCGGCCGCAGCACCGGCTTCGGATTCGGGCGAAGCGGTGAACAGGTTCGGATCACCGTCAGGCGCGGCTTTCCGCTGCGGCGCATCCGTGGTTGCGGTCGGCGCGACCTCGGCCAGGTCGGTTTCGTTGAGGACGATCACCGCCAACGCGGTGACCTCCTGCGAGACTGCGCCGGTGCGGGGACGGGCGTCCCGCAGATCGCAGTCGTCGCGCCCGCACAGACACCCGAGGCTCTCGTAGCCCTCTGCCAGCGCGACCAGCGCGGCGACCTGCCGTTGTCCCAGAGTTCGGCCGTCCTCCCGGCACACCGACCGCGCGACCGGCGCGACCGCTGCCGACAACCGGATCGCCTGATCCTTGCCCATCACCGCTTCCAGGTCCACCAGTCCATCGGCGCGGGCGTGGAACTCGAGCCGCTCCCGCGGCGCCACGGGAGGTGTCTGCCGCGCTGCGTCCGCATCCAGCCGGACCAGGATCGCCTTCGCGGCATCCGCCACCGCCCGCGCCGTGACCGCCTCACCGGAGCGCGCCGCGAGCCACACAGCGATCCGCTCGTCATAGGCCGCAGCGACATCCTCGTCGAGGACCGCCGCCGACGCCCGCAGCACCTCCCGCACCACCGACAGCGACACTGCCCCGGCGGCGAACAGTTCGAACAACCGCGGGCACCGCTCCCGCAGATCCAGCCCGCGATGCACCGCCGCCCCCGCAGCAACACGACCCGCACCGAGCGCGGCACCGACCTCCGCCACCAACTCATCCCAATCATCGACAAACCGGCGCGATGACTCCTCGCACACCCGCCGCGCATCATCACGCAACTCGTACAGCCTGGTCAGCACCGCCGAGCGCTCCGCCTCCAACCGATTCTGCTCGACCGTCAACACCCGCAACCGCGCCAACGCGCCCGCAGCACTCAACCCGGACACCGCACCGTCGAACACCGACGGCAACGGCGACAGCACCCGCCGCCCCAGCGTGAACGCGTCATCCGAATGAGTCATACCTTCGATTCTATTGACCAAAATCGAACGAAGATAGATCTTGACAGGGTATTTCTGCGACGACGTTTTCGACGAAGGATTCAGGGTGGCGGTCGTCGCCGCCCGCTGCGTCGCCGTGTACAGGCAAGTTCAGTGGCTTGCGGATGGGAAGTTCAAGCCTCGGGGCTTGCGGGCATGCGCGCGTCGACCAGTAGGCCCGCGACCCCGATCGCCATCAGCGCGCCGCTGACCACCACGAGCCACGGCGACGACTCACCGGTGAGCGCGTCGCCGAGCAGGACGACGGCGACCGTGCCGGGGGCGAGGCCGGCCACCGTCGCCGCCAGATACGGCCAGAAGCGCACAGGCGAGAGCGCCGACGCGTAGTTGACCAGGGAGAAGGGTGCCACGGCGATGAGCCGCAGCGATCCGACGGCCAGCCAGCCCCGGGCGCGCAGGCGTGCCGCGATCGGCACGTAGGCGCGGTGCGAGCGCACCCGGGCGAGGACCGCGGACGGGTGCCGTTCGTCGATCGCGCGGACCGCGAGGAAAGCGATCGTCGCGGCGGCGGTGGACGCAACCATGCACAGCAGAATCCCGATCGGGCCGAACAGCACCCCCGCTGACACCGTGAACATCGTTCGAGGGATCGGGAACACCGTGACCACCGTATGGGCGGCGAGGAAAAGCACCACGAACCAGGCGCCGGTCGAGTCCGCCCACCCGCGCACCGTCGAGATGCCGGGGTGCGGCAACAGCATCCCGGCGACCACGAGTGCGAGCACGACGACGCAGCCGAGGGCCGCGTGGACGACGAGGGTGCGGTCGCCGGGCCGCATCCGGGAATCGTTGTCGCTCACGTCGAGCCAACATACGCCGTGGTGGTGCGGAGTGCCGCCACCCTACTGGGGCGTAGCAAGAGCAATCGGTTAACGTGGATTCTCGGACGCCGTTGTGACGCGACGGCGGGTGCACGGTCGTGCGTGTGCGCGGCCACAGGTGAGGAGGCCCACGTGGTGGACAGTCCCTACGAGGCATGGCGCGAGTCCGTCGGCGCCGTGCTCGCGAAGTCGCGGGGCGGCACGCCGCCCGAGGACCCGATCGCCGCGTTGACCACACTCACCGAGGACGACGGCGTGCAGATCGCGCCGCTCTACTCGCAGAGGGACGAGCAGCCCGAGGCGCCGCTGCCCGGCGCCTTCCCCTTCATCCGCGGCGGCAATCCCACCCCGGATGTCCGCCTGGGCTGGAAGGTGGCCGAGCGATTCGACGCGACCACCGATGCCTCCGACGTGCTGGGAGCGCTGGAGTCCGGCGCGAGCGCCCTGTGGCTGACCCGCCCCGACCCCGCGCCGCTGCTCGAGGGCGTCTACCCCGACATGGCGCCGATCCTCCTGACGGCGGGCGGTCGGGCCGCCGACGCCGCGGCCCAGGTCTACGCCGCGCTCGACCGGGCCGCCGAGTCCGACGCCTACCGCGCCGACCTGGTGCGGGTGAGCCTCGGCGCCGCGCCGTTCACCTCCCAGGTGGTCGGCCGCGCCGACGTCTCGATCGAGGAGGCCGTTGAGCTCGCCCGCGTCGCCGACGCCCGGTCCGAGGACGTGCGGGCCCTCGTCGTCGACGGTGCCGATCTCCACAACGCCGGCGCGACTGCCGCCCAGGAGCTGGGCCTCGCCGCTGCGGCCGCGCTCGATCAGGTGCGCGCCCTGACCGCCGCGGGTCTCTCGCCTGCCGCTGCGCTGGGGCAGCTCACGATCCGTCTGGCCGCCACCGACGACCAGTTCCTCACCCTCGCCAAGATCCGCGCGTGGCGCACCGTGTGGGCCCGGGTCGCACAGCGTCTCGGCGCGCCCGATGCGGGCAACGCCCCGGTGCACGCGGTGACCTCGCTCGCCGCGACCACGCAGCGCGACCCCTGGGTGAACCTGCTCCGCACGACCGTCGCTGCCTTCGGCGCGGGGCTGGGCGGCGCCGACTACGTCACCACCCTCGACTACGACGAGGCGCTGCCGGGCGGCGTCGAGGGCTATTCGCGCGCCTTCGCGCGCCGCATCGCCCGCAACACGCAGCTGCTGCTCCTCGAGGAGTCCAACCTGGGCCGGGTCGTCGATCCCGGGGCCGGCTCCTGGCACGTCGAGTCGCTGACCGACGATCTCGCCCGCGCGGCGTGGGGCGTCCTGCAGGCCGTCGAGGGCGCGGGCGGCTTCGCCCGCGGTGCCGCCGACGAGACGATCGCGACGCGGCTCGGCGAGTCCGCGGACCGCCGCGACGCCGCCGTCGCACGCCGTGCGCGCAAGCTCACGGGCGTCAACGAGTTCCCGAACCTCGCCGAGCCGCCCGTGGCACCGTCGGCCGCGACGAACGGCCCCGTCGTGCGCTCGTACGCCGCGCCCTTCGAGGCCCTGCGCACCCGGTCCGACGCGTTCCTGCGCGAGCACGGCGTCCGTCCCCGGATCCGGATGGTGACCATCGGCACCGTCGCGCAGCACAACGGCCGGTCGACCTTCCTGACCAACCTGCTCGCCTCCGGCGGTATCGAGACCGTGCTGGACGCCGCCGAGCAGGCCGCCGGTGCCGCCACCCGCGACGGCCCGCCGGGCGCGAGGATCACCGCGCTGGCCGGATCGGATTCGGGGTACGCCGAGGAGGGCGAGGCGCTGGCCCGCTCGCTGCGCGAGGCGGGCGACCTGGTCCTGCTCGCCGGAGCGCCCGGCACCGTCGACGACGGCCTCGTCGACATCTACCTGCACGCGAAGATCGACGCGGCCGCCGCGCTCGACGACCTGCTGACCCGCCTGGGGGCTTGAGATGACCGACACCACCATCGACAGTTTCGCCGACGTGCCGTTCGAGGAGCTGCCCGGCGCGGCCCCGTCGGGCGCCGACGTGGACGCCTTCGTGGACGCCTCGGCCGCGGCCTACGCCTACACTCCGGACCAGCTGACCTGGACGACGCCGGAGGGCATCGACGTCAAGCCCGTCTACACCCGCGCCGACCGCGACGCCGTCGCCGAGGCCGGCTACCCGGTGGACTCCTACCCGGGCGCGGTCCCCTTCATCCGCGGCCCGTACCCGACGATGTATGTCAACCAGCCGTGGACCATCCGGCAGTACGCCGGCTTCTCCACCGCCGCCGAGTCGAACGCCTTCTACCGCCGCAACCTGGCGGCCGGCCAGAAGGGGCTCTCGGTGGCCTTCGACCTGGCGACGCACCGCGGCTACGACTCCGACCATCCGCGCGTCACCGGCGACGTGGGCATGGCCGGCGTCGCGATCGACTCGATCCTCGACATGCGGCAGCTCTTCGACGGCATCGACCTGGGCGGCGTCTCGGTGTCGATGACCATGAACGGCGCCGTGCTGCCGATCCTCGCGCTCTACGTGGTGGCGGCGGAGGAGCAGGGCGTCGGACCGGAGAAGCTCGCGGGCACCATCCAGAACGACATCCTCAAAGAGTTCATGGTGCGCAACACCTACATCTATCCGCCCGTGCCGTCGATGCGGATCATCTCCGACATCTTCGCGTACACGTCGCAGAAGATGCCGAAGTTCAACTCGATCTCGATCTCCGGCTACCACATCCAGGAGGCCGGGGCCACAGCGGATCTCGAGCTCGCGTACACGCTGGCCGACGGTGTCGAGTACATCAAGGCCGGCATCGACGCGGGTCTCGACGTCGACAAGTTCGCGCCGCGCCTGTCGTTCTTCTGGGGCATCGGCATGAACTTCTTCATGGAGGTCGCCAAGCTCCGCGCCGCGCGCCTGCTGTGGAGCGAGCTGGTGGCGGAGTTCGACGCGAAGAACAGCAAGTCCCTCTCGCTGCGCACCCACTCGCAGACCTCGGGCTGGTCGCTCACCGCGCAGGACGTCTTCAACAACGTCGCGCGCACGTGCGTCGAGGCCATGGCGGCGACGCAGGGCCACACCCAGTCGCTGCACACGAACGCGCTGGACGAGGCGATCGCGCTGCCGACGGACTTCTCCGCCCGCATCGCGCGCAACACGCAGCTGGTGCTGCAGCAGGAGTCCGGCACCACCCGGCCGATCGACCCGTGGGGCGGCTCGTACTACGTCGAGACGCTCACCCACGAGCTCGCCGAGCGGGCCCGCGCCCACATCCGCGAGGTCACGGAGGCCGGCGGCATGGCGAAGGCCATCGGCGAGGGCATCCCGAAGCTCCGCATCGAGGAGGCGGCGGCCCGCACCCAGGCCCGTATCGATTCGGGCCGCCAGCCGGTGATCGGCGTGAACAAGTACCAGGTCGCCGAGGACACCGCGATCGAGCTGCTCAAGGTCGACAACTCCAAGGTGCGCACCGAGCAGCTGGCGAAGCTCGAGCAGCTGCGCGCCGAGCGCGATCCCGAGGCCGTCGCGGCCGCGCTGGCGAACCTCACCCGGGCGGCGGGCTCGTCCGAGGGTGGCATGGAGAACAACCTGCTGGCCCTGGCGATCGACGCGGCGCGGGCCAAGGCCACCGTCGGGGAGATCTCCGACGCGCTCGAGCAGGTTTACGGCCGGCATCAGGCCGAGATCCGTACGCTCAGTGGCGTGTACCGCGACGAGGCCGGGGCGGCCGGCAACATCCACACCGCGACCGAGCTGGTGGAGAAGTTCGAGGAGGCCGACGGCCGCCGTCCGCGCGTGCTCATCGCCAAGATGGGGCAGGACGGCCACGACCGCGGCCAGAAGGTGATCGCCACCGCGTTCGCCGATCTGGGCTTCGACGTCGACGTGGGCCCGCTGTTCTCCACGCCCGAGGAGGTCGCGCAGCAGGCCGCCGACAACGACGTGCACGTGGTCGGCGTCTCCTCGCTCGCGGCCGGTCACCTCACGCTGGTGCCGGCCCTGCGCGACGCTCTGGCCGAGGTTGGACGGCCCGACATCACGATCGTGGTGGGCGGCGTCATCCCGCCGGGCGACTTCGACGAGCTGTACGCGGCGGGCGCGTCGGCCATCTATCCGCCCGGCACGGTCATCGCGGACGCCGCGGTGAACCTGCTGCACGAGCTGGGGAACAAGCTGGGGTACCAGCTGGCGTGATCACCGTCGCCGAACTCGCGGACGGGGTCCGGGCCGACAAGCGCGCCGTGTTGGCGCGCGCCATCACGATGGTCGAGTCCCGCCGGCCGGATCACCAGGCCCTCGCGCAGGAGCTGCTGCTCGAGGTGACGCCCCCGCCGGATGCCCCGATCGCCACCCGGGTGGGGATCACCGGCGTGCCGGGCGTGGGGAAGTCGACCACCATCGAGGCGTTGGGCAATCACCTGATCTCGTTGGGGCACAAGGTGGCCGTGCTGGCGGTGGACCCCTCGTCCACCCGCAGCGGCGGCTCGATCCTGGGCGACAAGACCCGGATGGGCACGCTCGCCGTGAACCCCCGCGCCTACATCCGGCCGTCGCCCACGTCGGGCACGCTCGGCGGCGTCGCGAAGGCGACCCGCGAGACGATGGTGCTGATGGAGGCCGCCGGCTTCGACGTGGTCCTGGTCGAGACCGTCGGCGTCGGGCAGTCCGAGGTCACCGTCGCGAACATGGTCGACACCTTCACCTTCCTCACCCTGGCGCGCACCGGCGACCAACTGCAGGGCATCAAGAAGGGCGTCCTCGAGCTGGCCGACGTGGTGGCGGTCAACAAGGCCGACGGCGACCACGTCGTCGAGGCCCGCGTCGCCGCGCGGGAGCTCTCCAGCGCGCTGCGCCTGATCCACCCGCGCGGCGCCCTGTGGCGCCCGCCGGTGCTCACGCAGAGCGCCGTGGAGGGCACCGGGATCCCCGAGTTCTGGGACGCCGTCCTGCGGCACCGCAGCACGCTGCAGGAGGCGGGGGAGTTCGACCGGCGCCGCCGCCAACAGCAGGTCGACTGGACCTGGACGATGGTCCGCGACGCGATCCTCGGCCGGGTCGAACATTCCGACGGTGTGCGGTCGGTGCGGTCCGAGGTCGAGGCCGCGGTTCAGGACGGTTCGCTGACCCCCGCCCTCGCCGCACAGCGCATCCTCGACGCCTTCGACGGCGGCTCGTGAGCAGGGCGTGACCCGCTGATCCGTGCCACGATGGAGCCATGTCGGCACTGGTGATCTGCGCGTCCTCGCACCACGGCAACACCCGGAAGGTGGCCGATCGGATCGGCGGGGTCCTCGGGGCGCCGGTGGTGGCGCCGACGGAGGTGACAGCCGAGCAGATCGACGCCGCCGACCTGGTCGGATTCGGATCGGGCGTGTACTGGATGTCCTTCGATCCGGACCTGCTCCGCCTGGTCCGCGGCCTCGCAGCGAAGCCGCGCGGCACCGCCTTCGTGTACGCGACGAGCGGGCTGCCGGAGACGCCGCTGCGCCGCTACACGCGGAACCTCGCCGATCTGCTCACGGATGCGGGATTCCAGCTCGCGCCGGAGGTATTCCTGTGTCGCGGGCTCGACACCATGGGCCCGTTCGGTCTGGTCGGCGGCCTGAACAAGGGGCGTCCGAGCGCGGCGGACCTCACGGAGGCCGAGGCCTTCGCGCGCCGACTGGGGGCGCAACGCCCTTAAGCGGACGGCGTTCGCCTGCTCTGTTGTGAAGCCCGTCACACCGGCCTACTGTGTGGTTTGTGCCTTCAAAGGTCGCGGACCGCATTGCAAATGCTTTGTATGCGTATGGTTTTCGCCACGCATACGGTATCCACGGTGCCAACTCCGAGGATCTGTTCGCGGCGCTGTTGCGGCGGCCCGCGCACCGTCGGACGGCGGTGACGATCGCCAAGCACGAGTTCGGCGCGGGGGCGATGGCCGACGGGGCCACCCGGATGACCGGGCGGCCCGCCTGCCTCATCGCGACCTCGGGCGGCGCGGCCATGAACTGCGTCCCCGCACTCGCCGAGGCCCACCAGTCGCGGGTGCCGATCCTGGCGCTGATCGGCAGTCCGCCGACCGGGGCCGAGGGACGCGGCGCCTTCCAGGACATGTGCGCCCCGCCGCGCACCGTGGACCTCCTCGGCGTGCTGCGCGGCGTCACGGGCTTCGCGGCGAAGGTCTCCGGGCCCGAGGACCTGCGCCCCGCGCTCGACGGGGCGCTCGACTGCCTCGAGCGGGGCCTGCCCGCGGCGCTGCTGCTGCCCAAGGACGTGCAGGTCGCCGAATGCCCCGCGCTGCCGGCCCGTACGCCCGTCCGGCAGCCCGCGCCGGCGCCGTCGGACGAGGTGATCCGCACTCTCCGGGCCTCCCGCCGGCCTCTGATCCTGCTCGGTGAAGCCGCGTCACGAGCGCGCCTGGCCGGCCCGGTGGCGGATCTCGCCGCCGCGACCGGAGCGGTGATCGCCGTGGGCCCCAACGGTCGCGACGCCGCGCCTCCGCGCGGGGTCGTCGGCGTCGCCGGGGTGATGGGGCACCCGTCGGTGGTGCGCGCGGCCGCCGAGGCCGACCTCATCCTGGCGCTGGGCACCGAACTCGACCTCATGGACCGCACCGGCCTGGACGCGACGATCGACGTCACGTGCACGGTGCATGTGGGTGCGGAACCGCCCCTGCGCGAGGTGACCGCGCACGAGCCCGTGCGGGACCTTGCCGCGTACACCCGGGCGCTCGCCACGGAAGCCGGCCCCTGCCGGCGGAAGCCGTGGACCCGGGCCGCGCCCGAGCCGATCGTCGTGCCCCGGAGCGGCTCCGGGGTGATGACCTGTGCGGACGCGGTGGATGCGCTGGCCGGCGTGATCCCGCGCGACGCGCTGGTCTTCGCGGATGCCGGCAACGCCGGGGCGGCTGCGGTGCACCGGCTCCCCATCGGCACGGGCGAGCGCTTCCTGGTCGCTCTCGGCATGGGCGGAATGGGGCACGGGATCGCGGCCGGGATCGGAGCCGCGATCGCCACCGGGCGCCCGACCGTGATCCTGGCCGGCGACGGCGCCTTCTTCATGCACGGTATGGAGATCCACACCGCGATCGAGGCTCGCGCACCGGTCCTGCTCGTGGTGCTCAACAACGACGCGCACGGCATGTGCGTGGTCCGCGAGGGCCGGTTCTTCCCCGACCTGCCCAGCATCAACCGCTTCCGGCCCAGCACGATCGCGGAGGGCCTGGACGCCATGTTCCCGACGCTGCCCGTCCGCTCCGCCGCCACGCCCGACGGTGCGCGCTCCGCCGCCGCCGAACTGCTGGCCCGCTCGTCCGGCGGACCGTCGTGCCTGGAGATCGGTACCGACCCCGCGGAGATACCCCCGTTCGCAGCGCTGCTGCCCGACACCGCGAAGGAGCATTCATGATCCCGGCGATCGACATCGAGGGAACCATCCGTATCGAGAGCCACCCCCGCCCGGTGGCGCAGCCGATCCTCGTGGACCGCATGCGGTCGGTGTACCCGCACGAGCAGATCTACGGCGACTTCTGTCCCGTGCAGTCCTACGTGAATGCACCGCCCGACGAGCTCTACGACTGGCTCTCCGACACCCGCTCCTTGGAGGAATGGACCTACAGCCTGCGCGGTTTCCGCGAGACCGAAGAGCCGGGGCTCTGGGTGGCTCGCGACATGCTGGGCGCCGACACCGAGATCTACACGCGCACCGTCGCGCATCCCGATGCCCGCACCGTCGATTACCACTGCGCCTGGGACCAGGGCAAGCACCTCTGGATGATCTACCTCATGCGGATCGTCGATGCGCAGACGGTGCTGAACCGACCCGGATCGGTAGTGCTGTGGGTCAACTGCCACCACCCGTTCTACGACGAGAACCCGTACCCCGAGACGGCGCCGCCCGACCGTCCCGTGTGGGTCGGCGACCTGTGGGACACCTTCGGCGCCGGCCACCAGATGGAGCTCGAGAACCTCAAAGCCATCGCGGAGCACCGGCACGCGCACGGCGAACCGGTCCGGCCCGAATGGATGGACCGGTGAACCCCCGGATCGTCGGGCTCGCGTCGTACCTGCCCGAGAACCGCGTCTCCGCCGACTACTTCCGCGAGTACGCCGATGCCGACAGCCGCACGCTCACCTCGAACCCGATGTTCGCGCCCCCCGCGTATCGGCACCACGCCGCGGCGGGGGAGTCCAACGTCGACCTGATGTGCGCGGCGATCGACCGGCTGCGGGCGCAGGTGGGCGACGAGGCCCTGCAAGCCGACGTCGTCCTCAGCCACTCCCAGCTGCCGGACCTGCCCGTCGTGGGCTGCGGCGGCGACGTCGTGCGCCGCCTCGGCACCCGGCCCTCGCTGGTCCTCGACATCCACAACGGCGGCTGCGCCGCCTTCCTGCTCATGCTGCACCTCGCGCGCACCATGTTCACCGCGGGCACCGCTCGGTCGGCGCTGCTGCTCACCGCCACCAACGCCGCCGGGAACGTCTTCACCCAGGAGCGGGTCCGGAACCTGCCCCAGGCGGCCATCCCGGGCGACGGTGCCGCGGCGGCCCTCGTGGTCGCCGACCCGCAGGCCGGGGGCCTGGAGGTCCGCGAGGTCGTGTGCGCGCAGCACAGCGAGTACGCGGGCGACATGACCGCGGCGGTCGATCCGCCGCGCAAGTACTGGGAGGCCGGGGAGGGGCAGCTGCACGTCGGCTTCACCGAGGCCAAGATCGCGAAGGTCCTCGCCCGCGGCAACCGGTTGGTACCGGAGGTCGCCCTCGCGGCCGCGGCGGCGGGCGGGCTGCGCGGACCCGACGTCGGTCATCTCGTCACCAACCAGCCGAATCGCACCTTCCTGCGGAACTGGCGCGAGGCGCTGGAACTCCCGCCCGAGCGGCATCCCGACACCTTCGACGAGTGCGGCAACCTGTTCGCCGTCGGCGTCCCGCACACCTTCGCCACCGCCCGCGCGGACGGCCGGATCGAGGCAGGGGAGGACGTGGTGCTCGCGGCCTTCGCGCACGCCGGGGACTTCGCCGCGGGCGCGCTGATCCGCACCTAGCCCGGCAGGCCCAGGCGGCCGCCGAGCCAGTCGAGTTCCGCCGTCAGCCCGCCCGACCACACCGCGAAGTCGTGCCCGCCCCGGATCCAGCGGGTGCGCACGGTCATCCCGGCCCCTGCCGCAGCGACGGCGACCCGCTTCGCGGCCGCGGTCGACGCGGCGTCGTCGGTACCGGCGACGAGCACGCCCGCGCTGTCGGGGAACCGGCGCAGCGACAGCTGCGTGATCGGATCCGCCCGCGCGTACGCGCCCCGATCGCCGGCGAAGGCGTCCCGGATCGTCTCCTCGCGTCCGCCGCCCAGGTCCGGCTCGGCGTCGGGCGACAGAGCCAGGAAGGTGCGGAAGACCTCGGGGAAGCGGGTGGCGAGTTGCAGCGCGCACGTGCCTCCGTAGGAGTAGCCGCCCACGGCCCAGGCCCGCGGCATGGGATCGACCGACAGATTCTGTCGCACCCACGCGGGGACGTCCTCGGCGAGATAGGTCGCGGCGCGCTTGCTCCGGCTGTCGGCGCACAGCGGGTTCTCGAACTGGCCGCCCGTGGCGTCGGGCACCACCACGACCGGGGCGACCCCGCCCCGACGGGCCGCGTAGGTGTCCATGGTCCGCGCGAGCTTCCCGCCCGAGAACCAGTCCCGCGGCGAGCCCGGCTGGCCGGGCAACAGCATGAGGACCGGCAGGCGCTCACGGGCGCCGGACAGGTACGCGGGCGGGAGGTAGATCAGTGCCTGCCGAGCGGCGAACCGCGAGCGGGCCGGCGGCACCGTCGCCCGGACCACGACACCGCGCACGGCCTCGGTCCCCGGGTCGGGGCGCGGCACCGTCGCCGGATAGTCGACGGGCAGCAGATCCTCGACCGACGGATACGCCGCGTAGAGCGAATTGACCTGCCCCGCACCCATCAGCGCGACCACGGCGACCGCCGTGGCACTGAGCCCCGCGGACCGCCACGACGGGGACCGGACCACGCGCACGCCCGCGAGCAGCACCGCGAGGACCGCGAGGCCGATCCACAGGAGCACCAGGGGATCGAGCCGATCGGGGAAAGGCCTCCAGACGAACTCGACGAGGAAGTCGACGAGCGCCGTCGTCGTCAGGGCGGCGCCGATGCAGGCGAGCACGGTCCGGGTGGATCCGCTGCGGCGCGTCGCGCTGATCAACCCGGCCAGGGCCGCCGCCCCGGCCAGCAGGAGCAGGAGCGGCACCGGACCCGCCGTGAGCTGCAGATTCCGCAGCGGGTTCACCGTCCGGCCCTCCGTCCTCGCACGTCGCCCAGGATAGGTGGCGACCGTAAGACGGACCTGTGGGAAAGTCGCCGAAACCGGGCGATCTACGCTGTGAGCCATGACACTCTCGGACGCCGCGGCGCACCAGGACATCACGACCGTCGAGGTTCCCACGCACTGGTACAACCTGGCCGCGGAACTGGAGACGCCCATCCCGCCGCACCTGCATCCCGGCACCAAGGAGCCCGTGCAGCCCGAGGACCTCGCGCCCCTCTTCGCGTCGGGTCTGATCGCTCAGGAGGCGTCGACCGAGGCCTACCACGAGATCCCCGAGCCGGTCCGCGAGATCCTGTCGATGTGGCGGCCCTCGCCCCTGATCCGGGCGCGGAAGTTCGAGGAGGCGCTCGGCACCTCGTGCCGGATCTACGTCAAGTACGAGGGCGTCAGCCCCGTCGGCTCGCACAAGACGAACTCGGCCGTCGCGCAGGCCTACTACAACGCCGTCGACGGCGTGACGAAGCTGACCACCGAAACCGGCGCGGGGCAGTGGGGCAGCGCACTCTCCTTCGCCGGCGCCCAGTTCGGCATCGACGTCGAGGTGTGGCAGGTCCGCGCCTCGTACGATTCCAAGCCCTACCGCGGCCACCTGATGCGCACCTACGGTGGCACCGTCCACCCGAGCCCGTCCGACCTCACGGAGGCGGGCCGCGCCATGCTGGCGAAGGACCCGGACACCACGGGCAGCCTCGGCATGGCCGTCTCCGAGGCCGTCGAGGTCGCGGCGCAGGACCCCGACGCCCGCTACGCCCTGGGCAGCGTGCTCAACCACGTGGTACTGCACCAGTCGGTGATCGGCCTCGAGGCCGTCGAGCAGCTGAACCTGCACGAGCAGGGCGCCGACGTGGTCTTCGGCTGCGCGGGCGGCGGCTCCAACCTCGCCGGCCTCGCCTTCCCGTTCCTGCGGGAGAAGATCCACGGCCGTCAGGACCCGCGGATCGTCGCCGCCGAGCCGAAGGCCTGCCCGTCGATCACGAAGGGCGAGTACCGCTACGACCACGGCGACGTCGCCGGCCTCACGCCGCTGCTCAAGATGCACACGCTCGGCATGGACTTCGTCCCGGACCCGATCCACGCCGGTGGCCTGCGCTACCACGGTATGTCGCCGGCGCTGAGCCACACCGTCGAGCTGGGGCTCGTCGAGGGCGTCGCGATCGAGCAGAACGACGCCTTCGCCGCGGGCGTGCTGTTCGCGCGGTCGCAGGGCATCGTGCCGGCCCCCGAGTCGACGCACGCCATCGCCGCCGCGGCGGACTACGCGCGCGAGCACTCCGATGAGGTGCTGGTCATCGGCCTCTCCGGCCACGGACAGCTGGACCTGCCCGCCTACGCCGAGTATCTCGCGGGCGGCCTGGCCTGACCCGGCGCCCGGCGCGCCCTAGGGGGAGCGCCGGGCGAACAGCAGCACCCGCTGGGTCGGCTCGTCGACCACCTGCAGCACCACCTGGTCGTACTCGGTGCTCGCGCCGTCCTCGGTGCGCAGCCGCACGCGCAGATGGTCGTGCGGCTGGGTCACGGCGTGCCGCCGCCACAGCTCGCGGAACCGCTCGTCCGCGCGCTCCAGGTCGTCGATCCAGGCGCTGTCCGGTTGGCCCGACGGTGCGCTCGCCCGCACGATCCCGACCACCGTGCGGCGCATCGCGTCGAGGTCAGCGAACCGGCTCTGGAAGTCGTCGTCGGTGAACAGCAGCTCCACGTACCGGCGACGGGCGGCGGGGATGGCGGCGAAGTCCACCAGGAGCTCGGCCGCTGCGTCGTTCCAGGCGAGGATCGCGGTTCCCGGTCCGATGACGAGCGCGGGTACCTCGCCGAGTTGGTCGACGAGGCTGCGCAGCGCCGCGCTCGGTGCGCCCGCCACCGGGCGCTCCGGGTGATCCGCTTCGGACAGGAGTGATTCCGCGTAGCGGGTCTCGTCGTCGCCGAACCCGAGAACTTCACCGATGCGGCGCAGCACGTCGGCGCTCGGCACGATCCGGCCCTGCTCGATGCGGCGGTAGTAGTCGTCGCTGATGAAGGCCTGCGCCGCGACCTCCTCCCGGCGCAACCCGGAGACCTGACGGCGTTCGTCGGTCGCGGGCGGGTTCGCCGCGTCGCGTCGCGCTCGAACGAAGGCGCCGAGCGTCACCAGACGCTGATCCCGCGCCATCAGTACGTAGCCGCCGCTACCGGGAGGGGGAGGGATTTCCTCCCCTGCCGCTCGCGGGGACACGGGCGCAGGGTGGAGTCATGACCGATAGGGACCGCATCGACGTTCACACCCACCTCGTTCCTCCGTTCTGGGGCGACGCTCTCGCCGATCACGGCGGCGATCCGTCCGGCTGGGCGCTGCCCCGGTGGTCGGAGGACGCGCACCTGTCCTTCATGGACGACAACGACATCGCCACGAGCGTAGTGTCGCTGACCGCGCCGAGCGTCGTCGGCTGGCGGGGGTCCGAGCGCCGGGACATGGCGCGGCGCGTGAACGAATACGCCGCGGACCTGGTGCGCCGCCGCCCCGACCGGTTCGGCGCGTTCGCGACGGTGCCGCTGCCCGACGTCGACGATGCCGTCGCGGAGGCCGAGTACGCGCTCACCGAGCTGGCCGCCGACGGCGTCGTGCTCCTCTCCAACTACGACGGGGTCTACCTCGGCGACCCGGCGTACACGCCGCTGTGGGAGACGCTGGACCGACACCGCGCCGTGGTCTTCATCCACCCCGCGCACGCGCAGCTCCCGCTCCTGCCGGACATGCCCGGACCGCTGGTCGACTACCCCTTCGACACCACCCGCAACGCCGTCCACATGGTGCTCCACGGCATCACGGACCGCTTCCCGAACATCCGGATCATCCTGTCGCACGCGGGCGGCTTCGTGCCCTACGCGGCGCTCCGATTCTGCGAGCTGCAGGCGGCGCTCGATCCCGCGGGGCGCTCGTCCGACGAGCTGCTCGCGGCGTTCCGGACGTTCTACTGGGACACCGCCCTGTCCTCGGGGCGGTACGCCTTCGCCGCGCTCCGCGAGTTCGCCGACCCGTCACGCATCCTCTACGGCAGCGACTTCCCGTACGCGCCGCCGGCGGTGGGGACGCGGTTCACGCGGATCCTCGACGAGGAATCGGACCTCGACCCCGACGCGGCGGCCGCGATCGACCGCGGCAACGCACTGCGCATCGTCGACCGACTGGCCTGACGACTCACGAACCCATCGAGCGCCGGATCTCCTCGAGCTTCGCCTTGGCGGCCTTCTCCCGCTCCGCGAAGGCGCGCTCGGCGTCCTGTCCGGCCGTGGTGCCGTGGGCGAGTTCCTCGGCGCCGAGAGCTGTGGTGGTGCGCCGCTCGATCTTGTCGCGGATGTGATCGAAGGTGGGCACGCCCGCAGCCGTGTAACCGGTGACGTCCTCGTACGACGGTGCCACCGGTCCCGTCGGCACGATGTCGACGATCTCCGCGTCGATCGGCTCCGACGCGGCCGGCGTCGGCTCGGGGCTCGGATTCTGCGCGTCGTCGGCGGGGTGCGTCATGACCCCAGGGTAGCGCCGGACGGCGGCCGGTCGGGCCGGTCGGCCGTGGCCCTCACGCGCCCGCGGTGCCCCCGTGAGCCCACTGCGGCAGCAGGTCGATGTCGACCGGCTGCGACCACAGGAAGCCCTGCGCGTAGTGGGCGCCGGCGGCGGCCAGCGCCGTCGACTCCGCAGGGCACTCGATGCCCTCGGCGATCACGTCGAGGTCGAGCGCCCGGGCCATGGCGACCGCGGCGTCCAGCATGGCCTCGAGCTGCGGGTCGGCCTGCCCGACCGACGCCGTGACCACGGATCGGTCGATCTTGACCAGAGCCAGGTTCAGGTCGCGCAGTTGCGCGAGGCTCGACCAACCGGTGCCGAAGTCGTCCAGGGCGATCCGGACGCCGAGCTCGATGAGTCGGTGGGTGGCGGCGAGGACGTGCCGCTCGGGGACGACTCGCTCGTTGATCTCGAGGATGAGCCGCTCCGGGGCCAATCCGGTACGGGCGAGGGCGCTCTCGACCACGTGCGGCAGCTGCGGGTCCGCGAGGTCCTCCGAAGCGAGGTTGACCGACACCCAGCCGAGGCCCGGAGCCGCGGCGAAGTCCCTGCAGGCGCGATCGAGCACGATGCGCGCCAGGGCGGGGAGCATGCCGAGCGCCTCCAGATGCGGGAGGAAGCCGGCAGGAGCCAGTTCGTCGCCGTCGGGGCCCGTCATCCGGGCCAGTGCCTCGGCACCCACCATCGCCCCGGACGTCAGGTCCACGACCGGCTGATAGCGCACGATCACCTCCCCGCGGTCGACCATCGACCGGATGTGGGTGGCGAGCGCGACCCGCTCCTGCTGCGGCGCACGCAGACCGGCGGAGTGCTGCACGATGCGGTTGCGCCCGTCGCGTTTGGCCTGCAGCAGCGCGAGGTCGCCGTCGATCAGCAATTGCGTGATGCCGTCGTCGGCCGCACCCGATTCGACCAGCCCGATCGAGCAGGTGACCGTCAGTTGCAGACCGTCGATCTCCACGGGTTGTGCCATCGCGCCCCGGACGCGCTCGGCCCAGTCGGGGGTGTTCCGCGCCGCATCGACGCGCGGGCGCAGGACGACGAACTCGTCGCCGCCCAGCCGCGCGACGAGATCGGTGGGGAGGCTCGCGACCTGGAGCCGTCGCGCCACGACCTGCAGCACGTGATCGCCCACCTTGTGGCCGAGCGAGTCGTTGATCCGCTTGAACGAGTCGAGGTCGATCCACAGCACGGCGAGGTCGGCGCCGTCGTCGCGCCGGAGTGCTACGACCTCGGTGGCGCGTTCGATGAAGCCCGCGCGACCGAGGAGCCCGGTCAGGTCGTCGTGGTCGGCCCGCCATAGGAGCCGTCGGTTGAGCTCGCGGATCTCGGACTCGGCGAGCCGGCGGTCGGTGACGTCGGTGTGCGTGCCGATGAGTCGCGTGGGCAGGCCGTCGGGGCCGGCCTCCATGGAGCGGCCGCGGGACTGGATCCAGCGCCATCCGCCGTCCTTGGTCCGCATGCGGTGCTCGAAGGAGAACTCCTCGGCCTCGCCACGGACGATCCGCTGGATGCTGTTCCAGCTCGCCGAGTAGTCGTCGGGATGGACGCGGTCGGACCAGTCGGAGACCGAGGAGCCGATGTCCTCGGCGTCGTAGCCGAGCATCGACTTCCAGCGCTGCGAGTAGAACATCTCGTTCGTGGAGACGTCCCAGTCCCACATGCCGTCGCCCGCACCGTCGATGGCGAACTGCCAGCGTTGTTCGGCGCGGCGCAGGAGGGCCTGGTCCCGACGTTCCGCGGTGACGTCGCGCGAGATGCCGATGATGCCGACGATCTCGCCGGCGGCGTTCCGGTACGGGGCCTTGTTGGACAGGTAGATCCGGCGCTCACCGCCGACCTCCGGGTACTCTTCGACGTCGCGACCGATACCGGACTCCATGATCTCGCGGTCGGTCTGCATCAACACGTGTGCGATCGCGGGGAAGACGACCGTGTCGTCGGCGCCGATCGCGAGGCCGCGCGATATCCCGGCGAGCTCAGCCACCGCTCCGTTGATGTACTGGTAGCGCCCGCGGTGGTCCTTGATGTAGACGAGGTCGGGGGCGGCGTCGATCACCGCCTGCAGCAGGTCGGAGACGCGCTCCGAGTGACTGGCGGATTCTTCGACGCGCTCCTGGAGCCGCCGCTGCGCCTCACTCATGGCTCGCACCGAGGCCACCCGCTCGGAGATGTCGCGCGCCAGGCCGGCGACGTAGCGACGGCCGTCGATCTCGTGGAAGTACAGGTGCGTCTCCACGGGGAACGTGCTGCCGTCCTTCCGGCGGTGCATGGCGGGGATGACCAGCGTCGTGCCGTCCAGCGCGAGGTCCCAGTTGCGCCGTGCCTCGTCGACGGTGACCTGCGCGATGTCGAGGGCGTTCATGCGCAGGAGCTCCGCCCGGGTGTAGCCGGTGCTCGAGCAGGCGGCTTCGTTCATGACGACGATCCGCCCGGCCTCGTCGTGGACGAAGAAGGCGTCGCGGGAGCGTTCGATGAACCAGCGCGCGATGTCGCCGACGATGGACCCGCCCGGCGGATCCGGGGGTGGGACTCTCATCGGCGCGTCGGGCCGGCCGCGGCCCGGATCAGGTCGATGATCCGCTGGACGTGCAGCCCGTGGCGCACGTCGAGGGGGTGATCGCCGCCCGTGGCGATCACGTCGAGGAATTCGTCGAGGAGGACGCGGAAGCACTCCGTCGACGGCGTCTCGCGGCTTTCGAGAACGGCGAGGCCGTCCCCGGAGTGCGCGCACACGCGCAGCACGGTCGGCAGCACCGGCGTCCGCAGGGAGAGCGAGACGGAGGAGGCGGCCCCGCCTGCATGGGTGAGTTGCGCGGTCCAGGTGTCGCTGGCGGCGTCGTAGCATGCGGCGTCGACCCCGGTGATCGGGCCAGCCACCGCGTCGAGGAGATCGAGGACGTGCGGCCCGACGTCGAACAGGGCGCCCTGTTCCTGCCGCCAGGTGGAGGCGGCGAACTTCCCGGACAGCGCGGCGCCGGAGAGCCACTGCGCCTCGGCGGCGATCGGGCGCAGCGCTGCGGCGGCGCGGACGAACTCCCGGGTCTCGGGGGCGAACCGTCGGGTGAAGGCGACGATGGAGCGCACGCCGGCCGCGGCGACGGCGTCGGCGAGGGCTGTGGCCCCGGCGAGGTCGAGCGCGATCGGCTTGTCCAGGACGACGTGCTTGCCCGCCCGTGCCGCCTGTTCGGCGAGGGGCGCCTGCACGTTCGGCGGGACGGCGAAGGCGACCGCGTCCACGGCGTCGAACAGCGCGGCGGGCGAGTCGAAACTGCGCGGGAAGACCTCGGCGGCGGCAGCGGGGTCGCGGGCCCAGCCGCCGACGAACTCGACGCCGGGATGCGCGGTGAGCGCCGGAGCGTGGGTCTCCCGCGCCCAGGGACCCGCTCCGACCAGACCGATGCGCACCGTCACCCGCCAGAGTCTGCCACGGCCGCCTCCTTGCCCAACACGGAGTGGCGTCGACCGTAGAACAGATAGATCGCGACACCCAGCGCGAACCAGACGAGGAAGCGCAGCCAGGTCGCGACGGCGAGGTTCAGCATCAGGTAGACACAGGCCAGGCCCGACAGGACCGGGATCACGGGGGAGAAGGGAACCCTGAACGGGCGCTTGAGATCCGGCTTGGTGCGCCGCAGGATCGGCACCGCCAGGGAGACCAGGAGGAAGGCGAAGAGCGCCCCGATGCTCACCATCTCCGAGAGCGCCTCGATCGGGATGAAGCCGCCCATCAGGGCGCAGACGATCACGATGATCACAGTCAGTCGGGTCGGAGTGCCGAAGCGCGGCGAGACCTTCGCGACGGAGGGCGGGATCAGACCGTCGCGGCCCATGGCGAAGCCGATACGGCCCATCGTCACCAATTCGACGAGGATCACCGAGGTCAGTCCGGCCACCGCGGCGATCGCCACCAGATCGCCCGCCCAGGACGCGCCGACCACGTCGAATGCCTTGGAGAGCGGCGCGCTCGAGTCGATGTCGGTGTACTTGACCATGCCGGTGAGGACGACCGACACCAGGACGTACAGCAGGGTGCAGGCGAGGAGCGTGCCGATCAGCGCGCGCGGCATGTCGCGCTCGGGCTTGCGGGCCTCCTCGCCGAGGTTGGCGACCGCTTCGAAACCGGTGTAGGCGAAGAAGACGACCGCGGCAGCGGTGAGGATCCCGGCGACACCGAAGTGCGACGGCGCGCCGCCCAGGAAGGTCTCGATCAGCGGGCGGTCCAGCGCGTTGCCGCCGGATTGGGCCGGCACCGAGTCGGGGATGAAGGGAACGAGATTGGAGCGGGTGATGAAGAAGGCGCCGACGATGACGACGAAGACGGAGATCGCGACCTTCACCAGGACGAGGACGTTGGTCACCCGCGCCGATTCTCGGATCCCGACGGTCGCGATCACGCCGAGGATCACGATCACCAGAATCGCGCCGACGTTGACCGGCGCCTCCTCGGTGAACCACTGCGGCGGCAGCCCGAACAGGTCGGCCAGGTAGCCGGACCAGCTGCGGGAGACGACGGCCGCACCGAGCCCGAACTCCAGGAGCAGGTCCCAGCCGATGATCCACGCGAAGACCTCGCCGATCGTGGCGTAGGCGTACGTGTAGGCGCTCCCGGCCGTGGGCACCGCCGAGGCCAGTTCCGCGTAGCAGAGGGCGGCGAACAGGCTGACCACGCCGGCCACGATGAACGAGAGCGCGATGCCGGGACCGGCGTTCACCTTGGCCTGCACGCCGGTCAGGGTGAAGATGCCGGTCCCGATCACGATGCCGACGCCGAAGCCGATGAGGTCGAACAGCCGCAGATCGCGCCGCAGTCCGCCCTCGGCGGCCCCGTCGGCCTTGATCCTGGCCAGGGGTTTCGTCCGCAGGATGTCCATTCCGCGGGACGCTACTCGCTCCCCGGTCCGTTCGCAGAGCTATCTGTTCGACGGGCCGCCGGAATCAGGCTCGTGCGAGGGCCGCCTTCGCGTCGGCGATGAACCGCTCGACGTCCGCCTCGGACCGGAAGTCGAGGATCGGCGCCGGCTCGGACAGCAGACCGAACAGCGCGGCTCCGACGGCGTCGTCGGCGACCGCGCCCGCGAACAGCAGTCCCGCGGCGAAGGCGTAATCGGGATCGCCGAGGAACAGGCGGGTCACCTCCGCCGCGGCGTGGCCGCGCTCCTCCCAATGCCGGTCGAACTGGTCGCCGATCCATTCCGCGGTGAAGTCGGAGCCGCGTACCTCGATGGCCTTGACCAACGCCGCGACCTGGATGAGGCCGGTCTGGGCGCCCTGGCCGGCGATGGGGTCGAAGGCGATCGCGGAGTCGCCCAGCGCGAGTACCGGGCGGCCGCCGCGGGTGTAGCCGACGCCCTGGCGCACCGTCGGGGTGACGGCGCCGCGGAGCCACGACTTCGAGTCCTCCTCGATCACGCGGAGCTTCTCGATGTCCGGGAGGTCGTCGGGGAAGTAGTCCCGGTAGATGCTGGTCACGACCTCGAGCGCGCTCTGTGCGTCCGTCACCTCGCCGAACCGCCGGACCCAGTCACCGTCGGGCTTGGCGAAGCCCAGCACGCTCCACGTCGCTCCCGCGTCCTTGTGCCAGTACGGGCCGATCCAGATCTCGCCCTGGTCGGTGTGCAGGTTGAAGACGTTGTGCTTGCCGGCTCCGTGTCCCCGGGAGGTGAACACGTCCTCGCCGTGGCCGAGGCCGGTGAAGGCCGCCGCCAGCAGGTGGCGCTGCGGTGATCGGTAGACGGTGCGCGACTCGTCGACCGGGAACAGCCCCGAGAGGCCGCCCTTGCCGGTGGAGACGAGCGTGAGGTCGTGCGCGGCGGCGATCGCGTCGAGGTTCTCCGGCGTCACCGTCTCGACGTGGAAGGAACCGCCGGCCTGCTCGAACAGCCGGATCCGGTCGTACGCCCGCAGGCGGACGTCGATGCCGGCGGCGGTGTAGGTGAAGTCGGGGTCGAAGGCGAGCACCTGCTCCAGCGCCCCGGGCTCGCCCGTGTTGAGGCGGGTGTTCATGCCGGTCGAGACGGGCGCCTCGGGGTAGAGCTCCTCGACGAGCGTGTGGTCGACGTCGCGTGAGTGCCCGAACAGCACGGCGGTGCCGGTGGCGGGCACCTCGTCGCGGAGCTGCTGGGCGGTGCGGTCGCTGTACAGATCGACCGGGTGCCCGGCGCGGGCGAGGACGAGCGCGGCGGTGGCTCCCACCACTCCGGCGCCGATGATGGCGATGCGTGCCTGGGTCATGGTCGTGCCTTTCGGTGGTGTGGTTACTTGGCGATCTCGGTGCGGGAACCGGCGTTCCACGCGTAGGGCAGGTCGGCGCCGTTGAGCAGCAGGTCGCCGATCGCGCGGGCCTTCTGGATGGCGGGGTTGTGCACCGCGAGGGTGCGGGCGTTGCGCCAGTGCCGGTCCAGCCGCAGGTCGGCGTCGACGATGGACGCGCCGCCGACCTCGAACAGGTCGCTGGTGGCCTTCAGCACGGTGTCGATGACGGCGAGCTGGGCGTGCGCGGCGGCCAGCTCGGCCTCCGGCAGCAGGTCCTCGTGGACCCGTCGGTCCGCCAGGGTCTGATCGAGCACGTCGGCGACGGCGATCACGGACTGCTTCGCGGACCATGCGGCGCTGGAGAGCCGGCCGATCACCTGCTGCACCAGCGGATCGTCGCGCTGCAGGTCGGCGGCCGCGTGCGAGAACGTCCGGGTCCGCGCCCGCACCCAGGCCACGGTGTCGTCGGTGGCCCGCTGCGCGATACCGGCGAGCCCGGCGAGCTGCACGAGCTGCAGGTACGAGGTGGCGTAGGTGGCTCCCGGAGCGCCGTAGCCGGCGCCGAGGAGCCGGTCCGCGGGCACGGCCACGTCGGTGAAGACGGTCGTTCCGCTCGCCGTGAGGCGCTGGCCGAAGCCGTTCCAGTCATCGACCTTCTCCACGCCCTCGGCGGTCGCATCGACGAGCACGCCGACCCGCTCGCCGTCGAGGTCCGCCGCGACCAGGATCTGGTCGGCGTACAGCGTGCCGGTGGAGTAGAACTTGGTGCCGTTGAGGCGGTAGACGCCGTCGGAGTCCGCGGTCAGCTTCGTCGCGTAGCCGCCCACGGAACCGGCGCCCGGCTCGGTGATCGCGTTGCCGACGATGGTCCCGTCGACCACCGCACGGAGCCAGGCGTCGCCGGCGGGGGTGTTAGCGAGCCGCTGGTCCTCGACGAAGTTGACGTGCACGCGCAGGGCCTGCGGGATGTTCGAGTCGGCGGCGGCGAGGTTGATGAGCTGGCGGAAGAACTGCCGGAGCGAGACGCCGCCGCCCCCGAGCTCCCGAGGCACGCGCAGCGCGGTGAAACCCGCGGCCTTGAGCTGCGCGATCGGCTCGTGCACGAGTTCGCGGTCGCGCTCGCGGGCGACGGCCCCCTCGGCGATCCGGGCGTAGACGGGGCCGAGGGTCGCGTCGAGTTCGGCGTCGGACGTGGGGGCGGTCAGCGAGGTGGTCATGGCCGACAACTGTGGTCTGCGAACGATCCACTGACGAGGGTTCGCCGCGTCGTGAACGTATTCCGGCCGGAACGCGTGCCGCGGTGGCCTAGGTTCGACGAATGGCACGTCGTCTCGCGCATGCGATCTCCCTGTCCGCCGTCGGAGCCGTCGCCGCCGGGCTCCTGTTCGCAGCTCCCGCCGTCGGCGAAGGACCGTCGACGGTGTCCACGTCGGAAGAGCGCCTCGGTACGGGCGAGGTTCCCGGTCGCCTGGTCGCCTCCGCGGGATTCGAGCGGTATCCGCGCGACCTGTCCCGGGCGCTGGCGGGGGCGCGCACCGTCGCGGAGGCGGAACGGGCTGCGGAGCGGTCGTCTCGGGACCTGTGGCGCGCGGCCGTGCAGCGCGTGCAGAGCGGCGCCGACGGCTTCACGGCCGACGACCGCCCGCTGTACTGGACGCGGCTCGCCATGATCCGTGCCGTGCGCGAGTGGCGGCCCGGCTTCGCCGTCCCCGACGCGCAGCGCACCGGGATGGTGACCACGATCGACGAGGTCTCGCGCGGCCAGCGCCGCGCGCCGACGGGCCGGACGGTGCTCGTCACCGGGTTCGATCCGTTCCGCCTCACGCGGGACATCCGGCAGGGCAATCCGTCCGGTGCGATCGCGCTCGCCCTCGACGGCACCCTGATCGACACCCCGAGCGGCCCCGTGACCGTGGTCGCGATGACCTTCCCGGTGCGCTGGAGGGATTTCGGCGCGGGGATGGTGGAGCGGGCCGTGACCCCCTTCCTGCGGCCCGGGCCGTCGCGCGCGGTGGGCTTCACGACGATCAGCCAGGGCAGGCCCGGGAAGTTCGACCTGGAGGCGATCAACGGGGTGTGGCGCGGCGGCGCGGTGGACAATGAGGCGGCGTGCTTCCGTGGCGAGGCGCCGGTCGCCGGGGACGCGCCGCAGTGGACCCGCAGCACACTGCCGATGGCCGCGGTCACCACGGCCGCCCGAGGCCGCTATCCGGTGGTCCGCAACCCCGAGATCGCTTACACCACCGGGACGAACCCGGCGGTCTCGACGGCCTGCGGCCTGCCGCCGCTGCCCTCGACCACGACCACCGCGGAACCACCGGCCGGCGCTCTCGCGCGGCAGGGCGCGGGCGGCGACTACCTCTCGAACGAGATCGGCTACCGCGTCACGCTCGTGCGCGACCGGCTGGCCGCCCCCGTTCCCGGCGGTCACCTGCACACGCCGGTGCTCGACGGTCTGCCCGCGGACCGCGGTGTCGTGGAATCGGCGCAGTATCGAGCGAACCTGGCGGCGGTCGTCGCGCAGGCGCGCTCGGTGGTGGCGGTGGTGGCGCGCGGGGAACGCGGCTGAGAGTCCTCCGCGCGTTTCGTGCCCGATTCCGCCCCGCGATGCGCTAGAACCTGTTACAACTAGAACACGTTCTGCCGAGCTGAACGGGTTCGCAGGTCAGGAACAGGAGTGCGCATGAAGTTCAACCTCGCCGACATCTTCGAGGCGGTCGTCGACGCGGTTCCCGAACGGATCGTTCTCAGCTACGAGGGGGATCAGACCTCGTACGCAGAGATGGATGAGCAGGCGAATCAGGTGGCCCACCTGTTCGCGGCCCAGGGGATCGGCGCGTTCGACCACGTGGCGCTCTTCCTCAAGAACAGCGTCGAGCACGTGCAGTCGTTGGTCGCGCTCATCAAGATCCGGGCGGTCCCGGTGAACGTCAACTATCGGTACACGGGCCCCGAACTCGAGTACATCTTCACCAACTCCGATGCGCGCGGCATCGTCGTGGAGATGCCCGAGCACCAGCGCACCCTCGCGGGCCTCATCGGCAAGCTCCCCGACCTGCGCACGGTCTTCGTGGTCGGTCCGGTCGAGCCGGAGCTCGCCACCGCGGTCGACGGCGCACCCGACGTCGCGCTCGTGCCCTTCGCGGATGCCGCCGCCCAGTCCACCGCTCGCGACTTCGAGAAGCGGACTGGCGAGGAGCACTACATCATCTACACGGGCGGCACCACGGGCTACCCGAAGGGTGTCGTCTGGCAGCACGACGACTTCTTCCGCAAGCCGCTCTCGGCCGGCGTGCCCTACGGCGGCGAGCCGCGCCAGAACCTCGACGAAGTGGGGCAGGGCGCGAAGGACTTCCCGCCGCTCGCCTTCCTCATCGCGGCGCCGCTCATGCACGGCGCGGCGGCGTACTCGCTGTTCACCTTCTTCGTCCTCGGCTCGCGGGTGATCCTCGAGCGCGACTTCAAAGCCGCCGAGATCGTGCGCAACATCCAGCGCGACCAGACGCAGACCATCCTCATCGTGGGCGACGCCATGGGCATCCCGCTGGTCGAGGAGATGGAGAAGCAGAAGGACACCGCCGACTTCTCCTCGCTGTTCTCGATCACCTCGGGCGGCGCGATCTGGTCCAAGCACGTGCGCGACCGGATGGCCGCGATCAAGCCCGAGCTGATCCTGCGGGACAACTTCGGGGCCTCGGAGTCCGGCAATGACGGCGTGATGACCCTCGACGAGAACGGCAACCTGCACGCGCCGCCCACCGAGAAGATGATGGTGGTCGACGAATCCTTCCAGCAGATCACCACGCCCGGCGAGGTCGGTTACATCGCGCGCGTCGGGAACGTGCCGCTCGGCTACTACAACGACCCCGAGAAGTCGGCGCGCACGTTCCCGACGCTCGCGGACGGTCGCCGGATCTCCGTGCTCGGCGACATGGGCTACCCGGCGGAGGACGGCGGCATCGTCTTCCTCGGCCGCGGCAGCCAGTGCATCAACACGGGCGGCGAGAAGGTCTACGCCGAGGAGGTCGAGGCCACGCTGCACGGCCATCCGGCGATCTCGGACGCCCTCGTCGTGCCGGTGCCCGACGCCCGGTACGGGCAGCGCGTCGCAGCGGTGATCTCGGTGGCGGAGGGCAAGGACCGGCCGTCCGTCGAGGACGTGCAGACCTTCGCGCGGAGCGAGCTCGCGGGCTACAAGGTGCCCCGCACCATCGTCTTCGTGGATCAGGTCAAGCGCACCCCGGCGGGCAAGGCCGACTACCGCTGGGCGAAGTCGACGGCGGAGACCGCCGCGGAGAAGGCGGGCGAGGAGCAGCCGGCGTGATCGCGGGCGGTGCCGCCTACGCCTGCAGCCAGCTCAGGTAGGCGGCGCCGCGGGGCGAGAGTTCGTAACCGACGTCGTGGCTGATCGTCAGGCCCATGCCCTTGAGCTTGCGGATGTCGGCCTTCATCGGCAGCAGTTCGACCCCGCGCTCGGCGGCGAGTTCCTTGGAGACCACGCGCGGATGGTCGCGGATCCAGGTGAGGATCTCGCGCGTCCACGGACCGGATTCCCGGGCGTCGAGCCGCGCCAGGCGCTTCGCGATCGCCGCGAGCTCGGCCGCGCCGGGCAGTTCCTCGCGCAGGGCGAGCCGCGGGTCCTCGCCCGCCCACTCCAGATGGATGCGGTAGACGTGCTCGCCGCCGCGGGCCGACCGCTCGCGGCGGGGAGCATCGGGGTCCCGGGGAGCGAGGAGCTTGCGCAGCGCCGCGGCGTCCTTGACGCCCGCGGCCCGTGCCGCCCGGTCGCTGATGCGCTCGACGTCGGGCACTCGCGTCACCCGGGTGAACCGGAGCAGCCCGGCCGGCGTCAGCTGCGTGCCGCCGACCTTCACCCGCGGGGTGTCCCATCGCCGGTACTGCGTGCTCACACGACCGTCGCGGACGCCCTCGGCGATCGCCTTCGGAATCAGCATGCGGTCAATTCTGCACGCGGGGCGCGCCGTTCCTCACGAGGTCGCGACAGATCTCCATGTGGCCGGTGTGTTGGGTCAGCTCGCGCAGCATGTGGGTGAGCACCCATTCGGGTGTCGCCTCGGCGGCGTTGCGCCGGGTGGTACCGGTCGCCGCGGGATTGCGGATCCCGGTGGCCGCCACGGCGGCCCAGCGCGGCAGATCCGCGCGCAGCCGCGCGGTGATCGCGCGGGCCTCGTCGACGGTGCCGGTCGCGCGGAACTCCGCGGAACGGTCACGGGGGATGGTCTCGCCCGCCATGAGCGAGCCGCCCCAGTAGCCCAGCGCCCCGCCGACGTGCGTGATGAGCGCGTAGACCGAATTGACACCGGGCGCGTCCGGCACGGCGTTGACCGTGGCGTCGTCCAGGTCGTCGAGTACGCGATCGATGGTGTCCAGGGTCTCCGCGGCGACGTCGAGGAACGCCGCGATCTGCCCCTCAGCCGCGGCCACGGGCCAGCCCCGCGATCGAGTCGAGCAGGTCGTCGAAGAAGGCGGCCTGGTCGGTGGCGACGGCGATCCGCGCCGTGTCCGGCCGGTTCCACGCGCCGTGCACGTCGGCGATCGTCGTGCCGCGGGTGAGGGAGCCGGTGAGCTCCACGTCCACGGGGTGAGCCCGGGTCTCCACGATGCTCGGATCCAGCGCGACGGCCGCGGCGAACGGATCGTGCATGTGCGCGATGAAGCCCAGATCGTGATCGCGGTGGAACTCGAAGTAGAACCGGACCGCGTCCGAGGCCGCCCGGACCACGGGATCGCTCGCGGCCGACCGCGTCCCGTCGGGGTCCTCGGGGTCGAGCACCTCCGCCGGGCTCGACCCGGCGGCGTCGGCGAGCCGGACGATGTGGTCGGGCGTGAGTTCGATGGTCTCGGTGAGGTCCAGCGGGCACAGGATCGGCAGGGGGGTGCCGGTCCCGTCGAGTTCGCCGTAGGCGCGGAGCACCTCCCACAGCGACTCCGGATCCACGGCGACGTTCCACTCGGACGTCGGCGTCGTGTTGCCGGGGTGCCAGAAGACACCGCCCATGATGACCAGCCGCCGCAGCCGGGCCAGGATGCCGGGGTCGTCGCGCAGGGCCAGCGCGAGATTGGTGCACGGTCCCGTCACCAGCGCGACCACCTCGCCCGGATGCGCCCGCGTCAGGTCCGACCAGGCCTGCGCTCCGGGGATCTCCGACGGTCCGCGAGCCGGCGTCGGGAGCTCGGCGTAGCCGACGCCGAACGGCCCGTGCGTCTCCTCGGTCGTCATCAGCGGCGTGGACAGCGGCGCGTCCGAACCGGGGAAGACCTCGATGTCGTTGCGGCCCAGCAGCTCCAGCCAGCCGAGATTGTTCTCCACGACCTGCGGCGCGGGCACGTTGCCGGCCGTCGAGACGATGCCGAGCAGGTTTACCTCGGGCTTGCTGAGCAGGTACAGCAGGGCCAGGGAGTCGTCGACGCCCGTGTCGCAGTCGAACAGGACCTTCGTTTCCGCCACGGACTAGACCCTAGCGCCCGCCACCGACGTCTCCGCCGAGTCGTCCGGGCCGGGTCGGTCCGTATTCACCAGGGCGAGGGCTTGTAGTCCTTGAGGAAGCAGCCGTAGAGGTCGACGCCGGCCTCGCCCTGCACGATCGGGTCGTAGACGCGGGCGGCACCGTCGACCAGGTCGAGCGGCGCGCGGAAGCCCTCCTCGGCCAGCCGCATCTTGGTGTGGTGCGGACGCTCGTCGGTGATCCAGCCGGTGTCGACGGCGGTCATGAGGATGCCGTCCTGCTCCAGCATCTCCAGGCTCGAGGTGCGCGTGAGCATGTTGAGCGCCGCCTTCGCCATGTTGGTGTGCGGGTGACCCGGGCCCTTGTAGCCACGGCCGAACTGGCCCTCCATGGCGGAGACGTTCACGACGTACTTGCGGCGCGCGGGCGAGGCGGCCAGCGCGGGCCGCAGCTTCGAGATCAGGATGAACGGCGCCACGGAGTTGCACAACTGCACCTCGAGCAGCTCGAGGGGCTCCACCTCGTCCACGGTCTGGACCCAGGAGTTGGTGTGGACCAGGTCGGGGAGCAGGCCGCCCGCGTCGATTGCGGTGCCGTCCTCGATCCGCGCGGCCGACGAGGAGCCGCCGCGTAGCGCGAGCGCCGTGAGCGCGGCGGGGTCGAGGGCCGCGAGGTCGCCCGAGACCCCGCCGGTGTGACCGTCGAGCGCCTCGGTCAGCGCTGCGGGGTGCGCCGAGCTCGCCCGGCCGAAGCGGATGATGCGGCCCGCGAGCTCGGGCGGGACGTCGCCCGCCTCGGCGTCGACGAGGGCCGAGTAGGCACCGGGGGAGCGACGCACCGTCTGCGCGGCGTTGTTGATGATGATGTCGAGCGGCCCCCGGGCCGCGACCGCGTCGGCCATCGCGCTCACCTGCGACGGATCGCGCAGGTCGATGCCCACGATGTGCAGGCGGTCGAGCCACTCGGCGCTGTCGGCCAGCGCGGCGAAGCGGCGCGCGGCGTCGGTGGGGAACCGGGTCGTGATCGTGAGATCGGCGCCGTCGCGCAGCAGCCGCAGGGCGATGTACATGCCGATCTTGGCGCGGCCGCCGGTGAGGAGTGCGCGGCGCCCGGAGAGGTCGGTGGTCGCATCCCGCTTGGAGTGGCTGAACGCGGCGCACTCCGGGCACAGCTGGTGGTAGAAGGCGTCGATCCGGGTGTACGGCTGCTTGCAGATGTAGCAGCTCTGCGGGCGCAGCAGCTCGCCCGCGCTGTCGCCGGCGGTGGGCGTGGACAGCAGGATCCCCGCGGTCTCGTCGTCGATCCGCTCGGCGTTGCCGGTGGCGGTGCGCTCGAGGACGTCGCGGTCGGCCGCCTTCACCTTGGCGCGGGCCGACTTGCGGCGCTCACGCTTGAGCAGCTTGAACATGTGGCCCACCGCCCGCTGCACCTCCACGGACTGCGGGTCGCCGTCGTCGAGGTGGGCGGCGGACTCGAGCACGCGGTGGAACGCGGCGAGATCCTCCGCGGAGATGGGGCCTTTCGTGTCGGACATGCGGACATCATCCCTCATGACGGGAGGGGCACCGTCGCGTCGTCGGCCGTGAGGTCGAGCGTCACGGCCCGATTCTCCCAGCGCACGTCCGCGATGGTGAGGGCGTCGAGCGCGGAGGGGACGACCTTCGGACGCAGGTCCCTGACCCAGGAGTCGATCGCCCAGGCGACGGGAATCGGGACCGGGACCACGCTGATCGGCATCGAGAGATCAGTGGCACGGAAGGTCAACCGCCCGCCGTCGACGCCGACCGCGACGACGACCCGGACGTCCACGCCGATACCGAAGGCGACGGGCAGTCCCACCGTCATCACCAGCGACTTCCGCTTCGGCTGGAGTGCGACGGAACGGATGGTGATGCCGCCCGGTGCGCCGTCCGCCTGGGCGGCGTCGACGACGTGGCGGATCCAGGAGAGCCGGAGCGTCGCGGTGGCGTCGAGGGCCGCCAACCGCAGACCGTCGGGCACGGGAGCGATACCGCGGGCGTGGCCGTCGAGCAGGATCGCGTGCGGCCCCGCGTCGACGGTGCGCGTGTCGAGGGTCACTGCCGCGAGACGTCGTTGCGCAAGCTGGAGCAGGACCGGCCGACGACGATCGAGCGTCACCACCGGGGAGGCGCCGAGGACGCCCGAGGACAGGACGACGAGACGCCTGCGCAGTGCCGTTCGCGCGAGGATCTCGGTGGCGACCAGTCCGATGGTCGCGACGACCGTCGCCCCGATGATCCACATCGTCACCCACCCCCGCTCCCGGCCGCGGTCCATTATGCGACGGCTTCGCCTGCCCGTCTCCGGGTGCTCGTGATCTACTCGACGGGTGGCCACGATCCAGATCTGCGTGATGGGAGTCTCCGGCTCGGGGAAGTCGACGGTGGGCGCCGAACTGGCCGCCCGCCTGGGCCGGAGCTTCGCCGACGGCGACGACTTCCACAGCGAGGCCAATCGCGCCAAGATGAGCGCCGGCCATCCGCTGACGGACGAGGACCGGTGGCCCTGGCTCGCGACCATCGGCGCCTACCTGCGCGACGAGATGATCGCGGGACGGCCCACCGTCGTGGCGTGCTCCGCGCTCAAGCGGGTGTATCGGGACCGGATCCGCGCGGCGGGCGCCAGCGTCTACTTCGTCTTCCTCACCGGCAACGAGGAGCTGCTGCAGGAGCGCATGAGCAGCCGCGCCGGCCACTTCATGAAGGCGGGCATGCTCGCCTCGCAGCTGGAGATCCTCGAGCCCCTGGATCCCGACGAGTTCGGGGTCACCGTCAACGTCTCCGGAGACATCCCCGACATCGTGCACGAGGCGCTCGCCGACTTCGCGGCGACGGAGGTGCCGGGTATCGCCTGAGGTTTATCCCGCCTCGGCGACGGGGCAACGGGTGCGGGTGTAGATCGTCGGCATGCAGAGGTTGCAGTGCGTGCAGCGGTCCGGTTCGTCGGGCCGCTCCTGCATGCGCCGGACGAGGTCGGGCGTGCGGAGCAGGCCGCGGCCCATCGCGGCGAATTCGAAGCCCTCGGCCATCGCCCGCTCGACCGCCGCCCGCTCGGCGATCCCGCCGAGCAGCACGAGCGGCATCGTCAGCGCGGCACGGAAACGCCGCGCGAGGGCGAGCAGGTAGGTGGGGCGGTACGGGTACTCGCGCAGGAAGACGGGGCCGGCCGCCCGGAGCCCGGCTCGCAGCGCCGGGCTCGGGAACGCGGCGGCGAATTCGCGGCGCGGCGGCGTCCCGTGGAACAGGTACATCGGGTTGAGCAGGGAGCTCCCGGCGGTGAGCTCGAGCGCATCGAGCGTGCCGTCGGCCTCGAGCCATCGTGCGGTGCGCAGCGCGTCGTCAGGGCGCAGGCCGCCGGGCACGCCGTCGGTCATGTTGAGTTTGGCGGTGATGGCGAGCCTGCCGCCGACCGCGCCGCGCACCGCCTCGGCGACTTCGCGGGCGAGCCGGGCACGGCCGGCGAGATCGCCGCCGTAGCCGTCGCGGCGGCGGTTCAGGAGCGGGCTGAGGAACGCGCTGATCAGGTAGTTGTGGCCGAAGTGCAGCTCGACGGCGTCGAAGCCGGCCTCTTCCGCGAGCAGCGCGGCGTCGGCGTGCGCCCGGACTACCGCGCCGATGTGGGTGGTGTCCGGTCGCAGGGTCGGGCGCAGAGCCAGCGGGCTGATCATCCGGCTGGGGGTCACGGGTCGGCGGTGCTGGGCGCCGTCGGCGACGGGCCCGGCGTGCCCGAGCTGCGCCGACACCGCGGCGCCCTCGGCGTGCACCGCGTTCGTGAGCCTGCGCAGGCCCGGGACCGCCTCGGGCCGCATCCAGAGCTGTCGACGCTCTGTGCGCCCCTCCGGCGCCACCGCGCAGTAGGCGACCGTCGTCATGCCGACGCCGCCGCGCGCGAACCCGGTGTGGAAGTCGATGAGGTCGTCGGTCACGAGCGCGTCCGGCGTCCGGCCCTCGAAGGTCGCCGCTTTGATGAGCCGGTTACGCAGGCCGACGGGGCCGAGCCGGGCCGGGGAGAAGGCGTCGTCCATCCCCGGATTAGAACATGTTCTGGTCAGTTGCGGGTCGCGATCGCGGCGGTCAGGCCACCGAGGGCGAGGACGGCGGCGCCGCCGAGCGCGACCGTCGTCAGACCGCCGCCGAGGAGTGCGTCGAGCGGCGCCCCGAGGCTCGCGCCGCCGAAGATCGTGACGGTGTAGAGCGAGGCGGCCGCACCGACCGCGGGCGCGCCGAGCCGGGTCACCTCCGCCACCACCGACGGCGCGGCGAGCGCGACCGACCCGACCAGGAGGAACAGGCCCGTGCCCACTGCGAGCGTCGCACCGCTGGAGCACAGCAGCGCTCCGGTGACCGCGAGGGCGACCGCGCCCAGGATGCGGGCCTGGGCCGGTACGCCGCTCAGGCGCAGCGTGAGTACCCTGGCGACGATCACCGCGGGCAGCGAGCTGGCGCGCAGGATCAGCAGGGTCGTCGCAGACCAGCGACCGTCGGCGCCGAGGGCGGTGTACAGCGCCACGAGCACGCTGAGGAAGGTCAGGCCGGTGCAGTAGAGCAGGACGAGTCGCGGGCGGGCGAGCAGTCCCGGGATCGCGCGGTGCACGGCGGTGAGCGAGGGGCGCTCTCCGGCCGGTGCGGCGTCGCCGGGAAGCAGCGTCCGGACCGCGACGGCCGCGAGCGCCGCGGCAGCGGCGAAGGCGAGGAAGACGCCCGTGATCCCCGCCGCCGGGGCGATCAGTTGCGCGGCCACCTGGCTCACCACGGCGGAGGCCAGACCCGCGCCGATCGCCGCGGTGTTCAACGGGACGCGCGCCGACATCGGTGCGGTGCGGGCGATGTACGCGAGGGTCGCGGGGGTGAACGCCGCCGCGGCGAGGCCCTGCGCCGCGCGGCCCAGGAGGAACCAGGAGGCGGACGGTGCGAACGCGGTGCACATGGTGACGACGGCCGTGGCGGCTGCGCTCGCGATCATGAGCCTCCGGGCGCCGACCGCATCGGCGAGCGGTCCGAGCCCCAGGATGCCGACCGCGTAGACCACGGCGAACAGAGTGCTCGCCAGGGCGGCGGTGGCGCCGCCGGCCCCGGGGAGTGCCCCGATCTCGGCGCTCAGAGGCAGCACGACGTACAGCTGGCCCACCATGGGCAGCGCGCCGACGGCGGCGATCGAGCCGGTGCGGACGAGGGCGGGACGAGCGAGTTCGGGCGGCGTTGTCGTCGTCATGCGCCGAAACTAGCAACCGTACGGTTGGCCCGTCAACCGTACGGTTGGCGGTAGTCTGTCGGCGTGACCGACGCCGCCGGATACGAATCCACGCCCACCAGCGAGGCGCTCATCGCCGCCGCGCGCACCGAGTTCACCCGCCGCGGTTTCGACGGCGCCCGCGTCGCCCGGATCGCGGCGGAGGCCGGCGTGAACAAGGAGCGGATCTACGGCTACTTCGGCAGCAAGGAGGGGCTGTTCGAGGTGGTGATGGCGAAGGCGCTCACCGAACACGTCGAGCACAGCCCGTTCCTCGAGGGACAGACGCTCACCGATCACGTCATGGCCGCCTACGACCACCACCGCCGCGATCCCGAGCTGGTCCGGCTGCTGATGTGGGAGTCCCTGCACTACGACGCCGACGCGGGGGAGACCCCGCCCTTCAGCGAAGGCCGGCGGGAGTTCTACCGGCGCAAGGTCGAGCGGCTGCGGGCCGTCACGGGCGGAACGGACGATCTGCGGGCCGCGGTCGCGCTGTACGCCGCGATCGGACTGCAGGCCGCGCCGTTCATGATCCCCCAGCTCGGCGCGGTGATCCTGGGCAGGCCGATCTCGGACGACGAGGTCCAGCAGCTCCTCCGGCCCCTGATCGAGCAGACCGTCCGGTGCATCGAGGAGCGATTGACCGAGCAGGGGTGACTGTCAGGGGCGCCGCAGCGCGCCGGTGAACATCATCGACTTGTACGGGTGCCCGACCGCGGTGTTCCACTGCGAGACGACGAGCCGCGCCGCGTCCAGCGTCGAACCCGGCACGAGGTATCCGCCGTAGAGCTGCGCCACCCGGCCGGCGGCGTGGTCCTCGTCCTGCCACGACGAGCCCTGCAGCAGCGTCACGGGATCGGACCAGCGGCCGTCGATGCGGTCGGCGAAGCGCGCCGCGATCCGGTAGCCGGCGGCGTCGAAGTACGTGAGCACCCACGTGTCCTCGACGAGCGAGAGCGACAGCTCGCCGTAACCCTGACCGAGCGCCAGGTCCGTGGGCGGGTTGCCCCACGCCCAGCCCGTGTCCTGCCGCCATCCCCAGGACTCCCACTCGACGTTGACGCCCTTGCGGAGCGTCCCGAGGGTCTCGGTCCGCATGCGGTGCAGCCGCAGCCCCTTGTCGCGCGTGAGCCCGCCCGTGGAGACGTTGTAGGTGTAGCCGTCGGGTGCGGGGCACAGCGCCCACATGCACCATGCGCCGTCGGCGTGGCCGGCGTTGTACTGCGCGACCTCGCGCCAGGTGGCGGCACCGTCGTCGCTGCGCCACAGACCGGTCTGCACGACGGTGTCGAGGCTCTGCATCGTCATCGTGTGCAGGTACAGCGACCCGTCGACCTCGATGCACGTGGTGGGCAGGATCGTCGTGAACAGGCCGGTGTCGTGCGAGTAGTCCAGCAGCTGGCGTGCGCGGGCCGGGTCCGGTCCGGCGGGACGGCTCATGACGCCGTTGCGGTCCCCGAAGAGGCCGACGGGAGAGCGCCATTCGCCGGCCCCGATGCTGAGGCCCTCGAAGGTGTCGCCGAAGACGTAGAGCACCTCGTCCCCGACCCGGCAGGCGATGCCGAGGTCGGTACCACCGACCCCGAATCGGGTCACCGGCATGATGTCACGGAGCTTGCGGAGGCGGGTGGGCTCGATCGACTGCGGCACGTCCGCCAGCCTGCCAGACGGTGCGCCGTCCCGCTCCGCTCCGCGGCACGGGGACAGCTTCACGGGAACTGTTCCGAATGTCTCGAACGCCCTCGAATCCGTCGCACACGGCGGGGAACGGGAGCACCATGAACGGATGGACACGTACACCGGCCGAGAACTGTACGAGGCCTTCCACGCCGACTACGACGCCATCACCGAGCGCGACGCCACGATCTTCGACGCCGAGGGCCGCTTGCTCGCTCGGGGCCGGCTGTCGGCGTTGCGGCTGGACGAGACCGGCGGGACGGAGAAGCTGGAGTACAGCTTCTCCTCGCTGCACGGCGACGTCGCCTGGGATCCGACGCACCGGATCGAACTGGCGCCGCAACCGGTGCGCTGAATCTCCACGACGGAAACCGTCGGAACCCGTGAAAAAGACGAAAACCCCGGCCGGAGCCGGGGTTTTTGTTCTGTGCGCGGAGGGGGACTTGAACCCCCACGTCCGTTAATAGGACACTAGCACCTCAAGCTAGCGCGTCTGCCATTCCGCCACCCGCGCTGGGAAGCTCGTTCACAGTAATCCACGCGCGCCCGGGAAACCAAATCGGCACGTCGGGACCCTCGTAGGCGCGATGATGCGGTCGGGCGTCCGTGGTACTCATATGGGTGTGGCTACTGCAGTGAACGCGCTCGACGAGGTCGTCGAGACCGTGAGCGCCCTGATCCGATTCGACACCTCCAACACCGGTGAGCTCGAGACCACCAAGGGAGAGGCCGAGTGCGCCCGCTGGGTCCAGGCGCGCCTCGAGGAGGTCGGCTACGAGACCGAGTACGTCGAGTCCGGCCAGCCCGGGCGCGGCAATGTCTTCGCCACTCTCAAGGGTGCCGACCCCAAACGCGGCACCCTGCTCGTGCACGGCCACCTCGACGTGGTGCCCGCCGAGCCCGCCGACTGGAGCGTGCACCCGTTCTCCGGCGCCGTCGAGGACGGCTACGTCTGGGGTCGCGGCGCGGTCGACATGAAGGACATGTGCGGCATCATGCTCGCGCTCGCACGGCAGTTGAAGTCGACGGGCACGGTGCCCCCGCGCGACATCACGTTCGCCTTCCTGGCCGATGAGGAGGCAGGCGGCACGTGGGGCTCGCACTGGCTGGTGCAGCACCGCCCTGACCTGTTCACGGGCGTGACCGAAGCCGTCGGCGAGGTGGGCGGCTTCTCGCTGACGGTCGACACCCCGTCGGGCGACAAGAAGCGCCTGTACCTCGTGGAGTCCGCCGAGAAGAGCATGTGCTGGATGCGGTTGACCGCCAAGGCGCGCGCGGGACACGGCTCGTTCGTGCACGAGGACAACGCCGTGACCGTGCTCGCCGAGGCGGTCGCTCGACTCGGCCGGCACAAGTTCCCGCTCGTCCTCACCGACACGGTCATCCAGTTCCTGCGGGCGCTCGATCGCGAGTCCACGATCGATATCGACGTGGACGGTCCGGACGTCGAGGGTCAGCTGGCGAAGATCGGCGGGCTGGCCCGGATCGTCGGCGCCACCCTGCGCGATACCGCGAACCCGACGATGCTCCGCGCCGGCTACAAGGCCAACGTCATCCCGCAGAGCGCCGAGGCGGTGGTCGACTGCCGCGTGCTGCCGGGCCGGCAGGCGGCGTTCGAGAGGGAGCTCGACGAGATCCTGGGACCCGACATCGAGCGGGAATGGATCACCAAGCTCGACTCGTACGAAACCCAGTTCGACGGCGATCTCGTGGACGCGATGAACGAGGCGATCCTCGCGTTCGACGCCGACGGCCGGACGGTGCCATACATGCTGTCGGGGGGCACCGACGCGAAGGCCTTCGCCAAGCTCGGTATCCGCTGCTTCGGCTTCGCGCCGCTGCAACTCCCGGAGGACCTGGACTTCGCGGCCCTGTTCCACGGCGTCGACGAGCGGGTGCCCGTCGACGCGCTGAAATTCGGCACGCAGGTCTTCGAGCACTTCCTGATGAACTCCTAGAGCTGATGGGCTCCTGGAGAAACCGCGCAACACGAGAGGATTCGAGATGACCGATTCGTTCGATCCGTACGCGGGGCTGCCGGCCCTTCCGGCACTCACCGTGACCTCCGAGAGCATCGTCGACGGTGCCGAGCTGCCCGTACCGCACCGCAGCGGCATCATGGGCGCGGGCGGCGAGGACGTCTCGCCCCAGCTGTCCTGGAGCGGCGCACCCGAGGGAACCAAGTCCTACGCGGTCACCTGCTACGACCCCGACGCGCCGACGGCCTCCGGTTTCTGGCACTGGGCTGTCGCGAACATCCCCGCCTCCGTCACGTCCCTCGCCGAGGGTGCGGGCGACGGTGCGCCCGGCTCCCTTCCGGAGGGCGCGCTGACGCTGAACAACGACGCGAGCCTGCCGCGGTACATCGGCGCCGCGCCGCCCGCCGGGCACGGCCCGCACCGCTACATCTTCGTGGTGCACGCACTGGGCGTCGAGAAGTTGGACCTGCCCGCGACCGCGACGCCCGCCTACCTGGGCTTCAACCTCTTCGGTGCCGCGATCGCCCGCGGCTCGATCACCGCCACCTACGCGCAGGCCTGACAGGATCTGATGTGCTCACTCGCCACGCTGCTCAGAAGGGCGGGGGTTTGAGCGGCTGAGTGTCGTCGTAGGCCTCGCCCGCGGCTTCGGCTTGGGCGCGTTCGTGTTCGCGGGCTCGGGTTTCGGCGGCGGTGTTGCGTTGTTGGTGGCGGCGGTGGCGCAGCAGTCGGTTCTGGGCGCGTAGCGCTGTGCGGGCTTTGGCGCGGCGTGTGGCGGCGGTGGCCAGGCCGTCGGGGTTCTTGGGTGTCGGTGGTCGGGTGGGTTCGGGTGCGTCCCAGATGATCTTCTCGAGTCCGGGGAGCAGCTGTCGGGTGGTGCCGGGTGGGACGGTGTAGGTGCCGCCGGTGGGGTGGCGCCATTCGACGGTGCCGTCGGGCAGGATGTCGGAGAGCCAGCCGGTCTCGGTTTTGATGCGGTGGTGGAATCCGCACAGCGGTACCAGGTTCCCCACGGTGTTCTTGCCGGCGACGGTGGTCGCCCCGCCCGCGGCGGGGTCATCGTGGTCGTACTCGGCGACGTGGTCGGCCTGGCAGCGGCCGGACGGTGTGCTGCAGCCGGGGAAGACGCAGGTGGGGTAGGTCAGGCGCATCACCAGCAGTTGGTACCAGGTGGGCCGATACCCGCCGGCGCCGCGCATGTGGATCTCGCCGGTGGCGTGGGCACGCCGTCCGAGGACCCGCCACTGCGTGCTGCTGGCGGCGATCAACGCCCTGGCCTGTTCGACGGTGACCGGGCCGGTGGTTCCCGGATCACCGGTGAGCACCACCGCGCCCGTATCGGCTTCGGGTCCGCGTACCGGTTCGGGCGGGAGTGGTGACTCGGCCTCCGGCCCGGAGGTGAACAGGTCCTGCTCCGTATCGGCGAGGTCTGCTAGATCGGTCTCGTTGAGGACGATCACCGCGAGGGCCTGAATGTCCTGCGAGACGGCCCCGCTCCGCGATCGAGCTTCACGGAGTTCGCACTCCTCGCGCCCGCACCGGCAGCCGAGGCTCTCGTACCCTTCCGCCAGCGCGACCAGCGCGGCGACCTGCCGTTGCCCGAGGGTGCGGCCGTCCTCCCGGCACACCGACTGCGTGACCGGCCCGACCAGCGCGGACAGGCGAATCGCGTCCGGCTTGGGCATGACCGCCTCCACATCCACCAGTCCGTCGGCGCGGGCATGGAATTCGAGCCGCTCCCGCGGAGCAGGCGGAGGAGTCTCCCGTGCAGCCGCCGGGTCGAGCCGGACGAGCACCGAGCGTGCCGCGTCCGCAACCGCGCGCGAGGTGATCGACTGCCCGACCCGCGCCGCGAGCCACCTACTGATCCGTTCGTCGTAGGCCGCGGCGATCTGCTCGTCGAGGACCGCCTCGGAGCCGCGCAGCACCTCCCGCACCACCGCCAGCGACACCGATCCCGCGGCGAACAGTTCGAACACATGTGGGCAACGCTCCCGCAGATCCAGCCCACGGTGCACCGCCGACGCGGCCGCCGATCGCCCGGTACCCAGGGCGGCGCCGACCTCGGCGACCAGCTCGTCTCAATCGTCGACGAACCGGTATGAGGGTTCCTCGCGCACCCGGCGCGCGTCGTCACGCAGCTCGTAGAGCCTGGTCAAAACCGCGGAACGCTCCGCCTCCAACCGGATCTGCTCCGCGGTCAACACCCGCAGGCGCGACAGCGCGCCCGCGGCGCTCAACCCGGACACCGCACCGTCGAACACCGACGGCAGCGGGGTGCTTACCCGCCTCCCCAGGGTGAACGCGTCGTCCGACTAGCTCATGTCTTCCAATGTAGGAAGGCGATTCGAACGAAGATAGGTCTTGACGAGCAATTCCTAGAGCGACATCGTGCAGATCATCATTGCTATGCGCGATCGACGCCCACGGCATCGGAGATCGACGTGAAGCCGTCGGCGCGCAGTCGCGCCGCCAACTGCTTGTGCACCGATCGGGTCCACGCGGGGCCGCCGTAGATGAACTGCGTGTACACCTGCACGAGCGAGGCGCCCGCGCGGATGCGCTCGTAGACGTCGTCGGCGGTCTCGATGCCGCCCACCGAGATCAGCACCAGATCGTCGCCGACGCGGGCGGCGAGGCGGCGCAGCACCTCCAGCGAGCGCGCCTTCACCGGCCGGCCCGACAGGCCGCCCGCACCGATCTCCGCGACCTCGTGGTCCGGGGTCGCCAGGCCCGCGCGGCCGATGGTGGTATTGGTCGCGACGATGCCCGCGAGGCCCAGTTCCTTCGCCAGGTCGGCGACGGCGTCCACGTCCTCGTCGGCCAGGTCCGGCGCGATCTTCACCAGCACCGGCACCGTGACGGTGTCGAGTACGGCCTGGAGCAGGGGTCGCAGCGACTCAGTGGCCTGCAGGTCGCGCAGGCCGGGGGTGTTGGGGGAGGAGACGTTGACCACGATGAAGTCGGCCAGCGGGCCCAGCAGCATGGCGCTGACGCGGTAGTCGTCTGCCGCACCCTCCAACGGGGTCACCTTCGTCTTGCCGATGTTCGCGCCGATCGGCACTGCGCTCGGCCCGGCGTCGCGCTTGCGCAGCTCGTTCGCGGCGGCGCCGGCGCCGTAGTTGTTGAAGCCCATACGGTTGATGAGAGCGTGGTCGGCGGGCAGCCGGAACAGGCGCGGCGCCGGATTGCCGGGCTGCGCGTGCGCGGTGACCGTGCCGATCTCGGCGAAGCCGAAGCCGAGCGCGCCCCAGCCGTTGACGGCGCGGGCGTTCTTGTCGAAGCCGGCGGCCAGGCCCACGGGAGCGGGGAAGCGGACGCCGAAGACGGTCTGCTCGAGGATCGGATCGCGGTGCGCGAGGCCACGTCGGATCCCGGCCCGGATGGGCGGCACCGCGGTGGTGCCCCGGATCAGGCCGAACACCCAGTGGTGGATCTGCTCGGGAGAGACGAGGAACATCACCTTCAGAATCGACCGGTAGATCGCCTGGGACATCGCCGACATGGTGCTCACAACCCCTTCGTGGCGTCCGGCGGCAGCATGCCGGACGTTTTGGTGCGTTTGCGGCGCAGCAGGACCCGCCGCGAACCGTCGGTGTACAGCCGCACGCGGGAGAGCTCCCACCCGCCGAACTCGGCCTCGATGGTCAGCCGCATCGCCGCGGTCACCCGGGAGACCTCCCGCGGCAATCGCAACGGCAGGAAATCGTACTCGTCCTCGTCGGGGGCACTCCGGGTACTGCTGGTCAATGTCCGTTCCCTATCGAGTCGGGATCGCCTGGATACCGGCGCCGGTCGCCGACTGCACGTACAGGGTCCCGGTCTTCGGGTCCACCGCGATCGCGTTGGGCTGGCGGACGGTGGGGTACAGCTTGCGCTGTTCGGGGATGCCGGTGTTCAGCGCATAGCCGACCACCTCGTTCGTCGCGGTGCGGGTCACCCACATCAGCTTGTCGGTGCCGTCGTAGTCGACGGCCCACGGCGAACCCGCCTCCGGGTACAGGAAGCGCTCCATCAGCGGTGCGATCGTGTAGCCGATGACCTGGTTCTTCCCGGTGTCGACGGCGAACAGGCGCCCGTACTGATCGACGGCCGCATTCGTGATGCCGCGGCCCACGCGGAGCCCCTTGCCGAGCTTTCCGCCGGCGACGTCGACCTCCGACACCGAGGATTGCAGGCGATCCACGACCGCCACGTCGCCGTCGTGCACGAGGAGCCTGCTCGCCTCGACCGGGCCGGTGATGGTCTTCGGTCCCGACGACCCGCCGAGCGCGACGATCCTGCCGTCGCTCGTGCCGGCGAGGAGGGAGCGACCGTCCTCGCGGTACGGGGCGACCGTGAGCACGTCGCCGTCGATGTCGAAGGTCGCGCGACCGACTGTGGCTCCCCCGGCGGGGAGCACGACGGCCTGCTTCCCGGCCGCAACGAGGAATCCGCCCCCGGCGTTCGGCACGACCTGGACGGGGCGCGCCTGCATCGCGGAGCGAGCGACCTCCGTGAGGCCGCCGTCGACGGAGTACTGCACCACCTCGGTGCCGCTGATCGCGGCGAGGCGGCGGCTGGTCGGGTCGAACGCCAGGCCCTCGCCCGCGGCGGACGGGACGACCACGCCGGCGGGAGCGGTCGCCGGCTCGGGCGCGACCGCCGGCTGGGCCGGCACGATCGTCGGGCGGTCCTCCCGGGCGGGCGTGGTCGTGCAGCCGGTGAGGGCGACCGCCGCGATGACGGCGAGGGCGGCGATCCGGGAGGCGAATGTGCGGGTCATGATCCCTCGAAACTACCGCCCCGGGCCGTGCGGCGGACCGGCCGGTAGCCTGCCCGGGTGGACATGACGTGGTTGCAGGCGATCGTGCTCGGTGTGGTGCAGGGATTGACGGAGTTCCTACCCGTCTCGTCGTCCGGCCACTTACGGATCGTCTCGGAGCTCTGGTTCGGCGACGACGCCGGCGCGTCGTTCACCGCGGTCACCCAGCTCGGCACCGAGCTGGCGGTCCTCATCTACTTCGCGCGGGACATCTACCGCATCGTCATCGCGTGGTTCCGCGGGCTCGTCGACAAGGCCGAGCGGGGCGTGGACTACCGGATCGGCTGGTACGTGATCATCGGCACTATCCCGATCGGCGTGTTGGGCTATCTGTTCAAGGATGAGATCCGCACGGCGGCGCGCAACCTGTACCTGGTGGCGACGATGCTCATCGTCTTCTCGATCGTCATCTTCGCCGCGGAGTACGTGAGCTCGAAGGTGTACGCGAACCGGCAGCGCCCGCTGGAGCAGGTCACGGCCCGCGACGGCATCCTGATGGGGCTCGCGCAGTGCCTCGCGCTGATCCCCGGCGTCTCGCGATCGGGCGCCACGTCGAGCGCGGGCCTGTTCCTCGGCCTCACCCGCGAGGCCGCGGTGCGCCTGTCCTTCCTGCTCGCGATCCCCGCGGTCACTGCGTCCGGCCTGTTCAGCCTTCCGGACGCCTTCGCGCCGGCGGGCGAGGGCCTGCATGCGTCGGGGCCGCAGTTGCTGGTCGCGACGGTGATCGCCTTCGCGGTGGGTTACGCGGCCATCGCCTGGCTGCTGAACTTCGTGGCGAAGCACTCGCTGAACTGGTTCGTGGGGTACCGCATCATCGTCGGCTTCCTCGTGCTCGGCCTGCTGTGGGGCGGCGTGATCAGCGCGACCTGAGTGCCGCCCGCGCCGCTCCGATGAGGGGATCGCCCTGCGCGCCGCGCCGGTAGGCGAGGGCGGTGTGCCGCACCACGTCGAGCGGGGTGAGGAGGACGTTCCCCGGCACGTCGACGGCCGCCAGGTCGGGGATCACGGCCACGCCCTGCCCGGCCTCGACCAGCGCCAGGACTGCGGCGAAGTCGTCGGTGCGGTGTCGAACCCGGGGTGTGAAGCCCGCGTTCTCGCAGGTGCGGACGGTGGCGTCGTCGCACATCGTGCCGACGGTGCCGGAGATCCAGCGCGCCTCGGCGCACTCGCGCAGCGCACGCGGACCGTCGCGGCGGGTGGCGAGGTGCACGGCCTCGTCGAAGAGCGGCTCGGTGTCCAGCGCCGGCTCGTCGCGCGCGGGCAGGCAGTCGTAGCGTTGGATCAGCGCCACGTCGAGCCGCCGCGAGCGCAGCTCCTCCGGCGCGGTCGCGGGGTCGATCTCGGTGACACGCACCCGGAGCAGGGGGTGGTCGCGCGAGAGCCGCAGCAGCGCCGGGGTGACGACGGTGCGCATGGCGGAACCGAAGGCGCCGATCCGTAGCTCACCCGCGACCTCCGTGCCGAGGGCGTCGATCTCGGCGCGGGCGCGTTCCAGGCGTTCGAGAACCGCGTCGGCATGGCCCACGAGGATCCGCCCGGCCTCGGTCAGGCGCACGCTGCGCCCGGTGCGCTCGAGCAGGGGACGCCCGGCCTCCTTCTCGAGTGTCGAGAGCTGCTGGGAGACGGCCGACGGCGTGTAGTCGAGCGCGTGCGCGACGGCCGCGATGGTGCCGCGCAGCGAGAGCTCCCGGAGAAGCCGCAGGCGATGCACATCCAGCATCACGTAAGCTTACGCTCGACATCGAAATCTTGCGCTGGACCTTCCGCTCGTCGTGCCGGAATCTGAGACCATGCAGCTCACCGGCCTTCATGTCCCGCTCGTCACGCCCTTCGCCGCGGACGGCTCCGTCGACCTCATCTCACTCGAACGCCTCGCCCACGACACCCTGGCCGACGGTGCGGACGGCCTCCTCGCGCTCGGCACCACCGGGGAACCCGCGACGCTGTCGGCGGCGGAGCGGACCGCCGTGATCGACCTCATCGGCGGGGTCTGCGCCGAGCACCACGCGGTCTTCACCGTCGGCGCCGGCACCAACGCGACCGAAGGCACGGCGGAGGCTCTGCGCGACATCCATCCGCGCGCCGACTTCGCCCTGGTCGTGGTGCCGTACTACACCCGGCCGTCCGAGGCGGGCGTGGTCGAGCACTACCGCCGCGTCGCGGCGGCGAGCCCGGTGCCGCTGGTCGTCTACGACGTTCCGCAGCGGACCGGCCGCACGCTGTCGCTGGAGACGCTGCTGGACCTTGCGGCGATCGACGGAGTGTCCGGGTTCAAGCATGCGGCGGGCGGTGTCACGGAGACGACGGTGCGCCTGCTTGCGGCGATCAACACGGCGACGCCCGGCGCGGTCTCGGTCCTGGCGGGCGATGATCCGTTCGCCGGCGCGTTGCTTGCCCTGGGCGGGCACGGCGTGATCTCCGCCAGCGCGAACGTCGCCGCGGGGGAGTTCGCCGCCCTGGTCGCCGCGTGGCGCGAGCACCGGATCGAGGAGGCCCGGGTGATCGGCGGTGCGCTCGCGAGCCTGGCCGCAGCGCTGTTCTCCGAGCCCAACCCCACGGTGATCAAGGGCGTCCTCGCCGCGCAGGGCCGGATCGCGACGCCCGCCGTGCGCCTCCCGCTGCTCCCGGCGTCCGACGATGCCGTCACCGCGGCCTCCGCTCTGGTGCGGTCCGTGGTGGCCGCGTAGGCGGGGCCGCCGCCCCGACGATGGTCAGCGGCGGGCCTCATCGACGCCGCACTCGTCCGCGCCCCGCTTCGACTCGAGGGCCACCGCGTCGGCGCGCTGCTTCCCGAGGTTCCAGTCGAGCCACGATCCGCCCTCGTTCGATGTCGGGGCGACGGCGCAGCGGGCCAGGTCCGCTGGCAGCCGGGCGATCGCCGGCCTCGCATCCGGCCCGAGGGTGGCGAGGTAGTCGAGGTCGACCTTGCCCGATTCCTCGAACCGCGCGACGTTGTGTTCGGCCACCCACGCCTCCGGATTCATCAGGCCCAGGCCGAACAGCACGAGGGCCGCTGAGCACAGTGCGGCCCGGGGGAGCAGCGCGACGGCGCGGAAGGCGACGGCGACCGCCGCCAGGACGAGCAGCGCGCCCATCCACAGCTCGAAGGCGTCCACCACGAGTCGGAGCACGGTGAAGCCGTAGGCCTGCTGGTAGACGTGCATCCGGTACAAGGCCGAGACCACCACGACGAGGGCGAGCGCACACAGGATGCCCAGGGAGACGGACAGCGCCAGCCGGTCGGACCGGGTCTCGCGCGGCGCCGCCCACCACGTGAGCCCCACGACCAGCAGCGCCAGCAGGGTCGCGACGGTGAGCTGGCCGAAGCCCCTGTGCACCGACTCTGCGTAGGTCACGCCCGCCGTCCGCTGGACGTACTCGTGTCCCGCCCACAGCGTCGTCGCCTGCGCCGCGACGAAACCGGCGAACATCGCGATCACCACACCGAGCGGCGCCAGCCACTCGTACCGGTGCAGGGCGCGGCGATCCGCGAAGAGCGAGGTCCCCACCACCGGGCCCGGCGGGTTGATCGCCGTGTACCCGACGCCGAGCGTGAGCACGGCGACGAACGCGGCCAGCACGGCGCGCCAGAGGAGACCCCCACCGTCGAACCGTGGGAGCAGGGCCTGCACCCACGAACCGAAGACGGCGTCACCGGTGGCGAACAGTGCGCCGAAGACGACGAGCGCAGCCAGGCACAGCGCGGCCGTGCGTAGGACGGGCCAGCCGATCGGTAACCGTCGGACGGTCCCGACGGTCCTGCGCGCCCAGGGCGCGCTGCGGACCAGCGACAGCGGCCACAGTGCCGCGCTCGCGGCGATGTCGCGCACCGTCCGCGCGCCCGCGAGCGCCGAGAAGACGAGGGGGATCAGTGCGATGACCACGAGAGCGGAGAGCCAGCCCGCCGCGCGCAGGACGAGCAGTGCGGCGAGGCCGGCGGCGAGTGCTCCGGCGACCCAGGTGAAGGGGGACCGGCGATTCTTCGCGAAGCAGAGCGGGGCAAGGAGGACCGCGGCGACCACGATCAGCCCGCCCACCGAGGCGAACGCGTGGTCCGGCAGCAGTGCCGCGGAGATCACGCCGACGACGACCGCCGCCCCGAGGAGCAGCGGCCGGGCCGGGACCTCGTCATCGCGCCAGTAGGCGCCGAACAGCAGGTCCGTTCCCGCGACGGGCGGGAGTGCGGGCCCGTACAGCCTCGCCGGTTCCCCCGGTCGCGGCGGCGGAATCGGCGCCTGCACGGCTGGGGCGGGCGGATTCGGGCCGGGGGACCAGCCTCCCGGCGTCGCGGACGGCAGTGGCGGAAGTGTCATCGCTCCTCCTTCACGAGACGCACCCGTGGGATCCACGACGGTGTGCCAACACTTTCAGAAAGTGTACGTGGCGGTCGCGCATAGACTCGGGGCATGACCGTGATCCTGTTGCGCCACGGCCGCTCGACGGCGAACACCTCCGGGGTACTCGCGGGACGAGCCGAGGGCGTCGCGCTCGACGAGGCCGGCCGCGCCCAGGCCGCCGATCTCGTCGGCCGCCTCGCCGACGTCGACCTCGTGGCGGCCGTCCGTTCCCCGCTGCTGCGCTGCGAGCAGACCCTCGCGCCACTCGCCGCGGCGCACGGCCTACGGCCGGAGGTCGACGACCGACTCGTGGAAGTCGATTACGGCGCGTGGACCGGCCGGGAGATCAAGGACCTGCTGCAGGAGCCACTGTGGAAGGTCGTGCAGCAGCAGCCCTCCGCCGCCGTCTTCCCCGACGGGGAGGGCCTCGCCGAGGTTCAAGCCCGCGCCGTCGCCGCGGTCCGCGACGCCGACCGCCGGTTCACCGAGGAGCACGGGCCCGGGGCGGTCTGGGTGGCGTGCAGCCACGGCGACGTGATCAAGGCGGTCGTCGCCGACGCCCTCGGTACGCACCTCGATCAGTTCCAGCGGATCTTCGTCGCACCGGCATCGGTGTCGATCGTGACCTACGGTCCGGCACGCCCGCTCGTGCAGTGCGTCAATTCGTCCGGTAGCGTCACGCTGCCCAAACGTCCAGCCAAGGAGGCAACGGTGGGAGGCGAGGCATGAGCCGCTCCGTCCATGTTTTCCGCACCCCCGACAGGTTCGTCGTGGGCACCGTCGGCCAGCCCGGCGACCGGGCCTTCTACCTGCAGGCCGTGCACGAATCCCGCATCGTCTCCGTGCTCCTGGAGAAGCAGCAGGTCGAGGTGCTCGCCGAGCGCATCGCGGCGCTGCTCGACGAGGTCGCGCGCCGGTTCGGCACCGCGATGCCGGCCGCCGACACGCCGGTCACCGACCTGCAGCCGCTCGTGATGCCCGTCGACGCGGAGTTCCGCGTCGGCACCATGGGCCTGGGCTGGGACTCCGAGGAGAAGGCGGTGGTCATCGAGCTGCTCGCCATCACCGAGCAGGAGCTCGACGAGTCCGTGGTGCTGGCCGACGACGCCGAGGAGGGCCCCGACGCGGTACGCGTCTTCCTCACTCCCGTCGCAGCGCGTGAGTTCGCGAACCGCTCCGAGAAGGTCCTCGGCGCCGGCCGCCCGGCGTGCCCGCTGTGCGGCGAGCCGCTCGACGCCGACGGGCACATGTGCGTGCGCCTCAACGGCTACCGCCGCGGCGCCGCGTTCGGCGCCGAGGACGAGTAGGTGGACCTCACGGTGGACCTCGAGAGCGCCGACCTGACGATCCTCGGCCGGATCACGAGCGCTTCCAACGCCACCCTGCTCTGTGACCTCGGCGAGACCGGGGAGCGGGCGGTCTACAAACCGATCCGCGGCGAGGTGCCGTTGTGGGACTTCCCCGACGGAACCCTCGCGGGCCGGGAGGTCGCCTCGTACCGGGTCTCCGAGGCGCTCGGCTGGGGGCTCGTCCCGGAGACCGTCCTGCGCGACGGTCCGCTCGGGCCCGGGATGGTGCAGCGCTGGGTCGTGGAGCCCGAACCGGATGCCGGTACGGGCCCCGACCTGGTCGACCTGTTCCCGCTCGACGCGGTGCCCGACGACTACCTCACGGTCTTCACCGGCTACGTCGAGGACGCCGATGCACCGGACGGCATCGCGGAGGTTGCCCTCGCGCACGCCGACGACCCGCAGCTGCGCCGCCTCGCCGTCCTCGACGTGCTCATCAACAACGCCGACCGCAAGGGCGGCCACGTGCTCGTCGGTCCCGACGGCCGCGTCCAGGGAGTCGACCACGGCATCTGCCTGCACACCGCGCCGAAGCTGCGGACGGTGCTGTGGGGCTGGGCGGGCCGCGCGGTAGGCGACGACCTGCTCGCGGACGTCGAGGCGTTCCGCGCCGCACCTCCGGACCTCGCGGGGCTCATCACGGACGAGGAGCAGGACGCTCTCGCGGAGCGGGCCGCGATCCTCCTCGAGCTCGGCGCCATGCCGCTGCCGACCCCGAACCGGCCGATCCCCTGGCCGCCGTTCTGACCGATCACGCCCGACGCGGCGGCCACCGTCGCCCGCGGGGCACGGGCTCCTCGTGAGCGGCGTGCGCGTCGCGCTTGTGCCGGCAGACCGCGCCGGCCGCGGCGACCTCAGCCGGGTCGAAGCCCTCGGGCACGGGACCGTCGGCGACGAGCGCCCGGACCAGGGACTCCTGGCGTTCCCGCAGGCTCATACCCACTCCTTCCGCGCGCGCTCCGTGATCGGCGCGCAGCCGGCGGCCACGGCGATGGCGTCGAGCTCGTCGAAGAGCTCCACCGCGGGCGGGTAGCGGCCGTCGCGTTCCAGCATGAACGGCACGTCCGCGCGCTCCCGCACCGCCGCGACCAGCGTCAGTACGCCCGCGTTCACCGGATCGGTGTGCGTGTCGTGGTAGCGACCGCCACGCTCGGAGCCCCCGGCCACGTGGCTGTAGGCGATCCGGTCGACCGGCAGTCGGGCGATCTCCTCCTGCGGGTCGCGTCCGCGGTTGAGGGCGTTCGCGTAGACGTTCGCCACGTCGAGCACGAGCAGCGCGCCGGTGCGATTGAGCAGTTCGGTCAGGAACTCCGCCTCTGTGAACTCCTCCTCGGGCCAGCGCAGGAAGGCCGCGATGTTCTCCACCGCGAGCGGTACCGGCAGCGCGTCCTGCATCCGCGTGATGTTGCGGACCAGCACGTCGAGCGCCTCCCGGGTGCGGGGAACGGGGAGGAGGTGTCCCGCCTCGATCCCGCCGGCGCGCACGAAGGCGATGTGCTCACTGACCAGCGGCGCGCCGAAAGCCTCGGCGCACGCCGCCAGGCGGTGCACCCGCTCCGGCTCGAGCGCGTCGACCCCGCCCAAGGAGAGCGCGACGCCGTGCGGCACCAGTGGCACACCGCGGGCGCGCAGGTCCACGAGCAGCGGATCGGTCTCCGCTCGGCCGCGACGGATCCGCACCGACTCGGCGATCACCTCGCAGAATCCGGGCCGCAGGTCGGCGATCACGCCCGCGATCTCGCGCCGCCAGCCCACGCCGAGCGGCCCCAGGGCGGGAACGGTGCGGGTCGCGGCGCTCATCCTCCGCACCCGCCGCAGCCGCCACAACCCCCGCAGCCGCCACCGCCACCACCGCCGCACGACGCGCCGCCGCACGAGCCCCCACCGTCGCCGGACGATGCGGCGTCGCCGGCGAGCTCGACGCCCTCCGCGTAGGCGCCGTCGAACTGCCACAGCGCGGCCGTGCCGAAGACGGCGACGGACAGACCGACCGCTGCTCCGCCGTAGGTGGACCAGGCGGGCCGGCGGGACGGCGCCAGGTACTCCAGGCGGGTCCGCTCGGCGCGCAGCAGGCGCTTCCCGGCGCGGGTCTCGCGGTCGATCGACCACAGGCGCGGGACCACGACGACGGCCACGATCAGGGACGGCATGAGGACGCTCGTCACCAGCGCCGCCGACTCGCGCCCCAGCACGGCCAGGATCAGGACGCCGGCCGCGCCACCGACCGCGCAGGCCGTCACGGGAGCCGCACCCAGCCGCATCCGCCAGCGCTCCGTCGCGGATCGCAGGTAGCCCCGCGCGGCGAGGCGGTCCTCGAGCGCGTCGAGTTCGTCCGCGAGGGCGACGACGACCGCGTTCACCGTGTACGACGTGAGGCCCGCGCAATGCGCGTGGACGGCCCGGGTGAGTCGGTCGGCGTCGGGCGGCGGGGGAGTGCCGCCCGCCCCCGGCGCCGTTTCCACCTGCGCGCCGGCCCGGAGCTGCGCGAGCGCCACGACGACCGGCGCCTGCCGGGACCGGATACAGGCGAGCTCGGTCGCCGTGAGCGGCGGATCGACGACGGTCCGCCGCCGGGATGCGGTCAGCGGCCGCCACGCCAGGGCGAGGGCGATCCCGCCGAGGAGGCAGAACAGGAACCATCGCGACCCGATCGGGAACAGACCGTCGACGATGCTCTCGAATTCACTGCGGGACATGACATTCACCTCCTGTGCGACCGGATCTTCCGAAGTGGGTACAGCATGGCGTCGGATCGGGCCGCCCGCTAGGTTCCGCGGGAAAGAGTTTCCTGAGAGTTCCTGCGGCACAGGATCGCCGCTCGTCGGGGATCGTTCTCGCCGGTGCGCGCGGGGCGGTGCGCCTGGACGGACACCGCTCCGGCCGCGCCCCGGCCCGAAATCCACGATCGGATACGGCCGCATAGGGTGGGGGTATGCGTTCCTGGCCGACCCCCACCGTCCCCAGCGTGCCCGGACCGTCGGTCCCGCTGCGCCTCTACGACACGTCCGACGCGGTGGTGCGTCCGGTGAACCCCGGCGCGGTGGCCGGGATGTACGTCTGCGGGATCACCCCCTACGACGCGACGCACCTCGGTCATGCCGCGACGTACCTCGCGTTCGACCTGGTCAACCGGGTGCTACGGGACAACGGCCACGACGTCCACTACGTGCAGAACGTGACGGACGTCGACGATCCGCTGTTCGAGCGGGCGGATCGGGACGGCATCGACTGGCGCGATCTCGGGGCCCGCGAGACCGACCTGTTCCGCGAGGACATGGAGGCCCTGCGGGTGATCCCGCCGCGCGACTACATCGGGGCGGTCGAATCGGTGGGCGAGGTCGTCGAGTACGTCGGAAAGCTGCTGGACAACGGGTCGGCGTACGTCGTCGACGATGCCGAGTACCCGGACGTCTACTACCGTTCCGACGCCACGGAGCAGTTCGGCTACGAGTCGGGCTACGACCGCGCGACCATGGAGAAGTTCTTCGCCGAGCGCGGCGGCGACCCCGAGCGGCCCGGGAAGCGCGACAGCATCGACCCGATCCTCTGGCGCGCCGAACGCCCCGGCGAACCCGCGTGGCCCTCGCCGCAGGGGCCCGGACGTCCAGGCTGGCACATCGAATGCGCCGCGATCGCCGCGAACCGCCTCGGGGCCACCTTCGACATCCAGGGCGGCGGTAGCGATCTGATCTTCCCGCACCACGAGTACTCCGCCGCGCACGTCGAGGCCGCGACCGGCGAGCGGCGCTTCGCCCGGCACTACGTGCACGCGGCGATGATCGGACTCGACGGCGAGAAGATGTCCAAGAGCCGCGGCAACCTCGTCTTCGTCTCGAAGCTGCGCCGTTCGGGCGTCGACCCCGCCGCGATCCGCCTGGGCCTCTTCGAGGGCCACTACCGGCAGGACCGCCCCTGGTCGGACGAGGTGCTCGAGCGCGCGGTGGCGCGTCTGGACCTGTGGCGCCGCGCCTTCCAGGCGTCCTCCGCGCCGGACGGGGACGAGCTGATCGCCCGCGTCCGCCGCTACCTGGCGGATGATCTGGACACCCCGCACGCCCTCGCCGCGATCGACGCCTGGGCCGAGAAGGCCGTCACCGTCGGCGGCCCGGATGCCGGCGCGCCGGCGTCCGTGGGCGCAGCGGTCGACGCGCTGCTCGGCGTACCTGCCGCGGCCTGACAGCGCGACACGCTATATTGCGCCTGTGAGGACCGTCAGCGAGCTGGCCCCGGATCTGACCGAGGGCGTGTGGACCGTTCAGACCCGCACGTCCACGTACGTGGTGGATCTGGCAGAGATGACCCTGATGCGCGCCCCCGGCATCGGCGGTGATTCCGAGGACGAGCAGTGGAGCATCAGCTCGCTGCGCCGCGACTCGGAGGACATCCCGCTGCTGGGCATCAAGAGCTGCCGGGTCGGTGAGTCGGCGCAGTTCTGGGTCCGCGCCGCGGAGGATCCGGACGTGCGCACCTGGCGCATCACCACGCCGGTCGTCTCGATCGAACGAATCGGCTAGCGCCGCCCGTCGTCCGGCTCTAGGGGCCCGTGCCCGGGTCCCGCCGCCGCAGGTACTTCTCGAACTCCTCCGCGATCGCGTCGGCGTCGATGTGCTGCTCGACGTCCTTCGCTTCCGCGTCGCCGCGCTCCTCGAGACCGCGGACGTAGTCGGCGACGTCCTCGTCGTCCTCGGTCATCTCCGTCACGGACGCCTCCCACGCCTCGGCGCGCGCCGGCAGGTCGGCCAGCGGTACCGCGAGATCGAGCGCCTGCTCCACACGCTGCAACAGCGCGACGGTGGCCTTCGGATTCGGCGGCTGCGAGACGTAGTGGGGTACCGCGGCCCAGAAGGAGATCGCGGGGAAGCCGGACCGCACGCACGCGTCCTGCAGTACGCCGGTGATCCCGGTGGGGCCCTCGTAGCGGTTCTGTTCGAGGCCGAAGCGCTTGGCGGATTCCGCGTCGTAACCCGCGCCGGTCACGGGCACGGGTCGTGTGTGCGCGGTGTCCGCGAGCAGGGAGCCCAGGATAACGACGCTGTCGATGTGCAACTCCGTGAAGATCGCGAGCAACTGTTCGCAGAACGCGCGCCAGCGGAAGTTCGGCTCGGTGCCCCGGAGCAGCACCACATCGCGGTCCGCCTTGGGCGGCCGGCACACCGACAGCGTGGTCGACGGCCACTCGACGGCGCGCGTCACCCCGTCGACCTGCTTGATGATGGGCCGGTTGACCTGGAAGTCGTAGAAGTCGTCGGAATCGACCTCGGTGATCAGCTGCGCGTCCCAGGTCAGTTCGAGGTGCTCGACGGCGCCCGATGCGGCATCACCCGCATCGTTCCAGCCCTCGAACGCCGCGATGAGGACCGGGCGGTCGAGCTTGGGGAAGGACGTCACTTCGATCAGAGTACGCGCAGGTCGTGCCGATTCGATTTGCCCGCACCCACTACCCTGGGACCATGACCCGTACGCATCAGCAGCCGCTGCAGTCGAGTTTCCTGGAGGCGGCCTCGAGCCGTGTTCTGATAGGCGACGGTGCGATGGGCACGATGCTGCAGGCAGCGGACCTGACCCTGGACGATTTCCTGGGGCTGGAGGGCTGCAACGAGATCCTCAACGACACCCGGCCGGACGTGCTGGAGGGGATCCATCGCGCGTACTTCGCCGCCGGCGCGGATGCGGTGGAGACGAACACCTTCGGCTGCAATCTGAGCAACCTCGGTGACTACGACATCGCGGACCGGATCCGGGAGCTGTCGGAGAAGGGCGTGGCGATCGCCCGGAAGGTCGCGGACGAGTTCGCCGTCGACGGGACGCCGCGGTTCGTGCTGGGGTCCATCGGCCCCGGGACCAAGCTGCCGACGCTGGGCCACACCTCGTTCGCGGTGATCCGCGACGCTTACGCGGAGGCCGCGCGCGGGATGATCGACGGCGGCGCGGACGCCTTCCTGATCGAGACCTGCCAGGACATCCTCCAGTCGAAGGCCGCGGTCCTGGGCTGCCACGTCGCGATGGACGAGCTCGGACGCCGGATCCCGATCATCGTGCACGTCACGGTCGAGACCACCGGCACCATGTTGCTCGGTTCCGAGATCGGTGCCGCGCTCACGGCGCTGGAGCCCCTGGGTATCGACATGATCGGCCTGAACTGCGCCACCGGCCCGGCCGAGATGAGCGAGCACCTGCGGCACCTGTCGCGGCATTCGACCATCCCCGTGTCGGTGATGCCGAACGCGGGCCTGCCCGTGCTGGGGAAGAACGGTGCCGAGTACCCGCTGACCCCGGAGGAACTCGCGGAGGCCCTGTCCGGGTTCGTCTCCGAGTTCGGGCTGAGCTTCGTGGGCGGCTGCTGCGGCACCACTCCGGAGCACATCCGGCAGGTCGCCGAGGCGGTGCGCGGAACCGAGCGCCTGCAGCGGGTTCCCGAGACCGAGAGCGCGGTCAGCTCGCTGTACACGTCGGTGCCGTTCGCACAGGACAGCTCGATCCTGATGATCGCCGAGCGCACGAATTCGAACGGCTCCAAGGCCTTCCGCGATGCGATGCTGGCCGGAGATCACGACAAGTGCGTCGACATCGCCAAGGACCAGGTGCGCGACGGCGCGCACATGCTCGATCTCAACGTCGACTACGTCGGCCGCGACGGCGCGGCGGACATGGCGGCGCTGGCATCCCGGTTCGCCACCGCGTCGACGCTGCCGGTCATGATCGACTCCACGGAGCCCGCGGTGATCCGGGCGGGCCTGGAGCACCTCGGCGGCCGGTGCGCCGTGAACTCGGTGAACTACGAGGACGGCGACGGCCCCGAGTCGCGGTTCACGAAGATCATGGAACAGGTCGTGGCGCACGGTGCCGCGGTCGTCGCGCTGACCATCGACGAGGAGGGCCAGGCCCGCACCGCCGAGTGGAAGGTGCGGATCGCCGAGCGGCTCATCGCCGACCTCACCGGGAACTGGGGCCTGAGCCTCGACGACGTCATCATCGACCCGCTGGTGTTCCCGATCTCCACGGGGCAGGAGGAGGTCCGGCGCGACGCGCTCGAGACCATCGAGGCCGTCCGCATCCTGCATGCGAAGTACCCGAACCTGCACTTCACCGTGGGTCTGTCGAATGTGAGCTTCGGCCTCAACGCCGCGGCGCGGCAGGTGCTGAACTCGGTCTTCCTGCACGAGCTGACCGAGGCCGGGCTCGACTCCGCCATCCTGCACGCGTCGAAGATCCTGCCGATGAGCAAGATCGAGACCGAGCAGCGCGAGACCGCGCTCGACCTGGTCTACGACCGCCGCGGTCTCGACGGCCTGCAGTCGCAGGGCGATCCGGACTACAACCCACTGTCGAAACTCATGGAGCTGTTCGAGGGCGTCTCCGCCGCCGGTGCCCGCGAGTCCCGGGCGCAGGAACTGGCGAAGCTGCCGCTGTTCGAGCGGCTGGAGCGTCGCATCGTCGACGGCGAGCGCGAGGGCCTGGACGCCGACCTGGACGCGGCACTGGCCGAGAAGCCGGCGCTGGCGATCATCAATGACACGCTGCTGTCCGGCATGAAGACGGTCGGCGAGCTGTTCGGCTCCGGTCAGATGCAGCTGCCCTTCGTGCTGCAGTCCGCCGAGGTGATGAAGGCGGCCGTCGCGTACCTCGAGCCGCACATGGAGAAGTCCGAGGACGACGCCGGTAAGGGGCGGATCGTGCTGGCCACCGTCAAGGGCGACGTCCACGACATCGGTAAGAACCTCGTCGACATCATCCTGAGCAACAACGGCTACGAGGTGGTCAACATCGGCATCAAGCAGCCGATCGCCGCCATCGTCGAGGCCGCCGAGGACAAGCACGCCGACGTGATCGGCATGTCCGGCCTGCTGGTGAAGTCGACCGTGGTGATGAAGGAGAACCTCGAGGAGCTCAACACCCGCGGCCTGGGGGAGAAGTACCCGGTGCTGCTGGGCGGCGCGGCACTCACCCGCGCCTACGTCGAGAACGACCTCGCCGAGGTCTACGCCGGCGAGGTCAGCTACGCCCGCGACGCCTTCGAGGGCCTGCGCCTGATGGACGACATCATGGCGCTCAAGCGCGGCGAGGGGCCCGATCCCGACAGCCCCGAGGCCCTCGCGGCCGCGGAGAAGGCGCGCGAACGCAAGGAGCGGCACGCCCGCAGTCGGCGCATCGCCGAGAAGCGCAAGGCGGAGGCGGCGCCCGTCGTCGTGCCGGAGCGCTCCGACGTGGCGCTCGATTTCGAGGTCGCGACCCCGCCGTTCTGGGGCACCCGGGTGGTCAAGGGCATCGCGATCAGCGAGTACGCGTCCCTGCTGGACGAGCGCGCGTTGTTCTTCGGCCAGTGGGGCCTGCGCGGAGCCCGCAAGGGGGAGGGCCCCTCGTACGAGGAGCTGGTGGAGACCGAGGGCCGCCCGCGACTGCGGTACTGGCTCGACAAGCTCAAGGCGGAGAAGATCCTCGACCACGCCGCCGTGGTCTACGGCTACTTCCCGGCGGTGAGCCACGGCAACGTCATCGACGTGCTCGAGTCGCCGGAACCCGATGCGCCCGTGCGGTACTCGTTCGAGTTCCCGCGCCAGCAGCGGGGCCGGTTCCTCGCGATCTCGGACTTCATCCGCGACCGCGAGACCGCTATCGCCCGCGGCGAGGTCGACGTGCTGCCCTTCCAGCTGGTCACCATGGGGCAGCCGATCGCGGACGCCGCGAACGAGCTGTTCGCGGCCAACAGTTACCGCGACTACCTCGAGCTGCACGGCATCGGGGTGCAGCTCACCGAGGCCCTCGCGGAGCGCTGGCACCAGCGGGTGCGGCAGGAGCTGGTCCTGCCCGGCGGCCGGAAGGTCGCGGACACGGATCCCTCGGCGGTCACCGACTTCTTCGACCTCAAGTACCTCGGTGCGCGCTACAGCTTCGGCTACGGCGCCTGCCCGGACCTCGAGGATCGCGCGAAGATGGTCGACCTGCTGCAGCCCGAGCGGATCGGGGTGCAGCTGTCGGAGGAACTGCAGCTGCACCCCGAGCAGTCCACCGACGCCTTCGTCCTGACGCACCCCGAGGCGAAGTACTTCAACACCTAGGCCGCGCGGCATGGACGATTACCGTCTGCACCTGCAGGCCGGCGAGCCCGGTGAGGAGGGCGCCTGGTTCTGGCGCCTCGACGACGCCGCCGGCCTGCAGATCGCTGCGTCCTGGGCCGATTCGCTCGACGGTGCCCTCGACGCGGTGAAGGGCGTCGTCTCGGCACTGGGCCTGGATCAGTAGCCGGGGCTTGACCCTCCCGTCACGGGAGGCCCTACCGTCGGCGGCATGAAGATCACCGTTCTCGACACGGACACCGCCATGCGGCGGATCCTGCGGGCCCCGATGGCGGAGCGCGCAACGCGGTTGGAGGAGATGTGGCGGCCCGCGGCCGGGATGTACCGGTACTTCCCGGGCCGGTTCGACCTGGCCGCGATGCACGCGGCGTCGTCGGGCTTCCCGGTCGACCGCGACACCGACGCCTGTCTCGCCGCGATCGAGCGGCTGCGCGCCGCGGATGCCTGGGGCCGGATCGAGCGGGCGCTCCGGGCGGCGGCGGATCGGCTCGCGGACGCGCTCCGGCGCGTCGCGTTGCCCGAGGTCGTCGTCCTGCTCGTCGTCGGCGACCCGTCGGACCGGATCTACCAGGACGAGGCGCTCGGCCTCACCGCCAACGGCAGCGTCACCGGGTACCTGTACCTCAACGTCTGGCCGTCACCCGAGAATCTCGACCGGCTCGAGGCGATGGCGGTGCACGAGTTCGACCACAACGTGCGGTACGCGCCGGGCGGCGTCGTCTGGGATCCGGCGACGGTCACCGTCGGCGAACAGATCGTCTCCGAGGGGCTGGCGGACGCCCTGGCGCGCGAGATGTACGGCGAGGAGCTCGGCTCCGCGCGGATCGGCGTCCCGCACCGTCATGACGACGCCCTGTTCGCGAAGGTCACCGCCGCCCTCGGCGTCACCGGGATGCAGAACTTCGCCTCGTGGGTCCTCGGCGATACGATCGCGGGTCGCTTCGGTGCGCCGCCGATCGGGGTACCGACCGGCGCGGGCTACGCGGTGGGGAACCGACTCGTGGACCGGTACCTCGCGGCGACGGGTCTGACCGCGAGCGAAGCCGTGCACGCCGACGCGCGCGAGATCATCGCTACAGCTTCGTGATCCGGCTGGTGGGCACCTGCAGGTCCGGCGTGGCCTGGAGGTACTTCTCCAGTGCGTCGAGGTCGATACCGCCGACCGTCAGGTCCGTCGACTGGGAGAAGATGCTGAAGCCGTCGCCGCCGGCGGCCAGGAAGTTGTTCGTGGTCACCCGGTACTTCGCGACGGGGTTGAGCGGCTGGTCGCCGATCTTCACGCTGTCGCGGACCACCTTCCGGTTCGGCGCGCCGTTCGGGTCGTAGCTGTAGGTGATGCCCGACGGTGCCAGCACCGTCGCCTTCGCGGGGTTCTGCCACTGCTGCTCGAGCAGGTCGATGATCTGCTGACCGGTCAGCGAGACGGTGACCACCTGGTTCCCGAAGGGCTGCACCGTGTACGCGGCGCCGTAGGTGACATCGCCGCCCTTGAGATCGGCGCGGACGCCGCCCGGGTTCATGAGGGCGATCTGCCCGGCGGCCTCGTTGGGCGGCCGCGTGGTGAAGAGCATCGCGTCGGCGATCACGTCGCCGAGCGGGGAGTCACCGCCGGGGAAGGCCTCCCGCTTGAGGTCGGTCGGGATCCTCCCGATCACGCGGTCGGCGCGGGGCTTGGCCTCCTTCTCGTAGAACTCGATGAGGCGCTGGGCCCCGGCGTCTGCGGGGAGCTTCCGGCTCACGACCCGGTTGACGGCCGTGGCCTTCGCGGCGGGGCCGCTGAAGTCCAGCGTGATGTCGGTGATCAGGCGCCCGTAGGAGGCGGCCTGGGTGACGGTGCGGCCGTCGATGGTGCAGTTGTAGGCCTGGTGCGAGTGCGCCGTGACCAGGGACGTGACGGCCGGATCGATGCGCTTCGCGAGGTCGGGCACCGGCGCCGAGACGTCCTTGCACGCGTTCGGATCTGCTTCGCCGGAGCCCTTCTGCGCACCGCCGTCGTGCAGGGTCGCGATGATGGCCTGCGCGCCGGCGGCCTTGATCTCGGGCACGTACTTGTTGATGGCGTCGGCCTCGTCGCCGAAGGTGTAGCCGCGCACGCCCTCCGGGGCGACGATCGTCGCGGTCTCGGGGGTCACGGTGCCGATGACGGCGATCTTCTTCCCACCGGCCTCGAACATCTTCCACGGGACGGTGCCGGGCGGCAGCTGGCCCTGCTCGTTGGTGACGTTCGCGGCGAGGTACTGGTAGGCGGCGCCGGTGAACGGCTCGCCCGGTTCGCAGCCCTGGGGCGCGCAGCCGCCCTTCTGCAGCCGCTCCAGTTCGATGGTGCCGTGGTCGAACTCGTGGTTGCCGACCGAACTCGCCTGCAGTCCGACCGAGTTCAGGAACGTGATCGTCGGCTCGTCGCGGAACAGCGCCGAGACGAGCGGGCTGGCGCTCACGAGGTCGCCCGCAGCGACGGTGAGGTTGTTCGGGTACTGCTTCTTGAGCCGCTGCAGCGCGGTGGCGAAGTACGCGGCGCCGCCGGCCTCCGCGCCGCCGATCCTCCCCGTCGAGCCGGTGGGCGGCTGCAGGTTGCCGTGGAAGTCGTTGAACGCCAGTAGGTGCACCTGGTCCGGGTTCGCGGGCGGGAGGTCGTCGACGCCGGGCACCGTGAAGCTCGGTTTCGAGACCGACGTTCCGGCGGCGGAGGACGACGGTGCCGCATCGTTGCCGCCGGTGCCGCAGCTCGCGAGGAGCGCGGCGGTCGCGGTGAGGGCCAGGGCGGCGGAGAGGCGGCGATTGCGCATGGCACGAATTCGAACACAGGCAGCCATCGTTCGGGTGACGAATGAATTAACACCCCGTGCGCGCACCCACCTAGGGTGATCGGCATGACCTCTCCGTCGCTGCCCGCCGCGGTCCTCTTCGACATGGACGGCACCCTCCTCGACTCCGAGAAGCTCTGGGACATCGCCGTCGCCGAGTTCACGCGGGATCTGGGAATGGAGATCACGCCGGAGGCGCGCGAATCGACTCTGGGCAACGCCACCGCGGACGCGCTGCGCAAGCTCTTCGACTTCGCGCGGGTCCCCGAGGCCGAACGGGACTACGCCGGCGCGGAGCGGTGGGTGTCGAACCGGGTGGTCGAGCTGTTCGACGGCGGGATCCCGTGGCAGCCCGGCGCCCGCGAGACCCTCGACCTGCTGGCGGAGGCGCAGGTCCCGCTGGTCCTGGTCACCAACACGATCCGCGAGGTCACCGAGCACGCGCTCGGCACCCTCGGCCGGGAGCGGTTCATCGCCACCGTCTGTGGTGACGAGGTGCCCAGCCCGAAGCCCGCCGCAGACCCGTACCTGCGCGGCGCCGAGCTCGCCGGCTTCCCCGCCACGGACTGCGTCGCCGTCGAGGACTCGCCGACCGGATCCCGTTCCGCGCTCGCGGCGGGCTGCACCGTCCTCACGGTCGGCCCCGAACCCGTGCTCGACGGTGCTCGGCACCTCGGCACGCTGTCGGGCGCGTCGCTCGCGGACTTCGCGCCGCTCAGCCGACGCTGAAGGCGTCGCCGTCGGCGCGGCAGGTCCCGACGGAATCGGTCACCCGGGCGAGGCACGTCCACCCCGAGGTCTGAACCGTGACCGCGCGTCCCTCGGACTGCGCGGCCGCGGACAGGTAGACGCGACCGACCCGGAGGGCATCGACGCAGTTCACGCGGCCCTCGCGGACCACCACTGCAGCGGAGCCCCTCGGGAGGTCCAGCGACCCGCACACCGTCCCCGCCGCCGCCCGGGGCACCTCATCGGACGCCGGAGCCGCCGTCGCCCGCTCGACCGCCGCGGCGGACGCGGCCGCGAAGCTGACCGGGCTCGCGGTGCCGGAGTCGTCAGACGTCGAACAACCGGCCACCAGGGCGAGTGCCAGCGCACCGAGCGCAAACCAACGTGGGTTCATGTCGCCGACGCTAGCGCCCCACCGAGACGGCCGCGCGCTGCGGACGGCCCATTGTGTTGGGCGTCACGAGCAGCGCGCCCACGGCGCCCGTGCGGCGGTGGCGCTACTTCTCGGCGCCGTCGATCGCGGCGCTGGCCATGACCGCCATCCGCACCCGTTCGGTGTCGGCGGGCGTCCAGCCCGCGGGCGGCAGCACGGCGGCGAAGGCGTCGACCACGGCGGTGCCGTAGTTGTGGCCGTGCCCGTCCGGCACCCCGGCCGCGTTCGCAAGATCAGCCGTCACCTGCCAGAAGGTGACGAACGGGTACCAGGCCATCGCCGGGCTGCGGTCGCGACCGGGCGGCTCCCGGAGCCAGTCCGGCTGGCGCAGCATGAGGTCGGGCGACCACCACACCACGGGATCCGACGGATGCTGTACGTAGACGATGTGCGGCGCCAGCCACTCGGCCCCACCGCTGCCGCCGGCGCCGGTGAGGGGCCGCCGGCCGTCGGTGAAGCGGACGATCAGGCCGTCGGAGTAGGTGGGCAGCACCTCGGGCGTCCCCAGGTCGCGCCTCTCGGTGATGGCGGAGTGGATCGGATTGGCCCGGGGCGGACCGAGCCAGACGACACCGTCGACCTCGTCCCGGATGTCGGGCAGCCCGGAGAAGGCACCCTCGCCGGCGCGGGTGCCGAGGCTCTCGCCCATGACCAGCAGTTTCGGCCGGGATTCCGCGGGACGCGCGCGGACATCGGCCACGACCGCGTCGATGAGCCGCTTCCCGGAGGCGAGGGAGGCCTCGCCGTCGGTGACGAAGGAGATCCAGCTCGGCAGGTACGAGTACTGCATCGCGACCAGGGCGACGTCGCCGTCGTACATGAGCTCCACGGCGCGCGCCGCCGTCGGATTCACCCATCCGGACCCGGTCGTCGGCACGACCACGACGTGGTGCCGGTCCAGGGCTCCGGTGCGGGCCAGTTCGCGGTGCAGGAGCGCGATCCGGTCTTCGGGCGAGTCGGCGTTCTCCAGGCCGACGTAGACGCGCACGGGCTCGACGACGGGGCGCGTGGTGAACCGCGCGATCTCGGCCGCCCGGAGTCCGCCGGAGACGAACTTGCGACCCTCGTTCCCGAGTCCGGACCACCGTGCTGCGGAGCCCTCCGACCCCGACCGCCAGGACTCCGGGGGCTGCGGGAACTCCGGTAGTTCTTGATCGTTGGTCGACGACGCGAGGGTGTTCGCGGTGGCGGTGAAGGCGCGGAAGCCGACGTCGTTGACGGTGACGACCACCAGGATCACGACCAGGCCGAAGCCCAGCACCTTCGCCGCCGGCTGCGGCACCCGGAGGTACTTGTTGGCCCGCCGTGCGAGGAACAGCCCCAGGTCGCGAAGCACGCGGAAGGCGGAGATGAGCGCTGCGGCCACGACGAAGGCGACGACCGGGGTGAGCACGTACCAGAGGTTCGAGCCCGGTGGCATGCCCATCAGCGCGCGGACGTCGTCCTGCCAGCGTTTCGCGGCCACCATCATCGTCAGGCCGCCGAGCAGCACTCCGAGCACGATCAGCGCCCGCCACACCGGCACGAACCGGGCGCGACGCGGGTCGTCGCGGATCGGGTGCGCGCGCACCAGGAGGTCGACGATCACCCACTTGAGGAGGACGCCGATCGCGTACCCGATCACCGCGTTGATCCCCGAGACGATGCCCTGGAAGAACCAGGACCGGGGGAGCAGCGACACCGTGAGGCTGCTCATCAGGAACAGGCCGCCCACGAACAGCCCCGCGAAGTCGAGGTGCAGCAGGCTCCACGCCCACGCGAGCAGCGGATGGCGGGCGGCGAAGTCGTCGAAGTTCTCCCGCAGGAACCGGTCGGGGTCCCGCGCCGCGCGCACCACACGCAGCCGCGCCCGGATCAGCGCGCGGGCGTATCGGTACTGGGCGGCGCCCTTGGTGGGCGGCGTGCTCGGCCCGTCCGTAGCCGGTGCCGACGGTGCCGCCTCGTCGGTCGCGCTGCCCTCCACACGGCCCACTCTAGTTCGCGTGGGACAATGACCTCCGTGAAGACCATGGAGACGCTGTTCGCGGAGTTGGCCGCCAAGGCCGAGGAGAGGCCCGCCGGCAGCGGGACCGTCGAGGCGCTGGACCGCGGGATCCATTTCCTGGGCAAGAAGGTCAACGAGGAGGCCGGCGAGGTCTGGATCGCGGCCGAGTACCAGAGCGACGAGCAGCTGGCCGAGGAGGCCTCGCAGCTCCTGTACTGGCTGCAGGTGCTGCTGATCAAGCGCGGCGTCTCGCTCGACGACGTCTACTCCTACCTGTAGCCCGAACACCTCCCGAAGGAACCACTCACATGTTGCGGGTCGCCGTACCGAACAAGGGCGCGCTCTCCGAGGCCGCCGCCGCCATCCTCAGCGAGGCGGGCTACCGCCGCCGCTCCGACGCGAAGGACCTCACGGTCCTCGACAACGCCAACGAGGTGGAGTTCTTCTTCCTCCGCCCCAAGGACATCGCGCTCTACGTCGGCTCGGGCGAGCTCGACATGGGCATCACCGGGCGCGATCTCGCGCTCGACTCGGGTGCCGAGTTCACCGAGCGGCTCGCGCTCGGCTTCGGCCGCTCCACCTTCCGCTACGCCGGCCCGGCGGGGACCGAGTGGTCCGTCGCCGACCTCGACGGCAAGCGCGTCGCGACCTCGTACCCCAACCTGGTGCGCCGCGATCTCGCCACGCGGGGGATCGACGCCAAGGTGATCCGCCTCGACGGCGCGGTCGAGATCTCGATCCAGCTGGGCGTCGCCGACCTCATCGCCGATGTCGTCGAATCGGGCCGGTCGCTGCGCCAGAACAACCTGGTCGCGTTCGGCGATTCGCTGTGCGACTCGGAGGGCGTGCTCATCGAGCGCGTCGGCGCCGAGTCGGAGCGGGCGCGGGATCAGCTCACCGCGCGGCTCAAGGGCGTCGTCTTCGGGCGACAGTACGTGATGCTCGACTACGACTGCCCGCGCACCCTGCTCGACGGTGCCATCGCCGTCACGCCCGGCCTGGAGTCGCCGACGGTGGCGCCGATGGCCGACGAGAACTGGGTCGCGGTGCGCGCCATGGTGCTCCGCACCGAGGCCAACGGCGTGATGGACGATCTCGCCGAGCTCGGCGCCAAGGCCATCCTCATGACCGACATCCGTAGCTGCCGGTTCTGATCTGCACGCCGGTCGCCCCCGGCGAAGCGGGGACGGCACCGGTCAGCGGGCCGCGACGAGGAGCGTCTGCGCGCCGACGGCGAAGGCCCCCGCACCGTCGTAGAGCCGCGAGACCGTGGTCCCGATGCCCTCGTTCCCGACGAGCTGATCGCCCACGAGGCCGATCCATCCGTCGACGGGCTGCGGCGAGCGGTGGAAGTGCACCGTCATGTCCATGTTCATCCAGGTCACGGCGGTGGGGTCGAGGTAGGCGGAGATGCCGTTCGCGGCGTCGACCACCGAGAAGACCTGCACCAGCGGCGACGGTTCCTCGCCCGCGACGAGCGGCATCCTCGCCCGGATCCAGCACTGCTTGACGCCGTCGGGCCCGTCCGGGCCGTCGACGAAGCGCCAGTCGCAGGCCGCGAGGAAGCCCTGGTCCTTGAGATGCGCGAAGAAGCCGGGCATGACGCCCTGCTCCGCACCCGCCGGGGGGAGCACGGGGGACAGGTCGCGCGCGATGGCCGTCGTGTCCGACGCCGCGAGTGCCCACGCCTGGGCCCGCGCGACGGTGCGGAACTCGCCGCCGGCGTCCGCGCAGTCCATCTCCGCGGCGAGCAGCGAGATCGTCCGACCGGGACGCGCCACCCACGCCCGTACCCGGGTCCGGGTGATCGGCACGACGCCGAGCAGGTCGATCGTCACCCGGGAGATGGCGAGCGACGGCGCTGACCGGGCCCGCTCGCTGCGCTCCCGGCGCCCGGCCCCGACCAGCTTCTCCATGGCTCGCACCATGATCGCCGCGGGCGGTGCGCCGTGCTGCATCGTGTCGGCCCACACGCTCGCGGTCGACGGGGTGGGGTCGAAGACCTCGTACTCGAACCCGTCCGCGTCGAGGGTCCCGGCGGGGTGGAAGAACGCGTCATCAGCCATGCACCAGTCCTACCGATAGGTCTGATTCGCCCCGTCACCGGGGTCGGGGAGGATGCTCGGCGCTCCCGGACGCGACCGCGCCGGCCGGATCGGCGGAGCTCCTGGGAGGATGTACAGCTATGGCGAACAGTGGGCCCTTCGTGGTGGGCGACCGAGTGCAGCTGACAGACGCGAAGGGCCGGAAGTTCACCGTCCATCTGGAGGCGGGCAAGGAGTTCCACACGCACAAGGGCGGCATCCGGCACGACGAGCTGATCGGCGCTCCCGAGGGCAGCGTGGTCAAGGCCGTCAACGGCACCCCGTACCTCGCGCTGCGCCCCCTGCTGACCGACTACGTGCTGTCGATGCCGCGCGGCGCGCAGGTCATCTACCCCAAGGACGCGGCACAGATCGTGGCCGAGGGCGACATCTTCCCCGGAGCCCGGGTGCTCGAGGCGGGCGCCGGCTCCGGCGCGCTCACCTGCTCGCTGCTGCGCGCGGTCGGCCCGGAGGGCTCGGTCACCAGCTGGGAGGTCCGCGAGGACCACGCCGAGTATGCGGCGAAGAACGTCGAGGAGTTCTTCGGCGGTCGCCCCGACAACTGGCATCTGCAGCTCGGCGACCTCGCCGAGTACGACGGTCCGCAGGTGGATCGCGTGGTGCTCGACATGCTCGCGCCGTGGGACGTGCTCGACGCGGTTGGCAAGGCCCTGGTCCCGGGCGGCGTGCTCACCGTGTACGTCGCGACCACCACGCAGCTGTCGAAGGTCGTCGAGGCGATCCGCGAGCAGGCGACGTGGACCGAGCCCCGCTCCTGGGAGGCGCTCGTGCGGGAATGGCACGTGGTCGGGCTCGCCGTGCGGCCCTCGCACCGGATGCAGGGGCACACCGCGTTCCTCATCACCTGCCGGCGGCTGGCCGACGGCACGGTCGCGCCACGTCCGCAGCGGCGGTCCAACAAGGGGTAGCGTGAGAAGTCCCCACGGAAAGGGAGTTCACTCGTGACGGAACCGGATCCGACCCGTCCCTCGGCCGCGTCGGCGGACTCGTCCGCCTCGCAGGCCACGTCCGCGGCCGCGCTGCGTGAGCGCGTCGACGCGCTCACCACCCGCAACGCCAAGCTGCTCGAGACGCTGCGCGATGCGCGCAACCAGCTGCTCACCCTTCGCGAGGAGGTCGAGCGCCTGGGGCAGCCCCCGTCGGGCTACGGCGTGCTGCTGGGCACCTTCGAGGACGACACCGTGGACGTGTTCACCTCCGGTCGCAAGATGCGGCTGACCTGCTCCCCGAACCTGGACGTCGCGACCTTCCGCACGGGCCAGACGGTGCGGCTCAACGAGGCCCTCACCGTGGTCGAGGCGACCGAGTACGAGACGGTCGGCGAGATCTCCACGCTCCGCGAGATCCTCGACGACGGTGCGCGTGCCCTGGTCGTGGGCCACGCCGACGAGGAGCGCGTGGTGCGTCTCGCGGCACCGCTGGCGCTGCAGGCCTCCGACGATCCCGGTGTCGACGAGTTCGGTCTGCCCCGGCGCAAGCTGCGCATCGGCGACTCGCTGCTCGTGGACACCAAGGCGGGCTACGCCTTCGAGCGGATCCCCAAGGCCGAGGTTGAGGACCTGGTCCTGGAGGAGGTGCCGGACGTCGACTACTCCGACATCGGCGGCCTCGGCCGTCAGATCGAACTCATCCGCGACGCCGTCGAGCTGCCCTTCCTGCACAAGGACCTGTTCAAGGACTACTCGCTGCGCCCGCCCAAGGGCGTCCTGCTGTACGGGCCTCCCGGCAACGGCAAGACGCTGATCGCGAAGGCCGTCGCGAACTCGCTCGCGAAGAAGATCGCCGAGGTCCGCGGTGAGGACTCCCGCGAGGTCAAGTCGTACTTCCTCAACATCAAGGGCCCCGAGCTCCTCAACAAGTTCGTCGGCGAGACCGAGCGCCACATCCGCCTGATCTTCCAGCGGGCCCGGGAGAAGGCCTCCGAAGGCACGCCCGTCATCGTCTTCTTCGACGAGATGGATTCCATCTTCCGCACCCGCGGTTCGGGCGTGAGCTCGGACGTGGAGACCACCGTCGTGCCGCAGCTGCTGTCCGAGATCGACGGTGTCGAGGGGCTCGAGAACGTGATCGTGATCGGCGCGTCGAACCGCGAGGACATGATCGACCCCGCGATCCTGCGGCCCGGCCGCCTCGACGTGAAGATCAAGATCGAGCGCCCCGACGCCGAGGGCGCGATCGACATCTTCTCCAAGTACCTGACCTCGGCCCTGCCGATCCACGAGGAGGACCTCGCCGAATTCGGCGGGGACCGCGAGGCGTGCGTGAAGGCGATGATCGAGCGGGTCGTCGAGCGGATGTACGCGGAGACGGACGACAACCGGTTCCTGGAGGTGACCTACGCCAACGGCGACAAGGAGGTCATGTACTTCAAGGACTTCAACTCCGGCGCGATGATCCAGAACGTCGTCGACCGGGCGAAGAAGCACGCCATCAAGGGCTTCCTCGAGACCGGCCAGCCGGGTCTGCGCATCACGCACCTGCTCGAGTCCATCGTCGAGGAGTTCGCGGAGAACGAGGACCTGCCCAACACCACGAACCCGGACGACTGGGCGCGGATCTCGGGCAAGAAGGGCGAGCGGATCGTCTACATCCGGACCCTCGTGACCGGAAAGAACTCGAGCGCCTCCCGCGCCATCGACACGGAGAACAACACCGGGCAGTACTTGTAGCCGGCGACCCCGCGCCTGCACAACAAGCGCAGCATAAGCCCAGGGCAAGCGGCGTCTGAATATAGTGATCCGTGATGAGTACGGATACCGCGGTTCTCACCGTCACTGTGGACGGGCAGACGCTGACCTTCGCCCCCGGTAAGACGGTGACCTTCGGGCGCACGCTCGAGTCGGACGTGACGATCAACCACCCGTTGGTCTCGCGGACGCACGCGGTGGCGTCCGCGGGTCCGACGGGGTGGATCCTCACGGACCGCAGCACGAACGGCGTCTTCGTGGGCGGTGTCCGCCGCCCGACGATCGCGCTGAACGGCACGCAGCAGCTGCTGTTCGGCGATCCACGGACGGGTGCGCCGGTGACCTTCACGGCGGCTGTGCGGTCGCACACGCCGCCCCCACCGCCGCCGCGCACGCCGCCACCCGCCGCGGCGCAGCAGCCCGTCCAGAACATGCCGGCAGCGCGCCGCGCACCGTCGAACCCGGTGCCGCGGCCGAATCCGGCACCGGCCGCGCCCCCGTCCCGACCGATGCCGCTGCCCCCGCGGCAGCAGGCTCCGGCGGCGCCGATGCCGGCCCCGCAGGCAGCGCAGGCCGCGCAGGCCCCGGTTCCGCCGCACCGTCCCACCGGCGACGTGGCGCCCCACCTGCGCGCCATGGCCGGCAACACGGGGCTCTACCAGGTGGCGAAGATGCCCGCTCGGCCCGTCGGCACCGGGCAGATGAGCATCGGCCGCACGCCCGACAACGACATCGCGATCGGCGACATGCTGGTTTCGCGCCGTCACGCGCGCCTGCTCACCGGACCGCAGGGCCTCGTCATCGAGGATCTGGGCTCGGCGAACGGCACACAGGTCAACGGCCGCCGCATCGCCGGTCCCACGGCGCTGCGCGACGGCGACCTCGTCACCGTCGGCAACTCGGACCTCATCGTCGAGCAGGGCCGGCTCGAGCGTCCGAAGGCGCAGGAGTTCGCGGGCGCGGGTCTCGCCGTCCAGGCCATCACGCTCACGGTCGACGGCTCGAAGACGCTGCTGCACGGCGTCGACTTCCGCGCCGCTCCGGGCACCCTGACCGCTGTGATCGGCCCCTCGGGCGCCGGCAAGTCGACGGTCTCGAGAGTCGTCTCCGGCGCGGTCACCCCGACCGCGGGCCGGGTCGAGTTCGAGGGCCGCGACGTGCACCGCGACTTCGACGCGCTGCGCTCCCGCATCGGCATGGTCCCGCAGGATGATGTGCTGCACCGCCAGCTCACCCTGCAGCAGGCGCTCCGGTTCGCCGCCGAGCTGCGCCTGCCGCCCGACATGTCGAAGGCCGACCGCGACCAGGTGATCGACGGCGTGCTCGCGGAGCTGCAGCTCACCGAACACAAGCAGACCCGGGTGGACAAGCTCTCCGGCGGCCAGCGCAAGCGCGCGTCCGTCGCCATGGAGCTGCTCACCGGCCCGTCGCTGCTCATCCTCGACGAACCCACGTCGGGCCTGGACCCCGCCCTGGACCGGCAGGTCATGCAGACACTGCGCCGGCTGGCCGACGCCGGTCGCGTCGTGATCGTCGTGACGCACTCCCTGACGCACATCGACATGTGCGACCAGGTGCTGCTGCTCGCACCCGGCGGCAAGACCGCGTACTGCGGCTCACCGAAGGGCGTGAAGGCCGCGATGGGCACCGGCGACTGGGCGGAGATCTTCGACTTCGCCGCGAAGCAGCCCGACGTGGCCTGGCAGCGCTACCGCTCCGCGCATCCCGCGCCGCCGCCACCCGCGCCGACGGGCGCCCCTCCGACGCCGACGAAGGCGCCGAAGACGTCCGTGCGCAAACAACTCTCGGTGGTCGCGCGTCGCCAGCTGCGGCTGATCCTCGCCGACCGCGGGTACCTGGTGTTCCTGCTGCTGCTCCCGCTCGTCCTGGGCGGGATCACCCTGCTCGTGCCCGCGGACGACGGGCTCGCCTCGCCGTACGCCTTGCCGGACGGCTACAGCGGCGCCAAGATGATCCTCGTCCTGCTGGTGGTGGGCGCCTGCTTCATGGGTGCCGCGCTCACCTCCCGCGACCTGGTCGGCGAACGCGCGATCTACCAGCGCGAACGCGCTGTGGGCCTCGGTCCGGGCGCGTACCTGTCCGCGAAGACGCTGGTCTACTTCATCGCCGCCGCGATCCAGGCGGCGATGATGATGGCGATCGTGATCCTCGGAGTGAAGCAGTCGACCGCGCAGGGATCGGTCCTAGCCAGCGCCCCCGTCGAGCTGATGATCGACATCGCCGTCCTCGCCTGCGTATCGACACTCGTGGGCCTGCTCATCTCCGCGCTGGCGAAGTCGAGCGAGCAGGTCATGCCGATGCTCGTGGTCGTCGTCATGGTGCAGCTGGTGATGAGCGGGGGCCTGTTCACGCTGCACGACCGGGTCGGCCTCGAGCAGATCTCCTGGCTGTTCCCGTCGCGGTGGGGGTTCGCGTCCAGCGCGTCCACCGTCGAGCTGGAGAAGCAGATCGACGCGGTCTCCGGGCGCCCGACCATGCAGGCCATCGACCCGCTGTGGGACTCGACGCCGACGCAGTGGGGAATCGCGATCGGCGTACTCGTGGCCATGGCGGTCCTGCTGTGGCTCGCGACCTGGTTCCGGATCTCGCGGAGGTCGCGCTAGCGGTCCGCACACGGGTCCCGGCCTGCCGCGGCGTGCGTGCGACCCAGCGATAGGCTGGGCGGCATGCAGCGCATCATCGGTACCGAGGTGGAATACGGGATCTCCGCGCCGAAGGACCCGACGGCCAATCCGATCCTGACCTCCACGCAGGCGGTGCTCGCGTACGCGGCCGCCGCGGCGGTTCCCCGCGCCAAGCGCACCCGCTGGGACTACGACCTCGAATCGCCGCTGCGCGACGCCCGCGGCTTCGACCTGGGCCGGGGCGGCCCGGCGCCGATCATCGACGCCGACGAGATCGGTGCCGCGAACATGATCCTGACCAACGGCGCCCGGCTGTACGTCGACCACGCGCATCCGGAGTACTCCGCGCCGGAGGTCACCGACCCGCTCGATGCGGTCATCTGGGACAAGGCGGGGGAGCGGGTCATGGACGCCGCAGCCCGCTACGCGTCGACGGTGCCCGGGGCCGCGGCGCTGCAGTTGTACAAGAACAACATCGACGGCAAGGGCGCCTCGTACGGCACGCACGAGAACTACCTGTGCCGCCGCGAGACGCCCTTCGCGGCGATCGTCACCGGGCTGACCCCCTTCTTCGTGACCCGTCAGGTGTTCTGCGGCAGCGGCCGCGTGGGCATCGGCAGCAGCGGCGACGAGCCGGGATTCCAGCTCTCGCAGCGCGCGGACTACATCGAGGTCGAGGTGGGGCTCGAGACCACGCTCAAGCGCGGCATCATCAACACCCGCGACGAGCCGCACGCCGACCCGGACAAGTACCGCCGATTGCACGTCATCATCGGCGACGCCAACCTCGCGGAGACCTCCACCTACCTCAAGGTGGGGACGTCGGCGCTGGTGCTGGACCTCATCGAGGCCGGCGTCGACCTCTCGGACCTGCAGCTCGCGACGCCGGTCACCGCCGTGCACCAGGTCTCGCGCGACCTGTCGCTCTCCGCGCCGCTCGAACTCGCCGACGGCCGGACCATGACCGCGCTCGACGTCCAACGCGCCTACGCCGACCGCGTCGGCCGGTTCCTCGAGGGGTCGGACGATGCGCGCGCGCTCGACGTGCACGCCACCTGGGTACGCGTGCTCGACACCCTCGCCGACGACCCGCTGCGCCTCGCGGACGAGCTCGACTGGCCCGCGAAGCTGCGCCTCCTCGAGGGCATCCGGCAGCGCGAGGGCCTGGGCTGGGCGGCCTCGAAACTGCAACTGGTCGACCTGCAGTACTCCGATGTCCGGCTCGACAAGGGGCTGTACAACCGGCTCGTCGCGCGCGGGTCCATGAAGCGCCTGGTCACCGAGCAGCAGGTCATGGACGCCGTCACGACCCCGCCCGAATCGACGCGCGCCTACTTCCGCGGCGAGTGCATGCGCCGGTTCGGCACCGACATCGCGGCCGCCAGCTGGGATTCCGTCATCTTCGACATCGGAGCCGAGTCCCTGGTCCGCATTCCGACGCTCGAGCCGCTGCGCGGCACGAAGGAGCACGTCGGCAGGCTGCTGGACGACGCCGCCTCGGCGCGCGAACTCGTCGATTCTCTGCGAGGGTAGGCGCATGGACATCGGTCGCGAGGTGCAGAAGCTGTACGCCAGGGTGTTCCCCGAGGTGCTCAAGGCACACGGCGAACTGTACGTGCGCTCCGGCGGCCGCATCGGGCACAAGCTGCTCTTCGGTGTGCCGAGCCTGATCGTGCGGACCGTCGGCGCGAAATCGGGCCTGCCGCGCACCACCGTCCTCACCTACGTGCGCGACGGCGACGACTACGTGGTCGTCGCGTCGAAGGGCGGCGCGCCCCGCAATCCGGCGTGGTTCCACAACATGGTCGCCGCCGGCACCGTCGACGTGCAGGTCGGCACGAACCGTTTCCCGGCGGCCGTGGACGCGTTGAAGCCCGGCGACTCCGACTACCAGCGGCTCTGGGACCTCGCGGACGCGAACAACGGCGGCCGGTACGCCGCCTACCAGCGCACGACCTCGCGCCCGATCCCGGTGGTCCGGCTCCGCCCCGTCTGACGGGGCTGCGGCGGACCGTCGGCCTACATGCCGATGGCGAGGTTGCGCGCGTAGGTGACGCGGTTGAACGTGTCCTGCACGGCCGCGAAGGAGTACACCGGCACGCTGGTGGTGAACGATCGCCCCTCGGGTCCGATGACCGTGACCTGCACGAAGCCCTGCGTCCGATCCTCTTTGACCAGGAGGAAGAACAGCGAGAACAGGCACACGACGAACGCGCCGACGATCGCCAGCACGATCGCCCACGTGGGGATCGCGCGCGTGGTGACGCTGTGGTCGGTGACCGTCCACTGGCTGCCCGCGATCGGGAAGGTACCCGCGGGGGTGATCACATCACTGCGCGTGCAATGGATGTCGCCGATGCTCACGAGCACCGGTTCGGGCATCCCGGGGCTGCCGGGCGGCGTGTACGGATCCACGGGAGCAGTCTAGGCCGGTAGTGTTGATTCATCGGGTCGTGCGGCCCGGATTCGGTCGCTAAGGAGGCAGCGAGATGGCGCAGGAGCAGGTCAAGCGTGGCGGCGGCGGGGACGACGAGGATCCTGCGGGCGGCCCGTCGGGTGCCGGCCAGGAGCGCATCGAGAAGCTGACCGACGAGACGGACGATCTGCTCGACGAGATCGACGACGTGCTCGAGGAGAACGCCGAGGACTTCGTGCGCGCGTACGTGCAGAAGGGCGGCCAGTGACGGCCCTGCACGGCGGATCGTCGTTCGTCGAGCACCTCGCCGCGGTGGCGCCGGAGGCGCTGCCCGGCCGGGGCGCCGGGTCCGACGGTGCGCCGGACGTCCCGCACGGCACCACGATCGTGGCCGTCGCCTTCGACGGCGGCGTCCTGCTCGCGGGTGACCGCCGCGCCACGATGGGCAATCTCATCGCGCAGCGCGACATCGTCAAGACCTTCGTCACCGACGAGTTGACCGCCGTCGGCATCGCCGGCACCGCGGGGATCGCCAAGCAGATCGTCAAGCTGTTCACGGTGGAGCTGGAGCACTACGAGAAGATCGAGGGCGTCCCGCTCACCTTCGAGGGCAAGGCGAACCGCCTGGCGGGCATGGTGCGCAGCAACTTCGGCGCCGCGCTGCAGGGGCTGGCCGCCGTCCCGCTGCTGGTCGGCTTCGACGAGGCCGAGACCCGCGGCCGGATCGTCTCCTACGACGTGACGGGCGACTGGCACGACGAGGTGGGCTACCACTCCATCGGCTCCGGCTCGGCCTGGGCGAAGTCGTCGATCAAGAAGCGTTTCCGGCCCGGCCTCGACGCCGACGGTGCGCTCGACGTCGCTGCGGAGGCGCTCTTCGACGCCGCCGACGACGACACCGCCACCGGCGGCCCGGACGTGCTCCGCAAGCTGTACCCGACAGCGATCGTCATCACCGCCGACGGCGCCGTCGAGGTCGCGGAGCAGGACGTGGCCGCCGCCACGGACCGGGTGATCGCGGCGAGGGGAGGAGAGCAGTGACGTTCCCGTACTACGCCTCCGCCGAGCAGATCATGCGCGATCGCTCGGAGCTGGCGCGCAAGGGCATCGCCCGCGGCCGCAGCGTCGTGGTGCTCAAGTACGCCGACGGGGTGGTCTTCGTCGCCGACAACCCCAGCTCGCTGTACAAGATCAGCGAGATCTACGACCGGATCGGCTTCGCCGCCGTCGGCAAGTACAACGAGTTCGAATCGCTGCGCCGTGCCGGCATCCAGTTCGCCGATACCCGCGGCTACCAGTACTCGCGGCGAGACGTGACCGGCTGGTCGCTGACCAACGCCTACGCCTCGACGCTGGGCACCGTGTTCACCGAGCAGGCCAAGCCCTACGAGGTCGAGCTGTGCGTGGCCGAGGTCGGTACACCCGACAACGCCGCCTCGCGGCTCTACCGCGTGGGCTACGACGGCTCCGTGGGCGACGAGCGGCAATTCGTGGTCATGGGCGGACAGACCGAGTCGATCACGCCCGTGCTCACCGAGGGCTACCGGGACGGGCTGGACCTGCCGGGCGCCGTGGCTCTTGCGGTGAAGGCCCTGGGCGCGCCGGCTCCGACGAACGGATCCGGTGCGACCGCCGAGTCCAAGACCTTCGGTCCGGGTGAGCTGGAGATCGCGATCCTGGACCACACCCGGCCGCGCCGCGCCTTCAAGCGGCTCTCGGACGAGCGGGTCGCGCAGCTGCTGGGGTGAGTGCCCCGACGCCCGGTCGAGCAGCGCCCCGCCGGTCCCGTCCGGGGTAGCGCTGGCACCACCCCGGAATCGGGCTCCCGCGCCCGTGACCGCGGACCGTCGATCCGGTGTGCTGGACGCATGACGACGACTGTGCACCGGCGCGGGATCGCCTGGTTCCTCGCGCTCACCTTCCTGCCGTCGTGGGGGCTGTGGATCCTCGCGTACGGCCTGGGGCATCCGCTCGATGATCCGGGGATCCAGCTCCTCACCGCGGCGTTCCTCCCGGCGTTCGCCGCGTTCGTCGTGTGCATGTGGATCACGCGGCAGGGACTCGCGGGCGCGGGCCTGCGGCCGCAGCTCCGCGCGCAGTGGCGGTGGTACCTCGCCGCGCTGGCGATCCCGCCGGTCCTGCTGCTGATCGCGTTGCCGGTGGGTTTCGCGTCCGGCGTGATGACGATGCCGCCCGACGGGATCCCCGCGCACCTGCAGGCCGTGGCCTTCGGGCCGCTGATCATGGTGGTGCTCGCGCCGGTCTTCTTCGGCGAGGAGTTCGGCTGGACCGCCTACCTGCGCGGCGCGGTCACCGAACTGCCGGTGCTGCGCGGGCGGCCCACGGCGGCGTCGGCCGTGACGGGCGCGGTGTGGGGTGCGTGGCACTGGCCGCTGGCGTCCGTCGGATACTTCAGCTTCCAGCCGCCGCTGCACGACGTGCTGCTGCTCATCCCGTTGTGGATCGTGATGTCGATGCTGCTCGAGATCGTGTGGAGCACGCTCTGGTACGGCTCGGGGAGCATCTGGCCGACGTCCATCGCGCACGCGGGGTTCAATCTGGTCTTCTCCATGACGATGGGGGAGTTCCTGGCGCCCGAGGCCATCGTCGCCGCCTTCATCGTGCCCAGCGTCGCGCTGGTGCCGCTCGCTCTGGTGGCGTACCGCATCGATCATCGGCGCCGCGCCCGCGTGCGGCCCGCCGGCGGCGCGCTGCCGAACGCCGTGCCGGTCAGCTGATCACGTCGACGACGACCTCGCCGTCGGTGCGGTCGTCGGTCATCCGCCACACCCGCTCGGCCAGGTCGTCGGGTCGGAGGGTGATCGCCGTCAGGTCCTGCTCGGGTGCGTTCGCCCGCGTCGCGGCGGCGATGTCGCCGCCGTCGATCATCCCGCCGACGGTGAGCGTTCCCGCGTAGACGCCCTCCGGCCGCAGGGCCGCATGCAGATTGAGGGCGTAGGCGCGGTACGCCGCGGCCACGAGCGCGAGGGCACCGAGGTGGGGCATCGGCACCACGGCGCTGAGGCCGCCGACGAAGACGAGCGCGCCGGCCCGTGCGCGGAGTTCGGGCAGGACCGCCTGTGCGAACTCGACCGCCGGCGCCACGGTCGCGAGCGCCTCGGTGGCACCGGTCGGGTCGAGATCGGTGATCGGCCCGGTGACGACGGGGGTCGCGGCGCCGAAATACGCCACATCGATCCGTCCGAAGTCCTCGCGGACGCGCTCCACGACGGCCGTGACGGCACCGGGCACGGTGACGTCGGCCTGGAAGGCCGCGGCCTCGATGCCGAGGCCCCGGAGCTCGTCGAGATACCCGGCATGACGGTCCGCGGACCGCGAGGCGAGCGCTACGCGGTAGCCGCGGCGGCCGAACGCGCGGGCGACCGACATGCCGAGTCCGGGGCCGGTGCCGAGGACGACGAGGACGGGGAGGGCATTACTTGAGGTCATACTCAACTTGATACCAGAAGTTGAGGGTCTCCTCAATTTCGTTAGGATCGGAGCATGTCACCCCGCGCGGACGCGGTCCGCAACCGGCAGAAGCTCCTCGACGCCGCGCTGCGCCTGTTCGCGGAACAGGGGATCGACGTGCCGTTGGACCGGATCGCGAGGGCGGCGGGCGTCAGCATCGGCACGCTCTACAACAACTTCGCCGACCGCGGAGCACTGCTCGACGCCGTTCTCCCGGAACGTCTGGCGGAACTGGAGCGCCTCGCGGAGGAGAGCGCGCGTGCGACCGACCCGTGGGCGGGCTTCACCGGCTTCCTGGAGGCGATGTTCGCCGGCCAGGCCCGCAACCGCGCCGTGAACGAGGCGATGTCGCGCGGCCCGCTCGGCGACGTCGACCTGATGGCCGAATGCGGGCGGTCGGGGAGCGCGGTCCGGTCCGTCCTCGATCGCGCGCACGAGACCGGTGTGGTGCGCGACGACTTCGCCTACGACGACCTCGCAGCCCTCATGGTGGCCGTCGCCGCGGTGATCCACGCGACCCCGGACGACGACCGGCGCTGGCGCCGGCACCTCCGATTCCAGCTCGACGGCCTGCGGGCGCGACGGGGCTCCGACGCCTGACCCCGGCCGCGGGGTATGTTCGTGAAGTGCAGCGCCGAATCATGGGAATCGAGACCGAGTTCGGTGTCACGTGTACTTTTCACGGGCACCGTCGACTGAGCCCCGACGAGATCGCCCGATACCTGTTCCGGCGCGTGGTCTCCTGGGGCCGCAGCTCGAACGTCTTCCTGCAGAACGGCTCGCGCCTGTACCTGGACGTGGGCAGCCACCCGGAGTACGCCACGGCCGAGTGCGACTCGGTGCTCCAGCTCGTCACGCACGACAAGGCGGGGGAGCGGGTCCTCGAGGACCTGCTCCTCGACGCCGAACAGCGGCTGCAGGACGAGGGCATCGGCGGCGACATCTACCTGTTCAAGAACAACACCGACTCGGCGGGTAACTCCTACGGCTGCCACGAGAACTACCTCGTGGGCCGCGTCGGGGAGTTCTCGCGCATCGCCGACGTGCTGCTGCCCTTCCTGGTGACCCGACAGCTGATCTGCGGCGCGGGCAAGGTTCTGCTGACGCCCAAGAACGCGACCTACTGCCTGAGCCAGCGCGCCGAGCACATCTGGGAGGGCGTCTCCAGCGCCACCACCCGCAGCCGGCCCATCATCAACACCCGCGACGAGCCGCATGCCGACGCCGAGAAGTACCGCCGCCTGCACGTGATCGTCGGCGACTCGAACATGTCCGAGACCACCACGATGCTCAAGGTCGGTACGGCGCACCTGGTCCTCGAGATGATCGAGGCGGGCGTCCAGTTCCGCGACTTCTCGCTCGACAACCCGATCCGCGCGATCCGCGAGGTCAGCCACGACCCGACGGGGCGCCACGAGGTGCGGCTCGCGGGCGGCCGCCAGGCCGGCGCCCTCGACATCCAGCGGGAGTACTACGCCAAGGCCGTCGACTACCTCACGACCCGCGAGCCCGACGAGCAGTTGAGCCGGGTCGTCGACCTGTGGGGTCGCACCCTGGACGCGGTCGAATCGCAGGACTTCTCCGGCATCGACACGGAGATCGACTGGGTGATCAAGCGCAAGCTCTTCCAGCGCTACCTGGACAAGTACTCGATGGACCTCTCGGACCCCAAGATCGCGCAGCTCGACCTCGCGTACCACGACATCAAGCGCGGTCGCGGCGTCTTCGACCTGCTGCAGCGCCGCGGGCTGGCCGCGCGGGTCACGACCGACGAGGCCGTCGACGCCGCGGTGAAGAACCCGCCGGAGACCACGCGAGCGAAGCTCCGCGGCGACTTCATCACGGCGGCGCAGGCCGCCGGCCGCGACTTCACCGTCGACTGGGTGCATCTCAAGCTCAACGACCAGGCGCAGCGCACCGTGCTGTGCAAGGACCCGTTCCGCAACGTCGACGAACGGGTCGAGCGACTGATCGCGTCGATGTGAGACGAGCGCACGCATAGAACGTAAGATCGACACGTGGCAACTTCGCGGATCGAGCGTCTCACCAACCTGGTGATATGCCTTCTGTACACGCAACGTCCGCTGGACCGGGACTACATCCGGGCGAACGTCTTCGGGTACGACCCGGACTCGGACGACGAGGCCTTCGAGCGCATGTTCGAGCGCGACAAGGCGGACCTGCGTGAGCTCGGCGTGCCGATCGAGGTCGCCCCGGTCTCCCGGATCAACTCGGCCGTCGGCTACCGCATCGCGATGGACGAGTACGCCCTCGGCGACATCGACCTCGACCCCGACGAGGCCACCGCGGTGGCCGTCGCCTCGGCGCTGTGGCAGTCGCCGGAGCTCTCCGCTGCGGCCCAGTCCGCGGTGCAGAAACTGCGCGCCGGCGGCATGGACGTCGACGGCCCCGGCGCGGGTGTCAGCCCCGGCATCGCGCCCGATCGCGGGGCCGAGGGCGCGCTGCTCGCGATGCTCGAGGGCGTGGACCGGCGCCGCCAGGTCACCTTCGAGCACCGCGCGAACCCGGCGCAGCCCTACGTGGACCGCACGCTGCATCCGTGGGGCGTCGTCACCTTCCGCGGCAGCGCCTACGCCGTCGGGCACGACGTGGCCCGCGACGCGGTGCGCACCTTCAAGCTCAGCCGCGTCCGCGGTGGCGCCGTGACCAGCAGTCCGGCCACCGTCCGGCCTCCGGAGGGCTTCGACCTGCACGCGCACGTCGTCGCCACGGTCGCCGAACGCGATCCCGTCGGTACCGCTCGGCTGTGGGTCGCGCAAGGCAGGGGCGACGGGCTGCGGCGGCTCGCCTCGGCGCAGGCCGACGGCGACTTCCGGGGACGCCCCGGCACGGAATTGACGGTCGAGATGCGGTCCGTCGACGCCGTCGCCCGCGAGGTCAGCGGCCTCGGGCCCGACGCGGTGGTCTTCGAGCCGCAGCAGCTGCGCGACGCCGTCGTCGACCGACTCAGGGCATTGGCGGGGGAGCGATGAGCACGCAGTCGAAGCAGCCGAGCCGCCAGATGCAGCGCCTGGCCCGCTGGCTCAACGTGATCCCCTACTTCAAGACCCATCCCGATGCGGACCTCGAGCATGCGGCCGCCGACCTCGGCGTCACCGTCGCGCAGCTGCGCAAGGACATCACGGGCCTCACGATGTGCGGGCTCCCCGGCATGTTCCCGGGCGACCTCATCGAGATCGACTACGACGAGGCCGGCGTCGACATCGAGTTCAGCGCCAACCTCGACCGTCCGCTCAAGCTGACCGGTCCCGAAGCGGCGTCACTGCTCCTCGCCCTGCGGGCCCTGGCGGATTCGCCGGGCGTGGCGGACCCGGCGGCGGTCCTGCGGGCCATCGCCAAGCTGGAGGCCGCGGTCGCGGGGGCCGGGCGCGACACGGTCGCCTCGATCGACGGCGCGCAGGACACCGGCCCCGTCGCCGCGATCGCGAGCACCGTCCGCGGCGCGCTGCGCGACGGCCGCGCGCTGCACCTGCGGTACTACTCCGCCACCCGGGACGCAGCCACCGAGCGCGACGTCGACCCCATCGCACTCGACACCTTCGCCGGCCACAGCTACCTGCAGGCCTGGTGCCGCAGCAGCGAGGGACTGCGGATGTTCCGGCTCGATCGCATCGACGAGGCCGTCGTCCTCGACGAGGCCGCCTCGGTCCCGCAGCACGTCGAACCCGCCGCGGGCCTGTTCGACGGTGCCGCGGCCGACGAACTGACCACCGCCACGCTCGAGGTGGGGCCGGGGGCCGCGTGGGCACTCGAATACCACCCGTTCACCGTGCTGTCCGACGAGCCCGGCGGACCGGTCACCGCGACGATGCAGTACGCGACCGAGGCGTGGATGGTGCGCTTCGTGCTCAGTTTCGGCGGGGAGCTCACCGTGCGCGCACCGCAGTCGCTCGCGGACGCCGTCGCCGAACGCGCCGCGGCCGGGCTCGCCAACTATTCATGAGGTGGTCATTTCCGACGCCCCGCTCAAGGCGGTCGGTGCGCCCGGAGTCCGGTAGTCTCGACAAGAGATATTCGCGAAGTTAGTGAGGCAGCATCATGGGGCTCACCCATTCTCCCTGGGCATGGATCGTCATCGCCGTCGTCCTCCTGATCCTGTTCGGCGGCAAGAAGCTGCCGGACGCGGCACGCGGGCTCGGCCGCTCGATGCGCATCTTCAAGAGCGAGATGGACGAGATGAAGACCGAGGGCGACAAGGGCACCGCCGCTGAGCAGCCGCAGGCCCAGGTCACCGACAAGCCGCTCGACGTCCAGACGGTGCAGCCGTCCGAGGCCGATCGCAAGTCGGCGTAGCCGCCGCCTGCCCCTTTGAAGATCCCGTTCGATCCGCGTCGTCGTCGTGCCGTCGTCAATCCCGACGGCACGATGTCGATCGTGGAGCACCTCTACGAGCTCCGGGCCCGCCTGTTGTGGTCGCTCGCGGCGATCGCTGTCACGTCGATCATCGGCTTCTGGTGGTACAGCCACGGGCCCTTCGGCCTGCCGTCGACCGGCCACCTGCTCGTCGGCCCGTACTGCGACCTCCCCGACACCTCGCGCGCGGAGATCACGCGCAACGGCGAGTGCCGACTCCTCGCCACCGGCGTCTTCGACCAGTTCAACCTGCGATTGAAGGTCGCGGTCGCCACGGGCGTGCTGCTCGCCTGCCCTGTGTGGCTGTACCAGATCTGGGCGTTCATCGTGCCCGCGCTGCACCGCAATGAGAAGCGGTACACGGCCACCTTCGTCAGCCTGGCGGGTGCACTGTTCGTCGGCGGCGCGGTGCTGGGCTACTTCATGATCACCAGCGCCTTCCGGTTCTTCCTCACCGTCGGGAATGAGACTCAGGTGACCGCCCTGCAGGGCCCCGAGTACTTCAGCTTCGTGCTCACTGTCATGGCGATCTTCGGCGTGAGTTTCGAGCTCCCGCTGTTCATCGTCGCGCTGAACCTCGTCGGTGTGCTGCCCTACACGAAACTGGTCAAGTGGCGACGCGGACTGCTGTTGTCGATGTTCATCTTCTCCGCCGTGATCACTCCGTCCGGGGACCCGTTCACGATGCTCGCACTGGGGGCGGCGCTGGCGGTGCTCCTCGAACTCTCGATCCAATTCGCGCGTTTCCACGATCGCGCCAAGCGCAGGCGGAGCGGCGACGACGCGTGGGACGACGATCTCGACGACGAACAGGCGTCGCCGGCACCGTCGGCCCCGCAACCGATCGGGGCGTCCGCGGGCCCGTCGAGCAGCGCCCTCGCCGCACCCGAGCCCGTCGGGCAGGCGGACAGGGTCACCCGCGCGTCGATCCCGCGTTCGGGGTTCGATGACGTCCTCTGAGTTCGACGGCTTCACCGCCGCGCTCGACTTCACCCTCGACCCGTTCCAGGTCCAGGGCTGCCGCGCGCTGGAGGAGGGGCGCGGGGTGCTCGTGTGCGCCCCGACGGGCGCGGGGAAGACCGTGGTCGGCGAGTTCGCCGTGCACCTCGCGCTCGCGGCGGGCACCAAGTGCTTCTACACCACACCGATCAAGGCGCTCTCCAATCAGAAGCACGCCCAGCTGACGGCCCGGTACGGCGCGCAGAACGTCGGCCTGCTGACCGGCGACACCGCGATCAACTCCTCCGCACCCGTGGTCGTCATGACCACCGAGGTGCTGCGGAACATGCTCTACGCGAACTCTCCCGCCCTCGACGGCCTGAGCCACGTCGTGATGGACGAGGTGCACTACCTCGCGGACCGCTTCCGCGGTGCGGTCTGGGAGGAGGTCATCCTGCACCTCCCGCAGGACGTCCGCCTGGTCAGCCTCTCCGCGACGGTCTCCAACGCGGAGGAGTTCGGCGCGTGGATCACCGAGGTCCGCGGCAGCACCGAGGTGATCGTCGACGAGCACCGTCCGGTCCCGCTGTGGCAGCACATGCTCGTCGGCCGCAAACTGTTCGACCTCTTCGACACCAAGGCGCTGCGCACGGCGCAGGAATCCGGCCAGAAGAACCTCGTCCTCGACGCCGACCTGGTCCGCTACGTCAAGCAACGCGAATCGCTGGACCGCAGTTTCGATCCCGGCATCAACAGTCGCACCGGGCGCCGTGCGGGGGGCCGGGGTCGCCCGCAGGCGACCCGCCGCCCGATCCCGCGCCCGGACGTCATCGCGCTGCTCGACGCCGAGGGGTTGCTGCCGGCGATCACCTTCGTCTTCTCCCGGTCGGGCTGCGAGCAGGCGCTGACCCAGTGCCTCCGGTCACCGGTGGTACTCACGGACCAGGCGCAGGCCGACGAGATCGGCCGCATCGTCGACAAGCACGTCGCCGAGTTCTCGCCCGCTGATCTGGACCTGCTGGGCTACGAGGAGTGGCGCGCCGCGCTGCTCCGGGGCTTCGCCGCGCACCACGCCGGGATGCTCCCCGCGTTCCGGCACGCCGTGGAGGAGCTCTTCGTCAAGGGCCTGGTGCGGGCCGTCTTCGCCACGGAGACCCTCGCGCTCGGCATCAACATGCCCGCGCGGACCGTCGTGCTGGAGCGGCTGGTCAAATACAACGGCGAGTCCCACGTCGAGTTGACGCCAGGGGAGTACACGCAGCTCACCGGCCGTGCCGGACGCCGCGGTATCGATATCGAGGGGCACGCCGTCGTGCTCTGGCAGACCGGGGTGCGGCCGCAGGAGGTGGCCGGCCTCGCCGGTGCGCGCACGTTCCCGCTGGTGAGCTCGTTCTCGCCGGGCTACAACATGTCGATCAACCTGCTCGACCGCCTCGGCCGGGAGGGCGCCGAGCGCCTGCTCGAGGCGAGTTTCGCGCAATTCCAGGCGGACCGCTCCGTCGTCGGACTGGCGAAGCGGGTCGACCGCGGCGAGAAGGAACTCGCGACGCTCGGCGCCCAGATCACGGAGGCGGCGGGTGGCGCCGACTACCTCGAGTACGTGCGGCTGCGTGAGGCCGTCCGCACCCGCGAGCGCTCGCTGCGCCGCGAGCACCTCGCGGACCGCCGCGACGGGGCCGCCACCGCGCTGGCCGAACTGCGCCGCGGCGACGTCATCGCGGTGACCGGCGGCCGACGGCGGGGCCTGGCCCTCGTCGTCGAACCCTCGGGCGACCGTCGTGATCCGAAGCCCGTCGTGGTCACCGAGAGCAGTTGGTCGGGCCGCGTCGGTGCCGGCGACTTCGTGGGTGACGTGGCGGTGCTCGGCACGCTCCGGGTCCCGAAGAACGCCGACTACCGCTCGGGCCGCGGCAAGCGCGACCTGGCGTCGACGCTGCGCAACAGCAACATCTCCGCGCCGCGGCAGCAGGCGAAGGCCCAGCGCCCCGCCGCCTCCGACAGCCAGCTCGCGGACCTGCGCGCCCGGATGCGCGCCCATCCCGCGCACACGGGGCAACGCGCACCGGAACTGGACCGGCTCGCCGAGCGCTACGCCCGCCTGGAGCGGGAGATCACCGCCTCCGCGGCCACGGTGCGCGCCACCACCTCCTCGCTCGCCGTCACCTTCGAGCGGATCGTGGCGCTGCTCGGCGACCGCGGATACATCGAGAGCACCGACGGCGAGCCCGAACTGACCGAGGCGGGGCGCCGTCTGGCCCGGGTCTACAGCGAGTCCGACCTGCTGGTGTGCGAGTGCATCGAGGAGGGCGTCTTCGACGGGCTCGACGCGGCCGGGCTCGCCGCCGTCGTCAGCGCCCTGGTCTTCGAATCCCGCGGCGAGCGCGGCGGCATGCTGCTGACCGGGGAGAAGGTGCCCGGCGCAGTGCGCTCCGCCGTGCGGGACATCGCCGACCGCTGGACCGACATCGTTGCCGCCGAGGCGGCGCACCGCCTCGAACCCAGTCGCGAGCCGGACATCGGCTTCGTCGCCCCGATGCACCAGTGGGCGGCGGGCGGAACGCTGGCCGCCGTGCTGCTGGCCGCCGGTGAGCGGGGGCGACCGCTCCCGGCGGGCGACTTCGTCCGGTGGTGCCGCCAGGTGATCGATCTGCTCGACCAGATCAAGCAGACCTCCTTCGACACCCGCCCCGGGCTCGCAACCGTCGCGACCGCGGCGATCGCGGCCGTCCGGCGCGGCGTCGTCGCGGAATCGGGCTGATGATCGGGTATCTTGACCGAAGAGGCGTACGTCGCGGGCCGTCGGTCCGTGACAGGGGAGGAGTGGATACATGAGCAACCCGCAGGATCCGAACCAGTGGGCGCAGCAGGGGTGGCAGCAGCCGGGCCAGCAGCCTCCGCAGGATCAGACCCAGATCGCACCGCAGTACGGCCAGCAGGGCTTCGGCGCTCCGTCGGGTGACCAGACTCAGATCTCCCCGCAGTACCCGGGCCAATGGGGGCAGCAGCCGCAGGGCCAGCAATACGGCGGCTACCAGCAGCCGCAGCCGCCGCAGTTCGGGCAGGATCAGTTCGGCCAGCAGCCCGGTCAGCCGGGCCAGCCCGCGCAGTTCGCGGGCCAGCAGTTCGGGCAGCAGTTCGGCCAGCCCCCGCTGGGCGGTCCGAAGAAGTCGAAGACCGGACTGATCATCGGCATCGCGGCCGCCGCGATCATCGCGATCGTGGCGATCGTCCTGATCGTCGGCTACGCCACCGGCGCCTTCTTCGGCAAGAAGTTCGACAACGCCAAGGTCAACGAGGGCGTGACGAAGGTCCTCAAGGACAGCTACAACGAGACCGACGCCAAGGACGTCGCCTGCAAGACCGACGGCGTCAAGGTCAAGACCGGCGAATCGTTCACCTGCAGCGCGACCATCGGCGGCAAGGAGAAGACGGTCTCCGTGAAGGTGCTGGACGACGAGGGCAAGTACCAGGTGGGCGCCCCGAGCTGATCCGCTCGGAACCGCCTCAGCCCGCGAGGGCGGCGAGGAGGCGTTCCACCTGCGCTCCGATCCGCAGCTCCTCGGCCAATTCGGCCAGGCGCTGCGGATCGCGTGCTTCCCGGGGCAGTGCGTCCGGGCCGGAGAGCGCGACGTCCGCGTCGCGGTGCACCCAGACCACGTCCCACGCGGCGTCGAGGTAGTCGGCCGACGCAGCGATCGACGCCGCGGCGCGCGCGGTCAGCGGCGACGGGGTCTGCGCTGCGGCCGCGCGGATCGCCGCCAACGAGCCGTGTTCGAGCAGCAGCTTCGAGGCCGTCTTCTCGCCGATCCCCGGCACGCCGGGCAGGCCGTCGGACGGGTCGCCGCGCAGCAGCGCGAGTTCGGCGTAGGCCTCCCCGGCGCGGTCGCGCGGCAGCCCGTACTTCTCCGCCACCTCGGCGGGCCCGAACATCTCGGCCTTGGCGATGCCACGCCCGATGTACAGGCAGCGCACGCCGGGCGCGGTGTCGTCGGCCACCTGCAGCAGGTCCCGGTCACCGGAGACCACGATCACCGGGTCGGTCGTCTCCCGCGCAGCCAGGGTGCCGAGCACGTCGTCCGCCTCGAGCCCGGCGGCGCCGCCCGTCGCGATGCCGACGGCCTCGAGCACCTCGAGGATCATGTCGACCTGCGGGGTCAGCGTGTCCGGCACCTCCTCGGCCCCGAGCTCCGCGCCGCCGGCGTCCACCGCCACGCGGTGCGTCTTGTAGGTGGGCAGCAGTTCCACCCGGAAGGCGGGCCGCCAGTCCAGGTCGAGGCACGCCACGAGCCGACCCGGTCGGTGCGTCGTGATCAGCTGCGAGGTCATGTCGAGGAATCCGCGCAGTGCGTTCACCGAGCGGCCGTCGGAGGCCTTCACCTTGTCCGGGATCGCGTAGTACGCCCGGAACCACAGCCCGGCCGAGTCGAGCAGCATCAGCGGGCGCGCATCGTTCGTCACGACAAGCATGGTGTCACAATCGGAGGATGACCCACTTCGCTTCCCAGGTGTACGCGACCCGTCTCACCAAGGCCCAGCAGCTCGCGACCACGGCGGGGACCCCGCTCGTCATCACCCCCGGCCCGGACCTCGCGTACCTCACGGGCATCGTCAGCGAATCGTTCGAGCGCCTCACGGCCCTCGTCATCACCGACGCGGGATTCGGCCTCGTGGTCCCGCGGCTCGAGCTCGCGATCCTCGGGGACTCCGCGGTGCCGGGGCTCGGCGAGGCCGGCGTGGAACTGTCCGTCCTGGACTGGGTCGACGGTGACGACCCCTACGCGCTGGTCCTCGGCCGGCTCGGCGGGGCGTCCACAGTCGCCGTCGCCGACGCCGTGCCCGCACTGCACCTCGTGCCGCTGCTGGAGCGCGGTCTGAGCGTGGGCCTGGCGACCGGCGTCCTGCGCCGCCTGCGGATGATCAAGGACGCGGCGGAGCTCGACGAGCTGCGCGCGGCGGGCGCCGCGATCGACCGGGTGCACGCGCGCGTCCCCGATCTCCTGAGGGTCGGCCGCACGGAGCGCGAGGTGGCCGACGACATCGCCGCCGCCATCGTCGAGGAGGGCCACACCGAGGCCGCCTTCATCATCGTCGGGTCCGGCCCGCACGGCGCGGATCCGCATCACGAGGTCTCCGATCGCGTGATCGAGGCCGGCGACATCGTGGTCGTCGACATCGGCGGTCCGCTGGCCTCGGGGTACAACTCCGACTGCACCCGCACCTACGCCATGGGCGCTCCGTCCGCCGCGATCGCCGAGCAGTACGCCCTGCTCGAGAAGGCACAGCGGGCGTCGGTCGAGGCGGTGCGGCCCGGCGTGACGGCGGAGGCGATCGACGCCGCGGGCCGCGATCTGCTCGGCGGCGCGGGTCTGGGGGAGAACTTCCTCCACCGCACCGGCCACGGAATCGGCCTGTCCGTGCATGAGGAACCCTACATCGTTGCGGGGAACGACATTCCGGTCGAACCGGGCATGGCCTTCTCGATCGAACCCGGAATCTACTTCAGTGGCCGGTGGGGCGCGCGGATCGAAGATATCGTCATCGTCACCGAGGACGGCTGCGAGCCCGTCAACACCAGGCCGCACAGCTTGACGATCCTCTAAGAGCGAGACACCGGAGGCAGCATGGCGCACGGCGGCGGCACGACGGCCGAAGGGCCTTCGATCTTCGAGGAGGGCGAGGGCAACAGCAGCCGCGTCGTCCAGATCGCGGTCGTCGCCGCGATGGGCGGCCTGCTGTTCGGCTACGACAGCGCCGTGATCAACGGCGCGACCAAGGCGATCGAGGGCCGCTTCGACATCCACGGCTACACGCTCGGCTTCGCGGTCGCGTCGGCGCTGCTCGGTGCCGCCGCGGGCGCGATGACCGCCGGCCGCATCGCGGACCGGATCGGTCGCCTGCGCGTCATGCAGATCGCCGCCGTGCTGTTCCTCCTCAGCGCCCTCGGCTGCGCGTTCGCCACGCACACGTGGATGCTCATCCTGTTCCGCGTGATCGGCGGCGTGGGTGTGGGCGTGGCGTCGGTGATCGCGCCGGCGTACATCGCGGAGGTCTCACCGGCCCGGATCCGGGGGCGGCTGGGATCCCTGCAGCAGATGGCGATCGTGCTCGGGATCTTCCTCTCGCTGCTGGTCGACTGGCTGCTCGCCTCGCTCGCGGGCGGCGCCTCGGAGGAGCTGTGGCTGGGTATGGAGGCCTGGCGATGGATGTTCCTCGTCATGGCGATCCCGGCGATCGTCTACGGCGTGGCCTCGACGATGATCCCCGAATCGCCCCGCTACCTCGTCTCGCGGCACCGGATCCCCGAGGCCCGCCGGGTGCTCACCATGCTCCTCGGCGAGAAGAACCTCGATCTCACCGTGACCCGCATCGAGGAGAGCCTCGCGGGCGAGGAGAAGCACTCCTGGCGCGACCTGGTGCGTCCGGGCGGCGGCATCTACCCGATCGTGTGGGTGGGCCTGCTGCTGTCGATCTTCCAGCAGGCCGTGGGCATCAACGTCATCTTCTACTACTCGAACATGCTGTGGCAGGCCGTCGGTTTCGAGGAGTCGCAGTCGAACCAGATCAGCGTCTTCACCTCGATCGTCAACGTCATCGTCACGATCGTCGCGATCATGCTGGTGGACCGGATCGGGCGCCGCCCGCTGCTGCTGATCGGCTCGATCGGCATGACGCTCTCGCTCGCCACGATGGCGATCTGCTTCAACACCGCGGCGATCGTGGACGGCAAGCCCGAACTCGACGGCGCCGCAGGGGTGATCGCCTTGGTCGCCGCGAACCTGTTCGTCATCTTCTTCGGCGTCAGCTGGGGACCGGTGGTGTGGGTCCTCCTGGGCGAGATGTTCCCCAACCGCATCCGCGGCGCGGCGCTCTCCCTCGCGGCCGCCGCGCAGTGGGCGGCGAACTGGGCGATCACGGTGACCTTCCCCAAGATGGAGGGCAACCTCACGCTCGCGTACGGGCTGTACGCGACCTTCGCGCTGCTGTCGCTGTTCTTCGTCTACCGGTTCGTGCCGGAGACCAAGGGCAAGACACTCGAGGACATGGACGGGAATCTGCCCGCCCGGTAGCGTCCGCGGGGAGCGCCGCCCGCGCCCGTCAGGAGCGCAGAGTGCTCGAGCCCAGCACCCGGGTCACGTCGATCTCGATCACGACGCGCTTCGGGTTCTCGCGCGGCTGCCTGTACCGCACCGCGTACCGGGCCTCGGCGTCACGCACCGACTCGCCGTCGGTGAGCACGCGCGCCGGGCCCTCCAGCGTGAGCCAACGGGCACCGTCGACCTGGGTGAGCGCGGCGTACCCGCCGCGCCCGGCGTTGCGGGCCTTCTGGCTGTCGCCCGATGTGATGACGCGGGCGAGACCCGTGGCGGGGTCGTACGTGAAGGCGATGGCCACCGTGTGCGGCGTCCCGTCGGCGCGCAGCGTGCTGAGCGTCGCGAGGTGACGCTCGGTCACGAAGGCGAGGGCGTCGGAATTGAGAGTTGGACGGTCGTCGTTCGGCACACCGTCACGGTAGCGGGACGCCGCGCGTCTAGTCTGGTCCGGTGAGTGCGGACAGGATTCCCGACGGTGCGGTGCTGCTCCTGGGCGGCCGGAGCGAGGTGGGCCTGGAAGTGGCGCGGCGGATCGCGCCGGGCCGCGACGTGATTCTCGCGGCGCGCCGCCCGGAGCACCTGGACGAGCAGATCGCGGCACTGCGGGAGATCGGCGCCACCGGCGTCTTCCCGGTCGAGTTCGACGCGGACCGCACGGAGCTGCACACCGCCTTCCTCGACGAGGTGGCCGATCGGTTCGGCCGGATCGGCGTCGCGATCGTCGCCTTCGGCATCCTCGGCGATCAGGCCCGCGCGGAGGCCGATCCCACGCACGCGGTGCAGATCGCGCAGACCGACTACGTGGCGCAGGTGTCGATCCTGCTCGGCTTGGCGAACCTGCTGCGCGCCCAGGACGCCCGGGAGGGCGGGCGCGGCGCGATCGTGGCCTTCTCGTCCGTCGCAGGCGTCCGCGTGCGCAAGGCCAACTTCGTCTACGGCAGCACCAAGGCCGGCCTCGACGGCTTCGTCCAGGGCTTCACGGACTCCCTGCACGGCACCGGCGTGCAGGTCCTGCTCGCCCGGCCGGGCTTCATCGTCGGCGCCATGACACGCGAGCTCATGGCGTCCGGCGTGAAGCCCGCGCCCTTCAGCCGCACCGCGCCCGAGGTCGCGGAGGCGACGGTGCACGCGCTGCGCCGCGGACGCCGGACGGTGTGGATCCCGGCGTTGCTGCGCCCGCTCTACGCCGGACTGCGGTTCGTCCCGCAGGCGGTGTGGCGGCGGATGCCGCGATGACGGTGACGGTGGTCGGCATCGGCGCCGACGGGTGGCCGGGCCTCACCGACGGTGCGCGCCGCGCGCTCCTCGACGCGACGGTGATCCACGGCGCCCCGCGCCAGCTGGAGTACCTCCCCAAGGGACTCGCCGACGAGGTCGCGCGCCCGTGGCCCTCGCCGCTGCTCCCCGCGATCGACGAGCTGACCGACGGCGCGCACGTCCTCGCCAGCGGGGACCCGATGTTCTACGGCATCGGCGCCACCCTCGCGCGCCGCCGACCCGACCTCGATCTGCGGGTGATCCCGCACCTGTCGTCCTTCGCGCTCGCCTGCGCCCGCCTGCGCTGGCCCGCCGAGGAGGTCACCGTCCTCTCCGCGGTCGCGCGCGACCCCTCGCCGGTGATCAAGGCCGTCCGCGACGGCCGGCGCACGATCGTGCTCAGCGAATCGGCGGCGACACCCGCACACCTCGCCGACCTCCTGCGGGACGCGGGCCTGACCGCCGCGATCACCGTATTGGAGCAGTTGGGCGGTCCGCGGGAGAAGGTGCGCCCGTTCGGCCGGAGACTGCGGTTCGACGACCTGAACGTGGTCGGGATCGAGCCCGCGGAGTCCGCCGGGCAACTCGTCTTCGAGCACGACGGCCAGATCACCAAGGCCGATGTCCGGGCCCTGACGGTGGCCGCCCTTCGGCCCGCATCGGGCTGGATCTGGGATTTCGGGGCCGGTTCGGGGTCCGTCGGCATCACCTGGGCCCTGCAGGGCGGGGGCTCCGTCGTCGCCGTGGAGCGGCGCGCCGACCGCGCGGCCCGGGTGGCGCGCAACGCCGCCCGGGCGGGCGTCGCCGTGGAGGTCGTCGTGGGGGACACCGCTGACCTCACCGCCGACCTGCCCGTGCCCGATGCGATCTTCGTCGGCGGCGGCCTCAGCGAGCAGCTCGCCGCCGCGTGCGTCGGCGTCCTGCCCGCCGGTGGTCGCCTCGTCGCCAACACCGTCACCGTCGAGGGGCAGAGCCTGGTGACCCTGCTGCGCAACCGGTTCGGCGGCGAGTTGCGCAGCTACACGGTGTCCGACCTGGAGCCGCTGGGTAGTGGCACGGCGTGGCGTCCGCGGAGGCCGATCGTGCAGTGGGTGCTGACCAAGGAGACCTCGTGACCGTCTACTTCATCGGCGCGGGCCCCGGAGCGCCCGATCTCATGACGCTCCGCGGCGCGGAACTGCTGTCCCGCTGCACGGTCTGCCTGTACGCGGGATCCCTCGTACCGCAGCAGATGCTGGACCGGTGCCCGCCCGGTGCGCGGCTCGTCGACACAGCGCGGATGCCGCTGCCGGACATCGTGTCGGAGATGGTCCGCGCGCACGGGGCCGGCCTCGACGTGGCCCGCCTGCACTCCGGCGACATCTCGCTGTACTCGGCGTTCACCGAGCAGGCGCGTCGGCTCGACGCAGCGGGCGTGCCCTACGAGATCGTCCCGGGCGTGCCGGCGTTCGCGGCGGCCTCGGCCTCCCTCGGGCGGGAGCTGACGGTGCCGGGTGTCGGCCAGTCCCTGCTCATCACCCGCGTCTCGACGCTGTCGACGGACATGCCGGCCGGCGAGGACCTCGCCTCGCTGGCCCGCACCGGAGTGACCCTCGCGCTGCACCTGGCCGCGCACCGCGCCGCGGCGCTCACCGACGACCTGCTGCCGCACTACGGCGCGGACTGCCCGGTCGCCGTCGTGGCCTTCGCCAGCCGCGACGACGAGCGGATCGTGCGGTGCCGGCTCGCCGATCTACCGGCCCGGCTGGCGGAGGCCGGGATCACGAAGACGGCGGTCATCTTCGTCGGGAGGGTGCTGGACGGCACCCTCGACGACGCTGCCGTCGAGGAGAGTTACCTGTACTCGGCGAGGCGGCTGCGCGCGCCCGGGGCGAGCCACTGATGCGGAGAGTGCTGGTCCTCGGCGGCACCGCGGAGGCCCGGGAGCTCGCGCGAATGCTGCACGACGACCCGCGCTTCGCGGTCCTCAGCTCGCTCGCCGGCCGGGTCGCTGATCCGCGCCTACCGATGGGGGAGACGCGGATCGGAGGGTTCGGCGGCCCCTCGGGGCTGGCGGCCTTCCTCGCCGACGGGGGCGTGGACGTGCTGGTCGACGCCACCCATCCGTTCGCCGCCACGATTTCGCGCAACGCCGCGCTCGCGGCGGAGGCGGCGGGCGTGCCGCTCCTGGCGCTGGTGCGCCCGGAATGGAGGCCCGGGAGCGAGGAGGCGTGGACGCGGGTGCCTACCGTCGCCGCCGCCGCGCAGGTACTGCAGCGGCGCGCCGGGGGCCGGGCCGCGCTCACCACGGGCCGACAGGACGCGCACGAGTTCGCCGCGCTCGATGATTGGTGGTTCCTCATCCGGGTCGTCGACGCGCCGTCGGGCCCGCTGCCGCGGCGACACGTGCTGCTCCACGACCGCGGGCCGTACACGATCGACTCCGAACGGGCGTTGCTGCGCGAGAACACCGTTGATCTTCTCGTCACGAAGAACAGCGGCGGCGATCTGGTCTCGGCGAAGCTGGCCGCGGCGCGGGAACTCGGCGTCGAGGTGGTCATGGTCGACCGCCCGCCGCGGCCGGCCGGGGTCCCGGCGGTGCCGACCGCCGCGGCGGCGTACGAGCGGCTCGTCGCCCGCACATGACTCACAACTAGAAGTTGTGGATCTGCCCGGTTTTCGAGCGGCGGGGACGACTCCGCACCCCTACGATGGCGAGTGTGGAGCTGCAAGCCCACGGACGCTACGACCAGGAGACGCGCATGACGAACATCGACATCCCCAGCCCGGTCGCGGAATTCATCGACGCCGTGAACGCCGGCGACGAGACCGCCTTCCTCGACGCCTTCACCTCCGACGGATTCATCGACGACTGGGGTCGCGTCTTCGGCGACCGCGCCGCCATGCAGGGCTGGAGCGCGAAGGAGTTCATCGGTGCGAAGGGCGTGCTGACGCCGGAGACGGTCGCCGTCGACGGCGACACCGTGACCGTGGTGGGCGACTGGCGCAGCACCCACGCCAACGGGCGGAGTGAATTCACCTTCGCGGTGGACGGCGATCGCCTGAAGTCCATGACGATCCGCGAGGGCTGACGACCGTGCGGACGATCGTCATCGTCACGATCGGGATCGTGCTCGCGCTGATCTTCCTCGCCCTCGGGCGCAAGGTCGGTTCCCTCGGCCCGCAGCGGGCGGCCATCGCCTTCGTCGTGCTCTGGACCCTCGCGATGATCGCCAACCTCGCCGTCGGCGTCTCGCACGGCTACACCGTCGCCGAGGAGTTCCCGATCCTCCTGATGAACGTGCTGCCGGGCGCCGTCGTGGCCCTCGTGGGCGCGCGGGTGCTCACCCGGGCATGATCGGGGGATGAGCGCAGCCGTCCTGGCCCTGCACTGGCAGGCGAACGTCATCGAGCCCGAGGGCTTCTTCGGCCCGCTGCTGGCAGCGCCGGTCGCGGAGTCCGGCGTCGTGGACCGGGCGGCAGCCTTCCACGACGCGGCGCTGGCCGCGGGCGTGCCGGTGATCTTCACCCGGTTCACGGTGCCCGACGGCGAGGGGGACCTGGTGCGGAACACTGCGTTCATGCGGGCCGTCGGCGATGCGCAGGAGGTCTTCCGCCCGGACGCCGACGGGGCGCGCATCATCGCCGCCATGGCGGACCAGCCCACCGCGGTCCACGACAACCAGCGGCTCTCGGGGCTCGCCGGTCCGGCCACGGAATGGCTGGCGGAGCACGGGATCGACACCCTCTACCTGACCGGCGTCGCGACGAACCTCACGGTGGAGCAGACCGCGCGACACGCGACCGATCTGGGTCTCGTGGTGCATGTGGTCGAGGACTGCGTGGCCGCGGCCGATCCGGCGGTGCACGCCGCATCGCTGGCGAACCTGGACCTCGTGACGGCGGGACGGGTCACCGCGGTCGCGGCCGTGACCCGGTTCGGCTCCGCGTGAGGGCCGCCGTCGGCGGCGTCAGCGCAGTTTCGCGCCGTAGGCGTGCGTGATCCGCAGGACGAGCAGTACCCGACGGTCCGCGACCATCACCTCGCGGTACTCGCGCCAGTCCGGGTGCTCACCCGCGCCGCGACGGTAGTAGTCGACGAGCGCGTCCACCTCCGGGCCGTCCGGGACGGTGGACGGGCCGATGAGCGTCGCCGTCCCCTCCGCGGTCGCCCAGGTGTACCCGTCGGGACTCGTGAACTCGATCGCGGCGCGCGGATCGCGGCGCAGGTTGGCCTCCTTGGCCCGCCCGGCCGTCATCGACACCAGGATCCGGTCCTCGCCGGCGTCGTACACGGTGGTGACCGGTGACAGTTGCGGCATGCCGCTCGCGCGCAACGTCGCGAGGACGCCGATCCGGCTGTCGGCGATGAGAGTGCGGGGATCGAACGGTGTCGGCGCCATGCCGGGTGCAACGCCCCGCCGGGCCCGGCTGTTCCGGGTCGACGGGGCGTCCGAGGTCAGACGACGACGCCGTCGAGCCGGGGGTCTGGTGTGGCGGTACGACGTCGCCGCTCCGCCGCGATGCTCGCTGCGGCGAGCAGGGCACCGACCCCGCTGAGCGCGACGCCGATCCAGACCGGCGAGGTCGGGCCGCCGCCGGCGCTGATACCGGTGCCGCCCAGTTGTGCCCCCACGGCGTTGCCGAGGTTGAAGGCGGCGATGTTGGCCGACGACGCGATCAGGGTGGCTGTGCCGGCGTTCCGCAGCACCCGGAGCTGCAGCGCGGGCACCGTCGCGAAGCCGACGAGCCCCATGACGGCGAGCGATGCGGCGACGAGCGGCTTCGAGCCGGAGAACACCGCCACCGCCGCGATGGCGAGGGGGAGGAGGGCGGCGAAGACGAGTAGCGCTCGGTCGGCATCGCGGTCGGCGGCGCGGCCGCCCACGAGGTTTCCGGCGAACAGGCCGAGGCCGAACAGCACCAGCAGCCAGGGGATCGCCGCGGCGCCGAACCCGGAGACCGAGCGGAGCAGCGGCTCGATGTAGGTGAAGGCGCCGAACAGGCCGCCGAAGACGAAGGCCGTGACGCCGCAGGCGATCCAGATCGACGGGCGGAGCAGGACCCGGAGCTGGCTGCGGACCGAGGTCGTTTCGGCGGGCACGTTCGGCACCAGCGCGGCGATGGCGGCCATCGCCACCACCCCGATCACGGCGACGGCCAGGAAGGTGGCGCGCCATCCGAATCGGTGCCCCAGCGCGGTTCCGGCGGGCACGCCGAGCACGTTCGCGACGGTGAGCCCGGCGAACATGAGGGCGATCGCGGATGCCTGCCGGTCCGGGGTGACGAGCCGCGCGGCGAGGACGGCACCGATCCCGAAGAAGCCTCCGTGGCACAGCGCCGCGACGATCCGGCCCGCCATGACCAGTTCGTACGTCGGCCCGGCGGCCGAGAGCGCGTTGCCCGCGACGAACAGTGCCAGCAGCGTCAGCAGCGCCGTCTTCGGCGGCCGCGAGACGAGGGCGAGCGTGACGGTGAAGGCACCGACCACGACACCGAGGGCGTAGCCGGTGACGAGACCGCCGGCGACCGGGATGCTGACGCCCAGGTCGGCGGCGACGTCCGTGAGCAGACCGGTGATCGAGAACTCCGTGAGCCCGATCCCGAAGCCGCCCATCGCGAGGGCGAGCAGGCCGGGGTGCAGGCGGCGTGGCGTGGTGGTGGTCATCGTGTTCCGTTCAGGGTCTCGCGCAGCCATGCGGCCAGATCGCGCTGGAGGTCGGTGGAGGAGTCGAGAACGGCGTCCATCCAGTAGAAGCCGTGGAGGGTGCCCGGATAGTCGACCGCGACGACGGGGACGCCGGCGTCGCGCAGGGTCTCGGCGTAACGGATCCCCTGCCCGCGGAGCACGTCGTACTCGGCCGTCGCGATGAAGGCCGCGGGGAGCCGACCGAAGTCGTCCGCGTCGAGGGGTGCGGCGCCGGTCGGCGCGGCCCCGTCCGGAAGGTACTGGCGCCAGAACCAGTCCATGTCCTCGGGGGACAGACCGACTTCCTCTGCCGGGAGCGGGTCGTAGTCGCCGGGTCGCAGTGGCGGATAGAGGACGGCGTGGGCCGCGACGCGCGGACCGCCCTCGTCCCGCATCCGCTGCACCAGGGCCGCGGTGAGTGTGCCGCCGGCGCTGTCGCCCACGACGGCGATCCGCTCGACGTCGACGTCCACCGCGCCGGAGGCGATCCAGGCCAGTGCAGCGGCAGCGTCGTCGAGGGCCGCGGGGTAGGGGTGCTCGGGGGCCTTCCGGTAGTCGACGGTGACCACCGTCGCGCCCGTGTCCCGGGCGAGGAGGCGGGCGGGTTCGTCGCTGAGTTCGATGTCGGCGGCGACGAAGCCGCTGCCGTGGAGCATGAGGATCACGGGGCCGCCCGGCGGGCCGTCGCGGTAGATCCGGACGGGGAGCGACGAGCCCGGCCCGACGAGGAAGGTGTGGCGCACCTCGGCGATGTCGACGGCGGGGCGCTGCAGATCGAGGTATCCGCGCAGGGCGCGTCGCGCGGCGACGACGGTGAGCGTGTGCAGGGGAGGGGCGTCCGCCGTCGCGGCGAGGTGCGCGGCGGCCTGGGCGTGCAGGGGCATGGGAGGTCCGTTCTTCGGGCAGCGCGGATCGCCGGGAGTCGCGTCCCGGTGGCGCGCGGGGTGGGGGAACGAGAGGGGAAGGGAGGAGAAGGGGGGTCAGTCGGCGACGCGGTGACGGAGCAGGGTGAGCGCGTCGTCGTGGGGGCTCCCGGGAGCGGCGCTGAAGGCGATCATCCGCGCGCCGTCGGACTCGGGGAGGTGCAGCATCTGATAGCAGAGGTCGATCCGGCCGACCCACGGATGCCGGAACTGCTTGAGCCCGCTGGTGCACAGCTCGACGGCCTGCAACGCCCACAGTCGCGCGAAGTCCCGGTCGAGCACCAACTCGCCGAGCAGCCGGCGCAGCGCCACGTCGTCCGGGAACTGCGCGGCGACCCAGCGGAGGGAGGCGACGGCCAGCTCGGCCTCGTGCTCCCAGTCGACGTAGAGCGACCGCACCTCGGGATCGAGGAAGATCTGGCGCACCTTGTTCGGCGGTGGATCGGCGTGGACGTCGGCGTGGGGTACGTGTGGGGCGATCACGGCGTTGCCCAGGCGGTTCCAGGCGAGCACGTCCTGGTTCCGGGAGAGCACCACGGCGGGGGTGTCCATCGCGTCGACGAGCTGCCGCACGCCGGTGAACCCGTGTCCGTCGCGGTCGATGGGCGCCGCTCGTTCACCGGACGGATGTGCCAGTTCGAGGAGGTGCAGGCGCTCGACCTCGGTCAGGCGCAACGCGCGGGCGAGGGCGCTGAGCACCTCGTCGGAGGGGTTGCCGGCGGCGCCCTGTTCGAGGCGGGTCAGGTAGTTGACCGACACTCCGGCGAGCTCGGCCAGCTCTTCGCGGCGCAGGCCCGGGACGCGGCGGCGGCCGTAGGTGGCGAGGCCGAGGTCGTCGGCGTCCACCGCTGCCCGGCGGGACCGGAGGAAGGAGCCCAGTGTCGGGGCGGTCTCATCGATCATGCCCCGAGTCTGGTCGAGTTCCCGCGCGGTTGCCTGCCCCTGCGAGGGGGCAGGCTCCGCGACGAGACGTCAGGGCAGGTCAGGAGCCTTCGCAGATCCGGATCTCGCGGACGGCGCCGTCGCCGAGGGCGGCGAGCGCCTCCTGATAGGCGGCGGAGTCGTGCGCGGCGACGGCCTGCTCGACGCTGTCGAACTCGATCACCGTGGTGCGCTCGACCTTCCCGGCCTCGTAGGCCACCGCGGGGAGCCCGCGGACCACGAACCGGCCGCCGGCGTTGGTGATCGCCGGGCCGCCGAGGCGCGCGTACTCGGCCATCTTCTCGGGGTCCTTGATCTCCTGGTAGAACGCGATCCAGTAGGCCTTCGCCATGGTTCCTCCTCGGTGGTGCGGATGGGTTTCGGTGGTCAGTATCGGCGGGGCGTGTGCACGATCCGCCCGCCGGAACGCTGGGTGACCTCGGTGCGGGACGACCCGACGATGAGCAGGCAGCGCATGTCCACCTGCTCCGGGTCCAGGCCGCCGAGGGTGGTCACCGTGAGCGACTCCTCGGGGGAGCCGACGGCGCGGCCTACGATCACGACGGTCTCGGGCGCACGGACCTCCAACAGCACGTCCCGCATCCGGACGAGCTGCTCGCGACGCGTCTTCGAGGCCGGGTTGTACACGGCGAGCGCGAGATCCGCCGCGGCGATCGCGCGCAGCCGGTCCTCGATGACCTCCCAGGGCTTGAGGTAGTCCGAGAGCGAGAGCACCGCGTAGTCGTGGCCGAGCGGGGCGCCGACCCGGCTGGCGACGGCGTTCGCGGCCGTCATGCCCGGCAGCACCCGGACGCGGATCGCGTGGAAGGCCGGATCGGCGGCGACCTCGGCGACGGCGGAGGCCATCGCGAAGACACCGGGATCGCCGGAGCTGACCACGGCGACCCGGGCGCCGCCGGCAGCGAGCTCGAGTGCGTGGCGCGCCCGCTCGGCCTCGACCCGGTTGTCCGAGGCGTGCACGCGCTGGCCGGGCCGCGGTCGGACGCGGTCGGTGTAGGTCTGATAGCCCACGACGTCGGTGGCCTCGGACAGCTCGTGCCGCACCTCGGGCGTGGTCCACGCCTCGTCGCCGGGGCCGAGGCCGACCACGACCACCTCACCGCCCGCGACCTCGGGACCGGCCGGGGCGTTGATCCGTCCCGGGACGAGCACGGTGGCGAAGTAGGGGACGTCCTCCGCGCTCACGTCGCCCACCGCGAGGACCCGCTCGTCCGCGCGGCTCGCCCGCTCGACGTACCAGGCCGCGCCCTCACGCTCCGCCTCCCGCAGCGCCCCGCGCACCGCCGGGAAGGTCCGGCCCAGCTTCATGATCGCGGCGGCGTCCGTATCGGCGAGGCGACGGCGGAGTTCCGGCTCGGGGAGCGTGCCCGGCAGCACGGTGAGCACCTCGTCGGCCTCGACGAGAGGGACGCCCGTGGCGGCGGCCGCGGCGCTGACGGAGGTGACCCCGGGCACGACGACGCACTCGAACCTGTCCCGGAGCCGCTTGTGCATGTGCATGTAGGAGCTGTAGAACATCGGATCGCCCTCGGCGAGCAGCGCGACGTTCCGCCCCGCCGCCAGGTGCTCGGCGAGTTCCTCGGCCGCCTCGGTGTAGAAGTCGTCGAGCGCGCCGCGGTAGCCGCCGGGATGGTCCGTGGTCTCGGTGGTCACCGGGTACATCAGCCGGATCTCGGTCTGCCCCTCGCGCAGGTACGGCGCGGCGCACGCCCGCGCGTTCGACCTGCCGTGGCGCGCACTGTGATAGGCCACGACATCGGCCTCTCCGATCAGCCGTGCGGCCTTGACCGTGACCAGCTCGGGATCGCCCGGGCCGACGCCGACGCCGTACAGGATCCCCGTCACAGCTCCTCCTCCCGCGCCAGCGCGTTGAGCGCCGCCGCCGTGATCGCGCTGCCGCCGCGGCGGCCCAGCACGGTGATGTACTCGACGCCCAGCCCCTCGGCCTCCGCGACGAGCGCGTCCTTGGACTCCGCCGCGCCGATGAAGCCGACCGGGACACCCACGATGACAGCGGGTTTCGGAGCACCTGCGGCGATCAGATCGAGGAGATGGAACAGGGCGGTGGGCGCGTTGCCGATCGCGACGACCGCGCCCTCCATCCGCTCGCCCCACAGCTGCAGCGCCGCGGCGCTGCGCGTGTTCCCGATCTCGGCGGCCAGCCCCGGCACCCGCGGATCCCGCAGCAGGCAGAGCACCTCGTTGTCCGCGGGCAGGCGCGTGCGGGTCACGCCGTGCACCACCATGTTCGCGTCGGCCAGGATCGGCGCTCCCGCGCGTAGCGCGGCGCGCCCGGCGGCGACGGCGCTCGCGGAGATGCGGATGTCGCGATCGAGGTCGGTCTGGCCCGCGGCGTGGATCATGCGGACGGCCACCGTCTCCCCGTCGCCGGCGAAGGAGGCCAGGTCCGCCTCGGCCCGGATCGTGGCGAACGACCGCCGGTAGATCTCGGCGCCGTCGGTGAGGTAGTCGTGCACCCGGGAAGTCTATGCGGCGGGGCCGGCGGGGTCGTCCAGGGGAAGGACCACCCGGCGGTGCTCGCCGGGCGGTGCGCCGCAGCCGCGCTCGCAGGCGACCACGTGGACGCGCTCACCCGCACCGATCCGCTCCGCCGCCCGGGCGGCATGAGCGAGCGAGTCCCCCTGCGCGCGGGCGCATCCGTGGTCGCCCACGCAGGCGCTGACCCGGAGCAGCGGCGCGTTCGCGTCGAAGATGAGGCCCATCGGCGCGAGCACCCGGACCACGGTCTCCGCTGCGCCCTCATCGAGCCCGTGCAGGTGCAGCGTGCGCCAGGGGGTGATCGTGATCGGGTGGTCGACGGCGGCCACGAACTGCGCGGTGCGGGGCTCCAGCCGGCCGAGGGGAACGCCCATGCCGAGGGTCACCGCACCGTCGGGCAGGTCGAACCACCCGACGGGCGGCGGCGTCGGCGGCGCCGGCACCTCTCGCTGGCCGGTGACGGCCCCGCCGAGGGCAGCGGCGATGCGTTCGGCCCCCTCGGGCAGGTCCCGGATCCGCCACTCGTCGGTCCGCAGGTCGAGAAAGGCCTGCGCGGCGTCGAGCAGTGCGTCGACCGTGCCGGGCAGGTCGGTGGGCCGGCCGGCGAGATGCAGAACACCCGCCCGGCTCTCGGCGTCGGCGGCGAGCGAGGCGACGTCGCCGTCCTCGTCGAGCGCGAACAGGAAGCGTCCGGGGAGCTCCGCGAGGCCGGGGCGGGACCGGATCGCCTCGTCGAGTCGCGCGGCCGTGGCGCGGAGCCCGGCGGCGAGTGGGGAAGCGACGATGTTGCGCACCCGCTCGTGCGTCGACGAGGGGAGCAGGCCCGCGGCGACGAGGCGTGCGCGCACGGTCTCGAGGTCGGTGACCCCGCGCAGTTGGAGGTTGCCGCGGGAGGTGAACTCGAGCGGCTCACCGCCCGCGAGCTCGGCGAGAACGTCGAGCTGCGCGGGTTCGAGAGCGCCGCCGGGCAGCCGGACCCGGACCAGGGCGCCGTCGGCCGCGGCGTGCGGCCGCAGGACGCCCGGGCAGGAGTCGGGCTGCTTCGGCTGCAGGGCGATCAGTCCTCGAAGTGGACCGGCGGGAGGGTGATGACGTGGCCGGCGTAGGCGAGGCCGGAACCGAAGGCCATCACGAGCGCGGTCTGGCCGGGCGCGGCCTTGCCGGTACGCAGCAGTTCCTCGACGGCGAGCGGGATGGACGCCGCGGAGGTGTTGCCGGTGGTGACGATGTCCTCGGCGACCACGCAGTCGTCGCGCAGCTCGAGGGCCTTGATGAGCACCTGGGTGATGCGGAGATTGGCCTGGTGGGGCACGAAGACGTCGATGTCCTTCGACGTCAGGCCCGCGAGCTTGAGGGCCTCCTGGCAGGCGGGCAGGAGCGCGGTTGCGGCCCAGCGGAAGACCTTGCGGCCCTCCATGCGCAGGAACGGGCGGACCGGTGCCTCGGTCGTGGTGTCGTCCCGGAAGGCGTGGACCTCGTCGAAGTACGTGCCGAAGTCCTTGTCCTGGAAGATCGCGGTGGTGAAGTCGCCGTCGGCGCCCCACGACACCTGGGAGATGCCCACCTCCTCGGAGGGGCCCAGCACCGCGGCGCCGGCACCGTCGGCGAAGATGAAGGCGCAGGTGCGGTCCTCGGGGGAGATGAGGTCGGAGAGGCGCTCGACGCCCACGACCACGACGTACTTGGCGGTGCCGGCCCGGATCAGGTCGGTGCCGACGGCGGCCGCCGTGGTGAAGCCCGAGCAGCCGGCGGTGATGTCGAACGCGGGGATACCGACGCGGCCCAGTTCCTTGGCGATCTGCGGTGCCAGCGACGGGCCGAGCTCCAGGCGGGTGTTGGTGGCGGAGATGACGCAATCGACCAGCTGCGGGTCGATGCCCGACGCCTTCACCGCGCGCTCGGCGGCCTTGACCGACATCGAGAGGATGGTCTCGTCGTCCTCGGCGAAATGCCGCGACTCGATGCCCGAGCGGGTCTTGATCCACTCGTCGCTCGAGTCGATCTTGTCGACGATCTCGGAGTTGGGCACTACGCGCCGCGGACGGTAGGCGCCGATCCCGAGGTAGCTGACATTGGGCTGCTCAGCGGGGGCGGGAGCGGCGATCCGGGCGGGCGCGGTCATGCGTGGGTTACTCCGTTCGAAGGATGGGCGAGGATGAACCATTCGGTTCATCGATCCGTCATTGGTAACATGAACCGAGCGGTTCAAACAAGCGCCGCGCCACCGCGTGGCGAGTTCCACCCCACGACGGTCCGCTGTTCGTCGAAGAGTTGAGGAGGGTTCGGCCCCGATGCCCGCCGCCCCCAAGCCGCGTCCCCGTCCCCGGGTCCGACTGGTCAACACCGCGCTCAATCTGGTCGGCCGTCACGGTTTCGCCGACGCCGGCCTCGCCGAACTCACCGCGCAGTCGCAGGCCTCGAAGAACTCGCTCTACCAGTACTTCCCCGGCGGGAAGGCAGAACTCGTCGAAGCGTCCACGTCGCTCGCGGGGCGACGCCTGCTGCGGTACATCGACGCCGCCACCAGCAAGGGCGAGCCCCGCGAGTGGATCGGCCGGTTCATCGAGCTGTGGAAGCGCGTGCTGGTCCGCTCCGAGTTCCAGGTGGGGTGCCCCCTGCTCGCGGCCGCACTCGCCGACGGGGCGCCGCGCGTGCAGGACGCCGCGACCGCCGCGTACACCGAGTGCGAGCGCCGGTTCGCCTCGGCTCTCGTCGACTACGGCGTCGATGAGCGTGGTGCGCTGGTCTTCGCCTCCGTCTTCATGAGCTCGATCGAGGGCGCAGTCGCGCGGGCCCGCGCCGCGCGCGACATCTACCCGCTCACCGACGTCTACCACTCGATGATGGCGCTGCTCGACCTGACGATGGCGGCTCCCGACGTGGTGCGGGGCGCTACAGTCGCCGAATGACCGACGGCGCCTACACGTACTGGCTGGACGATTGCTACTCCGTCGACGGGGAGGGGCTGCGGGCGTACGCCCGGGCCACCCGCTCGCCGCACGTCCCCTACGCGATGAGCCGGATCATCCCGCGCGACACACCCGTGCCGCCGCTCATCGTGGCCGACCCCGTCTTCAAGGTCGCCGCCCGGCTGCTGGCCGAACAGATCGAGGACTTCAACGTCGGACGGCTGCTGCACGTCTCGCAGACGGTGCGCCAGCTGGAGCCGATCCACATCGGCGACGTCGCGTCGCTCGGCGCCCGGATCGCCGACCGCGTCACCCGCGCCGGGATCGACCTGTTCACCGTGGAATGCGCGATCCGAGTGGGCGGCGAGACCCGGATCGAGACCTCCAGCGTCGTCGCCTACTCCGGCGGCGAGGACGTGAACACCGAGCTCGTCGACGCGGCCTCGCGCGGGATAGTCATGCACGGCGCCGTGCTCTGATTCGTTCACTCGACCACGATCACCCGCAGGCTCCGGGGGCCGTGCACGCCCTCCACGCGGTCCAGCTCGATGTCGCTGGTCGCGCTGGGGCCGCTGATCCAGGTCAGCGGGCGCACGTGCGCACCGATCGTCCGCAGCCGCGCGACGGCCGCGGGCACGTCGTCGACGATGCGCGCCGCGTGCACCACGCAGACGTGCACGTCCGGCACCAGGGTGGCCGCGCGCCGCCCCTGTCCGGGGCCGTGGTCGAGGACGATCGTCCCGGTGTTCGCGATCCCGACGGTCGCGGTCGTCACCACCGCCGCCGCGGCGTCGAGCCGGTACGGCGAGAGGCGCTCGTCGTCGAGCCAGGGGAGCGGGCCGGACACCAGGTCGCGCACCACCCGGTCGCCGAGCACACCCGCCGCCGGGTCGATCGGTCCGAGCGCGGCGCGCACCGTCGCACCGAGGTCGGCGGCGGCGCACCGGCGGACGTCGGCCCGGTAATCGGCTACCCGTTCCGCGAACCGGTCGACCACCGCGAGCTCACCGGTCCCGACGGCCCGGCCGTACGTCCAGGGGACGGGCGTCTCGGCGATGTCGCGGTCGCCGATGTCGGCCAGTGCCGCTCGTACCCGGCCCAGGATCTCCTCGCGCGCGGTCATCGTCCGTCGCCTCCGTCGTGCTCGCGGGCCCACCACTGGCGGAAGGTCTCCGTCGGCGGGACGGGGGTGTCGCGCTCGGCGCTCCACCCCCGCATCGGGCCCGGGAGCCGGCCCAGGTTCTCCCGGTTCCGGAGGACCCGGCCGCCGAGGGTGGCCGCGCGCTGCGCCGCGCCGAGCCTGCCGGAGCTCCCGAACATCCACGCGGCGCCCTTCATCGCCACGGCCTCGGGCTTCGGGACGTCACCGCGCGCCTCGTCGACGACGCGGGTCCGCAGGTGCACCAGCAGGTCCGGGATCGGGATCTTCACCGGGCACGCGTCGAAGCACGCGCCGCACAGGGTGGAGGCGTAGGGCAGCGAGGCGTCGACCGCCGAGGAGGTGCCCCGCAGCTGCGGGGTCAGCACGGCGCCGATGGGGCCGGGATAGACCGAGCCGTAGCTGTGACCGCCCACCCGCTCGTACACGGGACACACGTTCAGGCACGCGGAACAGCGGATGCAGCGCAGGGCGGAGCGGCCCACCTCGTCGGCGAGGACGTCGGTGCGGTGGTTGTCGAGGAGCACGATGTGCACGGCCTCGGGTCCGTCGCCGTCGCCCGCGGGGCCGGTCCAGAGGGACGTGTAGGGGTTCTCCCGCTCGCCGGTGCTGGACCGGGGGAGCACCTGCAGGAAGACCTCGAGGTCGTCGAACGTCGGCAGGATCTTCTCGATGCCGACCACCGAGATCAGGGTCTTCGGCAGGGTCAGGCACATGCGGCCGTTGCCCTCGGACTCGACCACGACGAGGCCGCCGGTCTCGGCGATGGCGAAGTTGGCGCCGCTGATGCCCACCTCGGCGCGGAGGAACTTCTCGCGCAGGTGCAGGCGCGCCGCCTCGGCGAGGCGGGCGGGCTCGTCGGTGAGGTCGCCGGGGGCGGGGCGACCGACCTCCTTCATGCGGCGCAGGAAGATGTCGCGCACCTCGGTGCGGTTGCGGTGGATCGCGGGCACCAGGATGTGGCTCGGCCAGTCCTCGCCGAGCTGCACGATGAGCTCCGCGAGATCGGTCTCCCAGGCGTCGATGCCGGCGGCGGCGAGGGCCTCGTTGAGCTCGATCTCCTGCGTGGCCATGGATTTCACCTTCACCACCTCCTCGGCGCCCGCCGCGCGGACCAGGTCGACCACGGTCCGGTTCGCCTCCTCGGCGTCGCGGGCCCAGTGCACGACGGCGCCCGCCGCAGTGGCGTTGGCCTCGAACTGCTCGAGGTAGTGGTCCAGGTGCCGCAGGGTGCGGTTCTTGATCGCCTCCGCGGCGTCGCGCAGCTGTTCCCAGTCGTCGAGCTCACCCACGACGGAGGCGCGCTTGCCCCGGATAACGGAGGTGGCGTGCTTGAGGTTGCGGCGCAGGGTGGTGTCGCCGAGCGCCTCGCGGGCCGCGGCGGGGAAGGCCGGCATGCCGACGAACGTGCCGGTCACGCCGACGTGGGGATGCCCGGTGATCACGGCCGGCCTCCTTCGGCCGAGGCCAGTATCTCGGCGAGGTGGACGGTGCGGACGCCGTCGCGACGACGCGAGAGCAGGCCGCCGATGTGCGCGAGGCAGGAGTTGTCGCCGGCCACGAGGTACTCGGCACCGGTGCCTCGCACATTCGCGGTCTTGTCCAGGCCCATCGCCACCGAGACGTCGGCGTTCTTCATGGCGAAGGTGCCGCCGAAGCCGCAGCACTGGTCAGCGTCCGGAAGCTCGACGAGGTCGATGCCGCGCACGGCGCGCAGCAGTCGCAGCGGGCGGTCGCCGACGCGGAGCATGCGGAGCGAGTGGCAGGTCGGGTGGTAGGTGACGCGGTGCGGGAAGTAGGCGCCCACGTCGGTGAGCCCGAGCACGTCGACGAGGAACTCGCTGAGCTCGTGGACCCGGGGCGTCAGCTCGTCGACGGCGGCACGGAGGCCGGGGTCGCGCGCGCGGTCCGCGAGGCCCGCGTGCTGATGCCGCACGGAGCCGACGCAGGAGCCCGACGGCGCGACGACGGCGTCGTACCCGGCGAAGACGTCGACGAACCGCCGGACGCCGGGGATCGCCTCGTCGGCGTAGCCGGTGTTGGTGAACATCTGCCCGCAGCAGGTCTGAGCCCGCGGGAACTCGACGTCGACGCCCAGGCGCTCGAGCAGCCGGACGACGGCCTTCGGGGTCTCGGGCCACATCGTGTCGTTGAAGCAGGTGGCGAACAGGGCGACCTTCACGACGGCGCCGTCCGGGCGCGCGGGGGCGTGGCTTCATGCATGGGAGTCTCCGGAGGCTGAGGTGAGACATTCACTGTGGTCGGACCACAGGATCGAAGGTAGGGTGACGGGGACCACATGTCAACCGGCACACGCCCTTCGTGGAAGGCTCACGGACATGACGCTCGACGCACCGGACTGGCGGCCCGTCGCCCGCACGCGCACGTACGAGCTGGTGATCGGGGCGATCGAGGAGCAGATCCTGGGCGGCACCCTGCGGGTGGGCGACGCGCTGCCGCCCGAGCGCGACCTCGCGGCGCGACTGCGGGTCAGCCGCCCCGCGGTGCGCGAGGCGCTGCGCGTGCTCGAGGCGCAGGGCGTCGTGACCTCCGGCACGGGCAGCGGCCCGCGCGCGGGCACCTTCGTCAGCGCCATGCCGGCGGATTCGCTCGCGCACTTCCTCCGCCTGCACATGGCGCTCACCAACTTCGAGTTCCCGGAAGTCGTCGAGGCGCGCGTCCTGTTGGAACGGTCCTCGGTGTCGCTCGCCGCCCGCGACGCCGATGACGCGGCCCTGGCCCCCGTGCGGGCCGCTCTCGCCGCGATGGACGACGCGGGCGACGACCGGTCGGCCTTCAACGACGCCGACACCGACTTCCACACGGCGATCGCCGAGGCATGCGGGAATCGCCTCGTCACGACGGTCACCGTCGCCATCCGCGGCGCCCTCCGCGCGGGGATCCTGGCCGCCTTCGGTGACGTCGAGGACTGGCCCGCGCTCACCGCCGTGCTGCAGCAGGAGCACCGGGCGATCCTCGCGGCGATCGAAGCCGGTGACGCCGCGCGTGCCGCCGACCTGACCGAGGCGCACATCCGTGGCGCCTACCGCCGCCTACCCGGACTGCACTCGGGGACGATCGTCTGAATCGTCTCCCACTAGGGTTGGCCCGGTGATCCTTCTCCTCTCCACCTCGGACACCGACCTCCTCAGCGCGAAGGCCAGCGGCGCCGACTACCGCTGGGCCAATCCCGCGCGGATCAGCGTGGATCTCGACCTTCCCGGCCTGCTCGACGGCGCCGACATCGTCGTGGTCCGCATCCTCGGCGGGCGGCGGTACTGGGAGAGCGGGCTCGACGCGCTGGCCGCCAGCGGTAAGCCGGTCGTCGTGGTCTCGGGGGAGCAGGCGCCCGACGCCGACCTCATGGAGGCCTCGACGGTGGCCGCCGGCGTCGCCACGCAGGCGCACGCCTACCTCGCCGAGGGCGGACCGGAGAATCTGGCGCAGCTGTACCACTTCCTGTCGGACACGATCCTGCTCACCGGCGACGGCTTCGCCCCGCCCGTCGCGGCGCCGCAGTGGGGCCTCGTTCCCCGCGAGCACGCCGGCGACGGGCCGCGGATCGGCGTCCTCTACTACCGCGCCCAGCACCTCGCCGGGAACACCGCGTACATCGACGCGCTCGCCGCGGCGATCGAGGACCGCGGCGGTGTCGCGGTGCCCGTCTTCTGCGCCTCGCTGCGTACCGCCGACGACGCGCTCTTCGCCGAGCTCGGCACGCTCGACTCCCTGGTCGTGACGGTGCTGGCGGCGGGCGGCGTCAACGCCGCCGGCGCAGCCGCGGGCGGCGACGACGAGTCCTGGGACGTCGGCCGGCTCGCCGCGCTCGACATCCCGATACTCCAGGCGCTGGCGCTCACCACCTCCCGCGAGCAGTGGGAGAGCAGCGACGACGGCCTGAGCCCGCTCGACGTCGCCACCCAGGTCGCGATCCCGGAGTTCGACGGCCGCATCATCACGGTGCCCTTCTCGTTCAAGGAGATCGGCGACGACGGCCTGCCCGCCTACGTGCCCGACGCCGAGCGCGCGGGCCGCGTCGCCGGCCTGGCGCTGCGGCACGCCCGGCTGCGGTCGATCCCGAACGGCGACAAGCGCATCGCGCTCATGCTCTCGGCGTACCCCACGAAGCACGCGCGCATCGGCAACGCCGTCGGCCTGGACACCCCGCAGTCCGCGCTCGAACTCATCCGGAGGATGCGGGACGCGGGCTACGACGTCGGCGCACCGTCGGACATCCCGGGGCTCGAGGCGGACGACTCCGACGCCTTCATCCACGCCGTGATCGCGCGCGGCGGCCAGGATCCCGACTGGCTCTCCGACGAAAGGCTCGACGGGAGCGAGGTCACCGTCGCCCCCGAGACCTACCGCGCCTGGTTCGCGACCCTCCCGGAGGGCCTGCGGAACGCGGTGACCGAGCACTGGGGCGAGGCGCCCGGCGGCCTGTTCACCACCGCGTCCGGCGACATCGCGATCGCCGCCCTGCGGTTCGGCAACCTCACCGTCATGGTGCAGCCGCCGCGCGGCTTCGGCGAGAACCCCGTCGCGATCTACCACGATCCGGACCTGCCGCCGAGCCACCACTACCTGGCGAGCTACCGCTGGGTCGCCGACCGCGAGAACGGCTTCGGCGCTGACGCGGTGATCCACCTCGGCAAGCACGGCAACCTCGAGTGGCTGCCCGGCAAGACGCTCGGCATGTCCGCGGAGTGCGGCACCGACGCCGCCCTCGGCGATCTGCCGCTGATCTATCCGTTCCTGGTCAACGACCCCGGCGAGGGCACGCAGGCCAAGCGTCGTGCGCACGCCGTGCTCGTGGACCACCTGATCCCGCCGATGGCCCGCGCCGAGAGCTACGGCGACATCGCGCGCCTCGAGCAGCACCTCGACGAATACGCCAACGTGCAGAGCCTCGATCCCGCGAAGCTGCCCATGATCCGGCAGCAGATCTGGACGCTGCTGCAGGCCGCGAAGCTCGATCACGACCTCGGCCTGGAGAACCAGCCCGACGAGGACGCCTTCGACGACATGCTGTTGCACGTCGACGGCTGGCTCTGCGAGATCAAGGACGTCCAGATCCGCGACGGCCTGCACATCCTGGGGGCCGCACCGTCGGGCGACGCGGAGACCGATCTCGTGCTCGCCATGCTGCGTGCGAAGCAGATGTGGGCGGGCTCGGTGCACACGGCGGGCCTGCGCGAGGCGCTCGGCCTCGAGGAGGACGGCACCGCGTCGAAGGCGAAGACCGACGAGTTCGAGGCGCGCGCCCGCGAACTGGTGGTCGCCGCGGCCGCCGCGGACTGGGCCCCGTCGGCCATGGCGGGCCTGAGCGACGACCCGGCGGTGGTGAAGATCCTCGACTTCGCCGCGACCGAGGTGGTGCCGCGGCTGCGCCGCACGGGCGACGAGATCGACCACGTGCTGCGGGCACTGGCCGGCGGCTTCGTGCCCGCCGGACCGTCGGGCTCGCCGCTGCGCGGGCTGGTCAACGTGCTGCCCACGGGCCGCAACTTCTACTCGGTCGACCCGAAGGCGGTGCCCTCGCGGCTGGCGTGGGCGACGGGGCAGGAGCTCGCCGCCTCGCTCGTGGACCGCTACCGCGCCGAGCACGGCGAGTACCCGCGGTCCGTCGGCCTCTCGGTGTGGGGCACCTCCGCGATGCGGACCGCCGGCGACGACATCGCCGAGGTCCTGGCCCTGCTCGGCGTCACGCCGGTGTGGGACGAGCAGTCCCGCCGGGTCAGCTCGCTCGAAGTCATCGGGCTGGAGGAGCTGGGCCGGCCCCGCATCGACGTCACCGTCCGGATCTCCGGATTCTTCCGCGACGCCTTCCCGCACGTCGTCGCGATGCTCGACGACGCGGTCCAGCTGGTCGCGCAGCTCGACGAGCCCGAGGAGCAGAACTTCGTCGCGGCGCACACCCGCGCCGCGCTCGCCGACCACGGCGACGAGCGGCGGGCGACGACCCGCGTCTTCGGTTCCAAGCCCGGCACCTACGGCGCCGGCCTGCTGCAGCTCATCGACTCGAAGAACTGGCGCAGCGACGCCGACCTCGCCGAGGTCTACACGGCGTGGGGCGGGTACGCCTACGGCCGGGGCCTCGACGGTGCGCCCGCCGCCGACGACATGCGCGCGGCGTACCGTCGGATCAACGTCGCCGCGAAGAACATCGACACCCGCGAGCACGACATCGCCGACTCGGACGACTACTTCCAGTACCACGGCGGCATGGTCGCGACGGTGCGTCACCTCACCGGATCCGATCCCGAGGCCTACGTCGGCGATTCGACGCGCCCGGACTCGGTGCGCACCCGCACGCTGAGCGAGGAGACCAACCGCGTCTTCCGCGCCCGCGTCGTGAACCCGCGCTGGATGGCCGCGATGCGGCGGCACGGCTACAAGGGCGCCTTCGAGATGGCGGCCACGGTGGACTACTTGTTCGGCTTCGACGCCACCGCGGGCGTGATGGCCGACTGGATGTACGAGAAGCTCACCGAGAACTACGTCCTCGACCCCGAGAACCGCAAGTTCATGGAGGAGTCCAACCCGTGGGCGCTGCACGGCATCGCCGAACGGCTCCTCGAGGCCTCGCAGCGCGAACTGTGGAAGGAGCCGGACCCGCAGCTCCTCGCCGACCTCCAGCAGGTCTACCTCGACACCGAGGGCGACCTCGAGGACCGCTGACCCCCGAGTGAACACTGTTTCGGACCACCGCGACCTGGTCCTTCCCTGGCAGGGACAGTGTTCACTCGGCGAAGGCAGGGAACCTTTCGCCCGGTTCGCCCGTTGTAGGGATATGAAGCTCTTCGCGTTCCTGACCTACATCGTCGTGGAGATCGCCGCGTTCGCCGGGCTGGTGTCCTGGCTCGGCTTCGGGTGGGCGCTCCTCGCCGTGATCGGTGCGACCGCCCTCGGCGTGCTCATGCTGCGCCGCACCGCCGCCGGCGTGCTCCGCGACCTCGGGGAGGCCCTGGACGGCCAAAGGTCCGCGGGCCCCGCCCTGATGGACACCGCGATCCTCGCCGCGGCCGTCTTCCTGCTCGCCGTGCCCGGCGTGGTGAGCACGGCGCTCGGCCTGCTGCTGCTGATCAAGCCCGTCCGCGCGGTCGTGCGGCCGGCGGTCGCCTACGTGGGCGCCAAGCGTGTCGCCTCCTTCGTGGAGGAGTCCGGCCTGGTCACCGTTCTCGCCGGACAGCGGCGCGGCTACGGCACCGTCGTCGACGGTGACGTGGTTTCGGGACCCTCGCGGGCCGACAGCCCCGTCGTCGACGTCACCGGCCCCGGGCAGTACGGCCCCCGGCCCGGGTTCCGCGAGTTGCCGCCCGCGTAGCAGACTGGTCCACCGTGACCACCGAACTGCTCGTCGGCGGGCGGATCTACACGCCCACGTCCACCACCGCCACGGCCCTCGCGGTCGAGAACGGGCGCATCAGCTGGATCGGTGAGGACCGCGCCGCCCGGGCCCTGCACCCGGACGCGCAGGTCACCGACCTCGACGGCGCCTTCGTCGCCCCCGCTTTCGTCGACACCCACGTGCACCTCACCGCGACCGGTCTCACCCTCACCGGACCGGAGCTCTCGGGCGCGCGCGACGCGGTGCGCGCCGCACTGGCCGGCGCGCCCGGAGAGGCGGTGATCGCGCGCGGCTGGGACGACACCACCTGGGACCGCCCCCTGCAGCGCACCGACCTGGACGAGGGGCGCGTCGTCTACGCCGCCCGGATCGACGAGCACTCGGCGCAGGCCAGTACCGCGCTGCGTGCTCTCGTTCCGGGACTCGCGGGCCTCCCGGGTTACTCGCCCGACGGTCCGTTGACCGCCGCGGCCCACCACGCCGTCCGCGCCGCCGCCCACGCGGCACTGAGCGACGCGCAGATCACGGCGGCACAGACCGCGGCGCTCGATGCCGCCGCGGCCGCGGGCATCGCCGCCGTTCACGAGTGCGGCGGCCCGGACATCGCGGGGGAGCGCGACTTCGCCCTCCTCGGCGCCCTCACCCACCGGGTCCGGGTGCGTCGGTACTGGGGCGAGGCGGCTCGCGACGCCGACGACGCCCGCGCGATCGTCTACCGCACCGGGGCCGACGGCCTGGCCGGCGACCTCTTCGTGGACGGATCGCTGGGCAGCCGCACGGCACTGTTGCACGCGCCGTACGCGGACGCACCGTCGAACGGAGTGGCGTACCTCGACCAGGAGGCGGTCACCGCGCACGTCCTGGCCTGCACCCGGGCCCGGATCCAAGCCGGCTTCCACGCCATCGGCGACGCCGCGATCGCCCGCGTGGTCGCGGCCTTCGCGGCGGCCGTCGACGACTTCGGCGGGCCCCGGGTCGCCTCCTGCGGGCACCGCGTGGAGCACGCCGAGATGGTGTCGCCGGAGGAAGCGGCGAAGCTCGGCGACTGGGGCGTGAACGCCTCGATGCAGCCGCAGTTCGACGCACTCTGGGGCGGGCCCGACGGGATGTACGCGCGCCGGCTCGGCGCGGAGCGCGCCGCGACGCTCAACGATTTCGCTCTGCTCGCCAAGAACGCGGTGCCGCTCGCCTTCTCCTCGGACTCGCCCGTCACCCCGCTCGACCCGTGGGCCACCCTGCGGGCCGCGACACAGCACCACACTCCGGGCAGCGCCGTCTCCCCGCGCGCGGCCTTCGCGGCCGCGACCCGCGGTGCGTGGCGGGCCGGAGGAGTCCGCGACGGCGTCGCCGGCACCCTGGTCCCGGGCGCGCCCGCGACCTTCGCGGTCTGGGACGCCGACGAGCTGGTGGTGCGGGCACCGTCGGACGCGGTGCAGCGCTGGTCGACCGACCCGCGCGCCGGCGTCGCGCCGCTGCCCGATCTCGCTCCGGGCGCGCGTCTGCCGCGGTGCCTGCGCACCGTGGTCGACGGCCGGACGGTGTTCGCCGCGTGAACGTCCTGCTCCGCGGGGGAGTGAGCCTGCTCGCCGGGGTCGCCGTGTTCTTCGCCTTCCCGCCCGCGGGGTGGTGGTGGCTCGCGCCCATCGGCATCGCGGCCCTCGTCGCGGTGCTCACCGTGCCGGAGCGGATCACGCTGCGCGGCGGATTCCTCTACGGCTTCCTCGCCGGCCTCGGCCTGTTCGTCCCGCTGCTCAAATGGATCGATTCGATGGTGGGGGCGCTGCCGTGGATCGGCCTCGGCATCACCTGCGCGCTGTACTACGGCGCCTTCGGCCTGATCGCGACGCGCGTCGCCCGCGCTCCGGGCGGGCCGGTGTGGGTCGCCGCGGCGTTCTCGGTGACGGAGTGGGCGCGCGCGTCCTTCCCGTTCGGGGGCTTTCCATGGGGGAGGCTCGCCTTCAGCCAGGCCGACGGTCCGCTGCTCTCCCTCGCCCGATTCGTCGGGGCGCCGGGGCTCTCCTTCGCCGTCGCGCTGGTGGGCGCGTGCCTCGCCGCCGCCGGGGTGGCGGCCTTCCGCCGCGCGGACCGTCGGACCTACCTGCTGCCCGCGGCGGCCGCGGCGCTGACCGGCATCGCGACTGCGGCGGCCTGGCCGTTCGTGGGCGCACCGTCGGACGGGCGCGAGGTGACCATCGCCGCGATCCAGGGGAACGTGCCCGAACAGCGATGGGACGTCGCGACACAGCGCGAGGCCGTGCTCACCAACCACCTGACCGAGACGCACCGGCTCGCGACGGACGTGCGGGAGGGCCGGGAGAAGCAACCCGACGTGGTGATCTGGCCGGAGAACTCCTCGGACGTCTCGCCCGAGCGCGACCCCGAGGTGGCCGCGCGGATCCGCGCCGCCGCCGCCGACGTGGGCGCTCCGATCCTCGTCGGCACAGTGCACTACGACGGCACGGGCCGCTACTACAACAGCATGATCCTCATCGACGCGACCGGCCCGCTCGAGCGGCACGACAAGGCGATCCTCCAGCCCTTCGGCGAGACCATGCCGATGCGGGACTTCTTCCGCCTGTTCAGCGACTACGTCGACCTGGCGAACGACTTCACGCCCGGCACCGGTACCGGTGTGGTCAGCCCGAACGGCGTCCCGCTCGGTGTGGCGACCTGCTACGAGGTGGCCTTCGACCGGGCGCTGCGCGGCTCCGTCGAGAACGGCGCGCAGGTGCTCACCGTGCCCACCAACAACGCCACCTTCGGACGCACCGGCATGACCTATCAGCAGCTCGGCATGTCCCGGGTGCGAGCCGTCGAACTCGACCGGGACGTCGTGGTCGCGGCCACCACCGGGGTCAGCGCCCTGGTACGCCCCGATGGCGACGTGACCCGGCAAACGAGCATCTGGACGAACGACCACCTCGTCGAGACGATCCGGCTGCGCGGGGGCCTCACACCGGCCGCCCGCCTGGGGGACTGGGGCGAGGTCGCACTGCTCATGGCCACCCTCTGCGGAATCGCGATCGCGATAAGGCACGATGGAGGTCTGTTTCAGCCCGCCCACGGACCGAGGAACCTGCATGAGTGAGACGTCAGCGCCGTCGTCGAAGACGCTGGTGATCATCCCCACGTATAACGAGCTGGAGAACCTGCCGCTCATCGTGGGCCGGCTGCACCGCGCGCAGCCCGGTGTCGACGTGCTCGTGGTCGACGACAACAGCCCCGACGGCACCGGCGGACTCGCCGACACCATGGCCTCGGAGGACCCGCGGATCCACGTCCTGCACCGGGCCGAGAAGAACGGACTGGGCGGGGCCTACATCGCGGGCTTCAAGTGGGCCCTCGAGCGCGACTACCGGGTCATCGTCGAGATGGACGCCGACGGCTCGCACGCCCCGGAACAGCTGGAACGCCACCTCGCCGCGATCGACGCCGGCGCCGACCTCGTGATCGGTTCCCGCTACGTCTTCGGCGGCAAGACGGTCAACTGGCCGCTGTCGCGGCAGCTCATCTCGCGCGGCGGCAACGTCTACAGCCAGGTGATCCTGGGCACCCGGATCCGCGACATCACCGGCGGGTACAAGGCCTTCCGCCGCGAGACCCTGGAGGGGCTCGGTCTCGACGAGATCGAGTCGCTCGGCTACAGCTTCCAGATCGACCTCACCTGGCGAGCGGTGCAGGCGGGCTTCACCGTGGTCGAGGTGCCCATCACGTTCACCGAGCGCGTCATCGGGGAGTCGAAGATGAGCGGCTCCATCGTCAAGGAGGCCGCGACCCTGGTCCCGAAGTGGGGCTACCGTGCGCGCCGCCGCAAGCTGCAGCGTCTGCTCGGCAAGTAGTCCACGGACGACGAAGGGCCCCGGATCGCTCCGGGGCCCTTCGCGTTCGTGAGACGAACCTCGCGACTACTTACCGCGCCGCGCCTTCAGCAGGTCCAGGCGCTCCTTGAGGAGCTCCTCGAGCTCGCCCTCGGACCGCCGCTCCAGCAGCATGTCCCAGTGCGTGCGCGGCGGCTTCGCCTTCTTCTCCTCGGGTGCGACCCCGTCGATCAGGGTGCCCTCGAGCCCGTTCTTGCACAGCCAGGTGCCGGGGAGCTCGGCGTCGTCCGCGAACGGGACGTCGAACTCCTCACCGTTGTCCGTGCGGTACCGCGCCACCCGGCGCGGAGCGAGGTCGTGGTCCCGATCCGTCTCATAGCTCACCGCGCCCAGGCGGCTGCCCCGTAGAACTCGATCTGCCATGCTTCTCCCAACCTCTCGCCTACGCCGAACATTCCCAGTCTACCCGGTTCACTAGACTGCGGCCCATGACCACCGCTCGCCGTCGCAGGTCCGCCGCGTGTGCGTGGTGCGGGCGCGAGGTCGTCTCCGAGGGCCCCGGCCGCACCCGCAAGTACTGCCGCCGGTCCTGCCGGCAGCGTGCCTACGAGGCCCGCACCGCTCTCGCCGGGACCTCCCTGCCGCCGGATTCGGTGGTCCTCACCGCGGACGAGGCCGAATCGGTCGGGGAGCGTATGTTCGAGGTGCGATGCGCGGCCGAGGACGTCCGCACCGCGATCGCCGAGGGCGCCGGCCAGGACGAACTCGCCGAGCTCGCGGACCGGCTCGTCGAGACCGCGCGCGCCGCGGAACGTCTGCGCTGACCACGCGCCGCACCAGAGAGGGAATGTCGATGACCCACGCCCGGACCCGGTTCGCCGCGGTGCTCCTCGCGAGCCTGCTCGCCCTCGCGTCCTGCGCGTCGGACAAGCCCACCCCGGTGATCTCGCAGGAACCCGCGCCGCCCGCCCCGGCGGCGCTGCCCGCGGACTGGAACGAATCGTCCGTGCAGGTACCGGCCGATGCCGGCGCCGCCGTCTACGTCTCGCCGCGCGACCCGAAGCGCCTGCGCGCCGCGCTCATCCTCTCCGGACCGGACCGCGCGGGCCGCATCGCCGCACGCGAGCTGTCGGTGATGCTGGCGCAGCACGGCGTGGCCTCGCTACGGTTCGACGCGGCACCGTCGGGCACGCCGGACTTCGCGGCGCAGGTGGATCGCGCCGGGAAGGGTCTCACGGCGCTCGCCGAGCGTGCGGGCCTGGGCGACGATCGCCTGCTCGCCGTCGGCCACGGCACCGCGGCACCCCTCGCCCTCGCGCTGGGCACCGGTGGCACCGGCCGCGCTGCCCTTCCGATGGCCCTCATCGAGCCGGTGCTGACGGGCCTGCCCCCGGGGACCCCGGACGTGCTGCGCACCGCGATGACCCTCCCGCCGCAGAAGCACAACCTCATCACCTGCTCGGACGCCGACATCGCCGTCGACTGCTCGGCGACGCAGGACCTCGCCGACGTGATGACCGGCACCCACGCCAACTACGTGCGGCTGCGCGGCGTGAGCCACGCCCTGCAGGAGGACGCCTCACGCGATCCCGCCCGTTACGGCAGCGATCTGCCCTTCTCCGCCTCCCTGTACCGCTCTCTGGGCTCCTGGACGGCGATGCAGTGATCGGTCCCGCACGGGGCGCCGCCGCACTGGCGGCGGGCGCGGCGATCGCGTGGTCGAACGCCGCGCTGCCCCGGCTCGCGGACCGGTTCGACTGGAACCGCGACGGCCGGACGGCGGCGACGCTCGCCTTCTGCGCCGCCGACGCGGCGCTCGCCCGATCCCGCGTTCCGACGGCGGCGGGCCTGGCCGCCGGGGGAGCACTCGCGGCCGCGGGCCTGGCGCTCGTGCGGCCCGTGCGGCGCGAGCCGCCGTCGGCCCCGGCGAAGTGGATCCTGGTGGACATCCCACTCGGCACGGCACTGCCGGAGGAGCTGCTCTTCCGTGCGGCCCTGACGCCCGCACTGCAGTCCGCGTACGGCCGTCGCGCGGGCGCGATCGCGGGTCCGGTGACCTTCGGCCTGTGGCACGTCGGCGCTGCACGCAGCGCTCACGACCCCGTATTTCCGACAATCGGCGTCACCACGGTGTTCGGTGCCCTGATGGACGCCCTCGCCCGGCGAACGGGCAGGTGGTGGCCGTGTTTCGTGGTCCACTGGATGCTGAACGGCAGCGGTGTGATCCTCAGCTCCGGTTCAGTGATTTCTTCACCTGGGCCCCTCGACCCGTAGAATCGTGCGCAAAGCTTGATACCGCAGGAGGAACAACGATGACTGACCGGAACCTCGGTCCCACCGGCGTCAGCCGCCGCGGCTTCGCGCGCCTCGGCGCGGGCGCGGCAGCGGCGATCGTCGCGGCCACGGCCTCCGCGGCCGTCGCGGGCGCAGCGCCCACGACCCCGTCCCGCCCGACGTCGCCCCGCCCGTCCGGGCCGTCGACGCCGGCCGGCGCCACCGAGACGAGCACGACCGTCGCGGCCTCGCCCGAGCCCCCCGTCGCCACCAAGACCGGCTGGGTCGCTCTCGCGGACGACAACACGAAGCAGATCACCGTGTGGCACAACGGCGAGGTCGTCAAGACGATGCCGACGTCGTTCGGCACGAACAAGCACCCCACGCCCAACGGCACGTACTACACCATGGAGAAGAAGCGCGACATGTACATGGACTCGTCCACGTACGGCGTGCCGGTCGACTCCCCGGAGGGCTACCGCACGTACGTCGAGTACGCCACGCGCATGTCGTGGAGCGGGATCTTCGTGCACGCCGCCCCGTGGTCGGTGAACCAGCAGGGCGTGTCCAACGTGAGCCACGGCTGCCTCAACGTGAGCACCGCCAACGGCAAGTACTTCTACGACAACTTCCCGATCGGCTCTCCGATCGTGGTGCGCAACACCGTCGGCGGCACCTACGTGCAGGGCTCGTAGGCCGGTAGCCGCCTCAACGGAAGAACCCGCCCCCGGAGAGGGGGCGGGTTCTTCCGTTTCGCGATCAGGCGATCAGACGCCGGCCTTCGACGGCGCCGCGACCGTGCCGAACTTCAGCTCGGGCGCGTCCACGCGCGAGCGGCGGTAGTCCAGCGAGTCCAGCACGAAGTTGTGCCGGATCATCCACGGCTGCTCGGTCGCGGCCTTGGGCATCGCGTCGGGCGAGCGCTGGACGTAGCCCGAGCTCAGGTCCAGGGCGGGGTGCTCGGTGAGCACCTTGCCGCCGACCTCCGGCTCGACGTGGGTGTACCCCTTGACCACCATGTGGTTGAGCAGACGCGCGATGCCACGGGCCGAGATGTCGGCACGCAGCGTCCACGAGTTGTTGGTGTAGCCGATGATGAAGGCGAAGTTGGGCACGCCCTCGAGCATGTAGCCGTTGTAGGCGAACTTGTCGTTGGGCTTGATCGGCGCCCCGTCGACGTTGACCTCCACGCCGCCGAAGGCGAGCAGCTGCAGGCCCGTCGCGGTGATCACGATGTCGGCCTCGAGCTCACGGCCCGACGCCAGGCGGATGCCCGTCGCGGTGAAGGTGTCGATGGTGTCGGTGACGACCTCGGCCTTGCCGTCGCGGATCGTCTTGAACAGGTCGCCGTTCGGCACGACGCACAGGCGCTGATCCCAGGGCTCGTACTTGGGCTTGAAGTGGACGTCGACCTCGTAACCCTCGGGCAGCATGGCCTGGTTGAGCTTGCGCAGGAACTTGCGGGAGGTCTTCGGGAACGAGCGCGCCAGCACGTACTGGCCGACATTGATGGCGGCGTTGACGTTGCGGGTGATGTTGTGCGCGAGGGCCGCGGGGAGCACCTTGGCACCGAACTTGGTGAGCGGATCCGCGTTCGGGACCGGCAGCACGTAGGTGGGGGAGCGCTGCAGCATGGTGATGTGCTCGACGTCGTCGGCCATCGACGGGATGAGGGTGATGGCGGTGGCACCGGATCCGATGACCACGACCTTCTTGCCCTGGTAGTCGAGATCCTCGGGCCAGTGCTGCGGGTGCACGACCTGCCCCTGGAACTGGTCGACGCCGGGGAACGGCGGCTCGTAACCGGCGTCGTAGTTGTAGTAGCCGGTGCAGGCCACGAGGAACCGCGACTGGTAGACGACCTGCTCGCCGTCGCGCTCGGCGGTGACCGTCCACAGGTCCGTCCGCGAGTCGAAGTCGACGGTGCCGACCTTGGTGTTGAAGCTGATGTTCTTGTCGATGCCGAACTTCGCGGCGGCCTGCTCGATGTAGGCCTTGATCTCGGGGCCGCCCGCGAGGCGGTTCGTGCCCTTCCAGGGCAGGAACGGGTAGCTCAGGCTGAAGATGTCCGAATCGGACCGGATCCCGGGGTACTTGAACAGGTCCCAGGTGCCGCCCATCTCGGCGCGCTGCTCGAGCACGGCGTAGCTGAAGTGCGGGACCTCGTTCGAGACGCGGTAGGCGGTGTCGATGCCGGCGAGTCCGGCGCCCACGATGAGCACGTCCTTGTAGATCGCCTCGGGATTGGCCACGGGAGCCTCCTCGTTGAAGTGGTGAAGGTCCCGGCGGTGGCTGCCTACTGAGACCTGTTCAATAACGTTCCCGTCATGCTACAACGCGGTAGCTTTCGGGTCCATGCCTATCACCCCGCCGTCATCCGACGACGAGTTCCTCCCCGTCGCGCCGCACCGGGACCGAGGCCAGCGCCGACTTCGCGGGCCCCTTCTCCACCGCGCCGGTGCCCCCGTTGAACCTCGATCCGTGGGCCGGGCATTCGAGTTCGAGCCCGTCCTGCGCGGCCACGGTCGCACCCTGATGGGTGCACGCCGCGTCGAAGGCGACGAATGCGCCGTCCGTGGGCTGGGCGACCACGTAGGGCTTCGCGCCCGCGATCACGACGGCGCTCCCCACGGGCACCTGGGCCACGGGGATCCGGGCGCCACCTGCGCCGCCGCTGGAGGTTCCGTTCGTAGGGGTGGAGCCCGACGGGGCGTCATCGGTCTTCGAGGTCGTTCCACAGGCCACTGCGACGGGCAGGATCGCGATACCGGGAAGCGCCGCGAGGACCGCACGCCGTGTGGGGCAGAAGGTTGGCTGAGTTGTCCGCATCACGGGGATCACTCTGCCAGCATTGATGCGTGCTCACCGAGATCGCGGGAATTCCGAGTCATCCGTTGTTGGTGCACGCGGCCGTCGTGCTGCTGCCGCTGGCCGCGCTGGCTCTCGTCGTCGCCGCCTGGTGGCGGGCCGCGCGCAGCCGGCTGGGGGTCGGTCTACCCGTGTTCGCGCTGGTCGCGGCCCTCGCGTGCTTTCTCGCCAAGGAGTCCGGCGAGAGATTGGAGGAGCGCCCGTCGATGGAGGGCATGCGCGAGCAGATCGCGGCGCACTCGAACCAGGGCACGGCGACCTTCCTCTGGTCGCTGGCACTGCTCGTCGTCGCGGCCCTGGTGTGGGCCGGTTCGAGCCCGGTGGTCACCTCCCGCGTCGCCGCGACATCGCTCCTGTCCGGCCGCGTGGGCGGCGCCGTCCTGGGCCTGATGGCGACGGTGACCGCCGCCGCATGCCTGTGGGGCGTGATCGCCGCGGGGCACTCCGGCGCGACGATGGTGTGGTCCGGGCTCTGAGTGGCTACGCCGGCCCGGTCTGTGTGGAATGGGCCTGCGTGAGGAACTGGTAGCCGGCGGCGTTCGCCGTGATGCCGGCGCGCTCGTCCTCGCTGAGCTCGCGCCGCACCTTCGCAGGCACACCCGCGACCATCGATCCGGGCGGCACCTCCATCCCCTGGGGCACCAGCGCGTTCGCCGCGATCAGGCTGCCGGCACCGATCACCGCGCCGTTGAGGACGACGGCGCCCATGCCGATGAGGACGTCGTCGCCCACGGTGCATCCGTGCACGACGGCATTGTGGCCGATGGAGACGCGCTCACCGACGGTCAGCGGGAAGCCCGGATCGGCGTGCATCGCCACTCCGTCCTGCACGTTGCTGTTCTCCCCGATGACGATCGGCGTCGTGTCGCCGCGGACCACCGCGCTGTAGAACACGCCCACACCCGGGCCGAGTTCCACGTCGCCGACGACGGTGGCGGTCTCCGCCACCCAGGCCGTCTCGGCCACACGGGGCGTCTTGTCTGCGAATCGTGCGATCACTCGCGGCCTCCTCAGGCGATTCCGGTGGTGCCGAGAACCTTACCGACCACGTAGGTCACGGCCATCGCGATCAGGCCGCCGAGCACGACCCTGGCCGTCGCGCGCCGCACGTCGGCGTCGCCGAGGCGCGCCGAGACGTAGCCGGTGAGGGCGAGCCCGACGAGCACGGCGACGACGATCGCCAGGATGCGCTGCGCTTCGATGAGCGACGCGAGGATCGGGATCGCGGCGCCCACGCTGAAGGACACGGCCGACGACAGGGCCGCCGCGATCGGGCTGGTGAGGTTCTCCTCGTCGATGCCGAGCTCCGCATCCAGGTGCGCCTGCAGCGGGTCGTGCGCCGTGAGTTCCTCGGCGACGAGCCTCGCGGTAGCGGGGGAGAGGCCCTTCTGCCGGTAGATCTGCTCCAGCTCCGCGAATTCGTCGTCGGGCATCTCCCGCAGCTCGGCCTTCTCCTTGGCGATGAGTGCGACCTCGGTGTCGCGTTGCGTGCTGACGGACACGTACTCGCCGAGGGCCATCGACACGGCGCCCGCGGTGAGACCGGCGATCCCCGCGGTGAGCACCGCAGGCGACGAGCCGGTGGCAGCGGCGACACCGATGACGATGCCCGCGGTGGAGATGAGGCCGTCGTTCGCGCCGAGCACCCCCGCCCGCAGCCAGTTCAAACGGTCCCCGATCGCGGCGTGGTGGGGCTCGAATTCGTGTGTGCCTTCACCGATCTGCTCAGCCATGCGAAGAAGTCTAGGTACGTTCGTGGCATGACTGCACCACAGATAGGACTTCCCCGTCGGCTCGCGGTCGGAGGCGGCGCACTCGCCGACTCCGGCCGCCTGGTCCGGGAGCTCGGGTTCTCTCGACCCGTGGTGGTGACGGACGCCTTCCTCTCCGCGCAGGGCACCGTCGCGCGGCTGGTCGCGGCGCTGACGGACGCGGGCTGCGAGGTCTCGGTCTTCGACGGGACGGTGCCCGACCCGACGACGGACTCGCTCGGCCCCGGGCTCGGCGTGGTCCGCGAGCACCGCGCGGACTGCGTCATCGGCCTCGGCGGCGGTAGCCCTCTGGACACGGCGAAGGCTCTCGCCGTGCTCGCCGAGGGCGGCGGCACCATGCGGGACTACAAGGCGCCCACCGTCACCGTCGGGCCGGCCCTGCCGGTGATCGCGGTTCCGACGACGGCCGGCAGCGGCAGCGAGGCCACACAGTTCAGCATCATCACCGACAGCGCGAGCGACGAGAAGATGCTCTGCCCGGGTCCCGCGTTCCTGCCGGTGGCGGCGATCGTCGACTACGAGCTCACCCTCTCCATGCCCGCGCGCCTCACCGCCGACACCGGTGTGGACGCCCTCACCCACGCGATCGAGGCGTACGTCAGCCGGAAGGCGAACCCGTTCGCCGACGGCTTCGCGCTGACCGCGATCTCCACGATCGCGGCGAACATCCGTGCCGTGTACGCCGACGGTGCCGACCGTCCGGCCCGGGAGGCCATGATGCTCGCGGCCACCCAGGCAGGCGTCGCCTTCTCCAACAGCTCGGTCGCGCTCGTGCACGGCATGAGCCGACCGATCGGCGCGCACTTCCACGTGGCACACGGCCTGTCGAACGCCATGCTCCTGCCGGCGGTCATGCGGTTCTCCGTGGGCGCGGCGCCGTCGCGCTACGCGGATTGCGCCCGCGCGTACGGGCTGTCCGGGGACTCGGACGAGGCCCTCGCGCGGAGCCTCGTCGTCGCGATCGAGCAGCTCTGCGCCGACCTCGCCGTGCCCACGCCCCGCGCGTACGGCATCGACCGGACACGGTGGGACGAGCTCGCGCCACTGATGGCGGAGCAGGCCCTCGCGTCCGGTTCACCCGGCAACAACCCGCGGGTGCCGGACGCGTCCGAGATCGTCGCCCTGTACGACGAGGTCTACGGCTAGGCGGCTGTCGGCGTGTCCTGCGTCGGCGAGCCGCCGGCCGGGGCGCCGTCCTCGTCCGCGGCCGACCCCTCGGTCGACTCGTCGGCGTGACCCTCCGGTGCCGGGTCCACCGTCGCGGGGACTTCCGCCACCGGAGTCGTGGTCCCCGTCGACTCGGAGTCGGCCTGCGGCGAGGTGGGCGCCGTCGGCGGGGTCTCCGCGGGAGGCGCAGGCGTGGATCCCCGGTCCGCTGTGGGCGACGGGATCGGCGCCGCCTCGACGCTCGTCGGAGAGTCGGTGGAGGAGAGCAACTCGGCGACGGGCACCGCGCCCGGCCGGTCGTCACGATGCCGGGCACCACCGGAGGACTCCTCCGCGGTCGGGGTGGCCACGGGCGCCGAAACGGGCGGGCGGGGCACGAGCCCGCTCTCGCCGGGTTCGGGCACCGGGATCAGCCCGTTCAGGAACTGATCGAACTGGATCGGGACGTCGAATCCGTTGCGCCGGAGCATCCAGCCCCAGGGATTCTCCCTGTCGATCGAGACCCACGTCGTCTGGTCCTCGACCCACGTGCGCTTGATCGTTCCGTCCGCATAGGTCTCGACGGTGACGGTGTTGCCGTTACGGATCTCGGTGCGGGTGGCGACCGGGGTCTCCGGTGATGATCCGGGTGTGAAGGGCTCTCCGGTGAGCGGGGAGTACCGGCCGATGTCCTCCGCCGTGTAGACCGTGCCGTGCATCAGGAATCCGGGTACGAGGTACACCATGGCCGACACCGGATTGAGTCCCATCGCACAGCCGATATCGCCCTTGACGCAGATGCTGATCACCTTCGCGCCGGACGCACCGTCGTTACGGATCGGGCCGTTGTGCAGACCGGGAATGCCTGCCGGTATCACGTTCCAGGCGCCGGAGCGGACGAAGCTCGGGCTGCCCTGCTCGATGAAGGTCAGCTTGGCGGAGCCGTCGGAGGGGCGCGGATGGTCTCTGCCGTACCGCAACACGGCCAGTCCGACGACATCGGCCCCCTGCGAGATCGTGTAGACCACGACCTCCTCGTCCGGATTCTGCTTCGCCGCGGTGATCGCCTCCACCGTGGCCGTCGCACCGATGTCGTTGGACTGGGCGTAGGTGTGCTCGCCATCGCTGCTCAGCGCGAATCCCGGGAAGCCGATCCCGAACACCGCCGGGTACTGGACGAAGACGGGTGCCGGCCCGGTGTAGTCGCCGCTGATCCGCTTCCACTGGTCCTTCGCCGTGGGATCACTCGCGCCGCCGACGACGATGAGCGTCTTCGCGGCGACCTGTGCGAGGAAGTCCGCACCGCCTCCGGTGAGCGCCAGCGCCCCGGCGAGGCCGGTGCCCGCCAGTGCGAGAGCGATCGGTCTCGGCCTACTGCGAACAGAGGAGGGCGTCATCGAAATGCTCACTTTCTCGAAGCAAAGAAGCTGGAGAGCTCAATCCAGCTGATTCTGCACGAGAATGATTCCGGCGGAACCGTTTCGCCGAAGCTGTGAGCGACCGGCCCGGAGGTGCACCGCGGCCGCCGATCCCGTGGCGGGGTCGGCGGCCGCGCGGGTCGTCAGTCGATCACAGGAGCTTCTCCATGCGGGCGATCTCGGCCTGCTGGCCGCTCTTGATCTGCTCGGCGATCTTCCGGTTCTCCGGGTTGACGCCCTTCGCCAGTTCGGTATCGGCCATTGTGATCGCGCCCTTGTGGTGGGCGATCATCATCGTTAGCCACTCACGGTCGAAGTCGGCGCCGCGGAGCGAGCCGAGCTTGGCCATCTGCGCGGGCGTCATCATGCCGTCCATGGCGTGGTCCATGGTCGCGCTGGGGGCGGGCTTGCCCCACTGCGCGAGCAGGCGGGTGAAGGCGTCCATCTCGGGCTGCTGCGCACCCCGGATCTCGGCGGCGAGCTCGACGACCTCGGGCCGGGCACCCTTGCCGTCGACGAGTTTCGCCATCTCGACGGCCTGGGCGTGGTGCGGGTACATCATCGTGGCGAACTCGACGTCGGCGTCGTTGAACTGCGCGGTGACGGCCGTGCTGGACGGTGCCGCGGCGGCATCGCCGTGGCCGGCGTGGCCGGCGGTCGTCGTGGCGGCCGCGCTCGACGCGGCGGTGTCCGCCGATCCGCCCGAGGAGCAGGCGCCGAGGAGTACGGCGCCGGCGGCGACGGCGGACAGGATGGTGGCGATGCGGATTCGTGCGATGTTCATGGTTGATCGGTCCTCTGCGAGGTTCGTAACGGTCTGAAGGGTCGGCTCGGCGCGCCGCGGCCGGGGGCCGCGCGCGGGCGTCGATCAGACTCGGAGGACGCAGAGTTGCGAGAGGTCGAAGACCGTCCAGGGCGGGGAACCGCGCGCGAGGGCGGCGTGCGTCGCCGCGCTGGTGTCGGGAGCGCCGTCGGCGAAGGGTAGGACGGCGACGAGCGAGGGGGCGCCGACCGACTTGTGCACGACGACGGTGCCGGCGCAGTCGTGCGCCTCGTGGTCGTGGACGGCGTCGACGGTCTGCTTCTGCACCGTTTGGCCGTGCTCGGCCCGATCCGCCGCGGTGCCGCCTTCGTCGGCGGCGGCCGCATCGCGGGGCGCGCCGTGATGGCCGGTCGGCGAGGCCGTCGCGGGGGCCATCGCCATGAGAGGCATGCCCAGGTGCATGAGGAGGACGGCGAGCGCCAGAAGGATGGCCGTCGTGGCCGCCGCCCTTCCGCTCCGCATCGCCTGCACGCGCCGAATCATACCCCAGCGGGGTACCGATCAGCGTTCGCGGAGCCGTACCTCGGCGAGGAGCTCGCGCGCGGCAGCCCTGGCCGCGGGAGCGTCCCCGGCTGCGACTGCGTCGATCACAGCGATGTGGGCGCATTCGTAGGACGTGGCGAAACCCACCGGGAACTCCTGGAGATGCTCCTGCAGGACGGGCACCAGCGAGTCGTAGAACTCGAGGTAGATGGTGTTGTGGCTGGCGGCGACCACGCCCCGGTGCATGGCGAGATCGGCGGCGATGGCCTCCCGCTCGGCACCGGACTCCACCTGCTCCGGCGACCACAGCTGATTGCGGGCGTCGAGCAGCCTCCGCAGCTCGGCGACATCGTCGTCGTCGCGGCGTTCCGCGGCGAGGCCCGCCGCGGTCACCTCCAGCGCCTCGCGCAGTTCGAGCAGGTCGGTATCGCGCGCGGCCGAGAAGTAGTCGCCCAGCGTCGACGTGGCACAGGCGGAGAGGACGTAGGTCCCCGAACCCTGGCGACGCTCGAGCATGCCGGCGTGCACCAGCGCCTGCACCGCCTCGCGGACTGTGTTGCGCGCGGTGCCGGTGAGCTCGCGGAGTTCGGTCTCGGTCGGGATGCGACCGCCCACGGGCCAGCGCCCGCTGGCGATCTCACCACGGAGCTGTTCTGTGACCTGGGCTATCAAGGTCTGCCTACGTACCGGTTGCATCACAGTCATCCTATCCGGCCGGTAATCGTCTTGCCGCCATAGATCCATTCATCCTATGATTTGTGTCGACTGTAAGGAGGGCGAATGACCAGCATCGCGACCGAGCCGCAGGAGGCCGACCCCATGGTGCGATCCGTGAAACAGGGGCGACTGCTCGTACTGCTGGCGATCGTGCTGTTCGCCCTCACTCTGCGCACGGCGGTGACCTCGCTGACACCGCTGCTCACGCAGATCAGCCACGACCTGCATTTCGGAGCCACGATCATCGGCGTCTTCGGCATGCTCCCGACCGCCATGTTCGCCGCGGCGGGCATCGTCACGCCCTTCCTGACGAGCCGGATCGGTCTCGAGCGCACCACGCTGGTGGCCGTCGCCGCAACGGCGATCGGTATCGGCGTGCGCTCCCTGATGGGCGGCACCGCGGGCCTGCTGGCCTTCTCGTGCCTCGCGCTGATCGGCATGGGCGTCGGCAACGTCGTGCTTCCTCCGCTGGTCAAGCGCTATTTCTCGGACAACGTCGCCGTGCTCAGCACGGCGTACCTCACCTGTGTGCAGCTGGGCACCATGGTTCCCGCACTCACGGCGGTGCCGGTTGCAGAGGCCTACGGTTGGCGCGTCTCGCTCGCGATCTGGGCGATCATCCCGATCGCGGCGTTCCTGCCGTGGCTCGGCATCGTCCTGGCTCGGCGCGGCCACGACGTGGAGGACGTGACGGGAGAGGCGCCGTCGGAGCCGACCGGCCGAATCTGGCGCTCGCCCCTGGCGTGGGGCGCGGCCGCGATGTTCGGCATGACCTCGCTCAACACCTACGCGATGTTCACCTGGATCCCCACGATCCTCTCGGACGCGGGCGGCAGCGCCGCCCTCGGCGGGAACATGGTGGCGCTGTTCTCCGGCGTCGGCTTCGTGGCGACGCTGGTGGTCCCCAGCCTGTGCACGCGGATGGCGAACCCGTTCCCGCTGGTGATCGTCTTCCTCGGCTGCTTCGTCGTGGGCTTCCTGGGCCTGCTGTTCGCGCCGATGACGCTGACCTGGGTGTGGGTGATCGCGCTGGGCCTGGGACCGACGACCTTCCCGATGGCCCTCACGCTGGTCAACCTCCGCACGCGCACGGGCGCCGGATCGGCCTCACTGTCGGGCTTCATGCAGGGCGTGGGCTACCTCGCGGCGTGCGCCGGCCCGCTCGGCTTCGGCCTGCTGCACGAGGCCACGCACGGCTGGACCGCGCCGTTCATGATGCTCTTCGCCTGCCTCGTGGTGCTGGGTCTCGGCGCCTACCAGGCGTGCAAGCCGCGCATGCTCGAGGACACCTGGAACTGATCTAGAACTTGCTGCTCCAGTAGTCCCAGAACTGCACGCCGATCAGGGCGAGCACCACGATGTACCAGAGCAGCACGAGGGCGGCCAGTCCCTGCTTGACGGGCTGCGTCGCCTTCGGGCCGAGCGCGGCGGCGACGGCGGTCGCGAGCACGATCGGCATGATCGTCCAGACGAGCATGCACCACAGGCAGAGCGCGTGGATGACGAACAGGCTCGAGTAGATCAGGAAGATCACGAGCGCGAGACCGGCCGCGGCCCCGATCGCGAGGCCCGTCCAGAACCAACGGGGGAGGGCGACCCCGCCGAGGGCGAGCACCCCGGCGACGATCACCACGGAGAACGACGCGATCCCGATCAGCGGGTTGGGGAAGCCGAACAGCGAGCCCTGCCAGGACTGCATCACGGAGCCGCAGGAGATCGTCGGGTCCAGGCTGCAGCCGGGGACGAAGTTCGGATCCTCGAGCAGCTTGATCTTGTCGATGGTCAGCATCGCCGAGGCCAGCAGCCCCAGCACACCGGTCACGAGCAGCAGGATCCCGGTGATGCGACGATTCTCTGTGGCGGGCACGGTGGCCTCGGTGGTGGACACGTCAGCGATGGTAGGCGACGAACCTGAGCGCGCCGTCACCGTCAGGCTCCCACGTACGTCGCGAGGTGCTCGCCGGTGAGCGTGGCGCGCTCCGCCACCAGGTCCGACGGGGTTCCCTCGAAGACGACCCGGCCGCCGTCGTGCCCTGCGCCCGGACCGATGTCGATGATCCAGTCGCCGTGCGCCATCACGGCCTGGTGGTGCTCGATGACGATGACGGACTTGCCGGCGTCGACGAGCCGGTCCAGCAGGCCCAGGAGCTGTTCGACGTCGGCGAGATGCAGACCCGTGGTCGGCTCGTCGAGGACGAGCACGCCACCCTTGTCGCCCATGTGGGTCGCGAGCTTGAGCCGCTGACGCTCGCCTCCCGAGAGGGTGGTCAGCGGCTGCCCCAACCCGATGTAGCCCAGGCCCACGTCGTTCAGGTGGCCGAGGATCTTGTGCGCGGCCGGGATCTTCCCCTCGCCCTCGGCGAAGAACGCGAGCGCCTCCGCGACGGGCATCGTGAGCACCTCGCTGATGTCCTTCCCGCCGAACCTGTACTCCAGCACGGCCGCCTGGAACCGCCGGCCCTCGCACTCCTCGCAGGTGGTGGAGACGCCGGCCATGATGCCGAGGTCGGTGTAGATCACGCCCGCTCCGTTGCAGGCCGGGCAGGCCCCCTCGGAGTTCGCGCTGAACAGGGCGGGCTTGACGCCGTTCGCCTTGGCGAAGGCCTTGCGGATGTGGTCCAAGAGGCCGGTGTACGTGGCGGGATTACTGCGTCGGCTGCCCTTGATCGGGGTCTGGTCGACGGTGACCACGCCCTCGCGCGGGCTGATCGAGCCGTGGATGAGCGAGCTCTTGCCCGATCCGGCGACGCCGGTGACCACCACGAGTACGCCGAGCGGCACGTCCACGTCGACGTCCTGGAGGTTGTGCTCGGTCGCGCCGCGCACCTCGAGCACACCCGACGGTGCCCGCACCCCGTCCTTGAGGCGGACCCGGTCGTCGAGGTGGCGCCCCGTGAGCGTGTCCGCGGCGCGCAGGCCGTCGACGGTCCCTTCGAAGACGATCTCGCCGCCGGCGGTGCCCGCCTTCGGGCCGAGGTCAACGACGTGGTCGGCGATGGCGATCGCTTCGGGCTTGTGCTCGACGACGAGGACGGTGTTGCCCTTGTCGCGCAAGCGGAGCAGCAGGTCGTTCATGCGCGCGATGTCGTGCGGATGCAGCCCGATCGTGGGCTCGTCGAAGACGTAGGTGATGTCGGTCAGGGAGCTCCCCAGGTGCCGGATCATCTTGGTGCGCTGCGCCTCACCGCCCGACAGCGTGCCGGCGGGCCGATCGAGCGAGAGGTAGCCGAGGCCGATCTCGACGAAGGAGTCCAGGGTGAACTGCAGGTTCTCGATGAGCGGCGCCACCGACGGATCCTGCACGCCGCGGATCCAGTCGGCGAGATCGCTGATCTGCATGGCGCAACAGTCGGCGATGGACGCGCCGTTGATCTTCGACGAGCGCGCCAGCTCGGAGAGCCGCGTGCCGTCGCACTCCGGGCAGACGCTGAACGCGACGGCGCGCTCGACGAAGGCGCGGACGTGCGGCTGCATGGCGTCGACGTCCTTGGACAGGAAGGACTTCTGGATCTTCGGGATGATGCCCTCGTAGGTGAGGTTGATCCCCTCGACCTTGATCTTCGTCGGTTCCTTGTAGAGCAGGTCGTTCAGTTCGCGCTTGGTGTACTTCGCGATCGGCTTGGCCGTATCGAAGAAGCCGCTGCCTCGGTAGATCCGGCCCTGCCATCCGTCCATGCTGTAGCCGGGAATGGTGAACGGGCCCTCGTCGAGCGACTTCGACTCGTCGTACAGAGCGGTCAGATCGATGTCGCTGACGTTGCCGCGCCCCTCGCAGCGGGGACACATGCCGCCCGTGATACTGAAGCTGACCCGCTCCTTCACCTCGCGGCCGCCCTTGTCGTGTTTCACGGCGCCGGCTCCGCTGACGGAGGCGACGTTGAAGGAGTACGCCTGCGGGGAGCCGATGTGCGGGTCGCCGAGCCGGCTGAACAGGATCCGCAGCAGGGCGTTGGCATCGGTCGCGGTACCGACGGTGGAGCGGGGGTCGGAACCCATTCGCTCCTGGCCGACGATGATGGCCGTCGTCAGGCCGTCGAGGACGTCGACGTCGGGCCGGGCGAGCGTGGGCATGAATCCCTGCACGAAGGCGCTGTAGGTCTCGTTGATGAGGCGCTGCGACTCGGCGGCGATCGTGCCGAAGACGAGCGAGCTCTTCCCCGATCCGGAGACGCCCGTGAACACCGTGAGACGGCGTTTGGGGAGTTCGATGCTGACGTCCTTGAGGTTGTTCTCCCGCGCCCCGTGGACGCGGATCCTCTCGTGACTGTCGGCGGCGTGCGGGACGGACTGCGGCATGGACGCTCCTGATGACCTCGTACGGCAACCGCACCAGAGTACTGGCGCGGCCCGTCCGGAAACAGAGAAGTCGAGCACGCCCGCGGGCGTACTCGACTTCGTGGACGGGGGAGCGATCAGTCGTTGTACTGGGAGAGCGAGACCTCGCCCCACTTGTACCGGTTGCCCGGAGTGAGGGTCGCGCGACCGAAGCCCTCGAGGTCCTCGAAGCCGCTCCAGTTGTCCTCGCCGTCGGTGAGTCCGAAGGCGTAGACATCGGTGCCGAGCAGGTGCTGGACACCCACCGTGTAGCCCTCGACGTTGGTGACCAGCATCGGCATGCGGTGCATGTCGACCATGAGGTCGTTGTCCTCGGGGTTGAAGGAGATCAGCTTCTCGCCGGAAGCGGACAGCTGCCACTTGATCTTGTCGACGGGGCCGTCCTTATCGGAGAAGTCCAGCACCTCGGCGAGCCGCAGCGCGCAATCCGCACTGTAGGTGGCGATCAACGAGCCGGTCTGGCGCACCCGGCCCTCGCGCTCGACGCGCTGAGCACGGGCTTCCTCATCGTGCTTGCGAACGAGTTCTTGTGCGCGCTTGAGGACGGAGAGGTCTTCATTGGTCATGGTGTTAACAATAGCGTTATCTGACCACCGATGGTTGACGTTGGCCCCAGGAAGTCGCGTGTCGGCACCGGATTCTGCTGTGAACCGATGCCGACCGCCGATGGGGTGCAGCACGCGCGTCGCGGCGGCGTGCGCGAAACGATTACCGGCCGTGGCGATCTGACGGAAGTTGACGAGTGAGCCGCGGTGCGCCGCACGGCGGGCCGCCCGCGGGTTCGGCGCACTATCGATCATGTCAATCAAATCGATCATTCTTGAAATCGAATCTATGGCCATTTGGCGCGTATCGGAGCTCGCCAATACAGACGTCGGTCGAGCAAGGTCGAGCCCGGGGAGGCTGAATTGCACGGTGTCCTCGAGCGAGACGTCCACTGCGCGCGCGGCCGCTGCTTCCTCACGACTGTGCCTGCCCATTTCTCCTCCTTGTCCACACGAACGAAAGATCCGTTCTGTCGCGAGTCGACTCGCGAGATAAAGAGTAGGAGACCATCGGTTGCTATTGCAATAGCAACCGATGGTCTCCTCCGCGCCCGCTTCGCCGCTCACCGGGAATGGAGGGCGCTCCGCGGTGGCCGGGTCAGGTTGGTGTGTTGAGCTGGTCGAAGTGCGCACGAGTGTCGCGCACGAGACGACCCACGATGAAGGGCATCGCCGCACGGGTCATGATCGCGGGAGCGGCAACGGCGACCACGAACTCCCACCGGACACGACAACCCCCGGGGGCGGCGCTCACCGTGATCCGTTCGCCGAGGCGCCGGATTCCCGGGACCGTCGCGGAGGTGACGCTGAACGCGGCCTGTCCTCTTCCCATTCGAGCGTCGGGCTTCTCCCACACGAAGAACTCCTCGTGCACGCCGGCGCCGGGCGCCATCGTGACCTCGCGCGTCGCCCCCGTGCAGTCACGGCGCTGAGAAACCCACCGGGTGCTTCGCGCCAGCGAGAACCACCTCTGCGGGCGCTCCTGGTGCAGTTCAGCCCAGAAGACGTCCGGCGCGACGGGGAGCTCGAATTCGGTCTCGTAGAATCCGCTCGAGCGTGATCGTGCGTCGAACATGTCGCTCGTGACTCGCTGCGGCGTGAATCTCATGGTGTGGCTTCTCTCCTTGTGATGATCGGTCGGGACGACCGGTACTCGTTCGAGGTCACTCGAGTAGGTGCTGTGGTCGCGAGGCACGTCCGGCGGATGGGCGCGGCTCGACTCAAGCGACCCGATGGCTGATCCGACGGTGCGCGAACGTCGGCGCCGTGCCGGGACTCGCCGGATTCGCGGTGAGCTCGCTCGACGGGAAGAACTGAAGGAATCGCCCGTCCCTCTGTGCGTGGTCCACGAGCGTCTTCTCGACGACCACCGAGTTGTACTGCTCGAACGTGGTCTCGATCGTGTTCCCGTTGATGACGACCTCGTGTCCCCAGGACCGCGCCGACCGTGCCAATCCAGGAATCTTCGAGGCCGCGGGGGTGAGACATTCCGCGGCGATGGCGTTCTCGCTGACCGCCCAGATTCCCGTGTCGGTGTTGAGCACGAGAGATTGGTTGCCGACCGCGTGCCCCGGCGTCGCGATGAGAGCGACACCCGGCCCCAGGACGACGCTGCCGTCGAGAGCGAGAATCTTCTCAGGGGGCAGATCGACAAAGGTGCGCGGCTGATACCAGGGACGTTGGAACGGATGCAGGTCGGCCATCGCATCGAGCTCGACGCGTTGTGCGAGCAGCTTCGCATTCGGGAAGGCCGCTGACACGGGGGCGGTGGGACTGATGTCCGCCTGCGGGCGGGTGGTACCGAGCCACCGGCGCACATCCTGGGTGTGGAGGTGGTCGAACGCCAGATAGTCGACGTCCTCCGGCTCGACACCGGCCTCCCGGCACGCCGAGAGGACGTCGTTGTGCTCAGTCACGAAGACTTTTCGAGCGATCCGTGGAGTGAATCGCTCGAGTTCGGCGAAGTAGGGCGTGTACGAGTCCAGCTCGTGGTCGCTCGGTTCGAAGAGCATCGTCTTCGTGCTGCCGTCGGAATCGGTCCACCGGATGATCAACATCCGGTTGGTAATGGTGAGGAACGGCGTCGGAACGAAGGAGCCGCGAAACAGGCCGTACCGAGTGGGGTACGGCAACGAGATCAAGTCCTTCGTGGCGACGAGGTCCGGCGTACCCGATGTCAGGAAATCCGAGCGGAATGCCACAGCGGCATCGCGTGCCAACCGCAACCGTGCACCGAATCCACCGGATGCGGAGTGCGTCCGGTCGAAATGGCCGATCGAGGTGAATCCGGCTGCGATGTCCGAGCGGGGAATGGAGAGGGTGTCGTTTTCGATGAAGTCGGCGATGGCCACGTCAAATCTCCTGGAGAGGGAAGGGAACGGACGGAGCGAGCTATCGCGGGATGGATACCTGCTTGCCTGCGGCCACGGTGATGCGCGTCAGCGAGCGGGCGAGCGTACGCAGACCGGGCCGGCGCTGAGGGGTCTTCCCCGCCGCGATCCTGTGCAACTGATTGTTGTGCCACGCGAGCTCCAGGTACCCGTCCGCGGGACGGTAGCCGACGCGCGGCGCGCTTCGCGGGAGCTCCGGCACGACACCGCTGAGCAGATGTCGCGGATAGTCGGGGACGAAGGTCAGCGGACGTCCCACGCCGATCACGTCGACGATGCCTTCCATCAGTATCCGCTCCATCGCCCGCGGGTCGCGCAGGCCACCGGTCAACATGATCGGCACCGCCGACGAGGCCCGGATGCGCTGAGCGAACTCGACGAAGTAGCCCCGGCCGTCCGCACCGGTGCTCTGCCCTGCGGCGACGCCCGTCATGGCGGGCTGCTCGTATCCACCACCGCTGATCTCGAGAAGGTCGATTCCGGCCTCGCCGAGGGCCAGGGCCACCGTCAGCGCCTGGTCGGTGTCGAACCCACCGCGCAGGAAGTCCGTCGAGTTCAGCTTGACCGAGACGGGAACGCCGGCGCCGACTGCGGCGCGCACCGCTGCAACGGTCTCGAGCAGCAGCCGCATGCGTCCGGCCTCGTCGCCGCCCCATTCGTCGGTGCGGAGGTTCGCGATCGGGGAGAGGAACTGAGAGAGCAGGTATCCGTGGGCGGCGTGCACCTGGACACCGTCGAAGCCGCCCGCCACGGCGAGCTCCGCGGTTCGTGCGAACTTCGCGATCATGCCCTTGATGTCAGCGGCCGAGAGTTCGCGCGGTTTCCGGAGGTTGTAGCCGGGCACCGCACTACGTCGCGCCGACGGCGCGACGGGACGACGGTTGAACGGTGACACCGCGACTTTGCCGGGGTGGTTGATCTGGGCCCAGATCTTGGCATGGGTTCCCGACGTCGCCCCCGTCCATCGGCGGATCGCATCCAGGTCCCGCGCATCGTCCAGGATCACGTTGCCGGGTTCGGTGAGGGCCCCGCGATCGATCATCACGTTCCCCGAAAGGAGGAGGCCGGCGCCGCCCGCGGCCCAGACCGCGTACAGGCGGCGCAGTTCGTCGCTCGCGGTGCCGTCGCGCTTCGCCAATTGCTCGCTCATGGCGGCCTTGGCGATTCGATTCTGCAGGGTCTGACCACACGGCAGAACCAGGGTCTCGGACAGGCGGGGTTGGGTCATCATGCTCACAGCACTCTCGGTCGCAGGCGGGTCAGGGAGAACAGGGGAGTGAGGGGGCGCAGTGGCACCGGCGGGATCCCGGCGGACAGGTTCACGCGATGCAAGCGCGCTTCGACGACGGATCCCAGTCCCATACGGTCGAGGGGATCGCGATCAGTCCCACCGATCCGGAAGTCGTCGAGGTGGACGGCACGAGTCTCGATGGGGTGCTCACCAGGAGTGAAACCGATGATCCTGGGCAGCGCGAGGCCGAGGGTGCCCGAGACGTTCCGATGGGGACGACCGAGGATCGGCGGAGCATCCTCCAGCACCGCGCCGATCCGGCCGCTCATACTGATCAGGTCCGTACCGCGCCGTGACGCCGTGGCCGAGATGAAGGGGGCCTCGAGCTTCCATTCGATCTCGCCGAGCTTCTTCGGGTATCCGAGTAGCTCGCGGCCCAGTATCAGGGCCACGTCGTCGTCGAGGATCATCCACGGGCAATGGATGCCGGTGCGGCCACCCACCGTCTTGATGTGCACGAACAGCCCCGCTTCGTGGTAGACCGAGCCGTAGGTGCAGTGCGGGAACCACGCGGTGAAGAGGTCGGCACGCCCAGGGGTGACGGCGTGCACACCGGCGGGAAGCCAGGACTGCATCGTCGGCACATCGACCTCGACCGTCGCGGAGAAGTAGTGCGCGTCGCGGTACAGCAGACCGCGCGGAGGTGCGAGCGCGAGCGCTTGCCGCACGCTGCCACGCACGCCGTAGTCCGCGCCCCGCCCCCTCATCGGAGATCTCCGTAGGCCTTGCGGAGGATCGGGTTGAGAATGCTCCGCGGCGCGTACTTGCCGCCGAGATCCTGCAGCTTGGCGGTTGCGCCGGGCACCACCCGGCGCCGGCCGGCGGCAGCGCCCCGCACCGCCGCTTCTGCGGCGGTTTCCGCAGTGACCCAAGCAAATCCGGGGAGGTGCTGCTCGATCGCACCGAGATTCGAGACCTCGGCGAACTCGGTGCGCACCGGACCGGGCGCGAGCAGCGTGCAGGTGACACCCGTACCCACCAACTCACCGTGAAGCGATTCGGACAGGGTGTTGGCGAACGCCTTGGTCGCCGCGTACGTCGCGTTGTTCGGACTCGGCTGGTTCCCGGCAGTCGAACCCGTCACGAGAATCACCCCGGAGCCGCGGGCCACGAGAGCGGGCAGAAGTCCGACGACCAGGTCGTGGACCGCGACCACGTTGAGGTCGACCTGCTCTCGCTCACGCTGCGGATCGAGCTCGAGGATGCTGCCGTAACTGGCGAAGCCCGCATTCAAGCAGATTCCACTGACGTCGATCGTGTCGAGCTGTCGTATCAGCTCCGCCCTCGCAGCGGCGTCGGCGAGGTCGCAGGGCACGACGTCGACGGTCACCACGTAGCGAGCGGACAACCTGTCCGCCAGTGCGCGCAGACGGTCTTCGCGACGCGCGACGAGGATCAGGGAATGTCCGCGGCGCGCGAACGCCTCGGCCAGGGCCTCGCCGATGCCGCTGGAGGCGCCGGTGACCACGATCCGGGCGTGGGGGGTGGGAGTGGGCAGGCTCATGACGGGATGGTCTCCTCGGGCTGGGCGATTCGGGTGGCAGGGGGCTCCGGGAACGGAGGCGCGGCGGATTGGAACGCAGGGGAGTGGGGGCGGAGCACCGATTTCGCGACCAGGACTCGGAGAACCTGCCGCAGGATCCGGATGCGGCCGAGGATCTCCGCCGAGCCGGCGAGCATCGTCGCGCGCGCCGGGATCCAGCGGGCCATCACATCCGAGAGCGGTTCGGTGAAGTGTGTCTGAGCCGGGATGGCTTCAGCGAGGAACGCCGAGCCGTGCGAGATGATCCTGCCGGCACCGGACCGCGGGGCTACGAGGCCCATCAGGTAGAGGTTGGCGAACCGCGGGGCGAGGACGTGCTCGACGAGCAGGGGGTCGCCGTTCTCCCAGACGAACATCGACTCATCGAGCATCGGGAACCGAGTCCGAAATCCGGTAGCCCAGACGACCGTGTCGTACTCGGTCGCGGTGCCGTCCACGAAGTGGACGACGGCACCGTCGAACCGCTCGATCTCGGGCCTCGGACGCACTCTGCCGTGCCTGAGCGCGTACATGAGCGACGAGTTGACTGTTACGTCGCGGGTGAACAGCTTGTGATCGGGGCGCTGAAGCCCGTAACGCTTGTAGTTCCCGTAACTCAACCGCAGCATCACCTTGAATCCCGCTCGCTGCAGGGGCATCGGTAGCCACAGGCGGTCGAATTCCGAGGCGGGTACTCCGAAAATCGTCTTGGGGATGAACCAGTACCCGCGCCGCATCGAGATGTCTGCCGCGCCGAAGGTCGCCGATGCCTCGACGGCGATATCGCTGGCCGAATTCCCCGCGCCGACCACCAGTACGCGACCTCCGTCGCCGAGATCCGCCGGTCGCTTGTAATCCTTGGAGTGGAGCTGCCACCCCGTGAACACGCCGGGGTACTGAGGGAGGTGCCGCTCCCAGTAGTGGCCGTTCGCGACGACGACCGCCTTGTAGCGTCGCTCCTCGCCCGAGGCGAGCCGAACGATCCACCCCGCCATCCCCGAGGTGTCGACGGGGCGGACCTCGACGACTTCCGTGTTGAACTCCAGGTGCGTCGCGAGCCCGAAATGGTCGACATAGGACTGCAGGTAGGCCAACATCTGGACCCGGCTGGGAAACGTCGGATAGTCCTGCGGCATGGGGAATTCGACGTACTGGGTCGATGCCTTCGAACTGATCAGATGGGTAGAGTCGTAGACGCCATGAGACCAGTTGCCCCCGATCCTGTCGGTGGCCTCGACCTGGTCGTACGGAACGCCCGCCCGTTTCAGCGCACCCGCGACGCCATTGCCGACGTAGCCCGCTCCGATGACGCACACGCGATCGCTTCGATTCTCCACTGTCTCCAGCTCCTCATCCGATGGACCGGAACATCGATTCCGGTCGGATCCTGCGGAACCCGCGAGGGTTGAGACGGAAACCGCCTCCAAAGTTACACAGAGTGTAGCTACACTGACTGTAACTCTGCAAGTCGTAGGATTCGACCGACGACTCGAGCAGTCGAGAGGAGCGTGTGGGATGAACGATGCGACGACAGGACGTCGGCGCGCGTACGCACCGCGAATGGCGCCGGAGGACCGACGGGAGCATCTCCTCGACGCCGTCCTGACGGTCATTGTCGATCACGGAGTGCACAAGGTGTCGATCGAGACGGTCGCCGAAGCGGCTCACGTCTCCCGGCCCGTGGTGTACAAGCACTTCGAGGATTCGGCGGCCCTGCTGCGAGCATCGCTGGCCCGAGAGGAAGCGCGCGCAATCGCCCAGTGCTACGACGCCGCACGGCGGGCGCGAACGCAGGGAGGGCAGGACGACGTTGCACTGGCCCTGTACGCGAACCTACTGGACATGTTCACCGACTCGCCCGACCTCTGGCGAGCCATCCTGCAACTGGTCGACAGCGCGACGCCCGCGTTCCGGCTGGCCGTCGACCGCGGCCGCGAGCAGGCAGCAGCAATCGCTGAAAACGTGTTGACGACGGACACACCGGACGACGGTGCCGACCACCAGCTCTACGCAAGGATGATCGTGGCGATGGTGATCGAATCCGGCAGGCTACTCCTGACCCGGCCCGACACCTTCACCAAGGACCGCCTGATCTCCGGTGCGAGCCGTGCGATCCACGCCTACCAGCCGTGATTACGTCACTGTGACGTATTGGCGCTGCGGAGAAGGAAGGAGCTCCGGAGGAGACGCCATGGATCGGGGCCGCCGGATTCGCCACCGAAGATCACCCAACGAGGGCCCGACCACGAGCGGGCACAGCGCCGCCGACTCGCGCGCCGCAGACTGGGCCCGAGACGTCATGAGCGCGCCGCCGGGGCGCGACATCCGCACAACGCAGCCGACATCGAAGACGCGTCACTGACGCGATACGCAACTGGATCGAAACAGGTGGATCGACGAGGCTTGAGCCGAGCAGCCGAACCGACGTCGTGACCCTACTCGCCGATAATCTACATTATGACATTACGCACCGAGAAGCGTGGGCGGGCACGTCTGAATCCGAGCCGCCTCGATCTGCCCCCCTCCCGCCGTCAGTCGTCGATCCAGCCGTCAGTTGTCGATCCAGCCGTCGTACCGATGCGCGTCGCGCTCCGGGTCGTGGAGACGTCGACTCCGCATCAACAGCCCGACCCCGGCAGCCAGTACCGGAAGGGCGATCAGCAGGAGGACGATCGGCTGCATCCCCCGCTCCCGGAGAACGATCAGGTGTACAGCAGCGATCCCGGCGACCGAGGCGACGGTGATCACCCCGACGATCGGCGCGGCGCCCACGTGAAAGACGCGGCCGATCCGGCCGCAGGCAGCCAGCAGGAGTCGCGCGACCACATACACAAGGACGGCGATGACGCGGTACACCATCACGTCGTCGATTATACATGCATATATTCGCATGTACATACATACTGCGGAGGGGCTCAGGCACCGACACCGATAGGTGACCCGCGGTTCTCCGAATCGAAGCGAGCACGCACGAACGATCCGGGAAGATGACGGTGACCGGAGGTACTGCATGGCGCGGCTGATCTACCCCACGAACATCTCCCTCGACGGATACATCGAAGACGAGAACGGCGATTTCGCCTGGCTCCCCGGCGATGACGACGTCTTCGCCGCGCACACCGACCTCATACGGTCAGCGGGCACGCTCCTCTACGGCCGCCGTCTCTACGAGACGATGTCGGCGTGGGAGACGGACCCTGCGCTCGCCGACCGCTCGCCCGCGGCGGCCGAATTCGCCGCGGGGTGGCGAGCATCGAGAAAGGTCGTCTACTCGACGACGCTGACGGCACCGTCGACCACCCAGACCCGGATCGAGCGCGCCTTCGATCCTGACGAGGTACGCGAGTTGAAGTCCGCCGGCGACCACGACCTCCTCGTCGGCGGCGCCGATCTCGCCGCGCAAGCACTCGCAGCGGGACTCGTCGACGAAGTACGGCTTTTCGTCCTACCGCTCGCGGTCGGCGGCGGCAAGTCCGGCCTTCCGATCGGGGCGCGAGTCGACCTCGACCTGATCGACCACCACCCCTTCAGCAGCGGCGTCATCGCCCTCCGTTACCGGCCCCGCAGCGCGCCCGCAGGGCGGTGACCACGGGCGGCGACTACGGGCGACCGCCCTCCGGGGGGATACCGCCGCCGGTCGGCGCGCCGACGGCGATCGACTCCTCGGCGACGGGGTCGGTGCGATCGCCCGCCGACGGCGCAGCCGTCCGACCGGCCATCATCCAGCTGACCGCCATACCGGCGCCGACCACCATCACCATGCCGAGGAGCGCGGCCGGATCCAGGCTCTGATGCAGGAAGGTGGCACCCACCACGGCGCCGATGACGGGATCGAGACCGAACAGCAGCGCGATCACCGCGGCCGAGGCCCGCGCCGCCGCGACCGCATCGCACGTGTACGACACCACGACGCCGAAGAACGCCGCCGCCAGCAACAGCGCGGCGGTCCGCAGGTTCAACTCGCCGATCGCGCGGAGCGAGAAGGGCGCCGTGGCTGCCGCCGCGATGGTCACCGCCAGCGCCAACCGGGAGAGCGGCTGATGCTGGCGCCCCACGCGTTCGGCGAGCACTGCGTAGCCGGCGAAGCAGAGACCCGCGGCCAGGCCGAACCCGACACCGACCAGATTGACGCCGCTCCCCTGGCCCGCCATCAGCACGACCCCGGCGAGCGCGATCGGAGCGCAGCACCGCTCCCGCCAGCGTTTGGCCATGACGAACGCCAGACTGCAGGGCCCGAGGAAGTCCAGGGTCACTGCGACCCCGAGCGGAAGTCGGTCGATGGCTTGATACAGACACAGGTTCATGGCCGCCATCACGACCCCGAAGCCGGTGATCGCCCACCACTCGCGGGCAGTCACCCGCCGCAGGTCAGGACGCGTGAGAGCGCACATCATCACCGCCGCACCCGCCATGCGCAGGCCGGACGCGGGCGCGGGCCCCGCCCTGCCGAAGGTCTGGAGCGACAGCGCCGATGACGTCTGCGTGCTCACCGCGCTGACGAGCATGGTGGACGACGACTCCCAATGGCGACGCATGCGCACGCGGAACACCTCACTCGATCGGATTCCACCGACCCCGGCGGACGGTGGCGACCTCACCAGAGTAACGTTACTTAGCCGAAACAGTTTAGTGACATCCTGCACACAGGAGAGTCACAGCGCCCGCCACGGACAATCAGCCGCCGCGATTCCACGGACCGGCCGTCGGGAGACGCGCGCCACAGCGCTCGGAACTCCGGTGCGCTAGACATACTGAATGCCGCTAACGATCGATGCGCTTCCTCGAGCCCGCCCCGCCACCGAAATGAGCCGGCGCCGCACCGTGCTCGCCGGAGTCCTGCTCGTGTCGACCGCGCTCTACTTCCTCGCCGAGCTCGTGGTCTCCCTGCGCTGGCCCCGGCCCTACGACTGGTCGCGCAACATGATCAGCGACCTCGGCGTCCCCGAATGCCTCGGGGAGCTCAGCCGTGACGGCGGGCTCGCCGTCGCCGACCGCTTCGTCTGCTCGCCCTGGCACCCCGTGATGAACACCGCGTTCGTCGTGGTCGGAGCGCTCGGCTTCGCCGCGGCCGTGGCACTGCGGCCCGTCCTGCCCCGCCCGTGGGCCGCCCTGACGCTCGCGCTCGCGGCGGTGAACGGGATCGCTCTGGCGTGCGTGGGCCTGTTCCCCGGCAGCGCCGGTGAGTTCCCCGACGGGCCGCGAGCGCGCATCGTCGTGCACCCGATCGCGGCGTACGTCGAGCACGTCACGGGGCTCGCGCTGATGGCCGTCGCGGTCCTCCTCCTGGTGCGAACACGGACGAGGCTCGCGGCTCTCACCGCGCTGTTCATCGCCGTCTCCGGCCTCGCCGCACTGGTCATCCCCTGGGCGAACCCGCTGGGCGCCGGCGGGACCGAGCGCGCCGCGATCGATCCGTTCCTGTGGTGGCGATGCGCCCTGGGCATCGCTCTCCTCGCCGTCGCCCGACGGTCGCGAACGTCCGATCCGAAAGCACCCGACCCGATCACCCTTGACCTGAAGTAATGTTGCGGTCGTAGCGTCGGAGGCACCCCACGAGAGGAACTCCGATGCTCACCACGATCCGGCCCGACCTCGTCGAGACTCCCATGTTCTCCCCGTTCCCGGGACTCACCACCCACGCGTACCTCTGGACGCCTGCGAACGGCGGCAACATCCTCTTCTACTCCCCCGGCGACGACGCGGAATTCGACGCCCTTGCCGACCGCGGGGGCGTCACCCACCAGTACCTGAGCCATCAGGACGAGGCGGGCCCGATGCTGCGGGCCGTCGCGGAGCGGTTCGGCGCGGTCCTTCACGCCCCGGCGCGTGACCTCGCGGGCATCACGGAGCACGCCACCCCGGGCGTCCTGCTCGCGGATCGCACCGTCGACGCGAACGGCGTCGAGGTCATCCCGACGCCCGGCCACACCCCGGGGAGCACGTCCTTCCTCGTCATCGGCGTTGACGGTGCGCGGTACCTGTTCACCGGCGACACCCTGTTCCGCGCCGCGGACGGCCGGTGGAACGCCGGGTACATCCCCGGCATGAGCGACGGCGAGTCCCTGCTCGCGAGCCTGGAACTGCTCGGCGGCCTCGAGCCCGATCTCGTGGTCTCCAGTGCCTTCGCGGGCGACCGCGGTGCCCACGCCGTCGATCCCGCCGGCTGGCGGCACACCGTCGCCGAGACGGCCGCGCGCCTCGCATCCGGCGTCCTGCGCCGGTGACTCAGTTCAGCCGCTGGCTGAGGTGCACAACGACCTCGTCGCCGTCGGTCTTGCCGATCCGGCGGCGGATCGCGGCGGCGACGGGGAGCTTGTGCGTCCCGTCGCCGAGGGCCATGAACGACGAGGTGAAGGGCTCGCCGTCGACGGTGCCCGAAACCTTCACCAGGCCGCGGGTGCCGAAGATCTCGGCGGAGTCGGGCAACTGCACGCACGTCCAGGTGTCGCCTTCGCGCACCTTGCCGAGGACTGCGGTGAACGTGATGTCGATCGGTCCCGCGGTATCCGCCATCGTTCTGCCCTTCTAGATCCCCGCCGGGACGACCTTGCCGTTGACGGTCACCTCAACCTTGCCGGTCTGCGTGTTGAAGCTGATCCTCCCGTGTTCGAAGGTGGTCTGCTTGACCGCTCCGGAGGTGGTCTCGTCGCTCGTCACCGCACCGAGCGGTCCGGCGGAGCCGTTCTTCCCCTCCGGGTCGGGCTTACCGTCCGGGCCGCGCTCGATGTTCCAGGCGTCGCGGATGCGGCCCCACGTGATGTACGCGGGCGTACCGGCTGCGGCGCTCTTCGCGGTGATCACGCCGCCCTTGAACTGCTGGAAGATGACGCCGCTGTCGCGGGTGCCCGCGTTGTGATCGCCCGTGAGGACGACACCGAGCGAGGCGCGCTGAGCGGCCGTGGCCGCGGAGTACTTCGCGGCGATCGGGCCCGTGAGTGTCACCTCGCTGCCGTCTGCCCCCTTCACCTTCACCGATCCGGGCGCGGCCTTCCCCGACGATCCCGCCGCCCCCGAGGACGAGGCCGAGGTCGCCGAGCCCGAGGAGTGCGCCCCGGAGGACGGAGCGGACGAACCGGCCGTGGTCGTGGTTGTCGGCGCGGTCGCCGACGACGTGACCGCCACATCGTCGCTCGTACCGCTGCTGCCGCACCCCGCGGCGGCCAGCGACACCGCCGCCAGGGCTGCGACCACGCCGACGATCCGCCGATCTGCGAACTTCCTCATGGGGTCCTTCCGGTCTTCCTGCGAGTCGTTCGAGCGACCGTGCGCGAACCGCCCGTGGACCCGACCCTAACCGCACGGGCCCGTTCGAGAGCACGGTTGCGCCGAGTGCGACGGAGTCACCTTCCGTCGGCGAAGGACACCATCGAGCCCAGGGGCAGCTGTGCCAGACGATCGAGGTACTCCTCGGCGACGACGGCGAGCACCGGATAGCCACCGGTCGTCGGGTGGTCGACGACGAAGACGACGGGGTGGCCGGACGGCGGAACCTGGATCGCGCCGGGCACGAGCGCTTGGCTCTGGACCTCGCCGCCGAATCGCTCGAGCGGCCGCCCGGTGAGGCGGACCCCGACCCGATCGCTCTGCGGCGTGACCTCCCACTCCTCGTCGAGCAGGTGCTCCCAGGCACCGTCGGGGAAGAGGCCGGCATCCGGCCCCGGGGTCACGCCGAGCACCGTGGGGCGGCTCCCGTCCGGAACGGCGGGCACCGTCTCGGGCACGCCGACGGCGGTTCGCGGCGCCCGTCCGACGGGCAGCACCGCGCCGGCGGTGATCGGGCCGGGACCGAGGTGGGCGAGCGTGTCGGTGCTGCGGCTGCCCAGTACCGGCGGGACATCGATGCCGCCGCGGACGGCGATCACGACGCGCAGCCCCGCGGTCACGGGCCCGATCTCGAGGAGGTCGCCGTCGTCGAGGGCGAAGGGACGCCCGCGCTCGACGGTGCGCCAGTGCCCGTCGGGGGCCTCCACGACGAGCTCGGCGTCGGCGCCGGACACCGCGACGACCTGCTCCCCCACGGCCACCAGTTCGACACCGCCGCCTACGTTCTCGATACCCGCGGCGTGCTCGGGATTGCCGACGAGGCGGTTGGCCTGCCGCAGCGCGGCTCGATCGGCCGCGCCCGACCGCGTGACTCCGATCGCCGCCAGACCCGGACGGCCCAGGTCCTCCACGAGGCTCTGCAGCCCGGTCGCGCGAACGAGCAGACCGCTCGTCGGGGCTGGGCCGGGATCGGGCGGCGCGGGCGCTTCGGGCACGACGATGCGCTCGCGGACCGCGGTGAACCGCACGCGCGCACCGGGGACGAGGAGGGCCGGCGGGTCGCGGTCGAGCGACCACAGCTCGGCTTCGGTGCGGCCGATCAACTGCCAGCCGCCCGGCGAGGTGCGCGGGTAGACGGCGCTGTACTCCCCTGCCAGTCCGACGGAACCCGCGGGAACGCGGACGCGGGGCGAGGAGCGGCGCGCGATCTCGGGCCCGGGCTCGGCCGACCGCAGGTAGGCGAATCCGGGCGCGAAGCCGAGGAAGCCCACGTGCCAAGAGCGTTCAGTGTGCATCCGCACCACGCCCGCGGGATCCGTGCCGAGCAGCTCCGCCACGTCCCGCAGGTCCTCGCCGTCGTAGACGACGCCGATCTCGACGAGTGGACCGTCGGCGACCCGCGGTTCCGGCGGCTCCATCGCCGAGAGGATGCGCTCCGCTTCTCCGGCGGACCGGGCCCCGTCGAAGAGGACGGTGATCGTCTCGCCTCCCGGCACCAACTCGCGCTGTCCGGGCAGGGGTTCCGCGGCGAGGCGGGCGCGCAGCGCTTCGACGGCGCCGGGTACCACCCGGACTCGCACGGCCCGGGCGCCGAGGCGACGGACGTCAGTGCGGGACATCGATACCGTCCGGGGCGTCGGCGAGCAGTTGCAGTTCTTCCTCGGGGGCGGGATCGCGGCCGATGCACATGCCGGCGACGGTCGCCACCGCCGTGATCGCGACGTAGACGGCGATGATCACCCACGAGTCGGTCCAGCGGAAGAGCACGGTGAAGATGAGCGGCGCCATGCCGCCGCCGACGACGCCCGCGAAGGTGTAGGCGAGAGAGCTGCCCGCGTAGCGCAGGCGGGCGGGGAACTGCTCGGTGATGAACGCCGCCTGCGGCCCGTACATCAGCGCGTGCAGCGACATGCCCACCACCACACCGATCGTCAGCAGGACACGGCTGCCCGACTGGATCATCAGGAACAGCACCGGAACCCACGCCGCCGTGAGCACCGCTCCGATGCCGTACACGAGGCGACGGTTGAACCGGTCGGTCAGCGACCCCGCGAGCGGCATCACGAAGATCTGCACGGCCGACCCGGTCAACACTGCGGTGAGCACGGCGCTCGTCGGGAAGTGGAGCTGCTTGGTGGCGTAACTGGCGAGGAAGACGGTGAGCAGCGAATAGAGAACGTCGGGGCAGATACGGGAGAGCGCCGCCGCGAGGAGAGCCCGCGGGTGACCGCGGAGCACCTCGGAGATCGGGGCCTTCGGCTGCTCGGCGCGCTCGGCGATCGCCTGGAAGACGGGGGTCTCCTCCAGCCTGAGCCGGATCACGAGCCCGAAGACCACGAGGACGGCGGAGAGCAGGAAGCCGATGCGCCAGCCCCAGTCGCGGAAGGCGTCCTCGCTGAGCACGGCGGCGACCAGCGCGAGCACGCCGTTCGCCATGAGATTGCCGACGGGGACGCCGATCTGCGCAGCGGACGCCCAGAAGCCCCGCTTGCGCGGGTCGCCGAACTCGCTGGAGAGCAGCACCGCGCCGCCCCACTCACCGCCGACACCGACGCCCTGCGCGAACCGCAGCAGCACGAGGATCGTCGGTGCGACCACGCCGATGGTCCCGTAGCTCGGCAGGACGCCGATGAGCACGGTGGCGATGCCGATCAGGAGCAACGTCGCGACCAGGACGTTCTTGCGTCCGATCCGGTCGCCGAGGCGGCCGAAGATCACGCCACCGAGCGGACGGGCGAAGTACCCGACGGCGAAGGTCGAGAAGGACAGGAGGAGTCCGATGAATGGGTCCTCCGCGGGAAAGAAGACGTGCGGGAAGACCAGGGCCGACGCGACGGAGTAGAGCGCGAAGTCGTAGTACTCGAGCGAGGTGCCGGTGAGGCTGGCGATGTACGCCTTGATCGCGCCCTTCTGCGGCGCGCCCGTGCCGGATTCTGTCGTGGGCATGGCGGGACCTCTTCTCGGTCGGGCGGTCGGGCGGCGTGAGTCTGTGGTCGACGGCCGTCCACGGGATGTGACCCACACCATATGCGATTGTTGAACAATTTGTCACGCTCTTCGCGCTGATTTGTTCAACAAGAATGCACCCGCCTCGTACGATCGGACCGGTGAGCACCGGACGACAGCGCGGCCACGCGGCCACCGACGCGACGGACGACCTGCGGCGGGCGATCGTCGAGGGCGTCCTGCGCCCCGGCGATCCGCTCCGGGAGGAACGCCTCGCCGCGGAACTGGGCGTCTCCCGGAACACGCTGCGCGAGGCGATGCGGACACTGGCCCACGAGGGACTGATCGCGCACGAGGCGAACCGCGGCGCCCGGGTCACCACGCCCACGCGCGCGTCCGTGCGGGACATCTACCTGGTGCGCCGCACCGTCGAACCGCCCTCGCTGCGTGCCGCGGGCCCGGACCACCCCGCCGCCGTCCGGATGCGCGACGCCGTCGACGCGGCGCGGGCCGCGGCGCGGCTCGGCGACTGGCAAGCCGTCGGTACCGCCGACCTCGAGTTCCACCGCGCGATCGTGGGGCTCAACGACAGCCCTCGGCTGGACGCGGTCCTCGACTCGATCCTGGCCGAACTGCGCCTCGCGTTCGGCGCCTTCGCGGACCCCGAGTTCCTGCACGCCCCGTTCCTCGACGACAACGTCGTCATCCTCGAGACTTTCGAGAGCGGCCGGGGTGACGAGGCGGCAGCCCTCCTCGTGGAGTACCTGCTGCGGTCCGAGCGGACGCTGTTCGATTCCCCCGCGTCCCGACCCGCTACCGCTCGGTGACGAGCTTCGCCCCGAACCCGATGAGCGCCACGCCGGCCAGACCGTCGAGGAACCGGCGCGTCCGCGGTGTCTGCATCCACCGGGTCACCGTGCCGGCGGCGGCGATGAGGACGCCGCAGTAGACAGCGGTCAGCGCGATGTACACGCCGCCGAGCGCCAGGGTCGTCCAGGTCACCGAGTAGCCGGTGGGCACGAAGCCCGGCAGCAGGCTCACGAAGAGCACGCCGATCTTCGGATTCAGGATGTCGGTGAGGAAACCCGCGCTGAATCCGGCCGTGCGCCACGACGGCGCCACCGGGAGCGGCGGCTCGCCCAGGGCGGACCCGCGCACGACGGCGCGCAACGACTGCACGCCCATGTAGATCAGGTACGCGGCGCCCACGAACTTGAGGGCCGTGTAGCCGTACTCGCTGGCCTTGAGCATCGCCGAGAGCCCCAGGACCGCCGCCACGACCCAGATCACGAGGCCGCTGAGCACCCCGAGGCTCGTCCGGATCCCCGTGTTGCGACCTCCCTGCACGACGCCGCGGACCACCACGAGGGTGTCCGGGCCGGGCAGGATCACCAGGAGCGCCGCAGCGGCGGCGAAGGAGAACAGGGCGACGAGCATTCGATGATCTAAGCAGGCGATACGAGCTACCCGGAAGTCACCTCGTCCTGCCTGCACACCGGAATTCGTCACCGTCGAGCCATTGTTAGGATTACTAGCAACCCAACGCCGATCACGAAGGCATCGCCCTGTCCCAGTCATACTCCCGCGCCGCCGTCGCCGTCCTGTGCGCCGCGGGGATCGTGGTCGCACTGATGCAGACCATCATCGTGCCGCTGATCCCGCAGCTCCCCGCGCTGTTGAGGACCACGCCGTCGAACGCCTCGTGGACGCTCACCATCACCCTCCTCGTGGGGGCCGTCGGCACGCCGATCGCGGGCCGACTCGGCGACATGTTCGGCAAGCGGCGGGTGCTCCTCGGCAACATGGGCGCGGTCGCCCTGGGCTCCGCCGTGTGCGCCGTGTCGACGGCACTCGCGCCGTTCCTCGTGGGCCGCGGCCTCCAGGGGCTCGGCATCGGCGCGATCGCGGTCGGGATCAGCATCCTGCGCGACATCGTGCCCGCGCGGCAGCTGGGCTCCGCCGTCGGAGCGATGAGTGCGTCCCTGGGGGTGGGCGGCGCGCTGGGACTTCCGTTCGCGGCGTCGATCGCCCGGCACATCAGCTGGCACGCACTGTTCTGGATCTGCGCCCTCGCCGCCGTCGGCTGCGCAGCGGCCATCCTGCGGTTCGTCCCGGAGGGGCCGTCCGACGCCGGCGGCCGGTTCGACGTGGTCGGCACGCTCGGCCTCACCGCCGTCCTCACCTTCGTGCTGCTCCCCCTGTCCAAGGCCTCCGAGTGGGGCTGGACGGACCCGCTGACCCTCGGCATGTTCGCGGCGTTCGCGATCTCGGCGGTCGCCTGGTGGCGCTACGAGCGCCGCACCCCGAATGCGTTGATCGACGTCGACACGCTGATCAGTCGCCCCATCCTGCTCACCAACATCGCCTCCGTCGCCACGGGTTTCGCCTTCTACGCCATGCAGATGATGCCGATCCAGATGCTCATGGCGCCCGAACAGGCGCCCGCGGGCCTCGGGCTGGACATGGTGCCGGCGAGCCTCGTCCTCATGCCGACGGGGCTCGTGATGTTCGGCTTCTCCTACGTCAGCTCGTGGATCACCGACCGGCACGGCGCACGCCTGTCCCTCGCCATCGGCGGCGTCGTGATCGGCGGCGGATACCTGGTCCTGCTCGCCGCCCTCGCCGGTCCGTGGGGCGTCGACTGGCTGTGGATCCTCGCCGCCAGCGCCCTCGTCGGCGCGGGCCTCGGGATCGCCTACTCCGCGATGCCGGCGCTCATCATGTCGGTGGTCCCGGTCTCGCAGACCGGCGAGGCGAACGGGGTCAACGCGCTCATGCGCTCCGTCGGCACGTCCATGGCGACGGCCGTCGTCGGCATGGTGCTGACCGGCGCGACCGTGCTGACGACGACGCCGTCGGGCACCGTCAGGACGCCCTCCGCCGGCGCCTACGAGGCCACGATCCTGATCAGCCTCGCCGTCTGCGCGCTGGCGGTCCTCTGCTCCCTCGCCATCCCCCGCCGCCGGGCCGCCGCGTGAGCCCTGCGGACTGTTAGGTTGGCGTGGTGCCGATCACGCCGTCCGCCCTGTCCCGCGCCGTGACCAGCCACGTCGGCGGCCTCCTCCGCGGTCTCGCGACGCCCGATCCCATCACGCCGATCGGTCCTCCGAACTGGTCGGGGCTCGACGCTCGGGAGTACACGGGCCCCGCGCTGCCGCCCGGTACGCCGATCGAGCGGGTGCCGCTCGCTCGGGAGCTCGGCCTCCACGACGCCGCCCAGGCCCACCGCTTCCTGTACGCCACCACGAACCAGCACGGGGCCGCCGTGAGCACGGCCTCCCTCTTCCTCCCGGCGGGGACCGCGCCGGAGGGCGGGTGGCCCGTCATCGCGTGGGCGCACGGCACCGTCGGGCTGTGCGACGACGCGACCCCCTCCGCCCAGCCCCAGTCCGAGCGGCAGGTCTTCTACCTCGGGCACTGGCTGCGGCACGGCTACGCCGTGGTCGCCACCGACTACGCGGGCATGGGCACCCCCGGGCTGATGAGCTATCTCAACGGGAAGGTCGAGGCGCACAACCTCATCGACTCGGTTCAGGCGGCGCGGCAGCTCGGCCTGCCCCTCGCCCGACGGTGGGCCCTCGTCGGCCAGTCCCAGGGCGCGGGCGCGGCGATGAACGGCGCCCGCTACGCCACCGAGTTCGGCGCCGAGCACGACCTCGACCTGCGCGGCGTCGTCGCCACCGGCACGCCCGCGAACATCGAGCGGGTCGCGCAGTTCCTCCGTCCGTCCTTCCCGCCGCTCGCGCTGCCGCCGCTCACCAACGTCTACGCCGCGTACATCCTCGCCGGGATCCGTGATGCCCGGCCCGATCTCGGGATCGATTCGCTGCTCAGCGACGAGGGCCGGCGGATCGTCGACCTCGCGGAGGGCCTGAGCCTCTACGACACCCGGGACGCGGTCCGCGGCGCGAAGATCTCGACCTGGGTCACCGCTCCCCTGCGATCCATCCCGGGGATCTACGACGCGCTGCACGAGCACATGGGCACCCCGGTGACCGGGTACGACCGACCGATCTTCCTCGGCCACGGCCTCACCGACATCGACGTGCCCGTCGCCTCCGGGCTCTCGCTCGCCGCGGCCCTGGCACTGCACCGGCAGCCGGTGACGCTCAAGCTGTACCCCACCGACCACTTCGGCACCGTGTACGCGGCCGCCGACGACGCCGCCGAGTTCCTCGCGCGGGTCATGGATTAAGGAGAACCGACCATGAAGGACTTCCACGGCAAGGTCGCCGTCGTCACCGGCGTCGCCTCGGGCATGGGCCGCGAACTCGCCCTCGAACTCGCGCGCCAGGGCGCCAAGCTCTCGCTGTGCGACTACGACCCCGCAGGCCTCGAGAAGACCGCGGAGGACGCCCGCGCCCTCGGCGCCGAGGTGCACACCAAGGTCGTCAACGTCGGCGAACGTGAGCAGATCCTCGCCTACGCCGACGAGGTCGCCGAGCACTACGGCGTGGTCAACCTGGTCTTCAACAACGCCGGCATCGCGCACCACGCGAGCGTCGAGAAGACCTCCTTCAAGGACTACGACCGCCTCATGGACGTGGACTTCTGGGGCGTGGTCAACAGCTCCAAGGCCTTCCTGCCTCACCTCATCGCCTCCGGCGACGGCCACATCGCCAATACCAGCTCGATCTTCGGCGTTCTCGGCGTCGGCGGCCAGAGCGCCTACAACGCCGCAAAGTTCGCGGTCCGCGGCTTCACGGAGGCGCTGCGGATCGAGATGCTCGCGAGCGGCCACAACGTGGGCGTGAGCTGCGTGCACCCCGGCGGCATCAAGACCGACATCTGCAACAACGCCACCGTCGGCGAGGGGCAGGACCAGGCGTCGTTCGCCGCGTTCTTCAACAAGTACCTCGCCCGCACGAGCGCCGACTCGGCGGCCCGTACCATCCTGCACGGCGTCAAGAAGAACCACGGCCGCATCCTGATCGGCCCCGACGCGGTGGCGCTGGACCTGCTCGTTCGGGTCACCGGCTCCGGCTACCAGCGCATCATGTCCTTCGTCGACGGCCAGCAGTCCCGGTTCCTGTAGCCGGGCGCACCGCGGACAAGCGAACGGGCACCGTCGACACAGGTCGACGATGCCCGTTCCAGCGGGTCGATCAGGAGTCGAGCGACTCCAGGTCCGCGTTGAAGGTGGCGCTCGGACGCATCACCTTCGCCATCTTCTCGGGGTCCGGGTAGTAGTAGCCGCCGATGTCGGCGGGCTCGCCCTGTACGGCGCGCAGTTCCTCCACGATGGTCGACTCGTCCGCCGCGAGCTTCTCCGCGAGCGGCGCGAACTTCGCCGCGAGCTCCGGGTTCTCGGTCTGCGCCGCGAGCTCCTGCGCCCAGTACAGGGCGAGGTAGAACTGGCTGCCGCGGTTGTCGAGCTCGCCGGTGCTCCGCGAGGGGGCCTTGTTGTTCTCGAGCAGCTTGCCGGTCGCCGCGTCGAGGGTGGTCGCCAGCACCTTGGCGGCCCCGTTCTCGTTCTTGATGCCCATGTCCTCGAGGCTCACCGCGAGGGCGAGGAACTCGCCGAGCGAGTCCCACCGGAGGTGGTTCTCCTCCGTGAGTTGCTTGACGTGCTTGGGCGCCGAGCCGCCGGCACCCGTCTCGTACATGCCGCCGCCCGCCATGAGGGGCACGATCGACAGCATCTTGGCCGACGTGCCGAGCTCGAGGATCGGGAACAGGTCGGTCAGGTAGTCGCGCAGGATGTTGCCCGTCGCGGCGATGGTGTCGAGGCCGCGCATCGCGCGCTCGAGGGTGTAGCGCATGGCGCGCACCTGCGACATGATCTGGATGTCGAGGCCCTCGGTGTCGTAGTTCTTCAGCTCGGCCTTGACCGCCTTGATGAGCTCGTTCTCGTGCGGGCGGTACGGATCCAGCCAGAACAGCACCGGCGTACCGGAGTTGCGGGCTCGGTTGACCGCCAGCTTGATCCAGTCGCGGATCGGGGCGTCCTTGACGGTGCACATCCGCCAGATGTCGCCCTCCTCGACCTCCTGCGACAGGATGACCTCGCCGGTGGCGTTGTCGACGATGTTCGCGGTGCCGGCGGCGGGCACCTCGAAGGTCTTGTCGTGGCTGCCGTACTCCTCGGCCTTCTGCGCCATCAGGCCCACGTTGGGGACGGTGCCCATGGTGCGGGGATCGAACGCGCCGTTGGTCTTACAGAAGTTGATGATCTCCTGGTAGATGCGGGCGAAGGTGGACTCCGGCATCACGGCCTTGGTGTCCTTGGTACGCCCGTCGGCGCCGTACATCTTGCCGCCGGCGCGGATCATCGCGGGCATCGACGCGTCGACGATGACGTCGGACGGCGAGTGGAAGTTGGAGATGCCGCGCGCCGAGTCGACCATCGCCAGCTCCGGGCGGTGCTCGTGGCAGGCGTGCAGGTCCTTGACGATCTCCTCGTGCTTGGACGCGGGGAGGGTCGCGATCTTGTCGTACAGGTCGCCGAGGCCGTTGTTGACGTTGACGCCCAGCTCGTCGAAGAGCTCCTGGTGCTTGGCGAAGGCCTCCTTGTAGAAGACCTTGACCGCGTGGCCGAAGACGATGGGGTGCGAGACCTTCATCATCGTGGCCTTGACGTGCAGCGAGAACATGACGCCGGTCTCGTAGGCGTCCTGCATCTGCTCCTCGTAGAAGTCGAGCAGCGCCTTCTTGCTCATGAACATCGAGTCCATGACATCGCCCGCGCCGAGCTTGACGCTCTGCTTGAGCACGTGGGTCTGGCCGTCCGCGGTGACGAGCTCCATCCGCAGGTCGCGCTCGCGGTCGAGCGTCGTGGACTTCTCGCCGTGGTAGAAGTCGCCGTGCTTCATGTGCGCGACGTGGCTGCGCGAGGCCATCGACCACTCGCCCATGCTGTGCGGGTTCTTGCGGGCGTACTCCTTGACGGCGCGCGGAGCGCGGCGGTCGGAGTTGCCCTGCCGCAGCACCGGGTTCACGGCGCTGCCGAGGATCGTCGAGTAGCGAGTCGCGATGTCGCGCTCCTCGTCGGTCTTCGGCTCCGAGGGCAGGTCCGGGATGTCGTAGCCCTTGCCCTGGAGCTCCGCGATCGCGGCGAGCAGCTGCGGAACCGAGGCGCTGATGTTCGGGAGCTTGATGATGTTCGCGGACGGGTCCTGGGTCAGCTCGCCGAGCGCGGCGAGGTTGTCGGGAACCTTCTGCTCGTCGGTCAGGCGCTCGGGGAAGGTCGCCAGAATGCGCGCAGCGACGGAGATGTCGCTCGTCTGCACGTCGATGCCGGCGGGCCCGGCGAAGGCGCGGATGATCGGCAGGAACGACGCGGTGGCCAGAAGTGGGGCCTCGTCGGTCAGCGTGTAGATGATGGTCTGCTGCTGCGCACTCATGTGTGTTTGCTTCTCCCGAATGTCTTGGTCGGTCGACTCTGTACGAACTGCTCTGTCTGTCTCCATGTAACGGTTCCACCATTATCCTCCCCCACGCCGACGGCCCGCGACGGCAGTCCGGCAAACGGGGCGCGTCCCCGCCGATTACGCTGTCGCCATGGCCGGAGGACTCGCTGCTCTGCTCGACGACATCGCCGCTCTCGCGCGGCTCGCCGCCGCGTCGGTCGACGACGTGGCCGCGGCCGCCGGGCGCGCGAGCGTCAAGGCGGCGGGCGTCGTCGTCGACGACACGGCGGTCACGCCGCGCTACGTGCAGGGCATCAAGCCCGAGCGCGAGCTGAGCATCGTCGCCCGTATCGCGAAGGGCTCGCTGCGCAACAAGCTGGTCTTCATCCTGCCCGCCATCCTGCTGCTGAGCTGGCTCGCGCCGTGGGCGCTGACGCCGATCCTCATGCTCGGCGGCACGTACCTCTGTTACGAGGGCGCCGAGAAGATCTGGGAGAAGATCAGCGGCCATGGGGACGGCGGCGTCGAGGAGCCCTCCTCGTCCACCGGCGAGGTCGACGAGGACACGGTCGTGGCGGGCGCCATTCGCACCGACTTCATCCTTTCGGCGGAGATCATGGTCATCGCGATGAACGAGGTCGCGAGCGAGTCGATCTGGTCGCGGGCGCTGATCCTCGTGGTGGTGGCGATCGTCATCACGGCGCTGGTCTACGGGGTGGTCGCGGCGATCGTGAAGATGGACGACGTGGGCCTCGCGCTGGCGCAGCGGCCGTCGGAGTTCAGCCGCAAGGTCGGCACCGCGATGGTCAAGGCGATGCCGGTGGTCCTCAGCGTGCTCGCGAACGTCGGCATCGTCGCCATGTGCTGGGTCGGCGGCCACATCCTGCTGGTCGGCCTCGACGAGCTGGGCTGGCATGGGCCCTACTCCGTGGTGCACCACGTGGAGACCTGGGCGCACGACCTGGTCCCCGCCATCGGTTCGGTGGCCGGCTGGCTCGCGAACACCCTCGGCTCCGCCCTGTTCGGCCTCGCAGTGGGCGCCGTGGTGGTCGCGATCATGCACCTGATCGGCAAGCTCCGCGGCGCCCCCGCAGCGCACTGAGCTACCGCACGGGCACCACGACCCGGGTCCGCAGCTCCGCCTCCGGGACCGCGCACGGGTCGTCGAGGTAGACGTTGAAGTGGTGCGTCGCCGGGTCGTCCACGGTCCGTGCGAGCATCAGGCCGTGGTCGGCCACGTACTCGCCGATGAGTTCGTGCGCCCGCGGGATCGCCTCCGCGTAGGGCCCGGTGACCACGGCTTCGACGGCCCGAACGGCCGGGGCGTCGATGACGGCGAGCGGGGCCACGACGCCGGTCCCGGCCGGCACCTCGATGAACACGGACTCGTCGACCTCGGACTCGCGGAACTCGTCGTCGTGCTCGATGCAGCCGCCCGGACCGGTCATCTCGACGCCCTGCTCCTGCAGGGCGGGCAGGAAGCGCTCCCAGAGCAGCCCCTCCCCGGCGTAGTCGGGCACCACGCCCCGCAGGTAGACGATCGTGCGGGCGGGCAGCTCGGTGAGGGAAACGGTGTCGGTCATGGCGGGCTCCTGGAAGAGGGTGTCGATGAGGCGGAGCCGGGTCGCGGCGTCCTCGGCGGCCGCGGCGAGCTCGAGACGCTGCGCGCGCAGGGCCTCGTCGTACGCCGTGGTGCCGCGGACGGCCAGGAGGGCCCCGATGGCGGACACGCCGAATCCCACGTCGCGCAGCCGGCGGATAGCCGCGGCGTCGGCGAGCTGTGCCGGCGCGTACCGCCGGTAGCCGCTCAGCGCGTCGACGGCTGCGGGCACCAGGACGCCGTGGGCGTCGTAGTGGCGCAGCATGCGCACGCTGATCCGGCTGAGGGACGAGAACCTGCCGATGCTCATGAGGTCCGGGGTGTCGGTCACGGGATCCACTCTGTCGCCTGACACGGTGTGAGGGTCAAGCGCCGTCGACGGACGGGTCCGCGTCCGGTACCCCCGCGCGAGCGGCGCCCTCGGCCAGGAGGAACTGGGCGCCCGTGTACGTCGCCATCACCGCGCCCTCCATCCACGCGGGCGGATCGGCGAGCACGAACTTACGCAGGCCCAGGATCGAATCGCTGAGCAGGAACAGCCCCGCACCCGCCACTGTCGCGCGGCGCGCGTCGGCGGGGATCTGCGGCCCCAGTACCGTCGCCGCGGCCGCCGTGCCGCTGAGCACGGCGGAGTAGCCGGCGAGCACGGGGGCGAGCGCGGGCGCGGTGCGGTACGCGGCGAGCAGGGTTCGCGGCGCGCCCACGGCCCAGGCCGCGGCGACCGCCGCGGGCTTCGCCGGGGAGGCGTCCGGATCGCGCTGCGCCAGCAGCCCGCTGATGTACGCGGCGTGCCCGGTGGCGAAGGCGCTCGCGCCCAGGGCGAAGTGCCGCGGGTCGTCGCCGAGCAGCGCCACGTCGCCCACCCAGCCGGCGGCCTGCCCCGCGAGGGTGGTGCGGCGCAACGGCGAGCGGCGCGCGCGCGGATCGGTCGCGAAGGACGCGGCGAGGGTCGGCAGCAGCAGCGGCTTGGTGAAGCGCCGTGCGTGGTGGCGCGCGGGCTTCGACGAGGCCGACAACGCGGTGTCGACCGCGGCGAGGGCGGCGTAGGCGAGCTTGAGGGCGGTGCTGACGCGGGTCACCGCGCCAATCTATCCGTAGGCTCGTCCCGTGAGCAGCGACACCGTGCCGTCGGCCCCCGCACCCGAGGAGGGGCGCATCCGCGTCCCTCGCGACCTGGACGCGATCACCGACGTCGGCGACGAGGACCACTCCGGCGTCGACCCGCGCGCAATGGAGCGGATCTGGCTCGCGGCGAGGTCCTGGTACGCGGCGGGCATGCAGCCGGCGATCCAGGTCTGCGTCCGGCACCGCGGCGACGTCGTCCTCAACCGTGCCATCGGCCACGCCCGGGGCAACGGCCCCGACCTCCCGTCCAACCGCGACGAGAGCGCCGAACCCGTGCCGGTCACCGTCGACACCCCGTTCTGCACGTACTCGACGGCGAAGGGCGTGGCGGTCACGGTGCTGCACCGCCTGATCGAACGCGGAGATCTCGCGCTCGACGCCCGGGTCTGCGACTACCTGCCGGAGTTCGTCGCGGACGGCAAGGACCGGATCACGGTGCGGCACGTCCTGACCCACAGCGCGGGGATCCCGATCAACACGGGTCCCCGGCCCGACCTGAAGCGGTCCGAGGACAGCGAGTACACCCGGGCGATGCTCGCGGGGATCAAGCCCGTCTACTCCCCCGGCCGGCTGCACTTCTACCACGCGCTCACCTGGGGGCCGCTGGTCCGGGAGCTGGTGCTGGCCGCGACGGGCCGGACGATCCGCGAGATCGCCGCGATGGAGGTCCTCGACCCGCTGGGCTTCCGCTGGACCAACTTCGGGGTCGCGCCCGCGGACCTGCCCGCCGTGGGGCTGAGCTATGCGACGGGAAGGCCCGCGCCGCCGGTGATCGAGGCCGCCTTCCGGAAGGTGGTGGGCGGCACCATGCAGCAGATCGTGCCGATGTCGAACTCGCCGCAGTTCCTCACCGGCATCGTGCCGTCGTCCAACCTGGTCTCGAACGCGCAGGAGCTGTCCCGGTTCGCGGAGATCCTCCGCCGTGGCGGCGAGCTCGACGGGGTCCGCGTGCTGCGGCCGGAGACGCTCGCGGCGGCGACCCGGCAGGCGCGACGCCTGCGGCCCGATTTCGCCACCGGCGGGGCGCCGCTGCGCTGGGGCACGGGGTACATGCTGGGGTCCGAGCGGTTCGGCCCGTTCGGGCGGCACGCGCCGGCGGCCTTCGGGCACACCGGCCTCACCGAGATCGCGATGTGGGCCGATCCGGAGCGGGACCTGGCGGTCGCGGTGGTCTCGAGCGGCAAGCCCGGCTCACACCCCGAGGCCAAGCGCTACCCCGCTCTGCTCGATACGATCGCGGGCGCCTTCACGCGCGCCACGCGCTGACGAGGTTTCCGCCGACGGGCCCGTCGATAGGGCAATCCTACCGCATAAATAGGGCCTTTCACCTGGGCGTTCAGTTATTTCTAGAATAATTCCAGAAAAGCTGGAATCCGTGGCGTCGCGGACGTACAGTGGTGAACGCGCGGCCCGCCAGCACGGCCGCTCCGCTTCATCAGCCGTACACACATCCGTACCGAGAGGAACGCCGTGTCCGAGGATCAGACCACCTCCCCCCAGGAACAGACGAGCGGAAGCGGCGGTTGTCCCGTCGCCCATGGGTCCTTGCGCCCGCCGGTCGCCGGCGGCGGTAACCGCGATTGGTGGCCCGACGAGGTCAACCTGAAGGTGCTCGCGAACAACCCCGCCGAGGCCGACCCGCTCGGCGCCGACTTCGACTACGCCGCGGAGGTCGCCACGCTCGACGTGGAGGCCGTGCGTGCCGACCTGGTCGCGGTCATGCGCGAGTCGCAGGACTGGTGGCCGGCCGACTTCGGCCACTACGGCCCGCTCTTCATCCGCATGTCCTGGCACTCCGCCGGCACCTACCGCACCACGGACGGCCGCGGCGGCGGCGGCGCGGGCCTGCAGCGCTTCGCCCCGCTCAACAGCTGGCCCGACAACGTGAGCCTGGACAAGGCGCGCCGCCTGCTGTGGCCCATCAAGCAGAAGTACGGCCGCAAGCTCTCCTGGGCCGACCTGATCCTGTTCGCGGGCAACGTCGCCCTGGAGGACATGGGCTTCACCACCGAGGGCTTCGCCTTCGGCCGCGCCGACGTCGCGGAACCCGAGGACGTCTACTGGGGTCCGGAGCACACCTGGCTCGGCTCCGACGGCCGCTTCTCGGGCAAGCGCGAGCTCGATCAGCCGCTCGGCGCCACCCACATGGGCCTGATCTACGTCAACCCCGAGGGCCCCGAGGGCGTCCCGGACTACATCGCCGCGGCCGACGACATCCGCGAGACCTTCGGCCGGATGGCGATGAACGACGAGGAGACCGCCGCGCTCATCGTCGGCGGCCACACCTTCGGAAAGACGCACGGCGCCGGCCCCGTCGAGAACGGCCCCGAGCCCGAGGCGGCCCCCATGGAGCAGCAGGGCCTCGGCTGGAAGGGCGGCAACGGCACGGGCGTCGGCAAGGACGCCGTGACCAGCGGCCTCGAGGTCATCTGGACGCACACACCGACCAAGTGGGACAACAGCTTCCTCGAGATCCTCTACAGCAACGAGTGGGAGCTCTTCCAGAGCCCCGCTGGAGCGAATCAGTGGCGCCCGAAGGACGGCGGCTGGGCGAACTCGGTGCCGGAGGCCTTCGGCACCGGCAAGACCCACCCGTCGATGTTGACCACCGATCTGTCGCTGCGCTTCGACCCGATCTACGGCGAGATCACCAAGCGCTGGCTCGATAACCCGCAGCAGCTCGCCGATGCCTTCGCCAAGGCCTGGTTCAAGCTGCTCCACCGCGACATGGGCCCCACCTCGCGCTACGTCGGCCCCCTCGTCCCGAAGACCGAGCACCTGTGGCAGGACCCGATCCCCGCAGCCGAGGGCACCCCGATCGACGGGGCCGACGCCGACGCCCTCACCGAGCGCATCCTGGCGACCGGCCTCACCACGGCGCAGCTCGTGAAGACCGCGTGGGCGGCCTTCTCCTCGTTCCGTCGTACCGACAAGCGCGGCGGCGCCAACGGCGGCCGCCTGCGCCTGCAGCCGCAGGCCGGCTGGGAGGTCAACGAGCCCGACGAGCTCGCGCAGGTCATCCGGACGCTCGAGGGCGTCGTCGAGGCGTTCAATGCGGAATCCGGCAAGAAGGTCTCCTTCGCCGACGTGGTGGTCCTCGCGGGCAACGCCGGCGTGGCGCAGGCCGCCAAGGCCGCGGGCGTCGACGTGAACATCCCGTTCACGCCGGGCCGCGCCGACGCCACCCAGGCGGACACGGACGTCGAGTCCTTCGCCGTGCTGGAGCCCCGCTTCGACGCCTTCCGGAACTACGTCGCGAAGGGCGCGCCGATGCCGGCGGAGTACCTCCTCGTCGAGAAGGCGAACCTGCTCGGTCTGACCGCGCCGGAGATGACCGTGCTCCTCGGCGGACTCCGCGTGCTGGGCAACAACTACGGCGGCTCCGAGGCCGGTGTCTTCACCGACCGCCCGGGCACGCTGAGCAACGACTGGTTCGTGAACCTGCTCGACATGAACACGAAGTGGGCCCCGTCGTCCGACGACGACTCCACCTACGTGGGCACCGACCGGGCGACCGGCGAGAAGAAGTGGACGGCCACCCGCGCCGACCTCGTCTTCGGCTCGAACTCCATCCTCCGCGGCATCGCCGAGGTGTACGGCGCCTCGGACGCCGGCGAGAAGTTCGTGCACGATTTCGTCGCGGCATGGACCAAGCTCGCGAACGCAGACCGGTTCGATGTGAAGGCCTGATCCTCTTCCTCGGCCGGAAGCCGCGCCCCGCCCCCTGTCCGGGGGCGGGGCGCGGTCCTTCGTACCCCAAGTTTTCAGTTATTCATTATTAACCCTTCGTGCGATACACGCCGGTCGCAGGCGTACGCTCACCCCATGCCGTACTTCGACCGGGTCTCCGCCACCGCCTTCCGCCCCACCGAGCACGTCTCGGGCGGATGGAACACCGCGGAGCAGCACATCGCCCCGCCGATGGCGCTCCTCGCGCACGCCGTCGAACAGGACCGCGACGCTCGGCGCGACGACGACCTGAGGCTCGCGCGCCTGTCGTACGACATCCTCGGCACCCTGCCCATGGACACCGTCGAGGTGGACGTGCGCGTGATCCGGGCGGGCCGGACCATCGAGCTCGTCGAGGCGGTCCTGAGCCACGGCGGGAGGGCCGGGCTCGTTCTGCGCGCGTGGTTGCTCGACCGTCGCGACACGACCGCGATCGGCGGGAGCGAACTCGACCCGATCCCGCCCGCGGATCGGATGCCGCCCTACGACCCGAGCACCGTGTGGCCGGGCGGCTACATAGCCTCGGCCCGCACCCGCCGTGAGGAGGTCCGACCCGGGCGCGCCGCGTACTGGGTCGAATCGGACGTCGAGCTCCTCGACGAGCCCACCGGTCCCGTCGCCCGGGCCGCGCGATTCTTCGACATCGCGAACGGTATGACGCCGCGGTTCTCCCCCGAGCACGTCGCCTACCCCAACCTCGATCTGACGGCGCACCTGTTCCGCGACCCCGTCGGCACCGCGGTCGGCTTCGACACGCGGGTCTCGACGGGACCCGACGGCGCAGGTCTGACCCATTCGGTCATTCACGACATCACGGGCCCCGTCGGAACGGTGGATCAGATACAAACAGTGCGTCCGCGCTGAAATCCAATCAAGAGTGTGGTTACATTCCGAGCGTTCAATTCACCCTGCCGAAGGGAGCTCTCATGAATACTCGGATCACACGGACGCTTGGTGCAGTAGCCGCCACCGCCGCTCTGACCGTGGCCCTCACCGCCTGCGACAACGCGAAGGACACCGCGAACGACGCGAAGGACGCGGCCACGTCGGCGGTCGGCAGCGCGGCCTCCGCCGTGACCGGCGCCAACGGCGCGGGCGAGTCCGGGGCCAACGGCGCGGGCTCCGAGTCGAAGGCCGCCGTGCCCTCGACCAGCATCGCGACGCCCGGCGGCACGGAGGTCACGCTGACCGACGGGCCGATCATCGGCGAGTACGCGAAGTACGGCTACGAGAAGGGCCACCTCGGCGCCCCGCTCGGTCCCGTCTCGGCCCTGCCCGACGGCAAGGGCAAGTACCTCACCCTCAAGGGCGGCACGATCTACTGGTCGGAGGCCTCGGGCGCGCACGTCGTGCACGGCGTGATCGGCGACAAGTGGGGCGACGCGGGCCACGAGACCGGCAAGCTGGGCTACCCCACCAGCGACGAGACCGCCGAGAACGGCGCGATCAAGCAGACCTTCCAGCACGGGACGATCACCTTCCGCGACGGGGTCGCGACGGTCTCCTAGTCCCGCACGACGGTCACGGCGCCGTCCCGATGTACACCGTTCGTGCGGCCAGCACGAAGACATCGGGGCGGCGCTGCACGTTCTGCGGGTCATCCGGATCGCTCAGCCGGCGCAGCACCTCCGCGTCGTCCGGGTCGAGCCGGTCGGCGATCCGCAGGTAACGGCCCAGCATGAGGGCGACGCCCCGCCGGGCACCGTCGTCGAGCGGGGCCGGACGGTCCACCAGGAAGGTCCGGGCCCGCACGTCGCGCAGCCCGGCCGCCCTCAGCACCGCGGGCCAGTCCTCCGGCACGTCGACGGTGCCGTCGAGCGCCGCCCGCATCTCCCCGAAGCCCGTCGCCTGCAGCGCGTCGAGCCGCTCGGCGAGCCCCGGCCGGCCGAGCCCGATGTCCCGCGGGAGGAAGCGCGAGGGCAGGCCGCCCTCCGCCACCGCGAGCACACCGCCGGGGTTGAGCCGCCCCGCGAGAGCGGCCACGGCCGCGACCTGGTCGCCGAGGTGGTGCAGCGTCTGCGCGGTCCAGATGAGATCCGCTGCGGGCAGTTCCGCGAAACCGCCGGGCAGCTCGGTGCGCATCGTCTCGATCGGGTGCCCGGACCGCACCGCCCGGGCGCGGGCGCGATCGAGCAACTGCGGTGCACCGTCGACCGCGATCGTCCGGGCGGCCGGGAACCGCGCTGCCAGCGCCGACGCGAAGACGCCCGGCCCCGAGCCGACGTCGAGGATCGTCTCCGGCGCCGGGCGGCGCTCCGCCAGCGCGTCGAGCGCCTGCGTGACGTACGGCAACAGTGTCTCGCCCTCCGCCTCGATCTCGGCCGCGAGGGCCGCCCAATCCGGGTGACTGTGTGCATGTCCGTGCGCGTGATCCGTCATGGATCCACCGTGCCCCGCACCGCACTCGAGCGGCAAGTTCTCGTGCTGTTCCGGCAAAACGTCAGCCGAGCCGGACGCGCACGCCCGGTGGGATCACCGCCCGTGCGTCCGGCAGGCGCGCTGCGTCCACGCCGCGCAGGACGACGGTGAGCGGCGGCCCGGGCCGCACTTCGACCTCGTCCGGGGCGAACCCGGCGGCGGCCAGCGCGCTGCGGATCCGCGCGGGCACCGCCCAGCCGCCGGGTACTGCGACCCGGCCGGGATCGACCGGCCGAGCGGCGATGGCCGGCAGCGGCGCGTCGGGCGCGACGAGCGCCGTGGCGAGCAGCGCGGCGATCGCGTCCACGTGGGCGCGGGCCCCGTCGGCGTCGTACAGCGCCGGGTGGAAGACCCCGTCGACGACGAAGACGTCGCCCGGGTCGGGATGCACCGAGATCAGGCAGTCCGCGACCGGTCCCCACGCGGCGACGTCGAGCGACCAGTCGTCGGTCCGCACGTCGGGCAGCACGTTGACGATGGGCCCGTAGAGGCGCCCGGTGCGCCACGCGGCCGGGACTGCGGTGAGCAACTGCTCCGGGCGCTCTCCCCCCGCGATCCGGTCGGACGCGGCGGCCAGCCACCGGCGGAGCTCCGCGGCGAGCGCCGAGGGGGTCGCGTCCTCCGGCACCGCGAACCGGGTGGGCACGACGGCCATCCAGTGAATGGGCGTGGCCCGTTCGAGTGCGGTGCGGCGCAGCGCCGCGGTCACGCCGACCCGGGCCTCGTCCGTGCCGAGGTGGCGGGCGGTGTAGGCCGCCACGGTCGCGACGGCCTCGCCCGGCCACGTGCGACGGTCCGCGACCCCGGGCGCCGCGAACCGCACCCGGTGCTGCAGCGGACGGTCCGTCGGTGGCGCCGTGCGGTCGGCGAAGGCGATCTCGCGGCCGGGCTCGCCGACCCCGGCGGTCGCGGCGGACCAGAAGGCGTCGTCGGGCGGGCGCAAGGGCGCGGCGGTCGCTCCGAGCGCGACGAGGTCCCCCAGGCGCTCGTGCGGGAGCGGCGCACCGCCGGCCCCGGCCCGCAGGCGCGCGAGGATCCGGCGGAAGACGCGGGTGACGCCGTAGCCGTCGAGGACGGCGTGATGGGCGAGCAGCCGCACGACGTGGGCACCGTCGACGCGGACGATCGTGGCGCGCACCAGCGGTCCGCCGTCGAGCGGGAGCGTGCCGCCCGCGCGCCACGCCTCGTACTCGGCCCGCGTCGCGAAGTCCGCCACGACGACGGGGGCCGGGTCGGCCGCGACCAGCCGCATCCCGTGGTCGGCGCGAACGCCGATGCCCGCCGCCTCGGTCTCGGCGAGCGCGTCCGCGGCCGACCGCACCAGCGCAGCCGTGTCGACCGCGGCGACGGTGCCCCACGCCGCGTCGATGACCAGCGCCCGCGAGCCCGGGTGCTGGGCCGCGAGCTGCAGCATCGCGACCTGGGACGGGAGGGGCTGCACGCCGCTCACCCTACGCGCGGGCGCGGCGCGGACTGCGCTGGTTGTCACTCCGACCCGACGGTGTCCTATATTCGAGCGACGGAGCAACATCGGAAAGTCCCGAGGAGCGCATGAGTACGAACGGTGCCCCGGCCGGCAGCGGCCGCCGCATGCGCCGCCACTCGTGGGCGCTGGCGTTCCTCGACTTCCTCGTCGTGTACTTCTTCCTGGCGGCGACGAACACGTCGACGACCTCGCACGCGGCGCACGCGATCGAGGGCTTCATCGGGGCCGCGTTCACCGTGAGCGTCTTCTACCTGTTCGGGCTGTACCGCACGCGCATCACCCTCAGCGCGCTCGATTCGGCACCGCAGCTCGCGATCGCGGGGTGGATGCTCGCCCCGCTCGGCGTCATCACGGTCTGGGCCGACGATCACTCCCAACTGATCGGGGCCGCGCTGTGCTGGGTCCTGCTCTTCGTTCTGCGCGTGGCGTATTACGGTGCGGTGCGGCGGCACCGTGCCCGACACCCCGAGCGCGGCGGCAGGACCCTGGTGATCGGCGGCGGTAAGGTCGCGGGCGAACTGGTCCACTCCATGTTCGTCTTCCCGGAGTACGGACTGCGGCCCGTCCTGGTGATGGACGACGACCCGCTCGATGCCACCCTCTTCCCGGTCGAGGTGATCCCCCGGCGCAACGACCTCGCCAGCCTGATCCGCGAGCGCGCCATCGACACCGTGATCGTCGCCTTCTCCCGCGACCGCGACTCGACCCTGGTCGAGCCGCTGCGCGACTGCGACACCCTCGACTGCGAGATCTACGTGGTGCCGCGCCTGTACGAGTTCGTGCACCAGGACCGGGACATGGACCGCATCCACGCCGCTCGTGCTGGTGCGCCGGCTCGCGCTGCGCTCGAGCCACTGGCGGGTCAAGCGGGTGACCTCGTTCGTGACCTCGCTGCTGGGCCTGATCCTGCTGTCGCCGCTCCTGCTCGTCGTGGCCGTGGCGATCAAGCTCCAGGAGCCGCGCGCGCCGATCGTCTTCCGGCAGACCCGCGTGGGCCAGGACGGGCGCCTGTTCTCGCTGTACAAGTTCCGGACGATGCGTCCGGTACCCGACGAGGAATCGGACCGCGACTGGGCCGGCGAGCGGCTCCGGATCACGCGGCTCGGCCGGTTCCTGCGGCGCCACTCGATCGACGAACTGCCGCAGCTGTGGAACGTCGTGCGCGGCGACATGTCGGTGGTGGGCCCGCGGCCGGAGCGCCCGCACTTCGCGAACCGCTTCGGCGCGGAGATCCCCGCCTACCAGTCCCGGCACCGGGTCATGGTCGGCCTCACCGGGTGGGCCGCGATCCACGGCCTGCGCGGGGACACCGACATCCGGGACCGCGCGTCCTACGACAACTACTACATCGAGAACTGGAGCCTGTGGCTCGACGTGAAGATCCTCCTGATCTCCGTCGGCACGGTGATCTTCGGTCGCGGCGGCCGCTAGGCCCCGGCGCCGCGGGCGGGCGCGGCGAGTTCGGCGAGCACGACCGCGGCGGCCGACGCGTCGGTGTGGGTGAGGGAGAGCTCGGCGCGGACCCAGCCCTGGGCACGGGCGTGCGCGGCGAGACCGCCGTGCAGCCGCAGCTCCGGCCCGTGCGGCGTGGTGAGCACCTCGGCCTCGCGGGGCGGCGTCGCCACGTCGGGACCGAGCCGCAGAGCCTTCACTGCGGCCTCCTTCGCGGCCCACCGCGCGGCCAGCCGCCGGGGGTCCCCGGCGCAGTCGCCGAGCTCACGCGGAGTGAAGACCCGCGTCGCGAACCGCGCACCGAAGAGCGCGAGCGACTCCTCGATCCGCGCGACCTCGGCGATGTCGATCCCCACCCGGTTCATCGCCGTGCCTCGACGATCGCGCGCATCCGCGCCTGGAAGGCCGGAACCGAGAAGCCCTCGGCGTGCGCCCGCAGCACCGCCGGATCGAAGTCCGCGGGGCGCAGGTCCCGCATCGCCGCGGCGAGTGCGTCCGTGAACGCCTCGTCGGCGCCGTCCGGCACGAGCACTCCCGAGACCCCTGGCACCACGGTGTCGAGGGCTCCGCCCGCGGCGCGGGCCACCACGGGAGTGCCCGTGGCCATGGCCTCCACCGGCACGATGCCGAAGTCCTCCTCACCGGGCATGATCGTCGCGATCGCCTCGCGCTGGAGTCGCACCATCTCGGCGTCCGTGACCCGGCCGAGGAAGACGGTCTCCTCACCGGCGATCCGGCGCAGCGCGGCCTCGTGCCGTCCGTCGCCGGCCACGACGAGCCGCACGCCCGCGCGCCGGGCCGCGCGGATGGCGAGATCGACGCGGCGGTAGGGAACGAGGCGCCCGGCGACGAGGAAGTAGTCGCCGGGGACCGCACCGTCGGGCGTGAACCGGGCGACATCGACGGGCGGGGCCACCACCTGCGCCGGGACGTGCCACCAGCGCTCGATGCGGCGCGCGACCGCGGTGGAGTTCGCGATCACGACGTCGAGGTGGGGCACGGCCGCGGTCTCGACGGCACGGGTCTGCGCGGCGAGGGCCGCGAGCGCGAGCCGGCCGGGAGCGCCGAAGCCCTCACCGGCGCGCAGCTCCGGCATCCAGGCCCAGCGCGCGGGCGAGTGGACGTAGGCCACGACCCGTGCGTCGGGCCAGGTCCGGGCGGCGGAGACGGCCATGGCGTGGTGGCTGATGACGACGGCGTCCGCGCCGGGGTCCGCGCGGTGCAGGCGCCACGCGGCCGGCGCGAGAGGGATCAGCGGGGCGTGGGAGCGCCGGCCGAGTGCGCGATGGACGCGGTCGAGGCCGGTGACCGCGATCCGCCCGCGGAGGTCCGCGGGGACGGCACGGGGGTCGGCGAAGGCGACGTGCAGCCGGGCGTCGGGCCAGGCGCCGACCAGAGCCCGCGCGACGTTCTCCGAGCCGCCCTGTTCGGTCCACCGCTCGTGGACGACGGTGATGCGGGTCATCGCGGCTCAGCCGGTGAGCGCGCGCACCGCCGCGCCGATGGAATCCAACGTGCTAAATGTGTTCTTGCTCATAGATGCGTCTGGGAACTCGATAGTGAATCTATCTTCGATAGCGAGCATGACATTCACCGCCGCGTGCGACGTCAGCCCCAGTGCAAACAGATCATCACCACCCGCAATTTCCGCGATCGGCCTGGTCAACCGACCGTGCGCCGCCACGATCGAGCGAATCGCGTCCTCCATCGCACCTCCCACCTGCACCACTCCCCGACGCCGGACCGCTCACGACGTGTTTTGCAATGACGATTCCCGCGCCGCCGTCGTACACCCTAGCCTGGTAACGTGTTGCAGTGACAACGGTTCCAGCCACGGAGAAGAGACCGATGACGCAGGCCGCAGCAGCACGTGCGATCGACTTTACTGACCTGCACGCGCGCCAGCAGGAGTTCCGCAGCTCCCTCTTCGACGCCGGGCTCCTCATCCCGTCAGGCGTCGACGGGGTGTACGGCCACGGTGCCGCGTTCGCGGAGTTGACCGCCGCGGTCGACGCACTCGTGGGCGCCACGGTCCGCGACGTGCACGGCGGCGCCGCCACTGTGCTGTCCTTCCCGCCCGTGATGCCGCGCGAGTACCTCGACCGGACCGACTACATCGTCTCGTTCCCCCAGCTCGCCGCCGCGGTCTCCACCTACACGGGCGGGGACGCCGAGCATCGCCTGCTGCTCGCGGGCCGCAATGCCGGCCACGATTGGGGTGGCCACTTCCACGCGAGCGACGTCGCGCTCGTCCCCTCGGCCTGCCACTCGGTGTATCCGGTCCTGAGTGGACAGTTGCCCCGCGACGGCGCGTGGATCGACGTCTCGGGCCACTGCTTCCGGCGCGAGCCCTCCCCGGACCCGGCCCGGATGCAGTCCTTCCGCATGCGCGAGATCGTCCGCGTCGGCACCGACCGTGCGGCCGTCGCGCACCGCGACTCCTGGGTCGCCCGCGCCGCCGACATGCTCTCCGACCTGGGCCTCCCGGTGCGCCGCACGCCCGCGACGGACCCCTTCTTCGGCCGCGCCGGGCGCATGCTCGCCGCCAACCAGACCGCGGAGAACCTCAAGACCGAGATCCTCGTGCCGATGTACGGCGAGGACGCGCCCGGGGTCGCCGTTGCGTCGAGCAACTACCACCGCGATCATTTCGGGGTGCACTTCGACATCACCACCGTGGACGGCGCGCCGGCGCACAGCGCGTGCCTCGGCTTCGGCATCGAGCGGATCGCCCTGGCGCTGCTCGCCACGCACGGCCTCGACCACGCGGCGTGGCCCGCGGCCGTCACCGCGCAACTGTGACGCCGGTCCGCGTCCACCTGACCGGGACCACCTGGCCGGGTGCGGCGCCCGGTGGACTCCCGCGGTACTTCGCCGACCTGTTCGCGGCGCTGCGCGGCCGCACCGACCTCGACGTCACCGCCGCGGCGTTCGGCCCCCCGGAACGGGGCGGCGGAACCTGGGGACCCGACGCGGGTTCGACGGCGGCCCGGGTCCGCGCCTCCCGCGGCCGGCCGCCGGCCGGCACGACGGTCCTCGATCGGCACTTCGCCCTCTTCGGCCCCGCGCCGCACGGTGCCGCGCTGGTCACCCACTTCCACGGCCCGTGGGCGCAGGAGAGCGCCACCGCCGGGGAGGGGCGGGCCGCGGTCGCGGTCAAGGGCCTCGTCGAACGCGCGCGATATCGCGGCAGCGACCGTTTCGTGGTGCTCTCCCGAGCCTTCGCCGACGTCCTCGTCGCACGGTACGGCGCCGACCGCGCCGCGATCGCCGTGATCCCGCCGGGCGTCGACCTCGACCGCTTCACCCCCGCACCCGTCCCGGACGGCCCGCCGCGCGTGCTGTGCGTGCGGCGGCTGGAGCGCAGGATGGGGATCGACGTACTGCTGCGGGCGTGGCCCGCCGTCCTCGCGCGGCACCCGGACGCCCGGCTCGACGTGGTGGGCGACGGCCCGCAGCGCGACCATCTACGGCAACGCGCAGCGGAACTGGGGATCACCGATACTGTGACCTTCGTGGGAACGATCGACGACGCCGACCTCGCGCGCCGGTACGCCGCCGCGACCCTGACGACGGTCCCGTCCGTGGCCTGGGAGGGCTTCGGCCTCGTCGCCCTCGAGTCCCTCGCCTCCGGCCGCGCCCCGGTCGTCACCGACGTCGGCGGCCTCCCCGACGCCGTTCGCGATCTCGCCCCCGATCTCGTCGTCCCCGCCGGCGACGCCGACGCCCTCGCGCACCGGATCGTCACCGGGCTGGAGGGCGCGCACCCCTCCGCCCGGGCCTGCCGCGCCCATGCGGAGCACTTCGGCTGGGACACCGCCGCCGAGCGGCACGCGGCCCTCTACCGGGCGGTCGCCGCGTGAGCGCCCGCCGCCCCGTCTTCCTCGGGCACACCGCCGCGCCGTCGGGCGCCGAACCCGCCTTCGCCCGGCTCGCCGGCGAACTGCGCCACCGCGGCGTGGCCGCCTCGGTCGTGCTGCTCGCGCCCGGTCCCCTGACCGACG
>NZ_VIGX01000079.1 GCF_007858475.1 Tsukamurella conjunctivitidis
TCGCGCGAGCGATGTGGCCCAGGTTCAGGCCCTTGCGCTGCCCGACGGTGAAGTTCCAGTACCCGGTGTGCTCCCCCAGCACCCGTCCCTCGGTGTCCACCACCTCGCCGGGCGCCTCGCCCAGGTGGCGACGCAGGAAGCCACGGGTGTCCCCGTCGGGGATGAAGCAGATGTCGTAGGAATCGGGTTTGGCGGAGACCCCCAGGCCCAGGCGCTCCGCCTCCGCACGCACCCAGGCCTTGGAGGGCGCCTCCCCCAGCGGCAGGAGCACACGGGCCAGTTCCTCCTCACCCATGACGGCGAGCACGTAGGACTGGTCCTTGGCCTCGTCCATTGCGCGGTGCAACTGGGGACCTCCCCCACCCTGCACGATGCGGGCGTAGTGGCCGGTGCACACCGCGTCGAAGCCCAGAGCAGCGGCCCGCTCCGCCAGTTCACGGAACTTCACGAACTCATTGCAGCGCACGCAGGGATTGGGGGTGTGGCCCGCACGGTACTGCTCGACGAAGTCGGTGATCACCGTCTCCTCGAACTCCTCGGCCAGGTCCCACACGTAGAAGGGGATGCCCATGACCTCCGCGGCGCGTGCCGCGTCCCCCGCGTCCTCCACCGAGCAGCAGCCCCGGGATCCCACCCGGCACGCCTGGGGTTGGGAGGACAGCGCCATGTGGACCCCGACCACGTCGTGACCCGCCTCGACGGCGCGGGCGGCGGCGACGGCGGAGTCGACCCCAACCGACAGTGCTGCCAGGACCCT
>NZ_VIGX01000080.1 GCF_007858475.1 Tsukamurella conjunctivitidis
CGAGGTCCTCGTGGCCCTCCACCACCGTCTCGTAGACGGAGCCGGTGTAGTAGTCCAGACCCCGGGCGATCCTCAGGTCCGCGATGACCACACCGGGCATGCGCTCACCTGCTGTGGCCAGCAGGTCGCAGAGCTCGCCGAGCCCCTCCTCCAGGAGATCACCCCCGACCCCCAGTCCTGCGACGCGGGCCCGGATCTCGGCCGGAGAGTCCGAGGCGATCTCCGCCATCGCCAGGAGGGTGGCGGCCTGTTCACCGGTGATGCCGGACTCCGCGAGCTCCTCGGAGACGCCCTGGGGACCGATCTTGTCGAGCTTGTCCAGACCGCGCAGGGCTGCTTCGACATCGACGACGCCCACGCCCTCGCAGATCCCCTGGACGACCTTGCGGTTGTTGACCAGGATGTGCACCGGTGGGATCGGCAGGGTCGTGAGGGCCTCGGCCATGACCAGGGGGAGTTCGACCTCGAAATGGAAGGGCAGCTCGCCGTTGCCGACCACGTCGATGTCAGCCTGGGTGAACTCGCGGAAGCGACCCTCCTGGGGGCGCTCGCCCCGCCAGACCTTCTGGATCTGGTATCGCTTGAAGGGGAAGTCGAGGTCGTTCGCGTTCTCGATGACGTAACGGGCGAAGGGGACGGTGAGATCGAAGTGCAGACCCATACGCCGTTCATGGGAGGGACGGGCCCCGGACTCCCGCTCCTTCAGGGCCTGCAGACGCTCCAGGACGTAGACCTCCTTGGAGGTCTCACCCTTGGA
>NZ_VIGX01000081.1 GCF_007858475.1 Tsukamurella conjunctivitidis
TCGGAGCCGATGGCGTGGTACATGTCGAAGCCGACGAACGCGATGAACTTGTACGTCAGATACGGCGCGAACGCCGCCATCGCCATGAGCACGACCCCGGCGATGGGGTCACTGATCGACGCGAGATCGGGTCTGCTGCAGGGTTGGGTGACAGTTTGTAGTCACGCCGCGAGGGCGGCGTTGTCGGTCATGATGGTCTCGAACTCGACCGGCGTCAAACGACCCAACCGGGCCTGTCGGCGTCGGCGGTGGTAGGTCCCCTCGATCCAGGTGACCATCGCGATGCGCAACTGCTCGCGAGTGGTCCAGGACTGCCTGTTCAGGACATTCTTCTGCAGGAGAGAGAAGAATGATTCCATGGCCGCGTTGTCACTACTGGAACCGACCCTGCCCATCGATCCGACCATGCGGTGACGAGCCAGCGCACGCAGGAACTTCTGGCTCCGAAATTGAGACCCTCGGTCCGAGTGGACCACGCAGCCAGCAACGTCGCCACGTATCGCAACCGCGTTCTCGAGCGCCTGGACGGCCAGGCGGGACTTCATCCTCGCATCGATCGAATACCCCACGATCCGGTTCGAGTACACGTCCTTGACCGCACAACAGTAGAGCTTTCCTTCCGCGGTCTTGTGCTCCGTGATGTCCGTCAGCCAGAGTTCGTTGAGGCCATCAGCGGCGAACACATGTCGTGTCTTCCCCTCCTCATCGACGACCGCGCAGCGATCGTCGTGGACCGGCGGGCCAGGACGAC
>NZ_VIGX01000082.1 GCF_007858475.1 Tsukamurella conjunctivitidis
CTCCGGGACAGCCACCAGTTCTGCGTCGGAAACCTACACGGCGTCGGGCACCTACACGAGCCCCGGCGGACAGCAGGACATCGAGGTCGAGCTGACACTCCAGGACGGGACGATCTCCTCGGTCACCGTCACGCCCCGGGCCTCCGACCCACAGGCGCGCCGCTACCAGGAGGACTTCGCCGACAACATCGCGGACCATGTGGTCGGCAAGACCGTGGAGGAGGCGCAGGTGGGGACCGTCGCGAGTTCCTCCCTGACCGGTGACGGTTTCAACTCGGCTCTTGAGCAGATCCGCGAGCAGGCAGGTGAGTGAGGTCGCAGCCGGCGGCGATCACACATGGGTCTTCGAGGCGATCGGCACGCGGTGGGTCCTCACCACCGCCCACGCCCTCAGCCAGACGCAGCGACTGCGCGTGGCACGCCTCATCGAGGACTATGACCGGACGTTCTCGCGCTTTCGCGAGGACTCCGTGGTCACCCGGATGTCCCACGCCGCGGGCACCTTCGAGCTGCCTGAGTGTGCCGGGCCATTGCTGGAGACCTACCGGAGGCTTGATGAGTTGACCTGTGGGGCCGTCAGCCCCCTGGTCGGCGCCGCCCTGGTCCACCTGGGCTACGGCCCCGACTACCGCCTGCGTCCACTGCCCGGGTACCTGCCGGCGCCGGTCTGGGAGGAGGTCTGCTCCTGGGACGGACGGTGCCTGAGGACGAGGATCCCCCTCACCCTGGACGTCGGGGCCGTGGGGAAGG
>NZ_VIGX01000083.1 GCF_007858475.1 Tsukamurella conjunctivitidis
CCGTTCTCGGCCTCGTGGCCGAGACGGCCCGCAAGCTCGGCCGCCAGGTGCGCGCCACCATGAACGACCCCGAGGGACAATGGCCGCTCGTGATCCACGGTGACGGAACCGTGGAACCAGACGCTACCGCGGAGGCGAAGCCCCGCACCGTCCTCGGCGTGGTCGACGAAAGGCCGACCACGCCCGTCGAGTCCGTCGACGACGCGACGCAGGCGTCGGCTTCGGCGGCTGCGCCAGCACCGGCAGAGGAGGTCGAGCTGGAAACCGCTCACGGTTGGGTGCGCTCCGCCGACGGCTCCGCACCAGCGACTTCGGCGCCTTTCCCGACTAGGCGCGAGAGGCGGAAGTCGTTCCTCACCCAGCAGCAGTCCGAGGAACCTGCCACCCAAGGCTGGCGCGGCCTCATGACGCATCTCGGGATGCGCCTGAGCCCCAGCGAGGCAGAGCGCGCAGAGCGCGCCGATGTCCAGGCCGTGAGTCAACACTGGCCTGGCCCTCGCACGATCGCCATCGTCAACGGTAAGGGCGGAGCGGGCAAGACCCCGACCACTGTTCTTCTATCAGCGGTGTTCGCCCGCTACGGCGGGGCTGGCGTGCTCGCATGGGACAACAACCAGACCCGCGGCACCCTGGGATGGCGCACTGAGCAGGGACCGCACGAAGCGACCTTGCTTGAACTCCTCCCCCAGGTCGATCGTCTCCTGAGCACGAGTGCTCAGTCAGCCGATCTGGCGCACT
>NZ_VIGX01000084.1 GCF_007858475.1 Tsukamurella conjunctivitidis
ATGATGCGCGCCCACACGATCGTCGCGGAGGCGGAGCGGTGATGAGCGTTGTCGGCTACGCGCGGGTGAGTACCCGCGAGCAGAGCCCTGAGGCTCAGGAGGCTGAGCTGCGCGCCGCGGGAGCGACGCGCGTGTTCGTGGATCGTGGGGAGTCGAGCAGGGTGAAAGATCGCCTGCAGTGGCTCGCCTGCTTGGACTACTTGCGCGCCGGTGACACGCTCATGGTGCGCCGTCTCGACCGGATCGCGGGCAGCGAGACGATGGCGATTCAGACCATCAATGAGCTGCACGAGCGAGGCGTGAACATCAAGAGTCTGACGGAGCCCGATATCGACACCACCACCCCGATGGGGCGCGCGCTGTTTGGTATCGTCGCCGTGTTTGCTCAGCTCCGCGTCGACACGATCCGAGAGAATACTCGGCGCGGCTTGGAGCATGCTCGCGCTCAGGGCCGGGTCGGTGGTCGGCCGTCGGTGATGACCCCGAAGCGTGTCGCTGCTGCTGTGCAGATGCGCGATCAGGGAAAGACGCTGGTGTACATCGCTGACGTGCTCGGAGTTGGTAAGTCGACCGTTGCACGAGCACTCGCCAAACACGACCGGGAAACCCCGGAGAGAGTCACTGCTGCGAGGTCCTAACCGTTCTTACCCCTTCCCCTGATATGTGCCGCCCTGCACAGTTCAACCCACCGTCAAGAGTGCGGCGTAGCCGCATCACGTAGTGACGCGAAGCGCCCTT
>NZ_VIGX01000085.1 GCF_007858475.1 Tsukamurella conjunctivitidis
CCTCGGCACCCACGAAGTCCTCCGGGGCGCCCCCGCGCCCGGCGGTGTCGATGTTGATGACGCGCGGCAGGGACTGGGGGACCTTCACGCGGGCGAAGTGCAGCTTGCGGGTCACGGGATTGCGCACCACGACCGCGAGGTTCAGGGACAGCCCGGAGATGTAGGGGAAGGGGTGGGAGGGGTCCACCGCCAGGGGGGTGAGCACCGGGAAGATCTGCCTGCGGAAGTAGGCGGTCATGCGCTCCCGCTGCTGGTCGTCGAGTGCCTCCCAGTGGCGCAGGTGGATGCCCTCGGCATCCAGGGCGGGCAGGATCTCCTCCTGGAAGTCACGGGCCTGGCGCGCGGTGAGCTCCCGCGTGCGCGTCTGGATGCCCTCCAGGACCTGACGGGGCTCCAGCCCGGAGGCGGAGGCCTTCGCGATGCCCGCAGCGATCCGGCGCTTGAGCCCTGCGACGCGCACCATGTAGAACTCGTCCAGGTTGGAGGAGAAGATCGCGGAGAACCACGCCCGCTCCAGCAGTGGCAGGTCCAGGTCCTCCGACTGCTCCAGGACGCGCTCGTCGAAGGCCATCCACGACAGCTCGCGGTCTGCGAAACGGCCCTTGGGCAGCGGTTCGTCCTCCCCCAGTGGGGCGGAGGTGTCCACGGGGGACTCCAGCGGCGTGGAGGGTCCGTCGGTGGGGCGCGGATCGTCGTCGTACTCCGCGTCCTCGTGCTCCACACCCACCAGGGAGG
>NZ_VIGX01000086.1 GCF_007858475.1 Tsukamurella conjunctivitidis
AGGATGCCGACGAAGGAGGCAATCGTGATCAGTCGCACCGAGACCCAGATGCGCGTGGCAAGGATCGTGTTGACTGCCTCACCCTTCGGGGTCATGCCCCAGTCCCAGCTGGTGAAGACACCTTCGAACCAGATCTTGTAACGCTCGAACAACGGAATGTCCGTGTTGAGGTTGTAGTCGGTGAGCTGGGCGATGACGGCAGCCTTGTTGAGGTTCGGGTTCGTCCAGTCGAATGTTGCCTTGGGTTCGAGCGACGACCCGGCCAGCAGGTACGCGATCGTCACTGCGATGAACAGCAGTACGACGTAGTTCAGCAGGCGCCGGAACAGGTATCGGTACATCGGGATCTTACTTTCGGAGGGAGCCCCTGGTCCCCCACCCACCGTGAGATGTGTGCAGGACCGCGGAACTCGGTGTCATCCTCGGGACCTGGCATCCCCTGGGGGGCGGCAGGCCCGACCCCGGTTCAGTCAACTCCCGACGACGCGGTCAGAATACCGTTTCTTGACCTTACGGCACCCAGAGCCGTGACGGGAAATCAGCGGGCCCCAATCGTGGCGAGCGAGACAGCACTGCGTCACGTTCTCAGGATCTCCTCCCGTTCATGACGCCGACGGGTCGCCCGGTGCGAGGCTGGTGCCCCACCATGGGCCCAACGTCCCTCGCGTGAGGTCCTTTCGAATGGCTCAACTCGGCTCGCCCCCGACGAGCCCCCACATGTGACCAGGGCGGAC
>NZ_VIGX01000087.1 GCF_007858475.1 Tsukamurella conjunctivitidis
GGACGCGCCCGGCTGGGCCCGTGCCCGGGGGGCAGGTCCTCGCACGCCGTCCCACGTCCACCGACCCACGCGCCAGGGCTCGCCCGGGTCGTGTCGCACCGATGCCCCTGGTGCGACACGCCGACGCAATCGGACTGGCCGAGGAGAAACACACCCGCGTCTTCCACAGGCTGTGGACAGCCCCGGCGGGCGCGTCCACAGCCCGCTCCATGCCCTCAGGACACCGAGCGATCCGGCTCACCGGGGCCAGATGCACATGCCGTGGGCGACCATGGGGGCGTGGGCTCCTCGATCCCACTGCGCCGTCCTCCACAGGCCTTCCACACCCCTTGACTACGGTGTCCACAGGCGGAGGGCACGACACCCCGAACACAACACCTAGTGGTCCACCGACATCGCGGACACAAGGTGTAGTGTTGGGACACATCAGGGCGGCGGCTGCGCCCCGAAAATGACAGACGTGTGATTACAGGCCCGCCATTCGGGTCCGACCACCGTCCACACGACTTACCTCCCACAACCAGGACAGGATGAGTGCCCCCATGGCGATCACGGTCTACTCCAAGCCCATGTGCGTCCAGTGCGATGCGACCTACCGGGCGCTCGACAAGCAGGGTCTGGACTACACCAGCGTGGACCTCACCCAGGACGTCGAGGCCCTGGAATTCGTCAAGACGCTCGGCTATCAGCAGGCCCCCGTCGTCGTCGCCGGTGAGGACCACTGGAGCGGGTAC
>NZ_VIGX01000088.1 GCF_007858475.1 Tsukamurella conjunctivitidis
CTCGGCGAGCTGCTCAACGCCCGGGGCATCTTCGGCCCGTACATGTGGGCCCCCGTGGTCAACAATGTCGTCGGGATCACCGGACTGGTGGCCTTCCTGGTCATGTGGGGTCCCGCCCCGGGCGACGGGGTGTTCCCCGTGGGGGACTTCAGTTCCCCACAGTTCTGGCTGCTCGCCGGGTCCGCCACCCTCGGGGTTCTCCTGCAGGCACTGGTCCTCCTCATCCCCATGCGAAATGCCGGGGTCTCACTGCGGCTGGACTTCCACTTCCGCGGCACCTCGTTCGGGACCGCCTCGAAGGTCGCGGGGTGGACCTTCGCGACGCTGGGCGTCAGCCAGATCGGCATCCTGTCCACCTCGAACCTGGCGACCCAGGTGGACACCTGGGCGGCAGGCAAGGACGTCCTGTTGGCGGGCATCGCCTCCTACACGACTGCGTTCATGATCTACATGGTCCCGCAGTCGCTGATCTCGGTGTCCCTGGCCACCGCCATCTTCACGCGGCTGGCGAATGCGGCGGCGGAGCGCGACGGTCAGACGATGGCCGACAACTATCACCAGGGCGTCCGGCTGATCACCCTTCTCTCGCTCCTGGCCGCGGCCGTGCTCATGGCGGGTGCCGTGCCCATGATGCAACTCGCCCTGCCGCCCGGAGCCTCCCCCGAGGCGGCCCGAGCCTACTCGTGGGTCCTGCTGGCGCTCATGCCGGGGGTGGCCTCCACGGGCATGGTG
>NZ_VIGX01000008.1 GCF_007858475.1 Tsukamurella conjunctivitidis
GCCATAGCGGAGGGGAAACGCCCGGCTCCATTCCGAACCCGGAAGCTAAGCCCTCCAGCGCCGATGGTACTGCACTCGTGAGGGTGTGGGAGAGTAGGACACCGCCGGACTAAAATTAGATACAGGAGAAGACCCTCGGGTCGGTGAGCAGCAATGCTCCCGACACGGGGGTCTTCTTCGTGCTCGCAGGACGACGTGAGTGTCGGGTGAGCTCGGGGGCACGTCGCCGGCCGTGACGTGCTGCGGATCGCGTTGTGGGCCGCCCGGTGGAGCGGTGTCCGTGCCGTAAGGTGGACGCCGTGCGTGTCGTGATTGCCGAATGCCAGGTCGACTACGTGGGCCGGCTCACCGCCCACCTCCCGATGGCCCGCCGCCTGATCCTGGTGAAGGCCGACGGTTCCGTCAGCATCCATGCGGACGACCGCGCCTACAAGCCGCTCAACTGGATGAGCCCGCCCTGCTGGCTCGAGACGGCACCCCCGGAGGACGAGGCCAAGGACGTCCCCGAGGGGCACCAGCTGTGGATCGTCCGCAACAAGGCGGAGGAGCAGCTCCGCATCCTCATCGGTGCGGTCGAGCACGACAGCAGCCACGATCTCGGGGTCGACCCCGGACTGGTGAAGGACGGCGTCGAGGCGCACCTGCAGGAACTCCTCGCGGAACACACGCACACCTTCGGTGCGGGCTACACGCTGATCCGGCGCGAGTACATGACGGCCATCGGCCCCGTCGACCTGCTGTGCCGGGACGCCGACGGGGGCACCGTCGCCGTGGAGGTCAAGCGGCGGGCCGAGATCGACGGCGTCGAGCAGCTCACCCGCTACCTCGAGCTCCTGAACCGGGATCCGCTCATCGCGCCCGTCACGGGCATCCTGGCCGCCCAACAGGTGAAGCCCCAGGCCCGCACCCTTGCGGAGGACCGCGGCATCCGGTGCGTCACCGTCGATTACGACGTGCTGCGGGGCACCGAGGACACGTCCTACAAGCTCTTCTGATGGGGCGCCGGCCCACCTCCCGGAAGCGGGCGGCCGCGCGGGACGGGCACCGCCCGCTCAGCGCGGGAGGGTTCGGCTCCCGGGTGGAGCTGGGCGAGGACGCCTACCAGGTGCGCACGGTCACCGGCACGGGCGCCGTCAAGGACTATCGCTGCCCGGGCTGTCACCAGGCGATCCCCGCCGGGACCGCGCACGTGGTGGTGTGGCCCGCAGCGGAGAGCGGCGGCGTGGCCGACCGGCGACACTGGCACAGCGGATGCTGGGCGCGGGAAGCCGGCCGGCGGGCCCGCTGACTACCGCTTCGCGGTGTTGATCGCGACGGTGTCCTGCGTCGAGACCGACGGCGAGGAGTCCGGCTTCGCGGTCGTGATCGCCGCGGTGTCCGCCGCCGCGAAGTCGTCCGACCCGAGGACCTCCTTCGCACGTTGCGCCGCGGTGGGACCCTCGTCCGTGACGTGCGCGGCCTTCGGCGCCGCAGCCGCCTCGTAGGGCGCGGGATCGATCCGCTTCTCGACGACCTGGGGCTCGCCGTCGCCGGTCGCCAGGGCCTCGGGCACCAGCGAGAGCTGGCGGCGCACCGTCTCGAGCTGATCGAGGATGGACGCGCGCAGCGACTGCATGTCCTCGGTGATCCGGCGGGCGTTCGCCACCTGCGTCGCGATGCGGGTGTTGGTGTCCTCGAGCTTCTGCTCGGCGGTGGCGTTGGCGGTGTTGAGCGTCTGCTCCGCGCGCTCGTTCGCCGAATCGATCCGCTCGCGCGCCTCTTCCTTGGAGGCGTCCTCGAGCTCGGTGATCGTGCGGATCGCCTTGTCCCGGCGCATCGACATCGCCATGTCGAAGTCGTTCTGGACGCGCTCGCGGTTGTCGGCGGCGGACTGCGCCAGCTTCTCCGCCTCGGCCTTCGCCTCCGCCTTGATGCGCTCGGCCTCGGCGTGCGCGTCCTTCATGGTCTTCTCGTGCTCGGCCTCCATGGCCTCGCGTCGCGCGGTCATGTCGGAGCGCAGGCGATCGGCCTCGCGCCGCGTCGTCTCGGCCTCCTGGCGCGCCAGCGACCGCACCTCGGCGGACTCGTTCTCGGCCGCGGCCCGGATCTCCGAGGCTTCGTCGGAGGCGAGACGCATCATGCGGGCGATGCGGTCGCTCATGCCCTCGGCGCTCGTCGGCGGCACGCTCAGGCGGTCCACCTCGCGGCGCAGGTTGTCGATCTCGTCCTGCGCCTCGTCGAGGAGGTCCGTCAGTTCGCGGGCGTGGGCCGACGCCGCGTCCCTGTCCGCGGCGAGAACCCGCAGTTCAGCCTGGTAGCGGTGGAACTGTTCGCTGACCTGGTCCCGGTCGTACCCGCGCAGGACCACCGCGAACGGTGCGGGTGCCGGGCCACCCGATACGTTGTCCGAATTCGCCATGCACCGATGGTACGTGGGCAGCCCCCGCGCGCGGCGTCAGCAGTCGCAAAAGGTCCGAATTACGGGCCGGTTCCGGTCAGGATGCAGGTTCGACCAGCTCGACGAGGATCCCGCCCGCGTCCTTCGGGTGCAGGAAGTTGATCCGCGAGCCGGCGGTGCCGTTCCGGGGCGCGTCGTACAGCAGTCGCACACCCTGCTCCTGCAGGTGCGCGGTGACGGCCTCGAGGTCCGAGACCCGGTAGGCGAGCTGCTGCATGCCGGGGCCGTTGCGGTCGAGGAACTTGGCGATCGTCGATGCGGGGGTCAGGGGCGCGAGGACCTGCAGCTGGGCCTGGCGGGACGACGCCCTTCCCTCCGCTCCGCCCGCCGCGCCGTCGGCCGCGAGGAGCGAGGCGGGGGAGAGCATGCCCTCCCGGACGCCCTGCGCCTCGTTGATCTCCTCGTGCGTGCAGACCATGCCGAGCACGCGGGCGTACCACTCCAGGGCCGCGTCGAAATCGGACACCGCGACGCCGACGTGGTCGATGCCCAGGACGTATTCGGCGGGCACCGCGTGCGCGGCGGGGGCGGTGTGATCGGAATGTCGCGATTGGCTCTCTGTCATGCCTCGAATGTAGCTTTGAGGTGGAAGACCCATGCCCACTAGGAGGAACGAAGTGGCCCCGTCCGCATCCCATCAGGACCCCACGGTCATCGTCGCCGGCGCTCGGACGCCCTTCGGCAAGCTGCTCGGCGCGCTCAAGTCGCAGTCGGGCACCGACCTCGGCGCGGTCGCCATCCGCGGAGCCCTCGAGAAGAGCGGTGTCGATCCGCAGACGATCGACTACGTGATCATGGGCCAGGTCCTCACCGCCGGCGCCGGCCAGATGCCCGCGCGCCAGGCCGCGATCGCGGGCGGCGTTCCCTGGGACGTGCCCACCCTGACCATCAACAAGATGTGCCTGTCGGGCATCAACGCCATCGCCCTGGCCGATCAGCTGATCCGCGCCGGCGAGTACGAGGTCGTGGTCGCCGGCGGCCAGGAGTCGATGACCCAGGCGCCGCACATCCTCACGGGCAGCCGCGAGGGGCACAAGTACGGCAGCATCGAGATGCTCGATCACACCGCCTACGACGGTCTGCACGACGTCTTCACCGATCAGCCGATGGGCGGGCTCACCGAGCAGCTCAACACCACGGACACCGTGACCTACTCCCGCGAGGAGCAGGACGTCTTCGCGGCGGACTCGCACCGCAAGGCCGCCGCGGCCTGGGCGGCGGGCAAGTTCGCCGACGAGGTGGTCCCCGTCGAGATCCCGCAGCGCCGGGGCGAGCCGATCCGCGTGACCGAGGACGAGGGCGTCCGCGGCGACACGACCGCCGAGTCGCTGGCGAAGCTGCGTCCCGCCTTCGCGAAGGACGGCAGCATCACCGCCGGCAACGCCTCGCAGCTCACCGACGGTGCCGTCGCGGTGGTGGTCATGCGCAAGAGCAAGGCGCAGGAGCTCGGCCTCGAGTACCTCGCCGAGATCGGGGCGCACGGCGTCGTCGCCGGCCCGGATTCGTCGCTGCAGCACCAGCCGTCCAACGCCATCAAGAAGGCCTGTGACAAGCAGGGCATCACGCCGGCCGACCTCGACCTGCTCGAGATCAACGAGGCCTTCGCGGCCGTGGGCCTCGCGTCCGCCGCCGACCTGGGCGTCGACGCCGAGAAGGTCAATGTCGACGGCGGCGCGATCGCCATCGGCCATCCGCTCGGTGCGTCGGGCGCCCGCATCGTCCTGCACCTCGCCCTCGAGCTCGCCCGCCGCGGCGGCGGCACCGGTGCCGCCGGCCTGTGCGGCGCCGGCGGTCAGGGCGACGCGCTCATCATCACCGTTCCCGGGAAGTAGAGATCATGAACGAATCACTCGCGTCCAAGATCGTCACCGCCTTCAAGGTCGTCGCCTTCCTCGAGGCCCTCACCTGGGTGTGGTTGATCATCGGCATGATCATCAAGCGGGTACAGGACAAGCCCGACGCGATCGCAGTGCCCGGCATGACGCACGGCATCGTCTTCATGGTGCTCGTGGTCCTGACCGTCGCCGCCGCGTACGCGCGCAAGTGGGACGTCACGACCGTGGTGCTCGGCCTGCTCGCGACGGTCCTGCCGTTCTGCTCGGTGGTCTTCGAGGTGTGGGCGCAGCGCGCCGGCAAGCTCGACGCCCCGGCGTCCGCGGCGAAGCCCGCCGAGCCGGCCGACGCGATCGGCGGTTAGTCCGGCACGGCGCCCCGCCTGCGGGTACCTTGAGTCGGCTGACCGGCACTGTGGAGAGGTGGGGCGCATGGTGGACATCCTGGGCGGGCTGCCCGGCGGGAAGGCGCTCGAGGCGTCGGTGAACCGCCTGGCGGCGACGGCGCGCAACGGTTTCGAGGTCCTCACCCAGGGCGGCCTCGAGACCGGCGCGAAGCCCTCGCAGTTCACCGTCGTCGAGCGGTCGCCGATGTACCGGCTGCGGCGCTACTTCGCGGACCGTGCGCCGGACCCCGCGCAGGACGAGCGGCCCGTGATCCTGCTGGTGCCGCCCATGATGGTCGACGCCAACGTCTTCGACGTCACGGAGCACAACGGCGCCGTCTCGGTCCTGCACCGCGCCGGCCTCGACCCGTGGGTGATCGACTTCGGCGCGCCCGACCGCGAGGAGGGCGGCCTCGAGCGCAACCTCGCCGACCACGTCGTCGCCATCTCCCGCGCCATCGACCAGGTGGCGGCGCTGCGCGGGCGCGACGTGCACATCGGCGGCTACTCCCAGGGCGGCATGTTCTGCTACCAGGTCGCCGCGTACCGCCAGTCGCGGACGATCGCGAGCCTGGTGACCTTCGGCAGCCCCGTCGACATCTCCGCGGGCCTGCCGCTGGGCGCGCCGCCCGCGTTGGTGAACAAGGGCGCCGAGTTCGTCGCCGACCACGTCTTCAACCGCTTCTACCTGCCCAGCTGGATGGTGCAGCGCGGTTTCGAGATGCTCAACCCGGTCAAGGCCGTGCGCTCGCGCCTGGACTTCGTCCGGCAACTGCACGACCGTGACGCGCTGCTGCCGCGCGAGGATCAGCGCCGCTTCCTTGAGGCCGACGGCTGGGTCGCCTACGCCGGGCCCGCGGTGGCCGATCTGCTCAAGCAGTTCGTCGTGCACAACCGCATGCTCACCGGCGGCTTCGCGATCGACGGCGACGCCGTCTCGCTCGCGTCCATCACCTGCCCGGTGCTGGCCTTCGTCGGCCTGTCCGACCAGATCGGCCGGCCCAGTGCGGTCCGCGGCATCCTGCAGGCCGCCCCGAAGGCGACGGTGTACGAGGCGCAGGTCTCGGCGGGACACTTCGGGCTCGTCGTCGGCAGTTCGGCCGGCGCGGTCACCTATCCGACCGTCTCGCAGTGGATCCAGTGGCTCGAGGGCCGCGGGCCGCAACCCGAGAACGTCGCGGAGATGCAGCCCGACGACGGCCGCGACGTGGGCGTCAATCCCTTGGTCGCGGGCCTGGGCGGCATCGCGACGGTCGGCTTCGTCGCCGCGCGCGACGTGCTCGACGCGGCGTCGGGCGCTGCGGCGGGCGCCTCCGCCGTCGCCCGCGAGGTGACGCGCGGCCTGCCGAAGCTCGCCCGCCTCGGGCAGCTGCAGGCCCACACCCAGGTCTCGCTGGGCAAACTGCTCGCGGAGCAGGCCGCGAGCGACCCGCACGGCGAGCTCTTCCTCTACGAGGACCGCGTGCACACCAAGCAGGCCGTGAATCAGCGCATCGACCGCGTCGTCAGCGGCCTCATCCAGGTCGGGGTGCGGCAGGGCGAGCACGTCGGTGTGCTCATGCACACCCGCCCGTCGGCCCTCGTCGCGATGGCGGCGCTGTCCCGGCTCGGCGCCGTCGCGGTGCTGCTGCCGCCCGGTACCGACTACGCCGCGGCCCTGCGCCTGGGGGAGGCCACCGCGGTCGTCACCGATCCCGAGCACGCGGTGGACGCCGCGGTCGTCGCCGAGCGCGTCTTCGTCGTCGGCGGTGGTGATCGGCGCGACCGACCGGGCGCGGCCCGGCAGGACCTCGGCGCGGAGCTGGTCGACCTGGAGCAGGTCGACCCCGACAACGTGCGGATCCCGCGGTGGTACCGGCCCGACGCCGGCCTCGGCCGCGACCTGGCCTTCGTCATGTTCTCCGAGGTGGGGGGTCTCCTGCGCGCCAAGCGCGTGACCAACGGCCGGTGGGCGCTGTCGGCCTTCGGCACGGCGTCCGCCGCGCGGCTCTCCCAGAGCGACACGGTCTACTGCCTCACGCCGCTGAGCCACAGCTCCGGCCTGATGACGAGCCTCGGCGGCGCGCTGGCGGGCGGCTCGCGAATCGCGCTCACCCGGGACTTCGACCCGGACAGGTTCATGGTGGAGGTGCAGCGCTACGGCGTCACCGTGGTCTGCTACACCTGGAATCTCATGCGCGCGGTGCTCGACACCCCGGGGCTGGAGATCCCGCGCTACCACCCGGTGCGCGCCTTCATCGGCTCCGGCATGTCGGCGGAGCTCTCGCGCCGCGTCGGCGAGGCCTTCGACGCGCAGGTCATCGAGTTCTACGCCTCCACCGAGGGCGAGATCGTGCTCGCCAAGGTGCGCGGCGGCAAGCCGGGCGCGAAGGGCCGGCGGCTGCCGGGCAGCGCGGACGTCGCACTCGTGGACTACTACGTCGACTCGGGCCGCTTCGTCGAGGACGGCGACGGCTTCCTGCAGGAGGTCGCGCAGGGGGAGGTCGGCGTACTCATCGGCCGCGCCGATCCCGACGTCACGCACCGTGACGTGCTGCTGCGGGGCGTCTTCCGACCCGGCGACGCCTGGTTCTCGACGGGGCACCTGTTCCGGCGCGACGAGGACGGCGACTACTGGCTCGTCGACGACGTGCGCACGGTCGCGGTCACCGACCGCGGGCCCGTCTACTCGATCCCGATCACCGACGTGCTCGAGCAGCTCGGGCAGGTGGAGCAGGCCGTCGTCTACCAGGTGCCGGGCGACGATCCTGACGGTGCGCCGCGCGTGGTCGCGGCGGTCACCCTGCGGGACGATGCGGCGTTGACGGCCGAGGAGATCACTGACGCCTTCTCCGGCCGTCACGACCAGTACCCGGACGCGGTGCACGTCGTCGACGAGGTGCCGCTCACCAGCTGGTACCGCCCGCGCCGGGCGGCGCTGGCGGCCGCGGGGATGCCGGCGCCGGGCCCCACCTCGTGGCGGTTCGACACCGAGCGTTCGCGCTACCTCTGAGTCCGGGCCCGGGCGGTCGCCGCGGGCGGCGCGCGCAACGGGCGTGCCAAGATGGAGGGGTGACTACACCTCGAGGCGCTTCCAGGCAGGATCAGGAACGGGCGCTGCGCACCGCAGCGGCGATGGCGGGCGCGGTCGACCTCTCGGGCCTCAAGGCCCGGGCGGAGGCGAAGGCCGCGCAGCAGGCCCGCCCGGCACCGTCGGGCGAGGCCGGGGAGGCCGGCGGCGCCCCCGGGGCCGGCGTCGTCGACGTGACGGACCAGAGCTTCCCGGTCGAGGTCATCGACCGATCCGCGAACGGGCTCGTGGTGGTGCTCCTCGCCGCGTCGTACAGCGAGCAGTCGCAGGCGATGTCCGCGGTGCTGGAGAAGCTCGCCGCCGCCGACGCGGGCCGGTGGACGCTCGCCCGCGTGGACGTCGACGGTGCGCCGGGCGTGGCGCAGGCCTTCGGGGCGCAGTCGGTGCCGATGGTGGTCGCCGTCGCGGGCGGCCGCGCGGTGACGGCGTTCGCGGGTGCGCAGCCGGAGGCGGCGGCGCGGCAGTGGCTCGACGACGTGCTCGCGCAGCTCCCGCCCGAGTTCGGGGGCGGTGCCGCGGCCGGGGGCGAGGCCCCGTCCGATCCGCGGCGCGAGGCCGCCGAGCAGCTCGCGGCCGACGGCGACTACGAGGGGGCGCGCGCCGCCTACGAGGCGATACTGCACGCGAACCCGGGCGACGCCGAAGCCGCCGCCGCGGTGAAGCAGATGGCCTTCTTCGCCCGCGCCACACAGGGCGAGCCCGGCGCGATCGCGCGGGCCGAGGCGGCGACCGGGGCGACCGGCGCGGAGCGGGTCGCGTTGGCGCTCGCCGCCGCCGACGAGGAACTCCTCACCGGCTCGCCGAAGGCCGCCTTCGACCGGCTCATCGCCGGAATCAGGGTCACGGCCGGCGACGACCGCTCGGCGCTGCGCACTCGGCTGCTGGAGTTGTTCGAGCTCTTCGACGGGGCGGACCCGGTCGTGCTCGCGGCCCGCCGCGACCTGGCGGGCGCGCTGTTCTGACGACGCCCGGTTCCCCGGTCCGCAAGCCACTCGCAGGTTTGCGATACTTACCCCGTGTCTGACTACAGCGTGTCCCGGCGGTCGGTGCTGACCGGCCTCGGCGGCCTGGCGCTCGCGGGTGCGCTCGCGGCGTGCGGCGGTGACACCGGCCGCGGCGGTTCCGCGGGCGACCTGCGCGTGTGGTTCCACCAGTACGGCGAGGAGGGTGCGCCCGAGGCGCTCGCCCGCTACGCCGCCGACTATCCGCGCGGCGGCGTGCGCGTGAGCAGTTTCCCGGGGGACTACGACCAGAAGGTCTCGTCCGCACTGATCAGCGGCGACGGTCCGGACGTCTTCGAGTTCGCCAACGGCCCCACGATCGACATGATCGCCGCCGGTCAGGTGGCCGACCTCACCGACCTGCTGGGCGACGCGCGCTCCGATTTCACGCCGGCGCTGCTCGACCGGATGACCCACGGCGGCCGGGTCTACGGGATCCCGCAGGTGACCGACATGCAGTTGCTCGTCTACCGGAAGTCGATGCTCGCGCAGGCCGGCGTGGTCCCACCGCGCACGCTGGACGAGCTGGTATCGGCCGCGCGGGCACTGAACCGCGGCACGGTCAAGGGGCTCTTCCTCGGCAACAACGGCGGCGCGGACGTCCTCGGCGGCGTCCTGCTGTGGTCGTCGGGGCACGACTACCTGACGCCCGACCGCGAGCCGGGCTTCGTCGACGAGGAGGTCGCGGCGGGCCTGCGGACGATGCGCAGCCTGTTCACGTCGGGGGACCTCCTCCTCGGGGCGCCGCAGGACTGGCCGGACCCGGGCGCGTTCATCGCGGGGCAGACGGCGATGCAGTGGACCGGTCTGTGGGCGCTGCCGGCGATCCGGGCGGCGCTCGGCGACGACGTCGGCGTGCGGCCGTTCCCGGCGATCGGCACGAACGGCGGCACGAGCGTGCCCTTCGGCGCGTACGGCGCCGCGGTCAACGCCCACGGTGATGTCGAGCGCGCCAAGAAGTTCGTGCAGTGGCTGTGGGTCGAGCGGACCGACCTGCAGCTCGACTGGGCGCAGGGCTACGGCCTGCACGTCCCGGCGCGGCGCTCGCTGGTGCCGCAGGCCACCCACCTGGCGACCGGCCTGTTCAACGAGGCCGCCGACCTCGTGAACACGGTGGGCCATCCGCAGACGCCGCTGCTCTGGACCCCGCGCAGCGCCACCGCGTACCGCGACGCGCTCGATCGCGTGATCCGCGGCGGCGCCGAGCCGATGACGGAGCTGCGCGGGGTCGCGTCGGTGGTCGAGAAGGAACTCGAGCGGTTCCCGAACTGATGTCCGTCCGCTCGGTCCGGCCCGCCGGGGCCCGCGCGCGGGGGACTCTGCGCGATTCGCCGCACCTGTGGTTCTGGGTGATGGCGGGGCCGTTCCTGCTCGGGCTCCTGGGCTTCGTGGTCGTCCCGATCGGCTGGAGCCTCTGGCTGAGCCTGTTCGACGCGCACAACACGGTCACGCCGACGGAGTTCGTGGGGCTGGACAACTACCGGGACATGCTGGGCGACCCCGCCTTCCGGTCGAGCCTCGTCACGTTCGTCGTCTTCGCCGCCGTCGTCGTGCCGCTGACCTTCGCGGGCTCGCTCGCACTGGCCGTCCTGATCAACGGCGTGCGGCGGTTCCAGCCCTTCTTCCGCTCGGTCTTCTTCCTCCCGATGGCCTGCAGCTACGTGGCCGCGTCGCTGATCTGGCGCGGAGCGATCTTCCCCGGCGTGCCGACGGGGGTCGCGAACGCGGCGCTCCGAGCGATGGGGGCCGAACCCGTCGCGTGGCTGTCGGTGGTCGACCCGCCCTGGTACTGGCTGGTCCTGGTGACGCTGCGCCTGTGGCTGCAGCTCGGCTTCTACATGATCCTGTTCCTGGCGGCGCTGCAGCGGGTACCGCGCCAGTTGTACGAGGCGGCCGCGCTCGACGGGGCGTCCGCGTGGACCGTGTTCGCGCGGATCACGTTCCCGCAGCTGCGGGCCGTCTCGGTGGCCGTGCTGCTGCTCGCGACGGTGAACGCCTTCCAGGCCTTCGACGAGTTCTACGGGGTGATGGCGACGGCGCAGGGCTACCCGCCGTACGCCCGGCCGCCGCTGGTGTACCTCTACTACGTCGCGGTCGGTAACGGCCAGGACTTCGGCCACGGCGGCGCGGGCGGGATCCTGCTCACGGTGCTGATCGGGCTGATCGCGCTCGCCCAGGGCCGGTTCACGGGCCTGTTCCGGCGGCGGGAGGAGCGGTGACCGGGGGCGGCGCGGCGCGGGCGGGGCGGTACGTCCTGCTCGTCGGCCTGGCGGTCCTGTTCCTCCTGCCGCTCTACCTGCTCGTGCGCGGCGCGGTCGGCACGCCGGCGGACGTCGCGACCGGGGACTGGTGGCCTCGTTCGCCCGACGGGGGCGGCTTCCGTCGGATCTTCTCGGACGAGGCCCGCCCGCTCGGCCGGGCGCTGCTCAACTCGACGACGGTGGCGGTGTTGCAGACGGTGGGGACGGTCGCCGTCGCGCTGCCGGCGGGCTACGCCTTCGCGCGGATCCGGGTCGCGTACGCGGGCAGGGTCTTCGCGGTGGTCCTCGCCACGCTGCTGGTCCCGGCCGCGGTGACCTTCGTGCCCACGTTCGTCATGGTCTCGACGCTCGGCTGGGTGTCGTCGCTGCGCGGGCTGGTGGTGCCGGGGCTGTTCCAGGCGACCGCGGTCTTCCTGTTCCGTCAGCACTTCCTCGGCCTGCCCCGGGAGCTGGAGGAGGCCGCAGTGCTCGACGGTGCCGGGCCGGGCCGGATCTTCTCCGCCGTGGCGCTGCCGGGAGCGGGCCCCGTGACGGCCGCCGTCGCCACGATCACCTTCGTCGGGAGCTGGAACGCGTTCCTGTGGCCGCTCGTGATCGGGCAGGACCCGCAGTCGTGGACGGTGCAGCTGGTGCTGTCGAGCTACATCACCGCCCAGTCGGTGAACGTGCCCGCCATGTTCGCCGCCGCGCTGGTATCGATCGCGCCCTTGCTGGCGTTCTTCCTGGTAGCGCAGCGTTGGATCGCCGCCGGCGTGGAGCGGACGGGGATAGCGGGCTGAGCGTGCGTGACCGGTGTCACGGCGGCCGCCGGCGCGCCGAGCGGGACACGCCGGGGCGATGATAGGCGGATTCGCTGGCCCTATCGGGTGCTTCCGCTTAGTCTGAACCGGTTCTGTCCGGCCCTCTTCGGTCGGGCGAGAGGAGACGATGATGTCGGTCACCGAACACCGCGGTGTGAGCGTCCAGTCGGCGCTGGCCATCGCGGGCGCGCGCTTGCTGCTCAAGCCCCTGATCGCGCTCTACCCGGTGCGGTCGTGGTCGTTCGGCCCGCTCGCCCTGGGAGAGGGCCTGGCGAACCGCATCGGCTGGGCGCCCGCCGACGTCGAGATGGAGCGGATCGAGCTCGCCGGCGTTCCGGTGGAGCGGCTGGTGCCGACCACCGGCGACATCCGTCCCGACGTCGCGATCTGCTACTACCACGGCGGCGCCTTCCTCGCGGGCGGGCCGGGTACGCACCGCCGTGTGGCCGCCGCCCTCGCGCGGACCCTGGGGGTCACCGTCTTCAACGTCGCCTACCGCCAGCTCCCCGTGGCCGGCGTGGGCACGTCCGTCGACGACGGCTATCGCGTGTACCGGGCCGTCACTGACTCCGGTCGCTACCGGCAGGTCGCCGTGGGCGGTGACTCCGCAGGAGGCTACATCTCGGCCAAGGTGGTCGAGCTCGCGTACCTCGACGCGGCGCGCACTCCGGCCGCGTACTTCGGCTTCTCGCCGCTGCTCACGCCCACCGTCACCGACGACGATCCGCGCCACGGCATCGACGACGCCTACCTCACGGTGGGCAAGCTCGCGGGCCTCCGCGACTTCTTCGACCGCGGCCCGGTCGCGTTCCGCGGCCACGACGACGCCACCGAGATCGAGGCCGACGCCTTCCCTCCCGCACTGGTCATCGCCTGTACCGACGAGATGCTCCGCGTCGACGCCGAGCGCCTGCACGACCACCTCGACCGCGCCGGCAAGCCGTGCGACCTGCACCTCTACCGGGGCGGCGTGCACGCCTTCCCCGTACTCGCCGGTGTCACGCCCGAGAGCGCGCAGGCCGTCCAGATCACCACGCTGTTCCTCGAGGCTGCGTTCGACGACCGCCTCCAGTACCGCGCCGCGTGATCGGCCCGCGCGCGGCCTAGGCTGAGCACCATGCTGCTGCCCCACACCGTCACGCCCGTCCCGCCCGGCTCGGACGCAGAGTCCGCCGTCACCGTCGGTGGGCGGACGCTGACGCGGACGGAGCTCATCGGCGCCACCACCGCGGTCGCGGAACGGCTGAACGGCCTGGGCGTGCGGGGGCCGGTCGCAGTGTGGGCCGAGCCGACGCTCGCCACCGTGATCGCGATCGTCGGCGGGATTCGTGCCGGCGTCCCGGTGGTGCCGGTCCCGCCCGACTCCGGCTCCGCCGAGATCGCCCACGTGCTGACCGATTCCGGTGCGCAGGCGTGGCTCGGCGGGACGCCCGCGGACCCGCACGGCCTGCCCGCGGTCCCGGTGCGGGAGCACGCCCGGGGCTGGCACGCACTGCCCGAGCCGCCCGCGGCGGCGACGGCCCTCATCATGTACACCTCCGGCACGACGGGGGCGCCGAAAGGCGTACCGATCCGCCGTGCGGCCATCGCGGCGTGCATCGACGGTCTGGCCGACGCGTGGGCCTGGACCGCGAACGACACTCTCGTGCAAGGCCTTCCGCTGTTCCACGTGCACGGCCTCATCCTCGGCGTCCTCGGCCCGCTGCGCGTCGGGAGCCCACTGGTGCACACCGGCAAGCCGACACCCGAGGCGTACGCCGCCGCGGGCGGCACGATGTACTTCGGCGTGCCCACCGTGTGGTCGCGCATCGCGCGCGATCCGGAAGCCGCTGCGGCGCTGCGGGACGCCCGCCTGCTCATCTCCGGGAGCGCCCCGCTGCCCGCGCCCGTCTTCGAGCGGATCCGCGAGCTCACCGGGCACGAGATCGTGGAGCGCTACGGCATGACGGAGACCCTGATCACCGTGAGCGCCCGCGCCGACGGCGAGCGTCGCCCGGGATGGGTCGGCCTGCCGATCGCCGGGGTCGAATCACGGATCATCGCCGAATCGGGTGACGAGGCGCCGCACGACGGCGAGTCGATCGGGGCCCTGCAGATCCGCGGCCCGATGGTCGGCACGCAGTACCTCGGCCGCCCCGAGGCCACCGCGGCGTCCTGGGTCGGTGACGGCTGGTTCGACACCGGCGACGTCGCGGTGATCGACGGGGCCGGTTTCCACCGCATCGTGGGCCGCGCGTCCACCGACCTGATCAAGACCGGCGGGTTCCGGGTCGGCGCCGGCGAGATCGAGGCCGCGCTCCTCGGCCACGAGGACGTCCGCGAGGCCGCCGTCGTGGGCCTGCCCGACGAGGATCTCGGTCAGCGGCTGGTCGCCTTCGTCGTCTCCGACGGTCCGCGCGACGAGGCCGCCGCGACCGCGATCGTCGCCTTCGTCGGAGAGACGCTGTCGAAGCACAAGCGGCCCCGCGAGATCCGCTTCGTCGACGACCTGCCGCGTAACCCGATGGGCAAGGTGCAGAAGAAGCTGCTGCTGGACTGAGCGCCGGTGTGGTGCACTTGCACCATGAATCGTTGGGGGAGTCCTGTCGTCGTCGCGTGCGTACTCGCGCTCGCCGGTTGTTCGTCGAGCATCGGTGGAACGCCGGTGCGGGATCCGGGTGCGACGGCTGCGAGCGACACGTCGAGCTCGGGCGTCTCCGCCGGGGGCTCGGCGAAGCGCGCCGGGACGGCCACCGTCCAGCTCGATGGTGCCGTGCCCGCCGGCGCCGAGCGGATCGTGATGCAGTGCGACGAGGGGGCGGGCACCTTGATCGCCACCGCCGGCGATCCGCTGAAGTCCCCGGAGTACTCGCCGATCATCACGATGACGACGGGTGCGACACCGGCGACGGAGACGGTGATGTTCAGCGTCCGCGTGGGCGTCCTCCTGGGGCAGAAGCCCTTCACGACGACGCGGGACGGGGCGTCCTATGTCATCGGCGGCCGCGCGAGCGGCATCACCGGGAACGTGGACGACGGGACCCTGGCGCAGGTCGATCGCCGCTTCGAGATCCGCCTCACCTGCTGACCTCGCGCCGGGCGCGGCCGCCGGCGGCGTCGAGCAGGAAGTCGTGCAGATGCCGCGTGGCCGGGGCCAGCGAGGACGTCGCGCGGGCCAGGGCGATCGCGCGCCGGTGTTCGCCCGCCAGCGGTACCTCCACCACGTCCGACGGTGCCCGTTCGTCGTGCGGCAGCAGGGCCACGCCGAGGCCGCGGGCGATGAGCTCGCGGATGGTCGCGAACTCGGTGACCTCGACGGCGATCTCGGGTGTGAATCCCGCGTCGGCGCACCACTGTTCGGTGGTGCGCCGCAGGTGGTAGTCGGGCGGGTTGGCGATGAAGGTCTCGGAGCGCAGCTGGGCCAGCCGAATCCGCGGGGCGCCCGCCGAAGGGTGGGCGCGGGGGAGGGTGGCCAGTACCTCCTGTGACCCGATCACGGTGTGCTGCAGCCGTTCCGGTGGTGGGATGGTCACCGCGAGGTCGAGGGCCCCGGTCTCGAGGTCGTGGACGAGGGCCGAGCCGTGGCCCTGTTTGAGGGTGACGGTGATGCCGGGGTGGGCCCGCCGGAAGGCGGAGAGCAGGTCCGGCAGGTCTCCGGACCCCATGGTGAGCGGGAAGCCGAACCGGACCGTGCCGTGCTCGCCGTCGCCCTCGTCGACCACGGCGTCGACGGCCAGGCCCAGCTCGCGCAACGGTTCCCGGATTCGTGCCGCGAGCGCCAGCGCGGCGGGAGTGAGCCGAACGGTGCGGCCGGAGTGGACGAGCAACGGTGTCCTGAGGTCGCTCTCCAACGCATGGATCCGCCGGCTCATGGAGGACTGGGGGATGCCGAGGGTCTCCGCGGCCCGCGTCATGTGACCGTCGTGGGCCGCCAGTTCGGCGAGGGCCTGTAGCTGCGGGGCGAAGAGGCTCAGCCATTGATCCATATTCGGATGATACGCGCGCATTACTTCATTGGACGGATGTATATCGGGCGGCCGATGCTGAACCGGTACCCACACATCGCAGGAGGTTCCGATGATCACGCACTCCACTCGAGGATTCGATGCCGACGTCGTCCTGATCGGCGGCGGCATCATGTCGGCGACGCTCGGCGCGATGCTCGCGCAGGAGCGACCCGATTGGCGGATCCTCCTGCTCGAACGCGCCGACGAGCCGGCCACGGAGAGCAGTGGGCCGTGGAACAACGCCGGCACCGGGCACACCGGCTTCTGTGAACTCAACTACATGCCCGACCCCGCCGACGCCGCCCTACCGCTGTCGATGGTCGAGCAGTTCGGCCGAACGCGCGCGTGGTGGGACGGGCTCGTCGCCGCGGGTGACCTCGACGGCGGATTCCTGCACACCGTGCCGCACCTGGACGTCGTCTTCGGCGAGCGCGACATGACCTACCTGCGGCAGCGGTTCGAGACCCTGCGCCCCCACCCCGCGTTCGCCGCGATGGAGTACACCGAGAACCCGGAGACGATCCGGCAGTGGGCGCCGCTGGTGATGGAGGGCCGCGGGCCCGAGTCGATGTGGGGCCGCATGGCGGCGACCCGCCACCCCGGCGGCACCGACGTGGACTTCGGCGCGCTCACCCGGGGGCTCCTCTCGATCGTCACCCGCGCCGGCGGCGAGGTCCGCTACGGGCACGAGGTGACCCGCCTGCGCCGCACCCTGGCGGGATGGACGGTGCGCGGGCGGGGCCCGCAGGGGCGCTTCGAACTCCGCGCCCGCCGCGTCTTCGTCGGTGCCGGCGGGAACGCGCTGCGCCTGCTGCAGAGCGCGCGGCTGCCCGAGGTGCGCGGCTACGCCGTCCTGCCCGTCGGCGCGGCATTCCTGCGCTGCTCCGACCCCGAGGTGGCGCGGCGCCACGACGGGAAGGTGTACGGCCAGGCCGCGATCGGCGCGCCGCCCATGTCGGTGCCGCACCTGGACCGCCGCTACGTCGACGGTGCCGACCACCTCCTCTTCGGCCCGTACGCGACGTTCAGCACGAAGCTGCTCAAGCGTGGTCGCCTCACCGACTTCTTCCGCACCCTGCGCCCCGGGAACCTGCACGTCATCACGGCCGCCGGTCTACAGAACCTGTCTCTCGTGCGCTACCTGGTCGGCCAGCTCGCCGCGAGCCGGAGGGCGAGATTCGCCCAGCTGCAGCGCTTCTACCCGGATGCGGACCCTGCGCAGTGGGAGCTCGTCTCCGCCGGCCAGCGCGCTCAGCTGGTGACGCCGGACCGCCGCCGGATCGGCGTGCTGCAGCAGGGGACGGAGCTCGTCACCGGCGCGGACGGCACGATCGCGGGACTGCTCGGCGCCTCGCCCGGCGCCAGCACCGCGGTGCCGATCATGCAGGACCTCCTGGACCGCTGGGGGATCACCGGCGATGTGGAATCGCAAGCGAACCGCGAGAAGTCGCCCGCGGCGTCCTGACATGTGCTTGGCTCCGCTCGGGCGAATCGCCCGAATTCGGTTCCGTGCCTAAGGAGGCCCGCTATGAATCGCTCCCTCGTCATCGCCTCGGCGGTGGTCTTCGCATCGATCGGACTCACCGCCTGCGGCGGCGGTTCCGACAAGGGGTCGGACGCCACGACCACCGCACCCACGACCACCGCACCCGCGAACACGGCGTCGGGGAACACCGATGCCGTGACCGTCGTCAAGGTCGACGGCAAGGACCTCACGGGCGTCGACCTGAGCAACGTGGGCTGCTCCAAGCAGGGCGACCGGTTCGCGATCGGCGCCGGCGGCACCTCGGGCGGCGTCGGCGCGACCCTCAAGGACGGCAACCCGCCCACCGTCGAGACGGTGGGCATCACCGTGGACGGCACCGCGCTCGCGGTAGGGCCGGGCGTCGGTAAGGCGACGGTGAAGGTCGACGGCGACCGCTACACGATCACCGGCACCGCGACCGGAGCCAGTGTCTCGAACCCGATGGCGGGCATGGTCTCGAAGGACTTCGAGATCGTCGTCACCTGCACGTAGCGCGTGCCTGCGCGACGGCGTCGGCGGGGTCCCCGCGCCACGGATCACCGTGGCCGGGGGCCAGCTGATCGGCGTCGAGCGCCGCGATCGCGTCGAGGGTCGCGACGGTGCGGGGCACGTCGTGGCTGAAGAAGCCGGGGAGCAGTTGTGGCCCCGTCGAACCCGAGAGCGGATGGCCGGTCACGAGCGCGTCGCCCGTCGCCACGACGCCGCCGGGCAGCAGGAACGCGGTGTGTCCGGACGTGTGGCCCGCGCACGGCACCGGGATCGGGGCGCCCGGGAGATCGAGCGGCGCCCCGGCGGGCGGCACCGCGAAGGGCTCGGCGTAGGGCATCTCCACGTGCCCGAGCACCCCGACCCGGGCGACGTCGGCCATCCAGCGCAGCGTCCTCGGGCGCCACGCGATGGGCAGCAGGTCGAGCGGCGCCGCCTGCTCGTGCGTCTCGCCGCGGGCGTGCGCGATCTCGTCCGGATGCGCGAGCACCGGTGTGCTGTAGCGCTCGTGCAGCTTCGCGATCCCGCCCACGTGGTCGATGTGCGCATGCGTCACCAGGATCGCCCGCACGTCCTGTGGCCGCCGCCCGATCGACGCGAGGGCCGCCTCCACGCGGTCCACGTCACCGGCCCAGCCGGCGTCGATGAGGGTGACGTCGGTGCCGTCGACCAGCGCGAGGAAATTGACGTGCGTGGCAGCGCCGAACCAGACGCCGCTCGCGAGCTCGCGCATCACCGCACGGACTCGGACTGCCCGTCGAAGGTGAGCCACACGGCCGAGTTCGGGCCGAGCACCACCTCCACCGAGGCCTCGCGGCCGTGCCAGGACCTCGGCTCGGCGGTCACGCCGCCCATGTTCCCGGCGCCGGAGCCCTCGTAGGCCGTGGAGTCGGTGTTGAGGATCTCGCGCCACGCCCCGGCGAACGGCACCCCGACGCGGTAGCGCTCATGAGTCTGGCCGGAGAAGTTGTACAGGCACAGCACCACGGAACCGTCGCTGCCCCAGCGCAGGAAGCTCAGCACGTTGTTCTGGGAGTCGTTCGCGTCCACCCACTCGTAGCCCGACGGGGTGGTGTCCTGGCTCCACAGCGCGGGGTGCGAGCGGTACGCGGCGTTGAGATCGCGCGTGAGCGCCTGGATCCCGGCGTGCAGCTCGCCCTCCCACCCGTCGAGGCTGTCCCAGTCGAGGGAGCGCTCCTCGGACCACTCGCGGACCTGCCCGAACTCCTGCCCCATGAACAACAACTGCTTGCCGGGGTGGCCCCACATGTAGGCGAGCAGGGCGCGCACGCCCGCGGCCTTCGTGTGGGCGTCGCCCGGCATCCGGGTCCACAGCGTGCCCTTGCCGTGCACCACCTCGTCGTGGCTGATCGGGAGCACGAAGTTCTCGCTCCAGGCGTACATGAGCGAGAAGGTGACCTCGTGATGGTGGAAGTTGCGGTGCACCTGGTCGCGCCCGAGGTAGCCGAGAGTGTCGTGCATCCAGCCCATGTTCCACTTCATGGTGAAGCCCAGGCCGCCGAGGTTCGTCGGCCGGGTCACGCCGGGCCAGCTGGTGGACTCCTCGGCCACGGTGACCACGCCGGGGAAGAGCTTGTGCACAGTGGCGTTCATCTCCTGCAGGAACTCCACCGCCTCGAGGTTCTCCCGGCCGCCGTAGACGTTCGGCGTCCAGCCGCCCTCGGGGCGGGAGTAGTCGAGGTAGAGCATGGACGCGACGGCGTCCACGCGCAGCCCGTCGACGTGGAACTCGTCGAACCAGTACAGGGCGTTGGCCACCAGGAAGTTCCGCACCTCGCGTCGGCCGAAGTCGAAGACGTAGGTGCCCCAGTCCAACTGCTCGCCGCGCTGCGGGTCACCGTGCTCGTAGAGCGGGCGTCCGTCGAACCGGGCGAGCGCCCAGGCGTCCTTGGGGAAGTGCGCGGGCACCCAGTCCATGATCACGCCGATGCCGCGCGCGTGCATGACGTCGACGAACTCGCGGAACTCGTCCGGGGTGCCGAACCGCGAGGTGGGCGCGAAGTAGGACGTGACCTGGTAGCCCCACGAGCCGCCGAAGGGGTGCTCGGCCACCGGCAGCAGCTCGATGTGGGTGAAGCCCGTCTCGGTGACGTAGTCGGCCAGTTCGTGCGCCAGGTCGAGGTAGCTCAGCCCCTGCCGCCACGAGCCCAGGTGCACCTCGTAGGTGCTCATCGGTCGGTCGGTGGGGATCTGCTTGGCCCGGTCGGCGATCCACGCGGTGTCGCGCCATTCGTGGGTACTGTGCGTGACGATCGATGCGGTGGCCGGGGGCACCTCGGTCCGCCGCGCCATCGGGTCGGCCTTCTCGACGGTGCCGCCGTCCTCGGTGAAGATCCGGAACTTGTACGCGGCGCCGTCTCCCACGCCGGGGACGAAGACCTCCCATACGCCCGAGGAGCCGAGCGTGCGCATGGGGTACGACTCCCCGGCCCAGTACTCGAAGTCGCCGATCACAGTGACCCCGCGGGCGTTCGGCGCCCACACCGCGAAGGATGTGCCCGTCACCTCGCCGTCGGGCGTGGTGTAGCTGCGCAGGTGCGCGCCGAGGACGTCCCACAGCCGCTCGTGCCGACCCTCTGAGATGAGGTGCTGATCGAGCTCGCCGATCGTGGGCAGGAACCGGTAGCCGTCGGCCACCACGGCGGTGCCCCCGGGGTAGAGCACCTCGTACCGGTAGTCGGCGAGGTCGCTGATCGGAACCTCCGTGCCCCAGAGCGCGCCCTGCAGCTGCGCCAGCGGATGGCTCTCACCGCCGATCACGGCCACGACGGCGGTGGCCCCGGGCTTGAGCGCCCGCAGCACGGTGCCCCGGGGGGTGGGGTGCGCGCCCAGGATCGCGTGCGGATCGTGGTAGGTGCCGGACAGCAGTCGCGCGGCGGTGTCGGGGTCGACGGCCGCGGCGGCGGCGGGGTTCTCGGTCATCGCGTGGGGCCTTCCTCAGCGGTTCGGCGGGGCGTCGGAGTGCATCGTCAGGGCTCCCGGTAGGACAGCTCCCGGCGTTGCCGCGGGTCCAGCTGGGGGAGCACCAGGATGTGGGCGACGTTGCGCCAGGGCTCCAGCCGGACGAAGTTCGCCTGTCCCCAGTGATAGACCTCGCCGGAGACCTCGTCGCGCACGGGGAACCGCTCGTGCCAGTCCATCCCGAGCGCGGGCAGATCCAGCCAGATGTTGCCCGCCTCGGCCCCGAAGGGGTTGAGGTTCACCACGACCAGCACCAGATCGCCCGTGGTCGCGTCGTGTTTGCTGTAGGCGATCAGGGCGTCGTTGTCGACGGCGTGGAAATGCAGGTTCCGCAGCTGCTGCAGCGCCGGGTGCCGGCGACGGATCTCGTTGAGCCGGGTGATCCACGGTTCCAGCGATTCCCCGCGGCTCTGTGCGGACTTGTAGTCCCGCGGGCGCAACTCGTACTTCTCCGAGTCGAGGTACTCCTCGCTGCCCTCGCGGACCGGGACGTGCTCGTAGAGCTCGTAGCCCGAGTACATGCCCCAGCTGGGGGAGAGGGTGCCCGCGAGCGCGGCGCGGATCGCGAACATGCCCGGCCCGCCGTGCTGCAGGCTCTCGTGCAGGATGTCGGGCGTGTTCACCCACAGGTTCGGGCGGCAGACGTCGGCCTGCGCCGCGTGCTCGCGCGCGAACTCCTCGAGCTCCCACTTGGCGGTGCGCCACGTGAAGTAGGTGTAGCTCTGGGTGAACCCCGCCTTGGCGAGCCCGTACATCCGCGCCGGCCGTGTGAACGCCTCGGCCAGGAACAGCACGTTCGGGTCGACCTTCTTGACCTCCGCGATCAGCCAGTACCAGAAGTCCGGCGGCTTGGTGTGCGGGTTGTCCACCCGGAAGATCGCGATGCCGCGCTGCACCCAGAACAGGGTGACCCGCAGCAGTTCCCGGTAGATGCCGGTGCGGTCGTCGTCGAAGTTGATCGGATAGATGTCCTGGTACTTCTTCGGTGGATTCTCGGCGTACGCGATGGTGCCGTCGGGCAGTACGGTGAACCATTCCGGATGCTCGGTGGCCCAGGGGTGATCGGGCGCCGCCTGGAAGGCCAGGTCGAGTGCCACCTCCATGCCGAGGTCGCGGGCGCGCTGGGTGAAATGGTCGAAGTCCTCGAGGGTGCCGAGCGCGGGATCGACCGCGTCGTGTCCGCCCGCCGCGGAGCCGATCGCCCAGGGGGATCCGACGTCGTGCGGCTCCGGCGTGAGGGTGTTGTTGCGCCCCTTGCGGTTCACCGTGCCCACCGGGTGGATCGGTGGCAGGTAGACGATGTCGAAGCCCATCTCGGCGATGCGCGGCAGGTCTTCGGCGGCGGTGTGGAAGGTGCCGTGCACGGGCCTGCCCTCGGCGTCCCAGCCGCCGGTGGAGCGGGGGAAGAGCTCGTACCAGGAGCCGAACAGGGCACGGGTGCGGTCCACCCACACCCGGTAGGTGCGCGACTTGGTGATGAGCTCGCGCACGGGGTACTGCTGCAGCAGCCGGGTGATGTCGGGATGCAGTGCGGCGCCGGTCCGTTCGACGAGACTGCGGTCCGTGTCCCGCAGCGCGGCGGCTGCGGCGAGGACGGCGGCGCGGTCGCCGTCGGGCACGCCGGGCGCGGCACGGTCGAGGAGCCGCGCGCCGAGCTCGAGGTCGTTGGCGAGCTCCGCGGGCCCCTGTCCCGCGGCGAGCTTCTTCTGCACGGCGCTGCGCCACGTGGTGGCGGGGTCGGACCAGCCCTCGATCCGCAGCGACCAGTAGCCGACGAGGTCCGGGCGGAAGAGCGCGTGGAAGCGGTCGGGTTCGGCGGCCGGAGACATCCGGATGTACGTCGACGTGCCGTCCGGCGCGGTCACCACGACCGAGGCCGCGACGGCGTCGTGGCCCTCGCGCCAGACCGTCGCCGAGACCGGCACGACCTCGCCGACGACGGCCTTGCCGGGGTATTGCCCGCCCGACACCACGGGGTCGATGTCGTCGATGCCGATGCGCCCTGTCACCGGGTCAACGGTAGTCGACGCGGTCGGATTACGGGCGGGTACTCCGGCCCCGTCACGGGTGTCGGGGGCCACGACCTGCGGGCTTCTCCGATTGTGTCCGGACGGTTCCGGAACGGGGCCTTCAGGACTGCGAGAGTCGCTGCAGCGCCGCCACCGCGGTGTCGCGGTTCGCGGTCTCCCAGAACGGCGGCAGGGTGGCTCGCAGGAAGCCGCCGTACCGCGCCGTCGCGAGCCGGGAGTCCAGGACCGCGACGACGCCCTTGTCGTCGGTCGAGCGCAGCAGCCGGCCGACGCCCTGGGCGAGGAGGAGTGCCGCGTGCGTGGCCGCGACCGCCATGAAGCCGTTGCCGCCGCGCGATTCGACGGCGCGCTGCCGCGCGGTGAGCAGCGGATCGTCGGGCCGCGGGAACGGGATCCGGTCGATGAGCACGAGCGAGAGCGACGGGCCGGGGACGTCGACGCCCTGCCACAGGCTGAGTGTGCCGAACAGCGAGGTCGCCGGGTCGGCGGCGAAATCGCGCACCAACTGGCTGGTGTTGCCCTCGCCCTGGCACAGGATCGGGGTGTCCAGCCGCTCGCGCAGCGCCTCCGCCGCGGCCTTCGCGGCCCGGGTGGAGCTGAACAGTCCGAGGGTGCGGCCACCCGCGGCGGTGATCAGGGTCTCGATCTCGTCGAGGATCGCCGGCGCGGTCCCGTCGCGGCCGGGCGGCGGCAGCTTCGTCGCGACGTAGAGGATGCCGGACTTCGCGTAGTCGAAGGGGGAGCCGACGTCGATGTGGCTCCATTCGAGCTTCGCCTCGGGCTTCTTGCCGGTCGCCAGCGCGGGGTCGCGGTCGGGCTCGGGCGCGCTCGAGCCGCCCGCGCGGGGCAGGCCCCACGATCCGGCGACCGTGTCGAAGGCGCCGCCGACGGCGAGCGTCGCGGAGGTGAGCACCACCGTCGACTCGCCGAACAGCTTGGTGCGCAGCAGCCCGCCGACGGACAGCGGTGCGACGTACAGCGTCCGGCGGAACCCGCCGCCGCGGGTGGGGACGTCGGAGGTCCACACCACGTCCCGGCGCTTGGATTCGTCGGGCTCGTCGAACGCGGTGAGCACGCGGACCGCGGTGTCGTGCACCTCGTCGAGTGCGGTGAGGGCGGCGCTGCGGGCGGCCGCCGCGTCGGAGTCGAGGTTCGCGCCGCGGGCGGGGCCGACCGCGGTGCGTGTCGCCCACGCCGCGTCACGGACGGCGGCGAGGGCGGGGCCGGCACCGTCGGGCAGGCCGAGCCAGCGCCGCGTGCCGCAGTCCTCGAGGAGCCCCGTCAGCCCCTCCGACGCGGCGACCAGGGCGTCGGCGATCTCCTCCTCGACCAGCTTGCCGGCCCGCCGCGCCGCCGCCGCGACGACGGCGCCCGTCAGCTCGGCGGTCGCGACCGAGGTGACCCGGTCGACGAGCTCGTGCGCCTCGTCGACGATGACGGCGTCGTGGTCGGGCAGTACTTTGACCTCGGTCATCGCGTCGATCGCGAGGAGGGCGTGGTTGGTGACGACGACGTCCACCTGGCCGGTGCGCTTGCGCGCGGCCTCGGCGAAACAGTCCTGGCCGTAGGTGCAGTTGGTGGCGCCGAGGCACTCCCGTGCGCCGACGCTGACGAGGCGCCAGGACTGGTCGCCGACGGCGGGGGTCAGCTCGTCGCGGTCGCCGGTCTCGGTGTCGCTGCTCCATTCGCGCAGGCGCTTCATCTCGCGGCCGAGGCGCGACGCGGCGAAGGGGTCGAAGAGTTCCTCGCTGTCCGGTTCCGAGGCCACCGAGCTGTGCAACTTGTTGAGGCACAGGTAGTTCCCCCGGCCCTTGAGGATGGCGAACTCGGGCTCGCGGCCCAGGTCCGGCTTGAGGGCCTTCGCCAGGCGGGGCAGGTCGCGGTCCACCAGCTGTCCCTGCAGGGCGATGGTCGCGGTGCTCACGATCACGGTCTTGCCGGAGGTCACGGCGTGCCGGATCGCGGGCACCAGGTACGCGAGGGACTTGCCGGTGCCGGTGCCGGCCTGCACGGCGAGGTGCTCGCCGGTGTCGAGGGAGTGCGCGACGGCCGCGGCCATCCGCACCTGGCCCTCGCGCTTGCTGCCGCCGAGCGCGGTGACCGCGGTGTCCAGCAGTTTCGGCACGATCGGCGGTTCGCTCACCGGGAGAGCCTACCGGTCGGGAGGGGTGATGATCTCGCACCGCGGCCCGGTGGCGCGCGCGAGTCGGCGATCGAGTGTCGCGAACCGGCAGTCGTACATCTCCGCGACAGCGATGTACGCCGCGTCGCACATCGTGACGGTGGATCGGAGCTCCCACGCCCGCTCGGCGATCGCGATGAACGGGACCGATTCGCGAATCGGCAATCGGATGAGGTCGGCGAGTGCTGCTGCGCCGATCTCCGCTGGGACTGCGCGGTGGGCGACCGCCCGTCGGATGGTGTTTGCCGCCCCGACCTGCAGGAGCTGCCGAACGACGATCGCGCCCGCGGCGAGGGCGGCGTCGGCCCACTCCTGGTCACCGTCGATGTTGAGCAGTGAGGACGCGACGACGGAGGCGTCGGCGACCTGTGTCACCGACCGCGATCCTCATCGAGGGATGCATCGAGTCGACCGCCCCGTGCATGCACGGTGTTGCCGGAACCTACAGGTGCGGGCCGCCCGTGCCGTAGCTGTCGCGCTGGTGGGCGTCGAGGAGCCGGGTGAACTCGATGGTGTCGCCGGCGACCGCGGCCGCCAGGACGGCGCGGTGATCGGCGATCGTCTGGTCGGCGTCGCCGATGATCCGGCCGGCGTGGTGGGTCAGGGAGAACCGCTGCCGGTCCCGCAGGCGCGCGTACGTCGCCGACATCAGCGCGTTGCCCGCGAGATCGACGAAGGCGTTGTGGAAGGCCATGGCGGCCTCGGCGAAGGCCGGGAAGTCGCCGGCGCGCAGCGCCCGCTCCTGTTCGGCGAGATTGGGGCCCATGCGCTCCTCGAGCTCCCGGCGCGCCGTCGCGCTGGAGTGGAAGACGCCCGCGGCCTCGAGGGCGAGTCGGAGCTGGGCGGACTCGCGGATCTCCTGCGGAGAGAGGCCCTGCACCTGCGCGCCGCGCTGGGCGTAGATGCGCACCCACCCCTCCTCCTGCAGCCGCGCCAACGCGGCGCGCACGGGCGTGCGGCTCATCGAGAGCTCGGCGGCGAGGGTGTTCTCGCTGAGCATGGTGCCCGGCTCGAGCCCGCCGCCGACGATCGCGTCGCGGATGTGGGCGTGCGCGCGCTCGGCCGCGGTCGGGGCGCCGTCGGCTGCGGGCATGACGCTCCTTCGCTGGCAGGTTCCACGGACCTCTGGACAGTACCCGGCTCCGTGGGATACAACTGGGATACAAGTCGGGAAGGGCGAGACCGTGGACATGGACGTGGAGATCGAGGCCGGCGCGGTGCGGGAGCGGGTGCAGCGCCGCACGCTGGCCGTGGTCATGGCGGGGCAGGTACTCGGCGGGGCGGGCCTCGCGGCGGGGATCACGGTGGGTGCCCTGCTCGCGCAGGACATGCTCGGCTCGGCCTCGCTCACCGGTCTCCCGATCGCGATGTTCACCTTCGGCTCGGCCTTCGCGGCGTACCTCGTCGGCCGGATCAGTCAGCGTGCCGGCCGGCGCATCGGCCTCGCCGCGGGCTTCGGCGCCGGCGCGGCGGGCGCGGCCGGGGTGGTCCTCGCCGCGGCGATCGGCAGCGTGCCCCTCCTGTTCGCTTCCTTCCTGGTCTACGGCGCGGGGACCGCGACGAACCTGCAGGCCCGCTACGCGGGCACGGATCTCGCGACGCCCGCGCGCCGCGCCACCGCGATCAGCCTCGCCCTGGTCTCGACGACGATCGGCGCCGTCGCCGGCCCGAACCTGGTCGCGCCGCTCGGGACGCTCGCCGGGAACCTCGGTCTCCCGCCGCTGGCGGGCCCGTTCCTCCTGGCCGCGGTCGCCTACGCCGCGGCCGGCACCGTCCTGTTCCTCCTGCTGCGGCCGGACCCGCTGCTCCTCGCGCGCGAGCTCGGGGCCGCACCGGAGGCCCCGACGGAGCCGTCCGTCTCCGGTGTGCGTCCGGCCGCCTTCCTGGGTGCGGCGGTGATGGTCGTGACGCAGATCGGGATGACCGCCGTGATGACGATGACCCCCGTCCACATGCAGGCGCACCATCACGGGCTCGGCGCCGTCGGCATGGTGATCGGCCTGCACATCGCCGGGATGTACCTGCCCTCCCCGATCACCGGCGTTCTCGTCGACCGGGTGGGGCGGGTCCCGATGGTCGTGGCCTCCGGCGTCGTGCTCGCCGCCGCCGGACTGCTCACGGCGCTCGGCCCGGGCGAGACGCTCTGGGCGAACATCGTCGCGCTGGTCCTGCTCGGGATCGGCTGGAACTTCGGGCTGGTGGCGGGCACCGCCCTGGTGGTCGACGGGACCGCGCTGCCGGATCGGGCCCGGGTGCAGGGCAAGGTCGACGTGCTGATCGCCCTGTCGGGCGCCGGCGGCGGACTGGCCTCGGGCGTCGTCGTCTCCGCGTGGACCTACCCCGCGCTGGGGCTCGGCGTCGCCGCGCTCACCGTGGTGGCGCTGGGCGCGGCCGTGGCGCGCTGGCGCCCGGCGGCCGCCTGATCGACCGTCAGGTGTGCCCGCAGCGTCCGGGTCATCGCGCCCGCCGCCGCGGAGGGTGCCGCCCGGGTCGCGAGGGACAGCGCCGTCCGGGCGGACCGGGCGAGCGGGATCGTCGCCAGGCCCGGCCGGCCGCCCGCCATCGACCCGGTGAGCACCGCGACGCCCGCCCCGTGCGCGGCGAGTGCCAGGAGCGCCTCGGGGGAGTGCGCCTGCACGGTCGGCTCGACGACGGTCCGCTCGGCGGCGCAGGTGATCTCGAGCGCGGCGCGGACGCCCGTACCGCGCGGTAGGCACAGCACCGTCGTACCGGCGAGATCGGCGCAGGCGAGCGAGTCCCGGCCCGCCCAGGGGTGGCCGTCCGGCACGACGGCGGTGAGCGGCTCCCGGATCAGTGGGTGCGCCGACACCGTCGCGGGCAGGGCGTGGGCGTGCGCGACGAGGGCGACGTCGAGCGCGCCCGCGACGAGGTCGGCGACGAGGTCGTCCGAATTCCCCTCCATGACGTCGACGGTGACCGCCGGGTGCGCGGCCCGGAACGCCGCGAAGCCCGAGAGGTAGCCGGGGATCGTGCAGCCGATCACGGTGCCGAGTCGCACGTGGCCGCGGACGACGCCCGTGAGTTCGTCGGCGGCCGCGCGCACCGCTTCCACGGAGGCGAGCGCGGCCCGCGCGTGCGGCAGCAGCTCCGCGCCCTCGGGGGTGACCGCGACGGTCCGTGTACCGCGCTCGAGCAGACGGTGGCCGAGTTCCCGCTCCAGCTTGGCGACCTGCGCGGAGACGCCCGACTGCGCGACGTGCAGGGCGTCCGCGGCTGCGGTGAAGGAGCCGCGGTCGACCACGGCGACGAGGTAGCGGAGCTGGTGCAGTTCCATCACTCGTGATGATAGTTCTCATCGTTCGTAGCTGTTGGACTTCTGCTGAGCACGGACGCAGGGTGGAGTCATGACCGAGAACAGCACGCCCCGCCGCATCGCCGAGACCTACTTCCGCTGCTGGGAGGAGAAGGACTTCGAAGCGTTGCGCCCCTACCTCGCCGCCGACTGCGTCTTCACGGGCGTCTTCGGCGTCGCGCACGGTCCCGAGGAGTTCCTCCGGGGCCTCGGCGGCATGGCCGCCGCCACCGACTCGCTCGCGGTGCGCGCCCGCGTCGCCGACGGCACCGACGTGATCACCTGGTTCGACCTGGGGATGGGCGGTGCGCCGCAGACGGCGGTCGCGAACTGGACGCACGTCGAGAACGGCCTGATCACCGCGGTGAACGTGACCTTCGACCCGCGCGAGATCCTCGCCGCTTCGGCCTGACCGCCGGGCGGGAGCGAGCGGCCCGGGGTCGCTACGCTGGGCCGATGACCGAGACCGAGGGGCGGCGTTACAGCGGTGTCAGCGCCGAGGCGCGGCGGGACGAGCGTCGCGCCCGGTTCGTGGACGCCGCGCTGACCGTCGCCGCCCGCGAGGGCGTGGCGGCCGTGAGCGCCCGCTCGCTCTGCGCGGAGTCGGGCCTGCACGCGCGGTACTTCCGCGAGACCTTCGATTCCCCCGACCAGGTGCTCGCCGAGGCCTTCGACGCAATGGCCGCCACTGTCGTCGCCGATGCCCGGACGGCCATCGCGTCCGTGCCGGAGGGCGGGGCCGACGGGATCGAGCGAAAGGTCCGTGCCGGCGTGCACGGTTCCCTCGCCGCGATGAGCGCAGACCCGCGTCGGGCCGCGCTCCTGATGGGTGCCGACCTGCACCCCGGACTGCGCGACCGGCGCGAGGCGCTGGTCGACCTGCTCGCCGGGGTGATGGCGGGCCAGGCCGCCGAGTTGCTCGACGATCCGCCCGACCCGGTCGACGCGCGGCTGTCCGCGCGGCTCATCGTCGTCGGCGGGATCGACCTCGCGATCGCCGCGCGCGCGGGCCGGATCGACGCCTCCCCGGAGCGGATAGAACAGATCATGGTCGCCGGGATCCTCGGGAACCGCGAGCTCACGGCCGTGCTGCGGCGGCTCCGCGGTGCCGACGGCTGAGGCGCGCAAATTGTGGCTACACGCCGTAGCCAGATAGGGGTACATTCGGGGTATGACCATCGCAGCCCCGCGCACCGTCGACACCCCTGAACGCTTCGATCGCGACCCGGAATGGGCCGCCCGGACCACCCTGCCGCTCCGTCTGCTGCAGCACGACCGCCGGCCGTTCACCGCCGAGGAGATCGACTGGGCCCGCGACGGCGTCAGCCGCGGCGACGAGCTCGGGAACCGGCTCGGGCGGGCGATGATCGACGACCGCGCCTTCTCCATGCGCGAGCTCGACGACGCGCTCGGCGGAGGGGAGACCGCGGTCCCGGTGCTCCGGGAGCTGATCGATGCGACGGGAGCGGCGGCGACGCCGGCGTGGGTGGACTTCGACGCGTGCGAGCGCGGGGCGGCGGTGTGCCGGCGCTCGGGCTCGCTCGGCCTCGACGTCCTCGCCACGGCCTCCCTGATGACCGGGTACACCACCTCCGCCACCACCCGCCAGCTCGTCGCGACGGGCCGCCTCGTCGACGGCGTCGACGCGCGGATCCACGAGACGACCCAGTGGTGGGCGGAGATCATCGGGGGCGAGCTGCGCCCGCACGAGCAGGGCTGGCGCTCCGCCGTGAAGGTCCGCGTGATCCACGGCCTCGCCAACACCGCGCTGCTGCGCCGCGACGACTGGGACACCGCGGAATGGGGCATGCCGATCAACCAGTCCGACCAGCTCGGCACCCTGGGCCTGTTCTCCACCACCTTCCTCATCGGCCTGCGCGCCCTGGGCATGCCGGTGTCCGCGGCGGAGGGCCGCGACGTGATGGCACTGTGGCGGTACGTCGGCTGGCTGCTCGGCATCGACGAGCACGTCCTGCCCGCCACCGAGGGGGAGGGCCGCCGTCGCATGGTTCAGATCGGGCAGTACGCACCCGGCCCGGACGCCGATTCCGCGGTCCTGGGGCGCGCCCTGTACGGCAACTGGGGCCGGCACGACTACCCGGTGGCGCAGTCCGTCCGCCGCCTCTTCCACCGGCGTTACCTGGGCAGCCTCGAGGCCGTCTTCGCGGGGCCGGCCGGCCTGCGCGACCTGGGCCTGCCCCGGGAGCTGCCCTGGGCGGTGCCGGTGGCCTGGGCGAATCACCTGCCCTTCCAGGCGGCGGCGCGCCTCTCGCCCGTCGCACGAGAGTGGGTGACGGCCCGCGGCGAACGGCAGATCGCCACCTGGCTGTCCCGCAACCGGCCGAGCTGATCGCGCTCGGACCGCGCGCGGCTCAGGCGGTGACCCCACCCTCCGCGATGGTGCGGCCCACCCGGCGCAGCAGGTCGGCGGCGTTCGCGATCGACCGTGCGGGGTCCGGCTCGATGTCGGAGAGCGTCAGTGCCCGTTGGAATCCGGCGGCCCTGACCTGCTCCGCGCTCAGCGCGCTGCGGCCCGCCACAGCGATGACGGGCACCCCAGCCGCGCGTGCCGCGGAGGCCACGCCGACCGGTGCCTTGCCGTGCAGCGACTGCTCGTCGAGCGACCCCTCGCCCGTGACGACGAGATCCGCCGCCGCGACCTTGCGGGCGAAGTCGGCGAGCTCGAGCACGATGTCGACGCCCGGCCGCGCCGCGGCGCCGAGCACGGCCATCGCGCCGAAGCCCGTGCCGCCCGCCGCCCCCGCGCCCGGCGTCCCCCGCAGGTCGGTGCCGGTCGCCTCCGCCACCACATCGGCCCACGTGCGCAGCGCGCCGTCGAGCAGCGTGACCTGGGAGGCGCTCGCCCCCTTCTGCGGCCCGTAGACGGCCGCGGCGCCGGCGGGGCCGAGCAGCGGGTTGTCGACGTCGCAGGCGAGCGTGAATCGCGCGGCGCGGGCCTCGGGGATCAGGCCCGAGAGGTCGGCGTGCGCAGCGTGCAGCAGCGCGGTGCCGCCGGGCCGCACGGGTTCGCCCGCACGGTCGGTGATCGTCACGCCGAGCGCCTGCAGCATGCCGGCGCCGCCGTCGGTCGACGCGCTCCCGCCGAGGCCGAGGACGATGTCCTCCGCGCCGTGCTCGAGCGCGTGCCGGATGACGGACCCCAGCCCGAAGGTCGTGGCGCCCAGCGCGTCCGGCACGCCGCCGGGCAGCAGTTCCAGCCCGACGGCCGAGGCCAGCTCGACCACCGCCGTGGCGCCGCCGCGCGCGTAGGACGTGGTGTGCGGAGCCCCGGTCGGCCCGGTGGTCCCCACCTGCACCCGCTCCCACCCGGACGCCACGGCGGCGTCGACGGTGCCGTCCCCGCCGTCCGCGATCGGGGCGTGCACGCACACCCAGTCGGGAGCGCCGTCCGCGATGCCGCGAGCGAGCGCGGCGGCGACGCCCGCCGCGGACAGCGAGCCCTTGAACTTGTCGGGCGCGAGCAGCACCGTCGTCATCGCAGCCGCCTAGTCCAGCAGCAGGAGCGCGGTCGGCGCGTCGGTCCCGACGGTCGCGAGGTCCTCGAACTCGGCCACGTTGTCGAGTTCGGTGCCCATCGCGATGTTGGTCACCCGCTCCAGGAAGATCTCGACGACGACGGGCACCTTGTGCTCGCGGGCCATCTCCTGCGCGCGGGTGAGCGTCGCGGCGATCTCGGCGGGATCGGTGACCCGCACCGCCTTGCAGCCCAGGCCTTCGGCCACCTTGACGTGGTCGACGCCGTAGCCCTTGGGGGCCAGGGGCATCGGGTCCGCGCCGTTCGTGCTGTGGGCGTCGTCGGCGTCGGCGTTGATGTTGTCGAAGCCCAGCTGGACCTGGAAGTCCATGTCGAAGGCGCGTTGCGCCTGCCGGATCAGGCCGAGGTACGAGTTGTTCACGACCACGTGCACGTAGGGCAGGTTGAACTGCGCCGCGACCGCGAGTTCTTCGATCATGAACTGGAAATCGTAGTCGCCCGACAGGGCCACCACGTCGGTTCCGGGCACGGCCTTGACCACGCCGAGCGCCGCGGGGATCGTCCATCCCAGTGGCCCGGCCTGCCCGCAGTTGATCCAGTGCCGCGGCTTGAAGACGTGCAGGAACTGCCCGCCGGCGATCTGCGAGAGCCCGATCGTGCTGACGTAGCGGGTGTCGCGGCCGAAGGCCTTGTTCATCTCCTCGTAGACGCGCTGCGGCTTGATCGGGATCTCGTCGAAGTGCGTGCGCCGCTGCATGGTCCGCTTGCGCTCGGCGCAGGACTCGACCCACGCCGAACGGTCGGCCAGGGCACCGGCCGTCCGCCGCTCGCGGGCCACCTCCACCAGCTGCTCCAGCGCGGCGCCCGCGTCGGAGACGATGCTGTAGTCCGGCGGGAAGACGCGACCGATCTGGGTGGGATCGATGTCCACGTGGACGAACGTGCGGCCCTCGCGGTAGGTGTCCAGCCCACCCGTGTGCCGGTTCGCCCAGCGGTTGCCGATCCCCAGCACGAAGTCGGAGGCGAGCATCGTCGCGTTGCCGTAGCGGTGCGCGGTCTGCAGGCCCACCATGCCGGCCGCGAGCCGGTGGTCGTCCGGGATGGTGCCCCAGCCCATGAGGGTGGGGATCACCGGGACGTCCAGCAGCTCCGCCAGTTCCACCAGCTTGTCGGAGGCGTCGGCGTTGATGATGCCGCCGCCCGCCACGATGAGCGGTCGCTCGGCCGCGGCCAGCATGTCCAGCGTCTTCTCCGCCTGCGCCCGGGTCGCGGCCGGCCGGTGCACGGGCAGCGGGGTGTAGGTGTCCGGGTCGAACTCGATCTCGGCGAGCTGCACGTCGATGGGCAGATCGATGAGGACGGGGCCGGGCCGACCCGAACGCATGAGGTGGAAGGCCTGCGCGAAGACGCCCGGCACCTGTGCGGGTTCGAGCACGGTGACGGCCATCTTGGTGACGGGCTTCGCGATGGAGGCGATGTCGACCGCCTGGAAGTCCTCCTTGTGCAGGCGGGCGACGGGCGCCTGACCGGTGATGGCGAGGAACGGGATGGAATCGGCCATGGCGGAGTACAACCCCGTGATCATGTCGGTGCCCGCGGGGCCGGACGTACCGATGCAGACCCCGATGTTGCCGGCCGCGGCGCGGGTGTAGCCCTCCGCCATGTGTGAGGCGCCCTCGACGTGGCGGGCGAGCACGTGGCCGATGCCGCCGTGCGCGCGCATCGCGGCGTAGAAGGGGTTGATGGCGGCGCCCGGAACGCCGAACGCCTGAGTGGCGCCCTCGAGTTCCATGATCGTGACCGCTGCTTCGGCGGCGCGCATACGAGCCATGTCAGTTCTCCAATGGTCTTCGGGTTAGGAGGTGCGGCCCGACAGCCGCTCGACGCCGCGCAGCAGCGCGGAGTGGTCGAGCGCACCGTCGCCGTTGGCGCGGGCGGAGGCCATGAGTTGGGCGACGAGGCCGCCGAGCGGTGCGACGACGCCGGCCTCCCGGGCGGCGGCGGTCACGATGCCGAGATCCTTGTGGTGCAGCTCGATCCGGAACCCGGGTTCGAACTCGCGGTCGAGCATCTTCTGCGCCTTCTGGTTCAGCACGGCGGAGCCCGCGAGCCCGCCCCCGAGGACCTCCACCGCTGCGGCGGTGTCCACGCCGTACGCCTCGAGGAAGACGATCGCCTCGGCCAGGAGCTGGATGTTGCCGGCGACGATGAGCTGGTTGGCGGCCTTGACCGTCTGGCCCGAGCCGTGGGGGCCCACGTGCACGATGGTCTTGCCGACCACGTCCAGTATCGGCTTCGCCGCGGCGAAGTCCTCCGGCTCGCCGCCGACCATGATCGAGAGGGTCGCGTTCACCGCACCCGCCTCGCCGCCCGAGACGGGTGCGTCGATGAGACGGAACCCGCGCTCGCCGGCCTGCGCGGCGAGGTCCGTCGTGACGTCGGGCCGGATGCTGGAGAAGTCGATGATGAGCGCGCCGGCGGGGGCGTTGTCGAAGACGCCGCCCTCGCCGGCCAGCACGGCCTGCACGTCGGGGGAGTCCGGCACCATGACGGCGATGACCTCGGCGTCGGCCACGGCGTCGGCGATCGAGGCGGCGGCGCGGCCTCCGGCGTCGACGAGGGGTTTGGCCCGCTCCGGGGTGCGGTTGAAACCGGCCACCGTGTGCCCGGCGTTCGCGAGGTGGACGGCCATGGGGCTGCCCATGATGCCGAGTCCGATGAAGGCGATGTTCGTCATTGTCGAGTCCTTGTCGGGTCGTCGATCGAGAGGGGACGGGGGACCGGGACGGTCAGGACGCGGCCGGGATGCGGGCCGCGCGCTGCTCGCGCGGGAGCCATGCGAAGGGATCCGCCTGGGTCTGCTTGTACTCCAGGCTGATCGGGCCGCGGTAGCCGACGCGGGTCAGGTGCGCCAGGTGGCCGTCGAGATCGAGCGTGCCGGTGCCGGGCTCTCCGCGGCCGGGATCGTCCGCGATCTGCACGTGGCCGATCCGGTCGGCGTAGGTGTCGATGGCGGCGGTGACGTCGTCGCCGTTGACGTGCAAGTGGTACAGGTCGGCGAGCAGACGCAGGGAGTCGATACCGGACTGCTCCCGCACGCGATCGATGACGGCCACCGCGTCGGCGGCGGTCAGCAGCGGGTAGCGCGGGGCGCCGCTCACCGGCTCGATCAAGACGACGGCGTCCATGGCGGCCGCGGCACGCCCGGCGGCGGCGAGGTTCTCGGTCGCCACCGCGTCCTGCTCGGCCGGGGCGACGCCGTCGATCCGGTTGCCGTACAGCGCGTTGAAGGCGCGGGTGCCCAGGCGCTCGCCGATGCCGAGGACGACGTCGATGTTGTCGCGGAACTCGGTGACGCGGGCGGGGTCGGAGAGCAGGCCGCGCTCGCCGCCGGGCATGTCGCCGGCGGCGAAGTTGAGTCCCGTCAGCTGGACGCCCGCATCCTCGACGGCGGTGACGAAGGCGTCGACCTGCCGGTCGCCGGGCACGGAGGTCGGGAAGGGCCACCAGAACTCGACGGCCTCGAAGCCGGCTTCGCGGGCGACACGGGGCCGCTCGAAGATCGGTGTGTCGGCCAGGAGGATCGAGCAGTTGACCGTGTACTGGGCGGGGGCGTTCGCGTTCATGGGGGCTCCTTCGTCAGACAGGACGTACGGGCGATGCAGGTTCTGGCGAGGTCCGATACGACCTGCAAGCTTTCGCCTGTTGGAAAGATCATTTCCGTACTATGGAATTGTGGCATGTGATGGTGGTCACGTCAAGGGGTTCCGGAAAGACGGAAGCCGGAGTGCGTGGTGCACCCCGGCTCCGGTCGGAGGCGTGCGGCCGTCGGCCGACGACTCGGATTCTCAGTCGTCCTTCGGGATCGGATTGCCGCGTTCGTCGGGTGCGGCTGCGAACACCGAGACGTCCGGGCGGTTACCTGCGGTGATCTCGTTGAACAGGAAGTTCAGGACGACCGCCACGACGGCCGCGGCGCTGATCCCGGAGTGCATCACGGTCCCGACCGCCGTCGGGAAGGCGTGCCAGAAGTCCGGTGCCGCCACGGGGATCATGCCCATCCCGAGGGACACGGCGACGATCACCATGTTGAGGTTGCCGTCGAAGTTCACGCGCGAGAGCGTCTTGATGCCGCTGGCCGCGACGGAGCCGAACAGCACGAGGCCGGCGCCACCCAACACGGGATACGGGATCGCCGCGATCACACGGCCCACGACGGGGAGCAGGCCCAGGAAGGCGAGGATGCCGCCGCCCATCGCCACCACGTACCGGCTCTTGATCCCGGTGAGGGCCACCAGGCCCACGTTCTGCGCGAACGCGCTGCACGGGAAGGCGCTGAACGCGGGGGCCACCGCGGTGGAGAGCATGTCGGCCCGCAGTCCGTTCGCCACCCGCCTGGCGTCGACGGGCGTGCCCACGATCTCGCCGATGGCGAGGATGTCGGCCGTGGTCTCGGTCATGATCACCAGGATCACGATCGTCATCGAGATGATGGCGCCGATCTGGAAGGTCGGGCTGCCGAAATGCAGGATCGGCGGGAGCGAGAAGATCGGGCCGTCGCCGACCTTGGAGAAGTCGAGCTCGCCCATGAACGCGGCGATCACCGTGCCGACGACGATGCCGATGAGGATCGAGAGCCGGGAGATCGCGCCCTGGAACAGGCGGCTGATCACCAGGATGATCAGGACCGTGGCACCCGCCAGCCCGATGTTCGCCATCGACCCGTAGTCGGCGGCCTTCGCGTTGCCGCCCTGTGCCCAGTTGAAGGTCACGGGCAGCAGTGACAGGCCGATCACCGTGATGATCGTGCCCGTCACGACCGGCGGGAAGTAGCGCACCAGCTTCGCGAAGACCGAGCTCAGGGCGAGGCCGATCAGCCCGGCGACGATGATCGCGCCGAAGATCGGCCGCACGCCGCCGTCCTGCGCGATGGCGGTCATCGTCGACACGCTGGCGAACGAGAGGCCCTGCACGATCGGCAGCCGGGCGCCGAGGGGACCGATGCCGATCGTCTGCAGGATCGTGGCCAGGCCGCTGACGAACAGGCCGGCGGTCACGAGCAGGCTCATGTCCGTGGCGGAGAGCCCCGCCGCGCCGCCCACGATGAGCGGGGGCGCGATGACGCCGCCGTACATCGTGAGGATGTGCTGGAGGCCGTAGACGAAGGTCCTGCCCAACGGGAGGCGTTCGTCCTCGGGCCGTACCTCGGTGGCTGTGGTCATGCCGGGCGCCCGTTAGCAGAATCCGGGGACGCCGTGCCACGCCGAGCCGGCGTCGGACGCGTCGTCGCGCACCACGCTCGCCTCGATCAGGCCGTACGGGCGGTCCGCCGCGATGAACACCTCGCCGGGGTTCTCCGTGCCGAACGGGGACAGGTCCACCAGGAAGTGGTGCTTGTTCGGTGCGGAGAACTTGATCTCCGCGACCTCCGGGTGTCGCTCGAGCACCGCCTCGCCCATGCCGTACAGGGTCTGCTGCAGGGCCTTGCTGTGGATCTCGGCGAAGCGCTGCAGCATGATCGCGCGGATCGAGTCGAAGGTCTTGTCCCAGTCCACGTCCGTGTGGTCGTAGCGCCATTTCGCGACGAGGGACGTGGCGAGGATGCGGTCGTCGGTCTCCTGCAGCGTCGTGTACTTGTCCTTGAGGAAGCCGTGGAACTCCGAGCCGGTGGACTTGAGCAGCGTCAGGTCGTGGATGCCGGAGACGACGTGGGCGCGGCGGTCCGCGCCGCGGCCGTCGACGTTGACGACCGTCGAGCGGACGCCGCCGCCGGAGCGGACGAACGCGTGGTCGTGGCCGGCTCCGTCGACCTCAATGCGCTCCCAGGGGTACTCGTGCACCTCGATGCGCGCACCGTCGGCCTTCGGGGTGGAGTCGATGAAGTGCCCGCCGAGCGTGAGCGCGTAGTCCTCGATCGCGCCGATCCCCTTCTCCTTGGCGAAGGCGAAGGCGGTGTTCTTCTGGGTGTCGGTGGGCAGCACTGCGGCTTGATCGCCGCTGATGTGCGCATCGGAGAAGTCTCCGCGCAGCGCCGAGGAGACGTTGAGATCGCGGATCGTGTGCCGGGCGGTGTCGCGGTAGATCCGCACCACGCGGTTCTCCGCCTTGCCGTACTGGTTGGGGCCCAAGTGGATTGCCATGGTGGTCAGCTTCCTTTGTAGGTGGAGTAGTGGAACGGGCTGAGGAGTAGGGGGACGTGGTGGTGGGGGACCGCGCCGCCCTCCGCCCGGAGCTGGAAGACGATGGAGACCTCCGGGAAGAAGTTCTCCTGGCCGGTGGCCGCGGCGTAGTGCGCGGTGTCGAAGGTCAGGCGGTAGACGCCGGCGGCGAGGTCCTCGGGGCCGAGGTCGCGGATCCGGCCGTCGTCGTCGGTGACCCCCGCGGCGACCGGGTCGGCGGTGCCGTCCGGTTCGAGCCGGTCCAACCGGATCGGCACGCCGGCGGCGGGGACGCCGCGCGCGGTGTCGAGGACGTGGGTGGTGACGGTGCTCATGAGCTCTCCTCTGCGAGTTCGTCTTCCAATTCCAGAACACGGGCGAGGCGGCGCAGTGCGATGCCGCGCAGCTCGCGGGCCACCTCGGCCGCCTCCGTGTCCGGCGCGTTCTCGAGGCGCCGGTGCAGTTCGGCGAGGACCGTCGTCGCGTCGAGCCCCGCGGCGTTGATGAGGAAGACGCGGTCGAACCGGTCCTCGTAGGCGCGGTTCCCGGCGACCAGGGCCGCCTGCGTCTGCGCGTCGGTCGCGACGCCCGACTGCTCCGTGCGGGACCACGCCGCCTCGGTGGAGGACCCGGCGGCGCGCTCGCCGATCCGCGGGTGCGCGGCCAGGGCCCGGTCGACGTCGGTGGGCGTGAACGCCAGCGCCGCGGTGCCGGCCACGCGGAGCGCGTCCGAGGCATCGGCGTAGGGGCGCGCCGCCAGGACCGCGTCGCTCCACGAGCGCACATCGCAACACGCGAGTAGAGTCGCCCGGATATCGGCCTCAGGTGCCGAGTTGAAGTCTTCGAGGTCCATCTGACCTGCCTTCTTTCGGTCTGCGGAAGAAGTTTTCCACTCATCGAAGAATGACATGTGATCTGAGTCACGTCAACAGTTTGTTGAAAATTCCTCCGGGCTACGATGCGGACATGCGTCTCACCGCGGAATTCACCAGTGAGCCCTTCGAGGGTGAGGGGGCGGTGCCCTCGCACGCCGAGCGGGCCGTCGCGGTGCTCCGCGCCCGCGGCCTGGACCACGACTTCGGGCCGCTCGGTACGGCCGTCGAGGGTGAGGCGGGCGCGGTGCTCGACGCCCTGCGTGAGGCGCTCGCCGGGGCCTTCGCGGGCGGCGCCACGCGGATCACCGTGCAGATCGACCGCGCCGATGGCTGAATCGGTGCCGCGGCCCGCGGGGGAGCACCCGCTGCTCGAGGCCGTCCGGGAACTCGTCGCGCGGGTGGACGGCGAGATCGTCGCGCCGGATGCGGTGCGACGCGGCGACGTGCCCCTGATGTGGGAGGGCGAGACGGTGGCCGGGGTGCGGCTGCCGGTGGTCGAGGCGCAGGCCGGGGATCTCGACTCGTTGCTCGCGAACCTGGCCGCCGAGCTGGGCTCGCCGCTGGGCGAGCTCGACCGGGCGGAGAAGCAGCGGGCCGTTCGCCTGCTGGAGGAGCGGGGCGCGTTCGCCTACCGCAAATCCGCGGAGGCGGTGGCCGAGGCGCTCGGCGTCACCCGGTTCACGGTCTACAACTACCTCAACCGGGTCCGGGGCTGACTCCGGCCAGAGCGCGAACGGCGGCAGCGGCCTCCTCGGCGTCGATGAGTCCGATGAGTGCTCGGTAGGCCAGGCCGTCCGCGGCGGCGAGCAGGACGCGCGCACGCTCGCGGTCCCCGTCGAGGAGGTCGGTCGCGAGATCCTCGGCACCCCTCAGTGCCTCGCCGACGATCGCGCGCAGCCCCGGGTCGGTGACCGACTCGGCGAGGTAGGCGTACCAGACCTTCGCGCCGAGCCGCCCCGTTCCGTCCCGCGGGATCGCGTGTGTGAGCAGCATGAGCAGCGCGTCGTCGCGGTCCTCGGGGACCGGATTCGCGCGCTCGGCGAGGGCGAGGTACGAGGTCAGCGCGTGTGCGACGATCGCTTCGCGGGTGGGGAAGTAGTGCTGCACGCGCCCCATCGAGATCCCGCCGCGCGCCGCGATGGCGCGGAGGGTGACGGCCGCGATGCCGTCCTCCGCGATGATCGCCCACACCGCGCGGTCGATCTCCGCGCGGCGCTCCTCGTGATCGACCTGCTTCGGCATCCGCCGATCGTAGCAATGCGGATGCATCGCCACGCTGTTACAATGCGTGTGCATTGCCAAGGAGGTGCGCGATGGGACGACGGATCCGCCGAGCGGCGGCGATCGGGCTGGCGGCGGCGGTGGTACTCGGTGCCACGGGCGCGTACCTGGTGCGCGACCCGAGCCCCGTCGGCTACTGGCGGTCGGCGGATGCGCGCGAGACCTACCTGGCCCGGTACGACCGCGCCTTCCGCGACCTGCCCGCACCGACCGCGGCCCGCGACGTGCGCACCGGCTTCGGCGTCGTCCGCGCCTACCGGTTCGGCGAGCCCGTGCCCGGCGCGGCGCCCGTTGTCCTGGTTCCCGGCCGCTCCTCGGGCGTGCCGATGTGGGCCGACGTGCTGGCCCGGCTCGGCGACCGGGAGGTCTACGCGGTCGACGCGCTGGGAGATGCCGGGATGAGCGTGCAGGACCGGCCGCTCGCCGGCGCCGAGGACCAGGCGGCGTGGCTCGCGGAGGCGCTGACCGGCCTCGGGCTCGACCGGGTCCACCTCGTCGGACACTCGTTCGGCGCGTGGGGCGCGGCGAACCTCGCCGTCCGTTTCCCCGAGCGGGTCGCCACACTCACGCTGTGGGAGCCGATCCTCGTCTTCGCGGGGCTGCGCTGGCAGATGTACGCCGCCACGCTGCCCTCGGCCTTGCCCTTCCTGCCCGAATCCTGGCGCAGGAAGGGGCTCGCGTCCATCGGCGGTGCCGACGAGACCGACACCGCCCGGAGCCCCATCGGCGCCATGATCGACGCCGGGGCGGCCGGGTACCGCGCCGCGCTCCCGACGCCGGCGCAGCCCGACGCCGCCGCGCTGGCGCGGCTCACGATGCCCGTCTTCGTCGGACTCGGCGGCCGGAGCGCCGTCACCGACACCGCGGCGGCCGCGGCGCGGGCGCGCGCCCTGCCGGACGCGACGGTCCGCGTGTGGCCCGAAGGGACGCACTCCCTGCCGATGCAGTACCCCGACGAGCTGCACGCGGAACTGACGGCCCTGCTCGCGCGGCGGCCGGGTTGATCCGGACTCGGCGTCAGGACACCGTGATCCCGGCGGCGGTGAACTCCGCCAGCGCGGTACGGGTGGACTCCGCCGCGACGCCCGCGGTGTAGTCGGCGAGGACGCGCACGGTCAGGCCCGCGGCGAGAGCGTCGAGCGCGGTCGCCCGCACGCAGTAGTCGGTGGCGATGCCGACCACGTCGACCTTCGAGACGTCGTGCGCCGCGAGCCATTCCGCGAGCGAGGCGCCATCGGCGTCGTGGGCCTCGAAGCCCGAGTAGGCCGCCGAGTAGGCGCCCTTGCTGAACACCGGCACGCGCAGCGGCAGGCGTAGGTTCGGGTGGAACTCGGCGCCGCCGGTGCGCGCCCGGCAGTGCACCGGCCACGACTCCACGAAGTCCGGCGTCGCGGAGAAGTGCGCACCGGGATCGATGTGCCAGTCCCGCGTCGCGACGATGACCGGGTACGACTCCAGCAGGTCGTCGTGGATGCGGCGCGCCACCTGCGCGCCGCCGGCGACGGCCAGCGAGCCGCCCTCGCAGAAGTCGTTCTGCACGTCCACGACGATCAGCGCGGTCGTCATCGCTTCTCCTCGAATCGCGTCGGGATCGCGGGCTCGCCGTTGGACAGGCCCAGGCCCTCCCACGGCAGCGTCACGAGCGCCTCGCGCAGGTGGGTGCGGGCGTCCTCGAGGCCGGGGAGCCCGTCGACCTGATCGCCACCCCGCACCAGCGGGATCTGCAGCGGTGTCGCGGTCAGGTGCGCCGGCACCACGGGCGTCGCGCCCGGCCGGTGCAACACCTCCTCGACGATGGTGCCGGTGCTGCGCGCGAGCCGCACGGCGCGCTTCTCACCGCCCTGGGTCTCCTTGTGCGAGCTGCGCTTGGCGACGGGCAGACCGTCGACCTCGACGAGCTTGTACACCATCCCCGCCGTGGGCGCGCCGGATCCGGTGACCAGCGAAGTGCCGACGCCGTAGACGTCGATCGGTTCCGCGCGCAGGGCGCCGATCGCGTACTCGTCGAGGTCGCCCGAGACGACGATCTTCGTCCTCGTGGCGCCCAGGCCGTCGAGCTGGGCGCGGACCTGCCGCGTGATGATGCCGAGGTCGCCGGAATCGATCCGCACCCCGCCGAGCTCGGGCCCCGCGGCGCGCACCGCGCGGTTCACGCCCTCCGTGATGTCGTAGGTGTCGACCAGCAGGGTGGTGCCCGGCCCCTGCGCGGCGACCTGGGCCGCGAACGCGGCCTCCTCGTCGGGGCCGTCCGGGCCGGTGTGCAGCAGGGTGAAGGCGTGCGCCGCGGTTCCGCCCGACGGGACGCCGTACGTGCGCGCCGCCTCCATGTTCGAGGTCGTCGCGAACCCCGCCAGGTACGCGGCGCGCGCCGACGCCACCGCGGCGCGCTCGTGCGTGCGGCGCGAGCCCATCTCGATCAGCGGCCGGCCTGCGGCCGCCGAGACCATGCGGGCGGCCGCGGACGCGATCGCACTGTCGTGGTTGAGGATCGACAGGATCAGGGTCTCGAGGATCACGCCCTCCGCGAAGGTCGCGCGCACCGTCAGGAGCGGCGACCCGGGGAAGTACAGCTCGCCCTCGCGATAACCGTCGATCTCGCCGGTGAACCGGTAGTCCGCGAGCCACGCGAGCGTGTCGGGGTCGAGGAATCGCTCGACGACCGCGAGCTCGTCGGGGCCGAAGCGGAACCGGCGCAGCTCGTCGAGCACCCGCGAGGTGCCCGCCAGGACGCCGTACCGGCGGCCCGCGGGCAGGCGTCGAGCGAAGACCTCGAAGACGCAGGGGCGGTGCGCGGTGCCGTCCTTGAGCGCCGCCGCCAGCATGGTCAGCTCGTACTGATCGGTGAGCAGGGCCGAGCTCCGCCAGGGGATGTCGGTCCCGTTTTCATCTACCGTCACACTGGGTACCCTAGAACCATGACCGACAGCAGCGCAGCGGCACCGGGAGGTCCTGGGGGCGCCGCCGCCCAGCCCGGCACGTCCGCGGTGCTGGAGCGCAAGACCGACGAAGCCGTCGACAAGCCCTGGGTCACCGTGGTCTGGGACGACCCCGTGAACCTCATGTCGTACGTGACCTTCGTGCTGCGCAAGCTGTTCGGATTCAGCACGGCCAAAGCCAAGGAACTGATGATGCAGGTGCACACCGAGGGGAAGGCCGTGGTCTCCACGGGCGACCGCGACAAGGTGGAGGCCGACGTCCGCAAGCTGCATGCGGCCGGCCTGTGGGCGACGATGCAGCGAGACGACTGAGTGCGTAACTGGCAGGTCAAGCGAGGCGTGCGCGGCGATGTCCGCTTCGTCTCGAAGATGGATCCGGAGGAGGTGGGCCTCGTCCGGTCGCTCGTCGGCTCCCTGGTGGAGCTCTTCGACGAGCGGGAGGACTCGGCCCCGCACGACGATCTCGCCGAGCTCACGGGGCTGCGCACGGGCCACGCCGAGCCGCCGCAGGAGACCGTGCTGCAGCGGCTGCTGCCCGACTTCTACCGCCCCGACGCGAACGCCCCCGGCGCGAGCGAGGCACCGTCGGGCGAGCTGGCCCGCGACCTCAACGGCGCGCTCCGCTCCCTCAACGAGCCCGAGGTGATCGACGCCAAGCGCGACGCGGCGCAGACCGTGCTCGCCACCCTGCCCGAGCGGGCCGGCACGGTCACCCTCACCGAGTCCGAGGCGCAGGACTGGCTGACCTGCATCAACGACCTGCGCCTGGCGCTGGGTACCCTGCTCGGCATCACCGCGGACCTGCCCGACGGCCCGTCCTCCGAGGACCCGGCCCGCGCCGGCCACGTGGACGTCTACCACTGGCTGTCGGCGATGCTCGACGTGCTGGTCTCGGTGATGCTCGACCGCGAGGCGGAATAGCCCCGGGCCCGGCGCGGTTGTTCGGGGCGTGACCGAGACGGGCCTGACCATCCGGCGTGAGCTGGTGGAGACGATGATCGCGCACGCGCGCCGTGACCACCCGGACGAGGCGTGCGGCGTCATCGCCGGCCCCGAGGGCTCCGACCGCCCCGAGCGCCTCATCGAGATGGTCAACGCCGAGCGATCGCCGACCTTCTACCGGTTCGACTCGGGCGAGCAGCTGCGCGTCTGGCGCGGGATGGACGAGGCCGACGAGGAACCGGTCGTCATCTACCACTCGCACACCGCCACCGAGGCCTATCCGTCCCGCACCGACGTGGCCTTCGCATCCGAGCCGAACGCCCACTACGTGCTGATCTCGACCCGGGACGAGCTGGGCCCCGACGCCGAGGTCCGCAGCTACCGCATCGTCGATTCCGTGATCACCGAAGAGCCCGTCCACATCCTGGAGGATTGATGTCCGTCACCGTCTCCATCCCGACCATCCTGCGGCCGCTCACCGGCGATCGGAAGCGGGTGCCCGCCGAGGGCGCGACGCTGGCCGCCGTCATCGACGACCTCGAGACACGGCACGCCGGGATCAAGGACCGCCTCATCGCGGACGGCGCGCTGCACCGGTTCGTCAACGTCTACGTCGACGACGAGGACGTGCGGTTCACCGGCGGCCTCGACACCCCCGTCACCGACGGCGGCACCGTGACGGTGCTTCCCGCGGTGGCCGGCGGCTCCCGGTGAGTGCCGCGGTGCCGTTCGACGGTGCCCTCCTCGCGCGCGGTGCAGGCGGATAGATGCGTTTCGATTCGCTGCTCGACTCGCTCGGCGGCACACCGCTGATCGGACTGCCGCGCCTCTCGCCGCGCTGGGAGAGCGCCGACGCTGCGCCGCACGTGCGGCTGTGGGCGAAACTCGAGGACCGCAACCCGACGGGGTCGATCAAGGACCGCCCGGCGCTGCGCATGATCACGGAAGCCGAGGACGACGGCCGCCTGCGCCCGGGCGACACCATCCTCGAGCCCACCTCCGGGAACACCGGCATCAGCCTCGCGATGGCCGCCAAACTCAAGGGCTACCGGCTGGTGTGCGTGATGCCGGAGAACACGTCCGCGGAGCGGCGCCAGCTGCTCACCATGTACGGCGCCGAGATCATCCCCTCGCCCGCCGCGGGCGGCTCCAATCGGGCCGTCGCCGAGGCGAAGAAGCTCGCCGCCGAGCACCCCGACTGGGTGATGCTCTACCAGTACGGCAACCCCGCGAACGCCCGCGCGCACTACACCGGCACCGGCCCCGAACTGCTCGCCGACCTACCGGAGATCACGCACTTCGTGGCCGGGCTCGGCACCACCGGCACGCTCATGGGCACCGGGCGCTACCTGCGCGAGCACGTCCCCGGCGTGCAGATCGTGGCCGCCGAGCCGCGGTACGGCGAACTGGTCTACGGGCTGCGCAACCTCGACGAGGGCTTCGTCCCGGAGCTCTACGACGAGTCCGTGCTCACCCGCCGGTTCTCCGTCGGCTCCTACGACGCGGTGCGCCGGATGCGGCAGCTCATCGACGACGAAGGGATCTTCGCCGGCGTCTCCACCGGAGGAGTGCTGCACGCCGCCCTCGGTGTCGCGAACAAGGCCCTGGCGGCGGGGGAGCGGGCCGACGTGGCCTTCGTCGTGGCCGATGCGGGATGGAAGTATCTGTCGACCGGCGCGTACGACGGTACGTTGGAAGATGCGGAGGAGGCCCTCGACGGCCAGCTCTGGGCGTGAGTGACGCACCGCCTCCGCTCGCGCGAGGAGGTCGCCATGACGGTTCCCAGGAACGACGAGCGCTCGCCCCTGCGGCGGGTCGCCGGCAGCACGGCGGGCAGGTCCGCGATCGTGGTCGCGGTCTTCGTCGCCGCGCTGTGGGGCATCGAGGTCGTCGACAGCATCGCCGGCAACGCCCTCGATCAGTGGGGCATCCATCCCCGGGACGGTGGTGACGCCGTCCGCGGTATCGCGCTCGCGCCGCTGCTGCACGGCGGCTGGGAGCACCTGGCCGCCAACAGCGTCCCCGCGCTCATCCTCGGCTTCCTCGGACTCATCGCCGGCGCGGGCCGGTTCCTGCTGGCCACCGCGATCATCTGGGTGGTCTCCGGGATCGGCGTCTGGATCACGGGCGGCACGAACACCGTCGTGATCGGGCTGTCCGGCGTGCTGTTCGGTTGGATGACGTACCTCGCGGCACGGGGGTTGTTCACGCGCAAGCCGCTGGACCTGATCGTCGGGGTGACGCTGATGGTGCTCTACGGCGGCATGCTGTGGGGCGTCCTGCCCGGCCAGCCGGGAGTCTCCTGGCAAGCGCACCTCTGGGGCGCCGTCGGCGGCGTCGTCGCGGCGGTGCTCCTGGGGCGCCGCGCTCGCAGCGAGTCCGGACCTGGCAATTCTCGTCAGGTCGGCGCGATTGCCTCGTGACGATCACGCATCTGGCAGCATGTGCTTCATGCGTCTCACCATCCTCGGGTGTTCCGGCAGCGTCGGCGGTCCACGGGCGGCCTGCTCGGGATACCTCTTGGAGGTGGACGGGCACGAGCCGGTGGTGATGGATTTCGGCCCGGGGGTGCTCGGGGAGTTGCAACAGCGCGTCGATCCGAACGCCGCGACGGTGATGCTCTCGCACCTGCACGCCGATCACTGCCTCGACCTGCCCTCGCTCCTCGTGTGGCGCCGCTACCACCCCGAGCCCGCGGCGGGCCGTGCCCGGCTGATCGGTCCCGCCGACACGCCCGAGCGGATCGGACGCGCGTCCGCGGAGACGGCGGCGATGCTCGACGACATCTCCGACACCTTCGACTTCTCGGCCTGGACCGAGGGGGAGGACCACGCGGTCGGCGGCTTCACCGTGCGGCCCTTCCGCATGTTCCATCCGCCCGAATCCCACGGGCTGCGGATCACCGCGCCGAGCGGCAAGGTACTCGCCTACACCGGTGACACCGGCGTCTGCGACAACCTCGTCGAGCTCGCCCGCGGTGCCGACGTGATGCTCGCCGAGGCGAGCTGGACGCACGACCCCGAGAACCGCCCGCTCGGAGTGCACCTCTCGGGCGTGGAGGCGGGGCGGGCCGCGGCGGAGGCCGGCGTCGGACGACTGCTCCTCACCCACATCCCACCCTGGACCTCCCGCGAAGCGGTGCTCGCCGAGGCGCGTTCCGTCTACGACGGCCGGGTCGACGCGGTCACCGGCGGCGACGTCTTCGAGCTCTAGCGCCGCCGTCGAGCCGAGGCGATAGGCTGGGCGCGTGAGCAGACGCGCAGACGGCAGGGCCGACGACGAACTCCGCCCCGTGACCATCACCCGGGGATTCACCCAGAACCCCGCGGGCTCGGTGCTGGTGGAGTTCGGCAACACCAAGGTGCTCTGCACCGCAAGCGTCGAGCTGGGGGTGCCCGGATGGCGCCGCGGCTCCGGCCAGGGATGGTTGACCGCGGAGTACTCGATGCTCCCCGGTGCCACGCACGAGCGCAGCCGTCGTGAGTCCACCAAGGGCAAGGTCGGTGGGCGCACCCACGAGATCTCCCGCCTGATCGGCCGTTCGCTGCGGGCCTGCATCGACCTCGCCGCGCTGGGGGAGAACACGATCGCGATCGACTGCGACGTGCTCCAGGCCGACGGCGGCACCCGTACCGCCTCCATCACCGGTGCCTATGTCGCGCTGTGCGACGCCGTGACCTACCTCGGCGCCGCGGGCAAACTGACCGACCCGCAACCGATCTCGTGTGCGATCGCCGCCGTTTCGGTGGGCGTCGTCGACGGTCGCGTCCGCCTCGACCTTCCCTACGAGGAGGATTCGCGCGCGGAGGTCGACATGAACGTCGTCGCGACCGACACCGGCACCCTGGTCGAGGTGCAGGGCACCGGCGAGGGCGCGACCTTCGCCCGCACCACCCTCGACTGGATGCTCGACTCCGCGATCGCGGGCACCGAGAAGCTGTTCGCGGTGCAGAAGGAGGCGCTCGCGGCGCCGTACCCCGGCGTGCTGCCCGAGTTCGAGGGCGAGCAGAAGAAGAAGTTCGGGCAGTGACCCGGCTGCTCCTCGCCTCACGGAACGCCAAGAAGCTCCGGGAGCTGCGGCAGGTCGTGGCGGACGCGGGCATCACGGGACTCGAGGTCGTCGGGCTCGACGAGGTCCCGCCCTTCGAGGAGCTGCCGGAGGACGCACCGTCGTTCGAGGGCAACGCCCTGATCAAGGCTCGACAGGGGTACGAGCGCACCGGCCTGCCCTGCCTCGCCGATGATTCCGGCATCTGCGTCGACGCGCTGAACGGCATGCCCGGCGTGCTGTCGGCGCGCTGGTCGGGGCGGCACGGCGATGATCCGGCGAACACCGCCCTGCTGCTCGCGCAGATCTCCGACACGCCCGACGAACGCCGTGGCGCCGAGTTCGTCTCGGCGTGCGCCCTCGTGGACGGAACCGGCGAGACGACGGTGCGCGGCGCCTGGCCGGGCACCGTCCTGCGGGAGCCCCGGGGCGAGGGCGGATTCGGCTACGACCCCGTCTTCCTCCCCGAGGGATCGGACCGCACGGCCGCCGAGCTCAGCGCCGAGGAGAAGAACGCGATCAGTCACCGGGCACGGGCGCTCGCGCAGCTGGTCGAGCCGTTGCGGGCACTCGCGGCGCGCGTCCCCGAATAGCGCGACTGGGCGCGGTAATGTCGCCGCGTGAAGAGCAGACCGTCGGGGGCGCGTGGTGGCCGCGTGGCCATCGCGCTGCTGTCCGCCGTCGTGCTCACCGTCACCGGGGCCGTCTGGTGGAGCACCAATCTGGTGATCGGCGGCTTCAACGTCTCCCGGGCACTCGCCGAGGCGAAGGTCGCGAAGTCCACGGGCGGCGCAAAGAACATCCTGCTGATGGGCCTGGACACCCGGCGCGATCAGAACGGCGATCCGCTGCCCGCCGACGTTCTGCGCCAGTTGCACGCCGGTACCAGTGACAACGGCGGCTACAACACCAACACCCTGATACTCATGCACGTGCCCGCCGACGGGAAGAAGGTGACCGCCTTCTCGATCCCGCGCGACGACTACGTGGACTTCGTCGGCGTCGAGTCGAAGAAGAAGGGGAAGATCAAGGAGGCCTACGGCACTCGCAAGGCCGAGGTCGCCGACAAGCTGGCCGCACGAGGCGTCGCCGACGGCAAGGAGCTCGAGACCAAGTCCCGCGAGTCCGCGCGCGCCGCCACGATCGCGACCGTCGGCCGCCTGGTGGGAGTGCCCATCGACCACTTCGCCGAGGTCAGCCTCGTGGGCTTCTACGATCTTGCGCAGACTCTCGGCGGCGTCGAGGTGTGCCTCAACAACCCGGTGCGCGACAGCTACTCCGGCGCCGCCTTCCCCGCCGGTCGCCAGAAGCTCAACGCCGCGCAGTCGCTCGCCTTCGTGCGACAGCGGCACGGGCTCGCCGACGGCGACCTCGACCGCACGCACCGCCAGCAGGCCTTCATCGCGGGCGTCATGGTCCAGCTCCAGAAGCAGGGCGTCTTCGGGGACATCCGGAAGCTGCAGTCGCTCATCGCGGTGGCGCAGAAGGACGTCGTGGTCTCCGACGGATGGGACCTGCAGGAGTTCGCTCAACAGGCGGGTCAGATCGCGGGGACCAACCTCACGTTCACGACGCTGCCGGTCCTCGGCTACTCGACGATCGACGAGCAGGCCGTCAACCTCGTGGACCCCAAGGCGATTCGCACGCAGGTGCAGAAGGCCTTCGGCCAGTCGGTGCCCGAGCCGAGCGACGCGGATCAGACCGCCGACCCGAGTGCCGGCACGGACTCGACGCCCGCCCCGAACCCGGTGGGCTACACCGTGCCGCGCGCGCCCGGGGCCACGTCGGTGGCTCCGTCGGCCGCGGCCGGGCCCGTCCCCGATGCCGGGACCACCCTCCGCGGCGGCGAGATTCCGTGCGTCGACTGAGTCGGGGCGCGGTAGCGTCACAGGGCGTTCCGAACCGACGAGTGTGAAGCAGGTGCAGATCATGGGGAGACCCACGACCGGGGTCCGATTCGGCGCGGCGGTGCTCGCCATCGCCGCGCTGACGCTGACGGGGTGCACGAAGCAGGGTGGCGACACGACGTGCGAGAACTACCAGAAGATGTCCGACGCGGATCAGCGCGAGCAGGTGACGAAGCTGTACAAGGACAAGCACGGCGAGGAACCCTCGGCGATCATCGTGAGCGGTCTGCAGCAGCAGGCGATCGTCTACTGCAAGACCGCGGCGAAGCCGGATTCGAAGATCAAGGAGATTCCGATCTCCTGATCCGCCGCGACGAAAGGCGCCGACTCCCCTCGGGAATCGGCGCCTGTCGTCGTCAGCGGGTGATCAGTACTGCGAGCAGGTCGAGGCGACCACACCGATCGTGTGATTGATCCGTGCCTCGTTCTGCGTGTAGTACGCCGCGAGCTGCGGGTTCTGCCGCCCCAGCTCGTGAATGCGCGCGGTGCGCTCAGCGGGCGGGAGGGTGAGGATCCGTTCCGCCTCGGCGCGACCGCCCGGCACCTGGTTCACCATCGTGGCGGCCTCGGGTGCGACGGCCACCAGGGCGCGTTCGACCTGGCCGACGGTGCAGTTCGTTCCGGGAACCGGGTCCGACGGTGCCGCCTGGGCCATCGCGGCCGGAGCCAGGACGAGGGCGCCGGCGGCGCCCGCGGTTGCGGCGATCTTCCAACGAGTGAGCATGGTGTTCTCCTTTCGTCGTCGCCCGGACGCATCGGTGGACGCCGTCCGAGCCACTGGACCGAACGTACCCAGGACATGCTGAGTTCAACCGAAGAGAATTCACAGGCATTCACAGGTGGTGGGTCCGCCTCGCCGTGAATACCGGGTGTCGCCTGGAGCTTCTTTCATGAGAAGCGGCGCGAAGAATTCTTCGAACGACATCCCGTGTCGTCCTTTGCGGCCCCGTGATTGAGCAGAGGTGTGATAGCCGGGGCGCATCCGACCCGGGCCGATCGATCTTTCGCAGGTCCGCGCTGCTCCTAGCAGGGCTGTTCTTCATCCGATGGGATAGTTTGACCATCATGAATCATGGACATCGAGTGAAAGCGGCGGCCGCCCTCGCGTTCACGCTGCCGCTCGTCGCGGGCGTACTCCAGTCCGGGGCGTCTCCGTGGCGTTCGGACTCGGCGACGTCGGTCTCATGATCGCGGGCGCATCGTTCCTCTCGGCGATCACGGGTGGCGAGGTACCGGGATTCGCGGTGGGCCTCGGCCAGGTGATGCTGGCGGTCCTGGCTTTCGGGGCCCTGACATTCCTGATCCATCTCGCCAATCACGCTCCCGATACCGGGTCGCAGGGCGACCGCGCACCGTCGGGCGAGAGCTAGGGAAGGGCGCCCGACGGAGACGTGTCAATCGTCGGAGCTGCTGCGGAGTGCAGAACCCTGCACGGCACTGCCGTGGGGGCACAGCCGCTTGAGCAGGGCCGCGTACGCGTCCGTACGGTCCAATGCCGCGACCGCGACGGCGGCTGCCGCCAACGCCGCGGTGTCGCGGGCGCGGCTGACATCGAGGCCCGAGACGCGACGTACCTCGCGCGGAATGAGCGCGACCCCCGCGCGTGCGAGGAGGGGGTAGGTGCTGAGCACCGCGGCCTTCGTGAGGTCGCCGTTGGCCTTCGGGTGGAGGATCGCGTCGAGTGAGCGCCGGGTCTGGGTGGTGACGCAGATCAGGTGCTCGGACGCGGCCCAGAGTTCCCGGTACTCGTCCCGGGTGTTCGGCACGTGGTCGGGGAGTCGATCAGCGGCGATGCCGTGGCGCACGGCGGCGGCGCGGATCTCGTCGTAGTCGTGGCTCAGGCGGCCGAACGCGGTCGCCGCCTCGTCGAAGAACTGCGCCTCCTGGTCCGCCGGAAGGCGGCCGACGAGCTTCTCGTAACTGAAGTAGACCGAGTGCCAGGTGAGCATGTAGTTGCCCAACTGCAGGTAGGGGTCGAGTGCGGAGTACCGGGCGCCGGACATCGGCTCGGTGCCGGTGATGCGGGCGTGGAGTCGCCGCAGCCGGGTGTTGGCGGCGTCCACTGTGGGCGTGTCCGCGAAGACGGTGGTGAGGAAGTAGAACAGGGTTCGGTTGAGCCTGCCGATCGGGTCCTCGCGGTACCTGCTGTGGTCCTCCATGGCGGCGGGGGCGTGCGCGCTGGCGACCATGTCGAGGACGAAGGAACGCATGATGCCGGGGATCATGGCCGGGTGGCCCCAGACCTTCCATGCCGCCGATCCGGGGCCGAAGAGGCCGTCGTCGACCCGGCCCGCGGGCAGGCTGAGGTGGAACTGCTGTTGGTCGGCGGTGCTGGTCATGGGGCTCCTTATAGAGACACGCAGTGTGTTTGAAAATAGAGAATACACATGGTGTCTCTATCTGCGCGCTACTGTGACCGCGTGGATGGCGTAGCTGGCGTGGATCGGGATCGTCCGGTGGACGTCGACCTCGCGGTCGCCACCTTCGAGTTCCTCCGGGGCGGCGACATCGTGCCCCTCCCGCGCCACCGTCACGACCTCTCCCGCGACGAGGTGCGCCGCACGCAGACCGCGCGGATCCTGGCCGGAGCGATCCGACTGTTCGGAACCGCGGGCTTCGCGAACTCCACCGTCGCCCAGATCGCGGACGAGGCGAAAGTGTCACGCCGGACGGTCTACGACCTCTACGACAGCAAGGAATCGATCTTCCTCGCCACGTACGAATGCACCGCGCTGCTGATGGCCAGGGCCGACGCACCCCGGAGCGGACAGGCCCCGTCGACCGTGGAGAGCGTGGAGGCGCGGGTGCGCTCCCTGCTCGAGCTGATCGCCGCGGTACCCGAGGCCGCGACGATGTTCTTCCTCGAGGCGACCGGCGCCGGTCCCGCGGTCCGGCGCCGACGGGCCGACGCGATCACGCAGTTCGTCGACGTCGTCGAGCCCACGCTCCGGGACCTGCGGCCGGCCGGTGCGCCGCCCTTGGGACGTGTGTTGTGCAACGCGCTGGTGGCCGCCGCGATCGAACTCGTCGTGCAGCGGCTCAGCACGGGGTCCGTCGCGTCGCTCCCGGAGCTGGCCGACGACGTCATGGAACTGGTCCGCGCGGTCGTCGGCCGGCAGGAGTGAGGCGTCCGCGGTCGGTGTGCCGGCGCGATCGCGCGGCCCTGGTACACAGGAGTGATGACTGACGATGACGGCTCCTCGCCGAAACACCGACGGAGGTGGCCATGGATCGCCGGCGGGCTCCTTCTGGCGCTGCTCCTGTGGAGCATGAGCTGATCGCCCGACAGTACGACGCTGCTCGCTAGCCGCGGGGGCGTCGGCCGCCGCGGCACGCTCGGCACGATGAGCTGGGACGGGATGAGGTGCGCCCGGGGAGACTTGAACTCCCACACCCTGAGGTACTGGAACCTAAATCCAGCGCGTCTGCCAATTCCGCCACGGGCGCGTGCGGCAGCGGACGATTCCCGCTGCGGCGCAGGTCACGATACCGGCATTCGGACACGGGCGGGGTGACGGGTACCGTCGAGGGCGTGAAACGTCGTCGCCATCGTCCCGCGCTGATCGCGTTCGTGGTGATCGCGGCCGCGGCGTTCCTGGCGCTCGGCTGGTGGCAGTGGGGCCGCTTCGAATCCACCGCGGGGTCCGCGCGCAACCTCGGCTACGCCCTGCAGTGGCCGCTGTTCGCCGTCGCGGCCGTGTGGGGGTACCGCCGCTTCGTGCAGCTCGAGGACGAGGCGGAGTTGCAGGACCGGCTGGTCGCCGAGGCCGAGGGCGGTACTGATCTCGCTCCGGTCGCACCGGAGGACCGCGTCGTCGCGCGCCCCGCGGCCCCGGCCGCGCTCACCGCGATCCCCGAGGGTTTCCTACCCAGCCGGGCGGCGGCACCGTCGGACCCGGACACCGCGCCCGACGACCCTGCGCACGACGAGTACAACCAGCTCCTCGCCGAACTGGCGGGCAGCGAACACATCGAGGAGAAGAAGTGACCGACGCACCCGCGCCGACGGCGGAGAAGCTGGCGGCCAAGCGCCGCGATCAGGTGGCCAGTGCGCTCAAGCGGTATCGATTCATGGCCACCCTGACGGGCGTCATCCTCCTGGTTTTCGTCGGCGAGATGATCTACAAGTACCTGTTGGCGCCGGCCTTCGGCTGGGAGAGCCCGGAGTGGCTGTTCTACTTCGGGGCCGTCCACGGCTGGTGCTACTTCGTCTACTTGATCATCACCGTCGATCTGGGGTCGAAGGTACGGTGGCCCGCGAAGCGGTTCTTCCTCACGCTCCTCGCCGGCACGATCCCCTTCGCGTCGTTCTACTTCGAGAAGAAGAACTCGGACGAGATCCGCGCGCAGTTCGACCTCTGACGCGCTGAGACGACGAACGCCGCCCGTTCCCCGAGGGGAGCGGGCGGCGTTCGTCGTAGGGGAGGGGCTCAGGCGTAGATCTCGGCGACGTCGTCGGCGTACTTGTCCATGACGACGTTGCGCTTGACCTTGAGCGTCGGGGTGAGCTCGCCGCCCTCGATGGTGAAGTCCGTGGTGAGCACGCTCCACTTCTTCACCTGCTCGGCCTTCGAGACCAGGGAGTTCGCCGTCGCCACGGCGGAGCCGATCTCGGCGAGCAGGGTCTCGTTGGTCGCGGCCTCCTCGAGCGTCATACCTGCGGGCAGGCCGTGCGCCGAGAGCCATCCCGGCAGGGCCTCCTGGTCGAGGGTGATCAGCGCGCCGACGAAGGGCTGCTTGTCGCCGACGAGCATGGCCTGCGAGACCAGCGGATGCTGGCGCAGTGCGTCCTCGGTCTGCGCGGGCGCGACGTTCTTGCCCGCGGCGGTCACCAGGATCTCCTTCTTGCGGCCCGTGATCGACAGGTAGCCGTCGGCGTCCAGCGAGCCCAGGTCGCCGGTGTGGAACCAGCCGTCCTGCAGCGCGTCGGCCGTGGCCTCGGGCAGGCCCCAGTAGCCGCCGAAGACGACCGGACCGCGCAGCAGGATCTCGCCGTCCTCGGCGATCGCCACCTCGTTGCCCGGGACGGGCCGGCCGACGGTGCCGACCCGCTGCTCGGTGGGCGTGTTGCAGGTGATGGCCGCGCTGGTCTCGGAGAGGCCGTAGCCCTCGTAGACGGTGACGCCGGCGCCGCGGAAGAAGTGGCCGAGGCGGGCACCGAGCGGTGCGCCGCCCGAGACCGCACAGGTGCAGTTGCCGCCGAGCGCCTCGCGGAGCTTCGAGAAGACGAGCTTGTCGAACAGGGCGTGCTTGAGCTTGAGGACCAGCCCGGCGCCCCCGGTCTCCTGGGCCTTGCTGAACTCGATCGCCGTCTCGACGGCCGCGTTGAAGATCTTGCCCTTGCCGCCCTCCTCGGCCTTCGCGCTCATCGTGTTGTAGACCTTCTCGAAGACCCGGGGCACGCTGAGGATGTAGGTGGGCTTGAGCTCGCCGAACAGCCCGGTCAGGTTCGAGAGGTCGGCGGTGTGGGCGACCCGGATCGAGTGCTGCACGGCCGCCACCGAGATCGCGCGGGCGAAGATGTGGGCCAGCGGCAGGAACATCACCGTGCTGGCGTTCTTCCCGGCCATCTTGTCGAGGCCCTCGTGGATGGCGTCGTACTCGCTGAGCAGGTTGTCGTGCGTGAGCACCACGCCCTTCGGCTTGCCGGTGGTGCCCGACGTGTAGACGAGGGTCGCCTCCGCGGCGGCCTCGACGGCGGTCGCGCGAGCGAGGTAGTCCTCGTCCGAGACGCCGGCACCGTCGGCGACCAGGGCGTCGACGAGGCCCTCGTCGATCACCCAGACCTGGGCCGCCGCGGGCACGCCGTCGGCGATCCGGTCGGCCGTCGCGCGCGAGTCGGTGATGAGCGCGATCGACGCGGAGTCGGTGAGGATGTGCTCGACCTGCGCCGCCGAGTTGGATTCGTAGACCGCGACCGTCGAGCCTCCGACGGACCAGTTCGCGTAGTCGAGGAGGGCCCACTCGTAGCGCGTCGGGCTCATGATCGCGATGCGGGTGCCCGGCTCGATCCCGCGGGCGATGAGGCCCTTGCCGATGGCCGTGATCTGCTCGTTGAACTGCGCGGCGGTCACGGGGGACCAGCCGGAACCGGACGGGCGCAGGAAGAGCTCCGTCGACGGCGCCGACGCCGCCAGCTCGCGAACCCGGGTGGTCAGGTTGTCGGACGGTGCGTGGGTCCGGGTCGGTTCCGTGGACTCGATGCGCAACTTCATCTCCTCATGCAGATAGTGGAATGCCCACAACCTATCGGAGGATGTCCGAATCCGATAGTGTTTCGCGTGCACGACGGATACCGCATATGCTGGGGAAACAATGTCTGATGAATTCGGTGCCGAGAGCACCGCCCCCGCCGCTGTCGTCGACGACGCGCAGGCTTCGAAGAACGAACCCGAACCCGTGACCTTCTTGGACCTCGGGATCGATGAGCGCGTACTGCGCGCCCTCGCCGAGGTCGGCTACGAGAACCCCTCGCCGATCCAGGCCGCGACCATCCCGCCGCTGCTCTCCGGCAGCGACGTCGTCGGTCTCGCGCAGACCGGTACCGGCAAGACCGCCGCGTTCGCCGTGCCCGTGCTGTCGAAGATCGACGGCGACAGCCGCACGCCGCAGGCGCTGGTTCTCGCACCCACCCGCGAGCTGGCGCTCCAGGTGTCCGAGGCCTTCGGCAAGTACGCCGTGCACATGCCCAACATCACCGTGCTGCCCATCTACGGCGGCCAGAGCTACGGCGTGCAGCTCTCGGGGCTGCGCCGCGGCGCGCAGATCATCGTCGGCACGCCCGGCCGCGTGATCGACCACCTCTCCAAGGGCACCCTCGACCTGTCGAACCTCGAGTTCCTCGTGCTCGATGAGGCCGACGAGATGCTCACCATGGGCTTCCAGGAGGACGTCGAGCGGATCCTCGCCGATACCCCGGAGTTCAAGCAGGTCGCGCTGTTCTCCGCCACGATGCCGCCGGCGATCCGCAAGATCTCCAAGAAGTACCTGCACGATCCGGTCGAGGTCACGGTCAAGGCCAAGACGGCCACGGCGTCGAACATCACGCAGCGGTACCTGCAGGTCGCCCACCAGCGCAAGCTGGACGCGCTCACCCGCCTCCTCGAGGTGGAGGAGTTCGACGGGATGATCATCTTCGTCCGGACGAAGTCGGCCACCGAGGAACTCGCCGAGAAGCTGCGCGCCCGCGGGCACGCAGCCGCCGCGATCAACGGCGACATCGTGCAGGCGCAGCGCGAGCGCACGATCGGCCAGCTCAAGGACGGCAAGATCGACATCCTCGTGGCGACCGACGTCGCGGCCCGCGGCCTCGACGTCGAGCGCATCAGTCATGTCGTCAACTACGACATCCCGCACGACACCGAGTCCTACGTGCACCGCATCGGCCGCACGGGCCGCGCCGGCCGCAAGGGTGACGCGCTGCTGTTCGTCACGCCCCGCGAGCGGCACTTGCTGCGGGCCATCGAGAAGGCCACGCGCCAGCCGCTCACCGAGATCGGCCTGCCGTCCGTGGAGGACGTCAACGCGCATCGTGTGGAGAAGTTCGGTGAGTCCATCACCGAGAACCTCTCCAACGACCATCTGCAGATGTTCCGCCGACTCATCGAGGACTACGTGGGCGCCAACGACGTGCCCCTGGTCGACGTGGCCGCGGCCCTCGCACTGCAGTCGCGCGACGGCGCCTCGTTCCTGCTCAAGCCCGACCCGCCGGAGCGCGAGCGCAACGCCCGCGATCGCAAGGACCGTGACTTCGGCGACCGCGACTCGCGGCCCGGGCGCGGCCGGGACCGGGATCGTGACCGCGAGCCGTCGACGCACCGCAAGACGGGACGGCCGATGGTGCCGTACCGGATCGCGGTGGGGAAGCGGCAGCACGCCACCCCGTCGCAGATCGTGGGCGCCATCGCCAACGAGGGCGGTCTGCGGCGCAGCGACTTCGGCCACATCAGCATCCGGCCCGACCACAGCATCGTCGAGCTGCCGGACGATCTGGACCGCGACGTCTTCGACGCGCTGGAGCGGACCCGCATCTCGGGACAGCTGATCAACCTCGAGCGGGACCCCGGCGCACCGTCGGGGCGGCCCGCCGCGGGCAAGCAGCGGTTCCGGGCGGGCCGCAAGCGCTGACGACCCGGTCGGCGTTTGCTCACAGATGTATTAACCTTTAGTCAAGGTGTAGCCCGAACCGGGGCGCACCCATTGTCGGCTGCCGCCGACCCGAGAGACTCGAGGAGCGCATGACCGCCGCCGGTGACCAGGGCGACGGCCCCGGTGGCCGTCGGGATCGCGTCGTCCGCCTGCTGCAGTACCTGGACGAGCTGATCCGCTCGCGGTCCGTGGTGACGCGGGACCTCGACGATCACCTCGCGGTCCTGCCGCTCACCGGCGACGGTGCGCTGACCGACAGTTGGGACGCCGACGCCAAGCCGGGCGCCACCATCTTCACGGTGCCGCGCGACGACGCGCCGGACTCGCCGCATGCGCGCCTGCTGCGCGTCTTCGACGAGCTCACCGACCACCCGGAGTCGGTGGAACTGGTGCTCGCCTCGGGCCTACTCACCGCCCGCGACGGCGACACCGCCATCCGTGCGCACCTGCTGACCCAGCCGGTGCTGCTCGAGCGCGACCGGCGCGGCAAACGGCTCAGGGTGGTGCTCCCGCGCGACTCCGTTCCCCGTGTCGAGGACTCGCTGCTGCTCGCGGGGCTCCCGTCGTTCGACCTCTCCGGCTCGGCCGAATTGCAGACCGCGCTGCGGGAGAACGCCCGCACCGTGCTCGACCCCGCGTGCCAGGAGTTCACCTCGACGTGGCTCGGCTCGGCGACGAAGGACGGTGGCGCACACGTTGAGTTCTCGCCGGCGCTCGTTCTCCGCACCCGCGGCTCGGCCCCCCTGCTGGGCTTCTACGACGCGATGAAGGCCGACGTCGCCGACCCCGATCGGGACGTCCCGATCGGGCTCGCCCAACTCGTCGAGGGGGTGAGCTCGGACGAGCGGATCCGGCAGCTCGCCGTCGACGGTGCGATGAGCCCGCTCGACCTCCTCGACGAGGCGTACTACGTGCTCCCGTCGAACGTCGAGCAGCGGGACATCCTGGCGCACATGGGCGCCGACTCCGGTGTCGTCGTGGAGGGGCCGCCCGGTACGGGCAAGACCCACACCATCGCGAACCTGCTCGCCGCGCTGCTCGCCAAGGGACAGCGCGTGCTCGTCGTCTCCGAGAAGGCGCAGGCCCTCGCCGTCCTCGAGGAGAAGCTGCCGCCGGAGGTGCGCCAGCTGGTCGTCTCCGTCACCGACGTGACCAAGGACGGCTCGGCCTCGCTGGCGGCCTCGGTGACCGAGATCGCGACCCGCAAGTCCACGTACTCCGAGGCCCTCGCCGACGCCGAGCTGCGCGACCTGCGCGCCAAGCGGGACCGCGCGGTCGAGCGGCGCGAGGAGCTGGTCCGCGAGGTCTGGTCGCTGCGCACCGCCGAGAGCGAGGAGTCCGACTGGCTCGCCTCGGCGTACTCCGGCAAGCCCGCGGAGATCGTCGCGCAGGTCCGACGGGACGCCGACAAGTACTCCTGGCTGCCCGGTCCCGTCGACGGCGCGGTCCCGCCGCTCGACACCCGTGAGTTCGACCGCCTCGTCGCCCTGCTGCGGCGCAACGACGAGGTCTTCTCGCGCCGCCTCGCGCACAACCTGCCGGACCTCGCCGATGTCCCCGATGCGGACGAGCTCGAGGCGCTCTGCGCGACCCTCGCCGACTCGCCGCTAGCGGGCGCCGACAGCGGCGCGCTCACCCACGTGCTCGGGGGAGTGGACGCCGACCGTCTCGCCGTGATCCGGGCCCGCGCCGACCTGATCCACGAGCTGGTGGAGCGGGTGCGCCGCTACCCGCCGTCCGCGCAGTTGCTCGCCGAGGACATGCTCATCGGCGACCGCGCGCACCTCGCCGCCCGGCTGAGCGGTCTCGAGGAGCAGATCGCCACGGCCCGCGCCGCCGACGGTGAACTCGAGGGCGTCGTGGTCGAGCTCAGTGACACCCCGGACGCCAACGACCGTGCCGCGATCGACGATTACGCACGCCATCTCGCGCTGGGCAACGAGCCCCGTAAGCGGTTCCGCAAGCCCGAGCAGAAGCAGTTCGAGGAGACCGGCCTCGGCATCGTGGTCGACGGCGTCGAGGGCGCGGGCAAGTCGCACCTGCGGGCGGCCGCGCAGCACCTCAGGGTCGAGGACGTCATCGGCCGCGTCGGCGATGTCCTGCGCGCGCTGGGGCTCGAGGCTCCCCCCACCGACCCGTCCGGACGCACCGCCACCCGCGGCCGCAGCGAACGGCTCAGCCAGGCGGCCGACCAGCTGCTCCGCGCCCGCACCGTCGTGCGGCTCGTCGCCGAGCGGGACCGTCTGGTGGAGGCCATGCAGGCGCTCTCCGAGCACTCCCCGCGGCCCAAGGACCTGGCCGAGACGGACCGCACCGCCCGCCAGGTGATCGCGATCTCCGCGGCCGCCGGCGCGCGTGACGCCCACAGCAGGCTCGACGCCGTTCGGGTGCAGGTGCAGGAGATGGTCGAGCGCGGGCCGTCGCCCGAGGGCGACGCGATGGTCGCCGCGCTGCGCGGCTACAAGTACCCGGCGATCCGCGACGCTCGCCGGGCCTGGGACGCCGCCCGCGCCGAGCGCGAGGATCGCGGCGCGCTGGACCTGCTCGCGCTGCGGCTGCGGACCAAGGCGCCGGCTCTGTTCGACCTGGTCGCCCGGACCGCCGACGATCCCGTCTGGGACGTGCGAGTGCCCGAGCTGGCGGCGGCCTGGTCGTGGCGCCGCGCGGTCACGTGGGCCGCGTCGCGGGTGCACCCCGGCGACGACGCTCAGCTCGAGGCCGACCTGCAGGCCGCCGAGCAGGACGTGGCCCACTACACAACCCGGATCGCGACCGCGAGTGCGTGGCGACAGTGCCTGCGGCGCATGACCTTCGACGAGATCCAGGCGCTGCACGCCTATCGTGACCACGTCGCGTCGATCGGGCGCGGCTCCGGCCGGCACGCCGAGCGCTTCCGCGTCGCGGCCCGCGAGGCGATGCGGCAGGCGCAGTCCGCCGTGCCCGCGTGGATCATGCCGATCTCGCAGGTCGTCGCGTCGATCTCGCCGGAGCGCAACGCCTTCGACGTGGTGATCGTCGACGAGGCGAGCCAGGCCGACATCACGAGCTCCTTCCTGCTGTGGCTCGCGCCGCGCGTGATCGTCGTGGGCGACGAGAACCAGTGCGCGCCGTCGGCGTTCACCGGAATCAGCCTGGACGACGTCTTCGCCCGACTGGACACGCAATTGCCCGACATCCCGCCCTATCTGCGCGACTCGCTGACCCCGAGGTCCAGCCTGTTCACGCTGTTGCGCACGCGGTTCGGGCACACCGTGCGACTGCGCGAGCACTTCCGGTGCATGCCCGAGATCATCGACTTCTCCTCGCGCCAGTTCTACAGCGACGCGCCCCTGATCCCGGTGCGGCACTACGGCGCCGACCGGCCCGTCCCGCTGCGCGTGACGCATGTGCCGAAGGCGAAGGTCGTCGGCGAGGGCGCGCGGATCTCCAACCCGACCGAGGCTCAGGCCATCGTCGACCAGCTGGCGCGGTGCTTCGCGGACCCGCTGTACGCCGGGCGCACGTTCGGCGTGATCGCGCTGCAGGGTCAGGGGCAGGTCGATGAGCTGTACCGACGGCTCCGCGAGAGCATCGACCCCGACGAGTGGGACGCCCGCCGCCTGCGCGTGGGGACGCCTCCCGACTTCCAGGGGGACGAGCGCGACGTCGTGCTGCTGTCGATGGTCGTCGCGCCCGACTACCGGTTCCGCGCGCTGACCGGTCGCGACTTCCAGCGCCGGTTCAACGTGGCCGCCTCACGCGCCCGGGATCAGCTGTGGCTGTTCACCTCGGTCGACGAGCGGGACCTCAAGGCCAACGACCTGCGGGCGTCGCTGCTGCGCTACGTCACCCGCGCCGACGTCGAGGTCGCGCAGCCGATGCCGGCCGACGTCCCGACCGATCGCCGGGTCGAGCCCTTCGACAACATCTTCGAGCAGCAGGTCTTCGCGCGGCTGCGCGACATGGGCTACCACGTGAACCCCAAGGTCGTGGTGAACAACCGCTCCATCGATCTCGTGGTGACCGGCGAGCAGGGCAAGCTCGCGGTGGAGTGCGACAGCGCGGACTTCGCCTCGACACCGGAGCAGGCCCGGTCCGACATCGAGCGCGAGCGGGAGCTGCGCCGGTGCGGCTGGGAGTTCGTCCGCGTCCGGGAGTCCGTCTTCGCGACGGACGCCGACGCCGCGATGTCCGTCGTGGTGCAGGCGCTGGACCGCCGCGGCGTGCGCCCGTTGACCCTGCAGCGCGCGCTCACCGTCGGCGAGCGCGCCGACGACGGTTCCGTGGAGCTGTGGGAGCCCGTCGGCCTCGACATCGACACGGAGTAGTCCGACCCGCGCCGAGGCGGTCGAGCGAGGGGCCGACTAGGAGCGCGAGTACTCCGACGCGACCCGGACCAGCTCCGGGTCCGGCCGCACGCCCGTGTAGAGCACGAACTGCTCGGCGGCCTGCAGCGCGATGACCTCCGCGCCGGTGATCACCGTCGTGCCCGCGGCACGGCCCGCGCGCACCAGCGGTGTCTCGGGCGGCATCGCCACCACGTCGAAGACGGTGTCGGCGGCCTCGACGAGGTCCGCCGGGAAGGACAGGTCCTCGGCGGCAGGGCCGCCGGCCATGCCGACGGGCGTCGCGTTGACCAGCACCCGCGCACCGTCGGGCGCCGCGGTCGCGTGCCGGAAGCCGTACAGGCCGGCGAGCGCCGAGCCGGACGCGGCGTTGCGGGCCACCACGGTCACGTCGGTGCACCCGTGATCGCGCAACGCCGCGACCACCGCCTTCGCCATCCCGCCCGAGCCGCGGACCGCGGCCGGCAGCGTCGGGTCGACGCCGTGCGAGCGCAGCAGCGACGCGACCGCCGCGTAGTCCGTGTTGTGGGCGTGCAGGACGCCGTCCTCGTTGACGATCGTGTTCACCGAGTCGATGGCACTCGCCGACGGCTCCATGACGTCGACGAGCTCGATCACCGCCTCCTTGAAGGGCATCGAGATCGCGCAGCCCCGCACCCCGAGCGCCCGCACCCCGCCGATCGCGGCGGGCAGGTCGGTGGTGGTGAACGCCTTGTACAGGTAGTTCAGGCCGAGTTCGCGATACAGATAGTTGTGGAACCGGGTGCCGATGCTGCTGGGGCGACCGGACAGCGACATGCACAGCACGGTGTCGCGGTCGGGCATCGCGATCGAATCGTTCACCCCGCTCACCCTAATCCTGCGGAACGGGGAACCGCGGGCACGGCTGGTGCGTCCAATTGATGTGACGGATTTCCAGGGCATCGGGGTGACCCCGTGGGAACAGATGTCGACCTCCGAGGTGCGGCACTTCGCGCGCGGGCTCTCCGGTTCGGGCGTCGCGGCCGACGCGCGCGCGATCGGCAGCGCCGGGAACTCGCACGCCGACAGTCTCGCGGAGCTGCAGCGGGACACCGCCGTCCTGAGCGAGCGGTGGCGCGGCGAGGCCAAGGATCGTTCGTACGTCGAGTTCGGCGACTTCACCTCACGCTCGTACAGCAACGCCGTCGCGCTGTTCCGCCTGGTGGGCAATGTCGAGGAGCTGTCCGGCACGGCGACCGAGACGAATGAGCGGTTCAGCGACCTGCCCGATCCGCCCTCCCGGGCGGACGGCTGGTCGCCCTCCGCGGGGAGCGACTACCGGAACGTCGTTGCGGAGCAGGTGCGCAGCACCTACTCCTCGCCCGTGCAGACCTCCGCGTCGACGCTCCCGTTGGGGGAGGCGCAGGGGACGACGGTCTTCCACCACATCGGTCCCGGGAACACCAAACGCGACGCCGCGGGGAGCGCCGCGCCCACGGCCCCGGGGTCGGTCTCGCCGACGGACGGGTCCGGCAGTGGCGGCGGGACGCAGGCCACGGGCGCCGGAGCGGCGGACACCGGAACCGACCCCGACGACACCGCTACGACCGGGGCGGACGCCACGTCGGACGGGGCCTCCGATGCCACCACCGGCACCGGCACCGGGGCCGGCTCCGGCACTGGCACCGGCGCCGGCGGCGGTACGGGGACGGGCGGCCAGGGCGCGGGAGCGGCGCTCGACACCGGGGCGGGCGCCGATCCCACCGCGGTGGACGGCGCCGACGACCCGCGCGACGAGATCGGCACACCCTCGTCGCTGCTCTCGCCGTCCGCGGCCGTGCCCCTGAGCTCGGCGAACCGGACCGGCGCCGGCCTGTCCGGGCTCGGCGGGCGCGGTGACGCCGGGCGCACCGCGACGCCGCTGGGGCTGCGACAGGACGCGGCCGCGGTCCGTTCCGCGGCCGCGCCGGCCGGCGCGGGGACGAGCACCACCACGGGCGCGCGGCCCGCATCGGGGCCCTACGGCATGCCGGCGGCGGGAGCGGGGGCCCAGCGCGGCCAGGGCGACGGCCGGCACCGCGTGCCCGCCTACCTCATCGACCGGAAGAACGGCGAGGAGCTGGTGGGCGGCATGCCGCTCGTGGGGCCGGGCGTGATCGGCCAGTGGAAGTCCGACGGTCCGCCGGACGCCCCGCGTCCGCCCGCGCCTCCGGCTACGAGCGAGCCGCGCCCGCGGTGATCGCCGCGACCAGGGCGGGCAGCGTCGTCGCCGCGGTGCCCCGCCAGTGGTACGAGGCGGCCTCGCTGAGCGGCGTGGCCTCCGGGTTGATCTCGATCACCGGGATGCCCGTGGCGAGCGCCGTCTCGGGCAGCCGCGCGGCGGGATAGACGATGCCCGACGTGCCGACGACGAGCACGACGTCGGCCATGACGACCGCGGCTTCGGCCCGGCTCCAGGCGTCCATCGGAAGAGCCTCGCCGAACCAGACGATGCCGGGACGCACCAGCGACAGGCAGCGCATGCAGGTGGGCGGCGTCGCCCGGAGTTGCGGTGAGACATCGGCGTCGTCGGGCAGAAAGGCGTCCGCTCCCAGATAGGGCGTGCCGCAGTGCTCGCAGCGCGGGGCGAAGAGGCTCCCGTGCAGGTGCGCGAGAACCTGCGAACCCGCTCGCTCGTGCAGGTCGTCGACGTTCTGCGTGACGATCGAGACGGTGCGGTCCGCCGCCAGCTCGGCGAGGGCGATGTGGCCGTCGTTGGGCTCCGCCTGCCGCGCGACGTGCGCGCGCCACTGGTACCAGCCCCACACCAGCGCGTTGTCGCGGTTCCAGCCGTCGACGGAGGCGATCGCCTCGGGCTCGTACTGCTCCCACAGTCCGGTCTGGGCCTCGCGGAAGGTGGCGATGCCGGACTCGCGGCTCATGCCGGCGCCCGTGAGCACTACGACGGAATCGGCGGAGCGCACCAGCTCCACCACGGCGGCGGGAACGTCGATCGCGGCGGGGCGGTCGGAAGGGCGCATTCCGGGCTGCATCGGCTCAGACTACCCACGGCCGACGGGGCGATGAGGTAGGTAACGATTCGATAACAACTGCTACTCGCGAGAAACATCGGTGATCGCCATCACGTGCCGGTGGACCTGCGTGGATTCACGCGTGTATTGGCATTCGGATACACCCGTGAATCGATATCTCCAAGCTACTCACCGGTATACCCACTGGTTACATATCTGCACGTCAGAGCTGGTGCGAATCCTGTGTTCTCATGGAATACGGGTTTTCCGCGGGCCCGCCGCGGACGTGCCGTCATCACGGCGCGCAGCGAGCTGATCCGAGGAGATTCATGACTGTCGACGACTTCGTCACCGCCAACGCACGCACCGCGAAGGGACCGCGGAACAACGATGCGCTGGTGGACAGGTTGGCAGCGGGGGAGCAGTACGCGCTCACCTTCGGCGGTCAGGGCGGCCCGTGGCTGCCCGGCCTCGTCTCGCTCCTGGAGCAGACCGGCCTGGCCGACGATCCCGAGTACCGCGACCTCTTCGACGGCTTCGTCGCCCGCGCCGACAGCGTGCTCGAGCCCGTCCGCGCCGAGCTGCTCCGCGCCCAGGCGCTGACCTTCGACCCGATGCGGTGGCGCGACGCCTCGATCGCCGCCTCCGAGGCCGAGACCACCGATGAGGACGAGGAGCAGGCGGCGCCGGCCGCCACCGGCCCCGCGTCGCGCCGCCTGCTCGCCCCGCAGGTCGACGGTGCCGTCTTCTCCGTCCCCGGCGTGCTGTTCGCACAGCTCGTCGCGTTGTACGGGCTCGAGGCCCAGGGGCTCGACCCGTGGGACGTCCCGCCCGTAGCCGCCATCGGCCACTCGCAGGGCCAGCTCGCCGTCTCCGCCTTCGCCTCGCGCGGCAACGAGGGCGACCTGCTCGCCATCGCGCGTCTCATCGGCGCCGCGGGCCGCGTCGTCGCCCGCCGCAAGGGCCTCGTCGCGCTGGGCGGCGCCACCCCCATGATGGCCGTCACCGGCGTGCGCCAGGACAAGCTCGAGACGCTGCTCGCCGACTTCACGGCCACGGTCTCGTTCGACGCGTGCGGCCCCGTGCTCGCCGTGCGCAACAACCGCAACTCCTTCGTGCTCACGGGCACCCCGAAGCTGCTCGCCGGCTTCCGCGAGTTCTGCGAATCGGTCGCCGAGACCGAGGAGGAGCAGCGCAAGGAGAAACTGACCGGCGGCGCGGCCTTCGCCCCCAAGTTCGAGGACGTCGCGGTCGACATCGGCTTCCACCACCCCGCGCTCGCCGACGCCGTCGGACTGGTCACCGAGTGGGCCGAGCGCTGCGGCCTCAACGCCGACACCGCCGCCCGGCTCGCCGCGGCCGTCCTCGTCGAGCCCGTCGACTGGGTCGCCGAGGTCGAGGGCGCGATCGGCAAGGGCGCGCGCTGGCTGATCGACCTCGGCCCCGAGGACATCGCCACCAAGCTCTCCGCCGCGCCCGCCCGCGGCCGTGGGGTGGGCCTCGTGCCCGCCACCACGCTGCGCGGCGCCCGCAACCTGTTCTCGCCCGGCGGGGTGCCGGAGCTGCCGCTGGCCTGGTCGGAGTTCTCGCCGCGCCTGGTCACCCTGCCCGACGGCCGCACCGTGCTGTCCACCCGCTTCACCGAGCTCACGGGCCGTAGCCCGATCCTGCTCGCCGGCATGACGCCCACCACCGTCGATCCCGGCATCGTCGCCGCGGCCGCGAACGCCGGCCACTGGGCCGAGCTCGCCGGCGGCGGCCAGGTGACCGAGCCGATCTTCGCGGACAACGTCGCCAAGCTGACCGCGCTCCTCGAGCCGGGCCGCGCCGCCCAGTTCAACTCGCTCTTCCTCGATCCCTACCTGTGGAAGCTGCAGCTCGGCGGCAAGCGCATCGTGCAGAAGGCCCGCGCCGCGGGCGCCCCGCTCGACGGCGTGATCATCACCGCCGGCATCCCCGAGCTGGAGGAGGCCACGGCCCTCGTCGAGGAGCTCACCGAGGCCGGCATGCGGCACGTCGCCTTCAAGCCCGGCACCGTCGAGCAGATCCGCCAGGTGGCGCGCATCGCGGCCGAGGTCCCGCAGTTCCCCGTGATCGTGCACGTCGAGGGCGGCAAGGCCGGCGGCCACCATTCGTGGGAGGACCTCGACGAGCTGCTCCTCGTGACCTACGCCGAGCTGCGCGACCGCAACAACGTCGTGCTCGCGGTCGGCGGCGGCATCGGCACGCCCGCGCTGGCCGCCGAGTACCTCTCCGGCGAGTGGTCGCGCAAGTACGGCGCTCCCGCGATGCCGGTCGACGGCATCCTCGTCGGCACCGCGGCCATGGCGACGCTCGAGGCCACCACGTCCGACGACGTCAAGCGCCTGCTCGCCGAGATCCCCGGCACCCCCGACTGGATCGGTGCGGGCCACGCGGGCGGCGGCATGGCCTCGGGCCGCAGCCAGCTCGGCGCCGACATCCACGAGATCGACAACACCGCGTCCGCCTGCGGCCGCCTGCTCGACGAGGTCGCGGGCGACGGTGACGCCGTCGCCGCGCGCCGCGACGAGATCATCGCCGCGATGGCCGGCACCGCCAAGCCCTTCTTCGGCGACGCCGACGCGATGACCTACGCACAGTGGCTCGAGCGCTACCTCGAGCTGTCGGTCGGCACGCGCGAGCAGGTCGCGGCCGCCGTCGATTCGACGCTGTTCGGCGACTACGGCTGGCTCGACATCACGCACCAGGACCGGTTCCTGTCGATGCTGCACCGCGCCGAGGCCCGCCTCGCCGCCGAGGACCGCGGCCCCATCGAGACCGCGTTCGACGGCGTCGCCGCCACCGACGACGCCTACGGCGCGCTCGATCAGCTGCTGCAGCGGTACCCGGAGGCGGCGTCGACGCGCCTGCACCCGGCCGACGTTCCCTTCTTCGTCTCGCTGTGCCGCACGCCCGGCAAGCCGGTCAACTTCGTGCCCGTCGTCGACAAGGACGTCCGCCGCTGGTGGCGCTCCGACTCGCTGTGGCAGGCGCACTCGCCGCGCTACTCCGCCGACGAGGTCTGCATCATCCCCGGCCCCGAGGCCGTCGCCGGTATCACCCGGGTCGACGAGCCGGTCGGCGATCTCCTCAACCGGTTCGAGGCCGAGCTGGTGCGCCGCCGCATCGGCGCGGGCGAGGTCGCGCAGGCCGTCGCCGGCCGCCGCGTCGTGCCGGGCGTCGAGTCGGTGCCGCTGGCGCGGGCCCTCGCGGCGACCAACGTGCTCTGGGCCGGGCGCCTCGTGCACAGCCCTATCGCCCGCCTCGGTGCCGGCAGCACCTGGACGGTCGACGGTGATTCCGCGCTGCAGTCCGGCACCGGCGCGCGTCTGTCCGCGACCGGCCCGAACGCCGTCGTCCTCGAGATCCCGGTCTCGGGCACCGACCTCGTCATCCCGATCCAGGTTCCGGACAGCTGCGCCGACGGCGGCGTGCCCGTCGTCGAGCTCGGCGAGGCCAGCGAGGCCATGTCGAAGCTGGTGGCCCTGGCCGCCGCTGGCGATCTGCCCGCCGTCGCCGACGGTGCCGCGACGATCGACTTCGAGTTCCGGGCCGAGGACGCCGCCGACCACGCCGCCATCACGGCGGACAGCCTCCCCGTGGGCCTGTCGGCCCTCTACGGCGACGAGCAGCTCGCCGTGCCGGACGCCTTCGTCGGACTGTGCTGGCCGGCCTCCTTCGCCGTGGTCGGTGCGGCCACCACCGCCGAGGGGCGCCCCGTCGTCGAGGGCATGCTCGACCTGGTGCACCTCGACCACGCGATCGAACTGGCGACGAACCCGACGCCGGGCGCCTACCGCGCCACCGCGCGCCTCGAGGACGTGACCGCCACCGACATCGGCACCGTGGTCACCGTCGGCATCGACGTCCGCGCCCCGGGCGCCGAGACCCCGGCCGTCGTCATGACCGAGCGCTTCGCGATCCGCGGCCGGACCGGCGAGGCCGAGCTGGCCGACCCGCAGCCCGCGGGCGGCGCGCGCGGCGAGACGGCCACCGAGACCCCGCGCAAGCGGGTCCGCCAGGCCGTGGTCAACGCGCCGCAGGACATGAGCGGCTTCGCCGCCGTCTCCGGCGATCACAACCCGATCCACACCTCGCAGGTCGCCGCCAGCCTGGCCGGACTGCCCGGCCCGATCGTGCACGGCATGTGGCTCTCCGCCGCGGCGCAGCAGGTCGCGTCCGCCTCCAACGGCGACGTGATGCACCGCAAGATCCGCGGCTGGACCACCCGCTTCCTCGGCATGGTCCTCCCGGGCGACGAGGTGCAGTTCACCGTCGAGCGCGTCGGCATCGACCGCGGCGGCGAGCTGCTCGAGGTCACCGCCCGCGTCGGCGACGACCTGGTGATGGCCGCCTCGGCCGTGGCCTTCCCGGCCGTCACCGCGTACGTCTTCCCCGGGCAGGGCATCCAGGGCAAGGGCATGGGGCTGAGCCAGCGCTCGCGCAGCAAGGCGGCCCGCGAGGTCTGGGACGCCGCCGACGCGCATACCCGCGAGAACCTCGGCTTCTCCATCCTCGCCGTGGTGCGCGACAATCCGCTGTCGATCCGCGCGAACGGCACCGTCTACAGCCACCCCGACGGCGTGCTGTACCTGACCGAGTTCACGCAGGTCGCGATGGCGACCGTGGCGTGCGCCCAGCTCGCCGAGCTCACCGAGATCGGCGCGCGCGTGGACGACCCGATCATCGCCGGCCACTCCGTGGGCGAGTACAACGCGCTGGCCTCCGCCGGCGTCCTGCCGCTCGGCACGATCCTCGAGACGGTCTTCCACCGCGGTCGCATCATGCAGCAGCTGGTGCCCCGCGACGAGCAGGGCCGCAGCCCCTACGCGATGGCGGCGCTGCGCCCCGAGCTCTTCGACGTCGAGGACGCCGAGATCGCCGACTGGGTCGAGGGCAACCTCGAGGGCGCCGACGAGTTCGCGGAGATCGTGAATCTCAACCTGCGCGGCGCGCAGTACGTCGTGGTCGGCAACCAGGCCGGGCTCGACGCGCTGGAGAAGGCGATCGCCGAGCGCACGGGCAGCCCGAAGGCCTTCCAGCTGGTGCCCGGCATCGACATCCCGTTCCACTCGTCGGTGCTCCGCGACGGCGTGCCCGAGTTCGCGGCGCGCCTGCAGGAGCTGGTGCCCGCGGAGTTCGACTACACCAAGCTGGTCGGCAAGTACCTGCCGAACCTCGTTGCGCGCCCGTTCGAGCTGACGACCGACTTCGCGCTGTCGATCCTCGACGTGGTGCCGAGCGAGCCGGTGCGCGCGCTGGTCGCCGACTGGGAGCGGGCCGCCGCGGACCCGATGGCGACGGCCCGCACGCTGCTCATCGAGCTGCTGGCGTGGCAGTTCGCCAGCCCGGTGCGGTGGATCGAGACGCAGGATCAGCTGCTCATCGACACCGATCACGGCGGCCTCGGCGTCGAGCGCTTCATCGAGGTGGGCCTCGCGTCGGCCCCGACGCTCGCGAACCTCGCCAGCCGCACCCTGGCCCTGGCCTCGTACCAGCGGGCCGCCGCGACCGTGCTCAACGCCGAGCGCGACGCCGCGAAGGTCTTCGCGACCGACGAGGACGTCCCGGAGGACGAGGGCGGCGACGCGCCCGCCGAGGACGCGGCACCCGCCGCGGCCCCCGCGGCAGCGGCCCCGGCCGCCGCCCCGGTGGCGAGCGCCCCGTCGGGCGGCCCGCGCCCGGCCGACCTCGGCTTCGACGCCGCGGACGCCACTCGCGCGATGATCGCGATCTGGACCAAGATGCGTCCGGACCAGCTGGAGAAGACCGACACCATCGAGACGCTGTGCGACGGTGTGAGCTCGCGCCGCAACCAGCTCCTCCTCGACCTGGGCAGCGAGCTCAACCTCGGTGCCATCGACGGTGCCGCGGAGGCCGACCTGCCGACCCTGGCGGGCACGGTCACCAAGCTGGCGCGCACCTACAAGCCGCTCGGCCCGGTGCTCTCGGAGACCGTCGGCAACCAGCTGCGCAAGCTGCTGGGCTCCACCGGCAAGCGCCCGAACTACATCACCGAGTACGTGACCGGCACCTGGGAGCTGGGCCCCGGCTGGGCGCAGCACACCGTGCTCGCGCTGGCCACCGGTACCCGCGAGGGCGCCTCGGTCCGCGGCGGGGATCTCGCGACGCTGCTCGACGGTCCGGTCTCGAACGCGGCCGCGCTCGACGCGCTGATCGACCGCGCGGTGGCCGAGGTCGGCGCCGCGCAGGGCGTGCCCGTGGGCAAGCCCTCCGCGGGCGGCGGGGGCGGCGGCGCCACCGTCGACGCCGCGGCGCTCGCCGAGTTCACGTCCGCCATCACCGGCGAGGACGGCGCGCTCGCCGCGTCGGCGCGTGTGCTCCTGCAGAAGTTGGGGCTGGAGCAGGAGCAGGGCGGCCTGCCCTCGCTCGACGACGAGTCGGAGCGGCTCGCCGCGCTGATCGCCACGGAGCTCGGCGACGACTGGACGAGCGCGGTCGCGCCGGCCTTCGACGCCAACAAGGCCGTCCTCATCGACGACCGCTGGGCCAGCGCCCGCGAGGACCTGCTCCGCGTGTGGAACATGGACCCGTCGACCTTCCCGACCTACAGCAAGCACATCCTGGAGACCGCCAAGGGCGCCGGGCCGGTGCTCGTGAACCAGGCGCGCTGGTGGGAGAAGAAGGCGACCGCCGCTGGTCGGCCGGAGCACGCGCGGGCGTACGCCTTCCTGGCCGGGCTCGCCGAGTCCACGCCGGAGCCGGGCGTCTACGCGGGTGAGGTGGCCGTGGTCACCGGTGCCTCCGCAGGATCGATCGCGGCGGCCGTCGCCGCGCGCCTGCTCGCGGGCGGCGCGACGGTGATCGCGACGACCAGCCGGCTGGACGACAAGCGGCTCGACTTCTTCAAGGAGCTGTACCGCACCAGCGCCCGGACGGACGCCGCGCTGTGGGTCGTGCCCGCCAACATGGCGAGTTACGCCGACGTCGACGCGCTGGTCGAGTGGATCGGGGAGCGCCAGGCCGAGACGGTGGGTCCGTACACCATGGTCCACAAGGAGGCCCTGGTCCCGACGATGCTGTTCCCGTTCGCGGCGCCCCGCGTCTCGGGCGACATGTCCGACGCCGGCCCGCGCGCCGAGCTGGAGATGAAGATCCTGCTGTGGTCGGTGGAGCGGCTCATCGCCGGCCTCGCCGCGATCGGCAAGGACGTGGACCTGGCCTCGCGGCTGCACGTCGTGCTCCCGGGTTCCCCCAACCGCGGCATGTTCGGCGGCGACGGCGCGTACGGCGAGTCGAAGGCCTCGCTGGACGCCCTCGTCACCCGCTGGAACGCCGAGAAGTCCTGGTCCGAGCGCGTCACCCTGGCCCACGCCATCATCGGCTGGGTCCGCGGCACCGGCCTCATGGGCGGCAACGACCCGCTGGTCGAGGCCGTCGAGGCGGCGGGCGTGCGCACCTGGTCGACGTTCGAGATGGCCGACAAGCTGCTCGCCAACGCCAGCGCCGAGGCGCGGGAGCGCGCCGCGACGGCGCCGCTGTTCGACGACCTCACCGGCGGCCTGGGCGGCGTCAGCCTGGACATGAAGGCGCTCGCCGAGCAGGCCATGGAGGCCCGCCTGGCGGAGGCCGCCGAGGGCGAGGACGAGGGCACCATCGCGGCCCTCCCCGGCGCCCCGGTCGCCACCCTGCGGGACCCGGACTGGGGCTCGGTCGAGGCCCGGCCCGAGGACATGGTCGTCATCGTCGGCGCCGGCGAGGTCGGCCCGTACGGCAGCTCGCGCACCCGGTTCGAGATGGAGGTCGACGAGCGGCTCTCCGCCGCGGGTGTCGCCGAGCTCGCCTGGGTGACCGGCATGATCACCTGGGAGAACGACCCCGAGCCGGGCTGGTACGACGCCGAGTCGGGCGACCTGGTGCCCGAGGCCGAGCTGGCCGACAAGTACCACGACGCGGTCGTGGAGCGCTGCGGCATCCGCGAGTTCAGCGACGACGGCGACATCGTCGATCAGTCGGCCCCGCTGCTGGTGTCGGTCTTCCTGCCCGAGGACATGTCCTTCGTGGTGGCGAACGAGGCCGAGGCGCGCGCCTTCTCGGACGCCGATCCGGAGAACACCGTCGCGGTGCCGATGGAGTCGGGCGAGTGGCGGGTCACCCGCAAGGCCGGTACCGAGATCCGCGTGCCGCGCCGCACCAAGCTGCTGCGCAGCGTGGGCGGCCAGGTGCCGGACGGCTTCGATCCCACGCACTGGGGCATCACGCCCGAGATGATGGAGTCGGTCGACCGCCTGGCGCTGTGGAACCTGGTCGCCACCGTCGACGCGTTCATCTCCGCGGGCTTCGAGCCGGCCGAACTGATGGAGTACGTGCATCCCTCGCACGTCGCCAACACGCAGGGCACGGGCATGGGCGGCATGAGCTCCATGCGCGACCTCTTCATCAACACCCTGCTGGGCGAGCCGAACCAGAACGACATCCTGCAGGAGGCCCTGCCGAACGTCGTCGCCGCGCACGTCGTGCAGAGCTACGTGGGCAGCTACGGCGCGATGATCCACCCGGTCGCGGCCTGCGCCACGGCGGCGGTCTCGGTCGAGGAGGGCGTCGACAAGATCAAGGTCGGCAAGGCCCTTTTCGCGGTGACCGGCGGCTTCGACGACCTGTCGATCGAGGGCATCACCGGCTTCGGCATGATGCAGGCCACCGCGGACAGCGAGAAGATGCTGGCCAAGGGCATCAGCCCGCGCCGCTTCTCCCGCGCCAACGATCGGCGTCGCGGCGGCTTCGTCGAGTCCAACGGCGGCGGTACCGTGCTGCTGGCCCGCGGCGATATCGCCGCGAAGATGGGCCTCCCGGTCCTCGGCGTGGTGGCGTGGGCGCAGAGCTTCGGCGACGGCGTGCACACCTCCATCCCGGCTCCCGGCATGGGCGCGCTGTCCGTGGCCGCCGGCGGCCCCGAGGCCCCGATGGCCCGCAGCCTGCGGCAGCTCGGTGTCGAGGCGGACGACGTCTCGATCATCAGCAAGCACGACACGTCGACCAACGCGAACGACCCGAACGAGGCGAACCTGCACGAGCGGATCGCCGCGTCGATCGGCCGCTCCGAGGGCGCCCCGATGTTCGTCGTCTCGCAGAAGTCGCTGACCGGTCACGCGAAGGGCGGCGCCGCCGCCTTCCAGCTGATCGGCATGTGCCAGATGCTCAACCAGCAGGTGCTCCCGCCCAACCGGAGTCTCGACTGCGTGGACGACGAGATGCGCAAGTTCCCGCACCTCGTGTGGCTGCGCGAGAGCCATCGGTTCGACGGCGACTTCCGCCCCAAGGCGGGCCTGCTCACGTCGCTGGGCTTCGGCCACGTCTCGGGCCTCATCGCGGTCGTGCACCGTGACGCCTTCCTCGCCTCCCTCGACGAGGCGGCGCGGGCGGAGTACCTGGCGACGGCGCGCGAGCGCGAGGTCGCGGGTGCCCGCGCAGTGCTCTCCGCGATGTGCGGCCGCTCGGGCCTGTACCGCAAGCCGCCGGCGGGCCGGCGCTTCGGCGCCGACGCCACGTCGGAGGCCACGGACCGTAGCGAGGCGGCTCTGCTGCTCGACGAGGCCCTGCGGCTCGGACCCGACGGCACGTACTGCGCCGACGGATGCCGATAGCCCGATAGGCTTCCGCCATGGCCGTGGTGGGAGTCGGGATCGACGTGGTGCACGTGCCCGGGTTCGCGGAGCAACTCGCGCAGCCCGGGACCACGATGCTCTCGTCGTTCAGTCCCGCCGAACGACGGGACGCCGCGGGGGACGTACGCTCTTTGGCCGCCCGCTGGGCGGCCAAAGAGGCCGTCTTCAAGGCGTTCTCGTCGGGGTTCTACGCGCAGCGGCCGGCCGAGAAGGAGGTCGGCGCGCGGGAGGTGGAGGTCGTCTCCGATGCATGGGGGCGGCCGGCGGTACGGGTGTACGGCCGCATCGCGGCCGACCTCGGGCCGGATGCGACGATCCATGTGTCACTCACCCACGACGGTGACACCGCGGCGGCGTTCGCGGTGATCGAGAGAACTGAAGAGCGCGACGGTCCGAACGGACTGCAGTCGTGTACCGGATAGAGCCGAAAGGGAACAAGCGAGTGTTCAGCCGAATCGCCATCGTGAACCGAGGTGAGGCCGCGATGCGCCTCATCCATGCGGTCCGCGACCTGGCCGCCGAGACCGGGCAGCAGATCGAGACCGTCGCCCTCTACACCGACGTCGACCGCACTGCGACCTTCGTCCGCGAGGCCGACATCGCCTACGACCTGGGTCCCGCCGCGGCGCGGCCGTACCTCAACTACGAGCTGCTCGGCAAAGCCCTGCAGGAGACCGGCGCCGACGCGGCGTGGGTCGGCTGGGGGTTCGTCGCCGAGGATCCGGTCTTCGCCGAGAAGTGCGCCGAGGTCGGCGTCGTCTTCGTGGGCCCGAGCCCCGAGGCCATGCGCCAGCTGGGCGACAAGATCGGCGCCAAGCTCATCGCCGAGGAGGTCGGCGTCCCCGTCGCGCCCTGGAGCCGCGGTCCGGTGGAGACGCTGGAGGAGGCCAAGGACAAGGCCAAGGACATCGGCTACCCGCTGATGCTCAAGGCGACCGCCGGCGGCGGTGGCCGCGGCATCCGCATGGTCGCCTCCGACGCGGATCTCGAGGAGGCCTACCTCCGTACCCGCGAGGAGGCCGAGCGCGCCTTCGGCAGCGGCGTCGTCTTCCTCGAGCGCCTCGTCACCGGCGCTCGCCATGTCGAGGTCCAGGTGATCTCCGACGGCGAGACCGCGTGGGCCCTCGGCGTCCGCGACTGCTCGGTGCAGCGCCGCAACCAGAAGGTCATCGAGGAGTCGGCGTCGCCCGTGCTCGGGGCCGAGCAGGTGCAGCGGCTCAAGGAGTCCGCGGAGCGCCTGGCGATCAAGGTCGGCTATCGCGGCGCCGCCACCGTCGAGTTCCTGTACCACCCGGGCGACGACCTGCTGGCCTTCCTCGAGGTGAACACCCGCCTGCAGGTGGAGCACCCGATCACCGAGGTCACCAACGACTTCGATCTGGTCCGCGCGCAGCTGCACGTCGCCTCGGGCGGCAAGCTCGACGGCACCCGTCCCGTCGAGCGGGGGCACGCCATCGAGGCGCGTCTCAACGCCGAGGACCCGGATCGCGACTTCGCGCCCGCCCCGGGCCGCATCGCGCTGCTGGACCTGCCTGCGGGCCCCGGTATCCGCATCGACACCGGTGTCTCGCAGGGCGACACCATCCCCGCCGACTTCGACTCCATGATCGCCAAGGTCATCGCGTACGGCAGCGATCGCGAGCAGGCCCTCGGCCGCCTCCGCCGCGCCATGAACGAGACCCGCGTGATCATCGAGGGCGGCGCCACCAACAAGAGCTTCGTGCTGGATCTGCTGAACCAGCCCGAGGTCATCGACGGCAGCGCCGACACCGGCTGGATCGACCGCGTGCGCGGCGAGGGCCGCCTGGTGGCCGACCGGCACACCTCCGTCGCGCTGGCGTCCGCGGCCATCGACGCCTACGAGGACGAGGAGCGGGCCGAGCTGACCCGCCTGCTCACCACCGCGTCGGGCGGCCGACCGCAGGTGCAGCACGAGAGCGGCACCCCGCTGGACTTCAAGCTCCGCGGCGCGAGCTACCGCGTACGGGTCGCCCGGACCGGCGCGCACACCTTCCGGCTCGTCATCGACACCGGCGCGGAGACCCGCACCGCGGACGTCGATCTGGAGCGTTTCGACAACCACACCGGCCAGGCCGTGGTCAACGGCGTCCGGTACCGCCTCACCACCGGCACCCACGGTCCCGTGCACGTGGTCGACGTGGACGGTGTCACCCACCGCGTCAGCCGCGACGAGGGCGGCGTGGTCCGTTCGCCCGCGCCGGCACTCGTGGTCGCCGTGCCGCTGGCCGTCGGAGACGAGGTCGAGGCCGGTGCGCCGATCCTCGTACTCGAGTCGATGAAGATGGAGACGGTGCTCCGGGCGCCGTTCTCCGCGCGTCTCAAGGAGTGCGCCGTCACCGTCGGCAGTCAGGTGGAGGCCGGCGCGGCACTGCTGCGCCTGGAGCCCCTGGGCGACGGCGGCGACGAGGCCGCCGGTTCCGCGGCGGGCCCGATCGACCTGCCCGCCGAACCCGCCAAGGTCGGCGCCGTCGAGCGCGCCGCCGCCGGCCGTGAGGCGCTGCGCAGCCAGCTGCTCGGCTTCGACGTCGACCCGGCGGACGAGAGCCGTCTGCTCGACGAGTACCTCGTGGACCGCGTCGCCGCCGAACTCGAGGGCGCCGCTCCGGCGGCCGCCGAGCTCGCACTGGCGAGCGTCTTCGCCGATCTCGCCGAGCTGGGCCTGCGCCGCTCGGTCGGCGGCGACGACGAGGTGCACAGCCCCCGCGAGCACTTCCACACCTACCTGCGCAGCCTCGACGCCGACCGGGCGGGCCTGCCCGACTCGTACCGCGCCAAGCTCGCCGCCGCGCTCGGCCACTACGGTGTCGCCGAGCTCGACCGCACGCCGGACCTCGAGTCGGCCGTCTTCCGCGTCTTCCTGGCGCAGCAGCGGCCCAAGGTCGGTCTCCGCGTCATCACGGCGCTGCTGCGCAAGTGGCTCCGCGAGCCGGCACCGTCGGTCGAGGACGGCGGCGACGCCCGCGCCGTGCTCGAGCGCCTCATGGACGCGACGCAGTCCCGGTACCCCGTGATCGCCGACCTCGCCCGCGGCGTGGTCTTCGCCTGGTTCGGGCAGCCGCTGCTGCGCGGCAACCGCGAGGGCGTGTACTCGGCGGTCCGCGCGCATCTCACGTACCTCGACCAGAACCCCACCGCCGGTGACCGTTCCGAGCGCATCGCGGAGATGGTGCGCAGCACCGAGCCGCTGGTCCTGCTCCTGGGTGAGCGACTCGCGGGGGAGCACCCGACCGACAACGCGGTCATGCTCGAGGTCCTGACCCGCCGCTACTACGGCAACAAGGGCCTCACCGAGGTGCGTACGCAGGACGTGGCCGGCACGGAGTGGGTCGTCGCGGCGCGCGACGGCGCGCTGCTCGCCTCCGCGGCCGTGGCGTACGACGGGCTGAGCGACGCGGTGGCCGGTCTCGCGCAGGTCGCCGAGGGCGCGGCATCGGTGGACGCCGACATCTACCTCAGCTGGGAGCAGCAGCCCGAGGACCAGGACGAGATGGTGGCCGCGTTCGACAGCGTGCTGTCCGCGCACCCGCTGCCGGCGCAGGTCCGCCGCGTGACCATCACCGTTGCCGGGAGCGGCGGCGCGGTCATGCACCACCACTTCACCTTCCGTGCGGCCACCAACGGGGTCGTCGAGGATCGCCTGATCCGCGGCCTGCACCCGTACATCGCGCAGCGCATGCAGCTGGAGCGGCTGCGGCGCTTCGACCTGACGCGCCTCACCTCGTCGGACGACGAGGAGGTGTACCTGTACCGCGCGGTCGCCAAGGAGAACCCGGCGGACGATCGCCTGGTCGCCTTCGCGCAGGTCCGCGACCTGGCCGCCGTGCGCGACGGCGAGGGCCGGCTGCTGGCGCTGCCGACCGCCGAGATCGCGCTCGCGACGTGCGTGGACTCGATCCGTCGGGCGCAGGCCGCCCGGCCCAGCGCGAAGCGCCTGCCCACCAACCGGATCGTCATGTACATCTGGCCTCCGGTGGACCTCAGCGACGCGGAGCTCGAGGCGCTCGCCGGGCACATCGAGTCGACGACCGTCGGCGCGGGCCTCGAGGAGGTGCTGCTCATCGGTCGCCGCCGTGACGCCGCGACCGGTGAGCTGGTCAAGACCGAGGTGCGGGTCTCGTTCAGTCCCACGGGGCGTGCCGATCTGCACATCGGGGAGCCGATCGAGGACACCGTCGAGCCGATCGACGGCTACCGCCAGAAGGTGCTGCGCGCCGCGAGCCGCAACACGGTCTACCCGTACGAGCTGACGGCCGCGCTGGGCGATTTCGTCGAGTACGAGCTGGCCGAGGGCGACATCGCCGACGTGCTGGTGCCGACGGATCGGCCGAAGGGCCGCAACACCGCGGGCATCGTCGTGGGCGTGATCTCGACGGCGACCGACCTGTACCCCGAGGGCGTCAAGCGCGTTCTGCTGCTGGGTGATCCGACGAAGTCGCTCGGCGCGCTCGCCGAGGCGGAGTGCCGCCGGATCAGCGCGGCCATCGACCTGGCGTACCGCATGGAGCTGCCCGTCGAGTGGTACGCGCTGTCGGCCGGCGCCCGCATCTCCATGGACTCGGGCACCGAGAACATGGACTGGGTCGCCGCGGCGCTCAAGAAGATCGTCGAGTTCACCCAGCAGGGCGGCGAGATCAACATCGTCTCCGCGGGCATCAACGTCGGGGCGCAGCCGTACTGGAACGCCGAGGCGACGATGCTCATGCATACCAAGGGCGTGCTGATCATGACGCCGGAGTCGGCGATGGTGCTCACCGGCAAGCAGTCGCTGGACTTCTCGGGCGGCGTCTCCGCCGAGGACAACTTCGGCATCGGCGGCTACGACCGCATCATGGGGCCGAACGGCCAGGCGCAGTACTGGGCCGCCGATCTCATGGGTGCGCACTCGATCCTCATGGAGCACTACGCGCACACGTACGTCGCCCCCGGTGAGCACGCGCCGCGCCGCGCCGCGACGACCGACCCGGCCGATCGCGACATCACTGCGTTCCCGCACGTGCTGGCCGACAGCGACTTCACCACGGTCGGCGACATCTTCTCCGCGGAGAAGAACCCGGATCGCAAGAAGCCCTTCGACATCCGCACCGTGATGCGCGCGCTGTCCGACCAGGACCACGAGGTACTCGAGCGCTGGGCCGGCATGGCCGACGCCGAGACCGCCGTGGTGCAGGACGTGCACATCGGCGGCATCCCGGTCTGCCTGCTGGGCATCGAGTCGAAGTCGGTCCCGCGCCTGGGCTTCCCGGCCACCGACGGTCCGGACACCTACACGGCCGGCACCCTGTTCCCGCAGTCGTCGAAGAAGGCGGCCCGCGCCATCAACGCGGCGAGCGACAACCGCCCGCTGGTGGTGCTCGCCAACCTCTCGGGCTTCGACGGTTCGCCGGAGTCGCTGCGTAAGCTCCAGCTGGAGTACGGCGCCGAGATCGGTCGCGCGATCGTCAACTTCTCGGGTCCGATCGTCTTCTGTGTGATCTCGCGGTACCACGGCGGTGCGTTCGTGGTGTTCAGCAAGCAGCTGAACCCGAACATGACGGTGCTGGCCATCGAGGGCTCCTTCGCCTCGGTGCTCGGCGGCGCCCCCGCTGCCGCGGTGGTCTTCTCGGGCGAGGTCAACGCCCGCACCGCGGGTGACACCCGGGTCAAGGAGCTGGAGGCCCAGCTCACCGAGGCCACCGGCACCGAGCGTGCGGCACTGCTCGCCGAGCTCGACGAGGTGCGTGGCTCCGTCCGCGCCGAGAAGCTGGGCGAGGTCGCCTCCGAGTTCGACGGGGTGCACAGCATCCGTCGCGCGGTCGAGGTCGGCTCGGTCGACGAGATCATCGCCGCCGCCGACCTGCGTCCGAAGATCATCTCGGTGATCGAGGCCGCGCAGTAGCGTTGCGGTCATGAATTTGTTCGGAGGGCATCGCCGGGAATCCCCGGCGGTGCCCTCCGCTGTTTCCGGACCGGCCGGGCTCCGCGCCGACGGCGTGGCAGTGCACGTCGACACCGGTCGGTGGGCCGAGACCGTCGTGTCGAGTGCGACGATGGCCGTCGCACCGGGCGAGCTCGTGGTGCTCATCGGCGAGTCCGGCTGCGGGAAGTCGATGCTCGGCATGGCACTCGCGGGCCGGCTGCCCGCTGCGGCGAGAGTCGTCGACGGTGCGGTATCCGCGGGGGCGGCGCTCGACGCGCTTCCTGTCCGATTGCGCTTGGCGGTCGGGTACACCCCGCAGGACGGTGTGCGCGCGTTCGACGCTGGACGGTCGGTCGGGGACCAGCTCGCGGAGGTCGCGCACAGCGGGAATACTGATCCGATCGCGGCGTGCGCCGAAGTCGGCTACCCGTCGGATGCGGCGGATCTCCTGCCGTCCGAGAACTCCGGTGGACAGATCCAGCGTGCCGCCGTCGCGGCGGCGCTGCTCACAGGGTGCTTGCAACTCGTGATCGATGAGCCGTCGGCCTCGCTCGACCTCGGGCACGCGCACCGGATGTGGGCGGCGCTGCGGCGGCGCGCGGACGAGGGGGCCGCGGTCCTCGTGATCAGCCACGACCTTCCGATCATTCTGAAGATGGGCGTCGCCGACCGGCTTGTGGTGATGCGTGACGGTGCGACCGTCTCCGACGCATCGCCGACCGAGATGGCTGCGTCGACCGACAACTACATCAGCGGGTTCTTCCGCGCCTTTGGCGGGTAGGCGCTGGGAGCCATGCACCTGACGAGGTCTGGCCCTGCGGGATAACCCGTCACCGATGTCCCGATGCGGAACTGTCCCCGATCTCCCGCGACGTAACAGTCTCACGGAGACCCTGTCATCTCGCGAAAGCTATACCGCCGCAGACGATAACCAGGCGCCGCATGCCGGTCGCCACAGGACGGACGGATTCAGATGACGAACGGCCGGGGCGCGCAGTGCGCACCCCGGCCGTCGTCGTCGAAGAACTACAGCGCGAGATCGCGCCCGATGATCTCCTTCATGATCTCGGACGAGCCGGCCCAGATGCGGGTGACGCGGGCGTCCATCCACGCGCGGGCGGCGCGGTACTCGCGCATGTAGCCGTAGCCGCCGTGCAGCTGCACGCACGAGTCGAGCACCTGGTTCTGGATCTCGGCGGAGATGTACTTGACCTTGGCGGCGTCGACGGCGGTCAGCGTGCCCTCGGCGTGCGCGAGGATCGCCTGATCGACGTACGCCTGCACCATCTCGATCTTGGTCACCAGGTCGGCCAGCAGGAACTTGTTGTGCTGGAACGAGCCGATGGAGGCTCCGAAGGCCTTGCGCTCACGCGCGTACTCGATGGTCTCGGCCAGGATCTGCTTGGCGTGCGCCACGTTGCCCACGGCCGAGCCGATGCGCTCCTGGGGCAGCTTCTCCATCATGTGGTAGAAACCGCGGTCCACCTCGCCGATCAGGGCGCTGGAGGGCACCCGCAGGTCGCTGTAGAAGAGCTCCGCGGTATCCGCCTCGGGCTGGCCCACCTTGTCGAGCTTGCGGCCGCGCTCGAAGCCGGGCAGCGAGCAGTCCACGGCGAACAGCGAGATGCCGCGGGCCTTGGCGTCGGGGTTGGTCTTCGCCGCGATCACCGCGACGTCGCAGGTGTAGCCGTTGGTGATGAAGGTCTTGGAACCGTTGAGGATCCAGTCGTCGCCGCTGCGCACAGCGGTCGACTTGATGCCGGCCAGATCCGAGCCGGCGGCGGGCTCGGTCATGCCGATAGCGGCCACGGCATCACCGGAGGCGATGGCGGGCAGCCACTGCTGCTTCGCCTCCTCGGAGCCGAGGCGCACGATGTACGGCGTGGTGATGTCGAAGTCGATGCCCACCGAGCTGGCGAAGGCCATCGAGACCGCCGCCAGCTCCTCCTGCGCGACCGCGTTGAAGCGGTAGTCGTCCGCCTCGCCGCCGCCGTACGACTCGGGGATCTCCAGGCCGAGAACGCCCTGCTCACCGAGGCCGCGCCAGACGTCGCGGGGGATCAGCTTGTCGTCGATGTACTGCTCCGCGTGCGGCAGGACCTGCTTCTGCAGGTAGTCGCGCACGGCGGAGCCGAACTGCAGGTGATCCTCGGAGTAGATGGTGCGTTCCACGTCGGTGGGTCCTCTCTAGAGCTTCAGGTCGCGGCGCAACTTGGCGACGTGCCCGGTCGCGCGCACGTTGTACTGCGCCACCTCGATGGTGCCGTCCGCGCCGATGACGAACGTCGACCTGATGACGCCCGTCACGGTCTTGCCGTACATCATCTTCTCACCGAAGGCCCCGTATTCGGTAAGCACCTGCTTATCAGGGTCCGAGAGGAGCGGAAATGTGATCGAGTCGCGTTCCTGGAACTTCTTGAGCTTCTCCGGCTTGTCGGGGGAGATGCCCAGCACCGCGAGGCCGGCGTCGCCGAAGTCCGCCAAGTTGTCGCGGAAGTCGCACGCCTGCTTCGTGCAGCCCGGCGTCATCGCGGCCGGGTAGAAGTACAGGACGACCCGCTGGCCACGGTAGTCGGAGAGCGAAACGGGGTTCCCGTCCTGGTCCGGCAAAGTGAAAGAAGGTGCATTAACTCCCGGCTCCAGCCGCGTAGAAGTAGTCATGCCGGTTACCGTATCGGTCATGGCAGCACAGGACGAGGGCTCGGGGTACTCCGGCGGCACGGGTGGCCGCGGACGCGCGCGCATCCGCAACCTGGCGAGCGCGGCGCTCAACGCCGATATGACGATCGACCAGGCCACGACGATGCTCGAGGGCATGGCGGTGACCATGGACAACATGAGCACCACCATGTCCACCTTCGACGAGACGGTGGCCCGGGTGAACCGCAACCTCGACGAGTTCGAGAAGCTCACGGCCCGGTTCTCCGCCACCCTGGAGAAGACCGACGCTGCGCTCGAGAAGCTCAACGCGCTGCTCTCCGTGCCCGGGGCGGCGGTCACCGTCGCCGAGCGGGTGCTCGCGGTGCCCACCGAGGTGACCAAGCGGTTCCGTGGCAGGCCCTGACCGCACCGTCGGATCGGGTCAGCCCCGGCGGTAGCCGTTCGACAGCCCGACCAGCAGCTCCGCGACCAGTGGGTTCGGTGTGGCGTCAGTCCGCAGCACCGCGGAGACGGGCAGCGTGAAGCCCGGCGCGGGCCGACTGGCGATGCCGGGCTGGCGCGGGTCCTCGTACAGGAGCGTCCACCCCTCGGGGTGGTTGATCAGCTCGAAGGCGACGGGGTGGTCATCGCGGATCTCCGGCCCGAGGAGCACGTCGAGGCCGTCGGCGGTGAACACCTTGTCGACGAGGCGGTGCAGGAGCACCTGCTGATGGGGCGGGGGAAGGAGGAGCGGGTACCGGGCCAACTCCTCGGTCGACGGTGCCCGTCCGAGTGCCGCGAGGGGATGCCGCGTGGAGAACGCGATGAGCGGATTGTCGACCCAGAGCGGCTCGAGGTACAGGCCCGGCTCATCGAGTCGGCCGCGGATCAGGGCGAGATCGGCCTCGCCCGACTTCACCGCGGCGATGCGCTGCGCGAAGGGCTTGATGAGGAAGTCGATCTCCGCCCCCGGGTGGCGCTCCCGTACGTCGGATGCGGCGGCCAGCGCGGATCGCGCGAAGGACATGTTCGCCGCGAGCCGGATCCGGTCCGGGCGGGGGCGCACGGCGTCGACCGCCTCGTCGCGGAGCCGGAGCAGTTCGCGAGCGCGGGGGAGAAGCGCCTCGCCGGCGTCGGTGAGCCCGACACGCCGGCCCGCGCGCTCGAAGAGCTCAGCCCCCAGTTCCTTCTCGAGGGCGGCGATCTGGTGGCTCACCGCCGACTGCGAGACGAAGCACTGCTTCGCCGCGCGCGAGAAGCCGCCGTGGTCGGCCACCGCGACCAAGTACTCGAGTTGACGGAATTCCATACCGACATCGTATGAACAAATGAGATCGATCGCATCATCAAGACGGCGATCTACCAGGTTGAAGCCGAACTATCCATGCACCAATCTGGTAGCAGACAACGACGTCTTGAAGGAGGGGAAGATCATGCGCAGCACTCATGTCGTGGTGATCGGCTCGGGATTCGGCGGCCTCGCCGCCGCGAAGCAGCTCGCGAAGTCGAACATCGAGACCACCGTGATCTCGGCGAACGGCACCCACCTCTTCCAGCCACTGCTGTATCAGGTGGCGACAGGCGTGACCACCGGCGAGCGGATCGCGCCGCCCATCGCCGAGGTGCTGCGTCGCCGGCGCACCGTCGATGTGGTCACCGGCTACGTCACTGAGGTCGACGCCGAGCGCAAGGTCGTCACCTATGCCACCGACGAGGGCATCGAGCAGATCGGCTACACCTACCTGATCGTCGCGGCGGGCGCCGCCCAGGCCTACTTCGGCCACGACGAGTGGGCCGATCGCACCTTCGCTCTCAAGACCCTTGAGGACGCCGAGAATCTCCGGGAGCGGATGCGCGCCGCCTTCGGGGAACCGGCCGACAGCCCGGCGCGCACCTTCGTGGTGGTCGGGGCCGGCGCCACGGGCGTCGAGGTGGCCGGCCAGGTCGCCGAGCTCGCGCGCCGCTTCCACGACCGCGCCGAGGTCCGCATCCACCTGGTCGAGGGCGCCGACGACGTGCTGCCCGTCTACGGCGGCACCCTCTCGGGCTACACCCAAGCGACCCTGGAGAAGGTCGGGGTGCGGGTGCACACCGGTACCTTCGTCACCGCCATCGAGGACGGCGTCGTCACCGTCAAGGACAGGGCCGGCGCCGAACGCGAGATCGCCGCGGGCACCGTCGTCTGGTCGGCCGGAGTCAAGGCCACCCCGCTCGCCGGGGTCATCGCCGAGGCCACCGGCTGCGAGACCGACCGCAACGGCCGGCTCCTCATCAACCGCGACCTCACGGTCGGCGGCCGGGCCGACGTCTTCGCGCTCGGCGACATGACCGCTCTGAACGGGTTGCCCGGACAGAGCCCCGTCGCCATGCAGCAGGGCCGCCACGCGGCCGACGTGATCCGCGGGAAGAAGGGGCCCGGCACGCACTTCCGCTACCTCGACAAGGGCAGCATGGCGATGATCGACACCCCGCACGCCGTGCTCCAGCCGCCGCTCGGCCTGCCGGGCCTCACCGGCATCGTCGCCTGGGCGGGCTGGTTGGCCGTACACCTCTACTACCTGGCCGGAATGGGGAACCGTGTCGCGGTGCTCCGGGATTGGCTGCGGGCCTTCGTCGGCACGGCCCGGCCCGGGTTCGCCGGCACGGTCGCGCGGGCCGACGGTGCCGTCACCGTCGGTGCCGCGACGGCGGCCGCGGACGAGGAGCTAGCCCGCGGACTTGGCGTTACCGGCACGCCAGACGGACCACGGCAGATTCCAGTCGCCTAGTCCGTCGGTGCCCTCCAGCGTGGGTCCCGAGGTATCGGTGACCTTGACGATGTCGCCCCGCTTGGTGTTCTGCAGGAACCAGAGCGCGTTCTCGGTGCTCACGTTGAGGCATCCGTGGCTCACGTTGGTGTAGCCCTGCTGGTTGACCGACCACGGCGCGCTGTGCAGGTAGATGCCGCTGTACGACATCTGCACCGCGTAGTCGACCAGCGTGCGGTAGCCGTTGGGGGAGTTCACCGGAACGCCGTAGGTCGACGAGTCCATGATCATGTTCTCGCGATGGTCGCCGATGAGGTACACGCCGTTCGGCGTCTCATTGCCGGGCCCGCCCATCGACGTGGGCATCGTCTTGATGACCTTGCCGTTCTTCGTGACGCGGACGATCTTGTCCTTGTCGGAGACGGTGGTGATCACCTCGTCACCCACCGTGAACCGCGTGGAGGCGTCCTTCTGGCCGAAGGTGCCGCCGCCGAGGTCCACGCCGTAGATCTTCACGTCCACGCTGACCTTGGTGCCGGGCTTGAAGTAGCTCTCGGGCCGCCAGCGCACCTCGGACGGGCTGATCCAGTAGAAGGCGCCCTCGACCGGTGGGTCGGTGACCACCCTGATCGCGCGCTGCGCGGCCATCCGGTCGGCGATCCGTTCGTCGAACTTCACGCCGACGGTCTGCCCGACCCCGACCGTCGAGTTGTCGGCGGTGGTGAAGTACGCCTGGGCCAGGTTGTTGGGCGACTGCGTGCTGAAGGTCTCGGTCGCGACGTTGACGCCGCCGATCCCGTTCGCCTCGGCGCGCAGCTTGTAGGTCTTGTTGTAGCCGAGGGGCTCGGAATTACTCCAGGAGCGTCCGTCCGCGGCGAGCGCACCGGACACCTCCTTGCCGTCGGCGTTCGTCATCACGACCCGCGTCAGCGTGCCGCCGCTCGCGGTGACCTTGACCGGGACGCCGGGCTGGACGTCGAGCGCGCCGCTGCGGACGCTGGTGGTGATCTGCGGCCGCAGGAGGTCGAAGAAGGGGGTCGAGTCGGTGATCTTCTGGCTCTCGTCGGGTAGTGCCGCATCCCCCGTCGACGACGTGCAGCCGGCGACCAGGGCGGCGACGACGGCCAAGGCCGTCACCGCCGTCGGGATGCGTCGATACACGGCGGGACGGTTGCGCATGGCTCAGCTCCAGAAAAGGCTCAGTCGGATTCGGTCCACGGGACCGATTGCTCCCGATTCTACCGGGCGCGGCGGGGGCCCGGCCGGTACGGTGCGGGGTGTGAGCGACGACGGTGACGGGTCCCGGCCCGAGGCGCGCAAGGAAGGTGGGCGCGCCCCCGGTCCGTGGGGCGACAAGGGCTACAACAAGCTGGCACTCGGCATCGCGATCGGCGTCGTCATCGGCGCGGGCATCGGCACGTCCCTGGGGAATCCGGCGATCGGTATCGGGGTCGGACTGGCGCTGGGCATCGCCTTCGCCATGGCCCTCGGCTACGGGGCCGGTAAGGACGACGACGCCGACTGACTCGCCGGCCCCGTCGTCCCGACCTGGGTGAGAGCCTGGGGAGAACGCTGCGGGCGACAGGTGAGGTGGTTGCTCCCCAGGCTCGTTTGCCAGACTAACTTAGCGTCACTAAATTTAGAAGGTTCAATTCTCGCCTGAGCGGAAGCTGAGCCGAGGCGGCTCGTGGATCGTCCCGCACACGCACGAAAGCCCCCTCCGCGAAGGAGGGGGCTTTCGTATTGTGCGCCATCAGGGACTCGAACCCCGAACCCGCTGATTAAGAGTCAGCTGCTCTGCCAATTGAGCTAATGGCGCGTGCTCGCTCGCTGCGTGCTGGAATACATTAGCAAGACGTGGAGCGAAACGTGAAATCGGCTGGTCAGGGTCGGTTTCTGAGCTATCGGCGGCTCACTGGAAGGCGCTCTGCCCGGTCAGCTTCTGGCCCAGGATCAGGGTGTGCATCTCCACGGTGCCCTCGTAGGTCAGCACGCTCTCCAGGTTGTTCGCGTGCCGGATCACGGGGTACTCCAGCGAGATGCCGTTCGCGCCGAGGATCGTCCGCGCCGTGCGGCAGATGTCGATCGCCTCGCGCACGTTGTTGAGCTTGCCGATCGACACCTGCTCGGGCCGCAGTGCGCCGGCGTCCTTGAGGCGGCCCAGGTGTACCGCGAGCAGCACGCCCTTCGTGTACTCGAGGGTCATGTCGGCGAGCTTCTGCTGGGTCAGCTGGAAGCCGCCGATCGGGCGGCCGAACTGCTCGCGTTCCACCGCGTACCGCTGCGCGCACTCGAGGGCTGTCCGCGCGGCGCCCATGGCGCCCCAGACGATCCCGTACCGTGCCTCGCTCAGGCAGGAGAGGGGACCGCGCAACCCGCGGACCTCGGGGAACGCCGCCGAGTCGGGAACGCGCACACCGTCGAGAACGAGCTCGGCGGTGACCGAGGCACGCAAGGACATCTTGTGCTCGATCGTGTTCGCGCTGAACCCCGCGGTCTCGGTGGGGACGGCGAAGCCACGTACACCCTCGTCGGTCTGCGCCCAGATCACGGCCACGTCGGCGAGGGAGCCGTTGGTGATCCACATCTTCCGGCCGTCGATGATCCAGTCGGCACCGTCGCGGCGCGCACGGGTTCGCATGTTCGCAGGGTCGGAGCCGTGATCGGGCTCCGTGAGCCCGAAGCAGCCGATCAGCTCGCCCGCGGCCATGCCGGGGAGCCAGCGCTGCTTCTCCTCCTCGCTCGCCCACTTCCAGATCGCGTACATCGCGAGTGAGCCCTGCACGGAGACCATCGAACGCAGCCCGGAATCGCAGGCCTCCAGCTCGAGGCAGGCCACGCCGTACTCGGTGGCGGTGGTGCCGGCGCATCCGTAGCCGTCGAGGTGCATGCCGAGCAGGCCCAGCGTGCCGAGCTTCCGCATGAGCCCTCGGGGGTCGTCGATCTCGCCGCGTTCGAACCAGTCGGCGACGTAGGGCTCGACCTCGCGGGCGGTCAACGCGCGCACCGAATCCGCGATCGCGCGTTCCTGGTCCGTGAACAGGCCGGTCAGGCCCGCCAACTCGTCGGGGTGTGTGGTCATCGTGCCTCCTCGGCGCCACCCTAACCGGAGCTGCTGGCAGAGAGGCGGAAAGTCGTGCTTAGCTGGGCGCATGACCCTTCCCGGAACACCCGCCCCCGCGGGCGCCGCAGAAGTGCTGAGGCAGCCGGCCCACCAGGTGTCGCCGCGCGCGAAGACCTGGTGGACCGTGCGCGCCGCGATCCGCTGGGTGATCGTGATCCCGCTGGTGACGGTGGTACTCGCGGTGATCCCGGACGTCCCCTGGTACGCCGCCGTCGCGGCGTTCCTCGTGCTGGCCGCGGCAGCCGCCGCGCACCTGATCGTGATGCCGCGCTTCCGCTACGCCTTCCACCGCTGGGAGATCAACGCGGTGGCGGTGTACTCGCAGGCGGGATGGCTCACCCGTACCCGTGTCCTCATCCCGATCTCTCGCGTGCAGGTGATCGACACCGTCGCGGGGCCCCTGGAACGGTCCTTCGGCCTGTCGACGGTCACCGTCACCACGGCCTCGTCGGCGGGCACGGTACGGATCTCGGGCCTACCCACGGAGACCGCGCAGGCGATCGCCGCAGGTCTCACCGTCAGCGCCGCGGAGGACTCCGATGACGCGACCTGACGAGGAGGCGACGCGGCCCGGCGAGGGCGTGGCGCGCGTCGGCGACGACGAGTGGAACCGGCTGTCGCCGTGGGGCATCGGTACGCGCGTGATCAAGGCGGTGCCGTCGCTGATCCCCGCCCTCATCGGCGTCTTCTTCCTGGGGCGCGCCGCCGGCCCGGTGTTCTTCGTGATCGCCGGTGTCGCAATCAGCGTGCTGGTGGGTCTGCTGCCGTGGCTCACCACGCGATGGCGGGTCACCGACGATCAGTTGGAGCTGCGGCACGGCCTGGTGCGGAAGGTCTCCGCCACCGCTCGGCGCGACCGGATCCGCAGCGTCGACGTGACGGCCGGGCCCATCGAGCGGGCGCTGAAGCTCCGCAAGGTGGTGGTCGGCACCGGTGTCGGCGGCAAGGAGTCCGCGCTCGTCCTCGACCCGATCCCGGCCGACGTCGCCGAGCGGCTCGGGCGGGAGCTGCTGCGCCGCACCGCCGCACCGGCGACCGCGGAAGTGATCGGCGCGGGCGGGACCGGTGCCGAGGCGACACCCGCGCCCGTCGCGCAGGAGGAGGAAGAACTGGCTCGGCTCCGGCCGGAGTGGATCCGGTTCGCACCGTTCTCCCTCACCGGCTTCGCCGTGGTCGCGGCGGGGGCGGGCATCGGCTTCCGCATCGTCGACGAGGCGGGGCTGCGCGAGCGCGGCTCCGAGCTCGCCGAGTCCTGGTTCGTCAAGATTCTCGATCTCGGCGCCGCCGTGGTGATCCCGGCCGCGGTCGTGCTGGTCGTGATCTTCTCGATCCTCATCTCCGTGCTCGCCTACGTCCTCGCCTTCTGGGGCTTCCGCCTGGTCCGCCGGGCCGACGGTGCGCTGCACACCAGTCGCGGGCTGATCTCCACGGTGGCGGCGACGATCGAGCGCAAGCGCGTCCGGGGCGTGCAACTGCACGAGCCGGTCCTCATGCGGATCCCCGGCGGCGCCAAGCTGCGTGCGATCGCCACGGGCACGGACCGCAATCCCACCCTGCTCCCGCCGGCGCCCCGCGCCGAGGCCGTCCAGGTGGCCGACCGGATCCTGGGCCGCCCCGGCGTGGTGGAGACGCCCCTGACGGCACACGGTCCGGTGGCGCTGCGTCGCCGCTACACCCGTGCGGCGTTGGGCGGAGGACTGTGCGCCCTGCCGTTCGCGGCGGTCGCTGTCGTCATGGTGCTCGCGGAGCGCCGCGACGACGTCGTCGGAGAGCCCACCGGGTGGTGGATCCTCCCCGCGGCGCTCGCGGTCCTCGTCCTCGCCCTGGCCTTTCCGCTCGCCCGCCTGCGCTACGCCAACCTGGGCACTGTCATCACCGGCGACGCCGTCGTCCTCGGCGCGGGCACCGTCGCCCGCACCCGCACCGCCCTGGAGTTCGACGGGGTGACCGGCTTCGTCACGCGGGAGACCTTCTTCCAACGCCGTGCCGGCGTCGCGACCCTCACGATCGCCACCGCGGCAGGGGCGTTCGGCGCCGTCGACCTGACGCCCGTGCGCGCGGCCGAGGTCGCGCGCACCGTCGACCCCGCGATCGTGACGGGATTCCTCGTCAGCGAGGCGTGAGCCGGTACAGCTTGATCGTGCGCCCGCCGGCCCACTCGATGTAGTCGTCGTACGCGGGCCAGACGGCGACGATGCTGGGCCACAGGCGTTTCCGATCCGACTCGGAGATCCGTCGTGCCCGGACCGGGATGCGCCGGGTGCCCAGCAGGACCTCGGCCTCCGGCGTCGCCTCGAGGTTGTACGACCATGCGGGGTGGTGCTGCTGGCCGAAGTTGGACGCGATCACCACGAAGTCCTCGCCGTCGCGCACGTACAGCAGCGGAACGGCGCGCGCGATCCCGCTGCGTCGGCCGACCGTGGTCAGCGTGAGCTGTGGCAGGAGGGACTCGGGGATGAGGTGCACCGAGCCGCGGCTGATGCGGGTGACGGCCTTGTCCAGCGGCACCGTGGCGCGCACCATGCGCGAAACCGCACGGTGCCGCCCGAGCTGCAGGAAGCGTGCCTTGAGGTCGTCCAGGACGGTCATGGCCGCAGTGTAGTGAATCGCGCCCGTCGCCGGGCTCCGATCAGTTGGTCGCGAGTCGCGCGCCGCCCGCCGCGCGGAGCACCGCGTTCAGTGAGTAGTACTGCGTGAGCTGCTGCGTGACGCGGCCGGAGTCGCGGTCGGTCAGGGTGACGGCGTCGGTGATGATGCCGAGCGCGGCGTTGTCCGACGTGCGGATGAGCGGCCCGCCGCTGTCGCCCTGCGTGGTCACGATGTCGGCGACGACCCAGTCGTTCACGACCTTCGTCACCTTGCCGCAGCGACGACCGTTCACCGAACCCAGCTGGCACACCGGATCGCCGACGCGCGCGATTCCGACGGACCGCGGTGCCAGGCCGGGGGCCGACGCCAGGAGCTTCACCTGCGGATCGGTCAGGCGGAACGTCGCCCAATCGGGGCCGAACGGGTCGACGGGGGAGTAGTGCCCCGGACGGTTCGGGTCCTCCTTGACCGCAGGGGCCTTCGACTGCACGACCTCGCCGACGATCCACTTCTTGACGCCCACCGGCTGCTGCGGGGCGCCGCAATGACCGGCGGTCACGCCGAGGCGCTCGCCGTCCGGGGCCGTCACCGCGAAGCCCATGGTGCACTGCAAGGATTCGAACCGGCCGCCACCCAGGGAGCGCTGCAGGATGTCGATTCGATCGCCCGGCGCCACCGACTTCGGGGCGGGGGTCTGCGTGGGCGCGCTCGGCTTCGCGGGGGTCGACGGTGCGCCGGGTGCGGGCTTAGGGGTCGCGCTCGGCGTGGCCGGAGCGCTCGACGCGCCGGGGGCGGCCGGCTTCGGCGACGGCGACGGGGTCGTCGGCGCGCCCGACGCGAGCGCGGGTGTCAGGAGTGCTCCCGACACCAGCAAGGTGACCACCCCGATCGATCCGCGTCGCAATGCCGCACCGATGCGCGTCCCGTCGGTCAAGGTCGAACCCTCCTAGGGTATGGGTCGTGGTGATCGAGGGGCGCCTGAAGAAAGCGCCGCAGAAAATCGTGGCCGAGCCTACCATTCCGCATGACTGGCTTCGAGTGAGATCAGTTCACCGTAATGGGATTTCGCTAGTTGTATAGACCATGTACGAACAGTGAGTTTCGGTTCCTGGACCTGAGGAGACCCCCGAGTGTCTGACCAGACCTATCAGACGATTGCAGTAACCCTGTATTTCGCCGCCATGTTGTACATCGGTTGGAGTGCGTACCGGAAGACGCGCGACAACCTCGACGACTACATGCTGGCGGGACGAGGGCTCAAACCGTGGGTCGCCGCACTCAGCGCGGGCGCGTCGGACATGTCCGGCTGGCTGCTGATGGGCCTTCCGGGCGCGATCTACGCCAAGGGGCTCGTCGAGTCCTGGATCGCGATCGGGCTCACGATCGGAGCGTGGCTGAACTGGAAGTTCGTCGCGCCGCGCCTGCGCTCGTACACCGAGGTCGCGGGCAATTCGATCACGATCCCCAGCTTCCTCGAGCACCGACTGCGCGACCGATCGCGGTCCCTGCGGATCGTCTGCGGTCTCATCATCCTGGTCTTCTTCACGTTCTACGTCTCCAGCGGGATGGTGGCCGCGGGCAAATTCTTCGACAGCACCTTCGGTGTGCAGTACATCCACGGCATGCTGATCGTCGCCGTCGTGACGATGGTCTACACACTGTTCGGCGGCTTCCTCGGCGCGACCCTCACGGATGTGGCGCAGGGCCTGCTGATGCTCGCCGCCCTGGTCGCGGTGCCGATCGTCGCCCTCATCGAGGTGGGCGGCCCGGCGGTCACCGTCGACACCGTGAATTCGGTGAACCCGACCTTCTTCAGCCTGTTCGCCGGCGGCACCGCCCTCGGTATCGTCTCCGCGGCCGCGTGGGGTCTCGGCTACTTCGGTCAGCCGCACATCATCGTGCGGTTCATGGCGCTGCGCTCGCCCCAGGAAGCGACCACCGCCCGGCGGTTCGGTATCAGCTGGATGGTCGCGACCGCGCTCGGCGCCATCTCGACCGCGTTCATCGGCATCGCCTACTTCGCGTTGCATCCCGAGAAGGCGCCGAAGGACCCCGAGACCGTCTTCCTCGTGCTCGCGCAGATCCTGTTCCACCCGTTCGTCGCGGGCCTGGTGCTCGCGGCCGTGCTCGCCGCCATCATGTCGACGGTGTCCTCGCAGCTCGTCGTCTGCTCGTCGGCGCTCGTCGAGGACCTGTTCAAGATCTTCGCCGAGAAGTCGGGCCGCGACGCGCAGATCAGCGACAAGACCTACGTGCGGCTCGGGCGGCTGGGCGTGCTCGTCGTCGCCGTGATCGCGGTACTCCTCGCGATCGACCCGTCCGACAGCATCCTCGAGCTGGTCGGCTTCGCCTGGGCCGGCTTCGGCTCGTCCTTCGGTCCCGTCGTGATCCTCGCGCTGTTCTGGCGCAAGCTCACCGCCCCGGGCGCCCTGGCGGGCCTCATCGTCGGTGCGGTCGTCGCCTTCGTCTGGGGTCAGTGGCCGCCCTTCGAGCTCTACGAGATCGTCCCCGGCTTCGCGGCGAACCTGGTGGTCGCGATCGGCGTCAGCCTCGCGACCTACAAGCCCGACGATGCCGTCGACGCCGAGTTCGACGAGGCGGCACGACTCGCGGAGAAGCAGCCGACGTAGGTCACCCGCCGGGCGTCCCGGCGGGGCCCGGTCCGGCGGGCGCGAGGTCGAGCGCCGCGATCGAAGCCAACAGCCCGGACGCCGTTCGCGGGTCCCATCCCGTCAGCGTGTGCCACCGGTCCAGGCGGTACGTCACCGAGTTCGCGTGCAGGTTGACGGACCGGGCGGCGGCGCTGATGGACAGACCCGCCCCTGCGTAGGCCCGGACGGCGTCGACGAGGTGCGGGTTCTCCCGCGCGACGGCCCATCCCCGCTCGAGGATCGGGGCCAGTCGCTCGCGCTGGGGTGTGAGGGAGGCGGTCAGCCAGGCGTCCTCGAAGCGGGTGACCGCCCCCGCGCGCGACGCCTTGAGTGCTTGCATCGCATCGTCCATGGTCGACGGTGCCAGTTCGAGGCTCGGCCGCTCCAGTCCGACGCCGACGGTGGCGCCGGGGCGGATCGAGCGCACCGTCGCGACGACCGTGGGCGTCGCTGCCCTCTGGCATAGGATCATGAGTCCGGCGTCGTGCCGGCTGCAGTGCGCCGCGCCACGGAGCTCGTCGAGGGAAATCTGGAGTCGTTCCTGCGCCGCTTCCGGCCAGTCGGAATCGGCACAGAGCGCCCTGAATTCGTTGTCGGGATCGAACCCGAGGGCCTGCGCGAGCTGACGTGCGTCGGTCATTGAGCGCTCGTCGCCTGCGGTCAGCGCGGCGAAGAACCTGTGCCGCACGCCTGCCCGCTCCGCCTGCCGGCTTCGGGTGGCCTCGCTGTGGCCCTCGGCTACTGCTGTCGTCTCGAGATGCACCACGTCCCACAGGCGCCCGACAGCGACCATCAGCTCGGCGTCCGGCTCGGGAGAGCGCGCGAGGAGTTCGTGCCAGAGCTCCCGTAGCGCGATGTGATAGGTCTCGATGACGTCGGACAGCGAGATGCCCTGCATCGCTCGGCGGCGCCCGAGGTCACGGCTGCGACCCGAGTCCAACTGAGCGATGCCGTCGGGACTGGCCACGGCCTCCAGCATCATTTCGAGTCCGGTGCGGATGTAGTCGTACTGCTCTCGGTACGGGATCGAGTGGTACGAGGTGATCTCGGCTCGGATCTTGTCGACTGCGTGCTGGGTCACCGAATCGAACTCGGCGGCGACCGCGCGGCACACCGCACGTACTTGTGTCGATTCACCGGCCGCAGCCATGTGGCCCCCTTGTTCTCGGGGTTCGTGAATTCCACGAACTCAGCGCGTTCTTTTCGGGAAATCGTAGTGGCTTCACAACATGATCTGCAGCACACTGCGAGGACGGATATGGGCTGTATCACAGCCCTCCGGTCGCACGTCAGTCCAATCGAGGAGCCTTCTTCATCGTGTCCAATGAGGTCAAGAGCGTTCTGCTCGCCGTCGGTGTCCCGTTCGCCGGAGTGCTCGGCGGCATCGTGTACCTGTCCGATTCCGAGTTCACCGTGCTCGGATTCCCAGTCTTGTTCGCCTGGTTGTTCCTGTGGATGCCACTGACATCGTTGTGCATGCACCTCGCCTGGTGCCTCTTCGATCGCGCTGATTTCGAGGAGCTCGAGCGGGCCGATCTGGCCGCCGACCGCGCCGCCCGCGAGTCCGGGGCGGAGGCGGCATGAGCATCGTCACGTTCGCGTTGACCATCGGCCTCGCTCTCGCCGCAGGGCTGTTGTCCCGCAGGGGTAGCAGGAGTGACATCGACGACTACCTGGTCGGCGGTCGATCCTTCGGACCGATCCTGGTGTTCATCCTGGGGGCCGGCGAGGCGTACAGCATCGGCACCCTGATCGGCTTCCCCGGCGGCGTGTACGCCCACGGTTCGAGCTACGGCGTCTGGTTCATCGCGTACATCCTGCTGGCCTACGCCGTCGGCTACTTCTTCACACCGTATCTCTGGCGCGCCGGGAAGCTGTACGGAGCGATGACGCTGCCCGACGTGGCGGGGCGGCACTTCCGTTCGCGCGGTCTCGAACTCACCGTCGCGATCTCGTCGGTGATCTTCCTCATCCCGTGGGGGCAACTCCAGCTCGCCGGACTTCAGGTGGCGCTCAGCGGACTGGGAATCGCCATCGATCCGACGATCGCGGTCTTCGCTGGTGCCGGTCTGGCGCTGGTGTTCCTGTTGCTGTCCGGCCTCCGCGCCCCCGCCTTCGTCTCCTACGTCAAGGATGCGGCGCTGCTTCTCGGGGCCGTCCTCATCGGCTTGGCGGCGGTCGCCAAGTCGGGCGGCACCGAGACGCTGTTCGCTGCGGCTCACGCGGCGGGAGCCGACAAGGACACGCACTTCACGGTGACCGGCTCGTCCCTGACGTTCGTGCTGACGACCATCGTCTTCCAGTCCGTGGGCTTCTTCATCTTCCCGTTCGTGGTCCAGGCGGTGCTCGCCTCGAAGTCGGAGGCCACGCTCAAGCGGGTCGCGCGGTTCAACCCGCTGTACATGCTCATGTACGTCTTCCTCGTCGCGGCCGCCTTCGCCGCGATCTCGCAGGTGCCTGGCAAGCTCGAGGGCGCGAAGTCGAACGAGGCCCTGCTGCTCCTGTCCCGCATCGTCCTGCCGGACTGGGTGACCGGCATCGTCGCCGGCGGTGCGGCACTGTGCGCCATCGTCGTGCTCTGCGGCTCCGCGCTCGGCATCGGCTCGATCGTCTCCCGCAACATCGTCCCGGGGATTCCCGAGACGCACCAGCGGGCGTGGGTGCGCGGTGTGATCGTCGCCTACCTCGCGATCTCCCTCCTCCTGACCATGGCCGCGCCGCAACTGCTGCTCACGCTCGTCAACACCGCGTACTACGGCGTCACCCAGGCGGCGGTCGTCTTCGCAGCCATGGTCTTCGGATGGAAGTTGCGTCCAGTGGCGCTCGCTACCGGTCTCGTCGTCGGGGACCTGCTGGTGCTGTGGTTGTACCTCGACAGTCACGGGCCGATCTCTTCGTGGTTGGCGAACAACGGCATCAACATCGGCGCGGCGGCCCTCCTCGTGAACGCGCTCCTGGTCCTGGTCTCACGGATCGTGTGGCCGGCGACTGATCCGGTGCCGGGACTGCGTCAGCTGATGCCTGGGCGGCGGCCGCCGGAACGTGCTGCAGTGCTCGAGGGGAACGTCCTGTGACGGCGCACTATGCGGAGGAGACCCTGCTGACCGCCGACGCGGTCCACACGATGGATCCGGAGGCGCGCGTCGTGGAGGCGATCCTGGTCCGCGGCGACAGGGTGGTCGCGAGCGGGACGATCCGGGAAGTCGGGAGCGCGGCCGGGACGGCGGCGCGTCGAGTGGACCTCCCCGGGGCGACGGTGATCCCGGGACTCATCGAGTCGCACGTGCATCCGGTGTACACCGGCCTGACCCAGGACTGGGTGGACTGCCGCTCGCCGCTCCGAGGATCGATCGCAGACATTCAGGGCGCGCTTCGCGCGCGGCTCGCGACGCCCGGCTGGGTGAGGGGATGGGGCTACGACGACACCCTGCTCGCCGAGGGGCGTCACCCGACCCGCGACGAACTCGATGCCGTGTCTCGCGACCGCCCGACGATCCTGCAGCACATATCGGCACACTTCCTGGTCGCGAACAGTGCGGCGTTGGCGGCGGCGGGAATCACAGAAACAACCGTGGCGCAGGATGACCCACGCTTTCCGCGGGACGAGAACGGCCGCTTGACGGGCCTGGCATGGGAGATCGAGGCGGTCTCCCGGGTGGTCGCCGCGGTTCCTCCGCTCACGTCCGCGGGCGTCCGTGGGGCGCTTCTGTCCAGCCTGCGGCTGGCGCGCTCACGGGGCATCACGACTCTGCACGATCTGGGCATCGGGTTGATGGCCGGCAGTGAGGAACTCGCCGCGTACCGAGACCTGTCCGCCGGCGGACGACTCCCCGTCCACGTGGTGGGATTCCTGTGCGGCGATCAAGCACTGCCGGCGATCGCCGACGGTTCGCTGAGCTTCGAGCCGGGCCCCTCCTCGCGTGGGCGGTTCCGACTCGCGGGTGCCAAGTTCTGGTCCGACGGTTCCATCCAGGGACTGTCCGCCGCCCTGCGGGTGCCGTACATGTGCGATCCGGGGCATTGCGGCGATCTCCTGCACGCTCAGGAGGACCTCGACGACATGGTCGCCCGAGTGCACCGGGTGGGCGGTCAGGCCGCCGTGCACGCGAACGGCGATGCCGCAGTCCGGGCGACCATCACCGCGTTGGCGCGCGCACAGGCCACGGACGGAAGGCGGGCACGCCACCGGATCGAGCATTGTCAGGTCACCGAGTCCGACGATCTCGATGCCATCGTGGCGGAGGAACTCGGGGTGAGCTTCTTCGCGAATCACGTCTACTACTGGGGTGATCGCCACCGCGATCGATTCCTGGGTGCCGAGCGCGCACGGGAGATGGATCCGCTGGCACGTGCTGACGCTCTAGGGATCCGGTTCGGTCTCCATTCGGATTGCCCGATCACCCCGATGGACCCGCTGCACACCATTCGCACAGCTTCCACCCGGCTGACGAGTGGAGGTGACGTGCTGGGGGAGGCCCAGCGCATCTCGCCCGAGCGCGGCATCAGGGCGATGACCCTGGACAGCGCGTTCCTGGTCCACGAGGAGCAGGAGGTGGGCTCCCTGGAGCCGGGACGGCGTGCAGACCTAGTCGTTCTCGATGCGCCGGTCACGGCGCTCGGTGACCCGTCGGCGACGATGCCCCGACCGGTGCGGGTGATGGTCGACGGACGGTGGGACACATGAACGGGCGCGCGTACAAGGCACGCACCGAGCAGATTTCGGGCGGTGACGTCGGACACGAAGCGCCCGCCTCACACGGCGCTCTCGCACAGGGACTGCGCCATCGCCTCCCACTCGCCGCGGCCCGCGGGGTTCACCGCTCCGAACTGCGTCAACATCGCAGAACACGACCCTCCTGCGTCGTACAGCTCGATCGCCGAGACCGAGCCGGCCGGGCCGGGGGAGCGCACCACTGCGCAGCCCTCCACGCGGGCGAGGTCGATGTCGACCGCGGCATCGGCGAAGCCCGTGAGCAGGCGCGGGCCCTCCCGCAGCGCGGCGTGGATCTCGCCGCGGCAGGCCTGCGCCACTCCCTCGGAGGCCACGGCGAAGTCGACCGGGATGCCGCTGTCGCAGAGGAACTCGAAGATGCGCGGTACCCAGTCGGGCGTGATCGGGCAGTAGCGTTCGCTCCCCTCGGCGCAGAGCCCGCGGAGTCGTTCGCGGCCGCCGGTCAGGATCGGGTCGATGCTCGCCGCCGCCCCGTCGGGGCTCCCGGACGGGGGAGGTTCGGGCGCGGTCCCGAAGTACAGAGCGCGATGCGGGTCGGACGGCGCCAGGTGGCCGAGCGCGCGCACGATCATCCGATCGGACTCTCCGGTCACGAACGCGCGGTGCAGCGCCGCGCCGCGGCGGTCGGTGAGGCCGACCATGCTGGCATCGGCGGGTCCGCCCGGAGTGTCGTCGTCCGTGAGGGCGCCGACGACACGATCGGGCGAGAAGCGCAGCGCGATACGACCGGGAGTCACGGTGAAGGGCTCGCCGCACTGGGTGGGACGGTCGTACCTTGCCTCGTGGGCGAGGGTCGCGACCATGGACTCGGTCACGCCGATCGCGACGTCGAGCAGGGGGAAGGCGCCCGCCACCTGGGTGGCCGATGCCCCGTCGACGCTGACGCAGCCGCGTGCGCGCTGCAGGGGGCACCGCCCCCGGTCGCGGCCGCAGCCGGGGCAGGAGCGCGGCCGCATCAGTAGACGTCCCGCACGTAGCGCTTCTCCCGTTTGAGTGTCGCGACGTACTCGTCGGCGTCGTCGGCCCCGCGGCCCCGCTGGGAGGCGATCACCTCCCGCAGCGCTCGGTCCACGTCCTTCGCCATGCGCGAGGCGTCACCGCACACGTAGAAGTAGCCGCCGTCCTCGAGCCAGCCGTACAGCTCGGCGGACGCCTCGAGCATCCGCGTCTGGACGTAGACCTTCTCGGCCTGATCGCGCGAGAACGCCAGGTCCAGGCGGTGCAGCACCCCGGAGGCGGTGAACTCGGCGAGCTCGTCGGCGTAGATGAAATCGGTCGCGCGGTGCTGGTCGCCGAAGAGCAGCCAGTTGCGGCCCGGCGCCGAGGACGCCGCGCGTTCGTGGAGGAAGGCGCGGAACGGGGCGATACCGGTGCCGGGGCCGACCATGACCACGGGACGGTCGGGATCGGCCGGCACGCGGAAGGCCGCGTTCGGTTGGAGATGGATCCCGATCGGGTCCTGGTCGGTCGCGCGGTCGGCCAGGAAGGTCGAGCACACGCCACGGTGCTCGCGACCGGAGCCCCGGCCGTACCGCACCGCCGCGACGGTGAGGTGGATGCGGTCGGGGCTCGTCAGCGGGCTCGACGAGATGGAGTAGGCCCGCGGCTGGAGCGGGCGGAACAGCTCGGCCAGTTCCGCGGGATCGAGACGTGCACCCTCGCATTCGTGCAGGAGGTCGAGGACGTCCCGGCCCCACAGCCACGCGTCCAACGTTTCCCGTTCGCCGCGTGCCAGCACGGCGGCGAGGTCGGACCGGGGAGATCGCTCGGCGAGCGTCTTGAGCAGGTCCTTCGACGGTGTCGTGATCTCCCATTCCGTGGTGAGCCGGTTGGACAGCGGAGCGCCGTCGGCGTCCGCATCCGGCGCTGCGCCGAGCGCCGTGAGCACGGCGTCCACCAGGGCCGGATCGTTGCGCGGGACCACGTTCAGGGCGTCGCCCGCGGCGTACTCGATACCGCTGTCGCCCAGGTCGAACTCGAAGTGGCGGATCTCCTTGGCGCTCCCTGCGGCGGAGAGGAGGCGGTTCTCCACGAGCCGGGAGGGGAAGGGGTTCTTCTTGTTCCATCGCGATCGGGGCTTCGACGGTGCCGCGGGCGCGCTGGGAACCGGTACCGCCGCGGCGTCGTCGGGATCGAGGTGCGCCGACTGCGCGCGCAGCCGCGCGACGACGTCCGTCAGCCAGGCCGTTGCCGGTTCCTCGAAGTCCACATCGCAGTCGACCCGCGGTGCGAGCCGCGAGGCACCGAGCTGTTCGAGCCGGGTGTCGAGGATCTGTCCGGCACGGCAGAAGTCCTCGTATCCGCTGTCGCCCAGCGCGAGGACCGAGAACTCGAGGTGCTCGAGTCGTGGCGCGGTGTCGGAGGACAGTGCCTCCCAGAAGAGCTCGGCGTTGTCGGGCATCTCGCCCTCGCCGTACGTCGACGTGACCACCAGGAGGTGCGTCGCCCCGGTCAGCCGGTCCGGATCGGCGTCGTCGAGGGCGGCGACGTCCGCGCCGAGGCCGCTCTCCCGCAGGAGCGCGACCAGTCGGTCCGCGAGGTCCTCGCTGTTGCCGGTCTGGGTGCCGTAGAGCACGGTGGCGTGCAGGGTCGCCGCGTTCGCGGTCTCGGCCGCATCGGCCTGCGCCGCGGCCAGGCCGGCGAGGAAGCCCGAGAGCCACGCTCGCTGGTCTCCTGTGAAGACGTCGATGAGGGCGGACGTATCCGCCTCGGGCAGAGCGTAGGTGGGAGTGCTCATGCCAGCGTCTCCTTCGCGAACCGCACCAGGTCGGGCATCGCGCCGTCGACCAGCATGGCGTTGACCGTCGCGCCGTCGAGCACCGCGGCGTTGCGGGCCCGGTGGTGCAGGATCCAGCCGTACGTGGCGGGTGCGTCCATGCTCAGCACGTTCCGTTCCTCCAGCGACGTGGTGTAGTCGCCGAGTCGTTTGGTGGCGATCAGCGCCGCGAGTTCGGCGTCGTCGTAGGCCTCGAGCCGACCGCGTAGGTATTTGGTGAGGCGCTGCCGGACTGCGAAGTCCTCGGTGAGCACCAGGTTCCGGGCGCGCGCCGAGACCCGCGGATCGTCGTGTCCCGTTGCGCCCGAGACGCGCTCGGCGGCGACCTCCTGCGCCAGCGAGAGCACCGTGAACGAGGAGAGCAGGTCGAAGGCGTGCGCCGAGCGGGTGTCGCCGAACCGCGGCGCGGTTCCGCCGCCGACGGGGGCGCCCGCGCGCAGGGAACGTTTGAACGCACGCAGGCGGTCCGCCGCGACCGAACCCGCGAGCTCGTCGAGGAGTTCCTTGCGGCCGTGCGCCGCCCAGATCCGGTCGGCGTCCTGGTAGTGCAACAGCGCGACCGGGGTTCCCACGACGAGGTGTTCGCGGGTCGTCGACCACGCCGCGAGGAGTTCGGCGGCGAGCGGCGATCCGGTCGCCTCGGCGTGCCAGGTCAGCATGGCGTGCGCGGCCGCCTCGTGGAAGCGCGGAGTCTCCGCGCCGACGACCGGGCTCAGGTGCAGCGAGTCGCTCGCGGCCCGCGCGACGGTGCCGGACGGGTCGTACTGGTAGACGAATCCGCCGCTCATGCCGTTGCCCAGGCCCTTGCCGAATCCGCCGAGGTTGAGCACCGCGCCGCCGGTCATGTACTCGCAGCAGTATTCGCCGACGCCCTCGACCACAGCGGTCGCGCCCGAGTTCCGGACGGCGAACCGGTCGCCGGCCTCTCCTTGCACGAAGGTGCGGCCGCCGGTGGCTCCGAACAGTGCGAAGTTGCCGATCAGGACGTTCGCGCCGGGCTCGGCTCCGCCGCCGCCGGGCGATCGCACCACGATGCGGCCGCCGCACTGGCTCTTCCCGACTCCGTCGTTGGCGGTGCCGGTGTGCTGCAGGTCCATGCCGTCGGTGCAGAACACGCCGAAGGACTGCCCGGCGCTGCCGTGCGTGCGGATGCGGACGGCACCGTCGGCGAGGAAGCGACGTCCGCGCTCGTCGGTGAGCACCGCGGGGTGCCCCGCCGGGATCGCCTCGCGATCGAACGCGCCCCGCGGGTCGGCGTCCGGGTGGTTGAGCGCGCGTTCCAGGTCGATCGCGAGCTGGCCACCCACCGACTTGTTCGGGTTCGACAGGGCCACGTCGGAGACGGAGACGGCCTCGGCGTCACCGGAGAACAGCCGCTCCCGGACCTCGGCCAGGAGCCGGTCGTCCACCGCGTAGTCCTTCTCCAGGTACACCGGTTCGGCGACGGTGCGCGGTGCGGGCGCGTGCAGCATCGCCCGCACGTCCAGATCGCCCACTGCTGCCGGATGTTCCAGGAGCTGAAGGAGATCGGTGCGGCCGCGGGCCTCGCGGAGCGACCGCAGTCCCAGGCGCGCCAGGATCGCGCGGACGTCGTGCGCCACGTTCAGCAGGTACTGCGCCAGCGCGCGCGGGTCACCGTCGAAGGCCTCGGGGTTGGTGGTGAGCCCGGCCGGACACTTGAGGTTGCAGTTCTTGGCCATGACGCACTTGAGCATCATCAGGGCGGTGGTACCGAACTCGAACGAGTCGCCGCCGAGGAGCGCCGAGACCACGACGTCACCGCCGGTCTGGTGCGCGCCCGAGCAGCGGAGGGTCACCTTCTCGCGCAGGCCGTTCGCGACCAGCGCCTGATGCACCTCGGCCACGCCGATCTCCGCGGAACGACCGGCGTACTTGAGGCTGGTGACGGCCGCCGCACCGGTACCGCCGGTGTTGCCGGCCACGTTGATGACGTCGGCGCCCGCCTTGGCCACACCCACAGCGATGGTCCCGATCCCCTCGGACGACACCAGCTTCACGATCACCCGCACACGAGCGGCCTTGCAGTCGTGGATGAGCTGCGCCAGATCCTCAATCGAGTAGGTGTCGTGATGCGGTGGGGGAGAGATCAGCTCGATCCCGGGGGTGCCGCCGCGGGCCGCGGCGATGTCGACGGTGACCTTCGGGCCGGGCAACTGCCCGCCCTCGCCGGGCTTGGCGCCCTGGCCGATCTTGATCTCCAGCTCCTGCAGCATCGGGTCGGCGAGATACCCCGTCCAGATGCCGAAACGCCCCGACGCGAACTGCTTGATCCGCGATCCGCGGATGGTGCCGTACCGGGTGCGGTGCTCGCCGCCCTCGCCGCAGTTCGACATGCCGCCCACCATGTTGGTGCCGTGGGCGACGGCCTCGTGCGCTGACGCGACCAGCGCGCCGTGGCTCATCGCGCCCGATGCCAGCGTTCGGGTGATCTCGTGGGCGGGCTGCACCTCGTCGAGCCCCAACGACGGAGGAGCCGCGCCGAGCAGCGTGAGGTAGGTGTGAGCGCGCCCCGTCGCCGTGATCTCGGCTTCGGTCGCGGTCGCACGGACCGTGACCTCCTCGGGGAAGGCCGATTCCAGGAACGACGCGAATCCCGCGTACGCGGACTCCGCGTCGTTCTCGGGAGTCCCGGTGAGGTGGACGATGAACCGTCCCTCGGCCGGGGTGCTCACCGCCAACCCGCGGGTCGGCAGGCTCGCGTTGCCGGCCAGGGAGAACCGGGCGAGTTCGCGGTGGAACTCCTGCGCCGTGGTCAGCATGGTCACATCGGCGGGGAGCGCGAGGACGTCGCGCAGCGCGGACGGCCGGCGCTCCCGCTCGACGAGGGTGGCGGCGAGGAAGTCGCGGTAGCCGTCGGTGATCTCGAACCCGTCGATCTGCCGCGGGAGGAGTGCCTTGAAACCGCTGTTGCGGTACGCGGCGTCGTCGAGTCCGAAGGCGTCGTCGAGGCGCGAGAGCGTGAGCAATCGCAGCGACGTGGATCCGATGCCGTCGGGTCCGGTCAGCGCGAGGGGCTCCTCGGCCATGCGGGTGAATCCGCGGACGGCGTTGATGCCGTAGGAGTGCCCGGCACCGTCCGAGCGTTCCTTGAACAGCCCGAGCAGCGGAACCTCGCGCTCCTCCGTGACGGAGACCGCGCGGTCGTGCCAGTCGCTGTTCGCCTGCGCGATGCGCGCGAAGCCGACGCCGCCGACCGGCGCGTCCAGGTGCGGGAAGTAGCGTGCCAGGACCGGATCCCGGGTGTCCAGGTAGTTCGGTTCGAAGAACTGCCCGCCGATGTACGACTCGGCGGTGCACAGTCCCACGCGGCCCATGGTTTTCGCGAGCGACTTCTCCGCCGCCTTGCGGAACCGGTCGAAGGCGTGGTCGGTCTCGGTCAATTCCGTCGCGGGTGCCGCGGCCGAGGGGAACTTCTCCTCCGCGCGCAGCCGCGCGGAGAGCGAGTACACCGCAGACGCTCCGAACCCCAGCGCCGACGCGATGTGGTGCGAGGACGGGAGCTGCCCGCTCTCGGCGATGAGGGACAGACGCAGGCGCAGACCGGTCTCCGTCAGGCGGACGTCGGCCGCGGCGAGCGCGAGCAGCAGCGGCAGCGGCGCCTGCTCGGACGAGACGCCGCGATCGGAGAGCACGGCGATGCCGCCCCCGTCGCGGGCGAAGGTCTCGATCCGGTCGCACAGGTCCTCGATCGCCGTGAGCACCGCGTCGGCGTTGCCCGCGGCGTCCTCGGGGTCCGGCCGATAGAGCAGGTCGAAGTGCTGCACGGGTGTCAGTCGTTGATCCCGCAGCTTGACCATGTCCAGGTGGCCGAGGATCGGCGTTGACACCACGATCTGGGGATCGGCGTGACCGTGCTCCGAGTTGCCAAGAGCGACGCGCATGCTCATCGCATCGGCCTCGCGGATGGAGTCCAGGGGCGGGTTGGTCACCTGTGCGAAGCGCTGGGAGAAGTACTTCGCCATGCCGCCCTCGTGGTCCGACAGGGCGTTGATCGCGTTGCCGTACCCCATCGCCGAGATCCGCTCCGCGCCGTCGGCGAGCATGGGATCGAGGAGGAAGCGGAAGCTCTCCTGATTGAGGGAGTAGGCCACGTACCGGCCGTGCAGGGTGAGATCACCCGGGTACCCGAGAGTGTCGGTGTCCCTCTGGATCTCCGGGGCATCGATGTCGGACAGGTCGACCCGTGCGGCGGCGAGGAGGTCAGTGTAGTCCCGGCGCGCCGCCAGCAGGTCGAGCGCCTCGCGGGTGCGGCGGACGCGGCCGTCGCCGGCGCGATGGTCCACGTAGAGCATGCCGCCGGCCTCGATGCGACCGCGGTGGACCACCGACTCCGCGGGGAACGGAACCTGCCCGGCCTCCGACGCGACCACCACGTAGTCCTCGGTCTCGACGGTGCGCAGCGGACGGAGACCGAGCCGGTCCAGCCGGGCTCCGACCACGTCACCGTCGGAGAAGATGAGGGCGGCGGGGCCGTCGTTCTTCTCCTCGCTCAGCGAGAAGTACTCGAGCATGTCCCGCACGGGCGCGGGAACCGAGCCGTCGTTCTCCCATGCGGGTGGCATGAGCGAGACGACGGCCTCCACGAGGTCCAGCCCGTCGTCGAAGACGCGGCTCTGCAGGGACTGGTCGAGTCGGCTCGAGTCCGACTGGCCGGGCGGGCGGACGATCGTGCGCGCTTCGGCCCGCGCGACAGCGTCGTCGGCGAGGCGGTTCTTCCGGTCGGTGTTGAGCTCGCCGTTGTGGGCCATCAGCCGGAATGGCTGCGCCATCGACGGGTGCGGTTCCGTGTTGGTGGAGAACCGGGTGTGGAAGTACAGGGTGCAGACGGAGTGCCGGGGGTCGGTCAGGTCGGAGAAGTAGCGGATCACCTCGTCGGCGTTGAGCCTCCCCTTGAGCGTCTGCGTGCGCGTGCTCACCGAGAGCGGATACAGCCCGTCGAGTTCGGGGGAGCCGTAGGCGATGCTCTCGATCGCCAGGAGGGCCGCATGCGCGGCGCGATCCGACTCCTCCCGAGAATCGTTCGTGGTGAATACCCACTGCGTGATCGGCAGCTGATAGGGCAGTGCGGCGGCGCGGATCACGGCCGGGTCGACGGGGACGTCCCGCTCTGCGATCACCTCGAAGCCGTGCTCCGCCAGTGTCGCGCGCACGACCCCGCGGGCCGATTCGCCCTGATCCGGGTCGGACGGCAGGAACAGGTTGGCGACGCCGAACCGCCCGCGCTCGAGCTGTCGGCCAGTGATCGCGCTGAAGAACTCCACGGACAGGTCCACATTGATCCCGGCCCCGTCGCCGACGCCCTCGGCGGACATGCCGCCGCGGTGGGGGATCGCGCACAGCGCGTGCTCGCCGAAAGCGATCACGTCGTGGTGCTGCGAGCCGTCCTTGCGCGTGATGAAGCCGACGCCGCAGGCGCTCGACTCCCGGGTGGGGTCGTACAGACCGGTTCGTGGTTCGTTCAACGGATCACTCTCACTCGGGACGCGTACCTGAAGTGAGAATGGTAAGGCTAACCTTATGCATCCGCCATATGGGGTTCGTCACCCGAGATTCGCGTGGTTCTTGTTGTCGGATGATCGCTGGTGGGCAGTTAATATTTCCGCATGAGTGATGAGCCGGCCCGTTCGGGCTCGAGCGGGCCGCCGTCGCCATCCGCCGCAAGGGGTGATGCTGTGGTGACCGCGGAGCGGCTGTGGCGCCTGGGGGCGATGGTCGCCGTCGTCGCACTCGTCGTCCGTGGTCTCGCGTGGCTGATCGGGTCGCGGCGCGACATCCAGCCTGGATGGCTCTATCCGGGGAGCGTGTGGGACCGTCTCGGCGAGACCTGGGACTGGTACGGATGGGTGGTTACTGGTGCCCTGTGTGTCATCTTCGCAGCGATGGTGGCGATCGAGCGGCGTCGGGGATTCAGGGTGGCCGCAGTCCTGAGTCTGCTGTGCACGGCGGTGTCGGCTGTTCTCGTCATCCATACCGTGTACGTGCTGTACCTCGAACCGCTCAAGGTCGCAGTCCTGACGGTCGGCATCGTTGCAATCTTCCTACTCGTCGACGCCCTGGGCCCGCGCGTGGCGGCTTGGGCCGCTCGCCCGCCGAGGTAGTGGAAGTGCGCTCATCAGAGAATGACGAAGGCCGGTCGATCAGCATTTCTGCTGTTCGACCGGCCTTCACCGCTTGGGGTGGATGACGGGACTCGAACCCGCGACAGCCAGAATCACAATCTGGTGCTCTACCAACTGAACTACACCCACCAGGTGCCTGGGATCGCCAGGCTCGGAGAACTTTACCCGACGGTTCCAGCGGAATCCAATCGGTATGGCCCCCGCCTCACCGAGTGTGGCGACCTGCGACTTCAGGCGGGGCCGAGTTCCTCGACGGCCGCGGCGATCTGCTCGGTCGAGGGGCCGGGGGCGGGTACGAAGGCGGTGCTGCGGTAGTACTTCAGCTCGCGGATCGATTCCCGGATGTCGGCGAGCGCGCGGTGCGCGAGGCCCTTGTCCGGCTGGCCGAAGTAGATCCGCGGGTACCAGCGGCGGCACAGCTCCTTGATCGAACTGACGTCCACCATGCGGTAGTGCAGGAAGCCGTCGAGCTCCGGCATCTCCTTGGCGATGAACCGCCGGTCCGTCGCGATCGAGTTGCCGGCGAGCGGAACGGCACCGGCCTCGATGTGCTCACGCAGGTAGGCGAGCACCGCCTCCTCGGCTTCGCGCACGGTCACCGTCGAGGCTCGGACCTCCTCGGTCAGGCCCGACTTGGCGTGCATCTCCTGCACGACGGGCGGCATCGCAGCGAGAGCCGCGTCGTCGGCATGGATCACGAGGTCCACGCCCTCGCCCAGGATGTTGAGGTCCCCGTCGGTCACCAGCGCGGCGATCTCGATGAGTCGGTCGGAGGTCAGGTCGAGGCCGGTCATCTCACAATCGACCCACACGAGTTTGTCGTCCACGCGGATCAGCGTAGCCAACGCCGCCGGGGGCCGGACCCCGGTGAAGCATGAGGGTAGCCTGGCCTCATGGATCCTGTCGGTTCGGTGACGGAACTCGAGGACGCGGTCGGGAAGCCCGTCGCGGCGATGATGCTCAAAACCATCGACCACCTCGACGAGCACTGCCGCGCGATCCTCGCGGTTTCGACGGCGGGCGTCGTCGGCTACGTCGACCGGGACGGCGTCCCACGCACTTGCCTGCTCGGCGGCGGCCCCGGTTTCGCCGCCGCGACCTCGTCGAACCGCCTGGACCTGGCCGTCCCCGCTGATGCCGCGGCGGGTGGCGCCTCGCTCCTGATGCTCGTCCCCGGCTGGCGCGAGACGCTGCGCATCAACGGCACCGTCGATGACAACGGCTTCCACGTGAACGAGGCCTACCTGCACTGCGGGAAGGCGGTGATCCGCTCGGGCCTGTGGCAGGAGGCGGAGCCGCGTAGCGGCGCCTCCGAGGCCGACGAGGCCTCGATCGGTCCCGCAGCGGCGGAGTTCCTCGCCGCGGCCCCCTTCGCCGTCATCAGCTCCCGGGACGAGGACGGCCGGGCCGACAGCAGCCCGCGCGGCGACCCCGCGGGCGACCTCCGGCTGCTGGGACCGACCACGGTCGCCATCGCCGACCGTCCCGGGAATCGTCGGACCGACACGCTGCACAACATCGTCGGTACGCCCGAGGTCGCGCTTCTCGTGCTCGTGCCCGGCGACGACCGGGCACTGGAACTGACCGGCACGGCCACCGTCAGCGCCGATGCGGCGCTCCGCGAACAGCTCGCGGAGCGCGGCAAGGCACCCAAAGCGGTCGTCGTGGTGGAGGTCTCCCGGGCACGGCTCGGCCGGAGCGAGGGGATCGCCGCTGCTCGCCTGTGGGACGTCGGGCAGCATGCCGACCCGACGTGGCTGCCGCGGCCGTCCGCGGTGTGGACGGACCATGTCAAACGGAACAGGGCCGGTGGCGTCGGCGCGCGGGTGCTGCGTGCGGTCGCGAACGAGCGCGTCATGCGCGCCGGCATCGACCTCGACTACCGCCAGAACCTCTATTGACCCAGGTCTCACGCTAGGGTTTGCACCGTGACTGACAACGCGAACTCCCCGGCGCAGACGATCGCCGCCGGATACGACTTCTCGGGCCCCGCCCTGGAGCTCGGCACCGTGCTGGTGGACGGCACCGTCGACCCGTCGGCGAAGGTGCGGATCCCGCTCGCCATGATGAACCGGCACGGCCTCGTCGCAGGCGCCACCGGCACCGGCAAGACGAAGACGCTGCAGCTCATCGTCGAGCAGCTGTCGGCCAACGGCGTGCCCGTCGTCCTGGCCGACATCAAGGGCGATCTCGCCGGCCTGTCCAAGCCCGGCGAGGCGAACGACAAGACCGCCGCTCGCGCCACCGACACCGGCGACGACTGGAAGCCGGCAAACGTGCCCACGGAGTTCGTCTCCCTCGGCACCAACGGCGTCGGCGTCCCGATCCGCGCCACCATCTCCTCGTTCGGCCCCATTCTGCTCTCGAAGGTGCTGAGCCTCAACGCCACCCAGGAGTCGACGCTCGGCCTGATCTTCCACTGGGCCGATCAGAATCAGCTCGAGCTGCTCGACCTCAAGGACCTCCGCTCGGTCATTCAGTACCTGACCTCCGCCGAGGGCAAGGCCGACCTCGAGGGCATCGGCGGCGTCAGCAAGCAGACCGCCGGCGTGATCCTGCGCGCCCTGGTCAACCTCGAGGCCGAGGGCGGCGACACCTTCTTCGGCGAGCCCGAGATCGACATGGGTGACCTGCTGCGCACCGCAGGCGGACAGGGCGTCGTCACGCTCTTCGAGCTCGGCGACCAGGCCGCCCGGCCCACCCTGTTCTCGACCTTCCTCATGTGGGTGCTGGCGGACCTCTTCCAGTACCTGCCCGAGGCGGGCGACCTGGACAAGCCCAAGCTCGTCTTCATCTTCGACGAGGCGCACCTGCTCTTCGCCGACGCCAGCAAGGCCTTCAAGGATCAGGTCGAGCAGACCGTCAAGCTGATCCGCTCGAAGGGCGTGGGCGTCTTCTTCTGCTCGCAGCTGCCCACCGACATCCCGAACCCGGTGCTCAGCCAGCTCGGCGCGCGCATCCAGCACGCGCTGCGCGCCTTCACCCCGGAGGACCAGGCGGCGCTGTCCAAGACGGTCAAGACCTACCCGACCTCGCCCGCCTACAAGCTCGACGAGGCGCTCACCAGCCTCGGCATCGGCGAGGCGATCGTCACCGTCCTGTCCGACAAGGGAGCGCCCACCCCGGTGGCGTGGACGCGCCTGCGGGCCCCGCGCTCGCTGATGTCCGCGATCGGCGACGATGCCGTCCGCTCGGCCGCGCAGGCGTCGCCGCTCTGGGCCAAGTACTCGCAGACAGTCGACAACCTCTCCGCCTTCGAGAAGCTGTCGCAGAACGCCCAGCAGGCGCAGCAGGAGAACGCCCCCGCCGAGCAGGCGCCGCCGCCCCCGCCCGCGCCCAAGAAGGAGGAGGAAGAGTCCGGCTGGGTCTCCGACGTGATGAGCAACCCCGCGGTCAAATCCTTCCTCCGCTCCGCCGCCTCCAGCGCCGGTCGTGAGCTCTCCCGCAGCATCTTCGGCACCAAGCGTCGCCGCTAGCGCGCTCATCGCGACGAAAGTCCGGTCATCCGTCCCCACGTTCGTGGGCGCGAGTGACCGGGCTTTCGTCGTAGTGGAGGCAGCTACTTCGACGTAGCCGCTCGGCGCAGCATTTCGAACTCGCGGTCGGGGACCAACTGGGACGGGATCCCGTCGTAGAGCACTCCGCCGCGGTACCGGATCACGACGACCGGACCGACGCGCCGCACCGCGGTGATCGCCGCGTAGTCGATCACGCTCGTGGAGATCGGGGAGATGAGGGACAGTCCGGTTGGCCCGAATCCCGTCGCCCAGGTCGCTCCCAGCCGTGCCAGTTCCTTGGTGGCCGACAGGTAGTAGCCGAAGTACATGAGGTAGAGGAGGCACAGTAAGAGGCCGAAGGCGACGACCCCGAACAGGGCGCCCCATCCCGCGCGGGTGAAGTCCCACGCCACCGCGGCGGCCATGAGCAGATAGATCACCCACATCAGCTTGTTCCACATCATCGCCCGAGCGCACGCCCATGCGGCGCGCGGAGCATCCCCCGGTCCCGCGACCCACTGATGCTGGATCGGTGGGAACGGGCGCTGCGGAGGCATCGGCGCAGCCGGATGCATCAGTTGCCCGCGAGCTTCTTGTACATCTGTCCGACGATGGGCGCCATGATCGCGCGCGGGGTGTAGTGGCCCGCCATCGACATGCCCTTGGACAGCAGCCCGGGGACGACGCGCATCTTGTTCTTCTCCAGCGCGTCCAGGGTGACGCGCGCGGTGTATTCGGTGTTGACCCAGAGGAACTCGGGAACGACCTTCTCCACCGTGGAGCGGTCCTCGGGATCGGGGAGTTCGGTGCGCACGGGGCCGGGCGCGAGGAGCGTGACGTGCACGCCGGTCGACTTCAGCTCGCCGCGGAGCGACTCGGAGAAGGTGTTGGCGAAGGCCTTCGACGCCGCGTAGGTGGCGTTGTTCGGGATCGGCATGTTACCCGCCGCGGAGCCGGTGATCATGATGCCGCCGCTGCCGCGCTTCACCATCTGCGGGAGCACGGCCAGCGTCAGGTCGTGCACGGCGTTCGCGTTGAGCTCCAGCTGAGCGCGCTCGTAGTCGAAGTCGAGGTCGATGACGCGGCCGAAGGTCGCGGTGCCGGCGTTGTTGCAGAGGATGGAGATCTCGCGCGACGCGAGCTCCTCGCAGAGCACGCCCCGGGCGGCGTGATCGGACAGGTCGACGCCGCGGACCTCGGCTTCGACGCCGAACTCGGCGCGCAGCTTCGCGGCCAGCTCCTCCATGGGGCCGGTGCTGCGCGCGACGAGGATCACCGAGTGACCGCGGCGGGCGAGCTCCGTCGCGAGGGCGACACCGATGCCGGAGGAGCCGCCGGTGACGACGGCGCGGGCGGACTGATGGGGTGCGGGTACTGGCATGGGGGAGATGCTACGGGAGGGTGTCGACGAGCCGATATTGCGAACTGCGCACTGTGACGCCCCGGAGCAGGAGCAGGGCGCGGGGGACTTCCGCGCACGCTGGACCTGGGGAGATGCGCTTCGAGTGGCGCACCCGGAGCCTTGCCATTAGGTTAGCCTCGCCAATATCCTCGCTGAAGGTGGAAGACATGAACCGCTGGGCCCCGTACTACCTGTCCGCACTCCGGATCGTGACGGGCGTGCTCTTCGCGCTCCACGGCGCCGCCACCTTCTGGGGCTTCCTCGACGGCCGACGGTCGAGCCCGGACGTCTTCGCGTGGCCCAGTTGGTGGGGCGCCGCGATCCAGCTCGTCGGCGGCCTGCTCATCGCCGTCGGTGCGCTCACCCGTCCCGCCGCGATCATCGCCTCGGGCTCCATGGCGTACGCGTACTTCGCGTTCCACGCCGGCGACGGGCTGTCTCCGCTCGCGAACGACGGTGAGCTGTCGGTCCTGTACTGCTGGGTGCTGCTGCTGTTCGCCTTCACCGGCGCCGGACCGATCAGCGTCGACGCCGTGATCGGCCGTCTCCGGGACGGCGATCAGGCTGAGGCGAAGGCTCCATCGGACCGCGCCGACGAGAAGGATGCGGCAGAGTCTGCGGTATGACCGCAGACATTCCCGAAGCCGCTCGCGTGCTCCTCGCCCAGGCCGTCGTCGTCGACCTCGCGACCGTCCGCCCCGACGGCGGCCCGCAGGTCAACCCGATGTGGTTCCTCTTCGAGGACGGGCTCATCTGGTTCACGCACACGGATTACCGGCAGAAGTACCGCAACCTCCAGCACGAGCCGCGCGTCGCGATCTCCCTGCTGCCGGAGGGGAACCCGTACAACTACCTGGAGATCCGCGGCGAGCTCGATCGCGTCGAGCCCGACCCCACGGGCTCCCTCTACACCCGGCTCGCCGAGCGCTACGGCCAAGGATCGGTCGTACCGCCGGATGCGGCGGATCGCATCAAGATCGCGATCCGCCCCACCCTGTTCAGCGGCAACGCCCTGAAGTAGGGCTACAGCGCGGCCGCGACCTCGGTGCCCTGCCGGATCGCGCGCTTGGCGTCCAACTCGGCGGCGAGTGCGGCGCCGCCGATGACGTGGGTCTTGACGCCGCGCTCGGCGAGCGCCTCGTCGAGGTCGCGCACCGATTCCTGGCCGGTGCACAGGATCACGGTCTCGACGTCGAGGACCCGGGCGTCCTTACGCTCCTCGCCGAAGGTGATGTGCAGGCCGGCGTCGTCGACCTTCTCGTAGTTGACGCCCTTGAGCTGCTCGACGCCCTTCATCTTGACCGTCGCGCGGTGCACCCAGCCGGTGGTCTTGCCGAGGCCGATGCCCTGCGGTGTGCTCTTGCGCTGCAGCATGTACACCTTGGACCGGGTCGACGGTGCCGGGGCCGGCTTGGTGATGAAGCCGGGCACATCGCCCTGCCGGGTGACGCCCCACTCGGCGTTCCACTCGTCGAGATGCAGGGTGGGGGACTTGTCGGTGGTGACGAACTCGGCCACGTCGAAGCCGATGCCGCCGGCGCCCATGATCGCGACGGTGTCGCCGATCTCCTTGGCGCCGCTGATCGCCTCCGCGTAGGTGATGACCTTCGGGTGATCGACCCCGGGGAAGGACGGGACACGCGGCACGACGCCGGTCGCGATGATCACCTCGTCGAACTTGCCCGCCAACGCGTCGACATCCGCGCGCGTGTTGAGGTGCACGGTGACCTGGTTCCGGTCCAGCATCGTCGTGAAGTACCGGATGGTCTCGTTGAACTCCTCCTTGCCGGGGATCTTCGCGGCGTAGCCGAACTGGCCGCCGATCGTCTCCGAGGCCTCGAACAGCTCGACCTTGTGACCGCACTCCGCAGCGCTCACCGCGGCCGACAGACCCGCCGGGCCGGCGCCGACGACGGCGACGCGCTTCGCCGAACGGGTCGGTGCCAGCACGAGATCCGTCTCTCGGCCCGCGCGCGGGTTGACCAGGCACGAGACCTTCTTGTGCACGAAGGCGTGGTCGAGGCAGGCCTGGTTGCAGCCGATGCAGGTGTTGATCTCGTCGGCGCGCTCGTTCCGGGCCTTGTTCGCCCACTCGGGATCGGCGAGCAGGGGGCGGGCGATCTGCACCAGCTGGGCGTCGCCGCGCTCGAGGAGTTCCTCGGCGGTGGCGGGCATGTTGATGCGGTTCGCGGCGCAGACGGGGATGTTCACGGCGCGGGTGACGTCGGCGGTGAAGGCCGCGAACGCGGCGCGCGGCACCGAGGTCACGATCGTGGGTACCCGGGCCTCGTGCCAGCCGATGTCGGTGTTGAGGATGTCGACGCCGGCGTCCTCGAGCTTGTGCGCGAGGGTGAGGATCTCGTCGCGCGTCTGCCCGTCCGGGACGAAGTCCGCCATCGACAGGCGGAAGACCACGATGAAGTCCTTGCCGCAGCGCTTGCGAATCTCCCGCACGATCTCGACCGGGAACCGCTGGCGGTTCTCGGCGGAGCCGCCCCACTCGTCGGTGCGCTTGTTCGTGTGCGCCGCGAGGAACTGGTTGATCAGGTAGCCCTCGCCGCCCATCACCTCGACGCCGTCGTAGCCGGCCTTCTGTGCGGTGCGCGCGGCGTTGCCGAAGTCGCGGATGGTCTTGCGGACCTCGAAGCCCGACATCGCGCGGGGCTTGAACGGGTTGATGGGCGCCTTGATCGCGCTGGCCGAGGCGCTGAGCGGGTTGTACGAGTAGCGGCCCGCGTGGAGCAGCTGCATCGCGATCTTGCCGCCCTCCTTGTGGACCGCGTCGGTCACGCGCTTGTGCAGGATCGCGTCGATGGGGCTGGACATCTTCGCACCCGCGGGCAGCAGCCAGCCGGTGATGTTGGGGGAGTAGCCGCCGGTGATGATGAGGCCGACGCCGCCCTTGGCGCGCGCCGCGAAATATGCCGCGAGCTTGCCGATGTCCCACGGCATGTCCTCGAGGCCGGTGTGCATGGACCCCATGACGACGCGGTTCTTCAGCGTCGTGTGACCGAGGTCGAGGGGCTCGAAGAGGTGGGGGTACTTGGCTGACATGGCTGTTCCTCTTAATCCGCTGAGACGGGGCTGGGGCTGGTGGAGGCTGGTTCGAGCGCGGCCAGGACCTCGTCGAGCCAGTCGACGGTGCCCTGTTCCGAGAGCACGCCGCCGCGCAGTACGAGGTACTGCTGCAGCTCCGTGCCGGTGAGGGTGGAGGGGGTGGGGTAGTCGCGGCTCTCGAGGGTGCGGAAGAGCTCGGCCCGCTCGGCGTGCAGATCGCGGACGCGCCGGATCTCCGTCGCCAGTTCGGGCAGGTCCGACGGTGCCGCACCGCGGATCCGGGTGGCCAGCTCGCGCCGGTCCGCCGCGTCCTTGCTCGGGGTGCGGATCCATTCTGACAGGGTCTTCCGACCCGTTTCGGTGATCGAGTAGACCTTCTTGTCCGGCTTGCCGTCCTGCGCCTGTTCGACGTAGGTGACGAGGCCGTTCTCCGTCATCCGCGCCAGCGTCTTGTAGATCTGCTGGTGCGAGGCGCGCCACCAGTGCCCGATCGAGCGGTCGAAGCGCCGGGTGAGCTGATACCCGGTGCCCGAGCGCTCGCTCAGGGACACCAGGAGCGCGTGTTCGAGTGCCACGTGCACGACGCTACCGCCGCTCCGTCGACTATGCAACTAGTTGCACTGCGTGTGGATGCACTGATCCGGTGCAGCCGGAGGTGCCGATAAGATGTGCTCGCACCACTGCCTCCGTAGCTCAGTTGGATAGAGCATCGGCCTTCTAATCCGAATGTCGCAGGTTCGATTCCTGCCGGGGGCGCACAACATCTGAGCGTCGCGGCGCGTACGCGTACGTGATCCGACCTGCAAAAACCGGTCGAAATGGGGTGTCCTCGGCCGCGCGTGCGGCGTTACGATCAACGGTGACGTGGGGGCCTCACAGGAGGTGCTCGATGAAGCGGACAGTACGAACCTTCGCGGTGGCGGCCTGCGCGGTCGCGCTCTTCGGTGGAGGCGGGGCCGGCGCGGCCTCGGCCGATCCCACCCCCGCGCCACCGCCGGTCGGCTCGCAGTGCGGCAAGCCGGGCGAGAACAAAGTGATCACCACTATTCACACGTGCGCGAAGGTCAACTCCTCGTGCACGGGCTACGACATGATGATCATCGGTCGGGTCGACAAGTGGGGGCACTGCGTGATCCCGGGAATGAACGGGACCACCTGGTGACGTGAGCGAGCTCGCGCTCCCGCTCGTCGGACTCGTCGGCGGCGTCCTCGCGGGAGTCTCCCCGTGCGTGCTCCCGGTGCTGCCGATCGTCCTACTCGGCAGCGCCGGGACGGGTGCCGACGGTCACCGCACCTCCCGGGCCCGCCCGATCGCCATCGTCGCGGGCCTGGTGCTCAGCTTCTCCCTGTTCACGTTGTTCGGCACCGTCGTCCTCTCGCTCCTGCACCTGCCCACCGGGCTGATCCGCTGGGTCGGGATCGCTGCGCTGCTGGTGCTCGGCGCGGCCATGCTGTTCCCGCCGCTCGAGCGTCTGGTGGAGCGGCCCTTCGCGCGGATCCCGCAGCGGATTCCTGGATTCCGGGGCGACGGCGCCGCGGGCGGCTTCGCGCTCGGCGTCGCCCTCGGCGCGGTCTACGTGCCCTGCGCGGGGCCGGTCCTGGCTGCGATCGCGCTGGCCGGCGCCACCGACACGATCGGCCCGCGCACCCTGATCCTCACGGCGTCGTTCGCCGTCGGCACCGCGATCCCGCTGCTCGCGATCGCCCTCACCGGCCACCGCCTGGCGGACCGGGTCCGCGCGCTGCAGCGCCGCCAGCGGACCATCCGGGCCGTGGGCGGCGTGCTCGTGATCGCGCTCGCCGTCGCGCTCGCGCTGAACGTCACGGACCTCATCCAGCGCCGCGTGCCCGACTACACGCAGGCGGTCGGCGACCGGCTGGGAGCGGTCGCCGTCGCCCCGCAGGTCACGGGTGCGGGCTCGCTGCAGCAGTGCCAGCAGGCCGCGTTCACGGGAACGGCGCAGCTCACCGATTGCGGGCGGGCCCCGGAGTTCGCCGGCCTCGGACCGTGGCTCGGCGCCGCGCCGCGCACCATGGCGGACCTGCGTGGCACAGTGGTCCTGATCGACTTCTGGGTGTATTCGTGCATCAACTGCCAGCGCGAGCTCCCGCACGCCGAGGCCTGGTGGAAGAACTACCGCGACTTCGGCTTCGAGGTCATCGGGGTGCACACTCCGGAGTACGCCTTCGAGCACGACGTCGGCAACGTCACCGCCGGCGCGCGCAAGCTCGGCCTGACCTTCCCGATCGCCGTCGACAACCGGTCCGCGACCTGGGCGGCCTACCGCAACGTCGCCTGGCCGGCGGGCTACCTCGTCGACGCCACGGGCACGATCCGGCTGGTCACCCTCGGCGAGGGGCATTACGACAAGGCCGAGAGCGCCATTCGCTCGCTCCTGCTCGCGGCCCGTCCGGGTGCGACCCTGCCACCCGCGACCGACATCCCCGACGCGACGCCCCGTAACGCGGGTCGCACGCCGGAGCTCTACCTCGGTGCCGAGAAGCAGCAGGGCTACGGCGGCACCGGGGACTACGCGGCCGGCACCCGCGTATTCACCCGACCGGACGTGGTGCAGCCGAACAGGTTCGCGCTCGACGGGACCTGGACGGTCGGCGCCGAGGACATCCGCGCCGGCGAACGGGCCGCCCTCACCCTCGCCTACACGGCGCAGCGCGTCTTCCTCGACGTCGGCGGCACCGGCACGCTGACCGTCACCGAGGGCGGGGCCGTCCGGACGATCCCCGTCGACGGTCCGCCCGACATCCGCACCGTCGTCGACCGGCCCGCCTCCGGCGCCGGCACGGTCACCATCGGCCTGAGTCCCGGGCTGACGGCCTACTCGTTCACCTTCGGTTGATCGCGGGCTCGACGGGTACCGGATCAGCGCGCAAAACGCGCAGAAGTGCGACTAAGACGCACAAGAGCGCGCTGTGAAGCCCGTCACCACCATGCTCCTCGTGTTACCCCGATCACGTGATTCACGAGGAGAACCCCATGCTGACAGTCCTGGGACTGACCATGGTCGCCGCGTTCATGGTCGTCATCATGGCTCGCCGCGCGACGCCCATCGTCGCACTGATCGCCGTCCCGGTGGTCTTCGGCCTGCTCGCCGGAGCGGGGACGGGCATCGGCACGATGATCGTCGGCGGCATCGAGGACCTCGCGCCGACCGCCGCGATGCTGTTCTTCGCGATCATCTTCTTCGGGGTGATGATCGACGTCGGGCTGTTCGACCCGGTCGTGCGCGCGGTCGTGCGCGTCGTGGGCGAGGACCCCGCCAAGCTCGTGCTCGGCACGGCGGTCCTGGCGGGTGTCGTCTCGCTCGACGGTGACGGTTCGACCACGTTCATCGTGACCACCTCGGCGCTCCTGCCCCTGTACCTCAAGCTGGGTGTCAGCCCGGTCGTCCTCACGGTGGTCGCGGGCCTCGCCAACGGCACGATGAACATCCTCCCGTGGGGCGGGCCCACCGCGCGTGCGGCTGCCGCGCTGAAGATCTCGCCGTCGGACGTCTTCGTGCCGATGATCCCGTCGCTCGTCGCGGGCATGATCGTGGTCCTCGCCTTCGCGTGGCACCTCGGCCTGATGGAGCGGAAGCGTCTCGGCAGCATCGTGATCCGTGAGCGCGTCCTCTCCGGCGTCGGAGCGGGCGGGTCCGGTGGCACCGTCGGCGGCGACGGTGCGGACGCGTCCGTTCCGCCCACCGGCGGAACCTCCGACAGCGCCCTGACGGCGGTCGCCGGGGCGCACGGCAACCCGAAGCTGATGTGGTTCAACGCCGCTCTCACGGTCGCGCTGCTCTCCGTGCTCACCCTGGATCTGTTGCCGATCCCCGTGCTGTTCATGATCGCCGCGGCGATCGCACTCGCCGTGAACTTCCCGAAGGTCGCCGATCAGCAGGAGGCCATCACGCGGCATTCGACGTCGATCGTCTCCGTGGTCGGAATGGTCTTCGCGGCAGCGGTTCTCACCGGTGTCTTCAAGGGGACCGGCATGGTGGACTCCGTCGCGGCCTGGGTCACCGGCATCATCCCGTCCTCGATGGGGCCGCACCTGGCCGTCATCACCGGCGTCCTGTCGATCCCCTTCACCTTCCTGATGTCCAACGACGCCTTCTACTTCGGCATCCTGCCCGTTCTCTCCGAGACCGCGAGCCACTACGGCATCAGCGCCGCCGAGATGGCCCGGGCCTCGATCACCGGCCAGCCCTTCCACATGCAGAGCCCCCTGGTCCCCGCCATCCTGCTGCTCGTCGCGCTCGCCGGCGTCGGCCTGGCCGATCACCACAAGAAGGTGCTCTGGCGCGCCTTCGTGGTCTCGATCGTCATGCTGGTGGTCGGTGTCCTCCTCGGCCAGATCCCGTTCTGAACGGGCGGCGAATGGCTAGGCTCAGACGATGCCCGGGATCCGGCTGCGCACGCAGATCCTCCTCCTCCAGGTGGTGATCATCATCGTCAGCCTGGCCGCCGGCTTCGGCATCGTGCTGCACCGGGTCGACACCGACACCCGCACCGAGTACGGGCAGCGGGCGGCGGTGATCGCCGAGACCGTCGCCTCGGACACCGATGTCCGCGCGGGCGCCGCGGCACAGTCGGCCGCGCGGCGCGCCGGCCGTCCCGCCTCCCGGGAGGAACTGGGAGCGGCGCCGCTGCAGCGCCAGGCGCTCGCCATCACCGAGCGGACCGGCGTGCTCTTCGTGGTGATCGCCGACGACGCCGGGTACCGCATCGCCCATCCGGACCCCGCTCAATTGGGCGCGCCGCTCAGCACCGACCCGTCCACCGCCCTCGGCGGCGATGTCGAGGTCACGCGGCAGCAGGGCACCCTCGGCGACTCCGTGCGCGCCAAGGCCCCGGTCCTGGGTGCCGACGGCACCGTCGTCGGCCTGGTGAGCGTCGGCATCTCCACGGAGACCGTTGCGCGGGCGGCACGGCACACCCTCCTGTTGCTGACAGGGCTCGCCGCCCTCGCCCTCGCCGTCGGCGTCCTCGGCTCCGCCCTCCTGGCCCGACGGTGGCGCCGTCTGACCTTGGGTTTGGAACCGGAGGAGATGGCGGAACTGATCCGCGAGCAGAACGCGGTGCTGTACTCGGGCTCGGAAGGAGTGATCGCCATCGACGCGCAGGGCATCGTCCGCGTGATCAATGACCGGGCGCGCGAACTTCTCGGCGTCACCGCAGCGGCCGGGACGCCGCTCGCGGATCTGGGCCTGACCGAGCGCGTCGCCCGGGTCGTCGCGACGCCCACCGAAGCGCCGGTCGCGGCGGCCGTCAACGAGAGAGTCGTGCTGGTGACGTCCCGCCGCGTGCACCGCGGCGACACGGACCTCGGCACGGTGCTGACGGCCGTCGACCGGACGGACGTCGAGGCCCTGACCCGCGAACTCGACTCCGTGCAGGCCATGAGCGCCGCACTGCGGGCCCAGCGGCACGAGTCCGCGAACCGGGTCCACGTGGTCGCCGGCCTCCTCCGCGATGGCCGCACCGATGAGGCCGTGGCGTACCTCGATGAGATCGCCGGACGCACGGGCGTCCTGCCCGTCCCGGGCCTCGACCGCCTCGACGAGCCGCACCTGCGGGCCTTCGTCTCCGCCAAGGCGGCGCGGGCCCGCGAACGCGGCGTGCTGTTGCGCGTCGGAGCGGATACGTCGTTCGTCGGAGTGCTCGCGCACCCCGTCGACACCACGACCCTCGTCGGGAACCTCCTCGACAACGCCATCGACGCCGCCGCCGAGGGCGCCGAACCCAGAGAGGTCGAGGTGGACGTGCTGCGCGACGGCGACGACCTCGCCGTCATCGTCGTCGACAGCGGCCCCGGCTTCACGGTCGACGATCCGTTCGTGGAGGGCGTCAGCACGCGCGCCGACCCGACGGTGCCCGGCGGTCGCGGGCTCGGGCTCGTCATCGCCCGGCAGGTGGCACGGGGCCACGGGGGAGAGGTGGTCGTGGTGGAGCGAGGCGGCGCAGCAGCGCCCACGACGGTGATGGCGACGCTGCCCGAGGGGGTGCGCGACGATGTCTGACGACGTGCGGATCCTCGTCGTGGACGACGACTTCCGCGTGGCAGCACTGCACGCGAAGATCGTCGACACGATGGTCGGACTCACCACGGTCGGCTCCGCGCGCACGGTCTCCGAGGCGCGGGCGATCCTCGAGCGCGAGCGGGTCGACCTCGCGCTGGTGGACGTCTACCTCCCCGACGGCTCGGGCATCGACCTGGTGCGGGAGCTGCGGTGCGACGCCTTCATCCTCGGTGCCGCCGACGATGCCGCCAGCGTCCGCGCGGGACTCGCGGCGGGCGCGCTGCAGTACCTGATCAAGCCCTTCCCCGCCACGGAGTTGGCACGCAGGCTGGGCGCCTACACCGCGTACCGCCGGATCCTCGGTTCCGCGGAGGTCACCCAGGAACAGGTCGACGCCGCGTCCTCGGTGCTGCGCAGCGAGCGTCCCGCCCCGCGCCGCGACGACGGCGGTTCGGTGACGGAACGCCGGATCGTCGAGGCGCTGCGGGGGTCCGGAGAACCGATGCTCGCCGACGACATCGCCTCCGACGTCGGGGTCTCACCCGCCACCGCGCGCCGCTACCTCGCGGAACTGGTGCGGGACGGGACGCTGACGATGGCGCTCCAGTACGGGACCACCGGCCGCCCCCGGCAGCGGTACGCACTGAGCTGAGCCGACTTCCGCGCGCCGGGAACCGATCGATCGACTCCCCGGGTGCCGCGACGATGTTGGCGTTAGAGTCCATCGCATGAGAATCACTCGGCTCGCGTTCGCTGCCGCCACTACCGCACTGCTGGGGGCCGGGCTGGTGGCCGCGCCGGCCGGCGCGGCGCCCGTCTGGTCGGGGCTGGACGCGGCGAACTACTCGGGACCGGTCCCGGGAGAGGGCGGCGAGCAGATCAGGTCCGTCCCGCTCGCGCAGGGACTGTCGCTCCCCGGCGCGGGGACGGCCAAGCGGGTGCTCTACTCGACCACCGATCAGCACGGCAAACCCGCTACCAGCACGGGGGCGATCTTCCTGCCGGAGGGAGCGGCCCCCGCGGGCGGCTGGCCCGTGATCGCGTGGGCCCACGGCACCGTCGGCCTCGGTGATGATTGCGCCCCGTCGGCGAACCCCCGCTCGGCCCGCGACCGCGAGTACCTCGGGCACTGGCTGGCACAGGGCTACGCGATCGTGGCGTCCGACTACGCGGGCCTCGGGACGCCGGGCCTCATGAGCTACCTGAACAGCGTCTCGACCGCGCACAACGTGGTCGACTCGGTGGTGGCCGCACACAAGGACCGGTCGCTGAACCTGTCGAAGAAGTGGGCGATCGTCGGCCAGTCGCAGGGCGGCGGAGCGGCCGTCAACAGCGCGCGCTGGGCGACGGAGTTCAGTGCCGGGAGCGGCCTGGACTACCGCGGCGTCGTCGCCACGGGGACGCCGTTCAAGATCGAAGAAGTCGTCAAGAACGTCGGCCCCGCGACCGATCTGCCCGGCGGCCTGAGCTCCGCGGCCACCTCCTACACGGCCTACATCCTCGCAGGGATCCGCGAGGCGAATCCCGGCGTGGACTTCGATTCGGTGCTCACACCGCGTGGCAAGGCGGCCGCCGCGAAGGCGGAGATCCAGTGCTACGCGCAGCTCAGCACCACACTCGCCGGGCAGAAGCCGACCGACTTCGTGAGCGCGAAGGTGAGCACCGTGCCGGGAGCGAGTGCGGCGCTCGACCGGTACATGGGGACCCCCACCTCGGGGTACGACCGGCCCGTCTTCCTGGGCGTCGGACTCAAGGACACCGATGTGCCGGTCCAGTCGTCGATCGCCCTGGCCGCGGCGCTGAAGAAGAGCGGCACGACGGTCGAACTGCACCAGTACCCGACCGCCGATCACAGCGGCGCCGTGCTCCAGTCGATGAAGGACTCGACGCCCTTCCTCGCGCGCGTCTTCGCCTGATCGCCCACGCCGGATCCGGCGCCGGCGACCGGCGCGCTTGACCATGCCGCGACGTCATGGTTTCTCCTGGAGCCACCCCGCCGAGAGGAGATCGCCATGCCGCTACCGAACATCATCACCGTCGAGGAGTTCTTCGCATCGCCCGTCCGGGCCGCCGCGAAGATCTCGCCCGACGGCACCCGGATCGCCTTCCTGGCGCCGTCGGAGGGGCGGCTCAACGTCTGGGTCGAGGACCTCGATGGGGACGAACCCGCCCGACGCGTCACCGCCGACGCGACCCGCAGCGTTCAGATGTTCTACTGGACCACCGATCCGCGCTGGCTGATCTACCTGCAGGACAACGGCGGCGACGAGCGCTGGCACCTGCTGCGGGCGGACTTGGACGACCCGGACGCGTCCGCCGTCGACCTCACCCCCTTCGAGGGGGCGACCACGTTCCTGATGGATCTCCCGATCGCGCGCCCCGGCGTCGCCATCGTCTCGACCAACGCGCGCAAGGTCGACGAGTTCGACGTCTTCGAGATCGACATCGCCACTGGAACGCTCACCGAGATCGAGCGCAACCCCGGCAACGTCGCCGGCTGGGTGTACGGCGCCGACGGCACCCTGTTCGCCTCCACGCAGGACGCGGAGGGCGCGATCACGATCCGCCGCTGGGATTCCGCGGCACGGGAGCTCCGCCCGATCGCGGAGTTCGACGGGATCGACTACCCGCTCGGCGTCTTCCCGATCGTCCCGTCGCCCGACGGCGGCCTCTGGCTCGGGTCCAACCGCGGTACCGACCGCACGCGCGTCGTGCACGTCGACGGCCGCACCGGAGCGCTGACCGAGGTGGACGCGCACCCGACGCTCGACCTCGACACCACCGGCCTGGTCGCGCCGACCCTGCCGCAGCCGCTCATCGTCGACCCCCGCACCGGCGCCCTGCTGGGCGTGCGCTACCTGGGGGAGCGCCAGGAGATCCACGCCCTGGACGCGGGCTTCGGAGAGGTGCTGACGGCACTGCGCAGCCTGTCCGACGGCGACATCGGTGCCCTGTCGTCGGACCTCGACGGGAACCGCTGGGTGGTCTCCTTCGTGCACGACCGCGACCCGGGCGTCACCTATCTCTACGACCACCGCACCGGTGGATCCCGGTTGCTGTTCCGCCCGTTCCCGCACCTCGATCCGGAGCTCCTCGCGCCGATGCGGCCCATCACGATCACCGCGCGCGACGGGCGCGCGCTGCCGTCGTTCCTCACGCTGCCGCAGGGTGTGGACCCCGTCGGCCTGCCGCTGGTGCTCCTCGTGCACGGCGGCCCGTGGTTCCGCGACACCTGGGGCTACCACGGCGAGGTTCAGCTGCTCGCGAACCGCGGCTACGCGGTGCTGCAGGTGAACTTCCGCGGTTCCACCGGCTACGGCAAGGCCCACATGCAGGCGGGCATCGGCGAACTCGCCGGAGCCATGCATGACGACCTTATCGACGCGGTGCAGTGGGCCGTGGCGGAGGGGATCGCCGATCCGGAGCGGCTCGCGATCTTCGGCGGCTCGTACGGCGGCTACGCGGCGCTGGTCGGCGTCACCTTCACCCCGGACGTCTTCGCCGCCGCGATCGACTACGTCGGCATCTCGAGCCTGCCCAACTTCATGGCGACGCTGCCCGAGATCGCGCGGCCGTACCTCGCCAACAACTGGATCCGCTACGTGGGCGACCCGTCGGACCCGGATCAGCGCGCCGACATGCTCGCCCGCTCACCGATCACCCGGGTCGACGAGATCCGCACCCCGCTCCTCGTGGTCCAGGGCGCGAACGATCCGCGGGTGGTCCAGGCCGAGTCCGACAACCTGGTGGAGGCGCTCCGCGCCCGCGGCGTCGACGTCGAGTACATGATCAAGGCCGACGAGGGCCACGGCTTCGTCAATCCGGAGAACACGATCGACATGTTCCGGGCGACGGAGCGCTTCCTGGCGCAGCACCTCGGCGGGCGCACCGCCGAGGGCTGAGCGTCAGTCCTTCGGCCGGTTGTCGACGAGCCGGCGGGCCTTCCCGACGGTTCGCTCGATGCCGCCGGGCGGGAGGACCTCGACATCGACGGTGACGCCGATCCTGTCCTTGATGAGCTCGGTGAGCGTGTCGCTCGCCCGCTCGTCGAGGGGGCGGTCGTGGCGGTGCTCGACCTTCACCGTCAGCCGGTCCATGCGTCCGGGGCGGTCCAGGACGCATTGGAACTGCGGTGCGAGGGAGTCGATGCCGAGGATCAGCTCCTCGATCTGGGTGGGGAAGAGATTGACGCCGCGCAGGATCATCATGTCGTCGGTGCGGCCCGTGACCTTCTCCATCCGGCGCATCGTGCGGGCGGTACCGGGCAGCAGGCGGGTGAGATCGCGGGTGCGGTACCGGATGATGGGCGTGGCCTGTTTGGTGAGTGAGGTGAAGACCAGCTCGCCGTGCTCGCCGTCGGGCAGTACCTCCCCGGTCATCGGATCGATGATCTCGGGGTAGAAGTGGTCCTCCCAGACGTGGAGGCCGTCCTTCGTCTCGACGCACTCCATCGCGACGCCGGGACCGATCACCTCGGAAAGGCCGTAGATGTCCACGGCGTCGATGCCGACCTCCTGCTCGAGTTCGGTGCGCATCCGGTCGGTCCAGGGCTCGGCGCCGAAGACGCCGGTGCGCAGGGACGTCGCCCGCGGGTCGATCCCCATGGCGCGCATGGTGTCCACGATGGTGAGCATGTAGCTCGGCGTCACCATGATCGCGTCGGGCTCGAAGTCCTGGATCAGTTGGATCTGCTTCTCCGTCTGCCCGCCCGACATCGGGATCACGGTCGCGCCCAGGCGTTCGGCTCCGTAGTGCGCGCCGAGACCGCCCGTGAACAGGCCGTAGCCGTAGGAGACGTGCACCCGGTCGCCCGCGCGGACGCCCGCGGCGCGCAGCGACCGGGCCACCACGTCGGCCCACATGGCGATGTCGTCGGCCGTGTACCCCACCACGGTGGGACGGCCGGTGGTGCCGGACGAGGCGTGGATCCGCGCGACCCGCTCACGGGGCACCGCGAACATGCCGAACGGGTAGTTCTCCCGCAGATCGGCTTTCGTCGTGAGCGGGAATTTCGCGAGGTCGGAAAGCTCCTTCAGGTCGCTGGGATGCACGCCGGCTTCGTCGAACGCGCGGCGGTAGTGGGGCACGTTCTCGTAGGCGTGGGTGAGGGACCACTGCATGCGCTCGAGCTGCAGGGCGGAGATCCGGTCGCGGGTCGCGAACTCGATGTCGTCGGTCGGGACGGTCGATGTCATGGCTGGCTTCCTCGGGCTGGGTCGGCTGATCGCGGCGGGTTCAGGCGTCGTAGTCGACGGTGACGGCGTCGCTGGTCGGATACGTCTGGCAGGTCAGGACGAAGCCGGCGGCCACCTCGTCGTCCTCGAGGGCGTAGTTGCGGCGCATGTCGACGGTGCCGCACAGCACCTTTGCGCGGCACGTGCCGCACACGCCGCCCTTGCACGCGAACGGCAGGTCGGGACGGAAGGCCTCGGCACCGTCGAGCAGGGTGTCGTCCTGCGCGATCGTGCCGGTGGCGCTCCGTCCGTCGAGCACGACGGTGACGGCGCTGCTCGGCCCGGTGACGCCGGGCTCGCGGTGCCGCTCCTGGGGCGGCGGGGTGCCGTCGTCGACGTAGAACAGTTCGCGGTGGATCGCGGTGCGCGCGACGCCGAGTTCGGCGAGGACGGCCTCCGAGTCGGTGACCATGCCGTGCGGTCCGCAGAGCCAGAAGTGGTCGACGTCCGCGGTCGGGACGACGGTGCGCAGCAGCGCGCGCAGGCGCTCGGCGTCGACGCGGCCGGTGAACAGTTCCACGTCGCGCGGCTCGCGGCTCAGGACGTGGATCACGTCCAGCCGGTCGTGGTAGCGGTCCTTGAGGTCGGCGATCTCGTCGGCGAACATCACCGACCGCGTGCGCCGATTGCCGTAGATGAGGATCACCCGGGCCGCGGGATTGGCGAGCACCGTGCCGGCGATCGACAGCATCGGCGTGATGCCGGAGCCCGCGGCGATGAGCACGTGCACGCCGCCCGCGTCGGGGTCGGCCGCGAAAGTACCTGTGGGGCCCTGCACCTCGATGGTGTCGCCGGCGCGGACCCGGTGCACCAGCCACGAGGAGAACAGGCCGTCGGTGACCTCGCGGACGCCCACGCGGGGCCGCTCGCCGACCGGGGCGCAGATCGAGTAGGACCGGCGGTGCTCGACCCCGTCGATGATGCGGCGCAGCGTCAGCGATTGCCCGGCGGCGAAGACGAACTCGTCGGCGAGGTCGGCGGGGACGTCGAAGGTGACGGCGACCGCGTCGTCGCACAGCGACTCGACGTCGGCCACGGTGAGCGCGTGGAAGGCGCGGCCGCGGAGGGCGGTGGCGGTCATCAGATCTCCTTGACGTGGTCGAAGGGCTCGCGGCAGTCCAGGCAGCGGTAGAGCGCCTTGCACGGCGTCGCGCTGAACTCGGAGCCGAGGCGCGTGCTGGTGGAACCGCAGGCCGGACACGCGATCCGGCGCGGCCGAGGCCGCAGGGTCAGAGGAATGGGGCCGTCGCCGCGGCGGGGCGCGGGGCCGGGCGTCGAGTACCCGGCGGCGCGGAGCTTGGCGCGGCCGGCGTCGGTGATCCAGTCCGTGGTCCACGCGGGGGACAGGGCGGTCTCGATCGTGACCTCGCCGTATCCGGCGGCGCGGAGTGCGCTCTCGATGTCCGCGCGGATGGTGCCCATCGCCGGGCAGCTCGAGTAGGTGGGGGTGATCGTCACGGTCACAGTGCCGTTGGCGGTTTCGGAGACGTCGCGGACGATGCCGAGGTCCGCGAGCGTGACCTGGGGCATCTCCGGGTCGAGGACGGCGCCCACGACGTCGAGGGCGATGCGGGTCGCGGTGGTGGGCACGTCACCACCTCCCTTCGGGGTGTGCGCGTGCCACGGACTGCATGTCGGCGAGGATGCGGCTGAGCTCCTCGGTGTGCAGGCCCTGTCGCCCGGCTCGCCCGCCGACGCGTGCCACGCCCGGCGCATCGGGGACGGGGAGCCCGGCGGCGCCGAAGGTGAGCGCCATGACCGCATCGAACTCGGCCCGCAGCTCGCGCGGGTCCACGGCGATGCCGGAGGCCGCGAGCGCGAGCTCCTCGGCCGACGGCTCGAACAGCTCGGGCACGTACGGCCAGACCCTGGCGATCGCCGCCTCGGTCCGCCGCCGTGACTCGTCGGTGCCCTGCGCGAGGGTGACCACCCACCGAGCGGCGTAGTCGCGGTGGTAGGTGATCTCCTTGACGCCCTTGGCCGCCACCGCGGCGAGCACGGGGTCGCGCGATGTCCGCAGGCGGTCGAACAGGGCCAGGCGGGCGGTGGCGAAGACCAGCAGCCGCACCATCGAGACGGCGAAGTCGCCGTTGTCGAGTTCGACCAGCCGGACGTTGCGGAACGCCGCATCGTCGCGGAAGAAGGCCAGCGCGTCCTCGGCAGGCACGGGGGAGTCGTCCGCGACGTGCGGCACGACCGCGGGGTCGGCCGCCGCCGCGCGGGCCAGCAGCAGGCGGGCCTGTCCGATGAGGTCGAGGCCGACGTTGGCGAGCGCGACCTCCTCCTCGAGTTCGGGCGCGCGGGTGCTCCATTCGGCGAGCCGCTGCGCGGAGATCAGCGCGTCGTCGCCGAGCATCAGGCAGTAGACGGCGAGGGCATGCGGGTCGGCGCCGTCGGGCATCGTCGTGTCCACGCCGGCGAGGGGCTCGTCGAAGCCGGTGCCGAAGGCCCACTGGCCGTGGGAGTCCGAGTCGACGAGGCCGTCGTAGGCGCTGTCGTGATCGATCATGGCTGTCATTCCTGTTCGCGGGCTGAGCGAGAGAGCGGCCGGATGGTGGCCGATCGGTCACATGTGCGGGACGGACTCGGGGATGTCGTAGAAGGTCGGGTGGCGGTAGACCTTGTCGCCGCTCGGCGCGAAGAACGGGTCCTTCTCCGACGGGCTGGAGGCGACGACGTCGGTGGAGCGGACCACCCAGATGCTCACGCCCTCGTTGCGGCGGGTGTAGACGTCGCGGGCGTTGCGCAGCGCCATTTCCGCGTCGGCGGCGTGCAGGGACCCCACGTGCACGTGGTTGAGCCCGCGCTTGCCGCGCAGGAAGACCTCGTACAGGGGCCAGTCGATGCGGGTCTGCTCGGTCATCTCTACTCCTTCTCCGATCCGGCGGTGCGGGCGGCGAAGGCCGCGGCGGCCTCCCGCACCCAGGCGCCGTTCTCATGCGCGGCGCGACGGTTCGCGATCCGCTCGACGCTGGTCGCGCCGTTGCCCTTGACCACCTGCATGAACTCGTCCCAGTCGGGTTCGCCGAAGTCGTACGAGCCGCGCTCGGCGTTCCACGCCAGGTCCGGATCGGGGAAGGTCACCCCGAGGACCTCGGCCTGGGGCACCGACATGTCGACGAAGCGCTGCCGCAGCTCGTCGTTGGTGTGCCGCTTGATCCGCCACGCCATCGACTGCGCCGAGTTGGGGGACCGGTCGTCGGGCGGGCCGAACATCATCAGGGCGGGCCACCACCAGCGGTTCACCGACTCCTGCACCATGTCCCGCTGGCCCTGCGTGCCGGACATCATGGTCATCAGCAGTTCGAATCCCTGGCGCTGGTGGAAGGACTCCTCCTTGCACACGCGGATCATCGCGCGGCCGTAGGGACCGTACGAGCTGCGGCACAGCGGTACCTGGTTGCAGATGGCGGCACCGTCGACCAGCCACCCGATCACGCCCACGTCGGCGTAGGACAGGGTGGGGTAGTTGAAGATCGACGAGTACTTCTGGCGGCCCTCGATGAGGTTCGCGGTGAGCTCGGCGCGATCGACGCCGAGCGTCTCGGTGGCGGAATACAGGTACAGCCCGTGGCCGGCCTCGTCCTGCACCTTCGCCATGAGGATCGCCTTGCGGCGCAGCGAGGGCGCGCGGGTGAGCCAGTTGCCCTCGGGCTGCATGCCGATGATCTCGGAGTGCGCGTGCTGGGCGATCTGCCGGATCAGGGTCTTGCGGTACCCGTCCGGCATCCAGTCCCGCGGCTCGATGCGTTGGTCGGACTGGACGATCCGCTCGAACTCGGTCTCCAGCTCGGTGGTGGTGTCTGTCATGGCTGTGCCTTCCGTGCGGCTGGGTCAGCGACCGGTGAACTCGGGGCGGCGCTTGGCGAGGAAGGCCTCGACGGCGCCGCGGTGGTCGGCGGTGGCGGCGAGCGGGCCGGCGCTCGCGCGCTCGCGTTCGAGGGCGTCGTCGAGCGAGGGGAGCGACTCCGCGATGAGCGACTTGGCCGCGGCGAACGCCGCGGTTGGGCCGCCCGCGAGCCGCCGCGCGATCTTCTCGGCGGTGGCGGCGTGCTCGTCGTCGGGTGCGACCTGCGCGATGAGTCCCCAGTCGAGCGCCTGTGCCGCGGGGATCTTCGTCCCGAGCAGGATGAACGCGCGCGTGCGGACCGCGCCGATGGCGTCGACGAGGGTCCTGGTGAGGCCGGAGTCCGAGGCCAGGCCGATGGCGGTGAAGGCGGTCGCGAAGGTCGCGCCCTCGGAGGCGACGACCACGTCGGCAGCGAGCGCGAGGCCGAGTCCGGCGCCGACGCACGCGCCCTGCACGGCGGCGACGACGGGGACCTCGAGCGCGGCGATGCCGGAGATGAGCGGGTTGTAGTGCTCGGCGACCGTGTCCATGGAGCGCTCGGGCGATCGGCCCAGCGCGGCCGCGTGCTCGCCGAGGTCCTGGCCGACGCAGAAGTTGCGGCCCTCGGCGCGGATCAGCACCGCCCGGACCGTGTCGTCGGCGGCGATCGACCGGACACCGTCGAGCAGTGCGGTCTTGAGCGACAGGTCGAGAGCGTTGGCGGCCTGCGGGCGGTTGAGCGTGAGCACGGCGAGGCCGTCGGTGACGGTGAGGGTGGCGGAATCCATGGGGTCTCCTCGGATCGATGTCAGCGGGTCAGGGCCAGGTGTGGAAGCCGCGGCCGCTCTTGCGGCCGAGGTCGCCGCGGGCGACCATGTCGCGCAAGAGCTGCGGCGGCGTGAACCGCTCGCCCAGCGTGGCGGCGAGGTGCTCGGCGATCGCGAGCCGCACGTCGAGGCCCACGAGGTCGGTGGAGCGCAGCGGTCCCATCGGGTGGCGATAGCCCAGTTCCATTGCGCGGTCGATGGACTCGGCGTCGGCGACGCCCTCCTCGAGCATGCGGATCGCCTCGAGGCCCAGGCACACGCCGAGCCGGCTGGTGGCGAAGCCGGGGGAGTCGTTGACCAGCACCTCCTGCTTGCCGAGAAGGGAGACCCAGCCGCGGACCCGCTCGACCACGGCGGCATCGGTGTCGTCGGTGCGGATGATCTCGACCAGCGTCGATGCCGGCACCGGATTGAAGAAGTGCATCCCCACGAGCCGCTGCGGGGCGTCCAGGGCGGCCGCGAGGGCGGCGATGGAGAGGGAACTGGTGTTGCTCGCGATCACGCACTGCGGGCCGACGGCGCCTTCGATGCGGTGCAGCACGTCGAGCTTGAGGTCGATTACCTCGGGCACGGCTTCGATCACCACGTCGGCGTCCGCGGGCAGCTCGTCGATGCCGGCGGCGAAGGCGACGCGCGCGAGCACCTCGTCGGGCGTCGCTCCGCCGAGCTTGTCGCGCTCGGCGGCGCGCTGCAGGCCGGTGGCGACCCGCTCCGCCGCCGCGGCCCGGTCGCCGCTCTCCACGAGGACGACGGTGGCGCCGAGTGTCGCGAAGACCTGCGCGATGCCCGCGCCCATCCGGCCTCCGCCGACGACGCCGACGTTCGACGGTGCTGTGCTCATCGGCGGTTCCTCTTCTCCAGGAAGGCGGTCATGCGATCTCGCTTGTCCGCGGTCTCGAACAGCACCGCCTGGGCGATGTCCTCGGCCCGCCCCGTGCCGTCGACGATCGACTTGGTCAGGCGCAGCGCGAGCGCGGACGAGGCGGTGATCCGGTCGATGGCGCGGTGAGCGGCGGCGACGTGTTCCCCGTCCGGGACGACGTCCATGACGAGGCCGCACCGGAGCGCGGCGGCGGCGTCCAGCGTGCGGCCCGCGAGCAGGACCTGCTTGGCGACCGACCGGCCGACCAGATCCGGTAGCCGGTAGGTCGCGCCGGCGGCGGCCAGGATGCCCAGGCCGGGCTCCGGGTTGCCGAAGACGGCGGTCTCGGTGGCGATCCGGATGTCGCAGGCGTAGCTGAGCTCGGCGCCGCCCCCGAGTGCGTAGCCGCTCACCGCGGCGACGGTGGGCAGGGGGAGTGCGGCGAACCGGTCGAACAGCGTGCGGTTGATCCCGGCGAGCGCCTGGTCGCGGCCGCGCTCGCGCAGCTCTCCGATATCGGCGCCGCCGGCGAAGTGCTCGCCGGCGCCGGTCAGGAGGACGGGGGCGGGGTCCGATTCGATCATGCTGCACACGGTGTGCAACTCCGCGATCATCGCGGCGTCGATGGCGTTGCGGGCCGCGGGGCGGTCGAGCGTCACCACGTACCGGTCGTCCGCGCGGGTGACGGAGACGGTGCGGAGGCCGGGAAGGGCTGCCGTGGGGGCGTCGGTCATATCGCTTCCTCTTCGGTCGGTGCCTCGAAATAATAACCGATCATTCGGTCGGTAACAAGATCTTGATCGGATTCTGGGGATGAATGGGAGAATCGGCGCATGAGCGCAACACCCGTCCGTCGTCGCACCGGCTCGCCGGGGCGTCCCGGTTACGACCTCGATTCCCTGCTCGCCGTCGCGGTTCGCGTGTTCAACGAGCGTGGCTACGACGCGACGAGCATGGACGTCCTGGCGAAGAACCTCGGGCTGACCAAGTCGTCGATCTACCACCACGTCGCCGGCAAGGAGGAGCTGCTCGAGCTCGCACTCAATCGCGCACTGAGCGGCTTGTTCGCGGTGACCACGGAGGCCGGCGCGATCACGGGGCGGTCCGTCGATCGGCTCGAGTACGTGCTGCGGCGCAGCGTTGAGGTGCTGGTGGCGGAGCTGCCGTACGTGACCCTGCTACTGCGGGTGCGCGGCAACTCGGACGTCGAGCGGCGAGCGCTGGCGCGCCGCCGCGAGTTCGACGCCGTCATCGCCGACCTGGTGACGGGCGCCGTGGCGGAGGGCGACGTGCGCGCCGACGCCGACCCGGCGGTGACGAGCCGTCTGTTGTTCGGCATGGTCAACTCGCTCATCGAGTGGTACCGGCCGCGCCCGGATCACCCCGTCGGCGAGGTCGCCGATGCGCTCGTGGCGATCGCCTTCGACGGGCTGCGCCGGACCTGATCGAGGATCGACCGTTCCCCTTGACACGGGGCGGCGTTCCGGGCCACCCTGATTACCGACCGAACATACGGTAATAGGAGCGTGCTTCATGGACAGCAGGATGGTCGAGAGTTACGCGTGCGGCCGGTGGCACCGGGCGACGGACGAGGGGCGGGCGGTGATCAGCCCGGTCGACGGTGCCGAGGTCGCACGGGTCTCGTCCGCCGGGCTGGACGTCGCGGCGATGGCGGCGTACGCCCGGGAGACGGGCGGGCCCGCGCTCGCCGCGCTGACCTTCCACGAGCGTGCCGCGGCGCTCAAGGCGCTGGGCCTGACGCTCATGGCCGGCAAGGCCGAGTTCTACGCCGAGTCCGCGCGGACCGGCGCCACCGAGCGCGACTCCGCCGTCGACATCGACGGCGGCTTCGGCAATCTGCTCAGCTACGCGAGCAAGGCCAAGCGCGAACTCCCCAACGACGTGATCCACCTCGACGGTCCCGTGGAGGTGCTCGGCAAGAAGGGCACCTTCCTCGCCCGCCACGTCCACACGTCGCGGCGCGGCGTCGCCGTGCAGATCAACGCGTACAACTTCCCGGTGTGGGGATTCCTCGAGAAGCTCGCGCCCGCCTTCATCGCCGGCGTGCCGACCATCGTCAAACCCGCCACCCAGACCGCCTACCTCACCGAGCTGGTGTTCCGCCGGATCATCGAATCCGGCCTGCTTCCCGAGGGATCCGTGCAGCTGCTGTGCGGCGACCCGGCGCCGCTCCTCGACGCCCTCGGCGGCCAGGACTCCGTGGCCTTCACCGGCTCCGCGCACACCGCGGCGACGCTGCGCGCGCGCCCCGCGCTGGTGGAGCGCAGCGTGCACTTCACCGCGGAGGCCGACTCGCTCAACGCCTCCGTCCTCGGCGCCGACGTCACGACGGACGACCCCGAGTTCGAGCTGTACGTCAAGCAGCTCACCACCGAGATGACCGTCAAGGCGGGGCAGAAGTGCACCGCGATCCGCCGGGCCCTCGTGCCCGAGCCGATGGTCGAGGCGGTGATCGAGGCCGCGCGGGCGCGGCTGGACCGCGTCGTGGTCGGTGCCCCCGGCGCCGAGGGGGTCACCATGGGGCCGGTCGTCTCCCTCTCGCAGCGCACCGACGTGCTCGCCGCGGTCGACAAGCTGCGCGGCGCCGCCGAGCTCGTGGTCGGCGACCCGGACCACATCGCAGTGGTCGGCGGGGACGCGACGACCGGTGCCTACCTGCCGCCGATGCTGCTGCGCAGTACCGATCCCGAAGCGCCCGAGGTCCACGAGATCGAGGCCTTCGGGCCCGTCGCGACGATCATCGGGTACCGCGACACCGCCCACGCGGTCGAGCTCATCGCCCGGGGCGGGGGCAGCCTCGTCGCCTCCCTTGTGACCGCCGATCCACAGCTCGCCCGAGAGGTGCTGCTCGGGATAGCCCCGTTCCACGGCCGGCTCCTGGTCCTCAACGCCGAGGACGCCCGCGAGTCCACCGGCCACGGCTCGCCGCTGCCCGTGCTGGTGCACGGCGGTCCCGGCCGGGCCGGCGGCGGCGAGGAGCTCGGCGGCATCCGCGGCGTGCTGCACCACATGCAGCGCACCGCGATCCAGGGCACCCCGGAGGTGCTCGCCGCCGCGACCGGCCAGTGGGTCGCCGGGGCGCCGCGCACGGAGGGCGACGAACACCCGTTCCGCAAGTCCCTGGCCGAGCTCCGCCTCGGCGACACCATCGTCGGCGGCCCGCGCACCGTCACCCTCGCGGACATCGGCCACTTCGCGGAGTTCACCGGCGACACCTTCTACGCCCACACCGACCCCGAGGCCGCGGCGGCGAACCCGCTGTTCGGCGGCATCGTCGCGCACGGCTACCTCGTGGTCTCCCTGGCGGCGGGCCTGTTCGTCGATCCCGCTCCGGGGCCGGTACTGGCGAACTTCGGCGTCGACTCGCTGCGCTTCCTCACGCCCGTGCGCGCGGACGACGCGCTCACCGTCACCCTCACCGCCAAGCAGATCACCCCCCGCAGCGGTGCCGACTACGGCGAGGTGCGGTGGGACGCGGTGGTCACCAATCAGGACGGCGCACCGGTCGCGACCTACGACGTGCTGACGCTGGTCGCCAAGACCCTGGACGGGGGCGAGAGCGCATGAGTACGGCGGTGAGCGGCGGCTGCGAGCCCGCGCGGTCGATGTTCGCGGCCGACAACGCCTCCCGGGCGCTCGGGATCGCTGTCGTCGACCTCAGCGCCGGGACCGCGATGACCACGATGACGGTGGGGGAGACGATGGTCAACGGCCACGGGATCACCCACGGCGGCTACGTCTTCCTACTCGCGGACACCACCTTCGCCCTCGCCTGCAACTCCCGGGGCGACGCCGCCGTGGCCGCGCGAGGCGACATCCGGTTCCTCCGTGCCACGCGCGCCGGCGACGTGCTCACCGCCACTGCGGTCGAGCGGGAGCGATTCGGACGCAACGGCCTCTACGACGTGACCGTGCGCCGCGGCGACGAGGTGATCGCCGAGTTCCGCGGCGACAGCCGCACTGTTCCCCCTCCGGTTCCTAGCTGACCACGTCCTTGGTGCGGAAGCCGCGCACGGCGAGTGCGACGAAGACGACGCCGATGCTCACCGACAGCGACGCACCCTGTGCCATCGCCGCCCACTCGATGCTGGGCTGGAGCAGATCGGTCCAGGCGTACTGCCAGTGCGCGGGCAACGCGGCGCGCAGGCCTCCGAGCGCAGTGACCTGATCGAGGACGCTGCCGATCACCGTGAGGCCCACGGCTCCTCCGACCGCCGCGAGCGGCGCGTCGGTGCGGGTCGAGAGCCATAGGGCGAGGCCGGCCGTGGCGAGCTCGGAGACGATGATGAACCCGGCCGCGAGGAGGAGCCGCCACAGGCCCTCGGCCGGCGGCAGGGCCGCGTTCGCAGGGGTCTGCAGGGGACCCCAGCCGTAGGCGAGCGTCCCCGCGATCAGCGCCACCGCCGTGAGTAGGGCGACCGACGCCACCGAGAGGATCAGCGCCACGATCGCCTTCGTCGCCAGCAGGCGCGTCCGGGGGACGGGTGCGGCCAGCAGATATCGCAGCGAGGACCAGTCGGCCTCCGAGGCCACGGCGTCGCCGAAGTACAGCGCCACCGGGATCACCAGGAGGAAGCCGGTTCCCGCGATGAGGACGGTCGCCGTCAGGTTGAGCCCCGATGCGGTCGCCACGTCGAACATCGACGGCCGCCCGTTGTCGCGGCTCGAGTCGTCGGTCCCGATGGCGAGCGCGATGATGAGCACGATCGGCAGCGCGGCGAGCAGTGCCGCCATCACCAGGGTGCGTCGGCGCCGCAGTTGCCGGGCGAGCTCCACGCGGATCGTCAGCGTGCGTCGGGGCGCGTAGCCCGGGGCGGCGCCCTGGGTCGCGTCGCGCGCGATCGCGGAGTCCTTCGCGGTGGTGGTCATGCCTCGTCTCCCGTCAGCTGGAGGAACGCGTCTTCGAGGGTGCGGGAGCCGCCGTCCGCGCCGGCCTGCACGATCTCGTCGACCGTGCCCGCGGCGATGAGCCGGCCGCGCTGCAGCACCACGACGTGCGTGCAGGTCTGCTCGACCTCCGCCAGCAGATGACTGGACACGATCACGGTGCGGCCGGTGGCGCCGTAGCGGACGATCGCGTCGCGCATCTCGCGGATCTGAGACGGGTCGAGCCCGTTCGTCGGTTCGTCCAAGACGAGCACGTCGGGCAGTCCGAGCATGGCCTGCGCGATGGCGAGTCGCTGCCGCATGCCCTGCGAGTACGTGCGGACCGGGCGTTCCAAAGCACTGCCGAGGTCCGCGATCGCGAGCGCTTCGGCGAGATGTGCTTGATCGGCGGGGCGGCCGGTGGCGCGCCAGTACAGGTCCAGGTTCGCGCGGCCGGAGAGGTGTGGGAGGAAGCCCGCGCCCTCGACGAAGGCGCCGACGCGGGAGAGCACCGGCGCGCCCGGGCGGATCGCGTGTCCGAAGACCCGGATCCCGCCCTCGTCGGGTGTGATCAGGCCCATCAGCATCCGCAGCGTGGTCGTCTTGCCGGCGCCGTTCGGGCCCAGGAGGCCCAGGACCTGGCCGCGGTCCACGCGGAAGGTCACGTCCTGCACGCTGTAGCCGTCGCCGCCCGCGTACTTCTTCGACAGCCCGGTGACCTGCAGTGCGACGTCGGCGAGAGCGGGGTCCGCGGCCGGCGCGCCGCGCGGACGGCGCACGAGCAGCAGGGCCGCGCCGATCGCGAGCGCCGCGATCGGCAGCACCCACACCCAGGTGGGCAGTGGCGCCGGCGCCGTCTTCAGGGCGGGCACCTCCGGCACCGTCAGCGGGCTCGTCGGCGTGATCGTGTGCGTCGCCGGTGCGTTCGGCGAGAGATAGGCCAGGTCCGTGGTCGCGAGCGCCAGACGCATCCGGTGTCCGGCCGCGAACTCGTGGTCGATGACGGGCAGTCGGATCGTGGCCGTCGCGGCCCCCGCCGTCAGCGGGATCCGGATCGGAGCGGCGAGCTGCTGCGGCAGGATCGGCGTGCCCTCGGGGCCGACGTCGTAGAGCTTCGCGAAGAGCACCGCCTCCGGCGCTGGGGAGTCGACCTTGATCGTCACCGTCGGGCCGCCGGTAACGGTCACCGGTCCGCTCAGCGGTTCGGAGTCGAAGACCGCGGCCTGCGCAGGCAGATCGCGTGAGAGTCCGAACCCTCCGAGTGCCGCCGCGGACGACGCCAGGCCGCCCAGCCCCGGGACGCCGGAGATCGACGGCGGCGCGCCGCCCGCGGGGTTCTCGGCAAGCTGCGGGCCGCCCGGTAGGGCGACGGTGCGCGTGATGGTCCCGTCGAGCCCGGGATAGGCGTCGGTCGTCGAGGTCCGCACGGTGCGCTCGCCGGTCTCGCGGTCGACGCCGCCCGAGCGGGACACCTGGAAGGCCGGCACCGCGGGGGCGTCCCCGGCCTTGAGGTAGCGGTCGAACCACTCGGCGGTACGTGCGTTCACCCGGGCGTCCTCGGCGCTGCCGGCGTCGTGGCCACCGGCGATCCAGTCGACGGCGACGGGCGCGCCGTTCGCGGCGATGCGTCGCGCCGCCGCGTCGGCGTGGTCGAGCGGGAACAGGGAGTCGAGCTCGCCCTGCGCAAGGTAGGTCGGTACTCGGATCTCCGCGCCGACCGACGCGGGGCTCCGCGCGGCGAGCAGCGCGCGGTCGGCCTCGGTGAGGGCGCCGCCCTGTGCGATCCGCGTGTACATCTCGCAGACGGCCGGCTCGAACCGTGCGCAGCCCCCGCCCATCGTGAACAGGATCCCCGCCCACTGCTTCTTGTAGACGCCGCCCGGGAAGAGCGCCTGCTCGAGGTCCCAGTAGGTGATCCGCGGTGCGATCGCGTCGACGCGCTTGTCGTGCCCGGCGAGGAGGAGCGCGAGGGCGCCGCCGTAGCTCCCGCCGGCTACACCGACGCGGGGATCGCCGGTCCCGTCCTGCTGCACGTCGGGGCGTGCGGAGAGCCAGTCGAGGAGTTTGCGGGCGTCGGCGACCTCGGCGTCGGGGGAATCGAGGCCGACGAGCCCCGTCGACTTCCCGAAGCCGCGCGCCGTGTACGTGAGCACCGCGTAGCCGCGTCCGGCCAGCTGCTCCGCCTCGGCGCGGACATCCTCCTTGGAGCCGCCGAAGCCGTGCGCGAGGAGCACTGCGGGGACGGGCTCGGCACCGTCGGGCCGGAAGAAGGAGGTGTCCAGGTTCACGCCCGCCCCGTCGACGACCTGGTCGGTGCGCTGGAACGACGGCGCGCTCCGACCTCCGAGCCCGCACGCGGCGAACGCGGCGAGGATGATCACGACGGCGACCAGCGCCGCACCGGTGAGGAGGGGGCGCTGCACGGCGCCGCGCAGAGCGCGAGGAGGGGGCACCCGACCAGGATATGTGCGGTTCCTCGGGCGTGCCGTCGAGCGGAGTTCGCCCTGGGCGAAGGGCGCCCCGCCAGCGCGCGGACACGTCATCGCAGGGGTTGGGATCACCGAGGACGAACAGCGGGCACGGCGTCAGTCGCTGAGCATGTCCTTGACCATCGGGACCACCTGCTCGCCGTAGAGCGCGATCGAGTGCATCAGGTCGGCGTGCGTCACGGGCTGGTCGTACTTGAGGTCGAACCGGTCTACGCCGAGCGTGCGGATCGTCGCGGCGATCCTCCGCGCGACGGTCTCCGGCGAGCCGAGGTACAGCGACCCGGATTCGACCTCGCGCTCGAAGTCGCCGGGTGCGGGCGGCGGCCATCCGCGCTCCGCACCCATGCGGCGGCGCATCTGTAGCCAACCGTCGTGGACCAGTTCGCGGGCGCGATCGTCGGAGTCGGCGACCAGGCCGGGTGAGTGCACCGCGATCGGTTGCGGGGCACCGCCGAACTCGTTCTCGGCGCGACGGAACAGATCGGTGTACGCGGTGAAGCGCTCCGCCGGCCCGCCGATGATCGCGAGGAAGAGACCGAAGCCGTACCGGGCGGTGCGGACCACCGACTCGGGGCTGCCGCCGACGCCGACCCAGGCGCGGATGCCATCGGCCGTGGTCGGGTACACGCGCTGGTCGGTGAGCGGCGCGCGGGTGGTGCCCGACCAGGTGACCGGCTCCTCGGTGAGGAGCGCGGCCAGCAGTTCCAGCTTCTCCTCGAACAGCAGCTCGTAGTCCTGCAGGTCGTAACCGAACAGCGGGAAGGACTCGGTGAACGATCCTCGGCCGGCGACGATCTCGGCGCGGCCCTGCGAGACGGCGTCGAGCGTCGCGAAGCGCTCGTAGACGCGGACCGGATCGTCCGAGCTCAGGACCGTCACCGTGGAACCGAGGCGGATCGACTCGGTGCGTGCAGCGATCGCCGCGAGCACCATCTCCGGACTCGAGACGGCGAAGTCCGCGCGGTGATGCTCGCCGACGCCGAAGAAGTCGAGGCCCGCGCGGTCGGCCACGACGGCCTCCTCGACGAGGTCGCGGATCACCTGGGGATGCTGCAGCGGCGCGCCCTGCGCGTCCTTGGTGACGCCGCCGAACGTGTCCACACCGAACTCGGGAATCTTCACGGTCGCCATCGTACACCAATCGGACCGCAGTCCGTATCGAGCGCTCGGGGCGCTAGACGACGCCGTGCAGCGGCGGCCGCTCCTCGTTCAGCGTGAACCGACCCAGGTGATTGACCTTGTAGCGCACCGGATCGTGCAGGGTGTGGGTACGCCCGTCGCGCCAGTACCGGTCGAGGCCGGCGTCGCCCGCGGCGCTCCGGGTGCCGCTCACCTCGAACAGTGCCGACGGCACCTCGACGGCCGCACGGTCCGCGAGTACCTTCGCGGTGGCGACGGCGAGGGAGGCCTCGGCGGCGGTGTCGGGCCCCGGCGCCGCGAAGGCGCCGTCCACCGCACGCGCGGCGACGGCGAGCGCCGCCTCCGCGGCGCGGACCGTCACCGTGAGCTCGCCGAAGCGTTGGATGACGAGCGGATCGTCCTGCGCGCGATCGACGTCCGCCTCGAACCAGGGACGGGACTTGGTGCGGACGAACTCGGCGGCGGCCTCGAGTGCGCCGCGCGCGATACCGGTGTCGATTGCGACGTGCAGCAGTTGCGCGAAGGCTCCGTAGCCGGTGGGTTCGGAGACCGCGGGCGAGCGCGGGAGGATCGCGTCCACGGGCACGGCGACGTCGTCGAAGCGCACTGTTCCGCTCCCGGTCGTCCGCTGCCCGAGCCCGTTCCAGTCGTCGGCGATGGTGATGCCCGGGGTGTCCGCCGGGACGAAGGCGATGATCTGCTCCCCGGAGTCCGCGTCGCGCGCCAGTACCGCGAGAAGGTGCGCGTAGGGCGAGCCCGTGCAGTAGAACTTCTCGCCGTCGAGGTGTGCGCCCTCAGCCGTGCGCGTCAGCGTGGTCGCGACGTCCGCCACCGTTCTTCCGCCGCGCTCGGATTGGGCGTTGGCGATCCGAGCCCCGTCGAGCACCTGACCGAAGATCCTGCGCTGCAGGATCTCCGAGCCCGCCAGACGCAGCGCCGTGAGGTACACGTAGTGGCTGTGCGGGATCTGCGCCAACGACGGGTCGGCGGTGGCGAGCGTGCGGAAGACCTCGGCGACGACCGACGGCGGCAGGTCGGGCCCGCCGAAGCGGGCCGGTACGGTCAGCGCGAACAGGCCGGCGTCGGAGAGGTATTCGACCTCCGCGTGGGGCTGGCTCCGCTCGCGGTCGCGCTCGGCGGCACCGTCGGCGAAGCGCGCCGCGAGTTCGCGCGCCGCGTCGACGGCGGCCGCGGCGGAGTCGATCGCCGCGGCGGGCCGCGAGTCGGCTACCGGCGCGACCGTCACACCAGCGCCCCGGCGCGGCTCGCCTCGATCTCGCGGACCAGTGGCAGGACCTTCTCGCCGAAGTACTCGATCTCCTCCTGGAAGTGCAGGAAGCCGCCGAGGATGAGGTCGACGCCGAGCTCCTTGTAGGCGACGATCCGTTCCGCGACCTGCTCCGGCGTGCCGATCAGTTGGGTGCGGAAGCCGTCGTTGTACTGCACGAGGTCCTCGAACGAGGAGTCCGCCCACATGCCGCGGCCATCGGAGGTGGACTTGCCGGCCTGCTGCACCGCGTCGCGGAAGCCCTCGACGGCGGGCTTGTTCGCCTTCTCGACGATCTCGCGCAGGGTGTCCCGCGCCTCCTTCTCGGTGTCGCGGGCGATGATGAAGCCGTTGAGCCCGAACTTCACCTCGCGCTGCGCCTCGCGGGCGACGCGGCGCAGATCGTCGAGCTGGTCGGTGACCCCGTCGAAGTCCTTGCCGTTCGAGAAGTACCAGTCGGCGTACTTCCCGCCGTTGATCCGCGCGGCCGACGAGTTGCCGCCCTGGAAGAGTTCGGGATTCGGGCGCTCGGGGGTGTTGAGCGGCTTGGGCTTGAGGGTGAAGTCGCGGATGCGGTAGAAGTCACCGCCGAAGTCGACGTTGTCCTCGGTCCAGATCTTGCGGATCACCTCGAGGAACTCGGCGCTGCGGCGGTAGCGCTCGTCGTGCTCGAGCCAGGGCTCGCCGAGGGCCTTGAACTCGCCGGCGAACCAGCCCGAGACGACGTTGATCGCGAACCGGCCGTTCGACAGGTGGTCGGCGGTGGCGCCGAACTTCGCGAGGACCGCCGGGTGCCAGAGGCCGGGGTGCACGGCCGCGATGACCTTGAGCTTCTCCGTGGCGCCGAGCAGGGCCAGGCTGAAGGAGGTGGACTCGTGCTGGTACTCGGCGCCGTAGCTCGCCATGTACCGGACCTGCGAGAGGGCGTACTCGAAGCCCACGCGTTCGGCTGTCTGCGCCAGCTTCTTGTTGTACTCGAAGTCCCAGCTGGTGCGCTGCTCGATGTCGCTCGTCACCAGGCCGCCCGAGACATTGGGCACCCAGTAGGCGAACTTGATCTCGTCGGCGATCTTCTCGGTGGTCATGCGGAGTCCTTCGGGTCGGAGAACCGGGGCTAGGAAGTGGGGGAGAGGTTGGGCAGGAAGGCGCCGCGCACGGGCTCCGACGATGCGCCTGGAGCGCCGAGGAGGCCGCGGGCCGCGAGGCGGGGCCGGACGCCCTCGCCGAAGTGGTAGGCCTCCTCCAGGTGCGGGTACCCGGAGAGGATGAAGTGGTCGAGCCCGAGGTCGGCGTACTCGGCGATGAGGTCGGCGACCTCGTCGTGCGAGCCGACGAGAGCGGTACCCGCCCCGCCGCGGACCAGTCCCACCCCGGTCCACAGTCCCGGGTAGACCTGGAGTGAGCGGGCGTCGGCGGCCTCGTCGAAGGCCGCTCCGCCGCCGTGCAGCTCGCGCATGAGCCGCTGGCCCTCCGACTCGCTCCGGGCGAGGTTGGCCTGCGCCGCGCGCACCGCGGCGGGGTCGAGGTTGCCCAGCAGCCGGTTGGCCTCGGCCCAGGCCTCCTCGCTCGTGTCGCGCGAGATCACGTGCAGGCGGATTCCGTAGGTGAGCTCGCGCCCCTGTGCGGCGGCGAGACCGCGGATCCAGTCGAGCTTCTTCTTCACCTGCGCGGGCGGCTCGCCCCAGGTGAGGTAGGTGTCGGCGTGCTTCGCGGCGACGTCGCCGGCGGCGGGGGAACTGCCGCCGAAGAAGATCGGGGGCGCGGGGTCCGGGCGGCGCGCGAGCAGGGCGTTCTCGGCGGAGACGTACTGGCCGGCGACGTTCACGGGCTGCGTCGAGCTGAACAGTTGCCGCGTGATGTCCAGGAACTCGCCGCAGCGGGCGTACCGCTCGTCCTTGCTGAGCGTGTCGCCGAAGGCGCGCTGCTCGGACGACTCGCCGCCCGTGACGACGTTGAGCAGCACCCGCCCGCCGGACTGCCACTGCAGCGTGCTCGCCATCTGGGCGGAGAGCAACGGGCTGACCAGGCCGGGACGCAACGCGACGAGGAACTTGAGCTTCTGCGTGGCCTCGGTGAGCAGCGCCGCCGTGAGCCAGGCGTCCTCGCACCACAGCCCGGTGGGGATGAGGACGGCCTCGAACTCGTTCGCCTCCGCGGCGAGTGCGAGCTGCTTGAGGTAGTGCAGGTTCGCCGGCCGGTCGCCGCTCATCGAACTGCCGTGCCCGCCCGCCATGAGGTTCCGTGAGTCGCCGTAGGTGGGCAGGAACCAGTGCAGGTGGAGGGGGGTGCGCGGGCTCACGTCGGCCTTCCGTTCGGTGGATCGGGATGTGGAGCGCAAGTCCACCACCATGGCGTCGCGGGGGCCAGGTTTGGACTCGCGATGCGTCGAACGTGCGGAGTTACCGATCAGTAGCTAAGCTAGGGAAAGGGTTAGTTAGAGTTCCGTAGTGAAATGAGGTGTCAGATGTCGATCGAGGCAGTGCAGGGTAGCGATCCGGCGATCACCGGTTCGGAGGCCACCGGACAGGCCGGTGCGCACGACGAGCGGCTTCCCCAGGTGATCGCGCGGATCTTCGCCCGGTTCGCGGACCGGCCCGCGTTCGCCACTCGGGACGGTGGGCCGCGCGCTCCGTACGTCACCGTCTCGTACGGGGAGATCTGGCGGCGGGTCACCGCGCTCGCCGCCGCCTGGCAGAGCGAACTGGCCGCGGGCGACTTCGTCGCGATCCTGGGCTTCACCAGTGCCGACTTCGTCACCGTCGACCTCGCGACCACGATCCTCGGCGCGCCGAACGTTCCCCTGCAGGCCGGCGCCCCCGCCGCCCGGATCGCCACGATCCTCGACGAGACCCGGCCGAAGATCTTCGCCGTGAGCGCCGATCAGGTCGACCTCGCCGAGCAGGCGCTGGCGGAATGCTCCGCCACGCCGCGGGTCGTCGTCTTCGACGGTGACCACCCCGGCTACGAGGGCCTGGAGGCCGACGTCCTCGCGGGTGAGGCGCTTCCCGCGCCCGCGCTCTTCGCGCCCGAACCGGGCTCGGACCCGCTCGTCACCCTGATCTACACCTCGGGCAGCACCGGGACCCCGAAGGGCGCGATGTACACGGAGCAGCTGGTCTCCGACGCGTGGCTCAAGGTGGACAGCATCGTCGACGTCGACCTGCCGTCCGAGTCCTTGCTGCACTTCCTACCGATGAGCCACATGTACGGCCGCAACTGGCTCATCGCCGGACTGGCCTCGGGCGGGACCGGCTACTTCGCCGGGGCGTCCGACATGTCGACGCTGTTCGAGGACCTCGCAGCCGCGCGCCCGACCGCGATCGGCCTCGTGCCCCGGGTGTGCGAGTTGATCCACCAACGCTTCCTCGCCGTCGAGGCGGAGACCGACACCGAGACGGCCCGCGAAGAACTGCGCGACCGGGTTCTCGGCGGGCGGCTGCAGGCCGCGATGTGCGGCAGTGCCGCGCTGTCCGCCGACCTGCAGGCCTTCATGGAGTGGCTGCTGGGCATCGACATCCAGATCGGCTACGGCTCCACCGAGGCCGGCGGCGTCATCCGCGACGGCGTGGTCGTGCGGCCCCCGGTGACCGAGTACAAGCTCATCGACGTCCCCGAACTGGGCTACTTCGTCACCGACTCCCCGCATCCGCGCGGCGAGCTCCTGGTCAAATCGACGCAGCTCATCCCCGGGTACTACAACTCCGACAAGCGGATCCGCGACGACGAGGGTTTCTACCGCACCGGGGACGTCATGGCCGAGCTCGCGCCCGATCACCTCCAGTACGTCGACCGCCGCAGCAACGTGATCAAGTTGGCGCAGGGCGAGTTCGTGCCGATCGCGCAGCTCGAGGCCACGTACGCCGCCGGCCCCGATGTGCACCAGATCTTCCTGTACGGCACCAGCGAGCGGTCGTATCTCCTCGGGGTCGTGGTGCCGGCGCCGGGGCCCGACGGGGAGAGCGACTCGGAAGCCCGTGTCCGCGTGCTCGACGGACTCGCGGCGATCGCGCGCGACAACGACCTCGCCGGGTACGAGCTGCCGCGCGATGTGATCATCGAACGCGAGCCCTTCTCCCAGGAGAACGGACTGCGCTCCGGAATCGGCAAGCTCGTCCGCCCGGCCCTCAACGCCCGCTACGGCGCGGAGCTCGACGCCTTGTACGCCGCGGCCGAGGAGCGTCGCCGCGACGGACTGCGCGCGCTGGACGCCGACGGCTCGGTGGCGGAGACCGTCGTGCGGGCCGCTGCTCTCACCCTCGGTGTGCTGCCCGAGGAGCTCGACGAGGACACCAGGTTCCTCGACCTGGGCGGTGATTCGCTCTCCGCCCTCTCGCTCGCGACCACCCTCGAGGGCGTCTACGACCTCCCCGTGCCGGTACAGGCGATCGTGGGCCCCACCGCGACGCTGGGCGGCGTGATCGCGCACATCGAGGAGGCCCGCGCGGGTGGCGTTCAGGCTCCCACCGCCGCGTCCATCCACGGCGCCGACGCCGAGGTGGCGCGCGCGGCCGACCTGCGCCTCGACCGGTTCATCGACCCGGGGCTGCTGGCGGCGGCCCCGTCGATCCCCGCGCCGCACGGAGAACCCTCGACGGTCTTCGTCACCGGCGGAACCGGCTACCTCGGCCGGTTCCTCCTGCTCGAGTGGCTGCGCCGCGTCGCGCCGCACGGGGGCACCGTCGTCGCGCTGGTCCGCGGCGCCGACGCCGACGACGCACGTCGCCGCGTCTTCGACGCGATCGGGACCTCCGATCCCGCGCTCACGACGGAGTTCGCGAGCCTCGCCGAGCGTCACCTCGAAGTGGTCGCCGGCGACTTCGGCGCGCCGTCCCTCGGCCTCGACGGTCCGACCTGGGAACGCTTGGCGAACAGCGTGGACCACGTGGTCCACTGCGGCGCTATGGTCAACCACGTCCTGCCCTACGACCAGCTCTTCGGCCCGAACGTGGTGGGCACGGCGGAGATCGCCCGCCTCGCGATCACCGTGCGGCGCAAGTCGATCGACTACGTCTCGACGGTCGCCGTGGTCCCGCAGGACGACGGCCGCCTCCTGGCGGAGGACGACGACGTCCGGGTGGCGGGCGCCGAGCGCCGGATCGGTGCGGACGCCTACGCCAACGGCTACGCGGTGAGCAAGTGGGCGGGCGAGGTACTGCTCCGTGAGGCGTCCGACCTCGCGCACCTGCCGGTGCGGGTGTTCCGCTCGAACATGATCCTGGCGCACAGTCGGTTCCGCGGTCAGTACAACCCGGTGGACCAGTTCACGCGGCTGCTGCTGAGCATCGCCGAGACGGGGCTCGCGCCCGCCTCCTTCTCCGCCGATCCGAGCGGGCCGCGGGCGCACTACGACGGCCTGCCGGTGGACTTCACCGCCGAGTCGATCGTCACCCTCGGCGCCGCCGGGCGCGAGGGCTTCCGGACCTTCCACGTCCTCAACGTCGACGAGGGCGGTGCCGGGCTGGACGACTTCGTCGACTGGATCGCTGAGGACCGTCCGATCGAGCGTGTCGCGGACTACTCCGAGTGGCTCGCACGGTTCGAGGCGGCGCTGCGGGCGCTGCCCGCCGAGGACCGCCAGCGGTCGGTCCTCCCGCTGCTGCATTCGTTCGCCCGGCCCGCAGCGGCCGGCGCGGGTTCGGCGCTGACGGCCGACCGGTTCCGGGAGGCGGTGCGCGAGGCGAAGGTGGGGCCCGGCGACATCCCGCACCTCGATCGTGCACTCGTCGGTCGGTACCTCGATGGCTTCACCGCGGCGGGGTGGCTGGCGTAGCCACCCTGCCACGGCGGTCCGACACGCGCACCGTCGAGACCGCCGCCATCCACAAGTAAGCGTACGAAACGTGTTTTCTCCACAGGTCCCGCCCTGGACGCCGTCCGGGGCGGGACCCGCGCATGACACTCGTTCACGACGGCCGGGAACAACCGGCCGCGACACGACGAGGAGGCGCGTCATGCCCGGGGTACTTGTTTTCGCAGCGGGGAACGTCACGAACGACCTGACCTACCGGGAGTCCACCCGCGATCAGCGGCACGACTTCCTGAGCTTCACGATGGCGGCCAACAACGGCTACCTGGACGAGAACGGCGAGTGGAAGCAGACCAGCACCGTCTGGCTCAACGTCAAGGCCTTCGGCGCGCTCGCCCGCAACGCGCGCGCCGTGATCGCGAAGGGCCGGCCCGTCATCGTGCACGGCGAGCTCAAACACGAGACCTTCGACGGCGCGGACGGGCAGCGGCACAGCTCGCTGGATCTCAAGGCCGACGCGATCGGCCTCAACCTGCGGATGTGCGCGAGCCAGTACGTCGGCACGGGGGAGAGGTACCGGGAGATCGCGTCGCCGCCGCTGGAGACCGCTGCCGGGGGGCCGGATCGTGACCGGGCGGCGGGAGCGACGCCCGCCGACGACGACTCGGTTCGTGACCCCGTCCACGACGGCCCGGCGCAGGACGTCGTGGGCGAGGGCGACGAGGCCGGCCGCGCACCGGCCGCCGTGGGCGCGCCGGACTTCTAGAGCGGCCGCGGCCGCGCCCCGGTGCGGCGACGAGGCAGGGGCCTCGCTCACCCGGAGACCGCGGACGAGCCGGGGCGTCGCCGCAGCCCCGATGTCGGCCTCACACCCGGTGGTGCGTGGGCGTGAGGTCGAGTTCACGGGGCGGACACCGCGGGAACCGGCGCCGCAACATCGGCTGCCTACCTTCGACGCGAAAGAGATCGTCGACGCACCGAGAGGTCTGGGACATGAGCCGATCACACACGATCACGGACTGGGATCCGGAGAACCGACGCCAATGGGAGTCGGGCGGTGAGAAGGTCGCGAAGCGGAACCTGCTGTGGTCCGTCGTCGCCGAGCACGTGGGTTTCTCGGTGTGGTCCCTGTGGTCCGTGATGGTCCTGTTCATGCCGCAGGACGTCTACGGCCTGAGCACGGCCGACAAGTTCCTCATCGGCGCCACCGCGACCCTCGTGGGCTCGTGCCTGCGGATCCCGTACACGCTGGCCACGGCGCGTTTCGGCGGCCGCAACTGGACGATCTTCAGCGCCTTCGTCCTGGCGGTCCCCGTGATCGCGACGATGCTGATCCTCGCGAACCCCGGGCAGCCGCTGTGGGTGTACCTCGCGTGCGCGGCGCTCACCGGTTTCGGCGGCGGGAACTTCGCGTCATCGATGACCAACATCAACGCCTTCTTCCCGCAGCGGCTCAAGGGCTGGGCGCTCGGGCTCAACGCGGGCGGCGGCAACATCGGCGTGCCCGCTGTGCAACTGGTGGGGCTCCTCGTCATCGCGACCGCGGGCAACCGCGAGCCGTACTGGGTGTGCGCCGTCTACCTGGCGCTGCTGGCCGTGGCCGGGATCGGCGCGGCCCTGTTCATGGACAACCTCCAGGTCCCGACGGTCGACACCGCCGCGATGCGGGCTTCCACCCGCGACCGGGACACCTGGATCGTCTCCCTGCTCTACATCGGCACGTTCGGCTCCTTCATCGGTTTCTCCTTCGCCTTCGGCCAGGTCCTGCAGGCCACCTTCCGGGCGGGCGGCGAGTCCGCGGCGCAGGCCTCGCTCCATGCCGCGCAGATCGCCTTCATCGGTCCGCTGCTCGGTTCGATCTCCCGGGTCTACGGCGGCAAGCTCGCCGACCGGCTGGGCGGTGGCCGGGTCACTCTCTACGTCTTCACGGGAATGATCGCAGCGGGCGGCGTCCTCATCGCGGCGGCCACGACGGCCGGCTCGGGCGCCCCGTCCGGTGCCGTACTCGGCGCGTACGTCCTCGGATTCATCGCCCTGTTCCTGCTCAGCGGCCTGGGCAACGGCTCGGTCTACAAGATGATCCCGTCGATCTTCGAGGCCAAGGCGCGCTCGCTCGACGCCGATGAGGCAACCCGCACCCACTACTCCCGCGCCATGTCGGGGGCGGTCATCGGCATCGCGGGCGCGATCGGCGGCCTCGGTGGCGTCGGGATCAACCTGGTGCTGCGGGCCTCGTACCAGTCCTCCGGCACGGCGACGATCGCGTTCTGGGTGTTCGGCGCCTTCTACGTTCTCGCAGCACTGGTCACCTGGAAGGTCTACGTGCGTACGCCCGCCCCGCGCGGACATGGGACGCTTGACGCAACGCCGCGCGACGATGCGCTCACCGTCGCCGACACCCGATGACCGCAGTACCGAAGGAGTCCGATCCGATGACCGAGGCGCCGGCCCGCCCCCTAGTCGGATTCACCGTGGCGATCACCGCCGCGCGCCGCGCCGACGAGCTGGGCACCCTGCTCGAGCGGCGCGGCGCGGCGGTGCTCGCCGCACCCGCGATCGCGATGGTGCCGCTCTCGGACGACGAACGCCTGCGCGCCGCGACCGAGGAACTGCTGGCGAGTCCACCCGATCTGCTCGTCGCGACCACCGGCATCGGCTTCCGCGGTTGGCTCGAAGCGGCCGAGGGGTGGGGGCTCGCGGAGCAGCTCGTCGCGGCCCTCGGGGGCGGCCGGGTGATCTCCCGCGGGCCCAAGGCGACCGGCGCGCTCCGCGCCGCGGGCCTGCGCGAGGAATGGTCGCCGGAGTCGGAGTCCTCCGCCGAGGTGCTCAGTCACCTCTCGACCTCCGATCTCAGCGGGCTCCGGGTCGCGGTCCAGCTGCACGGAGCCACCGACAAGTGGGACCCGAACCCGGGCCTCCTCGACGGGCTGCGGGCCCTCGGCGCACGGATCGTCGAGGTCCCGGTCTATCGCTGGGAGCGGCCCGCCGACGTGACCGGGCTCGACCGGATCATCGAGGCGCTCGCGACGTCCGCAGTCGACGCCGTCACCTTCACCTCCGCGCCCGCCGCCGCGTCCATCCTGGAACGGGCCGCGGAACTCGGGCTCGACGGGGCCGTGCGGGGCGCGCTGGGCGGCGCCGTCGTGCCCTACTGCGTGGGGCCGGTGACCGCGACTCCGCTCGACCGCCTGGGGATCGACACCGTCACCCCCGAGCGGATGCGGCTCGGAGCACTGGCACGCCTGGTCGAACAGGACCTGCCCGCCCGCAGACCCGACCTCCCCGTCGCCGGGCACCGCCTCGGCCTGCGCGCGCGGGGCGCGGTCGTCGACGGCGACGAGCGTGAGCTCACGCCCACGTCGATCGTCCTGCTGCGCCTGCTCGCCCGCGAGCCCGGCGCCGTCGTCTCCCGGGAGGACCTGCTCGCGGCACTGGGCGGTGACGATCCGCACGCCGTCGAGGCGGCGGTCGCACGACTGCGGACGGGCCTGGGGCACAAGGAGATCGTCGCCACGGTGGTCAAACGCGGCTACCGCCTCGCACTCGATGAGGAGCACTGACGTGGGAACCCTGTTGGTGGCGCACGGCACCCGGAGCGACCACGGCGTCGCGATGGTAGGCGATCTGGCGGCGGCGATGTCCGCGCGGCTGTCCGAGACCGTCCGGGTGGCCTTCGTCGACGTCCTCGGTCCGACCCCGGCGGAGGTCCTCGCCGACCTCGACCACGAGCCGACGGTGGTGGTGCCCGCATTCCTGTCCAGCGGCTTCCACGTCCGTCACGACCTGCCGCGGGAGGTCGCCGAATCGCGGCACCGCGCAACGACGGTCACACCGGCGCTCGGCCCTTCCCCGGAGCTCGCCCGGGCGATGTTGGGGCGCCTGCAGGAAGCGGGCTGGCAGCGCGGCGACGCCGTCGTCATGGCTGCCGCCGGCACTCGCGACATCCACGCGCAGGGGGAGCTGCGGCGGACCGCCGCAGCGCTCTCCGCCCTGGTGGGGAGCCGGGTCTCCATCGCCTTCGCGGCCCCGAGCCAGCAGAGCGAGGGCTACCGGTCCGTCCCGGAGGTCGTCGCGCGCGTCCGGGCCGACGGTGCGCGGTCCGTCGCCGTCGCCTCCTACCTGCTTGCCGAGGGGCTGTTCCAGCAGCGCCTGCGGGACGCCGGTGCCGAGGTGGTCGCCGCTCCGCTGGGCCTGCACCCGGCCGTCGTGCGGCTGGCGTGCCTGCGTCGGCGCCACGCGGGTCTGACCGCGCCGCCGCGCCGGGACGTCATCGTCGGTCGCTGAGCCGGCCGGCCGGTCGCCGCGCCGGTCAGGACAACGAGTCGACGACGAGGATCCCGACCCACAACAGGACACTCAGCACCGCGAGCGTGGCGGCGATCAGTGCGAGCAGCCGGAGTGCCGACATCCGTCGAGCCCGGTCGGCGACTCCCTCCGGGAAGTCGAAGAGTTCCGGGGCGACGGTGTCCGCGGGTGGAGGTGCGAGCGCCGCTGCGAGCGCGCGGGCGAAGTCCGTGGCCGACTGGTATCGGAACGCGGGATCGCGCGAGGTCGCCCGGGTGAGCGCAGCCTCGAGACCCGGTCCCAGAGCCGGCCGAGCGCGACGTGCATTGGCGATCCGGAAGGAGTTGGGCGTCGTTCCCGTCAGGAGCGTGTACGCCGTGCTGGCCAGGGAGAAGACCTCGGATCGCGCATCGGGGATCGCTCCGCCGAAGATCTCCGGGGCCGCGTGTGCGCCGGTGTCCGGCGCTGCGCCGAGGCTCGCCGGGTCGACGAGGACGACGCGGCCGTCCGAGGCCAGCGCGATCGCGGCGGGACTGAGCCGCCCGTGCGGGTCGCCCGCCGCCGCCCGGCCGTCGATCTCCGCGGCCACCGCCGAGACGACGTAAGCGACCTGATTCGCGGCGAGCGGCCCCGTCGCACGGACGCGGCCGGCGAAGTCGCCGTCGGTCATCGGGTCACCTCCGGGTCAGGAGCCGCTGAGGAACAGCGCCATGAAGCCCGCCGCGGCGAGGACGATCAGCAGGAGGAAGACGATCGGTAGCGCGGCCTCGGGGAGCTCGAAACGCCGCCGCGGGTCCGGCGCCGCCCGCGCCGCCGGGGCGGGGACGACCAGTTCCGGCTCCGGCGCGGGGGCCGGGGACCGCACCGGGATCGTCGAGGCATGGACGGGCTGGTCGAGCGCCTCCGACAGTGCCGTCGCGAACTCGGTCGCGGTCGCGAACCGCAACTCCGGAGAGCGAGCGGTCGCCTGGAGGAGGACGCCGTCGACCCCGGGGCCGAGGTCGGGGCGGTCGCGGCGCACCGTCGCGAAACCGTACGGGTTGGGCGGATGGCCGGTCAGCAGCGTGTACGTGGTGTTGCCGAGGGAGTACACCTCGGACTGCCCGGTGATGAGCCCGGTGTCCCGGATCTCGGGGGCGGCGTAGATCACGGCCTCGTCGCTGTCGGACACGTCGATCAGCTGCGGGTTCCCCGCGGGATCGATGGAGAGCGCAGCCGGACTGATCCGTCCGTGCGGCGTGCCTGCACGCCCCCGGGCATCGACGGCGGGCGCGATCGAGCCGATGAGGAAGCCGACGTCGGCGGCCGCCAGGGGCCGCCGGTCGCGCAGTCGAACCGAAGGGTCGCCGTGACCTGTCATCGCTACTCCTTCACCAGTCAGGAGCAGAGTAGCGGTGCTGCGATCACAGAATGCCGGGACGGGGACGGAAGCCGAAGCGCACCTCCGGGGAGTTCGCGACGTAGACCGTCCCATCGAGCGAGATCCTGGTGTCGTACACCGGGATCGAGACGCCGGGAGCGTCGAGGCAGCGGCCGTCGAGCAGGCTGAAGGCCTGCTTCTTCAACGGCGACTGGACGACGGGGAAGCCGCCCCGGTCGCCGACGATGCCGCGCGACATCACGGCGGCCCGCCCGATCGGGTCGATGTTCCCGATCGCCCGGATGCTGTCGTCCGCCAGCCGGAACAGGGCCACTTGAGCGCCGTCGGGGAGGAGCACCGCCACGCCGCGCAGCGGTTCGAGCCGGGCCGCGGGGCACGCCGCCGTCCAGTCGCGGGTCCACCGGTGCAGATCGAAGGGGGTCGTGGTCATGCCTTCTCCTTCTTCGGGGGCATCGACGGGGTGGGGGTGCCGAGCAGGATCGGCACCTTGCGGCCGTTCTTCTCGCCGAAGTCGACCGTCGGATCGGGCGCCCCGGGGGCGTTGACGAAGGAGACGAACCGAGCGAGCTTGTCGGGATCGTCGAGGACGCCCTTCCACTCGCACCCGTAGCCGTCCACATGACGCTCGACCGTGGCCTCGAAGTCGGCGTTGAGGCCGAGTGCATCGTCGATGACCACCTCGCGCAGGCGATCCATCCCGCCGTCCAGGCTCTCGACCCATGGCGCGGTGCGCTGGAGCCGGTCGGCGGTGCGGATGTAGTACATGAGGAATCGGTCGACGTAGGTGATGAGCGTCTCGCGGTCGAGGTCGCCCGCGAGGAGCTGCGCGTGTTTGGGGGTCATGCCGCCGTTGCCGCCGACGTAGAGGTTCCAGCCCGACTCGGTCGCGATGACGCCGACGTCCTTGCCACGGGCCTCCGCGCACTCGCGGGCGCAGCCGGAGACGCCCATCTTGATCTTGTGCGGTGATCGGAGCCCGCGGTAGCGCAGCTCGAGGTCGATCGCCATCTGCACCGAGTCCTGCTGACCGTAGCGGCACCAGTCGCTGCCGACGCAGCTCTTCACGGTGCGCAGCGACTTGCCGTAGGCCTGACCGGATTCCATGCCGGCGTCCACCAGTCGCCGCCAGATCAGCGGTAGCTGGTCGACGGTGGCGCCGAACATGTCGATCCGCTGGCCGCCGGTGATCTTCGTGTACAACCCGAAGTCGCGGGCGATCTCGCCGATCACGATCAGCTGCTCGGCGGTCACGTCGCCGCCCGGCATGCGGGGCACCACCGAGTAGGTGCCGTTGCGCTGGATGTTGGCGAGGAAGTGGTCGTTGCTGTCCTGCAGCGACGCCTGCTCGCCGGAGAGGATGTGGTCCGAGCTGGTGGAGGCGAGGATCGACGCCACCGTCGGCTTGCAGAGGTCGCAGCCGGTGCCGGAGCCGAAGCGCTCGATCAGGCCGGAGAAGGTGCGGATGCCGCTCGCCTGGACGAGCTCGAAGAGCTCCGCGCGGGACTGGGTGAAGTGCTCGCACAGCGACTTCGAGACGGTGACGCCCTCGGCCTCCAACAGCTGGGACAGCAACGGCACGCAGGATCCGCACGAGGTGCCCGCGTTGGTGCAGCCCTTGAGGTCCGCCACCGTGCACGCGCCCTCGGCGATCGCCGAGCACAGCGTGCCCTTCGAGACGTCGTTGCACGAACAGACCTGCGCCGCATCGGGGAGCGCGCCCACCCCGATACCGGGGGAACCGTCGCCGGCGGGCGCGATCAGCGAGACCGGGTCGCCCGGCAGCGACGAGCCGACGAGCGGCCGCAGCACGCCGTACTGCGAGGCGTCGCCGACGAGCACGCCGCCCAGCAGCGTCGACGCGTCGTCCGACAGGACGAGCTTGGCGTAGGTCCCGCCGATCGGGTCGCTGACCACGACGTCGAGGGCACCCGGGGTGGTGCCGAGGGCGTCGCCGAAGGAGGCCACGTCGACCCCGAGCAGTTTGAGCTTGGTGGACAGGTCGGCACCGGGGAACTGCGCGTCGCCCCCCAGCAGGCGGTCGGCGACCACCTCGGCGGTGGCGTAGCCCGGGCCGACCAGGCCGTAGCAGCGGCCCTCGATCGCCGCCACCTCGCCGATGGCGAAGACGGCGGGATCCGAGGTGGCGCAGCCGAGGTCGGTGATGACCCCGCCCCGCTCGCCGACGGTCAGCCCGGCCTCGCGGGCCAGTTCGTCTCGGGGCCGGACACCGGCCGCGAAGACCACGACGGCCGCGTTCACCACCGTCTCGTCCTTGAGCGTCACGGCCAGGCCGTGCTCGCCGGGGGAGATGTCGGTGGTGCCGGACGAGAGGGTGATGTCGATCCCGAGGTCGCCGATCATCCGCGCCAGGTGCTCGCCGCCGCCGGTGTCCACCTGCTGCGGCATCAGGCGGGGGTTGACCTCCACCACGTGCGGGCGCAGCCCCAGGCTGCGCAGGGCGTTCGCCGCCTCGAGGCCGAGGAGGCCACCGCCGACCACCATCCCGACGGGCTCGGCCGTGCTGGCCAGCGCGGCGTCGGCGTCCGCGCGGAGCGCGTCCAGGTCGTCGAGGGTGCGGTAGACGTGACAGCCGGGCAGGTCGTGGCCCGGGACGGGCGGCACGAAGGCGTAGGAGCCGGTGGCGAGCACGAGCGCGTCGTAGGCGATCGGGCCGTCGGCCGTCGCGACGGTGCGCGCCGCGCGGTCGATCCCGGTCACCCGGACGCCGAGCCGCAGCTCCACCAGCGGATCACCCGCGTAGTCGTTGCCCGCGAGAGCGAGTCCGGCGCGGTCCCAGGTCCCGACGTAGGACGAGAGTCCCACGCGGTCGTAGGCGCCGTCCGTCTCCTCGCCGAGGACGACGACCCGCCACTCGCCCGCCTCGTCACGGGCGCGGAGCGCCTCGACGAACCTGTGGCCGACCATGCCGTGTCCCACCACGACGACGGTGCGCTGGGTGACCATAGGACCTCTCCTCTCGCCGGAAACCGTTGGCTCCGAATCTAAGGAGGTGGTGTTGCGGGGCTGTGCCGCCGTGTTGCCCGTCGATCACGCCTTCCTCACAGGCGGCGAGGCATGGACGTGAGGACTCAGGCGAGCCGTTCGACGAGGTCGCCCGGGCGTGCGAGCGGGGGTACGAGCGCCACCGCGCGGCGGCCCACGGCGTCCCGCAGGTGGGGCGTCGCAACGGTCGCGGGGAGGAGCCACCGTCCGGCGCCGTCGGGTTCGACCGGGAGCATGCGCCAGCGGTCGTCGGGGTTGCCGTCGGCGAGGAGGAGCAGGTCGACGGTCCGCGGGCCCTCCCTCAGCAGCGCCGCGCACAGAGGGCGGGCGAGGAGTGCGGCGCCCAGCATCGCCGCCATCGGGTTTCCGCCCAGGCCCACCACGATCGGGCCGTCCGGCACCGTCGCCACGAGGAGCGAGCCACCGGGGCGGACGTCGACGCCGTCGACGAGCTGCGTCGCCCCGGCCTCGGCGAGCGCGTCTCGCAGACGGTCCGCGGCACCGCGGCCGGTCGCGCCGATGATCACCACGACGTCGGCGCCGTCCGGGAGGAGCGCAGCACCGAACGAGGCGGGCGCGTCGCGCAGGTGCGGCCCCCGCCGCACGTCCGCGCCAGCCGTCTCGAAGGTCGTGGCGACGGGTCCCCACGCGGTCTCGGGCAGGCCGGTGCGGCCGGCGGCCCCGACCTCGTCGCCGGAGGTGTGCAGCCGGATCCGGACCGGACCGCGGGAGGGGAGGAAGGACACTCCGGCGGCCGTCGCGAGTGAGACGGTGGCCGGGTCGATCGCGGTGCCGGCGGGTGCGAGCGTCGTGCCCGCCTGCCACGCCGAGCCGATGCGCCGGACATCGTCGCGAGCGGGATCCGCGCACCCGAGCAGCGCGCCGTCGCGCACGATCTCCTCGTCGCGGACCACGCGATCGGCGCCCATGGGGAGGCGGGCGCCGGTGGCGATCCGCACCGCGGTCCCGGTGCCGAGCGGCAGCGGGTCGTGGCCCGCGACCGCCGCGCCTTCGACGGGCCGCCACGGCGGCGGGCCCGCGACCGCCCAGCCGTCCATCGCGGACTGGTCGAACGGCGGAAAGGGAGCCGCCGCGACGAGCGGATCCGCGAGGACCGCCCCGGGCACCAGCGGTCCGGGAGATGCAGGCAGTGCGGGGAGCGTCGTGCGCAGGAGCCGGCGCACGGCGAGCGGGGACGCGAGGGCGCGGGCCAGGTCCTCGGGCGTGTCCACATCGGCGAGCGGTTGCCGCAGCCGGGGCGCGTCCGGCGGGACGATCGCTCGGACCGGTACGCCGGACGGCTCGTCGATGCCCACCAGTGCCGCGCGCAGGGCGTCCGCCTCCCATACGGCGAGCAGGTATTGCGGTCTGCCGTGCACGTCCTCGGCGATCGCCACGGCGGCGCCGGTCGCGGCACGCAGGGCGGCCAGCCCGGCCAGGGTCGACGGCTCCACCTCGGGAACGTCGGCGGCCACGACCGCGATCGTCCGCGCATCCGCGGGCACGGCGGCGAGGCCCGCGGCGATCGCGGCGAGGGGACCACCGCCCGGCGGGTCCTCGCGGACCACGGTGACGTGATCCGGTACCGCGCGCGGCGGGCCCACGACGACGGTGCGCGCGCCGCGGGCAGCGGCGATCGCCGCGTCGAGCAGACGTCGCCCGCCCACTACGATCTCGGGTTTGTCGCGCCCCAGACGGCGTGCCCCGCCACCTGCCACGACCACGGCCGCGTCGCAGGACGCGGCCGGGTCGCGGTCAGTAGACGTCACGCACGTATCTCCGTTCGGCGGACAGCGCCGCGAGGTAGGCATCGGCGCTGCGGGGGGCCATGTGGCCGTGTTCGGCGACGATACCGCGCAGGGCCTCGTCCACGTCGCGGGCCATGCGGGCCGCGTCGCCGCACACGTACACGTGTGCGCCGCGCCGGATCCACTCCCACAGCTCGGCGGCGTGCTCACGCATCCGGTCCTGCACGTACACCTTTCGGGCGCTGTCGCGGGAGAAGGCGGTGTCCACGCGGGTGAGCACGCCCTCGGCGGCGAGGACGTCGAGCTCCGTGCGGTAGTAGAAGTCGCTGGCCTCGTGCTGCTCGCCGAAGAACAACCAGTTCGGTCCCGTCGCTCCGGCGCGTGCCCGGTCGTGCAGGAAGCCGCGGAAGGGGGCGATGCCCGTGCCCGGGCCGATCATGATCGCGGGGGCGTCGGGGTCCTCCGGCGGCAGGAAAGCGCGGGTGGGCTGTACGAAGACGTCCACCTCGCCGCCCGCGTCGAGCCCGGCGAGGTGCGTCGAGCAGGCGCCGCCGCGGCGGCGTCCGGCGTGCTCGAAGGCCACGACGGAGACGGTGATCGACACCCGGTCGGGGTCCTCGCGAGGACTGGACGAGATCGAGTACAACCGGGGCGTGAGCGGCCGCAACAGGGCCTCCCACTCCGCGGGATCGGCCTGCACCGGGTGCGCGGCGAGAAGGTCGAGCAGCTGACGGCCCCACGTCCACGAGGCGAACTTCGTGGGGTCGTCGAGCACACCGCGCAGCTCGTCGTTCACCTCGCAGCGGTCGGCGACGAAGCGCAGCAGCTCGGGGGTGATCCGGGTGAGGTCCTTGCGGTCGAGATCCGCCACGTCGCGCCGCACACCGGTGCGCGCGCAGAACTCCTCGATCACGGCCCCCGAGTTCACCGGGAGGATCCCGAGGGCGTCGCCTGCGCGATAACTCAGCTCCGCCGCCGGGAGCTCGAAGGTGAAGCGGCGCACGTCCTTCGCCGAACCCTCCCCGGACAGTCGCTCGGATTCCACCAGGCGGGTCCGCAGCGGGTTGGTCCGGGAGCGGCCCGACCGCTCCGCCGTCCGTTGCGGCGGCGCGGCCTCGGGGTCCAGCGCGGTCACCACCGTGCCGAGCCACGCGGCGGCGGTCTCGGCGTAGTCGGGCTCGCACGAGGAACGCGGCGCGAGCCGGGCCGCGCCGAGGTGCTCGAGACGCGCGTCCAGCTTGCGGGCGAAGCCGCAGAAGTCGGCGTACGACGGGTCGCCGAAGCCGAGGACGGAGAACCGCAGGCCGCCCAGGTCGCCGGGCTCCGCCGAGGCGAGCGCGTCCCAGAGCGCGACGCCGTTGTCGGGCGCTTCGCCGTCGCCGGTCGTGGCGACCAGGAACAGCACGGTGCCCGTCAACTGCGCGGGCGAGACCTGTTCGGCGCCGAGGATCGTCGTCGTCATGCCGGCGCCGCTCAGTGCCTCGGCGCAATCGGCGGCGTACGCCTCGGCCGTGCCCGTCTGCGACGCCCATACGATGCTGACTGTCGCGCCCGGGGGCTGCGTCTCGGCCGGGGACGCGCCGTACACGCCCGCAAGGACGCCCTCGAGCCAGGCGCGCGCGATCGGGGCGAGGGGCGCGTCGCCGGGCACCGTCGGCACACCCGACGGGGGCGCGACGCTCAGGCCCGTCAACAGCCCGCCGAGGAATCCCGAGGCCTCCGCGGTCAACTCGCCCGGGCCCGAGGCGAACGGCGCGAGCGCCGTCGCGAGCGGCGAAGCATGGGCCGCGGCGGGAGCCGGGGCCGGGGCCGGCGGGTCGGCCGGAAGCGGGGTGAGCGCGACCGCACTCACCTTGAACTCGGGCTGCAGTGATTCGGGATCGACGGCGTCGTTGGTCACCGCGTTCACGGCCACATCCTCTCCGAAGGAGTCGGCGAAGTGCATGGGGGCGAAACAGACCCCGGGCCGGACGGCGTCGTCGACGGCGACGGGCAGGGTCGCGCCGCCGCGGCGGCTGGAGACCCGCACCCGCGCCCCCGGGGTGAGGCCGAGCCGGTCGGCGTCCTCGGGATTGACCTGGAGGAAGGGCGCGGGGTTGAGACGGTTCAGTTTGGCGACCCGCCCGGTCTTGGTCATGGTGTGCCACTGGTGCGCGAGCCGACCGGTGGTGAGGATCAGCGGGTACTCGTCGTCGGGCAGTTCCGCGGGCGGGAGGTAGGGCCGCGGGAGGAATCGTGCCCGTCCGGACGGGGTGGCGAAGACGGGGCCGCGCGCGGTGTCCTCGGGGTCGAGGTAACGCACCGGATTCCGGTCGGGGCCGCCCGGTGCGGCGGGCCACTGCACGGGTCCGCGCGCCAGGCGCGCGTGGTCCACGCCGCGCACGTCCCAGCCGGTTCGGGGGTTGTGGAAGGCGCTGAGCTCGTCGAAGACCGCCGCGGCGTCGGGGTAGTCGAAGTCCGCACCGTGGCCCAGCTCGGCGGCGATGAGGCAGATCAACTTCCAATCGGGGAGCGCGTCACCGGGCGGGGGCGTCGCGGCGGCGGTCCGGGTGAGGGAGCGTTCCGAGTTGACCATCACGCCGTCGGTCTCGGCCCACAGCGCGGCGGGTAGCACGACATCGGCGTACTCCGAGGTCTCGGTGCCCGTGTACGCATCCTGCACCACCACCAGCTCGGCCGACCGCAAGGCGTCGATCACGGTGGAACGGTTCGCCATCGACGCCACGGGGTTGCTGCAGATGATCCAGGCGGCCTTGATCGAGCCCGCGGCGAGATCGCGGTACATCTGGACGGTGCCCTGGCCGGCCTCCGCGCGGATCGTGCCCTCGGGCAGGCCCCAGAGGTCCTCGGTGCGGGCGCGGTCGCCCTCGTCGAGGACGGACCGCTGTCCGGGCAGGCCCGGTCCCATGTACCCCATCTCGCGGCCACCCATCGCGTTCGGCTGGCCGGTGAGGCTGAAGGGGCCCGAGCCGGTACGGCAGATCGCGCCGGTGGCGAGGTGCAGGTTGCAGAGCGCGATCGTGTTCCACGTGCCATGGGTGGACTGGTTCAGGCCCATGGTCCACAGGCTGGTCCAGTTCGCGGCGCCGCCGATGAGCTCGGCCGCGCGCTCGATGTCGGCGGCGGCGAGGCCCGTGATCTCGGCGACGCGGTCCGTCGGGTAGTCCTCGAGGAAGGCGGGCATGGCGTCCCAGCCCTCGGTGTGGTGCGCGATGAAATCGAGGTCGAGCGCGTTCTTCTCGGCCAGCAGCCGGAGGATCCCGTTGAGCAGCGCGAGGTCGGTGCCCGGGCGGACGGCGAGGTGGAGATCGGCCTTCGCGGCCGTGGCGGTGCGGCGCGGATCGACCACGATGAGGCGCGCGCCCGCCTTGACCCGGTCCATCATCCGTAGGAACAGGATGGGGTGGCAATCGGCCATGTTGGCGCCCATGACGAGGAAGACGTCGGCGTGGTCGAGGTCGTCGTAGCTGCCGGGCGGCCCGTCGGCGCCGAGGGACTGCTTGTAACCGGTACCGGCGCTCGCCATGCACAGTCGCGAGTTGGACTCGATCCATTTCGTCCGGAGGTAGCCCTTCGCCAGCTTGGTGGCGAGGTACTGCGCCTCCAGCGTCATCTGTCCGCTCACGTACAGGGCGATCGCGTCGGGACCGTGTTCGTCGCGGATGGCGCGCAGGCGCTCGCCGGTCGCCGTGATGGCCTCCGCGAGGCCGACGGGGCCCCGGGGCGCGTCGCGGTCCTGGCGCAGCTCGGCGCGGGTCTGGCGGCCGCCCGCGGCGAGCAGGTCGACGGTGGTCGTCCCCTTCGTACACAGCCGGCCCCGGTTCGCCGGGTGGTTCTTCGTGCCGACGGAGCCCGTGACGGCACCGTCGCGCACCTGCAGCGTGAGGCCGCAGCCCACCCCGCAGTACCCGCACACCGTCTCCACATCCATGCCGCCACCGTGCCCGCGCGGTGTTTCCGGGGGCGAGCCGGATTGTTACGACGGTGTCACCGGCTGCGCGCCGGGACGTGCTGACTCCCGTGCGGCGGGTGCCTCCCGCGGTCTCATCGCAGCCGCGGGAGCACGTCGGCGTGCAGCCGCTCCACCTGCTCGCGGTCCGCGGCGACGTCGTGGCCCAGCGGATTGAGCAGGACCGTCTGCGCGCCCGCGGCGACCACCTCGGCGATGCCGTCGGCGACCTGCTCGGGCGTCCCGGTGACGGCGACGTCGCCGAACCGCGCCGTCAGCGCGCCGTAGATCCGGTCGAGGCCCTCGTCGGCGCGTCGCCGGGCGCGCGCGGGATCGTCATCGACGGCCACGTAGACGCGTTTGCCGATCCGGAAGCCCGCGGCGTCGCGCCCCTGCCGGGCGAGCTCGTCGCGGATGGTGGCGGCGGCACCGCGGAAGTGCGCCGTGGTCGAGGACCCCGCGCCCATGAAGCCGTCGCCGAGGCGCACCGCGCGGGCGAGCGCCTTGGGGGCGCCGCCACCGAACCACAGAGGAGGGTGCGGTCGCTGCACGGGCTTGAGCGGGATCGAGACGCCCTCGACCTCGCGGAAGCGGCCGTGGAAGGTCACCGTCGGATCGTCCGCCCACGCCGCCTTCATGAGGTCGATACCCTCCGTGTAGGACGCGATGAAGGTCTCGCGTGCGACGCCGAAGGCCGCGAAGGGCCGGAAGTCGCCGCCGGAGCCCACTCCGAGGTCGAGTCGCCCGTGGCTGAGCCGGTCGACCGAGGTGGCCGCGGCCGCGAGGTGCAGCGGATCGTGCAGCGAGGAGACGATCACCGCCACCCCGAGGCGCAGCCGGCCCGTGCACGCAGCCGCCCACGAGAGCAGCTCGAGCGGTGCGAGCATCGCCGCCCCGCCCACCGTCTGCTCCGACGTCCAGGCCCCCTCGAACCCGAGTTCCTCCGCGCGGACGAGATAGTCCCGGACACCCGCCGCGTCGAAGTCGCCGTCGAGGATCTGCGGGATCGAGACCGCGTAGCTCGTGGAGGTCATACCGCCAGGCTACGACCGCTCACCCGAGCCTGCGGCCGATGCGCCAGGCGCCGAGGGCGACGAAGACGATGAACAGGCCCGCGAACAGCAGCCAGATCGTCCACTCGGGGACCGGCGCCGAGGCGATGTGGGGGATCAGGCCGTACTCCTCGCGGACCGTTTCGCGTGCCTGCTCCGACGAGCCGACGAGGGCGTCGAGCGGGGCACGGGTGAACGGACCCCGCATCAGTGTCGCGGCCTGGTTCAGGGGGAGCAGGTTCATGAACGTCACCACGCCGCTCGGCAGGGCACCGACGGTGATGTACGCACCCGCGAGGAAGCCGCCCGCCGTGCCCACGATCGTGGCGACGGAGGTGAAGACGCCGGTGGACCCGATGAAGGTGACCACGAGGCTCCAGATCGCGGAGAACAGCAGGCAGAAGCCGATCAACTGGGTCAGCACCTGCGCGAACGCGCCGACGGGGAGCGCCGCCGCGTGGACGACACCGAGGTAGACGTCAGCGAGGACGAACACCGTCGCGCTCAGCGCGACCGACACCACGAAGGCGCCGAGCAGGTAGCTCAGGATCATCTGGAGTCGGCTGATCGGCGAGACCAGGAAGTCCCGGAAGACGTTCCCCACCCTGTCGTTCACGAACACGACGAGAGCCGACAGGCTGGTCGTGGCGGTGGTGATCATGACCAGGTTGGCGATCACCCAGGAGTAGACGAAGGCGTCGACGTCGTCGGCGCTCGCGGATGGCACGGACTTCTGCAGGGCATCGGTCTGCACGCCGCCGAGGAACGCCGAGAAGAGGATGAACAGGATGATCGGCGACAGCAGCGAGAAGAACACCGCCGCGGGATCGCGGAAGAAGACGACGACGTTCCGCCGGGTCAGATGGAACAACATCACCGGTCGCCTCCTCGGGTGATCGCGAGGAAGACGTCGTCCATGGTCCCGTGCCGGAACTCGAAATCGGCGATGTCGGCGTCGAAGTCGCGGAGCAGTGCCATGGCTTCGCGGCTCGACTCGACGGCGATCCGCCGCTCGGCCCCGTTGCGTCGTGCACGCGGGCCGAAGGTCTCGTCGAAGCGCCGCGGGTTCCGCAGGGTGACGCGCAGTTCGTCCCGCGCGTGGGCGCTCCGCAGCTCCGTCGGCGTGCCCGCCGTGACTATCCGGCCGTGGTCGATGATCGCGATGCGGTCGGCGCGCTCGGCCTCCTCCATGTAGTGCGTGGTGAGGAAGACAGTGAGCCGCAGGCGCTTCTGCAGGTCCAGGATCGTCGACCAGACGCGATCGCGCGAGTCCGGGTCGAGGCCCGTCGTCGGCTCGTCGAGGAACAGGATGCGCGGCTGATGGATCAGTGCCCGCGCGATGTCCGCGCGACGCTTCTGCCCTCCGGAGAGAGCTTTGTACCGGCGGTCGAGGAACTCCTCGAGCCCGAGCAGCGAGGACAGTCCCGCGATCCGCTCCTTCACCGGCTTCGCGCCGATCCCGTAGAAGGTCGCGCGCAGGGCGAGGTTCTCGCGGACGGACAGCACCGGGTCCAGCAGGGACTCCTGGAAGACCACGCCGATCGCGCGTCGAACGTCGAGATCCTGGTGGCCCACCTGCATTCCCGCGACGTGGATCGTCCCGGACGTCGTGGATTTCAGCGTGGTGATGCAACTGATCGTCGTCGACTTGCCGGCGCCGTTGGTGCCGAGGAAGGCGAAGGTGCTGCCGGCGGCGACGTCGAAGGAGACGCCGTCCACCGCGCGCACGTCGCCGTAGCTCTTGACCAGGCTCCGCACGCTGATGGCCGGGGGAGCACCGGGTGCGGTGGCCCGCGCCGGGTGCCCGGCGGGCGCGGACGGCCCCGATGGTCGTCGTGGCACGGCAGCCACCTGCCGCGAGGGGACGACCGGCGGGCGGGGCTGCGGGTGCGGCGCCGAGGCCCGGTCGGCTTGTGCTGGCGGCGCCGTCGGAGGCCCGAGGACGGGAACTCCAGTCACCGTACGTAAGATTGTATGTCGTCTTTCGCCCGTGAAA
>NZ_VIGX01000089.1 GCF_007858475.1 Tsukamurella conjunctivitidis
AGGTCTTCTGCTACTCCGATCTGGGGTCCGGCTCCTTCGACAACGAGAAGACCTTGGACTTCCTCGACGCGAAGCTGGTCGACATCATGCTGCGCGGGGACGCCTACGACGATGAGCAGCTGACGGGCGTCCTCATGAAGGACATCCCCAAGGATGCCCCGATGGCGATGATCATCCTCATGAACACCTCCCGCAGGCTGGCTCAGTTCCTGCTCGTCCTCATCGAGGGGTACAACGACATGGGCCTGGACATCCGCAAGGAACTCGTTGAGTACTGCACCGAGCACAAGGACCGGGGTGCCTGACATGCCTCAGGAGAAGCAGGTCCCCCTTGCTGCGCGAGATCACCTCGGACGTGGAGGCCGACCCACGGCTCACCGAACCATCGAAGGAGATCTGAAACGAAACTGTTCGGCTTTCGGAGTCAATGTCGTCAGCCTGAAGCGCCCGGGAGACTTGGATGGTATCTACCTTCATCAGAGGCGTCAGATGTTCCTTGATTCGACAATGACAAGCGGCTGGGAACGCGTCCCGGTCCTCCTTCACGAGATGCTCCATGCACTTCGGTTCGACAACGGACCACAAGCGCCGACAGTCGAGGCGCAACTGGACCGCTGCGTCGCCCTCTTGCTCATCGACCCACAGGAGTGGCAGGAAGCCGTCGACCAAGTTGGTACCGATGTCCTGGCCCTTAGCAAGAGGCTCGATCTCGCGTGCTGGGTGGT
>NZ_VIGX01000090.1 GCF_007858475.1 Tsukamurella conjunctivitidis
GGTGTCCTCAGCACCCAATGGGGTGTCGGTTGTGGTGTCGTAGTACTGGCAGTCGAAATCGATGTCGATCTCGCCCCAGTTCAGCTTCTCCTGGAGCTCCATGTTGTAGTAGTCCTCCACCGGCTGCCACAGGACCCAGGCGGCGGGCTGCAGTCCGCGCAGGTCATCAGCGATCTTGCCCGCGAACCCCAGCGCGTTGGCAGTCGAGGAGGGATTGAATCCGGTGGTGTCCCAGTTGCCTTCCACCTCACTCATCCACAGTGGCTTGTCCGCGCTGCGGGCCAGGTCTCGCACGTGCTCGGTGGTGGGCGACCAGTAGGTGTGGACGTTCATCTGGGCAACGGCGTCGCGGATCGTCTGGGGATAGGAGGTCCAGTTCGTGACGAAGGTCGGGGTGTTGGTCTCATCCATCGCGGAGATCTTCACATCGGACCCGGCGTCGGCCAGGGCCTTCTGCAGTGCTTCGATGACCACCGCTTGCTGTTGGGGTCCGACGTGCATGCCCTCCTGACGGGCAGAGGGCAGTCCGTTGACGATTCCCGTTCCCCAGTAGTTCGTGTTGGGCTCGTTGAAGGGGTCCAGGGTGTCGAAGGAGGTGCCGTACTGCTCTTCCAGGTGCTGGGTGACCCGGACCAGGTACTGCACGTACTGCTCAACCGAGTCAGAGCTGAGTTGTTGGTCGGTGGACTTGAAGCCACCTGAGACGTACCCGGACTCCGTCAT
>NZ_VIGX01000091.1 GCF_007858475.1 Tsukamurella conjunctivitidis
CGTCCACCCAGTCGTCCGTGCGCTGTGTCGCCGGAGCGAGTCTCACACAGGAGCGACCCCGGAACCCAATCCACCCGGCACCGACTCCACCGGCCCACCTGGGGGGACCTGGGTCTGCTGCTCACGCAGGGCCCGCAGTGCCAGTGGACGGCTGGCCACCGACACGCGGGCCGAATCAGGCAGTGCCTCGATGGCCTCGGCGATCCCCATGACGATCGCCTCGCGACGTTCGGCGGGCATCCTCTCCGTCGGCGTGGACACGGAGATCGCCAGCTGGATCTGGCCGTCCACGCTCAGGGGCACCGCCACACAGGAGATCCCCTTCTCGTTCTCGCCGTTCTCCTGGGTCCACCCGCGGGTGTCGAGGAGGGTGAAGTTCTCACGCACCGAGGTGTGGAGCTCCTCCAGGGTCTGCGGATCGAGGTCCCGGACTGCAGGATCGCTGAAGAACCACGGCAGGAGCTCCTCGCGGTTGGGCATCGACCCGATGAATGATCGCCCCAGCGCCGTGCGTACAGCCGGGACCTCCTTGCCCACGCGCGAGACCACACGGATCGGCCGGTCCGGCTCGACCTTGTCCACGTAGACGACGCTGAAGCCGGACAGGCGAGCAAGGTGCACCAGCTCGTTGAACTCGCTGCTCACAGCCTGCAGGGCCGGGCGAATCATCCCCGAGATGGTCTACGCCCTGTTGTAGTAGAGGGCCACGGGACGGATC
>NZ_VIGX01000092.1 GCF_007858475.1 Tsukamurella conjunctivitidis
CGCGCCCCTGGGCGGTCAGGACGATCTCCACCATCGAGGGCGGCTCCGCCCAGCGTGTCGTCATGGGAGCACCGCGCAGCCAGGCGGCGACCTCCATGCCGTAGCCGGTGGCGAGGCAGGGGGTGGAGGCCTCGTTGATCTGGGTGAAGAGGTGCTCCAGTTCGACCTCGGTGCGCTTCTGTGTGGCTGACTTGCGCTCATCCGGGGTGGTCGTGCCATAGGGAGAACCGGCGACCATGATGCCGGAGTACGCGTGCACGTCGATGTCGGGCAGACCCAGCAGGTCCAGACGCACCTGGTCGAGCTGCTCCTCCTGCAGACCCGATGCCCGCAGGAAGGAACGGTGTTCGGCTTCGATGGCCTCGTCCTCGGGACGGGTGGAGACGAGAAGGAAGGGCTTCATGCTCCAACTGTAGGCAAAGCGGTGGTCGAGCGTGCGTGTGGGGTCACGCGGCGACCGGGTCGGGGGAGACGCCTGTCGGGTGCAAACGTGTGAGTGGGCGTGGAGTGGGTCGAAGGTCCGTCGGTGGGGGAGCGGGGGACCGCATGGCACTCGGCCGTGGGTCGACACCGGGGGGATCCGGGAGACCGTGGACTCAGAATGTGGCGAGGAGGATCCAGACCAACCCCCACAGCCCCAGGAGCACCAGGGACACCGCCAGGGCGCCGCCTGCCGCCCGACCCCCCACTCCTGCCAGGCGTGGAGCCCGG
>NZ_VIGX01000093.1 GCF_007858475.1 Tsukamurella conjunctivitidis
GCATATTGATGTGGGGTGTTGGTTGATTGAGCTGATCAGGGTGAAATCCATGCATTCTAGCGACTCTCAATAAAGTGGTTGGGTTGTAAAGCTGTTTGATCTGACCGTTAGCATAAGCATCCGCTATTGCGTTCTCGCACGTTAAGAGTGACTTTTCATTTTTACGGCGATTCTTATACATAGCGCCACAAATTAGCCTGGCATCTCTAAGGTCTACATGTGTCTCGCCACGATCAGATCGTACTTTACGGTTTGATTGGTAGCCTACTTTTTCTAACTTTTCGTAAATTAAGTTGATCGATATACCAAGCGTCTCCGCAATGTTTTGAATGAGTTTTGTTTTGCCACCGTGTTTGGTTTTATCTAGTCTTTTAGCAACATCTTGGAAGTATTCAATTTCGGAAGGTAGCATTTAGAGCCTCCTGTTCTTCTTTAATTGTCTTTGCCGTCAGTGCTGCAAGTTGTTCTCCATTCGCGTCTAAAAAGCGAATACCCTTCGGGGATTGTTGAATGGTATGAACTCCACGAGCTATAAATCTGATCTTCGGCATAATTTCGCAAACCTGCCTAAGTGTTACAGCAAAGTCTGCATCATCAGGCGTTAACGTCTTCATGCTTCATCCATCCATGCTGTATCAACAATGCCGTCATCACTTGGAAGTTGCTCAGCAACGAGTTCAAGGTTTTGTCGTACCGAGAGAAGCTCTCT
>NZ_VIGX01000094.1 GCF_007858475.1 Tsukamurella conjunctivitidis
GGCGTGGTCGCAGGCGACGACGGCAGGACCGCGACGGTCACAGTCACGCCGGCCAGCAATGTGTCCGTGAAGCTGACCAACACCGCCCAGCTCGGCGCAGTCCAGGTGTCCAAGGCCCTTGACGGTGCGGCCGCGTCCAGGGTGGACAAGGGCCGGACCTACACCGTCACGGCACACATCGACACCACTGCCCTGGGCAGCAATGTCCCCGAACAGAAGGACCGCACTGTCGACCTCACCGCAGGTTCCCCAGTGGTCCTGAACGACATCCCCGTCGGAGCCACGGTGACCTTCTCCGAGTCGCGTCCCGGTGACGATGACACCTTCACCTGGTCGGATCCGACCTTCAGCCCGGAGAGCGTCGTGGTCGGTGCGGATGCGTCCACTCCGGCTGCGGTGACCGTGACCAATCACGTTGAGCGCAGCGTGGGGACCTTCTCGGTGAAGAAGATCGTGACGGGCGCCCAGGCGGACAATCCCGCGGTCCCCGACTCCGTGACCGTCACGGCGAGTTGGAACCAGGAGGGCGCATCGGGCTCGAAGACCCTGACGCTGCCCACCGACGGGACGCCCGTGCCGCTCGGCGAGAACCTCCTGGTCGGCACGCAGGTCACCCTGACGGAGACTCCTCTCGCCGATGGTTCCTCCATCGCCTGGGGGGCTCCCGGGTGGACCGGGGAGCGCGTCGCGATTGACGGCACCTCG
>NZ_VIGX01000095.1 GCF_007858475.1 Tsukamurella conjunctivitidis
GGGGCGGCGCCCCTGCTCCCCGAGCTCGACGCGATCGCCGCGGCCACGACGGCCGACGAACTGGCCGCCGTGGGCGGTCGGCTCATGCGATCCTCCGTGTCCTTGTTCTTCGCGCCCTACATCAACAATGACATCAACGACACCACCCGCTACATCACCTACTTCTCGCAGGCCGGTCTGGGCCTGCCCGACGAGTCCTACTACCGCGAGGACAAGTACGCCGACACGCGTGAGGCCTACACGGGCCATGTGGGACGCGCGCTCACGCTCGCCGGCGTCGTCGACGAGGGCGGCGCGGCCGAGGCCGCGCAGAAGGTCATGGCCTTCGAGACCGAACTCGCCTCACACCACTGGGACTCCGTGAAGACCCGGGACCCGCAGCTGGCGAACAATCCGCGAACCTGGGCAGAGATCGCCTCACAGAACCCCGGCTTCGCATGGGATGCGTGGGCCAAGGAGCTGGGTCTGGACACGAGCGTCCTGGACACCCTCAATGTCGACCAGCCCGACTTCCTGGAGGCGGGGGCCAGCCTGTGGACCGCCACCGATCTGGAGGTCCTCAAGCTCTGGCTGATGCGCAAGATCGTCGACGCACGCTCCCCGCTGCTCTCCCGCGCCTTCGTGGAGGAGAACTTCGACTTCTACTCCCGCACGCTGGCGGGAACGGAGGAGCTGCGCCCCCGGTGGAAGCGCGGACTGGGT
>NZ_VIGX01000096.1 GCF_007858475.1 Tsukamurella conjunctivitidis
GGGTGCAATGTGGGACGCTCCAGGGTGAGTTCCGGTGCGGTCTCGTCGTAGTAGATCTTCAGACCGGTCGCCAGGACGGGAGTGCCGTCGGTGTCCACCAGCGTGAAGTTCGTGTCGTTGAGGCCTGTGGCCAGAGGGACCTCGTGGGAGAACGAGCCGTCCTCGGCCACGGTGACATCCCGCCCACCGATGGAGAAGGTGGAGGGCTTCCGGTTCAGTCGGCCCGACACCGTCAGGACGGGGGTGCCGTCCTGCGCCTTCGAGATCCCCGCAGAGTAGGCGTTGAAGGCGACCAGAGGGCTGCGTGAGGGATCCACGCTCATGGAGTCGATCAAGGGCGCTGCGGACACGGCACTCGCATCCAGGACCAGGACCTTCTGTGTGGTGTTCACACCGTCACTGGCCACGACGGAGAGCACGCGGCTGGTGAGATCCTTCAGCTCCACCGAGAAGGCCCCCTGGGAGACCTCCACCGCCTTGCCGTTGACCAGGACCGTCGGGGTCGTGGAGAGATTGTCGGAGACGGTGCCGCTCACCGTGACGACCCCGTCGGCGACCCGGACCAGTCCGTCCTGGCCCGACGAGGGCGAGGTGAGGGAGAGTTCCGGCTTGACGGTGTCGTAGGTGAGGGTCAGTGGATCGTCGGTGACGACCTCCTTGCCCTCTGCGTCCAGACCGATGAGGAGGACCTCGCGGGCGGT
>NZ_VIGX01000097.1 GCF_007858475.1 Tsukamurella conjunctivitidis
GTTGGTCGTGAGGTCCGAGAAGTCCTCGGAGAACCCCTGAATCGTCGCACCCCCGCCTCCCTGCGACGCAGGGTCGCTCACCTCACCTGTGGCGCGGAAAACCGACATCAGAGGGTTGATGTACTGCTCGGCACCGTAGGCGAAGTACTCGGTGGACAGCGGAATGGTGCTGCCTTTCTCGCCCGGGTACTGGGGATTCCCGGGGTTCAGGGTGATCCGGGACTGAGGCGCGGAGATCCAGCCCTGCTGAGCGGGTGAGCTGTCCGCGAGATCCTCCGTCGTGACCGTTGCCGTGCCCTGGGGATCCTGGTCGGTCGCGGTCGCGGTCGCGGCGCCTGCCGGAAGGCCTGTGGACACCGACAGTGCCAGGGCCAGAGGCACCGCGAGTGCGGCGAACGTGGTCGAGTGCTTCATCGAACCTCCTGTGTCTGGCCGCGGGGACACCCGCCGCCTACTGCTGACCGGTCCCTCGCGGACCTGCCACCGCACGGGATGTCGTTGTCCCGTGCGGGTCCAACTGCATGCAGCCCGACCCGGATCCCTCAGCGATGAGAGGTGCACATCCAAGTGTCATGAACCGGGTACCGTCGAACCGAAACGCTTCGGCAAACAGGCCAAGATTATCCTCGCTCACGCCGACAGTCAATGACCCGATCGACTCCGGGAAGCCCCGGGGCGAGCTCGGACCCTGGCGGCCC
>NZ_VIGX01000098.1 GCF_007858475.1 Tsukamurella conjunctivitidis
GATCAGCGAGCATCTGTGTAGGATGAAATTCATCTGTTAAACCATTATAGACCGGCACCCCGGCACAGGCTGCTAACTCATTTTCTAAAACATCTTGACTAAATCCACGATATAAAATTGCATCGTACATCTCCCCTAATACCCGTGCAGTATCTTTCATCGACTCTTTGGTACCAATTTGAGTCCCTTCACTTCCAAGGTAACTCGTCATTGCACCCTGATCTGCCGCTGCAACTTCAGATGCACAGCGTGTACGAGTAGAGGATTTTTCAAAGATAAGCGCAATATTCTTACCTGTTAATCGTCGCTGCTCCATTCCCGCCCGCTTCGCCCTTTTTAGCTCTTCAGCAAGCCCTACAAGATAGAGAATCTCCTCTTTAGAAAAATCGAGTAGTTTTAAAAAATGTCTTTGACGTAAATTAGGTTGCATGCGCATCTCCTCTTCGCAGTATAATAATATTATATCAATTCTAAATATGACTCTCCTGTGAGTCTATTTCATCATAACAAGGATGGCTAAGCCTTCCTACATATTTAAGAGGTCTGATCATATGTCTATGCGCTTACTACTTATTTTTATTCTATCTTTTTTTACCCTCTTCGCTCATGCAGAACCTCTTCCAGCTAAACTACACCTCAACTTTGTCGGCCCCTTCCAAGTACCCGCCTCAATGACCTTCACTCACAGCAATAAAG
>NZ_VIGX01000009.1 GCF_007858475.1 Tsukamurella conjunctivitidis
CCCCGTGTGTGGTTGTGCACCCGCTGCTGGGCACCGTCCCACCGCCAAACTACGACCTCGTGACGGACATGTCCACCACAGCATCCCTGCTGGTCAACCCCTTACCAAGCCTGTCAGCTGGAGATAAACCTCGAACTCCTGACATCCGCCTTGCAAAGGCGGCGCTCTACCAACTGAGCTAAGGCCCCGGGACGGGGTGTGGTGGGCCTAGGAGGACTTGAACCTCCGACCTCTTCGTTATCAGCGAAGCGCTCTAACCGCCTGAGCTATAGGCCCGTGAACCGAGGTGGAACATTACCAGCGCACCTCGGGTTCTACAAAATCGCTGGTCAATCCCTATCGGAGAGGGTCACCTCGATGCCGCCCACGAGGTCGGCGCAGAGGTTGTAGATGAACGCGCCGACGGTCGCGAGCGCGGTCAGCAGGATCACGTTCGCGAGACCGGCGAGGCCCGCGTAGGTGAAGACGTTGCCGGCCGTCAGGAGGCTGACGCCCGCCTGCTCGTTGGTGAGCGTCTGGAAGCTGTCGTTGATCTTGCTCCACACGCCCATGCCGCTGAGCACGATGTACAGCACGCCGACGGCGATCATCCACACGAAGAAGAGCACCACCGAGACCACACCGGTGAGCTTGAACGTGGTCCACGGGTCGATGCTGCGCAGCTGCATGCCCGCCCGCACCGGGCCGCTCGCGGCCTGCGTCTTCACGCCCGCCGCGCGGGCGGGAGCGCCGCCCACGGTGTGCAGGTTCGACGGTGCCGCCTCGCCCGCAGCAGCGGCCGCGGGAGCCGCCGCGACCGGCTCGGTCGCCGCGGTGTCCGCCGCCGGCTGCGCAGGCGCAGCCGGAGCGGCGGGGGCCGCGGGCGCGACCTGATGGATCTTGTCCAGGTCGGGCAGGTTCTTCGGCAGCTCGTCGCGTTCCACACCCTCGGTGGGCGCGTCGATCACGCGGCCGACATCGGTATCGCGTCGCGGGATCCGGACGGGCTGCCGGCCCGCCTCCGGTCCGGACTCCGGCGGCTGGCCGGATCCGGTTCCAGGGGTACTCACATGCGCTCCTTCGTGCTCCGCGGCGGCTTATGCCTCGCCGTCCGCCTGCTCGGGTTCGTCGCTCTCGTCGGCGTTGCGGGCGATGGCCAAAAGACTAGTGCCTTCGGCCAGGTTCATCAGCCGGACGCCCTTGGTCTGGCGGCCCGCCTTACGGACCTGCCGCGCCGCGGTGCGAATCACGCCGCCGCCCGACGTGATGGCGTACAGCTCGGTCTCGTCGTCGACGATGAGCGCGCCCACCAGGTCGCCGCGCTTCGGGTCGAACTGGATCGTGAGCACGCCCTTGCCGCCACGCCCCTGGACAGGGTAGTCGTCCATCGCCGTCCGCTTGGCGTAACCGCCCGAGGTCGCGACGAGCAGGTAGGTGTCGGCCTGGACCACGTTGAGCGCCAACAGCTGATCGTCACCGTTGAACCGCATGCCCTGCACACCGGAGGTTGCGCGGCCCATGGGACGCAGGGCGTCGTCGGTCGCGTGGAAGCGGATCGACTGGGCGTTCTTGCTCACCAGCAGCAGGTCGTCCTCGGACGAGGCGAGCACCGCGCCCACCAGCTCGTCCTCGTCGCGCAGGTTGATGGCGACGATGCCGCCACTGCGGTTCGAGTCGAAGTCCTCGAGCTTGGACTTCTTCACCAGGCCGTTCTTGGTGGCCAGGATCAGGTAGGGCGCGTCATCGTAGTTCTTGATCTGGATGACCTGCGCGATCCGCTCCTCCGGCTGGAAGGCCAGGAGGTTCGCCACGTGCTGCCCGCGGGCGGTGCGGCTCTGCTCGGGCAGCTCGTACGCCTTGGCCCGGTAGACGCGGCCCTTGGTGGTGAAGAACAGGATCCAGTCGTGCGTGGAGCACACGAAGAAGTGCGCCACGATGTCGTCCTGCTTGAGATCGGCGCCCTTGACGCCCTTGCCGCCGCGCTTCTGGCTGCGGTACAGGTCCGTCTTGGTGCGCTTGGCGTAGCCGGTCTCCGTGATGGTGACGACCACGTCCTCACGCGCGATGAGGTCCTCGTCGGTCACGTCGCCGTCGGCCGCGATGATCCGCGTGCGGCGGTCGTCGCCGAACTTCTCGACAATCTCGCCGAGCTCGTCGCGGACGATGGCGCGCTGGCGCTCCGGCCGCTCGAGGATGTCCTTGAGGTCGGCGATCTCGAGCTCGATCTCGGCCAACTGGTCGATGATCTTCTGCCGCTCGAGGGCCGCGAGGCGGCGCAGCTGCATGTCGAGGATCGCGTTGGCCTGCAGCTCGTCGACGTCGAGGAGCTCGATCAGGCCGGCGCGCGCGATCTCGGTGGTCTCGGACCGCCGGATGAGGGCGATGACCTCGTCGAGGGCGTCGAGCGCCTTGACCAGGCCGCGCAGGATGTGGGCCCGCTCCTCGGCCTTGCGCAGCCGGAACCGGGTGCGCCGCACGATGACGTCCAACTGGTGCGTCACGTAGTAGCGGATCATCTGGTCCAGGCGCAGCGTGCGCGGCACCCCGTCGACGATGGACAGCATGTTCGCGCCGAAGCTGGTCTGCAGCTGGCTGTGCTTGTAGAGGTTGTTGAGCACGACCTTGGCGACGGCATCGCGCTTGAGCCGCACCACGATCCGCATGCCCACGCGATCCGAGGACTGGTCCTCGATCTTGCTGATGCCGGCGATCTTGCCGTCGCGCACCTGCTCGGCGATCGAGAGCACGAGGTTGTCGGGGTTCACCTGGTAGGGCAGCTCGGTGATGACGAGTTCCGTTGCGCCCTTGGAGTCCTCCTCCACCTCGACCACGCCGCGCATGCGGATCGAGCCGCGGCCGGTGGAGTAGGCGTCCTTGATGCCCTGGCTGCCCACGATGAGGCCGCTGGTCGGGAAGTCGGGGCCCTTGATCCGCTCCATGCACGCCTCGAGCGTGGCCTCGGAGTCGGCGTCGAAGTTGTCCAGGCACCAGAAGATGGCGTCCGCGAGCTCGCGCAGGTTGTGCGGCGGGATGTTGGTCGCCATGCCCACGGCGATGCCGCCGGAGCCGTTCATGAGCAGGTTCGGCACGCGCGCCGGGAGCACCGTCGGCTCCTGGGTCTTGCCGTCGTAGTTCGGCGTGAAATCGACGGTCTCCTCGTCGATGTCGCGCAGCATCTCCATCGCCAGCGGCGTCAGGCGGGCCTCGGTGTAACGCATGGCGGCCGCGGGATCGTTACCCGGCGAGCCGAAGTTGCCCTGACCGTCGATCAGCGGGTACCGCAGCGACCACGGCTGAGCGAGGCGCACGAGGGCGTCGTAGATCGCGCTGTCGCCGTGCGGGTGGTAGTTGCCCATGGTCTCGGCGACGGGCTTGGCCGACTTCACATAGCTGCGGTCGGGCCGGTAACCGGCGTCGTAGGAGGCGTACAGGATGCGGCGCTGCACCGGCTTCATGCCGTCGCGCACCTCGGGCAGCGCGCGGCCCACGATCACGCTCATGGCGTAGTCGATGTAGCTGCGCTGCATCTCCTGCTGGATGTCGACCGGTTCGATCCGGTCGTGGCCACCGGTCTCGGTGGGCGGGGTGGTGTCAGTCATTTCGAGTCCTTCAGTTCATCGGTTCGACGGTGCGCGGCCCCGCCCCGAGGGGCGGGGTGTCCCGGCTACACGTCGAGGAACCGCACGTCCTTGGCGTTGCGCGCGATGAACGAGCGGCGCGCCACCACGTCCTCACCCATGAGGATGGAGAACAGCTCGTCGGCGGCGGCGGCATCGTCCAGGGTGACCTGCTTGAGCACGCGGACCGTCGGGTCCATCGTGGTCTCCCACAGCTCCTTGGCGTTCATCTCGCCGAGGCCCTTGTAGCGCTGGATGCCGTCGTCCTTGTTGATCTTCTTGCCGTTCTGCAGGCCGTCGGCGAGCAGCACGTCGCGCTCGGCGTCGCTGTAGGCGAACTCCGGGTCGGCGCCCTTCTGCCACTTGAGCTTGTAGAGCGGCGGCTGCGCGAGGTACACGTGGCCGTGCTCGACGAGCGGGCGCATGAAGCGGAACAGCAGCGTCAGCAGCAGCGTCGAGATGTGCTGGCCGTCGACGTCGGCGTCGGCCATGAGCACGATCTTCTTGTAGCGCAGCTTGGCGATGTCGAACTCGTCGTGGATGCCGGTGCCGAAGGCCGTGATGATCGACTGGACCTCGGTGTTCTTGAGCACCTTGTCGATCCGGGCCTTCTCGACGTTGATGATCTTGCCGCGGATGGGCAGGATCGCCTGGTACATCGAGTCGCGGCCGCTCTTGGCGGAGCCGCCGGCGGAGTCGCCCTCCACGATGTAGACCTCGCACTTGTCGGGGTCGTTGCTGCGGCAGTCGGCGAGCTTGCCGGGCAGGCCGCCGATGTCGGTGGCGCTCTTGCGGCGCACCAGCTCTCGCGCCTTGCGCGCGGCGAGGCGGGCCTGCGCGGACGCGGCGGCCTTCTGCACGATGGTCTTGGCGTCGGCCGGGTTCGAGTCGAACCAGAACTGGAGCTGCTCGCGGCAGACCTTCTGCACGAAGCCCTTGATCTCGGAGTTGCCGAGCTTGGTCTTGGTCTGCCCCTCGAACTGCGGCTCCGCGACCTTGACCGAGATGACCGCGGCGAGACCCTCGCGGATGTCGTCGCCCGAGAGATCGCCGTCCTTCTCCTTGACCAGCTTCTTGTCCTTGGCGTACGCCTTGACGACGCCGGTCAGCGCGGTGCGGAAGCCCTCCTCGTGGGTGCCGCCCTCATGCGTGTTGATGGTGTTCGCGAAGGTGTGCACGGACTCGGAGTAGCCCGAGTTCCACTGCATCGCGATCTCCACCTCGTGGCCCTTCTCCTTGCCCTCGAAGGAGATGATCGAGTTGTGGATCGGCGTCTTCGACGTGCGCGCGTTGATGTGCTTGACGTAGTCGACGAGGCCGTCGGGGTAGTGGAAGATGCGCTCGCGCTTCTTCGGGGCGACGTCGGCCAGCGCCGCGGCGATGTCGTCCTCGTGCGCCGACGGAGCCTCCTCGGTGATGGCCTCGTCCGGGATCTCGACGGCGACGGGCCGCTCGTCGGTCAGCGTGATGGTCAGGCCCTTGTTCAGGAAGGCCATCTCCTGCAGGCGGCGCGAGACCGTCTCGAAGTCGTAGTGCGTGGTCTCGGTGAAGACCTTCGGATCGGCCCAGAAGCGCACCGTCGTACCGGTGCGGGTGGTGGGCTCGCCCTTGATCAGGTCCTCCGCGACGGAATCGCGCTTCTTCTCGTCCCAGTGGAAGTTCTGCTGCCAGTGGTAGCCGTCGACGTCGATCTCGACCTCGACCTTGCTGGAGAGCGCGTTGACCACGGAGATGCCGACGCCGTGCAGGCCGCCCGAGACGGCGTAGGCGTCGGAGTCGAACTTGCCGCCGGCGTGCAGCGAGGTGAGCACCAACTGCACGGTGGGGATGCCCTTGGAGTGCATCGCGACGGGGATACCGCGGCCGTCGTCGATGACCTCGACGGCGCCGTCTTCGCGCAGTTTCACGTCGACCCTGGTCGCGTGGCCCGCCATCGCTTCGTCGACGGAGTTGTCGACGACCTCCCAGATCATGTGGTGCAGGCCGCGGGGTCCGGTGGTGCCGATGTACATGCCGGGGCGCTTGCGCACCGCCTCCAGGCCCTCGAGCTGCTTGATGGAATCCGCGCCGTACGAGCCCTTGGGCTTGTCCGCGTTGTTGTCAGCCGCCACGATGTGTTGGCGCTCCTTCGTCGAAACCACCGGGCGAACGGCCGTGAACTTCCACGGGCCGGGCCGCCGCGATGGCGATCGGACAGTGACCCGCGGAGACGGGGCACTCTTGCCCTTCCAGTCTACTCCTCTTCACGACGATGAATGCGTTTGCCACGCCCTCATCGCGTCCCAGACGCGATCAACCTCGTTTCGGTCGGCTCAGTCCGAATCGCAAGCCGACGCGCACACGGCGATGCTGGGGCATGAACCGGCAATCGATCGTAGAGTCGGAGGCATGGATCACGCCGAGATCGACGACTACCTCACCCGGTACGCGGAGAGCCTCGCGCGGTTCGACGCGACCGCCGGCGCCGACCTCTGGGCCGAGCCGGGCATGATCGTCGACGACCGCTTCTCCGGCGTGCTCGACGACCGCGCGACGATGGCCCGCGGCCTGCGGCAGTCCTATCCGCTGTACCGCGCACTCGGGCTGTGCTCGGTCGGCCACGAGCTCCTCGACGCCGTGCCGCTCACCGGCGCGATCACGCTGCTCCACGTCCGCTGGCTGTTCCGCGACGACGAGGGCCTGCTGCTCACCGACAGCACCGGGTACTACGTCGTGCGCCGCGACCACGACGGACTGCACGCCTGCGTCTGCATCCAGGTCGACGACGCCGCGAAGCTGCAGTCCCTGGCCACCGAGCGCGGCATCGACCTCGCCGACTTCCTCCCGGCCGCGCCGCCGGCTCAGCCGTAGGTATCGCGCGGGCCCCGGCCGGGCACGTGCAGCGGGCCCTTGCGCCAGCTGGGCGCGCTGGGCCCGGTGATGTGCAGCGAGGTGACCACGCCCTGCCCGACCGCGGCGTTGATCTTCGCCAACAACTGGGACTGCATCAGGCGCAGCTGCGTGGCCCACGCGGTCGACTCCGCGCTGACGTAGAGGACCTTGTCGCGCAGGTTGACGGCGCGGGCGTGCGCAGCGACGTCCGCGCCGACGACGGTGTCCCAGCAGCCGAGGACCGTGCCCTCGTTGACCTTCGTGTCCCAGCCGCGGGCTTTGGCGATGCCGCCGATGAGGGAGCCGAAGGGCTGGGGATCGCGGTTGTCGGGCGACGGCCCGCTCCACCGCTTCGAGCCGCGGCGCAGCCGGCGCACCCCGCCCGTCATGGGCTCGGAGCGGCCCTGCCCGACCGATTTGCCCGCCGCCTTCGCCGCCGCGCGGGCCTCCTCGAGCGCGCGCCGCGCGATGTCGGAGCCGTGCAGCTGCCCCTCGTCGTTCTGCCCGGTCATGACACCTCCCTGCGCCCGGAAACCTCGCCTGCGAGGCTACTCGCCGACACCGACATCGGCCGTGCCGGCGGGCGCGGGGGCGAAGACGTCCGGCGCGGCAAGCTCGGCGAGCAGGCGCTGCGCGCGCGCCTCGTCCCACTCCCCCGACTCCGCCGGTGCCGCGGCCCCGTCGGCGAGGAGGGCGTATCCCGGCCCGGGACGCGCCGCCCCCGCACCCGTGTGGCCGCCCACGACGTACCCCCGCATCAGGGCGAGGCCCACGCCCGCGAGCTCCCGATAGCCGATGGTGCTGGTGAACCCGAAGAGCTCGAAGAGGCGGCGGTAGTTCGCCTCCAGCCGGGTCAGTACGGCGTCCTCCGCGCGGCCGACGGCGGCCACGACGCGCTCGCGCGGGGCCCCTGCGGGCAGCGAGGGCACCGCCATCGCGAGGGTCAGGTACAGCCTCCACCGCCGATCCTCCTCGCGGTCGGCGAGCAGGTCGTCGTCGGCCGAGGCGGCCACCGCCCGCAGCAGGGCGGAACGCCGGCCGGCCACCGTGCGCAGGCTCGACGGATCGTCGCCGACGGCGCGGCGCAGCACATCCGTCGCCCGAGCCCCGCGCGTGGAGGCGATCGGCAGCGCCCGATCGGCGAGCGCGGCGAGGACGTCGGCGAGGAAGTCGTCGCGCTGCGGCCAACAGCGGTACGCCGCGGTCCGGGAGACGTCCGCGTCGCGGACGGCGTCCTCGAGCCGGACGTGTTCCAGTCCGGTTCCCAGCCCCTCCGCGAGCACACGGTCCGCCGCGGCGTCCAGGACCCGTCGCCGGGTCTCGTCGAGTGCCAGGCGCCGACGCCTCGGGGTTGTCCCCGAATTTGGTACTCGGGGTTCCAAAGTCTCGCTCACGGGCCTATGGTACTCCGTGTACCAAGTTGGTACTCGGAGTTCCAAAGGAGACACATCATGTCGACACGGACGATCACCCCTCCTACGACTGCACCGTCGGACGGAGCGCGGCGCACCCTCCTCGCCTACGGGCTCGGCGCCCTCGCCACCGCCGCCGGCCTCGGCTACGCGCTCGCCGATCAGTTCGCGCTGGGCGGGCTCGACCGGCACCTGCACGCGCTGTACGACCCGGTCGGCAAGTACGGCGAACCCGGCCCGCTGTACGCCTACCTCTACGCCGTCGGCCTGCTCGGGCTGCTCTGCTGGTGGGGCGCAGCGCGACTGGTCCGCAGCGGCGCGACGTCGGCCCGGCGCTGGGGATGGATCGCGTTCGGTGCGGCGGCGCTGCCGGTGCTCGCACCGCTGGTGATGCAGGAGTACGGGCGGCCCGTCGTTCCGCTCGCGCTCGCGGCGGGCTACCTCGTCGCGTGGGCCTGCGGCCTGGCGGGAATCGTCCTCCTGCGCAGGACGGGAGCCGGGTCGAGCGCCGGATAGACTCGCCCCGGCCGGCAAGGCCGACCGAGCCACGCTCTCGGCCGAGGACCACGACCACGTCCTCGAGGGCGTCTTCGAGATTCCCGGCCTGCCGGAACTCGCGCGCTGACAACGCCGGTCAGCGCAGCGAGGGCACCCTGATCGGCTCGGTCACGGCCTCCGACTCCCGGGCCAGGAGCTCGCTCACGCTGACGTGCCCGCTCGATGACGTTCGGCGGTGGCGCGCCGGCGGCCGGGTCCGCAGGAAGGTGGCGACGACGAGGCACGCGACCGCGCCCACCCCCGCGGCGACGAGGTTCGCCGACTGCATCGCGGAGACGAAGCCCTGTTGCACGGTGTGCCCGAGGGCGGCCTGCAGCTCGGGCGGCGCCGCCGCGACCGCGCGGATGCCGCCGATGACCGACGACTCGGCCTCGGCCCGGGCACCCGGCGCCAGGGGCAGCCGCGCGACGTCCTCGGCGACCTTCGCGGAGTACAGGTGCGCCACGACCGAACCGAGAATGGCGACACCCAGCGCTCCGCCCACCTCGCGAGTGGTGTCGTTGACCGCGGAGCCCGCGCCGGCCTCACCCGACGGCACGGACGTCATCACCGACGTCGTGGCGGGACCCTGCAGCAGGCCGAGGCCGACCGCGATCACCGACATCGCCGGCAGGACCTGGGTCAGGTAGTCGGCGGATTCGGTCAGGCGCGCCGTCAGCACGAAGCCGGCCGCCATGATCGCGAGCCCGAGGGCGATCGTGAACCGCATTCGCCGCTCCGTGTTCGCGAGCGCCGCCAGCGGCGTGACCGCCACGGCCGCGAGCGCGAACGGGATCACTCGCACCGCCGTCTCCAGCGGGCCGTAACCGAGCACCGCCTGGAAGTACATGATCGTGATGAAGACGAAGCCGAGCAGGCAGAAGAAGCCGGCACAGATCGCGAAGGAACCCATCGCGAAGCCGCGGGTGCGGAACAGTGTCACGTCGAGCACGGGATTGCGGTGCCGCCGTTCGTACATCACGAAGCCGACGACGAGGACCGCGGCGCCGGCCAGGGCACCCACCACCGGGCCACTGCCCCACCCGAAGTTCGGTGCCTCGATCAGTGCCCACACCAGCAGCGTGATCCCGGAGATCGACAGGAGCACGCCGAGCAGGTCGAAGGAGGGTCGCTCGGAGCCGTAGGACTCGGGGACCAGCGCGAGGCAGCCGACGATCGCGACGACCGAGATGGGCACGTTGATCCAGAACACCGACGACCACGCGAAGTGCTCCACGAGGTAGCCGCCGACGACGGGGCCGATCGCGATCGACGCACCGGCGGCCGCGGACCACACGGCGATGGCCTTGGTCCGATCCTCCTTCTCCGGGAACAGGTCCGAGATGATCGCGAGCGTGGCGGGGAAGATGAGCGCCGCCGCGGCGCCGAGCGCGGCCCGCGCCGTGATGAGCTGGGCCAGCGAGGTCGACCGGGTCGCGAGGACGGAGATCGCGACGAAACACAGCAGGCCGGCGACGAGCACCTTCCTCCTGCCGAGGCGGTCGCCGAGATAGCCCGTCGCGAGCAACAGCCCGGCGAAGACCAGTGTGTACGAATCGACGATCCACTGCAGCGCGCTCATGCCGCCGCCGAACTCCTCGCTCAACGTGGGGAGCGCGATGGTGACGATGCTGTTGTCCATGCCGGTCATCAGCACGGCGATGCACAGCGTCCCGAGCGAGATCCAGCGCGCCGGGCCGGACCGCCCGCCGGCGGTGGCGATCATGTCAACGGCCGGCGGCCGCGGTGCGGGCACCGTCGACCTCGGCGAGGAAGGCGTCGAAGGCCGCCAGGAACTCGTCCCGGCCGCCCAGGTCCGCGGCGGCAACGGCACCGGTGCGGCGCGCACCGTCGACCACGCGCTCGTCCCGCACCAGCCGCAGGACGCCGTCGGCGATCGTCCGCGCGGTCATCCGGCGGCGCGGCAGGATCGCGCCGGCCTCCACCGCCTCGATGCGGCGGCCCCAGAAGTGCTGATCGAACGCCTGACTGCACACCAGCGACGGGCGGCCGGAGGCCGCGGCGATGGCCGTCGTGCCCGCTCCGCCGTGGTGCACGAGCGCGGCGCAGCGGGGAAACACCGAGTCGTGGTCGACATCGGGGACGATGAGCAGGTCGGGCGTGTGCACGTCCTCGTCGCGCGTGCGCGCCGACCAGCCCGGCACAGCGAGCACCCGCATCCCCTCCGCCGCGAGCAGCTCGGCGAGACCGGCGACGACACCGTCGAAGTCGACGACCGGCATGCTCCCGAATCCCACGTAGACGATGGGCCGGTCGTCCTGCGCGATCCACTCCTCGACCATGGCGTCCCGCTCGGCGCGGTCCGCGGGCCGGCCCTCGATGCGGATGAAACCGATCCGCGGATGCCGTGCATCCTCGCGCGAACGCGGCGGCACCAGCGCCCGGCCGAAGGCCTCCACGCGCAGGACGTCGCGGCCCGCGAGCACCGACCGGGGATTGACGACCCGCCGCGGATAGTCGACCCGCTTCGCCAGCTCGACGGTCTTGCCGAGGATGCTGAGCGCCCACCCGATGTCGAAGATCCGGTAGGTCCACGGGAGGAGTACCGGGATCCGCGCCGCGACGTCCTGCAGCCGCGGTCCGAGCAGCGGGTTCGGAACCGTGCTGTGCACATCGCCCGGGAAGTACTCGACCATGACGAGAGGGACGCCCTCGCGATGGGTGACCAGGGCCGCCCGCTCCTCGATGATGCGGGTGCTGATCACGCAGTCGACGTCCCGGCACAGCGCGGCCAGGCGGGTGTCGAATTCGTCGGCATGCGAGTCCGCCAACTTGCCCACCTCGCGCAGCTGCGTCGTGGTGCCGGCGCCGAAGAACTTCTCCTGGCCGACCGGCGACTGCAGGAACTCCTTGAGGTTTAAGGTCGTCAGGATGTGCGGCTCGAAGCCGTACGAGGCCACGTAGCCCTGCGATTCGACCGTGCAGCCGACCGCCACGTCGTCGCCGCGGTCCGCGAAGACCCGAGCCACCGCCAGGAGCGGGCTGATGTCGCCGCGCGAGCCCATGCATGCGATCGCGATGCGCACCCGATCCGCCTTTCTTTACCATGTACCGAATGTTGTTGGCGCCTTATATTTTCGGCGCAACACTGGCACTCTACGCGGCGGCGGGTTACGGAGCGGCAGTCGCCCCCGGCCCGCCCGGTTCGGTATCGGTGAGCCGGGAGACGCGCGCATCCGCGGGTCCCTCGACGGTGACCTGGAAGGTCGCGGCGCGCAACGCGGACGGCAGGTCCTCCGGCACGGCGGCCGTCACGATGACCTGCTCCGTCCCCGCCGCCACGTCGGCGAGAGCGGTGCGGCGCTTGGCGTCGAGCTCGGCGAAGACGTCGTCGAGCAGCAGCACGGGCTCGGAGCCGCCGGCGCGCAGCAGTTCCAGCGAGGCGAGGCGCAATGCCAGTGCGTACGACCAGGATTCACCATGGGAGGCGAAGCCCTTGGCCGGCTCGTTCCCGAGCCGCAGGTCGAGGTCGTCGCGGTGCGGGCCCACCAGGCACACACCGCGCTCGATCTCCCGCTGCCGCGCTGCGGCGAGGCCGTCGAGCATCGCATGCTCCAGTTCGGCGACGGACGCGGCGGCGGGGTCACCGTCGAAACCCTCGAACAGCGAGCTCGTGTACGCCACGGTCGCGGCGCGCGAGTGCGGAGCCAGCGCGGCGTACGCGACGGTGAGGTGCGGCGCGAGCGAGGCCACCACCTCGAGCCGCGCCGCGAGCACCTCGGCGCCGAACCGTGCCAGCTGCGCGTCCCAGACGTCCAGCGTCGAGAGCATCGACTCCGCGTCGGCACCGCCGCGCCGCGCGGCCGCGTACGCGGTCTTGAGCAGGGCGGTGCGCTGTTTGAGCACGCGCTCGTAATCAGCCTTCTCCGCGGCGATGCGCGGCGTGCGCAGGATCGCGAGGTCGTCGAGGAAGCGGCGACGGCCGCCCGGCTCGCCGCGCACCAGCGCGAGGTCCTCGGGCGCGAACAGGACGGATTGCAGAATGCCCAGCAGCTCGCGCGGCCGTCGGCAGGGCGCGGTGTTGATCCGCGCCTTGTTCGCCCGTCCCGCGATGATGTCGACCTCCGCGGTGAGCTCACGGCCCCCGTTGTGCACGGTGGCCGCGACCGAGGCGCTCTCGGCGCCCACGCGGATCAGCGGCTGGTCCGTGGCTACGCGGTGCGAGCCCAGAGTGGCGAGGTAGTTCAGCGCCTCGACGAGATTGGTCTTACCGAATCCGTTGCGGCCCACGAAGACGCTGACCCCCGGCTCCAGGTCGACGGTGACGTCGTCCCAGGACCGGAAGTCGTGCAGGGTGAGCCGGCGGACGTACAAAGGTGCGTCTCGGCCCTGCTAGTCGGCGCGGCGCACGGCGTGCCCGCCGAACTGGTTGCGCAGCGCCGACACCGCCTTCATCGTGTCCGAGTCGTCCTGGCGGGACTGGAACCGTGCGAACAGCGCGGCGGCGATCACGGGCGCCGGCACGGAGTGTCGAATCGCCTCCTCGACGGTCCACCGGCCCTCGCCGGAATCCTCGGTGTACCCGGTGATCTCCTGCAGCCCCGGATCCTCCTCGAGCGCCTTGACCAGCAGGTCCAGCAGCCACGACCGCACGACGGTGCCCTTGCTCCAGGCCCGCAGCGTGCCGGCGACGTTCTCGATGAGGGGCTCGGCCTCCAGCAGGTCGTACCCCTCGCCGTAGGCCTGCATCAGGCCGTACTCGATGCCGTTGTGGATCATCTTGGCGTAGTGGCCGGCGCCGACGGGGCCGCTGTGTGCGAAGCCGTCCTCGCGCTCGCCCTCGGGGCGCAGCGCGTCGAAGATCGGCATGGCGCGCTCCACGTCGGTGTCCGAACCGCCGACCATGAGGCCGTAGCCGTTCTCCAGGCCCCAGACTCCGCCGGAGACGCCGCAATCGAGGTAGCCGATCTCCTTGGCGGAGAGCAGTTCCGCGTTGACCTGGTCGTCGGTGTAGCGCGAGTTTCCGCCGTCGATCACCAGGTCGCCGGGCTCGAGGATCTCGGCCAGCTTGCGCACCGTCTCACGAGTGATGTCGCCGGCGGGCACCATCACCCAGACCGTGCGCGGCGCGGTGAGCGCCTGCGCGAGCGCCTCGAGCGAGGGCACGTCGGTGACCTCGGGGCGGGGGTCGTAGCCGATCACCTCGTGGCCGGCGTTCCGGATGCGCTGGCGCATGTTCGCGCCCATCTTGCCCAGACCGATCAGACCCAACTGCATGTTCGCGGAATCCTTCCGTGCGGAGACGACGGTTCGATCAGCCCGGCAGCCGCACCGGCATGAGCAGGTACGTGTACGGGCTCTGCGGCGCGGGGAACGCCCCGGAGTCGTCGGGCTGGTAGCCATTCTCCTCCGCGGGGCGCAGCACCGCAGGGCGACTCGGGGTGGTGAAGCCGAAGGTCACCGACTCGGTGTGGATCGCGGCCAGGCCGTCCTGCAGGTAGCCCGGGTTGAAGGCGATGGTGAGGGCCTCGCCCTGGAAGTCGGCGGGCAGCTCCTCCTCGGCCCGGCCGGCGTCGTCGCCGCCGGCGGAGAGCCGCAGCGAGCCGTCGGCGAACTCCATCCGGACCTGGGCGCCGCGGTCGGCGACGAGGGCCACGCGCTTGATCGCCTCGAGCAGCGGCGCGATCTCCATCGTGGCGATCGCGGTGTGCGAGGCGGGCAGCAGCTGCCGGAACTTCGGGAAGTCCGCGTCGAGCAGGCGAGTGGTGGTGCGACGGTCCGCGCCGACCACGCCGAGCAGGCCGTCGGCGCCCACGGCGGACCCGGCACCGAGCGCGATGCCCACCTCGGGGTCCACGGCGAAGGTCTTCGCCGCCTCGGAGAGGGTCTTCGCCGGCACCAGGACCGCGGCCTTGACGTCGGCGGACGCGGGCTGCCAGTCGAACTCGCGGACGGCCAACCGGAACCGGTCGGTCGCGGCGAGCACGACCTTCTCGCCCTCGATCTCCACGCGGATGCCGGTGAGCATCGGCAGCGTGTCGTCCTTGCCCGCGGCGATTGCGACCTGGGCGATGGCCTCGGCGAAGGTGCCGCGCTCGATGGCGCCGGTCTGCTGCGGCAGCTCGGGCAGCTGCGGGTAGTCCTCGACGGGCATCGTCGGCAGCGAGAACTTCGCACTACCGCAGGTGATCGCGACGCGAGTGGTGTCGAGCTGCACGTCGACGGGCTTGTTCGGGAGCGCCTTCGTGATGTCGGCGAGCAGCCGGCCCGAGACCAGCGCCTGCCCCTCGTCGGCGACCTCGGCTCCGACGCGCACCCGCGCCGAGACCTCGTAGTCGAATCCCGAGACGGTCAGGCCGTCATCGCCCGCGGTGAGGAGGACGCCGCCGAGTACCGGCACCGGGGGGCGCGACGGCAGGCTGCGCGCCACCCACGCGACGGATTCGGCGAACTCCTCGTGCGGGACGCGAAACTTCATGCCGACGGGGCCTTTCGGTGGGGGTCGTTCGGGGACGGCGTGGCGGGCACGACCGTGAGGTCTTCGATGCTATAGGAGCCCGACCGATCCGGTGGCGTTCAGGTCGCCGCCGAGGGGAACCACGGGTCCGGGCCGGCGGAGCACGCCGGACCTTCACGTCGCCTCTTTTCAGAAGAAGTATCTAGTGAAGAAATATGTCATCGTCATAAGGCCTGTGGAGGATGTGGAAACTCGTCATCCCCGCAGCGCGGGTGGCGTGTCGGGGTGTTGACGACGCGCCGCAGCGATTGTGGAACTACATCGGTGTGATTGGTGATGAACCCCGCCTGTGGAAACCTGTGGATGAACTCTCCCCAGGTCACTCCTGGGTTTTCGGCCGTCTATCCACAGGCTGTGTGCAGTACTGGTGAGTAACTCACAGTTCTCGGGCGAGCGCTCGGCGCGTACGGTGTGACCATGGGATATCCGGATCCGCAGCACCCGGGAGAGCACCCCGGCGGACAGAACTACCCCGTCGGCCCCGGGACGCCGAACGCGCCGAAACCGACCCGCGAATACGAGCGTCCCGTGGACGGAACGGGCGATCCGGGCGCACCGCAGGGCCCGCCGGCGCCCGCGGAGGGCGCTCCAGGACCCGTCGGTCCGGCCCCGCAGGGCCCGCCCACGCAGCGGTACGACGGCGGCTATCAGCTCGGGTACGCGCCGGGCGCGTACGGCGATCAGTACGCCCAGTACGGCGCACAGCCGCCGCAGGGGCCGCCCCCCGGTCCCGGAGGCCCGGGAGGCGGCGCGGGCGGCGACGGTGGCGGCTCGGGAGGGAATCGGAAGCTGCTGTGGATCGCTGCGGCGGCGGTGGTCTTCGCACTCGTCCTCGCGGTCATCGTGGCGCTCGTGGCGACCAGCGGCTCCCCGGAGAACACCGCCTCGTCGCAGCCGACCACGACGGCCCCGCCGTCGACCACGACCACGAGCAGCAGGCCGGGCGGGATCACGCTGCCGAGCGGCGTCCCGTCGGGCATCTCGATCCCGCCCATCTTCGGCGGGGGCTCGAGCACCGGACCGGACGCACGGAAGTGGCGCGTGGAGGTCACGGGCGGTGGTTCCGCGCAGCTGGTGACGGTCGGCGTTCCCGACACGGGCCTCTTCGGCACCCAACCGCTCCCGTGGTCGAAGGAGTTCACCTCGGACGCGCCGTTGGTCACCGTGACGGTGCTCGGGTACACGGGTGATGTGGGGTGCTCGATCACGCGCAACGGGAAGGTCGTCTCCGAGGAGAGCAGTAGCCGGGGCGGCGGCGGACCGTTGATCTGTTCGGCCGGCCGCTGACGGGCGCGGCCCGGCGCGCTACTGGCTGCGGCGCTTGATGCGAGTGGTGAGCTCCTGCACCTGGTCGTAGACCCGGCGCCGCTCGGGCATCTCCTTGCGGATCTTCCGCTCGGCGTACATCACCGTGGTGTGGTCGCGGTCGAAGATCTGCCCGATCTTCGGTAGTGACAGCTCCGTCAGCTCGCGGCACAGGTACATGGCGATCTGCCGCGCGTGCGTCACCGCGCGGGCACGCTCGGTGCCCTTGAGGTCGGCGACCGAGATCTCGAAGTACTCCGCCACCACGGAAAGGATGGTGCTGGAGGAGATCTCGATCGTCGTGGTGTCCGGCACCAGGTCGCGCAGCACCATCTCCGCGAGCTCGTAGGTCACATCGGTCTGCGTGAGCGAGGCGAAGGCGGTGACCCGGATCAGCGCGCCCTCGAGCTCACGGATGTTCCGGTCGATGCGGGTCGCGATGAGCTCCAGCACGTCCGGCGGCACGTGGATCCGTTCCATCTGCGCCTTCTTGAGCAGGATCGCCATGCGGATCTCCAGCTCGGGCGGCTGCACGTCGGTGATCAGGCCCCACTCGAACCGGGTCCGCAGCCGATCCTCCAGCGTCGCCAGCTGTTTCGGCGGGCGGTCGGAGGAGACGACGATCTGCTTGTTCGCATTGTGCAGCGTGTTGAACGTGTGGAAGAACTCCTCCTGGATGCCCAGCTTCCCCTCGAGGAACTGGATGTCGTCCACCAGCAGGATGTCCACGTCGCGGTAGCGCTGCTTGAACTGGACCTGGCGGTCGTCCTTCAGGGAGTTGATGAAGTCGTTCGTGAACTCCTCCGTGGACACGTACTTCACCCGCATCCCGGGGAACAGACGGCGTGCGTAGTGGCCCGCCGCGTGCAGCAGGTGGGTCTTGCCCAGGCCGGATTCTCCCCAGATGAACAGCGGGTTGTACGCCCGGGCCGGCGCCTCCGCCACGGCGAAGGCCGCAGCGTGCGCGAACCGGTTCGAAGCGCCGATGACGAAGGTCTCGAAGGTGTACTTCTGGTTCAGGCTCGAGCCGGACGATCCGGTCATCGCCGTGCCGTTGGTCGCCGGGCCCGTCATGGGCGGAGGCAGTTGGACGGACGGTGACGGTGCGCCGGGCATCCCCGCAGCGATCTCGCTCACGGGCACGGTGAGATCCGCGGTGCTCGGTCCGGAGGGGCTCTCCGCGGGCGCGGGGGCGGCGGCCGCGACGGGCGCGGCCGGCGGTGTGGCGTCGGGGGAGATGCGCACGCCGAGCTCCACGTCCTGCCCCAGGCGGGTGGTGAGCGCGGCGACGAGCGGCTCGCGGAGGCTCCGCTCGATGGCGTCCTTCATGAGCTGCGAGGGCACGGCCACGAGCGCGAAGCCCTCGGTCAGGGTCAGCGGCTGGACCAGCTTGAGCCAGGCCTTCTCCTGCTTGGTGAGGGTGCGATCGGTGTTGTCTCCGCAGAGTTCGTCGACCACGGCGGTCCACGTCTCGATCAGCGGATCAACGGTCATCAGGTCCTCCACACCGGGTTTGAAAGCCTTCGGTCTCCGGCTTCCGACCGGCGTACTCGTTCACACGTCCAACGTCGGGCTGTGCATGACTGCACCCCACCCGACCTGCGCATGAACTGTACTCCACAGGTTCATCCACAGGTGTGGAAGACCAGGAGTACAGGTGTTGTCAGCCGGTGTCTTCGGCTGGGAACGACGAGGTCGCAGGACTGCGGAAGCAGCGTGTCGGAGGAGCCGGGCTACGGCGCGGCGCCCAGCCCGCTACACGCCCGGCGCCGGTCGGCCCGAAGCTGCCGTGCTCGGGGTCCACGGGGTGCCGCGGCCGTGCTCAGCAATCGCATTCGGCAAAGTTAACAGAGTGGAGCGCGGTCCTCAACACAACGCACATTCCCGCAGGAAGCGGTGGGATGTCGCCGTCGTTCGGCGTGTCGCGAACCACCGATTGTGAGGCTCGTCACGTGGCCCCGCGGGCGCCGGTTTGACCTTGTCAGTGGGGATAAGTAGTCTTGACCGGTCTGTGCGCACACCGATCCGTCGGGCGAGTTCGACCTCAAGTCGAGCTTCATGTGCCGCCGAAGAGTTTCCGTCCATCGAACGGCGGCGCACGAGCGTCGTCCACTGAACAAGGAGTGTCACCGTGGCCAAGGGCAAGCGGACGTTCCAGCCGAACAACCGTCGCCGCGCGCGGGTGCACGGCTTCCGTCTCCGTATGCGTACCCGTGCCGGGCGCGCCATCGTCTCTGCGCGTCGGACCAAGGGCCGCGCGAAGCTGACGGCCTGATTTCCCCTCTCGCGTAGCGCCACCGCGTACCGGACCCCCGGTCGCGGTGGCGCTGTTGCAAAAGGCGATGGAGAAGGCAGAACACTGACGTGCTACCCGCCCGCTACCGCATGAGCTCGTCGCGCGATTTCGCCGCGGCGGTCAAAGGCGGTAGACGCGTGGGCCGCCGCTCCATCGTGGTGCACGTGGCGACAGCGACGAATACGAGCCCGGTCCCCGCTCCCGAGGGGGGACCGGGCCTCGTCGTGTCCGCGATCGATCCCGTGACCCCGGCGCCCCGCGTGGGCCTGGTCGTCTCGAAAGCCGTGGGTAACGCGGTGATTCGGCATACCGTTGCGCGCCGGTTGCGCGCCGCCGTCGCTTCCGTGGCCGGCGAGCTGGACGATGGCGCCCTCGTCGTGGTCCGCGCGCTCCGTACTGCGGCGGACGAGGACGCGAACGAGCTGGCAGCACAACTGCGTTCGGGTCTGACGAAACTGGGTGCGCTGTGAGCGAGGAGACGACGGTGACGGCCGGGAGGACGCTGCGCGCGGTTCCCCGGCGGGCATTGATCTCTCTGGTGCAGCTGTACCGGACGTGGATCTCCCCGGTGCGCCCGCCCACCTGCCGATTCACCCCCACCTGCAGCGAGTATGCGGTGGAGGCGCTTTCGGCGCACGGCGCGGTCAAGGGCGTGTACCTCAGTACCATTCGCCTGCTCAAGTGCGGGCCGTGGCACCGCGGCGGTTGGGACCCCGTCCCCGAATAGCCGCCGCCGCCAGCGGCTTCCACTTTCCGATGCGCGAATGACCGCGCCCCAGAACCTCTTCGAAATAGATCGGCAAGGAGCACCGCCCCGTGTCAAGTTTCAATCCGATGTCCTTGGACTACGTGTACTACCCGGTGTCGGGCATCATGTGGGTCTGGCACAAGGTCTTCTCCTTCGTGCCCGGCCTCGGCCCCGACAGCGGCATCACCTGGGCCCTCTCGGTGATCTTCCTGGTGCTCACGCTGCGCGCCATCCTGTACAAGCCCTTCGTCCGCCAGATCAGGACGACCAGGCAGATGCAGGAGTTCCAGCCGCAGATGCAGGCCCTGCGGAAGAAGTACGGCAAGGACCGCCAGAAGCTGGCGCTCGAGATGCAGAAGCTGCAGAAGGAGCACGGCTTCAACCCGCTCCTCGGCTGCCTGCCCGCGCTGCTGCAGGTGCCGGTGTTCATCGGCCTGTTCCACGTGCTCCGCTCGTTCAACCGGATGAACGGCGGCGCGACGAGCATGTTCGGCTCGCCCGATATGACGGCCTACGAGACGCGGCACACACCTAACTACTTCTTCTCTGCGACGGATGTCGGGAGCTTCCTCGATGCGCGCCTCTTCGACGTGCCGCTGTCGTCGATGGTGCAGATGCCGGAGAAGAACTACCAGGCGTTCATGCCGGTCAACATCAATAACGATTTCATCCAGCCGAACTTCGAGCAGTGGCAGATTCTCGCGCTGTCGCTACCGCTGATGATCATCGCAGCGCTGGCCACGCACTTCAACTCGCGCGCATCCATCGCGCGCCAGCCCGTCGCCTCGCTGGACAACCCGCAGACGGCCATCATGAACCGCCTGATGCTGTGGGTCTTCCCCATCGGCGTCCTGGTCGGTGGCTTCTTCCTGCCCGTCGCCATCCTGATCTACTGGGTCACCCAGAACATCTGGACGTACTGCCAGCAGCACATCGTCTTCGGCAAGCTCGACAAGGAGGACGAGGAGAAGAAGCGCCTGGCGCAGGAGAAGCGTGCGGAGAACGCGCCGAAGCCGGGCGTGAAGCCCAAGAAGGGCGGCGCGGCCGTCTCCGTCACCAAGGCCGCCGAGACCGCGACCGATGCGACCGACGAGCCCGCGGAGGAGTCGGCACCGTCGAAGCCGACGCCCGGCGCCAAGCCGAAGCCCCAGCACCCCTCCGCGAATGCCCGGCAGCAGCAGCGCAATCAGCAGCAGCGCAACCGGAACAAGAAGCGCAAGCGCTGAGCGCGGCGCCCACGAACCCCTGATGATCGAATTCCCAAGGAGTACCCATGCCTGACGACGTGACCGTCGAGGAGGAGCAGACCGTGACCGAGGCGCCTGCCGAGGCTTCGGCGGAGAGCCCCGAGAGCGAGGACGACGAGCTGGTCGAGGAGGGCGAGATCGCCGCCGACTACCTCGAGCAGCTGCTCGACATCCTCGACTTCGACGGCGATATCGACCTCGACGTGGAGGGTGGCCGCGCCATCGTCGCGATCGACGGTGGCGAGGATCTGGCGAAACTGGTGGGCCAGCGCGGCGAGGTGCTGGACGCCCTGCAGGAGCTGACCCGGCTCGCGGTGCAGCAGTCCACCGGCGACCGCAGCCGCCTGATGCTCGACGTCGCGGGCTGGCGCGCGAGCCGGCGTACCCGCCTCTCCGGCCTCGGCACCGAGATCGCGCAGCGGGTGGCGGAGTCCGGTGAGAAGGAGTCGCTCAAGCCGATGACGCCGTTCGAGCGCAAGATCGTCCACGACGCCGTCGCCAAGGTCGATGGCGTGCGTTCGGAGAGTGAGGGCGCGGAGCCGAACCGTCGCGTCGTGGTACTCCCCAACGCCTAGACTGGACGTAGGTGAACGATGGGTCCCGGGCCGTGCGCCTGGGGCCCGTCGTCGTTTCCGGGCGGATGTGCCCGAGAAGTGTGTTTGTGACAGGAGAGGTTTCACGTGGAACGGCGCGACGAGGTGGCGGAGAACCCCGCCGACGGCGAGACGACTGCGGACGCGCTGCCCCCCACTCCCCCGATCGCGCGGGAGGTCTTCGCCGACCGACTCGATCTCGCCGAGGAGTATGCGCGGGTGCTGGCGACCGATGGCGTGGTTCGGGGTCTGATCGGACCGCGTGAAGTGCCGCGGCTCTGGGAGCGCCACGTCTTGAACTGCGCTGTTCTCGGCGAATTGCTGGAGACCGGCGAGACGCTCGTCGACATCGGCAGCGGTGCGGGCCTGCCCGGGGTGCCCGTCGCGATCGCGCGGCCGGACGTCGAGGTCGTCCTCGTCGAACCGCTGCTGCGCCGTGCCGTCTTCCTCGAGGAGTTCTGCGGTCCGCGTCTTCCCAACGTTCGTGTGGTCCGCGGCCGGGCCGAGGAGCGATCCGTCGTCGACGCGGTCGGTGGTGCCGACGCTGTGACGTCGCGGGCGGTGTCCGGGTTCCCCAAGCTCGCCCCGTGGTCCGCTCCCCTACTGCGGGACGGCGGTCGGCTGCTTGCGCTCAAGGGCTCGCGGGCGGCCGAGGAGATCGAGGAGCACGGAGCGATCCTCACGAAGGCCGGACTCCGTGATCCGGAGGTCGTCCTCTGCGGTGTCGGCATCGTCGATCCGGCCACGACCGTGGTACGTGCGGTGCGCCGCGCCCCGGCGACGAAGAAGCGATCCAAGGGCCGGCGCTGACCGGAAACGGGCATTTCCGGCGCCGATTCCGCCCTCGCGACTACCCATGGGTAGTTTCGACACGTGACATAGTGTGAGATTTCGATAGCCGGGGAATGGCATCTTCCGGCTGACGAATGGTACGTCCGTACGAAAAATCGATGCTGCTCCGATGAGGTGGCGCTGCGGGTGGCAGCGATGTCCGGAGCACCAGTCGGCCACAAGCTCCGGAGCGGGCCGACCGTCTCCGCGAACCGGTGGGGAAGTATGCCGATTCCGGCAGCACCTCCTCAGGCCGGCCCGCAATCAAGCGGCGCTCGGTCTGGCGGCGCGGGATGAGGGCTGAGTTCGTCTCGTCTCTTGTTCTCGCTGTCCGCGGACCCGGTCACCGGACCCGGTCGGTGTGCGGCGCCGCCGAGGTTCGGGGGCCGGAGGGGTGCCCCCGCGCAGGGAGCCGATCATCCCGCTCGGCCGTCTGGGTCCGGCATTGCGGTTCGGCGAGAGGGCGGCCATGACCGCCGCGGCTTGCTCTGCGCCGGCCCGGTGTCGCCGGACCGTCCCTGCGGGTGGGTCGCCTCCCCGTGCGCTTGCCGTGGCGATCGGGCGATCGGACTCGGTCTCCTGCGGTCACGCGCGAGTGCCCCTCGCACTCTTCGTGGGGGACGCGCGCCGTCGGGTGGTCGCCTGCGGGGACGAGCGGGATCGCGGGCGAGGTGACGAGCAAGCCGGGCGGCTGTGAACGGGTGGCGCGTCGAGGTGTGTCGCTGTCGGGCGATCGGGCGGTTGCGGACCCAGTCGGTCGGACGGGCGGGGTTCGCGCCGGACGGTGCCGGCGAGGGAGCTGTTTCACGTGGAACGAGACGACGGCGCTCCCCCGCTCCCCGTTCGGCGAGGCGTCGAGATGCTCCCGCGCGACCGGTGCGCGGGACCGGGGCGCCACGTGGGCTCACCGCGAATCGGCGGCGGGAGACGGTGAGGAAAGCCGGTGCGACGGCCGTACGGCGATCCCGGAGGCGGGCCCACGGCGCGGACGGTCCCAGACACAGTGCGCCGCGGTCCTGTGGCGGGGCGGGCCGCTGCTCGGACGGGCGCGCCTGGCGGGAGGGACGGCGAGCGCGCCGCCACTGGCATCGGTGGTCGGCCGCGCAGGAGCATCCCCGTGCCACCGGTGGTGGGGTTCCGCGCGGTCGCCCGCTGCGGGAGGCGGGTACCGAGGACCGCACGGAGCCGTCCGTCGGGCGGCGCGAGGTGTCCGTCGGGTCATCTGATGCCGAGGGCATCTGCCGGCGCGGACGTACGTGGCCGGAGCGCGTCGCTGCGTCGGTACCGCGGTGTTGTGATGATCCGCGCTTCGCGACGGTCCGGCACCGGTGCAAGGGGCGTGTGCGTCCACTCCCCTCTTTGCCGCGGACGGTCTGGTGGTGTCACCCGGGGACCGGGCGACGGCGGGACGGTTTCACGTGGAACCAGCGGGCCGCTCGCGGCCACGCCGGGCCGACCGCGCACGCACCGCAGCGGACGTGGACATGCTCGCCGGCGTCGCCGCAGTGTCGGGGCCGCCGACGCAGCGACCGAGGAGGGTGCGACGACGACGCTCGCGGATCCGCGGCCGTTTCACGGGAAACACGATCGGAGGGGTCGGGCCGATGTCATCCGTGCTCCGGACAACCGGTGGTGCGTCAGCCGGCGCGGTGCGCGTGGCACCCGTCCGCGACGCCGCGGGGCCCGCGTTCGTCCGGCCCTCAGGGCGGGCCGAGTCGCCGGTCTTCGGAAGCGCGGAGGCTTCGGCGTGACTCGACGGCCGCGGTCCCCGCGCGGGAGGTCGGCCGACGGCGTCGTGACGGGATCTGTGAGACGATTCGCCACGGTTCGCGGGCGACAGCGTGCGGGTGCTCCCGGGGCCGGGTGGCACCGCCGTCGTACCGACTGCGGCCTATGAGCGCACTCCGACGTCGCTCCTCATCGCGTGATCGAGGGGGCGCTCGAGCCCGGCGGCCGCGCCGACCGGATTCCGCACGGTGCGCGACGGCCGCAGAGCCCCGTCGCGTCTGCGCCGCCGACGGATCTGCGGAAGCGCCTCACTGCGTGATCCGCGAGCTCGCCCGTGGTGCATCGCGCTGAGGCGTGGGTGGTGCTCGCCGCCACGCATGCGGTGTCGGCGCTCACGGATGTCGGCTCTGCCGACCGATGCGAACGGTTCCACGTGAAACCGCGCCGGGAACCCCGACGGTTCCCGGCCGACGGCACCGACGGTGACGGAGCGCCGAACGATCGCGACGGTCGGGCACGACGATGGGCGCTCCAGGCACCGGAAGCATCGTCGGCGCGGTCGCTAGTGGGCGGTGGCCGGTAGGAGGAGGCGGAGCGCGGCCGAGCATCGCCGAGATCGCGACCGGGCCGCAGGCATGGAACCGTCAGCCGGCAGGCGACCGCCTGTTCCGAGAATGCGCGACGGAGTTTGCGGTCCGTGTCTGCGGTGCCCGCGTCGCGTGCGTGGGATTCCGGGTCGGCCGGTGGCGTGGCGACGGGCCGGACGCCGCGGCCCGCGGCAGGGACGCATCCGTGCCGCGCGCCGTCGCGCCGCCACGGCGAGCGGCCGTGCCGGAACGGCCGCGACCGACCTCGTGCGGTCGCGGAGCCGGCGGCATCCGCCCGCGGCCGACCCGCCGGGGAGGGGGCGGCCGCGTCGGCGGTGGGACGTGCGCGGACGGAACGACCGCGTTTCACGTGGAACCGGCGTGGCGAGGGAGGAGCGTGCCGATCGGATCGTCCGCCGCCGAGGCGGGGCTGACGCACTCCTGCGGAGAAACTAGGATGAGGGGCAACAGCTGAGGAGAGCGCGTGACTGATCACGAATCCGGCTTCGACGTTTCACGTGGAACCACTGAAGACGACACCCCCATCGCCGCGGCCGCCCGCCGTGCCAGCCAGGTCCTGACCCCCGGGGCGGCGGGCACCCTGCCCAAGCCCCTGGAGCGCCGGGTGCTGACGATCGCCAACCAGAAGGGCGGCGTCGGCAAGACCACCACCGCCGTGAACCTGGCGGCGGCCCTCGCGCTCCAGGGCCTGCGGGTGCTCGTCGTCGACCTCGACCCGCAGGGCAACGCGAGCACCGCGCTCGGCGTCGACCACCGCTCGGGCGTTCCGTCGACGTACGAACTCCTCCTCGGCGAGGCGACGCTGGAGGACGCGATGGCGCAGAGCCCGCACTCCCCCAACCTCTTCTGCGTACCCGCGACGATCGACCTCGCCGGCGCGGAGATCGAGCTCGTGAGCATGGTGGCGCGCGAGACGCGTCTGAAGAACGCGCTCGGCAGCGCCGCGGCGGAGGATCTCGACTACATCTTCATCGACTGCCCGCCGTCGCTGGGACTGCTCACGGTGAACGCGCTCGTCGCCGCGAAGGAAGTCCTCATCCCGATCCAGTGCGAGTACTACGCACTCGAGGGCGTCGGCCAGCTGCTCCGCAACATCGAGCTCGTGCAGTCACACCTCAACAAGGATCTCCACGTCTCGACCGTGCTCCTCACGATGTACGACGCGCGGACCAAGCTCGCCGATCAGGTGGCCGCCGAGGTGCGCAACCACTTCGGCGATCGCGTCCTCGGCGCGACCATCCCCCGTAGCGTCAAGGTCTCGGAGGCGCCCGGCTACGGCACGACGGTCCTCGACTACGACCCGGGTTCGCGCGGCGCGATGAGTTATCTCGACGCGGGCCGCGAGCTCGCCTTCCGCGGCGCCGGGCAGGCGGTGTAGGGATGGCCGGTCAGAAGAAGGGCGGTCTCGGCCGCGGTCTCGCCGCACTCATCCCCACCGGACCCGACGAGGGTCCGCGGCTCGGCAGCGACGCCGCGGACCTCATCATCGGCGCGCGCCCCGGGACGCCGCCGAAGCCGGCCTCCGACGGTCCGCGGGAGCGCCCGGCCCGGAAGCCCTCCGCCTCGGCGACGGACCGGACGGCACCGTCGGACCTCGCGGAGTCCGGCGCGGTGTACCGGGAGATCGCCCCGGCTGCGATCCAGCCGAACCCGCAGCAGCCCCGCACCGTCTTCGACGAGGAGGGTCTCGCCGAACTGGTCCACTCGATCCGTGAGTTCGGGCTCATGCAGCCGATCGTGGTGCGGCCGCTCCCCCAGCCGCAGGGCGAGCTCCGGTACCAGCTCGTCATGGGCGAGCGGCGCTGGCGCGCCAGCCAGGAGGCCGGCCTCGCCGCGATCCCCGCGATCGTGCGGGAGACCGCCGACGGCGACATGTTGCGGGACGCGCTCCTCGAGAACATCCACCGGGTGCAGCTGAACCCGCTGGAGGAGGCGGCCGCCTACGCCCAGCTGCTCGAGGAGTTCGGCGTCACGCACGACGAGCTCGCCGCCCGGCTCGGTCGCTCCCGGCCCGTCGTCACCAACACGATCCGCCTGCTGCGGCTGCCCGTCGCCGTGCAGCGCCGGGTCGCGGCGGGAGTCCTCTCCGCCGGGCACGCTCGCGCGCTCCTCGCGCTGGAGGCCGGCGCGGAGGCGCAGGACGCGCTCGCCGCCCGGATCGTCGCGGAGGGACTCTCGGTGCGCGCCACCGAGGAGGCCGTGACGCTGGCGAACCGCGGCGACGGCACCGTCGTGCCCGCGGCGCCCAAGCGCCGCCAGCCGGCGGACCCGGGCCTGCGCGAGGTGGCCGACCGGATCGCCGACCGCCTCGACACCAAGGTCACCGTCTCGATGGGCAAGCGCAAGGGAAAGATCGTCGTGGAGGTCGGGTCCGCCGACGATCTCGAACGCATCGTCGCGCTCCTCGCCGAGAAGTGATCCGCCATGGCGCTGACGATCGTCCCGCTCACCCTGGGTGGCTTCGACGACCTCCCGCGGCACATCCGCCGCTGCGTCTACTGGGAGGTCGCGCCCGACGGTGAGACCCTGACGGACACCGAGTTCGACAAGGAGGCCTGGCTGTCGATGCTCATGCTGGAGTGGGGCTCCTGCGGGCAGGTCGCGATCGACCACGCCGTCGACGGCACCGCCCGGGTCGTCGGCGTGGCCTTCTACGCGCCGCCCCGCAGCGTCCCGCGGGCCGGCCACTTCCCCACCGCGCCCATCAGTCCCGACGCCGTGCTGCTCACCTGGGTCGGCTCCGAGCCGGGCATGGACCCGCGGGTCAAGGAGGAGCTGGTGAGCGCCGTGTGCACGGACCTGGTGCGCCGCGGCGTCCGTGCCGTGGAAGCCTTCGCGTTGCTCACCCCCGTCGGTATGGTAACGGAAGATGTTGTGGCACAACTTGATTGCGGTCCGTGCGGTTGCAAGACCCCGCCGCTCACCGATGCGGACTTCTTGGAGCAGATGGGCTTCGAGACCGTCGCGCCGCACCACCGGTTCCCGCGGTTGCGCCTCGAGCTCTCCGAGGGACTGGGCTGGAAGGCGGGGGTCGAGCACGCCCTGGAGCAGTTGCTCGCGGCCGGTGCCGCCGAAGCGGCGCTCAGGAACGCGCTGGAGGACACGGGGGACGCGGCCGCACCCGTGGGGAGGGCCGGCGAGCACTGACGCCGCACGAGGCCGCTCAGGGCCTCGCAACGGGGGTGCTCAGCTCGGCCGGGCCGTGGGCCGCCGATGGCCCGGCGGCGCCCGCCAATGACCTCTTCGCGGCCTTCCGCTCGATACGGTGCGCTCCGCCCCGACGGTGCGCTCCCCCGGCCGCGAGCCGGGAGCGTGGGGTCCGCGGACCGTCAGGCCCGGTTCTCGGCGTTCTCCTCGAGTTCGAGCAGCTCGGCGAAAGTGTATGTGCCGGTGGGGCGGTCGTTCTCTCCCAGCAGGTAGAGACGCTTGACCGCGACCAGGATCGCCTCGGCGATGGTGTCGCGCATCTGCGGAGAGGCGAGCACCGCCGCGTCGTGCGGGTTGCTGATGTAGCCGATGTCGATCTGCACCGTGGGCATCCGGGTGAGACGCACGATGTCCCAGGTGCGGCCGTGGTAGTGGCAGTCCGTGAGCGGCGTCCGCGCGACGATCTCGCGCTGGATGAAGCCCGCGAGATTGCGGCCGATGTTCGAGCTCGCGCCGTGCGTGTTCCCGAAGTGGAACGAGGCCACGCCGTGGGCGCGGTCGTTGCGGTAGTGCGCGGTGCGCAGCGCGATCATCATGTCGGCGTCGAAGGTGTTCGCGGTGTACGCGCGGGTGCTGTCGTCGGCGTCCATGCCGCGCGGGCGCGACAGGTACGTCTCCATGCCGGCGGCTGCCATTCGGCCCTCGAGTCGCGAGCCCAGGTCCCAGAGGATCTCCTCCTCGGTGATGGGCCGCCCGTCGGGCCCGCGCACGGCGAGGCCCCGGTCCGGCCCGCCCAGGCCCGGGTCGATGACGATGCGCTTTCCCGAGAGCCGCGGGCCGGAGCTGCGGACGTGCTCCTCCTCGCGGATGGCATGGGGCGAGCCGCCCGTGACGCGGGAGCCGAGGAAGGTGAGCGAGCGGAGCGTCGCGGGACCGCAGATGCCGTCCGCGACGAGGCCGAACTCGCGCTGGTAGGCGGAGAGGCCGAGGTGGGTCTGCGGGCCGAAGAGGCCGTCGATCATGCCGGCGTAGAAGCCCAGGTTCTGCAGGCGCGCCTGCAGGGCCGCCACGTCGTCGCCCGACGGGGGCGCGGAGGCGATGTAGCTCAGCGTGCGTGCGCCCAGCTGATAGGTGGACTCGCGCAGCGCCCGGTAGGTGGCGGGGCCGACGACACCGTCGACGAGGAGCCCGCGCTGCTGCTGGAAGGCGCGCGTGGCGCGGTCCAGCCGCCGGTCGAAGACGGCCTCGGGGACGGTCCACCCGCCGACGACCAGATCGGTGGGCGGCACGTAATCGCGGAGGAAACCCTGGTCGGCGAGAATGCCGCGAATCTCCGCCACGGCGCCACCGTGATCACCGAGGCTGATGCGTGGCATGGAGCACCCTTCGCTAGCTTCCTATGGGCGGGCCGCCCCGAGGACGGGAAATCGAGTACACGATACGGCCTCGGGGCCCCCCGGCCAACGCGACGGCGAATCACACCAGGCCGTCGAGCTCCTTAAGGATAGCGGACTTGCTCTTCGCTCCGATCAACTTGGTGGTCGGCTTACCGTTCTGGAACAGGATCAGCGTCGGGATGCTGAGCACCTGGTAGTCGCGGGGCGCGCCCGGGTTCTGGTCGACCTCGATCTTCGCGAAGGTCACCTTGTCGCCGTGCTCGGCGGCCAGCTGTTCCAGGACGGGCGCGACCACCTTGCAGGGCCCGCACCAGGTGGCCCAGAAGTCGACGAGCACGGGCTTGTCGGACTGCAGGACCTGCTCGACGAAGGTGTCGTCGGTGAGGGTGACGATCTCGGCCATGGCGGTGCTCCTCGGTGCGGGGTTCTCGGGAATGGGACTACTGGGCGACGGCGGCTTCACGGTGGTGCGCGAGCCAGCGCTCGGCGTCGATCGCCGCGGAACAGCCGCTGCCGGCCGCCGTGATCGCCTGGCGGTAGGTGTGGTCGACGAGGTCGCCCGCGGCGAAGACGCCGGGCACGCCGGTGGCCGTGCTGCGGCCCTCGACCTGCACGTAACCGTCGTCGTCGACGGTGATCTGTCCCGCGACCAGGCCGGACCGGGGATCGTGGCCGATCGCCACGAACAGGCCGGTCACCTCGAGGGTCTCCACGGCGCCGGTCACGGTGTTCTCGACGAGCAGCGACTCGACCGACTTCTCGCCCTGCACCGCGGTGACCTTGGCGTCGGTGAGGAAGCGGATCTTCTCGTTGGCGCGGGCGCGGTCGAGCATGATCTTGGAGGCGCGGAAGTTCTCGCTGCGGTGGATCAGGGTCACGGACTTGGCGAACTTGGTGAGGAAGATCGCCTCCTCCATCGCCGAATCGCCGCCGCCGACCACGGCGATGTCCTGGTCCCGGAAGAAGAAGCCGTCACACGTGGCGCAGGCGCTGACGCCGCGGCCCAGCAGGGCCTCCTCGCCGGGGATGCCCAGGTAGCGCGCAGCGGCGCCCATCGCCAGGATCACCGCGCGAGCGCGGTAGGTGCCCTCGGAGGTGACGACCTCCTTGATCTCGCCGTCGAGCTGCACCGATTCGACGTCCTCCATGCGCAGGTCGGCGCCGAAACGGATGGCCTGCTCGCGCATCTCGTCCATGAGCTGCGGGCCCATGATGCCCTCGCGGAAGCCGGGGTAGTTCTCGACCTCGGTGGTGGTCATCAGGGCGCCGCCGAAGTTGGTGCCCTCGAACAGGATGGTCGTCAGCTCGGCACGGCCGGCGTAGACGCCCGCCGTGTATCCGGCCGGACCCGATCCGATGATGATCACGTCCGCGATATCGGTGCCCGCTGCAGTCATTACCCACCCAACCTGTTGAAGAACCGCCCGGTGCTCCCGGGCCGACATGTGTGCCAACGGCGCCGAGCCCGACAATGTTCCCGCGCCGCCTGCTCCCAGGTTACGGCGTGGCCGCGCGTGCGCCCGCGCTACCGGGCAGCAGACGGTTCACCAGGACCGACGAGGTCTCCCCGCGTGCGCACGACGGGGTCACGGCGAGCAGTCGGACGTCCCCGAGCCGACCGCCCGGCAGGAGGAGCACGGTCGCGTGGTCGCCGCGCACCTGCATCGGCCCCGCGCCGAGCAGCGTGCGCTGCTGTGCGGGCACCGAGGCCGTGTCGAGGCAGCGGGCGAGCGCCGTGACGTCGGTGAAGGGCCCTCGGTCGCCGCCGGGCGTCGCCGCCGCGAGCATGACTCCGGTCTCCGGCTCGGGCGGTGCCTCCCGCAGGGTGCTGAGCGCGACGGTGACCGCCAGGACTCCGACGGCGGCCGCGGCGGCCCCGAGCCGGTACCGCAGCCGGCGTCGCGGCAGGACGGGAGGCGGTGCGGCGCGGATCGCCGCCGCGATGCGGCGATCGCCGAGCGGGGACTCGGCCGTGAAGCCCTCCGGTGCGGACCAGGTCTCGAAGGTGCGATCGCGGTACTGCGCCAGCGCCGCGTCGAGTCGGGCGTCCTGTTCGCGGCTCAGCGGCCGATCGTCGTCCTCGCCGCCCGCCGGCGGTGCTGCCTTCCCCATCGGAATCCTCCTCTCTTGAATTGGACGCACCAGCCCGCCGATCGGTTCCCCTCGATTTCAATATTCGTTGTGCGGGTCGCGAATGACCCGGACGGGCGCCGGCGTGCGGGTCAGCGCAGTAGGCGCTCGAGCCGGACGCGGGCGCGCGCCCGGCGGCTCTTGACGGTGCCCGGCGCGACGCCGAGGTGTTCGGCCGCCTGCGTCACCGACATCCCGTACATGTCGACGGCGACCACCGCCGCCCGCTGATCCTCGGGCAGCATCCGCAGCGCGGCCTCCACGGACAGGCGCCGGTCCAGCTCCTCCGCGGTGCGGCCCTCGTCCGAGGCGATGCCGCTCAGGTCGTCGGGCATCGGCAACGACGTGCGCACCTGATTGCGGCGCGCCCGGTCCAGGCAGGCGTTGACCACGATCCGGTGCAGCCAGCTCCCCACCTTGCAGTCCCCGCGGAAGGTCGGCGACAGCTGGAAGGCCCGCAGCATCGCGTCCTGCAGGCAGTCCTCGGCGTCGGTGTAGTCGCGGATCGTGCGCAGTGCCGTCGCGCGCAGCTGCCGTGCGTGCCGGTGGAAGAGCTCGGCGAAGGCGTCGCCGTCGCCGGCCGCGGCATCCGCGAGGAGCCGCTCGTCGGAGGCCCCGTCGCGGGTCCCGTCGTGCCCGCGGCCCGACGGTGCGGCGGCCGGGCCCTGCGCATCCGTCACCGGATCCCCCGATTCGGCCGCCCGCGAGATGGTGTTCCCCCACTCGGTCATGCACGGGATCGTAGAGCCGCCCGATACCGTTTCGAGACCAGTTCTTTGCTATTCAATCTACGAAACGTAATCACCCTCCGGATTTGCGATCACGCATGGACTCGCCGAGCCGGTGTGATGGGCACTACACTGAGTACAGGCCAGGTGGCGCACCCGTCGCTGTGGATTCTCCATTTCACTGCGCGAGCTATCAGGAGGCCTTTCATGGTCGAACCGTCCCGTCCGTCCGCTCCCCTGCCGTCCGCCGCCCCCGGCGACGCCGATGTCGTCGATGCGGCCGTTGCCCGCGCGCAGCGCTGGCTGCGCACCAGCCGTGGCGCACGCCCCGCCGAGGTCGGCCGCCGGGAAGCGGCCGCCACCTCCAGTCTCGCGGCGCTCCTGCACGATCCGAGCGGTGTCGCCTTCACCATGGGCTTCGTCGACGAGGTCGCGCGTCCCGAGGACGACCGGGTCGCCGCGAAGGCGCTGCGCCGGCTCGTCTCCCCCGCCGCCGGCGGCGCGCCGGGCCGGGCGTTCATGAGCCCCGTCGACGCCGCCCTGCTCCGCGCGGGCACGGTCGCCGCCGGGATCGCACCGTCGATCGCCATGCCCGTCGCGCGGCTGCGACTGCGGCAGCTGGTGGGACACTTGGTCTTCGACGCCGACGGGGATCATCTGCAGCGCCGCCTGCGGCGAGCCCGCGAGGTGGGCGTGCGGCTCAACCTCAATCTGCTCGGCGAGGCCGTACTCGGACAGGGCGAGGCCGACAACCGGCTGGCCCGGACCCACGAGCTGCTGGCGAACCCCTCGGTGGACTACGTCTCGATCAAGGTCTCCTCCGTGGTGGCCCAGCTCGTCCCCTGGGACCTCGAGGGCAACCGCGACCGCATCGTCGAGCGGCTGCGCCCCCTCTACCGGACGGCGCGTGACGGCGGGAAGTTCGTCAACCTCGACATGGAGGAGTACAAGGATCTCCACCTGACCATCGAGGTCTTCACCGCGCTCCTCGACGAGCCCGAGTTCCGTTCGCTCACAGCGGGAATCGTGCTACAGGCCTACCTTCCCGATGCGATGGGTGCTCTCGCCCGGCTCACCGGTTTCGCGCGTCGCCGCGTCGCCGCCGGCGGAGCGCCGGTCAAGGTGCGCCTCGTCAAGGGCGCCAACCTCGCGATGGAGCGGGTGGACGCCGAGGTCCACGACTGGCCGCTCGCCACCTACGGCAGCAAGGCCGATGTGGACGCGAACTACCTGCGCATGGTGGACACCGCGCTGCAGCCGGAGAACGCCGACGCCCTGCGCATCGGCGTGGCCTCCCAGAATCTCTTCTCCGTGGCCTACGCGGTGGAACTCGCGGCGCAGCGGGACGTGCAGCGCCAGCTGGACATCGAGATGCTGCAGGGCATGGCGCCGATGGAGGCCGCGGCCGTCCGCGCCGACGTGGGATCCCTGATCCTCTACACCCCGGTCGTGCACTCCGGCGACTTCGACGTCGCCGTGAGTTACCTGGTGCGCCGCCTCGAGGAGAACGCGTCGAGCGACAACTTCCTGTATTCGATGTTCAGTCCCGACCCCGACGCGATCGCGGTGGAGGAGGAGCGCTTCCGCACCGCCTTCGCCCGCCGCACCGCTGTGCAGGACGGCCCGAACCGGGTGCAGGACCGCACCGCGTCGGACGCCGCACCGCACGACGGCCCCTTCACCGGCGAGCCGGACACCGACCCTTCGACGCCCGCGAACCGCGCATGGGCCCGCGCCGCCCTCGCGGCCCCCGACACCGTCGAACCGCCTGTGCGGGTGAGTGATCCGGAGAAGGTCGATGCCGCCGTCGCCACCGCGCTCGCGGCCCAGCGGGAATGGGGCTCCTCGCCCGCCGCCGAGCGCGCCGCGGTGTTGCACCGCGTGGCCGACGAGCTGGCGCGCCGGCGCGGCGCCCTGCTCACCGTCATGTCGTACGAGGCCGGAAAGACCGTCGCCGAGGCGGATCCCGAGATCTCCGAGGCCGTCGACTTCGCCCGCTACTACGCGCAGAGCGCCCTCGCCCTGCACGACGACGAGGCCGTCTTCACCCCGCATCGTCTCGTCGTCGTCACCCCGCCGTGGAACTTCCCCGTCGCCATCCCGCTCGGCGGGGTGCTCGCCGCCCTCGCCGCCGGTGCCGCCGTGATCATCAAGCCCGCACCGCAGGTGCTGCGCTGCGGCACCGCGGCGATCGACGCGCTGCACGCCGCCGGCGTCCCCGCGGGGCTGGTCCAGCTCGTCAACGCCGACGAGGCGGACGCCGGGCGCCGGCTGGTGACGCATCCGGACGCCGACGCGGTGGTCCTCACCGGTGCCAGCGAGACCGCCGCGCTGTTCCGCGGCTGGCGGCCCGAGCTCGACCTGCTCGCCGAGACCTCCGGCAAGAACGCGATGGTCGTGACCCCCGCCGCCGACCCCGATCTCGCGGTGAACGACCTGGTGCGCAGCGCCTTCGGCCACGCCGGCCAGAAGTGCTCCGCGGCCTCGCTGGCGATCCTCGTGGGCAGCGTCGGCTCGTCGCAGCGGTTCCTCGGCCAGTTGCAGGACGCGGTGCGCACGCTCGTCGTGGGCGAGGGACACGATCTCGGCACCACCGTCGGACCGCTCATCGAACCCGCGTCCGGCAAACTGCTGCGGGGCCTGACCGAGCCCGGGCCAGGCGAGCGCTGGCTGGTCGAGCCCCGACGGCTGGACGAGGCCGGCCGCTTCTGGTCCCCCGGCGTGCTCGACGGGGTCGCCGAGGGCAGCTGGTTCCACACGACCGAGCTCTTCGGCCCCGTGCTCGGCATCATGCGCGCCGCCTCGCTCGACGAGGCGCTGCGACTGCAGAACTCCACCGGCTACGGCCTCACGGCGGGCCTGCACAGCCTGGACCCCGACGAGATCGCCCACTGGCGGGAGAAGGTGGAGGCGGGCAACCTCTACATCAACCGGCACATGACCGGCGCCATCGTGCAGCGACAGTCCTTCGGCGGGTGGAAGCGCTCGTCGATCGGGCCCGGCGCCAAGGCCGGCGGCCCGAACTACGTCGCGCAGTTCGGCCGCTGGGCCGACGGCACGGTGCCCACCGCACCCGAGGTCGCGCCGACCGTCTTCAGCGAGCGGATCATCAGCGCCGCACGGAATGTGAGCGAGGACGACGTGCGCTGGCTGCACGCCGCGGCCGCCTCCGACGAGCGCGCCTGGGCGACGGAGTTCGGCGTCGAGCACGATCCGACGGGACTGGCGAGCGAGACCAACGTCTTCCGCTACCGTCCGCTCCCCCACCTCGAGGTGCGCGTCGGTGCGGGGGCCCGGCCGCGCGACCTCGTGCGGCTTCAGCTGGCCGCGGCGCGGACCGGCACCCGGCTCGACGTCACGCTGAGCCCCGCGGCGCCGCCGATGCCCTTCGAGGCCCCGGTGCACACCGCGCGGGACTACGCCGACGGCCTCGCCGGCCGCGCCGAGCCCGTGCGCATCCGGCTGCTGGGCGATCCGGAGCCCGAGGTGGCGGCCGCCGCCGCCCGCCACGGCCACAGCGCGCTCCGTGGCCCGGTGCTGCTCTCCGGCCGCCGGGAGTTGCTCAGTGTGCTGCGCGAACAGGCGGTGAGCACCACCCGGCACCGGTACGGCCACCTCGCCGGCGGAACCGGCACCACGGCGGGCACGCACACCGCGTAGGTGCCGAGCGGCGCCGGTGGTCGGCGCCCCGGATGACCGGCGGTCTCGGGGCGGGACCGGGCGCGCTCAGTCGGCGTCCGGCGCCCACACGCCCGAGCTGCCGCGCCGGTGGCTGCCCACGAGGTGATCGTCGACGATGCCGACCGCCTGCATCAACGCGTACATGGTGGTGGGTCCCACGAATCGGAAGCCCCGGCGGCGCAGTTCCTTCGACAGCGCCACCGACTCCGGCGACGTGGCGGCCACCTCCGCCATCGTGCGCGGCGCCGGTGTGCGCTCGGGCCGGAAGGACCACACCAGATCGACCAGGCCGCCGTCCTCCCGCAGGGCCACGACGGCACCGGCGTTCCCGATCGTGGCCTCGATCTTCTGCCGGTTCCGGATGATCCCCGCGTCGTCCATCAGGCGTTCGACGTCCGCCTCGCCGAACGCGGCCACCGTATCGGGATCGAAGTCCGCGAAGCCGGCCCGGAAGGCCGGGCGCTTGCGCAGCACCGTCGCCCAGGAGAGGCCCGCCTGGAAGCCCTCCAAGGCGATCCGCTCGAATAGGCCCCGCTCGTCGCGGATCGGCATGCCCCACTCGGTGTCGTAGTACTCGCGCAGCAGCCCCTCGGCCGCCCAGGCCGGACGGGCGAGCCCGTCCTCGCCGATCACGACGCCGTCGTCCGGTTCGGTCATCTCGTTCCCCCTCGATCGAGCGCGCCCGGCGGGCGCCTTTCCCGCACCGTAGAGCACGGCACCGACAAGTCGGGGGCAAGCGGACCTTCAGCGGGTGCGCGGAGGATGCGGTCATGTCCGACCGTGCCGATCCGCTCCGGGTGATCCGCGCCCGCTGGTGCCTGCTCGCGGCGGCGCAACCCGTGCTCGCCGCGGCGGGCGCGCCGCTGCCCTTCCGCGTCACCGTGGACGGGCGCGAGCAGGGGGTGGCGCGGTACGACGCCTCGTCGACGGCGGGCGCCACCCTGGCCTGGTTCGGGCCCGAGCGCGCGGTGCTCTCCTGCGGCGACCTCGGGTGGCGCGTCCCGGGCGCGCCGGGACCGGCCGAGCGCGTCGAGCGGGGCCCGTCGTGGCTCGAGCACGTCACCGCGCTCGATCACCGGGTCAGCGCCGGCCGCTACGCGTGGACGGGATTCTGGGACGACGGTGCCTTCGCCGCCGACGAGGAACTGCTGCCCGGTGCGCCGCTCCCGCCGGTCGGTGGCTCCGCGGAGGTCGCGGCCGCCCTCGGTGGCCGTCTCGAGCACGGAGACGGTCTGCATCATCTGGTACGGATGTGCGAGTACGAGTGGCTCGACGCGGCCACCTGGTGGGCGGCTTTCGGCCACCTCGCGCCCGAACGGACACTGGAGCGATCCTGGCTCCGGCTACAGGATCACGGCCTGACGCAGTGGTCGGGCGGAGGACCCGAGTACAACGGGGTGCCCGGTCGCACGCCCGAGGAGGCCCGAGCCGTCGCGGCGGAATACGCGCGCTCGCGCGGACTGCAGATCCCCGAGGACGTGCGGGTCGAGTCGGCCCTCCGGACCCGGGACGGGTGGCAGGTGCGGTTCCTCGACTACCGGGACGCGGGAACCTCTCGCCCGCTGCTGATCTCGGTTCCGGACGAGGGTGCGGTGCGGATCGAGGGGGCAGCGGAAGCGGAGTGGCTCAGGAGCCCTGGAACGACACCTGGTTGATCGTGGTGTACCAGTCGTTGCCCGACTGCTTGGTCAGGCCCGTGATCCAGACCAGCACGTAACGGGCGCGCGGCGCCACCGTGCTCACGTGGAAGTCGTTGGCGCCCTGGCGCAGCGAGCCGGACCAGACCAGCGAGGTCTCGTCCAGCGACTTGACCGTGTCCTTGGTCGCGGTGCGCACCTCGACGGTGCTACCCGCGCTCGGTGAGGTGATGGTGCCGCGGGTCAGCGAGACGGCCTTCTCCAGCGTCACGAGGAAGCCGACGCCCTTCTTGAGATTGCCGAAGGCGGGGCCGGCCTTGTAGGTGTCGGTCTTCCACGACGGGGTCTTGCCGGTGAGGACGTTCGCCAGGTTGGTGGCGGAGTCCTTGGAGGAGGCGAAGTCGACGAGTGCGACATCGGTCGCCGTGACCGGCGCACCGACCCCAGGGGCCGGTGCGGGCGCCGCGCTCTGGTCCGCCGTGGAGCTGGAGGTGTACAGCGAGCCGACACCCGACTGGGTGTCCTTACCGCCGGTGAGGCTGCTGATCAGCAGCGTCAGCCCGATGATGACGAGCAGCGCCACCGCGCACGCCGCGATCACGAGCAGCGGCACGTTCTTCTTGCCGCCCGAGACGCGCTGCAGCAGCGTCTGCTTCGACTGGATCCGCTTGGCCGGTGTGGGCTGCTGGTCCAGCGGCACCGGGTTCTGCGCGGGGCGCGCGGCCGCGGCCGGCGACTGACGCGGGGCCTCCCGGGGAGCCTCCTCGCGGACCACGGCGAGCAGGTCCGTCTTCACGTCCACCACCGAGGCCTGGTCCAGCAACTGCTGCACCGTGGCCGCGGTGCGGATGCCCTGGCCGCCCTCGAGCGTGCGGGTGGCGACGGCGGAGATCTCGAACGGGATGTCGCGCTTGGCGTCCCGCGGCTCGACGGGGTTGCCGTTCGCATCGGCGTCCGCCTGCCGGATCCCGGCGACGGTGCCCGTCCCCGTGGTCACGGTGCGCCCCGTCGCGTCGTCGAGCGGCCACCGCTCGAGCAGGAGTGCGTAGAGCACGGCGCCGAGCCCGCGGACATCCGACTCCTTGGAGGCGTCGGCCAGCGTGCCCGGGAAGGCGAGGAAGGCGTGGCCGTCCTGCGAGATGCGCACCCGGTCGGGGTGGTCGATCGAGAGAGCGGCGCCGGCGCGGTGCGCGCCCTCCGCGGCGCTCGCCAGCGCGCGCACGGCCTTCGCCGCGCCGATCGCGGACGGATGCGTGCCCGCCACGTCGGCCAGCGAGCTGCTGGGGATCCACTCCGCGACCACGATGCCGCCCGAGCTGCCGCGCACCACGTCGAGGACGCGGGCCAGGCCGTTCGAGTGCACGCGGCCCAGGCGCAGGGTGCGGGAGAGGATCGACTGGGGGCCCTCGCCGCGCAGGCTGATCTGCGCGCCGCGTTCCGGGACGGGCGCCGTCTGCTCGGAGTCGACGAAGGTGAGCGCGACGTCGCGGTCGAGGTTGATGTCGCGGGCCTGCCAGAACTGGAGCCCGCGGATACCGCCGTAGTGCTCGATGAGCCGGTACCGGCCGCCCGCGACGACCGCGCCGGGGATGAGCTCGGGCCCGCGCGGGGCGTCGTCGTCCCAGGCGGCGTCGCCCTGGTCGGACCCGGCCGGGAGACCCGCCTGCGCCGGCGGCTGGGACGGCAGTCGCATCTGACCGGTGCTGGGTGCCTCGTGGCCGGACATGCGTGCGGAGTCGTCCTCGGTCACTGCGAATGCTCCTCTTCTGCGGTATCGAAGGCCCGTGGTCGGTTGTTCTGCGCTCGCCCGCGGACGCCGGGGAACATGGCTTTGACCAGCATACGGGAGGCCGATGTCGTCGGCGATCCGCGGCAGCTGGGCGGTGATCTCCTCGCGGCGGAGGCTCGCGTAGGCCTCCAGCTCGTCGAGTCGCAGCTCCCGGGTGTCCGGGGCGCGGGAGGCCTCGCGCGCCGGTTCCGACGGTGCGCTCGGCCGCAGGGCCGGGACGAACCGGGCCGCGATGCGCCGTAGGGGTGCCAGGATCGCCAGCACGTCCGGTACCCGCCAGAGGGCGAGCAGCGCGTAGATCAACGTCATGCACAGTACGCCTGCGATTGCAAGGAACACCAGCGCGCCCAGGGAACCGCTCTTGTCCATCCGCTGCAGCCCGTCGATCTGCATGATCAGGTAGACGGTCACCGTCACCAGTACCGAGACGGTCGTGGTGCGGATCAGCGTGCCGGTGACGTTGGTCAGGTGCAGTGGCCCGAGGGTCCGGCGCAGGAGGTACCACCCCATGATCGCGCCCGCCGTGTAGGCCAGGCCGCGCGCGGTGCCGACGAACTCGACGATCCGGTGGTCGTCGTCCACGAAGACCGGCACCAGGTAGGACAGCGCGATCTGCACGGCGACGATCGCGATGACGATGCCGGTCGGGATCCAGGCCCGTTCCTGGGCGTAGAAGACCCGCAGATGGATGAGCACCATGGCGTACGGGATCAGGACGAACGCCGAGAACGAGATCGCGGTGCCGAGGAAGTTGGCGTCGTCCTGGGAGAATTGGCCGAAGTTGAACAACGCGCGGCCGATGGACGGTCCGAAGACCGTCATGAAGGCCACGATCGGCACCAGGGCCACCATGGTGAGTCGGGTGGCGACCGACAGGTCGTCGAGCACCGCGTTCCGGTTGCCTTCGGCGGCGTTGCGCGACAGGCGGGGCATCACGGCGGTCAACAGCGCGACGCCGATGACGCCGTAGGGCAGCTGGAGGACCATCCACGCGTACTGGTGGATCGCGGGACCGCCGTCGGAGGCGTGGGACAGGATCGGCGTGACCGCGTACCAGCCCGCCTGCGAGATGAAGACGTACGTGACGATCGCGATGCCCATGCTGCCGAAGTGCTTGAGCCGGTCGTCGACACCCCACCGAAGGCGCAGCTTGATCCCGGAGCGGCGCATCGCGGGGATCTGGATCAGCGCCTGCAGCACGACGCCCAGCGTGCTGCCGATGCCGAGCACGAGCAGCTTCGGCTGGCCCATTGCGGTCGGGTTCAGGGTCAGCTCGCCGGGCATGAGGTAGAAGGTCACCAGGGTGGCGATCTGCACGGTGTTGCACGCGACCGGCGCCCACGCGCCGGGTTTGAACTCGTCGCGGGTGTTGAGCATCGCCGTGAACAGCGCCGAGAGCCCGTAGAACATCAGCTGCGGCAGGAACATGATCACGAGCGCCTGCGTCAGGCCCTCGTCGACCTTGGAGCCCCCCACGAGCAGTCCCACCAGCACCGGGGACAGCGCCAGCGAGACGACCAGGGCGACGCCCAGGATGGTCAAGGAGAGCGTGAAGAGGCGCTCGAAGAAGGCCTGGCCGCGGTCCTTGTCCTCCATCTCCGCGCGGACGAGCACGGGGATGACCAGAGCGGTGAGGACCTGGCCGAGCACGAGCTCGGACACCTGCTGCGGCATCTGGTTGGCGATGCTGAACGCCGAGGCGATGGCGGGGCCGAGGATGGCCGCGAGGAGCACGGTGCGCAGGAAGCCGGTGACGCGGGAGGTGAGCGTGGCGACCGCGACGGAGCCGGTGGAGCGCAGGAGGGAGGCGGTGCCGCCGCTGTCCTTCCCACCGGCGGCGGGAGTGCTGCTCGGCGGGATGTGCCGGGGCTCGGCGCGGCTCATGTGTCCTTCGGTTCCGGGTTCTCGTGCGGGGCGGGCGGTCGATGTGCAGCGTAACTGTTCGCGATCCGCTTCTCGTGCTCGTCCGCGGGGGGACGGTCCGCGTCGGCGGGGTCGGGACGGCCGCGGAACCGGCGCCACAGGCGTCGGCCCGCGAGCAGGACCAGCAGGATCCCGGCGCCGCAGGTGATCCAGAACAGCGATTTGCCGTACGCATTGGAATGCACGGAGACGGAGATCGGATCGCCCAGCGGCATGTTGCTGCTCGAGCGCAGCGTCAGCTGCACGGAGATCTGCCGCGAGTAATCGACCGTGGTGGGCAGCTCGATCTGCCGGGTGCCGCGCGCGGGCAGCTCCTGCACCTCCGAGGCGTCGATCGTGACCCCCTCGGGGGCCGTCCAGTCGATGACGGTGCGGATCGGCAGCGGCAAGTCGTTACGCGCCACGATGAGCAGCGGCGACTTGTCCGAGGCGAGCGTGTACGCGCCGCCGGGGCTGACGAAGCGTACGGAGGACAACTGCGCCGACATCGATGCCCGCGCGGCCGTCAGGCGGATCGAGGCGTCACCGTCGACCGCGGACCGCGCCGGCGCCCAGCGGAGCGCGCGCACCGCGTCCTCGCGCAGCGGCGAGGTGTAGACGCGGGGCGTGAGCGGGGTCTTCGGCAGCGGGAGCAAGGAGGCACCGAGCTGGTCGACCTGCCGCACGTGCGCGGCCGCCGTGGTGACGATCCGGTCCGGGACCCGCGAGGCCGTGGTCTCCTCGGGCTGGCGGAGTGTCCAGGGCGCGGCGTTCCGCGCGGGATCGCGACCCGTCGACTGCGCCGATGCCACGACGTCGCGGAACGTGCGCGGGCCGGAGATGCCCGCCCCGAACTGGGCGGACACGGCGTCGAGCACCGCGCGGGCGTCCTCCGGGCCCGCCGCCCACACCTGCGGCGGCACGATCAGCGTGGATCGGCCGGTGACCCGCGCGACGGGATCGGTCGCGGTGCTCGCCGCCCACCCGCCGGGCGGCGCGTAGCGCTGGGTCGGGTCGAGCGCGGCCGCGGTGACCGCACCGACGGCCGCCTGCCGCCGCATGGCCGCCGACTCCTCGGACATCGTGAAGGTCGACGAGGAGGGGACGGTGCCGGTCGCACCGGGCGTCACGCCGCGCTCGGCCGCGTCGGAGACCCCGCCCATCGCCGCGAGCGCCGCGGAGACGCTGGGGTCGAAGACTGCCGCGCCGATCCCCTGGCCCACCGGCACGATGCCCGACGGGGTGCCGGGGCCGCGCTCCGGCGGCTTCACCGCGGTGGCGGCCACGACCGTCGCCGAGACGTCGGAGGCGCGGAGCTGCCGCGCACCGTCGGACAGGAGCACGCCCGACGCGGGGATCGCGACGCCGCGCACCGACTGCACGCCGAGGATGGAGTCGATGACGTCGGACGGCGTGTCCAGCGCGGCGCGCTGCAGCGAGGGCTCCGCGGAGCGGCCGAGGGCCTCGAGGTCGACCTGGCCGAAGGGCAGCGCGACCACGCACGACTCGGCGGCGACGCGCTTGAGCTTGTCCAGCCAGGCGCTCGCCTCGTCGCTGCCGGTGCCGGCGGTGCTGGGGCCGCGTGGGTCGGCGGGATTACGGGCGACCCGGTACGGGGAGGTCATGGCCTGGACCGTGACCAGCAGGTCGGGATCGACGGCGAGGCATGCGGCGGTGCGCAGCGCGGTGCGCCGCGGGTCCGGGCCGCGGGTGGCCTCCTCGTAGGCCGTGAGCAGTCCGTCGAGCCGGCCGCCCTCGGCCAGCGACCCGGCGAGCGCGTCGTCGACGAGGCGGACGGGGGTGTCGCCGCCGCCGGGCACGCCGCCCGCGAGCTTCGGATGGTCCGCCAGCGGCCACAGCAGCGTGACCTGCGCGGGCGACGAGGTCACCGCCCTGTCGACCGCGTCCGGCGCGTCGGCGGTCCCGTCGGGCAGGCCGAGGACCGGCAGCAGTGTCCGGGAGTCGTCGAGCCGGGCCGCGCCGCCGTACGCGGGCTTGCCGTTCAGGTTGAGCAGGAGCGGGTAGACGCCGGGCCGGTCGATCCCGAGGGTGGCGCCGCGCGTCGCGGGCGAGGGCCGCACGGGGATGGAGACGCTGAAGGAGGTCCGTTGCCCCGGCTTGAGGACCTTGGAGACGGGCTCGAACCGGCCCAGGGTGTCGTAGACGTTGTTGTCGGCGACGAGATCGGAGCGCAACTGCGCGGACGTCGAGACCGCCGGCGCGCGCTGGATACGCAGGTCCAGGTCGCTGACGTCGCGGTCGCCGAAGTTCTCGACGGTGCCGCGCACCACCACTTCGTTCGGGGAGGTCTCGGTGATCCGCGAGGTGACCTCGTCGACGTTGATCCGCACGAACTGCGCGTCCGGAAGACCGGCCCCGCTCGGCGCGGGCAGGCCGGTGATCGCGATCAGGAGCGTCAGCACGCACAGCAGGCGGGCCGACCGGGTCACGTCTGACCGCTCCCGCCGCTCCCGCCGCTCCCGCTGCCGCCGCCCCCGCCGCCGCGCCGACCGCGCGTGCGGCGCCCGCCGCGCCGCCGGCGGGGCTTCGGCGGGTCGTTGCGGACGGCGTTGCGCTCGGCCGCGGCGCGCTCGTAGGCGGAGGGCTCGCTGCGCGGTGCCGCCGCCACCCGGGCCGCGAGCTCGTCCGGATCGGCCGCCAGGTCCTCGATCACGGTGCGCGCGGTGGCGACGAGTTTGCGCTCGTCGGAGTAGGTGAGGCGGGTCGCGAGCTCGCCCAGCGGCACCCAGGCCACCTCGGACACCTCGTAGTCCTCGGTCGAGAGGTCACCGCTCTGCCAGGACAGGAGGAAGTGGTGCACGGTCTTGTGCACGCGGCGGCCCTCCACCGCGAACCAGTAGTCGATCTTGCCGATCGGCGCGAGGACCGAGCCGGTGAGGCCCGTCTCCTCGGCGACCTCCCGGATCGCGGTCAGCTCGGCCGTCTCCCCGGTCTCGATGTGGCCCTTGGGCAGCGACCACAGGGTGCGACCGCGGCGGTCGACGCGCCCGATGAGCGCGGCCCGCAGCTCCTCGTCCCCGTCGAGCCCCGCCACCACGAGGCCGCCGGCGGAGGTCTCGCGGACCGTCCGGATGCGCGGGTCGGGCCGCGCGCGTCCGGGTACGGGCCGCTTCGCCTTGGAGGTGGGGGTCCCCTGCTTCCGCGTGGGCTTCGCCGCAGGGGCGGGCTCCGACGGTGCGCTGTCGACCTCGGGTTTCGCCTGCTGTTCGGTGACGGCGGAGAGCTGGCCCCGACCGCGTCCACGGCCCCCGCGGCGCCGCCTGCGCCGGGGCCGGGAGGGCGTCCCGCCCGCGGAGTCGCCGACGGAACCCGGGCGCTGCGGGCGTCCCGGGGAGTCGGCGGATTCGGCGGAGGTCACCCCCCGATGCTACTGGCCGGTTGCGCTCCCATACGCCACCGTCGTGTTTTCCCCCCGGCAGTAGACTGGTCGGTCGTGACCGAAAGCTCTCCCGCCGGCCCGGCGGATGCGCGCGCCGAACGCCGGACCCGCCTGCTGGCGGCGGCGCACATCTCGCTGCGCGGATTGTCCGACGTGCTGGCACCGCTGGGCGCCCGGTTCGCCGATGCGGGGCATGAGCTGTTCCTCGTCGGCGGCTCCGTACGCGACGCGCTGCTCGGCCGCCTGACGAGCGATCTGGACTTCACCACCGACGCCCGGCCGGAGCAGGTGCAGGCGCTGCTGCGGGGCTGGGCCGACGCGATGTGGGACACCGGCATCGAGTTCGGCACCGTCAGCGCGTCCTTCGCGGACCAGCAGATCGAGATCACTACCTACCGCGCCGAGGCCTACGACCGGGTGACCCGCAACCCCGTCGTGCGGTTCGGCGAGAGCCTGCACGACGACCTGGTGCGCCGCGACTTCACGATCAACGCGATGGCGGTGCGGATCGGCCGCGACGGCGCCGAGGACTTCGAGGACCCGCTGGGCGGCCTCGACGCGCTGCTCGCCGGTGAGATCGACACGCCGGCCACGCCGGAGGAGTCCTTCTCCGACGATCCGCTGCGGATGCTCCGCGCCGCCCGGTTCGTGTCCCAGCTGGGCTTCTCGGTGGCGCCGCGCGTGTCGGCGGCGATGACCGACATGGCGGCCGAGATCGACCGGATCACCGCCGAGCGGGTCCGGGCGGAGCTGGACAAGCTCATCCTCGGCGAGCATCCCGTCGACGGGATCGTGCTGCTCGTCGACACCGGGCTGGCGGACCGGGTGATCCCCGAGATCCCCGGCATGAAGCTGGCGATCGACGAGCACCATCAGCACAAGGACGTCTTCTGGCACTCGATGACGGTGCTGCAGCAGGCCATCGACCTCGAGGAGTCCGATCCGGACCTCGTGCTGCGTTGGGCCGCGCTGCTGCACGACATCGGCAAGCCGGCCACCCGCCGGCACGAGCCGAACGGCGGCGTCTCGTTCCACCACCACGAGGTGGTCGGCGCCAAGATGGTGCGCAAGCGGATGCGGGCGCTGGCCCAGCCGAAGGCCGTGACCGAGGACGTGGCCCAGCTCGTCTTCCTGCACCTGCGCTTCCACGGCTACGGCGACGGGCAGTGGACCGATTCCGCGGTCCGCCGCTACGTCACCGACGCCGGGCCCCTGCTCCCCCGGCTGCACAAGTTGGTCCGCGCCGACTGCACGACCCGCAACAAGCGGCGTGCCGCGAAGCTGCAGGCCACCTACGACGGGCTCGAGAAGCGCATCGAGGACATCGCCGCCAAGGAGGACCTCGCGCGCGTGCGGCCCGACCTCGACGGCAACGCGATCATGGAACTGCTCGGGCTGCAGCCGGGCCCCGAGGTCGGCGCGGCGTGGAAGTTCCTCAAGGAGCTGCGGCTCGACCGCGGCCCCCTCGACCGCGACGAGGCCGAGGCCGAGCTGAAGCGCTGGTGGGCCGAGCGGCAGGGCTGATCAGCGCGGCTCGGTGTACGGCGTCCGCGGCCCCGGGATCGCGGCGATCCGCTTGTCGAGTTCGCTCGGGAGTTTCGACAGCGCCGCCCAGCCGCGCGGCTCGGGATTGTCGACGGTGGCCTTGAGCACGTTGCCATCGGTGGTGCGCACCGTGGCGGAGACGATCCAGCCGTCGAAGATCTGCGCTTTCCGGTCGTACCGCGGGACGTTACGCAGCACCTTCTCGGTGATCGCCCGCAGGTCCGCGACGTCCGCCGGTCGGCCCTTCAGCTCGACGGGGCCGCCCCGGGAGCCGACGGCCTTGGTGATGATCCGCCCGTCGGGGTAGACGGTGGTCCGGGGCGGAGTCTCGCGCGTCAGGAAGACCGTGGTGCGGACGTCGACCACCGGGGTGGTCGACGGCGCCGGTGTCGGCGTCGCGGTGGCGGCGGGGGCCGTCCCGATCAGGAGGGCGACGACTGCCGTGGTGATGCCGAGGGTCTTCCGCATGTCGCGAGCCTAGTCCGTCGTGCGCGAACCGAAACACCGAATCGTCATTGATGCAGGGGAACCGCGCCGTCCGCCGTCCCGTCGCCGTCCGTGTCGAAGACCAGCACGTCCGGCGCACCGTCGGCGTCCGTGTCGGCGACGGCCTGCCGGGCGGGCTGCCCGGGTTCCGCCGGCACACCGGTGATCGCGGGCGAGGCAGCCGCTTCGGGCACCCGCGCGACGCCGGGGATCGGGCAGGCCGACGGTGCCGTCCCCGCCGGTCCGGCGACGTTCTCGCCGGCCGCGCGCCCGGTCGTCGAACCCGGTCCGGCCGCGGGAGGGGATCCGGGTGCCGGTGTGGGCTCGGCCCAGCATCCCGTGCCGTCGTCCCGGAAGGCGGCCTCGCGGATCCCGTCGTCGTCGAGGTCGAGCGCGGCGACGTCGGCCCGGCCGTCGCCGTCGAGGTCGACCATCGCGTCGTCGACGCGGCCGTCGCCGTCGAAGTCGAGCAGGACGGCGCCGCGCACCGCGGGTGAGGTCCAGCGGTCGACGTGGCCCTGCCCGTCGCCGAACCAGTACTCGATCAGCTCGTCCCCCATATCAATTGGACGCGCCAGCGGCCTCGGGGGTTCCCGTGCGGCGGTACAGCACGACGACGAGCCCGACGGCCACGGCGTACAGGAGCGCGCCGAAGGCGGCGAGGGGGCGGCAGACACCGTCGAACGGCACCACCGCGGCGGCGAACGCCACGGCGCCCACGAACGTGACGTTGAACAGCGCGTCCTGGAAGGCGAAGACCTGGCCGCGCCGCTCGTCGGGGACGTCCAACTGCATGGCCGCGTCGCCCGAGAGCTTCACCACCTGGCCGGCGAGGCCGAGCACCGCGGCGGCGATCACGAGCACCGCGAAATTCAGGGTGAGCACGGACAGTTGCGTCAGGCACGCCGCGACGAGCGCGCCGACCACGGTGTTCCGGCGCCCCCACCGCGCGACGGCGATGGGCGTGAGCACGGCGGCGACGAACATGCCCACCGCGGTCGCACCGGCCACCGACCCGAAGCCGGCGAGCCCCAGCGTCCCGTCGGTGAAGTGGTGCCGGGTCAGGAGGAGCAGCATCAGCGTGTTGAACCCGAAGACGGTGCGGTGCGCCCCCATGCCGGTCAGGGCGGCGGTCACCGACGGTGCGCGCCAGGCCGCGAGCGCCCCGTGCGCCAGGCCCGCGGCGACGTCGCTGAGCGCGGTCGCGGGCTTCTCGTGCCTGCCGGAGACGTCGTGGTCCGGGCCGAGCACGCCCGCGGGGAAGCGGGTGGAGAGGAGCGCCCCGAGCACCGCGACCAGCACCGCCACGGCGAGCACGCCCGCGCCGCCCGCGTCGTCGGAGCCGAAGACGGCCCGGAGCCCCACGGCCGTGCTGGCGCCGACGGCGGTCGCACCCGCGCCCATCGTGGTGGTCAGGGAGTTGATCGCGACGAGTTGCGGCCGGTCCACGACGTGCGGCAGCGCGGCGGAGAGCCCGGAGGCCACGAAGCGCCCGGCGCCGCCGACGGCCAGCGCCACGATGAAGATCGCCGTCTCCCCCGCGCCCGACGCGAGCACCCCGGCGCACGCCGCGATGAGCAGCGCCCGGACGAGGTTCGCGACGATGAAGACGCGGCGGCGGTCCCAGCGGTCCAGCAGGGCGCCGGCGAAGGGCCCGATCACCGAGTACGGCAGCAGTAGCACCGCGAGCCCTGTGGCGATGGCGGCCGGCGTGGCGTTGCGTTCGGGGTTGAACACGATGGCAGTGCCGAGCCCGGCCTGGAACAGGCCTTCCGCGTACTGGCTCAGGAGTCGGACGCCGAGCAGACGTAGCAGGTCGGGCAGGTCGCGGAAGGTCCGCCACGCGGGTTTCGCGGCGGCCGCTGGGGCATCCGCTCCGCTGGTCGTCACGCGCTACAGCGTATCGGCGCGACGCCTTCCGCGTCGGCGGACCCCGAGGGTGGTACGCGTGCGATGATGGGGGTGTGGGTCCCGATCGTTCGAATGAGCCGGCACCGGGCGGCGCATCCTCCGGCGAGTCCGCGGGTGCGGGCATCGAGGTGTCCTCGGGCACGTTGCTGGTCGCCTCGCCGGAGTTGATCGAGCCGACCTTCTCGCGCACCGTCGTCTATCTCATCGAGCACAACGAGTCGGGCAGCCTCGGCGTGGTGCTCAACCGGCCCAGCGAGTCCGCGGTGCACGGGGTGCTCCCCCGGTGGCACGACCTCGCGGCCAAGCCGAAGGCGGTCTTCGTGGGCGGGCCGGTGAACCAGTCGGCGGCGCTGTGCCTGGGTGTGGCCAAGGCGGGGGTGGACGTCAGCGGCATCCGTGGCCTGCAGCCCGTCGCCGGCCGCGTGGTGCTGGTGGACCTCGACTCGGACGTCGAGATGATGGACGAGCTGCTCGACGGCGTGCGCGTCTTCGCCGGGTACAGCGGCTGGGGCATGGGCCAGCTCGACGACGAGCTCGAGCGCGACGACTGGATCCCCTGCGGTTCGCTGCACACCGACGTCCTGGTGCCCGCGCGGGTGGACCTGTGGGGCAAGGTGCTGCGCCGTCAGGGATTGCCCACTGCGCTGCTCGCGACGCACCCGGTGGACGTCTCCGTCAACTGACCGTCAGTCGCGCGGGGCCCGCTGCGACTCGATCATCTGCCACAGCGCCGACCTGCACTCCTCCGCCCGTTCGGGCCCGAGAGTCGCACGCCACGCCGCTTCGAAGTCATTGGCGGCCTCGACTGCCGTTCTGCTCAGCGACCGTCCGTCAGCGGTGAGGCCGACGAGCTTGGCGCGACCGTCCTTCGGATCGCTCGTTCGGGTGAGGTAGCCCCAACCCACGAGCTCCTCCACCGTCGGCGACACCGTCTGCTTGGTCGTTCCGAGACGTGCTGCGATGTCGACCGTCCGTGCTGGTCCGTCGAGGATGGTCGTGCAGACGCGTAGGTGCGCGCGCTTGATCCGCGGGTCCCTGGTCTGAACGGCGGCGAGGACTCCTTCGGTGACGATGGCGGCCAGCCGTCGGGCGAGGGCCCCGATCCTGGAGTCCGGGGTGAGTTCGACGAGCGCCAGGGAGTCGATGGCGGACGACCTACCTCGGGACATGATGGTCAGGCTACTCGTACCGTCACCTGCCCGAGGGGGGCCACCGAGCCCGGCGAGCGCGCCCGTCCCGATGACTGTTCAGAATTCGATGCGCGGCGGCGTGCCCCCACGTAGATTTAGTCAGGGAGACCTGACTAAATAGGAGTGCCGTATGACCGCGATCAAGAGCGTGCTCGGGAAGAGCGTGTTCGGAAGGTGCCCGTGGTGCAGGGTGATTCTCGGCCTCCTCCTGGCGATGGTGTCGTCCGTGCACGCCTACCGGAGTACCACGCTGTCGGTGGATGCCGACGCGGCCGCATACGCCGGGTTGGGCGTGGTCTACGGCATCCTCACGGTGATGGTGGCCCTCGGAGAACGGTGGGCCTACTCCGCCGCGCTGGTGTTCCCGTTCATCGCCCTGGCGTTGGGCGACATCCGCTCCTTCGCGCACTATGGCACTCCGATGGACGCCGTCGACCCGTTCGTCGACCTCCTCGTCGTGCCGGTCGCCGCCTACGTCCTGCGGTCGACCGCACGAGGCGGATCTCGCGAGAATTAGGCTAGTCTTACCTTCCTAGCGATCGGGAGGGTTCATGAGGCGGATCAACGCGCTGCTCGTCGCGGCGGTATCGGTGGTCGGGCTGGTCACGACGGCGTGCGGAGGGTCGGGCGTCGACGGTGCCGCCCCTGCAGCGAGCACGGTCACGATCACGCAGGTCAACGGCGTCACGGAGTTCCCCGTCGGGCCGACGCGCATCGTCGCGACCGGCTACTCCATCGACAACCTCCTCGCGCTGGGCATCAAGCCCGTCGCGGTGGTCGAGGGCGGACTGCCCCTCCCGGCGCCGTGGCACGGAACGCAGCTCGACGGGATCCCGATCATCACGTCGCCGGACAAGAAGTCGATGCCGGTCGAGGAGATCGCGAAGTACCGGCCGGAGCTCTTCGCCGGCGACGACTACGTCGTGGATCAGCCGACCTTCCGGACGCTGTCCGCCATCACCCCGGTGCTCGGGGGCATCGCCGCGAACGGTTCCAGCGCCGCGTGGGACGTCCAGCTCACCGCGCTCGGGCAGATCCTCGGGAAGCAGGATGCCGCCGCGAAGGTACTGGCGGACGACAAGGCGAGGTTCGCGACGGTCCGCGGACGGCACCCGGGCCTGCAGGGCAAATCGGCGGTACTGGCGCAGTACATCGCCGCGTCCAGCACGTTCAACTTCGTCTCCTCCGCCGCCGACCCGACGAACACCCTGTTCGCCGAGCTGGGCATGACCCTCCCGAAGGCGATCAAGGACAACCCGCGGTTCGCCACCGGAGCAGGACAGCAGGGCGGTCGCACCCCGGTCTCGCTCGAGTTGCTTCCGCAGATCGCCGCGAACCTGATGGTGATCTACCCGAACGGCGCGACCGCTGCCGACCTCGACCGACTTCCCGGGTACGCCGGCCTGCCTCAGGTCACGTCGGGCAGCACCGACGTGGTCGACCTGCAGACAGTGATCGCGCTGAACCAGCCCACCTCGCTGAGCCGGGAATGGATCCTGCCTCGGCTCGAGCCGCTGTTCGCCGCGGCCGCTGCGCAGCCGGCGGTCGCCTGATGCACGCGGACGGTCCGTGGCGGGCTCGTCGGGGGTGAGCCCGCGGATCAGACCGGCGCGGTCTCGGGCTCGAGTGCACGCCCGTACCGCGCGGCCAGCCACGCGCACATCATGAGCTGGATCTGGTGGAAGATCATCAGCGGCAGCACCAGCAGGCCGACGGGCTGCCCGGCGAACAGCACGGCGGCCATGGGCAGCCCCGTCGCCATGGACTTCTTCGTTCCGCAGAACTGGATGGCGATCATGTCGGCCCGGTCGAAGCCGAGCTTCTCCGCGGTGGCGCGGGTGAGCCACAGCATGACCAGCACGAGCACGACGGACAGCACGATGAGCTGCACGACGCCCACCCAGGACACCATGCTCCAGATGTGCTCGCGCATCCCGGCCGAGAAGGCGGCGTAGACCACGAGGACGATCGAGCCGCGGTCCACGTACTTCAGGGCCGCGGCGTGCTTCGCCACGAATCCGCCCACCCACGGCCGCAGGAGCTGGCCGAGCAGGAAGGGCAGGAGCAGCTGCAGGCACAGGTCGATGATCGAGCTGCTGTGGAACGTCACCTCGCCGGTGGTCGCCATCAGGGCCAGGACCAGCAGCGGCGTGACGAAGACGCCGAGCAGGTTGGACACCGAAGCGCTCACGATCGCGCCGGGCACGTTGCCGCCCGCGATCGAGGTGAACGCGATCGACGACTGCACCGTCGACGGCAGCAGCGTCAGGAACAGCACGCCGGCGTACAGCTCGGGCCGCAGGAGCACGTCGGGTGCGAAGCGCAGCAGCACTCCGATGATCGGGAAGACCACGAAGGTGAAGCCCAGGATCACCACGTGCAGGCGCCAGTGCTTGAGTCCGGCGAGCGCCTCCATCGGGTGGATCCGCGCCCCGTAGAGGAAGAACAGGATCGCGATCGCGACGGTGACGGCACCGTCGACCACCGGGACCGCGCGGCCCTCCGCGGGGAAGAGCGCCGCAACGCCCACGGCCGCGAAGATCGCCAGGATGAAGCCGTCGATGGAGAGCTTGCTGAGAAGTTTCCTCATCGGCTACGCGGTGCGCGCTTCGTGGTCGCACATGCCCTTGAGGGCGCACGCTCCACAGCCGCCGGTCACGCCACAATCCGCCGCCGGGTCGTCCGACGGTGCGCCGTCCCCGCACTGCGCGCCCGGCTCGTCCGCGCTGCAGCAGGTGGCGTCGGGCATCTGCAGCCGCGCCTGGATCGACGCCGCCCGGGCACCCTGCAACGCGCCGAAGCCGGCGAGCAGGACGCCCGCGATCACGGCGACGCCGGCGGCCACGAAGGACCAGGGTGCGTCCATCGCGAGACCGACCAGCGCGCCGGCGCCGAAGATCACGCCCGCGGCCACCAGGCTCGGCCCGGCCACGCGGTTCGCGGTGCGCCAGAGCAGCGGGTCGGAGAGGGTCTGTTCGGTGCGGACGCCCACGAACCCGTTCTCCGGGAGGCGGCCGGCGAGCCCGGCGGCGCCCACGATGACGGCCGCCACCGCGGCGAGGGCGAGGATCACAACCAGCACGAACACCCCTCCAGTGTAGGTTCGGCGCGAATTTCGTCCGATCAGGGGCACGATTTAGGCTGGTGGGGTGACGCAGAACGTTGAACAGACCCCCTCGACCGGCCCCGCCCACCGGTACACGGCCGAGCTCGCGGGCGCCATCGAGCAGCGGTGGCGCGATCAGTGGCGCGACGGGGGCGTCTTCAACGCCCCGAACCCCGTCGGGCCGCTCGCCGCGACCGAGGGCGAGCTCCCGGCGGAGAAGCTGTTCATCCTCGACATGTTCCCGTACCCGTCGGGCGCGGGTCTGCACGTCGGCCACCCGCTGGGCTTCATCGCGACGGACGTCTTCGGCCGCTATCACCGGATGAACGGCGCCAACGTCCTGCACACGATGGGCTTCGACGCCTTCGGCCTGCCCGCCGAGCAGTACGCGGTGCAGACGGGCACGCACCCGCGCGTGACCACGGAGAAGAACATCCAGCGGTACCTGGAGCAGATCGGCTCGCTGGGCCTGGCGCACGACGAGCGGCGCCGCGTCTCCACCACGGATCCGGAGTTCTACCACTGGACGCAGTGGATCTTCCTGCAGATCTACAACTCCTGGTACGACGCGGCCCAGGACCGTGCGCGTCCCATCGCCGAGCTGGAGGCCGAGTTCGCCTCCGGTGCGCGTGCCACCGACGACGGCCGCGACTGGGCGGGCATGACGGTGGCCGAGCGCGCCGCCGTGCTCGACGAGTACCGCCTGGTCTACGAGAGCAATTCGCTCGTGAACTGGTGCCCGGGCCTGGGCACCGTCCTCGCCAACGAGGAGGTCACCGCGGACGGCCGCAGCGAGCGCGGCAACTTCCCCGTCTACCGCAAGCAGCTGCGGCAGTGGATGATGCGGATCACCGCGTACTCGGACCGACTGATCGACGACCTCGACGTCCTGGACTGGCCCGAGAAGGTCAAGTCCATGCAGCGCAACTGGATCGGCCGTAGCCGAGGCGCCCGGGTCGCCTTCACCGCCGCGGGCGAGCGGATCGAGGTCTTCACGACCCGTCCGGACACCCTGTTCGGTGCCACGTACATGGTCCTCTCCCCCGAGCATCCGCTGGTCGACGAGCTGACCGCCGCCGCGTGGCCCGCGGGCGTCGACGAGCGCTGGACCGGTGGCGCGGCCTCCCCCGCCGAGGCCGTCGCCGCGTACCGCGCGTCGATCGCCGCCAAGTCGGATCTGGAGCGCCAGGAGGGCAAGGAGAAGACGGGCGTCTTCCTCGGCACCGTCGCGGTGAACCCGCTCAGCGGCACCGAGATCCCCGTCTTCATCGGCGATTACGTGCTCATGGGTTACGGCACCGGCGCGATCATGGCGGTCCCGGGGCACGACGTCCGCGACCACGAGTTCGCCACGAAGTTCGGCCTGCCGATCGTCGAGGTGGTGGGCAGTGAGGCCGGCGTCGCCGACGAGGCGTACACCGGCGAGGGGCCCGCGGTGAACTCCGCGAACGCCGACCTGGACATCAACGGCATGGGCGTCGCGGAGGCCAAGGCCGCCGTGATCGCCTACCTGGAGAAGACCGGTGCCGGACGCGGCACCGTCCAGTACAAGCTGCGCGACTGGCTGTTCGCGCGCCAGCGGTACTGGGGCGAGCCCTTCCCCATCGTCTTCGACGCCGACGGTGCGCCGCACGCCCTGCCGGAATCCGAACTGGCCGTGCTGCTTCCGGAGGTCAAGGACTACGCGCCCGTGGCCTTCGATCCCGAGGACTCGGATTCGCAGCCCTCTCCCCCGCTGGCGAAGGCCACCGACTGGCTGCACGTGGAACTGGACCTGGGCGACGGGCTCAAGGACTACACGCGCGACGCGAACGTGATGCCGCAGTGGGCGGGCAGCTCCTGGTACCAGTTGCGCTACGTGGATCCGACGAACGCGGAGACCTTCTGCGCCAAGGAGAACGAGGCCTACTGGATGGGCCCGCGGCCCGAGGTCAACGGCGCGGGCGATCCCGGTGGCGTGGACCTGTACGTGGGCGGCGTGGAGCACGCGGTGCTGCACCTGCTGTACGCGCGCTTCTGGCACAAGGTGCTCTTCGACCTGGGCTACGTCACCTCGCGTGAGCCCTACCGGAAGCTGTTCAACCAGGGCATGATCCAGGCGTACGCCTACACCGACTCCCGCGGCGTGTACGTGCCCGCGGAGGACGTGGTGGAGCGCGACGGGAAGTACTTCCTCGGCGAACAGGAGGTGAACCGCGAGTACGGCAAGATGGGCAAGTCCCTGAAGAACTCGGTCGCACCCGACGACATCGCCCGCGACTACGGCGCGGACACCCTGCGCGTCTACGAGATGTCCATGGGCCCACTGGATCAGGATCGCGCGTGGGCCACCAAGGACGTGGTGGGTGCGCAGCGCTTCCTGCAGCGCGCATGGCGCGCCGTGGTCGACGAGGAGACCGGCGCCGTCCGCGTCACCGACGAGACCCCGTCGGACGACTCGATGCGCGTGCTGCACAAGACGATCGCGGGTGTGCGCGAGGACTACGCGGAGATGCGCGACAACACCGCCATCGCGAAGCTGATCGAGCTGACGAACCACCTCACCAAGGAGTACCCCGGCGGCGCGCCGCGGGCGCTCGCGGAGCCGCTGGCCCTGATGCTGGCACCCGTCGCTCCGCACATCGCCGAGGAGCTGTGGAACCGGCTGGGCCACACCGAGTCACTCGCGCACGGGCCCTTCCCCGTGGCCGAGGGGCAGTGGCTGGTGCAGGACACGATCGAGATCCCCGTGCAGGTGAAGGGCAAGGTCCGCGCCCGCATCACCGTGGGCGCCGACGCCTCCGACGAGGCCCTCGAGGCCGCGGCGCTCGCCGAGCCCAAGGTCGCCGAGCTGCTGGACGGTGCCCCGCGCAAGGTGATCGTCGTCTCCGGCAAGCTGGTCAACATCGTTCCGTAGCAGGGGCCGGGACTTGGTCGAAGTCGCCTCCGTGGGCCGGGTCTTCGTAGAGGATCAGGACGACGACCTGTGGCACCCGACGGAGGAGACGTGATCGGTTCGGTCCGAGAGCTGGCGACCGCGGAGCGTGCGAGCCTGCTCGAGCTCCTCGAAACGCTGACCCCCGAGCAGTGGGCCGCAGCCAGCCTGTGCGCGGGCTGGACGGTGCGCGACGTGGTGGCGCACCACTTCAGCTACGACATGCTCACGCCCGCACAGACGGCCCGACGGGTGATCGCGGGACTCCGCTACCCGGGCGGCCCGAACGCGCTGGGCATCGAGTACCTCGCGGAGCAGAGCACTGACGAGCTGATCGAGACGGTCCGCCGGCACCTCGACCCGCGCGGGCTCGTGACGGCCTTCGGATGCCGTGTCGCACTGACCGACAGCATGCACCACCAGCAGGACATCCGCCGCCCCCTCGGGCTGCCGCGGACCATTCCCGCTGAGCGGATCGTGCCCGCACTGAACTTCTCCCTCTGGGCACCGCCGATCCGCGGCGTGGTGCACGGCAGGGGCGTGCGGCTGATCGCCGACGATCTCGACTGGGCCTTCGGCCGCGGGCCCGAGGTCCGCGGAACAAGCGAAGCGGTGCTCATGGCACTCGGTGGCCGTGGCGACGCGCTCCGCGACCTGACCGGGCCGGGACGCGACCGTCTGGCGCGCAATCTCGACGTGCGTCTCTGACCCGTCGGCCAGGGTGGTCGCCGTGCCCGCCTCGCGCCGCAGCCGTGCCCGACCTACCCTCGTCACGCCGCAGTGGCGAGGGGCCACGGCGGATCGACGCGCCAGTGGTTGTCGGCGTCGTTTTCGGCGAGCAGGCTCTCGAGCATCGGCGGGCCGTGCGGGCCGTCGAGGATCGTGGCGACATCGTCGTGGATGGCGCCGACGAAGTCCCGGTACAGGGCGCGTTCGTCCTCCGTACGCCAGGCATCGGCGTACTGCTGGTGGCGTTGCCGATGATGGTCGAGTGCAACGCGGTAGAGCTCGGCCGGATGGTGATGGTGATTCACCCGGAACTCCCCGGTGGGATCCGCTGTGCGCCGCCAACCGACCCGGCCCGAGTAGTCGCCGTCCTCGAACACGACGGTCTCGAAGCCACGCCGAACGTCGTCGCGGCTGGGCACGACCTTGCCGTGGTGCGCGTCGCAGGCGAGCGTCAGGACGTCGATGTCGGTGCATCCGCCGTCCGCCCATTCGGTGACGTGATGGACCTGGCACCGCGTGGCCGGAGCGTCGCAACGCGGTGCACTGCAGCCCTTCTCCGACCCGTACAGCGCGATGCGCTGGTCCGCGGAGGCGAGCCGCTTCTCCCGCCCGAGGTACAGCGGGCGCCCGGCCACATCGAGCAGGAGGACGTAGCGGGGGTTGGCGCCCATCATCCGCAGCGCGTCCTCGACGGGGAGTCGCCCGCCGGTGGCGGTGGTCGCGATGCCGGTCTCGGACTCGAGCTGGTCGATGCCGAGCGTGATGATCGGGACGCAGGGGAGACCGCGGTGCCGGCCCAGCAGGCCGGAGCCGATCGCCGCGCGCAGGGCCGCGACGAACGCGTCGTGGTTGCGCTGCGCCGCGGTCCGCTTGTCCCGCTTCGCCGCCGCGGCAACAGCATCGGCATCGTCCATATCGACGGGGTCGTCCGCGTCATCCGGGTTGTTCACGCCCGGACGCGCCAGCTTCTCCATGACTACGTCCACCAGTGCTCGCGCCTCCGGTGACAGCACACCCTCGAGGCCGGACATGAGATCGTCACCCTGCTTCCCGATGCTCAGCTCGCGGGCACGGGCGATGTTCTCGGCGGACGGCTCGGCACCGTCGGGATCGATGTGCTCGTAGGCGCGGCGCCCGAGCACGGCGATGTCGTCCGGGGTGCACCCGCCGACCGCGGTGGTGACCAGCATGTCCTCCAGGTCGTGAAGTTCGGGCAGGGAGAGCTTGCGCGAGCACTTGTCGAGCGCCTTCTCGATGGAGACCGCATGCCGCTCGGAGATCGGTCCCTCCCGTTGGGCGGCGGCGAGAACCGCGCGGACGGGCCCGGGCGCGTGGCCGTGCTCCTGCCGCGGTGCGCGCGAGCGGGCGCCCCGGATGCGTTCCTGCGCTTCGGATCCTGCCAGGTGCAGCTGGTCGACCAGCATCTCCCTCGCGCTCGTGTAACCGAGCTGCGCGGACAGGCCCTGCTCGATACCCACTTCGGTGAGCCAGTGCTGGCTGCTGGGCACCTTCCGGGATGCGCACTCGAGCCGGCGCAGTGCATCGAGCACCTCGGCGGAGGACAGCATCACCGGGTTCGCCGCAGCCAGCACATCCGCTGCCTGTTCGAAGGCGGCGAGTGCATCGAGATACTCGGCAGCGCTGTTGTTCTCGACCATCGCCGACCTCCCTTCACTACTGCAAGTCTACTCCGATGTTCGTCACTGTGCCAGTGGATCGAACGTACTACCGATATCGATCGGAATGCTCTAGCCTGGTGAACGACGAGGGGGAACCGCATGCGCCTGATCGACGATGCCGAACGCCGCGCCCGCATGGGGCGTCGCCACGCACTCGCGCCGCAGCACCGGGTCGGCACGGTCCTCGACGCCGTCCGAGCCGTCGGGGTCCTGCATGCGACGGAGGCCGCCACCCCCTACCTCTCCCTGCACGCGCGGATGCACGACTTCACGCGCGAGGCCTACGAACGGGAACTGTGGGAGGAGCGCTCCCTCGTCAAACAGCTCGCCATGCGGCGCACGATGTTCGTCTTCCCGCGTGGGCTGCATCCTGCGGCTCTCGGTGCCCCGGCGAAGCGGGTCGCGGCGCAGGAGCACGCGAAGATCGCCAAGGACGCGCAGCGGGGCGGCGTCGCGCAGGACGGCGAGGCCTGGTTGGCCGAGGCGCGGGACGCGGTACTCGGCGCACTCGCCGGGTGCGAGCGCAGCGCGGTGCAGCTCCGCGAGCAGCTGCCGGCGTTGAGCGGGCGCGTGATGATGGCCGAGGGCAAGGCCTACGGCGGGGAGATGCACCTGGCGCCCAGGGTTCTGACCTGGCTCGGTGCTGAGGGGGCACTCGTGCGCGCCCGCAACGAGAGCCACTGGCGGGTGAACCGGAATCTGTGGGCCCGGGCGGACGATTGGCTGGGTGCACCGCCGGAGCGCACCGGGGCGGCGGAGGGCTACGCGATTCTGGTGCGCGAGTACCTGCGCGCCTTCGGGCCGGTCACGGAGACCGACGTCGTGTGGTGGTTCGGCGCCACCAAGGCGGCGATCCGCGCGGCTCTCGCCGAGATCGGTGCCGTGCAGGTCCGGTTGGACCGCGACGGGATCGGATGGGTGCTGCCGGAGGACGAGGAGCCGGTCGACCCGGTGGAGCCCTGGGCGGCGCTGCTCCCCGCGCTCGACCCCACGCCGATGGGGTGGAAGGAGCGCGACTTCTACCTCGGCCCCGACTTCGCGCGCGCCGTCTACGACACGGCGGGCAACGTGGGCACCACCGCGTGGTGGGACGGCCGCATCGTGGGGGCCTACACCCAGGGGGAGGACGGCACCGTCGGGCTGGTCCTGGCGCCGGGGACGCCCCGGGCCGCGCGCACTGCGCTCGACGCGGAGGCTGCCCGGCTGCAGGAATGGCTGGCCGGCGAGCGGGTGAACTCGCTGTACAAGTCCCCGATCACGTTGCCGGCGTACGACGGCTGATCAGCGGACGACGGCGATCGCCAGGCCGTCCCAGCCCTTGATCCCGACGGTCTGCAGCGCGGTCGCGTCGAGCCTCGGATCGGAGCCGAGGCGCTCGAGGGCGCCGCGGGTGCCGTCGGCGTCCGGGCCCTCCTCGTGGATGCGGCGCACCACGTTGTCGAGCACGATGACGGTGCCCGGAACGCTCAGGCGCAGAGCCCAATCGAGGTAGGCGCGGTTGTTGGCCTTGTCGGCGTCGATGAAGACGAGTCCGAACGGGCCGTCGACGAAGGGGAGCGTGTCGAGCGCGGCGCCGACCTCGATCGAGACGCGGTCGCCGAGCCCGGCGGCGTCGAGGCTGGCGCGGGCCACGGCTGCGTGCTCGGGGGAGAACTCCAGCGTGACGACGGAGCCCCCGGGCCCGACGGCCCGCGCGAGCCATGCGGTGCTGTACCCGCCCAGTGTGCCGATCTCCAGGATCCGGTCGGCGCGGGCGATGCTCGCGAGCAGGTAGAGGAATTTGCCCTGGGTGGCCGAGACCGCGATGTCCGGTAGGCCGCCCTCGGCCTGCGCCGTACGGATCGGCTCGAACCCGGCGGCGTCGACGGCCACCGTCCGCTCGAGGTAGTCGTCGACATCGGCCCACAACTCGCTGCTCACGAGCCCGACCCTACGCCGATCCGCGCGCGCGGGCCACGGGGCTCAGCGCGGACGGAGGACGATCTCGGTGGGGTGGGCATCGCCCGGCGTCGCGATCGCCGAGGCGACGGCGCCCGCCACGGTCTCGGGGCGCAGGAGGCCCTCGGTGGAGTACTCGCGTCCCTCGGCGGCGAAGATCCCCTGCTGCATCTCGGTGTCGATGCGGCCGGGGAAGATGCTCGTCACGCGCAGCGCGGGCTCCTCGGCCCGCAGCGCCTCGGCGAAGGCGGTGAGCCCGAACTTGCTCGCGGCGTACGCCGACCAGCCGGGGTTCGCGCGTTTGCCCGCACCGGAGTTGAGCAGCACCACGTGGCCGCCCGCGGCCCGCAGCGCGGGCAGCAGGGCCCGCGTCAGCTCCACGACCGACAGCAGGTTGATCTCGAACATGTCGCGCCAGTCCGAAGCGGGGGTGTCCTCGATGCGCCCGATCCGCCCGAGACCGGCGTTGTGGACGAGCACGTCCAGGCGGTCGATCGGCGCGGCGAGCGCCCGCACGGCGTCGTGGTCGGTCAGGTCCGCCGGAAAGGCTGCGGCATCGTCGAATTCGGCGACGAGGGTGTCCAGGGCGGGGGAGGGGCGACCGCCCAGGAGGAGGCGGTGCGAGTCCCCGAGCCGGCGCGCGATGTGTGCGCCGAGCCCGCGGGACGCGCCGGTCACCAGGGCGAGGGGGCGGGCGTCCGTCATGCGACCACGGTACCGAACCTGAGGCAACGGGAGAACCCCGGTCGAATCCTGGGGATCCGCCGGGGTTTTCGCCGTGCTGCTCAGAACTCGGCGTCGCCGACCAGGGCCGCCTCGGCGGGCACGTCGTGGGAGTCGGCGCCCTTGCCGCGCACCTGGGTCAGGATGAGCGCGGCGACGACGCAGGCGATCGCGCCGATGTAGAACGGAGCGGCGGGGCTGCCGAACCAGTTCGCGAAGTGCGCCACGAGGGTGGCGGCGAGAGCGCCGCCGGCCCAGCGGAGGAAGTTGTAGCCGGCGCTGGCGACGGGTCGCGGCGCGTCGGCGATCGACATCGCGGTGCCGGTGAACAGGGTGTTCAGCACGCCCGACGGGATGCCGGAGAGGATCACGACGGTGACCACCACGCCGACGGATTCGTGTCCGGCGGCGGCGATCACCAGGAGGACGCCGTAGACCAGGACGGCCGCGATCGAACCGGTGCGCTCGCCGAGGGCGGCGGCGACCTTCGGGGCGAGCCAGACACCGCTGACGGCGACGAGCAGGCCCCAGCCGACGAAGACGGCGCCGACGAAGTAGGCGCTGCGGTGCAGCACGAACGGCGACCAGGCGAGGATCGTGAAGAAGGCGGCCGTGTAGAAGGCGGAGCCCAGGCCGGTGAGGAACAGGCCGCGTTGACGCAGGGCCCGCAGCGGTGCCAGGGGCGAGACGGTGCCCTCGCGCTGCCGCTTCTCCTTCGCCTCTGCGGCATCGGACTTCAGCATCGTCGCGCACAGCACGGCGCCGATCAGCATGAGGATCGCGGTACCGGCGAACGGCCCGCGCCAGGACACACCGCCGAGCACGGCCCCCAGCAGCGGGCCGACGGCCAGGCCCACGCCCAGCGCGGCCTCGTAGAGCAGGATCGCGCCCTGCTGGCCGCCGGTCGCGGCCGCCACGATCACGGCGAGCGCGGTGGCGATGAAGAGGGCGTTGCCGAGGCCCCACACGGCGCGCCACGCGACGAGCATGCCGATCGAGTTCGCGAGGGCACAGGCCCCGGCGGCGATCACGATGAGCAGCAGACCGGCGATGACGGTGCGCTTGGCGCCGAACATCGAGGTGAACCAGCCGATGAAGAGCATCGCCACGACCTGCACGCCCAGGTACGAGGAGAAGAGCAGCGTGGTCTGGCTCGGCGTGGCGTGCAGCGACTCCGCGATCGACACCAGGATGGGGTCGACGAGGCCGATCCCCATGAACGCGATGACCGCGGCGAACGCCGTGACCCACACCGCCTTGGGCTGATGGGAGAGAGTCTCGCGCAGGCCGGGGTGCGCGTGCTCTGTCTGGTTACGTTCGGCGGTGGTCGTCATCGCAGCTCCTTTCGGTTACTACGAAATCCTAACTAATTCGTCGTGCGAAAGGCAAGCCGTGTGACCGACTCGTCGGATCAGAGGTCCTCGCGGTACCGATCCATCAGCTTGTGGAGCGCGGGGAGCGCGCGGTCCAGGTTGCGCCGGTCCTCGTCGGAGAGCTCGCCGAGATGCCCCGCGAGCACGGCGTTGCGGGCCTCGACCAGCTCGGAGGTGAGCTGCGCGCCGTGCTCGGAGAGCTGCACGACCACCGCCCGGCCGTCGTCGGGGTCGGGGCTGCGCTCGGCGAGCCCCAGGCGCTCGAGCCCGTCGACGGCGCTCGTGGCCGAAGGCAGGCGGATGCGCAGGTAGCGGGCGAGCTCGCCCATCCGCACGGGTCCGAGGAGCAGCAGGCTCTGGAGGGCGGCCTGCTGCGCTGGGGTGAGGTCGGGCCCCGGGGTGTTGCGCCGCACCAGGAAGTGCAGCTGCAGGAGCGGGGAGCGCAGGCGCGCCGCGAGATCGTCGATCGCGGCGTCGGCCACCGGGGCCGACGGTGCGCCGGGTACTTCGGACGCGGAGGTCATGATCTCGATAGTAAAGGTTCCGACAACAATGCCGGGCGCACCCGCAGGCGCGCCCGGCACCGTCGACCGGAGGGCGGTGGCTACGTCCCGATGTTCCCCGACTTCTTCCACACCGCGACCACCGACGGGCGGGGCTGCGAGGAGCCGCCGTCGGGCCAGTGCGAGGTGGGCTTGTCGGCGGTGGCGTCGTCGGTCTCGCCCGGGTGCTGTACGGCGACGAGCACGCGGTTGTCACGCACGACGGGGCCGCAGGTCTCGGCGCCGAAGGGCACGGTGAGGAACTGCTTGGTGAGGCCGCGGTCCTTGCCCTCGAGGACGACGCCGAAGAGGCCGTCGTTGCTGTCGAAGGTGGCGTTGGTGCCGTCCGTCGAGATCCACAGGTTGCCGTGCGAGTCGAAGGTGACGTTGTCGGGGCAGCTGATCCGCGAGACCTTGGTCTTGTCGAAGCCGCCGTAGTAGGTGTCGGCGGCGGCGGGGTCGCCGCACACCAGCAGCAGGTCCCAGGAGAAGTCGGTGCCCGTGTGGTTGTCGGTGATCTCCAGCAGCTGGCCGCTCTTGTTCTTCACGCGCGGGTTCGGCGTGTCGATGCCCGCCTTGCCCTCGGTGCCGCGGTCGCTGTTGTTGGTCAGCGCGCAATAGATCTTGCCGGTCTTGGGATTCGGCTCGATGTCCTCGGGGCGGTCCATCTTGGTGGCGCCCACCTTGTCGCCCGCGACGCGGGTCCACAGCGCCACGTTCTCCGCCGGCATGCCCTCGACGTGCGACTCGGCGCTGCCGTCGGCCTTGGTGGTGAGCAGCGGGATCCACGTGCTGGTGCCCTTGTAGCCGCCCTCGGGGACCTTGCCGTTCTCCACCTTCTGGCCCTCGAACTTCGCCACGTACAGCGTGCCCTCGTCGAGGATGCGCATGTTCGCCTCCATCGCGGCGGCGCCCTTGCCGGGCTGGATCTTCCGCGAGCTGACGAACTTGTAGATGTACTCGAACTTCGAGTCGTCGCCGCAGTAGGTGACCACGTCGCCCGTGGGGGTGACGTAGATGTTGCCCCCCTCGCGCTTCATGCGGCCCAGCGCGGAGTGCTTGATCGGGGTCGACTTCGGGTCGTGCGGGTTCACCTCGACGAGGTAACCGAAGCGGTTGATCTCGTTGGGCTCCTTGGACAGATCGAACCGGTCCTCGTACTTCATCCAGTGGTGGGCGTCCTCGTCCTTGCCCACGCCGTAGCGCTTCCAGCCCTCCTTGAGGCCGTCCAGCGGCGGCGTGTCGGTGCCGGAGAAGTAGTTGGTGTAGTTCTCCTCGCCGGAGATCATGGTGCCCCACGGCGTGATCCCGCCGGAGCAGTTGGCGATCGTGCCGAGCACGCGGGTGCCGCTCGGGTCGGCGGCGGTGCGGGTGAAGAAGCCCGCTGCGGGGCCGCGCAGCTCGAAGGGCGTCGACGCGGTGATGCGCCGGTTGTACTCGCCGAGAACGGGAGTCAGCTTGCCCGAGCCGGGCTCGCCCTTGACCTCCACGACCGTGATGCCGTGCGCGGCCATCTCCACGCGCACCTGGTTCTCGGTGGGGTCGCCCTCCTTGTAGCCCTTGAACATCGCGGTGCCGGTGGTGTACTCCTGGTTGCACACCATGAGGAAGGTGTCCGGCTTGCCCTCCACCGCAATGAGATCGGTGAAGTCGTTGTTGAAGCCGAACTGCTGCGCCTGGGCCTCGGGCGTCTGGTTGTCGAAATCGAACTGCGGCGCGCCGGGCACCACCGGATCGCCCCAGCGGATCACGACGGCCTGCTCGTAGCCCTCGGGCACGGTCACGGCGTCGGCCTTGTTCGGGGCGATCGCGGTGAAGTTCAGGCCGGGGGCGTTGACGTTGGCCGACGGTGCGCCGTTGCCCGCCGCCGCGCTCGACGAGGCACCGGCGCCGCTGGAACCGTTGTCGCCACAGGCCGCGAGGACGGTGACCGCGCCGGCGCCCAGCGCCGCAACGCCCGCGCCGCGGAGCACGGTGCGGCGGGTGATGTCGCCGAAGTACTCGTTGTCCGACTGGTTGTCGTGCTCGCGGAAGCACTGGTTGCCGCACTTGTACTTGCAGGTCGTGTGCGAGCGGGCCGACTTACCGTCGTGATCGGTGAGCAGGCGCAGGTTGGGCAGGCGCATGGGGTCTCCCTGAGACTGAGGGCTGAGCGGGATCTGGCTGTGGCTGAATCCCGGTCAATGTGTCAGGGCGACGTGAGCGTCAGGGAAAGTCGCGGTAACGGAAGCCCAAAGCACATTTAGCTACGCACAGGAAACAACAGGGTCGAGCCGGGCCGCGCCGCGTTCGCGACCGGCGTCAGCCCGCGGTCAGGTGCCGGGCCGCGAACGCGTCGAGCGCGTCCTCGGTGCCGAGATAGGGCTCGTCCGGACGGGGCCAGTGCAGGATCACGTCGGTGAAGCCCAGCTCCGCGGCGCGGCCCACCGCGTCGTCGGCGGCGTCCGGCGAGCTGAGGGAGTAGGTGCCGCCCGAGTCGATGGACAGGTAGCGGTCGATGGCGCCGCGCTCGCGCCCGGCCGCGTCCAGGGCGTCGTCGAGGCGCGTGGAGAGCTCGGCGACGCGGGACCACCAGGCGTCGCCGCCGTCACCGTCGGGCCCGGTGGTGACCCAGCCCTGCCCCAGCTCCGCCACGAGGCGGAGTCCCTTCGGCCCGTTCGCCGCGAGCACGAAGGGCATCCGCGGCGACTGCGCGGGCGCGCCCACCATGCGCGCGTCGACGGCGCGGTACAGCGGACCGTCGAAGGAGATGGGGCCGCCCTGCTCGAAGCGCAGGAGCACGTCGAGGTCGCGGGTGAACTCCACGAAGCGGTCGTGGCGCTGCCGTGGGGTGAGCTCGGGCTGCCCGAGTACGAAGGCGTCGAAACCCGTTCCGCCGGATCCGATTCCCAGGAGGAGGCGGCCGCCGGAGATCTCGTCCACGCCCGCCAGGTCTTTGGCGAACGGGACCGGATGGCGGAAGTTCGGCGACGTGACGAACGTGCCCAGCCGGATCCGCTCCGTCGCCGTGGCCGCGGCGGTGAGCAGCGGCACCGTCGCACCCCAAGGCTGATCGGCGAGCGTGCGCCACGACAGGTGGTCGTAGGTCCAGGCGTGATCGAAGCCCAGTTCCTCCGCCTTGCGCCAGCGCCGGCGCGCCTCGGGCCACGGGTACTGGGGCAGGATGCACACGCCGAATCGCACGCATCGAGCTTACGACTCGTGACCTCGTCGCACGACCTGGCGCGTTCGCGTCGTACGATCGCCTGCTTGGACCTAGGGTTTTCACGTTCGGCCGAACCGGCCACATCCTTGAGAAGGGGATACACCAATGTCCACACCGGTACCCGCCGCGCCGAAATCCGGCGTCCGCGAGTTCACGACCCGTGCCGTCGTCCTGGGCGGCATCATCACACTCGTCTTCACCGCGGCCAACGCCTATCTGGGCCTCAAGGTCGGCCTGACCTTCGCGACCTCGATCCCCGCGGCCGTGATCTCGATGGCGCTGCTGCGCTACTTCGCGAACCACTCCATCATTGAGAACAACATCGTCCAGACGATCGCGTCGGCGGCGGGCACCCTCTCGGCCATCGTCTTCATCCTCCCCGGACTCGTCATGGTCGGCTGGTGGGCGGACTTCCCCTACTGGACCACCATGCTGGTGTGCCTCGTGGGCGGCGTGCTCGGCGTCATGTACTCCATCCCGCTGCGACGGGCGCTGGTCACCGGATCCGACCTCCCGTTCCCCGAGGGCGTCGCCGCCGCCGAGGTGCTCAAGGTCGGCGACACCGTCGAAGGCGCGCAGGAGAACAAGCGCGGCCTGCGTCTCATCGTCCTGGGCTCGCTCGCGTCCGCCGGCTACGCCCTGCTGGCCAAGATGAAGATCGTCGCCGAGGGCCTGTCCACCACGCTGCGGATCGGCAACGGCGGCACGCTGTTCGTACCGGGCCTGTCCTTCGCGCTCATCGGCGTCGGCCACCTCGTGGGCGTCACCGTGGGCTTCGCGATGATCGTGGGCCTCGTCATCTCCTACTTCGTGCTGCTGCCGATGTGGACCTCCGGCGATCTGCCCGCGACCGGCAGCATCACCAAGGTCATCTCGACCGCGTTCAGCACTGAGGTCCGCCTGATCGGCGCCGGCGCGATCGCCATCGCCGCCGTCTGGACGCTCATCAAGATCCTCGGCCCGGTGCTGCGCGGCATCGCCGACTCGATCGCCTCGTCGCGCAAGCGCCGCGGCGGAGAGCTCGTGGACATCACCGAGCGCGACATGCCCTTCCCGTACGTGGCCACCATCGTGATCGCCTCGCTGGTGCCGATCGGCGTGCTGCTGTGGATGTTCACGAGCGGTACCGCGCTCGACGGCCAGGCCGGCGGCATCATCACCCTCAGCATCGTCTACATCCTGGTGCTCGGCCTCGTCGTGGCCTCGGTCTGCGGCTACATGGCGGGCCTGATCGGTGCGTCCAACAGCCCCGTCTCCGGTGTCGGCATCCTCGTCGTGCTGTCCGCCGCGCTGCTCATCCGCGCGGTCTGGGGTCCCTCGGAGGGCGATATCGCCACCGCGCTGGTGGCGTACACGCTGTTCACCGCGGCGATCATCTTCTCCATCGCGACCATCTCCAACGACAACCTGCAGGACCTCAAGACCGGTCAGTTGGTCGGCGCGACGCCGTGGAAGCAGCAGGTGGCGCTCGTGATCGGCGTGGCCTTCGGGTCCGCGATCATCCCGCCCGTCCTCGACCTGCTGCAGAGCGGCTTCGGTTTCGTCGGCGCGCCGGGCGCGGGCGACAACGCGCTCGCGGCGCCGCAGGCCTCGCTGCTGTCGAGCCTGTCGAAGGGCGTCTTCGGCGGCGACCTCGACTGGGGCCTCATCGGGCTCGGCGCGCTCATCGGCGCGGTCGTCATCGCGATCGACGAGGTGCTCTCGCGGACCTCGAAGTTCCGGCTTCCGCCGCTGGCTGTCGGCATGGGCATGTACCTGCCGATGAGCGTGACGCTGATGATCCCCGTCGGCGCGGTACTGGGCCTCGTCTACAACAAGTGGGCCGACCGTTCCGCCTCGGGAGAGGTCGCGGAGGGCCGTAAGCGGCTCGGAACGCTGCTCGCGACCGGTCTCATCGTGGGTGAGTCGCTGTTCGGCGTGATCTACGCGGGCATCGTGGTGCTCGCCGACCGCGCGCCCGGCCTGCCGGGCATCGGCGGCAAGGAGGAGCCGCTGGCCCTGCCCTTCATCGGTGAGGGCTGGCTGCACTGGGGCGAGGCACTGGGCGTGGTCGTCTTCGCCGCGACCTGCGCGGCGCTGTACCTGCGCACCAAGAAGATCGCCGCGGCCGCCTGATCGCGGGGTGACGCGGTGGTGGACGGTGCCCGCTCACCGGGCACCGTCCACCAGCCGTCCGGCGCGGTCCGGGGGACGAGGGCGCCGTGCGGCGCGGCCCCGTCAGCCGTGGGTCGTCGCCCGGGCCGGCGGCTGCTCGCCCGATCCGGCCGACGGGCCCGCCGCACGCCGGTTCCGGATGATGCTGGACGCCAGCGCCGCGAGGATCAACACGACGCCGATCAAGCCCGTGACCAGCTCGGGCACCGGCGTGTAGATGGAGAACAGCAGGATGCCCGCGAGCGCGCCGATCGCCCAGTGGGCGCCGTGTTCGAGGTACACGAACTCGGACAGCGTGCCCTTCTCGACCAGGTACACCGTCAGCGAGCGAACGAACATCGCGCCGATGAAGCCGAGACCCAGCGCGATGATCACGGGATCCGCGGTGATCGCGAAGGCGCCGATCACGCCGTCGAAGGAGAACGAGGCGTCGAGCACCTCAAGGTAGACGAAGAGGAAGAATCCGGCCTTCCCCGTCGCCTTCGCCAACTCCGACGGGCCCGAGCGCGAGAGTTCCGCCTCCTCCTCGAGCTCCTCGACGTGGAAGAACTCTCCGAGGCCGTTGACCACCATGTAGGTGACGGTGCCGAGCAGGCCCGCGATGAACACCGTCCTCGACTCGTCGACGGTGTGCGCGGCCCAGACGCCCGTGGCGAGCAGGGCGGCCAGCGCGACGATGATCGGGAAGCGGTCGAGCTGGCCGATGCGCTGCAGCGGCTTCTCGATCCAGCTGAGCCACGTGACCTCGCGCTCCGGGTCGAGGACGAAGTCGAGGAAGAGCATGAGCAGGAACATGCCGCCGAACGCGGCGATCTGCGGGTGCGCCGCGGTGATCAGCGTCTCGTAGCTGGGGCTGCCGTCCGGGAAGTAGGCGGCCCCGTCGGCCGGTGGGTTGAGGGCGAGGTCCATCGCCTGCACCGGATTCAGGCCTGCGGTGATCCACACGATCGCGAGCGGGAAGACGAGCCGCATCCCCACGACCGCGATCAGGATCCCCACCGTGAGGAACATGCGCACCCAGAACTGGCTCATGCGCTGTAGCACGGTCGCGTTGATGACGGCGTTGTCGAACGACAGGCTGATCTCGAGGACGCCGAGGATCAGCGTCAGGAGCAGCGCCTCCGGACCGCCGTAGAGGAACGCCGCCACGAGAGCGGCGACCGTGATCGCGAAGGACAGCCCGAAGATGCGGAACACGTGGGCCGACTATACCGGCGAGTCCGCCCGGGCCCGGTGTTAGAAGTCGAAGCCGCCGAAGTCCCCGCCGCCGAAGTCACCGAAGCCGCCGCCGTCGGAGCCGCCCGCGTCGGAGCCCGAGCCCCAGTCCCCGCCGGTGTCGACGGCACCGTCGACCCCCGGATCCGCGAGGACCGCCGGGCCGACCCCGGCCATCCCGGCGAACATGGTGCTGAACAGCAGGTAGCTGCCCACGCCCCAGGCGCCGGCGACGAGCGCCGGCTTCCACCAGGGCTCGCTGTACCAACCCGCGGGCACCGGGCGGCCCGCCACGACGCCGCCGGGGTAGTAGTTCGGGGTGCGGTCCGACGGTGCCGGCGAGGCCGTGAGCGCGCGGCCGTCGACGTCGACGGTGCGGTCCTCGGTGACCGAGCCCGCAGTGCGCTGGCCGTCGAGCTCCGGGATGGGCGGGCCGGGATCGAGATCCATCGCAACCCGGGCGGCGCGCGCGTAGTAGAGCCCCTCGAGCGCGGTCTGCTTGGCGAGCCGGGCCTGCGCGGGCGTGTTCGCCCCGCCGACCTGCGCGCCCGCGGCGGTGTACCGCTCGCCCGCGTCGGCGAGGGCCTGCCGGGCGGCGTCGTTCGAGCCGACGAGGTTGTTCACCTGGCCGGCGAGACGGTCGATGGCGGCGCGCGCATCCGCCTGCGCGTCGGCCAGTGCGGTCGACCGGTTCCGGTTGCCCCGGACCACGAGCAGCACGACGAGCGCGATGACGACGACGGCGACGAGGAGCAGCACGGGGTCCATGACCCGACGGTACCCACGGAGCGCCGCGCGCGGCTGACGAGAACCTGAGTGATCCGGACTTTTCGCCCAGGGCGAAGCGGTCCGGGAACGCCGAGGGCCCGCCACCCCACGGTGACGGGCCCTACGACGTGCCGGCGAGCCGGCTCTGCGATGCGGCCGGATGTCCGGCCGGGCGGGGACTAGTCCGCGCCGATGATGAACTCCTCGAGCTGAGCGCGCGCGACGTCGTCGGCGATCTGCTCGGGCGGGGACTTCATCAGGTACGCCGAGGCGGGGATCACGGGGCCGCCGATGCCGCGGTCCTTGGCGATCTTCGCGGCGCGCACGGCGTCGATGATGATGCCGGCCGAGTTGGGGGAGTCCCAGACCTCGAGCTTGTACTCCAGGTTCAGCGGCACGTCACCGAAGGCCCGGCCCTCGAGGCGGACGTACGCCCACTTGCGGTCGTCGAGCCACTCGACGTAGTCCGACGGGCCGATGTGCACGTTCTTGTCGTGCACCTTGCCCGACAGCGGGCCGTTGAGGTTCGACGTGACGGCCTGCGTCTTGGAGACCTTCTTCGACTCGAGGCGGTCGCGCTCGAGCATGTTCTTGAAGTCCATGTTGCCGCCGACGTTGAGCTGGTAGGTGCGGTCCAGCGTGACGCCGCGGTCCTCGAACAGCTTCGCCATCACGCGGTGGGTGATGGTCGCGCCGACCTGGCTCTTGATGTCGTCGCCGACGATCGGGACGCCCGCGTCGCGGAACTTCGCGGCCCACTCGGGATCGGAGGCGATGAAGACGGGCAGCGCGTTGACGAAGGCCACGCCCGCGTCGATGGCGCACTGCGCGTAGAACTTGTCGGCCTCCTCGGAGCCCACGGGCAGGTAGGACACGAGGACGTCGACCTCGTTGTCCTTGAGCGCCTGCACGACGTCGACACCCTCGCCCGGCGCCTCCTCGATGGTCAGGCGGTAGTACTTGCCCAGGCCGTCGAGGGTGTGGCCGCGCTGCACGGTGACGCCGGTGGGCGGCACGTCGGCGATCTTGATGGTGTTGTTCTCGGAGGCGTTGATCGCGTCGGAGAGGTCGAAGCCGACCTTCTTGCCGTCCACGTCGAACGCGGCGACGAACTCGACGTCGCGCACGTGGTACGGGCCGAACTTCACGTGCATGAGGCCCGGCACGGTGGCGTCGTCGGCCACGTCCTTGTAGTAGTGCACGCCCTGCACGAGCGACGAGGCGCAGTTGCCCACGCCGACGATCGCGACGCGCACCTTGGTGGAGTTGTCAGTCACCGTTGTTCCCTTCAGTCGGTGTCGGTCTTCGCGTCGGAGCGGGACTCGGCGGCGATCAGCTCGTTGAGCCACCGCACCTCGCGCTCCGTCGTTTCCAGTCCCAGCTCGTGCAACTGCCGCGTGTACGTCTCGCTGGTCCCGCCGGCCGCGAGGGCCCTGCGGAGTTCCTCGCGCCGCTCCTCGACCTGCCGGCGGCGACCCTCGAGGATGCGCAGCCGGGCCTGGGCGGGAGTGGCGGTGAAGAAGGCGAGATGCACGCCGAACCCGTCGTCCGTGTAGTTCTGCGGTCCGGTGTCGGCGACCAGGGCGGAGAACCGCTCCTTGCCGGCCGGGGTCAGACCGTAGACACGGCGCGCGCGGCGCTTCCGATTGGTTGCACTGGGACCGGGCGCCTCTTCTTCGGCGATGTAACCGGCGTCCTGCGCGCGGCGCAGGGCGGGGTACAGCGATCCGTAGGAGAACGCGCGGAACGGGCCCAGCAGTTCCGTCAGCCGCTTGCGGATCTCGTAGCCGTGCATGGGGGAGTCGTGCAGGAGTCCCAGAACCGCGAGTTCGAGCACTGCCGCCTCCCTTCGTGACACGGCGCCGAGCCGGGCGGCCGACGCGAGTGGATCTATCTCATAAATCGATCGGCAGTTGTATCGAGCCGATATATACGACGATACCCCAGGGGTGAACCCGCGATGAACGACAGGCGCCGCCCGCCGGCCTCCGGGCCGCGCGACCGGGGAGGATCGTCCCGGGCGGTATGCCCTTGTCGCGGCGTTGCCGGGCCCGGCCACGTACATTGGATCCGTGCGGACGCAGAGGCAAACGGTGGATTACGCGCTGCAGCGGCGATCGCTGCTCGCGTCGGTCAACGCCGGGCGCACCGCCGTGAAGGCGGTGTGCGACGCCGACCCGTATCTACTGCGTGCGGCCAAGTTCCACGGCCGGCCGTCCGAGGTGCTCTGCCCGATCTGCCGGAAGGAGCAGTTGACCCTGGTGTCCTGGGTCTTCGGCGACTCCCTCGGTCCGGCGTCGGGCTCGGCCCGCACGGACGCCGAGCTCAGCGACCTGGAATCCACACGGGTGGAGTTCTCCGTGCATGTCGTGGAAGTCTGCAGGTCGTGCAACTGGAATCATCTGGTGCAGTCCTACGTCGCGGGGCTGCCCCCGCGACCACGGCGCAAGCGCCGCGCGGCCCCGGGCTGAGCGGCGCGGCCGGCGGGAGCCGGGACCGGCACGGAACGTACGAGACGACGAAGAGACGAGCGGAGAACCAGCGGTGACGAACCCGGGTGGCAAGGACGAGCGGAACGGGGCGGCCGGAGGGCCGCCGCGGCCTTCAGGCCCCACACCGCCGGTTCCGCCGCGACCGGCGACGCCGCAGGCCGCCCCCACGACGCAGTTCCCGGTGGTCCCGCCGAGCGGCACGGAGCCCTCGGCGCCCGCGCCGGGTACGCCGCCCGCGGCTCCGGCCGCTCCCGGCGCGGGCCGCGCACCGTCGGACTCCGGCGAACCGCGCACCGCCTACCAGCCGCTCTCGGGCCGTCCCGTCGACGATTCCGAGCTGGCGGCCGAGGCCGATCGCGGCGCCCCGTCGCGCCCGCAGGCGCCCGAGCAGCCGGTCGTGATCCGCAAGACCGCGCCCGCGGCCCCCGCCGCCGCTCCCGGTGGTGGCGGCGACGGACCCGGCGGCAAGGGACCCGGTGGCGACGGCCCCGGCGGCGACGGACCGGGCGGCGACGGGCCCGGCGGCGGCGACGGTGACGGCCCCGACGAGCCGGACGACGGCGACCATGACGACTCCGACCAGAAGGGCCTGCGAGCGCTCGTGAGCGGTTCACTGTTTCGACGTGTCGTGACCGGCGGCGTGGCCGCGGTCGCGCTGATCATGGTGATCGCCCTGCTCGCCTTCCTCGTGGGCTATTGGCGCACCGATGTGCCGCAGCCCGGCGAGATCCAGACGAACCAGGTCGCGACCATCGTCATGAAGGACGGCACCACGCCCATCGCGCGCGTCGTGCCGCCCGAGGGCAACCGCGAGATCCTGCCCGCGCAGGACATCCCCGACGTCATGAAGAACGCGATCATGGCCGCGGAGGACCGGGAGTTCGCCACCAACCCCGGCTTCTCGGTCAAGGGCTTCGCGCGCGCCGTGTGGAAGCGCATCCCGGGCATCGCCGGCGACGGCGAGGACGCGGGCGGCGGCTCGACCATCACGCAGCAGTACGTGAAGAACGCGCTGGTCGGCGACGAGTCCTCGCTGACGCGTAAGTGGAAAGAGCTCATCATCTCCACCAAGATGTCCAACTCCTGGTCCAAGGACGACATCATGGCGGCGTACCTGAACACCATCTACTTCGGCCGCGGGGCGTACGGCATCCAGGCGGCGGCGAAGGCCTACTTCAACGTCAACGCCAAGGACCTCAAGGTCGAGCAGGCCGCGCTCCTCGCGGGCCTCGTCCGCGGCCCGTCGCTGTACGAGCCGACGACCCACCTGCCCGACGCCACCGGCCGGTGGAACTACGTGCTCGACGGCATGGTCGACATGAAGACCCTCGACCCCGCGCAGCGTGCCAAGCTCCAGTTCCCGCGGACCATCGCACCGGGCCGCACGGGCGGCGACGACCTGTCGGCCGGGCCCAACGGCCTGATCAAGACGCAGGTGCTGCGCGAGCTCAAGGACGCCGGCATCGACGAGTCCACGCTGAGCACGCAGGGCCTGAAGATCACCACGACGATCGACCAGCAGGCGCAGTCCGCGGCGGTGAAGGCCGCCAAGAACATGGCCGAGAACCAGCCGAAGGACCTGCGCACGGCCATCGTCTCCGTCGATCCCAAGACGGGCGGCGTGCTCGCGTACTACGGCGGCGACGACGGCAACGGCTACGACCGCGTGCAGGCCGGCCTTCAGACCGGCTCGTCGTTCAAGGTCTTCGCGCTGGTCGCGGGCCTCGAGCAGGGCATCGGACTCTCCCGCGTCTACTCCTCCTCGCCGTTCAAGGCGCAGGGCGTGACCGTGAACAACTCCGACGGGGAGTCCTGCGGCAGCTGCAACCTGGCGACCGCCATGAAGATGTCCCTGAACACGGTCTACTACCGGCTCATGATGGACCTCAACGGGCAGGCCCAGGCGGTCGCGGACGCCGCGCACAAGGCGGGCGTCGCCGAGAGCTTCGGCGGCATCAAGAAGACCCTGGAGCAGGCCGACGGCAGCGGCGTCGAGGGCGGCGTCGTCCTCGGCCAGTACCAGAGCCGCCCGATCGACATGGCCTCTGCGTACGCCACCTTCGCCGCCGAGGGCATCTACCGCGCGCCGCACCTGATCAGCAAGGTCACCACGGCCGACGGCCGCACGCTGCTGGACCGGCAGAACGATCCGGGCGAGCGTCGTTTCAGCAAGGACGTCGCCAACAACGTCTCCGCGGCGCTGCAGCCCATCGCCTCGTACTCCAACGGCAACGGGCTGGCGGGCGGGCGCGCCTCGGCCGCCAAGACCGGCACCGCGCAGTACCAGGACACCGGCCAGAACAAGGACGCCTGGATGGTGGGCTACACCCCGTCGATCTCCACCGCGGTGTGGGTCGGCAACGACAAGGGCGGCCCGATCACCAACGGCTGGGGCGGCCCCATCTACGGCTCCGGCGTCCCGTCGACCATCTGGAAGCAGACGATGGACGGAGCCCTCGCGGACAGCGACTACGAGTCCTTCCCGACCCCCGGCATGATCGGCGGCCAGGCGGGCGTCCCGGTGGAGACCCGGACCCGGCCCTCGTCGACGGGTTCGGCGTCCGCATCGGCGTCGGCGGGCGAGAGCGGTTCGGCCACCCGCACGGTGCCGGGACTGCCCGGCGTGCCGATGCCGACCTTCCCGTGGGACCCGACCACCACGCAGCCCGGTGGCAATCCGACCAACCCGGGCGGCCCGACCGCGCGGCCCCGGCCGGGCGGCAACGGGACGGTCCCCGGTAACGGCGGCCGCACGACACCGCCGCGGGCGACGAACCCGGTGCCGTGACGGGTCCCCGCGCCGCCGCTGCGGAGGCGGAGGGCGACGGGGACGACGACCGTCTCCACGTCAGCCCCGGCCGATTCGATCCGGCGACGGTCATCGAGCCGGACCGGGACGTGCCGAGTCACACCGACGCGGTGGCGCGGGACTTCTCGACGGTGCTCGGCGGCCCCGTGGGCGCGCACGCGCTGGTGGGCTTCCAGCGCTTCTTCACCCCGGTGCGCCTGATCCTGCTCGTCGCGGTGCTCTTCCTCGCGCTGGGCTGGACCACGAAGGCCGGCTGCCTGCAGCAGAAGTCCGACGGCGGGCAGCTGGTGCTCGACTGGTCGGGCAACCGGCCGTACGCCGCGCTGTGCTACTCGGACACGGTGCCGCTGTACGGCGCCGAGCGGCTCAACGAGGGCCTGATGCCCTACGTAACGCAGTTCTTCGACACCGACCCCACGGGCGCCCGGCAGGAGCGCTACATGGAGTACCCGGTGCTCACCGGGATGTACCAGTACGCCGCCATGAAGGTGGCCAAGGTCTGGACCGCGCTGCACGAGAAGTGGGGCGTGCCCGCGGCGATCGAGGTGGTGCTGTTCTTCACCGTCGCGGCCGTCGGGCTGGCGCTGTTCTGGCTGCTCGCCGTGTGGGCCACCACGCGATTGGCGGGCGGCGCCGCCTCCTCGACCCGACCCGCCGCGCGGCGGCCCTGGGACGCGATGCTCATGGCCGCCTCACCGCTGGTCCTCGTGCACGCCTTCACCAACTTCGACGCGATCGCCGTGGCGGCGATGGCCGTGGGGATGCTGCTCTGGTCGCGCGAGAAGCACGCGTGGGCCGGCGTCGCTCTGGGGCTGGGCACCGCGGCCAAGCTCTACCCGGCGTTCCTGCTGATCGTGTTGTTCTTCCTCTGCCTGCGCTCGGGCCGCCTGCGCCCCTGGTTCCTCGCATCCGCCGTGGCTCTCGCGACCTGGATCGCGGTGAACCTGCCGATCCTCGTCGCCGCGCCGCGCGGCTGGTGGGAGTTCTTCCACCGCAACTCGATCCGCGCCGTCGACATGGATTCGATCTACGCGGTGATCAGCTCCTTCACCGGGGGCTGGGTGTTCGGCGGCGAGGGTCCGCGCGGCGGCGCCTCGTCGTTGGCGAACGCCATCACGCTGGTGCTCTTCCTCGCCGTGATCGCCGGGGTCGGCTACCTCGCGCTCAAGGCCCCCCGGCGGCCGCGGGTCGCGCAGCTCGCCTTCCTCCTGGTGGCGGGCTTCCTGCTGGTGAACAAGGTGTGGAGCCCGCAGTACTCGCTGTGGCTGGTGCCGCTGGCGGTGCTCGCGATCCCGCACACCCGGATCCTGCTGGCGTGGATGACGATCGACGCGCTGGTCTGGGTGCCGCGGATGATGTACTTCCTCGGCATGCAGAACAAGGGGCTGCCGGAGCAGGCCTTCACGGCCACCGTCCTCCTGCGCGACCTGGCCGTGATCGGCCTGTGCGCGCTGGTGATCCGGCAGATCTACCGGCCCGACGAGGACCTGGTGCGGTCGACCTTCCCGGGGCCGTACTCGCCGCCGCTCGACGATCCCGCGGGCGGTGTGCTCGACGGTGCGCCGGACTCCCCGTCGCTGCCCTCCGCGCTGCGCAGCCGCAGCGCGCAGCGGGGCAGGTACCAGATGAAGACCACCAGCAGCGCGGCCCGGCCCCAGACGCCGATCCAGACGCCCCACTGAACCCACCACGTGATCGGCAGGTTCGCCGCGTGCTCGGAGAAGTAGTTCCACACCGTGAGCTCGAGGCTCAGGTCGAACACCAGGTACGCCGCGACGAGCCGCCAGTCGACCTTGAGCAGCACGAAGAAGGGCAGTAGCCACAGGACGTACTGGGGCGAGTGCACCTTGTGGAAGAGCATGAAGGCCGCGAGGATCGCGCCGCTCACGCCGAGCCACGGGTAGACGCCCGTGCGGCGGTAGCGCAGCCAGCCGTACACCAGCAGCGCCGCGATCGAGACCACGATGAGCAGGGGTGACACCGAGGCGACGAAGGCGTCGTAGTCCTTCGGATCGTCGAAGGCCTTGAGGACGCCCCAGTACCAGATCGAGTTGGTCGACAGGTCTGCCGTGCGCAGCTCCTGGAACTTCAGCGAGGCACGCCAACCCTCGAAACCGAAGATCATGAAGGGCACGTTGATCGCGACGGCCACCACCACGGCCGTCGCCGCCGTGGCCGCGGCGCCCGTCCAGTCGAGCAGGCGCCAGTCGACGCGGGCGCGCCGCCCGGGACCGTCGGGCAGGGCGACGGTCCCGGACCTGCCGTGGGTGAGCACGTAGAGCACCAGCGGCGCGACGAACAGGCCCGGATAGATCTTCAGGTCGAAGCCGACGGCGAACACCGCCGCCGTCGCGATCGCCGGTATCCGGATGGAGCCGCCCGTCCGGTCGGCCCAGGCCATGATGCCGAAGCCCACGGTCGCGGCGGCCACGACCGGGAGCTCCATGTTGTGGAAGGCGTACAGCGCGAGCGGCGGAGCGACGGCCCACAGCGCGGCGGTGCGGCCCGAGATCTTCGCGAGCACCCAGCCGGTGAGCATCCCGAAGGGGGCGAGCAGCAGAGCCATGTGCAGCAGGAACTCGGCGTCGTTGTGGGCGCCGATGGCGCCGACCCAGAACAACAGGCCACTGAGCACGGGGTACTCGATGGCGCCGCCCTGCAGCTTCCCGTCGCCGTCGATCCAGCCGGTCAGGTAGGGGAAGACGTGGTTGTTGACCTCGCGGCCGGTCCACAGGAACTGGATGTCGGAGTAGCAGATCCGCCCGGGCGTCGACGCGAAGCCCTCGGAGCGGCCGAACTCGTCGAAGGGCGCGCCGGTGCACTGCGCCTTGATCTGGTAGCCGATGACGAGCGCGAGAACGGTGAGACCGAGCACGGTCCACGCCACCCGATCTGGGCGGAAGCTGGGCCGGGACATGCGCCCCACCCTATCGGCCCCGGTCGGGCGGGCCGGTCGACGGTGCGTCACGATGCGGCGGCGAGCAGCTGCAGCGGGTTGGCGTTCCACACGCCGTGGATCACCAGCAGCGGCCACATCACGCGGTAGCGCAGCCACAGGAAGCCGAGGAACAGCCCGCTCACGCCCTGGTTGGCGAGTACGTTCATCGCGTCCAGCGGCAGGTCGCCGGTGCCCTGGATCGCGACGTGCCACGACGCCCACACCACCGCCGAGAGCGCGACGGCGGCCCACGGCCCGAGCACCGCGTGCCAGCGGGTGAGCAGCCAGCGCCGGTAGAAGACCTCCTCGAGCAGCGCGTTCATGGCGAAGCCGACGAGCAGCAACAGGACCGCGTCGAGCAGTGGCACCCCGGCGAGGAAGTTCTCGCCCCGGTCGCCCAGGGCCAGGTACACGGCCAGGTAGGCGATGACGGCGGGCGCCGGCGCCCAGCCCGCGCGCGCCGTCGGGTCGGGCCAGCGCCGGCCCCAGCGCCGGTCGAGCGCGAAGACGGCCGCGGGCACCGCGAGCAGCAGCCCCAGCTTGAGCACGGTGTACTTCGGCTCCACGGGGCCGAGGAGGATGAGCGCGGCCGCGAACGCGACGCCGCACGCCAGGAGCGCCCACGCCTGCGGCCTCGGGTTCGACGGTGCGCCGGGCTCCGCCCGGTGGGAGGGGGTGGCGAGCGCGACGAGCAGCCCCGCGGCCACCGGCGCCCACGGCTGCCACCACGGCACCGTGTCCATCGAGTCCGCGGTGTAGCGCAGGCCGCGGCCGGAGACGGCCGCGACGAGCGAGGACGCGCCGATCGCACCGATGCCGAGCACCGCCACCGTCGGACCCGCCCACGCCTTCACGCCCCCACTGTGCGGGCGCCGGCCCGAAATGTCCACACCTTTGTTAACGATCTCGGACCGCCGGTCGATCAGGGTGTAGCCGGACCACGGGGGACGGCGGGGGAGGATCCGTCATGAATCGATCGATCGGTGTCGTGGGCACCGTGCTCTGCGCCGCGGCGCTGCTCGCCGGGTGCGGGGACCGGACGTCGTCGGTCGCCCCGACGGTGACCGTCACCGCGGGGGCGAGCGCGACCGTGGGCGCGCAGGCGGCGGGCACGCAGCCGCCCGGCGCGCGGGAGCCGGGAACGGGCGCACCGTCGGGCGGGACGACGGTGACCGCGACGGCCGCCGCGCCGACGCCCCTGCCCGTCGCGGGCGCCGGCGTGACGCGGGTGATCACCGAGTCCGGAAAGACCACCTGCAACGTCTACGCGGAGTACCTCGACTGCCAGTCGCCCGATTTCGGCCGCACGTACAGGACCCCGGACGGGCAGCCCGCCACCGGGTTCCGGTACTCCGTCAGCGGACTGGAGTGGCACTACGGCAACATGTCGGTCGCCACCCCGGCGACGACGCTGCGGTACGGGCACACCTACACCGCGTCGGGGTGGACGATCGCGGCGTCGGAGGGGAAGACCGTCTTCACCCGCGGCACCCGCGGCGTGAGCGTGGACGTCGCGAACACCACGACCTTCTAGCGGAGGCGGTCACCGCCCGTAGACGTGCTTGAGCATCATCCGCACGGTCTTCATGTCGCGCGCCTTGCGGTCGAAGGACAGCAGGTTCATCGGGGCGGCGAACTTCTGCGCAGCGACGGCCTGCGGCCGGCTGAACTCGCGGAGCCCGTCCTCGCCGTGGATCCGCCCGAAGCCCGAGTCGCCGAGCCCGCCGAAGGGCAGCGCGGGCACGGAGGCGAAGGAGAGGAAGGAGTTCACGGCCACCGAGCCGGTGCGCAGGCGCCGGGCGAGTTCGCGGCCGCGGGAGACGTTGCGGGTCATGATGGCCGCGGACAGCCCGTACGTGGTGTTGTTCGCGCGATCGATGGCCTCCTGGACGTCCGCCACCCGGTTCACCACGACCGTGGGGCCGAAGGTCTCGTCGGTGACGGCGGTGGAGTCCTCGGGACGTCGACGAGCACGACGGGCTGCACGGTGGTCGCGCCGACCGATTCCCGGCCGCCGACCACGGCGCGGCCGCCGCGGCCCAGCGCGTCGTCGATGTGGCTCGCGATGATCGGCAGCTGCTTGGCCATGGTCGCGGGGCCGTAATCGGCGCCGTCGTCGTCGCCGCCGCGGATCGCGCGGGACGCGGTGGCGAGCTTGTCGACGAACTCGTCGAACCGCTCGTCGACCACGTACACCCGCTCGACGCCCGCGCAGGTCTGGCCCGCGTTGCCGAAGGCCCCGAAGGCGGCCGCGTCCACGGCGGCGTCGATGTCGGCGTCGCGGTCCACGATGAAGGCGTCCTTGCCGCCGCCCTCGATGGTGACCGGCGTGAGGTTCTCGGCGCACGTGGCCATGACGGTGCGGGCGGTCCGCGCGGAGCCGGTGAAGGCCAGCTTGTCGACGCCGGAGCGGCACAGGGCGGCGCCGGTCTCCCCGGCGCCGTGCACCACCTGGAGCACGGGCTGTCCCGGGCAGGCGGCGTTCCAGGTATCGGCGAGGAACTGCCCGACGGCCGGTGTGAGCTCGCTGGGCTTGAAGACCACGGCGTTGCCCGCGGCCAGTGCGTAGGTGACCGAACCCATCGGCGTGTAGACGGGGTAGTTCCACGGGCCGATGACGCCGACCACGCCGAAGGGCCGGTACTCGACGGTGGCCGCGAGGTTGGCGCCGAGCAGGCCGGACGGGACCTTGCGCCGGCCGAGGACCTTCTCCGCGTGCTTCGCGGCCCAGTCGACGTGCACCACGGCCAGCATGACCTCCAGCACGGCGTCGTCGAGCGGCTTGCCGGTCTCGGCGGAGACCACGGCGGCCAGGTCCTCGGCGCGGCGGGAGAGCTCGGCGCGGAAGCGCAGGAGCCAGCTGCGGCGCGTCTTCGGCGCCAGCTCTCCCCACCAGCGGGCGGCCTCGCGGGCGGTGTCGACGGCCTCGATGACGGCGACTGCGTCGGCGACGGGGAAGCGGGCGACCTCCGCGCCGGTGCGCGGATCGGTCGAGATCAGGTCACCGGTCGCGGTGTTCGACGGTGCGGTCATGACGGTCCTCCAGGATCGGAATGGATTTCTGCCCATATGTTAGAGACTGTTCTCTCATCTGTGCTAGCTTTCGCAGCATGTTCTCTACGCGCTTCACCGAGCAGTTCGGCGTCCGGTACCCGATCGTCCAGGGCGGCATGATGTGGGTCGGCCGAGCCCGGCTCGCGGCAGCGGTCTCCGAGGCCGGGGGGCTGGGCATCCTCACGGCGCTCACCCAGCCTTCGCCGCAGGACCTGCGCGAGGAGATAGCGCGCACCCGCGAGCTCACGGCGAGCCCTTTCGGCGTGAACCTCACGGTGCTGCCGACCATCGATCCGCCGCCCTACGACGAGTACCTGCGGGCCGCGGTCGAGTCGGGTGTGAAGATCATCGAGACCGCCGGATCGAACCCCGCCAAGTTCCTGCCCTACCTCAAGGACAACGGCGTCAAGGTGATTCACAAGTGCACCAGCGTCCGGCACGCGCTCAAGGCGCAGGCCATCGGCGTCGACGCGGTGTCGATCGACGGCTTCGAGTGCGCCGGTCACCCCGGTGAGGACGACATCCCCGGCCTCGTGCTGATCCCCGCCGCTGCCGATGCGCTGGACATCCCGATCCTCGCCTCGGGCGGCATCGCCGATGCGCGCGGGCTCGTGGCCGCGATCGCCCTGGGCGCCGACGGCATCAACATGGGCAGCCGCTTCCTGTGCACCGTCGAGTCGCCGATCGCACCCGAGGTGAAGGCCCAGATCGTCGCGAACTCGGAGCTGGACACGAAGCTGATCTTCCGCACGTTGGGCAACACCGCCCGCGTCGCGAAGAACTCGGTGTCCGTCGAGGTCGTCGAGACCGAGGCCGCAGGCTGCGAGTTCGAGGACATCCGGCACCTGGTCGCCGGCGCCCGGGGCCGGAAGGTCTTCGAGGACGGCGACGTCGAGGCCGGGATCTGGAGCGTCGGGCTGTGCCAGGGCCTGATCCGCGACGTCCCCACGTGCGCCGCGCTCATCGAGCGCATGATCGCGGAGGGCGGCGCGATCATCGAGCGCCGACTCGCGCCGCTGGCCCGGGTCGCGGTCGGCGCCGGGAGCGGGCCGGAGGTCGTGGCGTGAGCACGAGCGAGGACTTCCGGCGCGACCTCTCGGGCGGCGTCCTGACGGTGACGATCGACCGCCCGCAGCGCATGAACGCCTTCGGCATCCGTGCAGCGTGGGAGCTCGCGCGCATCATCGAGGAGGCGGACGCCGACCCGGCGGTCCGCGTCGTGGTGGTCACCGGCGAGGGCCGGGCGTTCTCGACCGGCGCCGATCTCGCCGGCGAGGCCGCCGAGCCGCAGGAGGCGCTCGAGGCCGTGAACGCCTACATCCGCGCGATCGTCGGGGCGTCGATCCCCGTGATCGCGAAGGTGAACGGCCCCTGCGCGGGTATGGCCGTCGGCCTCGCCCTCTCCGCCGACCTGACCTTCGTCGCCGAGTCGGCCTACTTCCTGCTGCCCTTCGTGGGCATCGGGCTGTTGCCCGACGCGGGCACCACCGCGCTCGTCCCCGCCGCCATCGGCCGGACCCGCGCGATGGGGATGGCGCTGCTCGGCGAGCGCCTGTATGGGCCGCAGGCCCTCGCCGCCGGGATGGTCACCGCGGTGCACCCCGCCGAAGAGCTCGACGGTGCCGTCGCCGCGGCCGCCGCGAAGCTCGCCGCCGGTCCGCGGGAGGCGATCGCCGCCACGAAGCGTGCGCTCAACGCCTCCACGCTCGCCGGCCTCGACGACGCCCTGCGCCGCGAGACGGAGTCGCAGGTCATCCTGCTCAAGACCGACGACCACCGCGAGGGTGTCGACGCGATGCTGAACAAGCGCCCCGCGCGTTTCACCGACTGAGGCGCGGGGCGGCGCGGGCGCAGTCCGAAGGCCGGGCACATCTTTCGAAGCTTTCTGCCACGAATACAGGGCGATCCGTCGCAGAACGCTTCGAAAGATGTTCGGCCGCAGCCACCACGGTGAGCGCAGCCACCCGGTGCCGGCCGACTCCGTGACGGACAGCACGTTGGCAGTTGGACATATTGAATCATAGAATTCCCTCCGTTAATGGCCGCGCCGGCGGCCGATGGATGCATGGGGGACTTCATGACGTACGACTACGCCGCACCGCCGACAGTGGACCGGGACCCACAGGAGCTGACCGTCCCGCTGCGCGGTGCGACCTTCGGCGAAGCGGTGAAGCGCTTCTTCCAGAACTACTTCGTCGCCGCAGGTCGCGCGTCGCAGAGCGAGTACTGGTGGGCGTTGCTCCTGGTCATGCTGGTCGCGCTCGCCGCGGGTGCGCTCGCGGGGATGAGCTCGGCATTCGGTGACGGCGCCGGAGCGGGGGTGTTCCTGGTGCTGGCGGTCATCCTCATGCTCGGCCTGCTCGCCGTCGCTTTCGGGACGATCGGTTTGACGATTCGGCGCCTGCACGATGCCAACCAGTCAGGGTGGTGGTACCTCGCACTGTTCATCGTGAATCTGATCCCCGTGCTCGGCCTCCTCAGCATCGTCGGCGCCATCGTGATCGGCGTGCTGAAGAGTGATCCCGCGGGCGCCCGCTTCGACGCGCAGCCGTAGCCGACGGCTGGCGGCACTACCGCTCCCACGCGAAGGGCCCGGCACCGTCGAGATGACGGTGCCGGGCCCTTCGGCGTACTACGGGCTAGCGGCGGGTCCTACTCGTAGGTCTCGCCGGCCTCGGCCTTGGCGACCAGCGAGGCGGGCGGGGTGAACTGCTCGCCGTACTTGGTCAGCTCCTGCGCGCGGGCGACGAAGGCCTTGGGGCCGACGGTGCCGTCGGGCGCGGTGTAGCCGTTGATGAACTGCAGCACGCCGCCGGTCCAGGCGGGGAAGCCGATGCCGAAGATCGAGCCGATGTTGGCGTCGGCGACGGAGTCCATGACGCCCTCGTCGAAGCAGCGGATCGTCTCCAGCGACTCGGCGAACAGCATCCGGTCGATCATGTCCTGCAGCGGGATGTCGTTGCCGCCGGGGAACAGATCCGTCAGGCCCGGCCACAGACCGGTGCGCTTGCCGTCCACGTAGTCGTAGAAGCCGGCGCCGTCCTTGCGGCCGGTGCGGCCGGCGTCGACCATCGCGTCGACCACGGCGTCACTGCCGTGCGCGGGCAGCGGGTTGCCGGCGGCCTCGGCGGCGGCGCGGGTCTCCTTGCGGATCTTCTGCGGCAGCGTCAGGGTCAGCTCGTCCATCAGCTGCAGCGGCGCGGCCGGGTAGCCGGCCTGCTGGCCCGCCTGCTCGATGAGCACCGGGTTGACACCCTCGCCGACGGCCGCGATGGCCTCGTTGACGAAGGTGCCGATCACGCGGGAGGTGAAGAAGCCGCGCGAGTCGTTGACCACGATCGGGGTCTTCTTGATCTGCAGCGTGTAGTCGATGACCTTGGCCAGCACCGCATCCGAGGTCTTCGCGCCGCGGATGATCTCCACCAGCGGCATCTTGTCCACGGGCGAGAAGAAGTGGATGCCGATGAAGTCCTCGGAGCGCTTGACGCCCTCGGCGAGGATGGTGATGGGCAGCGTGGAGGTGTTGGAGCCGAGGATGGCGTCGGGCTCGACGATGTCCTCGATCTCCTGGAAGACCTTGTGCTTGACCTCGACCGACTCGAAGGCGGCCTCGATCACCAGGTCCACGCCGGCGAAATCGGCGGCGTCGACGGTGGGCGTGATACGCGCGAGCAGTTCCGCCGACTTCTCGGCGGTGGTGCGGCCCTTGGCGAGCGCCTTCTCCTCCAGCTTCTCGGAGTAGGCCTTGCCGCGCTTGGCGGCGTCGATGTCGATGTCCTTGAGGACGACCTCGATGCCGGCCTTCGCGGAGACGTACGCGATGGCCGCGCCCATCATGCCTGCGCCGATGACGCCGACCTTCTTGGCGGTGTACTTGTCGTAGCCGTCGGGTCGGCTGCCGCCGCCGTTGATCGTCTGCAGGTCGAAGAAGAACGCCTTGATCATGTTCTTCGACACCTGGCCGGTGGCCAGCGAGACGAAGTAGCGGCCCTCGATCACGCTGGCGGTGTCGAAGTCCACCATCGCGCCCTCGACCGCGGCGGCCATGATGGCGCGCGGCGCGGGCATCGGGGCGCCCTTGAGCTGCTTGCGCAGGTTCGCGGGGAACGCCGGCAGGTTCGCGGCGATCGCCGGCGAGCTCGGCGAGCCGCCGGGGATCTTGTACCCCTTGACGTCCCACGGCTGCACGCCGCCCTCGGGGTTCTCCTTGATCCACGCCTTCGCGGCGGGCACGAGCTCCTCGACGGTGCCCACGACCTCGTGGATCAGGCCCACGTCCTTGGCCTTGGCGGGCTTCATGCGCGGGCCCTGCAGCAGGACGCCCATGAGTGCGCCCTGCAGGCCCAGCAGGCGCACGGTGCGGGTCACGCCGCCGCCGCCGGGGAGCAGGCCCAGGGTGACCTCGGGGAGACCGATCTGCGAGCCGCGCGCGTCCGCCGCGATGCGGTGGTGCGTGGCGAGGGCGATCTCGAGGCCGCCGCCCAGGGCGGCGCCGTTGATCGCGGCGACCACGGGCTTGCCGAGGGTCTCGAGGCGACGCAGTTGCGCCTTCATCGACTCGACGTTGTCGAAGACCTGCTGCGCGTCCGCCTTGGTGGCCTGGCGGATCAGGGTCAGGTTGCCGCCGGCGAAGAAGGTCTTCTTCGCCGAGGTGAGCACGACGCCCGTGATGGAGTCCTTCTCGGCCTCCAGGCGGTCGATGGTCGCGGCCATCGACTCGCGGTACAGGTCGTTCATGGTGTTCGCGGAGCTGGTGGGGTCGTCCATCGTCAGGGTGACGATGCCGTCGGCGTCCTGCTCCCAGCGGATCATGTTCTCAGCCATGTCAGTTGTTGTCTCCGTAGTCTTTCCGGCCGGTCAGAGGCGCTCGATGATGGTGGCGATGCCCATGCCGCCGCCGACGCACAGGGTCATCAGGCCGTAGCGGCCGCCGGTGCGCTCGAGGTTGTCGAGCACCGTCGAGACCAGCATCGCGCCGGTCGCGCCGAGTGGGTGGCCGAGCGCGATGGCGCCGCCCAGGGGGTTGACCTGCTCGCGCTCGAGCTTCATGTCCTTCATCCAGCGGAGCACGACGGACGCGAAGGCCTCGTTGAGCTCCCAGTGGTCGATCTGCTCCTTGCTCAGCCCGGCGGCGGCGAGGACCTTCTCGGTGGCCGGCGTGGGGCCGGTGAGCATGATGGTGGGCTCCGAGCCCGTGACCGCGGTGGCGACGATGCGGCCGCGCGGGGTCAGGCCGGCCTTCTGGCCGCCCTTCTCGTTGCCGATCAGCAGCAGGGCGGCACCGTCGACGATGCCCGAACTGTTGCCGCCCGTGTGGACGTGGTTGATCTTCGGGACGGTGTAGTACTTCTGCAGCGCGACGGCGTCGAAGCCGCCCATCTCGCCGATGCCGTCGAAGGCCGGACGGAGCTTGCCCAGGCCCTCGAGCGTGGTGCCGGGGCGGCGGTGCTCGTCGTTGTCGAGCACGGTCAGGCCGTTGATGTCCTTGACGGGCACGACGGACTTGGCGAACCAGCCGTTCTCCCACGCGGCCGCGGCGTTGGCCTGCGACTGCACGGCGTACTGGTCGACGTCCTCGCGGGTGTAGCCGTCGATCGACGCGATGAGGTCGGCGCCGATGCCCTGCGGCACGAAGTAGGTGTCGTAATTGGTGGTGACGTCCTGGTGCATGGCACCGCCGTCGGAGCCGAGCGGCACGCGCGACATCGACTCGACGCCGCCCGCGAGGACGAGGTCGTCGCCGAGACCGGCGGCGACCTTCTGGGCGGCCATGTTGGTGGCCTCCAGACCGGACGCGCAGAACCGGTTGATCTGCACGCCGGCGACGGTCTCGGGCAGGCCCGCGACGGTGGCGGCGGTCCGGGCGATGTCGCCGCCCTGCTCGCCGACCGGCGAGACGACGCCGAGCACGATGTCGTCGATCGCGGCCGGGTCCATGGTGGGGTAGCGGTTCTTGAGCTCGTCGATCAGGCCGACCACCAGGTCCAGGGGCTTGGTGGCGTGCAGGGCGCCACCGCGCTGCTTGCCGCGCGGCGTGCGGATCGCCTCGTAGATGAATGCTTCGGGCACGGTGTTCCTTCCATGGGTGCTGTCTCGGGGAATGTCACAAGTGAATCACTATTCTTTAACTTTGCGCGATTCGGCTCCCGTCGAACATGTTCTAGAACACAATCGCATACATGACGTCACTTGAGAACATCGCCTGGTTCCCCCGCGGCGAGGAACCCCGCAGCTCGCAGCGCAACACCTGGAACAACAGCGTCCGCAATCACGCCGTCATGCGCGGAGACCAGGTGGCCCTGCGGTACCTCGACAAGGAGGTCACGTGGGCGGGGCTGGCCGAGCGCGTCGGGGCCTTCGCCGGCGCCCTCGCGGAGCGCGGCATCGGAGCCGGCGACCGGGTGCTCATCCTGGGGCTCAATCGCATCGAGTACGTCGAGGCCGCGCTCGGCGTCACCGCGCTCGGCGCGATCGCGGTCCCGGTCAACTTCCGCATGGCACCGCCCGAGGTCGCCTACCTGGTGCAGGACACCCTGTGCAGCGCCGTGATCTACGAGGCGCCCTTCGACCCGCTGGTCGCGGGCGTCGCCGCGACGGGCGCCGATTTCGGCCTGCGCATCCGGTTCGACGGTGCCGACGAGTCCGCCGGGGCCCTCGGCTTCGAGGACCTGGTCGCGGAGGGCCGGCCCGACCCGCACGCCGACGTGCCGGAGGACTTCCCGGCGCTGATCATGTACACCTCGGGCACCACGGGCCGCCCCAAGGGCGCGGTGCTCACCCACGTCAACATGGCGGCGCAGGGCTGGAACAACCTGGTCGCGCCCGGCGTCGTCGATCCCGACGCCGTGGGCGCCGTCGCCGTCCCGCTGTTCCACATCGCGGGCTTCGGGGTGCTCGCCACCGCCTTCCTGCAGGGCCTGACCTCCGTGATCTTCCCGCTCGGCGCCTTCGATCCGGCGCAGACGCTCGACGCCCTGGAGCGCGAGGGCATCACCAGCATGTTCATGGTGCCCATGCAGTGGCAGCTCGCGGTGAACGAGCAGAAGGCGCGCCCGCGCAACCTCAAGCTCAAGTTCGTGTGGTGGGGAGCCGCACCGGCGAGCGAGACGCTCCTGCGCGAGCTCGCCGCGACCTTCCCCGACGCCGAGATCTGCGCGGTCTTCGGCCAGACCGAGATGTCGCCGGTCACCTGCGCGCTCTCCGGCGCCGACACGCTCCGCAAGTTCGGCTCCGTCGGCAAGGTCGTCCGCACCGTCGCCGCGCGGGTCATCGACTCCGAGGGCAACGACGTGCCGCGCGGTGAGGTGGGCGAGATCGTCTACCGCGGCCCCAACATGATGTCGGGCTACTGGAACAACCTCGAGGCCACCGAGGAGGCCTTCCACGGCGGCTGGTTCCACTCCGGAGACCTCGTGCGCATGGACGAGGAGGGCTTCGTCTACGTCATCGACCGCGCGAAGGACATGGTGATCTCCGGCGGCGAGAACATCTACTCGGTGGAGGTCGAGAACGCTGTCGCGGCGCATCCCGACGTCACCGAGGTCGCGGTGATCGGCAAGCCCGATGAGCGGTTCGGCGAGGCCGTGGTGGCGGTGGTGCAATTGCGTGAGGGCGCCGAGCTCACCGTCGAATCGCTGTCGGAGTTCCTCAACGACCACATCGCGCGCTACAAGCATCCGCGCCACCTGTTCGTGATCGACGCGCTGCCGCGCAACCCCACCGGCAAGGTCACCAAGCCCGTCCTGCGCCAGCAGTTCGGGTGATTCCGGGCGGCCTGCGCCCTGCGGTGGATCGCTCCCGCTCAGTGGGCACGGTCCACCGCACGCCGGTCACGGCGGGCGGCACCCGTGCAGCACGCCGGGAGCGCGCCGCTGCGGGCGCCCTCCCCGCGGGCCCCCGCGTGTCGACCGGCGATGAAGCCCGTCAGACGAGCGGGCGGCCGAGCCTCGTGCGCAGGCGCAGGTCGGCGAGCAGCAGCCGGTAGGGCAGGCGGCGCAGCGCGAGCGGCACGAATCCGTTCGCGAACGCGACGGCGCGCCAGAACCGGTCGAACCGGCGCTGGTCGCGGTCGGTCCACTCGATCTCCATCGCCTCCCGGAAGCGCGGGGCGAGGAAGCCGGCGGTCAGGAACCGGTTGAACGCCTTCAGCGGCATCGGCAGGTTGCCGACGAAAGTGAAGTCGACCAGCTGTCGCAGGTACGCCCGGGTGGTCTCGTCGGGCGTGATCTTCTGCTCGCACAGCTCGACCCAGGTCGCGTCGAACTCGTCGGGTGTGGCCGGCCACAGCGCCGCGGGCACCTGCAGCGTCGTGCCGAGCGGCGCGGAATCGCGATAGAACAGGGCACGCTGCGCGCGGTCCATCCGCCCGCGCAGCAGCTGGTGCGTGTCCTCGAAGCCCACGTACAGGCACATCGCGACCCACAACTGCAGGCCCCGGTCCATCGCGTTGTACTTCACCGGACTCGCCGCGGTGCTGCGGACCTGGCGGTGCGCGGTGTTCACCGCCTCGCGGTACCGCTCCTTGTCGGTGGGCGTGCCGAGGATCGCGACCGCGAGGTAGGAGATCGTGGTGCGGGTGCGCTTGACCGGATGCTTGTACAGCGCGCCGGATTCGACGGGCGACTCCATCACGCCGTACGCCACGGGCCGGTTCAGGAGTTGCATGACCACGTTGGCGGCGCCCTCCGCGAGGGAGGCGATGTCCATGGACTCCGCCATCGTGGTGAGGAGGTGCGCGGGGCGTTGCGGTGCGGTGATCGCGATCCGGTAGCCGCCGGCCACCGGGTCCACGACGTGCTCCGGCGGCGACGACGGTGCGGTGCCGACCGCCGCGGGGCTCGTGGCTTTCGGCTCGGCGCTCGTGGTCATGCGGGTTCCTCTCGGTCGTTCCACCGATCCGGTGTGTGAACGTTCACTTACTTATAGAGTTGACGGTACACCGCGGACGGGCTCCCGACAGTGAGTACTCTCGATGCGGACTTGTGTGAAGAGGAGTAGACGTGACCCAGGCGCGGCGGAAGCGGCCCAAGGACCGGCGCGAGCAGATCGCGCGGGTCGCCGCTGAGGACTTCTCCCGGCGCGGCTATCACGGCGTCGGGATCGAGGAGATCGCGGCGTCGCTCGACATCAGCGGTCCCGCCGTCTACCGGCACTTCCCGAACAAGTACGCGCTGCTGGAGCACGCCATCACCTCCGCCTCCGACGCGCTGTGCAACGCGGTCGACGCCGCCGCCGAGGCGACCGCGGGGCGGGCGCCGGGCGCGCGGATCGACGCGATCATCGAGGCGGCCCTGGGGGTCTCGTTCGAGCGCCGCAACACGGGCGGCCTGTTCCGCTGGGAGCAGCGACTCCTCGAGGGCGCCGACCGGGCGCGGATCCGCGAGCAGCTCACCGCGATGATCGGCACCGTCGCCGATGCCGCCGCGCCGGCGCTGCCGGGCGTGGACCGGGCCGAGATCGAGCTGCGCAGCGTGGCGCTGATCAGCGTGACGGGCAGCGTCACCGCGCACCGCACCGTCCTGGCCCAGAAGCGCGCGGAGGCCGTGCTCGGCGCGGCGGCGCGGCAGGAACTGGCGCTGCCCGCTCCGCCGGTGCCGTACACCGTCGCGCCCCCGCCGGAGCCCACCCCCGACGCGGGACGCCAGGAGCAGGTACTGGTCGAGGCGATCGAGCAGATCTTCCGGCACGGCTTCCACAACGTGAGCATGGGCCAGATCGGACGCGCGGCCGGGATCGTCCCGTCGGGCATGTACCGCTATTTCCCCAGCAAGGCGGGCATCCTGGTCAGCGCCCTGGACCAGGCGGCCAAGGGGGTGGCCGACGCGATCGACGAGGTCCATTCGACGGTGCCGGACCCCGCGGCCCGGCTCGCGGCGCTCGCGCAGGCCTACGTGCAGTTGTCCTTCCTCCGGGCCAAGCTGATGACGGTGTACTTCCGGGAGATCGGCAACGTCCCGGACGCGGACCGCAGCCGCCTCGCCGGGATCCAGCGCGCCAACATCGCCGCGTTCGCCGATGCCGTGGTCGCGGTGCGACCGGAGCTCAGCGCCGCCGAGGCCGTCTTCCTCGTGCACGCCGCGTTCGCGGTCGTCTTCGACGTGGGCCGCACGCGCCGGTTCGACCCGGACCCGTCGTTCCAGGCCGAGGTCTACGCCCTCGTCTGTGCGGTGCTGTTCCCGGCCTGACCCGGCGATCCCGCCGCTCAGACGAGGGGCTTGCCCGCCCCGATCCGCAGCCGCAGGTCGACCATCAGCGACCGGGTCGGCCCGAACCGCAGGAACCGCGGGATGAAGCGGTTGACGAAGCCCACGAAGACGAAGAGGTTGTCGAACCGTCGCTGATCCGCGGCGCTCCAGCGCACGCCCATCTGTTCGCGGAAGTACGGCGCGAGGGAGCCGGCGGTGAGGAACTTCAGGAGTCCACCGAAGGCGAAGCGCAGGGGCCAGTTGATCATCCGCAGGTTCAGCAGGTCGTCGAGATACGCCGCGACGGGCTCGTCGAGCGCGATCTCACCGCAGGCGCGGACCCAGTAGTCGTCGAAATCGGCGCGCGTCGCCGGCCACATGTCGCGCGGCACCTGCAGGGTCGTGCCGAGCGTCGCACAGGACTGGTAGAAGCTCTCCGCCTGGTTCGCCGGTAGCTTCCCGTTGAGCAGCTGATAGGCGTCCTCGAAGCCGACGAAGAGGCACGCGGCGACCCAGAGCTGCAGGTCCCGGTCGAAGGCGTTGTACTTCACCGCGGCTCCCGGCTTCGACTTCACCTGCCGGTGCGCCACGTTGACCGCGTCGCGGTAGGCCTCCTTCTCCTTCTCGGTGCCGAGAATCGCGACCGCGAGGTACTGCGTGGTGGTGCGGGCGCGCTTCCACGGCCGCTTCATCAGCGCTCCGCTCTCCACGGTCGACTCGACGACGCCGTGTCCCACACCGGGATTCATCATCTGCATCGCGACGTTGGCGGCGGCGCCGGCGAAGCCCCAGAAGTCGAGCGCGTCGGTGACGGCGAGGTCGCGCGAGGTGTAGCGGCGATGGACCCCCGGGATCGGGATGCGCGTGCGCTCGAGGGTGAGCGGCGCACCGTCGGACGGGCCGACGCTCCCGGACGGATGCTGCGAGGACGACATGGGTGCTCCTAGCGGGTCGGTGGGAGGGAGGCGAGGTAGTCGTTGAGGCGGACGAGCCCGAAGGCGACGAGGGCGGCACCCGCGACGACGGCCGCGAGCAGCAGGAGCCAGGCCGCGAGCCGCACCACCACCGGCACTCGCTGGCGGCCGCCGAGGATCTTCACGTACTGGACCACCACGTCGATGATCCACACCAGGGCCATCACTGCATCGTCACGTTCGCGAAGAGCAGCACCGGCCAGCAGACGATGGCGCCGAGGAAGGAGACGATCCGGTCGATCCCGCTGAGGTCCCCGAGGTGGTCCATGTGGGTCAACGACCAGACGAGGCCGATGACCCCGTACGGGATGCCGATCAGGATGAGGAATCCGATGAACTCCGAGACCTTCATCTCGTAGTCGAGGAAGCGCTGCAGCATCGTTCGTCCTTCTGCGGTGCGGTCAGTTGGGGGTGCCGGACGGTACGGGGATCTCCGGCATGGTCGGGGTCGTGCCCTGCTGCGGGTTCGCCGGGGCGGAGGGGGTCGCCGACGGCGTGGTTCCCGCGCCACCGATTCCGCTGAGCACCGCGTTCGGATTCGCGGGGTCGCCGGCCTCGGTGATGACCCAGGAGCGGTTCTTGTCGAGGCTCACCGAGTAGGTGCTCGTGCTGACGGTGCCCTGCGGAGCCTGGACGTTCTGCGTCGAGACGTCGACGGCCACCTTCACCTGGTAGATGCCGTTCACCTCGGAGGTGGTCTTGGCGAAGGAGGCCCGGCCCGTGGAGGTCAGCCGCAGCGGCGTGACCACCTCGCGCATGAGGTCGAGGATGGAGTCGTACTTCTTCGCCAGTTCGGGGGTGGTCCCGGCTTTCACCCCGTTGATCCACGGCGTGAGATCGCGGTAGTCCATGGTGGCGGCCTTGACCGCGTAGTCGGAGGCGATCTGCTCGGCGCGGGCGCGGTCGGCGGCTTCCTGCCGCTCGGTGTCGAGCGTGCGGGTCTGCAGGTACAGCAGCACCGACACGGCGACCAGCGCGACCACCACCACCGTCGCGAGGACCGTGCGCATCGTGCCCGACGGTGTCCGCCGCGCCGGCTCCGCCTCGGGGGCCGGCGTGCGGGGCTTCCGACGGGCGGCCGGGGTGGGCGGGTCGGCCGTCTCCTCCGTGGGATCGGGTTGCTCGGCGGCGACTTCGTCGGGGTCGTCGTGCTCCTGCGCCATGGGTTCCTCTCTGTGGGTCAGGGGCGGGGAAGGGTCAGGGTGACGCGGGCGGCACCGTCGGTCCCGGCGACCTGCAGCGCGTTCGACAACAGGGTGCTGAGGTCGATCTGCGGCACGGTGCGGTTGAGCGCCGAGAAGATGGAGATGAACGGGCCGCCGGTGGTGGCGAGCGCGGGGAGCAACTCGTCGAGGTAGGGCTTGAGTCGCTTGAGGAACGGGTTGATGGTGTCGACGAACGGGTCCGGCGCGTTGAGGGTGAGCACCATTCGCTGCACGACTTTCACCGCGCTGAGGACCACCGTGGCGGTGTTCTCGAACTCGGCGCCGAGGCGGCGGACGGCGTCCGCGGTCCACCCGAGATCCGCGGAGTAGATCTGGGTGTTGGCGAACATGGAGCGGATCGCGGGCATCCGGCTGAGCACCGTCGCGCTCAGCAGCTGGCCGGCGCGGCTGAGGGTGGCCAGGTCGTCGTCGCGCCCGGAGGTGGCCTGCCACGCGGTCTTGACGATGCCGCCGAGGGCGCCGGTGTCGGCGGTGCGGTTGAGCGCCGAGAGCGCCTGGAAGACATCAGTGACGGAACGGGACTGCGTGACCGCGGTCGCGGGGATCACGGCGCCGGAGGCGAACACGGCGCCGCCGGAGGAGCGGGGGGCGAACTCGACGTAGGGCTCGCTGAGGGCGCTGAGCTGTTCGACCGACAGATCCGAGTCGACGGGGATCCGGTACTCGGACGGGTAGCGCAGGGCGATCCGCACGCCCTCCGTCGACGGTTCGACACCCGTGACGTCGCCGATGCGGACTCCGCGCAGGAGGATCGGGGAGCCGGGGGACAGCTGGCCGGTGTGCGCGAGCTTGAGGGAGAGCGTCGTGTACTGGACTCCGGGCCGCATCCCCATGTAGCCGTACAAGAGGATGAACAGGCCGACGACGAGGACCACGGTGAACGTGATCGCGTTCGCGATGAACTCCTTCTTCATCGGACCGCCCCGATCATGCGCAGCGCGCGCAGCGCCTGCTCCGCCTTCTCCGCGGTCGGCACGGCGGGGCCGTCCGAGACCTTCACCACGTTCACCTTCGGGCCGTGCTCCACCCACGGGATGATCGTGTCCCGGAACAGGTTCCGCAGGTTGATGAGATTGTCCGGGCGGATCGCGCCCACCGGCCGGTCCAGGAGCAGGATCGGGCTGACCACCTGGGTGAACAGTGCGGCGAGATCACGGACGCCGGGGGTGAGGGGAGCGAGATTCGCCAATCCCGGTGCGAGCGAGGCGAAGACCTCCGTCACGCGGGCGGTCTCGGCGATGACGCCCCAGCGCCGCAGCCCGTCGGGAGTGAGGTACTCACTGAGCATGCGGTGCTCGCCGGCGATCGCACCGGTGACCCCGACGACGGAGCGGAGCGCGTCGTCGAGGGACTTGGTGTCGTTGGCCCATGCCATCACCGTCGAGGCGAGGTTGTCGGTGATCGTGCGGGTCCGCGCGGGGTCGTCGGGGAAGGCCCCGTCGATCCGCTGGACCGTGTTCCCGAGCTGGGCCACGCCGCCGCTGCCGAGGAAGCCGGACAGGCTGGTCATCAAGTCCTCGACGTGGTCCGGTGGTCGGCTCTGCGCCAAGGGGATGACCCCGCCTGCGCGGATCGGCTGCGCGGTGGACGTCGGCGCCGAGACCAGGGCGATGTAGACGTCGCCGAGAATGGTGTCCTGGCGCAGCTCCGCGGTGGTGTCGGAGGGGATGCTCGCGGGCTCGGTGATGGTCAGGGTGGCGACGGCGCGATCGCCGTCGAGCCGCACGGAGTCCATCGTGCCGACGGCGCGGCCGTTGAACCGGACCTGGGCCTGGTCGGGCAGGTTCAGGGCGTTCGAGAACTCCACCCGCAAGGGCCATCCCGACGAGGCCCAGCCGGTCGGGTTCGGCAGCGTCGACGGGCCCGCCCGGAGCACCCCGACGACACCGAGAGCGAGCACGACGAGCAGCAGGAAGCCGCGGATGATCCTGCTGCGCAGCGGAGTACGTCTCATCGGGCGGCTCCCGTCCCACGGAGGATGGCGGAGATCAGGTCGACGTCGATGTGGCCGGGGTCGACGACCTTGCACTGGCCCGGCGCGATCCGGTTGACGTTCGCGCACGTCAGTTCCGGGTTGCGGGCCACCATCTTCGTCGGCGGCGGCGTGAAGACGATCTTCAGACCGAGGGTGCGCTGGTCGAAGGAGACGTTGAAGGCGTCGATCAGCGGGGGGAGGAAGCCCAGCAGGTCGCCCCAGTTGCGGACACCGGCGCTGACCAGGCGCGACGCCGGGATCACGGTGTCGAGGATCGGCCACAGGTTGTGTCCGTAGTGGGAGATGAGGTCGCGCAGCAGCTTGCCGAGCGGGATCAGGGCCTCGCCGAGGGTCTCGGTGGTCCTGGCGGTCGGCACGATGATGTCCGCGAGGCCGTCGGGCGCGGTCACCAGGAGCTGCTTGAGCGGCGCCCAGTTCGAGGTCATGCCGCCGGTCAGGGAGGAGAACGAGTCGAGGGTGCGGCCCACGTCGCCGATGCCGGGGCCGGGATCGTCGAGCAGCGCGGCGAGGCTCCCGATGACGCCGTTGACGTCCGGTCCGGTGCCGTCCACCGCCGCGGCGAGCGAGGTGATCGAATCCTGCACCTGCTTGGCCTGTTCGGGGCCGCCACCCGTGGTGAGCTTGGCGGCCGCATCACCGATGGAGCTGAGGCTGCGGCTCAGGGACTGCGGGGTCTTGGTGCTCGTCAGGCACGACCCGGCGCGCAGTGCGGGGCCGCCCTTGCGGGCGTCGTCGACGAGCGCGAGCTGCCGCGAGGCGATGAGCGAGGCCGCGACCGTGACGGCGCCGGTCCCCGCGGTCACCGGTTGGTCGGCGTCGACGGAGAACTCGACCCGGGCGGCCGTGTTCTCGGGCCGGATCTCCGTGACCTTCCCGATCGGCACCCCGAGCCGTGTGACCGGGTTCCCCACGTACAGCCCGATCGCGTCGGGCATGAGGGCGCAGAAGCGGGCCTGCGCCTTGTCGGGCGTGCGCGAGATGTACAGCGCCGCGGCGATGATGGATCCGACCACCGTGACCGCGACGGCGGTGACGAGCCATTTCGAGCTGAGGGCCTTGGACAACATCAGCACGGAGCCCCTTCCAGCGGAATGCAGTACTGGGACGAGAGGGTCGGCACCGAGCCGTCGAAGACGACGGTGCCGTCGGGCTTCACCGAGGACTGGATCCGCCGGAGCAGGGCCATCGCGTCGTCGATCATCTTCTGGTACTTGGTGAGCAGCGTGCCGATCTGGCCGGACATGAGGTTGAACTGCGCCTCCATCGAGGCGAGGTTCTCCTGGTAGAAGTTCGCCGCCGGGATGATCCGCTTGAGGACCATGTCGAAGGCGCTCATGAATCGCTTGTACCCCGCCACGTTGAGTCGCGCGGTGGAGAAGTAGATGTTCATGTCGCGCATCACCTGGGTGAGCACGTCGCCGTTGCGGTCGATGGCGGCCGAGTAGTCCGACAGTGTCTGGACGAAGCCGCCGACCTCGTCCTTCTGCGTCGAGATGCTCTGCACCACGCCCTGCAACGTGGACAGCAGTTCCTTCATCTGCCCGGGCTTGCCGCTCGTGGCCCGCTGGATCTGGGCGAGCGACTCGCGCAGGGGCGTCGGGTCGATCGCGCGGATCTTCGGATCGGCCTGCTGGAACGTCTCGACCAGGCTGTACGGGATCCGCACGCGCGACGGCGGGATCGCGGTCGCGCCGAGCGGGGCGGTGCCGAGGGAGTCGATGTCCACGAAGTAGCCGCCGACCGCGGTGAGCATCTTGACCGCGACGCGCGACTGATCGCCGATGTGCACCTTCTTCTTGATGCGCAGCCCCACGTTCACGTGGTCGCCCTCGAGCGCGACGCGCTGCACGGAGCCGACGGACACCCCCGCGACGCGCACGTCGTCCCCGGCGCGGACCATCCCGGCCTCGGGGAAGTGCACGGTGTAGGTGGTGGTGCCGAGGGGGCGGACGGCGAGCACGGAGCTCGCGATCATCACGATCACTGCGACGGCCACGCCGAGGACGCCGAAGATCAGCTGCCGTTGTTTCGAACTCGGACGGGCCCAGGCCTCCTCGGCGCCGGAGGCGAGCTTCAGCGCGAGCCGGTAGCCGTCGCGGAGCAGAGTCGTAGGGAGGGTCAGCGCTTGCACAGCGTCACCTTCGATCCTCGGAGGAAGACCAGCAGGCCGGCGGGCAGCTGCGCCTCGCCGCGGCTGCACCCCGTCTCGCCACCGGCGGAGGGGACGGGCTGCTGGGTCAGGTTCGCGAACAGGCCGGGCAGGAGCGCGGCCAGGTCGACGAGGCTCTGCAGGCGGGGCAGCTCGGGGCGGGCCAGCTCGAGCAGGGAGGAGCCGGCGGGCTGGAGGCCCGCACCGCGCAGGAGGGCGTCGGCCGCGGTCATCAGCTCGGCGCCCTGGTCCGACAGGACCTTCGTCGACGGTGCCGCGTTCCGCATGACCTCCCCGATGCCCTGGAGGTAGCCGATGACGGTGGGCAGGGCCGTGGACTTGCCGCCGAGGCTCTCGTTGATCGTCTTGAGGTTGCGCACCAGGGTCTGCAGCAGCGCCGACCGGTCGTTGGTGAAGCGGCTCAGCGTCTGCAGCGCGTCGAGCAGAGGGCCGAGTCCGGAACCGTCGCCCTCGACGACGGCGGCGATCGACTGGGCGAGGTGGTTGATCTGCTCCGGCTGCATCGCCGCGAGCACGGGCTGGAGGCCGTTGAAGATCGTCGTGACGTCGAAGGACGGCACCGTCCGGTCCGTGCCGATGGTGGACTTCGGTGCGATCTCGGACGCCTGCGCCTCGCTCGGCGAGAGGTCCAGGTAGCGGAGGCCCGTGAGGTTCTGGAACCGGATGGACAAGGTGGTCGCCGAGGTGAGGCGCTGGGCGCGATCGACCGTGAAGTCGACCCGGGCGAGTGAGCCGCGCGCGGCGTCGCCCTGGTCGAGCGTGACGTCGCGGACCTTGCCCACCTGCACCCCGAGGAGCCGCACGTCGTCGCCCGACCGGAGCCCGGAGGCGTTGGTGAACATCGCGCTGTACGACGACTGCGCCGCCTGTGCGGGCCGGGTGAGGGCGCGCACGGTGAACGCGGCCCCCACCGCGATGAGGACGACGAAGATCAGGAGCAGTGTTCCGGGATTGCGGGCGGTGCGCACGTCAGCGGCCCCTCGTCGTGGTCGGCGCGGCGGTGGTCGGTGTGGCGGAGGTGCCTGCGGACGGTGCGGCCGCGGCGCCGGAGGGCTTCGTCGCGGGCTTCGGCGGGGCCGGCTTGCCGGGCGGTGTCACCGAGAACTCGGGGACGGGCGGCAGCAGTGACGCGATGGCGGGGAACTGCTGGAACGTGACGTCGAGGTTGAGCACCGGCCCGGAACCGTTGTCCGGCATGGACCGACGGATCCGTTCGATGAGCTCCTCGAGTTGGCGGCCGTTGCGGGCGGCGTCGGGGAAGCTGGCGACCGAGCGGGTCGACAGCTCGCGGACGGGCACCAGCACCTCGGCGAGAGCGGCGACGTTGGGCTTGCTGAACAGCGCGGCGAGCGTCGGGGAGAAGTCGTGGGCGAGCATGTCGATCGTGGCCTTCTGCCGCGCCGGGTAGCCCGGTGTGTCCGGTCCGCTCCAGGACCACAGCTCCCGGAGGCCGGGCAGCATCCGCCGGGTCGAGGCGTCGAGCGCCTTGAGCGTCGAGGCGATCGTCGGCAGCGTCTGCGCGGTGGGGATCCGCTGCGTGTCGGCGTTCGCCTCGGCGATGGCCCCGATGGCGCCGAGGAACGGGAGGAACTGCCGGGTGGTGGTGTCCATCTGCCCGATCAGCTGCGCCATGTGCGGGCGGAAGCTCTCCCGCTCCATCGTGCTGAGCGACCGCAGGAGGGAGGCCATTGTGCTGTCGTCGGGTGCGGAGAGCGGCTCCCAGGACGCGCCCGCGGCGAGGGCCCGTCCGCCGCGGCCCGGAGTCAGCGCGACGACGGTGATGCCGAAGGTGTTGCCGGCGGCGTAGGAGACCTTCACCGCGTCGGTCACGAGATCGTCGGCGGCGCCGTTCAGGCGCATCGCCACGCCGAGCTTTCCCGCGCCCCGGTCGACGACGTCGGTGACCTCGCCGATGCGCAGGCCGTCCATCTCCACGGCGGTGCCCGGCGCGACGCCGGGCGCGACGTCGCGCACGACGAGGGTGAGCGCCTTCGGCGGCGTCGTGACGATCGCGCGGACGGCCCAGAACGCGAGGGCCGTGAGCACCGCCGCGAGGATCACGGCGACACCGCGGCGCAGCAGGACGGGGCCGGGCGTCATCATGCCCGTGACGGGGGAGGGCCATGTCGTCGTCATGCGCTCACCCCCGGAAGACCAGTTCGCTGTTGGTGCCCCAGATGCCGATCGTCATCAGCATGTCGAGCACCACGATCGCCACCATCGAGGCGCGGACCGCACGGCCCGACGCCACGCCCACGCCCTCGGGGCCGCCTGCGGCGAAGAAGCCCTGGTAGCAGTGGATGAGGATGACGGCGCAGATGAAGACGACCACCTTGGCGATGGAGGCGACGAGGTCGGCGGGGGAGAGGAACTGCTCGAAGTAGTGCTCGTAGGTGCCCGCCGCGTCACCCTGCGCCAGCGTCACGATGGTGCTGGAGGCGAAGAAGCTGACGATGATCGCGATGAGGAAGATCGGGACGATCGCGACGACGCCGGCGATCATGCGGGTGCTCACCACGAAGGAGATGGACCGCAGGCCGAGGGCCTCGAGTGCGTCGATCTCCTCGGTGATGCGCATGGCGCCGATCTCGGCCGTCATGCGGCATCCGGCCTGCACCGCGAAGCCCGCGGCGGCGAGGATCGGCGCGAATTCGCGGGTGTTGGCGAGCGCGGCGATGACGCCCGTGAGCGGGCCCATACCGAGCAGGTCGAGGGAGGCGAAGGCCTGGATGGCGACGGTGCCGCCCACCGCGAGCCCGAGCACGACCATCATCAGCGAGGTGCCGCCGCCGACGATCACCGCGCCCCGCCCCCAGGTGAGGTCGGTGATGGTGCGGATCGTCTGCTTCGGGTAGTTGCGCAGGGCGTGCGGGATGAGGGCGACCGAGGCGACGACGAAGGACACCATCTGGCCGAGCCGGGCGAGCGTACTGCGGACGCCGTCCGACAGGCGGCCGAGGAAGCGGAACCCTCTCGGGCGGTACGGGGCGATGGTCATGCGGATCAGCCCACCCTCATCGGGAAATAGGTCGTGTAGATCTGGGTGAGTGCGAAGTTGAGCACGATGATGCCCACGGTGGAGACCACCACGGTGGTGTTCACCGCGTCGGCGACGCCGCGCGCGCCGCCCTTCGCCTCGAGGCCGTGCTGGCAGCCGAGGACGGCGATCATGATGCCGAAGATCGCGGCCTTGATCAGGGAGAAGCCGAAGTCCCGCGTGGTGGCGTAGGCGCCGAAGCTGAGCCAGTAGGAGCCCGGTGTCACGCTCTGCCCGGCGACGGCCAGGTAGTAGGCGGCGCCGATGCCGACGACGGTGATGAAGATGCAGAGCAGCGGCGCGACGAAGGCGGCCGCGAGGATCCGCGGGACGACGAGCCGGCGCACGGGGTCGATGCCCATGACCCGCATGGCGTCGACCTCCTCGCGGATGGTGCGCGAGCCGAGGTCGGCGGCGATGGCGGAGGCGCCGGCGCCTCCGAGGAGCAGGCCTGCGGCCATCGGCGCGGCCTGCTGGATGACGGTCAGGCCGCTCGCGGCGCCCATGAGGGAGCCGGCGCCGATCTGGTTGACGATGCTGCCGATCTGGATCGTCACGATCACGCCGAAGGGGATGGCCATGAGGAAGGCGGGGACCGCGGTGACGCTGACCAGGAACCAGGCCTGGACGACGATCTCGCGGAACTGGATCCGACCGCGCAGGAGGTCCGTCACCATCGATACCGACGAGTGGAGCACCAGCTCGACCGTGCGCCCGAGGGTGCGGACGGGACCGAGTGCGTTCTCGTCGAGGTTCCTGCGGAGCGCGTCGACGGGCCCGGGCCGGGCGGCGGGGGCTTCCTGAGACGATTGCGATGGCATAGCTCACCTCCTTCCTGCCACATGTTAGGGAATGTTCTCTATCTCGGCGGGGTTTTCCGGCGAATTTCCGGGCCCGGGCGTCAGTCGGCTGATTTCGCTGGTGGCGAGGGGTTGGGGTACCCTGGTCCGGTTGCCTTTCGGGCAACGCTCCTGCCGTGGAGAGTCCACGGCCGCATAGTCCATAGGAGGAGGCGAAAAGCCCATGCGTAATTACGAACTGATGGTGATCCTGGATCCGAGCCTGGATGAGCGCACCGTCGCGCCCTCGCTGGAGACCTTCCTGAACGTGGTCCGCAAGGACGGCGGATCGGTCGGGAACGTCGACATCTGGGGCAAGCGCCGTCTTGCTTACGAGATCTCCAAGAACGCCGAGGGCATCTACGCGGTGATCGATCTGACCGCCGAGCCGGCCACGGTCAACGAGCTGGATCGTCAGCTCAAGCTGAACGAGTCGGTGCTGCGCACTAAGGTGCTGCGGCAGAACTAGTCGCGCACTAACGACAGGGAGAGACACCATGGCAGGCGACACGATCATCACGGTCATCGGCAATCTGACGGCGGATCCGGAGCTGCGCTTCACCCCGTCGGGTGCGGCGGTGGCCAACTTCACCGTCGCCTCCACGCCCCGGACCTTCGACCGGAACACCAACGAGTGGAAGGACGGCGAGGCGCTGTTCCTGCGCTGCAACATCTGGCGTGAGGCGGCGGAGAACGTCGCCGAATCGCTCACGAAGGGCACGCGCGTCATCGTCTCCGGCCGGCTCAAGCAGCGGTCGTACGACGATCGCGAGGGCCAGCGGCGCACAGTGGTGGAACTCGAGGTCGACGAGATCGGCCCCTCCCTTCGATACGCGACGGCGAAGCCGACGCGCACGCAGCGCGGCGGTGGCGGCGGCGGTTTCGGTGGCGGCCAGGGCGGCGGTGGCGGTTACAGCCAGCCCGCCCAGCAGGCTCCGCGCCAGAACCAGCCCGCAGACGATCCGTGGGGCAGCGCCCCCGCGGCCGGGAGCAGCTTCGGCGGAAGCAACGACGATCCGCCGTTCTGATCCCCGGGATCGAACACTGTGAAGGGCCCGTCCGGTTCGCCGGAGGCCCAGTAGACCTCATCAAGGAGTACCAACACCATGGCCGGTAAGGGCAATGGCCGGAAGGTGCGCGTCGAGAAGGCCGTCAAGGCCAAGGCGTGCACGTTCTGCAAGGAGAAGAACACCAAGATCGACTACAAGGACACCACGCTGCTGCGTCGGTTCCTGTCGGAGCGGGGCAAGATCCGCAGCCGTCGTGTGACGGGCAACTGCGTCCAGCACCAGCGCGACATCGCGATCGCCGTCAAGAACGCGCGTGAGGTGGCCCTGCTGCCGTTCACGTCGACGACCCGCTAAGGAGGGGTGAAGAAATGAAGCTCATCCTCACCGCCGACGTCGACAACCTGGGCGCCCCCGGCGACACCGTCGAGGTCAAGGACGGCTACGGCCGCAACTACCTGCTGCCCCGCGGCCTGGCCATCGTCGCCACTCGTGGTGCCGAGAAGCAGGTCGAGGGCATCCGCCGCAGCCAGGAGGCCAAGCGCGTGCGCGGCCTCGATCACGCCAACGAGCTGAAGCAGGCCATCGAGGGCCTCGAGTCCGTCTCGCTGACCGTGAAGACCGCCGAGTCGGGCAAGCTCTTCGGCTCGGTCACCGCTGCCGATGTCGCCGCCGCGCTCAAGACCGCCGGCGGCCCCGCCGTCGACAAGCGCAGCATCGAGCTGCCGCAGGGGCACATCAAGTCCACGGGCTCGTTCCCCGTGGTCGTGGTGCTGCACCCCGACGTGCGCGCGAAGTTCGCGCTCACCGTCGCCGCGCAGTAACAGGCACGGACGCAAGAACCCCCATCGCCCTCGGGCGGTGGGGGTTCCGTCGTCTCCGGGGAACGATCAGACGGTGATCGTGCCCACGCAGGGGGTGCTGGTCTGGGTGCCGATCCACTCGCTGCCCGCGCCCGCCTTGATGACCAGGTTGAAGGTCACGGCGCCCTTGCCGGTGGTGACGGGCGTCTTGTTGAGGACGGGCAGGGGGCCGACGCCGCTCAGTTTCGCGCTGCCGAACTTGCCGGTGGTCGTGTTGTTCCACGACAGGGTCGCGGTCGAGGCGAACTGGCTCAGCACGAGGTCGCGGGCGCCGGCGTTGCCGGTCGCGCCGACGAGGATCTGGCCGTTGCCGCCGACGGTGGCGGTCACCTTCCACGTCAGCATCTGGCCGCCGACCACGAACATCGGGTTGGCGCTCGTGCAGGTGGCGGACACCGGAGCCGGCTTCGGCTTCGGTGCGGGGGTCGGGGCCGCACCCGCGGGCCCGATGGCGCACGTGGCGACGGCCGCGAGCGAGACCGCGACTCCGGCTGTGCGCGCCGCGATCGTGGAGGTGTTCATCGGGTGGGTCCTTCCGCAGTGGGTGATGCACCGATCAGAATACGCGGCGACAGGGGCCGGAAGAAGCTGCACCGTCGTCCGGTGACGCGTTCGCGCTGGTAGGAGCCCCAGCAGGTGACCGACGGGTAACAACTGGGGGTGGTTTTCTCTGCGCGACGGTGGCGGATTCACTCACGACACGCCCGAATGTCAGGTCGGTGCGACACGCGGGGGAATCTCGATCCACAACGATACACAGGCGAAGTACCCGGTAGGACCTGCAGCGATGCGGGGAAGCCCGGTGCGTATCCACAAGTTTTCCCCATCGGTCCACACAGTCCTCCCCACCCTGACCGCGGGCCCTCCACAATCCGCTCACAGATCCATCCACAGCTCCGCTTTGCGGTCCCGACCCGAGCGCCTAGCGTTCACGTGCGTCCAGCGCGCGCCCGGGAGCGAGCTTCGTGAGCAACGAACTTGTCAGGGTGTCGCGGTAGACCGAGAGAAGAACTGGTGAGCCTCGCCGCCGCACGGCGGCCCGGGGCGTGAGAGGTGGGTGCGCGGTGTCGGTCACGGACGAGCAGGAGTTCACTCCGGGCCCTGTCGGACGTCCGGAGCCCGCCCCCGGTGCCCCGCCCGCCGAGGACTTCGGCCGCCAGCCCCCACAGGACATCGCGGCCGAGCAGTCCGTGCTGGGCGCCATGATGCTCTCCAAGGACGCCATCGCGGACGTCCTCGAGGTGATCACCCCCGGCGACTTCTACCGGCCCGCGCACCAGTCCGTGTACGACGCGATCCTCGACCTCTACGGCGCCGGCGAGCCCGCGGACGCCGTGACGGTGTCGGCGACGCTCGACCGCAAGGGCGAGCTGAAGCGCGTCGGCGGCGCGCCGTACCTCCACACCCTGATCTCCACCGTGCCCACCGCGGCCAACGCCGGCTACTACGCGGAGATCGTCGCGGAGAAGGCGATCCTGCGGCGGCTCGTCGAGGCGGGGACGCGGATCGTCCAGTACGGCTACTCGGGCTCCGACGGTGCCGATGTCGCCGAGGTCGTGGACCGCGCGCAGGCCGCGGTCTACGACGTGACCGAGCGCAAGGCCTCCGAGGACTACGTGATCCTCGAGGAGCTGCTGCAGCCCACGATGGACGAGATCGACGCGATCGCCTCGCGCGGTGGCGTCAGTATGGGTGTCCCCACCGGCTTCACGGACTTCGACGCCCTCACCAACGGCCTGCACGCCGGCCAGATGATCATCGTCGCCGGCCGTCCCGGCGCCGGTAAGTCGACGATGGCGCTCGACGTGCTGCGATCCTGTGCCATCGAGCACCAGATGCCGGGGGTCCTGTTCAGCCTCGAGATGAGCAAGACCGAGGTCGTGATGCGCCTGCTCTCCGCGGAGGCGCGGATCAAGCTGGCCGATATGCGTTCGGGCAAGATGTCCGACGACGACTGGACCCGCCTGGCCCGCCGCATGTCGGAGATCTCCGAGGCGCCGCTGTTCGTCGACGATTCGCCGAACCTCACGATGATGGAGATCCGTGCGAAGGCCCGCCGCCTCAAGCAGCGGCACGACCTCAAGCTCATCGTCATCGACTACCTGCAGCTGATGACCTCCGGCAAGAAGGTCGAATCGCGCCAGCAGGAGGTCTCGGAGTTCTCGCGGCAGCTCAAGCTGCTCGCGAAGGAGCTCGAGGTCCCGCTCATCGCCGTCGCACAGCTCAACCGTGGTCCCGAGCAGCGGACCGATAAGAAGCCCCAGGTCGCCGATCTCCGCGAGTCCGGCTCGCTCGAGCAGGACGCCGACATGGTCGTGCTGGTGCACCGTCCCGACGCCTACGAGCGCGACGATCCGCGCGCCGGCGAGGCCGACTTCATCCTCGGCAAGCACCGCGCCGGCCCCACCGCCACCGTCACAGTCGCCCACCAGCTGCACTACTCCCGCTTCGTGGACATGGCCAAGGGCTGAACCCCGCTTGTAGGGTCCCAGATTCCGTGGCGGAATCCCAAGCTACGTGGCGGACAGTTGGCGGATCCGCCAACTGTTTGGGACACGCCGGGGCACGTCCCCGCATCTGAGGGCGGAAGTGGCACCGTCAAGACCATGTCGCCCGGCAGCTCCGCGGGGACCGCGGTGGAAGTATCGTTCCGCCGCGGTGAGGACCTCTGTGAGCGGACCGTGGAGTGGAAGTCGGCCGCAATGGAGGACCTTCGCGAGGCAGCGCCGTGGCGCACATTTCGCTGGTATCGAGGGCAGAAACACTACTCGGGGTGGTACTGGTCGAGCACTACCCGCGATCTGGTGATCTATGAGTCCCGCCTGGAGCTCGCTAACCTGATGCTCGCAGACTTCGACGATCGGGTTCGGGGCATCGTGGCCCAGCCTTTCCTTCTCGCGACTGAGGTCGATGGTGTCCTGCGGAGGCACGTTCCGGACTTCCTACTCGATACTGATTCCGGCCCGGTCGTCGTTGACGTAAAGCCTGCTCGAAGGCTTGATAATGATGATGTTGCAAGGGTTTTGAACTTGACTCGGGATGTCGTCGAGGCCAAGGGGTGGCGATACGAGGTCGCCACCGAGCCGCCGCCGCGGAGGGCCGCGAATGTCAGATTCCTCGCTGGCTATCGGCGCGAGAGTGCAATCGTGCCTGACCATTGCGAGGCGGTTCAGGCGGTCGCTCAGGTGGGATTGACGATTGGTGCTCTCATCGATCGGATGCCAGATCGTCCTGACGCGAGCGTGCGAGCGGCGGTGCTGCACTTGATATGGCGGCGTCGGCTGCACGTCGACATTGACGCCGCAATCACTAGTCGCACTCAGATTTCGAGGGTCTTGTGAGTGGCGTTGAGCGGGTTGAGGTTGGCGGACGGTACATGTACGACGGCGAGGCGTTCGAGATCGTGGAGCTCGCCACGGCTAAGGGCGTCGTCGATGTGCTGGGGAAAAGCGCTGCAGGGCAGTACATGCGAGTTGGCCTCGCGGAGTTGCTGTCTTCGGTCCGGGGTCGGGTCCTCCCGACCGGCCCTGGCGTTTCGAGCACTGATGCAACCGAGCCTGCAGGCGTCATCTTCGGTGAGTTGTCCGCGGCAGAGCTTCAGAAGGTGACGGAACGCGCGGGGCACGTACGCGAGATTCTTACCGGGTACAGATCTGGCAGCGCGGAGACTGCGAGCAAGGGGGAGCCCAGGCCGGAGTTTTCCGGCGACCGCCCGCTCACTGACCGCTACGCAGCGAAGGCGCGCGAACTGGGCGTCGGCTTGCGATCTGTGGAGCGGTGGGTGTCCAAGTTCCGCACTGAAGGGCCCGCAGGCCTGGTAGACGCGCGACGTACGAGAGAGGCGGAGCCCTTCCCGTCTGTCGATCGGCGGTGGTTAGACACAGCTGTCGAAGTCATGGTTGAGCACGCCACCGAGTCGAAACCGTCCCGCACGATGGTGATGGCACGCGCGGAGGCACGGGTCTTGGCGCGATTCGGAGAAGGGGTCGTCGCCATCCCGTCTCGGACAAATGCTTTCCGCGTTCTCGAGTATCTGGAACAGCGCTATCCCACATTTCGACTGTCTGCCAAGCGAAATCGCGACATCGCTGAGCGGCCAGAAGGCGTGTACGGCAAGCTCCGTCCAACTCGGCCTGGCGAGTACATGCTGATGGACACAACCAGGCTCGATGTCTTCGGGCTCGATCCTCTGACGCTGCGATGGGTGCAGGTCGAACTGACCGTCGCGATGGACTGGTACACCCGCTGCATCACCGGGTTGCGATTGACCCCGGTTTCCACGAAATCGGTTGATGTAGCGACCGTGATGTACGAGGTTTTCAGCCCACGTCCGGCCGGCGCGGACTGGCCGGAATACGCGGTGTGGCCAGCTCACGGAGTACCGCGGTCGGTACTTGTAGATGTCACCGCGGAGCGGCCAGCGGATGCGGCCGCTGGACCAGCTATTGTCCCTGAGACACTGGTCGTGGACCATGGCAAGGTCTACCTCTCGAACCACGTGATGAGTGTGTGCCAGCGCTTCGGGATTTCGGTGCAGCCAGCTCGGCTCCGAACCGGCCGCGACAAAGGGCCAGTTGAGCGGTTCTTTCGTACTATTCGTGAAGATCTCCTCCAGGCCTTGCCGGGGTACAAGGGACCTGATGTCCACTCGCGCGGCGAGGATCCTGAGGGCGGAGCGTTCTTCTACATCGACGAGCTCGAAAGCATCATCCGCGAGTGGGTTGCGCAGGTCTACCACCACCGCCAGCATTCGAGCCTGCTCGACCCGCGAGTTCCGGGCTTACGTATGTCGCCCGCCGCGATGTTCGAGCACGGTGTTTCTCGCGCCGGATACATTGAGGCGCCTCGCGATCCGGACCTGGCATTCGAGTTCCTCAAGCCGGTATGGCGGAAAATTCTTCACTACGGTGTCGAGATCGGAGGCCGCCGCTACAACGGAGACGGGCTCAACGGCTACCGTAACCTCGCGAGCCGGTTCACCGGCGAGGCCAAGGGACGATGGCCGATCCACTGCGATCCCGACGACATCACCAAGGTGTACTTCCGGCGCCCAGATGAGCGGACCTGGCACACATTGGTGTGGGAGCACGCACCGTCGATCGATATGCCGTTCAGCGAGGATGCACTGCTCTACGCAAGGAAGCTAGCAGCATCGAAGTACCGATTCCCCAACGACCGCCTTGCGGTAGCTGACTTGTTGGAGCGGTGGAACATCGGCCTGGGCTCGACCCGAGTGGAACGGCGCATTGCATTGAGAATGTCACGCGAGACCGAACTGTCGCAGCGACCGCAGGGCGAAGCGCGTGTGGATCGACTGCCGTCGGTCGCCCGCGTGCTCGCTCCCGACCAGGACGAAAGCGATGTGCAAGCAGAGGACACCGCGATTGATCGCGGTCTCGACTACGCCGGCGAGGAAGGTGACGACGATCGATTCGACCAGGAAAACATCGATGACTTCTACTCCGACGCGCTGGAGGACGTATGACCGAAACCGCCGCGACACTCGACAATCTGACCCTCGCCCGAAAGGAAGGGTGGCAGAAGTTCGTCAACACCCCCGCACGTGTTCCACCGGAGGCGTTGAACCGCGATGAACTCGACAGACTGACCGACAAGGAGCGCACCGACTACGACCGTGAGCGCCGCGAGTGGCACGCGAACCTCGGGCCCCTCAAGACCAGACAGCTGGTCGAGGTGCACGAAAACCTCTGGGATGTCATCGACTCCAACGCCCAGGACGGAGACAAACCGAAAGGCGCCGTTGCGATCGACGCAGTACCCGGACTAGGGAAGACCACCGCGGTATTGAGCTTCGCCCGCGCGTTCCACCGCCGCGAAGTAGCCGAGAACGGCACTACGACCGAGGAAGGTCATGAACGGTGGCCGGTGTGCCGGGTGGGACTGACCGGCAACACTGGCCTACGCGAGTTCAACCGGGCGATGCTCGCGTTCTACGCCCACCCAGGCGGCCGCCGCGGCAACGCCGCCGACTTCGCCCACCGAGCCCTGGACTGCGTGCTGGCATGCGAAACGAAGATCCTCATCGTCGATGATCTGCACTTCCTGCGGCTGCAGTCCACCTCCGGTGTCGAGGTCAGCAACCACTTCAAGTACATCGCCAACGAGTTCCCGTTGACGGTGATCTTCGCTGGCGTCGGTTTGGAGGCGCGGGGACTGTTCTCCGAGGGCAGTAGTGACCGAGATGCTCTTCTCGCGCAGACCGGCCGGCGTACAACGCGGCTGACAATGGATCCTTTCGGTGTCACCAATGATGCTGGGCGCCGGGCATGGCGTCAGACGCTCAAGGCGATCGAGCAGCGGGTGGTTCTGGCCGAAAAGTATCCGGGCATGATCGCCGACGATCTCTCTGACTACCTGTATGCCCGGTGTACCGGCCAGATCGGCTCACTGATGACCCTGATCAACCGGGGATGTCAGCGCGCGGTCCGGACTGGGTATGAGCGCCTCGACGAGGAACTGCTCGATCGGGTCAAGATCGACGAGGCATCGGAGAAGGCTCGCGAAGAACTGCGCCTGGCATTCGACAACGGCTGCCTGAGAACTCGCATCGGCAGGGCCGGATGACAGTGCCACGTTCGCTTCCCTTCAGGGTGGACCCGGTGCCGGGCGAAGCGATCGATTCCTGGCTCGAAGCGATCGCCTTCCGCGCCGACTCAGCGTGGGGAGACCTTCTCGACGCAGTCGACATACCTGCGCCTGCAGGTCTTGGGTACCCGCCCTGGACGATCGCACTCAGCGAGGCCGAAGTAGCCAGCCTGTGTGCCGCCACGGGCAGCGACGTCGAATTTTCGATGATGACCCTCACCCGGTTCGACGGGACCGCGGTGCGCATCGACTCGCAGTCGCGGAGTTTGCGCCGCGAAGTGGCATGGACCCGCCGCACCGGATCCCGCTTCTGCCCGCACTGCCTCCGAAGCAACGGCGGCCGATGGAAGCTCGAATGGCGACTCGGCTGGGCGTTTGCCTGCACCGACCATCGTTGTTTGCTGTCCGACGAATGCCCTCGCTGCCATAGAATTCCACGCCGCCGCCCGCTCCCGGGCCACTGCACCCCGATCCCCGGCCGATGTGCATCGCCGGCGCAGGAAGGAGGCATTGGACGGGAGGCCCGACGGTGCGGCGCCGATCTCACGGCTGCCGAGGTCCTCGACCTTCCTGGTGCGCACCCCGCTCTTCGGGCACAGGCCCTCATCGATCGAATCATCGACGACGGAGTCGTGCGGTTCGGGGTCTACGCGCGCCTTCCACAGCCTGCGGCTTCTGTGCTTGCCGACATTCGCGCCATCGGCGGCCGAGTACTGTCCTACGCCACCGACGAAGAGCTCTTAGCGCGAGTGGGACCCGAACTGGCGGTTGAGTACCGGGCAGTCGATGAACAAGGTGGTGCACGATCCGGACAAGTCCGACAGAGCCGCACGAAGCCGGCCCTCGAAGCGCCAGCGAGAGCCGTCACAGCTGCGATTGGCGTCAGTGCCGCGATCGACGTTCTGCACTGCTCGGACCTCGCAGCCGCAGCTGATCGCCTGCGATGGTTAGTGACCTCGGCCCGGGAGACAGGCCTCAGTGTTCAACCGACGAACATCGGCTGGGGGACGCGAATCTCACCAATCCTGACCGGTGTCCAGCTCGCCGCGCTATCCCCGATGCTCGACCCGTCCGACCAACTTCGCTACCGCACTCACTCCGACCTTCCCACCTTGGTGACCAGTGGGCGCGCAGAGCTACTAGCGCGTCACACGCCGACGCAATTTTGGGCCGGAATCAGTTTGCCCTTCACGGTCCCGGCGGCGAGGCGCACAATGATGCGCCTGGCATTGTCTGCGGCCTTACAGTTGGTGGGCACTCGGTTGAATCTGACGGCCGCTGGTCAGCAGGTCGGAGGTCACCTGGCTGGCCATGCCCTATCCCGATTCCTACAGATTCTGGAGTCCGATCAACACTGGAGCGATGTGTGCGCGGGTCTGACACGCGTTGCCGATTACGTTGTCGAGCGCGGCGTACCGATCGACTATCAGCGCCGACGGGCACTCGATTGCACCGGTTTGCTTCCGGACGATGAGTGGAGGCAGATCTGCCACCGCACCGGAACGCCGTCACAGGGCGGCTCCGCCCGGGCGGCTGTTGTTCGGGCGTTTCTTCGCGAGGAGCTCACAGGCGTCCCCACGGTTGACGGGTCCGCAGACTTGCTCGCTAAGATCGCCGCGTTTCCCCGCGATCTGACACCCGGCCTTCGGGACGAGCTGATCAACCACGCACGGGTGTTCTTGGACGCCGCGGGCATCGATGAGGAACCAATTGCCTGGGAGCCGCCAATTGAGCTCCTCGCTGGTCTCGACCTCCCTGGCCCGCGACCAGGACTGATCGACCGTGATCGCCTTCGAAAGCTCATCCGAGAACGCGACCTTCCCATCGGCGCCGCCGCCCGCGACCTCGGCACCACTGGCGAGGCGGTTCGCCTTGAGCTGATCGTCAATCCCCTCCCAGTCGATACCGGCCGCCGGAAGTACGCCAGCGCTCGAACGCAGCTCCCCCCGGAGGCTTTGACCCAGCTCTATCATCACGATCGCCTCACCTTGCGACAGATCGCTAACCGTATTGGAGTCAGTCGTCAGGTGATCCGTCGACTCCTCACCGAATACGAGATCCCGACGATCCCCGCTACCGAGCGCGCGAAGATCATCATCGACCGCGACTGGCTCTACCAGCAATATGTCACCAACAGCAGGGCCCTCCCTGACATAGCCCGAGAACTGGGCATGAGCACGGCGAACCTGGCTCGGTGGGCGAACAAACACGAGATTCCGATGAGACCCCGCGGCGGACCCAGTCACACCGCGGCCCTCGACGCCGCGGCCGCCGCGAAAACGGTGCCGCCGATCTTGCGCACAGCTGTTGCGGCCCAGGGCGGGCGCGACCGACTGGAACGGGCGAAAGCAGCATCGCGATTCCCCACGCTGACCGAGGCTGCACACGCGTTAGGAACCAGCCAGGCAACCCTCACGAACCAGTTTCTCCGGCTCGAACGCGAGACCGGCGGAGCTCTGTTCGACCGTGCCGAGCGCAATCGCCCTATGACCCTGACCGCCCACGGACGGAGGGTGATCGACGCCATTCGAAAGCTGGACGGAACTGCTAGCGAGTCTCCCGGTGGGTAAAACGGTGCACCAAGTTCCTGAACCTGGCCTCTCAGGTGGTGAAGACGTGGTTCGGAATGCCCTAGCCTCCACGCACGTCGTCGCGTCGGTAGGGTCAGGAGCGAACCGCGATTCCACGTCCCGGAACCTGTCATGGTGAGGCTCTAGAATAGAGACAGCTAAGCCCGGCTCGTTTGCCGACGAACCGGGCTCAGCTGAACAACCGAATCACCACTCCGAGGGTTCGCCCCTCGATACCGTGACCGTTGCGAATGTCTTTGGATGACGCCTCCGATGGTAGACGGTGTGCGCGGGTTCGCCAAACACCGGAACGCTGGTGTGGGCGAGCGATGCGGACCTTGGCGTGGTGGCTCATCCACACTGCCTTGAGGAGGCACCGTTGACCAACGACAGTCGCGACTCTGATCGCACAACCGATACCACCAGCACTGAACGGGCTGGAGGTGCCCGGCCCATCCAGGTCGGGCAGCACCGGCTCGAGGGCATGTCGACGGACCTGTTCGTTCAGGTCCCGACGACCTTGATCGACCCGACTCGCGCGCTGATCGCGTCGGAAGGTGTCGGCGCGGTCTACTCCGTGCCGTGGCAGTCCCGGACCCACCGCTCCGCGGTGGCGAGGACCGCGGCGGATCAGACCCGCAAGAAGTGCCCCGAAGCAGCGTTGCTGCTCGACGCGAACCTCTACAGCGGCCGGCAGCGGAAGGTGGCGACGGCGGAGCCGACCCGCGACTGGATCACCGTGCAACGTAGCGCGGGCCTGACGTGGGCATTGACCGATTCCGGCTATGTGGCCAAGGGCGACACCGCTGGGCTGCGGACCACCCTGAAGACGGCGGCCCGCTTCGGTGGACAGGTGATTGCGGCGCTGCCGATCGCGAGCTGGTGGCTTTCGCACGCCGCCGATTCGCTCCGGTCTGAGATCAACGCGCACGGCATCCCCGTGGCGTTGATGGTCGAAGACACCGACGACCCGTTCGACCGGACCAACGTCGTGACCGGGCTGGTGCACGTCCTCACCGCAGATGTCCCGGTGCTGCTCCTGCGCAGTGACACGGCGGGGTTGGGGGCGCTGGCGTACGGCGCCGCAGGCGCGGCGATGGGGTCATCGACCACCTACCGGCACATCTACCCCGACATCGGCGGGGGCGGCACCAGCGGGTCGGTGTCGTTCATCCTCCCGGAGCTTCTCGCGTACACGTCGCTGACCGCGTTCGAGCGGCATTACCTCAAGGACAAGTCCCACGCCGCGTGGTGCTGCGACTGCGCACTCTGCGGTGGACGGGACCTGACCTGGATCCGCACGGCTGACATCCCGAAGGCAGCAGCGTTCTCGCATTCGGTCTCCGCGGTCGCGATGCTCGGTCGCGGTTTGGCCACCGCTATCGCCGCCCACAACGGCCCGCAGGCGTGGACGGCGATGTGCGAGGCCGCCCACGAGAGCAACATCGAGATCGAGAAGCTCACCGGCGGGGACTGGAAGCGCAAACGCGCCCTGTCCGCCTGGATCGGCGCTACGCCGGAGCCGGCTGCGGCGTGATCGGCACCCCTGTCGCGAGGGCGTGAGCGAATAGCCGCTCCTCCCAGTACCGCACCGCGACGATCCGCGGAGGATCGGCAACCTTCGATCCCCGCACCAGTAGTTCCTCGCCGGCGTGAGAGGTATGCACCACGCTCACGTCGGCGAGGTCCGCCGCCGTCAAGCTCAGCGCCGTGGGCCGCCGCTCGGTCAGCACCACGGTCTCGCCGAACCCGCGAAGCTCACTGGCGACATACAGGGCCCTCTTCCACTGCCCGGTGGCGACGAACCCGACGATGCTCAACGGCGCCGCCGGCGGCGCCCCCGCGCCCTCCGCCGGGCACATCTCCCACAGCTCGAGGACCTGCGCGTCGAGCATCGGTCCCGCCCCGGACGACATCCGTTCGGCGACGGTCGACGACCATCGGACCACCGGATACCCGCGAAGCCCCGACAGTTCGGTCCGCGGCAACACCGACACCGAGCTATCGAGGACGAGCTCCGCAGCCGCGACCACGGCCGCGTCGACCAGATCCGCCGGCGCGACGGCAGGGACGTCGAACAGGGGGAGCTGACCCGCCTCTGCGTGGATTGACCGGGTACGTCGCCGCGCCGTCACTGGTCTTCCTCTCCCACGGGCGCGGGCTCCGGCGCGATGACCCGCGACGCGGCGAACAGATGAATGCGGTCCTCCAGGGCCAGGAACGCCACGACGCTCCCAATGTCCAGACCGACCGAGTCGAGGACCGCCGCCGGCAGCGCGATCTGTCGCGACGTCCGCAGCCGCCGCGGACGATCCGGGTTACCTCGTACGGACGGCTTCGTCCCGCGCGGGCCGCGAGTGGGAATGATCTCGACGATCCTCTGGTCGGCGACGACACCGATCCGGACCCACGAAGGCTGCCGCACTCCGGATGCCTTCGCCACCTTCGCTGGGATGGTGATCCGGCGGAAGCTGTCGATCGTCCGGGGACCCGTGGGAAGCATACTGCTGATTTTAGCAGTCAAGGACCGAACAGTCACTGGTACTGCGGATTACAGCGCATGTTCCTCGTGCCGACCGCTGTCCCGCTAAGGCACGGAAGCGCCGTCGTCGAGGGCTTCGAGGACGGCGCGGAGGAACTCAGCCGCAGTGAGGGGGATGCCGCGTTCGCGGAGCTGTTGCTCTAGCTGCTGCTCGATGTGGTCCACGCGTGTCGATCCTGCCGCAGGCGATCGTGCTGGTGCTGTGCCGGGGAGCCTCGCGACGGTGTCGTGCAGCCACTACCTGCGCGCGAGAGGCGCGTTCGCGCTAGCAGCACGTGGCCAGGACGGCCCGGAGCGCTTCAAGGGAGTCAGGTTCGGCCCGGTAGAAGACGTTGATCCCGCGCCGCTCGGAGCTGACGAGGCCGGCCTTCTTGAGCTGGCTCAGGTGGTGACTGACGGTCGCCGACGACAGGCCCACCGTGTCGGCGAGGTCGCCGGTGCTGATTTCGCCTGGACGTGCGGCCATGAGGATCGAGATCAGCTGGATCCGGGCCGGGTCGGCGAGGGCCTTGAGGCGCAGGGCGAGCTCGAGTGCCGCGGCCTCGTCCATCACGCCGGCGGCCAGCGGAGCACAGCAGATCGGGGCGCTGATGTCGACGACGGGGAGCGTCTTGGGCATACGCTTCAATCTACCTACTCGTTGACATATGTCAAAGCGTGGTCTAGAACTGAACGAGCAACAGTTAGATGTATGTCGAAGCCTCGGAGGTTCTCATGTCCCGCGTCCAGCTCGCCCTCAATGTCGATGACCTCGATCAGTCGATCGCGTTCTACACCAAGCTGTTCGGCACGGGCCCGGCGAAGGTCAAGCCCGGTTACGCCAACTTCGCCGTCGCCGACCCGGCGCTCAAGCTGGTCCTGCTGGAGAACCCCGGCCAGGGCGGCAGCATCAACCATCTCGGCGTCGAGGTGGACTCCAGCGACAAGGTGCACGCTGAGATCGCCCGCCTCACCGAGGAGCAGCTGTTCACCGAGGAGGAGATCGGCGCCACCTGTTGCTTCGCCACCCAGGACAAGGTCTGGGTCACCGCCCCCGACGCCGAGCGTTGGGAGGTCTACACCGTCCTCGCTGACGCCGAGACCTTCGACGGCGGACACACTCCGGCGACGACAGCCGAGGACTCCGAAGCGACGCCGGCCGCGTGCTGCACCCCTGCGGCGGCGAACTGCTGCTAGTCCGCCCTCGATCGATGGCCGTCACCGCTTCGGGTGGCGGCCATCGACGCGGTTACCAGAGAGCGCTGGCGCGAAACGCAGTAGCGGGCCGCACTGCGCTGTACCGGCTGGTTCTCGCGGTCGGCGTCCCCCTGGGCGGAGGCTGCGCTGGAGGAGAGGCATCTGCGGTTAGGCGCAGTCGCGTGGGTGGAATCCCTCGATGCGGTCGATCGGGGTAAAGACAGGGCAACCGACTTGGTCGTTTCGGTTGAGGATCACGTTCGATGCCGCCATCACTTCGCAGGCTGCGAGCCCGCGGCTAGCGGCGAGCAGCATGGAAAGCCCGTAGAACGTTGCTGCCGCCGGCGGGGTGAGCGCGAAGAACGCGAAGAAGACCAGCGTGTTAGTGGCCATGGCCCACGCGCCTGTGACCCGCAGTGGTGCCGAATCACGACCCCGAAGTACAACCGCGAGGGTGATCGCGGCAGGGACCAGTGCGACCGCGATGATGAGGTCGATTGTGGAAGGTCCGATGATGATCCCGGCTCCCACGAAAGCGGCACCGATCACTGTCCGGGCGGCGGTGCCCCATCGGCCGATCTCTCTTGTCCTGCGTGCGAGGGGCGATTTCACTGTGTTGGTCATTGGGCGGTTCCTTCGTGCTGATCCGGCGAGCAGCATCCGGCCTGTCGGGCTGTGTCCGGGCTGATGAGCGCTTGTTCAGCGAGAGCTTTCCCGAGGGCGTGCGCGTGGGTGATGTCGAGGAGTTGGTTGCCGGGATTTTCGCGCGTCCACGTTTGGGCATCGTGTGGGGAGGCGAAGAAGTGCACTTGGTTGCAGAACGACGTTCGAAGCGAGCTGAGGTCATCGGGGTCGACGAGCGATAGCACTGCGGTGTCGGGTTCGATGCTGGTCACGGTGTCTGCCGTGACAGAGATTCTGATCGTTTGACCGCTCGCGGGTGAGGTCGACTCGATGGTGGCTGACTGGTTTAGGAGTGTGGGGAAGATCAGGGTGTCGAGTGCGCACCACGTGAACAGTTCGTGACCTGCGACGGTGAACCGATGCGGGGTCGGACGGAGGGTCAGTCCTTGCCCGACTATTTGGTCGCGATCGTCGTATTCGGTGTCGGAAACGGATTGGAGTCGTTCCCGTACATCGGGTTCCGACAGTCCGGCCGCAGCTGCTAAGTCCTCTACGCTGACGGGGTTTCCCTTGGAGAGGAGCCTGAGTAGGGGAACCAGGACTGCCGGATCGAGGCCGGACCCCTCGGGGGTGATGAGTCGATCGAGTGGATTGGTCATTGTCTGGGACTTCGCTTGCGGATCGGTGGAATCAGGAATTAGGAAGCGCAGCAGGAGAGCTGGGCGATGTCGGTGCTGAAGGATTGTGCGGCGATTTTGATGCCCTCGGCCATGGTCAGGTAGGGCGCCCATGTCCGGGCGACCTGCTCGACGGTCATCCTTGCTTCGAGGATGTAGACCCCAGCGGCGGCGATCTCGCCGGCACTATTCGCGACCGCCGAAATTCCGAGGACTCGATGACTATCGGAGTCTGCGATGAGCTTGATGAAGCCTCGGGTATCTCGGTCAACTTGGGCCCGGGGTACGTGAGTGAGCGGAAGAAGCGAGCTCGTGTACCGGATTCCGCTTGCGAGGGCCTGCGTCTCGGTCATACCGACGCTCCCGATTGCCGGACTGGTGAACATCACGCGCGGCAGGTGCGTGTAGTCCAACGACCGCGGGGTCTGTCCGAACATGTTGTCGGCGACCGTTGTGCCTTGCGCGGCTGCGACATAGACGAACTCGGGATGGCCGGTCACATCGCCCGCTGCCCACACACGCGGGTTTGATGTTCTGAGCTGATTCGACACGAGGATCGCGCCGCTGGTGCTCGTGTCGACTCCAACCGTCTCCAGATTCAAACCTCTAGTATTCGGGGTTCTGCCCGTCGCGACGAGCAGCTTCGCCGCACGGAAGTCGCCTTGTCCACCAGGGCTGGAGGCGGTCACGACGACCTCACCCGCCTCGGTGTCGACCGAGGTCGCGGTCGCGAGCTGCACTACCTCGATGTGCTCGTCAGCGAGCGCTTCCAGGAGAGCATCTGCGACGTCAGCATCTTCGGCCGAAGCGATCCTGGACCGCACCAAAACGGTTACCTTCGCCCCCAGTCGCGCGAAGAGTTGCGCCTGCTCGAGCGCGATGAACCCGCCGCCGATCACTAGGAGTGATTCCGGGACTGCGGTCAACTCCATCGCGGTCGTCGACGTCAGGTAGTCGACCAGATTGAGTCCGGGAATCGACGGAATCGACGGTTGGGCCCCTGTTGCCACCAAGTACCGTCGAGCAATTATCGTCTCGGTAGTCCCATCGGGAGCTGTGACCACCAGCGATGGCGCTGCCCGCGTTCCCGCGAACGCGGCCGCACCCTGGACGCGGCGCCAGCCGTACGAGTCCGCAACGGCAACGTACTTCTCTGACCGCATCGACTCTGCCAAGCGCCGTGTCCCCGCCGCCAGGGCGGCCATATCTACCGGCACGGCGGTCGCACCGACCCCCGGGAACCGGCCAGCATCAGAGACCGTGTGCTGTGCCTGCGCCGCGGCGATCAACGCCTTCGACGGCACGCAACCGGTATTCACACAGGTGCCGCCGAAAGTGCCTCGCTCGATCATCACCACGGACTTGCCCATGGCTGTTGCGCGGATCGCCGCCGCCATCGCTGCAGCACCCGAACCAACGATCGCAAGATCAAACTCTTCACTCATGTCACCATCATCAACCCTCCAGTACCCTTGAAGGTCAAGCCCAGAATCCGGACAGGGAGGACCCGATGCGGATCGGAGAACTCGCCCGCAAATCTGGCGCCACGCCATCGACGCTGCGGTACTACGAGGAAGCGGGGCTCCTCCCTGAACCGGGACGTACCGCCGGTGGATACCGCAACTACACCCCCGACGCCATCGGCATCGTGCAATTCATCAAGAGGGGGCAGGCGGCGGCACTCACTCTCGCGCAAGTCAAAAGAATCATCGACATACGCGGCACCGGCCAAGCCCCATGTGATCACGTACGCGACCAGCTAGACAGGTCGATCCACCACCTCGATCAACAGATCGCGGAACTGATCGCACTGCGCGACAACATCACCCACCTACGCCAAGCTGCCGAACACACCGATCCGAAGTCGTGCGCTAGCGAAGATATCTGTCGCTACCTATAACCCAGACACGCTTGTGTCCAACATCGATATCTGTCAATATTGATGTGTGTCGAATTCGATTCCGTTGACCGATGTGACCGTGCGGTGCTCACCGCTGGTCCGTGAGCCTCTGTCGGAGGGGCAGTCCGTCGACCTCGCGGCGGTGTTCAAGGCCCTGGCCGACCCGGTCCGGCTGCGCCTGTTCAGCCTGATCGCCAGCCACGAGGGAGGCGAGGCTTGCGTGTGTGACATCTCGCCGGCGGTGGACGTCTCGCAACCGACGATCTCGCACCACCTCAAGGTCCTCAAGACCGCAGGCCTGCTCGAGTCCGAGCGCCGCGCCTCGTGGGTGTACTACCGCGTCATCCCCGAAGTCCTGTCCTCGCTCGCCGGGATCCTGCAGTCCGGTGACCCCGCCATCTCGTTGGAGGTTCTTTCGTGACCAGCCCCGCCCCGACGACTGAGCATCAGCCGGTCGTCGGCAAGCTCTCCACCCTCGACCGGTTCCTGCCGGTGTGGATCGGTGTCGCCATGGTCGCCGGCCTGCTGCTCGGCCGGATGATCCCCGGGCTGAACACCGCGCTGGAGAAGATCCAGGTCGACGGTGTCTCGCTGCCGATCGCCCTGGGCCTGTTGATCATGATGTACCCGGTGCTGGCGAAGGTCCGCTACGACCGCCTCGACACCGTCACCGGCGACCGCAAGCTCCTGCTCGGCTCCCTCTTCCTGAACTGGATCCTGGGCCCGGCGCTGATGTTCGCACTCGCCTGGATCTTCCTGCCCGACCTGCCCGAGTACCGCACCGGCCTAATCATCGTCGGCCTCGCCCGGTGCATCGCCATGGTGATCATCTGGAACGACCTCGCCTGCGGCGACCGCGAAGCCGCAGCCGTCCTCGTGGCGCTGAACTCGGTGTTCCAGGTGATCATGTTCGCCGTCCTCGGCTGGTTCTACCTCTCGATCCTGCCCGGCTGGCTCGGCCTCGAACAGACCACCATCAGCACCTCGCCCTGGCAGATCGCCAAATCCGTGCTGATCTTCCTCGGCATCCCGCTCCTCGCCGGCTACCTCTCCCGCCGAATCGGAGAGAAGACCAAGGGCCGCGACTGGTACGAAACGAAGTTCCTCCCCCGGATCGGACCATGTGCCCTCTACGGGCTGCTGTTCACCATCGTCATCCTGTTCGCCCTGCAGGGCGAGCAGATCACCTCCCGCCCGTGGGACGTCGCCCGTATCGCCCTGCCGCTGCTGGTGTACTTCGCCGTGATGTGGGGCGGCGGGTACCTGCTCGGCGCCGTCATGGGACTCGGCTACGAGCGCACCACCACGCTCGCGTTTACCGCCGCCGGCAACAACTTCGAGCTCGCCATCGCCGTCGCGATCGCCACCTACGGCGCCACCTCCGGCCAAGCCCTCGCGGGCGTCGTCGGGCCGCTCATCGAGGTCCCCGTCCTGGTCGGCCTGGTCTATGTCTCGCTGGCCCTGCGCAAGCGCTTCCCGCTGACCCCGTCCTCCACCGCCGCGACCGCGGATCCGTCCAGGAGTGTGAACTGATGTCCGACAATACGATCACCGCCGACACCGAATCGGCCACGCCGAGCGTGTTGTTCGTGTGCGTGAAGAACGGCGGCAAGTCCCAGATGGCCGCCGGCCTGATGCGCAAGACCGTCGGCGATGCCGTCGAGGTGCACTCGGCCGGCACCAAGCCCGGCTCCGTGGTCAACGGCCTGTCCGCCGAGTCGCTGGCTGAGGTCGGTGTCGACATCACCGGCGAGACCCCGAAACCGATCGACCCGGCGCTGCTCGCCCGGGTGGACCTGGTGGTCACTCTCGGCCGGGAAGCCGTCGTCGACACCCCGGACGGTGTCGCGTTGGTCAACTGGGATACCGACGAGCCGTCGGAGCGGGGCATCGACGGGATCGAGCGGATGCGCCTCGTGCGCGACGACATCGCCGCCCGCGTCACCGCGCTGGCAGCCGAACTCACCACCCGGTAGCGACCGAGCAGGCCGGGAAGCCCGAGAAGCGGGAGAAAGTCGGATGAACGCCAACGCCACGACCGAGTCGGCCGGAACACCGGAACTGCTGATGCCCCAGGCCCTGCTGGCGCGGACCGCGGAGCGGCTCGCCGCCCAGTACCGCGGGATCGTCTCCGAGCAGACCGTCGAACGGGTCGTCTTCGAGTCCTACACCGCGCTGCGGCGCACCGCCCGCATCCACACTCACCTGGTGACTCTCGCCGGCCGGTTCGCCGCCGAGCGTCTCGCCGCCCTGGCGCAGTCGACCGGTGCGAGCACCAAGACCGTGCCCGAGGTGCTGTTCATCTGCGTCCACAACGCGGGCCGCTCGCAGATGGCTGCCGCGCTCCTGACACACCACGCGGCCGGGGCGGTGCACGTACGCTCCGCCGGGTCGCTGCCTGCTGCGGTGATCAACCCGATCGTCGAGCAGGCCATGACCGAGGTCGGGCTCGACCTGGCCGCTGAGTTTCCCAAGCCTCTCACCGACGACGTGGTCGCGGCCGCGGACGTGGTGATCTCCATGGGCTGCGGCGACGCCTGCCCGGTCTACCCGGGCAAGCGGTACCTGGACTGGCAGGTCGCCGACCCCGACAACCACCCCATCGAGACCGTCCGCCTGATCCGTGACGACCTCGACCGCCGCGTCAAAGACCTCCTCGCCGAGCTCCATCCCACGATCACCTGACCCACCCCTTTGATCGACGTGCTCGACGGCCCCGCTCACCGCCGTCAGTGCCGCTGTGCCTGCTCACACCTCATTTGCCTGTTCTTGGAAGGGAACCGACACCCCATGTCTGCACGCAAGATCATCGCCATCGGCGGATCGGACGCCGGGATCTCCGCCGCCCTGCGGGCCCGCGAACTCGACCCCACCAGCGAGGTCACCGTGGTCGTCGCCGACGCCTACCCGAACTTCTCCATCTGCGGCATCCCGTACTACGTCTCCGGCGAGGTCACCCACTGGAGCAACCTCGCCCACCGCACCGCCGCCGACCTCGCCGCCACCGGCATGACCGTGCACACCGACACCAGAGCTACCGCGATCGATCCGGCCGGACACCGCCTGACCGTCACCGGCCCGGACGGCGCCGCCCGGGACCTCGACTACGACGTCCTCGTCATCGGCACCGGCGCTGTGTCCGTGCGGCCGCCGATCACCGGCCTCGACCACCTCGGCCCCGCTGACGGCGTGCACCTGCTGCACTCGATGGGCGACACCTTCGCCGTGATGAACACCCTCACCACGAAGGACCCGAAGACCGCGATCATCATCGGCGCCGGCTACATCGGCCTGGAAATGGCCGAAGGTCTCACTGCCCGCGGCATCACCGTCACCCAGATCGAAGCCCTCCCTGAGGTGCTCCCCACTGTCGAACCCGAACTCGGCGCCCTCGTCCACGATGAACTGGTCCGCAACCGGGTCGACGTCCGCACCCACACCCTGGTCACCGCGGTCGACCGCACCGACACCGGCGCCCTGACCGTCACCACCAGCAGTGACGGCCAGAGCGATCACCTCACCGCCGATCTCGTGCTCGTTGTCGTGGGCGTGCGCCCCGACACCGACCTCGCTGCCGCAGCGGGCGCGCAGCTCGGCATCAAGAACACGATCGCCGTCGACGAGCAGATGCGCACCAATCTGTCCGACGTCTTCGCCGCCGGCGACGCCGTGCACACCCACCACCGCCAGCTCGGCATCACCTGGCTCCCGCTCGGCACCACCGCGCACAAGCAGGGCCGCGTCGCCGGCGAGAACGCCCTCGGCGGCACCGCCCGCTACACCGGCTCCCTCGGCACCCAGGTCGTGAAGATCTTCGACCTCGTCGCCGCCCGCACCGGCCTCAAAGAGACCGAAGCCCTTGCCGCCGACCGCGGCTGGGTGCCGGTGTCGACGACCTCCACACCGGACGATCACAAGGCCTACTACCCGGGTGCCACCCCCATCAGCATCCGGATCACCGGCGACCAGAACACCGGCGCACTACTCGGTGCCCAGCTCATCGGGCACCGCACGGCCGAGATCTCCAAGCGCGTCGACACCTACGCCACCGCCCTGCACCACGGCATGAGCGTCGACGCCCTCTCCGAGCTCGACCTGTCCTACACCCCGCCCCTCGGGTCCCCGTGGGACGCCGTGCAGGTCGCCGCCCAGAGCTGGGTCCGCGAGCACCAGCTGCACCATCAGCGCAGCGTCCTTAGCCTGAACAGGTGACCACCAGCCCCCACGACTCAACCGGGTCCGCCGCACGAGCGGCGGACCCGGCGATCGTTGCGATGCGGCCCGAGCATGGGCCACAGGTCCTCGCGATTTACCAAGCCGGCATGGACACCGGCAACGCCACCTTCGAAACCGCCGCACCCGGCTGGACGGACTTCGACCAACGACACCTACCTGAGCACCGCGTCGTCGCCCTCGCCCCAGGTGGGCAGGTCGCCGGGTGGGTTGCAGCGGCGCCCGTCTCGGGGCGCTGCGTCTACGCCGGCGTCATCGAGCACAGCGTCTACGTCGACTCCGGCCACGCCGGGCAGGGCATCGGAGCCGCGCTGTTGCAGGCCCTCATCCAGTCCGCCGACGCTGCCGGGGTGTGGACCATCCAGACCGGGATCTTCCCCGAGAACCACGCCAGCCTCGCCCTGCACCGGCGCGCCGGATTCCGCACCGTCGGCACCCGCGAACGCATCGGCCAACGCGACGGCCGCTGGCGCGACGTCGTCCTCATCGAACGACGCAGCTGACTGCCGCCTACACCTACCGGACTCAGCCGGCGTCACCGACTTCAGAACCGTCTGGTTCTTCATCCGCCAGCTCTGGGGCGCGGGTGATCGACACGATCGCCGACGAGCGGCGGAACTGCTCGGTGTCGAAGGGGCTCGCGGGATCGTCGAACCAGACCAGTGACTGGTCACCGACACGCGGCCAGCGGGTGACCCTTGTGATCCGGTGCGCGATGCCGTCGTAGTCGAACGCCCCAGACGGGCTGGCGGGGCCGGGACGACGCGTGTACGTCAACGCATCCAGGTCCCACAGGTGCGTTGATCCCTGCGAGGCCACCACCCACCGGCCGCGCATACCGTCCGTGAGCTCATCCACCGTCTCCGACGGTGGATCGTTGCCGTCGGGCGGCTGCTGGACATCCGGTTCATCCGTCATGGGACTCCTCGTATAGGGGTATAGGGTCAGGCTCACTGTCCCGAACGCTAGGCGGAGTTGATTTGGGGTGCCGCTGCCGGGTGCGCCCATGATTTTGGGCCTGGGGTTCGCGTGCCGTCCTTGGCGGATCTACTCGGCGGGCTCGAGGACGCGAGGATGGATCAGTTCGATCCGCGGGACGTGGATCTCGGCTCCACCGAGAACCCGCACACGGGGCCACTCGCCGTCGACCATCGTCAGGCCGGCCTGGGCGGGAGTGAGGCCGTCCTCGGTGGGGATCAAGCACGCCTCGCCAGGCCCGGCCTTGCACCCCGGACAACCGGTCTTGGTCTCGATGGCGATACGCGACTTCTCCAGCTCGAGCTTCTCGTCGTCGGTGGCATGGCGCCAGCAACCGAACCCGTCCTGGTGGCCCACTCCGGCCTGATACAGCGGCCGCATCTGACACGGTTTCCCGTTCGTCTTCGGCCGCAGGCACTTCCTCTTGAGGCTGCGGTCGAGGTCGTCCTTCTTGGCCTTGATCCGCTCGACGTTGAGAGCCATCTGCGTCAGGTAGTCAGCGGTGTTGTCGCCGGCCGCCTCGTACAGCGCGAACACCTGCCGCGGAGACCGGGCGCCGGTCCAGCGCCGGCCGTCCGACCCATACACCGCCACGGGAAGCTTACGTGCGACGATGCCGATCGCGACCTCGATGTAGTGTGCCAGGCCAGTGGTCTCGGGAGTGTTGACGACCCGCTCGGGACAGATGGCGATGCCGTACTCGCTCTCGATCCGCGCGGCCTCGCGGTTGAACCCGGCGACGGCGATCTCCACCTGCCGCAATGCCGTCATCAGCGGTGTGTGATCCAGCGGTGCGGGCGCGGGCTTCGGGCGAGGGGTGCGGTTGCGATCTGATCTCCGGGACATTGGTACAAGCGTGCCAGTAACCAATTCGGAGGTTGCTCGACGGTGGCCCGCCGCTTGGTAGGAGCGGTGTGCGAAATGCGCGCGCGAAATACCAGGGACATCCCTCGAACCCAAACGAACGGACCGAGCCGCGCATGTTTCGGTGACGGCGAGCAGAGCACCGAGCACAAGCGACTGTCCTTCCTCGGTGTCCCCTGAAATCCCGAAGGACACCGAGCAGCTCACCCGCCCGGACCTGAGTCCGCGAACGCAAGCCGCACCGCCCGCAGACCGCACTGATCCCGCCCCAGTACCCGCGCGGAGGCCCGTGGCGTGGCGCTACACCGCTTGCTGAATCGTCGGCCGCCGGCTCGTTGCTGGGGGAGCCGGCGGGAGCGCGGTGACGCGGCCGGCGCGGACGCCGTTGGCGATGACGACGATCTCGGCGAGTTCGTGGACGGCGACGACGGCGGCGAGGCCGAGGACGCCGAACAGTGCGAGCGGGATGAGGATCGCGATCAGCCCGAGGGACAGGGCCACGTTCTGCAGCATGATGTTCCGGGCCCGGCGGGCGTGATCGAGGGCCTGCGGCAGGGTCCGTAGGTCCTCACCCATGAGCGCGATGTCGGCAGTTTCGATCGCGACGTCCGAGCCCATGGCGCCCATGGCGATGCCGAGGTCCGCGGTGGCGAGGGCGGGGGCGTCGTTGACGCCGTCGCCGACCATCGCGGTGAACCGGTCTTTGCGGAGCTCGCCGATGATCCGGGCCTTGTCCTCGGGCCGCAGGTCGGCGTGTACGTCGTCGATCCCGGCGATCTTCGCCAGGGCGGTGGCGGTGGCGGTGTTGTCGCCGGTGAGCATCGCGACGGTGGCGCCGCCGCGGTGCAGGTGATCGATGACCTCGCGGGCTTCAGGACGCAGCTCGTCGCGGACGGCGACCGCCCCGATGACCTGCCCGTCGTCTTCGACGAGGACCGCGGTGGCGCCGCCGGCTTGCATGGCCGCGACCCGCGCTGCAAGTGGGCCCGGGTCGATCCAGCCGGGCCGGCCGAGCCGGGCGGGCCGCCCGTCGACGAGCCCGGTCAGCCCGGCCCCGGGGACGGCCTGCACATCGACCGCCGCCGGTATGCGGTCGCCATTGGCGGTGAGGATCGCCCGGGCGAGGGGATGTTCACTGTGGGCTTCGAGCGCCGCGGCGACGGCGAGCACCCGGTCCTGTTCCGGCGACCGGACGCCCGAGCCGAGGTCGCTCGCCTCGACGGAGGGGCCGGCCGGGTCGGTGGCCGGGTCGGTGATGGTGGCGATGTCGACGACGGCGGGGCGGTTCGCGGTCAGGGTGCCGGTCTTGTCGAGGGCGACCGTCCGCACCCGGCCGAGGGCCTCGAGGGCGGCGCCGCCCTTGACCAGGACGCCGATCTTGCTGGCGGCGCCGATCGCGGCGACGACGGTGACGGGGACGGAGATCGCCAGTGCGCAGGGGGAGGCGGCGACCAGCACGACCAGGGCCCGTTCGATCCACGTTGCGGGGTCACCGAGCAGGGACCCGAGGATCGCGATCGCGGCGGCGAAGATCATGATCGCCGGGACCAGGGGCTTGGCGATGGTGTCGGCGAGGCGTTGTGCGTCGCCCTTGCGGGACTGTTCGGCCTCGACGATCTGCACGATCTTGGCCAGCGAGTTGTTCTCCGCGGTGGTGGTGACTTCGACCGTGAGGGCGCCGGTGCCGTTGATCGTCCCGGCGAACACCTCGTCGCCGGGTCCGGCCTCGACGGGCACGGATTCGCCGGTGATCGCCGAGACGTCCAGGGCGGTGCGGCCGTCGCGGATCACGCCGTCGGTGGCGATCCGCTCGCCGGGCTTGACCAGCATCCGGTCTCCGACCGCCAGCTCGGCCGGGGAGATGGTGGCCGGGGTGCCGTCGCGCAGGACGGTCGCGGTGTCGGGGACGAGGTTGAGCAGCGCCCGCAGGCCGCGGCGGGTCCGTGAGACGGCGTACTCCTCGAGGCCCTCGCTGATGGCGAACAGCACGGCGAGCATCGCCGCCTCGCCGACCTCGCCGAGGATCACCGCGCCGACGGCGGCGATCGTCATCAGTATCCCGACGCCGATCTTGCCCTGGGCCAGGCGCCGCAGCGTGGACGGCACGAAAGTCCACGCCCCGATCAGCAGCGCGATCCACTCCAGCACCAGTGACAGGCGCTGCGGGCCGCCGGCCCACCCGACGATGTATGCGGCGAGTAGGAACACCGCCGCGGCCGCGGCGGCCTGCAATTCCCGCACCTGCCACCACTGCCCGGGAGCCTGCTCGTCCTCGCCGGCGGGCTCGTCGTGCCCGCAGCCGCACGCGTCACTCATCGCCGCACCACCTTCGCCGCCGAAGCCTCCTCGGTCGTCACAGCGTCCGGGCTGCAGCAGGTGGCGCTGTCGGTGCCGTAGTTCGGGCATAACGCGACCGCGTTGCCGGTCGCCGCGAGCAGCGTCTCCGCCGCCGCGAGCAGGTCCATCAGCTCCGGGCGGGCGAGGCTGTAGAACACCTGCCGCCCCTGCGGGCGGCCCTGCACCAGACCGCAGTCCCGCAGGCACGCCACGTGCGCCGACACCGTCGACTGCGCCAGGCCCAGCTCGGCCATCAGGTCCGCCACCCGGGCCTCGCCACCGTGGGCAAGCCGCGTCGCGATCGCCAGCCGGGTCCCGTCGGAGAGGCTGTGGAACAACGCGACCGCGGGATCGAGCTGCGCGCCCGTCGCCACCGAACACTCATTCATCGTCATACGACGATGATAGCGGTATTCTGTGGTGTAATCGAGTTCTCGCGAGGAACAGGCCGCCGATCGGTGGCCGTGAGCGGTGTTGGGAGCTGCTGGGTATGCCATCGATGTCGACGATCGAGTCCCTGTTCTGCCGCAGCACGCCGTGGGAGGCAGCGACACGGCGGTGGGTGTTGCCGTGGGCCTTGCAGGGCGTGCGCCCTACGGGGAGGGTGCTGGAGATCGGCGGCGGCGGCGGCGCGATGGCCGCGCAGCTGCTGGCGGCGAGCGCCCCTGCGGATCAGGTGCAGCTCACCGTCACCGACTTCGACCCGGTGATGGTCGCCGCCGCGCAGGATCGGTTGCAGCGCTTCGGTGACCGAGCGCAGGCGAGGGTGGCCGACGCCGCCGCGTTGCCCTTCGGCGACGACGAGTTCGACACCGTCGTCTCGTTCATCATGTTGCACCACGTCGTCGACTGGGAGCAGGCCCTCCGCGAAGCCGTCCGGGTGCTGCGCCCCGGCGGAACCCTGGTCGGCTACGACCTGCTCGGCACCGCGCCGGCGCGGATCCTGCACCGGCTCGAAGGCGCACCGCACCGGTTCATCGACCGCGGCCAGCTGCGCCCGCACCTGGCAGGCCTGCCGCTGCGGGAGGTCACCGTCCGGGAGAACGCGGCACTGACCCGCTTCCGCGCGACCCGCACCGCAGGCCGATGACCACGCCAGGGCCCGAACACCGGCTCGGCCGCGGCCATCACCACGGTGCGCGGCCCGAGCTGGACGGCCTCGAACAGGTGGAGGTCGCCGTGGCATTCGTCGACCTCGCCGGCTACAGCGTGCTCACCGAGATGTGCGGCGACCACGAAGCCGCCGAGCTTGCGCTCCGGTTGGCTGAGCACGCCCGTCGAGCCCTGCACCCGCAGGCCCGGCTGGTCAAGACCATCGGCGATGCGGTGATGCTCACCGCCGACACCACCGATGCGATGCTGGCCACGATCACCGCGCTCGCCGGGCACGCCGCCGACGAGGACGGATTCCTCGCCCTCCGCGCCGGAATCCACCACGGCACCGCCCTCCGACGCGACGGCGACCTGTACGGGCACGCGGTCAACATCGCCGCCCGCATCACCGCCCTCGCCGGCGCCGGCCACGCCGTCCTCACCGACCCGCTCCTGCCCGCCGCCACCCGCGCCGGTGTGCCCACCACCGCCCTCGGCCCGCGAAACCTGCGCAACATCAGCACCCCAATCGAACTGCACAGCATCACCTTCACCGACACCCGGCACCCGCACGACCCGATCTGCGGCGCCCGCATCGACCCGGCGACCGCCCCCGCACACCGGCACACCGACACCGGCCGATGGTGGTTCTGCTCAGCCGACTGCGCCCGCCGATTCGACCGCGCGACCGCCCCGGCCACCACCACTGCCGCTGCGACGACCTCCGTCACGTCACCCGCCGGGTCAGCGCTCACATCACGGGCAGGTGGCCGGTGATGATCTCGACCGTGCTGCAAGCCGTGGGCCTGTTCGTGGCCACCAACATCGACGACATCATCGTGATCTCCCTGTTCTTCGCCCGCGGCGCGGGCCAGCGGCACCTGACGGCCAAGATCACCGCCGGGCAGTACCTCGGATTCGCCGGCATCCTCGCTGCCGCAGTGCTGATCGCCCTCGGCGCCGGCGCCTTCCTCCCCGTCGCGGCGATCCCGTACTTCGGGCTCGTCCCCCTGATCCTGGGGCTGCGGGCAGCGTGGTCGAGCTGGCGCGAATACCGCGGCAGCGGCAGCGGCGATGGTGACTGCGCGACGGGGAAGGGGGCGGGCAACGCGGTCGGCGTCCTGGGCGTGGCGGGCGTGACCTTCGCCAACGGCGGCGACAACATCGGCGTGTACGTGCCCGTCTTCGCCAGCATCAACCACACCGCGATCGCCGCCTACTGCGTGGTCTTCGTGATCTTGGTGGGGGCACTGGTGTCCATTGCCCGGTACGTCGCCACCCGCCGCCGCATCGCCGAGATCCTCGAACGAGGGGAAAGCGTGCTGTTTCCCCTGGTGCTGATCACCCTCGGGGTCATCATCCTCGTCTCGGGCGGCGCATTCGGCCTGTAGGCAGGGTGGTCGGGGTCGCAGTGCGTCGGCACGGATCCATCGCTTCCCCGGGGTTGTGGGTAGTTCCCCGGCGGTGATTGCGCACCGAACCGGTGGAGTCGGGGGTGGTGCCGGGCCTGTCACTCCGCGGTGCAGGCGTCCTGGCAGGCTGGCCTGCATGGCCGACGAAGTGAGTGAGGATGATCTGGCGGGGATCCGTGCCCGGTTCCTTCCGGGGTGGTACGGGTCCCTGGATGTGGGGCCTGGCTGGTACCGGTTGATCGTCGATCTCGACCGGGAGCTGGCGGCGATCGACCCCGGCTACCAGCTGATTCAGATCAAGGAGAAGTTCGGCGGCCTGCGGTACTACGTCGAGTTCGAACCGGACCGGCCCCGGCCGGGTTTCGACGAGTTGATCCGGGCGGCGGAACGGCGGTCCGAGCGTATGTGCGAGCAGTGCGGCGGTGACGGTGGCCTCACGCGCCGCGGGAGCTGGGTCCGGACCCTGTGCGCCGCGGACGCCGAGGCGAGCGGATTCACCCTCGACGAGTCCGCACCGGACTAGAAGGGTCGGTGTGGGTCCGGGTGCACGGTGATCAGTCGTCGGTGTCTGGCAGGCGATGTCCGGCGAACCGGATCCACGGCACCGTCACGTCGTGATCGCCGAATGTGAGCGTGATGCTGACCTCGCGGACGCCCGCGGCGGTGAGGTGACGCTGGAGTGCGGTGAGGACCGCGGCGGTCGCGCGGGCGCCGACCTCTGCGGCTGTCGTGGCACCGCGTCGTCGAGCAGCTGGGCGGCCGTGCGGTACCGCTGATCGATCAGGTCCATCTCGGCGGTGATGGCGTCCACCCGGGCCCGCCGCTGCGGGTCGGCGAGAATCCGCGCCAGTCGCTCATCGCCGGAGATGAACCGCACTTCGTCGCCGCTTTCCGTCATGGTCGTCAGTATCCACTTCTGGGCCAGCTCTGGGTGCGGGTCATTTCGGGTGGACAAGTGCACCGGCCGCGCGGATCATCACCTTGCGTGGACGAGACGAGCGCCGGCGCCGCTGCGGCAGCGATACTCGACGAGCTCGTCGGTCCCTTCTACGACGCCGATGGTGTCACCGGGTACCTCGGTCTAGATGGCGATGACCTGGCGCGGATGGTCGCCGCGGAGCAGGTGATCTGGGTGCCGCTGGCCGGCGGCACACCGGTGTTCCCTGCGTGGCAGTTCCCCGACGGTCGCTGGGTGGATGAGCGGCTGCTGACCGTCTGGCAGGCCCTGCGGCGCGCCGCCGAGCCGTGGACGGCGGCGTGCTGGATGTGCGCGCCGTCGGCGGACCTCGATGACCAGACGGCGATCACCTACCTCACCCGCGGCCCGCGTGATCCCCGCCGCCTGGACACCGTCCTGGCACGTGCATCCGAGGACGGCGCCCGCTGGCTGCAGTAGGGGCGTGGCACCGGAGCGGTTACCTGGTACCGGTTTCGGCGGACCCTTCCTCGAGGACCTTCGCGGTGAGACCGCGGGCGTGTGCTGCGCTCCAGGCGGCGGCGAGGTTGTCGGCGCGGCTCTGCCAGGTCATCTCGCCGAGGTACTCGGCGTGCTGCTTCGTCGCATCGGTCCACCGCAGTTCCGCGTATAGGCGCCGGTATTGGCACCGGAGGACCACCCGCCCGAGAGCGTGGGGCGCGGTGCGGATGACGCGGTTGTGGCGGCCGCCTGCGGCGTCGTCCTGCTCTTTGGCCTGCACTGCCTTGTTCGAACCTTGGGGGACTCGCCAGTGGTGGTCTTCGCGGCTAGCGCGCCGTCGAGGAGCCGTACAGCCGCGCGGTATTGACGGTCGAGCAAGGCCATCTCTGTGGTGATGGCGTCTACGCGCGTCCGGCGCTCCGGATCGGACAGGATCTGGGCCAGCCGGCATTGCCTGAAACGAACTGCGCAGCCTCGTCGCTTGTCGCCATAGCGTCAGTATCCACCCACCGGACGGTGGTGAGCGGGGCGGCCAGCTTGTACGGATCAGGATTGGTTGCCTGCCATAGACGAGGCGGCCGCGATGGGACGGCGCAGGTGCTGGAATTTCGTCGCCTGGGCGTTACGCGGCTTGTGTGCATGTACACTGGCACTCGGTCAGGGTCCCGTCGGCGGCCGCAGCGTGACGCCATGCCTGATCGGGTGGGACCGCGCCGCCTTCCTCCGCGGGGGCCGGTACCTGCGTGCCAGCGGGCAGGGCACCGCGCCGCCAGAGCAGCGGCGCGGCGATCGCACCGGCGGCGGCGATCAGCGCGAGTACACCCCACGCGGGTACGAGACCGAATCGTGTGGCCCCCCAACCCGCGATCGGGTAGGCAATGAGCCAAGCGAGGTGCGAGAGCGAGAACTGCGCCGCGAACACGGAAGCAACGTTTGCCGGCGCCACAGCAGACCGCAGCACCTTTCCGGTCGGGGTGATAGCCAGCGCTGAGCCGGCACCGCTCGCCAGCCAGATCGCCGCGGTCACCGCCCAGCTCGGCCGGTCCACCGCAGCCATGGCAACCGCCGCAGTAGCCGCGGCGGTGAGCAGGCCCGCTCCGGTGAGCATCACGGCGCGGGCGGTCACCCGGTCGAGCAAGCGTGGTACCGCTAGTGCCACAGCTAGGGTCCCACCGCCGGACGCCGCCATCATCCACGCGACGTCGGACTCGGACCCGCTCAGTCGGTCACGGACGTAGTTGACGGTGTTCACCACCACGATCGAACCGGCCGCGGCGACAGCGAAATTGACCGCGATGACTCCTCGCAGGCTGGCGGTACCTGTGAAAATCCGCAGACCGGCGAAGATCCGGTCCGTTGGCCGCGTGGCGCCCGACGGTTTCGCGTTGGGTACCTTGGCTTGCAGCACCAGCACCGCGGACAGGACGAACCCGATCGCGGTACCGACGAAGAGCACATTGAACTCGATCACCAGCAACGCCAGCGCCGCCACGACCGGGCTGACCAGACTCTCCATCGTGTAGGCAACTTGCGAGGCCGACAACGCAGTGGTGTACTCGCGCTCATCGGTGATGATGTCGGGGATCACGGCTTGGAACGTAGGCGTGAACGCGGCCGACGCCGCCTGCAGTGATCCGATGAGCACGTAGATCTGCCAGACCTCAGTGACGAACGGCAACGCCAGCACGATCGCCGCACGGAACAGGTCCAGCGCAATCAGGAACGCGCGTCGCGGCAGCCGGTCGACGTACGCCGCCGCCACCGGTGCGATAACGACATAGAGAACCATCTTGATCGTCAGCGCCGTTCCCAGGACGACCGCTGCGGACGAGCCAGCGATGTCGTAGGCGAGCAGCCCGAGGGCGACCGTCGCTAGCCCGGTGCCGAGCAGCGCAACGATCTGCGCACTGAACAACAGGCGGAAATCGCGATGAGAAAAAGGCCCCACGATGGCTCCCAACTAGTTGGCGACGACGTCGATCGAACAGGGCCCGCAGCGCACGCCACCCCGGGCTCCGGAAAACCTAGTACTGCCTGAATCAGCGCTACTGATGGTGGTGCGCGCTCGCACCGCCAGTGACTGCACCGGTGGTGCCTCCGGTGGCAACGAGGGTGAAGTCCGCGGTCCGGACGGTGTCCTGATGTCGGAAATCCAGGAACAGCCGGTAGGTTCCCACGGAGGGAGCGACCGCGTGGAACCGGATCCGGGGACCTGCAGGCGTCTGCGGGTCCGACGGGCTCCCCTCGGGATGGATATGCAGGTAAGCGAGGTCACCGGCCCGCAACGCCACCAGGTGGCCGTACGCAGCAAGATAGGGCTGCAGATCGGTCACCGGGACGCCATTCCAGGTGACGACGGCCTGCAGCTCCCCGGCTTGGGCGGCAACGAGATCGCCCTCGAGCGTGACGGTGTAGTCGCCGCCGGTCCAGGCCCTTCTCAACTCAGGCAAGGGCCGAGGATGGAACCCGCCCGGCACGAACAGGTCGGCACCGAGCGTGAGCCCGTCCGGCGCGCCCTGCGGCACGAAATCGGCCAAGACCCGCCACACTCCCGGCGTGAGCGCCAGCTGCACAGTCCAGGACCCGGCACTGTCCATCGACGGATGGACGTGGTGAAAGACGCTGGTGTCGCGGCTCACAACGATCAAGTGCAACTGCTTGTCGTGACGTTCCTCGAAGGTGACTAGCGGCTCGCCGTCGGGCCCGAGGATCACAAAGCGAAGTTCCACGGTCCCGGCGTCGACGATCTGGATCGCCGGTTCGAAGCGATAGCCTCGAGCGGCGACCTGCAGCCCCTGTGGCACTTCGGGCCCAACGCCGTGACCGGCGTGTCCTGTGTGATCGGTATGCGAACCGTGCTCCATAACGTGCTCCTTCGCGGAAACGACAGCCACCGGGACGACACCCCGGGTGGACTCATGATCGGACGAGACGGGTGATCGCGGCAGTCGCTTCGTTCAGCTTGGTGTCGAGTTCCTGCTGGTCTGAGCGGGCGGCCTGGACGACGCAGTGCCGCATGTGGTCATCCAGCAACGCCAAGGCGAGCCCTTGCAGGGCGCTCGTCGCGGCACTGATCTGGGTCAGGATGTCGATGCAATACTGGTCCTCATCGATCATCCGCTCAATGCCACGCACCTGTCCCTCGATCCGCTTCGCCCGCATCAGATAGCGCGACTTATCGGTCAAATACCCGTGCTGCGCCGCACAGCACTCGGCCCGCTCGACCGCAACCGCGGGGATATCGGTGCTCACGCCGAGGCCGCCGTAACGTACTTGTGTGGGTCGGCGTCGAACCGAGGCCCGCACCCGGCGCAGCACAGGTAGTACCGCGTGCCCTCGAAGTCGCGGTAGAGGCCCTTGCTGACAGCGGCAGACTTGTCCACCACCGTGCCGGTCATGACGGGGCACTCCGCCGTGTCGGTACCGCCTGTGCCCGCCTGCCGGGCGCTGCGGGTCAGCTCGAGCGACTGCTCGCCGGGGCCGGTGTGCCCACAGCAAGACTGTCGGTGTGCATTGTCGGTCATCGTCGAACTCCTTCATCTCAGGCCCCCCGACCGTCTCACATTCACCTGAACGGGTACCCCAGCCGGGTACCCCGAATATATACCCCGGCGGGGTATTGACCGCAAGGGTTGCTCGGGATCGGCCGCGCGACCACCGCTCCGGCGCACTCGCCGCGACAGGAGGGCCTAGACATACCCGCCTGGGGTATGTTAAGCATGATTTGGAGATACCCACAGGGGGTATCTGAACTGGGTAGGAGAAGGCGATGACGACCAGCGAATACCAGGTGACAGGCATGACCTGCGGCCACTGCGAAATGTCCATCCGTGAGGAGGTCAGCCTTATCCCCGGTGTCGAGTCCATCGAGGTCAGCGCGCAGACGGGTCGGCTGCGTGTCACGGGAGCGCAGCAGGTGACCGACGAGCGGGTTCTCGCCGCGGTGGAAGAGGCTGGCTACTCGGCAGTGCGCAATCCATGAGTGCCATGCGCAGGCTGATCGTCTACGTGGTTGCGGTGACCGGTGTCTTCGCCAGCGCGTATGTGATCGGTGGGGTGGCAGTACCCGACTCGGCGGTCGCGCGGTGGGAGCACCGTGCCCCCGGTGGATCGCCCGCCGTGCCGGCGAGTGAACCGGGCGCCCCGCACGGTGGCGGCCACCAGCAGTGACGCAATGAAGCAGCGCGGGCCACAGGCCTGGCGATAGACCGCAAGTACGGATCGAGGAAAATGATGAGTGTGTCAGCGCCGTCGGGCGGCCGTAGTGTCGAGCTGGACATCGGCGGGATGACGTGCGCCTCGTGCGCGAACCGGATCGAGCGCAAACTCAACGGGCTCGATGGGGTCGAGGCCACGGTGAACTACGCCACGGAGAAGGCGAAGGTGCACGTCCCCGAGGGTTTCGATGCGCAGGCGCTGATCGACGAGGTGGCAAAGACCGGCTACTCGGCGACTCTCCCGCGGTCCTCGACGCCGGGGGCTGGAGGACCTGGTGCTGGGGTTGCCGGCGAGGACATGGACCCGGAGCTGACGTCCCTGAGGCAGCGGCTGATCGGCTCGGCTGTGCTGGCGGTGCCGGTAGTCGCGATGGCGATGGCGATGGCACCGGCCCTACAGTTCACCTATTGGCAGTGGGCATCGCTCACGCTCGCTGCGCCAGTGATCGTCTGGGGTGCCTATCCGTTCCATCGGGCGGCGTGGATGAACCTCAAACACGGAACCGCCACCATGGACACCCTCATCTCGATGGGCACCCTAACAGCGTTCCTGTGGTCGCTGTACGCGTTGTTCCTCGGCACCGCCGGCACGCCCGGGATGACACACGGGTTCGAGTTCTCGATCGCTCCGTCGGACGGAGCAGGCAACATCTACCTCGAGGTCGGCGCAGGGGTCACGGTGTTCGTGCTCGCCGGCCGCTACTTCGAGAAGAGGTCCAAGCGGCAGGCCGGAGCAGCATTGCGCGCGCTCCTCGAGCTCGGCGTCAAGGACGTGGCAGTGCTGCGTGACGGCGCGGAGGTTCGGATCCCGGTCGCCGAGCTGGCCGTCGGCGACACCTTCGTGGTCCGACCGGGGGAGAAGGTCGCCACCGACGGGGTGGTCACGTCCGGATCCTCGGCCATCGATGCGTCGATGCTGACCGGCGAGTCCGTCCCGGTCGAGGTCTCCGTTGGGGACACGGTGACCGGAGCGACGGTCAATTCCGGAGGACGGCTTGAGGTGCGCGCCACCCGGGTCGGAGCGGATACGCAGCTCGCGCAGATGGCCAAGCTCGTCGAGGACGCGCAGACGGGGAAGGCCGAGGTGCAACGGCTCGCGGACCGGATCTCGGGTGTGTTCGTGCCGATCGTCATCGCGATCGCGTTCGCCACCCTCGGCGCGTGGCTCGGTGCTGGCTTCCCCGTCGCGGCCGCGTTCACTGCCGCGGTCGCCGTGCTCGTGATCGCCTGCCCGTGTGCACTTGGACTGGCCACGCCGACAGCGCTTCTCGTGGGAACGGGTCGTGGAGCCCAGATGGGTGTACTGATCAAGGGCCCGGAAGTGCTCGAGTCCACCCGCAAAGTCGACACCATCGTGCTCGACAAGACCGGAACGGTCACGACCGGCAAGATGACGCTGGCCGAGGTGATTGCAGAGGACGGCACCGACTCTGACGAACTGCTACGGCTAGCCGGTGCATTGGAGAACGCCTCCGAGCATCCGATCGCCCAGGCCATTGCCGCCGCGGCTCGCGACAGTGGCGGAGAACTGCCCACACCGGAAGGTTTCGCCAACGTCGAAGGACAAGGGGTGCAGGGCGTGGTCGACGGGCATGCCGTGATCGTGGGCCGCGAGAGTTTCCTGGCTGACTGGGCACTCGAACTGTCCCCTCGGACGGCGGCCGCGAAACGGGACGCCGAATCGGACGGTAAGACCGTCGTGGCGGTTGGCTGGGACGGTCAGGCGAAGGGCATCCTCGTTGTCGCCGACGCGGTCAAGCCGACCAGCGCCCAGGCCATCAGCGAACTGCGGGCCCTGGGCCTGAAGCCGGTGCTGCTCACCGGTGACAACGCCGCCGTCGCACAACGAATCGCGGCTGAAGTCGGCATCGACGAGGTCATCTCCGAGGTGATGCCGCAGGACAAGGTGTCGGTGGTCAAGCGCCTGCAGGATCAGGGCAAGGTCGTCGCCATGGTCGGCGACGGCGTCAACGACGCACCTGCGCTGGCCCAGGCCGACCTGGGCCTGGCAATGGGAACCGGCACCGACGTCGCGATCGAAGCCTCTGACATCACGCTGGTGCGCGGCGACCTGCGCAGCGCCGTTGACGCGATCAGGCTCTCTCGCAAAACGCTGAGCACGATCAAGACGAACCTGTTCTGGGCATTCGCCTACAACACCGCTGCGATACCGGTCGCTGCGGCGGGCATGCTCAACCCGATGCTGGCCGGGGCCGCGATGGCCTTCTCCAGCGTCTTCGTCGTCGGCAACAGCCTGCGGCTGCGTGGCTTCACCAGCGTCGCCAACTAACGTCGCCCCGGCCCCGGCCCCGGCCCTCCACCGCGGAGGGACCGGGGCCCTGCGTATCGGAACACCGCAGCACAGACTCCTGACAGCAGGTCACCGACGATGCATTCCCGCCGCAGCGGCCACGTCCGCTTCGCGGGCCGCGGGATCGGGCACACTCAGTGCGCCGGCTCGATGGAGCGCCCGCAACGCGAGTGCCGCGCCGGAACCGACGATGATGAGCACCAGCCAGATCAGCGCCGGGAACCCGAGCCGGTCCCCCAATGACATGAGCGCCCCGGTGCCGAGGTTGCCGGCCAGGATCCCCACGCCGACCACCGTGTTGTAGAGCCCGTAGTGGGTAGCGACGAGTCGATTGCCGGAGAGGCTGACGACCGTGTCCATCTCGAATGGGAAGACGGTCGCCGTGGCTATCGCCAGGCCCGCTGCCGCCAGCAACAGCGCCGCGATGGCGGCGACCTGCCCGGTCAGCGTTGCGGTCGGCACTGCTAGTAGCGGCACGAACGCCACCGTCATGAGCGCCATCCCGAGGCTGAGGCTGCGGGTGGGCCCGAACCGGCTCCGGAACCAAGCGGTGATCCGCAGCTGCCCGGCCACGGCGATCACACCGGTTACCACGAATACGGCCGCCACAAGGTAGGTCGACGCTTGCTCGCTGCTGGTGATCGACGTCGCGTGCAGTGGCAGCGCTAGATAGACCTGGAAAGAGAGCACGTAGGAGCCGATCATCGCGCACGAGAACAGCACGAACCGCCGGTTGCTGGCCACGGTCCGCCAGTCGGCAAGCACCGACGGCCGCGGCTCGGCTGTGGCTCTGCGGTCGCGCCGATCGCGTGGCAGAGCCAGGATCTGCGCGACGGTCAGCACGCCGAAGACCCCAGCGGCGACCGCCGATGTCACCTGGAAGTCGAAGGCCATCAACGCTACCCCGACCAGCGGGCCGATCAGGATGCCGCCCTGGTAGAAGATGTTGAAGATCGCGAAGGCTTCGATGCGCCGGTCTCCGGCGTCAGCGGCCAGGTACGCGCGCACCGCGGGGTTGAACAGTGCCCCGGCGAATCCGGTAGCTACGGATGCGATTAGCAGTGCAGGCAGCGATTCGACCGTCGCCAGCAGTACGAACCCGATGGTCCGCAGTAGGCACCCGGCGACGATGAGCGGCTTGAAGCCGAGTCGGTCGGCGAGGGTGCCGCCGATGAGGAACATCCCTTGCTGGGAGAAGTTCCGAATTCCCAGCACCAACCCGATCGCCCAGCCGGCGAGCCCGACGGGGCCAGCGAGGTATCCGGCTAGGTAGGGCATGAGCATGTAGAAGCCCAGGTTGATGGTGAATTGGTTGACCATCAACACCTGGCTGGGCCGGTCGAAGGTCCGGAACGTGGCGATGGGCCCCCTCATACGACGGTCAGCGGGTTGCGGACGTTGGTGGTGCGGGACCAGCGGGTGACCACGGTCCTGGCTGGGTCGGCGATGGTGATCGGCGCCAACGGTGGTGCGAGCGTCGGGTCGATGTTGTTGGCGTGGCAGTAGGCGTCGCTGTAGACGGTTCCGTAGTAGCGCTGGGGGCCGTCGGGGAAGATCGCAGCAACGACCGTGTCCGGCGAGCGGGTGCCGGCGATCCACCCGGCGACCTGGGCTACCGCACCGACGCTCCAGCCGCCGGTCGCGTAGTGCGTCGATGCCAAGGTCCGGCACGCCCACACCGACTCCTCGGGCGCGACCCAGTGCACTTCCGAGAACGCCGAGTAGTCGACGTTCTCCGGATAGATGCTCGAGCCAAGGCCACGCATGAGTCGCTTGTGCGCGGGCTGGCCGAAGATCGTCGATCCGATGGTGTCGACTCCGACGAGTTGCAGGTCCGGCAGGAACTGCCGCAGGGTGCGGCTGACCCCGGCCGAGTGTCCGCCGGTGCCGACCGAGCAGACGAGCACATCGATGTGCCCGAGCTGGGTCAGCAGCTCGAGGGCCAGCGGCTGATAGGCGCTGACGTTGTCCGGGTTGGTGTACTGGTCCGGGCACCACGCGGTCGGGTCCGCAGCCAGGTGCTCACAGACCCGGTCGCGTCGGGCTTGCTGCCATCCGCCCGCCGGATGAGGTTCCGTCACCAGGTCGACCTCGGCGCCGTAGGCGGCGAGCATCTGCGTCAGGATCGGCTCCAGCCCCGGGTCGGTCACCAGCGTCACCGGATGATCGTGCACGATGCCCGCGAGCGCCAGGCCGAGCCCGAGCGTGCCGCTGGTCGACTCCACGATCCGTGCGCCCGTCGTGAGATCCCCCCGTGCCTTGGCCCGTTCGATCATGTGCAGGGCAGGGCGGTCCTTCATGCCGCCGGGATTGAACCCCTCGAGTTTGGCCCAGAACCCGTGCCCGGCCGGCGCGAACGGTTCGGCGATCCGCATCACCGGAGTGTTGCCGACCAGGGCCGCCGGGCGCTCCGAGACAGGTCCGATGTCGAGGAGCGACCGGGCGGGCAACGGCGGGTGCAGCAATGACAGTGGGGGGCGAGAATCAGGAACCGTGGTCACTTCGGTGCTCACGTGCTGGGGTCCTTTCGGAAGCGGAAAAGGGCGGCACAGGTGTGTGGCACGCCACCCGGCGCGACGGTCTTGCAGGACCAGGACGGTCAGCGTGAGTCGGCAGATGGCGTGCCCGTGGCCCGCCGGGTGAAGACGTGCCACCGGTGATCAGTCCGGTGAGGGGTATCTGATCGCCCTCGACTGTGCGTGCCCTAACCAGGCCGTTACGTGTGCTCAAGATCAAGATTTGCTCAAGAACCGCGCCTCGGGTCGATCCTGGGCATACGGTCAGGCCACGATGGAGGCATGGATGCGATTGTTGCCGAGCCCAAGCCGACGGCGGTGACCGAACCGCGGCCGAAGCTGGGCCTGCGCGCGATGGTTGTCGAGGACGAGCCGGACCTCGCCGAGGTCATCGCCGACTACCTTCAGCGCAGTGGTTTCGATGTCGAGATCACCGGCGATGGAGCGGCCGCAGTCGCCGCCGCGCACCGAACTCCACCGGATGTCGTCGTCCTCGACCTCGGGCTGCCCTCGCTCGACGGTGTCGAAGTGTGCCGACAACTGCGCACCTTCTCGGACGCCTACGTTGTCATGGTCACCGCCCGCGCCGACGAAGTCGACACTCTGGTCGGCCTGTCCGTCGGGGCGGACGACTATCTGACCAAACCGTTCAGCCCGCGGGAGCTGATCGCCCGAATCGAAGCAATGCTGCGCCGCCCCCGCGCCGGAACCGTCAACGGGCCCGCCATGCCCCAGGGCGCGGAGCGCCGCATCGGGGATCTGCTAATCGACCCGAACGGTCGGGAGGTGAGCGTCGCCGGTAGACCCGCGGCTCTCACCCGCACCGAGTTCGACCTTCTCGACGTCCTCTCCCGCCGCCCGGGCATGGTGTTCAGCCGCGACCAACTGCTCGCCGAACTCTGGGGACCGACCTGGGTCGGCGATGCACACGTCGTCGACGTCCACATCGCCAGCCTGCGTCGCAAGCTCGGCGACACCACCACCGAGCGGCGTTACATCCGCACCATCCGCGGCATCGGTTACCGAATGGGTGACGGCCGGTCGAAGCAATGAGCGCGCCCCGATCCGACGCACGGCGCACCCGTCGCCCACGTTCGGGGTTCACCACCAGGCTGTTCATCGCCCAGACCATCGTCATCGCCGCTGGCGCTGGGGCCTCCGCGCTGGTGGCGTGGACTGTCGCACCGCACCTGTTCCACACCCACATGGCCCACGCCGGCCTGCCGACCACCTCACCCCAAGCCAAACACGTCGAGGAGGCGTTCGCCTCCTCACTGGTGGTATCCGTCTCGGTCGCCCTGTTGAGCTCCGTGGTCCTCGCACTGGTCGTCAGCTGGCTGATCACCCGCCGCGTCCGACGCTCCATCGGCGCCGTGGTGACCTCGACGGCGAACATCGCCGCCGGCAACCACGCCATTCGCGTCCCGCCCAGCCGCCTGGGCCGCGAATTCAGCGACCTGACCCGCAGCGTCAACCGACTCGCCGAGCAAATCGATACCACCGAAGAGATCCGCCAGCAGATGCTCTCCGACCTCGCCCATGAACTCCGGACGCCGATCACCACCATCACCGCCCAAATCGAAGCCGCCGAGGACGGCATCCGCACGCCGGGCGCGCAAATGTACGGCGTCATCCGCAGCGCCACCGGCCGCCTCAAGCGACTCGCTGACGACATCGACGCCGTCTCCCGCGCCGGCGAACGACAACTACGCGTCGAAGCAGAGCCGACCGCGGTCAACGACATCACCACCGCCGCGGTCCGAGAAGCGCAACCCGGCTACGACGCCGTAGGTATCCACCTCGGCCTCGGACCCACCACCACCGACCTCGTCGACGCCGACCGTGCCCGCATCGGCCAGACCCTCGCGAACCTGCTCAGCAACGCACGCCGACACACCCCACCGGGAGGCAGCGTCACGGTCAGCAGCCGCCGCCGCGACCACAACCTCATCGACATCATCGTCGAGGACACAGGCGAAGGCATCGCCAGCGAACACCTCCCACACATCTTCGACCGCTTCTACCGCACCGACACCTCTCGCAGCCGCGACGCCGGCGGCAGCGGTATCGGCCTGACTATCGCCCGCGCGCTCGCCGAGGCCCACGACGGATCCCTCACCGCCACCAGCCGCGGCCCCGGACAAGGCGCCCAGTTCACCCTGACCCTGCCGGTCTACAAACGCCGCAACACCAAGCGAGAACACCCACCACCGGAACCCGGTACAGCCTCGAGCCCACTACCCCGACCGCCCCTTCAACGAACCCCACAGAGAATCCCTGCCAGAAAGACGAACCGATGAACCCGAAACGACTGATCACCACCGCCGCCGTCACCGCCACTATTGCCCTCGCCGTCACCGCCTGCGGCGACGACATGTCCACGATGAACATGAACGACGACACCAGCACTACCCCCACCTCAACCCAACCGTCGATGCCCGCAGGCCACTCGATGAGCAGCTCCCCGACTTCATCGCCGACACCTCACACAAGCATGCCGGGTATGTCGGGTATGCCAGGGATGGGCGACGGCAGCCCGACAGTCAGCCCCGCTGCCCCCTAAGCAGGGCCGCCCCCGACTTCCTCGACGTCAAACCAAGGAACCAATTCATGACACCGGTGACCAGACGAACAGCCCTCTTCGGCGGTCTCGCCGCGCTCAGCGTCGGCGCGCTCGCCGCATGTGGCGACAAGACCGCCAGCACGCCGAGTGGTGCCTCTCGTGCGCTGCAAGGACCGCCACTACAGGCCACACCCCAGGCCGGACAGAAGGTCGTTGAGACGACCCTCACCGCGCGCGAGACCACCGTAGACCTCGGCGGTATCACCGCCCGTACCTGGGCCTACGACGACGCCCTCCCCGGCAAGGTCCTGCGCGCCAACGCCGGAGACTTCCTCCGCGTCACCCTCGACAACAAGCTTCCCGCCGACACCACCATCCACTGGCATGGCATCCGCCTGCGTAACGAAGCTGACGGCGTTCCCGGCGTCACCCAGGATGCTGTGCGCCCCGGGGGGCGATTCGTCTACGAGTTCACCGCCCCGGACGCCGGCACCCACTACTTCCATCCCCACGTCGGTGCCCAACTCGACCGTGCCCTCTACGCTCCGATCATCATCGACGACCCCAATGAACCAGGCGCCTTCGACGCCGAGTGGATCGTCGTCCTCGACGACTGGACCGACGGCATCGGCAAGAACCCTGACCAGATCCTTGCCGACTTCCAAGCCAAGACCGGACCTTTGCAGACCGGAATGGGCGGGATGGGTGGCATGGACCACTCCTCGATGCCTGGCATGGGAAGCTCTCCGCTGGGCGATGCTGGCGACGTGGTCTACCCGCACTACCTCATCAACGGCCGAATCCCTACGGCGCCGACCGAGTTCCGCGCCAAGCCCGGACAACGCATCCGCCTGCGGATCATCAACGCCGGCTCCGACACCGTCTTCCGGGTCGCCCTTGGCGGTCACACGATGACCGTCACCCACACCGACGGACACAGGGTCAACGACATGCAGGCCCGCGCGCTCTTCGTCGCTATGGGGGAACGCTACGACGTGACCGTCACCGCAGGCGACGGCGCGTTTCCGCTAGTCGCCGCCGCCGAAGGTAAGAAGGGCCAGGCTCTGGCAGTCCTGCGCACAGGCTCCGGCGCCGCACCCGCCGCCGACATTCGCCCCGCGGAACTGGACGGCCCGGTCCTGCTCGGCGCCACCGAACTCACCGCCGCCGACTCCGCGCGCCTTCCTGACGCCCAGCCCGACTCCACGATCAAGGTCACTCTCAACGGCCAGATGGACCCGTACGCCTGGGGCATCAACGGCAAGAAGCACGGCGAAGACACGCCTCTGCGCGTCAGCAAGGGCCAGCGACTGCGGATGCAGATCACCAACGAAACGATGATGCTCCACCCCATGCATATCCACGGCCACACCTGGGGCCTCCCCGGCAGTGGCGGACTGCGCAAGGACACGGTGCTCATCAAGCCCATGGGCTCGGTCGAGGTCGACCTCGACGCGGACAACCCCGGAACCTGGGCCCTGCACTGCCACAACATCTATCACATGGAGATGGGCATGATGACCACCCTCAAGTACACCTGACGCGACCGACGTCTCCGCGGCTGCCCCCGATGGCGAGTGCGACCGACCAGCCACCAACTACTATGCTACTTAGTAGTTGGTGGCTGGTTCGTTAGCCGCCGAGAAGGGGTGAGGATGCGACGACAGTCCACACGGGCATCGCTGGGCGATGATGACCGTCCCCCGAGCGGCAGCTCGAGTCTGCGCCGGTGCGCCGGTGTGATCGCGGTGCTTGTGGTCGCGATGCTGCTCGGCGGGTGCGTTCAGCTCAGCGACCGGGCACGCGATGGCGGGATCATCGCTCCGGATGGCAAGGCCAGGCACTTCTACCCGCCCGAGCGGCGCAGCGTCGTCGGTGAGCTGTCCGGACGTAGTGTCACTGATCCCGGGGCCACGCTGCGACTGTCGGACTACGCCGGAAAGGTCGTGGTGATCAACGTCTGGGGCTCCTGGTGCGCCCCCTGTCGTCTCGAGGCTCCTGCTCTGGAAAAGGTGTACACGGCGCGCAAGTCCAAGGGTGTGCAGTTTCTCGGTATCGACGTTCGTGAAACCGCCGGCGACGATGCGGCGCGGGACTTCATCCGCTCCCACGGGCTGACCTATCCGTCGATCTACGATCCCCCTGGCAAGACGCTGCTCGCGCTCGGTGAGCAGTACCCGACCACAGTAGTGCCGATGACCTTCGTCCTTGATCGGCAGCATCGCGTGGCCGCGGCATACCTGACGACGATCGACGAGAAGACCCTCACCGATGCCGTGGACCGCGTCGCCGGGGAGGGCTGATGGGACAAGCCTTTGCCGACGCCGCCGTGTCAGGTCCGCTGATCCTGGCGATCGGGGCATGCCTGCTCGCCGGGTTGGTGTCCTTCGCCTCGCCGTGCATCGTGCCCCTTGTTCCCGGCTACTTGTCGTACCTCGCGGGGCTGGTCGGCGCCGAGGCTCCAGCGACGTCGATCGCAGAGCTCGGCGGCAGCGGAAAGGCGGTAGACCGGTCCGGTCGGTGGAGAGTGCTCGGCGCAGCCGCGTTGTTCGTCGGCGGGTTCACAGCGGCCTTCCTCTTGATGACGATGTCGGTGTTTGGTCTGGCGGCGACGATTCGGCTCAATGCAGAGACGCTGATGCGGATAGGTGGGGGAATCACCATCATCATGGGCTTGGCGTTCATCGGATTGGTCCCGGCACTTGCCCGCGAGGTGCGTTTTGCGCCACGACCCTGGACCACGCTTGCCGGTGCCCCGCTGCTGGGCGGGGTGTTCGCGCTCGGCTGGACTCCCTGTATCGGTCCCACCCTGGCGGGGATCATGTCGATCATTGTGGGCACCAACGCAGCGCCGGCACGCGGTGCCGCGCTGGTGGTGGCCTACTGCGTAGGCCTGGGCCTGCCGTTCATCGCACTCGCCGTCGGATCGACCGCCGCGGTGCGGGCCGTCGGATGGCTTCGCCGCAACAGCCGACGCATCCAGGTCGCCGGCGGCGTGCTCATGATCGCCGTCGGACTCGCCCTGGTCACCGGCTACTGGTCCGACTTCGTCGACATGGTCCGGCGGCTCTTCGTCTCCAACATCGTCATGCCGATCTGACAGGAATCGCCGTCGACACGCACCAACCAGTACGCCCGCGATCGCCCAGACGACTCGCGACGAGCAGCACCACCACGGTCCAGAATTGAGGAGATCTCACTCGTGACCACGCAGACAGCACGAAGGCTCCCATCCGCGACATCCACTCGGTGGGGGCCGGCTCATTGGCCGTGGACGCACACAGCGGTCAGGCTACTTCTGGCTGCCGCCGGCGGCGGAGCGATGTTCATCTCGTTCCCACCCACCGCGCTGTGGGGAGCGGCGCCGGTCGGTGTCGCGCTCGTGGTCGCCGCCGTGTGGGGCTGCGGAATCGGCCAAGCCCTGCTGTACGGCTACGCCGCGGGGCTGGCGTTCTTCCTGCCCTTGCTTCCGTGGGTAGGCATCTACGTTGGGGCTGGGCCGTGGATCGCGCTCGCCGCGGTCGAAGCCGTCGCGGTAGCGGTGTTCGGCGCCTTGGTCAGCCGGATGGTGGTTCTCCCCGGCTACCCGCTGTGGTGCGCCTGCGCGTGGACAGCGACGGAGGCACTGCGCAGCCGCCTGCCATTCGGCGGGTTCCCTTGGGGAAAGTTGGCGTTCGGGCAGACCGATGGGCCTCTCGTACAGTTGGCCGCGATCGCCAGCGCACCGGCCGTCTCGTTCGCGGTCGCCCTCATCGGGTGCTCCGGTTTCGCCGTGGTCCGCGCGGCACTGCGGAGGTCACCGCGCGCTGCTGTCCGTGCGTCGCTTGGTGGCATCCTCCCGTTCGCCGGCGCAGCACTCCTAATCGCGCTACCAGCGTACGAACCGCGAGCGAGCGTGACCGTTGCGGTGATCCAAGGCAACGTTCCCCGCCTAGGACTGGACTTCAATGCTCAGCGTGCCGCAGTGCTCGAGAATCACCTACGACGCACCGAGGACCTCGCCAGTGCCATCGAATCTGGCCAGATGCCCCGGCCCGCCATGATCGTCTGGCCCGAGAACGCCTCGGATATCGACCCGCTGCGCGATCGGCAGGTGCGCGCGCGGATCGATGAGACGGTCAACAGGCTCGGCGTACCTGTCCTCGTCGGTGCAGTGCTCTCCGCCGACGACGGCACATCACGCAACGTCTCCATCGTCTGGAACCCCGGCTCCGGTCCTGGACAGCAACACATCAAGCGGCGACTGGTGCCCTTCGGGGAGTACCTACCGATGCGGCCGCTCGCGACCCGCCTGTCCGCATACGCCGACAAGGCCGGCCGGTTCGTGCCTGGCGATGGTGACGGCATTGTCACCCTCGCTGGCATACCGACCGCGGCTGCCATCTGCTACGAAGTGGCCTTCGACGACCTCGTCCGTGAATCTGTACGCGGTGGAGCCCAGCTGATCACCGTGCCCACTAACAACGCGACCTTCGGCCGCACGGCCATGTCGTACCAACAACTGGCGATGTCCCGACTGCGGGCCATCGAGCACCGCCGCACCGTCCTGATCGCCGCGACGAGTGGCGTCAGCGCTGTCGTGACCCCGGACGGGACGGTCACCGACCAGTCCGCACTGTTCAGCGCGGATACTCTGATCGCGACTGTTCCCCTCGACGACCGGCTCACACTCGCCACCCGCTGGGGCGCGTTGCCCGAAGCGGTCACGTCCGCCCTGGCCGCTGCGGCCCTGATCGCCGCAACGGTGATCAAACGGCGCGCACGTCGCACCACCGGTCTCAAACAGTCGGTCCCCGCCGATACGACGCCCGTGCCCATCGACGAGCAGAAGACACCATGAGCGTCGCCCTTCCCCCCGGACCCGACGAGTGCGCCTCAACCCCGCCGTGGCATCGCCGGCACCGGTACGCACTGGCCCTTATTGCGATCGCTGCCGCGCTGCTGCTCATCGCCGTCTCGACCGCGCATTCGCTCACGGAAAAACCAGGAGACCACGATACCGCCTCCACCGGCACCCGCACTGGAACCGAGGCCCCACTCCAGGCCAGCTCAGCCCGCGGTGTACCTAAACCGCAGTGCGGCGGAACGAAATCGGTATCAGCCCGATCCGTTGGGCCCCTGGCAGATCTGTCCGAGCCCTGCCTCACTACCCCCGATGTGATCAACCTCGGACAACTCACCGCAGGCAGAACCACTTTGCTCAACTTCTGGGCGTCCTGGTGCGGGACGTGTCGCGAAGAAATGCCGATCCTCTCGCGCTATGCCCAACGCCCCGAAGCAGTCCAGGTACTCGGGATCAACGTCCGCGACGTCGAGAGTTACGCTCGTACCTTCGCCACCGATCTCGCCCTCGCGTACCCGAGCATCATCGACGCGGACGGCGCGGTCGCGAGGACACTGCAGATCCCGCCCCTGCTGCCGCTGTCCTTTCTCGTCCGCCCCGACGGCTCCGTGCAGCGGATCGTGGACCCGCTGGTCTTCCGATCAGTACAGGACATCGAGGACGCTGTTGCTAGGGCGCAACCCTCGCTTCCGGGCAAGTGAGCGCTTCAGTCGATGGAACGGTCAGAACACCCACCCGCACCTGCTCGACGACTCGCCGCGCCTGGTACCTGTACCGGCGGAGCGGGTGAGAGTACCTCGCCTGCGGACCTGGCGGGCTCGACCACTCACCATAAAGTACTATGCAAATTAGTAGTTGCGTGATGAGGCGGGTCGAGGGAGGCTGAATGGTTCTGCAACGGCGAACTCTGCTGGCGCGGACGGCAACCGGAATCGGAGCCGTCGCGATCACGTCCGCCTGCGGTGCCGAGCGGGGCGCGGTGCCGCTGAGCGGATCCTCGTCCTCACCGAAACCGTCGGGCGCCGTGCCACTGATCGAGCTGGCGCCGGCCGACGGCGCCGCGGAGGTCACACCCCGCACACCGGTCACTGTGCGTGTCGTGGGCACCGGCGCCCTCGCCGAAGTCACGCTCACCAACGAGGCGGGACGCGCCGTTGCCGGCACGTTGGACGCACCGCGCAAATCCTGGTCGGCCGGTGAGCCCCTTGGATTCGGCCGCACCTACCGCTTGCGAGCGGTCGCGGTCGATGAGGCAGGACGCCGGACCGAACGGCAGAGCACGTTCACCACTCTCGCGCCACAGGCGCAGGCGACGATGGAGCTGGCAACGACGGCGGGCACCCCGGTCGGCGAAGGGCGGACCTACGGTGTGGGGCTGGTGCTGGTGGCGAAGTTCGACACCGACATCGCAGACCGCGCCGAGGCAGAACGTCGTATGAAAGTCACCTGTACACCCGCGGTCGAGGGAGCGTGGTGCTGGGTCTCGAATACCGAAGCGCATTGGCGACCTGAGAAATACCACACGCCGGGCACTCAGATCACCGTGGACGCCGCGCTATACGGTGTCCGCCTGGGCGAGCGCCTCTACGGCGCCGAGGACGTGCGTGCCAGTGCGACCATCGGCGCCTCGCATGTCTCGATCGCCGACGACGCGACCAAGACGGTCACCGTCTACGACGGCGGTAATCTCGTCCGTACGATGCCCACCTCCATGGGCATGGGCGGCAGCGAGATCATCAACGGCAACACCATCAGCTTCTGGACCCAACGGGGCATCTACACCGTGATGGACAAGGCGAACCCGGTGGTGATGGACTCGTCCACCTACGGGCTACCGATCAACTCGCGCTTGGGGTACAAACAGACGATCAACTACGCGACACGGATCAGCACAGACGGTATCTACCTGCACCAACTCGACAGTTCTGTGTGGGCGCAGGGCAACACGAACACTTCCCACGGGTGCCTCAACCTCAACGGTGACAACGCTCGATGGTTCTTCGACTTCTCGGTCCCCGGCGACATCGTCGAAATCCGCAACACTGGCGGCGCACCTCTCGAGCAATGGCAGAACGGTGACTGGAGTGTGCCCTGGCAGCAGTGGACCAAAGCCAGCGCCCTGGCGTCGTCGGAAGGCCGCTGACCAGGACGGAGAATGGGCGAGGCAGTCCGGATCTGTCTGAGCACATCCCGGTAGCCCCGCCGACTCGTCACAACGTCATCACCCATATCGCCACCGCGATCGCGGCCGTAGCACCTGCTGCGACTGCGGTACGCCCCCACCGAGTGTGCGGGTCGGAGCGCAGCGGAAACAGCACCTGCCGGACCAGCGCGTAGGCAGCGAGTCCGATCACGAAGATCGCTCCCGAGTGCCGGACGCCCAGGAACAGGAATTCGGCCCCTATCGCCAGCGTCCCGCACGCCGCAGCTTCAAACAGCTGCACCGGATAGCGTGAAGCGGCCACCCTCCGATCCGATGACCACAGTGACCACCGCGACACGGTGACCTTTCCAGCGCAACAGCCGGTCAGCCAACACCCCGGCCTCCCGACGGCCATCCCTGCGAGCAGTGCCGGGGCAGCAGAATCGAGCACCGCGCCCCATGACAGTCCGATCGCCGGCGCCCCCATCACCAAGACCACCGCGGCAGCGGCGTTGAACCCCTGAATGCAGGCTCCGGAGGACAGCAGCTTCCGTAGCGGCATCCGATGGATTGCCAAGAACCACAACCGCGCGCCGAGAAACCCCACAGCACAGGCCACACCGCTGATCCCCACCGCCGCGAATGCAGAGCCGCCAGCGAGGGAGACGTTCACTGCCATGAGCGCGACCGCGACGACAGCGCCGAGCCCCACCAGCAGCGGCCAACACCACGCTGCCACCGCGGGCCCGTGTGCCAGAGGCGCGAACACCGTCCGGACCCGCATCTGCTGGTCCGGAAGCTTCATCTCGCCCGCCAGCTCGCCCGCCTGCGTCGCAGCCGGTGTCCACGCTGCTCGCACCCGAATATCCCACTCGCCTGCCGGGATCCCCGATAGCCGCTCGGTCACAGCGACCGGCCGCCCGCGGGCCGCCGCGAGACTGACATCGCGCTGGCAGGTGAATCGCCCTTGCGTATCGTCGGCCTCGGCGCCGATCCGTAGGCCCTCGTACTGCATCCGGAGCGCACCGGGAGCGCTGACCGCGTCTAGCACGTACGTAGCGGACAGTCCTTGTGGCTCCGCTTCGTTCACTGGGTCGCAACCGCCCACCGGACCGGTGATCGTCGAGATCCTCTCCGACGCCTGCACCGCGTCATGCCGCACCGGCGCGCCGACGGATTCGGTCACCGTTGGAAGGCCCACGTCTGGATCCGGCACGCTAGAGAGATGTTTCATCGATCAGGCCTCTCCCGAGATTGAGCTACTAACACGCTTAGTAGGTAACTACTATGTTGAATAGTAGATGAGGGGCGGGCAGGCCCGCCACCAAGAACTACTATGTGATCTAGTAGTTATGCTGAGTTCGAGGAAAGACAAGCGCGAGGTGAGGAGGGTGCACTGTGAGTGGTATGAACCGCAGGGCGGTCATTGGACGGGTGCGGTGGTGGCACGCAGCGGCTGGCGGTGCGCTGATCGCACTGGTGATCGCGATCCCCTCCCGAGTGCTTCCCAATCCTGTCTTCACCCGGATGACGCCGGTGCGCTGGTGGGACTACCTCGTCCTCGTGGTGGTGACCGTTCTCGCGGCCGCCTGGCTGGCAGCTCCGGTGGTGGCCGGGTGGAATCGTGGTGCTGTGCGAGGCACTTCCGGTGTGGTCCTGTCGACGCTCGCGGTGGGGTGCCCGTTGTGTAACAAGGTCGTCGTCGCGATGTTGGGCGCGTCGGGAGCGTTGACGCTGTGGGCGCCGCTGCAGCCCCTGGTTGCTGTCGTCTCGGCCCTCGCCATGGGTGCCGCGGTCGCCACCCGCTGGGGGATACGGTGGTCGTGGCGGGGCGGCGAGCCTGAGCATCCGCTACAGGTGAGCGAATGCCCCGCCGGGGTGTGCGACCCCTCGGCGAAGATGCCTGTGGCTGTGGACACGACCGCCGGGCATCGGCATTCGTGACTCGTCGAATAGCGGCACCGGAGCGTAGTGGCTCAAGGACGTAGGCGCTCGGGACTCGGTGTACGGTCGCTGAAATGCGACTCGTGGGTCGCACTCGCTAGTCACGATGAAGCGTCGCAGCGGATGTTGCTGCGCAGTTGGCCCCCCGGGGAACAGGCAAATCTCTCTGTCACGCTGCGCCACGGGCGCAGCGGGCTAGAGCGCTGGGCAGGAAATAGCGGACACGACGAGGGCTGCAAGCGCCACCGTAGCGGCTGATCCCAGGGCGGTGGCCGCGGCGACCGCGCCGCAGTGGCGCACGCGAGCACTGCGGCTCGCTGCGGGGAGCTGTAGGCGGCGGGCCCGCGCCGAGGTCGCGGTGGTCGCCATCGCCAGAGTAGGGCCCCGCCCGGCTGTCCCTGATCGCTGCCGCACCGATTGTGCGGAGGCCATCTGCAGCAGGGCCCGGTGTACCGTGGCCGCCCCGCAACGGCGTGCTGCTGCTCCGTCAGCGATCGCCTCGACCAATTCCCGCACGGCGCTCGGGGCGTTCCGGCACAGCGGGATCGGGCGCAGGACCTGCCCGATGACCTCAGTGATGGCAACGATCAGGTGGTGGCGACCGCGGAGGTGTGCGTGCTCGTGTGCCAGCACTGCCGCCAGCTCGGAGGGTGCCAACAAGGTCTGTAGGCCGCGGGAGATCACCACCATCCCGCCCCTGGGTGCGGCGATGGCGAATGCCAAGGGGGCGTCGTGCTCGAGGCACCACACTCGGCCGTCCCCGGCGGCTGGACTGGCCACCAGCCTTATTCGGTCGCAATGCAACGTCGCGACCGCCCGCCGGCGCGCGAGGACGAAGACGCAGCGCACGCCGGAGATCACGACGGAGCCCGCAATGAGCGCGGCTAGTGCGGCGCCGGTCGCCCGGCGTCCCTGCGGCACGGTGCCATGGACCGCCAGGGACCAGCAGTCTCCGAACGCAGTGGTTACCGAGTAGTCTGCGTGCAGCGGCAGCAACAGTGCCACGATCGCTAACGCCGTCAGCAGTCCAAGCATTGCCAGCGCTCCCACCCAGCCGATGAGCAGGGCAACTGGATCGAGCCGCGTACGCCCCGCGCGGGTGAGCAGCACAGGTCCGGCAGCCGCGATCGCAGCCGCCGCGACGACCAATGCCGCGAACACCGTCATCGTGTACTCATTCCCTCCATCCGGGTCCGGATTCGGATCTCGCGCACCGGGCTTAGTCTATTGCTGCCGTGACCGACGGCGTAGTGCCCGCCGGATGACCTTTGATTCCTCGTCCGACGCGGACTCGGTGAAGTGCAGCAGCACTGCCTCAGGATCGCCGGATGCATCCAGCACGTCACGCAGCGCCTGGGTCGCAGCCTCCGCGCGGCTGAGTGTCGGCTCGTAGAAGTAGGCCTTGCCGACCTTCTCGCGTTGGACCCACTGCTTGCGGTGCAGGTTGTCTAGAACCGTCATCACCGTGGTGTAGGCCAGTGCCCGCCCGGTGTCGAGGGCATCGACCACCTCCTGCACCTTCAAGGCGTGCTCACTGTCCCAGAGCACTTGCATGACCGCGGATTCCAACTCACCAGGCAAGGGTCGCACTCCTCCTTAGTACTATCGTGGATAGTAGCAGGATCTTGATTGAATCTTGAATACCGCAGGCCAACCCCATTGTAGGTGGCAGTTAAGGCTCTGCATCTGCTCGATCACCGCTTCCCTCTGTGGCGTCTGTGACGTACGGTTCGGATGGTACTCAAGGGGTGCCGGTGCGGCGCGTCAAACTTTGCGTAAAAAGATTGCGCACCAACAATATTCCGCTTCTGATCCCCTCGCGTGGGCGCAACCTCCCCGCGGGGGGCGGTCGGCTCGTTGAAGGAGATGTTCCGTGGTGAATCAGCATCGATGGGCGTCTGGAATGCAGCGGGCGGCGGCGGTGACGATCGTGGCTGCGATCGTGGTCGGCGGAGCGGATCCTGCGTGGGCGCGGCACGTGGGAGACGACCCTCGAGCAGGTCACTCGGTCGCGGTGGTTCCTTCGTTGATCGTGCGCCTTGCGGACTTTGATCAGCAGATCGCGGCTTTGCAGAACGACGTTGACATTCGGCGGCAGTCGGTGAACAAGGCGGTGATCGACGTGGCGTTGGCCGCCGACGCTGCGCGGGCCGCGACGAATGCAGTAGTAGTTGCGGATCGGGAGGCCGTGGCTTCCGACCAGGCAGTGGATGCTGCTCAGCGCAGGCTCGATGAGATGCTCCGCGCCGCCTACATGCAGGGGAACACCTCGGGCGGGGTCGCGGATGCTCTGACCGCCCCGGATGGGCAGACGGCGGTAGACCGCACTGCGGTTCTTCGGCGCGTTGCTGCCGCCCAGGCAGGTACTGTCACCGGCCTCAATGACGCCCGGCGGCGGGCGCGATCGAGCCGCGATGCTGCGCGGATCGCGAAGATCTCCGCGGATGCAGCGGCTGGCGCGGCTGCCGACCGCCGCACCCGAGCGCAGGGGTCGGTGGCCCAGACCCTGGAGGCGCTGCGTTCGGCGACCGATCAACGCCGACGGTTGGATTTGCGTCGGCAGACGGCCGCAAGGGCGCTCGCCGAGGCGAAGGCGAAGTCCGGGGATGCCGCAGGTCAGCAGCGGATCTATGACCAATACGTCGTCAGCGAACAGCAGACAGTGACGGTGCCTTCCTCGCAGCCGGCTCCTGCACCGGCGGCACCCCCGAACGCAAGCACACCCGTAGCGGCTCCTTCTGCGGCACCGGCAGTGTCGGCGCCCGGGGGGCCACCGTCGGCCGCGACCGCAGCGTCGTCGTTGCTCGGGCAACTGAGCAACCTGTTCGGGTTCACGCCGCAACCGCAGACCGCATCCCAGGTCCCGGCTCAAGCGGCAGCCCAGGTGCCTGCAATCCAGGCACCAGTAGCGCCTGTGTCAGTCGCGTCGATGTCGGGCAAGCAAATGATTGACACGGTCATTGCCCGGGGCCTGTCGGTGGTCGGCACCAGATATTCCTGGGGGGGTGGTGATATCAACGGCCCCACCGTCGGGGTCCGCGACGGCGGCGTTGCCGATACCTTCCGTGACTTCGAGAACCCGGGATTTGATTGCTCGGGCCTGACGCTGTTCGCATTTGCTGCCGTCGGCATCAAGCTCCCGCACTACAGCGGCTACCAGTACAACATCGGCAAGAAGGTTCCGCTCGCTGAGATCAAGCGGGGTGACCTGATCTTCTTCGGCCCGAATGCGAGCCAGCACGAAGCGCTCTATCTGGGTGACAACCAGATGCTTGAGGCACCCGAGTCCGGATCGACGGTCAAAGTATCGCCGCTGCGCACCGACGGCGCGATGCCCTACGTGGTCCGGCTGATCAATTCGTAGACCCAGTTCTAGTTACGACCTGTCGAAGGCTGTGGGAACGGTACTGCTGCTGGAGTGGGAGTCCGGCGACGGCCTGAATGCTGTGGTGGAAATGCCATGTTGCTGGGACTGGCGAGATGCCAACTCCGTGGGACTGCGTGATGCAGTGCAGGTGAGAAGGCTGACAGTCGCCAGGTAGGTCGGGACCCTACACCGCTGTAGGGTCCCAATTTTCGATCGACCCGCGCACCGTCGCCGAGCACATGGACGAGATCATTTGGCCCCGTCTGTACGAGCGGGTCTGGCACACCGTGCTTTCGAGGTGGGGGTTCCTGTAGGTGCTCTGGGAGTGGTCGGAAAGCGCCGTTGCATGTCTTACCGCAGGTGGGGTGTGTAATGTCAAAACCTGGCCTGCCAGTGTTGTGATACACGCGACTTATAGGTCTTTATAACTAGGGACGACCTATAAAGACCTATACCAATCGCGGCTCGTCCGCTCGTGCTGGCCGAAAGGCAGGACGTCCAGCGGCAGGTGCGGGAGGTACTGATGCCTGGCCCTGGATTCACCGGAAGCGGGAGGTCTGCCGCTCGGGCAAGCCGGATCAGATTTCACCTACCCATGTACCAGTCCCCTGCTGTTCTATTTGGGCAGAGGTCGTAGATCGCACCTTAGCGTCCCTCCTGGGTGGGACCGACAGGCACGAGGACATCGGGAGCATGGTTGCGCCGCAGTGTCGTGATGAGGTCGATGAGGTGGTTCTGATGCATGCGCCACGGGGTTCGGATGGCTTGCCGGGGAAAGGCGTCGACGGAGCGTTGTACGTAGCCGGAGGTGAGGTTGAATAGCGGCAGCGGCTCAAGTGTGTCATCGGCGACAGGCACAAGCGCGCGGTGGCCGTGCTCCTTCATCGAGTTGAGGACTCTGCACACCAGTCGTGCTGTGAGATCTGCGCGAAGTGTCCAGGACAGTTGGGTGTAGCCGATGGTGAACGCGAAGTTGGGGAGCCCGGTGACGAAGGCGCCCTTCCAAACGTACTGGTCTGCCAGCGTCACAGGTACGCCTTCGACGCTTGGCACTATTCCGCCGAACGTCGTCAGTTTCAGGCCGGTGGCGCTGACGATGACGTCGGCTTCGAGGACCTGGCCGGATGTCAGGCGGATGCCTTCAGGGACGAGCGAGTCGATGGTGTCGGTCACGACGCTGGCGTGTCCGGCCTTGATCGCTTTGAAGATGTCTGCGCCGGGCGCGGCACACAGGCGTTGCTCCCACGGGCGGTAGGACGGGGTGAAGTGCTGTGCGGTGGCTTCGGGCCCGAGGATTCGCACGGTTTGGCTCTGCAGGAGTGCGCGGGCTCTAGTGGGAAAGCGTTCGCAGTACTGGTGAAAGCCGATGTTGAACAGGACGTTCTTAGTGCGCGCGAGCCGGTGCGCGAGCTGTTTGGCTATGACAGCTTGAAGAGGCCCCGGCTCGACGGCTAGACCTGGCCCCGTTTGCGACTCGCCGGTGGTGTTGCGACGGTTTGATCTGGCCCCACCTGATGGTTGCTCGTGAACATCGTTTCCGA